>JBALWN010000009.1:0-209713 GCA_036960845.1 Halopseudomonas aestusnigri | reverse complement strand
CTAGCTAGCTCGTTGCTAAAACCAACAAACCGCCGTTCACGCATCCTTTCCATCTGATCCACAATGTCAAACAACAATTACTCAGAAACCATAAGGCCTCTAGAGCAGGACGATATACAGCCAACAAGCTGTTTTCGTCAATATAAATTTTCAAATAATTTGTCTAGCTTAACTTCGGTCGAAACCGTTTAGCTAAGGTCGGCTATTATAAGATGATTTCTTAGAAGTGCAAGTACTGTTTGAACTCTTTTAAAACCATATCAGCGTCTCACTTGGTGTCTCACCGTGTTCCTCGCTGGTGAAGCCGGGTTATAAGGACATTCCGGGGTCTTGTCTATAGCAAAAATCAATTAATTTACTTTTTTTATAAACACGTTCACAAAAGTCCCAATTTTTCGAGTTCATCCCTCATATTTTCAGGTAATTCACCTTCGAGCGATTCGTATTCAGACACATCCTCAGGAGAATCTTCTGGTCTTAAATAACGCCAACCTTGAAATGGCCTATGTTTCCGATTTTTCAGGAGAACAAGTTTAGGGTCCAGAATAAACCGCGCCATAGAGCGGCCCTCTTGATCTTCAACGCGTACAATATCTGTAACAAGCTGCCGGGCACGCACCTGCCCTTTGATGACCCAGTATATGGATCCGCCTGATATAATCTCTTCACGTCTTTTGGGGAACATTCGGGTTTGGTGAAAAACTTCACCGTGATCAACTAAACGTTGAGCTTGCCAGATTTCGAGAGTTTCTGGGCTCTCTGTACCAACAGATAGTTTAATCAAATGCAAGACCATAGTTAACACACTCTCTTAGACAAGGCACCTAGCGCAACAATAATCCCCCGCTTTGGAGACAGCCTTAAACCAGATAACCTTGGATGATTATTGTTATAAGCCTTTTATAGAAACTAAACCTTGGAGAAACAAGATTTTGAGGGATTAAGTCCCTTACTTTCTTTCTTTAGGAGTACTTTTTGAAAAGGACATGATTTCCGAGAAACCAAAAAGTAAAAGAATAACGCTTACAATAATCTGAATGGATACAACTGCCTTTATCACATGTGACAACGGAACGATATCGCCATAACCCACCGTACTCAGTGTGATAATTGAAAAATACAAGCTTTCAGAAAATGAGATTGCTTTTGTTTCGCCCCCAATAGAGAAATGCATCAAGGAGCTGTAGTGATCAATAATGCGATATATGAACCCGAAAATCATCACATTCATGGAATAAAATGTTAGAAAGGCAAACGCTGGCATAACCAAAGATTCAATACGTAGAAAAAATGATTCGAATAACAGCCCTACATCCAACAGGAATGTTACGACCTCCTTACTCACAAACATCACAACAAGAGTAATCCCTCCCATAGCCAGAAAAAAAATGGCTTCTTCCCAAAGTAACGGGATAGAGCCTTCCGGAACAAAGAACGTTGCAATACCTATCAGGCAAACAGGCAGAAGCCATCGAGCTGACCCTGTCGTAATACCGATATCACTATTTTTATGCACCAACACTATTGATTGAATGCTCTTGCGTTGAAACCAGGTTCCACCAAAAAATCCTACAACAGGCATGGCAAAGCCAACGGCGCCGAGTTCAGGACCAACCGAGGAAAAGTTGGTTGTGAGAAAAAAGTGAAAAAGACTTGTATAAAGCGCTAGGAAATTAGCAACAGAGATAGAAAAAAATCGACTTCCAGGAAAGACACTATAAAAATAGGTAACACTGGAGATAATCAAAATAAGAAAAACTGTTAACTGTAAGGGATTGACGGACCCCATTGCGAGCGCAACAAGCAGTAGAAAAAAGGCCGTAAACCCAGCAGCCTTCCAAATTCCGTGATTAACCCCCGTCATACGCGTTTATTCCCTCCCCTATTTTAAATTTTTCTCGACTTTGCTTTGCACTATTTTTTTATTCAGGCCATTCAGGATCTCGCTTTTCTAAAAAAGCTCTAATCCCTTCTAGGCCCTCTTCGCTCGCACTGACCTCTGCAATCAACTGAGCGGTCTCATCGAGAAGAGTATCATCTATTTGCCTGTCTGCAACATCAGATACGAGTTGTTTTGCAAGCATAAGAGCTTGTGGTCCCGCTTTTAATAAATCCTTGATAATACCATCGATGGTTAGATCAATCATATCTCCTTGAACCACTTGATGCAGCAATCCAATTTGAAGAGCCTGATCGGTAGAAAGTCTTTCTCCAGTTATAAAATAACGTCGAGCCTGGCGTGATCCAATTGTCCTTAATACATAGGGCGAAATAATTGCAGGGATCAAACCCATCCGAACCTCCGGCAAGCTATAGAAAGTTCCCGCCATCGAGACCACGATGTCACAACAACATAAAAGACCTATACCGCCGCCATAAACATTGCCTTGCACCCGGGCTATGGTAGGTACATTTAAATTGTCCAGCACAGACATAAGTTTTTTTAATCGCCGGGCTTCAATAAGGTTTTCTTCAACTGAATTGGAGGACATGGTTTTTAGCCATTTTAAATCTGCCCCGCCGCAAAAACTGGGGCCTTTGGCTGATATGACCAGAACCCGGACGCGACGATCATCTTCAATACCAATTAAAGCATCTACGAGTTCACTGATAAGCTCACCATTTAAACTATTGTGAGTTTCAAGTTTAGTTAGCGTTATATAGGCAACGCCATCTGAACCTGTTTCTTCAATAAAAAAAGGGGTTCGCATCAAAGGCCTCCTTATCCTAGAGAGACCTCTCGCTAAACGAAAACGAGAGATCGTCCTCTGTCACGTTTTAACCACGTTAAAGGCATAAAGCATTTGTATTAACCCATGCATTACAAGTTTGTTTTATGCTCTTACGGGGAGTTGCCATGAAGGAATGATACTCTACTTTGAGATAAAACCTTTATTTTTTTACTGATTTCCAGAATTACTTTCAAGAAGGTCCTAAATTTTAAAATAGCAAAATATACAAAGGCCCTCAAAAATTTGCTTACCAGCCCTTCTGAGTTAGCCATGCATCAAGAGTTGGTAACCTGTCACAGCCCCAAAAAGGTTCGTCTTCGTAAATAAAGAACGGGCTACCAAAAACCCCTCTTTGTTCAGCAAAAGAGACTTCATTGCGGAGTTCTTCCTTGACGGATTCACTTTTCAAAGCGGGCCCAATCTGCCCACTATCCAGCCCGAGGGCAGAAGAAAGATCTATTACTGTCTGTGGATCGGATATGTCCAACCGCATTTGATAGCCCGCTTTGAAAATATTCTTGGCAAAGCTTATTGCGAGTTTCTCATTTTCGCGCCTGATCCAATAATAAGCGCGACAGGCCGCCAATGCTGCGAAAGGGAAATTTACCGGAAGAGCAAAAGGCAGGCGCTTCATTCGCGCGGTACGTTCCAAATCATGATGAGCATAATCCCCTTTTAGGGGTGTTTGTAAAAGAGGTTTCGCCCCGGTTTTCTTGAAAATAGCACCGAGAAGGATCGGCTTCCAATGCACAGAAAGTCCGTGTTTTTCTCCCAGTTTATCAATTTCCATTGCTGCGAAATAAGCGTAAGGACTTGAGAAATCAAAGTAGAAATCGATAGCACTCTTCATTCATCATCCTCCTGCAATATTTGGCGACTTATTACCAAGCGTTGTATATCCGATGTTCCTTCGTATATTTGACACACCCGGACATCACGGTAAATACGCTCAACTTCATAATCTCGAAGGTAACCATAGCCGCCATGGATTTGGATTGCATCAGAACAAACCCGTTCGGCCATTTCAGAAGCAAACAATTTGGCCATCGACGCCACTTTTAAGCAGGGCAACCCTGCATCACGCACCCTGGCCGCCTCAAGAACCATCAATTCAGCAGCCTGTAACGATGTTGCCATATCGGCCAGCCGGAAAGCAACGGCCTGATGTTGTGCTATTTCCTTCCCAAAGGCTTTTCGTTCTTTTGCATATTTTTTCGCGGCCCTATAGGCAGAGCGCGCCATACCTATGGATTGTGAGGCAATGCCAAGGCGTCCTCCTTCCAAGTTGGAGAGCGCAATTTTATAACCTTCACCCTCTTCCCCCAGGCGATTTTCAATCGGGATTCGACAATCTTCAAAAACGAGGTGGGCGGTATCTGAAGCGTGTTGTCCCAACTTATCTTCAATATTTGCGCAAATAAAACCAGGACAGCCTTTCGGGATCAAAAAGGCTGAGATCCCTTTTTTCCCAGCATCGGGATCCGTTACCGCAAAGATGAGAGCGACATCGGCATTTTTCCCAGTGGAGATAAACTGTTTGCTACCATTTATAATGTACTCATCACCATCTCGAACGGCTTTTGTCGTCAGTGCTGCAGCATCGGAACCAGCCCCCGGTTCAGTCAAACCAAAACAGCCCAATATTTCTCCCCGGGCTAATGGTTCCAAATAGGTGTTCTTTTGAAAATCACTTCCGTAATTCTGCAAAGGAGAACACACGAGAGAGTTTTGAACAGACATCACTGTTGAACAAGAGCCGTCTCCAGCAGCAATTTCGATAAGAGCCAGGACGTAAGATACATGATCCGTGCCAGACCCCCCGAGTTCTGGCGGGACCAACATTCCCATAAAGCCAAGCTCCCCCAAAGCGGCGATTGCTTCTTTAGGAAACTCAGAACTTTTATCCCACTCGGCGGCAAAAGGAGCCAGTTTTTCACGGGAAAATGCCCGTGCCGTGTCACGAATAAGGATATGCTCTTCACTTAAACCTGATGACATCTGGTTTCCTTTTTTTACTGGCTCTATTGGATATTATTCCTGTTTGGCTTCGTGCTAGCTTTCGGCTTGATCTGTAGTCTGAGATTATCCCTGAGGTTGCCCCTAAATTACCAAGGTATCACTGACCCGTCGAAATTGAAAAACTGGCCACTATCTTCTTCGGTTACTTTACCAATCAATTTTCTCAACCCAGATACGGATTTACTAATGGTGACGGGAGCAGTTTCCCCTCCCATATCTGTTTGAACGTGGCCGGGGTGTACCGAGATAACGGTGATCCCCTTGTCTTTCAAATCAACAGAAAGGCTTTTTGTTACGACGTTCAAGGCAGCTTTCGATGAGCGATAAACATATTGTCCGCCGGTTTCATTGGCACCGACAGACCCCATCTTACTCGAGATATTAACCACCAATTTACGATCACTTGAGGCAATATGCTCGACAAAATTTTCGACCATACGAAGAGGACCCATTGTATTAATTTGAAAGGTATAAGCCCAATCTTCATAATCAATTTCGCCAAATTCAAGGCGTGGCCCAAAATACCCTGCGTTGTTAATCATGATATCAATAGGATCATCAACCATTTCACGCGCAAGTCCCGCAACACGCAAACCATCCGAGACATCAAGCTTGTGGAGCACAACATCTCCCTCAATAGCTTTTAGTTCTTTAGCTTTATCTGGGTGTCTGCAGCATGCGTGCACTTTCCAACCATCAACAGCGAAAGACTGGGCAAAAGCCAAACCGATACCTTTATTGGCACCTGTAATTAAGACACTCGGCACGTGGCCACTCCATCTTTTGTTAACCCTTTGGATAAACTCTATCCATACCCGCACCTTACGCCTTTCACCTTAGCAGTCAATAAAGACACGCTTAATCAAACTGCGTAATTTGGCTCTATTTTATTATATTCTAACGCAGGAAAGTAAACTTAACCCTATAGGTGGAAATCAATTATACGATGCAAGCATTTGTTTTCGTTTTCAAATTTATCATTGAAATACTAAAAAAATTCATTTTTGGAAGACCCACGCGCAAGATTACAAAAGGAATATTGCCGCCAAGCCTAAAAAGGCAAAAAATCCTATTACGTCGGTAACCGTTGTAAGAAATACACTTGATGCAACCGCAGGATCGATCTCAAATCGCTCTAACCCCAGAGGAATCAGAGTACCGCAAAGCCCTGCAATTATCATATTAATAATCATCGCAGCGCCAATAACCAGAGCCAAATCCCACTCACCAAACCAAAGCCATGTAACACCACCGGTTAGAATAGCGAATAATACACCATTGATAATCCCGACAATGAGCTCTTTGCCCACGAACCTTGCCGCATTAGCCTCTGACAAATCATTCATCGCCAGAGATCGAACAGCAACGGTCAGTGTTTGAGTGCCAGCATTGCCCCCCATTGAGGCGACAATCGGCATGAGGACAGCCAAAGCAACTACTTTTTCAATCGTGGCATCAAAAAGGCTAATAACGGCCGAAGCCAGAACCGCTGTTAATAAGTTAACCCCAAGCCAGGTAAATCTGGCAATCGTCGTATCAGCAACATCTTCGTATAGATCAGGTTCACTCACTCCCCCCATCTTCATAAGATCGTCGCCGGCTTCTTCATCGATCACATCAACCACGTCATCGACGGTGATAACCCCGACGAGGCGCCCGCTTTCTTCAACCACTGGAGCAGAAACCAGGCTGTATTGTCGGAACATGTGTGCGACATCTTCTTGGTCGAGGTTAAGCGGAATAATGCGCATGTCCTCATCCATCACTTCATCCAAACGAATATGACGTCGAGAACGCATCAAACGGCTTGCAGGGATAAATCCAACGGGATGGTGCCTGGGATCAACCACGAATATATCATAAAAATCTTCTGGTAAGTTTTCGCTTACCCGCATGTAATCAATCGTTTCTCCGACTGTCCAAACTGATGGTACAGCGACAATCTCACGCTGCATCAATCGACCCGCGGAATCTTCGGGGTAACTCAGACTCTCTTCAATAACTCGCCTATATGCTTGAGGTAACGCGGCAAGTATGTGTATACGGAGGTCTTCGTCCAAGTCTTCAATGAGTTCAACCGCGTCATCACTATCAAGAGAGGGAACTAGCTTGGCAATGCCGTCAGGGCCGAGCCATTCAACAATTTCTTCACGAACGGTATCATCAAGATATGGTAGAATTTCAGGGTCAAACCCCGCCCCCATAACTTCCATCAGGCGATAGCGTTCGTCCCGACCAAGCGTTTCAAGAAGATCAGCGGTATCAGCTTCATGAAGACTTTCGACAAGATCCCCAACTTCTGAATCTCGGCTTTTTTCGAGCGCATCTTCTACAGCATGAATAAGGTCGGCAGAAACCCCGAAGTTTTCATCTTCCGAGAGATTTTGCAGGCCGCTTCCGCCTTTAAGATCGTCCGACATCCCGCCTCCTACCGCTTACTGTTTATGCCATTATTAAACGAGGAAGGTTACAGGTTCATGCTGTAACCTTCCTCAAGGCTATTTTTATCAAGGGCGGTTACTTTTTAGCCCGCCTTTCTCTGTTCTGTGCATCAACTACAGCAATAGCAGTCATATTTACAACCCCCCTTCCTGTTACAGAAGGCGTTAGAATATGAGCCGGCTGTGCTGCTCCAACAAGAATAGGCCCGACAGCCAAACCATCTTCAACTGTCTTCATCAAGTTTAAGGCAATATTTGCAGCATCCAGATTAGGAAAAATCAAAAGGTTCGCTGGCCCGGTCAAATTGGAGTTAGGGAACACACGTTGTCTTAATGCGGGATCCAAAGCAGCATCTGCATGCATTTCGCCATCAACTTCAAGGTCTGGGGCCAACTCTTCAATAGCAGCTAAAGCTTTACGAACTTTGCACGCGGACTCGCTATCGGAACTTCCGAAATTTGAATGCGATAAGAGTGCAACACGTGGTTTGAGACCAAATCTACTTACATGTTTTGCTGCCAAAACTGTTGTCTCAGCAAGCTGTTGTGACGTTGGCTCTTCTGTCACATAGGTATCAGCCATAAAATAAGTACCACTTGGCATTATCATTAGGCTTAGAGATGAGAAGTCAGAGACCCCATCTTGCAGTCCAATAACACCGCGAACATGCTTGAGGTGACGATGATAGCCACCTGTCAGGCCACAAATCATGGCATCAGCATCACCACGATAAACCGCAAGAGCCGCAATAACTGTGTTTCTTGTCCGCACAATCACCTTTGCCGTATCAGGAGAGATCCCGCTGCGTTCCATACGTTTGTGGTAAGTGGTCCAGTAATCATTATAACGAGAATCATCCTGAGGATTAATAACCTCAAAATCCTTACCGACAGTTAGCTTGATACCAACCTTATCCATACGATTTTGCACAACATCAGGGCGGCCGACGACGATTGGAATAGCCGTTTTTTCATCCAAAACGATTTGAACAGCGCGCAATACACGCTCGTCCTCGCCCTCAGCATAAATAATCCTTTTGGGGTCTTTTTTGGCACGTTCGAACAGTGGCTTCATCACCAAACCTGAACGATAGACAAAGCGTTTTAATTTTTCACGATAGGCGTCAAAATCTTTTATAGGTCGGGTTGCGACCCCGGTTTCCATTGCCATTTTTGCAACAGCAGGAGCAATCACAGAAATAAGACGCGGATCAAAGGGGCTCGGAATAATGTATTCCGGACCAAATTTCTTGGCCTCCCCCCCACTAGCCTTGATCACGATTTCATCTTGTTCAACCATTGCTAAATCGGCAATCGCCTTCACACAAGCGACTTTCATTTCTTCGTTGATCGCCGTAGCACCTACATCCAATGCTCCTCTAAAAATATAAGGAAAGCAGAGTACGTTATTAACCTGGTTAGGATAATCCGACCGTCCGGTTGCCATAATGGCATCATCACGAATGGCTTTTACTTCTTCGGGCATGATCTCAGGGGTTGGATTAGCCAAAGCCATAATAATCGGGTCTTTGGCCATTCGTTTGACATAGTCAGGCTTTAGAACTCCAGGAGCAGAAAGACCTAGAAAAATATCTGCATCGCCAATAACATCAGAAAGCGTTCTAGCATCCGTTTTTTGTGCAAAGACTGATTTCCAACGATCCATCAATTTTTCACGGCCCTCGTAGACGACACCTTCAATATCTGTCACCCAGATATTCTTGCGGTCTATACCAAGCGATACCAAGAGATTAAGACAAGCGAGTGCGGCGGCACCAGCACCTGAGGCAACGACTTTGACGTCTTTTTTACTCTTATTAACAAGGCGCAAGGCATTGTAAATCGCTGCGGCAACAATAATGGCCGTGCCGTGCTGATCATCGTGGAAAACCGGAATGTTCATCTTCTCGCGAAGCGCATCTTCGACAATAAAACACTCCGGTGCTTTAATGTCTTCCAGATTAATTCCACCAAAGGTCGGCTCCAGGGCCGCGATTACGTTAATCAGACGATCGGGATCTGTTTCATCGATTTCGATATCAAAGACGTCAATGCCGGCAAACTTCTTAAAAAGGACAGCTTTCCCTTCCATCACAGGCTTAGAAGCAAGAGGACCAATGGCGCCTAGTCCAAGGACAGCTGTACCGTTTGTAATAACGCCGACAAGGTTTGCCCGTGAGGTGACGGTTGCGGCTTCGGCGGGGTCTTCAACGATCACTTCACAAGCGGCGGCAACACCTGGAGAATAGGCCAATGCCAGGTCGCGCTGATTACCAAGAGGTTTGGTCGCTGAAATTTCAAGTTTTCCTGGAGTAGGATAACGATGGTAATAGAGAGCTGCGTCGCGTAGGTCTTGCGTCATAAAGTTTATTGCTCCTTGGGGCAGTCGATGCCTTATATATAGCTGGGGGAACGGCTCGTTCCTGCCATGACGGTCTTGACAGAGTGGCGCTTAAGGGCGACACCCTGACGCGATTAAAACATAGCAATCGGCACTGTGCCATAGACAGGATGGGCAAAAAGTGAAAAATACTCGAATTTCCACCCAAGAGGGGCAGCTATCCTCAAAAGACGACGCAACTACCTCGACGGATGAACTTGGAATCGAATGGAGAATCTCAGAAAATCAGGTTTCCTATCCTGATGCTCTCTCTTTTATGGAAAATCGTGCCAACCAAATTTTTACTAAAACGTCCCCTCAAACCATCTGGTTGCTTGAACATCCCCCTCTTTATACCGCGGGAACTTCTGCAAACATCAAAGACCTCGTCGACCCCGACCGCTTTCCCGTTTACGACGCCGGACGTGGTGGTCAATACACCTATCATGGACCCGGCCAACGTGTAGCTTACGCCATGTTGGATTTAAGCCTCTACAATAAGGATGTCAGAAAATATGTCTTTAATCTCGAAGAATGGATCATTCGTACTCTGGCAAAATTCAATGTAAAAGGTGAACGCAGAGAAGGTCGGGTTGGTATCTGGATTAATCGCGGCAATGGGCGAGAAGACAAAATCGCTGCTATTGGGGTTCGGGTTAGAAAATGGGTTTCCTTTCATGGCATCGCCATCAATCTAGATCCAGATTTATCTCACTTTGAGGGCATTGTACCCTGCGGTATAAACGAACACGGTGTGACATCGCTGGTTGATCTAGGGTTGTGCGTTTCTATGGAAGATCTGGATGTTGCCCTAAAAGAGGCGTTTTATGAGGTTTTTAAACCAGATCAAAAGCCTGAAGACGATCAATGAAACAGGCTAAGGCCAAGATGTAACCCGGCGATAACCAGGAGATAACTAAGAGGTAAAACAGCTTAGCGTATTTGGACAAATAAAGTTTCATCCGACAAATCTGATGTATCCTGGAAAATTTCAACAGCCTTAACCTTCGCCAATTCAGGGCCCAGCCAGCAAGCATCTAACATCACCTCGATTTGGGTCTCTTCTCCAAGAAAAATGGCTTCAACCTGACCAGAGTTTAAGTTTCTAACCCAACCCTTCACACCCAATTCATTTGCTTTTTGGACTGTCCAACCTCTAAACCAAACTCCTTGTACGCGTCCCGAAATTAGTACTCTAATTTGTTTCATAGCCAAGACCTCAACATTAAATGTCAAACAAGAAGATATAACCAGAAACAGAATTTACATTCAATTTCTAAGGCTATTTTTATAAAAATATAAAGTTATAACTACTTGATAAACAAATATATTTTCCATATCCGTAACAATGTTATCAAAAAACCGTTTGAACATCACAAAAATTTGGCGAATACTCCTTTCAACGAATTATATAATTCACCCTTCCATTTCTAGCACTCGTTGTTAGATAGAATTGTGAAATAAAAAATAACTTCGACATTAAGTCGATACGGCAACGAAGCCTCACCTAGCAACATTGAATTTTCAGTGATGCTAGGTGAGGCTTTTTTGGTTTTGGGAGTTTAAAATGCGTCGAGAAATACCCGTCGGTCTGCTCTATTCTACGACAGGAGCATACAACCTAATTGGACAGGATTGCTTAGATGGCGCGCTGATGGCCTTAGAAGAAGTTAACGCCAATCCCAGTTATGACTTTCAACTCTCCCCAAAAATTGCCAACCCTGGAGGAAATATAGATGAATACCAACGTCTTACTGAAGAGCTACTTCGTAAAGATCATTGCAAACAAATCATTGGTACCGTTACCTCAATTAGCCGAAAAGAAGTCACACCTATTATTGAGAAACACGATGGGCTGCTTTGGTATACAGCCCCATACGAAGGTTTCGAATGCTGTGAAAACATCATCTATACTGGGGCTTGTCCCAATCAACATATCGTCCCTATGTTTGAACAGGTCATCCCAGAGTTTGGGAATAAAGTATATCTCACGGGTACAAATTACGTCTGGGGTTGGGAAGTAAACCGTATCGCCCGTGAATTAATCACATCTTGTGGTGGGGAAATTACTGGGGAAAATTACCTCCCCTTCCACTCAACCGATGTTGAACGCATGATAGAGACCATTCGGGAGACCCGTCCTAGTTTCATTCTCAACAATCTGATTGATTCTTCTAGCTATGCTCTTTATCGCGCATTTTATTCTGCGGGCAAAACAGATGATTTTTTCCGACCTGAAAATTGCCCAATTATCAGTTGTAATATTACGGAATGCGAATTGGAAGAAATTGGCTACGATGCTGCCGAAGGTCACTTAAGTATTTCACCTTATTTCGAAAACCTGAACACTTCTGAAAACATTCATTTCTTGAATAAAGTATACAAGAAAAGGTCAAAGAAAAGGCCTGTTTCTGCATTCTTTGTAAACGGTTATGCAACTGCATATTATCTAGCAGAAGCCATAAAAGAAGCCCACACCGATGATATTGAAGCCATAAAAAATGGTCTATTTAACAGGAAATTTCAAACACCACTGGGTGAGACAGAGATCAGCAGTAAGACACACCACGCTGCATTACCATATTATATAGGTCGAATAAAATCCCAAGAGGGTTTTGAAATTCTACCGTCCCGATCCCAAGCTATCACAGCTGACCCATATCTCGTAAATTTTGATGCCACTCAATTTGCAAAGAATGTGAATAATATTGACCTCGTATCAACTCCGTCTCATTTGACTCCACCCCATTTAAAGGTGGTCAAATGAGCGTCTTTCGCACTCCAAACTTTAGAGGTGACAGGGCTGTCATTCTCCATAGACCGGATGACAATATCCGTCGATTAGAACGGCACCTCGACCGATTAGGGATTGAAAGCACAGTCGTTTGGCCCGATTTTAATATGGACAGCACCCCCGCTGATTTAGTTTTTTTTGATGGCGATAATGGCTACGACGGCCTTTTTCCTTGGTCCAAAGGTAATCCGCCTGTTCCACTCATCGCCTTGATCTCAAGCGAAGCACCTGGACGGCTCGAATGGATGCTCTCACAAGAAACGTCTGCACATCTCATTAAGCCAATTCAATCAAGCGGTGTGTTCTCTACCTTGGTAATTGCCTATGCAAATTTTGCTAAACGCCAAGAACAACAAACCCAGATACGGACGTTGGAAAACCGCATTTCCAATCGCCCCGTAGTCTTTCGCGCTCTGCTTCTAATTATGGAATGTGGCCAGTTAGAAGATGAAGCTGCTTTTGCCATTTTACGTTCTGCCGCCATGAACAACCGACAAAGTATAGAAGAGTTTGCCTCTCGCCTCGACCACAACAAGGCCATTGAACTCGTGAACAGCTTCTCTGCAGACAAGGGTATGGCATAATGCATGTTATAAAGGCTCTTTTGAGCAGGAAACTAAGTGCGATAGGTCTGTTTATTATTTCAGCGATCATCCTGGCAGCAATACTTGCACCATGGATTACCCCCTACCCTCCTGAACTTCAACTCTTTGAAGGCTTGACCATCGAAGGTGCGCCCTTGCCTCCTAATGCACAATTTTGGTTAGGAACCGACTTATTGGGCCGCGACTTGTTTTCTCGTCTTGTATACGGGGCCCAAACCTCCCTTATCATTGGTGTCATTGCAAATGGAGCAGCCATTATTATTGGCACTGTAGTCGGTATCGTTGCCGGGTTTTACCGCGGTATAGTTGGTGCAATTCTCATGCGATTTACTGACTTGATGATGGCCTTTCCTGCTTTATTACTGGCCATTGTCCTTGCAGCTATATTCACCCCAAGTCTTTGGATCGTTGCCATGGTCATTGCAATGGTAAACTGGGTTCAAGTTGCGCGCGTCATTTACTCTGAAACTGTATCTCTGGCTGAGCGAGATTTTATAATTGCCGAACGATCCCTCGGGGCTTCGCATTTCCGCATTCTTTTAAAGCACATCGCGCCTCACCTCATCTACTCTACAATTGTCTTTGGTACTCTTGGGATATCAACAACGGTTTTACTCGAAGCAACTCTCAGTTTTCTCGGCGTCGGCGTTCAACCTCCGACCCCAAGCTGGGGGAACATTATCTTTGAAAATCAAACTTATTTTGCGACAGCTCCCTGGCTCGTTTTTCTCCCAGGCCTCGGGATCGTATGTCTAGCACTAGGCTTTAACCTTGTAGGCGACGCCCTTCGGGAAATTCTCGACCCGACGATGAAGGGAAAACACTGATGCTCTCTCATATCGCCAGACGCTTTTTCGAAGCAATGATTATCCTCCTTGGCATAACCATTGTGACCTACATGCTGTTATATCTCTTTCCGGCAGATCCCGTACGACAGATCGCCGGGAGAAGTGCAACCCCGGAAACAGTGAACAATATTCGCCATCAGCTCGGTCTAGACCTTCCCGTTTATGAACAATACTGGCGATATTTAAGCTCTTTGGTCCAAGGCGATTTTGGTCGTTCTTACATTCAGAAAACTGAAGTAGCAGAGCTGATTTGGTCACGCCTTCCAGCAAGTTTATTACTTATGGTCGCCGCAATATCTGTGGAACTTTTACTCGGATTAACCATGGGTGTTATCTCAGCCGTAAAGCGTAACAGCACCGTTGATAATTCTCTGATGGTTGTTTCTTTTGTTGGCGTGTCGGCACCACAATTTGTTGTTGGAATTTTACTGCTCTATGTCTTTGCAGTGCAACTCGGATGGTTCCCCATTGGAGGATACGGCACCGCCAAACATCTCGTATTACCCGCGCTAACTCTGGGGCTTCTCGGCTCTGGTTGGTATGCCCGTATGATGCGCTCTTCAATGCTTAATGTCTTAGAACAAGATTTTATTCGCACGGCGCGAGCCAAAGGGGTGAGTAAGTTACGCGTAATATTACGCCATGCTGTTCCCAATGCTCTTTTACCAATTATAGCCATGATTGGCATCGACATTGGAATTTTCATGAGCGGCATCGTTGTTGTTGAATCTGTTTTTGGTTGGCCAGGTATTGGTCAACTTGCCTGGCAGGCAATCCAGCGTGTCGATATTCCCATTATCATGGGGGTAACACTGGTCGCGGCCTGTTCAATTGTTATCGGTAATTTCCTTGCGGACATTATCGCACTGTTTGTTGACCCAAGAATAAAACTGAAATGAACAAGATTTTTCGAAAATCGGGAAATCAATCATTCGCATATATCAAATCTTATATGCCCATTCTTATATACAGGGAGACCTAAAGTGATAAAAAGTTGGTTGAAAGGAACCGTTGCTGCTGCGGCTTTAGTCGCATCGTTTGGTGTAGCTAATGCTGGTCCAAATGACGGTGGCTCAATGGTTGTTACCTATAAAGATGACGTATCAACACTGGATCCTGCCATTGGTTATGATTGGCAAAACTGGTCCATGATCAAAAGCTTGTTTGATTCACTACTGGATTACAAACCCGGAACGACAGAACTGACAACAGATCTTGCCGAGAGCTATACCATTTCTGATGACGGGCTTATCTATACATTTAAGCTCAGAGACGGTGTCAAGTTTCACAACGGACGCGAAATGACCGCCGACGATGTGAAGTATTCCCTTGATCGTGTTACAAATCCTAAAACACAAAGCCCCGGCGCAGGTTTTTTTGCTTCAGTTAAAGGCTTTGATGACGCTTCTGGCGGCTCTGGTCACCTCTCTGGCGTAACTGTTATCGATGACAACACAGTAAAAATCGAATTATCACGCCCTGATGCAACTTTCCTTCATGTTCTCGCAATCAACTTTGCCTCTGTCGTACCAAAAGAAGCCGTTGATAAATGGGGCGAAGACTTTGGTAAACATCCTGTCGGTACAGGAGCTTATTCTCTTGGCGAATGGACTCTTGGACAACGGCTTGTCTTCAAAAAGAACGTTGATTATTACCAAGCTGGAATACCGCATCTGGATGAAATCGTCTTTGAAGTTGGTCAAGAACCGTTGGTTGCTCTCCTTCGTTTACAAAACGGAGAAGTTGATATTGCTGGTGACGGTATTCCACCCGCAAAGTTCCTGGAAGTAAGTAAAGACCCAAAATATACCGACAATATTGTCGAGGGAAGCCAGCTTCACACTGGATACATTTCTCTCAATGTTAAAATGAAGCCCTTTGATGATGTAAAAGTACGTCGTGCTGTCAACATGGCCGTCAACAAAGATCGTATCATTCGGATGATCAATGGTCGCGCTGTTGCTGCAAACCAACCTCTTCCTCCTTTAATGCCCGGTTATGATCCTGATTACAAAGGATTTTCCTTTGACCAAGCAGCAGCTAAAACCTTACTTGCGGAAGCTGGATATGCAGATGGCTTTACAACGGAGCTTTATGTTGCCAACACAGACCCTCAGCCTCGTATTGCACAAGCGATTCAACAAGATTTAGCTGCAATTGGCATTAAAGCTGAAATTAAATCACTCGCCCAAAGCAATGTAATCGCAGCAGGTGGTGAAGAAGATCAAGCACCTATGATTTGGTCAGGTGGCATGGCATGGATCGCTGATTTCCCGGATCCCTCCAATTTCTATGGTCCAATTTTAGGGTGTGGTGGTGCCGTAAAAGGCGGTTGGAACTGGTCTTGGTATTGCAACCCTAAATTAGATAAATTGGCGATTGAAGCTGATGCAATGACTGACCCAGCAGATGCCGCGAAACGCGAAGAAGCGTGGAAGGAAATCTTCACAAGTATCCAAGATGATGCGCCATGGGTTCCAATTTTCAACGAACAACGCTTCACCATTCGCTCTGAACGGCTTGATGGTCCTGATGGCATCTTTGTCGATCCAGTTCATATTCCCGTTCATTACGACACTGTTTTTGTGAAGGATGGAATGTAAGTATGTGCAAAGCATGTGATTATACAATCCACGCTGCACAACATCACTTCGGGTGGGATAATTCATTCCCACCCGTTGCGACGGTTGCACCGGGATCGACACTGGAGTTTCAATGTCTGGATTCTTCTGCAGGCCAACTAAACCCAAACTCTACCGTCGAAGATGTTAAAACTCTGGATTTTGGCAAGGTTAACCCTGTTAACGGGCCAATCTTTATCGACGGGGCAGAACCGGGCGATGTCATTAAAGTATCAATAGAAGAGTTTAAACCATCCGGATTTGGCTGGACCGCTAATATTCCAGGATTTGGATTACTCGCTGACAGGTTTGAAGACCCCGCTCTTCATATTTGGAGCTACGATAAAGACAGCCTTGGTACATCTGCTTTTGGCCCAGGAGGAAAAGTGCCTTTAAAACCTTTTGCTGGTACTATTGGTTTAGCTCCCGCAGAAACAGGCCTTCATTCCGTTGTCCCCCCAAGACGTGTTGGGGGTAACATTGACATTCGGGATCTCGCAGCAGGTACAGAACTATACCTCCCCGTTGAAGTAACTGGCGGCCTATTTTCTATTGGCGATACGCATGCCGCTCAAGGAGATGGCGAAGTATGCGGGACTGCAATTGAAAGTCCGATGAATACAGTCGTGACCCTTGATCTCATCAAAGATGAAAAGCTGGAAACACCACGTTTTACAACACCAGGACCAGTGACCCGCCATCTCGATGGCAAAGGATACGAAGTTACAACTGGTATCGGTGATAACTTGATGGAAGGAGCTCGAGGAGCTGTCAGTCGAATGGTTGATCTGCTGAGCAGTCGCTACAACATGAAAGCCGTTGATGCCTATATGCTGTGTTCCGTTTGTGGTGATCTCAGGATAAGTGAAATCGTCGACCAACCCAACTGGATCGTTTCCTTCTACTTTCCTCGCCTGGTTTTAGAGTAATTTATGTCCAACATCCAAAATCATTCGCCCGTTTTAGAAGTGCGTAACTTGATCACACAAGTGGCGACCCCGACAGGTGCGAAAACTATCATTGATAACCTGTCTTTTAAGCTCAGTTCAGAAGAAACTCTTTGTATTGCAGGAGAATCAGGATCTGGAAAATCAGTGACCGCTTTGTCCATAATGGGATTACTTCCGCCTTCTGCACGCATTACCCAAGGGGAAATTTTGCTTGAAGGGCAGGATATCATAGGGCTGTCTGATAGAAAGATGCAAAGCATCCGTGGTGCGGATATCGCCATGATTTTCCAAGAGCCAATGACATCTTTAAATCCGGTTATGTCTGTTGGCAATCAATTGGTTGAGGCGATCAGTACGCATCAAAATATTTATGGTCGTGAAGCTCAAATTATGGCTCTTACAGCGCTTGATGCCGTCCGCATTAACGAAAGTAAAAAGCGGATGAAACAATATCCGCATGAGCTTTCGGGTGGCATGCGCCAACGCGTGATGATTGCCATGGCCTTGTCTTGCAACCCAAAAGTCTTGATTGCAGACGAGCCCACCACAGCACTTGATGTCACCATCCAAGCTCAAACACTGAGCTTGATGAACGACCTCAAGCGCGATTTTAATACAGCCATTATTCTGATTACACATGACATGGGTGTTGTCGCTGAGATGGCCGATAATGTCATTGTCATGAACCATGGGAAAATCATTGAAAGCCAACCTGTTAAAGATTTATTCTTGACACCAAAAGAAACCTATACCAAAGATCTTCTTTCAGCTGTTCCAAAGCTCGGTAGTTTCAAAAATATCCCTCCTGTCGCGAAACATATTGATGAAAAGTCCGAAGCAATCCAACCTCTGATTGAAGTTCATGATCTCACTGTCCGGTTTGATATAAAAGGCGGATTGCTTCAACGCCCGATCAGCCGGGTTCATGCCGTTGAAAATCTGTCTTTTGACCTTTATCCCGGTGAAACTCTTGCTTTGGTTGGGGAAAGTGGGTGCGGGAAATCCACTATCGGGAAATCCCTGACTAACCTTATTCCATGGGAGGGGTCTATCAAAATTGATGGTCAAGAACTCGCGGGGCTATCAGCCAAACAAATGCTTCCAATTCGACGAAAAATGCAAATGGTGTTTCAAGATCCCTATGCGGCTCTCGACCCTCGCATGACCGTTGGTGATCTCGTTGGCGAACCTCTTGTTATTCATAAATTAGCAAGTGGTAGTGAGCTCCAGGACCGTGTAGAGAAACTCTTTATTCAAGTGGGCCTCAACCCTAGTGTCATGGGCGCCGATTTAATGAAGCGCCACCCCCATGAATTTTCTGGTGGTCAAAGACAACGCATCTGTATTGCGCGTGCTCTCAGCCTAGAGCCCAAGGTAATCATTGCCGATGAATCCGTTTCTGCTCTCGACGTTTCCGTCCAGGCCCAAGTCCTAGATCTTCTCAAAGAAATTCAGGAAAAGCTGGATATCTCGTATTTGTTTATATCCCATGACATGGCAGTTGTAGAACAAGTATGCCACCGGGTTGCAGTTATGTTACTCGGACAAATTGTCGAATGTGGTCCTAGAGATGTTGTCTTTAATAATCCCCAACACCCTTACACCAAGCGCCTACTTGATGCGGTACCCATAGCAGACCCGACAATTAAACGTAAGGATAGAAAAGCTCTGACGGGCGAAGTTCCCAGCCCTATTCAAGCCCTGGATTATGTTCCCGTCATTCCTGAATTCCAACATATCGGCAAAGGCCACTTTGTTCGCGCTTTTCAGGGATGATGCCCTGAATTAACGTCCCCTGATGAATAAATAAAGCCCTTCCCCTATGTTAACGTATCACCTTGATATCTTCCCAGCGGGTGGTGTAGCGCGGGGAAATCATCTTTTGGCGCATTTTCCAATCTTTGTTCATGCCTGATGCGGCAAAGCGGACGGTATCTCGCCCGTGGTCTCTGTTGAGTTTATCCAAAACTTCCATCAGGGCTTCCGATTTTTTAATATCCGGTTTGAAGAAAAAATCCTGCTGTGTTGAGCTTGCATCCACCAACCCATCAAGAAAAACGCCGGCCTTTTGGTACTTCAAACCTTGCCTATAAATTTTCTTCAGACAGTACCCCGCCGCCTGAATAATTTGCCCGGTATCAGACGTTGCCTCGGGAAAGGTTATACTGAAGGAATTACTATAATAAACCTGATCCTTGCCGTGGGGACTGGTGCGCAGAAAGGTCGTCAATTTATTGGCCGCAAGGTGCTGAGTGCGCATTTTTTCCCCGGCCCTTGTTGCGTAAGAAGCAATCGCTTCTCGCACCCGAGAGAGACTATCCTGATATTGACCAAAGCCTCTCGAAACCATAATGCCTTTTTTGATTGGCACAACTTCTTCTAGCGCCAAACAAGACTGACCATTTAACTCATAGATCATACGCTCTAAAACCACACTGAAACGAGAGCGAATGCGTTTGGGATCTGCGCGAGATAGGTCAAGTGCGTTATAAATTCCCAGTGCTTGAAGCTTAGGTGTCAATTTACGAGATACACCCCATATATCTGATATATCAACTTGTTGTAGTCTATCTTTATCTTCAGAACTTAAGACAAAAACGCCCTGATGTTCTTTATTTTTCTTGGCAATTCTATTTGCAATTTTGGAAAGTGTTTTGGTTGGGGCAATACCAACGCAAACAGGTAATCCCGTGTACTGTCGTACCCGTTCCTTAATGGATTTCCCAAGTCGTAATAACTCTTCTCTCCCGCCAAAACCGGTGAGATTTAGGAAACTCTCATCAATGGAATAGATCTCAAGACTTGGGGTAAATTCCCGGTACACCGCAACCGCTCGATCTGAGAGATCGCCATAGAGCGCGTAATTCGAAGAAAAGACTTTCGTCCCCGTCTGATGTAACCGCGATTTGACCATATGGAAGAGATCTCCCATCTTAAACCCGAGATCTTTAGCTTCTTGAGACCGGGCAATAATGCAGCCATCATTATTGGAAAGAACCACAATTGATAAGCCCTCGAGATCAGGCCGAAAAACCCGTTCACATGAGGCGTAAAAATTATTCACATCAACCAACGCTACCCATTGTTCACTTCGGCCAGCATCATCTTCACAATCTGAAGACTCAGTCTTGAGATGATCAGTCGAGCGGGTTGATAACATTGGTTACCACTCCCCACACCTGTAAATCTTGTTCATCTGAAATTTTAATAGGCTTATAGTTAGGGTTCTCCGACATCAACCGGATTTCCCCCTGCCGTTTGTAGAGCCGTTTAACCGTGAGCTGACCATCAAGTACGGCAATCACGACCTTGCCATGCCTAACCTCAACCGAGCGATCCACCACCAACATCCCCCCGGGCATAATACCGGCCCCAATCATGGAATCTCCCGAAACCTTCAAAAGAAAGGTCGCGTGGGGATGTGGGATCAATTGCTCATTCAGATCAAGGGAACCTTCTATGTAGTCTTCGGCTGGTGATGGAAATCCCGCAGGGACTTTGGACGCGAAGAGAGGCAAGGGAAAGAAAGATCCTTTCACAGCCTGCCCAAGATATGTGGGAACATCATTTTTCATCATCACTCTAAAATGCGCGCGGTCAGAAAAACTGTCAATGTTCTTTCTTTGTTCTGCAGTAAATAATCAAAATTTTATTAAAAAAAGTGATTTTAGGACCGTCATGATTGAAAGCCCATTTTATTATTCGCGAATAAGGATTCAGCTCATGATTAAGGACATCATACTTAATCCAAAAAGTCGTTTGCTTGAATTTCATGACCTGCCGTTATAGGCTAAAAAGAAAAACAGACTTTCATCATAAAATATCAACAAGATAAAAGCCGAAACAGGACTAAGTCTGGGGAGAGAAACATGCCATTAGAGGTGGCCTATTCACCACTTCTTATTGTGGGGTCATTAGCTGTCGCCATTATGGGGGCCTTTACGGCCTTGCGTCTGACCTCAAACCTGCGCCACCTTGATGCCTCGAAACGAAAAGTACGGGTCACTCAAGGCGCGCTTGCCTTGGGCACAGGCATCTGGTCCATGCACTTCACGGGTATGCTTGCCGTCGAACTCCCTATTACGATCAGTTACGATCCTTTAAGAACCTTGGCATCAGCTTTGATCGCCGTTCTTGTTGTCGGGGTTGCCCTGCTTTCCCTACATTTTGGAGTGAGAACAAAAACCCGAATTGCGATTGCCGGAACTCTGACTGGTTTTGGCATCGTAGGCATGCACTATCTAGGTATGAGTGCCTTATCAGCCAATTGTGTGGTGACCTACAGTCCCACAGGGATTGTCATGGCCATTGCGATAGGCATCGCGTCTTCTATTGCAGCGATAGAACTTGCATACGGCAATAGATCACTCTTAAGCATATCTGCTGGTTCTGTTGTGCTCGGGTTGGCTATATCTGCGATGCACTACTCCGCCATGTACTTTACGATGTTCAGTCTTGGTGCCGAGATGACACCGACAGCCCCTTCCTTCCTGGATAATGATCGCCTCGCTCTGGTGGTTGTGCTCTCGTCTTTTGTCATTTCCGGCCTTTTCCTGTTAATGGCGGTTCCCGGGGATACGAAAAATACCGAAGAGAAAAATGCTGCTAAAGAAACAATGGAACAACAATCGACAAATACACAGCAACTAAATAAAAAAGGGGCACATGAGGCAATCGGTACTGATAGTGAAATCAAAATCCCTTACGAGCAAAACAAAATTCAAAAGCTATTATCAGCAGAAGAAATTCACATCGTAAAAGCAGATGGTCATTACACCCAGGTCAATGGTGGAGGGGAAGATCTCTTCTGCCCCTGGTCAATCTCTCGTCTGGAAAAAAGCCTGAACCCCAACAGTTTTGTTCGTACCCACCGCAGCTTTATCGTTAACAAGAGCCAGATAACGGGCTTTCGCAAGGATGGCGACAAAGCCTTTTGCATCATTGGTAATGGAGGTGGTAACTGCAGCGGTATTGAAATCCCTGTCAGTCGTTCCCGCGTCACTGAATTACGAAAATTGCTTCAGTTGAATTAAGCTTACACCTCTCGACAATCAGAAATAATAGCTGCTAGAACAGGAAACAAGGTTAGTAAAATTTGCCTTGGCATAGTATTCAACAAGCCTTAACTCCTTCAAAAGAAGGTATGTTTTATGTCAAAAATAAATATTTTTTGACATAATTGACTCATCGCATGTCGTATCGCGAATATCATCGTAATGTGGGGGCAAAAACTCTAACAAACGTGAGGTTTATAGTGAAAGATATAACACAATATATATTAGCTTGGACATCTTGCTGTAATGAAATTTGGGACAATTGGTTCTGTAACGTTGAAAATGGCGAAGATGAGTTTTTAGAAGTTGAAGAAGTTCTTTTTCATCTTTGGTTTTGTCGCAATTAAGCTTAGAAAATAGGCCCAATTTAGATGATTGCTATAAATTATTAAGAGCACGATATAAAACGGATGGAGAAGAGCAAAGGTCAGTTTGCAGACTTCAAAAATCGGAAACTATTTATTGCCAAAGGAAGACTATAAAGTTTAAGAAAGATAATATTGTTCCGATAAAATCTATTGATGTTATGGGAACAATGTTGAATAGAAAACCATATGTAGAAATCAAATTAAATAATGATGAGTACTTATTGGAGCCTATTGAAAACGTAAAAATAGAAATCTGTATTAACGCTTAACGAGAGGTGCCTCCTAATAGCTCCTGCTGATATCACGTTTCAGATTACCTATCACGATTAATTATAAATTCTCCCTACAACCCCCCCCACTACTGCGCATTTCGTGCTGAATAAATGCATTTCGTGCACAAATGGCGGAAACCAAGGGTTGGCGCTCACCTCTTCCTGATGTTCGGACTTAGTCTTTTCGAAATAAATTCGGACAAGACAAACAACGTTCCGAACAAACAGGAGAGAAGTATGATACCCGGTTCTTTTGATTATCATCGGCCTTCATCGATTGGTGACGCTATCGGTCTGATGTCTTCGCTTGGGGACGATGCCATGATCGTTGCTGGTGGGCACAGCCTTATTCCCATGATGAAACTCAGGATGGCTTTGCCAGAGCATTTGGTTGATCTGCAAGATGTACAATCTTTGAAGTCCATATCGATTGAGAACAGTCAAATCACCTTGGGCGCGATGGTGACACAAGCAGAGCTGATCGCCTCAGAAGAACTTAACGAAATCTGCCCTCTATTACGAGAGGCCGCACTGCAGATTGCAGACCCACAGGTTCGGTACGTTGGTACCATTGGCGGCAATGTCGCAAATGGTGATCCTGCCAACGATATGCCCGCGATCATGCAGACACTGAATGCCAGCTTTACACTGGTTGGTCCCAATGGCGAACGGTCTGTTGCAGCCCGAGATTTTTATCAGGGTGCCTATTATACCGCCCGCGAAGACGGCGAAATTCTATCTTCGATACATCTAGATGCACCGGCCTCTGGCCACGGGGCGGCCTACGAAAAACAAAAAAGAAAAATAGGTGACTACGCGACGGCTGCTGCTGCAGTGGTTTTGACCCTGTCAGGAGGAACGTGTGCGACGGCCTCTATCGGCTTGACCAACCTATCAGAAACTCCGCTATGGGCAGAGGAAGCGGCCTCAATCCTCGTGGGCTCCTCGCTTGATCGCGAAACGATAAAAGCTTCGGCTGCAGCTGCCAAGGCCATCACGAACCCAGCAGAAGATGGCCGAGGTCCGATTGAGTTCCGCAGGCATGTCGCCGGCATCATGGTTGAGCGCGCCATAGCCAAAGCTCATAGCCGCGCGCGATAGAACCCCATAAAAAATTTGATAAGGCACCCCTATCCGGGGGATGTTGGAGAGATAAATGTCAGACATAAATGTCAAAATGACCATAAACGGTCAAGAAATCGAAGCTAAAACAGATCCCAGAACGCTGCTTATCCATTTTCTAAGAGAAGACCAAAATCTCACCGGGGCTCATATTGGGTGCGACACAAGTCACTGTGGAGCTTGTACAGTTGATATCGACGGTAAATCGGTAAAATCCTGTACAATGTTTGTCGGTCAAGCCAATGGCAGCGACATAACAACCATCGAAGGTATCGCAAATCCTGATGGTACCTTGCATGTCATTCAAGAAGCCTTCCGCCAAAACCACGGTCTGCAATGTGGGTTCTGTACACCGGGCATGATCACCCGTGCCTATCGATTGTTACAAGAAAACCCGGCACCGACCGAAGAAGAAATCCGTTATGGGATATCTGGCAACCTTTGCCGTTGTACCGGGTACCAGAACATCGTGAAATCAATTATGGCTGCAAGCCAGGAACTGTCTTTACAGGAGGCAGCAGAATAAAATGAATGTACAATCCCCGATATCTAGAGAAGAACGCATTGAAAAGCTTCAGGGCCTGGGATCATCTCGTAAACGCGTAGAAGATGCTCGTTTCACCCAAGGAGCTGGTAACTATGTCGATGACATCAAATTACCCGGTATGCTTTTTGGTGACTTTGTTCGTAGTCCTTACGGACACGCCCGAATTAAATCTATCGACAAAGAAGCGGCTCTTGCCGTTCCTGGTGTAGTTGCCGTTCTCACCGCTGAAGACTTGAAGCCACTTAATCTGCACTACATGCCGACCCTTGCCGGTGATGTCCAAGCCGTCCTCGCCGATGAAAAAGTTCTCTTCCAAAATCAGGAAGTTGCTTTTGTCGTAGCCCAAGACCGCTACGCTGCAGCCGATGGAGTTGAACTTGTTGAAGTTGATTACGAAGAACTTCCGGTCATAAATGATGCCTTCAAAGCTCTGGATGACGATGCGCCGTTATTACGCGAAGACATCAAAGACAAAATGGAAGGGGCTCACGGTCCTCGTAAACACCACAATCATATCTTCCTTTGGGAGGAAGGCGACAAAGAAGGTACTGAACAGGCTTTGGATAACGCAGAAGTCGTGGTCGAAGAAAAGATCACCTACCAGCGCGTTCATCCCTGCCCGCTAGAGACCTGTGGCTGCGTGGCCTCAATGGACAAAATCAATGGTAAGCTCACGCTTTGGGGAACTTTCCAGGCGCCACACGCGGTTCGAACCGTTGCCTCGTTAATTACCAATATACCTGAACACAATATCCGGGTCGTTTCACCCGATATCGGGGGTGGCTTTGGTAACAAGGTCGGGGTCTATCCCGGGTACATCTGTTCAGTTGTGGCCTCTATCGTCACGGGTAAGCCTGTAAAGTGGGTAGAAGATCGAATTGAAAACCTGACATCAACCGCTTTCGCACGTGATTACCACATGACGGGTAAGATCGCCGCAACAGCTGACGGTAAAATCACAGGCCTTTGGACCCATGTTCTTGCCGATCACGGGGCATTCGATGCCTGCGCGGATCCGACCAAATTCCCAGCAGGTTTTTTCCATATTGTAACTGGGTCTTATGATATCCCGATTGCTTATGTTGGTGTGGACGGGGTCTACACAAACAAAGCACCAGGGGGTGTTGCCTATCGTTGCTCTTTCCGCGTTACAGAAGCGGCCTACCTCATTGAACGTATGATCGATGTATTAGCCAGAAAACTGGATATGGATCCGGTAGAACTCAGAATAAAGAACTTCATCAAAAAAGAGCAATTCCCGTATCAGTCAGCCCTTGGGTGGGAATATGATTCCGGTGATTATCATACCGCCATGGACCAAGCCACGAAAGCAGTGAACTACCCGGCACTCCGGGAAGAACAAGCCAAAAACCGTGCTGCTTTTGATCGCGGCGAGACCCGGAATTTGATGGGGATCGGTGTTGCTTTCTTTACTGAAATTGTTGGGGCTGGTCCGGTTAAAAATTGCGATATCCTTGGTCTCGGGATGTTTGATTCCTGCGAAATCCGTATTCACCCAACAGGTTCGGCAATAGCCCGTTTGGGAACGATCAGTCAGGGACAAGGCCATGCCACAACCTTTGCCCAAATCGTGGCCTCAGAAATTGGTATTCCAGCCGAAGACATTACCCTCGAAGAAGGTGATACCGATACCGCGCCTTATGGCCTAGGCACTTACGGATCACGTTCAACCCCAGTTGCGGGGGCGGCAACGGCAATGGCGGGACGTAAAATCCGGGCAAAGGCCCAGATGATCGCCGCCTATCTTTTGGAAGTACACGAAGGGGATCTCGAATGGGATGTCGATCGCTTCCAGATCAAAGGTAATCCTGAAGCGCATAAAACCATGAAAGAAATCGCCTTTGCGTCTTATAACCAGGCCATTCCAGGGTTAGAGCCTGGGCTTGAAGCCGTATCTTATTACGATCCACCGAATATGACTTATCCTTTTGGAGCTTATTTCTGTGTCGTAGATGTAGATGTTGATACTGGTGTTACAGACATCAGAAAATTCTATGCACTGGATGACTGTGGGACCCGGATTAACCCAATGATTATTGAGGGGCAGATTCATGGTGGCTTGACCGAAGCCGTTGCCATCGCGATGGGGCAGGAAATCTCATACGATGAAATTGGAAATGTCAAAGGCGCCAGCCTCATGGATTTCTACCTACCGACGGCAGTGGAAACACCAACTTATGAAACCGATTTCACGGTAACGCCTAGTCCCCATCACCCAATTGGCGCCAAAGGCGTTGGCGAGAGTCCGAACGTTGGCGGGGTACCCGCATTGTCCAATGCCGTGAACGATGCTTTTGCGCACAAAGGCCTCGTGCATACTCAAATGCCACACGATCATTGGCGAGTATGGCAAACAGCTCAACGTCTCGGGCTTACGGGTTAATACGTCGGTATCAGGTGCTGGAGAGTGTCGTTGCCAAAGAAAGGCCCCCGTCAGCACCTGAGTTCCGAAAATCATGAGTACGGTTATGTCCCAAACACGATCACTTAAAACCAAACTGGCTGAGGTCAACTATGTCGCAGATGACAATCTGGCAACGGCTCTGCAACTCGCCATTGACCTCAACCGTCCCCTGTTGTTGGAAGGAGAAGCCGGGGTCGGTAAAACAGAGATCGCAAAATCTCTCGCAGCTATATTGGAAACCAAGCTTATCCGCCTTCAATGTTATGAAGGTCTTGATGCTGCCAGTGCGATCTATGAATGGAACTATCAAAAACAATTGCTGTCCATAAAGATATCTGAGACACAAAAACAGGATATGGCAAAAGTAGAGCAGCATATATTTTCAGAAGAATTCCTGCTTGAGCGCCCTCTCCTGCAAGCTATTCGTCAAGAGAACTCGCCCGTGCTCCTAATCGATGAAATCGACCGCGCAGATACGGAGTTTGAAGCTTATCTTTTGGAAATTCTCTCTGACTTTCAGATCACTGTTCCGGAGTTGGGGACCATCAAAGCAACCTCTATTCCACACGTTATATTGACGTCTAATGGAACCAGAGAACTGTCTGACGCGCTTCGTCGGCGATGCCTATATTCCTACATTGATTTTCCTTCTCAAGAACAGGAATTGGAAATAATTTTGGCTCGCCTTCCTAATATTGAAGCCTTACTCGCAGACCAGATATCAAGGTTTGTCCAAGTGCTCCGTAAAGAAGATCTCGAAAAACTTCCCGGTATGGCGGAAACTCTGGATTGGGCTGCAGCTCTTTCAAACTTAAATATTAAAGCTATCGATCAAGATTTTGATATTCTTCAAAAAACATTAATTTGTCTTTTAAAAACTGAACGCGATTTAAAATCAATAACACCAGAAGTTACAAGCCGCCTTTCGGGTAAGGCTGCATAGATATGTTGCCCGTAACACCCACAAATAAACACCCACAAATAATCCCGATTCAGGGCTTCATAGAACATCTCAGGTTAAATAACTTTGCTCTCGGGCCAAGGGAAACGGAGCTCGCCTTATCTGTAATCGCGCAGACGACGGGACGTCAGGAAGAAGATCAAAGACGATTAAAGATATTGCTAACGAGTTGCCGGGATGAGTGGAAAAAATTTGACGACTTATTCGAATCCTATTGGATAAAGGCTGGCAAAGAAAAAGCGAAATACCAAACAACCTCACCAAATTCAAAAGCGACACCTAAGCTTCCAAGAGCATGGCGCGACCACCTTAAAGAAGACAATAATGGTGGTTCTGAAGAAATTCCACAGATCGAAAGCCTGGGACACGGAAACAATGACGGCGAAGCATCCGGACGATTAATCGCATCCGAGAAAACATCGCGTGCCAAAATAGATTTTCGCCAATTTGTCGATCCCACTGAAATAGCCCAAGCAGAAGCCCTCGCCTATAAACTTGCCCTAGCTATTCGTTATCGTTTGTCACGCCGTAGGCGGATTGAAAAACGAGGCCGTTGGTTAGATTTTCGCCGCACCATCCGTGCCAATATCAAGTACGGCGGAGAAATGATTGATCTTCGAAAGCAATCTCTTCCTGATCGCCCGGTACGCATCGTTGTCTTCCTTGATGTATCCGGATCAATGAAACACTACAGCCGTTTTTTTCTACAGTTCGTAAAGGGGTTGGTTTGCCAATGGCTGGATAGCGATGCCTTTCTCTTTCACACCAAACTCATCCGCGTAACCGACGCTGTACGCGACAACAATTCCATGCGGGCTATGACAAAACTCTCACTTATGGCTGAAGGCTTTGGCGGAGGAACCAAGCTTGGTCAGTGCTTAGGCGTCTTTAATGATAACTACGCCAAACAGGTGCTCAACGGACGAACCATTGTCATGATCTTGAGTGATGGATACGAAATTGGTCCCCCTGAAACCTTGGCTCAAGAGTTACAACGGATCAAAAAAAGAGCAAAGCGATTGGTTTGGTTAAATCCGCTATTGGGTTGGCGTAACTACACACCTGTGACAGCCGCCATGTCGGCGGCTCTCCCCCACATAGATCACTTTGCGGCAGCGAACACTCTCGATGCGCTCGCTGCCATTGAACCCGAACTTGCCAAACTTTAAGGACAATAGAGATGACAACATCAGAATCAACATTGGACCTCATCGAAAAGCTTCGGGCCAAAGGTACATCCTTTTGTATTGCAACGATTTTACGTACTGCGGATTCAACATCAGCACGGCCTGGAGCAAAAGCCGTCATCACCACAGATGGCGATCTCTATGGATTTGTTGGGGGTGGTTGCGTTACTGGTGCCGTACGGCGTGGGGCACTGGAATCTATCCAAGACGGGCAACCTAAAATGATCAGGATAAAACCTAAAGAGGATGTCATATCAGCTATTGATATCGATGGCATACAACTGCACAGATCCAGTTGCCCAAGTGGTGGAACTATTGAAGTGTTTTTAGAGCCGATGCGAGCTCCAAAAACTCTCTTGATTTGTGGAGCCTCACCAATAGCCCAAGCCATTCTCCCACTCGCTTTGGGATTAGGGTATCGGGCCATTGTTGCAGCAGCCAAAGAAGACCAGATAAAGATGCCAAGTGCGTCTCTATATTTGGATGATTTTATCCTCACTCCCCTCAAGCTAACCACTACTGATGCTGTCATTGTCGCAACACAGGGAAAACGTGATACAGAAGCTCTTAGAGCAATCCTGGCAACCAATGCTGGATACAAAGGCATGGTCTGTAGTAGAAAAAAAATAACAGCCTTAACGCACCGGCTCCGTTCTGAAGACCAAAATCACCACACTTTACTACAAGATCTACATGCTCCTGCGGGCCTTCATATTGGAGCAATTGAGCCCGAAGAAATTGCCTTATCTGTAATTTCAGAGATCGTTTCTTTCCAAAGACTTGGATCGCGCTCTTGTAATCAAAACTTAACTATTAAGAACATGACCGCCTAAGATGACAATGACAATATCAAGTCCAGTACCTAATATTGAGATCATACTACTTGCCGCCGGGCTATCCAAACGAATGGGCGAGCGCAATAAACTCCTCATGCCGTTTCGGGGGCAACCACTCGTGCGTTATGTGGCCAAACAGTTGATTAAATCAAAACCAGGTCCGATTACCGTTATAACTGGTCACGATGAAAACTTGATTGAACAGGCGCTCGACGACCTTAATCTCAATTTTAAGTTCAATCCTAACTATGCTTCTGGCCAAATGTCGTCGGTGCAATGCGGTGTTCAGAAAATAAAAAAAGATACTCAAGGAATTATGATCGCCCTAGCAGATATGCCTGACCTTACATCAGGAGATTATCATGAGATCATCGAAGGTTTTGTTCACAAAAATTGTGATAAGATTGTTGTGCCCTTCTTCTCTGGAAAACGTGGTAATCCGATAATAATCCCCAAAAGACTTACGGATGAAATTATCAATGGATCTCTTCAGGCTGGTTGTCGACGCCTGATAGAAAACAGACCTCAGGATGTGCACCGACTGGACGTTACCAGTGCATCTCACACGACCGACATAGACACCCCAAACGACTACAGTTACTGGCTCAAGCAATTTGTTGTATTGCCGGCCTGTTGTTAATTATTCCAAACGATAGGAGTTTTTTCTTTGGAACTTAAAGACGAACAAAACATCAATGCGTCCCGCGAAACAGTTTATGCGGCACTCAACGATCCAGAAATTTTACAACAATGTATTCCTGGCTGTGAAACATTAGATAAAACCTCGGAAACCGACATGACCGCAACGATATCCCTGAAGGTTGGCCCTGTGAAGGTTAAGTTTAAAGGAACTGTGGAGCTCTCTAACCTTAACCCACCTGAAAGCTACACAATAACAGGGGAAGGTAAGGGTGGCCCTGCGGGTTTTGCCAAGGGTGGGGCAGATATCAAACTTATTGAACAAAAAGACGGTACCCTTTTGCAATACACCGTAAATGTGAATATCGGCGGCAAACTTGCCCAACTCGGTACGCGCCTAATTGATTCAACAGCACGAAAATTATCGGGAGAATTTTTTGAAAAATTTGGCGAACTAGTTGAAACTGAAAACACAAATTCGAATGATAATACAGAAATCCTAGCCAAAGAACCGAATGAACAAGTTGAAACTGGAGACTCAAAACTCTGGATTTATGCTGGAGCCGTAGCGGTCATCTTAGTCGGATACGGCTTATACATTAGGTAGTTGAATAGACTTAGAGTTCTCGATGGTCGAATTAAAAACATTATCTGCTTAGTTCGATAATCGAGAGCTCTATTTTTCAATGTTTACAAATACCTAATAAATATATTGTAACATGTTGTTTGGTAAATTGGGATCGAGTGTATTGGAAAATCAGGCAGAGAATATAAGCAAGGACAAAAACTGTCATTCATCCCTTATGAATTTCATTCCAGCAGTATCCCTCCTCCTGTTGAGCAGCGTTTATTTTGGGTACATGTACTTTCGCCCACCAGAAATAGCCCGGCAACTCGCTGTATTATTCCCAATAAATACCTCTTTTGAACAACTCCATTCTTATTTGGCAGAAATTGATGCCCGCCTTGTCAGAGTTGGGCTTTGGGATAATCTAGTGGTTATAGATCTCGGCTCAAAACTAGATACAAAAACCCTCGAAATACCCGGTGCAATCCTATTGCTTGATGCTGTGACGACAGGTGGTTGTTTCTTCTAGGCAAGTAACACCTCCTCATGGCTCTCCTACAAAAGAATGAAAGATTATTCTTATGAACGACTTAAGTACCATTCGCGTTCGTGCCGCGAAGATGTTTGTGTTTTTTATCTTTGCTCATATCCTCATTATTCCTGCTATCGCAATGACCATAGATGCTCCTTTTCTTGATGCCATCGTAATGGCTGTTACCGTATCAGTCGCAATAGGTTTAACATGGAAATTTGCGGGTATAAATTCATTTGCCACGCACTACATCATAGCAGTTGGGCTGGGCTTAATGCCTGCCATCATTACCTATGTGTTTAAGGGTCATGCCTGGCAAATTGATATACACATGTATTTCTTTGCCAGCCTGGCTATGGTCACGGCCCTTTGTAGTTGGCGTGCGATCATTATTGCCGCCGCAACGGTAGCTATCCATCATCTCGCGTTTAATTTTTTAATGCCATTAGCAATTTTCCCATCAGGAGCTGATTTTAGTCGCGTCATTCTTCATGCAATAATCGTGGTAGGTGAAACAGCCGTATTGCTATGGCTTGCGATCAAACTGGAAGCAGCATTCCGGCAGGCAGCATTGGCGCTTCAGGAAACGACCGAAGCCCAAGAAAAAATTGATATTGCCAGAAGTGAACAGCTATTGGCAGAGCAAAATTCTGCAGAAAAGGGTCAAGAAACCAGAGTACAAATGGCAAATGATTTTGAAACCTCAATTGGTAAAATCATTTCATCCGTATCAGGTTCGGCTGATACCATGCGAACAACTGCAGAAAATATGGCAGGTGCAGCAACTCAATCAACCAGCCAAACATCGGTAGTAGCTCAAGCTGCAGAAGAAGCCTCAACTAACGTGCAATCTGTCGCAGCGGCAACAGAAGAACTATCCGCATCCATAAACGAAATCAGTTCTCAGGTTCAACGTTCAGCAGATATCGCAAGCAATGCCGTCCAAGAAACCTCTCTAACCAATAAAAAGATTGAAGGTCTTGTTCAAGCTGCAGATAAAATCGGAGAAGTTGTTAAACTTATCAACGATATTGCAGAACAAACCAATCTTTTGGCTCTTAATGCGACTATAGAAGCTGCAAGAGCGGGAGAGGCCGGAAAAGGATTTGCCGTTGTTGCGTCGGAAGTAAAATCCCTGGCCAATCAAACAGCCAAAGCAACCGAAGACATATCTGCACAAATAAATTCGATACAATCGGAAACCAAAGAGGCTGTCGGGGCTATCCAAAGTATTTCTCTGACAATTAATTCTATCCATGAGGTTTCTACCGCAATTGCTTCGGCAGTAGAAGAACAAGGGGCTGCAACAGCCGAAATAACAAGTGCCGTACAACAAGCAGCAAACGGAACCGACCAAGTCACTTCCAATATCTTACAGGTAAGAGAAACAGCAAACTCTACGGGTTTTGCAGCAAATGATGTTCAGTCTTCGGCAACAACTTTAGCGCAAGAAGCCAAACAATTGGAACGTCAGGTTGGTGATTTCATCGGCAAGCTAAGAACAGTAAACACTTAACTTAAATATTTTAATTTTTCACTTCTCGCTTCGCTCCTGCCTTGTTTTACAACCAAGGCAGGAGCATTTTTATCGGTACTGACACACATTTACGCAATAACCAACGTTACAAAAAATTACATAAATCTAAGTAACCATAGGTTTTATATAAATATTTTGTCATACGATAGTATGCGCACTAGAAAATTATGTATTTAATGTGTGCAAATAATACTATTTATTTAATTTTAAAATCACACGTAAAGATAACAATTAACATCATTACATAATATTTTAAATATATTTACTGTAATAAAATATTAAATATTAAAATTCAAAATAGTTTTAGTGTGAATATTCTTAATTATTCGCAAATTAAAATTAAGAGTCTAAAGGAAGGGACGAAAAAATGCATGCCTATGCATCAAGCTACCCCCATTCCGTGAAAGTATTCTCCCTTGGCCTTCTTGCCATAACCATCGCTATTTTATTATCTACCCCTCCTGCCTTTGCAGATACAGATGAAGAAATAGCAATTAGTGTGGCGACCTTGCTGCGTTCAGCACGGGCCGTAATCTCCGATAAACAAAAGCATATAAATACTGCCGAAATCGGTGATAAAGGAGTTACTGCGGATCTGGTGATTTCAACTGCCAAGAAAAATTACCTGAATAAGACCGGAACCGATATCGACGCGATCGATAGATCTACTCTACACGGTCAACTTGTTGATGCTGAATTGTTAGCCATTAAAGAAGTAATGGATGAAGCACAGACCACAATCAATGAAGAAGGTGTAAGTTTAAAAGGCTTTTTACCTGCTGTTTTTGCTCGACTGGTGACACAACGCTTTAAAACAAGCGCTGGCGGTAAAGCAACGATAAAACTTACAGCTCCTAAAGACTACGTTCGTAACCGCGCGAACCGCCCTGACAAATGGGAACAAAACATCATTCAAGAGATGTTCCGCTCCCCTGACCACCCAACAGGTCAGCATTTTTCTGAATCTGCTGATGTCAAAGGTAAGGCCGCTTTTCGTCTTATTCTCCCAGAGTATTACAAAGAATCATGCCTGGGGTGCCACGGCGATCCCAAAGGAGAAAGGGACATCACTGGTGGTAAAAAAGAAGGTGGAAAACTTGGAGAACTCGGGGGCGCGATTAGTGTCGTGATCTTCCATTAAACATTGCCCCGACAACAAAAGGACAAAGAGGGGCTGAAAAGCTCACTCTTTGCCTTAACAAACAGGATTAAAGGCTTCACAAAGTAAGCGTTAGGATGCGGGTATGAAAAACTTAATGAACAAATTGTCCATAAAAGCACGATTGTTTTTATTATCATCAATTTTACTTTTATTACTCGCAGGCTCTAACATTTTCATGAGAAACGAAATCGTCAATGGTCAGATCACTATGGAAAAAGGATCATCAACCCTTGAAGGAATCAGCGCGACACTGCAAGAAAGCAGCGGCAGGGTAACAGAAATAAGTTCGGTTTTGCTGAGTGTTAGCAATACTCTTGAAAATGGTAATCAACTCTTGCAAAAGGACGTTCAAGCTGGCGCAAATTTAGCCCTTGCGACAGAGACCCTCCGTACTTTTGGTGAGTTAAAATACTGGTTAAGCGATCTCGAAGTCAGCTGGCAAAACGAGTCAGAAGAAATAGCAGAAGAAACCCGTGACAAGCTCGAAGGTTTACTCAAAGAATTAGACGGCATTGCCTCTCCTGAAGACATCACCACTATGCGGGAAAACATCTTTACACTCTATGATGTTTCAATCGAAGCAGTTGATGCCTACGTTGATGAAAACAGAATTCTCGGCAACAGCCTCATCGCAAAGGGACGATCAAATATCGAAACTGTTCAAAATATCCTCTTAAAATTATCAGAGAAACTGCGCGCTGAAAGTGAAGCCATAAAACAACAGACTGTTACATCAGCTCAAGAAGCAGCTGGCGAAGCACAAAAAGCCGTTTCTGGGGCGAATGAGGCTGTATCCAAGATGACCACGGCGGTAAATGCAACATCCGATGCTGTCGCAGCCAGCAAGACATCAGTTATAGCAGCCCAGAGAGCAAGCTCTGCCAGCATTGTGATGTTGGCAATCAGCATCTTGATTGCCATCATTTTAACTTGGCTCGTGGTTCACTCTGTCACTGGTCCGCTGATTGCCATGACAGCCTCAATGGGATCTCTTGCGGAAGGCGATACTGAGACAGAAATCCCTGCCCTTGATCGCCAAGATGAATTAGGCCAAATGGCTCAAGCCGTACAAGTTTTTAAATCCAACATGATCGAAAGTGAACGCCACGCCAAAGAACAGGAACACGAACAACAAATGAAGCTGGAGAGAACTAAAAAACTCGAGGGGCTCATCAAAAATTTCAATGATCATATCCGGATATCACTCAAAGCTGTATCCAACTCCTCAACCAATATGGAAAAAACAGCAAATGATACTTTAAAAATTGTTGAACGTTCCCAATCCCTGGCAAGCTCTGTAGCCACCTCTGCGGACCAGGCGACAGTTAACGTACAAACCGTAGCATCGGCCTCCGAAGAGTTAACAGCCTCCATCAGTGAAATTAACATGCAAGTGTCGCGTGCAAGTGACATTACCAAACAAGCCGTGACAGGCGCAGAAGAGAGCAATGTCATGGTTACCAGCCTTTCAAAAGCGGCTCAACACATCGGCGATGTCATGGGCATGATCACCGATATCGCGGAACAAACCAATCTCTTGGCCCTTAACGCAACCATAGAAGCTGCACGAGCTGGGGATGCTGGTAAGGGCTTTGCCGTTGTCGCCAGTGAAGTGAAGAACTTGGCCAATCAAACAGCAAAAGCCACCGACGAAATATCTGAACAGGTCAATAACATTCAAAACGTAACCAAAGAAACTGCTGGTTCTATCCAAAACATATCTGACATCATCGGTCAGATCGATGAGATCACCACTGCAATTGCAGCTGCAATCGAAGAACAAGGGGCTGCCACTCTTGAAATTGCGCGCAACACGCAAGAAGCAGCAACGGGTACGGAAAACGTTAGCGGTAATATTACGGGTGTAACCGCTGCCACCGATGAAACTGGCAAAGCAACACATGACGTTCTGAACGCTACAAAAGAACTTTCTCAACAATCTGATGATCTCGGTGAAGAGGTCAACGAATTTTTGGAAAACATTCGTGCGGTATAAATTGTAAGATTAGACATTATAAGTGAAATGTATAAGTGAGGTGTCCGAGTAAACGGTTACCCGTAAATTACTTTCGCATCGACTTATTTATCATTGAATGTTGTAGTTCTATTCCATTCTCCCCATCTAAGCATCTAGCCTTGGGGAGAGCTTTATGTTGGATACAATAATCATCGACAAACTGGAAACGCTTGGATCGTTATCGAATTCCTGGCGCACCGGGACAATTGAGGTTAATGAGACAAAACAGGGCGACTGTGTATTCTCCACCAGTGAGCTTACGTTAAACTTCATGCTTGCTCCCGTCACCAAGCGGCATACTTCTGGAAACCTTGTCAATTACGACACCGGGACAGGCTGGCTTCTTCCTGCTGGAACAAACATAAACTGTAGCTATGAAACCACATCACGAAGCTTAAGGGTTCGATTGCCTCATTCTACTCTCCGAGATGTGCTTCCTGAAGGACAGGTAATCCCCCATCTTCCGATTACCTGCCTAGAAGATCCAAGCATATTACAAATGGCGCTCAATCTTTATCAAGCCAGCCAAGAAGACGACGCTTATTCCGCTTTATACCGCGATACGATGACACTTGCATTAGCGGCACATTTGTACCGCACTCATGGTCAATTAGAGGAAACCTCTCCTCAAACAAATGATCCTCGTATAAAAAGGGCCATTGAATATATAGAAGATAATCTGGATCAACCCATTACACTGGACGAACTTGCGAGTGTTTCCGCCATGAGCCGTTATCATTTCGCCAAAATGTTCAAAGATTTGACCTCTCTACCTCCCCATCGCTATTTAGCTGTACGCCGCATTGAACAGGCAAAATTGCTACTCATGTCATCAAGCCTATCTACGGCAGAGATCGCCTATAAAGTTGGCTACAACAGCCAGAGTAATTTTACCCAAACATTCCGTCGCATTACAGGCATAACACCTGCTAAATATAGAGAAGTTCGGGTATAAACGTCCCTCACCCCAAGATTTTGATAAACTATCCCAAGAACTGATCTATTATAATACCCCTGCATTTCCTAACTTAATAAGTGCAGCTTCCCAAAAGAGCGAAGCCACGAATTTAAAAAATTGTCAGGAATACCAACATGATCACTTTCAATCTCAACGACAAAAAAAGGTCGGTTGATGCCGATCCGGATACGCCCTTGCTCTGGGTTATCCGTGATGAAATCGGTCTTACCGGCACAAAATTTGGATGTGGCGCAGGCCTCTGTGGTGCTTGCACCGTTCATATCGATGGTGAGCCTGTACGTTCATGCCAAACAACGCTTAGTGATGCCGCAGATCAAAACATCACAACAATCGAAGGCATCGAAGGTAAGGCTGCAAAAGCCATCCAAGTCGCGTGGCAAGAAATCGAAGTTCCACAATGTGGTTACTGCCAGTCAGGTCAAATTATGACGGCAACGTCTTTACTTGCACAAAACCCAAAGCCAAGCGATGACGAGATAGATCAAGCAATGAACGGTAACGTATGCCGTTGCGCCACCTATGTACGCATCCGCAAAGCCATTCATCACGCTTCAGATTTGATGGAGGCATAAGTTATGACCACAAAAACAGTATTAAACTCAACGCGCCGCTCTTTCCTTAAAGGAACGGCAGGCGTTACGACCGGGCTTCTTGTTGGCTTTCACATGTCAGGGAAAGGTCTTGCTGCTGCAAACCCTGAAAAATCTTTTATGCCCAATGCTTTTGTCCGTATAGGTACTGACAACCTGGTAACCGTGATCGCAAAACACATTGAATTTGGTCAAGGAAGCCACACAGGCTTGGCAACCATTCTAGCTGAAGAGCTCGATGCCAACTGGGATAACATTCGCATAGAATCTGCGCCCGCAGATGCTAGTCGTTACAACAACCTCCACTGGGGAGCATTCCAAGGAACAGGTGGATCAACTGCTATTGCCAATTCCTGGATGCAATTACGTGAAGCCGGGGCCAAGGCCCGTGCAATGCTCGTTCAAGCTGCCGCAACCCAATGGAATGTTCCTGTAGCAGAGGTCACAATAGACACCGGAACTATACATCATAAAGTTTCTGGCAAAACGGCTTTTTTTGGTGAACTCGCTAAACAGGCGGCTGTTCAACCCGTTCCAGAAAAAGTCACATTAAAATCTCTTGATCAGTTCAAACTCATTGGCGGCAAAGTCGCCCGAAAAGATATCGCGGGCAAGACCAATGGCACAGCCACATATACCCTGGATATGAAGCGCCCAGGTATGATAATCGCTGTTGTTAAGCGACCACCAAGGTTCGGAGGTATTGTTAAGTCCTATGACGCTTCCGAAGCCGAAAAGATCAAAGGCTTTGTTGGCGCATTGGCAACGCCACGCGGTGTTGCGGTTATGGCAAAAAGCACTTGGGCAGCAATAAAAGCACGAGAAGTCCTTAGTGTAGAGTGGGATGATACCAATGCTGAAATGCGTGGAACCGATCAAATCATGGCTGAATACAAAGAACTCGCCAAGACGGCAGGTTTGCCAGCACGCAAAGATGGTGACGCGGTAACTGCCATTGCTGGAGCCACAGAAATCGTCGAAGCCAGCTATGATTTCCCATTCCTTGCTCATGCACCAATGGAACCTTTGGATTGCCTGATTGAGCAGACCCAAAGCGGAGCAGAAGTTTGGACAGGATCTCAAATTCAAACCGGTGATCAACATACTGTAGCGGCCATTTTAGAGCTAAAACCAGAGCAGGTTCAAATACATACCCTCCTCGCGGGTGGTAGCTTTGGTCGCCGTGCAACCCCTGATTCTGATATGGTTTCAGAAGCAGCCATGATCGTGAAAGCTCTGGATGGAAAAGTTCCCGTCAAGTTGGTTTGGACACGTGAAGACGATATCCAAGGGGGTCGTTATCGCCCAGCCTATCATCATACGTTAAAAGCTGGTTTGGACGACAAAGGAAACATTGTTGGATGGCAACACAAGATCGTAGGGCAGTCCATTGCAACAGGTACTGCTTTCGAAGGCTTCTTGGTAAAAGATGGTATTGATGCAACTTCGATCGAGGGCGCTGCTAATCTTCCTTACAAAGTACCAAATATTTCTGTCGATCTTACTACAACAGATGTGAAGGTTCCGGTTCTCTGGTGGCGATCAGTAGGATCAACCCACACAGCCTATTCGACAGAAACTTTTATTGATCAGTTGGCAAGTAAAGCAGGCCGTGATCCGGTAGAGTTTCGACGCTCAATGCTAAAGGACCACCCTCGCCATCTTGCAGCTCTCAATTTGGCTGCTGAGAAATCGAATTGGGGTGGACCGGTTACTGAAGGTCGTTATCGTGGCGTAGCCGTCCATGAAAGCTTCAATTCTGTCGTGGCACAAGTTGCAGAAATCAGCCTTGATAACGATGGCACTCTGAAAGTCGAAAAGGTCTGGTGTGCTGTAGATTGCGGGATTGTCGTCAACCCAAGTATCGTCGAAGCTCAAATGGAAGGCGGCATCGGCTTTGGTCTTGGCGCAATCTTACGTAATGAAGTTACACTGGACGAAGGTGTCGTGGAGCAATCCAACTTCCATGATTATGAACCGCTCCGTATTGATGAGATGCCTGAAATTTCAGTTCATATTGTTCCAAGCGAAGCTGCACCAACGGGTGTAGGTGAACCCGGAACTCCACCTATCGGACCTGCTGTGGCCAACGCTGTATTTGCCGCAACGGGTAAAACCATCACCAAGCTTCCTTTCTCAAAAGGAATGCCTGATCTGGTTTAAATTTGTTTCAATTTGACGAACAAAAACCAAACGCTGATCTCTCGTAAATGGGGATCAGCGTTTTTAACTTTACGGACAATATAAAATGAGTTTATTTACCCGCCTTATGCAACATAGGCACCAGAGTAATCAGGCCTAAGCGATGACATTCAGCTTCCAATTCCTCTAACTCTTGCGAAGCATTTATTTTGGTTGCACACTGCCCTACGCGCGACAGACATCTTCCCCGGGAAATCACCAAATCACTCCAAGGCATGGGTTCCTTACTGGTATAAAGCTCCAATAAAGAACAATATTCTTCACAAGAATTCCAATCTTGTTCGCGCAAGCAAACATCAATTAAGTCACGATTAAAAAACAAATGGTTATGACCTGGACAGCCTTTACTCAACATGGATTTGGCTTCATTCCAATGGTTCAACCGTTCCTCTGTTGACGAGGCCAAATACCCTTTGAGACCTAATAAACAAGATCCTGAAAAGGAGTGACTTGAATGACGGCTAAATTTTAAACCTTCATCAACTTCTTTTTCTGCAAGGGCCTTATCACCTTCAGCCAAAGCCATTTTTACTTTGTGATAAAAAGAAAAAGCGGTAAACCGTCCTGCACCCAACTGCTCAGAAATTTGGCACACCCTTTCAACCTCACAACGTGCATCGTCAATTCGTTCCATATCGATAAAAGCAACAGATAGCAGTTGTCGTGCAATCATTTCTGCACGTTTATGACCGACATTTTCTGCAAAAATTGCCGCTTCTTTTCCCAATTGAACAGCTGTAAAAAGATCTTTTGCCCACATCGCTGTCCAAGCAACCATAAGTCTGTTTGCGGCTTCAATTCGCTCAAACCCGTGGAGTTGACAGATCTCTACTGATTTTACAAAATAATCATGGGCGGTTGGCATCTGGCAGCGGAGGTAATAAGCATCCCCCAAGCCGCTTAAGGCCTGTGCTTCACGATCTGGAAGCTGTGATTCAAGCGCACAAGACAGTGCAAGTTGATGTTGTTTCATACACGCTTCAATCTCTCCCTGAGGAAAGTAAACATTACCCCGACAGTGATGAATTCTTGCCAACTCAGCGTTTCTTTTGTGCGTTACCGCTAATTCTTCTGCCCGCTGTAAGCTCTCATGAGCTTCTTCATAACGATCCAGAATTCTGAGAGTATTGGCGTAAGAAATGTGGATGGATAGTTCTTTTTCAACGAAGCTGTCATCTCGACCAAGGCTCGGTATAAGGGCGATGGCTTTTCGATAGTGTTCAACGGCTTCATGAGTGCCCATCCGAGTTAAAGCTTGTTCAGCAGCTTTTTGCCAATAATCCAATGCTTCGAACATGTTACCAGCTTCTTCAAAATGATAAGCCAGTAAAGCGGGGTCCGATAAAACAATTCCCCGAAAGTCTCGCTCAAGCACACGTGCTACACGACCGTGTAAGAGTTGCCGGGCGCTTGATAGGATACTTTCATAGGCTGTATCTCGAACAAGGGCATGTTTGAATATATAAGTCGCATCGGGCGCGATTCCGCGCTGAAACACCAATCCGGACTCAAGCAGTTTGTTTAAGGATTCTCGTAAATTATTTTCACTTTGCTTTGCAACGGCCAACAACAGATCATAAGAAAACTCTCTGCCGATCACCGCACCGATGTGCAAAATCTCCTTTACAGGAGCCAACCGATCAAGCCTAGCCATAAGTGAATCTTGTAAGGTATTTGGAATTGCCAAAGAAGGTAGCGGTTGATTGAGTAGGTGGTTTTCCTGACGCTCTTCGACCAGCCCAGATTCTAGAACGGTCTTTGTCAACTCTTCAACAAACAAAGGAATTCCATCCGTTTTGGCAACGATTTGAGCCAAAATTTCTTCTGGCATCTCTATTTTATCGACAATGTTTTCAATCAATTTTGTACAATTTTTTTGACTCATTCGATTGAGAGAAAGCAATGTTACGTGGGCTTGGCCTGTCCAACTGGCTTTAAATTCAGGACGGAAGGTCACCAAAACTAAACTTGCCGTCTCTGGTGACTTATCAATAACGCCATCAAGAAGTTCTAGTGTTGTCTGGTCAATCCAATGAACATCCTCAACAATGATAATTGTTGGTTCAGAACGTCCCACCCCGAGCAAGAGATGGGTTAGCAGACGGAGTGTCCGACGTTTTAATTCTCGATCACCAAGCTCAAAAGAAGGTCGTTGTTCTGCCAATTTGATCGTTAAAAATTTACCAAGAAGGAATAACTGCTCATCGATCACCTCTTGTTGAGACAATTCGAGATTTGATTGCAAATATTCTTCAAGTTTTTTTAACTTTTGGTTATCGGCATCCCCCCTTTCAAATCCAGCCATATGGATCAACCATTCTGAAATGGGGTAGAGCGTACTATTTAAGTGATGGGGCGAGCATTGAATATGAATTTTTGTAAAGCCTTGTGATAAATCATCCAGACTAAGCGCCTCAATGATCCGAGACTTCCCAATGCCAGGCTCACCTGAAATCAAGACAACTTGTCCATTACCTGCACGCGCTGAAATAAGTCTTTCAGACAGAAGAGATATTTCCTGCTCCCTACCAATAAGAGGCGTTATACCCGTTTTATGGCTTGCCTCAAAACGGCTTACTGTATCGCTCTCAGATAAGACTTGCCAAACTTCCTGAGCCTCTTCAAATCCCCGAATTTCCTTCATTCCCAACGTTTCAAACATAAATTGTCCCTGAGTAAGGCGTTGGGTTTCCTTGGACAGGTAAATTGTATTGTGTTCCGCAAGTGACTGTAAACGCGCGGCAAGGTTTGGTGCTTCCCCAACCACAGCTGCTTCTTGTGATGCGCCCTCACCGATTAAATCGCCAACGATCACATTGCCGGTTGCAATACCGACACGGATCGCCAGCCTCGTGTCTAAACACTGTTTAAATTTCTCCTCAAGAGGTGCCATGGCTTCGACCAAAGCTAGCCCCGCTAAGATGGCCCTTTGTGCATCATCTTCGTGCGCTTTGGGATAGCCAAAGTAAGCAAGTACGCCATCCCCCATATAACGAGCAACAAAGCCATCAAACTGCTTAATGATACGCGTGCAGCTTTCTTGATAACTTAAATTAAGCCGACGCAGTTCTTCTGGATCCATAAGGCGAGATAGTTGCGTCGATCCAACCAGATCACAAAACATCACCGTTAAATGACGATGTTCAGCTTCAGAATGATTTATCTCTGCAGTTGAGGGAGCTCTATCAGTGACCAAATTATCGGACTGAACCAAGCTTTTGCCACATTCACCACAGAATTTACTGGTTGGTGGATTTTCAAAATCACAATTTGAACAAGCGAGAGCTAGAGATACTCCACAAGTGCCACAAAAGCGATGATTTGCCGGATTGTCAGAGTCACATTTTGGACACCGCATTTTTTCTCGCGATCCATTGCCATGCCCCCCTCGATCAAATTGGAGTATTGACCAACAAACTTATTTTCGGACACCTGTAAGCGACCTACCGTAATACTGAGTGATTATACTCTTTTTATAAAAACAAGGGAACGTATTGTTTTTTACCAACGTAAGTATCCACTCTTTTTAGGAAAAATCGGTGCCTTGTTTCTTTTAACGATGAACATAATTTTTCTCTGAACCTGACTTCAGAAGAAACAGTTACAATTTATTGATAAATCTTACAAATAACTCACAAAGTGAAACGCTTGAAACCGACTTGATCATGAAAAAGTTGAGACGTATTACCCACAAAACTGGTTTCCTTTTGGTGGAAACCAGTTTTGTTATTTCTATGATATATTTTCGTTCAAAGGAAACGAACAGGCAATGCCAAGATCCCCTTTGTTGTCAGCTAAGCATGCTTCACCTGTTTTGTATTGTCTCTTTCTCGAGAGTGATAACAGCCTTGTTCTGCAAGCTCGCTTGGGTGTTCTCGATAAACTGTTACGCCCTTTGGTCTCGATAGGAATACGCACTTTTCTCATTACTGTTCACCCCATACGAACCAGGTCTTTAATCAAGAGTAGATCGGGAAATGATCGCATAGTTCGGCAGTCACTTCTTTTGCTTTCATAACGACAATTTCTTCTTGATCCGTATCAACGCTCAAAATCAAACCACTAATCACTTCACCCAGTTTGGTAAATTCTGCCTCTTTAAGTCCGCGTGTGGTCGCGGCGCTCACACCAAGACGAAGTCCACTCCAATCAGCAGGTCGTTTTACATCAAAAGGTATCGGGTTTTTATTTGAGGTAATATTAGCTTTTTCCAAAACACCTTCGATAAATTGGCCCGTTTTCTTTTGCGAACTCAAATCGAGCAACACAATATGTGTATCTGTTCCTCCCGAAACGAGATTAATTCCTTTACCCTTCAATGTTTCAGCTAATGTTTGCGCATTGTTTTTAATTTGCTGTGCATATTGTTTAAACTCAGGTTGTAAGGCTTCACCAAGACAAACTGCCTTTGCTGCAATAACCTGTGTGTGGATAGACCCCTGCACACCAGGAAAAACAGCCGCCTGAAGCTTCCTGTTAAATTCTGATGACTTGGACAGTATGATACCGCCACGAGGACCACGGAGGGTTTTTGTCGTAGTACAGGTCACCAGATCCGCATGAGGAATTGGGCTTGGATGTACGCCCCCAGCAACCAAACCGGCAAAGTGCGCCATATCAACGTGGAAAAAAGCATCAACCTTTTTCGCTATTGCGGCCATGCGTTCAAAATCGATTTCCCGTGGATAAGCTGAGCCACCTGCAATCAACACCTTTGGTCGAAGTTCAAGTGCTTGTGCTTCGAGCTTATCATAGTTGATCTGACCTGTTTCACGATCAACACCATAATGATGTGCTTCAAACCAACGACCAGACAAGTTTGCTCCAAGGCCATGACTAAGATGGCCACCCGCAGCAAGATCAAGGCTGAGAACTCGGTCACCCGGCTTTAATAAGGTGAAAAACACCGCAAGATTTGCCTGACTTCCGGAATGAGGCTGAACATTAACATACGCGCAACCAAACAATTCTTTGGCCCGGTCAATGGCCGCTTGTTCAACGACATCAACAAACCGTCCTCCACCATGGAAGCGTGCCCCAGGATACCCTTCAAGGGTCTTGTTTGTCATCTCGTGCCCTAAAGCATCGAGAACGGCCCGACTGACGATATTCTCTGAAGCAATCAATTCAATTTGTGACTGTTGACGCGCTTTTTCACTTTTCAATGCTTCAGCAATTAACGGGTCAGTCGTTGCTACAGGAACATCGAAATATACTGACATCTGCTCTTTTCCTTATGTGAACGCACCGACATCATACTATGTTTGAGTAGATGTCTTTGCCATTTAAACCATTGTTCGCTTGTAACAGTCCCTATGATCTCTCAATTTGACTGGACTTCGCAAATCAGTTTTGCTACTTCTTAGGCCTAGTAAAACTGAGTCAATAATATGGCAATTTCCCCTCCACGACCTAAAATTCCGCCTCTGAATTCTTTGCGCGCTTTTGAAGCCGCGGCAAGATTAGGTGGATTTTCCATAGCAGCAGATGAGCTCTGCGTAACCCCCGGCGCCGTTGCCCAGCACGTAAAAGCATTGGAAGCCTGGGTCGGCGCAGATCTATTTGACAGGCGGTCTCAAGGCGTGAAGTTAACAGATCTTGGGGTTGGAGTGATTGATGAGTTTAGCGCTGCTTTTGATCATCTTGGCCAAGCCGTGCAAACACTACGCTCTCGTGCGACCCCGACACACATTAGAATAGCGGCACTTCCAAGTATTGCTCAACTTTGGTTGTCCCCCAAACTACCCTCGATAAGAAAAGCGGCTCCCGAAATTACCATATCGGTGACAGCGCTGGAAAAACAACCAAACCTTCAACGTGAACCTTTTGATATCAGTATCTTTTATTGTGATAATTCGGAGATCTTGGGTAAAGCGGTCACCAATACACATGAAGTGTGTAAAGATGTTATTCTACCTGTTTGTTCTCCATCTGTGGCTGAACGTCTCAATCATCCATCTGATCTTAATCATGAAATCTGTATCCATGACGCAAGTTGGTCTGATGATTGGTCAAACTGGGTAAGCTCAGCACAACAATACAAAACCATTAATCTTGAAGGCCCCGTATTCTCTCTCTATGGTCTCGCAGTTGAAGAGGCCCGAAACGGGGCTGGGGTAATGATGGGACATCAAGCTCTTATAGCTAATGATTTAAAAAGCGGCCGCTTGGTAACGCCATTCGAACATTCAATTGAACTTAACCGTACCCTGACAATCTCAACAATAAAATCCGCTAATGAGAACCCCTTTTTAAAGCTGATTATTGAAACGATTTTAAAAGAATAAGGTTAGCTTCGTGGGCATTCAGCACCCAGGTAAAAAGGGTAACAGCAACTTCCCTGATGGTGAAGGTACTGCTCCACGCTCTTCAATCGTTGCGGTTACCCGTGATGAACTGGGCCGTAACTGGGTAAAAATTTAAATTTTTATTGAGTTAAAATGGAACGAAAATAACTAAAACGATTAATAGGCACGATTGGCTGAAACCCTTCCACCAACGGCCAATGGGTGTGATGGCTTGTTGCTTATTTTCAAAATTACAGACTACAACTTTAAGTTTTGTAAATACATTCATGCCATTATGAGTTGTATTTATATAAGGTCTATTGATATGCAGAAATCCATCACAGGTATATGCATTGCGCTTGCTGCCGTTACATTTTCTTTTACCATAGCGCATAGTGAAACAGCTCTTACACTGAATTCTTTAGATGCACCTGAAGAAGCAATTCGTCATATTCTTGAAAAAGAAATACGGCCATTATCACAACTACAAACCATTGTTTACGAAATAAAAAAGCAAAATAAAAAACATTCTGGTTTAAATTCTGATCAAATCATTGCACTTGATCAAATTTGGAGACAAGAAACTGAAGCAATAGATCAACCCCTTATTCGCCATATGCTGGGCAGCCCGTTATCAAAGGAACTCCAAACGATAAGGAATAACAGTAACGGCCTCATTACTGAAATTATTGTCATAGATAACAAAGGGTTAAATGTTGCTATAAGTGACGTTACGTCTGATTACTGGCAAGGCGATGAAGATAAATGGCAAAAAACTCTCCCAAAAGGTCCAGATGCCGTATTTGTGAGCGATGCTGGAATTGATGAGTCTACTCAACAATTCCAATTGCAAATAAGCGTCACAGTTGTTGATACAGAACGAAAAATTGGTGTTGGAAGTTTAACCGTTGGAATAGACCTCGACCTTCTAGAAATTTATTTGGAGTTTGGTGCTAAAGAAGCAAGTTTGAACAAACAGGCAATTACTTATGAAAAATAAAGCTACACTCATGAAAGGATTCACTGGAAGTGTAGGAAAGAAAGTTTGCCTACTTGCAATAACGGGGACGACTCTCTTTTTCGCACTCCTAATGTTCGCTAATTGGCAATTGGAAAAAAAACTTATTTATCAAATTCTTGTTGATAACTCTCTTGTCCAAACAGAGCTCTTAGCTTCGCAAATAGTCGGGGGTGTCAGATGGAAGAAACCCAAAGCAATTTGGCGCCCTTTCGAGCACTTGACGCAAGGAAAAGAATATAAAAAATTTAATCTAAAAGTTTATGACATTGAAGGAAAATTAATTATTGAACACTCTGGTTTAACGAATACCGACCAGAGCATTGATATAAAAAATATATTATTAAAAGAAAACTTTAATACTCGTTATGAGCGAACTGAAAAAAATACGGTAACTGTCATTGCCCCCATTGAAAGCTCTAAAGGTCGATTATATGGGGCGATGGTAATGGTATGGAGCTTGGACAAAGCTACAGATTTTCTTCAAAACATACTTCTGACAGACACTTTTTTATTTTTAACGTTTACTAGTGTATCGGGGGGATTTCTTCTGTTTGTGATTAATCATTCCGTTGGTTCTGTCCTAACCAACTTAAGTAAAGAAATGGTTCTTGTTACTGAAAATAAACATACATCCGGGAATAAATTCTTATCAAGAAAAGACGAATTTGGCCTTATGGCTAAAGCGCTAGAAGTATTTAAAGAAAATACTTCTAGGTTAAAAAAAGCCGAAGGAAATCTTGTTAAAAAGACACTTCAACTCGAAATATCCCTGAAAAATGAGCAGCAACAAAATGCAATGCAACGGGACTTTGTTTCTATGACTTCCCATGAGTTTAGGACACCGATTGCTATAATTGATAGCAGTGTTCAACGCTTACATCGGCACATAGATACTTTAGATAAGGAATATGTAGAAAAGAGAATCAAAAAGATAAAAGGTGCTACGCAGCGTATGCTTGTTCTCATAGACAGCACCCTTAGTGCCTCTAGAATTGAAGCTGGAGAAATTGAAATAGAACTAGGGGCCGTTGACTTAGCAGGTTTGTTGGCTCATCTCTGCTTGAGCCAACAAGACATATCTGAAAACCATACAATAACATACGATGTAAGCCAGTTACCTCGTAATATGCATGCTGATAGTGCCAAGTTATTACAAGTCTTCACAAATTTACTCTCTAATGCCATTAAATACTCTCCTGGCGCATCCGAAATTATGGTTAAAGGTTGGATCGAGAAAAGCCGCGCTTTCGTTACGATACAAGATTTTGGAATTGGAATTTCTCAAGAAGATTGGGGTAAAATTTTTGACCGATATTATCGATCAAGTAATACAACAGGGATTTCCGGTACAGGAATTGGGCTCTGTTTAGTATTAACCCTCCTAGAGCTCCAAGGTGGAAGGGTTTCTGTTGAAAGTGAAGTTAATGTTGGCTCAATATTTAAAGTCCAACTTCCTATTAATGCTCCAGGAGATCAAGTGGCTGAAGTTATTGATCACCCATTAATTTCTGGACCAGAAATTGAAACACTAGACCAACTTATGAACACTCTATGATTTAGGGATTTGACAATGGCTACTATACTATGTGTAGAGGATGAAGATGCATTAAGAGAAGACATCGTCGAGGAATTAACCGACGAAGGGTACCAGGTATTATCCGCACGTAATGGTGCCGAAGGTTTAAAAATCATATCAGAAAATTCAACCGTTGATCTGGTATTAAGTGACATTACCATGCCCATCATGGATGGGTTCGAGTTTTTGAAACAAGTCAGAGAGCACGAAGGTAACTTTGCCGACATTCCCTTCGTCTTTTTGAGTGCCCTAACAGATAGCAAACAAATCGTCGAAGGAAAGGTCCTCGGCGCAGACGATTATGTGGTTAAACCTGTTGATTTTGATTTGCTCTTTGCTACGATATCTGCACGTGTCCGCCAGGTAGAAAGGATGAAACAACGTCGGGAAAAAGATATGGTAGCGTTGTATAAAGCCCTTTCTCAAGACGAAGAATCTCCCGACCAGATGAAAAGTAACCTACCACCCTCCACAGAGCCCTTATCCGAGGTTCAGCCAACTAAATCTGTCGAAGCATCCTCCTTACCACCAACTTTGCCAAACACAGGTAAACTTGTTACGGGGCGTTTCCAATTACTGGGGCTGGAGGGTATAAAAGAAAAGTTGGGCGATAAACTTGATAGCCATATGAGTATGATCAAAACCGTCATGCAAAACGTAGTGTATAAAAACTTAGGCCCACAGGATGTCTGTAAAGCTGCAGAAAATGGCGATATGATGATTTGCTTTTCCACTCTTACCCAAAGAGAGGCTGCTTATAAACTTGAAGCAATTAATAAAGAAATTTGGGTTCGAGTTCTTGGGGAAGAAGAGTATATGGAAGGCCTACATATCAACCCGCAAGCTTTTGAAATTGAGGTAGAAGAAGAAGAATATAATGAAGCGCCCGACCCATGGGAAATCATTCAAAACCGGATAGATAAAGCAGCTGCCGCAGCACAAGAACGTGTTGATACTTTTGTCCAAGATATCCTTGAACGTGCAGAAGTACGGTTTACTAAATTTCAAAAACCAACGGGTGAACCCCTCCCAATTTCAGTTTCAACTTTTGATAATTTCGGTCTTCGAAAATTAAAAAATATTACCCAAGTAATTGATAAATCTGATCAACGTTGCCTCGTTATCGAAGGTGGCTATATTGGGCAAACTGTGGCCTATATGATTGCTAGTCTCGCTGATATGGCTGCGGCGGGGGTTGTTATGAATATCAGTTATCCGCTTTGTATTAATAAGCGTGAATTTGAAAATACATTAGCAGTTTTGGAGAAATTAACACCAAAAGCAAAAGAGCGCTTGATCATTGCCATTACGGACATTCCCAAACAATTGCACTTGGCGCAATTAACCGACCTTATGATGCGTTTGAGACCCTTTAGTAAAATGCGTATGACAGAGTTTCAAATTGAAATGCCAACAGATCCTGGTTTTGAGATGGCCGGCGTGTCCATACTCATGTTGGATTATTATGAAGCTACTGCTTTGCTAAAGCACTCAAGAGCAAGATTTTTAAAGGCAATCAAAATACTCAAACAAAAAAAGAAAAAATTGCTTATTACGAACACGCCACCCGAAAAATCAAAGAGTTGTCGCAATTTAGGTGCAGATTTTGTTCTTCTGAAAAACATAGGCCCCTAGAGATTTCCTGTCCTGAAATAGCTGCCAAATTTGAGTTTATTTCAGGGCGCATAACTTTTAAACTCCGTGTTTTTCTTAAACTTTACTCGCAATTAAAAACACTTACCAATGTGCCTCTTTCTCTAGCTCACACTAAAGCTTACTGTGCACTATGAGAGGTGCCTCCTAATTATCAAAAAAAGATAAGACAAAACACGACCCTATATTATTCATTCCTAAACGATACTCAACCTCACCACCATGACATTCCATGATCTCACGCACGATGGGTAACCCTAACCCACAACCTTCATCATCTCTGGTTTCTGAGCGATAGAATCGTTCAAATATTTTTGATCTTTCTAATTTCTCTATCCCAGGACCATTGTCTTCAACTTCCAACAGGATTTTACCCTGTTTACTCCTAAGCCGAACTGTAACAGTCGCCCCCTTTGGACAATAATTCAACGCATTATCAATCAAGTTTTTAAGAGCCTCTTCAATGAGTTCCCTATTGCCTTTAATGTCAAAATTCCCATTAAAACCCTCGAAACCAAGATCAATATCCTTCTCTACAGCCAAAGGGACAAACTCTCGGGTAACTTGCTCACACACTTCTTTGAGATCAAGTTTTGTAGATTGGAAATTTTCACCTACACGGGTTGTTCCGGCCTGATTGGCTCTGGCAAGACTGAGTAATTGATTGATGAGCCGAGAAGTTTGTTTGGTACTTCTGCTCAAATGCTCAAGGCGCTTTCTTGTTTCTTCCGGGTTGGTTTCATCTATTGCCAATTCAGCCTGAGTTTGAATAGCAGCCAATGGGGTGCGTAACTGATGGGCAGCATTAGACGTAAAGCGTTGCATCGCCTCAAATGATGCCTCTAAACGGTGCATTAGATCATTAATTGCCTCGATCAAATGTCGAACTTCGCGAGGTACTTCGTGCTCTATGGGGCGCAAATCAGAGGGTGTTCTTCTGTTAAGCGCTGCCTCTAGTCGCAATAAAGGCTTCAGTCCCCACCCAATACCAATCCACATGACAATGCCAGCCACGAAAATTAAAACCAACTGACGAATGATGGCCGCCGTCATCATTTCACGAATGAGCCTATTTCGTCCCCCTACCGTTTCAGCCACCATAACCGTAAAGCGCGTTGAAAGACGCCCACCAGATAGATGCCGGGATATAGCGCCAACACGAATAGAATCACCGCGATAGTCTGCATCAAAAAAAAGTGGTGCCCCATTGATCGGAATTTCTTCATCGTTCACCATAGGAAGGTCGTTATATCCTGTTATGAATTGATTTCCCGGTCCAACTACCTGATAAAAAACACGATCTTGCGCCGCAGAAGTAAGCATTTCCAAAGCGACATAGGGGACATCAACTTCGAGGGTGTCACCAACGACAACAACTCTTTCGGCTATCGCCAAAGCAGAACCTAGAAGGACCCTATCATAGGCTTCGTTAGCGGCTTTTGTGGCACTTGATCGAACCTCAAATAACATCAAGGCTGAAATTACGGCCAACGCGCCCAGTAACCATAACAGTAAACGACGCCGGAGTGATTTACGTTGCCAGCTCATTATTTTTCCATCAAATAACCAAGACCACGAACGGTCTTGATATTGATATCTATTGGCGACAACCTTTTTCGCAATCGGCTGATATACAACTCAACAGCGTTTGGACTTATATCTTGATCAAAGTTCGCAAGGCTATCGGCGATTTGTTCCTTACTAACAACCTGTCCCGCGCGACTGATCAACAGTTCGAGCAGGCAAAACTCCCGCCTAGGTAAATCCATAGGAACTCCGGCAAGAGATGCTCTTCGCGCAACACTATCAAACACAAGATCGCCGACTTTTATTTCAGGTGATTTTAAGCCGCTCTGACGCCTGAGTAGCGCCCGTACTCTGGCTTCTAGCTCAACTAGATCAAACGGTTTTGTCAGGTAATCATCTGCGCCAAGATCAAGTCCTTTGACCCGATCACTTAACCCATCTCGTGCAGTCAAAATGAGCACCTGAGCCTTACCACCATTTTGTCGATATCGCTTAAGAACTTCAAGACCATCATAGCCTGGTAAATTAAGATCCATCACAACCAGATTGAATTCCTGAGTGCGCAAGATATCATCTGCTTCACTGCCATCACCCACGACATCCACAGCCATTTCCATACGGGTAAGAGCACTGGATATACCATCTGCCAAAGCAGCGTTATCTTCAACAACTAGAATTCTCATAATTTAAAGACTAACGTTGTTATATGCTTTTTGAAAAGGCTGAGGTAAAAGAAAGTAGGAAATACATTCATCATGACAGGTTGTTGACAGTATTTATCCATAATTTGTATGCAAGAAAAGTGCGATCTAAGCCAAAAATAAAAAAACCAATTCGTCAAACAAGAGAGAACAGAGGCTCGGGTTCTATTTCAAAGATAAAATACAAGTCACTTACCAAAGAGATCTTATTCTTAACTCTTTGGCGCCTAAGTTTTAAACGCTTAGTTTTTGGGCTTTTATTTTTACTGTGGACAACCATTTCCCCTCATACGCTTATGGCAAAGGCATTTAACTTTCCAGCAACGAATAATGACGACGAAAATCAAAGCGAAATTACCATCTATGGCGCTACTGACGTTGATATATTCCAAGGTATTATCCATGATTTTCAAGTTATATTTCCTGATATCACGATAGTTTATCACGATTTACAATCTCTCGAATTATACGAACGAACTCAAAAAGAAAGCCTGGATAACGGCGTAACAGCCGACATTGTCATAAGTTCAGCAATGGACCTCCAAATGAAACTTGCCAACGACGGTTTCGCACAGCCTGTAGAAATATCTTCGGCACAAAACATGCCATCCTGGTCTCTTTGGAGAAATGAAGTTTTTGGCTTCACATCTGAACCAGCAGTAACAATTTATAACAAGGCCTATTTTAAAGACCGTAAGCTTCCTAAAACACGTTCTGAGCTGAAAGCATTTCTTGCTGAACGCCCTTCTGATCTATTTGGACGGGTCGCTACTTACGATATTGAACGGAGCGGCCTCGGCTTTCTTTTTATGGCGGTTGATTCCGAACGTTACAAAGGAATTTGGGAGCTTGTTAAAACCTTTGGGGCCAATGGTGTAAAGCTGTCTACCAGCTCAACGGCCATCATCAATAACGTTAGCAGTGGAAAATATGTCATAGGTTACAATGTATTAGGATCTTATGCTCTCGCAAGACTTCATAACTCGCCCAACCTTGGTATACTATATCTACAAGATTACACCACTGTACTTTCTCGTTTAGCTCTCATACCAAAAGCAGCAAAATCCATAGAATCTGGAAAACTATTTTTGGAATATCTCTTATCCGAGCGCGGCCAAACCGTACTTACACAAAGTGCAAAAATGAACGCTGTACGCCCCGGCGTAAAGATTACTGGCCCTGAAGAAATTCTTGCCGGACAAAAACAAAGTAATATGCAACCCATAAAGGTTGGCTCAGGACTTCTCGTTTACCTTGATCAAGTAAAAAGGCGTAAAACCATCAACAAATGGAATAAAGCTTTACGCGGAGAATAATTTGAGCAGGTATGCTCGGCAAACATCTGTATTTTATACTGTTTTATAGATCACAACACTGATTAAATAGTAACTCAAACGACTTAAAATTATCTTTTTTCCCCAACGACAGGGTAGTGACAGCTTTATCCCCTAATCTGTTTTTTATTGAATTACAGACCGCACAATAAAATCAATAATTAGCGGTTGGGGAGATAGCACATATTTAACAGTCCAGACTAGTTTCTGATCTGTTTACTCATCATATGATGGTTTTCTCCTTATGCCGATAAAGCACGGCGGTCTGTTGTTTATTGAATTAACAATCAGACTCGGAGGCCAATTCATGTTTGGCAAAACAACAAAACTATCTCGACGTTTCGTACTATCCATGGCAGCTGCTGCTGTCAGTGTGGGCATGGCAATGCCAATCTCAACAGCTTCTGCTGCTGAGATTGAGAAAATCCACTTTCTTATTCCTGGTGGTGCTGGTGGTGGTTGGGACGGAACTGCACGTGGTACTGGTGAAGCCCTGACAAAATCAGGCCTTCTTGGTTCTGCTTCTTTTGAAAACATGTCCGGTGGCGGTGGCGGTAAAGCCATTGCACACCTAATTGAAACAGCTGATCGTCAGGGCGATACCCTGATGGTGAACTCAACACCAATCGTTATTCGATCCTTGACCAAAGTGTTCCCACAATCATTCCGTGATTTGGTACCTGTTGCCGGTGTTATCGGCGATTATGCCGCTTTTGTTGTCCCTGCAGATTCAAAATATAAAACGTTCTCTGAAGTGGTTGCTGATTTTAAAGCAGATCCAAAATCAGTGAAAGTTGCTGGTGGCTCTACACGTGGTGGTATGGATCACCTTGTAGCCGCCCAAGCATTTAAAGCAGCTGGTGGTAACCCAACTGACGTTAAATACATCCCTTACGATGCTGGTGGTAAAGCCATGGCTGGTTTGCTTTCAGGCGAAACATCCATTCTATCAACCGGTCTTTCTGAAGCTATAGAGCTAGAGCGCAGTGGCCAGGTCCGCATTCTTGCGATGACAGGTGCCAACCGTATCAGCGATGCACCAGACGTTCCAACACTCACAGAACAAGGCATTGATGCTACTTTTGTCAACTGGCGTGGTTTCTTCGCGGCACCTGGTACATCAAAAGAAAAAGTAGCTGAATATAACGCTACTCTAGAGAAAATGTACGCGACACCTGATTGGGAAACTGTGCGTGCCCGTAATGGTTGGGTTGAAGTATTCCAACCTGCTGATGTTTTCTACACCTTCCTTGAAGAACAAGAAGGTATTATTGGCAACCTCATGAAAGAGCTCGGCTTTTTATAAGCCTTAACAGCCAATAAATATAAGAGAAGGAACGGGAGTATGACCCTTACCAAGGAAAAGGCAGGAGCACTATGCTTTCTTGTCGTTGCCATCGCTTATGGATTTATGATTGGAGATATACCGTCATTACCAAGTGATAAATTTGCACCAATGACGGCAAGCACTCTTCCAACTGCCTTAGCCTGGATAACGGGGACACTTGCGTTCCTTCTTCTAATTATACCCCAACGCGGTGAGACAGACGACTTTCTATCTGTCTTCAAGGGACTTAATTGGGGAAGAACATTTACCCTTCTCGCCTTGATGGTTGCCTATGGCGCAAGCTTCAACTGGTTGGGATTTGTTTTAGCAACAATATTCTTTTTAACCGCCAGTGTTTATGTTCTGGGTGAGCGGCGTTGGAGGGTTATTTTACTCACGTCAATCCCGGTAACACTTGTTTTTTGGTTTATTCTCACAAAACTTCTCGAAATTACACTCAGAGAAGGTGAACTCTACTTCGCTGTTATCAAACTCTTGGGGCTCAACTAATGCTGGACGGTATTCTAACGGGCCTCTCAACGGCCGTTACACCTATTAACCTCCTTATGGTCTTTGTTGGCTGTTTTGCGGGTACTTTTATCGGCATGTTGCCAGGACTTGGTCCCATCTCAGCCATTGCCCTTATGATCCCCATAACATACGGGTTTGATCCTTCTACAGGTATGATTTTGATGGCTGGTGTTTATTACGGCGCAATTTTTGGCGGATCAACTTCATCCATCCTGATCAACGCTCCTGGAGTGGCTGGAACCGTTGCCACAGCATTTGATGGTTATCCCCTCGCCAAACAAGGACATGCCGGCAAAGCCTTGGCTATTGCGGCTTACAGTTCTTTCAGTGGCGGTACCATTGCGGCTATTTTCCTTCTTATCGCGGCCCCCGCTCTTGCTTCGGTTGCTCTAAGCTTCCAATCCGCCGATTATTTTGCCCTCATGATCCTTGGACTTACCGCCGTTTCCGCATTCGCGGGTAAAGGTAAATTCCTGATCGCGATACTCATGACAATGCTTGGGCTGATGCTCTCAACTATTGGACAAGATCAATCCGGTATACAGCGATTTACCTTTGGTGTAATCGATCTCATCGATGGTTTAAGTTTCTTACTCCTCGCTATGGCGACATTCGCCCTGTCAGAAGCCTTGATGGTTGTCCTAAAGCCTGAAGAAACGTCAAAAGAAGCGGAGAAGGCCACCAAAGGCGATCTGGGATCGATGAAATTAACAAAAGAGGAAGTCATGGATCTGGCTCCCGTTGTTGCACGTAGTTCGGTTCTTGGATTTTTCATCGGCGTTCTTCCCGGTGCAGGCGCAACGATCGCTTCCTTCTTGGCTTATGGAATGGAGCGAAATTTTGCCAGCGCGAAAGAAAAACTGAAGTTCGGCAAAGGTAGCCTTCGCGGTCTAGCCGCACCTGAAACAGCTAATAACGCGGCCAGTTCCGGCTCTTTCGTCCCTCTCCTAACCCTTGGTATTCCAGGATCAGGCACAACAGCTGTTATGCTCGGCGCTCTTATATCATATGGCGTTCAACCAGGCCCAAGACTGTTCGTTGAAAATCCAGCTGTTTTCTGGTCCGTCATCATCTCAATGTATATCGGCAATATCATTCTCTTGGTCCTGAACTTACCCTTGATCCCATATATTGCACGGCTACTGGCATTGCCAAAACAGATTTTGACCCCGATGATCCTGTTTTTCTCTCTCATCGGTGTTTATCTGGTATCGGCAAATACCATTGATATTCAGATCATGGTTCTGGTGGCAATCATCGCGATTTTCCTACGTTTGATTGACTTCCCTCTTGCACCAATGCTTCTCGGGTTTATCCTTGGTGGTTTGATGGAAGACAACCTCCGCCGCGCACTTGATATTTATGATGGTGAATTATCCTTTATGTGGGAGCGCCCACTTACAGCATCTATTCTTTCGATAACGGCCGTGATCTTACTTGCACCAATGATCAAAGGTCTTCTGGATATTCGCAGGAACAAAGCACTTAAGATAAATGACGGTGAAGGATAAAAAGTGTTCTTTACCAGTGCGGTACCGAAGTTTTTACTAACCCTGCTGTGTGGATTTTTGGGAGGCCTTGTATTTTGGACACTTGGCCTCCCACTTCCTTGGATGCTTGGTTGTCTGACTGGCAGCATAATTGCTTCTCTCTCTGGCGCTCCTGTCGAGGTTTCCAAGCCGATCCGGCTTGTGATCATGGTTATCCTAGGTGTCATGCTTGGCGGCACGTTTTCACCAGAAGTTGTCGCCAGAGCCGGAGAATGGATACCAACACTCATTGCAGCTGTTCTCTATCTTGCCTTTATCACTTTTGTTGCTCAGTTTTATTGTCGTAAATTTCTTAAAATGGACAGAATGACAGCAATATTTTCTGGGTTTCCTGGCGGATTATCCGAAATGACCTTGCTAGGCGAAGAAGCTGGAGCAGATGTCAGAGCCCTAACGTTAACCCACGCTTGTCGGGTGGCATCAATTTTATTAGCAATCCCCCTTTTTCTCACCTACTGGTCAGGTTTGGAAACCGTAGAACGCCCACAAATAACGTTGTTTTGGTCTCAGTGGGACATCTTGATTTTACTAGCTATTGCCATAGGCGGGTTATTTTTGGGGAAGGTCGCAAAATTCCCGGCATACCAGCTGACCGGACCACTCTTAATCAGTGCGATTATTCATACAGCTGGTCTTATTGAAGGCAAACCACCAGAGTTGGTTACGATCCTTTTACAGCTAACCCTGGGATCTGCCTTAGGGGCTCGTTTCGCGGGTTATTCTTTGAGGCAGGTAGGCAAGATTATGTTCCTGGCTGTGATTATGGCTTTTCTCATGCTCATGGTCACTCTGATCGTCTCAGCTCTATTGTCTTACGCAACGGATGCCAGCTTTGAAGCCTTGATACTGGCTCTCTCCCCAGGAGGTTTTGCCGAGATGACCTTGGCAGCTCTTTCCATGGGGATCGATCCAGCTTTTGTCACGACACACCATGCATTACGCTTGTTGGTGATCGTTTTTGTCGTGCCTATTTTCCTGACACGGATGATCAAACGAAATAAAGACGAATGACACAATGTCAGCAACGATTAAACGCTGCTGACATCAATGCCTTTACCAAATTTACGTTCAACCTTGGCTTGGAAATACTCCATACTCATAGACATCATCCAATAGATCAAAGCTGCAGTAATCATCATCTCCATATTTTTGAATTCAGCACGCCCATGTAGTCTCGCCATGTACATAAGCTCCCAAGCCCCAAGCGTAGCCACTAAAGCGCTATCTTTGAGCATGGCGATAAACTGGTTACCCGTTGGCGGAATGATAAGCCTGATCGCTTGAGGTAAAATAACCAACCGCATTATCTGAACATCTTTTAGCCCAAGTGCCTTTGCGGCTTCGCCCTGTCCCGCTGGAATAGCCTGAATTCCTGCTCTAAATATCTCTGCCATATATGCGCCATAACACAGAGAAAGCGCGATAATGGCAGCCGGTATTGGATTAAGGATAATCCCGATTTGTGGCAACCCGATATAAATCAACAGTATCTGTAGTATTAAAGGTGTACCGCGGAAAAATGAGATATAAAACGTGGAGACCCCAAGGGCTATACCATTATTTGAGAGCCGGGCTAACGCCGCAACTAAAGCAAGTACTGTCGATGCTGCTATTGAAACAACACACATAAACAAGGTAAGAGCGGCTCCCATAAGAAAACCATTTTTTAAGCCAAACCCAAGCAGATGAGGAAGTCTAGCCCAGATATACCCATACGACAGGTCGAAACTGTAGAAAAAGTACAAGAACAGAATGAGAAGCTCAGCCCAAGTAACATAGAGTTGTATTCGTTTAGGAAGCCGTGTGATCAAGACAAAATTAAGAACAATCGCCGCAGCCATTAGACCGCGTGTTAATTCGATCTGGGTAGTCGCTCCCAAGGCAAAATTTGTGCCCTCATAAAGACTGGAAAAATCTATACTCAAAAGAGAGAGATAGACCAAGATGAAGAAAAGCGACCGTCGTGCTGACGGTCGCTCCCAAATTTCCATAAACATCTGGTTCACAGTTCAGATATCCCAGATATTACTGAGTAAGATCGCCGCCGTACCACTTTTTCGATATTTTCGAAAGAGTGCCATCAGCGCGCAAAGCCGTTACAGCGTCTTTAATTTTAGCATTAAGTTCTGGATCTCCCTTGGCCGTAGCAATTGCCAAAGGTTCCATGAACAGGGCCTCTGGGCCAATTACTTTAATCGGATAGCCATTTTTTTGAGCTTCCAAAATCGTTGGCAATGCCGTAAAGGCCGCATCTAAACGAACACCATCACCGAGACGCAAATCATCAAGGGCTAGGACATCTGAATCATAGGTACGGATATCGGCATCATCAACAACGAATGAAAATTCCGGTACATTATCCGCATCGATAACCAGTTTCTTATTTAGGTAACTTTCATAGGTGGTGGAAACGCCAACACCCACTTTTTTACCTGAGGCATCACTTGTTTGAAGAATTGAGGTATTTTTTTCATGCACGACAAGGGCTGCTGGGGTGAAGTAATAAACTGCAGGGAAGTCCAATACCTTTGCACGCGCCTTCGTCGGCGTCATGGAACCAACAGACATATCCCATCTTCCTGCCCAGTGTCCCGAAGTAATGACGTCCCAACCAGGTGTCACGAATTCAGCTTCAACACCCATTTGCTTTGCAACCGCGCGGCCAACGTCAACATCAAAGCCAATGAGTTCGTTATCGGCATTGATAGATGATTGCGGTGGATACTCAGCGTCAGTAGAGATAACAAGCTTGCCCTTGCTCATAACACGATCAAGTGCCTCGCCTGCAAATGCAGATGTAGCACCAATAACCATAGCGCCCGCTAACAATGTATATTTAAAAAGTTTCATTACTTCCTCCCTGTAGGAATAAGGACTGAACAGGTTATCCTGTTTCTTAGATCCTAAAGCTCAATTGTTTTTCGCTAATATTTTTCCAGCGCAGTGAACGATAACATAGCTGAACACATGTTCAACTAGTAAATTTAAAATATATTTTTTTAAAAACGGCCTCATTAAAAATTGAACGCAAAACCAATACATTACTAAAACAATTATAATTTAAAAGAGCCTGACATAAGACAATCGACCCAAGCTTCACAGATTTTCAATCCCTCTTCCGGTTCAAATGACGTCGGATTCAAACACCATTCAAGCCATAAGCCATCAAGCATACCTGAAAGGCCAATGGCTGCGAGGCGATAATTAAAACTTGGTACTTCTGGTAATTCACCAAGATCACGAAACATTCGCTCAATTTTTTGACGAAAGCCTTCACTTGTCTTGTCATGAGATAAGCGGACTTTGTCAGACTTATCCGACATGTGCCAAAACACTATCCAAATTCGTAATATTTTCTGATCAAGAACATGAGAGGAGAAATAAGCATCAAAAAAAGTACTCATTCTCTCGCGTGGATTTCCACCACTCTTATCTACTTGATCTAAAACGTGGTGAAGAATATCCGTCGCAAGCTTTTCATACGCATCAGCAATTAGATCATCTTTACTAGGATAATGGTGATTAATAAGCCCAACAGATATCCCCGCTTCTGCACTGATACTCCTTACAGATAGGCCATCACTACCCTTTTTTTCAAGGCACTTGATCGTCGCTTCCACGAGTTCTTTTTTACGTTCATCAGGGGAGTGCCTTCTGAATTTTGGAGAATTTTTCAGCGTATCAGTCATGTTATCCGCAATGAGTTTAATTCGGCATTAGTCTATTCAAGAAATGGGGCCAAAGAAAAGCCCTGATATTTGAGTGTAAGCAAAATATTGAACTTTCTAGTTGAACACTCGTTCAGTTATGTTAGAATTATCACACTCAGTTGGTCATCACAAAGTAGATGATTTCAATCGATCATAAAATTTATGATTACAGGTGGTAAACATGCAGCTCTCTCCCCTCACAGAACGTGTTAATGGCTCTGGTGCTTCAGCATGGGATCTTCACAGTAAGGCCCTTAAAGAACGTGATTCAGGTCATGATGTCATTATCATGAGTGTAGGAGATCCTGACTTTGCTACTCCAGATAAAATCACAGAAACAGCCCGTGAGGCCCTAGCCTCGGGGGACACTCACTATGCTGAAATAAAGGGCCGCTTGCCTCTCAGAAAAATCATTGCTCAACGTCATACATATCAAACAGGGCAAGAAGTTACTCCCGATAATGTTATCGTACTCGCCGGAGCACAATGCGGCCTGTTTACTGCCTCACTTTGTATCGCCACGACGGGTGATGAGGTTATCGCGCTTGAGCCTATGTACATTACCTATGAAGCAAGTATTCAGGTAACGGGAGCGACTATCGTTCGCGTAGCGCAAAGGGCAGATAACGGATTTCGCCCTGATACGTCTGCAATAGAAGCCGCTATTACATCTAAAACCAAAGCTATTTTCATCACCACCCCAAACAACCCAACTGGGGTTGTATTGAACAGAGACGAGTTGAACGAAATATCAAGAATTGCCATCAAACATAATATTTGGGTAATTTCTGACGAGGTTTATGCTGATCTGATCTTTAGTGGCGAACACATCTCTATAGCATCATTCCCTGGTATGGCTGAAAGAACGGTTACCATCAGCAGTTTGTCAAAATCCCATGCAATGACAGGTTGGCGGGTTGGTTGGGCAATCGGTCCACAACACCTTATTGAAGCCATGGAAAAGGTTGCACTGTGTATGCTTTATGGCCTGCCTGGGTTCTCACAAGAAGCAGCAAAGGTTGCTCTGACCGATCTTGCTGATGAGCCTAAAAAAATGAAAGCGATTTATCAGCGCCGAAGAGATCTAACTCTAAAGGCTCTGGAAGCAACACCATCGATCATTGCTCATATTCCTGAAGCCGGAATGTTCCTTCTTGTTGATATCAGAGCAACAGGAATGTCTAGCAGGGAATTCTCAGAACTACTTTACGCCCAAACAGGTGTTTGTGTTCTTGATGCAACACCGTTTGGTCAAAGTGCCAGCGGACATATCAGACTTTCCTTTACCCTCGGCGAAGAACAGCTCGTTGAAGGCTGTAACCGTCTGTGCCAATTCGTGAATTCCCGATCAAACGACCGAGCTATTGCTTGATACCTAGTGTGTGAGAAATTGAACATGATTACTCTTGGTGAATACCTCATAAAATTACTCGAAACTTACGACGTCGATCGCGTTTTTGGCATCCCGGGTGTTCATACGGTTGAGCTTTACCGCGGTTTAGCAGATTCAAAAATCATCCACCACACGCCTCGGCATGAACAAGGTGCTGGATTTATGGCTGATGGTTACGCAAGAGTAAGTGGAAAACCCGGGGTCTGTTTTGTTATTACCGGACCTGGTCTGACGAATATAGCTACAGCAATGGCGCAAGCTTATGGAGATTCCATACCTATGCTCGTCATTTCGGGGGTCAACCGTCTCAAAGATCAAGGTCATGGCAATGGTCATCTTCATGAACTGCCCAACCAAACAGCCTTTGCGGAACAAGTAACAGCCTTTAGTTATTCTGTAAGTGACCCTTCTGATTTGCCTCAAGCGATGGCCCGTGCCTTTTCTGTTTTCAACAGCAGTCGCCCACGCCCCGTTCATATCGAAATTCCAATCGACTTAATGTCAGCAAACGCTGATCATCTCCCCCTCCTCCAAGAACTACCTTCTATGACCAGCCCAGAGGCGTCTTCGGAGGCAATCACTCAAGCCGTAAACCTTTGCACTAACGCGAAAAATCCTCTGCTTATCATTGGAGGAGGTTTTAAGGGCAACGCTTCAGATTTGTGCGCATTAGCTGAAACTCTCGACAGTCCAGTAGTGATGACAGTCAACGCACGTGGACAATTACCTTTGGGTCATTCTCTAGCGGTTCCCGCTAGTCCATCTCTTGGAGCGGTCAGAAAACTCATCGAACAATCCGACGTTGTTCTCGCCCTGGGAACTGAGCTCGGCCCGACAGATTTTGATATGTATTACGACTGTAACTTCAAGGTTCCAGGCACGTTAATACGCGTAGATATCGACGCCACACAGTTACACCGCAATGCACAGGCCGATCTTGCTATTGTAGGTGATGCGGGTTTAACGATGCAGGCCCTATTAAGATCCTTGCCTTCGGCAAAAACTTTGCTCGACCCAACAAATGGATCTTTAAGAGCCGCCAAGACCAACGACAAAGCCAGATCTGAACTTACATCAGAAATGAATGGACAGATTGATTTTCTCTGCCAGATAAACGACACATTACCCGGAGCCATAATAGTTGGAGATTCCACCCAAGCCGTCTATGCGGGAAATCTTTATTATTCACCAGACCAGCCCAAAGGATGGATGAACTCTGCGACTGGATTTGGCACCTTAGGTTACGGACTTCCCGCTGCCATCGGTGCAAAGCTAGCGAGCCCTGAACGGCCTGTGATCTGCCTCACGGGAGACGGTGGTATTCAATTTACCCTCGGAGAACTTGGTGCAGCTATGGATGCACAAACGCCGATTATTGTCCTGGTATGGAATAACGATGGTTACCAAGAAATCAAAACCTACATGGAAGATAACAAGATAAAACCTGAAGGCGTTGATCTGACCACTCCAGACTTCCCGGCAATCGCACGGGCTTATGGCCTTCATGCTGAACATTTACGGTCTGCAAAAGATCTCCCTAATGCTCTTGAAAGAGCTGTATCAACAGGAAAACCAGCGCTTATTCAGATCGAAGAGCAACTATACTATCCAAGTTGAGACAGTGTTTATTATTTCATGGTGCTGTATGATTTCTTAATAAATTTCTAGGAACTTGAGGTGAGTACCGATCTTACAAGTGGAACACCTTATTCAAAAATAAGATCAGTCATCCAATGATTCAGCACAAATCAAACATATACGTCTTAACGTACCATCTTCAGTCATTTCATCTAGTGCCGTAGCCAGCTCTTCCCGAATTTGTACGTTTTTCTTGTGAAGGAATAAGTACAATTCTTTTGTATCAATCGGGGGATTGAGAATATGGAGTTGATCGATCCCCTCCAGAGCTACATTGGTTTTAAAAACAGTCCTCTCGATTAAAATAATATCGACACGTCCCTCTTCTACCATTTTCAAAAGATTAGGGATTCCAGAAACAGGAAAGGCTTGCCCAAAATGATTTTCTTGATTTTTGAAAATCTTCCAGCCTCTTGGGTATCCAACAGTATATTGTTTCAGAGATTCCCATCCGTTAATCTTAATATCAGGGCGTCTACTGACAGCAACGTAAGTAGTGCGGTAATAAGGTGATGGCACCACTATCAAATTAGGATAGCTGTCGAGTATCTCTATAACTCCACCATATGTACCATCAGCCTTGCCCGTATTTGCACTGTTTCGGGCACGTTTCTGCGGCTCCCATTTTAGATTAAATTCACGTCCAATACGACGAAACGCTTCACGCATAACCTGATCAATAATGCCTGTGCCGTCTTTTTTGATATATGGCTCAGAATCGCCAGAAGTTATAACTACTGGCTCATCAGAAGATGCTGACGTTACAGCCGTAATTCCAAGGAGGAAAATCATCAATACAAAGTAAGACTGAAAAGTTGGTTTAACCGACATTCTGCAGCTACCCCTTACATTACAGATGAACGTAAAGTTTTTGTTTTCGTAATTAAAATAATACCACATTCGCCATAGAAATAGTTACGTTCTTATTTATGTCGTATATGCGGATATGTGGTCATACTTTACTTTAGATGCAAAAGTTTAACTTTGTTATAAAACCCACGGTCTTTTCAAAACGGGGCATTCTTTATAACCGAGTTTAGACACTTCCAAAGAGAAAATCTAACTGAATTGTAGTCGTTATTATCCGGATCCATAAAATGAGCCCGCAATAAAAAAGGCTCTGCAACATGCAGAACCTTTTAAACATATCTCGAAAAGAGAGGAATTATTTCTGTACGCTAATCCGCCCCGTAACAGAACCTTTAATAGGACCGTGTGCCCCTATATACTCTGCAAGAGCATCTTCTAAACTAGGGCCAAAATCATAAGGATCAATAGCATTTGTTGCCAAGATTTTGTAACCATCACCACCACCTCTTAGATAGTTATTGGTAACCATGCTATAGATCTTATCTGGATCCAAGGCTGTAAAACCATCTTTCTCATTTCCGATATCCACGGAGACGACACGCGCACCAACTTCGGCTGCGGGGTTCCAGACATACCGAGCGCCAGATACTTGCGGAAAGCGCCCCGCACCTTCTTCTACTTTGGATAGGCCATTTTCAAGTGCAGCGATAAAATCTGTGCCTTTCAACTTGAATGTGGCAATAGAGTTTTGAAATGGAAGCACTGTAAGAACTTCGCCCATAGTAACTGGACCAGCATCAATTGAGGCACGAACGCCACCGCCGTTTTGAAGAGCAATAACAGCGTCACCACCATTAGAATTTACCCGTGAAAGCATCGCATCTGCAACAAGATTGCCCATTTCACATTCTGCTGCTCGACAAACATCACGGCTACCCACGATAGCCGATGCAGCTACTCCGACCATACGCTTTTCAATTTCTTTCAGAGGAACATAGAGCTCTGCAATCCGGGTTTTCATTTCCTGATCTTCAGGGAAAGAGCTATCGAGAAGGATCGTATCGCCGTTCCATCCGGTTACAACACCAGCATCATCAAAAGTCAGGTTCAATTCTCCCATGTACTTTGAATAAGCATATGCCTGTACAATCGGAACTTTGTGGCCATCTTTCGAAGTGGCCACGATCGGATAAGGACCATAGGCTTTATCACTGCTATTGGAGAGTAAAACCTGACTGTGGCCACCAACAATGACATCAAGGCCTGAAACCTGTTCAGCAACTTCGATGTCCCTTGGAACACCAATATGGCTGAGGAGGATGATCTTGTTTACGCCTTGGGCTTCCATTTGGTCAATGACCCGTTGGACGGCACCCACAATATCAAATAATTTTATCTCAGATCCAGGGCTTGAAGTCTCATCTGTATCTTCAGCCAATGCCCCGATAATACCAATCTTTTCTCCACCTTTGTCCAAAACTACAGAGCTGGCAAACTGGCCGCGTAAAATGGATTTTGAAGAAGCGACAGTGTTAGCACCGATTACTGGAAAGTTAGCCTTTTTAAGAAAAGCGAGTAGGTTTTCGGGACCGTCATCAAATTCATGATTACCAATTGTCATGGCATCAAAGCCGGTTTTGTTCATCAACTCTACCGTCGCTTGGCCTTTATATTTTGTATAAAAGAGCGAACCTTGGAATTGATCACCTCCATCAAGGACCAGGACATTTTTTCCGTCGGCCTGCAGGGTATCTCGACGATCATTTAAAGCTTGGGAAACACGGGCAAATCCCCCAAAGCATTTACCTTCAGCAAGATCTTCGTCTCCACAGGTGGAATCATATTTATTCACCGGAAGAATACGAGAGTGTAGATCGTTGATATGAAGAACGCTTAATGAGTAATCGGCCTGTGCTGAACCAGCAAAGAGACAAAACCCAGCCGCGATTGTCGCGAGACCGGAAAGGTATTTTTTCATTTGGGGCTCCCATAGAAAAAGAAAAGTTATTCTTGTTTTTAGGGAGAAAGAGTATGCGTCTTTTACTTTTCAGTCCAGACATTGCATCAAAATCACAACGCATTATTATTTCTGCTTATTCTCTATTCAATAAGGCTTTTAAAAAGCTCTAATTTACCGTTAGAGCTTCTCTCCAACTCAGGATAGGACTTTACAACAATCTCTTTTGGAAAATTTAACGCTGACCTCGCCCAGGCGTTCAGTTTTGTAATCTGATCTTTAGTTAGATCGACCTCAACGGCAACATTAAATTCCAATCTCTCTAAAGAAATTTGAACAATCTGATACTCTCTGACCGGTGCAATCTCCAATAGTTTTCCGTAATCTTTGGCTGAGATTGCAATCCACCGATAAGACCCATCAGGATGACGAAGTCGGTTGCGTTCTCTACCAAGAATACTTTTCAAAACGGGAAGGCCTCTTCCACACGAACAGGGCTCACCAAGAACGCCATAATCACCAACGGCATACCGGATCAGCGGCATTGCAAAGTTGTGTAAAGGCGTAATCAAAATTTTCCCCACCACACCAGGAGCACAACCCACCCCGTCCTCATCAACAACTTCAAGGAAAACGCCTTCGCTTTGAACATGGTAATGCTCATTATCCGGACATTGCAGCCCGAGATAGCCCAGTTCACGCGTAGAATAGAGATCAACAATATCAACGCCAAAGGCTTTACGACAAAGAGATCTTACTTTGTCAGTTAGAACTTCAGAAATGGTTTCCACCTGTTGTAATTTATCCGGGCGAAGCCCTTTCTTTAGACAATGCTCTGCAAGCCGTTGAATGATACTCGGGTAAGTAATTAAAAATTCTGGGTTGGTGCGCATCAACCACTCAGCTTGCTGTTCTATGGATGCGTTAATATTCAATCCCGCATTTGGTCCGGTTTTAATCAAAGCGTCCCGACCCTTTAGCGCACCCCAGCCCATTCCTTTTGTACCAGGATATGCGGCTTGACCTTTTTTTGCGACCCTGATGTGACCCAGCTTCCACTTTGGATTTCTCTTATGCCAAATATGATCTCGAGTGGTAAAGGCGCGCCAGAATATTCTACTTAGCGCAGTGTTTTTGACCCCAATAGGTTGCCCTGTGGATCCAGAAGTAAACTGAACGTTGGTACGGCCGTGAGAGCGTGGAATCTTATTTGATTGGAGCGCGGCTCCTTGTCCCCCAATATCACCACGCTCGAGTATCGGAATATCATGCCACACTTTTAGAAGCTCTTCTGGCGAAGAGGGCAATGTTAAACCTTTATAATGAGGGACTGTCTTTACGGCATGGGTCATAAGCTGAAAAAGTTGGCGAAATTGGACTTCAAGAATTCTTTCTGCAGGCCACCACTGACTGTTCTCCATTTGTGTGAGCGCAGCAGTTACAGCCATATTGATTGGCGTCCCTAGTACAGGATATTCCAAATGTGGTACTGCACAGGAAATATCAAAGTCATTTATCCAGTTATATGGCTCCAAATTCTAATTCCCTCTTAGCCGATCAAAAGTACAATACACACTATACGGTTGAATTTTTTTAAATTGCTTAATGTAATTTACAATTAATCTTCATAATAAGTAGAGGGTTAATGTGCTTATAAAAATTGCGGGCAGATTTATGAAAAATCTGCCCGCATTTAATTCACAATATCTCTAAGATATTGGTGCTATACCAAGTTATTTAATCGCATCAATCACGGCATGAGACCAAGCACCTTCAGGCTTTTTGGTGATCACAGGATCAGAACCACCGCCAAGAAGTGTGCTCACTGTACGCTCGTAATCAGCAGGATTAAGCCTGCCGTCTGAGCCTGCAGTCAGTTTGTTGATCTCGCCCATCATACGAACTTGATGTTTTTCTGTTTGAGCACCACTGCCATCGTTATCAAGAACAATCATCGCAGCTTCTTTAGGATGCGCACGAGCCCATTCCCACCCCTTCATACTGGCTGAGACGAAACGTGCCATTTTATCAACAAAAGCAGGATCTTTTAGGTTATCTTCTAGAACATACAAACCATCTTCAAGCGTTGCGACACCTTGTTCTTCATATTTAAAAACAACAAGTTCGCTTGCTGGGATACCAGCATCAATAATCTGCCAATATTCGTTGTATGTCATCGTTGACACACAGTCAGCCTGCTTTTGTAGAATTGGATCGACGTTGAAACCCTGCTTTAAAACGGAAACACCTTCATCCCCACCCGTCGTCGGTATTTGCAACTTAGACATCCAGCTTAGGAATGGATATTCATTGCCAAAGAACCAGACACCAAGTGTCTTGCCCTTAAAATCTGCGGGAGACTTAATACCTGTCTCCTTACGACAAGTCAGCATCATGCCTGACGTTTTAAAAGGTTGCGCGATATTTACCAACGGCACCCCTTTTTCACGTGAAGCCAGTGCTGAAGGCATCCAGTCAACAACAACATCAGCACCGCCACCAGCGATAACTTGTGGAGGAGCAATGTCAGGACCACCTGGTTTGATGTTTACGTCAAGATCAGCATCTTTATAAAAGCCTTTGTCCTGAGCAACGTAATAACCTGCGAATTGGGCCTGCGTTACCCATTTGAGCTGTAGATTAACGGTATCACTAGCTTGAGCAGATGCGCCGAAGGCACCGGCACCAAATGCCAAAGCAACAGCACCTAATAACATTTTTTTCATTATTATCTCCCTGTTAATGGTTCCCACTTTCGTTATGATCGTGACCTCTATGAGATCAGTTCTCACTTCGAAAAGATGGATGCCAAAATGTACATGCCCGTTCTATGACGTTCATGATTCCATAAAAAGCAGTTCCCGCAAGTGCAGCCACTGCAATCTCAGCCCAGACCATATCGACGTTCATACGGCCTACCTCGGTTGAAATTCGAAAGCCCATGCCTACAATTGGCGTACCGAAGAACTCGGCAACGATGGCACCAATCATGGCAAGGGTTGAGTTAATTTTCAAGGCATTGAATATAAAAGGTAATGCGGATGGCAAACGGAGCTTAAATAAACTCTGCCAATAACTTGCCGCATAGGTTTTCATCATGTCCTTCTCAATGGAAGAAGTAATAGATAAACCAGCAACAGTATTCACCAGCATAGGAAAGAATGTCATGATAATGACAACCGCAGCCTTAGAGTGCCAATCAAAGCCAAACCACATAACCATAATTGGAGCCACACCAATGATCGGTAACGCGCTGACAAGGTTCCCAATTGGCAAGAGACCCCGTTGAAGAAATGGGCTCCGGTCGATAAGGATTGCCGTGATGAAGGCACTGCCACACCCAAGCACATAACCAATCAAAACGGCTTTCAGAAATGTCTGCTGGAAATCAGCCCACAAGATAGACGTCGATGCCATAAATCGCACACCGATCATACTTGGAGGCGGCAACAGAACCGTTGGAATATGCAAGCCACGAACGATAACTTCCCATAGGATCAGTAACCAAACACCAAAGAGAACTGGTACGACAATATTGTATACCCGTTTCACACTTAGCGACCGAGATGTCTTGGCAGAGAGTTGATCCACAAGAAGCCAAGCCATGAGCCAAGCGGAGATAACCAAACACCAATATCCAGAAGCTAATTGTTGGTCAGGAACATCTAATCTACCAAGAAGAAACCAAGCACCCGCATGGGGCAAGATCACTAAAACCACATCAGAAAACAAGCCTTTAATCTTATCCATGACGACTGCAATTGATGTAAGCACTCCAACAACAGCAAATGTCATTAAACCACTATCATCCCAGAGAGATAGGGAAACTCCACTGACTTCACCCATAGGCAATATAATACCTAAGAGGGCTAACAAACCAGCCAGTACGACTAAGGTTTGGCGAAAGTTAATCATTGCGCCATCCCCATCTTTTTAAGAACAATCTTATTGGAAATACCGACGATAGACACAAGCGCAGCTGCAAGCAGAGCCGCTGCAATCAGGGCTGACCAAATCTGAATAGTCTGACCATAGTAAGACCCCGCAAGTAAACGTGCGCCAAGTCCTTCAACGGCCCCCGTCGGTAACTCGCCAACGATAGCGCCCACAAGGCTGGTCGCAATTGCCACTTTCATCCCTGTAAAAAGATACGGTACAGAAGAAGGCCAGCGTAACTTCCAAAACAGGTTCCAGTTCGAGGCGTTATAGGTTCGCATTAAATCAAGGTGGATGATCTCTGGGGAACGTAAACCCTTAACGATACCAACCGTAATTGGGAAGAAGCTAAGGTATGTAGCAATAAAAGCCTTAGGCAAAATTCCTTGGATACCAACCGCATTCAGAACGACAATTATCATCGGAGCAATGGCCAGGATAGGGATCGTTTGTGAAGAGATAATCCATGGCATCAAGCTCTTTTCCAAGCTTTTATTGTGGACAATACCAACAGCAAGAAGAATACCCAGAACAGTTCCAATAACAAAACCCAGTAAGGTAGTCGAAAGAGTGATCCAGCTATGATAAACAAGGGATCTCTTTGACGTTATTTTTTTTAAGATCGTAGTGTTATATAGCTCCACTAAGACCTGGTGCGGAGCTGGTAACACGGGTCTTTCTTGAGACAAAGTATCTGAAATTAGCTGTCCTGTTGACCATTCAATATTGCCACGTTTGTAGATATCTTCTTGAAACTGAGTATTGAGAAGAACAGCAGAAAAATACCAAATCGCAAGTATTGCCAAAACAATCACGAATACAGGACCTACTTTCCCAGACATTAACCGTGACCATAAACTTTGTGCCCCTATGGCGTGAGGCGGTGATACCGTAGCCTCAATCGTCATAACTGTGGCCCTCTTTCAAACCTTCACGCACACGGTGCGCAATCTCAAGAAATTCAGGTGTCTCCCTAATATCAAGACCACGATCACGCGGGAGATTACAATCAATGACGTCATAGATCCGACCTGGACGGGGCGACATCACGACAATTTTTGAAGACAAGAACACAGCTTCTGGTATGGAGTGGGTTACAAAAAGGACTGTCTTGTCCGTTTTGTCCCAAAGCCTGAGAAGTTGTTCGTTTAGATGATCTCGGACAATCTCATCCAAAGCGCCAAAGGGCTCATCCATCAAAAGAAGTTCAGGATCAAAAGACAAAGCCCTCGCAATGGAGGCTCGTTGTTGCATCCCACCTGAAAGCTGCCAAGGGAACTTCTTTTCAAAGCCAGATAGATTTACCAGTTCAAGATTTTTTGCAATCCGGTCCAGACGTTCAGACTTTGAAATTCCCATAACCTCGAGCGGAAGAGAGATGTTCCCGGCAATTGTCCGCCACGGATACAACGCAGGTGCCTGGAATACGTAACCATAGTCGCGGTTAAGGCGAGCTTGTTCAGCACTAACGCCATTTACCTCAAGTTTTCCACCAGTTGGTTGCTCCAGATCGGCAACGGCGCGAAGAAGCGTGGTTTTCCCGCAGCCAGAAGGGCCAATAAAAGATACGAACTCACCGCGATCAATGGACAAATCAATGTCTGAGAGTGCATGAACAGGTCCATCATTGGTCTCAAAAGTTAGTGATAAACCTTTGATTTCGACAACAGAATTTTCATTTTGATCGGGCTTATTTTGCTGATTTTGCGAACTAGCCATCGCATCTATATTCATTGTGTCGGTACCCATCTGTTCTGCCTCTCCGGTATTTCCGGCGGCGCCAGTTGCATTCGCTTGCGTTGATTGCAGCATGGCTAAACTCCCTGTGTTTTGAACTCTGTCTTTAATGACAGTTATCGTTCTTGAGCGAGGATGGTGCAAAACAAATCACACCACCCTCTTGATTTTATTACCTAATACCTTTTGAATTTATACTCCAGCTGGCATATTTTCAGGCTTGCGTTCAACTTTACGAGGCGCGGTAATTTCTTTCCATTTGGAAAGCGCTTTGTTGACCGCAGGATAAGGATCGCGACCAACAAATTTACCGTGACCAGGCTCATCCCGCATTACATTCTCTTCAACTGCTACTTTACCACGGGTTAGCGTAAAACGCGGCAACCCAGTGACTTCTTTACCTTCAAAGACATTGTACTCGATGACCGATTGTTGGTTTTTTGCTGTAATAGTTTTGGAACGGTTTGGATCCCAAACCACAAGATCAGCATCAGCGCCCACCATAACAGCGCCCTTTTTTGGGTACATGTTTAAAATTTTGGCAATATTGGTTGATGTCACAGCAACAAATTCGTTCATGGTCAAACGACCCGTCATTACACCATGGGTCCATAGCATCGGCATGCGATCTTCAAGACCACCTGTACCATTTGGAATTTTGGTAAAATCACCAATACCGAAACGCTTTTGATCTGCAGTAAAAGCACAGTGATCTGTTGCGACAACCTGTAAAGAGCCAGATTGTAATCCAGCCCAGAGACTATCTTGGTTCTTTTTGTCACGGAATGGTGGAGACATCACACGACGCGCCGCATGATCCCAATCCGGATGCGAATATTCACTATCATCTAGAGTAAGATGTTGGATCAATGGCTCTCCGTAAACACGCATTCCCTTTTGACGCGCCCGGCGGATCGCTTCATGAGCCTGTTCACAAGAAGTGTGAACGATATAAAGCGGAACACCCGCCATATCAGCAATCATAATTGCGCGGTTAGCCGCCTCGCCTTCGACTTCAGGAGGACGAGAAAAAGCATGAGCTTCAGGACCGTTATTTCCTGCTGCCAAAAGCTTCTGCTGTAGTGTCGCGACGACGTCACCGTTCTCTGCATGAACAAGAGGCATCGCACCAAGTTCAGAACAACGAGAGAATGAGGCAAACATCTCATCATCGTCCACCATCAAGGCACCTTTATAAGCCATGAAATGTTTGAAGGTGTTGATACCACGACCAACAACTTCTTCCATCTCATCGAAAACTTTTTCACCCCACCAAGTAACCGCCATATGATAGGAATAATCTGAACAGGCTGATCCTGATTTCTGCTGCCAGATCGCTAGGGCTTCCATCAGGGATTGTCCAGGCTGGGGAAGACAGAAATCAACCACCATTGTTGTACCGCCGGCAAGGCCCGCGCGTGTACCACTTTCGAAATTATCCGCGGAATGGGTGCCCATAAACGGCATTTCCAGATGTACGTGAGGATCAATTCCACCCGGCATAATATAACAACCAGTAGCATCCAGAGTTTCATTCCCGGATAGGTTTTTGCCAATTTCGGTAATTATACCGCCTTCGACAAGGACATCTGCTTCGTAAGAAAGATCTGCAGTAACGACGGTACCGCCTTTAATGACTGTGCTCATTTGGTCAAACTCCCTTATTCAACTATTTCTGCGGTTTCAACAACGGCATGGAACAAAACATCCGTTCCGGCAGCGGCCCACTCTGGTGAAATGTCTTCATCTTCATTATGGCTGAGACCATCCACACAAGGACACATTACCATAGCCGTTGGCGCAACCCGGTTGACCCAACAAGCATCATGCCCTGCACCTGATACAATATCCCGGTGGCTGTAGCCTAAGCGAACAGCTGCGTTACGAACGGCTGATACACAGCCCTCATCAAAGGTAACAGGATCAAAAGCGCCCGCTTGTTCAAACTCAATTACCAGACCAAGTTCTTCGGCAATTTCACGACCTTCGAACTTCAGTGTTTGTTCCATTGCCGTAATCACATCCTTGTTCGGATGACGGAAATCGATGGTAAAGACAGCTTTGCCCGGAATGATGTTACGAGAGTTAGGATAAATATCCATATGGCCGACAGCGCCCACAGCATGTGGGGCAAAACTTAATGCAATGTCGTTGACCAGTTCTGTAATGCGCGCCGCACCAAGGCCTGCGTTAACACGCTTAGGCATCGGCGTAGAACCTGTGTGGCTTTCTTTACCTGTGAGGGTAACCTGTATCCAGTTCAAGCCTTGGCCATGGGTGACAACACCGATATCAACGTTTTCATCTTCAAGAATTGGACCTTGCTCGATATGTAGCTCGAACATGGCATGCATTTTACGCTCACCGACGGGCTCATCTCCCACGAAACCAATACGCTTGAGTTCATCGCCAAACTTAAGTCCTTCAGCATCTTCTCGGCCATAAGCCCAATTCTGGGTATGGACGCCCGCAAAAACACCCGAAGACAACATGGCAGGGGCAAATCGTGTGCCCTCTTCGTTGGTCCAATTCACCACCTCAATAGAGCGCTTGGTTTTAATGCCCATATCATTGAGGCTTCGAACGATTTCCAACCCAGCGAGAACACCCAAGACGCCATCGTACTTACCGCCAGTTGGTTGAGTATCCAAATGAGATCCCACCATAACCGGAAGAAGACTGGGATCAGTGCCTTCGTGACGGGCAAACATATTACCCATGCTATCGATACCAACTGTCATGCCCGCGTCTTCACACCAGCGCTTAAAGAGATGCCGACCCTCTGCGTCTTCATCTGTCAGAGTCTGACGATTATTACCACCGCGAACACCTGGGCCAATCTTGGCCATCTCCATCAAGCTTTCCCACAAACGTGGGGAATTGATATGCATATTATCGGCTGGTTTACTCATCAGACTACTCCTGAAATTCTTCGAATTATTTTTTTCTTATGCGCTAAATGGAAAGGGTCGTGATCACCAATCGACGATCACGACCCTCATAATTTTATTCCAAATTTTGGAAGTTAAAGACTGCGCCTTCTTTTATACCCTCAGGCCAGCGTGTGGTGACCGTTTTCAGGCGGGTATAAAAACGAATACCCTCTGGACCATAAATCGAGTGATCCCCAAACAACGACCGTTTCCAGCCCCCAAATGAATGATAAGCAACGGGTACAGGGATCGGAACATTGACCCCAACCATGCCAACTTCGATATCATTTGCAAACGAACGCGCAGTATCCCCATCACGGGTAAAGATCGCCGTTCCATTCCCGTATTCATGTTTGTTGATCAGATCGACGGCTTCGTCGTAGTCCTTGGCACGTAATACAGACAGGACAGGACCAAAGATTTCTTCTTTGTAGATCGTCATGTCAGAAGTCACACGATCAAACAGTGTTCCTCCGACAAAATAACCGTTTTCATAGCCTTGTAGATTGAAGTTACGACCATCAACAACGAGTTCAGCCCCTTGAGCAACACCGCTATCAATATAACCCATGACTTTTTCCTGATGGGCTTTGGTAATAACAGGTCCCATATCAGCATCAGAATCAGTACTTGGACCAATTCGCAAGCTTTCCACACGGGGCTTCAAAGTTTCAATCAAACGATCCGCGGTTTCTTCCCCAACAGGAACGGCCATGGAAATTGCCATACAGCGTTCACCAGCAGAACCGTATCCTGCACCCATCAAGGCATCAGCTACTTTGTTCATGTCTGCATCAGGCATAACGATCATGTGGTTTTTAGCACCACCAAGCGCTTGAACGCGTTTACCTTTAGCTGTTCCGCGTGAATAGACATACTCAGCAATCGGGGTTGATCCAACAAACGAAATTGCCTTCACATCTGGATGATCCAAAAGCGTATCAACAGCTTCTTTATCACCATGGACAACATTTAAAACGCCATCCGGAAAGCCAGCTTTTTTGAACAAATCCCAAATCAACATTGGAGCAGATGGATCACGCTCAGATGGTTTTAGAATAAAGGTGTTTCCAGCAGCAATGGCGATAGGATACATCCACAAAGGCACCATCGCCGGGAAGTTAAAAGGTGTAATGCCTGCAACAACACCCAAGGCTTGGCGATCAGAATAAGTATCGACTTGCGGCCCTACGTTACGACTGAACTCACCTTTTAAAAGATGAGGGATACCACACGCAAATTCGACAACTTCAATCCCACGTGCAATTTCTCCCAAGGCGTCTTCATGGGTCTTGCCGTGTTCACGGCTGATTTCCCGGGCAATATCATCAATATTTGCGTCCAAAAGCTCTTTGAATTTGAACATATAGCGGGAACGTTTCAACGGAGGCGTCTGTGCCCAATCTCGCGCAACAGCTTTGGCTGCGGCTACGGTTTCATTAACTTCTTCAACTGTTGAAAGAGGAAGCTCTGCAATCTGCTCGCCTGTGGCAGGATTAAACACCTTTGAGCTGCGAGAGCTTGAAGAAAGGCGTCTTTCGCCCGCAACTGCATTACTGATCCGTTCCATATTCATCACTCTTTTATTTTGCCATTTATAAACCCTACGAAGGTCATATCTGGTCAGAAAAACCCTTGGATAAGGCTTTCAGATGTTTTCGAAAAATCTTTGGGCTAATAGCACAAAGAGAACAGTCTTAGTTAAAGACCAAGAACCACAATAAAGAATGAAAAGAATACTGGATAGCGCCATAACAACTTCTGTTACGGACACATAAATCAGGAAGCAGACATAATAACAGATTTTATCTGTTTATTACTTAAGCTTTACCAATTGAGACAAAATCTGAATTTTGTACCACGATAAAGTAGAACTAATCAGTCGCTACCACCTATTTTATGCATGTACCCAAAACTTCCTGTTCATCCGGTATGTAATTCCCCGGCCCTTGTTTTTATATTGGCAGTTGTTTAACCTGCCTTATGGTTTTATTTACTTTATGGTCAATATTTTAGGATATATTCCCCTAATTCCTGACCATTTGGTCAAATTAACGTTACGAAATCCTGACCATTTGGTCAACTACAAAAACGCCTGATAAAACTGTGGATAAACCCACAAACAAGAACACGATAGAAACCACGGCAGGAAACATGTATGAGTAAGCCGGAAAAAGTAGCAAAAACAACTTCTAAGGCAAAAATACGCCAAGAAAATGAGAAGACAATACTCAAGGCTGCTGAAAGTGTTTTTGCAGAATTTGGATTTCGGGGCGCGACGACAAGCATGATTGCAGAACGTGCAAACATTCCCAAAGCAAATCTACATTATTATTTTCCAACCAAACAGGCGCTCTATCGACAGGTCGTTGATAATATTTTCAACATCTGGCTTCAGGCTGCAGACTCTTTTGATGACTGCGATGATCCCATAGAAGCCCTCACCCGTTACATCGAAAAGAAGATGGATATATCCCGGGAAAACCCTATGGGATCCAAGGTATGGGCCAACGAGATTATACGCCGTGCTCCGGTCATTCAGGACTATCTGGAAACCACTCTGAAAGACTGGACAGAATCACGGGTTGCCGTCATTCAAAGATGGATAGATCAGGGTAAAATCAATCCCGTTGATCCTCAGTACCTGCTTTATATGATCTGGTCGATCACACAGCATTATGCTGACTTTAATCACCAAATTGAGACCCTCAACGGAGGGACACCTTTGAGTGATGCGCAGTATCAAACCGCGAAAGACAATGCTATAGAGATCATTCTCACGGGTATCGGTGCCCATAAATAAGATCGTTAAGCAACAAAACATAATAAAGAAAAGAACTTGCAGCCATGAACCCAAGAGCTGGTCAGACAAAAAAGCGGACACGCATTCAAGCCCTTAACGAAGCAAAGATCCTTGAGGCAGCCTTGGATATATTCGCTACTTTTGGCTTTAGAGGCACAACGATTGACCAAATTGCTCAAAAAGCAGAAATGTCTAAGCCGAACCTGCTGTATTATTTCCGCCGCAAGGAAGATATTTACATCTCTGTTCTTGAACGCACCCTCGAAACATGGCTCACCCCCCTCACCGAACTCGATCCAGAGGGTGATCCAATCGAAGAAATAGGTAAGTACACGAGCCTAAAACTACAGATGTCTGAAAACGACCCTACGGCTTCCAGGCTGTTTGCCAACGAAATTCTCCACGGCGCACCGATGATAGAGCACGTCCTCAAGGGCTCTCTTAAGAGCCTAGTAGATGAGAAAGCGGTGGTGATTAAAAGGTGGATTGATGATGGAAAGCTAACGAATGTAGATCCTTACCACCTAATCTTCATGATCTGGGCCTCAACCCAACACTACGCAGATTTTAAAATCCAGATGCGCGCAATCCTTGGCGAAGAAGTCGACAAACCCGACTATTTCGAAAAAGCAGGCAAAACCATAAGCACAATCTTCTTCGAAGGCCTAAAGCCGAGAGCCTAAGTAATACACCCTAATTTATACGTTAAGATTTTCCGACACTTCTTTGCAAGAACACCATTGCAAGTGCCGTTACGCCTGCGCCCGCCAGGATGGTCAATTGTGGCAATTGGCCTGAAATCACGCTTTCAATTCCAAGGACGATTGCTGGGGTCAGGAATGTGTAAGCCATAACCTTGGCGGCGGGGAGTTTGAAGCTGGCGAATTTAAGCAGTAAAAACGAGATCGCCGTATTACAAATCGCCAAATAAAAGATCGCGCTATAAACTAAAGGCTCAATTTCTAACCATGGGCTAGTAGTGATTTCTTTCCAACCGTAGATACCAAGGATAATCGTGCCCGCGACCAGGGTCCAAAATGTCAAAACCAACAAGTTTTCGCCCTGATGGTATTTTCGAACAAAAGGCGAGTAGGCGCTGTAGGTAAAGCAACCGGTCAGAAATATTAGCTCTCCCTTGCCGACAGAAAAATTGAGTACTTTTTCAATATCACCGTCGAAAACAACCCAAACAGCACCAAGTGCTGCGATTAAGAGACCAATCCAAAGCCGAAGGGTTGTGCGCTGACCAATCAGGAAAAACGCGATCACCGCCGTCATTAAGGGGATCAGAGTAAAGACGGCACCAAGACTAACCGGCCCTCCCCAACGCAGACCTTCAAACATCGTGATAAAAAAGACAACGAGAAGTGCAGCAAGCCAAAAATACTTGAGACACAGCAAAGGTCCGGGCCAAGACCATTGTTTTTTAATCAGGAGTAAAGCAGCAAAGGCACTTGAAGCGGTCAGAAAACGAAGGAAGGTGAGTGCGGTGGGATCTAGCGCATGCGTAATGGCTGATCCGACGGGAAAGGAAGTACTGACGAAGAAGATAAAAAGCAGCATGGCACCATGCGCTTTCTTTTCCTCTTGGCCAGTAGAGCCATGTTTTTGAGCTTCAGCGTTTGAGCTAACTGACACGCTATCTTCCTTGAAACATTCGTTATTTCGCGAAAGACTAGCGGGTCAGCCCTAAATGTCCATCGATATTTGACCGTTTCAATTCACTTTTCCTCCCCATGTCTTCCGGGGTGCTGCATCGCTCGTGTAGAATATCTACACTTCTATCTTTGCGTCTTGAGTAAAAATAATTTGAAACGGCAATAATGTATACTTACTCAGCTGCCTTTACTGAACTTGGATTATTTGGATGCGTGGTCCAGTTTGCGTAGTTCGGATCAATTGGCTTATCGGTCCGCGGGTCAGTTCCTTCTGTCATTTGCTCCATAGTAATACAGTTTTCTATCGGACAAACACTGACACAGAGATTACAACCAACGCACTCTTCATCGATCACCTCAAACATCCGTGCCCCATCAACCGTCGCGGTAATGGCTTGGTGAGAGGTGTCTTCACAAGCAATGTGACAACGACCACATTTGATACAGGCATCCTGATCAATTTTCGCTTTGGCGATGTAATTGAGATTGAGATACTGCCAATCGGTTACATTCGGCACAGCCTGCCCGACAAAATCATCAAGAGTTTTATAGCCCTTTTCATCCATCCAGTTAGACAGACCAGCATTGAGCTCTTCAATGATTTTAAATCCATAAGTCATTGCCGCAGTACACACCTGAACGGAGCCTGATCCCAGGACCATAAATTCAGCCGCATCTCTCCAGGTGGTAATGCCACCAATTCCAGAAATGGGGAGCCCTTGCGTCTCAGAATCACGGGCAATTTCAGACACCATGCTAAGAGCAATTGGCTTAACCGCAGGGCCACAATAACCGCCATGCGTACCCTTGCCATCAACCGTTGGGTTTGGAGCCATAGCATCAAGATCAACAGAGACGATAGAATTAATAGTATTAATCAGAGATACGGCATCAGCACCCCCACGATGAGCAGCCCGTGCGGACTGGCGTACATCTGAAATGTTCGGGGTCAGTTTCACGATAACAGGCAAGTCAGAGTGTTTTTTACACCAACGTGTCACCATCTCTACATATTCAGGCACCTGACCAACGGCAGCACCCATGCCACGTTCAGACATACCGTGCGGGCAACCAAAGTTCAGCTCAACCCCGTCACAACCAGTTTCTTCTACACGCTTGAGAATATCGATCCAGCTTTGCTCTTCACAAGGAACCATAAGAGATACGATCAATGCACGATCAGGCCAATTCTTTTTAACCCGCGTGATTTCTTCGAGATTGGTCTCTAAAGAGCGATCAGTAATCAGCTCAATATTATTAAGGCCAAGCAAGCGGCGATCAGGCCCATGAATTGCTCCATAACGAGGGCCATTCACGTTGACGACAGGATCACCCTCACCAAGTGTCTTCCAGACTACGCCGCCCCACCCGGCTTCGAATGCCCGGACGACGTTGTATTCTTTATCAGTTGGTGGCGCAGACGCGAGCCAATAAGGGTTTGGTGATTTAATACCGAGAAAATTGCAACTAATATCAGCCATTTTAAAATTCCTTGAAGGTCAGTACCCAAGAGTTGTCGAGAAGATGTCGCTATTCCTTAAGCGCTCAAGACTTTGTTGATTGCTTCAGCAGCAACCTTTCCGTCTTCTACCGCTGCGACTGTGAGATCTTCACCCCCAGCGATACAATCACCCCCAGCCCAGACATCGCCAAGGCTCGTACGGCGATCGTCATCAACTCGAATACGACCACTTTCAAGTTCAATTGCTTCTGCAGATCCATTTAGGGGAGCCGCGATAAAATTCTGACCAATGGCTTTGAACACCATATCAGCCTCCAGGGTAAAGGTTTCCCCTGTCCCAACGAGAGAACCATCCTTGGTCTCTGTATATTCACACTCAATGGCGACGACTTTTCCATCTTCCCCGATGAGCTTGTTTGGTTTTACCCAATGACGAATGGATACGCCTTTGGTTTGCGCCAATTCCTGCTCGTACTCACTTGCATTCATTTGCTCTTGTCCACGACGATAAAGGATCGTGACCTCGTCCGCGCCAAGTAACTTGGACTGAACAGCAGCATCTACCGCCGTCATTCCGCCACCGATAACTGCAACTTTGCGACCAACAGACAATTTGGAGAGATCAGAGCTTTGGCGTAGGTCTGAAATATAAGAGACCGCATCAACGACACCATTAAGGTCTTCACCTTCTGCGCGCAGAGAATTAACCCCGGCAAGGCCCATACCAAGGAACACTGCATCAAAGTTCTGACGTAAATCAGCGAGAGAAATCTCTTCGCCAAGTCGGTTGCCGTTTTCGATCGTAATTCCACCGATTGAAAGCAGGAACTCAACTTCGCGTTGGGCAAAGTCATTGACCGACTTGTATGCCGCGATACCGTACTCGTTCAGGCCACCTGCTTTTTCGCGTGCGTCATAGATAACAACATCATGGCCGTGCATAGCAAGGCGGTGCGCGCAGGAGAGGCCAGCAGGGCCTGCTCCCACTACCGCAATTCGTTTACCTGTTTGAGCAGCACGCTCAAAGACCTTATCACCAGCCTCGAGCAAATGGTCGGTCGCATAACGTTGTAACAAACCAATTTTTACGGGCTTACCTTCGGCTTCTTCACGAACACAAGCTTGCTCACACAGGGTTTCTGTTGGGCAAACCCGAGCACACATGCCACCTAGAATGTTTTCTTCAAAGATCGTCTTTGCAGATCCATTAGGATTATCCGCTGAGATTTGGCGAATAAACATTGGAATGTCGATGGAGGTTGGACAAGCGATCATGCAAGGCGCGTCGTAACAGAAGTAACAGCGATCAGCTTCGACCAGCGCTTCATGTGTATTTAGAGGTGGATGGATATCCCCGAAATTCTTGCTGTAATCTTCTTCGGCAAGACGGTTTGATTGGATATCCGGCCTACTACCGGCGTTCGTTGTCATCCATATTCTCCTGACTATGTACTTAATTTAAGTACTTATATGACGTAAGATCCGCCCTCTATTGGGGTGGTATCTATCCCTGTTTGTCATAATTCTAAGGTGAACTTTGTCGAATAGTCAATTTTTTTTATCATTTGATAAATATTTTTATTAACCATACCAATATTATTAACTATTCATACATAGCTAAGCATCTAAGATAACAATATAAATTTTATTATCTTATGGTTAATCTATTCCCGATATAATGTATAAGCTCGCTGCAGAAAGAAAGACAATGTAATGGTATCTTTAAAGCAGCATCTCCTGCCTCTCGCCCTTTTGGGATTAGTTTTCTCTACTAATTTCGCCTTAGCAGAAGACAAAATCCGTTATGGCATTTCACACTGGCCCCCTTATGGATTGACAGAGCAAACCCAAATTGCGGGTATTGATTACGATGTCAGCCAGGAAATTTCTAACCGATTGGGGATTGAGTTTGAATATCGGGTTTGCCCCTTTAAACGTTGTTTACAAGAAATGGAAAACGGGCAATTAGATTTACTCGCGGGCATCGCCCGTAATCCAGAACGCGAAAAATATATGGCTTATGCTGAAACGCCATATTCGGCTGTAGCGGTGGTATTCTATGTCAGAAAAGGAGAGGCTTCTCAGTTAGCCACTTATGAAGACCTTTATAATATGCGTGTTGGTTACGTATCAAAATCTCATTATTTCGAGCCCTTCAATACTGACCAGAAAATCCCAAAGGTTGATGTAGATAAAGAACATAGACTTTTACCCATGTTGCACTCTGGTCGGATTGACACCTATGTTGGCACAGATCCAAATGCTTCTTACGAGGTCAAGACCATGGGATATAAAGACAAATTGGAAAAAGCACCTTTCAATCCTAGAAAAGAAGTACCGATCCATTTTGCAACGTCGAGAAAATCCAAGTATGTCGCTTTGGTAAGTAGGATATCAGAGATTGTATTTGATATGCATGAAGATGGCACCATCAGAGAAATTCATGCCAAGTACAAATGATGCTTTTCTCAACAACTCGGCCTAACCAACAGGATATCCGCGCCAAGGCCGCACAGTTCTTAATGTAAAGTTGGACTGCATATGAGCAACTCCCGGCAAACGAGACAATGCTGATCTATGAATTTGTTCGTAATCAGCAACGTTTTTGGCGACAACGCGTAAGAGGTAATCCGCCTGCCCGGCCATAAAATGACATTCCGAAATCTCAGGTGTTTGCTGAACCGCGGTTTCAAATTTGTCAAAGGCCTCTTCACTTTGAGAGGTCAGAGTTATTTCCATGAAGATTTCGATCGTATAACCCAATGCCTTGGGATCTAGTTGGGCCACGTACCCTGAAATTTGCCCCCCACTTTCAAGTAACTTTATCCGTCTGTGACAAGCAGATGTCGAAAGGCCGACCTTATCGGCCAACACAGATATCGGCATCCGACAATCTTGCTGTAAAGCAGTAAGAATATTCGTATCAATCTTATCCACAGGATAATATCCTATTATTATCTAATTTTTCTGGAAATTTTTCCAAACAAAGTATATCTAATAGCAAACTTTCGGAACCTTTTCGAGAAATTATTTGGCATAATTCCCCAGAATTGAGATACCAACTCTATCCAACAGTTGAACGATGAAAAAAGAAGTCTATTCTTGAAGTCTATATCTTGATGTCTTTTCTTTCTGGCAACAAGAACTCGGCTGAACGTGGGAATTTGAACGACAACCCACGCCAAAAATAGCTTCTGCAAACTGCCCAAAGAATAAACGATGGGCTTTTAGAGCAATACCTTGCACCATGGTTACCGTGCAATTTGGGAGTACATAGTATGAGCATTAAAACACCTTATCTCTTATTTCTTGGCAACGCTGCTGATCCGCTTGCCGCCAAAGTTGCCCAAGGTATCCGTGACTGGCGTCCAGAAAATTGTGTTGGGCAGTTGCGCCTAGAAGGCTGTAACGCAGATCTCGGCCTCACAGATATGACACCAGCAGAAGCAATTGCTCAGGGTGCAAAAAGTATGGTCGTTGGTGTCGCTAACCGTGGTGGCGTCATTGATGCGACCTGGGTTGCTGCTCTTGTAGAAGCTATGGAAGCAGGCCTTGATCTTGCTGCGGGCCTACACAACAAACTTTCCGATGTTCCTGAACTGGCTGAAGCAGCTAAACGCCTTGGTCGTGAAATCCATGATGTGCGCCATCCGTCCCGTGCTTATCCAGTTGCCGCCGGAACAAAACGTTCTGGTAAACGGCTGCTTGCTGTTGGTACCGATTGTTCATGCGGGAAAATGTACACCACCCTCGCGATCGAAAAAGAACTCCGTGCCCGTGGTGTAAACGCTGATTTTCGTGCCACCGGTCAGACCGGTATTTTGATTACGGGTGACGGCGTTTCTGTTGATGCGGTGGCTGCTGATTTTATCTCTGGCTCGGTCGAAACCCACGCTCCAGCCAATTCAGACGATCACTGGGATATCATTGAAGGACAAGGATCTCTGTTCCACGCTTCTTTTGCGGGTGTAACCCTTGGTTTGATCCACGGTTCCCAACCTGATGCATTGATACTTTGTCACGAGCCAACGCGTACTCATATGCGCGGTTTACCAGATTTCAGCCTGCCATCTATTCAAGAATGCATGGACGCCAACCTTGCCGCAGCAAAATTGACCAATAAAAATGCCAAGTTTGTTGGTATTGCTGTGAACACTTCCAAGCTCAGCGAAAAAGAAGCCACCGCCTATCTGGCTAAAACTGAAGAAGAGTTTGGCCTGCCAACCGTTGATCCAGTTCGTACTGGTGTTGCATCAATTGTGGACAACCTGTCATGAGTTTAAAAAGAACGATAACCATATCTTCAACACCTTGGCCGATAAGGGGATCTTTTACGATATCTCGCGGATCAAAGACAGAAGCCGTCGTGCTCAACGTCTATATTGATGAAGACGGTATTAAAGCGCAGGGCGAATGCGTCCCCTACCCTCGTTATGGAGAGTCTGTGGAATCTGTCACAGCACAAATCCAAGCGATCCAACCAGCCTTGGAATCAGGCATGACCCGCTCGGAACTGCAAGAAGCTATGCCAGCGGGCGCGGCCCGCTTTGCAGTTGATGCCGCTCTTTGGGATCTTGAAGCCAAAAAATCTGGCAAACGGGCATGGGAAATTGCTGGTGTGAGCATGGCTTCAGCAACAACGGTCTATACCCTTTCCTTGGATACTCCAGTGAAAATGGAGCTAGACGCCCGGGACAACTTGGACAAGCCAGTGCTCAAGCTCAAGCTTGGTGGTACAGGTGATTTGGAACGCGTGGCAGCAGTTCGTAAGGGCCATCCAACCTCACGCATCGTTGTTGATGCCAATGAAGCCTGGAGCAAAGAGGTCTATGAAGCTCTTGTTCCTGAACTGCAAAAGCTCGGCGTCGAGATGATCGAACAGCCCTTCCCGGCTGCAGATGACGAGATACTTAAAGATCTAGATCGTCCAATTACTATTTGTGCCGATGAGTCCTGCCACGATCGTAAGTCTCTGCCTGCGCTTGTTGGCAAATACGACATGATCAATATCAAACTCGACAAAACCGGTGGATTAACCGAAGCCCTCGCCATGAAAAAAGAAGCCGAGGCTCTTGGCTTTGAAATCATGACGGGCTGTATGCTTGGATCTTCCCTTGCCATGGCTCCAGCTATGGTGGTCGCGCAAGGTAGCCAACTGGTTGATCTAGATGCACCACTGCTATTGGCCGAAGACTGCCAACCCGGTCTGGTCTTCACTGGCGTCGAAATTTCCCCTCCTGAAAAAGAGTTATGGGGTTAAGGATTTAAAAATATGAGCAGAACAGTTTATGTAAACGGATCGTATCTTCCAGAAGAAGACGCCAAAGTATCTGTCTTTGACCGTGGCTTTCTATTTGCTGATGGTGTTTATGAAGTCTCTACCGTTCTCGAAGGACGATTGATTGATAACGAAGCGCACCTAGTTCGGTTGAAACGTTCCTTGAACGAACTTCAGATGGAAAGCCCGGCAAGCCCGGCTGAAATCGTCGAGATCCAAAACGAATTGATCAAACGCAACGGCCTCAAAGAAGGCGGTCTCTATCTTCAAGTTACCCGTGGTGCAGCGGACCGGGATTTTGCTTTCCCGAAGGATGCCACACCAACGCTTGTGATGTTTACCCAGGAAAAGAACCTTCTCAATAGCCCCGCTGCGGAAAAAGGCATATCTGTTATATCCGTCGAAGACATCCGTTGGGGCCGCCGCGATATCAAAACCGTTGGCCTGTTGGCACCCGCGCTTGCAAAACAAGCAGCCGTCGTTGCTGGTGTGGATGATGCTTGGCTCTATGAAGATGGTTACGTCACCGAAGGCAGCTCTAACAACGCCTATATCATCACCAAAGCTGGCACCATCGTAACCCGCAACCTTGGTAATGAGATCCTGAACGGCATCACCCGGCGCGCTGTGCTTGAACTTGCCAACGAAGCAGACATGGAAGTTGAAGAGCGTAGCTTCACCTTGGATGAAGCCGCCAATGCGGCAGAAGCTTTTGTAACTTCAGCCACAACCTTTGTAACCCCGGTGATTTCTCTCGATGGCAAAGCAATTGGCGACGGTAAACCGGGCCCATTAGCCAAACGCTTGCGCCAGTTATACATTGAACAGGCCCTCGAAAGTTAAACACGTAAGTTAAAGCCGAGAGTTAAAAGACAAACTTTCCTGAAATGATAAAATAGGCTGCCTTCGTCCCAATTAGGCAGTCTATACTTTCCAGTTATAGTGATTACAATTAGCTTTTACCAAAGGAACAAAGCGCAAAGTGTAATTAACCTACATGAGCGATACAGCTTCCGTAAATTAAGGGATTGGAAAAAGTTAAGTGGAAGTACTATACGACCCCAACAAGGGCCTTAGATGACCAGCACACAAACCAGCAACACTCACGCCAAAGGCACCAGCCCAGAGCTTATCGTCAATCTCGGCGCGATCGTTGATAACTACAAGACCCTCCAGAATCTGACTTCAGGTGAATGTTCAGGCGTGGTAAAGGCCAATGCTTATGGCATGGGGAGTACGCGTGTTGCACAGGCTCTCGCGGAAGAAGGCTGTAATACCTTTTTTGTCGCGCTAGCTAGCGAAGGTGTGGAACTTAGAGCCCAACTGCCTAATGCGGCGATATTTGTGCTCTCTCCCTTTTTGACTTTGGATTGTGACCTCCTCAAAGAGTATAACCTAACCCCTTGTCTTTATGACGTCGAAGGCATTGATCTTTGGATCGCATCCCACAATTCCCCTGCCCCCGTAGCACTTCACTTTGAGACCGGGATTAATCGTCTGGGGCTTTCCGCGCTTAATATGGAAACCTTACTTTCCGATGGATCAAAGCTTGGTCAACTTGATATCAAACTGGTGATGAGCCACCTATCAAGTGGGGATGAACAACAGTCCCGCCATAATCCTGAGCAACTCGAAGCTTTCAAAAAAATCCGTGCTGAATTTCCAGATGCCCCCGCAAGTCTTGCCAATACGGGTGGTATATTGCTCGGCCCTGAATATCACTTTGATCTCGGGCGTCCTGGTATTGGTCTTTATGGTCATGACCCACATTATTACGAGAACAAAAGCTCTCGCCTAAAAACAGTCGCTACATTTAGAGCTCCACTGGCACAGATAAAACATCTCAAAGCCGGAAATGCCATTGGATATGGTGCAACCGAAGTAAGCACAGATACTGAAATCGGTGTTATTCTCTGCGGGTATGCAGATGGCGTGATGCGGGCGTTCTTCAGACACGAAACCAAAGAAGGTCACAAAGTAGCCCTCAACGGTTTCAGCACCCCGATGCTCGGTCGGGTGTCTATGGATATGATTACAATTGATCTCACCAACATTCCATCAGATGCTTACAACAAAGGTGATATGGTAGAAATCTTTGGCCCTAACAGCTTGGTAGAAAATGCCGCCGCCATGGCCGGAACCTCAGCGTATGAGCTATTTACCCGTGTGAGTGACAGAACAGTTCGGAAGTATGTTTTATAGTACATACTTCCGAACTGTTCTCATCCGTACCAATTTAGAAATTTTTTCTAGCGGACTTTGAGACGATTATTCTTTTCGTTTGCTTCAACGACCTGCCCTCTGGGGTCAATCATGATGGTCGGGGATACAACGAGGGATCCTGATTTCACGGTTACCCATGCGCTCTGCCTTTTGTTAAGTGCGCCAACTTTTCCAACCAAGGATTTTCCATTTTTCCCCTTAAGCCAGATTGTTGTCGGGGCTGACTTAGCTTTCCCGATATTGGCAACCTTAATCCGCCAAATTCCCTGACCAACAGTAGAAGCAGACTTCACCACTAGATCCGGTAAAACAGTCACGTTAGCTTTTGCAGTAGACCGAGTTACCGCCTTCGCTGGTGTTCCAGCACGTGTTACTTTTTGTTTAGCGATGCCTGCACGTGTTATTTTCTGTTTAGGAATGCCTGCACGGGTAATTTTGCGATCAGGAGTTCCTGCGCGCTTTACACTTTTCTTAGGGCTTCCAGCTCGAGTAACGGATTGCTGATTAACCAAGGCTTGAGGTAATGAAGATTGTACGCTGGCAAAAGTACCACTGCATTCTACTTTCAAGGCGATCAAAGGCATAATTGGCTGAATTGGCTCCATATCAGCATTATATAGTTTCACTTTTCCATATACTGTCATCGATGTTGGACCTGTGGAGTTTGCAGTTGCAATGGTCCCGTTGTTAGGTGTTTGCGATGACCAATCCAGATCTACTGTATGAGGAACAGGCCAAGAGCCATTCGCCCCGAGATGGAGACCTTCCGCACTAGAATAATGATTCTGTCCATTGATCTGGACCTGCAGAGCTACAAATCCATCAAAGGGTGTACCATTTGTTGATACGCCGCCATAAACAGTTGTTTGCATTGGACAAACTCGCTTATCGGCTAACATGGTGTAGTTTTCTGGTATTGCAGCATCAATCTTAATCTGAGGAGGCTGAACTAGACTAAATTGAGTTTGGCCTTTCCCAGCCGGGGCACAATCCATTACATAATTCATCGGTTGGGATTCAAACTCGTGACTATCGCCGACAATTTTTATTGTACCGCTTACAGGACCTGCAGCGTTATATGGTGCACCATATTCATGAGAAAATGCGGCATCTGCATTAGCATTGGCGACCGCCGTTTTCTTGTCACTCTTAAGACCGTTGTTATCCTCATAATGGAATTCTACCTCCAGCCCCGGTTGAGAAGCCTCAAAGGTACCATTTAGTTTCATTTTGCAATAGCCATTTGGAAGAGATGTTTCTTCCATAAAAAGCCAGGAACCCAACACAACTGGCGCCGCAGTCGAAAGCCCCGTTACGTCAGCTTGAACAGATGCGCCCGGCCACTTTTCACAAGTCACCGTGAAATCAGCGGCTTGTCCCCAGTTATAGTTTTCCGTTCCAAAATCACCTTCTAGATAAACTGAGAAATCAAAATGTTCGATAACGGAAATTTCTATATTTCTATCCACACTAAATATGGCGGCATCACCGAGACCACTTTGGCGTAAATTATTCGCCATCCCGTTGCATTTATTAAGGACATAACTTGTAAAGGAGAGAGATGGCATTTCCAGTGGAACGGTCTTTTCCACTCCTGTAATATTATCGAGCCATGTATAATGTTGATTAGGAGATTTTGACTCTTCAAAATAATCCCACGGAACCTCTTCTGTTCTTAATTTAAAGAACGTTGTCCAATTTTTTAATCGACCATCAGCTCCTGCTTCGAGCTCGACATTAGCAGTTAGAGCCCCAAAATCTTTAATTACATATTGAGTGCCATCACTGCCAATTGCCATGCTTCCCGTTGAGATATTAACAGGGTCAGCCCCTGCCAACTGCGGGATTGATAAAAGCCCCCCTAGAAACAAAACGGTATGTGCGAGATCAGAATACTTCATAACGAGCTCCTTCGAAAAATCGTTTGGCTGAAATGGCCAGTTAATAATTTAGTCGAAAGGAAGCCTCGGAAGGTTCAAATATAGATTTTCACAATTGATCTCGCAGACATGCCTACAACAAAGATGACATGGTTGGAATCTCAGCGTATGAAATGTTTACTCGTGTGAGTGATAGAACTTTACGTAAGTATGTTTGAATTCACATTGTCTTACTAAATCCTTCTGCAGCCAAAAATTACTTAAGGATAACTTCTGAGTTAATGCAATCGCGCTAACAAGCCACCATAACCTCCAGAAATGAGGTATGTTGTCTTGTTAGAATTTTAGGGACGGGAAATCACTTAGTTTGTTTTTTTAACAATTCAACACCATACGAATTATCAATAGCGCATAGCCATTTTCCACTATCGTCTTTCACGTATACATAGATGGCATCACGCTCTGTTGAATATTCTGAATCAAGCCTTTCGGAAGACTTTACAAATGTTTTGGCAAGAACCAAAGCCGTATTGCCCGCTTCGATTACAACCATATCTCCTTGCGATACCTCTAGGCTTCCATTGAAGTATTCAGATATTTTTTTATGTGCCTCTCTAATATTCTTACGACCATATGCTAAGAGGTCAGGCCTGATTACTAACGCGGCATCATTTTCGTAAAATTTTGCGACTGCATCAAAATCTTTATTATTGATGGCTTGGTCAGCCGCACGTATTTCCTGTTTTATTGCTTGGTGGTTCATATTGCTTCCTTTGACTTTGCTTGAAGACCCAAGAAGCAGAAATAAAAAACCGCCTCTAGGGCGGGTTTGAATTACTATTTAGACACGAACAAACCTACCACTCTCTTCGAATGATAATAATAATTTGCTGCAAGATGATTGCTTGTCTTTTCATGGTTTAAATATTGGGCCAGAAGATAGAATAGAGTCAATACTTAAGTCAGAGGTATCTGTTGCATCAAATACCTACAACAAAGGCGAATGAGAAATACCTCACTCGCCTTTAAAAGTGATAATTCTTTAATGTAAATCAGAAAATACCTTTCAGTTCCAACCTCTTCGCATGCAGGATAGGTTCGGTATAGCCTGAGGGTTGAACTGCGCCTTTGAGGACGAGGTCACAGGCAGCTAGAAAGGCAACTGAGTTTTCGTAATCAACTGACATCGGCTTATACGCTGTATCGTCTGCATTCTGCTCATCCACGACGGCTGCCATGCGCTTCATGGTTTCACGCACTTGGGCTTCGTTACAGATGCCGTGGTGTAGCCAGTTGGCGATGTGTTGGGAGGAAATTCGCAGGGTGGCGCGGTCTTCCATCAGGCCGACGTTGTTGATATCCGGTACTTTTGAACACCCGACACCTTGATCGACCCAGCGGACGACGTAGCCCAAAATGCCCTGGGCATTGTTATCTAGTTCACGTTGTACTTCATCCGGGGACCAATTGGTGTCTTTGGCGACAGGGACTGAAATCAGATCATTAAAAGAGGCGCGTTCTCTGCTTGCCAGCTCGCTTTGGCGATCAAAGACGTTCACTGCGTGATAATGGGTAGCGTGCAAGGTGGCGGCGGTCGGCGACGGTACCCATGATGTATTGGCCCCTGCTAAAGGGTGCATTATTTTCTGGCTGAGCATATCAGACATAAGATCTGGCATCGCCCACATGCCTTTGCCAATCTGGGCGCGACCACTAAGGCCACAAGCCAGACCGATATCCACATTCCAGTCTTCATAGGCTTTGATCCAGGCCGCCTTTTTCATATCACCTTTGCGAACCATAGGTCCCGCTTCCATCGCGGTGTGGATTTCATCTCCGGTGCGATCAAGGAAGCCTGTGTTGATAAAGAACACACGGTGTTTAGCGGCACGGATTGCCTCTTTGAGATTGAGGGTGGTCCGGCGCTCTTCGTCCATGATGCCAATTTTTAGCGTATGGCGCTCCAGCCCCAGCAGGTCCTCTACACGGGTGAAGATCTTATCCGCAAAAGCCACCTCTTCCGGGCCGTGCATTTTTGGCTTCACGATATAAACCGAGCCTGTCCGAGAATTGCGGGAGCCGGATGTTTTCTTGAGATCGTGCATAGCTATCATGGCGGTGACCATGGCATCCATCAGACCTTCGGGAACCTCGAGCTCGTCTTCACCCACCAAAATCGCCGAGTTAGTCATGAGATGACCGACGTTACGGACCAACATCAGGCTACGGCCTTGCAGGATAAATTCTTCACCTGATGATTTTTGATAAACACGATCAGCTTCTAAGCGGCGGGTAATGGTTTTACCGCCTTTGTTGAGGTCTGTTTGCAGATCCCCCTTCATCAAGCCTAGCCAGTTACGGTATACGTCAACTTTTTCTTCAGCATCCACAGCCGCGACGGAATCTTCACAGTCCATAATAGTTGAAAGCGCTGATTCAATTACAACATCAGCAACACCCGCTTGATCGACCTTGCCGATAGCGTGTTTACGATCGATCAGGATTTCAAGATGTAAGCCGTTGTGACGGATGAGAATGGCAAAGGCACCTTGCAGATCACCACGGCAGCCCAAAAACTCTGCATCTGAGCTGAGATTAGTCCGCGCTCCATTATCAAGTGTGACCATGAGTTTGCCATCAATGACCTGATAACAAACCGCATTACCGTGTGATGCATCATTTAAAGGCGCGGCTTTATCCAAAAAAGACTTGGCCCAGGCAATTACTTTTTCACCGCGTAGAGGGTTAAAGCTAGATCGTTTTTCTGCCCCGCCAGTATCGGATATGGCATCAGTACCATAGAGCGCGTCATACAGGCTGCCCCAGCGCGCATTGGCAGCGTTCAGGGCGTAGCGTGCATTCATAACGGGGACAACAAGCTGAGGCCCTGCAACAGAAGTGATCTCGTTATCCACACCAGATGTTTCAATGGTAAAATCAGGCCCTTCCGGAATCAGATAACCGATCTCTTCAAGGAAGGATTGGTAAGCAGCATGATCTTGAATGGGACCCGGATTTGATTTGTGCCAATGGTTCAGTTGTTGTTGTAACTGTCCTCTTTTGGCAAGCAAATCTCTATTTTCAGCTGCAAGTTCTTCGAGCAGGGTTTCAAAGCCGTTCCAAAAGGTTTGGGCGGTTATTCCGGTGTTTGGCAACGCTTCGGTTGTTACGAAGTCATGCAGAATTTTGTCTATCCGCAGGGTGCCGATCTTAATGCGATCAGTCATTATTATACTTTCTAACTAATGTTTAAGTCATGGCCAGTTTGAGTATTTAAAATTTGACCAAGGTTTAGATCTCTCAAGGTTTTCATCTATCAAAATTTACTGTGAAATTAGGACGTGATGTTCGACCTTATACTATAGCTATAAACTTATGAGGGTATTAAGGAATTTGAAGAATGGCACCTTTTCCCTCGAACCAGCGTTCTTCTAAATTATCACCGTTTTTATCTCTGGTCCCTTTGCGATCAACGATCAAAAAATCCTGAGTTGGGTCGAGCACAAGTAAAGGGTGATGCCAAATATTTTTGCTATACTGAACGCCTTGGCACCCAGTTGCAAGGAATGCACGACAAGATTCTGGGGTCGGATTTTCATCTTCTGATACAACAATCAGCCAAGGTGCAGGCTGCATCGGCACAAAAGCCTGACTGCCAAGAGGGTGGCGTTCCAGCATGGAAATTGCGATAGGCATAGGTCTCGGTGTGCCCCGGAAGATAGAAAGGATCGCCTCTCCGGCTTTATCAGCCACATCAGCTTGGGCCAAATCGTGAAAGCGTCTGGTCGTACCTTCGTTAATCAAATAACTCTTTTCATGATCAGCTTCAATGACCTGACCAAATGGAGCAAAGGCCTTTGCGGTAAGTGGTTCAGGGCGAAGAGTTACAATTTCAGACGACATCACAGGATCTTTTCTTATAGTTTGTTCGTAATACAATAGTAAATCAGAGGATCTATAACACTTGAAAATTCGTGTGAAGGTCCCTGGGGAAGATTAAGCCCCCTGATAGGGGTGATTTTCAACCCAGTGATTAGCAATGTCGATACGACGTGCACACCAGACATTGTCATGAGACTGGATATAATCAACAAATTTTTTGAGACCCGCAAAACGCCCGGGTCGACCGATCAACCGGCAGTGCAAACCAATCGACATCATATTTGGCGCCCCAGATCCATTTTGATCATCACCTTCGTCATAGAGCGTATCAAATGCATCCTTGAGATAAGTGAAGAAGTGCTCTCCCGTATTAAAGCCCTGTGCCGAAGCAAACCTCATGTCATTGGTATCTAGAGTATAAGGCACCACCAGATGAGGTTTATCTACCTGAGTTGACCAGAACGGCAGATCATCGGAATAATCATCCGCGTCATACACAAAGCCCCCCTCGTCAGCCACGATCTGCCGGGTATTTTCCGAAGTCCTCCCGGTATACCACCCCAATGGTCGTGCGCCCGTGATCCGCTTTTGGATCTCGATGGCCTGTTCCATGTGTTCGCGTTCTTGTGCAACAGACATGCCGTGATAGTTGATCCAGCGATATCCGTGGCTACAGATCTCGTGACCATCTTTCATGGCCGCGTCTACTACAGCGGAATTGCGTTCCATGGCCATGGCAACGGCAAACAAGGTTATCGGAATATCGCGCTCTCTAAACAATTTAAGAATACGCCAGACCCCAGCCCGAGACCCATATTCATAGATTGATTCCATGGACATATGACGGGCGTTCTCAAAGGCTGCTGCACCAATGATTTCAGACAGAAATGTTTCAGATGCTGGATCACCGTGCAGAGTGCAGTTCTCACCGCCCTCTTCATAGTTGAGCACGAACTGAACCGCGACCTTGGCTTTGCCTGGCCAAGTGACCTTGGGTGCATTACGCCCATAACCGATGAGGTCGCGAGGGTAATTTTTATCTGTAGTCATTGAACGCGGTCCTCTAAACGAAAACGGATAATTCTGGCGATCTGTTCCAGTGCAGTTTGAAACTCAACCTCAGGATCATTATTCAAGCGTTTTTCAAAAGCTTCAAGGATCATAAACTTGGTTGCCCCTTTTACCGCAAAGATAAAGGGAAATCCGAAGCTTTTGAGATAACGATTATTCAGATCGGTAAAATAGGCAAACTCTTCAGTACTTAGTTGATCAAGACCAACTCCTGCCTGTTCATTTTTTGAATCTTCAGTGAGCTCTCCAGACAACGCTGCCTTACCCGCCAAGTCCGGGTGGGCGCGTATCAAAGTGAGCTGCGCTTCTTTATCAGCGGCTTGCATAATTTTTGCAAAAATTGAGATCATGGCTTCCCGGCTTGGGAAAGGACGAGCGAGGCCCGCCCCCTCTGCCACCCAGGGAGAATGCTCTGCAATATCACCAAAGACATCTGCGAAAGAGGCAGCGTCCATAGAATTTACGGCTTTAAGTGAATAGTTAGATGTCATCACTAAGTACCTTTAACTATTCTCAATTTACTGTTGTGCAATCCAGGCACCAAGCGTGGTGCGTTCTGTTTCAGTCATACCCGTTTCATTACCAAGTGGCATCGCATCACTGTCAACAGACTGCGCCTTAATACGGTCCATATAGCGCTTGATATCGGCTATGCTTTCAAACTCCAGCCCCTGTGGTGCTTCATCAACCATATCACTGGTAGGCACGGCCGCATGACAACTGGTGCAATGCTTTTGCATCAAGTTTAACACAGCCGTATCAGAAACTTTACCATCGCCATAATCACGGGCAACAGGCGCTGTCATAATCATCGCTGCGATCAAACCAACTGCTGCAAGCGGAAGTGTCCAGGCATATTGTTTAAACACGTCGCCAGCTTCGTGACGGTTAAGTAGATGACGGATAGAAGCACCGATAACCAATATCAGAGCAACCAGAAGCCAACTATGTGGATGGCCAGTTAACATAGGATAGTGATTACTCACCATCATGAGTAATACTGGGACTGTCAGATAATTGTTATGGACAGAACGTTGCTTGCCGATTTGACCATAACGTGCATCTGGCGCTTCGCCGCGCATCAAAGCAGCGGCTACTTTTTTCTGATTAGGAATAATAATTCCGAATACATTAACCGCCATGATCGTACCGACAAACGCACCAACATGGATCAAGGCACCCCGGCCAGAGAAGACGTGGGTAAAGAGAAAACTCGCACCTAAAATCAGGATGAAGAGACATACAGCCAGCAGACCTGTGTTCTTACCAATCGGAGAACGGCAAATGCCATCATATATCAACCAACCGCCAACAAGGCTGGCGACAGAGATAGAAATTGCCTGCCAAGGTTCCAGCGCCATAACGCCGGGATCGATCAAGTAAGAGTTTGCGTTCCAGTAATACTGCACCACAAGCAAAGCAAATCCTGTCACCCAAGTCAGATAGGCTTCCCACTTAAACCACACCAGATCATCGGGTAGTTTCTTAGGAGCAACGAGGTATTTTTCTACGTTGTAAAAACCGCCACCATGGACTTGCCAAGAGGAGCCATAAACGTCTTCGTCCAAGCCTTCGCGTTTACGCAAAGAAAGGTCGAGCCCGATGAAATAAAAGGATGTTCCAATCCAACCAACACCGGCAATCAAGTGCGCCCAACGGATAAGCAAGTTCAGCCAATCTACGGCAAATGATTCCATGAAAATTCATCCTTCCTGATAGTATTTCGCGTAATTTTGTATGTCGCGAATTAGTCGGGTGTTAAACACCCATTATTTCAATGACACTCGGAATTTTCCAAATGTGTTAACAATCAAACCGCTTTGTTGGCGAGATCAATTGCGATATTCTTGTGTCGTTGCAACAACGGCTGCATGTTCAAGCGGGTTATTTTACCCTCCTTGACCAATAACTCTCCGCCAACAACGGTATAATTTGCATTAGCTGGTGTGCAGAGCATAAGACCTGCGACAGGGTCGAGTTCTGCGCCAGAATGATGTAGGGGATCTAGTTTAAAGGCAGCAAAGTCAGCCTGATACCCCGGTGCTAAAATGCCGACATCGGATCGGTTGAGCACTTTTGCGCCGCCAACGGTGGCGATTTCAATCGCTTCACGTATTTTCATTCCACGTGCGCCAAGTTTAACCCGCTGTAACAACATTGCCTGACGTGCTTCTGCCAACAAATGTCCGCTATCGTTGGAGGCTGATCCATCAACGCCGAGACCAACCTTCACACCTGCATCATACATTTCACGAACAGGAGCAATGCCTGATCCTAAACGCATATTTGAACAAGGACAGTGTGCGACACCCGTTCCGGTGCGGGCAAAGAGAGAAATTTCATCTGGGTTAAGTTGAACACAGTGTGCGTGCCAGACATCTTCCCCAACCCAGCCAAGTTCCTCGGCATACTGGCCGGGGGTCAGGCCAAATTTTTCTTGGCTGTAAAGAACATCTTCTACGTTTTCCGCCAAATGCGTATGCAATCCAACGCCCATAGAGCGAGCAAGAATTGCGGACTCTCTCATAAGATCTCGGGATACAGAAAACGGAGAACAAGGGGCTAAGGCGATGCGAAGGCGTGAGCCCTCTGAAGCATCGTGATAGGTTTCAATCAGCCTTTGGCTGTCTTTTAAAATAGCATCTTCTTTTTCGACAAGGCTATCTGGAGGTAAACCGCCATCGCTCTCGCCAAAGGACATCGACCCACGTGTAGCGTGGAAGCGAATACCCATTTCCATAGCGCCTTCAATGGAATCATCCAAGCGGCTGCCGTTAGGGAATAAATAAAGGTGGTCACTCGTCGTCGTACAACCAGACAACAAGAGCTCGGCAATACCAACTTGAGCCGATACTTTGATTGCGTCCGGCGTTAAGTGCGACCAAACAGGATAGAGGGACTGAAGCCAGGGAAACAGTGGTTCATCCTGAGCGAAAGTCCGTGTAAGAGACTGATATAGATGGTGATGTGTATTCACCAAGCCGGGAAGAACGATATGCCCACTCAAATCCAAAACCGTGTCAGCATCTTGAGGTAGGTCATTTAGTGCTCCTACCGCTTTGATGACACCGTCCACGGCGTATAGAGCCCCTTCTTTGAGCTCTCTACGGTTCTCATCCATCGTAACGAGAACACGTGCATTTTTGATCAATAGAGTTTTCATATCGTTCTTTTTATCCGGTTACTTAAGCTTTTTCAGAAACATCTTTTGGTAATATCAAGTTCAACACAACAGCCAAGAAAGCAGCCGGAGCTAGACCTGATTTGAGAAGGAGTTGCGCCATGTCTGGGAAAGCCTTAACTGATTCAGGAACAGCTTGAATACCCAGACCAACTCCCAAAGACACAGCAATGATCACCATGTCACGGCGAGACAATGCCGTCATGGATAAGAGCTTGAGCCCTGCGCCTGCAATCATGCCGAACATAATAATAGAAGCGCCGCCGAGAACCGCGTTTGGCATCACAGAAATAACAGCTCCAAGTTTAGGGAACAGACCTGCAATGATAAGGAATACGGCACCACAAGTTACCACGTGACGGCTCATAACACCTGTCAAAGCAACAAGACCTACATTTTGGCTATAAGATGTATTTGGCATCGCCCCGAAAAGAGCACCAACCGCAGTCCCCAAGCCATCGGCCATTGTACCACCAGCAATTTCTTTGTCGGTAGCTTCACGCCCTGCACCACCCGTTGTAATGCCAGAGATATCACCGACGGTTTCAATCGCACTAACGACTGACATAAGAAGCATACCCGCAACTGCTGCGGTATTGATCTCAAAGCCATATTGAAGAAGCGATGGTAGAGCAAACCAATCAGCAGAACCAACGCGACCAAAATCAACCATGCCCATAGGTATTGCGACGAGATAACCAACGACAAGGCCAACAAGAATAGCAGAAGCTGAAAGGAAACCTTTGGTCATAAACTTCACACCAAGGATGACGACAATAACCAAGAAAGCCAAGCCAAGGTGATGCCAGGCACCAAAGTCAGGAACAGGTCCAGCGCCACCAGCAGCATATTTAATACCAATGGGGATTAAGGCCAACCCAATGGACAACACCACAATCCCTGTTACCAATGGCGGTAATATGCCACGGAACCTACCGATAAAGGTTCCGAGGAAGAAATGGAATACTCCCCCAATAGCTGCAGAGGCAAAGAGAGCGCCTAGGCCCGCTGTTTTCACGATCGGGATCATGATCGGAATAAAGGCAAAACTCGTACCCTGAACGATAGGAAGACGCGCACCAACGGGCCCAAAACCGATTGTTTGGATAAGGGTTGCTATGCCAGCCACAAACATGGCGGTCTGGATAAGGAATATCTTGTCTCCACCAGAAAGGCCTGCAACACCTGCAATAATAATTGGAACAGTCACATTACCTGCAAACATGGCAAGTACGTGTTGTATACCTAGTGGAATGGCTTCTTTTAAAGGCGGACAGTAATTGGGATCTTTAAGGGTTTCTGCGTCAACCACAGCTCCCCCGTTGCCCATTGCTTGGGATGCTTTACTCATTTCAGGTTTCCCCCTGTTGTTTTATAAAGGCCGGATATTCTTTGTTGTCCCGGCTTTGCTGGGTGCTGTGCAATTGGCACAACTGTAATCAGGGAGTTTGATTGTTCCATCATTAGCTCCCCCGGTAAGTCGAATAACCATAAGGCGATAGTAACAAGGGAACGTGATAATGCTGGTCTGTATCGGCAATGCCAAAACGGATAACAATGACATCTAGAAACGCAGGTTCAGGAAGTTCCTGCCCGAGGTTTCTTAAATAATCACCAGCATGAAAATGAAGTTCGTAGCTTCCTATGGAGAAACTATCTTTTTCAAGAATGGGGCCATCAATGCGGCCGTCTTCATTTGTAATTACATCCCTAACCGGGGTCATCTCTCCAACGCGAAAAAGCTTTATGCGTAATCCCGTTGCTGCAGTGCCTGATGCTGTATCAAGCACATGTGTTGTTAAACACCCCATACTACTCACCCTGAAACAATTTTATTTTTCTTATTATTTTTATGTGGGGCAGTATGTCGCAGTCCCTTTGATCACAAAAGAAGTCTTTTTAGATCATTACGATGCTATTTTGAGATCAGTTGTTTGAAATGTAATCTTTCAAGGCCGTTTCTGCATGCTCTGCAAAGATGGACGGCGCCAGGGAAAGTTGCCGCGTAGCATTGGTTAGAACCACCAGACGATCACGAGGGATATCCGTATCTGTGAGCTCAATATGCGCGAGTAGTCCTGCTTTTCTTTCCGCCTCAATACCGAGGATAGTTTGGAAAGTAACATGTTCGCCATTTCGAACGATGTTACGCATGAACCTCAAGGAGTTCGCTTTGATAAATGACTTAGGTTTGCTTTTAAGCCGAGCCAAAGGAACTTCGATAATCTTTGCCAGAGATAAATTCCCAGCAGGTAAAACTAAGGGATATTCGAGACAGTCAGAAAAAGAACAACTTTCTCTCCCTGCAAGAGGATGATGAGGCGCAACCACCGCACCAACTTTCAGTTCCCATTTTACAATTTCTCGCAATGTCTCATGATCCGGCGGATTAAACGTAAAGCCAATGTGAGCTTCAGCAGAAGAAATCATCCGACTAACTTTTTCGGAACTGGTTATGGTCACCTCAAGAGTAATGCCGGGATAAAGCTCGAGGAAACTTTGGCTCAGGCCTGGCAAAACGGCATCAGCAACGGATTCAACTGATGCAATCCGGACAACACCTTGGCGCAGGCCACGCAGATCATCTAACTGCTCAGTAACCGCTTCAAAGTCTGTAAGCACGGACTTAGCGTGTTTGAGAAGCAATTCCCCCGCTTGAGAAATACGCAGGCCCCGGCCAACACGTTCAAAAACCTGAATACCAAACTCTTCCTCAAGTCCAAGTATCTGTCTGTTCACAGCAGATGAGGCAATATTCAACTGCCGCGCGGCCTCTCGAATAGATCCGTGTTCGGCAACAGCAACAAAATACCGTAATGCTGGCGAATATAAAGTATGAGCGCGCTCAATTTTCAATGAACTACCCTTATAAAAAGTCAGGCAAAGACTTCTACGTAAGGTAGCTCTTTACTAGGCTTTATGAGGAGTATCAAAAAACAAACAAAATATACGATAGGAATGACAGAGATATAAGCTATCTTTTTGCCCATCCCTGCGTCTCTCGCGCGTCGTACAACTCTCTGATAAAAAGGATAAGCTATAGCGAAGATGAATATGACACTGGCAGGATCCCCTATTTCACTAAATCCTGTGAGATCCCCAAGAGTCTGTATAAAAAAGGTGCCTCCAAAGCATGCTATGACCCAATAAAGGAATTCTAGTCTTGTGACACGCTTTTCACTTTTCTCAAGAGTTACTCCGAGCAAAGGTAAGCCAAAGATAAAGAAAAGTACTACTAATACAATTAACCAATGCCAAATAGAGAACGCACCCATAATAATTCGCCTAAATCACTTACTTAAAACATAAATACGAGGAGATACCGTACCGAATAACACACCTATACTGCAATTGATAAGTTATTTATTAAATCCCCGGAAACCGATAATATATTTAAAAATACTTCTTTTCCTTATAGCCTAAGAAGAGAATACCTCAATCATAACTAACCGACTTTCTATAACCGGATTAACAATAATGCGCATAGATGATGCCTTTGTCTCTACGGCCTTTCGCTATTTTGCCGCCACAGCTGAAGCGGGCTCCATTCGTGCTGCAGCCCGAGAACTCAACATTGCATCATCGGCAGTAAACCGGCAGATACTCATGTTGGAAGAAGCCTTGGGAATGCAATTGTTTGAGCGTACAGGTCGGACAATGTTACTTACAGAAGCGGGACAAGTTCTCCTGACCCAAACCAAAGTATCCCTTCAGGATTACGAAGATGCTCTGGGCGTTATAGACGAGCTTAGAGGCTTACAACGTGGTCGGGTCAGAATAGCAACGGCAGAATCTGTTTCCGTAAACCTCCTTCCAAAAATCCTTGCCGATTTTTCTGAAAAGTACCCATCCATAGAGATTTTGTTGACTGTAACTGTCGCTGATTCAGTTACTGAAATGGTGCATTCAAGAGAGGCTGATCTTGGGTTTACGTATAACCCCACCACCCTGGATGGGCTTGATATCGGTTTTGAAGAAAGTATCGAAGTTGGCGCTATCGTTTCCTCGACACATCCGCTAGCTAATAAGAAAAGCGTCAATCTCAAAGAATGCTTTCAACACCCTTATGCCTATCCTGCAAGGGGCCTCAGTCTAAGGTTGGCTCTCGATGCCGCGATTGATGGTTTTTCATACGATAGTTCATCTGGAACGTCAAAACCCATAAGCAAACCAATCCTGGAAGCAAACTCGCTTCGGGTTATGGCTGCAATGGCCCAAGAAGGACGCTGTGTCGCTTTTCAAACACGTGTCGGCATTGAGCATCACCTCAAATCCGGTGCTCTGACATTTTTACCCCTGACAGACAAAAGCCTTCCCATGGATCGTTTGATGCTTATCAGGCAATCCGCCCGTACACCCTCCCCCGCCACGCAAATGTTCGAAAGCCATGTTGTAGAACATCTAAAAGCACACCCTATCAACTGATGCCTTTATTAGATCCCAGAGATCTAATCATTGTTCTTTTTAGATCACGTAGTTCCTGTCATACTTAAGCTAATTAAAAAGCAATAACTACGGCAATGCCTTAGTGTCCATTAAAAAGAGACACAAGTAATCGCCGCGTTTGGGGAGTACGCTCACATGGGGCGACTAACAACACATGTTCTCGATACAGCAAGCGGTTTGCCTGCTAAAGGTCTTACGATCGAACTCTGGCAGTTCGAAGGGGACAATTGCGTGCTTATAAAATCAGTCACAACAAACGATGATGGCCGGGTTGATGGTCCTATTCTTGGTGATGACGATTTTGCTGTAGGAAAATACGAGTTAAGGTTTATGGCTGGTGATTACCTCAAGCTACAAGCCCTACAACAAAGCAATGAACTCCCTGACCCACTATTCCTGGATATAATCCCCATTCGATTTGGTATTGCAGATGCAACAGCTCACTATCACGTGCCCCTTCTTTTGTCGCCGTATGGCTACTCTACATACCGTGGGAGCTAATTGATAATGCGCCAAAGCATCAAATTTTTACGAGATGGTAAGCCTGTCGAACTCACAGATGTTGGTCCAAATGAAACTCTGCTGGATTACCTTCGTTTGAGAGAGGAATCATGTGGTACGAAAGAAGGCTGTGGTGAAGGCGACTGTGGAGCTTGTACCGTCGCTGTCGGCAGTGTCAAAGACGGCCAACTAGAATATCAAGCGGTAAACAGCTGTATTCAGTTACTTGGTATGTTGGATGGAAAAGAAGTCATCACCGTGGATGACCTATCAAAAGGCCAAAGTGGTTTACATCCTGTACAAGATGCCATGCTTAAACACCACGGATCCCAGTGTGGATTTTGTACGCCTGGTATCGTGATGTCTCTGTTCACGCTTTATCACGCTGAAAAAGCAGCGGACCGAAATTCAATCAACAACCAACTCGCAGGTAATCTGTGCCGCTGTACTGGATATCGCCCTATTATCGATGCAGCCCTTGAGAGTTGTACTGGATCTGCAGAAGATCGCTTTGCTGAAAGTGCAGCAACAACAACCGCCTTACTCAAAAGCCTTGATGACGGTGAAGATCTTTTTGTCGGTGATAAAGATCGCTTCTTTGCAGCTCCAGCTTCGATTAACTCCCTTGCCAACCTTTATGAAGCTCATACCGACGCTGTAATCGTCGCTGGTGCAACCGATGTTGGTCTTTGGATCACCAAACAGCTCCGCGATTTACCAAAAATCATACATCTGGGGCGGGTTAATGAATTGGATCTCATCCAAGATAATGGTGATGAAATTATCATTGGCGCAAGCGCAACTTATGCTCAGGCTATGGATAGTTTGACCTCGATCGACCCGGATGTCGCAGAAGTTATCAGGCGTATTGGCTCAACCCAAGTTCGAGCTTCCGGTACCATTGGTGGCAACATTGCCAATGGCTCTCCTATCGGTGACAGTCCCCCTCTACTCATTGCTCTGGATGCAAAACTAACCTTGCAAAAAGGCAACAGTTTGAGAGAGATCAAGCTAGAAGATTTCTTTGTCGATTATGGCAAGCAGGATAGAGGTGTCGGGGAATTTGTTCGCCAAGTTTGTGTTCCAAAACTTACCCCAAACCAAACCCTTAGAAGCTATAAAATCTCCAAACGTTTTGATCAGGACATTTCCGCCCTTCTTGCCGCCTTCAGACTTACACATGAGAACGGCATCATTACAGAAGCACGCGTTGCATTCGGGGGTATGGCGGCAACACCAAAACGCGCGACAGCAACTGAAAAAACATTGGTTGGCCTCGACCTAAACACGCCTGAAGGTTGGCAAAAAGCAAGCGACGCACTGGAACAGGATTTCAAACCAATGTCAGATATGCGCGCTTCAGCCGAATACCGTATGAGCGCAGCCAAAGGCCTCGTTATAAAAGCTCTTCATGAGACCTCTGGAATGTCATCTAATAATACCCGTGTTATCGGTATCAGAGAGGCTGTGTAATCATGTTGAGTAAATCTCCTGAAACTCACCTAATGACTCATACAGTTGGTAAATCCAGCAAACATGATAGTGCGGAACGTCACATCAAGGGCAATGCCCTCTACATTGATGACATACGTGAGCCCAAAGGTACTTTGCACCTTGCTCCGGGATATGCTCAAGCAACCAGTGGAATAATCAAGAGCCTTGACCTCAGTGCTGTAAGATCAGCCCCCGGTGTTGTCGCCGTTTTAACTGCCGAAGACATTCCGGGCATCAATGACTGTAGTCCAGCCATGGGCGATGATATGATTTTAGCCGATGGCCATATACTGTTTCACGGTCAGGTGATATTTGCGGTCGCCGCGGAAAGCCATCTCGAAGCGCGTAAAGCGGCAAAGCTTGCCGAAATAGAGATTGAAGAAACCAAACCTATGGTGACGGTTGAAGACGGCATTGAACAAGATGCGTCTGTCCTCCCCCCCTATGAGTTCCTTCGGGGCACACCAAAGGATACCATCAAGAAAGCCACACATACCCTATCCGACAGCTTCCGTATCGGCGGACAGGAACATTTCTATTTAGAAGGCCAGGTCTCCATGGCCATCCCGGGCGATGAAGGCGAGATGTTGGTTCATTCTTCCACCCAACATCCAACTGAAATTCAACACACCGTTGCTAAAATGCTTGGGGTTAGTGATGCCTGCATTGTCTGTGAGTGCCGTCGTATGGGCGGCGCCTTTGGTGGCAAGGAATCTCAGGCTGCGCAATGGTCTGCTCTTGCGGCTTTGGCCGCGCATATAACGGGACGCCCCGCCAAGATGCGCCTTGATCGTGATGATGATATGATCATGACCGGGAAACGACATGACCAACGCTGTGACTGGCAAGCCGGATTTGATGATCAGGGAAAGCTTTCTGCGGTTGACGTTGAGTTTCTATCTCGCTGTGGTTGTTCTGCGGATTTATCCCTCGGGGTCAATGACCGCACGATGTTCCACGCGGATAATTCTTACTTTTATCCAGAAGCACGTATCTTCTCTCGGCGTATCAAAACCAATACCGTTTCAAACACAGCCTTCCGCGGTTTTGGCGGACCTCAAGGCATGGTCTTTTCAGAACGTATGATGGACAGCATTGCCATCAAACTCGGCATGGACCCTCTGGATGTTCGTAAAACCAACTTTTATGGCGAAGAAGGTCGTGACATCACACCTTTTGGTATGAAGGTTGAAGATAACATTATTGATGAACTGGTTGGTGAACTAGAACAGACAAGTGAATATCGTAAACGCCGTGATGCCATAAATGACTTCAACAAAACCAGTCTTTTTCTTAAAAAAGGTTTGGCTCTGAACCCAATTAAGTTTGGCATCTCCTTTACCCTCAAACATCTCAACCAAGCTGGCGCACTTGTTCATGTCTACACTGATGGATCCGTTCAAGTGAACCACGGCGGCACAGAGATGGGGCAAGGCCTCTACACCAAAGTGGCTCAGGTCGTGGCTGAAGAATTCGGCATCGACCTCGATCATGTAAAAATCACCGCGACAAAAACAGACAAGGTCCCAAATACAGCCCCGACTGCTGCCTCATCCGGATCTGACATGAACGGTATGGCCGCAAAATATGCTGCCGGGACGATCAAAGACCGCCTGATTGAGCTTGCTGCTACACTTTATCAAGTCGATAAAAAAACAGTCCGTTTTTCTAAAAATATGGTTCAAGTTGGTGATCAGGAAATTCCATTTTCTGAATTGACCAAACAGGCATTTCTAAATCGCGTGTCATTATCTTCTACGGGATACTACGCAACGCCCAATATAACTTGGGACCGAGAAACCAAAAACGGCCGTCCGTTCTTATACTTTGCTTATGGGGCCTGTTGTGCCGAGGTTACGATTGATACCCTAACCGGGGAAATGACCGTCGATCGCATTGATATTCTTCATGACGTTGGGAAGTCTCTCAATCCTGCAATTGATATCGGCCAGATCGAAGGTGGATTTGTTCAGGGTATGGGTTGGTTGACAACAGAAGAGCTAGTTTATGATGATCAAGGGCGCCTCAGAACACACGCGCCATCGACTTACAAGATACCAACTGCTTCGGATATACCTGAAGAGTTCAGAGTAAATCTTTGGAACTCAACAGGAAACCGAGAAGAAACTATATACAGGTCAAAGGCTGTCGGTGAGCCTCCAGTTATGTTGGCCACCGCTGTGACGTCAGCAATTACCAACGCAATTGCCAGCCTTAAGCCGGGTACCGTACCGCAAATTGATACCCCTGCGACCCCAGAGAATATCCTGCGTTCGGTCAAACAGATGCAGGCAGGTAACTGATCATGCAAACTTGGTCCCTCATAGCCAAACATCTGCAAGAAAACAGCTGTTGCGCCTTGGTGACTATGGTTGAAGTGTTGGGCTCTGCCCCACGGGACGTTGGTACGCGGATGGTTATACGTCCTGATGGCGGTTTCCACGGCACAATCGGTGGCGGTACTCTGGAATGGCGGGTATTGGCCGATGCGCAAAAATTAATGCGTAACAGCCACGCTCAGTTGAGTTGGAAAAAACACGCCCTTGGACCAGAGCTTGGTCAGTGTTGTGGCGGTGCCGTAAAGCTTTCAATTGAAGTATTCGAAAAATCTCAACTCGCAGAAGTTAAACTAATTGCTGAACAAGAAGCTCTGGGTCCCTTTTCCACAATTGGACATATTTTAGATAATAAAATTCAGCGAGAGATCACCTCGGAAACCTCTACGGATCTTAACCACGTATTCCAATCATCAGACGGAAACCTTTATGAAAGTTTCGGTCAGAAAAAGCGCAGTGTGTACCTTTATGGTGCTGGACACGTTGGTCGGGCGATGATGTTAAGCATGGCAAGTCTGGATTTTGATTTAACTTGGATTGATTCACGCGAAAATGCGCTTCCCGCAATTGTTCCAGGGGACGTGACTAAGGTCTTTACTCCCTCACCAGTCACCACAATAAGTAATGCACCAGACGGTGCTTTTGTTGTGATTTTGACCCACAGTCATTCTCTTGATCTGGACCTTGTTAACGCAGCACTTTCCGAGGATCGATTTGGTTATGTTGGGGTCATTGGTTCTGCAACTAAAAAAGCACGCTTTTGCAATAAATTGAAAAATGCAGGTCTTGAAGCAACAACTATTGATAAGCTGGTCTGTCCCATTGGCATAGAGGGCATAAACTCGAAACATCCCGCCGCTATTGCTGCATCTGTTATCGCAGAACTTTTGGTGGTGGATGAAGAACTCGTTTCAAAGCAACAACTTCCGACATTGAAGATCGTCGAAGGTAAATAACGTAAGAAAAACGAATAAAAACTAGTAAGTTAAAAACCGGAGAGTTAAAAACTTACACGACAGGGAATAATAAGGCTATTGGAGGGCCTCACGTTGGGGAAAAATATATCCATAAGAGGCGGCACTGCAGCCTCAACAGAGTATCTGCTTGAAGCACGAGGCATCACCAAAATGTACGGTGATCTTGCTGCAAACAATGACGTTGCCCTCAAAATAGCCCCTGGTGAAATCCATGCTTTACTGGGTGAAAATGGGGCTGGAAAATCCACTCTGGTTAAGATCATCTACGGGTCGATCCAACCAACAGAGGGTGAGCTTTACTGGCTAGGTGAAAAGGTACATATCGCCAATCCTGCTGCTGCGCGTAATCTTGGCGTTGGTATGGTGTTCCAACATTTCTCTCTTTTCGAAGCTCTTAACGTTGCTGAAAATATCGCTTTGGCTCTCCCTAAAGACATCGATATCAAAGATCTCTCTGAGAAAATTTCTGAAGTATCCAAAGAGTATGGCTTGCCTCTGGAACCGACAGCACTGGTTGCAGATCTCTCTGTTGGCGAACGTCAACGGATTGAGATCGTCCGCTGTCTACTTCAAGAACCTCGCCTGCTTATTATGGATGAACCTACAGCGGTACTTACGCCTCAAGAAGCTGACCAGTTGTTCCTCACACTGGAACGTCTCGCCAGTGAAGGTTGCGCTGTTCTCTACATTTCTCACCGACTTGATGAGGTCAAAAGACTTTGTCACGATGCGACGATCCTCCGTATGGGGAAGGTCGTGGGCCATGTGAATCCTCAACAAGAAACTGCCGCAAGCCTTGCAAGACTTATGGTAGGGGCAGATGTCCACGCCATTAATGCCAACCGCGAATATAACCCAGGTGATACGCTTCTAAAGCTCAATAACCTTTGCCAGAATGCTGATGGTCCTTTTGGCGTTTCATTGCTCGACATTAATCTGGACGTTAAAGCCGGAGAAGTTGTTGCGATTGCCGGGGTAGCTGGAAATGGCCAATCTGAACTCTTTGATGCAATTTCAGGAGAACGCACCTCAAGTTCTGCCGCGACAATCCGTATTGATGGGCGGGATAGTGGCTTAGACAATATAACGTTACGCCGCAAAAACGGGGCTGGATTTGTTCCTGAAGAACGCCTAGGTCACGGCGCCGTTCCCGGTCTTTCCCTTTCTGAAAATATTGTTCTCACCCGACATTCTGATGATGATGGTCTGTCAAAGTCAGGTTTTCTGGATCGTGAAAGTGCTGTTGCCATCAACGAACGTATTACGCGTGATTACGATGTACGTAAGGGAAAACCTGACCCAGAAGCCAGATCCCTTTCCGGTGGTAACTTACAGAAATTTGTGGTTGGCCGTGAACTCGATCGCAAACCTAAAGTTCTCGTTATCAATCAACCAACCTGGGGTGTAGATGCCGGGGCAGCAGCCTTGATCCGCCAAGCGATGATTGATTTGGCCCTTAGTGGATCTGCCGTTCTTGTAATATCCCAAGATCTTGATGAAATCTTCGAAGTTGCAGATCGCATTGCTGTTATTTCTCGGGGACAACTCTCAGATGCCTACGCGTCCAGTGAGCTTTCTCTTGAAAAAATTGGCTTACTGATGGCAGGTGAACACGAAAAGAAAACCACAATTCAGGACGAGAAGGTAAGCGCATGAAATTAGTTCTAGAAAAGCGTTCCGAACATTCGGAGCTCATGACGCTTATGTCTCCAGTATTAGCGATAATCTTAACTGTCATAACTGGTGCTATCATTTTTGCCGTTCAGGGTCTCAACCCTTTTTCCGCATTGTTTGTCTATTTCATTGAGCCGATAACGTCTCTCTGGTCTTTCGAAGAAGTCCTGGTAAAAGCCGCTCCTCTTATTTTGATCGGCGCAGGTCTATCCGTTTGTTACATGGCAAATGTCTGGAACATTGGTGCTGAAGGCCAGTTAACCATGGGTGCTCTTGCAGGTTCTTTTGTTCCCATCATTTTTTCATCCTGGCAATCTCCTCTAACGCTTGTTGCCATGCTTGTAATGGGTGCTCTTGGTGGTGCTGCGTTTGCTGCTATTCCTGCCTTCTTAAAAAATAGATTTAACGCCAATGAAATCCTGACATCCTTAATGCTGGTCTATATTGCTCAACTCATTCTAGATTGGGTTGTTCGAGGCCCTTGGCGTGACCCTCAGGGTTATAACTTTCCTCAATCTATAGCATTTGAAGGTTGGCAGTTACTCCCCATACTAGGGAGTGGACGGGTTCACATTGGTATTATTCTCGCAATAATTACTGTCATTATATTGACAGTTCTTATGAATAGAACTCTTAAGGGTTTTGAAATATTAGTCATCGGTAACGCCCCACGAGCCGGACGTTTCGCGGGCTTCTCTCGCAAGAAAATAGTTTGGTTCACTCTTTTGCTCTCTGGTGGACTCGCAGGCTTAGCGGGCATTGGTGAAGTTGCGGGCCCAAGCGGCCAACTTCAAACCGCGATTTCTCCTGGGTATGGTTTTACAGCCATCATTGTGGCCTTCCTTGGTAGGTTAAACCCAATTGGTGTTTTCTTTGCCGGGATTATGCTGGCGATAACTTATATCGGTGGTGAGGCTGCGCAAATTACATTGGGTGTGTCGGATAAAACTGCACAGGTATTCCAGGGCGTACTACTCTTTTTTATTCTCGCTTGTGACACATTGATCCTCTATCGGATTAAAATGTTAGGCTCGACAAAACAACAACCAGTAGCGGCGGAGTAAGACCAATGGATGCAACACAAGCAATCATTCTCACGATAATCACTGCCTCCACCCCCTTGTTACTGGCAGCTATCGGCGAACTTGTTACCGAAAGATCTGGTGTTCTCAACCTCGGTGTTGAAGGCATGATGGTGATGGGGGCCGTCTGTGGATTTGCCGTAGCTTACGAAACCGGCTCACCTCTACTTGGGATAATTGCCGGAGTGTCCGGTGGCATGGTAATGGCTTTCTTTTTTGCTTTCATGACCCAAACCTTAGCCACAAATCAAGTCGCAACTGGTTTAGCGCTAACCTTACTTGGGCTTGGATTATCAGGACTTATAGGGGAATCTTATGTTGGTCTCCCGGGTGTCAAACTTGGCCAAATTGATATCCCTTTACTGACTTCTATCCCTTTTATTGGTGCTATCATTTTTGGACAAGACATTCTGGTATATGCTTCCTTTGCGCTTATTTTCGGAACAACCTACGTCTTATTTAAAACCAGAACTGGTTTAATCATTCGTTCAGTTGGCGATAACCATAACTCTGCACATGCGCTCGGGTACAACGTCATAGCAGTCCGTTATGCCTGTATCCTTTTTGGTGGCGCTTGTTCAGGCTTGGCCGGGGCTTATCTATCTCTTGCCTATACGCCACAATGGATTGAGAATATGACCGCGGGTCGCGGCTGGATTGCTTTGGCTCTGGTTGTCTTTTCGACCTGGTTACCTAAACGTTTGGCAATTGGTGCCTATCTCTTTGGTGCTGTCTGGATCATGGGTCTCTATGTACAGGCGCTCGGGTTCGGTATACCATCACAGTTTCTTTCATCTTTACCGTACCTTGTCACAATAATCGCTCTGGTTATTATCTCTGGAAACAAGACACTTACTCGTGTAAATACACCAGCCTGTATTGGTCAATCCTTTGTTCCGGATAGATAACTGGATTTAAACAAAGATTCGTCCTGAGACCATACATCTATAGACCCATTCGGGGAGGAATATCTAATGAAGAAACTACTGGGAGCAATCGTCGTCATCGCATTGGTGGCTGCAGGCGCTTATTATTACCTCAACATGCAAAAACAAGGCGGCGAACAAGTTGCTGACGGCGATGCAGCTGAGAAACTCAAAGTTGGCTTTATCTATGTCGGCCCTGTTGGGGACCATGGCTGGTCTTACCAGCATGATCAAGGTCGTCTTGCCGTTGAAAAAGCTTTGGGTGATAAAGTTGAAACCACCTACGTTGAAAATGTAGCAGAAGGTCCAGATGCAGAACGTGCAATCGAGCGTTTAGTACGTGATGGATCAAAATTGATCTTCACAACGTCTTTCGGTTATATGGAACCTACCCTTAAAGTTGCTTCACGTTTCCCGGATGTAAAATTTGAGCACGCAACTGGCTATAAACAGGCCGATAACGTTGCGACTTATTCTTCACGGTTTTACGAAGGTCGCTACATCATTGGTCAGATTGCAGCTAAAATGTCCAAATCAGGCGTTGCTGGTTACATCGGATCCTTCCCAATTCCAGAAGTTGTGCGTGGCATCAACGCTTTCATGCTCGGCGCCCAATCTGTAAACCCAGATTTCAAATTGAAAGTTGTTTGGGTTAACTCTTGGTTCGATCCTGGTAAAGAAGCAGATGCCGCCAAAGTTCTAATTGGTCAAGGCGCTGACATTATCTCACAGCACACAGATTCAACAGCACCCCTTCAAATTGCTGGCGAAAATGGCGTGTATGCCTTTGGTCAAGCATCTGACATGATTGCCTTTGCGCCAAAAACTCAGCTCACGTCAATCGTTGATGACTGGTCCAGCTATTATATTACCCGTACTCAGGCTGTGATAGATGGTACTTGGAAATCCGGTGACACCTGGGGCGGCATTAAAGACAACATGGTTGGCATGGCGCCGTTCACAAACATGCCTGCTGATGTAAAAGCTGCTGCCGAAGCAACAACTGCTAAAATCGTTTCTGGCGAGTTGCACCCCTTCCAGGGTCCGATTACCAAACAAGACGGTTCTGTTGCTGCCAAAGAAGGCGAAACTGTTGCTATTGGCGATATGCTGGGCATGAACTGGTACGTCAAAGGTATCGACGATCAGTTGCCTAACTAAGGTCGCTTAGAAAATACAGAGCCTTTATCACAGATAAAGAGTTCAAAGAAAAGTTTGGGAACAACACCAGCCTTGATAACAATTGAGGCTGGTGCCCAATCAAAAACAAGTGAATAAGCATCAGTACGGTGCGGGATAATTAGATCCCCCGGCTGACAAAACCATTAAATGAGTACAGTACCAATAATTTGTAGCCGCGTGCGCCGGAATTTCCTGCGTGCCGAATAATCCAGCGTGTAAGATAAGGCCTAAGTCATGACGAATACAGATCAGCAAGCAGATAAAATTCTGCGCGGCGCCACAGTAAATTTCAAGGCCAATCCCAGAATAGCTGGGCAAGAGAACTCTGTTGTCTATGAGGCCAAGGGTGCTGTGGTCATCAGCACATCAGGTCATATTCTCTGGCAGGGCGCTTTTGCAAATCTTCCGACAGAGTTTAAAGACCTTCCCTGTGATGATTACGATGACAAGCTCATCTTGCCGGGCTTTATCGACCCGCACATCCACTTTCCGCAAAACCGTATCCTAGCCGCGCCCGGTAAAGATCTGCTCGACTGGCTAAACCGTTTTACCTTCCCCGAAGAAGCCCGCTATTGCTCAGAAGAATACGCAGCCAAAGCCGCCGAGTTCTTCCTTGATCGCCTGTTTGCCAATGGCACGACCTCGTCTCTCGCCTTCTGTTCCGTACACAAGACATGTGCGGATACCCTCTTTGCCGCCGCTGAGAAGCGCGGCATGGCGATGATCACAGGTAAGACCATGATGGACCGTCTCGCGCCTGATAACGTTCTAGATACGCCAGAGACCGCAGGACGGGATTCACAAGAACTGATCAACAAGTGGAATGGTAAAGGACGTTTGAAGTATGCCATCACACCGCGCTTTGCCGTAACATCAACTGATGCTCAGCTTCAGGTTACAGGGGATCTCTACAAGGATAACCCAGATTGCCTGATGCAAACCCACCTGTCCGAAAGCGCAGGCGAGATCGCAACAGTACAAAAGCAGTTCCCTTGGTCCAAAGACTACACAGACGTTTACGATCATTTTAATCTGCTCGGCGAGAATTCTTTCTTCGCCCATGGCATCCACTTATCCGACCGCGAATGTGCCCGCCTGTCAGAAAGTGGCTCAACCGTGGTTCACTGTCCGACCTCAAACAACTTCCTAGGTTCCGGCCTGTTTGATATCGATCATCTCGGTAAAGCAGAACGCCCCGTTGGTGTCGGTGTTGCCACAGACGTTGGCGGCGGCACGAGTTATTCCATGTTGCAAACCCTCGGCGAAGCCTACAAAGTCGCCATGCTCAAAGGCCGAAAGATTACCGCCTACGACGCCTTCTATCTCGCGACGCTCGGTAACGCCAAACAACTTAAACTCGACGATGAAATCGGCAGCCTAGACCAAGGAAAATTCGCGGACATCGTGGTGCTCGATCCCAAGAGCACTCCCGTGCTGGCAAGTCGTCAGGAAGTATCAGAAACCCTCGAAGACGTCCTCTTCTCCCTCATGATCCTCGGCGATGACCGGGCCGTCTCAGCCACTTATGTCGCGGGTAAGAGGGTGTATAAGAGTTAAACGTTACCATTTATCCAAGTAAATTTTCTAAGGGCTGCTGACTGTTTCTGCGGCCCTTTTTTATAAACTTCTTCACACATATTACATCTAATTTAATATAAATCATAAACGTAATGTGTGGATCATTATTCAATTATGGGTAACCATATGTTAAATGAGTAATTGATAGATTTATAGAGGTATTTACATTGAAGATATCAATAAACGATATAAGTATGGATCTCTATTATTCTGGTTGAGAAAATTTCCACAAATTAAAGCCCTCTCAATTTTTTAAATAAAATTATTGGTTGTCAGTATATTTAATTTTAGAAAAGGATTTTTCGTTTGGAAATTACCGTACATATAAATAGAGCAGATGTTTTCAAGCTATATTTAATCCAGACACTACGTGCGAAATCTACCTACATTACAGTTTTTTGTATTTTTCTAATTGTGTTTGGCTTAATGAGCCTTAAACATGGGGTTCCTGCCTCTATCCATGATTTTATTTATTATACGCAAACTTCTATTTCTATTGCAGCAGGGGGTATATTGTTACTTTTAGTTTTATGTATATTTTTCTCTATGGTTTTTTTTAAGAAAAATTATGGAGGCCTAAAAGGCTATGAGTGCCAAATAAGCACTGACGGGATATGTTTTAATAGCATATCAGGAGAGACCCATATAAAATGGGACGGAATTCAAAAAGTCCACTTATTCAATTCATATATACTCTACGACTTGGGTGGTTCTAAAAGCTTCTTTATCCCAAAGCATTGTTTTAAGTCATCAGAAGAGTTTGAAAACTTCATCAATCATTCAAAATCTCTCTGGAACGAAGCAAAAAAGTATAAACCTACGAATGACACCGTAAATAAAACAAATCACGAAATGAGTATTTCAGTCGCCATCAATAGAACAAAAGCTTTCTCCTGTAACTGTTCTCTATTCCTAAGAACGAAGCCTCTGTATATTGGATTGTTTGTCGTAACTATCGCTGTTGATCTTCTATTATTATTTAAAATAGGACTTCCTGAAACTACAGATCATTGGTTCTTACTTTTTAAAATATCTATTATTGCATGTGTTGGAACGATTGTTTGTTCATTCATTTTATTATTAATAGGTACCTTCTCTAGATATCCAAGAAAAACAAATAAAACTCACCAAGTTTTTTATGAAGCAAACACAGAAGGATTGCTTATAAAAACGTCCATCTGCGAAAGTACTATAAAATGGAATAAAATAAATAATCTAAAGGACATGAAGTCCTTTTTATACCTTCAGTATGACCTTGTTCAATCTTCCTATATCCCTAAAATTTATTTTTATTCTCCAACAGAATATCAGGCCTTTGCGTCTTATGTGATGACACAGTGGAAAAGCTCAAAAGATGCAAAAACTTGAAGTCGTCGCGCGACTTTTCCCTAGAATCTTATCGGGCGAGAAAACTTCTTCCATCAGATGGCGGGAGCTTCAGATCATGCCAGGCCGTATGGCTTACGTGAACGAAGATGATCCAAACCAAACTGTTGTCGTTTGCGTCACCAAATGCACGGATATGCCGCTTTCTGATGTCGCAACTTACCTAGGCAGAGAAAGTGAATGGCCGGACCAGATTATGCTCGAAGGCATGCAAGAACATTATCCTGAAATAAAACTCAACTCTATTATACAGTTAATAGAACACTTAACACCGGAACAAACACAAGAGTGTGAGCGCTCGGATTAAGCCTCTCTCTTTTTAATCACCCCATAAGCACCAGCTAAATAGGCCACGTGTTGATATTTATTAAGCGTTGCGGGCAGCACAATATCGTTTTTCTTTTCCATTGCAGCAAGAGCCTGGGGGGTAACTAAAACCACTTCGAGATCAGGAATTATTTGTATCAGTGCTTCCATCTTGAAGGTATCGGGACCACCCGCAAACTTACCCTTTTTTGCTCGTTTTTTGATTACAGCCTTTGAAATCTTATGGGCTCTAAAAAACTCTGCAATTGTGTTCTGAAAAGTCGTAACTTCATCAGCGTTATCGCCATCACCCAATGCTATTTTACGGGTGGGAATATCTATGTGTTTGAGATCTTCACTCTCCAAGATCACAAGAACCGTTTCATTTCCTTTGAGCTCAATTCCACAAAATTTCATCTGATTTCCACAAATACTGAGTTGTTGAATTAGTATCCTTACTAGTCTTAAAGCAGAAAAAGTAGCACTGCAAAGATCTGACAACGTTCTGAGTTAACATCCGGCAAAAACTTGTTTAAAACTCAAAAAATACACCAGCCTGAAGATAAAATTGAACCTTATCTCACTCAATCTCGACAAATCAGATAACAAGCGGAAATCAAGCATTCTGAAACGAAATGCCAAATACTCAAAAATTCCGCTCCTGCAACAAAATTTGGAGACTGAGATTATGAGTAATATGCTAAAAACAACTAGCCTTTGCACCATGACTGCTACTCTATTCACTGCAGGTTATTTTGCCCTTTCTGCAGCACCTGCCATGGCCGGATGTGTTCCCCTTGGTAATGGCCAAACCTATTGTGGCCGTTATCCCCCTCCTGCTGCGACAAACAAACCAACATTAATTAAAAAAACACAATACAAAGTAGCCGTTCCAACAAGGCCCAATGCCCCTAAAACAATCGTTCAAAAAAGACAAAGCCGTGTTCTTACAAGAACGTTTAAAAAGCCGAGTACTGGACCTGTTTTCGGCCTCCCCGAAGGTATGGGTACGCCTGACCTGGTTGTCTTACCCGCATCTGGCGGATCAAACGGTATGCCAAATAACGGATATTGCGGGAGTTGGGATGGTGGTAACCAATCCATTCGTTGGATCATTCGAAACAATGGTACCGCGTTAGCCCCTGCGAGTGTCGTCAGTGTTGGGTTTGATGTTCCCCTTGGATTGCCTTGGAATAACACCTATCCAGCTCAACAAAGTTTAAATGTGCCGGCTCTTGCCCCTGGACAGCAATTTTTAATGTCCCACCCTATAGCGGCAGTATCGTGGACCCCAACAGGGCATCCATCCGTGAGTTTCGGATTTTTTGCCGACTATCTTGCAAATATAAATGAAATTTCAGAAGCAAATAACCACGTAGAACATGCATTTTGCTTGGGCCCAGCAACTTAAGGCCCCGATATCAAATGAAAATAGGGTCGGGAAATACATACCTGATCTTATTTTCACCCTAAAGTAACCTTTTCTCGCCTTTTTCTTCCCCCTTTCACACCATAATGCTCCATCATCTTGAATGCCTATTTTCACAAAAGAGATAGGTTAATCTGATGAAAAAATCAGTTCGCACGGTAATTACAAGTCTTGTCACCACAGCATCAATTTTATCTTACAGTTCTGCTACATTCGCGGACAACCAAGACGGCAGAGAACGCATTGAAGTGGCCTTTGTTTTGGACACGACGGGATCCATGGTTGATCTCATTGATGGTGCCAAACGCAAGATTTGGTCCATTGCCAATACCATTGTTGATATCCACCCCAGCGCCGAGATTAACATGGCTCTGATTGGTTACCGTGATATTGGCGATGATTACGTCCTTAAAACCTTTGATATGAGCACCGACATTCAGGGACTCTATGGCAATCTTATCCGCTTTAAAGCCGATGGCGGAGGTGATACACCTGAGGCCGTCAATGAAGCTCTCAATGCCTCTATGAGAGATCTTGATTGGAGTATGGGCGAAGACATTCAAAGGATTGTCTTTTTGGTTGGTGATGCCCCTCCTCATATGGATTACGAAAATACGCCTCAGTATCCCGAAATCATTAAATACGCAAACAAGCACGATATCATCGTCAATACCGTACAAGCAGGCGGTGACCGGGAAACCAAAAATATCTGGAAAGAAATCGCGCAACGGGGCCATGGAAAATACATCCCTATTCCTCAGGACGGCGGGCGGATCACGGTTATAGAAACACCGTTTGATGGCGACATTATCATCTTGCAAAAACGTCTTGATGAAACCGTCATTCCGTACGGGTCAGACGACGAGCAATCAACGGTGCGTGAAAAGATGTCGACTAAATCCGAAGCGCCTGAATCTGTGCAAGTAGAAAACTCAAAATTCTATTCCAAACGCACAGTATCCAAGGAAGTAATTACCGGCGGTGGAGATCTTATTGGCGATATCAGAAATGGCGTAATCTCCTTAGACAAAGTCGATGAGAACGGACTGCCGACTGACCTTCAGGGATTAAGTTTGGAAGAAAAACAAACTTATATCGATGATAAACTTGCTACCCGGGCGAAACTGGAAGATGGCATGAGTAAACTGATTAAAAAATATGACACCTACGTTGAGGAAAAAGCCAAAGCAGCCCTTGAAGAAACCAACGAAACGGACTCATTTGATCAAGCGGTTCAGGAGACTTTAAAAGAACAACTCAATTAGAGTTTTTGCCATTATATTTGGTATATATTGTTTACATTGATTAATCGGCTTGTCGTTGAACTGAAATGAGGTATTTTCTCTTCATGAGAATTGTCCATAAGGAAAAGTACATTGATGAAAAACTACTTTAGAGCAACCACGGCTGCAATTTGCTTGATCTGGACGAGTACCGCATGGGCTGAAGATCTCGAATTCCTTTTGTCCAATCAATCGAGTAGTCCCATTGTTGCGTTTCATGTATCTCCCGTAAATTCTGGAGAGTGGGAAAGCAACCTTATGGAAGGCGGCATTCTTGATTCTGGGTACGAAATAGGCGTCCTGATTGCTGATGGAATGGAAACTTGCGAATATGATATCCGTGCCGAATTTGATGATGGAGATACTCTGGAAGATTTCGATTTAGATCTTTGTGAGCTAGGTTCTTATACTTTCGAGTAAGCGTTGGAATAACCAGCTGTTAACTATCTTAACGTCATTTATTTTAGAATAGAGTGCGCTCTTCGTGCTCACTTTATTCTAAAACTATCAACCTAATGATGAATTAATCGGATAGATGTATAATACCAACTCTCTATCCTCTTTTTCATGTAATGACCTATGGACACATCAATTATTTTAAAAGTTCTAAGGCAAAGGTATCTACATATTTAGAAATATGCTTTGGCCTCGTTTTTGTAATGAACTCTATTAATCGAAAATCACGCGTATTTGAGGGGAGTTCATACTTCAATTTACGATTTGTGTTATAATCCCACATATAAATTCAGGAGACGCATTTAAAAGGAACCCAAATTATATGAAGAAATTTAGCGCTGGTTTACAAGAACTCTGTATTTTGGAAAACGATAAAATACGTGTCACCCGCTACTCTGAATTTCTTCTTTTGTATCTGGAAAATATAGATTTCAAAAATGCGAAAATCTGTGATTTTGGCTGTGGCACAGGTGTACTTGGTATCTATGCTGACAAACGAGGTGCCAAACAGGTAACAGGATTAGATATAGATCCTGATGCTATAAAGATATCTAAAGAAAACATCACACTAAATGAGTGTTTTCACTTTAAAACTCATCTAATTGAAACCGCTGATCTTGATGAAAAATATAACCTGATACTCTCCAATCCAGCTTCATTGCCGACCCCAAAATCAGAAGGGAAAGAGTTTTTCTCTGGTGGTGTTTACGGCATAGACATGATCGAGGATTTATTTGATTTTTGCCAAACAGACCTCGAACAAGGGGGGCAAATTTTCTTTCTACAAACCAGCCTATCGTCGGTAAATAAAGCTGCAAACTACGCCCATGAAAAAGGCTTTAGTTACAAAATAATTGGCGTTTTTCAAACTGAGATCAGGGACCATTATCACGAATTCTGGCATCGGGTTGAAAAGAACCGTAGTACCGGGGACGCGCATTTTGTCGAAATCGACGGCACCTATTCTGAAATCGTCTATCTGGTTGAAGCTAAGCACCTAAGCCAGTAGAGAGTATTATTTAACAAAGAAAAAGGCATCCAATTCACCAACTGAATGCCTTTTGTATCTTTACGATAAATTACCGAAACCCTTAGGTTCTAATACGTCGTCTTTGTCCAGATGGTTTGCCACGAGAAGATTTTCTTGCTCCTGCAGGCTTACCATTACCACTACTTTTTCCTGGCCGACTATCAGATGAATTCCGTGCAGCTGAAGGCCCACCTGCCGGGCGGCTCCCAGAACTATCAGCTGTTGTATCATCAGCCCGACGGCGTCCTTGTCCAGAATGCGTGGTAAAGAAGCTCTTTTGATCTTTCTTCTTCGCGTAACCCTTGGCGCCAGGCTTGTTATCCCCGGTTCCAATAGGTTGATAAGACGGCACCAGATGCTTTTTACCTGGGCCAATAAGATCAGAACGGCCAAGTTCACGCAAAGCGTCACGTAAAATAGGCCAATTTTCTGGGTCATGATAGCGCAGAAATGCTTTGTGCAAACGGCGCTGTTTCACGCCTTTGGCTGTCTTGACAACCTCGCCACTGTGGCGACGGATCGGACGTAGCGGATTGCGTTCGCTATGATACATTGCCGTGGACAACGCCATGGGCGATGGAATAAAATTCTGAACCTGATCAGCACGGAAGCCATTTTGTTTCAGCCAAACCGCGAGGTTCATCATATCTTCGTCTTCACATCCCGGATGTGCCGCGATGAAATAAGGGATCAGATATAGTTCTTTCCCAGCTTTCTTTGCTGCCGCATCAAACATGGATTTGAAACGTTCATACGTTCCTATACCAGGCTTCATCATCTTTGAAAGAGCGCGCTCTTCTGTATGTTCAGGCGCAATCTTCAAATAACCACCAACGTGATGGGTCACAAGTTCCTTGATGTAAGTCGGGCTTTTTACCGCGATGTCATAACGCAAGCCGGACTGGATGGAGATTTTCTTTACACCATCAATCGCACGGGCTTTACGATAAAGCTGGATCAAACTTTCATGGCTTGTATCCAGATTTTTACAAACATCAGGATACACACAGGATAAACGACGACAGACCTTCTGAATATTGTCGTCCTTACAAGCCATACGGTACATGTTAGCTGTCGGACCACCCATATCGGTAATCTGGCCTGTAAAACCATCAACCTTATCTCGGATGTCTTCTATTTCTTTAAGAATTGATTCTTCTGAGCGGCTCTGAATAACACGGCCTTCGTGTTCGGTAATGGAGCAGAAAGAACAGCCCCCGAAACACCCACGCATAATATTTACCGAAAAGCGGATCATATCCCAGGCAGCAAGCTTGGCATCACCGTATACAGGGTGTGGTGCGCGTTGATAGTTCAGATCAAACACACCATCCATTTCTGGAGTGGTCAAAGGGATCGGTGGTGGATTAATCCAGATATCACGATCACCATGGCCTTGAACCATCGCTCGCGCGTTCCCAGCGTTACTTTCGAGATGCACAACACGCGATGCCTGAGCGTAAAGAGCTTTGTCCGCAATAACTTCTTCAAATGAAGGTAGGCGTACAGCTATTTTGTCTTTGTCAGCTTCACGTAATTTCTTACGGGCTTCAGCGCGATCAGGAATGTGATGGAGATCATTTTCATCGTCGATGGTCGACATATCTGCGACGGTCCATCCTTCAGGGGCAAACTTACGTGCGTAAACCGTTCCCCGGATGTCTTGAATTTCTTTCGGATGCTCGCCTGCCGCTATCCGGTGGGTCAGCTCAACAACTGCACGTTCCGCATTCCCATAAAGCAGGATGTCTGCTTTACTGTCGATAAGGACAGAACGACGAACCTTGTCAGACCAATAGTCATAATGGGCTGTCCGCCTAAGGGATGCTTCGATACCTCCGACAATAATCGGCGTGTCCTTATAGGCTTCACGACAACGCTGAGAATAAACAATAACAGAACGGTCAGGTCGTTTACCGCCCTCATCGTTTGGTGTGTAGCTGTCGTTATGACGAATTCGTTTATCAGCCGTATAACGGTTGATCATTGAATCCATATTGCCGCCCGTTATCCCATAATAGAGATTAGGCTTTCCGAGCGCTTTAAACGCATCAGGATTGCTCCACTCTGGTTGGGCGATAATACCAACCCGAAAACCCTGAGATTCCAAAAGGCGGCCAATAATTGCCATGCCAAAACTCGGGTGATCCACATAGGCATCCCCCGTTACAAGAATAACGTCGCAACTATCCCATCCGAGAAGGTCCATTTCTTCTCGAGACATCGGTAAGAAAGGAGCAATGCCAAAGCGCTGCGCCCAGTATTTGCGATATGAGAAAAGGTTCTTGGCTTCCAGCTTGTCCCCAGTATCGAGCATAGCTGAGGCCTTTGCGGGGACCTTCGCTGAGTTCTTACAGGCTTCTATTTGGGCTGTTTTTTGGGTAGCTTTTTGGGCTTCGAGCATAACTCAGGCCTTACGTTGTTCTCGCTGACAATATCTTAAGGGCTTTATACACCTGGCTCTTATGAACACAATTAAAATTGCTCGATCAAAGCTAAACCCAAAACTATTGCCCCCTTTTAACTACCTGAGCGCTGAGGTCAAGTATTCCCGCCTTATAACCCTGCACAGCTTCCATGCAATTTTCGGATAACTCACTTTTAAAACTCCATTTATTGAAATACAGATCGCGCTATAATGGGTTAATAAAAGAACCTCCTTACCAGTTATGGTTAAATTATTTTCATCTTTTTTAGCTGTTTTATTTGACCAACTGATCAAAAAAATATTAGCATTCATCTATCAGTAAAAACAGAGGCACATCAATGTGTCCAAGCTGTATGAGTAAAGAGCTCTGTACAAGTCGTACCAACAGAAACAACCGTTTCTGAAAGCATCTAATAAAACAACGACTAACGGTAAAATACCGAACTTGTATTTGGGCGCTTTCAGAGCTGTTTTACATAAATTCAGGGAGGGATAACATGACAGGTTTATCCAGAAGAACCGTACTCGCACTAGCCGCTGCAGGACTTACAAGTGTTGCATTAAGCTCCACACCAAGCTTTGCAAAAACTTTAAAAGTTGCTGGCATCTATACTCAACCCATTCAACAAAAATGGGATGCACGTCTTCACGAAGCACTACTCGCTGCCAAAGAAGCTGGCGAAATCGAATACGTTTTTTCTGAAAAAGTCGCCAATACTGATTATGTCCGTGTTCTCAGAGAATACGCTGAAGGCAAAGCCGATTTAATCGTTGGTGAGGCTTTTGGTATCAGCCGTGAAGCACGCAAAGTTGCTGACGATTACAAAGACATTGCCTTCCTTATGGGAGACCCCTTCAAGCCACATGGCGAAAACTTCTCCGTCTTCGATAACTACATCCACGAACCTTGTTATCTCATGGGTATTTTAGCCGGAAGTATGAGCAAGTCTGGTAAGATCGGTATGGTCGGAGGATATCCCATTGGCGAGGTAAACCGCCTGTTCAATGCCTTTATGGCCGGAGCTCTTTCAGTTAATCCTAACGCGAAATTCAAAGTAAATTTCATCGGCTCTTGGTATGATCCTCCCAAAGCCAAAGAAGCTGCCTTCGCCCAAATTGAAACCGGCGTAGATGTTCTTTATGCAGAACGCGCTGGTGTTGTTGATGCCGCACGTGACAAAGGCATACTCGCCTTTGGCAACGTGAACGACATGAACAAAGAAGAAAACGGTAAAGACGTCGTCGTTACTTCCGCCCTATGGCATATGGAATCAGCGATTGGTCACGCGATAGATCAAGTAAAAGCCGGGTCATTCTCCGCAGCCGATTATAAAGAATGGACCATGATGCAAAAAGGTGGCGCGTCCCTTGCCCCTTATTATGAGTTCGATGGAATAATCCCAGCCGACGCAAAGGCTAAAGTCGACCAGATAAAGTCAGATATCCTCTCAGGCAAGTTCGTTGTTGAAATTGACGACAACGAGCCAAAGTCGACTTACTAGCCGCCTTCCGACCTCCGATCTCTTTCTCTTTCCTGAGATCGGGGGTCCTTTTTTGGCGATCTGATTAATCGGTTCTATAAGAAGAACCTACCCTTCGGGTAAAATCACAACGTTTCTTTGCAACGTTACGTTACTACCTTTTTTGGGGAACGTTATATGGCTTTGCTTGCCTTTCATAACATTACAAAATCTTTCGGGCCTCTTGTCGCCAATGACGATATATCTTTGTCCTTAGAAAAGGGTGACGTCATCGCCTTACTTGGAGAGAACGGGGCGGGTAAAACCACCCTGATGAATATTCTCTACGGCCATTATACCGCTGACACAGGTCACATAGAAGTCGATGGTAAGCAACTTCCCTCAGGACAAACAGATGCCGCCATCAAAGCTGGTATCGGTATGGTTCACCAACACTTTACCTTGGCTGAAAACCTGACGGTACTTGAAAATATCATGCTTGGTACCGAAAGCCTTTGGTCCCTGTCCCAAAAACAATCCGCCGCCAAAGCCAAATTAGCCAAGATGTCCGAAGATTATGGGCTCAAGATCAACCCCGATGCCCGCGTTGCAGATCTTTCCGTAGGTGAGAGACAAAGAGTAGAGATATTAAAAGCGCTCTATAGAGACGCTCGCGTTTTAATTCTAGATGAACCCACCGCCGTCTTGACCCCACAAGAAGCAGACAGCCTGTTCAAAACCTTAAAAAGCTTAACTGAACAAGGTTTTGCCATTATTTTTATCTCTCACAAACTTCACGAGATTTTACAAATCAGTACGCGTGTAGAAGTTTTACGTCGCGGAAAAATAGTTGGATCAGTTGCCACAATAGACGCCGATAGAGCCATGCTTGCCGAAATGATGGTCGGCCGGAAAGTCGAACGTCCAAGCCTTGAGGCAATGGATTGTGGTAAACCTATTGTGAGACTAAATAATGTCACACTCAGAGATGCTGGTCGCAAGGTAAGTAAAGTGCCCAAGCTTGATCAAGTGAACCTGACAATTCACCAACATGAAATTATTGGTATTGCAGGCGTTGCTGGAAACGGTCAATCAGCATTGGCAGATCTACTTTCGGGACTAAGCATACCAAACGAAGGCACCTTTGAGCTTTTAGATGTCCCTGTCACTCAGGCGTCTCCTTCAAATATTGTCCGTCGCGGGGTGGGACGTATACCCGAAGATCGCCACAGTTCTGGCGTTGTCGGAGAAATGGCCCTTTGGGAAAACCTGATCAGCGAAGATCTCCGAAATGCACCGGTTTCCAAGGCAGGTATTGTTATTGATCGCAAAGCTTGTATTGAGCGTACCAATGACCTCATTGAAAGGTTTGATATTCGTTGCGAAGGACCTGACGCAGAAACCAAGCTGCTTTCTGGCGGCAACATGCAAAAACTCATCCTTGCCCGGGCTCTGGCACCAGAACCTGCATTCATTCTAGCCAATCAACCAGTGCGGGGCCTTGATGAAGGCGCTATTGCCTATGTACACGAACAGCTTCTTGCTGCACGCAAAAGAGGGGCAGGAATTTTGCTCATTTCAGAGGATCTGGATGAACTCTTTTCCCTATGTGATCGTATCTGCGTGATGTACCACGGTAAATTAACCCAGCCTTATGACGCGAAATCCGTCAGCACCAGTCAAGTCGGGTTGATGATGGCGGGTCAGGATTTGAGGCAAACACAAGACCAAATGCCTGAGATTTCAAATACACCCGTTAAGGAGTCAAGCCATGCAGATTGAACCACGTGAGTACGTGGCACCTTGGCGTATTGTCTTTGCCCCTTTTGCCGCTGTCATCGTTTCTCTTGGTCTAGGATCAATCTTGATCCTTTGGGTTGGCGCATCTGTTAGCGAAGCTTATCTTCTGTTGGTCAAAGGTGCTCTGGGTTCAAGTTTTGCCCTAACAGAAACTCTAACCCGCTCTATTCCTTTAATCTTTACAGGTCTTGCCGCAACAATCGCCTTTCGAGCTCGGTTCTACAATATTGGTGCCGAAGGGCAGCTTTACTGTGGTGCCCTTGCTGCGACTTTCTTTGGCACAGGGTTAATCGTTCTCCCCCCTCTCCTGATGATCCCCTTTCTCATGCTCGTTGGCGCGCTTGCGGGTGGAGCAGCGCTGGCTATTCCCGTTATGCTCAAAACCCATCTCAAAGTTGACGAGGTTGTTACAACTTTGTTGTTGAACTTTGTCATCCTGCTCTTTGTTGGGTATTTCCTTGAAGGTCCGTTAAAAGATCCAATGTCAATGGGATGGCCTCAAGCAGAACCGATCATTGACGAAGGCTTGTTTCCAAGTTTGGTTGACAAAAGTCGCCTTCACTTTGGATTTATCTTTGCCATCATTGGTTCTGTGCTCTGTTGGGCCATGATGCGGTTTACGGTTTGGGGGTATGAAATCCGTGCTGTCGGCCTCAACACCTCCGCCGCAAAGTTTTCCGGGATCAATGTCAATACGACAGTGATCAGAACGGCTGTAATCAGTGGTGGTCTCGCAGGGCTTGCCGGGGTGAGCGAAGTCGCAGGCCTCAAAGGTTATCTTACTCTCGATATTTCTCCGGGCTTTGGTTATACCGGGATAGCCGTTGCTATGCTGGCGCAGCTTAATCCGCTGGCTGTGATCCTGTCTGCGATATTTATTTCCATGATTTATGTCGGCGCTGATTCCATGAGCCGCGCTATTAACATTCCAACTTACATAGCTGATGTTCTGGTTGGCCTTTCCGTCCTTTCCATTCTGGTCAGTGTCATGTTGACCAAATACCGTCTGCGTTGGAGATAAAACCATGATGGATATTCTTGACATTCTTATCTCTGCAGGTTTTTGGGCCGCGACATTTAGAATTGTCAGTCCCCTGATCTTTGGCACTCTGGGTGAATTAATTTGCGAACGAGCTGGTGTCCTCAACCTTGGAATTGAAGGCATTATGACCATGGGTGCCATGTCTGGTTGGATGTGGGTATATATGGGTGGGGACCTTTGGACAGGTGTCATGTTTGCGGCGTTCGTTGGCGCAATGTTTGGGCTACTGCACAGTGGGTTTACGGTTTATCTCGGGTTATCCCAGCACGTCACAGGTATCGGCATCACTCTCTTTGCCTCTTCTTTGAGCTATTACATCTATCGCATGCTATTACCCGATGCGACCACGCCGCCAAAAATTGACCCCTTCCACCCTTACCCTGTGCCCTTTCTCTCAGAAATCCCCATTATCGGCGAAGCACTCTTTACACAAACACCTTTAACCTATTTGGCACTCCTCCTCGTTCCTATGGTTTGGTATGTGCTTTACAAGACACCCGTAGGCTTAGCCGTTCGGATGGCGGGTGAAAACCCAATGGCCGTTGAGGCACAAGGTATTAACGTTCTCAGTATTCGCACCGGGGCAGTAATGGTTGGAAGCGCCTTTATGGCTGTGGGTGGCGCTTTTATCACCATGTCGGCCTTTGATGCATTTTTCTTTGGCATGATCAATGGACGCGGATGGATCTGCGTTGCTCTGGTGATCTTTGCATCGTGGAGACCGGGTAAAGCCTTGATTGGAGCTCTGCTCTTTGCTGGACTGGATGCTTTGCAAGTGCGGGTACAACAAACCGCAGGTGCCGTTATCCCCTATCAATTTTTCCTGATGATGCCCTATGTCCTAAGTATAGTGGCTATGGTAATAATGGCGCGTAAAGCCAGTTATCCTAAAGCGCTGCTCACGCCTTTTCGCCGGGGTGAACGGACTTAAGCCTGTAATACTCATAACCGACTACATGAAACCGGAAGCCCATGCTTGATCTTGTTATTAAAAATGCCGTTCTCCCCGAAGGTAATAACTCTAAGGTAAAGAGTACGGTCGACATTGCCGTTCAAAATGATCGTATAGTCGACATAGCGCCTCAGATCACAGAGGGCATTGAGCATGGCAAAACCGAGATCGTAGATGCAGCAGGTCATCTTGTAACAGCGCCCTTTATTGATCCTCATTTTCATTTAGATTCAACGCTCAGTCTCGGACAACCTAGGCTGAATGAAAGCGGCACCTTGCTGGAGGGTATTCAGTTGTGGGGAGAGCTCAAACCCCACCTTACCCACGAAGCCATTAAGGAACGGGTCCACGCCCTCGCCCGATGGTCCATCGCACGCGGTACTCTTGCTATCCGAAGCCACGTCGATACCAGCGATGACCGTCTTTTGGCGGTTAGCGCTTTGCTCGAAGCCAAAAAAGAACTGGCTCCCTGGATAGATATCCAACTCGTAGCCTTCCCCCAAGATGGATACATCCGTTATTCCAAGGCAGCAGAAAACCTTAAACGTGCTTTGGATATGGGCGTTGATGTGGTTGGCGGTATTCCTCATTTTGAACGCACGATGGAAGACGGTGCTACATCCGTAAAAGCTTTGTGTCAGATTGCGGCAGATCGCGGCCTTCTGGTTGATATGCATTGCGATGAAACTGATGATCCAATGTCGCGTCACATTGAAACCCTCGCCAGTGAAACCGTGCGGTTGGGCTTACAGGGCCGCGTCGCCGGATCACACTTAACATCCATGCACTCCATGGATAATTATTACGTCAGTAAATTGCTTCCGCTTATAAAAGAGGCCAATATTACCGCTATCCCGAACCCTTTGATCAATATTACTCTGCAAGGGCGTCATGATACCTACCCCAAACGTCGTGGCATGACGCGGGTCAAGGAAATGACAGCCATGGGCATTAACGTCGCGCTCGGACATGATTGCGTCATGGACCCTTGGTACAGCTTTGGCAGTCATGACATGCTTGAAGTCGCACACATGGCAACCCACGTCGGGCAAATGACCGGCGTCTCAGAAACCAGAGCCATGTTTAAAGCTGTGACAGAGAATTCTGCTAAGGTCATGCACCTGCCTGATTATGGTATTGCGAAAGGTAACTTCGCAGATTTGGTTATCCTGCAAGCCCAAGACCCGATCGAAGCCATCCGCCTGCGCCCTGCCCGACTATTTGTTATTCGCCGGGGTAAGGTCATAAGTAAAACAGCACCAGTACAGGCTGAGTTAAATCTGAATGGTCAAAAAGAGATTGTAAATTTTCTCAAATAAAAAAAGTGACAGTTTTTTCCTTCTATTACGTGGAAATGTATAGGAGGAAAAAATGTCAAACTCACATCAAACAACAGCATTTGGTTTAAACGATGATAGTCAGATAGATAAATGGGCGCGCTTTTTTCGCTCTGGCAAAGTTCAAGATCCAGAAACGCTTACTGAACTTGAAAATCAGTTAAAACAATACCTGGTTGAAAAGCGTGATCGGCCTATGGACAACATTAGCGCTCTCCGTCTTAAAGAATTAATGTCATCACTAGAAACCTATGGAAAATCACTCAAACGCTTATCTGTTGTCAGAAAAGAAACTCTCGACAAAAAGATCAAAGCAAGATCAAAGCAGACGAAAATCAATCGCTACACTTCCAATGGCAAAGGCCATTAGTCTCGATCCCAATAGGCTTCCCCCGAAAAGCGTTCGATTAAGAAATCAATCAGTGTTCGAACGCGTGTCGGCTGTAACTTACTTGCTGGCCAAAGGGCATGCAGACCTACAGATGTTGCTTCATAATCAGGTAGTACTCTGACAAGATTACCTTTTTTGAGATCTGATGCCACGACAAAATTTGGCATTAAAGCAACCCCTTTACCTGCTTTTGCAGCGGCGGCAAGGACCTCACCATTATTTGCACTAAAGTGCACAGCCACTTCAACGGACACTTTACCCTTTTGACTATCCAAGTCCCAACGCGTGCCTGTTCGATGCCAGCCATAGTGTAGAATTCTGTGGTTGGCGAGTTCTCCGGGGTCATGCAAAAATCCATGAGCCTTTATATAATCTGGCGAAGCACAGAGGATACGCTGAACTGGTGCAAGGTGACGCGAAGTCAAGGAACTATCTTCAAGGTTCCCAACACGGACTACCAAATCATAGCCTTCTGCAACAACATCAACAAATCGATCAGTCAGGATCATATTGACCACAATTTTTGGGAAGCGGTCCATAAAATCTAATAAAGCAGGAGCGATATGTAATTGGCCAAAAGACATAGGTACACTGAGCTTAATATGACCTTCGGGTTCTATCTGATTTCGGGCTAGTTCATCCCCGGCAATATTGAATTCTTCAACAATTACACGACAACGTTCATAAAACTCTGCCCCAGGCCCCGTAATACTCACCCGCCTTGTCGTCCGATTTAATAACTGTGCCCCCATTACTGTTTCGAGTGCAGCAACGCGCTTACTGACTACAGCCCTAGCCAAATCAAGACGCTTACCAGCCGCACTAAAACTTCCCGTTTCAGCAACTGCAATGAAAGCTTCCATTCCAGACAGTCGATCCATATCTCTTCCATTCGCTCCAAATTGGAGACAATAAAGCTCCAATTAACCATCATGACTTTATTTTCGCACCAATCTATATATCATAAAAATAAAAACCTAAACGTCACTATCAAAAATTATCAAAATGAACGTTATGAGAGATAAAGAGAGATACTATGACAAGTTGGCAGAACGAACCTTTTGCAATCGATGTAAAAGAAGGAGAGACAAAGGCATTTTGTATGTGTGGTCTTTCTAAAAACGGCCCCTTTTGCGATGGATCACATGCAAGCACAGATATCACACCTCAGGTGATGAGTTTTGAAGAGGATAAAACCATTTATGTCTGTGGCTGTCAGCATTCTAGTAAACGTCCGTTTTGTGATGGTAGTCACAAAAATATCAAAACCGAAAGCACGTCTAATCCAAGCCCCGCTCCTTCTCTCAGCAGTAATAATCCTATCGAACCACATATAGAATTTATTCAAGAGTTGGCCAAAAACGGTTTGTCAAAACTGGGCCATCATGGACCTATGGGGGCAATGGGTGTTCCAAGGGCTGAACTTCCTTCATGGGACGAAATACAGTTTGTAACTGCTCAGTTAGCAACCGCGCCATTGCTAGATGATACGCCAGTTTCGACAGAAACCATCATCGGTCCAAAAGCTAAAAAGCCACTGAAGTTGAAAATACCCCTTTTTGTATCTGATATGAGTTTTGGGGCACTTTCAGAAGAAGCAAAAACAGCCCTCGCAATGGGTGCAGAGTTAGCAGGAACGGGAATTTGCAGTGGTGAAGGCGGTATGCTGCCCGAGGAGCAAGCAGCAAATTCTCGGTATTTTTACGAGTTGGCTTCAGCCCGATTTGGTTTTTCCATGGATAAGATCAAACAATGCCAAGCCTTTCATTTCAAAGGCGGACAAGCAGCGAAAACGGGGACAGGTGGGCATTTACCGGGAAGTAAAGTCACTGGCAAAATAGCTGAAGTACGCGGGTTAAATCCTGGGGAAGATGCAATATCGCCTGCCCGCTTTCCTGATTGGACAAAACCAGCCCAAATCAAAGAGTTTGCGGAACAGGTTCGGATAGAAACGGGCGGAATTCCCATCGGGTACAAACTCTCTGCGCAGCATATCGAAAAGGACATCGATGCTGCTCTCGAAATAGGTGTTGATTACATCATACTTGATGGCCGTGGTGGTGGCACAGGCGCTGCACCACTTATTTTTAGAGACAATATATCAGTTCCCACAATTCCCGCATTAGCGCGTGCAAGAAAACACTTGGACAGCCAAGACAAAGATGTATCCCTGATCATTACGGGAGGCCTGAGAACACCTGCAGACTTTGCCAAAGCACTTGCCCTTGGCGCTGATGCTATAGCTGTTTCCAACTCTGCAATGCAGGCCATTGGTTGTCTCGGGATGAGAGCCTGTAACAGCAACACCTGTCCTGTGGGGATAGCAACCCAACGTGATGACCTCCGCTTAAGGCTAAAAGTTGATAGTGCAGCAGAAGGACTGGCACGTTTCTTCGGAGCATCAGTAGAACTTATGCAAATTTTGGCAAGGGCGTGTGGTCATAGCTCTCTGCAAGATTTTTCTATTGAAGATTTAACGACCTGGAAAAAAGACATGTCGTCCCTCTCCGGTGTTTCCTACGGTGGTATTGAACGAAGTTAAGAGAGCGAAATCAGAATGCCACTGTCAATATGTGAGGGATATCTCATTACATATGCAGTGGCATTTTAGATATAGTCCGTCAAACTGAGGTTGATCAATTTAGTCGTTGCCGAATAAGACGCTTCCAACTGGGCTTCTAATTGCGATAGCTCAAGCGTTGTCTGCCCCACATCGGCCGTTTTTGCATCATCCAACCAGTTCCCAGCATAGAGTTGATAATCAACCTGATCATCCAAAGCACGTTCGGTTGTGTTGAAGGCAACAGTTAATTCAGTTTGAACAACCAAGAGCTCATCCATTGCTTCATTCAGAAGCTCAAAAGCTTCTTCAAATGCCGCCTGGTCCATTGGATCCTCTGATGCATTTGCAGAGATATTCATCGCCCGTAACAGTTTTTCAAATCCACTGTCAGATCCCGCAACACCATATTCTAAATTAAGTTTATCGTTGACCTGAACTGATGCGGTGTCATCGTTGCCACTGTAATAACTATCTTGCGCAGTCGAGGGACTGGAAATTGCCGTGTAAGGTGGGTCTCCTACAGACACCGGTGGTTGATCTGTGGCAGATCCAGCAAATAGATACCTTCCTCCCACCTGTAAATTGATGGTCGCGGCTGCTTCTTCCAGGTTTGAGTTGGCAATGGTGTTGATACCCACAGTAGAAGCGTTGTCTCCGCCGAGGGTCGCGGTTAAATCTGACTTAAAATTATTGGCAAGATCGATAAGCGAAGTAATAGAAGACTGCATAACTTCTATGCGTCCGATAACAAGTTCCCCATTATCAACATAGGTCATCGAACGATTGATAGAGCTTTCAAGACTTACTATCTGGCTTGCGGTTTGGGCAACACCTTTATAATCCTGAGATTTATCGCCACTCGCAGATTCCATTTGCTTTTCAGCAAGTTGCGACTGAACTTTAAGTGCCTGTGCCATCAGCGCAGTGTTATTGGCAAAGGTCGAAATTCGTTCCATAGTCAAATCCTATCGAACCGTACCAAGCAGTTCATCAAATAGAGATTGCAGCGTATCGATAATCGCAGCTGCAGCGGCATACTGGTTTTCTAGTTGTGTTATATAGGCCAACTCTTCATCCACATTTACCCCTGTTTTATTAGAAAGTTCTGTTTTTAAGTTATCCAAAGATAACTGTTCCGCATCGGCTGTCATTTGTGCGTTAGCAGCGTCTTGCGCCACAGTCGCAATGTAGTCAGCGGAATAGCTTTCATAAGTGTCACTGGAACTCCCCATGGTAACGCTCGTGGTCATCGCATCATAAAGGCTCTCGGCAAGAGAACTGTCACCAACAGAAATTACAGCATCACCAACGGTCAAAATGGCAGATGTATCGAGTTGACCGGTTGCAAGAGACCCAGGGTCATTTTGTAGAGTTTCAGAAACCGCAATATCTGCGGCACTTGTTCCAGTAAAAAATTGCTGAACGCCAAAGAAGCTGGAAAAGCTTTCCGCATCAACCCCAACCGCACTATCTAGTTGGGAAAGACCAATCCCCATTGAAGGATCGTCGGCTTCAATTATCAAATTTCCATCGGCCGACAAACTTGCTGAAATGCCAGCAATACTATCAACAGCCGCCACAACGTCATTTATGGTAGAGAGCGTTGATAGATCGATATCCTGATACGCCTGTAAGTTTCCTTCACTATCCATAAGTGCAACACGAACGTCCCCCGTTCCCGTAAAACTATCCGGTCCCGTAAAATTTTCGGTACCAGTAATTGTTGCCGGGGCAGGATAAGCAACGCCATTTTCATAGACAGCATTAACTTCACTCATCAAGCTTTGAGTCATAACATCCAGCGTGTCTTGCTGCTCGGGAAGGATGTCATCTCTTAAAGCGACAAACCCTGCCAATTCGCCCCCTGAAATATCTTCCGTAATATCTTTGCCATTTAGGGTAATCGCATCAAAACCCCCGGGATAGCTCAGGGCAGCATCTACATTGGCTGCAGGGTCATAGGAAAGCTCGTGTACCTGACTATCTACCAAGGGCTGACCACTATTAGTATAAACATACGTTTGGTTATCACTGGTCGTGAAGTAAGAAATGTCTAATTCTGTGGCGAGTTTTTCCAATTCTAAAGTTCTTTTGTCCTCTAAATCCAGAGTTGATGTTCCCTGACTATTGGCCAAAAGAATTTGCTCATTAAGCTGATCAATAACCGATAGAGATTGGTTTATATCCGAGACACTCTGAGCAATCCCATTATTGGCTTGATCCCGGAGATCTTGGATATTTGCAGACTGACTGCTAAGCTCTTGAGCAAGGTCTTCTGCCGCAGAAACCACTAATGCTGCCTGGCTATCACTTTCTGGTGTCGAACTTAAGGATAGCAGTTCTGAAATCAAGGCAGCGACATCCGCCGTTAGGTTTGTCCCGCTGGAGGTCGAGCCTAATCCCTGCTGCAACTGATCAAGATATGCAGCAATGATATTGGCTTCCCCTGCATCCGAAGATTGCTCGATAATGCTTGCGGAAAGGAAGGGATCAGCACTGCTAGTAACGCCTCCGGTGGTAACACCCGCACCATAACCAGAGAGAACGACAGAATCAGTCGCCAGTGTCTTTCTGGTATAACCTTCTGTTCCAGCATTCGAAACATTGGATGACGCAACAGATATACTTGATTGGGTGACCAAAAGAGCATTTGTTGCAGTATGAAGTGCGGATGTCAGCGTCACTTTAGCCTCCCTAGGTAGTATCTTTTTTAGGCATGACCACGTTGTGCGGCAGCATCAAGCAAGGCTTCTACACGTTCCGCACAAGCCACTTTTCTTTCGTTCAGCAAATGAATATTTCTGCGCGTTAATTGACGGAGATTCTGCATTTGTTCGAGCAAGACTTTAAAGTCTTCAACATCCCCGACCGCAGCCCGTGATTTCATCTCATCCATGATTGGGGGACTTAAGACTTCATATTCGTCAGCAAGTCCCTTTTTCAGGGGTTGGAGCCGGGAAACGCTCTCTGCATCCTGCCATTCCAGAAAACGATTTTCCATACGCATTACGGTGATTAAAGTATCCAGAACCGCCTGAAACCTTGCTTCTCCATTACCCATAATCAATTCCTTTTTCCTTTAAACATTTCGATAGATTGAAAGTACGAACGTGCTACTGAGCGAGATTTACGTAGTTTTAGAATTTCCTGTCCCAATTCATCTCGTTCTTGCTCAAGCGCTTTACTAAGAGAGGTGGCTTCTTCAAGGCAACTCAAAACACCTGATCTATTTTTTCCATTATCCAAGAGATGAAATACATTCGCCTCTAGTCGTTTTAATCTTGCACTAAACATCCGGGTTACCGAACGGCTGCAATAAGGGTGTTAATCATTTCATCTGCAGTGGTCACCACAGTTGAAGCAGCTGAATAAGCCTGTTGAGCCACAATCATACGGCTGAATTCTGAGGCAATATCAACCGTAGATTCTTCAAGAGAGGAGGGGGAAATAACACCTGCGCCATTGTCCCCTGGAGTTGAGAGAATAAAATCGCCTGATGAGGAAGATTGACGAAACAGATTACCACTTTCCGCGATCAATCCATCCGGGTTGGCAAAAGTAGCAAGGGAAAGCTGATAGATTGACTGGCTCTGGCCATTATCAAAATATGCTGTAATCCCACCTTCAGAATTAATATCAACGTAAGAAAAACTGCCATAACTGGTGCCATTTTGAGAAATTGATCCCAAATCGACAGAAGGGTCGGTCTCATTTGATGCAGCTTGTGACAGACCGTTGGCTTCTCCTGCAGTACCCAAATCAAGCGTAATCGAGCTGTCTCCAGCGCCTGATGTCCAACCTGCTATATCCAAGACAGGTGGGTTGGGTGTTGTTGAAGCCAGAGTACCATCGTCATTAAAGACAATTGCTACAGGTCCTCCACTTGCCGTACCGCTTGTTACAGCCGGATCAAGCGTGTTTACAGGATCACTGTAAGTCAGATCCCATGTGTTAGCAGCAGTTTTTTCCCAATTCAAATCAACTGTTTGGGATACACCTAGAGAGTCAAAAAGTTCAACTGAAGTAGTAAAGGTATCGCCAATAACAGCATCAGCGGGAAGGTTTGCTTCGAGGGAAAGTTCGGATGTCGCAACAGCCACGCCACTTGCGGCATAAACATCAATTGGCTCTAGTGCAGACAGGCTATTTGTTGCTCCAACAGATATAGATCCATCACTATCTGTCGGATAGCCCATCAGGTACATACCGGAGCTATTTACAAGGTAACCTTCATCATTGACCGAAAAATCACCCGCCCGAGTAAAGGCATAGGTCGCATCTGAAGTATCCAAAGAACTGGATACAATAAACATTCCGTTGCCATCGATCGCCAAGTCTAAAATCGACTGAGTAGAAGAAATTAAACCTTGTTGACTGACACCAGATACATCTGATGCTTTAACCCCACCGGAACCGTAACTAGACGATGTGGTACTGTTCGTTACCAAAGAAGAAAAACTGGTGTAGGAGGATTTATACCCCACAGTTGAGGCGTTAGCGATATTGTCTGAAATAACCCCCAGAGCATAACTCTGAGCTGCTAGACCAGACACAGCGGTATTGATAGCACCAGACAAGCTCATGGCACGCTCCTTTAGATAAATGTTATTTTGAATTATTTCTATGAGTTAATCGGCGTTACCGATTTTGTGAATTAGTTAGATAGAGAAATCACATCATCAAGATTACTGGCCTGCCCGCCTTCGAAAAGAAGGACAGGCAGAGTTCCTGTAGTATCGACACCTGTTACCTTTGAATGAACGGAAAGCTCAACAGTGATTGCATTGCCCTCACTATCCAACGGTGTCATCTTGAGGGTATAGAGCCCCTCTTCGGCAACATCGCCATCATCGTTCAGACCATCCCATTCATAGTCATTGCCACCGACATCACCACTGACAACTTCTTCACTGACGATATCACCGTTTTCATCCAACACTTGAGCCGTGATGTTTTGGCTGCTTTCTGAAAGATAGAAGCTCCAATTGGCTCCATTACCCTCGTTATAGGCAGTGTTGCCGGAAACTTCGACATCGACCCCGAGATAGCTCAAGGTCTGGGTCATGGTATTTGCCGTATCAAGTGTTGTTTGAGCTTCAAGTTGTTCATTGGTGTTAATTTGTTGCTCCAACTGGGAATACTGCACCAATTGATTGGTAAACTCGTTGGTATCCATTGGGTCCAATGGATCTTGGTTTTGTAACTGCTCGGTTAGGAGAAGAAGGAAGTCATTATAGTCAGAGAAAAGCTGATCCGATGCAGCGGAACTACTCGATGCTGTTGTAGTTGTCGTGCTTGGAATAAGAGATGCTACGGCCATTTTTCCTCCTCAGGCAATTTCTTGCCGATACAAATAATTTTGTTATGAAGAGTTACACGGCGGGGGGAAGGAAAACTGTCACTAGCTTTGTGGAAAAAATAATATATTTATTAATATGCTGTTATTATTGAGAAAATCGCCTCAACATTGCACCACGCCAATTCACCAACATAAGGCGATCTTCACGTGATAGCTTCTTAAAAGAACGGGTAAAGACTTCCATGGTCGCTGATATACGCGCCAGAGCTTGTTTTCTGATCGCCTCAGTTTCTTCATCAAAGGCGGTCTCATTGAAATCATCCGCCTCGATAATTTTACGAAGGCGTTCATGTTGGCCAATGAAACCTGGTGGTGGGCCAATAAGGTTTTCAGATATCAAGGCAGAACGGATGATCTCCTGCCCCTCTGGACTCAGATTGGCGATCCCTCTCCTAATCATCGGCGGAAGCATGATCATGCCCCTGGGGGGCGGCATCCGGCCATCTATATGATCAAAAGGTGGGGGGGGAGAATTAAAAACTTTATTCGTGACAAAGCTACCCGCAAACCAACCAGCGATAAAAATATTAATCGTTAAGGAAAGAAGCAGGGTGATCTTGATGAACTTATTATAACCCTCTTTCTTCCCCTCTTTCATCACTGTCATGCGGCTGTGCTCTTATGAATAATATATGAGTAAATTTAGAAAATCAGTTACACCATTATTCGTTGCAATATCAAGTTGATTCATCCCACCTGATATAACACCGAGGACAAAGAGCACAGGTAAAACTGTTTTGCCATGAGGCATAATTTTGGATAAATCACCCAATAGCGCAATTGAAGCCGCTGCAAGACGCATTTCCTTGCGGACTTCTTCACGAATACTTTTGGAATGGGCTTTTACGACTATTCTATCGGCCAACCCTTCCGGCGCAACCTCGTCGACAACTTCGCTGAGGAAACGCTCCATAGCCAGGCTTTCCTGGAATAGTTCCCGAGCCTCAGGATCACGAATTGACAAGGCTACAGCTCGCGCACGGTCATCTTCAGGCCAACGCCCGAGTTGTGCTCCGTAACTATCAATAAGGTCTTTCAGCTCGTCTATTGTCATAGGTCCATACTATAGCTTGTTATCTTTAAGATTAACACGCAACTGTTGTCTTGCTCTCTTCAATAATGAGTGAACAGCATTAACACTGACCCCCATAATCTCAGATACCTCCTGATTACTCATACCTTCTTGATAAAACAACATAAGGGCTGTTTGCTGCTTTTCCGGGAGGGTGCTCACCGCTTCATTCAATCTTTCTTTCGCTTGCCGCTTTTCAATTAGCGCAGGCGCGTCTGGACGTTCATCCTTAGGTTCCGCTACAGCATCGATAGAGGCACTCACTGGTTTTCGTTTAATATCAATGCAACGATTGGTCACCACCCGGTAAAGCCATGTAGTTACCTTGGCACCATCGTGGTTCCAGTTTTCACGGTTTGTCCATATTTTCAAAAACGCATCCTGTACCACGTCTTCCGCATCGTCGTGGTTGTGGAGGATACGGTTAGCCAGGGCAAACATCTTATGAATATGACGCTCGACGAGCATGCGATAAGCAGGTTCGTCGCTCTCGGTAATGCGACGCATAAGTGCAGGATCCGAACAATCCTGTTCGCCCTTCTGACGTGCCCCGAAAAGACGTCCAGAAAGAGTCAAAATTTGTTGCATGACGACCCCGTTCGCCAGCATATCAGATGATCATTTTCATCACCGTAATTCTCCCATACCTGCAATTTCGCAAATTTACGTAAGTTAAGCACTATCCCCTCCAATGCATCAAGGTTTTTATATCCTTGCGTCGCGAATGGGGCCTCCTGCCGATTGAACCGTTCCTTCCTGGAAGGCTTTATCATTTTCTTGTTTCGAAATTTCCCGCCAGCTATCTCTCATAACTGCGAGTTGTTTTTGAATTTGAAGGCAACGTTCTGGCGCGTCTCTTCGCGCAGTCGCCCGGATAATTTGAGCCGAAATAGACACGTAATATCGACGCAAAGAGACAGCGACTTCTTTGCCCTTATCAAAATCCAGCATGGCATTAAGCGCATGGATAATTTTAACGGCCTTTTGCATGATGTCGTAATGCGCTTCGAAGTCACCTGTCTCAAAAGCATGACTGCCTTCGCCGAGCAACTTGATCACTTCGTCATAAAGCATGGCTATAGCCAAAGTTTTTGGAACGGACCTCGGCGCCTGGCGATATGCAGAGCAAACAGATTTTGAAGAATAGGGGTTCATTTTCTCACCTCTCTAATCATCACTCACGCCAAGGACTGCTTTAATTTGAGCCAGCATAGAATTTGAGGCTGCGATTTGCGCTTCCATTGCCGCGTACTGATCAATCAGGTTTTCTTCATAATTTGCAGAACGTCGTTCTATTTCAGTAATTTCTTCGGCATGATCTTCGTTTTCATCACTGATGGCATCGATTGTTGTGCTCACAACCTCATCATAGGAGGAAATGTCTTTGTACAAGGTATCGGCAATCCCCTGCTGAAAAGATATCGAGATGGTTGCCGAGGCATCACTCCCTGAATAGGCAAGGGACAAGCCTTCGTATATGGTCCCCTCCACTCCCAAAAGGCGGCTCCCATCGTAAGTAAACAAGCCATTTGCCCCATCTACAGTGACACCCGTTATACCACCAGAGGTCCCATCTGTTGTGACTTCTAGATTAAATGACAGGCCGCCATGTTCGGGCTCGCTGTCGAGCAACAACAATTTTTCAGAGGAGCTCGACATGCCAAATTCGAACAGTTTTTGCACAGAATCAACATCATCCAAAAGAGCCTCATCGAGAACTGTTTCGTCGAGATCCAAAGTGTTGTCTTTATTGAAGGTAATGCCGATATCGTCGAGAGAGTCGAAAAGATCAGAGTTATCAAGTGTCAAATTCAAGCCATCAAACAACGCCATATTGGTATTGCGGAGTAAACTATCACTAAAGAGAACCGCCCCGTCAGAAGCCCCCCCAGCTGTGGTCGTCTCTTGTTGCGTTATAGCAAACTCACGGTAAGCATTATAAGCATCTACAAAGGCAATGATCTGATCTTTGACACCCGCCAGATCTGATCCAATTTCAAGAGAAACAGTCGATCCCGGTTCCGCTGCATAAAGATCAATGGTAACGCCATCGATCAGGTTATCAATGGAGTTACTGTCCCTGGCAATGGTCAGGCCATCATAAATCAGAATAGCTGATTGTGCTTCTTGAAGCTCTTGAACATAGTCACCGCCTCCATTCAAAATACCAAGCGAGACAAGAACATCATCCCCACTGACACTGCTCATGGTTATAGCTTGATTGGTGTCTTCACCAGCGAGTACCAGTTGATATGTGCCTTCCGAAACCTGCAAAAGAGTTGCACTAATCCCGGAAGTCTCGGTGGTATCATTGATGGCATCTGCAAGATCAGCCAAAGTCATATCGGAGGTCACAGAGATCTGAGAACTGGTGCCACTCGCGCTTGAAAGCTCAAACACGCCCGTAAGCCCCAAGGCAACATCAGAATCAGATTGTTCCGAAGATGCGACCTTTTGAGTTGTGGCAAGTTGCTGAACTTCAAGTTCATATACCCCTTGCGGTGCGCTAGTATCAACACTCACCCCAACCAAAGATGAAGGGTTTGAAACATCTGAAGAACTTAAATAAGCTTCGTTTTGATAAAAGACGTTTTCTTCATTCCCGAGTAACCCCGTCGGGTTCGTCATCGGGTAAAGACTATCAGTGATCGCGCTTAGTAAATTTTGCATTTCCTGATAAGCTGCAATTTCGGCTTCGTTTTCTGTAATTTTAACTTCAAGATCATCCGCGGGAAGCATCTTTGTTGCCACTGCCGCCTCGACAAGCGCAGAGGTATCCAGCCCACTGGCAGAACCCACGAGATAAACCGTCCCTGAAGAACTTGTCGCAATCCCGCTTGTTGACGTCATCGGTCTCTCCCGCTCCCCACTGCCCTCTAAACCAAAGAACATCTGTAAAAAATAAACGGTGGAGGAAGCCAAAGGGGGTTTTGTTCCCTCCACCTATTACGCACTAACTGGCTTTAACTTTCATCACCATCCCCCCCTTTTCAACGAATTAGCTGAAGAAGAGATTCAGGCGTCTGGTTCGCCTTGGCCAAGGCTGCAATGGATGCCTCGGTTAAAACTTCTGCTGATGAAAGCTTGGCTTGTTCGTACGCAATGTCTGCGTCCATGATTGAAGATTGCGCAGCATCAAGGTTCTCCGTTTGCGTGGCAATGGAATCCCCCCTGAACTCAAACCGTGAAATCTGCGCACCAACTTCGGCACGTGTCTGGGACACCGTTGCAATTGCTGTATCAATAGCCGTACTCGCTGCTGTCGCGTTTGTTGTATCAGTTACATCAAGCGCGTTTACGGCAAGGGCTGTGGCATCTACATCGGCGATTTCAACCGTGATGATATCGGCAACATCCGATCCCACCATGAAATCCACCCCGGTACCGGTTACAAAATCAGTAGAGCCATCCAGCAAGGATTGCCCATTGAAACGCGTTCCGGATGCGATGCCATCAATCTCTTCGATCAACTCTTGAAATTCTGCATCGATGAACGCCCGTTCATCATCAGTCACAGCACCAGACAACGCCTGGGTTGAAAGCTGTTTCATACGTTGCAAAATATCAGAAATATTCGAAAGCCCCCCATCCGCCGCCTGAAGGATCGACGCACCGTTAGATGCGTTGGTCGCAGCCTGCTGCAATGTGGTAACATCGGACTCAATCTTGGTACCAATGGCGAGACCTGCGGCATCATCCGATGCCTTCTGGATCCGAGAACCACTGGCAATCTTGGCTGTTACAGAAGACTGTTCTGCCGAGTTGCTATTTAGATACCGCAACGCCGTATTTGCGGAAGTATTTGTTGAAATAACGGGCATGCTACCTGCTCCTTTTTGAATGTCCTACCTGACAGCGGAAATCGCTGCTGACATCCTTTTCACGAGAGCAGTCAAAAAAACTGTCACAAAAAGTAATTTTTTATTTAAAAATGATTTTAAAACCCGTTTATGAGCTCAAAAACGCTCCACAATAAAAAAAGAAATGCCGCATCTGTATGAGATCAATTCTCAAATCAGCTATACTTTATGATCCCAAACGGATATAGCAGTTATTATTGTTTCTATAAGGTTGGCATCATGGGCACATTTGAGAATTCAGTTAAAAAAGCACAGGAAAAAATTTCTACAATCTTTTCACAAACACCGTTACAGCATAACCTGTTTCTATCTGCAAAATACGATTGTAACGTCTATCTCAAACGTGAAGACCTGACCCCGGTTCGCAGTTACAAAATCCGCGGGGCATTTAATTTTTTTAGTAAAGCCCTTAGTAATAAAGCCTCTGCCCAACAAGAAAGCCATGCAGAGAAGTTTGTCTGTGCTTCTGCTGGGAACCACGCTCAAGGATTTGCCTATACCTGCAATCACTTCAAAAAACGCGGCACCGTCTTTATGCCGACGACAACCCCCCAACAGAAGATCCACAAAACTCGGACCTTTGGCGGGAAATACATCGATATAAAACTTGTCGGCGATATTTTTGATGAAGCCTATGAAGCAGCCCACAGATATGCTGCTGAAGAAAATGCCTTTATGGTGCCGCCGTTCGATCACCCAGATATAATCGAAGGCCAGGCAACCATTGGATTAGAAATTCTCGATCAACTCGACGGTAAAACCCTTGATACCCTTATCATGCCTACAGGTGGGGGTGGCCTGGCCGCAGGTGTAACTCGTTATCTAGGTGAACAATCCCCAAATACAGATTATTGGTTTGTCGAACCAGAAGGCGCACCAAGTTTAAAAGAAAGCTTGGCAGAAGGTCGTCGGGTCAAACTCGATACCGTTGATAACTTTGTCGATGGTGCTGCCGTTGCCCTTATTGGCGAACACAATTTCGAAGCTTTGAAAGACTTTCCATCTGACAAAGTTCTACTAGCCCCAGAAGATCGTCTCTGCGCCACCATGATCACGATGCTCAATATAGAAGGCGTGGTTTTAGAGCCTGCAGGTGCACTCTCGATAGATATTCTTCAATCCATTGATCCGGAAGAGCTCAGAGGCAAAAATGTTGTCTGTGTCACTTCTGGCGGCAATTTTGATTTTGAACGTTTACCCGAAGTAAAAGAACGTGCCCTTAAATACGCTGGCCTGAAAAAGTACTTCGTCCTCCGCATGCCCCAGCGCCCCGGTGCCCTAAAAGATTTCTTGTTCCTGCTCGGCGATGAGGACGATATTTCACGCTTTGAATACCTAAAAAAATCCGCCCGCAACTTCGGTTCCATCCTGATCGGCATCGAAACCAAGAACCCGAACAACTTCGACACCCTGATGGAAAAATTCCACGAAAACGGCATCCAATTCCAAGACATTACCAACAACGAAGTTTTGGCAAATTTCCTGATCTGACATTGTCAGCTATTTGTCAGCTTACCCAGTGTATACACCACAAATTAGCTGCTTGGTATATACTGTCTTTTTAAGACCGCACCAAAGCAGGCTCTTTTGAAGTACAGGATTATACATGACTGCCTCTCCCCGTATTGAAGGGCTCGATTTTGCCCGGTTTCTCGCTTTTGTTGGCATGGTTTTGGTTAACTTTACTGTCGCCATGGGGACTGAGGGACTGGGGTCAGTTTGGGCTACAACGTTCGTCGGGGCGCTTGAAGGACGGGCGGCGGCTACTTTTGTGGTTCTGGCTGGTATTGGACTGGGCTTATCTTCCAAGCCTTCATCTCAAAAGTCACTTGGGCTTGGCACGCTATCCTATCAGGAAAGTCAGACTGATCATGGGGATCGACTTTTTATTCTAACCACCAAACGTGCCCTCTTCTTACTTGTTTTAGGCCTGTTAAACTCGCTTATTTTTGACGCCGATATCCTCCACTACTATGCACTCTACTTCTTTTTTGGGGTGTTGTTTTTGCGAATGAGTTCTACGGGCTTGATCGCCTCTATTATTATGCTGATGCTTTGTTTTATCATCATGCTGCTTACTCTTGATTACGATCTCAATTGGGATTGGAAATCCTATAGCTATCAAAATTTTTGGACTTTTGAAGGCTTCATATTAAATCTGTTTTTTAACGGCTGGCACCCGGTGCTTCCTTGGCTTGGCTTCTTTCTTTTTGGGATTTTCCTCAGTAGGCTTTCGCTGGAACAGTCATCTGTTCAAATAAAACTGTTTGTGTTTGGTTTTATCGCCCTGATAGGTGTTGAGGGTTTATCCTTGTTTATTCTCTCCTTTTTAGCTGGAGCAGAACAAGATCTGCGTGATATCGCAACGACAGAGCCTATTCCACCAATGCCTTTTTACATGATCGCAGGCATGAGTGGCGCGAGTATGGTACTGGCTTTTAGTCTTTGGATAAGTCGGTGGTTAAAGGATACCGCGTTGTTGAAGCTTTGTAATCAAACAGGGCGGCAAACTCTTACGCTTTATGTCGCCCATATCTTGCTCGGCATGGGAACGCTTGAAGCTTTAAGCTTACTTGAAGGGCAAAGTACGATTGAGAACACAGATACGGCTGTATATGCCTCAGCCCTCTTTTGCCTCTGTGCAGTGTTATATGTCTGGGGCTATTCCAAGTTCTTCAAACGCGGACCAATAGAAAACTTGATGCGTTTTATAGCTGGATAATGATTAGATCCATCTGTTGGGGCTCAATAGCTCTGGCGAAGAAAGGTTAAATCAGAGCGTAAAATGCAACCGTTCCAGTAACGATACCCCAGACACACATGTTGATAAACGATCTCAAGATACCACCGTCCTCTTCTACTGTTACGCCAAGTTTCTTTACAACGACATCACCAGGATAGAGGAACCCAAATTCAAGCCAATGCAACAAGGTCATAACGTTTCTCCAAACATTAACATGTATTACTATTACATCTTTATGTTTATCAGTGCAGGAGTCAATAAAAGTTTGGAATTTATTCTTAAAAAATAGACAGCCCGGTTTTAGTGGTGAACAACTCCAACGCTTTACCTCCCACCAAAGAGTTACCGTAAGAGTCTAACTCAGGAGACCAAACTGATACTGAGAAGTGATCAGGCAATACCGCTACAATCCCTCCGCCAACACCTGATTTAGCTGGCAGTCCAACCGTATAAGCAAAAGAACCAACGGCGTCATAAAGGCCACAGGTCAGAAGCAAAGCATTGATCCGCTTTGCATCTCTCACAGTCAGGACTTGCTTATGCGCAATAGGAGAATACCCACCACACGCTAACGGTAATGCTGCCTTGGCGAGATCTGCACAAGTAGTGGTCAGCGCGCATTGGCGGAAATACACATCCAGCAAATCCGGTATCGGGGATTGGATATTATCAAAGCTGCGCATCAGGTTCGCCAAAGCAGCATTGCGATAGCCATTATCCTGTTCTGACAAGGCAACGGTTTCATCAACCCGGTTAGACAGGTTACCGGAGAGCATCCGGTAATAATCCCCTATACGCCGAGAAGTATCAGCAGATCTACTGGCCAGGATATCTGTGACAACAATAGCACCTGCATTGATAAAGGGATTGCGGGGAATGCCTTTTTCATATTCCAGCTGAACCAAAGAATTAAAGGCAGTGCCAGAAGGTTCGCGCCCGACCCGGTTCCAGATATCTACGTCCTCAAAACCCAAGACCTGCATCAAAGTAAAGAGTTTTGAAATGGATTGAATGGAGAAGTCCTCTCGAGCATCACCAATAAGAAACTCTTCGCCCTCAACCGTATGGATTGCCATCCCAAACTTACTGCCGGGGACATTTGCCAAGGCAGGGATATAGTCGGCGTTTTTTCCTTTACCGAAAAAAGGAAGAACTTCTTCTTTGATTTCTTCCAGTACGCTCTGAAAATCTACTGAGTTCTCAGTCATTCGATAACATTATTTCCTCTACCTTGAAGTAAAAGCAGCTCCCTTCAAATCATATGATAACAAGAGTTGCTTCAAGAATTTAATATAGAAGATAGGTTTCATGGCAACTGGTTTATGCCTTTCCCACAAAAGAAAACCGGCTGATCAATTTCTTGACCAACCGGCTTCCTCTCGCAACACGTCCTATTGGATAGCGTTTCGCTTTATCCTCCACCCATCATGTAATTGGGGAGCCAAGTTGCAATCTCAGGGAAGACACAAAGGATGGCGATGGCGAGAACCATGCAGAGCATAAAGGGAAGAGCCCCTTTGAGGATGGTGGGTAGCGATACATCCGGCACAATGCCATTGATGACATAAAGGTTAAGACCAACCGGAGGTGTAATCAGGCCAATTTCCATATTGATGGTGAAAACCACAGCAAACCAATAAGGGTCAAAACCTGCCTGTACGATGATCGGCAACAGGATCGGAGCCGTCATCAATATCACCGCAACCGGCGGCAGGAAGAAACCTGCAACCAGTAAAAAGAGATTGATAATGATCAGAAGTTGCCACTTATTGATATCAAGTGCAGCAATATATTCCGCAACGGATTGAGTGACATAGAGTGAAGAAAGCGTGTAGCTAAACAGTGCTGATGCACCGATGATCATAAGGATCATCACGCTTTCTTTCATGGAATCAGAAAGAATGTTCCAGATCTTGCGTGGCTGCCACATGCCATAGATGACAACCACCAGAACAAGACAGAACATGGCCCCGACACCTGCGGCTTCAGATGGTGTTGCGACACCTCCGTAGAGTACATAAAGTACGCCGACGATGATAAGCAGGAAGGGAAAAATGCGTGGTAGGACTTCGAACTTTTCCCGCCAGCTGTATTTATTCGCCTGATCCTTGAAGCTGTACCCATTCTGCCAGGCAGTATATAACGACCAGCACATGAAAAGCGTTGTCAAAAGTAATCCCGGAAGTAATCCTGCAAGGAAAAGACGGCCGATAGAAGTTTCAGTCGCAATTCCATAAACGATCATGGTGATCGAAGGCGGGATCAAAATACCGAGCGTCCCCCCTGCTGCAATTGATCCCGTCGCAAGACCATCCGGGTAACCGCGCTTGCGCATTTCAGGGATACCCATTTTACCAATGGCAGCACAGGTTGCAGGGGATGATCCACTGAGCGCGGCAAAGATAGAGCATGCCCCAATATTAGAGATAATGAGACCACCGGGAACACGGTTCAACCAGCGATCAAGGGCGGCATAGAGGTCCTTACCCGCGGGTGATGAAGCAACAGCTGCACCCATCACAATAAACATCGGGATCGAAACCAGCGCAAACTCTGCAAGGCCGGAAAAGAAAGTTTCGGCCATAACATCGAGGGAATCAAGCCCTTCAAAGGCAAACAAAAAACCAACGGCCACGAGGCCAAGACCAAAGGCAACAGGAATGCCGGATGAGAGAACAAGTATTGTCGCAAAGGCAACGAGAAGACCGATAAAAAGTGGATCCATGGTTATTCCCCTTCAAACGCACTATGCGTATCCATGGCAAAGGGCATGTCCCGGCCATTGAGTAACGCCAGAATGTCTGCAACGTATTGCAACGACAACAAACCTATACCAAGAGGAATGGACAGATAAGGGATCCAAAGCGGCAGTTCCCAAATAGTGTCCGTTACCCAGCCACCGTGCAGAGCTTCGGCAAACATTTCATACCCCTTCCAAGCCAGTAGAGCTGTAAAGACTAAACCACCAATACTTGCAAGAAGAGCGAGAATTTTTCGGGCAGGAAGGCTTAAATAATGCGGCAGGAGATCAACGTTTACATGCCCTTTGATCAACAACACGTAAGGGCTTCCGATCAATGTCGCAGCAACCAAGGCGTAGGTAACATAATCGGTTTGCCAAACAGTAGATTCTTGAAGGAAATAACGAAGCACAACCATTTGACATACCACCACAATAGCAGAGGCAATCAAGATAGATGCAAATACGCCACAAGCACGCGAAAGTTGGCGTACGATATCAATGAAAAAATTCATGTTGTTCTAACCAGAAAAGAGCTGAAATGAACAAATAAACCTAAAGAAAATGCCCTACCAACAATCCTTTAAAAGACGTCAGGCAGGGCAATTCAATTTCAGTTATTCGACGGCCAGAGCTTTGTTAATCAACTCTTCTCCACCATTCACTTTTTCAGCAAAAGACTTGTAAGAAGTCTCTTTGGCAATCACCAACCAAGCGGCAGCTTGATCATCGCTCATGGTAACAACCTCAACACCAGCGCCTTCATAGGCTTCAACAAGTTTGTTATCTAGTCCCTTGGCAGCATCAAGAAAGAATTCTTCCGACTTTTTACCAGCAGCCATCAATGCAGCTTGTTGTTCAGCGTTTAGTTTGTTCCAGCTCTTTTTCGACATAAGCAAAGGCTCGTACATAAACCAAAGCGCATTATCACCAGGGGCAGTTAGGCACTTCACCTGTTCGTAAATACGGTAAGACACAAAGCTGCCAGAAGATGTGTTAGCGGCATCCAAAACGCCCGTTTGCATCGCTGAATAGATCTCTGAGCTTGGCATGGAAGCAATGGAAGCACCCGCCCCAACCAGCATCTGTTCAAACGACTTACCAGCTGCACGTGTAACCTGCCCCTTCATTGTATCTGGGCCAAGAATACACTGTTTCTTGGATGCAAAACCACCCGCAAGCCAAGCATCAGCAAGAACGACGATGCCCGCTTCATCGATAATCTTTTTAATATCATCCATAAAAGGGGATGTGTTCAAACGTTTTGCATGGTCGTGGTTTTTAACGAGACCCGGCATATTAGTCGCATTAAACTCTGGGTGACGACCTGCAGCATAAGCAAGTGGGAAAGCAGAGATATCAAGCTGCCCTTTAACCATGGCACCCCACTGCTCTTTAGGTTTGAACAGTGCCTTACCAGGATAAACCTTGATGTCGAGGCCAACGTTTGCGGCATTTACTTCGCGGGCAATGATTTGCACCATTTCATCACGGACATCACCCTTACCACCTGGCCACTGATGGGATGCCTTCAGACTTGCTGACATTGCGGTTTCAGCAAGCAGTCCTCCGGTCATGACCATTCCACCAAGCATCAGCCCGAGAGCTTTTCTAGAAAACTTCATTGTATTCTCCCTATTTAGGCACGATCGCACCCTAGATTAGGGAGCTTGGCCTTTTATTTTTATAACAATTCAATTTTTAATAAAAACACAATAATCTTACTTGAGAATACAAGTCAATCTTTTTTGTATACAAGAATTCTCTTTAAATATACATTGTAATCTGTATTATGAATTTCATTCCCTGAGTTTTTAAGGGATAACTGCTTACAAAAGGCAACCAGTTTAAGAATGAGAGATGGGAGTTCAGAATTTGCCAGATAAGTCATCCCAAAGTACGTCGTCACCAAACATGTCATCGCGTGATTTGAGAAGACAGCTTGAGCATGAAATCGTGCTGGGTGAACTCACCCCCGGGACACGTCTGGACGAAGTTGCTCTAACCGAACGTTTTGGCGTTTCAAGAACACCCGTGCGTGAAGCTCTTCAACAACTCAGTATGATGCAATTGGTTGAACTCAGACCACGACGTGGTGCTTTTGTAAAAAAAATGAGCTTACGTGAATTGGTTGATATGTTCGAAGTTATGGCCGAATTAGAAGGCACTTGCGGACGGTTAGCAGCAGATCGTATGACCGACGTTGAACGTGATACATTGAGAGAGCTTCACTTGGCCTCAGAGACCATGGTCAAGGAGCGCGATTATGATGGATATTACCGTGCCAATGTTGCCTTTCACGAAGCTATTTACAAAGGCAGCCACAACGAGTTTTTAAGTGAGCAGACGAAAAGTTTACGTAACCGCCTCACCCCCTATCGCCGCCTGCAATTGAGGCAAAGTAACCGCCTAACCAGTTCTTTTAGCGAACACAGTGAAATAACCGAAGCCATAATAAGCGGTGATAAGACCTTGGCAGAGCAACTCTTAAGTACACACGTCACCGTACAAAGAGGCTCTTTCAACGACTTTCTTGCCAGCTTACCAATGGATATTATCGATCAGACCGCATGAAAGTTACCAGATCGAAATAACACCACATAATTCCAGGTATTAATCTTACTAACTTTAAGTTGGACTTGTTTATGTCTAAGAATGTTTACGCTCTTTTCCAATCCCGTTTTCCTGCTGATTTGTCCCAGCCTTTCATTATGTCTCCTGATGGGGAAAACTTAAGTTACGGTGAGCTGGAAATTCAGACCTCAAAAATGGCCGGAGCACTTATATCTTTAGGCACAAAAACAGGCGCCCGTGTTGCGGTACAAGTAGAGAAAACTGCAGAGGCCGTTGTGCTGTACCTGGCATGTTTACGGATCGGCGCTACCTATCTTCCTTTGAATACCGCTTATACAGCTGAGGAATTAGATTACTTCCTGGGCGACGCCACGCCCCATATTATGGTTTGCAGCCCAGAAAATTTTGACAAATTAACAGCTATTGCTAATAAAAACTCAGTCTCCCATCTGCTTACCCTAGACTTAGATCAGTCTGGAAGTTTAATGGACGCTTATAAAGAGGCTATACCCGTCACTGAAATCGTCGATGTTACAGGTGATGCCATTGCTGCCTTTTTGTACACGTCCGGGACGACTGGGCGATCTAAAGGCGCGATGCTCACTCATGATAATTTATCGAGTAACGCACAGGTGCTCCATGAGTACTGGGGCTGGAGAGAAGGTGATATTCTCTTGCATGCTTTGCCTATTTTTCATGTTCACGGTCTCTTCGTTGCGATTAATTGTGTTCTTATGAACGGATCAGCGATGTGGTACCTGCCAAAATTCGATGCCCAAATCGTCATGGAACTCATCCCCAAAAGCACCGTTATGATGGGCGTGCCCACCTTTTACACGCGCCTCCTAGATCAAGAAGAATTCGGACACGACCTCTGTGAGAATATGCGGTTGTTTATTTCAGGCTCCGCCCCTCTCCTCGAAGATACCTTTGCCCAATTCGCGGATCGTACAGGCATGCCTATTCTAGAACGTTACGGCATGACCGAAGCAGGCATGATCACATCTAATCCCCTTGAAGGCGTTCGCATTGCGGGCACAGTTGGCTACCCACTCCCAGGAGTAGAGGCGCGATTATCTCGAGGTACAAAACAAGGTGATGCGGGTGTCTTAGAAATAAAAGGTCCTAATGTTTTCAAAGGCTATTGGAACATGCCTGAGAAAACAGATGAAGAATTTACTGACGACGGTTTCTTTATAACAGGAGATATTGCAACCATTTCTGATGACAATCGCATTGCTATTGTTGGCCGTGCAAAAGACCTGATCATCAGCGGCGGCTATAACGTATATCCTAAAGAGATCGAGTTGGTAATAGATGATATTGTGGGTGTAAAAGAGACTGCGGTTATTGGCACCCATCACCCTGATTTTGGTGAAGCCGTCGTAGCTGTCGTTATTGGTGATGGCACAAAAGAGCTTAATGAAGATGATATCAAGTCCGGATTAAAAGATAAGCTAGCCCGTTTTAAGCAACCAAAGGCCGTTTTCTTTATCGATGAACTCCCCCGTAACACCATGGGCAAGGTTCAAAAAAACATCCTCAGGCAAGAGTACAATCATCTCTTTGAGAAGTAGTAATATTTTTGAGCATGTAAGCGAGAACCTTATTTGAACCAGAGATTCATATGAGGCCGCAAGACACAGTAATTTCATCCTATAGGATAGGAGCTGACTTATGGCTGAAACAACCCTGCCTTCAAGCACCCCTTCTGGTTTGGGCTTATCCCAAATATCTGGCACTTGGCGCGAGATAGCCCAAAGTACTGCGCGGACGCTCGGTTTAGGAAAATTGACTCATTCAGTTCCTTCTCACAACACAATGAAACAACTCATGGAAAGTTGCATCAATGGACCAGGTGGTGACGTTTCTCAACGTATGCGAACAGCAGATTTAGGTAGAAGCTATCTCGAGCTCGACACACAAAGGCGGCAGGATTTTTTAAGCTGCCTAGCCGAAGATTTCTCTCCAGATGAACAAAAACTACGGCAATCAGTAGATAATTATCTCTCAGCAACTTCCGATGCTGAACGTGCTGTTGCAGCCGACAAGCTCAGGCAATCTTCAACTCCTGAACGTCTTAAGTTGCTCACTCAGTTCAACGCCCTTCCAAATGGGGTAAAGTTTCTGGTTGACATGAGGACAGACTTACTTGCCTTCAAAGGTAAGGATCCTTACCTACAAGCCCTAGACAGCGACCTACAGCAGCTCCTCAGCTCTTGGTTCGACATCGGGTTCCTCGACTTCGTGGAAATGACCTGGCGTACTCCCGCTGCCATTTTGGAAAAGCTCATCACTTATGAGGCCGTTCACCAGATCACATCTTGGAACGACCTAAGAAACCGCCTTGATTCTGATCGTCGGTGTTATGCCCTCTTCCATCCAAGAATGCCAGATGAGCCCCTGGCCTTTGTCGAAGTAGCACTTGTACGCGGCCTTGCTGATAACGTTCAAGATATCCTAGATGTATCAGCACCTCTTGGTGACCCCAAAAATGCTGATACAGCTATATTCTATTCGATAACCAATACTCAAACTGGGCTCAGAGGCATTAGCTTCGGCGAGCATTTAATCAAAAAAGTAGTCCCTCATCTTTCAAAAGAGCTTCCCCGAATTCAAAACTTTTCAACCCTTTCGCCTGTTCCAGGTTTCAATCGTTGGCTGAAAGGTCTGGATACATCAATTACCCAAGACGCGTTCACCCGAGAAGAACTGAAAGGACTTCAGAAAATAACAGACTTTGAGGAAGCCAAGGACGCTCTTTTATCTTGCACTCATGAAGATAAATGGTTTGAGAACGCAGAACTTGTAGAATTGCTTCGCGGTCCCCTTCTACGGCTCTGCGCGGCATACTTCCTTGAAAAAGACTCCCGAGGTCGCGCAATCGATCCGGTCGCCCGCTTCCACTTAAAAAATGGCGCTGAACTCAACCAAATCAACTGGATGGGAGATATCTCCGAAAAGGGGATCACTCAAGCTCTAGGTATCATGGTGAACTATAAATATGATCTCGACAATATTGAGAAAAATCATGAAAAATTCATGAACGATGGCATCGTCACCATGAGCTCTAAGGTAAAAGGATACCTGAAGCAGTTACGAAGTAATTCCGGAACAGAAGGCCCCTTGCAACGATTACGTAAAACCATGGTAGGTTAGAAGTTACCTGAAAAACATAGTTAGAATGAAAAGTACTAATGCGTTTTCTGAATCAGTAAATTAGATCCACAGCGTCCCTAAACTTGGTTATGGATATTATTCACAACATGGCGAGCAGATAACGCAGCTCCTTCTTGCCAACCAGGTAGATGACTTAGGTGTTCTCCTGCAAAAAAGACCCGCCCTTGTGGCGCAGCTAGAATAGGCAAAATCTCCTTAACCGATTGCTCGTCCCACAATGCCCAACCTCCCTGTGCAAAAGGAATATTCTGCCAGGCAATAGAAATTGGATCTGAAACAAATTTAGGTAATATCGGGTGGATCAACGCCCCATCAGACATTGCAAATCGCGCACGCTCCAAGGGAGATAAATTACCGAAACGTTCAGCGCGTTTCCAATGATTTTCAGCGCCAATCAAAATACCTGAATCACTTTGAAAATCATGACTTGGATACACTAATCTTTCTATATCCTGATTGGTCCAAGAAACACCACCATAGATGTGATCTTGCTCTTCCCAAAATCGATTACTGGCTTGCCAAGCTAATCGGCAAACATTCATGTAGGGAACTGACTTTATTGCTTGAGTATAGTCTGTTGTAAAATTAGTTTTGATCTTTGCTAATATCGGCAGAGGGACAGTGCAGATACAGAAATCAACCTCCATCTCATTAAAGCCCCCACTATAACGGTCTTTGTAAACAACTTTTGTCGATTGATCATCGTTGGTGATTTCGACGAGCTCTGCCCCATAGGTGATGTCATTGCCAATGTGGCTGACAAAAGCATCGACAATCCGGTCCATTCCTCCAACCGGTTGCAACAAAACGGCCTGATGATTGTATTCTTCTTCTAAATGTAACTTCCAAGTCCAAAAACGTGCGGTCATTAACTCGGATATATTTAGGGGTACATTGACTATACCTTTACTCTCTGCGGCTCCAGGTAAAGTCTGATAACCTGCACGAGGTGATCCCATATAACGATGATAGTCATCCAAATTCCCGAAATTTTTAAGAAATTCCAAAAGGTTTTGCTGGTCATTTATTGTTATCTCTTGATCAAGGTTATTGGCTTTCATACTTCTTGATAGATTTTCCGCTATAAAGCCCCTCGTATCATTGATTACTTGCCCTGATCGCACCGGTTTTCCGTCGAACGCCCGATTGTCTTGAAGATAGGCATTTCTGTTTGCATGAATAAAGGTTTCTAGCTTTACGCCAAGCTTTCGACAATAGTCCAAAATCGTTAAATGATGGCTTGGAATACGAGCTGGCCCGGCATTAAAGTAAAGTCCATCTCGAAAATTACAAACTTGATCCTCATGCCCGTTCTCGGTGATTTTATCGCCACCTCTAATCGTTAGGTTACGTCCGCCAGCACTTTGTTTTGCTTCCAAAACTGTCACTGAATAACCGGCATTTTTTAACTCATAGGCTGATATTAACCCCGCAATCCCAGCACCTATTATTACGACACTTGTCCCCTTCCCGTGTTCAAAAGAGACATTACTTTCACTAACGACGCTACAACCGCTTGGTAATAACCCCAGTACTTGGGACAAAGTTAACGTAGCGGACAACCCACCAACACGCCCCGCACGTTCAAGTAAACCTCTTCGTGTTATAAAGGGAGACTTCATTTTCACTTCTTTTGTTCAATTTAATATCGAAATATCACTTCGCTTCGATTTTAAACTGAAACAATTCACAATCTGTTATCAAAACTATCATTCCAATTTTTTGTAAATTCCTGTATGTTATGGTGTTAGAAATTACCTAGTGATCCTTACTGCTTGCTTATATGTCCGATAATGGGGGGTATGTACCAAAAAAGTCTGGAGGTAATATGCGCACTCTACACAAATATAAATACCCAAGGATACTTGTAACAACAGCAGTATTCTTTGCCCTTATTTTTATCGCCGGTTGTCAAACGACGGGTAGAGGATCACAGAGTTCGAGTACTCGAACCCAAACATCACTAGAAAATACATCACTCGAAGCAAAAACCGTCGCGACGGCACTTTTAATGCGGCTTCATGGCGAAAAAGAAGTTTCTATTGAAGAGAAAATATCTGTAAAGAATGCAGGTGTTTTTCCAGGTTTAAAAGTAGGTCAATTAGATAACTGGTATCTGCACGGACTTGATTTCTATGATGTAATCCCACCCAAAAAAGTAGGTGGCGCAACTTATGTAAATGGAGTTGCCTATCTCCGCGACGATTTGGATCGTGGTATGAAGGTCGCGTTTTTTGGTGATATTGTCAAAACCACTAATGGATATGAATTGATATCAGGACATTGGCAACAAGCAGCTCCTTTAAACCCTCGTACTGAGCTATATATCGTGCCTCTTGCTACGATGAGTGATTTCGGAAATAGCGATTCCAGTTATAAATCTCTCCAGAATTTTGCTCAGGCCAATGCGATCCCCATGAAGGGGCCAAACGCGATTGATACTAAAGCAACTGACTATGCAATTTTTGTTTTTGTAAAAGACCAATTGTTACCTGACAGCCAATTTGCCGTTAAGGTATCAGATGTTCGCAGGGGCACGGATGGTTACAGTGATTTGACTTCATATCATGTTTTCGAAGATGGCTGGGCTACTGCCGTTGTCAAAAGTAATTTTGCCTTTAATCAAGATAAAGCTTTCTGGATAAAAGCACTTTATACCCCCAAAGGGGGAGATCCGCGCATTGTTGGACTATACAATTCAAGTCCACAGCCGATGCCCTCAAGCTAATGACCTTACTCGGTAAAGTCACTGAAGGAAAAACCCTAATAAACAATTAGTTACCCAAGGAGGCTAATATGTTGAATTCTAATAAAATGTATTTCATTCCTATTATCGCAACCCTACTTGCTTTTTCCTCCCAATCCTTAGCCAATGGTGGCGGCGGTGGTGGTGGGGGAGATAATGACGGTGGCCTTAGCACTAAGACAAAAGTGGTTGTTGATGCCAGCGCAAAGCCTAAGAAAGTTGGTGTGGTCAATACAGCATCTAGTCGTTATTGGGCAGCTGGCTTGACCATACTAATGTTTGGTCATCCTCAAGGTCCACTTTTGAATGACGAAGAAATATCTGGCCTAAATTCATCAGACACCAGCCTTACTAATTGGGTTAATTCACATAACAATACCGGTGAAGATCTACCAGAAAGCGTTATTCCAGAGCTAACACCTATTATCTACACCGGCGGTGGTGGTAGTCCAACGGATGGAAGGCAAAGACGCATCGATGATGCCATAAAAAGAGCAAAAACCGACGAAGATTTCCGAAAAGAAATAGAAGAAATGGCCACCACAACAGATAACGTAGAATACAAAGCAGTCTGGGACGCTTTAAATAGTGAATCTGATGCTAAGGAAGAGGTCGTTCAAGAAGAAACGCATGTAAAAGAGGCAATGGAGGCCGCAAAGAAAAGCCAGACTGTAAACAAACTTCTTCAGGAATTTGGTAACAGCAAAATGAAAGGTAAACTGGCCACAGCAAAAGGTAAAAACCCTAAAACGGGTTTAGATTTAACAACCAATTGAATGTCTTAGTTTCAACTAATGCAAATCATCCTCCGAAGATGTGTTTACATTCCCTAGCGCGTGTAAAATCTCTTCGGAGTTGTATTATAAATATCTAAATATTCCTGAAGGTCAGAATTGCTTTGATATAGGATTTCTTTTTCCCCTAAATGGGAAATAACGCACTTTTGGTCTTTTTCTATCGCGTATTTCTGTCGTGACTGTTCACAATATTCCATCGCCAATTCTGCAGCTTCCTGTGATGATGATTTATCATCAGCATACCCGGCTGCCCATTTTTGATTGCTTGCCAGGTCCTGATTTGTTGTTGCATAGGCTTTAAAGTGAGGGAGAGAACGATAAAACTGAAAGAACTCTTCTTGTGAAGAAACCCTATTGGTTGTGATGCATCCACTTGTAAGGATGAATATTGCAAAACAGATAAGTGTAAAGTTTTTTGGCATAGCGTCTCCTAAAAACCCAATCCATCCTAAATTTACAGACAATTAATAATGCAAATAGATACATTAAAATATTACTTAATTGCAGATGTACTTATCAATAATATTGCAACTATTTCAAAGAGCAATAAACCTCATGACCGTCGTTTATAATAAGCATCAAGATATCAATCTTGACGGCTTTTGTATCAGCAATATGTGAAGGAAGGCTTTTGATCCACATTGAATACTTCACTATGCAACGATTTGGCATAGGTAAAGAATTAAGCCTGGCTGATCTATAATTGATGGTCTGTATCCACTGGGAAGGCGTTTTAAGCAAGCCCATTACCAGTGCCTATAAAAACTATCGCGCGTTACAAACAACATATGTTTGAGCAGCTTGTAATTGGCGAAATTTACAGAACAGAACATGCCAGCTAAACAGTACTAATTTATAAAAAGGAGCGAACGATAAGATATCCACTTATTGTTCGCTCCCGGTTTTCTATCCTACACACTAAACTCCCTAAACTCCCTAAACTTAAGCGGTAGAAGAAATCTCCTCTTCGTTGCCGAAGGCATAGATATCCATCGCCAAAACACCATAGGTCGTACTGGCGTGTATCCTTTTACCTCGCGCACCATCTTCAACAATAGAACCCCCAGCACCCAAGGCAAAAAACAAGGGATGAATATGATCCATGGTTGGGTGGTTTCTTTTTCCCTCTGGTGCATTTGTAATCGCCGAAAGGACAGATTGATAATCTCCGATTTCTATTTTTTCAGTAACCCAGTCGGTGAAATCGTGTACCCAAGGAACCATCGGCTCCTCTTCATCATGTCCTCCTATCATAAGCTCTCGTAAGTTATGAGATGCACTCCCTGAACCTATAACGAGCACCCCCTCTTCTCTGAGACATGACAGTGCCTGTCCCAATTTAAAGTGCCACTGAGGGCTCTGCCCCATGGAAATGGAAAGTTGTACAATCGGTACGTCAGCATTGGGATACATATGGACCAGTGGAACCCAACAACCGTGATCCATGCCTCTTGTCTCATCCATATCAGGAGCTATTCCAGCCTCAAGTAAAAGCTCCCTCACCCTTATCGCAATTTCAGATGATCCCCTGGCTGGATAGCGAACTTCATATAACGCCGTTGGAAAACCACCAAAATCATAAATGGTCTCAAGCTTTTCCCCAGAAGCAATCGTGGGACGTCTTTGATCAAAGTGAGCAGAGACCATCAAAATGGCTTTCGGCTTACCAAGCCTTTGCCCTAGGCTTGTTAAAAAGCGTGTTACCGCGCAGTCTTCCAATGCAAGTGTCGGGGCACCGTGAGAGACAAAAAGACTGGGGTAAGATATTTGATTATGCTGGGTCATGTAAATCTCCGGCTTTAAGTACCGGACCGTAACATTGAACATTTAGCTTATATCCAATTGTTAGATCCGGCAGAACAATCATACGCCTACTGAAATAAAATCTTGGCCCCTTACTAATTCATACTAGATACCTTGTCTTGAAATTTTTCGGTTACGGAATAGGCTCCATCTCCGAGCAAACCCATCGTAATTAGAGCAGCAAGCCAGAATACTGGAAATTCCCATCCTCCACCCTGGTTGGAGAACAACCAACCATTTGCCCCATGAACAAAGATTGTTGCGCCCAAAAGAACGGGCGCAAGGACAACAGCAACCACACGGGTTTTATACCCAAGTAACAGAGCAACTGCGCCGATGATTTCTGCAAAGATCACAACATAAGCCAGAAAACTCGGCACCCCTACAGAATCAAAAAATCCTGCCGTTCCTGCAGGGGTAAAGACAAATAGCTTAAGGCCAGCATGGGCCAGAAAAGCAATGGCAAGTGTCACTCTGAGCAACAGTGCTGCATAGGGGGCCGTTTTTTGATCCAACATTAATTTTCTCCTTTAAGCTCATGTACAAAGGGACAGAACTTGCCCCTGCTGATTTATTAACTTGTCCCAATAACGGGCTTTACCCGGTTATTTGTTGCGGACCTAAAGAGAAAATAGTTAGTATCTAGAAAGAAACAATTACCTAACAATGAACGTATTTAGTTCTTATAAGGAACGTATATTGGACCGTTTTACTCTTATGGAAGCCTTTGTCCAAGTCGTTGAGACTGGATCCTTTGTCGCTGCAGGTGAAACCCTCAACATTTCACGCCCCATGATCAGTAAACAGGTACAACGCCTGGAAGACGAACTCGGGGTGCGCTTACTCAATAGAACTACTCGGAGGGTTTCCCTTACAGAAGCTGGAAGATCGTTTTACATCCGGTGCCAGGTAATCCTCCCTCAAGTCGACGAAGCCATCCGTGAAGCGAGTAATCAGCAGGTTCACCCGCAAGGCCTGCTCCGCATTAATGCCCCACACGCCTTTGGTAAACGACACCTTGCCCCAGCTATTGCAAACTATCAAAAATCTTACCCGGATGTTTCCGTTGACTTGATCCTAAACGATCGTGTGGTCAATCTGGTCGATGAGGGTTATGACCTCGCGATAAGGATTGGTGTCCTCGCGGACTCAAGCCTCATTGCCCGTAAACTCGCCCCTTGCAAAATTCACCTTTGCGCCGCCCCAAGCTATTTGGCTGAACGCGGAATCCCAACCTTCCCCAATGATCTCAAACAACATAATTGCCTGCAATACAGTTATTCGTCTTATGGGGATGAGTGGAATTTTAGCAAAGGGGATAAAAAATATGCCGTGAAAGTTACCGGATCTTTGCACGCTAACTACGGTGAAGCCCTTGCATCTGCCGCATGTGAGGGCCTTGGGCTCGTCTTACTGCCCAGCTTTGTTTTGGAGCCCTACTTGAAAACAAATGAACTTGAAATTGTCTTACCGGAATACAAAGTGGCGGATCTCGGTATCTTTGCCGTCTTCCCGCAAAACAAGCTTTTGCCACCAAAGGTCAGAACAATCATCGAATTCTTACATAAACGCTTTGGCCCAGAGCCCTATTGGGATGAACTAAGGTAAAAAAAAGCGAGGAGATTTCGCCCCTCTCTTTTAAATAAAGTATCGTAAATTAAATTGACTTCAGCTTTCGATACTCATCTGTTGGCATCCCCGCGATGCCCCAGTTTTCCAATTCCACTTCATCAATTACGACAAAGGTCGTTTGCGGGTCTTTATTCAAGACATCCTGGAGGAGATCAGTCACACCCTTGATAAGTTGGGCTTTTTGTTCTTTGGTCACACCTTCATTGGTGACTTTAATATTCACGAACGGCATATTTAAATCCTTGGGGTTTAAGTTCTGAGTGTTCAGGACGCATCAGAAATAACGAGTGGGTCTTTGATATCGAAATGGAACACTTTCGATATAATCTGCCAGCGTCCATCTACAAGGATAAACGAAAGAAAATCAGTGAAAAATCTCTCACCAATTGCACAGTTCAACGTTACAAAAGCTGTGTTTTCACCAGCAAAAGATATAGATACGATTTTGTCCTGTCGCACTTCGCCTCGGCTCGCAGGCGACTGCCTACGACTGACGATCGGGAAGTATTCTTCCATGCTCAAATACATCAGGGGTTCTTCGGTCGCACAAACATAATGGGCTTTGGAGTGAAACACTTTTTCGAGAAGACTGACATCACTGTGATAGAGCCCATCAAAATACAAACCAATTGCTTTTTCTACTGCTTGGTAGGCTGATGACATATCTTATTTTCCTTGGATAAGAGAATAGAAATAGTGCCCATTACAAACACTTCGAATTCATAATGGGCACTATTTCGGCTACGCGTCGAGTAAACCTTCTGCACCTAAGGCAGCTTGTGTTTTTTCACGTGCTGCGACACGGCCGACAAATGCCGCTAGATTTGGAACTTTATCTAAACTAACACCTACAAAATTTGACCAGTTTGTCACGACAAAGAGATAGGCATCTGCAACAGTAAAGGTGTCACCCAACAAATAATTCCGTCCGTCTGCTAGAATTTTTTCAAAATGTGCCAATTTTTTGGCAACATTTTCTTCAACAGCAGCACGAGCATCACCCTCAGCTTTGCCTGTGAAAAAAGGACCAAAAGCTTTGTGAAGTTCTGAAGAAATGAAGTTAAGGTGCTCTTGAAGGCGTGCACGCTCTAAAGATCCACCTGCTGGCGCCAAACCAAGTTCAGGTTTCTGATCTGCTAAATATTGGAGAATAGCAGCCCCTTCAGTCAGGATTTCGCCATCAGCCAGTTTCAAGGCAGGCACATAACCATTTGGATTAACAAGAGAGAAATCTTCACCACTTGCCGTTTGTTGAGCAGCCGTATCAACTTGCTCAATTTCAAAATCATTTCCCAGCTCATGAAGAACAATGTGAGAAGCAAGAGAACAAGCACCGGCTTTATAATAAAGTTTAACAGGATGTGACATGAGAGAAGACCTCTTTGGTTCGTTGTTGATGCCAACAGAGGTAAGGTCGTAGGTTACTTTTGTAAACCACGTTTACTTATGTTACTTAATTATCAAGTTTCCATTTGGTAACTGAGTTTCCATTTGGTAACCCGTTGAAGTACATATACTAATAGTTTATATTGATGCTTATAGAGAAACAGGAAACCCCATGTCATGGCACTAAAAGTCAGAAAAAACCAAAGTGGCGACGTTCCCTATAACTGCCCTTTGAGTGAATGCATGGCTATATTAGGCGGTGCCTGGACCACAAATATAATCTGGTTTCTTTCCGGTGGGCCAAGACGGTTTAGCGAACTTAAACATGATTTGGTTGGCATCTCGGCAAAAATGCTGACCACCCGCCTTAAGGAGCTGGAAGCAAAGAGTATCATCCACCGTGAAGTTCTTCCAACCTCCCCGCCTTCAGTTGAATACACCCTCACTGAACTAGGGACAGAGCTGATCCCTGCCATCAACGCCATAGTTGAAGTTGGTCACAAAGTGAAAATTTGGAACGGAAAAACATAATGGGACGTAATCAAGATTTTTCTGAACGAAATACCACTTAGTTGACCTGATAAAGAGCTTTGCCAAGTGTGTCATTCCATTGTCGATGATCTTTGGTATGGGTTGAAAATTGCCATCCAGCGATACCACCAAATTGATCACCGTATTCAGAGTATAAAGGCCTAATTACCTGTTTGATCATATCCTCGGGAGATAGGTGCCCGCTAAAGGCATCAGCTTTATATACTGGCTTGCCAATAATGATCTTTTCACTGGGCCAAAACAATGGTCCATCTTTTGAAACAAGCCCCCGATAGGATGTGGTGTAGGGATCATTAGACAGCCCTACGACTTTGGTAGCGACAGGACCATCCTGCCCCGGATTATTATAATATTGTACCGTAATCCAATCGATATCCTCTCCTGCAGATTTTAGAATTTCAAGGTAAGGTCCATCATGCCATTCTGGATTGAGATACGGAGATTGAGGAGCATGACTGATAAGATATCTTTTAGAGGGTAATCGATTTCTCAGTGCCTTTGTAAGATTTATTAAAAAAGCTTTCCCATCAGCAACACCAGCTTTGCGTTCTTTATGAAGCATATTACTTGCCTCAAAATCGAGATCGATACCATCAAGCCCTTTTGCGCGAACAAACGCTGATATCAAATCCGACAGCTCACCTTCTCGACCAATCAGTTGCTCATAATCTTTAGCTTTCGCCAAACCGCCGCCAAATGAAATCAACACCTTTATGCCCTTGGCTTTCAAAAGCGCGACCGAATTCCACTGCTCCTCCATATTTATAGGAGGTATGAGAACAATTGCACCACCATCATCAATTTCAGCGCCCAAGAAGGAAACAATAACGTGGCTGTAAACTGCCTCAGCGACCTCAGACAAAGATGATGCATCACTGTTGTAGTAAATAATATAACGGGGTTGTCCGACTGCAGTGGAGCTTGCATAAATGGCGCTAAAAGACGCCAAAAACAAAAAACAGATAACTAACTTATTCAAGGTCAAAAACCATCAAAAACAGTGTCATGTGCATCAACTGCTGCGGCCGCTTTATCGGCGACTTTATCTATACTCCATCCGGGGATATAGATTTCAGAACCCAGACCAAAACCGGAACACCCCGCTTGGACGTATTTTTTGAATTCCGAGAGCTTCACCCCACCAACAGCATAAAGCGGTGTACCTTCAGGTAGAAGAGCGCGCAAAGCTTTAAAACCATTAATACCAGCCATTGAGGCAGGGGTAACGTTTAAACCATCTGCGCCAGCGGCCAAGGCTGTGAAACACTCACTTGGAGTAACAACTCCAGGCCAGGACAAAAGGCCCAACCCTTTGGTCAGAGATATTATTTCAGGATTGCAATTTGGAGACGAAATAAACTTCCCCCCAAGAACCTTCAATCCATCCACATCAATTCGATTAAGCGCCATACCGGCACCAATAATTGCCTTTTCCCCCAATGCCCGTGTAATCGCCGAGATAGATCCAAAAGGGTTGGGTGAGTTTAAAGGAATCTCAATATTGGTAATCCCTAATTCCACCAAAGTTTCAGCAACTTCAACGGCTTGTTCGACTTTAATACCATAAAGAGTTGCCACAATATTTCGGCGCTTCATGTTAAAAATCCTATGACAATTTATCGATGATAAGAAAATAGGCCTCACAATACGGCATCATAAACTACAATTTATGCGATATTCGTTAACAATATAAACAATCGGAAATACCATCCCGCTCATATAATATTGCACAGGGAAATCAGCTTAAATTATGAATACCACTAAAGACTATTCTTTGTTCGCTACCTTGCCTATAGAGCGCTTTAACAAGATCACTCCCAGCATTGAACAAATCACAGAAGCACCGAAATAGTACATACCTGGTTGGGATGTTGCATTCGCCATACCAGAAGACTTGGCAGAAATTACGATCATACCCACAATAAAGACATCAAGCATGCTCCACTTACCAAGTAGATCGATCAACTTTACAGCCTTTTGTACAGATTTATGTTCTACGCTTCGCGCCCGCCAGATATAATCGGCAACAAAGATTTTCACCGTAGGGAAAACAACTGAAAATAATAGGATAACAAGCGCAAGTAGATACTCCCCACTCCTTGCTAACTCATCAATGGCGCCAACGATGGAAATCAGATCTTCAAAAAGGAAGAATTTCTCGACCTTGAGGATGGGGATAGTTAATCCAGCAATCAGTGTTACGATAGCTGATAGTAAAAGTAGGGGAATAAACCTTGATAGGCCTGTTGCGCGTTGAGCTAAGGAGTGTTCCGCACGCTTAAGTGTAAAGAGAAGGTGCCACCACTTAAGACTTTCGTGTTCTGAAGACCAATACTTTTTAGCCTGTTTCAGAATATTGAAAGCCTTCACCGATGATCCCGGTTTTTGCCTAAAACTTTACGATCTCTTTGTTTTATCCGAATAGGCTCAAGCGCTGGGGTCGGCTCTGAAAGGAGAGAGATACGGCGAAAAATAGAGAAGATCAGTGTAAATAACATAAAAAGTGAATTCCTAGTTTCTTTAACCTGCACCATATCTAAGGGGTAATCCTCTCTGGTTCAATCAATATTAACTAAATTAGTCATTATAAATGAGCTCCAGATTTTAATAATCCATCAAGGCCATATCTTTTTAGGAAATAAACTTGGTCTCTTCTGAAAAGGAAAAAGGGACAGCAAATGTGCCGCCCCCCTTATATCACCTCAACCTGATAACCTCAGGTTTCAAATTGTGCAGCCTTGATTATTCCTCAGCAGGCACCCAAACATCGAGAGATTCATGCTTAAGCTTGCGACGTTCTGCAGAAGTCAGTCCCCAATTGTGACCAAATGCCGCTGATTCCCAAGATCCATACATTGGATTTGAAATCATAATCCACTTACTGCCCCACATGTCTTCATATTTGTCGAGAACAGCTTTACGCTCATCGATGGTACCTTTGTAATCATCAACGAAGTCGCTGAAGTTATCGCCAACAACCATTACGAGACGGTAATTCTCAGTAATATGCGCGCGACGTGGAGATTTTTTGGAAGAATTCCAAGCTTCTTTTTCCTTGCGAAGAAGCACAGTATCTTCTGAAGTATCAATAGGATACCCATAGGCTTTCAGGTTATTTCTGGTCGCTTCTTCCTGGGGTGCTTTTCTATTTGATACATAAAAAACCTTCACACCCTTTGATTCTGCATACTTGATAAAATCAAGAGAGCCTGGAACTGGTGTTGAAGTTTCAGAGCGTACAAATGGTACCCAGGTTTTTGAACCATAACTCTGATCATTGGCCACAAGCCAAGCTTCGTAGGCAGAGTTATCAAGAACAGTCTCATCCACATCCAACATAACTGCTGGTGGCTTGCCACTATAATTATCGCCCTGCTCGTTCGGTGCACCGGTCCAGCTTTTATCCGCTAGAGCATCATCGAGTTTGATTTTAGCAAGTTCATACATCGCAATACTGTTGGCTTTGAACTCAACAGATTTTTGAGTCCAAAGAGTAGCATTGAGAATATCGTTTTGAGGAGTAGCGATACAACCCGCTAATGTTCCCCCCATAAGAACAGTTAAAGCGGTTAGCTTTAGTGTACGCATCATGATCATTTTCCCTGTTATATTCTTAGTATTATTATTTTCGACATGACAGAATTGTTACACTTTAATTTTTTTTTGACTAAATGGTCAAGTATTCCCTGCTATGGCTCTATTTTCTCCATAGTCTTTCTATCGGTACTAAAGACATGGCCGATCTAAAACAGAACAAACAGATAATAAAACTTCTTCATTAGACAAATGAATTGGGAAAATGAATCTCAATTACCCTTTTTAGGGTATTCAATCAGCATATTTATTTCTAATTTCAATGACGGCTTCGAGATTTTCTTGAAGGATGTCAACTATGGCTGGGTCGAAATGTTTACCTGATTCAGAGCCGATAAGTTCCATGGTTTTCTCCACAGTCCAAGCCTCTTTGTAACACCGCTTTGAACACAAGGCATCAAAGACATCTGCTACGGCAGAAATACGACCGAATATATGAATGTCACGTCCACTGAGTTGATTGGGGTAACCAGTCCCGTCCCATTTTTCATGATGTTGACGGGCTATAATAACACCACTTTGGATGATTTCACGCCTAGAGCCTTCTAGAATATTGGCGCCAAGTTCAGCGTGGGACTTCATAATTTCCCATTCTTCTGGTGTATGTTTGCCTGGCTTATTTAAGACATTATCAGGAATCCCAACTTTACCAATATCATGCAGAGGGGAAGCCAGTTTAAGTGTATTCACTTCATCTGTACTCAAACCGTACTTTTTGGCAATTAACTCTGATATTTTGGCAACACGAATAATATGGTTTGCAGTCTCTTTGGACCTCGTCTCGACGGCCCCACATAACATGGACACAATTTCATTTTGAGTATCTTCAATCTCTTGTCCGAGCTTCAGATTCTTATGTGCGATAGATATATTTTGTGTAAACAGATCAATAAGCTTAATGGCATCTGCAGATATGGGACGGCTAGAATGAAGATACAGCAAATTTTTATGATTATCATCAGTCTCAAAGGTAACGACTATTTCGTCCTCGCCTATTAATATGTTGTCTCTCTGAGATCCAGATAACCAATCATCAATTATCCACTGAGGAACAACTTTAGACGGGTGATCCCCAATGAGTTGATCGAACTCTCCGATCCCTGCAATAATTTTTGTAGAATTTTCCGTCTCAAGGGCAGCTAGACTATTGGCGGTCATGAGGACGGCATCAGATTCCAGATAAAGAAGGGATGTAAGCTGTTGTAATGCTCCTGAGATAAACTCCCCCAAATACCGTTCTTTGAATATATGGGATGAGGCTTCAATTACACGCTTCAGCCCTTCTCTATTTTGAGAAAGTGCAGATAAATCTCGATATGACCGCAGTCCTGATATGATACAAGAAAACAGCTTTTGAGTCGTCATTTCTGACTTTTCTTTGTAATCGTTGATATCAAAATCGAGAATTACTTTTTTTTCTGGCGCTTGCCCTGGTTGCCCAGTTCTCAAAATTATTCGGACCATCGTATTTTTAAGCTCTTCACGGATCCATTTAACAACCGAGAGACCTTCTGTATCTGTCTTCATCACAACATCAAGAAGAACGATCGCGATATCTTTTTGTTCCAAAAGAATATCTTTGGCCTCTTCACCAGAGTACGCAGACAAAAACTCTAGTTTACGCCCCTCGAAAACAACTTTGCTTAATGCCATATGTGTAACGTGATGCATGGCCGGTTCGTCATCGACAATAAGTATCTTCCAAGCGCCTTCAATGCCTTGATCGAAGGTTTCGTTATCTTCCGGGGCATCAATTAAAAAGTCCGTCATTTTTGCTGCCTCAATTATTAGAGATACTAACGTTTTGATTTAATGTCGGTATCGTGATGTATACCAACAATCCTTCACCTGTATGGCTTTTAAGATTAATGGATCCCTTTAGTTTTTGGGTAACGATGTTGTGCACGATACACATCCCCAAACCACTCCCCCCTTTCCCACGTTTAGTCGTGAAAAATGGGTCCATCACCTTTGATAAAATACCCTCAGGAATACCAATACCGTCATCCTCAAATTTTAACTCGATCCCCACATGAGCATGCCCAGATACACTTATTTTAATAGTTCCATACTGATCATCGGGATAACCATGAATGAGAGAGTTTGAAATTAGGTTCGTAACAATTTGTGAAATGGCTCCAGGGTACGTAAAGACCGTAATATCTTCAACAAAATCGACCTGAACAGAAACATTACTTCTTTTCGTTGTTGGGTTAAGGCTTTCAACAACAGCCTGAAGGTATTCAGAAATAAGAATTTCTCTGGGCTCTTCGCTAATCTGATCAACAGAGACCTGCTTAAAGCTATTGACCAGATGCGCAGCGGATCGCAAATTAGAGAGTATTATTTTCAAGGTATCACTTGATCCGGAGAAGAAAGTTTCAAGCCCCTTTTTACTCAACGTCTCCTCAGTTAGCTTTTTTTCGACATCACACAATTCTTCTTGTAGGTGGGTAATGGCCGTGACCCCTATTCCAATAGGGGTGTTTATTTCATGTGCCACCCCCGCAACAAGCGCACCTAGAGAAGCTAATTTTTCGGTTTCAAACAGTTGTCTTTGAATTTCTTTTTGTTCGGTAATGTCATAAATCCAAAAGAGTACGCGATCTTGATTATCGTGCTTAATTTTGTTCCAGGACAAATAACACCAGAAGGTATCCCCTTTGGCGGTTATTAATTGAACCTCTTCCGATTTAACAGTGCCATACTTTTTGAACCTACGAATAAACGTTTCTCGCTGGGTTTTGGAAACCCAGCTCTTTCGAGATGACATCCCAATAACATCTTCTATATTATCAAAACCAAGAAGTTTGGCCCCCGAAAGATTAATGAGAAGGATTTCACCACTATCTAATCGTGAAATTCCAACACCAACGGGGCTTGTTTCTACAAATTCAGATAAGTTATGGGAGGTTTCTTTTGCCACCTCTTGGAACCGTACCAAATCCGTGACATCCGTATAGGTCGTGACAAATCCTGTATCTACAGGCCGGCCGACGACCTCCAGAACGGTCCCACCTGGCAAGACGCGACGAGTTTCATATGGGTAAAATTTTCGTGCGTCTTCTAATTGTTGCTGAACTCGATTTTTTATGTCGGCTTGATTTTTTAATTTTCCATAATCACCACGTTTGGCACAGTAGCTAAATACCCCTTCGAGAGAAGCACCCGGAGCAGACAACTTTTCAGGAATATCGAGTAAAGCGTTGAAACGCTTGTTACAGATAACCAGTCTCAAATCCCGATCAATAAGAGATATGCCGTGTGGTGTGTTTTCAACGACAACATCACGTATAGCGTTTTCTCGCTCTACTGCTATTTTATCTTTTTCTAGGGCAATATTTTTGCCCCGAATTTCCTCAATAAGTTCAATATTCTTATTCTCTAAACCTTTTTTGGTGTTTTCGAGATTGCTAATATCAGAATAGGTTGTTGCAAATCCACCAGAAGTGATCGGGTGTCCAACAATCTGGATGACAGTTCCATTTGGTCTGTGTCGATTAAGGTTATAAGACTGCTCAGGAACAAATAGGTTTAGCCGTTCCCTTACTTGGACCTCAAGGTCACCTGGACCATATTCCCCCCTCTGAGCATTAAGGCGGATTATTTCTTTTAAATTTATACCAGGTTTCGTTAGTTCGGGAGGAATGTCAAAAAGTTCAATCGCTTTTTTATTTATAAATTTTATATTCAAATTTGTATCAACAACAGTCACCCCAACATCAAACAGGTCAAGGAGTTCAAAGTCCAAGTGAGGTTCTGCACGTTGTTTCGTTAACATATTAAAATAACTATCTGTTACCCAATTTCCTTGTCACCAAACACACCAGATTTCAAGTTACGTTCCGAAGAGATACTGGCGAATAGACACCACCAATATTTGTAGCGTCAGCACTCAATAAAACTTATTGTCGCTTAATTGCCCTTACAAAGGTTTAAGTTTTTTTAACTTGAGATACTGGTCTGTTAATTCACTAATTAATATTAGAATATCAATCTGTAATGAATACATTGTCGAAAACCCTCTTTCGAGGTATCCATAATCCTTCAATCTTGAACAAAACCCTACAGTGCTAATACTATGGCGCTAATATTATGGTGACGGACAATTCATAAACCAGTGCCCCTGCCAACTCTCTCGCTGGAAGATCTCGGATGGTCTGACTTTTTTCGATCTCAACTTTCGTCAGATGAGAGCGAACAACTGAATTCGCAGTCATTAGTCCCTTTACGAATAACGAATGTACACCGCATCAGATTACACGCCCGTGGAACAAATTGCAGTCATATACTTGTCCCGATTAAAAACCAGAATGCAGCTAATTTTGCCGTTGGTGACTGGGTTCTCACAGATCTAATAACAGGTCATATTCAGAGAGTTCTAGAAAGAAAAACGGTTCTCCAGCGGCTGGTTTCACGATCAAAGCAACCTCAATTAATCGCCGCGAATATAGATACACTCTTCATCGTCAGTTCTTGTAACGCTGACTTTAAGACCGGATGGATTGATCAGTTTCTTGCCATGGCAAGTCAGGCAGACGTAACGCCTGTGGTCATTTTAACAAAATCCGATAAAACGGACAATCCAATCTCATGGATCGAACAGGCTAAAGGGCTATCTCCTTCATTGAATGTTGAGGCCCTTAACGCTCACGATCCCGCGCAAGTCCATCGATTGGAAAAATGGTGTCAACCAGGCCAAAGTATTGCAATGATTGGCTCTTCCGGGGTTGGGAAATCTACCATATTAAATACCTTATGCGAGCTTGATACAGCGACAGGTGCCATACGCGAGAGTGATGCACAAGGTCGGCACACAACTACAGCGCGCTCCCTACATCAAACGAAACCCGGAGGATGGTTGGTGGATACTCCCGGAATTCGGGCTTTACACTTATACGAAGCGGAAAAAGGTATTAGCCGCCTTTTTAGTGAAATCACCGAACTCACCGAAAAATGTCATTTTCGCGATTGCACCCACAATGATGAACCCGGCTGTGCCTTAAAAGTGGCCTTATCAGATCGAACACTTGATCTGACGCGATATAAACGTTGGCAAAAATTACTTGAAGATAGCCGTAAACTATTCGATACGCCTGATGAGACCCCTCTGTCCAGACAGGAACAAAGACGTATCAGCAAAGCACTAAAACAAGATCAAAAACGGCTTAAACGTAAACCCGACCGTTCTTAATGTTAATCAATTTCTAAAATTCCTGCCTACTGGAACTGAACGAGAATAAGATCTTTGTAATTTAAGGATTTCTGAAAATGTCCTCTTTACCTATCAGCCGCTTCCCTGTGCCGGACCTCAACTCTCTCCCCGAAGACATCAAAGATAAGATCCTCGCGGTTCAGGAAAAAGCTGGCTTTATCCCCAATGTGTTCCTGGTATTGGCTCACCGTCCAGAAGAATTCAGAGCCTTCTTTGCTTATCACGATGCCCTGATGACAAAAGAGAGCAACCTTAGCCAAGCAGAGATGGAGATGATCATTGTCGCGACCTCCAATGATAATGGTTGCCAATACTGCGTAATTGCACACGGTGCCATTCTACGGATCCGTGCAAAAAACTCTTTGATTGCGGATCAAGTGGCGGTGAATTATCGCAAAGCAGACATCACATCTAAACAAATGGCAATGCTGGATTTTGCAATGAAAGTATCCAACAATGCCCAATCTACGTGTGATAGTGATTTTGAAACGTTGAGAAATCACGGTTTTACAGACGAAGACATCTGGGACATCGCTGCAATTACAGCCTTTTTTGGGCTGAGCAACCGTATGGCTAACTTTACCTCAATGCGTCCCAATGATGAGTTCTATTCCATGGGACGAGAGTAGAGTACTTACCTCTCTAGTAAACAACGACACTAACCGTCCATTCGTATCCATCCGGTAAATTGCTGGGTTTTCCTGCTTTACCCGACATTCTGATTGTTTATTTCGGCCACATACCTCGTTTATGCTTGTACGCAGGGAGGCAGGAATTGATGTCAGGAACGATTGCGGTGCTCGGTGCCGGTATTATTGGGGTCTGTTGTGCCGTTGAATTGCAACAACGTGGGTACGAAGTGACCCTGATTGACAAGAATGACCCTGGCCAAGAAACATCCTATGGCAATGCTGGTGTTATCGCGCGGAGTTCTATTATTCCTTTCAATCATCCTGGTCTGTGGAAATCACTTCCAAAATTAATGGGTAACAAGACCACTTCTTTTCGGTATGACCCAACTTTTATAGCAGCCAATATGAATTGGGCAGCAGGCTTTCTTAAACGTGCAAACCTGAAAGACTTTAATTACACCACCAAGGCGCTTGATGATCTCATCCAGTTATCAACACATAAACACGAGGAATTGGCTTCAAAACTCGGCCTTGAAGAAAAATTAAACCGCAAAGGATGGCTCTATTTATATCGGCAAAAAGGTACTTTTGAACGATCAAAGCTAATGAGAAAAACGTTCGATAAGTTTAACGTCGCAACTAAAGAGCTGAACCGTGAAGAAATCACCAAACTAGAACCTGATCTTGCCCCCATATTTTCAAAAGGACTATGGATACAAGACACACTCAGTTTCAAAAATCCCGGTGACCTTGTCAAAGCCTATGCGACCTACTTCAAATCGAACGGCGGAAAAATCGTCAAATCAAAGGTACAAGTTCTTAAACAACCAAACCACGGCTATGAATTAACATTGGATACCAACGAAACTATTACTTCAGATCAAGTTGTTGTTGCTTTGGGACCATGGGCAAAAACTTTCTTAAAGAAACTTGGATACAAAGTTCCTCTCGTTTTTGAACGCGGTTATCATATGAATTTTAGTCATGATAAGGACCGAAAATTAAAACGTCCTATTTTCGATGTTGATGGTGGGTATGTTCTGGCCCCCATGTCTAATGGCGTTCGACTGACCACCGGTGTAGAATTAGCTAAACAAGATGCGGCACCTAATTACAGCCAATTAGCCGCAGCAGAGGCTGTTGCAAGAGATGCCTTTCCCTTAGATAAGCCCTTGGATCCAGAGCCATGGCTTGGCAGTCGTCCAACTTTACCTGATTGTAGACCGATAATAGGGCAAGCTCCTCGACATAAAGGTCTTTGGCTAGCCATTGGACATCAACATATAGGCTTTAGTACGGGGCCTGGAACAGCGTCAGTTCTAGGCTCTCTAATATCTGGGGAAGCTTCCCCAATTGATGCAGATCCTTTCCGAGCTGAAAGGTTTATTTCATGACAGTCATGAACTGTATTTTCATAAGGCCACAATATGTGGTTCCAGCTAAACACCAAGCAAATCAAGAAACTAAATTTTACTAATCAAACAGGGAGTAACAACGTGAATATACTTCGTAAAACTATTGGGGTCGCGACTTTATCAGCAAGCCTGCTGCTGTCGGCCCAGACTGTAATCGCGGCTGAAAAATGGGATATGGCTCTTGCCTATTCCGCTACCAACTATCATTCACAAATTGCCGCTGAGTTTGCTGCTGAAGTTACAGCTAAGACTTCGGGGGATTTAGAAATTGTAACACACCCAGGGGGATCATTATTTGGAGGGTCTGAAATTTTTGGGGCCGTCCGTCGCGGTTTAACACCGATTGGTGAGCGTCTTATTTCTGCACTGAGTAATGATGATCCCCTGTATGAAATTGATTCAGTCCCCTTTTTAGCAACGTCTTTTGATGATGCTCATAAACTATACGAAGCCTCCAAACCTGCTCTTATTAAGAAGCTCGATGAATCAGGGTTGGTCTTTCTTTATTCCGCACCTTGGCCCCCACAAGGTTTCTATTCAATCAAAGAAGCCAATACGCCTGAAGACGTAAAAGGACTTAAGTTTAGAGCTTATAATGCAACAACATCTAAAGTTGCTGACATGCTAGGAATGGTACCAACTAAAATTGAAGCTGCTGAGTTATCTCAAGCCTTTGCAACTGGCGTTGCTCAATCAATGATTTCGTCAGGGTCAACAGGATATGACCGCAAGCTTTGGGAACATGTTGGTTTCTTTTATGACGTTCGTGCTTGGTTGCCACGGAACATGGTTATCGTAAACAAAAAAGCCTGGAATAAATTAGACAAAAAGGTTCAAGACGTTATCCGTACTGCTGCTGCAACTGCAGAAGATAAAGGTTGGAGCAAAGCAGAAGGCCTCGCTGACTGGTATCTTGAAGAATTTAAAAAGAACGGAATGTCCGTAAAGCCTATGTCACCAGAAATGCGTACCGCCTTTGAGGAGGTTGGCGCAAAACTTCGTGACGAGTGGTTGGCTAAAATTGGTGACAGCGGAAGTGAAATACTTTCTAGTTACAAAGCTCAGTAATAAAACGAGCTAGTAAATTTGAGAGACCTGTAAACTAATATCGTTTACAGGTCTTTCCCTCAAAGTACACGAGAGAAATTCAGGAGCAGCCTTTGAACAAATTATCGCAAACACTTGATAAGCTTTACTTAGCGGGTGCATGGCTTTCTGGCGGATTTCTCTTACTTCTTTGCGGATTAATTCTCTATAGCATCCTTGCACGTATGCTCGGGCTTTTTGCTGGAGGTGCTACTGATTTTGCTGGTTATGCAATGGCAACAAGCACCTTTTTAGCTCTCGCCTACACTTTTAGATCCAACGGCCACATCCGTATTCTATTACTTATCCAAAACACACATGGATCATTACGTATAGCAATTGAGCGTGCAACGCTTGGCTTCATGACCTTCATCACTTGTTATCTCACCTATTACACAACCCGCTTAGCTTTGGACTCATGGGAATATGGCGAAAGAAGTGAAGGGGCTGACGCCATATTTTTATGGATACCTCAAGTTCCTGTTGCACTGGGCTCTGCCGTCTTTGCTCTCTCTGTTTTTCACACTTTTGCTGAGAGTATTTTCTCCCCTGAAGGAATAAATCCTGAAAAATTAGACCTAGAGGTTCAAAACGAAATATGAGTGAAGCAGTCTCCATTGTCGTCTTCCTAGGTGTTTTATTCTTTTTTCTCGGTTCAGGGGTATGGATTGGGGCCTCCCTCCTCGCCACCGCCATTGTTGGTATGCTTATCTTTACCTCAACGCCGGTTGGCGATGCCATGGCCATAACCATTTGGGGATCTCAGTCATCTTGGACCCTAACTGCTCTCCCGCTGTTTATTTGGATGGGAGAGATACTTTATCGCACCAAACTTTCTGAAACCCTATTTCGTGGGCTTACACCCTTTATGGGTAAACTACCGGGCGGCCTCCTCCACGTGAACGTTGGCGCCTCTGCGATTTTTGCGGCCATTTCAGGTTCTTCAGCAGCAACAGTCGCGACAGTAGGCAAAATGTCTATTCCAGAACTAACTAAGCGTGGCTATCCAGACAAACTTATCATCGGAACTCTATCCGGGGCTGGAACGCTCGGCCTTCTTATCCCTCCATCAATCTCGATGATTATCTATGGCGTTACCGTCAATGAGTCCATCGCCAAGCTTTTCATGGCAAGCATGATACCGGGCCTAGCCCTTGCACTTTGCTTTATGACCTACATCGTTGTTTGGGGACTGCTAAATAAAGATGTTTCATTCAACCCCCCCGCGATGGCTTTCAGGCAAAAGATAAATGCTCTGCTCGATCTCTTACCTGTGTTGATATTAATTTCAGGGGTTATTGGATCAATCTATTCAGGCATAGCCACCGCTACAGAAGCTGCTGCCCTTGGGGTCCTCGGCTCAATCGTTCTTTCTTTGCTACAAAAGACTTTGGACAAAGCCAGCTTTATAGAATCTGTTCTCGGCGCGGTCCGTACTTCCGCCATGATAATGTTCATTCTAATGGGATCAGGTTTTTTGTCTTTGGCAATGGGGTTCACAGGCATTCCTAAAGCACTTGCGACAACAATCGTACACTGGGAGCTCTCGCCCTTCTCTCTCATCATCATCTTGACCATCTTCTACATATTCCTCGGAATGTTCCTTGATGGCATTTCCTCAATCGTGTTAACCATGGCCGTAATAGAGCCCATGGTACGCGCTGCGGGCATTGATATGCTTTGGTTTGGGGTATACTTGATGATCGTCGTTGAGATGGCACAGATTACACCACCTGTTGGGTTCAATCTGTTTGTCTTACAAGGTATGACGGGGAAAGATATTGGCTATATAGCTCGTGCATCCATGCCCATGTTCTTTGTCATGTGTGCCTTTATCGTCATTCTTTTTCTTATACCGGAGCTCGCGACCTGGCTTCCTGAAGCTTTAAGTAATACGCGATAGTTCCGCTTTCTAAATGACTAATCCACACTCAGGTGCGGAGGTAAATATTCTCTGGTAAATACTTCAAGCCGATGGCGATAGTTGGGATCAAACCCTTCACATCGGCCGAAATGGTTAAGTAACGCATCAACAGCATGACGCGCGTATTCTTCTGGGCTATATTCGATGACTGCATCAATTACACCATCACGCAACAACGGACGTGTTCTGCGATTAACACCGTGGGCGACCGTGACGGTATCATCCAAATAACCTCGTTCCTTTAGCTCTTGAACAAGGTGAATATTCCAAGATGATATATTGTAAAGTCCGGCAAAAGGCCCATGTTTTTCAATATAATCACATGCTTTTTTATAATCAGAATGATCCCCCTTATTACACTCTAAAACGTGGCTCGCTTCGAGCTGAGGATAACGTTCGGATATGACTTGCCTGAGACCAACCTCCCGGTCGAGGTGAGCAGTGTACCGTTGTAACCGCGTAAGAATTAATATCTTGCCTGGAGACTGATGGATAAAACGCCCCAAGAGATCACCCGCTAACTTACCTGCTTGTAGATTTCCACTCCCGGCGTAATGACTTCGCCCTGATTTTGGAAGATCTGATATCAACGTAATAACCGGAACTTCTCTACATATAGGATCCAGAGCATCACTTATTACGGGATGGTCATAGGCCAAGAGAATAACACCATCAAACCCCCGTTGAATCGATGCTATACGCGATGCGATATCCTGCGGCTCCTGAGATGAAAAATAATGAAAACTGCATGTAAAACCTTTGGCATCATGTAAAGATTGATGGTCTAAAATCGCCTTTTGAATGCGCGCATAAACATCGCGATCAGGCCGGTTCATCAAAATTGAAAACCGAAGTAATTGCCGAGGAATTTGGTCTAAATTTCTATTAACTCTTAATTTTCGTGCCGCTTCTAGCACTTTAGTCTCAAGCTCTTCCCGGACACCACCTCTACCGTTCAAGACACGATCGACTGTTGCTGAGCTTACCCCTGCAAGAGACGCAACTTCGGATAATGTAGGTTTCAATCGGCGACGCATAAGCAATATTCTCACAAGACATAATGATAATATTGATGGAATCTAATCAACTATTTGATGGTTTTCAATCAAATTTTAGATAGAAGCACTGAAACTAGCGTGTCATTTTCTCTATAAATAAAAGATACACCCCAAACAAAGGGGAGCACGAACAAGGGAAATTGAACATGTTAACGTCACATCATAGGGATGATTTAGATCGTGGAATCATCTTTAGCCTGCAGGAAAATGCACGATTATCTACCAGTGTGATAGCCAAGAGCCTCAATGTAGCACGCTCAACTGTGCATGAACGCATTACCCGATTGGAACGTGAAGGTATTATTCAAGGCTATACGGCGGTGATAAAAGCAGACCCAAATGAACAAACCGTACAAGCCTTGGTGTATATTGAACTTGAAAGAAACCACACAAGAATAGTCATTAAACACTTACAAGATTTTCCTGAGATTAAAAGCTGTAGTGCACTAACAGGTGAATTTAACCTCTTTTGCACCGTTGAAGCACCTTTACTTGAAGATCTAGATGCCTTGCTTGAAGAAATATCTATACTGCCACATGTTATAAGAACAGAATCTAATGTGATACTGGCGAACAAATTTAACAGAGCTAACCTCATTCAAAAAAGAAATGAGGTCCCATACTTACACGCAGTTGGCGCCTAAAGATATTTAAGGAAAGAATAAATCAAGAATGGACTTACCTGGCGGCCACCCAACCTACGGACAAGATATTGGAATACTTGTCCTAGATACATCATTCCATCGAATTCCGGGCGACATTGGCAATGCGCAATCTTTTAATTATCCCGTAAGATATAAAGCCGTAAAGTCAGCCACAACCGATCAAATTGTCGCAAAAGGATCAAAGGCTCGCGCCCTACTCCCCCTCTTCATTAAAGCGGCTCTGGAATTAGAGCGCGATGGTGTGCGTGCGATCGCAACTAGCTGTGGGTTTTTAGCAGTCATGCAAGAAGAGCTTGCTGCTGCTGTGTCCATTCCGGTGGTAACATCCAGTTTGTTACTCGTCCCAATGGTTTCCAATATTATTGGGAGATCAAAATCTGTTGGAATTATAACAGCTGATGCTGGATCACTCTCTCAAGAACACCTTGATGGAGCTAGAATAGAAGATACCCTCTTGCTTCATATCAGAGGGATGGAAAATTCCGAGGCTTTTTCTGAAACCATTTTAAAGCCATCTCAATCATCCCCGCGCCCGTTAGATCCTGTAACTATAGGAAAAGACCTCTTGGACCTCTCAAAAAGATTATTGAGAGATCAACCCGACATTGGTGCCATAGTACTGGAGTGCACAAACCTGCAACCCTATGCAAAAACACTCCGTGCCTCTTTGAAAATTCCTGTTTTTGGTATAATCGACTTAGTTAACTTGATGCACGCAGGGCTATCTATAGATGAATAGTCATAGTCGTAGGCATTCAAAATAACGGCCACTTCAATCGAAGTGACCGATAGTTGGGGAGTGTGACAAGTTTATGTATTACCTATCCCTAAGGAAAAACAAAGAATAATTACCCTCTGCGTAAGACACTCAGTTTACTTAGAAAATCTTCTTTATTTAAATAGGCTCCGCACAAACGGCGGTGACCCTGGTAGGCATCACGGGCATGCATAACACGCCAGTTATCGAACAAGACCACCCTGCCCGGCCGCAAACCAAAACGCAGCTGGAAACGACGATCATTGATCAATTCATTAAACAGGCGTAGTCCTCGATAAAAATCGTCCTGTTGGTCATCTTCCAGCCGGAACGGCGCCCGGTCATAATTATTGTATGCTATCTGCTGTAAGTTTCCATCTCTTCCCAAACCGATAATGGGATGCTCGGCACTCAGATGAACTCCATCGCCCAAGTACTGTGCTGGGACAGGAACAGAGGCCAGGGTATCGAAAGCCTTTGGATCTCGGACACGGATTTCTTCAGCTACTCGAAAACCATCCACAAAGACACTCTCTCCGCCTGTGCCATCGAACTCAAGGCAATGGAACATCTGATATCCTGGCGAATCAACGCTGTAGGTCCCATCTGTGTGCGGACCAATTTCTACGGTGCTATAGGCTGAATCTGCAAAAGCCTGATTAGCGGTAAAGTCCCAAAACCCCCCAAAGATGGTTTCCCGGATATAAGTAATCCGTCGGGCCAGAGCTTCTGTTGCTTCTGGTGTGGCAGGTGTATTATCGACGATGGCAAAGCCATAATAGTCGATCAACTCGATCCAACTTTTAAGCCCCTCGTCTCCTGCCATGACATCATCGTAGGAAACTTTCGGCAAGCGATCGGTGATCTCGTCCGCTGTCCACAGACTTTTAGGATGATCGAGGCTAGGTAATCCAGTTATCGCCATTTCCTTGAGGAAGGACGCAGGGTAAATACTATCCTGCTCTTCATTTTCCCATCGAATGGTGACTGAGTTACCATTATCGGTAAGTTTTGCAGAATTTGCTTTCAAATCAATCGACAGAGAAAAAGTATCCACCTGACGTTGGTTTGTCTCCTGGTTCATACTGTGCGCAGCATGGCAGTGATCCCGAAGCCAAAAATAAGGATAACGAGAAGGTTGAATATCATCCTTCCAGTGAACTTCTAAATACTTGTCGGTCGTTCTGAGAGCGTCCAATTGAGTGGTCATGGGCAATTCACCTTAAATCCAGGATGATTTTTTTGATAATAATTTAGATACTGAACACTCGTTCAGTTATTGTCAATTATATTTAATCACCTCACATTTGAGGCCTGATAAAATCATAGACCCGAATACTCACAACTCCGTATTAATGAGAGTATACGCGATAAGATAACTATTAAATATTTCGAGATAATGGTTTCATACTTGAGGAGTTAGGATTAGCAGCTAGTACTACTTCCATCGCAAACAAGGCTTTAAGCACTCCGCTATTTCAAAGAAGTAAAGCATGATTGGACCTGCTCCATGAAATATATCTGATTTTGAATGTGTCTTTAGAAATACTCCACAGCAAAAGAAACAACTCAGCATAATCATCTTACATCTAGATTTATGAGTTAATTAAGATGTCGAGATAAGCAGGATGTATTGTGTGAGGTATTTGTACAGTTATGAGATTAAATCACAGAATGAATGATTTCTTGTAACTAATTTATCTGGGCTAAGAGATAATGGCGGAGAGTGAGGGATTCGAACCCTCGATACGCGATTAACGTATACTCCCTTAGCAGGGGAGCGCCTTCAGCCACTCGGCCAACTCTCCACATTCCGTGAACAAGCGAATTTCTAAGGTTTTCAGACATATGTGTAAAGGGTAAAAATACAAAAAATTTCAGTAACGCAAAATATAACGGAAATATGTAGGTTTATTGGCACAAAGCTGACACAAACATTCTCTTTTTGTACGTGTTGTATTTTTATTAATAAATTTAGTTTCAGAATTCATAACCGATTCTTTGAATATCCTCTAAAAAAATGAACCCCATCTCCTTTGTGAAAACTTCACCTGTTAATTTCCATAACTCAGGGATAATATTATTGGCACTTAGCAAAGCTGCTTGTAAGTCAGCACATAAATGAAAAACCGGAGTGTTGGTTCCTGGAAATATATAGATTAAAAGATGAAATTTTTGTTCGCCGAGATCGCTCATCATTTTTCCCTTTGGTCTTCTATCCACAAGTAAAAAACCACCTCTTTTTAATCCTAGCTACAAAAGTGTCCCAGCAGTGGATGACACCTGCAGGGTATAATAATGAAGAATTTAATGAGTAATAAGTGACCTAACCTCCTATTAAAAGAAGGCTTAGGTTGCTCGAAATCATCCGCGATAGCCATTCGCGGGATGTCTTGAAAAAGGAGTTTTGCGCCCTGGTTAAATTTTGTAACGGAACTTCTCTGTTTAAGTTTCTCGATCTAAAGATCTTTGTAATGAACTTCTGCTGAGATAAGAATCTACTTCAATGGGTAGAAAAATGGGGATCTTTTAAATTCGACCGCCACTTATTTAGAAGGTTCGTATATAAGTCATACTGACGAGCAACCCGTGACCAGGAAGCTTTTGATTGAATTGCTTCGGCAAGCAACATGCTTTTTAAAATCAACTCTAAATAGGCGACGTGTCCGGGATTTTTAGGCTTGAGATAGTGTCCACTAGGATAAGTTAGTGGACACTTTGGCACTTTATAATCTTCGTATATAGGCGGGGGAATCCGGACGCTTACTCTCATCATCCAACTGTTCCTTTTTCTCGGCGGTGCCGTAAGCAATGTAATCTTGATCAAGCCAATTAAAGTCTGGTGAATTTGATGACACTCGGCCAGAATCGAATTCGAAAGTATTCTCTCTATTATTCTGTGTTAGTAGGCCACCTTGCTCAGAAGTATTGTCGACACGCGCCAATTCATTACCTTCAACACTCTCGGAAGCGTCATCGATGTCGATAGCAATATTTTCTTGATCAACCTCCTGCTCATTCCCTTGAGCAGGAAAACAAGTATTATAAATTGCTGGAACTTTAACCCAAGCGGCTATAAATCCAGTTAAACCCAACCCGCCGCCTATGGAAGCCGCGGCAATATCATTTGGAATTTTATTAGCAAGTGCTGCGATAGCAAGGGCAAGAGCACTGCCCGAGACGCCCCCTAGCATTTTCCCCTTTTCGTTTTCGCCATAACTAGCCTTCGCGACCTTCCATATATTATTTGCCGTTTGACAACGATTAAGATCGTCTTCAGCATCTGTCGCAGCAACAGGTTGAAAGATATCTGGAGATGAATCCTCCATAGCACGAATTAAATACCCACTAATGCCACCAGCAACCAGAGAAGCAAACGCATCAGCACCGACTTTCGCCAACCAAGACAAATCTCTCGCTAAGGCCTGAAGTGCCCTATTTCCAGCATAAACGACCGTAAAAGATCCTAAAAATGCTTTGTAAACATAGTCACTGTGGTTCTGGCTGGCTTCATCGTTGTCATCTATCATCTCATAGGTTATCGGGTCTGCAATCTCACTTATTCCTCCCTTAATAAGTGTATCGACTACAGTGTGGATTTGACCGACAAATATCCCGCTAATCGCACTGGCGACTATGGCGGAAACCGTTTCTAGTAACCGTTGATTTCTGGGATCTTCAACATCAATATGGGATCTAAGGCCTTCATTGAGTGAATTCAAGATTAAGCTTTTAGAACCGAAATTAACACCGCTAGAAAGGCCAAAGGCAAGTGCCGCCTTAAATCTGTTAGCTTGCTTGTCATAACAAGAAAGAAGTTCCCCAACATTGACTGGTTCCGAAAGGGGGAGAGCAAGAGTATCAGGATTTATTATTAATAAGGCTTCACTACTTACGACTTCACTAATAGCAAGTCTCGGTAATCTTACGTTTTCATGAACTTCTATCAACGGAGGACTGCCATCGGCCTGTTTGAGCCTACCAGTTTCCCGATTCAGATGTAGATGTTCCCCCGCAATATTAGAGTACGCACCATCTTCATCTCTAAATACCTGGATGTTACAACTCCCCATACCAGTATTTGACTCAACGTCTGCCCACGTTGTTCCATCAGGTAATGTTCTTGTATCAACGTAAGAGGGGACAACGACTTGGAAGATCGAAGAGTTGGAGGGTGAATTATCTACAGATTTGACGGCTAATTTTTTGACGACATTCGCATGAATAAATTTCTTTTTTTTCATAGCAAGCATATTTATTTTAGAGGGACACCGGCTGAAACCTTCACTATTTTCTTCTGAGGGAGTAGCTGTTGGATTTAATGGCAACAGTTTAATTGTACCGACAACACCTGGTGAACTCATAATAGAATATCCTATTTTCTAAAAAATCTTTGATTACCTGTGATCAAACTTCTTTTGATAAGGTCTATTTTTAAAGACTATTTTCTTTACTATTTATTCCTCAATTGTTTAAATTTTAGGGATGACTTTGATCTGAGCCCCGAAAATCCTCCACATTGATGTAGAGTTTTTCCAACTATTGGAGGCGGACGATGCGTAAATCCCGCTTTAGAGAAGAACAGATAATAGGTATTTTAAAGGAACAGAAATTTCGAGTAATTACAGAATGTATTTTTAATCAAGAAGTTAAATTTGAAACTGTTTACAAATACAAAGCCAAGTACGGCAGCATGGAAGTATCCGATACCTGTAGGTTGCGAGTATTGGAGGACGAGAACACTCGGCTCAAAAAACTGAAAAAAGACTATCTTAACTCAAGCTAGTTTGAAGTCGGGGGCAGGATGGGACATCTCTAGAAAAAATTTTCCAATGGTACGTTACATATGTGATGGAATAAATAACAGATAAATTCGACTTAATAATTACACGACTTTTAGTTGATATTTTAGGTTTAGAAAGTAAAATCATGAATAATATTGACACCAATGAACACCCTCGTAGCCAACCGACTTTCTGTACACAAAGTCATGCGAACACACCCGATGTAAAATCTGAACACATAAAAGAAACACGGTTGCAAAAAGCCCGCGTTCTAAAAGAAGCAAAACTTGCCGCTCTTATAGCAAAGGGGGGGGATGCTTCCAAGGTTCACCATGGTAATATGACCAAACTCAAAAATGTGGGGTATGTTGATAGTGGTATCGGCGGGGCGATGGCAGCAAAGCTTATCCCAGGCTCTACTCATGAATTCGGGTCGGTCATCTGCCTGCCAATTGGTGATAAAGAACACCAGAAAATCGTCAATTACACCGCACAAATGGTTTTAGAAACGTTTATTGGTCAGAAAAAAGACCATGTTGTTATCGCCTGTAATACGGCATCTACCGTACGAGGTGAAGCATTTGAAGTTGCCAATCTCTTTATTATGTCCCAGGCTGAAAATCCGGAACAATCAATTTATTCGGATAACCCTGAAAAACTTGGACGGCTGCTCGACTTTGCCGCGGCGATTGGGGAAGATCAGTACTATCTTGATGATCATGTGCACAGTGTCGTTGAACCAACAGCAGAAAAACTGGCTTATGAAGGATTGGAACTTCTTGAAGGCCTTGATAAAGCCTTTGTCCGCATAGACTCAACTGACGGGACCGTTAAAAACGGTGCCTATATCAATGAGATGTTGAAACAGGTTACATCTCAGGCCGCTTCATTTGGATATAAAGTTGAGGAGATCGAACAAGGCACCACACACTTGAATGTTGAAGGCGAGCCGCGAAACGACACGGATGCGAAACCTGTTCATAATCTCAAATTTACCCTGACAAAAGGCGAAGAAACAAAATACCTTTACGTTCAGAATAGGGGGAATCAGAAATGGGTTCCTGCCATTGAAGGCAATGAAAGTCCTGAACGATTTGAAGAGCTTGCTAAAGAATCTACAACGGATGCCAGTGCCGCGATGGAGAGTTCTCTGGACAATACCGATTTTAATCTGGCCTTTGATCAGGAAAGCACAGACCCGGAACTTATAGGATTATGCTGTACACACTATCCGAAGATGAAAAAGCCCTTGATAACAATAGTTGGTAACAATGTGAAGCCGGCATTTGTTGAGCAGACCGAGATCGTTCGCGATATTGTCTACAATTTGGTGGATGAAAATGGGAAGCGCCAAATTGATAACTCTAAAAAAGACCCGGATGCGGCCTGGTCGACCGGACCAGACCACGAGAGTCCCGTTCTGACAGTGATGATGGGCAACAGTGCGGCCACGGATGCTGATCGTAAAGTTGCGCTTGAAGTGTTAAAAACCATCTATGAGGGCGTAAAAGGTATTACCATCCAAAAATTGTCAGCTAGTGACGGGGCTGAATATGAGGCGACATATAAAATAGCATCCTTCCTAGTTGCGCTCGAGAGTCAATCATCACAACGAGAAGAAAAACTTTTAGCTATTTTGGACGATAGTACGGTACCTGACTATGAAAAAACAAAATGCGAGCAATTATTCTATGCCAGAAGTAATGACAAATTCGTTGAAGAACAAGTTGGTAAAATCGGTGAGCCAGGAAGTGCCAACGTTAGATGGGGCTTGGATAGCACCCGTAAAGAGCCGACTGACCGTGCAGTTGCAAGAGTAATTAGTTCTATCCCAACTTCTCTAAGCCAAATGGGGAATAGAGTTATGAAAGCCGTTCGAAATTTAGTAGGTAGCACTCCTTATAATCCTTTGAGTGTGAGCACAACCAGAGTATTGAGTGCTTTGATGCAGATAGGGCGTCTCGGCGTCACAGGAGAAAATCGCGGCCTTGACAGAATGGCCGTTACCCTTGAACCCGGCGAACAGCTTCTGGCTGCGGGTACCGCAATGGCCCAAATCGTTGTCGATAACAGCACAGGGGAAGCCGAGTACGCCGAAATGAGTAGTGAGCTTAAGAAAAATGTGGGAATCGTCACGGGCTTTACGGTTGTGGACAATGCCACCGGAACACCAATCGCTGGGGAAAATGACGGCCCTCCTGGAGCTGTATCCATGGCGAAATCATTGTTTGAAAAAGGCACGCCTGTAACTCTTGTGGTTGACACAGGAAGTGAAGCCTCAATGGTTACCGCTTTAATGGGCGCAAACATAGAGGGGGTGGTAAATTATAATGACGGGGATGCCCGTACACACATAATTGCAAACATGGATTTACCGGCCGGGTTAGATATTCTTGTAGTTGCCCATGAAGAAGGTATGTATGATCTGGACAAAGACATCGAAATATTAAGAGTTGAGGACGAACTGTTTAACCGCTTGCAAACAACATCTTTGATGATCGGAATTGAGCGTCCTTCCCCCAATGTTTCCGGCACCATGGCGGACATGTCAAATAATGACATCAGAGGAGCCAACGCAGACCTGTCGCAACTCTTCCAAGCAAGGGAAGGGCTTCAGACAATCGGAATCTGGGATGGCGGTAATGAAATTGGCGCTGGGGTCGCCAGTGATACTGCGACAACTGTGCTCAAACCCGACGGAACAACAGTTGTTAAAAATGGTCCGAAAATAGCCGCGACTGTTTCTACCGACATTTCTTTACCGGCGTCAAATTCGAACCTTGGAGGGTTATTAGTCTCTATTGCCATGAAGGTAATACTCAATGAGCAAGAGGGCGGAACTCAAGATCTCACGAGTATGGCCAGGGAAGATATCAATACCCACAAGGCTATTTTGGACTACATGGAAAAACAGGAAATGAGTATTGATGGGGTGCGCAAAGAAAACCTTCCCACTCTTGATGGCCGTCTTATTAACCGACCTAAAGGAGCACCAGTACGCGAACCCGGTGATGATGGCGCAACCCACGATGACATGTATGATAAACTACTCTCTATACTGAAACATGCGGGCGGGGAAACTGCTAATGCTGAAGGATTTGGATCAAAGTCTCGGCTGGAGGATACTAGAACGACTTATAATGCCATGGCATCTGGTTGGCCTGTCACTGAGACTGAAGCCGTGAGTCTTGCCGCTTTGGATCTAGCAACATCTCAAGCCGCTAGTACAATGCAACGAGAAAATCCATTTAATGAGCCTGGTATACTGTCGAAACAAATTCCGGAACCAACAATAATTTCTACGCCACGTACTGCCCCACTTTTTAATGCAGAGGATGGTAAATCACTTGATTTACAAATTCGCTCGAAGTTGTGAGAATGACAACGTTTTAAGTTAAACCACTTTGTCTGTTTGAAATACACTACACTGCAACAACAAGATTCTCTTTAAATAGATAAGCACCACATGTCCACTGACCAGTGGACATGTGGTTTGCAATGGTGCGTCGATAAACCACTTGAAATTTAGTGTCGTTCGGTAGCAGGTCGACCGTTGATTTTGGTTAAAATTACCGAACAGTTGCCCGTACACAAGGTACACAGACAAGTAGGATATTATCCATGAGTGAACATTTGTCAGCATAGGAATTGATAACCTGTGTGAGCGGCAAGCTTTACCCGCCGTTCCCTGTAATCAACGGCCAGGCGTACTGACGCTGACACCAAACACACGTCCTGCATCCCGGCACGAATGATCCGACGATACGTTCGCGAAGATCTATAGAATATAGCTTTGCCCAGGAAATATCTCCGGAAGAAAGTGAATCCCAAATAGATTAGAATCAAAGATAAAACAATTTAAGATTTTATGATTGAATAACTGACCGATAGTATATACCTGATAAGGTCAAGTCGGTATACAGCTTTCAAACAACGGTTTTGGTATGAATCTGACACAGATAAAAACATTCCTTTGGGTTGTAAAACTTGGAGGATTTCGAAAAGCTGCGGAAATTCACCACACTTCTCAACCTGCCATATCAGCCCGAATTTCAGCTCTAGAAGATTCTCTTGGTGTCGAGTTATTTGATCGCTCTCAAAGTGGTGTCAAACTCACAAGAAAAGGACAGAATTTATTAGAGTACGCTGAACAACTGATATCTCTTGTTGATACTATCCAGGAAAAAATTGGTAACTCAGATGAGTTTGAAGCCGTATTAAGAATCGGTGTGTCAGAAACAATCGTACACAGTTGGCTTCCAAGATTTCTTGCCAGCTTGAGAGAATTTTATCCCAGAGTTGATGTTGAACTCTCCGTAGATGTAAGTACCAACCTCAGGGATGCTCTCATTACACATTCTCTAGATTTGGCATTCCTTATGGGACCCATATCAGAATACAGCATCAGCAATCTCGAACTTCCCTCCTTCCCCCTCTCCTGGTATGGTACAAAAGACATCGCAAACACCCTAAACAGTAATGATGCAAAGACAGTGTTCAGTAAATACCCTGTTATTACCTTTGCGCGAAATACTCGGCCATATTTAGAAATAAAATCTGAACTCTCTAGCCAGTATGGATCCAAAGCAAGAATATTTCCTTCAAACTCTCTCTCCGCTTGTCTGCAAATGGTACAAGATGGTATCGGAATTGGTGCTTTACCAAAACTTCTGGCAGCCAGACTTGAGTGTGACGGGGAAATTGTTGAGCTTGGTCTTCCCTGGCACCCCAGTGCTCTTCAATTCACCGCCTCTTATGTTTCAAACTCTTCAAACTGGCTCATTAAATCCGCAGCAGAGCTCGCCCAACAAACAGCAATTAATCATCTAAAGTGATCAATATTTTCTATCGACTTTGATCAGTTAATACGATTTGACTTGATCACAACTTCTCATCACCCTTGAAAAATAAGCCAACTGGCCAAGAGAGTTTAGGCGGCTTTGCAAATTCAATGTTACAGAGTTAACACAGGGGTAAACCAAAATGATCGACGAAGGATTTAAACCAGAACAACAGTATGAAACGTTGCGAAATTCTTCTGTCGAAACCGTACGCAAAGCGATCCGGAATGGTGAATATAGAGGCCACACAGCTGGGCTTGGAAAAGGACGGCTTCAATGTAATCTGGTAATTTTATCAGAAAAATACGCGATAGATTTTTTTCGTTTTTGCCAACGTAATCCCAAGCCCTGCCCCCTTGTTGGCGTATCTGAAACTGGGAACCCAATGATGAAAACACTTGGTGCGGATATCGACATCAGGACAGATGTACCGGGATACATTGTATATCGTGAAGGTTTACCTGTTGAAGAAAAATACAATATTATTGATCTCTGGCAAGATGACTTTGTCGCTTTTGCACTTGGCTGCTCCTTTACATTTGAACACGCCCTTATGAAAAACGGTATAGAACTGCGCCATATAGAAACCAACCTGACAGTTCCGATGTACAGAACCGCCATAAAATTAATCCAAGCCGGACCTTTTTACGGCGAAACTGTTGTTTCTATGCGGCCTATACCCAAACATGACGTCGAACACGTCACTGCAATTTCCAGAAAATATCCCTACGCCCACGGCGCTCCGATCCACGTAGGAAACCCTGAAGATATCGGGATTGCTAATATCAAGTCCCCGGATTGGGGAAATGCTGTCGATGTTAGGGAAGATGAAGTTCCCATGTTCTGGGCATGCGGCGTAACCCCGCAAAACGTTTTGGCACATGCTAAACCAACAATCAGCATAACACATAAGCCGGGCCTTATGCTGATCACTGATGTCCCGGAAAATGCAGAAATACCCGTACTTTCACAACAATAAAAATAAAAGTTGAACAGGATAAAAAATGAAAACAAAATTAATGGTCGCAGTTGTTGCCCTAAGTACATCATTACTCACCATCCCTTTAAAAGCTGAGGAGCCAGTACAGATTAAAGCTGTTGGAACCTGGGGCAACCTAACCAACTACCAAAAACATGAAGGGCCTTTTTGGAACGACTATATTGGCAAGGCTACCGGCGGGAAAATTACAGGCGAAATCAAACCTCAAACTGAATTGGGCCTTAAGGGATTCGAGATTATGCGCCTGATCAAGCTGGGTGTATTTGATTACGCCTATGGCCTTCCCGGTTATGTTGCAGCAGAAACGCCCGTTCTTGAAGGGCTAGACCTTTCAACTCTCACCCAGGACATTACGACACAGCGTAAGGTTTCAGACGCTTACTTCCCGGTTTTGGAAAAAGAGTTTGCCAAAGTTTATAATGCAAAACTGCTTCAACTTTATCCTTTCCCAAGCCAAACACTCTGGTGCCGGGATGAGATTAAAAGTCTCGCCGATCTCAGGGGTAAAAAAATCAGAGTGTATTCGGCAACTCTCGGGGACTTTGTCGAGGGTGCAGGCGGCACAAGTGTGACAGTTCCTTTTGCCGAAGTTATCCCTGCATTGGAGAAGGGTGTCGTCGATTGTGGGATCACAGGAACCATGTCTGCCTACAAAGCTAAATGGCACCAGGTCGCAAATTACGCTTATGTTCTTCGTGTTGGCTGGGGTATGGCTTTCGGCGCCATGAATATAAACACTTGGGATAGTCTCGGGGCAGAAAAACAAGCCGTTTTAACCAAAGAACTCTCCACGATGACAGATGCCATGTGGGATGAGACAGCTTCCGAGGATAAAATCGCCATTGCCTGCATCACTGGTGGAAAATGCGATATCGGCGAAGCTGGTGCAATGGTTCTTGTTGAGCCCTCTGAAGCCGACCTTATACAGCGGGTTGAAATTATGAATTCCATCGTTCTACCTCGTTGGGCAGAGCGTTGTGGTGATGAATGCATCAATAATTGGAAGAAAACTGTCGGGCCGGTCGTTGGTTTGCAATAGTCCCTGTTGGAATTAATCGAATTAAATTGAATTCGATTAATTCTTTCGATAGATCGCATTACTTACCAGGACCCCCTTGTTAGGTTATGCGATCTTTTCGAAAAAATCGTGGCTACCTATTGCAGAAAGTAAGATGATGTTAGACAAACTCAATAAGAAAACTAAGCACTGTAGTCAGGTGCTCGCCTGGATCGGTGGTGGGATGATCATTCTATCTGCTCTACTTGTCACAGTTGAAGTTATAATACGTAAACTCTTTAATTTCAGCTTTGGTGGTGCAGATGAAATTGCAGGCTATGCTTTTGGTATCGCCACGAGCTTGTCTTTATCATTCGCCCTGTATGAACGTGCTCATATCAGAGTAGATGCTCTCTATAATTTCATGCCAAAAACCATAAAGATAATCTCAGATTTTATAGGTATTATTCTGATCGTGGGTTTTATTAGCGTAGTTTCCTACATGGCCTTTTTGCTCGTCAGCGATACTGTTGGGAGTAATTCACACTCTATCACCCCTCTTCGGGTTCCTCTCGTTTTTCCTCAACTTCCTTGGCTTTTAGGGTGGATCGCCTGCGCATTTAGTGGACTGATTATTTTGATGACAGCTCTACGTGCTCTTATTAAAAAAGACCTCGCTCACGTTCAATCTCTCATCGGGGTCAAATCCACTGATGAGCTGATTGAAGACGAAGCCGTTGATCAGATATAACCAGGAAAAATTATGTTAATAAAAACCCTTCTTATTCTGATCGCCCTCATTGGATTAAGTGTTCCTGTCGCCGCCGCACTAGGCTGGCTTGGCCTCACATTACAATACCTTGATTCACCCATGCCACTCTACCGTGCCATTGGGGATATCTTCTGGCAGAACGGAACAGACTTTCTTCTCGTCGCCATACCCATGTTTATCCTCCTGGGGGAAATACTCTTAAGGTCTGGTATCACAGAGAAAATGTATGATGGCATGTCGCATTGGTTGGGATGGTTACCTGGCGGATTGATGCACTCCAATATTGGTTCAAGCGCCCTCTTCGCGGCCACCTCCGGATCAAGCGTGGCTACCGCCGCTACGATTGGTACCGTTGCTATTTCGCAAGTAGAAAAGCGTGGCTACAACGAGAAATTATTCTTAGGCACAATCGCTGCCGGAGGTACACTCGGTATCCTTATCCCACCATCAATTAACCTCATACTCTATGGCGTGCTGACTGACACATCCGTTCCGGAATTATATCTCGCAGGTTTTATACCGGGCTTACTGCTTGCTTTGTTATTTATGTTGTCAGTTATTATAGCTTGCCTGATAGTTCGCAAATGGGGTGGAGAGGTCGTGAGCTCCACCTTCAAGGAAAAAGTTCAGTCCTTGCCGGGATTAATACCACCAATTGGGATCTTTGTGGTTGTTGTCGGATCAATCTATGCTGGTCTTGCAACTCCAACGGAAGCCGCTTCCTTAGGCGTGGTTTCATCCTTCTTTCTCGCCTATTACAACAAGGCCCTTTCCTTTGAAATGGTCCGAGAAGCGGTTGAGGGAACCATGCGCACCACTGCAATGATTATGCTGATCATTCTTGCCGCGGTTTTTCTAAATTTCGTTTTATCAGTAATTGGCCTAACCCAGCAATTGTCCGATTTTATCAATGATCTCAACTGGGCTCCGCTACAGACAATGCTGATGATCATCCTGTTCTATATTGTCCTTGGCTGTTTCATGGAAACCCTCTCGATGCTTTTAACAACCGCCCCATTGATCACACCGATTGTGGTCGGCCTGGGATATGACCCGGTCTGGTTTGGTATCCTCTTGATGGTGTTATTGGAAACAGCGCTTATCACACCTCCTATCGGGATCAATCTCTATGTGGTCCAAGGCGTTAGAGGTCGAGGTGCTATGAGCGATATCATGGTTGGTGTGCTCCCCTTTGTATTCGCCATGTTTGTTATGATTGGATTGCTACTCGCATTTCCGCAAATAGCCCTTTGGGCACCGAGTTTATTTTATTAAATACCGTTCTCGGGCCTCAGATCAAAAAATCTGAAATTGAGAACCACACTTAACTCTTAAAACAACTTTATGCGTCTCGCCACGAACCAAGAGTCGTGCGCGTAGTCTCGCCTATCTGAGGAGAAGAAACATGTGGCAAATTTGGGTAGATCGTGGCGGCACTTTCACAGATATAGTAGCTCGCAAACCAGACGGTGAACTGGTGTCACATAAGCTGCTATCAGAAAACCCTGAACAGTACCGCGATGCCGCCGTTCAGGGTATTCGGGATCTTTTGGGACTAGATAAGGGAGCACCCATTCCTCCTGGACTTATTGAATGCGTCAAAATGGGGACAACTGTCGCAACAAATGCCTTGCTAGAACGTAAGGGAGACAGAACCCTGCTCTTGATTACAGAAGGTTTCGCGGATCTCCTACGTATAGGGTATCAAAACCGTCCTAAACTGTTTGATCTCAATATTATCCTCCCGGATATGCTCTATGAAAGAGTAGAGGAAGTAAACGAACGCCTGGATGCCCAAGGTAATATTGTTACACCTCTGGATGAATCAACCGCCCGGGCAAGTTTACAATCTGGGTTTGATGACGGCATTAGGTCAGTTGCCATCGCTCTGATGCATGGCTATAGCAATAGTGACCACGAGATAAAAATTGCCAAGATCGCACGTCAAATTGGCTACACGCAGGTCAGCACCAGCCATGAGACCAGCCCGTTAATGAAACTGGTGAGCCGCGCGGATACCACCGTGGTTGACTCCTATCTCTCACCAGTCCTCAAACGTTATGTTAAACAGGTCAATGACGAGTTGGGTGCTGATAAAGGCGGCTGTGAACGTCTTATGTTTATGCAGTCCAATGGTGGTCTGACAGACGCTAAATTGTTCCACGGTCGCGATGCTATACTCTCCGGACCAGCAGGCGGCGTGGTCGGTATGGTCCAGACTGCGGCTATGGCAGACCTCGACAAACTCATCGGTTTCGATATGGGCGGCACCTCAACAGATGTCTGTCACTATAACGGTGAATACGAACGGACTTTTGAGACCGAGGTCGCCGGGGTTCGACTTAGAGCACCAATGATGAGCATTCACACGGTTGCAGCTGGTGGTGGATCTATTCTCTCATTTGAAAGTGGCCGTTTCCAGGTTGGACCTGAAAGTGCTGGAGCAAATCCGGGACCAGCTTGTTATCGTCGTGGTGGTCCTTTGACAATTACCGATTGCAATGTCCTGCTTGGCAAAATTCAGCCTGACGACTTTCCGTATGTTTTTGGCCCTGATGCGAACCTACCGCTTGACCGAGAAGTCGTGCATAAAAAGTTTGATCTGCTTGCTGAAAAAATTCAATACGACACCCAATCCGAGAAACTTTTATTACCAGAAGAAATTGCTGAAGGGTTCTTGCGTATTGCTGTAGAGAATATGGCCAATGCCGTTAATAAAATATCCGTTCAACGTGGATACGATGTCACCAACTATACTCTGAATTGCTTTGGCGGTGCAGGCGGACAACACGCCTGTTTGGTCGCAGATACTCTTGGTATGAAAAAAGTTTTGCTCCACCCCTTCGCTGGCGTTCTCTCTGCCTATGGCATGGGTCTTGCTGATATCAGGGCCATACGCGAACGACAAATAGAGAAAACCCTCGACGTAGATACTCTTACCAATATCATATTCCTTTTCTTTGAATTGGAAGGCGAAGTTCGAAAAGAAGTGCTCGATCAAAACGTCGAGGAAAGCAAAATTCTCATCGAACGCAAAGTTCACATTCGTTATGAAGACTCTCATCAACCTTTAATTATAAACTTCGGTAATTTAGCAGAGATCAAGCAACAGTTTGAAGATCTTCACCGTACCAGATACGGCTTTATCGCAGAAAACCGTTCTCTCCTGATCGAAAGCCTTTCAATAGAAGCCATTGGTCAAACCGTGAAAGTGTCCGAAAGTCCAAACCCGACGACTCCTAGAGTAGCAATCCATCCACAAAAAGACATCTCAATGTATACCGTAGGTAAGGGTTGGAAAAACACCCCACTCTATCTTCGCTATGACCTGCCAATCGGGCAGAAAATCAATGGCCCCGCTGTGATCATTGAAAGTACAGGAACCAATGTTGTTGAGGATGGCTGGCAGGCCGAAGTAAACAATTTCAACCACCTGATCTTAACTCGGATTGTCGAGCTCCATACGCAAGAAAAGATTGGCCTCAACGCGGATCCCATTATGTTGGAAGTTTTCAATAATCTCTTTATGTCCATTGCCGAACAGATGGGGGTAACCCTCGCCAATACTGCCTATTCGGTAAATATAAAAGAGCGGTTGGATTTCTCTTGTGCCCTTTTCGATCCAGATGGAGAGCTGGTTGCAAACGCGCCACACGTTCCTGTCCACCTAGGGTCTATGGGTGAATCAGTAAAGGTGATTATCTCCAAAAACGAAGGTAAAATGCGCCCCGGCGATGTCTTTATGTTGAACGATCCCTTTAACGGCGGCACCCATTTACCCGATGTCACCGTCATTACGCCGGTTTTTGACAAAGTTGGTCAAGAGATCCTCTTCTATGTGGGGTCACGCGGACATCACGCAGATATTGGTGGTCGGACACCGGGGTCAACCCCACCGGACAGCCGTCATATCAAGGAAGAAGGTATCCTGATCACCAACTTCAAACTGGTGGATCAGGGCAAACTTCTCGAAGAAAAAACCAGTGCCCTGCTCGCTTCTGGCCCCTACCCTTGTCGTAATATTGACCAGAACATGGCGGATCTGGTTGCCCAGATCGCGGCCAATGAAACCGGAGCCCAGGAAGTTCGAAAAATGGTAGCGCACTTTGGCCAGTCCGTTGTCCAAGCTTATATGCGACATGTTCAAGATAATGCCGAAGAATCAGTGCGTCGGGTTCTTGGCAAGCTGAACAGTGGTAAGTTCAATTACCAGATGGATAGCGGTGCCGAGATCAAGGTCAATATCACGATTGATCAAACTGCAAGGGAAGCCATCATTGATTTCACTGGAACATCAGATCAAGACCCGGGAAATTACAACTCTCCCCTCGCCATCTGTAAGGCAGCAGTTCTTTACGTTTTCCGCACGCTCGTGGATGATGACATCCCCCTTAATGCTGGTTGCATGAAGCCTTTACGGATTATCGCGCCTGAGGGAAGCATGATCAATCCGCGTTATCCCGCTGCGGTAATCGCAGGTAATACTGAAGTTAGCCAATCCATAACTGACGCCCTCTATGGCGCACTCGGGGTCATTGCAGGTTCTCAGGGCACAATGAATAACTTTGTCTGGGGCAACGAGGTTTATCAAAACTATGAGACCATTTGTGGTGGTACGGGTGCTGGCCCCGATTTTGATGGTACCTCTGCCGTACACAGTCATATGACCAACACCCGAATGACCGATCCGGAAGTGCTTGAGTGGCGTTTCCCGGTACTGGTAAAAGGTTTTTCAATCAGAAAAGGCTCTGGCGGTCAAGGCCTGAGAAAGGGCGGTGATGGTATTGTTCGACAGCTTAAATTCCTGGAACCCATGACTATAACAGTTCTCACCTCTCACCGTGAAACCGCGCCCTTTGGAGTTGCCGGCGGCACCCCCGGCGCTTGTGGACGGAATGCTGTGCTACGCAGCAACGGCAAGCTTGAAGAACTCAAAGGCAATGATGAGCGAGACCTCGCCGAAGGGGATCTCTTTATTATGGAAACCCCCGGCGGCGGCGGATTTGGCCAGGCCGCCCAGTAAGGCAATACACCTGGTGACTCTCGGTGCAAAAATTACCTCCCAGGGTATCTGACGCATCGAGCAACTGCGAAAATAGGAGGAGCAAGCATCTCACTCGCTTTGTTTTGATTTCAATCATAACAAACGGGAAATGCTCCCCCTCCTATTTTCGCTTTTTTTTGATTTCCAAAACTTAGGTTTGAATCCACCAGTTTTGAGCAAGTTAGCTTCAGCTTAAAGTTCTGTATATCAAAATGATGACTTCAACAAACAGGGTAAGCGTTCAATGTAACCCACTGGACGCTTACCCTTAATTGATTCAATTTCTGGATTTGTAGCAAAAATAATCCTCCCAGGATTATTCTTCTGGGCCCTAGTTTGGCCCAAATCCTCCTTTATCTCGTTTCCGGAACCCCGGTATTAACCTGCTGCGCCCAGTGCGCAGCAGGTGTAGTTTTTAACGTAAGACATTAGACTCTACGCAAACAGGAAATCATCGACATGAAGATCCGCTATATTTACATCCATCAAAGTGATGGAATTCTCAGCATCAATACTGATGACGGTGTCGTCTCCCACTTGTTCAGCTTGTTCAAGAACGTCATCAAAGGTTGAGATGTTCAGACCTTCAATACGGATACTGTCTTCTGATCCAGCACCAGCTACAAAGTCTGTGATAGTGTCGTTGCCAAGATTTTCTTTAAAGACAAAAGTATCGTTTCCCGCACCACCCGTGAGGATATCATCACCAACGCCGCCATCTAATTCGTCATCAACACGGCCGCCATAAAGAGCATCATCTCCCCTGCCGCCATCAATAATGGTCGAGCCAAAGCTGGTCCCATAAATAGTATCATCCCCACCAAGCCCACGGGGATCATCAGGATGATAGTCAGTTATTATGAAATCGCTGGTTGTTCCGTCCAAAAATCGATAAAGCGAGGAACTGGTATTGGTTGTCTCCACCTGGATTTTATGTGGGATAGTTGCAGGATCTGTCGACACCGGTTCCTCGTCATGATTATCAAACAGGAAATTATCGACATGAAGATCCGCTATATTTACATCCATCAAAGTGATGGAATTCTCAGCATCAATACTGATGACGGTGTCGTCTCCCACTTGTTCAGCTTGTTCAAGAACGTCATCAAAGGTTGAGATGTTCAGACCTTCAATACGGATACTGTCTTCTGATCCAGCACCAGCTACAAAGTCTGTGATAGTGTCGTTGCCAGAATTTTGTTTAAAGACAAAAGTATCGTTTCCCGCACCACCCGTGAGGGAATCATCACCAACGCCGCCATCTAATTCGTCATCAACACGGCCGCCATAAAGAGCATCATTTCCCCTGCCGCCATAAATAGTGGTCGAGCTATAGCTGGTCCCATAAATAGTATCATCCCCACCGAGCCCATCTATATATTTTGGATTATAGTGAGGACTAAAACTATTTAGAGCTCCATAGACGTCATCACCTTCAGAAAGAGTTAGTGTTGGATCAATAGGAACGTCAAATCTACCGAAACTGTCAAGATATAGAGCATAGGCGTTACTGGTAACGGTTGTCTCCACCTGGATTTCCTGTGGGATAATTGAAGAATCTGTCAACACCGGTTCCTCGTTTTCAAAAATAGCAATAGTCGTATTGACAATATTACTATCACCATGACCATCGTTAATAGTCACCGCTATTGTTCTTGATGGGCTCTCTCCGGTTACGGTCGGGTTTTCAGAGACCGAGCTATAGACAACATTGTTCAGAATATTCTGATAATCAGCCTGACTTGCTGACCCTGTCAGGCTCAAAACACCCGTTAAACGATTATAGGACACGTCAATACCGTCTGGCAGACGAAAGTCCCCAGCCAGCCCAAGAAAATCACCGTCAACAAAATCAGAAATATTTACACTCGCAGAGTTAAGGTCAAGATTATCCTCATCGGAAACCAATAAACCAGGAAAAACAACCAGGCCCGTGTCGCCTTTGCTGTAAGCGTGATATTGTAAACCAGTACCTGGATCATAATAGGATCGGACAGAACCATCAGAATTGAATGTTTTACTATAAATACCAGAACCAGAGCCGTCCTGTCCCACACTTGCCCACGTCACAACCCAACCGCCATCATCTAAAGCCGTTACGGAAGGGTCGCGTTGATTGCCTTCTGTATAAGTATTTACCAGGAACTCACCTCTTTCATCTGCGATTCCCTCAGCATCATAGGCCTGACCATAAACACCAAATCCGCCGTCCTCGTCTTGGCCAAAACTCGACCATACCACAACCCAGCCACCATTGATCAGAGCAGTTATTGAAGGGTCGCGTTGATTATTGCTAGTCGTACTGTTGACACGAAACTCTCCACCACTTCTTTCCCCCTCAACATCATAGGCCTGACCATAAATACCAAATCCGTCTTCCTCGTCTTGATTACGACTCTCCCACGTCGCAACCCAACCACCACCCGTCAGAGCCGTTATTGAAGAGTCTCCCTGAATACCTTCTGTCGTTGTATTAACTAGGAACTCTTCACCACTTCTTTCTCCATCAGCATCATAGGCCTGGCCATAAACACCAAAGCCATCCTCGCCGTCGTCTTGATTACGGCTCTCCCATGTCACAACCCAACCACCACCCATCAGAACTGTTATTGAAGCGTCCCCTTGATACCCCATTTTCTGAGTATTCACTTGGAACTCAACACTTCCAACTGCCATTCCCTCAGCATCATAGGCCTGACCATAAACATCAGAAGATAAGCGGTCTTGGTTTTGACTCGTCCAAGCCACAACCCAGCCGCCATCATCTAAGGCAGTTACGGAAGCATCCCCTTGATGACCATCTCTCAACCTATTGACTCGGAATTCTCCACCACTTCTGTCTCCATTAGCATTATAGACTTGCCCATAAATATCCAATCCGACGCTCTCGTCTGGGTTACGATGCTCCCATATCACAACCCAACCTCCACCCGTCAAAGCTGTTATCGAAGAGTCTCCCTGATCACCAACTTCTGTCTCTTGATTAACAAGGAACTCTTCACCCTTTTTTCCACCTTTGTCATCATAGGCCTGCCCATAAACACCAAAGCCATCCTCGTCTTGGTTTTGACTCGTCCAAGTCACAACCCAGCCGCCATCATCTAAGGCAGTTACGGAAGGGTCGAACTGATAATAATCTTCCTCACTATTGACTTGGATTTCTTGAACAACATTTGATGACCCGGTTAGCACTGGGGCACTATTAATCATAATCGTGGTATTGATAATATTACTATCACCATGACCATCGTTAATAGTCACCGCTATTGTTCTTGATGGGCTCTCTCCGGTTACGGTCGGGTTTTCAGAGACCGAGCTATAGACAACATTGTTCAGAACATTCTCGTAATCAGCCTGACTTACTGATCCTGTCAGGCTCAAAATACCCGTTGCTTGATTATAGGACACCTCAATACCAGCTGGCAGAAGAAAGCTCTCAGGCAGCTCAAGAATATCACCGGCAACAAAATCAGAAATACTTACACTCGCAGAAGAAAGGTTAGAATCATCCTCATCGGAAACCAATAAAGCAGGAAAAACAACCACGGCCGAGTCACCTTCCGTGTAAGTATCATCGGGTACAAAATTCCTAGCTATTCCGTTAGCATCGAACTCTTTACTAAAAACACTAAGACCAACCTCGAACGAGCCGCTATGCCATGTCACAACAAAGCCACCATTAGGTAAGCCTACTACGGAAGGCTCGAACTGAGAATCTTCTGTCGCTGTATTGACACGGAACTCACCTCTTTCATCTGCGATTCCCTCAGCATCATAGATTTGCCCAAAAACACCTCTATTATCCCTCCAAGTCACAACCCAACCACCTGTGGATAGAGCAGTTACAGAAGGGTTGCCCTGAAAACCTTCTGTCGTTGTATTAATCAGAAACTCTCCGCGCAGAGGGGTTCCATCAGCACGATAAACCTGACCATAAATATTACCATTACTAAACCCACGTACGTAAGTCACAACCCAACCACCAGTGGTTAGACCTACAACGGAACTGCTTATATTACTCCCCGTATCTACCAGGAACTTATCGCTTTCATCTGCGATTCCCGCAGCATTATAGGCCCGGCCATAAAGATTAGTATTGTCAGGACCGTTCCATACCGCAACAAAGCCACCTCCATCTAAGGCTGTTACCGAAGGTTCAGAAAGAAAGGAGTTTGGACTATGTGGTTCACTATCGATGACAATTCTAGGACCAGAAAGTCTGCCGTCATCAGAAAAGATCTGACCATAAATAGTAGTAACAAGCCCATCTTCTTCTATACTCGACCATACCACAACATAGCGACCACCAGTCAGAGCTGTTATTGAAGTCATCACGTCAAAAGGATGGGTAGAATCTAAATTGAGTATTTGTTGACTATTTATTTCAGGGTTAAATTCTTCAGCATTATATCTTCGTACTTTAACGTAAGCATCAACGTCAGCATCTACTCTGTCCGACCATGCCACAGCAAAGCCACCATTAGCTAAGCCTGCTACCGAAGGATTTAGAGAACCAATTAGCTCTCTCTCTGTAAATATCAGGAGCTCTTCACCACTTCTTTCCCCCTCAGCATCATAGACTTGCCCAAGAATACGAAAGTTATCCCTGTCTTGGTTTCTAGTCTCCCAGATCACAACCCAACCACCATCAGTCAAAGTTGCTACGGAAGAGTTGCGTGAAACATCTTCTGTCTCATTATTGACCTGGATGTCCGGACTAGGATTTAAAGTTAGCACTGGGGCACTATTAATCATAATCGTGGTATTGATTATATTACTGTCATCCTGACCATCGTTAATAGTCACCGCTATTGTTCTTGATGGGCTCTCTCCGTTTATGGTCGGATTTTCAGAGACCGAGCTATAGACAACATTGTTCAGAACATTCTCGTAATCAGCCTGACTTGCTGATCCTGTCAGATTCAGGATCCCCCTATCAAAATCATATTCCACCACAATTTCGGGCGTTTCAAAGCCCTCAACCAGCTCAAGAATATCACCGGCAACAAAATCAGAAATCCTTACACTCGCAGAGTTAAGGTCAAGATTATCCTCATCGGAAACCAATAAACCAGGAAAAACAACCAGAGCCGTGCCCCCTTTGTTGTAGGTATCGTCCTGCAAGCCGGGTACAAAATTTCTAGCTATTCCGTTAGAATTGAACTCTTTACTAAAAATACCTGAGTCATCCCCATCTTGTTCTTGACTCTGCCATGTCACAACCCAGCCGCCATTAGTTAGTCCAGTAACGGAAGGGTTGCCCTGACGACCTTCTGTCGTTGTATTAACTTGGATGTCCGGAGGAAGACGAGGTGAACTATCTGTCAGTACTGGAGCATGGTTGGAGATATCACTATTAGACAAAGGAAGTATTATTTTATTGTCAATAAGACTTTTAACTATGGGCATATTATTACTCCTAGAGAGAGACACCTACATTGCTTTGAAAAACTAGAGAGCAGATGATGAATCTTTAAAAGTTAAATATTAAACGAAGGTATGAATAACAATAAAATAAATTTTAATAAGGTGTGTATAGATATTATGAATAGAACTTGATATTCAAAGACTTCGAAGTAAATAATCAAAATAAATAAATACTAAGTATATCAATACACGAATATTACAATGCCATTTCAACCTAAATTTGGAAGATATGCCGCTGACCTTAGCCCCAAGTGGCTCCGTTGCAAAAACCTAACCAGGGTGCAAAACTTCTTTTTCAAGACGGAATTCAGGTAGGATAATTTGAATTAGTTGTTGAATAAATTCAAATAAAATTAGTCTTATTTATCAGAAAAATTTTTTATCAGAAAAGTTTTAGGAAAGAAGGAATTTATTATGAGTTCTATCGGTGCAAACAGCGGCAGTATTACATCTGATTACGAATACAAGGAAGATCTTAACTCTGACTCTGACTCTGACTCTGACTTTAGCGTTGAAAAAAAACTGAAAGAACGTATCAAAAAGGAAATATCCCTCCACCAATTTGTTGCCACCTCCTCAACCGAGGAGCTGGATAAAATAACCGAATTGGATGACGCAATCTCTAATTTCATTACGAATAGTGCAGTTGATATCGACCCCCTCCAAAACCTTGAATTCGCTGACGACAAGGAAATAATTTTTTTATTTCCTAATGTGGAAATTAACGAGAATCAATATGAAGACATCCTTGCTACATTGATTGAGTCTAATAGTGGATTAATTTTTGGGCAGGTAACTGAAGAGAATGGTTTGGTTTATGATATGCAAAGGAATGAACTGAATCTAAACCAGGATACTAATATCTACAGACAGTCAGAACCGGCACTTAGGGACGACCTATCACACATGGTTTTAGAAATAGGCAATGATTTTTCTATTGCCCCTATCCCTACTCCGCAGGAAGGAGCCAGCGAGGGAGAGCTTTTTGATTTTGCTGATAAAACAATTAACAAATTAAAGCAGACGGTTGCCTTTGGCCTTTCTAGCGGAATTAATTTCGGTATAAGGGCCGTAATCGTTAGGGCTGGCACTGAATTCCTCGCCGGGACCATTAATACTGATAGCGCAACGACACAAAAGACCCTTGAAGTCGTCGCCAACCTAATCGTGTCGGCATTTGCTGGACAGATACTCGGTGCTTCACACACTGCATTTGATAATTTGATTAAGACAACAGTAAAAACGGGTTTAGGGCATCAAGAATATATGGAGAACCGCCCCGAGGATGAAACGCCCGCTGACTACGCGACATACAAGGCAGAATCTATAAACAAGCTTCATATGATATTTATTTTATCTTTTATGTTAGGGAAAGGTACAAATGGTCTTTTTGCCGCCGGGACAGAACGTTCTCCACTGGTGGCAGCTGGTTATGATGCACTCTCTTCTGGCTCATCTGCTGCCCTTGCTGGATTAACAATTGAAGTGATTAAGGATGTTAACTCAAATGAAGATGATGGTGACTTTAAACCTCTGAGAAAATTAGTACCTACTGAGGAAGAGGCATCAAATGGAGTAACTACTCATAGTAAGGCGAAGGCGTATTTGGACCAACATGAAAAAGATATGGGTAGTGATAAAGCTATCCAAAAAACCTTGGGGGGGCCCTTAGCCAGTATGTCTGGAGTTATCGCCTCAACAGCTGTATCTGCGTTGGTTGGCGCTCTGTCGGATAGCCAGAAGGCGGCCGGAGTGGCCAGCGCCGCGGCGGGTACTGCGGGATTTTTATATCCTTGGTTTAAGATTCCTGGTTTTTTGGCAAGGACTTGGCCAGATGTGTTTACATCCCCACCTCCGGGCGATGGCGATGGAGATGGGTTATCGGCTGAGGGGGATGATGTCCTTGATATACCGGCTGAAGGCGAGGGCGATGGGGTACCGGCGAATGGCGATGGTGTTATTGAGAAACCGGCTGTGGGAAAAGGGGACGTGGATCTGTTCTCTTTAAATTTTTTACAAGATTTCAATTCTGCTAAAGTACGCCCTAATTCACCAGACGATAGTATACATACTGAGGGCGATAACTCGGATACGGAAGAAGGGGGCTTGCTGCTGAACTCTTTAGATTTACAAGATTTCAATTCTGCTAAAGTACGCCCTAATTCACTAGAAGATATTCGACTGGATGAATTTTACATGGAGAGCGAAGAAGAAAAATCAGACTAATGAATCAGAGTAAAATGCCTTTTAAAGGTAAGAGTCTGGACTCCCCCGCCTATATTTTAAAATTATAAAGTGCCATAGTATCCACTAGCTTTCCTAGTGGATACTATCTCATGTCTAAAATAAATCCCGGTGGTGTTTCATGGGCAAAGCTTATTCTATAGGTCTTCGTGAACGTATCATTAAGTATATATCGAGGGTCATTCATGCCAGAGGACGTGTGTTTGGTCTTAGTGCCAGCATGGCGGTGCGTCTAGCAGATGATTACAGGAGACGGCGGTGAAAGTTAACGCCAAATGGCAGGGGCCTGCTCCGGAAAGACGGGTAAGCTTGCCACCCACAAAAACCCTAAAGCAACAGAAACTCTGAAACAGACAGGATGTTGGTTTCTTTATTTGCCCTATATAGTCCGTAAGCGCCCAGTATGTGTAACGAACTGCACTTATCAGGTTTTTGAAACCACATTAATTGCATCTATCCGCAGAGTGCCAAACCACATTAGCTGCGAATGAAACCATATTATTTGCAGCTGAGCTGCAATCATCCATCTCATCATAAAAGATTAAAGTGTTGCGTCGATCAATTGAGATCACCGCCAAAAGGGGACATTGGGGGAAATTAAATCGACTTCTCACTTGACGCCTTTTTCATATTTCCAAAGGCTGGCTTGCCCCTTTCTAAAGGCATTCATCAGTTCAAAGCCTTTGATGGTGGCGTAGGCTGTTTTCATCGATTTAAAGCCTAAAGTGGGCTTTATCAATCGTTTCAGCTTTCCACGGTCAGCCTCAATCACATTATTCAAGTATTTCACTTGCCGATGTTCCATGTCAGGATGACATTTCCCTTCCGCCTTTAATTCTCTAATTGCAGCACCATAGGATGGTGCCTTATCAGTGTTGAGAATCTTTGGCTTTTCCCAGCCTTCTAAACCACGAAGAGCTTTTCAGAGAAAGCGTTTAGCAGCTGAAGTGTTCCGTTTGGATGAAAGATAAAAGTCTATTGTTTTACCATCTTTGTCGACGGCCCGGTATAGATATACCCATTTCCCTTTAACTCTGATGTAGGTTTCGTCAACCTGCCAACTGCGCCCGATAGAAGGTCGCTTCCAGTACCAACGCAAACGTTTCTCCATTATTGGAACAAAGTGCTGAACCCAATGATAAATCGTCGTGTGAACCACATTAACACCGCGTTCTTCCAACATTTCTTCAAGTTCTCTATAGCTGATCCCGTATTTACAATACCAACGAACGGCCCAAACTTGTGCACGGCAGTGGTTTGCTTGCAAACCATGAGAGTGGGATGATCTCCCCTTGGAAATGCCTGTACTTAAAATCATTCATCTTATAAATCCGGAAAAAATACGTGATTTAACAAAAATAATGAATAAGGTTATTTCTTTGCAACAGCGCCATTAGATCTAATAATACTCAGATAATATGCTGAAAATGAGGCCCCCCTCAACTAACAATTCCAAGGCCTCTTGAAATTCCCTGTGTAAAGATTTTTTGGATGAGTTTTTAGAAAATTGCAGCCAAACTTCCTTGGCCTGCAACACTAGCGGGTTACCCAATGAGTCTTTATCTATTCCAAGGTTATTAAATTCCTTTCTTAAAGTTATCATAGGGCCAGCAGCAAGATCCGCGCGACCATCTTTAACGGCCTGAGCGACTTCTCGATAATTGTCCAACACAAGTTTCTTTAGGGATGTATCCTCATCAAATCTTTTCTCTAAGAATACTCCTTTTGGAACGGCAATGGTTTTACCGAACAAATCACTGTAACTCGCCAGGTCTGCACCTTTGGGATTAATAACCACAGTATCTAGGACAATTAACATGGCGACTTGATCCGCAATAGCTTCGCTCGAGGCACTTCGAAAGAAAATTGAAAAATCCGAATCACCACTTTTCAGATCGGTAATCATTTGTTTATACGGCTGCATAGTAACGGTAATTTCGTGACCTGTTTCCTGTTCCAGAAGAGATAAAACATCCGGAATTATGCCTTTTGCCTGACCAGGTTCCTCCATACCCCATGGAGGCAGAATAAATGCTGTAACATTAACTTTCTCTGCAGCGGCAGGGTTCCCAAAGGATAGAAAAATAGTTACGAAATAAATCATCAGTATGAAGTAAAAATTAAATTTATCTATATGAAGGCCATTCCAATTATTCATGGCTATCTCCTTTTATTTTGAGCAGATGAAGATTTTGTTTGTTTTAATAAATCATTAATCACCGCATTGAATTCCAGACGGCCATAAGGGTACTAATTTTTATTTAAAGTATCGACTTGGACGCCCCCCCCGAAATTATAATGGGAACATTGGTTTCACCAATTGTTCATCATTTATCACTAGGATCACAACAACTTCCTTAACTGGTTATTGAGAGCGGGAGCTTCTTCAGTGTTTAAGAAAATTATGATTTTCTTACTTCTTCTGCATCCTATCCCCGATGCTATATCTGAAGAATTAACTGCTGGTATCTTCAGTTTAGTTCCTTGGGGCTACGAGGTAGAGGACGATGTCGTCGGCATTATGCCAGACCTAATTCAAAAGATATCTGAGCAGGCAAAACTTCCTATTAAACTGCAGTTGGTTCCCTACAAGCGCTTGTTTGTTCATTCGAAGAATACTGAGCTTGTTGAGATGATTTGCTCTGTTTGTATTGACGCATTACTGTCATCTGATATTGCCTTATTGCCTCTGGAGTACCAGTAAGCTGTTTCTTGAACATTTCGTGAAATTACTTGTGCAGCTGCCCTTTTTCTCATTGCTTCGATCGTTTTACCCATCACTTCATTAGCCTCAACCAGTGTATTATTTTTCATAAATTAATCCGTCCGTCCCTGTTTAGTGTCGGCGTAACAAACAGTTGTATGTGCGTTCAACAATTTTATATTTCATGGTTTATTTTTTTGATTTTATTCTATATGTTTTCATCTGTTTTCTTCACTAATCACAACTTTTAGGGTTTGTTTATTAGCACCTTAATATTTAAATGAAAGCGTTTGCATGAAATTATATATGGACACTATTAACAAATCTTTAAGGGTCTGTTGCAAAAAACTCACTCAGAGTTATTCTTCCTCAGATTATCATTTTCTATAGCGGGATTTCTCGATGTGTGAGTTCAAGTGGAGGCATTATCATGGTACGCTCATCCTTCAATGCGTTCGTTGGTATTGTAAATACGGGATCAGCTATAGAGAACTTGAAGAAATGATGGAGGAACCCGGTGTTAATGTCGATCATTCGACACTTTACCGGTGGGTTCAACGTTACGCTCCGGAATTGGAAAAGAAACTCCACTGGTACAAAAGAAGCCGTACCTATTCCTGGCGGGTTGATGAAACTTATATAAAGGTTAAAGGGAATTGAAAGCTGAAGGCAAGTAACCGTCCGATCCTCCACACCTACCAACTATGAATATCCTTACTATATTCAGCTCTGCTGAGTATAGTTCCAAGGTAGCAGCTCGTTGATACGGCTGATCTTATGATCTGCAATCGGTCCCAACACATCTGTTAGCCAGGCTTGAGGATCAATTTTGTTAAGTTTAGCCGTTTCAATGAGGGTATAGGCAATAGCAGCAGACTTGCCACCTCGCTCAGATCCCATTAACAGGTAGTTTTTTCGACCAAGGGCAATGGGCCGCATGGATCGCTCGGCTGTATTATTTTCCAGTTCCAGAAAGCCGTGATCCAGATAGGGTTTCATGCGTTTCATACGCGTGATGGCATACCTGATGGCCCCAGCCAGAGGTGTCTTGCTGGATATTTGGCCAGATATTCGAGTGAGTTGATCATGCAACCAGACCTCCAACTGCTCAAACACAGCTTTTGATTTGAGTTGGCGTCCTGCTTGCCGCTGATCCGGTGGCTGCCCTCGCAACTCACCTTCAATTTGATAAAGCTTTGCTATGCGTTCTATGGCCTCGGCTGCAAGTGCAGACCCCTGCGACTTGTGAATATCAAAGAACTTACGCCGCACATGCGCCATACAGGCAACTTCGCGTACATGGCCCTGACGATAGAGCTCGTTAAAGCCTGCATAACCATCCGCATGCATCCAGCCCTTGAAGTCTGCCAAGTGCTTTGCGGCCCAATGGCCCTTACGATCTGGGGTATATTGGTATTAGCATGCTTGTGGAGCCTCTCCATTCCATGCCCGTTCATCACGCACATAGGCCCAGATCCGACCCGTTTTAGCTTTACCATTGCCCGGTGCCAACACACCAACCGGCGTGTCATCAGCAAAAATAGCTTCCCATACCTCACATGGCGACCAATAGCCTCAGCCAGAGGTTCCAGCAGGTGAGTTGA
>JBALWN010000094.1:0-500 GCA_036960845.1 Halopseudomonas aestusnigri | reverse complement strand
AAGTGATTAATTTAAAATACGGGTTTGGATGTTGGTCATACATTGTATGAGCAGAATGTACTAGAAATGTATGAGTTGGCTTTAGTGTCACAAAACATTAGATGTCTTCGTCAATACAATACGGTGCCCCTGGCTCGATTCGAGTATAGGGGGACAAATGGGCAGCGACAACTTAGTATCATTCTCATTAGTTTTAAGTTGTCATCTTAGTTCTTTTCCGGAGTTTCAGCCGCCCACCTAGATTAAATGGGAATGTATCTTGAGTTGTTGATACACAGAGTATTCCTTTAATGCCGTTCTAGCAGAGCGGTTTGAGTATTAACTTTAGATTTTTTTAGCGCTGCATCAGTTTTGAATTATATAAAAAAATACTGTTAATTTATTGGTTTTATTTATAAGTCAGTTTCTGATGTCTTCAATATTTTCATCAATCATGAGGCTGGTGAATCTTTCAATGATATTCTGTTACAGGCCAAAGAGAAGGGCCATGACGGTGTAAT
>JBALWN010000093.1:0-502 GCA_036960845.1 Halopseudomonas aestusnigri | reverse complement strand
CGTTTCCAACGATTTATGATCAGTATTTTAACGGCACTTCAACTGGGCCCGCCTATGAGACCATCGCGGTAAACAACTCAGGTGATGTTTTCCCCATAGACTTAACCATTAGCAAGGTGGTGACACAACGAAAAACAACTTTCATTGCTGTTGTCCGAGACATCACCGAACGGAAAAATGAACAAAAGGCCCTCATTGAGGCTAAAGAAAACGCCCTTCAGGCTGCCCTCACAAAAACCAACTTCCTATCAACCATGAGCCATGAAATCCGAACACCCATGAACGCTGTCATCGGATTGACCAACCTGCTTCTTCTGGAATCCCCCCGAAAAGACCAAATTGAAAATCTGAAAACTCTGAAATTTTCCGGAGAAAATCTTCTGGTTTTGATCAATGATATCCTTGATTACAATAAAATTGAGGCGGGAAAACTCAATATTGAACAAACTGAATTCAGCCTTAATGACGTGATACACAATATAAACAAGTCCCTCAATATGAG
>JBALWN010000092.1:0-505 GCA_036960845.1 Halopseudomonas aestusnigri | reverse complement strand
CAATTCTTTGACTTAGTAAGAGTAGTTTGGCTTAGAAGCCCATACCACCCATACCGCCGCCCATGCCGCCCATGTCAGGCATTGCAGGTGCGCCGCCGCCATCCTTGGCAGGAGCTTCTGCAATCATGGCTTCTGTTGTGATCAGCAAGCTGGCAATCGATGCGGCGTCTTCCAACGCTGTACGGACAACTTTAGCCGGATCAACCACACCATCAGCAGTCAGATCGGTATATTCACCGGTTTGAGCGTTGAAGCCGAAAGTGACGCTTTCCTGCTCAAGAAGTTTTCCAACAACAACAGCGCCATCAGAACCAGCATTCTCAGCAATCTGGCGACAAGGCGCCTGAAGTGCACGACGAACAATTTTGATTCCGACATTCTGGTCTTCGTTTTCACCAGCAAGACCGTCAAGAGCGCGTGAAGCGTAAAGAAGAGCAACACCACCACCGGCAACGATACCTTCTTCAACCGCAGCCCGTGTTGCATGCAATGCATCGTCAACACG
>JBALWN010000091.1:0-509 GCA_036960845.1 Halopseudomonas aestusnigri | reverse complement strand
CCTGCCCGAATCCAGTGCATTGGATAAGGTTCTCACCATGGCATCATGACCAATCAGCTCATCAAACGTAGACGGTCGATATTTAAGGGCTAGAACACGATAAGGAGTGCTGGGTGTTTCATCTGACATAAGATGATCTTATCAGAAATTGGGTGGAAACATCAAAGGATTAACGGACCCGCAGAGACAAAACTCAACACAATAGGAGTCTGTGAGAATATTAAGAAGACTGACAACGACCCACGCCGAAACTCGTTGCGGCTGCTTCCTTCCGGATCTGACCGGGTTCGCGAGGAGCACGCCCATCGCCAGCCTTCCAACGCTTATATCATGTAGTTTTAACGGATAAGCAAGTCCTTTTTTTATAGAAATTTGCGTTATTGCTGGAACAATTGTTCAAAATGTTATGTTGCCAATTGCGATCTGCGAAAACATGTGACAATCTGCCGCTCATGACAAAACCAATAGTATTTACAGGCAGCCGTTTGGATCGGGCTGCGCATCATCGT
>JBALWN010000090.1:0-513 GCA_036960845.1 Halopseudomonas aestusnigri | reverse complement strand
AGCTTCTTGCTGATCCAGGTTTGCAGAAAACCATCAATAAGGCTGCAAATAAGAGGTGGAAAAGTGGAGCAGCTAGGGTGTGTGACGGTGGTGAGATGGATGAATTGAACCATGATAATGCAGATCAATTTTTTATATCTGTTTTCCGGGCGCTACGACCTTTTGCCGGTTACGTTATTGGATAAACAAGCAGATATGCGGATAGTGTTTTAAAGCCTAGCTGATAGTCACCACCAATTACACCACCACCGTGGCAGGTTTATGCGCTGCGGCAGGGTATTGTCAGGTAACATATTGAAATATTAAGTGAAAATGGTGGGCCCAGAAGGACTTGAACCTTCGACCAATCGATTATGAGTCGACTGCTCTAACCAGCTGAGCTATGGGCCCTTTTTTTAAACTTGTTTTTTTGGCTCATTGCGGCGTTACACGGCTTCACTCTCTCAGTCACATACTTGATGTATGCTCCTTCGCTCGTTCATTGTGTGCCTTGCACTGAGCCAAAAATCCGGC
>JBALWN010000008.1:0-214870 GCA_036960845.1 Halopseudomonas aestusnigri | reverse complement strand
AGAGATCGCAACAACAGCTGCATCGTATTTTTTAATCAATGGGAGAACACGTTCAAGAGATTCGTCTTCACCTGTTACAGAGTTAACCAGTGCACGTCCCTTATAAACCTTCAGGCCGGCTTCCAAAGCATCAATGATAGACGAATCAATGGAAAGAGGCAGATCAGTCAGGCTTTGAACCAATTGGATGGTTTCAGCCAAAATCCTTGGTTCGTCAGCAAGAGGAATACCTGCGTTCACGTCCAGCATGTGTGCCCCAGCAGCAACCTGTGCCAGGCAATCTGATTCAACGCGGCTGTAATCACCAGCGGCCATTTCAGCGGCAAGTTTCTTACGACCAGTCGGGTTGATACGCTCACCGATAATGCAAAAAGGCTCATCAAAGCCAATCGCGAACTCTTTGGTGGCTGAACTGACGATGGTGCGGGTCATCTCTTTGCGTCTCCGGTATATAGGGCCCAATATTATTGGTCCGAAATTTGATAAATAATAACCATGAAAATTTCATGGGTTTTCATTATACATAAAGATAGGCAGACAGCCTTACAAACATCTGCGCGACACTTTGTAGCTCAATAACGCTCTTGGAGCAAAAGAGCCTTCAATTTGAAATTTATGCTGAGTGCTTAATCTATTTAATTATGTAAATTTTCCTAGTCTTGATCTTTTGACTAAAAGAATTGGAGAAAAGTTTGGATTATTGCAGCATTCATTAAATCCAGAAAGAAAGCCCCCACGAGAGGCACAAGAATAAATGCCCTAGGTGATGGTCCATGTTTCGCCGTTACTGCGTTCATATTGGCAATTCCAACGGGTGTTGCCCCTAAACCAAGGCCAATAAAACCAGAACAAATAACTGCTGCTTGATAATCACGGCCAATTAAGCGGAAGACGACGAATATCGCAAAGATGACCATCAATACTGTTTGGGCGAGTGTAACAAGAATAACTGGTCCCAGGGTTCCCGTGAATATCCACAATTGTATGCTCATAAGACTAACGCATAAAAATAGCTGTAGGCTAATTTCCTGAGCCACATCTATTGCGTCTTTCGAGAGTTCAATTTTAAACAAATCAACGCTGTTAGTAATAATTATAGCAACCAGCATTGCTGTTAAAAATCCAGGCAGTGTTACATTATAGTCGCTAAGATAATTGTTAACGAGGCTACCAAGCTGAACACAAACGGCCAAAGTAAGAAGAGTACCAAGGACAGCCCGAACCTTTTCTTTCATTGGAAGTTGGGGAGGATTTTCGTCGGAAGTGGTATGTTGTTCAAGATCTTCAGCTGAAGGTTCAAGTTTATGTTTATCAATAAGGTACTTCGCAGCAGGCCCTCCGATAACTCCACCCACAATAAGACCAAGTGTCGCGAACATAATTCCTATTTCTGTTGCGCCTGTCAGCCCAGCTTCTTGAGCGATATTTCCCCATGATACTGCTGTGCCAAAACCTCCCGCAAAAGAAACACTCCCTCCAAATAGTCCATAACCAGGATTTGCACCTAATGCTGATGCAATCCCAACGCCCACTAAATCCTGAAGTATCAAAAATACGCCTGCAATAAGGGTCAAAATTATCAGCGCCTTACCCCCTGCGGCAAGCAATCTAAATTTTGCTGTAAGGCCTATTGTAGAAAAGAAAACCAAAATCATTTTATCTCTCAGGGCCATGTCGAAAGTAATTTTTAAGTCCTGAGTTTGATAAATAGTTGCGACAATGAGGCTTATAAGGAAGCCCCCAGTCACGGCTACAGGTATGTTGAAGCGCTCGAGAATGGGTACTTTCCGGCTAATAAAACTTCCTAAAAACCAAACTAACACAGTGATGATAAGGACATCAGCACCTTCAATTTTTATTTCAGCCATAACCTAAATAATTCCGTTTTGATAAATGTATACAAACTCAATCTTCACCTCCTCCCCAATTAGATACACTTTCTAAAGGGGAGGAATAAATCGAGGCCTAGGCAGGCTCAAGCCTATAGAAGATTGCATAAAGTACAGGTATTATGATCATGGTCAGAACAGTACCAAATGTTAATCCTGCCATAACGGTCACAGCCATCCCTACCCAGAATACATCCTGTAACAAGGGGATTACACCGAGTACGGTAGTCCCCGCAGCCAAGACAACGGGACGTAACCTGGACAAGGCAGCGACAATGACGGCCTCATATTTTTCCATTCCATTTTTAAGGTTTATATTTACCTCATCCAAAAGAACAATTGCATTTTTGATCATCATGCCCACCAAGCTCATTGCCCCAAGAAGAGCCAAAAATCCGAACGGTGTGCCTGTGAATAGCAGACCCCAAGTAATACCAATAAAGGCGAAAGGGATGGTTAGAATAATAATCAACGGGGGGCGAAATGCATTGAAGAGCACAACAATTGTTAGAAGTATTACTGCAATGGTTGGAATAACCCCTGGAACAAGGGAGGCCTGCGCATCTGCCGTAGATTCCGTTTCTCCTCCCCATGTAAATGAATACCCTACAGGCAGATCAATAGATTGAATTTGATCAATAATTGACGCCTGTAACGTTGGTAAAGTAACACCAATAATCGGGTTAGCCTGAACCGTTATTGTCCTCTTCCTGTCTCGGCGGACAATCATAGAATCATCCCACTTCGTCGATATTCCGTCGACAACTTGAGCAAGAGGAATTTTAGAAGACGTGGAAGAGCTATCGATTTGAAGGACATCCATACCACTCACGTTTTGGCGTTCTTCTTCAACATGACGGAGTACAATTGGGATAAGGGTGTCATCTTCACGGTACAACCCGATATTACGACCATCAAATGCCCGCTTTGTCGTATTGGCAATATCTTCACGTGAAATAGCAGACCAACGCCCTCTTTCTTGATTGTACTCAGGCACGACAGTCACCATTCTTTGGCGCCAATCAGTTTCATAAGCCTCAACGATTGGAGAAGCTTGAAGTATATCGGTAACTTCCTGAGCTAAACCACGAAGGTCACCCGAAGTTGCACTTGAAGGCCCTGTTATTCGGAGCTCAAATTTCCAAGTATTTGATGGACCAACGCCAAACACACGAACAGGTACCAATGCATCCGGGAAAGTCGCTTTCACCCACGTATTTAATTCTTTTTGCAAATCCCTAACTGTTTTGTAGTCATGGACATTGACCACAAGTTGCCCATAAGCAGGGTTGATAGGCTCGGGTTCTACCGGGAGATAAAATCTTGGCGGGCCAGAGCCAATAAAACTACCAACCCCGGAAATCCGGTCATCTTGCAGAAGTTTCTTTTCAATACGTGCCATAGCAGCGGACACATCTTGAATACGCGTACCTTCTGGCGCCCAGTAATCAATCATGAATTTTGGCATCGCGGAATCAGGGAAAAACAACTGTTTAACACCACCAAAACCTACGCCAGAGAAAATAAGCAAACCAACCAGGGCTGATACAGTAACCCAGCGAATTTTAATGGCTTTTTCAAGTAACGTTCTAAATGAAGTATAGAACTTCCCACTATACATTCCACCTTCACTAGCGCCTTTTTGGCGTAGCTTTTCTTCTGATAACATATCAATGCATTGAATGGGTGTTAGCGTCATCGAGATAATCCAGCTGGAAAGCAGGGAAATAGCAACCACCGTAAAGAGTGTCCGACAATATTCGCCAACATCTTCAACGGATGCAAAAATTGGGTAAAATGCCATAACTGCGACGACTGTTGCGCCAAGCAAAGGCCAGGATGGGAGATTAGAAGCAGTAATAGCGGCCTCTTTTTTACTCATCCCTTGTTGAACTCTGACAACGAAACCTTCGGCAACAACAATGGCGTTATCCACCATCATCCCTAAAGCAATAACCAAGGCCCCAAGAGACATTCTTTGTAGGGGAATATCCAGAATCGCCATAACAATAAAGGTCATAAGGATTGTAAAGATCAGAGCCGTACCGATGATGACCCCCATCTGCCACCCCATTGCAATCGCCAACACGATAAGAACAATCGCAACGGCTTCAGCAAGGCTGATGAGAAAACCGGTAACAGCTTCATCAACCACATCAGATTGCCAATGTACGCGATGAATTTCGATACCTATCGGCAATTCTGCCTCAAGCTCTAACAATCGGGCATCCACAGCCTTGCCAATATCAACCATGTTTTGGCCAGGAACATTCGTCAAAGCAATTGAAACTGAAGGTAACCCGTTATAACGCATAAGAGTACGCGGGGGATCGAGATAACCACGTCTTATCGTACCAATATCACCAACTCTGGTTAACTCTTCATTTTGTGCTAAACCTCCCACAGAAGAACCTGCGAGAACTGAATCTTGAAATGATGGCCTTATAGCCAAGTTTGAAATGTCTTCAGCGGATTTGAACTCACCAGAGGGAGCAATCCGAAGTCTTCTATTTTGGAGGTCAACACGGCCTGCATCAACGACCTGATTTTGGAGTTGAAGTGTTTGTTGAATAGATTGCTCACTTATTTTTAACTGAGCTAGCTGGCTTTGTTGAACATCAAGGTAGATAATTTCCTGCTGTTCCCCCCATAGGTCGACACGCGCTATACCATCAACAAGACTGAGTTCTTTTTTAATTTCATCCACATAATTCTGGAGCTCTGAGTAGCTGTAACCATCACTGGTAATTGCTAGCAACAATCCAAAGACATCGCCAAAATCATCTGTTACGATTGGCCTTTGAACACCAGGAGGGAATGATGTCTCAATGTCTCGAATTTTTCGACGTAGAGTATCCCATTCCTGAGGCAGGCGATCCGCCCAGTATTCAGCTTTAATATTTACCTTAACAATGGATAGTCCAGCAGCAGATGTTGATTCTAAATAATCAAGTGACTTCATCTCTTGCATCGCAAGCTCGATACGGTCTGTAACTTCTAACTCGACTTCTTCAGGGCTCGCCCCCGGGTACTGTGTTGTAATAACAGCTGTTTTAACCGTAAATTCAGGGTCTTCGAGTTGTCCTAAATTAAAATAACTCGCAAGACCCGCTAATAAAATCAAAATTGTTGTAAAATAAGTAACGGCTCGTTTCTCGATCGCGATTTTTGCCAGACTCATGATATTCCCCTACTCAACAATTCTGACTTTTTGGTTTTCGGATAAAGAATTTACCCCCGCAGTAACCATCCAATCACCAACTTTTAAGCCACTGAGGACTTCTATCCCAAAGTCTGTTAAATCCCCGGTGGTCACAACTCGGCTGTTAACAACACCACTTGTCTCATCAAACACCCAAACTCTACTTTCTTTAGCATCTGTACCGTTATATATAGCGCTGACAGGCGCCTGAATGATACCAGAGCTAGATGAACTTGGATCAACGGCTTTGCCCGTAGCTTTGCCAGCCATCCCCGGTAGAATTTGAATTCCTTCAGGTTGATCCATAGATAAAGTAACAGGGTATGTTCGGGTCGATTGTGATGCTTCTGTTCCCACTTCTTTTATCGTTGCGGGGATCGCTACCTCTGGAAATGCATCGTAGGTCACAATGACCTCAGTTACAGTTGGCACGAGAGAGATCAAACTTTCAGGAATATCAATAATCATCTCAATTTGTGAAGAATCAACCAACCTCAAAATAGCTTGTTTGCCATTAACATCTTGAAAGTTGTCAACATAGGTGGAGACAACAACGCCATCAAAAGGGGCTTTTAAATTTGTGTATTTCAAATCAAGTCTAATACGATCCAAAGCAGCCTGAGCAGCTCCAACTTGGGCCTTTGTCACATCAAAAGCAGCTTGAGATTTGTCCACTCTGGCCTGGCTTACATTCTTATTATTAAATAATTTCTTTTGTCTTGTAAGATCTTGTTCCGCATTTTTTTGTTCTGCCTGAGCGGACCTTACATCCGCTTTATATCGCTCAACATCGGCGCGAAAGGGGGCGGGATCAATCTGTGCCAGTAAATCACCTTTGTTGACAAGGGTGCCAACACTCACAGGGAACTCGACCAAAGGGCCCGAAATACGAAAAGCAAGATCGACTTCAATCGCTGCCTTAGCACGCCCAGAAAACCAACGCTGTTTAAAGTTTGAACTGTCGCTTATCTGTATGGCCTTCACAGGACGGATGACTACGCTCTGAGCAATGATTTCTTCTTCGCATGCTGATAGAAAAGGCAAAGCCAGTAGCAATCCGACCAAAGCAGAGGTTTTCAGTTTCTTCATCGTCATTTCCTATTGTGACCGAATACGGTTTTAGGTTTTAGGTTTTAGGTTTTAGGTTTTAGGTTTTACACTTATTTTTGTAGGAAGTTATGATTCTGGAACTTCCAAAAGTTCTGGTGGCTGACGCTGCCAATCAACACCTTTTTTACCAATTTCATACCCAACCTTATAAAGTTCCTGCATGTACTTGTTATCAAAAGGCTCTGGCAGCGGGAAATCAAAATTGTTGGGTACATAACTTAGATAAAAATCAAACCCATCTCGTTGTGTTAAAAGATAAATTTGAGAAATATTACTTACACCTTGTTGTTTAATTAAAACTTCAAGGGAGCGCCGCGAGACATTTAAGAAAGTAGGAAGAACAGATTCATAAGAAGAAACAATTTTCGTATTTCTAATCAAATACAAATCAAGAGCAATTTTGACACCCAACAACTCTTCTAATTTCTCAGTATCAACTCTAGGGGGATAGCCAACAACTTGTGCTGAGACCCCACCGTCGACATGTAATTCATCATATTTTTTCCCAAGGATTTCTACATGAATTTTTACAGGAGGAAAAACCCCAGGTATTGCAGAAGAAGCGGCAAGAACATCCCTGAATAATCCAAGGGCCTTTGGGTTACCACTGGCTGCAATCTCACCTAGATTCCATAAAACTGATTTCCCAGCATCAATATTTGTTGTTGCAACAGTTAAACGTCGACCCTTTTTATGTTCAACGCCAATTTTATCTATCAATTCTTGCGTAATATGCTTTGCAATTAGCTTACGCATAGGGGTGTTATCAGATAAGGCAATTCCTGATAATAATCCTCTAATAGGTCTAAAAATTAAAAGAGAATCAAAGTTAATAGTGGTATATATTTCTTTTAATACCGGATCGTACTCGGGCCCAAGAAAAGCAAAGGGTGCGATTAACGCGCCAGTAGAAACACCTGTTACGATTTGGAATTCTGGGCGGGTACCAGCCTCTGTCCATCCATTTAATAACCCAGCACCATAAGCACCATCCTCTCCACCACCAGAAAGGGCGAGAAGATTTAGTTTTAGTCGACCATTTTCGTCTATATTATTTGTGGTTATCTGACGATACTGGGCTAAGGCATCCTCATTTCCTGATCTCAGAATATAGGGGATTTCATCTCCCCACGTCCTCACTTCCTCGATGCCGAGTGTTTTAGCCTCTCGGTAAATATCCGCAGGAGGGGGTGAATGAATAAAGGCGCTACTACATGCTGATAAAATCAATAAAAATGCAGGACATAAGTATCGTAAGAACATAAAAATCTTAGTCTTAATCATGCCTGATTTCCTTCACCTGCTACTGAAATTGTTAACCACATAGAAGATTCGATATTCGAATTAGTCAGAATTACCCTTTAGAGAGCTTTCGATTTTTTAAGAGAATAGTTTAATCGGCCAGCCCACCATTTAAAGGCCTCGTGTGCAGCATCAAACTCATCAGTAATTGCCCCGACACCTTTTGAACCAGCATACCGATCTAACCCTACGACAATAACGGTTCCAGTTACGGAATCAGATAAGACCGCTTCCATAGTTGCACTACCAACTCCCGTATGCTCACCAGTGGCCATTTTTGAAGCCGCAGAAAACAGTAGCCCAACTGGCAACACAGTGCTCAAAGTCGCTCCTACTTTGTTCGGTGTTTCAACACCTGTTAAAGCAATAGAAATTCGAAGAACATCAGCTCCCGGCTCATTAACGAACATAAATTCTTTACTGATGCTTGATTGTATTTCTTTTTGAAAATCCTTAACAAGTTTATCCAACTCCTTTGGATCAAACCCATCTGAAGTTTGACTGTCTTTTAAAGACAAAATTATCGGATCTAACAAAATTTTATTATAAGGACGTAATAAACCATAGAGATCCTCATTAGAAAGAGCCGTGTTTTCTGTCCAAATAAGATCTACACCACCATCAGGGCCTTCCCTAAAATCTTTTGGTGTTGAAGACGTTTGAGATGTCGTCTGACAAGAGATAATTCCAAAGCTTAGAAAGATAACAAAGAGTAACCGTGATAAATTCATTGATAAGAACATTACTTATGCTTCCCTGTATTTTGTCCAAGTTCCTAAATTATACTCTTGGAATAATTGTTTTTTATCTATTAAATACACTTTACACAAAATTCACTTATTTTGAAAAATATATATGACAATAAGCCTATATTATTTTTATTCGTAGATACTTCAGTTGTTTTCATTTCTACAGAAAATTGAACTGCGACAATTAATTCATTGCCAATAAAAACATATATATTATATTCACCTTACACAGCTTTAGTAGGTTTTGAAGATGAATATGCCCTTTGATACAATCACCGATCAGAACATCCATACGATGGTTCATGCGTTTTATGACAAAATCCGGCGCGATGAGATGTTAAAGGATGTCTTCAATAATACGATTGGTGATAACTGGGATCCTCATTTAGCGACCATGTGTCGGTTTTGGTCTTCTGTGTTACTGACCTCAGGTCAGTACAAAGGAAACCCAATGATGGCACATATGAAAATAAAGGGTGTGAACCGTCATTTTTTTGAACGCTGGCTGGAGTTGTTTTTTGAGACCAATAACGCTCTCTACCAAAAGGATATTGCGGCTGAAATTCAAATAAAGGCAGATAGAATTGCTCAAAGCCTGATGCTGGGAATGTTCTATAAACCAGAAAATATTGTCGCTGTTTAAACAGGCCGATATTACAAAACTATAAAAAGCCATATTAGAGCTATAGCTTTAATACTAAATATATACTCGCTGAGAAGTTTCTCAGCTTGAGTTCGACTGCCTACTGCTCTTTGTTCGCAATAAATCCCTAATTAAATTAATCAATTTTTAGTTTAAAATAGCCATACTGGCTTCCGAGGGATGTTCATTTTATTGCATATTGAAGGATCGGCAAATGCGAATGTTATTCAGATCCCTTTGCGTCACAGTATTAGTGTTATTTCTTTCAGGTTGTGATGAGGTTGAAAACACTGAAGTAGTGGATGTTCCTAAAACTGTATCCGAAACAGATAATACTTCTACCTCAGCTTCTGACATAAAAATTGCCTTGGTGATGAAAACCCTCACCAATCCTTTTTTTATTGCTATGGAAAAAGGTGCAAGACGCGCAGAAAAAGAACTCAACATTACTTTGATCGTCAAGACGGCTGCACAAGAAACATCGACTTCCCAACAAATTAACATAATCGAAAAACTCGTCCGTGAAGGCCAAGTTAAAGCGATTATTATTTCACCAGCAGATTCAGTACGACTAATCCCATCTCTGAAGATGGCTCAGGATAAGGGTATCCATATCATCAACATCGACAACAAGTTAGACAGCGACTTTGCTAAAAAAGCAGAACTAAACGATGTCCCTTATGTCAGTATAGATAACCTGCAAAGTGCTTACCTTTCAGCTCGACATGTAGCTACAAAAATAACGACACCTGCTCAAGCTGCACTTCTAGAAGGTATTCGTGAAGCAGATAACGCGAACCTCAGAAAAGATGGAGCTCTACGTGCTTTCGCCGAAAACCCTAACATAACAGTGGTTGCTTCAGAAACCGCTCATTGGAAGGTTGATGAAGGGTACGAAGTTACCAAGAAACTGTTCGAAAACCACCCAGGCATTTCAGTTCTTTTTTGTGCTAATGATATGATGGCACTTGGCGCCATAGAATACCTAAGAGAAACAAATCGCAAATCAGTCAGTATCGCTTCATTCGATGGTATTGATGAGGCACGTGCTGCAATCAAAGAGGGTTGGCTTGATGTCACAATCGACCAACAACCCGGCGAACAAGGGTATCTCGGCGTAATGCTGGCTTACCGTGCTGCTATGGGAGAGAAGCTTCCCTCACTGACCATGCTAGATGGTCTTGTCATCACTGAATAACATATCGAGTAATCATGAAAATCGGTGATTTCCATTCCAGTATTACAAAGAAATTCTATCTCTATTTGATAGCGATCGGTATATTGCCATTATTAGTCATAGGAGGAGTTTCATATTATTTTTCCGCCCAAGCAATCACAGCTCAAGCTATCCGGTTTTCTCAAGAAACAGTAAACCATCAAAGAGACATATTAGATCAACAATTGGATCAAATAGAAAATCTAGTATTTGATATTTCAGGTGTTGAAGAAATTTCCACTGCATTGCAAAAGAAAAGTAAAGTTGCGAGTACCTACATCACGTTAGCGACCAACGCCCGTATTGGTTACATCCTTAATGGCTATTTAAATTTGGAGGGGCTGACTTCTATTGGGATTTATACCCAAGATGGAAACAAATACCATGTCGGAGATACATTAGATGCCCAAGAAATTCGAGAAGATATAAGAGAACATCTGTTCAATGAAACTTTCTCCGAGGAGATTTTAATTCATTGGGAAGGCGCAATTGACAATATAAATGCCCGTTCTCCTGAACTTAAAGTTTTGGCAGCTTCTAGTATCTTTACCCACGTCAACCGCGAAACCTTGGAACAAGAACCCCTCGGTATTCTTGTTGCCCATTACAGCCTAGATACCTTTAGCAAAAGCCTTCAGGATACATTAGATGTTGCTGGGTCTTATTATATTGCGATTGATCAACTCGGTAGAATTATTCACCACCCTAATTCCCAATTGATTGGCACCATCCCTTCTCTGTCACAATTGAATCTGATCAGGAACGGAACAAAATCAGAAAGTGTACGTATCCAAGGAGAAGAGATGGTCATCAATACAGCCATCTTCACACGAAATGGCTGGCACGTTGCCCGCTTCATTCCCCTTGATACATTAACAGCGCCTGCCGAAGTGATCGGCACGGTCACTTTGATCGCATTGGGGTTATGCCTAACTATAATCAGCTACTTCGCCTATCGGTATTCTCTTACGGTCGTAAATCCCATCAGAAAAGTAACAAAAGCCTTCGAAGCTTTTGAAAAGGGAACTTTAGATTCAACCAGTCATCTCACCATTCCCGGCAATGATGAAATTGCTGAGCTTGCCAAATGGCATAATACATTTCTACAGGTTGTTCGCCAACAAAGCGTCGCCCAAGACGCATTAATTCAAAGCGAAATTCGATTTAAGGACTTTGCAGAAGCCTCATCTGACTGGTTCTGGGAAACAGATGAAAATCATCTACTTACGGCTGTTTCTGATCGTTTTTTTGAAACCGTAAACCTACAGCGTAGTGACCTCATAGGTCATTCTCGTATCGAAGTCTCCCATAACTTTCAAGGCGACGCAGAACGGCACATTTGGGATCAACATATACAAGACTTAAAAGCACACAGGGCCTTTAGGATAGTATATCCAGTTTATGACAAGAGTAAAAATATTTACTACGTTAGATCCAGTGGAAAACCTGTCTTTGACAGAGACAAAAATTTCCTTGGATACCGCGGTACAGGAACTGACGTATCAAAGGAAATCGAGGCTGAAAAAGCCCTTAGAGAAATGAACCAAACTCTTGAAAATAGAGTTCAAAAACGAACCAAGGCCCTGCAATTCGAAATGGAGCGGGCGGAGATGGCTAACCGCTCAAAAACCGAATTCCTGAGTAATATGAGCCATGAACTGCGAACACCCTTAAATGCGATTATTGGTTTTTCCGATTTAATGAAGAACAAGATTTTTGGAAAAATCGAAAATAAACGATACGAAACATATGTTGAGGACATTCACGCCTCAGGCACTTATCTTCTCGATATCCTCAGCGATATTCTGGATGTGTCACGAATAGAAGTGGGGAAATTCCAGATTGATGACGAAATTGTTGATCTTTCTTCGGTTTTATCTTCAGCCGTTCACATGACTAGCCCTAAGGCCAAAGAATTCAATGTTCATATTGAGACTGAAGTATCTACTCCATTTACTCAAATTAAAGGTGATTCTCGACGGTTGAAACAAATTTTCCTTAACCTGATCACCAATTCAGTCAAGTTCAGCGACAAAGGCGGTATCGTCAGAGTGAATATTTCCGCTGATCGTGATCGCTGCATTCAAGTGAAAGTCGAAGATACCGGCATCGGTATTTCCGAAGAAAATCAAAAAATTGTGTTTGAGCCCTTTGGAAAGGTCGAAAATAGTACTGTAAGAGAGTATGAAGGGATCGGTTTGGGATTACCTATCGTAAAATCATTGATGGAAATGCACGGCGGAACAATCAAACTGAAGAGCCAAGAAACGAAGGGTACTGTTATAATTCTGACATTTCCAGTCGAACGTACAATCGACATATCTACGTTAAAAACTTCAGGTGAGGCTTAGGCCCTGCCCCTAATCCATTACAACACTTATGCTAATCAAAGAATAAAAAAAGGCTGGCTTCATTTACGGAAACCAGCCTTTTTCTTCTTGATACTCGAACAATACCTTAAAACATTATCCAGTTCTTACTTGAACCAGAAACTCATCAAGTCCTGTCTGAAGGTGCATTGCTTGTTGTGATAAGGAGCCTGAGGCATCCAACATACCTTGAGCGGTTTCTCCAGTAATGGAAGCAGCCTTGGTAACTTCTTGAATATTACTTGAAACTTCTCTGGTTCCTGCTGAAGCCTGCTCAACATTACGGGCAATTTCCTGAGTGGCAGCTGCTTGTTCTTCAACTGCAATCGAAATAGCGCCGCCAATTTCATTCACTTCTCGGATTGCGTTACCAATTGCTTCGAGTGCCATTGCGGCATCCTCGGTAACAGATTGAACATTGGAAATTTGCCCACTGATTTCTTCTGTCGCTTTGGCTGTTTGGTTCGCAAGATTTTTAACTTCACTTGCAACAACGGCAAAACCTTTACCAGCTTCCCCTGCCCTTGCGGCTTCGATCGTTGCATTTAATGCGAGCAGATTGGTCTGTTCGGCAATTCCGGTTATCAGCTCAACGACCTTACCGATCTCTCCAACAGAGCTTACAAGCGTTCCAACTGTTTCATGAGCACCACTTGCCTTTTCCACGGCGCCAGCGACCACTTCGCTCGACCGACCAACTTGACGACTAATTTCCATTTCTGATGCGGTAAGCTCTTCTGCAGCTGCAGCAACTGTTTGCACATTGGATGCAGCATGATCTGATGCGGCTGCGACTGATGTTGCCTGCATAGAGGTCGTTTGAGCGGTTGAAGTCAAATCTTGGGCTGATGCTTGCATACTTGAGGCCGCATTACTGACTTCTCTGATTGTTGATCCAACTTGATTTTCAAAATCTGTCGCCAACTGCTCAATAAGTGCTTTTCGCTCTTGCACAGCTCGTTTTTCATTGGCGCGCTGTTCATGTTCCATTTCACGAATCTTCAATGCATTTTCTTTAAAAACAAGAACCGCATTTGCCATTTGTCCGATTTCGTTTTTCCAACCAACAGCAGGAACTTTTACAGAGAGATCGTCATTAGCCAACTTGGTCATGGTATTTGTTATAGCCGTCATGGGTTTCGCTAGATGAACACGAGACCACCATAAATTCATTCCTGACATTAATAGCAAAAATACAAAAACAGACGTGAGCGCAAAACCATTAATTTTGTCCAAAAATCCAATTGAGTGGTGGACTGATGACGTGTCGATTTCAATACTCTTAAATACCTCAGCATTCAAAATGGAAATACCTTCAAGAGCGGGACTATCATCTATCTTTACCACGGCATCTACATCGTGAGCATTTTGTCCATCACGGGCCATTGCCTTCACTTCAGAGATTTTATCGGCATAGTTATCCACGACCGAAGCGATACTATTAAGCGCAGCAGCCTCTTTTGAATTCACACCAAGCTTTTTGTAGACGGAAAGAGCGGTGCGCGCATTGTCCACACCCGTCTTAATTTTTGCAATTCGGCTTTCATCCTGACGAAGTACATAATTTTTGAATTGATGGATCATACCACCAAAACCAATTGCGCTTTGTAAGTCAGTAATCGCGACTTGTTTAGCGTAATCAACTTGACGGAATTTATCCCAATGAAAGCTGACCTCATCATTGCCTTTATGACTTAAATAGGTCGTTGTTCCAACGATAGCGACGACGATTAGCAATAGTGCAGAAAAAATCATACCCAAATGCTTTATCTGGAAATTATTTATAAACATGAGACCCTCTCGATGGGAATAGTACACACGCATATTTTCGGTGTGTTGTTAAAGCACATGATTTTTCCCACGCCTTATCCTGCGTATTGAATACACAAAAAAAGATGCGGAATATTCATCGCTCATAATCGGATGAAAGTATTAATCTTCGTTAAAAAATCACTGCGTCAAATTATAAAAGAGATTAAAAGAAAATTATCATATTAATTTTAATATCAAATACTTAAAAGAATTTTCTAATATCTGAGTAAATAATACGAGCTATTTTGTCGCATAAAGAAATACAAAAAAACTGCTCGGTTTAGATCTTTCAACCCAAATATCAGAGCAGTTAAATTGAGGGAAATTTATTTTACGATTCAGCGAGCAACTCATCAGCCTTCCGGCGTGCTTCTGAACGTTTGGTTAGATAAGAAGCAACCAAAACTCCAATTGTTACAATCCCGATAAGAATAGTCGAAAGAGCATTGATCTTTGGCGTCACACCCAAGCGAACTTGACTATAGATTTTCATTGGTAGCGTCGTCGCGCCAGGTCCTGACGTAAAGGAAGCGATAACCAAATCATCCAACGACAACGTAAAGGACAATAACCAGGCAGAAACAATCGCAGGTGCCATAATCGGCAAAGTCACCTTTAGAAATGCTTGGAGAGGTGTACACCCTAAATCGGTGGCTGCTTCTTCTAAGGACGTGTCAAAGGTAACCAAGCGAGAGGATACAACCACCGCCGCATAACACATTGAAAAAGTAATATGGGCCAAGGTAATTGTCCAAAACCCACGACCAACCCCCATAGCAACAAAAAGCAATAACAATGAAAGCCCGGTGATCACCTCTGGCATAACGAGAGGTGCATAGATCATACCAGAGAATAAAGTTCGCCCTTTAAATCGCCCGGCTCTAACCATAACCACCGCAGCCAATGTTCCAAGTATTGTTGCAACAGTGGCAGAGAGTAGAGCTACTCGAAAGGTAACGAGAGCCGCATCAAGAAAGGCTTTATCCTTGAAAAGCTCTACATACCATTTGGTAGAGAACCCCGCCCACACCGTCACGAGCCGAGACTCATTAAAGCTAAAGAATACCAATAAAAGAATTGGTAGATACAAAAACACAAAACCAACGGTTAAAGAGGTCGTATTGAACCATGTAAAACGGCCATTCATTTTTCGGCCTCCTGAACGCGCTCTTGATGTTTTTGAAAGAGAACTATTGGAATGATCAATAACAACAGCAGTAATACCGCAACTCCAGATGCTACGGGCCAATCCCGATTACTAAAGAACTCTGCCCATAGCGTTTTACCAATCATTTTGGTATCCGATCCCCCAAGAAGATCTGGAATGACGAACTCTCCAATTGCAGGAATAAAGACGAGGAAAGATCCCGCAATCACCCCGGGCATGGAGAGTGGGAAAGTAACCTTCCAAAAAGCCTCTATGGCTGTACAACCAAGATCCTGAGCAGCTTCAAGCAAAGAGCCATCTAACTTTTCCAAGGCCGAATACAACGGCAGAACCATAAAGGGGAGATATGAGTAAACAATACCGATATACACCGCAGTATCAGTGTTCAAAATCTGTAACGGTTCATCAACAACACCGACGAACATAAGCAACTGATTGAGTAGCCCTTCTGTTTTTAGGATACCAATCCATGCATAGACACGAATAAGAAAACTTGTCCAAAAAGGAAGAATAATCAACATAAGTAAAGTCGGCCGCCACTCCGAAGGCGCCTTTGCCATCGAATAGGCCAGTGGGTAACCAACAAGGAGGGTTAATATAGTTGATATGCCCGCAATTCTAAGGCTGGACAGGTAACTCTTCCAGTAGATATCGTCTTCTGTGAGCCAAATATAATTCTCAAAGTCGAACCCACTTATCAGGTTCTTTAACCCTTCCCACCCGGCACCCAGATCAAACGTCGGAGTATAGGGGGGAATAGCAATCGCAACATCAGAAAGTGATATCTTGAAGACGATACCGAAGGGTACGAGAAAAAGAACGAGTAACCAGAAATAAGGTAACCCGATTAGAAGAAATCGTCCGAATTTTCTATCCATTATATCCTCCTATCAATCCAGAAGGATACCGGCGGTATTACGCCAGGATAACCAAACCTTATCTTCCCAGGTAAACTCACGATTGGCTAGACGCCGACGATTTGATTCCTGTGCTTTGAAGATTATTCCATTACTAAGTTTGACGTAATAAGTAGATAGGTTACCTGTATAAGCAATGTCGTGAATTTCACCCTGAATTCTGTTATCTGCGTCTAGAGGCTCATCATGCGTGATATGTACTTTTTCAGGGCGTATCGCAAAACAAGCATTTTCATCTGCTGAGCGCTCCGTGTTATTCGATATCGAAATATCATTTTGTCCTTCAGCCCAAGACAGTTTAATACCACTATCCGTTCGAGAATTGAGCCGTCCCTCAATAATATTTACATCTCCAATAAAATCAGCGACATAACGGCAATTGGGATATTCATAAATCACTTCTGGTGTAGCCACTTGAATAATCTTGCCATGGTCCATAACCGCAATTCGGCTGGCTACTGTCATGGCCTCTTCCTGATCATGGGTAACAATGACAAAAGTCATGCCCAGTTTTTCTTGAATATCCATCAACTCAAATTGGGTTTGTTCCCGCAGTTTTTTATCTAAGGCGCCTAAGGGCTCATCAAGAAGAAGAAGTTTGGGTTTTTTAGCCAGCGAACGTGCCAAAGCAACACGCTGGCGTTGCCCGCCGGAAAGTTGATGAGGTTTTCGTTTGGCAAATTGTTCCAACTGTACAAGAGAGAGCATTTCTTCCACACGCTCTTTAATTAGTTTTTTAGGCCACTTGTCTTGCTTGAGCCCAAAAGCAACATTTGCCTCAACAGACATATGAGGAAATAATGCGTAAGACTGAAACATCATGTTCACAGGCCGTTTATAGGGCGGAACTGATCCAATATCATCATCACCAAGGGATATTGTGCCATCGCTAGGCGTTTCAAATCCCGCCAGCATCCGCATCATTGTGGTTTTACCACACCCGGATGGTCCAAGAAGTGCGAAAAATTCTTTTTCATAGATGTTTAAACTTACGTTATCTATGGCGGTGAAGGATCCAAATCGCTTGGTAACATTGCCAAATTTCACCAAAGGTTCTCGCGCTGGGTCTTCCCAGGGCAAAAATTTGGTAGATGGTTTTTTGGCTGGTGAGATACTCATGACATCCTCAATCAGAAACTCTATACAAATTAAAACGCCGCCTAATTTTCATCAGGCGGCGTTTTACTTACAGATTAACTACCGCTTTTAATCTTTGACCAAGCACGCGTAACAACACGTTGAATTTTTGGCTCATAAGGGGTCAGAGTATAGAGTTTTTGCATGGTACCTGAATCAGGATAGATTGCTGGGTCACCAATGACATCTTCTGCTAACAACTTTTGTGAAGGAAGATTTCCATTTGCATAATAGACATAGTTGGAAGCCTTCGCCATTACGTCATCACGTAGGATGTAATTGATGAATTTATGCGCGTTATCTACATTACCAGCATCCGCAGGGATCGCCATTTGGTCGAACCACATCAGAGCACCTTCATTTGGAATAGCATACTCGACAGTAACACCGTTATCGGCTTCCGCAGCGCGATCGCGAGATTGAAGGATATCACCAGACCAGCCAACAGAAAGGCAAATATCACCGTTTGCTAGCGCCGAGATATTTTCAGAAGAATGGAATTTTTGGACATACGGGCGGATTGTCATCAACAAATCTTCAGCTGCTTTGATATCTGCCTTATCATGACTATCTGGATTTTTACCAAGATAATTCAGTGCCGCTGGAATGATTTCATCTGAGGCATCCAGCAGGTAAACACCACAGTCTTTTAGCTTGGCTAATTTTTCAGGATTGAAAACGACATCCCAACTATCAATCCGTTCAACTCCAAGGCGCTCTTTAATCATGTCCACATTGTAACCAATACCCGTGGTTCCCCACATGTAATTGATTGAGTAAGCATTACCTGGGTCGTATTTTTGTACCCTTTCGGTAACTACATCCCAAAGGTTTGCATTGTTAGTAAGCTTGGACTGATCGAGCTTCTGGAAAACACCGGCTTGGATTTGGCGAGACAGAAAGGTTCCAGAAGGGACAACAACATCATAACCAGAACTACCAGCTAATAGTTTGGTTTCCAGGACATCGTTTGAATCGAAAACATCATAAACAACTTTGATGCCCGTTTCTTTTTCAAATTCTGCAAGAATTTCTTCGTCGATATAATCTGACCAGTTAAAAACATTTACAACTTCTTCAGCCCCAGCCTGAGTACTAAATGCCATTCCCAATGCAACCACACTGGTAAGCAAACCATTTCCAAATTTTTTCACGATGTAGCCTCCGTTATTATTAAAGTTACCCTGAAAAATTATGTGGGTATCGGGATCATTTTATATGAACTTACAATACCCACTCCCAGTTATAATTTCCCAAGATCCTTAGCCGTCAGATCAAAGCAATACTTTACCTTATCAAACAACTCATCAATCTCCACCTTCGTCATTATTAACGGTGGTGAAAGTACCATTCGGTCCCCACAGGCGCGCATTATCAGGCCATTATTAAAACAGTGATCCCGACAGATGTTACCGACTTCAGAACCATTTTCAAAGAGTTCCCTCGTATCTTTATCTTTGACCATTAGCATACCAGCGACGAGACCATGTCCGACAACTTCACCAATCAATGGGTGATCTTCGAGTTCCCTTAGGCGCTTTTGAAAATAGGGTCCTGTCTCATCTCGTACCCGATCAATGATGCCCTCATCACGCAATAGACGAATGTTTTCTATTGCAACTGCACAAGAAGCAGGGTGACCAGAGTACGTAAATCCATGATAGAATTCGCCGCTTTTTTCGATAAGAGCATCGGCCACACGATCACCAACCATCACTGCGGATATCGGGAGATACCCAGATGACATCCCCTTGGCCATGGATATAAGATCCGGTTTAATGCCGAAGGTTTCAGATCCAAACCAATTGCCAGTACGGCCGAAGCCACAGATAACCTCATCAGCTACCAGCAAGATTTCATACTTATTACAAATCCGCTGGATCTCTGGCCAATAAGTTTCAGGTGGAACAATGACCCCGCCCGCTCCCTGGATTGGCTCACCAATAAAGGCGGCAACCTTTTCCGGGCCTACTTCAAGAATTCTTTCTTCCAAAGCCTGTGCAGCCTTTAAACCAAATTCTTCAGGGCTGAGATCACCACCCTCTTTGTACCAGTACGGCTGCATAATGTGTTCGATACCTGGCATCATCAGGCCGCTCTGCTCGTGCATAGGGTCCATACCGCCAAGTGATGCACCAGCAACTGTACTGCCGTGATAAGCATTATTACGGCTGATGATTACATTGCGTTCAGGTTGGCCTTCCACTTGCCAATAACGACGCACGAGGCGGATAACCGTATCAACAGCTTCAGAGCCTGAGTTCGCAAAGAAAACCCTATTTAACCCTTCAGGAGTTACTTCAGCAAGCAACTGTGCCAGTTCCGTAGCCGGTGCATTGGTTGTCTGGAAGAAGGTATTGTAATAAGGCAGCTCCATCATTTGACGTTGGGCTGCATCGACCAATTCTTTACGACCGTACCCAATATTCACACACCAAAGTCCTGCCATACCATCAATGACCCGGTTTCCTTCGGAATCCCAAAGGTAAATGCCGTCAGCCCTGGTAATGACACGGGTACCTTTTTCGTTGAGACTTTTAGTATCTGTAAAAGGGTGCAGATGGTGCTCCCGATCAAGATCCTGCCAATATTCTGTACTTTTATTGATATGTTTCATAACAGCCTCTTAACTGCCAAATTTTCGAAAAAATTGTTGGCCTTAGACATTTAACAACAAATGTTCGCGTTCCCACGAACTGATAACTTTATGGTAGTTATTGTATTCGACTTCCTTGGTCGCACAGAGCGCTTCTACGAAACGATCACCCAGAATATCCTTAATCGGCTTGCACGCCAGAAGGGATACAATTGCGTCAGATAAGTAGAGCGGAAGCCCTCTCGGAAGATCATAAGCACTACCCGTCGTTTCAGGCTCAGCTTTAAGGCCTTCGCTCATCCCTAAGTAACCGCACAGTAAACTACCTGCGATAGCAAGGTATGGATTTACATCAGATCCACAAAGACGGTTCTCGACACGGCGGCTATTTGGGCTAGAATTTGGCACCCTAAAACCACAGCTGCGATTATCAGTACCCCAATGCGTATTAATCGGCGATTCATCATACCCAAATCTGCGGTAAGAGTTTACGTTGGGGGCAAAAAATGGCATCGCGGCACTGGAATACCGCTGCAAACCTGCAATAAAATTCTCAAAGAGTTCTGTTGCATTTCCCTCGGCATCACTAAAGATATTATCGCCTGTTTTTGCATCCACCACTGAATGATGAATATGCATCGAACTACCGGGTTCATCTGCCATAGGTTTGGCCATGAAAGTTGCATAAATATCGTGAGACAACGCCGTTTGACGTACCGTACGCTTAAACAAGAAAACCTGATCTGCGAGTGAAAGCGGATCGCCATGTAGGAAGTTGATCTCTATTTGGGCAGCTCCGGCTTCGTGGTTGAGGGTATCAATATCCAGACCTTGCGCTTCACAATAATCATACACATCCTCAAATACAGGATCGAACTCATTGACAGCGTCAATCCCATAACACTGTCGGGCAGTTTCTGGGCGCCCATTTTTGCCAATTGGTGGCTTAAGAGGAAGATCCGGATCAGTGTTCTTTTGCACAAGATAAAACTCAAGTTCCGGCGCGATTACTGGTTTCCAACCTTTTTCTTCATATAGACTAAGCACGGTGTGTAGTATCTGGCGTGAATAGATATCTACAGGTTTACCATCGGGATACACACAATCACATATGACTTGCGCCGTTGGCTCTTTATACCAAGGCACCGAACGGATTGACGAAGTATCAACTTCAAGGATGACATCGTGATCAACGATATCCACCCACGTATCCTCTTCAGGCCACTCACCTGTAATGGTTTGAATAAAAATACTTTCAGGAAGACGGTGTCCGTTACTTCCTATCCCGCGAAGGAATTTTTCTGTAGGTAGGATCTTGCCGCGCGGTACACCAGAAATATCCGGTATCATGCACTCGACTTCCGTAATACGGCGATCACTACACCACTTTTCTAATTCCTCAAACGTCATAAATCACCTATTAAATTGCTTTTAGATTTACTTACCGTCGGTTCGCCCGTTCTCGGCAAGCATCTCCAAAGGCTTTAAAAATTGCATTGGATAGTTCGTTATCACTGGCGTTCCATTCAGGGTGCCACTGCACTGCCAGCGCAAATGCAGAAGCCCCAGAAACACTGACGGCTTCGACCAGCCCATCTGGGGCATAGGCTTCCACTGCCAACCCCTCTCCTAGATGATCAATACCTTGAGAATGTACTGAGTTCACAAGAACTTTCTGGTCAGCAACTAAACCAGACAAAATACCACCAGATACCAGATCCACTTCATGCGCCAAAGCAAACCGATCACTAATTGAGCCCGTCATATCAGCCCTGTGATCCATTTTCTCTGGTTGATTTTGAACTTTTTGATAGAGAGTCCCACCAAATACGACATTCAATTCCTGATAGCCCCGACATATGGCCAGCATTGGAATTCCTCTATCCAATACCTTTTGAATTAAAGGCAACGTCGTTGCATCTCGCGCAGGGTCATGTTGCGTCCCCTCTTCACTCGGCTCGCCACGATAGTGATGAGGTTCAACATTTGAAGGGCTGCCAGTAAAGAGTATGCCGTCCAACCGATCCAGGAGTGCTTCACTATCAAGCTGATCTCCGAGAGCAGGGATTGCCAAGGGCATAACATCAGCAACATTAGCTGCAGCCTCGGAGTAATAGCGGCTCACACTGTCATACTCATTACCATTCTTCGGCATGCGACATGTCGAGATCCCAACAAAGGCTTTACCTGTACTCATTTTACAAACAGTCCGCTCATACATTGATCGTTATTCTGAACAGAATATTAGTTCGCATTTGTTAAAAAGAGAAACAAAAAATTCAAATATTAACAATTTTTATTTCACAAAATGTATATATTTATTTATTTACAGATAGTTAATGCTAGTAAAAAATATTGATCACTGTCGACCTCTAACAACTAAAGACAAAATTACAGTTCTTTTTATTGAACAAAGCTTGACAAATAGCAGCGAAAAGTGCGCATAATTTGAAAATTCTCGTTCCCATAGGCGTTAAATATAATGAAAAATACGAATGATCAAAATTCTGAACACTCTATATTTCTTGAGGCTCACCCTGAGATTGGGCTGATAGAACTCCTTATCGCTGATGGAAACGGTATATTACGAGGAAAACGTATAACCCGCGATAAACTCGCTTCGGTCTACGAAGAAGGCATATTACTTCCCGGTTCAATATTTTGCCTAGACACCTCAGGTGCGAATGTCGAAGGCGCGGGACTGGTATGGGCGGATGGTGATGCCGATCGCGTATGTCATGCGGTTCCTGGCACACTAAAGCCGGTTCCATGGCATAAAAAAGGATTAGCCCAAATACTCCTTACTATGCACGAAGAAGATGGAACCCCCTTTTTTGCGGATCCACGCCATGTCTTAAAAGGCCTCATTGATCGCTTTACGGCCATGGGGCTCAAACCCGTAACTGCGGTTGAACTTGAGTTCTATCTTATAGATAAAGAAAAAACTTCTGCAGGTTACCCTCAACCTCCGGTCTCTCCGATCTCTGGACTACGTCATTCTGCGCCTGCAGTTTATGGCATTGATGAGCTATATGATTTTGATGATTTCCTTGATGAAGTGGCCTCTATGGCAAAGGCCCAAGGCATCCCAGCAGACACCATGGTTGCTGAATATGCTCCAGGACAATACGAGGTAAACCTTCACCATGTTGACGACCCCCTTCTCGCTTGTGATCAGGCAATACTACTTAAAAGGTTAGTAAAGCACGTAGCCCAGCGTCACGGCATGGAAGCCACTTTCATGGCAAAGCCTTACACGGAAGAATCAGGTAATGGCACACATATTCACGTTAGCTTACTTGATGAAAATGGAAAAAACATCTTCCAGGGCAAAGGAACAGATGAAGAAGAACGCCTTAGCGATGAGATTAAATGGGCTATGGGCGGCCTTTGCGAGACGATGAATGAATCGATGGCTTTACTCGCACCAAACGCAAATTCATATCGCCGATTTCAATTGGGGTCCTACGCACCACACACACCTTGCTGGGGTATCAACAACAGAACAGTCGCCCTCAGAATCCCTGCAGGTCACCCTGCAGCCACTCGTATTGAACACAGGGTCGCTGGCGCCGACGCTAGCCCGCACTTAGTTATGTCTGCCGTACTTGCGGGAATGCTGCATGGCCTAGAAAATAAAATAGATCCAGGCCCCCGCATCACCGGAAATGCATACAAAGAAAAAGACGCAACTCTTCCCAATATTTGGCCGGATGCCATTGATGCTTTCGAAAATGCAGCGATTTTGCCTAAATACCTTGGCAAAGAATTCTGCAATGTGTTTAGCACCTGCCGCAAAACCGAACGCGAAAGATTTAACAGCTACATCTCTCCTGTTGAATTCGACTGGTACTTAAGGGCCGTTTGAGATGAACACTCAAGACTACACTCCCTCATACTATTCAGATAGCATGAACCCATGGCTAGATCATCCTCAATTAGAGGGCGATCACGATTGCGATGTCTGTGTTATCGGTGGAGGCATGACAGGTACTTCAGCCGCCCTACATCTTGCAGAGCGTGGCTACAAAGTAATCCTGCTCGAAGCCAGCAAGATATCATGGGGCGCCTCTGGGCGCAGTGGCGGCCAAATGATCATCGGCTACAACCAATCATATCACGACATAAAAAAGATGGTTGGCAAAGACGATGCAAAAAAATTGTGGACAATGGGTGAAGAGGCTATGTCTCTCGCCAAGGAACAGATCAATAAACACGAAATTCAATGCGATCTCGCGCATGGGCATTATCACGTCAGCACAAAAACGCGCCATGTTGCTGAACTAGAAGAATACCTCGAAGATTTGGAAACCGCAGGGTACGGTGGCTGCAAGATACTCAACAAGCAAGAAATCCGAAATCAGATCGGAAGTGAAAAATATCTTTCAGGGATGTACGACCCCAATGGTGGGCATCTACACCCCCTAAACTATACCCTTGGATTAGCCCTTGCTGCTGAAAAAGCTGGGACGATTATCTATGAGCACAGCAGAGTTACCAAAATAGATCATGGTAACTCACCTAAGGTTCACACAGCCAAAGGAACAATTAACTGCAAACACGTGGCCCTCTGTACAAATGCCTACCTTGAGGGTTTAGAAAAGAAAATCGACAACAAAATCATGCCAGTCGGCACATACATTCTTGCCACCGAACCTCTCACAGAAGACGAAGCTAGCAGCTTGATATCTGACAATGCCGCCGTTGCTGACATACTTTTTGTTTTAAATTACTTCCGGCTTTCCGGAGATCGCCGCATGCTGTTTGGCGGGGAAGTAAATTACTCTGGTAAAGATCCCGCAGATATCGGCAAGATCATGCAAAAAACCATGTTGGAATACTTTCCCCAACTGGCAAATAAGAAAATAGATTACGCCTGGGGTGGCAATGTTGCCATCACCGTCAACCGTCTTCCACATTTCGGAAAACTTGGCCCCACGACATACTATGCCCACGGCTTTTCAGGCCATGGTGTCGTTTTAACTGGGCTAGCCGGTAAACTGATCGCAGAATCAATCGCCGGCTCCGAAGAACGCTTTGATGTGTTTAGCAAAATACCCCACAGATCCTTCCCGGGAGGCAATGTATTAAGAACCCCTGCCCTTGTTCTTGCCATGGCATATTATCGTTTACGCGATATGCTTTGAGGACAATTCCAAAATTGAACGAAATTCATACTACAAGAGGTGAAACCGAAGAGATGTCAACGAGTGTTGGAAAACGTTTAAAAGCGCTTCGTGCTATGCACGGCCTATCGCAACGAGAACTAGCCCGACGGGCTGGAGTGACCAACAGTGCTATCTCTATGATCGAACAAGATCGGGTCAGCCCTTCAATAGATTCCATGAATAAGGTCCTTTCTGGTTTTCCGATTACAATGATCGAATTTTTCTCAATGGAAGCCGAAAAAGAAGAAGAAAAGATATTCTTCTCCAAAGATGAACTTGTTGAAATGTCAGATGGCACTATGTCAGTCCGCCTCGTTGGCGCTGCAAAAAAAGACCGGAAGATGCGGGTTCTCCATGAAAAATACCCCCCGCATGCTGCCACTGGCGAAAAGATGATCGTTCAAGTAGGTGAGGAAGCAGGTGTAATCATCCGCGGTCAACTCGAAATAACCGTGGGCAGTGAAGTACGGGTATTGAGCGCAGGTGAAGCCTATTATTTTAATGCAGAAATCCCACACCGTTTTCGAAACCCCGGCGATGAAGAGTGTGAAGTCGTAAGCGCAGCGACACCACCATCTTTCTAGAATAAAGAGTTAGAAAAAATGTTACCACCAGATATTGGTATCATCATAATTTTGGAATATTAAAACAATTTCAAATGACATTCAAAACCTGGCAACTGAAATAATAAATTCGCCATGCCACGCAAAACACAAGAACGAACGAACAAACAGAATTAAATGCAACTTGGATCAATCTGGAAACAAACAATGACTGATATTTCTGGAATAAACTCCGAAGGTGATCACGCCTTTACCGCAACAAGCCTTCTCGGCACAGAAGTAGAGCCAATGTACTCTGGCGCAACCTCTTTCATGCGCCGTAAATATACTCGAGATCTAACCAACGCAGATGTTGCCATTTCCGGCATTCCATACGATTGCTCCGTTACAGGCAGATCAGGTACCCGACTTGGTCCCAGAGCCGTTCGTAACGCTTCTGTTAATTTAGCCTGGGCACCGCACTTCCCATCAGGGCTTGATGTGTTTGATGTTTTGGCTGTTGCAGATTACGGAGATCTCGTTTTTGACCCCGGTCAGCCAATGACCGTTCCAGAGGCTATCGAAGCACATGCCAAATCGATCCTCGATACAGACACTGCCATGGTGACTTTGGGCGGGGATCACTTTGTCACTTACCCTATCCTCAAAGCTCATGCTGAGAAACATGGACAACTGGCGCTGATCCAGATTGATGCCCACTCTGATACATGGGAAGAAGACCAACAACGTATAGATCATGGCACCATGTTCTATCATGCTGCCAAGCAAGGTATCATTGATCCAGCAAGTTCTGCTCAGGTTGGCATCAGGACCCACAATGACAAAACCCATGGCTTTAATATTATTAACGCTCCCTGGGTTCACGAAAAAGGCCCCGAAGCCGTTGTTGCCGAAATCAGACGCACCGTAGGCGATAGAAAGGCTTATCTGACTTTTGATATCGACAGTCTCGACCCTGCCTTTGCACCCGGAACGGGAACTCCTGTCACGGGAGGACTCACTCCGCACCAAGCCCTCACAATTTTACGCGGCCTTGAAGGGTTGAACATTGTTGGTGCTGATGTTGTCGAAGTCTCTCCTGCTTACGATGTTGGAGAAATCACAGCCCTTGCAGGCGCGACAATGGCGTTTGAGATGCTATATCTCATGGCGAGACAGAAACAAGCGAAGGCGAAATAGTCACAAATAAAGCAGGTGCCAAATAGGCGCCTGCTCACCGTTTTAAAAATTACATAAAATTTAGGCTCAGTGCTTTTTGCAAACCGGATCGATTTACCATTAAATCTTCCAGGGTGTATTTTGAAAGCACATCGAAAAAGGCAATTACAGCCTCCCCTAAAATTCCCTGAAGACGACAGTAACCATCAATTTGACAACAACCTTTTACTTGATCAAAACACTCGACGATATCCAGATTATCTTCCATATCGCGTACGACATCACCCAGATTAATTTCTTCGGATGGACGTGCGAGGATCATACCACCGTTTTTTCCCCGAATAGTCTTAAGGTATCCGTCTTGAGAAAGCTGGTTCACGACCTTCATCAAATGATTACGGGAAATATTATATCTTTCTGATATCTCAGTAATTGTTGTGAGCTCTTCGCCCTTCAATCCAACAAAAATCAAAACACGCAAAGAATAATCGGTGTAAGTAGTTAGTCGCATACCGGATCAGGCGCCTTCAAATAGGAGAACAAGTTAAAGTAGCATATATTATATATGTATAGTTATCCTGATAGAAAAACAATAGGGCAGTATGACGCGACTAATTAGATCCTGTTTTCAAGTTAAGAAAATGACTTTGCGCCTTTTCCATCCACTTCAAGCCTAATTTTGTATCTTCTTTAGGGCTATACTCACATCCTATCCACCCGTCGTAAGATGTTTGAGTTAACTCTGAAAAAATCCAGTCATAATTAATTTCGCCATCAGAAGGTTCATGACGATCAGGAACTCCCGCAATTTGGATATGGCCAACATAATTCATCTGATGCCGGATAAGAGTTGTTAAATCTCCCTCCATAATCTGAGCATGATAAAAATCCATCTGCAGTTTGAGGTTTGGAATCGCGAGATGATCAATCACTTTTCTGGCTTGCGCTTGATGCGAAAGAAGATACCCCGGAAAAGATCTCGTATTTATGGGCTCGATCAATATCGTAATACCTGCAGAGCTTGCCTGTTCACAGGCGTAAGCTAAATTATTGAGATATACTTCGAAACAAAGCTCAATCTGCTCTCCTTCAGGGCAAATTCCTGCCATGACATGGAGCCTCTTACATCCAAGGTGTTCGGCATATTCCAGAGCGTGCTCCACACTATGTTGAAATTCGCTTTCCCTTCCTGGTAAGGCAGCAATTCCACGTTCGCCCTTTTCCCAATTCCCTGGAGGAAGGTTAAACAAGACTTGCGTTAAGCCTTCAGCGTCGAGTTTTTCAAGCAGTTCCACTTTGGAATATTCATACGGGAACAGGAACTCCACCCCTTCAAAGCCGGATAATTTGGCTTCTCTGAAACGGTCAAGAAAGGGGACTTCCTCAAAAAGCATACTCAAATTGGCAGCAAAGCGGATCATTTGTTTTCCTTATCTTTTTCAACCAAGCTTTCAATAGAGCAGATAAATCCAGACTGATCCAGATCGCCCATATCCGCATCAATCATATTTTGCCACAGCGTTTGATTTTTTTCCAAACCAGGGAGCCTGACCCCACAATACTGTGCCAATTCTAATGCCTGATTAACATCTTTGAGCTGAACACTTGCACGTGCACCGGGATCAAAAGTCCGCTCTATCATCCGTTGACCATGCAAATTAAGAATACGACTATCCGCAAATCCACCAATTAATGCATTGCGAACCTTTGCCGGATCTGCCCCCGCTGCGCTCGCTAAAACCAGAGCCTCAGCTACAGCATCTATCGTCATGGCCACAATCATTTGATTGGCAGACTTCGCGACCTGCCCGGTACCAACATCGCCAATGTGGTTGATATTTTTCCCCAGCACATCAAAAATCGGCCGGGCACGCTTAAACACATCAGCCTTTCCCCCCACCATAATAGAAAGAGTACCTTGCTCAGCGCCGACAGCGCCGCCACTAACAGGCGCATCAAGATAGTCAGCGCCCTTCTCTAGAATCAATCCGGCTAGAACGCGGGTGTTCATCACCTGGGTCGTCCCCATATCGATAACAAGCGCACCTGGCACAAGTGCCGCTAAAATTCCATTCTCGCCAACAATCACGGTCTCAACAGAAGGGGTATCGGTTACACAGATAATGATCGTACCTGAACCAACTTTTCGTGCGAGTTCAGAAGGTGAAGAACAATAGACAAGGCCTTGCTGTTCAAGATCCTTGGCTTTGATACGGGTTCGGGTGTGAATAAAAACTTCGGCACCGCTCTCCTTCAAAAGAGATGCGATATGCTGGCCCATATTACCAAGACCAATAACACCTATTTTACTCGCGGAAGTTATTTCGAAAGGATCGGTCATAATCTCTTAGTCTCTCAATACTGTCCTTACCCCTTTTGGGTTAAAACATTTTGAGAGACTAGACGCTCGAGGTCAAAGTTTTTAATTAAGGCTTTTACCCAACACGGGCAACCCTGTCTTCTCTTGGCGTAGAGCCAAAATAGCCTCTGTAAGCTCTTGAAAAATATGAAAAGGAAGTGAACCCACACGCAACCGCGACTTCACTTACAGGAAGAGCTGTTTGACGCAACAAAGAACGTGCCCGTTTTAGCCTCAAACGTTTATAATAACGCTTTGGACTACAACTAAGATGGCGTGCAAATAATCGTTCAATTTGCCTCTTGGAACTTCCAATTTCATCGGCAATTTCCTCAGAGGTCAACAATACCTCAAGGTTCTCTTCCATAATTCGAACGGCTTCAGCTAACTTACCTGACAACTTCTGAAGAGTGAGATTACGTTGACGCAAGGGTATAGAAGCGCCTCCGCGGACCTCATAATTAAATGCTTCAGCGACTTGGCCAGCGACATCTGTTCCGCATTGATGCTCTATAACATTGAGAACCATATCAAGGCATGCTGCCCGTCCGGTACAGGTAATACGCTTACGATCCCAAGAGAATAATGCATCTCTGATATCTACAGAGGGATACAATTCTTTAAAGCTATCGTGATAGGCCCATGGCACCACACATTGATAACCACTTAGTAGACCCGCATTGGCCAATTCGTAACAAGCACCGCCAATAGCACCTATATAGACACCTTGACGATCAAGTCTTTTCAACCAGTTGGAAAAAATCGGGGACTGCCCCGTTGCGACACCCCATTCACCGAACACAAGAGCGAGATCAATCGCCTCGTCTTCACCTACGATCATTTGAGGGTTAAGAATAAAACCGTCTTCTAAGTCAACGGCTTGTCCGTCGAGAGTTGCTATACGCCAATGAAAAGCCGCATAGCCAGCAACAGCGTTAGCACTTTTTAATGCCTGTATCGTTAAGCTCGTATCAAGAGAGGCAGTACCTGGAAGAACAACGAGCACAATGCGTTGTAAATTTCGCCGAGGCGTTGCCTTCTTAAGCTGCGGTTCAGCGCTATACACTTTAAATTGCATAATGCCCTCCTTCCTTTGCCCTGTAAATTCAAGGCCGTTTTGTTATCTTACATATTAAGAGATCTAAATTTGAGCATTCAAACCCCTCACCATCACGCTTGAGTTAACTATATAAAGAAATCTTTATTTCGTCAACGAGATAAAGATTTCTTTATATGAAATCATGTATTGCATAATAACATTATATTACAATCGCTTAACAAACCACCACGCTAAATAATAAAATTTATAGCTTTTACTTTCTATACAATACCGACATTTAATCGACTAATAACGTCACGATTTAATCAAGAAATTTCCAATTAGAAAAAGTTGCTGCTTGGCCGTCTCGATCGGACCCAATAGTTGGAACTGCCCAAATAATTGCGCTGTTAATCTTAAACCGCCGTCCAGTACTGGAAATTCTTATCCCTTCGTAGTTGTCAATAAAGCCTTTTTTGCGTGCTTGTTCTAACATTACGGCACGGTCTTCTCTATATTCACTCTCAGCAGTATGACGCGAGGGTGTACCAATAAAATCATTCCAACCCATTTCCCATAGATCTAAAGCCACTTGATTACCATAATTGAGTATTGGATCTGGCCCTCCATTGTGAGAGACGACAACAAATGGAGCATTAAACAGCTGCGTACCTAATGAGCCTTCATTCTGGGCTGAACGAATTGAAGGTATGACAAGGTCGCGGCCAGTAACTAATTTAAAGCTCTCAGCCAAACGTTTTGCATGTTCTTCTTGAAAATCATTTACCTGTATCAAAGTAAGGATACCTTCTATTGCTTTACTTGTTCTTTTACCTTAAAAGGGTTCATAAGAGACTTTGGATTATATGAATGCACCTAAATTAGATATTTTCATATCTGACACACATTCAGACAATCCATACAAGAAGTAGAACATTAAAAATAAAGCGTCTCTATAATACCGTGACCCATTAAAGCTTTAGGAAATGAGAATTGTTACTAATTTTCATTTTGTTTCTGATAAATTGTTACATTTTCAGAAAGATCTCTATTATTTCCTTATGATCGATAGGATTTTAATAGATTATTTCTACATGAGAACAAGGCGTATTTTTGAATTTGAACAATTCAAAATGCTGTTTCTGCTTGACTTTTCCAGAGATTCATAGATAAAGCAATTATGGTTTTAAAAGTCCCGGCCTCCTCTGCCTGCCCTACACTGGTCACTAAAGAAGATTCCCGGCCTTGCCGAACTATTTACCCACGATCCCATGGGGTCGTTACTCAAGATAAGTAAATTAGGAGTCTCTTTAAATGGCGACTGGCGTAGTAAAATGGTTTAACTCCACAAAAGGTTTCGGCTTTATCGAGCCTGATGCCGGTGGAGACGATGCTTTCGTTCACATTTCTGCAGTTGAACGTGCAGGCCTGCAAGGTCTGAACGAAGGTCAGCGCGTTGAATTCGAACTAGAACGTGGCCGTAACGGCAAAATGGCAGTTTCTTCAATCGCGGTTGCAGAATAATGTCATGCATCGATCATTAAATTGATCGATAGCACGAAATAGAAGGGCGCCTTTTGGTGCCCTTTTTTATTGAGTAAATTTTCAAAAAAAAACCACCCCCAAGAAAAGGACGGCTTAAGTCTGGGAAAGAATGCCTTCCTTTTAAATTAGGAAAGGCATCCAGATACGGGCTATTCGTCCGGGTGAACAGCCCCCGTGATAGAGAGTGGCCATACTGGAAGTAATGTTACTCCCATATATTAGGAACTTTCATATGGATCAAAGCAGGCTGACCGCTTTCTTTTGCCCGTTCGAATGCTCCAGGAAACTGATCAGCATTATCGACTGTTTCACCGTAGGCACCATAAGCACAAGCAAGTGCTGCAAAATCAGGATTATTAAGCCCGGTTGAGATAACACGATCTGGATACTCACGCTCTTGATGCATTCGTATTGTACCAAAACAGCCGTTATCAACGACAATAATGATCACATTGGCACCATACTGAACAGCAGTCGCAATTTCTTGACCGTTCATCATAAAACAGCCATCACCAGCAAAGGTAACAACCGTTCGATCGGGTTCCGCAATTTTTGCACCGATCCCTGCGGGTACCCCATACCCCATGGCCCCAGAAGTTGGGGCCAGTTGACTTGGATAAGAAGTGAATTGGTAGAACCTTTGTCCCCAAACAGTATAATTACCCGCACCATTTGTTATGATCGCATCAGAAGGCAGGTTATCTCTCAAATAAGAGCTTATTTTATGCATCGGGAAATCTTTAATTCCCAATTCCACCCCCATAAACTCTAGATAACTCAACCGGGCCGAGGCAACAGCATCTTTCCACACAGGATCGGTTATTGGATTTAAACCAGCTGCCGCTTTGGTGAAGGCGGTCAGGTCACTTTGAATAGCAAGTTCAGAATTATAAACCCGGTTTAACTCTTCAGCTCCGGGTAGAATATGCACTAATTTTTGCTTAGTATTGGGACTATCAAGCAATGAATACCCGCTGGTAGTCATCTCGCCAAGGCGCGGCCCAACAGCAATTAAAAGATCTGCGCTCTTTACGCGCTCCACAAGTGTCGGATTTGGTGCGATACCGACCTCACCGATATAAAGCTCATGATGATTATCAAAGGCATCCTGACGCCTGAAGGCACAAGCTACTGGCAGATGATTATCTTCAGCAAACCGCGTAATATTTTGACTGGCCTCAGCACTCCAACCGCCGCCACCAATAAGAAGTAGAGGGTTCTGCGCCTCAGACAACAGCGCCCTAAACTCTGCCATATCTTCAGGACGAGGCCCAGAAGCGACCTTTTTATAACACGGCGTATCGGCAATCGATGCCAACTCAGTCAACATGTCTTCGGGTAAAGCCAGAACGACAGGTCCTGGTCGGCCAGAAGTTGCTGTATGAAATGCCCTGTTTAGATATTCGGGAATACGATCAGCGGTTTCGATTTGAGCAACCCATTTCGCCATTTCTCCATACATGCGGCGATAGTCAATTTCCTGAAAGGCTTCACGGTCTTCTTGATGTCGTGCAACTTGACCTATAAAGAGGATCATCGGAGTTGAATCTTGGAACGCAGTGTGAACTCCAATTGAAGCATTGGTTGCTCCAGGTCCCCGTGTAACAAAACAAATACCCGGCGTTCCTTTGAGCTTTCCATAAGCTTCCGCCATATAAGAAGCACCACCTTCTTGCCGGCACGTTACGACATTTATGTCGTCTCGAAGATCATAAAGACCGTCCAGTACGGCAAGATAGCTCTCACCAGGAACACAAAACACCGTATCCACCCCGTGAGATTTAAGACCTTGAGCCAGGATTTCTCCGCCAGAACGCTCGCCTACTTTAGTCATCGTTTTTCCTATTCAACCTATTGCCTCAAGCAACCGCACCGAGGTTGCGAAGCTTTGCGATTTCATTTTCATCCGCCCCAAGAATATCTCTCAAGATCTCATCCGTGTGCTGCCCAAGCATGGGTGGTGGTAATTCAGCACCAGATTTTGATTTGGCATACCTGATAGGGGTCGAGACCAACTCCTGAGTAACACCGCTTGGGTGGACATACTCTTTTAGTATCCCCCTTTGCCGGACATGAGGATCTGCAAATACTTGAGAAATATCATTTATTGGCCCGCAAGGAACCTTGGCTGCGCTCAGCGTATCAATCCAATAACCTGTTGTTTGCCCTCTCAAAACGGAGGCAACTTTAGGCACCAATAGTTCTCGATTTTCAACCCGTAGAGTATTTGTCAAAAATAAAGCATCCTCTGCCAGTGATTGGCAGCCAGAAATACGACAAAACTCTCCAAACTGGCGATCATTACCGACCGCCAGGATCATGTAACCATCTGATGTTTCGAATACTTCATAGGGAGAAATGTTCGGATGCGCATTTCCCTTTCGATGAGGCACCTTGTCTGAGACGAGATAGTTTGTGGCTTGATTTGCCAACATTGCTGTCTGACAATCCATCAATGCAATATCAATATGATCGCCCCGGCCAGTTCTTTCACACTTATAAAGCGCCGCCAGAATTGCAGATAAACCGTACATACCGCTGAAGAGATCAACCACAGCAACTCCAACTTTCATTGGTTGCCGATCCTCCTCTCCAGTTATACTCATCAACCCGCCCATGCCTTGGATCATTAAATCATAACCAGCTTTATCCGCATAAGGACCCTGTTGGCCAAAGCCCGTAATAGAGCAATAAACCAGCTTTGGATTTATGGCTGATAAACTGCCGTAATCCAGACCATATTTTTTCAGGCCCCCTACTTTAAAGTTTTCGACAACAACATCACAACTTTTCACCAAATTGTAGAGCAGTTCTTGGCCTTCAGGTTTTGTCATATCAACAGCAAGAGAACGTTTCCCTCTATTTGCTGCCATATAATAAGCTGATTCCCCTGTGTTATTACCGTTAAGGTCTTTCACAAACGGAGGCCCCCAGGCGCGGGTATCATCCCCGCAACCTGGGCGCTCAACCTTGATCACATCACATCCCAGGTCAGCCAACGACTGACCAACCCAGGGACCGGCTAGGACACGTGAAAGATCAAGTACCCGCACTCCCTCGAGAGGAGCGTCTTCTTTTTCGTTATGAGGAGCTTCACTCAATGTTTCTCTCCACGACTGAAACAACCAAAACTACATAAACGCCTGGAGACCAGTCTGAGCCCGCCCCAGGATTAAGGCGTGAACATCGTGAGTTCCTTCATAAGTATTTACCGCCTCAAGGTTCATGACATGACGAATGACATGGAACTCATCCGAAACACCATTTCCCCCGTGCATATCACGCGCAGTACGCGCGATATCCAGCGACTTACCGCAAGAGTTACGCTTGATCATGGAAATCAATTCAGGGGCAATCTTGCCCTCATCGAAAAGACGCCCTGCACGAAGACATCCTTGAAGACCCAAAGAGATTTCTGTTTGCATGTCAGCTAATTTCTTTTGAACCAATTGAGTTTGGGCCAATGGGCGATCGAACTGTTTACGATCAAGAGTGTATTGACGCCCCGCATGCCAACAAAATTCAGCAGCGCCTAAGGCTCCCCAAGCAATCCCATATCGAGCCCGGTTCAAACAACCGAATGGGCCTTTAAGACCCGTTACTTCCGGGAACATATGTTCATCAGGAACAAAGACCTGATCCATAACGATCTCGCCCGTGACAGAAGCGCGAAGACTGAACTTTCCTTCAATTTTAGGCGTTGTCAGGCCCTTCATGCCTCGTTCAAGTACAAAGCCTCGGATAATTCCTTCGTCGTTTTTAGCCCAAACAACCATGACATCAGCGATAGGAGAATTGGTAATCCACATCTTGGCGCCAGAAATCTCATACCCACCCTCAACCTTGCGCGCGCGTGTTTTCATGCTCCCCGGATCAGATCCAGCGTCAGGCTCGGTGAGACCAAAACACCCAACGTATTCACCGGTAGCAAGTTTTGGCAGATATTTTTGTTTTTGCTCTTCAGAGCCGTAAGCATAAATAGGATGCATAACTAGTGAAGACTGGACCGACATTGCAGAGCGATAACCGCTGTCTACACGTTCAATTTCGCGGGCGATAAGTCCGTAGCTTGTGTAGTTAATACCTGCACAGCCATAACCATCAATTGTCGCACCAAGAAAACCAAGCTCACCCATTTCACGCATGATCTCCCGATCAAAGATTTCATTGCGGTTCGCCTCAATAATCCGTGGCATCAACTTATCTTGAGCATAAGCACGGGCGCTATCACGGATCATGCGCTCTTCTTCACTTAGCTGCTCATCCATAAGAAATGGATCTTCCCAAACAAATTTTCCCAGTTTTGCAGATGCAGACATTTCAGTATCTTTCTGTTTTATGACCTTGTGGCCTTATATTTTCTCAACTCACAGGCAGGCTCGCTACAAACCCCGGACACCCGTAATCAATTTTAATTATTATCGGCATTCTCCCTCCCAAGCGCGCGAAAGGCTAACGATAAATTTTACCAACATCATTCATTAAACTCATGACTTCTTTGGAAATAGCTTATAAGCTTTAAGAACTTCATATTTTCACAATTTTTGAGCCTTTATATCGTGATATACCGCTACGTCCCCTCCCTTACCGCTTTGAGAACTTTCGAATCTTCGGCACGTCACATGAGCTTTACGAAAGCTGCAGAAGAACTAAATGTAACCCAGAGTGCCGTCAGCCGTCAGATCCGCCAACTTGAAGATGAGCTTGGTATTCGTCTTTTTGAGAGAGTTAGACAAAGATTGGTCCTGACAGAAGCAGGGGCAAGTTATGTCTTGGAAGTTCGCAAAGGGCTCGACCAACTCAAAGCAGCTACTCTTAACCTTTTAGCTTACCAAGGTGTTGGGGGTGAATTGCTTTTAGCATGCCTACCAACCTTTGGCAGTCGATGGCTTATACCACGTCTAGGGGGTTTTACTTCTCAGCACCCCGAAATCAATGTTAATCTGGTAACACGCATCGAGGCTTTTAACTTTGAGAGTGAAGATATAGATGCTGCAATTTATTTTGGCGATAGTAACTGGCCAGGTACAATTTCTGACAAGCTAATGGGCGAAGAATTGATCCCTGTGTGTAGTCCGAATTTATTTAATGATCTCCAGGAAATAAAAAACCCGGAAGACTTACGCCACCATACCCTTTTACAGTTAAGATCCAGACCCTATGCATGGCAAGAATGGCTAAAAAGCAAAGACACTCACGATATCAACCCTGCTGCGGGACCAAAATTCGAACAATTTCACATGATCATTAATGCAGCCTTGACCGGATTGGGCGTTGCCCTCCTCCCCGCATTCCTTATTAAAGAAGAGCTTAGTCAGGGATTACTCGTTCAACTGTTTGAAGACAGTGTTCGTGGGCGTAATGCGTATTACCTCGTTTATCCAGAAAACAAACGGGGTCTCCCTAGACTTCAAACCTTCAGGCGATGGTTACTCAGAGAAGCATCCAGACATGAAGTGAAGTGAGTTACTCCCCACAATTATACAATGAACTTCAAGACCATCCAGATATACAACGGCATTGGAACCAAGACCCAGATTAAGCTGATGGTCAGTGCTTTTATGAGTAATCTGTCAATATCTAACAACATAACTAACTCCTGATTTTTATGGCTTTAGGGCGTATCAAATTGAGTTACGTTAATAAATCAAATATGTAGACGCCAGTTCCGACATAGACGATGCTAATTCCAGTAAAAATCGCCCATTTTGCATTCCCTATGAAAAAGTTGATCAAAGGATCTCGTCTTGGGAAAGCAGCCTTAATTCCTTCTTTGACAAACCCATTTATCATTAGGATGTAAGTTGAGAACCACATGACTGTTAATATCTCAGCTGTAACAACGACATACTCCATGACAACTCTCCATAATAACTAGTATTTTCTATAACATGTATTTTATATACATCTTTATAAATTTCAATATTTTTCTATACTTTTAATCCGGTCATAATGTCGCAGCAGGGTAATTTAAATAATTTTGGTCTTAGACTTTGGGCTTGACGACGACCCGTTGCTAGACTGGAATGTATAAATATTTCCTCTTATTTTCCGAAGCATCCACATGAAATATCTATACGACAGTAACGCTTTTTCCCCCTCGACTGTTGCCCCAAGCTATTGGCGCGATACCGCCCCTACGATAGACGACTTTCCAAAGCTATCAACAGACGACCAATGTGATGTCGCGATAATTGGTAGCGGCTACACTGGTATGATGACCGGCTACCATCTTGCGACACGTTATGGGATGGATGTTAAAATACTAGAGGCAGCACAACCAGGATGGGGTGCATCGGGACGCAATGGTGGCTTTTGTTGCATGGGCGCGGCAAAACTGAGTTATCACCAAATGATAAAGCGTTACGGTCTAGGGGAAACAAAATCCTTTTTTGACACACAAAAAGCGTCTGTCTCTTTTGTTAACTCCTTCCTCAAAGATCACAATATTGACGCCGATGTCACTGGAGAAGGTGAGATCTCACTGGCCCACAAAGCCAATCGGGTAAAAGAGCTTCAAGAAGAACAATCTTTCTTAAAAACGACTTTTGGCCATAAAACCACGTTTCTACAGCCTGACGATTTAGCTAAAATGGGGTTATCTGGAAATTTTCATGGCGGCCTACATAACCCCACCGGATTTGGCCTACACCCGCTAAAGTATGCCAGGGGCCTTGCTGAGACATTACGTAAAGCAAAAATTAAAATATACGGAGACAGCGCAGTTACACAGTGGTTACGACAAGGAAACGACCATATCCTCAAGACAACAGAAGGGATCTTAAAAGCTCAAAAAGTAGTTATGGCAACCAACGGATATACGCCTGACAACCTTTCGAAAAGCGCCGCGGGAAAATTACTTCCTGCCCTTTCTTCTGTTCTTGTGACCCGCCCCTTAACCGACAATGAACGATCCCGACAGGGTTGGAATAACACGACTCCCGTCTATGATAGTCGCATTCTATTGCATTACTTTCGTCTGCTTCCAGACGGCCGGTTTCTTTTTGGGGGACGCGGAGGAACAGACGCCTCTTCTATCGGTAAAGCCAACGCCGAACGCATCTTAAGACAAGACTTCGAAAAGCTTTTCCCAGAGTGGGCATCCGTCACCCACACTCACTTTTGGCAAGGATTTGTTTGTCTCGCGAATAATCTTGTTCCCTACATAGGCCCTATTAACGCAGACAAGACAGCCTGGGCATCTCTTGCCTATCATGGCAATGGTGTTGCAATGTCTAGCTGGGCAGGCCAAGCGCTCGCAGATGAAATGGCTAGAAAAGATACAACTTCAAAACTCTCAACTGTTTTATCAAAGCCTTATACAAATTTCCCGTTGCCTTCTTTGCGCTTGTTATATTTAAAGGCTGCCTATGCGTATTACCACGTCAAAGATGAATGGCTCTAGCACTCTTACAACCGCTTCCTAAAATCAGAGTTAATCCCATGTCCTACCCAGATACTTTCTATAGTCGTACTGCAATTGAACACCCCGGCTTCCCAACCCTTAGCGCAACAATAAAAACGGATGTTTGCATCGTCGGGGCCGGTTTAGCAGGATTAAGCTGTGCACTAGAGTTACTCAACAAAGGTAAATCTGTCGTATTATTGGAATCTCAAAAAGTTGCTTGGGGGGCTTCCGGACGCAATGGTGGCTTTGTTTCCTCTGGCTTTGCTGGCGGCCAAGATATTGTTGAAAATCGCTTAGGTTTAGAGAGTGCTAGAGAGATATTCGGTCTATCACTTGAAGGTCTTGAGATGGTCAGGGGTAATATTGCTAACCTAAACCTTGAAGAAACAAACCCCTCAACGGGGATGCTATCGGTCATTCGCTATAACGACCCAGACGGCATGAAGCGGTATTGTGAAAAAATGGCCGACCGTTACGACCACCAGTTAGATTTCTTATCTCAAGATGATGTTCAAACCTATTTTAAAACGAACCGTTACTTTCAAGGTAACTTAGATAAGAAAGCCTTTCACTTTCACCCCTTAAATTATTGCCTCGGGCTGGCGAAAGATATCATCGCAAAAGGCGGATATATTTTTGAAAATTCAGAAGCCATCCATATGGAACTTGACCCTTCGGCAAAGGAAGTTCGCACCCCTAAAGGTCTGGTGAAAGCTAAAGACATCGTTTTCTGTGGCGGCGGCTATGCTGGAAATGCTTTCACCAAGGTAAGACAGTCTTTTCTCCCAATATCAACTTATGTTGTTGTTACCGAAAAACTTGGTGAGCGCGTTCATGATCTTATTAAAACAAAGGCCGCTATCCTCGATGACCGTATGGCATCAGATTATTACCGAATTGTTGATAGTGATCGCCTACTTTGGGGTGGGCGAATAACAACACGGACAAGTGAACCTAAACGACTTTCCAAGCTCTTAAAACAAGACATGATTGATGTTTACCCTGAGCTCCATGATGCCAAGATAGAAATGGCTTGGTCAGGTTTGATGGCCTATGCCCGACATAAAATGCCATACATCGGGGCTGTTAAACCCGGAGTTTGGTCTTGTACTGCGTTTGGCGGCCACGGTATGAACACAGCCCCCATTGGCGGCCGCCTTATATCCGAAGCAATTACGGGACAGTCTGATCGTTACAAACTTTTTAAGGCTTTTGATTTTCAGTGGAATGGTGGTTTCGTGGGACCAATAGCTGCACAAAGTATGTACTTAGGCATGAAGGCCGTCGATTGGTGGCAGGAAACTCGCTCTAGAAACTCTTAATTAGACGACCAGGTAATCAACATCTGCAGCCTCTAATGCTTCCTTTAATGCTGCTGGCGGTTCTTGATCTGTAACGAGAAGGTCCATTTCATTGAGGTTCGCGATATGGACAATACCTTTACGTTCAAACTTAGTGTGGTCAACGGCAACGATAACCCGTTCAGAGCGTTCCATTACAGCTTGGCAAAATTCTTTCTCACTGAGGCGAAAATCCATCAACCCATCTGGGTTTACCGCCCCAATTGAAAAAACGGCCGTTTTAAGACGAAAACTCTTTATGAACTCAATTGCTGTTGGGCCGACAGACGCAGCATCATCAGTCCGAAGCAGCCCTCCCGCCATATAAACTTGATTGCCAACGCCACTAACCAAAGTTCGGGATATTTCGGCAGAGTTTGTCAAGATGACGAGATCGCTATGATCGCAAAGCGCCCGCGCAACATAGTTTGTAGTCGAACCCGGGTGTAAAAAGACAGTTTCACCGTTGTCTATGAGACGAGAAACAGCAGTAGCGATATTAATCTTAGCATCCATGTTCTCTTGCATCCGCAAATGAAACGGCGGCTCTTTCACATCATCCGGCATGGTAACCTTGCCATGAGTTTTGATTACCAACCCATCAGACACCAATATTTTTATATCACGTCGTATCGTTTCTTCCGAAACTGAAAGAGACGTTGCTATTTCAGATACAGCACAAGTGCCTTTTAATCGGATGGCACGTAATATTTCTTGCTGACGAGAAGAAGCGGACATAACAAACCTCAATAGAGAAACCACTCTCTCTTATGCTGCTATCAGAGGCTCAAATCAAGAAATATAACCACATTCCCACAAATATCCCAATTAATTCATTACAAATACTCAATAATTTATATCAATTTCAGGGCTTCTAATAAACTCAGGGCATGATTTTTCGAACACAGATAACTTATAGAAAAAACGGTATATATCTCAGCTATTGTAGAGGCAGCCCACCAAAATACCCCAGATAATATTACTGAAGTACATTTGCGCACGTGCTTTACAAAACGGCACTCTCAATAATTGTCTTTTAATTGACGTATACTTGTAGTTATAGTTTCATATGAAGCCTATAAATGGTTCAAATGAACCCGAACAACGGGTCTAGTTATTTCTTTTAAGGTTTTTCCACAGGGAGAATTACAATGCTTAAACGTACCCTTACGGCAATAGGCGCGCTTTCGTGCCTAGCCTCAATTAGCGTGGCCAATGCTGCGACGGAAGTTCAGTGGTGGCATGCCATGGGTGGCCGCCTTGGTGAAGTCGTTGACGAAATTACACAAAAATACAACGCAAGCCAAAGCGACTATGTATTGGTTTCTACTTATAAAGGTGGATACGAAGATACGATGACTGCTGGTATTGCCGCATTCCGCGCAAAGCAACAGCCACACATTCTTCAAATCTTTGATGCAGGTGCCGCAACAATCATTAACGCCAAAGGTGCCACTGTCGCTGTTGCAGATTTGATGGCTGAACATGGTGCTGGCTTTAACAAAGAAGATTACATGGTTGGTGTCCGTAATTTTTATGCGGATTCAGAAGGTAAAATGATCGGCATGCCGTTCAACTCTTCAACACCATTACTTTATTATAACAAAGATGCTTTTGCCAAAGCCGGAATTGCAAACCCTCCAAAAACTTGGGAAGAGTTTGAACAAATTGCGCCTAAATTAAAAGAAGCTGGGTATATCGCCCTAGCGCAAAGTCATAGTCCTTGGATTTTTTCAGAAAACTTCCATAGCCGTCACAATATCCAGTTGGCCACCGGCAATAACGGATATGACGGTACAGATGTAAAAATTCTATACAACAACCCAGACATGAAAATGCACTGGGGTAAAGTCAAAAGCTGGCTGGATAAAGGCTGGTATGGCTATTACGGACGTGCATGGGGTGATAACCAGGACGCGTTTGTTCAACAAAAAGCGGCTATGTGGTTAGGCTCTTCAGGCTCTTTCGGCGGCTTGACAAAAAGTGCCGAGTTCAAGTTTGGGGGATCCTTCCTTCCACATTGGAAATCTATCATTGAAGAACCAAAAGGTACTTTCATTGGCGGTGCAGCTCTTTTTGCAATGTCAGGACATGATGACGAAGAATACAAAGGTGTTGCAAGCTTCCTAAGCTTCCTGACCAGCCCGGAAATGCAATTTTTCTGGCACAAGGAAACTGGCTATGTGCCAATCACCAATGCAGCCTATGACCTAGCGAAGACTTCTGGATATTACGAAACTACTCCAGACGCTGAAATTGGTATTCTTCAGTTAAATCAACCAGCTGGTGAATGGACCAAAGGTTATCGCCTTGGTTATTACGTACAAATCCGCGAAGTAATGTACAAACACTTCGATAACATCTTCTCTGGTGATTCAACTGTAGAAGAAGCTTTCCAAGAGATCGAAACGGAAAGTAATGACTTGTTAGAGCGCTTTAACGCGACCTACAACTAAATTGAGTTATGAGCGACGGCTTAGCAAACCGCCGCTCATAATTTACGAAGTTTATCGATAAATACGGAGCGCGCTTTCTACAATGAAACGAGTTCAATTTAGCCATAGCCCAATACCTTATCTTTTTATTGCTCCGCAAATTATTATTATTTGTATATTTTTCCTATGGCCTGCAGCACAGGCTGTTTATCAGTCATTCTTGTTAGAAGATGCCTTTGGGCTATCTTCTAAGTTTGTCTGGTTTAAAAATTATGAAGACACCATTCTTAAAAACTCCTGGCTTCAATCAGCCACCTTTACACTAATTTTTTCTTTTCTCGTCACCGTATTATCACTCGCCTTTGCGATGTTATTAGCAGTAAAAGCCAACGAAGTCATTCAAGGTGCTCGCACCTATAAAACACTATTAATGTGGGCATATGCAATTGCTCCGCCCGTTGCCGGATTGATGGGTAATTTGATGTTCAATCCCCTCATCGGGGACTTGTATTTTTTCTTGAATGCTATCGGCTGGGATTTCAATCACAAACTGAGCTCCTTTGACGCCAGTTTTGTTGTCATCCTCATCGCCGTCTGGAAACAAGTAAGTGTGAACTTCATCTTTTTCCTCTCAGGCCTTCAAAGCATTCCAAAGTCTGTCATAGAAGCTGCAACAATTGACTGTAAAAGCAGCTTTAGGCGCTTTTGGACGATGACTTTTCCTCTACTCGCCCCTACAACATTTTTTCTCGTTGTCATTAACATCACTTATGCGTTTTTCGAAACTTTCGGCATAATTGATACGACAACAGGCGGTTCTCCAGGTGGTTCAACCAGTACTCTTGTCTACAAAGTTTTCACCGACGGGTTTAGAGGTAACGACCTCGGCGGTTCATCCGCTCAATCCGTCGTATTAATGCTCATGGTCCTCGCACTAACCGTTATTCAGTTCCGGTTAATCGAACGCAAAATTCATTATTAGGAGGCAAGGGTGGTAAAAATTAACTGGCATACACTTTCCGGACATCTGATCCTAATTATTGGCGCTTTCTTTATGACGGCCCCCGTATGGGTTGCTTTCATGTCCTCTACACACTCGGCTGAGACGCTCTTCAGAGAGGGGCTACAGGCTTGGCCTGGGGGACACTTTTTCAGTAATTACAACGAAGTCCTGTTTGAAGAAGGCGGTGTGATGAAAAAGGTCACCGCCAGCCGCATGCTCATAAACAGCCTTACATTGGGGATTGGATTTGCTATCGGGAAAGTTGTTATTTCCATGTTAGCGGCCTATGCCATTGTCTATTTCCGTTTCAAGTTGGCTGCACCGCTCTTTTGGGTCATATTTATGACCCTTCTCTTGCCACTTGAGGTTCGTATTATTCCCTCTTACGAAGTTGTCGCGGGATTGGGCTTACTCAATACTCAGACAGGTTTGATCTTACCGCTTATAGCTTCCGCAACAGGGACCTTCTACTTCCGACAATTTTACAAATCGGTACCAGAAGAACTCCTTGAAGCAGCACGTTTGGATGGAGCAAATGCGTGGCGTTTTTTCATCGACATTCTCGTGCCAATTTCAAAAACAATGATCGCTGCAATTCTAATTATCATGTTTGTGGTGGGGTGGAACCAGTATTTATGGCCTCTGATCATGACAACCGATGAAAATAACTACACATTGGTGATCGGCATTAAGCAAATTTACCAAGTATTGTCTGAAGGCGGAGAACTGCCTCAATTCCAAAAAGCATATGCACTTACCATCCTTGCCACACTACCACCTGTCGTCGTTGTGTTGGTTTTTCAGAGCTGGTTTGTCAAAGGTTTGGTAGAAAGTGAAAAATAATGGCCGAAGTTAAGCTTACAAATGTAAATAAAACATACGCAAACGGCGCTCATGCAGTTCGCGGCGTTAATATGGATATCGCCAACGGTGAATTCATCGTATTTGTCGGCCCAAGCGGGTGCGGAAAATCAACATTATTACGCATGGTAGCTGGCTTGGAGACAGTAACGGAAGGCGATATTAATATCGATGGTGATCGTATGAATGACGTCTCTCCTTCTGAACGTAATGTGGCAATGGTTTTCCAAAATTATGCGCTCTATCCTCATATGACTGTACGCGGAAACATGTCCTATGGCCTCAAAAACAGGGGAGATACCAAGGATGAGATAAACGAGAAGGTCGTTGCTGCAGCGAAAACACTTCACATAGAAGATTTTTTGGATCGACAACCCAATCAACTGTCAGGTGGACAACGACAACGCGTTGCAATGGGCCGCGCTATTGTTCGAAATCCCAAGCTATTTTTATTTGACGAACCTCTGAGTAATCTCGATGCCAAACTCCGTGTCCAAATGCGTATTGAAATCAAAAAATTACAACGTAAAATGGGCGTTACCAGCATCTATGTAACGCACGATCAAACCGAAGCCATGACTCTGGCCGATCGTCTTGCTGTTATTAACAACGGCCGTATCGAACAAATGGGCAAACCCATTGAGCTATACAAAGACCCCAAAACCTTGTTTGTCGCCAGTTTTATAGGCTCCCCTCAGATTAACCTTATCTCGGTTCGGTTTGACGGATCCTTACTCAAAAGTGGGACCTTAGAAATCGATGGCTTTAAAAGCCTTCCAATAGATGAAAACCTTGTATTGGGTATTCGTCCTGAACATCTTCGGATTAGCGATAGCGGCCCGTTCTGCCTCAAGATAGACCTGGTTGAACAACATGGTGCAGATAACCTCATCTATGGAACTTTGGTTGATGCCATAAATGAAGATGGTGGAGATCTAGAAATTTGCCTTCGGGTAAATCAGAAACAAGAACCTGAGATAGGGGATATATTAAAGCTTGAGTATGATCATGAAAATGCCCTCGTATTCAACAAAGATACCGGCCTTCGCCTAGTATGAGCACTTGCTCAAGAGTGGTAATTTGGTTTGCGCACAAGGTCTGATGTATAGGTTCACCATATTACTGGTTATCTGTATTTCAGACCAAAATCATATTTAGAAAATTTGCAAGATGAAGGTTAGCTTTTGAATAAAAAATGACCGCATAAATTTACCACAAACAATGGATACTGGCATGACCATGCGCTTGAGTGAAAGACAGAACAAAATACTGGAGTGGACAAGTCGAGAAGATGCCCTAAGCATTGATGACCTTGCACAACACTTTCAACTAAGCACTCAAACCATTCGTAAAGATATCAATTCTCTTTGTGAAACCGGTATGCTCAGACGCGTTCATGGCGGGGTCTGCCTACCTTCAGCTATTGAAAACCTATCCTTTAATACCCGACAGATCATGAATGCCAGAAACAAAGAACAAATCGGCATTACAGTCGCAAAACAAATCCCCGATGGGTCAACCATATTCCTTGGTATAGGGACAACAGTTGGATCGGTTGCCAAAGCCCTAATGCAACACAATGATCTCAGAGTTTTAACCAACAATCTCAAAGTTGCGGCCATACTTTGCAACAACGATCGCATTGATACTCATGTATCCGGCGGAAAATTACGCCAAAGTGACCACGACCTTGTTGGTGTTGAAACAATTAGATTTTTTTCTTCTTTCAAGGCCGATTATGCCATCGTTGGCACAGGAGGACTTGATCCGACATTTGGCATGATGGACTTTAAACCTGACGAGTCTTATGTTACGCAGTCTATTTTAGAAAACAGCCGTCGGAAAATTCTGGTTGCAGATAATACAAAATGGAACCGCCAGGCCAACGTTAAAGTCGCAGCTTTTAATGAGCTCGATTTGATGGTTACAGATCATTTACCAAGTAGCACTATAAAAATTCAGCTTGAAATGAATGACCTCGAAGTAAATGAGTGCTGCTAAATTGTTATTGTCTCGATTATTTATTCCGCAAGTTGGCCTGGACATTACCCAGCAGATCACATCGCAGGTTTCGCATTTCCCCCTAGATGCCTAGTCCATATTCCCTTTAACGTTCCGTCATCTAGCAGTAATTGATAGGCTCGATTAAACTCCAGTATTAATTCATCTCCATTGGGATGTTGGCGTGAGATAATAACATGTTCTGTTGACGAATTTAGGGGCGTTTCAGCTTCCTCGATAATCTCTTGCTCTCCTCCGGACCAAATACGATGAGCTGCAGCCCAAACAACCAAGTTGTTCAAAGCGACAAAATCTGCTCGTCCAGAACCTAGCCTTTCTAAGCAGCTATCAACGGTATCCGCACGTAAGCGGTTTAGCACGCTCGCGTCTAAAAGGGGAACTAACTCATCCTCAGTTTTATATCCCAAAGGTTGGCAATACGTAAGGCCGACCAAATCCTTGGGTATTCCGTAATCGCGTGCGAAACTCACTCTTTGAAAAATACTAACCGTAAGTCTGTTAACGGGCCGAGAATAAAAAAACTCTTTTTCTCGCTCACGGGTTCTTGCGTATGGAAAGGTGGCATCATTCTCAAGGGAACCAACCCGCTTCATGCCACGTTTCCATGGAAAATATTGAAGACTTACCGTGTATCCCATTTTTCTAAAAACATGAGATACCACATCAGAAATAACCCCACCCTTAGGGAGGTCGGGGCTTGAAAAAGGAGCGTAATCAATACCAGTGACAAGCTTGATTTCTTTTGAAAACGCCGGAGAATGTGTGAAATACCCGACACTAAGCAACATTAAAAAGTAAAATAACTTCATATGACGCCTCAACATTCTCACTAGATCAATGCACTATACACTCAACAAAATTTAAAAGCATTAAGATCAACTAACTGCATACCCCCTTTCTTTCTGCGTTTCAATCTATCGTAAAATAACACCTTGCCTTATATACAAAGTAAGAGCCTGACATCATCTGCAGGCTCTTAATTCATAAAGGATTACATAAAGTTATATTGAAATCTGAAACTAAGCTTCAACGAGACCTACACGTCGACCATCCGGATCATTAAACAAACCAATGGTTGGTCCGCCAGGAATATCCATTGCGTCTAAGACAATCGTGCCACCTTTTTCGACTGCTTTTTGTAAAGTATCTTCAACATTGGGGACCTCGACATAAAAGGTCAGATGTCCACCTGTATCAGCCATATCCTCACCAATACCGCCATTAACACCTTTGTCATCACTTTCGGTATCGACCATGCCGTAATTCATGGGATTATCAGCATCAATATTCCAACCAAATAAATCCCCATAAAATTCCTGAGCTTTGCCAGCATCATCTGAGATTATTTCAAAATGAACAACAGGACATCCCATGTTTCTACTCCCTAATTAAGCGACCCGGTAAGTATTTCCGGAAATTGTTATCGTATATTTGATATATATATTGGTCGAGACAGTCATAAGCGCTATCCCAACCAAAACGGTGTTTTTGACACTGTTCAGCATCGGAGAAAATCTGTTGAGAGAAGTTCATAAGGGTTTTCTCTCCTTCATCGTGAAGCTCAATAGTGACCACAGTTTCTGGTCCCCGCTCTCCATTGACCTTCCCATCGGCTTGTGTCCATGACCACGTAAATACGAGTTTGGAAGGCGTTATTATTTCTTTATAGACACCACCAACTGTATTGGTATCACAGTCCTCGGCTCCGACCAGGGTCGTTTGCCAAGCACCACCTTCGCGAAGATCAATCTCACATGCAGAACAAGTGCATCCTTTAGGACCCCACCATTGTTGAAAAACTGACGGTTGAGTTATAGCTGCAAAAACGATCTCTCTGGGAGCAGAAAACCGTCGTGTGATCTCAAGTACAAGATCGGACTTTGGTGAGCTATACGAAACACTTTTTTCATGCTCAGCCATCTAATCTTCCTTTTCGCTCTTGTTGCTCGCTTTGCCAGCAACAATTTTATTCAAAACACCGTCCAACTGATCGAAACTCTCTTCCCAGAATTGGCTATAGTGCTCTAACCATTCTACCGCGCTCTTTAGAGGAGCCTGTTGCAAAGTACAGCGACGGAGTTGGCCATCCTTTTCTTTAAGGATAAGCCCTGCACGCTCGAGTATTTTTAAGTGCTTGGTTATGGCGGGCGCCGACATGTCAAATGGTTCAGCCAGCTCACCCACGGTTGCTTCACTCTTTAACAAACGCATTAAAATTGATCGCCGGGTAGGATCAGATAGGGCGAAAAAGGTATTATTTAAAGGGTCCATATTAACTACTCAGTTAATTAACTATTATGTTAATTACAATTACTCTATTAAAAGTGAACTTACAATTCTTTTTGTACTTACCAATCTGCGAGCCAACACGAGAAGATAACTTACATTTGGAATTTGGTGGCTTGCGGACTGCTGTTCCATAACTCTACCACTGAGGAGAGGGATTTTTTCAACAAATCATCATCAATATTAGTGAGATTAATTCGCACCCCGGATGGTGCCGAAACAGGATCAACTGCAAACAATTCGGAGGGTGATACTCGCACGCCTCGCAGCCCTAGAGTTTCTGCAAATTCTTCAGCTTTCCAAACCCCGGACAAGGGTATCCAAAGATGTGAGGTTGCTTCATTGAACCGATAAGGCATATCAACCAAGGCGACCTTTGCTTGGCGCAGGAGATTGGCCGTAATTGTTGTGCGTTGTCTCTCAAGCTCGGCAGCTGTGCCGTCTTTGATCCAATGACAAGCTACTTCTGCCATCAAAGGTGGGGCCATCCAACTTGTAGTTTGGCTTGCGGCAAGAAACTGGGATAGCAGCCCCTGAGGCGGCATAAGAGTGCCGACGCGTAAACCTGGAGATATAGTTTTTGAAAGACTGCTGATATAGACGGTTCGTTCAGGATTATAAGCAGCTATTGGCTTGAAGTCGGAGCTCGATGGTCGTGGATTAACATCGTCTTCTATGACAAAAAAACCATACCTGTTTGCCATATCCGCAATCTCAGTAATGCGTTCTTTTGACATCGTGGCCGTCGTTGGGTTGTGTGCAAACGGCATACAATAAAGCGCTTTGACAGAATGTCGAAGACAGGCCTGCTCTACAGATTCAGGAACCAACCCGCCTTCATCTATAGACACGGGCACGAGATTAATACCAAAAAAGCGCGCATAGTTTTTAATACCGGGGTAAGAAAGCTCTTCAACAAGAACGGTATCGCCTGGCGAAGTCAACGCTCCCAGAGCCGCCGTTAAAGCTTGTTGTGCCCCGCCTGTGATAATTACTCTGGCCGGATCAGCTTTAAAGCCACGACCATCAAGCCACTCACACAAAACTTCTCTATGACGCAACAGCCCCTGGCTTTGCCCATACTCCAACATGCCATCAAGATTACTGTCTTTACTGATTTCCATCAAAGAACGTCGAAGCTGAGCTTCTAGATTGATAAAAGGCGGGGCATTTCGACTTAAATCTACTGCACCTGTCTCATCTAGGACTTCTCGAATGTGTTGTGATTTTTCGTTTTTAGAACGAACGAAGCTCCCCCGACCTGTTTGCTTGATCAAAAGCCCTCGTTGCTCAGCAAGATCATAGGCACGCAGGACAGTTCCGACGGTAACGCTGAGCTCATCGGCAAGATCCCGCATTGGCGGAAGCTTTTGCCCTTCGGTCAGACGTCCTTCCTCTATGTCCAACGCAAGACATTCACAGATAGCACGGTACACCGATAGATTTGGATCTAGTTTATGTGGAACCCACATTGTTACCCCAACAATGTTTTCATTGACTACAACAATAATAAGAACATTATTCTAACAATAACGGCAACCATAAACATTGTTACCATAACAATCCGAGGCAAACATGACTGTCCTGAGCATAAATTTAAACAAAGTCGCCCTACTCCGTAATCAGCGGAATATCGATTATCCGAGTGTCACAGGAATGGCTCGAATTGCTCTTCAAGCAGGTGTAGGTGGTATTACTGTTCATCCCCGCCCAGATGAACGTCATTGCCGTAAATCTGACGTCTATGAACTCTCGGAGATGCTTGGGAAAGAATATCCGGCCGCGATCGAGTTCAACATTGAGGGAAACCCAACTGAAGATTTTATGGCGCTTGTGGCCGAAACCAGACCGCAACAAGTCACACTGGTGCCTGATGACCCCAATCAAAATACTTCCGACCACGGGTGGGACATTTTAGTTAACAAGGAACGATTGACCGAAATCGTTGAACGACTTCATGCTCAAAATGCCCGGGTATCAGTATTTATTGATCATGAGCCAGAGATCGCACTTGCTGCGGCCGAGATCGGCGCTGACAGGATTGAGCTTTATACCGGGCCTTACTTTGAATGTTTCTTTAGGGACGATCGTGAACAGGTTCTCTCACAATATAAAAATACCGCCCTTGCAGCGCGGGATGCCGGCCTAGGTGTAAATGCTGGCCACGACTTAAATCTTGATAATCTCGCCCACTTTCTTAAGGCAATCCCCTGGACCGATGAAGTATCTATCGGTCACGCTTTGACCGCTGACGCGCTGATCTATGGTATGGACGGCGCTATCCAAGCTTATCTTGCCGAAATTGCTAAAAAGTAAGTTTCCCAGAACATTTACACTTGGGTTTGTACAAGAAGGGCTTCCCTTGATAGGATTATCCTTCTTGATCAATAATCTATGAAAAATCCGAACCGTGCAGATGCCGCAATATCCTTTACCACCAGCCTTAGAGCCTAGTTATAAAAGCTATCCAGAACAGGTACGCGGTAAACTGCTATTCCTGCGTGATCTAATTTTGGAGACTGCAGCACTTACAGAGGGTGTTGGAAGAATAGAAGAAGCGCTTAAGTGGGGTCAACCGAGTTTCCTCACCCCGGAGACAAAAAGCGGCTCAACCATTCGCATAGACCAAACCAAAGCAGACAACGGCCAGTATGCGATCTATTTCCACTGCCAAACCAATCTTGTAGATCGCTTTCGGGAACTTTACCCACAAGAGATGATCTATGGCGGAAATCGAAGCATTATTTTCGAACGGGATGATGAAGTCCCATCGGCAGCACTACAGCACTGCATTGCTATGGCATTGAGCTATCACTTAGATAAAAATAAATCATAGGAAAATGAATAACAGCAGGAAAATAAATCTTTCCTGCTGTTATTTAAATACTGAATTTTGATTAATTTAGTCAAAGACAGAGGCAATTTCATTAGAAGAGACGCCCTCTTTACTATTGCGTAAATTATAGTATGTGACCGCGCCTATAATTAAAAATATCGTTGTACTAACGGCTTGAACAATTGAATCTATTAATATGCCAACAAAAGTCATCCCCATGCCTATAAAGAGAAGTGAGATCTCTTGACTAAGGAAACTAAGCCCAATTCCCATAACAATCATTATAATAAACAAACCTAGTATAGCCCAACGATTACCTTTTGTAAGTTCTGAACTTCGACTAAGACTTCCAAATACACCGGGTTGCTCAACAACGACTACCGGTATTACGACAAACAAATGTAAAATCACAATTATACCAGGGACAATAAGGAAAATAACTCCAACGAGCATCACTATGTAGGAAATCATACCTGCTAAAACTACAGGAATAAGCACAGAAATACTTTTTGATAAGCACTCACCGATATTTATTGAGCGACCTGTTATCTCCAAAAAAACACCATACGTAACAGCCGCAGAAGCGGCTAAGGATAATATAATTGATGGAACAAGCATCGAAAGTATTTGATATCCATAATCTTCAAACAGCAGTTCCGGATTTTCCAGACTGGTCGAATACATCCCCGATATTGTCATCCAAATAATAACTGGTATTTGAAAGATGAGTACAAGTATTAATAATGGAAAAAATTTCCGAAGCAATACGTCAAAAGATTTACTTAGCGTATCCCCAATACGGAAATCGTTTCTGATATTTTCATCTAAATGCGTCATGTTTCCCCCCTCGAGAAATACAACAATAATTAAAACCCTTATTACGAGAAAAGCACCCTAACCGAAGACAAACTAAATATCAAACAGATCAAACTCATAAACATTCTGCATCAGCTTTTATCATGTTTATTTTCTCGACGCTTACCAAAGAGCATTTTAGCTTCCAGGCGCCTGCGTAAAGCTGCGTAATAAGCTTTGAGGAAAATATCATCTTCTGCTGTTTGATTTCTTGCGGATTTCCAATGCGGTCGTTTAGAACCATCAGGATTGATATCAACCCATTTGATCTTGGTTTTAATACGCTGCGTGACTTCTTTAATGGTCTTTGGGGCAACGGCAGGTTTTCGCAGAAGTTCTTCTAGGGTTTGTAATTCATAAATCCCATAAGCATCAACCTGTTCATCTGTGAAAACATAGCGTTCAGGTTGTTTTGGCTCTTTGCCCTTTATGAAAGATTCTCCTGTTATCTTTGCACTGCTCTCCTGTGCAATGTCCTCCATCAACACCGTCTTGGGAATTTTCACCACCCAGGTTCCAGCAATCATATCGCCTGCGCGTAAACGGTCTTTGTTAAAGAAAGGAATACAAACGAACAGCCCCACCCAAATAATTGTCAATAAATCAGTAAACCCCTCACTACCTGTGCCAAAGGGGGAGAAAAGGATGGAGATCGGCAAAAATAATTCCAACTCCCGCATAAGGTTGCGGGCAAAGACGGCGTCTGATCTCAGCTGGCCACCATGTCGATCCACGACCTTTATACCTAAGGCTCTTTTGCCCGGTGTTCGCCCTTGCCACTTAATTTCAAAGAAAGTGAAGTAAAAATTATACCAAAGAAAGAGCACAACATTACTTATGGCAAAGAGGATCTGTATGGACCCTTTATCGGTTTCGAGAGAGGTCCAAATGGCCGAAAACGCAAAGGCAATGATCAGGACAACAGGTAATCCATAAACGATCATAAGATCGAGTAACAAGGCGGCGAAACGGTCTCCTCGAGAGGCCAATTCAAGCCTAACAGGAACACCTTCTGGCGTGATAACCCTGCGCCAAGCTCCTTCAGTTTTCTTTATTTTCTTACTGGTCTTTTTATTCTTATTGGTCTTTTTACCTGGATCGTATTTAGGAGAGACTAATGCCTTTGACATATTTTCCTCCCCAAATATCCCAAATAACAAAGCCAGAAAACCAACATCAGACCGCCGATCGTAAAACGGGCTGTTATGTCTGTTATCCATTGTCGCCCGAAACTCTCTAGCAGTGCCGCAATAAGAAGCATCAATACGGCTCCAATCACCACTTTTGCGGCTTGTTTACCTTCGCTTGCAAGGTTGGACAGGCGTGTTTTCCCCCCGGGTGATATTATTCCCTTTGCCAACCCCAAACCGGCTGCACCACAAAGTATGATCGCTAAAAGTTCAGTTGTTCCATGGATAGATAACCAGGCTGCGATGTCAATTCCGAGCCCGCGACTAGCATAAAGCGCCACAAAAGATCCAAGGATTAAACCGTTGTAAAATATGAGAATAAATGTCGGCACACCCAAAGCAAAACCAAGAGCAAATGAGAACATACCAATAGACGAATTGTGAGAAAAAAGTCCTGAAGCAAAATAATTCAAGTCATCTGCATCAAGTTCTCCGCCATCATAAAGCCCTTTGCGAAGATCTTCTGTCGCACTGGCGGGATTTCGTCCTCCTGCCATGCCCTCACCCACCATCGTGTAATACCACTCTTCATTTCCCATGGTGAGATAATAAGCAATAAGAGCTCCAGCGAGCATAATTAAGGTCGTCAGCAAAACACGCCAACGGGCATTCCAAACTGCAGCTGGAAAGTCTTCGAAGAAAAACTTGAGAACGGTTCCACCAAAACTCGCATGTACACCGTAAATACAATAATAGGCTCTGGTCGAAAGCAGTTCGAGATATTCCAGTAAATTGCGATCAAGTGACACGCCCCTTGCCACCGATAATGAAGAGAGCGTGAAGCGATAAAGGTTGGGCAAACGCGTTAGTTCTTGAGCACTAAGGGCTTTTATTCCCTTTTTCTCTATAATCTCAACCAGAGACTGAAGCTCTTTCCATGACCCTTCTCGCTCTTTTCGAAATTGGGAGCTTTTGAGGACGCCATCTGACATTTACTTAACACCCCCCATGATCAGATAAGCTCCTGATGTTTAATTTCGAGATAACGCTCAACCAACGCCGCACTCACAGATGCAGCAGGAGCTTGTATACAATGAACCCCCAGTCGACGGAGCCTTTCAAAGACAACCTGCCTATCTCTTATAAAATCATCTGCGACAACGGACTTGGCAATACCGTGGATGGAAGTTGGCTTTTGGTTTGCTACGTCTTTCAGTTCACTATCTTCTAAAGTTACAAATATAATCAGATGTCGTTTGGCTAAGCGCGTAACATTCTCAATCATCAACTCTGCGGTTACTGTATCAACAAAATCTGTGTAAAGAACGATAAGAGAGCGCCGTTGTAATCGACCCATGAGGTTCGAAAGACCTAAAGTAAAATTGGTCTCATTATATTGATAGTCGAGTTTGGCACAGTTTGACTGCAAATGATTAAAAGCCTGATTACCACCAAGCGGTTCGGCATGTATCCTGATTTTGGCATCGAAACCATAGAGACCCACTCTATCGCCCCCCCGCAAGGCCATGAAACCCAAAAGCAATCCCGCATTGATCATATGGTCAAGTTGCGGAAGTCCGTCCAAGGGGCGGGTCATGAGATGCCCGGTATCAAAAGCCAAAATCACATTGTGATTACGCTCGACTTGAAATTCTTTACAGACTAGTTTTCGATGTCGGGCCGAATGTTTCCAGTCAATTGATCTCAAATCGAAGCCCGGGACATATTCTTTGAGCGCATCAAACTCGGTGCCATCTCCACGGTGTTTTTGTACCTTGGTCCCGTGGAATGCGTCTCGACTGTTAATCTGTAAGGCAGCAGCTTTCACAGCATGAACATTTGGTAGAATAGATACTTTATGATCCAAAGCCCATGTGGTTTGTCTCTGAATAAGCCCCAAAGGGCTGTACCATCTTACCCAAAGCCCGGAGATATGCGCAGATCCCCGTCGTTTGACAATGAGTGGGAAAGCAATTTCGCCCTCTTGTGAATTATCGAGGCGACGTATTTTGGCGACATCTGGCCTTATAAGGTACTCATCCTCAACTTCTAACAAAGCCTCCAAACCGTATGCTTTGTGCCTGCTGCCAACCGACAACGAAAAGTAAGCATAATCATCATGCCCAGCATAAAGAAGCGGAGTAATGTTTTGAGCGAGCGTAATCCGTGAAGGTGCCAAGGAGTTTAAAAAATCAACACCAATGAGCAATAGAACCAAAAATAAGTAAACGATGCCAAACAACCACAAACTCTCATCCCAGACAATCAGGACAAGGCTAAGTGGTATCCCCAAAGATATTAATAAGGCGGCGCGTTGAGTGGGTCTCATTATCTTGGTGCGGCTGTCTGTTCAAGGATTTCGCGAATGACACTGGTGGCTCGAATACCTTCAATCTCGGCGCTTGGGGAAAGAACTACCCGGTGGTGTAACCCTGGAATGGCAATAAACTTAACATCATCAGGAATTACATAATCCCGCCCTTGGAGAGCAGCATAAGCTCGTGATGCCGCAGCCAGCATGGTTGCAGACCGCGGTGACCCACCGAATTGTAGGGATGGATGTTCCCGGGTCGCACGGACTACTGAGACGATATAATTTGTAATTTCCGGGCTTAGTTTAATACCACTGACAACGGCACGCATTTCTTCCAGTTTTGCCAAATCAGCGATGCTTCTAAGCCCAAAGTCATCCAGTTTAGGCATAGAGGTTTGATGACCGTGTCGGGTAACAATCGATCTTTCTTCCGCTTCACTTGGATACTCTAGAACATACTTGAACATAAAACGATCAAGCTGAGCTTCTGGTAAAGGATAAGTCCCTTGTTGTTCTATCGGGTTCTGGGTTGCGATGACCAAGAACCCTTCTCCCAGATCATGACTGGTGCCATCAATCGTCACCGTACGCTCGCTCATGGCTTCAAGCAGGGCAGATTGTGTTTTTGGAGGCGTTCGGTTGATCTCATCTGCCAGCAAAAGATCCGTAAATATCGGTCCTTTTGTTAGGGAAAACTCATTGGTCTGAAAGTTAAACAAGTTCGTTCCCAGCACATCCCCAGGCATAAGATCTGGTGTAAACTGAATACGGCCAAAAATTAGACTTAAAGCCTTGGAAAAGGACCTTACCAAAAGAGTTTTACCTGTCCCAGGCACCCCTTCTAAAAGTAAATGCCCTTTGCACAATAAGCTGACGAGCATCAGGTCCAAGGCGCCTTCTTGCCCGATAATTGTACGACGTACTTCTGCTTTCAAACCGTTACTAATGGTCCGGATGTCATCCAGTTCCATGCAACATCTCCTGTTTCCAACGATGAATGTCCTGAGCCGCCCTTATGGCCGCCAGAACATTAAATGAATTTGATAAATATTGTTGTTCGGCTTTGTGAACGGCCTCACTGCCATTGATCCGTAGTCCCCGAGCATGACCGACACGATCAAGCCATTGGAGAAGTTCAAAACCTTCAAGTTCTTTAGGAGCGTGGAGGTTGGTCGCGACAGAATGTAGAGATCTTTCAACATAGTGGCGCAACATCAAGGCACCATGTCCTCCAAAAGCAAGCAGCTCAGCCGTATTTCCGATTAAAAATTCTTTGCCTGCTTGATAAGACTTCTCAGTTTTTTCCGGTGCGCCAAATCGAGACATCGAACTCCACACCAACAATAATACAGAACAGACTGCCAAGAGAGTAACCACAGCAAAAGGAAATTCTAGCATCTTCCGCCATAAGCTCGGCTCTGAAGCATATCCATGAGAGGTTTCATCGACGATCACGCCGCCAACCCTATTCAAAGTTAACTCGTTGAGAACACTAACGATAAACTCTGCATTACCCCCATTATCCAAGCCATGATTAGACAGTACATCCGGATCACTTAAAATCCATGTTCGATCAATATCATATAGAAAGTCCGGCTTAATAACTTCAGCCAACAAAATACCACTATCATTATAAACCAGAGGTCGAATAAGGTCGGAATCACCAGATATCAGTTGAGGCGCAAGCAGTGAAGGTTGCTGGCTTAAAGAGAATAACTCAGGATCCCACGAAAAATTTTCTGCCCGTATTTCAAGATTACTACGAACAAGGGCAATATCATTCGAAACATAATCAAGTATGTTCTCTACCTCTGTTGGACTTCGTAGCTCTAGGAGCTTTACCCACTTACGTTTATTACGGTCTTGTTGAGCATTCCATTTAGGTAAAACGATTAGAGATCCGACACCGCTAAAACCAGATAATGTGTCCGATAAACCCTTTTGACTTTCAGGTTCAACAACAAGTTTCACATCAGAAAAATTAAAACCACCCTGCGCTTGTTGACTGATCCTTACCCGATAATTTAACTTTTTAAGTAGCTTGGTGAAGGCCTTATGACCAATAGCTGATTCAGAATAGGAATTGGCACCATAGGAACTAATTTGAATGAGTTTGTCTTGATATATAGAAGCAATGAAAGCACCGGCAAAAGACAACGTTCCGATTAAGATCAGCCAGATAAGTGTCCGTTTAGAAAATATCCGATCATCCATCAGATTACGGGCCCTTCAACTGATGATGTAGAGCGTCCCGGTTTTACAAAGATATGAAAAGCATCCCTGCATATTTTAAACTCTTGTTCACCTGCTGATCGCCCCCCAAATTCGGTAAGCTCTTCCGCATCCACAATAATACTCATTTTCTGGCGCACATCTGATGGCAACCAATCAGCCTTTAATATCTCTCGGTTGGTTAAAGCAGCGGGTAGAGCTGTGTGATAGCTTTCACGGACATGCTTCAAACAACAAAACAATAAAGCCCTGATCGCTGCTTCAAACTGGCCTTTTTGGGCCAGTTGATCTGCGTATTCCAAGGTCTCTTTGCTCACAGTCTCTGGCATATTGGTTACGCGAGAATAAGAAGCAGGCTTATCGTCGAGGACAGCTTTATTTTGAGGTCGCTTTTTCAAGTCCTTGAGATAATTAAAAATCGCTTTGCCGATTAACACCGCAACTAAAGCCAAAAAGCCATAAATCAAAATATTCCCCAAAACCTCTAGCGCAGAAAGGTCTAATTTTTCAGATTTTTTTTCTTTTTTCGGGGGTGAAACTTTTTTTTCAACCTTGGTTTCTTTGATTTCGAGCGGGAGCTCGCTTTGATAGCGATCATCAAAATACAAACTATCCATTGCTTCCTCTATTTCAAGGGAAGCGGCATAGGATGTGTCCGGCGACGCCAAATGACCGATGATCACAAGAGAGATAAAGCAAAAGAAAAAGCCTTTTCGAACGGATCGAAAGACTTTTGTCTGCTTATTTATTTTCCCAGATGACACCACTGGATTAAATAACCCCCAACACACTTTAATCATCAACACATTATTGGTGGTTAATAAAATTACTGCTTATAGCAACGCATCACCAAAACCTTTACGAGCATTGCCCGAACAATGACACAGCCATAGGAAATATGTCTAGAGGTTTTATCGCAATTAAAACAACTAAGAAGCTTTAAATCGAATATTTCAGAATCCCAACAATTCAACCCAGATGATAATGCAAACGTAACGTGACACACGATTGCAACCTGCAAGTAATTTAATTACTGATTCATAGGCTCAAGCTAAATCCTGAGATATTAATTGGTCAAAAGTTACCATTCCATCCAGGGAACGTGCAACGATGAGCCCGCCCTCCAATAGAGCAAGAAGGCGTAAAGACTTTTGTCTCGCTTGTTCACCTGAAAAGTTATCATCATTTTTTGAAAGGTAAACTTGATCTAACCACAAAAGATTTTTTACGAAAAACACTTTTGAAACGACAATCAGATTCTCAGGCAGGGATGAAATTTCAGCTCCGAGCATGCCACACAAACACATCTGGTCACCTGAAGAATAAGAAGACCTAAAAGCTGCAATATATCGAGATATTTGTTCATCAAAGGTGTAACTATCCGGCGGACCTAGGGCTTCGAGAAACCGTTCTGTGTAGCGCTCGGCCACGGCAGCACCGAGATCAGATTTGGAAGGAAAATGATAGTGAATACTGGCCGTTTTGATACCAACATCTGCTGCAATATCACGAAAGCTAAAAGCATTATAACCTTTAGTTCGAATATATCCTTCTGCCGCATCCATGATTTTCGTCGACGTGTCTATTGTACTACTCATCAAAAACCTCATATCTACTACTTGATAGATAACCTCTTGCAGATTAAATTTAAAGACCTAAGTATTAAAACAATAGCCTACCTATTGATAGATTGAATACTGGATTTACTTATGCGCATCAATGCCGATTTCAAGCAATCAGTTACCGTAAAGCCAGAAGACACAAACTGGTCTCCCTCGCCTGCAAAGGGTGTTGAAAGGATCATGCTTGATCGCATTGGGGACGAAGTTGCAAGAGCCACAACGATTGTTCGCTTTGCAAAGGATAAATATTTCCCAGAGCACAAGCACGATGGTGGCGAAGAGTTCTTCGTATTAGAGGGTGTGTTTTCAGATCAATACGGAGATTTCCCTGCAGGAACTTATGTACGTAACCCCGTGGGTACCAGTCACTCCCCCCATACGGTTGAAGGCTGTACAATCTTTGTAAAACTATGGCAATTTGAACAACACGATAATAAACAATTCTCCATAGATACCAACACTGCACAATGGATCTCTGGAGATAGTCCTGAGCAAGACATCCTCCCCCTTCATCATTACAAAGATGAAATCGTTCAACTTGAAAGATGGAATAAAGACGCCAATATCAATCGTGTTGCGCCGAAAGGTGGCCTTGAAATATTAATTCTTTCGGGAACCCTTCATAAAAACGAGGAGCTCTATCCGCAAAGAACCTGGCTTCGTTATCCCGAAGCAGAAAGAGTTAATTTCACCGTTTTTGAAAATTGTACCTTATTTTGTAAATCTGGCCATTTACTCAATATCGATAACCCAGGTAATCAGCCTGAAACTGAATAAAACGAAATACAGTATATTTTTCTCAATATTTTTAAAAAGGAGATCGTCATTCGATCTCCTTTTTGGTTAGAATACTAAAACAAGATTTATTGATTAGAAACAAACCCATTTGCCAACAGGTTTTCCCCATGCTTACAGAATTCAACCCTTCTGTCCCGCTTGCGTTTCTTCCGACACCACTCCAACCTCTTAATCAGCTTTCCAAAGTTCTCGGTGGACCGTTGATTTATATGAAACGTGATGATTGCACTGGTCTCGCGGGAGGCGGAAACAAAACCAGAAAACTAGAATTCTTAATAGCTGACGCCCTTGAAAAAGGAGCCAACTGCATCATTACTGCTGGCGGGTTACAATCTAACCACGTTCGACAAACTGCCGCAGCTGCCGCACGATACGGGTTGGAATGTCACTTGGTTCTTGTCCGAAATGTCGCCTGGGATGACGCCGCGTATCAAACCTCTGGAAACATTGTCCTTGATCACTTGCTCGGTGCTAAAATTTCAATCCATCCTGCTGGTGCTGATCGCGACCAGATAATGGAAAACCTGTCAGTGGAATTAAGGGAAAAAGGACAAACACCATACATTATCCCGGTTGGAGGATCGAACGCGGTTGGAGCATTAGGCTATGCGTCCGCCGCTATTGAAATCTTAGAACAATGCCGAAATCTTAATATATCCCCTTCAGCCCTGTACCACGCAACATCCAGTGGGGGCACCCAAGCCGGATTGATTGTCGGTTTAATAACCGCAAAACGTCCCTTCCCGGTTTTTGGTATAGAAGTCGACGGTAAAGCTGGCCCCGTGACAGAAGCTATTGAGAGCATTGTTCCTTACGCATTGGAAAAGCTCGGCCGTTTTGAAGTGTGGAACCCTGACCCAGATCTAAACGTCATTACGGGCTATGGTGGTGAGAACTACGGCATCCCGACACCATCAGGAAAAGAGGCCCTTGAACTTGTCGCCAGAACAGAAGGCATCCTGTTAGACCCAGTATATTCCGGTAAAGGCTTTGCTGGTCTGATCGATCACATTCGTACAGGCAAGTTCTCTAAGGATGAAAGCGTAATCTTCCTTCACACAGGTGGCGCACAAGCAATTGGAGCTTATCCATCCGTATTCTCTTGAAACACAAACAGGTATGATTGATATGAAACGGGTTTGTTTTATTGGCGCCTCTATTATGGAAGGCATGGGCGATGAATCGAAATTGGGCATGCCGGGGCGTCTTGCACTCATTGAATCTCAAAGTGAGATACCTTTTATTCACTATAATCTCGGCGTCCGCGGCCAAACTATGCGCGAAATTTCAGCGCGAGCGGTCAACGAATGTAAGTCTCGTTTATTAAACATAGAAAGCGACTTTATCGTTTTTGCAACGGGATCAAATGACTTTGCCATAACGGATACAGGTATCCCTCGAACTCCACGGCACCGGGCAATGAAACAATTCCGCGACCTTATTATTCAGTTAGAGACCCTTGCTCCACTATTGGTTTTGGGTCCAACACCTGTTGATGAAAACAAAATGCCTTTTCTATCGGTCCAAAGTGGCATGAGCTTTGATTTTAAAAACAAAGACCTGGCTGAGGGTGCCGATGAATATAAGGATATCTGCTCACAACAAGAGATCCCCTTCTTGAACATGCATCAAGAGCTTATCAAAGACACCGCTTATATGGAGGGTTTATTAGTTAATGACGGTCTGCATTCCATTGGGAGAGGCTATCAGGCAATGGCTCAAGCGGTATACCGTTCACCTCAGTGGAAAAACCTTCTCTCAAAATAAATTGGCTCTGAAACATCCAGGTTTAAATAGGTATTTCTAATCCGATCTTAACCTTGTCCATAACGACAGTTGTCTCAAACTCTTTTATCGTTGGTTTGTCAAAAAAGACTTTTCGGGTGAATTGTTCGTAAGCTTCCATATCTTTGGCCGTTACGATCAGTACAAAGTCGAAAGCACCCGTCACGTTGTAGCATTGCTGAACTTCAGGCAGGGCGATTAAGTCTCGCTTCAAACGATCAAGGACTTCAGCCCCACAACGCCCAATCACAAGTTGAACGATTAACGTAACAGGTCTGCCCGCAATCTCAGGATTTAGAACGGCGACCTCTTTTGTTATTGCTCCAGAATCTCTTAAACGCTTAATCCGACGCTGACAGGCCGTAGCTGAAAGGCCGACCTGTTCAGCTACATATTCCGACTTAAAGCGCGCGTTTTCTTGTAAACATCGCAAAATAGCTTTATCGAAATTATCTATCGTCATGACGGGCTTTCTGACCTATTAATTTGATGTACTTTAGAAGCGCGGGTCGTTAATACTCATGTATTACTCTTTTATGCAGTTTTTATACGCATAAACCACTAATTTTGCAGCCGATCATTTTTTATCCACCTTAAAATACTTCCAGTTAAGGAAGGATTTTCCTTTAGTATGATTGGTAGTTCAGGAACAAGTAATGTTAAATACGCTCAAAGCAGATCAAAACACACTGACCATGGGGGTAATCTACGGCCTTATGGCAGCTCTACTTTGGGGGGCTTGGCCTGTAGTTTCCAGCCTTGGGCTCAAGGAAAATACTCTTACACCTTATGATATAACGGCTTTACGGTTTGCCGTTTCAGGTACCGTTTTACTCCCTCTTATTTTAAGAAGGGGCGTAAAGGGAATTGGATGGCCTGGCGCCTTACTTTTTGCTTTTGGTGCCGGCGCGCCCTACATGCTCTTAACTGTAACCGGGCTTAATTTCGCCCCGGCCAGTCATATGGGGATTGTCGCCCCAAGCTGTATGATGACCATTTCAACAATCGGAAGCTGGTTTATTTTGGGGGATCGGCCCAATAAAAATCGCTTATTTGGATTGGCGGCGGTTATTCTTGGGGTAGCTATCCTGGGCTGGCAAGGACTGACTTCTTCTGGTGAAAATCAGTGGATGGGACATCTTCTGTTTATTGCCGGGGGTGGTTGCTGGGCTTGCTATACTGTTGGAACGAAATACTTCCAGGCCGACCCTTTGCACGCTACTGCTCTCGTAGCCGTTTTATCGATGGTTTTATACCTCCCCCTTTACTTCTTGTTTGGGGATCCTCAGATTTTTGACGCTCCTATAAAAGAAACACTGTTTCAGGGAATCTTCCAAGGATTTGGGTCCGCAATCCTCGCGCTGTTATTTTACACCAAAGCCGTCGCCATACTTGGTGCGTCTCGTGGTGCCGTATTCGCGGCACTTGTCCCAGGTATAGCCGTCATTCTGGCGCTACCCATTCTTGGAGAAGTTCCAACAGTTGTTGAAATCGTTGGCGTATGCGTTGTCACAATTGGTATGGTCGCAGCTCTTGGTTTGTTAAAATTTAAGAAAACCTCGGGCTAGGACCCATTTTCCTATTTGCGCCAAATGATTTCGTCGTTTTTAGTGAAGCAACATCTTGAGTAATTTGCTAGGTCTTTTGCTTTACAGGGAATTTTCGGGAAATACTGAGTAATGTTGTTAGGGATTGATACCGGAGGCACCTATACAGATGCCGTACTATTTAATGAAGAAGACGGTGTTCTTCGAACTGCAAAGTCCCTAACAACCAAGCACAATCTTTCACTTGGAATTTATGACGCAGTAAATACGATCCTGGACAACGAAGGCGACCAAATCCGAATGGTTTCCCTTTCGACTACTCTGGCAACCAATGCGATTGTTGAGGCGCATGGTAGTCCAGTTTGCCTTATCCTTATAGGATATGACCAAGGAGCTCTACAGCGCTCTAATCTTGGCGATGCTGTCGGCAAGAACCCTTGTATTTTCATTCAAGGTGGGCACACACCTATGGGTGACGAGCTCGCGCCTCTCGATATTAAAACCGTTGAAGATGCTATAAGAGAATATGCTCCATCGGTTTCATCTTTTGCTGTTGCAGGTTATTTCTCTGTAAGAAACGCATCGCACGAAGAAGCTGTCCGGGATCTTGTGTTCAAAGAAACAAACCTTCCTGTCTCCTGTGCCCACGAACTTTCCTCCAGCCTCGATGCCCCGAGAAGAGCCTTAACAGCCCTTCTCAATGCTCAGCTAATTCCCCAGTTGCAGCAATTGATTTTAGCCGTCGAAACCATGCTGGAACAAAAGGCCATCAAGGCACCTTTGATGGTGGTTAAAGGCGATGGTTCATTAATAACAGCAAAAACGGCGCTTTCTCGCCCTGTAGAAACAATTTTGTCAGGCCCGGCAGCATCAGTTGTTGGAGCGCATTATTTATCTGGTGAGGAAAACGTGTTTGTTGTCGATATGGGCGGCACGACAACTGACATTGCTGTCTTAAAAGATGGGGAACCTCAACTCAACAACGATGGCGCCATCGTTGGGGGCTGGCGGACCATGGTAGAGGCCGTAGCTGTTCATACTTTTGGTCTTGGCGGCGATAGTGAGATTGCTGTCAATTCTTCGACAAAGTCCCTATCTATCGGTCCGCGTCGTGTTCAACCCATCAGCCTGTTGGCCCTGCAATATCCAGAAGTTCTCTCTGTCATGGAACAACAGCTCTTGAATGACAGAGTTTGGCCAAATGACGGACGGTTTGCGTTGAAACTGCGGACACTTGATGCTGGATTATCAAGTCTTTCTCGGCTAGAGCAGGAAATATGGGCTGGCCTTCAGGCTGGTCCGGTGGCCTTGAACACTTTACTGGAAAGACCAGCAATGGGCAGTCCATTGCAACGGTTAATTGATAGAGGTCTTGTTATTATCTCTGGGTTAACACCAAGTGATGCAAGCCACCTACTTGGCTTCCAAAACTCATGGGATAAACAGGGTGCAAATCTATCTGCCCAACTCTTCATACGACACGTCGAAAAAGAAAATATACTTTTGGGCCTTACACCTCAAATTTTAGCACAAATGATTTACGAAAAAACCGTAACGGGCTCAGCCTCAACTATTCTCGAAACTGCTTTATCAGAAATCAACTATTCACCACTCTCTGAAAACCAAAAATTGGGGCATGATCTCATCAATAATGCCCTAAGAGATAAAACTAACGAAAACAAACCCTCTGTCATTGATTTTTCAATCAATTTGGGAAGACCTATTGTTGCCACTGGTGCACCCGCAACCACTTACTATACAGATGTCGCAAAACGATTAAACGCCTCACTAAATCTACCTAAACATGCCGAAGTATCTAATGCTGTTGGTGCCGTAGCGGGCGGCGTCGTTCAAAAAATGTCTGTGTTGATTTCGTCCCCTGAAAAAGGTCGTTACCGTGCTCATATAGGTAAGGATCAGATTGATTTCACCGATAGTGAAAAAGCAATTGAATATGTTCTTTCCTATGCTGGTGAAAAAGTAAAGCAGCTTGCACAGGAATGCGGAGCGGCAGATATTACCGTCAAAACGGACCACCATGATAAAATCATTATCGATGCTGGTGGCGACAAACTCTTTATTGAGAGTCGGATATTTGCCACAGCAAAAGGCCGCCCGGCTTTGACGACCTAATGTAAGAAAAACTTGAAATTATAATATTACCGAAGACGGCCAAGGACTATTTTCTCCAACGTGTTAAAATCCCGGTTCCCGATATTTATAAAACGAGCACCTAATTTTCCACGTTCTTGATCGGCTCTACGAATCTCAATAGCAATCGAAAATGGCTCAGCCTTTTCTAAGAGAATTTCTATGCTGACAGTATCTCCCACCGAAAGCCCGAGACCTTCAATATCAAGCTTTTCGTCTTCATCAAGAACAACATCCATATCAGCATAATCGTCAAGATCCACCTCTTCACCAGCAATACCAACGCCGCCTGGACTAATATCTTTAATCGTAACGTCCTTACCATTAATCCGCGCATCAAGCCCGTTTAGCTTAGCAGCCAGACTTACTGCTCGTCGGTGATCTCGTCTTCTGTCTTTGTTATAAACGGCAACAATCTTCGCCATAGATCCTGTAATCCTAATTTATTATTCACATCCCTACACATTATGAATAACATGAAAATACTCAGAAAGCATTTACAAAACCCGTAGTTAAGCATTAATGATACAAAAGATGTTTCCCCAACCATGGCGGCCCAATGCCTGATAAATCACTCAATACTCTCGTTGAAATCAAGTGGAATAGTGTTTCTGTAAAAGAGTGGCGAGAGCTTATTCGTAAAGCAGAAAAATCAAATCTACTTCAGAGTTGGCCTTATGCTCAGGCTGCTCTTGTAACGGAGAGACTGATTGGTAAATTTGCCACCATCCATTACAACAATCGTATCGTCGGAATTTGTCAGATCCTTGAACAACGCATGTTAAAGATCTTTCATAAGGTTCGCCTATACCGTGGACCTCTTTGGTTAGAAAAAGATATTCCTGAGCATGTTCAAGATACTTTCTGGAAAGAACTTCGAATAAAATACCCCGCACGTCCCTGGCGTTTTACCTATTTTTTACCCGAAACCGTAGATTCAAATGAAAACCGGACTACCTTCCAAAAATTGGGTTTCAACCGTATTGATACAGACGGATATTCTTCAATTTGGCTGGACCTTAGAAAGCCAGAAGACGAGCTTAGAGCTAATTTAAAGTCCAACTGGCGGAATCATCTCAATCAATCGTTCAAAAAAGGACTATCTCTCGAAGTTGATACCCAGGGGGTTCATTTATCCTGGTTGTTAGCCTTAAGTGAAATGGACAAGCTGCTAAAGGAATTTAAAGGACCAAGCCCCGCCTTGGTTACAAATTTAAAACGCTTTACCAAAGATCGTAATGATTTCCTAATATTAAGAGCTATTGAAAAAGGGACCCCTGTAGGCGCCGTTTTAGTCATCCTTCACGAGGGTGGCGCGACTTACCTCGTTGGTTGGAACAGCCAAGATGGACGTAAGCTTAAAGCTCACAATTACCTTATATGGAACATGGTATTAGAGCTAAAGAAACGTGATATAAAGTGGCTCGACCTCGGAGGTATAAATCCTCAAGAAGCTGCTGGTGTTACGACTTTTAAACGCGGTATCGGTGGAGAAGAGTTTACCCTTATAGGAAGCTACAATTAGCTTTACACTAAAAGCTTAAAGATTGATTTTATTGCGAATATGAACCCCAATAAAGTTACCTGCAAGGGCTGTTACAAGCCACAGCCATCCATGAATACTGCCTGAAGCAATCCCACTGAAAAATGCCCCAATATTACATCCATAAGCAAGACGAGCACCATACCCCAACATAAGTCCGCCAATAAGGGCTGTAATAATTCCTTTCGCTGTCACGTTTTGGGATTTACCAAATTTTCCAGCCAGAAAAGAAGCACTCAATGCCCCTGCAATAATACCAATATTTGTAGCGGATGAATCGTGCCGAAAGATTGATCTATCTAAGGCTGCCATACTGCCTCTCCAATAAGGTATATCAGAAAGATCTGCGCCCAAAAGTGTAACCAGTTTTCCTCCCCATAAGGTAATACCAGAAGTTATCCCCCAAGGATGTCCCAGAGTTGCCAGCATAGCAAAATTCAATAAAGCCAACGCAACGGCGCCAAGGACTAAAGGCCAAGGCCCTTGTGTTAACCTGAGGAGATTAGATCTATTAGGAACATTAGAAATTTTAAGGGATGGTTCTTTCTTTTCAATTTTTTGAACGTAAAGATAAAGAAACAGGAAAACGACAAGGTGAAGAGCCAGAGCTAATTCCCATCCCCAAAGAGAGACCATTGATAAACGATCAAATTTAGGGAGGCTGTGCCAAAAGGGTAAATTAATCGTCGCAAGGACAGAGCCCAACATGAATGTCAGGAGTGTGACAACCATGCGAATACTACCTCCACCAACAGTAAACAGTGTGCCACTTGCACAACCACCTGCTAGCTGCATTCCAATGCCAAAGATAAAGGCCCCCACAGCAACACCCGTTCCAGCAGGATTAACAAACCCACCAACCCTGTGGCCAAAAATGCCACCACTGTCCAATACAGGAAAAAACAGGGTAACAACTATCGCCAACATAATGACCTGGGCTTTAAGCCCCGCACCCCATCGATCAGTGAGAAATCGACGCCAGGCAGAAGTAAACCCAAAAGCCGCATGATAGAGGCTTATACCAAGAGCCACACCCAATCCTGTCGCAATTGCGGCCCGATTTCCGACAAAGAGATAAAGATAGACGACAATACCTACAGATAGAATCAGCGGTAAAAATTTATTAAATGATGTAGACGTTTCGGACGGGACGAGCATTGAAAACCTCAACTGATACGAATCTTTTGTCATCTTATGCCTGATTGACGCTGACTTCCTTTCACAATTTTGTCAGATGGCTGTGTGCTCTTGTTTTATGGAAGGAAAAGGCTACGCAAAAATCGTAACCTTTCCGCCGTTCTAGATAAAAAGCTCCGATCACAGAGATCACAACCTTCCAAATCAGTCAGGTTTGACATCTTTTGAGCACTGGAAACTAACGACCATTACATGCCATATGAAGTTTAGTTCTTAATCATTACTCATAATAACTGCTGGGAGGCATACCGTGTTGTTTGATTGTCGTGGACACGAAGTAACAGCTTTAAATCAAAACGCCGTTGATCATTTCGACAACACTGTCTCTCTGTTTTTGGCTCACTCGAAAAAAACACCCAAAGCTCTTGGCCTTACGCTTGATACAGATCCTCAGATGGTAATCGCTCTTGTTGCCAAAGGTTTCTTTTATAAGATGCTCGCCAAAGTAACCACGGACCCTATTGCCCTCGAAGCTGTTTTTAAGGCTAAATTAAGTGTCCGAGAACGCGGTGCTACTCATAGAGAAAGAGAACTGCTCCAAGCACTTGATGACTGGTGTTACGGTGATATGGATAAAGCCATCTCTCGCCTCGACAATCTTTTGGATGTTTATCCACTCGATGCGCTTACTGTAAAACTTAATCACGCTTGTCAATTTCTTCGTGGCAAAAACCATGGCATGCGAGCATCAACAACAAAAATTCTTTCCGCCTGGAATGAAGGGGTGCGAGATTACGGTTTTGTTCTTGGTTGTCATTGTTTCGGACTTGAAGAAACCGGGTCGTATGCAGAAGCAGAAAAAATTGGTAAATACGGTGTAGAACTCGCCCCAAATGATGCCTGGGGTACGCACGCTGTAGGCCATGTTCTGGAGATGTCTAATAGGCCTACCGAGGGTCTTGCTTGGTTGAACCTGTATCAAGATGAATGGGAACAGTGTAATAATTTCTCCTATCACATGCACTGGCATAAGGCTTTGTTTCACTTAGAACTTGGCCAAAAAGAAGAGGTTTTAAAACTTTATGATTCATACATTAGAAAAGACCATACCGATGATTTCCGCGACATAAGTAACGGGGTTTCGCTGCTTTATCGTCTGGAACTCGAAGGTGTGGATGTAGGAAATCGTTGGGAAGAGATGGCAACTTTATCTGCTAACCACGTAAATGATCACAGCCTTGCTTTTGCTGATGCACATTATCTGCTGGCAATTCTGAGTAGTGGTAACCGCAATGCTGCAGATGCCTTCATAGATACCATGCAGCAAAAAAGCCTGGGTGAAGGCACTTCGCAACAAGTATTCCGCGATTTCGGGATGCCGCTCGCCAAAGCAATTCATGCCTGCAAAACAGGTGACGATGATAAGTGCGTTGATCATTTGTTACCAGTATTTGATGATCTTCAACAAATCGGAGGCAGTCATGCTCAACGAGATGTATTCCACAGGTTATTGATCGATGCTACAATTCGTTCAGGTCGCCATTCAACAGCAAAAAACTTGCTCAGCCGTCGCCTTGAAGCCCGTCCAGATAATATATGGGCGCTACAACGTATGAACAAAATTACAGACGCAGGAGACGTTAGTTCTCGTGATAAAGTGGAAATATCTGCTTACCTAAATATCAGTTAGAAAATAAGGAATCGCGGCTACTGACCAGTTTAAGTCAGGCCGCGTTTTCTAGATCAATTGGTGTCCCGTCGTGAAAACGGCTTAATTTAAATCGTTTTAAATCATGCCCAGGCGGCCTGCCAATCAATAGATCCGTCATAACACGTCCAATAGCTGGCCCAATACCAAAACCATGACCGCTCAAACCAGCAATAACGTGGAAACCTGGAATAGAGTCTATTTCTGAGATAATAGGCAGAACGTCAGGTGATGTTTCAATCATCCCCGCCCAAGTTTCAACAAAAGGTGTATTGGCAAGTTCAGGGACATATTTTTGAAGGTGCTTGCGCATCTGAACCAACAATTTTGGATCTGGTAAAGGGTTCAAGACTCTCGTTTTTTCAAAAGGTGTGATCTGATTTTCATTCCATCTACTTCTACGGCTGATATCTGAGAAAAACGACTGATCCAGCTTAAAAGAAACATCCTGAAAGGACTTTCTCATAAGCGGTACGAATTTTGGAAAATACCGAAAACTATTGGGAGAAATATTATGTGTGGTGTGATCTGCCAGAGCAATTGTATAGCCACCATCTTGCCTTTTACGAAAAGCAATTTTTTCTGAGACAGCATTACCTGGATAAAAGTTAGCAACCGGGGATGTTCTTGCAACACAGCCTTTAACCTTAAGCTGCGGAAGCGAAACTTTATGGTGCCCAAGCAGTAGAGAAGACCATGCTCCAGTGGCTGAGACAACCCTACGCGCTCTTACCCTCCCCATCTCAGTAACGACGCCCTTTAATTTCCCTGCTGACAGGTCAAGTGAACGAACAGCACAGTTTTCAATAATTTTGACATCTAATCTTTGAGCTGCACGCGCCAATCTTGGAACCGCAATCCTCGGCTCTGCCCGACCATCACTTGCTGTATAAAGTGCACTTTTCCAATGACTATTGGTCTGACCAAGGAGTTCATTGGTTTCTTTTGTATTTAAGAGACGGGTATCAAGTTGATGTTGACGCGCAACATCAAGCCATTGTTCATTTTCTTTCTGCATCGCATTTGTTTCAGCCAGATAGAGACATCCGGTTTGCCGAAAACCAAGGTCCTCGCCAATCTCAGCAGAAAGGCCTTTCCAGATATGAAGGCTTTCTTTCATTATCGGAAGTTCAGATGAATGACGGCCTTGTTGACGAACCCAGCCCCAATTACGACTAGACTGTTCTCCTGCAACACGACCTTTTTCGCAAACGAGAACGGAAACGCCCTGCTTACCTAGGAAATACGCAATAGAGATTCCAATAATGCCAGCCCCAATGACGACAACGTCAACAGCTTCAGGCAACTTGTCCTTAAATGTAATTGGAATTTTGTCACTTATTACCATTACTCTACTCAATAAACGCACCGAATGAAGATCGTTTTATACAGGTTTTTTTTCATAAATGACAGTCATTGCTATAAAGGAATACTACAGCAACTCTACGAATTAAATCTTGGTGATAAAATTCAATACGTTGACCTTGGAACTCCTTCGCGATTATGAGGACTGTATTACGATATTTAAAGTTTAGAAGAGCCGATCATGTTTAAGATGTTGAACAATGTCATTTTGAACAACTCTTAAAAACAGCTTGATCAAAGCTTGCGATCGCTATTTTTAACACTTGGCTTACTATCTGAAATAATTGTATTTTCTATAAAACAATCAACAAAAGACCTACTCATGAAACCTTTTATACCAGCAAAATTTGAATTCGTACTCTTTGGTTTTCTTCTATCGGGGATGATGTCCAGCATCGTGACATTTATAGCAATCATACAGACTATGGGTTTTGTACCTGAGTTACTAATTACGTGGTTAGAAACGTGGCTCTCTTCTTGGTTAGTTGCGTTTCCTATCGTATTGATCGTAGCACCTTTGGTTAGGAAAACCATTCATAAGCTCGTGGTTTCAACGGACTAGAATAACTGATCCAGAGCGTATTAAATCGTGAATTAATTCATGGGGTTGATCATATTTCAAAATTATATATAATTTACCAATCGGTTTATTATATATAAACTTTTCTGACTACAATCTACTTTCGGGACAGAAAATGGGTGAAATCGTTAACGTTAACTGGCTTGCAATAGCTGTAGGCACCATTGTTTCATTCTTACTTGGTTGGGCATGGTACAGTCCCAAACTCTTTGGTAAAAAATGGGCCGAGGGTTCTGGTGTGTCACTTGATAGTGCAGATAAAATGCCCGTTTTCGCGATGGCTACTCAGCTCATTGCTTTGTTTTTTCTCGCTTGGGTGATAGGAATTACTGCGACTAATAACGCCTTATTTACAGCAATATTCACAATAATCGCAATCGCATCATTCGTAGCTTCCGCAGGAGGTTTTGTAAAAAAATCAACCTATGCCATTGTCGTCGATCTTGGCTACATCGTTGCTACAGGTGCCTGTATGATAATTATACAGGGCATATTCTAAATTTGAATTTGTAACCTTAGATATCAGTTATCTGATAATAATTTTAGATACGTGTTAACCCGGAGAGCAAAATGAAGATTGTTCTCTCCTAGTAGGGAGGCCTTTTGACGAAGGAATTTCGGTAGCAGCGGACAGTTGGCTATTCAAAAAAATAAGAGCTGGCTCTATTTCTTTCGACCATAATTTCCAGTCATGGTTTCCATCTGTAATCCTCAGTTCTGCAGCTATCTTTTGACTTTTCAATTGCTGGTAAAAGGCAAAAGTTCCGTCGTACAGACCAAACCAATCATCGTCTCCAACAGTTAGATAAGTTGCTGGTGGATTGGAAGCTCCTTGAACGAGAGTAAATACGTTCATTTCATTGTACTTTTCCACTGAAAATGGGTCATTGAAAGCACCGGCAAAAAGTTTGATTTGTACCGGTTTAAATTCATCCTTGCTGACAACATTTGGGAAGATAGCTGGACTTAAAGCGGCCACGGAAACAAAACTTTCCGGAGACCTAAAAGCAAACCTTAACGCGCCATATCCTCCCATTGAAAGACCTGCAACTGCACGCCCTTCCCTCGTTTTTAAACTATAGAGATCCTCCTCAAGGTATTTCGGAAGCTCATGTAAAAGAGCCGTTTCGTATTTCCCATATTTGGATGAATTAACATACCAGGATTTCGACGCAGAAGGCATTACAACAACGATAGGAGAAATGCTCCCCTCAGATATCAGTCGATCAAGAGTTTGGCCAACCTTCCCAGCTTTTAACCAGTCACGATGCGTCCCTCCATAGCCATGAAGGAGATATAGAACCGGATATGATAACCTGCTATCACAATACCCTTCTGGAAGGTATATAGAATAAGGCGTGGAGCTTGCCAACGAAGGTAACTCAATCTGACGATCATCAATAACTTTGCCGCCAGCAAAAGCACCAGACATGACACTCAAATAAACAAAGCTTATTGATATGAGAACCTCAATTCTCATCACTAATAACCAACTTCTATATTCAAGTTTATTATCTCCATGTTATTATTCGGCAGGCTGAACCGCGTTATCCCCAATCCTCGTATGTGTTACGGGCTTTGGGACAGATTTATGTACGGGTTTCGTCCTCCATGGAGATGATTTGGCCCAAGCCATAACATAAGCAAAGCCAATTAGAATAATAACTCCACTCACATTTATAACCGTAAGACCAAATGCATCGCGACCAATTTGATCAAGAATGATTCCCCCAATCCAAGAAAGTGTCATGCTCAAAAGGAAAACGGGTAACGCCTGTTGTCCACACTTGATAATGGGGTCGAAATAACGGTGTTTGAGTATTTGTTCACGCCCTTTGAGCAAAGTTACACAGATATAAGCCAAAGCAAGGAAATGTATCCAACGCAGAATTCCAAAATTAGTTTTCTTGAATCCATATATCAATTCAGACCTGAACTCTTTCAATACCGGAAACTCACGCATAATTGGCCAGTTACTAATGGGAACCAGCGCAAGGACAAAAATAATGCAGGCGATTAATAAGTATCTGTTAGGTGGCGGGGCTTTTATCCAGCCTGCGGATATTGCAAAACCAGTAAAAAATAACAGCTGCCAAGCCAACGGGTTGAAAAACCAGGGCCGGTTAGAAAAAGGTTCAGCAGGAAATTGTAATTCCCAATACCAAGTTGCTATGTACAAACCAAGAGAGAACACAGGGACCATCAAAGGATGTATTCTTGCAAGCAAGATTACCACGGGGACAAGAGCCAAAACCCCTATGTACATGGGCATAATATCAAAGAAATTTGGTACATAGGTCAAAGTAAACAAGCCCGCCAAGGCTTCACCTGTATTATTAAAAAAATATGTCAGGTTTAATTTACCAATATAGTCAAAGTCTACAAAATAAGCCGTTGCGACGGCACAAACGGTGGCAAGAACGAAAAATAATCCCAGATGAGCCATATAGATCTGGGTACAACGGATGACAATACGCGCCGTACCCATCAAGAATCCTGAACGCCGAAATGTTCCACCAAAAGCAATCGCCGCAGCAAAACCAGAACAGAAAACAAACATTTCCGCAGCATCACTTGGCCCAAATCGCGCAGGTATGAACTTCGCCCAATAGTTTCCAGGTACATGAGCGACAAAGATAATCAACATCGCCACCCCCCTGAAAAAATCCAAGCGAGGATCGCGTTCTCTCTTTACCGCAACTGCTGCTTGAGACAGTTTTTGTTCGGTCGGGAGTGCTTTATCTATATTCATATACTCATAACTCGGATCATTTTTCAGGGTTATCGCCTTCTCTATCTTTAAAATGATACCTGATCAATGCCCTATACAGTAAATCCTGTTCGCGAAGTTGTGATGAGGATTGTATATCCTCGCTCTAACAGAAAGATTACAAAAAACCAATCTAACATAGATACAAGTGAAAAACTTGGAGGAAGACAAATTACAAAAAAATGCAATGCCACAGAAATAACCCTTGAAAAGTTATTACATTTCAGCGACTTCCTCTGCAACACAGATTACATAGAATAAGAACTGATGAATCGTAGAGACTTTCTTCTTACAACATTATCCTTAGCTGGCGCGGGGTTTATACCTGGCGTAGTAGCGAAAGCAGCTTCGGGTGCTGCCGTTACCAGTTATGACGATGTCATTTCAAAAGCGGATAAACTCGCACAGAGAGTTTATTCCAAGCCGTTGAATGGTCTTAGTGATTTTTGGAAGACTATGTCGATTGAACAGTTCTCTAAGATTTATTACAATCCACAAAAACCTCTCTGGCAAGACGGCAGCCCCTTTCAACTTCAGTTCTTTCACCCGGGCGGCCCTTACTTTCACGATACCGTTGTTATCAACTTGCAATACGACGACAAAGAAGTCGAACAAACAATTCAACCTGGTATGTTTTGGTATGAAGGCGAACAACCCACAGAAAAAGATTTGGATAACCTCCAATTCTCAGGGTTCAGGGTTCACCATCAACTGAACAGTGAATACTATGATGAACTTATTTCATTCTTAGGGTCGAACTACTTTCGTGTTCTTGGCATGAACCAACAATATGGCCTTTCCATAAGAGGTCTTGCCATTGACACAGCCGAACCCACAGGAGAAGAGTTCCCCGTTTTCCAGGAGTTCTGGATTGAGAAACCCGTCGCAAACTCTGCAGACGAAGCCAATTCTGTTGTCATTATGGCTCTTCTTGATAGCCCGAGTATTACGGGGGCTTATCGGTTTATCGTTCAACCTGGTGAAAACACTGTCATTGATGTTGAAGTATCCTTGTTTGCAAGAGAAGACGTCAAAAAGCTTGGTCTTGCGCCTCTCACAAGTATGTTCTTGTTTGGTGAGAATACCAAGGGGCTGGATGATTACCGATCAGAAGTACACGATTCAGATGGCCTTATGGTTGAAACCAGTGCAGGGGAATGGCTCTGGCGGCCTTTAACCCGTCGAAAAGACCTTACAATTTCGTCTTTTGTCGACAGCGGAACAAAAGGTTTTGGCCTCTCCCAACGCGATAGAAGCTTTATGCATTATGAAGATCTAGAATCTCGGTATCAAATTAGGCCCAGCATTTGGATAGAGCCTAATGAAAATTGGGGCCCGGGTCATGTTGAACTCGTAGAAATTCCATCTGATTTGGAGACGACCGATAACGTTGTTTCTTACTGGGTATCCGACACAACACTCAAAGCAGGTGCGTCACATCGTTATGGTTACCGCCTAACCAGCTATATCAAATCAGAACAATGGCCACCCACAGGTAAAACCTTTAGCACAAGAGAGGGACCAGCAAATCGAGCTGGGTTTGCCTATGGGCATCCTTCAGATGCCCGCTTTTTTGTCGTCGAGTTCGACAGCACAAGACTTAAATCAACCCCAGGAAATAGCCCTGTAGAAGCAATCTTCACCTGCCAAGCAGGCAAGATCTACAATGTGAAAGCTTTAAAAAATCCAGAAAATAATCTATGGCGAGCGGAATTCAACTTGAAACCAACTGATGATCGACCTTGTGATTTACGAGGTTTTCTCAGGTTAGGAAATGACGCTCTGACTGAGACTTGGACTTACCTTTATACAACGAAATACGCCTAATGCAGGATACATTAATGAACAAATCATCAGATAAGTCCTGCAAAACCAGTCTTTCGAAACTTCGTTTCCGAAGAAGATTACTTCTTGTTTTGTTGCTGTCATTGACCGTCGGCGTGCTTAGCACCAACCTCGCACTCAATTTATTTGAAAACGGGCTTAGCCTCCTCGAAGCGGCCTATGTATTTTTATCTACGATTGCTTTTCTTTGGATCAGTCAATCGTTCTGGACCTCAGTTATAGGGTTTATCTTTCGGCTGATTTATTCAGACCAAGCAGCCTCTGTCGTTACGCCTCTAGCTCAGGACCTTGATCCAAATTCGACACCTAATGGCCAAACAGCCATTGTAATGCCAGCATATAATGAAGACCCAGATCTCGTATTTTTGGGAATGGAGCAGACCTTGCGCTCAGTCCTAGCTACGGGACATGGTAATTCTTTTGATTTCTTTATTTTAAGTGACACAACTGATCTAGACGTTGCAGAAAAAGAAGAAACTCTTTCGCAAGAGCTCTATCACCGCTATGGCCTGCAAGGAAAGTTTCACTATCGGCGCAGAGAAATTAATACCAATCGAAAAGTTGGTAACATTAAAGATTTTTGTGATCGCTGGGGCGATGATTATGATTATATGGTGGTGCTTGATGCTGATAGCATAATGTCTGGTGAAACCATTCTCAACATGACGAGAATGATGGACAACAACTCAGGCACAGGCCTCATCCAAGTTCTTCCCCGCGCCATGGGACAGAAAACTCTCTTTGGCCGATTAACCCAATTCAACATCAGGCTAACGGGTGAATTATTCGCTACTGGTTTGAGTTACTGGACCATGAATGATGGAAATTACTGGGGTCACAATGCCATCCTCAGGTTAGCCCCCTTCATCAAACATTGTGATCTTCCTGTATTATCTGGGAAGGGCCCTCTGTCAGGTGAAATCCTAAGCCACGACTTTGTTGAGGCCGCGTTATTGCGCCGTGCAGATCAAGATGTGTGGATTTATCCCGAAGGCAAAGGAAGTTATGAACAGGTTCCGACAAACATCCTAGATCATATCGTCAGAGATCAAAGATGGTGTCAGGGCAATTTTCAGCACATGCGTTTGATTGGTACAAAGGGACTGAAGAAAGTCAGTCGAATTCACATGTTGATGGGGGCCATGAGTTACGCCTCGTCTTATCTTTGGATGATGCTGTTGCTCATGAGTGCTTTTCTGGTGACAGAGCGCACGATGCCAATTAGCCCAGTAATCCCGCTTCCCTACGAATGGTCGATGTTAACGCCTTATACCGCGTCACCACTTAGCTTGTTTATCATCGTTATGAGTATGCTATTTGCCCCGAAAATACTCGCATTATTATTGGCGTATAAAGAAACAAGCTCCTACGGCGGCCCGATTAAACTGACCATAAGCTGCCTAATCGAGATGGTTTTCTCTGCTATAACGGCCCCGGTATTAATGATATTCCACGTAAAGATAATCTCAGCTCTTTTACTTGGGAAAACGGTTAAGTGGGATGCTCAAAGCCGTAATGGTCGAACAATCCCCTGGGGCGAAGCTTTCAAGCAACACAGAGCCCACCTTATCGCAGCATTGGTTCTGGGAGCGGTATATCTAAATCAAGCTCCAGAATTACTCCCCTGGTTAGCGCCCATACTCATTGGGTTAATTATGAGCGCCCCTTTGGCTGTGGCTTTTGGACAAGAAAAAATTGGCTTGTTTCTCCAGCGCCACGGTATTTTACTTATCCCTGAAGAAACAAAACCTCCAGAAGAATTACCTTTAATTTTTACCAAGCTTATTCAAGAACCATCCGGTTTCAATGATAACGCTCTTTCCCACAAAGCAGCTGAATAAGCCTGTTACCGGGATCAATAAAACCTATCGCAGCTTATTGATCCCAGTTTCAATTTGAGATTCAGTGTTATCAAGATAGGTTATTGGAGCGTGGCAAGCAGATTGTCGCATTAAGTCCTTGAACAGGTTCATTTATCAAATCAACCGTGCCTTGATGAGATTGGATGACACTGCTTACGATACTTAAGCCAAGTCCACTGCCACCAGTCTCCCTGTTACGTGATTTCTCTAGACGGTAAAAAGGTTTGAGAACATTTTCCATTTCATCTTCTGGAATGCCTGGCCCCCTATCAATTACTTCAAGTAACGCCCTGCTGGGCTCAATTGTTAAGCACACTTTGGCTTGAAACCCATACTTTACCGCATTTGCCACAAGGTTTGTGATTGCGCGTTTAAGAGCCCGTGGCCGCCCCTGCATCACTCCCTTTGTTAGGCTATCCAAAGGCACTGATTTTTCTTGTGAACTAAAAACTGTGCCTGTTGTTCGTAAAGTTGGATACTGAATTGGCAAAAAGATTACAGGCATACCTACATCAGAAAAATCATCACAGATAGATTGTACTAAGGAGACAATTTCAAAGTATTCCAATTCCTCTGTTTCAAGACCACCCTTGAGAAAATCAATAGCATCCCGTGTCATCGCAAGCATAAGATCAAGATCAGCAAGAATTTTATTCTTTAACTCTTCATCTTCAATAAATTCCGCCCGAAGCCTTAATCGAGTAGCTGGCGTTCGAAGGTCGTGAGAAATCGCCGTCAACATACGGGTTCGTTCCTCGATGACCTCAGCTTTTTCTTCTTGTTCAAGGAAAAGACGCTCTGCAATTTCACGAGCTTCTTTTGGCCACGTAATATGAGAAAACACCTTTTCTCCAGATATAACGCCATCGCCAAGATAGCGAAACGGGCGTAAAATTTTCCGTGTCCCCATGACATATAAAAGGGCCGTAAATAGCATCCCAGAGATCAAGATTAACAACCACTGAACCTCAGTGGTTCGATCGCGCCAGTACTTAGGGCTGGATACAATAAGTTCGTCCCCATTTGGCATGACCAGTACTATGTTTGAGAATTTATCATGCCGCGCAACTGCAGATACCAAGAATGTTAGTCTTGCTGTTAGATCTTCAGGAGGGTGGTTTGTTTTTAGTAGTCTCGAACGAGGTTTTCCAACAAAAACCGTCAGGGTAATTTTTGGTGTTCGCCATAAGGTCGAAGCATTTGCGACAACTTTCGAGTTCCCTACTAATAAGTCGGTATCTTTAATTTCTGTATTAGTGAGTTTGAACTGTACGGCGTCCGCTCTGTTAAAGTTTGCAGTGGCTAAAACGCGCCTTTCTTCGGGCACATGGGAAAGCTCTTCATATACTCTGGCAATAACAGGCCCTATCCATGTCGCCTCAGCAATCTCGGCCCGGCGACTTATGATGGCACCAACCCCAATTGCCGCAAATGACGTCGCTAACAAACCACAGAAAAACCCGAATATTAATATACGTAATCGCACTTTTTCAGGAATGTAGTTTCTTAAAATCGTATTAATGATACTCACTTAAGACCGCCTATTAACTGAGCTATCACTCACCTTCTCTGCAAAGATATAACCTTGCCCTCTAACTGTTTTTATAAGCTTGGGCTTATCGCAGTCACCTTCAAGTTTCTTACGCAACCTACTGACTTGAATGTCGATACTGCGATCAAAGGCAATAGCCTCTACCCCACGGGTCGCATTGATCAAGTCATCACGGGTTAAAACTTGTTGTGGTTGTTTGAGAAAGGCAACAATCAAAGCAAATTCACCCGATGAGAGGTGTACGACAAATTTATCAGGTGAACGCAGTTCTCGTTTTCCCTCGTTTAAGATCCATCCACAAAATTTAAATAACCGATTGGTAACCTTGCCTCCTTCATCTTCCTCATCAGGTGTAGTTCCTGATACGCGACGGAAGATAGCTTTCATACGAGCAAGAAGTTCCCGAGGGTTAAAAGGCTTTTCTAAATAATCATCGGCTCCGACTTCTAGACCCACAATTCGATCAGAATCCCCCGTAACTGCCGTGAGCATTATGATAGGTACATCCGATTTTTCTCTAACGGATTTACAAAGGCTCAACCCATCTTCACCAGGTAACATTATGTCGAGTATGATCAGGTCAATAGACCAGCGCGCAAGTTCACGGCGCATCTCTTCGCCACCCCCTGCGACAGAGACTCTAAATCCCCGTTGGGTCAAAAACTCCGTTAAAAGCTCTCTGATTTCTTCATCGTCGTCGACGATCAGAAGGTGTTTAGCCTTTTCCATACTTTAACCCGTAATATTTCGCGTATGCGGCAACTGTCTGAAAATTATAAATTTAATACTCTTAATGTATCTGTTTGTAACAATCGGATCGGTCTGCAATCTTCTGTTACCTTAAAAGGATCGCAAATCTTGCCCGAAGGAGCTTTACTAAGCCTATCGAAACCAAAGTGTCCTGAACAGCTAACAATAATCTATGGGGTGCTCGTTGGTTCTTTGTCAACAATACACGGGGAGGAAATTGGGAATGAAAAAATTTACGCATAAACTTGCGGTATCCACCGCTCTTGTCAGTTCACTTATTCTTGGCGCTGTAAATGTCCAAGCTCAGCCTACTGCAGAAGTACTTCACTACTGGACATCTGGTGGCGAAGCTAAAGCTGTTAAAGCTCTGAAAGAAGATTTTGAAGCCAACGGCGGAAAGTGGGTTGATGCCCCTGTTGCTGGTGGTGGCGGTGATGCTCAAGCAGCCGTTTTACGTTCACGCGTACTTTCTGGAAACCCACCAGCAGCTGTTCAGATCAAAGGTCCGAACATCCAAGAATGGGCTGAAGCAGGTGCTCTTGCTGATCTGACGAAACTTGGAGAACAAGAAGGTTGGGATAACGTTCTGCCTCCTTTGCTTCAAGATATCGTTAAACACGATGGTAAATACGTTGCTGTACCTGTTAACATTCACCGTGTTGACTGGATCTGGGTTAACCCTGAAGCACTTGCAAAAGTTGACGGCGAACCACCTCGCACATGGGATGAATTCAATATACTTGCTGACAAACTACAAGCTGCTGGCATCATTCCATTGGCTCACGGGGGTCAACCTTGGCAGGATGCAACAGTATTTGAAACAGTTGCTCTTGGTTTAGGTGGAGCAGAATTTTTCAATAAAGCCTTTGTTGAACTCGACGCTGATACCCTTAAATCGGACACCATGATCAAAGTGTTCGATCAGATGCGTAAAATGCGCGGTTATGTCGATGCCGACTTCCCAGGACGTGACTGGAATTTGGCGACAAGTATGGTTATGCGTGGCGAAGCAGCCATGCAAATTATGGGCGATTGGGCCAAGGGCGAATTCATTGCTGCAGGTAAAGAACCAGGTAAAGATTTCCTCTGTATCCCTACCCCTTCAAAAGGTGGATACATTCTGAACTCTGACAGCTTTGCTATGTTCAATGTAACAAACGATGATGACAAAGCCGGACAAGCTCTTCTCGCAAGTCTTATCCTTGGTGAAAAGTTTCAGGAAACCTTTAACCTTTATAAAGGTTCAATACCTGCACGCATGGGTGTTCCTGCCGAGAAATTTGATGAATGTGCTGTTAAGTCCATGGTCGACCTTCAGGCTTCTTCAGAAGCCGGATCCCTTGTCGGTTCTGTCGCACATGAAATAGCTGCATCTGGTGCCGTCCGTGGTGCCGTTCTTGATGTGGTAACAGAACATTTCAACTCTGATATGACTTCTGAAGCCGCTGTAGCGCGCCTTGCAGAATCTATTGAACTCGCCGAGTAATCCTCCCGGTGATGGCGGTGCGTCTCCCAAGGGGCACCGCCTCTTTTTTAGGAATGAGCATTTACTAAATATTGCTCATAATTTAAAGCTTACCTCTTAGGATCAACCTTCTAGTTAAGCTTTAATTTTTTTACTTAGGGCACCTGATATCCGCAAGGATGTTTAGGTTTAAATGCTCTGTAATAGATGACGAGCCTCATGACTCAGAAATCCATACCCGCTAAACAACCGCTTTTAAATTGGTTGCGCCGGAACGTGGCAAAACTGGTGGTGGCACCGACTTTTGCATTGATGATATTCTTTGTTTATGGCTTCATCGCCTGGACAGGGTACATCTCTCTTACAAAATCCAAGATGCTGCCGTCCTACTCTTTCGAGGGTTTTTACCAGTATATCCGCCTCTGGAAGATGAACCCCTGGAATGTTGCTATGGAAAACCTGCTAATATTTGGCGGCCTTTTCATTGTAGTCTCCATCGTTTTGGGATGTCTTCTTGCAATTGCTCTGGACCAAAGAGTTCGTGCCGAAGGTGTTTTACGCACAATATACCTTTATCCAATGGCCATATCCTTCATCATCACGGGTACAGCCTGGAAATGGATCTTAAACCCCGGTCTCGGCATCCAAAATACAGTCAGGTCTTGGGGATGGGAGAGTTTTTCTTTTGACTGGCTCATAAACAGTGAAATGGCCGTTTACACGCTTGTCATTGCAGCAGTTTGGCAATCGTCAGGCTTTGTCATGGCCTTATTTTTAGCTGCCTTACGCGGTGTTGATAGCGAGATCATAAAAGCTGCTTATCTTGATGGTGCCTCTCTATCACGCATATATCTCGTCATCATCCTACCCACTTTACGACCTGTGTTCCTAAGTTGTTTCTTTATCCTCACCCACTTGGCAGTAAAGAGCTTTGATCTAGTAGTGGCTTTGACCGGTGGTGGACCTGGATACAGTACAATACTGCCTGCGAACTTCATGTACGAAATGACGTTTAGACGTAATCAGATTGGGCTGGGTGCAGCCTCTGCAATAATGATGTTGGCAACGGTTATGGCAATCGTAATCCCTTATCTCTATTCCGAACTAAGGGAGAAGAAGCATGACTGATATAACTGCTCTGCCCGGGGGTAAAAGTCCATGGCAATCCGCTGCTCGCTTTGGCCTATACGCTCTTCTAATAATTTTTGCCGCTTACTACATACTTCCTCTGATTGTTGTTCTTTCAACATCCATGAAAGATCTTGACGAAATCAGAAATGGCACTCTTTTGTCCCTACCAGCTGAAATAAACTTTGAAGCATGGGGCTACGCCTGGAATGAAGCTTGTATTGGGGTAAGTTGTACCGGGTTGAAGCCTTATTTCTGGAATTCAGTTGCGATGACAATTCCAGCGGTAACAATTTCGACCTTATTGGGAGCTCTAACCGGTTTTTCACTAACAAAATTCAAGTTTAAGGGTGCAAACCTGATTTTTGCTATGATCCTATTTGGATGCTTCATCCCATTTCAGGTTGTCTTGCTACCTATGGCGCAATCTCTTGGTTTCCTGGGAGTGGCCAATACAGTACCAGGATTGGTATTGGTCCATATCGTTTACGGCCTTCCGTTCACAGTCCTATTTTTCAGAAACTACTATGTCAACATTCCAGACGATCTAATCAAGGCTGCCACGATTGATGGCGCAGGTTTTTTTATGATTTTCTGGCGGATCATGTTGCCCCTCTCCCCACCCATTATTGTGGTGACAGTCATTTGGCAATTTACCCAGATCTGGAATGACTTTCTTTTCGGTGCATCTTTTACAACTGGTGGCGGACAACCTGTCACTGTTGCTTTGAACAATCTTGTCAATACGACGACTGGTGTCAAACGATACAACGTTGATATGGCTGCAGCCTTAATTACGGCTGCTCCAACACTTGCAGTTTATGTACTGGCTGGTCGTTACTTCGTACGCGGTTTAACCGCTGGCTCAGTTAAAGGGTAAGGAGAAATATCCTCATGGCATCCCTATCCATACAAAACGTCAAAAAATCATACGGTTCTGTCGAAGTCCTTAAGGGCATTGATCTCGATCTAGAAAACGGTGAATTCCTAGTACTCCTCGGACCTTCCGGTTGTGGTAAATCAACATTGCTTAACATGATTGCAGGCTTGGATACGATTACTGCTGGCGAAATCCTTATAGATCAAACCGTTGTAAACGACGTCCACCCTAAAGACCGTGACATTGCAATGGTTTTTCAAAGTTACGCGCTTTACCCTAATATGTCAGTGGCCAGAAACATTGGCTTTGGTCTCGAAATGCGCAAAGTGAACAAGGAAGAACGTGAGCGTCGTGTTGATGAAGCCGCTCGTATGCTACAAATTGATCACCTAAGTGACCGCAAACCAGCTCAGTTATCTGGTGGTCAGAGACAACGTGTAGCGATGGGCCGTGCCTTAGTCCGCGATCCAGAAATTTTTCTCTTCGATGAGCCTCTTTCCAACTTGGATGCCAAACTCCGGGTAGAAATGCGCACAGAGATCAAAAAACTCCACCAACGCCTTGGCACGACGATGGTCTATGTAACACATGACCAAATCGAAGCCATGACACTTGCCAGCCGCATTGCCATCCTCAAAGAAGGTGAAGTTCAGCAGTTTGCCAGCCCGCAGGAAGTTTATGAAAAGCCTGCAAACATGTACGTCGCAGGTTTTGTTGGCTCACCCCCTATGAATTTTGTGCCTGCAGCTGTTGTAAACGAAAATGGGAAGCTCGGAGTTTCTATTGAGCGTACCGCAAATGGAACACGCGGGTCTGTGTTCCTGGCATTGCCCGAGGACCGTCAAGGCATCAGCGAATGGGTCGGAAGAGATGTTATTCTTGGTATTCGCCCAGAAACGTTGACCCATCGTTCAGATTCTGAAATGTCTATCAACAACAGATTACAAGCATTTGATTGTCAGGTAGAAGTCTTGGAGCCTACCGGCGCAGATACCCTAACTTATATTGAGCTTGGTGGACGAGAAGTTATCGCACGTGTAAACCCATACAATACCACCGAGCCTGGGGAAACTATGGCATTCATGGTGGATATGGGTAAAGCTAGCTTATTCGATCCAAAAACAGAATTACGAATATAGGTAGCAAATGGAACAGGGCTATACGATTAATAAAGTTTGGACCGGACCAGCTTTATTGGGAGAATCTCCGATATGGGATCACCGAGAAAACTGCCTTTACTGGGTGGATATCGAAAATGCCCTGCTCTACCGGATGAACGGAGATGGAACCAATAATGGCTTCATCTCCCTCCCGGCACCAGCAGGATCGATCGCCCTTTGGCAAGAAGGAGGCCTTATTGCGGCTCTCGGCCAAGGTCTTTCTCATATCGATACTAAAAGCCAAATTATAACGCCTCTCGCCCCCAGTCTTGAAACTGAGGACTGCCTGATGAATGATGGAAAGGCTGACCGTGCTGGTAATTTTGTCTTTGGTGCAAAACATCTTTTGGAAAGCGATGAAATTGCTGGCCTCTGGAGATATCAATCTGGAGAAATCACCCAAGAAAACCAAAAATTTGAAGTTTTTAATGGTCCAGCATTCAGCCCAGAGGGTGACCGTATTTATTTCGCAAACTCTCCCTCTCAAAAGATCATGACCGCCTCTTATAACCCCGAATATGGTATAACCAGTAAACCAGAAATCTTTGTTCAACTCTCTGGAAACGATGGTTATCCAGATGGAATGACTGTGGATAGTGAAGGCTGCCTCTGGAATGCACAGTGGGATGGATGGGCGCTTACAAGATATCGGCCCAACGGCACCATTGAGAGAAAAATAGATATGCCCGTTAGACGACCGACATCACTTTGCTTTGGTGGAGCAAATCTGAAAACTCTTTTTGTAACTTCTGCGTCAACAAGACTTACCCCAGAAGAAATCGCTCAAAATCCAGATGCAGGCGCTTTGTTCAAAATTGACCTTGATATCACTGGTATCGCCGAAAATATTATTAACTCACAAGATTAAAGATCTTACTTATGCTCTTGAATAATAAAATTATATTAGTGACAGGCTCCAGTAGTGGAATTGGTCGAGCGATCGCTGAACAAGCCCTCAAAGAAGGTGCAAAAGTATTCCTTCATGGCTTACGTGAACAACTGGTAGCCAACGCGATTACTGAATTAAGCTTGGAATTTGGTGAAGAACGTGTTTCGGGCTTGGCTGGTAATATAGCCAAACCTGAATTTCCAAAACAGCTTGTCGCTAAATGCGTTACTCACTTTGGAACCCTCCATGGGCTGGTAAACAATGCAGGCATTTCTCCTCGGCACAATATCGATAGTGCCTCTGCCGAAGATTTTGACCATGTCATGGCCATCAATTTGCGTGCTCCTATGCTTATGATACAGGCCGCAATGGAGAGTTTTCGACATCAGGGATTTGGAAGCGTCGTCAATATTGGCTCAATCAATGCACATTGTGGTCAACCAGATCTGATGATTTATTCCACGACAAAGGGTGGATTACAGACTTTAACCCGTAACCTAGGTGATGCCCTTGGACCAGAAAAAATACGGGTAAACCAAGTAAATGTTGGTTGGACCCTCACTGAAAATGAACACAAATTGCAACTTACTGAGGGTAACTCTGAAAACTGGCTAGATAAGATCTCTCCTCTTTCAGCGCCATCAGGAACGATCCTAAGGCCAGAACAGGTAGCGAACCACGTTATTTTCTGGGTGTCGGATAAATCTGCTCCCGTAAGCGGTACCGTTTTTGAGGTGGAACAATACCCCTTAATTGGACGCAACCGAGTAACGGGTGGGAAAGATAACTAAATCCAAGTCACTTCAAGCCATGGAAAGAAAAAAAGCAGGCTGAAAAAGCCGGGTAAGTAGGAATGAGATTAAAATGACGAACCAAAGACGCATAACACCGGAAGAACTTAGAAGTAAAAAATGGTTCGATGATGTAGATGACCCCGGCATGTCAGCACTTTATTTAGAGCGTTATCTAAATTTTGGCCTGACCCGCGAAGAACTCCAATCCGGTAAACCAATCATTGGTATTGCGCAGACAGGTTCTGATTTAACGCCCTGTAACAGGCACCACACTGATCTCGCAGTTCGAGTAAAAGAAGGCATTCGCGATGCAGGCGGTATCCCACTAGAGTTTCCGGTTCACCCTATTCAAGAAACGGGTAAACGTCCAACAGCTGCCCTCGACAGAAATTTGGCATACCTGGGTCTTGTCGAAGTGCTCTATGGATATCCTCTGGATGGAGTTGTACTGACCACAGGTTGCGATAAAACCACTCCGGCATGTTTGATGGCGGCTACAACCGTTAACATACCAGCCATTGTCCTTTCTGGTGGTCCGATGCTTGATGGTTATCACAAAGGGCGTGTCGTTGGATCGGGAAGCATTATTTGGGAAGCACGCGAACAACTCGCTGCAGGTGAACTAGATTACGAAGGTTTTATGGATTTAGCCGCCGCATCCGCTCCATCCATAGGTCACTGCAACACCATGGGAACGGCACTTTCCATGAACTGTCTTGCAGAAGCTCTCGGCATGTCGTTGCCTGGTTGCGCCTCTATACCAGCCCCTTATCGTGAACGGGGCCAGATCTCTTATTACACCGGAAAACGTATCGTCGATATGGTTTGGGAAGACCTCAAGCCCTCAATGATTCTCACCAAAGAAGCCTTTGAAAATGCTATTGTTCTTGCATCTTCGTTGGGCGCGTCAACAAACTGTCCACCACACCTCATCGCAATTGCGCGCCATATGGGCGTAGAGTTGAATATGGATGATTGGCAAAAGATAGGTTACGACATACCAATGATCGTAGACTGCCAACCGACCGGTCGACACCTCGGCGAACGCTTCCATAAAGCTGGTGGTGTTCCGGCCGTTATTGCTGAGCTTATTAAAGCTGAACTCTTTCACACTGATTGTCTAACTGTAAACAACAAGTCCATTGGTGAAAATTGTCGAAACAATTTCACCCATGATCGGGACGTTATTCGTAGTGCAGAAGATCCTATTTTAAAAGCAGCAGGCCTGATGGTTCTATCTGGCAATCTGTTTGACAATGCTGTCCTCAAAACTTCTGCCATTGATGAAGCCTTTAGCAAAAGATATCTACAAGACCCAGCACAACCCAATGTATTTATTGGTGACGCAATCGTTTTTGAAGGATCAGAGGATTACCACAAAAGAAGAAACGACCCTGAACTTGGGGTCACAGAGAATTCTATCCTCTTTATTCGAAATTGTGGTCCGGTTGGGTATCCTGGTTCGGCAGAAGTCGTGAATATGTTACCGCCCGATAGCCTTGTTAAACAAGGGATTACCTCTTTACCTTGTGTTGGAGATGGTAGGCAGAGTGGGACATCAGGAAGCCCCTCCATACTTAATGCCTCTCCAGAAGCAGCAGTGGGTGGGGGGCTCGCGCTTCTTAAAAACGGTGACAAAATTAAGGTAGACCTGAACACCCGACAGGTAGATATGCTCATTGACGATCAAGAACTTGAAACAAGAAAAGCAAACTTGGTTCTACCTGAGCTGGATAACCAAACACCTTGGCAAGAAATCTATCGGTCAATGGTCGGACAACTTTCAACTGGCGCTTGTTTGGAACCTGCAACACTACATTTGAGGGTCGTAGATGAAAAAGGATTACCAAGGCATTCTCATTAGAGATCAATAATCGCATAAATGCCCCATATAACATTCATATGATTACTATACTGAACATTATTCTGGCTAGTATGATCCGTTCTCTATAGAACAATGCCTTAATGCAATTTCACTTATCTTAGCCAGGGACTAGATCACTTGACTTCTATAGGAATCATCGGCGAGTGCATGATAGAACTTTCACGCGCTGAAGGCCACGCAAACAATAGTGACCTCTATCAAAAACGTTACGGCGGCGATACTTACAACACGGCTTATTACATTTCCCAATGCGTAAAATCTGACCCAAACTCGAGCGCAAATTCAGTTTTAAAGAAAGACATCGGCGTTAATTACATCACAGCGTTGGGCGATGACGAAATTAGCGAAGACATGATTGCAACCTTTGCAAGAGCCGGTGTTCAAACAAATTTAATTGAGCGGGTTCCCGGGGCAGTTCCGGGTCTTTATACCATTCAAACAGATGACCAAGGCGAACGCAGTTTCCTTTATTGGCGATCCCAATCGCCTGCACGGCGTTTATTCCAAACAGATACAACGGGCGACTTGATGTCTTCCCTCCTAAAACATGACTGGTTATATTTTTCGGGTATTACACTCGCTATTCTATATCCTGAAGGTCGTCGTAAACTTTTCGAGCTTTGCAAAGAGTTTCGCGCCCAAGGTGGCAAAGTCGCTTTTGACATCAATTACCGGCCACGGTTATGGGAAAATATTGAAGAAGCACGAGATGTTATTAATCAAGCCTATGATGTTTGCGACTTAGCTCTCCCCTCTTACGATGACGAAGTCCTCCTGTTTGAAGTCACTAATCCAACGGAAGCCATAAACCGTATTAGAGATCACGGCGCAAAAGAGATTGTTCTCAAAAACGGTTCTAAAGAGTTAAGTATATATTTTGATAAAAATATTCAGGAATTTTCTGTAACACCAGCAATATTAGTTAAGGACACAACATCAGCTGGCGACAGCTTTAATGCAGGTTATATCTACGCCAGACTTATGGGAAAACCTGTTACCAAAGCCGCGGATATTGCGGGCCAGTTAGCACGACAAGTCATCGCACAAGTCGGGGCCATTGTCCCCATTATGCCGCCCACTCTTTAAGTAGAAAGTCGAAAATTCAGAACATGTCTTTAGAACAAAATTATCTGTATCTCAGTAATGTCTTGGAAAAAGCAATTATACTGCCTGTACTTGTCATTGAGAATGTCAACGATGCTGTCCCCCTAGCAGAAGCACTACTCGAAGGAGGCTGCAGCTCTGTAGAAGTCACGCTACGCACTGAGGCTGCCCTTCCGGCTATGGAAAGAATAGCCAAAGCTCTTCCTGAGCTATCCCTTGGTGCAGGTACTCTTTTGGAAGCTGAACAGTTTTTACAGGTAAAGAATGCAGGTGCACATTATGCCCTTAGCCCCGGAACAACGAGGACCCTTGCCCAAGCTGCCATAAGTGCAAAAATCGCTTATGTACCAGCAGCGGCAACACCATCAGAAGTATTAGAGCTACGCGAGCTAGGTTTTAATATACAAAAATTGTTTCCAGCTGGAGCCTCTGGCGGGATAGAAATGTTAAAATCTCTGGCTTCTCCCATTGCAGACGTGCGCTTCTGCCCAACAGGAGGCGTATCAACTACCAACGTCAATGATTACTTAAAACAACCAAATGTAATCTGCGTTGGCGGAAGCTGGCTCGCCCCAAAAAACCTTGTCGCTGAAAAAAATTGGCCCGCAATTAGAAAAATCGTTCGTGAAAGTTTGGCAGCCGTAAGTTAACTGCTGCCAAACAAAAACAACGAGTAGAGCACGCCGTTATCAGCCAACCATCAAAGACAGAGCTCTCGCTTCCGCTTTTTTAGCTTTATCCAACTGGCCAAGCCCTTTATGAGCCCTGGCAACATACTGCCAGTTTTGAACAGATGTCTTTTTCAAAGCACAACGTTCATTAGCCAACGCTAGGGCAACATTAAACCGTTTTGCGCGCAAAGCCGCTTCCAGAAGCGTCCACCCAATAATATCACGCTGAGCATGACTACCACCCAGACGATGGGTACGGTACCGCACAGCTAATAATCGATCGACACAGGTACTGTATTCTTCGTTTTCGAAATCCTGTAGAGCCAAACAAAAGGGAAGGCCAATTTCTCTGCTCATTGCTGTATTGGCATCTGTCGCATGATCAATATGCCGTTCGTTGGCACTGAGTAATGTTTTGGCTGCATCGGATCGTCCGTCTGATACAAAGCTCATCATCGCGTGAACATCGTTAAAAGCATAAAGAGTGTCAGCCGCGCTCGGCTCCCACTTATCCGCAAGAGAAACCCATCGATCCCCAACATCAACGCCTAACAATTTTAATCGCCACAACAAGGCCGCAGCATCCAGTTCTTCATATTTATCAGCGGTTTGTTGAGCCGTTCTGAGACTGTTATCGTAAATATCAAATACACGATCAACTTGACCAACATCCAAATGGAAAAGAGACAAGTGCCACCAGAGGTGGTTGGCAAAATGGCTTTTGGACCAACTGCCAGCTCTGTCTTTCATAAAATTAATGCCACCAGCCTGACGCCCCTGCATCTCCATCACATGCGAAACCGAATGGACCGCATAAGGATTGTCTGATCGTATTGCCAAAGACAAACGCCCCATTTCTTCAGCTTGTGTATAATCTGCGTTTTCTTCCAAGCCAAAAGAATAGAAACCAAGTACAAACTCGTACCCTGGTGTATCCTCCCCCCAAAGAGCAAACACACGGGCAACGCAATCTCGTTGACCAACAATATCCCCTAGAAGAACATCTGTGAGATGAATCAGTTGAAGAGCCAGGAGGTCAAAAGGGTTTCTTGTCAGAACTGTTTCCCATTGCTGGACTGCTTCAAAAAAATCACCGTCTACCCAAGCTCGAACAGCTCTAATATGGCCTTGTTCTCTTTCATTTGCCTTGCTCCAAAGGGCTTCCGCACAATGAAGGGCTGTAACCATTTTATCATAGATACGCGTCTCTAGCGTCTGCGTTAGCCAGGCTGCTTTAAAGCAATGCCCCATAACAAAATCAGGGTGTTCTTCGAGAACTTTATCAATCATCCCCATAGGATCACCAAAAAAATTCATCGTGCAGACATGCGCCTGCTCCATGGCTTCGATAGCCTTGTGACTGTTATAAGAAACAGGCACTCCCCGACAATCTTTTAGGGTCATTACATTCTCTCCAGATAAAAGACACTACACTGCTTTGCCAACGTTTATTCCATCGCTTTTCTGTCAAAGCGTTCTGCGGCCTTGGAAATCCAATGGTCACTAATTCGATAATGATCAAAAAGATCTATCAAATCACCACACTGCCCAAATGAATTCACGCCAAGTGGTGCGACCGCATGCCCTCGAACACCGCCCACCCAAGCTAAAGCGGCTGGATGTCCATCGATTACCGTAACAATGCGTGCATCAGGGGCCAAAGGCTTTAGCAGATCTTCGATGTGTGCAGTTTTGCCACCGTCAGAACCAATCAACCGTGCTCGTTCAAGGTCTTGCCACTCATTATATAGTCGGTCTGTTGATGTCACTGACAAAAGTCCAATATCTGGAATTTTTGATTTCAGATCATCAAAAGCCTTTAAGGCTTCAGGTGCAATAGCCCCACTAAACACAATTATTTTACTGGTTTGAGAAGCAGGGGGAACAAGCCAATAGCCGCCTCGTACAATATCTTCTTTGGTTTTGTCATCCAAAGTACGGTCCGGTTGATCTAGCTGGCGAGTAGACAGGCGGAGATACACAGATCCGCCGTCGTCGTCATCTTGCATATGTGCAAAACTCCAACCCATTATAACAGGAACTTCATCGGCAAAGGCAGGTTCAAAAGAGGTAAGACCTGGCTGACCCATACCAATTAAAGGCGTTGATATTGATTGATGCGCACCACCCTCTGGTGCAAGCGTTATCCCCGATGGGGTAGCAACCAGCATAAATCGCGCATCTTGATAACAAGCGTAATTCAGAGCATCAAGACCCCGAGAAATAAAAGGATCGTATAGCGTTCCAATCGGGAGCAGCCGCTCTCCAAAAAGGCTGCCCGATAGACCAAGTGCAGCCAAATTCAAAAACAGATTGTTTTCGGCAATCCCGAGCTCAACATGTTGTCCTTTGGGATGGCGATCCCATTTTTGCATAGAAGGAACTTTGTTCGCCCGAAAAGCATCATCTTTACGTTCACGCCCAAACAAACCCTGATGATTAACCCATCCGCCAAGATTGGTTGAAACAGTCACATCGGGTGATGTGGTTACAATTCTGTCGGCAAGATCCCCCCCAGCTTTGGCCAGGTCATTTAATATACGACCAAACGTTTCCTGAGTGGATGCTTTGTCCGTCGGGGAGAACGGTAACTCTTGGGGTAAAACCACTTTGCGAGCTTGCTTATGGCCAGCCCCATCACTCACAAGAGATGCATCTTCAATAATCTGCTTTATCTCTTCCAAATCGCCTTTAAGGCCTGCAAAGTGTGCCCACTCTTCACCTTCAGGAACATCACATCTTTTTTGGAACTCAGCAAACTGTTGCGGGTTCATAAGTCCTGCGTGATTATCCTTGTGCCCTTGAAGCGGCAAGCCATATCCCTTGACCGTATAACAAACAAAGATCGTAGGTTTGTCATCCGGAACAGACTTAAAGGCTTCAAGAATAGTTTCCATACAGTGACCACCAAGGTTGGTCATAAGCTTTTGAAGATCATCATCTCCATGGCTAGCGATCAATTCGAGAAGAGCTGTATTATCTGGCTGGTCTTCTTTGATTTTTTTACGCCAAGCAGCAGCGCCCTGAAAGGTCAGAGCAGAATAAATATCGTTCGGACAAGAGTTAATCCAACGACGGAGCGATGATCCACCCGGTTTTGCAAAAGCTGCGCGTTGTAACTTACCATATTTAACGGTTATTACGTTCCAACCAACTGCACGAAAAAAACGCCCTATAGTACGGAAGAGATCTTCATTAACCGTGCCATCCAAACTTTGCCGATTATAATCAATGATCCACCAAACATTGCGGATATCGTGCTTCCAGGTATCCAATAACGCCTCATAGATATTACCTTCATCGAGTTCTGCATCCCCGACTAAAGCAATCATGCGGCCGGGTTCTTTGTCACTTGGAATGATATCTTTATGGCGAAGATAATCCTGGGTGAGCGCCGCAAAATTTGTTACCGCAGCACCAAGTCCCACCGATCCGGTTGAAAAATCGATCATGGCACCGTCTTTGGTACGCGACGGATAGGATTGAGCACCACCAAAAGCACGAAAACCAGCTAATTTTTCCTTGGTTTGATTTCCAAGAAGATATTGAATGGCATGAAGAACAGGGCTTGCGTGAGGCTTTACGGCAACGCGATCTTGAGAACGAAGTTCATGCATGTAAAGGGCGGTCATAATCGTCGTAATAGAAGCACAGCTTGCCTGATGGCCGCCTACTTTTAGGCCATCTCGGCTTTCACGAAGATGGTTGGCATGATGAATTGTCCAGGTCGCAAGCCAGCGGACCTTGTTTTCAACTTCCAATAGCGCACGCGTATGCTCGTTTTCACCATCCCATGCATTATCGTACGTTACGTTTTCCGCTAACTTTGCTTGCATTAACTCGTCCCCGTAAAAAACCACTTTAGTTTTAGGCATTCACCTGCCCTCAAAAATCTATCTCCTTGAGGGCAGGATATTGTTGATTATGCGCTTTTTGACATCACTCTAATATTGCTTCCACCGCCTGCTATATCCAAAGCTTGCTCAAGATCAGAAAGAATATCTTCTTCTTCTTCCAAGCCAACGGAAAGACGAACAAGACTGTCAGTGATATCGTATTTCGCACGTTCTTCTTCGGTGTAAGTTGAGTGTGTCATTGTTGCAGGATGCTGAATGAGAGTTTCTGCATCACCCAAGCTAACAGCGCGAACAATCATCTGACAGGCGTCAATAAAGTTACGCCCCATATCAAGACCACCCTTAAGCTCCAAAGCAATCATGCCACCAAAATCTGACATTTGCTTTTTGGCTACATCATAGTACTCAAAGCTCTCGAGGCCTGGGTAGTACACTTTACTAACCAAACTGTGGCTTTCAAGGTAACACGCGACGGTCAAAGCAGATTTACAATGGCGATCCATACGTAAGTTCAATGTCTTTAGACCACGCAATATGAGGTTTGCGTCTTGTGCCGAAAGCACGGCTCCCGTCATATCTTTTAAACCAACGAGGCGGATATCGTGCATGAGCTCTGCAGAGCCGACAACAACACCTGCCATTAAATCGCCATGCCCTCCGAGGTATTTGGTCGCAGAATGCACAACGAGATCAGCACCGAGTTCCAAAGGTCGCTGCAGATACGGGCTACAATAGGTATTATCAACAACAACGGTTGCGCCTTTAGTGTGTGCAACTTCTGAAATCGCTGCAATATCCACCACACGCATGTTCGGATTTGCTGGAGTTTCGAAATATACGATACGGGTTTTATCGCTGATGGCTTCTGCCAACTTTGCAGGATCGGTAAGATCAACATGGCGAATTTTTACGCCAAAACGTTCCAGGCCATGGTTAAAGAAAGAGAAAGTGCAGCCATAGAGTGTACGATCAACGATGATCTCGTCACCAGGATTAACAAGTGTCCAGAAAACGGAGGTAATAGCGCCCATACCGGATGAAGTGACCAGTGCCGCCTCTCCCCCCTCTAAAATTGCCATTCGCTCTTCCAGCAATGCAAGTGTTGGGTTGGAGATACGACTATAGATGTATCCCCCTTCTTCTTCTTGAAAGCGGCGCCCGCCTTGTGCCGCAGTATCAAAGGCAAAAGTCGACGACATATACACTGGAGGGTTCAATGCCCCTTGATGATCGAGCGGATTATAAGCATGGTGAATTGCTCGGGTTGCAAAGCCTTTGTTACCTGTGACGTCAGACATTTAAATATTCTCCCAGAATGAGCACTTTGTAATGTGTTATGTTTCACTCCTTTAAGAGCAACAGTTGTGCCAACATATATTACATAATTATTTCAAATACTTAGCTCAATCAATGCATTTCAGATGTAAGATATACTTTACACTTACCAAGACGCATGATTTTGAACCCTTATTTTTCATTGATTTCAGTGGAATAACATGATGTAAATATATTCTTACGTAAGGAATATTTTACAATGAGAGTTCAACTTACTGGCGACAATCGCTTAGGAATCACCCAAGAAGTCTTAACGGTACTGGTAAAATCTGGCTTGGATATTCGAAACCTCGAAGTCACCACACATTATATTTACATGGATATTCCGGCGCTACGAAAGCCTGGCCTACAAGCCTTGGCAGACGCTGTAAAAACAGTTCGTGGCATCCATGAGGTTACCGCCATAGATTTACTCCCCACCGAACGTCGCCGCTTACAGTTACATACTGTGCTCTCCAGCTTACCCGACCCTGTAATCGCTATAGATACCCAAGGCTTCATCACTCAAACCAACGAAGCCGTGCAAAAAGTCACCAATAAAAGCGAAGCAAAATTGCGATGCTATCCACTGGATAAACTTCTGAACTCTCCAATTACGGCACTACTGCAACAAGCCGCTTTTCAAATACCCGAAACGGAGATGGTTCTCGGTGCAGAGACTTTCATGCTCCACGCAGAACCCATCACATCGCGTGACAAAAATGACAATGAGGTATCGGGAAGCGTTTTAATTTTTCAGCGCCCAACCCGAATAGGGCGCGCCTTTAGTGCACTCGATACGCGTCAAGCAACAAGAGGGTTTGGTGCTATTCTTGGCGATACCGACGTAATGAAAAACATCAAAGCAAAGGCCTTACGGTTATCAAAAGTCGACGCTCCTTTACTCATTCTTGGAGAAACGGGAACAGGTAAAGAACTGTTTGCAAGAGCAGCTCACGAAGCCAGCAATAGAAACAAACAGCCTTTTCTTGCCCTAAACTGCGCTGCTTTACCTGAAAATTTGGCAGAAAGTGAGCTCTTTGGTTATGCTCAAGGCGCTTTCACATCAGCGGCAAAAGGAGGTAAACCAGGACTACTCGAACTTGCTGATACGGGAACGGTATTCCTCGACGAAATTGGAGAACTTTCACCGTATTTACAAGCCAAACTCCTTAGATTCCTTCAAGACGGCACTTTTCGAAGAGTGGGAGGCACCAAAGAAATCAAAGTCGATGTCAGAACTATCAGTGCTACCAACAGAAATCTTGATAAGATGGTCGCAACCAATGATTTTCGGGAAGATCTTTTCTATCGGCTCAACGTTCTTTCAATAACGATCCCCCCTTTACGCGACCGGATCGAAGACATCCCTTTACTTGCCAAGCACTTCATATCACGAGCTGCTCGGCAAATTGATTGCAAGAAGCCAAACATCTCAAGCGACTTACTCGAGCTCCTCAACAGCTACCCCTGGCCGGGAAATATACGGCAGATGGAAAATTTATTATTCCGCGCGGTTTCCCTTTGCGATGATGAATACCTGCTACCAAAGGACTTAGATTTACAAGCCGACGAACGACAGGCGGCAAGACAGTTAGATACGACATCAGCTTTCAAGCATACTTCTATCAGTCGCCCAAACTTAGGTGAGTCTAACGATCCGACTGTTACCAGCTACAAAGAAGCGCACGAGACCTTTGAGAAAAATCTCTTCATGGAGCTCTACCCGCAATACCCCAGTAGTCGTAAACTTGCTCAAGCTCTCAAAGTATCTCACACAACAATCGCGGATAAGCTAAGAAAGTATAAGATCAAAATTCCTTAATTGAGAAAGAGGGCTCTAATATTCTTATAACCTCAAATAGAATGGTAAATTAAAAATTACTTTTGATTTGATCCCGGAGTACTATTTTCGAACACTACTTGATTAATAAATCACGACCCTCATCTTTGATATTCATACCATTTCCCTCTAATATTAGAGGTCCCTTTCACATTCGACATTTTTACGGGTTTCTCTCATGGATAAAATACGTCTCATAATTGGTAACAAAAACTACTCTTCGTGGTCGTTGCGTCCATGGCTTGCCATGAAAGTTTCTGGCCTTGATTTTGATGAGAAAATTATCCCCCTTTATGAGAGAGATACAAAAGAAAAACTTCTTGAACACTCTCCTGTAGGAACGGTTCCTGTCCTCAAAGACGGAGATCTAACGATTAGTGATAGCTTTGCTATTCTTGAATATATCGGAGAGAAATATCCCGAGGCCGGACTTTTACCCGACAACATAGCTGATCGAGCCAAGTTGCGTTCCATTTGTTGTGAGATGCATTCTGGATTTTTCCCAATGCGCGGCAAATTACATATGAATATGCGTAAAAACATCACAATAAAATTGCCCGCAGATGTAATTGCTAATGTTGAAAGAATTAAGGATGTCTGGCGTAATTGCAGAGAAGAATATGCCAGCAAGGGGCCATTTCTTTTCGGCCATTTCACCATTGCCGACGCAATGTATGCACCAGTTGTCAGCCGGTTTAAAACCTATGGCATCACTCTTGACAGTGCTTGTGAAGAATACAGCTGTACCATGCTAAATCTACCTGAAATGAAAGCTTGGTATCTGGATGCTATAAAAGAAACTTGGATCATCAAAGAAGCTGAAATCGAATAGTATAAATTCTCAGCTACCCTTAATTGAAAAGGCTGCTCAGTAATGAGCAGCCTTTTCAATATTTAGAAGTTATCTATTAAGGAATATGTTTCCTAGAGCCCTTTTTGCGGCTGCATATCAGAAGCACTAATGCCGGCAACTTCAACAGGTTTTGTCATAGCATCACGGCGGAAAGGCTCACCGAGTTCCTGATTAAGAATAACCTCAATAAAAGTTGTTACACCATCTTTTTGCGCAGCAGTCGCTTCTCTCAATGTAGCAGTTAACTCTGCTTGAGATTTAACAGTTACGCCTTTCAGGCCACAGCCTTCAGCAACTTTAGCATAGCTCAAATGTGGATCCAATTCGGTACCAACAAAGTTGTTGTCATACCAAAGAGTCGTATTACGTTTTTCAGCACCCCACTGATAATTACGGAAAATGACCATCGTGATCGCTGGCCATTCATCACGGCCAACAGAAGTCATTTCGTTCATGCTGATACCAAAGGCACCATCACCAGCAAAACCAACAACAGGTACATCCGGGCAACCAATTTTAGCACCGATGATAGACGGGAACCCATACCCACAAGGACCAAACAGTCCCGGAGCAAGATACTTACGGCCCTGTTCAAAGGTTGGATAAGCATTACCAATGGCACAGTTATTACCGATATCACTGGAAATAATCGCGTCCTGAGGAAGGCCCTCTTGAATAGCACGCCACGCCATACGTGGGGACATACGGTCTGCATCACGGGTACGAGAATCAGCATTCCAAGATGTCCCGGGATCATCGTCTTCGTGATCCATGGAACTAAGTGTCTGGAGCCAGGATGATTTCGTGTGGTGAATAAGCGCCTTACGCTCTTCGCGTCCGGAATCACCAGCAGTTGGGCTTAACTGTGACAAGATTTGCTGGGCAACTTGCTTGGCATCTCCACAAATACCGACGGTGACTTTCTTTGTTAGGCCAATGCGGTCTGAGTTGATATCAACCTGAATAATGCTTGCATCTTTAGGCCAGTAATCAATGCCATAACCAGGCAATGTAGAAAACGGGTTCAGACGGGTACCAAGAGCGAGAACAACATCTGCTTTCGCTATTAATTCCATCGCAGCTTTCGATCCGTTATAGCCCAAAGGGCCTGCCGCTAGAGGATGACTTCCTGGGAAACTATCATTATGTTGGTAGCCACTGCACACCGCTGAGTCCAAGCGTTCTGCCAAGGCCTGACAATCAGGAATCGCGCCGCCGATCACAACACCCGCGCCCGACAAGATCACAGGGAACTTCGCATTGGAAAGCAATTCAGCCGCTTTAGAGATAGCAGCTGCCCCACCTGCGGGAAGTTCGAGATTCACCATTTGCGGAAGTTCGATGTCAATAACTTGAGTCCACATATCACGTGGAACGTTTATTTGTGCGGGAGCAGAGCCGCGGATCGCTTTTTGAATAACCCGGTTAAGTACTTCAGCCATACGAGATGGGTCACGTACTTCTTCCTGATAGCATACCATATCTTTAAACAGAGCCATCTGTTCAACTTCCTGGAAGCCACCCTGCCCTATGGTTTTGTTCGCGGCTTGAGGGGTAACCAACAGCATTGGCGTATGGTTCCAGTAGGCGGTTTTTACAGGAGTGACAAATCCTGTGATGCCTGGGCCGTTCTGAGCAATACACATGGCGACTTTACCTGTGGTGCGGGTATAGCCATCACAGATCATCCCACCGTTGGTCTCGTGGGCAACATCCCAGAACTTAATCCCCGCTTTGGGGAATAAATCAGAAATAGGCATAAAAGCAGAGCCAATAATTCCAAAACCATGTTCAATACCATGCATTTGCAGAACTTTTACGAAGGCTTCTTCTGTCGTCATTTTCATTTTAGTAATTCCTTATTTCAAAAATTATTCTCTGACTTCAGAGAAAATTCTTAAACGCCCATATCAATATCTGGGTTCAATTCCAGTTGTTCTTAAATTCGGCTTTTGCTTTTAAGGCTCTGACCGCCAACTCAAACACAAATGCCTGAGTATCGGACAGAGCGTGTGCTCGTCCTGTGACTAGAAAAGCAACAAATCACGCCGCCTCATAGGTCCAGATCTATTCATCAATGATGCCAGTTTTACTTAAAGGATTCTCACGCATGTAAATCCTAATTTTCTTATCAGAACTTTACTTAACAGTTCCAAAAATACGGGTACCTAAACCACTTATTTAACATAAAAAAACGGGCCTGTTCACTTAAGAACAGGCCCGATAGTCACAGGAAGATATCATACGAGCCTTTATAAGCTCTTTTATTTATGCGCAGACATTTGTGAGAGCGTTGTCGATGGCTGTAACAATTTCATCCAACTCCACTTTGGTACAAATCAATGCAGGGCTAAGACATATAGTATTGTTAAACTCTTTAAAGCTCCTGTTTGTGGCCCCAATAATGACGCCTTGAGCCATACAATCCGCGACAACGGCTTGTGTTATACTTTCGTGCACAGGTTCTTTGGTGGCTCTATCAACAACAAGTTCTAGACCACAGAACAATCCCTTACCTCTGACATCACCAACAACCTGATGCTTTTCTTTAAGTTCATTTAACCTGCCCATAAGGTATTCGCCCATTTGGGTAACATTCTCCAAGAGATTTTCATCTTCGATAATCCGAATGTTTTCCAAGGCCGCGGCAGGTCCTGCGGTACATCCCCCAAAAGTAGAAATGTCGCGGAAAAAACTCATAGGATCAGACGGATCACTCTTGAAGTGATTAAAGACTTCTTCAGTTGTCACTGTACAGGAAATCGCAGCATAACCAGAAGCCACGCCCTTCGCCATTGTTACGATATCTGGCTTAATACCGTAGTGCTGATACCCAAACCACTTACCTGTACGTCCAAGGCCGCAAACGACTTCATCAATATGAAGTAAAATGTCGTACTTTTTACAAATTTCTTGAACTTTTTCCCAATACCCTTCTGGCGGGGTAATCACCCCTCCACCAGCAGTTATTGGCTCTAAAACCAATGCACCAACCGTATCGGGGCCTTCGCGAAGAATAACCTCTTCAATGGCAAGGGCTGCTTTTATACCGTAGTTATCACCATCACCATACTGGGAGCGATACTCACAGCAATGAGGGACTTCAATGAACCCTGGTGTAAAGGGACCGTACTGATCTTTGCGTTGCGACTGCCCTGTAGAGCTCAGAGCAGTGATTGTTGTGCCGTGATAATCACGATCGCGATACAGAATTTTATATTTTTTTCCACCATACTTGTTATGGGCAATTTGGCGGACAATCTTGTATGCCTTTTCGTTGGCTTCTGACCCAGAGTTAGAATAATAAACCCGGCTCATCCCAGGCATTTTATCAATCAGGCTTTTGGCAAAATTAGCCCCTGGAATAGATCCAGCAGAGTTCGCAAAATAATTTAATTTTACAAGCTGGTCACGGACGGCATCTGCAATCGTCTCGCGGCCATAGCCAACATTAACGGTCCAGACGCCACCGGACACAGCATCAAGATACTTTCTGCCCTTGGCGTCCCATACATTCATCCCCTTACCTTCGATAATGATCATAGGGTCTACGGTTTCATAACGTTTGTGTTGGCTTATATGGTGCCAAACGTGGGCGCGATCATTTTCGATGACTTCACTAAAGTCGTTTGTATGTTCTGTTAATGTCATGATTCACTTCCAACACTACAGGTCCCTGACTGCTTAAATTCAAAGTCGCAGTACAAACCTAGCCAATATATTGATGTTAACTATTAGAAAGTGTCACACGGGTTTTTATAAAGCTGATAGTTCCAGTTCAACCAAATTGATAAACCCACTTTTGGTCCACAGATTTCACACTCGTGCCAAATAACCTGCAAACAAAAGGAACTAACGAATTTCTGACCGCATTTTTCTTAGTAATTACGTTCAAAAAAGTCATCAAAACAAACGTTGTTTTAAAACCACAATTAACAATTTGGTGAGTCCAGTTTTTACACTCCGTGGTCGAGGGTACTCATACGTGATAAGATTGGATACTTATAAATATATGCCTTCCGATATATATCAGAGGCTTCTCTTTGATAGAGTTCACGAAATTAAAATCTGTTTATGAATAATCATATCGTCCATAGAGATTTCTATCTGCCGAAATAAGGACGAGCGACTACAGAGGACGGGACCATGATGCCGACGACAGTACACAGTATTTCTAAATACACAGTTCAAATCCTCAATACTAAATCCACACCCGACAACCCAAAAGCCCAGATTATTATCAGGCTTCTGGATGGAAAAGACAAAGATTGTGGGTTCGCTGTATTCAAGGATTATGGAGATAAGAACGCTCAAAACCCTCATGGTGATCACAAAAAAGGTACTGCGACGGCCTATTTCGATATTAAGTATTACGAAGCATTTATCGAGGTCCTTAGGTTGGAAAAAGAACTATTCTGGAAAATTGCCTGGAAACAAACTGGACCAACAAAAACAGTTTCAGATGTTTCACTGGATACTAAAGAAGAAATTATTGGTGATCATTTTGGAAATGGTGGTGCATAGCTTCTTCCTTCCAAATTTGTTGCCAAAACTTAAGCGTAATCAAGATTACTAATCACATACGAAAAAGGCGGTAGAGATTATCTCTACCGCCTTTTTAAATCCCATTATCTGATATTCAGCTATACAGGTGCCATTGCTTTATCTGCGGCATGTGCTGCTCGCTTAGCTTCCTCAGCAGCAAGTTCATCTTTTCGTATCTCTCGGCGTCGATAGATTTCATGGAAAGTAACACCCACCAGAGTAATCCCTACAATAACTACAGCCAAAGCACTAAGCGAAGGATCTGTCCCCAACCTGGCCTTACTTGCCAGTGCCGTTGTTAACGTTTTTCCCTCGGTCATGGTAAAGACTGTGGTGTTGTAGTTTTCAAAGCTTGTCAAAAAAGCCAACACTGCTGCCGAACCAATCGCTGGCTTTAAAAACGGTAACATTATTTTTTTGAAAACCTGAACGTTCGTTGCTCCTAAATCCAATGCTGCTTCTTCCAATGTGCGATCAAACCTTTGTAATCGAGACAAGAAAATCAACATACAATAGGCAGAAACAAAAGTGGATTGACCAACAATTGTCAGAAAGTAAGGGTTGTAATAAAACGCATCAAAATCTTGACCTTGGCTTGTGCCAACCTTGTCCCAAAAAACCAATGTTGAGATACCAATAATAACACCAGGTGTTAAAAGAGGTGATACAACAATCGTATAGTAGATTGGTTGTACTTTTCTGTGGACCTGCGACATCAATAAAGCTGCTGCTAAACCAATAGGTACAGATAAACAAATAACGCCTATTCCAACTAATAAAGAATTTTGAAGCCCTTCAATGATCGTTTTATCATTTGCTAAAACAGAAAACCATTCGAGCGTACCTTCCTTGAAGGGAATAGCTGTTGGAAATTTTGGTGTATTAAATGCGGTAGTCCCCATTAATAGCAGCGGACCAAACAGGTACAAAAAGAACATCGCAATATAAAATCGCACCATGTATTTTTGAATAAGATCAGAAGTCATTTAGCTAACTCCCCTAAATTAACCTTGAAATACTTCATGACTGTGAGAACAAACACAATACACGACAACAAAAATAGGAATGCGTAGGCCGAACCACGTGTCCAATCACCAAGATTAAACCAGTTCGTTATAATTTGAGTAAACCACAAACTACTTGGTCCACCTAGAATTTGAGGTGCCGCCAATGCCCCAGCAGTCAACATGAAAACCATCGTACAACCAGATGCGATACCCGGTTTTGCATAAGGCATTACAACCCGATAATGTATACGTGACCATGAAGATCCAAGATCTCTCGCGGCCTCAATTTGATTGTGATCCAAGCTTTCAATTGCATTGTAGATCGGGAAGATCATCAGCAGAATATAAGCATAACTTAAACCTGCATACATCGCGATATCGGCTTTGATGAAATCAAATGGCTCATCCATTATGCCGCTACCAATCAAGATAGAGTTAATCACACCACTTGATCCAAATAAAATCCTGAACGCAAAAGCCCTAAGAATTTCGTTTACCCAAAAAGGTAAGACCAAACAGATTAGTAGTAACCGTACGGTACCGCCTTTAGCAGTCTGAGCCATGTAATAAGCAATCGGATAACAAAGCACAAAAGCGAGCAATGTAATACAAACTGATGCGATAATTGTTCTCAGAAAAACCTTAAGGTGCAGAACATTAAAGTAACTATCATCACTACCACTGCCAAAAATGACATAGCTGTAATTGTTAAACGTATAGGGCGTTTGTGAGTAATCATAATTTACATCAGCAGCAACTGTGCCATCATGGAATGAAAGCTCAACCATAAAGAACTGCGGGGCAACAATCATCACGACGACCCACAGTGAAACGGCAATTACAATATAACTTGAGACGACTATGCCATTTCGTTCGATAAACTTGACTTGTTTTAGATAGTCCCAGGAAACAGAAATTCCTCTTTGAGCCGGTGCTAACACCAAAAGAGATGAGAGAACAGCTAGGAAAAATGTCAAAAAGATAGCGAAATATGGGAGATCCAAATTTTGCAATTGATCACTCATCAGCAAGGTCTCCTTCCGGTAGAACAATCGCTCGATCTACATCAAAACAAACTTTTGTCGTATCTCCGACTTCCAGTTTTGATCCAGTACCATCATTGCTGATAGAAAGAGCAATCTTTTTCGCGGCTTCACCTTCAAGATGAATATGGATTGAATGTCCTTCAAATTCTTCGGAAAGAATTGTACTTTCGACTACATTCTCAGATGGCACATCTCCATCTACGAGGGAAAGAGCTTCTGGACGAACAAACAGGATCGCAGAATCTCCTTCTACTAATCCCTGTGTATTCCGCCCTCTGAGCAACCCGAATTTATTTTGGATTTGGGCATAGTTCTCATCAGCTTTTACGACCTTACCAAAGAAGGGATTATTTTCCCCGACAAAGGAAGCCACAAAAGCCGTTTCAGGCTCGTTATAGATTGTGCTGCCATCACCGACTTGTTCAATAAGACCTGCAGACATAACCGCAATTCGATCTGACATGGTCAGAGCCTCACCCTGATCGTGGGTGATGTAAATAAAAGTGATACCAACGCGTTGTTGAATATTACGAAGCTCACTCCGCATATGTTGCCGCAACTTCAAATCAAGCGCAGATAAAGGTTCATCAAGGAGCAAGACCTCTGGCTCTACGGCAAGTGCTCTCGCAATCGCAACACGCTGCTTCTGTCCACCAGATAGCTCGGAAACCATTTTATCACCCTGCCCTGACAGAGCGATTAGATCCAACAATTCCTCAGCGCGACGGCGACGTTCAACGTACTTAATACCTTCAACCTCAAGCCCAAATGCGATGTTATCAGCGACAGACATCAAAGGGAAAAGGGCAAGATTTTGAAAAATCAATGCCGTCGGCCTTTTATTTGGCCCGATCCCCTGCATATCATTTCCATTGATACGCACAGTTCCCTCTGTAGGCTCATTAAAGCCCGAGACAGCACGTAGTATTGTTGTCTTCCCGCAACCAGATGGCCCTAGAAAGCTAAAGAATTCACCTTTTTTTATCGACAAATTTGCATCGTCGACAGCGGTAAAATCTCCGAAACGAATTGTCACATGTTCTAAATCTACACCTGAGCTCATGACGACCCCACGACCACTCTCTCGGGCATACGAACTACCCGTTTTTTTTATTTAAGGAAGAAGAGGAGCACAGACGAAAGTCTGCGCTCCTATAATCGAGATCAACTACAGACTAAGCAGCGACAAATTTATCCCGGAACTCAGTACGAAGCTGGGCATACCAAGTTGGTTCTGCTGGCCACGCAAAAAGATTATCAAGAGAATCTCCAGGATAAGCTTCAGAGAAATTCTTCTTGGATGCTTCTGACAAGTGTGCATCTGCACCAATAACAGCAGAATTGTATCCAGTCAGGTTAGCCGTCATGCCACCATTTTCAGGGCGATAAGAGAACTCGAGGAATGCATAAATCTGATCAATATTCTTCGCACCTTTAGGCATTGCAAGACCATCAACCCAAGCCAAAGCACCTTCTTTAGGTGCCTGATATTGAACAGGATTACCTTCACCTTTAAGCGCAAGAATAGGTCCATCCCAGGTCTGGCCCATGATCACATCTTCTTGCATTAAGCCATTTTTCTGACCATCAGCATCATTCCAGAATTTTTTAACGTTGGCTTTGCGATCGATACAGAATTTGGTGATTTTTGACCAAACCTCTTTCATATCTTCTTCGCTCTTATAAGCGCGCTTAACATCACCTGGTGCGAGTTCTCCAATGGTTTCCATATAAAGGCCAGCACCCAGCATCATAGAGTGTGGACGGCCCATCATGGTATTTTCACCACCATCTTTCCAAAGATCACCGTAGCTAGGAACCCCGCCTTCTGGTGTCCATTTGTCAGTACGCCAAGCAACAGCTTCAGTACCCCAAAGTTGAGGAAGCCAATGTGAGCCTTTACCATCAAAATTCCAGTCGGTTTCACCAACTTTAGCCATTGCAGGGTTTACCCGATCAACATGAGCTTTATTCAGATCAAATGGCTGTAAAAGATTAAGCGGCTCCCACTGTTGGGCACGCATATTTGTTGGCGAGATAACATCAAAGCCACGGCCACGTGTTGCACGTAGCTTATTGATAATTTCTTCGTTAGAACCAATGCCAGTATGGTTGATAACAATACCAGTTTCTTTTTTGAACGCTTCTTTAAATTCTTCTGGTAGATAATCAGACCACATCATGACATTGAGTTCGCCTGATGAAGATAGAGCATTCTTAATAAAAGCTGGGGCTGCGAGCGTTGATGCTCCAGCGATAGCTGCACCTTTAAGAACTTTACGACGACTTAGTGATGTTTTTTTGAGTATAGTCATATTAATTCTCCCAAACTCCTTCACCTGTTCAATGAGGAGTGTCCCTGTTCACAGTCCATTTTACAGTTTATCTGTAAGTCGGCTGTTGTATGATTTTTACTTGATATTTAATGACGATAATTAGGACAAGTTGACTGAGACACCTCCCTGACTTGAAGTAATGATAAAACTGAACATTTCAGTGCTATTAAACGATCAGTTGTATTTACAAGTTACGTAAACTGGAATGGATTTAAATTTACGTAACCCATACCTACTTTAGTTACCTTTTGGATAAATCAGAGAGCCATAGACTTCTGCTACATCTGTTATTTACCCAACTAACGACGATCCATTTGACTTCAAGTATTTATTTCTAAATCACAAATCAAAGCTTATATCTCTACAAATTTTGAAGTAAATTTTGAAACTTACAAGATTCAAAATACATCATTTTAAGATTTTCTCCTAGTGGATTTAATATCCATAAGTCGAAAATTTAAAATTCATAAAAAATATCCCAACACTTTACACAAAGAATTAGCTCACTATAAAAAACAACACTAAATTACCGTTCAGTAACTTAACTCATACTAATTCAATACATTTATTTTGTAGAAATTATTTAATACAAATGATTTCAGCTCCTTGGATTATACGTCCGTATTGACACGGTAATAGAAATCCAAATTGAATATAGTGCCAGCCAGAAAAACTCTATGAGTCCAAATTTCAATTCTAATCACATAAAAATTCTAATCACAGGACTCATCACCTACTCCACTCAAGGCTGTATGATAACCCGCATACTAGAATTCTATTTACGAATTACAGACATGAAATCGTCAACTTCTTGGGATAACGCTTCAAGGTCGTTTGTCAGTTGACCAGACGAAGACAAAACAACACCGGCAGCTTCGCCAGTTTCTTCAGATGCTTTCATAACATCCATAATATTTTTTGATACTTTGTTGGTACCATCAGCAGCCAGACGCACATTTCTGGACATTTCGCCTGTAGCAGAGGATTGCTCTGTGACTGCAGCAGCTATACCTGCGGTAATCTCATCCATATTCCCGACAGCCTTCGTAACTTTCCTAATTGCTTCAGCCGCTTGTTGAACCGTATCTCGAATAGCGGCCACTTGTTCAGAAATATCATCGGTAGCTGTCCCTGTTTGGGTAGCCAGGCTTTTAACCTCTGAGGCAACAACCGCAAATCCCTTACCTGCGTCACCTGCGCGTGCAGCCTCAATAGTTGCGTTAAGGGCAAGGAGATTAGTTTGGTCTGCAATTTCACTGATAAGACCAACAACTGCCCCAATTTTTTCTGCTGCAGCTGACAGAGTATCCACAGCTCTATTGGTTTCCTCAGCATCAGTACTAACTTCACGTGAAGCAGTTGCGGCCATAGATGTCTGGCGGCTGATCTCTTCAATTGAAGCTGAAAGCTCTTCAGATGCGGCGGCAACAGATTCCACATTAAGAGAAACATCAGATGACGCTTCCGAAGCCTGTGACGACTGATTTTGTGCCTGACTAGCTGATACATTCATATTTTCAGCGGTGCCTCCCAAACTGGAGACTGATTCTTGTACAGTTGAAACAATCGCTTTAACTCTAAGGTTAAACTGGTCAGCAAGAGCACCCATGTCGGATTTTCTTTGCTTTTCCGCGCTTTCCTTTGCTTCTTCGCGCTCAGTTCTAAGGCGCTCAACCTGCTGTGAATTTTCTTTGAAGATATTCAAAGCGTTAGCCATCTCTCCAATTTCATCTCGTTGACCTGCCTGTACATCAATCGTTAAATCACCTTCCGAAATCTGCTTCATCGCTTTTGATAAAGAAACAAGCCGGGAAATTATCATTTTTCCAACCACAAAATACATAATGATTGAGGCTAATACGACGGAAATTAGCAAAATAACCAAAAGCCAAATCTCGCCTTTTGCAATTGCTGAGTTTGACACATCAACAGACGTAACTGCCCCTTCTTCGGCAGTCACAGCGACATTATTTACAAGATTTTTAAGTTCTTGAGAGAGTTCTAAATTCTTAGCAATTAACTCTTTAGAGTTTTGAATTTCTGAAAGAGATTGCCTTCTTAACAAAAACACCGTTTCTTCTGCAGTTAATAAATCCGTGATCTTTTTCCCAAGTCCACGAATTTTGATCGCTTCTTGGGAAATATCATCGTTAATTAATGAGATGTTCTCTTTGTTTCGTTTTGTGGCTTCTATTATTATCTCTTCTGCCCCATCGATTTGTTCGTTCTCAGTGGCAGATGTAACCTCAGCCAACCGTGCAAACATCAAATTTGTATCAACCTGCATAGAAGAAGAAACCTGACTGCGCGTAACAGAAATCAATATCTCTATAAGCTGGTTCGTCACATCAGAGCTACCAAACGCTTCGTCAATGGTAGTCTCAACAGCATTTCTTGCCGCTTCTTGATAGGGCGTCACCACACTATCAAATTCACGTTTAATAGCTAAAAGTTCAGCCATCATATCTGTCATACGTACATTGAGATTCAACTGAAGAGTTACAGAACTGTTCAACTCAGATAAATTTTCTTTGACCGCCTTTGAAACTTGAACGAGACGATCACTGGTCGCCTGATCGAAATCACTTGTTCGAAGCGCTTCAGTTAATCTCTCTAGGCTTTGCTCTCGTTCTTGCAATGATTGGTACACATCATTTTTTTCTGCAATATTTTTTGCAGAAATAAGAGCTGGAGCAGTTGCGGCTATACTGGTTCCAATTTCTGAGAGTTCAAGTGCAATACTCATTTGGGGAATGCTTCGGTTTGATATCTGGTCGAAAGCTTTGCTCACGCCTTCAAAGGAAAGGAAGCTCACAAGTCCAGCAAGTAGTGTGGTGGAAACAATGCTTCCGACGGCGAGAAGCAGTTTTGTTTTGACCCGGACCCCCTGCTTTTCTTTTAGAGAGACGTCAGTATTGGACGGATCAATAGCATCGTCCTCGACCATTTGTGTGTTCACTTCGGTTTCAGACACAATCTTCTCCCACAGGATGCTTACCACAATAGCAATCAATTTTCGTTATTATTTGAAGTGATCCACTATATATATAGTGCCAATCCAATATAATGATGAGTCCAGTTGATTCGCGTGTTATGCTTTTTCAAAAGATGTCATAAATTAGCAAACAAATATTTAAGCCCGATAACCTTGAGGGGACACCCAGTTGGCAAGTGATATACTTTTTCATCTAGAAAAAAACAGTCGAGAGTCTCTCCAGAGCCAGCTCCGTCGCGCCATTTTAAACGCTATCTTAAACAGTACTCTTCCCGCAGGATTTAAGCTTCCCTCCAGCCGGAAGCTCGCCACCGATCTCAGCATATCTAGAAATACTGCAATTCTTGTATATCAAGGACTGACGGACGACGGATATCTCGTCACAAGGGAGAGGAGTGGTATTTTTGTAAACGAAGATTTTGTCGATGGTATCGAACAATCAAAGCTATCAACGGATAGTGCTCCTGCACCTAAATCAGAGGATATCGAAAGCCCCGATTGGGATAACAGATTATTTCTTCGTCCCTCTGAGCGTCATTACCTCAATCTCCCTAAGAATTGGAGAGAAATCCCCTATCCGTTTGTATACGGCCAACCAGACAAAAGATTGTTTCCACTCACAGCTTGGCGTGAATGTAGTCGGTTAGCCCTAAGTACTCGGGATATGGCCGATTGGATCCATGATGATAAAATATATGATGACCCGCAATTAGTCGAACAAATCAGAACAAGGTTATTGCCAGCACGGGGAATACACGTATCCAGTGATCAAATCCTTGTCACCCTTGGGGGGCAAAATGCTCTCTTTTTGCTTGCAGGGCTTTTAGTCCGAAAACAAACACGCGTCGCAATTGAGAACCCTGGTTATCCTGACGCAAAAAACATCATGCAACTATTTACGGACAATCTTGCCTCTATTCCCGTCGACGAAAAGGGCATGGTTATCGATGAACAATTAAACGGTTGTGACTACGCCTTCGTCACCCCCAGCCACCAATGCCCGACGACAATCACAATGCCGCTAACACGAAGACGTAAGCTCTTGGAAAAGGCCGAAGAACAAGATTTTATCATTATTGAAGACGACTATGAAAACGAGATTAATTATTTCAAGTCTCCCAGCCCAGCACTGAAAGCCCTCGATAATAATGACCGCGTGGTTTATATCAGCAGCCTTTCCAAAACTTTATTTCCTGGTCTTCGTGTCGGCTATGTCGTTGCAGCACCAGAGTTAATTGCAGAATTAAAATATTATCGACGTTTGGTCGTTCGTTACACCCCAAGTAACAATCAACGCACGGTCGCCCTGTTTCTCTCGCTTGGTTATTACGATAGTTTGATTTATAGCCTCAGAAGAAGGTGGCATAATAGATGGAATGCCGTTCATAAGGCTTTACGCACCTATATACCTGAGTGTAGCTACTCTCACTCTTCTGGTGGAACCTCTTATTGGGTCAAAGTTCCCGAAGGGATAAGTGCAAACCGGTTGGTCAAAGAGGCTTACAAGGATGGTGTCTTAATCGAATCAGGTATGCCATTTTTTATGGAAAGCCCCGCTCCTGACACACATATCCGAATAGGGTTTACCTCAATCGAAAATGCTAAGATTGAACCCGGTATAAAACGTCTGGGAAAAACCATTGATCGGTTAATGGAAGAGCGTCAAGAACAAGGGTAACCCTCGATTCCCAGAAATACATTAAATTTAGAGTTATTATTGGACCCATCGAATGGGTCCAAATGGAGCTATTGTTAAAAGCCCATACAGATAAACAATTACCTCACAACACATTCTCTTGGAATGGCTTTATGTGTGCAATCAATCTTTAGAGAATCTCTATTGCTTTGGCGCATAAACACCAACCACAGGAGATCCTTATTTTTGTGACTGAGGTATATTTTAATGTTGAGCACGCACCCCATTGAATGCCCAAATGCGTTATTGGACAATGCTGCTCAATATTCTCCTGCCAGAACGGCTATTGTGAATGCGACCAGCTTAATCGCTATGGAAAGCGCTTATCTAGCATCCAGCGCCAACTTGATTGAACCAATTCTTGTTGGGGATAGAAGCATCATAACCCAACTCGCCGCAGAACTTGACTGGGATCTCACTCATACAGAAATTCATAATGCGGAAGACGAAGAAACCGCAGCCTATTTGTCGGTAAACCTTGCCAGAACCGGACAGGTTAGCGCCATCATGAAGGGGCAGATTCATACCGACACCTTTATGAGAGCCATCGTCAACCGAGAAACGGGATTGCGTACAGGGCGTCGGCTATCCCACGCGTTCTATATGTCCGTACCTGGGTCCGATAGAGTTATGACAATTACAGACGCTGCAATTAATATTGCGCCTGATCTCGAAACAAAAAAAGCCATTATCCAGAACTCTGTAGACATGATGCATGCACTAGGAACAAAGATACCAAAGGTTGCGGTCCTTTCAGCGACAGAAGAAGAAAATCCACAAATTCCTTCCAGTGTTGAGGCCGGAGAGCTCACCCGTTGGGCGGCTGAAGAAGTTCATGAGGCTGACGTGTTTGGCCCCATGGCGCTAGATAATGCGATCTCTCCAGAAGCAGCAAGGATTAAGGAAATTCAAAATCCTGTTGCAGGACAAGCCGATGTATTGGTGGTGCCAAACATTGAAACTGGCAATGCCATGTTCAAACAATTGGTTTACTGCGATAGCGCTTGTGCTGCTGGAATTGTCCTTGGCGCTAGTGTTCCTATTGTCCTAACCAGTCGTGCGGACCCTCCAGCAGCCAGATTAGCGAGCATGGCTATTGCCACCATTGTGGCTCATTCTGCTTAAAAATCAGTATATTGAATAAAATATAACAACCTGTACTATCAAAATAAAACCAATAAAAATAATCAAGTTACATCAGGGTAGCGGTAAAATGGAGATGATGAATGGGCTTCTTTCCCACGTCCAAACAAGAGGACGTTGATACGTCCCCACATGTGTCGGACGAAGTTAAGACCACAACTTGTTATATGTGTGCATGTCGCTGTGGCATTAAAGTACACTTACGTGGCGATCAAATCCGTTACATTGAAGGCAATCCAGACCACCCGGTAAATAAAGGTGTTCTCTGTGCCAAGGGTTCTGCCGGTATCATGCAGCATAATTCTCCAGCGCGATTGCAAAAACCTCTATTGCGAACAGGTGAACGTGGCTCAGGCGAATTCAAGGAAATTGAGTGGGACGAAGCTCTTGAACTTGCAGGGGGATGGCTTGGAAAAATAAGAGCTAAAGATCCCTCAAAACTTGCGTTTTTTACCGGCCGCGATCAGTCTCAAAGTCTCACAGGCTGGTGGGCTGCAAAATTTGGCACCCGTAACTTTGCTGCTCATGGTGGTTTTTGTTCGGTCAACATGGCTGCAGCTGGTCTCTATAGCGCCGGGGGATCATTCTGGGAATTTGGAGAACCTGACTGGGATTTAACAAAATACCTATTGATGTTTGGTGTAGCTGAAGACCACGATTCAAACCCTATTAAAATCGGCCTTGGTAAATTAAAAGGTCGAGAAGGTACAAAATTTGTATCCGTTAATCCTGTACGTACAGGATATTCCGGTATTGCAGATGAATGGATTGGTATTCGCCCGGGAACAGATGGCTTATTTGTCTTTTCCCTCATCCACGAGCTACTCAAAGCCGAAAAAATAGATTGGGATTATCTATCTCGCTATACCAATGCCCCATGGCTCGTCATACAAGATCCTGGTGCCGCAGATGACGGCCTGTTTGTGCGAGATGCTGAAGACAATCCTCTTTGCTACGACGCTGATAAAAAAACACTGATATCTGCAAACAATCCAGACGCAAAACCATCTTTGGCAGGCGAGTATACCCTCCCCGATGGTCGAAAAGCAGTCCCTGCCTTCCATTTAATGGCAGAACGTTATCTCGATACTCAATATTCACCTGATGCCGTTGCTGAACAGATTGGTTATAGCGCAGACAATATTCGACGTATTGCAGCCGAAATCGCTCACGTAGCCTTTGAAGAACAGATCGAACTCGATGTCCCTTGGACCGATTGGGCAGGCCGCAAACAAGAAAAGATGATAGGTCGCCCAATCTCCATGCATGCCATGCGAGGGATATCTGCTCATTCCAACGGATTTCATACCTGCAGAGCAATCCACGTTTTACAGATGCTCTTAGGCTCCATTGATGTTCCAGGTGGGTTCCGCCATAAACCACCTTTCCCACGTCCATGTCCTCCTGGACCCAAACCTGCAGGACACGATTCCATTGCCAATACACCTCTTCCAGGGATGCCACTTGGTTTTCCTACGGGACCAGAGGATCTTTTAGTTGAGCCTGACGGGACACCCAAACGCATCGATAAAGCGTATAGTTGGGAGTATCCCCTTTCATCCCATGGTATGATGCACATGGTCATACACAACGCTTGGAAAGGGGATCCCTATCCAATTGATGTGCTTTTCATGTACATGGCCAATATGAGCTGGAACAGCTCGATGAACGTACAAGGCACCATCAAATACCTCACTGATAAGAATGAAGACGGCAGTTATAAAATCCCGAAAATTATCTATTCAGATGCTTACAATTCAGAAATGGTGGCCTACGCAGATTTAATTTTACCGGACACGACGTATCTTGAACGGTGGGATGCAATCTCTCTATTGGATCGTCCTATCTGTAGTGCCCATGGACCGGCAGATTCAATCCGACAACCTGTCATCAAACCTGATCGTGATGTTCGGCCTTTTCAGGACGTCCTCCTCGACCTCGGAGCTCGTTTAGGTTTACCAGGCATGGCGAATGAAGATGGCAGTCCAACCTATCCAGGCGGCTATTCTGATTACATTACAAATCATGAACGCACCCCAGGCGTCGGTCCTCTCGCTGGTTGGCGTGGTAAAGAAGGTGATCAAACCGGCAAGGGAGATCCGAACCCGGATCAACTTCAACGTTACATCGATAACGGGTGTTTCTGGTCTGATGAATTCACCCCGGAACAGTCCTATTACAAGTTTGCCAATAGGTCCTACTTGGATCGATCCAAAGAAATGGGATGGATACCTAAAGCTGAACGAATTGTAATGCATATCTATTCAGAACATATGCAGAAGTTCCGTTTGGCGGCCCAAGGACATGGTGAAAATCAGCCTCCTGATGTTTTGCGTAGCCGTATTGAAGAGACATTTGATCCGCTTCCTATCTGGTATATGCCCCTGGAAGAAAAAGCTTATGATGGCAATGAATATCCACTTCATGCCATCACCCAGCGGCCCATGCACATGTATCACTCTTGGGGATCTCAGAACGCTTGGCTTAGACAAATCACGGCCCAAAACCGTCTATTTATCAACGAAATTACCGCGCAAAAACAGGCCATTTCTGACGACGATTGGGTCTGGGTTATCTCTCCGCATGGCAAGGTGAAAACCCAAGTCAAACTGATGTCTGGGGTAAACCCTCATACGATCTGGACCTGGAATGCCATTGGCAAACGCAAAGGAGCCTGGGGACTGGACGATAAAGCACCTGAATCTAACAAAGGGTTCTTGCTTAATCATATCATCTCGGAACTCTTACCGCCGCGAAAAGATGGGTATCGTTATTCCAACTCTGACCCAGTAACAGGGCAAGCTGCGTGGTATGATCTGCGCGTTCGCATCGAAAAATGTGACGAGCTTGAAGAAGGACTGACTGAACCAATGCAGGATGCTGTTGCATCTCTGCCCAATGCACCGGAACAAATTGCGGTACTTCGTTATGGTGCAGATTTTTCAGAAAAAAGAGGCTCTACAACAACAAGCGAAGAGGAAATTAAAACTCCGACACTTAAAACCACTACCGAAGATCTTTTGGGAGAAAAATCATGACCTGTCTCCCAATCCCCACTTCTGGTCCACAAAAAAAACTGGGCCTCGTCATTGATCTTGATATTTGTGTTGGTTGTCATGCTTGTGCCGTAAACTGTAAGGAATGGAATACAGGTGGTCACTCAGCACCTCTAACAGATATGGACCCGTACGGCCAAGATCCAAACGGGGTTTGGTTCAACAGAATACACAGCTTTGAAGTTGTCGATGAAGATAACGACAGTCGGACTGTGCATTTTCCAAAAAGCTGTCTTCATTGTGATGACGCACCCTGCGTAACGGTCTGTCCTACCGGTGCATCTTACAAACGCGAAGAAGATGGTATTGTCTTGGTCGATGCCGATAAGTGTATTGGTTGTAAGCTTTGCTCTTGGGCCTGTGCTTATGGCGCCAGAGAATATGATGAAGACGCAGGGATCATGAAAAAATGTACTCTTTGTGTAGATCGTATTTATAACGAAAATCTGCCCGAGGCCTCTCGTGTACCAGCCTGTGTTTCAACCTGCCCAGTTGGAGCCAGAAGCTTTGGAGATCTCAATGATCCCACTTCAGATGTCAGCCAACTGGTTGCTGATCGTGAAGGTTTCGACTTGATGGCAGAGTTAGATTACAAACCAACCAATAAATACCTGCCTCCACGCCCTAAACAAAACGAACACACGGTTTCAGCTTCAAATAAGCCTGTAGCCCTCACCCCCGTATCCACCGAAAAAGCCGGATTGTTAGCCCAATGGGCTGACAAGGTTTTGTCACTTTAAGCTTGTAGGGAGTTACAAAATGCATCCGGCTAAATCAGTTATTCTATTTACAACAGCTTCTGGCGCAGGATACGGGCTGTTGTTTTTGTTAATCATAGGCCACATGTTTGGTGTTTTCCCAGCAGATAACACCCTCGCCTATAGTGGGTTTGGTACAGCCTTCCTGATGATAATCATCGGCTTGCTCTCTTCCACCTTTCACCTCGGCAGGCCTGAGCGTGCCTGGCGTGCGCTAACGCAGTGGAAATCATCTTGGCTTAGCCGAGAGGGTATATTGGCCATTATCACTTTTGGCCCGACCGGTATCTATGGCCTTTGCTGGATATTCGCCCCCAATACAACAATATCTCTACTTTTAATCATTGGCGTTGCTGCACTTCTTCTCTGTACAGCCACCGTTTATTGCACATCAATGATTTACGCCTGCCTCAAACCCGTTTCTGCTTGGCATAACCGCTACGTTCCAGCGAGCTACCTTGCTCTATCCCTTTCCACAGGGGCCTTGCTTTTAAACGGAATTTTACACTTACAAGGCAAGAATGCTCCCCTCTTCGATATGATTACCATCGTCCTTATTTTGGTCTCCGTGATTGTCAAATTTTATTACTGGAAGCATATAGGAGAAACCAAGGGTCTCAGTACGGTTGGGAGCGCAACAGGGCTTGGTTCAATGGGCAAAGTAAGGTTATTAGAAGCCGCTCATACTGAAGCGAACTATCTTATGAAGGAAATGGGGTTTCAGATCGCTCGAAAACACGCAAAAAAATTGCGTAACATTACTTTTATCTCAGGGTTTATTTTACCAGTATTTCTGATCTCCCTTACGGGGATAACCGAAAACGCTGGGATAGAGACCCTTTCAGTCATCTGCTCTATCTTTTTTGGCGCAATTGGAATTGTCACGGAACGCTGGCTCTTTTTTGCAGAAGCCAAACATACTGTCAGCCTCTACTACGGTGCTCAATCGGTATAATATTAGCGAGAAAACAAAAAAGCCCCGAAACAGATATTCTGCTTCGGGGCTTTTATGAATTACCTTAATCAAGCAACTATTTGATCGTGTTTGCCATTAACAAAAATCTTGGTAGCACTATTGATTTTCTCCTGGGCAATGAGATCCGCAATATCGCTCGTAGATCCATTTTCATGATCCGCACGCTCAAAAATATCAATCAGAACATCATATATCGCCGCGACTTTGGCATCGACCCACTTGCGATCATAATTACCTTCTATTTCAGCAGCTACATTGATTATGCCGCCCGCATTAATAACATAATCCGGGGCGTAAAGAATATTCTGTGCACTAAGAAGTGTGCCATCAGAAGCTTGAGCCAGTTGGTTATTCGCAGCCCCCGCAACAACAGAAGCTTTGAGCATAGGAATACTTTTTTCATTTAAAACTGCCCCTAAGGCACAGGGAGCGACAACGTCTACATCACTGTATAAAATTTGATCGCACGATACGGCAGTCGCACCAAATTCCTTTACGGCGTGTTGTACGACTTCATCGTTTATATCTGCGACGAGTAGTTCTGCGCCCGCATGTTGTAGCTCTTTACAAAGATGCCATCCCACATGTCCAAGCCCCTGAACGGCAACTTTTAAGCCACGAACGCCCTCTTTACCTAGTCGATGTTTTACCGCAGCTCTGATACCATTGAAAGTACCGCGAGCAGTAAAGGGAGAGGGATCACCACTCGCGGCAAGTCCAGAATTTAACCCCGCTACATAAGGTGTTTCCTGGGAGACAACTTCCATGTCTGATACTGAGATACCAACATCTTCGGCGGTAATATACTTTCCACCCAGGCTATCGACAAAGCGGCCATAGGCGCGAAAAAGATCTTCCGATTTATCAGTCTTCGCATCCCCAATGATAACACCTTTACCACCGCCAAGACTTAATCCGGCCATGGCATTTTTATAGCTCATGCCTTTCGATAAGCGAAGGGCATCACTGATTGCTTGATCATCATCACTGTATGCCCACATCCGGCAGCCACCTGCGGCAGGCCCCAGTGCTGTTGAGTGAATGGCTATAATCGCTTTTAGGCCTGTTTTCTCATCATTGCAGAATACTACCTGCTCGTGATCGGAAAAGGCCTCGTGATTAAAAACACCCATTATCATGTCCTCAGATCGGCAAGCGATCGTTTAAATTATTAATCTAGAAAACAACCGTTCAAAAACGGGGGCAATAAGAAGGATTATTTTACAACTTGCCTGTCACCAAATGATGAAAGTCCGTTAAAACAATTTGGCCAGGAAATTAGATCCCCATGGTCAAATTCCTAATCCGAGTACGGTCAGCTAGTTTCCGGTTATCCAGAACCTCCACCTACTCGCCCTCTCCCAAAAAGCTTTGTCTTCCCTTAATTTCGCCGACGCCGTTTATTGTTTTTATCTCGACTACAGATATTGTTGCAAAATAGCGGAGGAATATTCTTTCTATTTTCACATCTTATCATTTATTCTAGCAATCTGATTTCACAAATACCTACTTATGAGAAACAAGTATGCCCATTACTATTGATAACACGGATAAAAAAATCCTTCGCTTGTTGCAACAGGATTCAGATATCAGTAATGCTGATCTTGCAGAACAAGTCGGGCTTTCCGCTGCTCCTTGTTGGCGTAGGGTCAAACGACTTGAAGAAAAGGGAATTATCAAACGGCGCGTCGCAATCATCGATCCCGATAGTCTTGGTCTTGAAATCGTTGTCTTCACCACGGTCAAGATATCTACTCAAGCTCAACATGGTTTGGAAGATTTTGAACGTCGTGTGGTCCGCTTTGACGAAATTACAGAATGTTACACTGTCAGTGGAGGCATGGATTATATATTACGCGTGGTGACCACTGATATGCGTGCCTACGAACGTTTCCTGAGAGATCATCTTCTTCAACTCCCCAATATCGCCGAAGTTCATTCTCGTTTTGCCGTCTCTCAAGTTAAATACACAACTGCTTTACCGTTGGACTTGGTTGAAACAAAAAAGGCATGAATACCAGCCATGTTTAATCAGCCTATTGTGCCTTGAGTTTTTTTATTCTAATGTCCGCGCAAGGTACACAGGGGCGCCTATCCGCCAAAAGTCTTCACACCCTGTAGCGACGTTGCATAAATTGTTATGTAAGATCACCCAAAGAATTCTTCTGGATCGCATGGAGCGGAAAAGATCCGGTATTAGGAGAAACTCAATGGCTGATATTGTCCAAGAGCTAAAACACAAAGCACGAATACTCCACCGCAATGTTAGTACGGGTATCCCGGAAAGCGTCGTATTTATAAAGAAGCACCCTGAGTTAAAATCCCTATCAGGTATTGATTTAGCAAATGCAGTACAACGAAAACACTGTCTAGCTCAGATCGCTAAGCTTCTGGGGTTCAGTAACTGGACTCACCTTACTCAAATTCTTCAGACATCAAGCTTGCCGCCCATTCCGGAAGGACGCTCAGAGCTGGATTACGGAAAACTACACTCTCCTGCTCGTTGTTATGCCTACACAAACTTCTGGTCGGCATTTTATGAAGAAGCGAGAGAAGCAAGAGCGAATACCAATGGTTACCTCTTAACTTACGGAACCCAGTACTTGGTAACAGAGGCTGATTACATAGCAACTCTTGGCCTCGACCCCAATGATCCGGATTGGAAGAAAATCGGAATGAACTGGGCACAGCCTGATGATATCTCAGCAAGAGAAAACCTTTATCACAAGCTCATAAATAATACTCTTGTAAACCAAAATTGGCTTTAATCGAAATACTCGACCTTGCTTAGAAAGTAACTGGGCAAGGTCGAGTTTTAATAATGTACTGCTACTTTTGAAAGACCGTTGGTAGTACAAACTCGGTGATAATTTTCACAGGTAATTGCCAAGCATTACGTTGGTTATAATTTCCGGCGAAGATTACTATAACCAGTTGGTTGGTCTGATCGACAACGAGGCGTTGCCCCCCGTTTCCAAATCCCGCAACCCAATGTGGCGGCGATCCGTTTGGTGAAAGCCACCAGAAATATCCATAACGTAACCCCATGGGTAAATTGGCCCTTGGCACAAAGGATTTTTCCAGCCAATCACTTGATACAATCGGTTTCCCTTGCCAATTCCCATTATCCACAATCATAGAGCCAATTTTTGCCAAATCGTGGATGTTCAAACGCAGCCCTGATGCCGCAGAGGGAACACCCTCCCGACCGCCAATCCATTCAAAGTCAGCAATGCCGAGAGGCGCAAAGAGCTTTTCTTTCGCATAGACATCAATCGATTTCCCCGCCCCCCTCGAAATCAACCCAGCAATCAAAGCTGTTGCACCGCCATTATAAGTCCATTGCTCCCCTGGGGTTGAAACCATAGGGCGGTCAAGTATGAAACGGTAGCGATCAGCAGAATTTTCCATCGCGATTTCGCTATTTCGGGGGTCACTGTAGGGTAGATTTTCATCCCACTCCGTGCCCATCTTCATCGACAAAATATCTCTGATGATAATTTTACGACGTTCTGGATCATTTAAAAGATCATCGTATTTTGGAAATTGATCTACCACCACAGCATCGAGATCAGGGACAATGCCCTCTTCCAATGCAATGCCGTAAAGAAGGCTTGTGATACTTTTAGATACAGATCTCAAATCATGAAGTTGAGAGGCCGATTGTTTGACCTGACCAAGAGGATCACCCCATCGTTGATCCTGTCCAGAATAATACCTCTCAGCCAGGACTTCTCCTTTATGGAGAATGTAGACAGAGTGAAGACCAGTAAGATCCTTCTGCTTAAAAGCCGCATCCAATTTTTCTTCTAAGAGAGTTTCACCTGCAAAGGCAGACACACTCGTAAAAAGAACAACAAGAAATATCCAGTAACTATAGAATAACTTCATCAGCTTTTAATTCCACCTTTGGGATCTATCCCAATTCTCTTAATTCTCGACGGATAATTTTACCTGTGGTGGTCATTGGTAACTCTTCCACAAAAGCAACTTCGCGGGGATATTCATGTGCGGCTAATTGTTGTTTAACAAAGGTTTGAATTTCTTTTGCCAGGTCATCCGTGGCCTCATGACCATCATTTAGAACGATAAAGGCTTTTACGATTTCAGTACGTTGCGGGTCGGGCTTACCAACCACACCTGCCATTCGAATCGCGGGATGCCCGATAAGGCAATCCTCAATTTCACCGGGTCCAATCCGATATCCAGATGAAGTAATAACATCATCATCACGGCCCACGAACTGTATCCAACCCTGTTCATCCAAAATGCCCGTATCGCCTGTTAAAAGCCACTCACCCGCAAACTTGGATTTGGTCGCCTCTGGATTGTTCCAATATTTGAGAAACATCACAGGATCGGGTGACATAACTGCTATATTGCCAAGTTCGCCTTGTGACAAAACTTCACCTGCATCATTCACAATTGCAAGATTATGACCGGGAACAGGCCGTCCCATAACACCGGGGCGAGCTGGCATAATCTCAGCGCAAGACGAAACGATCATATTGCATTCCGTCTGGCCATAGAATTCATTGATGGTTAGACCAAAGGTTTTATGCCCCCAATCGAGAAGTTCAGTTCCAAGAGATTCTCCCCCCGATGCAATAGAGCGCATATTAAGATCCCAACGCTGTTCAGGATTGGGGATGGAGCGCATCATCTTTAAAGCTGTTGGCGGAATAAAAGCGTTACGTATCCCTTGATCAGCGATCAATTGAAAGGCTGCTTCTGCTGTAAATTTCTCAAACCGCCGCGCAACAACGGTAACACCGTGATGCAAGGCAGGAAGAAGTACATCAAGTAACCCACCAATCCAGGCCCAATCCGCAGGTGTCCAGATTTTATCGCCGGGTTGAGGAAAGAAGTCATGAGACATCTCTACACCGGGAAGATGGCCAAGCAGCACTCTATGGGCATGTAACGCCCCTTTGGGCTGCCCGGTGGTACCAGAAGTATAGATAATCACCGCGGGATCATCAGCTTTGGTAAGGACGGGGATAAAGTCCTTTGATTGTCCTGATAGTTCACCGTGGAGATCGTTTGCAGTCTCTATCGGCCCATCACTGCAATACACCTGCTCTAACTCGGGTAAACGATCTCGAATTTCGGATATTTTTCTCACACCATCCGCATTGGTGATAACAACTTTTGCCCCTGAATTCGACAAGCGGTATTCAAGCGCCTCAACACCAAATAGCATGAAGAGCGGAAGGGCGATGCAGCCCATTTTGTAAGCAGCGATATGGGAGAATGCTGTCTCTAAAGATTGAGGAAGGAGGATTGCAACCCGATCACCTCGTGTAATCCCAGTAGAACTTAGTAAATTGGCTAATTTGTTGGAATAATCTTTCAGATCGCCAAAGGTATAATCTGAAACGTTACCTTTGATATCAATAAAGCAGAGCGCAAGCCTGTCTGGCTCGCGCTCTGCCCATTTGTCACAGACATCTACACCAATGTTGTAGTTGGTTGGTATTTTCCAGTTAAAAGCCTCTTGTACTTCCCCGTAACTCGACCTTCGGTCCAGCATGGTTATTCCCCACAATTGATGATGCCAAAGGCCTGAAACTTAAGTGTAATTATTTCTTAGAAGATAAATTAATTTTCACCTTTGAGGAACTTAATAATACCAGAAAAGTCAGTCCCACTACCACCGGCATCATTAAAGCTCTGATACAGCTCTTCAGCATGTGATCCTAAAGGTGTGGAAACCCCACTGGATTTAGCGGCATCTTGTGAGAGCTTGAGATCTTTGAGCATAAGTGCTGCGGCAAATCCTGGCTCGTAATCATTGTTGGCCGGGCTCGTAGGAACGGGACCAGGTACAGGACAATAGGTGTTGATCGACCAACACTGACCTGAAGACGTAGAGGCAACATCGAAAAGCGCCTGCTTATCCAAACCTAATTGTTCAGCCAAATTAAAGGCTTCTGAAGAGGCTATCATCGAAATACCGAGGATCATGTTGTTACAGATCTTGGCCGCTTGGCCATTGCCATTACCACCACAGTGAACAATCTTGCCCCCCATAACATCAAGTAGCTCATGTGCTTTATCGAAAGCTTCTTTTGAGCCGCCAGCCATAAAGGTTAAAGTTCCAGCTGTTGCTCCGCCGACACCACCGGATACCGGAGCATCAAGTGATAGCATTCCAGCTTCGTCCGCTGCGGTGTGAGCATTGCGAGAACTATCAACATCTACCGTAGAGCAATCAATGAACAGTGTCCCAGTTTTGGCAACTTTCAGAGTAACTTCATAAACACTCAAGAGATGTTTACCAGCAGGAAGCATGGTTATAACAGCGTCAGCACCTCCAACGGCCTCTTCCACAGTCTCAATAATATCAACACCGTTTTCTCTCGCCTGTGCCTTGGCATCATCAGAGAGATCAAACCCTTTAACGCTATAATTTGCTTTAACAAGGTTGGCGGCCATAGGACCACCCATGTTTCCGAGGCCAATAAATGCAACTGTTTTCATTTTTCTTATCCTTAATTTTCTTTGGATATCCTGCTACACTCGATCTAACGAATTAAACTAGAAGCCAATCCAAGTTCTTTATCACCCAGGCTTTCGAAACAGCTCGTCACCATATCGTCGGATACTTCTTCCAATGTAGAAGGAGACCACTTTGGATCACCTGTTTTATCGATCACGGCAGCGCGCACACCTTCTGAAAAATCAGGACGTGCGAACATACGTAAGGCGAGACGGTATTCCATATCGAGATCGTCTTCGATCCCGCTTAAACTTGCCGCTTTTTTAATTGCAGCCAGTGTGATTTTCATAGAATGAGGTGAATGCTTGGAAAGAGCTTTAACAAGTTTTTCGCTCCATTCAGTACCAAGATTAGAAGCGGCAACAACAATATCTTCGACCTGATCGTGAGCAAAAACGTTATCGATCTCACTGCGTTGAGTTGCAAGTGAAGCAGGTCCTGTTGAAATACTGAAACCCCGCAAAATAGCATCCACATCAGAATGTGCATTCCCACCGTAATCAGCAGTAGAAAGAGCATTGACCAACGAAGAAAGTCGATCACTCGTCACTTCAATATCAGCAAGTCCGGCATAAATAGCATCTTGAGCACCGACCCGATGGCCTGACAAACCAAGATAAGTACCAATTTCGCCAGGAGCATTTGCCAAAAGCCATGTTCCCCCGACATCAGGAAAAAGGCCAATTGCCGTTTCCGGCATCGCAATCATGGTGCGTTCTGTAACGATACGGTTACTACCGTGCGCAGACACTCCAACGCCTCCCCCCATTACGATACCATCCATAATAGCAACGTAAGGCTTCGGATAGTTAGCAATCAAAGCATTGAGCTTGTATTCATCAGCCCAAAATTGTTGAGCAACTCCATCTTGTTCTTGGCACGATTTGTACAGAGCACGAATGTCGCCTCCCGCACACAGGCCACGTTCTCCTGCGCCATCTATGATGACCAGACGAATGGCTTCATCCTTCTGCCACGCTTCGAGAGCAGCCAGCATACCATGGACCATATCCAATGATAGCGCGTTGAGAGCTTTTGGACGGTTCAAAGTAATCCGACCAGCAGCCCCTTCTTGTCGAACAATCAGTTCTTCAGTCATGCTGCACCACCTTTTAGAAGATCCCGAGAAATAATCAGACGCATAATCTCGTTCGTCCCCTCAAGGATTTGATGCACCCTAAGATCACGTACAATTTTCTCAACGCCGTAATCGGCAAGGTAGCCATAACCACCATGGATTTGCAGTGCTTCGTTCGCCACTGTAAATCCGGTATCCGTCGCAAAGCGCTTTGCCATCGCACACCAACGCGTAGCATCGTGTGTTTTGGCATCAAGTTTAGACGCTGCGGTATAGAGAAGCGTTCTTGCAGCCTCTAACTCTGTCGCCATATCAGCAACTTTGAACTGAAGACCTTGGAATTGCGAAAGCGATTTCCCAAACGCCTTGCGCTCGCCCATATAAGCGATTGCTTTATCCAAAGCTGATTGCGCACCGCCAAGCGAACAGGCACCAATATTTAAGCGCCCTCCGTCTAAGCCCATCATAGCTATTTTGAAACCATGGCCCTCTTCACCAATCATGTTCTCAGCAGGAATACGGGCATCCTCAAGGATAACTGTTCGAGTGGGTTGGGCTTTCCACCCCATCTTTCTCTCGTTGGCTCCGAACGAAACTCCAGGGGCGTCTTTTGGAACCAAGAAGCAAGAAACCCCACCGGCACCATCGCCGCCAGTACGCGCCATCACAAGATAAAGATCAGAGGCACCAGCGCCAGAGATAAACTGTTTTGATCCGTTGAGCACAAAATCATCACCGTCACGAACAGCTTTGGTTTTTAAAGCTGCAGCATCTGATCCCGCAGAAGGTTCTGTGAGACAATAACTGGCAATAAGATCCATGGTCATCATCGACGGCAACCATTTTTGGCGCTGCTGTTCTGTGCCAAAACGGTCTATCATCCAAGACGCCATATTATGAATAGAAATAAAAGCCGAAACCGCAGGACACCCTGTTGAAAGAGCTTCAAAAATCAAGGCTGCATCCAGACGCCCAAGACCTGTGCCACCAACATCGTCTCTTACATAAATTCCGCCCATACCCAGGGCTGCGGCTTCACGCATCACGTCGACTGGAAAATGTTCCTTTTCATCCCATTCCAAGGCAAAAGGAGCGATCTTATCGCGGGCGAAATCCTGGGCCATCTCTTGGATAGCACATTGTTCTTCGTTCAGTTCAAATTGGCTCATCAGATGATCTTTTCTTACTGGCTTTTTATCGATGTTTGTAACTCGTATTTCCTACTAAAAACGAGTTCGGGGTGATCCCCTGATTACCTTAACAGTAATTTGGAATCACCCCGTATTCTCAGTATCAATCCATCGTTGGGATTGAGAACTCAGCACCTTCTCTCACACCAGAAGGCCAACGTTGGGTCACGGTCTTGGTTTTGGTATAGAAGCGAACAGAATCTGGACCATGCTGGTTCAGGTCACCAAAGCCAGAACGTTTCCAACCTCCAAAAGTATAATAGGCAAGCGGAACAGGAATTGGCACATTCACGCCAACCATACCAACATTTACCTTGGTCATGAAATCGCGAGCGGTATCACCGTCACGGGTATAGATGGCAACACCATTTCCATATTCGTGTTCACTCGGAAGTCGAAGAGCTTCTTCGTAATCCTTGGCACGAACGACACAAAGTACCGGGCCAAAAATCTCTTCTTTGTAAATACGCATGTCCTCAGTGACGTTATCGAACAGACAACCGCCCATATAGAAGCCGTCCTCATAACCCTGCATGACGAAATCACGTCCATCAACAACAAGGTCAGCACCTTCTTTAAGCCCAATATCGATATAACCTTTGGTGCGCTCTACGGCATCAGCAGTCACCATTGGACCAAAATCAGCTTCCGGATCTGTAGAGAGGCCAATTCTCAGGCTTTCAACACGTGGCTTTAGCTTCTCCATAAGACGGTCTGCTGTTTCCTCACCAACAGGAACGGCAACAGAAATCGCCATGCAACGCTCGCCGGCCGAGCCATATCCAGCACCGATTAAAGCATCAGCAACTTGATCAAGATCGGCATCTGGCATAATGATCATGTGGTTTTTCGCACCACCAAAGCACTGCGCGCGTTTGCCTTGAGCCGTTGCCCGAGTATAAACGTATTCCGCAATCGGAGTTGATCCAACAAAACCAACGGCTTTGATATCTGGATCATCAAGGATCGCATCTACAGATACTTTGTCGCCATTAACGACGTTCAGGATACCCGCAGGAAGACCAGCTTCGAGCATCAATTCGCCTAAGCGAAGTGGCAAAGAAGGATCACGTTCTGACGGCTTCAAAATAAAAGCATTTCCAGAAACAATCGCCGGTGCAAATTTCCACATTGGGATCATTGCCGGGAAATTGAAAGGCGTGATGCCAGCAACAACGCCAAGAGGCTGGCGCATGGAGAACATATCAATACCGGGGCCAGCGCCTTCAGTAAATTCGCCTTTTTGAAGATGTGGAATACCGCAGGCAAACTCGACGACTTCCAAACCACGTTGAATGTCACCTTTTGCATCAGGGATTGTCTTACCGTGCTCACGAGAAAGCATTTCAGCCAACTCGTCATAATTTTCCTGAGCCAGATGAAGGAACTTGAGCATTACACGAGCACGCTTTTGCGGATTTGTCGCCGCCCAAGCTGGCTGAGCAGCTTTTGCGTTTTCAACAGCAGCCCGCATCTCGTCTTCAGATGCCAAAGGAACCCTTGCAGCAACTTCACCAGTCATTGGCCAATAAACATCGCTGAAACGACCTGAAGTACCTTTTACTTTTTCACCACCAATAAGGTGATAGAGTTCAGCGGCCATATCCGCATCTCCTTCATTGTATGATGCCAACTCGAAAACAACGCTCGAATAAGCGTTCTCTCATCGGCGTATTTTATTGAAAGCCAGTTTATAACCACAATGGCGAGAAAGAATCGCCAGAGCAGAAGTACTGGCTCTTTGATCCTGACACATAGACTTGCATTGTTTTTTTTGCACAGCTATAGCTAATAGCAACAAACCATTGTGCGAAAATACATTATGAACCCGACTTTTGACTGGAACGACCTCCGCCCTTTCCTCGCCGTTGCCCGGACAGGGAAGCTGACGATCGCTGCAAAGCGCTTGAAGGTGGATCACACCACTGTAAGCAGACGCATTCAGGCATTGGAAACTGCCCTGAGCGCCACTTTGTTTGAACGCGGCCCCCAAGGCTATGCACTCACCGAGATAGGCCTTCGCCTTCTCGGTGCGGCTGAGTCTATGGAAACAATGGCCATGGGTGTGCAAAATGAAATCGCAGGCGCCGACCTTGATCTAACAGGCGCAGTTCGAATTGGCGCACCTGATGGCTTTGGCAGCTTTTTTCTCGCACCTCGAATTTGCGATCTTTGTCGTGCCCATCCTGGTCTTGAAATCGACCTTGTTGCTATGCCTAGAATGTTCAGTCTCTCAAAACGTGAAGCCGATATAGCAATAGGTCTTAGTCGTCCAACGGAAGGTCGTTTGAGGTCTCGTAAGCTGACAGACTACAGATTAGGGCTCTATGCCTCTCCCGAGTACCTCGAACGACGAGGTCCGATTACAAGCAAAGATCAACTCCAGGGTCACCGAATGGTTGGCTATATTGAAGATTTGATTTTCTCGCCAGAACTGAACTATGTCCCTCAGCTGGGGAAAGAGTTACGCCCACAACTTCGCAGTACAAATCTTATCGCCCAAATGCAAGCCACATCTACCGGTGCTGGGATTTGCATCTTGCCCTGTTTCATGGCCGATGATTACCCCAATCTGGTTCCCATACTTCGTGAAGAAGTTAAGATCATGAGGACCTTATGGCTGATCTATCATGCCGATTTGCAAGGGTTTGCCCGTATTAGGGCAACGGTTGATTTCATCGTTGAAAAAGTAACTGCGTCGCGAAAATTGTTTCTACCTGATAACTAATTCCATAAAAGCTTCGAATACTTTATCTTGACATTAACTTATATATCGATATATTTCGATATATGGATAAAGATAAAATAATCTCTGTACTAAATAATCCTATACGCCGCAATATATTGAAATGGCTGCAGGATCGCTCCAATTTTCCTCCCGCCTTGCCTGAGCATCGCGATTTAGATGGAGTTTGCATTGGATATATCCAGGAGAAAGCAGGCCTGTCGCAATCTACCATATCCAATTATATGGGATTATTGAAACAAGCAGGGTTAGTGGATTCAGAACGTCACGGGCAGTGGACATTTTATCGTCGCAACGAAGATTCCATCAAAGCTTTTTTGAGAGCCCTGGAAGATGAACTTATAAGTTAGCGCACACTAGAAACTTAAAAACATCAACAATATGACATCATTTATCAACTCATATCGAAAAATCTAGATATTTAGATTGGCAAATAAAATGGAAAACCAACCTTTAAAATTAGATGAAAACAAACGCTCATCTGCTCTTAGTGATTCTATAGAACTCCCCAGTGGTGCAGTTCTCAAAAACAGACTGGCAAAATCGCCTATGTCTGACTCCCTTGGTGATGGAGAAGGCAATCCAACTGACGTACAAATTCGCCTCTATGAAAAATGGGCTACCGGTGGTGTCGCTCTATCTATAATCGGTGAAGTACAAGGGGACCCAAGGTTCCCTGAGAAACCCGGAAATTTAGTACTCGGGAAGCAAGCTAACCATCAAGTTTTACGATCACTCACGTCAAGAGCCTCAATAAATGGAGCACATATCTGGCCACAACTCGGGCATGCCGGCGCGCTTTCACATTTGCCAGTAAGCACGCCGAAAGGACCTTCTCCATTGAACGTCGAGGGATTGCAAAGTCACGGCATGACATTAGCTGAAATACAACAGCTACCAGATATGTTTGCCAAAACAGCATCCTATGCAAAGGATGCCGGTTTTACAGGAGTACATATTCATGCTGGTCATGGTTTTTTACTCAGTCAATTTCTCTCACCATTATTCAATCATCGAACAGATGGTTACGGCGGTTCCATTGAAGCCCGAGCCCGTATAATTCAAGAAATTGTCGAAAAAACACGTATCGCGGTAGGCCCAACTTTTCCAATTGGTATCAGAATAAATGCAACTGACAAATTAGACGGAGGCTTAACAGAAACTGACGCATTAGAAGTAGTACGCATCCTCGATCGAACTACAGTTGATTTAATCGATATTAGTGGTGGCACATATTTCCCTGGGGCAAAAGCAAGCTCAGATGGTGTCTCCAAAGGGAAGCCGTATTTTCTAAAATTTGCGAAACAAGCCAAGACACTCACCAGTATCCCTCTGATGCTTACAGGAGGTTTTACCAAGCAAGAACAAGCAATAGAAGCTATCGAAGAGAACTCTGCCGATATTATAGGTTTAGCGCGTGCCTTGGTGCTTAACCCAAGATTAGCTGAGGCTTGGGCAAAGGGAGAAAAAAATGATCCAGTGTTCCCTAGATTTCAGTCTCCACCTCAAGGTGGTATCACAGCGTGGTACTCAATGCGCTTGACGGCAATCGGTGAAGATAAAGAGGATGCATATAACCTTAATCTGGAAACGGCATTAAAACTCTATAATGAGCGAGATGAACAAAGAAATTCTCTTTGGATGCAGAAGTTTTCATCCTTCTATGACTAAAACGTCTTTACTACGGCAAAGCCTATAAAAGAGATCTAGGATGATGAAATGGTTAGGTGAAATTATGAAGTAACAAAACACATAGCAACATTAGCTTAGTATGCAGATTTACAATGGTTTTTCATTCTGCCCGCTGAGGCTCCGACTACCCCCCTCTGCTATGCTACTTCAAATTTCAAGGCCTGTTGATCACTTGTCATTTTAAGGAAGTTCGTTTATTGCTCATTATCATATTGAGACTTTCGAATAGCAAAGATGAGTTCATCCGTCCACTCTCCTTTCGCCCATACGTTTTCGATCAAATGTGCTTCCTGCTTAAGCCCTAATTTACGAAGAAGTCCTGCTGAAGCTATATTTCGAGGATCACACCTGCCTGCAATACGGGACAGATTTAGGTTCTCAAATCCGAAACGTAAAATTACCTGAGAAGCTTCATAACCATATCCCCTCCCCTGAAGATCAGGGTTAAAAACAAAACCTATTTCTCCCTGACAAGATACCTTACTGGTCAAAATAAGAACAAGATCACCTACAAAGGCGCCCGTAGTTTTTTCCTCAACGGCTAAAATTAACTTATCATCATCCTTGTCGAGGGTCGTCATCTTCAGCCGTTGTTCTAAAACCTTTCTGGTCTCTTCTGGCGTATGAACTTCTCCATAGAGATACCTAACAACCTCTTTCTGTCGACGAAGACCATAGAGCACTTCGAAATCGTTTTCAGTGAAAGATCGTAATAATAATCTATCGGTTTCAAGTATTACGTTCTGAATATCAACTACGGATATTTCAGGCGCTTTATTGACGGGAACCATCAGCCAGTCTTTCATTTATTAGCTCTGTCTCAAGATTATTAAAATTACTGCATAGGAAATTTTTCACAACTCAATTCAGAATCGACGTAAACTCAAAATCATATAAATTACAATCTTACTCATTTGTTATTTATATGATTTTATAATTTAGTTGACGTTTACGTAAAATGCGTAAAAAATAATACTCATGACCGACAGACGCTATTACACCATTACGGAACTTACGGCTGAGTTTGCGATTACGACCCGCACTCTCCGGTTCTATGAGGATGAGAACTTACTCAATCCAGAACGGCAAGGCCGCAAGCGCCTTTACACCCCCCGGGACAGAACCCGACTTAAACTCATTCTACGCGGGAAAAGGTTGGGGTTCTCTTTGGCAGAGGTCAGAGAAATCATCGAGATGTACGACCATGCCCCGGGTGAAAAAGGGCAACTCCAGCGTCTGCAAGATCGCATAAATGAACGCACTGCAGAGCTAGAACAAAAACAAAGAGACATTTTAGAAACTCTAGAAGAACTCAAACAGGTCAACGATAAAGTTCAGCTTAGACTGGATGAGTTGGATAAATAAAAAAATAAACACAAGGAAGATAACCGTTATGCCCAGAACAAATTTTGAACCAAGAAACCCAAATTACGCTGAGCTAATCAGAGATAGCCACGATAATACCGGGTTTGGACAAACACTGGGCGCAACTTTCAAAGTTATCGAACCTGGTTACGTTGAAATGGAACTCCCCTTTCGCCATGGGTTATCACAACACCATGGTTTCTTTCAGGGCGGTGTTATTGGCGCTTTAGCCGACTATGTCGGAGGCTATGCGACTTACACTCTTATAGAAGAAAATGATTCCATTCTGACCGTCGAATATAAAATCAACATGATGGCTCCGGGTGCAGGGGAATTATTGATCGCAAAAGGAACCGTCCTTAGAGCCGGTCGCCGTGTTACAATAGCCCGAATGGACGTCTATGCTCTTCAAACAGATGGCAGCGAAGTACACGTTGCTGCCGCTCAAGGCACCTTTATGCGCATGGAAAACAAACCTGATGTCGCAGCAACTATTGCCAAGATTCAAAAAAACAAAACCCAATAACGCGTAAAAGCTGTTTTACATACTATTCCGTAAGCGGAGAATTAAAGATTATGAGTACCGGCCATACCTTCCCAAGTCTAAACTTCAACCTCGGTGAAGAAATCGACATGTTACGCGATAGCGTAAAAGCCTTTTCCGACGCAGAGATTGCCCCACGTGCAGCAGAGATTGACGAAACCAATGAGTTTCCAATGGATCTATGGCGCAAGATGGGGGATATGGGTTTACTCGGTATCACCGCAGATGAAGAATATGGCGGAAGCGGCATGGGCTACCTCGCCCACATCGTTACAATGGAAGAGCTCAGTCGAGCTTCGGCCTCAGTCGCCCTCTCCTATGGTGCGCACTCCAATCTTTGCGTCAATCAGATCAAACGTAATGGAACGACGGAACAGAGAGCAAAATATCTCCCCAAGCTCATAACTGGTGAACACATCGGCGCTCTTGCTATGTCAGAACCGGGCGCGGGATCAGATGTGGTGTCTATGCGTTTGAAGGCAGAAAAAAAAGGCGATCGCTACGTACTAAATGGCAATAAAATGTGGATCACAAATGGTCCTGATGCAGATACGTTGGTTGTATACGCCAAGACAGATCCCGAGGCAGGAGCTAAAGGTATTACTGCCTTCATCATCGAAAAAGATTTTCCTGGCTTTTCAACGGCCCAAAAGCTCGACAAGCTTGGCATGCGGGGATCGAATACTGGTGAGTTGGTATTCCAAGATTGTGAAGTCCCAGAAGAGAACATTCTCGGGGCACTAAACGGAGGGGTACGGGTCCTCATGTCTGGTTTGGATTATGAGCGTGCGGTTCTCTCTGGTGGCCCACTTGGTATTATGTCCTCCTGCCTTGATATCATTATCCCCTACATTCATGAACGCAAACAATTTGGCCAGGCAATCGGTGAGTTCCAATTGATGCAGGGCAAAATGGCAGACATCTATGCCACTTGGAACGCCTGTCGATCTTATGTGTACGCAGTGGGCCAAGCCTGTGATCGGGGGGAAACCACCCGAAAAGATGCAGCCGGTGCTATTCTTTATTCTGCTGAAAAGGCGACATGGATGGCCGGAGAGTCCATTCAGGTTCTTGGTGGCAATGGCTATATCAATGACTATCCAACCGGTCGCCTGTGGCGCGATGCCAAACTCTATGAAATCGGCGCAGGCACAAGCGAGATCCGCCGTTATCTTATCGGGCGTGAACTCTTTGGGGAGACAGCTTAATGTCTGTTATCCGCTCCAAGATCTCACCGAGATCTGAAGACTTCAAAGCCAACGCCGCACATATGCAAGGCCTCGTTGATCAACTCAATGATGTCCTCGCAGAAACGGCAAAAGGTGGCCCTGATCGCGCACGCGAAAAACACCTGTCTCGGGGCAAAATGCTCCCGAGAGAACGTGTAGAATCTCTGCTTGACCCCGGATCTCCTTTTCTCGAAATCGCCCCCATTGCTGCTCATGGTATGTACGATGCCAATATTGCGGCGGCGGGTGTTATCGCAGGTATCGGATTAGTTTCTGGCGTTGAATGCATGATCCTTGCAAACGATGCTACGGTTAAGGGCGGCACCTACTATCCAATGACGGTTAAGAAACATCTCCGCGCCCAGGAGATTGCACAGGAAAACCGTCTACCTTGTGTCTACCTGGTAGATTCCGGCGGCGCCAATCTACCCAACCAAGATGAAGTCTTCCCTGATCGGGACCACTTTGGCCGAATTTTTTACAATCAGGCACAAATGTCCTCAATGGGCATTCCCCAAATTGCTGTTGTTATGGGGTCCTGTACCGCGGGTGGTGCATATGTTCCCGCCATGTCTGATGAGACTATCATCGTCAAAGAGCAGGGAACTATCTTTCTCGGCGGTCCTCCCCTCGTTAAAGCTGCAACGGGTGAAATTGTTTCTGCTGAAGATCTTGGTGGTGCAGATGTTCACACCCGTCTTTCAGGGGTTGCGGACCACTTAGCTGAGAACGATGCGCATGCATTGACTATAGCGCGGCACGTAGTTGCGAACCTAAATTGGCAAAAACCAAATCAACTCAACTTATCGAAACCTGAAGAGCCACTTTACGATCCCAAAGAAATTTATGGTGTTGTTCCGACAGATTTAAAAACACCCTATGACGTTCGTGAGGTTATCGCACGTATCGTCGATGGATCGCGTTTTGATGAATTCAAAGCTCGCTACGGAACGACCATTGTCTGCGGGTTCTCCCGCATTTGGGGATACCCTGTTGGCATTGTCGCCAACAACGGTATCCTCTTTTCTGAAAGTGCCCAAAAAGCGGCTCACTTTATTGAGCTCTGCGCTCAACGGGGTATTCCGTTGGTGTTCTTGCAAAATATTTCCGGTTTTATGATCGGTCGTAAGTATGAGACCGGCGGCATAGCCAAAGATGGTGCCAAGATGGTTACCGCCGTTGCCACCGCCAACGTTCCAAAGTTCACAGTTTTGATCGGCGGAAGTTTTGGCGCGGGAAACTACGGAATGTGTGGCCGTTCTTATCAACCTCGGTTCTTGTGGATGTGGCCCAATTCCCGCATTTCCGTCATGGGCGGAGAACAAGCCGCATCGGTAATGTCGACACTTAAACGCGATAACATCGAAGCCAAGGGCGGTAATTGGTCTAAAGAAGAAGAAACTACTTTCAAACAACCCATGCTCGATATGTTCGAAGAACAAAGCTCACCTTATTATGCCTCAGCTCGCCTTTGGGATGACGGCGTATTTGATCCCGCACGCACGCGACGTGTATTGGCATTGGGCTTATCAGCTTCTCTCAACGCACCGATAAAAGACACCAAGTTTGGTGTCTTTAGGATGTAATCACATGACCTATCAAACACTTGAAATCGAATTTAAATCAGGCGCTGTCAGAATTTGGATGAACAGACCCGAAGTACACAACGCTCTTGATGAAATCATGATCGCCGAACTCAACGATGCCTTTACAAAATTCGGTAAAAACACCGACGTTCGCGCAATCGTTCTCGGAGGGCGTGGCAAAAGCTTTAGCGCTGGTGCCGACCTTGGCTGGATGAAACGTGCTGCTGATTTCACCGAAGAAGAAAACCGTGAGGACGCCCTTAAACTTGCCCTTATGTTAAAGACTATCGCAGAATGCCCAAAACCCGTTATCGCCAGAGTTCAAGGCGCGGCTTTTGGTGGTGGTGTGGGGTTAACGGCTGCGGCAGATATCGCTATTGCAGGTGAGAACGCAAAGTTTTGCCTCTCAGAAGTCAAACTCGGCCTCGTACCAGCAACAATAGCGCCTTACGTTGTTAAAGCGATGGGGGAAAGACAAGCCAGTCGGTACTTTCTCACTGCAGAAATATTCCGCTCCGAAAAAGCAGCTGATATGGGCTTCGTTCATGAACACTGTACTGATGCTCAGCTCGATACAAAGATTGAGGAGCTTCTCTCCTCATTCAACCTTGCTGCTCCTGATGCTCTGAATGTTGCAAAAGGCCTCATTCGCACTGTAAGCAATCGTCAACTTGATGAAGAGCTTATGAACGAAACCGCTGAATTGATTGCGCGCCAGCGCCTCACCCCAGAAGGACGCGAAGGCCTCACTGCCTTTTTTGAAAAACGCAACGCTTCCTGGGTCGTCTGAATTTTGAGAAATGCTTGTTGGAAAAAAATTAATGTTTAAAAAAATCCTCATTGCAAATCGTGGTGAAATCGCCAGACGTATTATCCGCTCAGCCCATTTGATGGGCGTAAAAACAGTGGCGGTTTATTCTGATGCAGATCGAGACGCTCCTTTTGTCAAAGAAGCAGGCGAAGCCATCCATATTGGCCCCCCAGCTCCCGCTGAAAGCTATCTTCTCGCTAATCGTATTCTGGAGGTCGCGAAACAGACAAAAGCTGAAGCCGTTCACCCTGGTTACGGTTTTCTCTCTGAAAACGCGGCTTTTGCTGAAAATTGCGTAAAGTCTGACATCGTATTTATCGGACCTCCAGCGTCTTCTATAATCGACATGGGGGACAAATCTGCATCTAAACGGCTAATGCGTGAAGCCGGTGTCCCTTTATCACCTGGGTATGAAGGTGAAGATCAGGCGGAAGCTTTCCTGTCCGAACAAGCAGGAATAATTGGCTACCCCGTTATGATCAAAGCTTCGTCAGGCGGAGGCGGCAAGGGTATGAGAATTGTCCATTTTGCGTCCGATTTTGAAGCCGCACTGGCCTCTTGTCAGCGTGAAGCCAAAGCTGCTTTTGGTGATGACCGGGTTCTCATTGAAAAGTTCATTAAAAACCCACGCCATGTTGAAATACAGGTCTTTGCGGACAATTACGGCAATACAATTCACCTGTTTGAGCGCGACTGCTCATCGCAACGTCGCCATCAAAAAGTTATCGAAGAGGCCCCCGCACCTGGATTAAGTGACAAAACGCGCACAGCTATGCATAAGGCGGCCATTGCTGCGGCTGAAGCTGTCGGATATCGCGGTGCAGGCACCGTCGAGTTTTTACTCGATCCCAGCGGTGAGTTTTATTTCATGGAGATGAACACAAGATTGCAGGTTGAACATCCTGTAACAGAAATGATTACAGGTCTGGATCTTGTGGAATGGCAACTTCGTATTGCTTCAGGTGAACCTCTCCCGGCTCTACAGGATGAAATCACCCTTACAGGTCATGCTTTTGAAGCACGGATCTATGCTGAAGATCCCGACAATGATTTTCTTCCCGCTACTGGTGATCTTGTCAGGCTCTCATTCCCTGAAACGTCAGAAAACATTCGTGTAGATGCCGGAGTAGAACAAGGTGGGACGGTATCACCACATTATGATCCAATGATCGCCAAGCTGATCACCTGGGACGAAACCCGAGAAAAGGCGCTCGAACGGCTAAGTTCAGCACTTGGCGAAACACACATTGTTGGCCTCACCACCAATGTTGCTTTTCTATCAAGGCTGGCAAACGTACAGCCCTTTAAATCGGCAGTTCTCGATACTGGTTTAATAGAACGCGAGCAGGAAGCTTTATTCCCATCTATTCTTCCCATTCCAGACACTGCGTTGATACTTGCTTCCCTCGTAGAGCTTTTGGGACACAAACCACACGTTCCGGATACCGATCCCTTCTCTCCTTGGGGAGCACAAGATGGTTGGCGGTTAGGTGGTCGAGCAAATCGAAAATTACGATTTATTGAAGGCGACCAAGAACATCCTGTTAATGCAACCTATCACGCTGATGGGTTTGCACTTGAGATCGGGAATAATCATTACAGCGTCACTGGCAAAGTCATTGACGACCTTGTTGAAGCAAATATTGACGGACATGCCATCAAAGCCTCTGTTATCGTCCACGGTCTTGAGCGCCACATCTTTGTGAGCGGCGTGCACCACCAACTGGCACTTTTTGATCCTCTTGTCGCAGCTGAGAACCTTGATGAAGATACCGGCGGCCTGCGAGCACCTATGCCGGGGAAAATCATCAAATTATTTGCTGCTATAGGCCAAAAAGTTAACCCCGGTGATCCTTTGCTTGTTTTGGAAGCCATGAAGATGGAGCACACCATCGTTGCGCCAAGTAAAGGTGTAATCACCTCATTCTTAGCCCAGGAGAATGACCAAGTGAATGAAGGTGACGTTCTCGTCGAGCTAGAGGTAGAGGTAGAGGTAGAGGTAGAGGTAGAGGTAGAGGAATAACGTCATGATCAGTACCTCTTCTAAACAAGTGAAAATTGTAGAAGTTGGCCCTCGTGATGGCTTGCAGAACGAAAAAATGCTTGTGCCAACAGAAGCAAAGATCGAGCTCATAAATCGACTGTCAGACACAGGATTGACTGCGATCGAGGCCAGTGCATTTGTTTCACCCAAATGGGTGCCACAAATGGCCGACGCCAGTAACGTTCTTGCCCAGATCAATAAGCATCCACACATCAGCTATCCCGTCCTTACCCCAAACATGAAGGGTTTGGAACGGGCCATAGAATCAGGTGTTAAAGAAATTGCCGTTTTTGGTGCAGCCTCAGAGAGTTTTTCGCAAAAAAATATTAACTGCTCTATTAAAGAAAGCCTTGATCGTTTTGTCCCCGTCATTGATGTCGCAAAAAAAGAGGGGATCAAAGTACGCGGTTACGTATCTTGTGTTCTGGGTTGTCCTTACGAGGGCGAAATTGCCCCTGAAAAAGTCGCTAAGGTTTCAAAAGATCTTTTTGACATGGGGTGCTTTGAGATCAGCCTCGGAGATACCATTGGCGTCGGAACCCCCTTATCCACACGTCATATGATTGAAACAGTAACTAAGGCCATCCCCATCGAAAACATCGCGGGCCATTATCATGATACTTATGGTCAGGCTCTCGCTAATATCTATGCATCATGGGATATGGGTGTTTCAGTTTTTGATACTTCTGTCGCCGGACTGGGGGGATGCCCTTATGCAAAGGGAGCATCTGGGAACGTCGCCACAGAAGATGTTGTGTACATGTTTAATGGCATGAACATCGAAACCGGCGTGGACTTAACAAAACTGGTAGAAACTGCTTGGTTTATAGCAAACGTTCTCGACATAAAGCCCAATTCAAAACTCTCCCGGGTTATGGAACTCTCTCAGGACTAGGGAAAAGCCACCTAGAAGGCTGTCGCTCTATTCTGAATTAAAATTGATTTATCGTAAGAGGAATAAAGACATGAAATTATCTGGTATTACAGCGCTGATCACTGGCGCAGGTTCCGGACTGGGTGAAGCCGTAGCCCGCCACCTCACCTCCAAAGGGGTACAATGTGGCTTGATAGATCTCAATGATGAAGGCGTGAACAGAGTTGCAGAAGATCTTGATGCGATAGCCGTAACAGCTGATGTAACAGATCCTAATGGGATTCAATCAGCCATTATGGCAATCGAAAGCGCCCTTGGACCGATCCGTATTGTTGTGAACTGCGCAGGTATTGCGCCAGGAGCCAAGTTGGTTGGTCGTGAAGGCGCTCACGATCTAGAGCTCTTCCGCAAGACGATTGAGATCAATTTAGTCGGCGCTTTTAATGTCATGCGACTGGCCGCTGAAAGGATGGTGGGATATGATGAGATCGATGGCGAGCGCGGTGTAATTATTAACACTGCATCCATCGCGGCCTGGGAAGGCCAGATTGGACAAGCAGCCTATGCGGCATCAAAAGGTGGTGTCGCCTCACTGACCCTTCCGCTTTCAAGAGAGCTGGCGCGCAGTGCAGTCCGAGTTATGGCCATTGCGCCTGGGATCATGGAAACCCCGATGATCGCCGGAATGTCTGATAAGGTAAAGGACGCGTTGGTTGAAAAGAGCCTGCATCCTAAACGTCTGGGCCAACCTGAAGAGTTTGCAAGCCTTGTCGCTCATATTTGTGAGAATGCTTTTTTGAACGGATCAACCATTCGTCTTGATGGCTCCGTCCGCCTTTCCTAAATCAATAATAAGCCTAACGTTGCTCGAACCTGTTCCAGAGCTTAATTATCGGAAAAATTCAATGACTGACCCAATTGTAATCGTTTCTGCCGCCCGTACACCCATGGGATCTTTCCAGGGTGTCCTGTCTCCTCTTTCAACTACAGATCTTGGCGCTGCAGCAATAAAAGCTGCGGTTTCACGTGCAGGCATTTCGGCTGACGATGTCGAAGAAGTTATGATGGGTTGTGTGTTACCTGCCGGCCTCGGCCAAGCTCCCGCCCGCCAAGCCTCAATAAAAGGCGGATTACCTCTTTCTGCAGGGTGTACGACCGTAAACAAAGTCTGCGGATCAGGCATGAAAACCGTTATGTTGGCGCATGATGCCCTCATGGCAGGAACTGTCGATGTCATTGTAGCTGGTGGTATGGAAAGCATGACCAACGCACCATACATTTTACCAAAAGCACGCGGCGGAATGCGTATGGGCCATGGAACCGTCGTTGATCATATGTTTATGGATGGCCTCGAAGATGCCTACTTCGACAAAGGTGGACTTATGGGAATGTTTGCTCAGGCAACAGCGGATAAGTACGAGGCAACACGTGAAGAACAGGATGCCTTTGCTATTGAAAGCTTAAATCGAGCAAAAAAGGCAACCAAAGCTGGCCACTTCAAAGAAGAAATCGAGCCTATCACAGTTAAAAACCGTAAAAGTGAAACGCTTGTTGAAACCGATGAGCAACCATTTGCTGTTGATACTAACAAAATTCCGAAACTTCGTCCCGCTTTCCGGCCAGATGGAACAGTAACTGCAGCGTCATCATCTTCCATCTCCGATGGAGCAGCTGCCTTAGTATTGATGAAAAAATCGGAAGCTGAAAAGCGAGGACTTACCCCCCTCGCCTCTATCCGTGCCCACGCAACCCATTCTCAAGAACCTTGTTGGTTTACCACAGCACCAGTGGGTGCCATCAACAAAGTCTTGGAAAAGGCACAATGGACTAGTAAGGAAGTTGATCTTTATGAAATCAATGAAGCTTTTGCCATTGTAACAATTGCAGCAATCCGCGACCTCAACTTATCTCCTGAAAAAGTGAACGTGAACGGTGGAGCCTGTGCGCTGGGTCATCCCATCGGGGCCTCAGGAGCGCGCTTAATTGTCACTCTCTTGCATGCTCTAAAGCAAACCGGTGGAACGAAAGGGATCGCCAGTCTTTGTATTGGTGGGGGAGAAGCGACAGCTATGGCAATAGAATTACTATAAGCTACATTTAACTTCAATTAGTCCCTATTTTAGCCCGAGGTTTATTTCCAGCCTCGGGCTTTTTATGTTTTGAAGATGCCAACTATGTGACAACGCGGATCCTCAATATAAAGCTAGTTTTACTATTAATTAAACTTTTTACACCACCATAAGTAGCTTAAAGATCCCAAAATCTATCGCAAAGGTTACGGTGATGCATACTGATGAATCCTCTTTTCTGGCCACATGTTTTGTTAGACCAACAGAATTACCAATTTGTGGGATGCATATGAAATGAAGGGTGAAATTTATAAAACTGCAGCAGCTACCTTTGGTCTATCTCTTAGCCTTATCCTAATTTTTGCGTATGTGGAATCACGAAAGATCCACCCTGTTCAAATGCAAGAACTAAGTCTCATGATACAAGACCTAAAAACGAATGAGACTTCCATAAACGAAACGATCTTAAAATCACAAAAGGCATCTTTACCTGATTTTACAAAGTACAAAGCCGCAGATAACACTATAAATCAAATCATCAGCTCTCTTGAGAAAAACCTTAATCATCACGGTGATATTAAGCCTGAAACCATAATACTGTTAAATAACTACCAGGCAAACCACAATAAGCGTAAAAATTTAATAGAAACATTTGAAAAGCAATTCACGACATACCGCAATAGCAGTGTGTTGTTCCAGCAAGCTCTAGCTCAGCTTTCAAAGAGTTATAAAACAAACGATGATACTTCGGATCTGATACATAAGGTGATGGACATCGTCTTGATGATTAACTCATCCTCAGTCGAAGATCCCCAATTTATAAAACAGACAATCGCTTCTTTTCAAAAAGAAATAAATTTAATCTCCTCTTCGCTTAGCGAGGATCAGGAGAATAACCTTAAACACGTTATTAAATACGCCGAACAAACTGCGAATACGAGATCCCGTTTGGAAAGTTTGACAACAAAACTCACCAATTTTGAAAATATGAAAATTCTAGGGAAATTGGCTGATAGGCAAAACCAACAATTTAAAAATTACTACGAAGAATCAGAGTTTTATACTCAGATTATGTTTGCCGCGACATGTATTCTTATTCTCGGTATCGCCTTTGCTTTTTATAAGCTTTTCCAAACGACTACGTCCCTTAACAGAACAAAATCTTTGCTTGAAACCAGGGTTTTGCACAGAACTGCAGAGCTTGAAAATGCAAAGAAACAGGCTGAATCAGCTAACTTAGCTAAATCGAGATTCCTGGCATCAATGAGCCACGAGATCAGAACCCCAATGAATGGCGTTTTAGGCATGGTGAGCTCATTGCTTGGAACCAAGCTAACAAGTGATCAACACAATAGTGTTTTTACCATAAAAGAATCTGGTGAGGCCTTACTATCACTACTCAACGATATCCTTGATCTCTCAAAAATTGAGGCTGAAAAAATTGAACTCGAAGAAATTGATTTCTCTCTCTCCAAAGTACTTGATACAACTGAAGCTCTTTGGGAATCTCGTGCACGAGCTAAAAATCTCAGATTTCAAGTTCTTAATTCTCCAACGAACACCGACATCATCAAGGGCGATCCTGGTCGCGTGCGTCAAATCCTCTACAACTTGATTGGTAATGCAATCAAATTTACACAATCCGGAAAAATTTCAATCATCATTGAAGAAGTTACTTCTAAAAATGAGAGACTTAAATTCCGGTTTGAAGTCGAAGACAGTGGAGATGGAATAACGAAGGAAAACCAGGAAAAACTCTTCGAAGCATTTGCCCAAGCAGATACTACGACCACCCGAAAATTTGGTGGCACTGGTTTGGGTCTTGTGATTTGCAAACAACTTACCAGGTTGATGGGTGGAGAGATCGGCGTAGAAAGTAACGAAGGACTTGGTTCTAATTTTTGGTTCACCATAGAAGTTGATAAAGGCGATCCAGAAAAAGTCAAAGAAGCGGAAGACGCAGAGGCTTTTCGCAACAAACCACCCAACTACATTGGGAAAGCAATTAAGATACTGGTAGCAGAAGACAATCGGATTAATCAAAAAGTCATTCAGTCTTTACTAGCCCCTCTAAACTGTAATCTACATATTGTTGAAAATGGCTTAGAAGCCTATATCGCCGTACAAAAACAACCATTTGATGTCATCCTCATGGATGTTCAAATGCCGCAAATGGATGGCCCAACTTCCACACAGCGTATAAGAGAGCTAAACACTCATGTTGCCAAAATCCCGATTATTGCACTTACAGCAAACGCAATGAAAGGAGACAGAGAGTACTACTTGGCGTGTGGTATGGATGATTATGTCTCCAAGCCCATCGACCAGCGGGCTTTGATTGGTGCCATCTCCAGATGGGTAAATGCATCCAACATCACCCAACCCGTAAAAACCGGGCTCAAGGTTGTTGAAAAACCAAAAGAATTGAGTGATGAAGCCAAAACCGAAATTCAAAAACTTCAAAATGATCTTGAAGATCTCATGAAAGATATCCCTTAAAGGGTACTTCTAGCTTACTATGCTCTTTCGAATATCATTGATAACCTTACCATCGTTGGGCAGTTTACCAACAGCTTCAAAAGTGACTTCACCACGTAATCGACATTCTATGCGAATAGTCTCAGCTATCCGGTTTTCAAGTGCTTCATTTCCTAGGCAATTATGAACTTCACAATGTAAGACCATGTTGTCTTTACCATCTCTATCAGAGATTTCTAACCGAGCCTTGGTAACTTCCTCATGCATTTCCACAACCCGAGCAACCTGTTCTGGGTGGATAAACATACCCCGAACCTTAGTAGTTTGATCTGCTCGCCCCATCCAACCCTTAATCCGCCGATTGGTTCTGCCACAGGGGCTTTGCCCTTCGAGAATAGCCGAGAGATCGCCAGTGGCAAATCGGATAAGGGGATAATTTGGATTAAAACAGGTCACAATAACTTCTCCGACTTCACCATCAGAGACAAGATCACCCGTACCGGGGCGAACGATTTCGACAATAACATCTTCGTCGATAATCATGCCCTCCATCACATCACTTTCATACGCAATTAGTCCAACATCAGCCGTGGCGTAACATTGACGAATGTGAATGCCTCTGCCTTCGTAATACTCTCTCAAATCTGGAAAAAGCGGCCCGCCAGTAACAAGGGCTTTGTTTATGGAGGTAATAGGGGTACCCAAACTGTCAGCTCTCTCCAGTATTATTTTCAGAAAATCGGGTGTCCCCATATAGGTATCGGACTGAAAGCGGTTAATCGCTTTAACCTGATCTTCTGTTTGTCCTACTCCGCCAGGGAATACAGCGCAGCCCAATGTTCGAGCAGCATAATCAAACATGATCCCTGCAGGGGTAAAGTGATAAGCAAAACAATTGTGAGCAATTCCCCCCTTACGAAGACCTACAGCATGAAGAGCACGCGCCACACGCCAAATATCTTCATCTTTGCCCTGTGGCTCTACAATTGGCCCCGGGGATAAAAATAAACGCGCCATTTCACCGGCAGGAACCATCCCAAGCCCTCCAAAGGGAGGTGCAGTATTTTGTAATTCTATCAGTTCAGATTTCCGTACGATGGGAAGAGCGGTAAGGTCATGCAAACGCTCTAAGCTATCAACCTCAATCCGCTCCAAGGATTTGGCATAAAAAGGCGACAATTCCTTGGCTGAACAAATCAAATTTCGTAATTTTTCAAGCTGATCATTCTCGCGCTCAGATTGGCTGCGGGTTTCTTTATGATCAAAATAGTCACTCATTTTACAGCATTCCAATATTCGCTGAAATCAGGTTTCCTTAAACCTGATTAAACAAACTCATTACAATATAATCTTGGCTTAGAGCCAACGCTTACGGCGTTTGAATGACTTGATATTTTTAAAGGACTTACGTTCGTTTCCGCCGCCGCCAAGATAAAACTCTTTAACATCTTCGTTATTCATTAACTCTTCAGCGGGCCCATCGAGCACGATTTTACCATTTTCCATGATGTAACCGTAATCAGCCGCTCTCAGTGCCATGTTGGCATTCTGTTCAACAAGAAGAACGGAGATGCCTAGTTCGCGGTTCATGCGCTTAATAATGCCAAAGACTTCTTTTACCAATAGAGGTGACAATCCCATCGAAGGTTCATCCATCATAATAAGATCTGGTCGTGCCATCAACGCGCGCCCAATGGCCAACATCTGTTGCTCTCCACCAGAAAGATAACCAGCGAGGCCTGTTCGCTCTTTCAAACGGGGGAAGTAATTAAAAACCTTTTCGATATCGCCAGCCACATTTTTTTGAGGTTGGGTAAAAGCGCCCAGTCTGAGGTTTTCCAACACAGTCATATCATGGATAATGCCACGCCCTTCCATGACCAGAAATGTACCATTCCGCACACGTTTTTCCGGTGGCATTTTAGTTATGTCTATGCCGTCATAAATGATATCGCCGCGACTGACTTCACCGTCTTCTGATCCAAGTAATCCGGCAATCGCCTTGAGTGTTGTTGATTTTCCAGCCCCATTGGCCCCAAGAAGAGCTGTAATCTGGCCGCGTTTCGCAGTCAGGTTTAACCCACGCAAAACCAGAATAACTTCGTTGAAAACCACCTCTATATTATTCACAGCAAGAATAATATCATTTTGAGGCTGGTCTTGCAGTTTTGAAACAGTACTCATGTTCAGAACCCTTAGGAGACGGAAAATTATCAATCGTGAAAGCAGGCCCATTCGATCGAACGGGCCTGTTCTCGACTACTTAGTAACCAACCCAGTCATCACGACGAGGAAGTGTCATCTCAGCAATGCGTTCAATGTTCACAGCGCCATCTTCGAAAGAGCCTTTGTTGATGGAAACAACCGTGCTTCCACGGTGATCTTCAGAAGACCATGTTGATGGTAAGCAAACGCCTTCGAGACCCTTAGGAGTCCAGGCTTTGTTTACATACATGCCCTGTTTGATATTTTCACCAGTAATGCCGCCATTAGCCTTGGCCCACTCCATTGCTTCTTTCATGTAAAAAGCAGAGCAAACACCCCGGATATAGTGGTGAGTTGGTTTGGTATCTTTCGCAAAACCACTCATATCAGCGATTTTATAAACCAGGTCCATACCATCTGCATGCGCATCCCAGAACGGGGTCGCAGTTGGGAAGATGTAGTTTTGCGCTTCAGCTGCTTTGATCGTGAGATAATCACCAGCCCAAACGTTACCCATATAAGTTACGTCTGCACCAACAGTATTACAGGATTTCAGCAAGGAGATCACAGAGCCACCGAGGTTACCCACATACGCATAATGCGCGCCGGACTCTTTAATGGTTAGGCACTGTGCTTTGTAATCGCCTGGACCAAGTGGCACCACAACGGGTGGTAAGACATCAAGGCCAAGTTCAGTAGCATACTCTGCACACCCTTCTTTTGGCGCATTCGGGTATGGGTGGTTATCGCCTGTGTGCACAAACTTTGGATCGCTAATACCTTTTTCCTTGGCATCTCCAGCAGCCCACTGAACCAGCGCTCGACAGGCATCAGTGTACGAAGGTCCATAGAAGAAATTGTAAGGTGCAGGCTTTTTTGTTTTAGGATTTTTACCCGTCGGATCAGTTAGATGACCGGAATAAGAGGCCGACCAAACTGGCACTTTATCTTTGGCCACAAAACCGATTAGAGCCTCAGTATCTCCTGTGCCCCAACCCTGTAGAGCAATCATTCCCTTGGATTTCCATTTTTTATAATTGGCAATCGCTTGTGGAACTTTATAGGCGTAATCGATAGTTTCCATTTCGATCTTTGTGCCATCAATGCCGCCGGTTGAGTTGATATAATCAACGGCGTCACGAACACCAGGTCCATAAAATTTACTAACAAACGAAGTTGGTCCTGTGTAGTCAACCAGATGGCCGACAAAAACGGAATCTTCTGCTAAGGCCGGGCTGCTTGCTGCCGCCAGGGCTAATGTTGCGGCGAGAATGCGCTGCTTCATGTCTTACTCCCTATTGGCGGCATATTATTATGATCTCTATCCCGGCCGCCGCGGTATAAAGGTTCCTCTCTTAATGAGAGAATGGATAAAGCTTCCAACTGGCACGGATCAAACGCCAGCGATGAATTAATCCTTCTGGTTCAAAGATCAAAAATAGAATGATCACAGCTCCAACAGACATTTCCTTGATATAGGCTTTACCCTGTTCAATTGTCCGCGCATGTTCGGTTGCAATACTGAGAGCTGTTTCAGCCTCCTGAAAAATACTCAAAATCCATATTTCAATAATTTTGAAGTACTCAACAAATGTCGCGACAGAACTTTCCATAAATTGTGGAAGCAAGAGAATAAAGGCCGCCCCCAGAAGGGAACCTGAAACTGATCCCAATCCACCAATGATGATCATGGCCAGGAACTGGATTGAAAGTAGGATAGTGAAGCCTTCTACTGAGACATATTGGAGATAATGAGCATAAAGAGCGCCGCCAATTCCAGCAAAAAAGCTTGAAACTCCAAAAGAGGTAATTCGATATCGGGTTAGATTTATCCCCATTATCTCTGCAGAAAGATAGTGATCACGGATGGCAACCAGAGCACGTCCATCCCGTGAGCGCCTGAGATTGCTTACAGCCAGAAATGATACCACAACCCAAAAAAGAACGAGGTAGAAATAACTTTGGTCAGTATCCAGATCAATTCCAAAGAAGTTCACCACCTCAGCTGCGGAACCATAAGCCCCACCAGAAAACCAATCTGCTCGAGAAAAGAAATCTTGCAAGATAAACTGAGAAGCAAGCGTCGCGATTGCTAGGTAAAGTCCTTTCAATCGTGCAGCGGGAATACCAAAGATCATTCCTACAGCCGTCGTCATAAGTCCAGCCAGAGGAATACAAAGAAACACCGGGATACCAGTCGTATTATTTAGCCAGGCTGATGCGAAAGCTCCAAAGCCAAAGAAGGCTGAATGGCCTAGTGAAATTTGCCCGGTAAAGCCCACAAGAACATTGAGCCCAAGTGCCGCAATCCCGTATATACCGATGGTGATCATCTGGCTCAGGTAATAGTCGTTCAAAAAGAACGATGAGATTAGTAGAGCAGCAATCCCTAGATAAACGATCCGGCCCTCAACCTTTGTCCGAAATAACGATGTATCGTTGCTATAGGTTGTTCTGAAATCACCACAAGGGCGCGGATGAGGAACATGTGACATAACTTAAACCACTCCCTTTTAAATACGTTCAATATCTTTGGTGCCAAACAGCCCGTAAGGCCTAATCATCAGAATGATGATCAACACATAGAATGGTGCAACTGTGTAGAGGTTACCTATATGTAGGAACTGGCCATCAAAGAATTCCGCCATATTTTCCAGCACACCAATAATGACGCCGCCGATAACCGCGCCGATGATGGAATCCAATCCACCAACAATAACTGCCGGAAAAACCTTAATCCCAATGATTGCCAAAGAGTTAGAAACGGTATTTACCAACCCAAGCACAACTCCAGCAATACAGGAAACCAGTGCTGAGATCGCCCAAGCCATGGCAAAGACTTGCTTCACCGAAATTCCCAAACTTTGTGCGACTTGCTGGTTAAAGGCCGTAGCCCGCATCGCCAAGCCATAGCGTGAGAACTTAAAAAAGTAGTAGAATAACCCCATCACCAGAAGCGAAAGCACTAGTGACATGAGATAGGCCATTTCCACCTGTAGTCCGCCTATCATGACGGTTTCATCACCAAACACTTTCGGAAAGCTCTCGGCTGAGTTGCCAAACACCCAGTTCATTAGGGCTTGCATAAAAATCGAAAGACCAATTGTCACCATAATGACTGATATAATTGGCTCTCCAATCAACGGCCTGAGAACAATCATTTGAACCAAAATGCCAAATATTGTCATAAATGCCATGGCAAATATAAAAGCCAAAACAAAAGGTAGTTGCCACTTCAAGACAAAGAACCAGCAAACCCAGGCACCGAGGACAAGGAACTCACCCTGAGCGAAATTCACCACCTGAGTTGACTTGTAAATCAGGACGAAACACATGGCGACAACACCATAGAGCATGCCCACGATGATCCCATTGATCAGCAGCTGGAATAAAAGATCCCAATTCATCTTACTTTCCTTCTTCCAGCGTTTCGATTTTTAAGGTGGTCACCACGCGTTGTTTTGAGCCATCTTGAAAATTAATAACCGTGTCGATATTGACGTGATCATCACCGGAATAAAGTGTGTCGATAATATCTCCGTATTTCTCGGCAATGACCCCACGGCGAACTTTACGTGTACGGGTTAATTCGCCGTCATCGGCATCAAGTTCTTTGTATAGCAGCAGAAATTTTTTGATCTGCTGAGCAGGAGGCAAAGTTTTATTCACCATTTCCACTTCAGATTTCAACTGTTCATAAACGGCCGATTGAGCTGAAAGATCGGTATAGGTCGTAAAACGAAGTCGTCGCTTTTCTGCCCACTTTGAGACGATGGGATAGCGAATACAAATCATCGCAGTCAGGTAAGGTCTGTCTGACCCGAGAATAACCGCTTCAGCAACATAAGTAGAAAATTTAAGTTTATTTTCAATATATTGCGGAGAGAATTTCACGCCCTCTGAAGTCTTCGCCAGATCCTTGATGCGGTCGATAACAACCAGATGTCCATCACCATTTAAATAACCCGCATCACCGGTTAAGAACCAACCGTCATTTCCGAAAGTCTCTTTGGAAGCTTCTTCATTTTTGTAATAACCACGCATCATATTACCATGGTTAACGCAAATCTCTCCAAGGCCCTCTTTGTCCGGATTATCGATCCGAAGTTCGACGCCGGGCATTGGGGAACCAACACTCTCATGATTGACATCATCCCCCTTATGAATGGTATGAGCGCCGAGAGATTCCGTCTGTCCATACAGTTGTCGAAGGGGTATTCCCATAGAGAGAAAGAATTTAAAAGTATCTGGCCCCATAGCAGCGCCACCCGTTGCAGCCGACTTCAGATTTTTGAAACCAAGACGGTCTCTTAACGCACGCATCAACAACCACTCAGCAGCGACTGACTCTTTGCCTTTATCCAACGCTGCGAGGCCTTTTTTAGCGCCCCATTCGTACATTTTCTGTTTCCACGCACTTGAGTCCATCATGCGCGCCCGGACATCCGCGGCAATTGTTTCCCAAACCCTAGGTGCAAGCAGAACAAAACTTGGCCCAATTTCTCTCAAATCGGCCATCACAGTTGATTGTTCTTCGGGAAAGTTTACCCGCATGCGAGCAATCAAATTCCAAGCAACGGAATACATCTGTTCCATCACCCAACTTAAAGGAAGAACGGCAAGGTATTCGTCTTCAGGTGTTTTAGGGTCTGCACGTAAATAAGATGTAGCATGACCGAGAAATGAACGGTGTGGCCACATAGATAGTTTGGGATTGGAAGTCGTTCCAGAAGTGGTACAGAGTACAGCCACATCATCGAGATTAGTTTCTTCAACCATGCTTTCATAAGCCAAAGCATCTTTGTTCAAAACACTTTGTCCAAGAACCTCTAGCTCCTCTAACGAGATCAACCGAGGATCGTCATACTTCCTCATCCCTCTGGGATCTGTGTAAACGATGTACTTGATAGAAGGAATTCTATCTTCAAGGTTAAGGAACTTATCGACTTGCTCTTCATCTTCAGCAATTACGATTTTTGGCTCAGTATAGTCGGTTAAATATGCAATTTCTTCTTCCAGAGCATCCCGGTAGATCCCCATACTCATCGCACGGCAACTGTGAGCCGCAATCTCTCCCCAGACCCACTCCACCCGATTATCACCGATCAAAACTACTGTGTCACCAGAAGTAATACCTAGCTTTGCCATCCCAAGAGACATACGAGCAACATGATCGTAGAAATCTTTCCAAGTGAAGATGTTCCAGATCCCAAATTCTTTTTCGCGCTGGGCGACATCGTTTGCAAAATTTTTCGCATTGTAGGACAGGATTTTAGGTAACGTATCGTAAATGGAAACATCGACAGCGCTATCTGGTATTGGGGCCCAGGCAATCTGATCACCATGTACAGTCGTAAGGTTTGGACCTTGAGCTATATTATTACTCATATTGCCACTGCCTCCCCATCATCATCGTGGAGGAGATCATCTTCTTCCCCGAGATAAGCATGGCGGACATGCTCATTTTCCATCACTTCTTCGGGAGAACCCGAAGCAATCATCTTCCCAAAATCGAGAACCATGACACGGTTAGAAATATCCATAACCACCCCCATGTCGTGCTCGATCATCACAACTGTGACCCCCAACTCCTCATTGAGGTCAAGGATATAGCGTGCCATATCCTCTTTTTCCTCGAGGTTCATACCAGCCATGGGTTCATCAAGAAGTATGAGATCAGGGTCAATCGCAATGGCACGGGCAAGCTCAACCCGCTTACGAAGGCCATAAGACAAAGTACCTGCAGGCTCATTTCTGACGTGTTGTATTTCAAGAAAATCGATGATTTCTTCTACATCGCGCCGATGTTTAAGCTCTTCTTCTCGCGCCCCACCAACCCAATAAAACATCCCTGTAAGAAAGTTGTTTTTAAGAAGATGATGTCGACCAACCATAATATTGTCTATAACGGACATATGTCCAAAAAGAGCCAAATTTTGAAATGTTCGGCCAATCCCCATGGCGGCCCTATCATTGATAGACCGGCCAATCAGGTTCTTGCCGTTATAAATGATTTCCCCTTCTTGAGGTTTATAACGTCCCGAAACACAGTTAAGCATTGATGTTTTACCAGCACCGTTTGGTCCGATAATTGAAAAAACTTCACCTTTACGAACAGTAAAACTAACGTCCGTCAAGGCACGGATCCCTCCAAAGCGAAGACTAACACCCTTCGCTTCGAGCAAAGTATCGCCCGATTGAACCAAACTTTTTCTCCCTGTCCCCAGCGACAATACAGTGGGTTTAGCCGCTTATTGTCCACGGCAATTATAGCCGCTTATTCGTATCCATCAGGTTTGGCCTTGCCGATTATTCCCCTAGGGGCCCTGCAATTGTTGGCCGCTCATTTGACGATTTAGTAGACTGCTCGACTTCTTGCTCAGACTGGGACGACATATGCGAGTGTTTTCTCAATTCACCAAGTCGACCAGCGGCAACAGCCTCTACTTCAGACATCTCAAGGAGGATATCATCAATATCCTGCCTCTTAGCCCTAAGTTGCGCCCTGTGTTTGGCAATGCATTCCAACAAGCGTTGAATTTGCCCGCTTTCGCCAGGTGCCAAGTCATACATTTCAATAATCTCGCGAATTTCTGCCAAAGAGAAGCCTAGACGTTTGCCCCTCAAAATCAGAATTAATCTCGCTCTATCACGTGAATTGTATAAACGCTTGCGCCCTTCGCGTTTGGGATTGAGTAATTGTTCACTCTCATAGAACCGCAAGGTCCGGGTTGTGATCCCAAACTCATTTGTCAGCTCTGTAATGCTATAAAAGCCCTGTCCGTTCATACCTTAATTCTTTTGACACCTTACGTTAAAGTCAATCAATTATTTCATCATCAATAAATTCTAGATATCCAAAATTTCGAATTTTCAAGAATATAAAATTAAAAATTTATACTAGGCTATTGTTTTAGATATGTAATTTATATTCTATTGATCGTTAGTGTCTTGCATGAGGACAACAATGACACCTGCTGTTTTGCAGATAAACACACAATTGTGCAGCAAAGGTCTGCATTTACGCAGATTAACCTTGTCTATGACAATCTAACTTAACTTATAATGCTTTGCGAGAGCTTGCTTTAGGGACGACAAATTTAACAAAAATCCTATTTTTTGAAATAATATTACAAGTTATTTTTTCAAATATACACGTAGAAAAGAATTTAAAACCGACAACGGATACCTATGGGTGCGTACCCTAAAAACCACAGGATAAAAAAGGCCAGGATTTATAAAACCTGGCCTTCTACTCTAATTATAAGACTTGAAAGTTTGCGCATCAGCAAACCAATCTGCAATTATAAATATCGCTCCCATGCCCGAAGAGGCTGTGGGGGATCAGGGTCTGCTGGTAGGCCGATGTCCCGACGAATAGACAACGGTAAATCCAGTGCGCGCCCCATAGCGGGACGACGTCTGAATACAATACTAAATAATTTCATGATAAGTGTCATGACTAACTCCATTTGGAATAAAGGCACGACTGTCAGGAGCTCAAAGTGTCACTCGTAATTCTTTTCTTTAACACTGTTTAACTTACAACGGTTACTAATTCCCTATAGCTAAAGATGCGCGAAGAGAGCACCTCTGACCAAAAGAGATAAACGACACGATTTTGCACATAAGAACGCACAGCGAACACACGCAAAAGAAGTAAATTACTAATACAGTTATTGAAAAGGGTGAGTTACTATTTCCAAACAGTCAGTACCAAAAGGTTGGGTACATTACCGATTTAGCGGAGATAACATCCGCTGAGGACGGCGTAGGAAACACGAGCGACATAAGCTGAGCGTGTACGATTCCCGTATGCACTCGTGCGGATATATGCAGAGGCAAAAATACGGGTCATAGAACGCTCCTTCTAAAGCTTAAAGTAAATCACGAAGACTTATTTACCTATTACTGACTTCATTGCCAAGCATTTATCTCTTTGAATTTACAACTTAATATTGAGTGATGTATTTTTAACACACTAAGTGTAAATTTACATCAACCGCCTATTTGAGCTCTTGAAATGTTATAATCTATACGGCAAAGAATATGAAAATAAGTTACCTAAATCTCTTTACGGGCGACTTATAAATTCAGAAACCCTCATTCGCTGAGATAAGAGCTCCTACTCTCCCGCTCGAAGCAAGTAACCAATTAACAATAAGCTAGGTACTGATTAGTCAGAGGATCTTTGCTCTATAGGCCTGGGTTGTATTCCACATTAGGGTACAAGCTCCTCCAAGCTTTCGGACTAATTCCAGCGACACGACGAAACTCCCTATTGAAATTAGATTTGGTTTGAAATCCTGCATCAAACATAACTGTCGTAATAGGTTGGTCCGAAGCAATGAGAAGACGGCAAACCTCCGCGACACGGAATTCATTTACATATTGCGAAACATTTTGGCCTTTTATCCGGTTAACAGCTCCGGAAATTTTACGAGCTGATATTCCGCACCTTCTTGCCAATCGATCAAGAGTTAAGTCAAAGTCACGAAAAATGCTCTTCGTTATAAGCATCACTTCAACTTTATTAAGAACATCAATATCTTCAGGCTCTACGCTACTGGCTACGGATAGCTCTTTGTCGGTATTAACTTCTCTTACCTTAGCTTTGTCGGCTATAGCCGCCGCACCCCCAAGGACAATCAAAGCAGGAAGGTTTGCCACCGAAACAATCAAGGACGAATAGTGTCCACCCAAAAATCGAATATCCAGTGAGATGACAATATCTACGAGAGCAAAAACGATCAAAATTATTGCCGTTATTAACAATGCTTTATGAGCACGGGGGCTTTCATCAAACCTGACCATACTAAGGTTATCTGAACCAGAACTCGCCACCCTCAACAGAGCAAAACCATATCCAAGATAAATCGCGATCAACACAACATCAATTGGATCTGGCCAGAAAAGAATTAAGGCAAGTACTACTCCAGAAGGGATCGCGTGCACCCAATCTCGAGAAAACAATATATCAGGGCCATCATTGGTAAGCTGCCGAAACCCTAACCAAGCAAGAGAAGCCCAACTTGCCGCCAAGACAGACTGTAACGGCAACAATAAACGCACGCCATAGCCCCAACGGGTCCCGATCAACACAGATAACAGGGCATACAAAACCAGTAAGGAAATAAATATCCTGTTTGATTTCTGTTCGGTTTCTCGCCTGAGCAATTGCACCAAAAGGATTACAAGCAACAGAGTGACGACAAAGGGAAGCGGTACGAAAAGCATTCTGTATCCTGCAACAAACCAAAAAGATAAAGCCAATAAAGTTGGAATGGAAAAATTCAAACAGAACGATACCCACACTGCCGTAAATGAGCGAGATAAAATTCACCGGCAATTTGGATAAGGTCTAAATCGTGAAGAAGAACGACCTTGATCGTGATTTAGGTCTCGCGAAAAACAATACCATGTCAGCCTTGGAGATCTTCGATTTTATAGACAGATAAGCCAAACAAAATCCCATTAGCTCAAAGGCATAAAAACCATGAAATTTCTTTATATTTTGACTGTAATTCTCCTCGCCAACGGGATCACACACGTAAATGCAGCCGGATTTCAACGGATCAGTATTACCGACCCCGACGACAAACCGATTGACGTCGGTATCTGGTATCCCAGTAGTAGCCCCGTTCCCAAACAAAACAATACGCCATTCCGTCAGGCTCTTGCATTGAACGGCAAATTTGAGGGTAATAATCTTCCCTTAGTCGTGATTTCCCATGGCTATGGCGGCTGGATGGGCGGGCATGCAAGCACAGCTTTAGCGATGGCCAAAGCTGGATACATTGTCGTAGCGCCTACCCATACAGGGAATAACTACAAAGATGAGAGTTACCCACCGCAAAAATGGATGTTAGATCGCCCTCGTCATATCAAACTTGTAATTGACTACATTCTCAACAACTGGAAAGAGTCAAAGAAAGTAAACCCAACGAAAATTGGAATGTTTGGATTTTCTGCCGGAGCCTATACTGCTCTGGTCTCTTCAGGCGGGATACCCAATATTGAAAGGCTAATTACCCATTGTGCCAACAAGCCAACCGAACTTGTCTGTAACCTCGGAATTAATGACGATTTCAAAGTATCAGGCCTGAAAAACTTACCCAACTCAGCTTGGAATTTTGATCATAGAATTGGTGCAACTGTTGTGGTTGCTCCAGGTCTCGGGTTCGCCTTTGATAAGAAAGCCTTAGAGAGTGTCACCGTTCCCTTACAGCTTTGGGCAGGATCAAAAGACCAGAACGTCCCACCGCTTACCAACTCAGACATCATTCTTGCTGGCCTACCAATTAAACCGGACTATCGATTGGTTGAAAACGCAGGGCATTTCGCCTTTCTTCCCCCATGCAACCCTTTATTGGAGGAGGCAAATCCAAAGGTTTGGAAAATGGTATGTCTTGATGACCCATCATTTAGTCGGCATAGTTTCAATAAGGAATTCAACAAAGAGGTAATATCTTTCTTTGATAACAATCTCTTGGGTAAATAATCTCTCTAACGAAAGCACCAAAGTAGATGAAATCCTCCACCTTGCCTGGATTCCTACACTCATTTGTTAAAGTAAATGGAGTGGAAATTAGCGTTCACACAGCAGGTGAGGGAAAGCCGCTTCTTATGCTGCATGGCTATCCTCAAACTCATGCAACTTGGGGCAAAGTGGCTCCTGAGTTCACAAAAAGTTTCCAGTGTGTGATCCCTGATCTAAGGGGATATGGACAAAGCGGGACACCAGCTACTGATGAAGGCCACCTTACCTACTCAAAGCGAGAAATGGCAAAGGACATGGTCGCGCTTATGACCAGCCTTGGCCATGACAGCTTCAATGTCATCGGTCATGACCGCGGCGCTAGGGTATCTTACCGCATGGCTTTAGATCATCCACATCGGATAGAACGTCTAGCAATTATTGAAGTTGTTCCTACATCAGATATGTGGGAACGCTTTAACGCTGAAATGGCCCTAAAAGCCTATCATTGGACGTTTCTCGCTCAACCTTTCCCGCTTCCAGAACACATGATCGCGGCAAACCCGGTTGAATACCTCGAATGGACGCTTAAAAGCTGGACCAAAAGCGGTAGCTTGGACGTTTTTTCTCCAACGGCCCTTGAGAGTTATCGCGATCAGTTTAGAGACCCCAATCATGTCCATGCCCTATGCGAAGATTATCGTGCTGGTGCTACAATAGATCGCGCACTTGATGAACAAGATCGTAAGGAGAGAAATAAGATCCAAGCTCCTCTCTTTTTTCTTTGGGCAGAAAATGGATTTCCTGCCCGTACTGGCAACCCCTTAGGGCTATGGGAGTCTTGGGCTGATAATGTAGAAGGACAAGCCATTGATTGTGGCCATTTTGCCCAGGAAGAAAACCCCCAAGCAGTAATTCAGTGCCTACTTCCCTTCTTTAAAAGCTGAGCAGAGCAATTTATTTTTAAAAAACCAAACTCTTTAATTCATTGAAGTATAACCATTATCTTACAATTCTTATAATCAAATAAAAAATTTACCTACCTATGAATAGATATACATCTTGACTCTTTTCTTTAAAAGGCCATTTTAAAATCAGTACCTACCTACTAATAGATTGGAAATGTAATGACACAAAATGTAGCTCTTATAATTGGCGGCTCTAGCGGTATGGGAAAAGAAACAGCAAAAAAGCTCCGCGAGAATGGGGCAAACTTAATTCTTGTAGGAAGAAACCCAGAAAAACTTGAAAGTGTGAAAGTGGAACTGGAAAAGTCAGGATCAGGTACAATCGATCTTCATTCTGTAGATCTTCAATCTGACAAACAGGTCGCTGAATTCATTACAAATGTATCAAATGAAACTCGGCATATTTCCTATCTAGTCAATGCTGCTGGAACGTTCAAACCAGTCTCTTTTCATGAGCATACCTATGAAGACTTCGATGGATACCACCAGGTCAACAAAAGTTTGTTTTTCATAACACAAGCCGTTTCCAAAAATATGAAATCCCATAGCGGTGGCTCTATTGTTAACATCGGATCCATGTGGGCTAAACAGGCAATTAAAGCGACACCTTCTTCTGCTTACTCCATGGCAAAAGCAGGACTGCACTCCCTCACCCAACACCTTGCAATGGAACTTGCTGAAGACAATATCCGTGTTAATGCGGTATCACCTGCAGTTGTTGTTACACCGATTTTTGGATCATTTATCGAACCCGATCAAATCGAAGGCACCCTAACCGGCGGGTTTAATGATTTCCATCCGATTGGGCGCGTTGGTCGTACAGATGATATCGCCGCAGTGATCAACTTCTTACTATCAGATCAGGCCTCATGGGTTACAGGTGCTATTTGGGATACTGATGGCGGCGTAATGGCGGGTAGAAACTAGAGCTATGATAGACATCGGCTGGGCTCAGATTTATCTGACCTAACGAGAAAGTTAAAAGCCCAGCCAATACTTTTGTGGCACACTAAACTTACTACTCCACACAACAGGGATTTCACCATGCCTCATAACAAACCACTCGCGATTATCGCAGGAGCAGGCCCAGGTCTCGGCATGACGATGGCGGAAAAACTTGCCAAGGAAAATTATGAAGTCATCGCGCTATCGAGATCACAGCCTGAAGAAAAACCTCAAAATCCGAGCATTCATTTCAAACAGGTTGATCTCTGCGATAAAGCTTCTGTCGAGAGTACTACGCGCCAGTTTGTAGATGAGTATGGTCCCCCGAAAGTTCTCATTCACAACACGGCACAACTTGTGATCAAACCTTTCCTAGAAACCCATGTAGAAGAGTTCTCCGCGACTTGGGACGCAATGATGCATTCCGCAATAAACATTTGCCAATCGACACTTCCTCATATGCTGACGGCAGGAGAAGGAACCGTTATCGTGACAGGCGCAACGGCCAGTCTACGTGGAGGCAAAAACTTTTCAGCCTTTTCCTCTGCAAAATTTGCCTTGCGAGGCTTCACTCAATCTCTTGCTCGTGAGTTTCAGCCCCAGGGCATTCATATAGCTCATGTCATACTGGATGGTATCATTGATACGAACAGAAGCCGTAAGCTGCACTCGCTAGACCCAACACGAATGATGAAGGCTGAGGACATCGCGCAGGCCTACTGGCAAATCATCCAGCAACCCAAATCGACTTGGAGCCATGAGCTTGATCTCCGCCCTTCTCAGGAAAATTTTTGATGCAAACAGAGAACCTCATTATCGGCGGTGGTATTAGTGGGTTATACTTGGCTTATAAACTCGCTCTACAGAACAAAGACTTTCTTTTGGTTGAAGCCAGAGACCGTCTTGGCGGGCGCATAGACAATCACCAAGGTATGGATTTAGGCCCCACATGGTTTTGGCCCGGCCAGCGCCGTATGGCAGGTCTTGCCCAAGAGCTCGGTATCCCTGTTTTCGAACAACAGAATAAGGGTGATATGCTCTACGAAGATCCTAACGTCCAATCTGAACGCATCCCCTCACAACAACATCAGATGATATCCTATCGTGCTGAGGGCGGAATTTCACGTTTCATCCAAGGTCTCGCAGACAAGATCCCCTCAGATAAAGTTCTCCTTGACCACCAAGTAACCGCCTTATCAAAAATGGAAAATGGCGTTAGCGTTAGTTTCTCTCATGAAAGCACGAACACTTCACTTTCTGCAAAACGGATTTTCCTTGTCCTACCACCCAGATTGGCTGCTCGGAATATTACGTTTACGCCAATTTTCGAAGAAGAGGTGGAGAAGAGTATGGTTTCCATTCCGACTTGGATGGCTGGACAGGCAAAGGCCCTTATCCATTTTGAACGCCCTTTTTGGCGGGATCAAAATTTATCTGGTCAAGCTTTTAGCCGCCAAGGTCCGCTGATGGAAATACATGACGCTTCAGCTTCTTCGGATGCACCTTATGCGCTCTTTGGCTTTATTGGCGGAACGCCGAAGCAGCGTAAAGAAATGGGAGAAGAGCAGCTAAAGGCCGCTATAACACAGCAAATTATCAGACTATATGGCACCGACACGCCAACACCATTGAACATCATTATCAAAGACTGGAGCGGTGACAAACTAACATCAACTGAAGGTGACATGGAACCTATATCAAGCCATCCAAATTATGGTCTCCCCAAAACCATGACCAACTTATGGGATGGCCGACTCATTTTTTCAGGAACTGAGGTCGCAAGTGCAGAAGGCGGTTATCTCGAGGGCGCTTTGGTCGCTGCAGAAGACGCGATCATGCACATTAGGTAATGTTCCATGGAAAAAGGAGAAGCTCCAAGATTACTCTACCTGGGCTTCTCCTTTAAATAAGGCTAACTCAACTGGATAAAACTCTTACCTCTGATGAGCTTTACTGCTCACCAAGAGTGATTTTCTTCTGATATTCTTTATCCTGTTGCTTTAATTCACGACGCTTTTCAATAATCGAAGCCACTTCACCGCCAATGTGATCAATGCCACGTTCTTCTGACAGACCTATTTGTTTTTCTCGCTCTTCAAAACGCTTCTTCTGCTCTTGGCTTAAATTTTCATGACAGTGATGACAGGAAATACCCTTGAGGTAGTGGGTGCTATCCTTATCTTCTTCGGTAATAGGCATTCGACAGGCAAAACACTGATCATAGATACCTTTTTCCAGATTGTGTTTCACCGCAACTCGGCTATCGAAAACGAAACACTCACCTTCCCAAAGAGACTCTTCTTCAGGTACTTCCTCGAGATATTTCAAAATCCCACCTTCGAGGTGATAAACTTCACCAAAGCCTTGTTCTTTTAGATAAGCCGTTGATTTCTCGCACCTGATACCGCCGGTACAAAACATCGCAACTTTTTTGTCCTTCACATCCCCGAGGTGTTTTTCAACATAAGCCGGGAACTCTCGGAAAGTCGCGGTTTTTGGATCAATCGCATTCTTGAAAGTCCCTATACCCACTTCGTAGTCATTACGGGTATCAACCAGCACGACATCAGGATCAGAAATCAATGCGTTCCAATCCTGTGGCTTTACATATGAGCCAACGATATGGTTGGGATCAATACCCTCAACACCCATGGTTACAATCTCTTTTTTGAGCTTAACCTTAGTACGGTGAAAGGGCATTTCATCGTGATAGGACTCTTTGGTTACCACATTTTTCAAGCGCTCATCGGCGCGAATATAGGCATGGATCGCATCAATACCTTCTTGCGATCCAGCGACGGTACCATTGATACCTTCACGCGCCAGTAACAATGTTCCTTTAACATCATGCTCAAGCATGAATTTTTGAAGGGGCTCGCGGAGACCTTCAAAGTCTTCCAATATGGCAAAATGATACAGTGCCGAAACTACAATATTTGACATTTATCTTCCTTGTGCGGGCTGGAACGTAAAACCAGAGCTACAATATGTGGCGGCTATATAGCAAAGTACGTGAGCTATATCAAGCCAAGCATAGAGCCGACCACATCCGGAAGTTACTTAATTCAAAAATGAACTCAATACATCATCAGAATTAAACACGATCTTACTTCCTTTTGGCCGGGAACAATTCACTGAAATTTTTTCAATCCGGTCAACTTTAGGATTATAACGTCTTTGTCCAGTGTCATAAAATCTTGTCATTGAAAACACCCGACTTTGGCCAGATAGGAAAGTTGATTGTTCAGGCTCATGCCAAAACCCCTGAGCACCATTTATAAGAATAATACAACCATCTATATCTCTTCGATCATCGCTTTTAATGCCCACACTCGATTTACTCAAAGACGAGAGTTTGAAGTCGAAGTCTCCCTCTCCGCCCTGACAGGCAATAAGAGTCAATAAGACAGGCAGTAATAATAGCTTAAATTTGTGTATATTCATGATATGTATCGACTATTCCCCCAGTAATCGTAACTAACTAGGCTAAACTGGGGGAGACTGTCCAGATCTTTCATTTTGCATTTTAGGGACATTCAAGATAGTTAGACACAAACCCTCAATACCAACATTTTTATCGGGAAAAATAGTTTGGTTATTCTGGAAGATGATCAAGCATCACCAGTTATACAACAAATTAAGAGACTGCGATATTTGGGATAATTATAAATTGTATTTTGCCAAGCCTAAGGTTGGCACACCAATATCTAGAAGTTGGTTAAAACACCATTATTGTCAAAGACGAGTGCACTGATCTTTGGCAGAGAGCAACTCACAGTCACTCTCTCTACTCGATCAACTCTATGATCAAATTTTCTATGCCCTCTACTATAAAACCTCGTCATTGAGAACATTCGGCTTTGGCCAGATAAGAAAGCTGAACGACCGGGATCGTGTATGAAACCACTGGCGCCATTAACGAGAATATTACAGCCTTCAATATCACGAGAGCCCGTATTTTTAATCCCAATATTCGACTTACTCATTGAGACCATTTTAAAGTCAGAATTTTTGTCACCCTCCTCACACCCGCTCATAAGCAGTAAAAAGGGTAACAATAGATATTTAAGCTGATGCATTGTCGTCTTCCACAATGATAATTCCACCTATAATTGTCACTCTATAGACTTATTAACTAAAATTTCTTAAATTTTTCATTTTATAATCCTATAGCAATCGACATACTCACAAAGATAATCTCTGCTTCCTGTATTTGGGTCTATAGTCCTCTTCTCACACCCAAAAACCAATACCTTTTCCGGATAACAAAATGCACATTCGTGAAATGAACATTTCTGATCACCATCAGCTCATAGAACTTTTTAGGAAAACACCTGGTGTTACCCTGCGCGATGCTGATTCAAAAGAAACGATGGCAAAGTATCTGGATCGAAATCCCGGCTTAAGTTTTATTTCACAAGTAAATGGCGAGATTGTTGGATGCGTTATGTGTGGACACGATGGACGTCGCGGATACCTACAACATTTGATCGTAGCGCCCAATGCAAGACAGCAAGGCTTGGGAGAGAGGCTATTCCAAAAATGTATCTCAGCTTTGGCTGATATTGGCATCGATAAAACCCATATCTTTGTCTTCAAAGACAATAGCCTTGCAAACACCTTCTGGACATCCAAAGGATGGACATTGCGTGAGGATGTGAATCAATATTCCTATACCCATTCGGGCACTGAAAATGCCTAAATCATTTTATCGGCGATTTAAGAGAAAAAGGAGGGGAAAGACAAACTCTCCCCCCTCCTCCTAATTCTGTATTAGATTTGATCTACAGTAGCCTTTATCAGTGCTAAATATTTGAATAGTCGATCGGCTGGTTCTTATCCAGCGTTCGCGTAATTGGCGGCATGGGGTACTTAAGTCCAGTTGCACAGTTATAAAGCACTGCACGATCCGTAGATTTAATCCGACCTTCTGCCATTGACTGCTTGTAAGCAGCATAAGTTGCAGCTCCTTCAGGGCAAAGTAAGACACCTTCTTCACGTGCAACTTCAGCCTGAGCAAGATCAATCGCTTCATCGGTCACAGCAATCGCAAAACCACCACTGTCGCGAACAGCCCTCAGAATAAGAAAGTCACCTACTGCAATAGGCACACGGATACCAGAGGCATGAGTATAAGCATTCTCCCATAGAGGCGCATGCTCTACGCCATCTTCATAGGCCTTTACGATTGGCGCACACCCTGTGGATTGTACTGCAACCATTTTAGGACGCTTAGATCCGATCCAGCCAATAGCTTCCAGTTCATCAAAGGCCTTCCACATCCCAATAAGGCCTGTACCGCCCCCTGTTGGATAAAAAATCACATCAGGAACTTCCCAACCAAGCTGCTCGGCGAGCTCCAATCCCATAGTTTTTTTGCCCTCAATCCGGTAAGGTTCCTTTAGTGTAGAGCAATCAAACCAACCTGTTGGCTCCTTCCCTTCACCAACAATTTTACCACAATCATTGATCAAGCCATTAACACGGTAAACCTTGCCGCCTTGGTATTCGATTTCGGACACATTTACTTCTGGAGTATCGTCAGGACAAAAAATTGTGGTTTCCAGGCCGGCATGCGTTGCATAAGCAGCCATAGCAGCACCAGCATTACCGTTTGTTGGCATTGCCAGGCGTGTAATACCGAGCTCCTTAGCCATGGAAACGGCCAGCGCCAGTCCCCGCGCTTTGAAGGATCCCGTTGGAAGACGTCCTTCATCCTTTACGATAAGCTCACCACCTTTTCCAGCCAACTTACGTAAGGGCATTAGGGGAGTCATGACTTCGCCAAGGCTCACAATATTTTTTGTTTCGCGAACGGGAAGGAACTCTCTGTAGCGCCAGAACCCACCGGGTCTTTTTGCTAATTCCTCCTTACTAACCGCTTTGGCTAGCGCCTCAAGGTCATAACGCACAAGAATGGGCTTCCCAGCAGGAGACAAACCGTGAAGCTGATTTGCTGGTAGCTTCTCACTCGTATATGAACATTCAAGGTGAGTGACGAAGTTTGGAAAGTCGTTCTCTACCGCAGGATCCAAAACAAAACGTTGTGACATTACCTTCTCCTAATAGTGATCGTCTGACAAAATTCAGACATTTATCTATTCCACATTAAGGAAATCATGCAGGGTAGAGATCATAATGAAAAGCTTCGTCATTTATTCTAATTTTAAGTATAAATTTTTCTAAAGTCATTTGGTATAATATTTTAATTCAACAATAGAAAATTATCTGTAAATAACTGTTATAATAACAGAAATATCTAAAACGAATAACATAAATATATTAAGTCGATAAACGAAACAAAGTGAAAACTCTTAATGTCTGGCATGACTATTAGAATAACTTAACATTCCGACATATAGAATTTACAATTAGTATATCACGAAAAAACCGCACCAATGCAGAGGTAACTTATGAGTATGACAAAAGGATTGAGCCTTCGAGCAATGGAGATATTCGTTACGGTCGTAGAGAAAGGAAGCATGTCTGAAGCTTCGATACACTTGAACATGACCCAATCCTCGATATCACAACATATCTCCAATCAAGAGCAACTGTTCTCGACAAGCCTGTTTGATCGAACCGTCCGGCCTCTTTCTCCGACCCCTGCAGGGCAAACCTATTATGAGCATGCTCAACAAGTCCTGGATCAAGTGACGATAATGTGGAGCACTCTACAAAAAATCAACATCGTGCCGCTTAAACAGATCAGGATTGCCGTAATTGATACCCTTGCCGACACACTGGTGCCTGAGCTTACCTATAAAATTGGCACCCTTCTACCAAAGGGTAACATCAAAATAACGAGTGGGCAGACAGACGACCACCGAGAATCTCTTCTTAATAGGCGTACGGATCTCATTATCACAATGGACCCAATGGACGACGTTGATAACATGGAACGTCACCCCCTATACCGGGAACCTTTTGTCCTCGCTCTACCAGAGGATTACCCTTATGATCCTGATGACTTCCAGAACCTTCTAACAACGCTGCCTTTTATCAGGTACAGTCCCAAACTGCCAATTAGCCGCCTGATCGAACAGCACCTGAGACGTTTACGCCTGACGATCCCTCACCGTTATGAATTAGATACCACACGGGCGATCATGCCCATGATCTCCGCCGGACATGGATGGACCATAACAACTCCAACTGGGTTGCTAGATAGTCGGCATTTTCTGGGCAACGTAAATATTGTTCGTCTTCCTTTTACAAATTTTCATCGTGATATTTCTCTGGTTGCACGCAACAAGGAATTGGGAAAACTTCCTTTGGACTTAGCAACCCTTTGTAAAGGCCACATAAAAACTATCGGAATGGCTAAAATCATTGAAAAAATACCATGGGCAATTAAAGAGATAAATTTCTACTAAATAGCTGCTAAATCAAAAGTACCTAGTTTGAGAACTCGTATAATTTACACAAATTATTTGTATATTATTAATAATTACCAAATATTATGTAAAATAACTTGTAATTACATTTATCATGATACATATGTCCGTTAACACACCCCCTCATATAACATTCAAGTGAACGATTATGACCAATTCATATTTTCAAAGGCTACTTTCTGCAGCCACGATAGCCTCATCACTTCTTGGCCTATCTATTAGCCCTGCTGCAGCTAACAGCGATGAAGATCTGCTTTCCATAATTAAAAGCCGCGGTACTATTTTAATTGGTCTTGAGGCCACTTACCCGCCTTTTAATTATCAGGACGAAAGCGGTGAACTCGTCGGCTTTGAGGTTGATGTTGCGAAAGCCCTGGCTGAACGTCTTGGTGTAAATGCAGAGTTTGTCCCAACAAAATGGGATGGTATGCTTGCTGGGCTAGAAACAGAACGCTTCGACATCATCACCAACCAAGTGACAATTACCGAAGACCGTCAGAAGAAATACGACTTTACTCAACCTTATACGATTTCAGGTATTCAGGTTATTACGCGCAGCGACAAACAAAATGATTTCAATACACCAGCTGATCTTGCTGGAAAGTATATCGGTGTAGGTTTAGGCAGCAACTATGAAGAATGGTTGTCTAAAAACGTTCCTGACGCTGAAGTATCTACATACGATGATAATGCAACTAAGCTCCAAGACTTGCTCGTTGGCCGGTTGGACGCTTTTTTGAATGACCGCTTGGCTGCCGCTTATCTGCTCGAAAACTCAGGTGGTAAAGTTGTAGCAGCGGGTGAGCCTTTTGATAAACAGCGCATGGGCGTGGCTCTTCGCAAAGGTAACGAAACTCTTCTTCAAGCCCTCAATAAGGGTCTTGATGACTTACGTGCCGACGGAACACTAACTGCGATCTCACAAAAATGGTTTCAGTTAGACGCAACTAAGTAATTCAAGGCCAGATAGCGCCCCAGAGAACACCCCAGATACCATAGGATGTCATGATCGATTTACTTCTCGGCTCAGTTCCCTTTTTATTAAAGGGAACTGCATTTACCGTTGGGCTAAGCGCCGGTTCTATGGTGTTAGGCCTTTCTTTAGGTTTCATCGTTGCCTTTATGCACTTGTCACCTTCGATCTTTTTTAAATGGCCTGCGATGTTTTTCGTATCATTTATCCGAGGCACTCCTCTTATTGTTCAGCTTTTCCTTATTTATTATGGGCTGCCTGAATTTGGCATCCGGCTTGACCCGATACCAGCAGCCCTATTGGGTCTTAGCTTGAATGTGGGTGGTTACACTGGTGAGATCCTGCGTGGTGCAATAAATTCAGTAGATAAAAGTCATTGGGAAGCTGCCTACTCCATTGGCATGACGCCCGCCCAAGCAATGAGACGCTCCATATTACCTCAAGCGATACGTGTGGCTCTGCCAGCACTTGGCAATACTTTCCTCAGCTTGCTGAAAGACACAGCGATAGCAGCAACAATTCAAGTTCCAGAATTGTTTCGACAGGCACAGCTTATCTCTGCCAGAACATATGAGGTCTTCGCCATGTATCTAAGCGCTGCAGCAATCTACTGGATACTCTCCACTGTTATATCCAGATTCCAGAGCAAAATGGAAAAACAATCCAATCGCCATCTTCGGGCCAGTTGACATGAAAAACTCAAACTCAAACACCATGATCGCAGTTACTGGGCTCAAAAAATCCTTTGAGAACAATCACGTCCTATCAGGTATCGATCTCAAGGTAAAAAAAGGCGAGGTTCTTGCCATTATTGGCCCGAGCGGATCAGGAAAAACCACATTGCTGCGCTGCTTAAACTTTCTTGAGACACCAAACGCAGGATCTGTGCGGATTTCAGACATTAATGTCGATACTGACATCGATTTAAAAAAACAAAAACGTGCCATTCGTGAATTGCGGCAGCGTGCAGGATTTGTCTTCCAAAACTTTAATCTCTTCCCCCACAGAACCGTTTTGAAAAACATCATTGAAGGCCCCGTCATCGTTAAAAAAGAAGAACTTAGTGACGCCGAAAAACGTGCCCGGAAATTTTTAAAAAAAGTGGGCATGGCCAACAAAGAAAATGCCTACCCTTCAGCACTATCAGGTGGTCAGCAACAACGCGTAGCCATAGCTCGTGCCCTGGCCATGGAACCTGAAGTTGTTCTTTTTGATGAGCCGACTTCTGCTTTGGACCCTGAGTTGGTTGGAGAAGTTCTTGCCGTCATCAAAGAACTCGCAAGCGAAAATCGAACCATGATTATCGTCACTCATGAGATGGCCTTTGCCAGAGATGTCGCTGATCGGGTCATTTTCATGGCCGACGGACAAATTGTTGAAGAAGCTCCTGCAAAAGAACTTTTCTCTTCTCCCAAGCGAGAGAGAACCAAAAGGTTTTTAAAGAAAATTCTACAAGAATCTTAATTTAATGACTTTTTATGAGCTTATGAACACCAAGGTGTAATTTCTTGTTGGCAGGTATCAGGCTTTTAGAATTGATCTCATGGAATAAATCGTCATTTAACTGGCGACCTTTTCCTCCCACCAATTAATTGTTTGTCCGATTGTTTGGTCAAAACCAAGAATAAGAGACCGCACTGCCATCAGATCATTAGCCTTACTCTCAATGACTTGAGCTTCAATCGCTAATCGTGTGGCAAACATGGAACTACTGATACCTCTAATCGAATGAGCGGCTGCGAAAATTTCACCACTATCGCCAGATTTCAGAGCTTTGTGTAATTGTATCTGAAGGGCTAAAATACTTTCTGGCGCTTCTGAGAGCAGACCATGGACGAGGCTGGTGTCCAATTGATTAGAAAGCCTATCTAGCTGAGACTGATCTCCAATCGGATATAAACTTATAGGGGAGATATCTCCCTCCTCTTTATCCTTTCCTGAAATAACCTCTGCTTCAGCGGCTTCTTGGGACGGATTTTCTCCAAATGATAACCCTACACCCTCTAAATCTGAGTTTTGAGAAGTTTGACCATACTCTTTAAGGACTGAGGCTAACTGCTGTTCTGTAAAAGGTTTTGTTAAGACATCATTCATACCTGATTTTTTAAATTCCAAATGACGATCAGTAAATGCCTCGGCCGTCAGGCCAATGATTGGGAGATCTTCTAAACTGTATAACTTACGGATGTTACGAGTAGCTTCTATGCCATCCATTTCTGGCATATGCACATCCATTAATACGAGGTCAAACTTCCTCATTGAGACAGCGTCTACGGCAAGGCTTCCGTTTACAACATGTTCAACTTCATGTCCGAATTTATTAAGAAAGGCCTTCGCTATCACAGCGTTAACTTGGTTATCTTCTGCTAATAGTATTTGCAAATTATCATCATGTACTACCAGGATAGACTTGTTTTTAATTCTGCCTGCCTTTGCTTCATCTTTTGAAGGATAATCAAATGGTACCAATACCTTAAATTGAGTACCAACGCCTTCTTGACTGGTAACGCTTATACTACCAGCCATAAGCTCTATTATCTTTTTCACAATTGCCAGGCCAAGACCAGATCCTCCGAACTTTCGGGTTATAGAGGTATCTTCTTGGACGAACGGGTCAAAAATGGTCGCCAACCTATCAGCCGTTATACCTTTGCCAGTATCTTCAACAATTATTTGGACTGAACATGCCGCGTTTTCAAAAGCATCAGAGCTCTGCGGATCAAGATGAGAAACGGTAAGAATAACATCTCCCTTATCCGTAAATTTGAATGCATTGCTAATGAGGTTTAATAACACCTGGTGTAAACGGGTCTTATCACCTTTTAACAGTGCAACCTCTCCCATTTCCATTTGAACCTTAATGGTAAGTCCCTTTTCTATGGCCATAACCTCAAATGGGGCGACAAGGGACGAAACCATTTCGGGTAAATCAAAGGTAGTTACCTCCAGCTCAAAGTTACCAGATTCTATTTTACTCATATCAAGAACGTTATTGATTATATCCAGAAGAGATTCACCAGAAGAAAGAATTGTATTAATTTTGTTTTGCTGATCCTTATCAAGTTGGCTTCCTTTCAGTAACTGAGCCATCCCCAACACACCGTTTAAAGGTGTTCTAATTTCATGGCTCATAGTTGCTAAAAAATTCGATTTTGCCAAATTCGCTGTTTCTGCCTGGGCTTTCAACATGCTTTCTCGTTCAGCGACTACACGCAATTCATCACGAGAGACTGTAATTCTAGAAAGATTATCAGCCATCATATTAATTGATTTTGATAGTTCACCAATTTCATCTTTGCTCGAGTGAGAAGATCTCTTGGTGAAATCCCCGTCACCAATTTCTTCTGCCACACTCGCCAATTCCTTTAAGGGTCGAGTTAACCTAGAGGAAAAAATAAAAGCGACAAATACACTTAAAATAAGTGCAGGAATAAGAACAAAAAGCTGATTACGTAGAGAGTTATCTAAGACACTATTAAATTTGTTAATATCAACACCGAATACTAAGAAACCAAGGTTTTCTTTGTTCGGAAGTAATATGGGTCCGGCGATCCAAAAATAATCGCTTCCTTCAAGCTTAATGTTTTCTTTTTTTGTAAGTAATGGCTCTATAACAGGAATATCGACAGGAACTTTATTCCGCAGCTTATTCTCTCTGGATCCATCAGTCAGAACCCGCCCTTTCTCGTCTAAGACAAGGATAATATCAACACTTCCATGTTGTAAATTGTCGGAAACGACCGTACGAAGCTCTCTTAAATCGAGCATGAAAATTGAATTTTCAACAGACAACATCGTCCGGCGAAGTAAATTTTCGAGGCGAGTATGGCTTGTTTCTTTAGTCGATACTTGGTCGTAATAATAGGTAATAGAAAACAACGAGAGGGCGATAGATACCACCAACGTTGTTGTGAATAATAAAATTTTATTTCTAAGCCCTAATTTCATCACAGCACCTACAACCCAATCACCGTTTTAATTCACAGTTACATCACCAAGATATTGCTCTAACTTTTTAATTTCAGAAAGTAAGTCATCCGGGATTTCATCGAACTTCGTTGTCTTTTCGAAGCTCATCATGACTTCTACTCCCTGTTTTCCTTCATGGGCAACTAACAGCACATCCTTTATTCGTTGAACCAGACGTTCTTCTAGTCCAGGGCGTCGAACAACGACGTGATAGGGAACATAAGGTGTCGTATACAAACTCTTAAGCGGTACAAGTACATTATTAGAATATTCAAGAAAGTCACTTTCAGCCATCGCTGCTGCTGCTACTCGGCCACGTTCCAACCAAACCATTTGGGTTTCGTTATCATACGCCATAACATAACTGACTTTGTCAGCTTCAGGTTCTGAACGTAAACTTTGTAATTTGTAGAGTTCATTTCCTGATTGCAATATCACCAGAGCCGGAAGAACATAACCCGATGTGGAAAAAGGCTCTTCAAAAGCGATTACTTTGTCTTTCAAATCATCAAGACGTTTAATACCACTATCTTCTGTTACAAAAATAACACTTCGGTATTTTCCTCGACCCTTTTTCCAACGTCGAAGCATAAATTGAGAACCAGATAACTGGTTGATAATTGAAGCCGTTATAGAGCTATCGATAAAGAGGTCCACCTCATGGTGCTTTAACATTTTAACCATCTGCCGAACATCAGATGCAATTACTATTTTGACCTCATCAATGCCATCGGCGGAAAGTTCCTGAGCAAGATAATTCGCAAAAGGAGTAAAAAGCTTTATCTCTCCCACGGGGTCAGAACTAATTGTCCCGATAGAAATCGTCTCGGCCTTTGCATCTATGGCCCTACCAAGCAAAAGAGGTATTATTAAAACAATGACAAGACGGATAACACTTAGCGCCTGTAACTTATTCATAACAGAATCTCCGATTGAACAGTCCCCCTGAACAACTCTGTAACTAGACACCTAAAGTATTAATATATTATTGAACGCACAACTTTAGCGAGAATATCTCTTTAATTTAGTTCTACAGTATTTATGAAATTTCTAATCTCAGCTATTCATCAGCAAGGACAGCATAACAAACTTCATCCCACCAAGTGCCATTGGGCCTGGGAATACATTGTTTATAATGGCCTTCTTTTCTCATTCCAACCTTTTCCATAACCCTCCAAGAGGCTGGGTTTTCCGGTTGAGCGGTCGCGATAATCCTGTGCAACCCCATAGCCCCAAACCCTAAATTGATTAACGCTCGTGCAGCTTCACTTGCATACCCTCTTCCTTGATAGGCGGGTAATATCAACCATCCTATTTCCCAAGTCCGCTCAACAAACCAGAGATGAAAAGTCATTTCTCCGACGATATCTCCAGTAAACCTGTCTTCAAGAATAAAATCTTGGGGAGTATCAGAGCTTGATTTCTCAACATGCTCTTTGTGCCCTGCATCGTTAAACACCCCTGACGGGATCCACTTTCTCAATACGGGGTCTTGGCTCATTTGTTTGGTTCGTTCAAAATCCGAAAACCTATATTTTCGTATAACCAAACGATTAGTTTCCAAAGGGAGATGTTTTAGAAAAATACTTATGTCTGACATGAAATTTTTAGTAGTACTCAAAAGGAAAGATTTAAGGTGAATGCGACAACTCTATCTGAGGGCTCCTAAAGTACAAACCCATTAATAATGATGAGAGTTACTCAGAGTCGAACACAATATCAATTCAACCCCCATACGGCGAATACAATAAATAAAAATCAACTTAGAGATAATCGTTAATATAAATTAACTTTATTTAAAATAAAATTGCATACCATAGTATGATTTACTTTTATATTTGAACTAATTAATTGAAATCAACAAGGGTATTAACTACAATTTATTCAAATTTTCTCGAAATTTTATATAGAGGAATTATGAAATGCCCGGGCAATCTCCACAATTAAAAAATGCTGACAAAATTGCCGATCAACAAGCAAAAATTATAACCGAGACCACGCTCGTACCAGAAGAGCTTGCAATCGCACCGCCTCCCAAAGACGAACAACCAAACCTGACAACAGAAGCCAGTTCAGGTTTTGATTTACTGGTCGCGAAAGAAGAAATTCAAATTGACGAATTGCCTGCCCCATCCAGTGAGGACCTCGTGGGGCACTTACCCCCTTCGAATAATAGTATCTCAGCTGTAACAACTGAAATTTCCGAGAGCGTTAACCTACTAGCTGCATCAGGAGCTCTTATAGAAGAAAACACTGGCACAACATTGAACTTGTTTCCTCTTTTTAATAATCATGATACGGAAACAACCTCTTTTACAGAGACCACTATTACATCTTCTTCAGAGTACTACGCCGCCTCTAAGGATCTGATCTTTTTAGACGACCAACCCTTTGCTAAACCTGACAATCCCGGGAATGGAAATGGTAATGGTGGAGGGAATGACGGCGGAGATAACGGTACAGGAGATCCCACCATTCTAGGTGAATACCTAAGCGGGGACGACAGCATTCAGGACAGTCAAGAGTTCAACATTTTGATAGACTTTAAAGGATCCTGGACGGAATCTCTTCAGGATGCCTTTGTTTGGGCCGCCGATTGGATCACTGACATTATAATAAGTGACATTCCTGATGTTCGCTTCCGTGGAAAAACTATAGACGACATTAAGATTACAGCAGAACTCACAGCTATCGATGGTGAAGGTGGAATCTTGGGCCAAGCAGGTCCAACAGCAATTAGAACAGATGGTTTCCTTCCCGCCCTTGGAAAAATGGAATTTGATAGTGCTGATGCCAGTTACTTTGATTCAATTGATCTCTGGAATTCCATCGTCATACACGAAATGCTGCACACTGTAGGGTTTGGTACGATTTGGGATAACTTAGGGCTGATCAGTGGGTTAGGCACGAGCACCCCAACCTTTAATGGCCCAGAATCCATTTTGGCCTATGCTGATTTGTTTAGTGGTGCTGGAGAAGTCCCTCTAGAATGGGGTGAAGGCTCCGGAACAGACTATTCTCATTGGGATGATGCCTTATTTGGCAATGAAATTATGACGGGATACATTAGCTCTTCCAATGTCATAACAGGCTTAACTGTCGCCTCTCTCGACGACCTTGGGTATGATACCGTCGATTGGGAAACTTTCACAGAATTCACCGTTTAGAGCACTGAGTATAATATCCCAACTGCCCACATAAGTTCTCGCTATGTCTATAGGTTTCGGCTCAAGGAAAAGACAGTGCCATTTTTTACTGAAATGATGGTTATCACAAAAAATCATTTAAAATGATTCACCTTCCCCCTATATCCATATACAATACCCTATCTAGGCAAAAGTAACGTCAAAGGAAAAGCAATGGCCTATACAGCTGAGCAAGCTGACACTACAGATATTATTTGGTCTTACATTCGAAAAGAAGCCCATGAAATGGTTGCCAAAGAGCCTGTACTTTCAGGTTTCTTACAATCAACAATGCTCAGCCACAACTGTCTAGAAGAAGCGATTAGTTTTCTCTTAGCTGAGAAGCTTGGTAATAACGCAGTACCTGCACAGTTACTAGGCCAAGTCTTTGAAGACGCCTTTAGAGCAGATCAGTCGATTGCCACTTCAATACGCGCAGATATACTTGCCGTCTTTGAACGCGATCCGGCTTGCACATCACACCTTGAGCCTCTTTTGTACTTCAAAGGGTTTCATGCGCTGCAATGCTATCGTCTAAGCCACTGGCTCTGGAACAATGACAGGCAAGCCCTTGCCCTTTTCCTCCAAAACCGAATTTCAGAAGTCTTTAGCCTAGATATTCACCCAGCAGCCCGTATTGGCAAAGGCATTATGATTGACCACGGGACGGGGGTCGTGATTGGCGAGACTACCGTCATTGAAGACAATGTTTCTCTCCTGCAGAACGTAACACTTGGCGGGACGGGAAAAGGGACTGGTGATCGTCATCCTAAAATTCGCCAAGGCGCCCTGATCTGTGCAGGTGCTAAAATCCTTGGTAATATCGAAGTTGGCGAATGTGCAAAAGTCGGCGCGACATCTGTTGTTCTTGAAGATGTTCCCGCCCATTGCACAGCAGTGGGTGTTCCGGCCAAAATCGTAGGCAGCTGTTGTCCTCAACCCGCTCGTGAAATGGACCAAAGTTTGCCTAAACCTGACTAATCCAAAGTAATAAAGAATACTAAATCCAGGCTGAACCCTTACTTTGTTTGCTTGGATTTATTTTTGTCTAAATGAATTTTTTAAACATCTTGGTTTGATCAAACAACTCTTCCAAAGTTTTCATCCTCCCCTTGGTTTCCTCCCAAGTATTGGTTTGAACCGCGGCTATTATGGCTTCAACCAAGAAAAGCGTTACAACAAGAGAATCCCAAGCAGAAGGCACCTCAATACGACAGTTAAAGCTATAAGTCGCAAGTTTCGCGGCTGGAGAACCCCATTGATCTGTAAACAGGATAAGATTTACACCGCGAGATTTAGCAACTTCAGCCAACCGAAGAATATCGTGCTCGTAACGTCGGATATCAAAGATAACGAGGACATCCCCTTCTTTCATATTCAAAACGTAATGCGCCCAAGTATTAGAATTCGGCGCAACCAAGGTGATGCCAGATCGAATGACTTGCATGTGGGTAAAAAAGTTATCTGCCATCGACCGCGTTATACGCCCGCCAACCACATGAATTTCGTGATCCAGATCAGAGAGAAGAGAGACCACAGCATTAAAATCATCAGGATTAATCTGCCGAAGTGTTTGACGCATATTTTCCATTACTGAGTCAGCAAAGCGATTTAAAATATGAGTCCCGGGAACGTTTTCTGCCCATAGGTCGTGTTTGGCAATTGGATTAGAAATCGTTGCCTTTAGCTCTGTTCGTAATTGGGCCTGCATTTGCGGGAAGCCCCCAAAACCCATCTTTTTTGCCATCCGGCCAACCGTTGGAGTCGACACACCTGAAGATTCAGCCACGTCGGTAATACTTCCCAAGCCCGAAACAGGATAGTCTTCTAGAATAGAATTTGCTAACTGTCGTTCGGCCCGCGTCAGGCTGTCAAACTTGGTTCGAATGCGTTCTGCAACAGTAAGATTTTGATTTTCATCCATTTTCAGATTTTCTATTTCCTACAAGGTTTGCACCAATAGCCAAAAGCTTACGCGCCAATAAGTAGATAAAGAATGGTTAAGCTAAACACAAATGAAGAAATTTCTCCACATAATAATATTCTGAAATTATCTTTTCAGAAAATATCTTGACATTTTTTTTAGTTCTGAAAATATAATTACAAAAATACCTAATAAAAAAACACCAGGGGTATGGTTATTGACGAGTAAGTTACCAAAATTTGCAGACGAATCTTCAGTAGACAGCATGGTTAAAACAACCAATCTGTCTGGTGATGGAGAGTTCGTTATCGTCTGCGAACATGCATCGAACTATATACCGCCAGAATACAATAATCTTGGTCTTCAAGAAGACGTGCTGAAGAAGCACATCGCATGGGATCCGGGCGCACTTTCAGTTGCACAAACCATGTCAAAACTCTTGAATGCACCACTTGTTGAACAATGTGTTTCCCGATTGATTTATGACTGCAATCGCCCCCCTGAAGCTCACAACGCCATGCCTATTCAAAGTGAATTTTTTGAAATTCCCGGCAACATAAATCTTTCGCAAAAAGAGCGGGATCGGCGCATAGCGACGGTATACACCCCTTTCAAGAATGCTCTTTCATCTTGTATCGATCAAAAAGTCTCTGAAGGGCACACCCCGGTAGTCATTACAGTTCATTCTTTTACCCCCATATATAAGGGTGAGAAACGGGACGTAGAGATCGGGTTTCTTCATGATGTGGATGAGCGTTTTGCAAAAGGATTAATTAAATCATTTGCATTAGAAACTGACATCTACGATCTGCGTTTGAACGAGCCTTACGCCCCAATCGACGGGGTAATGCACACCCTTACAGAACATGCCTTACCAAGTGGGCTGATGAACGTTATGCTTGAAATTCGCAATGATCTGATCTCTGATGAAACAAGCCAACTAAGAATAGCAAGTCAACTATCCCAGGCAGCCTTAGGGGCAAGAGCAGTTCTCATTAAAGAGAACAGTAGTTCTAATAGCGCAAACCAAACCAAGACGAGAAACTAAAATGTCCTCAACAATGCCACGCGCAATAAAAGCATACGTGAGATGCGTTGATGCAGTAAGCCGAATAACAGGGCGGCTTACCATGCACCTCATTTTCGTAATGATAGGAGTGCTGTTGTACTCCTCCATCTCTAGAACAATATTTGATACCCCTCTTCTATGGATCGTCGAAGTATCTCAATTCATGATGGCTGCCTATTACCTTCTCGGGGGCGCCTATTCCATGCAACTTGATTCTCACGTGCGTATGGATCTCTTCTACAGCAACTGGTCCCCAAAGAGAAAAGCTGGGACTGATGCCTTCACGTCTATTTTCCTAATCTTTTATCTCGTCATACTCCTCATTGGCGCCATCTCTAGTACGACTTACGCCATTGAATATGGCCAGAAGAACTATTCATCTTGGGCACCGCCATTGGCGCCAATCAAAATCATAATGACATTTGGCATCTTCTTGATGCTTTTGCAGGCCGTAGCAACGTTTTTTAAAGACCTCGCGAAAGCTAGAGGAGAGACACTCTAATGAGTTACGAATTAATCGCCTTGATGATGTTTTCGACGATGATCGTCATGATGCTGACAGGCCAACGTGTTTTTGGCGCCATTGGCTTTGTCGCAGCAGCTTCAGCTCTATTTCTTTGGGGCGACGGTGGTGTTGAACTCCCGTTTACGGCAAGCTTTAAACTTCTAAACTGGTATCCTCTCCTCACTCTGCCACTCTTTGTATTCATGGGCTATATGCTCTCAGAATCAGGCATTGCGAGCGACCTATACAAGATGTTCCATGTTTGGATGGGCCCTCTACATGGCGGGCTCGCCATTGGTACGATCTGCCTAATGGTTCTAATTTCGGCTATGAACGGCCTGAGTGTAGCAGGTATGGCAATTGGCGCGACCATCGCCTTACCAGAGATGTTGCGCCGCGGGTATGACAAGGTCATGGTCACAGGTGTCATTCAAGCGGGTAGCTCGCTTGGTATTCTGGTCCCACCAAGTGTCGTGCTTGTTCTTTATGGCATGATAGCAAGACAGCCTGTTGGGCAGTTATGGCTAGCCGGTGCAATTCCAGGCCTCATGCTGGCTGTTATGTTTGTCGTTTATATTGTCGTGCGTTGTAGGTTACAGCCTGAACTTGGCCCCATCCTTCCAAAAGAAGAACGCCAGATGCCATTGGGTGAGAAGCTAGCTCTCCTAAAAGCAGGTATTCTTCCACTACTGATTTTCATCGTCATGACAGGCTTCTTCATTGCGGGCTACACCAGCCTTGTTGAAAGCTCAGCGGTTGGCGCTTCTGCAGCAACTCTCGCTGCAATTCTCAGACGCCGTCTTACCGTCAAGGTAATAGAATCAACAATCCGCCAAACTCTCGGCATCAGCTGCATGTTTATGTGGATTATTTTAGCTGCCCTTTGTTTTGGTGCCGTATTCGATGGCCTCGGTGCAGTAAAAGCAATTGAACATCTTTTCCTTGAAGATTGGGGCCTAAGCCCTTGGGAGATTTTGATCATGATGCAGCTGTCCTACATCGTTATGGGCATGTTCTTAGATGACACCGCGATGCTTGTTATTGTTGCGCCGCTTTACATCCCCTTGGTAATCGCTCTTGGCTTTAACCCAATTTGGTACGGCGTACTCTACACAATCACAGTACAGGTGGCCTATATGACACCGCCATTCGGCTACAATCTCTTCTTGATGAAAGCCATGGCACCACCTGAAATTTCACTAATCGATATCTATCGCTCTGTAATTCCTTTTGTGCTGATCATGGTCTTCGCATTGGTAGTTGTTATGTACTTCCCAGAAATTGCTCTATGGCTACCGGAATATGTAAAAGGCAGTTAGCTCAATCTGGGAACGAACTAAAATACAAAAACGATAACAGGAGGTTAGAAGAATTAACAAGTGAAGAAAAATAATATTAATTAAGTAAAAGAACTTAAAATCTGCCGGGTATCTCATCCGGTTGTAATAAGTACTAAACAGGGAGTAACTATACTATGACAAATAGACGTGAGTTTATTAAAAAAGCTGGTCTCGCCACCGCAGGTGCCGTAGGCGTATCAACACTAGCTGCACCAGCGGTACACGCTCAAACTCAGATTAAATGGCGTATGCAAACCTATGCGGGCCCTGCTTTGGGTGCGCACGTGATCAAGCCTGCTATCGATGCTTTCAACAAAGCTGCGAATGGCGAAATGGTTATCGAACTATTTTATGCTGATCAGTTGGTTCCAACAGGTGAGCTTTTCCGTGCCATGCAAAAAGGCACCATTGATGCGGTACAGAGTGATGATGATTCCATCGCTGCACCTGTCGATGTGTCCGTATTTGGCGGATATTTCCCATTCGGCACACGTTACAGCCTCGATGTTCCTGTTCTTTTCAACCAATATGGTTTGAACGAAATTTGGGAAGAAGCTTATGACGAAGTTGAAGGCGTCAAATGGCTTTCAGCAGGTGCATGGGATCCATGTCACTTTGCAACCAAAGAGCCAATCCGTAGCCTCGAAGACCTTAAAGGTAAGCGCGTCTTCACCTTCCCAACAGCTGGTCGTTTCCTTTCACGCTTTGGCGTTGTTCCAGTAACTCTTCCTTGGGAAGATATCGAAGTTGCTATGCAAACTGGTGAACTCGACGGTATTGCCTGGTCTGGTATCACCGAAGATTACACTGTTGGTTGGGCTGATGTGACCAAGTACTTCCTCACCAATAACATTTCTGGTGCATGGTGTGGTTCTTTCTTTGCTAACGAAGAGAAATGGAACGAAGTTCCAGATCATTTAAAAACACTCTTCAAACTTTGCATGGATAGCTCCCACTACTACCGTCAGCATTGGTACTGGGGTGGCGAAGCACAGCTTCGTACCGAAGGCACTAAGCTTGAACTTACAACAATTCCTGATGAAGAATGGGCAACTGTTGAAGCAGAAGCTTACAAATTCTGGGATGAAGTTGCTGAGAACAGCCCACGCTCCAAGCGTGTTGTTGATATCCTCAAAAAATACGCAAAAACAATGGAAAAAGCTGGTAAACCTTACCGTTACGGCTAATTCTAATATTATGTCACAGCCCGGTACTCGGGCTGTGACACCCCTAATAATCATTTAAGAATAAGAGTTAATCGAATGTCCGGTAACCTGTCCTTTGAAGATCTAAAACAAGCCGTTTCCAGCGGCGAGATTGATACTGTTCTTGTTTGTCTCGTAGACATGCAAGGCCGCCTCATGGGCAAGAGGTTCCATGCGGACTTTTTCGTTAAGACTGGTGCTTCAGAAACCCACAGCTGTAACTATCTTCTTGCCACTGACATGGCGATGGAAACTGTTGAAGGCTACAAATCCACTAGTTGGGAAGCGGGCTATGGTGACTACACCATGAAGCCTGACCTAAGTACTTTGCGTCGCGTTCCCTGGCTTGAAGGAACTGCCTATGTACTGTGCGACATCCTCGATCATGAAACACATGCAGAAGTTCCTCATTCTCCTCGCGCCATTCTTAAAAAACAAGTAGCTCGTTTGGAAGCAATGGGTATGAAAGCCTTTATGGCTTCAGAACTTGAATTTTACCTCTTTGAAAAATCTTACGAAGAAGTACACAAAGACGGCTATCACAACCTGGAAACATTAGGTAAATACAACGAAGATTACCATATCTTCCAAACCACCAAAGAAGAAGACGTGATGCGCGCGATCCGCAATGGATTGCATGACGCAGGTATCGTTGTTGAGTGTTCCAAAGGTGAAGCCTCCGCTGGCCAAGAAGAAATCAACGTTAAATATGATGATGCTCTCATTTCTGCTGATAACCACGCTTTCATCAAAAATGGATGTAAAGAGATCGCTTGGCAAAAAGGCAAAGCATTAACCTTCCTCGCCAAGTGGCACAATGATGCTTCAGGAAGCTCTTCGCACGTACATCAGTCTCTCTGGTCTGCTGATGGTAAAGAATCTCTATTCCATGATCCTAAGGGTCAATACGGAATGTCTGAGCTTATGCGCCAGTATATAGCCGGGTTACTACATAACGCCAGTGATCTGACCTACTTCCTTGCGCCCCATATCAACTCTTACAAACGCTTTGCCGAAGGCACTTTTGCCCCGACAAAAGCCATTTGGAGTAAGGATAACCGTACCGCTGGTTATCGACTTTGTGGTGAAGCCTCCAAGGCTATTCGGATTGAGTGTCGCGTAGGTGGCTCTGACCTTAACCCATATCTTGCTATGGCTGCTCTACTCGCTGCAGGAATTGACGGAATTGAGAACAAGCGCGAACTAGAGACCGAATTTAAAGGTGATGCCTACGCTTCTGAAAGTGCTCGTTCTATTCCAAGTACTCTTCGGGGAGCAACAGTTGCTCTGAATAAATCAGAGATGCTTCGTGCTGCTATGGGTGACGATGTAATCGACCACTACACTCGCGCTGCTGAGTGGGAGCAAGAAGAATTTGATCGCCGCGTCACAGACTGGGAAGTATCCCGAGGTTTCGAAGGCGCATAAACTAAATATATCAATTTTAAACAAACACTAACAAAGCGTCTGAGTAAGCCGTCTTCCCAAACAAAAAAAGCGAACCAGACGCCAAGCCCTCACCCTAACAGGTGGGGGCTTACTTTTTATGCCTGAAACATTTCGAGCACACCTCGAAACTGTTCACTTCCGTTTCCACAGTACTAAGGTAGATAAACTCGCTCTGAGAAGACTGAGTGGACTGAAAATTAAGCGATATCGGCAAATATATCGATATCATCACTATCAAGATCAATCTGAATTTTTGGAGAAAACCAAATATAAAAACAAGTCCCTACATCAACGCGAGAACGCACTTCTATTTCCGCGTCAAACCTCTGTAGTATCCCGTAACTAACTGACAAACCAAGTCCTGTCCCATTGTTCCTTTGGGTAAAAAAAGGATCAAAAATACGAGGTAGAATACTTGGTTTTATTCCGCATCCATTATCTCTAACGACCAACAGGACACCATTATTTTTCCAGTCCCGTGTTCGAAGCGTTATTGATCCTTGGTCGGAAATTGCGTTCATCGCATTTACAATTAAATTAATCAGAACTTGTTGGAACTGCTGGTGATTACCTCCTACCCGCCTCGTCGATTTGAGGTCAAGTTTTAGCTCTACTTTTTTCCGTTCCAGATCATATTGAACAAGAGCTAACGTATCTGTGGTGACTTGATTGATATCCACGGCCATAGAATGGTTCTGATAATCAGAAGGACGAGAGTATTGCAGAAGGTTGTTGATGATCGCCCTGATACGATAAACTTGTTGAATAATAAGACGTGTTTCTTGTTCAACCAATGACGCGTTCTCACCCAACTCAGCGGTCATCAAATCCATATTTCCGAGTATCACGGCAGTTGGATTATTTATCTCATGAGCAATGCCAGCCGTTAACTCACCAATAGCCGCGAGCTTTTCTTTGGCAATCAACTGTTCTCGAGTTCGTTCCAACAGTTTGATATTATGCTCTAAGTCTTCAGTTCGCCGTTGGAGCTGTACAGTGCGTTGATCAACTTTACGCTCTAACTCATCTGCATCGAGCTGGATTTTATCTCTTTGCTCTCCTAATTGATCGAGTAATGCATCAAACTGGTTGGCCAGCGTCGCCACTTCATCCTGGGCTTTAATCCAACCGATACGAAGATCATCTCCCTTCTGTACACGGGAGATCACATTTGCCATGGCTTCAATTGGTTTAAAAATTGACCTCGCAACCAACATCGCAATCACAACACAAAATAAGGTAATCGCCACAAAAAGAGCTAGTAGTTTCATTAAACCTTCGAGGTAAATATCTTTAAAAGGCGCCTCAAGAAATCCTGCGTAGAGCATGCCTACACGCTTTCCATTTACGTCAACAATGGGCTCATAAGCAGAAATATACCACTCACTGACAACAAAGGCGCGGTCGATCCAGTTTATGCCTTGATCCAACACACGGTTTCGGACCTCCTCGGATACGCGTGTACCTAGCGCACGCTTCCCAGGCGATTGTAAAAGATTTGGAACGTTGGTGTTAATGCGTACATCCTCAAGAAACACTGTGATAGTCCCAAGACTATCTTCAGCTAGACTTCCTTTACTATAAACAATATCCCGCAAACGATCGACAAAGGAGTAATCCTTATTCACTAAAACCCCGCCCACAAGGAACGCTTCAATCCCTCCTGTATCATTACGTAGAGGATAATAACTGTGTAGTACCATCCCCCTGTCTTCAAACAAACGATCGGTAGCTCTAGCTCGAGATGTGGGGATAAGAGGTAAGTAAACCTGATCTGATAACTCTGGTTCAATAACAGAAAGTTCTTTAGCGCTGAAAATTACCACCCCCGTCGAGGGCCCTAGGATCATAGAGCGTTCGAGTAAGGGACTCTTCTTAAATTCACAATGGCTTCTCTGCCAATAATCACATCCACGGGTATCAACTAGATAAACAAAATCAAAACCTTCTCGGTTTTGAAAATCTTTTAGTAAAGGGCTGATAGGTGTTGCCTGTCCTCCTGAAGAAAGCCGCTGTTCCAGCGCCTTTCGAAAAGAATGAGATTCAGCAAAGAGCGTTAATTTAGAAAGATAGTTGTTTTGTTCGCGAAGGAATGCCTCATGAGCGACAGACAAATCTCCGTTCACTTTCATTAATAATTGACGGTAGCTAATATCGTTACTCCAGATATAAGCCATACCAATTACAGTCGGCATAACAATCAAAACTGGGAAAAGAACCAACAACAAAAGCTTATAACGAAGACTATGCGTAATAAGGGCATAGAGGCGTTTAATCATCGTCTATTCCATCTTTCAAATCAGCACGATCTGCCTCGTTCCATAACTGGAGTTTTCGCGTAAGAGTTTTCCTCGACACCCCTAGCATTTCTGCGGCTTTGGTTTTATTCCCCTCCACCAAATCTAATACTTTACAAATATGGTCTTTCTCAACAGCCTCTAAATTCCAACGAGGAGAGTACCCAAGATCATCTCTCTTCTCAGAAGGCCTGTTTGCCAGCAAATCTTTAGGAAAAGCTCCCAGCAGGAAACATCTCTCAATCAAGTTCTTCAGTTCACGTACATTTCCTGGCCAAGAATATAATTCCATTTCATAGAAATCCTGTTGATCAAAAGGAATTGTCGTCATCCCCAATTGGGCAGCCAACATACGAGAGAAATGTTGGACCAACGGCATAATATCTTCTCGCCGATCGCGTAACGCAGGAATGGTAAGCTTCACCACATTCAATCTATAAAAAAGATCCGCTCGGAAATTACCCAGGTCTTTCTCTGCCTCCAAATTGCGATTGGTCGCAGCAACAATCCTGACATCAACCGGGGTCTCGCGCTCACTCCCTACTGGCCTAATGGTTTTTTCCTCCAAAGCCCTCAACAACTTGGCCTGCATCATCAAAGGCATCTCGGAAATTTCATCAAGAAACAACGTCCCGCCATCAGCATAGGAAAAGAGACCATCCCGAGCTTTTTGTGCGCCTGTGAAAGACCCTTTGAGGTGTCCAAACAACTCTGATTCAATCAGTTCCGGAGAAATTGCACTACAGTTTACAGGTACAAATGGCCCTTTTCGTCCACTTTCCTTGTGAATAGCACTGGCAACAAGCTCTTTACCCGTGCCCGTTTCCCCTTCGATCAAGACAACAGATGGGCTGGGAGCTATCCGAGATATCATCTGACGTAGATTGGTGAACAAATCGCTATTCCCAATCATGCCTTCGGCAGAATAAAGATTATCGATACGACGTTTTAGAACGAAATTTTCTCTCATCAATCGTCGTTTTTCGACACACCGACGAACGGATGAAGCCATCTGCTCAAGGCGAAAAGGTTTTAAAACAAAGTCGGACGCCCCCATCCTCAAAGCATCAATCGCCTTATCAACATCTGCAAAAGCTGTCATAAAAATTACGTCCGATTGCCAATCTTGTTCAACAATAGATTTGAGCCAATCGACGCCAGAAAGGCCTGGAAGGCAGATATCAACAACAAAAAGATCAAAATGAATTTTGGACCTGAGTGCTTCAGCTTCTTCTGAGGATGATGCTATTTCAACGTGGCTATAAGTTTTAATAAGGGAACGCTGTAAAAAATCACGAATACCGGGCTCATCATCAACAACCAATATCGAAAACGTTGTCTTGCCATCTTTTAACGAAGAAACACTCCCAGGATTCTCACCCTGAGCTACCCGCTTTGAGTTATCCTCCGCTTGTGATGTCCGCATATCCCACACTCCCATATTATTTATTCCATGCCGTTATATATGACACTGGAAAGCACTCGTTTTAAACTGTGCTGTGGGTTCTTAATAACCTCACGTTTTTTATATTTTTACTGGCTTACGGCTACCTTGTCACGCTTGCCAGCATATTTCCCGGCACAGCTGCTTATTCATACGAAGTCCAATCACACTACCCCTTAAGACAAAATGTCCCACACAATATTATGCTGACCCAATATGTCCCACACCAAAATCTCAAATCACTTAATTCAAAAAACAAAACTGACTGTTTTACTCAACTTATATCTCCGAACCGTGTCTTGGCATGCCCTTTGCTCTTAGGAGCTTATGCTTCATGGAAAAAGCCGATCTGGCTCTGGCCTGAAGTCAACAAACAGGGAGATCGTTTAATAACAGACTCCGTTCTGAAATTAAGCGAGTAAATAATAAATCGATTTGAGGAGATCAAAATCATGTCCGGTTTAATGGCCATGCTAAGCAAAGAGCGAATAATCGCCAAGCCAGGGTTTAACCGTTGGCTCGTTCCACCAGCTTCTATTGCAATTCACTTATGTATTGGCTCCGTCTACGCTTGGAGTATTTTCAATACCCCATTGGTAAAAGAATACGGTGTCGTCGCAGGCGCTGCAGATGACTGGAGTTTAAGTTCTGTCGTCTGGATATTTTCAACAGCCATCGTCTTTCTTGGATTAGCGGCTGCCATTGGCGGCAAATGGCTTGAAAGAGTAGGCCCTCGCACCGTAGGTATTCTTGCTGCCTGTTGCTGGGGTGGTGGTTTCTTAATCGGAAGTATCGGAATCTCTACACATCAACTTTGGTTGATTTATCTCGGCTATGGCGCCATTGGCGGCATTGGCCTTGGCCTTGCCTATGTATCACCTGTGAGCACACTTTTACGTTGGTTCCCAGATCGCCGCGGGATGGCGACAGGGATGGCCATCATGGGCTTTGGTGGCGGAGCCATGATCGGCGCGCCTCTTAAAACCTATTTACTGGGCGTGTTTTATCAAGCTCCTGAATATCTTGGCAAAGTAACTGATATTGACCTTATCACCGAGAGTGGTCGACGCTTTGCCCAAGTTGCAGGCAACCAGGTCGAAGTTGTCGTGGCCTCTGTTGCTGATATGGCTAAAATGCCGTTGGCAGGCCCTGAAGGGGTCTATGTCGTGGGAACAGGCAACACAGGTGTGTCCAGTGTCTTTCTTACCCTTGGCATTGTTTATTTCATCGTTATGGTCATCGCAGCCTTCTCGTACCGTATTCCAGCAGTTGGCTGGAAACCTGAAGGATGGGTTGCGCCGACTGCAGACGAATCAAGTAAACGCATGATTACAAATGATGATGTTCACATTGATCAAGCGACGAAGACACCACAGTTCTATCGCTTGTGGATCGTTCTTTGCTTGAACGTAACCGCTGGTATTGGTGTTATCGGTGTTGCAAAAACAATGATGACGGAAATATTTGGTTCAACGCTGCCTGGTATAGTAGATGCGAACTTCGCCGCGACCTATGTTTTGATGATATCCGTCTTTAACATGTGTGGGCGATTTATCTGGGCCTCAATGTCCGATTTTATTGGCCGCAAAAACACTTATCATTGCTTCTTCATTATTGGCATTATTCTTTATCTGTCTATACCACTGGTTGCCAATCAGGTCAGTGTGAACCCAGCGGTAATGTGGTTAGTTCTCTTTTATGCTGCGACGATGGTGATCTTCACGATGTATGGCGGGGGTTTCGCAACCATTCCGGCCTACCTTGCTGATGTTTTTGGCACCCTTCACGTCGGTGGCATCCACGGACGCTTGTTGACTGCTTGGAGTACAGCTGGTGTTCTCGGACCTTTTGCCATTACTTATCTTCGTCAGAAGTCTTTGGACGGTGCATTGATCGATCTTGCAAGTAAAGTCGACCCCGCGACTTTCCAGGCCAAGTTCGGAGCCGGTATAGATAAGTTACAAGAGCTTATCGCAGGAAAGACCGTAACCATCACAAAGTTGCTGGAGATTGCCCCAGAAGGAACCGTGGATCCGACACCGAGCCTCTACAATACAACTATGTATGCCATGGCTGCCTTGTTGCTCGTTGCCTTCTTTGCAAACCTTGGTGTGAAACGCGTGGAAGAAAAACACCATGTGCACAATACTCATCCTGAAGTGGCGAAAGAAACAAAAAAAGCAGCATAACTAGCAAGAAACAGTAATCTACCTTAAACTTCAAGCCCCTGAAACGATCTTTCAGGGGCTATTTTTTATCCATTATTCAGTATCAAAAATGCAAAAGATCAATCATCATCTTCATATTCATACAAAGCCTTGAACGTTATTTCGACGGCTTTGCGGGCACGCTTCTCCCACTCATCCCTTCTCGTCCACTGGTCTTGAATAGTAAGGCCTGGCTTACGCTTATCGCCATGAACGAGCCTATTGCGTAGCTTATTCATCCAAGTTAGCTCTTTTGGATCGATCCAGGTGAGATAGGTTCCATGTTCTTTCATCTGGGCCTGGATGATAGAGGTCGATAAAATTATCGTCGCAGCCCACGCTCCTGCACAAAAAATGGCCTGAAGATCAATCATTAAAGCACAGGCTTGTTCACTCGGAGAATGAGACCCTGATTGACTGTATTGTGCTTCAAGATCTTGAAACCAAAATCGACGATCAGACCAAACGATATCACTTGGTAACTCTAGCTGGTCCATATTTCAGCCCTTTATGTTCAGAGTATCTATCAGATATGAAAGCACTTTCCCTCATGTCTATAAAATATCTTCACCCTAGATATTCCTCAGTGCAAGGACCAAAAAACAAAAGGACCGCACAATGGCGGCCCTTTTAGGAATTAACTCAAATAGACTACTTACTCGAATTCGATAATCACCTGATCAACGACAAGGCTTTCACCCGCAGCTGCTGAAACTTTGGCAATAACAACATCTTTTTCGGCTCTGAGAATGTTCTCCATCTTCATCGCTTCGACGACGGCCAACTCTTCACCAGCTTTCACTGACTGGCCCTCTTCTACAGCGACAGAGACCAATAACCCTGGCATCGGAGACAAAAGGAATTGAGAAAGATCCGGTGGCATCTTTTCTGGCATCAAAGAATTATAACCAGCCAATCGACTTTCAATGACCAGCGCCTCAACAGTTAATCCTGAAAGTGTCAACTTAAGCGCAGGTCCCCGGCGATCGACTTGAACGACGGTCTCTTCCCCGTTTACTTCAGCAAAGAACACCGGCTCATGCGCCATCCAGTCGCCTCTAACCACAGCCTCATAGCCATCAGCAGAAACAAGGTATCCATCGTCTTGAAGGTCAATAACCACCGGATATGCGACCCGATCGATGAAGACTGTCAATTCAACAGCAATGTCTACGCCTTGAAGTCCATTGATATGTGCACCAAGTGCCGTTTGTTCAGACAAATTGGTCTGTAAAACGGCAGCAACAGCGACCAACAACTTACTCTGTTCTTCGCTGGCTTGAAGACCATGGAACCCATCAGGGAACTCTTCAGGAATGTAATTAGTCGTCAGACGGCCTTCTTTAAAGCGATCTTGAGACATTACGGCAGAGAGAAACCCCATATTATGGTTGATCCCGCGAATATAATAAGCATCCAGTGCTGTACGCATACTCTCTATTGCAGTTTCTCTATCCGGCCCATAAGTACAGAGTTTAGCAATCATTGGATCGTAGAACATAGAGATCTCAGATCCCTCTTTAACACCTGTATCAACACGGATTACAGGACGACCATTGAATACCTCATCAGACTCAGGTGCTTCATAACGGACCAAACGACCTATAGACGGCAGGAAGTTACGAAGAGGATCTTCTGCATAAACGCGAGATTCAATAGCCCAGCCTTCGAGCTTAACTTCATCCTGGCTCATAGGCAGCTTTTCACCGGCTGCAACCCGGATCATCCATTCCACAATATCGATACCGGTGATTAACTCGGTCACAGGATGTTCTACCTGAATACGTGTATTCATTTCCAGGAAGTAAAAATTCTTATCCTTGTCGACAATAAACTCTACGGTACCAGCCGAATGATAATTTACGGCCTGACCAAGAGCGACTGATTCAGCCCCCATTCTTGCACGAGTTGCCTCATCCAAAAAGGGTGATGGCGCTTCTTCAATTACCTTTTGATGACGACGCTGGATTGAGCACTCACGCTCTCCAAGGTGAATGACATTACCATGCTTATCACCCATGACCTGAATTTCAATATGCCGAGGTTCTTCAATAAACTTTTCAATGAAGATACGATCATCACCAAAACTCGTCCGCGCTTCGTTCTGGGCAGACCCATAACCTTCGCGAGCTTCGTCATCGTTATAGGCAACCCGCATACCCTTACCACCGCCACCGGCAGAGGCCTTGATCATCACGGGATAACCGATACTGGTTGAAATCAGGACGGCTTCTTCGGCATCCTTAATCAACTCCATGTGACCAGGAACAGTGCTCACATTAGAGGCTTGTGCTAGATGCTTGGATTCAATCTTGTCACCCATAGCCGCAATGGCATTAGTAGGTGGGCCAATAAAGACAATACCCGCATCATCCAGCGCTTTAACGAAGGAAGAGTTTTCAGATAAAAATCCAAACCCCGGATGAACCGCCTGAGCGCCGGTTTCTTTGCAAGCAGCGATAATCTTCTCGATTACCAAATAACTTTCAGCAGACGCGGCAGGCCCGATACGAACGGCTTCATCAGCCATTTCCACGTGAAGGGACGATGCATCTGCATCAGAATAAACAGCAACCGTTTTAATACCCAAACGTTGGGCTGTACGGATGACGCGGCAAGCAATCTCGCCACGGTTTGCAATAAGGATCTTCTCAAACAAGGCCACGATATTAAGCCCCCTGATTTGTTAGACACAATAAGCTTGAGCACTATCCTACGAGAGGATAGTCAGTCAAAGTTACAGCGGCATGTTGCTATGTTTTTTCCAAGGATTCTGCTGCTGCTTGTTCTGAAGCATTCGCAAAGCCTTTGCGACCCGACGACGTGTGCCATGCGGCATAATCACATCATCGATAAAACCTCGAGAGGCTGCAACAAAGGGATTTGCAAACTTCTGGCGATATTCCTCAGTACGCTCCTCGATCTTCTCCGCATCGCCGATATCCTGACGGAAGATAATCTCAACAGCCCCTTTAGGGCCCATAACGGCAATTTCAGAAGTTGGCCACGCATAGTTCACGTCACCTCGAAGATGCTTAGAGGACATAACATCGTAAGCTCCACCATATGCTTTACGCGTAATGACAGTGACTTTTGGAACCGTTGCTTCAGCATAAGCATAGAGGAGCTTAGCCCCATGTTTAATGATCCCATTGTACTCTTGAGATGTACCAGGCAAGAAACCAGGTACATCAACCAAAGTGACCAATGGAATATTAAAGCAATCACAAAACCTGACAAAACGGGCAGCTTTAATAGAAGACGCAATATCCAGACAACCAGCCAGTACCATCGGTTGGTTCGCGACAATCCCAACGCTTTCGCCGTCAATACGAGCCAACCCAATGAGAATGTTACCTGCATAATCGGGTTGAATTTCAAAGAACTCTCCATCATCAACCATCTTGATGATCAGCTCATTCATGTCGTAAGGCTTGTTGGCGTTGTCAGGAATTAACGTATCAAGAGAAAGCTCGTCACGATCGGCGTAATCAGCCGTTGGCTTAGAGGGAGCCTTTTCGCGATTAGATGAGGGTAAGAAACCCATAAAACGGCGAAGCTCGAGTAAAGCTTCAACGTCATTTTCAAAAGCAAGATCAGCAACACCTGACTTACTGCTATGGGTAATTGCCCCACCAAGTTCTTCCGCAGTTACTTCTTCGTGGGTTACTGTTTTAACTACATCAGGACCGGTCACAAACATATAAGAGCTGTCTTTGACCATAAAGATGAAATCAGTGAGGGCTGGCGAATAGACTGCACCACCAGCACAAGGACCCATGATCATAGATATTTGAGGAACAACACCTGATGCCATCGCATTGCGCTGGAAAATCTCAGCATATCCAGCAAGAGAGTCCACACCTTCTTGGATACGGGCACCACCAGAATCATTAAGGCCGATGACAGGAGCACCGACCTCTAACGCTTTATCCATAATCTTGATGATTTTGTCCGCATGAGAAGCAGAAAGTGATCCGCCAAAGACAGTGAAATCCTGGCTATATACAAAAACCAACCGTCCGTTGATTGTTCCGTTACCCGTTACAACACCATCACCTGGAACGCTTTGTTTTTCCATTCCAAAATCGATGCAACGATGTTCAACGAACATATCCCATTCTTCAAAGGACCCTTCGTCCAAAAGAATGTCGATACGCTCGCGGGCACTTAATTTACCTTTGCTGTGTTGAGCCTCTACTCGACGCTCTCCACCGCCTGCTCTGGCAGCCTGTCGCTTTGCTTCCAGTTTTTGAATGATATCCTGCACGTGTTCCCCCACGTTGTTTTATATGGTTATATTTGTGGCGCAGTTTTGCACTGCGATATAAACAGGACGTAATTGATAGCACGTAGAGTTAGGGGATACTAGTGCTCTGTAACGTGTTCTACACGTATCAGACTTAAAAATTTCATTGCAGTGCGAAATTCAGTTAATATATTTACATGACGCTCTTCAGCCTCGTCATCAGCACCCCATCGTTCGTGCTGAAAGATTTCATGTAAAAGTACCGCTTCGTGGGCTTTTTCAACGTCTATGTGCTCTTTCAACAAAGCCAGACCAACGACTAAGGACCCCCCTATTCTAACGATACTTGATAATGCTGCCAATTCCATATTGGGGATTGTGCACACTGCATTATGTAAAGCTTTTAAAGTGCTTTCTGTTTGATCTACGCTCAGGAGGCCACTTGTAATTGCAAGCGGCGCATCAAAGGTCAAAGCAGTCCAATCCAGCAGCGGTTGCCATATTTCTTTTTGGAGGTCTTGGAGATCTTGCATGCTATCATCCCAATAACACAGCAAATCATGACCGCCATAAGCCGAAATACCCTCTACGGCCTTATCACGCTCTCCGCCAATCCAATCAATAGCCGTACAGGTAAAGGTCATCATCGGCATCTTTGTAGAATCGATTTCCTTCCCCTGTGCACCCCATTCATCAGCAACGGCTTGCGCCAGTTCCATCGTTGGAAACAACAAGGGTAATTGTTCGGGTGTTTTGACAATTCGACCATCCAAAAGCACAACAAACCCTTCTTCCTGAGCTTCGGCAGTGGCTTCTTTATAAAAACGTTTTAAGGCGAGTGATGAGGACATGACGTTCAAACTATCCATTGTCTAATAGCTTGGGAGCTAGATTAAAGTTGAGGGATTATAACAGATCTAAGAAAGACGTGGGTAATTCTTCGCAAGATTTTACAATGGTGTGCGCACCGGCTTGAACCAGTTGCTCATTTGTATGATATCCCCACGAAACTCCCACGGCAGCAACTCCGGCGGAACGAGCCATTTCAATGTCATAGGTCGTATCGCCAATCATGACGGTATCACTGGCACTAACACCATTTTCGGCCATAGCTTGATGCAAAATTTCAGGATGCGGCTTACCTGGTCCGTCATCTGCCGTTTTCAGTGTTACAAAATATTCAGACAGATCATGATGCTCGAGGCTTTTCTTTAACCCCCTCAGGTTTTTTCCCGTTGCAATAGCCAACAGGGTATCGGGCTTATTAAGGCGATCCAACATCCCTCGGACCCCTGGAAATACCGGCTCATCAAATTCAGGAAGTTCTCTCGCTTTGATAAAAGACTCGCGATAGGAATCAGAGACACAACAAGCCAACTCCCAAGGTGAACCATCGGGTAACATCTCTGCCACGGCATATTCTAACTTCAAGCCAACAATATGCCGGACATCGTCCAGAGTGGGTGCATTAAGTCCATTTTCAAGAAAGGCAGCAACCATATTCCGATGAATATTGTACTGGCTGTCAACCAAGGTTCCGTCGAAGTCAAAAATTACGAGCTTGAAACGATGTTGTAACACTTGTATCCCATTCTTAAAGCATGAAACTTTCAGTTTAAATTAACCCTGAGACGAAACCACCTCGGGATCAAAATAATCCAATTAACGATTAATCGTTTAATCTATCTTCTTTAGTAGTGAAGAAATCACGGAGGTCTTGCGGTGGGCAATGAGCAAGATCACCAGCATACCCCTCTAGCAGTTCGATTGAATTTTCACCATGATTTGGATTAAACCCGAGGCTTTCCCAGGCTTGAACCATATGAGGTGATAATTCTGCTTTAATCCGTAAAGTCGTTCCATCTTCAGGATGTGGAATGGCAATTTCACGTGCATGTAACATCATATCTTTCGGTATTTTATCACCGAGAGGATAAGCATTTTTACCACCGTATTTACCGTCGCCAAGGATTGGTGCTTCAAGTGCACCACAATGAGCACGTAACTGGTGGGTACGACCAGTGAGGGGCATAAGCGCAACCCATGCTGCTTTACGCCCGGCCTTAGCTATTCTGTTATAAAGGGTCAGAGCTTCTTTGCCGTTATCATAATCGATAACCATTTTCTCGCCTTGAGCGCCCGGCTGTTTTTCAAGAGGAAGATATATCCAACCCTTTTTTTGAGGAGGAACAGCCCCGACAAGGGCCCAATAAACTTTTTTAGCCGTTTTCCCCTTAAAGGACTGGGTTAAAATCCGGGCAGCAGGTGCATTTCGAGCCAGAAGTAAAACGCCACTGGTATCTTTGTCAAGACGATGCACAAGTCTTGGCTTCTCTTGCTTCTCATAGCGCAAAGCATCCAACATACCGTCTAGGTGCTTACTCTGTCCTGTACCACCTTGTACAGCGAGCCCAGCAGGCTTGTTAATGGCAAGCACCCAGTCATCTTTATATATCACCATATCCCGAACGGCCTGCATCTCTTCACGGCTCATAACGACCTCCGAAGAAGATCTTCTTGGACGATCATCAGCAGACCTATCAGGAACCGGAGGTACGCGAATTTCTTGGCCAGGCTCTAATCGCGTTGAAGCTTTCGCTCTTTTGCCATCGATACGAACTTGCCCTTTACGAAGCATTTTTTCGACTTGGATATAGCTAAATGCAGGATAGTGTTTCTTAAACCAGCGATCCAGGCGTACTCCACCATCGTGTGGTCCAACTTTAACCATGGTTACAGCGCTCATACGACAAAAGACCTCATTAAATAATAGCCAGCAATAAAGGCTGCTATAGAGAGAAACACAGACAAACACAAGTAGAGGACAGCAAGTCCCATTGCATCGCGTTGGATTAGCACAACGACATCCATTGAAAATGTGGAGAAGGTCGTGAATGCACCGAGTAGGCCGACAGTGAAAAATGCTCTTATTTCAGGAGAAGCAATACCTCCTGAGCCTATCCAGGGGACCATAAGACCCATGACAAAGGAACCGACAACGTTTACAGTCAGAGTACCCATTGGAATCGTCGTGCCAACGAGTGAGCCCATCATAATAAAGGTTAGATATCGCCCCATTGCACCAAGGGCACCGCCCATAGCGACAGCCGCTAACATTTTCATCCAAGACCTGCCTTGTTTGTCCCCCGTAAAGGAGCAATCCTACATCTAACAATATGTTATGAAATAGGTATCAAAGAAGCTGGCCTATTGCAAAAACCTCTGTACTGAATTTAAATTTTTATAAAAAAACTTAAGCCGCTTTATCTTTTTTGCTGTCTTCGCGCGGATCATTGAGCCATGACAGCAACTCATCTGTATCCATTAGGTATACGCCCATACGGCCAAGCTCACGAAGACCTTGTTCTGTTGCATTACAAAGGGCATCTGGAACAACAATAACACGGAAATCACGGGCACTGGCTTCATATATCGTCGCACGCGTAGCTGTCGTGAACGAGAAACCACAGAGAACAAGAGTATTTACACCGCGACCACGGAGCTCTTCTTCCAAAGGAGTATCATGAAAGGCGCCCCAGCGAGGACGATAAAAAATAGATTCATTATCGCCGATTTGCTGTAATTTACCTTCGAACAGAATATCAGGGTTAATTCTAACCTCAGCGCCTTCGGGCTGGATCTCATCAACAAGCTCTGCTCCAAGGCTACCGGGCATAAAAATTCTCAAGCCTTCTTCAACTGCTGTGCGTCGGCACAGATCAACATTAGAGCCATCGGTTTTATACAAGCGAATTGAATGATAAACGGGTGCCAGTCGATCACGAAAGCCTTGAACCAATTTACTCATAGCTGGAATAGCGCGAGATAGCCCGGATGCTCTTATTGGAGAACTAGGGAGAATATAGTCTCTTTGCGCAGATAAGGTAATGAGTGCCACATGTTCTTTTTGTGGACGAATATACTCTGGCATACGTGACTTACCCTCTAGGACGTCGCTTATTCGTGCTAGGCACAGCGATTGGTTATAGGATTTATTCACACTAGTAACACCCAAATGTCACTTTTCCGCAATCGCCAGATGTTCATGGCAGCCACGCAAATTTTGCATTCCTTAGTAAACGCCTAGGTTTCCTGCCGCTCTTGCCGAAGCTTATCCCAATAAAGAAGTCGTTTTTTTACTTCGCGCTCAAAGCCCCGTTCCACCGGTTGGTAGAAATTGTGTCGGGGCATATTATCCGGAAAGTAGTTTTGCCCTGAAAATCCTTCTTTTGTATTGTGGTCATAAGCATAATTTTTTCCGTAACCAAGATCTTTCATCATCTTTGTTGGAGCGTTAAGAATATGTTTAGGAGGCGACAAGGATCCTGTTTCTTTCGCCGTTTGGACACTTGTTTTATACGCTTTATATGATGCATTAGATTTAGGAGCTGTTCCCAGATAAATAACTGCCTGCGCAAGGGCCAACTCTCCCTCGGGAGAGCCTAAACGTTCATAAGATTGCCACGCATGCAAAGCTTGAGACATCGCATTGGGATCGGCGAGGCCAATATCCTCTACGGCAAAACGGAGTAGTCGACGTGCGATAAAATTAGGATCTTCTCCACCAGCCAACATCCGGGCAAGCCAATAGAGAGCGGCATCACAATCAGATCCGCGCAATGACTTATGTAGTGCAGAAATAAGGTTGTAATGCCCTTCTTGCCCTTTGTCGTAGATCGGGGCTCTTTTTTGAATAGCTTCAGCAAGCTCACTACTATCCATCTCCTCACCTGGGGGTAAGTTGAAGAGCTCTTCTGCCATATTCAGTAAATATCTGCCGTCGCCATCAGCCATCGCAATAACGGACTGACGAGCCTCTGATGTCAGCGGAAGGGTAAAGCCCATTTCCTGTTCAGCGCGAATAAGTAAATTCAGCATGCCGTCTTCATCCAGGCGTTTGAGCACCATGACTTGGGACCGCGATAATACCGCTGGGTTTAGCTCAAAAGAGGGGTTTTCGGTTGTTGCACCAACAAGTACAATTGTACCGTCTTCCATGTGCGGCAGAAAGCTATCTTGTTGTGCTCGATTAAAACGGTGGACTTCATCGATAAAGAGAAGCGTTCCCTGCCCCATTGCCCGGCGTTCTCTTGCCCGTTCGAAGATCTTCCGAAGGTCAGCCACACCGGAAAATATTGCTGAAATGGGTTCGAAATGTAAATCCGTAACATCAGCAAGTAACCGTGCAATCGTCGTTTTGCCACAACCAGGCGTGCCCCACAAAATCATCGAAGCTAGTCTTTGAGCGCGTACCATACGCCCAATTGGACCATTTTCACCGACAAGATGATCTTGCCCCACGACTTCATCTAAGGTCTGTGGCCTCAACCGATCAGCTAAAGGACGCGTAGCTTCATTCTCAAATAGTCCAGCCACCTTATAATCCTTCAACGGATGATGATTTGGGATATGTCATTGTATTCCAATTCAACACTAACGCTTTATTTCTAGAGTTTTCTGTCGACCATTCCTGCGAATAACAATTTTCCATTTTGGAGTATTCTTACCAAGAGCCAATTCGACATCTTCGACAAGTTTAATAGGCGTATCATTCAAGTTAACAAGAATATCATTTGGTTGTAGGCTAATTTGATGCGCAGGGCTTCGTCTAACAACATCTGTAACGATGACGCCTTCCCACATGCTCCCGAGATCTTTTTCAACGGCTAATGCAGGGGAAAGGTTTGCAATGATTGAACCTGCAAGGGGGCTAGAACCTTTAAGTTCTCTACGGTTTCGAGCAGGTGTTTCTGGTGCAGGTGTTGCTGTATAGATGACCGCGTTTGATTTACGTCCTCGCCATAGCTCTATTTGAACTTTGTCGCCAATAGGTATTGTTGCAATCCTAAAGCGGAGAGATTCGACATTGATAACTTCCTTACCCTCAACGGATAAAATAACATCCCCCGCAACGACCCCCGCAATATCAGCAGGTCCTCCAGGGTAGACAGAACTTACAACCACTCCACCAGGACGACTAAGTCCAAAACCTAAAGCGAGATCTGAATTCAAATTTTGACCAACAATGCCAGGCCAAGCTCGGACAAGTTCGTGTCCCTCTTCTGCTGAGCGGATGACGGTTCGCACCATATTCGCTGGAATGGCAAATCCAATACCAACAGAGCCACCATTACGAGACGAAGAAAAGATAGCCGTATTTATGCCAAGTAACTTGCCATCCATAGTCACAAGTGCGCCACCTGAATTTCCTGGATTGATCGCAGCATCTGTTTGAACAAAGAATTGAAAATCAGCAACACCTACTTGTGTCCGTGCCAATGCAGATACAATACCACTGGTAACTGTTTGCCCAACACCAAAGGGATTACCTATTGCGAGAACCAAATCACCCACATCAATCGTATCAGAATCCATCAAATCAAGTGTCGGCAACTCTTCGCCTTCAGTGTTTATTTGAAGAATAGCGAGATCGGTCCCCTCATCACTTAAAATCAATTCTGCAGAATATTCCCGCCGATCAGCAAGAACAACCTGAATTTCCGTCGCTTTATCGATGACATGATGATTGGTAACGATTAAACCGTTACCCCTTACAATGACGCCTGACCCAAGCGATTTCCCCATTCGCTTACGTTCGCTACCTTGTAAATTTTTGCCAAAAAATCGCTTAAAAAATGGATCGTTAAACAAGGAAGGTACAGCGCGTTCCTTTACGATTGTTTTGGTGAAAATATTTACAACGGCTGGTGAAGTTTGCTTCACAATAGGCGAAAAACTTAGACTGATCTGCTGCTTACTTGTTGGAACAGTTTGAGCACCAACAGGAGAAAGTATAAGCAAAGGCACGAGGGCAAATACCACCGCCATAAACTTGCGCGCATTACAAATCATTAGTTTTGTCATCCTTACTAATATTCTTGGTATTTACAGATAAGTTAGAGCCTTACCATACTGGTGTAATCTCCAAAATATTATAAGCAACAAAAATCATTAAAACACAAAAGGCAGCCACAAGGGCTGCCTTTTGCTATAACGTATGAATGTGTAGAAAAAGAGGTTTACTCTTCTCCTTCACCTTCGTCGCCTTCAACCGGACCAGAATCCTGGCCTTTAGCATCAACATTACGCTCAACGAGTTCGATGAATGCCATTGGCGCCATGTCACCATGACGGAAACCTGCTTTAAGAACGCGAGAGTAACCACCCTGGCGTTCTTTGTAACGTGTTGCCAACTCATCAAAAAGTTTTGCAGTAATCTTTGTATCGCGAAGAACAGCCAGAGCCTGACGACGTGCGTGCAGGTCACCGCGCTTACCAAGTGTGATCAACTTCTCAACAATAGGACGAAGATCTTTAGCTTTAGGAAGCGTAGTTTTAATCTGTTCATGTTTGATCAAAGCGTGAGCCATGTTTGCAAACATAGCCTTACGGTGGCTAGAGGTACGATTTAGTTTACGACCACTCATTCCGTGACGCATTACTGTTCTCCTTTATCTAATGTCTCGCTCACGAGACGGATTTAAATTCCTATCGCCGCCTGGCTATCCGGCCAGATGATGTCGATAGGTTTCGGGGAATAATTTCCCCTTATTACCTTGATGAACCTTCTTAAAAAGGTTCGTCGAGACGTTTAGCCAATTCTTCGATGTTTTCTGGTGGCCACTCAGCAATTTCCATACCGAGGTGGAGACCCATAGCAGAAAGAACCTCTTTAATTTCATTGAGGGACTTACGACCGAAGTTTGGTGTACGAAGCATTTCTGCTTCGGTTTTCTGAACAAGATCGCCGATGTAAACGATGTTATCGTTTTTAAGGCAATTTGCAGAACGCACGGACAATTCGAGTTCATCTACTTTACGAAGAAGATTACGATTGAACGGTGGTTCACTTGGACGATCATCAACTTCTTCAACTTTAGGCTCATCGAAATTAACGAAGAGAGAAAGTTGATCTTGAAGAATACGGGACGCGACTGCGATTGCATCTTCAGGAGTAATGGATCCATCTGTTTCGATATCAAGTGTCAAACGATCGTAATCAGTTACCTGACCAACACGTGTGTTGTCGACTTTGTAAGATACTTTACGAACAGGTGAGAAGATTGAATCAACCGGGATAAGACCGATTGGCGCGTCTTCTACAGAATTCATAGCAGCAGGAACATATCCCTTACCAGTATCTACGGTAAGTTCCATATCCAGGTGAGCACCATCATCCAGAGTACAGATAACAAGATCTGGGTTCATCACTTCGATGTCACCAGTTGTTTCAATCTGACCTGCAGTAACAGAGCCCGGACCTTCTGCGCGCAAACGCATACGTTTCGGCTCTTCACCTTCCATACGCAATGCGATTGCTTTGATGTTAAGAATAACGTCAGTAACGTCTTCACGAACACCAGTGATAGATGAGAACTCGTGTAAAACACCATCGATATGGATAGATGTTACAGCTGCACCCTGTAGGGAAGAGAGCAGAATTCGACGTAAAGCATTACCAAGAGTAAGGCCGAAACCACGCTCGAGCGGCTCAGCAATAACTTTTGCAATGCGGTTGCTATCAATACCTGCCTCAACAACGAGACTTTCAGGTTTGATCAAAGCACCCCAGTTTGTCTGAATCACAGAATTTTCCTTTTGACGCGCAAGCTATCGATTACTAACGGAAGTAACAATGGTTCTTGCAATGTCATATATATGCCAAAAAGCCGGTGAACATTTAAGAACATTCCGGCTTCTGACTAGATTGAAAAAGGCAGGCTATCCGTTAATCAGCCTGCCTTATATCCACTTATACGCGACGGCGTTTAGGTGGACGACATCCGTTATGCGGAATTGGTGTCACATCACGAATACCAGTGATAGTGAAGCCAACAGCCTGCAGGGCACGAAGAGCGGACTCACGTCCAGAACCTGGGCCTTTAACATTCACTTCAAGAGTTTTCATTCCGTGATCCTGAGCTTTTTTGCCAGCATCTTCTGCAGCAAGCTGTGCTGCATACGGAGTAGATTTACGAGAACCCTTAAAACCAAGACCACCAGCAGAAGCCCAGGAAATAGCATTTCCCTGTACATCTGTAATCGTGATGATCGTGTTATTGAAAGTAGCACTGATGTGAGCGATACCAGAAGAAATATTCTTCCGCTCGCGTTTACGGACTTTCGTCTGAGGTTTAGCCATTATCTAGATACCCCCTTATTTCTTCTTGCCAGCAATAGCGACACGAGGACCTTTACGCGTACGTGCGTTGGTCTTAGTACGCTGACCACGAACAGGAAGACGTTTACGATGACGAAGGCCACGAAGGCAACCAAGATCCATCAGACGTTTAATGTTCATAGCTATTTCACGACGAAGATCACCTTCGACAGTGCAGCTGTTATCAATAGATTCACGAATACGAAGTACTTCGTCTTCTGTAAGTTCGTTAACACGGCGTTCCGCCGGAATGCCAACTTCGTTACAGATTCTCTTAGATACCGCAGGACCAATACCATGGATATAGGTCAATGCGATGAGTACCCGCTTTTGCGTCGGGATGTTGACGCCAGCAATACGAGCCAATGCGCTCTCCTCATAAACATTGAACGGGCGCCAACTATCTGGCAACCCTAGGTTAATTCAATCCGCGACTATCTCCAGAGGTGAAATGAGAGCAGTCGTTAACTTCTGTCCAAGCCGAAACTCGGAAGTGTATGGGGTGCTAGATAAATTCACCTTACATACGATTTGTTAGATACAAGCCTTTAAAAGTCTTGTTCTCCAACTAAATTGTCTATTCGGCGGCGGATTATATGCCAATCCGTCCGCCTGTCAATGGCCAAGTATTACTTTAAATAACTGGCGATCTGATTCGCGACTTCTGCGATAGCTTGCATGCCGTCTACTTTGTGCAAATTGCCTTTGTTTTCATAGTAAGGCAACACAGGAGCAGTCTGTTCATGATAAACAGCAAGACGCTTTTTCAAAGTCTCAGCGTTATCATCTGCACGACGTTCAGCTTCAGGAGTTTCTTTAGCACGTTGTTCAATGCGTCCGAAAAGAATTTGCTCATCAACAACAATTTCAATCGTGCTATCGAGGTTCAACCCTTTTTCCTGAAGCATTACATCAAGCCCATCAGCCTGAGCAACAGTACGGGGGAAACCATCTAGGATAAAACCGTTCTTACAATCTTCCTGATCTACACGATCAGAAATAATTCCGATCATAAGTTCATCAGCAACAAGTTGGCCTGCATCCATAACTGTTTTGGCTTGTTTACCAAGTTCTGTACCCGCTGAGACAGCGGCACGCAGCATGTCACCTGTAGAAAGCTGCACAATTCCGTGCTCTTTCACGAGTATCTCTGCTTGAGTACCTTTTCCTGCCCCTGGAGGGCCAAACAATACTATGTTCATCCACGCCTACCCTTTAATTTTGATTTTTTAATTAGGCCTTCATACTGGTGGGCCACCAAATGAGAATGTATCTGTCCTACTGTATCCATTGTAACGGAAACGACAATCAAGAGACTTGTCCCGCCAAAATAGAAAGGTACAGCATATTGAGAGATCAATATCTCAGGCAACAAACAAACGGCCACCAGGTATGCAGCTCCGGCTATTGTTAGCCGATTGATAATGTAGTCAAGGTGATTGGCTGTGTTCTTTCCAGGACGGATGCCAGGAACGAAACCGCCGTTCTTCTTAAGGTTGTCCGCAGTATCTTCTGTATTGAAAACGATGCTTTTATAAAAGAAGGCAAAGAATGCAATTAAAGTACTGAATAGGAGCATGTAACCAAGCGAACCACGCCCAAGGTTAGCGGTAACCCAAGTAAGCCACTCAGGACCACTTCCTGCAGAGAATTGGGCTGCAGAAATTGGCATAAGCAAAAGGGATGAAGCAAAGATCGGTGGGATAACACCTGATACATTAAGCTTAATTGGAAGGTGAGAAGAATCACCACCAAACATTTTGTTACCAACCTGTCGTTTTGGGTACTGAACGATCAACCGACGATGAGCACGTTCAAAGCAAACAATACCTGCAATGACCAGAGGCACCAGGATGATAATGAGGGCTACAAATCCATTACTTTGGCTAAGCGTAAACGTCTGAGCAAGAGCTTGAGGAAGACCTGCAACGATACCAGAGAAGATAATAAGAGAAATTCCGTTACCAATACCACGTTGAGTAATCTGCTCACCCAACCACATAAGGAAGACTGTTCCCCCCGTGAGAGTAATAACCGTGGTAAGTTCAAAGAAAACCCCAGGGTTGATAACAGATGCGCCAAATCCTTGCGCTCCCTCAAGTCCTCGGGCAATCCCGAACGCCTGAACAGCCGCAAGAACAACTGTACCATAACGGGTGTATTGGTTAATTTTCTTACGTCCGGACTCACCCTCTTTTTTAAGAGCTTCAATTTGAGGAGAAATCGCGGTCATGAGCTGCATAATAATAGATGCAGAAATATAAGGCATAATGTTCAGAGCAAAGATAGTCATCCGCTCCAGAGCACCACCTCCAAACATATTCATCATCCCAAGGACCCCGCCTGCCTGGCTATTAAAAGCCTGCTGGAATACGGTAGGGTCAATGCCAGGAATAGGTATATAGGTTCCCAGACGATAAACAATTAGCGCACCCAGTGTGAACCAGATACGCTTTTTCAAATCTGTGGCTTTAGAAAACGCACTTAGATTAATGTTCGCGGCTAATTGCTCAGCAGCAGATGCCATATGCCTGTTCCCGGTACTAATAAAAATTGACTAAAAAAAAGCAAAGGCAGAAACCCCTATCCGAAGAAAGGTGTTCCTGCCTTTACATATTACTTGCTCGTAGGAACGGTGACAGAGCCACCAGATTTTTCTACGGCTGCAATAGCTGCGGCGGAAGCGCCTGCTACAGTGATTACCACTTTAGCTGACAATTCACCGTTCGCCAAAAGGCGAATACCGTCACGAGCATTCGTGATGATACCAGAAGAAACCAGTACTTCTTGATCAATCGGCTTTTTAGCATCAATTTTCTTAGCGTCAATTGCTGCCTGAAGACGACCAATGTTCAAAGGAACATAGTCTTTCCGGAATATATTGTTAAACCCACGTTTCGGTAGACGACGATGCAATGGCATCTGCCCGCCTTCGAAGCCTTTAATGCTTACACCGGAACGAGACTTTTGACCCTTGTGTCCGCCACCGGCAGTCTTGCCGTAGCCAGACCCGGTACCACGACCGACGCGTTTGCGATCTTTGGTAGCACCCGGGTTATCTGAAAGCTGATTTAGCTTCATCGTAATGGTCCCAGTTTCCCCTTCTTGTAAAGGAATTGGAAGGCCCTTAGGCCTCCACAACTTTCACAAGATGGCTAACTTTATTGATCATGCCGCGCACAGAAGGAGTATCTTCAAGAGTACGACGACGGTTCATTTTATTGAGGCCCAGACCAACTAGAGTTGCGCGTTGATCTTTAGTCCGTCCGATTGGACTTCCTATTTGAACCACAGTAACGGTTTGTTTCTTAGCCATGGTATCTTATCCTTGAGCTTCTGTGCTGCCAGCAGCACGGTTACCTAGGATGTCAGAAACTTTCTTACCGCGACGCTGAGCAACCATACGAGGACTACGTGAACGTACGAGACCATCGAGAGCTGCTTTAATCAGGTTGTGCGGGTTTGAAGTACCAGTGGACTTAGAGACCACATCCTGTACACCAAGAGCTTCGAAAACTGCACGAATAGGACCACCGGCAATAATACCAGTACCTACAGGTGCACTACGCATTACAATATTACCTGCACCGTAATGACCTTTGATGTCATGATGCAGAGTACGGCCCTCACGAAGAGGAACGCGTACCATATTTTGTTTTGCGTCTTCCGTTGCTTTACGAATTGCTTCAGGAACTTCACGGGCTTTACCAGTGCCATAGCCAACACGACCACGACCGTCACCAACGACGACAATAGCAGCGAAGCCAAAACGACGGCCACCTTTGACCACCTTAGCAACACGGTTAATACCAACAAGTTTTTCAATCAGTTCCGGTTCATCGCGGTTGCGATCATCTCTACGACCGCGATTTTCTTTTTGAGAACGTGCCATAAAACTAGTCCCCTTAGAACTTTAAGCCAGCTTCACGAGCGGCGTCGGCAAGAGCCTTAACACGTCCGTGATAAATGTATCCACCACGGTCGAAAACGACGTCCGTGATGCCGGCGGCGACGGCACGCTCTGCAACAAGTTTTCCAACTTTGATAGCAGCGTCTTTATCTGCTCCAGTTTTCAACTCGCTCTTCAGAGCTCCGTCCAGGGTTGACGCAGCGGCAACAGTGACACCCTGCTTGTCATCAATCACTTGAGCATAGATATTTTTGCTTGAGCGAAATACTGACAGGCGAGGACGACCATTACCCGTGCGCCGTAGCTGTGTACGAACGCGACTTTTGCGGCGATCGTGCAATGAAATAAGCTTACGCATGGGTTATTTCTTCTTGCCTTCTTTGCGCAGAATAACTTCATCCGCGTACTTAACACCTTTGCCTTTGTAGGGCTCTGGTGGACGGTAAGCACGGATAACAGCAGCCACTTGGCCAACTTTCTGCTTGTCGATCCCCGTAACGGCAACTGCCGTCGGCTTCACACACTTAATTGAAATTCCTTCTGGAATTTCAAAAATAACATCGTGGGAGTAGCCGAGTTGCAAGTTCAAGGAGTTACCCTGAACAGCCGCGCGATAACCAACACCGTTAATCTCAAGGTTCTTAGTGTATCCTTCGGAAACACCAGTCACCAGATTCTGTACACGACTGCGAGCAGTTCCCCACATAGAGCGAGCACGCTTGCTGTCATTAGCTGGAATTACTGTAATTTTACCCTCTTCGAGAGTAAACGTTACATCATCCGTAGCTGCGAAGCTGAGTTCACCCAGCTTCCCTTTTGCAGAGACGACATTGCCGTCAATCTTTACTTCTACCCCGCCTGGGACTTCTACGGGGTTTTTGCCTACACGAGACATATCATATTTCCCTTAGAATACCTGGCAGAGAACCTCACCACCAACATTGGCGGTACGGGCTTCCTGATCGGACATGACGCCGCTAGGCGTCGAAAGAATGGTTACACCCAATCCATTGTAGTAACGTGGTAGTTCCTTGATTTTGGAATACACGCGACGTCCTGGACGGGAGACACGGCTGATTTCAGAAATCGCCGGATCACCATCTGCATATTTAAGTTCGATTGATAGCTCACTAATGCCAGCGCGAACATCTTCGAGACTAAAACCGCGAATGAAACCTTCGCGTTTTAGAACTTCGAGAACGTTAGCACGTAGCTTAGAAGCAGGAGCACGAACTACGTTTTTACCAACCAGCTGTCCGTTACGGATGCGGGTAAGCATATCCCCTAAAGGATCACTCATAGCCATATCGTCGGTCCTTCCTTACCAGCTCGACTTGGTCACACCAGGTGCCTGGCCGACTGAGGCCAGATCACGCAGTGCGATCCGAGAGAGCTTGAACTTACGATAGAAACCACGTGGACGTCCTGTGACACCACAACGGTTACGTACACGGATTTTCGCACCGTCACGAGGCAACTGAGCCAATTTCATGCTCGCCTGGAAGATCTCTTCCGGGGAAGCTGAACGGTCTGTTGCAATCGCTTTGAGAGCAGCACGCTTTTCAGCTTGATTCGCTACCATACGGCGGCGTTTCTCGTTTTTAGCAATGGCACTTTTCTTAGCCATACTACTATTCCTTTCTGCCCGTTCAATCAGAGAACGGCATGTCGAACCTAGCCAGGAGAGCTTTCGCTTCCCCGTCGGTTTTCGCCGTGGTGCAGATCGTGATATTCATACCACGGATTTCGTCTACGCGATCGTATTCGATTTCCGGGAACACAATCTGCTCCTTGAGACCCATGTTATAGTTACCAAGGCCGTCAAATGCATTACCTTTCACGCCGCGAAAATCACGAACACGTGGAAGAGCAATAGTAACAAGACGGTCGAGGAACTCATACATGCGATCGCCGCGCAGCGTTACCTTACAGCCTAGTGGCATGTTTTCACGTACTTTGAAACCAGCAATGGAATTCTTAGCACGGGTAACGACAGGCTTCTGAGCTGCAATTGCTTCAAGTTCAGAAGCTGCATTTTTCACCTTTTTGGTGTCCAACACGGCTTTACCAACACCCATATTAAGCACGATCTTCTCGAGCTTAGGAATTTGCATTGGATTAGTGTAGTTAAACTCGCCTTTAAGAGCGTCTTTAACTTCACTATTGTAATGTGCTTTTAAGCGAGGCTGTGTCATTTCAACCCGCCCTATACATCAACTACTTCGCCAGATTTTCTGGCGAAGCGCACTTTACGGCCGTCTTCTGTACGATAACCAATACGTGTGGCATCTCCAGATTTAGGGTCGATTAGTGCAATATTAGAAATGTGAACGGAAGCTTCTTGCTCGATGATTCCGCCCGGTGATGTCTGGGAAGCAGCTTGGTGCTTTTTCACGACGTTTACGCCTTGTACTAGAACGCGGTCTTCGTCGCGAAGTACTTTAAGCACTTCACCTTTTTTTCCCTTGTCGCGACCAGTCGTAAGAACGACTTGGTCACCTTTTTTGATCTTCAATTTTTTGTTCATTACAGCACCTCAGGCGCCAATGACACGATTTTCATGAAGTTGCGCGCACGCAACTCACGAGTAACCGGGCCAAAAATACGCGTTCCAATTGGCTCATTTGATTTGTTAATCAAAACAGCCGCATTAGTATCGAAGCGGATCGAGGTGCCGTCTTGACGACGGATTTCTTTTGCCGTGCGAACTATCACGGCACGATGAACGTCACCTTTTTTGACTTTGCCACGTGGAATTGCTTCCTTGACAGAGACTTTGATGACGTCACCAATACTGGCGGTTTTACGTTTGGAACCACCAAGCACCTTGATGCACTGCACTCTACGAGCACCGGAATTGTCAGCTACTTCAAGCTGAGACTGCATCTGGATCATGGCTATATCCTAAATACTATGCTTCGGGAGAAGCGTCACGGACCAACTCCCAAGACTTAGTCTTGGAAATTGGACTGCATTCACGAATCTTGACGACATCTCCCGCTTTTACCGCGTTGGTTTCGTCATGAGCGTGATACTTCTTCGAACGCTTAATGAACTTCTTGTAGATCGGGTGCATAACGCGACGTTCTACAAGAACAGTAATGGTCTTGTTGGTCTTATCGCTAACTACGACACCCTGCAACACACGCCGTGGCATTGTGTAAACTCCTTAAGAAGCTGCCTGCAGAGACTGCAGGACAGTTTTGACTCGGGCAATGTCACGGCGAACCTGACGGCACCGAGCCGTGTTTTCAAGTTGACCGCTGGCTTGTTGGAAGCGGAGATTAAATTGCTCTTTACGCAAATTAATCATTTCTTCCTTGAGCTCATCAGCCGTTTTAGTACGGAGATCACTTGATTTCATTAGTTCACTCCCTCACCCGGACGAACAATAAATTTCGTCGGAATTGGTAATTTTGCCGATGCAAGTGAGAATGCCTCACGAGCAACGTCAATAGGAACACCATCGAGTTCAAAGATGACACGACCAGGTTTAACTCTGGCTGCCCACCACTCGATGCTACCTTTACCTTTACCCTGACGAACCTCAGCAGGTTTTGCTGTTACAGGAACATCTGGGAAAATACGGATCCACAACTTACCGACACGCTTCATATGACGCGTAACAGCACGACGGGCCGCTTCGATTTGGCGAGATGAAACACGACCAGGGGCCATGGCTTTTAGACCAAAGGCACCAAAATTTAATTGGGTACCCCCCTTAGCATTACCGTGTATCCGGCCTTTAAATGCTTTGCGGAACTTAGTCCGCTTAGGCTGTAGCATAGTTCTACTTCCTCAAGCTAAGCTCGTTACGAACGAGCTGCCTGTGAATCCTGAGCTCGTTTATCCATGGCCATCGGGTCATGTTCCATGATTTCGCCTTTGAAAATCCATACCTTTACACCACAAATACCAAATGTGGTCAAAGCACGAGATTCAGCGTAATCTACTTCAGCACGCAAAGTGTGAAGCGGAACACGGCCTTCACGATACCATTCAGTCCGAGCAATCTCTGCACCACCTAGACGGCCAGCACAGTTAATACGAATGCCCTGTGCGCCGAGACGCATAGCGGATTGAACGGAACGTTTCATAGCACGACGAAAAGCCACACGACGTTCTAACTGACTACAGATGTTGTCTGCAACCAATTTCGCATCTATTTCTGGCTTCCGAATTTCTACGATGTTCAGATGGACTTCGCTAGAAGTCAATTTCTGAAGCTCACGACGTAGCTTTTCGATATCCGAACCCTTCTTACCAATCACAACACCCGGACGGGCAGTGTAAATAGTAACACGGGCTTTTTTAGCTGGACGCTCAATAATAATCCGAGACACACCAGCTTGTTTCAAGCGCTTACGCAAGAACTCACGGATGCTCAGATCTTCATGAAGCAATTCAGCATAATCTGAATCCGCAAACCAACGAGAATCCCAGGTCCGAATGATACCGACACGAAGGCCGATAGGATTAATCTTTTGACCCATTACGCTGTCTCCTCGCGTTCACGAACAACCACTGTCAATTGGCTCCAAGGCTTTAGCAAACGACCAACACGGCCACGAGCACGAGCACGGAAACGCTTCATGACAAAGCTCTTACCAACGAAAGCCTCAGATACAAAGAGACGATCGACGTCAAGCTGATGATTGTTTTCAGCATTAGCAATTGCTGATTGAAGAGCTTTTTTCACTTCAATCGCAATACGACGCTTGGAGAAAGTCAGTTCTGCTAATGCAGATTCTGCAGATTTCCCACGAATGCTTGCCGCAACCAAATTTAACTTACGCGGTGAAGTGCGAAGATTGACAGCAATAGCACGAGCTTCATTGTCAGCTAACGTACTCTCACGTTTTGACTTACCCATATTATTTCCTCTTCGCCTTCTTGTCTACAGCGTGACCCCAATAGGTACGTGTAGGCGAGAATTCACCGAACTTATGGCCAACCATATTCTCAGTTACTAGAACTGGGATGTGCTTACGGCCGTTGTACACACCAAAAGTCAAACCAACAAACTGTGGCATGATGGTGGAACGACGGGACCATGTCTTAATAATTTCGTTTCGACCCGAGCTACGCACGGTTTCAGCCTTCTTTAAAAGATAGGCGTCAACAAACGGGCCTTTCCAAACGGAACGAGCCATATGGCCATCCCCTCACTTAGCGTTTCTGATGACGGCGACGGATAATTAGTCCATCGGTCTTCTTGTTAGAGCGAGTACGAGCACCCTTGGTAGGTTTCCCCCAAGGAGTGACCGGGTGTCGACCACCCGAAGTACGACCTTCACCACCACCGTGCGGGTGGTCCACCGGGTTCATAGCTACACCACGGACCGAAGGACGCTTGCCAAGCCAGCGATTACGCCCAGCTTTACCAAGTTTCTGATTCGAATTGTCCGGGTTAGACACGGATCCAACCGTAGCCATGCATTCGGCGCGTACCATACGTAACTCGCCAGAGTTCAAGCGAATTTGGGCATATCCTGCATCGCGACCAACCAATTGTACATAAGTACCAGCTGAACGAGCAATCTGCCCACCCTTACCAGCCTTTAGCTCGACATTGTGGACAATTGTACCCACTGGAATCGCGCTAAGCGGCATAGCATTACCAGGCTTAACATCGGTTTTAGCGCCAGAAATGACACTATCACCAATCTGCAGGCGCTGAGGAGCCAAGATATAAGCTTGCTCACCATCTGCATATTCGATTAAGGCGATAAACGCCGTACGGTTCGGATCGTATTCAATACGCTGAACTGTAGCAGCAACATCAAACTTTGTACGTTTGAAGTCGATGATACGGTAAGAACGTTTATGACCACCGCCGCGACGGCGCATGGTGATCCGACCATTGTTATTACGTCCACCAGATTTAGAAAGGCCTTCTGTCAATTTCTTAACAGGCTTGCCTTTATATAGATCAGAGCGGTCGATCAGCACCAGGTTTCTTTGACTTGGTGTGACTGGATTAAATGTTTTCAACGCCATCGGATTAAATTCCCGTCGTCACGTCGATGCTATCCCCATCGGAAAGGGAAACAATAGCCTTCTTAACGTCAGAACGACGTCCAGGACGACCTTTAAAACGTTTGCTTTTGCCTTTAACGCGAAGCGTATTAATTGCTTCAACCTTAACGCCAAACAAACCTTCTATAGCCAAACTGATTTCAGGCTTAGTTGCATCAAGCGGAACTTGGAAGGAAACCTGGTTGTTCTCAGAACCCAGAGTAGCCTTCTCGGTGATGACCGGGCGACGGATGATTTCATACATCCGTTCTTTAGAAACGGTCACCGGCTTGGTGTTACGTGCGCGTGCTCTGCTCATTTTAGACGCGCCTCCAGCGCTTCAACAGCATCTTTGGTCAGAACCAGAGTGTCGCGACGCAAAATATCAAATACGTTAGCACCCTGCTGTGGCAGAATGTCAATGCATGGGATATTGCGTGAAGCACGAGCAAAACCTTCATTCACTGTTGTTCCATCGATAACTAGAGCTGAAGTCCAACCCAAAGCTGCCAATTTCTTAACAAGAATAGAAGTCTTTGGTTCTTTGACTTCAGTGTTATCCAAAACAATCAACTTACCTTCTGCAACTTTTGCAGAAAGAGCAGTTTTAAGAGCAAGAATACGCACTTTCTTCGGAAGATCGTGTGAGTGATCTTGAACGCGAGGTCCATGAGTAACACCACCACCACGGAAGAGGTTAGCACGAATAGAACCGTGACGAGCGCCGCCACCTTTCTGATTCTTGATCTTACGTGTAGAGCCGCGAACTTCGCCGCGTTCTTTAACCTTGTGAGTGCCAGCACGACGCTTAGCAAGCTGATAGTTGACCATACGAGCAAGTAGATCTGCACGTACAGGAAGACCGAAAATAGTTTCGTTCAGTTCAACTTCACCAGCTTTTTTGTTCTCGAGGGATGTAACCGCGATTTTCATGGTTATTGATCCTTCTCTTCAGCTGCAGGCGCATCAGAGCCCACGGCTTTAAGGCCAGCTGGGAACGGAGCACCTTCGGGAAGGGCACGCTTTACAGCATCGGCAATGTACACCCAACCACCCTTAGATCCAGGGATAGCACCCTTTACTAGGATAAGGCCTTTGTCACCATCAGTGGCAACAACTTCCAAGTTTTGTGTAGTTACGCGACGGTCACCCATGTGACCAGCCATTTTCTTACCTTTAAACACCTTGCCCGGATCTTGACTGTTACCAGTAGAACCGTGGCTACGGTGAGAAACAGATACACCGTGAGTAGCACGAAGACCGCTAAAATTATGCCGCTTCATCGCACCAGCAAAACCCTTACCGATAGAAGTTCCGGTAACATCGACATACTGACCAGCAACAAAGTGGCCTGCATCGAGTTCAACACCTAGCTCCAAAAGAGCATCGGCGGAAACGCGGAATTCTGCAGTGTGTTTTTTTGGAGCAACTTTAGCTTTGGCATAATGGCCACGCTCAGCTTTACTCACATTTTTCACCTTGGCTACACCTGAGCCAAGTTGAATCGCAGTGTAACCATCCGCATCTTGAGTACGAACAGCAACAACCTGACAGTTGTCTAGCTTCAGAACAGTTACCGGTACATCAATACCAGCATCTGTGAAGACACGAGACATGCCAAGTTTCTGCGCAATAAGACCAGTACGCATCGCTTAGCCTTTCAGTTTGATCTCGACATCAACGCCAGCCGCTAGATCGAGCTTCATCAGCGCGTCAACGGTTTGCGGTGTCGGCTCTACGATATCAATAAGACGCTTGTGAGTCCGAATTTCGAACTGTTCACGGCTTTTTTTATCGACGTGAGGGCCACGCAATACAGTAAATTTCTCAATGCGAGTCGGAAGAGGTATTGGACCACGAACTTGCGCACCAGTGCGCTTTGCCGTGCCAACGATCTCAGAGGTCGATTGGTCGAGGACCCTGTGATCATACGCCTTAAGGCGAATTCTAATATTCTGGCTGGACATGCTCAGCCACCCTTGATTAACCCGTTCATACCTCATTCGGTAGAGGAACGCAGTTAACCCCTTTCAGAGTTAATACAGATAATTGTCACATAAAAAAAATAGCGACGGTGCGTTCTTTACCAAAACGCGCCGTCGCTATCAATGTTTATTTTATTTTTTTTATTTTGAGATACTTGAAACGACACCAGCACCAACGGTACGGCCGCCTTCACGGATCGCAAAACGTAGACCATCAGTCATCGCGATTGGTGCGATAAGCTCAACGTTCATAGCAATGTTATCACCAGGCATAACCATTTCTGTGCCTTCTGGCAGAGTAACGATACCGGTAACATCAGTTGTACGGAAATAGAACTGTGGACGATAGTTTGTGAAGAATGGTGTGTGACGACCACCCTCTTCTTTCGTCAGAATGTAGGCTTCAGCTTTGAAGGTTGTGTGTGGAGTAATAGTTCCTGGCTTAGCAAGAACCTGACCACGCTCAACGTCTTCACGACCAACACCACGGATAAGAGCACCGATGTTATCGCCAGCTTGACCTTGATCTAGAAGCTTACGGAACATCTCAACACCAGTACAAGTGGTTTTCTGAGTGTCACGAATACCAACGATCTCGATCTCTTCGCCAACTTTAACGACGCCTGTCTCAACACGGCCAGTTACAACTGTACCACGACCGGAAATTGAGAACACGTCTTCGATAGGCATCAAGAACGGCT
>JBALWN010000089.1:0-517 GCA_036960845.1 Halopseudomonas aestusnigri | reverse complement strand
ATGCCAATAGACGGAATTTTTGGACCTGTGGGTTCAGCTGAGATGTGCAGGTTTAACGGGCATGTTATACGTCTCAATAACAATATGATGACAACTGCCATAGAACTTGATGAAAAAAGCGCTGACGTGGCAGCACTGTTGCCATTATGGGTGCTTAAATATGGCGGCCGTTGAAACAAGAGTGGCGAAGGTAGTGTAAATATTGTCGCCCGCAGTGTGGTCGGGCAACCAGTTTGAGGTATTCTGATCGTCCGTGTAAAGGAAACTTGACAGGCGTCTACCTAAGTTGTCTATGGTTTGTTTCGATTAGAAACTGTTTCGTTATACCTTTATCTACCCGATGGGAGAGACTGGCTGTGCCAGCGCCGAAGGAGCAACCGCCCCGGAAACTCTCAGGCAAAATGTACCGTTGGGTGGGAAGGCTCTGGAGAGTATGTGTAGATGAAATTCTTGCACGTCACCGAAGAGGTAAACCAGCTTTAAGTCTGGTGCAATCTTTCAGGTACCCGGACAGAGG
>JBALWN010000088.1:251-519 GCA_036960845.1 Halopseudomonas aestusnigri | reverse complement strand
AATCTCCACCAAATCCCTGGGTGGCCGATACTGATAAAAATGGCGATTAAACGGAATTTCATAACCGACAACACCCACTTCTTGATCTTTCTCATCCTTCTTACTGGCATCTATCCAGGCATCAGGCACATGGGGTTGTACTTCTTTTTTGAAGTAGGCTTCGTTGAGGTCATTTACTGATTGTGATGGATCGAGGGCGACATTTTCATTATCACGCAGATCACCGTCAGGCTTGTACTCAATGGTTTGACCGTCAACATCAAACAAA
>JBALWN010000088.1:0-241 GCA_036960845.1 Halopseudomonas aestusnigri | reverse complement strand
CCGATTTATGTACTTTTTTAATTACTTTCTCAGCTTCTTGGTTTTTCCAGCTGACGGCAGCGGTGATTTGTTTTTTCTCTTTGGCTTCTAAGGTAATACCTTGTGCTTTACAGGCGGCTTTGAGGGCTTCTTCATAGCCGTTCATATCGTCACACTGGTCAGTGCCTATAGCTGATTGCAGTTGCCTAGCTTTCAGCAGGGTTTGTTTTTGTGCCAACCAAACTTTGCCGTCGAGCAGATC
>JBALWN010000087.1:0-521 GCA_036960845.1 Halopseudomonas aestusnigri | reverse complement strand
GGTAGGTCAATTACTTGCTCCCCCTTTATTTTTTCCGCCAGTTATCCCGCTAGAAGCAGGCACTAAAAGCCCCGAAGTTAATCGAGGCTTCAGGCGGTTCGGTACCAAAACTCTCCAGTCGTACCGGCGGGGTCATTCTCTAAGAAAAGGTGCCGGTAGCACTTAGGTTGCCCTCGTAAGTACAAACCGATTTACAGCTAGCCTTAACGATCATTGATGAAAATGCTAAAAAAAGGGGGGGGGTTGTGTTTTCGATTTCTCGGGTATTAGAAATTGTAGGTAGCGAGTCACATCAGGCCATAAACACTGATGCTGAAGAGAGCCATCAATGCAAAAAAACGGAAAAAGACTGGTTTTGCCGCGTTTTTGCTGTCTCGGGTATTAGAATGTGTAGGTGGCGAGTCACTCCCGGTCGGAAACACTCACTCTTAAGAAAATCTTCTGTCAAAAAAAATCGAAGAAATAACAAAAAACGGGGAAAAACCATGTTTTTCCGTTTTTTCGCTGTCTCGGGTATTAGA
>JBALWN010000086.1:0-526 GCA_036960845.1 Halopseudomonas aestusnigri | reverse complement strand
AATTCCACGTGAAGGCAAGAAACGGCCGATGATCGATTCATGGTAGTGACGGCTGCTTTTGTTGAAGGAAAATTTGGCCCGTACTTTAGACGCGGGCAAAATAAACTGTAGAAGAGCGCACAAGCTATACTTGCGGGCGCAAGAATAGATGTCATCATATTAAGTAATTGATATATAGGGATAAACTGGTGCCCAGAGGCGGATTCGAACCACCAACACGCGGATTTTCAGTCCGGCGGAAATACCGGCGGAGTGGAATGATCCGGAAACATGAAAATCCCCAAGGTGTCTAGGAAACCAGGGGCTATTCAATCCTCGTTTAAATCAGCCGGTGATTGTTCCAATTAATATGATGACGGACAATCCCGTTAAATGATCGAATGACGGATTTTAGCTGAAACCCACTCACTGACAATCACAGTCGCTAAAATAACTATTAAGATCACAGAGACTTGCGTCCAGCTAACCGTATCAAGGGAACCACTTAGCTGCACTCCAATGCCACCAGCGCCGACTAGACCAAGAA
>JBALWN010000085.1:0-528 GCA_036960845.1 Halopseudomonas aestusnigri | reverse complement strand
ATCGTCGGTCAATACGTGTTTCGCTCACATTTCTACTCCCAACGCATCGGCAACAGTAAAGATATCCTTGTCACCTCTGCCCGAGAGATTGACGACGATAAGATGATCCTTTGGTAAATTTGGAGCCAGCTTCTCCAGATAGGCCAAGGCATGGGCGGTTTCCAAGGCTGGAATTATCCCTTCCAATTTGCAACAAAGTTGAAATGCGTTTAACGCTTCTGTATCCGTCGCATTAACATATTTAACCCGGCCGACGTCATTGAGCCACGCATGTTCCGGGCCAATACCTGGATAGTCCAAGCCTGCAGAAATGGAATGCGCTTCGATAATCTGGCCATCATCGTCTTGCAAGAGAAAGGTCCTATTTCCATGAAGGACACCCGGACGACCACCATTTAGTGACGCTGCATGCTTATCCGTGTCGATGCCGTGACCCGCGGCCTCAACACCTATTATATTAACGGAATCGTCGTCAAGGAAGGGGTGGAATAGTCCCATGGCATTGGAACCACCTCCGATGCAGGCGAG
>JBALWN010000084.1:0-538 GCA_036960845.1 Halopseudomonas aestusnigri | reverse complement strand
GCTTGAAATGGAGTAACAACGTTCAATAAAGAAGTCCTCCCACGGAATCTGGAAGTTCAGGAATTGTCCCGCTTTATAGTCAAACGCAGCTCGTAACTCTTCCGGGATTTCGAATACAAATGAAGCTGAGTCGGTTGTTTCAGGCACGTATTCAACTACATCCAATGGATAAAATGTCATACCAATTTCCCTTTTAAGATCACTCACTTCGATCGAATAAATTTTTTTATACTGGCAGTGTGCAATGACCTGCGGAGTTCTTTTTTAAGATTAGGGAAGCGGTCACGAAGGAATGATGGTGTCACTACCCTGAAGTAGAAAATACCACTTTTGTCTTGGAAGTAGTACCTGCCATAGGTACGAGAATGTATGACCAAAATGTACGGGTCCCCATTTCTGGTTCCCCGTGCATTTGGTAATGTGTTGAAAAATGAAGAATATTTCAACGAATTGGTGGAGGCGGCGGGAAACGTTTACACCTACATTACCAGCAATTATAAACTCTTAACTCATTGTTTTTAAGTGGTTAATTTAAAAT
>JBALWN010000083.1:0-540 GCA_036960845.1 Halopseudomonas aestusnigri | reverse complement strand
GCACCAAGCGATGTAATCAAAGAAATAAAATCTTTTTCAGATACTCCTTCAACGAAGCCTATGCGTTTCCAATTTCTTGGTATATACCGTAAGTTAAACCATAATCGTATAGCACGCTCATTCTGGCTCATGTAAACGGGAAATCTATCATTAATAGAATATCTTTTGCACTTGAAATAATTTTCTCTGATCTTGATCTTTTCTTTACAAACCCCGTAGTTTTCAACTTCTTCGGAAGTAGTTTTCCCGAGCACCATTCCAAATGGTAATTTAAGGAGTTCACTCTGTTGTGCGTAAGTACTACCGCACCAAAGTCCCAATAACATAAGTAGTAAAGCTTTCATTTGCGGCATGTTTTCTCCATTATTTTTTCATCTAACTGCTAGTTAATAAGCCTGAAGGCCTATTAACTAGAAGGCACTGTATCAGAGGGGGGGGTAAGGCCAAAACAGCAAGGTTTTGACTTAAAAATCAATTGATTAACAGGTTTATAAAGAGATGGGGTTACTGACAAAAAAAGGCTCCGCGCAATATTTTTAC
>JBALWN010000082.1:0-543 GCA_036960845.1 Halopseudomonas aestusnigri | reverse complement strand
ATACGGCCATCCACATGGCCATGGAAAACATGACCCGCGCCTGTTTGTTAGCTTTATTGTTCAGCAGGTGATACGCCGCAACGGCCCCGACGACAAATGCCGTCGTCAAATAAGCCGCCAGAACCATATGCACGAACCGATACGGGAATGAAGGATTGAAGATGACTTCAATCCAGTCGTCGGGGACGAATTGTCCCACGTCGTTTATTAGATACCCCGCAGGCGTTTGCATCCAGGAATTGACCGACAATATCCAGAACGCCGAGAATAAGGTGCCGACCGCAACCATCAGGGTTGCAAAATAGTGGAGCTTGGGCCCGACCTTTTTCTGGCCAAACAGCATGACGCCCAAAAACCCAGCCTCTAGAAAAAAGGCAGAGAGGACTTCATAGCCCATTAGCGGCCCGATCACCGGCCCCGCCTTGTCGGAAAAAACAGCCCAATTCGTCCCAAATTGATATGCCATCACAATGCCCGATACGACGCCCATACCAAAGCCCACTGCGAAGATAGTTTTCCAGAAATTAAAGGCATTTAAATAGG
>JBALWN010000081.1:0-547 GCA_036960845.1 Halopseudomonas aestusnigri | reverse complement strand
TGGGAGGTAACAGCCTTGCAGCGTTTATTACCCTCAAAAGCGGGGTGTACTATGGTGAATGGCACGTGGTTTTGCTCGCGATATGCGGTGGCGCCTTTTCCAACCAAGCCATGTGCTCCGGCCAGCTCTCCATGATCCGCTGTAAAAATTACAATGGTGTTATCAGCAATACCCAATGCTTCCAATTCGTCGAGAATATTGACGAGATTTCGATCTACATCTTGCAGACAATTGAAATAGTAATTATTCAGCCTTTTCCAGCGGGCATCTTCATTAGGGATAGCGCCCAGCATGGCGGCGTTGGAGTTTCTGAAATCAAGGTGGGCAGCGGGCCGACCAGTCTCACTGATAGACTGTTTACGAGAACCGGGTAAAGTAACGTCCCATTGCTGTCGGTATAATGTGTCATTTGGCTCGCGCTCGAGATGAAATAATTTTTTCCCGGACTGTTGGTCTTGACCCGGAAGATCTGTGTTGTAATACATAACATCATGGGGGTTAACCAGATTGACGGCCAAAAACCATGGTTTTTCCTCCGCTCGTAGTT
>JBALWN010000080.1:0-550 GCA_036960845.1 Halopseudomonas aestusnigri | reverse complement strand
TAAGATTGGCCCATGAACAATTCCAAACTCCTCATTGTTGGCGTCGCGGGGACGGTGATCGCAGCCCTCTGCTGTTTCACGCCCATACTTGTTATTTTATTGGGGGCAGTTGGATTGTCGGCGGTCGTAGGAATTCTGGATTACGTCCTGTTTCCCGCGATGGGCCTTTTTCTGCTGATAACTGGATATGCATTATGGAAACGACGCAGCAAAGCGACCCGGTAACTGTCATTCCTACCTCGACCATTACCTGTCCCGAATGCGAGCATTCGCAAACCGAAACCATGCCCACGGATGCCTGCCAGTGGTTCTATGATTGCAAGGGATGCGGCGTTGTTCTGAAACCGCTTAAAGGGGACTGCTGCGTCTATTGTTCATACGGCACGGTGCCTTGCCCACCCATACAGGAAGGCGATGCCTGTTGCAGTTAGCGGGCATTTTCCTCTTTTTAAAGACGAACCGAACAGGGTCCGCATAACTTTTCCTTGTTACGGTGTTTGCTTTATTTGCATACTCATCCTGGGCTTAAACCAACTGGGGAAACGCATGA
>JBALWN010000007.1:0-223855 GCA_036960845.1 Halopseudomonas aestusnigri | reverse complement strand
CCTTATACACACTTACACCACCTTGACGCGGGGTGGAGCAGCCCGGTAGCTCGTCAGGCTCATAACCTGAAGGTCGTTGGTTCAAATCCAACCCCCGCAACCATTCATCGCAACTTACCATGTTGTGGATTCTTGTTACAAGAATTGCAACCATGAAGTCAAGTGAAGAAATTGCCAAGAGGCATAAAGACCGCCATATCAAGGAGGCGGCAAAATCATCCAAAGCCCCTAAAATAGCAAAAAACCCCATGGTTCGAGCCATGAGGTTGATGCTGAGATAAAATCTCGTCTAAAGGATTGTTGCCCTTATTACGAGGATTATTTTATCTCACTGAATAGAGCTGTCAATTGAAATACGCCCATTTTGCGTAGTGGATTGATATGGCCTAAGTTCAGAGGGAACAGGTGTTGCTGTTAAAGTATGGAACAGAGATCCATTTGCGTAGGACAACGTAACTTTACGCCCCAAATACGGGCAATGGCGAAAGTATCAGATCTATACTCAGGATTACCTCAAGGAGTAGATCGCTTTGAAATTCTCAAATATCTGAAAATAGCTGGTTCTGAATTTGGCTTTAAGGCCCGTCATTTAAGTTATTTAGCTTATTTGATTGGCTTTACATCTGAGATCGACTGGAGTGAAGAGACGTATCATCCGCCTATCGTGTGGCAATCGGTATCAAATACGGCACAGGACTTTGGGACTTCAGAGCGCCAGATCAATCGTTGGGAGAAGGAGCTGCATAATCTAGGCGCTTTAACCTGGCGTGATAGTGGGAACCATAAACACTACGGGGTTCGTAGTGATGATGGACATATTAAGTTTGGCTATGGGATTGACTTATCTCCCCTAGCTGCATTGTTTGCTCATATCAAATTGAAGGCTGAAAAGGTCTTAAGAGAACGGCGTATTTGGAAAGAGGCGAAGCGAGAGTTATCGGCCCTGAAGAGGCGGGTACGGACTAAAATGTGTGTGGCTGAGCTTTCTATTGATGAGTTCAGTGAACTGCAACCTATAACGGCGTCAACGACATTGTCTGAAATTCATACACAACAAGAGAAATTAACACTTATTGAGATTGCAGTAGATAATCACTTTGAAAAAAAAGACACCCAACGGGTGTGTGGAAAAGATGTGAAAATGTCTCCCCAGGCAGACAAAAATGTCCGGCACATATACACTACAACTAAATTATATTCTTCAAAAGAAGATACAAGTAGCTCTGTGGATAAGGGCAAAGGGAATGGTGTTCAAAGTCGTTCAGCTGGTTTTAGCACACACATCAGTAAGGTCTCTCCCCAAAAAGGAAATGGTATATCCATATCAAGAAAATTTACAAAGGGCCCTGTGGATATAAAAGCTTCAACAGGAGTGGAGCATCTAACGACTTCTATGCTTATTTCTGTCGCGAGTGATGGCTTTAAAGATAAAATACCTCGTTATGACAGGGCTCTCGCTCCAGAAGATTTGGTTGAGGCGGCGTGGGTAACTTGTGCTGAAATTGGTATAAATAGGTATGTTTGGAATGAAGCTGTACAGGTTATGGGGGCCTTGGCGGCTGCAATCTCAGTAATGGTTACTGATGTTAATCAGCAGCACCCGGAGCGACCAGTATTAAACCCTGGGGGCTTTCTAAGGGGGATGATCAAGGCTGCCAAAGCTGGGGAGTTACAACTCCACAAGTCAGTGTTTGGGATTATGGAGAGAGATTACTGCTTAGGTCTATAATTAGGCGTGCGTGCATAATACGCGTAATTGGTAGTCACTTTGTCGGTAGGTTATTATGATTACATTGTTATTTAGATCGTGTTTCTTGAATTTCAGCCAAATTCGATCCCCCGGTGTCGTAAGTATCTATAGAGAGTAGCCTTACAGATACCGAGGTTCTTCGCGATGCTATTTACTGACAACTCTCCTTCTTTATAGAGGGTTTCAGCCGCAATCGCCTTGAATTGAGCTTCATCTGACAGCCCTTTGGGGCGGCCACCTGTACGACCTCGCGCCCGGGCAGCTTTTAACCCGGCCTGAGTACGCTCACTGATAAGATCTCGTTCAAACTCTGCCAATGAGGCAAAAATATTGAAAACAAGCCTCCCTTGAGGATTTGTTGTATCTATAGGATCGTTGAGGCTTTTTAGTCCCACCCCTTCACTTACCAGATCGCTTACCAGCATAACGAGGTGCTTTAAGGAGCGGCCAAGTCGATCCAGTTTCCAAATAACGATAACATCATCAGCGCGAACCTGGCTTAAAAGCTTATCAAGTTCTTTTCGCTGCGTTTTGGCACCGCTGACAACTTCAGAGAATATTTCCTCACAACCAGCTTTTTTTAATGCATCAATCTGTAAATCCAGATTTTGGTCACTGGTGGAAATACGTGCATAGCCAAATTTCATGATTTAGTTTAAGGATCTCATAGGAATTGATAAATAATATACTTTGTTTCTGAAAACCAGTTTTTTATACTACTTGTCATTGACACTGGCAACTATTGCCCTCTATTTTTTTAAGTTCACTTTAACGAGCGTTTTTCTATACCACTCTTTCCCATTTTGGAGTTCGGCAATGGCGTCACTTGAGCGCACGGCATACCCGCGTCTTAACCATCGGTTGAGCGAACGTGATTTACACAATTATTATTCGCTTACCGATGAGGAAAATATTTTCATACGCAACAATGCCAATGGTCAAAAGGGGCAATTGACCCTGGCTGTCATGCTTAAGACGAGGCAGCATCTACAATATTTCCCTCCCCTTACAAATCTACCAAAAAATATTCGTCGCTTTCTTGCCGGCTCCCTAAAGTTGCCGGAGACAACGTCTATCGTAGATGAGGGAAATCTGAAGAAATCGAGATCACGTTATCGTCAGGCCGTTCGTTCTTATTTGGATTGCGGCCTCTATTCGGGCAAAGGACAGAAACTCATTGAACCGCTTATTGTGACCGCTGCCCATACGATGAGTGATCCGGCTGATCTTATCAACGTTGCGATCGGAGAGTTGTCCAATGAAAATATAGAGCTGCCAGCTTTTAGCACACTTGATCGTTTGGTTGCTCGTTTGCGGCAACAAGTGCATGAAGAACTATACGTTAAAATTACTGTCTCTCTCTCTGGCCATCAGCGTATAGCTTTGGAAAATCTCCTTATTGTCGAAGAAAACGAGAGTTTAACAGGCTTTGCCCGTATGAAAGAAACGCCAGGCCCGCCTACTCTGACCCATGTTCGAAAATGGGTGGACCGTCTAACTAGCCTGGAAAGCCTAATTGATCCAAATCCTTTTCTTATTGATATTTCTCATACCAAGGTTCGTCAGTTTGCAGCTGAAGCACATGCCTATTCTATTAGTGATATACGGGGAATTACCACGACTAAACGGCGACACACCCTGCTTATCTGTTTGTTGCAGCAAGTACAATCATCTACCCGGGATGAACTCGTTGATATGTTTTTGAGGCGAATGCGACGAACGCGTGCCAATGCACAGGAAGCCTTGAAAACGTTGCAGGAGAAACACCGCAAGATTGAAGAAAAGCTTATCGGCGTTCTTGGACAGGTACTCGATCATGCCCGTTTAGATGAAGGCAACGAGACATTTGGATACCAGGTACGCAGTGTGTTTGATGACCAGGGTGGGATTGAAGCACTGAATGCTGAACTCAAGAGCGTTTCAGCCTATCACAATGATAATTATCTCCCCCTGCTTTGGCCCATACACAGCAACCACCGCTCAGTGTTGTTGAATTTACTCGAACTTTTACCGATCAAATCTGCAACCCGGAACAGGACAATAATGGATGCTCTGAATTTTGTTTTGGAGAACAGACATGCACGACGTAATTATTTTGAAGCCAGTATTGATCTTGGGTTTGCGTCCTATCGATGGCGGGAATTTGTGACGGTTCGCGTTGGGAAGGAAATAGTTCTCGACAGGCGCGCGCTTGAAGTGTGCGTTCTTACCCATGTTGCCCGCGCCCTGGAAGGTCTTGATCTCTATGTCGAGGGCTCCAGTGCTTATGCCGACTATCGAACCCAGTTACTTTCAGGGGCAGAATGTGAGGCTCGACTTCAAGATTACTGTGAAACGACAGGAATACCGCCCAACGGTGTTGAATTTGTCAAATCCCTGAAAGAGGAGCTCACCAAGCTTAGTTCCAAAGTTGATAACAGCTTTCCTAAAAACAGTGGATTATCTATCGACCAGAACGGAGTACCTCATTTAAAACGGTTGTCGGCAAAGCCTGTTCCTGACGGCTTTGATGAATTTAGAAAGGCCGTTCGGGACCGAATGCCCGAGCGCCATTTGCTTGATATTCTCAAGCACGTACATCACTGGGTACCTTACACACGACACTTCGGTCCTCCATCAGGATCCGACCCTAAAATATCAAATCCGCTCTTGAAATATCTCTTTACGGTTTTTGGCTACGGGTGCAATCTGGGACCAACTCAAACGGCAAGGCATAGCCCAGAGGCAATCAACAGACATATATTAGGTCGGTTAAATTCCAGTCATATCAATGGCAATAAGTTGGAATTATCCAGCGAAGATATCACTGATGAATATCTGCAGTTCGAGTTACCCAAAAGATGGGGGAAAGGTAATGTTGCGATTGCGGACGGTACCCATATAGAGCTTAGAGAAAACACGCTGTCAGGCGAGAAGCACATTCGCTATGGCAGTTATGGTGGGATTGCCTACCACCATATTTCTGACACCTACATTGCCATGTTTTGTAACTTCATCTCTTGTGGTGTCTGGGAAGCCGTTTATATCCTCGATGGTCTTTTACAAAATAAATCAGAGCTGAACCCGGATACCCTACATGCAGATACGCATGGTCAAAGTGAACCTGTTTTCGGGTTAGCTCATCTGCTCGGTATTAAGCTTTTTCCTCGTATGAGGAACTGGAATGACGTCATCTTTTATCGCCCTGATAAAACGAGTAAGTACGAACACATCGACAGTCTGTTTCGCGCAACCATTGACTGGAACCTAATTGAGCAGCACTGGCCCGATATGATGCAGGTGGTTCTCTCCATTCAGGCAGGGAAAGTGTTGCCTTCAATGCTTCTCAAAAAGCTCAACAGTCAAAACCGCTCAAACACGCTCTACCGTGTTTTCAGAGAACTTGGACGTGTGATGCGGACACTCTTTTTACTGCGCTACATTTCAGAGCCTGAATTCAGGCACTCCATCCGGGCAGAAACTACCAAAATTGAAGCCTTTCATGATTTTATGGACTGGATTGGTTTTGGAGGCCCGGTCATTAAAAGCGGTGATCCTGTCGAACAGGCTAAACAACTGAAATATATGGATCTCGTATCCAATGCTATCATGCTACATAACGTCGTTGATCTTACCAATGTGCTAACAAGTATGGCCGCAGATGGATATAAAATTAACAAAGAATATCTCGAATGCCTCAGTCCTTATATGAGAGAACATATCCTCAGATTTGGAAAATGGATGGTAGATATGGATGAAAAACCGCCTTCATGGGATCTGAAACATCTTCCAAATGCCGCGTAAAGCGGCACGAGAGACAGGAAGCTATAAGACAATCGTTATGTTTACAGATAGTTACGGAGGTGATGGGTGCAGATTACACGTATTACACACCTACGCCAAGCACAAGAGCTTGTGTAGTGGGTGCAATCTGCTAGTAAGAATTTTTGAAACTGGTTTTAAAGCGGTTCGTGATTCTGAGTACATAATGTTGTTTAATGATATCATTTACTTAGCGAGGTAGGTTCAAATTAAAGCGCAACCAACCTAGCTCAATATGAGACATGTGTTGATTTTATTTCTTACTAATCCTCAAAGTGTCCTGCGGCAGCGAAACCTCCACCTTGATAACGAACGGCAGGGTCGTTGCGGTCTACGACCTCACTTGTAAATTCTTCGTCATTTTCAAATTGTTCTGAGCTGTCTTTCGGGCTCCAGCCGATATAAGTGGTCAGGTGGTTATCCCACCATTGCTCTTTGTTCGCTGATACCCCGTAAACGATTGCATGGCCTAATCGATCAGCCTCAAAAATTTGCTTAACCAAGGCCGTTAGGTCGTCGAAACTCAACCATGTAGCCAGCATGCGGCGATTTAAGGGTTTTGGAAAGCTGGAGCCTATACGAACGCAGGCGGTTTCGATTGCGAATTTATCATAGTAATAACGTGACAAACTTTCTCCAAAACATTTAGAGACGCCATAGAGACTGTCGGGGCGCATAGGGGCGTTTGCATCCAGCCGTGTTTCTCTCTCGTGAAATCCAATTGTGTGGTTGGAGCTGGCAAAGAGTATGCGGGGGACACCAGCTTTTCGAGCAGCTTCGTAGATGTTGTAAGTACCTCGGATATTGGCATTGAGGATGTTCTCAAAGGTATTTTCTGTGGATACCCCTCCAAGGTGAATAATGCCGTCACAGCCCTCAACAAGTTTTTGAACCGCGTCCATATCGGCGAGATCACAAAGAGCAACTTCTTCGTTTTCTCTCGCTGGACCAAGGTCAGCAATATCAGAAACACGCAAGGTTGTCTTCCAACCGTTGAGTTGTTCTCTAAGCACCTTGCCGAGCATTCCTGCCGCACCGGTTAGTAATATTTTAGTCATCGTGAGTTTCCTAGTATTGAGGTCTTACCCTATGAGGTTTGGCAAGGTCATGGAGATTGCAGGTACAAAGGTAATAAGTACCAAGGCTGTCAATATAGCGAGGTAAAAAGGCCAAATGGATTTGACGGCTTTTTCAATAGGGACTTCCCCAATGGAACAGCCAACAAAGAGGCAGGCGCCAACGGGTGGTGTACACAGGCCCAACCCCAAGTTCATCATCAACATGACGCCGAACTGGATGGGGTCCATTCCAAGGCTTGTTGCGACAGGTAAAAAGATTGGAGTACAGATAAGAATGAGGGCTGCCATATCCATGATCATTCCTAAAATCAACAGTATTACATTCAGCGTAAGGAGAATGATGATCGGGTTGTCTGAGAAGTAATACAGTAGAGATGTCAGTTGTTCTGGGACACGGTAAAAGGCAAGCATATATCCAAAGGCGGATGCACAGGCGACCAGGATCATAACCATTCCGGTTGTCCGTACTGATCTTCTAACCGCAAGCCAAAAGGCTTCTAGCGTCAGTGATCGATAAGCCAGGGCTGTAATAACGATTGCGTAAATTGCCCCGATGGCTCCCGATTCCGTTACCGTAAATACACCTGAGAGTGCACCACCAACGATTATGACGGCAGTAAAAAGCCCTGGTAAGGCCGCAATGGCTGTTGAAAGAACGACTATCCAGCCTGCAAATGGTTCTGTGGGGTAGTTCTTTTTTACTGCAATCCATCTGGCTGCAATGGCAAGGCCCAAACACATGAGGACACCAGGTACTATACCCGCAATAAAGAGCTTTGTAATCGACATGCCGCCGCCAGCAGCAACGACATAGAGGATCATGTTATGGCTCGGCGGAATCATGATACCGGCAATTGAAGAGGTAACGGTTACGTTTACAGCATATTCGGGCTCATAGCCCTTTTCTTTCATGACAGGGATAAGAAGAGATCCCAATGCGGATACATCAGCTACTGCAGAACCTGAAATACCGCCAAAAAGCATGCTAGAAAATACATTCACCTGGCCCAAGCCACCGCGCATCCAGCCAACGGAAGAGGACGCAAGATGGACGAGCCTGGCGGCTATGCCGCCATGGAGCATAAGTTCGCCAGCAAAAATAAAGAAGGGGATGGCTAGTAGGGAGAAAACGGAAATGCCTGATGAAATGCGTTGGAAGGCAATGAGAAGAGGTAGCCCTTCATATGCAAAGGTGGCAACGGCGGCAACACCAATAGCATAGGCAACAGGTACACCAATGGCGATGCAAAGGGCAAATAGCCCAAGCAGGATTGCTAAGCCCATTATGAATTCTCCTCAGATAAACTACTTTGTTCTGATGTATTATTCGTTGTTTCCTCACTCTGAGTATTTTTACCAGAGCTATTCTTATTAGGGCTATTAACTCTATGGTCTTTGGTTAAGAGAGAGCAAATTTCCTGCAGGATATTGCCAAGGGAAAACAGAGAAACAAGACCTCCACTTATAACCATAGGAAGGGTCCTGTACCCTTCAGGTATGTCGAGTAGGGGGATGATGGTGGACCAGTTAAAAACTGTGAGGTGGTAAGATTGCACCATCATGATGAGGCCAAAGCCGCCAAGAATCAGGTAGATAAAGATATAGAGTACCGATCTACTCCGTTTTTTTAGCAGGTAGGGGAGTATCTCAACGCTCAAATGCGTTTTCTCCTTTATGCCAACGGCCGAGGAGAGAAAGGTGATGAGAACAATAAGGAGAAGGGCAAGCTGCTCGACCCAAGTCGGGGTGGAGTTTAAGATGTAGCGCCCGAAAACCAACCATCCAAAAGTGACGACCAGGAGGATGAGGCAAAACCCTGAGATACAGGTGCAAACTTTAGCAAGAAGAGCCAGCGGGCGCTCCATACTGTGGAGAAAACGAGGTTGACGGCCCATTGGGGTACCCTAAATAGATTTCTGCTAGTAGAAAAATAGCACCGCAATCCAAAAACGGGAAGCGGTGCTAGTTTAAAGCTAATCGACAGAACGGATTTGTTCGATTAGCGCTTTCAGTGCAGGGTTCTTCGCCACGGCTTTTTCATAGACAGGACCCATGGCATCCTGGAAGGGAGCTTTGTTGGCAATTTCGTTAAACTTAATGCCACCGGATTCAACTTTAGCTCGACTTTGTTCTGCACGTTCAGCCCAAAGTTTACGCTGGAGAACGGCGCTTTCACGAGCGGCTTCTTTAACGTGTACTTTGTTATCGTCCGAGAGTTGATCCCAGGTAGATTTACTAATGCAGAGACATTCCGGCAGGATCAAGTGTTGGCTTCCAGAATAAAAACCGGCTACCTCAAAGTGGTTAGTTGATTCGTATGAAGGCCAGTTATTTTCTGCGCCATCAATAACGTTGGTTTTAAGGGATTGGAAGACTTCAGAAAAAGCCATTGGCGTCGCGTTACCGCCAAGGGATTCGACCATACCTACGAATAATTCGTTGTTCATGACACGAAACTTCAGGCCCTTAAGATCTGCTGGTTTATTGATCGGACGTATAGAGTTGTAAAAAGACCGAGCGCCAGAATCATACCATGCAAGAGCAACGAGACCCTTTTTCTCCATGGCTGCGCTCATAGTATCGCCAAACTTACCATCCATGACACGGTGCATGTGGTCCATGTCTTTGAAGATAAAGGGTAGAGACACAACATTTGCTTCTGGGACGATTGGTCCCATGGGGCCCATATTGAAAACGGCAAAATCGAGACCGCCGAGTTGGACTTGTTTGATGGCATCAGGCTGAGAGCCAAGAACGCCACTGTGGTATGTTTTCGCTGTTACTTCTCCACCTGTTTTTTCATCGATCAATGTTGAGAATTTATCCATGGCTGCTGATACCGGGTAATCAGGAACATGAATATTCCAACCTTTCCACTCTGCATGTGCAGGTAAAGCTGCGAGAGCTAAGGTGGATGCGATAAGGGTAGAGACCACTGTTTTGCGTGATAATATTTTCTTCATTGATAAAACCTCCCAGGTTTCGGGTCGTTTATTATTGAATGCAAATTAGTAATAGTCATCATAAAATGAAGTATGTGTGATGAATTGTCAATATTGATAATACAAATTATTATTTATTTTGAATTTGTTATATATAGTGCTATATAAAATGTAGAAAACATCATGTTTGATTTTTTTATTTGATTTAGGAAGTTGTTGTAATGGTTAGTAAAGCTGCGGAACGACCAAAGCAGAATTTAACTCAGAAAGTTGTCACTGAGTTGCGTAAACGTATTGGTGGTGGTGGTTTCGGACCTGGAGACAAGCTTCCAACGGAATTGAAATTGGTTGAAGAGTTTGGTGTTAGCCGCACGGTTATCCGTGAGGCTATTTCTGGGCTAAAGGCAGATGGACTGCTGGCTTCACGCCAGGGTGCGGGTGTTTTTGTGCTGAAGCCGAAAGCTCCTCAAGATACTTTGGCGCTGCTGAGTGAAAATCCAACTACAATTTCTAGCGTTATAGAGGCTTTGGAATTAAGGACGGCCGTAGAAATAGGGGCTGCGGGGCTTGCCGCTATTCGTTGTTCTCCCGCTCAAGAGGCTGATATATATACTAAGTTTAGCGCATTTAAAGCTAAGGTTATGGCGGGAGAAGTTTCTGAAGTTGAGGATTTTGCTTTTCACGTTGCGATAGCAGAGGCGTCGAATAATAAGCGGTTTGTTGATTTTTTGACTCTGCTTGGTCGCAGTAATATTCCACGATCTCAGCTGAGGATTAAGGCAAACCTCCCTTTAGATGCAACGGTGGAAGAACAGATTTTGTTGGAGCATAAGGACATTCTGGAGGCGATAGCGGATCGAGACTCGGCAGCGGCCCGAGAAGCCATGGATGTTCATTTGACCAGAGGAGTTAAGCGTTATCGTGCTCTCGCACGTATCGTTCAAACAGCATAAAAATAGTACAAATAAAAAAGTTATCATACAAATATTGACACAAGAGAAATGCTGGCTATCATTGTGAAAGTTTAATTGGGGTCTGAGGCAAGTTAAAAGACCTAATTTATGTACCAACGAAGCTTACACACAAAGAAAGTCACCCAAATGCATCCTCAAGATTTAAAAAAAGCAATTAGTTCCGGCTTGCTTTCGTTTCCCGTAACACATTTTGATGGTGATCTTGAATTTGATAAGGGTGCTTACCAAGAACATGTAGGTTGGTTAGCGCAATATGATGCTGCGGCTCTTTTTGCTGCTGGAGGAACTGGAGAGCTATTTTCCTTGTCTCCCGATGAAATTCCACGTGTGGTAAGCGCAGCCAAGGAGGTTGCTGGTAGTGTTCCCATAATAGCTGGATGTGGGTATGGGACAAGGATGGCTGTGGATATTGCTAAATCAGTACAGGCGGTTGGTGCTGATGGGATCTTATTACTACCTCATTACCTGATAGGCGCAACGCAAGAAGGCCTATATACTCATATCAAAACAGTGTGCGATGCTGTTGATATAGGTGTAATTATTTATAATCGAGCGAATTCAATTGTTGATTCTAAAACTGTGTTACGGTTAGCAGAAAATTGCCCTAATCTTATCGGATTTAAAGACGGTACAGGTAATATCAATCTTGTGCGTGAAATTATAAGCCGCTGTGGTGATCGCCTTTCTTATGTGGGTGGTATGCCAACACATGAAATGTTTGCTGAAGCCTACGACGCTATGGGGGTTACAACTTATTCTTCTGCTGTTTTCAATTTTGTACCAGAAATGGCTTTGGAGTTTTACCAGGCCATGCGTACGAAGGATAAGGCAACAATGAACAGACTTCTTGTTGATTTCTTTTATCCATTTCAGGATATTCGTGATCGTGCCCCTGGTTATCCTGTTACGATCATAAAAGCAGGATTAAAAGTTTTGGGTCGTGATCCTGGTACTGTACGTCCTCCGTTAACAGACTTAACGACTGAGGAAGTTGAACTGCTTTCTCAAGTTGTTAAAGGCTATCGATAATGAAGATTTCCAAAGTAAATACCTATCTTTTACATCATGATTTGGATCAACCATTTCAGTCTTCTTTCTCTGTATTTAAGGCGCGCAGACACTGTTTGGTCGAAATTGAGTGTGACAATGGCCTGATCGGGTGGGGTGAGTGCTTGGGGCCGGCGGATATTAACGTCGCCGTGGTCAAATCCATGGTTTCCCTTCTCATTGGGCGAAACCCATTGGATATAGAGCCCATTTGGTTGGAACTTTACAATCAGTTTAGGGATCAAGGCCAACGTGGCCCGATCCATACGGCCCTAAGTGGAATTGATATTGCGTTGTGGGATATCGCGGGCAAGCACTTTAAGGCTCCAATTTATCAGTTAATGGGTGGCGCTTACCGAACAGAAATCCCTGCTTATGCCACAGGCGGTTTCCGTCCAGAAGGCGGAGAGCACGCAGCTCATTGTGCCAAAGAAATGGCTGGTTATGTTGCTGAAGGATTCAAGGCAGTAAAAATCAAAATTGGCTATGGTATCGAGAGTGATCTTGAGACGATTGCAGCTGTCCGCGAGGCTATTGGTTATGATGTTGCTCTTATGATTGATGCAAACCATGGGTACGATGCAATTGATGCCATTGAGGTTGGTCGTCGAGCAGCTCAACATAATATTGAATGGTTTGAAGAGCCTGTTGTTCCCGAAGCTTTGGCTTCTTATCGCAAAATCCGAAACGCACAGTCTATCCCTATCGCCGGGGGAGAAACCTGGCACGGTCGTTGGGCTGTAGATCAGGCTTTGGAAAATCAAGCTGTGGATATCTTGCAGCCTGATGTCTGTGGTATTGGTGGCCTAAGCGAGGCCCGTAAAATCATTACACTGGCGGATACCTATCATGTTCGTCTGGTCCCGCATGTCTGGGGGACAGCGGTTGCACTTGCGGCGGGTCTGCATTTCCACGCAATAATCCCTCCTTCACCACCCTCTCATGAGGCGCGTTCACCCAGGTTGGAATTTGACCGGACCTACAACCCCTTCCGTCAGTCGATTATCTCTGAGCCTATAGAGCATGAGAATGGAACTGTGAGTGTTCCTAATGGACCAGGCTTGGGCATTGAAATAAAGCGGGATGCCCTCGAAAAATTTGCTCCCAAATAACTACCATACGTACATTTATATTTTCAATTTAAGTATATTTCCAAACGAAAGGTAATTCCGTGTTCAGGACACTTTCTGGCCGATCACCACGTATTTCATTACCCAAAGGGGCGGTTGATTGCCATATGCATATTTATGATGGCATCAATTTTATGGCTCCGGCGGATAGTCAAGGCTTACCCGAGGATGCTTTCATTGCTCATTATGAACAGGTTCAGCGATGGCTGGGTTTTGAACGTGTCGTCATCGTGCAAAGTAACGGTTATCGCTTTGACAATTCCTGCACCCTACATGCGCTTGATCATTTTGGAGAAAATGCCCGCGCTATCGTTACCATAAAGCCTGAAATTTCCGATGCTGAAATTGAGAACCTGAGTAAACGCGGTGTTCGCGGTGCTCGTATCATGGATATCTGGGGTGGTTCTGTTCCGCTCAAGGATATGCTGGCGGTTAATGATCGAGTTCATCCCTTTGACTGGTCACTGATTGTTCAGTTCGATGGTTGTGAAATCGTTGAACATTCACATGTATTAGAGAAAATACAGGGTAACTATGTCATCGATCATACTGGGAAGTTTTTAAATCCTGTGACCGTAGATAGTGCAGAATTTAAGGCCTTGCTGAAACTGATCGATCGCGGAAATTGTTATATAAAAGTATCCGCTTTCTATGAGACATCCAATGCTGGTGCCCCTGATTATTCAGACGTGGGGTCTTTGGCAAAAGCGCTCATTGACTATGCGCCTGATCGAATACTCTGGGCAACCAATTGGCCACACCTCATGGCACGTGATGCTCAGTCTTACCCCGATGATGTTTATATGCTTGATCTCGTTAACGACTGGGCCGGATCAGATGAGGTTCGTCGTAAAATATTTGCCGACAATCCTTCCAGACTCTACGGATTTTAAGCTAGTTCAAGGAACTTAAAAAGATGACTAAATTAACAGGTATGCACCTGATTGCGGGTAAATGGCTTGGTGGTGAAGCGACTTTTCAAGCTGATAACCCAGCCGGTAATAATAAAAACCAAACAGCCTTTTATCATGGCACGGTAGATCTCGTAGATTTTGCAGCAACGGCTGCTAAGGAATGTTTCGAAAGCTTTGCAACATCTTCAATAAAGGTTCGGGCGAATTTTTTACGAGAGATCGCAAAAGAAATTGATGTCCGTGGAAGATCTATAACAGAAATTGGCCAAACAGAAACCGCTCTGCCAGCTGCAAGATTAGAAGGCGAGCGGGGAAGGACTGTTGGTCAACTCCGCTTCTTTGCCGATTGGATCGAAGAGGGTCACTGGTTGGGCGCGCGTATCGATCAGGCTTTGCCTGACAGGACGCCTTTGCCACGTCCAGACATTCGTGTTGCCAACAAGGCTCTTGGGCCTGTTGCTGTTTTTGGTGCAAGCAATTTCCCTCTTGCTTTTTCTGCTGGTGGTGGCGATACAGCTTCTGCGTTGGCCGCGGGTTGTCCTGTCATTGTTAAGGCACACTCTGCTCATCCTGGCACTTCAGAGCTGGTTGCTCAGGCTATTGATGCGGCAATTAAAACCTGCGGTATGCCTTCTGGGGTCTTCAGTATGGTACAAGGCGGTGACCGTTCAGTTGGCCAGTCACTGGTCGCTCATCCTTTTGTTAAGGCGGTTGGTTTTACGGGATCTCTCGGTGGTGGCCGTGCGCTCTATGATATAGCGACATCTCGACCAGAACCGATCCCGTTTTATGGTGAGCTGGGTAGTAATAATCCCGTATTCCTTTTGCCTAATGTGATGGCGGAAAAGGCTTCGGATATTGCTGAAGGCTGGGCCGGGTCTCTGACAATGGGGGTAGGGCAGTTCTGTACCAATCCTGGAGTGATTGTAGCCTTATCTAGCGATAGCCTTGAAGAGTTCAAGCAAAAAGCAGTGTCTCTTTTGAAGGAAACTCCTGCCTCTGCAATGTTAACAGACCGCATCGCGAAGGCTTATCATCAAGTGACAGTGTCACATAGGAATGACAACAGGCTCGATTGTCTTCTGGCACCGCAGCCGCAAGATAATCCCTTCTGTGCAACGCCGGGTGTCTTCTCGACAAATTTTAAAGCTTGGTCAGAAAATAAAGATTTGGCAGAAGAAATTTTTGGACCAGCAGCCATCATCATCGAGTGTGAGACAGAAGCAGAAATGGTTGAGGTTGCAGATAACTTCCTTGGTCAGTTAACAACGACTATTCATATGAATAATGATGATGTGAAGATTGCATCCGCGCTTATGCCTCATCTGGAAAAGAATTCAGGACGTGTCTTGGTCAATGGTTTCCCTACGGGGGTGGAGGTCTGTCATTCTATGGTTCACGGCGGGCCATATCCTGCGAGTACAGATGCACGATCGACGTCTGTTGGTTCGCTTGCGATTGAACGCTTCATCCGTCCTATCAGTTATCAAAACCTACCCGATAGTCTCCTGCCTCAAGCATTACAAAATGCCAACCCTCTTGGGATCAAAAGGTTGGTCGATGGTGATCTGACAAACTCAACCGTATAATTTCATATTTCCTTGTCCCTGTCCTTGGCCCGCTATGCATTTGTATTGCGGGCCATTTTTTTGAGTTACATAATTTGAGGTATATAAAATGACATCTATAGGAAAAAAATGGTCTTTACGCCGAGTGTCCGATCAAAATGGGTTGTTCAAATTGGCTTCTCTCGATCAGCGGCCCCCTATTGAAGATCCTATTGCCAAAGTACTTGGTACAGAGGGCCTTACCAACAATAAGCTTTTGCAAAGGGAAGTGGTCAATTTCAAACGTTTGTTGATAGAGACCTTTCAATCCCGATCTTCTGGGTTGCTTCTTGATCCATCTTTTGCTGTGCCAGGATGTTTGGGGGCGTTGGATGCGAGAAAAGGATTGATGGTATCCCTTGAAGATCCACATTCACCAAAGAGCTCAGAGGGCGCAACACGAACTTCACCTATAAAAAATTGGTCCGTTGGCAAGATTAAGCGTTTAGGCGCTGATGCTGTTAAGCTACTTATTTGGTATCGTCCAGATGGTCCTGAAAGTATCAATCAATTACAGAGAAATCTGGTGAGAGCTGTTGGTGAAGACTGTGTCAGGTATGACATTCCCTTCTTTCTGGAGTTGCTGTCTTACTCTCCGTCAAACGCATCCTCAACCAAAGACACTTCTCAACGTTTGGATAGTAAAGCCGACGTGGTTTTAAAGTCGGTCGAAGAATTTGCTAAGCCAGAATACAACGTTGACGTCTTTATGGTTGAAAGTCCCGTGGATGCGCCAAATGTTCCGGGTGTTGGGAATGGGGACTGGAATGAGGTCCAATCTTTATTTGATAGATTAGGCGTTTTGGCTTCACGGCCCTGGGTAATTTTATCCATGGGGGCAGATATGGCGCAATTTCATCATATCATGACCCATGCCTATAAAGCAGGGTCGTCAGGTTATCTTGCGGGACGTGCTTATTGGTTAGATGCGCTGGCTTGTTATCCTGATTGGGAAAGAATGCTTACTGAGATTAATGGCAGTCCCCTTGAGTATCTGGATGCTCTTAATGTTCTTACCGATGAGAAAGCACTACCCTGGCATAAAGTTAAAAATGTTGAGGGGTGTCAGGAAGTAACTTTGCTGTTGGATAAAGAATTTTGTTTATCCTACGATTACTAGCGAGTGCAATTGTGAGTGTTACCTTTACGACAGTCCGTAAACGAGGTGTATATAATCTCATCTACTGGACGCCCCTGGACGATATCGTAGAGGACTTCCATGGCTTTGTAGCCCATTTCGTAAGGGCGCGACCAATGTTGTGTTAAACTCAGGAGTGGGATTAAAGAGTCTTAACGATCCTATCAATACAACAAATCTTCAAGGGAGGCTGGTTTTCAATATCTTTACCTCATTGGTCGAGTTTGAACGGGATCTTATCAGTGAGCGCAACCAGGCAGGGCTTAAAACTGCTCGAGCGCGAGGTCGTACAGGTGGTCGACCAAAAGGATTATCCGATGAAGCTCAATTTAAGGCAATTGCTGCAGAATCCCTTAACAGTATAGCAAAAAACCTTGGTATCTGTAAGGCTACACTCTATAGGTACTTACGACATCGGGGTATCGAATTTGGCTAAAGTCCAAAAAATTTTCTATGAATAATAGTGTAATTATAACAACTTATCGACAAAGTGACTACCTATTACGCGTATTATGCACCGATGCCAATTACTGCTTACTTAATATTACATTCGGCAAATTTTCAAAAACTTTACGTTTTAATTCCATACCGGTGAAAGGTTTTGCTATAAAGTTTTCAGCACCGTGTGAAAAGGCGCGTTCCATGTCTTTTACTTTACTCTTACCAGTTAACATAACAACGGGTATGTTCTGAGTTTTTTTAATGGCTTTTAATTCGACGAGAATGTCTATGCCCTGAATACCGGGCAGGCGCCAATCGAGTAAAATTAAATCGGGTTTATGTTTTTTTGCGAGCTTTATCGCAGAGTGACCTTCAGTAGCATGAATAACAGATACTCGGTTTTCCGTTTCCATATATTTGGTTACTAAGGTTCTTGTTATTGGATCATCATCGATAATCATAACGTCTGCAGTCCATTTACGAGCCATTTTTTGTCTCCTAAAAATAAATACTGATTTAGGTAGTGCAGTTATTGTACCAAGATCAAATAACGTAAATTCAAAGACTTAGATCGATTGCACTATTTCAAATTCCTCATTTTGACAGAAATTCTCAATTTGACAGTTGAAAATTTGTCGTTTTGACATTTCAAAGTAATAACCATTTGAAAGGTAACAATAAAAAAAATGGTTCATTAATTGCTACTTAACCTGTGAGTAAAAATTTCAATAATGTATCGCAGGCGGAGTGGATGATGTTCTTAAATAAAAACAACATAAAAAACTGGCCTCTATCAAGGTTATTGGTTCCTCTTCTTGCCGCAACGATGATTATTGTTGGCCTTATCTCAGCCGAAATTATGTATCAATTTGAAACAAGTCGAATGAGAGAAGAAGCAGACATTAAAACAAAAGAGATTAGCCGCTTAGTCTCTTCCGTTGCCGCTGACGCGATTATTGCTGGAGATAAAGAACAGCTTAATATTTTGATAGAGCAAATTTCAAAAACAGTACCCTCGATCCATAGATTAATTTTTCTGGATACAACAGGTAACAAAATTAAAGTATGGAATAAAAAAGCATCCATTGAACGCTTATACTGTATGGACCATGTCATCCCCATTAAATATAGAGGTGTTATATATGGAAGCATAAAAATTCGCTGGAACTTAGAGGAGAATTACAAAAAAATTGATGAACATATAATAGATATGATCATACAAGCAGCAATATTGTTGTTGATCACAACGTCAATATTTATGGTATTCGGTCGTTTTTTCGTGCTTAGTCCAATGAAAAAAATAAACAGTCATCTGAGAGCAATAATGGATGGAAGGAGAAATGAAGATCTAATTTTTAAAGGCCTAGTAGCTAAGGAGTTTATGGACTTAAGAACGTCGCTAAATTTGTTTTCATATTTAGTTTCTGAACGTGAAGCGAGTGAAAGCAAAATGAAGGCGATTGTAGATACAGCAATGGATTGCATTATTTCCATAGACGAGCAGGGGCGTGTACTTGATTTTAATCCTGCTTCCGAAAAAACCTTTGGATACAAAAAAGAAGAAGCCCTTGGACAACGTCTAGAAACATTAATAATACCCCATGCTTTAAGATCTGCTCATAAAGAAGGTATGGCGATTTATTTTAAAACAGGTAGAGGCCCTGTACTTGGCAAGCGGATTGAAGTTGAAGCTCTACATAAAGATGGGTGCATTTTTCCTGTAGAGCTCGCAATTGAAGATGCTGGGGGTCCAGAGGGGACGATCTTTGTTGCTTACCTTAGAGACATTTCTCAAAGAAAAGAAGCCGAGCGTGAGTTACTTGCAGAAAAAGAGAACGCAGAAATTGCTAACCAAACTAAATCTGATTTCCTAGCTGTGATGAGTCATGAAATTCGAACTCCGTTAAACGGTGTTGTTGGGATTTTGGGATTATTGGATGAAACAATATTAAACAAAGAACAGCAACAGTACGTAACAACTGGTCGTGGCTCAGCTGAAACACTCCTAACTGTTATCAATGATATCCTCGATTTTTCAAAGATGGAAGCAGGGAAGCTTGAACTCGAAAACTCTAGTTATGACTTACCTAATCTCATTGAGAGTGTAGGAGAAATTTCGAAACCCCAAGCTGAGCAAAAAGGCTTGCAGTTGCAGACGTTTATTACTCCCTATGTACCGCAATGGATTGAAAGTGATCCTGGGCGTGTTCGCCAAATCCTTCTGAATTTAGTTTCAAATGCATTGAAGTTCACCAAAGAAGGTCTTGTTAGTATTAATATATCTTGCCCAGAAAGGCGCACGATTCGAGGCGAGCATCTGAAGACTGTATCTATCCGGTTTGAAGTCCATGATACAGGATTAGGAATACCAGATAATCAGCACAAAGAACTATTTACTGAATTCACAACTTTGGATGCCTCGTATGCGCGAAAGTTTGGCGGTACGGGTCTTGGGTTATCTATCTGTAGAAGATTAGTTGAGATGATGGATGGGGAGATCGGTTTTAAAAGTCTCGAAGGTGAAGGTAGTTTGTTTTGGTTCGAAATACCGATGAAAGTCACGAGCCGTCCAATAGAAGATGAGATAGCCGGTGATTATCAAGTTAACCGTAAGAGATTAAACAAAGTTTCAAAAAAACGCCTCCTTCTTGCAGAAGATAACCCAACAAATGTGATGGTAATTAAAGCTATTTTGAAAAAAATAGGCTATAAAGTTGATTCCGTTGGTAATGGAGTAGAGGCCGTAAATGCAGTTCAAAATTTCCCCTATGACCTTGTTTTTATGGATGTATCGATGCCGGAAATGGACGGGTTAGAGGCAACAAGAATTATTCGGTCACTTGATAGCCCTGTTTCTGAAATTCCTATTGTTGCAATGACAGCTCATGCGATGCAGGGGTTCCGAGAAAAAGTTCTTGAATCTGGTATGGATGATTATATTCGTAAACCTGTTCGAAAAGAACGGATGATGGAAGTTTTGGAAGAGTTGTTGGCAGAAGAAAGTGATAATCACAGCGCAATAAAAAATAATGATGAAGCATTTAGTGAAATAACGTTATTGGAAAATATTAAGAATTCTATTAAAAGTAGTGATATGGATAAACCAATTGATACAGACGTTTTAAGACGCCTCGCAAATGAAACAGATTTTTCCATGATGCCAGAACTCATTGATCTTTTCCTTGAGGATGCCGCAAGACGTGTAATGGCTATTGCGAAAGCAACAAAGCAACAAGATTTAGATGCTTTGGAAATGGAATGTCATACATTAGGGAGCTCTGCAGCTGCTTATGGTGCTTCAGAAATGCATTCTATTGCTCAAGAGGTAGAGATGTTGTGCCAGAGAGTTTTGAATGATGCAGCTCTTGAAACCGCTGCTCGGATGCCAGGGGCAGCTGAAGCAGTCTTTACTGCCCTTCGCCAATACAAGCAAGATAAAGGCTGGATGGTTCATTAAAAACAGTAACTAAGCATAAAGAAATGAGAGATTTACTAAAAGGTCACTCGTTTTTTTATGCCTAGTTCTTGATTCCGATTAACAATCATTTGCTTTGAGTTTGATTAGCTTTTGAATAGCTATAAATATCTTACGGACAAATTCCTTAATCTCCTTATTTCAAGCTGCCTGCGACATTAAGAGGAACTTAGACAATTGTTCTCGGGCCTCTATGTGGGTTGATAACAATTCAAAGGCTGGGTGAATATCGATGTAAAGGAAAAGCCCCCTGAATACAGGAGGCTTAGAATTAGATAACTGGCTTATCGTATCAACTAAAGTCACTAGGTATAGGAATTTCACATTTACGTAGTGAAGTACGTAGATGATTTTTAACTAACTCTAATTTTTGTTTATCCAATGCCTCACAACGTGCAACGAGAACAGCCTGAGTGTTTGAAGCTCGGAGCAACCACCACCCTCCGTGACATTGGACCCTTACGCCATCAACAGAAGAATATTCAAAGCTTTTTTTCTCAACATAATCATTCATTCGTTTGATAAATTTAAATTTTATATTTTCTTCACAGGGGAACCGGAGTTCCGGCGTGTTGAATGCTATTGGTAATTTGGCTTTTAGGTCAGAAACAGGTTGCCCCATATGTTCAAAGCAGTTCATTAAGCGAATGGCCGCATATATAGCATCATCAAAACCGTAATAACGATCTGCAAAGAAGATATGCCCACTCATTTCACCAGCCAGTAAGGCGCCAGTTGAAGCTATTTTGTTTTTAATAAGAGAATGGCCTGTTTTCCACATCAAGGGATGACCACCTTTGTTTTTAACGTGATCAAATAGTCCCTGGCTGGCCTTTACATCAGCTATTATTGTAGCTCCGGGGTTTGTTTCCAAGAGTTCTTCAGCCAAGAGAGCAAGAAGTTGATCACCCCAAAGAATATCACCGTTATTATCTACTACACCAACGCGATCTCCATCGCCATCAAAAGCAAATCCGTAATGACATTTGTTTTCTAGTATAATTTCTCGTAGTTGTTCCAAGTTCTCAGGTACTGTTGGGTCAGGATGGTGACTTGGAAAGTTCCCATCAACTTCCCCGTTAATAAAAAAATGTTCACCTGGTAAGTTTGGCAGTAGATGCTTTAGAGCTACTGCGGCTGCACCGTTACCAGGGTCCCAGGCAATTCGCGGTATTTCTTTAATCTCACATGCTTCCAACATGCGCTGACAATATGTGGTGGTGATATCTACAGTGTTTAATTTGGAAATTTCTTTGTGAAAAAGACCCGATGCTGAAACAGCACCTAGTCTTTTAATTTGTTTGCCAAAAAACGGCTTGTGTTGCCAAACCATTTTAAAGCCATTTTGATCGGGAGGATTATGCGATCCTGTGACCATTATTGCCCCGTCGGTATTAAGAATACGATCAGTAAAATAGACCATTGGAGTTGAGCAGAGCCCTATATCTGTAATGGTTATACCGACCTGTGAAAGTCCCGCAATTAACGACTGAGATAACTCAGGAGAACTGTGACGGCCATCTCTACCAATACAGATATGAAATCCGCCGACTTCCTTGACAAGATAACCAAAACTTAAACCAATTGCATAGGCATCTTCTATTGATAGGTTTTCACCAATTGTACCCCTAATATCGTATTCTCTCAGAATTGTAGGTGAGAGTTTATGTGGGTTAATAAAGGTTTCTGGAAATTCAGAAAAAAGTTTGGTCGTAGGCGTTGAATATGCTGTTTCCATTTTATTATTCCTCTTTGTTAGAGGGTGAAGGGGAAGGGGCCCGATGTAGTGTTGGGGGAGCTTCTATCGGGCCAGTACACGGTCTTCATTTTAAGAGCTGAGATCTACCAGCAGAGACCGCGATATGTTGTACTTTCTTCAGGAGCCGCATGTGAGGTAAGGGCGATAATCGAAATATTCTTTTTATCGCATGGGAGGTTTCGAATTAATTTTGTTGCTCCCAGCCCGTCTAATTCGGGCATATTCAAATCCATCAAAATCATATCGAAGTTGTTCGTAAGATGTTTTCTCATAGCTTCCTTACCATCTTTGACGGTGACGGCTTTGTGCCCATTTTTTTCAATCATGATTTGTGCGATTTTTGCGTTGGCCGGGTTGTCATCAGCAACCAAAATGGACATAGGTTTTTGCTTAGAAGTAATTGGGGGAATTTTGGTAATTAATGCATTCTGTGTAAGTGGTTTTTGAATATAACCGTCCATACCACCTGCAAATATTTTATCCTTGTGCGCGACGTTACTAAAGGTACGAACGAGATCGACAACTTGTTGATTGTCTCTTCTCTCAACTATCTCATCTCTGAATTCTGGGGTGTCATGGCATATTATTAAAGTATCACTATATGATTTTATTTCTGAAAGTGTTGAACATACAATTTCATCAAGATGTTCAAGACATTCTGTTTCCCATGTGTTTCCGGCTTTTGCATGCATTTTATAGTGGGCAACACAGCGATCTACATTCAGGTTAGAATCATAGATTTTCACCTGGAATCCTTTGCTCATAAGCATTGATATCACGGGGAGAATAGGGCTTTCTCGTAGATCATCAGTACCAGGCTTGAAAGTTAGACCAAGAAATCCTAATTTTTTACCACCGGTGGCCTCAATCATATCCATAGCGTGCTCAATTTGAGATCGATTACTATGGTCTATCGCAGCGAGTATTGGCGTTGATACGCCCAATGACTTGGCTAGGTGATTGATACCTCTGACATCTTTGGGCAGACATGACCCTCCATAAGCAAAGCCAGGTTTTAGGTAATAGGCACTAAGGTTAAGTTTTGTGTCCTGGATAAAAATATCCATAACTTCGTGGCTATCAATTTCAGCCGCTTTACAAATTTTTCCAATTTCATTGGCAAATGATACCTTTAAGGCATGCCATGTATTGTCAACATACTTTACCGTTTCTGCAGCTTCCATTGTGGTAAATATGACATTTTCATCAATGTTATCATATAGTTTAGCCAATTTAACCGCACTTCTATCATCAAAACCGCCACAAACAGTTTTTGGGGGAGAGTAGAAGTCTTTAACGGCAGAGCTTTCACGCAAAAATTCAGGGTGGAAACATAACCCAAAATCTTTCCCGCATTGAAGGCCTGATTGCTCCTCAATAAGAGGTAATAGTTCATCCCGTGTTGTTCCAGGCGGAATGGTGCTTCGGATGACAATAAGATGGTAAGTTGATTTGGATTTAAGAGCGCGCCCAAGCTCTTTTGATACTGTTTTTAGAGCGGAAAGATCACAATGGCCAGCCTCAGTACTTGGTGTTCCAACACAGACAAAAGTCATATCAGTTTCGATAACAGCCTTTGTTACATCTGTTGTTGTCGAGATAGTCCTAGCTTTTACACCTTGTTCAAGAAGCTCTGGGAGCATTTCTTCTACTATAGGGGAAATACCGAGGTTTAGATCATCCAGTTTGGACTGATCGCGATCTATGCCAATAATTTTGTGTCCGCAAGAGGACAGACAAGCCGCAGATACGAGGCCAACATAACCAAGCCCTATAATACTGATGCCCATTCGCTCTGGAGATAGTTTAAGTTCCTGATCGTTATATTTGTTAAGTGTAATTGTTTGGAGTTCTTTATGATTTAGAATTTCTGTAATATCGGCTTTCATCGTCTTCTCCTGCAATTATTAAATATTACTATTGAAGAGCAGAAAACGTGCCAGAGAATAAAGTGTATAATAACAGGACGTTAAGTTAGTGTGGCTTGAGCGATCTTAAAGATTATCGTCATTTTGACGTGCTTGAGACGATCATTCTCAAATTGATAAAATAACTTTAAACTAACCTAAGGTTTTGGAGTGGAAGTGGCAAAGTTATCAAAAATCTTCTGTGTAATTATTTGTGAATTTCATCGACAGAGAAAAGAGGGTTGTTTGAGACAAATTCATGAACTGAAGAGTGAGACCAATTATTTGTATTTTTGCACCCAGATTTCGTACAATCTGAAAGTGTAAGGTTAAGTTCATAATCTGCAGAAGGGTTATAGAGTTGGGCATAGGCAAGGTGTTGGTCACCCGTAGAAGCACCTGGTAAGTGTCTCGAATAAAGGTGTTCCAACTCCGGGGTAGTGGCCATATCCCAACCCGCTCCTGGCAACCATCTTGGGCTAAATGGCCCTTTGCCATCCATATCTCTTGGCAAGAGAGAACCAAAGTTAAGTAATTTATTTAGGGTCTTTTGGAGTGCTTTTTTATGGGGTTCAGGAAGCTCAGTATTTGTTAGTGATAACCCTAATAGGCTTATACTTGCATGATTGATATCCTCGTACCGTTCTTTTCGCATCTTTTTGGGTGATTGTGCTGGGCGGGAAATCGAAATTAAATCTTCTTTTTTCCATCCTTGATAAAATTGGGAAGGCCAATACCGCCATAAAGCTTGTGGGCTTTCTTCGTTCGTAAATTCCCAACTCTTAATAAAAGACTCTTTAATAAAATGAACTCTCGCCTGTAATCTCTTATCCTCTGTTTGTTCTGATACATGCTTAAGTACTGATAGCCACATCATGTGCCAATTCCATGGTGCCAAAATACCGTCATACCGAAAGGGGGCATCATAAGGGATACGGTATAGGCCAGATTTTTGATCATAAAGATATTCGTATGAGCTAACCAAACAAGTTGCATTTTTAAATATTTGTGTCTTTAATTTAAGAGGGCATTTGTCACCTAAAAGCGTGCAAGAATGCATAAGGCTTGACGAAATCATCCCTTGATTAATCATAAAGGAAATTGGGCTCTTTCCATCTATAGAATAAATCCTAGAAGCCCAAGCACACGATGGGTTGTTCGTACCCGATATACTCTTAAATTTATTTTGTTGGTTTAGTGTCCTCGTCATTGATTGTTCTGAAAGGCGGGCAAATAATTCTAAGCCTGTTTTTTTATACAGAGTGGCGAGTGTTAGGGCTCTGTATGACTGGCTCCAGCTTTGCTTCCCACTTTCGTCTGATGCGTAAGCGATTGGTTCTCCTAAGTATTTTGAAATACTCGCTGATATAGCATGGTATAGCTGTCTTGCATTTTCTGTACCTGAAACAGATAAAACAGGGATTGTATCGCGGTTATACTTTGCCCAAGAATAGGCTAAAAATTCATCTGCCTTTGTCGCTTTGATTGTTTGGAATTTGCCTGATGAGAAATCTAAAAACTTGATGTCACTACCATGCTCAGGTGAGCAATACGCTTCCACTGCTATACCAGATTTAAGTACTTTGCTTCCTAGAAGAGCACAATTTTCAAGCTTACCGATAATCTCATTTTTAATAGTAATTGTATCTCTGGTTATCAAATTATAGCGCCAGAACTCAGTGGCTTGCTCTTCTTTTGAAAAATAAGACACGTAAAGAGTATCTCTTTTGAAAGACAAAATATTTACAATGGATAGTCGAGGCCATGAAAAGATACTTTTGCCATTGTAAATCAGCTCTACTATCGCTTTCGGTCCCTTCGTTGTTCGTATAAAGGCTGTGTCTCCGTTCTTGTTAAAACGAAAACTCTTTATCCTAGATATATCTTCAACATCGTGACCGTCCACAATCGTTGTATTATTGAATAAGATTGTTGCTCGATGAGCTCCAGGTTCCCAATATACTTGGAGTACATTGGAACCATTCTTTGATATTGATATCAGCCCCTTACGTGAAATTCCTTTGCGTTCACCTATCTCTGTAAACGTATTGTAAGTTTGTTGGGAGCCCAATTGAGTGATGATCCAATTTTTTTGCTTTGCGGCAAATGTAATCTGTGAAAAACCCAAAAGGATTATAAAAATAATGAAGAATTTAATCATTTGCTGCTCCTAGAAATTAAAATAGATAAATTCTGTAAGATCATCCAAACGATAGATTTGAATGATACTTATAAAGCCAACAAACAGCATGATTAAGGACCAGCTAGATGACGGGCGCCAATTGATATTGATTGAAAGAAGCGTCTTGATTTTATTAGCATTACCAAGGACCTTTATTGAATCTATAGCAGGTTGATATTTCTTGGTAATTTCAATTGAGTTTGGACAAAAGAAAACAATGCCACTTAGCAATATAGTCAGAAACCAAAATAACTCTTGATCCAAAGTTAATGATGAAGTTGCTTGTGGAAGTATATATCCGGCTTGTCCAAACATGCTTAAGAGTAGTGTCTCTGCGCTTGAAAAGCTTTCTGCTCTGAAGAAAACCCAAGCTATCATAACTGCAAAAATGGTTAGGGTATGGGAGCAAAATTTTATGACTGGTACAGGGATTATGCTTTCCAACTGTTGGCTTAATCCCAAAGCTGACCAAGCGTGATTTATGGATAAGTAGCAACCGTGTAAAAGGCCCCAGAATACAAAGTTCCAACTCGCACCATGCCATAAACCACCAAGAACCATCGTTAAGATAAGATTCAAATAGCGCCTAAATTTACCATGTCGGCTGCCTCCTAATGGAATATAAAGATAATCTCGTAAGAAGATGGACAGGGTAATGTGCCACCGACGCCAAAAATCCACGATATTTACGGCTTTATAAGGGGAGTTAAAGTTAATGGGTAACTTGATACCAAACATACGGGCGAGCCCTAATGCCATATCGCAGTAGCCAGAAAAATCAAAATAGATCTGAAATGTGTAAGCGATGATCCCCATCCAAGCAATTTCAGGTGGAAGTGCGTTTCCTTCCTCTGTTAAGGAAAATACGGCGTTTGAATAGGGAGCTATATCATCTGCAATGACTATTTTTTTAAAGAGCCCGATTACAAAAAGAGTTGAGCCAACAACAAAATTCAGCCCAGTTCGATTTGTAAATGAACTAAGGGCAAATTGAGGAATAGTATGTTTTTGTAGAACGATTGGTCCTGCGATAAGCTGAGGGAAGAATACAACAAACAAACAGTATTTCGAGAAATTACACTTGGTAATATCGCCCCGATAAGTGTCACAGAGGAATGATATTTGTTGAAAGGTAAAAAACGATATTGCAAGCGGAAGGACTATGTTGAGTAGGGGAATCTCTTCTCCGGTTATGGAATTGATATTCCCAATCATAAAGTCTGCATACTTAAAATAAATCAATAAGGCTAGGTTTCCAGAGATGCCCACGGCCAATAGTGACCGGCTTTTAGTGGAGAGCAGAGCTTTATGAATTAAAAAGTTCACTGAAACAGAAAGAAGTAACAAGATCAGATGAACAGGGCTCCACCAAGCGTAAAAAGCAAGTGAAGATGCGATTAACCACCATATAATTGCTTGTTCCCATCTTAGGTGCCGTAGCAAATAAAAAACGAGCAACACGGGGGGCATAAATAGGTAAATAAATTCAAGGGAACTAAAGACCATGGTTCATCTCCTCAAGATTTTGTTGCTGGTGTTTGGGGCTCGGCCCTGGATTGTTTCGTAAGATTTTCTAGTAAACGTGTACAGCCGATATGGCCGTTGTCACTGCCTTGTTGAGCGAGTTGGATAGCTTTGTCGTAGTCTTGGTTGACCAGTTGACCTTTGACATAAAGTCTCGCGAGCTCTTCCATGGCCCCACCGTGACCAACCTTCACGCCTCGTATGAAATAAATGACTGCACCCTTTGCTTTTAGGCCGTATTTCCCGTTGATATGGAAACGACCTAGTGATGTCATGGCGCCACCGTGTCCTAGATCTGAAGCTTTTTGTAACCAGTTAAGTGCTGATTTTATGTCTGATTTTGATTTTTTTGATTTGTTTAATAGAAGGTGAGCATAATCGTGCATTCCACCGACACTGCCTAGTTGAGCTGATTTTAAGAGCCATTTTTTGGCTCTTATGGGGTCTTGCTTTGTCAATTCCCCGTCTCGATATAGCCGGCCAAGTTGTTTCGAAGCACTTGGTGAACCAGCGCGGGATTTGCGCTCCAGTGCTATAATAGCCATTTCAACTAGATTGAATGCACGTTCAGGATCTGGGGTAATGCCGTATCTGCCTTTGGCAAGGAGGCGGGCATATTTTAATAATGCCTGTTCAATCCCAGTACTTGCTGCAATTTCGTAGTATTTAATAGCTTGTTCAGTATCCTGTTTTACTCCTAAACCCTTTTCAAAATGAATTGCGAGTTGGAGTGCAGCTTTGTTGTACTTCCACATAAGGGATTTTTTGAACCATTTTATCGCAATAGTGTTGCAATCGGGTCCTTTAGATCGCTGGAACAAGCGCCCCAGTTCGTATGCTGTTTCAGATCTATAAGAAAAACTGTATTGGACGGCGAGAAGATAATAATGACGGGCTTTTTCTAAATCAGGGGCAACGCCCCACCCCGTACTATATGCTTTTGCCACATGAAACATTGCATCTGGATAACCTTGCAATGCATATTTTTCGAATACAACGATTGCATCCCTTAACTTACCTTGTTTTTGCAGACCGCGTGCCTGGCTTAGGTGTTCATTTACAAAAGGATCCGTCGGAGCATTTTTAGTTTTCCAATCTTCTGTGTGCCATCCCCAGAATATAAGAAGTGAAAATATAAAAAACATTCCAACGACAAGAACATGTTTGGAGTTTGTTGTTTTAGTCATTTTTCATCCTCCATATTCGACAAGATTTGCCTTCACTAACTTTGTAAATAGTGTCTTCAATGACCTTTTTTTCGTCACCAGGAAGAATAGGACACACAACATCTTTTCTACGTTTTTTGGAAAGTTTTACTGATGAGGATGTCATTGCTAAATATTGTGAAATTTCGCCGACTATCAATTTTGAAAGCTTATAGTTAAAGTGATAGGCGTCGGTGAAACGTCCGGTGTCTCTTGTTACTTTATTATTAAAATCAAAATCAATTACAGGTGCTAGTGATGCTAAATTTATACGAAATTCATGATTAAGATCGCCATAGCCAAAATCAATAATTCTTTGTTGCATTTCAACGATGGTTGGGGGAATTACAAAAACCAAATCAATATCGTTTCTATTACACCATTCTGAGATTTCAACGAGATGTGCCCATAGCTTGTTTGAAAAATTAAAAGCTTGCCAATCAGAGCGAGCATTTTTTTTAACTTGATTGTTAAATTTAAGCGGAAGGCTTCTAGTTATACTGATTGGTTGCCATAGAGAGCTCCATCTCCCCATTCTATTTGCAAAATAATAATCAGGCCCGTTATACGAAGATGAATGAGGTAATGAAGGGAGATTTTGAGGAAGTTGGCAGTTTTTACATATTTCTGGGTCAAGTAATTGACTAAGATTGTTCGTTCTTATTGTTATGTTTTCTGCCCCAGCATCTGATATCAGATTTGGGATTGGAGATGTTAGTTTTGATACTTGAAGGCGATATTTTTTTTCGATATTTTTTAAAGCGATGCGAGAGACAAACCAATTTGAATAATATTCGAAAGGATTGTTATTTAAACGAATGGCCTCGGGAACTCGATTAAGTCCAGCCTTATGATCTTCATCAAAGCTTCTGAGTTGGATCCCAATGACCAACTTCTTTAAATTGGGATTTTTTTTGATAAATTGAAATGTATCAAAAATCTCATAAATTGTAGCACCACCATACGCAAAGTTATAAGCACCTTTTAATCCTAACTCATGCCAATATTTATTTCTAAGCGCACGTGCTCGACTATCACCCAAAACAATAATATTGGTTTGTTCTTCTTGATAGTGATTGATTTTCCAAAGTGGATAATGGGCTTTTTCGCTTATCTTCTGTTTTTCTAAATCAATTTGAACAAATTCATTTAACTCATATGGGTCAACAACAAGGTTTAAGCCAACAGGGATTAAACCAAGGAAAAACATCAATAAGGTGCTGAAAAAGTAAACTCGAGTAGATCCTGCATTTTTCCTCATTTTCATACTCCTCATTAATCTATTTATTATAGGTAGCAAGGGGTGTGCCATATGGGGTGGAGAAATATATCTTTGAAATCAGGTGGTTATGGGTAAGTCGAAATTTTGTTTTATGTCTAGTCAAATTGATTTTCAAATTGACAGAAAGGCCGTTCATTTTAACAAATTGATTATGAAAGATGGCCAAGATTTATAATGTAAAACTTCTAGAAAGAACTCTTAAAATATTTAGAAGAGTAATAGCTCAAGCATGTTAATAGATGGGAAGGGAATTAACCCCGAATAGAGCGTAATACCTAAGCAAAGCATACCCATATAAAGAGCCGTTAAATAAGATGCCATCGTTGTACGAAACGTTTCTAACCAACCATCCCCATCGTTGGATTTTTGATCGCCCCTGTTGCTCCAACGTTGTTTTGATAGTCTGAATAGACAATAGACTTTAACCGCAGCGTTTATGAATTGATTAAAATATAATATGCCAGGAACTGCTATGTGAATTCTTCGCATATAGCTAAAAAGCACAAGCGAGAGAGCCATCCGTGACACTGCAATCCAGATAGCATAAGAAATTAAATAATTAGCGCTCAGTAGAATAGCTGTCATGATAGCTAATATCGGGCTCACTAGCATAGTCCACATAGCTATACGTTGATCAAGGATACACCACCAAATAAAAAAACCTACTTTATGAGGGCCAAGAGCAAGGGCACGTGATCCATTTCGCAACATATTACCTGACCAACGACGAAAATTTTGTACCATTCTATCGAGGCCTGTTCCCTCAATGAATTCAACAGTATAAACCATTGCATCGGGGACGTAGAGCATCTTGGCGTTTTGCAAGAGCATGTAATACCAAGTGCTTTTGTCATCACCAGATAAAAATCTAAACTCCCCCCACAACCAATGTTCAAGATGATCGGCCTCCAACAACCTAATCATCTTCAAATTTGCCAAATGTTTCGCTCTGAACACTGACATCCGGCCTGTTAGTGTTAAAACTTTTTTGGATAAAGCGTGACTTTGCATTGCTATACGGCGTTGAGCAAACCGCATTAATAGCCAAGTTCGCACCCAAGCAGGGCCATAACAAACAACTTCTTCATCTGTTGTTACCGCCTGAAGCTCTGGATCTACTAAAAACAAAGTAGCGCATTTGCGAACACATCCGGGACCGATGATTGCATCGCCGTCCATAAAAACGACGATATCATCGTTACCAATACGACCTCTGTTCATTGCGCGTAACACAAGACCGATTGCCAAACGCTTGCCTGGTTGATTTTGACGTATTATTACAAGATTTAGATCGATATTTTTAGCATTTTGGCGTAAATAATTCGATATAATGCGTTCATCGAATATATCACCAGAACCTAACCAGATCGTTCCTGGAGATCCGAGGTCAATAACTTGATCAATTATGCTTTGCATAACCATTTCGGTGACTTGCCGATGCTCTTTAAAGGTGGTCATCATGAAGTGAACATGACTGGCTTTCCAACCTTCCTCAAATATAGCATCAGCTTTTGCTCTTAATTTTGGGTAAACTAGAAATTGATATATGCGTGCTCTGATTGCGTGAGTAAGCCACCAGCAGTATCGCCATGTTCCCAGGACCCCAATGATAATGGTTATCTCTTTGTACTGGGGATCCCAAAAATTATTAGGGAGGGCAGTTAAAGCCATAAAACAGATCATAAAATAGAGGATTATATTATATAGGGCTTTAGGGGACCATTTCTCCTTAAACGATACGGGTTTAGAGGGATCATCAACAGTATATTTATATGCGCTTTCTTGGCTCATCAAATGCCCCTTTCAACTACCATAGCTTTGATTCTGCTTTGTAGTTCGCTTGTGTTGGCTTTATCAAAAATGATAATGGCTGGAAGTCCAGGGGTGTATCGATTACGGATTTCTTCGGAAGTAAGTCCACTAAAAGAGAGAATGATAAGAGCTGAACGGTCTTTTGGACCTCTCCATAAATACCGAGATTCCATTTCTTCGATAAATCCGCTTGTTCGGTCGATCTTTATGACAAATCCAGCTACGCGTTCGTCAATTGAAGGGAAGAAGATCGTTGCACTATCACCGAGCCCAATCTCCATGACTTCTTCTTGCGTTAAAAAAGCATGTATAGTTCGTCTTTCATCTTTCTCGAATAACGCAATAGTGTCGCCTTGTTTTATGTGGCTTCCTTCGTATTTCAGGAATCTCAAAATTCTCCCATCGCTGGGTGCTGACATGGATAAATGATCTCTATGTCTCATCAAAGCCGTCAGCTCTCCCTTGGCAAGAGATACGCGGTTTAACGCCAAGTCGAGATCAGTTTGTTTTTCACTAATATCACCTTCGAAACGGCCACTAGAGAAATAACGCCCTTCATCGAGTGTACTTAAAAGGGCTGTCTTCTCAGATAACATGATTTGTGCTTCTTCTAGCGCGCCATGAACTATTGTATGTGATGATTCAATTTCTTCACGCCGGGCTTTGCTCATCCAGCCCTTTTTCTCTAACTTTTTAAGACGGTCCATCTGGCCTCTGGCAAGTTTAACCTGGTGCTTTAAGGTTCTCACTTTACTTTTGAGACGGGCAATTTCTCCTTCAGCCAGTATCCGATAGTCACTTACTTTCGCCATTTCTGATTCTAGTTCTCTTTGCTTGGCATAAACCTCCATTGTGCGCTGATCTATTTTAATACGTGCGAGATCGATATTTTGTTTGAGTTTTGGGTCTTCAAATATGACGAGAGGGGTATTTCCTGGCACCAAAACGTTTGCAGGTATTATGACTTTGTTTATTTTTCCAGAGACCGAAGCTTTCAACGCTTCAATAGGTGCGGTAACGACTGCGGTGTTAATTTCTAAACGGTACAAATAGCTATAGCCTGTTAACCCCGCGTACCCCATAACGGCGGCACCCAAACTCAAATAAAATAATGTGAACAGGATTGGTTTTAAAGCCCGCCGTTTAATTGGAACCTGACTGTTATCATTCTTATTTGGAATAGTAGGTACAGGAGTGACGGGGGTATCAATTCGTAAAAGAGCATCGTCAACCGAAGTTATTGAGCCGCGGACGAGCTCATCCACAAAGTGAGTCATTATCTCAATTTCACGTTCGGTTAGCTCTTGAAATTTTACGGCAAGATATTGGTTTTCTGAATATCGAACAATCTCCGCAATAAACGGAAAAGATATATCAAAACCTTGAAATGGAATGTGTACGGTCCCGGGTATTTCATCCCCCGGTTTTACAGATCCCTTATACCCATTTATTGAAAATCCACCCAGGCTCCAGTCTTGAGCTTTATACACTCCTTCGGCTAGATCAATACGGATCGGCGCAGATACCCTGTGGTGAAGTCTTTGGCTGGGTCTTTCTCGTCTGATCTTCATTTCTCGAGCTCCTCTTTAGTCGTGTACCTATAAGAGCAAGAGCTGTGCCACTCTATTTGTGCTTGTTCTGCGGAGTTTTAAATCATTATGAAACTAAAGAGCTTCAAATATTCAGAGTGAAAGTCATTTTGATAAAACACAGTGATTATCAAGTAACGTACGTTTTTATTGGTCAGTGAATTTCTCTATCAAGTAATTGATAATAATAAGAAAAATATAATTTAATTGATTTGGCATAGTGATTGCGCTGTGTAGCGTGGGTACTTCTTCGGATTTGTATTTCGGAAGCATCCTAAATTAGTAGCCCCAAAAGAGATTGATCTTCAGGTGGCACATATACAGGAGAACGTCATGCCAAACGAAAACCTAAATCAAAAAATTTATCCCGTTATTCTTTGTGGTGGATCAGGAACCAGGTTGTGGCCAGTTTCTCGTAATACATGGCCAAAACAGTTTATTCGTTTGTTAAGCGAAAAAAGTTTACTTCAAGAAACTGTGGAACTTGTATCTGATCATAATAGATATAGTGCCCCCTTGTTAATATCTAACGAAGCTTTCAGGTTCGTTATAAGTGAACAAATGAAGGAAATAGACGCAGAAGTAAGTGGTGTTGTTCTTGAACCTGAAAGTCGAGATACCGCTCCAGCAATAACTTTAGCTGCACTTGCGTTGGAAATTATGGATCCTAATGCGTGCATGTTGGTTATGCCATCGGATCATTCGGTTGGAAAAAAAGAACTCTTCCATGAAACCGTCTCAACTGCTTATCAAGCAGCAAAAGCTGGAGAATTGGTTACCTTTGGTATGTCCGCCGATAGGCCTGAAACGGCATATGGCTATGTTTCACAAGGCGATAAACTCAATTATGAAGGCGAATGTTATAGAGCCTCAGCTTTTATTGAAAAACCAGATTTAAAGACTGCAGAGAATCTACTCGCAGATGGTGGACATTATTGGAATAGCGGGATGTTTATGTTCACGGCCCGTCAATTCCTTCATCAAATGGAAATATATCATCCGTCCATTGTATCGGCTTGTCGCGCAGCCTTAAAAAACGGAACTGAAGCGTGGCCATTTATATTCCCTGATCAGGTTGAATTTTCAAAATCACTAAGTATTTCTGTTGATTATGCCTTGATGGAAAGAACCTCGTCTTCGGTTGTTGTGGTTTCATCTTTTCGTTGGAGTGATATCGGATCTTGGAATGCCATTGCTGATCTCGGCGAAAGCGATTGTGACGGCAATGTAATGGAAGGCGATGGGATGTTTCAAGATTGCAAAGGAACTTACATTAATAGTTCTGGGCGTTTGGTTACAGCAATTGGTCTGGAAGACCTAATTATCATCGAAACAGATGACGCAATTTTGGTTGCTGCTAAAGACAACGTACAAGATGTTAAACAGATGGTTTCTAAGCTCCGTGGAATGGGCCGAAATGAAGCAGATACACAAGCCAAAGTTAGACGACCTTGGGGTGCATATCAAAGCATTGATGCGGGCAGTAACCACCAAGTAAAACACATCACCGTTACGCCCGGCGAAATTCTCTCATACCAATATCATCATCATCGTGCAGAACATTGGGTTGTGGTTTCAGGTGTTGCAGAAGTGACTTTAGGTAAAGAAGTCAAAACCATAGAAGAAAATGGATCCGTATATATACCTCTCGGTGTTGCTCATCGATTACATAATCCAGGAAAAGAGCCACTACACCTTATTGAAGTACAATTTGGCGATTACTTGGGTGAGGACGATATTGTCCGCCTTGATGATGTTTATGGGCGCGTTCCAGAGAAAGTCTTTGCTGCCGAATAATTTTAATTTCGCGTGAGGGGATCATGAGGAATTTATTATGGCAAACACTACAGCAATATCACCCTTGTTAGGTACGAACGGTAATGACACCTTAAATGGTACTTCTGCGGGTGAGGTAATAACGGGTTATGCTGGCAATGATAGTATTATAGCAAACAGCGGGAATGATCATGTATATGCCGGCTCAGGTGACGATTACATAACTGGGAACTCCGGCGCGGATACTCTTTACGGTGACCGGCAAATCAAATTTGCTGATTTGACACAAATTATTATTACAGATGACCACCCTGTAACGGTTACTTTCGAAGGCGAAGGAGCTGGGTATCGAAATTCTTTTGGGTGGTACAAAATAAATACTGTAACGCGTGAAATTTATGATGTTGAATTTATTTGGGAGAATGCCTCTTCTTTGGGAAGTGGTGGTGACCTCATTAATGGCGTAACACAAGAATCATTGAATGTATCCGCTGGTGAACAGATAGGATTCTTCATCGTTGCAAACGGTTATGGGGTTAATAATAACTTTTTCACCAACTGGGATGGCACTGGGGCATTTGAAATGCGAAATGCCGACGGTACTCAAGCAACACTGGATAGCGTTAATCCATCCATGTACCACGTTGCTTTGGATGGCACAGAAACCGAAATAAGAACCAATGATTACCATACAGCAGCTTATGGTGAAACTTTGGATCTCAATCCTGATGGGCTTCTACATACAGTTGGACGATTGGACGTTGAAGAGGGAACCTTAACGCTAGGTTTCGAGGATCTTTATAATGGAGGAGATAAAGATTTTGACGATACTGTTTTCACTATTGATATTGGTCAAGCAAATGCTCAGGTTTTGAATGCACATAGCCTTTATGGAAATGATGGTTACGAGGTTAACAATGGTGTCATTTGCAGGATAAGTGACGCTTCTTCTGATCTTACTTATAGCGAGGGATCTTTAGCGAATGCCTGGGACATAAGACATGTTGGCGTTACGAATAATACTCAAGCCCTCTCTTTTCGAATGGCTGCCTATGGTAGTGGTATAAACGTCTCTGCTGGTTTATTAGGGCAAGCAGTATTTTTACTCGATTTAAACAACACGTCTTCTTCATTACCAAACATTTTTGATGGATCAGCAGATTTGACTGGAGGTTGGTCTAAAGCGCTTGTCGTGACTTTATCGGACAGTGGTTTAGTCTCAAAGTTATACGATGTTAATAACGGAGCTTTTGTTGGGGATGGTATTGAAACAGGTTTGGCCAACATAAGAGACGGCGAACTATATTTATCAGTATCCTTGAGTGAATTTGGTCTAGTCGTGGGTGATGATTTGAGTTGGGCAGCTACTCTGGTTACTCAAAATTCTGTAGGAGAGAACTCATCCGATCGATTTGATAAAGTAGGGCAATACACTGTCGCTTCCTTTAATGACACTATTCTTGGAGGCAATGGTGCTGACATGATCCATGGTGAAAAGGGAAATGATATTCTCTATGGAGGTGACGGCGCAGATACAATAAAGGGTGGATCTGGGAATGATATTCTTTATGGGGATGCTGGACAGGATACACTTTTAGGTGGATCAGGTAACGATACATTGTTTGGTGGTTCAAATCACGACGTCTTAACCGGAGATTCTGGGGACGATAATTTGTATGGCGGAAGCGGAGATGACCTTTTGACCGGTAGTTCGGGCGCTGATCATATAGATGGTGGCAAGGGGCACGACACTCTTTATGGAGGATCAGGTAATGATACCTTTGTTGGAGGGACAGGTAATGATGTCATGAACGGCGGATCCGGTATTGATACAGTTGATTATTCCAGTGCCAGCCAAAAGATCATTGCGAGCTTACACGACAAAACATCCAAAGGGGATGGCAATGACACACTTCTTAGTCTCGAAAATCTGATTGGTACGGATTATAATGATAAGCTGAGTGGTAGCTATATTGATAATATGATCTCTGGTGGCGGTGGTGATGACCGCGTATATGGCCGCACCGGTGATGATATTCTTTATGGAGATGATGGCGCAGATTATTTGAATGGTGGATCTGGAGCGGATGTTATTTTCGGCGGCTCAGGTGATGACATACTAAACGGATATCGTGGAAATGATTCTCTAACAGGAGGAAGTGGGGCAGATATATTTGTATATCGTTCCTATCTTGAGGCTGGTGATGTCATCAATGATTTTGAAGCGGATGTTATTGGCGAATGTATTGATCTTTCTGATTTACTTGACGGTCTAGGCGCCGGGGTCGATCCTATTGGGAGTTATTTTCAAGTAGTTGATGATGGTGCTGGGAACTCGCTAGTACAAATCGATACGACGGGAGGTGGATCAAATTGGACAATCGATCTGGTAACCTTAGAAGGGATAGAAGTATCATTATTAGATACTTATGATGATTTCTATATCGGATAATTTCACGGATGCTGGTGGTTAGTGCTGATAAGGTAAGAGATATTTAACCGGCCAGTACCGCTTAACTAATATTGTAATTCTGCTTTCTCAGCTTCTTTCTTTTCTTTCAGGCGCCGATATATCGTTGAGGCACTTATTTCCAACATGGAAGACGCTTTGGGGACATTTCCATCGGTGAGCTTTAAGGTTGCGACAATCATCTCAGTTTCAACCATCCACATGGGCCTTATTTCAGGAGTAGCTTGAGGTTGTTGTGATCCTGTTGTGCCAAAAGGAGAGTTAATTTGCGTTACGGTTCCACTCTCAAGACTTCTTGATGTATCATGAGAGCCCGTTGAGTGAAGTGTTCCGTGTTCTTTTCTTGAAAATTGGGATGAAGTTGGCTGAGGTGCGGTCATAGGAGGGGTTTGAGGTAGCATTTCAAATGTTATCTCTTCACCATCGTTTAAGACAATGGCATTGCGTATTACGTTTTGTAATTCACGTACATTACCTGGCCAGTTGTATTCCCGAATGTATGTTTCAACTTCTTTTGAAAATCCTTTGAAATTTTTGCCTTCTTCTTGGTTAAAGGCAGTAAAGAAGCTTTTGGCAATCTCAAGCGCATCACCATCACGTTCCGATAGGGAGGGAAGGTGAATTGGAATGACATGTAAGCGGTAATAAAGATCTTCTCTAAAACGGCCCGCCTGAACTTCTTCCCAAGGTATTCTGTTCGTCGCACAAATAAAGCGAATATCAACTTTTTCTTCAACGCTACTGCCGACTTTTTGAAAAGTGCCGCTTTGTATTAAACGAAGGATCTTTGCTTGAAGTTGTAAATCCATTTCGCAAATTTCATCAAGAAAAAGCGTTCCTCCGTTCGAGAGTTTTGCTGCGCCATCTCTTTCTTGTGCTGCTCCGGTAAAAGCACCTTTTACGTGGCCGAATATTTCTGATTCCATTAAATCTTTTGGAATAGCGGCACAATTAAGAGCGATAAACCCAGCTTTTTGTCTTGGACTTTGGCTATGTAGAGCTTCCGCACATAGCTCTTTCCCTGTACCTGAGGCCCCAGTAATAAACACAGACGCTTTACTCGCTGCGGCATTATCTATGGTTTGGTAAATGGCTTTCATAGCTATGGAAGAGCCTATAAAGCCACAATAATTTCCCTTGCTGTATTTTTGTTTCAGGCTCCCTACGATACGAACGAGATCTTGGTGTTCTAAAGCATTACGTAGGGTATAAATTAGACGATCAGCATTGAAGGGTTTAACAATAAAATCTGACGCACCAGCTTGCATGGCTTGAACCGCTACAGAAATTGATGCATTCGCAGTGATGACAATAACGATAGACGGTATACTGTTCTCTTGAAGGTGTTCAAGAATTTGCATGCCATCCATATCAGGCAACTTCATATCTAGAATAATAGCATCAGGCGTTTGCTCTGATATTTCAGCCAAAGCTTTCTTGCCGGTATCCACATGAGTAATCTCATAGGGCTCTTTTGCCATGTATTCCATATAAATTCGTGCCATAGGCATGGCATCTTCTATTAACAGAATTGTTTCTTTCACAGCGAATAGGCACTCCAATTAATTCATATTTACCACTTATGATTTTAAAGATCCGGTAGTAAACATAGAATGAAGATAGCCAGTGGTTTATTATTGATGACTGTATAAAATTCTGTGGTTGATTGCTCGGCAATCTATGTATTCAAACAAAATCTTGTAACATTAATGATTCGGGAGTTTTTTTAATCGAGGTATTTAAAGCTGTTTATTGAGAGTAATTATCTGAAGGTAGTAGGTTCAAATCCTCCCCCCGCAACCAAATCAACGCCTTAGTGAGAAATCACTAAGGCGTTTTTTGTGCGGAAACAATACGGAAGCGCCTGCTTACTGATTATTCGAAGATGTATACTTCTGAAGTAATGGGGAAATAACCTTAAAGGTATTTTTTTATGTCCTTAAAGCGGAAACTGAATAGTGTGTTACTGGTAAATAGGAGGTCTACAAAAACATGCTTGCAATAGTAAGAGGGACGAAAGTGTTGTAATAATCTTTGGATATACATGGAACGACTAAAGCAAACGGGGCGCATAATGTGAGTATCTCAAAAATAAATATCTGATACTAAAGGTAAGATTTTAAATAAAGGCATGAGTTCCTAAGAATGAACTAAGATAAAAAAGAGCCAATAATTACCACTCCGACAAATATGTAATAAGCTCTAAAAACCTTTACCTGTTGATGAAATCTAGCTTCTGTAATTACAATATTTCAAATCAAATCATTTCATAAAATTTCGATTAAATATAATACTGTTTATACTCAATAAGTTATGAGTTTTTAATTTTATATTTAGTTCGTAAAAATTTATCAATAACTCATTATAACGGATGTTTACAGAGAAGAAGGCTAAGACCCCATTCTTTTGATCATCGGGCACTATATTGACATTGATGATAGACTTATATATCTAAATTATACAATTTCGTCAAAATAGAGATCGCTGGATCATTTACGCCAAGATAAAGGACTAATCCATATGGCACACGCAACTTTTTTTCCTTTCAAAGTAGAACAGTACTTGTCGGAGTTGGAGCATGGTGTTGTCTATAACTTTTCCGAAAGTGGTGTGCATCCAATGTCAATGCAGGGGTTAGTGGATCTGGCTCAAATCGACATGGAAGTGTTGATGGCCACTATGATCGACTATCCGCAAGTGAACGGTAAGAAATCCTTACGCGATAAGATTGCGGGCTTTTACCCTGGTGCCTCGTCTGATGGTGTGATGATTACAGTAGGAGCCACAGAGGCCAATACGCTCGTGGCGAATACATTGCTTGAGAAGGGGGACAACGTGGTTTGTTTCCGTCCCACCTATGAGCAAATATCTGGCAATGCCAGGAACCGTGGCAACGAAGTGCGTTGGGTGGATTTGATTGAGGCGGATGGCTGGGCTATTGATGCCGAGGCGTTGGAACGTGTGGTGGATGATAAAACGCGCATTATTCATGTCGTGAATCCCAACAATCCAACAGGCCGGATTTTGTCACAGGATGACTGTGCACGTATCATTGCTGCTGCGGACCGAGTGGGTGCATGGATCGTTGCCGATGAAGTTTATGCAGGAACCGAGCGTGAAGGCGACGACGAAACGCCATCGTTCTGGGGCAGCTACGATAAGGTGATGATCGTAAATTCGATGTCCAAGGCTTACGGCTTGCCAGGTCTTAGGTTGGGCTGGTTGGTCGGCCCTGAAGACATTATAACGCAAGCCTGGCGGCGGCATGAATATGCTTCGATTGCAGCGTCAATGTTGTCAATGGAATTGGCGGATTACGCGTTGGCGGAACCAGCAAGATCGAAGCTAAAGGCAAGGGCACGCAAACTTATACGAACTGGCTTTGACGTTATGACAAAAGAGTTAGCTCACCATCAGGGAGTATTTGACGTTGTACCGCCTCAAGCATCTGCTATGTCTTTTGTGCGTTTTAATTTACCCATCGGATCCGTTGAATTCGCCATGCGCCTGCTGCGTGAAAAGGACCTTCTGGTCATTCCGGGGGCGTGTTTCGGCGTTGAGGGACATTTCCGTTTCAGTTCCGCCCTTCCCGAAGATCACTTACGCAAGGGGTTAGGGCTTCTCAACGATCTAACTCACGATATTAGGGAAGGACGCTAAACTATGACTACCCGCGCAACATTACTTGCCAATGCGAAGGCGCTCGCAGATGCAATTCCACTTATCATGGGGATGAGAATTGAAGTGGTCGTGCATGACCTACAGACTGAGACGATTGCTCATATCGCCAACTCCTATTCACAACGGAAATTAGGCGACCCGTCGAACATGCATGAGAGAGATTTTCGCCCCACCGACACGTTGCTCGGCCCCTTTGAAAAGGTGAATTGGGATGGGAGTGTGTTACGGTCTATTAGCGTCGTGTTACGCAATGACGCAGGCAATGCAGAATTCGTCCTGTGCATCAATCATGATCAAGCCGATCTGCAAAATCTACAAAGGGCGATACAAGGTCTTTTACCAGCGCGTCCCGTCGGAGGACAGCCAGAAGCATTGTTTCGCAATGATTGGCACGAAAAATTAAATCTCTTTGTGAGCGGCTGGTGTGCAGAGCGGTCTTTTCGCGTCGATGCATTGGGGCGTAATGACCGTCGGGAACTTATAACCGCGCTGGATGAGTCGGGCGCGCTGTCAGAACGCAACGCAGCATCTTACGTAGCGCGCTTGCTGGGGGTCAGCCGGGCTACAATCTATAACGACTTGAAAGCCAGCGCGGGATGAGTCGTGATTTTTCTCCAGTGGTGGACCTACTGGAGGCGTTGGTGGGGTTTGCAACCGTGTCGGACAGGCCCAACACTGATCTGATTAAATTTGTGGCCGACTATCTAGATCGTCACAAAGTACGGTACCACATCTTTCCCGATGCCACCGGGGAAAAACAAGGTTTGATAGCGCATATCGGACCTGAGGTGGCAGGTGGAGTGATTTTGTCAGGGCACACCGATGTCGTGCCGGTCGAAGGGCAAGTCTGGTCATCGGACCCTTTTACGTTGAGCCAAAGGGTCGGGCGGTATGTAGGGCGTGGCACCTGTGATATGAAGGGCTTTCTAGCGCTAGCGTTAGCCGCCGTTCCACATATGGTAGCGGCACCGTTGAAGCGCCCTGTGCAGTTGGCGTTTTCTTTTGATGAGGAAGTTGGTTGCATTGGAACTGGGGCGGTGCTTGACGCATTGGAGCAACATTTCCCTCGCGCCGATGCTGTGATCGTCGGTGAGCCGACAGAGATGGGCGTGGTTAGCGGCCACAAGGGCGGAATCGGCATGGTCACGCGGATCAATGGCAAAGCGGCTCATTCTTCGCGTCCAGACTTGGGGGTTTCAGCCATTAGCTATGCCGCTCAGGTGATTGCATGGCATGTGGCCCAGATGGACAAGGCGCGTTTGTCTTCGGTTGATCTTGGGTTTGTTCCGCCTTACTCCACTGCGCAAGTGGGTACGATTAGCGGTGGTGTGGCGCTGAATACTGTGGCCGAGTTGTGCACTCTAGAAACCGACATTCGCCATTTGCCTACAGAAAATGCTCGCGACTGGATTGCTCCATATCAAGCCGAACTTGCGCAAATTGAGCAAGCTATGAAATCTGAACACTCTGAGGCGAGTATTGTTCTCGAAATCACTGAAACTGTTCCTGCAATGATATCTGAGGCGAATGGTGTCGCCGAGGCGTTGGCGCGCAGGTTGACTGGGGATAATACGCAAAGATTTGTATCTTATCAAACTGAGGCCGGACATTTCCAAGCCGCCGGATATTCTACGGTGGTTTGTGGTCCTGGCAGTATCGAACAGGCACACAAGCCAGATGAATTCATCACTGTCGCACAGCTGCGGCACGGTCAGGCGTTCATGGCGGCACTGATCGAGACTCTTATACAAGGATAATAACATGACCGACGCCCCGATCGTCCTCAATGCTGATCAGGTTTCTGAGCTAGCACCGCGGATCGACCTTGCCCAAGAATTACGTGCAATGTTTACGGAGCTGGGCCAGGATAGGGCCGTACAGCCTGCTCAGACAGTGACTTTGTTTCCGCAGGATCGCGGTGATTTCATCACCTATCTAGGGGCGCAAGGCACAGCGGATGTGTTTGGTGCGAAGCTTTCGCCCTATCTGGTGACGGAGGGCAAGCCGATCATCACGGCCTGGACGTTACTGATGTCGATGGAGACCGGTCAACCTCTGCTGCTGTGCGATTCAGGACAACTGACCACAGAACGTACGGCTGGTACAACTGCGTTGGCTGTTGATCTACTGGCTGCATCTGGGGCGGCGAAACTGGCTATCATCGGGTCGGGCGCCGTAGCACAAGCTCATTACCGTCATGTCCGTGGCCTGCGCGACTGGTCGTCGGTTACAGTATATTCACCTGGCCTTGAGAGCAACGCAGACAGGAAAGCTGCGTGGCGTGCGCTGAATGAAGATGTTCAGTTTGGGCAAAGTGCGGATGCCAATGCAGGTGATGCAGATGTTGTGATGTTGTGTACGTCATCAGGCACACCTGTGATCAGTAGTAATGTTATCAGGGCAGACACTCTTGTTACTTCAATCAGCACGAATGTCGCCCGCGCCCATGAGATTGATCCTGAGTGGTTGCATCAAGCGCAGGTCTATTGTGACTATCGCGCTACGACACCAGACACGGCTGGTGAGATGGTGCTGGCAACGCAAAATCACAGTTGGAACAAAGAGGAAATTCGGGGTGATTTAGCTGAAGTTCTTAATAATTCTTGTCCCCGTCCCGAGCTTGGGAAGCCGGTATTTTTCCGCTCTGTAGGGTTAGGGTTAGAAGATATCGCCGCAGCAAAAGCGTTGCTGACACTGGCCAAGCAGAGCCGCTAAACTAACCACACAAAAAACACTAAAAAGGCCGCGACCCTATCACAGGTCAGCGGCCTTTTCTTCTTGGTCTTGGAAGGATTGTTATTTCAATCGGATACGATAGAGGTTTGCGCCTGCAGTCATGTAGAGATAATCAAACCCATCGGGATCATTGACAAACTCGGTGTTTGTTGGCCAGACATCGCCTGTCGGCATCCGCCCGATTGCTTCTCCTTCAGAGGTGTAAACATAGATACCCGGCTCATCGACCCCGAAGAGTGCTACATATATGTTACCATCTGCGTCAGTGTTCAAGCCGTCTGGCCCATAGGTGTTGACCCCGGCATAGTCGATCAGAATTTTACGCGGCCCAAAGGTGCCATCCTTGTTCATTGGGTATTCGAGTACGGCCATTAAGCCAATATGCACCGGTTGATCCTTGCCATGGAGGGTGTAGTTGGTTGAGCTGTTATCATTCGCGGCTGCGACGTAGAGGCTTGAGCCATCTGGGGAAAACGTCAACCCGTTTGGCTTGACCGCATCAGCGACAACCAACGAAGTTGATCCGTCCCGTTCGACACGATAAACACCCTGAATGGGTTGTTCGATTGATTCGTGCCCCGAATAACGCGGGTCGCTGAAATAAATCAACCCGTCTGGTCCCATAGTCAGATCATTGGGAGAATTCAATCGATGCCCTTGATAGCTGTGGGCAATGATATGGGATCGACCAGTTTTTGCGTCTATCCGCGATATGCGACGACCTCCGAAATCAGCACCCTGTGCGACATAAAGATCGCCTCCTTTTGCCTTGTATAGTCCGTTTGACTGTCCACTTGGAGAGCGAAAAAGCGAAACTTTCTTGTCCTCCGCGTCGTATTTTAAAATGGCACCTTCTTGATGACCTGCTTTGGCGCAATCACTGGACGACATGATGTCACTAAAATAGACGTCTCCATTTGGGGCACTGGCAATGCCTTCGGTAAAACAGACTGCGCTGTACACTAACTCCCATTCAGCACCAGCTGCGACGATCTTATCCAGTCCTTCGGGCACAGGTAGGTTCGATGCACTCGCCGATCCAGCAAAAGAAACTGCAAGTGCTATATGAATTACTGCCTTGTAGAGCCCTGTTCTGTTGAAAAATAGCATAAGTTATATCTCCCAGATTATGATGGTTTTTCTTTAGTGCTCCAGTCGTCGTTCCAACTGTCGCATCAGGAAGGTCAGTACAAAGACGATGACCAGGTACACGATACCGGCGCTGATGAAGGCCTCGAACGGGGTGAAATTCTTGGATGCAAGTTTTTTTGCAAGGCCGGTGATTTCCAGCAGTGAAATTGTGCTGGCTAGCGATGTGCCTTTGAGCACAAGAATAATCTCATTACTGTATGATGGAATACTGATGCGTAGAAGCTGTGGCAGGATTATGAAACGAAGGTTATTCCAGTTCGAAAACCCAAACGCCTTGGCTGCTTCCAGCTGCCCTTTTTCCAGCCCCAGAAGCCCACCGCGTATGATTTCTGAGGTAAATGCGGCGGAGTTCAAACCCAACGTCAAAAATGCACAAAACCATGCTTCACGTAACAGTGGCCACGCAAAACTTTCTCGGATGATCTCGAATTGACCTAAACCAAAATAAATAGCAAAGAGCTGTACCAATAACGGGGTACCGCGAAAGAGAGAGATATAGCCCGTAGCTATCCAGCCTAATACGGGTACTTTGGTGGTGCGCATATAACAAAGCCCCGCACCAAGCGTTACGCCGAGTACCAAAGCGCCTGCCAATAGGCCCAGAGTGATGGGCACACCTAGCAGCAGTTTGGGGATGTAATCGAGAAACAGATGCCATTCCATCAGCTTTTCTCCACAATGGCCACGCGCCGTTCAGCCAACAAGACCGCTCGTTCAGAGAGCATGGAGATGATGAAATAGATTAACGCGGCAACGGCATAAAAGGTGAAAGGTCGGAACGTGGCACCGGCCGCCACCGATGATTGTCGCATCAATTCAGCCACAGATGTCAGGCTAACCAGCGCGGTGTCTTTGAGAAGGATGAGCCAGATATTACCCAGCCCAGGTAGAGCAACTACTAAAAGCTGTGGTAATTCAATCAGTCGAAACGTTTTCACCGGGGTAAAACCAAACGCGCGAGCGGCTTCGGCTTGGCCTGTGGGGATGCTGCGGGCTGCACCACGAAACACTTCGGCTGAATAAGCAGCAGTGATACAAGTCAGGGCGAGAGCGGCCAGGAAAAAGCCACTTAAATTGATGTAGTCGGTGTAGCCAAAGCTCGCTGCCACATTTCTAACAAAAATACCCGTCCCGAAAAAAAATAGATAGATGACTAAAAGTTCGGGTACCCCTCGCAGCACAGTCACGTAAAGTTCGACCAGCATGCGTGAAAAGCGTCCTCTACGGCGCAAAAGCATCAACATGAGGCCGATCAGTGTGCCTGTTGCAAAGCAGACCACAGCAAGTATCAACGTTGTTGCCAAACCACGAGCAAGTTCATCACCCCAACCGGCATCGCCGAACGAGAACAACTCAATCATACTTTTACCTTGGTTGGGCGGAGGGCTTTATTGCACCCTCCGCCGAGAGCAAGAGGGACTATGGCGTCGAATCAAATCCGAACCACGTTTGCGAGAACTGGGCAATGGTGCCATCAGCCAAAAGTTCGGCAATCGCTGTATCGACCCGTGATTTCAGTTTCGCTTTGTCTTTTTGAAAGCCTAAGCCAATGCCTTCACCCAGCTCAGGATATTCCTCGAACGTTAGTTGCGGTCCGAAAGTTTTCAGGTTTGCACTGGTATTGGCTTCCGACATGCTGGTCCATGAAGATGTTTCCATTAACGCAGCATCCAGACGACCAAGCGCAAGGTCAGCGACGATCTGGTCGGCGCGTTCATAGGTCTTGATTTTAGTGTTTGGGAACTGATTTTCCATCAAGCCTTCAAAGATACTTGCTCCTTGTACGCCAACGGTTTTTCCGGTCAGAGCGGCGTCAAGTTTGGCTCGGTCTTTGATGTCGCCGAACGTATCACCTGATGCCCCAAAAGAAGAGGGGGCTTGAGCGTAAGGCGCAGAAAACCCAATACGCTTTTTGCGTTCGTCGGTTATCGAGATTGCGGAGATAATCACATCGTATTGTCCAGCTTCTAGTGCGGGTAGCAGGCCGTCATAGGCCTGATTAGTCCAAACGCATTCTGCTTTTATCTTTGCGCAAATCGCATTACCAACATCAATGTCAAAGCCTTCTATATCTCCTGCAGAGTTGACGGACTCCCAAGGTGGATAATCAGCGCTTGTAGCCAATCTTAATGTTTCAGCATTCGCGGGCATTGCCATCGCAATCGCTGCCATGAATATGAGTTGTTTCAACATCTTTTTCTCCCTGTTGTTTTATTTGTTTTTGATTAGGTTAATGTGCGACAGATGAAACAAATTGCGCACAACGTTCACTTATTGGGGTCCCAAACACCTGTTCTGGGGGGCCAATTTCTTCAATGCGTCCTGTCTCCAGAAAGGCTACTTTGCTTGAGACGTCACGGGCAAAACGCATTTCATGGGTGACCAGCACCATCGTTGCCCCGCTTTCAGCTAGCTTTAAGATGACATTTAAAACCTCTGTAACCAGTTCTGGATCTAAAGCAGATGTAGGTTCGTCGAACAGTAAAACTTTGGGCTTGATCGCAAGGGCGCGGGCAATGGCGGCGCGCTGCTGCTGACCACCCGATAATTGGGATGGATAGTGATCCCTACGATCATAAAGACCAACTTCGTGCAGTGCGTTTTCAGCCCGCTCAAGGGCTTCAGCTCTCGGCAGGTTAAGCACATGAATCAAAGGTGCTTGTACATTCTGTAAAGCAGTCATATGCCGCCACAGATTAAAGTTTTGAAACACCATGCCAAGGGACGCACGGTATCGACGAATGTCGGGGGTTTCGACCAGCGTGTCGTTGCGTAGTTTGTAGGCGACAGGCTGACCTTCGAGGAACAATTCGCCAGCACTTGGTACTTCGAGCAGGTTGAGACACCGCAATAACGTACTTTTTCCCGAACCCGATGATCCGATCATTGTAACAACCTCCCCTTTATTCGCAGAGAGAGAAATTCCTTTCAGAACTTCGAGTTGCCCATATGACTTTCTCAAGTTCTCGACCGATATTTGATGCTGTACCATGCAAACTCGCTTTATACAAAATTATCTATTTTAGATATATTAGTCTATTGATTCGGTCAAGGGGTGTCTATTCACTCGACGTATGCCAGGGTGAGAACAGGCTTGTGCAGCCAGTTATGGTTTCGATTTATGAAATTTCTGCCCTTGGTCGATATAGCCTGATTTTACATAAACTAAGACAGGACTACTTTGTGAAAAAGTGTACAGTTAGTCTGGGATACAAATTTGTTGGAGTTGGTGAAGTTGATGTTTTGTCAAATACTTTTCCCATCCAAAAATCAGGCACGTGCGACATAGTTGCATTTCGGGAAAAGGTGTTGGGTCTTGCTTATAGGCGTAAATAGATGAGTTAAGATGAAAACTTGGGCTACGTGATACACCGAAAAATAAGAAGTACTTTCATTGTATATAATGGCTAAAAGGAATGTGAAGAGTAGGTGATTAAATCGATTGTTTTACGGACTTTGTCTACCGTCTAAATACGAATATACTCGGTTTCTTTGACCTGATGTAAATTTCATTAATCTCTATATATTGCTAGGTAATAGTTGAATTTCGCGTCGAGTTCCTGCGAATGCATTGAGGAACTGTTGTATCGTAATAATGACGCCTGCTTGAAATCTGACATCCAGAGCCTACGCTTAACAGAGATTACATTTTTTAGAGAAACAACTCTATTGTTCTTCATTTAGTCTAAAGTAAGCGCTGTATCACTATAATCCTCGGTGGTTGCGAGAAGCATATAGGAAGCTTAACAGTAATGCCCCGCAAGTTGTAAGAGAGAACTTCTGTTTGCCGATGACACTGGCGATGACAGCGCTGGAATACACACAAATCCGCATTTTTAAGTCGATTTGAATGCCGTGTATAATTCGCCAAAATCCTTTTGAAAAAATATTTCATTACTTGTCAAATCATGCTACACAAGCATCAGAACAATCAGGCCTCATACCATCCCCTAAATTCAACACAGGCGAGGCTTTCTAACTTTATTGCTATTATTGTTCACGTTATTTTTGTAACACCTTCACAAAACAGGATTTCACAAATTGTCAAAACTTACCCCAGATCAAATGGATGATATTATCTTTGGAATGGGAATGACCCACCGGGAGGCTGCCGGAGTTCTCAGGGTCCAAGCAAAAGATCTTTTTAGCTGGATAAAAGGAACGTCAGAAATTCCTGATAACAAGGCCGCAGAATTGCTCAAACTCGAAGAAACCGTCGAGGATTATGTGGATGACATCCTAGCTACCATCGACGATATAGTCGAAGGGAAAGATAAGCCTATAAGTGTTCCCATTATACGATACCTCGGCAATAAATTATTTAAAGAATGGAAGCCGGATTTATACCAGATATTTCGCTATCACAAGGTTTACAGCACGGTTATCACCCGAGCACGGATAGAGCTTTATAGAGATGACATCACGTTGGTGCCCGTCACTTTTGATCCTGAGAGTTATCAGAATTTCCTTGAGACAAATGAAGATAGCGAAGCCAACCGAGTTGCCTGGGCGCGTATAGAAATAACCAACCAGAAATGATGGAAGTTCGGGGAGTACCAGTTGATAATTCAACGCTTTATCGTTGGGTTCAGCGTTACGCCTGAGCATTAAAAAAGAGGTTCTATTGCAACAACTTGGCTTTGTATCCATTCCAAGTTGTTGCAAAAGCGTCCTATTTTAATCACCCCTGAATTGACTGGATGAAAGGACATGACTTGCAGGCGGAAAGCAAAAGGCGTGATGCTTATATCGCTTCGTTGAGACAGGCAGACTCGAGCCGCTTTTAAAATTTATAAGTGCAGTATAGACGGTGGAATAGGCAGTCGTTAAATTTCGAAACCCGAAACGCTATAGCAGCAACAGAACCAAAATTTGATTAAGAATCTCTGAAATGCATCACTTAGAAGGTAACAGCCCCTCGTTCCTCATCAATTTTTCCAATTTTATACCACTAAAACCAAAAGATTTTTTGTAGTTTTCGTATTCATTCACGTGTTCACGCGAAGGCTTACTTTTTCTTGTCGCCGCAATAAGTGTGTTCTTTTGTGTGTGCTCTGTTGAGATGAAATCAATAACGTCCACCTGATACCCTTGTGATCTAAGAAGCATCACGCGGCTATTGTCCGTGATAATGTCGGCTTGCTTTTGTAGGAATAACCCGTGCGAAATAAATTTCCTGCTTTGTGTGCCGCTTTTTTGAAGATCCTTTAAAACTTCATTTTGACAGCAAGGCGCACAAACTATCAACTTGGATTTCGATTTAATTCCGTAAAACAGTGCATCATCTGTAGCCGTGTCACAGGCGTGCAAAGCAACGATTGCATCATAGTAGCCTTCAAAAAAATCTTCTGCTTTCAGGTTGTGAAATGCAAGATTCTTAAAATCACACAATTCTGCTGCATCGTTGCAGAGATTTATCATCTCTGGCCTTGTGTCGACGCCATCGATTTTTGGATTGAGACCTGCCTCAGTAAGCTGATCGTAGATTGCGAAAGTTAGATAGCCTTTGCCCGATCCAATGTCTAAGATCTTTACCCTCTTTTGCTTTACGGCTTGTGTCCGCTCAATCCTTTCCATGAAGATTTCTATAAACCTACAGATCTGCCTATACTTGTTGTACATGCTCGGTTTAATTTCTCCGGCATCGTTAGAAACACTTAAGGCTTTTAAAAATGAACTTTCCTTTGGGATTCTGTAATTTTTATCACGGTTATGGGGTGTGTGCTCTGTCATTTGCCTTGTCCATCATTTCTGCGTGTCATCTTTAAAACGTTCTATTATAGGATAAGCTGTATTTATATAAATTTTCGATGCTGAATTTCCTCACACCAATTATCTATTTTGTTATATCCAATATTCTTTGTATGCCTTGGTCGAAGTCAAAATTGCCCGATGTTGTTCAGCGTAAACTCTATACACTAAGATCTGACCTTGCTGCAAAAAATGATAAGAAATATATTATATAGAATATTTTCGTTTTCTTCTCGGAATTATCTGAAGTCAGATTTCAAATGGCACCACTATCATGGCGCAGTCATCCTTCAATGTGTCCGTTGGTATTGTAAATACCAAATTAGTTATTTTCGACATTATCAATAACGCGGGTGGATCAGGATTCTTGCATTTTTTGTATAAATTTCAGAATAGTGAACTCTGCAGGTCGAACGATTGCCAGATGGACGACAAGAATCATTCGGCCATTAAGGATATCATCTGCGGTCATGGTTTTACCAAGCCCGATTGACACGTGAAAAGCGTGTTCAGGTTTGGTACCCATCAGGGCGCCGTCGCGCCACAGGGTAGTCAGAAAATTCTCAACCATCGCACGAACCCTGGTCCATGTGTTGGCGTCATTGGGATGGAAGGCGAAACTGATGATGGATTTTCCGATGGAGTCTTCGACAAAATTGGCGAACCGGCGGGCACTGATATATTTCCACTCGTTGTCATTATCAGCTAGAGTGCGGGCGCCCCAGACCAATGTTCCTCTGCCAGTGAATGACCGTATCACATTAACCGATTTGCCGGTGGCAGGATCTATATTCAGATCATCTTGCAGGTCGTCGGTGATCTTGACAGTTGGGCCAGAAACCAAAGCCAAACCAACATTTGCAGGGGCCTTCCAAACACCACGGGTCCGATCGACCTGACAGTAAACGCCGGCTATGGCACCGGACACCGGTAAGGTTACATTGGCCATCGAAAGGAAAGATTTCACGGCTGTATATACTTCGGTATCTGTATCAACGATATCGGACAGTTCTTTGTCGGTTGGGGCTGCATTTGTGGTCGTCGGTTCTTCGTACTTTACGAGGATTACATTTTCATCTGAGTAGGCGAAAGGTATCAATGTTTCCACATAGGGAAAATACAAAGATCCGTGCATCAAAAATTCAGATTTGATATGAGTACGCGCATTGGATTTTACTTTATCCGGTGTATCCGTTTTATCGGGAATGGCCTCTCGAATATCCGCAATTGTGAACCGATTTTGAGTTTTTTGACAGCTAACAAGGGCTGCATCTATCACATTTCCATGTTTCTCATCCGTTAACAGAACAGAATCTGGAAATACCAATAAGGTCGGTTCATCAACTGATTCAAGGTCTGTAATAGCGGCCGTAAAATCGTCGGGATTCGGAATTATGAGGTTGGTTTCTTCTGAACCATCCCTGTTTTTTTTATATGGGTACTCACCTAAAGAATAAATATAGCATGGCCCGCCACCATTGGCGAAGTACAGCTGTATTGAATGGTACAGGAGAAAATCAGGTATTGTTGGTCGCATACCAGACCAACCGATTTCTATACTTGTTGTTTGATCTATTTTTAGTTTTTTAGCCTCAATTTTCATTATCTGGGCCGCGGCTTCGCCAAATAATTCTACATATTCGAGCAGGGACGAAATACGCACTGCTTTACTACTCAGATCATCATCTTGTCTGTCTTCAGGCTTTTTAGCGGTATAGCCAATAAATGCTGGTACTGCAGTGGAAACAACGGCTACGGAGGGGGGAAGGGTGCTGATCTCTTCGATGTAAACACCTGGTGTTTTGTAGCTGGGCATGACTTTCCTTATCTGCGCCTGCGTCAGACGATTAGAATAGGCGGGTTAGACCGCGTGGAATTACCTGTATTGGAACGACTACAACAGTTGACGCCATAAACTGGTAATAAGGCCTGCATTGACCCTTTCAAATTTACCAGGCACAAAAGCTGTAATTTACTGTCTGAATAATCAAATGTTGAGATCATTTCGTTGTCAGAAACACCAAGTTGTCGACACAGATCTTTGCGGACAAATTCCTCCTTCTCCTCAATCACCATACGCACCTCCAAAATTTAGATAGAAATCTATGTCCGTGGTGGTTGATTTTACAATCGTAACGATTAAAAATTATCCCGTAAACGATTTAATCCATTCGACGACACGGTATTGAGGGCTATTTTTGTTTAGAGTATTCCGGCTCAGTAGGTAGTATTGCCGTGAAGGGGTTATTGTGTTTTTAAATGGCTGGACAAGTCGGTTTGTTAAAATGTCGTCGTCAATAAAGCTTCGGATACCGAGAGCTACTCCCTGACCATCTATCGCCGTTCTGATTGCGACGTTGGCATCTTCGATAATTATTCCGTTTTGGGAGGCAGGATTGTTTAGTCCGATAGATTCAAACCATTGTTTCCAACTTGTCCGATCTCTGTGATGTATCAAGGGGAATTTTAGTAAGTCCCTGGGTGTGTTAATTTTGCCTATTTTGTCTATCAAAGTAGGGCTTAAGACAGGGGTTGCTTCTACGCCAAAGAGTTTATGTTTTTGGCAATCTGTCCAATTTCCATCGCCCCAGGCAATAGCGAGATCGACATTCATATCGGTAAAGTCGATCGCCCTTGGTGTGTGATGAAGGCTTAGGTCAATGTCGGGGTTGTTCTCCCAAAACGAAGATAGTTTGGGTGTTAGCCACCTTGAAGCAAGAATAGCACCGACTGCTAGACTTACCTTTGGGCGGTCTGAGCCCCTTAAATGAGAAACGGCTTCAGATATATTCAAAAACCCCTCTCTCACTGCACGGAGTAGGAATTCACCTTCGTGGGTGAGGACGACCTTTCTTGTGCGCCTTTCAAAAAGGGAGCATCCGAGTTCTTCTTCTAGTTTTCGTATCTGATGACTAATCGCGGTTGGAGAGACGTGAAGATCGTTGGCCGCTGCTTTAAATGAACCAGAGGAACCTGCTGCTTCAAAAGCACGTAATGATGTGAGGGACGGGAGAGAGTTAATCATTTATCAAAATTATAGATGAATATTGTTTGAATTGATGTGTTCTTAATTTGTATCTAGAGCGGTTAACTGTAGATACAAACTACCATTTAGCAATCATTTTGAGAATATTTATGATTGATAAATGAAAATATAGATGAATTTAGATAACTTATAGTGCTCTTTTTATCATTTGTCAGCTAGACGGTGCCTATAGCAAGGTAGCTCCAATTGATGGCCTATCAGGAGCAGACCCGTGAGTGATATAGATATAACCCCGCCAGAGGCACAATCAGCTCGCCGTGGTCGTAGTGCACGAAAAAAAGAACGTCAAAAGGTAACAAGATCTGAGGCTGTTTCTCCGGGGCTTTTAGGGGGAAGATACAAACCGCTTACTGATGAGGAAGTGGCTTTGGTGCATGAAACCGCTCTTTCACTTCTAGAAAATACAGGTTTGAGCCAGGCAATCCCTTCTATGGTGGAAAAGGTTGTTGCTGCGGGAGGGAAACTTACTGAAGACAAGCGCCTGTTGTTCCCACGGAAATTAATTGAAACGACTTTAAAGAATGCGCGTCGAGACATTGTGTTGTTTGGGCGAAAATCTGGGTATGAGATGGATATATCTGGGAGCCGGGTTCATGTCGGATCAGGTGGTGCTTCCCCAAATATTGTCGATCTGGAAACAGGGTGTTATCGCGGGGCAACTGTTAAAGATCTCTATGATTCAACCCGAATTATTGAAAGTATGGAGCATATCCATTTTCATAGCCGCAATTTGGTTTGCCGTGATGCTGAGAACCCTCTCGATCTCGATGTAAACACCGCCTTTGCCTGCTTGTCCGGTACCACTAAACATATTTTCATGTCAGCATCAGAGCCTCAAAATATAGAACAGATTAAAGAAATTTGTTATGCGATGGCTGGTGGAGAGGAAGCCTTTCGAGAGCGTCCTTTTCTAAGCATTCATGTCTGTCATGTGGTTCCGCCCATGCGTTTTGCAGAAGAAGCCTGTGATACGCTTGAGCGAGCCATTCTGGCTGGTTTCCCCGTGCAGCTTATCTCAGCCGGTCAAGCCGGGGCGACCAGTCCAGCCTCTATTGCAGGATCTCTTGTACAAGCTATCGCCGAGTGTTTGGCAGGCCTAGCATTTGCGCAGCTCGTTGATCCCAACGTGCAAGCCATTTTTGCGCCCAAGCCCCTTGTTGCTGATCTTCGGACAGGATCAATGTGTGGTGGTGGCGGCGAACAAGCAGTGCTTATGGCTGCTGCTGCACAAATGGGGCGTTATTATGATTTACCGACAAGCTCTATTGCAGGGATTACAGATTCAAAAGTTTCGGATGCTCAGGCGGGATACGAAAAAAACTTGGCGGTAACACTGGCTGCTCATGCTGGGGCAAATATTATTACCCAGTCATGTGGCATGCACGCTAGCCTTCTTGGGGTCTCTCTCGAGGCGTATGTTATCGACAATGACATGTTGGGTGGCATATTGCGATCCATACGCGGGGTCGAAGTTACTGTGGAAAGTCTTGCTGCCGAAGTTATTGATGAAGTGGTCCGTGGTGAGGGGCATTATCTTGGTCATAACCAAACGCTCAGTCGTATGGAAAGTGACTATGTATATCCCGCAATTGGCGATCGTCGTTCGCCTTCCGATTGGGAAGACGATGGTTCCAAAGATGCCCGAGAACGTGGGCGTGATAAAGCCCGTGAAATACTAAACACGGTCTACCCTAACTATATCCCTAAACAAATTGAAGAAGATCTTCGCCGCCGCTTCAATATTTTACTCACCCCTGAACAGATGGGGAGAGTGTGATGTCAGCTAAAAAATATCAAAGTGCTAATAGCTTACTATACGATCGTGCCTGTAAGGTTATGCCTGGTGGTGTGGCTCACGAATTGCGCTATAAAAAGCCATATCCCATTTATGTCCACGAAGCTAAAGGATGCTTTAAATGGGATTCTGATCACCGTCGTTACATCGATTATAAAATGGGCAGCGCTTCACAGATGCTTGGGCATTGTCACCCCGATGTCATTGAGGCCATTGTCAGGCAGGCGCGCTATACCCCCTTTACTTCAGATTGTACCGCCCATGAAGTTGAGTGGGCTGAAATGCTATGTGCACTGTATCCCTGCGCCGATCAGGTACGGTTTACAGCCTCCGGAACTGAAGCAACCATGCTTGCTGTTCGGGTAGGGCGGGCTTTTTCGAAGCGATCCAAAGTTTTAAGAATTGATGGCCACTATCACGGATGGCATGACCACCTGCTGAAGGGGTCTAAGCCCGGAATGATGGGGGCGCCTTCATTGGGAGTGCCTCTAGAAATTCAAAACCTTACCGTAGTGGTTCCCGCGAACATCGAATTAATAGCAGATGCCTTGAGTGATCCTGAAATAGGGACTGTTATCCTTGAGGCATCTGGTGCCAATTACGGTTCGATACCTTTGCCGGATTATTTCCTTCAGGCGTTAAGAGAACTAACGATTAAATTTGGACAAGTTCTAATCTTCGATGAAATTATTACCGGATTTCGCTGGTCACCTGGTGGGCGCCAAGCTCGTGATAACGTTGTTCCAGATTTAACTTCACTGGCTAAAATTTTAACGGGGGGGCTACCGGGTGGGGCTCTGGTCGGTAAAAAAGCATTAATGCGCTATCTTGACCCCGGGGAGACCATTGATGGGATGTCTCCGCCTATTAGCCATAAAGGGACATTTAACGCAGCTCCCTTTATCGCTGCAGGTGCAATCGCTGCCTTGAAACACCTAAGAACCGGAAAACCCCAAGCGAGAGCGGATGCTGCAGCTGAGCGTTTAAGATCCGGTCTTCGCAAACTCTTCGATCAAGAAGAAATAGAGGGCGCTGTATATGGTGAGTCCTCGACTTTTCATATTTATTTTGGCCCTTGTCAGAATGGGTCCGTTGAGGGGCTCTCTCCATCTGTCATTAGAGGAACTTCTAAGAGCCTAATCGCAGCTTTGAACAGAGAATTGGCAGAGCGGGGGGTCAATCTTATGTCCCATACTTCAGGTGTAACTTCTGCCGCGCACGATGACGAACACATAGATCAAACGCTTCAGGTGTTCGAAGATGTTTTCAAAAAGATTAAACAAAGTGGAGAGCTCGCCTCATGATGACTGTTCCAGAACATGCGCGCACCGTTATTATTGGCGGTGGCGTTATCGGCTGCTCGATTGCCTATCACCTCGCACGTGAAGGTCGTAAAAACATTGTTGTTCTTGAACGTTCCAAACTTACCAGTGGTACAACCTGGCATGCTGCTGGATTGGTCCGGCGATTACGCCCCTCTGCCAGTCTGACAAAACTCATCAATTATTCAATCGATCTATATGGCAAACTTGAAAAAGAAACAGGACAACAAACGGGTTTCCTTCAAACAGGTAGTTTATCAATTGCAACAAATGAAGATCGGCTAACAAATCTGAAACGGCAAGTATCATTAGGGCGCGCCTTTGGCTTAGAGGCGGAAATTGTTGATGCCAACCGAGCCAAAGAACTATGGCCTCTGATCGAGGTAGATGATGTTATCGGTGCGGTGTGGTCGCCCGAAGACGGGCGCGTAAACCCTTCTGATGTTACGATGGCATTGTACAAGGGGGCAAAAGCTCTGGGTGTGCAATTCATAGAAGATACCAAAGTTGAAAATATAGAAAAATCCAATGGACGCCCCTCTGCAGTTGTCACAAACAACGGTAGAATTGCGTGTGAAGAAGTGGTCATTTGTTCTGGGTTATGGTCGCGGGATGTGGCTGCATTAGCAGGCGCGCATGTTCCGCTGTACGCATGCGAACATTTTTATATGCTGACCAAGCCCTTGGGCGAAATAACCGGACACTTGCCTACCCTCAATGATCAAGATGCCTTTCTCTATGGGCGCGATGATGTCGGCGGGTTGCTGATTGGATCGTTTGAACCTCACGCAAAAGCCTTACCGATGGATCGTCTTCCAGATCGGTTCTCGTTCGATCTTCTAGATGAAGATTGGGATCATTTTATGCCCATGATGGAAGGGGCTTTAAAGCGAATACCCGCGCTGGAAACTGCCGAAGTTCGCATGCTGCTAAACGGACCGGAAAGTTTCACTTTGGACAGCCAGTTTATGATGGGAGAAAGCCCAGAAGTTCCCGGACTTTTTATTCTTTCAGGGATGAATTCTACAGGAATTTCTTTGGCTGGTGGAGCGGGAAAAGCGATGGCTGAATGGATTGTTGCGGGTGAACCGACAATGGATTTGCTCGAAGCAGATATCAGGCGTTTTGGCCCTGAGCAAAATATTGTTAAGGCATTACACGAACGTATACCTGAAGTCCTCGGGAAACATTATGAACTCGCTTATCCAGGGCGGCAGATGATGAGTGCGAGAGGCATTAGAAGATCTCCTATTCATCAAGGGCTCAAGGAAAGTGGTGCACAATTTAATGCCAGGAATTCATGGGAACGGGCTGAGTTTTTTGCACCGAATGGTTTGCCTAGCCCATGGAAGTTAACTTTCGGGATACCGCCATGGCGTGATTTGGTCGGGCAGGAATATAAAGCAGCGAAAGAAACTGCCATCATTTATGACCAGTCAGCCTTCGGCAAAATTTTGGTCCAAGGCACCGATGCCATGACATTCCTAAATCATATTTGTGCGAATGAAATTAATGTTGAAGTTGGGCGTATTGTCTATTCGCATATACTCAATGACCGTGGTGGTATTGAAAGCGATATCACTGTCCAACGCTTAGCGGCGGGTCAATATTTAATGATTGTTGGAGCTGGGGAACTCGTGCGCGATTTGGCCTGGTTAAATCGCTACAAGCTCGATGCTAATGTTACTTTTACAGATATGACATCGGCCTATGCGATTATTGGTTTAGCCGGCCCCAGATCAAAAGAAATACTTCAAGCAGCATCCATGACCAAAATCCCGGATTTTCGCCCGTTCCGATTTGCGGATATAGAGGTTGGGTATTCTGCTGTAAGGGCCGGTAGGCTCTCTTTTACTGGGGAGGAGGGGTTTGAGCTCTATGTGCCAGCAGATCAGGCTGCGAATGTCTATGAAGCCTTGATCGATGCCGGAGCAAGCTATGGCCTTCACCATGCTGGCATGCACTGTATTTCTGGCTTGCGTATAGAAGCAGGATTTCGAGCTTGGGGACATGAATTATCACCAGCAACGCTCCCGCTAGAGGCGGGTACAGACCGATTTATTGCCTATGACAAAATTGGGAGCTTTAAAGGCCGTGATGCCTTGATTACAGCGCATACAAAGTCGATCAAAAAGCTGTGTGTATCGATGATCTTTGAAAGCCCCGATGCCATTGCTCTACATGATGAGCCAATTTTTTACCAAGATAGAGCTGTTGGGCAAATTTCCTCAACAGCCTGGAGTTATCTATACGGTCGCTCTGTCGCCCTTGCCTTTATAGACGCGCCACTGGAAGCCTTTATAAATGACAGTGCCATTGTCGAAGGCTTTGAGGTCGAGATTGCCTGCAAACGGTTTCGGGCCAAGGCCTGTTTAAATCCTGCCAAGATCGCTTTTAAGGGAAACATACTATGACTGCTCGTCAAACACGCGTTCTGGTAATTGGCGGTGGGATCATGGGAGTGGCAACCCTCTACAACCTTGCAGCAAACGGGTGGACAGATGTCATGCTTTGTGAAAAAGCAGAACTGACTTCTGGATCAACCTGGCATGCCGCGGGTCAAATTACTCATGCCGTTGGATCCCGGACAATGGGGTGGATTAATGATTACTCCATCAACCTGTATAAGAAATTAGAGAGGGAAACCGGCTTATCCATTTCTTGGCACGAATGTGGTGGCTTGCGTGTTGCCAATACCGATCTTGAAGTTGATTGGTTGAAATCAATCCTCAACGTCGGAGAAATGTTGGATCTACCGATGGAGCTTGTCGGTCCAGAAAAAATTAAAGAGCTTAATCCATTTTACAACACCGAGGGTATAAAAGCCGCCCTTCACACCACGGGCGATGGCCATGTCGATCCCTCGGGTGCGACACAAGTATGTGCTGCCGCCGCGCGTAAACTAGGGGCCACCATTGACCGCTTTAACCGTGTAACGGGAGTGGAGCAGAGGGACGGTGGTGACTGGCTTGTTCATACGGAAAAATACGATATTATCGCTGAACATGTTGTAATTGCAGCTGGTTCCTATGCCAATCAGGTTGGTAAATGGTTTGGTTTAACAGTTCCCAGTTGTTCAGTGCTGCACCACTATCTCGTTACTGAGACGGTACCAGAATTTGCCGCGAGGAATACAGAGATCCCTATCATGAGGGATAATTCTATGGGGGGGTACATTCGCCAGGAACAAAATTCGGCGTTGATAGGTATTTATGAAAATAAAAATTCAACGGAAGTTTGGACTGATGGAGCGCCATGGGAATCTGTAAATGAGTTATTTGAGGCCGATTACGATGGCATAGGGGATTATCTTGAGAGGGCTATGGAGCGTATTCCCATCATAGCCGAACTTGGTATCAAGCGTGTCGTTCGGGGGGCCATTACTCATACGCCGGATGGGGGAATGCTTGTTGGTCCTGCCCCGGGTTATGACAATGTTTGGATGGCGTGTGGTTCTTCGATCGGTTTGGCGTGGGGTGGAGGCGCTACCAAATGTCTTGCAGATATGATGGTTCATGGTGAAACAGAAATTTCCATGCGGGCTATGGATCCCAGACGTTTTGGTAATTGGGTTGACGAAGATTATATCGTCAAAAAGACCAAAGAAGATTTTGAAATACGGCATAATACGCCGGTTCCAGGCATGCAACGTCCTCTCTGTAGGCCAACAAACCGTTCACCAATACATAATAAACTAGCCTCTAAAGGGGCCGTATTTGGTGATGTTTCCGGCTGGGAGCGCCCGCGTTGGTTTGCTGATCGCGTTAATGCTTCAGATGTAAATGGATGGCGTCGGCAAACTTGGTTTGATCAGGTTGGGAACGAGCATGCTGCTGTTCGTGAAGCCGCTGGTATTATTGACCTCACCGCCTTTTCCCAGTTTCTCGTTTCAGGGAGAGATGCTGGGGCACACCTAGACCGCCTATCTGCAAATAAAGTTCCCACGGGTATTGGCCGAGTTTCACTTGCACACATGCTGACTGAAAAGGGGAACTTCGAAACCGAGATGACCATCACTCGTTTGCCTGGGGATCGGTTCTTATTGGGGTCAGCTATTGCGGGAGAAATCAAGGATAGCGAATGGCTGGAGCGTCATATCAATCCTGAGCAGCAGGTTAAGATTGAGAACCTGACGGGGCGTTGGGGGATGCTCGCGCTTTCAGGCCCAAGATCCAGGGACATCCTAAGAAACGGTGTTGATATCGACCTGTCCAACGCAGAGTTCAAGTGGCTTTCTGCTCAGGAAATAAAGGTCTTTGGTGTCGATTGTATTGCTATGCGGGTCAGTTTTACAGGTGAACTTGGCTGGGAATTCCATGCCCCACATGAAAACATCGCCGCGATTTATGATGGCTTAATGGAATCTGGCCTTGATTATGGTCTGAAAGACATTGGTTCTCATGCTTTTAATTCATTACGGATGGAAAAATCTTACCGTGCATCTGCTGAACTCTCTCCTGAGATTGGTATGTTTGAAGCTGATATGGGTCGTTTCTTTGTCCCAGATAATCGTCGTTTTATCGGACGTGATGCCACTTTGGAACGAACTGAAAAGGGTATAACGAGCAGATTGGTTTATCTGGCTGTGGATACTTCTGATGCTGATTGCATCGGTGGCGAGGCCATTTTTCACAATGGAACTGTAGTCGGCCAGACAACATCCGGTGGATACGGCTACTCCAGTGGAACGGGTCTAGCCTTTGGTTATGTAAAGTCTCATTTGGCGATATCCGGGGAACCTTTTGAAATTCAAATTTTGGGCGAAAAGCATAATGCAACGGTGCTTACTGATCCGATTTACGATCCATCCAGTTCGCGTTTGAGGAGTTGAGAATAATGACAAAAATAACTGGCGGTGAAGCCGTCTATCAAAGGTTGAAAGCAGCTGGGATTGATACTGTTTTTGGTCTTCTCGGCGGATCAATGCTGGAACTTTATGATGCGCTCTATAAACATGGTGATATCAAATATGTAGGCGGCCGTGATGAACGAGCCGCGGGCCACATGGCGGATGCCTACGCTCGTGTCACAGGAAAGCCTGGTGTTGTTCTCGGAGCTCAGGCAGGCCCTGGTGTCGTCAATCTGGTTACCGCTGTTGCAGAGGCTCAACTAGCTTATTCTCCTTTGGTCGTGATTGCCGGTGCCATCCAACGATCTGATTTAAGTAAAGACACTTTTCAAGAAGTCGATCAGGTAGCTCTTTTTGCTCCTATCTGTAAAAGATCGATATTAGTGACGGACCCAAATCGTCTTGCTGATATGGTTGATGATGCTATGCGTTTAGCGATGTCTGGACGAAGAGGTGTTGTTGTTTTACATATCCCGCGTGACCTATTTGCGGCCAATGTAGAAGCGCCGGGATTCAAACCAATTATTCTTGCGCAGGGGGGGGCGCCAACACCTGAGCAAACCGATGCTATCGTTAGTAAGTTGCTGAATGCAAAACGCCCTCTCATCATAGCGGGAGGTGGCATGAAGTGGGCTGGGGGTTCCAAATCACTCGCAGCTTTGGCAGAGGCTCTGGATATTCCGGTTGTTGCTTCCACAGGACATGCCGATGTGTTGCCCACATCACATCCTTTGAACGCGGGACAGGGAGGCCCTCGAGGTAATTCGGTTGCTTCTGATTTGACAAGGAAGGCTGATCTTTTACTAGTTTTAGGCGCGCGTTTGGCTTTTAACTCTACGTTCTTGAGCAATGAGTACATTAATGCAGAGGCGGAGATCGTACAGGTTGATGTTGAAGCTTCATCAATTGGACGTTACTTCCCTGTGGCTCTCGGAATTCAATCTGACGCAAAACATACTGCTGATGCTGTTTTAAATCAGATTAAAACCCAGGATATTAAGGGTGGAAACTGGTATGAATGGACGGAGTTATTCAAAACTAATCGTAGAGCGCTTATGGTAGAACGCTCAGAGGAAGCCGCTAATTCTGCCGTTCCGATGCACCCACGTCGGGCACTTGGCGAAATACGCGAAGCGCTGCCTGATAATGCTATTGTTACTCTGGATACAGGTAATGCGTGCCTGCAAGCGGCTGATCGTCTGAAGCATGAAATGACGCCGGGATTAATAACACCCCTTGATTTTGGGTTGGTTGGATTTGGGTATGCTGCGGCTCTTGGAGCAAAAGCTGCATATCCTGATCGGCCGGTAATTTCCATTATGGGCGATGGTGCCTTTGGTTTTACCATGGCCGAAGTTACCACCGCTATCCGCCATGACTTACCTGTTATATGCGTTGTGATGGACAATGAGGCCTGGGGGGCGGAAAAAGCTTACCAGCAAACCTTCTTCGGTGGTCGATTGCTTGGAGCAGAAATCAAATCACCTCGATACGATGAGTTTGCGCGCCTGTGTGGGGCGAGGGGCTATGCCGTAGATACTCCAGGGGAACTTGGGCCGATCTTGCAAGAGGCAATCGCTTCAGGAGAAGCTGCAGTAATTCATGTGAAAATTGATCCAACAGCTCTGAATGCTTTGCGTAAAGATTTGTTTATAAAACCAAGCGAGGATTAACCGTGCCAGAACTTAAAGAAAATGTATCCTGGGATGTCGTAATTGTCGGTGCTGGAAATGCTGCTTTTTGCGCGGCTTTAGCTGCAAGGGAAAATGGGGCTTCGGTGTTGGTTTTGGAACGCGCACCGGAGGAAGAGAACGGTGGAAACTCACGCTTTACTGCGGGCGCAATTCGCTTTGCCTATGATGGAGAGGACGATATCCGTGAACTCTGTCCCGATTTGCCGGAAGATCAGGTAGCTATAACTGATTTTGGGACCTACTCCACAGATCAATTTTATGATGATATGTTCAGTGTTACCGGATATCGAACAGATCCCGAATTGTGTGAACGTTTGGTTATGTCTTCGCGCGAAACCATGAAGTGGTTGGCCGCTAAAGGCATCAAGTTTATGCCCATATACGGCAGACAAGCTTTCAAGGTTGATGGACGGTTCAAGTTTTGGGGCGGCTTGACCCTTGAGGCCTGGGGCGGTGGCCCAGGGCTGGTTGATGCGCAAACTGCGATAGCTAAAGACCAGGGAATAGAAATACGGTATGGCGTAAAAGTCTTAAGCCTCTTATCTGATGGGGAAGGTGTCCATGGCGTTAAAGTCAAAGCAAATGGCAAGATAACATCGATTTCTGCTCGATCCGTGATCCTAGCCTCTGGTGGGTTTCAGGCAAATGCAGAGATGAGAACAAGGTATCTTGGACCAGGTTGGGAGTTGGCAAAAACAAGAGGGTCACGTTTTAACACTGGTGATGGGATACGCATGGCGCTCGATATCGGAGCGTCGCCTTACGGTAATTGGTCTGGATGCCACGCTGTGGGTTGGGATTATAATGCCCCAGAATTTGGTGATTTGAGCGTTGGTGATAATTTCCAAAAACACTCCTATCCTTGGGGAGTAATGGTAAATGCCGATGGCAAACGTTTTGTCGATGAGGGAGCTGATTTTAGAAATTACACCTATGCCAAATATGGCCGCGTGATCCTATCTCAGCCCGATAATTTTGCTTGGCAGGTTTTTGACCAAAAAGTAACGGGCATTTTACGCGACGAATATAGGATCAAACGGGTTACGAAGGTAACGGGAAATAGCCTTGAAGAGCTCGCTGACAAAATGGAAGGCGTCAACAAAGTGGGATTTTTGGCAGAGATTGAGCGGTATAACGCCTCAATACGTACAGATATCCCGTTTGATCCAAACATCAAAGATGGCCGCTGCACTGAAGGTCTCACGGTTAAAAAATCCAATTGGGCAAACACGATAGACCAAGGCCCATTCGAAGCTTATCAAGTGGGGTGTGGTGTGACTTTCACCTTTGGGGGATTGCGCATAGACCCAACCTCAGGACAAGTCCTTGACACCGACCTGGAGCCAATAAAAGGTCTTTACGCTGCAGGAGAATTAGTTGGAGGAATTTTTTACTTCAATTACCCCGGCGGCACAGGACTTATGAGTGGCGCCGTCTTCGGTAGATTAGCGGGGGAAGGTGCGTCTTCTTGATAGGGCTGAATATCAGAAAGTCAGCTTAACACGGTTTTTTTAACTAGAACATCGATGGTTGCGTGCCCCCAACCAATACTTAAATGCCCCTTACCAGAAATGGTGAGGGGCATTTTGGTGCTTGAGGTTAAGCAACATCAATCTCGACAACCTTGGATGCGTAAATCAGTGGTTGTGTAAGGGCACAAGCTTGGTTTGATTTTCTGGGCGGCCCTTTGGTTAAAAAGTGAAATTTGTTACCTACCAGAAAACGCAACCTTTTTTACTAATTTACAGGTTGAAGCACTATCTCAATCTTTCGCTCATCAAAAATATTGGAAACTAACGGTAATAAACTTGAAGGGCAGAGAAGGTACACTTATCGAATTATATTTCCCAAAGTAATGAGTATTCTCTTAGGTTTATTAGCTTACTGATACAATCGATACGCTATCTGAAATCATTTTGATAACCTTCAATGTAATTGTAACTAATCACTAGATGTCAGTAATTAACCATAAAAATATGGCCTATTGTCTTTTTTTCAACTCTCAAACATAAAGAATTTATTTTGAACTTTTTTTCTTTTCATGCCGACAGAACTGATAACCGCAGCGTTATGTTGTTTGTTTTATAAAAAAATATGAATTAGGAGATCGTAATGAATAAGTTGAAATCGTTATTTTGGGGTGCAAGTGCTTTAGTTATTGGCATGAATACAATGGTTACAACTGTCACTCACGCAGCATCTAGCGGCAATTCTGAATATGTTCAAAATGTTGATTTAAGCTTCCCAGGATTGGCAGCTGTTATTCATGTAAAAAATACTTCGGCTAATAAATTGGTTAGCCAAGTGAAATTACAGGTTCAGGATTCATCCATTAAGATTCAAGCAAATGGATTTGTACAGTGTGGTAATGATAAAGATATCGATTTTAAAGAGGCTAAAATTTACTTTGGCCCTCTAAGTATGTTTGTTGAAGATATAAATGATAATGCGACGCTTTATAAAAGTAATTACAGTGTTAGTAATAAAACCCGAATTGGACTGGGGAAATGGGTAACCGAAGGAACCAACGGTGATGAGAGCTTTACCGTTCCTTTAAACCAAATCAAAAATGGCCATCCGGCATTGCGTGTTGATGCACTGGAAGAAATCAATAAAAAATTACAAACACATCTACAAGGCGGTGGAACTGAAACTGATTTTTATAAAAATAATCAGGAAATTGTGTTGCAGAGACCTGTCTCTGTAGCTGGGTGGTGCACAAAATATGTTTCACCAGGCTTTACTCCGTCTAAAGCTGGTTTTGAAACTCAAAACTTCACTATTCAAGTGAAATATGAAGGCGATTCTGACATTACAGATAAGCCACTTTTAAATGCGCAGCTTGGTGGAAATTTACCTAATCAACTAAATCAAAATTTACCACTTCAGTTAAGCCAGGCAGGATTTCAGCCGAATATGCCGCATCACATTGGAAAATGTGTACCAGATGCTAATCCAAAAATCCGTGTGAATTATAATGGTACAGGCAAAGGTCAGGTACGATTTAAAATTGGCGAAGAAGAGGGGAATTTTGTGATCTTTAACTCTAATCAAAGTAGCTATAATTCGGCAGACCAAATGAACAGGTATTTTGATTTTGACTATCCGTTGATTGAAAAAATGAACCAAGATCAATTTAAGTGGTGGAAAACTATAAATAAGACATACAGCCATTCGCTCACTATTAAAGCACAAGTTAAAGATCAAAATAGCGATAGCTATGGTTCTTGGAAAGATTTTGGAACAGCAACCTTCAAGCATCGCTGTACGCCACAAGTAAAGGTTATTACCTCACCAGGTTTAGGTGGCTATCAAAGTCAGGAAAATCCGAATAAACCAACAATAAATCCTGCTCTTAAAATGAAGCCACAAAGAGCTCCTTTGGGTAAGGTTTCTTCTAATACTCTAAAGCCAAAACGCTTAAAAATAGAAGTGCCTGAATAAACATTTAATAATGAGATGAACCGGCAGAACTGAGTTTTCAGTTCTGCCGTTGCTGTTAATACAATCTATTATTGTATAAGATGTGACGGCTATAGGTTTTTTGATACAATTGATACCTTAGAATTCTTGTTCAACACATTGATTTCTATACTGTCTTATTGTTAGGATTTATATCGGTTCTGCCTAGGGGAATGTCGGGCATGCGCTTAAGAATTAACAAAATAGTATATTTTAAATTCGCTGTCTTTATCAGCGCGGCTCTTTCATTGTTGTTATCTGCTCAGCCAACGTTGGCGGACTGGTCTGCAAACTTTACCCCACCGACGCATTCCAAATCACAAATTTTAATCGATCTTCCTGATGATCTAGATATTGTCACTCTTACCACGCTTGGTGTTGAACTAGACGGTATAGATATTACTTCTTTGCTTACTCTGGACGGCACGGATTTTATATATCAACCTTTGGAAGCTTTTGGAAATGGCGAACATTTCCTCATACTCATGAAGCTAAATGCTGATGGTTCGTCCGAGGAGAAACAACAGTGGAGTTTTAGTTTCACTGGTGAGAACCAAGGCAATCTAGATGATTTGGTCAATGGTTCATCAGATGTTGAAATGGCTGAAAGGATGTTGCGTTCGGCTTATTTTCGAGCAGATACACTTACTGAATTCAGCAGACGCGTTGCGCAGCAGAAAATAGGGCATGAGACCAACCGCTCAATTCTATCAGGTAGTGGTGATTTGAATGGTGGCTTTGCTACTGGAAAGTGGACGGTCGATGGCCATTCCAACTATTTGGTTCAAAGCGATGTTGATCAGGCCCAAACTGAACATCCAATTGATATTGGTGAATATGATATAAACGCTAATTATCAAGGAGATACAATGGTTGGCGGATTTACGCTTGGGCACCATGATACAGGGCTTGAAACATTAATTGTTTCTGATTTTTATAGGCGTGGTGCTTCAGTACGGATTGGTACTAGCGATAGCAGAGTTGAAGCTCAAGGGTTCGCATTCGGTACACAATCGGTGTCTGGTGCTTCCGATCTAACAGGCTTGAATAGCACTGAGGATAGGTTAAAAGGCGGAAGCCTTTCCGTTAAGCCTTTCGGAACTGACGTTGATGCCCTTAAACTAACAGGCACCTACTATGATGGCATGGGAGAAGGAAGTGGCATCGGTATTTCTGACTTGGATAGCGCGGCAGCAGGTTCTGGCTGGGGCTTCGGGTTAGATAAAAGTTTTGGCCAACAGAGAACTCGTTTAAAAGCTCAATATGCTCATGCTTTGTTTGACCAAGACGGTGACAGTGGCGATGCGCCAAAGGACAGCAGTGATGCTGTATCCTTGTTGGTAGAGCATCGTTTGTTTGAAGAGGGGCTCGTCATTGGTGATGATACCCTCGATATTGATGTGGGTTTTGGTTACGACCGGGTTGATACATTCTTTGAAAGTCTTGCTAATCCGGGGTTAGTTTCTGATCGTGATGCATATACGGCATATAGTAATCTTTACTTGGGCGCCTTATCAGCAAATATGTACGCATTACATGAAACAAATAATGTGGATGATCTTTCAAATGTTCCAACCGACCAGTTGGATAGTCTTGATTTAGGGGTGAATTATTCATTTGATCAACAAACAGGTTCAACGGAGTGGCTTGGTACACCGTATGTGTATGTATCAGGTTATGTTGCGAGTTTGGGACGTGAAAAAACACCAACTGGTTATGATGGAGCGGATACCGATAATTTTTCATCTTCAGTGACTTTAGGAGGAGGCTCCAGTTATGAAGCGTGGTACTGGTCTGCTTCACATACTTATTCACAGTTTGACGATTTCACGAATGAATCCAGTGATACGGTCGATAATCTAACAAGCCTTAATGTTGGGTGGAGCGTTTCTGACAGGCTTGATCTTACCGGAGGGTCTCAATTTGGCGTCTTTGAAGATCTGGATACAAACAAAAATAGTTTTAGCACAAACCTTTATTTAGGGGCCTCCGCGGAGCTTGTTCCGAATAAAGTTGATTTTAATATTGATTATAATTTGAACCTTGCGAACGGTAGTGGCGACTCATCTGATAGTCACATTGTTAACAGCGAGGTAGAATGGACCTTCCTTCAACCTCGTACCAATCGCCCAGGTTTGGCATTGGCCCTCAAAGGATCGATGGAGGAATTAAATGGAAACTCAGATAGTGCTCAAAATGAAACAGAGTATCAAGCCTACATGGTGTTGCGTGTTAAAGCGCCATTCTCGTTTACTTACTAAGGCTGCATTACTTCTTATTATTGGATTGGCTTTACCATTAACGGCTCAAGCCAATGTAGATTCTGTTAGGGTAAATCCTACGCGGGTAAATGTTCCGGTGAAGGGCGCGTCATCTATTTCAATAAACTGGCAAGTTACACGTTCTGAACCAACCGCACCGACCACGGTTACTGTCAGCTCTGCAAATGCGGTTCTTCAAATCAATGGCTCTAACGTGGTAAACCTCGGAAGTACGTTATCTAGGCAGTCAACGTTGAACCCGCTTGGAAGTGAAACGCTAAGTTTTAGCGAAGTACTTACAATATCGGCTTCTCTTGCTCGTAAAATAGCAGAAGCTTCCGCGGGATCGGTTCGTATTTCAAGAACATTTACCGATACTCAGACAACTGGATTAGCAAGATTACAGGTTTATCCTGGGGCTGGTAGTGCCGGATCATTGAGTATCAACCGGATTGACCTTCATTTCGAGAATGATTCCCGGACGGATGTCATACCAAAAGGAGATAGCAGAAGAGCGATTGCTGATATTAACTTTCAGAGTAGTGGCTTATTAAAAGGGGAGTGGAGGATCATTGATCCAACGGCAAGCCTTGGCAGTGCGCGTGGACGTGTCTTACAGGTTGTGCGTCAACAAGTTGTAAGTTCCGGACAAGGAAGGACACGTATTATCAGTCCTGTACTACCAACGGCTAAGAACGGTCTCTACTTGCTTACTTTTAGTGTGGAAAATGCTGACGGAATTTCTGAACTCCCTGTGCTGAGATATTTTGTGTTGGAGGGGGCAGGTAATGCGCCTGAGGATAATTTAAGTACTTTAAGTCCGGGAAATGGTGCGCGAATTACGGCTAACACAGTTTTCTCATGGGATAACATTCCCGGTGCTCTGGCATATCAAATTGAGATATTCCTACCTGGAGGCACAAAAATCATATCTGGAAAAGTTGTTCCTGGTAACGAATTAAAACTTCAACTCTCAGGATTTTCCTTAAGCAATTTGACCTCTGGGGAAAGCTATGACTGGAGGTTACGCGCATTTGATAAAAAGGGGCACGTCATAGGATCTTCCCCCCGTCAATTGATATACAAGCCATAAAGGCCATTTTTGATGACTGAAAACGATACAGCATTTTCACAACTAAAACTTATCAGCAAGGGCGACGAAACCGCTTTTGCTGATTTTTATCATCTTTTTGAAAAACGCCTGTATCGTTTTATTAAATCAAAATTGAACGATTCATTCGAAGCAGCCGACATACTAAATGAGACCTTTCTGGAGGTTTGGCGTAAAGCTGAAACTTTTGAAGGGCGCTCTAAAGTATCAACCTGGCTATTTGGAATAGCGTATTACAAGACGGTGGATCGAATGCGTAAAAGAACCGACATACCAATGGATAGTGATAATTTCCCTGAGACGGAAGATGATAGTCCTGATGCTATGGAATGTCTTCTAACAGCAGAGAAAAGTGATCATATCAAGTTTTGTCTTGATACACTAAAAGCTGTACAGCGCGCGGTAATGCAATTGGCTTTTTTTGAGGATCTTCCTTATTCAGAAATTGCTGTAATTGTTGATTGCCCTGAGAACACAGTCAAAACGCGTATGTTCCATGCCAAACAGGCAATGAAGCGTTGCCTGTCTAATCGTATGGGAGGCTGAACATGACGAAAAATATAGAAGAGCTCCTGCCATTTTATGTAAATGGTAGTTTAGAGGGTGACGAACTTAAGGCCGTTAAGAAAGCAATATCTGAAGACAAAGCTCTACAAGATGAATGTACTTTTTTACAAAGCCTCATAGACGAAGTTCATAACCAGGGTATTGAAAATTCACCAGGTGAATTTGGATTAAAGCGGTTACAAAGAGATCTTTCGAAAGCGAAGATTGGAGAAGCAAAGGCAGTTCCAAAGAATGATAACATTGTTACATTTGGAACGAGCCGTTGGCGCATAGCTGCTATTGCTGCGTGTGTCGTATTGTTGGTTCAATCCGTTTACGTATTGCCTCAATGGCAAAATAACGATGATCTCATTGCGGCAAGCGGAGGGAACATCACACAGGTGCGTGGCCCGATTATTTCGATTACTTTTGTTCCTGAAGCACAAGAAGAGAACATTCGAGAGCTCTTACTTGCTGTTGATGCCAGAATTGTTGATGGCCCTTCGGCGTTGGGTGTTTATAAGCTTTCAGTTTCAAAAAATCCAGAAACCGTTATTTCAAAGCTTCTTGCGCATAAAAATCTAGTTGAGACAGTGCAGCGTGAAGGTGGGGAAAGTGGTGGGCAGTGATGTTACGTTCTTCGGCCCTCTTTTTTCTGTTAGCCATAATGCTTGGGGCATCAGGCGTAGCCTTTGCCCAAACATCACGTGATCCTAGCAGAACACATTTACCTTCCGGACCCGGTAGTCGAGGTTCGGCTAAAAATGATGTTGGGCCAAAGGAACAAACAGGTATTGTTTTTTCAGGCCTTCGTGCAAGCTGTGTCCGTCCCGGCAGTATTATAACAATTCAGGGTAAGAATTTTGATAAGCTGGATAGGAAAAACCTGGCTCTGGATAATCGTGGAAATCTAATTGAGCTCGAGGTTCTTAGTAAAACGGATAAAAGAATCACGAGTTATCTTCCTAAAAAGAATATTGCTCTAAATAAAGCTTACGAACTGGTTTTCTTTAACGAAAACAATTCAAAATCTGCTAAAAAAACAGGTCTAAGTATTCGAATTTGTCCTGCAGATGTTGATGTATCGAAAGATAAGTCAATAATCAAAGATGTTCTTATTCTTGTCGATGGTATCCATAAAAATGCTGTTTTGAATGAATTACAACGTCGTAGTTTACCTGTTGTACAGGTATTCACTTTAAATGCGCTGCAGTCTGTTTTAATTCAAACACGCACAAATAATACAAACATTGTTATTCAAGAACTCAGAACTACATTTCCGCAAGCCGAGATAGATTTGAATAATGATCTATCATCCTCTTCTAACCCAAGGCTGTATGCAAAAAAGACAATTGGCTGGGGTGACAACAGTGGATGTAGCTACGCACCATTGGGGTTTCCTATAGGGTTATTAGATGGGGCCATAGATAAACAACATTCAGCCTTTCTCGACCAAAAAATCATTTCGCATGATTTTTTAGGTAACCAAGTTGCCGATACAACTCATGCGACCTCTATTGGATCTATTTTAATAGGTAACGCTGCCCAGCACGGATATTCAGGTTTGATCCCGGGGACGACACTTTATAGTGCAGTTGTTCTTCGGTTATCAAAATCTGGAGATCAGTTGGCAAGTACAATTGCGGTGTTACAGGGGCTGGATTGGTTATTAGGTAATAAGGTTCGGTTGATAAATGTATCCCTGAGTTCGGAAACTGCGAATAGAGTACTCATCAAAGGGTTTGTAAAATCCCTTGAACGAGGGACAATCGTGTTTTCGAGTGCTGGTAATCAAGGATCAGATGCGCCTGAAAGCTACCCCGCTGCAATAGAGGGGGTTTATAGTATTACGGCGATTGATTCACTTGGTAAAATTTATCAAGCAGCCAATCAAGGTGAGTTTATTGATTTTGCTTCCCCAGGGGTCGATATCTGGGCTGCAATACCGGGAAATAAGGGGGCCTATGTTTCGGGTACATCCTTTGCTGCTCCACATGCCTTAGCAGTGGCTTCTCTTATTCTTAAAAATAATCCCTTGGTATCAAGAGAAGTTTTATCTAAAGCCCTCTCTTTCTCATTGGTTGATCTTGGGTTACCCGGGCGAGACCCTGTTTTTGGTGCGGGGTTGCTCAAAAGTGTGTGTTAATTTTATTATAAATCACTAATAACACAGTCAAAACATTTCATTAATGAAATGTATTTTTTCTTTGAACCTTTTGATTCATTGGCTCGACCTATTACTGAACTCAATATTTGGGATCGGAATACTTACGCAAATGCGAGTGAAGAAAGGGAGCTACGATGTTGACGAACTTCAAACCGGCTTGTTTAGCGATTGTCACCATAGGATCAATAGGAATGATTAATATGTCTGCACATGCCTGTAATGAAATTATAACCGTCGCAATTCAGGGAAGCGATGGTGCAGAGCTGAATGTAAAAGTTAATGACGTTACTCTAATTAATCATAAGGGGGCTCACTTTAACGTCATACCAGCTAATTTGCTTCTTGAGGGTGAAAATGACTTCAAAATTGAACTGACTGCTGAAGACCCAAACGCAGCGGGGAGAGCAGAGGTTTTTGTGGCTTGTGAGGGCGATTTTCCAGATGGACCAGGTACAAACGCAAATGTTCTAGCCGAATTAAAACAAAAAGGGTCTGGCGAACAGAAAACTGTTTTTCAAGCTCAAGATTTACCAAAATACAGTTATTTATCAGCTTCGCCGAGCTCTGATGATGGGTTATTAGAAGCTATAGCTATAATGCGTCAGGCGGCTGTCTCTGGCGACAAGGAAGGGTATATCAACTTTCTAGAGCCAATGATTAAAGACATGGCTGTTATGGATAATGGTCCACCGGTTGAATTTGTTGAACATATGATTGCTGAGCTACTGGGCGGTACGTATGAAATATCTGAAACAGAAGAAATTGAAGTGACTAAAATTTTAGGAGGTCGTGCATATCAAGTTGTTAATAAAAAAGGTGATGGGCCAATCAGGTTTGAGCAAAAAGATGAAACCAACAAAACAGTTTTATCTCAGGCAGCATATTGGATAAAAACATCTGATGGTTGGAAAGTTTTCAGGCAATAAAAATGGGCTGAATTCGGATCCCTAACAAACCCCGCCTTATTAGGCGGGGTTTTGTTTTGATTAGTTTTAAATCGCATGATGTTGGTATAACGGCTTCGGAGTTTTATAGGAAGTAATGCACCTCAGATAATATAAGTTGAGGGTATTTGCCAATTTAGCATCAAGAAAACGCCTGCCTTTTATATTGGCTGAACACTTTTACATGGAAATGGAATAATACTCTAACGGTGTTACAATTGATACAAAAGTTGAACTATCTGTAATTGCCTAGATACTCTAGACTTTGATGTCCTATTTTCAACACTCAATAGAGTGATCAAGTATGAAATTTAATCAATATCCATCTCAACATGAGAATGACAGCCTCAAGTGTGACCAAGTTCAGGCAAAAGATCAGTCATCTCCATTATCACAAGATGTCTTGCTTGATGTGTTCCAGTCTCTTGATGAAGGGCTTGTATTACTGGATCAAGAATTTAAGGTTGTTATGATCAACTCTAAATTTGAAGAAATGATTTGGCCTGAAAATACATCAATTCGCCATGGTAATACTATCCAAGATATTTTACGTGTAACAGGAGCTTCTGGAGAGTTAATTTTTCCTGAAAACGTGACGTTAGATGATTGGATCGAAGTACAAATAAATCATATTAGAAACTACGATAAAGATGTTGAGATAACGCATAGGGATGGCAGACAGCTTCTTCAATCTACTCATAAAACTGGACGAGGGGATTTCCTTGTCATTACAAGGGACGTAAGTCTTCAAAGAAAGACGGAAGAAGCGCGGATAGAGGCAGATATGCTTCTCCATAAAATAGTTGAAGCCTGTCCTGCAAATTTCTTGGTTTCACGGGTTTCTGATGGGAGAATTATTTATATCCCTCCAGCCTCAAGAGAACGATTTGGAGATATTAAATCCGCGTTGAGTTTTTTCCTGCGCCCAGAAGACAGAGAAGCGTATCTAAACGCACTGTTACCAACGGGTGAATTGAATGATTATAGAGTTCAATTTCGGCGAAGAGATGGCTCTATTATGCAAGGGCTTACTTCGGCCCGAGTGACTGATTATAAAGGGGAAGATGTCATTGTTTCCTCTACACGCGACATAACAGAACAACTTGCCATGCAGGCTGAATTGGAACAACAAAGAGAAAATGCACATCAAAATGAAAAGATTTCGGCGCTTGGGGGATTATTAGCTGGTGTTGCTCACGAGCTAAATAACCCTCTTTCAATCGTGGTTGGTTATGCCTTGATGCTAAAGGATAAAACAACAGATCCCGAAGTGAAAAGACGCGTTGATAGGATAGGCCATGCGGCTGAACGTTGCGCAAAGATAGTCAAAACCTTTTTGGCAATGGCACGGCAAAAGCCAACAGAGATCAAAAACTGTAATTTAAACCACATTGTTCAAGATGCCTTGGATATTACGAACTACGGTCTAAAGACATCTGGTGTAAAAGTTGTTTTGGTTCTGGAGCCTGACCTGCCTCTTATTGCTGCTGATCATGATCAACTGACACAAGTTTTAACAAACCTGATCATAAATGCAGAGCATGCTTTAATTGGGAAGGAAGATGACGCACGTCTGACAATTCGAACGAATTATGATGAACTTCTCAATGAAGTTATTATTGATGTCCATGACAATGGGGTAGGTATCGAAAAAGCGATCCATGGGCGAATTTTTGAGCCATTTTTTACAACAAAGGATATCGGAAATGGGACAGGTGTTGGCCTGGCCTTTTGTCACCGAATAATCAGTGCTCACGACGGAGACCTATCTTTTCGCTCGACACCGGGGGTTGAAACTTGTTTTACCGTTCGTTTAAAGGCAACGAATACATCTTTACTACAAAATAACGAGAGTAAGTCTTCAAACTTGAATACGTCGCAACTAAATATTCTGGTTGTTGATGATGAAGAGGACGTTGCTTGGCTTATCAGAGATCTATTAGAAGACCATAACTATCAGGTAACAGTTTGTTTAACTGCAGAAAAAGCACTAAAGAAGATTGAAAGTAATCACATTGATATTGTCTTGAGCGACGTAAAAATGCCTGGGATGGGTGGAGAAGAATTCCTTGAGGCTATTCGCTCCATAAAGCCAGAACTCGTTGAGAGAACCGGCTTTGTCACAGGAGATACAATGAGCCCTCGTGTTGCAGAGTTTTTCAAAAGATCTGGCCAGCAATTTATCGAGAAACCAGTTGCTCCGGATGAGTTAGTAAATTTTGTTGAAGAACTGTGGCACAAACATACAGAGCTGATAAATGGATAAAGAAAACTCAACTATCCTTGTTTGTGATGATGAGCCGCATCTAAGGGAAATGGTGTGTGAATACCTAGAAGACAGAGGCTATCCTGTTCGTGAGGCCAGCAATGCTCTCGCTTTGCATGGTATTTTAGCTAAAGAACAAATAGATTTAGTTATCCTCGATATTAATATGCCGGGCCAAGATGGGCTCACAGCTCTTATGGAGTTACGTAAGATTTATGATGTCCCTGTTATTATGATAACAGCTGCTTCTGAAGTCGTAGATCGCATTGTTGGTCTTGAAATGGGAGCTGATGATTATTTGGGAAAACCTGTTGATCTCAGAGAGCTTGAGGCGAGAATAAAAGCTACATTGCGTCGGCGGCCCTTTGAATTAAAAGCAAAGGCGAGCCATGCAAATGGAACTTCTGGAAAGATTACTTTCGGTGATTTTTCTCTAGATTTGGAGAGCGCTCAATTAATTGGACCAGATAAATATGAAGTACCAATAACGGCAATGGAATTCAGCTTGTTACGAGTATTTTCTGAAAATGAGGGGCGGGTCCTCAACCGAGATCAACTCTTGGAACAGGCGCATGATAGAGGCTGGGAACCCTTTGATAGATCTATAGATCTTAGAATTTCTCGTCTTCGAAAGAAAATAGAAAGAAATCCGACTAAGCCAGAGATCATAAGAACAGTCCGCGGTATCGGTTATATCTTTGGAACAGAATGTAACTAAAGTACCAAGTTCAAAATACCTATCGATTTTATAAATTTATTGTTTCATTCTCAAAAAGGTGAACATCATTTTCTGGATTAAACTAAAAACTTTCAGAGTTAATTCTGTCCAGGTCCTTTATAAATTATAGCTATCCAACCGTGGAGATATATTAAGGGAAGAGCTAAAGATGACAGCCCTATATGAAGCAGTCGCCATACATTAGTAGAAACGGGTAGGATTTTTCTGAAAAATTGGAGGTGGAATAATCCAGATAACACGATTAAAAAAAGTGTAATACTAATATACGTACGAATGGCATATCCAAAGCTAGCGGCATGAATAAAAAGTAGTATAATTATTCCACTCCCTATCCACCGATGTCTAGATAATTCCTTTTTATCACTTGTCGTATCTGAAGAAGATCTTGGTAAAATTATTTTCCATTGCCAGATGAACATAAGGCTAAGAATAAAACCAGTAGTGATCACAAAGTACCGTTTGTTTATCCCTATTTCATGACTAAAATTTCTTACCCCTATATCGTTACTCAGAAATAAAATGGCACAAAAGGTACAAAATAAACCCCATGTAAAATAGCGTCGGTTTTTTGGAAATAAAAAATTGAAAATTGAGTGTAGCATTATTAAAACTCCCTATTAAATATGATCCATCAGGCGCGTAACTCTTTGACTTACTGGGGTTGAGGTAAGGAGAGCCGGTCTTTTGGGTTCCCGTAGCTTACTTTTATGACATCTGGACCCGTTAAATTGTGGACAACAGCCATAAAAACCTCGGTACTCGGTAGAGAATAAGTTCCTGATGATGGCCAAGATTTACCTATGGCAACAGGGCGAGAAAATTGAACAGTGTCTGCAAGATAAGCGGCATATGATATTTCGATTGAATGATAAACATCAGCAATTACTGCACGCATTTCACTTATGCTTACAGTGCTCTTAGGGTATGTCCAAGTTGTGGCCCCCATGATGTCATTTAATTTCCAATCTACCTTGGGAGAATTAGGGTGTTCATTGTGACAAGTCACACAGCCATTAGCGGATGCGAAGTCGGGGTACATACCAATCTCCTGACCCAGCTTTTCCATCGTAAAATATTGGGGACCAGGTCCTTCCCGCATCGCAATAATCCGTGCCAGCATGTCGCCTTTAAATTCATTAGATTTAGCAATAGGTTTGTCAGACCCGAGAAAGAGAGCCAAAGAAGATTTTCTTTTCTTTAAATTACTGGATACTTCCCGTAAAAATAATGCAGGAAGCGGCCCTGCCTCAACCCCTTCATCCTTCCAGTGTTCATCAAATTTTAAGCCTTCTTTTTTTCCGGCTATAACTATTTCTTTCGTATAAAGTTGACGTGTTTTAGCATTAATCAAATTTACAATATCGAAAACAACTGAAATCTCTATATCGGACTTTTCAGCCGAAAAAGCATTTTTTTCAGCAAGAGGAACAGGAGCGCTAACAAAAAGGTATGTCGTCAAAACAACGGTGAGGCTGCCCCATAAAAAATAAAGATCTTTTCTCATTAACGGCTCTCCTTTGCATTTTTAATTTTTTGAGTGGCGTACGGCGAAGGCCCGTCCTGGAGATAGTCTTTTATCTTATTCAGGCTAAACCCTTGAATAAGTTTAGTAGGAGTTTCATAGGCATGGTTGGCATGGAAATCGTGGCAGGTTAGGCAAGTGTCCCATTTCTTAGCTAACACGAGATCTTTGTGACTCTCATCAATGGGATCATTTTTAACCTCTAGACCATCGTGACAAGATGAACAGAACGTAACGTTAGCAACTGCGAGTTGGCCAGTATGTTCAATGTGACATGTAATGCATGAGCGCGCATCAATCTGTGCTAGGGCTTCGACAAAGCGAGGCTCTGCGAAGCGACTGATAGGATGGCGGTCTTTTGGACGCTCATGGCAAGCGAGACAATCTGTGCTGGAAACGGGTTGCGTGCCAATTTCCCCGGTCGTTTGACGGGTACCTATGGTGTGAGCGACGATAGCTTGAATGTTTTGACGGAAGGTTCCTTCCGTTTCTTCATGGCAATCAGCGCACACCAAATCTACATGCCCTGCTGTCATTACTCCAGGATGAAAGGCTCCTGCGTGGTCTGGTTGTAAAAATGAATAAACCGTAAACAAGCCCCCAAAAAATACTCCAGCTAAGGCATAATAAAGGGGTATAACTTTTCTTATGGGCTTTGTTTCTTTGTTATTCTCATTATCAATGGTGAGTTCTATTTCAGGGCTATGCGTAAACGATTGACACGTTAAAACCCATCCGTCCTCAATATCAGCATCCAAAAGCGCATGATGATTAAGCATGGTAACGTCGCCACATATAATCTGTGCCCGACAGGTTCCACAAAAACCTTCTTCGCAGGAAAAAGGGACTTCTATTTTCTGCCTTCTTGCTGCTTGCAAGATACTTTCCCCACCGCTCACTTTAAAACAATGAGGTCTTTGCTTGATCGTTATTTTAGCTTCCGTGGAAAGGTTAGAAATTTTATTTAAAACTGTGGGTTTTGTGTTTCCTCCAAAGTGCTCTACATAAATGTTATCTTGGTTGAAATCGATACTATTTGCCACGGTTTCGACGCAAGTCATAAACACGCTTGGTCCACAAATATAAAGAGCGTCCTCGAAACGTTCTTGTAACACGGTCTGAATGGTAACTTGTGAGGGGTAGCCACTTAAACTGTCGAAGTGATATATAATCTCGAAACGATCAGGAAAACTGTTTATTAGTGTGTCTAACCGGGCTTTGTATATAGTCTCTTCAGGTGATCTATTAGCGTAAAAAAGTGTTATTCTTTCTTTACTTAGATAAAGTGAATTTTCAATTAGAGAAATGATCGGGGTGATGCCGCTGCCGCCTGCAAAGGTGAGTAAGCCCCTTTGTAGGACACTCTCTGATTGGACAAATCTTCCAAAGGGAGGTGATACTCTAATATGATCGCCTATTTTGAGTTTATCATGCATCCAGTTGGACCCAAGCCCATTTGGTACTCGTTTTACTCCTATATTAAGCTGTCCAGATATATTATGAGGAGCAAATGCGAGGGAATAGCAACGGTGTATCTCACCCGACGGGTGGGGAATAACTAATGTCAAATATTGACCGGATTTATACTCGAAGACTTTATAAAGTTCCTTTGGAACTTTAAATGTAATCGTAATTGTGTCGATGGTTTCAGGCTGAATTTTTTCAATAGCTAGGTTATAAAACATAAAATTTTATTTTCCTGAGATCTTTGTATTGGGATCAATAACTTGAACAAACTGACCGAGAGTTAGGGGTACATTCCCAATATCAAGAAAAGGATCACGACCATTATTTTCGACTGAGGTTACAAGATTAAGGAAAACCAACTGACTGGTATTTTCGCCTCTACCACGTGTCAGGACTAAGTTGTCGCCGTTTATTTGTGTTTCCTGGCCAAAGGGGGGAATAGAAACATCTATTTTCAGGCATGTATTAGTTTCTTGATCTGTATCGCGCGCAGTATCGTCTTTAAGATCTACAGTATTATCAACCATGATGGTCCCCCTCGAGGTCCAATCTCACTATTACTTAAAACAAACCATTATTAATTATGCTTCCACACAGTAGGCATATTGATGCTATAGCTGTAATATATTTTTATTTTAAAATCATGAGTGGTAATACTTATATTACAACAAACTATACCTAATTTTCAACTCCCTATTCCAGGTCTTTACCTGTGTTAATAGTATAAATTTCCCTGTCACAACTACTTTTAAGTAAGGAGTATAGTTTGGCTTCTTAACACTTTATTGTAGATAAATTTAAATTATTTTCAATCATACCAGATCATACTTCTTCGCAACCCATAATCAGAAATACTCTCTTTTAAATATCCCATAATTTCAAATTCTTTGGTTATGGCGTAAGGCGTTTTTATGGTCTTGAAACCTAGAGCAGGCATGATTAATAATTTTTGTATACCAGGACCTCCCTCAAGCTGATTATTCAGATATTTGATCTGATGGTGTAATAGCTCATTAGGGTTCTTACCTTCAGCTTTCAATATCCTGATCGCTTCTCAATATGTAGGAACCCTGTCTGATGAGATCGATATAGGGATATATTGTTTGTTGTATTTTGTGGGCTTTGTTTAGAAAATGTTTGGCTACTTTGGTGTTGTGCGTTGCGGACAAGTAGAAATCGAGGGAAACACCATCCTTATCAATCGCTCGATACAAGTACTTCTACTTTCCTTTAACCTTTATATTGGTTTCACCCTTTCTATAGTTGATAGAGGTTTCCCAAAAAAGGCTAAATATTCTCAATTAAAAAACAGATTTTGTATAAAAACCGGCAGCAAACATCATGCCGGCTACTGACGTGTCCATACGCTCCAAAAGTGAGCATTTATGTGCACCCTGAATTGATTGGTTATCATGATCCACTTTGATAGCTAGTAAGTGGATGAAACCTATATAAAAGCTCGTGATATACGGATGTATCTCTACAGGGCAAGGACCAAACAAGAAGATACAATCGGCTTTTATCTTTCCCCCATCCGCAATGCCAAAGCAGCCATGAGGTTTCTTGATAAGCCTTATTGAGGTCGAGGCAATAAAACACAATTGTCACAATTTCGAAATTCCAACTGAGAGTGAGCCAGATTATGAAGCTGTAATGAAGTTTCGTCATTATCGATGGCGAGACCCGCGCCAGATATTGTTTCAAACCATAAGGCCTGCATAAGAGCGTGTGGATCGACTGCTGCGCTCTGAGCGATATTGATCAGGCATGCGCTTGGCTTCATGAGGTTGAGGCGTTTGGAATCAATCAGATAATGATCATTGGCATAGGTAGTGGAATTATCAGTTGTTTGATAAGCGTCATTTAACAGGACGTAATCCGAATTTGTTAACAGATCGTCGATGAAATGAGTTGTTTCTACATTACAAGCGGTCAGGCCTTCATTGGTGAACGCACAAGGACCATAGGCTATAATTCGCATACCAAACTCTTGGTGGGCGCGCTTTGCTACATCCTGTCCTGCGGAGTTGAGCCCAATGATGCCAAGAATTTTTCCCCTTAACTCGTTGCGTATCAAGTTTGTTGGGCACAATTCGGACCAAATATCGGTCGTACTATCAGACTGAACCAACGATTGACCTTCTTTAATACGCTGGCTCACCATCCATATAAGTGAAATAGCAAGATCCGATTGATCATTACCTTGATCATGCAAGCTATCAGGTGTGCTGGAAAAGGGTACGCTGTATTGCTTTCCTATGGTCTTCGACTTCAGCATAGTCACATCCTTATGAAACCCAGGCTTTAAATAAAGCCCAGGCTTCTTAATAAGTCCTAACCTCTTACGAAGCTTTGGCCAAAGATTGCGCAACAGTCAGGCCGATCAATGAGGGATCAGGAGCAATAGCAGCACCAACCTCACGTAGGATTCCTACTTTTTCATCTGCACTTTCACCAAATGCTGTAATGATCGCGCCAGCATGGCCCATGGTACGTCCTTTAGGGGCGCTCAAACCCGCGACATAAGCAATGACAGGCTTTGTCATATGATCCCGGATGAAATCAGCGGCTTCAGATTCTTGAGGACCTCCAATCTCACCAATCAGAACGACGGCTTCAGTCTTTGGATCAGCCTCGAACAATTCAAGGATATCTTTGAAAGAGCTCCCGTTAATAGGATCACCACCAATACCAACAGAAGTAGAAACACCAATCCCAAGCGCTTTCATCTGGGAAGCCGCTTCGTAACCAAGCGTGCCTGAACGACCAACGATACCAACAGAACCTGGCAAATATATATGTCCCGGCATGATACCGAGGAGGGCCTCACCAGGTGTAATTGTGCCTGCGCAGTTAGGACCAGTCAGGCGCATGCGCTCCGCTTTTGGGTATCTGCGCATATAACGTTTAACGCTCATCATGTCTTGAGCAGGGATACCGTCTGTCACCGAAACACAGAATTTTATCCCAGCATCAGCTGCTTCCATGATGGAATCTGCAGCAAAGGGAGGAGGAACAAAAACAATACTGGCTGAAGCCCCGGTTTGTTCAACGGCTTCTTTGACGGTATCGAATACTGGAACGCCATTGACGATTTCACCACCTTTACCAGGAACAACGCCGCCGACGATATTGGTGCCATATTCAGCCATCTCTTGACTATGGAAACGGGCAATTTTGCCGCTGATACCGTGTACAAGAACTTTGGTGTCGCGATCTAACAAAATGCTCATGATGCCATTTCCTGTAAAATCGTTGGCTTAGTTTCTGTTTTAGTACTGTTTTTCCAAGCCTCAACCGAACGCTCTGCTGCTTCGGCTAAGGTGCCTGCACGAATGATAGGAAGTCCGCTGCTGGCAAGAATTTTTCGACCTTCTTCGACCTTTGTGCCAGCAAGGCGTACAATAACAGGCACATCGACAGGGTTACTTTGAAGCGCTTGAACAATACCTTCAGCTACCCAGTCGCAGCGGTTAATGCCTGCAAAAATATTAACCAGAATTGCTTTTACATTTTTGTCAGCCATGACGAGGTTAAAGGCTTTGGCTACGCGTTCAGGAGAAGCACCACCACCAATATCGAGGAAGTTTGCTGGCTGTCCACCCGCGATCTCAATGATATCCATTGTCGCCATGGCAAGGCCTGCACCATTAACGATACAGCCAATTTCTCCATCGAGAGCTACATAGCTAAGACCACGATCGGCCGCTTGTGATTCTCGAAGATCTTCTTGTGATTTATCGCGAAGTTCAGAGATATCGGGGTGACGGAATAGCGCGTTGTCGTCAAATGTCATCTTAGCATCAAGTGCAATAATGGCACCTTCGCCAGTCACAACTAGAGGGTTGATTTCAACCATTGTTGCATCAAGTTCGCGGAACGCATTGTAACAACCCTTGATCGTTTCAACGGTTTGTGGGATTTGCGCCGCTTCAATATTCAGCTGAAAGGCAATTTCACGGGCTTGGAAATCAAGCATCCCTGCTGCAGGTTCCACGATAGAGCGGACGATGCTTTCCGGATGGCTTTCAGAAATCTCTTCGATTTCCATACCACCAGAAGCTGAAGCGACAACCATGATGCGTTCTGTTTTGCGGTCGAGCACGAAAGCCAGATAAATTTCGCGCTCGATGTTCACAGCTCCCTCGACATAAACCCGGTAGATAAACTTCCCATCCGGACCAGTCTGATCGGTAACCAAACGCTTTCCAAACATTTGGTTTGCAGCTTCAAAAACCTGTTCTTCGTTTTCACAAACCTTGACACCACCAGCTTTGCCACGACCACCGGTATGCACTTGGGCTTTGACCACCCACTTGCTACCGCCGATTTCTCGTGCTCGGTAAGCTGCCTGTTCAGGACCGTAGGCTAATCCGCCGCGTGGAACTGCGACACCGAAGTTCGCAAGGATACTTTTAGCCTGATACTCATGGATATCCATGAAGATTCCTTCTCCGAAAAATCTTAAACTCTGTTCAACTTGCCTGTGTCTTATACTTTGGTGTTTTTTCGATCGGGGTTTGTTATAAATCCTGGTAGAATTAATTCCCCAGATAATTAATCTTCCGATCTCTTATTTTTTAATATGAAACGACAAAAACGATTTTCACACAACACCCCTAGTTACTGCTTTTGAGTGTCCTAATAGGTAGGTAAAAAACTACTCCATAGTATTGCTTATTGTGTAATTTCAGCTTAGCATCCTGCTCATAGGGGTAGGTATTTCAATTAAAGGAAAGTATTATGGCGGTTTTGGATAAGGCGCCGTCGGTTGCGGGACAACCGATAAAAGTGGCCCTGGCGGATAGCAATCCCCTGATGCTATCTGCCTTGTCAGAATTTTTTGATAGGGATCCGCGGTTCAGTCTCGTAGCGTCGGTTGGATCAGCGGAAAGCTTTCTTGAGATTACTTTGTTGTCCACATTTACCGTCGGTGTTGTCGATTGGACACTGCCGATGTTGGGTGGAGAGAGGTTGATTGAAATCATTCGAACACAGGAAGCGCCCCCAAGGATCGTGGTATATGCCCAAGGGGACAATTTGGACATTCCCCGGTTGGCTATGGCAGCGGGAGCAGCCGGTTATTGCTCTCGAAGCCAACCGCCGGAATATTTGCTCGACACCTGCGCGAGTATTGCCAAAGGGGGGATGGTTTTCCCTTTCGTAGACGTTCGCGATCTACGACAGGATCCCATGTATTCACTGACCAAACGCGAACGCACCCTCCTGATTTCCCTAGCCCAAGGTCGCACAAACAAAGAGCTTGCAAGGGATCATGGTATATCATTGAACACAGTAAAATTTCACCTTAGAAATCTCTTTGGAAAGTTATCCGTTAGCAACAGAGCCCAAGCAATTGCCTATTATTATTCAACCCAATCAGGTCAGAGACTTCCATTGATAACTCAACCTGATGAAAGTTGAGTTGAAGTTTGTTTTAGGTTGGAGAAACTCTCGAAACTGTTAAAAAAATCACGAGAATCGGGGCCTTCTTCGAGATTAAAAAAACCTTCACTACGTGAAGAAAAATCGCACTTGACAGAGATCATATTTTTCCCAGTTAATTCCCATCCTAAACGAACCAATTCGCAACAGGATGTCCCAAATGAGTTTCCAAACAATCGAACAAGCCCCAGCACGGCTCAACAGAAGTGAACTTGCCGTACCGGGAAGTCAGCCACAACTATTTGAAAAAGCAGCAAAATCAGATGCCGATGTAATTTTTCTTGATTTGGAAGACGCTGTTGCACCTGACGAAAAAGAACAGGCCCGTAAAAATATCATCCAAGCTTTGAATGATATTGATTGGGGTAGCAAATCAATGTCAGTTCGTATCAATGGCCTTGATACGCACTATATGTATCGCGATGTTGTTGATGTCGTAGAACAAGCTGGCCAACATCTTGATTTGATTATGATTCCTAAAGTTGGAACCGCATCTGATGTCTATGCCGTCGATATGCTCGTTACTCAAATCGAAGACGCTAAAGGCTTCTCTAAGCGTATAGGTTTTGAACACATCATCGAAACTGCTTTGGGGATGCAAAACGTCACTGAAATTGCAGCAGCTAGCCGAAGAAATGAATCCTTACACTTTGGCGTAGCAGATTACGCTGCTTCAACCCGTGCGCGTACCACAATGATCGGTGGCGTGAACCGTGATTATGCTGTTTTGACTGACGCTGATGCCGATGATCATCGGGATGTGCATTGGGGCGATATGTGGCACTACGCAATCAGTCGTATGGTTGTTGCTGCACGGGCTAACGGTCTTCGACCTGTTGATGGACCTTTTGGCGATTTCTCTGACCCCGATGGTTTCCGTTCCGCAGCAAAACGTGCTGCGGTACTTGGCTGCGAAGGGAAGTGGGCTATACATCCATCACAGGTTGCATTGTCTAACGAAGTTATGAGCCCAAGCGAAGAAGAGGTAACACGCGCGCGTCGGATTTTAGAAGCTATGGCTCAAGCTGAAAAAGAAGGTCGGGGTGCCGTTGCTCTTGACGGTCGTTTAATCGATTATGCATCGATACGGCAAGCCGAGGTTTTGGTTGGTAAAGCTGAACAAATCTCTCAAGGGTAGTATTTTTATATCCATTAAACGGTGTCCACTAAATTGATTCAGTGGACACCGAAGTGCCTCTTTAGATCAATATTTTTAGAAATTTATAAGTACATTTTTGTTGATTTAAAAGTATATCGTTTATCCGGTATAGATAAACAATCGTACCGTAATTAGGTCAGTATTGGCATTCTACGATTTTCTGTTTTCAATAAAATCCACTGCCTAAAGGCTTCAACTTTTTTAGTATTTGATTTCGTATTTGGCGAGATCAGATAATATCCGCTTGTCGGTTTTGCTATGTGCGGATGGGCAAGTATTAATCTGCCATCTTCAAGTTCTCGTTGTATTAATATGATGGGTAACATGGATATACCATGGCCTGCTATTGTCGCTTCGATGATCATTTCAAACTGAGAAAAATAGAGCGAGCTTTGCAATTCTGGTTTTTCTATTCCTGCGCTTTCAAACCATATATCCCAACTCTGAAGGCGTGTTGAGTGTTGGAGTAAGCGGTAGGAAGTCAAGATATCAACATTGCCTTTAGAGTGAGCACTGAGTTTTGGGGAGATTACGGGTGCAAGTTTTTCTGGCATCAGATAGTCATGCTGACACCCCATCCAAGGTGGATCTCCCTGCACAATACCGATATCCACAGTTGTTTGATCAAATTGTTTGTTGTCTAGATAGGTAATTGTATTGGTGCTAATTTCGGAAAATTCTGTGGCAAAAGCCATAAGATATTCTAAAAGCCATCGTGAGCCAAGTGTTGGGTAGGTCCCAATATTCAATCCACCACTAATAGCCTGAAATTCCGGCATTCTTATGGTTGCGACTTCCAATGTTTCCAATAGGGGTTGGATCTGAAGTAAATAGTGCTGTCCGGCTGGGGTTAGTTTTACTCTTTGTCGGACGCGTTCAAACAGCTTCTGCTGGAGAAGATCTTCCAGAATATTAATTTGTCGGCTAATCGCACTTTGAGTCAAATTAACGTCTATCGCGGCTTGAGTGAAGTTTTCATGCCGAGCAGCAGATTCGAAGCAAATCATGGACATAGTTGAGGGAAGAGTGCGTCGCATTGTTTTAAATATGATCCAATAAACAACTCAATATATGTAATAATATAATAAATAAACTTCAAAATATAGATAGTTAATTAAATTTATTCATTAACTAATGAAAAAAAGGCGTTGTACTTTGTATCTTAGACTGTGCGAGGCTAAAGCTTGAAATTAACTCTTTTGGATGTTTGGTTATGTCTTTTGAACAAAATAATGGGGATCCGATAAATAGTGATCCTGATGTTTTACAAATGAAATCCTGGATGGCAGAGGATCGTATAACAGATTCAGTAGCTGGTTTTGTAGCTGGAAATGGAATTGAGAAGTTAGCTCTCAATTTTGAAATACGTAAATTGAGTGAAGCTTTGGATGATGTGCTTAAACTCACAGATTTTCAGGGTGATATGCAAGATCAGGGCTTCGCGGCAATTCCCCTAAATCGTCGCCCCGGAGAAGATGTCAGTGCTGCAAATGATTTATCTGGACGTTACTGGCTTAGGGCTGATGATCGTTACATTGAAGAACCCCGTGAAGATATCGTCGACGAGGCCGCATTTTCAGAGTTTAATCCTATGTTTAAGGGGACGTATTTTGAAACGGTTCATCAAGAACTAACGCGCCGCTTTCCGATTGGTCGAATGCGTATTCTTTCGAAAGGCCTATATAACTGTAACTCATGGCATAGAGACCCTGAACCGAGATTGCACATTCCATTGGTGACGAACCCTGGCGCATTATTTATCGTCAACCATCATGTTACTCATTTACCTGCGGATGGGTCCGTTTATTTTACCGATACCCGTGGTTATCATACTGCTTTGAACGGGGGGGAGCATAACCGGATACATTTGGTTGCCGCTCTAGCTTATTAATGGTTATGTTACTGAGATTTATTAATTATGTGCCTTAAAAGTATCTGAATAAAGGCAATCAGGAGATAGTACATGTACGCAGGAATGTCTGAAAACAACCATGCAGGGCAGAAAAATTCTGACCTTGTGTGGGATTTCCGCAGTGATACGGTGACACGGCCGTCTGTTGAAATGCGTGCTGCAATGGCCGACGCACCTGTCGGTGATGATGTATATGGTGATGATCCTACCGTTGTGATCTTACAGGAAAAGTTGGCTCAAATGGCTGGCATGGATTCAGCCTTGTTTTTTCCTACGGGAACTCAAAGTAATCTTGCTGCTTTGCTGTACTATTGTGGACGTGGTGATGAATATATTTCTGGAGATGAGTATCATATTTTTAGGGATGAAGCTGGTGGCGCTGCGGTTCTTGGGGGTATTTCTCCTTTCCCTTTACCGACCAATAATACTGGCGGATTAACGGTTGAACAGGTAAGTGCTTCTGTAAAGCCAGACGATCCTCATTGTCCTGTTAGTAAATTGTTGTGTTTAGAAAATACAGTTGCGGGGCGAGTACAAGATCAAAATCTAATTCAGGCACTTTCTGAAACAGCAAGAAATAAGGGCTTGTCAGTGCATTTGGATGGTGCGCGTATTTTTAATGCAGCGGTTAAAACTGGATTGTCATTGAAAGAGCTGTGCGCTCCCGTTGATAGTATATCTATTTGTTTGTCAAAGGGACTAGGGACTCCTGTAGGATCTGTTCTATGCGGAAGTCATGCCTTGATTCGACAGGCAAAAAGAATGCGTAAAATCCTTGGGGGAGGGATGCGACAGGTAGGTGTTCTTGCTGCTTGTGGTCTCTACGCTTTGGACAATAATGTTAATCGTTTGTCAGAAGATCATAATACCGCATTACGTTTGGCAGAGGGTTTAAATGGTATTCCAGAAGTAAGTGTTGATGTTTCAGCAGTTGAAACCAATATGGTTTTCTTGAACCCTGGCGAAGGCCATCATGAGAACCTTCAAAGGTATCTGTCAGAAAATGGTATTTTAATCGGCCTACAAATTCCAGAGATCCGGCTTGTCACTCATATGAATGTTGATAATGAAGCAATCGACTTTTTCATTGAAAAGACTAAGGAATATTACGCCAACTTATAATATTATATTGTTTTGAAGTTGTTTTTTGTAGGTATTGATCAGGTTATGAGATAGAGGTTTGTTATTCGTTTAGCAGGCCCCTATCTCATGAGACGTCCTAAATTTTAGGGAACAACCTATGAAAATATCTCCCTTGCCTCCCTTAAAAAGCCTGGTTGCATTTGAAGCCGCGGCTCGCCATCTCAGCTTTACAGCCGCGGGGGTAGAGTTGAATGTCACCCAAGGGGCCGTCAGTCGACAAATTCGACAGCTCGAAAAGTATTTGGGTAAAGCGTTGTTCACGCGTGTAAATCCAACAATTCATCTCACACCAACAGGTATGCAGTATTATCAAACTATCCGGAAATCATTGGAGGAGGTTTCTTCCGCTACGGGAGAGATAATTCAATGGCAAGGGGGGCGTCAATTAACTGTTGCGACAACTTATGCGATGGCTTCGCTTTGGCTTTTACCCAAAATTTCACGTTTCAAAAAGCAGCACGAAGATCTGGACATTCGGATTTTAGCTTCTGATGCTTATCAGGATTTCAACTATCCAGAGTTTGATGTCGGATTGTTCTATGCACAGAAAATCCCTTCAAATATTAAAGTAACGCCGCTATTTGATGAAGAAGTTTTCCCGGTATGCAGCCCTGAGTATCTAGATAAAAATAACAATATTAAAGATACAAACGAGCTTTCAAAAAGCACACTGTTATATCTCGAAAACCTTCCAAAGGAATGGATTAATTGGCCAGAATGGTTTCGCCAAGTAGGTGTAAAACCTTCGGATCCCAAAGCGCGTATTAATATCAATAATTATCCCATGCTCATCCAAGCTGCTATTGGAGGGCAGGGCGTAGCACTCGCTTGGCGGCACTTGGTTGATGATTATCTGGAAAGAGGGGAGTTGGTTCGCCCTATTGAAACCGTTTTAAAAACCAAAGCTCAATTTTGTCTATTGGAACCAGAAGTAACACGTCATACCAAAGATAATGTCACATTATTTCGAAATTGGATTATGGAAGAACTTAATCAGAAACCAGCAGAATCAAATTATTGAGTAATACAAAAGAAACTAAAAATTATTTGTAATTTCAGGAAACAATGAATTTTCTCTTCCATATGACAATTCTCTTAGCTTTGGGATCATTAAGTAATCGCTAGAGATGGTTAAACTTTAAGCTTAACACCCCCAATCCCATGAATATATATCATGGGATGTGAGCGTAAAAATGATTTGGTTAAATCTCTGATTACCCTTCAAAGTTCTATCTAATGAATAATAAGGACACCGTATATTTTAAAGGATGTCCCATTACGTTTTGGAGAATGAACATGGAACAGAATAATCTGGTTTCCCAAGAAAGCCTGCAAGCCGTCCTTAAGCCAATTGAACAAGCTCGTGGCATGCCAAATGCCAGTTATACCGCAAAGGATTTCTTCCCGGTTGAGCGAGACAATATTCTTGGAAAAACATGGGCATGTATTGGTTTTGCCAGCGATATCCCGGCTAAAGGCTATGCTAAGCCCATCGATTTTATGGGATTGCCTTTAGTCGTTCTTCGTAACCGTAAAGACGAGCTAAATGTTTATCACAATGTTTGCAGTCATCGCGGCCGAAAGTTGGTTCAAGAAGAAACTAAAATTCAAGGAATGATCCGTTGCCCTTATCATTCCTGGACCTATGATTTAAATGGTGGGTTACGCGGCACTCCTCATATCGGAGGAGTTGGTGAACATACAGCAGAAGGGTTTTCTTGCGAAGGAAATGGCTTGCGAGAAGTTCGCTCGGCGATATGGATGGATATGATTTTCATCAACCTTTCCGGTGACGCACCTTCCTTCGAGGAGCACATTTCCCCTCTTGAACAACGTTGGATGCCTTTCTGGGGTGAAAGCGGTCTGAGCGAACTCCGGCGTGTGAACTCCGAAAGCGGACTAGAAATAGAAGTGAATTGTAACTGGAAACTCGCCGTTGAGAATTATTGTGAGAGCTACCATTTACCATTTGTTCACCCGGCGCTTAATACCTACTCCCGTTTAGAAGATCATTATAATATTGAACAGGATGACCGTTTTGGCGGGCAGGGAAGTCTTGCGTACAATTTGGCTGATACCGCGGGAACAAAACTACCTATTTTTGCAGAGTGGCCAGAGGACAAGCTGAGACACGCAGAATATATTGCGATTTATCCAAATGTGTTACTTGGTATTCAAGCCGACCACGCCTTTGCAATGCTGTTGGAACCCGTTGCCCATGATAAAACTGTGGAGCATTTACGCGTGTATTTTGTCGGAGAAGAAGCAACGGGTGATGACTGTGCTATTAGTAGATCGGCAATATTGGAATCTTGGCGTATCGTTTTCGATGAAGATATTGCAGCAGTTGAAGGTATGCAACTCGGTCGAAGTTCTCCAGCGTTTCAAGGCGGTGTTTTCTCTCCCGTTATGGATGGTCCCACACATCACTTCAATAAGTGGGTCGCTCAATCACTTTATGACGCTCAAAGGTAATAACCAAGCATTTTACAGGACCTGATTGCTACCGAGAAAACTAAAAGGGGAAGTAATTTGTGCTTCCCCTTTTAAAAAAAATCAGAAATTATTAAACTTAAGGGGCGATAAATCGCTCCCAAAATCCTTCAGGTTGCATTTCAATTTTAGGTAATAGGATATTGAAGTGTTTACGTAAATCACTATCCAGTTCATCAGAAAATATTTTTGGCCAGTGATTAATCAATAAATCTTTAGCCTGTTCAATGGCCATTTCTCTCAAGTCGTGTTTGCCAGAGGCTTCCCAGTCATCGCGTGAGGACCGATCCATCAACTTAGGATATAGATACTCACTATTCATCAATTGTAATGTTTGAGGATGGCCAAGAAAGTGATTAGGACCAGTACAGACATCATGTATGACGTCAATGGAAAGGGTTTCATCGGTTACTTCTATTCCACGTACCATACGCATGATCGCGCCGTTGATATCATTGTCGATAACGTATTGCTCATAGGCGACGGTTAACAAGCTCTCTAAAAAACCAGCAGAGTGGTGAATATAATTTGATCCTGCAAGAGCTGCGGCCAAACCTGTCAAACTTTTCTCTGCGCCCGCTTGGGCATCAGGGATTTTTGAATCAGAAATACCTGATGAATTATATATCGGTATCCTTAGGTGTTGTGCTATTTGAGCACACGCCGCGTTAAGTAAGGAAAACTCACCTGATCCACCTGTAAAAGACCCGGTACGCAAGTCAGCCTGCGCGGGAACACAGCCCATAATAAGCGGAAAGCCTGGCTTTATCAGATTTACATAAACGATCCCAGAGAGTTGTTCTGCAAATAGTTGTACCAAAGTTCCCGCAAGGGCGGCTGGGGAGGTCGCACCTGCTTGTGGGGCAGATGAAATTACAACGGGAATGTTATGCTCGATCGCTTCGTCTAGAATTTCTACTGTTTCCATGGCGTAACGCAGAGGACTAACCGTCCAACAGGCGGTAAAGGAGATAATGGGTCTTTTCTCAAAGGCCTCTGCGCCGCCAGCAATCATATTTGCCATCATCCTGAGATCTTTTACCTTTTCAGGTAAATAGGAGTTGGCCATTACATGTTTGTTTGTCGCCGCAAGGCAGGTATAGAATTGGTTTACATCAATATCTTCGTTTTCAAGGTCCCGACAGACAACCGGACGCATGTAGAAGTGAATATTATCGAGCTTATCGACCAAGCGACCAATGTGATAATTATCACTTGTTATGGTTTCTCTCATCCGGCCCTTGAGGTCGAGTAATTTAACCGCTTGGCCGCCTGTACCCATGTATACCCTTGCACTACCTAGATGTAGGTCGTGTTCTGGGGTTCGACCAGCAAGTAATACTTCGTTGGCCATAGTCTTCATAGCTTTTTCGACAAGACTACGCGGGATATAGACACGATTTATAGCAGGATCGACTTTACATCCTGCATTCGCGAACGTTTGTCGACAAGGGCTTTCAGTAACCTCAATACCGGTCCGTTCCAGCACGGTCAGGGCTGCATCTAATATCCGTTCAACTTCACTTTCGAGAAGAGGTTTATAACGCCCGCCCATCGCTCCTGCTGGTGCTACAGGCGCTTTGATTTCGTCTTCTTTACTGTCGCGGTTACGGCGCCCTGGTCTACGTGCCAATTTCTTCTCCTACTAAAACTCACTTGATGAACAGTCACAGTTTTGCGCTGACCTTTCATTTGAGCGTAGGTGAACTTATCTCTTCAAAAATGTCTGAGGCGACGCGGGTTTGTCCATGAGCGACCTACTTTGTGGTTTTATATTCACAAGAGATTTTAGGTCGTTTTGCTTTCTTTTCGTGCGTGCTCCGGAGTTCTTTCTTCACTTGGTGAGCGCCCAAATTGCTTTCTATAGCTTCTCGAAAAATGAGAGAATGAAACAAAACCACAGGCTACGGCTACTTCAGAAACAGGCATGGCTGTTTGACGTAAGAAATAGCAAGCACGCTCTAAACGTAGTTGTAAATAAAAGAGAGAAGGAGAATTTTGCAGATGTTTGCCAAACAATCTTTCTAACTGTCGAACTGATACCTTTGCTGTGTCGGCAAGTTCTTGACGTGTCATCGGCTCTTCTAGATTGTTTTCCATAAGCCTTATGACATCAAGCAATTTAGGATTATGAATACTATAGCGTTCTACCCAGTCATTTCTTTGTGGCTCTTCAGGGGAACGGCCAGTTCCGTGTAAAAATTGGTCGGCTACAGCTGTTTTTGCGTTGTTTCCAAATTTTTCAGCGATCCAGTAAAGCGCAAGATCAAATGCTGCAGTTCCTCCTGCGCAACTAAAGTGCTTGTCGCTGACTTCATATAGGCGATCTGTAACTTTCAATGTTGGGAATAGCTCACGAAAACTTTCTTGATTTTCCCAGTGTAAGGTACAAGGCGTATTCTCCAATAACCCTGCTTTTGCAAGGAAATATGTTCCCGTCGATATCGCGCCCATTATGTGGCCTTTACGGGCTTCTTGTCTGAGCCAAGATATTATTGCATCACTGGCATGATAACTAACATCAATACCTGTACAAACGCATATAGCGTCGCAATTTGTAGGTTGATCAATAGAATGGTCGACTATTATGGAAGCCCCATTACTGGCTTGAACGGGAGCACCATTTTCGGACAAAAAAGTCCATTTGAAATACTCATGCCCGACAAGCCTGTTTAACGCTCGTAAAGGCTCTATAAGACTGGAAAAGCACATCATGGAGAAATCAGAGACAAGTAAGAAAGCGATTGTCATCTCGTTTTCTTCTTCTTCTTCAAATCTAATTTGATTATGGGGCTCAGTCATTTTTCGTCCGATGAAAAAACTGTTGGCTTTGTATTAGATATCAACAATGCCCATATAATACTCTACAGCAAGTAAAAGAATCACTCAGTTTTTGTTATGTCTTTATAAGGCCGCTTTGTATCAAAATTGGGTCGCTATAGGTCACTTGAGCATTTATTGTTCCATAAGAATATATTTGTTGTGTTAACGTTTAAGAACCAAAATGACTAAGAAACTTAACCTTGCTTCTGTTCAACTTACAGCTGGCCCTACCTTTCCTAAGGAAGGGGTCGTGCGTCACCTTGATTTTATTGCTCAGGCAAAAAAACTCTCTGTAGATATTCTGGTCTTCCCCGAACTATCACTCACTGGTTATGTATTAAATGAGCGCGTTCCAGACGTCGCAATGCGGTATAATGATGATATCATCACCCAAATTGCCAAAGCATCAGAAGGAATAACCGTAACTTTTAGCTTTATAGAAGAAAGTGAGGGAGTACGTTATTTTAATTCGGCGATAACAGTTCGTGATGGCAAGGTTCTAAATCTCCACCGAAAAATCAATCTTGTGACTTATGGGTTATTGGATGAAGGAAAACATTTTACTCCCGGTGAAGAGGTAAATTCTTTTGCTCCGGGTTCTATCGAAAGTCAGTGGCGCGCAAGTACCTTGATTTGTGCTGATCACTGGAATCCTTTGCTCCTGAGCCTCTCTGCCTTACGAGGCACCAATCTGCTCTTGGCCCCGATTGCATCTGCTCTAGAGGCTGTGGGTGATAGCTTTTCCAATCCTGAGGGGTGGCAACAAAATCTGGGTAACACCGCTTTAACTTTTGGCAGTTATATCGTTATGAGTAACTGGATAGGAGCACAGGATACTATTACCTTTTGGGGCGGTAGTTGTATAGTATCTCCTCAGGGGAAAATCCTATCCACCGCTACTAATAATGAATGCCTAATTACCGCAGTGGCTGAATATTCAGAAATAAAACAAGCCCGTTATTTGTTACCAACTCTTCGCGACTTAAACCCGCATCATTTTATTCGTGAATTCGCACGTAAAACGTAATTCTATTTCAGTATCCAAAAGGATCAAACCCGATGTCATCTGACAACAATATTCTTTCATTTATACATGACACAAAATTTAATGATCTGCCTAAGGATGTTGTTGCAATGGCAGAACGATGTTGTCTTGATTTAATAGGTGTAGCTGTGGCTGGTCGACACACTGACTTGGCTCAAATTATTACAGAACATGCGACATCTTTTTTTGCTGCAGGTACGGAAGTTTCTGCTATTCCTTTTACAGGGAAAGTCGCTAGTCCAGTTGGTGCTGCGCTTGCTACAGGTATGACAATTGATTCTTTTGATGCTCATGACGGTCACCGTTTAACAAAAGGTCATGCCGGTGCTGCCGTATTACCCGCCTTATTAGCTTATTGTTACAGCCTTGCCGAACATGACAAAAGCATTGATGGACAGGAATTTTTAACAGCCTTATCCATTGGCTATGAAGTCAGCTTGCGCGCCGGTATTGCGCTTCACGCCACGGCGTGTGACTACCATACTTCTGGAGCTTGGAATGCTATTGGAGCTGCCGCTATGGGGGCACGCCTACTTAAATTAGATCAGGACCAAACTCGACATGCCTTGGGTATTGCTGAATATCACGGACCCCGTAGTCAAATGATGCGTTGTATTGACCATCCGACGATGTTGAAAGACGGCTCTGGATGGGGTGCAATGGCAGGGGTTAATGCGGCCTATATGGCACGTTCAGGCTTTACTGGCGCACCTGCCATAACACTGGAAGGAGATGACGTCGTTCCTTACTGGGAAAGTCTCACCCAAGATTGGGAGATACTTGCGCAATACTTTAAACCGTATCCTGTTTGTCGATGGGCTCAACCTGCGATACAGGCGGTGTCAGATTTGATGGAAAAGCAGAAACTGGATCATCATTCAATTGAAGAAATTGAAATCAGAACGTTCCATGAAGGCCTCTGTCTCGCTGGTCATAACCCAAAGACAACAGAGGAAGCACAGTACGCTATTGCTTTTCCTGTCGCGGCATTGATCGTTCGAGGGACATTAGGGGCTGAAGAGATCGGTCCAGAAGCTTTGATTGATCCGTCAATTTTGACACTCAGCAACAAAATAATTTTGAGCGAAAAGAATGAGTATAACGCTAAATTCCCGGGGGAGCGTTGGGCTGATGTCTCTATCTTATTAAATACTGGGGATAGAATTGATACCCCAGCCGCTTGCCCAATTGGTGACCCCGAAAATCCTCTTACGGATGATCATATCCTCGAAAAATTTCAGGCGCTTTGTCATGGCTCGTTACATCAAAAAACTGCCGATGATATTATTAAATCAATAGAAGGATTAAAGAGCTATCCTGGAGCTCTTACTGACCTCTTAGCTCTCTTGAAACACCCAGTTTCTCCGAAGGGATGTGTTCACAGAAAAGATATATAGTTGCCGTTGGGTAAGTTTTATATCTACTAAATGTAATTTGTTTTCAAGATAGAAGGTTGTCTTAAATTAAATCAAAGGTAGGGAAGTTTGAAACTATAAAAATTAACCAATATGGTTTAATTTAGATAGGCGATAAGTTGGTCGAGCAGAGAAAAGGCGACTTCGCTCATGAGAAATCTTGTAAATTCTCTTTTGTCTATCTTCATGGCTTCAGTCTGTATGATAACGTTAACACGAGCAGAAGAACCTGTGTTAATTATCCATGCCGTAGATTTTCCTCCCTATGAGATAGAAAACCCTGGTGTAGATAGCCTGCTAGGTTTTGATGTTGAAGTAGTCGTCGAGGCTTTTGATCGGGTTGGGCTACGTGCGCGAATTGATTTTCGGCCATGGAAACGGATTGTTGCAATGGCGCATGCGGGTACGACAGTTGCTATGTTATCATGCGAAAAATCGCCTGGCCGTGAAGACTATATCAATTATTCCGACCCTATAAGTAAAGCGACGAGAACCTATGTTGCCTCTATTGATTTCGCTGGTGATGTCCCAAATTCAATGGAGGAGGCTCGAGGGTTAAAAATTTTAGTCATAAGTGGTTATGCCGCAGAAAAAGAGTTGAAGAACGCAGATATTAATTATGAACCCGTTATTCATGATGCTTCTGCATTACGTATATTATTAAATCGTGACTTTGATCTTTTTTATTCAGCACGTGAATTTGTTGAATATACGGCAGGTGGGCTTGGTATAGCAGATAAAGTTCAATATTTTGATACTGGAAAGCAGGTGTTTTTTCATCTCTGCTTTAGCAAGAAATGGCCCAATTCAAAAATCATACGCGATAAATTTAACGAGGGTCTCACTATAATTCGTGAAGATGGGACTTATGATACCATCCATGAAAAATACAAATAATATACTTAAAATTCAAATTTTTAATAGATCGAAGTCATCTAAAATATTAAGAATTCTGGCAGTTGTATATGGGGTAGATTGCCTTAAGCAGAGCCTTTTTCCGAGTAGTATTACCTAGAAAAACAACTGTGTTTTAAAAGTATTAATTAACTCGTGTTATATTAAATAATTAGATATTGGATTAGGCAGCAATAAGGCGACATCGGTTATGAAAAAACTTATGAAATTCCCATTGTCTATCTTTCTTCTATTACTCTGTATGACGACAATGGTCCGAGCTCAGGAAACCGTATTAACAATACATGCCGTCAATTATCCACCCTATGAAATTGAGAATCCGGATGTAGACAGCCTGCTCGGATTTGATGTTGAAGTGGTGGTCGCAGCTTTTGACCGGGTCGGCCGACGCGCACGCATTGAATTCCGCCCCTGGAAGCGTATCGTAGCAATGGCCAAAGCAGGTACAACAACGGCGATGTTGTCATGTGGTAAATCAGCTGGCCGCGAAGAGTATATTTATTATTCTGAACCTATCAGTACCGCAACCAGAACCTATGCAGCATCTCTTGATTATTCTTATGATACACCCCATTCAATTGAAGATGCTCAAGGCCAAAAAATTTTAGTAGTAAGTGGATACGTTTCGGAGAAAGAGCTTAAGGCAGCGGGTGTAGATCATGAACCCATTATTAATGATGACTCAGCTTTACGCGTTTTATTAAACCGTGATTTTGATCTTTTCTTTACTACAAAAGAATTTATCCAATATGTCGCAGGCGGCCTGGGTCTTTCAAAAAAACTTCAATATTTTGATACAGGAAAACAGATTCCATACCATCTTTGTTTTAGTAAAGGATGGCCTGGCTCTAGTACTTTACGCGATATATTTAACAAGGGACTAGCCGAAATCCGAGCAGACGGTACTTATGATGCGATCCATGCTAGATATCAGTAATCTTTCCGCTCAAACGACAAAATGGGAGCCATCAATGGCTCCCATTTTGTTATTTATGTAAATATAAAATCAACTCCAAGGGAACGGGCTATTACTTACTGGGTGAAGTTTGCCTTCTGCATAACGATTTAAGCGGAAAGGTTCGAGGAGGGCAGATTTCTCACCCAGGACTTCCTGAGCAATAAGAGCACCAACACCGATCATTTTATAGCCGTGGTTAGAATCAGCGATGATTGTTACGTTTTCACGAAAATGGTCGAATACAGGGAAGCTGTCTGGAGTGAAACAACCGAGGCCGCCCGAAGGTTCATTGCGATATTTGACCACTTGACCTTCAAAACGTTTTTGACAAAAAGCCAAGGCAGATGTCCACATATGGGCAAAATTGTCATCCACGATAAATTCGGGTGATTTTGCCCCATAAGGGTCAATATTTACATCGCTAGCGTCTTTATCAATTTTGTACGGCATTGCACCGCCTTGAACACCATTGAAATGAAAATCTGGTTTGTAATAGATCCCCCACATTTCATCTGTGATCAAAGAACCATCAACATCGGAATAGAGGGGCTCGTCCGTATCAACATGGATCACGGGCGGCATGTTGCCTTGATTGTCCATCAAGAAGCCAGGTTCGACACCCAGTACGCCTTCTTCTAATGCCCAATAGCGCCACATAGGAATATCTTTGTGGATTTGGCCATCTCGATCTTTAATTTCCACGGAATTTGGAAGCTCGAGCATATCCCAAATGGTTTTAACCCAAGGACCTACACCAACGATGACCCGGTCACACTCAATATTTCCCTTGTTGGTTTCAACAGCTTTAACAGCGGAAGAGCCATTATCAAAAGTAAAACCTGTGACCTCAACTCCGGACAAAATACGTACGCCAAGATCTTCAGCTTTTTTGGCAAGACCATAGATCGCTTTGGTGTTGTTAGCATACCCTCCGCGTTTTTCATGGAGGATGTTTGTAATGCCCTTAGCTTGCCAGTCATGAAATATATTTTTCATATATGACATGCACTTATCGCTACCTTCTATGAAATCAGATGAATAATCGATCTCAGCCTGCTGACGATGAATTTCAGCACAATCTTCATGCATGGATTCAGGACTAATTTGCAAATAGCCAACAGGGTTATAACTAAAAGCTTCTTTATCGCTTTCCCATACATCAACGGAATGCGCCATAAGTTCGCGCATTGCAGGTTGGAAATAGTTATTCCTTACTACGCCACAAGCGATACCACTTGCACCAGATGCAATACCATCTTTGTCAATGACCAGAATATCTTTACCGCCACCTTGGCCTTTAGCTTCTAATTTTTCTGCTAAGTTCCAAGCGGTGGATAGACCGTGAATACCGGCCCCAATGATGACGTACTTTGCTTTCGTCGGAAAAGCCATTTGTCCTAAACCTTTAGCTACAGAGACATGTTCTAATTAAAATTATCAAGCAGTTTAGGTTTATGTGTACTCCTTAGAACACAACAAATGAGACTCTATAGAGCACAATATAACAAAAAGACCATTTAATTTGTTGAAATGACGAGCGTTTGCTGCCTTCGGTTTAAAGTGTCCGGTATTGGCGGGGAGACATTCTCCAAACTCGCTGGAAATGTTTTGATAGGTGGGAGGTTGATGCAAACCCACATGCGACAGCAATCTCACTTATTGATAGACTGGTTTGTCGTAAAAGATAGGCTGCTCTTCGCACTCTAAGACCCACATAAAATCGGCTTGGACTTTCTCCAACATATTGTTGGAAAAGACGATCCATCTGCCTTGAGGTGATGCCCACATGTTCTGCTAGTTTAGGCAGAGACAAAGGGTTTTCAAGATTTTGTTCCATATGTTCAATGATCCCGCTCAATCGTGGGCTTGAAGCGGCAAATTTGAACGAAGGGTTGAGGCGTTGTGGGCTGACCTGAGGGCGAATGTCGCTGTGCACAAAATTTTCTGCAATAGCCAGGCTCAAGTGTCTTCCATAATCTCGTTCGACCAATTGTAAAAACAGGTCAAAAGCCGCAGCACCCCCAGCACATGAAAACCGATCTCTATCAATTTCATAAATTTGCCGTGTAATATTCAAGTTTGGATTTTGTTCAACATACCCATCGTGGCATTGCCAATGAATGGTGGATCGATAACCTTCAAATATACCGGCCCGAGCTGCCAAATATGATCCATCCGAAATAGCCCCTGATAGCTGTGCCTTTCGTGCCTGTTCTCTGACGAAAGAGAGAGTCCTTGGATCGGTAAGGTTATCAGATCCATCCCCACCACAGATTACGAGATGGGTTATGTCCTTGTTCGAGGCTTCAAGTGGAGCTGTTGGAAGGGCGAGCCCCCCTGATGAAGGGTAAAGTCCACTATCAGCAGATACCAGCTGCCACGAATAGATTTCAGATCTGGACAAGCGATTTGCAGCACGTAACACTTCTACGGCAGAACTAAGAGCGAGTAACGAATAGTTGGGGAGCAATAGGAAGACAAAATGTCCTGTATTGGGTAACTCTTGGCTAACGTTTATCTTCTGCATGGGATGTTTCTAATCAATACAACTTTCCTGATAGATGGGATTGTTGACGTTGTTTTCAGGTAAAGTCTAGGGAACTTTGACCTTTAGCTTTTTAAAGTTACCCTCCATCGACAATTCTATTTCAGTAACTCTGTCCTGTATAAGATTTATCAGGGCTATCGCTGCAGGGGATAAAGTGTTGTTTTTAAGCTTAACAAGACCAACCTGCCGCATTTGAGGAGTATCAAGTGGAATAAATTGAAGTAATTTGTCAGCGCTAGGTACAGATAGACGGGGTAAAATTGTGACGCCAGTTCCCGCCTTCACAAGAGCGAGAACCGAAGTCACATTGTGAACCGTAATGCTACTCGTGCCCATATTTGTTAATAAATCCTGCGCTTTTAATGACTGTGTTATGCTGTTTGCCAACAGTTTCTTTTTCTTTAGTAATTTGGATGACATATTTTTATCTATTTTTGTAGGTAGATCTTCATTCGAACAGACAACCCCCAGGCTATCTTCAAAAAGAGGTATGAACTCCATACCAGGCAAGGATTTAGCCAAACTAGCGATACCGAACTGAACCCGACCACTGTGAACCGCATTTATAACACTTCTTGAATCAGCATCACGAATTTCAATTTCCACTTTCGGAGATTGTTTATGAAATACTTTAATAACGGATGGTAAAATTTGTTCGGCGACAGATGGCACGCAGGCAAGAGACAAGTAGCCAATTTCGTTCCTTGAAAAGGAAGCGATTGAGGAAAGTATTTCGTCACAATGGTCCATCAGGTTTCGGGTTTGTTCAAGTGCAAATAACCCTGTAGGTGTCAGATTTCCTTTACGTTCCCCCTGAAACAACGGTGTGCCAATTTCTATTTCCAATTGCTTTAAAGCCATGGAAACCGCAGATGGGGTTCGCCCTAATTGCTCCGATGCAAGCATAATAGAACCATTCTCTGCGACAGATACAAATGTTCGGATCATGGCAAGTGTTACAGACAATGTACAATTCCAAATTACAATTAAATTGAAGTATATCTAAAAAATTTGAATTTGACGATAATTGAAATATCTGCGGAAATATACATCAAATTTCCTGCGTCTATATTACGGGCGCAATCTACTTTGATCATAAGAAGGTTAGTATGCAGAATTTTTCAAACTACATCGCTGGTGAATGGGTCTCTTCAGATAGATTTACTGAAAACCGGAACCCTTCTGATCTTTCTGACATCATTGGTAGTTATGCCCAGGCAGATAAGGCACAATTGGATCGGGCGATTGATTCAGCTAGGCAAGCACAAAAAGTATGGGCCGCTACCGGGCTGGAAAAACGCTACAGCGTGTTGATGTCTATCGGCGAAGAAATGAAATCCCGCTCTGCTGAACTCGGAGAACTACTTTCGAGAGAAGAAGGCAAACCACTTGCAGAGGGAAAAGGTGAAATTTTCCGCGCAGGCCAGTTCTTTACTTATTATGCTGCCGAAGTTCTACGTCAGATGGGCGACACCGCTGATTCTGTACGTGATGGCATTGAAATAGATGTCCGGCGTGAGGCCGTTGGTGTCGTTGCTATTATATCTCCTTGGAACTTCCCAACCGCCACAGCCACGTGGAAAATAGCACCAGCTTTGGCCTATGGTAATGCTGTGGTCTGGAAGCCTGCTAATCTGACACCGGCAAGTGCCTGGGCGCTTGCAGAAATTTTCTCTCGCCACGACCTCCCCAAAGGTCTTTTTAACCTCGTTATGGGCGGAGGTTCTACCATTGGTCAACAACTTGTAGAGAGCTCAGGCATCGACGCGATATCTTTCACAGGCTCTGTCGATGTTGGCCGGGGTATTGCGGCTTCTGCAATTGCGAACATGACTAAAATCCAAATGGAAATGGGTTCCAAAAATCCCTTGGTAGTTATGGACGATGCGGACCTCGACCTTGCCGTTTCTTGCGCCGTTGGTGGTGCTTATGGCAGTACTGGTCAAAAATGCACGGCGTCATCGCGTTTGATCGTTCACGAAAAAATCCACGATACATTCGTTGAAAAGGCTGCTGCAGCTGTTAAAGCCATGAAAGTTGGGCACGCCCTGACAGAGGGGACACAACTTGGTCCTGTCGTGAGCGAAACCCAACTAAACTCCAATCTGGCCTATATGAAATTGGCGCGTGAAGAGGGGTGTGAACTCGTTTGTGGTGGTGATCGTTTGGATATGCCTACTGAAGGCTATTACATGGCACCAGCCTTGTTCATTAATGGTAACAATTCTATGCGGGTTAATCGTGAAGAAATGTTTGCGCCAATTGCTTGTGTTATTAAAGTGGGTTCTTACGACGAAGCTTTGGCTACATCAAATGACACAGGATTTGGTTTAACATCTGGTATCATGACAGGTTCTCTGGCTCGCGCTAATCACTATCGCCGTAATAGCCGCACTGGCTGTGTGATGATCAATCTTCCAACCGCTGGTACCGATTATCATGTCCCATTTGGCGGTCGTGGTAATTCAAGCTATGGCGCACGCGAACAGGGTAGTTACGCTGCTGAATTCTATACGCAGGTGAAAACGTCTTATATCAGTTCCGGAACTCCAGAGTAGGAACCAACAATGACTGCTCAGAAAAACTACGTTATCGATTGCCTCCAGTATTGTAACTGGTCTGAAAAAATATTTAGCCAGATGCGGGAAGGTGGGGTGGACGCTGTCCACGTCACGATCTGTTATCACGAGATGTTTCGCGAGACTGTTAGCAATGTTGAACATTGGAACAGACTGTTTGAAAAGCACGAAGATCTGATCCTTCATGGGCGTACCGCAGATGATATTCGTAGAGCACATGAAAGTGGTCGTACTGCAATCTTCTTTGGTTTTCAAAATTGCGCACCGATAGAAGATGATATTGGGCTTGTCGAAATATGCCACACGCTTGGCGCCCGTTTTATGCAATTGTCTTATAACAACCAGTCTCTTCTTGCTACGGGTTGTTACGAAAAGGAAGACACAGGCATTACCCGTATGGGGCGACAGGTCATCAAGGAAATGAACCGAGTTGGTTTGGTCGTGGATATGTCTCATTCGGCTGAGCGATCAACGCTTGAAGCAATTGAGGTATCTGAACGTCCAATCGCGATTACCCATGCAAACCCGAGCTTTTGGCATCCTGCACTTCGCAACAAGTCAGATGATGTTCTCAAGGCGCTTGCTCAATCAGGTGGCATGGTGGGGTTCTCGCTCTATCCACACCATCTGAAAGGTAAGAGCGATTGTACTCTGTCTGAATTCTGCGACATGATCGCGAAGACCGCAGACATGATCGGGGTGGATCACATCGGTATTGGTAGCGACCTCTGCCAGGATCAACCTGACACAATTGTTGACTGGATGCGTGTTGGCCGTTGGACCAAGACGGTCGATTACGGCGAGGGTTCAGCCGCTAATCCCGGCTTCCCTGAAATGCCAACTTGGTTTCAAGATAATAGAGACTTTCCAAATCTAGCTACTGGGCTACGTGATGTTGGTTTCTCAAATCAAGAAACTGCAAAAATTATGGGTATGAACTGGCTATCTTTCTACGAAAGTTCTTTTGGTTCCCAATAACAGGTAATTTTATGGTCGAACGTATCTCTTGTGTAATGTCTGTAAGTGATGAAACAAGCACACCAATTCGTATATTCTTGGGTAAAGCCACGAATGTTACCACAATAATGCTGGGTTCTGGCGGTGCAGATGCTTTGTAATCATTTATCATGGTTACCGCCTTTTCTGTATTGATAGAACTTTTATCGTCCTTAGTTGTCGGCACTTCAGATCGCTGGAAAGTTGGTGAAACGTAAGAAGTTAGAACATACACCTATACCTGTAAAAATTCAGGCTGAAGTGTCAGAAATTTCAAGGAAGGGACACATTTATCCTTCCCTGTACGCTACCCGTATTATTGGAGGTCTGTGTGAAACAGCACGTTGATAGCTTGAAGTCTTTTCCACTACGCCCCGCTCATCAGGTAATGAAACTTGATCGCCTGGGGGCATTTCATCAAACGCGTCTAAGTTTTATGCGTGCTGTGATGCGTCGTCTGAAGAGGGATAACTGGACTTTTGAGTGCCCCATTTGGCGGATCAATGAAAAAGGCGAAGGCGTTGCTGTCTATCTCGCTAAGGGCCCCAAGCGTACCTATAGTATGGTCTGTTTTGCGCATGATCTTGCCCCCGAAAAACGTTCAGACCGCGTAATTGCTGAGGCATGGGATACCACCTTTGCCTTACATGATGGTATTATTAGTGAGAAAGATATTGAGCGTCTGTCACGCAACGTTCCAAAGCAGGAAGCAGGGCGCTGTCTAGACAGCGAACTGGTTCTCTCAAGAGCCAATAAAAGTGTCCGCCTTTTTGAATATGTTGTAGATAGGCTCGCAGCAGGTGAGCAACCAGTTCAGGAAACCCTTGATAAAGTAGGGTATCTGATGAGAACGACAGCCGTTTATGGTAACGGCAAACTTGGTATGGCTGACCGGGACCGAATTTCTGACCGTGAAGAAATGCTCGGTCCTTTTAGAGCTGAAATGCTTGCCGTTTGGCTCATCAGAACGTTTGTTTCTGATTACGTCGAACAGATGGCCAGATACCGTTCTCCGAAAACAGCCGTTAAACTGGATCCAGAAATCCGCCGTAGCCTTGGCGTGGGTAATTCAACCGGACTTGGAATGGCGCCTTTTCTCGTGAACCATCCTATTTTGCTTCACAGTTGGATACATGCACGGGAAACCGCCCTTGCACGGGTACGCGCACTTCCCAACATGAATGCAGATGATCGCACCCATTTTGAACACCATCTTGAATGTGCTTTTCAATCGTTAAATCGTTGGCATACAGATGATCAACGACAAGCACACAAGGTAGATAAGTTAAGACTAGATCTCGAAAAATTACGCGAAAAATCTGTTGGTGAATTTTTAAATCATTACCTTCCATGGGATGCTATCTACCGTTGGGGCGAGGCTGAACTTTCCCTAGAGGGTCAAGAGATGCTGGTTAGCCTTCTACTCGAACCTCATGGAACAGAAATAGATGATCTCGCATCCGTGATGTATGCAGAAGAGAACGACAATTTTCGCATTGATGGATCTTTCTCTGTTTCAGACATGCTTTCTACCCTCAAAGAACACTATGCCTGGGCGATTGATATAGATTATCATGCACACCCTAATTCTGTATATTTCTGGTATGTGTCGGAAGAAAAGTTAGAGCCCCGTTTGGGTTCCAGAGCCGATGAACCTGGTTCTGACTTAGAACAACCACTATCCATCGGGCGGGATGCATCACGTTTATATCGAGATTTGATTGCAGCAAAACCAGATGAAGTTATGGGTTCTTTTCTCCTTCGTCATCCAGAGCATCGTTTGCTAGCGCGTCGTGTACAGCTAACCCAACGTTACCCTTACGCAGAAATTCATGACAACCTTATTGGGGAAGACTTGTTACCGGTTGATCTCTTACGCTGTAAGCTTTCATTTTTCGGGGCAACCCGCTTTGATCCCCGATCAGATCGATGGGTCCGTATCACCATGTTCCAGAATGCGCCTTATCCACACGAATTATCGAGCATGAACGAAGATGATTGGGCTTATCCATTGGTGAATACATCAAAAAGCGAGGCACAGGGCTAATGGCTCATTATTCCTTAAATGAAATTGAAGCCTCAGCCCGCAAAGCGGCACGGGGTGCGGGGATGACCTGGGGGCTTGCAGAAGAAGCAGGCAAGGCAACTCGTTGGTTAGCTGCGCGTGAATTACCCAACGTAACAACATTACTAAACTTGTTAACCAGAAACGATGGTAAAGACTACAATAGCCTGCGTCCTCAGGACTTATCAAATATTTGGAGCGCTTCTGGAGGTTCTTTATGCCCCATTATTGCCGGTAGTGCCTTGAATGATTTGGCACATAAAATTGTTTCAGGTCAGGAGATTAAACTGACAGCAGTCAGTTGTCCTGCGCTAATTCTCCCCATTTTAGGACGTGCTTCAAAAGCTTTAGGCTATGGCTTTGTCGTTAAATGGGATGGTCTCAAGGTTAACATTTCGCCAAAAAAACTTTACCTAGAACAAGGCACAATATCAGATCTCGGCATTAAATTTACATCAAATTTATTCGTTACAGGATTGTCCTTAGATAGCAGTTTGTCAGGGTTAGAAATCAAACGAGTTGTGAAGGGAGTTCCTTTGGGTGACCGAGAGTGGTCTGACCTCCAAGAATTTGCAGGGCGAACATACGTACCAGCAAGTGAAGAATCTCGACTATTGGGTGCGGGTGCGGGTGCAGGCCTGACTGATAACGATTAATTTTCAATATAAAACAATAAGTAAATCAAGAGGAACAGCACGTGGTTGAAACTGTAACAATGAGTGTTTCCGAAATTGAGACCCTTGCTTTAAGGGCTTTGATTGCAGCGGGAACCAACGAAGAAAATGCCGCATCCCTAGCTCATTCTGTGGCGGTCACCGAAAGTGACGGTATTGCTTCTCACGGTCTGGCCTATGTTCCAACCTATTGCCTGCATGTGGAATGCGGGAAGGTTGACGGTAATGCAGTGCCTACGCTTGATATTGTTCGCCCAGGTCTTGCCATTGCCGACGCTAAAACTGGTTTTGCCCACCCTGCGATAGATATGGGTTTCGAATGGTTAGCTAAAACAGCACGTGAGCAAGGTATCGCAGCATTGGGTCTACGAAACTCTTATAACTGCGGGATTCTTGGTTATCATACTGATCGGTTAGCCTCTAAGGGATTACTTGGTATTGGATTTACCAATGCACCAGCATCTATTGCACCAGTAGGGGGGAAGAAAGCTGTTCTTGGAACAAACCCATTTTCTATCGCTGTTCCTGGTGCTAACGGAGAGACACGTATTCTCATTGATCAAAGTGCTTCAGTAATTGCTAAAAGTGAAGTTATGAAGCATGCCCGCGAAGGTCGGGCCATTCCAGAAGGCTGGGCGCTTGGTCCTGATGGACAACCAACGACAGATCCAGATGTTGCGTTAAAAGGCACAATGATTCCAAGTGGGAGTTACAAAGGTTTTGGGGCTGCATTGATGGTTGAATTGATGGCCGCAGCTTTAACAGGCGCCACTCTTGGTATTCATTCAAGCCCGTTTTCCGGACCCGTTGGTGGTCCACCAAAAACAGGTCAATTCTTTATGGCTATCGACCCTGAAATCTCATCCGGTGGAGTATTTTCAGAACGCGTTGATCACCTGATTGAAGCAATTGTTGGACAGGAAGGCACCCGCCTTCATGGTTCTGAACGATTTTCTGCCCGTAAAAAAGCAGCCTCTGACGGCGTCGCGGTTAACGCTGCTATTGTTGAAAAAGTTAAAGAATGGGCATCAAAATTATAATGATGTGTAATATCATATATATTTCTGATCTATCTGATATTACATAATATATTACTACCAAAAAGATGTTGGGGCTTTGTAGTACGAGTGTGCAGACAAATCTCCAATTATCCCCTAACTGTAGAAGGGGGTGATCCATATTTGTCATGGAATGCTTTTGAAAAGTGTGCTGAACTTGAAAACCCAGTGGCAAAGGCAACTTCAGTGATTGAAAGTGATGTTTGCATCAAAAGATTATGTGCTTTTTCTAATCTTAAATTGCGATAAACAGACATCGTGCTTTCGCCTAATTTATCAACAAAGAGCCTATTGAGTTGGCGAGAACTTACACAAGCAAGAAGTGCTAATTGTCCAAGACCCAAGGGGTCTGCAATGTGATTTTCCATGGCCTCTATTGTTTGAATTATTGCAGGATTATGTGTGCTATACCGTTCAACAACACCTGATCGCTGCGGACCTCCAGAGGGTCTGATATCGGTATGAATAAACCAGTCGCTAACTTTTCGGGCAAACTCTGAGCCGTGAATTTCACTTTGAACTGCGTACATCATATCCAATGGGGCTATCCCGCCCGCACAAGTAATTCGATCCCGGTCCATGACGTACAGACTACGCTCTATCAAAAGTGTTGGTGATATTTCTGATAATGCCTCTGCATGTTCCCAGTGAACTGTCATTCTTCGACCTTCCATCAAGCCTGCTGCTGCAAGGATAACAGGCCCGCCCGATACACCACCAAGACGGGCACCATAACGTGCGATATGGCGTAACCATTGAAAAATTTTCTCATCAACAAAAGTCGTGGGGTCTCCACCAGCTACGACAAGTACAAGATCATAGTCAATTTCATCTGTTATTTTAGCTGTTGCTTTTACAATTGCTCCGCTTGAACTCGTTGCTTGGTCGCCTGCTGCTGTAATGTGCTCAACTTGATTTAGTTCTTCTCCAGCCAAAAGATTGGCAGCCCTTAAGGGCTCTATAACAGAAGAGTATGACATAAGTGAAAAACCGTCGATCAGCAGAATGCCTATTCGGTAGATACGTGAGTGAAATAACGGTGTGGCCATAATTTATAAATTTAAGTCTTTATTATGAAATCTCATTCTTTATAACACTGCTGTTGTATGTTCAGGCAACAAAATTGAGAACATATAATGAAATACTCTGGCTTTAAGGTAATAAAAGAAGCTCTTACGGGACATAAAGGCTGGAAACCAGTCTGGCGAACACCAAAACCAAAAAAAGAATACGATGTCATTATCGTTGGTGGTGGTGGGCATGGTTTAGCAACAGCTTATTACCTGGCAAAAGAGTTCGGCATTACTAATATTGCTGTCCTAGAAAAAGGATGGATTGGTTCTGGTAACGTTGGCCGTAACACAACCATTGTTCGCTCTAATTATTTATTGCCGGGTAATGAGCCGTTTTATGAGTTTTCCATGAAGTTATGGGAAAACTTGGAGCAAGATTTCAACTACAATGCCATGGTTTCTCAACGGGGTATTTTAAATTTGTTCCACAATGATGCTGGACGGGATGCTTATGCCCGGCGTGGTAACTCAATGATGCTCGCTGGTGCAGATGCGGTTTTATTAGATCAAGAGGGTGTCCGCAAAATGTATCCTTGCCTTGATTTTGAAAACGCACGATTTCCTATCAAAGGAGGTTTGTTACAGCCCCGCGGTGGAACCGTCAGACATGATGCCGTGGCCTGGGGCTATGCCCGTGGCGCTGATAATCATGGGGTTGATATTATCCAAAACTGTGAAGTCACTGGCATGAATATCGAAAACGGTGTTTGTACAGGAGTTGAAACCAGCCAGGGAAGCATTAAAGCTAAAAAGGTTGCTGTCTGTGTTGCGGGATCATCCAGTCGAGTTATGTCCATGGCTGGCATGCGATTGCCCATAGAAAGCCATGTGTTACAAGCTTTTGTCTCTGAAGGTTTAAAACCAATATTACCGGGCGTTGTCACTTTTGGCGCCGGACATTTTTATGTATCTCAATCCGATAAGGGCGGCCTCGTGTTTGGTGGTGATATCGATGGCTACAACACCTATGCTCAACGCGGCAATTTACCAGTTGTCGAAGATGTTTGTGAAGGTGGTATGGCGTTGATGCCAATGATCGGCCGGGCAAGACTATTACGCATGTGGGGTGGTGTGATGGATATGTCTATGGACGGTTCTCCATTTATTGATAAAACCCATATCAATGGCCTCTATTTCAATGGTGGTTGGTGTTACGGGGGCTTTAAGGCAACACCCGCAAGCGGCTGGTGTTATGCCCATCTTCTGGCAAAAGATGAACCTCATCCTGTTGCTACTGAATATCGTCTCGATCGCTTCCGTCGTGGAGCTATGCTCGATGAAAAGGGCGTTGGCGCCCAACCGAACCTGCATTAAGGAAAACAGAAAATGATCATCAATCATCCTCTTCTGGGACCAAGAGATGCAGCCGAGTTCGTGTATAAAGGTGATGCATCCTTAATTAACCGTCCTGATTGGCAGGCCGATGACGCGGCTGAACTGTTCCATGAATATTTATATCTTCGTGATAATCCAGCAGGTGAACATCGTGAACTTTGGTATCACGAGCAGGGCGATCGCTCCTGGCTTATTGTCACCAGAAATACGCTGACACACGATATCAGCAAAGTTGAATTTGCCAGAGATGTGGCGCTTGCAGAGCGATCTAAAAAATGAACCAGATAAACCGAATTGATGGCGGGCTGATCAACCGTAGCAACAAGCTAAATTTTAATTTTAATGGTCAATCTCTAGAAGGCTACGAGGGCGATACTCTTGCATCAGCTCTTCTCGCCAATGGTCATAGAATGGTCGGCCGTTCATTTAAATATCACCGTCCTCGGGGTATTTTCTCAGCCGGGTCAGAAGAACCGAATGCTTTAGTTCAACTTCGGACCGGAGCCTATCAAGAACCCAATACCCGGGCAACAGTGACAGAACTGTTCCATGGATTAGAAGCAACCAGTCAAAACCACCGTGGATCTTTGAAATACGATCTCATGGCTGTGAACGATCTCTTTTCTTCGTTCTTGTCAGCAGGTTTTTACTACAAAACATTCATGTGGCCGAAGGCATTTTGGGAAAAGTTTTACGAGCCCGTAATTCGGGCAGCAGCAGGCCTTGGCCGACTGTCTGGCGAAGATGATCCAGATATCTATGACAAAGGCTTCTTACACTGTGATGTACTTGTGGTTGGTGCAGGGGCTGCGGGTTTATCTGCAGCCTTGTCTGCGGGCCGCGCTGGAGCACGGGTGATCGTCATGGATGAAGACTTCTGCATGGGTGGACGTCTTAATGTGGAAACACTTTCTGTGGACGATAAAAGCGGTAGCGAATGGGCCACGCAGGCACTAGCCGAACTTTCCGCCATGGGTAACGTGCGTCTAATGACACGAACAACAGCTTACGGTGCTTACGATCATGGTATTGTAGGTGCGTTAGAGCGTGTAACCGACCATTTGATATCTAGTGAGAAAAAGCCACGCCAAATTCTTTGGCGGGTTTATACTAAACGAACAATTCTTTGCGCAGGGGCAACAGAACGTCCAATCGCCTTTGGTAACAATGATCGTCCGGGTGTAATGCTTGCTGGTGCCGTGCGGGCTTATGTCAATCGTTGGGGGGCACTTCCAGGTAAAAGAGTTGCAGTCTTTACTAATAATGATGATGGCTGGCGTACCGCAACTGATCTTGCAGCAAAGGGGGTTGAAATTACCGCAGTCATTGACAGTCGAGATGGTCAACCTCCCGTTGATGTACCCAAAGGCGCTGCCATAGTCATGGGTGGGCGAATTGTTGATACTAAAGGCCGACACGGTATTCGGTCCTTCACGTTATCAAATGGACAGCAAATACCAGCTGATTGCCTTGCTGTTTCTGGCGGTTGGAGTCCAAACGTTCAACTTACATGTCATCAACGCGGACGCCCAACTTGGCGCGAAGATATAGCTGCTTTTGTTCCTGGCGGAGAATTACCACAAGGGATGAGTGTTGCTGGTGCGGCCAGTGGCAATCTCTCTTTGTCTTCAGTGCTTTTGAATGGACACGATATCGGTAACTCTGTCGTTAGTGATCTTGGCTTTACACCCTCAAAGGTCAAATCTTCAAGTTCAGAAGAAGAAACAACAGGTATTTCTGCTTTCTGGCATGTTAGAGAAAGTAAGGTCCGCGCATGGTTAGACCTACAAAATGACGTCACAGTAAAAGACGTTAAATTATCTCACCAAGAAGGTTTCCGGTCGGTCGAACACCTTAAACGTTACACGACACTTGGTATGGCGACGGATCAGGGTAAGACAGCTAATATTCCTGCTCTGGCGGTAATGGCTGAATGTACGGGTAAATCACTTCCTGAAACCGGGACAACTATTTTCCGTCCTCCTTATACGCCTGTTGCTATTGGTGCTTTGGCAGGTAGAGCTCGAGGTAAAGACTTTAGACCTTCTCGATTAAGCCCAAGCCATAGTTGGGCAGAAGAGCAGGGCGCTGTCTTTGTTGAAGCGGACATGTGGTATCGCGCACAATGGTTCCCAAGAACAGGTGAAACTCACTGGCGTCAATCTGTTGACCGTGAAGTTACCCAAACCAGAGCGTCTGTTGGTGTCTGTGATGTGACGACGCTTGGAAAGATTGATGTCCAGGGCAGGGATGCTGCTGAGTTTCTAAATAAGGTTTATGCAAACGCTTTTGCCAAATTACCGGTTGGTAAGGTTCGTTATGGCATTATGTTACGCGAAGACGGCATCATGATGGATGATGGGACCTCTGCTCGTTTTGCAGAAAATCATTTTGTCATGACGACAACTACGGCTAATGCTGTTAGCGTATTCCGGCATATGGAATTCTGTCGTCAGTGTCTTTGGCCTGAAATGGATGTGCATCTGATATCGAGTACAGAACAGTATGCACAGTTTGCCGTTGCGGGGCCAAATGCCCGTAAACTTCTGCAGAAAGTGGTCGATAGCGATCACGACATTTCCAACGAAGCTTTCCCCTTTATGGCTTGTGGAGAAATCACCATTTGTGGTGGCGTTCCTGCGCGACTTTTCAGAATTTCGTTCTCTGGCGAACTCGCCTATGAAATTGCCGTACCAACACGTTATGGGGATTCACTTGTGCGCACATTGATGGCTGCAGGTGAAGAGTTTGATGTCACGCCTTATGGAACGGAATCTCTGGGTGTCATGCGCATTGAAAAAGGCCATGCTGCGGGTAATGAATTAAACGGCCAGACCACAGCACGAGATCTTGGTATGGGCCGCATGGTTTCCAAGAAAAAAGACTCTATTGGTAATACTCTATCTGAACGTGACGGACTTAATTTAGAAAACGGATTAAGTTTGGTTGGGTTCCGGCCAGTTAATAGAAGTGAAGAACTCAAAGCAGGATCTCATTTCATCACCAAGGGAAACACTGCCAATATGGCAAATGATGAAGGTTGGATGTCATCAGTGGCCTTTTCTCCAAATCTTGGCCATTCCATCGGTCTTGGATTTATAAAGCGGGGAAGTGAACGCATGGGAGAAGTTGTCCTTGCAACAGATCCTATTCGTGGCGGTGAAATGGATGTCGAAATCGTCTCAGCACACTTTATTGATCCTGAAGGGGAGCGTCTCCGTGGCTAAATTTACACTTACAGCAAATACGCCACTAGGTGGTTTTAGTCATGACTTCAAAGGCGTATCAATTTCAGAAGTAAACGGCCGATCCATTGTATCTCTCGCCACACCTCTGGGAGGTAAGGAGGCTGTTTCCAAGGCGTTGGCTAAAACTTACAAGTTGGAGATTCCAGAACCTGGAAAATCAACAGTATCATCGCTTGATAATGCTGTTTTAATGGGAATGGCGCAGGACCAGACGTTCCTTGTGTTTGACCATACTGAAGACAAGCCAATCGATGTTGTATCCAAGCACCTCAAAGACACGGCTTTTTTAACCGACCAATCCGATAGCTATGTAATGCTTCGGGTCTCAGGAGAAAATAGTCGTTCGGTGTTAGAGCGTATTTGTCCGATAGATCTCCATCCCTCGGTTTTCCCCGAGGGGAGCGTTTCTCGAACAATTATGGAGCATCTCGGAACAGTTATTGTCCATGAAAAAGCCAATACTTTTCTTTTGATGTCGGCACGATCATCTGCAAAATCGTTCCTTGAAGCGGTTGAAGTGTCGGCCTTAAATACCGTTTAAAAACAAGATTGTATGTGAATTAAAAATTACGTTTTTGTAGTCACACGTAATTACAACAAAATTACCTAATTTCGGTACTGCGAGTAAGCAGTAATATTATTTCGAATACGTCCTTCATTTTGAAAGATGTATTCGCACGTCCAAAAACGGGAAGACATAATGAGCAAATCTTTCGGATTGGAGAGGATACTACTAAAATTCGCTTCCAAGGACTTCCACATAGCTCTGCCAATGAGGTCATCTTCAAAGATATGCTTGGTCTAGGCTGCGATGAGATAAAGAAACTTCAAGTACTAAAAGTCGTTTAATAAGTGACAACGAGTAATAAAAAAAGAGAGCTTGTTCAGTTTGATATGAACAAGCTCTCTTTTTCTTTTTAAATACGGATGTAGAATATCCGAAACTTGTTATCCAAATACTTTTTACGCTGAAGCCACTTCTTGCAGGAAATGGTCCACAGTCTCACGCAATTTTTGTGCGCGCTCTGATGCTTCACTTGAGGTCGTTTGAACCTTGTTGGCTGAATTGCTGGTTTCGGTTACAGATTCAGATACCGTCGCCATATTGGAGGCCGCTTCTTGCGTTGCATTTGCTGCAAGACTGACATTTTGTGAAATCTCAGCCGTTGCAGCTCCTTGTTCTTCAACAGCAGAAGCAATGGCTGTGGTATAGCTGTTTACGCCGTCCATGGTTTCAACAATGTCTTGGATCGCGATGACGGCTTCTTCGGTTGATCCTTGGATTTCTGAAATTTGACCAGCTATTTCCTCAGTGGCTTTTGCTGTTTGGGTCGCAAGAGATTTAACCTCGGAGGCAACAACGGCAAAACCTTTACCCATATCTCCTGCACGTGCTGCCTCAATAGTTGCATTCAAGGCGAGTAGATTTGTTTGTTCGGCAATGTCTTGTATTAAAGTAACAACGTCGCCAATCTTTTGCGCGGCTTCAGCTAAACTTGAAATTTTTTCATTCGTGTTACGGGTATTGGCCGTTGCGTTCCCTACTACTTCAGTTGTTTTACTCACTTGTCGGGAGATTTCTGTAATCGATGCGGAGAGTTCTTCTGCTGCAGCTGCCACAGTTTGAACGGACATTGAAGCATTGTCTGTGGCTCTTACCGCTGAGCCTGCCTGTTCAGAGGTATCCGTTGCCATTGTGTTCATGTGTTTGGCTGTAGCTTGCATCTGATCCATATCATTAGTTACAGCACTGAGAATAGCTTGTGCTGTGGTCCTGAAATCAGCTATTAAATTTTCGATCTGACCAGCACGTGCAATCCGAGAAGCTTGTTCTGTTTCTGATTTCGCCGCCAATTCCTGACGCTCTGTCTCTTTGTCCTGAAATGCCTGAATGGCACGGGCCATTTCACCGATTTCATCATTACGCTCTGTTTGTCCACTTTCACCACTGGTTTCCAGATCACCTTGTGCAAGGCGACGAATACCCCTTGTAAGAGCATGAAGTAGTCTACCTGCATAAAGGAACAACAGAACAGAAAAAGCCGTTACAGCAATGGTAACTATAAGAATGATATTAGCAGCTGTAGTTCCTGAATTTATCACACTATCTACGCGTTCTCGTCCAATTGAACTAACAAGTTGAGTAAGGCTTTTGGCCGAAGTTTTCATCTCAACACGGGCCGCTTGAGCCTTATTTTGAGTTTCAACAAAAGCCGCGTGGCTAACACTAAAACCTGCAACAATTGTATTAACTTTACTGCCTGCATCATCAGACACGCGTTCAGAATATTTTTGTGCATTTAACGCAAGAGAATTTAGCTGTTTAGAGATGTTTTGGCTGTTTTCAGGGGTAGGTGTGTTCACATACACAGAAAAATCATTAAGAAGAGAAAAAGCATTGGCTTGTAAGCTCAGAGCCGTATCAAAAACGCCTTGGAATCTTGTTTTTTCCTGACGGTTTGAAACCACAGTATTTCGGGCCTCTTCCATTTTTGTATTTTGGATTTTCATGACACCAGTTGCAATTTTCACAGCCTTACGCGCTGTGATTTTTGCTTTTATCAGCCCGAGTTTGTCCTTTTTTGTAAGCTCGCCAGTTTCCGCTAATTTCTTTGTAATTTCATCTGTAGCCAGTTGAATTTTTTCAATGAAAGGGGGAAACGCTGAAACAACAGATCGAGTATTGGTATCAAGATCCCTTTTGAGAATAATGTCGACAATGCCCTTAGCTGTTTCAACTGATGCCAATAATTTCTTTTGATTAGATTTACTTTGGCGTCCATCAAAAAGAACCATGGCGAGTTCGACATTGTTCATAGCTATTATTAATCGGTGAGCTTCATCAATAATACCCTGTGCAGTATCTAATTCTGTTCTCGCTTTAAAGACAGCTTGATCAGCAGATGAAAGGGATTTGTTTGATTGATTAGCAGTAGAGACAGTTTCTGCAATAAGTTCTGATATTTTGGATTGAACATCATTATTTTGACTGTTTCTTTGTATAAACGCACCGGAATAAGATTTCGCAGCAATACGAAATTTTTCAACAAGATTAGATGCTTCTATCTTTTGATCTTCATCCGATACCAAAGACGCGGTATCGGCACCAACTCTATCCAATAACTCGACTGTAGCCCCTAAATTATTTTGGTTTCCATCACTCAAAAGATCACTGGTTGAAACTGAAAGAGTTTGTAATTCAGATATCAGCACCGTTGCATGATCAGCATCTTCGACATCTGAAACAATTGATGTCGTCGTACTTACGCTAAAGCCGCCTTCAATCATTACTAATAGTAGTGTCAAACCAAACCCCGCAAAAATGCGGGCTTTGATTGACAACTCGCTGAACTTGAAAGCCATTGTCAGGTTTCCTTTGTCCTTAACCGACCAACCAAATAAATCCCTTAGTACTTATTGCCTAAAGACTAGGCTGCAGTGGGATTTTTTTCTTTTTTATCAAAGCTAATGACAGGCTCCATTTTAGCAAAAATATCATCAGCTAAGTGGCATTTTACTTGATGACCGCCTTCTAAATCCCTAAAGGGAGGAACTTCTTTTGAACAAAGTCCTCCAGGCACTTCCGATACATGTGGACAGCGAGTATGGAACGGACAACCAGAGGGTGGGTTCATTGCCGATGGAATGTCGCCATCCAGGACAATATGTTTCTTTTCAACGGAAGTATCAGCAATCGGAATAGCTGAGAGCAGGGCCTCGGTATAGGGATGATAAGGCGGGGCAAAGATCTGATCTGTTGTGCCTTGTTCCACGATATGACCAAGATACATAACGATCACGCGATCCGCGATATAGCGCACAACAGATAAATCGTGCGAAATAAACAACATCGTTGTTTTATATTCACGTTGAATATCCATTAGAAGTTCGGTGACAGCGGCCTGTACAGAAACATCCAAAGCAGAAACCGGCTCATCCGCCACCACAATTTTAGGATGTCCTGCAAAACAGCGGGCAACACCAATACGCTGTTTCTGACCACCAGATAGTTGGCGTGGCATTCGGGTAGCAAAAGCTCTAGGTAATTTCACCAGATCAAAAAGCTCGAGCATACGGTCTTCACGTTCTTTTTGGTTTGCACCAATATTAAACTTTTCAAGCGTCCGAACAATTTGAGAGCCGACAGAATGGCTTGGGTTCAAAGTATCAAATGGGTTTTGGAAAACCATTTGAAGGGAAGCAATGGTCTCTGGTGTGCGATTATCCACTTCAACAGATTCAATATTTATACCATCAAGTATTACGGTGCCGTCTGTTGCTGTCTCTAAGCCAAGTAGAACTTTTGCTAGCGTTGATTTTCCACAACCAGACTCACCAACAATAGCTGTAGTTTCAGATTCACGAGCCGTAAAAGACAAGGTCTCATTAGCTTTAACAGTGCGTGTGTCTGAACCACCAAATATTGCATTTGCGGCTACATGGTAGTGTTTTTTAAGGTTCTCAACTGTTAATATTACGCGACCAGCTTCAACAGGGGCGTGTTGTTTTATGTTCTCGGGTAGAGCTTTCCAATCTATATCCTGAAATCTTAAACAACGGCTGTTATGCCCTACTTCGCCTGTAACAGGGATCATATTTATGTGGCCAGCATTGCATATTTCTTCGACATAGTGGTTGCAGCGCGGGCCAAAATTACAGCCTCGTGGCCTTTTGTTAGGTAGAGGGAGTTGCCCCGGTATTGCTAACAATGGATGGGTATTTTTGTCGGCTCCAGGTAGAGGTATCGATCGAAACAACCCTTGAGTATAAGGATGCTGCATCCGGTCAAATACGTCTTCGACAGTTCCGCTTTCAACTGCTTCACCAGAATACATGATGGTAATTCTGTCACATGTCTCAAGGATCAGGCCAAGATTATGCGAAATGAAAAGTATAGAGGTGCCAAACCGCTTGCCGAGATCTTTAACCAGTTCGATAATCCCTGCTTCGACGGTTACATCAAGGGCAGTTGTTGGCTCATCAAGTAACAATAACTTAGGCTTAGACAGTAAAGCCATTGCGATAACAATACGTTGTTGTTGCCCACCAGAAAGTTGGTGGGGGTAAGAACGCATCATTCTCTCAGGATCAGGCAGTTTCACAGCTTCCAACATTTCTAAAGAACGTGCATAAGCAGCATCCTTAGAGACTTTTTCATGGATAATTGGAACTTCCATAAGCTGTTGTCCGACTTTCATTGCCGGATTTAAACTTGCCATGGGTTCTTGATAAACCATGGCGATCTTGGACCCGCGAATGTCTTGCAGCTCGGCTTGAGACATCTCTCCCATGTCTCTACCCATGAACTTAATTGTACCTTCAGTGATCTTCCCAATGTTGGAAAGATCACGCATGATACCGAGTGCTACCGTTGATTTACCACAGCCAGATTCTCCCACCAGCCCCATGGCTTCACCGGGCATGACTTTACAGGAAAAATCCATAACGGCTGGGATTTCACCCGCACGTACAAAGAAGGAAATGGAAAGGTTATCGATTTCCAGGATTGGTGTTTCTTCTGATGATTTTTCAGACATCGTTTTTCCTCCCTTAGTCCTTCATGGACTCTTCGCGTAATGAATCAGCCAGTAAATTCAGACCGAGAACAAATGACATGAGTGCTGCTGCAGGGAATAGGGCAGGGTGTACATACAGACGTAACAACCGTGATCCTTCCTTAATTGCAGTACCCCAATCAGGACTTTCTGGTGCCATGCCAAGCCCAAAATAGCCAAGGGTTCCTAGAAGAATTGTTGTATAGCCAATACGAAGACAGGCATCGACGATTAGAGGGCCACGGGCGTTTGGAAGAATTTCCCAAAGCATGATGTACCATGGGGTTTCACCACGCGTTTGAGCGGCTGCAATATAATCACGGGTTTTGATATCCATAACCAAACCGCGAACAATACGGAAAACAGCGGGGCTGGTGGCAAAAACAACAGCTACAAAGATATTGAGTTCATTTGGATCAATCGAAATAATTCCCAACGGATCAGCATCAAAGACGAGGCCTGCATAAATCCATCCACCAATAACAAAAGTAATCAAAAGTTGTACCCAAAGTTTATCAGGGCGATTTTTGAACCTGGTGAAGAAGAGTGTTGCGAAAAAGATGATTGGAAAGAGGAAAAACAATCCTGCCATTGCATAAGGGATTGGTGTTTCTGCTATTCCCGGCGTTACCAAGAGATAGAAAAGTAAAATAACTGGGAATGCTAGGACAAGGTTCGCAAGAAAGGATAAAATAGTATCCGTTTTACCGCCATAATATCCAGCAGGTAATCCCAAAGAAATACCAACCATCAAGGCAAAGGTCGTTGCAGCCGGGGCAATAATCAAAACAATCTGACTGCCATAAACAACACGGCTAAAAACATCTCTGGCTAATTTGTCTCCACCAAAGAGGAAAGCTTCACCTGTTCCGGGCTCTATTGCTCCAGGTAATTTGTTTTTCATGACAACGATTTGAGCCAGAGGGTCAAATGGCGCGATGATGTCTGCAAAAATCGCGGTGAAAATCCAAAAAGCCACAATACAAACGCCAACGATACCAACGCCACTGTCAAAAAGGCGTCCGTAGAGGCCTAATCGATCTTGGAAAGAAAAGCTTAATGCAATCATTATGGCCAGAGCTAACCAGGTTGGCCAAAGCTGTATTAATGTCGCGGTGATAACCCCAAATGTGGATAAATATTCCATAATACCCCCCTATTTCACACGAATACGTGGATTGAGGTAGGCATAGCCCACATCAGATATAAGCTGAGTTACCAGCACAACTACGACAGAGACGAGAGAGCAGGCCAACAAGAGATCGATATCATTGTTGCCCGCTGCTTGTACCAGCGTATAGCCAAAGCCTTGGTATCGAAACATAATTTCTACAATTACAACACCTGTAAGTAGCCAAGGAAATTGCAGCATGATGACAGTGAATGGAGCAATTAAAGCATTACGAAGCGCATGTTTTATAATTACGGCGTAAAAACTCATACCTTTTAAACGGGCTGTACGAATATATTGCGCTGTCATTACTTCGACCATGGATGCCCGCGTCATACGTGCGATATATCCCATACCATAAAGTGCCATAGTCATGACTGGTAAAGAAAAATTATAGAAAGTAATACCTTTGGAAGTAGCTGTAGCTGCCGAACCATTAAGCCAACCAAGCCATGAGGCAAAAATAACTGTAAAAAATATGCCCGAGACGTATTCGGGTGTAGCTGTGGAGATGATAGAAACCACTGACAGACTTCTGTCTGTTCGAGAGCCTTCACGCATTCCAGCGAGAATACCGATTAAGAGGGCTGAGGGAATCATAACGACCATCACCCAAAACATTAGCCAACCGGTAGCTTGTAGAGCAGGGACAAGTTTATCTGATACTTTTTTCTTAAATTTTGTCGAACACCCGAAATCTCCTTGAATAACACCAGAAAAGGTCGGTTTAGATGGATCATCACAATAGTTAAAACGAGAAACCGCTAACCCGGTTTCCTTGTCAACGTTAGGCTGTTTTTGCCAAGCCCCAAGCCAAGCAGCATAACGTTCGAAGAAAGGATCGCGATATCCGTTGATCTCAAGCCAAGACTCAATTTCAGCATCACTGGCTCTCATATTCGTTTGAGAAATTGAGAGTTTGCGTAAATTTGGATCTAAATTAACAAGAGAAAACACAACGACAGTCAAGCATAGCATGGTCAAAGCCATGACGCCCATACGCCGTAAAATAAAGGTAAACATGATGGCCCCGTCGATCGTTCAGTTTACGATTGCAATGAAAAAAAGAGGGACCTCGTGCGTCGAGATCCCTCTGATATCTAGAAGATGATTAGGCTTCGTCGAGCCAAACTTTTTCGAAATGGAATTCGAAAAGAGGGTGCATGGCGTGATTTTTCACAGATTCTACAGAGTGATTATACAGTGAACGCCAATATGGCTGTACAATATGGCCTGAATCTTGAAGAATTTGTTCAAGATCTTTAGTGATTTTACGACGTTCATCTACATCTGCAACTGAGAGTGCTTTGTCTAGTTTTGCATCAAATTCTGGATTACTATGTCCTGATTCGTTCCAAGGAACCCCAGTTTTGTAGGCTAGAGCAAGAATTTGAACGCCAAGAGGTCTCATGTTCCAATTTGTGATAGAGTAGGGATACTTTACCCAATCGTTCCAAAAGGTAGATCCTGGAAGAACAGTACGTTTGATTTTAAATCCAGCTTCACGTAACTGAGCGGCGACTGCATCAGCTGTATTTTTACGATAATCATCGTCAATGGAAAGCAATTCATGCTCGTGATCCATCATCCCAGCTTCTGTCATTAACTTTTTAGCGCCTTCAATATCACGCTCTTGTTTTGGCAGTGGATAATATTCAGGATGCAAAGGAGCCACGTGATGGTTTTCAGCAATTTGACCTGATCCACCATAACCCAACTGAAGAACTGTTGAGTTATCTACCGCAATTTGAAGAGCGCGACGAACACGCTGATCGTCGTATGGTTTTGCATTAGCATTGGTACGAACACAAACCGTTGCAGATGTTACTGCTTCAGATTTAACGAGGCCGAGACTATCCATAATTTCAATAAAGTCTGCTGTCGTCTGATAATTTGTATGAATTTCCTCTGACTCAAACGCTGAAACTTCTGCTGATGGATCAGTACCATAGTCAACGAAATCAACACCATCGAGATAAACATCACCATCCCACCAAGTGCCATTTGTGCGGCGTCGTACAGATGCTATCGTACCAACTTCAACTGATTCAAGCTCAAATGGACCTGTACCAATTGGATTTTTAGCCAGATCGCTACCCATTTTTTCATAATCGCGGTGAACGATTAGAGCAGGATAATCTGACATACCTGGTATGATGGAAATATCAGGTTTTAGTAGATTTAAAACAACGGTGTAATCGTCAACTTTCTCAATAACGCCATCACCAGCTTTTTCCGTTTTTGGGTCTATTAAAGCATCCACACGTGATACCATCGAATTCCCTTCGACAGATTTATCACACCAACGTGTAATGTTGAAAACTACATCGTCTGCGTTAAAGTCATCACCGTTGTTCCACTTAATACCTTTGCGAACTTTTAAAGTATATTGTGTTGCATCATCATTGATTTCCCAGCCATCAATAAGACGACCCTCAAACGTAAAATCATGATTATACCTTACCAATGGCTCTAGGAACTGACGGGCAAGATTACCCATTTCAGACCAATCAAAAGTGCGTGGATCTTTAAGTTCCCGTACGTTAGTTGAGACCTTAAGTATGCCACCTTTTTTGCCTTCTGCTGCCATGGCTTCGGATGGAGCGATCATACCGATCATTCCATAAGCTGTTGCTGCAGTGGCACCGAACGCACTTGCGATTGCAAGAAACTCGCGACGATCTACTTTACCAGACTTTGTTTCCTCAGCCATTTCTACGGTGTGAGACGGCATTGGTGAGCCGTTGCGTTTGAAGAATTTCATTTGTAGTGCCTCCCGGTTGTTTGTGTTCTTTTTTTCGTGTTATTTTTGTAATTATAAGTGTTTATTGTAACGTTTTTATTGTCAAACAGTTGATGCAAAAATAAATTGATAAATCACTTCATTTTGTAACTATGCAACAGTGTAGTGGCCATATGTTTTATTATTGTTATCTCTTGCCCAAGTTGTGTGTAAGTATGCATCACATATATTACTAAGCCACCCTATGGCATTATTGTTACTTATTTTATTTACTATTATTCACTAGGTGTTCTGAACTCCCTCTATTTTTCATAAAGGTACAGAAAATGTTGTTCGTGACTTCAAACGACATTTTGTTGTCAGTTTGCGACCAAGTGAATTTGTCGTTATTAGGATAAATAGGTACTTCACACTTATTGTATTGCCCAAAAGCAAACTCCAGTACGACATTCACAGATTTATTTGTCAATTTAACAACAGCAGTATTGCGAATAATAGGATTTCATAAAACAGACTATATATTGCATATTATAGACATTCTTTCACATAGTTTGTCGAATTCCTGTTCTAAACTATAATTCACGCCCATACCATTTACACTATGTGATTAGAGTATAACTGATTGTTTTAATTAGTATATAGTATAAAATAACATGATATATACCAATCCTAGGTATGGTAACGAAATTATGACTATTACAGCGACAAGAACACGGGCGATTGGCTATAGAGGATCCATTACAAAGTCATCTTTATAAAGAATATTGTAATATTTGTTATCTTAATTCAGTCAAAAACTCTCGAATTCTCTCTTCGGCCCGATCAGGCCCCACTGTTGCTAGTTTGATTAGGCGATCAAAATGTTGTGTTAAAGCTTTTATATGATCAACTGAATTGACGAGAAGGTACATATTTCCGAGATATACCGCCGCTCGCAAGGGACCGAAAAGGGTGTATGGAGCCGAATAGGCGGCCTTTTGATCAAAGAAGAACAAGCGAAATGTGGGATAAAACTCCCCAACTAACTTTAGCATATGTTCGAGTTGTTTCTTTCGAATTTCCTTTGAAAGTTCTTGCCAGACACCTTCTCCTTTTGCAAAAAGCTCAAGCGTTTGTAGAGGCATACAAACTTCAATATCTGTATCAGGTTTGTCGGTTTTTATAAGTTGTCTCTTTGCCTGTTTGTTTTGTGCTTTTCGAATAAAAAGATGATTGTATTTGAATTCAAACTCGCTGACTTCATCAATTCTCATGATATCCGGAAGAGTATTGGGAACGTACCTTATTTTATAACCAGTTGCTTCCCTATGCCAATCCTCGATTTTCAGAGTAGCTTCCTCTTCGTTCATCCGCATTATTTCAATTGATGGAACGATTTCATCACTATTGCCGTCGTTTGCTATCAACCCCATTATCCAATCAAGGGACACTCCACACGCTCTTGATATTGCACAGAGGGTCTCAGCACGAGGGAGCCGAGTTGAATCTGGTGCGAGAAATTGGCTAAGAGCTGAACGATCAATACCTATTGATTTCGAAAATTGACTTAAATTGTTTCCGCTCTGCGCAATAAGTAGGGCCATACGTTCACGAAATATATAAGCAACATCTCGTTTGTCAGAGCTATCATAAGGAAATTGTTGTGAGTTCACATCATTATCCGTCAAAAGTTACAATTACAGCGATTAGCAACGAATTATTATTATTATGATTGAATTGTATGATTGTCGATAGTGTTTTTCACACGCATCATAATTAAATAATATATGGAGGTTTTAAAGTGTGGTTGCGTGATAATACAGAATGGCGGACTTTGGCTCTAATTGTTGCCTGCTATTCCTCTTTAGGATTTATGATAGTGAACCCGCTTGGGATCCCGTTGTTGGTCCAAATCCTTATTCTTATCCCCATAATTACACTTCATTCGTCTCTTCAGCATGAATGTATCCATGGCCATCCCTTTTCATCACAGTATATAAATGACGCAATTATATTTATACCTGTTGGGGTGCTACTTCCGTACTTTCGTTTTAAAGATTCGCACATCAAGCACCATCAAAATGCTAGTATCAGCGATCCTTACGAAGACCCTGAAAGCGGTTATCAAGATACAAAACTTTGGAATAAAAAATCCAGATGGGTACAAAAAGTATTTGAATTTAACAATACACTCTCAGGCCGAATGCTGATTGGCCCAATGCTGAGTGTAACAGGCTTTGCCAAAGCAGAACTTGGTAGTGGAGACTGGAAAGTTATCAATACCTGGTTAGTTCATTTTGTGATATCAGCGCTGGTTATTATTGCTGTGTTTCATATGAGCACGATGCCAATTTGGGCTTATCTCATCTGCTGTTATTTTGCCTATTCCTTATTAATGGTGCGTACCTTTCTTGAGCATCAAGCCCATGAAAGTATGCGTGCGCGAACAGTCATTATTGAAGACAAGGGTTTCTTCAGCTATCTGTTTTTGAACAACAATCTACATGTCGTACACCATGCTTATCCCACAGTTGCTTGGTATAAGTTACCATCTATTTTTTCAAAAAATCGACAACGTTTTCTTGAAATGAACAAAGGCTATAGCTTTAAGAATTACGCTGAAATTTTTAAACGCTTTGCCTTCAACCAAAAAGAACCAGTTGCTTATCCCTTCATCCCGAAGAAATGCGACAAAAATATACATAACTAATCAAGACAACATCAGGGATAAAGAAGATGAGTGAGAGTGTTGTCTCCTTGCCAATGTATGATTGGCCGGAACTTCAGATCTATAATGATCGGTTTTTCAAAGAACTAAAACGAAGCTTTTCAAGTCAAGGCTTTAAGGTTCCTGACCAAATGGATCGTACAAGTGATCGACAGGATGTCTGGTTAGGTAAAAATTTATTGTTATCACAAGCTTGCGGGCTACCTTTTAGAACAACTCTTAAAGATAAAGTTTCTTTGGTAGGTACACCAGCATATGGTTTGAATTGTGGTGCAGGTTCTTATTACAGTGTGATTATTGTTCATCAGGATTCAAACATAGAGAAACTTGATGATTTAAAAAATAAGACCTTTGCTTATAATGAAAAGGGATCTCAATCTGGGTATGCAGCACTATTACATACTTTGAGTTCTGTAAAAGATGCTCCTCAATACTTCACATCTTCTTTCCAAAGCGGTAGCCACAGGCAGTCACTTCAAGATGTAGCAGAGGGACGAGCTGATTTTGCTGCTATTGATGCGCTAAGCTGGGAATTGGCTTTGCGTCATGAGCCTTCGACACAAAAACTCAGGATAGTTGCCACCAGTGAACCGACACCCACACTTCCTTATATTACAGCGCTTCGTCCCAGAAGAGAACTCGATAAAATTCATATGGCAGTTGTTGATGCCATGGTTGCTCTGGATGAAGATACGCGTGAAGCCTTACTCTTTATTGGTTTTGCGCCAATGCAAGTCAGTGATTATCAGGTCATCGAAGATCGTTTAAATACAGTTCATAAAATCTTTGGGGCTGAATATTAAAAACAACATACGCTAATCAATTTCTGGCGGGAGAAACAAAACATGATGCAAAGATCAGGACGAAAACGAAATAAGAGATCCAATGATTCTGCGTCATCATTGAAGCAATTACCATGGTCTCAGGTTCAAAACCCTTACAAACCCTTTGAGATACTTCATGAAGGCCAAATCGATGCCATCTGTGATACGGCTTATCGTATTCTTGAAGAAGTGGGAATGGACATCCTACACGCTGAAGCTAAGGAGATCTTTCGTAAAGCTGGCGCTAAGGTTGAAACCGGGAGCGACAGGGTCTTTATAGATCGAGGCTTGATCAAGGACGCAATGTCACATGCACCTTCAACCATTACGCTTCATTCACGCAATCCATCCCATAACCTTGATTTGTCGCCAGGTAAGATCTCTTTTGGTTCTGTCGCTTCTGCTCCAAATGTAAGCGATATAGAAAGAGGGCGACGTCCAGGTAATCAGGAAGATTACCGCAATCTACTAAAACTATGTCAGTCTTTGAACACCATACATTTTATTGCCGGTTATCCTGTAGAACCCGTTGATATTGCACCTAGAACGCGTCATCTCGAATGCGTTGCTGATATGGCAATCTTAACGGATAAGGTCTATCACGCCTATTCTTTGGGCAAGGAACGTATAACAGACGCACTGGAAATCACCCGTATCGCACATGGTTGTGAAAGCTGGAGTGAATTTAAGGAAAAGACACGACTATTTACCATTATCAATACATCTTCACCACTCCGTCTTGATGGCGTGATGATTGAAGGTGCTATAGAAATGGCGCGCCATAACCAGCTTTGTATAATTACCCCCTTTACCCTGTCTGGTGCCATGGCACCCATTACAGTTTCAGGAGCTCTTGCGCAACAACACGCAGAAGCTCTTGCGGGTATGACATTACTTCAACTGGTTTCACCAGGTTGCCCTGTCGCCTATGGCGGGTTTACCTCAAATGTCGATATGAAATCTGGATCACCTGCCTTTGGTACGCCTGAAAATGCACAAGCGGCAATGATTGGTGGTCAATTGGCACGGCGGGTCGGCGTTCCTTATCGATCATCAAACGCCAATGCCTCCAACTGTGTTGATGCCCAGGCAACCTATGAAAGTCAGATGTCAATTTGGTCTGCCGTTATGGGCCAGGCAAATATGGTCATGCACGGCGCAGGTTGGTTGGAAGGTGGTCTATGTGCCTCCTTTGAGAAACTCATCATCGATGCGGAAATGTTACAAATGATGACCAAATTCCTTCAACCCCCTGAAGTAAGCGAAGGGAGCCTGGGTCTTGAAGCAATTAAAGACGTTGGGCCAGGAGGACATTTCTTTGGAACGGCTCATACATTGGAGCGCTACGAAACAGCTTTCTATTCTCCGATTTTATCCGACTGGAGCAACTTTGAAAGTTGGGAAGAGAAGGGATCGAAGACGGCAACAGAACGCGCTCATTTAATCTATAAAAATGTTTTAAATGAATATCAGCAACCAGAGCTCAACAGTTCCTGGAAAGAAGAAATAAATGACTTTGTTGCCCGAAGGACTTCCGAAGGAGGCGTTACCGGCGATTTTTAAGTAAATATCATCGGAACACCAATTCAGCTATTGAGACAGTTAAGTAAAAGAAAAATATAGAACAATTCCATTTATCTATGGATGAACAGGGACAATTAGAAGAATGAAGAAATCCTACGATGCAATTATCATTGGTGCCGGCGTAATTGGTGCCTGTACTGCGTTTGAAATGGCCAAAAAAGGGTGGAAAACCCTGTCCATAGATAAGCTACCAGAATCTGGTTATGGGTCCACATCAGGATCTTGTGCGATCATTCGAACTTATTATTCTGCTCTTGAAACCTGTGCTCTTGCTTACGAAGGTTGGCATTACTGGAAAGACTGGAACGGCTATATGGGCGTTCAGGATGACCATGGCATGATTGAATATAAAGAAACCGGGTGCCTTGTGATCAAAACACCGCACAATCATTCTTTGACAAAAGTCTGTTCGACCATGGACGAAATTGGATGTCCTTACGAAGACATTGCGACATCAGATATTAAAAAGTATTTGCCTATAGTTGATACACAACAGTTTGAGCCAGCTAAACGTCCTGAAGATCCAGAATTCGGTCTTCCAACGGGTCCTGCGGTAGAAGGCGCGGTCTTCTTTCCTCATGGCGGTTATGTCAATGATCCCAAGCTTTCGGCCCATAACGCGCAACGTGCTGCAGAAGCTCATGGCGCTGAGTTTATCTTCAATACTGAAGTCAGCGAAATCCTGAAAAAAGATGGACGTGTAAGCGGTGTTAAGTTGTCTAATGGTACTGAAGTTTTATCACCTGTCGTCATTAATATCGCCGGACCTCATTCTTCCAAAATCAATGAAATGGCTGGCGTTGATGGTGAAATGAAAATGAGTACTCGCGCTCTTCGTCATGAGGTCGCGCATGTACCGTCACCTGCCGGGTTTGATTTTGAGAAAGAAGGCATGATTTATTCAGATAGCGATATTCATACTTATTGCCGTCCAGAAACCGGGAACAACATCCTTATCGGTTCAGAAGACCCGGCCTGCGATGAAAAAGAATGGGTTGAAGATCCTGATAATTATGATGAAAACTTTTCTGAACAGTGGAAAGTTCTGGTCATGCGTATGGCACAGAGGTTCCCAGAATTGGGAATTCCCTCAAAAACCCGGGGTGTTGTTGCCCTCTATGACGTGACAGAAGACTGGATGCCGATTTACGATAAAAGTAACCTGCCAGGGTTCTATATGGCAGTAGGTACCAGTGGTAATCAGTATAAAAACGCACCGGTTGCTGGCAAAATGATGACTGCAATTGTTGAGGCTTGTGAGAATGGCCATGATCATGATGTCGAGCCATTACAATTTCATCTTGAGAATATCGACAAAACTATTTCTCTCGGCGTGTTCTCTCGTAACCGTGACATTAATCAGAACTCCAGTTTCTCTGTAATCGGATAAGTCATATGAAATCTCATACTCGTGTAGCCGTTATTGGTGGCGGCGTTGTTGGTTGTTCTGTTCTCTATCATCTAACTAAACTTGGTTGGAATGATGTAATGTTAATTGAACGTTCTGAGCTAACATCAGGTTCAACTTGGCATGCAGCTGGTGGCTTTCACACATTAAATGCCGATACTAACATGGCGGCATTACAGGGCTACACCATTCGCCTCTACAAAGAACTTGAAGAGATCACGGGTATGTCCTGTGGCCTCCACCATGTTGGTGGTGTGACGTTGGCCTCTACGCCAGAGCGTATGGACTTTCTTAAGGCGGAACGGGCCAAACATCGTTACATGGGCCTTGATACCGAAATAGTTACTCCTGAAGAAATCAAAAAACTCTCTCCAATCACCAATATTGAAGGTGTTCTTGGAGCGTTGTATGACCCTCTTGATGGCCACCTTGATCCATCTGGAACGACGCATGCTTATGCAAAGGCCGCAAAAATGGCTGGAGCTGAGATTATCCTCCGAAATCCAGTACTTGAGCTTAACCCTCAAGCCGATGGTTCCTGGGAGATCGTAACTAAAGAAGGTACTGTTATTGCCGAGCATGTCGTTAATGCTGGCGGACTGTGGGCACGTGAAGTTGGGGAAATGGCGGGTGTTTACATGCCGCTTCACCCTATGGAACATCAGTATCTGGTGACAGAAGATGCTCCAGAAGTTTATGAACTTGATCGCGAACTACCTCATGTGATGGACCCTGAGGGAGAAAGCTATCTGCGTCAGGAAGGTCGGGGGCTTTGCATTGGTTTTTACGAACAAGCCTGTGACGCATGGGCTGAACGCGGAACACCGATGGATTTTGGTCACGAGCTCCTAAATAATAATTTAGACCGAATTGGTGACTCTCTGGAATTTGCCTTTAAACGTTTCCCAGTTTTGGAAAAGGTTGGGATTAAGACTATCATCAATGGGCCCTTTACCTTTGCCCCTGATGGTAACCCTCTTGTTGGTCCTGTTCCTGGTTTGCGCAACTACTGGTCAGCTTGTGGCGTAATGGCAGGATTTTCTCAAGGGGGAGGCGTTGGCCTAACCTTGGCAGAATGGATGATTGAAGGAGAACCTTCTCGAGACGTATTTGCTATGGACGTAGCTCGCTTTGGCGATTGGATTACACCCGGCTATACTCGTGCCAAGGTCCGTGAAAACTATCAACGCCGTTTTTCCGTTTCTTATCCAAATGAAGAGCTTCCCATCGCACGACCTCATCAAACCACACCTGCTTATGGCGTGTGGAAAGATCAGCGCGCTGTCTTTGGCGCTGCCTACGGCATGGAAGCAGTAAATTATTTTGCCCCAGAAGGTGAGCCTCTGGAAGAAACGCCGAGCTTCCGCCGCAGTAATGCATTTGATGCCGTTGGTGCAGAATGTCGTGCCGTCCGAGAAGCTGTTGGCATTAATGAAGTTCACAACTTCGGTAAATATCTAGTAACGGGTTCAGGTGCACGGGGGTGGTTGGATGTGATTATGGCAGGTCGTATCCCAAAGCTTGGCCGCCTCGCACTAAACCCCATGTTGAGCCCGAAAGGTAAGTTAATTGGTGATTTCACCGTTTCCTGCCTCTCTGATAACGAATTTATGGTTACAGCCTCTTTTGGAATGCAGGCAGCGCACCTTCGTTGGTTTGAAACAAACCTGCCAACTGATGGTTCTGTTGCAATTGAGAATATATCCACCAAACGCATTGGTTTTCAGATTGCCGGGCCTAAGGCACGGGAACTTCTAAGCCGTGTTGCTTTTGAAGATGTCTCAGCTGAAAATTTCAAATTTCTGGATATCAAGGAAACAGATATTGGAACCTGTCGTGCTCTGGTTCAAAGGGTTTCTTATACCGGAGATCTTGGCTACGAGATTTACGTGCGTTCTGAAGAACAAGTTGCGCTATATAACATCTTAGCTAATGCAGGTAAGGACCTAGGTCTCAAACCGTTTGGTATGCGGGCAATGATGTCTTTGCGTCTGGAAAAATCTTTTGGATCTTGGGGGCGGGAATTCCGGCCTGATTATATGCCAGTTGAAACTGGTATGGACCGTTTTACCTCCTATAAAAAAGCCGCCGATTTTGTTGGCAAAGCAGCGGCTCTCAAAGAAAAGGAAGAGGGAGCATCCCGACAACTCTGTACTTTTGTTGTTGATGCTATTGATGCAGATGTCTGGGGCGATGAGCCCATCTGGCACGCCGGAAAAGTTGTTGGCTTTGTGACGTCTGGCGGATATGCGCACTTTAGCCAAAAATCAGTGGCCATTGGCTTCCTTCCGACTGAAATTGTGAAGGATGGTGTTGAAGTGGAAATCGAGGTCCTTGGCGTAATGTTAAAGGCCCGAATGTATACGGAAACACTCTTTGATCCAAAAGCAGAAAGAATGCTGGGATAAGCCTGTAACGCATTGTTATTAAAGAAAAAGAAGGTCGGGAATTATGCAAAATCCTGACCTTCTTTTTGTAAATCCATTCACTTGAGATGGCGTGGTTTACGGCTGGGGGTGAAATACGACCTTAAGCACTGGTTCAGAAAAGAAAGGTGACGTTGATACTAATTCATTCTTCAGGGATGTAATCGCCCTCGAATTTTTTTAAATCATCATCAATCTGATACCAATCTGGCTTTGATGCTGTGTGGATATGTATCGTTGGACGTATTCCAGGATCGTCGTCCAAGGCAGAGGCCGCGATAACATAAATATCACCTGAGGCCATGTCGCCCAGAGAAGTACCACATTCCTTGCAAAAACAGCGTTCAAACTTTGCATCCGTTTCAGGCTGAAACTTTGCTATTTGATCCTGCCCCTCTGTAACTCGAAGATCATCGGCATTACCGATCAGCACTGCAGAAAACACACCAGCTGCTTTGCGACATCTTGAACAGTGGCAATAACTCAATGAAGACGGCTCTCCTGAGACTTCGAATTTTACTTTGCCGCATAGGCAGCTTCCTTTGATCATAACGTTTCCTTATAGGTGACCTTAATGCCACTGGAACATAGCATGAACATTTATTGAATTAAAGTGAAATTCTCAGCCGTAAACCCACCCTAGAGAGGAGGTAAGAGTTAAACATTTTGCATAAGGCGTTCATCCAAAGGATAGCTTGAAAGTTGTTCGTAGCCTGTTTCGGTGATCAGGATTTGATCTTCCAGTTTAACGCCTTCGTGGCCTCCGTGACGGCCAACGTAGCTTTCCACACAGACAACCATGCCAGGTTCAAGTTCTCCTTCATAACCAACAGCCTCCCAATCAGAAGGGTAACGCACAGCAGGGTATTCATCACAAAGACCTACTCCATGAAACAGAACGGAATATCTGTTAGGCAAGTATTCATCCGGGAGGCTTTTGCCTTGATGAGACAGTTCTTTGAAACTCACACCTGGGGCTAACATTTCACGGTTGTGAACAATTTGCTCTAGAGCCATTTGATAAAGCACGCGTTGTTCATTACTCGGATTACCGTCCCCAGCGAGCCAGGTTCTTGAAATGTCACAACAAAATCCGTAAGAGCCAATGAGGTCGGTGTCAAAAGAAACGAGATCACCAGCTTCTATAATCCTCGCCGAAGATTCCTGAAACCAGGGATTAGTTCTTGGACCAGAAGCCAACAATCTTGTTTCGATCCATTCTCCACCACGACGAATGTTTTCGGCGTGTAAGATAGACCAAAGATCATTTTCACTCATACCCGGCCTGAGAGCTTTTTCCATCTCGCCCATAGCGGCTTCGCAAGCAACAATAGCCCGACGCATACAGAGAATTTCGTCCGGAGATTTGATCTTTCGAGCCTCCTCCATGACATCTTCGCCGTAAACAACCTCTATCCCTTCACGGTTGAGGTGAGGGATACCATGTGAATCGACCTGATCGAATGCGAGACGTTTATTTCCCCCGCCGTGTTGATGTACCAAATCCGCTGTTATTTTGGCCCATTTGGCAGCCTGTTCTTCTACACGATTACCAGCTTCGAAATAGAACCAGGCAATGCCGGCGTGAACTTCATCTACGACCTCAGAGTGATCGGATAGGTGTTCGCAGTTATGAAAATCATAAAGAATTACAGGACCATCAGTGGCTACAAAACAGGCTCGAACCGGGTTGTGTAGAGTCCAAAGCTGCATATTACTGGCATCGGTCGCATAACGCACATTTAGGGGATCATAAAGATAGATCCCGGCCAAATCTCGCGCGCGTAGTTGTTCTCTAATACGCTCAAGTCTGTAACGACGCATCGTGCCGAGATCCGGTTCTGGAATTTTAGCAGCTTTCCATTCTCCTTCTGCTAAAGCACCGTAGCCTATGACATGTTGATTAAAGTTTGCGGCTTTAGAACGTGCCCATGCTTCAAGATCTTCATGGCTGGCATTCGGACCAGGATGTTCAGGTATTTCAAAAGGGGCAATTTTTCGTCGATGACGGCCAAATAACTGGCCAGAGCTAGAGGTCTTGATATCCATTATGCACTCCTGACAAGTACAGCTTGTAGCTGTCGCTATTATTACCGTTTTATTTGTTTTGTTGCTGGAGGATTAATTGACTCATTTCGAGTTCTTTTTTTCATAAAAATCATGCGGCAGAGGACGAATATCAACAATCATACAATTCAATCGCAATTATAATAATGCGATACAAATTGAACATATGAGTTAAAATATAAAATGTTGCTGTGCTTTCACAACAATACCCGTAACTATCTGTAAGTACTATTATTTTTCACAGAACGCATTACTCAATTTATGATAATATCTAACTAAGCAGGCCTGATATTTCTTTTATCTGTTGTAGAAGTGACGCCTCTATCAAGACACCATGTTTAGTTGCATTAATAAGGTTATTTGATTTTTGTTTACCAGGTAGTCTCGCACCTTCCTGATTTTCAATAGAAGTGCAAAGATTTTTGATACTATCTAGAAAATTGGGGTTAAATTTAACGGGATCAATAGCTATTATAGTTTGACCTGTTCTTGAAGGTCCTCCTTGATCGCCAAAATAAGGACTAGCTTCAGAGCTAAGTTGAGCGCCAGATAGTGCTGCACTCAAAACCTCCACAATCAAGGCAATACCAAACCCCTTATGCCCGCCACTAGGTAGCATACTTCCAGCTAATCCCATTTCTGGGTCCATCGTAGGAGTGCCATCTTTATCAAGGGCCCAACCTTTTGGAATGTTTTCACCTCGATCTCGCCGGATAATCAACTGGGTCATGGCAACAGCAGTTGTGCTTTGATCAATTACTATGGTTGGCGCACTTTCACCAGGGATTGCCATGGCTATAGGATTAGTACCGAGTACGGGTGTTTTGCCGCCAGGAGGGGCCATAACTGCAGGACAGTTGGCAAACCCGAGACCAATCAAACCCGCCTGAGCGAGCGGTAATACAAAATGAGAAAGAGCCAGACAATTGGTAGAATTGGTTACTGTCATAGCGGCAATGCCAAGATTTTTAGTTGCTTCTATTAAATATGGCATTCCGAGTTCAATAGCTGGATGAGCTAGTCCATCTTCAGCATTTACGGTTATTGCCCCTGGAGCAGTTATTTCGATACTTGCCTTCGCTTGGCCATCAACTTTACCAAACCTCAATTGCTCGCAGAGAAGGGGAATATAAAGTAATCCACAGATTTGATTACCTTCACTCTCAGCCTGGACAACTGCACGTGCGACCGATAGAGCCATATTGTCTGAAACACCCGAAGCAACCAGTGCTGCCTGTGAGAGCTTTTCAAGTTCGGATATTGAAGAAGTAACGACAGGCATAGCGTTCCAATCTAGGCTATCTTTTGATGATTTAAGGAAAAGAAATACACTATACTGTGCAATAATATGCGTGAGTTTGTCTCTTAAATTATTTTATGTCTTTATATCGGTCCAGTTTCATAAAATATTCGAATACCTCATGTGTATTTGAGAGATAATACTTCTTAGCATCCTATAAAGATGGGTAACTCTGCCTTAGGCTGTTCATGACTTATTCTATGTGATAACTATCTGTTTTAAAATATAAAAACTAGGAACCCCTTTAAATGGCTGGATATGTTCTTCATCATTACAATGTTATCGATAGATCAAGGATTGATGAGCTTGGACCATTGTCTCTTCCTATCGCCGAAAAATACGGTGCTGAGGTAATGATTTCTAGTCCCGTCAAAGCACTAAAAGGTAAAACCAGTTATTCCGGTATGGTGGTCTATAAATTAAAAAGCTTTGAGGCCGCTCTGGAATTCTATCATTCACCAGAAATGAAAGAGTTAGCTAAATTTCGAGATGAAGTTATTGAGGGCTTTGCTATGGTTCTACCCGGTCATTCTGAAACCGAGGAAGTCATCAATTCAGGATACTTTCAAAGCTAATTCTTCGTACGGTCAAAACAGGCATATTTCACAAATACTCAGATAGTAACAGATAAGCTCTTCGTTTTTTAAGATCAAGTCTCAGACTCTTCAAGTCGTATGTCTAATGAGAAGATTTAAAGGCTTGAGAATTCTACATGAAAAGTCATTCAAACGCTGTAAGTACGTCCCGTTTTATCAACGGCATAAATATTGAGATTTGGTTGAGTATTCACAATATTCCGTATGTTCTCTATCGACATAAAGGAAAAACCCGTTGAGAGCGCGTCTGCTGTAGTGGCATCAGTTGCGATTACACTCATGGACTGATAACGATATTCGTCTTCGTGAGTAAGCGGGTTTAACAGGTGAGGCGTACCATCAGAAATTGTAGTACCCAAATATGAAGAGGTGGCAATTGCTTGGCCATCATTTAAAGAAACAGAGTTCGGTTGTGCTTGAATGGCCTTATTCGTCGAACGTGTATCTGCTATTGCAACTTTCCAATTTCTGCCATCTGGATGGTGACCGAGTGCTTTAATCTCACCAATGTTTATCAAGCTATCAGTAAAGCCGTGATTGGAAAGAAGCTGTGTGATTTTATCGGTAATATAGCCTTGTGCGATCCCATTAAGGGTTATGGCCATCCCCCCTTTATCAAAGGATATTTTTTCGCTACTTACATCTAGATTTTGATAACCCAATAGGCCTCTAATGGACTGTTCCAACTTAAATAATTGGGCCTGAGAATAACCATTGTTCTCGCTATGTAACTCCCACAACGGTTGTACTGTAATATCAAAGGCACCATTGGTTAGATCTGACAGTTGATTGGATTTATGAAGTAGTTCAACCAGCTCAAGAGAAGGGTTTTCTACGACACCAGTTCTATTCAACTGGCTTACTTCCGATGTCGGATCATAAAGGCTAAAAATAGCTTCCAGCCTTTTGAGTTCAGATATCACTTCATTTCCGATTAATTTTGAGTTTGAGCCTGCCGGTAGTAAAATCTCTGCCTGCCCACCCAGCGCTACTCCTTGCCAACGGTAGAGTTGTTCACTCGCAGAAGCTTGATAGCTGCTTGTCGCGCTTAACAACGTCGCTGTCGTTGTAATCTGTAGGAAACGTCTTCTGTTGAAGGACTGAGACATCTATCTTTACCTAAGTATTATTATAATTTGTTTATTGGGAGGAAGAGATCTCGGGGTTATCGGGAATCTCGACCATACCCAAAACATAATCAGCTGGAATATCATCTAACTTAACAATTCGCCCGCCATATTGATCAACAAAAGATTGAGCTGCGGCAGTTTCTGCAAAGGGAACGACAGCAGGTGCTCCCATGCCACCGCTTCTAGAACTTTCAATGACGAGGGTCGCTTGGTTGATATCTACCCAAGGACCTGTTTCAGGAGTTAACCAACTGGCCTTGCCCATATCACTGACGTAAAGAGCCAGAATCTCGTTACTCTCTTCAGGCAGTTTTAAATATCCGACAGCATCTCTCGCTGCGGCAAACCAGATCGGATTTTTACGACCTAAAATATGGATTTGAGCTTTAGGACCGGGATGTCCAGCTGCGGTCATTCCGCAGAAGTAACTTTGATCATTAGATGTTAATTCAAGCGGGCCAGGGATGGCGATATCTTCATTTCCAAAACAGCCCGTAAGCAGAGTAACGAGCGATGAAACAATGACGAATTTTCCGACTAGTCTTGTTTTCAAGTTTTGATTGTAAGAAAGGAGGGTCATATCTCTTTCCTTGAAAAAATGTATCCAGATATAAGTAAAGGCAGAGTAATCCATGAAGCCAAAGCAAATAGGGCGAACTCCGGTGGTAATATTGCCCTCCCAGCAATAGATGACATGCCTGATAATGCGGCCATGGCATCAAATCCGGTAAGGTTAAGTAGGCGAAATGAATCAGCAGGATTGAAAAGTAAGAGCAGATTAACAAAATCAGCTTTCATGTTTTCACCTTGATCAACAACAAGAGCCCCAAGTACTGCCATGTCATAAAGAAGAACAAAAAAGAGCCATACTGCAACCGCCAGACCAATGGCTGTTGCTCGCTCTTTGACGATTACACTCAATAAATAACCTAATGAAATAAAAGCACTACCGAGAAGTATGGTTGTTACGATTAAGCTAATGAAAATAAGGGCGTCATCTAAAGAGGTAAACTCGGCATTATATGCAATCAAACAACCTGCTGAACCGTATCCAACAATCGTTGCCACGGACAAAATCATGGTATGTCCGAGAAATTTTCCAAATATGATCTGCCATCGACTTACGGGATATGTAAGTAACAATAACATGGACCCACGTTCAATTTCGCCGACAATTGTGTCATAGGACAACATGAGAGCAATGAGAGGAACTAAAAACACGGATAAACTGGCGAGGCTAACCGCTGTAACCTGCATCATACTTACGTCGACGTTGCCCACAGGAGCCGTTCCGACAAATGCCAGGCTGAGTGCGAGCAATGCAAGCAACAAACTGGCAGCAAGTATCCACCGATTTCGAAGAGCATCTCGAAATTCTTTGAGTGCGATTGTCCAAATAGCGTTCATATCACGCTCCCTTTCTATCGCTAAATACAGCGTAAAGTTGATCGAGAGAAGAATTGAATAGCTCTACATCTTCGACATCGGATCCAAGCTCACTTAGGTGTCTCAACAATTTCATCTTTGATTGCGGATCACATTCAAGCTCTAAATGGCGGCCATTTAATTTTGTAATGGTTGCTTGTTGAGCCCGAAGAGGAGACGCAATTTGTTCACTCATACCCTCTTTGACAGTAATGCGCATTGATAGCGGTAATCCGGCTTGTACTCTTAGGTCATCTAATGACCCCGAAGCAACGACACGGCCAGAGTTCATAATCGTAACAGCATCAGTTTGTGCTTCGAGTTCCGTCAAAACATGAGAACAAAGTAAAATAGTTGCACCATCTTGTCTTAATTCTCGGATAATGTCGTAAAAATGGTGGCGAGCAGCGGGGTCTAATCCTGAGGTAGGCTCGTCTAATAGGAGTAGTCGTGGTTTACCAAGCAGAGCTTGTGCGAGACCAAGACGTTGTTTCATCCCCTTAGAATAAGTTTTAAAGCGACGGTCCATTGCATCGGCAAGGCCGACCATTTCCAGGAGTTCCAAACTTCGAGATCTATTCACCTGTTTTAGACGAGAAAAGAAGGTAATGAGTTCACGGCCGGTCATATTGGCATCAAAAGAAATGTTTTCGGGCAGAAAACCAATGCCTTCTCTATATTTGAAAACACTTCGATCACCAGGATTTTTGCCTAAAATTGACAAACTGCCAGACGTGGGTTGGATCAACCCCAGAATAAGTTTCATCAAAGTCGTTTTGCCGGCACCATTGTGGCCAACGAGCGCCATTAAACACCCTTCAGGAACCTCTAAATCTATATCTGTTACCGCTTTGTGAGAAGGATACCATTTACTTACTTTATTCAAGCATATGCTGTTGTTCTTAGTCGTAATTGTCATTAATTTAGTTCCTCCGGATTTTGTTCCTCTGCGGAAGAAAATTGATTTTCTGCAATGTTTGCCAGCGGGGGGGTCATAAGTGGGGCGCTGTCATAAACGCCGCCAGGCTGTAGTGAAGGAAATTGGGATTGTGACCAACGCAAGATTTCCATGGCTGGTGAATTGATCAAGAGTTTGGCAGAGGGAGAGGCCCATATAACCCGATCAAGAACATCGTTGGGTCGGTAAACGCTATCAGATATACCATCTCCGTTTAAATCAAAAGCAGGGTTATCGCTCCAATAATTACCTCTATTGTTTTGTGACCAATCAAGATCGCGGGTACCCACATATTTGACCTGATGTCTGTTGCCGATAAACGCATTTTCAGTAATGGAGTTTTGTTCTGATCCCGCAGTGAAATGGATGCCGACATCACATCCTTCAAAGCGGTTTCTCTTAAAAGTATTTTTATTAGAGTTATAAATAAACACACATTTAACTCCACCGTTTTTGACAGAGTTACCCTCGAAAACAGATCTGTTTGCGTAATTTAAAGCAAATCCATGTTCGTTGTCGTTGATAGAGCGATTATTTATTACTTTAAGTTTTTTAGAGAACATGAGGGCAAATCCAACATCATTTCCACGTGAAATGTTTCCGCTTACAATACTGTTGTTTGTATACATATAGTGAATAGCGAAACGGGTATTTTCGAATGTATTATTACGAAATGTATTATTTTTGCTGGTCGTCGTAAAAATACCATCTCTACCAAAACGAACCGTATTACCCTCTATAATGGAACCCGGCGTGTTCCAGAGCTGTATGCCATTGCCTCGATCGTTTACATGAAGGATTTGCAGTCCTTCTATACTATTATTTCTGACGACCGCATCTTTAGGGCCCCATAGGTAGATGCCAATAAGGTTGTCCTGTAGAAAATTATCTTCAACTATTGTATTATTAGCCGTTTTATGGATAAAAACTCCACTGTCTTGCTCGGATAAATCTTGTCCAGAGTTTCTTATATGCAGGCCTCGGATAACGGTATTTTTTGCAATAACTTTAATCGTATGTCCTTGCCCTTGGCCATCAATCGTAGCGCCGCTTTCTCCTTGTAGAATAATACTTTTATTAATGATAAGAGATCCGGGATAAACTCCGGAAGATAGAATGATGGTATCACCATTTTGAGCATTCTCCAGGACCTCTGTTAAAGGTTTAGATCCTGGAGATACTCTTATGGTTTCAGCCCGACTTTCAACGGGTAGGGCAGCAGTAACCATTATCCCGAGCAATGCGAGAAACCTATATGGTTGTGCTAACTTTTTGTCGAAAAATCGGGCCATAACCTTCTTTCCATTAAACCTTAAGCAGGTTCAACTAACATACGACCGCGCATTTCCATGTGCAGAGCGTGACAGAACCACTGGCAATAGAACCAATGAACACCTGGACGATCAGCAACGAAAGTCGCAGAAGCAGTCTGTTGTGGGCCGACTTCAAAGCAAACGCCATAATTTGCAAGCGTAAAGCCGTGGGTAAGATCTTCAACATCATCAAGGTTGGTGACCACGACGGTGACCTCATCACCTTGCTTGACTGTGAATTTTTCAAGGCTGAATTCAGGAGCAACAGAGTTCATATAAACACGAACTTTATTTCCATCCCGAATTACGTCTTGGCAATCTTCAGGGTCAACACCATCAGCTTTTGCCATTGCAATCGTATCTGCAAAGGTAGGATCGGTTCTTTCATAGATATGAGCAGGGTTCACAACAGATCTATGAACAATGATGCAATCGTGTGGTTCAGCGAAAGTTGGACCATCGTGTACCAGTTTCATATCATCACCAGAAATATCAATGAGCTGATCATTTTCAGGTTTTAGAGGACCAACATTGATATAGCGATCTTTTGAGAATTTATTAAGTGATACTAGCCACTTACCATCAGCCTCTAAGGTTTCACCCATAGAAGTATGATTGTGTCCTGGTTGGTAATGAACATCCAGTTTTTGCAAAATTGGATCAACATCTTCACCTTTATAGGCACGGATCGCTTTATCCATATTCCACTTACAGATCTGACTGTCGAGGAATAGGGTGGTAAAGCAATTGCCACGACCATCAAAGGCAGTGTGAAGAGGGCCTAGACCCAATTGAGGTTCAGCTACGATCGCGTCACGAGGTTTGATCTTACCTTCAAACACATCGTCCAACAGTTCAACATCGATAACGGATACAGTCGGTGATAGCTTACCATTTACAACAATGTGTCGTTTATCTGGCGCTGCGTTAACACCATGCGGGCTGTTAGATATCGGGATATATGTTGTTAAAGGAGACCCTTTGAGGCCGTTTACAACTGGCACACCACCATCGAAGACTTCGTAGTCACCATTGGCAACAGCTTCTTCGATACGCTTGATGTTAAAGACAACAGCGTGATCTTGTTCAGAGGAAGTCATTTCAGCGAGGTTTACGCCTTCTTCTGAGTTGTAAGAAGAAGCAATAGCATACTTACCTTGATAATCAGCGTCGACGTTATCGAGGTTACCATTGACTTTAACCTGCCACTTAACCTCCATCGTGTCGCCGTCAATTGCGGTGAAAATTGCAACGTATTTGCTTGGATCATCGAGGACAGTACCATCGTTTGGCAGTGGAACCCGGTGCTCACCATTGGCAAATATATAGCCAGTGCGTGGATATTTTTGTGGACGCAAACCGTGAATGTCAGAGGCGTTCGGAATTTCGATAACTTTGTCGACCTTCATGATGTCACAACGAACACGAGCTACACGTGTGTTTGCCTTATCATTCATAAAGATATAACGACCGTCGTACGCACCATCCGTGAAGGACATATGTGGGTGATGGAGGTCACCGTTTAGATAGTTGCCACCACGGGTTTCCAAAAACTTTTTGGTTTGTGGAAGCAAATTCTCAGTAAGAATTTTGAGGCTTTCATTGGTTTGTCCCCAACCCGTTGCAGAACAGCGATTGAAAACAGGAATACGCATCAATTCACGCATGGATGGAATACCCATGATGCGTAATTCACCAGCCTGCCCAGATGACCAAAAGCCATAATATTCATCTAGTTGGCCTGGTTCAACTTCAGCAGGGTTTTTGGCGTTCGCTGGTGTAACAGAACCAACAAGAGCTGCAGCACCAACTCCAGCCATAGTCAGTTTGGCTGACCCACCAAGTAGGTCACGTCGTGACAGACCTTTTTCTTCAGACATTTTTTATGCTCCTCTTTAAGTGCCGTTCCTGTCTCTTGTCTCACCATTAAACAGGGTAGGCGTGCTATCACCGTTAGGGTGACGGTTCTGCTGCTTTGGGCTTATTCTTGCTCAGAGCAGCTCCGTCCTTTTTGCCTTTGACAACTTGTGCCGAGGCATCTGGGACAGATTTGTTATTGATATCTTCGCCGATAAAATCAGGTACTTCAGAAACAGGGCAGTCAGATTTACGAATGGCTGAGCTTTTATTCTGAAGATCGTTCAAGCGTTCTTTTCGTTTGCGTTTTTGCACCATAGGTGGGCAACGGTGATCATCGTGATAGACCACTTGGCAATGCAGGCAATATAGACACTCATTGGGGTTTATCTCACCCGTTGGGTGGATCGCTTGAACCATGCATTCTTTGGCACAGGTATTACAGGGATTACCACAGTCTTTGGGATGGCGTTTAAGCCATTCGAACATGCGCATACGGCCTGGAATTGCCAATGCTGCACCGAGGGGACAAATATAACGACAATAGAATCTTTCGATGAAAAGTCCGGCAGCAAGCAATGTCACCGCATAGAGAACCCAAGGCCAGTCTCTTGCAAACTTAAGAATAATCGATGTTTTAAAAGGCTCTATTTCTGCCCAGTGCTCTGCATCCTGAAGAGAGTACAGCGATAAGCCGAACAGTCCGAGGAAGAGAATATATTTAACGGGCCATAACCGTTCATGAAGCCCCCATGGTAGCTCAACTTGGGGAATTTTAAGCTTCTTGGCGATCTGGCTGAGCAGTTCTTGTAACGCCCCAAAAGGACATAGCCATCCACAATAAGCGCCTCGGCCCCAAAATATAAGAGCGCCAGCAACTGACAGCCACAACAAGAAGATCATTGGCTCCATCAGGAAATAATTCCAACTGAAGTCACTTAGGAGGGCGTTAAAAAAGGTAAGGACGTTAACGACAGAAAGTTGGGCTTGGGCGTAAAAACCAACAAATACGAGTGTGAAACCAAGAAATAGATTTCTAGTCCAGACCAAAAGGCGAGGTCTTAGCACCAACCATTCTTGAAAAAAGAAGATAATTGTGAGAACTGCAAGGGCAATAGAAAGTATGACTATTTCAACCTTTTTTAAGTCCCACATCCGTTTCCAAAGGGCAATCCTGGCTGCATTATCAGCTTCATCTATCTCAGAAACGTTATTTGTTGTCTGTTTTGTAACTGGCGGTTTCGGTAATATTTTTTCGACTTTGACGTAGGGTTTAGGGAGGTCATAATTGACATCGAATGCAAGAAATATTTTCTTGATAGCCCCAATTGGACGATTGGCTAGTAATTCAATTCTAAAATTTTCTGCAGGGTTGAAGTCAATGTCGGCAGGGATCCGAAATAAACCAATTTCTTTAAAGTAAGGAGCACCTTCTGCACCAAGATCACCAATACGTTTATGCAGCTTATCTCTAAAACGAACACTGCTTTCACCCTGTATCAGATGGAAGCGATCAAATATGCCACCTCTCACATATCCAGAACCTTTAAAGGAATAGCGTCCATTGGCAAAAACCATGATGGCTTCTTGTCCAGGCTCCAAATCATCTAGAAGGTTTTTGTATTCTGCTTCACCCAGCAAACTACGTCCGATTGAAGGTACTGATACTGGAGCTAAATAGAGATCAATATATATATCTTCCGGGTTGCCTTTTTCAGGACGTGCCGCGGCTTTTTTGTTTCCAGATAGAACAAAGGTATCGTTGATTTCTTTTACGGTTATTACCCGATGACGAACACCACCATTTCCAAGCAACGTCTGCCAATCATCCGTTTTGTCGTAAGAAGTATCAATAGAACGGATTTCAGTTGGGAGAATATTACTTTCATCCCCTAAACTTGCTAGGCTGATATATCGGGCAAATTTTATGGCTGATCTTAGTATAGAATCTTCTATAACCATAATGGTTACAGTGGCGCCGCTTATCATATCAACTTCGCCGGCATCCCTGTTTTGTCCGTTTCGGGAAATACTATCTATACCGGTATAGCCGGACATAAAGTTGGAAATTTTCTCTTCTGGAATACCTACTAAGACAATAGGTTCGCTGTGTTTAACCAGTTTTGTGCCCGTAATAATACCTTGGGGATCAATACCAACGATGACGTGGATGGGTTTTCCAGAATACCCCGTTGCATTAACAAAATCAGTATTAAGGTAGGCGTACCCAACCAAGTCACCTTCTTTAAGAATTTCAGCGTATGAGGGGGCGCTTTTTACAATCCGAAGTTCTGTTGCACCACTATAAAGGTCGGTAGCTGTTACTTTGCTAATATACTTATCAAACGTACTACTTTTTGAGTACGCTTCAGTTGTGAACAACGTTAGGTAACTAAGAACAAGTATCGTAATAAATGAGAGATGTAAGGCCAATGCAGTAAATCTGCTTTGCTGCGACACCAGAATATCCATGGTTATCACACCAATATCGGTATTACCTATCGCCCATGCCTTTGGATTTGGCACGAAGCATCTCCCTTCGTTTCAACATATTATAAGTCCTAATAGGCCCTATCATCTGCTTGTTAACGAGGCTTGCCTTTGATTTAAGTCAAAAGATGCAAAAAAATAACATGTTATAAGAAATCAGTTTGAAGCGTGTAGATAATCAGAAATGTTAACTTGTAAGTTTAGGTTGATTTTATGATGAGCCACTTAAGTTAAACGTTTAAATTTAACTGTGGAGACAATTTCATCCAAACAGTCCAAGTTTCATTTGGCTCTAAGATACGCATCCCTGTTTCTTGTTGCGATTTTCCCTGAGATGCATGATTAAAGGCATCAGTGATATGTGAGGTGGGCTCAACACATAAGAACTCTTCATCCTTAGGCGCATAGACCACAAGTCGGTTTAAATCTTCGCTGGAAGTAAGGGTTACAGATGCTTTTTTATCTGGCCAATTAATATAGGCCGTACCTGGCCAGGGATCGAATTGGTTATCGCAATAAAGTTCACCTACATTAGCACCCGCGGTTAAATTCCAATTAGATGGGCAGGATATTTTCTCTATTGGAAGACATGTATCATCCGTTTTCCAAACTTCACCAACTTTAGCGGTGAGAGTTGCTTTACCATGGCGAGGGAAATACGGATGCATACCCAATCCAGCTGGCATTGAGGTTGTTGCCAAGTTGGTCAATTGGATTTCATTATACAAATCAACGCCAGATAGTTTAACCGTTTGTATTGCTTTGAAAGGGAAGGGCCAAACTGTTCCATCGTGTATCAACTCCAACACAATGCAATCTTCTACGTGATTAGAAACGCTCCATTCTTCTTGCCAACCAACACCGTGAATAGAGTGAGGGTGATCGCCAAAATTTAGAGGTAATTGATACTCAGTTCCCTCAAACACAAAACGACCATCTTTTATGCGGTTGGAATAGGGAATTAAGGGAAATGATGCCTTATTTCTTTGCCCAAATGACTTCAGAATATCAAATTTTCCATCTGCTGTAGCCAAACTGTAAGAAGTCATACAGCCACCTTTTAAGGTTACACCAACTGTAGCTTGTTCGTTAGAAATCAGGAGAGGTTTGTTCACGTTAAAAATCCGTCTTTATATTATGCGTCTGCTCGTTCGTGGAGATTGCCCAAAGCGGCTTCGATAACTCCGAGCAAATGAAGTCGCCGAGTTAAAGCCACACCTTATGGCAATATCCAGAATGGAAAAATCTGTTTGTTTTAGTAACCTTTGGGCAACATCGAGCCGTAGGTTCCTATAGTATGTAGCTGGTGAGGTTTTTAAGTACTTTTTAAAAAGTCGTTCTAGTTCACGAACCGTAGAACCTATTTCTTGGGCAAGCTCAGGTATGAGGAAAGGGGTTTCGACACGCTCTTCCATCGTTTCTATAGCTGTGGTGAGTATTTTGTTTTTTCGAAGTTGAGGATTGTTCGATGCCAAACGCTGAGGGTTGTTACCTTCGCGAAATCTTTGATAAATAAACTGATCAGCGACATCTGCAGATAATTTTAGACCATGCTGAACTCTGATCAATTGCAACATCATGTCCAAACTCGTTGTGCCTCCACCAGAAGTAAATCGGTTCCGGTCGACAACATAGATATCAAGTTCAGTCTGTATATTGGGATATGTTTCAGTAAATCCTTCGAAATTTTCCCAGTGTACTGTCGCTTTGTAACCATCGAGAAGGCCTGCCTTTGCCAAGACTTCGCTACCAGCATCCATCCCCCCAAACTCTGTTCCTTTGGACCTCAGCCTCCTTAAAATAGCAGCAAGCTTTTCGGTATAACTCTTATCAACATCGTAACTGGCACAAACGATGAGTATGGGGATGGCTTCATCATCACCAAGTTCTGCATCAACATTGAGGTCCATCTCATTACTGGCACGAACTGCCTCGCCTGTGATCGAATAGAGTTTCCACTCATATAATTTCTCTCCGACCTTCATATTTGCGGCACGAAGTGGCTCTAGAGCAGAGGAAAAACAAAGCATAGAAAACCCCGGAACCAGTAGGAAGGCTATTTTCTGAGGTTTTTTTTCTGCTACTGTTCCAAAAAGGTACATATTTCGTTCTCGATCGCGATCTGTTTGTTCGTGTAAAATGTTTCATAACTTGCGCAAAATGTAAAATAAATATCATGAATCGACCTACACTTATTTTAAAATAAACGATGCGCTTAATATAAGTGTGCCACCATTTATAAAATGAGTATGAGCTATGAACAACGAAGTGATTATTACCTGCCCCGTTACAGGTGCTGGTGTGAAAAAAGATAAACACACCAACGTTCCTGTAACTCCTGAAGAAATTTCAGATGCTGCCATTGAAGCAGCAAAGGCAGGGGCTGCAATTGCTCACCTGCACGTTCGTAACCCTGATACAGGGCAAGCTTGCAACGACATCAATCTTTACCAAGAAACCGTCGGCTTGCTCCGTGACAAAATGAAACACCAGGGCGTTGATGTTGTCATCAACATTACTGCGGGTATGGGCGGTGAATTTGTTCCCGATGCCACCAACCCGAACAACGGTGGTCCAGGTACAGATATGCTCAACCCTGTTGATCGCCTGAAACACATTGATCTCGTACGCCCAGAGATTTGTACACTTGATTGTGGATCCTTGAACTTTAGCGATTACGCCTATGTTTCGACGCCGGATATGCTGCGTGAAATGACAGCATTGATCCAGAAAATGGGTGTAAAACCTGAAATTGAAGCCTTTGAACTAGGCCATATTTGGATGGCCAAACAGCTTATGGCTGAAGGCCTAATCGATGCACCGCCTCTCTTTCAGCTTTGCTTAGGTATTCCTTTTGCTGCAGAAGCAAACGGAGAAACAATGCTGGCCATGCGTAATATGCTACCAGAAGGGGCAAATTGGGGATCATTTGGTGTAGGTCCAACACAAATGGCCATGGCCGCTCAATCCGTTATCTTTGGTGGACACGTGCGTGTAGGTCTCGAAGATAACCTCTATATGGAACGTGGTGTTCTTGCTACCAACGGTATGCTGGTTACGAGGGCAAAAGAAATCGTTGAACGTATGGGTGCACGCATTCTTAGTGCAGAAGATGCGCGTAAAAAATTCAATGCTATCAAACAAGTTTAAGCTCTGCGGTAGTTTGTAATAAGGTTTACGAAAATGACGAATGAAATAAAAACTATCGCCGTTGTTGGCGCTGGCGTGATTGGTGCAGGTTGGGCGGCACGCTGCCTTCATCGTGGCATCAATGTAATTGTGACAGATCTATCTGCTGACGCAGAACGTGGTATGCGCGAAGTTGTTGCGAACGCAGAAGTTTCCCTAAACAGCCTCAGCCTTGCTCCAAGAAGAGAAAAAGGTACTCTAAGTTTTACGACAAATTTGGTTGAAGCGGTATCACAAGCTGATTATGTTCAAGAAAACGCACCTGAACGCGAAGACTTGAAACGTAACTTGCTTGCTGAAATCAGTAAGCATGTCGGACCAGAAGTAATTATCGCCTCAAGCTCCTCTGGTTTGCTCCCTTCAAAAATTCAAGTCGATTGTATCAACCCTGAACGCGTTATCATTGGTCACCCCTTTAACCCAGTTTACCTGTTGCCGTTGGTAGAGGTATTGGGTGGTGAGTTAACAGACAACAAATATGTTGATCAAGCCATGGAGTTCTATACTTCCATTGGCATGCATGCTCTTAAAGTTCGCAAGGAAATCGAAGGCTATATTTCTGACCGCCTTCAAGAAGCTCTTTGGCGTGAATCTCTGCACATGGTTGCCGACGGCGTTGCCACTACAGATGAAATTGATCAGGCAATAATCTATGGCCCGGGTCTTCGTTGGGCCTTTATGGGAACCTGTTTGACGTTCCACCTTGCTGGGGGTGAGCAGGGCATGCGTCACATGTTGGAACAGTTTGGCCCAGCCCTTCAGCTTCCTTGGACAAAATTGAAAGCACCAGAACTTACAGATCAACTTATTGATCGTATGGTCGAAGGCACTCAAGAACAAGCCGACGGATATTCCATTCGTGATCTTGAGAAATTACGTGATAATTGCCTGGTTTCCATCATGCAGTCCTTACGTAGCTATGATTACGCTTCCGGAAGCACGTTGAAAAAAGATGAAGAGCGTCAATACGCAGATACTTCTGGATCTACGTCCTGGTCTGCAAGTGATGATCTCTCTCAACCTTTAGAGCTTCATACTGATAAAGTTCATCCAGAGTGGGTGGATTATAACGGTCACATGACTGAATCCCGTTACCTTCAAGTCTTCGGTGATGCCTCAGATGCGCTATACCAGTATGTTGGTGTAGATGCTGAATATCATGCCAATGGTAATTCTTACTATACGGTCGAAACACATATTAACAATATTATGGAAATTGCTGCCCACGAACCTTTGAAGGTAACAACACAACTTCTCGGTCTTGATAATAAGCGTTTGCACTTTATTCACAATATGTACAACGCAAAGGACGATAGCCTGCTGGCGACGGCGGAACAGATGGTTCTCCACGTGGATACAAATGCTGCTAAAGCTTGCCCTGCAAAGCCAGAAATATTGGATATCTTACAAAAAATTATGGATGCCCATACTTTACTACCTAATCCTGAGCGTCGTAGCCGTGAAATGGTAGTTCCGGCACCGAAGAGTTAACCAAACATTCAAGACCAGAGAGGACATATTATTCTCTGGTCTTGATAATGTGTTGAAAGACTAGTTCGTAAAGCGAAAATCCTGCGTTGGACATAACGCCGGATAAGGTCGTCTATTATTTTAATAAAACTAATGTTCACCAGTAACGTTCTGGTTCTATAGGAGCAGGTTATGGACTTTGGTCTTTCTCAAGAACAACAAATGGTTGTCGATACTGTACGTGATTTTGTTGAAAAAGAGCTTTATCCTCACGAGAATAAAGTCGAAGAACTTGGCTATGTTTCCACCGAAATAACCAAAGAAATTAGGGACAAGGTGCTCGGTCTCGGGTTTTATGCAGCTAATATTCCAGAAGAATTTGGCGGTGGTGGCCTAGATCATGTGACAATGTCACTGATGGAACGTGAACTTGGTCGCGCTTCACAAGCTTTGAGCGTTATTTTTGGTCGTCCTTCCAATATATTATGTGGCTGTACCGGTGATCAGATTGAAAAGTATCTGTTACCTGCTATTCGTGGTGAAAAAACAGATTGTATTGCCTTGACGGAACCTGACGCGGGGTCTGATGTTCGGTCCATGAAAGCCTCAGCGCGTAAAGACGGCGATGATTGGATCCTTAATGGTACTAAACATTTTATTACCCATGCAGACGAGTCCGATTTTGCGATCGTATTTATCGCCACAGGTGAAGAAGAAACTCCCCGAGGAATCAAAAAGAAAATAACATGTTTCCTTGTTGATAAAGGCACTCCCGGTTTTGAAATTAGGGATGGATATAAATGTGTCTCCCACAGGGGATACAATAACTCTATCCTTAACTTTGATAATTGCAGAGTTCCGTCTTCACAGATCCTGGGAGAAGAAGGAACAGGGTTTGATGAAGCAAACACCTGGCTTGGAGCAACCCGTTTATCCGTTGCTGCTATGTCGGTTGGGCGTGCTCAGCGTTGTTTTGATATGGGTGTCGAATGGGCAGCAGAGAGAAAGCAATTTGGACAGGCCATCGGCAAGTTTCAAGGGATTTCTTTCAAACTGGCCGATATGGCAACGGAGATCCAAGCCGCAGAATACCTGACGCTTGGCGCAGCCTGGAAACTAGATCAAGGCATTCCCGCAGATCAAGATATTGCCATGGCAAAGTTGTTTGCCACTGAAATGCTGGGCAAAGTCACAGATGAGACCCTACAGATATATGGTGGTATGGGACTTATGACCGAATTGCCAATCGAGCGATTCTGGCGGGATGCCCGGGTTGAGCGTATCTGGGATGGAACCAGTGAAATTCAACGCCACATTATATCTCGGGGCCTTCTCCGTCCTCTCGGGAGTTAAGTAAATATGGCACCTATATCGAACATAAAACGTCTCTTAAGCCCGAAAACCATTGCTGTTATCGGTGGTCGGGAAGCCGCAGAAGTCATCCGCCAGTGTCGAAAAATGGGCTACGAAGGCGATATCTGGCCTGTAAATCCAAAGCGTGACACCGTCGAGGGATTAATATGCTATCCATCGGTAAAGGATTTACCTGCCGTCCCCGATGCATCTTTTGTGGCAATCCCCCGTGGCCCCGCAATCGAAGTCATTGGTGAATTAGCGCAAATGGGAGCAGGGGGCGCGGTATGTTATGCCTCTGGATTTTCTGAAACAACCGACGGAGCGCCGTATCATGACGCTCTCATATCTTGCACAGGCAATTTAGCTGTTGCTGGGCCAAACTGTTATGGCGTGTTGAATTACCTTGATGGGGCAGCGCTTTGGCCAGATCAACACGGCGGAGAGACAGTAGATAGTGGTGTCGCCATCATCACACAAAGCGGTAATATTGGCATTAGCTTGTCGATGCAAGATCGGTCTCTTCCTCTTGCTTATATGATCTCTGTTGGTAACCAAACCATACTTTCTATCCCCGATTATATCGAAGCCCTTTGTGAGGATGATCGCATCAGTGCTATTGGCCTTCATATGGAAGGGATTGATGATATTCCTGCCTTTTGCCGTGCGGTAGAAAAGGCACGAAATAAAGGCGTTTGTGTGGTTGCTCTAAAGGCGGGGGGATCTGAAATCGGAGCTCAACTTACAATGAGCCACACATCAACACTTGCTGGATCTGACACACTATACAACGCTTTGTTTAATCGTATCGGGGTTGCCAGAGTTCATTCTCTATCGGAGTTAATCGAGACCCTCAAGTTCTTACACGTCGTAGGACCTCTTTCTGGAAACAATATCTCCTCGCTGAGTTGTTCTGGTGGAGATGCCGCGTTGGTTGCTGATATGGGAAGTAAACTTGACTTACAGTTTGGGGTGATTCCCGAGCGGCAAACCCGTGAATTACAAGATCAAATGGGTGAGAAAGTTACGGTTTCAAATCCATTTGATTATCACACCTATATCTGGGGAAGTTTGGTTGAAAAAACTGCCTGTTTTACACGGCTCATGCAAAGTGGTTATGACGCCACTCTTTTGGTTCTGGATTACCCAAAAGAACAGCTTGGTAAAGCGCCTGACTGGGATCTTGCTGTACAGGCAATGATTGCTGCACAAAAGACATCTGGACATCAGGCCGTCGTTATTTCGACCCTGCCAGAAAATTTACCTGCCCATGCCCGCAAAACTTTGATCGATAATAACGTTGTTCCGCTCCAGGGACTAAATAACGGGCTGAAAGCGATCAACTCTGCCGCTTGGATTGGAAGGCGATGGAAAAAGATCAAAGAGAGTGATGCCAACACTATTTTAAATGAACGTCATGACCTCGTGGGCGAAGTTGAAATGCTTGATGAAGTCCAAGCCAAGCAGATCTTAAGCCAGTACGGGCTTCGTGTTCCAAAAAGCAAGACAGTTCCTATTGATCAAGCAGGAAACGTATCCGAAGAAATCGGCTATCCCGTCGTTGTTAAGGCTGTTGGGGCTGAACTCGCTCATAAAACTGAGGCAGGTGGTGTTGCCCTCAATCTGTTGAATCGAAGTATGGTAGAGAATGCCGCACAAAAAATGCGTTCTCTGACCGATATTGTCCTCGTCGAAGAAATGATTACAGATGTTGTGTCTGAAGTTATTATCGGCGTTAGTCGGGACCCACAGTTTGGTTTGTCCATTGTGGTTGGAAGCGGCGGCGTATTAGTTGAGCTTTTAAAAGACTCAGCGTCACTGCTTCTACCTGCTTCTCGCAATGATATTGAAGCAGCCTTAAAAAGTTTAAAACTGTACCCAATGATGGATGGCTATAGAGGTTTAGCGAAGGGAGATATACCCGCGCTTACTGACACAATTGAAAATCTTATCCATTTTGTTGAAGAAAACGATACACGACTAATGGAATTAGATATCAACCCAGTTATGGTCTTACCCGAGGGGCGGGGCGTTATATTAGCTGATGCCATGATCCGGATGGTTAAACAATAAATCTGTTACCCAGGAAGCTGTCAAAATGAATGATGTAATTAAAGTTGAACAACGCGGCGCAGTACTCGAAGTAACGCTTGATCGCCCCAAGGCTAATGCAATCGATGCCAAAACCAGTTTTACATTGGGAGAAGTGTTTTGCCAATTCAGGGACAACCCAGAGCTAAAAGTTGCTATTTTGACAGGGGCAGGGGAAAAGTTTTTCTCAGCGGGTTGGGATCTCGTTGCCAGTAGTGAAGGTGAGGCTCCGGATACTGATTATGGCCCCGGTGGATTTGCTGGCATTACCGAACTTCACAATTGTTATAAGCCAATTATTGCAGCAGTTAATGGCATGGCAGTGGGCGGTGGGTTTGAGCTTGCTTTATCAGCTGATCTCATTGTCGCTGCAGATCATGCGCAGTTTTTCCTCCCAGAAGTTAAGGTTGGGCTGATAGCGGACGCAGCATCTTTCCGTTTACCTAAACTCCTCCCAAAAGCTTTGGCCATGGAAATGCTTTTAACAGGACGACGTATGTCGGCAGAAGAAGCGTTGAAATGGGGTCTCGTCAATAAAGTTGTTTCCGGGGAAAACCTGCTAGACACAGCTCGTGAACTTGCAGATCAAATTTTAGAAGCAGCTCCATTATCCGTTAAGGCTGTTAAAGAAGTTATTCAAAAAACCCAAACCCTCGACATTGAAGAATGTTACCAGGAAATGCGAAGTGGGAAGTGGGAGAACTACGAAAAACTACTTGTCAGTGATGATGCTAAAGAAGGGTCTCTGGCATTTGTGGAAAAAAGATCTCCTGTATGGACAGGAAAATAGGTCTAAGGAATTCAAGGAAGGAACAAGATACGGGGGAAGTATATTTATCACCCTAAGAGGGAACCTATAGAATGAATATGCAAACTTAAGGAAGCACAGTCAGGCGACCCATCTCATGTTTATGTAGTATTTTTTGATAAGTACCGTCGGCCATCATTTTAGCTAATCCGGCATTAAATGTGTTGATCACATCGATATGATCCGGGCGGCTTCTGGATGAGATAATATACAGCTTGTTAGTTACGATCGGTTTAGAGACAAAATCTACCATATCCAGCCCTTCAGGAAGATCTCTCTTCATCGTTTCCATGATGTTGATCTCATCGTCTCCAAAAAGGTCAACACGGCCAGAGAGTAGCAATTTAAGAGCTGTTGTTACCGAAGGAACTTTATGTTTTTTTAAATAATCCGCTTTTTCAAACTCAGCAGATACCACGGCATGGTTCACTTGAGCTATTGTGTATGGAGTAAGGTCTTCATAGGTATTCCATGTAATATCCTTATCCCGCCTTTTTAAAAACGAGAGCCGGTTTACTAAAAAAGGGTCGCTATATAAAAAATCCTTGTTTCTCTCCTCACTGAACCATGCGTCAGCAAGCCCTGTTACTTTACCTGTTCGTGCAAGGAATAGGGCTCTTGCCCAAGGATAGAACAACCATTCGACTTGATGTCCTTCTCGTATAAAGGCTGTATTGACAATGTCATATACAACTCCTCCAACCTCTGGTTTTTCTACAAGGTAGGGAGACCACTCGTCACCAGAAAGAGTTATAATATCTGCTCGGGATCTTTCTGCTGATAATAGAGTAATAATGACGAGAAAAACTTTACAGAACATACTGGTTTTTACTTGTAACATTTTATAATTCAACTTCTATTTTTTTGGACCCTGGCCTTTAAATATAGCAAACCTCGAAATTTATTTTATTAATAGAGGAATACGCTTAACTACCTCTTAAACTGGGTTTGTTTTGTAATTTATTGAGCAAAATCTACACGATACAAAATTTACCAACCCTACCTACAAATAAAATATGGCCTTAATCAATTAAGATTAAATACTGTTTGTAACAGATTGTTTTTTCCTTCTATATTTTCCTTTATGGATTCACCAAGGGGTGAACAGAGTTTTTATTTCTGGAATTTGGGTATGCAGTCTTTTGATTACGTAATAGTTGGCGCGGGTTCTGCTGGGTGTGTACTTGCCAATCGTTTAAGTGAAAACGGTAAGTACACCGTTTTGGTTTTGGAAGCAGGTGGATCTGATAAAAGGTTCTGGGTTCAAGTCCCGATTGGTTACGGTAAGACTTATTATCAAAAAGCCGTTAACTGGATGTACCTAACCGAAGCAGACGAAGGCACTGCAAACCGCCAGAGTTATTGGCCTCGAGGTAAAGTCTTGGGTGGATCAAGTTCAATCAACGCCATGGTTTATATCCGAGGAAATAAAAAAGACTATGACGATTGGGAAGCTGTAGGAAATCCAGGTTGGGGCTATAAGGATGTTTTACCGTATTTTAAAAAATCAGAGAACAATCAACTTGGCGACGATGGATATCGAGGCACCAAAGGTCCAATGCATGTCGCTGACCTTTCCAAAGATCTTCACCCTTTATGTCAATACTTTATAAAAGCTGGCGAAGAACTCGGTTTAAAAAATAACAGGAACTTCAACGGTGCAGAACAAGAGGGCGTTGGCCTTTACCAGGCGACAACTCGTAATGGGTTTAGAGAGTCCGCTTCAAAAGCTTTTCTACACCCGGCGTTAAAGCGCAAGAACTTAAAATTAATAACTTATGCGCACGCTACAAAGGTATTGTTTGAAGGTAAAAAGGCCATCGGTGTTGAGTACATTCACAAGGGTGAAACCAATCAGGTATATGCCAATAAAGAAGTGATCCTTAGCGGTGGCTCAGTTAATTCACCTCAATTGTTACAACTATCAGGGATTGGTCCCAAAAACCTTCTCGAAGGTTTGAAGATTCCAGTTGTTCATGAAAGCCCGGCAGTTGGGCAACATCTCCAAGACCATCTGGGGATGGATTATCTCTACAAATGTACTGAGCCCAGCTTAAACGATGAGCTCCATTCTTTGTGGGGTAAGTTTAGAGCAGGGGTAAAATACGTGCTTTTTCGTCGTGGACCTTTGAGCTTGAGCATCAACCAAGGAGGCGGCTTTATCAAGACCCGACCGGAATTCCCTCAACCCAATATTCAGCTCTATTTCTCACCTGTAAGTTATACCCGTGCGCCCGCAGGCACACGCCCCATGATGAACCCAGATCCTTTTTCCGCTTTCCAACTAGGTCTGACAAACTGTCGCCCCACATCACGCGGCGAAATTAATATAAAATCACGTGATCCCCTTGATGCCCCGACTATTAAACCAAATTACCTCTCCACTGACGAAGATATCAAAGAGTTACTGGAAGGGGTTAAATACTTAAGGCAACTTGCTGGAACAAAAGCATTTAAAGAGATTATTATTGATGAATTTCGACCCGGCCCGTCCTGTAAGACAGACGAACAACTGATCGAAGATATTCGAGGCTATGCCTGGACCTGTTTCCATCCAACAAGCACGTGTAGAATGGGACCAGACCCAAAGGAAAACGTGGTTGATAGCAATCTAAAAGTGCATGGCATTGATAACTTAAGGGTTATTGATGCTTCTATTTTCCCGATGATTATTTCTGGCAATACTAATGCACCAGCGATCATGGTTGGGGAAAAAGGAGCTGATCTCGTTCTTGCTGACGCATAACAAGATGAGGCTATAGAAATGGTTATGGAATGAAATAGTGATTAACGACTTCATCCATTTCTATCTGCTCGAATAACCAGTTTTTAAAGAGCAATCCTTCTGGTTTGGATTTATCTTCCTTTATTGGTTTCACCAGATAATGTGATTCGTTATAGAAAAAATCATCTTCGATTACTCGAACAAGTTGCCCGGCATCAATTTGGGGCTGAACATAGTGTTTTAACAACAGGCCAACACTTGCCCCCGATTTGACAAGCTCAACTGCACTTAATGAGGTATCAACCGTAGCTTTTACAGTTAGCCCTGCACCCTTTAACTGGTTCTCAAGTATGATTTGCCAACGCCCTTCACACCCCATAATTCGTATACAACCGAGATGATGAGTAAGGGTTTCATCACCAGTTTTGATGGCTTTATGAATAAGCTCCGCATTTTCAGGGGTAGCAACAATTATAGAGGGGTCTTGGTGGATTTTCTGGGCGTGAAAACCTGGCCAATTACCATCACCAATGCGGATATCAATATCAATGTTTTCCTGTCCGAGAGCTTCCGTCCAAATCGCCGTATAAAGTCGAACGTCAATATCAGGATATCGTGCAAAAAAGCTCTTAAGCCGTGGGGCCAACCAAAATATAGAAAACGCAGCCGTACAACGAATGTTTATTGACTGTTTACCTTTGGTGCCAAAAATCCCAGTGGTAGAGGCGGAAAGATCTTCAAAAGCACGGCGTACAGACGGCAAATAAGCGCGCCCTTTATCTGTTAACTTTAAGCTTCTTGCTAATCGTTCAAACAATTGAAAACCAAGGTGTTTTTCAAGGGATCGTACTTGGTGGCTAATCGCGGCAGGAGTCAAATTCAGCTCTTTTGCAGCAGTCGTAAAATTATTATACCGAGCAGCAGATTCAAACGCTCGTAACCAATTAAGGGGGGGAAGCTGATAATTCATAACACTAGCACTTTACCTGCAAATAAAACGATGTCTTAGAGCAATAATACTTCGTTTGATTTTATCCGCAAGCTCTGACAATAGTTCTTCTCAAAAATATTTTAGCCATGAGAGTACCGTGTGAGAATAGCAAGTATTGAGACCTTCTCAAATGAATACGTGGGTTTCGTCCGGGTACGAACTGTAGAAGGCGACGAAGGGTGGGGGCAAGTCTCTACTTACAACGCAGATATTACCTCGCAAATAGTGCATCGTCATATTGCCCCCCATGCATTGGGGCAAGACGCTACGGATATAGATGCACTTGTTCAATTGATTTTGGAACGAGAACATAAATTCCCGGGAACATACCTTTATCGTGCTCTTTGTGGTCTCGATACAGCTTTGTGGGATATCCATGGCAAACGAGCCGGGAAATCCGTCGCCCAACTGCTAGGCGGTACAAAACAGAGTTTTCCTGTATACGCCTCAAGTATGCGCCGCGATATTACACCTGAACAAGAGGCCGAACGTTTTATCGCTTTAAAAGAACAGTTTGGCTATCAATCCTTTAAATTCAGGGTTGGTCGCGAGTGTGGCCGTGATGTTGATCAATGGCCAGGACGAACAGAGGACATTATCAAAACGGTCCGCGAAGCATTGGGCGATGATGCAACTCTCTTGGTTGATGCAAATAGTGCTTACACTCCCCAAAAGGCCATCGAAGTCGGTCATTTGCTTCAGGACTATGGAATTTCTCACTTTGAAGAGCCTTGTCCGTATTGGGAATTGGATTGGACCAAACAAGTTACGGATGCTCTAAGAATTGATATTTCTGGTGGCGAACAGGACAGTAACATGGTGGTCTGGAAACAGATGATCGATAACAAGATTGTTGATATTGTCCAACCAGATGTTTGTTATATGGGAGGAATATCAAGAACTCTTCAGGTAACTAAAATGGCTGAAGAGGCCGGGTTACCTTGTACTCTCCACTGCGCAAACCTTTCCATGGTTACCTTGTTTTCCGCACATATAATGGCCGCAATTGGAAATCCTGGGAAATATCTCGAGTTTTCGATTGAGGGACTTGATTATTACCCATGGCAGACTGGATTGTTTGAGCCAGGTTCCAAGATTGAAAACGGTCAGTTGTTCCTATCTGATAAACCAGGATGGGGTGTTGAAGTCGACAGCCAGTGGCTGGCAAATTCGAATTATCAAGTCAGTTATAACGCTTCTCGCTTCTAACTATTTATATTTTATTTCGCTATAAAACTAAGGCCTACAGATGTGACCATGTCAGTACAAATTGATAATTTAACAAAAGAATATTTTAACAGCGGCACGTTAAGTGTGTTGCCAACTAAGTTGTTTATTGGTGGCAAATGGGTTCCTGCAATATCAGGAGAGGAAATTGAAACCCTCGACCCAGGAACAGCTAAAGTATTCGCTAAGGTTAGTGCTGCACAAAAAGAAGACGTTGATCTGGCTGTGAAAGCTGCGAGTAACGCTTTCAAGACTATTTGGCGGGACATGAAACCCAGTAACCGTGGGGGTATCTTAGCTAAGGCCGCTGATTTATTAGAACAAAAATCCGATCTATTTTCTGTGGTTGAGGCCCTTGATTCCGGTAAACCACTGGCTGAAGCGCAAGGGGATGTTGCTAGTTCGATTGGCGCGCTACGTTACTACGCAGGCTGTGCCGATAAAATTCAAGGCGACAGTTTTCCGCTTGGTGATGGGGTGTTTTCCTTTACCAGCGTTGAAGCAGTGGGGGTCACAGCTCATATTATTCCTTGGAATTACCCGTTAGCGACAACAGTTCGCGGCGTAGCCCCTGCTTTGGCGGCGGGCTGTACTGCGGTGGTTAAACCAGCCGAGCAAACGCCTTTGACAGCGTTAATGTTAGCAGAAGTATTTCAAGAAGCCGGACTTCCAGATGGGGTTTACAATGTAATCTCTGGCACTGGTAAAAATGCAGGCAGTCCCTTGGTTAACCACCCACAAGTGCAACACATTACCTTTACGGGCTCGGTCGGCACCGGAACTCTGGTCATGCAAGCTGCCGCCCGAAATATCAGTAGTGTTACATTGGAGCTTGGTGGAAAATCCCCCATCGTTGTTTTGGCAGACTGTGATTTGGAAAAAGCTGCAGAAGGGGTTTTATGGGCTATTTTCTATAATGCCGGTCAAATCTGCTCAGCAGGATCTAGGTTAGTAGTCGAACGGAGCATCCATCGTAAGTTGGTGGATAAAATTGTTGAGAAAACGTCACAACTTCAAGCAGGCCACGCCCTTCGTAATCCGAATTTTGGCGCTATTAATTCTAAAGAGCAGTTGGATAAAATAGACGGTTTTGTGACCAGAGCAAAACAGCGCGGTATCAATTGCGTATGTGGTGGCCATCCTTTGAGTACAAAAGAGACTGGGCAGGGATGGTTTTATGCCCCCACAATTATGGATGATGTTCCAATGGATGACGAACTCGTTCAAGAAGAAATTTTTGGACCCGTTCTTACTATTCAAGTTGTTGATAATGTCGAACAAGCCATTGAAGCGGCAAATTGCACTAATTTTGCTTTAGCAGCGGGCATTTACACGCAAAATATCACCCATGCACTTCAACTCTCTCGCTCTATAGATTCTGGGCAGGTTACAATTAACGACTATTGGGCTGGTGGAATTGAGGTTCCTTTTGGCGGAAATCGACAATCAGGAATTGGCCGAGAAAAGGGACTTGAAGCTCTGCGCAATTATTGCACGACTAAATCAATAACAATGTCTTTTTAGACCCACAACAATGAAAACGCAAAGGGACATTTAATTACGAAAATCATGCAAACCCCATATACAAAAGTTGTTATCACAAAGCAAAAGTTACCACTGTGGGGTGTAGTGAAAATAAAGGAATTATGCAAAAAACGTCTTCAATCAATAACCATCTATCCAGATGGGGGATTTTGAGCAAAAGCTGACGTTTTTTGCATAGAAAGTCGCGACTAGGGATGGTGTTGTCTTTAAAGCGACAAGAGAACGATGTGGGACCCGTTCGAAATTTGATACTGAAAAACAGGATCATAATGGAGGTGGAATTAATCAAAAGTGTGTTTCAACACTTGTCAGTTCGAAGTCATAATAAAGTGAAATATGAATTTTATAATCGCTTGTTTCGAACATAACTGACTATAATACCGATGAAACAGTTTATGCTTTTGAACAATGGGTTATATGATAACGTTCCTAATAAAATAAAAATGTTCATATAATTCTCACCTCAATAACAATAAATAACAGGGAGTAGGATGACAATGTCACAAGAATTGAATTATTTGGCTAAACTAGCCGTAGAAGGCAAATTGGGTCGCAGAGCTTTTCTTGGAAAAGCCGCAGCACTTGGCGCTTCTACTGCAGTTGCAACGAGCCTTCTTTCCGGTACAGCATTGGCAGCAGGCCCTAAAAAAGGTGGTCACCTAAAAGCCGGCCTCGCTGGTGGCGAAAGTACAAACAGCCTAGATCCAGCAACATTCTTGACTCAAGTACCTGCCGATTTCGGTCGTATGTGGGGTGATACTCTAGTTGAAGTGTCTCGTATTGGTGAAATTGAATACCGTTTGGCTGAAAGCATTGAGCCATCTGCAGATGCGAAAACATGGCATTTCACTATTCGCAAAGGCGTTAAGTTCCATAACGGAAAAACCTTGACTGCTGATGACGTATTGAAAACCATGGAGCGTCATTCTGGTGACGATACTAAATCTGGTGCTCTTGGTATTATGCGTGGCATTGAGTCCATGAAAGCCGACGGAGATGTATTCTCTGTAACGTTAACAACGGCTAATGCTGATTTACCTTATCTAATGTCCGACTATCACTTGATCATCCAGCCAAATGGCGGCATGGATGCACCTGATGCTGGTATCGGTACAGGCCCGTACAAAGTTACGGTCAATGAGCCTGGTGTTCGCCACGTTGGTGAACGTTATGAAGATTATTGGGATGCAGGGAACCGTGGGCACGCTGATACAGTTGAAATCGTCGTTCTAAATGACGCTACTGCACGTACAGCGGCACTTCAAGGTGGTCAGGTTCACATGATCAACCGTGTGGAACCGAAAATTGCGGATCTACTAGAGCGTGTTCCTGGAGTTTCAGTCAAAAGTGTATCTGGTCGTGGTCACTACGTTTTCCTCATGCACTGCAACACTGCGCCATTTGATAACAATGATCTAAGATTAGCATTAAAATACGCTATCGACCGCGAAGAAATGGTTGATAAAATTCTACGTGGTTACGGCTCAGTCGGTAATGATATGCCTATCAATGGCGGTTATCCTCTGTTCTCTGAAGATATTCCTCAGCGTACATATGATCCGGAGAAAGCCAGCTACCATTACAAAAAATCTGGTCATTCTGGTCCGATAACTTTGCAAACAGCAGCAACTGCCTTCTCTGGTGCCGTTGATGCAGCTCAGCTATTCCAACAATCTGCAGCTAAATGCGGTATTACACTTGATGTGAAACGTGAGCCTGATGATGGTTACTGGACTGAAGTTTGGAACAAACAGCCATTCTCTGCCTCTTACTGGGGTGGATCTCGTCCTGTACAGGATCAAATGTATTCAACAGCTTATAAATCAGATGCTGATTGGAATGACACACGTTTCTTCCGTCCTGACTTTGATAAACTGTTACTCGCAGCACGTGCCGAACTTGATCAGGCAAAACGTGTTGGTCTTTATCGCGAAATGGGACTTATGGTTCATAACGAAGGCGGCGTAATCGTGCCTATGTTTAATGATTTCATTAATGCCGTTAGTGATACAGTCGGTGGCTGGGAAGATGATCCGAGTGGTGAATCTATGAACGGTTTCGCTCTAGCCAAAACTTGGTTAGCGTAAATATCGATCCATGGGACATCCCATTTTGAATTTGGTGGCTCAACGCGTTGCGTTGGGCTGCCTTCTCCTCCTTATGGCATCAGTGTTGATTTTTATTGGCACTCAAATATTGCCTGGGGATATTGCTCAATCAATTTTAGGACAATCCGCTACACCTGAAGCTGTAGCAAATCTTAGAAAAGACCTTGGTTTAAATGACCCCGCTTACGTCAGATATTTCACTTGGTTATCGGGCGTATTACAGGGAGACCTGGGTGTCGCATTATCAAATGGAAAACCAATTGCTCAAGCCGTTGGACAAAGATTAAGTAATACTTTGTTTCTTGCCGGATGGGCTGCACTAATTTCTGTACCTTTGGCCGTCCTTCTTGGGCTATTAGCTGTACAGTACAAAAACCGCTGGCCTGACAAACTTATTTCCGGCGTTACGTTAACGACAATATCGTTACCAGAATTTTTCCTCGGATATTTGTTGATTTACTTTATTTCGGTTCAGTTAAGATGGTTTCCATCTGTAGCAATCATCAACGATTCAATGTCTCTGGGGCAAAAACTAAATACGATTGCTTTACCCGTTGCTGTTTTGGTTTTGGTTGTCTTAGCTCAAATGATGAGAATGACCCGTGCTGCAATATTAAATGTAATGCAATCTGCGTATATTGAAACTGCTGAACTAAAAGGAATAACGCCTTTTAACGTTATTCGAAAACACGCTTTTCCAAATGCAATCGCGCCAATTATCAACGTAATTATGCTCAACCTTGCCTATTTGGTTGTTGGTGTTGTTATTGTTGAGGTGGTGTTTGCTTACCCTGGAATGGGACAGTATCTGGTCGATCACGTTTCTAAGCGCGATGTTCCTGTTGTTCAAGCATGTGCCCTGATATTTGCCAGCGTTTATATCTCTTTGAATATTGTGGCAGATATTGTGTCGATTGTTGCAAACCCTCGTTTACGACATCCGAAATAAGGGAAGAGATATATGAATTTTAAAAGAATTCCCATAAGCGCATTTGTTGGCATATTTGCAACAAGTGGCTTTCTCTTTATAGCTTTGTTTGCGCCAATTATAGCGCCTTATGGAATGGCTGAGATTGTTGGTGATGTATGGGAACCAATGTCCGGCAAGTTTTGGCTGGGGACGGATAATATTGGTCGAGATTTATTGACCCGTATGATGTACGGCGCCCGGACAACAATCTTTATTGCTGGCGTAGCGACAATACTTTCTTTTGGACTAGGATCCGTCCTTGGTTTTACGGCTGCTGTTAAAGGTGGTTGGGTCGATATGGTCATGTCGCGTGCTGTTGATCTACTAATGTCCATTCCAACCTTGATTTTTGCACTCGTTGTTCTCTCAGTTCTACCAGGAAACCTTTTAACTTTAATCGTAGTTATGGGTATTCTTGATAGTACACGTGTATATCGTTTATCCCGAGCTGTTGCTGTCGATATCAACGTTATGGATTACGTAGAAGCAGCTCGTCTCAGAGGCGAAGGCTTACGCTGGATCATTTTCAAGGAAATACTACCTAATGCTCTTTCACCTTTGGTGGCTGAGTTAGGTTTAAGATTTATCTTTATGATCCTTTTCTTGTCTTCTCTATCTTTTCTTGGTCTCGGAATTCAACCTCCTGAAGCGGACTGGGGAAGCATGGTTAAAGCAAATAAAGATGGTATTAATTTTGGTATTCCTGCGGCACTAATACCAGGGTTTGCCATAGCCATTCTTGCTATCTCTGTAAATCTTGTCGCTGATTGGGTTCTCAATAGAACAAGTGATCTAAAAGGGGGTCGAGGCTAATGGCTGAAAACCTACTTGAAATTAAAAACCTCAAAATTGGGGCAACCGTTTTTCCACCTGGTGAAAAACCTCACGATATTATCATTGCCCAAGAAATATCCCTGACCCTAAAAAAAGGCCAGGTAATGGGGCTTATCGGTGAGAGTGGTGCTGGTAAATCTACCATTGGCCTTTCTGCTATGAGTTATGGTCGTGGCGGTGTCCAGCTTACGGGTGGTGAAGTCATAGTAAATGGACGCGATATCCTCCAAATTGGTGCTCAAGGATTACGTGAATTACGTGGTCGTGAGGTAACTTATGTATCTCAGTCTGCCGCTGCGTCTTTTAATCCAGCTATGCGTTTAATGGAGCAGGTCATTGAAACAACTTTGCTTCATGGTCTGTCGACAAAAAAACAGGCTGAAGAGCGCGCTGTTGAACTCTTTGCGGCACTGGGTTTACCTGATCCAGAGAATATCGGGAACAGGTACCCACACCAAGTTTCTGGTGGTCAGTTGCAACGTGCTATGACAGCAATGGCTCTTTGTCCGAAGCCTGATTTGATTGTCTTTGATGAACCAACAACTGCGTTGGATGTAACAACTCAGATTGATGTATTGGCAGCCATTAAAAAAGCCATTAGAGAAACAGGCGTAGCTGCGTTGTATATCACGCACGATCTAGCTGTTGTTGCTCAGGTTTCTGACGAAATTCTGGTTTTACGTCACGGTAGAATGATTGAACACGGAACCACTGAGCATATTATTAACTCACCAAAAGAAGAGTATACTCAACAACTTGTGTCTGCTCATAGTATTCAGCATGAAGAGAAAAAACCTACCGAAAAACCAATATTGACTGTAGAAAATATTTCGGCTTCATATGGTGGCGCGATCAAGGTGTTATCTAATGTTTCTGTAGATATTTATCCTGGTCAAACACTTGCTGTTGTTGGTGAGTCAGGTTCTGGTAAATCGACCCTTGCGCGTGTTATTACAGGGCTACTTCCGCCGAGTGAGGGACGTATAACTTTCGAAGGTGAGGAACTCTCACCTGCTTTATCTGAAAGATCCATTGAAGATTTGCGTCAGCTTCAGATGATTTATCAAATGGCCGATGTGGCGATGAACCCACGTCAGACAGTTGGTACGATCATTGGACGCCCGTTAGAGCTATATTTTGGTATGCGCGGTGCTGAAAAGCGCAAGCGTGTCGTTGAGCTTTTGGATGAGATCGAAATGGGTGAAAAGTTCATTGATCGCTATCCTGCAGAACTCTCTGGTGGACAAAAGCAGCGTGTTTGTATTGCGCGTTCGTTGGCTGCTAAACCAAAACTCATCATTTGTGATGAGGTCACCAGCGCTCTTGATCCATTGGTTGCTGACGGCATTTTGAAGCTCTTATTGGATCTCCAAAAAGTCGAAGATGTTGCTTATCTTTTCATCACCCATGACTTGGCCACTGTGAAATCTATCTCAGATTCAATCGCAGTAATGTATCAGGGAAGCCTTGTACGGTATGGCCAAAAATCGGAAGTGCTTTCACCTCCATTTGATGATTATACGGATCTCTTACTTTCTTCTGTGCCAGAAATGAAACTTGGCTGGTTGGAAGACGTTCTTGCAAATAGAAAAATGGAAAGTGCCGGGAATTAGTTAGTCTAATCCCGGTTTCTTAGGAGTTAGGTACTTGACTGTAAAAAATAAAGTTCTGTTGATCATTCTTGATGGTCAACCCTGGAGAGTTGCTCGTCGCTACATGGGTAATCTCGAAGGATGGGTACAGTCTGGCGAAGCGCGCGTGTGGAAAATGCGCGCCGTTCTGCCATCCACTTCTGCATGCTGTTATGCATCAATCCACACGGGCGTTACTCCGCAGGAACATAACGTCGTTTCTAATAATTCCATATTTAGGGTAAAACAGGCCGATATTTTCAGTCAAGTGCGTGAGGCTGGCGGTAAAACGGGGGCTGTTACCCACTCTTTCTGGTCAGAATTCTTTAATCGTTCACCTTTCGATATGGTTCGCGATATTGAATATGATGAAGAAGATGGTCCAATTAACCATGGTCGTTTTCATACCATGACGGGCTATGGTCATAACAATCAGATGACCCCTTCTGACGAAGATCTTTTTGCGACCCTTACCATGTTGACGGAACGGCATGGCATTGATTATGGGATATTACATACCTGTACTCTTGATTCCATGGGGCATCGTTTTGGTCACGATTGTGGACAAATGGATCATGCTTGTTTTGCGATTGATGCCATGTTGGCCCACTATCTGCCGCGTTGGATTAAAAATGGCTTCGAAGTCATCGTAACAGCTGACCACGGGCAATCCGACCGCGGTCATCATGGTGGACACGGCGAAGATCAACAAGATGTAGCACTTTATTGGTTTGGAGGTGGCGATGGGCCTAAAGAAGACGTCCTTCTCGATCAGTTACAATTGGCTCCAACTATTCTTACCCGAATGGGGGCGCCTATTCCTGAAACCATGAAAGCCAAGTCGTTTTTGAAATAAAGCAATAAATGGGAAGTGTTTTACCTTCCTGACCATACTACAGAATGAGGGCGATCTGCTTATAAATGTCATGAGTGTCTGATAATTAGACAATCTGTCAAAGTGGATCGCCCTTTTTTCGTTTCGTAAAGGTTATGTAATGAACAACGAAGCCGCGAGAGCCCCTCAAATTATTCAAAGAGATGGGTACGTTGAATGGGATAATATATGGATCCCTTTGGCTGATGGCCGCAAGCTCTCTGCCCGAGTGTGGTTGCCAGAATGCTCTGATACAAATAAAGGAACGATAACCAGCGTCCCAGCAATCTTCGAATATCTTCCTTATCGTAAACGTGATGGCACAGCGCCTCGTGATGAAAGCACTTACCCTGCTTTTGCCAGAGCAGGGTACGCCGGGGTTCGTGTTGATATCAGCGGCACGGGTGAGTCAGATGGCGTTTTTGATGATGAATACTCTCCTCGAGAACTAGCGGATGGTGTTGAAGTCATAAACTGGATTGCTGCACAAGATTGGTGCAATGGTAATCTAGGTATGATGGGTATTTCCTGGGGTGGCTTTAATGGACTACAAATAGCTGCCATGCGCCCAGAACCGTTGAAAGCAGTTATATCCATCGGGTCAACAACAGACAGATATAACAGCGATATCCATTACAAAGATGGATGCCACCTCAATTCAAACCTTTCATGGTCTGGAGTGATGCAATGTTATGCTTACCGCGCGCCTGACCCCATATTGGTTGGTGATCGTTGGAAAGGCATGTGGCTTGAGCGCCTTGAGGGATCCAAACTTATCCTAGACGAGTGGCTCATGCATCAACGGTTTGACGACTTTTGGAAACACGGATCTATTGGTCAGAACTACAACGACATAGAAATTCCCTGTTTGGTCATTTCTGGCTGGGCAGATGCCTACAAAAATGCCCCACCAGACGCGGCGGAGAATTTACCGGGGGTAGCCAAAGCGATCAATGGTCCCTGGGTTCATAAATATCCGCATTTCGCTTATCCACACCCTCGTGCTGACTTTCACAAAGAAGCGCTCCGGTGGTGGGATCGTTGGCTCAAGGATGAGCCCAACGGTGCCGAAGACCTACCTGATTACCGTGCCTATATTTCCCAAAATGTTCGACCTTCGCGGTGGCGTGAATATGAAGAGGGACGTTGGGTACAAGAACAACATTGGCCTTCGCCAGAGATATCAAATCAAAATTGGTTTTTAAACCCAGATCATGGCCTCAGTCTTAATGCAGGTTCGACGGAAGAGTTATCAATCTGTTCCCCGGAAGATACCGGTATTGAATGCGGAGAAGTCTTTGCCCTTAAACCTGACGCAGAAACCCCGGGTGATCAACGTATAGATGATGCGGGATCTCTTGTATTTGAAACAGGCATACTGGATCAAGCAGTAGAAATTCTTGGGAGAACAAAGCTTTCTCTCAAAGTCACAATTGATGCTCCCCTCGGGAATCTTGCGGTTCGGCTTATTGATGTTCATCCTGACGGCGTGTCGCACCGTGTAAGCTATGGCGTTCTAAACCTTGCCCATCGCAATGGTAATGAAGCTCCAGAAAAGATGGTTCCAGGTAAAGCAGAGAACGTAACAGTTGTTCTTGATGAAGCAGGGTATCGTTTCTTACCTGGTCATCAGATCAGAGTTTCCATTTCGACGGCATACTGGCCTTTGATCATGCCGTCACCTTATCACGTAACGGCTTCAATCCCCTTTGGTGTGGACGCCGTTTTAAGTCTGCCTGTTCGTAAGACGTCAATCTTGGCTGCAGATAGTAGGGATGAGGTTGATATGCCACGCCCTGATAACACTGACCCCTTGCCGCATTATAAAGAGATAAGCCCGTCAACTGTCGATCGATGGGTTAGAAAAGGCCTATCTAAAAACGAAACTCAATACAATGTTGAGGAAGATAGTGGGGAGACCGAAGTCCCTGAACATGGATTACGCCATCGCTATCTTCGTTCTGAAAACTGGACCATTAATCCAGAAACTCCTGAAGGGGCAACAGCGAGGTCAGGCTGGACCTGTTGGATGTCTCGTGGTGATTGGTCAATTCGTTTGGAAACAGAAGTTCGGATGACGATGAAATCAGATTGCTTTGAAATTTCAGGCGACATGAAAGCATTTGAAACAGACCAACAAATCTTTGTACGATCATTCAACAAAACGGTTGAACGCGACCATATGTAATAAGGGTAGGGGAGGGAATTCTCTCCCCTATTTGTTGACCTCGAAATTCATGATACTTGAAAGCATGGCAGTATCATAAATAGTTCTGTGATCAAATTGAAGGTATTTGGATACTGACAGTCTGTGTCCCGATTATAAGCAATATTGTCATCGTTTTTTCAAATCATCATTTTTGCACATCGAATAATATAACTTAAACATACCTCATAAATTACATTAATAAATATATATAAGCATTTGTGATTAAATTATATATTAACATTTTTATTAAAAAATGAACTCGTTATTGAAAAGATTCTACTATCTAGTGGATACAACCGAATGGTTGACAGAATTTTCTGCTAACCTCAATGTCTCCATTGTTTTTAACGTGTTTTATTTGAGCTTTTATGGACGATCTCTGGCAGGCATTTTTTAAAGCAATTTCACTGGTTGTCACATTGGATGAACAACTATTGGAAATCGTTTGGTTATCGTTACGGCTTAGTTTAACTGCTGTTGGGATTGCCTTGGTTATTGGCCTGCCTCTTGGTGCCGTGCTTGCTCTGACCCGTTTTCCTGGTCGACGTATACTAAATGTAATTATCAATGTTTTTATGGGGCTTCCGCCCGTTGTTGTCGGCCTCTTTGTATACTTGTTGTTGTCTCGAAGTGGTCCGTTTGGCGTGTTGGGACTACTTTTCACCCCAACCGCGATGATACTTGCCCAAGTAATTCTTGTTGTACCGATTGTGACCGCTATTTCACGACAGGTACTCGAAGAACTTTATAGCGAATATGATGAGTTGCTTCGTTCTTTAGATGCTAGTTGGTTCAGGCGAATTACTGCTTTGGTTTGGGATGCTAAATTCTCTTTAACCACAGCAGGCTTAGCAGGATTTGGTCGCGCTATTTCCGAGGTCGGGGCCGTAATGATTGTAGGCGGTAACATTGATCATCTCACAAGGGTTATGACCACTGCCATTGCTCTTGAGGCCCGTAAAGGAGATCTGACGATGGCTCTATCCCTTGGTATAGTTCTTATGACCGTTGCGCTCGGCGTAAACCTCGTTGCCTACACAATAACTGAATCAGCCAAAAAGCGTCATACCCGATGAATAACTATTCATCAATATTGCCTTTGAAACTTGAAAACGTAGATTATTCTGCGGGTGGCAAAAAACTCATAAAAGATATGAGTTGCCAATTTGAAGCAGGCCGTAAATACGTTGTTATCGGACCTAATGGAGCCGGAAAAACATTATTGCTACGGCTTAGTCATGGCCTAATAAAGCCTGACACAGGGAAAGTAAACTGGGGTGGGCCGAAAGGAAAAAACCCTAAAAGTGCCCAGGCCATGGTTAGTCAACGCTCAGTGATGCTTCGGCGCTCGGCCTATGACAACATTGATTATGCGCTATCCGTAAGAGGGGTAAAACGATCCCTTCGACCGGACTTAATAAATACTGTCATCGATAGAACAGGACTAAGGCGTGTCGCTCATAAGTATGCCCCGGTATTATCTTTGGGAGAGCAGCAAAGACTTGCGATTGCAAGAGCTTGGGTCTTAAAGCCGGAAGTTCTATTTTTAGACGAACCAACTGCAAGCCTGGATCCTCCTGCAACTCATTCCATCGAAGAATTGATAGGCGAAATTTCCGCTGAAGGTACCACTGTGATAATGACGTGCCATGATTTGGGGCAAGCTAAGCGCCTCGCAACAGATGTACTATTTATGTTCCGGGGGCGTTTAAAAGAAATGGCACCAGCTGAACAATTTTTCTCCAAACCTAATAACGATCTCGCCCAAGCTTTTATTGAAGGACACCTGATCTGGTGGAAGCGACGCCCGGATCCTGATGATGCTCAAATTTTAGAGAACTAACCTCATGCTTAAGAACAATTTTCATCTCTTTCTTTCAACTTTATTGCTCGCTTTCAGCTTAGGAACAATAAAACCTGCCGTTGCCGAAAGTATTATACTGGCTTCGACGACCTCGACACAAAATTCAGGCCTTTTTGACCATATTCTGCCCGTCTTCACCAAAGATACGGGTATTACAGTAAACGTCGTCGCGGTCGGAACCGGAGCAGCGCTTAAACTCGCACGCAATGGTGACGCCGATATATTGATGGTTCACCATAAAACCTCGGAAGAAACATTTGTAAAAGACGGCTTTGGCGTTGAACGTTTCGACCTCATGCACAATGATTTTGTACTTGTTGGCCCTGATAATGATCCTGCAGATATCAAGAATACCAAGAATATCGTTAATGCTCTCAAGCAGATCGAAAAGAAACAATCACCCTTTTTATCTCGAGGTGATGATAGCGGCACTAACAAACGCGAGCTTGAATTATGGTATGAGGCAGGTTTTGATCCAAAATCCATATCTGGAGGCTGGTACCGTGAAACCGGTTCTGGAATGGGCGCAACACTTAATACAGCTGTAGCAATGCAAGGTTATGCTCTGACTGATCGTGCGACCTGGCTCAGCTACAAAAACAAGCAAAATATGAAAGTTCTGTTTGAAGGCGATAAGCGTCTCTTCAATCAATACGGCATTATAGTCGTAAATCCTGATAAATACCCTCACATAAAAATCAAGGCCGCTAATAGATTTGTTAGTTGGCTGCTTTCACCAAAAGGGCAATCATTGATTGCTAGTTATAAGGTTTCTGGTGAACAACTTTTTACGCCTGACGCGGTTAAATAAATCATAAAGTGGGGGACCTGTTTTTGGCCTCCCACTGTTTCTCTTGTTTTGATAAGGCTATTCAACAGCAAAAGGTTGAACGAACTCGTCTGCAGACTTTCCTTTTGTGTAAGAATAAACCTTGAAAGGTTCTTCTTTTTCTCCACCCATGCCTGGTGATCCCATAGGCATACCGGGTAAATAAATTCCCGTGACATCAGGGCGTTCAGACAGAAGTTTATCGACAATACTGACCGGGACATGGCCCTCGACAACATAACCGTCGATCAACGTGGTATGGCAAGCTTCCATATCATCCGTAATACCGTGAGATTGTTTTATCAATGATAAATTCTCTGTCGGAATGACATTGACCTCGTATCCACTTTCTCGCAAATAATCTGCATATCCCGTGCAGCAACCACATTGAGGGTTCTTATAGAGTGTGGCTTCTTTTGTTGTGCCTGAAGCTGCCAGTACTTGGTTAATACCTAGTGTTCCAAACAGAAACAGGGCTGTAATTATAGCTTTCATAGTAAATTCCGTTACTTAAATAGATTTTATGTTGAGCTCGACCTCAACCGCAATGTGAATATCTCTTTGGATATTTCTGGTGCAGAAGAAGACACTTTAAGGGCTTATAAAATACTGATCTAGGTTCGCGGAGGAGTGGGCTCTACACTGGGTATGTATTCGAACATACTGATCAAAGTAACGAATGGTGGCGTACTTGGAATCTTGGTCAATTCAAATGATTTGTCTTCATAGATAGCCGTTGTATTTGATATGCATAAATTAGAACAATGTTCCATTTTTTCATTATCAATACAGCTGTTACAGCCTTGCTCCATAGCCATAGGAGCCTCTAATAATGCTGTGGTTTCCATCTGGATGAGCATATCCTTTGCTTGTGTGTTTTCTATCACAGGTACAGCTATTAAGCCGCCAACAATAAGGACGAAGACGGTAAAAAATAAAGATGTGCGTATCCAGGAATTCATAGCTTACAATTTGGCGTAAAGCTCTAAGCTTGTCGAGGTCAATAATGTCGCAGATGTTTTTCAATAGAAAACGGGTGCTGCCCTAAGAACAACACCCGCTTATTCACAACCTGAATACTTTGCTTTTATTAGCCGTAAGGGCCTTTAAGACCAAGCTTTTCAATCAGAGTAATGTACTTGTTAGATTGCAGGGTCAATTGAGCGCCATAGAGATCAACAAGTTCCTGACGACGATCTGCATCCTTGGTCACCGATAGTGAGCCCCAGATCGCAGCCATGTCTTCAGTTAGCTTACGCAATTCAGCTGCAGTCTCATCACAACCAGCAACAGAAGCCAGAGCATTTGGTGTTACTTTACCAACGCCGTTTACTGTTGTTGCTCCAGCATTGCTGTAACCTGCAGGAAGATCACCTTTCAGGTTCATGATGGATTTGAACTGGATCGCATCAAAGATCTGATCAACGGCCTGTTTGGCACCTTGTACACGAGATACGTGTTCGGTATCTGCTGCAGCATGAGGTAGAAGCTCAAGCTTATCACCATGGTTTTCTATCAAGGTTAAGTAAGGAACCATTGGGCCAGTTAGCGCACCACTGTCAGCATTCTTGAACAAATCAGCATCAATAGCAGCGTAGCTAACTTTACCACTGGTCAAAGCAGCATCGAGAGCATCGATGTTGATCACTTCACCGCGGTCATAGTTTACGACAATTGCACCGTCATTGAGAGCGTTAAGCACGCCTTCATTGACGAGGCTATCGTTGGCAAACTTGCCTGTTTCTGCATTGAAAGCACCCAAACCAGTGTGCGGGCTGATAACATCAGCACCTTTTGCGGCTTGTTCAGGTGTCTCAGCATAGCTGAAACCTTCTGATTCGATCCATGCTTTATGGTGAGGGCGGGCATAGATGGTTACTTCCATGCCGAAAGCTTTGCCAAGGTTTGCAACTTCACGACCGATGTTACCGTAACCGATAACAGCAAGGCGTTTGCCTTCGAGTTTTTCGGTTGGGAATTTACAAAGATCTTTACCTGTGTCGAAGTCACCAGCACAAACCAGCTTGTGCATTTCTTCACAAGGAAGATTAGGGCAAACTTTCAACAGAGCCTTCATCGCCATTTGTGCAGTTGCACGGCTGTTAAAGCTTGGTGTGTTCATCAAAGCAGCTTCACCGCCATCACCGTTACCACCGCCCCATGAGTCTGAACCCATGTTGCCAGTACCTGCACCAATGCGAACTCCACCATGTTTAAACACGGATGCACTTGGAAGGAAGGTTGCTGCGACGATGGTTGCGTCGAACTGGCCTTTATCTGTCTGTGGCAGGAGTTCTTCAGCAGTACTTAGGTTAGGCTGATAAGAGAAATGAATTTTACCGGCATCAAGGTTTGCATCATCAGCAATTGGGCCTTCATGGAAAACGCCGCCTTTGGCTTCCACGTGTGCCTTAACTTCAGAATGATCAGGGTTGCCTTTGGAATCAAATTTCAAGCCAATCAAATCAGCGACAAGAACCTTATAGGCACGACTTGAAGCATCCTGACGAACTTTAGCACCGGCGATAGCCTGGGCTGAAGCTTCGAAAGTCACACCTTCTTTGGCAAGCATCTGTTCAAGAACTACGATTTTAGCCCGGTGGTAGGCGTATTCGAGATTTTCGAGCAGAGCAACAACATCGCCAATCGGACGTATACCACCAATCCACGCACGGTAATCACCAGGAGTACCAGGAAAAGCGTTTACATAACGCGCGACATCCAAACCATTTTCGTGTTCACCGTTGGGGTGAGTAATGCCTTCATAACCAAGGATTTGTTTGGATTTAGCAATGATTTCAGCGTGCAATTCCGGGTCTGTTTGACTGCCTTCGGTTATTTTAAGAAGCGTAACAGCCGCACCGCGGTTGTCAGCATCGTCAACACCGAGCTCAAGTGTTGGGTTTTTAGAAACCCAGTCATTAATTTTTAGGCGGTTCTCAATTGAACGCTTGTTAAGGTCACGAACGGAGCCAATAGATTTCTCTGCACGAAGAAGACCGAATGTGGTTTCTGCAAAGGCGAGGGTGGAATAGGTGTTGATGATACCACCAAGCATTTTGTGCTCTGCAGGATCGTAAACAGGACCGAGCTCCCAAGTTTTTTCGCTAGAAAGCGGTTCTTTTGGATCAGTTGGAACTGCAATTTTAAGCTGACGAGCAATTGCCCATGCCGGATCTTTTTGGTTGGCATTGATAAGTGCAAGTGCTTGTGGCGTGTAAGATGCAATAAAGTATCCAGAAATTCCGCCGATCGCTTTTTGGAACGGCATGAACATGCAGCATTTATCTAGAACGGCAGAAACAACTTCTTCAGCCCATGGCATAGCACCCAGCATTGATGTGCTGTCGATGATAGCGTGGTGTTCAGCTGGGTTTCGGTCAATCCACTCAACAAGGTTCTTGATTTCTGATTCTTTGTAAGTGGTTGCGCCTGTGGTTTCGTGACCAACGCCAACAAACAGCTTAATGCCTTTTGCTTCTAGCTCATCCGCAGTTGGGATAGCACCTTCACCTTCACTAAAGTGAACGCGGTTTACATCGCCGTTTTCTGCAAACTGTTGCATTTCAAGGATCTGTGATCCCCAGGACTGACGGAAGAAACCACCAGCTTTGCCTTCAACAGACTCAGGTTTTGGTGTATCGACGTAAATTTTTTGATTTTCGTCATTGGCATTCATCATATGAAGGATGGATACTGTAAAACCACTGTGACCACCGCCAAGACCGATGGCCATTTTATTCTTTTTTGGGAATTCAAAATAGCGATGAATTTCACGCGCCATGTCCAACAGAACTTTGTCAGCAGGGTAACCACGGTGCATGCTACGACCAATTTCAGCAGTGGTAAAGCTACCAATATTATTGCCGCGATCATCAAATTTGGCATAATTTTCTTCCAGCCAAGCGTCAAACTGGAAACGCAGACGGCGGCCGTCAACTTCATCAGCAGTCATGTCGGTGATTGGGCCTACGCCAAAGAACTGGTTTGAAGTTCTTGTTGGAGCCCCATTTGCGGTTACTGCTAATGACGCGTCGCGCTGCGCCTTAAGGTCATCAATCATTGCCATGATTTCTAAATTCCCTGTATTACATAGTTGTGATGGCCTGCTGGGCGTGGTGAATGCACACGATCTATTGATTGTTGTCAATCAATAGAAAAAGGATCAAGAGATTTTCACCTGTTCCAATAATGTAATTTAGTGTTCAATTACCAGCCGTTTACAGCACAAAATTTCTAAATTTTGCATTCAATGTGCTGTATATACCCTTCGCAAATCAAAGGTATGCCGATCAGCGCAGCAAAATGTGGTAAATACGACCCACTATATTAGAGCACATAAATTAGTTGATATGTTGATAGGAAAACCCTACTACATAATCCGAGAAAACAATCAGCCTTATCATTTCTTTCTCAACCAAAGCCCGCTTTCTGGGGCGTTATCATTTAAAGGGAGTTCTTTTATTACAGTGTTTTCAAGCTGTGGGCCCATGTTTTGTAAAGCGAATTGGCTAGAGAAAATAGGACCATATCCTCCTTGCAAGAGGGTGCTAACCGCGTTTTGTTCATTATACCCGCGCCATTCCCATGAATCTGGGTAAGGGTAGGGAAGAAAAATATCATGAAAAAAGATAATAACGCCGGAAGGAAGCTCTCCTAAAATATGATTGATAACGATATCGACATCAGTACCCGGCATGAGAATATGGCTTGAATCTACACAAAGAAAATCCCCATCCTTTAACGTTCGAAATATATCGAGATCGACTTCCTGCAAAGTTGTTTGGTGTAAAGAAATGGGGAGAGCTGAAATTGAGGCTCTGGGAGCAGGGTCAATTGCTGTGATTTTTGTTTTTAATCCGCCATCGAGTACAGCGCGATACATAAACCGCGTTGAATGGCCTGACCCAATTTCAAAAATTCTTTTTGGTTTAAATCGGCGCACCATTGCATAGGCAGAAGCGGCATCAAGACGCGGATACCAATCCTGTTCCCACCGAGCTTTATCAACACCCTGACCATCAATACTTAATAATTCATTTCTATATTTTTCAATAGCTTGAAGATGTTCTTTAAAGGCATTTCTATGTCTGTCCATGAGATCTTTGATGGGAAAATAGCACGCACGTTTATCGATTGAGGTTGCAGCATATCTATATGGGATAAAAAAACCGAGTTTGTTTATCCCTAAAACCGTTTTTAAACCCATGATAACCGACTTGAATTTCATCTAATATCCGTTGAAAAATTGACACATAATCTAACTAATAATCCATATAGTTATATATTAATTTTCTCCAAAATAACCATTGAAATTTTTAAAATAGGTTCGACTACTCATTTCCAACAAAACCCTTTTAAATCTTTTATTCAATCACATACAGACCAACCCAAAATAAAGTTTCATTTGAAACAATTATCTGTATAATTCTCCACAGAACAAAAAAATAGGAGATTTTCGTTATGGCAGAAGGCTTTGCTTCCACTGGTGATTTAGGTGAAAAGAATGTTTCTTTTACAAAACTAGGTGAGGGAGCTTATGCCTATACAGCCGAAGGCGATCCCAACACAGGGGTGATTATAGGCGATGAGGGTGTCATGGTCATTGATACTCAGGCAACTCCCTATATGGCTGGCGATGTTTTACGCAAAATACGAGAAATCACTGACAAGCCTATTAAGTTTGCCCTTCTTAGTCATTATCACGCAGTTCGTGTTCTTGGGGCAGCCGCATTTGATCCCGAAAACATCATTTCCAGTCGTCTGACCCTAGAGATGATTGAAGAACGCGGTCAACAAGATTGGGATTCAGAATTTGGTCGTTTCCCAAGGCTATTCCAGGGTCACGAAACCATTCCGGGACTTACTTGGCCCACCATCGTTTTTGATGAAAAGCTTACCGTTGACCTTGGTAATCGCAAGGTTGAGATCATGCACGTTGGCAAAGGCCACACTCAGGGCGATACCATTGCCTGGCTTCCAGAAGAGAAAATCCTCTATGCCGGAGATCTCGTTGAATATGGCGCGACACCTTACACAGGGGATGCACATCTTGCGGATTGGCCTGCAACCCTTGAGAGATTGACCGCGTTAAAGCCCAACAAGTTGGTTCCAGGACGTGGTGATGCCCTTGTATCAGCTGATACATGCGAACAAGCCATTAGCCAAACCAGAGATTTTATCACAGACCTCTACAGTAACGCCCAAGAGGCCGTCGGCAAGGGCTGGGATCTTCAAACACTCTTCAACAAATGCCGGGAAACCATGGCCCCCAAATATGGCCATTGGGTAATTTATGAGCATTGTATGCCATTTGATGTTGCTCGAGCTTTTGACGAAGCCAAAGGACAAGTTCGCCCAACCATTTGGACCGCAGAACGTGATCGCGAAATGTGGGGCGTGCTCAATCGAGGATAGGATGTACCAATAAATTCCTTTCCCTTGAGGCTTCTATATGATTCCCTGCTCTTAATATTAGGGCAGGGAAATTAAAGATATGAATTTCAAGTACAACCCAGATACCTTCACTATTGAGAGTGATGATCCAAGTGTGTTCGTCAAAGTGGCAGGAAAAGTCACAAGAAGAGGAACCTATTTCATTCTTCACGAGGATGATAAACGTATCGGGTTTGCTACAAATCATAATTTCAATTTTGAACAAACTGAAGTTCAACCTGATGGCACCATAATTTGGCGTATTTCAGAAATCGGTTGTGGTATTTATCACCTGTTTGAATTTCTGGGTAATGGTATTGATGAAGAAATCGAACCCTACAGATTTACGGACGAAGCTGAACAATCCCACCTATTAGAATTGTTTAAAAATGCACTGACGGCTTACCCGGGCACTCCAGATCTTAGTAAAGAAGGTGAAGTGCCAATTTACAGTGGTAATAATCTCCCGGCCACCGTTGAATATAGCGAAGGTGTACATTTATGTGTGGATCGTGGCGCTTATCTAAAACAAGAAATCCCCTTTAAATTTAATCCCGAAAAATTGAAAGTAACGAGTAATGATCCTACGCTGTACTTGCAATATGTAGGAAGTCTCCGCGATATGGGCACCCATTTTGTGATGCATATGGATGGAAAGAAAATAGGTTTTGCTACAACTGATTTCCATCCAGAAGATAAAACAGAAGTATTGTCAGACGGCACTCATATCTGGCGCATTGATGAAGTGGGGTGTTACGTATGGGAAAATGACTGTTTTAATTCAAAAGAAATTGGGCCAACACATTTTTCCAGTAAAGCAGAGCAAACCCGTTTTATGGAGACTTTTGCCCAGGCTTTAATGAATTTCAGCGGACGTATTATATCAGTAGCAGGAAGGCCCCCTTTGGATTCACCAGATCCCGGCGTTTCTCTTGTCGAATATACAGATAAAGTCCTTCAAAAAGCTCGTTGCGGAAATTATCTTGAAAATGGAACGAAATGATCGTCTTGCTTTTTTGCAGGGATCATTTTGTATTTAAGTCATTTCGTTACGTGCGATCACCATGGCTTCGCTTAACACCTCAGTGTCACCAATATGATTGGCAAGTAGCAGGATCAATTTAGAATTGACCGCAAGGCTTTGCTCCTCTGTTAAATCTCTATGGGTATCGATAAGCTCTTGGTAAAAATCATCGGGTCGCGCAATATTTGGCTTTGTATTCAAGGACATTGGATTACTCTCTTATATCTGACAAGTGGCACGCTGTAGAGCTTCAGTGATCGCTTGAGGCTTAAAATTCCGCCATCTTGCTGCAACGTATTGGTCTGGTCTGATAAGGTATGTTGTCCCGGGTTTTCCATCATATCTTTCAGCTAATAACCCTTTAGGATCTTTGATATCCTTACCAACTTGTATGATGTCGTAGGAAATTCCTAAATCAAAAGATGATTTATCCAAGGGCAAGTCACCAAAAGCCAAAACAACAAAGCGTCCACCAAGCTGGTTCAAAAACCAGTTTTCAGTCCCATCTACCAAGATCGGTGCATCCGCACAGTTTGTGCCTGGAGACATAGAACCTGAAAAGTGATCGGTATCCGGTGTATTCAATCCACTATCTATATAAGGCGTTGGCGTCGACAGGCGGCCTGAATTAACTAGTGGACGCGCAAAATCATATTTTTTTGCCAGATCCAGAGTGGCATCTCGAAAGGCCGTACTCGTTTTGCTTTTAGGAGATATGAAATCGGTGGACCGGGTTGAGTTTTTTAAATTATCATCTGCAGCAAAGATACGCTCTTCACAATAGCTATCCAGTAAACTTTTAGGTGCACTACCCTCGATTACCAGTTTGAGTTTCCATGCCAAATTATCAACGTCTTGCACGCCAGTATTAGCCCCTCTAGCTCCAAAAGGAGAAACTTGATGGGCACTGTCTCCAGCAAAGAATACGCGTGCCGCACGAAAGCTTTCCATCCTTCGACAGGCGAATTGATAAACCGACACCCATTCCAGTTCGAACTCAGTGTCTTCACCCAACATGGCTTTCAAACGAGGGATGACATTTTCCGGTTTCTTTTCTTCTTCGGGATCACAGTCCCAACCGAGTTGAAAATCAATACGCCAGACATTTTCAGGCTGCATATGAAGCAATACCGACTGTCCACGATGGAAAGGAGGATCGAACCAAAACCATCGCTCTGCTGGGAAATCCGCTTTCATCACAACATCTGCAATCAGAAAGCGATCTTGAAAGAATTGCCCTTCGAAATCTAATCCAAGCAAGGTTCGAGTATCTGAATTTGCCCCGTCACAAGCGATAACCCAATCAGCTTCTAGACTATAGATACCATCTGGTGTTTCGACCTTTAATTTTGCGTGATCGTTGTTATTCTCAAGGTTAATTAGTTTTGATTTCCAGCGTAGATCGATAAGGCCGGGAAATTCAAGACAGCGATCAACCAGGTATTGTTCGAGATAATATTGCTGGAGGTTGATGAAAGCTGGGGCCTTATGGTCTTCTTCGGGCAAGAGGTCAAACTGATATGCAAGCTCTTCATCTCGAAAGACCTTACCTATTTGCCAGAGAACACCTTTGTCGATCATACGATCAGCACAGCCAAGACGATCCCATATCTCTAAAGGGCGCTTGGCATAACAGACCGCACGGGACCCGACACTTACGGTATTGTTATCATCCAACAAAACAACAGGGATACCCTGAACTGCCAAATCCAGGGCCGCCGTTAGTCCGACTGGACCGCCACCTATGACAATTGCTTTGTGTCGTACCACTAAGCCTTGTTTTTGTCCCTCTGATTGAGTGTATTCAAACGTCGGCTGAACATAGGATTGTAGCATATTACCCCCTAAAGTGCTTTTGGATTTTATGCACCTTTGTATTCAACAACCTCTTGATCAATGCGTCCAAAAATGGATACCCCATCTTTGTTCAGCATCTCTATTGAGATCCTGTCACCAAACTTCATAAAGGATGTTTGAGGAGCGCCACTATTGATGGTTTCGATCATGCGAATTTCCGCAATGCAGGAATACCCTTTACCACCGTCACAAACATGCTTACCTGGACCACCATCCAGTTTATTGGATACTGTCCCAGAACCAACAATGGTCCCAGCCCCGAGAGGACGCGTTTTAGCTGCATGTGAAACGATAGTTGGGAAATCGAAGGTCATATCAATCTCAGCATCTGGCTTGCCAAACAATTCTCCGTTTAAGGTCGAGAGAAGAGGGAGATGTACCTTGCCATCTTTCCAGGTTTGTCCGAGCTCGTCAGGCGTTATTGCGACGGGTGAAAAAGCGCTTGATGGTTTAGACTGAAAGAAACCGAAACCCTTCGCCAGTTCGCCTGGAATTAGTCCACGTAACGAAACATCGTTAACCAGCATGAGTAATTTTATGTGATTAGCGGCTTGTTCGGGACGAGATCCCATTGGCATATCATCTGTGATAACAGCAATTTCAGCTTCAAAATCGATACCCCAGCTTTCAGAACCCAGAGGGATATCATCACGAGGACCAATAAAGCTGTCAGATCCTCCTTGATACATCAGTGGATCAGTCCAAAAACTCTCTGGCAGCTCTGCGCCACGTGCTTTTCGAACCAGTTCCACGTGATTTACATAGGCTGATCCATCGGCCCATTGATAAGCCCTTGGAAGTGGTGACATACAAAGTGTTTGTTCGAATTCGAAAACTTCGGATGCTTTGCCTTCGTTTAAGGCGGAGTAAACTTCTTCAAGTTTGGGAGAGGTTTCAGACCAATTATCCAAGGCAAATTGTAGCGTTGGCGCTATTGACGTAACTGTTACACAGCTTGAAAGATCTCTGCTTACGACAACAAGCTTTCCATCGCGAGAACCATTTTTATAAGTCGCTAATTTCATAATTCTAACCGTAACTTATGATGAAAGTTCTTTTTTATGCATCCAATCTGCATGGTGAGGGGCTTTTTTGGTTTTTGACCATTCCTCAAGCATTTCCCACTTAACCGTATCCAGCTTTTTATTCATATCTGGTGTTCCTGTATTTACGGCAAGTTCTATCCGATGGCCGCTAGGATCGAAAAAGTAAATCGATTTGAAAAGTGTATGATCCGTCGGGCCTAAGACATCGATGCCATCTGCTTCAAGCTTTTCCTTCACAGACATCATGTCATCCATAGTTGCGACACTTAAGGCCAAATGCTGAACCCATTCAGGCGTGTTGGCATCTCGGCCCATAGGAGGCGAGTTTGGAATTTCAAAAAAAGCCAAAATACTGCCTTTTCCGGCATCCAAAAAAATATGCATATAAGGGTCAGGGGCTTTGGTCGAAGGGACTTCATTTTCAGCAATAGCAAGAATGAAGTCCATGTTGAGATACTTTCCATACCATTCAACTGTGTCCTTGGCATCCTTACAGCGATAAGCCACGTGATGTATCTGTTCGATTTTCATATCTGACCTCTTATTTAAAGGAGACGTTTGACAATAAAACCTGATCAAAATTCAAAGGTATATTTCATCAAACATATTCGGTCTCTGGAACAATTTTATTCTTTTACTTATCTGTAAATATTATTAGTTACAAATGAAACTAAAGCAAGCTTAAATCAATATTCAACATATTTATTCATAAGGACGATGGGTGATACTAACTAATAATGTAAATATTAAATGTTTAGCATCAGGAAGATAACGGCACTTCTTAAGAGATAAATAATTATATGTACTTTTGTTTCAAATGAAACTATATTGAAGAAATAATTTATAGAGATCTGTAAGACAATAGGATCCGAAAGTTAAATGGGCAATTTAACACCCCGAGCAGGAAGGTTATTTTTATGAAACGCACACTGTTTGCCACAACAGTATTTGTAATAAGTACTGTATTTAATCCCGTTTTAGCAGAAACAATTGAGTTAAAACTCAGCCACTTTCTCCCCTCATCCCATCCTACTCAAAAAGAGTTTTTGGAGCCTTGGGCGAAAGAATTGGAAGAGCGGACTAACGGGCAGGTAAAAGTAACCATTTTCCCTGCTGGATCTGCCTTTGGACACGTGGCGAAACAGTACGATCAGGTGAAGGCAGGGGTTGTTGATATCTCTCACGGTTTAACTGGTTTTCCGCGTGGACGTTTACCCCGTACGCTTATTATGGATCTACCCTTTCTTACGAAATCTTCAGATACGGCATCCCGTACTTTGTGGGATCTTTATCCAGAATATTTAGCAAAAGAATATGCTGGTCTAAAAGTGCTGGCTCTTCATGCTCATAACCCCGGTCTCATTCACACCCGTGGCAAACAAGTCAAATCAATGGCCGATCTTAAAGGCTTGCGGTTACGTGCGCCCAGTGCTGCAATTTCAATGATGCTCAAACAACTCGGAGCCACGCCGGTAGGTCTTCCACCAACCCAAGTCTACGAGAACTTACAAAAGGGTGTAATTGACGGAAACGTCTTTCCTTACGAAGCTGTTCATGGCTTCAAACTTTCTGAGGTTTTGGATTATCATTTGGATGCAAAGGCTTATACTACAAGCTTTTATTTCGTAATCAATGAAAAAAAATACAACTCTCTTCCTGCTGACGTTCGTGCCGTAATCGATGACATGTCCGGAGAAAGTCTTGTGGCAAAATTTGGCCCTTGGTGGGATAGCTGGGACAAGCCAGGTATTGCAGACATCAAGAAAAAAGGTAATCCGGTTGTGACCCTTAGTGACACTCAGCGTGAAGAATGGCGTATTGCTTTAAAGCCAACTACAGATGGGTATCTTACAGGTCTTGAAGAAAAAGGCGTGTCTAATGCACGTGAAATATATGATGCCGCTGTGAAGACAATCGCAAAATACGAGCAATAAAAACAGTTCTTTTTGGCGCCTGATTTATTGGTCAGGCGCCAAGTAACTTCATCTACAGAATGTGATAAATTGATGATCGAACTGTTAAAGAAAAAACTATCAAACATAACCAAGTACGTTGCTTGGCTTGGAATGTTTTTTTTGCTGGCCGCGATGTTAATAACAACAACAGATGTGGTGTTGCGTAAAGTTGATAACGAAGGCATCTACGGCACCATTGATCTGATCCAATTGATGATTGTCTCCGCAGCTTATCTTTCAATCCCCTATGCCTTTATGACAAAGAGCCATGTTTCGGTTTCAATTTTATCAGACATGATGTCACCCCGGTTTGCAGCCCTATCTCAACTCTTGGCAACGGTTTTAGGTTTTTGCTTTATGCTCGCCATTGCTTGGTTTGGTTATACACAAGCCCAAATGCAAAATGAATACGGCGATATATCAATCACTCTCGGCATTCCGATGATTTATTACTGGGCGCCCATTTTGTTTGGCTCCGCTTTATCAGCGGTGGTTATGGTATTTATCGCAGTAGAGCAATTTCCAATAATTTTGACCGGTGGGCCGACAATGTCGTCCCAAGAAAAGTAGGCGGAATATTATAATGTCTTCTTCAATGATAGGCTTACTCGCTTTCGCCGCACTCTTTGGTTTAATTGCCATACGTGTCCCCATTGCCATAGCCATGGGTATGGTTGGTGCTATTGGTGGCCTTGCTATCAACGGGTTTGATTCCGTGGCTTTTATTATGGGGTCGATACCTTTCGAATCAATTTTTCCTTATTCTTTGTCGGTCATTCCGCTCTTTATCCTTATGGGTGTCTTTTCAGCAAAAGCTGGGCTGTCGAGAGCGCTGTATGACGCAGCCCATGCTTTTATTGGCCATTACAAAGGCGGGCTGGCAATGGCTACGATTGGTGCTTGCGCTGCCTTTGGTGCCATTTGTGGCTCATCCCTAGCAACAGCGGCGACCATGTGCCGGGTCGCAATGCCTGAAATGAGGCGTCGGAATTATGACGATGGTTTAGCCAGTGCCACAATCGCAGCAGGGGGGACACTAGGAGTTCTTATTCCCCCAAGTGTGATTATGGTCATTTATGCCATTCTGACTGAGCAATCTATTGGCCGTTTGTTTGCCGCGGCCCTTATTCCAGGCCTGCTTGCCACAGTGCTTTATATGGTTGCTATCAGAATCAAGACGGTGCACAATCCGGAACAAGGCCCTGCAGATGAGCGGGTAAACTGGCCCGATCGTATTGTCGCCATGCTGAACGTTTGGCCCGTAATGGTTCTTTTCGGGGTGGTCATTGGCGGTATTTATGGCGGGTGGTTCTCGCCAACAGAAGCCGCCGCTATTGGCGCTATTGGCGCGTTCTTGCTAGCGCTTTTCAAGCGTCAGTTAAACGTCAAAACCTTCCTTGATTGCCTTGGAGAAACCGCAAATACAACAGGGATGATCTTTCTTATTTTGATCGGAACTGCAGTATTCAATTATTTTGTTGAAACAACGGGTCTTCCGCAATCCTTGGTTTCCCACGTTGGGGAATTGGGTTGGGATCCTTATGTGATCCTCATATTGTTGATATTCTTCTATATCGTTCTCGGCTGTTTCATGGATGCTCTTTCCATGATCCTATTAACACTGCCCTTTATCTATCCCTTGATCACATCTCTTGGTTTCGATCCGATCTGGTTTGGCGTGATAATGGTATCAGTTGTCGAGGTCGGCCTGATTACGCCGCCAGTTGGGATGAACCTTTTCATCATAATGGCCGGAACTCCGGGCTTGAAATTACAAACGATCAGTAGGGGAGTTGTATCTTTTCTCTGTGCTGATGTCGCACGGTTGGCTCTACTTATATTATTCCCCGCGTTATCTCTTTGGTTACCTGCCTTACTGATGGATTAAGCTGTTGTTTGTCGGTATCGGGTACAATTGATAACTCGCATCTTAAAGTAACTAAGATTTAGAAGGCAAAAATGTCAGAAAATAACAACGATACAAAATCTTTCGACCTCAAGGACTTTTTCCCTTATCAGGTCAGGGTTTTTTATCGTGCAGTAAGCCAATCTATTGCAGAAGTGTATACCGAAACTCACGGTCTAACAGTATATCAATGGCGGGTAATGGTTGTCTTGGGCAATCAGCAACCTCTTTCAGCCAGTGAAGTCGTCGATTACTCCAGTTTGGATAAGGTACAAGTCAGCCGCGCCATCAAGGGGCTTCTGGGGCGCGATTTTATCGAACGTCGCGTAGATAGTCTTGATAAGCGTAAGGTTAACCTCCTTTTGACAGAAGAGGGAACGAGAGTACTCGAAGAACTCGTTCCATTGGTACTTAAACGCGAAGCAGAAATTTTGGAGGGACTTAGTTCTGACGAAAAGAAAATTCTTCAGTCCCTCATGTCTCGGGTACTGACAAATGCTGAAAACCGCTATGGGGCGGATAAGTTGGTAGAGGATATATAATCCTATGAAACTCTATACTTACTGGCGTTCAACAGCGGCATACAGGGTTCGAATTGCTTTGAACCTGAAGGGCATTGATTACACAGATGAGCCTGTTCACCTCGTAAAGTCCGGTGGAGAACATTTAACTCCTGACTATGAAAACCTGAACCCGCAAAAGCTGGTACCCGTACTTGAGTTGGATAATGGTCAGACTATAACTCAATCCATTGCTATTATTGAGTTCCTAGATGAATTACAGCCTGTCCCCGCTCTTATGCCCGCTTCGGCTGTTGAGCGCGCTCATGTTCGAATGCTGTCCCAAATCGTTGCTTGTGATATTCATCCGATTAATAACCTACGCGTTTTAAAATACCTCACCGGTGAACTTGCCATAAAGCAGGACCAAAAATCAGATTGGTATGAGCATTGGATTATCGAGGGGTTTACCGCTTTTGAAAAAGTTTTGTCAGATAGTAATTATACTGGAAAATTCTGTTTTGGAGACAAACCAAGCTTGGCAGATTGCTGTTTAGTACCGCAAATTTATAATGCTAATCGGTTTTCCATACCGCTTGACCAATTCCCAAGCATTCTACGCGTTGAACAAAACTGTCTCGCTCTTCCAGCCTTTGATAAAGCGCGTCCGGAAAGTCAAAAGGATTCAGAACTCTAACTTTAATCTAACGTGCATCTCTACAAACAAAAAAGCGATGTTGAATTAAAATCAACACCGCTTTTCTTTTCTAACTACATTTTCAGAACTTAATCAGTTTTCAAAACGCCGCGGTTGATCTGATCTCGCTCGATTGATTCGAACAATGCCTTGAAATTACCTTCCCCAAAACCGTCGTCGCCTTTGCGTTGGATAATTTCGATAAAGGCAGGACCGATTACACACTTTGTGAAAATCTGAAGCAGTAGACGTGGGTCGCCTTCGGCAGTACCGCCATCGAGAAGAATACCTAGTGATTTAAGATTTTCCGCGTTTTCACCGTGGCCAGGAAGGCGCTCGTCTAGCATTTCATAGTAAGTTGCAGGTGGTGCGTCCATAAACTCAACGCCGTTAGCCCGCATGTCAGATATTGTTTTATAAATGTCAGGTGTAGTCAGAGCTATATGTTGAATACCTTCACCATTAAATTTCATAAGGTATTCTTCAATTTGGCCTTTACCAGCAGAAGATTCTTCGTTTAACGGAATGCGAATTTTACCATCTGGAGCCGACATCGCTTTTGAAGTCAGGCCAGTGTATTCACCTTTGATATCGAAAAATCTCAGTTCTCTGAAATTAAAGAACTTCTCATAAAAATCTGCCCAATAGCCCATACGGCCGCGATATACATTGTGAGTAAGATGATCAATAATATCCAGATTATATCCTTTTGGATGGCGATCAACGCCAGGTAAAAATTCAAAATCTATGTCATAAATACTGGCACCATCTTCATATCGATCGATAAGATAAATCGGAGCACCGCCAATGCCTTTAATAGCAGGGAGATTGAGCTCCATCGGACCGCAAGGAATATCCATCGGTTGAGCACCTAGTTCCAAAGCGCGGTTATAGGCCTGATGAGAATTGGCAACTCTGAAGGCCATGCCACAAGGAGAGGGACCGTGCTCTTCTGCAAAATACGATGCAGGACTGCCTTTTTCTTTGTTAATAATAAAGTTAGTGCTGCCCTGGCGATATAGATCAACATCTTTTGAACGGTGTTTTGCGACAAGTTCAAAACCTAATGTTGTGAACAGATCAATCAAAACCTGTGGATCTGGCGCTGCGAATTCTACAAACTCAAAGCCGTCAAGGCCCATGGGATTTTCAAATAGATCGTTATTTTTAGAAACAATTTTTGCAGTTGTTGTCATAGAGGCTATCCTCGATACTTTTAATATTCAATGTAACGCTTAAATTTTTTTGAAAATTTACCGAGGTGAACCGCGGGATAATCCTCTGGTTTCATTGGCGAGGACTTGTCCTATAGTCAATATAATAAAAGGGGCTAAAATCTTTAAATTTAGATCCAGAATATATGGGCGTAAGGATAATTCGGGAGGTATCCCAGCAAGGTGACAATTTAACATCTCATTGGCCTCCGTATTTAAAAATCAAACCATTAGTTTCATTTGAAATTATATTGAGCTCCTTATAAAAAGTCAAGAAAAAGGGGACCAAAATGAAACAATAAAATGATCTGTAAAACATTTACCAACAAGAAAAAATATTGTTTCCAAAGCTTAGTGCTGTGTATGATTATTTAATTCGATTTTATATATTTTTAAGAAAGAAAGCCGTGCTGAAAAAGCTTATTACAAATGTCGGTTCTATAAATGTTGATCATGTCTATCGGGTTCCATATTTCGTAAAGCCAGGAGAGACCCTTCAAACTGTTTCCTATCAAAAAGTGCTTGGTGGAAAAGGCGCTAATCAATCAATAGCGTTGTCCCGTGCAGGAGAAGCCGTGCAACATGTTGGTGCTATTGGTGCAGACCATAAATGGATTTTGTCTGAAATGACCAATTCCAATGTTGGAATTGAGGGTGTTTCTGTTCTGCAGGTGCCTACGGGTCACGCTATGATCCAGGTTGATGATAATGCCGAAAATTGCATCCTTCTATATCCAGGAGCAAACGAAGCCCTCGACCTATCTGATTTAAAAAAGAGTTTCGACAGTATTAAACCTGACAGTTGGGTATTATTTCAAAACGAAATGCCCAACCTCAAAGAAATGTTAACTTTGGCAAAATCACAAGGTGCAAAAGTTGCCGTTAATCCTGCTCCTTTTGATCTGAATGCAAAAGATCTTCCATACGATGTTATCGACTTACTCATTGTAAATGATATTGAGGCCGCTGAATTAGCCGAAGCCAGATTGAAAGGTGACCAAAGTAAACTGTCATCTCTCTGCCCTTTGGTCATTGTGACACAGGGAACAAAAGGGGCAGTCTGCTATCATCAGGGCGAAACAATTGAAGTACCTGCCTTTAAAGTCAAAGCCGTAGATACAACGGGGGCAGGGGATACTTTTGTCGGCTATTTGCTCTCTTCAATTGCGAACGGAATGGACCTGGGTTCTGCAATGAGAAGAGCCAGCGCAGCATCAGCTCTCGCCGTAACCAAATCAGGTGCTTCGATAGCTATTCCAACCTCGCAAGAAGTAGAAACATTTTTGAACAAGCAGAGTGAGGTGTAAAATGAAAAACCCAGTTATATTTGACACTGACCCTGGTATTGACGATGCCTTTGCGATCCATCACGCCTTGTATCACCCTGAGATCAATCTGATTGGGATGACCGCTGTTTTTGGTAATGTTCCCGTTGAAATCGCAGCAAAGAACGCCAAAATTCTCGCCGAAATGGCTGGGCAGGACATTCCAGTGTTTCAGGGCGTTTCTGGCCCAATGGTTGCGCCACATAAGGGTTTTCCGACTTTTATTCACGGCGCTGACGGGTTTGGGGATATTAACCTCCCTGATCCAAAGGGAGCCATTGAGAAAACATATGCGCCGCAATTTATTATTGATTCAGTTCGAAAACAGCCGGGTGAGGTGACGATTATCGCGGTTGGCCCTCTCTCTAACCTGGCAATGGCCTTACGTATGGATCCGGGAATTGCACCTTTGGTCAAACAGGTCATTATTATGGGAGGTGCGGCCAAAGAATACGGTAATATCTCCGCGGTTGCTGAAGCAAACATATTTAATGATCCTCATGCTGCAGATATAGTTTTTCGGGCTAATTGGCCGATGGTTATGGCAGGCTTGGATGTAACCCACCAAGTCATACTTGGAAGAAAAGAAACAGAGGCCTTAGCACAGAAAATTCCACGAGTTGGTGGCTTTTTGCTTGATGCAGCGGATCTTTATTTTAATTTCTATAATAGTGCTTTCGGTATTGACGGTTGTTACTTCCATGATCCTTGTGCCACGGCTTATTATGTCAATCCTGATCTGTTTAGCTCTATTGATGCCGCAGTAAGGGTAAGTTGTGAAGGTCCCGCCATTGGACAAACTCTCATCAAACCCGTCGGACATCCTGGCCCGTCTACAGAATGGGATGGATGCCGTAACCATAAAATTCTTATGAAAATAAAAGGCGACGAAGTAAAAGAAGAGGTTCTGGGAACGATCGCTAAGTACGCTGACTGATTAAACATTAATAAAAAAGACAAATAGAACGAATACTTTTGTCTTTTTTCAAACATTTTTAAAAAAGGGTGGCAATAATTTGCTACCCTTTTAATTTAATCAATAATATGTTTTTCTTATATTGCGTGTAAATATTTACCAACTATAAACCAATGAAATGCTTCACTGTAAATTCGATTTATAGAGACAATAAATTGTCCGAATAAAATCTTTTCGCAGGGGAAAAATCATGAAAAAGAACGCGTATTCTATGACGCGTCGAAGTTTTATCAAAACAGTTGCTGGGGTTTCCTTTACGGTAAACATCATTCCAGTAACTCAGTTACTTGCAGATGAAACAGACGTACTCACTTCTTCAATGACTGGTAATTGGTCGAAATCTCCTGGAAAAGCCCGATATCGCATTGACGGTTTGGTTAAAGTTACTGGGCAAAAGGTTTTCGCGCGTGATTATCATTCCTGGAATATGCCAGATTGGCCAAAAACTGAAAACCCTGTGATGATTATTCGGGCTACAGATGTTGAAAACCCGTTTATGGGTTTGGATTTATCATTAATTCCAGAAAGCTCTCAACCAATTGAAATTCTTTATGGCGACCGGGTGGCCAATAAGATCCTCCGCCCAAACATGACAAGTGACGAAGATAATCAGACGCTTGATCAGGATATAGAGGTCGAACGACCAAATTCTCTCACATGGTCCTTTATCGTGCCAAAAGGTAAGCAGGCTAATTTTTATGGACAACCAGTTGCTTTTTTAATTTTTGCGGATCGCAGAGCCTATCGCACAGCCAATAATGCAATACAGTTTAATTCTGACTTTCAGGTCTACGAGGATAATCCCCGTAGAAACCCAGTATTCCCCTTCCAACCTTTGACAAATTACGTTCGTATAGCTTCTCCAAACGGTGAGGAAGACATCTTTTCCTATGTCAAAAATGGCGGAGATGACAGCTATGATGATGTGGCCAGTGTATATCGCTCTCAAATTGAGTACGAAATGGCTTCGGGACGCTGGAAAACTTACCAGGCTTCTTGTTCTATGCAGGCGATGGATCCGATGTTTATGGAACCTGAATCAGGCCTCGGTTGGTATGATGAAACCAATAAAGCACTGAATCTTGTTGTCGGAACCCAATCTCCGGACCCTGATGTTGATGATGTACTGGAAATGTTCTCTGGTCCCAACCCTATCGTGGATGTGAAAACCATTAATCTGGTTTCCTGTTATCCCGGCGGTGGGTTTGGCGGACGAGACAGATCTGTCTTCACATTAAATCTTGCCATTGCAGCAGCCTATGCACAGGGCAATCCCGTGCGCTTGGCTTATGATCGTTTTGAGCAGTTTCAGGCAGGCCTTAAGCGCCATCCTTGTCAATTGGAAGAAAGCCTCTCGGTCGATGCCAATGGAAAGTTACAGGCGCTCGATATATCCATGTCCTTTGATGGAGGGGGCAGGGAAAATCTGAGCCCCTGGGTCGCTCAATTAGCAGGACTTTGTGCTGGTGGATCCTACATCATTCAAAAGGCTGCAATCTCTTCCAATGCGCGTTATACCCCGAATATATCATCAGGTTCACAACGTGGGTTTGGGGGGCCTCAGGCATTTTTTGCCATTGAAACGCTACTGGATGATATCGCGAAGGATAATGATTGGGATCCTATTGAACTGCGTAAAAAGAATATTCTTTACGAGGGAGATAAAACAGTTGTTGGGGGGCCGATAACAGAGAAGCTCCAACTTTCTGAAATATTGGATACGTCAGAAAAGCACGCGATATGGCAAAATCGTGATGAAGATCGTCAGTATTGGAGAGAAAAGGGGTTATTGTACGGCGTTGGATTTGCAATGTCGATGCAGGCCTATGGTACATCTGGCGATGGGCTTATAGGTTATGTTGAAATAGACGAACAAGGTCAGTTAATCGTTAAAACCAATGCCGTAGATATGGGCAATGGCTCAGCAACAACCCTAGCTGTAACTACTGCCGAATATTTAGGTCACAACGCATCTACGATCGATATGGGAAACCCTGACCTTTACCCGGTTCTCGACATGACGACGACGGGAAATGACGATTGGCAAGACCCAGCCTGGACCGCAAATGGTGTTGGGTCTTCGAGTGCATGTTTAACGGCCTTTCATCAGGTTCATGCCATTGATCAGGCTTCAAAAGTTCTTCTGGATACTGGGGTTATTCCTGCAGCCCGCAAAATCTGGGATCGAAGTGACATTCAATCAAGCCAAATTACGTGGATAGACGGCAGCGTAAAGGCTAAAAATTTAAATCTTCCATCTATTTCGATGAAAGAGATTGGTGAAGAAATTCATCGGAGCGGCGGTGTCAAAGCTGCACTGGTTCATGCATATTTTCAAGAAATTTGGGTTAAAGCAGACTTTACTGTTAATTCTGAACATTTTCGTTGGGAGATCGATGGGTTGGCTGTCTATAACGCCAAGATAGCAGAACCTGAGATAATTCGAAGACATGCAAAAACAGGTACTTACCCATCAAAAGTGTCTTCACGTTATTCACGTACTACCTATGCACCTTGCGGTAATGTGATAGGACTTACCGTTGATCCACGCTCCGGGGATACTGTTGTTCGTAAGTCTCTTTCTGTATTAAATGCCGGAAAAATTATTACAGAAGGACTTGTGTCTGGTCAAAGCCAAGGTGGTGTAGCTATGGCAATTGGATACAGCTTGCTCGAAGATATGCCCCCTGGTTTGGGAGGACCCGCCGATGGTGATTGGAATTTAAATAGATACTTTGTGCCGTTATCTCGCGATGTCGCTGTATACGATCAAGAACTGATCACTCTAGAACCTGTTGAAAATAATAAAACGTCTAAAGGAATTGCCGAGGCCGTTATGTGTTCAGTTGCGCCAGCGATTTCGAACGCAATATTCGATGCAACAAGTGTTCGATTTAGAGATTTGCCAATCACAGCAGAGAAAATCAGAAAAGGGATGGCGATCAATGAGTAATATTCATTTTTCAGTAAACGGTAATCCTGTTATTGCCTCTGGCGATAACGCAGATTTACCGCTCGTCGATTACCTTCAGGAAGACCTCGACCTCACGGGGACTAAATTTTGTTGTGGAATAGGTGTTTGCCGGGCATGTACTGTTTCCGTTCGTCGTCAGCCCGGGGCTCCGCTTGAGCCCATGATTGCTTGCTCAACGCCTCTTTCATCATTGGAAGGCGTTGAAGTTCACACGATCGAAGGCGTTGAAAAAAATGGAAAACTCCATCCCCTACAAATAGCTTTTCTTGAACATTTCTCTTTCCAGTGTGGGTATTGCACTTCGGGATTTTTAATGGCCGCGATAACACTCTGGGATCGTCTATTAGATAATCCGATACCTCGGTCTGATCTGGACAGGGTGATTGATGATGCTCTTAAAGATCATATCTGCCGGTGTACAGGATATATCCGCTATTACGAAGCCGTTAAGGATGCCATATTAAAACAGCCGGGAATGGTTTCATGAAAAAACTCTTCACCAATTACAATTTCAAGACCGCTGCAACTTTTTCTTTTATCCTTTTGGTTAGTTGTACACCGCGTGAAAACCCTCAAAACTCTTCGCAGGGTGAGGAGGGGCAGAGTACGGCGTCCTATGGCAACATGTGCGCTGAAGCTATCCGTGAACTCCCCGCGTTTAGCTGTCAAACAGGCACATTGATACCCATAACGATAGATGGTGGTCAAACCCCGCAATCTTATACGCCCCATATGGATTGTGATCGTCCTTCCTTACTGCCACTCGGACCAGATTCGGATGGTCAGTGTATCCCTTATTCCCGTGTTTTGGACTTATCCGTAGGTGATGCTCAAGTTGCGGCGTTGTGTCGGCAAAAGAAAATACGTACAGCTTCTAGTGTTTATTACGATGAAATAGATATCGTAGCCCATAACGCAAAAGATGGTAGTACTTGCTGGTTTCAAGCATCAGGCAAAAACGGACTGCCTCTCGACGGAAGTTTGGTGCCGTCACCAATGAAAACGGCAAAAGCAAAAGACTATAAAGAAGCCAAGGCAATTTGGAACACACCAGCAGAAACAGTAAAAGACGACTGTGGCGGATGTCACGACAACGATCCCTTTATGTACAGCCCCTTTATCGGTCAGGTGTGGGAACATGTGCCTACTGACCCTGAAGGTTGGTACAAACACCTCGGCAGGAATTTTAAAGACTGGAAACCAGTGTCGCTCAGCACCCGAAATAACCCATGTGTCGGGTGCCATCGTCTTGGTGTTCAGTTTACCAGTGGTCAAGGCACGGAAGAAGCCACCGGGTTGGCAGAAATCACCAACGCGGATGAATGGGCCCAAACTTATCCTGCTTCACATTTTATGCCCGTGGGAAATTTTCATACCGAGGCACAATGGAATGTTATCTATGCCAAATCCGTAGAGAATATACTCGAATGCCACGAGGCCTACGGTAACCAAGATACAGAACAATTAGGAATATTAGGGTGCTTAACCGAACCCATAACGGGAAGGCCGTAGTTTATTCTAAAAAAAATAGCCTCCGTTTATTGAGGCTATTTTTTTAGGATTCACCCAAAATTGAAACTTTAATACTCCACATAATTGAAACTGTGGATTGCTGATTATCTGTAAAGTGGATCTATACTTTTTGATTAGAAAAGACGTTAAATTACATCATCGATTTAAATTTGATATTCGGCCATTAAGATCCAGGTGAAAAGTATGAGTGACAAAGAAATTAGAAACATACTGTTGATCAGCGTTGATCAATGGCGTGCTGAATGCCTTTCTTCTGCCGGGCACATGGTGCAAACGCCAAACCTTGATCTTTTAGCAGCCGACGGTCTGGCGTTTAGAAAACATTACACTCAATGTCTTCCCTGTGGCCCTTCCAGAACTTCATTGCTCACGTCAATGTATGCCATGAACCATCGCCATGTTTCTAATGGAACTCCATTGGATGGCACCTTTACAAACATCGCTCTTGAAGTTCGAAAGAAGGGCTATGAGCCAACCCTCTATGGTTACACAGACACCCCTGTAGACCCAAGAGGCCGTGATAAAAACGACCCTGACTTAAAGACCTATTGTGGTGTTATGCCAGGATTTAGTGTGGGCTCGTTAGTAAGTGAAGAAATGGCTGTTGATTGGTTTGGAGAGCTCGAAGGTAAAGGTTACGAATTACCTGAGAATCAGTTTGATATTACTCTTGGGCAACCAGATTATCCTGGCGCTAAGGAGAGGGGCTATAGCTATGCACCTCCAAAATACGATAAAGACAGCAGCGATACCGCCTTTATTGCTGACAAGCTTGTAAACTATATAAAAATACATCGTGAACCCTGGTTTCTTCATGGCGTGTTTTTACGTCCTCATCCTCCCTTGTTTGCACCAGAACCCTACAACAAAATGTACGACCTAAGCGATATCGAAATGCCTCACCGTGCTGAGAGTGTCGTTGCAGAAAAGGGCCAGCACCCTTATTTGGATTATGCTCTGGATAAAATGGCTGAAAACGGTGCCTACATGGGGCACGATAATAATGTTAGAGACTTAGAAGATCATGAAATCAAACAGATGCGTGCCGCTTATTACGGCCTAATCTCAGAAGTTGATGATCAACTTGGTAGAGTTATTCAAACCCTGAAAGATACAGGACAATATAATAAAACTCTTATTGTTTTCACGTCTGATCACGCTGAACAACTCGGGGATCATTGGCTGTGGGGCAAGCTTGGGTATTTCGATGAGAGTTGCCACATTCCCCTCATCATTAGAGATCCAAGAAATGAGGCTGATAATAGCCGTGGCCAAATAGTAGATACGCATTTTAGTGAAGCGATCGATATAATGCCGACGGTATTAGATCTTATGGAAATCAATACGCCGATGCAGTGTGATGGTCATTCACTTCGACCTTTCTTAGAAGGCTCAATACCAGACACTTGGAGGAGTGAAGTTCACTGGGAATATGATTTCAGAGATTTGGAACGTTTCTCAGCTGAAGAAAAATTTGGCCTTACGAGTGATCAATGCGTAATGACAATTATCCGTGATGACAATTTCAAGTATGTACATTTCACGAACCTACCGCCCTTATTGTTTGATTTAAAATCGGATCCGGAAGAACAAATTAATTTAGCCCGTGACAAAAGCTATATGGCTACGGTGTTAAACTATACTCAGAAGATGTTGAGTTGGCGTCAAAACTATACTGCGAGGCGAATGAGCCATATGAAAATTACTCCGACGGGATTGATTGAGCGAGAGTTTTCGAGGGTTTAATGGAAAAATTATATAAAAAAGCCCCGCTAAGCCGTAAGGTTAGCGGGGCTTTTTTAATCTCAAATGATTAAATGACTACGCCTCTTGATCCAAATGCATTTGATACTCAGTTAAACGCTCATTAAGTTTGGAGGCTTCTTCTGCCAATTCTTTCGAAGTCCCAAGAAGGCTCTGTGCAGAGCTTCCGGTATCTATCGATTGCCTGTGTACATCATTCACCAAGTCAACAATCTGACGAGACCCTTGGGCCATACCTTCAATATTTTGAGCAATAGCACCTGCGGCACGATCTTGCTCATTGATAGAGTCAGATATTTTATTTTGAGTCTCTCCAACTTGTTGCATAACTACATCAATTGATTCCATCGTATCAGTAGTAGCCTGAGCATGGATCTGTAGTTCTTTAATCATAGCAGCAACTTGATCCGTCGCAGAGGCGGTTTCTTCAGCTAATGCTTTGACTTCAGATGCAACAACTCCAAACCCTCGACCAGCTTCACCTGCTCGCGCAGCCTCAATAGTCGCATTCATGGCCAGAATTTTGGTTTGATTGGTGATTGTGGTAATCATTTCATTGATTTTGCTGATGCTATCACTGGAATTACGTAATTGATTAACCGTTTCAGATGCTTTTGCCAGTTGGTTTAAAGCTTCATTCGAAGTCGTCCTCGCACGATCAGATTCATTATTAATTGTTCTGATATCAGTCGACATCGTTTCCGTAGTTTGAGTTACCCCTTGAGCTGAATCATAACCACTTTGGGCAAGTTCTTGTGTATTTTGAGCCTGCTCAGTAACAGTTTGGGATTGGCTATTAAGCGATGTTGACGTTTCTTCAACATTTAAGGACAAGGCACTTACCCGATCGGCTACCCGGCGAACGTTATTAATAAGTTCGCTTGCGGCTTCTCGGTTATTTTCCCTATCTGTTACATTTTGCCAAGTGAGCATACAGGCTTTAAATTCACCCGCATTTCCAACAACTGCTGACGCTGATACTTCTAATAACTTATTATGAAAAGTCACCAACCGTGTATTAGGTAGGTTCTCGGGGGCAATTAGAGAGATATAGTCCGCGTTTTCTAATCCGAAAAAATTACCGGCTTCGCCAGTAAAATCTTTTTCAGCATCCTCATAATTAATGTACCGACGAGCACGATGATTTGCAAAAGATATAAGGCTTTCTGGATTGATCATAACAGTCGCCATTGGACTGGTTTCAACCATGTTATGAAGTTGAAAAACCTGTGCCACACTATTGCTGAGCTGATCTAGAGCCGTTGCCATTGTTCTGAATTCATCTGGACCGACAACTGGAGGGGTGAAATCGACTTCACCTTCGCTGATGGATGTCATTGCCTTGGCAAAAGATTTCAATTTTCCGAAAACGGCAAATCGTAACATAAGAAAGGCAAGGAGCCAGGTTGTTAAGAACACCCCAGCAAGAACTTTGATCGCATCCTGAGTGAGTTGCTCTGAACCATTTGCAAAATCACTTACATCCCTAACCAAGGTTGCACGGGCCCACAACATATTATGGCTTCCGATTAAGCTTGCTGTGATGTAAGCAGTGGATCCATCAAGTCTAAGGCCATCTTTTAGTTCTGCCACTGGTATGCTTGGCTCAATTACTTCTTCCGTTTCAGGATCTTCTGATTCTGCTTCTGTGGCTTCAGAACTAGTCTCGGCAACGTCTTCTTCGGGTACAGTTTCATCCTGAGAAACATTTAAAGACCTTGTTTCGGAAAAGGCAAAACCACTTTCAGTGTTCGAGGGGTCATATATGGTAATGTCCGCGCCCAAAGTTTCACTGATACCTTCTAGATAGTGCATAGGATTTGTTACGAGTTCGACAAATCCAGCAACTTTAAAACCACCAATTGGAAAAATTGTAGAATGCACAGGGCGGCCATTTTGGTCAGCCCAGATATAGCTAATGGGCTTTCTTTTTGCTTTTTTATCCCGGGCCTTTAATTCTTCGAGAATTACATCATTTTCAGTGATGCTTCCTTTTTGCGAAGAAGTAATAAGTTCCATTTCAGGTGTGTAAAAGTGGGTCGAAAGAAGGACTATTTCACCGGTTTGAATTTCTTTGTTATCCCGGTACCATTTATCAAAAGTCGCGATCTCTTCTGGCTTTTTATCCTTCATCGCTTTGACTAGAAATTTATACCGAGCCCAGTCAGAACCCAAAGTAAATAATTTTGGTTCGTATTTCTGACGAAGACGTTCCAGAACCATAAGCTGAAATTGATTGGTACTTTCTTTGTTAAGTGTATCTAGAGAAAAGTTTTTATATTTTTCAAAAGACCAAAACTGAGCGGCAACAATTGCAACTGAAGCCAACAATCCTATTAACAATAGAATCTTTCTTAAAGTCCAAATTGTCGTCTTTTGGTGGTCCCCCGACCCATGCATATCGTTATTCCTAAATTTGTTAACTAAACAGTATTAAATTCTTCATATGCAAACTTGTTCATACAAGTGTTGCTATAAAGTAAATAAATGTCGTTATAAGACGGGTTTATTCACCAAACACAACCTTGAGGTAACTTTTCCAGCCTTCTTTCAATTTTACAAGCACTTTGAAGACAGAATCTAAAGTGAAATAGAATATTTGGATAATTTTTTGAGATCTTCATATTTTGAAAGAGAAGCTCCCAGTTACCGATTCTCTATTAAGGATATAATACCCAAAGTATATCCCACTTCATTATGTTTATTTAGAAGAGGGCAATCTAAAGATTCAAAGGCAACTTTTTGGGTTTCACCAACTCTTATTTCACCTGTACATCGTTTACAGTTTTTGGACGAAGTAACTTCTTGGCAATATTCAGCAAGTACTCGCAGACTGGGAGAGGGGGAGGATGTATCAAAAACCACCCCTTTCATAGAGTAACCAACAAGATTAATGACGGTTTCACCATTCAAGCGGTATTCGAAGGATTGGTTTTCATAGGATTTAATTAAGTATAAGTGAGCGGCAATTTGGGCATGCTCAGATATAGTGAAATCTTGGCGACAAGGTATCTGCGGGTAAAAAGAACACCACCAGTCAAAGAGAGCCTGGACAATTTGAGTTTGGAAGGAATAGGGGGCGACAACATCGTACCTGCGAATCCAGTCAAAGTTATCATCTCTTTGATGGTTGAGATCGCCATTCAAGATTTCCACCATACCTGTTATTCTATTCCCCCCCGATCTTATATACAATAGGCTGAAAACTGACGTTATTTTTCTTTTAACCTATGAATAACATAATGTTTATTAGCCCGCTTTTTGACAAGGAATTATGCTCAGGAAATATTGGAACGAATTAGCCTATGATTCTTAATTTAATAATCTATATGACATCCTTTTCCCCTTTCCCTTTGAAAGAGGGAGCATCATCAGGTATAAATTCGATCCAAGTAGTATATGTTATAATTTTTTGTTCCTCTAGCTACAGTAAACTGGCTAAACTATTTATATATAGTTGGAACAATAAACAGGGGGATGGATGTGCAAGACTTTATGCACAGAGCGAAGCTTAGAATAGACCAAATTTTTGCTCCACGCGAAATTCATATCCGTTCTCATGATCAGGTCCGTTTTATACGGTTAACTCCTGCTACTCAAAAAGGATTTGCGACAAGTGTTTTGGCGCTGACTGGATGGATTGCCTTTACCTCAGGTACGATGTTTTTTACAGAGCAACGACTTGCTGATAAAGATATTTTAATTGAAGAGCAAAAACTTGATTATTTTAGCCTGCTACAACAAGTAGGTGAATATCACACTCAGTTCTCTAAAATCACCAATGATCTGCAGGAAAACCAAGAACAACTGGTTAGCCTCTTGGATGGTAATCAGATCGACGAAACCTCCGATACTAAAACCGTTGAACTCAAAAATTCTGAGAATGAAAGAGCTCGAGTAGCACTCGCTCGCCAAGCACTTGAAGATAAACTTGAACAGTTTGAAGACGATCTTCAGACAATTGCAGGTCAAAGCGCCGCCCTAGAAGGTCAAGCAATTCAATTACGCCAAGTTTTAGCAACATCAGAAGAAGAACGTAGTAAAACCGAAGCCGCAGGTAAAATGCTTGGTGGGAAATTGATCCAAGTTCAAAGTGAATTGGATACAGTTACTGAGGCTAAGGTTAATTTAGAACATAATCGCGAAGAAATTCTTACGCAGGTAAGTAATCTAAATGATGAAATTACAGACCTAAAAAAAGAATTGGCGGAACGCGATCAATTGGTCAATGAACAGCAGCAACAAATGGCTTCTTTAGTGGAAGCTAAGCGAGTTGCAACTGATGATGTAGAACAAAGCAACATTCAACTTGTCCAACAGGCAACCATTCTCAATATGTACAGAGAGAATAATCAAGGGCTTGAAGGTGAGGTTGACCAACTTAAAAACTCTTTGATAGAAGTTTCCAATATACAACGTGAATTAATTGAACGCCTAACAGAGCGATCTAAATACAGCCTTGATGTCATTGAAAAAACTGTAGAAATGACCGGCCTTAACCTAGATAAATTACTTGGTTCTGAAAATTTACAAATTGGACAAGGTGGCCCGTATCTACCTGTCGATGAAATTGAAGAAAGCGCTGATTTCGAACAATCAGTTAATCTTCTTGATATGCAGCTAAACCGTTGGGAATCTTTACAGGAAGTCGTTGCAAAACTTCCACTCACCACTCCCATCGATCAATATCGTATTTCCAGTTCTTTTGGCAAACGTCGCGATCCAGTTACTGGAAAAACCTCGGTGCATAATGGTCTTGATATGGCAGCGCCCATGAAGTCATCCGTTTATGCTCCAGCTCCCGGAAAAATCGTCTATGCTGGTTGGCGTGGACGCTATGGCCGTCTGGTAGAAATTGATCACGGTAACGGCATCAGAACGCGATATGGCCACTTAAGAAAGTTGCTTGTAAAACAAGGACAAGAAGTAACTCACCGGGAAAAAATAGCTTTACTCGGAAATTCAGGACGTAGTACAGGTCCACACGTTCATTATGAAGTTTTATACAATGGTAAACCCGTAGATCCTCGTAAATTTATTTTGGCAGGTAGAAATGTTTTCAAAGTCCAATAAAACAAATACCAAAGTAGTGAAATCTGATTCGCCTTCAAAAAAAATCGAACCATCAGGAATTCCATCAATTCTTAGCCCCGATCTAAATCTGACAGGAGATCTTACCTCTACTGGAGATCTTCAAATTGACGGCACTGTCCAAGGGGACATCACGTGTCGGAGCGTGACAATCGGTGAAAAGGCTGTTGTAACCGGATCAGTAAATGCAGAAGAAGTACGCGTTTGTGGCATGATTAGCGGACAGTTAAATGCCAATACCATTACCCTTGCCAGTACTGCAAAGGTTGTCGGTGATATCATGCATAAATCCATCGCAATAGAAGCTGGAGCTCAGGTTGAAGGGCAATTCCGTCGGATTTCTGAAAATTCTGATTATACAGCCAAAGTGATAGCGGCATTACCAGAACAGGCACCGACTGTTGTCACATCTCAAGCGGGGGATAGCTCATTTTCAAGTGCAAGCTCTACTTCGCCAGCAAATGCAAGCCTCACAGAAGTAAAGGCAGACGATAAACCTGCAGATAAAAAATCTAGCAATTATGGTTCGTCCTCATGGAATAACACTAATTAATTTCAAGACACTCTAAAAACCTAGATGAGTCAACGTTCCCACCCGAAAGGGTGAGGGCGATGGCCTTATTTTTTGTCTCGATTTTTTGATGCAGGATGCAAGCAAGAGCAACTGCGCCACCGGGTTCTACGACAAGCTTTAGTGTGTTAAAAGCGAATTTCACTGCACGCCGAACTTCGTCGTCAGACACGACTAATCCACGTTCTATTAAATCGTGATTAATCGAGAATGTCATTTTACCAGGAGTTGGGGTTAAGACAGCATCACATATAGATCTGGCATCTGGTGACACGCTTACGCGTTGCCCTTTTACAAGCGATCGAGCCGTATCATCAAACCCTTCTGGTTCCGCGCTATATACCTTCGTTAGAGGCGACAATTCTTTAATGGCAAGCGCAGCCCCAGAAGTCAGGCCTCCACCACCACAACAAATAACAACGCCGTCTAATTCAACATTTAGCTTTTTAACTTGTTCTATGATTTCAAGGCCACAAGTACCTTGCCCGGCGATAATGAAGGGATGATCGTATGGGGGAATGAGGATAGCACCTGTGTCGGTAATGATCTTATTTCCGATAGCCTCACGATCTTCACAAAACCTGTCATACAAGATGACCTCTGCGCCAAACTCTCGGGTATTGTTAATTTTAATAATTGGCGCATCACTCGGCATGATGATTGTAGCTTTGGCCCCAAGTAGTTTTGCAGCGTAAGCAACACCTTGTGCATGATTTCCAGAAGAGTAAGAAACCAAACCTTGAGTTTTTTGCTTTTTATCTAGTCGACAAATAAAATTATAAGCACCACGAAACTTAAACGACCCAGTATGTTGTAAAACTTCGGGTTTTAAAAAAACTCGACCGCCAGTGAGATCATTTAATTTTGCATTTTCAAGTAAGGGTGTACGAATAGCCTTGCCTGACAGTTTGGCCTGAGCGTCAAGGATGTCATTAAAGTTAGGGCGTTTTGGATTGGTCATAACAATATCACTTACGAAAATGGTATATATATATTTCTAAATAAGCTGTTCGAGTTCGGACAAGCTGTCAATAATGAGCTCTGGCCCACCAGGAAGGATTTCTGGAGGGCGGTTAAAACGATTAATCCAAGCCACACGAAAACCAAATGAATTTGCACCGGCAACATCCCAGGCATTAGCCGAAACAAATAAAATTTCTGAAGGTGAGCAATTCATAAAGTCAGTGGCAAGCTTGTAAACGACAGGGCTTGGTTTATAAACTTCAACGTCATCTATTGAAATCGCACGATCTATATAGTTATCCAAACCTGAGTTTTGTAAAACTTTGTCTAACATAAATTGAGAACCATTACTTAAAACTAACGCGGTGTATCCCAACTTATTAAGAGATTTAACAGTTTGAATAGCATCTTTATAGGCCGTGAGTTCTAGATAAAGAGACATTAATTTATCGTGTCGTTGTTCGTTTTCCATATCGTAACAACGCAATGCGTATCTTAACGCATCAGAAGTCACCTGCCAAAAGTCACAATGTTTTCCCATAAGGCTTCGCAGCCAAGTGTATTCCAACTGTTTTGTACGCCAGATATTCGATATGTCCTCTGCCTTATCACCAAGATCATCCATGGCTTTCCCAGTTGCAGAATGTACATCTAGAAGAGTCCCGTAAGCATCAAATACAAAAGCTTTGATTGGATTTTGTTGCATTTTACTGCCTTGCTGGTGAAATGAGGATATAGAAATAGGAAGATATCATGAGAGGCTTGAATGAACATCAGCTTGTCGTTAATAACGGCTTTTCTTTTATGGAAAAGGTCAGGCTTATTTGATATCCATACTAACCACCCGAATTAGGATGCCCCCATAAAGAATAAGGAAGTTGCCCGACATCCGTTCTTTCAGAAGAGCTTTCGCTTAACTTATCTCTATAAATGATGTGGCTTTCCAATATTCTTTGGACATAATTCCGTGTCTCGTTAAATGGAATTTGTTCGATCCAATCGATGACATCGACGTTTGGGTCTCTTGGATCGCCATAGTCCTTCACCCATTTTTTAACCCGGTTAGGGCCTGCATTATATCCTGCCAGAGCCATGATATAAGATCCTTTAAAAGATCTAATTAAATCAGAAAGGTACGCTGTACCAAGCTTGACATTGTAGGATGGGTCGTCTGTTAAATTTTGTTTTTTGTATTTAACTTTTTCTTTTTTCGCGACAAATTTTGCTGTTGCTGGCATTAACTGCATCAATCCACGAGCTCCAGCATGGCTGATTGCCTTATGATTAAACTCGCTTTCCTGACGAATAAGAGCAAGTACCAAAGCCGGCTCTGCATTTGATGCCCGTATTGGTGTGAGTGTTAGATTTGGATATAAAAGTTCAGGAAGAAGATAGCCTTTTTGACGTGCTGACTTTGCTGTTCTCAATGCGATATTAGGATGACCAACTTCCTTAGCCAAGTGCGCGGCCAGTATGTAATCTTCTTTCGTTTTTGCATCGAGCCTAAGTCTTGTTAGAAAAGTAATTACAAGCTTATCTTCCCCAAGTTTATTAAGTAGATGAATTGATCTGACAATCTTTTTGTCTGAAAATGAAATTTTCTGATCAGGGGTGATAATCAAATCCGAGGCCTTTGGAATGACAGGTTGGCTTCCCAACTCATAACTAGCCTGTTGCCCATAAAAGGTCGTGGCATGAGAAGCGGAAATTGTGAACCACCTTTTTGCCCAATCATCATGGCCAATTGCCTTTGCTGCGCGCCCCGACCAATAAGCAGCTCTCGCTTTACTAATGGGTGATTTGACACCATTAAATAATTGGTGAAAATGGGTGTAAGCTCGGCGCGGCATTCCAAGTTTTCTCAACGCAATCCAACCTGTAAGCCATTCTCCTTCAGCAAAGCCGACACCACTTGTCATGCCATGAGCAGAAGAAATTCTATAAGCCTTTTCATATTCTTTATTGATAAGCAGTTTTCTCGCGGCCCAATGCCGGATAGGCCACCACTTTTCTGGTTCTCGTGCGTTTGGTAAGGGAGGATCAAGGAGTTCTATCGTTTTTTCATTTTTGTTGGCTCTTAAACGCCATTTAGCCCGGGCAAATATTAATCCGGGGTCTTGTTTAAGATTTGCAGGAACTTTATTAAGAAGGCCATCAACATTGCCTTTGCTTTTTAGTAAGGCGATCCTTGCGTTGCCGAGGTGTCTATACGCTTTTGGAACTCTTTTAAGCTGTCTAGCGGCTGCGATGAAATGCTTATTCCAAATTAATATGTCTAAACGTTTTATATGATCATCTTCTTGAACGGTTTTACCATATTTCTTTAGAAATTTTTGTTCGTCGGTCTTCGCAAGATAAATTAATCTCCAAAACTCTCTCACGGATTGTTCTACTGCCTCTAATTTTCCAAATTCTTCTAATGCTGATGAATATCGGATAAGCCCTTCCAAGCTATTAGGTTTATCTTGATTAAACCAATCAAGAACTTCTTTCGAAGACAAGCTTCTTGGCAGTTTGGTTTCTGCACTTTTTCGAAGGATACCTTGCCTTGGCCAGTTGTTCGGTTCAGATGTGTAATTTTGTAAGCTTTCGTAATTACCGATACCTACGTCATTTGAAAGGACAAGCCAGAGAGCAACCTCCATCAAGAGAGGGGTTTTAATTTTTTCAGCCTGACTTAAAGCACGTGTATATTGTTTTTGCTTTACATGCTGGCTTACGGATTTGAACAGAGTTCTATCTTTTATAAAATCTTGTGAACCACTCGATACAGCTGCACGAGCAGCCCCCATCAAATCAAAATTATTTATGGGTAAAGCTACGATATGGAATAATCCAATTATTCCAATTACTAAGTACATTTTATGTGACAATATTTTCCCAAGCCGGCGCATCATTAAGATCATGGATTGAAGTCTATCAGCCTATTAACTTCTAAGCCACCTGTAGAAGATCACAATCTGGCTATTAGACAAACCAAGTGGCCTTAAAGAGTAGCTTTCTGATAAATTTCAGTGATTATTCAAAATAATTTACATCATAGGCATTATTTTATCTTTTCGCATCGTAAAACTCTCGCTATTCTCCGCCCTTCATTAAGGCATTCGGCCCTTTTGAGCACTTAACGATGATATTTTGAGGTATCGCTATGACCGGCCCGCTTTTTAGAGGCTCTTTTCCCGCGCTCGCAACTCCCATGTTGGATAATGGTGATGTTGATGAGAAGCGGTTTAAGAACTTCGTTGAATGGCAGATCGATCAAGGGAGCCACGCGGTATGCCCCGTCGGAACTACGGGGGAATCGCCAACCCTAGGTCACGACGAACATAAACGTGTAACAGAACTTTGTCTTGAAGTCGCAAAGGGAAGGGTACCTGTAATTGCAGGTGCTGGATCTAACTCGACACGCGAAGCTATTGACTTTACCCAGCATGCCCAAAAAGTCGGTGCTGACGCTGCATTAGTTGTTACACCCTATTACAATAAGCCCTCTCAGGAAGGTCTCTTTCAGCATTTTAAAGCGATCCATGATAATTCTGATATTCCAATTATCGTCTATGATGTACCAGGTCGTAGTATCGTAAATGTTGATGTCGATACCATGAAACGGCTTTCTGAACTACCTCGCATCCGTGGTGTAAAGGATGCAACGGCAGATTTGGCGTTACCAGTGCGAACCAGACTAGCTTGCGGTGATGATTTCACTCTTCTGAGCGGTGAAGATGCGACAATTGTACCTTTCCTCTCACTTGGTGGGCATGGTTGCATATCTGTAACTGCTAACATTGCGCCTCGGCTTTGTGCTGATTTGCATGAAGCTTGGTGGGCAGGTGATTTTGAGAAGGTCAGTAAAATCAACGACCTTCTTACACCGTTACATGAGGTATTATTTATTGAATCTAGCCCTGGACCTGTTAAATACGGCATGCATCTATTGGGTTGGGGAGCGAATAGACTACGTCTTCCACTTCTAACAGTAAGTGAAAAAACAGAAGGTCTTGTTCGCTCTGCAATGGCACATGCAGGGTTGATAGACGGATAATCTTATGGGCAAGACCAAAAAGAATACAGCGGACACGGGTAAAGGAAAAACTGTCGCAGTTAATCGCCGTGCCCGATACGATTATCAGATTGAAGATACTCTTGAAGCTGGTTTAATGCTGGTTGGTACAGAGGTCAAATCACTCCGCTCTGGCAAGGCCTCTATTTTAGAGGCCTATGCCAGCGAAGAGAATGGTGAATTCTTTTTAATCAACGCCAATATCCCTATATATGAACAAGCAGCGAACCGTTTTAATCACGAACCAAAACGTCACCGTAAACTGCTGGTCCATAAAAAAGAACTGGCAAAGATGATCAGCCTCTGCCGTCGCGATGGTTTTACTATAATCCCACTATCTCTATATTTTAATGATCGCGGAATGGCGAAAATTAAATTGGGGTTTGCGCGCGGTAAGAATTCTGTCGACAAACGCAATACAGAAAAAGACCGTGATTGGAAACGTCAGCAATCCCGGATACTTAAAGATCAAGGATAACAAGCTCGTTTCATAAAACTACTTGAGCTTCCATACGATAAATTTATACTGAAAATAAAGGCCGCTTCCTAGAAGCGGCCTTTATTTTGTGTGTTATGATAATCTATTATTCTTCGTCGTCTTCGTATTCTTCATCGTCATCATCGTCGTAATATTCATCGCCGTATTCATCATCGCCAATTGCTTGAATAACCGGAGGAGCAGATTGAGGTGGGGTCTGAGGTGCCGGGCGATTATCTGATACTTTTCTTCCCACTTCACCCTTAAGCTCAACCAAATCAATAAACACATCGGCTTGACGACGAAGCTCATCTGCAATCATTGAAGGTTGGCTTCGTACAGTTGATACGACAGTTACCCGGACACCTTTTCTCTGCACCGCTTCGACAAGCTTACGAAAATCACCATCACCGGAAAATAGGACAACGTGTTCTAAGTGGTCAGACATCTCCAAGACATCGACCGCAAGTTCAATGTCCATATTGCCTTTTACTTTGCGTCTTCCTGTTGCATCCGTAAATTCCTTTGCTGGCTTCGTAATCATTGTATAGCCGTTATAATCAAGCCAATCGACCAGAGGTCGGATTGGCGAATACTCCTGATCTTCTATCAGGGCAGTATAGTAATAGGCCCTGACGAGATTACACTGTTCAGCAAATAAGGAGAGCAAACGCTTGTAATCGATGTCAAACCCAAGAGCACGGGCTGTTGCGTATAAATTTGAACCATCAATGAAAAGAGCAACACGTTCTTTCGGATAAAATTTCATAATGAATACCTTTGTAAAAATGTTTTAATTAAAATCAAAATCGGTAAAACGTAGCTCGTAAAGTTAAATTCTAGACAGTGTGAAGGTAATAAGTATAAACCCTTCACCATCCAAATGTTGTCAACTCATAGTAATCTACTCTCTTTTGAGGGGGCATCAATAGCCAAATTTAAGTAAAAAAGCATTAAAAGGTTATTAAAAGTGATTATTATTGCACTTGGGGCAAATCTAGAAAGTCCTAAATACGGCTTACCGTTGAAAACCTGTCAAACAGTACTAGTAAAACTGGAAGAACAGGGCCTTAAAATCATAAATTGTTCTCGTTGGTTAAAATCAGCGCCTGTACCAGTTTCCGATCAACCTTGGTATGTGAATGGCGTCGTTGAAATTGAAACGGATCTTGATCCACAAAACTTGCTGGCTTTACTTCATAGTGTCGAAGCTGATTTTGGACGGGTTCGAACTGTTCAAAACGCTCCCAGGGTAATAGATATCGATCTCATCGCCTATCATGATGTCGTCAGCAAGCCTGATGACTTTCTCGTATTACCACACCCAAGAATGCACGAGAGGGCTTTTGTACTGTTACCATTACTGGATATTAATAAAGAATGGATTCATCCTGTCTTAGGGAAAACAGCAAAAGAATTATCCAAAAATATCCCCTGTGATCAGGAAACCATGGAATTTGAAGACGATTAATCAAAGATAAGAGTTCGTAAATACTGTTATTTGGTAATATTTTGTTGAATACTCTTGCTATATGCTAATCTGATTCATATATTGCCTCGATTCAATTGCCCGATATGGGCTTATTAAGTTTTTAGCTACGATACTGGAGTTATCACATATGGCACGCGTCACAGTCGAAGATTGTGTTGAAAAAGTTCCTAATCGCTTTGAGCTTGTAATGCTTTCAGCTCAGCGTGCACGAGAAATCGTGGCAGGTGCTCCATTGACAGTAGAACGAGATAACGACAAGAATGCCGTTGTTTCTCTCCGTGAAATTGCTGAAGAAACAATCAGCCTTGAAGCTGTTAAGGCGTCTTTGGTTCAAGGATTGCAAAAACAAGCTGCTTTCTCTGAAGTTGATGAAGACGAACCAGAATTCGATGCGATTGGCCCGGAAGCTCTTCTTACATCTGACGCTGGTGAACAGTTTGCCAATGCAGAAGGTATGTCTGTAGAAGAAGAGCCTACTGCTCTCGAGCAAGATTCTGAATAGTCCGACAGCGTTCGACGACTAATTTCAAATAAATTCAGCCTTCCAGAGCTTGGCCTACGTCAATTCCCGGCGTATCATTCTTTGGAGGGCTGTATTTTTTTTAAAAGGCTGTTTGATCCACAATGATCCGTCAGTTCGAACTGGTTGAACGCGTCAAGTCCTATGACCATGACGCTGACGAAGACGCAATTAACAGAGCCTACGTATTTGCGACCAAATATCATGGTTCGCAAAAACGTGCGTCTGGGGATCCTTATTTTTCTCATCCTGTCGAAGTTGCAGGTATTCTTACAGATCTTAAGCTAGACCATAACTCTATTATCACGGCCTTACTTCATGATGTGGTTGAAGACACTGAGGCGAGCCTTGAGACTGTAGAAAAGGCCTTTGGTCCTCACATCGCTCGTTTGGTAGATGGTGTAACAAAGCTTACACGTCTAGAGCTTCAATCCGAAGAAAGTAAATACGCTGAGAACTTTCGTAAGCTTGTTCTCGCGATGTCGGATGATATCAGAGTTCTCTTGGTCAAACTTGCCGACCGTTTGCATAACATGCAGACACTTCACTTTATCAAAAAAGAAGACAAACGCCGCCGTATCGCGCGTGAAACCATGGACATTTATGCGCCATTGGCCGAACGCATTGGGATGCACCGTTTTAAGGATCAGCTTGAAGACCTTTCCTTTGCCCAATTAAATCCCGAAGCACGAGAATCCATCGTTAACAGATTGGATTTTCTTAAAGGGGAAGATGAAGACAATCTTGCCAAGAAGATTATTGATCAACTCAATAAAGTCATAAAAGAAAACGGTATCGAAGGTGAAGTATCTGGCCGATTAAAAGCGCCTTATTCGATCTGGCGCAAGATGCAACGAAAAGCGGTTACCTTTGAACAGCTTTCCGATATTATGGCTTTTCGACTGATCGTAAAAGATATTGGGTCTTGTTACCAAGCACTTGGAATTCTTCATGGCGGATACCCCGTTGTTCCAGGACGCTTTAAAGATTATATTTCGACGCCAAAGCCAAATGGCTACAAATCTATTCACACATGCATAATTGGACCTGAACGTCACAAAATTGAAGTTCAAATCCGTACCCAGGAAATGCATAATATTGCTGAGATGGGTGTTGCTGCTCACTGGTCCTATAAGCAAGGCGGAGAGCATATGGAGGGGCGCCAATACCGTTGGCTCCGCGAACTCCTTGATATTTTGGATCATGCTTCCAATCCTGAAGAATTTCTCGAACATACTAAAATGGAAATGTTCCAGGATCAGGTGTTCTGCTTTACGCCTAAAGGGGCTTTACTATCTTTACCAAGCGGCTCTACCCCTATTGATTTTGCTTATGCCGTCCATACTGAAGTTGGAAACACATGCGTTGGGGCCAAAGTAAATGGCCGAATGGTTCCCTTTAGGTCGATACTTCATAATGGAGATCAGGTTGAAATCCTGACGTCAAAGAATCAGAAGCCATCACCTGATTGGGAAAAATTTGTCGTCTCAGGGAAAGCCAAAGCCTGTATTCGTCGATACATCAGACTGCAAGAGCGTGACCAATATAGCTCTCTTGGCCATAAAATGGTTCAAAAAATCTTCAGACAGGAAGGTTATGAATTTACGGAGAAAGGTATCGAAGGCATCCTTGGTAAATTCCATATGGATCATTCCGATGACCTTTATGTATGTGTAGGGCAGGGACATAACACAGCAAGAGAAGTACTGGTCGCTGTTTATCCTGGTGCGCGTGTCTTACCAAAACCAAATATAGGCACACCCCCACGTAAGAAAGCAAAAGCGTCCGGCAACAAGGACAATGCTCTTCCCATTAAAGGGTTAATTCCTGGGATGGCAGTACATTATGCACGTTGCTGTCACCCTCTACCGGGAGATCGTATCGTAGGTATTGTGACCACTGGTAAGGGTGTTACAATTCACACAATCGACTGTGATAACTTGGTTAATTACCAAGACACTCCTGAGCGGTGGATCGATGTGGCTTGGGATGCAGCTGAGGTAGAAGGCCCACATCATACTGGTCGCCTTAAATTAATTGTTGCAAATGAACCTGGTTGTCTTGGAGGTCTGTCGGTCGTCATTGGCAAGAACCAAGGAAACATCAGCAATCTCAAAATTGTTCACCGATCAATGGATTTCTTTGAGATGATGATCGATGTCGAAGTCAACGACGTAAAACACCTTGCGGATATCACGGCAGCTCTACGGGCAATGTCTGTTGTCAATTCTGTTGACCGGGCGAGAAATTAAGTTGCTTGGGCATCCGTATTATGAGGTCAAAACATGATCCTCGGCATAGGAAATGACCTCGTAGATATTCGGCGTATTGAAAAATCACTGGAAAAATATGGCGAGCGGTTTATTGCTCGGGTTTTTACAGAACAAGAAGCAATTACGGCAAAATCTCGCGCTAACCCTGCAGCTACTTTTGCAAAACGCTTTGCAGTAAAAGAAGCCTGTGCCAAAGCTTTGGGAACAGGCTTATGGCGTCACGGCGTTTTATTTACGGACATAGGGGTCATAAATAAAGAAAGCGGCCAGCCTCAACTTGAATTAAAAGGCGCTGCGGCTGAACATTTGCGTGATATGGTTCCTAAGGGGATGACACCAAGGCTTCATGTCACTATATCTGACGACTATCCTCATGCTCAGGCATTTGTGCTGATATCAGCAGAGCCTGAGTGATTTTTGATTTAAAGGATTTGTTATCAATGTTCGATCAAAAGCGCAAAGCTGATAAAAGAGAGAACAACCGTAACGAAGTTCCTGAAACTATAACGGAAAATGAAACGATGACGACTGGGTCAGAAAATATCAAGAAAGTCAAAGACGACGAGAGTGTGTTTAAAACAGTTGCCTACGCTCTCTTGATTGCGCTGACTGTTCGGACATTTTTGTTTGAACCGTTCAATATCCCTTCAAGTTCGATGAAACCAACACTGTTAATCGGGGATTATCTATTTGTATCAAAGTTTTCTTATGGAGTTGGACGCTATTCCTTTCCCTTTGGAGATAAGATCTTCGGCGACAACTTTGAAGGACGCATATTCGGTTCTGAACCGGAGCGCGGAGACGTTATCGTTTTCAGAAAACCAACCGATACTTCTATTGATTATATCAAACGTTTGATTGGTCTTCCTGGCGATACAATTCAGGTTACTCAAGGCCAACTTTATATTAATGGAACCGTTGCCCCTCGTGAACTAATTCGAATTGGCGACGGCAGTGACGGTCTTCGTCTTGGCGAAAAAGAATACGAAGAAACACTTCCAAATGGAGTTAAACATTCGATCTGGGAACGTAGCGATCACGACCAAGCTGACAATACGCCTCCATATATTGTGCCTTCTGGCTATTATTTCTTTATGGGGGATAACCGAGACAACAGTCGGGATAGTAGATTTTCTGAAGTTGGTCCTGTTCCTTATGAAAATTTTATAGGCCGAGCAGATGTACTCTTCTTCTCTCATCGTGGTGATGACAATGGAGAAAATGTCGGTGATTGGTGGGAAGTTTGGAAATGGCCAACAATGATTAGATTTGGACGCATATTTAATGTCATCAACTGAGTTAACCGGGTTCGCTGAGTTAAAGTTAGTTGCTGAAAAACTTAATCACAAATTCAGTAAACTAAACTTGGTTCAACAAGCACTTACTCATCCAAGTGCTTGTGGGCGCAACCGTATAATAGCCGATAGCTACGAACGCCTTGAGTTCTTGGGTGATCGGGTATTGGGACTTGTTGTTGCTGATATGCTTTTACGGAATTTTCCTGACGAGAGTGAAGGATCTCTTGCCAAACGCTTTACCGCGCTGGTTCGTCGAGAGGCTCTTGCATTGGTTGCTCGCTCACTAGAGCTTGAGAAGTCAATAGTATTGGCCAAGGGTGAAGAGGATAGCGGCGAAAGGAACAATCCGGCATTGCAGGCGGATGTCTGTGAAGCACTGATTGGTGCGTTATTTTTGGATGGTGGATATTCTTGCGCTCAGAAGTTTATCGAAAATAATTGGTTACCTTTACTCAACCAAGACATATCGCCACCGCAAGATGCCAAAACAACCCTTCAAGAATGGGCACAAGGAAGAGGGCTTCCTTTACCAGCTTATCGTGAAGCTGGAAGGTCAGGGCCTCCACATGCACCCGTATTTGATATTGAAGTAAATGTTAAAGGCTTGGATCCTGCCGTTGGACAGGGAAATTCTAAGCGTAAAGGCGAGCAGGAAGCTGCTAACGAGCTATTGAAATTAATTAAGAAGAATGGCAATTAGGCTGATGACGGATCAAGATACAAAAAAAACTGAAGAGAACCCTTCAGACACGCGTTGTGGCTTTATTGCTCTTATCGGTGCCCCGAATGCCGGGAAATCAACTTTGATGAACAGAATGGTGGGTGGCAAAGTATCTATCGTCACCCATAAAGTTCAGACGACTAGATCACAGATCCGGGGTATTGCCATACATGAAAAATCCCAACTTATTTTTGTTGATACCCCTGGCATCTTTGTTCCCAAAAAACGTCTTGAACGAGCGATGGTCTCTTCGGCATGGAAGGGAGCTGGTGATGCTGAAATAATTGTTGTCCTTCATGATGCATGTCGAAAGAAAATCGGCGAGGACACACGTACAATTATTACCGGCCTACAAAAACAAGGACGAAAAGCTATTCTGGCATTAAATAAAATTGATTCTATCAATCCAGAAAAACTGCTTGCTCTTGCACAAGAATTTATGTCCATGGGCGTTTTTTCAGAAATATTTATGATTTCTGCTCAAGCAGGTGATGGTGTCCGGGATCTTATGGATCGATTGGCTATATTAGTTCCAGAAGGCGTATGGCTCTACCCTGAAGATCAACTGTCCGACCACCCCATACGATCGATTGCTGCGGAGGTTACTCGGGAAAAACTCTTTTTAAATTTGCACGATGAATTACCTTATAACCTGACTGTTGAAACAGATAATTGGGAAGATTTTAAGGATGGTAGTGTTAAAATCTCTCAGACGATCTATGTTCAAAGAGATATTCACAAAGCGATGTGTTTGGGTAAAGGTGGACGGACGATTAAAATGGTGCGTTCTAAATCTCAAAAAGATCTCGAGGAGTTTCTCGAACGCAAAGTCCATCTTTTCTTGTATGTAAAGGTCCGTGAGAAATGGGCCGATGACCCTGCACGCTACCGTGAAATGGGCTTGGACTTCGATAGTTAATCTTTTCTATGATCCTGTTTATTTAACTAGTACATCGTCCAAAATGTTGATAGTTTGTTCTCTCAATGTTCCCCCTCATTTGAGAGGCTTATAATCGATGATCCACTGGGAAGATGAGGGCATTCTTCTGTCTGCTCGACCATTCGGAGAAAATGATCTTGTCGCCCAAGTTCTTACAAAAGAACATGGGCGACATGCTGGATTGGTACGTGGTGGCCTTAGTCAAAAGAAACGTTCTACCTTTGAGCCAGGAAATAAACTACATGTGCGTTGGGGGGGGCGGTTACCTGAGCACTTAGGTCATTATGATGCTGAAGTTTTAGACAATATATCTGGACGTCTGTTCGATGAACCCGGCCGGCTAGCCGCGTTATTATCTGCGGTTTCAATTTGTGAGCAAGCAGTCCCAGAAAGAGAAGAAAATTCCTCCTTTTATGAAGGACTGTTAGCTCTTCTGGAATATCTTGAGAGTGAATTCTGGGGAGAAGTCTATGTACGCTGGGAATTAGCTCAGCTTTCTACATTAGGTTTTGGTATTGACATAACTTCTTGTGCTGGGGGCGGGCGCAACGATCAATTGGCCTACATTAGCCCTAAATCCGGCCGCGCTGTCTCTCTTGCGGCAGGGGAGCCCTATAAAGACAAACTTTTTATCCTCCCTCTCTTTTTATTAGGTCAAGGCAGTGGAGGGGTTGAGGAGATCGCTCAGGGCTTAAAGATTTCCGGACATTTTATAGAACGCCACCTTTTTCACCCTGATAATAAAACCCTCCCAAGTGTTAGGGATCGATTACTTGAAAATTTCCTTTAGCTATAGCCTAAGGCTTAGAATCTATTCATCCGGCTGTGCTAACACTTTATGAACTTTTAAAGCATACTATTGTATGGCAAAAGTATAAAGCATGGAACTTGATATGTTAAGCATTCCAAAAGTAATACTATACACAGCCTTGCTTTGCTCTCCCTTTACATTGAGTGCTGATGAAAAAAAAGATAATGTTTTTAAAATAGCTTATGCCCAATCTTGGGCTCCAATTTCTTCAGGTTCAATTGACAGTGTTGTCGGTATTCTGCCCTCTATAATGGAGGAGATTATTCACAATCAGATGGGGATAGAGATAGAGCACCAAGGGCTTCCCTGGGCGCGGGCTCAACAAGCCGTAAAAATGGGTGAGGTGGATGCCTTTATAACAACGCCTACCGAAGAACGGTTGATATTTTCAAGATCTTCTGAAGACATTGTCTTTCCCCTTCGGTTTCAGCCCATTGTCAGAATTGGCTCTGAAGAGGAAAAACTTTTAGTTTCTGAAAGTGATATTTTAGAAAAGCTCGCCTCACGCCGATATTGCGATGTCTTGGGTAATGGTTGGGCCAAAAGATTTTATGCTGAAAAAAATATATCCTATCAGGTCGTCCCCACTCTAGATATATGTATCAAACATTTAGTTCACGGTCAGACCGATATCATTATTCATGCAGAACCTGTTTCATCCAGTTTTATTGCAAAACTTGATGTGTATGAGAAGGTAAGAGTATTGCCTATTGTAATGGCCTCTAGCCCAGAATTTCCCCTTTTGGTATCAAAAAGATCAACATTTGGTCAGAAATTCTTGGAGGAATTTGATGAGGCGCTATCTCAAATAAAAGAGCAAGGTGTATGGGAGACACTGTTAAGGTCTCCGAACTCCGCGACGAACTGACTATTAGATATATCTCACAACTTCTTATTCCAAATTCTTAAGAGCCAAACGGTTGCCTCAGCCGATCTTCTGAGTACAATGTTTTTGAGTTTGTGAGGGGTATATGAGTAGTTCTTCTAAAAGAGTTCCTTCCGAGGAAATCCGTGATATTCGTTTTGTCGATGCATTGTCTGATCGTTATCTCAGTTATGCGCTTTCAACAATCATGTCCAGATCCTTACCAGATGTACGGGATGGACTAAAACCGGTTCACAGGCGCTTGCTGTTTGCAATGCGCCAGCTAAAGCTAGACCCCGGATCTGGCTTTAAAAAATCAGCCCGCGTTGTCGGTGACGTCATGGGTAAATTTCACCCCCATGGTGATCAATCTATCTATGATGCATTGGTCCGACTTGCTCAGGAGTTCTCCCTCAGGTTCCCTCTCATTGACGGCCAGGGTAACTTCGGGAACATCGATGGTGATAATGCTGCTGCCATGCGTTATACCGAGGCTCGCCTTACTGAAGTTGCAGGCGAACTCTTAAAAGGTATTGATCAAGACACCGTTGATATGCGACCCACTTATGATGGTGAGTCAGAAGAACCCTGTGTTCTGCCTTCCAACTTTCCAAACCTGCTTGCCAATGGTGCTCAAGGTATCGCCGTTGGGATGGCGACATCCATACCACCGCATAATGTAGGTGAGATTTGCGATGCGCTGCTCTATATGATCAAGACCCCAAATATTGGTTTTGACAAACTCGTTGATTTCATGCCTGGTCCAGACTTTCCTACAGGCGGGATCATGGTTGAGAGACGAGACGCCGTCCTCCAGGCTTATACAACAGGCCGAGGCTCCTTCCGAGTTCGTGCCAAATGGGAAACTGAAGACTTAAAGGGTGGTCAGTACCAGATTATTGTCACTGAAATTCCATTTCAGGTACAAAAATCCAAATTGATCGAAAAGATTGCTGAGCTTATCAACAATAAAAAACTTTTCTTACTCAATGATGTAAGAGACGAATCAGCCGAAGACATTCGGGTCGTACTTGAACCTAAAAGCCGTAATGTTGACCCAGCAGTCTTGATGGAGTCTCTGTTCAAGTCAACAGAGCTCGAAAGTAAAGCCAGTTTGAACATGAATGTTCTCGGAGCAGATCAGGTTCCGCGTGTCATGAACTTACGTGAGGTTCTTCAAGCTTTTCTGGACCACCGCCATGAAATTCTTGTTCGAGCAAGCAAGTTTAGATTGGGTAAAATTGCCATTCGCCTTGAAGTCCTTGAAGGGTATTTAATCGCGTATCTGAATTTGGATGAAGTCATCCGGATTATCAGGGAAGAAGATAAGCCCAAACAAGCACTCATGAAGAGGTTCGCTCTATCTGAAAACCAGGCTGAAGCCATCCTCAATATGCGTCTTCGTTCGCTACGAAAATTAGAAGAAATCGCAATCAAGGATGAACACGCCGCGCTGACAGCTGAAAAAATAGACATAGAAGATATCTTGGCTAGAGAAGAACGCAGATGGGAAATTGTTGGCAGTCAAATTAAAGACCTCAGAAAAGCATACGGTCAAAAAACTAAATTAGGACTTCGCCGTACTGAGATATCAGATGCTCCCACTGATATTGTTGTTCCCCTTGAGGCCGTCATTGAAAAAGAACCTCTGACGATCCTTTGCTCAGAAAAGGGCTGGATCCGAGCAATGAAGGGTCATCAAGAAGATACCAGTGATGCCAAGTACAAAGAAGGCGATAGTGGGCGCTTTTCTATTCTTGCGCAGACTACTGATAGGCTACTTATCTTTGCCAGCAATGGGCGTTTTTATACACTTGGTGCAGATAAACTGCCAGGGGGTCGCGGATTTGGCGAACCTTTACGCCTGATACTTGACGTCCCGAATGATCAAGACATTGTGGATATTCTCATTTATCGTCCTGGGCAGCAGTTACTTCTTGCCTCAACTGATGGGCGTGGGTTCCAAATTAACGAAGACGACGTTATTGCCCAAACCCGAACAGGTAAACAGGTATTGAATGTTGCAGAGAGTGCAGAAGCCTTTATCTGTTATCAAATAGGTGAAACTCACGATTCTGTTGCCGCTATTGGTGAAAACAGAAAGCTACTCGTCTTCAAGCTTGATGAACTTCCAGAAATGGCCAGGGGTCGTGGCGTGATTCTTCAAAAATACAAAGACGGTGGCCTTTCTGATATAAAAACCTTTAAATCTGGGACAGAAAAAGGCGAAGGCCTTACCTGGAACGATACTTCTGGACGCACATGGACCCGAAACGAGACACTGGACTGGCAAGGACGACGTGCAACCGCGGGTCGTTTACCACCAACAGGTTTTCCACGAACAAATAAGTTTAGCTAACTCTATATATTATAGAAAAAAAGGGGATCATTTGATCCCCTTTTTTATGAAACATACACTAGGATTAAGACTTATTTTCGGACCTGAACAACAAATTTTTCTTCTCTAGTAAGTTGGTTATAAGTAAGATAACACCACCTGCCAATATTCCCCAAAATGCACCTGAAATTCCAAAAAAAGTGACCCCCGATGCCGTAACAAGAAACGTTACAGCAGATGCCTCTCTTTTATCAGGGTCCTTGAATGCCGAAAGAGCTGAATTTGAAAAAGCTCCAATAAGTGCCAAACCTGCAACTGTTTCGATTAATATTCCCGGCGCAATATTTGCGAAGGCAGTTATCAATCCAGAAATCAATCCAAACAAGATATAGCCAATGCCGCTAACGATTGCCGCCCAGTAACGTTTCCCTTTATCAGGATGGGCGTCTTCATTGGCACACATAGCAGCAGTAATTGCTGCAAGATTTATGGCATGCCCCCCAAAAAAAGCACTACAAGCTGAAAATACGCCAGTAGCAGAAAACAGGGCGCCTGCTTTTGGCGCATAGTCATGAGCCCTGAGAATTGCAATTCCAGGAACATTTTGCGACGCCATGGTGACAATAAACAATGGAAGAGCTATTCCAATAAACCCTGCGAATGTGAACACAGGAGACACCAATTCAAAAGGTGCCACAACATTATCCAGTAGAAGATCCTTACTCTCTTGGGAAATATCCAGTGTATAGGTCATAATCAATATTAGAGCCAAGAGTGCCGCGGGCACCGCTAGCAGACGGTTTATTCGTCCAACTACTATCCAAGCAAGAACGATAGCCAGTGCAGGAAGAGGGGCAATAGATATGGCTTTTACCGGTGCTAAGCACAGCCCCAGCAATATTCCGGCAAGCATCGCATTCGCGAGGGGGGCAGGAATGAGATTTACCGCTCGTCCCAATGGTTTCCACAGTCCTGCAATTATAAATAATCCAGCACAAAGCACAAAAGCACCAACAGCAACAGGAAATCCGCCAGGGATAGCACCCGAAGTAGCAAGCAGGGCAGCCCCAGGTGTTGACCAGGCTACGCTAATCGGAATTTTTGTAAAAATACTAAGTACAACGGCACACAAACCCATGGATATAGATAAAACCATTAGCGCGGTCGCTGCTTGTTCTTCAGTGGCTCCGACGGCCCTAATACCTTGCAATACAACTGCAAATGAACTTGCAAAGCCAACAAATGCGATAAGTAACCCCATAAAGGTGCTTTGAAAGGTAAAATCTCGAAAAATATTCATGGCTCAAATCACTTTTTAAAGTAAAATTTATAATGAGTTGTTCAGGATATTAAATTAAGAAGAAGTACAAGTTCGTACAAATTTTTGTTCCAAGACTTGCTTACCCCATTGATCCCCCGGGTGTTCATCGACAAGATCAAAGCCTGAGCTTTCATATAACTTTCGTGCCGCATCAAGACCTTTGAATGTCCAGAGATGAATTTCTTCAAACCCACTTGCATCACAAAATTTAATTGCCTCAGAAAACAGTGCCTTACCCACTCCAGATCCACGCACTTCTTCATCGACGATAAACCATCTTAAGTGCGCGATGTTACTCCCAAGATCTTCACCATCAATTACAATACTTCCCACAACCTTATTTCCATTAACGGCATACCATATTGAATTTCTCTGGTGGTTAATCCTGGGTATAAAATCAACCAGGCCCTTAGCTACTGTTGTTTCAAACACCGCATTAAAATTGGCAAAGTTTCCATAAAAGATCGCATGCATTTCGACAATACGGCCAACTAAACCGAGAGAATATCCTTCAACGACCTGACATTTAACTGATGAGTTCCACTCTATATTTACGTCCTGAGTTAAGCGACTTTTTGTGAGGGCTTCGCTATAAATTTCAAGTCCGTTGAGCACTTTCTGTCTAGTCATGTTTGTTAAAGGTGATATCGCATTTTTAACCTGAATTTCTGCATATTTCGATATCTCTTCCAAGGTCAATTGACCTTGTGGTGTTAGCTTCAAGTCTTTTTGTCGGCTGTCTGTTGGCGAAGCTGTTTCAATAATTTCTCCGCGAGAAACTAGTTTTTTTACCATTCGACTTATTGTCGATTTTTCTAGTAACAAATTCTCAGAAAGGTCTTTAGCTGTAAGAGTTCCCGCGTTGCCAATGTCTATCATGGCATGAACAAAGGATACTGAGAAATCAGTTCCCGCAAGGGTTCGGTTTAATAGACCAAATTCTCGGATAAGAATTCGAGAAGCTCTACGTATTTCATTAATGATATCAGGACCACTTTCTGACATAGCTCAGCTACTCCAATCTTATATAGTTGTAGCATACAACTATATAAGATTCATGACACAAAGCAATTCGTTATTTAGGAGCAGTAATTTTTATATAAACAAAAAAAGCCGCCGAGGTGTTATTCCCGGCGGATTTTTTATTTGTACAAGATACCTGATTATCCAAAGATAACCTTTGGTAGCCATGTTGCGAGTTCAGGGAACAACGCCAGGATACACAGTGCGATGATTTGAATGATGACAAAGGGAATAACCCCTTTGTAGATCTGCATGGTCGTCACTTCTTTTGGCGCAACCCCTCGCAAGTAGAACAGGGCAAAGCCAAACGGTGGTGTCAGGAACGACGTCTGAAGGTTCATCGCCATCATCACACCGAGCCATACCGGGCTGATATCACTCATCAAGAGGATAGGCGCCACGATTGGCACCAC
>JBALWN010000079.1:0-559 GCA_036960845.1 Halopseudomonas aestusnigri | reverse complement strand
ACCCACATTTAAGTTTTGGATATTATAAGCAATTGTAACTTTTAAAAGATTAAGGCGATTGGCGGGGCCTTAATTGGTAGTTTATAGATAAGTTTAATTTGCATATAAATGTATACCTTTGCTTTGATGTAATTTTGTTTCATTAAATGGGGGAGTGGGGGCTATTGAGTATTCGCTGCAATATAGTGATGTTATTATAAGCAGTAGGGCTTGAATCTTATTCAAATTGTATTTTTTAGCACGCTTGATAGCCAGTTTGTTGAAAATTAAACCATTTAAATAAAGCTAGGTAAAAAACTGTTGACTTTATTTTGGGTGGTGCATAGAATGCGCCCCGCACTAAGCGATACACGATGTGTTTATCACGGTGGGTATTGATTAAGTTGGGGCCATAGCTCAGCTGGGAGAGCGCTTCGCTGGCAGTGAAGAGGTCTGCGGTTCGATCCCGCATGGCTCCACCAAAAATTAGTGTTTTGTCCTAGGGTAGCAGTTTTCTGTGTCCCCATCGTCTAGAGGCCTAGGACACCGCCCTTTCACGGCGGCAACAGGGGTTCGAATC
>JBALWN010000078.1:0-560 GCA_036960845.1 Halopseudomonas aestusnigri | reverse complement strand
AGAATGTGTAGGTGGCGAGTCACTCCCGGTCGGAAACACTCACTCTTAAGAAAATCTTCTGTCAAAAAAAATCGAAGGAAAAACATAAATACCCTGTTTTTCCGATTTTTTCGCTGTCTCGGGTATTAGAAATTACAGTTTTCTTAACGCTTGTCCCATGCAGGGCCTCTCTAGGTGACTGAAAAAAACAGTCCAAAAAGTGGTTCAAGATCAGCCTAGCGTAAGCCAGATCCGATGCAGGAAATTGTTAGCGCTTATACTTAAGAAATATTGGTAACTCATTACTCGAAAACCACACATCGCCCCTTCCCGGCTATCTTCGCGCGATACATGGCGATATCTGCGTCTTTAATAGCGGAGCCAACATCAGTCTCATCAAGGCCAAATACACGTACCCCTATACTTACACTAATAGGTAATTTTTTGTCGTTAAAGTAAACTGGCCCACTTAACAAAGTGACTAATTCTTTACCTATATGTGACACCATATTCCGGTTAATATCTCCATTAGTATCTAGGTGGTTAATTACTAATATAAACTCATCACCGCCAAGGCGACC
>JBALWN010000077.1:0-579 GCA_036960845.1 Halopseudomonas aestusnigri | reverse complement strand
GCGTAAGGTTGTGATGCGCTGACCAAGCCAAGCCACGCCAAATTGATAAAGGCGGAGCCTAGCAGCGTGATGAATAAGCGGTCACCCCGCGTCGTTTCTATCCTGAGGACGCCGATACGCGGCGTCTCGGGAAATTTGATAGCAAGAACTGTAAAGACGATTAGCAGGGAGGCTATCACACAGAAGAAGATTGCAGTTGGTACCGTCCATGCCATCCATTCCATTGGAAAATCCTCCCTTAAACCCGGCCCAGGGCGAAGCCCTTGGCGATGTAATTACGAACAAAATAGATCACTAACGCGCCGGGGATGATGGTCAAAACTCCGGCCGCAGCTAGAACACCCCAATCCAAACCAGCAGCAGATGCGGTCCGCGTCATAGCTGCCGCAATCGGTTTGGCATCGACACTTGTCAGCGTCCGGCTCAACAGCAGTTCAACCCAGCTGAACATGAACAGGAAGAAAGCAGCGACGCCAATCCCCGAGGCAATTAATGGCATGAAAATGCGGATAAAGAACCGGGGGAATGAATAACCGTCAATGTATGCGGTTTCATCAATTTCCTTCGGCACGCCGCGCA
>JBALWN010000076.1:0-582 GCA_036960845.1 Halopseudomonas aestusnigri | reverse complement strand
GTCATGAACCAATTAAGAATTTTTTCATCGCCTGCGATATAAGCTAGGGCTTGCAGACCAAGTATTTCTGATTGTTCCTGGTTCATAGCTGTATTTCTTCTAAAACAATTGAATAAAGTAATGGAAAATTAAACATATTTCGGTTTATTGGGAACTAATGATAGTCTTTAGTTTAGCATTTGGGAAAGGCGCCATGGCAAAGCGCAATATTCTTCCGGATCTTTAAGAGACAGATTTTTGTGAGTCACTACTCAAATGTACCGTTTGCTGCGGAAAATGGAAGTATCAAAATGAAGACAGTATTGATTGTTGAAGACAACGAACTAAATATGAAGTTATTCCACGATTTGCTGGATGCGCATGGTTACAATACCTTGCAAACCAAAGATGGTATGGAAGCATTGGGGATTGCTCGCGAACATAAACCAGATCTGATTTTAATGGATATTCAGTTGCCTGAAGTGTCTGGGTTGGAAGTCACCAAATGGATCAAAGAGGATGAAACTTTGCAGTCTATTCCGGTCATCGCTGTGACGGCGTTTGCGATGAAAGGGGATGAAGAGAAAATTCGTGAAGGGGGCT
>JBALWN010000075.1:0-585 GCA_036960845.1 Halopseudomonas aestusnigri | reverse complement strand
ACGGAGGCAGCACTACACCTGTGTGACAACCTTCCCAAAAAACTGAAGAAACACTATGTACAGAAAGGTGTTGGTCATTACGGTATCTTTAACGGCAGCAAATACCGCGAGGGTGTTGCACCAAAAATCAAAGACTGGATCAACAAGCACCACGAACAAGCGGCCCTTACTGCTACTAGTCGCTCGCTTAACGAACAACCTGTTAAAAGAACGACTATGAGCAACAGGCAGCAACCAAAAAGGCCGACAATTGTCGGCCTTTTTTATTCCTATTTACTTATTCATACACATTTATTAACAATAGTGAATCTGACCGGTTTACTTTTACATTGATTCACCTTCAACTATTTTAAGCTCTCGCTTCGTTGCTTGTTCTTAAATGCCAGCTTTTCCTTCTTGCGGTTGACAACTTGCTCTTCCATTGAAGAACCAATGTGTATTCCCCCCCGCTGCTTAGCCAAATTCACTTGATGTTCTCGAGCAGCGTAGCGATTCACCTGCTCATCGCTGTGCTTTCCATAGCAGCGGTGACAACTGACCCCTTTTTGGTAATTGGAGTGTTGTTTGTTTTCCTCAGTTATCGGC
>JBALWN010000074.1:0-593 GCA_036960845.1 Halopseudomonas aestusnigri | reverse complement strand
CAGGATCACGTTATCAAGTTCGAGCAGTCGCGGATTGACGGCAGGTTCATGCTCAAATACATCCAGACCAGCGCCGGCGATATTACCGGCCCGCAGCATCCGGGTCAGGGCATTTTCATCGACCACCTCGCCGCGTGAGGTATTGACGATATAGCAGGTCGGCTGCAACAGCGCCAACCGGCGGGAGTTGAGAAGATGGAATGTCGCCGGGGTATGCGGGCAGTTGATGGAAACAATATCCATGCGGGCCAGCATCTGATCAAGGCTTTCCCAATAGGTGGCTTCCAGCTCTTCTTCAATAAAGTCCGGCAATCGGTTGCGGTTGTGATAATGGATGGACAGACCAAAGGCTTTCGCCCGGCGGGCCACGGCTTGACCAATGCGGCCCATGCCGACAATGCCCAGACGCTTACCCCATATACGATGGCCGAGCATGCTGGTTGGCGACCAGCCTTTCCATTCACCGGCGCGCATGCGGCGCTCCCCTTCGGTCAGGCGCCGCGGGACGGCCATGATAAGGGCCATGGTCATATCGGCCGTATCTTCTGTGAGGACACCGGGCGTATTGGTCACTGTAATATTGCGCTGTCGGG
>JBALWN010000073.1:0-605 GCA_036960845.1 Halopseudomonas aestusnigri | reverse complement strand
AATACCTTGACTTATTGCGGATAAGGTCTACATAGCGCTTACGTGTTGCATTTGTTCTGACATGCCTAGATAAACGGTAAACCGATTAGCTACGTTATCCACTGACAATGTGATCGTTATAAAGATCCCGACTTTGCATGGTGCAAGGCGGGGAATTCACGTTGCTATTTAAGGATAAAGAAAATGGCTACTGGTACTGTAAAATGGTTCAACCCAACTAAAGGTTTTGGTTTCATTGAGCCTGAAGACGGATCAAATGATGCTTTCGTTCATATTTCAGCCGTAGAACGCGCTGGTTTGACTACTTTGAATGAAGGCCAAAAAGTTTCTTACGAACTTGAAGCTGGCAAGAACGGCAAATCTTCTGCTGAAAATCTGTCAGTCGTCGACTAAAGACGATGTGCGCCGCTTCCAACTCGTTGGAAGCGGCTACTTCACTCCAGTGAAGTCAGGCCGGCCTTAGTTTACTGGTTGGTTTAAAGCGAGCTACTCGCTAATTTTTTACAAATTGAAATTTCATTTATTTGCTTGTTGTTCAGGGGCGACCTATCTTCGTGTCTGAATTCTCTGTTAACCTGAGGAAAGGCAATGGTTAAAATAGCTAT
>JBALWN010000072.1:0-615 GCA_036960845.1 Halopseudomonas aestusnigri | reverse complement strand
GCAGACACTAAAGAAATTGCCCAAGTGGGCACTATCTCTGCCAACAGTGATTCACCGGTCGGTGATATTATCGCTGAGGCCATGGATAAAGTGGGTAAAGAAGGCGTTATTACTGTAGAAGATGGCTCTGGCTTGGAGAATGAGCTGGATATTGTTGAAGGTATGCAGTTTGATCGTGGCTACCTATCCCCATACTTTATCAATAATCAGGAAACCATGAGTGTTGAACACGAGACACCTTACATCCTGCTTTATGATAAGAAAATTTCTAATATCCGCGATTTGCTGCCGTTGCTTGAAAGTGTCGCTAAAGCTGGCCGTCCATTGATGATCATTGCTGAAGATGTCGAAGGTGAAGCACTGGCAACCTTGGTTGTTAATAACTTGCGCGGCATTGTTAAGGTTGCAGCTTGTAAAGCACCTGGTTTTGGTGATCGTCGCAAGGCCATGCTGGAAGACATCGCTGTTCTTACTGGTGGTACCGTGATATCTGAAGAAATTGGTATGGACCTTGAGTCAGCGACCTTGGAGCACTTGGGTACAGCTAAACGTATCAGCATGACCAAAGAGAACACGACTATCGTAGATGGTGCAGGTGAACATGCATCTATTGAG
>JBALWN010000071.1:0-620 GCA_036960845.1 Halopseudomonas aestusnigri | reverse complement strand
CCCGGAGCATTTCGATCGTTACCCTCATATGTTTTCCGGTGGCCAGCGCCAGCGCATCGCAATAGCTCGCGCGCTAATGTTGGAGCCGGATATTCTGGTTCTAGACGAGCCGGTTTCCGCCCTAGATCTTTCCATTCAGGCGCAGGTTCTTAATCTACTGACCGAACTTCAGGAACGAATGAACCTCGCCTATTTATTTATTAGTCATGATTTGTCTGTTGTTCGTCATATCGCTGACACCGTTATGGTTATGTATCTCGGGCGTCCGGTAGAACAGGGTCCTGCGGCCGAAGTCTTTGCGAACCCGTCTCACCCCTATACACAGGCCCTTCTCTCGGCAACACCCGTTGCAGATCCAAACCATATCTCCGAACGTATTGTGTTGAAAGGCGAGCTCCCCTCACCCATGGATCCGCCGGCTGGCTGCCCGTTTAACCCGCGCTGCCCTAAAGTTTTTGGGAAATGCTATGAGCATCGACCAGTACTACAAAACACTTCGGACAACGTCGCCGTCGCCTGTCACCTGTTCGATTAACCGCGGAAGTTTTCTAACTGTTTAACGAGATCCGGAAAATCGTCCGCGACTATATCATGATGCTCATCGGGATCAGGATCTGGCG
>JBALWN010000070.1:0-624 GCA_036960845.1 Halopseudomonas aestusnigri | reverse complement strand
TCACCCCCAAAACAATGACAACAAAAAATAATAAAACAAAAATCATAAAAGCCGGAGTACTGTTTAAATTTGAAAGTTTATTATAAATTTTATTTTCAGAGAAAAATAATCCAATAAAAATAAACACGGACACCAAAAAAAATATCCACAGGCTTTTATTAAACTCAAAAAAATAGATTATCGGACCAACAACCAAAAACCCGAGAACGAAAAGGGTGCGAACCACTAATGAAAGGGGCGTAATCATCAAAAAACTGCCTTCTACCTTAAGAAACCACTAAAAAAAGAAAAGTTACCAAACACCTTCAAGAAATATTGGAGAGCACCAATATCCGCGCGTTATCACTACAGAACAGTGTATCAAAGACCCTCTATATAGCCAGTAAACCACCTTCTACGCAACTTTGACGGCTCATAGCTGTGACAGAGTTCTCTCACCACCTACCTCCTACCCACTTCAGGTGCATCCGATCAAACACACCCTACTGCCCCTTGCTTTATCTTCTCTACTTGACCATCATTTCTCGTTTGCCTTTCGGAACCACCTCTCTCCATGAAAAACATCTCGATACGCGGTGCAAAAACCCACAATTTGAAATCTGTGGATCTGGATCTCCCTCGTGA
>JBALWN010000006.1:0-309107 GCA_036960845.1 Halopseudomonas aestusnigri | reverse complement strand
TACCGTGAACCAGCAGCTGAAGGCGCTGGTGGAGCTCGTGAAGGTCGCCGCAGTCGTCGTCGCGCTTAAGTTAAAAACTAGATGAATTTGCCAAAGCCCTTACACCCAATCGGGTGCAAGGGCTTTGATTTATACACAACATGATATAGTTCAAACGTCATTCGGCAAAGGTTATATTCGAAAGATACCTTTGTCGCATGGACAATAAAGTCAAGTATCGGCTAAATAAATAAGTGATAAATGACAGGTTAATAAAAGCCTGCATTAAAAAATAAATAACCGGGGAATTGGAGCAAGGAGAGTTTTATGTCCAAGGATGCTCATATTGTATTTACACCTTCTGGAAAACATGGCGATTTTCCAATAGGAACACCTGTTTTAACCGCTGCAAGAAACCTTGGTGTAGACATTGATTCTGTTTGCGGGGGCCGCGGTATTTGTGGTCGCTGCCAAGTCGTCGCTGGTGAAGGTGAATTTGCCAAGCACAAGATCATAAGCTCGTGCTCTAACATGACGGCATTTACAAGTGTTGAAGAACGTTATGCCAGCAAAAAAGGCATGAAGGAAGGCCGCCGGCTTTCTTGCCAGGCAATGATAGAAGGTGACTTACTTATCGACGTCCCTGCCGAGAGCCAGGTACATAAACAAGTCGTCCGAAAACGTGCCGACGTAAGACAAATTGAAATTGATCCCCCAATTCAACTTCACTATGTAGAAGTCGAAGAACCTGATATGCACAACCCGTCAGGGGATCTTGAACGCCTTCTCGCAGCCCTAGAAGCTCAGTGGGGCCTGACCAACCTCCATTGCGATCTACGTACTCTTCAAACGCTTCAACCAATCTTGCGTAAAGGTAAGTGGCAAGTCACCGTTGCTGTAGAAAATCAAAATACCATCATTTCTATCTGGCCAGGCTTTAAAGAAAATGCCTATGGCATTGCCGTGGATCTTGGCTCAACGACAATTGCAGCGCACCTCTGCGACCTCCATACAGGTGAGGTAACTGCCTCCTCTGGCATCATGAATCCCCAAATTCGCTTTGGTGAAGATCTCATGAGCCGGGTATCATATGTAATGATGAACCCTGGCGGCGATAAGGAAATGACTTCTGCAGTTCGGGAATCACTCGACATTCTAATTGGCGTTGTCGCTGATGAAGGTAAAATAGAGCGAAGCGATATTCTCAGTATGACTTTTGTCGGCAATCCAGTAATGCACCATTTATTGCTAGGTATTGACCCAACTGAGCTCGGTGGAGCGCCTTTTGCCCTTACTCTAAACTCCTCGATCCACCTCTACGCCTCAGAGCTGGGCCTAAACATCAGTTCAGATGGCCGCGTTTACATCCTCCCCTGCATAGCAGGACATGTTGGTGCAGACACCGCCGGTGTCATCCTGTCAGAAGGGCCACACCTACAAGATGAGATTACATTGATCTGTGATGTAGGAACAAACGCTGAGATCGTGCTTGGAAACAAAGACCGATTACTTGCTTGTTCTTCGCCTACAGGCCCAGCTTTTGAAGGGGCTCAAATAACGAGTGGACAGCGTGCCGCCCCAGGCGCCATAGAACGTATCCGAATTGATCCTGAAACTCTTGAGCCTCGCTATAGTGTTATTGGCTCCGACTTGTGGTCAGATGAGGAAGGTTTTGCCGAAGCCACTAAATCAAGTGGGGTCACTGGAATTTGTGGTTCAGGTATTATAGAAGCTATCGGAGAAATGTTCTTGGCTGGGATCATCCAGACTGATGGCATTATCGATGGTTCAAAAGCAAGTATTTCTCCACGGGTTCAGTCTAATGGCAAAACATTCGACTACATCATCAGTGACGTAGAACCTATAATCAAGGTTACACAAACCGATGTTCGAGCCATCCAACTTGCAAAGGCTGCCCTCTATGCTGGTGTTAAGTTGTTGATGGAAAAACTAAATGTAACAACGGTCGATCGTATTCAGCTTGCCGGTGCCTTTGGCAGCCATATCGACGTTAAATACGCCATGATTATCGGACTGATTCCAGACTGTGATCTTAAACGTGTAAAATCTGCTGGTAATGCCGCAGGAACGGGCGCTCGTATTGCGTTACTCAATAAACAGGCACGTAAAGAAATTGAAGATGTGGTCAGTAAGGTTGAAAAAATAGAAACCGCTGTAGAGCCTAATTTCCAAGAACTTTTCGTGAATGCCATGGGAATACCAAATACGATTGATGAGTTTACTAACTTATCAAAAATAGTGACTCTTCCCGAGAAAAAGACCGGAAAATCAGTAGGCGAAGATGAACAAGGCAGAGGCCGACGCCGCCGCAGACGTTAAAAACATGGCACTCGTATGAAGGACAGAATTGACCTGTCCTTCATACTTTATGACCTATTTCCATAACTTACGTTGTTACAACAACGAAAATGCCAAAAAACATTACCCTTTATAAATCCTGTTCAAAATTCATTCCCTACTTTCGTTTCATAAAAAATTAACTTTTAATTAACCTTTAAATATCGTAGACTTTTAACTTAGATATTTGAATGTCACAGGCATGGCATCAACTACCCTCTCCTTATTCAAGAAGGTGAGAGGGCTCTATAGGAGGCAAGTTACTTATGCCTACAACAGAACAGTTAGAAAACCGTCTGGCTGAAGATGATATAACCCACCGTACCTTTGGCATCAGCAGAAGCGCATATGATGGTGTAATCTCTTATCAATTGGAGAAACACGGATTTGATGGCGCTTTTCGTATTATAAAGCAACAAGTCAAGGCACTCCAAACCACGCACTAAATCAAAGCAACTGTATCTACCAAATCTATATTTTGTTCTAAAATTAATCTATTACGCTAACGCGGACAGGTTTTAACTCCCTCATACAAGAGGTTGAGTTACATTGTATATGCATTGAGTGTCATAAAGCGCCCTCATTGCCTGAGGGTACCTTTCATCAGCAGTACCAAAAAACGGTTAAACACTCCGCAATCAGGAGATAGCTCACACTCGTTACGAGTATTGTGTAATTACTTCCCTGACAAAAATTACACCATGGCTCGTCTTACTTTAATTTTTGACTACAAAACCACTCCCAAGAATACATTTACAACCAAAAAAGTCATCTAACTCTATTATTCATTAGCCTTATCGCTTGTGATTATCAAAATATATTTAGGAGCAGAACAACCCATGATTAATTAATTAATCTATAGTTAACCATATAACCGTATGCTTCGTCACAAAGTATATCCGAAGCTTAATACTTGTGAGTATGTGATATTTAAAAAATCAGAGACCCAAAGGGTGAAGTATATGTTCTACTCATCATTGTTGTTACCTGAGTTTGATCACGTTACAGGAAATGAATACATAAGTTATTCAATGACAACTTCTGCTTCTGTTACAGGAAACCCCATTGCGTATGCCAGCAATAATTTCTTTCTTTATACGGGGTATTCACCAGAAGAAACATACGGAAACGATTGTAATTTTCTTCAAGGGCCCGATACCAACCCCGAAGACGTACTCTCGATAATCAGAGGACTAAAAAGTCAACGCCAGTTTGAGAACACCATTTTGAATTATAAAAAGGATGGTACTCCTTTTTGGTGCCAATTACAGATTACTCCACTGAAAGTCCACAACGGTAGAACCCTTAGGTTCTCAGGATTTCAAACGCCATTGTGTGAAATCCATGATGGCGCGATGAAACCTGTAATGCCGCTCTCACGAGAACCATTACAGGCTATTTAACGACCACCTCAAGGCAGTAAGATATCATTGCTATTGAAGCCCTTAGTTCATCCCCTGCTCTCTAATGAAAACATAGGTATCATCGTTAGAAAGATGATCTTGATAACAATACCCAGCAGCGGTGAAATCTTTAAGACCTTCGGGGCGATCAATACGTTCTTGCACCATATAACGAGACATCATTCCCCTCGCCCGTTTGGCAGGAAAGCTAATAATTTTTGCAACACCGTCTTTGACTTCTTTAAAAACAGGCGTAATGACTTTCCCCTTCAAACTTCGAGGCTTAACAGCTTTGAAATACTCATTGGAAGCTAAATTAATTAAGACAGGTTCCGACATACCGGCGAGTAACGCGCTCAATTCATCTGTTATCTGATCGCCCCAAAAATCATAAAGATCTTCGCCACCAGGATTTTGTAGTTTAACACCCATTTCCAAGCGGTATGGCTGCATCAAATCCAAGGGACGTAGCAAACCATAAAGACCGGAGAGGATACGAAGATGATCTTGAGCGTAAGTTAACTCTGCATCCGTTAAAGTCCCTGCTTCCAAACCGACGTAGGTATCCCCCTTAAAGGTATCTACAGCAGTTTTCGAATTATCTTTGGTGAATGGAAAAGAGAACGAACGGTAGCGTTGATAATTTAAATCAGCAAGATTGTCACTGATGCTCATCAAACTCCGAAGATCTGCGCGGGTCAGATCTTTTGTTACAGTTAGCAAATCTTTTATCTGATCAGCAAACACGGGAAGCGATGTCGGCAGCTCAACTTTCGCAGCGCCCTCGTCTAGTTTCTTTGCCGGGGAGATAACAGCTAACATAACAACCTCAATTCAAATAAATTAGTATCATTGTAAAGCTAGGAAATGGGCCTCTAAGAAACAAGGCTGTTATTCGTTTTTACAAAAAATAAAATTCAATTTTCATCTATAACCAAGATATGACTTTACTCCTTCCTATTCCCCAGAGATTAATGTGCTAGGATTAAGCCAAAATTAAATCAGAGAAAGATGGGGCAATGCAGAGAATTAAAGTAACCTTTAAAAGTGAACAAGGTAGCGATCTCGTAGGCGCATTAGAATTACCAGACCAAAAACCCCACGGTTACGCCCTTTTTGCGCATTGTTTTTCTTGTGGGAAAGACATCCCTGCAGCAACAAGGATTAGTCGCAGTCTCGCTGAAAAGGGCTTTGCTGTTCTCAGATTTGATTTTACGGGGCTTGGCGGTAGTAATGGCGATTTTGGCAACACAAACTTTTCTTCGAACGTCAAAGATCTCGTAGCCGCGGCAGGATTACTCCGAGAACAATACGAAGCACCCGCCCTCTTAATTGGTCATAGTCTGGGTGGCGCAGCTGTTCTCGCTGCAGCAGAGCAAATCCCTGAAGCAGAAGCTGTGATTACGATTGGAGCACCAAGTACTCCCGACCATGTAACCCATCTTATGTCGGATCAGATAGAAACGATTGAGAAAGAAGGCGTTGCCCCTGTTAAACTTGGAAGCAGAACGTTTAATATTACCAAACAATTTCTCACAGATATTTCTGCTCATAACATGAAAGATCACATCAAGAACCTTAAAAAGGCTCTGCTTGTCTTTCATTCTCCTGTTGATACAACGGTCGGGATCGACGAAGCCCGTGAAATATTCCTAACCGCGAAACACCCCAAAAGCTTTGTCTCTCTTGATCAAGCAGATCACCTTTTGACAAATGCGGCGGATGCAGTCTATGTCGGTCGAACCATTGCGGCCTGGGCAGAGCGTTACATTTCGTTCCCTTACGCCCCTGTACAATCGGCACCGCCTGCAAAAGGGCACGTCCTTGTATCTGAAGAAAACAAAACCTTCCTCAGAAATATTCAAACAGATAATCACAACTGGCTCGCCGATGAGCCCTTAACTATGGGTGGAAGCAACCAAGGCCCTGATCCTTATGAAATGCTTTTGGCTGCGCTGGGTGCCTGTACTTCCATGACAATACGCATGTATGCCAATCACAAAAAATGGCCTCTGGACGATGTAAAAGTTGAGTTATCTCATAACCGCGAACACAGCCAAGACTGTGCAGGATGTGAAAAAGATGGCAATCAGATTGACGTTATGGACCGTAAGATAGAACTCTTCGGCGATTTAACTGAGGACCAAAGGCAACGATTATTCAAAATTGCAGGAAAGTGCCCCGTGCATCGCACCCTGGAAAATAAAATAGAGGTTCGAGATCAACTTATAGAAGGTTGAGTTATTCAAATAAGAACTCGCAATAAATAAATGGTCTTAACTCAATGATTAAAAACTCGATTGTCCCGAAAGATTTACAGGGCAACTATGACAACTGGCACTTTTCCCCAGCGGTTGAGTGTGAGAACTTTATATTTTTCTCTGGCTGCACAGGACGTCGATCAGATGGTACGATTGCTGACAACGTCGCGGACCAGTCTCGTCAAGCCTTTCTCACCATCGGTAAATCTATTCAAGCGGCCGATATTACATTTGGCCATATCGTTGAAATGACAACTTACCATGTTGAATTACAGAAAAACCTCAAAGAGTTTATGCGTGTAAAGGATGAGTTCATAAAAGAGCCCTACCCAGCCTGGACAGCTATTGGCGTATCAGAACTTGCAGTGCCCGATGCCGTTATTGAAATTCGTGTAATCGCTCGTCGAACAATAGAGTAATAGCCAAGTACCTTTACATACTCACTACACATCAGATACGATCCGTATATAAATCATATATGGATTCGATAAATGGGTATTGTGAAAATTTCCGGTAATATGCATGAACAGACACGCATTGCCAGCAAAGCAATGACACGGTCTATTAATGCACAAGCAGAACACTGGATGAAAGTTGGCATGATGGCAGAAGCTCATCCTCAACTTTGTTATACCGACCTTCTTGGATTAATGTTGGACGAAGCACGAAAGCACGAAGCGGCTAATAATCAATCCACTCTATTAACTTCTAGAGAAACAGCCTGAGTTTCGAGCGGTGTACCCTATAATTAAAACCAGGGGCGCGATAGCGAAAATGCGAACAGCTGGAGCCCTAACGGCTCGTGTACTTGAAGCGCTGAACGATATTGTTAAGCTAGATATTACCACCATGGAAATCAATGATTTCTGTGAGGACTATATCGTAAACAACCTCGATGCTACTCCAGGAAGTAAAGGCCAATACGATTATCCCTATGCGATCAACACATCACTCAATCACGTTATTTGCCATGGAATGCCTTCAGATACTGTAAGACTTAAAAAGGGTGACATTCTCAATGTCGATTTAACGGTCTTAAAGGATGGTTACTACGGTGATAGCAGCAAGATGTATACTGTTGGGGACATTAAACCCTATGCAAAGCGTTTAATCGATATTACTCAAAAATGTCTTTATAACGCAATTCAACAAGTAAAGCCTGGCATCACACTTGGTGACATTGGTTATTCCATTCAAAAAATTGCGGAAGAGCAACGCTATTCAGTTGTTCGAGAATTCTGTGGACATGGCATAGGAGCCCAAATGCATGAAGCTCCCGAGGTCGCTCACTTTGGTGTCCCAAACCAAGGGGTAATATTAAAAGAAGGCATGACCTTCACCATTGAGCCCATGATCAATCAAGGCAAAGCCGCTATCCGCCAACATCCCGACGGCTGGACTGTATCAACCAGAGATCGTCGCCTCTCTGCACAATGCGAACATACAATTCTTGTCACCAAAACAGGTTATGACATCCTTACTTTTCGAGAAGAAGAACGCGGAATAATTCCCAAAGCCACCTAATCAAATACTCACTTTAAACAACAGAGAATATAACAACACCCTGCCTCAACTTCCCAAGCTAAGAACAACATCTCGCATTAAAATTGAAAATTTCAAAATATTACCTATAACTGTCAATATCTTACTAGAAATCACAGATACTCATTCCCATATCTCGTATTATAAAATTCATTTATGAACTTCCTAATATCCTTTTGATTTTTCTTACTCTCTCCTTTATCTTTACCACACTATAAACGTGAAAATTAATCGTCTCTGTCTCCTAATTCGTATATAGCCGTGTACGATTTAACGGGAAATATTGATAGGCGATACCTATATATACGATCAATAGACACATTAGGGGGTACTCAACAATTGGCAAATTTTGAAACTGCAATTCAGAAAACTCAATCTGAAGTAGAGAACGCACAAGCCAAGATAAACGAGCTTACCAGTAGAATGGAAACAGCTCAGTCAAAAATGAAACAAGGCAATGATATTTCAATAGATATCGAAAATGCCACCCTAGATGATGTTCATAATCATAGTGATTCCATGAATGCTAACATTGCTGATTTAATCATGGGTCTCGACGATGTAACTGCGGGTTTCTCCAAAGATTTTGATGCCATGCGCCAAAAAACCGCTTGGGAAAGCATTATTGGATTTCTCTCCTCCGCTAAAGCAGATTCCATGCGTGAAGAACGCATTCGTGCAGCTTCCATTGATGATAAGCTACAAGACTTGATCGGCAAATCAGACGTCATTGTCGCCTTATTACAGGGACAATTGGCTGTACTGGAAGATCATAAAGTTCGCGTCGAGAAGAACCTCTCTGAAACCTTGACTGAGCGCGAAACAACTGTCGGCGAACTCGAAAGTTTAAAAGCCCGTATCCTTGCTATGGATCCAGATATCATTCGGCTCGAAGGCAAGATATCCGTTGAACAGGACGCCGCGGCCAGAACCAAGTTAGAAAGCGAACTTGCCAAACTCAATGGTACCTATAACGAGATGGTTCAAGAAGAGCAGGTTAAGCTCGCGAAATCTCAAACCCTAGAGCGCTATATAGAAAAAGGTAAAACCTGGGTTGATAGTTTGCAAAATCAGGCCGCTACACAAATGGTTCTGATCAACAAGCTCCAGACAGATACCAAACAGCGTGTTGTCCTTTATGATGCTCTGACAAAATCATTGAAAACAGCCCAGCAGCAAGACGTTGCCCATCGGATTAACGAAATTGGTGTTGCAACTGATCAAGAAGCGCAAACAGCCATGGCTGCTATTGGTTCTGCAACGAACCAACGGATGGCAGATATGATGGAAAAGCACGAAGATCATATTGTCTTTGCTCGAAAAGTACTTGAAGAGAAAGCTAAATCCGACGAACGCTTCGCCCGTCGATTTGCTGGTATCGTAGAAAAACACGATAAAAACCTTTATGGCCAAAGTTAAGGTAAGCATTTGACCTTAAGAGAGGATCATTACCCTCTTCCCGATGCTGCGGCGACACGGCGATACTTTGCCAAATTTGACCGCATCATCGGACATATGAGGGACGTTGCTGCTGTGGCGTCTGGAAACGGACGCCTTGAGCACTCAGAACTAGAAATCGTCGAAGGTTATCTGATTTGCCTGTCTTCGACATTTTCTGCACTATCTTACAAACATTTGATGGCAGGGCATGTTTCTAATGCACTACCCCACGAGCTGGAAATAGACCGCCAAGATTCAGGTTTTCCCGTTTATCGCGAACTCCTGCAAATGGCGAATGACTGTGTTCAGGCTGAGCATCATCTCGACAGTTTACCACCTAAGAAAAATTTAGTTGAGGATATGACGAGCTATATCCTCAACGAATTAAAGATGCCCCGTCGTCTTCAATTTGCGATGTCGCAAAGGCTCTATTACGAACACCTACAAAACAGAGCTCTGTTCTGGGCACAAAATCATCCACAACTTCGCTCGCAGCCCAATTCTCATAAGATCAGACGCAGTTACTTGGTGCATTGGGCAATCTTTGATAGTCAAACAAACTTGCCTGTCATCTACATTATGAAGCTCGAAGATTCCGGTAAGGCATTTCTACAACACGATGAGGAACGATGGCCGCGGATGCAAAGCCATCTGCTTGCGCAATCTCCAGCCTCCCTAAAACTTCTGACTATAGCCAAAGGTTTTGATAAAGATTTCGACGATCTTCATCCTAAATCTCTACGTCGGATCACCATAGGTCCGATGTATTCCCACGCCTTTACTCAACAAACTGGTCCTCTCAGAGAAGTTCTCGAAGAGGCCTCCGGAGAACCAGGGTTGGATTGGTGCCTTGCTTGGACAATCGAGACCCTTGTCTCTAAAGGGGCTGAGAAAAAATCTATCGGCTTGTTTGACAGCGTTGAACAGGAAATTTTTGACTTGAACCAATACGCACGAGACGAAGTCGAGACTGGCGCAACAGAGATAAACCGCTACCTCATCCTTCCGCAACGTCCGTATCAGGTACTGGAAGATCGTGATCCACCTGGATTACGTAAAATAAGAAAATACGTTGTTGGCGCGGATGGAAAAGTTCTGAGCAGCCTTTGATCCACTTATAAAAGAACGAGACATTAATATGAGTACCTCGCAAAATTTGATGGAAATCCGCGAAGATCAGATCCGAGATAACTACGCTGCTGCTGAAGGTATGCTTGAGGGATTTGACCATACTCCCAGAATTGCCAAGCCACGCGATGGTGCAAAGCCAGCTACCGCAGAACGTTCACCTGGCATTGGTGTTCGCCGTAGGTTTCGATCGACCACCCCTGGTCTCGTAACCAAATCAACTGCTCGTCCAGAAGGTGTACACCTTATCGACCGCATTGAGGCTGCCGATGAAAAAGATCCCCTAACAAGCCCTGCGCAAGCAGCTTTACTTCAAGGAATGCGACGCGCATTGGCAACAGCACACAGCGTTGCAGACCTCTATGCAGATCAAACCGTTCTCGCTGACCTTAAGCGCGATAATCTTGAGGGTAGATTAGACACAGCACGCAAGGCTGAATTCTCTGAATTGCTCTCTGCAGCATCGTTGATATCTCTTCAGGTCTTCGCAAGTATGACCACCTACCTCCTCTCTTCCCACATTGCCGAAGCTGGCGAAGGAGAATTGGACTTGGGCGAAGTAGAGGAAATCCTTACAGATCACCCACAGCTTGCTTTACACGGCGCACTTTGGGAGTTGGACCAGACCCTTTCTCTTTTGGCGACCGATGACACTAAGGCAATTCGGATCGTGTCTACCTTTTGCGAAAAACTGATGGAAAAGGTTTCCTTACGCGCACAAAATGCCCCTCGTCTAGAAAGCTTCACCAATGTCAGCTATCGGGTTGAAGTTGACGACTTTCTGATAGACGGCTTCACACCCGCGAGTAAAAGCAAAAGTACACCGCTGATAATGACCTTTAAAAAACCTCATGAGGTCGTTGGTAACCACATCGCCAAATATCAGGCTATGAAACTATCTAAGATGCTTATGGCCTACGATTTCGATCGGCACCTCAATCCCTTTGCCGAACTAGGTGGCTTTATCTTTACCTTCATGGGGGATGGCAAACCTGGAACAGGTAAAACTACCTTGATCCAGATGATGGCAGGGCTTCTCAACGATTATTGTAACAGCGCGGGTTATCCGTTCCGCTATGCCAACCTTTCAACGGATTCAATCGATAGCTACCAGGGAAAATCCGCCCAAAATGCCAAGGCATTCATCCAAGGAGTTCTTGATCCACAGGTCATTGGCTTTGGCACCATTGACGATATTGATCAGATCGCAGGCAAACGTGGGGATCGTCAATCATCTGCAGGCCAACAAGAGATTACCGCCGTCCTGATGGAGAGTTTTGCCGGAACCAACACTGTTGTTAGAGGCAACTGTACCTTTGGTATGTTCTCTAACTATCCAGAGCAAGTCGATGATGCTTTAAGACAGAGAGCCGGCGCTAGATTTCTGGTAGACGGGCCACAGTCTCAAGATGATTACATTGATATCCTGCACCTCTTATTAGGCAAGCGGCACGAAATCCCACTTGGTGAACACGATCTCTATGCTGCACAGGAAATCAACAAGGCAGTCGCGGCGTCTTATGATGGTTATGCCAGACCTTCTGAAGTTCGATTGGTATCCGTTTTTGATAACATTCAAGATAAAATCGGTGAGTTGGATACCATTGCTAAGCTCGGATCGTACTTAAAAGCCATTCAGGAAGCCGACGAACGTTTTACGGGTCGCGCCATTAAAAACATAACGGATGCGGTTAAAGTACGCGCCATGGACTTTGAACTTCCAGACGAGTGGATGGAAAAACCTGATCTATTTCTGACGAAAGATTATGACACCAAAAAGAACATGATTTCTGACCTCGCTAAGCCCATTACTATTGATATGGTAATTCAAGAAGTAAATCGTTATGCCGATAGCGAGTTCAGATACTCAGGAAAATCAGATGAAATTGCTATCGAAAACCATGTTCGAGAAATGCAACGCCATGCCGAAGCGCGCCGCCGATATACAAAATTGACTGGGGAGCAGGGCTAAAACTCATGATGCGTCTGGTAGAACGAGGCTTGATGTATGGCAATCTCTTTGAAGTTGCAACTCCTGTGCTGGTAGAGCGCTATAACGCGGCACTTGAACGCATTACGGGGCGCCGGACTTTATTAGACAGCTTCCACATTGACCTTTCTGGGTATGCTCCCGAAATCGCAGAAGAATTCAAAGATGAGAGATACCTCAACCCCCACGGCTGTAACCGTCAGTTCATCCTTCTTTCAGTAGAACAAAAACGCTCTCCGCTACTGAACATGAACTTCTCAACGTCACGATCAATCCTAAAAAAATTTATTGTTGAGAACGAAACCGCCCTTTTCGCACTTACATCACGTGATGCCGTATTTGGGGAGTTAATGAATTCAGTATACCGTATTTCGAAAGCCAAACACCTATTGGACATTCGAAAAATCCGTATTGATGCAGATACAATCGAGCGAACGATAGCTAAGGCAGATGAGCTTTCCGAGTTGGTTGAACGTTTTCAAATTGAACCCGACGGTTGGTGGGACGATGAACTGGTCTCTAAAATGATCGAACTCGCCCAGAGCGCTGGAGATGTAAATCGATATCCTGTAAAGCTTGATAAGAACGAATTTCAGCAGGGTAATTTCCATACCAACCACTTCAATGGCGCTTATGTCTTTCGAGACACAAAACTGCCAGTAGTTATTTGCAAGCACTCAAAAGATGATTTCCACGACTTTCCCATCGAAACCGTCCTCGAGATGTCGAATAGATCATCTATTGCAGTGTTCCTTGAGCAAAACAATCTCGTTGAACCCTTGATAGATGCCAAAGACATCGACGCAGAAGAGATTATTCAACAACGCCTTGATTTTATAATGGCTGAATTACTTACAGCTGAAGGTATAAAGGCCGACAAGCTATCGCGTCAGGAACTACGCTCTTTAGCTTTACGTACCGAAGCAGAAATTCCAGAAGAATTTGATGGATTAAATGACCTTCTCCGCTGGTTGGAACAAGGTGGTCGCAAACCGAAGCTAACACCTGAACACCCTGCATATTTTTATAGCATAAGAGCCAAATTTCATCCCGACCGTGACTTAGTTAACATGTTGTTGGCTGAGTTAATGCCACATGATGTTCTTCAACTCTTTATCAGCCATAAAGAAGCATTTTATGCAGCATATGCGAAATGGAATGATGCGAAACGAACCTACGTAGCGCAATTCCTTGCTGAGGAATATATTACCGACAAAGCAAAAGCGAGACGCGACCTGTTCGGAGACGATAGTCCCGCTGCCCTCAAAGAGCTCCATGACAAAAGGCAACAAGAAACCCCACCCAAACAACCCTGGGGTAAATACCCTGTTAAAAGAGGCGACAGAACTAAGACAACAAAACCTGCACGAAAAACAACTAAAGGGCCTTGGGGAGGAACAATTTAATGTTGTTCTGGGTGTTACGGCTTACCATCATCTTTGCAATATTAACCGTCATATATATCGCGCTATCATTTTATTACCGATGGGATAAAAAACGCGAACTCATGGCGGAATACAATTCCAACCCCGCTGAAAATCAAAAGCAAGAACAATACGTAGCTGACGGCTTATCAAACTATGATCGTTCCTTGAAAAGAAAACTTTTGCTCGGGGTATATATCGTACCGGTTATGATCGTTTTAGGTCTTCTCTTTATTGCAAACTTCATGTGAGTAACGAATGCAAATCGTAAAATGGGCCATTAGCCTGGTACTTGTCATTCTTTTAGGCAGTTTCCTGCACTACAATCTTCCTGGTCAGGATATCGTACGTGTGGTTGGAACCGACGTAAAACGAATGGACACCTTTGGTTTATTTGACACCGAAGCCCCTAAGACCAATCCTGAAAGAACGCGCGACGTCCGCTTTGTAAATACGGCCTGGCCAGATGCTACTCCTCGTGTTTACAGAAATGAGGATACTGATTGGCATTGGCCTCCTTATCTGAAATTTGACTCAGGTAACTTGCAAGCCCAATCTCAAGCTTGGGTTTCGACAGAAGCGGCCCCCATATGGGTAATTGTGACCCATTATGGCTGGCGTATTCCAATTCTATCTCTCTTTCCAAACGCTGTGGAGATAAGCCGTGCCGAGGGGCCAGACCAGTTACTTATTCCCTGGTTTAATTTATTCTTTTTTGCCTCGCTTGGCATTCTTGGGTATATGATTTGGTCTTTTCTTGCCCGGATTAAACGCCGGCATATAGACCCTGCTCTGGAAGATGTTTCTGAGGTTGTGAACGACATCTCTTCAACAGCAGAAGCCGCAAGTGAGAAGACCCGGCAAACAGGAAACAAATTTGGACAGTGGATTGACACTTGGCGCCCCAAGCACAAACGTAAGTACAAATGATCAAGTGGTTCAAATAAACGTTAAATTGATCCCAGGCGTTTCCCCATACTCATACGTGGCTCAATGGAATATCCGAGGCTTTTGTACAGCGCCACAGCATTATCGTTACCGTCCCGTACTTGGAGGTTAAGTTTGGTGCACCCAAGCTTTTCAAGCTCTTGCTCAGCAAAGTTGAGTAAGCTTGACGCGATCCCCTTACGACGATTTGCGGGACTTACAACAACACTATAGATCCACCCCCGATGGCCATCATATCCAGCCATAGTCGTTCCGACGACCACACCATCTTCTTCGGCAACATAAAGAAGTCCAGGCTGAAATTCGTCCTTCTTACGTAAGACTTCAATCGGATTATTCCAGGGTGAAGGGTTCGGTTCAACTTCTTGCCAAAGCTGAACAACGCCAGCACAGTCTTGATCATTGTATAATCTGATATTCATTTATAACCCCACTTACGTCATTTAATATTACTTCTGAAGCACGTCGCAGATTTTGTCAAAAATGACGGTTTCCGACTTGCCTTAAAAGAACCAAATCGTCTAGGCTAAACATGTCTTTCGCTTGAAGATTTCTTTAAGGGTGAGATATGTGCATTTAGGCGCTTGTTCTCAGGGCAGGGTGAAATTCCCGACCGGCGGTAACTATCGAAAGCCAAAAGCTAACGACAGAAGCCCGCGAGCGCCCTTGGTGATCAGAAGATCCTCATTTAGTGGTTCTTCGGTTTATTAAGGGGTCAGCAGATCTGGTTAAATTCCAGAGCCGACGGTAACAGTCCGGATGGGAGAGGATAGGCAAGAGCAGTTCAGGTTAACCACCTGTACCGTTCTGGCGCGTGCGTATGTGATTGATTTCAAAGCAACCACATACGTCCTTTCTGAACACGCCCTGATTCTGGTTACGCCGCTTTTTTGGAGTGACAACCATGAATCAGATCGCAAACGATCACACACACCAGTCTTTACTGGCCCAATTCGGCACCCCTATTGATCGTGTTGATAAAGCCCTCGCTTCCATGCGAGCAGGTAAAGGCGTTCTCGTTGTTGACGACGAGGGCCGCGAAAATGAAGGCGATCTCATATTTCCGGCAGAAACACTTACTAATGAGCAGATGGCAATGCTTATACGTGAATGCAGTGGCATAGTTTGCCTCTGTATGACGGATGAAAAATTGCGCTCTCTTGATCTTCCTCAGATGGTCAGTGATAACAACTCTTCCATGGGTACTGGCTTTACTGTGACTATTGAAGCCAAGCTTGGTGTCACTACGGGGGTTTCAGCTGCTGATCGGGTAACCACTGTTAAAGCCGCTATCGCAGTAGATTGCAAACCCGACGACCTCGCTCGACCAGGACACGTTTTCCCCCTCCGCGCTATGGCTGGTGGTGTTCTCACTCGCCAAGGCCACACAGAGGCAACTTGTGATCTCTCGGCAATGGCGGGCTGGATACCAGCCGGGGTTCTCTGCGAAGTTACTAATCCTGATGGCACCATGGCGCGATTGCCAGAAATAATTGCCTTTGGTGATAAACATGGTATTCCCGTTGTCGCAATCGAGGATATTATCCTTTACCGCCAAAAAACAGAGCCCGCTTCAGAGCAACAAGTTCTCGCAAGTTAAGGTTTAAAGCTTCACTTAAAAGGCCTCATTTTATGGGGCCTTTTTCCTTTCTGAATACAAAAGCAAGAAATGGATAGAAGGTATTAGCTGATTAATGGTTTTCTTTCATCAACAAACAAATGGAGAGAATTATGACTGAACAAAACAAAACCCAAGTTCGCTTTCTTGGTATTCCAAGTGAACACGCTAAACTTCTACAAAGTGGTGCCGCTGATGAAAATGGGCAAACCCCTGAGCGTATGATTTCTGACGGATCGGGTTATCCTTGCCGTCATTGCCTCAAGGAAATTGCGAATGAAGGCGAGGTTCTTGTGCTTTCCTATCGTCCATTTGATGGTAAACAACCCTATGCAGAATCTGGCCCTGTTTTCCTGCACAGTGAAAGCTGTGAAAGTCATCATGACAACGGGGAAATTCCTGATAACATTCGCACACAGGGCAATACGCTTATTCGCGGTTACAGCGCTGATAACAAGATCGTATATGGAACAGGCAAAACCGTTAAATCTGAAACCGTAAAGCAAGAAGCGATCAAAATGTTTAAATCTGATAAAATTGCTTACATTCACGCAAGATCAACAACAAACAATTGCTTCACCTGTCGAATTGAAAGAGCCTAACTAGGCAGCCTATTGTGGCACACCATTCATAATACGTGTTTACAACAAACATGTTTTTCTTACTAAAAAAGCCCTGTAAATAGATTACAGGGCTTTTCCTTCGTCATCGAGAGTTATTGTACCAGAACCCAACCACCTCGAGTTTTTGTTGGCAACATTGAACCAATATCGGCATCTATTGGCAACCGAAAATCAGTAGCGGAAAGAACCCTACCATCGCCAGCGCGAAGAAGCCGAAGATTTACAAAAACATTATTCTTACCAATAGAATAAGTTCCCGTTAGGATCGCTTGTGCATCTTGCCTACCAGCCAAAAAGGCCAAATCTCTCGATAGCATGAGTTCCCCTTGATGAGGTCTGACGGCGAGAGAATCTCTCATTTTTACTTCGGAAACACTATAGCCAAGCTGTGCAATACGTCCTGATAGTTGTTCACTTAGGGTCCGCCCAAAAGTAGAACTGGTTTCGAGAGCATCGACATCAACGATAGATGCAACAAGAACCGAAGCATCTCTATCAAGATTCTGACTGGAAGAATAAACTAGTGTATCTGCGGCGTTATAAACTTCTGGTAAAAGGTCTTCACCACTAGAGGATTCGACTGCAGGAACAAGATCGCTGTATAAATTGTATGAGTCCGGAGAACAGGCTGACAGCCCAAACATAATCCCAAAAGAAATTACAGTAGAAACGAAAACACTCTTAATCATCAATTTTCTCCTCTACTGCGTCACGATAGCGATTGAACGCACGGGTAATTTTTTTTCTTCACCTGTCGCTGTCGTCCTGATCGGTCGATCGGCTGGAAACCTCGTCATATACAAAGACAGTTCTTCGGGACGAATGTATAACACTTCCGATTTTTGGTGAATAAGCTCAGCGCCATGTGCAACAGAGGTGGTCAATACCATTTCGGCGTCTGTGACAGCGCCAAAATCAATAAGTCCCTGTACAAGTTCTGTTACCAACAGTCCTGCACCGATTGTGGTAACAGATCCCCAATTCCCATATTCCTTGATACCGATAGCCGTAGCGAGACCAAAAACTGATTCTGGCGAGGCAGGTAATCGATAACCTTCATCATCATAAAAAAAGCTTTGAACTTGATAATTTACGATGATAGCGCCTTTAGGGGAGGTAACAACAGGCACCCCCTTAGCCAGAAGTCTGTCTTCGAGAATACGTTTGAATGCGCGGCTAAACGGCATATCAACTGGACCAGGCTGTACATAGAAAGGTTTAGACGAACCATAACTAATTGGTGCCTTTTTCTTCCCATCATCTGAAGGGGGCGAAACATCCAAAACAGGGGCGACATCAAAATCAGGTGTTGCGGCCAAGTCCCTTACTACCCGAGCTGCAGCTCGGTCGCCGAGAAGGCCCCAGTCATTCCAGGTAAGCACCTTATATTGGCTGTGTGTCGTTTGTGGCTGTTGATCGCGTTTGACCAAAGGCTTACCACAGGCGGAAAGGGCTATACTAGCAAGAGCCAGAATTACCACGGCTGGCTTCAACATGAAGTAACTCCAATCACAGGTTCAGCAAAAGGATAAGAAATCACCTACCCCAATATCCTGTTTACCGGAAAACTCTTTCTGTACAGTTAATTTTCTCTGAAGATGTCTTTATAGCTTTTCAACTGAGGGTTAAGTCGATTTCCTTAATTGACTCCGCCTTCAGGAACCCAACCACTTTGCCATTGAGGAAGAGGAGAAACAGTCGCACTTTCTCCGTTATTGAAAAATGAACTATCCACTGACCATAAAGCCATTTCTTCGGACTTGATTTCAGTTACCTGTTCTAAGACAGCAGTTGCATGTAAAATATTCCCACTTACCCAACTGCGTAAAATCGGCTGCCTGAGTTCGTGATGCTTAAGTAAGCCATCCCTTTGAAGAAGACTGATAAAATTACTGGCATTCACTGCTTCATCTATGCAATCCAATTGCCGTCTACCCATGCCATCCATAAAGGTACCCGCTTTATCAATTGACGTACCGTTTTGATCTCCTGCAATAATTTCAATCTGCCCTATGGCCTGTGCTATGGCTTCACGTTCAGAAGACGGTGCAAGATCTTTCCCGTTAAAGAGGGATTGAATTTCTCTCCATTGGCTTTCATCAATGGAAATCTTTCCTTTATTTGTACATCCATGCCCAAAACAATACCCCACCTGATCTGTAGAGTAAGAATTTGAGAGATGAGACAAAGCGTTCTCTGAAGGTTTGGTAACACTGCACCCAGCTAATGCCATGGATAACAAGGTTGCCGATATCAGAAGGCTTTTTGACACAGAGAACTCCACAGTAAGGAACAAATGTATTGCTAGGATTAGAAAGGCAGAAATGCCATCTCTTATTGGTTATTGCAACCTCTGAAAGTAATGTCGATATAGAAGGTATAACTTTATTGTGTGTATGCGCCTAAGATTGGCTTGATAGATAAGCAAAAACCTAGACAGGTCTGGACAGATAAGTTACCAGCAGATCCAATAGATGATCATTACCACGAGTGGGACCGCTAAGCAGGTCAACTTGTTGGTGACCTAATAAGGAGAAGTCCATGAGTCAGTTGCAAATTCCTGCCGAGATCCCAGTTCACGATGATAATCGAGATCTCATGAACGCACTGCTTATGATCGCCCATCGGGCTGGCGAAATTATCATGGAAATTTACAATCGCCCAGACGGTATTGAAGTCGAAAAAAAGGCCGATTCTTCCCCGGTTACTGAAGCTGATAAGGCGGCAGAAGCCTTTATACTTGGTGCCTTGAATACGCTCACCCCCGACATTCCAGTTGTGTCAGAAGAAGCAGCTTCAGAAGGCGAAATTCCGGACTTAGGTGCAGATCCAGATCATAGTTTATTCTGGTTGGTCGATCCTGTAGACGGTACGAAAGAATTCATCAACAAAAACGGTGAGTTCACCGTAAACATTGGCTTGATCGAAAATGGGGTTCCTGTAGCAGGTGTCGTTCATGCGCCCGCCAAAGGCCTCACCTGGGTTTCCGCCGAAATTTGTGTTTTATTTGAAGAAGGTTATGAGCCAATCGTAGCTCAGGTTCGCCAAATACCAGAAGAAGGCGCAACTGTCGTTTCAAGTCGTCGTCATGGTGATAATGATGATTTAAATGCCTTTTTGGGTACTCGAAAAGTGTATGAACAAATTGGCGCGGGATCCTCTCTCAAAATTTGCTTAATTGCCGCAGGACGTGCGGATCTCTATCCCCGTTTTGGCCCGACAATGGAATGGGATACTGCCGCGGCGCATGCTGTTTTACTCGCAGCTGGCGGTCACCTTAGTGATGCTGATGGCGATCCTCTGACTTATGGCAAGTTTGATTTTAGAAACCCCTTCTTTGTTGCCGAAGGCGAACATCTTGATGCAGGTTTTGATCTCGATGACGAAGATGAACCAGACAAGGACTAGATTGTTTAGCTAAAACAAGCTTACAAATCAGGAAAATGTTTTGATGCCCTCTCAGCAACCGAAAAAGTACGCCAATATAATTGCAGCGGATCAAGTTGGATTTGATCATGCTTGTAATATACTGCGCTCAGGTGGACTGGTGGCATTTCCTACAGAAACCGTTTATGGCCTAGGCGCGGATGCGACAAACTCCATAGCCTGTGCCTCTATATACGAAGCCAAAGGACGACCAAGTTTCAATCCATTAATTGTTCACTTCCCAAACAGCTCTGAAGCCGAAAAACGAGTTATTTTTACAGATAAAGCTCAGCTACTTTCTCAGAGTTTTTGGCCTGGGCCAATGACCCTGGTACTCCCCAGGAGGAGCGATTGTGACATTTCTGAACTCTGTTCTGCTGGACTGAATAGCCTCGCCGTTCGTGTCCCAGGCCACCCAATAGCCCATGAGCTTTTAGAAAGATCCCAACTTCCTTTGGCGGCACCGAGTGCAAACGCCTCTGGAAAAATTAGCCCAACAACTGCTGTACACGTTGCTAATTCTCTCGGAGATCGTATTCCCTGCATACTTGAAGGACAAGCCTGTTCAGTTGGATTGGAATCCACCGTTATTGATTTAACAAGTGTAACTCCTGTTCTCTTACGCCCCGGTAGCCTTACACAGGAAGAGGTTGAAGCTGTAATTGGTCCTATTGAGCTCGGCCAATCTCTGATGGAAAGAAAAGCAGAAAAAGGGCCAACAACTCCCAATGAGCTCAAGTCACCAGGACTGCTCAAAAGTCACTATGCTCCGAGCTTACCTTTACGATTGAACGCCACAACTGTTCTGCCTGATGAAGCCCTACTCGCTTTCGGACCCAGCCCCCTGATCGGCGCAGCAAAGATTTATAATCTAAGTGAAAAAGCTAATTTGCGAGAAGCTGCATCAAATTTTTTCGCAGCTTTGCATGATTTAGATTACCGCGATGACATCAAAGGTCAAAAAAAGATCAGAGGAATAGCCGCAATGCCTATCCCCCGTGAAGGCCTGGGATTGGCAATCAATGACCGCCTTAAACGAGCAGCAGCCCCTCGATAATTCCCACACTATTTCCTTCTCAACTACCCTACCTAAATACCCCAAGATCATTTAAGCTTTTATCAAGTAAAGTAGGGTCAATGAACTGGATCGCATGAAATCCAAGGTCTTTTGCGATCATCACATTATCGCTGCGATCATCGATAAAAAGACACTCTTCTGCTTTTAGGGAGAAATCACTAAGTAGTCGGTGATATATTTTTGGGTCGGGTTTAGCTAGCTTGACCTGCCCAGAAACTGTAATCCCCTTAAATCTCTGCATGAACGGAAACTCTTGGGCATACTTGAACGTTTCAGCAGACCAATTTGTAAGACCGTAAAGAGGGGTTCCTTGTTGGTGTAAACGCTCAAGAATACTAACTGTACCTTTGATCTCGCCTCTGAGGGTTTCAGGCCAACGTGTTAAAATGGCTTCTAAAGGGTCATGATAATGAGGGAATTTTCGTTGAATCTCCTCAATGACATCTTGAAAAGCTTCACCAGCGTCTAATCTATGGTTTGCTTCAAAGGTAAAAGCCTCACTTAAAAATGTTTCCATTTCATTCGCGTCGTCAAAAACGGATCTGTAAAGGTGCCTAATATCCCAATCGATGAGAACACCGCCAAAATCAAACACAACATTTTTAATCATTTAGACCTCTAAATAACTTCGTTAATAATCAGCAGACAAATAGTTCACTAGCAGACAGCTAGATTGAACCATGCTTGAGATTGGGTTTTAAATTGGCGTCGATTTGAACTGGCGCCTTCGTAGAAAGGGTTTTAAATTAGATTACTCAAAACCTACAATCCTATTCTCACAAGTAATCCTGTCAAAAAAAAGGCCGCAGATCATATGCCTAAGAAATTACCCAATGATTTCCTCTCAGCTTTAGAACAAATTGTTTCTGAGAAAGGCATGATTACAGAGCAAACAGAAATACTCCCTTATGTAACAGAACAACGTGGCCGCTTTGTTGGCGAGACTGCTTGCGTCGTGAAACCTGCAACTACAGAGGAAGTCTCTGCAGTTGTAAGGCTTTGTTCAGACAAAAATGTCGCTATCGTTCCTCAGGGTGGAAACACAGGACTTGTAAGTGGTGGTATCCCCTTTGCCGAAGACAAGGCCATTATTCTTAACTTGAGCCGGATGAACACGATCAGAGATCTAGATCCGGTCAACAATACCATGACTGTGGAAGCGGGATGCATCTTACAAACTGTACAAGATCACGCCGCAAACAATAACCGCCTTTTCCCCCTCTCCCTCGGGGCAGAAGGTACATGTGAAATTGGAGGCAATATCGCGTCTAATGCAGGCGGGATAAACGTTATTCGCTATGGGAACACACGTGCTCTTATCTTAGGTCTGGAGGTCGTCACACCAACGGGAGAGATTTGGGATGGACTCAGGGCTCTGCGTAAAGACAATACCGGCTATGACCTCAAACAACTCTATATTGGCTCAGAAGGGACCTTAGGGGTTATTACAGCAGCGGTATTAAAGCTTTTCCCAAGCCCAAAGGAGCAACAAACCGCCTTTCTCGCCCTCAACAGCCTTGAGGACGCTCTCCCTCTGCTCAATATGGCACAATCCATGATCGGCGATGCTCTGACCTCCTTTGAACTCATCCCACGGATTGGCATCGATTTTTCACTCAAACATGGACACGGTGTTATCGACCCTATTGAGGATAAATATGACTGGTATATTTTGATGGAAGCGAGTGCCGGAACAAATAACTCAGCCCTCCCTGACCTTTTTGCAAATTATATGGAAAAGGCCTTTGAAGAGCAGTGGGTATTGGACGGCGTCTTAGCGCAGAATAAAGCCCAGTCAGATAGCTTCTGGTTAATTCGAGAAAACGTTACCCTTTGCCAAAAGCCGGAAGGAGGATCGATTAAACACGATATCGCCGTTCCTGTCTCTTCAATCCCCACCTTTATTAAAAGAGCGAATATCGCGGTAGAGAAACTCATTCCCGGCATTCGTCCCCATCCTTTTGGTCACGTAGGGGATGGCAATATTCACTACAACTTGACCCAACCCGTGGGTATGGACAAACAAGAATATCTCGATCGTTGGGAAGAAGTTAATCGTATCGTTCATGATATTGTGATCGACCTCAAGGGCTCTATATCAGCAGAGCATGGTATTGGTCGTGTGAAGGTGGAGGAGAACGCACATTATAAATCTCCCCTCGAGATTAAACTAATGCAGCAAGTAAAACGCAGCTTTGATCCGCAAAATATCATGAACCCGGGTAAGCTTATCCCCAAATAAACTCCTCAATAAACCCTAAGGTAAACATGCTGAGGTTAGAAAATAATGTACATCAGAAATCATACTTCTGAAGATGGCGCCGTTCTTTTAAAGTTATTTCACGACACGGTTCGTAACATTAACATTCGAGACTACAGTCAAGAACAAGTCGAGGCCTGGGCTCCAGTTAATTTCGATTTAGCTCGCTGGGAAAATCGCGTCAAAAATTACAAAATTTTTGTTGCCGAAGATAGCAAAGGTATTGCGGGTTTTGCTGAACTCGACACCAGTGGACATATAGATTGCTTCTATGTGCACCATGACCGTCAAGGACAGGGTGTGGGGCGATTGTTACTTGAAAGTGTTGAAAAAGAAGCTTTAAGCCAAGATACACTCAGAATTTTTGCTGAAGTGAGTATTACCGCCAAACCCTTTTTTGAACATTCAGGCTTTGTCACCATCGTTGAGCAACAAGTCGAGTTTAGAGGTCAAAATCTCATCAATTATCGTATGCAAAAACACTTATAACCGCATCAAAAAGCGATCTATTGACGGCCTAATATATGTAAAAAAAAGCCTCGGATATAAATCCGAGGCTTTCATACATCCGGACAAATCCGATTATTACTTCATAGTTGGCATCATAAATTCTGCACCACTACGAATACCTGTTGGCCAACGGGTTGTTACCGTTTTTAGACGCGTATAAAAACGAATGCCCTCTGGGCCGTGCATAGAATGATCTCCAAAGAGCGACCGCTTCCAGCCACCGAAGGAGTGGAAAGCCATAGGAACAGGGATCGGAACATTAATGCCGACCATACCAATTTGAATTTTATGAGCGAATTCACGTGCTGAATCGCCATCGCGTGTAAAGATTGCAGTCCCATTACCATATTCATGATCGTTGACCAGTTTTACAGCTTGATCAAAAGTTTCGACACGAACTATAGCGAGTACAGGGCCAAAAATCTCTTCCTTATAAATACTCATATCAGAGGTCACGTTATCAAACAGGCAACCACCAATGAAATATCCGTTCTCCAAACCTTCAGGCTTTTTACCACGGCCATCAACAACAAGTTTTGCACCTTCGTTCACCCCTGCATCGACAAAGCCAGTTACTTTAGCAAGGTGCTCCGCAGAAATAAGTGCTCCCATCTCGGCGTCAGCTACTTCGTAATGCGCAACCTTCAAACCTGCAACTTTAGGAGCGAGTTTCTCTACGAGAATATCCGCAGCTTCGTCACCAACAGTTACGGCTACAGAAATAGCCATACAGCGTTCCCCAGCGGATCCGTATGCAGCGCCCATAAGAGCATCAGTGACCTGATCCATGTCGGCATCTGGCATAACAACCATATGGTTTTTAGCCCCACCAAGTGCCTGTACACGTTTGCCGTTTGCAGTACCCGTTTTGTATACATACTCCGCAATAGGAGTAGATCCAACAAAGCTAATCGCTTTTACTCTTTCATCTTCCAACAAAGTATCAACGGCTTCTTTATCACCATTGACCACGTTAAGAACGCCATCAGGAAGACCCGCTTCTTTCAGAAGCTCGGCAAGGCGTAGAGGACAAGATGGATCTTTTTCAGAAGGCTTTAAAATAAATGTGTTGCCGCAAGCGATTGAAATCGGAAACATCCACATTGGAACCATGGCTGGAAAGTTAAATGGCGTGATCCCAGCACAGACACCAACAGGTTGACGCGCAGAGTGACTATCAACACCAGTACCAACGTTTTCACTGTGCTCACCCTTAAGTAGGTGAGGTATACCACAGGCAAACTCGACAACTTCTAGACCGCGTGTAATAGAACCTTTTGCATCACTGATTACTTTCCCATGTTCAGCACTGACCATAGCAGCCAGTTCATCCATGTTCTTTTCGATCAGTTCCTTAAACTTAAACATCACACGAGCACGTCTAAGAGGTGGAGTTGCGGCCCAAGAAGGTAAAGCTGCTTCGGCATTAGCGATAGCCGCACGCATTTCGTCTGCAGATGCTAAAGCAACTTCGCCCGTTACCTGGCCCAAAGCCGGGTTGTGAATTTTTGCTGTCCGACCACTTTGACCAGGGACAATCTTGCCGTTAATGAAATGTCCAATCGTCTGGCTCATAAGCCCACTCCTTATTCACGTGATTCAGTATTGAATTGCAGAATATTTAATTGAAATAACACCAAATAAGTTATAGCCAGTTTAATCAATTATCTATATCCAAACATTGTGATTAGTTATAAAGCATGGCTTAATATTTTTATGACCGACAACCTATTCATCCTAGATCGAGAAAATACGGAATCTCTTCAACTTCAGATCCGGCGCCAATTTGTGAGCGCGATCTTGGGCGGAAGCCTTCCCTCTGGGGCCGTTGTACCCTCTAGCAGAAAATTAGCCGCACAATTAGGGGTCTCCCGAATTACCGTTACCCAGGCTTATCAAGCATTAATTGATGATGGTTTTTTATCATCAAAAGAACGCAGCCGTATTTTTGTAAGCGATCGCTTGACCCTCCCTTTAGAGGATCCAGTTCAAAAAGAAGTTAAGACCACTTCAGAAGCGATTAATGCCACTCTGCGAATCAAACATACTCCGAGCCATCAGCAGAATATTGAAAAACCTGAAAATTGGCGAGACTATCCCTATCCTTTTGTAACAGCCCAAGTGGATAAATCACTTTTTCCCATTGCCGCTTGGCGGGAATGTTCCCGTCAAGCACTAAGCCTGAATGCCATGGCTGACTGGACTGAAGATCGATTGGGGACTGATGACCCCTTTCTTGTCGAACAGATAAGGACGAGGTTACTTCCAACTCGCGGAATTCATGCGCGTGAAGATGAAATACTCGTCACTGCAGGTGCCCAAAATAGCCTTTATATACTTGCCCGGCTCTTTTTAAACAACAACACCCTTTTTGGTGTTGAAAATCCTGGGTACCCGGATTTACGTAACATCATCCAAATGATCGGTTCGCGTATCAGATATCTAGAGCTTGATGAACACGGGTTAATTCCTGATCAACAACTTGATGATTGTAACATAATTACAATCACCCCAAGTCATCAATTTCCGACTACAGTTACCATGCCTTTGGAACGCCGTAAGGAAATTTTGGAAAAAGCCGAACAAAATAATATGGTGATAATTGAAGACGATTATGAGCCAGAATTGAACTTTAAAAGCACCCCCACTCCCGCAATTAAATCATTAGATCGCACAGGACGCGTAATTTATGTAGGTAGTTTATCAAAATCCTTTTTTCCTGGGTTACGCCTCGGATATCTCGTTGGGCCAGCACACATTATCCGAGAAGCACGGGCTCTTGGACGCCTAATACATCGGCACACACCAACAAACAACCAAAGAACCATGGCACTCTTTCTGGCTTTAGGTCACCACGATGCCCTCCGAAAAAGATTACGAAAAATTTATAAAAGCCGCTGGCTAGAAATGAAAAATGCTCTTACGGAAGTAGAGCTTCATTTTCAAAATGCAAATGGAGGCTCGAGTTTTTGGGTAAAAGGCCCGGATGAACTGGACAGTAAAGAGCTTTTGCGCCATGCCCTTAATTTAGGTGTCGTTCTGGAGCCGGGAAGTATTTACTATTTTGATGCCCTACCTAAAAAACAATATTTTAGATTGGGGTATACTGCGATTGAAAAAGCGCATATCTCAGAGGGAATATACATGGTGAAGGAGGCACTTGAATTCACCTTAAAATCATGATCGGCTGATCTCGAAAGAGAACAAGATCAAATCTCAACTATACAAATTTGAGTAACTAGTGAAGCACAGCGGTATTGGGAACAGGGGCCAACTCATCTTCCTGAATGAGTTCCGCCATAGGAAAACCAGACACACTCTGCTCATTATCATCTACATGCATATAAAAGGATAACATCCCTTGATCAAGAAAGGGCATTGGACGATAGCTAACGTCTAATTTCGTATCGGCTACTTTGGTGGCCGCTTCACGAGCACTATCATCTTTTATGCTTAAATTACTTGTTAAGTTTTCTTCCCTAAATAAATCCACCATGCGAAGAGATGGACTATCAACTGCTCTGAGCCCCAAATTAATGTCAGTTGGGTCATGTCTTGTAGAATTTTCATGCGAGATTGAGTTAGCAAGCATCCCTTGCAAGGCGTGAACTCCTTGATCTGAGTTTATCGGAACACTCAAAAGATCGTCTTCGATCTCTATTAATGATTCTTGGCCAATAACTTTGACAAAGAATTCCCCCATCTCTGCGACAGCAAACATAACAACCTCCTCCAGGCTGACTTAGTTTAGGAAATTAAGTCTAAAATTTAAGTTAAATATTCCTTGCTAAAAAATTAACCATAAATTTATCATTTAGTTCCGAACTTCCTGAATTCTTCAAATAAAACAAACCCTCATAATGTTAGTAAGAAATGATTATCTACTATTTATCGGCATAAATTATCGTAGCATCTTTTATAAAATAAAATTTAATAGCAGTAAGACTCCTCTTCTAATTACGTCATATACACGCAGATCTTTGTATTTGCTTATATAAAGACAACGATTGAGTGGATGAGTAATTCCCATAGCAGACAATAAAAATCATCCGTAAACGTCTTCATGATCAAAACAATAATTAAAAACAATTGACCTTTAATATTGTTTTTTTCTTTACAAGGTGAGAGCTTAAACTTTCATTAAATACAGTCCGTTACCATTAGTACTCTTTTTACTAGATCACAGAAGAACCAATTGATGACAAAATCCGGTGAAGAACGCAGAATTTTCCCTCGTGCTGAAGTTATATTAATCGGAAGTATGGATGGAGGTTCAGATAGAAAAGACTGTGCCGTAATGGATATTTCTCTTACCGGTGCAAAACTTGAACTCGATGAAGCACTTGGAGATAGAACAATTAAAACCATTCGGTTTTCACAAACATCAGCTCTAAATGTTTCTGTTGCTTGGAAAAAAGATACCAGTGTTGGTGTTAATTTTACGGATGATCCCCACGAGATTGCGAATGTCTTGGAATTATTAATTCCGGAAAGTTGTTTCGAACCTTTTGATAAAAAATAACTGATGACATTCGAATATACTTATTCGTAATATTTTTAAATTTAAGTTGAATTTCCAGCGATGAGTTAGAAAGCTGAGAAATTGTCAAATAAGCTACAGGCTTTCAATATCACTAAGTAACCCAATGATATCATCCTCTGCCCTCTTGGAAAGAGATATGGGCTCTAGAGTATCAGACTGAGTAGCAGAATGACCCTCGGTTATTGAGGATACTTTTTTATCTTTGAAAATTTCAACACTTCCTGAATTTTCTTCCGTTAACTTTTCTCCGATAGATCCAACACAAGAAGATATCTTTGAAAAAAGATCCCCAGGGCTTATCGGCTTAGAAAGATAATCGTTCATACCTGCATCAAGACACAATTCCCGATCAGTATCCATTGCATTTGCGGTCATTGCGACAATCGGGATCGAGGAGAGACGCGTATTATCAAGCTTGCGAATACGCTTGGTAGCTTCTAACCCGTCCATAACGGGCATTTGCATATCCATGAGAATTAGATCAAAATTGTTTCCAGAAGTTAACACCTCTATTGCCTCTTGACCGTTGCCAACGATTGAAGCTTCATGCCCCCCTTTTATAAGCATCGACATCGCTAGTTTCTGATTTATCCGATTATCTTCTACAATGAGAATCTTCAAACTTTGTTTTTTGAGGGCAACTTCTCTTAGTGAAAAATGTCTATCTCTTTCTTCTATTTCAGTCGTATCAAAGGAAATATGCAGGAATGAACTGAGGGATGAGTGGCTTATCGGTTGAGCAAGTGTCCCTACAAAACCTAATCCCTTTGCCCAATGTTGCGCCTCGCTTGATTTGTGCTGAACAACTATGGCTGAGGTAAACTCTCCAGCTTCAACTAATTCTGTACTCGCGATACCCAACCTTTCCAAATCTGCGTTTAACCAGTTGTCTCCTGCAAGAAATAGAGAGATTTTATCATTTTCTAAGAGTTCTAAGGCCTCATCACAATCACGGGTCATTATCACATTGATTCCGGCTTCTCTAAGGTATTGATCTATGATGCGTGAACTAAACGTATCCTCCATATAGACAAGCGCATTCTCGCAGTTAAAGTTACCGTTATGTTTTATCGATCCAATAAGTTGTGACTCACCAATGGTTTTATCTAATTCGACAGTAAACCAAAAATTACTGCCCTCACCTAATGTGCTTTCTACGCCAATTTCTCCGTTCATCAGCTCAACAAGCTGCCGACAGATAGCGAGACCTAACCCTGTCCCCCCAAACTCTCTTGTCGTGGAGGCATCTGCTTGTGTAAATTTTTCAAATAGCTTTCGTTGTGTTTCTTCTTTAATACCTATACCTGAATCTCTTACGTCGAAGCGAAGAGTTATCTTATTGTTTTCGACCCTGGTTTTGCATTTATCTTTATCTCCCTCATTTGATAGCCCCCGAGTTAGATCGCTTACGTAAATCGAGACACCACCCTCTTGTGTAAATTTCAAAGCATTCCCAAGAAGATTCAAAAGAATTTGGCGGAGCCGTCCCCCATCCGCAATTGCGTGCCTATTTAGATTTGGCGGCAAATAAGTCGCAATTGATAGCGCTTTGTCATTGGCTCTAGCGGCAAGTAGGTTCACGCTTGATTCAACAATAGATACCAAGTCGACCTCAGATACGGACAGATCCATCCGGCCAGCTTCAATTTTTGAAAAATCCAGGACATCGTTGATAATATTTAGTAACGACTCACCAGATTCATTTATCATCGATGCAAACTCATACTGCTCATCATCCAGTTCGGTCTCAAGCAACATAGTAGCCATTCCCATAACTCCGTTCATAGGAGTACGGATTTCATGGCTCATCGTTGCAAGAAACTCTGATTTTGCTTTATTTGCTGCTTCGGAAAGATCACGAGCAATACTGAGCTGTTCTGCCATATTGCCCAACTCTTCACTTTGGTTCTCCAAAGCTTCATGTGCTAGTTGTAGATCCTTTAGGTTCTGCTCAAGAGCAAGTTCCGCTTTTTTATGATCGGTAACGTCGAGTAAAATCCCGTCCCATTGGTACTCACCACTATCACTGAAACTAAGCTGTGCGATCGACCGGATCCATTTCGTTTGCTCGCCCTCCACATCTTTCGATCGCATTTCGAAGTCAAGCCGAGGCATCACATTTTCAGTTTTCTGCATTGATGCCATCCACTCGTTGTAATCACATTTGTCAATTACAGTGGCGAATAAACTTGGATTGACCTTTATCGATGTAGCACTAAGCCCCGTGATACTGATAACTCCATCACTGATATAGGGGATGCTTAATTTTCCGTATTTATCCCGGTTAAATCGATAAACTGCTCCTGGAAGGTTCGAAGTAACGGCCTGTTGGAATTCTTCAGCAGCCATTCTATCGCTCACATCACTGAAGGTTAAAACCATTCCGCCATCAATGACCGAGTTCGCTGAAATCTCAAGGTATTTCCCATTACGCAAATTCAAGGATAAGAAAAAAGGCTCTCCCTTAATAAGGAGCTCCAACAAATTCCGATCCATACTGCTTTTACCTGAGCTTCCGAAATCACGTCGCGCCTCAATCAAATTAAAAAGTTCATCAATTTTTGTCCCGACAGGGAAAACTTCGAAAGGTATGTCTAATATGCGGTAAAATAATAGGTTATTTACAGCGATCACACGATGACGATCAACCATGCAAACGCCTTGTTCAATCGTGTTCAAAGTTGTTTTTAAAACAGAGTAATGATGTGTGATTTCATCAGAACGTTGTTTTAAATTCGAAATATCACGCCATGAAATAAGTTGCCCTTCTTCTCCCATGGTTATGATTTTCGTTATTGTAATTTCAATAGGATACTCTTCTCCAAATGATGGGCTAATCAACCAATCAAAACGGCTGATACCTTCAGACATAGCCTTGTCAATCATAGAGAGAAGTTTAAAGGATGAACGCTCTCCATCTGCTTGATATTCTGGTGCAATCTCTGTCATTTGGAGCCTAAGAAGCTCTGTTTTGGTTTTACAACCGCTCATTCGAATAGCTGCTTGATTACAGTCTAAAAACCCTGACTTACCTCTGATGAGAAGCCCATCGGAAGAATGCTCAAAAAGGGTTTTAAAGCGCTCTTCAGTAAGGATTTTATTGGTAACTTCACTCGCACTTCCCTGATACCCAAGGAATTTTTTTTCCGCATTAAACAGTGGTACACCGCTGACACTAATCCAAATCTGATGGTTTTCGTTATCTATTGTTTTACACAAAATGTTTTTGAAGGATTTGAGATGATCCAGCGCGTGGATAATTTTATTGGTGCCATTATCTTCGTCTTCAATATAAAGGCTAGAAACAGGTTTACCAAGATAGTCTTTATCTGAGCGCCCAGTAACTCTTGAAACCTGTGGACTAACAAAACTTAGGACTTGATATTCGTCACATTCCCATAACCAGTCAGAAGCGATCTCTGAAAAGGTTTGGAAACGTTTTTTATTGTCTTCGAGAACGCTATGTATTGTATAGAATTCTTCTGATCGTAATCGAGATAACCTTGCCAGATGAAGTAAGCCTGTCAGTAAGGCCGTTACTATCAGGGCTGCGTAGAGCCCCCAAACAGGATAATTATATCCATACGATTCAAGAAGAGTTGCATTAGGCCAAACTTCTAATTTCCAATCCGGATTTCCAGGAAAGGGTAATACAATATTTTCTCTATATGATAGGCCTGCCTCATTACCTCTTGAATGCCAATAATATAGCATTTTTCTGCCATCAAAGACAGAAAAGGAATACCCTCGTTCTCCTAAATTCCCCATGCCAGATTCAAAAAATCTCGGTAATTCAATAATCCCAGTCATAAAACCAGTATATTGCCCTTTTAAAATTAAAGGGAAATCAACGGTTACCGCGGTTCCCGATTGAACTAATTCAAAAGGCCGCGATATATACGTTCTACCTTTGCGCAGATATTTTGATATTTCGTTTTGACGCCATTTTATTTTATTTAGATCAAGACCTAGGGCAGGTTCATTTTCCTTCAGAGGGATAACCCACTGAATGACGTTAGTACGATCAACCCACTCAATGGCTCGAAATCCAGGAAAATCAGTTACAATTGAATTGGCATCATGCGTCCATCTTCGTTGATCTAGTTCCCCTTCGATACGAATTCTTTCCGTCAACCGACCAAGAACATCAACGTGGCTATCAATTTCTTTCAGGAGATGTTGACGAAATATTACCAACTCATCACGTACAAGTTGACGTTTACCGTCCTCGTTTAGTGCGTTCAGAAAATACCACAGCAAAACACTGACACAAATGCCAGTTATCGCCACCATGAAGGTTGCGGCCTTAGATACCCTCATTTACTCCACACTCTTTGGTCGTATGACAACGAACTAATTTCTCCAGGAAGGAGAGTGGATTGTAGTGTACTAAGTACTTGATGAACGCTTCTTTAACAAATTAAAGCTTTCACACCAGTCCGCGAAATAACGCCCTATAGAACCTGAGCGTTTCATTGATATTTACTCTTCGTTATCGCCATCAGAGAGGGCAGGCAAACCCCGTTCTTTACGAGGTGTCCGGCCAAAGAAATCGCGATAACATTTTGAGAAATGAGACGCAGATACAAACCCACACGCCAGTGCAACATCGATTACTGACATGTTGGTTTGAAGCAGGAGCAATCTGGCTTTATTTAGTCGTAATTCTAGGTAGTATCGTGCCGGAGAACGACTGAGATATTTACGAAAGAGACGTTCTAACTGGCGTGTTGAAAGCCCTGCATCTTTTGCAAGTTGGATGCGTGTTAAAGGTTCTTCCAGATTGTCTTCCATCAACTTTATGACGGCAAGAAGTTTAGGATGACGTACGCCTAAACGAACCGGCATCGACATCCGTTGCTGATCGTGTTGGTCACGAATACGGTCATGCATAAACTGATTTGCGACTTCACCAGCCAGTTCGTGGCCATGCTGGGAAGAGATGACGTTGAGCATCATATCCAAAGAAGCCGTACCACCAGCACAAGTAAAGCGGTTGCGATCAATCTCAAAAAGTTCCGGCGTGACTTCTATCTCAGGAAAATCTTCGATGAAACCTTCCAGGTTTTCCCAATGTATAGTGCAGCTATAATCATCCAGTAGGCCTGCTTTAGCAAGAATGTGAGCTCCGGTACATAACGCACCAATATCCGCACCCATACGCTCTACACGCCGTAACCAAGAGTGAATTCTCTTATCGGTTACTTTATGCGCATCTTCACCACTACATATGACCGCTGTATGAAAGTTTTGTTGGTCATCAAAATTAATGGTTGGTGAAATAGGAATTCCGCAAGACGATACCACGGGTTGGTCGTCAGTACCGACCAAGCACCAGCTGTATAACTTTTTCCCAGACTCTCTATTCGCTAAGCGTAAAGGTTCTAACGCTGAAGTAAAAGCGATGAGAGAAAACTTAGGAACTAGAAAAAAAACAATGCGCTGAGGTAGTTCTTGCGGAGCTTTTCTAATCATTTTTTTCGACCTGACACGCATGTTTAAATAATCTAAAAAACACTATCATCACCAAATTACCAAACATAAATCAGGTGAATGAACGAAAGCATAACATCATTTGCGCTGCTTGTTCAAAAATGTCTCTTCAAAGTATTTCGGATCCATTCCGATATTATAAAATGCCAATATCAGAAAGAATAAGGCCTAACAAGAACGGAAATCAACTTTTCTCTTTTCCATATAAAAGAAGAGGCAGCCCAAAGCCGCCCCTTCATAAATTTAGCATTGAAAAAGCAGTACAAATCGTAAGGCTTTTTCTTTTATCTAAGTGAAAGCGTCTGGCATAGACTCTTTCTTTTTAGACATGAACTCGTTAAGAGCCTCATCAATTGCAGGATCTAAATCAGGTGCAACATACTCCTCCAAGGTCTTCTTAACCAACAAATTTGCACGTTGATAAGCGTCTTGAGAGCCTTCTGATTCCCACTGCTCAAACGAATTATTATCGGCAATAGTAGAACGGAAGAAAGCCGTTTCAAAGTTAGCTTGGGTATGGGCACAACCAAGGAAATGATTTCCTGGGCCAACTTCACGAAGAGCATCCATGGCCTGACCATTTTCAGACATGTCATAACCTTCGAGCATACGTTGCATCATACCGAGTTGATCGGCATCCATCACAAGTTTCTCATAGGATGAGATCAAACCACCTTCGAGCCAACCTGCAGAGTGAAGAGTAAAGTTAACGCCAGCAAGTGCTGTTGGAAGGATCGTGTTCGCTGATTCGTAAGCCGCTTGAGCATCCGGAAGCTTAGACCCACACAGAGAACCACCTGAACGGAAAGGAACACCCAGGCGACGTGCCAAATGTGCCATTCCATAAAGAACCAAAGCAGGCTCTGGCGTACCAAATGTAGGAGCACCGGACTGCATGGAAATAGAACTGGCAAAAGAACCCATTACAACGGGAGCACCTTTACGTACCATCTGAGAAAAAGCGATACCTGCCATCCCCTCAGCCAATGACTGGGCCATGACACCCGCAGCAGTTACTGGTGCCATTGCACCAGCAAGAATAAACGGCGTAATGATACAAGCCTGCATATTCCGGGCGTAAACTTTCAATGCACCAAGCATGGTATCATCAAAAGTCATCGGAGAGTTGGCATTGATCAAGCTGATCATAACTGTGTTGTTATCAACAAACTCATCGCCAAAAACCAGTTTGGACATAGCGATGGAATCTTCCGCACGCTCAGGTGCAGTTACAGATCCCATATAAGGTTTATCAGAATAACGAACATGCGAATAAAGCATATCGAGATGACGTTTGTTAACGGGAATATCTACTGGCTCGCAAACAGTACCACCCGAGTGATGCAGTGCAGGCATAGAATAAGTCAGTTTAACAAAATTACGGAAATCTTCGATCGTCGCATAACGACGGCCACCGTCAATATCGCGGACAAAAGGAGGACCGTATACAGGGGCAAAAACAGTATTATTACCGCCAATGATTACATTACGGTCACTGTTACGTGCATGCTGAGTAAACTGGCTAGGGGCATGTGAACACCACTGACGAGCAAGACCGCGAGGAAAACGAACCCGCTCACCTTGAACATCACAGCCATTATCTTTTAATATCTGAATAGCTTCAGGATCATCCCTGAATTCAATTCCGATTTCTTCAAGCACGGTTTCCGCGTTATTCTCAATGATTTGAAGCGCTTCTTCGTTAAGCGTTTCAAAATAAGGAATTTTCCGTGTAATGAATTTAAGCTGCTCATTGGAACTGGCAGAGCGAATTGCACGACGCGAAGCTGCACCTCCACCGCCACGTCCTCTACCACCACGACCTGCGCGACCTGCGCCACCTTCTGTATCACTCATAATATGCCCTCCGAAATAATAATAGATTTATTCCTCTCAGCACGTTTTACCTCTGTCTGGTTTGCGACAGCCTAAAAACCAAATGCGGCAAGCAGGGGTATGAGGTCCATTTCTAAGAATAAAAATACCAAAACAGCCCACTACTCATCGCCAATAGTACAAGAATTTAGTTAATTTTGGAATATCCAGAGAACTTATCAGATAAGTCGATTTAGGAGTCGTTTGCCCAAACCAAACCCTGAATTATAACTTCTGAGACAAAATTACTCTTTCAGACCTTCTCCATTGAGCCCACTCCTGGAAGAAAACAACCGCCCTTTACATTTAAAAAATATCGTAAAAAATCACTTATGTCGTAAACTGCAAGTGTGATGACGCAAACCGATAGGACTATTACAAGACTGTTCCTCATCATTATGGATGATAGCTTTTAATGGTATCATTTCTCTAAAGGCACCTAGCTGTGTCTTTCTTGTATTCGAGCTATTCAGAGGCAAAAACAAACAATTTGTATCCGTGCATACGCACGTTTAGTCGCATTTTTTTGGAGACTGGCGATGAAATCTCACTACAAAGCCGTTGTTATCGGTGGTGGTGCTGTTGGTGTTGGTACACTATACCACTTAGCTAAAAAAGGTTGGTCAGATGTGGCTCTTCTTGAGCGTCACGATTTGACTTCTGGCTCAACTTGGCACGCTGCAGGTCTGCTGCCTTTGTTCAACATGAGCTACTCTGTTGGTAAAATTCACCAATACTCTGTCGACCTCTATGCGAGATTAGAAGAAGAAACCGGTCTTCACTCCGGTCTTAAGCAGGTATCCAACATCCGTTTGGCCCGTACCCAAGACCGTATGGACGAATACAGGTACTATGTTGGTGTTGCGAAAACTCTTGGTGTAAACGTTCGCTGGCTTTCAATCGAAGAACTGAAAGAAATTTGGCCTCTTTGCAACACTGATGGTGTTCTTGGTGCCATTCAGCACATCGATGATGGCTACGTTCAACCTGCAGAACTGACCACAGCTCTCGCAAAGGGCGCCCGTAACTGTGGCGCCGAAATCCACCAACACACAGCAGTAATTGGTTTGGAACAACAGCCTGATGATACTTGGCTTGTTCAAACTGACAAAGGCGACATCACTTGTGAGCACGTGATCTCCTGTACTGGTAACTTCGCCCGTAAAACCGGTGAAATGGTTGGCCTCGACATCCCGGTAATCCCGGTTGAGCACCAGTTCATCGTTACCGAAGCACACCCTGAGATTAAAGCCCGCCATGCTGCTGGCCTTCCTGAAATGCCTGTTCTTCGCGAATCAGATTCTTCATGGTACATGCGTGAAGAAGCTGGTGGCCTATTGCTCGGCCCATACGAAGTAGGCGCTCCCTGCTGCTACATTGATGGTCCTGCACCAGAGGCCAAATATGAGTTGTTCAACGAAGAACTCGAACGTTTGATGCCTTACATTGAAACAGCCTTCGAACGCGTACCTGCTTTTGCTGAAGTTGGTATCAAGGAAGTTTATAACGGCGCGATTGCTTACACTCCGGATGGCTCCCCAATTATTGGCCCAGCTTGGGGTTTGAAGAACTTCTGGCTTAACGAAGGTCACTCCTTTGGTATCACCGCTACTGGTGGTGCTGGCTGGCAGTTGGCTGAATGGATTGTCGATGGCGAACCCACAATAGACATGTCTGGTGTAGACCCTCGTCGTTTTGGCCCTTATGCAGGCCTTGGTTTCTTGAAAGAGAAAAACGAAGAAGCTTACGCAAACGTCTTTACGGTTCACTACCCAGACGAATCTCGGCAAGCAGCTCGTGGCTTGAAGCGTGCACCTTGCTATGATCGCATGAAAGAACATGGCGCGGTTATGGGCACAATCTTTGGCTGGGAACGTCCAAACTGGTTTGCTCCAGAAGGTTACGGCCTGACCGAAGAAGATCTGAACCAAGACGATACCATCACCCGTGAAAACCATGCTCCTGCAGACGAAGGTAAGTTGCCTGTCGAAAAATGGTCTTTCCGTCGCTCTAACTACTTCGAGCACATCGGCAACGAATGTAACAACGTTAAAGAAAATGTTGGCTTGCTCGACATGTCAGCTTTCTCCAAGTTCATCGTTAAAGGCAGAGGTGCGGAAGCATGGTTGAGTAGCCTTGTTGCCAACAAGATCCCTAAAAAGATCGGCCGTATGGCGTTGACACACATGTTGACATTACATGGTGGTGTTCGTGCTGAATTCACGATCCTTAAAACTGGCAAACAGAGCTACTATCTTGTCTCAGCGGGTGCTCAGGAGCGTCACGATTGGGATTACCTAACCAAACTCAGACCAACTGATGGCTCTGTTGATATAGAGAAAATTACCACTCAGCAGGGTGTTTTCATCATCGCGGGTCCAAAATCCCGTCTATTGATGGAAAAGCTATCTGACGCTGACTTCTCTAACAAAGCCTTCCCTTGGTTGACTGCACAACAGATTTCAGTAGGCATTGCCGCTGTAACTGCTGCGCGTGTTAACTTTGTCGGTGAATATGGTTGGGAGCTTCATCATCCAATCGAAATGCAGAACTATCTCTTTGATATTCTTATGGAAGCTGGTGCAGAATTTGGTCTTAAACCGTTTGGTATCCGTGCCATGGATTCCATGCGTTTGGAAAAATCCTACCGCTTGATCCCGACAGAAATGTCCATCGAGTACTCTGCTCTTGAAACCGGCCTTCATCGTTTTGTTCGTCTGGACAAAGAAGATGATTTTATTGGTAAGAAAGCATTGGCTGAATGGAAAGAACGCGGTTTTGATAACCAGTTCGTTACCATGGAAGTCCATGGCGTAACTGATCGTGATGCCCGTGGTTCTGAGCCAATTTATCTCAACGATGAAATGATTGGCCGCGTAACATCAGGTGGCTTTGGTTTCCGTACTGGAAAATCTTTAGCACTCGCAATGGTTCGGCCTGACTTGGCTGAAATTGGCACTGAACTGGATATTTATATCCTTGGTGACCTATTCAAAGCGACTGTTATCGAGGAATCACCATACGATCCTGAGAACAAAATACTACGTAACGTCGAGTAATTTCGACTTCCGTAAAACTAAAAAAGGCGCTGGAATTATTCCAGCGCCTTTTTTAATCAAGTCACATTACCTGCCAATTGCATAACCTTGCATAAAGCGTGCATTTGCTGCCGCTTTTAACAAACCATCTTCTTTTGCAGCTGCAGTCATACGTCCAAGGCTCCAATCAGGTTCGACAACTATTTTGTGTCCACGCCGCCTTAGTTCTTCAATGGTTTCTTGAGGGAACCGTCCTTCAAGCGCGAGGTTTCCAGGATCGCACTCTCTTGGATAGAATGAACTTGGGAAGTGAGCCGTTTGAAACCCTGGTGCGTCGATTGCCTCTTGCAAGTTCAAACCAAAGTGAACATGGCGTAAGAAGAAGTGCAATGACCATTGATCCTGTTGATCCCCACCCGGCGTCCCAAAAGCCATATAAGGAATACCATCTTTTAAAGCCAACGACGGTGTAAGCGTTGTCCTCGGTCGTTTGCCAGGAGCAATACAAGCAGGAGAGTTTTTATCTAACCAGAACATTTGCGCACGATTGGACAAACAAAACCCAAGGCCCGGAATAATTGGAGAGCTTTGTAACCAACCACCGCTTGGCGTTGCTGATACCATATTCCCCCAACGGTCAATAATATCCAGGTGACAGGTATCCCCTTTTGCCCCTCCTTTATCATCAGGTACAGGCTCGTCATCAAATCGTGCCACGGTCGGTTCACCAAGGTCTGTATTATTTTTGCCTTCTTCTGTTGTACCTTTAAGGCGGACGACGATACTTCCACCTTTTCCTGCTATTTTTCCAGGCCGAATTTCAAGGGACGCTTCATCTGTGATAAGGGCACGTCGATCCTTGTTATAAGCATCTGAAAGTAGCTCTTCCATTGGCACATCAACAAAATCAGGATCACCATAAAAAGCTTCCCTATCTGCGAATGCGAGTTTTGCGCTTTCAGTGACGAGATGAACAAACTCAGGTGATTTTTCATTCATGGAATTAAGATCATACCCTTTGAGCAGCGCCAGTTGCTGTAAGAACACAGGCCCCTGTCCCCAAGGCCCCGTTTTACAAACTGTATAGCCGTGATAATCATATGTCAGAGGTTCTTCGTAGGTCGCTGACCATTTGGCAAGATCAAGGCCAGTAAGTAGCGCTTTATTACGTCGGCCAGATGTATCCATCGCCTCAGCCGCTTGGCAATACTCATCAATTTTTTTCGCAACAAAACCCTCGGACCAAATTTTTCTTGCGGCCTCGATTTGTCCTTCACGAGTATCAGATGCGGCTTCAGCTTCGGATATAATGCGCGCATACATATCCGCCATTTCTGGGTTTTTGAAAATTTCACCTGGTTTGGGAGCGCGCCCATCTTTTAGATATACATCAGCGGATGATGTCCACTCATCCTCAAATAACGGTTTTACACTATTTATAGTATGCGCGATATTAGGCACCAACGGATACCCGTCTCGGGCAAAACCAATGGCATGTTCTAATACTTCTCTCAAACTCATCGTGCCATAATCAAGCAACATCAGCATCCAGGCATCAAACGCCCCAGGCACCACAGCTGAAAGCAATCCAGAACCGGGTACAACGGATAGATCAAGCGCCTGATAAGCTTCTAAAGTTGCTTTGGCTGGTGCTGGTCCCTGACCGTTGATTACCTTAACTGCCCCATTAACAGGCGCAACGATAATTGGTACTTCGCCACCAGGTCCGTTCAAATGTGGCTCTACAACTTGAAGAGAAAATCCAGCAGCAACTGCTGCGTCAAAAGCGTTTCCACCCCGCTCCAAAATTCCCATGCCAGCGGCAGTCGCCAACCAATGCGTGGATGTGACAACTCCAAAAGTGCCTAGAATCTCAGGTCGCGTTGTAAATCCGCTCATATCTTACCTACCTATAAACTTTAAAACGCCCGGGAAAATCAAAAGACTAACGCCAGGGGTCAATTCTTTAAAATACCATAACTTGACAGTGAACTTAGATCATGCAGATAATTGGTTCAACCAATATAATCTGGTTCAACCAGTTTTTCTTCATCTTCCTGTTCTGGGGAGGTGTTTCTCTAGGGAGGAGATTTCATGTCTAAATTCACACTCAAACGTAGCGTCGCCGCTGTGCTTACAGCTGCCACTTTAGGTTTAGCCTCGCAAGCAACAGCCGCTGATATACCTTGCGACACGGCAAAACTCATTGTCCCATGGAAGGCTGGGGGCGGTACTGATGTTGTTTTTCGAAAATTTGCGGATGCGGCCAATAAATCTGGAGCTCAGCCACAATTACAAATCATAAACATTCCCGGCCAAGGCGGTAACAAGGGCGCAAAAGAAGCCAAACGGGCTAAAGCAGATGGCTGTACTCTCTTTGCCATTCACCAAAGTGCCATTACCAGTTATTTCACGGGTCGGGTGGACTTCACTTGGGATGCCTTTGAGCCGACGGCTCTTCTCACAAGAACGGCTTCTTTTGTAGGAGCGGCTTCAGACACTTCCTATAACTCACTTGAAGAATTGATCGCCGACGCCAAAAAACGCCCCGAGCAAATTACAGCGGGCGGCACCTTTGGCTCTGTCAGCCAGTTCCTCTTTCTTTTGATCGAAGACGCAGCAGACGTAAAATTCAGACACGTTTCTTACGACGGAACTAAAGAACGCATAACGGCCCTACTCGCCAAGAACATTGAAATTGGTGAAATAAACTTAACCGCAGCCACCAAATACCTTGAGGCAGGCGACATGAAAGCCCTCGCGGTTATGGGCGATAAGGAAATGGCCGAAACTCCAGGTGTGAAAACGGCAAAACAGCAGGGTGTTGATGTCGTCTTCGGCGTAGAGCGAGGTGTTATGCTTCCTAAAGGGACATCAGAAGATGTTATTGCGCATTATGAAGCAATATTTGCCAAAACCGCCAACGAAACAGCTCTTATCGCTTCTCTGAAAAAAACTGGCACTGATGTGGTCTATAAAGGGGCAAAAGAATATACCGCTCACATGCAGGCCACATACGACAAGTGGCTCGTAATTGCCAAAAAGATCGGCGCTTACAAACGATAGATTCCTGTTGCGTTAAAGCTAAGAGCTTCCGGCTTTAATCGACAAACTTACGCTGGCTTCTCCATTGATAGCCGAGAAGCCAGCGCCTTTTTCAGGAGTACATCATGAACCGAGCAAAACAAGATGTTCTTGTTGCTGCATTATTACTGCTTTTTTGTGGTGTAATGATATGGGCAAGTTACGACATCAGAGACCTTGGTTATCCCGGACTGAAACCAGAGACCTGGCCCCGATTTTTATTAATCCTATTGAGTGGTCTGAGCGCCCTATATTTTATTAGATCACTTAAAGAAACGGCAATCAGTACCGAGGTATCGTCTTCTGAAATAAAATCAAATGGGTGGAAAAAATATCAAAATGCAACTTGGTGTTTTGTTTTGTTTTTCCTCTTTCTCGCCAGCCTTGATTATATCGGTATGCTGCTGGGGGGGATCCTCTTTGTCTTTGCGCTTTTAACAGCCCTTGGTGAACGTACTATTCGAAATACAGTCCTCCACGCTGTTGTCGCCATTATTTCAGTTGGGGTCATGTGGCTCATCTTTTCATACGCTCTTCGGGTAAATCTTCCTGAAGGTAATCTTCTCTCAATTTGGTAGGTAAATATGTGGGACGTGATCCTTCAGGCTGGTAGCGCTATTCTCTTGGACCCAAGTACCCTGGCACTTATGGCTATTGGGGTAATCGCTGGCCTTCTAACCGGTGCTATTCCTGGCTTTACCATTGCCATGGGTGTGGTCTTAACCTTGCCTTTTACTTTCGGCATGAGCCCCATTCAAGGCATCGCAACAATGATCGGTGTTTTTGTGGGTGGTCTTTCCGGCGGTTTGATGTCCGGCATGCTTACTGGCATTCCAGGAACCCCTTCGTCTGTCGCCACTACCTTTGATGGTTTTCCCATGGCGCGAAACGGAAAACCTGGCCTGGCTCTCGGGTTAGGCGTTTGGTCTTCTTTTTTTGGAGGAATTATCAGTGCAATCCTTCTTGTTGCCCTCGCTCCGCAGCTAGCAGCACTCGGATTAGAATTTGGTCCTTGGGATTATTTTTCTCTAATCTTATTCTCTCTGACCATCACTGCCAGTCTTTCAGGTAAAGCTCTTCTTAAGGGCTTGATTGCCGGAGTTCTGGGTTTGCTCTTTGCAACTGCGGGTGAAGACCCAATTAATGGCATGGCCCGCTTTGATTTTGGCTGGGATCCCCTTCTCCAGGGTTTTGCCTTCCTTCCCGTATTAATCGGTTTATTTGCATTTAGTCAGCTCTTGACGGATATAGAAGACAGTGATCGCGCACGGCGACCTCTTTTAGAAAAATCTATGTCTGCAGCACGTATCGAGCATAAACAAGCAATCAAAATGATATTTGCGCGCTGGAGAAACTTGATACGCTCTAGTTTAATTGGCGTATTTACGGGCATTCTTCCCGCGGCAGGAAGTTCCATCTCAAATATACTTGCTTACGATCAGGCCAAGAAAGCTGCGCCTGACGACAAAACTTTTGGCACCGGTGATCCAGATGGGATCATCGCGCCTGAAACTGCAAATAATGCAACAGCAGGCGGATCCCTCATCACCATGATGGCACTCGGTATCCCAGGGGATGTCGTCACTGCTGTTATGATTGGCGCCTTGATGATCCATGACATTGTGCCGGGGCCTTCATTTATTACTGACGAACCTGTGCTGGCCTACGGGGTATTTATCGCATTTTTCCTAGCCCATTTCATGATGGTCGGCACACAAGCTCTAACATTGCGTCTATTTTTATTCGCGACACGTTCGCCGATGTACATATTAGCTGCAATTATTCTAGCCTACTGCTCAATCGGAGTTTTCTCCCTTCACAATATCCAGTTTGATATGTGGGTCATGTTAGGCTTTGGGCTGGTCGGATATACCCTTCGTAAACTTGGTTTCCCTCTTGCTCCGATGATACTTGGTGTTGTTCTCGGTCAAATTGCTGAACTTAACTTATCACGCGCTCTTTCCATTAGCGATGACATGACTTTGTTTCTCACCAGACCTTGGTCATTGTTCTTTCTAATTTTAGCGGTTTTCTCTTTCAGCTTTCCTTGGTATCAGGAAGCTATAAAATCAGGGCGTCGTTGGTCTACATATTTCATGCCTCTGGCAATAATCTGCCTATCGGGGCCAGTATTATTGATGGAAGGTTATATACGTCCCGCGATTGGAGTAATTATGGTTTTGACTTCCATATTTATGGCATGGAGATCTTGGAAACAGGTCCAAATAAATATCGAAGAGCAACAAACGTAAAAATAACCAATACTTTCATGGCATAGCATTACGGCTATGTAACCTTTCTGCACTTAACAAATATCAGGCTTTTTGATGGACGCTTTTCTCTCCACTGACTTTCTCTTTCTCGCAGGGGTTTTATTGACAACTGGTATTGTCGCGGGCCTCATAGCCGGCCTTCTTGGTGTCGGAGGAGGAATTGTTATCGTCCCGGTTCTTTATCATCTCTTTAGCCTGATTGGTGTAGATGAATCCGTTCGCATGCACACAGCTGTGGGAACATCCTTAGCCACAATCCTTATTACCGGATTTGCCTCTGCCAGATCGCACTACAAAAAAGGCGCTGTGGATCTCGACTTGTTAAAAACCTGGGGGCCTGCCATAGCCATCGGCGTTATCGTTGGGGTCGTTGTTGGAGGAAACATCGGCGGTACAGCTTTGATCTCTGTCTTCGCCATTGTGGCTCTACTTGTTGCCCTCAACATGGCCTTTCGTTCAGAAAACAATCATATATCTGACAATTTACCCGGTACTCCCTTCAAGCAAATGATCGGCGTTTTGATTGGTGGGTTTTCCGTCCTCATGGGTATCGGTGGCGGCACTTTATCCGTGCCAATACTCACTCTGTTTAACTATCCTATTAGAAAAGCCGTTGCGACTGCCTCTGCAATTGGTCTTATAATCGCCGTGCCGGGTGTTCTGGGATATATCTATTATGGATTAGACCTACCTGGACGGCCTGATTTCTCATTTGGTTATGTAAATCTCGTTGGCTTTGCTTTGATAATACCTACGTCCGGTTTCTTTGCCCCAATCGGTGCTAAAATTGCCCACGCCATCCCACCGCGATTACTTCGTTTGTCTTTTGCACTATTTCTCTTCATCACAAGCTTGCGCATGATGTATGACTTGCTAACATGAAGACACTGTCAAATTGGGCAGACGTGTAGGAGAAGCAAGTATGGTAAAGCAAACTCAAGCAATTACACTTGATGAAGAGGATACAAATAACCAACCTCCCGCTTCTCAAGTCAGGGCTTACGAGGATGTTATTGCCAAGATCAGGAAACTAATCAACGATGAAGATATGGGACCGGGTGCTGCTCTCCCTTCAGAACGTCGATTATCTGAGTTATTTACTGTTTCTCGACACTCTGTCCGCGAAGCTATACGTGTTCTTCAAGAACAAGGTGTGCTTGCTCCCCGTCGTGGGAGTGGCAACTATATCAGGTCTTCCTCAAGAGAAGAGCTAACACGTGCTTTGTCTTCGCTTGTATCTGGGGATTCTCGAAGATTATTCGAAGTCTTTCAACTTCGTGAATTAATGGAACCCCAAATTACAGCCCTAGCCGCGGAAATGATTCTCCCTGAGCAACTGGTTGAAATGGATAAATTAATTCGCAACCAAATGGCCACTGAAGATTTTAAGGAACTCAGACAGATCGATAGAAACTTCCATGCCCTTATAGCCAAGGCGACAGGAAATTCCTTGCTCTCAAACCTTATGGATAAGATCAGTGAATCCATAGATCCGTCCCGAACGGAGGGGCATCAGAATGATGAGCGTAGAGTTGCTTCAATCTCTGGACACTGCAGAATATTAGCAGCTCTTCAGGCCAAAGATCCAAAAGCTGCCGCTGACGCAATGCGTGATCATATCAACGACATTAAACACGCCGTGGCCCCTGATGTGGCCTAAAGCTTACCAGCTTTAGGCCACAATAAATCTATTCAGCAGCCTTATCAACAATGGGGTCTGGATACAACTCATCCATAGAAACACTACGGCCTGTATCCAAAACGACCCTTGCATGAAAACGTTTCAAGGCACGAGCTTCGGGTACTCCGCAACTGTGAGCAAGTATCCCAACCTCTTTACGCATATTTTTGGCATAACTGGCAACCCGCTCTGCCTTGGTTTGCGGGTCCAAGCCAAACTGTAATTTTTTATTATGGGTCGTCACTCCTGTCGGACAGGTATTTTTGTTGCATTGTAACGCCTGTATACAGCCAAGAGCGAACATAAATCCACGTGCAGAGTTTACAAAATCCGCACCAGCACAATACGCCCATGCAACATCAGATGGATTAATCATTTTCCCACTGGCACATACTTTTATCCGATCTCGAAGACCATGTTTTTTCAATGTGTCCACTACATGCGGAAGGCTTTCCCGAAGGGGAACCCCCATATTATCAATCAAACTCATTGGCGCAGCGCCTGTACCGCCATCAGCACTATCAATCGTGATGAAATCTGGAGCAGATTCAATGCCACGTTTGTTGATTTCTTCACAAATATCAACAAAGAAACCATAGGCCCCAACGACCATTTTGAAGCCAACAGGTTTGCCAGTCGTTTTACGAATGAAGTCCAACATATCAAGCAGACCACTCACACTGGTAACTTCCGGGTGACGGTTAGGGCTAATGGCATCCTCACCAACTGGAATACCTCGAATTTTGGAAATTTCTTCTGTGACCTTTGCCCCCGGTAATATTCCACCTTTGCCGGGTTTGGCCCCTTGGCTAAGCTTGAGCTCAAACATCTTAACCTGATCATGTGCCGCGACTTCCCGCAATTTCTCTTCGTCAAATCCGCCCTCAGGCTTGCGAACTCCAAATTTTGCCGTCCCAATTTGAAAGACGATATCAGCACCACCTTCCAAGTGATAAGGCGACAAGCCCCCCTCACCCGTGTTCAGCCAAATACCAGCTTTTTTCGCACCCTTCGACAAAGCCTTAATCGCCGGAATAGAAATTGCCCCATAGCTCATACCTGAAATGTTGAAAATACTATCGGTTTCATAGGGATGCTTACAGTAGGGGCCAATCTGAACAAATCCAGGCTCAACCGTATCTTCAGTAAGCGTCGGAAAAGGACAATTAACAAAAAAGACTGTGCCTGCTGGTCGGAGGTCACGCGATGATCCAAAAGCGACTGTGGAATCAACATTCTTCGCTGCGCGATATACCCATGACCGCTCAGCCCGATTAAAAGGCATCTCTTCTCGGTCCAGAGCAAAGAAGTACTGGCGGAAAAACTCCCCTAAGTGCTCAAACAGATAGCGAAAACGGGCAATAACCGGATAATTTCGCCTTAAGGTACTCTCTGTTTGAGTGACATCTCTAATATAAGCAACGATGACCCATAGAATGGCTATTCCAATGGCTGTAATAAATAAAAAAGACAACAATTCTAAAATCGTAACGACAAACTCTGATATTTGGTCCATTGCTATCTAATCCCCACCTGAACGATATTTTCTCTTATTATTTTATTATTCAGCAATAGAGTACACGGATAAGTACGACAAAACACTATTAGGTTATTATTCGATGATTTAGATAGAGCCAAAACAAAAAGCGCCGGAAAACCCGACGCTTTTTAGTTAATTTTGGTTACCATCAGTTAGATATGCAACGCATGTCCCAGTGTTTTAAGTGCAGCTTCTTGTAAAGCTTCACTTTGGGTTGGATGAGCGTGTATCGTGGCCGCGATATCTTCGAGCCTTGCCCCCATTTCAAGAGCGAGGGCAAATCCAGCGGACAGTTCTGAGACACCAACTCCCACAGCCTGAATACCTAAAACCAGATGATTATCTGCACGGGCTACAATCCGGACGAAACCTTCTTCGCGTTCTGCAGACATTGCGCGACCATTGGCCTGAAACGGGAAACTATCCGTTTTGATATCATGCCCCATGTCTTTAGCTTCTTTAGGAGATAACCCTGCTGTTACAATTTCCGGGTCAGTGAAACAAACTGCTGGAATGCAAACCTTATCCCAAGTGCGTTTCTCACCAGCAATAATTTCGGCAACCATTTCGCCCTGCGCCATAGCACGGTGCGCGAGCATGGGTTCACCCGTTACATCCCCAATAGCGTAAGTCCCGCGCATTGAAGTCTGACATTTGTCATTGATATGAATAAACGGGCCATCCATCCGAAGATCAATTTCTTCCAATCCCCAGCCTTGGGTTACGGGCTTGCGGCCGACGGTAACCAAGATTTTTTCCGCTGGAATTTTCTGGTCAGAATTACCCCCATTTTCCACGAGGAGAGAATTCCCTTTGGTGGACAATCCTTTGGCCTTCACATTGGTCAAAACTTTGATACCAAGGGCGTCAAGACGCTTCATGATAGGTCGAATGAGGTCTTTGTCGTACTGAGGTAGGATTGATTTAGCGGCTTCAACAACGGTCACGTCAGAGCCTAGTTTTGCATAGGCCATTCCAAGTTCAAGACCAATATACCCCCCTCCTACGACAACCAGTTTTTCTGGTACTTCCTGAAGAGCAAGCGCTTGCGTAGAAGAAATTACTTTGCCTCCAAAAGGCAGAAAGGGAAGTTCGATGGGTGCAGAGCCCGTTGCAATAACCACATGTTCGGCACGAATAATCTGTGGCCCTGTCGGAGTATCAACCTCAACAGTCTTACCATCGCGAAACTTTGCCCACCCCTCAACGGTTTTTACCCCATGTTTTTTCAATAGGCCTGCAACACCAGAATTGAGACGGCCGACAATACCGTCTTTCCATTCCATGGTTTTAGATAAATCAATAGTAGGTTTGGAAGTAGAGATCCCAAGAACGTTTTTGCCAGAAAGGTGAGCGACCTTGTCAAATTCTTCTGCAGCATGGATTAACGCTTTTGATGGAATGCAACCGACATTCAAACAGGTTCCACCTGGTTTTCCGGCTTCGATAATAACAGTATCTATCCCCAACTGGCCTGCACGTATAGCACAGATATAGCCACCAGGGCCGGCACCGATGACAAGAAGTTTTGTTTTGATCTCTTTCATGGGTTAGCCCTCCATAAAGATCATTGCAGGGGTTTCTAATAGGGATTTGATCCGCTGTACAAACACGGCGGCATCCCAACCATCAATAACCCTGTGATCAAAACTCGAAGAAATATTCATCATCTTCCTTGGTACAAAATCTGTTCCATCCCACATCGGACGAATAGCCATTTTATTAACGCCCAAAATTGCGACCTCGGGGTGATTGATAACGGGTGTAGTCGCAATTGCCCCCAAAGGCCCCAGGGATGTAATGGTAATGGTCGATCCACTCAGTTCTTCTCGCGTTGCTGTACCCGCTTTGGCGGCTGCTGCAAGCCTCGTTACTTCAGCAGCACATCCCCAAACATCAAGTGCTTCTGCATGTTTGATTACAGGCACCACAAGGCCGTTAGGTGTTTGGGCTGCCATACCAATATGAACACCGCCATATTGATGAACGACACCAGCCTCATCATCAAAGATTGCGTTCAGATTGGGCTGTTCACCAACAGCCTTAACCAAAGCACGCATCAGAAAAGGTAACAGAGTTAACTTAGACTGATCCTCGGATTTCGACTTATTCAATGTCCCCCGCAATTCTTCGAGGGAAGTCATATCAATTTCTTCTACGATGGTAATATGCGGAATACGCGATTTTGAAATCGACATTTTTTCCGCAATTTTTCGACGAAGCCCGACAATCTTTACATCTGATACTGACGTATTGGCAACAAGGCCGCCGCCGAGACGTACCTTAACGGCGCTGCCATCAAAGTAAACATCAAGGTCTTCGTGTGTTATGCGCCCAGCAGGACCAGTTCCGGACACTTGTCGTAAATCCACGCCAGCATCAAGCGCACGTTTTCGCACGGCCGGGGACGCAATTGGCTTCGCCCCTTCCGCCCGAACAGGTCCAACAGTCGCTTGGCGAGCGGGAGATGCAACAGGCTTCTCTATGAAAACCTTTGCTTTTGGAGGCTCAACCACAAATTTTGATGGTGGAGGGGTTTGAGTAGGAACTTCTTTTTCAGATTTTATGTTTGAGCTCTCAGCAACATTACCTTCTCCATCAATCTCCAGTTTGATAATTGGAGAGCCAACAGACATCACGTCACCTGGTTCAGCCCCAAGCCAGATAATACGGCCACCTACAGGAGAGGGGATTTCAACAGTCACTTTATCGGTCATCACAGCGGCTAGAACAGAATCTTCCTGAACGACATCACCAATAGCAACTTCCCATTCGACAATCTCGGCTTCAGCAACACCCTCGCCCACATCTGGAAGCTTGATTACAAATTCACCCATCGATCAGGCCTCCATTACTTGTTCAAGTGCTCGGCTTACCCGTGCAGGTCCAGGGAAGTAATCCCACTCCTGAGCATGGGGATAAGGCGTATCCCAACCAGTGACGCGCTGAATTGGAGCTTCGAGGTGATAAAAGCATGTTTCTTGAACTCTTGAGAGTAATTCTGCTCCAAATCCTGATGTCAGGGTCGCCTCATGGACCACAACGCAGCGCCCCGTTTTCTTAACCGACGCCACAATTGTATCTTCATCCAGAGGCAACAGGCTGCGCAGGTCGATGATTTCAGCATCAATTCCTGTTTCTTTAACTGCTGCTTCAGCGACATAAACCATGGTGCCATAGGCGAGTATAGTTACTTCTGCGCCTTCTCGGGTAATTTTAGCTTTTCCAATCGGAACGCTGAAATACCCCTCCGGGACTTCACCTAACTCATGTTTAGACCAAGGGGTTATAGGTTGATCGTGATGGCCATCAAAAGGACCATTATAAAGGCGCTTTGGCTCAAGAAAGATAACGGGATCGTCGTCTTCAATTGATGAAATAAGCAGACCTTTGGCATCAGCGGGATTTGAAGGGACAATTACTTTCAGGCCGGAAACTTGGGTAAAGATTGCTTCTGGGCTTTGGCTATGAGTTTGCCCCCCGAAAATACCACCTCCAGCAGGCATTCGGATCGTGATGGGCGCGGTAAAATCACCAGCAGATCGATACCGAAGACGAGCGGCCTCTGAAACAATTTGATCGTAGGCAGGATACACATAATCAGCAAACTGCATTTCTACACAGGGCCGAAGGCCATAGGCTGCCATTCCAATAGCTGCCCCGACAATTCCTGACTCGTTGATCGGCGCATCAAAACAACGGTTCTTTCCATACTTTTCCTGCAGTCCATGCGTGCAGCGAAATACCCCACCGAAATAGCCAACATCTTCACCAAAGACGACAACATTATCGTCCTTGTCCATCATCACATCCATCGCATCCCGGATGGCTTCAATCATCGTCATTCTGCTCATGGTTAAATTCCTGCTTCCTGACGCTGCCGCCTTAAATGAGGAGGCATTTCTTTATAAACATCTTCAAACATATCACGCGTAGAAGGAGAGCCCCCTGCATGCAGAGTGCCGTGACTTTCCGCTTCTTTTTGTGCAGCAAGGACGGTGTCTTTGATTTCTGCTCCGACTTGCTTGTGGCGCTCTTCAGACCAAGCACCTATCGAAATCAAATGTAATTTCAGGCGTTCTATAGGATCACCTAATGGCCACGCGTCTGATTCTTCTTTAGGGCGGTAAGCCGCAGGATCATCAGAGGTCGAATGTCCCCCTGCACGGTAGGTTACGTACTCAATCATCGTTGGACCAAGATCGCGACGCGCCCGTTCGGTCGCCCACTTTGCAGCGGCGTAAACAGCAAGATAATCGTTACCATCCACACGTAACGCCGGGATGCCAAAACCATGGCCGCGTGCTGCGAAGGTTCCTGAGCCCCCTTTTGCGATGCCCTGGAAAGTTGAAATCGCCCATTGATTATTCACGACATTGAGGATTACCGGCGCTTTATAAGTCGATGCAAAGACAAGAGCCGAATGGAAATCTGACTCCGCGGTTGACCCATCACCGATCCACCCCGCAGCAATCTTAGTATCATGCTTAATCGCAGACGCCATAGCCCAACCAACGGCTTGAATATATTGCGTGCCAAGGTTCCCAGAAATCGAGAAAAACCCGTACTCTTTTTCAGAGTACATGATGGGAAGTTGACGGCCTTTCAACGGATCTTCCTCGTTCGAGTAGATCTGGTTCATCATCTTAACCATCGGATAGTCTTGCGCCATCAACAGGCCAGCCTGGCGATAAGTTGGAAAATTCATGTCCCCTTTTTCCAGTGCACACTGAAAAGCAGTAGACACCGCTTCTTCACCCAGGTGCTGCATGTAAAAGGATGTTTTCCCCTGGCGTTGCGCCATCATCATTCGATAATCAAAGGCCCGTAGGGTCATCATATGACGAAGACCTTTGATCAACTCATCTTCATCAAGCAGTCCTGCCCACGGACCGACAGCCTCACCATCACGATTTAAAACTCGGATAATCGAATAGGCCAAGTCCCTGATTTCTTCAGGAGCAACATCCACGTCAGGTCGTCGAACAGATCCCGCTTTGGGGATATCTACATTAGAGAAATCGGGTGTATCTCCCGGACGGAATTCTGGCTCAGGTACATGTAGATGCAGCCGTTTTTTCTCCGACATATATCACTCCCTAGGTTCTTTGCCTTTAAAAGGCTTATTCATCTGTCAGTAATTATGACATATAATCCCTGGTGATTATTCCTAAAGTTGGTAGTATAACTCACTAATTGAGATATTTTTCACTAATATAATACATACTGGTAGGGATTTATGGAACTTGATGCCATTGATATAAAGATATTGCGAATCCTTCAAACAGAAGGCCGCATCCGATCTATTGAATTGGCAGAACGCGTAGGATTGTCGCCAACCCCGTGTGCGCGCAGGGTAAAAATGTTGGAAGATGAAGGCGTTATCACCGGCTACGCGGCCAGAGTAGATCAAACCAAACTTGGCTACATGATCAATATCTTTGTTTCTGTAGAGCTTGAGAAACAAGCCTCGGAAAACCTCAAACAATTTGAGGAAGAAATTGATAAATTTGAAGAAGTTGTCGAGTGCTATCTTATGACCGGAAGCCAGGATTTTCTTCTCAAAGTTGTTGCGCCCGACCTCATGGCTTTTGAAAAATTTCTTCAAGAAAAACTGACACGTATTCCGACAATACGGGCCGTAAGATCGCGTTTCGCCCTTCGCAGTATCGTCGAGAGGAACGCCTTGCCCAACCCACAACGCCCATAGTCGGGACTGTGTTATCTGTAATTTTTGGATTATTTTTATCACAACAGGTTCTATTAGGCACACCTCAAGAAAAGTTGCTTGCTCTAAGTCACCCCAACACTATCGCACGAGTTGATTTATAAAAACATAATACCAGTATTTTACATCTATCCGCACATAAAAAAAGCTGTACTCAAATTGAGTACAGCTTTTTTTAGAAGTCGTAATAGTTATTCAGCAGCTTCTGGAAGCGCTGTACGATGACGAACAAGAAGGTCGCCAATGCTATTGGCTTTGTGTTCAATCAACGTGTCCGGGCCGCCCCAGATAGGAACAGCACGACCAAGGCGGGCCATAAGATCATAAATGATGAATTTAGCGACCGCGTTCCCACCGCGTGTTCCCTCATAGAGAAGCTGTAACGGATATGCTGCGTTTCCGACCACAGGTATAAAGCCAAGCAATAGAGCCAACCAAGGACGTCGAGCTCCACGGGCAGTTGAGGCAACAATCCGACAAGAGGTATATATTGTTCGAACGACTACGCCTGCACTAAGGTACCCAATAACACCACCTGCAATGCCGATGACTCCCATTGCACCTAAAGTAAAGATAGTTGTCAGAGTAATAACTTTTACAAAAGGCTTAAGCGCCATCAACACACCAAAATCGGTGATATAGAGGCTGCTTTCACTATTTTCCATTTCGTGTTTTAGAGTATCTGCTTCATGATCTGTGAGCTGGCGTCGTTTACGCCAATTTTCGATACCTCTGGCAACAACCAAACGACTTAATTGTGCGCGATACGACGGCATAAACATGAATGCCTTCACCATAGGTATCAAATGGCTCAATTGCTTAAGTAATTTGCTTTCTTTTAACACGCGCCCAAGTTTAGCATATCCGCGTGCAATGCCTGTTTTTAACAGACGCCCGTACCAACGAAGGGGACGGGTTTTATAATGTTCAGCTTCTTCTTCTGTTATCTTGCTACGCGCAAGTCTCGACTGAATACTACGCTGCAGACGTGACATAAAACGCCAGTCATCTTCCTTGTGAACAAGGCCTTCAGCATCACTGCATAACTCTTCAAACTCGTCCTGGCTCAACACACCAAGTAAAGCATCACGATTTTTTTCAATATAGATGCGCAATTTAGGCACATCGACATCATCGTAAAGCGGACGTCCATTTACCAACGTTCTTTGAAGGTAAAAACTAAAAAGAAGAATAGGATTTGCAGGAAAAAGAGCCGGTACACCAGATTCCAAATCGACCCAGACCCACCGTGTTTCGCCAGTATCCGTTGTCTCTAACAAAAAGTTACTGGTCGCGACCGGATTACCATAACCAGCTTGCCAAGCGAGGCCGTCAAAACCAGAATCAAGTAACAAAACTTGAAGAGGCTTCATGACGTTCCCAACCAGATCTTTGATCTCGGTTTCTTTCATCGAGGAATAAGGATGGTGAAGAGAAGGCGCGCGACCGTCAATAAACTCCATCGTAATTTCGTTTGCACGAAACTCTTCGTTCCAGGACGTAGAGATTATTTCTGCGATACGAAGCTTTCCAGGGAGCCAAAGCTTCATCAAGGCGGCTAAAACACGACGTCGACAAGCTGCTTCGGCAATTGAACCTTTATGCCAAATATAAGGGTTGTTGGCGCCAAAGATCACATTGTGAACTAGGCCAGCCAAACTCGAGCCAACAAAAATTTTGCGTGCAGTTGCACGGCCATCTGGTAAATGGTCCAGATATACCGTAGCCGAACGGCCTGCGCCGATCTTCCTGTCCTTTAAACTCGACATATATTTTGTATCCAACCCTTGTGTAGTGCTCATATTCCCCCTCTGGATTTCATAAAAAACCGGTACGTTAATGTCAGCGCTGCGGGGAAAATATCGCGAGCAGCATATACCTATACTTATTTTGCCTAAATGAACACCCACCAGAAGTATAAATGTCACTTTTATGACCCAATTAGTTCACGCCTATGGAAATGCAAGGGACGTTAACTATAATTTTCCATAAAACTATATAAAGAATTCCTGATATAGCTTGCGCATCTTCAAAAAAGCGCCTAATTTCTGATAACTGATTAATTTTAAAATTATGTGATAGCTGAACCATGGCAAATAAATTTCTAGAACTCCTCAAAACGCGTGACTGGCTATTGGCTGATGGCGCGACGGGCACAAACCTTTTTGAAGTTGGCCTCCAAACCGGTGATGCTCCCGAGCTCTGGAACATTGACGAGCCAGAGAAAATTTACGACCTGCAAAAATCCTTTGTTGATGCAGGTTCAGATATCATCTTAACCAATACATTTGGTGGTACCCGCAACCGGATGAAACTACACAAAGCCCAAGACCGCGTTGTTGAAATCAATGCTGCTGCTGTAAAGATAACAAAAAGAGTGGCTGATGATGCAGGTCGCCCTGTAATTGTCGCAGGTTCTATGGGACCAACGGGTGACATCTTTGAACCTGTCGGAACTTTATCCCGTGAAGAAGGGATTGCCGCCTTCCGTGAACAGGCATTTGCTCTTGCTGAAGCTGGCGCTGATGTCCTGTGGTTAGAAACCATTTCTGCCCCAGAAGAACTTGAAGCAGCCGTCACAGCTTGTAGCGAAACCGGGCTCCCAATCGTTACGACCCTGAGCTTCGATACCAACGGCCGTACAATGATGGGGCTAACCCCTGCTGATTTTGCAAGACGTGTAAAAGCTCTCTCTCCTGTACCTGTTGCTTATGGTGCTAACTGTGGAGTTGGTGCATCTGAAATGGTAACCGCTTTGCAAAATATGGCAATGTGCGCTGAAGAAGGCGATGTTTTGGTTTCAAAAAGTAACTGCGGCATTCCTGAATATGTTGATGGAGCTATCCGCTATACTGGTACACCAGAACTCATGGCAGAATATGCAACGATTGCCATTGATTCTGGCATCAAAATCGTTGGCGGCTGCTGCGGAACGACCCCAAACCATGTCAAATATATGCGTGAAGCTCTGGATAACCACACCCGTGGCCCAAAACCGTCCCTTGATGAAATCGTATCTCGCTTAGGTGAAATTTCCAATGGTGCCCGTGCAATGAACGAAGCTGGCCCTCTCGGTGCAAAACCTGAAGAGCCTGTTACTGGTGGTGGACGTAGACGCAAAGGCCGCGACCCAAAACGCAAGGCCGCTGATGACGGTAAGTTTCCGGGCGAAGTTTAATCTAGCTAGAATGAATTCAAAAAAAGGACCTCAAATTTTGAGGTCCTTTTTTTTATGCCGTACAAGCCTGAAAGCTCTCCTAAGGTTAGAACTCTAATCCAGTATACTTTCAAGATCTTCTATGGAAGCAAGAACGTGGTCTGCGATTATTGCAAGTACATCACGTTCTGAAGTTCCGGTAAGGACGCCAACTTTCATCCCCACTTCTGCATTCACACCCATTTCCATGTCATGCAGATTATCTCCGACAACCATGACATTACTGGGCGATAACCCCAACGCGGCACAAAATCCGTTGACCATACCGGCAGTGGGTTTAAGTCCGTGGCCTGAATCATACCCTGCAACAAAGTCTAATTTATCCAAAGCATTAAAACGGCCGAGAGAACGTCGTGCTCCCTGCTCACTATCACTCGTCGCAACACCTAACTTCAAGCCACGCGCTTTTAAACGACCGAACAAAACATCTAACTCGGTAACCGCAACAGCAGCGGCTTCACCATCCTCCTGGAAGATGGTTTCCACTCTAGTGATAAGTTCGTTGTAATCAGTATTGGGTAGATATTCACACCACTTGGCAACTATCTCGCCGTTACTACTGGCAGCCAACATTGAACCAGGAAGTACCCGCCCTAAATGATGGTCATATCCTGTTTCAGCAAGAAGCTTGGCAGCAAGATTTTCATCCCCCTCCGCCGCCATCAAGGCCGCTTTACGGTTCAATGGCATCCAACTTTGTTCATAGTCTAATAAGGTACCATCCTTATCGAAAAGGATTGCTTTTATTGTCATACTTTTGAATTCCTAAGACTATTCAGCCGCGTCAGCTATGGAGCTTTGACGAAGAATGCCTTTATAAATTTCTTCATCACCAACAACGCCAACAAGACGATTATTAACAGCTAGCAACACTGGATTGCCTGTAGCTTGTCGGAGTTCAATCGCCCGTTTCATTGTAATTTCAGGAGACGTAATAACGATAGTATCCTCGCCAATATCCGAAAGATGGTTTTCTTCCCCAAAACTGAAGAGTTTTAAATCCACCTTATTTTCAAACGCGACTTTGCTTACTGCACCATCGTTCCCAAGGGAAACCTTAAAGGCGTTGTATTTGTCGAGAATCAGAAGGTCACCATCTTTCCTCAAATCGTCAGTGAGCGTCATAAGAGATGCACAACGCAATACGTTCAGCGGGTTCATATGCGCGACAAATTCTGCAACGTATTCATTGGCAGGATTAAGTACGATCTCTTCTGGCTCGCCATACTGAACGATACGTCCACCTTCCATAATGGCAATATGTGTACCGATTTTAAGGGCCTCATCCAAATCATGACTAACAAAGATAATGGTCTTCTTAAGATTACGCTGGAGCTCGAGAAGTTCATCTTGAAGGTGATCACGAATTAATGGATCAAGCGCTGAAAAAGGCTCATCCATAAGCAGGATATCAGCATCAGTTGCAAAAGCACGTGCAAGACCTACGCGTTGTTGCATTCCCCCGGAAAGTTCATGCGCATACTTATCTTTCCATTGATCCAAACTCACCATCTTGAGTTTTTCTTCAACGATGGCTTCGCGTTCTGCTTTTGGCATCCCCTTAAGTTCAAGGCCGAGACCAACGTTCTCAGCTACAGTACGCCAAGGCAAAAGGGCAAACTGCTGGAACACCATCGAAACACGTTCCATACGCATATGACGTAAAGTTTTGGCATCACAAGAGGCAACATCCACCATAGTGTCACCATCTTGAACGAGAACCGAACCACGAGTAACAGGGTTCAAGCCATTTACGGCACGTAACAATGTGGATTTTCCAGACCCTGAGAGCCCCATGAGAACACAAATCTCACCCTCTTCGATCTGTATAGACCCATCGGCAACACCGAGGACACACCCCGTCGCTTCAAGGATCTCATCGCGGGTTTTACCCGCATCAACCATTGGGATGGCTTCTTTTTGGTTATCACCAAAGATGATATCGACGTTTTTAAATTCTACTGCAGACATAATTATTGCTCCATCCCTACCTTAAGCGCCATCAACAGGGGCATTGCGCTGTTTACAAAGTCGATCAAGTAAGATCGCAACGATAACAATCGCCAAGCCAGCTTCGATACCCATATCGATCTGTCGTGAATTTAGAGCACGAACAACAGGCTTACCAAGACCGCTAGCACCCACCAGCGCTCCAATAACAACCATCGACAAAGACAACATAATACACTGAGTTACACCCGCCATTATCGTAGGTAGAGCATAGGGAATTTCGACTTTCCAGAGCAGTTGTTTTTTAGTAGCGCCAAAGGATTCTGCAGCTTCAATCAAAGGCTTGGGTACTGAGGACACACCGAGGTGGGTCAAACGAACCGGGGCTGCAATAGCAAAGATAACAGTTGCAACAAGTGCAGGCACCATACCGAGACCAAAAAGGGTCATCGCAGGGATGAGGTACACGAAAGTTGGAATTGTCTGCAACAAATCCAAAACGGGTCGTAAAATAGAATAAAGCCAAGGACGGTGAGCCGCCGCAATACCGAGAGGGACACCGCCAAGCATACAAACCATCGTGGCGTAGACCACCAATACTAGGGATTCTATAGTTTCTTCCCAGTACCCTTGGTTAATAATGAACAACAATGAGAGGACGACAAAGAGGGAAAGTTTCCAAGATCGTTGTAGATATTGGGCTATCGCGGTTACCAACACAATCAAGATAACGGATGGAACCAATAAAAGTAATTCGACCGACCCATCGATCAAAAAGCTACCACCATCTGTAATCGCGTCAAAAAATCCTGCAAAATTATCAATGAGAAAATCGAAAAAACTCTCACCCCAACTGCCTACAGGAATTTTATGGTCAACCAACCATTGTTCGATGCCGGACATAGTAAATCCCTCTGTTCTAAAAGCAAACTCGACGTTTTATCGAGCTCTCGCCCTTTTTTTATTTTAGCCTGTTTTTATCCAGTTCGTGCCCATTTAACTATCATTTAAATGCACACTAACCATCACTGGCTTTATTTTTATTAAACATACAAGAGGGCCGACAAAATGCCAGCCCTCTGTAACATATTTTACTTAGCGACCAGACTAGAGGCCAAGATGAGTTTTTACAGCAGCAAGGCCATCGCCACCATCAAATGTGGTAACACCAGCAAGCCAAGCATCAAGTGCGCCTGGGTTAGCTTTTAACCAATCAGTAGCCGCAACGGGGCCGTCTTTACCATCATCAAGGATAGCACCCATTACTTCGTTTTCCATTGCTAGGGAGAACTGAAGATTGCCAAGAAGCTTGCCCATATTCGGGCAATCAGCTGCGTAACCTTTACGAACGTTTGTATAAACGTTCGCGCCACCGAAATTTTCCCCAAAAATAGCATCGCCACCTGAAAGGTAGGTAAGTTCGAAGTTAGAATTCATTGGGTGTGGCGCCCAACCAAGGAATACAACTCCCTTGTCGCGACGGGTTGAACGCGCAACCTGAGACAGCATACCTGCTTCAGAGGACTCAACAACTTCAAAACCTTTGAGACCAAAAGTATCCGCATCGATCATATCTTGGATCAGACGGTTACCGTCATTCCCTGGTTCAATACCATAGATTTTACCGTCGAGTTCATCTTTGAATTTTGCAATATCAGCAAAATCTTTAAGACCTTTGTCGGCAAGATATTTTGGAACTGCAAGGGTGTATTTCGCGCCTTCCAAGTTCACACGTACTGTCTCAACAGAACCTTCTTCCCGGTACGGTGCGATATCAGCTTCCATTGTTGGCATCCAATTGCCAAGGAAGATATCGATATCAGCATTTTTCAAACCAGCATAAGTCACTGGTACAGAAAGAATTTGAGTTTCAGGTTTGTAACCAAGACCTTCTAGGACAACAGAAGTCGTTGCTGTTGTTGCTGTGATATCAGTCCAACCAACATCAGAGAAGGTTACAGACTGACAACTTGCTGGGTCGGCGGCTTGCGCACCAGTTGATAGTGCAGCGGCAGCAATAGCGAAAGTGCTAGCCGAAACCAAGTGTTTGAGCTTCATTCACTTGTCTCCATTTTTTTTGCGCTCGGAATGAATCCAGAGGCTTGAATTATATTTATAGCAAAATCCCTGCGATTTTTCTTTTTTTGCAGGTTTAGTGCCTGATTAACTCCCTTGAACGACATTTAAGAACGTCGCTACCCTTCTATCAATAATTTATTTTGATTGAACGTTCAATCAAAATAAATTATTGATAGAGTCAACAAAGACAATAAAACTCAGTTACAGAGTTATACTTTGATAATAAAATCAAAGCAGTATCAATAAATTTGGACTGTTATTGAAAACGATCTTTTCTATCCTTGTGACTCCGAACGGATAGAAAAGAGATCCAAGGGAACATAAGAACTTGCCAAAAATCGGAATGGAAGAGATCAGGAAAGCCCAGTTGATAGAGGCGACGATTGCCATGATCCACGAAGAAGGCTTTACCAATGCCAGTATTTCGAAAATCAGCAAGCGCGCAGGCCTGTCTTCGGGTATTGTCGCACATTATTTCTCAGACAAATCAGGTCTCTTAACAGCGACACAACAACACCTTATGCGCGTATTAGGGGAAGAGACCAAAAATCAATTAGTGCATGCCAGAACCCCGATGGAACGCCTGCTAGCAATTGTAAACTCTAACTTTTCTGACGATCAATTTAAGCCAGGTGTGGTTAATGTATGGCTCGCTTTTTGGGCATTGGTACCGACCTCACCTGATTTGGCACGGTTGCACAGAATTAATGAGCGGCGCATGCAGAGTAATTTACAACACGCTCTCAAACCGTTGCTTCCTCCCGAAAAAGTTGCGAGCACTGCAACAGGCCTTGCCGCGATGGTAGAGGGACTTTGGATCCGATGTGCATTGACCAAAGGTGGTGTCACCCCCAAGCAAGCGATCACCATCATGGAAAGTTATATAAACAGCCAAATTTTGGTTAATCAGGAATAAAAAAGTCATTTATTTTCAACTCTCAAAATCAAGATCTATACCAAGGACGAAAGACAATGGCCCAGCTTCCAACTCAAAAACTATACATCAACGGTAGCTATGTGGATGCCACATCAGGACAAACCTTTAATACCATAAATCCTGCAACTGGTGAAACCATTTGTGAAGTACAAATTGCGTCCTCGACCGACATTGATAAGGCAGTAGACGCGGCGAGCGCCGGGTTCAAAGTTTGGTCTAAGATGAGTGGAACCGAGCGTAGTCGTATCCTGTTAAAGGCCGTTGCCCTCCTTCGTGAACGCAATGACGAACTGGCAACTTTGGAAGTTACTGATACTGGTAAGCCGATGCAGGAAGCAAACTGTGTCGACGTGGAATCTGGTGCAGAATGCATCGAATACTTTGCAGGTCTTGCTGCATCTATTAACGGAGAACACATCCAGCTAGCCAATGGTAACTTTGCCTATACGCGCAAAGAGCCTCTGGGTGTTTGTGCAGCTATTGGAGCATGGAACTATCCAATTCAAATCGCGTGCTGGAAATCAGCACCTGCACTCGCTTGCGGCAATTCCGTAATCTACAAGGCATCCGAAGTCACCCCACTTACAGCATTGAAACTTGCAGAGATCTATACCGAAGCAGGTCTCCCAGATGGTGTATTTAACGTTGTCTCTGGTCTTGGTCCTGTCGGTCAAATGCTTGCAGAACATCCTGGAATCGAAAAAATCTCTCTCACCGGATCCGTACCCACGGGTAAACGCGTGATGGAATCTGCATCAAAAACACTAAAACACGTTACGCTTGAGCTCGGCGGCAAGTCTCCGTTGATCGTGTTTGATGATGCCAACATTGATAACGCGGTATCCGCTGCAATGCTTGCAAATTTCTATACCCAAGGTGAAATTTGCTCTAACGGTACACGCGTTTATGTCCACAAAGACATCAAGGAAACTTTCCTAAAAAGATTGATCGACCGTACTTCTAAAATGATCATTGGTGATCCAATGGATCTTGAAACACAAGTTGGCTCTCTCATCCACAAAGACCACATGGATAAAGTTTTGAGCTATATCGAGATCGGTAAAAATGAAGGTGCAACTCTTTCATACGGCGGGAACCAAGTCACGGTTGATGGCTTTGAAAATGGTTGCTTTGTAGAGCCTGCAATTTTCACAGACGTGAGAGCAGACATGCGTATTGCCAATGAAGAAATTTTCGGTGCCGTCATGTCTGTCATTACCTTTGAAGATGAAGACGAAGTGGTCGCTGCAGCTAATGATACAGTGTTTGGACTTGCGGCAGGTGTATTTACTCAAGACATCAACCGCGCTCACCGCGTGATTGGAAACCTTGAAGCTGGCACTTGTTGGATCAATAACTATAACATCACACCGATTGAAATGCCTTTTGGCGGCTACAAGCAATCCGGTATTGGTCGTGAGAATGGTACCGTTGCCATAAATCACTTTACCCAGATTAAATCCGTGTATGTGGAAATGGGTGACGTGGATTGCCCTTACTAATCCAAACATTACTCGTATTGAAAGTAATCTGAATATGACTTTTGCTCTTCACGATCGCCTTGAAGCAGACACCATCTTCATTACAGATCTGGCGCACAGCCGAGTTCTATTAATGAATGACAGCCAATACCCTTGGCTGGTTTTGGTGCCCCGTTATCAGGACTTACGTGATTTGCACGATCTGCCATCAGATAAATTGGCTGAAGTTATGGAAGAGGTAAGAAACGTATCTGAAGTTCTGGTTCGAGACTACAATGCTTTCAAAATTAATGTTGCCGCATTGGGGAACATGGTTCCCCAATTACACATCCATGTAGTTGCACGTTTTGAAAAAGATCCGGCTTGGCCAGGCCCGGTCTGGGGCGTACATCCGACTGTTCCTTACAGTAAGGAAGAGAGCACTAAATTAAGAGCTTTACTTGAAGCCGCAATCAGGAGTGGGAACCATTAACCTGAGAAAAATTGCCTCCCTGAGCTATGCTCAAGAATATTTTCCTCAGACTCCTGCCTAACCATATCCCACAATTCCGATTGCGGCTTCCTTTTTCGCTTTATCCTTAAGCTTTAGAAAAGCTGTATCCATGCCTTCTAAACTTAAGAAGAGCAAAGCACATCTATAATCTCAGACGCTTTTAAATAACATTACGCTTACACCAAAGTTATGTCAGCTAACGATAATATACAGGATTTTAAATCTAATTTAGTCAGATAAGCATCCATCAATAGACTTGCTTAATCCACGAAGTAACGCATTGTAGGCACCCTTACCTTTTTCTAAGTTAGATCCCATGGGATCAAGCTCGCCTTTCTTAATTGTTAAGCCTTCTGAGAGAACGTTTACAACTGCCGGCTTGAATTGGGGCTCGCTAAAAATACAAACTGCGCCACTTGTTTTAAGATGAGAACGCAACTCAGTTAACCGCTTCGCACCAGGTTTTCGCTCAGGGTCGATCGTTACGGCGCCAATGGAATTCAAACCAAATTCTGCTTCAAAATACTGATAAGCATCGTGAAAAATCAAATACGGTTTATGTTGTACCTGGCTTAATTGCGCAGAAATATCCTGTTTCAAGACTCCTAGTGCAGCCAGTGTTAAGACCACATTTCGTTGGTACGCTTGAGAGTTATCTGGGTCAATTTTTGAAAGTTCAGCACCAACTTTTTTTACAATAGTTTGAGAATTTTCTATGGAGAGCCAAACATGAGGGTCAAATTTACCATGATCATGAGCATCATGGTCATCATGGTCATCATGGTCATCATGGTCATCGTGGTCATCATGCTCCTCATGTGCAGCATGTTCTTCATGATCATCATGATCATCATGGGTACCTTCACTCACGTCACCCCAGGATCCCGCAGAACGATTTTCCAACAAAACCACCCCCTCAAGATCCATCACCTCTAATACTGTAGTTTCATCTGATTTTTGGCTAAGTGGTTTTTCCAAGAACGTTTCTAAACTCTCGCCTATCCAGATTACCAGGTCAGCTTGGTTCAAGGCTCTTACCTGAGAAGGCCTCAAACTATAACCATGAGGAGAAGCGTTTTGATCTACCAGAAGCTCTGCTTCGCCCACGCCATCCATGACCGATTGAACCAAAGAATGAATAGGAAAAATCGAGACAACTACTTTTGGGGCTTCAGCGGCTGAGGTCGTTGCAAAAATTGAAAGTCCCGCCGTCACTGTGCAAACATGAAGGATTGATTTTTTTAAACTAGACCGATTAAGAGTAATCATTTTAACCTCTGAAATATCTAAGACACTTAAGTCAGAAACAAGTTTTATAGAAAAGATACTCTTGTTATGTTATAACATTTACATCCTTGTCAAGACGAGATATCAATAGCCTATGAAAAATTTCGATACAGTTTCACTTTCTTTTTGTGGCGGATCTCATGATCACGGACGCTGCGTAAAAACAGCCCTTAAAGCAGCTGAAGAGCTTTGCCAATCAAGAAGCGTTCGCCTGACGGATGCTAGAAAACGTATTTTGGAATTAGTTTGGGATAGCCACCATCCGGTTGGTGCCTATGATGTGCTTTCAAAGTTATCACAAGAAAGTGGTAAAACGGCCCCCCCGACTGTGTATCGGGCACTGGATTTTTTACTCGAGCAAGGCTTGATACATCGCATAGAATCTCTCAATGCTTATGTCGGATGCGCTCATCCAACCGAGGACCACGCAGGCTTATTTTTGATTTGTAATAATTGTGGATGCGCAGCTGAAGTGCACGATGAAACAATCGACCAGGCTATATTAACCAAAGCCTCAAATCTTGGTTTCAGACCAGAACAACGTACACTTGAAGTCAGAGGGATCTGTCCAGATTGTCAAAACCCACAGTAACTTTTTAGATACAATAGATAACGTTCTCTGGATCGTCTGTTTAAAAATACTCTATTAGTTTTTATGTAATTAAGCCCAAGAGATTTAACTTAAGAATAACCGAGTACCCTCATGGTGATGGAAAATACGCACGCTCCGCAGGAAAGTTCAAATGTATCTGATGCTTCTCAACCAATAGAGTGTGGTTGTGGCCATGATCATCTAAACCCTCTGTCCGCAAGTGGCGAGCCTTTAATACAGGCATGCAATTTGACGATTAAATTTGGCGGCCACACCGCGATACGCGATGTAAACCTTACCGTTCACAAAAAAGAAATTGTAACGCTGATTGGCCCCAACGGTGCAGGGAAATCAACCCTCCTTCGTGCACTGCTTCGAGCCATCAAGCCAACATCAGGAGAAGTCTGGCGGCGGCACGGACTGGTTATTGGCTACGTCCCTCAAAAATTAAACATTGATCCGATTATGCCAATGACGGTTGAGCGCTTTCTCTCAATACCAGATCACAGACCTCTCGATGAGCGCAAAGAGGCTCTTAGCAACGTAGGCGCTTCGCATACTCTCAATCAATCTGTGCAAAACCTCTCAGGCGGCGAGTTTCAACGGGTCTTACTTGCCCGAGCTATATTGCGCAAACCAGATCTGCTGGTTTTGGATGAGCCCGTCCAAGGTGTCGATTTTCAAGGTCAAACTGAACTCTACAAGCTCATCTCACGCCTTAAAGAGCAATCTGGATTTGGTATTTTAATGGTCTCTCACGACCTTCATATTGTCATGGCGGAAACCGATCAGGTCGTTTGCATTAATGGCCACGTATGCTGTTCAGGAGCCCCAACACAGGTTAGTGATAGCCCTGAATACCTAGCTCTTTTCGGTGGCCAAACCAAACCTGGTCTGGCTGTCTACCATCACCTGCACGATCATACTCATGACGACGGTCATCAGCATGGCCCTGACTGCGATCATACAAGCCAAGGCGATCAATAATAATGGTATTTGAAGATTTTTTCCTTCGCGCAATCGTTGCGGGTGTTGGCGTCGCGATAATTGCCGGCCCTTTGGGATGCTTTGTGGTTTGGCGCCGGATGGCTTACTTCGGCGATACACTCGCTCATTCCGCTCTCCTTGGTGTTGCTTTGGGTCTATTGTTGGGTTTCAACTTAACCGTTGGCATCATTGCAACAGCAATTATGATTGCCCTCCTCGTTACCCTTTTTCAACACCAAAAGCGCCTTGCCAGTGATACACTTCTTGGAATAATGGCCCATTCAAGCCTCGCGATAAGTCTTGTTGTGCTTGGTCTTTTACAGGGCTTTCGCGTAGATCTGCTCTCTTACCTCTTTGGCGATGTACTGGCCGTAACCCTCGAAGATATTTATTGGATTTACGGCGGCGGAATTATCGCAATGATACTGCTTTTCCGGATATGGAAAGACTTGTTAGCACTCACTCTGCACGAAGAGCTTGCCCGTGCGGAAGGCATCAATGTCACGCTTGTTCAAACCCTCTTTATGGTGACCGTCGCGATCGTTATCGCCATTGCCATGAAAGTAGTTGGGGTATTGCTTATTACTTCTTTGCTTATCATACCAGCAGCAGCAGCGAGACGCTTTTCAACAACGCCAGAGCAGATGGCTGTTATCGCCTCAATAATCGGGGGGGTATCGGTAATCGGTGGATTGATGGGAAGCTTACACTGGGACACCCCATCGGGACCCTCAATAGTCGTCGCCCAAGTCACCCTTTTTATTGGCGGGCTCTTGTTTGGTGGCCTTTTGAATAAAATGGCTAAAAGATCTGTATAGTGTACAGAATGTGAGGCAGGTGTGATGCTATCCCTTGGACAAAGCAGCCATTCAAAAAATACTCCCTAATCAGAAAGACCCTAATCACTCCATCTATGAGCCTATTTTCTATAAAACGTGATTATTCTTTCAAATGATCAGAAGTTTCAAATACAAATTGGATTCCAATTAGAGATTTTCAGAACCATCAAAACTGACATTAGAGCACATTAATACACCACAATGCCTGTTTCTCGGCGTTCGGTTATAGCAATCTCTTCTCGCTCATAGTGTTCCTTTATTTCTTTAAGTATCCAGTCCCGAAACTTCCGAATTTTGGGAACATTACGTCTTGCCTTTGGATAGACCAACCAATAACCATGACCATCATGACAAACACGCTCGAAAGGCTGGATCAAGCGCTCGCGATTAAGTGTATCGCGATAAAAAGCAGGGGTAAGAATAGCCACACCCTGCCCAGCTTCAGCTGCTTTGGCTTCTAGAGTCTGTGTCCCCATTCTAGTTCGTGGTTTACACTTAAGTTCGTCGGAAGGCGTATCCATGGCGTCAAACCAAATTTTCCACCAGGGGTCAGATGGATCAATAAATGGCAATTTCAAGAGATCACTGGGCTGTTTAACTCCCCCTATTGAAGCTGCCAATTCAGGACTGAGCATCGGAGAAAACTCAGCAGGTATAAGTAAATGGATTTCTAAACCAGGCCAATTACCCCTACCGGCCCGGATTGCAATGTCAAATTCTTCGCGTGCAAAATCCACAAGAACAGGAGAGGTATCAAGACGAACGGCAAGGTCTTCATGTTTAAATTGAAATCGCCCTATTCGTTCTGCCAAGAAGCTTTCAGCAAATGTATTCACAAGTGTGATGGATAATAACCCCTGACTGGCGTCATCTGCTTGAGCGAATGCCCCACGTAAGAGTTCAAAAGCTTCGCTCACTACCGGAGCTAGTCGTGCCCCTGTCTCAGTCAAACTGACCTGTCGAGGCCGACGCAAAAACAGAGGTGTACCAACCCGTTCTTCCAAAATTTTAATTTGATAACTGACGGCGGCTTGGGTCATGCCCAATTCTTCTGACGCTCGAGTAAAGCTACAGCACCTTGCTGCAGCCTCAAAAACACGGAGCGAAGAAAGCGGGGGTAGTTTAGATACCATGATGCATAAAATCTCCTTATGCATAGTAATCATATTTTAGTTGGAAATCCAAGCACAGAAATTGCAAGTTATGCTTAGTAAAGCCAACAACCCATTATAGGGAGAATGAAAATGACTATAGCAAGCACCCCGTGCGAAAAACATTATATTACAGTCCATCCCAAAAGTGGATTAAGCTTGCGTCCGTTAAATTTACTTTTAAAATCAATACTAAAGAAGAAACCTAAAACTCAAATTACAACATTTCACGCCCTTCATCAATTGCCAGCACATTTGAAATCAGATGTTGGTTTATGGGATATTCGTCCACCCATAAAATGACGTTATTATAATTATTAGAGCTCACGTACAGAACACTTAGGCCTGACAAAAAAACTCTTCTTTACATTGAATGAGCTTATCCAATGCTTGAGAGAGGATTGTTCGGCTCTTCGGGGCCGTTAAACAAACTCTAATACGCCCTGTTTCTTGCCTCCCGGCGGCGAAGAAACTGTCTGGAACAACCTCAACTCCCACGGCTCGTAGCTTTCTCGTTGCCTCCGTAGAAGATCTTGAGGTCGTTAGCCAGAGATGTGGACAAGGTGTGCGTCCCCAACACACCGCCCCTTGCTCTTTCAATCTAGATTTAGCCAGGTTCCACCGCCTTTCAACTTCGTGCCTTTGCCAGTCAGCCCTGGCAAAGGCACGCTCTTCTTCTATCCACAGACATGCCAACTCAATCATAAAGGGGCTCATCGCCCAATTAGTGGCATGAACCTCTGCTTTGATAGGAGCGACCCATCGTTCAGCACCACTTACAAAACCAAAACGCAATCCTGGCGCAACGGTTTTTGAAAGACTTGAAAGTAATACGGTGTTATCGCGCAATTCAGAAGCCAGTGGTGGCATTCCACTCAGAGCCCCGTAAACATCATCCTCAATAACAAGGAGATCATGTTCCAGTACAATCTTTGAAATACTCTTGCGCCGCTCCTCAGACATAATTGCCCCGGTAGGATTTTGAAGATTAGGCACCAGAACAGCAACTTTAGCCCCGCTATTTTTGATCGCGACTTGAAAGGCTTCTGGTGTTATTCCTTCTTCATCACAAGCAATCCCATGCAACCGTAACCGTAGTTGCCGAGCAATAGCCTTCATTCCCGGAAAGGTATATTCCTCAACGAGCACTTTGGCACCGGGACCACATAACGCCAACAACGTAGCGAAAAGAGCTTGTTGCGCACCAGCACAAGGTACAATCTCCTTAGGCTCAACCTCATGCCCCCGCCAGGATAACCATTTACTGCTTGCCGCCTGTGCGCGGGTTAATATTTCTGGCGAATGATAAGACATAGCATCCACCCCCGCGCCTTTGGCGAGAGCTTCGCCCAATAGATTTTGTGTTTCCGCGTCATCAGGGTGCTGTGCTGGCAGATTTGTCGAAAGATCAATTACGCAATTCGGGGCAGCACTTTTCAAGGCAAAAAGCTCTGCTTCGCGGCTGGTTGCAAGAACGAAAGTCCCTCGCCCGACTTCCCCGCCGATAAGATGCCGCCGCGTTGCTTCTTTATAAGCCTGAGTAATTGTACTCAGGTTCATTCTCAGTTCCCACGCAAGATCACGATGCGTAGGAAGCTGATCTCCCGCACAAAGCTCCCCTCCCCTAATCGCATGGGCAATAGCGTCTACCACGGCAAGGTATTTTACTTTAATTTCAGGATTGAGTTCAGGTTTCCACACAGTATCCACTTTACCAACCAACAACATTGTATCCCATACAATATTAACATTGAACCATACAATCAAGCTGATAAGGTCATACACCTACTCGCGTGATTTCGCTGAAAACGGCATCAAACAGTACATTTAATATTTATGATTAAATCGAGATGGAAATGTTTACAAAAGAGCAAATCGAAAGTGCGGCACAGTATATCTATCAATATATGTCCGCGACCCCACAATACAGCTGGCCTCAAATAAACAAGCAGGTGGGGTGCTCTGTGATTGTTAAACATGAAAACCACACTCCAATCGGCGCCTTCAAAGCGCGAGGCGGACTAACATTTACAAGCTGGTTACGTGCCAATCATCCAGAAGCTAAGGGCATCATCACGGCGACCAGAGGCAACCACGGTCAAGCCCAAGCCTTTGCCGCCAGTATGGCTGGGATCAAGCCTGTTGTTCTGGTGCCAAACGGAAATTCTGTTGAAAAGAACAATGCCATGCGTTCTTTTGGTGCCGAATTGATAGAACATGGCAATGATTTCAATGAAGCTTTGTTAGAAGTATCAAGGCTTGCCAAAGAACGTGATCTCTTCATCGTCCCCCCTTTTCATGAGCAAATCATGTTAGGCGTTGCGACCTATGGATTAGAACTCTTCACTGCTGCACCGGATTTAGATCGGGTCTATGTTCCTATAGGCTGCGGATCAGGAATATGTGGAACTATAACAGCCCGTAATGCCCTTGGTCTCAAAACTGAAATAATCGGCGTTGTATCTAATCAATTTTCAGCAGCAAAGAAATCATTTGATACGGGTATTATCTCTGGAACAGATGCCGCCTATTCATTTGCAGATGGCATGGCTGTTCGAGCTCCTATACCTGATGCTTTTGCAGTTTACTCTCAAGGCGCGGAACGTATTATTGAAGTCAGTGACGATGAAATCGCTGCTGCCACTAGAATATATTTTAAAGACACCCACAATGCTGCCGAGGGGGCGGGCGCCGCATCTCTCGCTGCTGCCTTAAAAGAACGCGACCAATTGAAGGGAAAAAAAATTGGCGTTATTCTAACTGGGGGCAACATAGATACGGATGCTTTCCGTCAAATTCTTGCTGGAGAAACACCAACCGCATGATGTTATTGAAAAGAGGCTTCTGACTTAAGGAAGTCTCTTTTATTTATGACCCCACTATAATTCATTATTTCAAATTTGGCCTTAAATCACAAATCATCTCAAAATGTCGTACCAAGCATTAAACATAGTTGATCAATCGGAATAGGTTTTCAATCAAATGAGACCGCACATAGATCTGGGATTGTAAGCTGCTTATAAAGCACACAAAAAGCCAGCTGTGAAGACACAACCAGCTTAGTAAAAAACGTGAGCCTATTTCAGGACGTGGCAGGAGCCAGAATTATTTCGCGGTATCCCACTTGATCTGAAACTCTATCTCTTCTTCACCATCACCACGTTCATGTTCGATGTTGTAGACTGCCCGGACCGGGACATAAATACGTTCACCGGCGATTTGGATTTCAAAACTCTTATTTTGTTCCAGTGAATCAGCCAGACGGCGTAATTTTGCAACAAAGTCCTCTATTGGGTAGGTTTTCTCGATATCTCTTTCGGGCTTGTTCACCACTTTTGGATCCTTGTTTCTATTATAATAAGTACAGAGCTAATCTTTACCTGATCATCCCAATGAGGCAAGGACTATGGGCCAGCTGTCCAAACCAAAGCGGTAACAGAGGAGAGTTAGGTTCTTTTTTGGTCGCTTTACGCATCATATAATAAGCCATGTTCAAACTAGGTTCTGCCTTTTGAACAGTTATTCATAGAAAAACATCATTCCAATGTGGTGATTACGAATATTGAGGAACAATAATTAGAGAAAGAAAAAGTATAAAGGGAAAGTGTTATTCTGATTTATTTTTCCCAGCAGCCATTTTAGGCTCCATATGAGCAAAGGGAGAGTATTTACGTAGATGGTCAGAAAATAACTTCATAAAAGGAGAATATTCAGCCCCTAAATAATGATATAGCGGGGCGCTCATTATGCCTTCTCCTTGATCAGGTACTACATCAAATCCACCATTAGATATGCGATTTAATACAGAAAAATCGGATGAAACAAACGACCCAATTTCTCTGTTATTGTATGAATTAAATATTTCCTCCACGGTATTAAAAATTCTCCCTCTGCGCCCTTTCATATATTGCTCATGCCACACAATCCCCAGCGTATACCCGGTAGGAAGGTTTTCTCGAAGCGCTTGATCGGGATGTAACCATAGCGATCCAGAATGCTGGAACAAAGGAACCTCGGAGCGTACAAATTCACGCGTATAACGAGGTTCAGCAACTTCCAAACGATACATTTCACCATCAACAATATGATTATTGAACGATGCGATCCCCCTTCGACCCGGCAATTCATCTAAAAGAATATCACAACCGAGATCTTTATATACCGATTGCAAAATTGCTTTATTTGCCTCAGCCAGAACACTATCACGAACAGTCGCTACAGACTTTGGGCATACCACTTGAGCCTGAGTTAACTCAGACAAGCATAAATAAGAAGAAAAAAACACAATCCCGATTAAAGAACCAAACAACCTCATTAATAAAACCTAATACCCCCGTATATCGGCTTTACCATAGTAAACCAAACGTACTTAAACATTTGTTAGTATATTAAAATAAATTTTCAGAAAAATTATTCATCGCTAAGAGGAGACAATGTGACCCAAATAGCAATCAACTTTTATAATTTATGGCTTAACTCAACTAGTCTGCTTTTGAGATAGAGCTTTGGCTTTTAAATAAATTAAACATATCAAAATCATGACATATGAAATGCCAAATAACACATTGAAACCTTAGAGGAATAAAGAAAAATGGGCTACAGCATACGCTGTAGCCCAAGTTTAGCTAACCTGACACAAACACCTAAAATGTCAAGCCGCCTTCCAATTCCTGTAATAACCCAATTTACCTTGCAAAGGCAACGTGTAAGTTATTTTTTGGGAGAATAAGTTCCTGAACGAGGAATTAAGAAATCTGAGGAACCGTCTCCCAATTATATACAGTAAATATCTTGTAATTTTTGTATTATACTAGAAGACATCTAATATATTCCTCTGTGGCACCTCGAACTTTACATCATTGAGACCAATTCGAAGTAATAGCTATAATATTTGAATACTATTATTTACCTATAGCGTTAGGGCTTAGTCTCCGAAGTTGCCTTTCCACATTTCTATGGAGATGTGTTAAGTCATCGGAAAAACCATGTCCGGTTCAGGCTTCTTCTTTTTCGTTTTGATGATGAATTTCTGTGCCAATGGCCTTGTTAATAGCCCCCACCAAGCTCCCTCGGCAAGCTGGTTTCGTGACCAATCCATCCTTACCAACTTTTGCGTGTATTCCTTCTGATGCTCTATCATTACGTCTGCAGTTAATGCGAGAATAGGTACTGCAATTTTTTTATATCCTAACTCACAAATTACACCAGTAGCTTCAGGGTCACTCATCACTGGCTTACGAACATCCATTAGAATTAAGCCACAATCTTTTTCTTATCTCACCTTTAGGGGCCTGTTCGTAGATATAAAAAAAGGGAGAACAAATGCTCTCCCATAAGTGAATTTATCAGACCATTTCAAGTCTCCCACTTTTATAAGAATGTGGGCCACAACTAACCAACCTAACAGTTGTGGGACAAACCTTTCAGCAAGGTTACGTTATCAATCCGACAAGCAATGCCTTAAAGCCAAGGCAGGGAGTACGTTTTGATATTGGTATAGCTTTTCATCGCTTCGATGACGCCTTCTTTGTAACCAAGACCAGAATCTTTAATACCGCCAAATGGAGACATCTCGATACGATAACCAGGTACTTCCCAAACGTTTACCGTTCCAGTGCGAAGCTCTTTGATGAAGCGCTGAATGTACTTGAAGTTGTCAGTACATACACCAGAAGACAAACCAAAAGCCGTCGAGTTAGAAACACGGATGGCATCATCAATATCTTTGACACGAATGATAGGAATAACCGGACCAAAGGTTTCTTCACGAACCAACTCACAATCATAAGGCACATGATCAAGAACTGTTGGCGGGTACAACGCGCCGTCGCGGTTGTTTCCATAAAGTAGCTTGGCACCAACTTCAGTGGCTTCATTAACACGACGCTCAAACATCTGAGCAGAAGCTTCATCAATTACACAACCAAGATCAGTTTCCGGGTCCATAGGGTCGCCGTATTTGATCTTCTGGGCTTTTTCCAGAACCAGTTTTGTAAAGGCATCTGCTATTTCTTCAACAACCAGAATACGCTTAACCGCTGTACAGCGCTGGCCAGAGTTTTTGGTTGCACCTGCGACAGCAAGTTCAGCCGCTTTATCAAGATCAGCATCTTCCATCACGATCAACGGTGCGTTACCACCTAGCTCGAGAACAGTACGACGATAACCTGCATTTTCTGCGATGTATTTACCAACAGGCACACCACCAGTGAAGGTCACCAATTCGATGTTTTTGTTGGTGATGAACTCGTTACCAAGATCTTCCGGCAAACCAGTAATGATTGTCAGCATCTCTTTAGGCAAACCTGCCTCATAGATGATGTCTGCCAAGATCAATGCTGTCAGAGGTGTTTTCTCAGTCGGCTTACAAACGATACAGTTGTTTGTAGCGATTGCTGGAGCAATTTTATGCGAAATCATGTTCAACGGGTGATTGAACGGGGTAATCGCAGAAATCGCCTTCAGGGGCTCACGTTCGGTAAAGATCTTACGTGATTTTCCATGTGGTGTGATATCGCAAGAATAGATCTCGCCATCATCAAGAATACACATCTGGCCAGCCAGCGTGTAAACGTCATATGCACGTCCAACTTCGTATAGAGAGTCTTTCTTACATAGTCCGGACTCAGCTGTGATGATATCAGAAATCTCATCCTTACGCTCATTCAGCTTCTCTGCCACTCGGAAGAGAATTTGCTGACGCTCGTAACGCGTAAGCTTTGATTCGTAGTTTGCTGCGATTTCAAAAGCTTCTTTGGCATGTTCAGCAGTACCACGAGGAACAGTTCCAACCACTTCATTGGTATATGGGTAGTGAACGTCGATGCGGCCTTCGGTATCAACCAACTTACCGGCGATACGCATTGGCTCATGGCCAACAATCTTTACAGACATTTTATTATCCTCTTTAAGGCCAATTACTCAGCGTAGTTTACAGAGCAATAGAAAGCGTCGAAATTACGAAGACGCATATCTGATGGAATGCCTGGCATTGGGCGGTTGCTGATGAAAGGAACTTTCTGCTCAGTAATACCACCATGTGTACGTAGTGGACGATCCAGAGCCGAAAGATCATGACGATCTTCAGAAGTACCAAGTGCCAGATGACGCTCAGAAATGATGATAATGTCACCCATACGATCTTCTGGTAGTTCCAGCATGGCACAACCAGCAGGACCAGATATTGCGAGCTCAACGCCGTCTACTTTTGAAAGACGCTCAACTGCTGCATCCACGCTTTCGCCTTTTGGAAGGTAAGCAGTCGCAAAAGAGCCCAGAGCACCGTGGTGAACCACATAAGGATCAGTGATTGGAAGAATGACACGTGCTGCTTCTTTGCCGTACCAATCATCAAGAAGGTCCTGAAGATAAAGGACGTTAGGTTTGCCATCGCTATCATGTTTTGGGTTCATACCGTGGTCAGCTGTCAGGGTTAGAACGGCACCCATTTCATCTAGCTGTGCCCAGTATCCATCCATCATTTCATAGAAAGCCAATGCACCCTCTTCTTCTGGTGCGTATTTGTGTTGAATGAAATCAGTCGTAGAGAGATACATGATCTCTGGGCGAACAGTTTCCATCAATTTCACACCAGCTGCGAAAACGAACTCAGATAGATCAGCGCTATAAACGGATGGAACAGGCATACCAACAAACTCGTTGAGGTTCTCGATCCCGTTTTCTTCCATGTTAGCTAGATCAGATTTTTCTGCAGAAAAGCAAATCGCGTTGCCTTTGCTGTAATCTAGACCATGACCAAGAAGAAGACGCAGTTTGTCTTTCGCTGTTACCACAGCAACCTTGGCGCCAGCATCCTGATAGGAAGAGAAAATAGTTTTAGCGCGGTAATAGCTTGGCGCATTCATCAACTCTTCTTCACCAGTTTCCTGATTATAGAAGTAGTTGCCACAAATGCCGTGGTAGCGAGGGGGACAACCACTCACGATTGAAAGGTTGTTTGGATTGGTAAAGCTCGGAACGACTGACTCAGCGATCAGGTTTGTATTTGCCTTGCTGCTAAGCAGATTTTTAAGCCATGGCATACGGCCAGCTTTCATCGCCACTTCCATGTAATCAGGTTCACTACCATCTACACAGACAACAACAATCGGACGTTCTGAACGTTTATACAAGCGGCCGTTGGCCTGAACTAGTTTACCAGCACTCATAGGATATCTCCTGAATTCATAATTACCGTTTTAGGCAGCAACGGAGGCGCAATTCTTAACGCCCATTACATTAAGTGTCTCTTTGATAACAATAAGAGCATCGCGAATATCGTCATTACCCATCCGGCCAATACAACCAACGCGGAACGAGTCTGCGACAGTGAGTTTTCCTGGATAGATAAGATAGCCACGCTCTGCGAGACGATCGTAAAAGTCTTGGAAATCAAATTTTGGATCGGTTGGTTTATGGAACGTTACGATGATCGGTGCCTGAAGATGATCTGGCAGCAAAGTCTCAAACCCGAGCTCACGCATGCCATCGACGAGAATTTTACAATTTGAGGCATATCGACCACCACGCCCCTCAACGCCGCCCTCTTCTTCAAATTCACGAATGGCTTGTTCGAAAGCCACAATGCAATGTGTCGGAGGGGTAAAGCGCCATTGATCAGTTTTTTCCATCTGAACCCATTGATCATAAAGATCAAGAACCAATGAAGGGGCATTTCCTTGAGTTTTTTCAAGAACGGATCGACGAATAAGGACAAAACCCATGCCAGGCACGCCTTCCAAACATTTGTTTGAAGAAGCAGCGACAGCATCATACCTGATCTTGGAAGAATCTACTGGCAAAGCACCAAAAGCGGACATTGAGTCGATCAATAAAGAACGACCGTGTTTTTCAACAACTTCAGCAACACCAGCAATCGGATTAAGCACGCCTGATGTTGTCTCACAATGAATGACTGCAACATGCGTAATATCTTTGTCTTCGCTAAGGCGCGTATCCAAATCAGATATACTAACGGGCTGATCTTCAGGATATTCCATGATCTCATTTGCACGATCATAGTACTTACAGATCTTAGCCATGCGATGCCCGTAAGCCCCATTAACCAGGATAAGCAATTTACCATCACGTGGAACGAGTGTTCCTAGCATTGCTTCGACGGAGAAAGTACCGCTGCCCTGTAGAGGAACGCAGACAAAATCATCTTGACCATTGATGATGTTCAACAAACTACTACGAACTCGGCGGTTGATTTCAATAAACTTCTTATCACGCGATCCGAAATCGTGAAGCATTGCTTCCTTAGTGGTTACCGAAGTTGTCAGAGGCCCTGGCGTTAGAAGCCAAGGATCACCTGACGGGGAAGTAGCTACAGCAGATGTCTTATCAGACATTAAGGATCTCCTCATTTGGCCCGAAAACAAAGACTGGAAAAGCGAGTTACTCAACCGTCCTATTTGAAAAATTTCAGTTCGGATTACACAATCAAGTTTTATACTTTGCGATAGTGTTTTGAACTTCTTGATCTATATGCCGCGAATCTCTATCATAAATCAAATCGATACTTTTTATAAGACAGATTGGTTTCATCAATGAATCATGCACAGATCCGCGCATTCCATGCTGTGGCCAATGAAGGAAGCTTCACAAAAGCCGCAGATGTCCTTAATGTCACGCAACCAACCTTGTCTGGTCAGGTCGCTGCGTTAGAAGAAATTTATGGTGTAAAGCTCTTTGAACGAAGAGGACGCGGTATCGAAATAACCGAGATTGGACGGCGACTTCATGCCGTTACTCTCCGCCAATTTGCTGTGGAGCTAGAAGCAGAACAGGTCTTGCTCTCGGCACGTGGCCTGATGTCAGGGCAGCTTCGCGTTGCAGCTGACGCTCCCTATCATGTCGTTCCCCTGCTTGCGACGTTTAGCCGGCTCTATCCAGGTATCAATTTTTCGATGAGTTTTGGTAATTCACAACAAGTCCTCCAAGGTTTGTTTGAGCGAAAATCCGATGTCGTCGTCATGCCAAATATTCAAGAAGACCGCCGTATCCACGCCGCCCCTCTTAAACGCGAGCCCCTGATTGTCTTTGTCGATCGCAATCATCCTTGGTCGGCGAGAAGAAGTATTAGTATTACGGAACTCCCGCACCACCGTGTAATTCTTCGTGAAAAAGGTTCCGTTACTCGAAAGATTTTTGAAAGTGCTCTAGAAAGCGCCGGGGTTAAACTTGGAGAAATTCTTGAGGTTGGGAGCCGAGAAGCAGTACGCGAAGCGGTTGCTTCAGGATTAGGAATTGGCGTGGTATTCGAAAGTGAATTTGGCAATGATACAAGATTACATGGATTAACCGTTCGAGACGTACAACTCGAGGGCCTTGAGTACGTTGCTTGCCTAAAAGACAAAAAAGATTCGCCAGTAATTCGTGCCTTCTTCGACCAAATTCAGAGTCTGACTGCTGCGACCACTCCATAGTTTTCAGTTTAGATCTCAGATTACTCTAGGGTCCGTTAATAGGTACTTGAGTTATAATGTGTTAATGTACTCGCCTTATTACACCCCTTATATGAAGGCGAGAAGGTAATATTAATGATACAGCATATCCAAAAAATCATAACCCTATTCACTCTTATTGGTGCGCTCTATCTCCTTCCACCCTCTCCTAGTTATGCAGATGATCAATGTACTGCGTTTTCTGGAAACGGGATCAACAATTGGTACCCTTTCTCTTACAGAGACACTGACGGCAAACTAACCGGGATTGTTGTCGACGGCACCCATGAAGCTCTAAAACGCATCGGTTTATCAATTGAAGTCGCTCCTGACAAACCCTGGAAACGCATTATGTATGACCTAGAGCAAGGTAAGGTCGACATGGTTCTTGGTGCCTACTGGAATAGTGAACGTGCTGAGAAATATCATTATTCAGAACAACTGGGCACAGATGAATTACGTGTGTTTGTCAAAGAAGAAAAGCAATTCTCCCTAAACTCTAACGAAGACTTAATCGGACGGTCTGGAATGAGGATCCTCGGAGGATCTTTAGGGGATGAATTCGATACCTTTGCAAAAAGCCACCTCAACTTCATCGAAGTTCCAAAAAGCGATACCATTGTCTTGATGCTCCAGAACGACAGGGCAGATTATGGAATACTCGGCTATGTTGAAGGTTTATTACACATTCAAGACCTTAACCTAAAAGGAAAGATAGTTCCTCTGGCCCTTCCAATTCTATCCAATTCCATGCACGTTCTTATAAATAAAAATGCTCCGTGCGCTCATAAAGTAGAAGCCATGAACGCAGCCATTATTGAGATGCAAAACGATGGTACTCTGGATAAGATTATTTCTCATCACTTAAGCCAAATATCCAAACGACCCAAATAACCTTTACCCCTTTTATCCTTGTTAGTATTAAGTCCATACAAACCTTCTTATAAATTTCATTCGCTTGAGCAATCTATTTTACTCGACGCTCTTGCACATTTATAAGAAAGTATGAATGTCTCAAGCTTATCCCAACTCGATTCAGAGTTATGACAAACAAGACATATGATAAGGCAACAAAATGAAAAATCACGGACGTTGGTGAGGGAAAACAAATTTATGGCTGAAGACATTAAAGCTAAACTAATCGAGTACCGTGATAGCATTGATAATATTGATGCTTCATTAATTTATATGCTGTCTGAACGCTTCAAAGTCACCGAAAAAGTCGGTTTGTTTAAAAAAGAATACAATCTTCCGCCTGCCGACCCTTCCAGAGAACAAAAACAAATTTCCCGACTTCGAGATCTTGCCAAATCAGCAAAACTAGATCCTGATTTTTCAGAAAAATTCATCAATTTTGTAATCGATGAAGTCATTCGCAATCATGAAAAAATTCGTAAAGGCTGATATTCCGTCATAAAATCGGTAATCTTTAGTGGCTCTGTTTTTATCTCAATTTACATTTCTTCTAGTAAATTGTTAACGATCACCTGCGATTAACATTTTCTGAACTGGCTTTCTCTCAATATTAACCAGCTATACGATCCAATCATCGGGGGGTTAATCTCTCCTTGAGGCATTATGTCGTATTGCCAGCCAACGGCTTCTGATGAAGGATGAAATCACCCTGAACAGAAAAATGGCCACCGTAGCTACATGCAGCCTCCAGACAAAGATAGTGATTTTTATGAGATATATTTATTAGAGATGGCTACGGCTTCGCAGCAGTCAAACAAAGATCAAATATCTTCCGAAAATCATATTCAAGCTAAGGCCGAAGCTTTACCTGGCCAAAGCGCTTGGGGGCCATTAGATACGCTCCCCGGTAATCCAATGATGTGGGTCCTGATTATCAGTGAACTGATGGTGTTTGGACTTTTATTAGCCGGATACTGTGTCAAATTCATTGGTGATCCCGAACTTTTCCTAAACTCCCAAGCTCAACTCAGCCGCCTTATTGGTGGCCTCAATACACTTGTTCTAATAACCAGTGGATTGTTTGCTGCCTTGGCAAACGAAGCAAGCAAGGAAAACAACGTTTCATTAACACGTGGATATCTGGCCATCACAGCAGCCTTTGGTCTCCTTTTTCTAGTATTAAAATTTTATGAATACAGTGACAAGGCTGCTTTGGGGATCTCGATAGAAACCAACAGCTTTTATACTTTGTTTTACCTCATGACCGGATTTCATGCTGCACATGTGATCTTCGGCTTACTGATCCTTGGATTGGTCTCTTGCTACAACAGTCGAGAGAATATTCAAACTGCCTGCGCCTTCTGGCACATGGTCGATCTGATTTGGTTGATTCTTTATCCCGTTCTCTATTTGGTTAGATAAAGCATGCCCCACGTTCCCCAAAAACCAAACCCTATTTTCCGCCTTTTGCTCACCTGGGCTTTAATGTCTGGCCTGACAATCATTAGTATGTTCAGCGGTGATGCCCTTGAAACAGGTGGAGTAACGGCATCAATCGGTTTTGCCTCCGTCGGCATTCTGATGACAATAACCCTGTTCAAGTGTCGATTACTTCTTCTGGATTTTCTAGAACTTCGCCATGCTTCTCCAGGGTGGCGACGAGGATTTTTTTTAGCAGTTCTAATAATTACCGCGATGATTACTGCGACCTATGCCTTAGCTATCGGTTTTTGAGTTATTCAGATAAAGCCTTTACGTAATACCATCGGCCCGTTTTTTTACGAAACAGGCTCTTTTCACGCTGTTCATTGACAATACCATCAACGACAGAACGGGCGATAAAGAGGACATACCCTTCTATATCGCCTTTTAAACCTTTATCGGTTTCTAGGACCTCAAGTCCGAGCCATCGACTATCTTTAGCGCGTATAAGGGTACCAAGTTCGTTAAAATCAGCTTGCTGCCTAGGCCAAAGAGTCTCTTTCAGATACTTAATCTCTTCTTTGACATATGCAGAATAACGCGACCGCATAAGTTTCTCGGCTGTATCTGGGATACTTTCACCAGAAATAAAAGCACCACAACACTGAGTATAGTCTTGTCCAGACTTACAAGGGCATAAATTGTTGTTCAATGACATGATTGAAGCTTAATCTTTAGACAATTTGGCGACTAAGTTGACTCAAACTCTGTTGCTGAATCTCGCTCATTCCATCGCCCTCAATAGAGGCTACACGTGTAACCATTGATAAAAGCTGTTTCTTTTCTTCAGCTTCCAGGCCACGACGCAGGACCCGGCTTAATTTTCGAATAGCCTCATCAAGATTAGCTGATTGCTCCATAAGCCAACGGCTTTGCCCTGCAATTTCAGTAGCTTCTTTTTCACTAGCTCCAAATACACTTTGGCACTCGTCCTTAATCGCAACGAGTTGTTCTCGCGTATAATCACCATCCATACGTGCAAAGGCCGCCATGACTGCCGCGGCAGCTACTCTACTGTCTTCGATGGCATCAAGTGGATTAATTTTTGTTTTCCGGTTGTGCCCGAAACGTCTTGCTGCCGCACGGATATCATCTGCAGCTTCGACGATATCTTTAGCCGCTTTTGCAGTTGTTCTCACACGCCAGATGAAAATTGCAATTCCCCCAAGAACCGCAACAATACCCAAAATTATATGCATAGCTTATATCTGAACCCCCATGATCATAGATAAACCAATAACCCGAACATTGATTATGCGTAACTTTACTCAATTATGGGTTAAGAAAACAAGTTTCATTAAATGTGATTTATCTTAAAATCAATACAACGTGGTTATTCGAGAATAACCTTTGATAATTCCTACGCACGCTCAAATCTATTCTTATGGATCAGGCCTTTATCAACTTCATAGATTGCAATTACGTATAACGTGTCAATATCAGGAAGCCCTGTTACTTCCTCTTCATCGATCACAACACGACCTAGTGCTATCCTATTCGTAAGTTTGGCATGTAGATTTGGATTACTAAATCGCTCCGTATAGGCGGCACGCAAAGCATCCATTCCCTCAAAGAGGACCTCACCCTCAACCAATAACTCCACTTTCACATCAATGCTGAAACAAGCACAAAAAGCATTTATATCATGCGAGTTATAAGCAATGAGTTGGTTTTCCGCGACTTGGATTGGCGTGAGCATTTCTTCTCTCGTTTTAGGTCTGTTAGCTTGAATTAGAAATTCACTACATACTATGAAAAAATAAAAAAAGAGCGAGATCAAATCTCGCCCTTTTTCTTATCATAACAATAGAATGTAACATTCTTGCGAAAAGCTACAGACCTATCGTTGACGCCATGCCTGGGTTTTATTGACCAGCACTTTAGAGACAACAGTGTGTAAGATACGCGCCCCTGCGTTGGTGTAAAAAATCATCATACCCATTGCTGCAGCTGGTGCAATATCCCCAGCATCATCCATATTCAGAACCGCAACTGATGCCAGTTGGGTGTGGTATGAATAAATAAATACAACAGCTGAAACCGTCGTCATAGCGTTCACAAAGAGATAAATCGCTATTTCCAAAATGGCTGGCGTACAAACCGGGACTGTTACCGTCAAGAACATCTTGTAGAAAGGCTGTTGTAGAGATTGAGAGACAGATTCAAACTCTTTATCCATCTGCTTGAGAGCAGTCATGGCCGTCAAATGAGCTACTGTGTAAAAGTGCGTTACCGTAGAAACCACAAGAATTGCCATGGTTCCATAGATAAAATTGAAAGGATTATCTGGGTTGTTAAAGAAGAAGATGTAAGAAAGACCCAATACCATACCTGGCACTGCCATAGGCATCATCGCCAGGAATTGAAAAGCGGTCCGTCCAGCACCAAATCCCCGGCCTTTTTCAACCATGTAAGCGCCAGTGAAAACGATACTTGTTCCAACTGCAGCAGTCCATAACGCCAACTGAATTGAATTATAGTAGGCATCCCAGCCTCCACCATCCATAAGGTCAAAGTTATAATGCTGAAGACCAAGGCTTAGATTGTATGGCCAAAACTTAACTAAGGCTGCAAATTGGCACGTTGCAAGGATAGTCACAATGATTAGCACAATCAAACTTGAGTATGACATCATCAATGTATCGAATGACTTATCTGGCTTTGGTTCATAAGGAACGGCACGGGCGGATAATTGAGAAACCTGTTTTTTCTGGACTTGACGATCAATATAAAACGCAAAGATCGCGGGAATTAAAAGAACAACAGAGACAACTGCCCCCATTGAAAAATTTTGCTGCCCAATAACTTGCTTGTAAATATCCACAGCCAAAACATTATATTGGCCACCGATAACCTTTGGCACACCAAAATCAGTGATCACAAGAGTAAACACCACAAAGGCTGCAGAGATAAGCCCATACCGTGCTCCTGGTAATGTAACTGTCCAGAAAATTTTCCATTTCGGGGCACGTAAAACTGTCGCTGCTTCGTAAAGCCGTCCGTCTGATATTGCCAAAGCTGTCATAATGATCAGAAGAGCATGTGGGAACGTGAAAAACACTTCAGCTATTATAATCCCTTTTGCTCCATAGATATCAATACTACTAAGATAATTTTTAAGAGAGGTAAGATACGGTGACATAAATGCCAAAGCATCTGAACCAAATAACCATTCAATCAGCTCACCAATTTTTTTAACTAAAGGTTTCTTTAAATATCCTTGATTACCAAGCATATATATCAACCCCAAGCCTGGTAACAACGACGGTACCAAAATTGGAATCATAGCCATAATTTTAAAGAAGCCTTTAAAACGCATACAGCTACGGGTTAACGCATAAGCATAAATAAAGGCCAGAGTTACTGTGATGACCATTGTCACCATAGAAACAGTAATCGAGTTCTCAATTGAGTTAAAAAGCGCTGGTGTCGAGAAATATTTTATATAGTTATCAACACCAATAAACATACCATCTTTGTTCTCAAAAGATTTCGAGAGCATGATGTAAAGTGGGAAAGCCAGGGCGATAAGAAGGTACGCCCCGATCATCAGCATAAAGCCGCGCATCGTCCAGTCATCACGACTGGATTTTGGCTTCACCTCCTTCAGAGGCAAAGTATTTGTGACGTCGGTCATCTTAATTTACTCCCGGAAAAACAGATATTCTGTCCTGAGGAATAGATACTGTAATAGTGTCACCGATCTTTACGCCAGTTCTACGAACCATGTTAATCGAAAAATCGCCTTTGATATGTGCTTGACCGTTAGCTTGTTGACTAACTAAATCAACCCGGAAGAAGGCCCCCAGAAACTCCATATACTTGACTTCAGCCTCAAAAGAGTTTGGCAACTTGGCATCCCCCTCTTGAACCAAGAGATTCTCAGGACGGAAAGCAACAGTAATATCGCCTTTTTGGGTTATATTCTCTGGATCACAATTCAGATCAACTTCCCCTATTTTCAGGACGTTATTCTCTTTGGTTTTTCCGGGAATAAAGTTCATGGTACCGATAAAATCAGCGACAAATGCTGAAGCCGGATTTCGGTAAATATCCAAAGGAGTGCCAATTTGTTCAATAACACCGTCATTCATCACGACGATGCGATCTGCCATGGTTAGGGCTTCTTCTTGATCGTGCGTCACCATAACAGTTGTCACGCCAAGAGTACGTTGTAGTTCTTTGATCTCATGTCGAAGATGTGTACGCACTTTCGCATCGAGTGCGGATAGCGGCTCATCAAGCAATAGTAAGCCTGGATTTGTAGCAATAGCACGTGAAAGCGCAATACGCTGTTGCTGTCCCCCAGAGAGTTGTGCCGGGTATTTATCAGCTTGAGATACGAGCCCAACCAGTTCCAGAAGTTCGTTTACACGCTTTGTAATATCGGCTTTTGATAATTTACGATTTTCAAGGCCGTAAGCAATGTTCCTACGAATTGTAAGGTTTGGAAATAGCGCGTAGGATTGGAATACAATGCCAAAATCACGTTCGTTCGGCGGCAAATTTGAAACATCTTTGCCTGCTTGAGTAACCTGACCATAAGTCTGAATATCAAGTCCAGCAATGGCCCGCAACAAAGTTGTCTTCCCACAACCTGACGGCCCAAGAAAGCATACAAATTCACCTTCGAAAATTTCCAAAGATATATCTGACAAAGCAGTAAAATCACCAAACATCTTTGTTAAATTAGACGTGGTTAAATAAGGGGTTCGTCCGGTCTCAATACCGACAGTATTTGTGCTCATCGCCATTCCTCTCAAGGAGCAAAGTGGCACAGTTTACCTGTGCTCTTCTTGCAAACAGCGTCTCTCGTCAGTCGAACAAATGGCAGATTATTATAATCAAATATTTGGCCAAAACTAATCTAGACAACAAGAAGCGCTGATATTCAAAATGATTGAGTAATATTGTTTTTTGACACAAGTTTACTCAGAATTGTTCTATGGTAATTTTTTTATGGAAACCCGCTCTCTGGCCAAGGCCAAAGAGCGGGTCCAGTATTATTAAATCTTACGCTCAAATCCGATTATGATTTAGGCTCAGATTTAGAATCGTAACGATTTGTCCATTCAGCAAGGATCGCATCACGGTTGCTAGCAGACCATTCAAAATCCATCGCAATCATGCTGTCGGTGATATTTGCAGGATAGTTTTCAATCTCTCTGGAAACGCCTGGCATCGCCACAACAGCATAACCCTGATTATAATGCTCCATAGCTGGTTTTGATACGAGGAAGTCCATCAGCTTTTTAGCAGCATCAAGTTTATCTGTGCCTTTAACGATTGCAGCAGCTTCCATTTCCCAACCAACACCCTCTGTTGGAATTACAATTTCCAAAGGTGCACCTTGGTTTTTGGATTTAGCTGCACGGAAAGCAAAGGAGATACCAATTGACACTTCACCTGAAGCGGCCTGTTTACAAGGCTTAGAGCCAGAGTGAGTGTAATGGCTGATGTTCTGATGTAGGTCATCCATAAATGCCCAACCATCTTCTTCACCGAACATTTGTAGCCAGCTTGCAACATCAAGGAAACCAGTACCAGAAGAACCTGGGTTAGGCATCGCGACATGGCCTTTGTAGACAGGCTTAGTCAAGTCGGCCCATGAAGTTGGCATTGGAAGGTTATTTGCTTCGGCTTCAACTGTGTTTACACAAACAGCAGCTACCCAAGCATCCATGCCTGCCCAGACAGGGTTTGAAGAGTTATCGCGAAAACGGCTGTCTAGTTTGTCAACGCCAGCAGGTGCATACGTTTCAAACATGTCTTCTTTTTTCATAAGCAGAAGGCTTGAGCCCGCAAGGCCCCAAACAACGTCAGCTTGTGGATTAGCTTTTTCCGCAAGAAGTTTCGCTGTCACAACACCAGTAGAATCACGAACCCAATTAACAGTGATGTCGGGGTGTACTTCGTTAAATGCAGCGGCATAACGCTTCAAATCTTCAGCTTCTACAGCTGTATAAACAGTTAGATCTTCAGCTGTTGCACTACCGGCCAAAATGCCAAATGCAGCAATAGTTGTGGCAACCCCGCCAAGCAGTTTAGTTAAAAATGCTTTCTTCATTACTTTCACGCTCCTCAGTTTGATCGTCTTAAGAGATTTTCTCTAAGACATCCCTATTCGGTCATTATGTACTGTGCCGTCTATAGCGACACTTTGTTACATTTATGCTAAGTCTTTGTTACTCAAAAACTTAATGCTGAACATTTGTCCAATCCCGCTATCTAGTTAACAGGGGTGCGGGCCCCTTTCCTAATAAGAAGCTATCCTGCCGGTAGCTCCTCTTAACCTCCGGCTGGCCGGATTAGTTACTCACCTCTACAGAGTGGCGCTCGGCATGGGGCCTTACTCTTAGGCGGCTCTCATGCAGTTCACCACTTGCATCCAATATTGGATAAGCGACAGAAGTAAGGTGAGAATTAATTCTTTTCAGGTCTCTAATCATATCGATGTGCAATGCAGATGATTCTATCGATTCAATTCGTCCTTCACGCAGGCGTGCTAGGTGCTTGTCCCCGCCAGCTTGTTCCATTGCTCGGAATTTTTCTTTTCCGGCGATCAATTGGCGCGCGATATCGACATCACCAGAGACAAATGCTGTCATAGCGAGCTGCATCTGATCTATAGCCATTTGATGAAGCTCGACCAGTTCTTTCCAGCCTTGCTCTGAAAATTCCAGTCTCTTTTTAATTTTTTGACTGGCAATTTCCAGAAGGTTTTTATCGATAATATCGCCGATATGCTCCAGATTGGTGGTAAAGGCTATCAACTCAACACACCGTGCAGAATTTTCTTCGTTCAGTTTGTTTTTGCTCACTTGTGTAAGATATAGCTTTATAGCTTCGTGGAGCTCATCAACCTGATCGTCCAGTTTACTTACTTCTGATAACAACACCGGATCATTCGTGGAGAAAACATCGATAACTTTTCGAAGCATACTCTCCACAACATCTGCGAGGCGCAATAGTTCCCTTGTCGCACAAGCAACGGCAACGGTCGGAGAATTAATAACTGTCTCATCCAAATATTTTGGTTTGAGATCGCTTTCTTTTCCTGGGCGATCAGGCAAGACACGTTCCATAAGACGGGTCATTACTGCTACGAAGGGAAGGAATACAATCGCTAAGGCGATATTGAAAGCAGTGTGGAAATTCGCTATTTGACGTCCTAGATCCCCATCACTGAATTGAGCTATATACGGAGTTATCATACTCATAAACGGTAGAATCAACAGTACGCCACACACTCGAAACAACAGATTGCCCAAAGGAATACGACGTCCAACGGGTGTTTCTCCCATGGTCAATGCAAAGGGAACTATGCCAGCCCCAACGTTTGCTCCGAGTACAAGCGTAAACCCCAAAGCCATTGGAACCACACCTGCAACCGTTAACGACATGATCAAAAGGACCATTGCGACTGAGGAGTGCGTAATCCAGGTTATCAATGCTGCTAAAATTACAGCAATAATTGGTTCTTCAGACAAAGGAATAAGTATGTTTTGAAGAGTTTCGCTATCCCGCATAGGTTCTGAAGCACTAACAACCAGTTTCAGCGAGAGCAACATCAGGCCGAGACCAATAAAAACACGCCCTAAATGCCTTAAAGTCATAGTAGGCCGGGTGGTAAATGATATTAGCCCTATTAAAATTAACAAAGGAGAGAGCCAAGAGATATCATGCGACAAGACCTGAACAACCAAAGTGGAACCGACATCGGCCCCCAGCATCACGGCGAGTGCCGGTGCAATGGCAATAAGTCCCTTCCCTGCAAAAGCAACGGTCAACAACGCAGTTGCTGTTGAACTTTGCAGGATACCAGCCATGCCAATCCCCATACCAAAGGAAGACACTGTATTTCTGGTTGCTGACCCAAGAAAGCGGCGTAGCTGGCTCCCGTAAGCACGCATAACCCCAGTACGCACCATTCGTGTCGCCCAAAGTAAGAGGGCAACTCCACCAGCTATTTTTAACAATAGGTCAAAACCAGACACGCTGTAACTTACCTCACTTTAAAATGTTAATCGGCTTTTTCTGCTAACTTCTTACTGACCAATTCCCGTTGATGTGGAATTTGCCATAAATAATGTTCAAATCTTATAACGTTTCGTTATTTTCACCTGCAAGGTATTTTTTTTCACAAAACTGTCACATTGTGAAAATAATTTAAGTCATCACAATTTGTGGTATTTATCAGGATAAATCAACAATTATTTGCTTTTTACCACCAATTTACAACAGAACACTCCTATAACAAGCATTTGACGATCATTATTAGTCCCCAATTTACTCAATAATAGTATTCTGAATACCTAATATATATTAATCAAATCGATAATACACATACATTCCATTCGTTTAACCTATGCCATAGCCGTGATTAAGCTGTTTATTGGTCATTTCCACCGGAAGCACTTGAGCGACAATCTCCAAACTCTACGTATTATACTAAAGCTATCAATAGGTTGGAAATAATATATAAATATTACAAAAACAGTCAGACATATTACTCGTTCACAGCAAATCATTAGCCGCGAAATAAAGCCTTCTAGAAAATTAGTTCCGATATCTCTCGAACTAATTATACAATTAGAGAATACCACCTCCAAAAGCTACAGGCCCTGCAAAAGCAAGGCCTGATCTTTCGTATAAACAAAGGGACTAATATTCCTCAAACTTGGGAATACACTATTTTTATAGCATCGGTCCTGGCGTTTCCAATGCATTCTCGATCAAACCTTTTGTAACGTATTCAAAAGCCTCATCCATTGAATCTGTTACGATGTATAGACCGAGGTCTTCTTCGCTTATGGTACCGAATTCACAAAGCGCTTCAAAATTAACCACCTTATTCCAATAATCCGCCCCATAAAGAACGATCGGCATCTTCTTTTTAATTTTTTGGGTTTGGATCAATGTCAAAAGCTCACAAAACTCATCAAGAGTCCCAAAACCACCAGGCATAACAAGCACAGCTTTTGCAAGATAGACGAACCAGAATTTGCGCATAAAAAAGTAATGAAATTCCAAAGCCAATTCACGCGTAATATAAGGGTTTTCACTTTGTTCGAAGGGAAGAGAAATATTCAACCCAACATTCACTCCCTTACCTTCAGAAGCCCCTCTGTTCGCAGCTTCCATAATTCCAGGGCCACCGCCGGTACAAACAACAAATCTGCGTTCATCATTATCCAGGGTTTTAGACCATTCAGTAAAACGCCGCGCAAGCTGCCGCGTTTCTTCATAGTACTTGGCAAGCCTCATCATCTGCTTGGCTTTTCGCCCGCCCTCACCAGACAATTCAGCCTCTTCCATGGCTTTTTTGGCTTCTTCCTCTGATTTAATACGAGCAGATCCAAAAAAAACGATGGTATCATCAACATTAAATTCTTCGAACCGTTGTTGTGGTCCGAAATATTCAGATAAAATCCTTAATGGTCGAGCATCACCAGAATCCATGAAATTAAAGTCATGATAAAACTTTGGGATGTCATTATTTTTACTATCCATGCAATACCTTTCAATTAATGTTTACCCCTTTAACCCTATATTTCACCTCTTGAAAAATTAAGGACACGGGCAAAAAGTAAAAAATTATTTCTCAAAATCGTCATTAAGATTGAGATAAAAAAATTATCCAATATCTAAATTTTAATTATTACAGATAAACTATGTTATCCAAAATTTCCTATTCAGATATTAATTTTTCCAATTAAATTAATAAGATCTAGAGGGATTACAGTTGATCTTTTTTCCAAGATTCGCGTAATCCAAGTCCTATTTTTCGTAACGCACTGTTGATTTGAATTTGGTGCGTATCGATTACTGAGCTGTAAAGCCCCCCCTTACGCCAAAGTTCAACGCGCCCCGTAAGCTCACCCATCGTAGCTGGGTTATAGTATCTGGTATTCGCATACAGAGTGACTTCAACATTACTGACACAGTTTGTTTCGTCAAAGACGATTGTTGTTACCTGGGTATGCAACCAATAGGAGGACGAATTACTTAAGCGGATCTCACCTTCATGAAAGCCACCGAACAAAGCACGTTCAAAAATCTCTCGAGTTAAACCACATTGTTTTCCATAGTGCCCTAACCCCGAAACATTTAGCTTAACATCTTGCACGCCAGTTAATGCGCCAGCCGAAACCGAACTACTCCCCATGAATGCCAAGACAACAATAGCAAGCCCGCATTTTAGCCATAGATACAAAGGTTGCATTCTTCTTTATCCCATTATTGAAGTTTCATCTAACTCTTGATGACCTAAATATACATTTCAACAAAACTATGATCTGTAAATATGTCGCCAGCAAGACACCTTATTTAGAATAATCTTCCGAAGTCTTCCATATTGCTTTGAATTTTGACACAAAAAGATACTTTTATGGATAGTCAAAGAGACCAAAATCGACGAAAATCTACTTCGTGTCTTAATTATCTACATTTTTTTGCAGAACGGCCTGTTTACTTACGTCTCATTAACCATTTGACCTTAATTTTAACACCATACGTAATACTTTTTTTACAGTAAAAATATTTCTGGCGACCTGCTACAACATAGGGCTGTTCCTTATCGTTATAGTCAGCAGCCCCAAGGAGACTTTATGCCCTACGTTTCACGCTCAAGTGATGGAAAAATCACCGGACTGCACGATACCGAAACGGAAATTGCAAACGAATTCATAGAAACAGAATCTCCTGAACTTATTGCTTTCCTTACTGAGATGGGTCAATCTTTAACGCCTGCTGAAGGTGGCATCCATCAAGAACTCATGGCTTCAGATTTTGAAATGATCCGTGTACTTGAGGATCTAATAACCACTCTGATAGACAAACGAGTTTTGATGATGACTGACTTACCTAAAGCGGCGCAAAGTAAACTTGCTAAGCGCTATTCGTTACGTAGTAAACTTACAGATCTTGGTGGGATTTTAGGAGAGGGTGAAGAAATTCTACTCCCTTAGTATAATAGTATATGTTTGGGTAATTATTTAATCCGACTTACACGATAACTAAATTAACTATTTGTGAGTTTTACATTAAAGAGCGGCATTCGGATTAAGCTAAATATTATTAGAGGATTATGCCAAAACCCATCTTACCCGTTAACTTTGCTGACCAGAGCCCAAAGGCTAGGGTCGTGCAGTATAAGAAGAAACGGTACTCGATAAGATTAGAGCCGGTTTTTTGGCGCGCCCTAGAACTCGTCGCAAACGATCATGACCTAAAAATAGGGAAATTTATAGGCAAGCTTGAAACAATCTATCAAGGCCCCAACTTCTCTTCTTTTTTAAGAGTTTTTTGCATGATATCAGCTGAACGTCACTTAGCTGCAGCAGAAACAGATACCCACAAAAATACAGTTCTTTCCATAATTGAAGCCAGCCCAAGCCCATCTGCGTTGCTTACATCGGATATGAACATCGTGTCATGCAATAACTCATTCTATAATTGGCTAGGTGAAACCAGTATCGCCCTTGAGGGCTCAAACATAACAAAACTGTTTCAACTTAGAACTAAAGGCCCCCTACAAAGTGGGCTAGATGAGTTATCGAAAACAGTTATTCAGCACCTTGATGCGCGGATTATCCGGGTTGTTCCCGGGAAAGTTATAACAGCTCAAGCACGGATGGTCAGAGCAAGCCTTTTTAATCACAAAAAGCAATATATCGTTATTTGGATTGCAAGCAGCCCACGCATAGCATCTCCCAAGACTACATAGACAAAATGCTCTCTGCGTCAAATAACTTACGAAGTATTATTAATGTGAGAAATTTTATTTAGACTTCAGTCTGAATAATGACTTCGCTTTCACTATAAAGCGTCAGCCCACTTGAAAAGTTATATACATTTAAACCTGTCACATCCACGCCAGAGGCCGTGACGTGAGACGTCGAAATTCCGCTAGATACAACCATCTCTATTGTTTCGAGGTACACTTGATTACCCTCGCCTGCGAAGAGAACAACTGCACCAGAATCATCAGGTAAGAGATCATCAAGATGGAGAGAAACCATATCCTCTTCTTGATCGAAAGAAGTCTCAAAAGAAGAATCATAAAAGCTATCCACAGTTTGATGACTTGGATTACTTTCTTCGACACCAACTGTCGTTATGTTTTTGTAGTTGGTACTCATTTCAATTCTTTCGAAACTGGTTTCTACCGAACCAGATTTGTATGTTTAGCTATATATATTATTTTCATAAAATAACAACCACTCTTAGCATACAGGAGTATTCTTTGTAATTAGCTAATGTTTTTAAGCTCTGAAAATTAACGTTAATTAATTTCACATTGCCTGTCGATTAAAGCTTAACCCTAAATAGGGTGAAATCACAAATATTCTATGTACCAACACATTAAATCTAAACACAAAAAAGGGCGCATAAAGCGCCCTTTTTTTATAAGTCACAGACAATTATTAATTGATCAGACCATCCGCCCAAGACTGATGATCCACAACTGCTTGTTCTGGAGCTTCTACACCAACACTTGTCATCAACTGGCCACTAAGAGCCAGGATACGATAGGAAGCGAGCTGTTCATTTGTCATCGCTGATACCAGCTGACCACGAGATGTGAAAAGTTCATTTTCAGCATCGAGAACATCAAGCAATGTACGCTGAGCAACTTCGAACTGATCACGGTATGCATCACGCGTTTCTGTATTATACTGAACAGCCGAAGCAAGATCAGTTACAGACTGACGGTTTGATTCAAGTGCGAACCAAGATTGACGCATTTCACGTTGAGCATCAACTACTGAGCTATAACGCTGATTTTTGCTTTCAGAAAGACGAGAAAGAGCTTCCTGACGTGCCGCACGATCAATACCACCGCGGAACAAGTTCCACCGCAGACGGAGCATCACAGAATTGTTTTGCTCATAAGTGCCCGGAGTAGCATCGAACTCATCACGGTGTTCTGTAGTCGCTTCTAAGTTCACGGTAGGATACATTGGAACTTCAGCCAAAGTAACTTCCGCTTCTGCTGTACGAACATCAGCTTCAAAGATACGAATAGTTGGGTTGCTGTTTACAGCCAGATCAACAGCATCATCCAGACCGCCAGGTAATTCTGTAGAGAATGCTTCTGGAGTATCTAGCTCTTCAGGGAAGTGTCCAACAATACGCGTGTAATTTGCTTCAGCGTCACGAAGATCATTGTAAGTCGTTGTCAGTGTGTTGCGAGCACGAGCTGCACGCGCTTCTGCTTGAGACACATCCGCACGACTACCGCCACCACCAGCAAGACGCTCTTGGAGGTTTGCGACAATGTCGATGTGAATTTGAAGATTATTTTTTGAAAGATCTAAAAGCTCGCGCTGGCGAATAACTTCGAGGTATGAACCAATAGTATCCAATGTCAGGAACTCTGAGTTTTCCTGAACGCGATTAGCAGCGGATTCGACACGCGCTTTTTCGCGATCAACAGTACTTCCGGCTTCAAATCCATCAAATACGCGTTGTTGTAGCGTAAGAGAAACATCCGTTGGATTGATCACATCATGTTTACCGGTACCACCACCAGCACGTGATGTTGAATCATCATTGCTCTCAATGCCAGCGCCAGCAGACAAATCGATCTGAGGCAAATAAAGTCCACGAGCCTGACGGAGTTCTTCGTCAACAGCCTCACGGTTATGAGCAACGATCCCGATATCTGGATTAGTAGCAAGGGCTTGAGTAATAGCTTCTTGTAGTGTTACAGCCTGAGCTGAAGTAATTGTTGGCACAGCGAAAGCACTCACGAGAAGTACTGTCTTAAAGCTTGTTGCCAAGGTTTTACCAAACTGGCGCATTGGTATATTTCCCCCGATGCTTATCTGCGTTTCACAATGAACTACAGATAAAATAAATGACGATTCACAACCACCTAATATAATTCTGTGATCTTTCTACAGTTCGAACCTAGTAAATGTCAAGAATCCAAAAGGAATATCGGGCATTTAAACAAAGGTGTTGCATAAAGATCACAGTCGCATTTTTCGAACTTTGCAGCACATTACAGCAAATAAAAATATATCACCTTACGCGCAAAACAAGAAAAACACTTTCTTTTCGACGCAAAAGTTACCTTAAAGGCTTTATTAGCTCAAGCTAAAAACAACCTTTTAGAGTCTTTTTTTACAATCATGATAGAATCAAGAGTACGCAACAAAACTATCAGTAGTTGCTTGAGAAACAATCCAATTGAAAATTTGATCCAATCCAGAGCAGATTCACATCTTAACTCAAATCAGAATAATAATGCACAATTCAGATGGCCCTGCCTCTCCCTGCCTGCGATTGCCATCTCAGCTTTTGTGGCCCAGATAACAATAGGTATGTGTCATGACGATATAACAAGAAAGCTTGGCGCCGAAGCGAAAGCCCCAAACGTTCTTCCGCTTCAAGGAATTACAAAAAAAAACGGAGCCGGACTTAATGAGCAGTATTTAATGAAGGGAGATGTTTATATGCCCCCCATTAAAGAGCACATCCATTTTGGTAACAGATACCAAAATAGAAATATGCATCAGCGCCTTCGAGACGCTAACATTCTTAATTTAATCATGGGGGTATTAAAAGTGGTGCCCAGGGGCGGATTTGAACCACCGACACGCGGATTTTCAGTCCGCTGCTCTACCAACTGAGCTACCTGGGCACCGTGGGCTTGCCAACTGTGTTGACCGCCGATGAAGGGCTTATAGAAAATGATTGAGGCCGTGTCCAGCCCTATTGCAAAGAAAAATAAAAAAAAGAGGATTTTTACTTAAATTCAAGCTGTTACTTACATAATTTCATCATCGTCAGCTGGTCCAATAGGACGTTCACTCGTTGGAATCCGATATCCTCCGCCCAACCACCTGCTCAGATCCACATCAGCACAACGCTGAGAGCAGAAGGGCGCGTACTTTACAGAGCTTTCCCCCTTACATACCGGACAGCTTGATGCTTTATTTTTTTTGTCACTCATCAATAAACTCTCTTCTTAAACTTCTATTCTAAATTCAGTTAATTGCGCGTCGCCACGTAAAACATGATCTTCGACAAGAAGAATCGAACCTCCGACCCTGTCTTTGACATAATCAAGCCCTGGGCTTTTTTCTAATACTTTTATGACCGGTGGGCTGGCGACAATCTTTAACTTTTTAGAGCTTCTCTCTTTAGCTCCCTTAGATAAAGTCGCCGTCCAGAGCCTTCTGAGTGCCGTAAATGCTTGTGTCTGGGGATCAGAAATTTGTCCTAATCCACCAATTCCAATAGGTTGTAACAATAGCCCTTGAAGGCTTCGTCCTGCCCTTTTACGTGTTAGTTCTTGTATTCCAGAGAGATAAAGAGGGAACAGCTTATGACCCGCATAATCAAGCTTAAGCTCAGCCTTTAAAATTCCTTGTAAGCTTTTTCGATTATCCGCCGACTTCATGCTCGTAAAGTCTATGAGAATTCTCCCGGCAATATTTCGAAGTCGTAGTTGGCGCGCAATCTCTTTAGCTGCTTCGACGTTAAGCTCATAATGAAGCTTCTCCGCACCACCATTATGTTGCATGGTCCCCTTATTAACGTCTATCGCGCTCAAAGTACGTCCCTGCTCGATGATAAGGCTCCCACCCGAAGGCAGAGAGATATCAACTTGCAGTAACTCGTCTATGACCTCTTCAATTCCGTTTTGTTCAAATAGGTTCGGTTTATCTGCAACAAGTTTTAGCTCGACACTATTGTATTCTGAAACCTCAAGTAGCCGCTTAACACGCCTAACAACTCCAGCATCGGTAACGAAGATAGCTTCAAGGTCTGCGGACTGTCGACGCAACCATTCCAACAACGGATCTTGAGCCAAGAGTAGACCTGTTTTTTTCTCTTTAGGTAGTTCATCTCGCGCTCGAAGTTTAACACCTTTTCCATCAACACCTTCGCGTGTGACCTCAACCTGTAAATACAGCCCCTCTGATAAACCATGATCACGTAACAACTTTGGAATTTGATTTCGAGGTAGAAACCCAGGACTATCCAGGCCTATATCAACAAATGCAGCATCGAGTCCTTTATCTATCGCAATAATCTTGCCCGTATAAATATTCCCGATATAGAGCGGCTTATCATCACGTAAAATAAGTAAATCCTGTAGATGATCATCTTTTAAACATGCGGCTCTCAACAGTCCGGGAAGATAGTCGATATATACGATACTACTCATAACTGCTTAGAATCCATTTCCAACCAGCATATTCGTCACCTCAGGCAACGATAACCCTACCACATTAGTATAAGATCCATTTATGGAGGGAATTAGCGCTGCGGCCCCACCCTGAATGGCATAACCACCAGCCTTACCGTGCCAGTCCATACTCTTGATATAAGCGTCAATTTCACTACGGTGCAAACGTTTGAATTTAACAGCCGTTTGAACTAATTTTTGTCTAAGATCACCCGTTGGTGTGACAAGGACATGACATGTCAGAACCCTATGACGTCGACCGGATAATAAGGCCAAACAATCTCTTGCATCCATTTCGTCTTCTGCTTTTGGCAGAATTCTTCTACCCACAGCAACAACCGTGTCAGCAGCCAGGACGAACGCCCCCTTATGTCGAGATGCAATAGCCTCCGCTTTTTCCTGAGAAATTCTCTTGGCATAATCAGCTGGTAATTCTCTATTCTTAGGACTTTCATCTATATCTGCTGGATCGATAATATCTGGAACAAGTCCAATTTGTTGCAATAGATCACGGCGACGCGGAGAAGCTGAAGCCAACACAAATGGAGCTGAGGACTGACGAGTTACAAGTTGCATAAAAAATTAGGTATCCTCTTTAACAAGCATACTTATTAATTAGTATGCCGATTTTATACGGAGTGGTTCATTTTAATAATAGCTCCAAAACCATGCGGACCAACATCAAAAAACCATTTTAGGGTGATACCAAAAATCCTTCTAGGAAACAACGCATGCTCGCGTCTCAACACTTCAAAACAAAATACACAATTATGGTGTCTATTGCTTTTGTTCTAAAAAGGGAAATGTTAAACTTTTGTGCGGATAGTGTTTTCCGGACCTTGAATGCTAATCCCTGGGGGAGGGAAACGGCCTTTATGATATTAAGAATAACGCTTCTATTGATAACGCTTTACAGCCTGAGCTTACCTGCCCGGGCTGAACCTCTTGTCTTGGCCTGTAATCTTTGGAAACCCCTAGTAGATAACAACCTTCCAAATCAAGGCCTCCTTAGTGACATCGTTGTAACTGCTGGAGCACGCGTTGGCTTTGAAGTTGAGCACAGAATCCTCCCTTGGAACAGGTTAGTCACTCAAGTCAAGAAGGGTAATATTGATGGCATTTCCTGCTCAACATACGCAGATGAAAATTTAAGCTGGCTATCATACACCGACCAAGCATTTTGGGTAACGGAGGTTGGCTTCTTTGTCAGAAAAGATAGCCACATAGTACTCAATAAGCTTGATGACCTAAAGGATCACACTTTTGGCTCTCTGAAGGATGGAAATTATACAGAGGTCTTGAAGGGCCTCATTAATAAAGAAATTAAAATCATCCCTTACCCTAAAGAAATCCATGGCATGAAAATGCTCATCGAAAACCGCTTTGACATCCTCTTCACGGGTGAAACCGTCGGTAATGCTGTATTAAGAGAACGCAACTTTGAGCGTGCAGATGAAATTAAATACCTCGAAACACTTTTTTTAGAGCATGTGCACCCTGCTATTAGTCTTAATAGACCTGATGCTAAGTTAATCGCTAAACGATTGAGTGAAGGCTACAAATTAATCAAGGCTGACGGGACTCTCGAAACCTTATTCCAAAAGCATAATATTTATCCATCATCTTATAATGTTCGGCTAACCAACTAGCTTACAACTTTTAATCCCTGTATTTTTATACAGCTGCACTGGCCACAAATTTCAACTCTTTAAATCGAGATGGTCATTATAGATTTGGCTTAAGATCCATAGTAAAGCGTTTTTCAATTTTCTTTTGTAAAAAATCCCGAACTTGCCTGTAAGCAGTAAGTCGGGTTTCTCTACTGCCTTCGATAAGTGTCGGATCAAACGTATGCCAAAACTCAACATCACACGCCATTGTTCTCGTCATCTCGACAGCAGAGTGTTGAGCTTCAGGCGAAAGGCTAATGATTAAATCAAAAGAACTATCTTCCAGATCACCAAAATTTTTAGCTTTGTGTCGTGAAATATCAATGCCAATTTCGTCCATCACCTCAATGACAAAACCATCGATTTCCTGAGATCTCACTCCTGCAGAATCCACAAAGACCTTATGACCAAGTAAATGCTTTAAAATTCCCTCCGCCATTGGAGAACGTATGGCGTTATGGGTGCATGCAAAAAGGACAGCATCTGGTAAATCGACCAAACTAACGGCCTCTAACGCTATGGAGGGCACAGATCAGCGTGAATAAGCGCCGGGCAGTATTGAAATCAATCTCTATCTTGCCATCGAGACGTAGTTGAAGAATCTCGGAACCTTCGTTATGCAATCCCCGACGCCCCATATCAATAGCTTCAATCTTGGCAGGGCTCGCCATTTTAATAGCTTCGAAATAGGTCTGACACACAGAAAAGTAGTCGCGAATGACACGACGTAACGGAGTAAGGGATAGAATATGTTCACAAAGAAATTGCCCGCCCTCCCGATCTACTCGAAAGCGTAATCGGTTCTCTACAATTCCGAGATCAAGAAGATAGGGGCCGGCATCAGATCCAAAGGGTATAAAACTGTTTTGTTCAATTAAGTCATAAATCGCAATCGCACGTTCTTTCTCAACATCCGGAGTAGAACGTGCCAAAGAGTTTTCATCCAAACTGATATGGATAAGATGATGATTGCTATCTTGGCCGGCTTGTTCGCTCATTCGATCCCTCGAAAAAGGAGATATAAGATATAGGGCTGCTATCTTTATTTTCACTATGCCAGCCACCGAAGCTACTCGTAAAGGCAGGAATTTCTTATCAAAAAAACAATCCCGACCTCACGTCTTCCCGAAAGACGCATAAGGCGTGATAGGAAAAAATAAAGGTCGGGATTACATATTTGTTTCGACTAACTTGGGCTAATCAGCCTTCTAGCCGTAAAGAAACTGAAAGCGCATGAGCTGTAAGCCCCTCTTCTTTGGCCAAGATCACAGCAGCGGGACCGATGGCTTTCAGGCTTTCTGCATCACAAGCGATCAAGGACGTTCTTTTCATGAAGTCCAGTACGGAAAGCCCGGAAGAAAACCGTGCCGATCGTGCTGTAGGCAATACGTGATTTGGGCCAGCCACATAATCACCAATGACCTCTGCAGTATGTCGTCCTAAGAATATTGCGCCCGCATTGCGGATTTTGGCAGCTAATGTTTCAGGGTCATCAACGGCTATTTCAAGGTGTTCAGGTGCCAGACGATCCGTCAAAGCGATGGCTTCATCAAGATCATCAACCAAGATTATAGCACCGTGGTCATTCCAGCTTTTACCTGCGATCTCACTCCGAAGAAGTGTTTGCAGGTGAACATCTACCGCTCGCTTTACGGCTTCTGCAAAATCAGCATCATCGGTAATCAAGATAGATTGGGCAGCAGTATCGTGTTCAGCCTGTGCCAAGAGATCAGCCGCCGTCCAACGTGGGTCGTTTTTACCATCAGCAATAATTAAAATTTCAGATGGTCCAGCAATCATATCAATACCGACTGTGCCAAATACCTGCTTCTTGGCTGCTGCAACATAGGCATTGCCAGGACCAACTATAATATCAACGGGTTTGATAGTGTCCGTACCATAAGCCAGAGCACCAACGGCCTGCGCCCCACCCACACGATAGATTTCGTCTACCCCAGCGATAGAAGCTGCAGCAAGAACCAGTGGATTAAGCACACCATCAGGAGTTGGCACCACCATAACGAGGCGGTCAACACCAGCAACCTTTGCTGGTAAGGCGTTCATCAACACTGAAGAAGGATAACTTGCCAATCCGCCAGGAACATATAATCCCGCAGCTTGCACGGCAGTCCATCGATGCCCTAACTGGACACCGACCTCATCGGTATAACGAAGATCCTCCGGCTTTTGGCGGGCGTGGTACTCGGTAATACGCCGCGCAGCAAGCTCGAGTGCTTTTATCGATTCAGGGGCGCATTTAGTTACTGCCTCATCGATTTCAGCTTGAGTAACTCGCAATGCCCCAGCAGTTATTTCCATACGATCAAATTTTTGGGTGTAATCAAGCAACGCAGCATCACCACGCCTTTTTACATCGGCCAAAATTACAGAGACCGTATCGTTCACATCTACCGAAACTTCTCTTTTCGATGACAGAAGATCAAGAAACGCATTTTCAAACTCGGGGGAATTAGCTTTGAGTTCACTTGGCATTGACGGCCTCCTGGAAACTACGGATCCAGTGATTGATCTCTGCAGGGCGTGTTTTCATTGCTGCCCGATTTACAATAAAGCGAGAAGAGACGTCAGAAATTTTTTCTACTTCAGCCAAACCATTCGCTTTAAGCGTATCCCCAGAAGACACCAAATCAACAATCCTACGGCATAACCCCAAGTTCGGTGCAAGCTCCATAGCCCCGTTTAGTTTGATACATTCGGCTTGCACACCCCGGGCAGAGAAATGCTTTTGGGTGATTTTAGGGTACTTTGTTGCGACACGGATGTGGCTCCATTGAGAAGGATCTTCACTTTCCAACAGCGTCGTCGGTGCAGCAACTGACATACGACAGTGACCAATATCGAGATCAACAGGAGAATAAATCTCTGGGTAATCAAATTCCATGATCACATCACTGCCAGCGACACCAAGATGGGCCGCACCAAAAGCAACAAAAGTCGGAACATCAAAACTTCGCACACGTATGATTTCCAGATAATCCACATTGGTGGCAAATTTCAGCTGGCGGCACTTGTCATCAAAGAAAGATTCTTCTGGTTCAACTCCGGCACTCTTCATAAGAGGCAAAAGTTCTTTGAGAATACGTCCCTTAGGGACAGCCAGGATCATCGGTTCGATCTTGGGCATAATACTATAATCCGTTTTATCTCGGCGATGGGTATCTCACCCTATCTGCCTTAGTAACTTTATTCTTTACCTATCACGCTTCTTCCGGGGAGCGCGTACCCTCAGAATGCTCATCACCATGAGATTTCTTATCCCCGGGGGAGGCTTTTTCGTCTTCGTTTGAAGCTTCATTTTTGTTTTCTGTGTCATCGACTTCATGACGAGGCTGATACAATGTTGGCCAAGGCTCACTGATATCATCCATATGGCACCGAATTTTCGACACCACCAGACGAATGGCAGCCCCACCTGAAAAATGAAGAGTGATATAGCCTGGAATGGCTGCAACAGTGAGAAGGTTGAGGATCTCATCCTTCTGGCTCAAATCTACATCTTTAACTTGGACGGATTTGACTTTGTCAAAACAAAGACCGGTATTTACGCGGTGAAAAGTTGGGAGGTCATCCACGTCAGAAAAGGAAACATCGTCGTTTTCAGCCTGTCCCGCTGGTGTATCAGGCGCAGATAAAGATCGCTCGCGAAGTTCAGCCGGAAGCATCTCCCAGCAAAAGCGATTAACGACGAGGACAAAACGATTTTCTTCTCGTAAATACTTAACATCACATAGCGGAGCTAAAGAATCCTGAAGCAACCCGGATAAAGTACGGATGTCTTCGGCATCATGTGCCCGGATCTTCAGTCTTTTGCTCTCAGCCATATTTTCAGTTCCCTGTCATTTACCGACGATGATCTTAATCGACTTTGATACGCTCTATGTCTGCACCGCAAGCTGCAAGTTTGTCTTCAACACGCTCATAGCCCCGGTCAAGATGATAGACACGGTTTAACACAGTTTCCCCATCAGCAACCAGCCCTGCCATAATAAGAGAGAAACTTGCCCGAAGATCAGTCGCCATAACTTCGGCGCCTGTCAATTTTGCCTGGCCCCGCACAAGTGCAGAAGAACCATGTACGGTAATATTAGCCCCCATACGGCAAAGCTCCGGCACATGCATGAAACGATTTTCAAAAATCGTTTCAGTGATCATTGATGCCCCATCAGCTATGGACATTAAAGTCATCGTTTGAGCTTGTAAATCTGTTGGGTAGCCGGGGTATGGCTCAGTCATGATATCAACGCCGGTAACACGCTCACCTACGCACCGCGCGATCATGCTGTTTTCCAACTCTTCAATAACAACACCAGCATGAGAAAGTTGATCAATCATCGAACGTAAATGTTCCGGGCGCGCGCCAATCAATTCCAACTCGCCCCCGGTCATCGCCGCAGCCATGGCGTAAGTTCCGGTCTCAATACGGTCAGGCACTACCGTGTGAGTATAACCATGCAGACGATCAACTCCCTCGATAGTGATCGTATCTGTTCCAGCACCTTCGATCTTTGCCCCCATACCAATCAAACATTCGGCTAGGTCCACAATTTCAGGTTCCCGTGCAGAATTGATCATCCGGGTTGTCCCTTTTGCCAGAACAGCAGCCATCATGATGTTTTCTGTCGCACCAACGGATACTTTGGGGAACATAATTTCCCCACCGACAAGTCCATTAGGCGCTTTGGCGTGGACATAACCTTCTTTAAGTTCGATCTCGGCCCCGAGTTGCTCCATTCCCTGCAGGTGCAAATCAACTGGACGTGATCCGATTGCACAGCCACCCGGTAGCGACACTTCAGCGTGGCCTTCGCGTGCGAGTAAGGGCCCCAGCACAAGAATGGATGCCCGCATCTTACGAACGAGTTCATAAGGTGCTTTGGTCGTTGAGATCGTCTTGGCATGCATTTCAAGAACACGGCCAGCACAACCTTCGCTGCCCGCCGCTCCGTTCATGTGCAGATCTACCCCGTGTTGGGCCAGAAGGTTAGCCAGGGTTGTTATATCGGCCAAATGAGGCAGGTTACGTAGTGTTAGTACTTCATCAGTAAGAAGAGCCGCCGTCATAAGAGGCAAGGCTGCATTCTTTGCGCCAGAGATCCAAATCTTCCCTTTGAGCGGATTTCCACCGCGAATTTTAATTTTATCCATCGTATCTTACCGTTTCTGCCTGGTTATCATCTGTCAGACAGGTCTATCCAAGGGCTTTGTTCAAATCGTGACGCTGATCTGTTGAAAGGAAAGCAGTGTTGCTTTTAATCCTACACATCAAAACTATAGTATATTCCATCGAGCACTTAAGTGCAGCGCTTCAGGAACAACTTTATATACGCGGCAAAGTAACGCCACGCTGTTTCATATATTTTCCGGCGCGATCTGCATATGAGACATCACAGGGCCCTTCTCCTTTAAGGAAAAGGAACTGACAGACGCCTTCATTTGCATAGATTTTCGCAGGCAACGGAGTTGTATTGGAAAACTCAAGAGTGACATGTCCTTCCCACTCGGGCTCAAGCGGTGTGACATTTACGATAATACCGCAACGCGCGTAAGTCGACTTGCCAAGACAAATAACCAAGACGTCGCGCGGAATACGGAAGTATTCAACTGTGCGGGCCAGCGCAAAAGAATTGGGTGGGATGATGCAAACATCGGAATCTTTTTCCACAAAGCTCTGATCCGAAAAATCTTTAGGGTCAACAATTGCATTGTGAACGTTGGTGAAGATTTTAAATTCGGTAGAGACCCGTGCATCATAACCGTATGAGCTAACACCATAGGAGATAACTCCTTCCCGGCGTTGTGCTTCCACGTATGGCTCGATCATACCATGATTTTCGGCCTGATCTCTAATCCATGTGTCCGGCATAATTCCCACGGCATATCCTCCCAAATGTCACCGATTCCATTTTTTCACGCTGTGGACAGCGTAAAACCATATGCCTTCTACTGTCTCTAGCCTGAAAGCTCAAGATTGAAGATGGTTCAAGCCCCATATTTATAAGGGACGCCATCCTTAGGCACATAAGTGGAGTTAGCTTGAATTTGATTAAGAGCGTGACCTAAGCGTCATTTACGCTCGCGCATCTGACCTTTACGCTTGCGCAGATTATCACGCAGAGCCTTTGCCTCTCGGCTAAGACGTATGGTCGTACGCTCCGCAACAGCCTTTTCAGAAGTAAGGCTCTTCTGGCTTCTGTCATCAGTTTCATTAGGGCTTTCGCCCGCCGTTTGTTCGGACTTTTCTTCTTCGCTCATGGCCGCAGATTGCAAAGTCTTGCCCACAAGGTCAACCCCATACCTAGATTTCTGAAGCAAATGCAAATATTTCAAAGGTCATTTTAGTCATCGTCCATAAATTTAGATGACATTTATATTGGGAAAGTTAAAAATAAACCTTGCAATAAAACGCGGACAAAGGCATATAACGCCCGTCCAAACGAGGCCGTGGTAGCTCAGGGGTAGAGCACGTCATTGGTAATGACGGGGTCGGCGGTTCAATTCCGCCTCACGGCACCATTTACTACCTAACATTATCAAATAATTACAGAACTCAGTGGTTTTCTTAAACCCCGTGTTTCTGGACAATATTACCAAAAGCCCCGGAAAATAACTCCCCATTCAACCAATTCGCATTCTCATCTTAATTAATTGGGATCGGCTCATCACGACCCTGTTCCCAATAGATGATCTTGCACATAAATTAATCCCAGAGATTATAAAGATAAGGCTGGCGAAGCAGCTGTTATCAATGAGGGGTATTTGGAGTAGAAACGAAAAAGGCCCTGCCATCTATTAAACAACCCTTCAGAAAATTCTACCCTCAAGGGGTTTCCATAGAATCACTCTCCGCTCGTCTCTACAGGCTCGAGACAGCTTGGGTTTTTATAAATCAAATTTCTACAAGCTTAACTCTCACACTACTGACAACTGAGGCATACGATGGTATGCAAAAATACTTTGACTACACCTGAATAATTACTTACTATTTCGCTTGCTCGCAATTTTATGCAACCCACATGCGGATAGTGCTTAAGAAGTAACTAAATTCCATAGGTTTGAGTTATCCGCATTAAAAAGAGTGAGTAAAAATCATGAAGAAAATTATATCAGTGGTTAGCGCATTGGCTTTGATCTTTGCCTTTACCACTAGCTTGTCTTTTGCGGCCCCCAACAATACAGCTGGTGCTGATAATAATAATAGCCAAGGGCACGCTAATGGTAAGGGCCACCAGAATGACAACCGTCAAGGCCATGATACTCACAATGGCAATGGCTTTGGCCATGGCGACGACGACGGTGGCGATGACGGCGGCGAAGATTAAGTCGGTAATTTTTTAATCGGCATCTTGGCACCATGCTTAAGCAGTTAAAAACTCAAGCATGGTGCCTCATCCTAACGCATCTACTTTCCTTTCGAGACTCCAGCTCGTCATTAAAGAGCACGCCGAAGCCAAACACTTATAAAGAGCTCTAGTTCGAGTAAAGTTTGAAACGTACCTTTCCGGGGCGTTGTGTATTAATACTCTCATCAGTCATTAGCGTTTGTTTCCAATTGGTTAGTATTATTAAAACATAATTTTGTGTTTCTTCGTAGGGCGGAACACCGTTGTACTTTTCTACAATTTCGGGTCCGGCATTATAAGCTGCCAAAGCTAACTTCCACGATTTAAATTTTTGGTATTGAGCGGCGAGATACCGAGCGCCTCCATCAATATTCAGTATGGGGATATTAGGATTTACCCTTAAAAGTTTCGCAGTTTCAGGCATTAACTGGGTAAGTCCGATTGCTCCTTTTGGGGAGACGGCATTGATGTCGAAGTTACTTTCTTGTTGTATGAGAGCAATAAATAGCTTTGGTGGAATCTTATGGTAACGCGCAGCTTTTCTTGCTTGCTGAATAATAGCACTTTTATTCCACTTAATTTGCCGGTCTCTTGAGAGTTCAAAAGAGTACAATTTACGGAATGCGTCACTCATAGGTATTGGGGTTATTATGGTGCCATTCGGATAGTACTCAATAACTTGAGCAACGGCAGTATGGCGTAATGCAGTAAGCAAAGTAATCGATATAACAATTATAATAAATAATCGTTTTAGACATAATTCCTTAAATTGAATTTTTTTACATTTCATCGTTCAAAGGAAATTTTATGCATGTTTTTGATTAGTCATCTCAGACACAAATTTACAAAAATTTAGCTAAATATAAATTAACGTCGTTACATAAAGGTTTCTGATTGAGGGCAAATTTCGCCTCACGGCACCACGTTCTATCTAACAAAATCAAATAATTAGACAGCTCACTGAGTTTTTGTAATTTTTGGCGGTTTTGGAAACTTCGAATTCCAGAACAACTTCGACAAATTTCAAAAAATCAGTATCATTTTTATGTACCCTACTCGCTAGCGCCCTTTACACTGCAGGTATTAATAAGCGTACCTGCGTACCTTCATTTTCTACACTTTGAAAATCTAGCTCTATTCCATTTTCATCGCATAACGCCTTAACTATCGACAGGCCTATCCCTACCCCTCCAGAAGATGTCACTAAGCTATCTTGTGGTCGGACAAAGGGTTCAAAAAGGCCATCATGAAAGATCGTAGCCACTCCAGGTCCATTGTCAGACAGAGTAACTTCAAATTTATTTTTCTCAGTCAAATGTTCAAGGTTAATTATTATTTCTGCACCTTGCTGACAGTATGCTATTGAGTTGTTTAACAAGTTCATCAAAATCTGCCTAAAATGTCGACGATCAAGATGACTAGAGAAGACGTCAGTGCCTTCCTTGTCCATATTAAAGGTAATTGTTTGCTGTTTACCCAGAGCATCGTTGCTGACCATTTGGAGTGATTCTTTTATAAGCTCTGCTACCAGGAAATTCTCAGGAGTACTTATAATGTTGCCAGATTCAATGTCTGTGATATTGAGAAGCTCTTCGATTAGGCCATGTAAGTTCTGGCCTGAGCTATGAATATCTCCGATATATTCGGCCAGTTTCGCATCCAATGGACCACATAAGCCTCCGAGCAGAGCTTCTGAAAAGCCAACAACACAGTTCAAAGGTGTTCTTAATTCATGAGAAATATTGAGCATGAACTGTACTTTGGCTCGATCAGCAAGTTCCACTTTTCTAATCTGCTCCACGAGTTCTTGCTCAGCTTTAATTAGGGCTTCATGCTTACGCCTACGAAGAACGACTTCCTTAATTACGTGATGGATCGCCTTTTTATAACGCTCCCCAGATCCCTTTTTACAATAGTTATCTACACCAATATTTAGGGCGTCTATTGCTTGGCTTTCAGATCCCGCGCCTGTCAAAACAATCAAAGGAAGAGCAGGATAGCGAACATGAATATATTCAAACAAATCCAAACCAGACATTCCAGGTAGCCCTATATCTGAAACGATCAGGTCAAAAGACGTTGGATTTTCTTCTAGGGCACGAATTGCAGCTTCGCCAGTAGACACACGTTTAATTTGAAATTCAGAAGATGATTTTTGACAAATACGTTTAAATATTTCTGCATCCATATCCTCATCTTCAACCAGTAAAAGCGCACAATCTAAAGGTTCATCCTTACTATCTGTAGGACAATCGTTCTCTTGCTCTTCATTCCGATTACTGGAAGCGTGGTTCATTTCATACCTTTTATTTTGGGCTTGCTCCTGGCTGAACCAAGGTCCAGAACATGTTGATCCGGTTCATTGTTTCTGCAAAATTTTCGAAAACTATTGGCTTGGTAATAAATGCGTTCACACAATGATCATAACTACTGAGTTGATCTTCATCTGATTGAGAAGTCGTAAGGACAACAATCTTTAAGTGGCGTATTTCAGGAGTATTACGAACGGCCTTTAGCACCTCTAACCCACCCATTTTCGGCATATTCAAATCAAGCAACAATAAAGATATTGGGGGGGCATCCTTAGGGTCTGCATATTCTTCCTTGTTGGTAAGGAAATTCATGCAAGCCTCACCATCATTTACAACATAAAGCGGGTTCGAAATGTTAAACTTTTTCCATGCGCGTTTCGTCGCGAGAATATCATGCTCACTATCTTCACAAAGCAATACATTAATAGACTCATGCATTAGTTTCGCCTTTCATGTCTAGCTCCAACGGCAAGGAGAGTACAAAGCACGTTCCCCCATTTTCGGCATCTTCGATAACAATAGTTCCGCGCAATTCAGTCATTGCTTTTTTTACAATTGCGAGGCCAACTCCTGTCCCATCGTATTCTTTTTTAGTGTGTAATCGATGAAATATCTTAAAGATATTTTCCCTATATTTTTGATCTATCCCAATACCGTTATCTTGCACCCGTATTTCAATATACTTACCTACGTTCTCTCCATCCGACTGCTTTTCACCACCAGAGACCTCCACCTTCTTAAACTTAGATTTATTAAACTTGAAGCCATTGCCGATCAAGTTGCTCAAAACTTGTTTAAGAAGAATTGCATTTGTGGGAACGGGCGGCCATATCCCTGAGCAAACAAACTTGCAATCGGCATGCAGACCTAACAAGTTTTTTACCGATGAAATGATTTCTTTGATATCTACAACTTGAATTTCTGTATCTGCACGGCCAATTCGGGAAAGAGCCAAGACATCTTCAATCATTTGCTCGCCCTCCGTCACGGCCTTAGCCATAGAGACGAGATACCCTTGTTGTTCTTCTCCGAGTTTACCCGATAAGTCTTCTACGAGAAAATCTGAATAATTATGTATTGCCCGTAAAGGTGCTTTAATATCGTGAGAGATCACATAGGCAAATTGGCTGAGTTCTTCATTGGCATTTTCAAGTTCTACTGTTCGCTCTTTAACGCGCTCGTCTAAACTATCGTAGGCCTGTTGCAAGTTTTTCTCAGATTTGACCCGTGCTTCATCCTGCTCCTTCATTTTAATAAGCAATGCTGACATATCACCAAATTCTGTATTTTCAGAAAATTTTGCAACACTCACAGAGTAATCATTACGAAGGAATGATTGCATAACAGATGTTATTGCATTCAAGGGCTGCGTTATTGATTTTGAAACCTGCTGCGCAATACCAATGACAATGACCCCTGTAACAAATACAGCTCCAAAGGCCACATAAGAATATATTTCCCTTAGATCATTAACCTTTTCATCATGTTCCGCGATGTGATTTATTGTCGCTTGTCGCAACTCTTCAATTGATTCCACAATTTCAGACACTTCATCTCGCATGATTTTTTCATCCGCTATAATATCAGTGCGAACTATAACAAATTTTTCAAATACTTTTTTATATGTGGACAGATGAGCCTGTATTGCCTGGTTAGTTGAGGCACTAAAACTCGATTGTGAAAGCTGTTTTAGGGCCTCAATACTTTGCCAAAGAAGAGAAGTATATTTGTTGTCCAGCCTTTGCATATAATCTTTTTCAGAACGCCGAATAGCTAATAATAACAACTGACTTTTTAAGTCTGCTTCAGTGTTATCTTCCATAGTTCTTAAAATTGCTTCAATAGAATGAGCTTCGTCACGAATTTCTCCGTGTAATCCAGTTTTCTCGTTGATTCCAATAAGATTCCACTTGGTGAAAATGCTTTTCATATGACTACTGTAAGTCTCGATTTTCACGAGAACATTCTCGGTACTTTTCGTTAACGGAGGATACCCCTCGACCAAGTCATGCTTTTGAAATAAAAGAATATTTTCCTTAAGATCTTCGATAAGTGTCCTAAAAACCCGTTCAAATTCTGGATTTTGCGTCGCCAAAAAAGAGGACGCCGTATTTTGCGCCTCAAAAGCTAAATGGTTTAAATTGGCTGTTTCAACTGTGAGATTGGTAGATTGGGTTTTTGCTTTTGATATCAGACCATGCGCAACTTCGTTGGCAATTAACACGCTTGCCGTAGCAACAAAACTGGCAATAACTGCCAATGTAAGTAATCGTATACGTTTTGAAATTAACGTATTTTCAAAAATTCTCACTAGATCTCCGTATCAAGAAGGCACATAGAACTGCACTATCAATAAAAGAAGAGTGCCCCAAGTTATATTTATACGATGAATATTGTTAATTGGTCGTAAATCTTTTTATTGTGCCTTGATCGCTTTTAGAGAGATTTATATAAAGTCTATACGATACGCTCTCTAAATGAGCCATCCAATACTATTGCCTACTTTTCAATAGACAATAACTCAACAAAATTTACCCCAAACAGCTTTCAGAAAAATCGCATAGGACGCCAAACATACTCTTGGCTTTCATTTCACCGAATTCTTTGGTGTCTTCCAAGAAGCATATTCTTCTTTATTAAGGCGCGAAAACCTGTCCTCACCCAGAGAATTTACACTCTCGTCGAAGCCATTTCTCACCGAACTATTCGTAATGGGGGGGCTTGATCTATAATGTCGAGTAATGGTCTTGGTTATCACAGCACAGCATACTGCGCACGTCGGGCCAAAAACCATTTCTTCGACCACGAAGTCGTCAACAGACTTCGCGAGTTACTGCTGTGACAGCTTAATGAGCCGGTAACCGTTTAGCTAGATCGTGCAGAACCACGCCTTGCACCACCAAAATTACCGTGATTGGCATTCATAGAAGGGCCTTTAATCGAATTAGCTTTGCGGTCGAAATGACTCTCTTGCTTTTGTTCTTCGGTTTGTTCTGACAGATCAGAACTATGGTCCTGCTTTTTGGGCTTAGCTGCTCTTGCTTTAGCTCGTTCTCTCGCTCTGGCTTTCGTCATGACATCTCGCCTTCTAATGATGGGTTGAGAAGTGCAGGCAAATCAAATATCCAGAAAGTAGTACGACCTCGAGATAAAGATAACTGTGATACAGGTCACGGAGAAGAGCGTGCGTAAACAGTATTTATTGCCATAGCCTCTTAGGGAAATTATTAAGAGTGACAACTACAGTGAGCGCCTTATTCGATTGTTTGTAAAGGGTTTTTAATAAAAAGGTAGGTTGTATCAACCCCATATCAAGGCATTCAACGCAATCTATAGAAGGAAAACGGGTAGCTTAATTTGAGCTTGTATTCGTTTCTGAAGTAAGTTCATCCGCGTGAACCAGGTTTGCTGTGAAAGCCCCCAACAGAGGGATTGCTCCGACGAGGACTGTCAGCAAAATAAGGATTTTCAAAGAGCTTCTTAACATCACACATATTCCTTGCCTGATCGCTCAATACAACGCTAATCCCAACAGGATTAGTTTAAGCATCAAGAGATACTGGTCAGCAGATTTCATTCTCAAAATTAAAATAAAACAAAAGATCAAACGATGTTCTATACCGACTTGAAGAGTTCTTTTCTCTTGCTTCTTAGGGAAGATGGGGGGAGTGCGCTATCCTACAATGACCTGCGACATTATGGCACAGACGTCATCGCACAGGCTTCGGCAATGTTCACAATCGCGTGGATCTGGATAATTTCACTGCAAGCACTTACGCAGATGTACTACCTTGCGGCCTAAAGTTTCTACATAATGTTTATGGCTAACGTTTTTGGCTACTATTCTGGCTGCTATTTCTTGCCCTGCATAAGGTTGATTTCGATGATACGCAAAAGCCTATTAATTGGTTCAATCGGCTTAAGAAGTGTAAGTGAACCTATGTGGAGTACAAAGATTGGGAATTTTAGCGTGCAAAAAACAAAAGTACTTTCCCTTGGATTGATGATCTCTCTATCGATTACGACACTATCGATTAACACCAGTCAGGCTGAAGATATACAGAGTAACAGCCAACACTGCGGTGCTATAGGTGATCCTTGCAAGGTTCCATTAGGTGAATACAATATCTCGCTTCCTAACAACCCATCCACTGCAGGAAAAATTCCTGCTGTCGTATTCTTCCATGGTGCCGGACGTTCAGGTGGAGATACGCTAAAAAACACCCGTATGATCAAAACCATGAACGATCGGGGATACGCCGTCATTGCTCCCAGTGGTCTCAAGCGCCCCAACTCTCGATTTGGCCCAGGATGGTCCTTTATTCCAGGTCGCAAGAAAATGCGTGATGAACTCGCTTTTACCCGAGAGCTACTAGACGATGCATCCCAACGTTTTGCCATTGATCGTAATCGGGTTCTTATGAGTGGTTTCTCAATTGGCGGCTCACTCGTTTGGTATCTCGCCTGTCAAAATGCCTCCGTAGCCGCAGCCTATGCCCCTGTTGCCGGTGCATTTTGGCGCCCTCACCCAAGCGTAGAAGATTGCGCTGCCCCGGTAAAGCTCATGCATACACACGGTTGGCGTGACAAGACGGTTCCATTGGAAGGTCGTCCCCTTGGTGGAGGCGCCATCTATCAAGGTGACGTCTTTCAGGGAATGCAAATTATGCGCAAGCTAAACGGCTGTGAAGGATTACGTGCTGATGAATTTGACACCACATCCGTAAAAGGGACAAAGGATCCTTTTTGGCAACGCTGGTGGACACGATGTACGCCGAGCAGCAACCTGCGTCTCGTCCTACATACTGGTGGGCATAGTATTCCTAAAGGCTGGACAACGATGGCTTTAAATTGGTTTGAACAGGTAACTCCTGGAAAAACAGAATTGAACTAATCAATCAAAGACCTAAAAGATCAAATAAGCTCGGGAACAAAGTCTGCTCTATTACTTTCCTTCAGATTGCGGTTCCCCGCTTCGCGATAAACATAGTGTGTGACGCCTTTACCACACAATTCAGCAACGCCAGCATCATGCCCTTGTTCTAGATATTCCAGCAGAATATTACGAGACATGTTTATAGCTTCAGATCTTGTGCGCGTGCCGAATAATTCGAGTGAGCGAACCTGTACATTTCCTGGCGCGAAGACGGTTACCCGAAAAAAATCTGAGGCATGAGACGTTGATATAGTCGAAGAAAATTTCATAGAACAAAATAAGAACATTTGTATTAACAAAATCTTACTTTTGAAGCTAAATCATATTTTTTTATACACCCATCTTACTTGTTACCTCCAACAAGTTATCCATTTGCAATTAATCCTGCCCCGACAATCGTCAAAGCAGCCCCTACCCACGCAGGTAACAACGGGCATTGTTTTGTTCGATACCAGATCATAGGTAAAAGCATCACTGGTGCAGTCGATCCTAAGACAGCAACCACGCCCGTTTCGTAATTATTGAGTGCGTAAAGGAGCATTGATACAGCACAAACATACCCCATAAATCCCGGCAGAATGGTCCAGGCTAGCAATTTACTGGAGATTTTAACTTTAAGAGTGTCCGTACCTTTCGCTTTAAGCACCAACAAAGGAGATACAATCAACAACACAATAGCTGCGCCACCAGTTCTTATAAACGACGCTGCTAATGGATCGGTCCCAGCGAGCATTACTGGTTTGATCGCGATTAATCCAATGGCCTGACATGAAGCGGATAAAAGTCCGAAGATAACGACCCATGCAAAAGGCCCCTGAACAGTTTCAAAGCTTCCCAGGCCAATTTTGCTCCTCCCCAGTTGTCCTCCTTCAATAAGAGGAACCTTGGAATGGCTCCCATAAAGTATGGCAAGAACAACGCCAACAAGAGCCAACAAACACCCAAAAGACATTTGCAAAGAAAGCGTCTCTTCAAGAAAGACATATCCCAGGACCGCGGCCATGGGCGCATTAAGAGCAAACAGGAGTTGCATACGGCGGGGGCCGCCTCGTCTCAAACAGGCAATCATAAATAAATTACCAAGGATGACACTAATCAAAGTACTCACTATTAATTCAGGCCAATAATCCCATGCTATTGTTCCCCAAGTACCTGCAAAATAAACAATAAGCCCTAGCAACAAGGAAGATGCAATAAGCTGGATGCGTGTAAACCGAAGCGCCCCTAATGTACGCGCAGGGAAGTGAGCAATAAGAGAGGCCGCAGCCCAAACCAAAGCAGCACCCAAAGCAGCTATCAAGGCAAGAAAAGGCATGGATTTTTCCTTCAAAATCTGTATGCTATGTTTTTAGTAGCAATCGATTTAACATACCTAAAAATGAAACGCTACTATTTTAGTAGCAAAAAGTTAGTAGAAATTATATGACCTCAATACCGACACCTGGTACTCCCGTTCGCGGCTCAAAATCTGGCGATCCAATTATGGCTCTTTTTGACCTTCTGGGTCGAAGATGGGCGATGGGTATTCTCTGGACGCTTTGTAAAACAGGCCCTTGTACATTCAGAGAGCTCCAAGCTAATTGCGGGTCCATTTCTCCAACCGTCCTCAACACCCGACTTAAAGAATTACGCCTCGCCCTACTCATTGACCACCAAGACGACGGCTATCAAGCAACACCCATGGGGAAGGAGCTCTACAATCTGCTTTTACCAATCGGCGGTTGGTCAGGCCAATGGGCCAATGTTTTGGCTGAAAGCAATGATTAAAGGCGTAATACACAAGGCAAAAGCGATATGATAAGAACAGCTCAACAAAGTGACGTTCGTAATTTGAGCGTTCTTTCAATACATGTCTGGCTCCATACATATGCCAAGACCGGCATCATATCCGCCTATTCAGATTATTTACGACAACACTTCACCGAAAATAATTTCATGGATGCAATTTCAAATCCTGATCAGGAGATTTGGATTTATGAAACCAACTCTGCCTTACAAGGCTTTCTTGTTATCAAAAAGATGTCTCCTTGCCCTGAGCAAGAAAGCTGTTTGACTGAAATTGATAGCTTTTATGTCCACAGCCGCGTTGCCCGTAAAGGTATTGGAACTGCGTTATTAAATCAGGCTTTTAAATCTTGCGAAGAGAAAGGTATTTCACAGGTTTGGCTCTCGGTTCATCACGAAAATAACGTTGCTCTCAACTTTTACAATAAACACAGCTTTAAAAACATCGGCTCTCTTATGTTTGAGCTAAAAGACGGCCAACACAAAAATAACGTTCTCTTTAAAGATCTAACACTTTCTCCTTAGATCTTAATTACCTCCACATAAATTATTTCATGCAATCTTAAAATTGATCTATCCAATCAGTTCGAAATAGAGCTAGGCTAGACGTTCAATAATACGATGTCTTGTTTAGGAACTTTTCAAAATTATTTTTTACAGGCAACCTCATGATTGTTCGTACTTTTGTTTTTTTTCTGATGGCGTTCACTTTGGCCGCATGTGCCCAAACAAAACACCGTGGTTCTCTGAGTAAATATGAAAAATCTGTAGAGTTTGTAGAAAGCATCATTACAGATGCCTCGATAGAGGATGGTCTTTACCAAGCCCTAATAGAATATAAAAAGGAAAACGAGACCGCGTCAAAACGCCTATCGAATGAGGCCCTTGATGAAATAAATGTCTTACTTACCCGGGAAATGATCAACAATCGGATCAGGTTAATATCAAAGATCGCGATTCTATTAACCGCCGAATTCACGGATAATGAAATAGTTACTCTTCATAGCATAAAGGATATCGAAGCACTTAAGAGTGCGCACAAAAAGATAAAGCAAAATTCAGGTAACACCAATGTCGGATCTTATTTAACCCAAGCAGAAATTAAAGCAATCAAGAGCCTGAAAAATGTCGAGAACTTCGAGACACTTTTACCTAAGTTTAGATCTCTTGAACCCAAAATAAAAGAAACCGGTAAAGAATTTTCAGATGAAATTATTATCAACGTTTTTCCTGAGTTGTTGAAAATCATCATCAAGTACGAACCTTTGGTAAGTGCGTCCCTATTCCATCAAAGTCAGAGACCTCCAAATGCCTATGACAGCCCGTAATACAGTCCTACCAAAGACTGAACGTCTGGAGTTGAGACTATTACATCCCGATGATGCAGCTGAAGTATCAAAAATAATGACGCCCAGTGTGAGCAAGTGGCTCTCTAGCTGGCCAGAATACATTTCCGAACAAGACGCGCGCATAAAAATAGCCAAGTATCGGAAAAACACCGAGGATAAAAAGGCCCTAACCGTCGCAATTTATCGCCGAAAAGATGACCTCATTATTGGTTCAATGAGTGTAGGTTTAAAACCTAAAAACCCAAAAGTTGGCGTTATTGGATATTGGCTCGGCGAAGAATATCAAGGCAAAGGGTACTTGGGAGAAATCCTAAACGATTTTGTTAATCTTGCCTTCTCATACCTTGGGATTACTACTCTTGAGGCTGGCGCACAAACGGAAAACCACGCCTCTTTTGCTATCATGAAAAAGATGGGCATGAAGCCAATTGGCAGAAAATCCATTTACGTATCTTCTCGTGATAGGGATGAAGATGTCCTCTGCTATGCTATGACGCGCTCAGGTCAAAACACATAATCTCCCCTCTACTTTTCATATATTACCGGTAAATACATCATGCTGCTTGATCAAGAAACTCTCGACAAACTCATCTCTTTTCGACGTGAATTACATCAATTTCCAGAAGTCTCAGGGGAAGAGTTAAAAACCAGTACCCGCGTTGCCACTTTCCTAAAACAATATAATCCTGATGACATCATCCATAGTTTAGGGGGCCACGGTCTTGCGGCTGTATATAATGGTTCAAAAGCGGGGCCCACGGTACTAATCCGTTGCGAACTCGACGGGCTTCCAATTCAAGAAACAGGAGAGGCTTCCTACAAGTCAACAATTGCGGGTAAAGGCCATTTGTGTGGCCACGATGGTCATATGGTAATGGTCGCAGGTCTCGCCACACTTCTAAATCGAACGCGACCAGCTAAAGGACGTGTGGTTTTATTATTTCAACCAGCCGAAGAAACGGGTGCAGGTGCCAAAGCTGTCATCGCAGACCCAGCTTTTGCAGAAATAAAGCCCGACTATGCTTTTTCACTACACAATCTGCCCGGCCAAACCCTTCATGAAGTAGGCTTAAAATCGGGACCGTTCAATTGTGCGTCTCAAGGTCTTTGGATCACACTAGAGGGAAAAACCTCTCATGCTTCGCATCCTGAAAATGGCAGTAGCCCAGCAAATGCAATGTGTGAACTGGTTACCAAAATGGCTGAAATCCCTAAATCATCCGCACTTTCTAATGATTTCTCCTTAGTGACCGTTGTCCATGCCCACTTGGGTGAAGAAGCTTTTGGTATTAGCCCTGGATTTGCAAAGATTATGGTTACACTACGTAGCCGAACAGATAACATCATGACAAAACTACGCGAAAAATCAGAGGCATTAATAAATGAAATTTCCCAACGCCATCAGCTAGGAGTAAATTTTGGATACGAGGATATTTTTGCGGCATCTGCGAACAACCCAGCTGCAACAGATATCCTACAACAAGCTCTAAGAGATGAATCCATAACTCAATCTGAGATGTCATCCCCAATGCGATGGTCAGAAGACTTCGGGCAATTTGGCAGTATCAGTAAAAGCGCCATGTTCACCCTTGGCTCTGGCACCAACCAACCACAATTACATAACCCAGATTTTGATTTCCCCGATGAGCTCATCGAAACGGGTACCAAAATATTTCATCGCGTCATCAGGAATATTTTGGGGCCCAAAAATTAAAAAATAGACGTGAACATCTTTTAGTGGCAATTAATTATTATTTTTCTTGTAAAAATTGTCTATATGGAATTCTCATGCAACAACACACTAAAGCGATAATCACCTGTTTGCTAACGGCACTACTGGCAGGCTTGGTAACACAATTAATGTCGACAGCAGGATTTATTCGGTGGTCTGCACAACAGGGAAGCGATTATTCAGGCGAGTTCTGGAGCATTGTCTCCAGCACCTGGGTTAAAGGGGGATTAACAATGTTCCTGATTTGGGCTGGTGTAAGTTTGACTGCCTATTTCATTCTCGTTCGTTTAACCACTCTTCAGGAAACAGCCGAAAAAATTATTATACGACTCTCGATTATATTAACAGTGCTCTACAGTGTAGTCATGTATCCGAATTTTAGTGACTATTTATAGAAAAATCTCATCCAAAAGCTGGAACATCACGTTTTAGATCAGGATTGTTATGAATAAAGGTTAATGTGATTTGCCCCCGAAGGTCACCTTCTTTCCCCTGAGGAACGTCACCATCAACATCAGGATGAAAAGATAATTCTTCGAGATGCAAAAGTAAGCCTTCTGTCTCTTCAGAGGGAAGTTCAAAGTTAAGAGTAGCTGCTACATTGGAGAGTAGCGTGTGATTAACAATCCACCCTCCACTATTACTAATCGCATCGCTTACTTTGGATATAGCTGCATTACGCTCCATAGAAGTCATAATTGAAACCCGAAAAAACGTCACAGCTCTACCCTTCTGATAAAGATAACTCGTCGGACAAACCTTTGAGCCAGTCGCATTAACTAGCCACGAAGCGCCTGTTCGATATCCTCAATTAGATCGTCAATATTTTCGATCCCGATAGAAAACCGAAGTAAGTCATCCGGTACTGGACTGTTTTCACCTTCAACAAGCGCACGATGCTCCACCAAGCTCTCTACGCCTCCAAGGGATGTCGCACGCACGAAACGTTTCATACGCCCCATGATTTTTGCTGTGGCTTCTCTACCACCTTCAAAGCGAATGGAAAGCATGCCACCAAACCCTCCTGTCATCTGTTTAGCAGCTATTTCATGATTGGGATGTGAAGTAAGTCCGGGGTAAAGAACTTCGGCTACACCAGGATAACCGTCAAAATGCTGAGCAATATTCATGGCGTTTTCACAAGCACGTTCAACACGGATATGCATGGTGCGCATCCCCCGAAGTAATAGCCAGCTCTCAAAAGTTCCGAGTATGCCACCGTGTTGTGCTCGTACTTTACAAAGGCGCTCCCAACGCATGTCTTCTTTGGCTGCAATCACCGCACCCGCGACAACATCACTGTGACCATTGATATATTTAGTGGCAGAATGGAAAACATAATCCGCACCAAGCTCGATAGGTTTGGTCAACAGAGGCGTAGAAACCGTAGAATCTGCGACGAGTTGGGCGCCAACCGAATGCGCTAACTCCGCAGCCTTCGCAATATCAACCACTTCCCAGGTTGGGTTAGCCGGGGTTTCAATCCAAAGTATTTGGGTAGGTGCTGATTTTACGACAGACACCATATCCTTTTCATCACATGGATCATAAAACGCGAGTTTCAAATTCCAGTCTTCGCAATAAGTGATCAGCCAGGCGCGTAAAGACCAATACATGATCTTCGGTGCCACTATACGTTCTCCTGGTCTTAAGGTTTGCACTAAGGCAGTTGCAGCAGCCATGCCAGAAGCAAAAAGTTTGCAGGACGCACCGCCTTCTAGTTCATTGAGAATAACTTCTGCCATCTCGGCATTGACACTATGGTCACGCGCATAAATTCGATTTTCATCATAGAGATTACCCTGCTCGTCGCGGGCAAAAGTCGTAGAAGGCTGGATGGGTGGCACAACCGATCCGGTTTCGCGGTCTAAATAGTGTCCTGCCTGCGCAAGGAGCGTTTCCACTTTACCTTTATTTCCCATCACCGACTCCCTAGAGCATATCAAATATTAGAATTTGGTCAGGAGTTTAGGAGGCTCAAACAATTAAGGAAACTCTAGATTCAAAAAAGGACCGCTAAAGCAGCCCTTTTTCAAATTCAGATACCAATACTCAATGCTTTTCGTATTGAGCATTGCCAAAATAATTCTCTCGCATCTCATTTGTAATCGGACCCTCGACACGTTTGCTCTCCAGGACTTGAAGACCTCGTTTCACGGCGGGGCGTTTAGAAATTTCTTCAAACCAGCGGTTCACGTTTGGATAATTGGCCATATCTACACCCTTACGATCAGGATTTCGGATCCAGGGAAAAGTTGCCATATCTGCAATAGTGTAATCGTCTCCCGCAAGGTATTTACTTTCGGCTAACCGACGGTCCAACACTCCGTACAAACGGTTTGCTTCGTTTGTATAGCGTTCAATACCATATTCAATTTTCTCTGGCGCATACATTCGAAAATGATGTGCTTGCCCCAACATCGGCCCTACGCCGCCCATTTGGAACATCAGCCACTTCATGACCTCATATCTTCCTCTTGGATCTGCAGGCATAAATTTGCCTGTTTTCTCTGCAAGATAAAAAAGGATGGCGCCAGACTCGAACAAATTAATTGGTTCCCCGTCAGGCCCATCAGGATCTACAAGAGCTGGCATTTTATTATTTGGGCTGATCTTTAAGAACTCTGGTTCGAACTGATCACCAGCGCCAATATCTATCGGATGCACATGGTATTTCAAGCCAAGTTCTTCGAGCATGATATGGACTTTATGCCCATTAGGCGTTGCCCAAGTATAAAGATCTAACATATTGCCTCTTTCAAATATTGAAATATCAGAACCACTCTAACAGAGGTTTATTCGGTAGGATGTTGCTCTAGTTGATTTAAGAAGGCCTAACGATAATCGTAAGCCAAGTTCACACAATAATATAGTTAATGATAATCTCTCCGATATTTCTACTCATTTATTTTCCTAGAAATATGGTAAGCTTAATCCAACCGGAAGAGTACTGGTGCGGTTATTTTAAAAATGTTCCCGAAAAGCACGTGGAAAAACCAGGAGGCTTAAATGCATCTTACCCGTCGTGAACTAATGACTTCTATAGCCGCTTTAACCTATTCAACACAATTTGGCTCAAGTTACGCAAACCAAGAGAATAAAAGCAATCATACAGACCGCGATGGCAAAGATTTAGGAGATAATTGGAGTAATTCAGGTTTTATCCGAATTCAAACACTTACAAACATCATCCAAATCAACCAAATCATCTTGATATCCACACTGGCAGTTCATTTCATTCGCTTCTTAACGCTTGGGCATCGTCTAAACCGAACGAATGAAAATAGAGTAACCATCCCAAAATCTATTCCCCTATTTGGAAGCCTTTTCAAAGAATCTTACGAACAGGATGATTTTAATAAAAACAAAAAAATTGGCCTTGCTTACACTTATGACAACTCTCTAATTCTCGACCTAGTCCCTAACCGCCCCCAAATAGTAGAAAGCCACAACCTTGATCTAGATCTCAATACAATAATCACTGATCTCGACAACTCAATCACCCCTGTCGGAGGTAATTTTTCCCTAAAAATAGGACCAACGAGTTATTCAAATCAACGTCTGGATATTCTCAACGATGACTTTAGTTACCAACTACCAACTATGGAAATCAAGGCATTATCCGGGGATGAGCATGCCCTCACTTCGTTTCAAAATACTCCCCAAATATCCAGCCTATTCAAAAATAAAGTGGGCGAGGTGTATAATTCAAAAAACCTACTCGTCCTTATTCGCCCTTCAATAGTAGTGGGCGATTAGGCGTCAGTATTAATTTTTAAGTAAATAATCTAATTTTATTAGAGTTTATGCTCGTCCAGATACTTTTCCATCCGCGAACAACCGATCCCCTTGTTCATCAATAATCTGGCGCCCTTTACGTAAGGAAAAATCCACGGCCTCTTCACGCGAAGGGAAAGTATCGGCTCTTAAGAAATATCGCTCCATATCATTGTGTTCCTCTCCTTCACTTGCTTTTACGATATAACCAGAAAGGCGCCATTGGCCGTTATCTGCTTTTCCCGGCTCAGCGCGAATAGAGAGACCCTTGTAAAGAACAGGCTCTTCCCTTTGAGGGGCAACAGGTTCCTTGGCTTTAGAACCACCAAACAATTTCGAAAAAAGAGACATTATATTTCCATTTAGTAGTGTGATCTGATTACGAACTTAAGACAGACGGCATTAATCAATATCAGACTGACAATACCGTCCCTCCTCTATCAGATACAGTTTTAGGAGGTCAAAATTAACGTTTTATTACGCTATTTTAGATAGTTTTAAGACAATAATACCCAAAATAAAAAGTAACAATGGTGTCGAAATATAAATACGAAGTACTCGAGTATTATCCGATAGCAAGTGAAGATGACCTTGATGGGGAGAACAATCGCGTCCTACTCAAATGGTGGCTATCTTTTTCTCCGCTCGTCCCCAAAAAAACTGATTTTGATATTATTGATCACCTAATATTGGCTCCAGATATTTTTCTCGTCGAACGAAAAAGTAAAACCACTTTTGAGTTCAAACTACACGGAGAAACTGCCAATAGTATTTTTGACGATAGCACTGGAAAAATAATTAGAACAGATGGTCCGACAAATACAGATCAAGAGCGTGAAGAAGTAAGGTTGGCAAATTACTATAACGAACTCATTGAAAATCCAGTTTGTATGAAAAACATTGGCAACCTTTTTCTTGTTGAGAAACACTACAAGAAGTTCGAATCAATTGATTGCCCACTTGTAGATAGCGCATCAAACGTGACCCATATTATTGGAACGATTACCGCTCTGGAATGATCCTTGAGCGTATCATCTAGCTATTCTTACCTCTAAAATTTCACAAAAAAAGAGGGAGCTAAACAGCCCCCTCTTTTCACATTACTTTTGATATCAACCCTTTGATATCAGCCGGCCAGCTTTTTCTTAAGAAGTTGATTAACCATACCCGGGTTGGCTTTTCCGCCCGTAGCCTTCATGGTCTGACCAACGAACCAACCAATCAGTTTCTCATTGCCGCCCCTAAAGGCTTCTACCTGACTTGGGTTGGCCGCCATAATCTCGTCAATCGCGACTTCAATTGGACCTGTATCAGAAATCTGCTTGAGGCCTTTTTCTTCAACGATGGTATCAGCGTCTTTACTGGTTTCCCACATTACCTCGAAAACTTCCTTGGCAATACGACCCGAGATCGTCTTGTCTGAAATCAAAGCAATTAAGCCACCTAGCTGTTTAGCAGATACAGGTGTATCAGAAAGGGAAAGGCTACTTTTGTTAAGTGCACCAAAGAAATCGCCCATAACCCAGTTGGCAGCCATTTTCGGGTCACGTCCTTCAGCCACTTTTTCGTAAAAAGCAGCACGTTCGCGATCACTGACAAGAATGCCCGCGTCGTAAGAAGAAAGCCCAAAATCCTTGATGAAACGTTCTTTCTTTTCATCAGGCAATTCAGGAATTGTGGCTTTGATTTCCTCAACCCATTTTGGATCAAGCACCAATGGCAGTAAATCAGGATCAGGGAAGTAACGATAATCGTGTGCTTCTTCTTTACTTCTCAAAGAACGTGTTGACCCATTGCTCGGATCAAACTGACGGGTTTCCTGAACAATCTCGCCGCCATCTTCAAGGACTTTGACTTGTCGCTTAGCTTCAAATTCGACTGTTTGCATAACGTAACGAATAGAGTTCACGTTTTTGGTTTCCGTACGCGTACCGAGTTCGTCACCAGGCTTACGAACGGATACGTTGACATCTGCACGCATGGAACCTTCGTCCATGTTGCCATCGCAGGTTCCGAGATAACGCAGGATCGAACGCATTTTACGCAAGTATGCACCGGCCTCTTCCGGAGAACGAAGATCAGGATCAGAAACAACTTCCATCAACGCAACACCGGTTCGGTTCAGATCGATATATGACTGAGTTGGGTGCTGATCATGAATTGACTTACCAGCATCTTGTTCCAAGTGCATACGTTCAATACCGACAACACGCGTTTCCCCGCCTTCTAAATCTAGGGTAAGGTTTCCCTTCCCCACAATTGGCTCAAGAAACTGAGAAATCTGATAGCCTTGCGGTAAATCGGCATAAAAATAATTTTTACGCTCGAAAACAGATTTCAGATTGATCTGAGCACGAAGTCCCAAACCGGTACGAATACCCTGTTCGACAACTTCCTTGTTGAGAACAGGCAACATACCAGGCATTGCAGCATCAACTAATGAAACTTGGCTGTTTGGATCTGCGCCAAATTTCGTAGACGCCCCAGAAAAGAGCTTTGATTTTGAAATAACCTGGGCATGAACTTCAAGCCCGATGACAACTTCCCACTCGCCAGTGTTACCTTTAATACGATAACTCATTTTACTTACCTCCCGCCATTAGCTGAGGACGGGCAGAGAAACCTGCAGCCTCTTCCATCACACTAGCGACTTTCAGAACAGTCTCTTCATCAAATGCCTTACCGAGAATTTGCAAACCGAGTGGTGTCCCTTCATTGGATAAGCCAGTCGGAATGGAAATACCCGGTAACCCTGCCAAACTTGCAGGAACGGTAAAGACATCGTTCAAATACATGGCAATAGGATCATCCATCTTCTCACCAATTCCAAACGCTGGGCTTGGTGCTGTTGGCGTGAGGATTACATCGACGGTTTCATATGCTTTTTTGAAATCATTGGCGATTAGTGTACGTACGCGGCGTGCCTTATTGTAAAAGGCATCATAATAGCCCGCAGATAAAACATACGTTCCAATAAGAATACGTCGTTTAACTTCGTCACCAAAGCCTTCAGCACGTGTTCTTTCATACATGTCGTCAAGGCTCTCGCCATCGACACGCAAACCATAACGGACACCATCATAGCGTGCGAGATTAGAAGAGCATTCAGCAGGAGCAATGATGTAATAAGCAGGTAACGCGTACTTTGTATGCGGGAGGCTGATTTCTACGGGTTCAGCACCAGCAGCCTTTACCCATTCGATACCACGTTCCCAAGCCTGGTCAATTTCAGCGGGAGTTCCATCAATTCGATACTCTTTAGGAATACCAACTTTCAAACCACGGATATCACCCGTGAGAGCTTTCTGGTAAGAAGGGACGCCGATATTTACAGAAGTCGAATCTTTCTCATCATAACTCGCCATTGCTTCGAGCATAATCGCAGCATCGCGAACAGATCTAGTCATAGGACCGGCTTGATCGAGAGAAGAAGCAAAGGCGACAACCCCCCAACGTGAACAGCGACCATAAGTCGGCTTCATGCCCACAATACCAGAGAATGCAGCGGGTTGGCGAATGGAACCGCCCGTATCAGTTCCTGTTGCGGCCATTGCAGCACGTGCTGCAACAGTTGCAGCAGAACCACCGGAAGATCCACCTGGTGTTAACTGAGCGGTACTGCCTTTGCGCTGCCAAGGGTTGATCACATTACCGAAATAGGACGTGATATTTGCGGAGCCCATCGCGAACTGATCAAGGTTAGATTTACCAAGCATAACGGCACCAGCGTTCCAGAGATTACCTGAAACTGTTGATTCGTAAGTTGGAACAAAACCCTCAAGAATGTGAGATGCGGCAGTTGTCTGGGTCCCTTTTGTACAAAAGAGATCCTTCATTGCGATCGGAATCCCCTCCATTATGCCAACGTCTCCAGCGGCGCGACGCTTATCAGACGCATCAGCCATTTCGAGGGCAATTTCAGGAGTTTCAACGATATAAGCATTAAGTTCGCGGGTTTCTTCCATCGCGCTGACGTGTGCTTGCGTCAATTCGCGTGCGCTAAAGTCACCCTTATTCATGCCATCAAGGGCATCCGAAATATTAAGATCTGTGAGGTTACTCATTATTCGATCACCTTGGGAACAGCAAAGAAACCATGGGCAGATTCAGGAGCATTTTTGGTCACCTGATCAACATAGTTTCCGTCATTTACGACGTCTTCGCGAAGAGGTTGGGTCATTGAGACAACAGACGTCATAGGTTCAACACCCTCAGTATCTAATTCTGAGAGTTGTTCAATCCAGCCAAGGATCTGATTGAGTTCCCCTGACAGCGCTTCTTGTTGCACTTCATCAACCCGGATGCGTGCCAATTTGGCAATCTTTGCGACCGTTTTTTTGTCGACAGACATACTGCGTTCCAATCTTCTATGAATATCGAAAGTACACACGTACTAATTTCGTGCGGAAAGTAGCATCCAGTCGCCTAGGCCGCAACGTCCGCTACAGGCATTTTTGTACAGAGAAACATCTTTTTTTAAGGAAGAAGCAGAGATTTGAAACTTATTCCAATAATTTCTTCAATAAAATGAAAGTATTTGTGGTTTGCTATGGTGTTATTCACGGTGTTTTCTCACGGGGAGAATATTAACCGAAACAAATGTTATTTAGGAGCATTTACAGGTCGAACACTTGGGCATCGTGTTATGAAAATAGCGACGCAGGTTAGGCTTATCCCAACAATAACAAGCCCCCATAACGGCAAAATGTCTTTATAAGCGATTAAAGTTAGGCTGGCGCTCATCATAGTAATAGCGAGAATTTTGGCCTTTTTCGGGATAACATGGAACTTATCCCAATCCTGGACCATCGGTCCGAGGTACTTGTGCGTATAAAGCCAATTATGAAAACGTATTGAAGAATGGGAAAAAGCCCAAAGAGCAACTAGCAAAAAAGGAGTCGTTGGTAACAAAGGTAAAACAATACCAAGTACCCCGAGTAGAATGCATATCCACCCTAGCACGATCAAACATAATCGGCGAAAACCCGTTTTACCAACCTTTGTTTGTTCTGTGAACTCAGGTTGAGACATAACGAGTAAACATCCATAAACTTTGACAAAAAAATTAATACCGCAAAGGAGAAGTCAACACGTAATCCATCAGCGAATGAGTACCGAACTTACGACGCTATAATAAAAATTCAATAGACAAGATGTCACCCCATTCAATTTGCCTAATCAACCTTAAGGGGCTAGTTGTCGAATCTCAATAACGGAAAGGAAATTTGAGAGCTTTGTCTTTAGTAAAAACCCGAAAGAGGACTTATCCCGAGTAAAACAGGGTGGAGATATATCGCCACAGCAAAAAGCATAAGCCCAACAAACAGGGAATAACCATCCTTTAATGTTAAACGGCAATTCCCTCCCCTAAACAACCCCACAAAGGGTATATTCGACGTTCCCTTAGAGAGATCTTTCCAAACCTCGATACCGAGAATACGCTTTTTACGACGATCAACAATAAGCATCCCAGCAAGCGACAAAGTCAACAAGCCTCCAAAAAAGAGAACTTCTGCCAAACTTCCATTGGCAAACAAATGCGCCCCTGCCCACAGAGCAAATCCCCAAAGTGCGGGGTGTCGAACGATACCAACAAACCCTTGGCGGTTTTTGTCAAATTCTTGACTAGATCCAATGGAAAGGGGGTTAGGTCGCAAAAAGCCCGCCATAAAAATGATGGTTGCCAACGGCATTATGTGTGCCGTGGTTCGAGCAGCCCACGCTTCATAAGGCCAGATTTCCACATAAGGTGCTGCCCAGACTTCCCTTATCAGCCAAACCAAAACGGCAAGAGAAACCACGGAGTAGCTAAAATAGTACCCCTTCTTGCCAAGAACAGAAATCAGGTATCCCTTCACGCTTTGCATTGGAGGGATGGAATGCAATATCAAAAACACGACAAATGCTGCGATTAAATAACCAAAACCACCAAACATATTAATTTCCGCCATATTCAGATAAAGTAGTTACAAAGGATTTTATGACAATCAAATCGGCACCTTGCCAGATGACAGACTGTCGCGCATGATCTCGCACCTTAGTCATATACCCTTTGCGGTTAAAAACCGTTTGTATGTTTTAAAGCAGTAAACCTTGAATTAAAGTAGTTAGCGAGCACAAAGTGCAAGATCTCAACATACATGACTTTCCCAATCTTCTTGATCGCAATCAACGCCTTATCGGACTTGATCCTGGAACGAAAACCATTGGAATGGCTGTATCAGATAGAAATTTCACTGTCGCCTCTCCTATCGGTACGATTAAAAGAACTAAATTCAAGAAAGATGCAGAAGAACTAAAAGCGATCTGCCTGGAAAAAAATATCGGCGGCATTGTAATGGGGCTTCCCGTAAACATGGATGGTACTGAGGGACCACGCTGTCAATCTGTACGCACTCTTGCAGAGAATATTCAAACGATAGCCGGATTAGATCTGCCAATCGCCTTTTGGGACGAACGAATGTCAACGTCTGCGGTCGAACGATTTCTAATCGGCGAAGCAGATATGACACGTAAAAGAAGGGCTGAAGTCGTTGATAAAGCGGCAGCGGCCTACATACTTCAAGGCGCATTGGATGCGATCCAACGTCAGCTAAACTTGTAACCTCATTACCCAATCAATAGTAATATTCAAAATAATCACACCTGCCATTCCTCAATAGCACATGAGGAAATAATCCAAATCATATTCCTCCCAATAACATCATTAAATTACAAGCACACCACCAGGTTGCGCAACTTCACAACATTCACCTCCTGTGAACAAAAATAATTCGTTTTGTTCTCTTGTTTTTTGAGTGCGAATAATCATTTTCTGTTTTGCTCTGCGTATTTATACGAATGTTTACATTCCCCTTTACCGTGTAAACTTTCACACAACAGATAACGACATTTGTGTCAAAACACCTAATACAAGACAGCCAAAGGAAATACGACTATGTTTAGCCTGGAAACCGGCAGCATAATTGGTTTAGCCCTAATAATTATTGATCTATGGGCGATCACCAAAATCTTTCAAAGTAACGAAAGCACTGCTGTAAGGGTCTTATGGATTACCACTGTCGCCTTGATACCTCTTTTCGGTTTTACTTTTTGGTATTTTATGGGCCCTCGAAAAGAAAAAGTAGGCAAAGAACAAATACATACCTCCCTATAGTTTATCCCTCCTATCCGTAATCATACCAATACACAGCCTTCTCATGCTCCTGTATCCTCTATTTAATTTGTTACACAGGAATTAACTATTGAGTTGAGAAGGGATCAAATAATGTTTGGTTTAGAATTCGGGGGGATTTTTGGGCTTCTTATCCTCATCGCCGATGTTTGGGCGATTATTAAAATCTTTCAAAGTAAAGCAACAACAGGATCCAAAGTACTCTGGATTGTCATAATATTACTCTTACCTATTATTGGTTTGATACTTTGGTATCTGATGGGTCCTAAATAGTCCACTTCTACAGAAAAATTATCGAGTAATGTTGTCAAAATGCCAGATAGCGTCAGCTAACAACAGCCACTGAATTGCAGACAGCATTACTCGTATCAATATCATTTGCAAAGGGCCAATTCAGTGTAAAAAGAGTTCCTTTCCTAGGTTCGCTCTTCATCTAAACAATGCGCTCTTACATTTCACATGGACTTTTAGAGATAAATAATCCCAAGCCAGAACCTCCATACTTTTTGATGATTGAACTGTCTCCTTGGTAGGACGCTTCGCCTATTTTTTCCAGGTATTCACTCGCAATGCCCACACCAAAATATTCTATCTCTATAGATCGCCATCCCATTCTGGGCCGGCTTGGTGCGTACGACAACCCCCACCATTATGAGTAAATTTCACGGCATTAGACAAAAGTATCAAAAAAATTTGCTTTACTGCCATCTATTCAGTAAAAATTGGCGAAAAACCTCCCTCAAATTGAGAAATGATAGAGATCTCATTCTCTCCACACAAAAAGAGTACGTTCGTAACTATAGGGATTAATTCCCCCTACAAATATTGCGAATGATAATCCAACTTAATTAAATCTTACAAAGTATTATACACCTGATTTTAATAGATTTAACTAAGGTCAGAACCTAGCACTCAAATTTATGATCCTTACGAAGAGGGATTACCTCTCTTCTGGACCGAAAGTATATTCTCCTTAAATAAACCGTGATTAGCTATTATCTGCATTGCATGGTGTATGGGTGCTTTCTAAACTTCAGATCAACTGAGAATCTAATAGGCATCTTCGGATAGCGTATCGACAAAAAGGACACTTCATGACCAGATCTACGGGGACTAACTCTACAGGGACTAGCTCAACTGGGACCAGTTCCACAGGCCCTCTATCAGGATTACGTGTCTTTGATCTCTCTCGAATTATGGCGGGTCCAAGCTGTACCCAAATGCTCGGTGATATGGGTGCGGATGTCATCAAGGTAGAACGTCCCGGCCAAGGTGATGACACGCGAAAATGGGGCCCTCCTTTTCTAAAAGACAAAGCAGGTGAGGATACGGATGAAAGTGCTTATTATCTCTCTGCGAACAGAAATAAACGTTCCATCAGCTTGGATATTTCAAAACCAGAAGGACAAAAGCTCGCCCGAAAGATGATTGCCAAGAGCGACATCCTGGTTGAAAACTTCAAAGTCGGAGGCCTTGCAAAATACGGTCTCTCTTATGACGACCTCAAAGAAGAGTTTCCAAACCTGATCTATTGCTCGATCACAGGATTTGGACAGACGGGCCCCTACGCCCCCCAAGCTGGATACGATTTCCTCATTCAGGGCATGGGCGGCATCATGAGTTTAACAGGAGAACCCGACGGCCAACCCATGAAGGTCGGGGTTGCCATCGTAGATCTGATGTGTGGCATGTATGCCAGTAACGCCATCCTTGCCGCACTCCATCATCGCAACAATACCGGACAGGGACAGTTTATTGACGTTTCCCTACTCGATACTCAAATCGCATGGCTCGCAAATCAGGGGCTTTATTATCTCACTTCTGGCGAACTTCCTCCGCGTCTCGGTAACGGGCATCCCAATATTGTCCCTTACAATGTTTTTCCCTCCTCCGATGGCCATTTTATTCTCGCCATTGGTAACGACGGCCAATACCGTAAGTTCTGTGATTTCGCGAAATGTATCGAACTCTTCAAAGATCAACGTTTTAATACCAACCAAAACCGTATACGAAATCGCGATGAGCTCACCCCACTAATTGGCGAAGTGACTAAAACACAATCATCTACTTATTGGATTGAGAACCTTCCTCCTCTCGGCGTTCCCTGCGGCCCAGTAAATGACATGAAAGGTGTTTTCTCACACCCTCAAACCGTGGCTCGCGAAATGAAAATATCCATGCCTCACCCTGAATCGAAAGATGGATCAGTTGACCTCATCGGAAGCCCAATGAAATTCTCTGAAACACCAGTCGATTACCGTAAGGCCCCGCCCCGAATGGGAGAACACACAGAAGAAATCTTAGAAGAGCTTCTTGATCCAACAGAATTCGATCTAGCAGGCTTGAAAGGAAAAGGGATCATTTAGCCCTGATCTCATTTTATTCCACATCGGCTATTCCACCTTAGACATGTCAAAATCAAACAACTCCTGGATCTCAGCTACCGTAAGGTTGAGTGGAGCAAAAGAATGCACACCAATTCTACGGAAGTATTTATCACTTTCGCTCATCATGAAGGCGTTATCAGCCTCCTGACTTTCAAAGATTTCATTTAAAGGCTCTTCTTCGATTTCACCGGGACGAAGTGCGGGCTTCAACGCTGGGGGGAGTCTTGGTGCCGGATTGGTTGAAGGTGGAATAGTCAAACTCGCCAAATCTACATCAGACGGAATAAAAAATGTTCTCGGATTTTCATTTAAAAAATCATCCGATAGATCAAAATCACTGAGAACAACCCGGTAATTCTCTGGCACAGACAGAAATTGATCTTTAACTTCGCCAGCACTATTTCCGTTGGATGGGTTTACCGATGCCGTTAGTAAGTTAACAGCGTCCCGATAGTCGATCTTCACCGTAGAGCCAGATTTTTGTGTCTCCTCAACATAGAGTATGCTGTAAGCTTTTTTTCCAACAAGCATCTTAGCTGGGGAGTATATTTTTCTGGCATCCAAGCGTGATATTCCCTGGGCTGGAGCATTCTCATCCTTGAAAACAAAAAGGTTTTCACTCTCTTTACGTATCTTGATGTCTGGCTTGCGTCCGAGGTAGTCTGTAACTTCTTTCTCGTAAATCACCACCCCAGACTCATTATCAAAGTCTGAATATGGCGGAAATTTAGAACAAAAAGATTTTTCATTGGCTTCGTAAGTCATAACCAGTTTTTCAGCACCATCTGGCACATTCGCTATGGCAGAAGGGACCAAGGAAACGGCGACTACCCCTTCAACAACGACACCATCAGGAACATTTAAGTTCCAAACAACATCAGTATAAGATTGAAGAAACAAATATAAAGGCTGGTCAAAATCACCAACGCTGACATTCACAAGTCCAGTTGGCATAGGAGAGCTCGAGCCATTTTCGATTTGAATAGGCGAGACAAAATCACTGGACATCGTATTAATCCAAATAATTTTGGCATCTTTTGACGGCGCTGATATCTGGCACCAAGAAGATTGTTTGTAAGGTGATAAAAATTCAGCATGCATAACTTCAGGAATAACTCCCAAGGCCATACCAAAAGTATCCAAAAAAGTCATGGTTTTTGAGTTACCTGACTTTGAAGGAATATCTAGAGCTACCTCTATAGCTTGGCCATTATTACTTGTATAAAAAATTCCAAAAAAACCAATAAATCCAACGACAAAAACAATTATTATTAACTTAAAATCTCTCATATACCAAAACCGAAAATCACTTATAAAAAAGCAACGACACGACAACGACTACACGACAAAGTTGAATAGACTCTTAATGTTAGTTCAAATTTGATACATTGCATTAACTCTCCTTCAATGGTTTATTGCGGTTTTAATGACTACTTATGCTGAAACGATCGCTGCTGGCCTAACTGGCCACGGGCACCTGCTAGGAATAGAGGGCCTGAGAGCGGACCAGATTTCCGATTTGCTTGACCTAGCCGATAGCTATGTCGACCAAAATAGAGCCGTTAAAAAGACCACTGACTTGCTCGAGGGTCGAACGGTTATCAATCTCTTCTTTGAGAATTCAACTAGAACCCGCACCTCGTTTGAGCTTGCTGCTAAGCGCTTGGGTGCGGATGTTATCAACATGACCGTGGCATCAAGTTCGATCAAAAAAGGGGAAACCCTGGTCGATACCGCCATGACACTCAATGCCATGCATCCAGACGTCATGGTTGTTCGCCATTCAGATTCTGGGGCGGTAAAACTCCTCTCTGAAAAGGTCAATGGTTCTGTGATTAACGCAGGTGACGGCAGTCACGAGCACCCGACACAAGCCTTATTGGATGCCCTTACTATACGTCGCCGTAAGGGTGATCTCTACGGCCTCCGTGTCGCTATTTGTGGTGACGTGACCCACAGTCGTGTTGCCCGCTCTAACATTCACCTTCTCAATACTATGGGCGCGGAGGTCAGACTTATTGCTCCCCCAACTTTGCTACCATCTGCTATCGACCGGATGGGCGTGGAAACATTCCATAACATGAAAGAAGGTTTGGAAGGCTGTGATATCGTCATGATGCTTCGCCTTCAGTTGGAACGCATGCAGGGTAGTTTTGTTCCCTCTAGAAGAGAATATTTTCGATACTTCGGGCTTGATCAAGAGAAGCTCGCAATGGCCAAACCTGACGCTTTGGTGATGCACCCCGGACCAATGAATCGCGGCGTTGAAATTGATAGTGAGCTTGCCGATGATTTGGACCGATCTCTTATTCGCACCCAAGTAGAAATGGGAGTCGCTGTTCGTATGGCCTGTCTGCACGCCCTGACACAAGGCACCCTTGCCGGGGACGTAAATTCTGGGGGATCTAAATCATGAGCCAACGGGATAACAAAACAAAACGCGTCTATATCAATGCCCGTATCATAGACCCCGCCAGTGGGTTGGATGTTAAAGGCGCCCTTCTCACAGAAGGCATTCATATTGTTGAATTTGGGCCAAAACTCTTCAAAGACGGTGTTCCTGAAGGCATTGAAGTCATTAATTGCGAAGGTAATTGCCTCGCACCTGGTCTGGTAGATATGCGCGTACACCTACGAGAACCCGGTGACGAACACAAAGAGACCATTCTGACGGCTGGGCAAGCCGCTGCAGCAGGCGGCATAACGGCTATTGCAGCACTTCCAGATTCCAGACCAATATTGGATGATGTCTCTGGCGTAGAATACGTTGCGCGTCGCGCCCGTGAAGCCAAAATGGTAAAAATCTTCCCTTATGGTGCCATCACAAGGGGCATGGAAGGCAAAGAGCTCACAGAATTTGGGCTGTTGTCAGAATTTGGTGCCGTGGCATTTACCGACAGCACCAAAGCCGTCGCCAATGCCCAAACCATGCGCCGTGCACTCAGCTATGCCAAAACCTTCAACGCTCTTATTGTCCAACACCCAGAAGAGCCAACATTGGCCGGCGGTGTGATGAACGGTGGAGAAATATCAACCCGCATGGGGCTATCTGGCATCCCCAATCACGCCGAGATCATTATGGTCGAGCGCGATATGCGTCTCGTCGAAATGACAGGAAGCCGTTACCACGCAGCTCACCTTTCAACCGCAGGAGCGGTCGACGTCATCCGTCAAGCAAAAGCCCGAGGCTTGCCCGTTACTTGTGATACTGCACCGCACTATTTCTGCTTAAATGAAAATTCTGTGCTGGATTATCGTACATTTGCTAAAGTCTCTCCACCTTTGCGCTCAGAAACAGACCGTGAAGCAGTTTTCGAAGGCCTGGCAGATGGCACCATTGATGCGATAGCAAGTGACCACAGCCCACATGATCAAGACTCAAAAAGACTTCCCTTTGCTCAAGCTGAATTTGGTATTGTTGGGTTAGAAACTCTGTTTCCTTTGGCACTACAACTCTATCACAAAAAAGCTCTTAGTTTGATTGACGCGTTATCTTTGGTGACAAACAAACCTGCAGACATCCTTGGACTTTCGGTAGGACGCATTGCCAAAGGCGGTACCGCAGACCTTGTGATCTTTAACCCAGACAGTCCCTTCTTTATCGACCCAGAAAAATTCCGCAGTAAATCTAAGAATTCGCCTTTTACCGGCTTCCCAGCTCAAGGCAAAGTTTTAAGAACGGTTGTGGATGGTCGTACGATTTATGATAGAACAGCTGCATAACTAGTTAATTAATTACCTGAGGAACAGTATCCCAATGCCAGACCCGATATCCTGGAGCCACGTGGCGCCTTATTATCTGATCGCATTTTTCAGCAGTTACCTATTGGGGTCTGTTCCTTTTGGTCTGGTTATCACCCGCCTGTTCGGACTTGGCGATATTCGTAAAATCGGATCGGGGAATATTGGTGCCACCAATGTACTGCGTACTGGTCGAAAAGGGTTAGCTTTTGCGACCTTGGTTTGCGATAGCGGCAAAGGTGCAGCAGCTGTTTTGATTGCACTACTCTGGGGGCCTGATATCGCACTAATAGCTGCCCTGGGTGCTGTCTTAGGCCACCTCTTCCCGGTTTGGCTTAAATTCAAAGGCGGCAAAGGTGTCGCAACAACGCTGGGTGTCGTCATCGCTCTTTCTTGGCAAGTTGGCATTATTGCGTGTTTAGCTTGGTTTGTAACGGCTATCACATTGAGAATTTCGTCTTTGTCAGCATTAATGGCGATGCTTGCTACACCGATTGCAGTTTGGTTCTTACACTCAGATCTACAAATGGTAGAGTTAACGGCTATACTTGCTATACTCGTATGGGGCAGACATCACGAAAACATTCGACGCCTGCTTAAAGGCCAGGAGCCTAAAATTGGTAAAAAGAAGTAATTTTCTTTTTACAACAAATGCTTATTAAGCTTCCAACACAAATTATCAAATAAATTTAAGTCCGAACAACACCCAAGGGTTGACTATAGAGTTATTAATCTCCCAATTAATAGCATGTCTAATGTAATTACTCCCCCTGCAACTATTGATGAAAAACTCGATTGGCTTCAGCTCATTCGATCAAAAAACGTTGGTCCAATTACATTTTACAAGCTATTACAGCACTTTGGCTCTGCAAAAGCAGCCCTTAATGCCCTTTCCCTAAAGGCACGTGAGAACGGTAAAGCCAATCCTGTATTTTCCCGAATAAAAGCAGACGAAGAGTTTGCAAGGATAGAGGCCTTTGGGGCGCAACTTGTTGCACTTGGTGAAGAAAACTACCCCCCGCTTCTGGCCCACATAGAAGATGCACCTCCTTTACTTCAAGTTCTTGGCAACGAACAATTTCTTAAAAAACGGACTGTCGCAATCGTTGGAGCTCGTAATGCCTCATCGAACGGGCAAAGCCTTGCAAAAGAGCTTGCTCAAGATCTCGGTCAGTACGGCTTTCTTATCGCATCAGGTCTGGCTCGCGGGATAGATACCGCAGCACATCAAGGAGCCTTAAATACAGGAACAATTGCTGCAATTGCAGGTGGCCTTGATGTCATATACCCGCCAGAAAACCGTAGTTTGCAAGAAGAGATAATGGCCAAGGGTGTACTCATTTCTGAAATGCCTCTGGGTAGCAAACCTCAAGCTCGACATTTTCCCCGGCGCAATCGACTGGTATCGGGTCTCAGTAGAGGTGTCGTCGTAATAGAGGCATCCTTAAAGTCCGGATCCATGATTACGGCGCGCCTCGCTCAAGAACAAGGTAGAGAGACCATGGCCCTGCCGGGAAGTCCGCAAGATCCCCGGAGCAAAGGCGGAAACTTCCTCATCAAGCAAGGCGCCACACTTGTGGAATGTGCAGAGGATATAATGGAAACACTGGAAAGACCGTTTGATCCTCCCCCGCAAAAAAAGCAATTATACCTCTCTAACACCCCTCTATTTGAAAGAGAACCGAAGAAAAAAATTACTGTAAATGCGGATGATGCTCGACTTTCAGTAAAAGAGTTGTTAGGTCCTAGCGCAGTATATGTTGATGACCTGCTCCGGCAGTGTCAGTTATCGCCTACAGAATTAAATGGTATCTTGTTAGAATTTGAACTGGCAGGACAGATCGAATGGCAACCCGGAAACAGAGTTGCTCTGATCTCTTAAGACCGACTGTTATATTAAGTTGTAGGCATTAGTTAATATTGAGACCTTGGGATATTTCCTGTAGGTAATTTACTTAAATTAGACGTAGGTAGTACCTGAAGCCATGAACATTGTCGTTGTTGAATCACCTGCCAAGGCCAAAACAATCAACAAATATCTGGGAGAGGATTATCATGTCCTTGCCAGTTATGGTCATGTACGCGATCTCCCGCCAAAGGATGGATCCGTCAATCCAGATGAAGACTTTGCTATGTCATGGCAGGTCGATAGTGGCTCTGAAAAACGTCTAAAAGACATTATCGCCGCTCTTAAAGATGCTGATCAACTCATTCTCGCAACCGATCCGGATCGCGAAGGGGAAGCCATTTCATGGCACCTCGCAGAAGAACTTCAAAGGCGTAAAAAACTAAAAGGCAAAACCGTTTCTCGCGTTGTCTTTAACGAGGTCACCAAATCGGCCATTCAGCTCGCTTTCTCTCAACCGAGAGAAATCAACATGGAACTGGTTGAAGCATACTTAGCGCGTCGTGCTCTTGATTATCTCTTTGGGTTTACGCTTTCTCCAGTCTTGTGGCGCAAACTCCCGGGTAGCCGTTCCGCGGGACGCGTTCAATCCGTTGCCTTACGTCTGATCTGCGATAGAGAATCCGAAATCGAGATTTTCAAACCCCAGGAATATTGGACTGTTGATGCTAAACTCAGCACAGCTGATGGACAGAAGTACCCTGCACGCTTAACCCAGCTAGGCGGGAAAAAACTCGATAAGTTTGATCTTGGTGATGCAAAAGCTGCAGCTCACGCCGTACAAGTCTTAGAAGACGCGACGAGTTTCACAGTAAAAACAGTTGAGAAAAAGCAATCTCGGCGCAATCCTCATCCGCCATTTACGACATCAACACTACAGCAAGAAGCTTCTCGTAAATTAGGATTTGGTGCATCTCGAACGATGCAAGTGGCGCAAAAACTTTATGAAGGTATTGATCTCGGTGGAGAAACCGTTGGTCTTATAACCTATATGCGTACGGACGGTGTCAGTTTATCCTCAGAAGCAATTGCTTCCGGCCGAGATCTTATTGCCAACCAATATGGTAAAGAATATCTACCTGAAAGCCCACGCGTCTATAAAAGCAAAGCAAAGAACGCGCAGGAAGCTCACGAAGCGATCCGCCCGACAGATCTAAGCTTGCTTCCTAAAGATGCTGCCAGTCACCTGACCGATGAAGCCAGGAAGCTTTACGAGCTTATATGGAACCGGACTGTCGCCAGTCAGATGGAAAGCGCTATTCTCGACCAAGTTGCAGTTGATATCGAGGTAGGCCAGCGCAGTGCTGTACTTCGTGCCAACGGGTCTGTGCTTCGCTTTGATGGCTTCTTAAAGCTATACAAAGAAGACAAAGACGATGCCAAAGATGATCAGGATGATGACCGTCGTCTGCCAAAGTTGACCGAAGGTGACGTTGCCAAGCGTGAAGAAATCAACCAGGAACAACACTTCACACAACCTCCACCACGGTATTCAGAAGCCAGCCTGGTTAAAAAGATGGAAGAGCTTGGCATCGGCCGCCCATCGACCTACGCCTCTATTATACAGGTTCTTCAAGACCGAGATTACGTTGTTCTTGAGAAAAAGCGTTTCACGCCAGAAGATCGTGGCCGCATAGTCGTCACGTTCTTGAGAAACTTCTTCGCACGCTATGTAGAGTTTAACTTTACGGCCGACCTCGAAACCCAGTTGGATGATATCTCAGCGGGTAATGCCGAGTGGAAAAATGTACTTCGCGGTTTCTGGGATTCTTTCCACGTAGCCGTTGATGAAACTAAAGGCCTAACAATTACCGAGGTAATTGAAGCTTTGGACGCTGATCTCAGCGATCACTTCTTCCCAACGCCTGAAGATGCCGAAACAAAACACCCACGTGAATGTCAGACCTGTGATGATGGGCGTCTTGGCATTAAGCTCGGCAAAACGGGTGGCTTTATCGGCTGTTCAAATTATCCTGATTGTCGTTATACGCGACAACTCTCCCTTCCTGACGGGGAAGGTGGAGAGAACGATTTAAGTCAGCCAAGGGAGTTAGGAATTGACCCTGCAACAGAACTCGCAATTACGCTACGTAAAGGTCCTTATGGTGTTTACATCCAGCTTGGTGAACCCGTAGAGAAGAAAAAACCCAAAAGGGTTTCCATTCCCAAAGGCACAGCAATCAGCGATGTAACATTAGAACTTGCCCAGGGCTTGCTTTCCCTACCTCGCGATATTGGTGCTCACCCTGATGATGGAGAAATGATCATTGCTGGGATCGGGCGTTTTGGCCCTTACGTCAAACACAACGCGACCTTTAAATCATTGACAAGTGACGATGATATTCTCTTTGTTGGCCTTAATCGAGCTGTTGCCCTTATTGCAGAAGCTCCCAAAAGAGGCCCTTCTACTGCACTTCGCACCATTGGCGCCCACCCAGAAGATAGTGTTGATATCACCGTTCACTCTGGTCGGTATGGTCCCTACGTAAAGTGGAACAAAGTCAACGCGTCCCTTCCTAAGGATAAGGAAGTCGAAACAGTAACTCTTGAAGAAGCTGTTGAGGTCCTCAACATACAGATCGAGAAAAAGGGGCTTAAGAAAAAAGCCCCTGCCAAGAAAAAAGCTGCGGCTAAAAAGCCTTCTGCGAAGAAAACAGCAGCTAAGAAGACAACAGCGAAAAAACCCGCTGCTAAGAAAGCAGCACCAAAGAAAGCTGCCGCTAAGAAAACTACTGTGAAAAAGGCCGCTAAAAAAGCAGACCCTGAAGAGAAATAATAGATAGGATAAGGGCGTGAGTTCTGATCGCAATTCCCCGCCCTTTCCAACGAAAGAAGCGGTACTCGACTTTATTGAACAATCCCCTGTTGCCGTTGGTAAAAGAGAGATCGCAAGAGCTTTTAATTTGCGCGGTAACGATAAAATTCCGCTTAAGCAACTGCTCAAAGAACTAAAGAACGAGGGCCGTTTTGGACGCGAAGCACGCCGAAAGAAAAACAACCTCGATGGGAGATTACCTCCTGTACAAGTTATTGAAATCACACGTATAGACAGTGATGGAGAACTCATCGCAGTCCCTGCTGCTTGGGAAGAAGAACAAGCTGCACCGATGATTTATGTTCTCCCTGATCGGAAAAGTAAATTCGATCTCGTGGTTGGAGATAGAGTCTTAGCCAAACTTAAACGACTGGATAACAAAAGTTATCAGGGCATTCCAATTCGTAAGCTAGAGGCAGCCCAGCTCAAAATCCTTGGCATTTATCAAATCACCGAAGAAGGTGGTTTTGTTAAACCCGTGGATAAAAAATCCAAAAAAGACTTCATCTTAAACCCTGAACATGCAAAAGACGCAAAACAAGGTGAACTGGTTCTTTGTGAAATCCGCAAAGGTCGGTCTCAAAAAGGCCTTAAAGAGGTCCGGGTTATTGAAACACTTGGTGCTATCAATAACCCTCGCGCGTTAAGCCTTGTCGCCATACACGAAAGAGGCATTCCAAACGTCTTTCCTGAAGAAGTTCTTGAAGAAGCTGAGGATGCCAAGCAAACAGAACTCGGCAAACGTACAGATTTACGAGACCTTGCCCTGGTAACTATCGATGGGGCAGATGCCCGCGATTTTGATGACGCTGTCTGGGCCCAACCTGATCCTGACAATAAAGATGGTTGGCACATTATGGTCGCTATCGCCGATGTAGCTCATTACGTCCGTTCTGGCAGCCCCTTAGATAACGAAGCTCAAACACGTGGTAATTCAACCTATTTTTCTGATCGCGTCGTCCCCATGTTGCCAGAGAAACTATCCAATGGATGGTGTTCTCTAAAACCGAATGAAGACCGTCCGTGCTTGGTAGCTCAAATGTGGCTTGATGGGGATGGCGAACTCGTAAAACACAAGTTCATCCGCGGCCTAATGCGATCCCAGGCAAGATTAACTTATGAGCAGGTACAAGATGCCTTAAACGGATCTCCTGACGACACCACTTCTCAACTGCTAGACACCGTCATCAAGCCCCTTAAAGGCGCTTATGATGCAATGCTCAAAGCTCGGCATGAACGAGGAACATTAGAACTTGAAATCCCAGAGTTTCAAGTAATGATGGATGAACAAGGTGAAGTTACCGACATCGTCAAGCGTGACCGCCTCGATAGCCATAAACTGATCGAAGAGTTTATGATCATGGCTAACGTCGCAGCAGCCATTGAGCTTGAAAGCCGCCAACTCCCTTGCATGTACCGCGTCCATGAAGCACCAGACCCTGTAAAGATAGAAGGCCTTGCGGATAGCTTACACGGTATGGGGATTAAATTTGCCAAGGGGCAAGTCATTCGCCCTAAAGTGCTAACCCAAGTCCTTGAGCGGATTTCTGATCAACCAGAAGCCAAGCTAGTAAATGAGCTTATTCTACGAGCACAAAGCCAAGCGCGATATGACCCAACAAATCAAGGGCATTTTGGCCTCGCCCTAACCAGATATGCTCACTTTACCTCTCCTATTCGACGTTATTCTGACCTGATGGTTCATCGGGCGCTCATTCGCGGGCTTAAACTAGGCAACGACGGCCTTACAAGTGCAGAAGAAACAAAATTCAACGACATTGCAGAACATATATCTGCAACGGAAAGACGCTCATCAGCTGCCGAACGCGATACAATCAATCGGTTCACGGCGTCTTTCTTATCTCACAAAATTGGTACGATTTTCCCTGGTAAAATCAATGGTGTCCACCGCGCAGGCCTTTTCATCACTCTGGATGAAACCGGGGCTGATGGCTTGGTGCCCATGAGCCACCTGCCTGATGATTATTATATCCATGATGAAAAAAACCACACTCTTACCGGGCGCCGATGGGGCCGTGAATTTCACCTCGGCGAAAAAGTGATGGTTCGAATTATGGAATCTAATCCCGTTTCTGGTGGCGTAGCCCTTCGCATTGTCGAAGGCGATGACGACGGTGAATTACTCCCCCCAAAAAGAGATAAAAGGCGGGATCGATCAAGTAATTTTAAAAAGAGACCTGGTGGCAAAAAACCAGGCACCTCGCCAGAGCGAACACGGAATAAACGACCCGCGCGGAAATAAAGCACTTTACCCGGGTTCACTAAATATATGATATTTTGAAAAGTAATCTTGCGATTTGATATAATTAAGAAATATGCTGTTAGATTAGTTTATCAGGGCAAGTAGCTCATAAATATTTATTGATAAAAATTACGATAGGAGAAAGGGTAGATGCCCTTATGTGCAACTCAGCATCTGCGCGACCTCAGCCAAGGGCTTATCTTGAAGGCAGGAACTTTACTTCTCCTGTTTCTCTTAACAGCTTGCGGGGGTTATAATCCTGCTCATTACCGTACCTACAATCAAAACGCTGAATATAATCAACAAGCGGCTGCTCGGGTCTTTTCAGAAGGTTTTGAGCACGTTACAGAGTTTTACATTGAAGAAATAGATGCTTCACGGCTCGCGTTGGCTGCGATGGATAACCTTGCAACAATTGATCCCGAAATTGAAATTATCGATAACGGCGATTCTCTGACACTTAATTATGCAGGCGAATCAATATCTCGCCACGGATATCCATCAACTCTCAGTAGCAGAGCCTGGGCTATGTTAACTGCTTCTGTAATTACAGAAGCAAGGGGATTATCAAGCGATTTCAATAAGGCCAGTGAGGAAAGAATATACCAAGCCGCATTTGATGGTATCGCCGGCGAATTGGATAGATTCTCTCGTTACTCAAAGCCCGATCTAGCAAATACAGATCGAGACAATAGAAATGGATTTTTTGGACTTGGTATCCGCTACATAAAAGTCCCAAGTGGCGCCAAGGTGCTTTCGGTGATGGAAAACACTCCTGCTGAGGCCGTCGGACTACAAAAAGACGATATCATAACTAAAGTGGACAACAGGGACATAAGGCAGCTCTCTGAGACGTTAATCACCCGTTTAATGAAGGGTCCTGAAAATTCTAGGGTCGGAATTACGGTTATGCGGCATCCCAAGAAACCAGTCATTTTAAATTTTGAAATAATTCGGAAAAAAATTACCGTACAGACCGTAAGTTATTCAATACACGATGACATTGTTTACCTTCAGATATCGAGCTTTAACAAATATACGGCTTCGAGTATGAGAAGTAAGGTACGTAAGGCCCAAAAGGAACTCGGAGACAACCTAAAGGGTTACATTATCGACTTACGGGACAATGGTGGAGGCTTATTGGGGACAGCGATTAAAACCGCCGATTTATTTATCTCCAGTGGTACAATAATTTCGACAAGAGGAAGACATCCAGACAGTCACAATAACAGCTCAGCAGATAGCCAAGATATTGCCAAGGGTTTACCTATCATCGTTTTAATAAACTCAAATTCCGCATCCTCTTCAGAAATCCTCACCGCAGGTCTACAAGACTCAGGTAGGGCAATCGTAATCGGAAGTAATTCCTTTGGAAAAGGTACTGTTCAAAGATTAACAGATCTCTCAAATGGTGCAGAGATGCGCGTAACTTGGGCACGGTTTCATGCCCCCTCTGGTTACGCCATACACAAGCGAGGAATTATTCCGGATATATGCACCACAATGGGAAACACAGAAACCGTTGACGATATCATTTCACTGCTGAAATCTGGCTCTCTTCCTATCTCAAATGAAATAAAATCATCCTCTCCTTCTTTGGATGATGAAATTGCCTTGGACAATATCAAAGCCACTTGCCCCCAAAGTAACGAACCCTCTGAATTAGATAATGACATCGCAGAGTTACTGTTGATTACCCCATCGTTACTAGATCTTGCCAAAGGCCGTTCTGCACCGACAATCTCTGAAGTGATCGAGCTTGACTCTAGCCTGTAAAACAGTATTTTCTAGCTCCAGATATATTAAGCAAATAAAATATTACTTCAGGGCTTGACTTGGGGGCTCAAAACGTTATGTTTCGCCCCTGTAATATTCAATACTAGCGCGATGAGGATTTCGCAATGGCTAAGCCGGCTACACAACTAATTCGCATGGTAAGCACCGCGGACACGGGCTACTTTTATGTAGCTAAGAAAAACCCGCGCACACTTACTGAAAAACTTGAGCTTCGCAAGTACGACCCAGTCGCACGCAAGCACGTAGTTTTCAAAGAAGCGAAAATGAAATAATGCTCTTTGAGCAGACAATAAAATAGGCCGCTTTATGCGGCCTTTTTTATTGTCTGCTCAATAACTATAAATAGTAAAAGTACGACCGTTTTTATAACGAACATCCGCTACCAAAACAGTGTAGAGAATTTATACCGTAGCTATATTCCCTGGGCGCCCCTGCCCTGAATTCTCTACGCAGACACGATTTCTACCCATTGCTTTCGCTTCATACAAAGCCGTATCAGCTCTATCTAATAGACTATCTGCAATCTCCATTGGATCAGAGGTCGTCGCGACCCCTACTGAAATTGTAATTGTAAGTGCTTCAGCAGACCCCGGCACCTCAATAGACTTGTCACCAACGCGCATGCGCAACCTTTCTGCTACAGTAAAGGCTTGTTCAGCAGTCGCGCTAGGCATCACCACGACAAACTCTTCCCCGCCATACCGGGCCAACATATCAAAATCTCGAATTGCATCCGTCACGCGCTTTGCAAGGACCTTAAGCACCTCATCACCACTCGCATGGCCAAAGGTATCATTAACCTGCTTAAAATGATCAATATCCAACATCAAAGTCGAAACAGGTTTTGCGGTTTCAGCAATTTCCATGATTGCTCTATCAAGGTGAGCGTTCATATAACGGCGGTTAAATACCCCGGTAAGGGGATCCGTATAGGCAAGTGCCACACTCTTTTTGAGCATATCAGTCAGTCGGTCATGGTATCTACGACGTTTGATTTGAGTTTTACAGCGCGCCCTAAGCTCATTTGGATCAATAGGCTTCACCAAATAATCTGTAACCCCAATATCCAACCCTTTTGCGAGCTGGGAAAGATTTTCTTCTTCCAAAACAAGTAGAATAGGTACATGACGCGTTTGCTCATGAGCTCTTAATTGAGAGCAAAGGCGAAGGCCATCCTCCCCCCCCAAGTCCAGAGCAACAATGAACAGATCATAACTGCTTTCTTGACCAAGATCGAGTACAGACCGAGAATCACGTGCATGATCAACGCTGTGATCTAATTCTGTTAGGAAGTTAATTATTTTACTGGCGGTAAGATCATTGGTCTCAGCCAATAAAATCTTGGCATTCGCAATTTCATCTTCTTCATCTGGTTCATTCGAACCAATGGAGGCGAAACGAGAGGATGCACCTTGCCGAACTCGAAGCTCATCAGTCATCATCTTAAGGCGAACAAGCGATCTAACTCTGGCAAACAGAGCAACATCATTTAAGGGTTTTGTTAAAAAGTCGTCTGCACCAACTTCCAACCCTCGAACACGATCGCTAACTTCGCTTAGTGCTGTCACCATGACAACGGGAATATGCCGCATCTTCGGATTACTTTTGAGGCGGCTACAAACCTCATAACCATCCATACCTGGCATCATTACATCCAAAAGGATAATGTCAGGCATTTCCTTTTCGGCGACATCAAGAGCAGATTGACCATCTGAAGCTGTTATAACTTCAAAATATTCTGCCATAAGTTTGGCTTCCAGAAGCCGAACGTTAGCAGGTATATCGTCTACGACCAGTATCCTTGCCGCCATTTATGCTGCACTCTTTCAATATGTTTGACGCAATCCTAGCTTAAGAATCGCTCAACGGTCTCTAGGAATTTCGTTACTGAAATGGGTTTTGGGATATAGGCTTCACAACCCCCTTCACGAATTTTTTCTTCGTCTCCCTTCATCGCAAAAGCTGTAACTGCAATTACGGGGATTGCGCGAAGATTATCATCCTCTTTAAGCCACTTTGTTACCTCAAGCCCAGACACTTCAGGCAACTGAATGTCCATTAAAATGAGATCTGGCTTATGTGTCCGCGCAATAGAGAGCGCTTCCATTCCATCTTTTGATTGAAGGATATTATATCCTTGAGCTTCCAACAAATCGTGGAAAAGCTTCATGTTGAGTTCGTTATCTTCGACAACAAGAACGGTTTTTTCGCTATTAGCCTTCATAAATGAATCCTGCCGATGCCTTCTGAAAAACCTATGGAGCCCCGTAGGTTTTGTAAAATGTCTCAGATGGTTAACCATAATACACTGAAACAATACCCTTGAATGTCACACTACTCAACTTTAGTTAACATAAGGTAACTGAAATAATGATTTAATTTTCACCCTATTGCAAAAATACCATTAAACAAAAAGCCTTAATACCATTTTCAAATCCCCCTTTAGATCACTAAACCATAAAATCGCGTTTAACTCCCGTCCAAAGAAGTCCTCATACTTAGAACCAATTATTGCACACAGTAGAACAAACAGGATATAAAAAGAGAACATTTATTAAACGTGATAATCCATGCCCTTACTCTGTAGAGATTGCTTTCATTGGCAAAAGAACATTCTTACCTCAGCCCCTCACCCTAAGCGGTGCGAAAAATGTCAATCTCCTCGTATTTTAAGTCATCCTGAACTAGGTGATTTAACAATGGCACACATTGATTGCGATGCTTTTTACGCCAGCGTTGAAAAACGCGATAACCCCGAGCTTCGTGATAAGCCTGTTATTATAGGGGGCGGCCAACGTGGCGTTGTCTCTACGGCATGCTATCTAGCGAGGCTCTACGGTGTTCGGTCAGCCATGCCCATGTTTAAAGCATTACAGGCTTGTCCAAAGGCAATTGTCGTAAAACCCACGATGAAAAAATACAAAGAAGTGGGTCTCAAAGTCAGATCTATGATGCAAGAGCTCACTCCTCTAGTAGAACCACTATCCATCGACGAAGCATTTCTCGACCTGTCCGGAACCAGCCGCCTACACGGACATTGCCCCGCAATAACTTTGGCTAAACTCATAAAAAAAATTGAATCAGAGGTGGGAATCACCGCATCAGTAGGCCTAAGTTACAATAAATCCATGGCCAAAATAGCCTCTGACTTGGATAAACCTCGTGGTTTTTCTGTACTCGGAAAAAGCAACACTCAGGATTTTTTAAAAGAACAACCTGTACGTCTTATATGGGGGGTGGGTAAGAGTTTGGAAAGAAGCCTCCACCGCGACGGGTTACGCCAAATCAAAGACCTCCTTCCCTACAGTGAGGAAGAACTCATGAAAAAATACGGGATCATGGGCAAGAGGCTATATCATTTTATCCGTGGAGAAGATAGTCGCTCGGTTAATCCAACATCTCCCACCAAAAGCATTTCAAACGAGACCACTTTTAACCAAGACATCAGCGACTTTTCTAAATTATCCGATATACTTTGGTCTCTGAGCGAAAATGTTTCCGCGAGCCTAAAAAAGAAAAAATATGCTGCGAGAACAATTAACCTCAAACTGAAAACCGGAGATTTCAAACAAATTTCACGGAGCCGCAAACCTTTTTCACCAACACAGTTGGCAGAAGAAATTTATCAAATAACCTTACCGCTCCTCAAAGAACAGTGTAACGGGCAAAGATTTCGCTTAATTGGCGTTGGTGGGAGTGATTTGGTTTCTGACGAGTTCGCCGATCCCGATGATTTTCTTGATCCACAAAAGGAAAAAAGAAAAAAAATAGAAAGCGCCCTCGATGCAGTACGTAACAAACTGGGCCAGGAAAGTATTATCAAAGGACGTTCTTACAAAGGGCCCGATAAAAAGAAAGAATAGGCCCCTATTCGCAAACAGGTTTCTTCGTCGCCTCAAATTCAACGAGGTCCCCTGCGACCGTAAAGTTTCCAAAATCGAGTTCTATCTCCGTAACGACCCCATTTTCATACAAAAGAAGTGACTGTTCTTGAACAGGTACGGTACTGCCATCCTTTTGTTCGTAAAACGCGAGGAAAACACGCCAGGCTTTGAGCCCTTCCATTTCAGGAAACACACTCTTTGCTTCGACAGGAAGGATAACAGCTGACACGTTAAAGGCTTCAAGCTCTGTTGTGCCGTCAAATACAGGGTAGTTAATTGTCATTTTGCCATTTTGAGCTGCCGATATGATCTCAGATAAAAAAGCGGTTGGGAAAAGGGCATTTTTAATTTCAGCCGTTTTTTGTTCAGGTGCCGTGATATCCACATTGACCATATCTTTTGCTTCATCGCGTAAAGCACGTCCCATAAAATTTGATGGCCCTGAAACACTATCGCCTTGGTGCACAGCAAAACGATACCGGGAGCCATCTTGAGCCTCCCAAGTGCTAAACCGAAGTGCCATTTGAACCGACCGACCATTGCTGTAGGCAACACTCATATCGAGCTCATTCGACACAACCCACCCCTTACAATCACTTGTCCAATCATAAATGATCTGGCCGTTCATGTTATTTATCGCTCCTTGATGAGAAGCTTTGAGGCCTAACCCGTAGACGGCTTTGTGTGGAAGTAAATCAACACCAATTGAAGCAGCATTTGCAACATTCAGTGTCGCGCCACAAACGATAACAAACCCAAACACCGCAAGGCAAAGTACGCCGACAACAGAATTAAGTAGCTTCTTTATAATATTGGGCATGAATAAATCTTTCCAATCCAGGGCCGAAAGAACTCCCGTCAAATCATGACATCATCTCTTCGTAATAAACACAATAGATTGCGACAATTATGGCTTTTAGATGATTGATAAAAGAATTCTCATTAAAAAGCGTCATCTGCCTCTAAATACCAAGGCGCATTTTTTGCCGACTAATCCCCAATTGAACCTGTGCTCTATGAATATTTTGCTTGTTCAAGATATGTAGGGACAACGAAAACTGTTTTTACCTTTTAAAAACAAAGCTCTTTGAAATTCACTACCTTTGGCATTCAATTTGCATATTTACCTTCGTTATCTACAACTGTAATGGTGGTGAACGTGACATATACGGATACATTTGACAGGCTTGATACACTTTGCCCTGTGACTTTTGAGAAAAATGATGAAGTCAAAATATCAACTGACAGAGACAATCTTATGTTTCGGCTCAGACGTATTGCCTACGCGCACCCAAATGACAGCAAGCAAATATCTGACAAACAAGTTATCGAATTGTTAGAAGCAGCAGCTCTTGCGGAACAAACTCTTTCAGAACAACAAGATCGTATCCGCTATTTGGAGGCACTCTCTATTACAGATGAGTTAACAGATCTCTTGAATCGCAGAGGCTTTCAACAAGAGCTAGATCGCACTTTAAACAGAGCCACGAGAACTGGCGACCGAGGCGTTCTTGTTATTTGTGATATGAACCATTTTAAATCGATTAATGATACCTATGGTCATCTCGCAGGTGATAACGTCCTCAAAGAAGTCGCAAAGGCCCTACAAAACCATTGCCGTAAAAGTGATTATGTTGCTCGTTTAAGCGGGGATGAATTTGCCGTTCTAATGCCGAACACCTCTCCTGGAAAAGTCACGGCTATTGTTAATAAACTAAACAAAGTACTCAACCTACTAATTGTACGTTGGGGTAAACATGAAATTCCAGTCTCGGTCAGTGTCGGTCATGAAAAATACACATCCTCGAGCTCAGCCAACCAGCTTCTCCATTCAGCTGATAAGGCAATGTACCATAGCAAGGGCAGCAAACTGACATGCGCAGGTTCAAATAATATTTACTTAGAAAGAAGGTCATCCTGAGTTCTCAGCACTTCGTTCTCTATAATTGGCTCCTACCTTTATCATGATGAACGAGTGCATGCCACAGGCTCTGAATTGTAGAACCAGTACCTTCAAAAAAAGCAGCCCCTAGTTTCACACTGGGGCTGCTTTTTTATTTTTCTTAAAACTTAAATTCTTGGGGAACGAATTAAGAGATTATCCGCCAAATCCAGCTGGGTTTACACCATCTGCTAAATAATCTTCGCCTTCGAAAAGCTCCGCTACTTGACCATCAATTTCGGCAACCTCAACCACAAGATGATCTGTTCTTGCATCAATTGCAGCAATTTCTAGAGAATAAGCAGAGATCGCATTGGGATCTATTGCCCCCAATTGAGCATCTTCAGAAAAATAGCTAACTGAGCTGCTGATATTGGAAACTTGTGCAATCTCAATTTCATCTACAGGAGAGAGAGGTTCAAGCACAGTATCCGCAACTTCAAAGTTAGCGTAGTCTTCACACAACTCGCCTTGCATAACCCTGATCAGAGCACAATCTTGTTGGGCAACCGCAGAAATACCATGGTCGGTTAGCGTTTTGCCACTAAAGAAATAACTGGCTACATCAACAGCAAGGGAAGCAACTCCAATTGCAGGAGGCAGAGCACAACCTGATAATGTCAATGCAAGTGTCGAAGTGACAAGTATACGCTGCATGGTATTCCCCCCAAGAATATGCTTAAACTAATTGAAATCATGAGTCATTTCCACTTCGAGCACAAGTGAAAACATAGTTAAGTATAAAATTTTATATGAATTTCGACTCCAGCGCGAAAGACTTATTTTTCATTTCCACTGTGACGAGTCAAAACCGCTCTGCCGATAACAGCAGAGCGGTTTTGATGTTGTGACACGCTAGATACCCAGTATTTAGGGTCTCCAGCTAATAAGAATACAAACTTATTCTGTCTCTTCTAATGGCAAATCCAACTTAATGTGCAATTCACGAAGGCGTTCTTCACTAACTTCAGCAGGAGCTTTCATCAGTAGATCTTCCGCTTTACCGTTCATAGGGAACGCAATTACTTCCCGGATATTTGGCTCATCAGCAAGCATCATAACCATACGGTCAACGCCTGGAGCGGAACCACCATGGGGAGGAGCACCAAATTTAAAGGCAGACAACATGCCGCCAAAGCTCTCTTCAACATCAGTATTGCTATAACCAGCAACTTCGAAAGCTTTGTACATGATATCGGCACGGTGATTACGAATAGCGCCAGATGAGAGTTCGATACCATTACATACGATATCGTACTGATAGGCGTTGATCGTCAAAGGATCTTCGTTTTCTAGTGCATCCATTCCACCCTGGGGCATTGAGAATGGGTTGTGACTAAAATCTATCTTGCCAGTGGTTTCATCCAATTCGAACATTGGGAAATCAACAATCCAACAAAAATTAAAGACTTTCTTATCCAGAAGATCTAGATCCGTTCCAAGCTTGTTACGAACCTGACCAGCGAACTTAGCTGCAGCGAGTTCTTTATCACAGGCAAAGAAAACAGCATCGCCATTGTTAAGGCCAGCAACCTCTTTAATCTGCGCCAAGCGCTCATCATCAAGGTTCTTTGCAATAGGTCCCTTAGGAACGCCATCTTTATCAAAAATTACATAGCCAAGACCAGCAGCGCCTTCTTTACGTGCCCAATCATTGAACTTGTCAAAGAAGCTACGTGGGTTCGCAGCTGTGCCTGGTGCAGGAATTGCGCGAACGACAGATCCGCCTTCAATTGCGCGGGCAAAAATGCCGAAAGTAGAACCTCGGAAAGCTTCAGTTACATCATTGATGATGATCGGGTTGCGTAGATCAGGTTTATCTGAACCATATTTCGCCATAGATTCCGCGTAAGGAATACGCTGGAATGGATAAGGCGAAACTTCACGGCCATCTGCAAACTCTTCAAAGACCCCGTGAAGAACTGGCTCGATCGCGTTGAAAACATCATCCTGCGTTACATAGCTCATTTCGAAGTCGAGCTGGTAAAATTCACCTGGAGAGCGATCAGCACGGCTATCTTCATCGCGGAAACACGGAGCAACTTGGAAGTACCTATCAACACCCCCAACCATCAGAAGCTGTTTAAACATCTGAGGTGCTTGAGGTAGTGCATAAAATTTACCAGGATGAATACGACTAGGCACGAGGAAGTCACGGGCACCTTCAGGGCTTGAAGCCGTCAGGATAGGAGTCTGGATCTCCATGAAGTCCTGTTCGATCATACGACGACGTAGAGAAGAGATAACCCCCGAACGAAGCTTAAGCTTCTTCACCATTTTTTCGCGGCGCAAATCGAGATAGCGATATCTTAGGCGTGTGTCTTCACCAGCATCTTCATCAGAGTTAACTTGAAGAGGAAGAACATCAGCACGGGATTGGATTTCAAGTTCACGAACGCGAATTTCAATCTCACCCGTAGGTAACGTTGGATTAATCGTTTCCGCAGTACGGCTAACAACGTCACCTGTTACAGTGATGACTGATTCTACACGGGTATTCTCTAACTCTTGGAAAAGCGGGCTAGAGACATCAACCACACACTGCGTAATACCAAAGCTGTCACGCAGATCAACAAAAAGAAGTTGTCCGTGATCACGTTTACGGTGGACCCAACCAGATAGGCGAACTTCCTGACCTTCGTCTGAAAGGCGCAGTTCAGCACATTTATGGGAACGATACGGATGCATAGTATTTCCTTTGGCATTTTAGCTGTCTAGGTTCAGCAAGAATGCGTCGCTTCCAATCATATTAGGCAAGAGCCTTGGCTCCAAAATTTATTGCCTGACAGATTGAATCGTACACTTTGCCAAAACCATCAATTATTCCGTTGGAAAAAGGCATTCAAACGTCCTTTTGTCAAGGTTTAGCGCCTTAAATTTGATCAAACTAATAGAAATAAACCACCCTCAGTACCTTTTCCTATATAATTGCCTGATATAATTAAAGGAAATTACAGGTTTTCCACATTGCTCTTTCTAAGCGGGGATCAGCCACGTATAGTCCCGCCATGACATTGATTACATCTAGTAAAGAACTATCAGATCTCTGCCAGGAATTGGCCAAATCTGACGTCGTAACTGTCGATACAGAATTCCTTCGTGAATCTACGTATTGGCCGAAACTCTGTCTTGTTCAGGTTGCTGACGCCAATCATTTCGCAGCGATTGATGTTCTGGTGCCTGGTATTGACCTCACACCGCTATTCGATTTGATGAAAAAGCCGGATGTTTTGAAAGTTTTCCATTCTGCACGTCAAGATTTGGAAATATTTCATCTACTCATGGACGAAGTTCCCTATCCGCTCTTTGACACTCAAGTTGCCGCTATGGTTTGCGGGTTTGGTGATTCAATTGGTTATGATAATCTTGCCCGTAGATTAGTGAACGTAGAAATAGATAAATCAGCACGATTTGCGGATTGGTCTCGCCGCCCATTGACTCCAAAACAAATATCCTATGCGCTATCAGATGTAACTCATTTACGTGACGTCTATACAAAGTTGCGAGAGCAGATTGATAAAAGTGGCCGTGAACACTGGCTTAACGAAGAGATGGCAATCCTCGAAAACCCCGAGACCTATAGGCAAGATCCCGAGACATCCTGGTTAAGGTTAAAAACGCGCTCAAATGATCGTCAGTATTTGGCAATCCTGAAAGAGTTGGCTGCTTGGCGTGAACTAGAAGCACAGCGTCGGGACTCTCCTCGTGGTCGGGTGATCAAAGACGAGCAGCTATATGATATAGCCTCTAACCGACCTGTAGATTCAAAAGAATTATCAAAAACCCGCGGTGTATCGGTGGACATGGCAGATGGCCGCCTTGGGAAAGAGATCCTTGTTGCCGTTAAAAAGGCTATGGACCTCCCTAAAAAAGATTGCCCTGCACCAAAAGAACGCACGATACCAAATAATGGGTTGGGCGCCATAATGGATTTGCTCAGGGTCTTATTAAAACAGTCATGTGATGAGTACGAAGTTGCCCAAAAATTGATTGCAAACAGCAGCGATTTGGAAAAAATCGCCGCAGATGATAATGCAGATGTTAAAGCTCTCTCGGGATGGCGTCGCGAAGTGTTTGGCGAAAAGGCTCTCCGCCTCAAGAAGGGGTTAATTGCCCTTAGCATCAAGAATGGCAAACTTGTTGTGGAGGATCTCGATTAATTTCCGGCTGGATAAATTACCACATCAAATAGTAAGTATTGCAGCCGGATGTTTTTTTATGTCTGGCGTCACGGTATTGGCTGAGACCGAGCCCCCGTCTGCGCCTCTGCTTGCTTTCCCTGTTGTTTGTGACACCTCAAGTGATTGCTTTATTCAACATTATTTTGATTACGCCCCTGGTCCTGAGGCCCTTGATCATACTTGTGGTATTCTCACATACAACGGCCATAAAGGAATCGATATCCGGGTCAGCTCTCCTAAGTGGAAAGGTGCTGGTTTTCCGGTAATTTCAGCGGATCGTGGTAAAATTGAGATAATCAAAGATGGCATTCCCGATCGCGCCCTAAACCAAGACGAGATTAAATCAGCAAAAGGGTTAGCTCCGAAACCGAGCAATTCTGTTGTCGTAAATCACGGTAATGGGTGGCGAACTCATTACGGACATTTGAGACAGGGAAGCGTAATCGTTAAACCCGGCCAAGAAGTCGCTAGGGGATCTTTACTTGGGTTGGTTGGCTTATCAGGTTCAACAAGCTTTCCTCACTTACATTTTCACCTTTCATACAAAGGGAAAAATGTTGATCCCTTCACCGGGATGAGTGGGAATGAAGGCTGTGAAACAGCTGCCACAGGTAGATCCTATTGGTCCGCAGATGCTAATGCCAAACTAGGTTATCGTAATGGTGGTGTCTTCAGGACTGGTTTTTCTGATCATTTTCCCAGCTTTGAAGAACTTGAAATCAGTGATATCGATATAGAAACCTATAAACCAGGTACGACTGAAATCTACTTTTGGGTAAACCTATGGGGAATACGTAAAGGGGACCAGGAAGAACTGCAAATTTATAAACCAGATGGAACCGTATATAAAAGAAGTAGTACGGCTAAAACCAGTTCCGTCGTAAGTTTGCGAAGCTTCCATCATGCGAGTAGCTTGCCCTTCCCTCCCGGCGCATATCGAATAAACTACAAGCTAAGAAGACGAGAGAAGAAAACCCTTCCTGAAGTGATTATTAATGTTGATAGCACAATGCAAATATTACCCCAGAAAGAAATTTTCACTTCCCCGGAAAACTAAACCAGAGCCCTACCGATTAGAGACAACAATCAACGCAACCGCTTAAGTTGAGGCGTAGTACGCTTATCCTTTAAGGCCGCGCCTCGGCCAGATAAAGAGGGATTTGTCATAAAGTAATTATGTGCCGAGAAGTTATCTTCACAAAATTTATCTCGAAGGTAACTACCATCTGCACTCAGGTTCCAGGATTGAGCCGTGTCATTTAATGTAGCGATCATGACCTGTTCAAGTACTTGTTGATGCACAGTCGGGTTTTCAATCGGCACAAAACTCTCAACACGGCGGTCAAGGTTTCGCGGCATCCAGTCCGCTGACGATATAAAGACTTTATTTTCACGTGATGGAATTAAATGGCCATCACCAAAAACAACAATCCTACCGTGCTCTAAAAAGCGTCCGACAATACTTTTGACCCTAATGTTTTCTGACAACCCGGGAACTCCTGGGCGAAGGCAGCAAATCCCTCGGACCACCAAGTCAATAGAAACACCGGCCTGGGAAGCTTTATAGAGATGATCAATAACTTCTCGATCAACAAGCGCATTCATTTTTGCCCATATGGTGGCTGGCTTTCCCTCTTTGGCAAGCTCGGTTTCTCGATTAATATGGCTAAGAAGCCGCTCACGAAATGTCAGAGGTGCATACTCAATCTTTTCCATAGGAAGTGGCTTTGCGTAACCCGTAATATAATTGAATAACTTAGCGGTATCTCTGCAAAGTGCAGGATCACTACTAAAGAAAGAAAGGTCAGTGTACACCTTGGCCGTAATTGGGTGATAATTTCCAGTACCATAATGAACATAGGACTTTAATTTTTTACCTTCACGACGAACGACGAGGGAAAGTTTAGCGTGGGTTTTCAATTGAATGAAACCATAAATAACCTGGACACCAGCGCGTTCCATATTCCGCGCCCAGCGAATATTTCTCTCTTCATCAAACCGAGCTTTCAGCTCAACCAAAGCTGTAACTGTTTTCCCTCTTTCAGCAGCTTCAATCAGCGCCTTAACAATTGGGGAGTCTTCACTGGTCCGGTAAAGCGTCTGTTTGATCGAAACCACGGCTGGATCACTTGCGGCTTGGCGAATAAACTGGACAACAACATCAAAGCTTTCATACGGGTGATGAACCAGTAAATCCTTTTCACGGATTGCGGCAAAACAGTCTCCACCAAACTCACGTATACGCTCTGGAAAACGGGGTGTATAAGGTGGAAAAACAAGATCTGAGCGATCTTTAACGATCAGTTTACGAGTATCTACTAATCCGAGGAGTCCTTCGAGAACAAACACTCGGCCCTGATCAACATCAAGTTCCCGCGTAACAAAAGCGCGAAGGTTGTCTGACATCTTGGCGTCAATAGAAAGGCGAATGCAACTCCCTCTCCGGCGTCTCTTTAGGGCACTTTCAAAAACCCTGACAAGATCTTCGGCCTCCTCTTCAATTTCGATATCACTGTCACGCAACAACCGAAAATGACCGACACTCTTGACCTTAAAGCCGGGAAACAATTGAGATATATGAAGTCGGACAATCTGCTCTAGACGAATAAACCGGTGGTGATCTCCAGGTAGCCTGACAAACCGGTTGAGCTGATGTGGCATCGCAATCAAACCATTGATAAACTTATCTTCGGCTTCATCTTCCAACTCCAAAACCATACAGAACCCATGGTTAGGTATAAACGGGAAAGGATGGGCAGGATCTATAGCAATTGGTGTCAATATGGGAAAAACTTGATCTTGGAAATATTCCGCTATCCAGTCATGATCGTCAGCGCTAAGATCTGTTGTTTTAAGCAGATCAAACCCCGTCTCCCCAAGCTCACGGCTTAAACTTGACCATATTTTCTGCTGCCGATGCATCAACATTGCCGCTTTTTCATCAATTGATTTAAGTTGCCGTTCCGGGGACAAACCATCCTGACTTCGGCTACTCACACCTGCGTTAACTTGCCCCATAAGGCCAGCGACACGAACCATATAAAATTCATCTAGGTTCCCAGAGGAAATCGATAAAAACCTTATCCGTTCCAACAATGGATGTGCGGGATTATAAGCTTCTTCAAGAACTCGCTCGTTAAATGCAATCCAAGAAAGTTCTCGGTTGATAAAACGATTGGGAGAATCTGCTGCAATAGACAAAACTTCAGCTTTGTCCTCGACACGATTTCCTATAGAAATATCCTGAGCAACCTTAGAAGGCATAAAATTCTCCACGTTATTGAACTTTAAGACTAATATATAAAAACAATGAAAATATATATAAGCGTGATTAATATCCGTTTAGTATACTGCTTGCCTCTAATGAAGACTAGATCCAAATATGAGTGTGAGTTGAAATGAAAACAATTTATATAGCCCGCCATGCTTCAACAAAACCAGCATTAGAAAATCAACACGATACAGAACGCCCCCTTACCTTAAAGGGGCAAGGTGAAGCTCAATGGCTTGGGCAATTCCTTCTTGATCAACCACGCCCATCTCAAATTGTGACATCCACTGCTATTCGTGCCCGAGAGACATCAAATATTGTAAATGAAATTCTCGGCTCAGAACTCTCTATTGAAATCATCCCAGCGCTTTACCTCGCTCCCTCACTTCAAATCTTAAAAATTTTAAAATCCTTACCGGATACACCAGGATCTCTCGCTTTGATCGGGCATAACCCAGGATTAAGCCAATTTTTATTGGATATCAGCGGTGACGGTTCGAACGAAACAGCCATAAAGCGAATTTATCGGGGTTTGCCCCCTGCTGGATTAGCTATACTAGAAAGCAAAGTAGATAGTTGGCAGGATATCTCACAAGAGAATACAACGCTTTTAAATCTACTTCATCCGGGGGAATAGGGAGTTCATTTCCTAATCTTTGGAATGAAACTTATGTAATATTGCTTTTGCAAAAGGGATTGTGATTTCACGTTGTGAAGCCAGAGATGCCTGATCTAGATCTGATACAATTTCACGAGCCGCTTCAAAAGATCGATCTAATCGAGGGACAAGAAAACGCAATACTTCTTTGCTAATAGTCAGTTGACGATCATAAAATAACTTCACCAACAGTGCCTCAAATAGAAAATCATCTGGCGACCCCATTCCAAAGGAGGGGACCGCCGATAAACGAGAAGCTAAATCCGGTAAAGATATAGCCCATCTGGAGGGGGCTTCTTGCCCCGTAAAGAGCATCGTCCCACCCTCTTCCCGTACGTAATTATACAAGTGAAAGAGCTTACGCTGTAACTCTGGTGAAGCCACTAACTCCAGCTCAAGACCATCTAAAATACAATTGCTTTGTACGCTCAACAGCTCGTCTGCTTCGTGTGACAACAGATCGTCGGCTGTGATCGCAACCGCAGCACTTTCCGGTTGCCAGACATGAGCAAGGTGTGTTTTCCCACAGCCTGAAGGCCCATAAAAGGCCAAGGCGTGCCCCGGCCAGTCCGGCCAACGATCTATCCACGCAACAGCCACCTCATTGCATGGAGCAATAAGGAAATCTTCACGACCAAGCGCTGGGCGATGGCCAAGATCAAGAGGCAGTTGGGAACTATCCATTTACAAAACGACTGTCTTAAATTCAGTTTTTCAAGATTTAAGAATCTTCGGATTTTGTTGCCTGGGATTCTATGGGACGATTGATACCATAATAATACCGACTGTCCATATATTCGCTAAGGGCAAATCGGACCCCGACGCCGATTACCGCAGCAACTGGTACAGCAAGGAGCATCCCAACAAATCCAAACAGTGCGCCCCCAGCTAAAAGACCAAAAATGACCCAAACCGGATGGAGGCCAATTTTCTCCCCGACAAGCTTTGGCGTAAGAACATTTCCTTCAAGAAATTGTCCCGCAAAAAAGATCAAGGCGATAACAATGACAGGAGTCCAGCTATCAAATTGGAAAAACGCCAAGCCGACGGATAGAATCAGACCAATACCAGAGCCAACAAAGGGAATAAAAGAAAGCAACCCTGCAATCATGCCCAGCACTAAGCCAAATTTCAAACCTGCTAAACTCAATCCTATGGCATAGAAGCAACCAAGTACCAAACAGACTGTACCCTGGCCGCGGATAAACCCAGCAAGTGTGTCATCGACCTGTTTTGCCAATACACGTATTGTTTCCAACTGTGGGCGGGGAAGCCAATTATCCACCCGGGAAACAATTTTATCCCAGTCCCGTAAGAGATAAAAAGTGACTACCGGAGTGATCACGAGCAGAGACAATAAATTTGCAAAAGCAACACCACCATCCACAAGACCTCCAGCCAATTGTGTTAGCCATTTGGCGGTCGTTTTAAGGCTATCTCCCAGAGCTTGTTTTAAATTGACCAGACTCTCTCCATCTACTCTATTTTCGATGACGGCGAGGATTTTGCTAATCTGCCCTCTCACAGCTTCCAACAATTTAGGCAGGCTTTCGATGAGGTCGAGAACCTGTCCAACAAGGGCAGGGACAAGTAAAACCAGCGCAATAGCCAAGGTCAAAATGAACACAACGGTAACAAGTGTTGTGGCAAGGGTCCTCGATAATCCCATCCCCTCCAGCTTGTCACAAACGGGATCCAGAAAATAAGCGATGGCCATTCCAGCGACAAAGGGAAGAAGAACCGAGCGTAAAAAATAAACCGATACTAAAAAAAATATTAGCCCGATTAACCAAAATCGTATCTGTCGTTCTGCCGTCATCTTTCCCCCCTAATAAACAAAATCCCTTATACAACACTACCCAAGTGTTTATTCAGGAGTGACATCTTCTTTTTTCCCGCCGAGATCAACTTCTTGCACTGGAACAGCGAGTTCATCAACAATAGTCTCTTGGACTTTACCTTGCACCTCATCCTGAGCAGGTAAGGTTAGGACTGAAGATGAAGCAGGCCGATTTAACAAACGTAATTCCCAATTACTATTTTCATTAAGTGACATCGCCAAGTCTTTTTGAGCAAGCGCGAGGGAGAGCTGACGTTCATCCCCTGAGAAATAAACATCCAAATTCACCTGAGATCGATTTATGGAACGGGTATTTAATCGATTAATAGCAGGTACCCCTTGAAGGCGATTATTTATCAGCACCCAATCTTGTAATCCCGTGATAGGAACCTGAACGAGTATCCACCGCTCAATTCCAAATTGGAGCAAGTTTGCTTGTTTCCAGGCTTGCTGGAGGGAGCGATTAAGAGAATTAGCACCCCGCTTCAGCATTCTTGCCGTCGATTCTTCAGCGGCTTTAACCACCTTCAAACGATAAGTTTTGCCATCACCAAACTTTCCAGTACGAACGGCCATTAACTGTGCTGAACTTCCATCATTTGCAATATCTGCAATTGAAAGGAACACATCATTGCTTCCATATTTGGACGCCAGTTTCCATAAACCAGCCTCACCCGCCAAAGCCCCTTTGGCATCCACAGAGCTTATATCTTCCAAATCACCGAGCGGCATGGTCAGGGGAACAAGACCGTTCGTCGCCCCCAGATTGCCCCAGGCTGCACGCCATTGGTTCGATTCGCTCCAAAGAATGGAATTTTCACCTACTTTTTGTATAGGCAACACAAGAACAGGCTTGCTGACTAACTCGGCCAAAGCAGCACCTGTATTTCGAAAATAACGTCGAGTCTGCGATTCTTTAAACCGAACGGTCATTTTTGCGATATAGCGAACCGATGAAGAACGTTCAGATGACAAAGAAATGTCGAGCACATAACCTAAGGCGTCTTTAGCTTTCAAAAGCGGAACTTTACCATGGTCCTTTTGCGGAACAATGCGTTCGATCAAAGCTTTAAAAGCTCTTTCATACCCTTGATTTAAAGCAAGTTTCTTTGCTTCTGTCGCAGATCCTGCAGTTGCATCTATCGGTATATTTGTAACTGTGTACACATTACTTTCTGCATGCGCAGGCGCCAAAGAATGCTGACCGGCTAAAGCAAAAAAAGTGACTAGAAGTGCTGTTCTATTGAAAAAGCGGCGAAACCGCATTGCAAACCATCCCGGATTAAGTATCTTCCCAAGTTATAGAGCCTGACGCCGGAGGCGTTAGGTAATGCCTGAACCTGATAATAACCCTGAACTGTGACCTTTATGAGGATCGTCCTTACGGATACCTCTTTAAAGCAGCTAGGCAGTTAACCGGCTAGAAATGATCCGGGATTATTATCAGGTTCAGACACTTGAGTACATTAATACTCGAAGTTACAGGAGGATACCATAAGTACCATCCCTAATAATCCTGAGTCCTTGAGCTACAAGGATGCTGGAGTTGATATCGATGCAGGAAATGCACTGGTAGAAGCGATTAAACCGCTTGCAAAATCAACGACTCGCTCAGGCACCATGGCTGGTCTTGGTGGCTTTGGCGCTTTTTTTGATCCCAGAGCTGCTGGATTCACGGATCCGCTGTTGATCGCCTGTAACGACGGAGTTGGCACAAAACTCAAAGTTGCCATCGAAGCAAACAAGCACGATACCGTTGGCATTGATCTTGTAGCCATGTGCGTCAATGATTTGGTTGTTCAAGGCGGTGAACCCTTGTTCTTCCTTGATTATTACGCAACAGGTAAGCTCAGCGTTGAAGCTGGACGTGACATTATTGCAGGAATTGCAGAGGGCTGCATCCAATCCTCTTGCGCACTTATCGGCGGTGAAACCGCTGAAATGCCTGGCATGTACAGCGACAACGACTATGACCTTGCTGGTTTTTCCGTAGGTGCCGTTGAGCGCGGACAGGCTCTTACGGGTGATCTCGTCAAAGACGGCGATGTTGTCCTCGGCCTAGCATCAAGTGGTCCTCATTCCAACGGGTACTCGCTCATTCGTAAGATTGTAGAAATTTCCGGTCTAGCGTATAGCGACCCGGCTCCTTTCCAAGAAGATGCAACTCTTGGTGAAGCTCTTTTGACACCTACACGAATTTACGTAAAAAGTTGCCTCGAAGCGATCCGCGCTTTTGGACCTCACGGAGAAGGCGTTAAAGCTTTCGCTCATATCACAGGCGGTGGGTTTACAGAGAACCTACCTCGTGTATTACCTGAAGGTCTTGGCGTGAACATAGATGGCATCACATGGCCTGTTCCGCCCGTATTTAGCTGGCTCAGAAAAGTTGGCGGTATTGATCCGCACGAAATGATGCGCACCTTTAACTGCGGTATCGGCATGGCTGTTGTTGTTGCAGCTGACAAAGTTGAAGCTGTTACAGACATTCTTCAAGCTCAGGGTGAAACTGTTGTTTCTCTCGGTACAATCCAAGCTCGTTCAGAAGGTGAAGAAGCCGTTCAAATCGAAAGGCTCGCAGAAACGTGGCCCGCTTAAAGGTTGGCGTCCTGATCTCTGGCAGGGGAAGTAATCTTCAGGCATTGCTTGATGCCGCTGCAGATCCATCTTTTCCTGCTGAAATCGTCTTAGTCGCCTCAAACGTACCTGGTGTCGCGGGTCTTGAGCGTGCTGAAAAAGCAGGCGTTACAACGGCGACGGTTAATCACCGTGATTATGAAAACCGAGCAAGTTTTGACACTGCGATCACGCAGACACTGGAAAACTCTGGAGTTGAGTTCGTTTGTCTCGCAGGTTTCATGCGCCTCGTAACCAAAGAGTTTGTTGAGCACTGGCACAACCGGATGATTAATATCCACCCGGCTCTGCTCCCCCTCTTCCCTGGCCTTGATACCCATCAACGTGCTTTGGATGAAGGCTGTAAACTCCACGGCTGTACCGTGCATTATATCCGCCATGAAATGGACAGCGGCCCCATCGTAGGACAAGCAGCCGTACCCGTCCTGCCAGGCGATACCGAAAGCAGCCTTGCAGCCCGTGTTCTCACCGCCGAGCATAGACTCTATCCAGAATGTCTACGGTTGATCGCTGAGGGTAAGATAATGATTGAGGGGAACAAGCTAACGTCACCAGTTAGTTTTCCAGAAATCGGAATGATTTGTAATCCCGATTAATCATGTGAACTTACCTTAGAATGTAAGGCAGTCTTCCAAAGGTTACTTTTTCTTTTCCTCAAAACCGATCAATAACCACAACACCACTTGGGGACGCATTCGACATCTCCATCAAGACATCGGCGCCTTCTTTCAGATCTACCGTTCTGTCGATGAGTTTTTCAGGTTCTAATTCACCCTTGATTATCATATCAAGCATCTGTCCATATTTATGACCCTGCATGCCGTGACTGCCATAGATATCCAGCTCCCGACCGATTACCAGGTTCATAGGGATCTTCATGTCTTTGTTATCACCTGCAGCAAGACCGATCTGAACATGACGCCCACGCTTTGCCAGACAAGCGATTGAGTTATAGGCCGTAATAGGTGATCCCAAAGCATCCAAAGACACATGAGCGCCGCCACCCGTAAGGGACATTATTGTCTCGACCACATTGTCAGTTTTACTGGCATTTATAACCTGTTCAGCGCCAAGTGACTTTGCTTGAGCCAGAGTGTCATCGTTAACATCTACCGCAATCACTCTTGCGCCAAAAGCCTTGGCGATCATAAGCGCACTTTGACCGACACCACCGCAGCCATGAACCGCGATCCATTGCCCCGGCTTGACGCCTCCTCGGTTCACAACACCGCGAAAGGCCGTCATGAAACGACAACCTAGACTGGCCGCAACGGTATGAGTTATTTGTTCAGGAAGAGCGACCAGATTAACATCCGCGTATTCTACCGCCATATATTGAGCAAAAGCACCCCAACGGGTAAAGCCCGGTTGAAAATCATCATCGCAAATATGCTCATTGCCAACTTTACAAGTCGGACAAATGCCACAGCCACAGCTAAAAGGCACAATTACCTCATGCCCTTTACTCCAGCGGAGAACATCTTTACCCACCGCAACAATCGTTCCGGCACATTCATGACCGGGGACATGGGGAAACGTTGAGATCGCCCCGTCGTGACCAACCCAACCATGCCAATCGCTACGACACACACCGTTGGCTTTGACTTCAAGAACAACTCCTCCGGTCGGTGGCTCAGGATCCTTCAAGTTACCAACGTTGATATCACCATTGAATTTTTCATAAAAGGCAGCGCGCATAAGTCTTCATCTTTTTTATCAGGTGAGTAGGTAGAAATTATCATGAGCCTAGCCTGAAATATTTTACTTTGAAAACAAAAGGCTGAAATATTTTCAATAACTGATTGCACATGACTTTACTCAGCAAAAAGAGAACATCCTTGAAAAGGTGCTGTTGTCTGATAAAGTCGCGTCGAGTTTGGCCTCTGGTCAAGATATATATAATCGTGGGACAGAGGATTTATCACCATGACGAATGAAGAAATAACGGTAGACCGTCAGCTTGGCTTTGAAAGATTTACCAAAGTGACAACATACTCCGTAGTTATCATTGCGGCCGTCCTTTTACTTATGGCCGTAACTCTCGTTTAATCTAACTGGCGAGCTTTGCGCTAAAGGAGGCTTTGCAGTCTCCTTTTTTATTGTTAAAAATCGAGTAAATGAGAACGATCCAAGGGCGATCAAAATTATTTTATCAAGGAATCTATAACCTCGAATAATCTCTCTATGTTACGGGTTTCATTATAAAGATACGGAGAGATACGCAATCCAGCGCCACGTTCACTGACAAAAATATTTTCTGCAGCCAACTTCTTTTGTACATTTTTAGGTCTGCCATTCGGGAACGTGATCCCGATGATGTGCCCGACCCTATTATCCTTACCTGGAACCCGCCACCCGCGCTCCTGAGCAAGATCAGCTACGAGATCAGTCAGCGGTGATAACTGGTTCTGAATGTTGCATGGCCCCCACTCCTTGACCTGCTGCAAAGACCTCAAGGCCATAGACTGAAGAACAAAGTTATTACGCCCGCCCATATCATACCGCTGAGCTCCTTCTTTTGAAGCATAGGTGCCAGAAACAAGATCACTTTCAAGGCAATTAAAAGTAGAGTGTTCAATTGCCTTTCCCTGCTGCTGCTTTGGCGCAGCATACAAATAAGCCGAGCCGATTGGGTTGAGAAGCCACTTATACCCGGAAGCAATCAGAAAATCAGGTTCGATGGCACCAACATCCAGCTCCATAGCGCCAACCACCTGGGTCGCATCAATAACCAATGCGGCACCAACTTGGCGACAGCGCGCACCAATGGCAACAAGGTCGAGCTTGCTACCATCCATCCAATGACAAGGTGGCAGAGTTACAATCGCGGTTTGATCGGTAATGGCTTCAATCACCCATGGCGTCCAATTATAATCATCAGGACGAGCAACCTCATTTATTACCCCACCTTTATCGATGGCCAGCTTTTCCCAAGCGATAACATTTGATGGATATTGACCTTCAATAAGGACAATATCCTGCCCCTTTTTCAAAGGCAGATTGGCAGTCGCCGTGGCAACCCCATATGCAGTTGAAGGAACCAGCGCGATATCCGATCCCGTTGCCCCAATTAGCTGGGCGAAAAGATTGCGCAGTTCATCTGAGTTCCTGTTCCAAAATTCTGGATCAAGGGTCCAGGGATTGGACTTAATAGCAATTCCAGCCTCTCCCCCGGCCTTAGCGGCAAGAGTATGTGGCGACTGTGCCGCGCAGTTCAGATAAGTGACATCAGAAGGAATATCAAAAAGAGATCGTGCGTTTTCAAACATATCAGCCCCAGTAAGTCTGAGATTATCCTGAAATATTAGGATAAAAAAATAAGAACTGTAGGATGATCAGAAAAAGCGCGCGAGTACACAAGATTATTGTATCCATACAGATTGACAGCAGACAATCTTGAAACCAGATACTTTCAGTAGAACTTTTCTATAGATAAAGAAAAGGGGAAGCCGAAGCTTCCCCTTTAAATTCAGATAGTCCGGATTTAAATAATCTGGAACTATTAGCCAACGAGTTCAGCGTCGGAGAAGAAGAATTTGATTTCTTCTGCAGCTGTTTCTGGAGCGTCTGAACCGTGTACTGAGTTCTCACCGATGGAAAGAGCGAACTCTTTACGGATCGTACCAGCGTCAGCTTCAGATGGGTTAGTTGCGCCCATAACTTCGCGATTTTTTGCTACAGCGTTTTCGCCTTCAAGAACTTGAACAACAACTGGCTCAGAGATCATGAAGTCAACGAGTTCACCGAAGAAAGGACGTTCGCTATGTACTGCATAGAAACCTTCAGCCTGTTCACGGCTCATGTGGATACGCTTGGAAGCAACGATGCGCAGACCAGCTTCTTCGAACTTGGCAATAACTTTACCAGTCAGGTTACGCTTGGTGGCATCTGGCTTGATGATAGAGAAAGTACGTTCAAGAGCCATGTCAGGCACTCCTACTTTAATAAATGGGATGGAATTCGTTTGGCGGCGTTATACAGCCAGAGCGCTTGCGGGGCAACTCTATTTACAAGGCATCTTTGCTTTGGCAGCCATGCGTCAGAAACAGACGTCCTAGAACGTTGAAAACAAGGCATAAAATGGCACTATAGATATCTAGTAACATCTCTCCATGAGATTCTATAAAAAAATACTTAACTCTTCGGCGCTTCAGTGATATTAAGCGCGCATGTTACATATAAAAAATCTAAACTATCGCATCGTCGGCCGCCCAATCTTTGATGGCGCCTCTGCAACTGTTCACAACAACGACAAAGTTGGCTTTGTCGGACGTAACGGTACGGGCAAAACGACCCTGCTGAAAATCATCTCCGGCGAAATTCCATCGGAATCAGGGGATATTAACGTTCCCAACAAAACCAAAATGGGAAAAGTCGCCCAGGAATTACCTTCAGGAGAAGTTAGCCTCGTCGATACCGTCCTTGCATCAGATGTAGAGCGAGAAGCGCTTCTGAAAGAAGCTGAGACGACGACAGACCCAACCCGTATCGCAGAAGTTCACGAACGTCTAGTGGATATCAATGCTGACACGGCACCAAGTCGCGCCGCCCGAATTCTTGCCGGACTGGGCTTCAATGAAGCCGCCCAGCAAGAGCCTTGTTCTTCCTTATCTGGTGGGTGGCGCATGCGCGTTGCTCTTGCTAGCTTGTTATTTGCCGAGCCTGATTTTCTCTTGCTTGATGAGCCAACCAACCACTTGGATCTAGAAGCAACAATCTGGTTAGAGGGTTATTTAAAAACGTACCCTGGTACTCTGCTATTGGTTTCACACGACAGAGCTTTGTTGAATAATGTTGCTAACAAAATTATTCACTTGGAAAATCAACAGCTGATTTCCTACACAGGTAACTACGATCAGTTTGAGCAAGTACGTCGGGAACGCCTGGAACATCAAGCCTCACAACATGCCAAGCAGCAAGAACAGCGAAAACATATTCAAAGCTTTATTGATAGATTTAAAGCCAAAGCTTCTAAGGCCAAGCAGGCTCAATCTCGCGTAAAGATGCTTGAACGGATGAAGCCAATTGCCGCAGTTTCTGAAGACAGCACATTGGCATTTAACTTTCCATCGCCACAAGAACTTGCTCCTCCACTCATTAATCTCGATCACGTAGATATTGGGTATGTACCCGGCAAGCCCATTCTTAAAAACCTTGATCTTCGTATAGATATGGAAGACAGGATCGCCTTACTGGGGGCAAACGGTAACGGTAAATCAACTCTTGTTAAATTACTTGCCGGTCGGCTTGAACCACAAGCCGGACAACTTTATAAATCTTCAAAATTGAAGGTCGGTTATTTTGCACAGGATCAAGCTGAAGAGCTAGATCTTGAAGCAACACCTTATACTTTGATGGCTCGCTTAATGAAAGTGGGTACACCGGAATCCAAAGTTCGTGCACAACTCGGCCGATTTGGCTTTGGTGTAAACCATGTTTCTACTCTGGTGGGTAAACTCTCTGGTGGTGAAAAGGCTCGATTACTTTTCGCACTTTCAACCAGAGATGCGCCTCATATTCTCCTAATGGATGAGCCAACCAACCACTTGGATGTCGATTCACGTGAGGCACTCATCCAGGCCATGAACATCTTTGAAGGCGCCATTATTCTTGTCTCGCACGATCCTCACCTGATTGAGTTAACAGCAGATCGGTTTTGGTTGGTTGCAGATGGGGCGGTTCAACCTTACGAAGGCGATCTTGAAGACTACAAAAGATTGTTGATGGAGCAACGCCGTAAGGAAAGACAGAAAACTCGTAAAAAGAGTGATGACAACGCAACAGATGACGAGTCTCCTCGCGCCAAGGGATTGAGCAAGAAAGAAAAACGACGGTTAGCTGCCGAAGCGCGTGCTTCTGGAGGTGACCTAAAGAAAGCCGTCCGTCTTGCCGAACAAAAAATGGAAAAATTTCAGGCTAAAAAAGAAAAGCTCGAAGCAGAACTTGCTAATCCCTCAATCTATCAAGGTGATAACAGCAAGCAATTCGAACTAACCAAAGACATTGCTAAGGTTGATAAAGAGCTCGCAAAAGCCGAAGCCCTATGGCTTGAAGCCCAAGAGAAACTCGAGCTTGCAGGATAGCCTGAGAATTGGATTCTTGATTAATTTGAAGGTGATACCTGAAGGTCATCATTAAGATATTTAGGGATGAATTGCTCAGTCAGCTCATCCCTTTTTTCTGCGATCAGTTGCCAAACCTTATCTCGCATCTCAGGGTGTGTATTTGAAAATTTGTGACTAAAAATCATAAAATAATCTTTTGTAACAAGCGGATTTTGATTTTTCTCAACACCATTCAAGTTATTTTTCTTCAAATATGCGTCCGCCACAATCTCTTGATCCGCGACGGCTTCAATTCTTCCATTTCGTAATTTTGTAAAATTATTTAAAGTCGACTTCGCCTCTTCAACAAGAACGCCTCTCTTTCTTAAATCTGCAACAATCGAATACCCTGCGTTTGCACCAATAGCTCCTCTAAGGTTTTCAAATCGCTCTCCAGTCCAATTAAGATCAGATCCTGCAGGTTTGTAGAGTACGTAAGTCAGGACCGCCAAACGGCGATTACTATCTGGTGCTGCTCCCGCCATTGGGTACACCCCAAATTCTTGTCGTTCATGCTTAAAGGAAAAAATGAATGCTGCATCCAGTCGGTTGGCTTTGAGTTCATGTAAAACACGCCGCCCTGGCATCCTGAGAAATTCAATATCAAAGGATAATTCATCTGCAATAAATTCAATTATATCAATAGAAAGACCTGGGGGATTGGCTGGTAAAGGACCATTACCGAGGAAATGAGGATAAGATGAATTCTCATTATAGCCAATACGAAGTTTCAATTGAGATGCGTCACTTGTAGTCAGACCAGCGCCCATCGAAAGCGCAGCAATAAGCCCGCATAAAATAATGCGGTTAATCGACCCCCCATACTTTTTCAACAAAGACAACAATGCCAGCAATACCAACTCCTAAAATGCGAGCAAGATCAATCCAAACGACGGATTTGATTTCTTCTTATTGTCTTAAAATAGAGCAAAAGGTATTTCACTTATATTAAGAGATGAGATAATATAAAGCTTGGGTCTCCTACTGCCCCTCGCAAAATGCCTCTCAACTCTATGCAAAAGAGCGAGAGGCATTATAGGTTAGAAATGGAAGAATGACTTTAGACTAGACCTTTATCAAGCAGCTGCTGACCCAATTCGTTTAACGGTTTCTTCAGTCGTCCATAGAGCATTTGCGACATAGCGGAAATTAATCAGTGCTGCGTGATAGCCGTCGCCTTCAGGAATTTTTGCAGCAGCTGTTGCGTCTCGAACAACCGCAACCTCAAACCCTTGTTCAAGTAGGTCGTACAAATGTGCTTGAACGCATAGGTTAGCAGACATCCCTGACAAAATAACTTTGCTAATTCCATTTTTTCGAAGCTGCAAAGCGAGATCATTATTTTGAGGGCCATAGATTTTATGTGGACTTGCAATGATGGTTTTCCCATCAAGAATATGCTCTTTATATTCCGGCATAAAATCAGCGCCTGAATTTTCGAAACCGTCTAAATTCAATGAACCTTTACGGTTGAACATACCAATTTTATGCATCAGCTTTTCCAGCGGTCCCTCAAATTTCCAGCCATGATCTGTTGGATAATAGTAGTGAGGAGATATAGCGACAGTCATGCCTGCTTTTTTAGCTGAAGAGAGAAGGTCGCCGATATTTTTTACGACGTTATGCTCTGTGACACTCTCACCAACGACACCCCAGGTAGCACCATTCTCGCTTAGAAAATCAATCTGAGGATCAACAACGATTAACGCTGTATCACTAAGATTGACATCAACATCAACGGGCGGCAAAGCAGGCTTTGCAGGATCACTGTAATTAGGGTTATTCGATGCAGCTTGAGCAGTGCTTCCAATAGAGCTAACCGCGACCCCAGCTGCCGCGAGGGAAACTGCCGCTCCACCTAGCATTGCACGGCGAGTAAATGCTTTATCATTATGATCGTGACTTTTACACATAGAAAAATTCCTTTTAATAATCATTAAATCTGTCTTCAGAGAATTTGTTTTCAGCAATTAAAAACAAAAAATCTCGATGATTATTAAGTAATCCTTCCTATGTTCCTTATCGTCTTCAATGTGTTCTCATATGAACTTTGAGTATATTTTTATCTTTCTGACTTGTTATTTGGTTATTTGGAGCCAAATTTGGTTGTATGACAATCGACCGCATCCTTGAATCCCTTGAAGTTGACCTGAAGCCCTTCGCTTTTTGCGAAATTCGAGGAGCCAGTACAACTCTTGCCCTCCCCGGGCAAACTCAAGCAATCCTGCACTATGTAACAGGTGGTACAGGGAAAATTGTTTTTGGAAAGCATTCGGAACAAAAAATCTGCCGTGGCACCATCATTCTGCTGCCTGCCTTTCAACATCACAGTTTAATAAGTGCAACGGAGACAATTGATCCCCTTCCCCAATGTCGCCCGATTGATGCCGCCATGGAACATATACAAGCTGGCGATGGCCCCCAAACTCTTGGAGCAGTTTGTGGCCTAGTTGATATTTCCTATCGTGGTATCTCGGGAATTTTAAATTTGATCCAAGAACCTTTGATAGAGCAGCTAGAACCAGGAGATAGAATTCGAAATGCAATGGATGAACTGGTTTTAGAACTCGCGAGCCCAACCCTTGGCACCCGCGCACTAGCCCGATCACTTCTTGAGCAGTGCATTATTATGCTTTTAAGGCGGCACCATCGTAAGGGACATAAATCAGTAAATTGGTTACGAGGTGCTGAAGATCAGCAGATGTGGGAAACACTGCAACATATACTCGACACGCCAAGAACGTCTCATACTGTTGAAAGTTTAGCAGATAAGGTTGGCATGAGTAGAGCCAATTTCGCCAAGCGATTCAAAGAAATATATGGAACAAGCCCGATTGAATTACTGAGATCAATCCGTTTACAAAGAGCTGCTGAGTTACTTACCGTTTCAGATTTACCAATCAAAGCTATTGCATCAAAAGTTGGCTATCAAAGCCGAAGTTATTTTACCCGGGCTTTCGAAGCTGAGTTTGGAAAAACACCTGATAAATATCGAAAATCAATCCATGTAGGGTTTAAAAACTAAGCTCTCAAAGAATTAAAATTGATCTTAATCAATGTGTTTTTCCCGTCATACGTCTATAATAAAATTATGGAATGGCAGTAACATGACTGTCAACAACGTGTGCATGGTTGGAGATTAGATATGCTAAAAGACATTCAAGTTCAGATAGACAATACTCCGGCAAGTAAAACTAGGTTGAACGCTGCCTTACAGTTATCGAATAAATTGGATGGTACTCATATAATGGGAGTACACGCCCTTAAAACACCTGAAGCCATCTTACATGGCGCACCTCATGGTGTTATCGGTTACTTCCCTGAAGAAGTTATCGAAAACCAACGCGAAGCAATTAAAAACCAAGCCCTTCAACTTAAGAATTCATTCACAAACGAAGTTTCAAAAATTGGCGCAACTCATGAATGGCGCCAACATGAGGGTTCTGAAGTTGATATCATTGCCTTTCATGCCCGGTTTACAGACCTAACAGTTATCAGCCAAGTAAAAGGTAGATTTGCAGACGAACTCGAGTTTTCTGGATCTCTTTTAATGGAAAGCAGCCTTCCTATTCTCGCTGTTCCTGAAAATAAAATCCCAGACGATATGACAAAGAATATACTTATCGCTTGGGATGGATCAGCAGAAGCATCTCGTGCTGTTCATGGTGCGATGCCTCTTTTAAACATGGCAAAGAAAGTTATCATACTTTCAGTTGGGCTCCCTGATGAAGGGAACATTCCTCAAGAAGATATTGAAGCCCACCTCCAACGTCATGGCATCACCTGTGTTAAACAGGTTGTGGATAGCCCCTTCCCAGAAGACGTTATTATGTCAAAGGCTAAAGAAGAAAGTGTCGGTCTTATCGTTGCTGGCGCATGGGGACATAGCCGGATTAGAGAAATGATCTTTGGTGGTGTCACCAAGAGCCTGTTTTCTAACCAGAAAATTCCTGTACTGTTATCTCACTAAGCAATATTTTATGAATGAGGTCCTGCGGAATAGAAAGTAAATCTAGGCTTTCTTTTCCCAGGCACCACGTTCGCTCTGTTGCCAATAAGTAAGCTCATGGTCAGCAGCCTTTAACTCTTTCCAAGACCCTCTGGCGTCTTGGACAGCTGAAGTATTGTTTCCATCAAACAAGATTGCACACAAAGATGTGGTATCATTTGCCTGTATACCTGGCGAAGCTCCATGAACGACAAAAACTACTTCTCCAAAATTCATATCCTCGGGTTTTGTGGTTAACCAGATTGGATGATCGTTAATGTCACCATCTCGTTTTGTCCCGTGCGGTAGAAACGAATCAGAACGATAGCTCCATAAAGATTGGTTTAATTCTTCAAGCCGTCGTTCGTCTGAGGAAAAAATCACAGCCTTTTGTTCACGCTCGAGTACCTTTTCCAGCATCTTCGGAAGCGCCTCATCGAGAGGTGTTTTGGTGAGGTGGTAAAACCGTACATCAGTCATGTAATTCTTCATAAAGTACGAAAAGCGGGAAAGAGACCTCTTTCCCGCTTTTCGAGAAAGTTAAGCTTCGTAGTTATCGGCGACAAAACGGTCTAATAACCGAACGCCAAAACCAGTTGCACCCTTGGCAGCTGTTGGTTTGTCTTTAGTTGACCAAGCAACTCCAGCAATATCAATATGAACCCAAGGGGTTCCTTTATCGATAAAACGTTGTAAAAATTGAGCAGCCGTAATGGAACCTGCAGCACGGCCACCAATATTTTTCATATCAGCAGCATCACAATCCAACAATTTGTCATAACAGTCTGCCAAAGGCAGACGCCAGACTCTCTCATCAACAGCATTTCCAGCAGTAGTTAATTGATCAGAAATTTTATCATTGTTTGAGAATATCCCAGCGATATCATTCCCCAGAGCCACAATTATAGCGCCAGTAAGTGTCGCCAAGTCAATAACGAGGCGAGGCTTGAATTTCTCCTGTGTGTAGGAAAGCACATCAGCAAGAACCAAGCGCCCTTCCGCATCTGTGTTCAGGACTTCAATTGTCTTTCCGGAATAGGAAGTGACGATATCCCCTGGTCGTTGTGCATTACCTGCTGGCATATTTTCCGCAAGGCCACATGCACCGACAACATTGACCTTAGCTTTACGACCAGCCAAAGCCTTCATCAAGCCGAATACAGTACCCGCCCCTCCCATGTCGAACTTCATATCTTCCATGCCTGCAGCAGGCTTTAGTGAGATCCCACCTGTATCGAAAGTCACGCCTTTACCAACGAATGCCAATGGCTTTTCTTCTGCCCCATCAGGAGCACCATTCCATTCCATAATAACGACTTTTGATTCTTTATCTGATCCCATGCCGACCGCATAAAGAGCGTTCATTCCTAGGTCAGTAATTTCTTTCTCGTGCAGGACAGTAACCTTAACGCCGAGAGCTTCAAGCTCTTTGGCTTGAGCTGCAAAGGTCTCAGGGTAAAGTCGATTAGGCGGTTCAGAAACCAACTGACGCGTAAAAAAGACGCCATCAGATACTTTCTCCAGATCCTCAAAACACGCCTTGGCTGATACGGCGTCTGTACAGTTCACCGTAAAGCTTTCGAGTTGTGAGGCGTTATCAGGTTTTTTAGCTGTTTTATAAGTATCGAATTTATAGGAACGCAGTAACGCGCCAAAGGAGACATGAGAGGCAAGGATAGAATCATCAGAACTTCCGACCGTCAAGCCATCCATGATCACGCTGACTTCTCTCTCTCCCTTAGCTGCGAGGTCTTTATAAACCTTACCTCCAAGGTTTTCGATTTCAGTAATTTTCAATTCAGAAAGTTTACCTAATCCTGCGAGAATAACCCGGGTATTACTGAGACCACTTGGTGCCAAAATTTCCAGAAGGTCGCCACTCTTGCCTTTAAAACGATTACTCTCGACGCCCCGACGAAGTGCTCCGCCAGTCGATTTATCTAAACGTTCGGCTGTACTGGAAAACTCGCTTCCCTCAAATATTGTTACAACTAGAGCTCCCGAAGTTGAAATTTCGTCAGAAACAAAGGAAAAATTCATGCCGTCCTCTTATAAAATGAATAAATAAAACACAGTGCTTTTACATACATGGTGCAACAAAACGCAGCCGCAACCATAGAACTTTGCGTACGATGACTCAAATCTCTTAGACCATGTAGGAGAAATCCACGAATTAACTGGACGTGGCAAGCCTGTTCTGGCTATTTCTACTCAGTTATTTTTCTAAATAAACAATGGGTTCAATGCAGACGATTTCACGTTATATGTTGGTGCAGCTAATTTTGTTCGCCATTTCTGTAGCCGTTTCGCTGGCTGTGGCAGTATGGCTGGCACAATCACTGCGATTCGTCGATATGATCGTGAACGATGGTTTGCCGGCTTCAACATTCTTTTATTTTGTAATCCTGTTGATGCCGTACTTCCTCGTCATCGTGATACCTGTTGCAACTTTTTGCTCGGTACTCTTTATATATAATAAAATGAACACTGATAGTGAATTGGTCGTTTTAAAAGCTGCCGGGTTCTCTCAGTTCCAGCTCGCAAAACCAGGAATACTCCTTGGTGCGCTCTCAATGCTTACAGTTGTTGCAATCAATCTATATTTCCTGCCTGTTTCCTACCGCGAGTTTAGAGAGTTACAACATTACTTCAGAGATAATCTTTCACCTGTCTTATTGAAGGCGGGAAAATTCAACACAATAAATAACGAATATACGATCTATTTCAAAGAGAAGACACCAGCAGGCGAGCTTAAGGCGCTACTAGTTCATGATAGCAGCACACCCGGCACCAAGGTTACGTATATCGCTGACACGGGGGCATTATTAAAGGACAAAGATGACTTCAGAGCTGTACTTTGGAATGCAAGTCGACAAGAAGTTGACCCGCAAACTGGCCGTTTATCCATAGCCTACTCTGATAAATATGTGCTCAAATTTGGAGATATCGGCCAAGAAGAAGGTGACCGCTGGCTAAAACCCCGAGAACGGTTTTTAAATGAACTTCTTTTCCCTGATTTAAACGACCAAAGAGATGTAAAAAATTACGACAAGCTAGTCGCCGCTGGTCACTACCGGATAGCGAGCCCTCTTTTTACTCTAGCTATGGCTTTTATCGCCCTTGCCTGCCTACTCTCCGGAGAATTTAGCCGCAGAGGTTATCTCGGCCGAATAATGGTCGCGATTGTGATCATGGGCATAATGATGCTTACCATGTTCTTATTGAAAGATATCGCCGAGAAAAGTAAAAATCTAATCTCTTTATTATATATTTGGCCTCTTTTTGTCGTACTCGTTTCAATATTTGTTATAAGTAAAAAAAATAAACGAAAGTCTCAAACCCGTAACCAGCTCGACATATCTGACCCAGATGCATTGCCTCGTGATAAAGCAAAGAGACGGACGACTTAATGACAGCTATCACAGGTAAAAAGACGGTCAAAGCCTCCTTTGTATCTTGGACTCTTTTTCGTTACTTTTCAAAAAACTATCTTATCAACTTTTTAAGTTTTTTCTTCGTTCTTATGGGAGTGGTCTTCTTGATCTCTCTTGTAGAAGTATCCGACGATCTAGAAGATAAAGCCGTTCCCTTTCTGCAGATCGTGAAAATTGTCCTCTATCGTATGCCGCAATTAAGTGAGGAGATTATGCCCTTTATGATCCTCTTTGCTGCCATGGCTACTTTTTGGAAACTTACCCGCGCAAATGAACTTGTCATAATAAGATCGGCTGGGGTATCAATTTGGGGGATAATTTTTCCCTTTGCGTTTTGCTCCTTAATGCTTGGGGTTCTCTCCTTTTCAATTATAAACCCAATATCCTCAGCTCTCTTTGCCAAAAATAAAGAAATTAGCAGAACTTATAAGAAAAAAGATCAAGCCATTTTCAAAGTTTCTGAAACAGGTTTGTGGCTTAGACAACCTGATACAAAGGGTTTATCTGTAATTCATGCAGGTTCAGTGAATAAAGATTTATCATTGAACGAAGTCATCATATTTAATCTTACCGATCAGGGCGAATTTCTCTCTCGTTACGATTCATCAACAGCCCGTTTAGCTGATGGAAATTGGGTACTAAAAGAAACTTGGCACTCATTCCCAGGTAAAAAACCTTCTTATTTTGAAGAAGTTTTAATTCCTACAGAACTGACAATGGAAAAAGTGCAAGATAGTTTTGCCAGTCCAAAGTCTATTTCCTTTTGGGAACTACCTTACTTTATCAACTTACTAGAGAATGCGGGCTTTTCAGCCGTAAAACTGAAACTCCAATTTCATAAATTATTATCAAAACCGTTTTTGTTTTTAGCCATGGTTTTACTTGCAGCGACCTTTTCCATGCAACAACATAGGCGTGGTAGAGTTGGTTTGATGATACTTTCTGGCATTTTGACTGGATTTCTGCTTTATTTCCTTTCCAACTTTGTTTTTGCGTTGGGTCAATCAACCAAAGTTCCAATTGCTTTGGCTGCCTGGTCACCAGCGGGGGTCTCATTATTGTTAGGTGTCACAATGCTATTACATCTGGAAGACGGATAAATTTATGTCTTTTAGGGGGGTGAAATTATTACTTACAAACAGCGTGTCTATTGCGGCAATATCTCTTGCTCTTAACCTCGCTATCAGCACAAAGAGTTTAGCCCAGTCGGCAGAGGGGATTAACAGTGAAATTCCTGCTCTCATAACCGCGGATGAAATCGTTTATGACGAAGGCCTGGGTATAGTTACGGCAGCTGGGAACGTTGAAATCTCACAAGGTGAGCGTACTGTTCTAGCAGATAGTATTTCTTATAATATGAATAGTAATGTTGTTACTGCGACAGGGAATATTAGTCTTCTTGAGCCGAGTGGCGATATCGTTTTTGCTGAACATGTAGAATTAACCGATAACCTCAAAGAGGGGTTTATACGTGATATTCGCGTCTTATTAACAGATCGAAGTCGTTTAGCCGCAACTAGCGGGCAATTAACAAGCGGCAATACATCTGTTTACAACAATGGTGTTTTTAGCCCTTGTGAGCTTTGTAAAGACGACCCAAGTAGAGCCCCGATTTGGCAACTAAAAGCAAAGAAAATTACCCATAACAAAGAATCTCAAACCATCAAGTACGACCATGCCTGGATGGAGATTTTTGGTGTTCCAGTAATTTATACCCCCTATCTAGCTCATCCTGATCCAACCGTTAAAAGGCGCAGTGGCTTTCTTTTACCAAGTTATGGGTCCTCCACTCAACTTGGTATCACCCTCCAAATTCCTTATTATTGGGCAATTGACGAGTCGTCTGAATTACTTTTTGCTCCAGTTGCGACAACCAAACAAGGAGTTGTCCTCGCTGGTGAATACGAAAAGAAATTTAACACTGGCGACTTATCTATCGAGGCAAGTGGCACCATTGCAGATCTTGATGACAATACTGGCAGTACTAAAGAAAATAAGTTTCGTGGCCAAATCATCAGTGAAGGGCGCTTTGATCTCGACAAAACTTGGCGTTGGGGATTCAATGCTGAGCACGCTTCCGATGATACCTATGGCCGAGTTTACGGCTTCAATTCAGATTCCGAACTAGAAACCAGTGCCTTTATAGAAGGTTTTCGAGGTCGTAATTATGCCAAGGTCGACAGTTACAAATTCCAAAGCACACGCAATGGTGTGGATGATTCAGAAAATCCTTATGTTCTCCCCCGTGCCCAATACAATTTTCAATCTCAACCTGGGATAACTGGTGCTACCTATCGTCTAGATACCAACGCCCAAGCACTTGGACGTTCTGAAGGAAGAGATAGTCGGAGAGTTTCTCTTATTGGTGGCTGGGATCTGCCCTATACAGGATCATGGGGAGACCAATACAAATTAACCACCCAGGTCCAAGCCGATGGTTATTGGGTAAATGGTGTTAACCAGGATAATGATTCTATACGTAAAGACGGGGATACCTATAACGGCTTAACTGGCCGAGTATTTCCTCAGCTAGCCCTAGAATGGCGTTACCCTTTTGCAAGCTATCGCGGTAATTTTACTCAAACAGTTGAACCTATTGTCCAAGGTATACTTGCTCCGAATGGCTCCAATCCAAGTGAAATTCCTAATGACGACAGTCGTGATTTTGAATTTGACGATGCCTCTCTTTTTTCTTTAAATCGGTTTGCAGGAACTGATCGTGTGGATTCTGGTAGCCGTGTGAGCTACGGTCTAAAGTGGACAGCAAGCACAATAAGTGGGAACCAAGCCGATTTTCTTATCGGGCAAAGTTACCGTTTTAATGGAGAAAATGACCTTTACGAAGCTAATTCAGGTTTAAGAGATGCTGCCTCAGATATTGTTGGTCATATTGGCATCTATACTATAGATAATTTTTCTGCTCTATATCGCTTTAGATTTGATCCAGATGATTTAGGTACAAATCGTAATGAAGTTGAATTAAATTCTGGCCCTGAGGCCTTAAATTTAAGCTTAGATTACGTATTTTTGAAAGATGACAACATCGATGGTGTAACTTCGGATCGAGAAGAAGTCAAAATCGGGATTAACAGCCAACTCTCTAAATACTGGAGCCTAAATTCCAGCTATACTAGAGATCTTGATACCGAATCATCTAGAGAAGCAGGTTTGGGACTGATATATCATGATGAGTGTATTATTATTGATACACAGTATTCACGAACTTGGTTCCAAGATCGCGAACTTGAACCTGACAATAGAATAACTCTTGAGTTGACATTTAAACATCTTGGGACAATTCAACCGCTCTAATTCAACGAACTAAGATCACTGGCGAATTACGGTCGTCATTGAAGCATGCCTTAATTGGATAAGGAAATAGATACTCAAATGAAACGTTTACTGGTTATATCTCTGTTGAGTATCACATTGCTTTTTGGTGTATCTTCTCATGCGCAAGATGTTTTACGACCCGCTGCTGTTGTTAATGATGATATTATCTCATTACTTGATGTTACTCAGCGTACCCAATTAGCCATTATTTCCGCCCAAAGAAAAAACACACCTGAAATCAGACAACGTATGTTACGCCAAGTTGTCCGCACTTTGATTGATGAAAGACTCAAAATTCAAGAAGCGGAACGCCTCAATATCAATATTTCTGATAAACAAGTTCAAGCTGCTTTGGCAGGTGTCGCTAGCCAGAACAAAATGTCTCCGGAAAAACTACTGGAGGGACTTAGGAAAAAAGGCATATTACCGAATACTTTGTTTGACCAGTTTAAGGCCGACTTGGCATGGCGTGCCGTTGTGAGTAGAAGCCTTCGTTCCTCTGTGAATATCTCAGATGCTGAAATAGAAGAAGTTGTCGCTAAAATTAGTTCAGAAGGATCTAGCACTCAAAAGAGAATATTCGAAATTTTCCTTGGTGTTGATACAGCCTCTGAAGAAGCCAAGATAAAGCAACAAGCAGCGGATGTCGTCGCCACGCTTAAAAACGGCGGGCGCTTTTCAGCTATTGCGCGACAAGTCTCTCAATCCAATAGTGCTGGTCTTGGGGGGGATCTTGGATGGCTGCAAACAGGACAAATGTCACAAGAGCTCCAATCGGCTGTGGCAAACGCTACTGTAGGAAGTATTGTTGGCCCGATCCGAACAACTAGAGGCTATTACATACTTCTCATTCAAGATGAACGATCTGCAAAGAGTGAACAGAAAGTGCACCTAAAGCAGTTTCTGTTTTCACTACCAGCAAATCCGAATTTTGAGCAATCACAGAAAGCACAATCAAGAGCAGCAGACGCAAAACGTAAATTCAATGGCTGTATTACCATGGACCAGCTTGCAGATAAGCTCGGGGATGAAGGCTCTGGAGATCTTGGCACAATTAATACTAAGGATTTACCACCAGCGACCCGTGATGCAATCAGCCAAGTCAAGGTCGGCAATACAACACAGGCAATCTTGGTATCTGGTGGCATAGCTATTATTGCCGTATGTGATCGACAAGAAAGTGGTGGTGTAGATAAGTTGGCAATAGAGCAGAAATTAACAGACGATCGCCTAGACACATTAGCACGCCGTTATTTACTCGACCTTAGACGTAGTTCAAACGTGGACATCCGTCTGTGATAGATCCGAGTACTCCAGCTCTTCCGCTTGCGATCACAATGGGGGAGCCTGCGGGTATCGGTGGGGAATTATCTTTAAAATCATGGTCGCTGCGACACAAAGAGCCGGTGCCTTTCTTTGTAATAGACGATCCCAAACGTCTGAAAGATCTTTCAAACCGGTTATCACTAAATGTACCCGTAGAGTGCATTACATCACCCTCTGAGGCCGCGACATGTTTCAAACACGCTTTGCCGGTTATAGAACAAAAACTTGTTGAAGACGTTGCTCCTGGACAATCAAATAGTTTAAATGGAACCTCCGTTTTGACTTCGATTGAACGGTCTGTCTCTTTTGTACAATCTGGCCAAGCTTCCGCTATTGTCACAAACCCTATAAACAAATCTGTTCTCTACAAGGCAGGATTTAAGCACCCCGGCCATACGGAATATTTAGCCGAACTTGCAGGCATCAATACTGCTTCAGTAATGATGCTCGCCTGCAAACAGCTCCGCGTGGTGCCTGTAACCATTCACCTCTCACTCAAAGAAGCGATAAAGGCTTTGGATGAGAGTTTGATTTTGCACACGCTACGCACGACAAATTCGGCGTTAAAACAAGATTTTGGCATACAAAACCCTCGGATTGCTGTAGCGGGTCTCAACCCACACGCAGGAGAAAGCGGATCAATGGGTCGGGAAGAGATCGACTTGATCACACCTGCTCTGGATAAATTACGCCAAGAAGGCATTAACCTAACAGAAGTACTTCCTGCTGATACAATGTTCCATGCACGAGCCCGTGAAGAATATGACGTCGCCGTATGCATGTATCACGATCAAGCTTTGATCCCCATTAAGACATTAGATTTTGATGGTGGAGTCAATATAACGCTCGGTCTTCCTTTTATCAGAACCTCACCGGATCATGGCACCGCCTTTAACATCGCAGGCAAAGGTTGTGCCAATCCCAGCAGCTTTTTAGCGGCTATTGATATGGCATCTGATATGGCAACCAAACGAACATTTAAGCAATAGAACCAAATGACAAATTCACCTGACGGTCTTCCTCCCTTACGCGAAGTGATTTCACAATACGACCTCGCTGCAAAAAAATCACTCGGGCAAAATTTTCTACTCGACCTAAACCTGACATCGCGCATTGCTCGCAACGGAGGTCCACTCGAGAAAGGTACTGTTTTCGAGATTGGTCCCGGCCCAGGAGGATTAACACGTGGCCTTTTAATGGAAGGTGCCAATAGTGTTATTGCCATAGAAAAAGACCAAAGGTGTATAAAGGCTTTAGAAGACGTTACGAGAGCGTATAATGGTAAGTTAGAAGTTCTAGACAAAGACGCCCTTAAAGTCGACTTAACCCAACTTGGAACAGCTCCCAGACGCGTTGTTGCGAATTTGCCCTATAACATTTCTACTGTATTACTTTTGCATTGGTTAAAACAACTTGCAGCAGACCCCACAGCCTTTGCAAGTTTGACTTTAATGTTTCAAAAGGAAGTTGTGGATCGGCTCGTTGCTAAACCCAGGACGAAGAGTTACGGCAGATTAACCATCATGACACAATGGTTGTGTAACACCACAGCCCTATTCGATATTCCGCCCCGTGCATTCATTCCCCCTCCTAAGGTAACCTCAACTGTTGCCCGATTAGAACCGCGCTCTCACCCGCTTGCAGAAGCTGATGTTTACGACATGGAAAAAGTAACTGAAGCCGCGTTTGGGCAGAGACGTAAGATGCTCCGTCAAAGCTTAAAATCACTCGGCGTCGACACACCACAGTTAATTCTAGAGGCTGATATTAAGGAAACTGCCCGAGCAGAGGAACTCTCGATTGAAGAGTTTTGTGCCATCGCAAGATCATATCGGGGATTAAAATCCAAGCCCTGACATTTCATGAATGTTACAGAAACTAGGCTTGCCTTAAATTTCTAACAAAATCATCAAGCCCTGGTCGCCGATCACGCTTCAGACGTTCAGATCGCAGTATCGCTTGAACGTCTGCAACTGACTTTTCAATATTCTCGTTTATGATGATGTAGTCATATTCAGCCCAATGGCTCATTTCGTCTGCTGCTTTAGACATCCGACCTTTGACAACTTCTTCGCTATCTTGCGCTCTGGCATAAAGGCGACGTTCAAGCTCTTTTAAAGAAGGCGGGAGAATAAATACTCTTACAATATCATTAGCAGCTCTTGCTGCGACCTGCTGCGTACCTTGCCAGTCGATATCAAACAAAACGTCCTGACTACTATTCAAGCCATTTTCGACAGGCTCTCTTGGGGTACCGTATTTGTTATCAAATACAGTTGCATATTCAAGCATATCCCCCCGCTCAACCATATCGTCGAACTCTTTTATGCTAACAAAGAAATAATCTTTTCCGTGAACTTCACCGGGGCGTTTTTTTCGTGTGGTAGCAGATACAGATAAGGTTAAATCCTTTTCTTTCTCTAGTAAAATTCTGGAAATCGTCGTCTTCCCTGCTCCAGAAGGAGAAGACAATACTAACATCAAACCGCGACGTTTTATTGGGCCGCCTGAAGTCTTTTTCATTTTATCATTCAACATTTTGGATTTGTTCACGGAGTTGTTCAATCGTCGCCTTCAGGTCAATACCAATCGTAGTCATAGCAACATCAGAAGACTTAGAACAGAGGGTGTTTGCTTCACGGTTGAACTCTTGGCAAAGAAAATCTAAACGTCTTCCGCAAGGGCCACCCTGCGCAAGAAGGTCTCGAGCCGCGGCAACATGCGCAGACAATCGGTCCAATTCTTCTCGAATATCAGCTTTAGTTACCAGGATTGCTATTTCCTGGGCCAAGCGCTCATCAGGGACAGGGCTTCCATCTTTCAGTAACTCGGACACTTGTTTCTTAAAACGATCATGCAATGCCGCAGGTTGCATTGCGGCAAGTTCAGATGCTTTCTGATGTAGCACTTCGATATCATTTAGTTGGCTGTGAGCAATTTCAGCAAGCCTGCTACCTTCTTCAAGTCGCATTTCTGCCATTTGCATTATCGCATCATTTAAGCTGATCTGAATTAGCTCCATGCGTTTTTCTTTATCCGCAGGTGTTTCTTCTTCTTCAACCAACTCAAGTACACCTCTTAAGTTGAGAATCCCATCTATTGAAGGCGCGACAGCATCTAATTCATTACCAATACGGGTTGCCAGCGGGATGACTTGCTGAAGAATATCTTCGTTAACCTGAAGCTTTACCGACTTTAGCTTATTATCGATCATCAGATTGACGTGAAAATTTCCACGCTTAAAGCTCTTTGCTAGTTCGGATCGTACCTTTGCATCAAGAGATTCAAGCCCATTCGGCACGCGGCACCGTGCATCGAGGTTTTTACCATTTACACTTTTGAGTTCCCAGGACCAAGTCGTCCCGACATATTCTCCCTCGGAACGGGCAAACCCCGTCATACTCGCAATAGCCTTACCCATAAATGGTTCCTCAATAAAATGATAGAAACGTTACTTGCTCAGTCAAATAGTTTGCATTCTTCAAGAGCTGCATTATTTTCATATGCGTTATACTCAATGCATACGAGGCCCTGCAAGAATGACTGAACTAAATACAATATTTATTACTGGTGCTTCCAGCGGTATAGGCGCAGCCCTAGCAGAATCGTATGCAGGTTTCGGTAAAAATTTATTCCTTGCAGGTAGGAATAATGACCGTCTCAATAATATTGCCACAAAATGTGAAAAACTTGGAGCAGTTGTTCATAAAATCAATTTAGATGTGAAAGATCCTTCGCTTTGTATGCAGGCAATTAAAGAAGCAAACATGACATCACCGTTGGATTTGGTAATAGCGAATGCTGGTATATCTGGTGGGACTGGAAGCTCTGGTGAAACGGATGACCAAGTCAGAGAGATTATGGATATCAATATTCATGGCGTTCTCAATACCGTACTCCCCGCAATTGAGATTATGAAAACGAACGGAAGAGGACAGATCGCAATTATGTCGTCCCTAGCATCCTTTAAAGGCTTACCAAGCGCGCCAGCTTACTGCGCGAGTAAGGCTGCGGTGAGAACTTGGGGAGAAGGCCTAAGGGGAGAATTAAAGAAGGATAACATTAAGATCACTGTTATCACGCCCGGCTTTGTAAAAAGCGGTATAACGGCAGCAAATAACTTTCCCATGCCATTTTTGATGGAAGGGCATAAAGCCGCAGAAATAATTAAAAAAGGTCTAAGCAAAAACAAAGCCCGAATTTCATTCCCAAAACCTATGTACATTGCTGTATTACTGTTTTCAGCCCTGCCCCTCTACCTCTCCGAATTCATCTCAGAAAAACTACCCAAGAAAAATTAAATAAGATACAGTAGCAAGCACAAAATGCGCGTTTCATCACATGACAAAACGCGCAACTGTATCTGCTCTTTCTATTTAAAAGAACGAATTCTTATTTGTGACGGAAAGTAATCCGCCCCTTAGTCAAATCGTAAGGGGTCATTTCAACGTCAACTTTGTCGCCAACCATGGTACGAATGCGGAATTTACGCATTTTCCCACCAGTGTGAGCAATAATTTCGTGTCCATTTTCAAGCTCTACCCGGAACATTGCATTCGGGAGCTTTTCAATAACAGTACCACTAAACTCAAGGAGTTCTTCTTTAGCCATTCAATCTTGCCTTTTTCTACCGCATTCTTGCGTTGCGCAAAACTACCCAACATCTGCAAAAGGTCAAGCCATCATCGACTATTACAGTCAAATCATGGAAAGAATTTAAGGAACAACGCCTTTTTGGGTAGATTACATCTATTCTAGGTTAAAAATTTTATGAAATAGATAACAAATGAGAAGGTATTTATTTCATTTTCACTGAACGCCACAAACGTACGTTCTTATTATGCTCTTTTAAATTTTTCGCAAAGGAATGTCCGCCCGTACCGTTTGCCACAAAATATAAGTATTTTGTTTTAGTTGGTTGCGTAACAGCTTCTAAAGCAGATCGACCGACATTTGTTATTGGCCCAGGAGGAAGGCGGTCTATTGTGTAGGTGTTATAGGGTGTGGGCGTCTTAAGATCTTTCCGAGAAAGACTTCGGCCCAAAGGAGCTTGCCCCATGGTAATCCCATAAGAAACAGTTGGATCTGACTGTAGCCGCATTTTCAATTTAAGACGGTTGATAAATACCCCTGCGACCAGAGGTCTTTCCGAAGCGATACCCGTTTCTTTCTCAACAATAGACGCCAAGACCAAGGCTTCCTCTATGGAATTCAAAGGCAAACCTTGTTGCCTGTTCATCCAGAGTTCACTCAAACTCTCAGTCAATGCTTTTTGCATTCTATCGACGATAGACTGTCGAGTTCCACCACGTACGTATTGATATGTCTCAGGAAGCAGGCTCCCCTCTTCAGGGATAACAGATATTTTGCCTGAAAGGTTCTGATCACTGAGTAATATATCAATTATCTCTTGAGAGGTTTTCCCCTCGGGAATGGTAACGGAATAACTAACAGCTTTTCCCTGCTCGAGAATTTCAATAACCGTATCCATAGACGCTGTTGCAGGAAAGAGAAACTCACCGGCCTTAAGGTTCCGTGCGCGTTTAGTATAACGGGCTCCTAGTTGGAAGATGAGGATATCACTTATGACTTCCTCATCTTTAAGGAGGTTAGCTATTTTCTCCAGACCTGCTCCGCGAGGGATAACGACGGTTACATCTTTGCTTAAGGGACCTGGGGCAAAAAATGTTTGCTGTGCATAGTAAAGAACGATCGATATCGCCATAAAAATGCAAGCAATACAAAGCGAGGCCCACTTCATAAAAGAGGGCCTCTTTGATATTTTTTGTTCTTCAGTCACGACTGAGAAAATTAATTAAATGCTTTTAGCACGAGGCTAGCATTTGTACCGCCAAATCCAAACGAGTTGGAAAGTGCCAGATCAATTTTTTTCTCTTGGGCCTCAAGAGGGACAAGATTGATGCCCTGACAAGCCTCTGAAGGATTTTCAAGGTTCAAAGTTGGAGGAATAATTCCTTCTTTGATTGCTTTCACTGAGAAGATAGCTTCAACGGCGCCAGCCGCACCTAAGAGATGTCCAATCGCGGATTTCGTAGACGACATACATAAATTCTTGTTGTCACCAAACAGTCTCTTTACAGCACCAAATTCAATTTCATCACCAAGAGGCGTAGAAGTACCATGCGCATTTATGTAGTCCACATCTTCAGCATTAATACCTGCACGTTTAAGCGCCGCAGACATGGCCCGAAATCCCCCGTTCCCATCAGGAGGAGGTGCAGTGATGTGGTGGGCATCGCCAGACAACCCATAACCAACCACTTCGCCGTAAATTGTGGCACCACGTGCTTTTGCATGTTCCAGTTCTTCTAGAACTACAACACCAGCACCTTCACCCATGACAAAACCATCACGGCCTTCATCCCAAGGACGAGAGCCTTCTGTTGGCGAACCATTATAGCTCGTAGAAAGAGCACGAGATGCACAGAAACCAGCAATACCAATTCGACATACCGCAGCCTCAGCTCCACCTGCGATCATTACATCAGCATCATCAAATTGTATCAATCGAGCAGCGTCACCAATTGCGTGAGCGCCAGTTGAACAAGCTGTAACAACTGAATGATTCGGGCCCTTAAATCCATAACGGATAGAAACATGTCCAGAAATAAGATTGATCAAGGATGAGGGAATAAAAAATGGGGATAATTTTCGAGGACCCTTTTCCTCAATCATCAATGCACCATTTGCAATGGTCTGAAGACCACCAATACCAGACCCGATCATAACGCCAGTACGAAACAGACTTTCTTCGTCTTCGGGTTTCCAACCAGAATCTTCAATTGCCTGTTGAGCCGCCGTTATCCCATAGACAATAAAAGGATCGAGCTTACGCCGATCTTTAGCAACAACATGATCATCAGGATTAAAATATCCCTCAGATGTTTCGCCATAGGGAATGCTCCCTGCGATCTGACATGTAAGATCCGAAGTTTCGAAATCTGTGATTTTGCTTAAACCTGATTCACCGTTGATGATGCGTGACCAAATGTGATCAACACCACAACCAAGCGGAGATACCATACCGAGACCGGTTATTACTACACGACGCATGATATGAAGATGTCTCTATCTATTAAATACTAAAACGCCGGGAAAAACCCCGGCGTTGTAATAAGAAAACTATTAGATGTTTTCAGAAATGAAATCGACAGCGTTTTGAACTGTAGCGATTTTTTCTGCAGCATCGTCAGGAATTTCACAACCGAACTCTTCTTCGAACGCCATAACGAGTTCGACAGTGTCCAGGCTGTCAGCACCAAGATCGTCGATGAAGCTTGCAGCTTCAACAACTTTGGCTTCTTCAACACCTAGGTGTTCAACTACAATTTTCTTTACGCGATCAGCGACATCGTTGCTCATAAAACTTAGCCCTTAACTATTTATCGCCTTTCGGCGGTGTTACTCACGGCCCTGCGGCCCGAATTGATTTCATACCCTGCTTTCGCAGAGAAGCGCCGCCTCTTAACATACTTTTCAGCAGCTTGCCAACGCTCTATATCCATATATTTCATAAAGATTCAAAGCTTCGCGGTCAATTACAGATTATATCATGGCCATTCCACCGTTCACATGCAAGGTCTGGCCTGTCACGTAAGCAGCTTCATTACTAGATAGATAGGCTACAGAAGTCGCGATGTCTTCTGGTGTACCTAACTTCCCACAAGGAATACCTTTTAAAAGGTTTTCTTTGAGGTCGTCATTTAAAACATCTGTCATTGGAGTTTCGATAAAGCCAGGAGCGACACAATTAACGGTAATACCGCGAGAAGCCACTTCCTGAGCAAGTGACTTACTCATTCCAATCAACCCTGCTTTTGAAGCAGCATAGTTTGTTTGGCCAGCATTCCCCGTGGTACCGACAACAGAAGTAATACCAATAATACGTCCCCAACGACGTTTCATCATGCCCCGAAGACAAGCCTTTGATAATCGAAAGCTTGCCGTGAGGTTAACAGCCAAAACCGTGTCCCAGTCTTCGTCTTTTAGGCGCATAGCAAGGTTATCGCGCGTTAAACCGGCATTATTAACGAGTATATCCAGCTGCCCCATTGCTTCATCCGCACGCTTAATAAGGTCCGCTGGCGCATCTGGTTCGGATAGATTCGCAGGCAACACATGAACACGTTCCCCGCCGAGATCAGCAGCAACTTTTTCTAGTGCCTCGATCCGCGTACCAGAAAGTCCAACAATAGCCCCTTGAGCATGAAGAGCTTTGGCAATTGCACTACCAATACCGCCAGAAGCACCTGTTACAAGCGCAGCCTTGCCGGAAAGATCAAACATGTTTTACTCCTAGAATATATATTATGCTGTAAAGGCTACCTAATTTTGTAATCGAGACCAAGCACCTTTACGCATGTTTAATTTAAAGATTTTTCAACAATTCTTCTATTTCCGCAGGGATTCCAGCATTCATGGAAGTAAGCTCGCGATCGATTCTGCGTGTCAAACCACTCAACACTTTACCAGCACCAAGTTCAACCAACTGTTCGACGTCTTGTGACTTCATGAATTCGACGGATTCCCGCCACCGCACGATACCCGTAACTTGTTCAACAAGTAGATTACGAATCGCTTCTGGATCAGTGACGACATCTGCAGATACATTGCAAATAACAGGAATAGAAGGAGCACGAAGTGTTACGGCCGAGAGAGCTTCAGCCATTGCTTCAGCTGCCGGCGCCATCAAAGAACAATGGAAAGGAGCAGATACAGGAAGTAGTACAGCGCGTTTAGCGCCTTTCTCTTTTGCAATGTCCAGCGCACGTTCAACCGCTGCTTTGTGCCCACTGATCACAACTTGACCCGGCGCATTGTCATTAGCAGCCGAGCATACATCACCCTGAGCTGCTTCTTTAGCAACAACTTCTGCTGCATCAAAATCCAAACCAAGAAGAGCTGCCATAGCGCCCTCCCCGACAGGAACAGCTTGTTGCATAGATTGTCCCCGCAACTTTAAAAGCCGAGCAGCGTCAGCAAGCCCAATAGATCCCACAGCAGTAAGAGCAGAATATTCACCAAGAGAATGCCCCGCAACAAAAGCCGCACGGTCAGCTAGTAAAAAATTACCTTCACTTTGGAGTACGCGAACAATTGCCATACTTACCGACATCAAAGCTGGTTGGGCGTTTTCAGTAAGCGTGAGGTCCTCTATAGGACCCTCAAACGTCAGAGCTGAGAGTTTTTGGCCCAACGCATCGTCAACTTCTTCAAAAACTTGACGGGCAACCGGAAAGGCATCTGCTAATTCTTTCCCCATACCAACCGATTGTGATCCTTGCCCAGGAAAGACAAAAGAACGTTTCATAAATTTACTCCTTCACGAATGTCTGACGTCACCAAAACATAGGGCATTCCCTTAACTCTGATGAATACCCATAAATAATAATCCTGATGACTTCAGAACACATTGTTATTTGCGCAAAGAGATACCGCTCTCAAGTTGAATATGCAACGAAACAGAAGCCCCTATAATAATAATACCTAAATAACTTAAGTCCAATGAGTCTAATTTTTATTTATTATCAGATAGATAGACTACCCCATACGCAACACCCTTGACCCCCGCGTCAGGATCGCTATATTCCGCACGTTAATCCGCACTAACTCAACTCCTTGCTGGTGCCCTCAAGCGGAAAACAAGGACATCAGCTCCGAGTTCAGGTCTGACCTGAACTCCTAAAGCCGTGAGGAGTAAATATGGCTTTTTATGAATGCGTATATATCGCTCGTCAGGACATCTCGTCCTCTCAAGTCGATACACTAACAGAGCAGTTCACTGCTATTATCACCGAAAACGGTGGTTCAATTACTAAGACCGAGTATTGGGGTCTTCGTAATATGGCTTATCGCGTAAAGAAAAATCGCAAAGGCCACTATGTTCTTCTTAACATCGATGCTCCTTCTGCAGCGGTCCAAGAAATGGAACGCGTTATGCGGTTGAACGATGATGTACTTCGTACGTTGACTGTTAAAGTTGACGTCCTCGAAGAAGAGCCTTCAGTCGTCATGCAAAACCGTGGCAGCCGTGATGAACGCGGTGGTCGTGGTGGTCGTGGTGGTCGTGATGACCGCGGCGGACGTGATGGTGGTCGTGGTCGTGATGACCGCGGTGGTCGCCCTCCTCGCGAAGGTGGCGATCGCGCACCTCGTGAAGCAACAGCTAGCTAAGGAAGAGCAACATGGCCATTCAAATCGTTAGCCAGGGCGTTGGTTCACGTCGCCCGTTTAATCGTCGTCGTAAAAGCTGCCCGTTCTCTGGCGCTAATGCGCCAAAGATCGATTACAAAGACACTCGCCTTTTGCAGCGCTTCATTTCAGAGCGCGGTAAAATTGTTCCAAGTCGTATAACAGCAGTTTCTGCTAAGAAACAGCGCGAGCTTTCAAAAGCTATTAAACGCGCTCGCTTCCTAGCTCTGTTGCCATACCTGATCGGATAAGAAGGAGATCGTATCATGCAAGTCGTCCTTCTAGAACGCATCGAAAAACTTGGTCAAATGGGTGAAGTAGTTTCGGTTAAGCCGGGCTATGCACGTAACTTCCTGCTTCCTAAGCAGAAAGCTATGCGCGCCACCAAAGCCAATCTTGAACACTTCGAAAACCAGCGTGTTCAGCTGGAAGCAGATAACCTCCAACGTCGCGAAGAAGCTGTAGTAGTTTCTTCTACACTCGAAGGTTTGACCGTTTCTCTGATCCGTCAGGCAGGTGATTCCGGACAGCTTTATGGCTCCGTAAACACACGTGACATCTCTGAAGCAGTAACAGCATCTGGTGTTACTGTCAGCCGCTCACAGATTGTTCTCGGAAAAGTCATCAAAACTTTGGGTCTGCACGATGTTAAAGTCGTTCTTCACCCTGAAGTAACTGTTAGCATCCATGTTAACGCTGCCCGCTCAGCAGAAGAAGCCGAACAACAGTTACGTTCTGGCTCTGTTGCGTCATCTCACGATGACGTTGCTGAAGTTGCTGAAGAAGAAGTTGAAGTAGCTGAAGAAGCTGAAGAAGCTGCTGAAGACGTTGTTGAAGCAGAAGGTGAAAGCGAAGAGTAATCTTCTCTTTTCACACTGTGAGACTTTATGAAACGGCACCTTCTTGGGTGCCGTTTTCATTTCCATTCTGTACTTCTGTCCCTCGACCAGATACATTCCCCTACCCTTAACACTTATTGCTTCATGCTCGAGACAATACAGCTCTTTAGGCTCGGCATAGACCAACAATTTAAGACCTGAGGCCCATGGAAGATCACGCGATCCCACATTTTGAATCAGATATTCCCTTTGATGATGGGCCTGAATTACGTTCCCCTCCTCACAACTACGAGGTTGAACAAGCTTTGTTGGGTGCTGTTTTAGCGAACAATAAAGCCTATGAGCGAATCTCGGATTTTCTACTTCCTGTTCATTTTGCCGATCCAGCGCACTCAGAGATTTATCTTGCTTGCAAGACACTGATTGAGCGCGGACAGCTCGCCAATGCAACGACCCTAAAGAACTACTTTGTCAGCAGTGGTAACCTAGAAGACCTTGGCGGGACCAGCTATCTTGCCGAACTACAAAGTAACATCGTCACAATCATTAATGCCTCTGAATACGGCAAGATCATCCACGACCTTTATATTCGTAGAGAGTTGATTGATCTTGGAGAAGAGGTCGTAAACAACGCCCACACACATGAGCTGGATCTCTCCGCTACCCAACAAATCGAAGGCGCCGAACAAAAGCTATATCAACTAGCGGAGGTGGGCCAGACAGAAGGTGGTTTTACGTCTTTCGCTGATGCCCTTTCTGAATCCATTGATTTTATTAACATTGCAATGAAACAAGGCGATGGCCTCGCCGGTGTATCTAGTGGGCTGCGTGATATCGACAAACTTCTCGGTGGTTTTCACCATTCCGATTTGATCATTCTTGCCGCGCGTCCTTCTATGGGGAAAACCGCATTAGTAACCAATATTGCGTTCAACATCGCTCAAACCAAGAAACCTGGCCATAACGCAGATGGAGACGAAGCCGATATCCCAATGTCGGTGGCTTTTTTCTCACTTGAAATGTCCGCGGATCAGTTGGCCAGTAGGATATTGTCCTCAGCCGCAGAAATACCGTCTCATTTAATGCGAAGAGGTGAGCTTACAGAGGATCAGTTCGAACACGTTTTCCAAGTCAGCAGGGCATTGTCTGAATACAAACTCTTTATCGACGATACACCGAACTTAACCATTCCAGGACTTCGCAATCGAGTTAGACGCTTAAAAAGACAACATGGTCTGGATATGATTATCGTGGATTACCTTCAGCTGATGTCTGGTGCACCAGGAGGAAATAGCGACAACCGAGTCCAGGAGGTCTCTGAAATTTCCCGTGGACTCAAGGGGATCGCCAAGGAAATGAACGTCCCGGTCATTGCACTTTCCCAGCTATCTCGTCAGACGGAACAACGCGAAGACAAGCGACCTCAGCTCTCAGATCTTCGCGAATCCGGTTCCATTGAGCAAGATGCCGACGTTGTACTATTTCTCTACCGAGATGAATACTATATCGCCCGTGAAAAACCGGGCCAAGGGGCCGACGATTCTACTGATCGATTCCATGAAAAGCTCGCCAATCACGAAGTCCGCTTGGAGCAGGCGCGGAACAAAGCGGAAATGATTATAGGTAAGCAGCGTCACGGCCCTATTGGAACAGTTGAGCTTCATTTTAACGGCGAGTTCACTAAATTCTCAGACCTAGCCGAAGAAGAACATATGCCTGAAAGCTATTAATTTTGTATAGATTATCTGCGCCCTACTTCACCATATCACGGCTCTAGATTGACGCTACAGAGAGCCTTGGGTATTGTGCTCACACTCCGCGATAAAGTTCATACTATTCTCAACAATCGCAAAACGTTATTCACGATGGTTACCTCCGGATAATTTGAACCGTAACCATGCCATTACGACTGGCATGTAAATGTGTGATGCAGAAAGAAATCTTATGGGTTTGGCATTAGTTGGAAAGTCTATAGTTCTGAGTTTAAAGGACAATCCGGATTTCCTGGGATCACGCCTCCAACACTCATACAGGAGAGATCCGTTTTCGCTGCAAATCTGTTTTAATAATTTCTTTTTTTCGACCACATCACCCAACCTCAAGATAGCTAGACGGTAACCTGCATGCCATTTTTACAACCTCTTGGTCACCTCATTCTTAGTTTCTTTGAGATTGTTGGACGCCTTTCCATCTTCGCCTCTAAAGCAGTATCACACTGTTTTCGCCCGCCTTTTTATCCAAGGCTCATTCTTAAACAAATGATTGAAGTTGGGTATTACTCTCTTCCCGTTGTCGGACTTACCGCCATATTCACCGGGATGGTACTCGCGCTTCAAAGTTATACTGGGTTTGCCCGCTTCTCCGCAGAAAGCGCTATACCTAATGTCGTTATCGTATCAATCACACGTGAACTCGGCCCTGTTCTCGCCGGGTTAATGGTCGCAGGTCGTGTCGGCGCGGCAATGGCCGCTGAGATCGGAACCATGCGTGTCACAGAACAAATCGACGCTCTGTATACATTGGCAACAAACCCCTTTAAGTACCTGATTGCTCCACGCGTAATAGCAGGTGTTCTGACCTTGCCTGTACTGGTTCTTGTCGCAGATACCATCGGGGTCTTCGGCGGTTATCTCGTCTCAATCCACAAGCTTGGTTTTAATCCTGCTACCTACCTCAAGAATACAATCGATTTCATGGAGTATCTCGATGTCGTATCTGGTTTGGTTAAAGCAGGAGCGTTTGGCTTTATTATTACTTTAATGGGTTGCTATCACGGCTTTAACTCCAAGGGTGGGGCACAAGGTGTTGGATCCGCTACGACAAACGCCGTTGTCTCCGCTTCCATCCTTATTCTAACTTTTAACTACATCATCACTGAGCTGTTTTTCTCCAGATGACCGATCACCACGATGTCACCCAAAAGCCAATTAGAATTAAGATTCGTGGCCTAACCAAAGCCTTCGGTAACAAGGTCGTGCTAAACAGTCTTGATTTAGATGTACACGAAGGCGAATCCCTAGTTGTTATTGGCGGTTCAGGGACTGGTAAATCCGTTCTGTTAAAGTGCGTTCTCGGTTTATTAAAACCCGATTCTGGCAGCATACAAATTAATGGACAGGAAATCGTCGGCCTCAACGGTAACATAATGGAAAATGTGCGCCGAAAATTTGGCATGTTGTTTCAATATGCCGCGCTTTTCGATTCTCTCTCGATCTGGGAAAATGTTGCCTTTGGGTTGATGCAAGCACATGGCATGGCCAAGGATGAAGCGTACAAAATCGCCATTGAAAAATTATCTCAAGTCGGTTTAGGCGAACGCTTTGCAACTAAAAATCCTGCCGAACTTTCGAGCGGAATGAAAAAGCGTGTTGGCTTGGCCCGGGCTATTGCAACGTCCCCAGAAACTTTATTCTTTGATGAACCAACCACGGGCCTCGACCCCCTGATGGGGGATGTTATTGACCGATTAATCGTTCAATCCGTACAGGAACTCGGCGCGACAGGCCTTACGATTACGCACGACATGGATTCTGCAAAACGCATATCAGATCGCATAGCTATGCTTTATGATGGGAAAATCGCATGGGTCGGCCCTACTGCAGATATTGAGACAACGGACAATCCTTATGTCCATCAATTCATAAATGGACTGCTGGAAGGCCCGATTAAAATTAGTTTGACGAATTCTGATCGCGCTGCTGAATAACACAATCACGTCTGTCGAGACCTGTACCTCGATAGAACAAGTATTCAAATGATTCTATAGGAGATCTAACTTGGCGCGCCCTGTAACCCGCTATGTTTGCCAGTCATGTGGCGCAGATTACGTCAAGTGGAGCGGAAAGTGCGATAGCTGTGGCGAATGGAATTCCATAGCAGAAGAAACCAGTTCCGCTTCGTCTACCCCTGGTGGCCTGGCTAAAAAAAATGTTCGTAAAGGCAAACAAGTCGAGTTTGTCAGTCTCGAAGGAAATAGCAAACCAGTCCCGCGTATGGTCAGCAATAATAAAGAGTTCGACCGAGTTTGCGGCGGTGGCCTAGTTCCCGGATCTGCCGTTCTCATTGGCGGAGACCCCGGTATTGGTAAATCCACTCTTTTGACCCAAGTTCTCGCTGCACTCACCACAAACGCAGGTACAAAATGCGTTTATATTTCTGGAGAGGAAGCGATAGATCAAGTTCGCTTACGGGCGCGACGTCTGGGCTTAAAGGGTGATGATTTTCTTTTGGCATCTGCGACTTCAGTACGGGATATAGCAACAACACTTGATGATAATAACGCACCACAAGTGGTGGTCATTGATTCAATCCAAACCATGTTTGTCGATAGCCTTGATTCGGCACCTGGTACCGTTTCTCAAGTGCGCGCCTCGGCTCAGGAATTGATACAGTTGGCCAAGACAAGGGGCTTTAGCCTCCTCCTTGTCGGTCACGTCACAAAGGAAGGTGTCATAGCAGGACCTAAGGTTCTCGAACACATGGTTGACACCGTACTTACCTTTGAAGGCGAACGCGGGCACCACTTCCGTATTTTAAGAGCTGTCAAAAATCGATTTGGTCCCACCGATGAAATCGGTGTCTTTGAGATGTCTGAAAAAGGCCTAGAACAAGTCGCAAACCCTTCTGCATTATTTCTTGCTGAACGAAGAGGCAACGTTACGGGAGCAGCCGTTTTTGCAGGCCTGGAAGGCACACGCCCGGTGTTAGTCGAAATTCAAGCTCTAGTTTCTCCTTCTCAGCAGGCAAACCCGCGTCGTGCAGTTGTTGGATGGGACTCAGGGAGACTGGCTATGATTCTTGCCGTACTGGAAGCACGGTGTGGCTTGGTCCTTGCTGGAAACGAGGTATACTTAAATGTTGCCGGTGGATTACGCATTGGGGAACCCGCGGCAGATATGGCTGTGGCAGCTGCTTTAATATCCGCAGCAATGGATATAGCAGTACCCGAAGATACTGTTGTGTTTGGTGAAATTGGCTTATCAGGAGAAGTCCGCGCCGTTAATCAGTCTGAGAGCAGGTTAAAAGAAGCATCAAAACTCGGATTTAAAAATGCAATTATTCCGCCAATCCGCGCAAAGAAGAATTGTAATCAGATCACTTCGGGGTTAGATACTAGGCAGATTGAACATCTGCAGGATCTTGTTGCATTGTTTGCAGCTAGATCCGTAAAAAAACCTGCAGGTAATTAACCGACAACAGTGTAAGGTATTGATGGAAAATTTGCCCATCTCACTCTTGGATGTTGCTGTAATTGGCATCATTGTCGTCTCAGGCCTTTTCGCCTTGTTTCGGGGATTTGTGCACGAGGTACTTTCTGTTGCCTCTTGGATCGGTGCAGGTTTTGTTACCTTATGGGGGTTTCATCCCTTACTTCCTCATGTTCAAAAATTCATCAATATTCCGTTCGTAGCAGAGCTAGTGACAGGATTTGCTCTTTTTGTTGTGACCCTTGGTCTATTAATGGTCCTAATCAGATTAATCTGTAAACACGTAAGAGAAAGCACCTTTGGTCCTCTCGACCGATCTCTCGGCTTCCTTTTCGGACTGTTACGTGGAAGCATTATCGTTTGTATTGCTTGGATCGCTTTGTTTGTATTTTTAATGCCACAAGACGAAGGCTGGCCTGTAGACGTAGAACGAGCTAAAACGCGACCCGCCATTCAGCAGGGCTCTGCTATATTGGTAAAGCTTCTACCTCAAAAATTCCATAATCTGACCATTACAAAAGTACTCGATCAGGCTGAGGCTGCTAGACGGGCCTATAATGCAAGCCAAACATACCAGCAACTAATGAATCCAGAATCAAGCGCACCCACAGACGAAAGTGGTGATCCCGGATACAACGACACTATGCGCACACAAATGCAAAAAACCATCGAAGCCGTAAGCGGTAGCGAATAATGGTCCCTATTCTGAGTTCAGGAAAGCGAAAGCCATGACACTCGAAGATCTTCATGATGATGATAAACTCCACGAAGAATGCGGTGTATATGCCGTCCACGGTCATAAAGGTGCAGCAGCCCTGGTTACATTAGGGCTTCATGCCCTTCAACACCGAGGTCAAGAAGCAGCAGGCATCGTCAGTTATGATGGTAATGAGTTTTATAACCATCGTGCCCTTGGACTAGTGGGTGACAACTTCTCTTCTCAAGAAGTTATTAAGCGCCTCAAAGGCCACTCTTCAATTGGGCATACACGGTATTCCACAACTGGCGAAACTGCCCTGAGAAATGTGCAACCGCTGTTTGCTGATCTTCACGATGGTGGCTTTGCTCTTTGTCATAACGGGAACCTCACAAATTCTCAGAAAATTCGTGATCAGCTTGTTATGAGAGGCTCCATTTTCCAATCTACGATGGACACGGAAGTCATACTTCACCTTGTCGCTACGTCGATCCAAGATACTATCGTTGGCAAAGTTATTGATGCCATCCAGCGGATCCAAGGTGCCTATGCTCTTCTTTGCATGACAAAAGAAGGTGTTATCGCTGTTCGCGATCCGAACGGCATTCGCCCTCTTGTTCTTGGTAAGTTTGAAGATGGTTATGTTGTCGCGTCAGAAACTTGCGCACTTGATATCATTGGCGCTGAGTTTATTCGTGATGTAGAACCTGGTGAGCTGATCGTTATTACTGACAAGGGCGTAGAATCAATGCGCCCCTTCCCTCCCACACCAAAACAAACTTGTATTTTTGAGTACATATACTTTGCACGCCCTGACTCTTTCATTGATGGCGTTAGTGTTTATGATGCCCGGAAAAATATCGGCAGAGAACTCGCAATTGAAAATCATGTAGAATCTGATGTTGTTGTTCCGGTACCAGATTCAGGTGTTCCAGCTGCAATCGGCTATTCTCAAGAATCTGGCGTCCCATTTGAACTTGGCATTATCCGTAATCATTACGTGGGCCGAACCTTTATTGAGCCAAGTCAACAAATCCGTAACCTTGGTGTCAAGCTTAAGCACAATGCAAATAAAGCAGTTCTAAAGGGGAAACGTGTCATCCTTGTTGACGACTCGCTCGTCCGAGGCACAACCTCTCTAAAGATTGTAGAAATGGTGCGTGCTGCAGGAGCCAAAGAAGTCCATATGCGCATCGCTTCCCCTCCAATTGGGTACCCTTATTTTTATGGAATTGATATTTCAAAATCCAAAGAACTACTCGCGGCTCAAATGACATTAGAAGAAATGACCAAATACATCGGTGTTGATAGTCTAGCCTTCTTATCCATAGATGGTATGTACCGTGCAATGGGCCAAGAAGGGCGTAACAACGAGCTACCGCAATATTGTGATTCTCCTTTCACAGGATTTTACCCTACTCGGATCGATGATTACGAGGACGACGTAACTGAAATCCCAAAGTTCATGAAACCTAAAAAAGCCGGCTAGAGAGATCCTGAAATGACTGACACTAAAACTGGACGTCTAGAAGGACGTCTTGCTCTAATTACGGGTGCTTCACGTGGGATAGGTAGAGCCGTTGCAAAACGTTTTGCAAATGAAGGCGCTCAATTGTTGCTTATGGCTCGAACTGTAGGCGCCCTTGAAGAGTTAGATGATGAAATCCGAGCAGAAGGCGGGAAAAGCCCTATTCTCATTCCTCATGATTTGAAGGAAATGGACGGTCTGGATCAACTTGGCGCTTCTCTTTTTGACCGTTATGGAAAACTAGATGTTCTTGTTGGGAATGCTGGGTCCCTTGGCCCCCTCTCTCCAATTGGGCATATCAAACCCAAGGTTTGGCAAGAAGCCTTCGATATCAACGTTACCGCAAATTATCGTTTGATACGCAGTCTGGATCCTCTGCTGAAGAAATCAGACGCCGGTCGTGCAATCTTCGTGACTACAGGTTCTACTCCAAAAGCATACTGGAGCCTCTACAAGGCCTCTAAAGCCGCTCTGACCAGCATGGTTCAGTGTTATGCAGGTGAGATCGAAAAAACCAATGTTCGTGCAAACCTGATCTCCCCAGGTCCAATTAGAACAGCAATGAGAGAAAAAGCTTTTCCTGGTGAAGATCCCTTGACCATCCGCGCGCCAGAGGAAATCACGGACACTTTTGTTGATCTAGCCTCAATTGATTGTCAATTGAATGGGCAAATCATTGATATCAGAGAAGAATAGAGAGATCTAAGTCTCGCAAAAAAGGAGGCCGCTTTCAAAGCGGCCTCCTTTTTTATTACTGGTTGCGTTTCTTTTTTCCGGCGTAGGGATTGTCGCCCTTTTTCATATGCATTCTCAACGGTACACCCGGAATTCCAAAGGTTTTACGAAGATTGTTTTCGAGAAACCGCGTATACGATGCCGGGAGATCTTCTGGCAATGAACATGAAATAGCGAAGGTCGGTGGTCGAGCACGTGCTTGCGTTATGTATTTCAGCTTGATCCTACGCCCCCCAGGAGCCGGAGGAGGATGTCTCTCGAGCAAGTCAGCCAACCATTTGTTCAAGCCTGCGGTTGGCAACCTGATATTCCAGACATTGTATACCTCAAGAACGGTATCCAACATACTGTTCAATTTGTGCCCCTTAAGGGCAGAAATAGTTACAACAGGAATGCCTTTGACTTGAGGCAAAGAGGTCAACAAGCGATCTTTCAATCGCTGCATAACAGCATCTTTATCCGTACAGATATCCCATTTGTTGATCACGATAATGAGGGCACGACCTTCCTCGATAACGTGGCGGGCAATCGTCAAGTCTTGCTTATCCAAAACCCCATCAGGATCAAGAACAAGGGCAACAACCTGCGCATATTTCAATGCCCGAATAGTATCGGAAGCAGATAACTTTTCTAGCTTGTCTTCAATTTTAGAACGTCGGCGTAGCCCTGCTGTATCGACAAGTCTAAGGGCATGCCCTTTATATTCCCATTCCACAGCAATAGCATCTCGTGTAATGCCAGCTTCTGGACCCGTCAACAGACGATCGTCATCAATAAGTTTATTAATCAGAGTCGATTTTCCAACGTTGGGCCGCCCCACAATAGCAAGTTGTAGTGGTCCACGCCCTTTTTTGCCTTCTTCGTTTTCTTCGTCGTCTAAATCTTCGTCTTCTTCGAATCCCTCAAACTCATCTTCAAGAAAATCTTCGTCTTCCAGATCTTCCTCTTGATCGTCAACAGCTTCTTCTACTTCACCAGGTTGAGCCAAAGCTTTAGAGGTGGCCTCTTCTTCGCTAGCACGTTTCATGTGCTCGCTGATAACATCATAAAGATCGCTACTGCCCAGACCGTGCTCAGCAGAAAACGGTATTGGTTCCCCAAGGCCAAGTCGATAGGCATCCATGAGGCCTTCGTCACCGACTTTTCCTTCGCATTTATTTGCCATCAAAGCGATCGGAGTTTTACCACGTCGTAAATGCTTGGCAAAGTGCTCATCCATAGGCAACACACCTACACGGGCATCAATAAGCATAAGAACGAGATCAGCCTCTTCTACGGCGCGTTCTGTCTGCTGGCGCATTCTCGCTTCAAGGCTACCATCAAAGGCTTCTTCAAGTCCGGCAGTATCGATGATACGAAAACGACAATCAAATAGATAGGCATCGCCCTCTCTTCGATCTCGGGTAACACCAGGCTGGTCATTGACCAACGCCAAACGCTTACCGACAAGACGGTTAAACAGCGTCGACTTACCCACATTCGGGCGGCCCACAATAGCAACTGTGAAAGTCATTACTTTAGTCTTTCTCTCGCTGATAAGCCCCTAAGGCTTATTGCATCGCGATAATTTCTGCTTCTGCTGTCAGGAAATATAAACTATTACCAACGACAACTGGTGGCATTGCTGCCCCATCTGGTAGTTCCAGATATCCTAAAATTTCTCCGGTATAGGGAGAAAGTGAAATAGCTTCACCATGAGAGCCCGCAGCAATCAGCCTATCGCTCGCAAGAACGGGGCCTTGCCAAACGATTAAATCTTTTCGATCTTCTGGATCCATATAACGCGGTAAAGGTTGCACCCAACGGATACGACCATCCTGACGTCTCACAGCCGCAATTTGGGAATCATTCGTGAGAACATATATAAATTCTCCCGCTACCCATGGCATTTGCACACCACCAATATCAGTATCCCAAAGCCGCACACCTTCTTTAAGGTCAATGGCGACCATTCGGCCCGAGTGACTTACCGCGATAACACGATCCCTGTCAATGACGGGCATTGCACGGATATGCGCCAGGTCGGTAAGGGGATCAGTCTTTTTGATCGATGACAGATCAAGCGTCCACTTAACCTCCCCTTCGATGACATCGATTGCCACGATTTCACCGGAAGAATAAGGAACGATGAGTTTACGACCAGCGATTGCAGCACTGGCGCCACCGAGCAAACTCGTTTCAGACTGGACCCCGATATGGCTCCAAAGACGACGCCCATCATCTGCAGCGAGAGCTAATGTCTGATTATCAAGAGTGATAACAAATACACGTCCGCCATTTACGGTCGGCGCCGCACGCATCGGTGCAGGTGCATCTTGTGTCCATATGACATCCCCGGAACGGACATCAAGCGCAAACACACGCGCAAAGCCTGTGGAAACGTAAATACGGCCATCCGCATAGGCTATGCCACCACCAAAGAAGCCATCATCCTCATCGTTTGGATCGAGATCCTTTTCCCAAAACACCTTACCAGTTGTACGATCAAAGGCTTTTACCGTTGAGCGTGCATCCATCGTAAAGAGAACAGACTCAACAACAAGTGGCTGCGCCAGGATTACTTCATCACCGTCGCTTTCTTCGCCAATATCGTCGCTCCACTTTTCCCGCGGCAGATCACCTAGAGAAAGATGGAACATCGCATGTGCGGGATTACCGCCATTATGAGTCCAATAGGTATTTATAAAAGGTTGGGGAAGAACAATCCGTTGATCAGATATTGTTGGATCAGCTGTTAACCCTTTGTCCACAGACTGGATAGAGATACGTGCCCCAGGTAATGGCGGCAATTCTTCATCACCAAACCATTCATCAGTAAGGCTACACCCTGCAAGCGTAACCCCGAGCCCTAGGACCAAAAGGATTTTTCGTATTTCCAACAACATCAATGCTACTCCGCCAAGCTTTCAAGTATTTGAGCTGCACGCCCCCTGATACCGTTTGGTGTCTCAGTATCGTCAGCAAGTTGTTGGAAGAATGTACGTGCAGCAGCATTATCCCCTTCTCGCAAAGCAACTAAAGCCTGTAATTCAATCGCGCTATAACGGAAAGGAGCTCCAGCGACAGATAGTTTTGCCAACCGCAGTTTCACATCAGCGACATCACCTTCTTCAACAAGGTGCATCGCTGATAACAACGAAGCGACATCCTTCAACTTTTGAATTGGCGGATTACTTTCGGCGATATCGTCCCAAATTTTTATAGCAGCCGCTTTATCACCCTTGTCAGAAAGTATGCGGGCCTGTTCAAAGCGTGCAAGAGTACCGTAACCATCATCTTTGTCTGCTAAACTTACTAACTTGCTATGAGCCTCATCTGTTTTACCAGCTTCACTTAACTCAAAAGCAGCAGCAAAAATCACTGACTTCTCAGATTGAACTGATTTTTGATAGCTTCCCCAGCCTTGTATACCAGCAGTCACAGCAACAACTGCCACGGCGGCACCGATCACCCAATTACCATACTTCTTCCAAAGAACCTCAACGCGTTCACGTTTTAGATCTTCTTCGATTTCCTGAAAAATATCAGCCACGAATTAATTATCCCTCGGTCTACGAGCACCAGAATCTATTCTTGTCAGCCCCCTCGCAGGGCAAACAATTTAAACTGTGCTTGAAATTCGTTGAACTTTATATAGAAACTTTGCCTCCGCAACAATCGCCAATAACTAAAATGATGGCTTATCTAACGAAGATTTCTATCAAAATCCTAATATTTTATTTACCTAAACCCACTAAACTACTTCGACAGGCATTTTGTCGGCGTCATGTTCGACTTAAATTTGGGCAAAATTATGAAACGCGTACTTGGTATCATTCTCGCAAGTTTTTTCACTTTGTCATCCTTTTCTGGATGCAGCTTAACTGACCCTGTTACCGCAGCAGCAAGTCTTGGAACCCTCGTCCACACAGACAAGACCATTACGGACCATTTTGTCAGTTGGGCAATGGCCAAAGATTGTTCAATTGTATACTCCTCCAAAGGCAAAGCTTATTGTCGCGATGAAGAGTTTGAAAATGGACTTTCAAATACAGGATATGAAAACCTGTACTGCTACAGAAACATTGGCGGGGTAACTTGCTATGAAACACCATATGAGGAAGCCAGTTCTCAAACCACAATATATCATAGCCCACAATCGTTGCAGCCTGCGATAGCTTCAGGGAACTAGAGTTCTAAATACCGTATTAAACCTTCAAATATTGACCAAATCTATAGACCTTTGGCAAAAATTCGTTCACTCTGTATCTTGAAGGAGAATAGCGGAGTAAGGATTATATGACGGCAGTCTATTATCTTAACAAAAACAAGAAAACTTCTCTTCACGTTACTTTTGATCGCCGAGAACTCGGACTACTGTTATCAGTTTATAGCCAAAGAGTTTCTAAGGGTGAGTGGCGTGATTATGCAATCGACCTCTTGGGTGATTGCGCAGTATTTTCGATATTTAGACATGCTCATGAAAACCCCTTGTTTGCGATTGTCAAATCAACGGGGCATAAAAACAAATACGAAGAATTCACAGTATTTAAAGGGCCTAAAAAATTACAACGATCTCGGAATTTATCCGAGGCACTTGAGATTTTTAACAATATCCTTGCCTCTGGAAGCCACTAAATAATTTTCAACTCACACAGAGATGTTGTAGTTTAAATTAAAATCATCAAAACATTGGTCATTTGAATATAACATGAATTTAAATGTTAAAAAATTTAGGGAATAGCCCACAATGTTGGTAGCCGATACTTTTGCGAAAGCTCAGGAATATGCTGTGCAAGCCATTGAAATTATGACGCAAAGAGGTATTCCATCCACGCCTTCAAATTATACCATTTGGTATGATTATGTGAGTGGTAAAAATCCATCTCTTACATTAGAGATTGATGAAATAATTAAAGGAGATGGCTTATTTTCTAATCAAATATCTAACGATCTCTATACTAAATATTATCTATCAGACCGTCTTCAAAGCGAACATATTGAAAAAACTGGCATCAAACTTCAGGAAACCTTAAAGCACGTTATCAACCAAATCAGTGAGGCCGGAAGCGATACCGAAAATTATGGTGAAAAAATCACCAACCTTGCAACCGATATCTCTGGTAATATTTCAAGACAAGATAGCTCTGAATCTCTTAAAAGTTTCGTGGCTGAAATTGTACGTGAAACCACAGCTATAACTGAAAAAAATAAAGCCCTTCAAAGTCAGCTTCAACATTCCTCAAATGAGATCACGGACCTTCAACAAAATTTAGAGAAGGTAAAAATCGAATCATTAACCGATGCCCTTACCCAGATCGGAAATCGGAAACACTTTGATAGCAAACTGATTGAAGAAGCCCAAATATCATCAGTGGAAAATACCGATCTTTGTTTGTTATTAATGGATATTGATCTTTTCAAGAAATTTAACGACACGTACGGTCATCGTGTCGGCGATGAAGTCCTCAAAGTCGTGGCAAGAAAGCTAAAAAGCTCTGTGAAAGGCCAAGATACACCTGCCCGTTATGGAGGAGAGGAATTTACGTGCATCCTACCCAATACCAGCATTCATGATGCTGCAAGTCTTGCCGATCAAATTCGTGAGAAGATTGCCAAACAAGTCCTCAAAAATAAAAAAACCGGCCAAGAATTCGGTCGCATCACCCTGTCCATTGGCGTGTCCAAATATGTTCGTAACGAACCCCTTGAAGGCTTTGTACAGCGCGCTGACGAAGCACTTTATAGGGCTAAAGACCAGGGTCGAAATAGGGTCATAAAAGAAATCACCTGACCTCCGAATGAATTCGTCAACTCCATCTCAAATCTGCATATAAAGAAAATACTCAATGGAATTGACTTTTAATCGAGCCCAAAAAAATGAAGTTGAGACCCTTGTGGCAATCAGGATTGCCGCAATGAAAGAAAGTCTCGAAAGTATCGGTCGTTTTGATCCGGAGCGAGCGAGGTCACGGTTTGTAAAGACGTTCAAGCCTGCTGATACGATAAAAATCAGTAAAAACGATGAAATTATTGCTTTCTATATGCTTACAACAAAAGGCGATCATCTTTGGCTCAATCACCTTTACATAAAACCCGGCTTTCAAGGACATGGTATTGGGTCTCGTATATTGGCAGCCATATTCACTAAGTCGCTGGAACAAGGACTTCCTGTTAAGTTATGTGCCTTAAAAGGAAGTAGAGCCAACGCTTTTTATAAACAAAATGGCTTTGTTGAGACACATTCTGATGAATGGGATCACTATTATACCAGAGCCTATCTATAGTGGATTGATACCGCGTAGTTAAATCATCACACCGTGTGATTTGACTTCTGTACTATCAGATACCTCAAGACTCTCCAGCATCCGTTGCATCCTATCGAGGCGTTTACTTAAAGTCTCAATAGTCTTCCACTGCTCAGCCATAACATCACTTAATTCAGTAATCGTTTTGTCTTGTTCAGCAATGTAAGTTTCTAGCGTAATAATACGTTCGTGCATTTGTTCAATCATCTTTTCTTTTCTCGTCGCGAAGATAAAGCATTACCAACGAGCAGCATAAATCTTCATCCTCGAACAATGCCAATATTCTCAAGTGCATTACCAATGGAGTTGATTATCACTGAACTTGATCCAGCTTCAAGCGTGTTTCCATCTGTAAACGCTCCGCCATTTTATTATATTCAGAAACCGTACTCTCTGCATTGAGTTTGAGGGTATTTAGATAGCCCTTAGGGTTTCTTAATTCCCAGTGTTCTGGTCCCCAGATCATCTCACCTTTACATTGTTTTAAACGTAAATACTCTGGAGAGCACCAGATTTCACCTTCATCACTAGACTGGTGGTAAAACCAAAGGTTATTTTCTTCTGCGTCCTTATGAAGAGCCTTTAAGCTCATCAAAATTGCTGATTCTTGGACAGAAGTACTCATAGCAGGGCCCTTTCCAACTGTTTAATGAACAATCAAGCTTACTCTAAGTTAAGCGCCAAAACTATCGACCTATACACCTTCCCTCGAATATTTCTTAACAAAATAACTATTTCGGTAATTCTGGAAATACGGTTGACACCAGAAATCAATTATTCATATAGTTCCCCATGAAAGTAGAGCAAGCCGCCACACAATTAGAAGCCCTGGGCAAGCCAACTCGATTGGAAATATATCGGGCACTTATACGTGCAGGCGAAAATGGGCTTGCAGTAGGAGCTCTTCAAGAAAGCTTGAACATTGCGCCTTCTACTCTTTCACACCATCTTAAAACGCTCATTATTTCCGGATTGATTTCACAAGAAAGACAGGCTACGACGCTCATTTGCCGGGCGAACTACAATTCAATGCAAGACCTTGTCGATTATCTCGTATCTGAATGCTGCGTAGGCTCACCTTCTGACACAACCTCAATGTGTAAGCCCACCCCATTTTGTAAAGACTGCTAAGCAAAGATATTAGAAACTGGCTAATAATTTCATTATATATTTCGATATTTTTAGAATTATAAAATAAAAGGAAATCCAATGTCTGAACGACATCACCTCGATCTAAAGCTTAATAAAAATGCGGAAGCCAATAACAAAACATGTTGTGGCGGCGCACCAACTGCAAGAGAGGATGCCTGTTGTCAGGCCGATGAAAAGGCAAAAAATAACGGTCAATCAGGGTGTGGATGTGGCTGTAGTAACCCTGCTGAAACCACCTGAGGCGTCATTTACAAATAATACCACTGATATAGCCAAAAATAACAAAGGGTGAGACCTTGCGGTTCCACCCTTTGAATTAATAACAAATCTACAGTTTTCTTCTACCCGATTATTCCCACTCAATGGTTCCAGGCGGCTTTGATGTGCAATCGTAAACCACGCGGTTGATGCCACGTACTTCATTGATAATGCGATTTGTCACACGCCCGAGGAACTCATGGTCAAAGTGGTAGTAATCCGCTGTCATGCCATCAGTTGAGGTCACCGCGCGCAGAGCACAGACAAAGTCGTATGTTCTAGCATCGCCCATGACCCCGACTGTCCGGACCGGAAGCAACACAGCAAAAGCCTGCCAAATTTCATCATAAAGGCCAGCTTTGCGGATCTCTTCAAGGTAAATTGCGTCAGCCTTACGAAGTATATCGCAATTCTCAGACGTTAGCGGTTGACCAGGGATACGAATTGCAAGACCTGGTCCCGGAAAAGGATGACGGTCGACAAAGCTATCCGGTAACCCTAGTTCACGACCCAGGCCACGAACTTCGTCTTTGAACAACTCTCTAAGTGGCTCGACAAGCTGCATGTTCATACGCTCTGGCAAACCACCAACATTGTGGTGTGACTTGATGGTTACGCTTGGACCACCCGTGAAGGAAACGGATTCGATAACATCTGGATAAAGTGTCCCTTGAGCGAGGTAATCCGCGCCACCAATCCTGTTAGCTTCTTCTTCGAAAATATCAATGAAGAGACCGCCAATGATTTTGCGCTTTTTCTCAGGATCAAATTCATCCCCCAAAGCCGCAAAAAACCGATCCGAAGCGTTCACATGAACGAGTTCAATGTTGTAGTGATCTTTAAACAGGGAAACCACCTGCTCTGCTTCGCCCATTCGCATAAAGCCAGTGTCCACAAACACACAGGTCAATTGTTCACCAATGGCTTCGTGGAGCAGTACCGCAACAACAGAGCTATCAACACCACCAGATAGACCGCAAATTACTTTGCCGTCACCGACTTGTTGGCGAACGGCTTCTATTTTCTGGTCTTTAAACGCTGACATGGTCCAGTCGCCAGAACAACCCGCAACACCATGGGTGAAATTCTTTAAGAGCTGCGCACCATGGGGAGTATGGTATACTTCTGGGTGAAATTGTACGGCGTAATAATTCTTTTCATCGTTGGCAACAGCCGCATAAGGCGCGCCTTCGGAAGTGGCGACAACCCTAAATCCCGGAGCAAGCTTGCCTACACGATCGCCGTGGCTCATCCAAACTTGTTCTTTTGTACCTACGTCCCAAACGCCGTGGAATAATGCACAGTCTTCAGTGATGTCGATAATAGCCCGACCAAATTCCTGATGATCAGAAGTTTCAACCTTACCCCCAAGCTGCTCCATCATGGTCTGCTGACCATAACAAATGCCAAGAATGGGAACTCCCATCTCAAACACCTTTGTCGGCGCTGAAGGGGAATCTTCCCACGTCACAGAGGAAGGACCGCCGGAAAGGATGATTGCTTTGGGTGCATAAGCATCCAAAAAGGCGTCATCAATGGCGTTAAAAGGATGGATCTCGGAATAAACACCACTTTCGCGCACACGGCGAGCGATAAGCTGGGTAACCTGAGACCCGAAATCAATAATGAGAATTCGATCAGTCATGGATGGAACTCGTGCTCCGCAATAAGCCCGACATCAATATTGGAAATTCCAAGTACGACATCCAGGGCGAGTTCAGTTTCACGTCCCTTATCTGCCGCAAGCACTAACAAATGTCAAAGGCAGAAACAGTACATTATCTATAATTATTCAGATAATAGCATGAACTAGAAAGATGAACTTTCTCTTCTAAACATCAATTTGATTACTACGAAAGAAAAACACCCAGAACCGAAACTACCCACTGATCCCAAAGCCGACCAAGTATATGATCTGGGTTTGAATGAATTAACTTTATTGTCATGAGAATCGAGGTCAACACCAACAGAGGGCGAATAATCCGAGCACCGTGCTTCATAGTCATCTGAGACCCGATAAAGCCGCCTGCAATAGATCCACAGGCCATGATTAGACCAACGGACCAAACCAAACTATCCCCAAACAAAAAGAACAGGAGAGACGCAAAGTTACTGGTGAAGTTCAGAAGTTTCGCATGCGCTGTTGCCTTAAGCATGTTGTAACCAAGCAACGTCACGATTGCGAGGGTAAAGAATGAGCCCGTACCCGGCCCAAAAAACCCGTCATAAAACCCAATACTCGTGCCAAAAAAGAAAGCAAAAACATTGCGGGAAATTCTTTGGTGGCGATCATCCTCGCCGAGCTTTCGTTGAAACAGGAAATAAATAGCTATTGCGATCAACAAAAACGGGATCGCATTAACAAGAAATCTGCTATCCACCGAACGTAAAACCAAAACACCGGAACCTGCGCCAACAAATGTCAAAATGATGGGTAAAATCCAGGCTCGTATATCAAGATGGCCTTTTCGGATAAAATTCAGCGTTGCAGAAAATGTTCCAAACGATCCTTGAAGCTTGTTTGTTGCAATTGCCTGTATAGGTGAAAGCCCAACGCTCAGGAGTACAGGAAGCGTAATGAGCCCACCACCACCCGCAATCGCATCAACGAGGCCAGCAAAAAAACCAGCCGCGAACATAATAGCTAAGAGCTCTGGCGAAAAAAAATCCATCTTTGAAAACCTGTAAGTGGGAAATTCTCAACAAAATTCACATAATATCTTAGAAATTACTCATAACAATTTTTTCTGGCAACGACATCAACGATATTGTCAGGGAACAAATTGTAACGGGTTCAATTTAATGGAAAGAAGCTTACGACACTCTCTCAAGCACCGCACAGAAAAAGCCATCTAGTCCATGTTGATGCGGCGTAAGTTTCATCATCTGCCCCTCAAACGGGCAATCAACACTACTCAGTTCGGTCCATATCGTTGAGGCATCTTTAAGTGCAAAACCGGTATGTTTTGTTAAAAATTTCTCAATCTGATCACTATTTTCATCATCAAACAGGGAACAGGTCGAATAAATCAATCGCCCTCCAACCTTGACGCATCTTGAAGCCTTGCCCAAGGCATCAGTTTGCATCTTTTGATAGTTCTCGTACTTTTCTTTTGTTAGGCGGAGACGAGCATCTGGCTGTCGACGCCAAGTACCACTTCCAGAACAAGGCGCATCAACGAGGACACGGTCAAATCCTTTCACGGACATTTTGTAGAGGTTTTCTTTGTTCAAAGTGGCATAACGAACATTATCAACGCCCGCGCGCTGCATACGAGGCTCTGCACGCTTTAGTCTTCGAGGATCGACATCCATCGCAACAAGGTTACCCTCATTGCCAAGACTTGCGGCTAGAGCCAGAGTCTTCCCCCCTGCCCCAGCGCATAGATCGATCACCGACATTCCTGGTTTGGCGTCACAAAGAATCGAAATGAGTTGAGAGCCTTCGTCTTGGACTTCAACCAGCCCTTCACGAAACGCCTTACAATTACCAAGTGCAGTTCTCCCCTGTACGCGTAACCCCCAATCAGAATGTACTGTTTTTTCACTGATCACATCATCAGCTTTCAACAATGCCTGAGCCTGCTCACGATCTCCCTTAAGCAAGTTCACACGTAGATCCAGCGTCGCTTCCTTTTGCAGTGCAGCCATTTCAAATACGGCTTGTTCTTTACCAAACTGCTTTTCGAACAGATCCGAAATCCAATCCGGTAACTCGCCCATTACAGCCTGCGACATATCCGAATGATCAAGCGTTTTACCTTGCAAGGTTGCCAGAGCTTCATTTTCAAACTCGCTCAACTTCTCAGGGCTATATTGCTCCCCATTACAGATTTCATCCAATTCAGAAGCTCGCATATCTTCAACGAGTATGGCATAGGCCAAAACAGCCGAGCGATTACCTGCTGCTAACCCAGCCTGAGTTGTCCACCAATCAAGGCGGCACCGGGATCTGATCACACCATAAACCCGCCCATTGATATCGCGCCTGTCCTTAGAGCCAATAAATCGACGTGCCCTAAGATAAGTGTTTACCACTCTATCCATGGGTAACGGGCTTTCCTGCACTTCATTGAGCAGTTCGATTGATGTCTGGATACGGCCATTTGGTCTCATGATTGGATCTCTTGGTTTCTTGATAAAATTTGGGGGACAGTAATAAATGCGAACTCTACGCACGAACGAAAAAGGGCGGCATAAAGCCGCCCTCTAAAAATACTCTTAAATGAGCTTATAAGCCACCACGATAGTTCGGAGCTTCACGTGTGATCGTTACATCATGCACATGGCTCTCTCTCAGACCCGCATTCGTAATCCGACAGAAAGTACAATTCTTACGCATATGATCAATGTTTGGAGAGCCGGTATAGCCCATAGAAGCCTTAAGACCTCCAACCAACTGGTGAACAATCGCAGAAGCGGAGCCTTTAAATGGCACGCGACCTTCAACGCCTTCAGGAACCAATTTAAGATTGTCCGTTACATCTGCTTGGAAATAACGATCTGCAGACCCCCGCGCCATGGCACCCATAGATCCCATACCGCGATAAGATTTATAAGAACGGCCCTGATAAAGGAAAACTTCTCCTGGGCTCTCTTCGGTACCACCAAGAAGCGATCCTACCATAACGGCCCGAGCACCAGCGGCAATGGCCTTAGCGATATCACCAGAGTGTTTAATACCGCCATCAGCAATAATACCAACGTTGTTTTTTTCTGCGACTTCAACCGCATCCAAAATCGCCGTCAACTGAGGAACACCTACACCGGCAACAATACGCGTTGTGCAAATAGAACCAGGTCCGATACCAACTTTTACAGCGTCAGCGCCAGCATCAATAAGCGCCCGTGTTGCATCACCTGTAGCAACATTACCAGCCACAACCTGCGCCATAGGATAAAGTTTTTTAATCTGTTCAACCGCAGAAATCACACCACGAGAATGACCATGAGCCGTATCAATAACCAAAAGATCTACACCCGCATCGATCAAGGCTTCAGCGCGGGCAAAGCCTTCGTCACCAACACCCGTTGCAGCAGCTGCACGTAGTCTGCCGTGCTCATCTTTACAGGCGACAGGGTGTTTTGCTGCTTTATCGATATCTTTAACTGTAATCAGACCAACACAACGATAGGCATCATCAACAACGAGAAGCTTTTCAATCCGGTGTTGATGTAAAAGGCGTTTGGCATCTTCACCTGTAATACCCTCTTTCACTGTAATCAGGTTTTCACTGGTCATCAGCTCAGAAATTGGTTGGTTCGGATCTTGGGCAAAACGCATATCGCGGTTGGTTAGAATACCAACCAACTTACGGGTTTTATCTTCCACGACTGGGAAACAGGAAAAATTAACGCTTTCCTGAAGTCTGTTCACATCAGCAAGAGTCGCGCTAGGTGGGAAAGTCAAAGGATCGGCAACCATGCCAGATTCAAACTTTTTAACCTTACGAACTTCGCTCGCTTGCTCTTCGATTGACAGGTTTTTATGAATAACACCGATGCCACCAAATTGCGCCATAGCAATCGCCAAACGACTTTCGGTAACAGTATCCATAGCAGAGGAAAGCAACGGTATGTTCAATTCGAGTGAGGCCGTCAACATGGTGCGAGTGTTGGCCTGAGCGGGAAGAACAGAAGATTCTGCTGGCAAGAGCAGAACGTCATCAAATGTAAGAGCTTCGCGGATGTTCATGTCAATCTTTCCCTTGAACGCAGGGGAAACTTAAGGTTTCCCAAATGGGTTGCCATTATAAAAATGGCCAAATCCGATTGACGCCGCATTCTACACAGAAGCGACCTAAAGCCAAGTGATTAAAATAAGTCTATTTCAATTATTTTTGGTTAGAAGGAAAACTAGCTTGATAGCGTCTCATTCTGGTGAATAAGAGGCCACGGACCTAACGTTCTTCACACACGAGAAGAATTTCAACTCCAGAACGATATCTTTAAGCTTGGCCTAATGCATCCAAGATTTACGATTTGAATCCAGTAGCAACCAGGAACATTTCGGAAGAATCTTTTCGACTTGCATCGGGTTTAAAATGGCGAACGCTTTTAAACTTTGTTTTCACAAGCTTCAACAAGTCAGACTGAGCCCCACCCTGTAATACTTTACCGACAAAGCTTCCCCCTGGAACGAGGACTTCATCCGCAAACACTAATGCTGTTTCCATCAAGCCCATAATGCGCAAGTGATCTGTTTGCGCGTGTCCTGTCGCAGCTGCAGCCATATCCGATAACACAACATCTGCAGGGCCGTTCATCGCGGCCTTGAGGCGACCCGGCGCATCATCGGCCATGAAATCACCCTCAAGGAGAATGACACCCCCAATGGGTTCAACTTCTTGGAGATCGATCCCAACAATGTGAGCCCCAGGGCCACAACGCTCGACGGCGATCTGGCACCAGCCACCTGGTGCACACCCCAAATCGACAATACGAGAGTTCTTTTTGAAAATTTTGAACTTATCGTCAATTTGCGCAATTTTAAACGCCGCACGCCCACGAAGACCACGCTTTTTAGCCTCTTGGACATAGGGGTCATTAAGTTGACGGTTCAGCCACCGCGCAGAAGAGTTTGAACGCCTTGCCGCAGTTTTCACGCGAACCTTAAGTCCACGTCCCGAAGGATTACTGCTGGGGCGTGAGCCACCTTTTTTGGGTTTATCCGAAGAGCTCATTCTTCTGCTTTCTCATTCATTTCTTGGCTTAAGTTTGGCGTAAGATTGGTGTAAGTTTTGCGGTGCGAATTCTATAATGCACCAATATCTGCCAAAATATCATAAATTCTAGATAGTCTCTTAGTGTACCTAGACCAAATTAACAATCCGAATTACCAAAGACACAAATATAAGGATAGCGGTTTATGCGCTAACTTTCCACATAAGAACCATATAAGAACGGCCTCAAAAGATTGGCTTAGGTACCGTTCATCAACTTATAGAGAATACCTTCGCGCAAGCCACGATCCGCAACACGGAGCTGAGCCACAGGCCACAATTTAGCGAGGGCTTCAAAGATAGCGCAGCCCGCAACCACCAAATCAGCGCGTTGACTACCTATACAAGGGTTCGCAACCCGTTGGTCATAGGTCATGCTTGAAATCTTATGGCAAAGCCCAATTGCGGTATCACAATTGATCAAAGTGCCATCAACGCGGTTACGATCATATCTTGGGAGCTTTTTATAAACCCCGACAAGAGTTGTCACCGTGCCCGAAGTTCCCAGCATTTGAATTTTGTTGTCACGAACTCTTTGCGAGAAATCATGTTTCGTCTCAAAACCGAGAAAATCATCATATATTTCCTGAACCATCTGTTGATAGGTCTCAGGCGTAATATCACGACCGCCGTATTTTTCAGCTAAAGTAACCACACCCTTGGAAACCGAAAACCAGTCTTCCATAAGTGGTTTTGGCAATTCACGTCCAGAACCTGGGTTTTCGAGGCGAATCCAACTGACCTCAGTGCTACCACCGCCGATATCAAAAATCAGTGCTTCAGGCACATCCGGATTGAGAAGCGGAGCACAGCCCATAATCGCAAGCGATGCTTCTTCGCTGTTATCAATAATTTCGAGTTCAAGACCCGTTTCTTGCTTAACCTGTGCGATAAACTCAGCACCGTTATCCGCACGACGACAAGCTTCTGTCGCCACACAACGAAGACGGGTCACGCCCCGACGCTTGAGTTTTCCTGCACAAATTTTGAGGGCTGATATGGTCCGGCGCATAGCATCATCTGAAAGTTCACCAGTGCGGCTGAGGCCTTCGCCCAAACGAACAATCCGGGAAAAGGTATCTAGAACACGAAAACTCTTACGGCTCGGACGTGCAACGAGCAGGCGACAGTTATTCGTCCCCAGATCAATCGCTGCGTAAATATTATTGTCCGCCCGCTGTTGTGGCCTCTTGTTATAGGGCCGTTTGCGGGTATGCGAAGAAACCGTCAAAAAAAATCTGCTCCTGATACCAGCTGAAAAAAACATCCAGCCCTCCTTATTACGAAGAGCAGAGGGGGTAGATCAACCTCGGAATCACCTAGAGCCCCGGAAAAACACTTATAGGGCAAAAAAACTGTCATACAGTCAAAAAGGTGTTGTAAGATCTTTTGTATCAGACTATACGAAGCCCGAAAGTTACCGTGAGCTGGTGTCACAGAGTAAAAACTAGGTACTTAAGCCTAATTTTAAGACACAGCCCCCTGATCCGGGATAGTTTAACGGTAGAACTAAAGACTCTGACTCTTTCAGTCCAGGTTCGAATCCTGGTCCCGGATCCATTTCATTTGTAAGACAGAACCTTATCGATAAGCACCAAATTTCTTAGGAATTTTTCTGTCTTATCCTCATATCTGTCAGCTTTTAAAGTGTAAGCTCTGTTCTTAAAATCCGTACTAACTTGAAATTGACAAGAGTGTTCACACGACAGTTCAATACCAAATCTTAATCAGTGAATGAGATAATCTTTCAAGCTCCCTTCTAATTTGAAAGACAACCTCATGGCGTGGGTTCGAATAAGTCTATTATCCGTCGTTTTTCTTTCCCAATCATTCATCCTCTCCCCTTCTCAGGCAGCTGAAACTCTTGTCATTGCTTCTGTTGAACAAGAGGTAAATTCCTTTCCTGGACCTGACGGTCGACCAACAGGGAGAGTAATCGATCTTGTTCGACATGGAATGGAACGTTTGGGAATTGAAGTGGAGTTCAAATTATTGCCTTGGAGCCGTGCTATTAACGGAACATATGAAGGGCGATATGACGCCCTCCTCAAGCCATTTTGGAATCCCGAACGACACAAACACATGGATTTTTCACGTGAGGTCCTTCTACATGAAACCATTGTCCTCTATAAACGTAAGAGTAGCCCCATAACATTCAACGGTGACTGGCACAGCATTTCTCAACACAAATTCGGTGTTATCCAAGGTTATAGTTACGGGAGAATTTTTGATAAACTACGAAAACTATGGGACCTTCAAACTGACGAAGCCACCAACGTAGAACACAACCTTAAAAAGCTCGTGGCAGGGCGTTTTGATCTATTGGTTGGTTTTCAATCCTACACCGAGGGTAATATCAAAAAATTTGGCCTCCAAGATCAAGTTGAACAGCTTCCCTATATCATTGATTCTGTCGAAGCCCATATTGCCTTCACCAAGAAGAAAGATCTAAAAGACATCCGAGAAAAATTCGACCAGCAAATTCGCTGGATGCGGGCCAATAACGTTTATAAAGAACTCAGTAAAAAGTATAACGTCTCTTTCAATCCAGCTCGATAAAGGGTCTTGATATAAAAGACATTAAATACCCAAATATTTCAGACAAAATACACATGAGACATATTGTCCTGGCCTATTTTATGAGCCTTGAAACGTTTGAAAACCTCTTCCCTTCCCCCATATGACGTCTGACAACCAATCGAAAGATCATCGTTGTTACAGGTTTCCATAAATATGACGGGACATAATGTTTAACGCATCCAATCTGATCAATGAAGTACTCGGCGCTGGCAGTGGCGCGAACATGCAAAAGGGAAAGGATTACCTTTCCAAAAATGCTGGCGGTCTTGCGGGCGGAGCTATGGCCGGGGGTTTAGCCGGTTATATGCTCGGCTCTAAAAAAGGTCGTAAAATGGCTAAGAAAACTGTCCAGTACGGCGGCATGGCTCTTGTTGCTGGATTGGCTTACAAAGCCTATAGAGATTGGCAAGGTGGTAAACTGCCTCAACAGCCTTCTGTTGCACACACCTCACCAGAGAACGTGCAAACGCCCAGAACACAACAACCGATGGCACCTCAACCCATACCTCAGCCAACTTCAAGCGTTCCCTCTGTCCCAAGAGGTTCAGCTTTCGCAATTGATGCAGAAAGCGATAGCGCGGATTGTTTTGGTGCCGCAATCGTCAGTGCGATGATCGCCGCTGCTAAAGCCGATGGTCAGATTGACAGTGCCGAGCAAGAGGCGATCTTTGCAAAGATTGACAATCTTACGTTATCAAACGACGAAAAAGCCTTTCTAATGGATCAACTCAGAAGGCCGCTTGATATCGATAGTCTCGTGAATCTCGCGCAAAACAAAGAACAGGCCGTCGAGCTCTATGTAGCATCACTGATGGCCATTCAAGTCGATAATCCTGCTGAACAAGGCTATCTTGGTATGCTTGCAGCACGGTTGAGTTTGGAACCAGAATTGGTCGAACACATTCATAGCTCAATGAGCGAAGCAACTCTATCCTAGCACCCAATTTCAGTTCATAAGAAAAGGGCTCTTCATTCGTAATGAAGGGCCCTATATGCATCTGGGATAAATTAAAAATCTGTCGTCTACGTGATTGAATAAAAACAACTACATACGTGGATTGAGACATTCCAGATAAAGAGACATGAGCTCGGCCTGGGTTGAAATTTTAAGCTTTTGATAAGCTGTCTTTCGATGAGTTTTAACCGTAGTAATCGAGATCCCAAGGATCAAACCAATGGATTCTGAAGAATGGCCCTTAAGGATCAAACCGATCACTTCGCGCTCCCGGTTAGATAAAACAGACGTAAAACCGCCTAAAGTATCGGTTTGTTTATGATCAAAACGGGTTTCATTTCGAGACCAAAAATTGCAAAAGCAAGCTTTCAAAATCGGAAAGAGCTCTCCCAATTCCTCGGGGTAATCATCATCAAAACGGGATTGTTCTCTGTTACGATAAACACCAATTTCAACAACACGGCCATCTTGCAGAGGAATTGCCATATCAATTTCTGAAAGTTGGGTCGGCCAGTTGTGGGTAATGTACCCAAGCTCCTCTTTACTCGTAACAGCAACCTTTGCATTTATAGAAGATGATAAATTCTCAACATCAGGATTACGAGAGGTATAAAGGTCACTCATAAGATACAGACCAGGGCGGATACCCCTGACGCATTTGCGGTAAAAAGGGCTTATCTCATGGGTCTGGTTCAGAAATGTTTTAATAGCTTCTTTGTTCTTTTTTTCTTTAAAATCATCGTAGACGTATACAGGCGTCGCATCCTTACTGTGGACAAACATCGTTGTATAAGACGCACAAGAAAGATCACTGACTAAACCTGCAAAGTTTTTAAGAAACCTTGGGCTATCAACGGATTCTACCAATTCACTGAGCTCATCCACTCTATTCAACGTATTGACCTCAAACTAAACATTACCTGACTTCATCCAACCTATTTCGCTCCGATGAAAAGCCCTCCTTCTATGGGAGGATAGGCACTAACGCTGGATGGTATCATAATCATTGATGAGCACAAGCAACACCAAATTTACGAACGCTTAAGGAAATACAATGAAGTATACGCGGATGGTCATAGAAGAAGAATCTCCTGAAGAATATGGATATGATCGCATACGTAATAATTTATCAGAAAGCTCGATACATGACCGTACGTTTGGAGAGTTCGACATTGATCTCAGTGATACCGTCCTCCTCTACGGTGAACACAGTGGGGAGCTCCCTCTACGCCAATTGATTGCAGAACAAGGAACGGGCGTGAAAGCTGAAGATGTTCTGGTGACAGCTGGAGCCGCAGGCGCGTTATTTATTATAGCGACCACCCTCTTAGACCCAGACGCCCATTTGGTGGTGGTACGCCCAAACTATGCAACAAACATCGAAACCCCACGCGCTATTGGCTGTGACATTACCTATATTGATCTTTCCTTCGAGGATGATTTCAAAACCAACGTCGAAACCATTCGTCAAGCGATTACACCTAAAACCGCATATATATCAGTGACCGTTCCCCACAATCCAACGGGTACAATGATGGCGTGGGACGAACTAAAAGTGCTTGCTGACATTGCAGAGGCACATAATTGCTATCTACTCGTGGATGAGACTTACCGCGATCTGACTTATGGAGAGATCTATCCTACTGCCGCAAGTTTGGGAGAGCGGGTCATCGCAGTTTCTTCGTTGTCCAAGGCCTTTGGCACCCCAGGTATACGTTTGGGTTGGTTGATTACCCAAAACAAAGAGCTCTACACCAAGTTCCTCTCAGCAAAAGAGCAAATCGGTATTTGTGGTTCTGTCATTGATGAAAAAGTCGGCGTCGCCATTTTGGAAAAGCGTCAGGCTTTGCTTGCCGAAAGCAATCTCAAGAACGAAAAGCATCTGCAAATCGTTCGGGAATGGGTTGGCCAAGAAGAATACATTGAATGGGTTGAGCCCGCTGGCGGAGTTGTTTGTTTTCCCCGCATCATTGCCCCAGTGAATTTTGACATCGAGCAATTTTACACCTCCTTGCTTGAAACCCATGGAACCTATGTTGGGCCTGGCCATTGGTTTGAGATGCCGAAAACCTATATGCGAATTGGTTTTGCATGGCCAGCAGAAGCAGAACTACGGTCAGGTCTAGAGGCTATATCAGCTGCCATCCGTGAACAGATATAAACACTTAATCTTTCTCCACACAGAAAAGGGCTCTTCACTTACATGAAGAGCCCTTTTGTAACAGAAATAGTATCCGAATTAAATTTAGCTGGCTTCAGCTTGCCCTGCTTCAGCTTGTGCGTCCTCTTTATTCATCAGACCAGTATAGCTCGGCATCAAGCTGATTAGGTGTTTACTGTAATCATGCTTTGGTGCCACAAAAAGCTCTTCGGTCTCAGCAATCTCGACCATTTTACCTTTTGACATCACTCCAACCCGATCACACATCTGACGAATGACAGGCAGATCATGACTGATAAACATCATGGTCAGACCGAGTTCGTCCTGTAGATCTTTCAGCAGATTCAAGATTTGAGCCTGAATAGACACATCAAGCGCAGAGGTTGGCTCATCACAGATCAGAAACCGGGGCCGTGTCGCAAGAGCCCGTGCAATGGAGATCCTTTGCCGTTGACCGCCAGAGAACTCATGTGGGTACTTTACAGCCGCTTTTGCACCAAGCCCAACATGATCGAGAAGATCGTCCACAATCTGACGGGTTTCTTTTTCGGAGCTTGCCAGTTTATGAAAGCGGATCGGTTCCGCGATAATATCCCGAACCTTCATACGTGCGTTAACCGAAGAGAATGGATCCTGGAAGATCATTTGCATCTGGCGACGGTGGACGTTTAGCTCTTTACGTTTTTTGATCTTGGTAAGATCAGTGCCTGCAAAGTTAATGGACCCGCCTGCAGATTTATAAATCGACGTTACTAAACGGGCGATGGTCGATTTACCCGAGCCGGACTCCCCAACAATACCGAAACACTCACCGTTACGAATATCAAAACTAACATCATCAACGGCGCGAACGATACTACTGCCGCCCCCAAACATGCCGCCAGTCTTGAACACCATTTCCAGGTTATCAACCTTGAGCAAAGGTCCATCACTTTGACCAAAGTCACGGGCTTTACCAAGCCAGTGGGTCGATAGATCCAGATCTTTGCGCTCACCTGCAGCTTCGATACTTTCCACCATCGGGAAGCGATGTAAACGCACGTCTGGCCGAGGCACAGCCGAAATCAAGCTCCGTGAGTAAGGGTGATCAGGATTACCGAGAATTTTAGCCGTTGGCCCCGTTTCCACCACAACACCGCGGTACATCACGGCCACACGATCCGCGACCTCGGCAATCACCCCCATATCGTGGGTGATGAGAATCATACCAACGCCTTTTTCCCGGACCAACTTTTTAAGAAGATCGAGGATCTGTGCTTGGATAGACACATCCAGTGCTGTTGTTGGTTCATCGGCAAGGATAACTTCCGGCTCCGCACATAAGGCCAAAGCGATAACAACACGCTGACGCATTCCGCCTGAGAACTGATGCGGATAGTGATCAACGCGTTCAGAAGGATTTGGAATACCAACTTGATCAAGCAACGAAATCGCCCGTTCACGCGCATCTGCATCGTTAAACCCAAGGTGGGTCTGTATCGTGCCAATCAATTGCTTGGCAATTGTCTCTAGTGGATTAAGCGACGTCAGTGGATCTTGAAAGATCATCCCAATCCGTTTGCCACGGATCTTCCGCATTTGGACTTGTGATAAGCCGCTTATCTTCTCACCTTCGAGAAAGACCTCTCCCCCACCGACACGGCCTGGGCGTTCAAGCAAGCCCATAACGGCGTTACCAATGGTTGACTTGCCCGCACCGGACTCCCCAACGACACCAAGGATTTCGCCACTCTCGACAGATAAGCATACGTTCTTAGCCGCGATGACATCCCCATGGCGAGATGGAAACTCAACAACGAGGTCCTTGATATCTAGTAATGTTTTACTCATGACATCAACCTCTCTTAGCGCAATTTGGGGTTCAGGGCATCACGAAGCCAATCACCCAGAATGTTGACGGATAGTACGAGTATCACCAGTGCGCCACCGGGGAAGATGGTAATCCACCACTCACCAGAGAACAGATAGTCATTACCAATACGGATCAGTGTCCCCAGCGACGGCGATGTAGGAGGCACGCCAACACCAAGGAAAGACAATGTTGCTTCTGTAATCACTGCCAGCGCCAACTGGATGGTCGCAATAACAAGTACCGGCCCCATCACGTTAGGAAGGATATGACGCACAAGAATAATCCAATCCGGGAGGCCAATAACTTGCCCCGCCTGAACGTACTCTTTGTTACGCTCAACCATCACCGAACTTCGAACTGTCCTCGCGTACTGAACCCAGAAACTAAGACCAATAGCGATCACAAGAACATAGACGGCAAGCTCATCATGAGTTTCACGTGGCATAATTCCACGCGCAACTCCGTCGATAAGGAGGGCGATTAGAATTGCGGGGAATGACAGTTGCACATCCGCAATACGCATCAGAATAGAATCAACAACCCCGCCTGCATATCCAGACACAAGACCAACAGCGATCCCAAGAATCGCCGCGAAGCCAACAGAGGCGAAGCCAACGATCAAGGAAATGCGGGAGCCATAGAGAATGGTAGAAAAAACATCTCTACCCTGATCATCCGTCCCCAGAAGGAATGAAGCTTTCCCCCCGTCTTCCCAAGCAGGCGGAAGCAAGGCATCAAAAAGATCGACGGTCGCGAGATCAAAGGGATTATGCGGAGCTACGAAATTTGCAAAAGCAGCCCCAAATATCATGAGGAATGTCACAGTAGCAGCAATAATCGCGCCAGGAGATCCTTTGAAATTCCACCACAAATCGCTTTCGCGAAAACGTGTCAGGAAGGAGGATCTTTCGTTTGATATATCGCTCATTAGCTTTGTACCCGCAAACGTGGATCAACAACAAAATAGAGAATGTCGACGATCAAATTGATCACGACAAAAACGAAGGCAATCAATAACAAATATGCCGCCATTACTGGAATATCGACCTCAGATACCGCTTGAATAAACAACAGTCCCATACCGGGCCATTGGAAGACGCTCTCGGTAATAATCGCAAAGGCAATGATGGATCCAACTTGCAAACCAATAATGGTAATCACTGGAACCAGAGTATTGCGAAGCGCGATAGAGAAATTAATTAAACGTGGGCTCAGTCCACGGGCATGCGCAAACTTGATATAATCTGTCCTCAACACTTCAAGCATCTCTGCCCGGACCAAACGTACAATCAAAGTCATTTGAAAAATGGCCAGTGTTATCGCAGGTAGTATCAACGATTTTAGACCACTCGCTGTTAAGAAACCTGTCGACCACCAGCCAAGGTCGACGACTTCACCGCGCCCAAACGTCGGCAGCCAGCGAAGTGTAACGCCGAAAAATAGAATAAGTAGAATACCAATAAGGAATGTTGGTAGAGAAATGCCCACCAAAGACAAGGTCATAAACCCACGTGTAATGAGCGACTTAGGTTTTATAGCCGTATAGATCCCCATGGGAACACCAAGGGCCAAAGCTATGAAAGCGGAGATAAGGGACAGCTCTAACGTTGCGGGAAACCGTTCAGCGATAAGACCACTAACAGGTTGCCGTAATCTGTACGACATTCCAAAGTCACCTTGAACAGCTTTTGAAATAAAACGCCCATACTGCACAAGGAAAGGATCATTTAAACCTAGAGATTCTGTCAGAGCTTCACGTTCAGTCAGAGTAGTATCTTGACCAACCATATTGTTGATGGGATCGCCGACAAATCGGAACAACCCGAACGCAATCAAACCAACAACCAGCATCACGACAATCGACTGTAACAGTCGCATCGAAACAAACTTGAACATAACGTCCCCTAATAAAACGAGGGCCTCAAAAGGAAGAGGCCCCCAGTAGCAATTACAGCAATATTATTTGCCGATTACAACATAACGCAGATCAAGAACGTTATCTGCACGCTGAGCGAGGGTTACACCGTCACGAACACCCCAAGATAGAGGCTGTTGATGTAGTGGAAGATACCCAACATCTTTCTGCAAGATTGAGAAAGCTTCAGCGACCATGTTTTGACGTTTGGTCTGATCGGTTTCTTTCTCGACGTTTCCAGCGATCTCATCAATGCGTGTATTCGAATAACGACCGTAGTTGAACTGGCCAGTATTCTTTTCCGCATCGAAAGAAGACATTAGGTTATAAAGAACGTTATGAACGTCCATTGAACTTGGTGTCCAACCCAAGAGGTAGAAAGAAGTATCATTACCGTTTTGTGGACTAACTTTAGCAAAATACTTGGATTTTGGTTGAGCATTCAGATCAACGTTAATGCCAACACGCGCCAACAAGCCAACAACAGCCTGACAGATTTTTTCGTCATTTACATAACGGTTGTTAGGGCAATCCATGCCAACTTCGAAACCTTCTGGATAACCAGCTTCGGTCAGAAGTTTCTTTGATTTTTCAGGATCATAAGCATAAGGATTGTTGAGGTCTGCATCAAAACCATTGATCTGCGGAGCAAGAAGAAGTCCAGCAGGTACAGCGGCACCCCGCATAATTTTTTCATCAATAGTCTTTAGGTCAATAGCATGAGCCATAGCCGCACGAACACGTTGATCTTTAAACGGGTTCTTACCCTTGATGTTGGAATAGAGAAGCTCATCACGCCACTGATCCATACCAAGGAAAATAGTCCGTGCTTCTGGGCCAGTTAGTGGACGAACACCTTCCGCACTATCGAGGCGCTTCCAATCCTGTACTGGAACAGGATAAACCATATCTAGTTCACCAGAAATCAAAGCTGCAACACGTGTCGCGCCTTGAGAAATTGGTGTGAAATGAACTTCTGTTACGTTTGTTGGAATATCTTTCCAGTATCCATCAAAACGAGTGAATTTTGATCGAACGTCCGGCTGGCGTTCTGCCAGAATAAAGGGACCAGTACCATTGGCATTTTGAGACGCATAGGTCGCTGTCGCATCCGCAGCTTTAGGGCTGGTTGCTTCAACTGAGTTGTGTTTTTCAGACCATTCTTTGTCCATCATATAATAGAAGACAAGTTCACGTGGCAGGATCGGGTTTGGAGCTGGTGTTTCAACTTGAATAGTGTAGTCATCAATTTTCTTGATGTCTGACATTCTCGCGCCGTAACCCTTCATGTCGGATCCGGAAGTAAGCGTCCGTTTCCAAGTAAAGATAACGTCATCAGCGTTGAAATCACCACCATCATGGAACTTCACGCCTTCACGAAGTTTAAAAATCCATGTAGTTGGTGCTGTGTTTTCCCAGCTAACAGCTAGACCAGGCTGTATTTGCAAGTCACTGCTATATGAAGTCAAACCTTCATAAACATTGCCCAAGAAACCAAGCGTAAAGGTTTCATTGAGGCCATGCGGATCAAGAGACTGAACATCCCCTTGAAAAGACCATTTGAAGGTTTCTGCATTAGCAACCCCGGCACCAAGTGCGAGTACACATGCACTTGCCGCGAGCATATTTCTTATTTTCATTATGATACTCCCTGTGTTTACCACCAGTCACATGATGGTCTAATTTTTTACTCTGACTTTTTTTATACTTATCTTTTAGCAGGCATAGCTGTTTCAACCAGCTTAGCCCAATATGAACAACCAACGGGAATTATTTCGTCGTTAAAGTTGTATTTAGGATGATGCACCGGTGCAGTGTCACCATTCCCCAAGAAGATGAACGATCCAGGACGCGCATTCAACATAAAGGCAAAATCTTCACCGCCCATTGTTGGACTTGCATCCGTATCAACACGATCTTCACCTGAAATCCCTGAGGCAATATCTACCGCAAAGGATGTTTCTTTCACATGGTTCATAACCACAGGATAGTTCCGTTTATAGTCCAGAACCGCTGTCGCACCATGTGCTTTAGCTGTGTGTTCTACTACTTCTTGAATACGCTTTTCAGTAAGATCACGAACGCTTTCATCCAGCGTCCGAACTGTACCGTTTAATGAAGCAGTATCCGGGATTACGTTGAAAGCCGTACCTGCGTTACAGGTTGTCACCGATACGACGACAGACTTAATTGGATCAACGCTACGCGAAGCGATGGATTGCAGAGCCAAAATTATATGGCTTGCAATAACAATCGGATCAATGGTTTCGTGGGGTTTTGCTGCGTGACCACCAGAGCCTTGAATGTCGATGGTAAAGATATCGGTCGCGGCCATCAAAGCACCTGGGCGCGTACCGAAATTACCAACAGGAACACCAGGCCAGTTGTGCAGGCCATAAACTTCCTGAATATTAAAACGGTCCATCATGCCGTCTTCAACCATCTCACGACCGCCGCCGCCGCCTTCTTCTGCGGGCTGAAAGATTACAGCAACAGAGCCATCAAAATTCCTGGTCTCAGATAAGTATTTTGCTGCACCTAAAAGCATCGCGGTATGACCATCGTGGCCACAAGCGTGCATTTTACCATCAACTTTGGACGCATAATCCAGCCCGGTTTCCTCGTGGATTGGAAGCGCATCCATGTCTGCACGTAAACCAATAACCTTGCCTGAGCTGGTATTGTTACCCTTTATGATACCAACAACACCTGTTCGGCCAATACCTGTCACAACTTCATCCAGACCAAACTCTTTGAGTTTTTCGGTTACAAACCCTGCGGTCTGTTCAACATCAAAAAGGAGTTCAGGATTTGAATGGATTTCACGTCTCCATCCAGTGATTTCATCATGTAGTTCGGCAAAACGGTTAATAATTGGCATTACTATTCCCTGAGTATATTTTTATAGTTTGTCGTTTAACTCGCCAGACGTTCAATCAACTTGCGTTGAAAGTCTTCGCCAGCATTTAGTTGTTCTATAGATAAGAATTCGTTGGCGGCATGGGCTTGAGCGATATCACCTGGGCCACAGACAATGGTCGAATAGCCACCATCCTGGAACTGTCCAGCTTCTGTACCATAAGATACAACATGCTCAGCATTGTCTCCTGTTATCTGACGTACCAGACGTTCAGCAGCACCGTCATTTTCACGTCGGCAACCAGGCACATTTGCGAGCACATCAATGGTAATTCCAGTAGACGGGTCTACCGCCTTCATCTCTGCGTCTAGCTCGGCGACATAAGTCCGGTATTCTTCAAGATACTCAAGAGGATCTTCGGTTGGTAGAACGCGAAAATCAGAAGAAAATGAGCAATCCTTTGCCGTGATATTATGGGCTGTTCCGCCTTGGATCACCCCGCAATGTAACGAGGTATATCCGGGCTCAAACAAAGTATTTTCAACAAGATCTTCGGTACGTTGCTTATTCTCTTTTGTCTTCTCTTCATGCCAAACAACCAATTTAGCAGCGATATGAACGGCAGAAACCCCTGTATGAAGCAGGCTGGAATGAACTTCTAGGCCACGGACCTTGGTCATGAGGCCAATCACACCTTTATGTCCGCTCACGACCTGCATCATGGTAGGTTCACCAACAATAACGGCCTCAGCTTTTACCTTAGGGGCCATGTCTTCAACCATCAAAGGCGCACCAAGGCAGCCAATTTCTTCGTCATACGACAAAGCAAGATGGATCGGTCTCTTCATGTTGGAGCTCAACATTTCTGGAACCAGCGACAAGGCGATGGCTGAAAAGGCCTTCATATCAGCCGTGCCACGTCCATAGAGTAAGCCATCTTTTTCGATAACTTCAAAAGGATTGGTATCCCATGGCTGGCCATCTACAGGCACAACATCAGTATGACCGGATAGGATAACACCACCATCTGTATTGGGACCAATAGTCGCCCACAGGTTGGTTTTGGTTCCATCTTCATTCGGAACGCGTTGGGAGGATACGCCGTGTGAAGACAGATATTCTTCGACAAATTCGATCAGAGGAAGATTGCTGTTTCGAGAAACAGTATCGAAAGCAACCAGCTTGGTAAGCATTTCTTTTGCGGAGTAATTACCAGCCACAGATATCTCCCTAATCAATACTCTTCGCACCAATTTAATGGATGCAAAAAGTTCCTGTTATTGATTGTCCTGTATTCTCTAATTGGAATTTCAGGATCATGAGATCCCCATGAAACCTCAAGACAATCTTTGTTTGAAGAACAGGGGAATTACCGCGAACAACAATAGTCGGCCACATGTTGTTTATCAGTAACTCTCCCGATCTTCTCTTTTAGGAACCACGAACTTTAATTTGAATCAATGCATAATGATGTATATAGATATGCAAAAAAAGCATAATGGATTTAAAAATGCGGATGCGTCAACTCGAAGCTTTTCGGGCAACTATTCTTAACGGAACGATTTCTTCTGCCGCTAAAAGTCTAAACACGACCCAGCCAACGATAAGCCGCTTGCTGTCAGATCTTGAATACTCTTTGAAGCTTACCCTGTTACATAGAAGGAAAGGCCGGGTTGTACCTACACAAGAAGGTATGATTTTCTATCGTAAATTAGACGACGTTTTCGAAGCCTTTACTAAGTTAAAAACTGCGGCAGAAGACATTTCAAGAGATCGTAAGCAAGAGCTTAGAATAATATCCCTCGGCGCACTTTCCATCAGTATCGTTCCTGAAATCATGGAAGAATTTACCGCCAATCATCCAGAGATATCTATTATCATTAACACAACTGATGTAAAAAATTACTTCAATATGATTATGGATGAAAACCTTGATATTGCCTTTGGCAATCAGATGGGTGAACAACCTGGTGTTGAACAGGTAATTCTTGCAAAGGTTGATTACGTTTGCGCCCTTCCCCCAAACCATCCTCTTTGTGAAAAAGAGATTATTCTCGAAGAAGATCTAATTGGGGAAAAGCTCATTGCGTTGGATAGTGACGATGTATTGGCTTTTCACCAGCACACCGATCTCTACAAAAGAATAAACCCCATTACCCAATTTAGTACCCAGCACTCCGCCAACGCTTATTCTTTGGTAAACCAAGGTTTATGCAGCGGTGTACTTGAGCCCTTTTCCGCTAAGGTATGGGCCGCATCAGGGGTACAAATACGCCCCTTCAAGCCAACAATTTCTTATAAATATTCCGCTTATTATCAAGAAACTAGAAAACAAAACCCGATTATTAGAGAATTGGTTGAAATTGCGGCTCGAAAATTCAAGAAATATGAAACTACTTAATTTTTTGCCTATTTGAATGAGTATAAAGCCCAGCATTAAATTCATAGAATATTGGTACACTTGCCGCACCGTGGGCTGGAGCAGAAGGTGCACTGACACTAAGTAAAATGCGTTCTTCTAAAGGCTGTAGTTGCGTTACCACTGAAGGCAGCGGAGGTAGCATTTTCTCTACTAATGCCTGCGCTATACGGGTTGGTAACAATCCACCAATAAATATAACCTCTGGATCAAAAGTACTTTCTAGTGCCTGTATCCCTATACGCAACTTATCGGCAGCCTCAGTTAACCAAGCCATGAAGGCGGGGTCAGCGCTATCAAACAATTTTTCCAACTGTTCAGGCGCTCGATGTACGTTGTCCGTCTCTCCAATCGCTTCATATGCAGCCCGTAAGGATACATAGCGCTCAAAACATCCTTTATTGCCACATTCACAAAGAATGCCGTCGGTCTCAACAACTATATGGCCTATCTCCCCTGCTGCGCCTCGGACACCGTGATAAACTTGCCCATTGAGGAACAATCCTGCCCCTAATCCCATTCCGATAAAGACATAGACAAAGTTCTCAAACTTTTTACCTGCTCCGTGAAGACGCTCAGCAATCGCCGCTGCATTTGCATCATTCTCGACGATAACAGGCAGCCCAACACGCTCGCTTAAATTCTCAGCAATTGGATATCCAACCCACCCTGGCCCTACACCCGTTGGACCACTCACATCGAAGGGACCTGGAATAGCGACACCGACACCGAATACCCGGTCCTTTACCACGCCACCAGCCTCAAGCAATCGACCAACAAGATCTGTAAGTATATCGATCCCTTCTTCCGGAGAAGGTCGAGAAACCTGTTGTTGTATCTGTGCGCACTCTTCGCCCGCCAAGTTCACAAGTATTGCCAGGGCTATCTGGTGATCCATCTGAATACCAACGGAAAATCCACCCTCAGGATTTAGCCTATAGGGTCTTGCAGGCTGGCCTCGTTTTGCCTTCTCCGCTTCCCCTGCTATTAGTAGACCTCGCTTCTCAAGCTCGCCAACCAGGTTAGAAATTGTCTGAACTGACAAGGCCGTCGTCCGGGTTATTTCTGCACGCGTCAGGGCACCATGCCTTCGAACAGCATCGATCACGGCACGAAGATTATGCTCTTTAGCATATTCCAGATTCGTCCCCAGCATTCCCGTTCTAAAACCACCATTTTTGGGGTTATCAGAATTTTCCGTTGCCATATTTCAATTCCATGTTAGATTAACTAAATCAAATTGAGTTAATAAATTATACTATTCACACAAACTGCCACAGACAAATAAAAACTACAAACTTTAGCGTTAATGTCATAGTGGCTCATAACCTTGTAACGGGGAGGTTAATATGAAGAAAAATAAAATGCTAATGGCTGCCATGGTAGGCACCCTTTTAACGAGTTCGCAGGCTTATGCAGAAAAAACGCAACTAAGCGCGTTATTCATGGCTCAAGCAGCTTATAGCGAGCAAGACATCGAAAATATGACGACAGCTTTTGAAAAAGCTAATCCGAATGTCGATGTGAAAATGGAGTTCGTTGCATACGAAGCTCTTCACGATAAAATCGTATTGTCACATAATGCTTCTGATGGCTACGACGTCGTCCTCTTTGACGTAATTTGGCCCGCAGAATTTGCACGTTACGGTCTTTTGACTGATGTCAGCGATAAAATCGACGACTCGACAAAGGGTGACATTCTAGAAGGCGCCTGGACCACAGTTGAATATGGTGGCAAATATTACGGTATGCCTTGGATCGTTGATACCAAGTATCTCTTTTACAACGAAAAGATGCTCGCAGAAGCGGGAATTTCGAAAGCACCAGCAACTTGGACAGAGCTTGCAAGCCAAGCCAAGATTATAAAAGACAAAGGTATCGTCGAATATCCCTTGGTTTGGAGTTGGTCACAATCCGAAGCTGTTATCTGCGACTACGCAACTCTTCTCTCAGCAATGGGTGGCGAGTTTCTCGATGGCGACGAAAAACCCGTCTTTCAACAAGGCGGCGGTCTTCATGCCTTGGAATATATGGTCGATTCCATCAAAATGGGTCTAACCAACCCTAATTCCCGCGAATATTCAGAAGAAGACGTACGGCGTACTTTCTCAAGCGGACAAGCTGCCTTCGCCGTAAATTGGACGTACATGTATAACCTCGCGAATGATCCAAAAGAATCCTCTATCGCAGGGCATGTTGGTATCGCTCCAGCTCCTGGTGCAGAAAATATCAGTAAAGCTTCTGCGGTTAATGGCTCCATGGGACTGGGTGTGACATCCAACAGTAAAAATAAAGACATCGCTTGGGATTATATCAAACACCTTACATCTCAACCTGTACAAGAGGATTTTGCTAAACTTAGCTTGCCTGTTTGGAAGGGTTCATACGACAACCCAGAAATTGCCAAAGGACAGGAAGAGTTACTCAAAGCCGCTAAAATTGGCTTGGCTGCCATGTATCCACGCCCGACTAAAGCTTCCTATCAAGAGATGTCTTCCTTGTTGCAAGTTGCTATCCAAGAAGCACTTTTGGGAACCAAAGCTCCAGCGGAGGCTTTAAATGAAGCTGCTGATGCTGTTGCTGATCTGGATTAAAGTATCTTAACTCTATGATACGCTTTCCCAAAGCCACAACAGCGTGGCTCCTGCTGACCCCGATGATGACAATTATCATCGGGGTTGTCGGATACCCCCTGATCAAAACGGTCTATTACAGCTTCACGGCAGCTCACCTTGCATCGCCAGAAACAACAGACCGTTGGGTCGGCTTTAAAAATTATATCAAAGCACTGGGAAATACTCAGTTTATTGATTCAATCGAAAACACTGCTTATTTTGTGTCTGTTTCAGTTTCAGCAGAAATCATTATCGGCGTTTTGGTAGCATTACTGCTAAACCAAGTTTTCCATGGACGTACTCTGTTACGGGCACTTTTGATCTTACCGCTAGCTTTACCAACAGTGGTCAATGCCATGATGTGGCGGCTCATTTACGGTCCGGATTTTGGAGCATTGAATGCTCTATTGACCCAGATCGGCTTAATGAATGAATATCGTAGCTGGCTTGGTGATCCTGACATTGCTTTATCAATGGTCGCTATTGCAGATATCTGGAAGAACTTTCCTCTTGTTGCTCTTATCACTCTCGCAGCTTTACAGACAATTTCTAAAGATTTGATTGAGGCAGCAACACTAGATGGTGCCAATGCCTGGCAGCGTTTTTGGTCAGTGGTTTTCCCGACTATTATTGCCCCTGTCAGCGTGGCATTGGTACTCCGAACAATCGAGGCCTTCAAGGTATTTGATATTGTATATGTCATGACGAGAGGTGGCCCGGCAAACAGTACTAAAACGGTTAGTTTTCATGTCTATCAAGAAGCTTTTGCCTATATGCGTATTGGCTCTGGCGCCTCTTATGCGCTGATCGTTGTTCTCATCAGTGCCGTTCTCATTACCACCTATCTGTGGCTCATTAAGAAACAGGGGAACACCGCATGACCTGCCGTAGTAAATCTGAAGTTTGTCTGGTATACGGGTCAGCAAGTCTCTTGGGTCTTGTATTACTCTGTCCGGTGTTATGGCTCTTTATCATGAGCATCAGCTCTACTCGAGACCTGACAACTCTCCCCTTGCAATGGCTTCCATCAAAAATATCTTTTGATAACTACGCAAAACTTGTCAGCGACTTAGATAGCTCGACAGCTGAATCTTTTTTAAGCGCACTTCGTAACAGTCTTATCGTCGCAATATCTGCGACTACACTTTCTCTGCTTGTGGCAATCCCCGCTGCTTACAGCCTTTCAAGGTTACCTGGTTCCCGACGAAAAAGTCTTCTGTTTGTGGCTATTGCAACATTTATGATGCCGCCCGTTGCCTTGGTATTACCTCTATATTCAACAATGGGTGCGCTTGGATTACTCAATACACATATTGCTCTTATTGCCGTCTATTGTGGTATTTTGGTACCCTTCACCACGTGGCTTTTAAAAAGCAACTTTGATGCGATACCCATAGACTTAGATGAAGCCCCCCTTATCGATGGCGCTAATCGCCTTCAAATTATATGGCACATTACGCTTCCTATTGCGAAACCAGCCGTAGGTGCCGCAGCCTTAATGGCAATATTGATGGCATGGGATGAGTTTTTTTACGCCCTTCTCTTCACCAATGATATCAGAGCCAAGACTCTCCCTGTGGCTATTGCTGATTTTGCAGCTGGGCGAGTTGCGGACTATGGCTTGATTTCAGCCGCGGGCATTCTGGCAACACTCCCTCCAGTATCCATGGCATATTTTCTTCAAAAATCGCTCGTTTCCGGGCTTATGAGTGGGAGCGTAAAGGGATGATTGAAACATCTAACAATCGTAAAAGCATCAAGAACCTTGAAATCGTCACTGTTGGCACCGTAAACGTTGACCTCATTATGGGACCACAAGCACCTTGGCCTGTGCCAGGAACTGAAGTGATTTTACCCAACTCAGAAATGCGTGAAGGTGGCGGAGCAGGTATAACCGCCAAGGCACTAACAGCCTTGGGCGCCCAACACCGCATGATCGTCAATGTTGGCAATGATCTGTTTGGGGATTGGCTCATACAACAATATCCAGATCTAAATGAAGACTGGATCGTTGACACCATTGATACGGCCTTGACAGTCGGCATTACCCATCCAGATGGTGAGCGCACCTTCTTTAGTACTCCAGGCCATGTCGCCCAATTTCAGCCGCTAGAATTACAAAACAAATTGGCTGGAATGGATCTTACGCGGGTAGTTGTTTTATTTGTGGGAACATCCCTAATGCCAACAATCCGTCCAGCCCTGAAAGAAGTATTTAAATTCGTACATGCGAAAGGTGGATTGATCGCCCTTGATACAGCCTGGCCCACGGATGGTTGGACAGAGAACGCACGTAAAGAAGTTACTGACTGGCTTCCCTTGGTTGACATTGCCCTGCTCAACGAGGTTGAGACCAAGGGATTACTGGATGCACACCTTCAAGATGGTTCTCCAGATTATCAATCTACTCTCAAAAACATGCCTCATAATGCCCTCTTCATCACCAAGATGGGACCAAAAGGCGCACGTGTAGATAAGCTGAGAGATCCTCCCTTGATAATTTCTTCAAATAACATTGATGTCGTGGATACCATTGGAGCCGGAGATTCCTTTAACGCAGGTTTCTTAACAGCCTTTGCCCGCGGGTACGACACTCAGACTTGCCTTAAAATCGCGGTTAACACCGCCGCACTGGCAATATCCTCAAACCCACGCCGTTATCCGGGTGATGCAGAGGTTGGCCTCGTTGAACCTGTTAAGGCACGAACAACTGGCAAAGTTTTCAACACAAGGAAGCAAGCGGTATGACTGGCTTATCTCTCAAAGGCGTTTGCAAACAATTTGGCGAACTCAATGTCATTCGTAACATTGATCTTTCGATCGAACCCGGTGAGTTCGTCGTATTTGTTGGGCCATCCGGTTGTGGGAAATCTACCTTATTGCGCATGATCGCCGGGTTAGAAGAAATTACATCAGGAGAGTTCTGGATCGGCAATAAACGTGCTGATCAATTGCCGGTCTCGGATAGGGATATCGCAATGGTTTTCCAATCTTATGCGCTTTATCCACATATGACACTTGGTGAAAATATTGGTTTTCCCCTTCGCCTTGCCAAAGTTCCTCAAAAGGAAATTCAGCAAAAAATTATGAAAATTGCAGAGGCGTTGCATCTCGATAATATATTGGATCGAAAACCAGGCCAGATATCTGGCGGCCAACGCCAACGCGTTGCTATAGGTCGCGCCTTAGCCCGGGATCCAAAAATCATCTTACTCGACGAGCCGCTCTCTAATTTAGATGCAGGACTTCGCCTGGAAATGCGCGTAGAGCTCGCTCGTCTCCATAAGAAATTAGCTGCAACTATGATTTATGTAACTCATGATCAAGTCGAGGCCATGACACTGGCAGACAGGATTGTAATCTTACAAAATGGAGAAATAGCTCAAGTCGGTACCCCGCTTGATCTCTATAATAAACCTGCCAATACTTTTGTGGCAGAGTTTATCGGCTCCCCTAAAATGAACTTATTCCCAGCAGAGATAGATAACTCAGCGGTCAATGCTCCAAAAATACGTCTCACGAATGAACAAAATGAGTTTAATCTCAGTATCCCTGTACATTCAACAGGTCCCATTCAAATGGGTATCCGCCCCGAACATATGTCGCCAACCAATGAAGGTGGCATTCGAGGATTAGTAAATAGGATCGAGCATTTAGGATCAGATACTTATGTTTATTTTCAAACCAACAGTACCGCCAATGCTGTTGCGCGCCTAAATGGTATTGCTCCTATCCAGGCAGGAGAAACTATTTCCTTCACTACAAAACCCACACACTACCATCTCTTTAATCAGAACGGTATTCGGATTGAGTAAAGCGACGAGTAAAAAATCGATTTCCCGCCTAAAGAAACAAAGTGCTTAGATATACTCAGGCTTAGGCTCGTTTGTATAAACTGGCACCAAAGCGATGATAATTCTTTCCACCTCACTGCCATTTGAGAGAGGAAGGATTAAGCGATCCCACGTGGTCATCTTTAGGGAATGATGTGGTTCGTGACGTGTATAGAGCGGTTCTTTACGCAACAATACCGCCCGGTATGTGATTGCGAAAAATGTACGAAGCGGCGTCCAGATATCAGATAACAACAGTCCTGTTAAATCCTTACCCGGTTCCTGAATAATGGCCGAACCGTAGAGGCGATACCTGAACTCTTCCCCGCCTTCAAGGATATCAAGAACAGCAACTCTTCCAAGTACCGGTTTAAGCTTAAAGGGATCAACATCCAGAGGAGATGCAGCCATTTTATCGCCGCGATTTTCATTCCACCATTTAAAAAGAAATTTTAGCTCCGGTTGAGGTAGTTCATCTTCAGGAAGATTCCATGCAATTGTTGGTTTAGGACTCCCTAGCTGCCTCATCAACATAGACAAGGGAACATAGTCCTCATTCACTAGCTCCTCAGCCCGTGCCCACAAGACCTCAGTTGGGTAGCTGATATCATTCAGCCCTGCCACCACTTCCACCCCCATAATTATTTATCTTTAATAGTTTAACACAAGACTCTTCAAAATTGAACATAGGAACTAGCGTCTATTTCTACCTATAGGTTTTGTTTAAAATTATCCAAAAGTTATATTGGTTAAACTGCTTTCATATCTACAAACGTAATAAAATTTGAACAAAAATAAACCCGGTTTCCCGGGTCTATTTCTTAATTGTAGTCGGTAAGAAACATTTCTCTAGCTTCTTCCCTCCTCCACAGCATGGCAAGATACCAATGCACTACTGGTGGGAGAAAGAATTGGCCTATCTGCCTTACACCTATCATTTGCTAGCGGGCAACGAGGGTGGAAGGAACACCCGGAAGGTGGGTTTAGAGGTGACGGAAGCTCACCAACTAATTTTATGCGCTCTTTTTTCCGATTTGGATCTGCAACGGGTGTTGCCGATAAAAGGGCCTTAGTATAGGGGTGCTGCGGATTATTAAAAATCTGATCCCGTGTACCATGTTCCACAGGTTGGCCTAAATACATCACCAGAACATCATCAGCAATATGCCGAACCACTGAAAGATCGTGCGAAATAAAGAGATAAGCTAAACCCATCTCTTCTTGTAAATCGGTAAGTAGGTTCAGCACCTGCGCTTGAATGGAAACATCAAGCGCCGACACAGGTTCATCCAAAATCACAATTTTCGGACGTAACATCAATGCACGTGCAACAGCGATACGTTGACGTTGTCCCCCAGAAAACATATGTGGATAACGATCGGCTTGTTCAGGTCGAAGACCCACTCGCGACATCATGGAAAGAATTTCTTCTCGTCTTTCTTTTGATGTCATCTTGGTATTGATCTTAAGCGGCTCTTCCAAAATCGCACTAATTTTATGTCGTGGATTCAGAGAGCTATAGGGATCTTGAAAGACGATCTGTACCATTTGCCTAAGCGTCAGTAGATCTTCTTTACTGTGGGCAGAAGCAACATCCATCCCGCCAAGAACCAATTCACCCTCGGTTGGCTTTTCAATCAGAGTAACCAGACGAGCCAGAGTGGATTTACCGCACCCAGATTCACCAACGACAGCAAGTGTCTTACCAGCATCAAGCTGAAACGAAGCACCATCAAGGGCCTTAACTGTACCCCCTTTGGAGAAAAGACCACCTTTAACAGCGTAATAACGCTTAAGATGATCTGCTTTTAGAACAGTTTCAGTAGCCATTAGGAATTCCCCTCAGCAACAAGCACACCGGGATGGTTATTGGTTGGCATTCCATCTTCAAGTGGATAGTGACAAAGGACCTTACTATGAAGATCAGGAGCTTCGTTTCGGCACTTATCTGTCGCAAACTTGCATCGAGGATTAAAAAGACAGCCCGTTGGGCGATCCAGCAACCCGGGTACTACACCTGGAATTGATGGAAGACGTTTACTTGTAGCCCTCTCTGGCAAAGCATTTAGCAAAGCATGTGTATAGGGATGTCGAGGCGCATTAAACAGCCCCTTCACATCCTGACGTTCGACCTGCTGGCCTGCATATTGAACGTTAACAACCTCCGCCGTTTCTGCCACCACTCCCATATCATGGGTAATGAGTACCATTGCCATGCCTTGTTTTTTCTGAAGTTCGCCCAGAAGCTCAAGGATCTGCGCTTGAATAGTCACATCAAGTGCAGTCGTAGGTTCGTCGGCAATTAGTACCCGAGGATTACAGGCAATCATCATCGCAATCATAACGCGCTGGTTCATACCACCTGACATTTGATGTGGATAAGCACGTAACCTTGTCTCAGGGGAAGGAATACCCACTAACCCCAAGAGTTCAACTGCACGTTGTTTGAGTTCCTTTTTAGTTCCCCCTAAGTGCTCGCGAATGACTTCCATAATCTGATACCCAACCGTAAAGCAAGGGTTCAGACTGGTCATTGGTTCCTGGAAAATCATGGCGATATCTTTACCAATAATTTTCCGTCGCTCTTTTGGCGAAATTGTCAGTAGTTCTTTACCATCAAAATTCATTCGATCTGCTGTGATCTTTGCTGTCCAGGGTAAAAGCCCCATCAAAGCAAGCATCGAAACCGATTTCCCAGAGCCAGATTCACCAACAATAGCAACCATCTCACCCTGATCGATTTCCAGATCGACACTATCTACTGCACGGAACAAACCGTGAGCTGTCTCGAATTCAACAGAGAGGTTTCTAATTTCCAATAAACTCATGGGATCAGGACCTCTTCATTTTGGGATCAAGGGCATCTCGCAAACCATCACCCATCAAATTAATTGCCAACACTGTCAACAATATTGCAACACCAGGTAAGGTCACAACCCACCAAGCACTCAGAATGAACTCACGCGCATCTGCAAGCATGGTTCCCCATTCCGCAGCAGGTGCCTGAGCACCCATACCCAAGAAACCAAGCGCCGCAGTATCCAAAATTGCTGTGGAGAAGCTTAAAGAAGCCTGTACTATCAGAGGAGCCATACAATTTGGTAGTATGGTTATTAACATCAGCCTCATTGTACCAGCTCCAGCAACCTTACTGGATGTAACATAATCACGCGCAGATTCAGTAACGGCAGAAGCTCGGGCTAAACGTACATAATGCGGCAAATAAGTAACCGAGATTGCAATCATTGCATTGCGTAATCCTGGGCCAAGAATGGCAACAAGGACAAGAGCCATCAATAAGCTTGGAATAGATAAAATAACATCCATTACACGCATTACAATAACTTCGTAAATCCCTCTAAAGTACCCTGCTGAAAGACCTAGCAACACACCAAAAGTCAAGCTGATCACGATAACGATACAACCAGCAAAAAGAGAAATCCGCGCACCATGCATCAAACGAGAAAGAAGGTCGCGTCCTAGAATATCCGTCCCAAAAAAGTATTCAAACTTTCCACCTTCTTGCCAGAACGGTGGAATCATTCCTACTTCACGATTTTGAACAATCGGTGAATGTGGAGCAATTACATCCGCCAAAACAGCGATAACAACAATAAAAAGAAAGAAAAAGAGGCCAACAACAGCGCCTTTATTCTCTGAAAAATAAAACCAAAACTCTTTCAACTGCTGTCGGAGTGGGCTGATTTCTTCTGAAACCGTATCATTATCGGCTGTATTTTGAACTTGGCTCATCATTACCTCCGATGCAAAATTCTTGGATTGATCAAGCCGTACATGAAGTCAACAAACAAGTTAACCAGCATGACGATCGAAGCGATGAGTACAATTCCACCTTGGACCGCGAAATAATCACGCCGGAAAATAGAATCAATCATCCATTTACCAATACCAGGCCAAGAGAAAATTGTTTCTGTCAGTATGGCGCCCGCAAGTAATACTCCGACCTGAAGGCCAATAACTGTAACAACTGTTATCAAGGCATTTCTGAGGGCATGAATACCAATTACTCGAAATGTAGATAATCCTTTAGCGCGAGCTGTCCTGACATAATCTTCACCAAGTACTTCTAACATCGCAGATCGAGTTTGTCGGGCTATGATTGCAAGAGGAATAGTACCTAACACAATGGTCGGCAATATAAGGTGAGAAACAGCAGACTTAAACGCCCCTTTTTCATCGCTAAGGAAGGCATCAATCAACATAAAGCCCGAGTCTTGATCTATCCAGAACAAGGCTGATAAACGACCCGATACAGGCGTCCATCCCAAAGTAGCTGAAAAGAAGATAATGAGGAGCAAGCCCCACCAAAAAATCGGCATTGAATATCCAGTAAGGGAGATACCCATTAAGGTGTGGTCAAATGCCGACCCACGTTTTACCGCAGCAATAATACCTGCAGGCAACCCAAGCAGGGCCGCAAATATAATCGCGCAACCAGCGAGCTCAACCGTTGCCGGGAACCGGGTTAAAAATTCTTCTAGAACGGGTTGTCTACTTGTAAAAGAAACGCCGAGATCACCATGAAGAATACCCCATAAAAAAGAGAAGTATTGCTCCCAGATCGGGCGGTCAAACCCGAGGTTTGCCATTAGCTCTGCATGGCGTTCGGGCGTGACACCACGTTCACCAGCAAGTAACTCAATGGGGTCACCGGGTAACATCCTGATGAAACTGAATGCAATCAGAGTTACACCAAGGAAAGTCGGGATTAAAACACCCAACTTGGTCAAAATAAATCGAAACATCGCAATCCTGACTTCGCGTATAAGAAAATCGGGGGAGGTTTACACCCCCCCCGTTTCATATTTAGGTATAAGATTTTAATATCTTATTCTGCTAAATCAACACCGTAGAAAACATGACCACCAAGTGGATCAATACGGAAATCTACAACTTTGTTGCTCATTGCTTTGTGAACAACAGAGTGAGCAACAGTTACCCAAGGAGCTTCTTCTTTGAAGACTGCCTGTGCTTGCTCATAAAGTGCAGTACGCTTTTCTGGATCAGAAACTCTTACAGCTTCGTTAAAGAGGTCATCGAACTCTTTATGACACCAGCGTGCACGGTTACCACCGGATTTAGCTGAGGCACAGTTAAGAAGAGAAAGGAAGTTATCCGGATCTGGATAATCCGCAGTCCAACCAAGAAGAACTGTCTCGTGATCGCCTTTTTGCGAACGGGATAGATACTCACCCCATTCCATGGAAACGATTTCAGCGTTTACGCCAACAGCCGCCCAATCAGCCTGAATAAGTTCAGCCATACGTTTAGCATTCGGGTTGTATGGACGCTTAACAGGCATAGCCCAGATGTCAGTACTTAGGTTTGTAACACCAGCTTCGGCAAGAAGAGCTTTGGCTTTTGCAGGATCGTAAGGGTAATCCTGAATTTCTTCATTGTAACCCCATAGCGTTGGTGGAAGAGGATTTTTAGCCGCTTTACCCGCACCTTGGAATACAGATTTGATGATTGCTTCTTTGTTCATGGCATAGTTAAGCGCCTGACGAACACGTTTATCATCAAATGGTTTTTTCTCAGTGTTGAACGCAAGGTAACCAACGTTCAGACCTTCCTGGCTATCCACAGTCAGATCTTTGTTCGCTTCAATAGCAGCAAGATCAGCCTGGTTTGGATAAGGGATCAGATGACATTCACCAGCAGCAAGTTTCTGGTATGCAACCTGCGCATCAGGAGTGATCGCAAACACGAGTTTGTCGAGCGGTGCACGGCCTGACCAGTAGTCATCATTAGCTTGGTAGCGAATGAAGGCATCTTTTTGATAAGATACGAACTGGAATGGACCAGTACCGATTGGTTCTTGGTCAAATTTCTCAGGTGTGCCAGCATCCATCATCTGTTGAGCGTATTCAGCAGAGTGAATAGAAGCAAAATCGATTGCTATTTTGGAAATAAATGCTGCATCTGGTTTCTGAAGAGTGAACTTAACAGTTTTGTCGTCAAGTTTTTCGATTGTCTGCAGAATATCAGGGAAACTCACATAACCAGAGAAGTACTCATATGTACCGCCTGAAACTTTGTGATACGGGTGATCCGCTTTCCACTGACGATTGAAGCTAAACAGAACATCATCAGCATTCAGTTCACGTGAAGGTGTGAAAAATTTAGTTTTATGAAACTGTACGCCGTCACGTAGATGGAATGTATAAGAAAGACCATCTTCTGAAACTTCCCAGGATTGAGCCAACCCTGGTGTCATGATGGTTGAGCCTCTCTCGAACTCTACAAGACGATTGAAGATGTTGCGAGAACTAGCATCAAATGAAGTACCTGACGTATATAGTGCAGGTGTGAAACCTTCAGGGCTACCTTCAGAGCAATACACAAATGTTTTTGCTTCTGCAGATACAGACCCCATAGCAAGCATACTTGCGAAAGCCGCAGTAGCCAAAAGACCTTTTTTAATCACGATATCCTCCCAAATGTCGTAGACAAGCGCGGTATGCGCCTTATTTTTATTTATTAGTGTCTCGTTACCTAATCTAATAAGGATGGTTTCAAGCTATCCATCTCAAGTTGCATAGTCAATTTCCTCTTACTGCCTAACATGAAATTGTATACAAAATAGCAGAGACGAAATTCGTATTTTATTGACCTAAGATTTATATATTTTGTCTTTTAAATACCTATAGTTAGATGGATATAAGCTATGAAATTTTGCGCCTCGCCAGAGACACTATAAAACATCAATTTGGGTAAATAAGCAATAATATTACCCATCGTTTTTAAACTTTCAATAGCATTGGTCACACCAAACACCACCCAAAACAACTAAAGAGCGAGAGGAAAAAAGATTCGAGTTTGAATGAAATCGATTATTATTCAGAATTTTCTCTAAAAATATGGATTGTTCTTGCACAAAAAAAGCACTCCAAATATGAAGCGCTTTTGAAAAACCCTATAAACGGCGTGTCTTATTCTTTTAAGCGTATTCTAAACATGCCATTGGCAAAACGCCTGCCATTATACTCGCAAGTTTATCCGGATTGTCTTTAAAACAAAGGCCGACCGTCTCACCCCTTGCCCAGACAACTTCAGACATCAGTTGAATTCCGCCAGCGATTTTTATGACCAACTGCGCACCAATTTCCATTACGTGATCAAATTTAGCACGCACCCCATTTACAGAGATATCGTAAATTACACATTGTTGGTCAGCCCCTTCAGAATCTGAATATTCACCAGACCAGAGGACAGAAACGCGTTTAAAGCGCCGTTTATCGTCGCCTTCAACACTAAGTGAAGAAGCTTTGCTCCCCCCAATAACATTAATTTTTTTAGACATAGCAACCTGAGTATTCGATTGTAACATGACTAATCCCCGCACGCGATAGATGCAGTATATTTAAAGGATACGTTCGGCAACGTAAAGAAACCATACAGGATAAATATTACTAAAATATAAATAAAAACCAACGCAATTAACTAAAGTAAACACCACTCACACTTAAGACAGTGTAATCACTCAATCTTCATGGTTAACAAGAGTATCAAGTAAAGTATCGTCGAGCTCTGAAAATGTACGAATAACAGCTGCATTTGCTTTATAAGCTGTAACTGCAATTTTTTGGTCAACGAGTTCTTGGGCAACATTTACACCCGACGCTGAGAAAATTTCAGCAAAACTGCTTGTCTGCCCTACCTGCGATAAGGGCACTCCAGCTGAGGTTTGAGTAACAATCCCGCCAACACCTGGCTCACGACTTACCGCATCAACTCTACTTGGTGTAAATGGCACTTGTCCTGAAGGGGTACCAGAAGGATCTGGTACGGTAGATCCAGCGTTAACGATATTGTTTGCAGATACGGCCACCCGGCGTGCCTGCAAATTGAGTCCAGAAAGAGGTATTGAATAATCCATATTTCATCCCTTTCCCTGAGTATAACTGACTTACAAGCCTATTTCAATTTTAGACATTTTAGATAAATGCTTATCTAATCTTTCAAAACCCATTCCCTATACAAAAAAATAACATATATCGGGTTGATATATGTTGAACTGATCTATATTTAACCTAGATAGGTACAAACAGGCTTTCGGGCGCAATCCGGTAAAAGCCAATGCAGGTAAATCAAGTATGGATGTAAGAACTTTATGCCTTGGGGTGTTATACCAAGGCGAAGCCAGTGGATACGAAATCAAGAAAGCTTTTGAGGAAGGCGCCTTTAGCCATTTTCAAGATGCGAGCTTTGGATCTATCTATCCCGCACTTGGACGATTGTCTTCTGAAGGCTTGGTTGATTGCACCCAAATGGCACAGGAAAAACGCCCCGATAAAAAAGTATATAAGCTGACCGACAAAGGTAACGATGCGTTAATCACGAGTATTCTGGTCCCTCCTTCACCAGACAAATTCGCTTCGGACTTTTTCTTTGTTCTTTATTTCGCAGAGCTCCTTCCCATCCCGCAAGTCGCCCTGCTTCTGGATCAACGCATAGCCTTTTATAAAAACACCATTGAACGCATGAGCGAATGTGATCTATCCGCCATACCCGCAGGCAGGCAGCTTTGCCACGGTCTCGGCATGACAGTTTACCAATCATCGCTCGACTATCTGGAAAAACACAAAGACAGCTTCCTTAACAAGCTCAATAATCCATCTAAGAACACCTCATTTACGAATTCAAACAGGCACGCATCATGAAAGTTTCCTATATACTCGCATTCGTTTTAGCCGTTGGTTCAGCTGGCTGGGTTATGTCAGGACAACTTGCTGATAGCTCTGAAGCCGGAAACACGGCCCAGCCAGAAGTCAAAAAACCACCTGTAAATCTTACACAGCAAAGCCGCGTACCTTCTGTTCGCGTTCAAAGCCTTTCTGCTGAGTCCTATACTCGGCACTTAACCGTTCGCGGTAGGACTGAAGCGCTCCGGACCGTTGAAATCAGAAGCGAAGCCAGCGGTAAAATTATCGAACTCGCTGTAGACAAAGGACAAACCGTAGAAGCTGGAAAGTTGATAGCAAGGCTGGATGTCAACGAACGCTCTGCAAAGGTAAAAGAATACACCGCCTTAAAAGAACAACGTGCTATTGAATACGATGCCTCGAAACGGCTTTCAAAAAAAGGTTTCAAAGCAGAAACAAAACTTGCCGCTAGTAAGGCAGCTCTTGAATCAGCACATGCCGAATTAAGTAAAGCCCGTGTTGCCCTCTCCAACACTCGTATTCCAGCCCCCTTCACTGGGATACTTCACAAACGTACAGTAGAGATAGGTGAGTACGTTGACGTAGGAGATCCGATCGGCACGATTGTTGACCTTTCTACAATCCTCGTGGTTTCCGATGTCAGCGAACGTCTGGTTCCTTTTATATCTGTCGGACACCCTGCCCACGTCAGGCTCATCACAGGTCAAATCGTTGAAGGTACCGTGCGCTACATATCCTCTATGGCTGATGCAACAACCAGGACTTTCCGCATTGAAGTCGCGGTTCCTAATCAAGATCAAAAAATTTCCGACGGTATTACCGCCGAAACAATCCTGACACTGAACCAACTTCAAGCACACAAGGTATCACCCGGAATACTAACCATCGCTGATACCGGCGCAATTGGTGTGAAAACCATCAATGTCAAAAATGAAGTTGTTTTTAAAGAAGCAACGATACTGGAAAATACTACCGACGGTCTTTGGCTCGGTGGTTTACCTAAGGATGTCATATTCATTGTGGTTGGACAGGAGCTCGTCATTGACGGACAGAAAGTCAAACCAATTGACGTAAATACTCTGGAAGAATTTAAATCCGGAGTTCCACAATCATGAACGGCATCATCTCAGCCGCCCTTGGGCGTTCAAGAACGGTCTTGCTGGGTCTAATTTTGATTCTCATTGCAGGTGGCGTTTCCTATGTAACGATCCCTAAGGAAGATAGCCCTGACATCACGATCCCGATTATTTACGTCAGTATGCACCATGAAGGAATTTCTCCTGCTGATGCAGAACGATTACTGTTAAAGCCGATGGAAAAGGAGCTTCGCAGCATTGAGGGTGTCAAAGAGATGCGCGCGACCTCCTACTTGGGCGGCGGTAACGTTGTCATGGAATTTGATGCCGGTTCAGATATTGATCTCGCTCTCACAGATGTGAGGGAGAAAGTTGATATTGCCAAGGCTGAACTTCCAGAAGATGCAGACGAGCCGACGGTTCATGAAGTCAACTTGAGCCTTTTTCCCATCATCGTCGTCAACCTGTCAGGAGACATTCCTGAACGCGCCCTGCTCTCTATCGCCAATAGCCTTCAAGATAATCTGGAAGCAATTCCAACCGTTCTCGAGGCTAAATTGGTTGGGGATAGAGATGAGTTGGTAGAGATTGTTATCGATCCGCTAGTCCTCGAGAGTTATAATTTGGATGCCAACGATATTATAACTGCCGTCGGTAAATCGAATTTGGTGGTTGCTGCTGGCTCACTTGATACCGGGCAAGGTCGATTTGCTATCCAGGTTCCCGGATTGTTTGAAGATACCAACGACATCTTGAACATGCCGCTCAAGGTCAACGGAGATGCCGTTGTTAGGGTTAAGGATATTGGCATTCTCAGGAAAACCTTCAAAGACACCTCTGAATACGCCCGCGTTAATAACAAGCCGGCCCTAACACTCGAAATATCAAAACGTACCGGCACCAACATCATTGAAACCATCGAGCGAGTACGTGCGGTTATTACTGAAGAACAGGTTCTATGGCCAGAAGCCGTAGAAGTATCCTTTAGCCAAGATCAATCAACCGGCATTCGCACCATGCTACAGGACCTTCAAAACAACGTGCTCTCAGCAATCATTCTGGTGATGATTGTCGTTGTCGCTGCCTTGGGCTTCCGATCTTCCATACTTGTAGGGCTCGCTATACCAGGATCATTCCTCGCCTCCATCATGATGCTTCATGCCGCAGGCCTAACAGTAAATGTGGTCGTACTCTTTAGTCTGATCCTTTCTGTCGGCATGCTTGTCGATGGCGCGATTGTCGTCACGGAATATGCTGATAGAAAGATGAGTGAAGGAGTCCATCGTAAAGAAGCTTACAAACAAGCAAGCTTGCGCATGGCTTGGCCCATCATAGCATCAACGGCAACGACACTTGCTGCCTTTGCTCCCCTGATTTTTTGGCCAGGAATTATGGGTGAGTTCATGAAATTCATGCCAATCACCTTGATTGCAACATTGAGCGCTTCACTTGTCATGGCTCTGGTCGTGGTCCCAACAATCGGTGCCATCATCGGTAAAGCCGGTGGAGCTGCAGACAAAAAATCAATGGAAAATCTCGCGGCATCAGAAAAAGGAGATCTCGGCAGCGTTACAGGTTTCACAGGTTTCTACATCAGACTAATGCGTGGTGTATTGAAGTTCCCAGGGACTGTTGTATCTCTCACGTTTGTCTCTCTCATTGCCGTCATTTTTCTCTATGGAACTTACGGTAGAGGCGTAGAATTTTTCCCAAACATTGAACCCGACAACGCTGTCCTTCAAGTTCGTGCCCAAGGGAACATGTCAATTGATGAACGCGACTATCTGGTGAGACAAGTCGAACAAATTGTTATGGACCTGCAAAACGAAAAGCAGGAACTCCACAGTATCTACGCCAGTACCAATGCCGAAAGCAGTACCAGCAGCAACCAACCAGAAGATGTTATTGGGAATATTCAGATGGAATTCACAGACTGGTTCAACCGCAGGCCAGCGGATGAAATTCTTGCTGAAATACGTGCCCGAACATCTGTGCTTGGTGGGATATCTGTTGAACCCCGAAAAGAAGAAAAAGGTCCATCATCTGGAAAACCTATTGAAATAGAGATCGCCTCTGAAGATCCAACTCTGGTTTATCCAATGGCGAGAACTATTGCAGCCCATCTACAAAATGCGGGTGGCTTCGTTGATATTGAGGACGGCCTACCTGTGCCAGGGATTGAATGGCGGATTGATGTAGACCGCGCCCAGGCTGCGAAGTTTGGGGCGGATATCGCCCTTATAGGAAGTTACATTCGCATGGTAACCAACGGGATGAAACTAGGCAGCTATCGACCTGACGACAGTGACGAAGAAATCGATCTCGTTGTACGCCTTCCAAAAAACAACCGCACAATTGAACACTTGGATCAAATAAAAATTCAAACCGAAATTGGCCTTATTCCAATATCAAACTTCATCACCAGATCAGCAAAACCGAAAGTCGGCTTGATCAATCGTGTCGATGGTAAACGGGTTGCAGTGGTAAAATCAGATATTGCAGAGAACGTACTCGCCAATGACAAGGTCAAAGAGCTCGAAAATTGGTTATCCACACAGAAACTTGACCCGCGGGTTTCGGTAGAATTTAAAGGTGAGAACCAAGACCAGGAAGAATCCCAACAGTTTCTTGTTAAAGCATTTGGCGTCGCCCTCTTTATGATCGCAATCATTCTGGTTACGCAATTCAACAGCTTTTACAGTGCCTTTTTAATCCTTTCAGCCGTCATCATGTCAACTATCGGGGTTTTAATAGGTCTTCTAATTACAGATCAACCGTTTGGCATCGTTATGTCCGGTATTGGTGTCATCGCTTTGGCTGGGATCGTTGTGAACAACAACATCGTCCTTATTGATACCTTTGATTATGTATCAACCAAGTTTGAAGATCAGAAAGAGGCTATTATCAGAACGGGAGCTCAACGCCTTCGACCAGTATTGCTGACAACGGTCACAACAGTTTTAGGCCTGATGCCAATGGTGCTATCAACCAACATCGATTTAATTAATCGTACTGTTCAAGTTGGCGGCCCTTCCACTCAATGGTGGACACAACTTGCAACAGCTATTGCGTTTGGTCTTTGCTTTGCAACAATCCTTACTCTCGTCATTACGCCTTGCTCATTGATGATAAGGGTAAATTTCAGAACCTTTATCGCTTGGATCAAGAGTAAATCCAAGAATAACCCAACGGATAATGATCCGAAATCATCACCAAACGACGAGACCCTTCAGCTCGCGGAATAACAAAATTTTGATGAGAAATAGCAAAAAGAGAGCCGGGATTTTCGGCTCTCTTTTTTTAATCTTTGAAGATTGATACTGCTGCGTGAATTCTAAACGAAGTGGTTAGCCAGCAAAGCGTCCCAAATATCCACGCCAGGATAGAAAAATACTGCGGCCAGACACACAGAGCTAAAAATAGTGCTATCGTTTCCGTGCCTTCAGTCAGACCACCTAGGTAATAAATACTTTTTTTACCTCTGATATCTGTCGTTATCCCTCTCTTTTCAGCGACAATTGCGAAAGAGAGAAAAGAAGCTCCAGTTCCGATAAAAGAGAAAATAAGAAATGCTGCAGCCAATGCATTTTCTTGCGGATTTGCGAGCGCAAACCCAAAGATCACCGCTGAATAAAAAAGGAAATCCAAGGTGATATCAAGGTAACCACCCAAATCCGTAACGCCCTGCAAGCGCGCTACTGCACCATCCAGACCATCACAAAGACGGTTCAATATAATACAGCCAAGAGCAAGCTCGTAATACTGAAGTGCTAGAGCTGGAATTGCCAAAACACCTATACCAAACCCAACCCATGTGATCTGATTAGCAGTAATTCCTTTATTCGAAAGTGATCCCCCAAAGCCTTCTAGAGGAGGATCGATCTTTCTGCGCATCCAAGAATCAAACATCAGTTCGTGATCCTTTTAGACCTCTTCTGAAGTATCTTCTTTATCTGACGACTCATCGCCATCTTCCTTGGTTTCGGGATTTTTCGCCTCTTGGGCCATCATTTTGTTTCGAGTATTTCTGTAAGAAAATTGAGCTAAAATGATACTTAGCAGATACCCTATCCCAGCGATGCTCAATGAAACCCAAGGCGTACTTACCAAAAGCATTATACAGATAGCAACGCCGAGTAAAACGAGACCTACGTAGCGCCTTGGAATTCGGATCCGTTTCGATGAATAAGTTGGAATAGTGCTTACAAACAGAGTACCGACGAGAATCAACATCCCGCCATTCAAAAGGGGTGTCCTAAAGAATTCATCACCGAGCTCAAAACTTAGCGCCAATGGCAACAGAATAAGACCCGCGCCACAAGGAGCGGGAATTCCAGTAAAAAATTTAGTGGCCCAAGGTGGAGGGTTTTCATCGAGAAGCCCTGTATTGAAACGAGCCAACCGCATTCCACAACAAATTGCGAAGAAAAGTGACACAGCCCAGGCCAAGCCACCAGAACCATCCATCGCCCAAAGATAAATGACGATGGCAGGCGTAACACCAAAGTTTACAAAATCTGCCAAGGAATCAAGCTGAGCGCCAAATTCACTTGTCCCCTTCATCAGACGGGCAACAGGTCCATCAAGGCCGTCGAGTACCATTGCGAGAACAATACCGGCGACAGCAAGCTGCCAGTCTTTCTCTAAGGCAAAACGAATTGCCGACAACCCTGAACACATAGCCATCAACGTGATAGCATTTGGTATCAATCGGTTTACGGAAAATCCATGGAGACGACGACGGCGCTTGAGACCTGCCATATTAACGTACCTCTGTTTCGCGTGTATCTTCGTCAGAAAGAAGATCAGCAATAACAGTTTCACCGCCAATCATTTGCTGACCTACGGATACAAGGGGAGAAACTCCGTTTGGAAGATAAACATCCGTACGACTGCCGAACCGAATAAGGCCAAAGCGCTCGCCGGCTTTAACTTCTTGATCCAAGGTAAGATTACAAATAATCCGACGCGCGATCAGACCTGCAATCTGTACAAAGGCGATTTCTTTACCGTCTTCGGTTTCCATCTTTATAGACATGCGTTCGTTAAGTTCTGACGCCTTGTCCATCGCAGCATTTAGAAATGCTCCGTGATGATATGCCAACTCGGTAATTTTACCTGCAGCAGGTACCCGGTTAACATGGACGTCAAATACACTGAGAAATACGGAAATACGGATCAGGGGCTCAGTACCCATGTTGAGTTCAGATGGTGGCACTGCAGTCTCAACCGCACTGACATGTCCATCAGCAGGACTTACGACGAGCCCTTCACGAACTGGGGTTTGACGCTCAGGATCGCGGAAAAAATAAGTACAAAAGGCTGCAAGAATGAGCCCCACGATCGCAAGGGGTTTCCAGATCAAAGCAAAAGCAACACTAAGCGCAAGTGCTCCGCCAACAAAAGGCCAACCTGCTTTATTAATAGGCACCAAAATGTGCTTCAGCACAGCCGTCTCCATTCAAATTTCATAAATAACAGCAATGGTCACATAAACAATTACGTAACCATCACATAAACATTTCGTGTGTAATACTGTATTCTGGCCTCAAATGTAAGGCTTTTTCCTAAGCGTTTTTTTTAAGATGAAAATATTGAGTGTCAATTGGTCTTTGGGAGAACAAAAATCTGACCCGGATAGATCAAATCGGGGTTCCTGATTTGATCTTCATTGCGTTCATAGATCACTGCATATCGGCCCCCTTGACCATAAATTGCGCGTGAAATACGCCATAAGCTATTACCTGGTTGGACTGTTACGATGCGCTCATCAGGCAATACTTCAATTTTCCCAGAGCGGGAGAAAGGAATCTCTACACGGGCGATTACCTTTCCACCATCATCAATTTGATCAATACGTAGTTGGTGTAAACCTTCATCCACATTCTTCTCTGGTTCAACGACCCAACGACCTTCACTGTCGGCGACACCTTGACCAACAAACTCATTGTTCAGGTATCCAACAACTTTTTGACCAGGTTGAGACGTTCCACCAATAACAGTTTGGCCATCATCATCATAATCAACACTATCGAGGGCCAAATCACCATCTCGGATGCCATTTTCGCCTACTTTTACAGGCAACTGGATAATTTTTGATACGCTGGTTTTAACACCAGGCCCTTCATCAGGGATTAGAACAGCTAGAGCAGTTTCCTCACCTTTGGCTACATCCACAATTGCAACATCTTTGGATCTTATCGTACTACCGTCCTCACGATTAACTTGAAGGCCGAGTTCATGGGCGCCTGGCTCTAACGGCGTTTCCAGGACATACACCCACTGTCCGTTAGCATCCGCCTCAATATTCCCAAGTATTGTCGTGCCATCAACTATACGTACATTACTCCCTGCTGGCGCTCTACCTGCCAGAACCGTATCACCTGATTTTTCAACGCGGATCACATCAAACGACAATGAAGGATCAATCTCAGCTTTTACTGTTAGGGTGTTGTTTGGTTCAGGATTGGCTTCCGTTATTTCTTCTGCGCTCGTGTCTTCAGTGGCTTGGGTAGATGAAGAAGGAGAGCTCACTTCTTTCGTCGTCAGAGATATTGTCTCTTCAGCAATGGGTTCACCTGTTAACGTTTTAATGATTTTTTTGGGAGCGCTAGTATTAATTTCTGTATTTGATCTTGATTCAGAAACAATAGCAGAATCATCCAGATCATCGTTTACGTACCAAACCGTCACAGCAGCACCAGAAATGGCAAAAACAATAAGTAGTGCAATAGCAAAGGTACGGTTCAAAGGATATCTCCTCGGGACTTATAAAATTGGGTGCTACGACCTTATAAATACGACACCCAACAGGAAATTATTCTCACTGACTACTTTAACAGGCTATCAATGTTGGTACATAAGGTTAAGCACTTCTGAGAAAAGAACAAGACGACCCCTATGTTTTAATTCACTATATCAACTTTCACCACTGATACAATAAATCGAAAAACGATCTTTTTCATCAGTGCAAATAACTATTCCTCGCTATATAATAGCTACTTTGGCGTAAAAATAGAACTTTTCACCTATTTTTCACGCCGTTTTGTACCTTTGGACAATACTAAAAACAATCCGGGAAATTTGACGAATGACAAAGATCAGTTCCATCTGCGTTTACTGTGGCTCTTCCAATTCAGTTAGTGAAGACCACCTTGCTAAGGCCAGCCTTGTTGGCAAACTTGCTGCTGAACATAACATTGAAATCGTTTACGGCGGTGGACGCGTCGGATCAATGGGCCGAGTGGCAGATGGTGCACTTTCCAATAACGGTAAAGTTACTGGGATTATTCCAGAATATTTGCAAAAGTTCGAAGTCGGTCACAACGATGTCAGCGAACTCATTGTTGTTGATTCAATGCATTCAAGAAAAATGATGATGTTTGAACGTTCAGATGCTTTTTGCATACTGCCCGGCGGACTAGGAACGATGGATGAATTTTTTGAAATTGCGACCTGGAAACAACTTGGAATGCACGACAAACCAATTATTTTGGTTAATCTTGAAAATTTCTGGACCCCTCTCCTGGACTTGATTAAGCATCAAATACAAGGGGGATACCTTCGCCAAAATCCTGATGATATATTTAGTGTTGTCAACAACATAGAAGAAATATTCGACAAGTTAACCAGCCTTCCTGAATCGCATATTAAGTCCGATATTTCTCTTCTTTAAATACAATTGATTACCTGCCTTATCTTGCACTGCAGCGAAAGACTGCTATTTTCCACAGTTAGTTCCCCAAATCATATGAAACAAGCCGACAAACAAGGAGGCGAACATGGCCAAAATTAAGGTAAAAAATCCGATCGTAGAACTCGACGGTGATGAGATGACCCGGATCATCTGGGAAAAGATCAAAGAAAAATTCATCCTTCCCTATCTAGACGTGGATTTGAAATACTACGATCTCTCTATCGAAAGCCGCGACGCAACCGACGATCAGATTACTGTCGATGCTGCAAATGCTATCAAAGAGCACCGTGTCGGCGTTAAGTGTGCCACCATCACACCTGACGAAGACCGCGTAGAAGAGTTCGGCCTTAAGAAAATGTGGCGTTCGCCAAACGGTACAATTCGTAACATTCTTGGTGGTACTGTGTTCCGTCAGCCGATCATAATGGAAAATGTTCCACGCCTTGTTCCAGGTTGGACCCAGCCAATTGTTATCGGCCGTCACGCATTTGGCGACCAATACAAAGCCACCGACTTCCTGGTTCCTGGTGCTGGTAAACTCACCATGACTTTCCAGCCTGAAGATGGCGGAGAGCCAATTACCCGTGAGATTTTTGACTTCCCAGAAGCTGGTGTTGCCATGGGTATGTACAATTTGGACGAATCTATCCGTGGCTTTGCACGTGCTTGCATGAACTACGGCCTTGAACTCGGATGGCCTGTATACCTTTCTACAAAGAACACCATTCTCAAAGCTTACGATGGTCGCTTTAAAGATCTTTTCGAAGAAATTTTTCAAGCAGAGTTCGCTGATAAGTTTGCTGCGGCAGGAATTTCTTATGAACACCGTTTGATTGATGACATGGTTGCAGCAGCTATGAAATGGTCTGGTGGTTTTGTTTGGGCTTGTAAGAATTACGATGGCGATGTTCAGTCTGATACCGTTGCACAAGGTTTTGGCTCACTCGGCCTGATGACTTCTGTTCTCATGACACCAGACGGACAGACCGTAGAAGCGGAAGCAGCCCACGGTACTGTGACACGTCACTACCGCCTGCATCAGCAAGGTAAAGATACCTCTACAAACCCGATCGCATCGATTTTTGCTTGGTCACGTGGTCTTAAATTCCGCGGCCAGTTTGACGAAACTCCAGAAGTCATTAAATTCGCAGAAACACTAGAACAAGTCTGTATCGATACTGTTCAATCAGGCAAGATGACCAAAGATTTGGCTCTTTTGATCAGCCCTAATCAAGACTGGCTGACAACGGATCAGTTCCTTGATGCCATCGACAGCAACCTTCAAAAAGTAATGGGTTAATAGATATGCATAAAATCCTTCGCAATCTTCTCGTAGGACTTTTTGCCATCGCAGCTACATCCGTAAACGCTTTGGCAGCCGATCCTGAAAATACACTTATAATCGAACTAAAAACGGGCAGTGTCGTTATTGAAATGCTCCCAGATCTTGCCCCAACTCACGTTGCGCGGATTAAAGAGCTGGCGCGTGAAGGATTTTACGATGGCATTGTCTTCCACCGTGTCATTTCTGGATTTATGGCACAAACTGGTGACCCGACTGGAACAGGAACCAGTGGTTCAGGGAAAAAACTAAAGGCTGAGTTTTCTCGCGAACCTTACCAACGTGGTACCGTTGGAATGGCTCGCTCTGGTCAAGTTAACTCAGCAGACAGCCAGTTCTTTATCATGTTCAGAAGAACACCGTCTCTTGATGGAAAGTATACTGTTTGGGGACGTGTTATTCAGGGCATGGAACACGTGGATAGCATCAAAAAAGGTGCACCGGGTTCTGGTAAAGTTGCCAAACCTGACCAAATGCTTTCAGTAAAAGTACTCGCTGATACCCAGTAAGTTTTCTTTATTCCCTTAACAATTATCAAAAAGCGCCGGATTTAACGATCTGGCGCTTTTTGTATTAGGGATATGAAGAGCTTAGGCAAATTGTGCGAATAAAGAGTTTACACAAGTAACATCCTGACTTGCAAAAGCACCATCTGATACTTATTTTGCAGATAGTTTTCTTACCTTTTTTAGATATTTTAAGGCCTCTGCCATGACTGAAGCAACACCACTTGATCCAGAAAACACACTGGTAATCGAATTGGAAACCGGAAACGTTACCATTGAAATGCTTCCTGATCTTGCCCCAATCCACGTCGCTCGTATCAAAGAACTTGCACGTGATAAATTTTATGACGGCATTGTATTTCACCGTGTGATCGATGGCTTCATGGCGCAAACTGGTGATCCAACCGGGACAGGTACCAGCGGATCAGGCAAAAAATTACGCTCTGAATTCACTCAAGAGCCTTTTGAACGTGGCGTCGTTGGCATGGCACGTTCCCAGAACCCACACTCTGGTGACAGTCAATTCTTCATCATGTTTGATAGTTCCCCATCTTTGAACGGCCAATATACCGTTTGGGGACGCGTAAGCGAAGGTATGGAACTTGTTGATGGGCTCAAAAAAGGTGCCCCTGGTAGTGGTTCCGTAGATGACCCAGATCGCATGGTATCCGTTAAAGTCCAAGCGGACATCGACGCCTAAGATTACATTTGGAATATTTTCTACATTCCCAATTATAATACTTGGTAATTTTACTAGGTGTATTTATCAAGCCCTCGCTGTATGATCCGCAGCGAGGGCTTTGTCTTTGGGGGCAGCCTGTAACTCAAAATCAGAGGAACTTTGGTTGTCATGATCACCGAAGAATACAAACAACTTATAGAACAATTAAGCCAAACTGCATTGGACTTTTCTTTAGAAATCCTTGCCGCTCTTGCCATTCTTCTTATCGGTCGTTTTGTCGCCAAACGCGTCAGCGGCTATATTGAAAAATTGTTAGCAAAATCGGGTAAAGTAGATCGCACTTTACAGCCCGTTATTGTAAAAATCACCCGTTACGGGATTATGATTTTTGTCATCGTTGCGGTTCTAGCCCAGTTCGGTGTTGAGACAACAAGTATTATCGCCATACTCGGTGCAGCAGGCCTCGCCATTGGTCTTGCTCTTCAAGGCACCATGCAAAATATTGCTGCAGGCTTTATGTTGTTGTTCCTGCGCCCGTTTAAAGTCGGTGAGTTTGTTGATGCAGATGGCATATCTGGTACCGTTGAGGAGATCAGTCTCTTCATCACTCATATGACGACAATTGATGGCCTTTATCTCTCTGTGCCAAATTCAAAGCTTTGGTCAGCAACTGTCACCAACTTCAGTCGTAACCCGAAACGTCGAACAGACCTCTCTATTGGAATTGGCTATGGTGACGATATTGCCAAGGCTGAAAAAGTAGCGCTTGCCGTACTTTCAGGGGATGCCCGTCTACACAAAGATCCGGCACCAATTGTTCTGGTAACTGGTTTAGGTGAAAGTTCCGTCGACCTAAACATTCGTTATTGGACTGACAGTGGTGATTACTGGCCTGCGCTTAGCGATAATCGACGTGCCATTAAAGAAGCGTTTGATAAAGAGGGTATTTCTATTCCTTTCCCTCAACGCGACCTGCATATTGTTTCAGATATCAAAGCTAAAGCTTAACATCTAAAACACTTTATCCACCGAACAAAGGCCGCTTTCTGCGGCCTTTGTTACTTACTCACGAAAATTAGAATTATCGGTAATGCATCAAGCATGGAGTAAGTTTAATATTTCAGAAAACCAAGCCCGGCTCATAAACTGTGTGTCTCCAAGTTTTTTTGCTATTAAATGCGACTAGTTCCTCTCATGTTCAAGCAGAGTCTTTTTGCGCCCTAAACCTCCGCCATAGCCAGTTAAACTACCATCTTTTCCGACGATCCGATGACAGGGAATAATAATCGAAATCGGATTTAAAGCATTGGCAGCTGCCATTGCTCTGATCGCTTTTGGCTTTCCTATTATTTCGGCCATAGAGCTGTAAGTTTCTGTCGCGCCAAAAGGGACTTTGCAAAGAGCATCCCATACTTGTTTTTGGAAATCAGTCCCCCCGGTATCCATTTGAATTCCATCAAAAGCATTTTTTTCATTGGTAAAATACGCCTGCAAACGCTCTTCCATCTCTGATTTTATGAGATCCTCATTCAGAGATAGCTTGGGAAATCGTCTCCTCAGCAGCTTTTCCCAGCGAGATTGGCAATCTGTAAAATCGAGATGACACAAAATGTCATCACGGTAGATCGCTACAATTTCGCCGATAGGAGAACGATGTCGAGAAACCAAAAGACTGTCTTCAGTCATTATCTATACCTTGTTGCCAGACTAATCCGGTAAACTACACGAGATAGTTACTGTAAAAATTAGTTCGGAATCGACAAAAACATTTCTGCCACATAGATTTACCCAGAACTTAGAATATATCTCTATCAGGACAGCATGGAAAATACGTCGCGTAAATGGCTCTCCCTTACCATCCTTGCCTTTTGTCAAGTATCGGCAATGGGCCTATGGTTTTCAGCCTCTGCTGTCTTGCCTTCTCTCATTGAAGAATATGGCCTTAGCCCCTTTCAACAAGCACTTTTTACCAGCACCGTTCAAGTTGGATTTGTGGTCGGCAGCTTAAGCTCTGCCTTACTGGGACTTGCCGACCGGCTCCCGCCACAAAAACTCTTTTTGGGATCGGCCTTGATTGCGGCCAGCGCGAATGCAATTTTACTGTTGATCGAACCAACAGACCTTATGGTTCCCGTCCTCAGGTTTATCACCGGGGTCTGCATGGCTGGTATTTATCCCATAGGTATGCGCATGGCTGCGACCTGGGCAAAAGGTGACATGGGACTTCTTGTGGGACTTTTAGTTGGCGCCTTAACCCTGGGCTCGGCATCCCCACACCTGTTCAATGCCATTGGTGGTATAGATTGGCGATTTACGATTGCTGTGGCCTCTGTCTTTGCTGTCCTTTCTGGTTTTGCCATTCTCCTGTTCCAAATGGGACCGGCGTATGTAAAATCTCCACGATTTCATCCAAAACAGATCCTTTATGCTTGGAAAATAAAGTCCGTCCGGTTGGCTAATTTAGGATATCTTGGTCACATGTGGGAACTTTATGCGATGTGGGCATGGATAGGTCTCTTCCTAACCGCCAGCTTCACACAGAACATGGAGGTAGGCGAAGCAAATGAAACAGCAAAGCTTGCGACTTTTGCAACAATAGCTGTTGGCGCTATAGGATGTTTAGGTGCGGGTTATTTGGCCGATAGAATGGGTAGAACAACCCTAACCATTGCCTCCATGCTAATCAGCGGCACTTGTGCCCTAACTGTGGGCTTCCTCTTCGGTGGCTCTCCCTGGATTTTGACAATCCTCTGCCTGATATGGGGATTAACAATCGTTTCTGATTCAGCTCAATTCTCCGCATCGGTTGCCGAACTTGCAAAACCAGAAATTGTCGGCACCATGCTAACCTTACAAACTTCTATCGGGTTTACCTTAACCCTCATCACCATTCATCTGATGCCCTATGGTGTCGATTTACTGGGGTGGAAATTTGCGTTTGCACCTCTGGCAATAGGACCTTTCCTTGGTGTTTGGGCCATGCTCAAACTACGACAGCACCCCGATGCCCTAAAACTTGCCGGGGGCAACAAGTAAATCTCACAAGAATAGGAATTAAAAAGCCCCGCAATTCCTTGCAGGGCTTTAAGGTACTCTATTTTATTTGGTAGTTTAGCCAATTAAAGCTTCAATTGCCGCAATCGCTTCGGGGGCTTTTGATGCGTCTGGGCCACCAGCTTGCGCCATATCAGAGCGACCACCGCCACCCTTACCACCAAGCGCGGCAGAACCAGCTCTTACAAGATCAACAGCCGAGATCGTAGGCGTTAGATCATCGGTAACCGCAACAACGATGGAAGCTTTCCCATCCGTGTTTGCGATCAGAACAATCACACCGCTTCCAATCTGTTTCTTTAACTCGTCAGCTGTCGGCTTAAGATCTTTAGGCAAAACATCTTCAAGAATACGTGGCGCAAATTTGATGCCATTAATGTCTTTAAATTCTGTCTCAGCCGAAGAGCTTCCACCACTTGCGGCTAATTTACGGCGCGCATCTGTGAGCTCCCGCTCTAAACGCTTCCGCTCTTCAAGCAAGGATGATACACGTGATTCTAACTCTGCAGGAGAAGCTTTTATTGCAGCAGCAGCTCCTGACAATTGGGCTTCCTGTGTTGAAACATACTCAAGCGCAGCCTGACCCGTCACGGCCTCAATACGACGAACCCCCGAAGCCAGGGCCGATTCAGAAACTATCTTGAAAAAACCGATATCACCTGTGCGCCGTACATGCGTACCACCACAAAGCTCGGTAGAATAATAACCACTCCCAGTAGAGCTATCTGCTCCGCCCATGGAAACAACGCGAACTTCTTCACCGTATTTTTCACCGAACAGCGCCATCGCGCCTTCTTTGATAGCTTCATCAGGAGTCATCAAACGGGTTTTTACTTCTGCGTTATCTCGAATGCGTTCGTTGACCTCAGTCTCGACAACTGTGATGTCTTTATATTCAATTGGTTTCGGGTGGCTAATATCAAAGCGCAGCCGTTCTTTCGCTACAAGCGAGCCTTTTTGAGACACGTGATCACCAAGTTGACGACGCAGAGCTTCATGAAGCAAATGAGTAGCTGAGTGATGAGCTCGTATGGCTGTCCTACGTGTCACTTCTACTTTCATTTCCAAAGCGAGCCCAAGGCTAATTTCACCCCGAACCACTTCACCAATATGAACGAACACATTGCCGAGTTTCTTTTGTGTATCACCAATAACGACTTCAACACCTTCGGCTGAGAAAAGAAGCCCGTGATCACCTTGCTGCCCACCACTCTCGCCATAAAAGGGAGTTTGATTGGTTATAATCATGACCTCATCACCAACACCCGCAGATTTGACTTCCTCGCCATCTTTTAAAATTGCAAGGATCTGGCCCTCGGCTGTTTCGGTGTCATAACCCAAAAACTCTGTACCACCGAGGCGTTCTTGTAATTCAAACCAAACTTTTTCTGTCGCCAAATCGCCAGATCCGCTCCAGGCTTTACGAGCAGCTGTACGCTGTAATTCCATTGCCGCATTAAAGCCCTCTACATCAACAGATTGCCCCTGGCCACGGAGAACATCTTGAGTAAGGTCAAGTGGGAAGCCATAGGTGTCATAAAGTTTAAAGGCAACTTCACCGTTCAGCGTTCCCTTATCTCCAATCTTATCGGTTTCACCTGATAGAAGGCGCATACCCCGATCAAGTGTTTGACCAAATCTGTTTTCCTCAAGCTTTAAGGTTTCTGTGATCAGAGATTCTGCTCGTGCAAGCTCTGGGAAGGCACTACCCATCATCTGAACAAGGGATGGCACAAGCTTGTATACTGTTGGGTCTTTCACGCCGATCTTATGCATATGACGCATTGCACGACGCATGATACGACGCAGTACATATCCGCGCCCCTCATTGGACGGCAGAACACCATCTGCAATCAAGAAAGCTGTTGAACGTAGATGGTCGGCAATAACACGGTGCGATATTGCTTCATCCCCATCAGCATCGACACCCGTTTGATGCGCCGAGGCATCAATAATTGTGCGAAGTAAATCAATATCATAGTTATCGTGCTTGCCCTGGAGAATTGCAGTAATCCGCTCCAGCCCCATCCCCGTATCGATAGATGGTTTTGGTAAATCGACACGCGTATCGCTATCAATTTGCTCATATTGCATAAAGACAAGATTCCAGATTTCTACGAACCTGTCCCCATCTTCATCTGGGCTTCCAGGAGGGCCACCAAAAATGCCTTCCCCATGGTCATAAAAAATCTCTGAACAGGGTCCACAAGGGCCCGTCGGCCCCATTGACCAGAAATTATCTGATGTTGGAATTCGAATGATCCGATCATCACTTATCCCGGCAATTTTCCGCCACAATGCCGCAGCTTCTTCATCTTCCGAGTATACCGTAACTAACAGTTTTTCTTCGGGAACAGCATATTCTTTGGTGATCAAATTCCATGCGTGCTCAATGGCAACGTCTTTGAAATAATCTCCAAAGGAAAAGTTCCCCATCATTTCAAAAAATGTATGGTGCCGTGTTGTATAGCCTACGTTTTCAAGGTCATTGTGTTTACCACCTGCCCGCACACATTTTTGCGAGGTTGCCGCTTTGCTGTAAGGTCTTTTTTCATTACCGGTAAATACGTTCTTGAACTGAACCATACCCGCGTTTGTAAACATCAACGTCGGATCGTTCCTTGGCACCAAGGGGGATGAATCCACTATTGTGTGATCATGTTTCGCGAAATAGTCGAAAAAGACCTTACGGATCTCATTGCCGGTAATCATTTTAATCACTTACCTAAAAGCTGGACAGGAAGCTAAACTCGTATATGAGCAAGCTGAAAATTTCATTTCCGTTTTTAACGCGCCCTATAAGAACTGTCTAGGGCTGCTGTGCGTATAACCCGCCCAAAGTTGCGCCGACTATGACAAAATAATTCTCTGTAATTTCATTTTGAACATATGAACAGCAAAAATATAATCTAAAATACCTTCCCTCCCTTCTCCGCTAGAGATAAGATATTTTTTTTAACAAAAGCATATCTAAAAATGAAATCCTTAAGAGTTCAATCGACAGTTAAATCCCTAGTTTGCTGCTTAATCTTTTTATTATCCCTAAGCACAAATGCGTTTTCACAACAAACGCCCCAACGCTCTGTCACAAGACATGGTAACTGGGCTTCACATTGCACTGTTAATGCTCCGGTTTCTTGTTACATCGTCCATAATGTTACACTCGGCGACAATCCCAAACCCGTTTTGATTATGGCAATTGGCCGCCCCGTAAATAATGGCTCCGATTTAACATCGCTGATTTTAACTTTACCCCTAGGCGTTCGTTTACCCGAAGGTTTTTCATTAGAAGTTGGGCCTTCCTTACGTCGTAAACAACACTTTGAGCGCTGCATAGTCTCAGGGTGCCAAGCAGAAATTCAAGTGGACGCACAACTCCTTCAGCAATTCAAATCTCAGAATGAAGGTCGGGTTGTCTTTTTTGATGCAATCAAAAAACCAATTGCGATCCCCTTCTCACTTAAAGGGTTCACCAAAGCCTTCGGCCGCGTCAGTAACCCGTAATTACGGATTTTTACACCCAAAGAAAAAGGGACCATAAGGCCCCTTTTTCACATATCAAATTCTCAATCAACGTTATTAAGCGTCTTCTTTATCTTTATCTTTATCTTTATCTTTATTTTTATCTTCTGTTTTACCTTCAAGCATCGCATTTGATACAATACCAGCATTTAAGCGTACAGCGTGTTCAATTTTTTCTGCAACTTCGGGGTTATCCGTCAGGAATTTTTTAGCATTTTCCCGACCTTGGCCTATGCGTTGTCCTTCGCACGAGAACCAGGCACCAGCCTTTTCAACAATCCCACACTGAACGCCGAGGTCGAGCATTTCACCAGTTTTGGAAATGCCTTCACCGTACATGATATCAAACTCAATGACCCGGAAAGGGGGTGCCATCTTATTTTTAACAACCTTCACACGGGTTTGGTTACCAGTGATATTTTCCCGATCTTTAATGGCACCGATTCGGCGAATATCCAAGCGTACGGAAGAATAAAACTTAAGAGCATTACCACCAGTTGTCGTTTCAGGGTTACCAAACATCACACCAATTTTCATACGAATTTGGTTGATAAAGATAACCAAAGTACCCGACTTGGAAATTGAACTGGTCAACTTCCGCATGGCTTGGCTCATTAAGCGTGCTTGGAGGCCAGGAAGAGAGTCTCCCATATCGCCTTCTAGTTCCGCTTTTGGTACCAATGCTGCAACGGAATCGATAACAAGCACATCCAGTGCACCCGAGCGAACAAGAGTATCAGTAATTTCTAATGCCTGTTCGCCTGCATCTGGCTGAGAGATTAGAAGCTCGCTAACATCAACACCTAGTTTGGTCGCATAAGCGGGATCAAGCGCATGCTCCGCGTCGATAAATGCACAGGTCCCCCCCCCTTTTTGAGCTTCCGCAATAACATGTAAAGCTAAGGTTGTTTTACCTGAGCTTTCAGGTCCATAAATCTCAACAACACGACCGCGCGGAAGGCCACCAATACCTAATCCGATGTCCAATCCAAGGGAGCCAGTGGAAACAACTTCAGTTTCAACTATGGCGCCCTCTCCAAGTTTCATGATTGAGCCTTTACCAAAGGCACGCTCAATCTGCCCCAGTGCTGCATCCAATGCCTTTTGCTTGTCCACTGTGCTATTCTCCACTAACTGTAAGACGTTTTGTACCATAGTTGCCTTCCTTATCCCACAGGCATCCACTTGCTGCAACGACAACAATGTACTTCTTTTGTTCTTACCACACAAGGCAAAAGAACATTAAGGGAACATAGGTGATTTTGAAATCTACAAAAACCTGAAATTACCTAATAATTCGACAAAAAAAGCCACGTGATTTTTGGAATTTATTTCGCAGCCAGTACTTCTTTTACTTTTGAGGCCAACTGCTTAAGGCTGAAAGGTTTCGGTAAAAATTCGATGGCAGAATTAACATCAAGACTTTTTCGGAAAGAATCCTCTGTATAACCCGAGATAAAAATGACCTTCACATCAGCATGGGTTTCATAGAGTTTCTTGACGAGAGTTGGTCCGTCCATCCGAGGCATCACAACATCCGTAATCACGAGATCAACCGTGACATCATCATTTTGCAAAATTTCTAAAGCCGCTTCGCCAGAGTTAGCTTCAAGGACATTATATCCTTTGTTCTCCAGTGCTCTGGCACTAAACGAGCGCACAGCGTCTTCATCTTCAACAAGAAGAATATTTCCTCGCCCGGTCAGATCCTGTGCTTGAGGAGGAACATCAATAACAACGGCTTCAATTTCCCCAATCTCTTCTCGAAAATGCGGTAACAACAAAGAGAAGACGGTGCCCTCATCCGCGGTAGAATCGACAAAGACAAAACCACCTGATTGCTTGACGATACCGTAGACAGTTGAAAGCCCTAATCCAGTACCTGCACCCACTTCTTTTGTTGAAAAGAAAGGATCAAAAATTCGATCCAAAATTTCTGAAGGTATCCCATGTCCAGAATCCTGAACTTTGACCAACACATAATCCCCAGGAGGTATTTCCTCTCCTTTGACTTTATAGGGCGTATCAACCATCACGTTGGATGTGATGATCTCAAGTACGCCTCCCTGATCCATTGCATCACGGGCATTTACGGCGAGATTAATAATAACCTGCTCTATCTGCCCTTGATCAGCTTTCACATCGCCAAGATCTCGGCCATGGGTAATACGCAACTCAATCGTTTCACCGATAAGTCGGCGAAGAAGGTGAGCAAGTTCAGCAATAATATCAGTTACATTGAGGCGTCTGGGCTGCAGGGTTTGCTGCCTGGAAAATGCAAGCAACTGGCGTACAAGGTTCGCTGCCCTGTTTGCATTTTGCTTTATCTGCATGATGTCGGCAAAAGATTGATCGCCTGGGCGGTGGCGTAATAATAACAAATCAGAAAACCCGATCATTGCCGTCAGTAAATTATTAAAATCATGCGCAATCCCACCTGCGAGCTGACCAACGGCCTGCATTTTTTGGGATTGAGCAAACTGGGCTTCCAAGCTTCTCTGTTCAGTCGTGTCTGTGAAATTTAAAATATACCCGCTAGGTAAACCTGAATTTTCATCAACGTGGGTCACGTTCATATTGCAAACAATGTCTGAATTTCCTGCAAGGTGAACTTCCATAGCTTTACGTTCATAAGTCGTTGCTGATACTAAGGCCTCACGAACATTTTCTCTGTCGTCATCCCCAATGAGTGACAACAACGGCTTTCCTTTAACATCGTCGTTCTCAGAAACGAGTTCCTGAAAAGCCCTGTTACACTCAGTGATGACGCCGCGTTCGTTGAGCAAGACGATACCAACTGGTGCTTCGTTAAAAAACTTCCTAAATCTTTTTTCAGACTGTTCAAGCGCGGTCGCCATCTCACGTTCAAGGGTTAAATTACGAACGACAGACCTGGTTCTAAACCCTTTGCCTGCACCGCCTTCGGCGATATGCTGGCTGATCACAGCTAAAATTCGCTTTTCACCGCCTGCGGTTCTTAAAAAGACTTCTCCTGAACGGCTATCAGTATCTTCAAACGGGTGGTAAGCCGGGATATCTTCCAGTGATGCGTCAGTGACAATGTCATGAAGCTTTATCTGACCACTTTCCAGTTCTGATGATGAATAACCCAACCAATCAGTAAGCGTTTGATTTGCAAATAGAAAACACCCCTCAGCATCAACAGAAAAGAAACCGATTGGCGCGTTCTCAAGCAAATCAACAAACCGCTGTTGTTGATCATTGATCACTTTCTCCATTTGACGCCGCATAGTGATGTCATCAACAAACCAGAAGACATAACCAGGTCGATTGGGTAGAGGGTATGCGGCCACATGCCGCCACTGTAAGTCGTTATCGCTGGCACCGACACCTGGGAGCTCGATCTCTACATGACCAGATACACCATTACGCGCGTTGAGTTGAAGTGTCGCGAGCTTACGGCGAATTTCCTCATCCCCCTTACTTTCATCCAAAATAAGTTCGGGAACAGGTCTGAGATCACCACCAAAAAAATCTTCAAACGCTGGATTTGCAAAGAGGCATTTGCCCTCTGGGTCAACAATTTGACGGGGGCGTGGGACTGCGGCAAAAGCAAATTCGCGCAAAGACAACATTCTGTGAAAACGAACCACAAAGAATGTAAGCAAAGCAATGATGAGGGCAAGAAAACCACATATTGCAAACCAGATAGTAGGTGACATTCCCCTGCTTCCCCCACGAGATGTCTTCTTTTCCAATAAAAGGAAAAGGAAATGAAATTGGTAAAGAGAAGATTAACCCTAAAATTCATTTAAAACAAACGAGATAGCACAAAACCGTTCACAAAATGATATTACTGCATTTGTCCTTTTAGCTTCATCACGTAACTAATGACCTCAGCAACAGCCTTATAATGTTCTGGCGGAATTTCCTGATCGATCTCAACACCTGCGTATAGGGCTCGTGCCAACGGCGGGTTTTCCATAATGGGAATTTTGTTTTCTTCTGCGACCTTCCGAATTCGAAAAGCAACAGCATCAACGCCCTTAGCCGTTAACTTTGGAGCTTCCATCATTATCCCATTATACTCTAGAGCTATCGCGAAATGTGTTGGATTGGTAATCACCACATCAGCATTGGGCACAGAAGCCATCATACGTTGCCGAGCTTTTTCCATCCGCAATTGACGAAGACGCCCCTTTACCATCGGGTCACCCTCACTCTGTTTCATTTCATCCTTCACCTCTTGTTTCGACATTTTCAATTTTTTTATGTACTGAAAGTATTGAAACAAATAGTCCAAGCCTGCAATTATCGCCATGACAGCAACGACGGCGACAAGGATAAGTGTCGTCCAGTCCAAAAGAGTTAGTAGTGTTTGTTCAACACTAAGCTCAGAGAGCTGGGGAACAATGCCTCGTTTTGGCCAAATGACCAGGCCAATAATTGAGCCCATAATTATAAGCTTAACCAACCCCTTAACAAAATTCATAACCGACTGTATGGAAAAAAGTCGTTTCACGCCTGCTAGAGGAGAGACTTTACTAAATTTCGGAACAAGAGACTGGTAAGAAATTAAGAACCCATGTTGCATCAGGCCAGAAGCGATTGCAAAGGTAATCAAAATTAGGGCTGGAGTAAGAAAAAGTAACCCAACGTCTCCAAGCACCCCGGTCAAAGCCTCCCTAATATGCCCCGTCTCCAAGAGGATCGTATCGGGTCGTTCGATAAAAATCGATAAACTACCTCCTAGCCCCTTACCTATCCAAACTGCAAAAAAACTAACCCCGACAAGAAAACCAAAAAAAGAAAACCAAGCATTTAACTCTTGAGATTTTGGGACATCACCTTTTTCCCGTGCATCAGCAAGCTTTTTCGCCGTAGGCTCTTCGGTTTTTTGGGACTCATCGGTATCTTCTGACGACAAAACAAGCTCTCCTCAAGCCGTATGAAAATTGGTGCTGCTATCTAACGAAAACTGACCAATGTTCTTCAAGGCTAACAATAAATACTTTAATCATTACCGGTAGAGAAAGGAATAACACCACAATTCCCATAGCCACTTGTAGAGGCATCGCAATAAAGAAAACTTGCATCTGCGGCATCAACTTTGCCAGTAAACCAAGGCCGATAAAGAAAATAATACCAATAACAAGAAAAGGGGCTGCCATTCTTGCCGCCAATTCAAAAGTATCCCCCACGACCCGAGAGATCATATTCGAAAAGTCCCCGGTCGGTATCGCCTGCCCAGGAACAAAGAGGTCGTAACTGTCCACCAAACCTCGGAGAAACAGATGATGAATATCAAGTACAAAAATCAAAACAATCGCAACCGCTGACATAAAGGTTCCCATAATAGAAGCTTGCTGTTCAGCTGTTGGATCCTGAATAAGAGCGTTTGCCAAAGAAGACAGGTTCGCTGCAATCATCCCAGCTGAGGCTGTTGCACTCAGGAAAAGCCGGGCGATGGTTCCCATAAAAACTCCGACCAGCACCTCACCAAAAATTAACAACCCCAGATCCGACACCTTGTCTGGCATCGGAGGCAGTTTCGAAGTCAAAACCGGCGCTACGACGAGACAAATCATAATTGCTAACCCCAAACGGGCTTTAGGGGATACATATGATTCACCAAAACCTGGCAATAACATAATGGCGCTGCCAAGCCGGGTAAAAACGATCAATACGATATATATGTTAGCTGGGAGGAGGTCGTATAACATGCCCTAGCCCAAGGACACGATACGGTCCATGATCAATTCCGTAAAAGTAGTCAAAGTTTGGGACATATAAGGTGCTGTTGCGACAAGGGTCAGGCTAATAATTACAATTTTCGGAACAAAAGTCAGGGTCATTTCTTGTAACTGGGTCAAGGCCTGAAATAAGGAAATGATCAAGCCAACAAACAAAGCAACCATGAGAATAGGCAAGCTCATTTTGAGCATGACCCAAACGGCTTCTCGGCCCATCTCAATAACTTCACCCTCGTTCATGCCCCCGCTTTCCGCTTTAGGTAAGTTGCACAGCGACAACCAATAATATTAATCCCCATGAAAGGATTAGATGGGCATTCTGAGAATTTCTTGATAAGCTTGAACCACTTTATCTCGAACAGCAACAACAGTTTGCAATGTCACTTCTGCTTCTGCCATCGCGGTAACAACATCGGTAACATCAGCCTTACCAGCTGCGGCCAATAAAGTTTTATTTTCGCCTTGTTGCATAGTAGAAATGGTTTCATTTGCAACCCCGCGTAATGTAGTCGCAAAATCATCGCCAAGCGAATCACTTTGCTCGTCCAGCCCAATCTTGGCTTTTTCAGCAACTTGCTTATAAGCACTTACAGCATCTGAAAAATTTACGGCCATTCTCTAGTCCTCTCGTCTACAGATACTGTTATCTCAGTATTTCTAAAGTTTGTTGCAACATACTTTTTGAAGCCTGAATTGCCTGTAAATTGGCTTCGTAGCTTCTTTGCGCTTCCCGCATATCTGTCATTTCGATTAGCGCATTTACATTCGGGCGAAGAATATATCCATCTTCGTCAGCAGCTGGGTGACCCGGTAAAAACTCTCTTCTGAAATCACTTTTATCATTAATAACGTCTTTTACGACGACCTTCTCTACACCAAGTTCACGGCTTAACTCATGACCAAAGGTCACCATCTTCCTGCGATAAGGTGCACCACCAGGCTCCTGAGATACAGAATCAGCATTTGCAATATTTTCCGAAATAACACGCAGTCTTGTTCCTTGGGCACGTAACCCGGAAGCAGATATCTGCATAGACTTATATAAATCGGACATTACTAAATTCCTGTTTCGGTAAGGACGAGACTAACCTTCAGCGTTTACGGGCCGCGAAGAACCATCTTATACATATCTTGGTGTTTCTTATAAAGTCGTACCATCCCTTGATAATCCAATTGTGTTTTAGACATTTTGATCATCTGCTCTTCCAGAACGACAGAGTTTCCAGAAGGCGCGGTTTCATACAAGCCTTTTGACTTTGTACTTTTGACAGTATCGCCTTGGAGTGGGTTGTTCGAAATATGACCCGAGTGAGAAGCACTCTGTGACATAACAGGGGTTGTTCTACTCACCAACGCTTTGAAATGATTGTCTTTCAAATCAAGCGGTACATAATTATTGGTATCAGCATTCGCTATGTTTTTTGACAAGACTTCTTGACGACGAGTTAGCCATTCCATTTTCCTGGCAATAACATCCGTAATTTTCAGCTTGTCTGTCAACACCAACTCTCCTTATCAAAAGAAAGGAATACTAAACCAAAATATTCTACCCTTTTGAACTTAATAACCTGTTAACGAATGCCAAATCTAGTAAAAAATATTGTTTTTTATCAAGATGTGCTCGACCTAATCTAAAAATGCACGTATAAATATGACAATCAACAAGTAGTTTGTCCATTCCTCTAGTCAGCATTTCGCGTCAGGACAGGGAGTCCAAAGACCACGATGTTATATCTTACCCGGAAAATTGGTGAATCTGTCATCATAAACAACAACATCGAAGTCAAGGTTGTTGATATACGTGGTAAATCCGTCAAAATTGGTTTCACTTTCCCAGAAGATGCAACAGTTCTCCGTCAGGAATTACACGAGCGTATTCAAGAAGAAAACAAAGCTGCCGCAGCACACTCTCTAGATGCCCTTGACGGCCTAGATTTAGACTTGATTTCTTCAACTAAAGTTGATGAATAATTTATAAATGCATCTTGGCAAACAACTTTTCTGCCTTCGTAACATTTCATTAAGCATAACCCGTCAAAATTGAGTTATTGACAGTAACAACCGGAGAAAGCGCTATGAGCGCTACCGAAAAAGGCAAGGATAAAACGCCCCCCAGGACAAAAACCCTACTGGAAGACCGTCATGTCCAAGTTGACGAGCAAAATCGGGACGGCTCCATAGACGAAGGCAAATCAGCCCTCTCGGTTGCGATACAACGTAACCACGCGGGCCAAAATAAAGTAATTGCGAAGGGTTCCGGGGAACTCGCAGAACAAATCCTTCAAATTGCCTTCGATCATGGCATAAAGGTAAGGACTGATTCTGATTTAGTTGAAATTCTTTCTACTGTTGATGTTGAAAGTGAGATACCTTTAGAAGCCTTAACAGCAGTCGCCACAATTTTGAATTACGTCTACGATGAACAAAAACAATCAAGCGATGAACCGGTAAATTAGGTATGATGAGTTTCACTGAAATCGAAAACAATATTGAAACGCTTTCTCAACAAGTTTCAAATGCCAGTACTGCAGCTCGCGAAGGTGAAATTTTTGATGTAACAGACCTCCCTAAGGTCACAGATTTTTTATGTGGGGAAATTGGCAAACTATCACCTTCTGATCGGGCAAAGATATCAACAAAGCTTCTTTCCCTCATTGAAGAGCTTGATAACTTGACCATTACGATCGGCTCTAGTCTTGAAAGGGTGAAGGTTGAGATGAAAGAAACAACAACTCACAACCGAGCCGCCAGGGCGTACACATCAGCTAATACAACCGGGAAAAAATAATCCATGGATTACGGCAGTTATGTTCAGTTCGTACTCACCCTTGTCTTTGTCATTGGTTTGATTTTAGCCATAGCCTTTATCGCTAAACGATTAGGGTTTGGCCACGGCCCAGCAATTACTGGTAATAAAAAAAAACGAATCGTAATCAAAGAAGTTCGCCCCTTAGATGCACGGCGAAAAATTGTGTTAATTCAATGCGATGAAAAAGAACACCTACTACTCATCGGCGGCACTCAAGATTTGCATATTGATAGTACAAACAGCAACACTTCAACCGCTTTTGTAACGCCGATAAATGAGCACAATTCCAATACTTCTGCGCAAGGTTCTGGAGGGGACTAAATCCATTGACAAAACCAGTAACAATGAGACTCCTCAGAGGACTTTCACTTTCTTTGATTTTCTGGATCGTTATTCCAGAAACCAGTTGGTCTCAGGCGCTCACTCTTGACTTGAACAATGAGGTGTTAGGTTCGGGAAGCGGCAAAATCTTACAAATGCTGGCCTTGCTAACTATCTTAAGTTTAGCCCCTGCTATCTTAATGATGGTTACCTCCTTCACACGAATAATTGTGGTACTTTCTTTCATCAGAACCGCAATGGGAATTCAACAGGCCCCACCTAACACCGTATTGATCAGCTTGGCGTTATTTCTAACCGCCTTCATCATGACCCCCACGATGGAGAAGATCTATGATGATGCCCTCAAACCTTTAATCGAAGAAGAAATTAACGAAATTGAAGCCTGGGAACGCGGGACGGCCCCTGTAAAAGAATTCATGCTCCATCATGTCAGAGAGCAAGATCTAAAACTATTTCTAGAGCTTGCAGAAATCGGTGAAATAGCAACCCCAGAAGCCACACCTTTGCGAGCTTTGATCCCAGCTTTTATGATAAGTGAACTTAGACGTGCCTTTGAAATTGGTTTTTTGATTTTTCTACCGTTCCTGATCATTGATATGGTTGTCGCGTCCATCCTCATGTCCATGGGTATGATGATGTTGCCACCAATCATGATATCCTTACCATTTAAATTGATTTTCTTCGTGATGGTAGATGGCTGGTATATGATCGCAGGAAGCTTAGTACGAAGTTTTGGGTGACCTATAGATAGGCGCAGATGGAGTAAGTTTTACACTGGCTATAGATTTGGGAGCCCATGTATCCATAGATGTTTCAATAAAGAACCGATGGATACACTTAATTAATTTCACTTAAAGGGGTCGTTTTAAGACGATCTCGATACTGATCCATAAATGCTTTGACCTCAGAAACTTGTTTTAGTTCCTCAGCTATTGATGTGACAGGTCCACTATCGATACTATTTGTCAGTAATTTGAAAGTATCACCTTGAGGTCCTTCACCCATGGCAATGGTGTAACTTTCGCTTAAGAGCTTCAATCCCTCATTATCTTCAGCCATAGTCTGTGCTATAGCCAAGTTAATAATGGCCTGACTTTCTTCCTCGCTTAAAGGGCGTCCTTCTGGTGGGGATGCAGGGACCAGTTTTCCAAGTAATTTCCCAACTTCGTTCCACCGCCTTAGATCCCAAAGAATATCCGATTTCAAACGAAGCGCATCAAGGCTATCATCTGGTTCTAATAACTTGAGTGCCTGGTCTTCTTGGCCTAACTCGGCTAAAGCACGTGCCCTTAAGTGCAAACGTTGTTGCTTGAGATCTTCAGGCAAGTCATCCAGCTCCGTTTTATCAAGAGCAGCGATGCTTCTCTCCGGATCACGTTCTAACAATCGGATCAAAGACAGTCGACTACCAACCCGGGCCTTTTCTTCTCCCTCTAGACGAAACTCGACCTGTTCATCTAACAGATTTCCTGCCTGCTCCAGCAAATCGACGTCGACTAAACGATCTGCAAGTTTGGAAATCATGGTATCGCCTTTATCACCGAGAGGAGTTAACTCTTTAAATTCTTCGTAAAGAGCGATTGATGAAAGCGGAGGAATTTTGCGCCCTCCATCTTCTATATACATGCTTTCGAATAATTCTTTCATTCTACGCGCAATGCTGTCAGCACGTTCTGAATGAGGAAAATATGAGGCTGCTTGTCGTAAAGAATGTAAGCTATTGCGGTAATCAAGTGCATCGGCGTACCGATCACCCAACTCGCTTAAAATCGCAAATTCAAATTTATCTCCACGCCAGGAAAATCTGAGTTGCTCGAGTTGTTCAATTCCCTCTGCTTGAGTAAGTGTCCCCTCTTCAATACCCAGCTTGGTCATAGCATGACGCGCGCGTGCGCTTGTGGGGCGGTGCCGATTATACTTTAAACCCTTCCATATGACTTTTGCCTCATCAGTCATCCCATCTTGGAGTAACCTTTGCCCTTCTAGAAAATCAACTTGGGCTTTTTCAAACTCAGTCATGTCGCTCGCTATGACATCCCCCAGATAAAGGCTTGCAGCACCAGTATCGCCAACATGTAAACTTGCATCTGCGGCCAAAAGGTAAAGTTTGTTGCGGATATTTTGAGGGAAATCCTCTATCAAATAATCTGTTTCTGAAAACCCTATGGCTGCTGGGCCCCAGTCCTGCCCAGAAGCTGCCAATGCAGCATGCCAGAGATTAGCCTCAGGTTCTCCGGCTAAGGCAGAGTTGGAGAGCGTTTTCTGTGCATCTATGAAGTTATCGCTCAGGAACTGACTTGCACCAAGAATAAGCTTGAACGCAGGACCTTCACTAAGTCGGCGATTTTCTTGTTCAACCAAATGCAAGATACCAAGTGCTTCTGCTATTCTGCCATGGGCAAAGAAGAAACGGGCAAGATCAAGCCGGGCAAGCCCTTGTTGCAATCCTGTCGCTTCAACAACGGCCTTTTGTAGATCCTGTAGATTGCGAATATAAATTTCCGCCCCCCCCCGGCGATCAGAACTCAGATCCAACAACTCAACCGGAGGCAGAGCTGAAACTTCCACCCCTCGAGGTAATGAACGGGCAGAGTCACCAGAAACAATTAGTTCGTCGCGACTGCGAACAACAACCGCGCGTTCCGTCAAAGCAACGACAAGCCCCTCGGAAGTAGGTTGAAGGACGACACCCTGGTAAGACGGCAAGGCTCTAAATTGCGGGTATTCATCTATTTTAGCTGAGCCAAGATTTGGCTCCCCAATGGGAGCAACAATAAGCCTGTCACCCAATTCAGGATGAGATATCGAAAGAAGTCGGCTAACCGATTTAACTAAAAATCGAACTTCTGGACCGTCTTTTCCTTTTCCAAGTACACTTGATATAGCCTGTACCGGTAAAGGTGAGCGCCGCCGGATATCAACGACCCAAGTATTGCCCTCTTTACTCATACGAGGCACTTGTGTCACAGGCGCAGACAACCGCAAAACTGTTGCCCCTTCTAAAGGAAGCTCATTCACGGGTGCAAATTGTGGCGCCATGGCTTCGATGGCTTTACTTAAATTTTCTGGGCCTTCGTGATCAAATACAAGCCAGAGATACTCTCCACGCCTAAACACAACTGCGCCTGTAGGCTGTTTCCAATTAAAATTTAGTATTGTTGGAGGTAATAGCTCGGCAGAACGTCCAGGAGGTGGCACGAGATTTGGAATTTCGATTGGATCAGTCAGGGTTACCAGATCCTGATCTAGTTCCTCAGAGGAGGCCGTAACTCCACTCTCATCATCCATTAACTTAAAATCAGACAACCTCGTAGGCCCCTCACCTGCAGTCGAATTTTGTGCTAAACGTTTTTTACTACCCGCTTTTGCTTCGCCTTGGGGAGATTTTTCTTCCGAAGAAGAACTGGTGTTACTTACGAGCTCAGACGTGCGTTCTTTTACCGTCGAAGTCGTCCCAGACACAGTATCTTTTTTTTCTTTATCTACTGGTTTTGGTCTGGATGGTTCCGGCAACAGGGACAAAGGGCCAGGGCCTGCGAGCTCTTCCAGTTTTGGTAGTTTAGTTTCTGTCGGAGCTATCTGGTTTTGTGATATTACAGGATCTGTTGTTCTCTTATCACCCCCAACTTTTGGTACAGGAGTAGTTTCAGGACTTAGCTTTATAGTATCCTTTTTAGAAACCTTGCTCGGGGCTGAACTTGAGGCCGGTTTAGTTATTGTAGCGGTTCTGTCTTGAGTATCCGGTGCTTTAATATCGACAACGGATTTTGCTCCAACAGAAAAGAGCCGCGCACTCGCACCTGGCTCCAGAGTAAACTCAACTTTTAGATCCGGGGTCTTTTCAATAATGCGACCATTTTTCACAAATGGCATAGATTGCTTATTTAGTTTTGATAAATCCAAATCAGCTGGACTCTTAAAAGAAATCGTTATTTTATTACCGCTTTGGCTTAAGTTGCCTTTTACACTTTCAGGCCAATCAAACACCAACCGATTGTAATCTGCATGCTCCGCATACCGAAAGCCAACCACAGGCGTTGACGTTTTTGTAGAAACTTTAGGAGAAGGAACTGTATTATCGAGTGTAACCAGCAAATCGATAATAACTTTATTACCAGATACCGAGCTTTTTAAAGAAAAATCATCAAGAAGAGAAAATTCGATACGTTTTTTAGAGATATCTAGAACAGGCTTCCCTGTAAAACCTTTCAAACCATTTTCTATCGTTCCAAATTGGTAGTCTGATGCTTCACCAAATTCCAAGACCAGTTTTCGGTCTTCAATTTTCGCGTCAAAAGGAACGTGCCGAGGCCAATCAAACACAATTCGCCCATATCCAGGATGAATACCCGATCGAACGGAAACTTCCTGGGCAGTAAGAGCGAGTGGGAAGGATATCAAAAACGCTCCTGCCAGAAAAATTCGGCACAACGTTTTAATCAACCATTTTCTCCGGCATATAGGTGCACAACAATATCAACACGACGAGCAAGGCTATTCTTTAAAGTTTTTGACAATTTATCCGTGATTTTATCATAGCGCGAATCACCATACCCACGCGATAGAATTGTACTTTTATACCCTGATTTTTCCAATAAACCAGCGACATAGTCAGCCCTTGCCAAGGATAAAGGCCAGTTTGACGAAAAAATGCCTTCAGCTCTTTGAACTGAAGGGTCCGCGTGCCCAGCAATTTCAACCTTATTATCAATGAAGCTCAAAACTCTGCCCAAGCGAATGAGTACGGCTTCCGCTTCATCGGCTGGCTTAACTTGGCCTGGCAGAAACAGTAAATCGCCTGGGAGTGAAATTACCAATCGATCTTCAATTCGTGTTAATATTGCTTTTGAAAGTTGAGGATCATCTTTTATCTTTTCGCTAATAAGGCTTGAAAGATAATCTAAATCTTCACCAGGAATAAAATCCACAGGCTCCATTGTCAGGCTTTTTGATGGCTTTGGTTCGAGTACCAGCTTTTCGATTTGCAATGAATCCGAAAGCGAATCAACTAAATTGCGCCATCTCTTTTCTTCCATAACGGACATAGAATACAACAAAACAAAGAATGTCAGCATAAGAGCGACAAGATCTGTAAAGGTGATCATCCAATTCGAACCATAATTTACGGCTACGGCAGTTTCTTTTTGGGAGTTCGCTTTAAATAAGCGTTCGAAATAGTGTTTTTCTACTAAAGTATCGTCGCTAGCTTCCTGCTTTTTCTTGTCATGATTTTTTCCAGCCGTCTCTTCATCGAAGTCACTATCATCATAAAGCTGATTGGCAGTTTTTATTGTTGCATCCTTATTATCGGATGCATTTTTTATCTTGCCGTCATCTTTTGAGAAATTATCTTCACGTTCATCAGCCATCATTCCAATTCCTGAAAACTTTCGAACGTGACATCTTGGATTGCAGATTCATAAACACGAATGACAAAATACACAAAACCAGCAGATGCAGGCTGCAACCCAATTGCAATTTTGTCAGCAGGCATACCTGCATTTTGTATTTCTTGCGCAACAACGCCACTTCTTTTTAAAATCATCTCAATATTGGATACGCTTTTAGAAGTCTGATTTCGAGTCATTCCATATAGAAACTCAAATTCGTAAAATCCGCCGCCATCTGCATACCCCTTTAAAGAGGCAGCAATACGTTTGAAGAGGAGTTCTCGTCCCGAAGCAAGATCGGTTTCTTCTCCGAGAAACATAGCCTCAACTGGTAAACGAAGACGTAAATAGCTTTGTGAACTTCCCTGCTCACGTTCTACGGCAGGAATGGTGCTTTCAAACAACCGTTCAATATCGGCCACAAGCTTTGCTTTATCGTCCAGATCCCCAAGAGAGTTCTCGAAGGAAGCCTGTCTTTCAAGTTGGCTCGCATCACCATTAAAAGTACTGTTTACAGAATCAAGGACCGCCCTGGCTTTTTCTTCTTCAAAAGAGGACATCGCATTGAGCATAATGAAAAAAGCCAAAAGCAAGAGCTTGAGGCTTAGAAGAGCAACGTAATTTCTGTCACCCGCGTCTTGGCGCTTATTAAACAGAGGGCCAAGCATGTCAACTAATCAAAACCAAGTAGCGCGTCAATATCATCCTGGCTAACTCCCTTGCCTTCCATCTGAGGACCATTACACAGATCTTCATCAGGTCGGTTAACGCCATCGGCGCGTTTAGAAGTAGGCTTTTCGGGGTCACCCCCCACTCCCTTAACAGGCTCATCACCAAAAGCCTGCAAAAGCTTGTCGACTTTTTGTTCAACATGTTGAAGAGCATTCACAACACGAGATATTCTCTGGCCTGTGATGTCTTGGAAACTGCAAGCCTCGTAAACCTGGGTCACAGCACCATTTATTTTTTCAGAAACAGTGGCTTCTTCTAGGGTATCAGCAAGCTCTTCTAACTGCTCCATGGCCGAAAGGATATTGTGGGTAGCCTGTTCTGTGGCCCCCACAATAGCATCAAGTTCGTCAGCCGCTGTCGGGAGATAATCACTCTTAATTTCGTCCGGCCGCAATGAGGCTAACTGCCTCTTAGTATCGTGAATGTAACTCGCCACAGACCCAATTTCATCCAAAATCTTTTGGTTTGTTTCTACAGCATCATCACCGATGTTTTGCATAAGACTGTCAACAAGCCCTTCTAGATTGGCATTTTCTTTACCACTATCAAAAGCTTGAAGTTTTTCGAGTAATTCTTCCCTGACCATGTTGGCCATACCACTGTCCTTTAGAAGTTACCGAGTACTGCAATCAACTTCTTCTTAAGGGTCGCAGCATTAAACGGCTTAACAATATAGTTGTTAACACCCGCTTGTTTAGCAGCAATGACGTTTTCCGTCTTACTTTCCGCTGTGACCATAATAAAGGATAAATCCTTGAGATGTGCATCAGCCCGGCATTCCTTTAGAAGTTGAAGCCCACTCATAGGCTCCATGTTCCAATCAGAGATGATAAGACTGTACTGTTTACCACGTAACTTTTGTAACGCACTGCTCCCATCTGTAGCTTCATCTACATTATTGAAGCCCAGTTGTTTGAGCAAATTGCGAATAATACGCAACATGGTTTTATAATCATCCACGATGAGGATTGGCATATTCATGTCGACATCCGACATCGGCAACTCCTTAACTATCTCTCTGGTACACACATTATACTAAATTCGTGATTTTAAGCTATCAGCATAGAATTAACGCAGTGTAAACAAACCGCAGCTTTTCAAGATCTTAGGCATTTATTTTTATAATTTTTTGTTTCTTGAAAAAAAAAGCCCCGTAACCCAACGGATACAGAGCTTATTGATATGTGAAATTTAACAACTCGTATTGTTAACCATAAATACTTTAAAAGGATTCGCCTATTCTTTTGGTAAAGGTAATTCACGCCTTTGCGCAAGTTCTAGTGTAATTTCCTTTGCCCGTTTAGGGTTCATGCTTGCAAGGATAGGAGCTGTTTTTCGTTCTTTCATTCGCTCAACCACTTCCAAAAGAACAACCATATCCAGTTGTTCGAAAATTCGTGCAGCATCCTTAGGCTTCATACTTTCATAAATTTTTACCAAGCTGGCCATCTGTTTATCACCTTGGTCGTCGTGTTGAACAATAAGACCCTCGATGGTATTTTGCAGCTTGCTAAGTTGGCCAATTTTTTCATCTATCCGACGTTCGGCAGCAAGAAGTAGCACCTCTCTTTGTTCAAATTCTCTTTCTCGCGCTTCTAATTGTTCACGCCGGGCAGACAAGGATTGTAAGAGTTCGATCTCTTCATCAGTCATAGAGAAAGGATCAGCTTCAATACCTTGAACTTTAGGTATTTTCGAATCAGGCTGATCTACATTTGCAACCTGACTTTCTTCTGCGCCATCAGTAGCTGTTGAATCTACTGCGTCAGTACCTTTCGCAAGATCTTCTTCGAGTTTGGGTTCTTCAGCAGCCTGAGCAAAAGCTTCGCCGGATTGATTGACACCTTCCCAAACGCCCCCGGCTTTAACAAGTAACGCCATAGAAGAAACAGCAATAAGAACAGGTAATAAACGCATAATTTTTCCTCCTTTAGCGCATGCCTTTTAAGGCTTTGAGAAGATCTTCAGCGGCTGGTGACAACTCTTTGCTTTTTTTATCTTTTTCATCGACGGTTTTAGCTACCCTCGAGGATCCAGTCTTTGGAGTACGAACATCACTTTGCTGAACTCCTTTAGGCAATATTGTGTTGGGAGATTGCTTTCGAGCCAAACCTAGGTCTCCCTCAAGGCGGTCGGCAACAACTTCTGCCCTATCAACGAGATAGCTAAGGTCAGATAATATCCCATCGGCTTTTGTTGTATTTTTCTCTAAACCAACACCTGTATTGGACGCGTGTACCTTGAATTCTGCTAAACTTTTTTCTGCCTTGGTTGTTGTCTCGGCAAAAGAGTGAATAAGGCCTTCCATTTCAGCTTTCGCTTCACGAAGAGCATCCAATTTTTTGTTCAATATTACTGCATAAACAATCGTTGCAATTAATAAAATAGCAACCAGTATGTTAAAGCCAAGTTCGATGTTGGATAAATCTAGCATCTTTTACTCACCATCATCGCGAATAATTTTATCTGCTATCTTTACAGCAATATTACCACTTTTCCGTCCCATGTTTCCTTTGAACATAGACACATCACCACAGCGCAACTCGACGAGTGATTCAGGCGTAACGGTGAGATCCATTGTATCACCAACTTTCCAATTCATAACATCGCCAAGAGATACGTTAACCTGCTCCAATACAGCGAGAATAGACACTTCAGTCTGCCATAGCTCAGCAGTTAGGTGTCCTTCCCAGATCGAATCTCGACCAAACTTCTCGCCCATGAACATTTGAAGTAACAATTCACGGACCGGCTCAAGGGTCGCATAAGGAATAAGTAATTCAATTCGACCGCCTCGATCTTCCATATCCACTCGAAGGGTAATAACAATCGCAGCATTTTCATGACGAGCGATTGTCGCAAACCGTGGGTTAGTTTCCAACCGATCAAATCGGAAGGTTACAGGAGAGAGAGGGTCAAACGCACTTGAAAGATCGGCAAGAACAACATGCGCAAGTCGCTGAATAAGATTGCGTTCAATTGTAGTATATGGCCGCCCTTCAATACGCATGGCTGCCGTGCCTCGACGACCACCCAGCAACACATCAACAATAGAGTAGATTAAGGCAGAATCAACAGTCATAAGACCGTAGTTATCCCATTCCTCCGCCTTAAACACAGTCAACATTGCGGGTAAGGGGATAGAATTGAGGTAATCACCAAACCTGGCAGAGGTAATATTATCGAGACTGACTTCAACGTTGTCAGATGTAAAATTACGCAGAGAAGTCGACATCATCCTGACCAAACGGTCAAAGACAATATCCAACATAGGAAGCCGTTCGTATGAAACCAGTGCAGAATTGAGAATTGCTTGAATTCCCGAATTATCACCACCATCATCATCACCAGCATCGACACCAAGCAAACTATCAATTTCGTTCTGATCAAGAACACGGGTTCCCCCGGGCGCATCATCGACAGCGTCGAAAGCATCCTCTTCTTCATCAGCGTCTTCGTCCGCCATGGCCTCCCATTCGGCCATCATGGCTTCCTGATCGACTTCTTCTTCCGTTTCGTCAGCCATTTCCTACCTTACAGGTTACTGCACCAGCATTTCCTGGAACAATACATCTTTTATTTTTACGGGCGCTGCAGCCGCATTAACCCTGAGCAACAACTCTTCCCTCAATCGTTGAATACCCGCAGATCCACTCAAATCTTCAATTCTTAACTCTCTGAGATATACCTGAAAGTTGTCAACAATTCGTGGCATAACAGCCTCAATTGCCGGAATATCAGTTTGCAGTTCAAGTTCCAGGCTAATAGTAATTTTCAAGAAATGAGTTTTATTTCCTGAAGAATTCAGATTGACCAATAATTCCGGAACATCGTAGAAGGCGGCAGGACCGTGTGCGGGTATGACTTCTTCAACAACTTCTTGAGTAGCCTCTTCCTTACCAAGGAGAGAGTCCAACATCCCCGTAAAATAGGCACCTGCGCCTGCTATAATTATAAGCAGAAGAGGCAATATGAAAAATACGACGAGCTTCTTACCTGACATCCCTCCCGTCGGGCGTGCTTCTACCTCGAGTTCTTCTTCGCCACTGGCAGATTCATCAGCCATATATAAATTCACGCCTCCAATTGGAACATTCACCCCTAATAAGGGGACAAGATGGTTAAAAAGTCGTTAAGCAGTAAGTACTGTAAATCAAATACTTAAGAGTAAAAAGGTCGAATATGAAATATAAAGGCCTTACCAACTGCTTTTTAACTGAAAGGAGTGTATACGAAAAGTGTTAATTTCTGTTCAACCTCCCCATACTCTGACCTTGTATATCACTCGATTGAGGCATGCTCGAAAGAGGTAATACACATCCTTAATAATGGATTTGCCTTACGAATATCATTGGACCTCTATAAGAAGGTATCCATTGCACTTACCCCCGCCACTCCATTCACGGAAAAAGTTACCCACATAAGGAAATAGTTTACCAGTAAGAGCACTAAACCAATTACTATGTTTGCCATAAAGCCCACGATACCTAGACTTCAGATACTGGCACGCATCCTGCATTGTTAATGAGGAAACCAAGATGGCAAGGATGTATCCAGGATGGAAAACCCCAGTTATATAGCTCTTTCAAGACAGATGGCTCTCGGTCGGCAAATGTCGATCATCGCCAACAATGTCGCTAACATGAACACGAATGCTTACAAGAATGAAGGCATGATGTTTGTGGAGCACCTTAGTAAAACAAAGACAGGTGAAAGATTAAGCTTCACACAGGATTTACGTCTTGTACGTAACCTTGCCGAAGGTCAATTTCATACAACAAACAACCCTCTCGACACTGCGATCTCAGGTAAAGGTTATTTTACTGTCGAAAATGATGGCGACACTCGTTACACCCGCGACGGTTCCTTCAAGCTTAACACTGAAGGCGAGCTGGTCACCTCAGAGGGCTTCTTGGTTATGAGTGACGGCGATACTCCAATCTCGTTCCCAATCAACGCCACAGATATTACAATAACCCGGGATGGTACGGTCACATCTAGTGCCGGAACAGCGGGAAAATTGAAGCTGGTTTCTTTTGAAAACGAACAGCTACTTGTTAAAGAAGCAGGAGGCATGTTCAGCACAGCGGAAAACCAAGAAGTGATCGACGAAGCTCCGGGAGAAATTATCCAAGGAGCGATTGAAGGATCTAACGTTCAGGGAATTATTGAAATTACGAGAATGATAGATTCTACACGAGGCTACGAAGCAATGTCCAAATTCATTAAACAAGAACATGAACGACAGCTTAAGGCGATTCAAAGCCTTGCAAGTGTCAGAGCCTAAGGGAGCAGCAAAATGAGATCATTAAGCATTGGCGCAACAGGCATGCTGGCCCAGCAGTTAAACGTCGAAGTTATTTCAAATAACATCGCCAACTTGAACACAACGGGCTTTAAACGCCAGCGGGCTGAGTTCACAGATCTGCTCTACCAAAATCTACGGAGGGTGGGAACAAATTCTTCTGATACAGGAACGATTGTCCCTACAGGCATCCAACTCGGCCTCGGTGTCAAACCGACTGCCACCTATCGTATCACTACGCAAGGTGCGATGCAGATTACTGACAACTCGCTTGATGTTGCCGTTAACGGAGAAGGTTACTTTAACGTAGAACTTCCAAGTGGTGAAACTGGTTACACCCGCGCAGGTGCATTTCAGCTCTCCCCAACTGGCGACATCGTAACACCTGATGGCTATACGGTTCAGCCCGGCATAAATGTACCAACAAATGCCGTATCGGTCACAATTAACGCATCTGGCGAAGTATATATAAAAATTGATGGTCAGGTTAACACCGCTCTTGCAGGACAATTTGATCTCGCAACATTCCCAAACGAAGCGGGTTTAGAGGCCATCGGGGATAACTATTTCCTCGAAACGCCAGCATCCGGAGCCGCGACAACAGGATCGGCAGGATCAACTGGGTTTGGTAGCATTCTTCAGGGTGCGCTTGAATCATCAAACGTCAACGCGGTATCAGAGATTACAAATCTGATTACGGCTCAAAGAGCTTACGAGATGAACTCTAAAATCATCACAGCATCTGACGAAATGATGCGCTCTGTTACAAATATTAGATAACCGCGAGCTTAAGGAGAAAAACAATGCAAATAGTTAAAACTCTTCTACTCGCAGCCAGCTTTACCTTGGCAAGTCAGATTGGTAATGCCGCGACAGAAGTCGCGTCTATACCAACGATTGTGAACTTGAACAAAGACATCATAATCGAAGGCGACATTGTATATCTAAATGACATCTTTTCTGGTCTTAACGAAGAACAGAAACGGCCAATTGCACGATCGCCTGAACTCGGTCGAGATGTGGAACTTTCAGCAAGATGGTTATGGGCACTAGCTCAGAAAAATGATGTTGATTGGCAGCCTAGTTCACATTTTGACACAGCATCTGTTTCCCGAGCAGGACAGATTCTCGATGCGACAGACATCCGCAATTCAGTTGAAAGTGCCCTTCTTGAACGTGGCCTTACCGACGGAAAGAAGATCGAATTTGATCGCAAAGATCGAGACCTAAACATCCCAGCTGAAATTGAACCGACTATACGTGTGGAAAATGTCAGCTATAGACCTGGCAGAAAACGCTTCACAGCCCAAATTGTGATTCCAGCCACGGGAAAACCGTACATAAACAAAGCTATATCCGGCTATTTGATTGAGATGGTAAATGTACCTGTTCTCAAGAACCGCTTATCAAAAGGTGACGTAATCAAGTCTCAGGATATTCACTGGATTACAATTGAAGAATCAAAATTGAACAAAAATGCCATCACTGATATTGATGACTTGATAGGAATGACCCCCAAACACTCGATCAAAGACAAGGTCATCATTAGAACAAGTGACCTAAACACCCCAAAAGCTGTTAATAAAAATGGCCTCGTCACCATGCTTTTAAACAGTGGTACTCTTGTTTTAAGAGCCCAAGGCCGGGCTTTAGAAAACGGTGCAATGGGAGAAGTCATTCGCCTTGTAAACACGCAGTCAAATACCGTCGTCAATGGTACAGTAACAGGTGCAGGACTGGTAACGGTTTCACTTATTAGCAAAACCATTACTGGCAACTAAGGAGCTCTGAAATGTTTTTTTTACCAAAATGGTCCCTAACAAAGTTCGCAGTTGTCGGTTTGCTGGGCTTTTCTTTAACGGCCTGTAATGCCATTTCCCGCCTCTCAGAAATTGGTGAAGCACCAAAGTTGAGTAAAATCGAAAGCCCGGCACCTCCACAACCCATTTCCCTACCAATGCCAGCGCCGCAAATTGCGACCAGGAAACCAAATTCACTTTGGAGACCAGGCTCACGTGCATTCCTGAAAGATCAGAGGGCAGATGAAATTGGTGACTTGCTCACAGTTGTCATTACAATCGACGACAAAGCAGAAGTTTCGAATACCACGGAGAGAACACGCGCGAATGCCGAAGGCGCAGGTCTTACTAATTTTCTCGGCTACGAAACCCAACTCCCTCAGATTTTTAATGAGAATTTAAATGCAGGCTCTCTAATTGATGGGGAAAGCACTAGTTCCTCGAAGGGTGTTGGCACTGTTGATAGAGAAGAAACGATTAACCTTCGGGTTGCTGCTTTGGTTACTCAGGTAATGCCGAATGGAAATTTGATAATTTCTGGGCGCCAAGAGGTCCGTGTCAATTTTGAAGTCAGAGAACTTCTTGTATCAGGCATGATCCGCCCTGAAGACATCACTTCCACAAACACCATCAGCTATGACCAAATTGCCGAGGCACGAATTGCCTATGGTGGCAGAGGTCAATTAAGTGATGTCCAACAACCGCGTTACGGTCAACAGCTATACGATATTATCTTCCCGTTCTAATACCGATAAGTCGAACAAACAAAAGGCCAGCTAAAAATTTTAGCTGGCCTTTTTATATCTAAACAATTTATCCCAATCCTACAGATCAGGCATTTTGCTAATCATCTCTGTGAACTTTTTCCATACGTTCGTGCTGCTCTTGCGCTTCCAAAGTCATTGTTGCTATTGGACGCGCTTCAAGCCTTTTGATGTTAATTGGATCTCCAGTGATTTCACAAAACCCATATTCATTTTCATCAATACGGCGAAGAGCTTCATCAATTTTTCCAATTAGCTTACGTTCTCTATCGCGAGTCCTAAGCTCAAGTGCACGCTCCGTTTCTGAAGAAGCTCGATCAGCAAGATCAGGCTCTTGAAGCGTTTCATTTTGAAGCGTCTGTAACGTTGCAGAAGATTCAGCAAGTAATTCTTCCCTCCAGGCCAGAAGTTTTTGTTTAAAAAACTCCTGCATGACTGGATTCATAAACTCCTCGCCTTCTTTTGGGCGATAGTCGAGCGGAAGAGGTATAGTCATGGCAACCCCCATAAATTGGCAATTTCGCGTGCAGTATATGCGATTTAAGTACAACGACAAGTTTGTCTTGCAAAATTAATTAAATTATCAATTAATTACATAAAAAACAATAGCTTAACGACCGAGTTTAGCAAGTTCAACTGCGGCCCGGACTTCTACCTCGTTCAAAACTTCAAGGAGTCGAGGATCATTAATTTGCTCTCTCTTCCTCGCAACTAACGATTCGATTTTCTCTAAACGCCAAATCGGGACCGATCCCATAAGGAGACCTATTCTCAGCTCCTCCAACTCGTCGAGTATATCCTCTGCCTCTCGTTTCGCTTTTTGTTTACCCGTTAAAGCATCAGGCACTTCCTGTATAGACAACAATCCACCTAACCCAGTAGCAGAAGCCACCCCAGCTGCATCGGATGCAGGATCACCTACGCCAGCATCCAGAGCATCACTAAAGCTACCAGAAGCACCACTCGCTTTGCGTTTTGAGCGTGCGCCTGAAGTTGGTGTTACAGAAGAACCCGTTCTTATCTTCATTTTGTGTCCATTTTATTGTCCGTATTCGCAAAAGCGACAACTGTCTGAAAAATGTGACTATATCTCGGCAAATTTTACCAAGCCATCTCATACATTGTTACCTAGTAGAGATATAGAAGCAAAACTATTTCATTTAAAAATTGGCTGTCTTAAGCCATTCATCAAGCCCTATCTATATTGGCACGAAATTCGCATAACGTATAGAGAACATTAGAGTTGGCTTAGAAAAAAGTATTTTCAGTTACGCCAAACATAACAGTGAGTAGTAAAATGCGTTTATTCAACAATATATATTACTTGAACAAAGCAGCCGCGGTTATTGGCGCACTGTTAATGGTTCTCGTCGTATGGGTTGGAGAAGCATCAGCTCAGTCCCGCATTAAAGACATCACAAATTTTGAAGGCATAAGAGACAACCATCTCGTAGGTTATGGATTAGTTGTCGGACTGAATGGCACCGGAGATGATATTGATGACGCTGTATTTACACGCGAGAGTCTGATTGGTGTACTCCAACGACTTGGTGTAAACGCGCGTGACGATGATCTCGACACAGAAAATGTTGCTGCTGTCATGATTACCGCTAATTTACCTGCTTTTGCTCGCCAAGGTACACGAATTGACGTTACCGTATCGGCAATCGGAACCGCTGAAAGCCTCCAGGGAGGAACACTACTTGTAACTCCTCTTATGGGAGCGGATGGGGAAGTGTACGCTGTAGGCCAAGGAGCTATCGCCATTAACGGTTTCAGTGCTGCTGGAAATGCAGAGACAATTACTCGCGGTGTGCCGACAGTTGGTAGGATTTCAAATGGAGCAATTATCGAGAGAGAAATTGACTTCGATTTGAAAGAATTGCAAAGCATCAAAGTCGCTTTAAAAAACCCAGACCTTACAACAGCACGCCGTGTAGCACAGGCAATTAACAATAAATTAGGTAGTAACGCAGCTATTAGCACCGACCCTTCTACTGTTCAAGTCGATGTGCCTGAAAAGTATAAAGGCAATACTGTTGCAATGCTGGCCGATATAGAACTACTCCCTATAAACGTTGATACCCCAGCCAAGGTCGTCATTGACGAAAAATCTGGCGTTATTGTTATTGGGAATGATGTTCGCATCAGCACTGTCGCCATAGCTCAAGGCAATTTGACAATTCGTATTACCGAAACCCCACAAGTCAGTCAGCCGAATGCATTTTCCAATACAGGTAATACCGAGGTCGTTGACCGTACTGATATCCAAGTAGATGACGACAGTGATCGTCGTCTCGCCGTCCTCCCTTCAGGTGTCACTCTTCAAGAAGTCGTTAGTGGCTTAAACGCTCTTGGCGTTGGCCCAAGGGACATGATCGCAATATTGCAAAGCATCAAAGCAGCTGGCGCCTTACAAGCTGACATCGAGTTACTGTAATGAATATAGATTCAAGCACATATATGGATAGCGCTTTAAGTGGATCCCTTGCGAGTAAGGCAAATGCCCTCGCAAACGTGAACCCAAAAGACGAGAACGCCGCTATGGCGACAGCAAAAGACTTCGAAGCTGTTTTTATTTCTCAAATGCTGTCCCCTATTTTCGAAAGCCTCCCAACGGACGGACCAATGGGCGGCGGACAAGGTGAGAGAATGTTTCGCTCTCTCATGGTTCAAGAGTACGGAAAAACTCTTTCAGAATCTGGCGGTATTGGAATCTCCAATGCCGTATATCGCGAAATTATCAAGCTGCAGGAGGTTTAAATGTCTACAGCCTTAAAAACGAAAGAATTTCCTGAAACAACAGTCCACAGCGTTATCGCGACTGTTAAAGGCCTCGTTTCTGTAATGAGCCGAGAAGTTGAGCTTCTTCGCGCAATGCAAATCAAGGAAATGAGCTTACTTCAAGAAGAGAAGCTGACCCTTGTAAATGCTTATGAACAAGGGACATCGCAGCTTAAAAATGACCCTTCTTTCATGCAGCACCTAGATCCTTTGCTCAAGAGCGAATTGCGTGACGTCATTCTCCAACTCAATACTACAGTGAAAGAGAATGAAACGGCTCTACTCGCAGCAAAAACGAACAATGAGCGTCTAATGCAAGCCGTTGTCGAAGCAGTACAGGAACAAAAGAGTAAAAATAGCACCAGTTATTCTCAAACAGGTGTCTTGGCTGCTCAATCTGCTCAATCTGCCCAGACTACTACTCCTATGCATTTGAACCAATGTCTGTAACAAAATTGCTTACACAAAAACAAAATAGCAAATAGTTGAGGATGTCATGTCGTTAGCCCTAGCCCTAAATAACGCTTTAAGCGGGTTGAGAGTAAATCAAAGTGCGCTGGCACTTACCTCAACCAATTTGGCGAACCTAAATAACCCCAATTACTCCCGCAAAACGCTTTTGCAGGAAACTCAGGTTGTTGCGGGTGTTGGTTCAGGAGTTAAAGCAGACACAATTGCGCGCAGTGTTAATACTTTGCTACAACGTGATTTCAGAGACGAAACAACACGTCTTAGTGAAATTTCGACGGAAAATAATTACCTCAACCGCGTACAGCAAATGTTTGGGACCGTCGCAAATAAAAATGCCCTCGGGGACCTTATTAATAACTTTGCTAACTCGCTAGAAAGCTTAGGTAGCAGCCCTGAGATTTCTTCAAATTACTTTACCACAATCAACAACGCTACAACGTTAACTGGTCGTATCCAAGGTATGGCGGGTACCGTACAGGATGAACGTATTCGGGCGGACCTAGAAATAAACCAAGCCGTGAAAGATATGGAATCTCAGCTTGCGATTATTGCTGAAATCAACGGCATGATACCTGGTCAAGCAGCTCAAGGCCTTCCAATAGGTGATTTAGAAGACAAAAGAGACCAGGCAATAAATACTCTGGCTCAATACACAGATATTCAGTACTTCCAAACCGATAGAAATCAGATAAACGTTCTCACCACAAGCGGTCGAACCCTTATAAATGGGGGCTATCAAGCGGATCTGTCTTTTCGTCAAACCACATTGATTACAGCGAATGAAAGCTACCCTGGTACACTAGATGGTATTCATCTCAACGATGGTGGCTTCCCCTCCGCTGGAAATGACATAACCACTTCCTTAACAGGCGGTAAGCTTGCGGCCCTATTTAACGCAAGAGATACAATGCTGCCTTCTGTTACCGGCCAATTGGATCAAATGTCTTCGGCCCTTAGAGACGAAGTAAATCGCGTACACAATAGAGGTGCCAATACCCCTATGGGCGCAGGAACAGCCGCTCTTGATCCAGCAACTTTACATGGATCCAGGGCTATTAGTAACACTGCCCAGGCGATGAACATTGGCAGCAATGTCAACATGGTGCTCCTCGACATTAATGGCGCCATGGTAGGTGGTATGGGAACAATTGCCGCTGGAGCAACGACACCAGCAACCGTCCAAGGACAAATTAATGCGTTTCTCGGTGCGAATGGTACGGCGAGTTTTGACGCCAACGGCCGCCTAGAGGTAAAATTAAACAGTAACGTAAAACTGGCCTTTAAAGATACAGGTCTTGCAGCAACCCAAGGCGATTCTGTAATTCAGTTTGATGCGGATGGCGACACGGTAAATGAAAATTACAATGGGTTTTCAAATTTCTTTGGCTTGAACGATTTATTTATTACCCCTGATCTAGCAACGACTGTACCTGTTGTCGCAGGACAGACTGTTCAAACAGGCATTTCTTCGGGCATTATCGTTCGCGCAGATATTGTCGCCCAACCTTCCTATGTTTCCCGTGGATCTTTGTCAGGCACCCCGCCAAATTACACACTTGGTCCAGGCAATAACGATGTTGCCTTAAGCCTTGCGGGCGCGTTTGAGCAAAATGTCACCTTCAATAGTATTACAAATGGTCCAGATATTTCGTCAACTACACTTTCTGGCTATGCGGGCATTATGCTTTCTTATAGCGCTACAACGACCCAAGCCTCACAAAGTAATCTAGATTTTCAAAGCGCACTAACAGGTGATTTGCAAATCAAAATGCAAAATGAGTCTGGAGTTAACATGGATGAAGAACTCGCTAATATGATCATCTTCCAAAACGCTTATAACGCCGCAGCCAAAGTCATTCAAATAACGGGTGAAATGTTAGACACCGTTATTGAGCTTGCGTAAGGAGAAATAGTTATGCTTCGCGTATCAAGCTTTGCACAGAACCAGTTACTACAAACCAACATGGCCTCTACACAGGCTGAGGTTTCAAATCGGACTGTTCAAATTTCCAGTGGTAAAATCACTCAAGACTATACAAATATCGCTCAACAAACGCTTGGGTTAGTCAGCCTTCAACGCGATAGTGTGCGTACAGAACAATTTGGGGAAAATATTCAATCGACGAAAACTCGATTAGAAATAATGGAAACCAACCTTAGTACGATTACAGATCGAATTACAAATCTACTGAGCGATGTTCTGAGTGGTCTTAATGGATCAAACATCCAAGAAATTCCATTTGAAACATTTGCTACAAGTTTTCGATCTGAAATGACGGCATTGATAAATGCTCAACACGAAGGAAGGTATCTTTTTTCGGGGAGCTTAACAGGTACTCCGCCTGTTGATGTAACAGATGCAGCTTATACCCCTCAAGTGGGCTTACCTGGAGTATTTACGGCTGATTTTGATTACTACCAAGGTGACAATGTCAAATTAGCGAACAGAATCGATCAAGATGCTACCCTCACCTACGGTATTACGGGTGATGACCCTGCATTTGAGAAAGTTCTACGTGGCCTGTCCTATGTCGAATATGCAGGCATTAACGATGATACAGCAGTGTTACAAGAAGCTTATAATTTATTGCAAACCTCTCTTGATGGTGTTTCTGCATTACGAAGTCAGATCGGTGCACAAGTCTCCGTTTTGGAGGGAGCAACGGCAAATCACGTGTCTTATAAAACTTATGTAGATAACACCATATCAGGGATTGAAGACATCGATATCGCTGAAGCAACCAGTCGGCTGGCCTTTGATCAAGTCCAATTACAAGCTTCATATATTAGCCTTACAAAGATCAACGAAGTAACTCTTTTGAATTACGTCCGATAAGTCTTTGTGATTTCACGCTTACTATTCGTTAATCATGGTTGCCTATTGTTACGGGAAAGCCCATTATGTTGGATATAGAACAAAACTTTAATGCTCAGGATCTCGACGGAATCACAATGCCGAAGACCGAGGAAGTAACAAATAACATCATTACTCTGAAAACTCGTTTTGGGGTAATGGAGATTGACCGGGATAAAACCATTACGATGCCGCAAGGTATCGTGGGCTTTTCTCAGTACAAGGAATATGGTCTGTCCACCCCCTCACACACCGTGTTGGATGGCTTTATGCTGTTGCAATCCGTTGATGAGGCGGAGCTTACCTTTATCTTGAGGCCCTATGACCTCAACAGCGGGTTAATAGAAGACAAAGATGTTGCTAACGCTATGAAGCAATATTCTATAATCCCTGAAAATATTGCCGTAATGCTTGTTACAACCCTACGCCAAGTTGCCGGTAGTATAAAAAAGACCGTCAATTTGAGAGCACCTATGTTTATTGACACCAATAGACGTCAGGCTTGGCAACATATATTGAGCTCTGAACAATATAGCGTTCGCCACGAAGTAGATTAGTTACGAACTTCAAAACTGATATTTATTTCAATATTGATAAATGAAATACCTTGTTCACTTCTTCGCTTTGAAAAACTTTCATAACAATTGACCGTCATCAAACCAACAATTCAGTATATAGTTCAGACTTAAGAGCTGACAAATGGGGGATACTGATATGAAAGGGATCATTCTTGCAGGTGGTACGGGCAGTCGCCTCTATCCAATAACCCGCGTTGTAAGCAAGCAATTACTGCCGGTTTACGACAAACCGATGATCTACTTCCCCCTAACAACTCTCATGTTATCAGGCATAAGAGATATTCAAATCATAACGACACGAGAGCACCAGCGTGCTTTTCAAACTCTCTTGGGTAATGGGCATCAATGGGGAGTAAATCTATCTTGGTGTATACAGGAAGAACCAGGCGGAATTGCAGAGGCATTTTCTCTGTCAGAAGAGTTCATTGGAAATGATCATTGTGCACTTGCGCTAGGCGACAACATTCTGTTTGGGAATGGCTTAACCCGCTTGTTACAGTCTGTTAGAACTCCTAAACCAGGCGCCACAGTGTTTGCTTATCGCGTAAAAGACCCAGAAAATTACGGTGTAGTCTCATTTGATGAGAATGGTATGGGCATTGACATTGAAGAAAAGCCCCATAAACCAAAATCCAATTTTGCTCTTATTGGTCTATATTATTATGATAACCAAGTCGTCAAGATTGCTCGTGATGTAAAGCCTGGCCTCAACAATGAAAAGCACATCACCGATATAAATCAAAAATATCTTGAATTGGGTCAACTACACGTCGAACGCCTTGGCCGCGGTTTCGCATGGTTGGATGCTGGAACCGTTGAATCCCTCCATAATGCTTCTGCTTTTGTAAGGTCCGTTGAAAGCAGGCAAGGAATAAAGATTGCGTGCCCGGAAGAAATTGCCTGGCGCATGGGTTACATAACAGACAAAGATTTTGAACAACTCGCAGATAATTTAATGTCCAGCGGTTATGGAAATTATCTCTGGGAAATTCTAAACGAAGCTAAGGGAAGCATCTTATAAATAAGGTGAAGCCCCTTTACTCACATAAATTTCAAACTCGCACTTTTCTCTAATTGCAAAATTTCAAATAAATTATATAGTTAACGAAAGTTAATAAATTTAAATACTTTGAAAGTGCTTTAGGAATAGAGAATGAGTTCTTTTGATGTCGATATCGATATTGCAGCAGAAAATGTACTTCACCTTCTTATGGCAGACAAAGTTAAGGATGCTATCAGCCTATCAGAACAGCATCTGAACAGCGACATTCAACACCCATGTTTTCTTTTCTGTAAAGCAATCTCTTTTCTCGGCTCAAACAATGTTCCAAAATTTCGGAATATTTTTGAGGACATTAAATTAATACCTACAGCTATATACATTGATTTTTATAATTTTGGTCTATTTTTTCAGAGGAACCAGGCGTTTCACCTCGCCATAGAATGTTTTGGAGAAAGCGCGAAAAGACAACCTGATTTTGCCAACAATTACCTTCAACTCGGCGGGGCATTCCTTGCAATAGATGAAATCGAAGGCGCAACCAGCGCCTTTAAGACCGCAATTGAAATCATACCAAACGATCATGATAGCCTATATAAACTCGGGATATGCCTTGAAAGGCAACATCTACCTGAACAGGCGTTAGAAGTTTATGATACAGCGCATACTCTACACCCCTCTTCAAAACAGGTGAACTTTGGAAGAGCGCGGTGTAATTTTAATTTAGGTGAGCTGCAAAAATCTTATACGATTTTTATGGATAATTTGAATCCTCTAGATACCTCACCAGAAGAACAATTATTCCTCGGATTGTTATTCAGTGAGTACGATCAACTAAAATGGTATCAATTACTCAAGATACAACGAAATTCTGGCTTTACGAACCGACAGCTACTAGCCCAAACCATTGAACGTATGGGAGTAAAATCTGCCGCTATTCCTCTGGTTTTACTTTCTCTTTTCAAATACAAAAATAAACTTTTCCTTCCAAAACCTGTCGTTAACATAATTATTTCTCCATTCATTTTGACCACTATTATATTTCAGTACATTCTCTGGCCTTTTAAATTACTGACGTCCTCCGAAGATAAAATCAAAGGGCCTCACCCTTTATTTAATGGGAGACTTTTCACATTCCTTTCACAGCCCTTTATCGGGCTCGAGAGGGCAATGTCTCATCTTGATTCCGCAGCCCAAACCTTTTACCGATTGGGTTGGACACATCGGGCAGAAACTATCGCCAAACGAAATCTGCAAATACTTCCAACACATGACAGGGCAGATATACTTACGCGTATTCTATTAGCCAGCAGTAATTGTAATTCAGAACAATTTTATACCCAGAGCAAGCTCAACGCTGACAAACTTAAGCTAGCTGAAATACTGCCACGGATAGCGCCGGATCTATCGCCTGAAAGAATATTAAACGTCGGCCTTTTAAGTGATATTTTTCATGGTCCAATAGCACTCACAACCATAATTCCACAATTATCAAACCACGATCCTGAAAAGGTACGTTTCTTTATTTACCATTCTGGACCTTGGGCCGCACCGGAAACGTACTCCAACCACGTATACCGTCATGTCCCTCACCTTGAAGATGACACTTTAAATCGAGTAATTCGGGAAGATACCATAGATATACTGATCGAAATGAACGGACCCTTAAGACCGAACAATCGATTAGGAGTTATCAGAAGACGTGCCGCCCCTATACAAGTAAGTTGGTATAACCTTTGTGCAACGACGGGCATTGAAGAAGTTGATTACATTATCACCGATGAAATCTCTGTCCCCCAAAACCAACAGAAATATTACACTGAAAAGTTATTGTATCTTTCAGGTAAAGCGGTTGGGGGATGGAAATTGGAGGCTGATCCACCTATTAGTTCCCCACCGTTTCAAAAAAACAATTTTGTTATGTTTGCCTGTTTTGGGGATAGTTTCAAAATAAATCAAGATGTAATAACCACATGGGCAGAAGTACTCAACGGAGTTCCCAAATCAAAATTATTTATTAAAAATGAACTGGCTGGCAAAGCGTTAACCAGACTGTTCCTTATTCAATCTTTTGCTTATGAAGGTATTTCGCCTGATAGGTTAATTTTTGAGGGATTCACTCCTTACAAACACATGTGTAGAAGATACAAAGATGTAGATTTGGTTCTCGATACATTTCCCTATACCAATGGTTCCACAACCATGAACGCCCTATGGCAAGGGGTGCCAACCTTAACTATTTCTGGTCCTGATTGGCGCTCAAGAATGTCGACCTCTATTATGGCAAGTGCCAAATTCGATCGTTTTATTTGTGAAGATAAAACTACCTTCATAAAACGTGCTATTGAGATCGGAAATTCACCTAACGAGTTAATTGAATTACGAAAAAACATACGACCTCACCTTTTGGAACACTCACGGTATTTTCAAATTAAAGAATATGCACGTGACTTTGAAGATGGTATGCGGTCTATCTGGCATGATTACATCACAGAGCAAACCCTCTCTGCTCATGAAATGAGAGCAAAATCAGCCCCATAAAATCAATAAATTATCTTAGTTTTAATTGATTTTCGACACCATAGGTTTAAGCCGTTTAAATTACTTGGATTTTTAAAATGGAAAAGCTAATTATCTTTGGAAATGGCCAAGTTGCCGAACTGGTCTATTATATGTTTGAACATGATAGCGATTACCAACCAGTGGCTTTTACCGTGGACAAAGAATACATCGGAAAAACAGAGTTATTTGGATTACCTGTCATTCCTTTTGATGAAATCACTCAACAATACCCTCCTGATGAACATGACCTTTTTGTTGCTGTCAGTTTTACTGGCGTAAATAAACTTCGTGCTGAGAAAGTCGCTGCCTGCAAAGACAAAGGCTATAAACTGGCAACATATGTTTCTAGCCGAGCAACGACTTTTCCTGATTTAAAGGTTGGTGAAAATTGTTTACTTCTTGAAGACAATACAATTCAGCCTTTTGTCACCATCGGCGATAACGTTTACCTTTGGAGCGGAAATCACATCGGTCACCACAGCACAATTGAGGATAACTGCTTCATTGCATCTCATGCCGTCATTTCTGGTTCTGTTAATATCGGCGCCTTTACATTTATTGGTGTAAACGCAACTCTGCGAGATAACATAAATATTGGTAAAGCCAATGTAATTGGTGCAGGTTGTGTCATACTCAAGGACACCGAAGATGAAAATGTCTTTGTCGCAAATGCTGCTGATTTGGCACGCATACCTAGCTCACGATTAAGAAGAATATAAGTAGGATTTCAATGACGACTGTTGCTATCATGCAACCTTATTTTTTTCCTTATGCTGGCTATTATCGTCTGTTGGCTCTCGCAGACATATTCGTCATACTCGATTGCGTGCAATTTCCCCGCCGGGGATGGGTACATAGAAATAAACTTACCAAACAAGACGGTAGCCAAGATTGGCTCACTCTTCCCATTAAAAAGCCCGCTTATCACGATCTAATATCCTCATTAGAGTTTACCGAGGACACTCATGATCGATTTTACCACCTAGCAAACTCTTTTCCTCACTTACATAAAATACTTAAGCAAGACAATGAACTCGCCTCTACCCTTTTGAATTTTCAGGGATCAGTGGTCGACTACCTAGAACGAACGTTACAATATACTTCAAATTTGCTCGATTATTCTCCTAAAATATGCCGTTCGTCTCAATTAAACATACCAAAAGAGATAAAAGGCCAAAAACGCATAGAAGCAATCGCTCAAGAACTACAAGCCAGTCGATATATTAATCTTGAAGGAGGTGTTGAGTACTACACTTCGGAAGGTTTTCAGCAACGGGGAATATCTTTGGGAATTTTTACTCCATTTCATGGATCGAAGGCCAGCATGATCGAACGCTTAATCACACAAGAGATAAAACAAATAAAACAAGAAATAAATCAACACCTAAGCTTCATTGTACTGCCCAAATAAGATACAACAATATCTTAGAAGCATCTGATAAGCCTTGTTCGGTAAAGAAGCCATATTATGAGTAAACTTGAATTTAGCCTCCAAGGAATGATACCCCCTCCAACCGAGGGCCGCGGTTATGCTCAATCTCCATGTGGCGTATTCTTAGATAATGAACTGCATCTATTTTTCTCTAACAGAACAGAGCAAAATAAGTCCTACATTTGTTATTACAAGCTGGATAATAATTTTAATATTACGCATAAGGACGAGAATTTTTATCGTCCGGACCGTGTAGGTTTTTTCGATACCGATGGTGCGATCCCATCACAGATATTAGAAGATAATCAAAAGTGGTCCCTACTCTACAGCGGTTGGAACAGCCTAACCGGTACGCCTGCTTATCTGAATGCTTCGGGGTATCTCAGCCTTGAATATACGAATAACTTTTTCAAACTTGCAGAAGTACCCAGAGGTCCTTTTTTAACCCGAGACAAGGTCAACCCATCCAGCGCGGTTACTCCCTTTATAATTAAAGATGATAAAGCCCATCTCACAGCTTTTTATATATCCACTGAAAGATGGGAGGAAATCAATGGCCGCTATGAACCAGAGTACTACGTCAAAGCAGCTACCGGAAGTGACCTTGAGCACCTTGAGTGCGATTACACAAAGATCATAATACCACGTTATAAAGGAGAAGTTTTCTCGAGGCCCGTGCACTTTTCAATCGATGACAGTGAATACCTTAGCTTTTGCTCTCGGGGCATGACGGACTTTAGGGATGGTGCCAATAGCTATAAGATAGGCTTTGCGGTCAGGAACAATCTAGACTGGGTGAGAACTGATGACCAAATAGAAGTCGATCATACCGCATTCTCACATCAAACGAGCTACCCCTACCCTATAACCATAGGCCCAGACCTTTTTCTTTTGATCAATGGCAATGGTTTTGGCCAGAGCGGTATTGGCATATTGAAGGTTACACTTGAGCCCAGTTAGCTAGTTAGCTACCGACAACTAACAAAGATCGACGAACACAGTTCCGGCAGTTCTTCACTCAATTTAAAAGCAGCATCGAGATATTCCTGGCCGATAATGCCCTCTTGTAAGGCCCGGTCATATTGAGAATTAGAAAAGACCTTCGGCATGATACCACCAGCGTGAACGATGGTTAACCCCGCGCCTTCGACCACAGCAATTAAAGTTTCAATGTCATAAGTCCTGTGATGCCCAATGGCTTTTTCAAAGTCTGTTACCACCAATGGCTCTGCCATAAAGCCCATATTCACAGCTATTCTTCGGGAAAGAGAAGTGCCATTTGGCACAACAATGTGAACCAAAGCATCAGAAGCCTTGTTTTTACTCAAAAAGTTAAGCAACTCTTGATCAAATTCTACATGTTCAAGGCTGTGGATGGAAATTACGTCTGAAAACTTATTATAGTCATCGTACATCGCAAAGTCTGATTGACTAACATCGACATTCCCCAGCCCCAGTTCTCGCACGTGTTCACAATATTTTGGTTCGATATCAATAGCCGTAACACGTTCGAATTCTTTTGCTAACTTCTTGGTCATCTCACCTTTGTAGCAACCAAGTTCGGCGCAATGATCTCCCTTAAAAAAAGGGCGCAACCTTTGCAGCACATAGTCATGCATAAGATAATCGAAATCTGTCGCGTACTTAGAGTTCCCCCATGCTTGATTATTTTGAGTAAGGTTTTTATCAATCATCCTGGCCAGCCATATAACACCGTCGTTCTTTCAGGTTATACCATTCGTCATGCGAAGAAGGAATATCACTGAAATACCCACAAAGTTGTTTTATATTCTCTGAAGCTTTATCAACTCCATATTCTTGTAAAGCCTTTGAATAGTCAAAACCCGGCTTAATAAAAGAGCGGGAAAAAATTGGAGTAAAAATAATGCGATCATCTCCAATTATCTTTCTCTTTCCGGCTTTGTGCCAAATACGAGAATCAAAAAATATTATTGAACCCACAGGACACTTTATGGAAACAGCTCCCGCCTCAAAACCTTCTTCTGTCGGCTTCTCTCGAACCTCGTCAGATCCCATGAGGAATTCTGTCGGCCCATTATCATCAGTAAACTCATTCACAACCAGGATCGTGTTCAACATCAAGCGGTCTAGAGTGAAAAATCGAACGTCTCTATGAATATTCGAAGCATAATTACTATCCCCCTTATTATTCTGGCCACCGATAGAATTGAGAACAAACTTACTACCAGAGAAAAAGGTTTCAACAATCTGCATATAGTCCGGATTATTTAGAACCTCCTGAAATATTTTGTGCATGAACAATACGTGGTGGACAGTGCCTGTTTGTTGCACATCCAGATCATATGTTTTTTGCAAAGAAGCACATATTTCCCGGGAAGCAAAAAATGCTTCTCTTAACGAACTAACTTGTGTAGTCGACAAAAGGCTTTCAGCGACAAATACGCCATCTTTATCAAAAGCCGCTTTAGCTCTTTCTGCTATTTTTTCCATAGTAATAACTTTGTTTTAAAGTGAGGATTAAGTTCGCAATCGAAATCTTCAATGCCATTTCTTTTCAATGACTTCATGACACCGGGATAAGTATCGCCATAGTCATCAACAATCATAACACCGCCCCGGACCAGATGTTCTTTGGCAAAAGCTATCGCGACCTCAGTGGTTTCAAATGTTGCGATATCAACATAAATACAGGCTGCTAGCCCCGTATAATTCTTACTAAACTTGGGGAGTGTTTTTCGAATATCTCCCTTTATCAGGCTCAAATTAGTCTTGGAGTTATTTATTAAACAATGGGCCTCAAAAAGAGATTTTATCTCTTTCTCCCAACTTTTAGGTTGAGTGTATTTCTGGATTTCATTCGGCGATATATGTAAATCACTCGTCTCAACATAACCCTCAAAAGTATCAAAACCATATATCGTTCTACAGCTATTAAAGGGCTCATGTATTGCTCGAAGATTTTCGAACATAATCAAGGACTGCCCCAACCAGACACCTAGCTCAATGATATCCCCTGGAACGTCCTTAATTCGACCGTATACATCGTGAAGAAATAATAACTTAGCCATCAATCCCGATCGAGCTATCATAAAGGGATTATCTAAAAGCTTGTTACCCAAAAGCTCTGCAATATGCTCAAATTGGGGTACGGCTGCATATTTTTCCTCCCCCCTTGAGCTTTCTTCGCTATTCAAATATTTTGTTTTCTGCATCAGTTAACTCGCATTTTTCAATACCATCACGGTGAGAGCTAGAAAAATTTCGATTTTTCCACTCCGGGCAACTTAGATCTTCAAATCGAAAACTCAGAGCCATTCTGAGCTTATCGGTACTTTGGGATGAATGGGCGGTTAAGCTGTCAAAGAAGACAGTATCACCAGCCTCCATTCCTTTCTGCACTGTTTCAAACTTCCCAAGTTCATCTGGGTCAATTTCGTAAACAGCGCCAACTTCTTTCGTTTTGAACAAACCTTGGCGGTGGCTTCCCACCTTAAAAGATAGTGCCCCCTGAGTCTCAGCGCCCCCAAATGGCACCCACACGACCAATGTTTTCTTAGAGGTCCTCAATGCCGGCCAGTCTTGATGCCAAGGTGCGGCAAGGGATTTATCACTCAGTTGAAAAGAATTCCCCGTCACATGCAATACAGGATTACCGCGTTGGGATATTTGATCTGTGTTTAATAACTCTTTGGATTTTTCAACAACAGAGTTGCAAACTGAAATTTGTTTTATCCATACAGAAGATTTAATCGCTCGCATCAAGCAAAGGTACTCTTCGGTAGGAACTTTTTGTAAAAATTCCAAAAGAGCTATCTCAGTTAATTTAAACAATTCATTTTGGGCGGCATGCCCAACAAACTTATGACCTGTTAGATCAATTATCTCTTCTAGGAGGCCCCATAATAGGTGTTTAGGGACGATACCTTGAGAGTACTCTACACCATTTTCGGCAAAATTATTGGTCATGAAAAACCTTTATTTATGTAACCAATTCAAGATATAGGGAGCAATTTTGAGGTCACACTTTTTTATCAAAAGATATCTAACTGATTTCCCATTTATGGGCTTATTACTTAACGGTCACTTTTTTGGGCTACAAACAGGAATAAGGTTTCTCTGCTACCAAACCAGTCTACATCATAATCGGACAAAGAGACCACCTTGAAGCCACATTTCATCAAGTCACAACGAATTTCATCTTGAGAATTATAAACATGATAATGTTGACCTTTTCTGAACTTAAAATAGGGATCTTCCAGAATGAGCCTATTCTCATCTAATTTAACCGCTTCGTCAGTAACGAAACAATCACTACGACACATACTTCCTACAAAATAACCATCGGTCTTTAAAATATCATAGCAATGAGAAAGTGCGTCAATGATCCTATCTTCTAATGACGATAGGTAATAAATTGATGAAGAAGCATAAATTATATCGAAGGTATTGTTATCAAGACCAGTATTATTGTTGTGCCCCGTTTTCAACTTTGGAGTAAACCCAAGCTTTCTAAGTTTATCTTGAGTGTGTTTGACAACTCTTTCATCAGGCTCAACACCATAAACATCCATATTTAGATGATTAAAAAGATAAAGATCTCGACCATCGCCAAAGCCTATATCTAAAATCTTTTTCCCCTTTAACTCATGCTCTTTAAAAGAAAAATTTGGATTATTTCCCATAAATAATTTCAACGCCAACACAGAAGGAAAAACGTTAGATGTGTTTAAATAATGCTCCACATATTCATTGTTTGTTGTCATATCTATCGTAATCCCCCCTCAGTTCAAAATCGGCTACCAATACGTTACATGACACCTCTTTATTTCTCCAACCTCATTCCTCTACAGCCAACCCAATGCCATCACTTCCGTAATAATTACCATTGTAGAACATGAAATGGCGTCCCCCATGCGAAACCACTGCAGCGTATTCAATCATATCTGCGTCAAAACCTGACTGGCTGACGTTAATGACTGATAAATCATCCCGTCTAACCCACACGACACCATCGTAAGATTCAGCATAACCTAAACGATATTTTGCTCCCATATAGCCAAACCACATTTTCCATATCCCACGGTCAAGTATCACATAGGGTCGAGCCAAGGCATTTTCAGAATCATCTTTAAAATCAATACAAACCTGCCCCTCTCTTTGCCATGATTTCCCATCATGGGAGTGAGCTATTTTGATGTGGTAACGGGGCAGATCACGATGCAACCATTCAGTACCGGAAACGTAATACATCCTATATCCTTCACTGACCTTAACAACCCACGGAGCAGTGTTGAGATATGGGTCCGTTATGCTTCTCTCAATGATTGGCGCATGAGAATAACGGTGGAAGGTTTCACCACCGTCATTGCTGGTTGCCAATCCACCGAAAAGGTGGAAACGCACAGTAGATCCAGGGTTCCAGCCAATGTAGTAAAGGGCCTTCTCACCATTTTTTAGATTAATAATGCATGAAGGAGTAACACCTGTATCATCGAAACAACCTAATTTCCCAGGACATAATACGGGCTTTTTACTGTATTGTAGTACTTGGAATGGTTCATTCAAATCAACATCGGCCCAGCTTATATAGGAGTGATTGTGTTCATTCCGGCCTGCATAATAGACACGAAAAACCCCGCCCCCTAAATCTTCAGGGGTTGGGATTGTAGCGTGGGATAAAGACCACCACTTATTGGTTTCTGGCTTTAAGAATAATCCAACTTTCTTCCAGTTTATCGTATTTCGAAACATTACTGACCTAATCAATCACTTTTCACCAAAGAAGTAGGATAATATTTTTTTAGAAACACACCTTAGAAGACGATATTAACGTTACTTTTTTAAACCCAATGGGAATGGCTTTCCAATAAGTGGCACGTGCGGAACGATTCAAAAATGACTTTCGTCAAATTTGAATACGCTAATTACGTTTTGGTCCTCTTATATTATGCTTCATAGATACACCCTAAGGTGCTATGCCCCATACCTGCAAAGTACAGGTAAAAACTACACGCCCAAATCTCCCCAAAAGGGGGATTTATACTCAATTCATTATTTTTAACTGAAAGTATTTTAAATACTACTTTATAGAAAATATGAAACCATCAACGATTAATATCCATTGAATAGGTGTCAATATGACAATCATCTCCTGTAAAGGGTTTTCAATATGTCCCCAAGGAATGATTGTTCTAATAACCGTCATCCAACTGTTACGAACCAAAGGGTATCAGTATCTTTTTCGTGCCCCCTTTGAGACATGTAACAATGTTTTTTCTCTAAACAACATCCTCTGCGACTACAGGTAATTTTCCAACCGGCTTTAAGCAACATTAATATGGTCTTTTTCCTTACCCAAAACGTAAGTGTCCCACATTTTCTGATACCCTGCTTCCAGTGATGCACAGACCCTTGGGCCGCTGCCAGCAATATCCCGAAGGAAAGTCTCTTTTAGCTCCCCTCTGATCGCCTCGAGGTCTTGAACACCCTTCGCAGCAGTAATCGCTTTATTTACATATTCTTCTATCGTATTGGCAACAAGTTCAGGATGACCAAAATATTCAAGATATGAAGCACCAACTATTTCATGAATGGCACCTGCACCCCTTAGAGTAATATAACTTCGTCCCATGAAGAGCATGTCGAACGATGTTGTAGCCCCATTATAGGGAAAGGGATCCAGGCCAATGTCGATCTCATTTATTTCTTCAAGATAATCAGCATATTCACTACGTTCTCTGAAGATCAGACGTTCAGAGGATACCCCGGCTTCATTCATGCTTTCAGTAACAACATTTTTAAATCTATCACCTGTCACGCCGTCACTTTTAATAATGAGCCGAGAATTAGGGACACCCGCAGCAATCTTCACCCAAGCATCAATACATTCTTTGGAAACCTTACTTGGGCGATTAAAACTACCAAAGGTAACGTATCCGTTTTCTTTGAATGGAAGAGGCTTCGAAACTACATGCTCAGCGCTACTACGAATATTATAACTTGTACATCCAACTGTATGAACAAGCTTTTCAGAGAACGCCCTTGCAGCTGTTATCGGTGTATGAATGGGTTGAGTAATAAAATAATCAATTGCATCCAGGCCTGTTGTCGCCGGATATCCGATATATGTCGCCTGAACAGGTGCAGGCTTTCGACTTAAAGCAGTAAGACGATTACCTGCCGTATGACCTGATAAATCGATAAGAACATTAATTCCATCGTTTACGATTTGGTCGCATAGTTGTTCATCACTCATATGAACAACTTCTATATTATGATCACAAACTTCATCAATTTTGGTTCTTACTTTCTCAGACGTCTCATCTTCACGAGTAGTTTGAGAGTAAAGGAAAATTTCAAACTTATCCCTATCGTGATGTTTGACAATCGGTAGCCAGTGGTAGGAGGCCACGTGATCGCCGAAATCCCCAGAAATGTAGGCAATTTTGAGTTTTTCTTGAGGTTTGTTACTGACTTTATATTCTGCAATACGATCAGCAGGATCTACGGCAAATGACTGTTCCCACTTACGCGCTTCATTATAATGTTCAATTGGATCGCTTCCGGATTCATGCAACATCGCAAAAAGAATATTACTGTGATATTTGTCCTGGTCAGGAGCCATTTTCAATGCTTTTGCATAACACTCGAGTGCCTGTTTATGATCTCCAAGGGCTTCGAATACAAATCCAAGGTTATTAATGGCTTTATGGTACTGAGGATCCGCCTCTAAGGATTTAAGGTAATACTTATGGGCCTCAGTCAACTCGCCAAGTTTTTGACAGGCGTTACCATAGTTAAATAGCATTTCAGGATCATTTGGATCCCTTGCTATCGCCTTTAGTAATACCTCTTGAGCTTTTTCAAATAGATTTCGATTACATAAAAGAGATCCAAATATTTTAATAACTGGCAAGCAGTCTTTATTTTCGTCATATGCCACAGCGGCAAAGTTCAATGCCGCTTTCATATCATGACGATCTTTATAAAGTTTGACTAATAGCAGGTAGTCCAGTTCCTTCTTGGATGCTTTTTCCAGATCCTTTGAAACCACATGTTCAGCTTCATTTGATCTTTCAAGATGGATCAAACACTTAGCCACATTACAACGGTAGTTACTATCAAGGGGATCTTTGTCGTATAACTTCCGGTAACACTCTAGGGCTTTATCGTTGTGCCCCATGAGTTCATAACAACTCCCAGCACGATCAAGGCAATATTTATTTTCTTTATCAATCTCCAATACGGAGAGATATGAGCCCAGAGCCCCTTCAACTTCATTCAACGAAAATAGAGAGTTTGCGAGCTGAATATAACCCTCAACAAAATCCGGCTTTAAATTAATACACTCACCATAACACTCAGCCGCGAGAGAATGGACATCAAGGGCCTGAAAGAAGACCCCAAAGTTATAATAATCCTCTGATTTTACGCCCGAATTTAGTGAAATTTTATCGAAAATTTCTCGAAAAGTAGCAGGGTCATCGTTTATGAGATATCGGATACTATCAGCAAAGAGAAAAACAGGGTGATTTTTTTTCTTTTTAAGATTTTTATCCGCAAGCTCAAATGCTTCAGAAAACTGCTTTTCATATAGATGCTTTAATACACCCTCTGCCGCTTTTTCAACTTTAAAATTGAATTTCCGCCCCAGCTTCACTTCTATTCTCCTTGCTACAAACAAAAAGCGATGTCGACAACAGTAACCTGATTATCATTTTGATATTACTGAGAAATTGCCCCGAACAGATAAGTAACACATATAATTTCCAATATCCATCATCTATCCCGACCCAAGGCTGAGATAAGGTATGAAAATATTTTTTGGAGAAAGAAAAATGAGGTCCAGCGATATCGAAACTTAAATGAGTTCAAATTACGATGGCTGTTCCCTTGTCTTGAGTTCGATTTTTACCATCGGCACCGTAAGAACTTGGTTTCGGTGGCGCAGGTGCCTGTCCAGGAGCAGCAAACCTTTGATCCGTTTGTTTGTGAACTTCTTCCCAAGATTGCTTTAATTCAACAAGCCCTTTAATCACATCGTCAGCAACCTCTTGACCATTTCTCGAGTTAATCTGCATCATGCGCATAAACAGGCTATCGTAATACTCGTGCAACAGTGGAGAAATATCCCCACCATTATCGAAATCCAGCTGTCCTTGAAGACCTAACAAAACTCTAGAAGCTTTTTCGACGGCATTAAAGCGATCTTCAAACCGCTGTTCTTCATCTGCAATTTTTGCAGTTTGTATCAAGCGTATCATACCCTCATAAAGCATTACGATTGCTTTTGTAGGACTTACATTTTGAGAAGCTTGGCTATAAACGTTGGCCCCATATGGCTTGTTATACATGAAACCTCTCCAACCCTAATGCTTGTACCTTAGAAAGAAAATACGAAGCTCGTCTAACTTTTTTAGAAAGACTATTTGCTTGCATTCGCCATTGCTTCCAACTGCTTTTTCATCGCTTCAGCCTGGCCAAGAGACTGCTCTAACCTGGCATATTTATTTAATAAAAACAGACGAGTCACAGCTAAACGGGAATCAATATCAGTGATCTTAGTGCTCAAGGATTTATTTTCGTCTGTAATGTCTGCTAAGCGCGTAGGTATAATCCCACCTGGCTCTAGAAAATTTTCTAGGGTCTGAAAAATACTTTCAGCGATCCCGAGAGAAGTCTGAACTTGAATTGTCTTAGCACCACTGCTTGCAGCTCCTGCATACACAAAAACCGCGCCCTCAAAAGCCGTCCCAACCTTGCCTGTTAATGTTGAGCCTGAGATATCAAAAACACTGCCCTGCCCTGTAACAGTTGCTCCTGTAATTTGGCCTCCAGCATCAACCCCTGAAATCACCAATTCAAAATCATCAATATTAAGCGCATTAGATCTTGAAATTATCCGGAAATTAGTCGTATCCGACGTCACTCCAAATTCAAACACAGCACGAAGCTGATCCAAGTTACTCACCAAGGCATCGTCAAGCTCACTGTCATTTAGCGTAAGCTTGTTTTCGGAATCAATATCAATACCGATTGCCGCAAAGTTATTAAAAGCAGTAGCACTCAGTCCTAAAGCTCCGGTAGAAATATTACCATATAGACTTTGCTCCACACGCCGTAAAATATCATCACCATACAATATGGGTTTTACAGCGTTAGCACTCTGAGGATCATAGGATCTTTGTGATGTAACAAGATCACGCACTTCATTATAGGCCTGAACAAAATCGGATATCTTTTCTTTGATCGTAGCTAAATTATTCTGAATTTCAACTTTGATATTGTTGCCAACATCAGCTTTATAAAGTTGAAATGTTACACCCGACACAACATCACTTACATCATTAGTTGTTCGCTCGATAATCGTCGCAATACCATCAATCTTAATTTGGGATGTTTGCGCGGGATCCAACTCGCTCAACACCGCCCCGTCACCAAATGTCGTTAAAAATTGGCCCGATGCTCCTGAGAGGGTAATCGCTTTGCCCGTTTCTTCCGCAGTAAGCACTAATCTAAAATCGTTATCGGCTACTTTGATGACCGCCGCGCGCACATTAGTATCGCCTTTTACAGCATTAATGGCAGCTGCGATTTCATCCAGCGTATCCGTGGCTTCAATAACGATATCCTTCGTCGTTTCACCAACCAGACCAATAGTAATTGTATCAGCTACATTCTGCGCTGCAGTAGAATCAGCGACAGCTCCGGAAGACGTTTTATTTGCTGTTGCAAGCCTAAGGATTTCTAACTCGTAAGTACCTGCAGCTGCAGCATTAGTCGCGCTCACGCCTACTAAAGTTCCTGCGCTTGTCGCGTTTCCTGAGGTTAAAAATGCAGCCTTCGTCTCAAATATATTACTATCCGTACCACTTAGACCAGGCGGGTTACGCAAAGCAGAAGAAGCCGTCTGAAGATTGGCAAGAAGAGTCGTCAATTCAGTGTATGCTGTGCTTTGAAGATCGTTGTCTTTAATTGTCGATTCAAGTCTTACAGCAGGAAGTCTCTTGGCAAGAAGAGTTGCTTCAATAATTGCATTGGTATCAAAGCCGGAAAACTGCCCTGAAAGGGTCGGCGAACCATTTACGAAATTAAGATTACCTGTGCTAACCATGACTTATATTCCTTCCAGAACGCTTAACTAGTCCTAGATCTCTTCATCAACTGTTCTTACTTGTACGGGGCTAACATTAACTTTTGGATAATTACCTAACTGTGTAAGGCTAGGAAACTGTGTGATCACAGCGTTGTTATCTTTATCAATCAGTTTAATGATCAACCTACCGGTATCGTTATCCCGGAAAGTAAGAATATTTGACGCCCCAGTTGGCGCTGCTGAAGTTGAAATCGGAGCTTCGATCTTATTACTCTTACTAGCAATATTCGTGCCAGAAGTTGTGTTCGCAACTTCAGATTTCACAACAGGATTAGTTGGGGGTGCACTTGCACTTGGTACAGAGACCACTTTAGGTGCAACTGCCTTCGGAGCCGCAACCTGACTGGGAAGAGAAGTCGGCACAGAAGGGCTTGGAACTGTCAAGTCTGACATATCATATCTCCCTCTCATCCTTTCAAACGTACATAATAATTAGTTTATCATAATTCTGGGGTGGTGAACACCCACCCCAGAATCTCGAAGATTACTGCAGAACTCTTAAGAGCTGCTGCGGTACCTGATTTGCCTGAGACAAGGCAGAAACTGCCGCCTGTACCAGTACATTAGCTGTCACCAGTTTACTCTGTTCCGACGCCAAATCTACGTCTTTAATCGTAGAATTTGCCGCATCAATGTTTTCAATTGAAGTGGAAATAGCTTGAGCACGTGTTTCAAAACGAGAAATAAATGCCCCGAGTGTTGCACGCTGAGTTGATACATTAGTCAAAGCTGTATCTATTGCACCCAATGCTGTGGTCGCAGCACCAGTTGTCAACACATCACCAGCTGGACCTGCGACTGCAGTCAGAGTAGAGACCGAAGCCACGATGGTATCAGTGGAAGCCGTACCAACAAGATAACTCTGAGTATAGGTATTAACAATCTGTTGACCGTTAAATTTGGTATCAGTAATGATATCACCAATCTCAGTATTCAACTGTTGGTATTCAGCATCGATGAAAACACGCTCAGCATCCTGAACAGCACCAGAAAGGGACTGTGCAGCCAACGCTTTTAAACGCTGAAGAACATCGCCGATACGTGCAAGTGCACCATCGCCAACCTGCAAAACAGACGCTCCTTGTGAAGCATTCACCGCGGCCTGCTTTAGAACTGTTGTATCAGCAGTCAATT
>JBALWN010000069.1:0-654 GCA_036960845.1 Halopseudomonas aestusnigri | reverse complement strand
CGTATTTTAAATTAATCGCTTAAAAACAATGAGTTAAGAGTTTACAATTACTGGTAACGTAGGTGTAAACGTTTCCCGCCGCTTCCACCAATTCGTTGAAATATTCTTCATTTTTCAACATATTACCAAGTGCACGGGGAACCAGAAATAGGGACTCGTACAATTTGGTCATACATTCTTGTACGTTATTTCTAACTTAACACTCCGATAAAACCTGTATTGAAAACTGTAGGTGGCGAGTCACTCCCGGCCGTAAACAATGACGCTGAAGAATGCAGGCAAAAAAAATATCGAAGGACAAACATACAAGCCCTGTTTTTCTGATTTTTTCGCTGTCTCGGGTATTAGAAATTACAGTCTTCAATGCAGATTTGATCAATTACTAACCGCACATAAGGGAAGTGTGCATAAGCAACCGACAAATGACATGTGACCGTTAAAAATGTAAAACTAATTTCGCATGAGGCAACAACCAAGAAGCACTAAAATCTGTTAGTCAAATCATCAAAATTTCTATCACCACTCATTAAGAATTTCTCTGTAGAATACCTACTCAGCGCTTATCTGACATTTAATGGATGAATGTACATGTTTTTAAAATCACATCATATCGCTCTAGGCTTATCACTTTTAATCACTGCGGCTACAACACAG
>JBALWN010000068.1:0-655 GCA_036960845.1 Halopseudomonas aestusnigri | reverse complement strand
GTGCTTGAGCAAGCGCCAACACCGACGCCAACCTCACACCAAGCTGGGCCACAGCTGATTATCTTATCTGCACGTGCTCAGGATCGCTTATTGGTCAGTGCGCATAATCTGACCAGCTTTTTAGAAACCAACAATCCAAGCCTCGCTGATCTCGCATACACATTGCAGACCGGACGGGTTGAGATGAAATATCGCGTCGCTTTTATATCGAAGGATCTCGAAGAACTACGACAACAGCTGACATCCTTTGCGGAGAACAAAAAGACAGGTGACCAAACCTTTAACGGGAGTGTGGATGGAATAACTGACCTCACCGATCTTTTGGGCGAAGTTGATGATGTGGTGCGAATGACTTCTGCTTGGTTGGTGGAAGGACGTTTAGAACAGATTGCTAAGGCTTGGACTAAAGGGGTTCTTGTCGATTGGAATGCTGTGCATCAAGGCGCTTTCCCTGCACGAACTAGTTTACCGACCTATCCCTTTGAGCCCGAAGAATATTGGATGGAGGGTGTTTCCAAACATTCCAAACGAGTATCAAGTTTGGTTGATTCTGGTGGTTTTCTGATTTTAACGGGTTCTGAGTTTTATTTGCGAGATCACGTTGTTGGCGGGGCTAAAATTTTACCCGGGGTGATGTATCTTGAGTTAGTGCGTC
>JBALWN010000067.1:0-666 GCA_036960845.1 Halopseudomonas aestusnigri | reverse complement strand
GGATGCGAAACCGAAATGCTAATTGAGGGAATATTTGGGCCTGTTGGCTCCCCAGAGTTGTGCAAATTCAACGGGCAAATTGTGCGCTTCGATGATAATTTGATGACGACAGCAATTGAGCTTGATGAAAAAAGTGCAGATGTCGCCGCGCTACTACCTTTCTGGGTTCTCAAATATGGTAGCCGATAAGATAGAGTGGCGAACAGATAATATCTTTGGTCGCCCTCAGCGTGGCGCGCATATTACACTAGGACTATAATATGCGCCTGTATAAAGGAGACTTGACAGTAGCATCAAGAGATTGCCGTAGGGTTACCTCGAATTTGATACTGTAGAAATATACCTTTATCTACCTGATGGGAGAGACTGGTTACGCCAGCGCCGAAGGAGCAACCGCCCCGGAAACTCTCAGGCAAATGTACCGTCGGGTGGGAAGGCTCTGGAGAGTATGTGTAGGTAAAATCCTCCGCATCACCGAAGAGGTAAGCTGGGTTCGCTCCAGCGTAATCTTTCAGGTAACCGGACAGAGGGGGCATCGTTTAACGCACTGGTCGAATTGACCGGATTGCAGGAAGGGTGCCGTACTATGAATGATTTACCAAAAAAGGGCCTGGGAAATGTAACCCCAGTGGTTCCTTCGAAACCAGAACACCCGTCAGACCTCAC
>JBALWN010000066.1:0-675 GCA_036960845.1 Halopseudomonas aestusnigri | reverse complement strand
GTATTTGCTGGGAAGCAAGGCGCTTGCGTCAGAAATAGAAACTTTAGGGCGCAGGAGAGAGAGTTTTGAAGTGTATATACCGGATTTGGCTGAGCTGAAAGAATACCGAATGAGCTTGGAGCAGGTGGTTCTGAATGAAGGCTTGGTATGGACCGCAAACATAGATGCTCGAGCAGTGCCGCCTGAAGAAAGGCTTAAGCCAAAACGAACAATGATAATGCTGGTGTCTCTTGTGCTTGGTGTAATGATGGGTGTTTTTGTGGCATTAATACTTCTAAGTGTTGAGAGGCGTAAAGGAATGCAATAGTAACTAAAAGAATTGAGGTGTGGTATTCCTTCCTATAACTATTCAGTAGTGTAGTTAAAAAGGCTGTTTTCTCAGATCAGTTGAAGAGGTGGCGAGTGGATGCTCTTGTCATAGGTACAAGAAAATCAGGGACGACCTGGTTGTATTCAAATTTGTTAGAAGATGGGCGATTTTCTCTTAGTAGGAAAGTCAAAGAGTCTGGGTTTTTCTCTGGTGATTTCTCTGGTGATAGAGAGGATTACTTAGCACTTTATGATGAGCCGGATGACAGGGTTATGCTGGAGGTGGACACCTCCATTTGCTATAGCGATATGGCACCACAATTAATTTCAAAATATGCTCCAGAGGTTAAGTTGATCTTGATACTA
>JBALWN010000065.1:0-676 GCA_036960845.1 Halopseudomonas aestusnigri | reverse complement strand
GGTCACCAAACTCATTCAACCACAAGCCGCCGGCCATACTTGTCAGTGGCAGTAACGTACCGACCAACAGGGGTAGGGTTTTATTTAACCATGGTTTTTTCATTAGTCGCCTCATCATGTATGCGGTGAAATTTATTATACAAAAGCTTCTACAAAAGCTTCGACTTACGCAAATCCACTACAGGTCGAACGAGCGTACTTCTTTGCAGAACTCGTCCATCGTTAGTGACCGTAATAGCCAACGGCGTTGGCCCTACTTATCATGATCTGCTCCATCTAAAGTGGACACTCCTCTAAGTGGTATTTAGTGTTTCATATTGCTCAGGGCTGAGATAGCCAAGAGTACTGTTTCTTCTCTTTCTATCGTAATCAACCTCAATGTACTCAAAAACAATATGTAGAGAATTTACGATCCCCCGAAGGAGAAGCCCCGCGCGCACTGTGGGCGGGGCCACCTCTGCGCATCACAGCAGAATACTGCTCACTTCAATCCACTCTCTTTCTTGAACTCATTCACCATCGGTGCCTGTGCTTTTTCCGCGGGGGCCCACCTGCCCGCCTTGATAAATTCGGTCATTGGGTCAGGCACCGTGCCACGGGCCGGGGGTGCAGGTGGCTTGTTGGGGCCGTTAACGGACCAGGCCTGATCAGGTGATACGATGTTCCGCACCACGAT
>JBALWN010000064.1:0-680 GCA_036960845.1 Halopseudomonas aestusnigri | reverse complement strand
TGGAGGTTCAAGTCCTCTCCTGGGCACCACTCTTAAATATTTTTTGCTATAAATCAACACCTTAAACAAAAACCCGTCTTTTGATTCAATGCTCATTAGTTTGGCCATTAGAAGGCACAACTTTTAATACAAGTGTGGGGCAGACTGTCGGGGTGTATTGAATACTGTAGGTAGCGAGTCACACCCGGCCGTAAACAATGACGCTGAAGAATGCAGGCAATGCGAAAAAGCATACAAGCCCTGTTTTTCCGATTTTTTCGCTGTCTCGGGTATTAGAAATTACAGTTTTTGTTACAGATATTAGATTGACATGACCTTTCCGCAGGTTGCCCCAAAGTGATGCCGAAAATAGTAGAGGGATAATAACCGTGAATATTCTAAATACTATGAGCACCTCCTCTTGATATAAAACACTTTTGTGTTTCACACTAAACGAGTTGATTTTCTATTTCATCCAGCCAAACAGCGCCGATGGAACTGCAGGGATAATATAGAAGCGTAAATCCCACTCCGTACCGGGAATCTCATCAGGGCGGTGCACAGAATACATAAGCTCTATACCAAAACGGACGGGTACCTTGCCTATATTGATGGTCTTGTTGATACCCAGTCCCACGGGTACGGTAAAGCGGTCACTACCGCTTTGCTCCCAGTCCATGATGACATTGGGACCTGCGCCG
>JBALWN010000063.1:281-696 GCA_036960845.1 Halopseudomonas aestusnigri | reverse complement strand
CGCGTTGATGGACATCGGTGCGATTGCGCCAAGTATAAGCGGGCCTTATTGAAAGCGCAACAACTGGCGCGGCAGCATACTTATTGCCACCGCAGCCATTGTTAAAGGCTAGCGTCGATAAATTCAATCAATTGGGTTTTTGAGAGGGCGCCTACTTTGGTGGCCTCAATATTCCCGTCTTTGAAAAGAAGCAATGTTGGAATACCGCGTACGTTGAATTTGGCAGGTGTTTCCGGGTTGGCATCCACATCTATTTTACAAATTTTTACCTTGTTGGCGTACTCGTCAGCCAGTTCATCAAGAATAGGAGCAATCATTTTACAAGGACCACACCAGGCAGCCCAGAAATCAACCAGAACGGGCAGGTCGGCGCCGAGTACATCACTTGCGAAGCCAGCATCAGTTACGTGAACGA
>JBALWN010000063.1:0-272 GCA_036960845.1 Halopseudomonas aestusnigri | reverse complement strand
AATTCAAAGGTACAGCGGTAGAATGACTTGAATCATAGCATTCACGTTGGGCGGGTAACAAACTCTGTGGGCAATTTCCTTGTAGACAAGTCTTGGTTTCTTGCCTGGATCCGCAAAAAATAAAAAGGCAAATCGGTTGAGCCGCACGCTGGATGGCACTAATAGACATCATACTGGCAGTAATTGACTGGGGTTCAAATAGATTTCATAGGGTGGTGGCACATATCAGTCACCATGAAGTGCGACCAGCGGCGCAATTTCTGAGCGCGTGC
>JBALWN010000062.1:0-704 GCA_036960845.1 Halopseudomonas aestusnigri | reverse complement strand
CATACAATGTATGACCAACATCCAAACCCGTATTTTAAATTAATCACTTAAAAACAATGAGTTAAGAGTTTACAATTGCTGGTAATGTAGGTGTAAACGTTTCCCGCCGCCTCCACCAATTCGTTGAAATATACTTAATATTTCAATATGTTACCAAGTGTGCGGGAAACCAGAAATGGGGACTCGTACATTTTGGTCATACATTTTCGTACGTTGTTTCTAATCTAACACTCCGATAAAACCTGTATTGAAAACTGTAGTTTTCTTAACGTCTTACATCAGCTGCAGTAAAAAGATAGTTATCACAATTTTAGTTTTTAGGTCCTCGCCCACTTAGCCCCGACGGGATACAGTTTGTTTATTATTTATGCCTTTTCCAAGCATCATCAGGCTTCCAACTAGCGATCCACTCAGGAATATCATCGGCAGGCATCGGTCTTGCAATGCCATATCCTTGTGCTAATTCACACCCGAGTTGTAATAGAGCAGTGCCATGCTCAATCGTCTCAACGCCTTCAGCAATCACCTCACGTTTGAATGATTTAGCTAAGGCTATAACACCTTCAACAATGGCAAAATCATCTGAGTCATCCAGCATGTCCCGCACAAAACTCTGGTCTATTTTGATCTGACTTGCGGGTAAACGCCTAAAATAGGTCAGTGATGAATACCCTGTGCCAAAATCATCGAGAGAAAACTGTACG
>JBALWN010000061.1:0-706 GCA_036960845.1 Halopseudomonas aestusnigri | reverse complement strand
ATTAACCATCATCTTCAAAAGCAGCGATATTATATCCTTACAACGGTTTAAGCGGCATCAGTTTGCGCGAATTCACCGGCCATAAAACGTTCTCTGGCCAGCTCATCGGCAATCACACTGGTGGGCTTTCTCTGCTCTCTAGCAACGGAGAAAATTCTTGGCAGGGTTTCTTCTGCAATCTGATCAATATGTCTGATGACTTCCTGCCTGTCTGCACCAAAATACTGGTAATACACTTTAATCAGACCACCGGCGTTAATTACATAGTCCGGCACATAGAGAATGCCTGCTTGGGTTAACCGCTCACCATCAGAACACTCACCCAGTTGATTGTTGGCGGAACCCGCCACAATACTGGCCTTCAGCTGTGGAATTGTTTCTTTGTTCAAAGTGGCACCCATGGCACAAGGCGCTAGGACATCCACTTGTTGGTGTAGTATTTGATCGACGGATACAGGAATAATGCCCAACTCACTGACGGCACGCTCAAGGTTATCGGTAAAGATATCTGTCGCACTCACCTCAGCACCCGCATTTATTAGCAACTGGGCAAGCTCAAACCCCACCTTACCCACACCCTGTATAGCCACACGAACACCCTCCAAATTGTTGCGACCCAACTTGAAACGTACCGCCGCCTCAATACCTCTAAATACGCCATAAGCCGTATAAGGTGAAGGACCATTAATACCAACACTATTGCTAT
>JBALWN010000060.1:0-712 GCA_036960845.1 Halopseudomonas aestusnigri | reverse complement strand
ATTGACCTCGACGCCTTGGGTGTGCAACTCATTATGGAATTGCTTAATCTCACTAAGAAGTTGTTCATTTTTAAGTCGAAATGACGTTACAGCAATAGCCGTCCCAACTTGTAATGTATTCAGCACTGTATTAAATACCAGAAGGCCATCGAGGACTTCATCGCCTTCCTCGCCGCTAATATTCTCTGATGGATTTCGGAAAATTGAATTTGAAATACTCTCAGTCAACCAGTGCGCATAGAAAAAATCATCACGCGCCGCCCCGATTCTGCCGGCAAGCTCGGATGTAGGGAAATGCTCAGGGAATTGAGTCCGGAGAATACTTCCGGCCCTCCATAACAGTCCTCCAGCATATTGAGCGACGACGAACGCATTCCCGCCGAAAGAATTTAGCGCAATAGCCTCTTCATCACTGTTTGCTATATTTTCATCATATTGCGCGCGCTGAGCGTCAAGGCGTTCAAGAAAGTTATCGACGGCCTCGTCACCATACCTTATGCGAAATTCATCTATTCTTGCGAGCACATCATCGAGAAATTCCTGTGTCAAACCATCTATAAGTGTTGATGCTATTTCCGTATTCACTACATGCTCAGTCACAGTATCATTCTCCCGTGTTGCCATTCATGGATAGTTTAACTTGGTACATGAATTTATGTTCCTACATCTTCAGCAAAAGCCGTAATCTCGAAAAACTAAAAGCTTTAAACCC
>JBALWN010000005.1:0-380345 GCA_036960845.1 Halopseudomonas aestusnigri | reverse complement strand
CCGATGCACCGTAGAAGCATGCGCCTCGTTGGTGAGCGGTGTTATAGGCCCCACATCAACACCTGTCAAAGACCTTTTCCAATTTATTTACCTTTTTCCGGCATCTTTGCCGCGATCAAGAGCACCAGGACCTGAAGTCCCGCAGGAATGCAGGACTTTTTTAAATTAGTGAATCGAGAAAATATTGACAGGAATCCAGAAATATATCACTTTGGCGATGCAGAGTTATTGAGGTTCCCTTAATTACAACAACAAACACGGCCGTATGTCGTCTCGGATTCCGGAGCACTATGTGTGAACAATAGATTCCACACGCCTACTTTTATGGGTAAAGCAGCACTCGGCGCTAGCCTTTCGATTCTTACCCTCGGGGGAGTTTTCTTATGGTTATCCAGCAGCGCTCTTATAGAAGGCACAGCTGAAGAAGCGAAAGCGACTTCAGTACAAACAACAAAAGCCGCCAACGCGTCTCTTGGATTAGTTGCCACACTAAAGACTGATCTTATGACTAGTGAATATGTCGCTGTCGGTGCAGTCCCCACAGAGATTGCCACTGATATTGCGATCCCCACTGATATTGAGAAAATGGTTACGGTGTCTTCTGGTGACACCTTGATGAGCCTTTTAGTGACAGCTGGCGCTACCAGAACAGAAGCCCACGGAGCGATTACGGCCCTCACAGATGTCTATTCCCCACGGAAGATTCGTCCTGGCTTGGATATAGCCCTTACATTTGCTCCCCCTATCACAGCAGAAGAGATTGAAAAATCTCGCGATGTTGGCCCTTTGAGAGCCATGCAGTTCCAACCTAGCGTTGAACGCATTGTAAAAGTCAGCACGGCAGAGGGGGAAACAACTAAGTATATCGCGGAAGAGATTCAGCGCCCCCTCACCATGAGAATGGCCAGGAGCACAAATGAGATCACGAGTAGCCTCTACATGGCGGCGACAAATGTCGGTGTTCCGAACGATATAATGATCAAACTCATTCGAGCCTATAGTTTTGATGTTGATTTCCAGCGTGAAATCCAAAAAGGCGACAGCTTTGAGGCGGTCTACGAAGCCTATTACGATGAAGATAACAATCTCGCCAGAACCGGAGAGATGATCTATGGCAATCTCAATTTGTCAGGGGATGATTTGCAGCTCTACCGCTACACACCCTCCAGTGGTTTCACCGACTATTTCAATGAAAAGGGACAGTCCGCGAAAAAAGCGTTGATGCGTACGCCCGTTGACGGTGCCCGTTTATCAAGCCGCTTTGGGAAAAGAAAACACCCCGTCCTTGGATATAACAAAGTACATAAGGGTGTCGATTTTGCCGCTCCTCGAGGCACACCAATCTATGCTGCGGGCGATGGTGTCATTGTTCGGGCCAATCGCTTTAGCAGTTTTGGGAATTACGTAAAGATTCGCCACCACAGTGGATATGAAACCGCATATGCTCATCTCAAAGGCTTTGCCAAGGGAATGAAAAAATCCAAACGAGTCCGTCAAGGCCAGATTATCGGTTATATCGGAACGACAGGACGCTCAACCGGACCGCATCTACACTATGAAGTATTGTTCAACGGTCGGCAGGTAAATCCCCTCGGCGTAAAGCTTCCCGCGGGTGAAAAGCTTAAAAACGCAGATCTCAAGAAATATAAAGTCGAAAAACAAAAAATCGACAATATGATGAATGAGTTGAAAAAACCTGCTGCCATTGCGGGGTTACAAACCAACTAATACCTCTGGCAGAGCTTATCAAGCTGAGGGTTTTGCCCTCTCGTAAATAAAAAAGGACCGCAAAAACTGCGGTCCTTTTTTATTTTACCAACAATCGATTTATTTATTTATAATCACAAGGATTTCCTATAATCACAGGACTTATGAGGGCGAAACATTCTTTCCATTGATACTTAACCCAGCACCACTTGCAGATACACTTAAGCTGTCACCATCGTGCACCGTTCCTTCCAAAATCATAGACGCAAGCGGATTTTGAAGTTCTCGTTGGATAACGCGCTTGAGAGGGCGCGCACCGTAAACTGGATCATAGCCTTTATCAGCCAACCATTCGATCGCAGCCTCATCCAGTTCAGCTTTGATCTCTCTATCTTGTAGAAGGCTTTCCAATCGGGCGAACTGAATATCAACAATCGCATTCATATGCCGTCGTTCCAAACGATGGAACAGAAGTACCTCATCCAACCTGTTAAGGAATTCGGGACGGAAGGAAGCACGGACAACTTCCATAACCTGTTCACGAACAGCCGTACTGTCCTGGCCCTCGGGTTGATTAGCAAGAACCTCTGAGCCTAGGTTAGACGTCATAATGATAAGAGTATTACTAAAATCTACCGTACGCCCCTGACCATCGGTTAATCGACCATCATCCAGAACCTGAAGCAGAACGTTAAAGACGTCCGGGTGTGCTTTCTCGACCTCGTCAAATAACACAACCTGATAAGGACGCCGACGCACGGCTTCGGTTAAGGCGCCGCCTTCTTCATAACCAACATATCCTGGCGGCGCACCAATCATACGCGATACAGCGTGTTTTTCCATGTATTCAGACATATCAAGACGGACCATTGCAGTATCATCATCAAACAGAAAAGATGCCAATGCTTTGGTTAACTCTGTCTTACCCACACCTGTAGGACCCAAAAAGAGGAATGATCCCATCGGACGGTTAGGGTCTTGCAACCCAGCACGTGAGCGCCGCACAGCGTTGGAGATGGCGACAATTGCTTCTGCTTGCCCAATGACCCGCTTCCCGAGAAGCGTTTCCATCTTCAAAAGCTTATCACGCTCACCCTCAAGCATCTTATCGACGGGAATACCTGTCCAACGAGAAACGACTGCTGCAATTGCATCCTCACGAACTTCTTCATTGAGCATGTGGGTTTCACCAGCTTCTTCTGCTTCCACCAAGGCACGCTCGAGCTTTGGAACTTTACCGTATTTAAGTTCGCCTGCTTTTTCTAAATGACCGTCACGTTCTGCACGGTCAAGCTCCATGCGCGCATGTTCCAGCTCTTCCTTGATCTTCTGAGCGCCAGCAAGTTTGTTTTTTTCTGACTTCCACTGACTTGTGAGGATGTTGCTTTTTTCTTCCAGCTCAGCAATTTCCGATTTTAACTTTCCCAAACGATCCTTAGCGCCCCGATCACTTTCTTTTTGAAGGGCTGACTGTTCAATTTTAAGCTGAATGAGTTTACGATCCATCTCGTCAATATCTTCAGGTTTAGAATCTACTTCCATACGTAAGCGACTAGCTGCCTCATCAACAAGATCAATGGCTTTATCCGGTAAAAACCGATCTGTAATATATCTGTTGGATAATGAAGCCGCGGCAACAAGCGCAGAATCCGTGATCCTTACACCGTGATGAAGCTCATATTTTTCTTTAAGTCCTCTAAGAATAGAGACTGTATCCTCAACATTAGGCTCTGCAATCACAACAGATTGAAAACGGCGTGCGAGTGCGGCATCTTTTTCAATATACTTACGGTACTCATCCAAAGTAGTTGCGCCGACACAGTGCAGGTCACCTCGAGCCAAGGCAGGCTTGAGCATATTCGATGCATCCATCGCGCCATCCGTTTTGCCTGCCCCAACCAGAGTATGTAGCTCATCAATAAAGACAATGATCTCACCACTGGCATCCGTAACCTCTTGCAATACAGCTTTGAGGCGCTCTTCAAACTCGCCGCGATACTTAGCCCCAGCAACCATACTGCCAAGATCTAGAGACATTAACTTTTTGTTGCGCAAACTTTCAGGGACATCCCCGTTAACAATTCGAAGCGCAAGTCCTTCGACAATGGCAGTCTTACCAACACCGGGTTCGCCGATGAGAACGGGATTATTTTTAGTTCGGCGGGAAAGGACCTGCATCGTCCGCCTAATTTCTTCATCGCGTCCGATAACCGGATCTAACTTACCTTCTTCTGCGAGTTCAGTAAGGTCGGTTGCATACTTTTTTAAGGCCTCATAGCTGTCCTCAGCCGAAGCTGATTGAGCGGTACGCCCTTTGCGTAAGTCATTAATAGCAGCATTCAATGACTGAGCAGTTAGCCCTGCATCTTTCAGTATTTTTCCTGAAGCTGCTTCGCTGGAAAGAGCTAGCGCGATAAGAAGGCGCTCTACAGTGACATAATTATCACCTGCCTTTTTGGCAATTTTTTCGGCCTGCTCAAAAACCCTAGCAGTTTCAGGTGCGAGAAATACCTGTCCGACATCTTGGCCGCTGACCTTAGGGAGTTTAGTAAGCTCTCGTTCAACGCCATCCAAAGCTTTTCCAGGCTCGCCCCCAGCAGCAACTATTAAGTTTGCAGCCAACCCTTCACTATCGTCAAGCATCACCTTAAGAATATGCTCTGGAGTTAGTCTTTGATGATCACTGCGATGAGCAAGACTTTGCGCTGATTGGATAAATCCTTGTGTACGTTCAGTGTAGTTATTCACATTCATTTCTAAAGCCCCTCCGCTATGCCTGATAAACAGCACATAACCGTTGATGCCAATACCAACCATCACCCACATTAGCAGCATGATAGTACTATGACGTTGATTTTAATCACCCGCCTATAAAATATATGGGAAAACCAGCCGTATAATACAAGATAGAACCGCTCTAATTTTTACCAAAAGAAACACTCAAAAATTTCCACGGTAATAATCAAAAAAAAACCCTGCCCGAAGGCAGGGTTGGGAAATCCCATAGTTACGTCAGGAGAGATGAGTACATACCCAGAAGGAATACAAACGATCGTAAATGGCATGTCGCCTAGATGTTTGTGTGTCTTCCTCGGTAGGAACTACAAGAAGGAATTTAGCTGAGAAAATTTGATTATGCAACTGAAAATCATTCTCATTTAAAATTATTTTTCACAAACTAAGATTGAATACATTTTCCTTTTGATAGGAAAGCGTGAAAACTCTAAGGAAATAGCGGTTTCTAAGCCATCAATGATTAAAGCCTTGAAAAATAATACTGAAGGAAGAAAATGGTAAAAAAATTAGGTGAGATCTATGTCTGCTCAAATAAATGCAATTTACCGTTACCCAGTTAAGGGACTTAGTCCTGAATCATTGGATAAAGTTACGCTTGTCGCCAACCAAATCATTCCCAATGATCGGCGATTCGCCATCGCCCATGGATCCACCGACTTCCCCGACGGGCCCTGCTGGCTGTCCAAAATGCACTTTCTTATGCTTGCCAAGAATCCAAAACTTGCACAACTTACGTCACACTTTGATGACGACACAGAAATCCTTACTCTAGAACGAAAAGGTAAAAGAGTATCCCGTGGAAAATTAACCGATTTAACAGGCTGCATGCTCTTGGAACAATTTTTAGTGAGTTTTTTAGGAACTGAATCCCGTGGCATTCCAAAAATTGTGGAAAATAGAAAAACAGCTTTTACTGACATACCAGATCAACAAATTTCCCTAATCAATCTGGCAAGTGTGAAAGACTTAGAACGCGTTGTACGTAAACCAGTTGATCCTAAGCGCTTTAGAGGAAACCTCTATATTGAAGGTATCGCAGCGTGGGAAGAAAACAACTGGATTGGCAAAGAGATACAAGTCGGAGAAATCACGCTTGAAATCGTATCCCCCATTGGTAGGTGCTCCGCAACAAACGTCAATCTTGAAACTGCAGAAGTGGATATGAATATCCCCAAAAGCCTGCAATCAGGATACAGGCACCGCAACATGGGAGTCTATGCAGTGGTTAAAAATACCGGTGAGATAACAAAAAAAGCGCCCGTGACCATTATCTAGTCAAGGACGCTTTTAAACATACGCGTAAATAAGAAACTACAGCTTAAGCCGTTTCGGTAGAGCTATCATCTTCGACTTTAGCAACTACTTTTCTGGGGCGACCACGAGGACGCGGGGTCTTGACCTCAGAAGTTGCGGGCTTAGGTGTACGAGGCCTGCGTTTTGGTTTCTCTACAGGAGCTTCTTCAACGCTCAAAGGGAGCTGCTCTGCAGCGATAGGCTTTGCTTCGACGACAGGCACTTCAGGCGTAGACTTAAATTCTGAAGAAGATCTACTTTGAATTGGCTTATCAGCTTTCACCTCAGACTCTTCGTACCTTGGTCGGCGAGATCGAACTCTATTCCGAGGAGTTGGCTTACGCCCATCATTCTCTTCATTCACATTTTCGGAAGAAGAGTTGCCGGATAGATTGGACCTTGAACGAGTATTATCTGATCTTGTAGAAGCTGAGTCTGGGACTTCGGAATGGCTAGAGGCAGCTACAGATGGTTCAATTTCTGTATCAGGAGCATTCGTACTCTCTACCGTTCTGTTCTCATGATCAACATTTGATCGAGAATTCCTATTCCGATAATTATCAGACTGATTGTTACGCTGATCAGATGAATGTCGAGACTGTGGTTGTGGTTGCGGTTGGGCTTGAGCCTCAGCTTGAGCTTGAATCTGGGCTTCAGTTTGAGGGTCAGTCGAATCATTCACCACGCGGAAATAGTGCTCCGCAAACTGATGTAAAGATTCAGCGAGCACACGATCTCCACTCACAGTCGCATCTCGAGCTAGTTGGAGATACTTCTCCTTTAGCTGTGACGCGTTACCACGAATTCTGCCACCTGGTCCATTACTGTCAAACACCCCGTTCCGCGACTGCTGCTGCTGCGGTTTACGGTTACTGGTATTATTGTTTGTCCGACCACGTGGACGACGATTTGAATTATTTGAATTATTTGTGTTTTGCTGTCTCATCATTCGCAAGCTAAATTAAATGCTAAATACGGGTATCGACAATCATCTAAGGTTTAAAACCCAGATGACATAATTTTTTAAATTTGTCGGTTAGATACCCCCGGGACACCCCTTAGTCCCTACTATCGTACACCGTAAAGCTATATCTCAAGCTTTCCAACCCCTAAATGTGAATTTTATATTATTTGTTAATTCATCTTACGAGCAATACAGGCTCTATCAATGCCACCAAGATCTTTTACAGCGGGCATACAGGTCAACTCAGCGTTAGCCATAACATGATAAATTTCGCCCGCTTGCCCTCTACCAGCCTCAATAACGAGCAGGCCACCTTCTTTCAAAATTTTTGCCGCTTGCGGAATAAGGTCGCGATAATCTTTCATCCCTTCCTCCTCAGCAAAAAGGGCCTTCGGAGGATCGAATTCAAGGACTTCAGGTTCAAGCTCGTCGATTTCATGACGGCCAATATAAGGTGGATTAGAAATTATGACGTCCCAATTTTCCGACAAACCTTCACACCAATTACCCGTTTGAAAGGAGGTTCTTTGAGACAATTCAAGGTTCAAGGCATTGGTTGATGCGACCTCAATTGCCGCTTCGCTAATATCAACACCCAAGCCTGTTGCATTAGGCAAGTCACTTAACAGTGCAAGAAGCAAACACCCTGACCCCGTCCCCAAATCCAAAATCCGAAGGGGAAGTGTTTTCTCTTCCACTAGATCCAACGCCGCTGAAACTAAAGTTTCACTATCTGGCCTAGGATCCAGAGTATCGGGTGAGATTTTAAAATTCAGACTCCAGAATTCACGATAGCCAACGATACGGGAAACAGGCTCACGCTTAACTCGACGCGAAAGCATATTAAGAAAAACGACCCGACTTTCCTCTGAAACCTCTTTCTCTGGATACCCAAAAAGGTATGACGTCTCTTTACCTATCGCATCGGCAAGAAGAAGACGTGCATCCAAGCGTGCGCTGTCAATCCCAGCTAAATTCAAGCGCTCAACACCCTCGTGTAAGCACGCTCCAATCGTCATTGCGCCAAGGGTAGCTTGCCTTACAGGTACGGGTTTATCTGAGAAAATCTTGCCTTCGTCCGCCGTCATAGGATTAATGAACCTCAGCGAGGCGAGCTGCCTGATCTTCAGCAATCAGTGACTTGATAACCTCATCAAGAGCCTCCCCCGCAATAATTTTATCCAGTTTATAAAGCGTTAGGTTGATTCGATGATCAGTAACCCGACCCTGAGGAAAATTATAGGTTCTTATACGTTCGGATCTATCACCGCTTCCGACCTGTGACTTACGATTAGCCGCTTGCTCTTCTTCCTGATCTCTACGCTGATTATCGTAGATCTGCGTGAGCAACATTTTCATCGCTTGCTCTTTATTTTTATGTTGAGAGCGCCCATCTTGGCACTGAACAACAACGCCCGTTGGAATGTGGGTAATTCGTACAGCAGAATCCGTCGTGTTAACGTGCTGACCACCAGCGCCTTGAGCGCGATAAGTATCTATACGTAATTCACTTGGATTAATTTGAACATCCACAGCTAATGCTTCGGGCATTACCGCAACAGTGGCAGCAGAGGTATGAATTCGACCTCCCGATTCGGTCACCGGAACTCTTTGGACTCTATGGACACCGGATTCAAACTTAAGATTAGAGAACACGCCACTCCCGGTAATAAGGGCAGTAGCTTCTTTAACGCCACCAATACCATTTTCAGAATAGTCCAACGCTTCAAAACGCCACCCCGTTGCTTCAGCATAGCGTTGATACATTCGGAATAGCTCGGAAGCAAAGAGCCCCGCTTCATCGCCTCCGGTTCCTGCCCGCACTTCAAGGATTGCGTTACGCTCTCCATCAAGATCCTTAGGGAGCAACATAATTTGGACTTGCTGCTCCATCTCGGGAAGTCTTTGTTTAAGCTCCAAAAACTCTTCTTGAACAAGCTCTTTCATTTCAGGATCAGCATCAGGATCGCTAAGCATTTCAGCAAGATCAAACATCTCGGACTGCAAGCTTCTGAGCTCTTGTACAGTTTCGACAACAGAAGTTAGCTCCGAAAGTTCCCGAAGCAATTTTGTGTACTCGTTAGATCCTGGATCAGGATGAGTTGAAATAACAGCAGTCAGTTCGTCGTAACGGGCCACAACAGCGTCTAGTTTATCATCGAACTTCACGTTCAGTCCTCTTTCACTTCATCACTGCCCACAGCATCTACCCCAATATTTATTGGAGTACTTTCTATACGAAACAGACGACAAAGCGCCTCTTCCAGTACCAAATGGGCTTCTGGATCTTCTCTAGCTGTCTCTTTTAAAACGACTTGAGGATTATGCAATAGCCGATTAATCAATAATCTTGTCGAAGCATCGACATCCTCATCACATTCAGAGAGGACTTGTTGGCGAAGAGCCTCAAAATGCTTTCGCACCACTGAAATAGTTGGTGCAGCCTGCCGTTCAACTTTATTCCGGATAAAAGACTGCATTTCTTGACCCAGAACTTTCCAAGCGGCCATCATCGCAGTCTCGCGGTGCATCTTTCCTTGTTTGGCAACCTTTTCGAGGTCTTCCAAATTATAAGAAAAAGCACCATCAAGCTCATTGACTTCAGGGGCTACATCCCTAGAAGCCGTCGTATCAATAATAAAAATAGGCTTCCGCTTCCTTTGTTTCAAGCAACGGCCAATGATCTCTTTTGTGAATAGCGTCTCGCCCCCTCCTAAAGAGGAAAGTATAATATCACTGTCAGTGGCCAAATCATGGAGTTCAGCCCAATCATGAGCTTCTCCCCCGAGCCTAAAAACAGCCGTATTACTCCGCTGTATCCGTGGATGAGATATCCTTAAGCTGTCAATTCCAGCACTGTTAAATTCTCCACAAAGGAGTTCCCCCATTTCCCCTCCACCCGCAAGTAACACTTTACACCGAGTGAGATCTCCATGGATGCCACGTGCAACTTGAAGCGCAGAAGACGTAAGCGTTATGGGTTGCTGAGCAATTGTTGTTTCAGTTCTAACCCGTTTAGCAGCAATCAGGCTCGCCTGTATAACATCATCCAAAAAACCATTGGTGATGCCCAGAGACTTTGATTGGCGATGGCAGTCTTTCACCTGACCTAAAATCTGAGGTTCGCCCACAACAACACTATCTAGGGACGACGAAATGGCAAAGACATGACGAAGAGCATTAAACCCTTGATGATGATAGCTTTGTTTGCGAATTTCAGCGACCGTCATCTTCGCTTCTGATGCCATAACAGAGAGGTAATATTCAGTATCTTCCGGCTTCATATCACCGAGTACAAAATCAAATCGTTCACATGTCGCGATCAGAACGATACTTTTTTCGCCCCTTTTAAGTAGAGCAGAAAGTACTTTTTCATAATCCGGTTCTTCGACAAAGAGGCTATCACGCAACCTACGTCCCGCGGTACGAGCGCTCACACCAATAACGGCCAACTTATCGAACTGTTCTGAATGTTCGATAAAGGGGTGTTCAGGGACAAAAGGTGGAACTGAAATCATACTTTATCACTTATAGAGGCAACAGGGGCCATTTTAAGCCCCTTTCACCCCAACTGTACAGTTTAGCGATAAATTGACAGTTTCGTCGTCAATTCATCAAGCTTAACGATACTCTGATCCCCGCTCACAAGATCCCTGACTGTTGCAGAATTTTCTGCGAGTTCATCATCGCCCATAATGACTGCAACGCAGGCGTTTTGTTTGTTTGCGCGAATCAGACGCTTCTTCAGATTACCGCTATACCCAAGTTCCGTCCGGTAACCTGCATATCGAAGTTCATCCGCAAGAATGGGAGCACGTTTATCAGCGGCATCTCCCATTGGAATAATAACAACGGGTTTTGCTACACTAATTTTACGAGTCATAAGCATAGCAAGGCGTTCAACACCAGACGCCCAACCAACACCCGGAGTAGCAGGGCCACCCATCATTTTGATAAGACCATCGTAACGACCACCCGCCAAAACAGTCCCCTGAGCTCCCAACGCTGTGGTGGTGAACTCAAACGCAGTATGACAATAATAATCCAAGCCACGTACCAAACGCGGGTTGATTTCGTAAGCGATCCCCAGATCATCAAGGCCAGCCTTCACCTGAGTGAAAAAATCCTTGCTGAAATCGTTTAAATAATCAGAGAAAATCGGCGCATCAGCGACAAGTTTGCGATCTCCCTCATTCTTTGAGTCAAGAATTCGTAACGGATTTTTCTCAAGCCGATCCAAACTATCTTCTGATAATTGTTCTTTGAACCGAGAGAAATACTCAACCAACGCGTCACGATAGGCCTTGCGGCTCTCAACATCACCTAGAGTATTTAATTCCAATACAGTGTCGTCATAGACGCCAAGTTCTTTTAAAAAATGAACTCCGAGAGCAATAATTTCGACATCACCCTGCGGCTTTTCAACACCGAGGAGTTCGACACCAGCTTGGTGGAATTGACGTTGACGACCTTTTTGTGGACGTTCATGGCGAAACATTGGACCGCCATAAAAATATTTTACCGGGAGTTGTTGGCTCAACCCGTTAGACATAAAGGCACGAGCTACACCGGCTGTATTTTCAGGACGCAAGGTAATTTCATCACCACCCTTTGTCGAGAAGGTATACATTTCTTTGGTTACAACATCAGATGTATCCCCTAGTGTTCGCTTAAAGACTTCAGTCTTTTCGAATATCGGGGTCGCAATTTCATCATATCCAAACCGGTTAGCAACAGCCCTTCCGGTATCAAGAACCTCACGATGTCGACGCATGTCTTCTGGTAGAAGGTCGTGCGTTCCGCGTACTGGTTGCAGAGAAGACATGGCTTGGGTTCTCCTGAAATAGCCTGAATTTATTTGAACAATTAACCGGAATGGTTATAGGGATTAGTCCCGTAAATGTATATAGCCGCAATAGTAGGTAATCGAGATGGGTGGGTTCAGAGGCTGTTTACGAAAAGCCGTATATCAATGGCCCATCACTTGGGGTTCTTCACCGCGTGCTATCGCCGCCTCTATCTCTTCAGCTTTAGTCTCAATCATGCCCACAAGATGATCAACGATATTCTTATCTTTGAGACGGTGGTCTGGCATACCAGCGACGTAAATTTGATGAGTATCCTTACCTCCGCCAGTTAACCCAATATCGGTCATTGTTGCTTCACCTGGGCCATTGACCACGCAACCAATAACAGAAACTGTCATCGGGGTTGTGATGTGGCTTAATCTTTCTTCCAAAACGGCAACTGTACTGATCACGTCAAACTGTTGGCGTGCACAAGAAGGACAAGAAATTACATTCACACCGCGGTGGCGAAGTCCCATGGATTTGAGAATATCAAAGCCTACTTTAACTTCTTCAACAGGGTCAGCAGAAAGAGATACTCGTAAAGTATCGCCAATGCCCGACCAAAGTAAGTTACCAAGACCAATCGAAGATTTAACGGTCCCTGTTCGCAGGCCACCAGCTTCGGTGATACCAATGTGCAGGGGATAATCACAGACTTCACCTAGTTGCATATAAGCTGCAACGGCCATAAAGACGTCAGATGCCTTACAAGAAATTTTAAACTCACGAAAATCCAGGTCTTCCAGAATACGGATATGTCCCAGAGCAGATTCAACCATCGCTTCGGGGCAAGGTTCACCGAAGCGATCCAGAAGATGCTTTTCCAACGAGCCTGCATTTACGCCAATACGCATGGAGCAGCCGTGATCTTTGGCTGCATTAACAACCTCAAGAACTTTTTCGCGCTTACCAATATTTCCTGGATTAATACGAAGACAAGCCGCGCCAGATTCAGCTGCTTCTATCGCACGTTTATAATGAAAGTGGATATCTGCCACGATGGGCACGTTGACTTCACGAACGATGTCTTTGAGAGCCCGAGAAGAAGCTTCATCTGGGCAAGACACACGAACGATATCTGCACCAGCGTCTTCCATCGCGAGGATCTGCTCAACGGTGGCCTTAACATCGGTCGTTAGCGTGTTGGTCATGGATTGAACAGTTATCGGCGCATCGCCGCCAACAGGAACATTACCAACCATTACCTGTCTAGATTTACGGCGAATTACATCACGCCAAGGTCGTATACTCATTAAACTCTCTCTGGGCCCTTCAAAAGCATGTGCAACATGCGCTTTCCTTAGACAAAATTCAAGCTGTAAGCCGTTAATTATAAATCGACAAGCTGCCTAGAAATCCGAGGCACAATATCAACGCAATTTATAGCCGCCCTCAACTACAGGCGAAAAAAAATTCATACTATTTAGTATCGCTGATTTTCAACACAAAAGTTCATGTCAGGAGAAAGTGTCTAGAATTAGACCTGGAATCAGAAAAGGCGTACAAAACTACACGCCTTTCTTACAAAATTTTCTTGAGATTTAACTAAGCGAGATTTTAATCTGCCTGAATGGACTCTAGCACCCCGTCCTCTGAAAGGACGATATTTCGTTTAACATCACCAATTGGCCCTATTCTCGGCAGGTCTTTCCCATTTACTTTGAGAATAATTCCTCCTGCATTCCCCGTCGTCATAAGCAGCCCTTCTCGCTTGGGAACGTTATAAACCGAGCCAGCACGTAATACCCGGCTAAAAATTGCTTCCCCAGAGACATCAACGATATGGATCCAGGCATCTTGTTCTGCGAAAATTGAGATCGCGGATGCAACGCCCTCATCGCCAAACACCTCTGGTTCAGGCGGCGGCGGAGGCGTTATAATTGCGCTCGTGACTTCACTTGCGCCTCCCGAAGAGCCAACTTCATTCGCCTCAGCGCCAACACCCAATTCTTCAGAGGCGCTTATTGCACTATCACTAACAGAGCTATCAACCGCAGCTACTGATATAGTAGGAGATACGGGCTCAGAATCGACAACAGCCGGATCATTACTAATTTCAGATGAGGGCTCGGTATTTTCAGGAGTATTTGAAGATTCTGGGATTGCAGGAATTACGACAGCTATTTCCTCGGCCTCAACTACGACGTCCTCTTGCGAATCTTCTATTGGAGGCAGAATATCAACAACCTCTGCGCTCTCACCCTGTTCGTTAACAATTCCAGCTTCTTCCCCAGAAGAAACATCGACAACTGCATTACTCTCATCTTGACCAACGGCAGAGGACTCAACAGAAGCTCCGTCAGCATCAAGGGTTTCGCCATGAGACATAAAAGGTATCCAGTCAGGAATCTCAACATCAAATCGGGAAACGACTGTCCATCCTCCATAGGCAATAGCCAACAACAAGACAGACGTTAACAGGATTGCTAGCCCCGGTGTTTTACTTTCAGGAACAGGGGTCGGAAATACTAGTGTTTTCCGCGCGCCATAACTTTCAACTTCCCGTTTAAACTGGCGAACTATTTCATCTGTATCCAGATTAAGGTATCCGGCATAAGTCCGGACAAATCCATAGGCATACGTATCCCCAGGTAAACTGGCAAAATCTCCACGTTCAATGGCTTCCAAAAAGACATATCTGATACGAAGAACATTCGCGACCGCACGCAGGTCCTGGCCACGTTTTTCTCGACCTGTACGAAGAATATCCGCGACAGTAATTTTGGCTTGGTCAATATCCGGAGTTTCTCCTCCAGAGTTATTATCCTGTGTTTTCTGCATCGCTTCCACAATCCCCTCCCTGCAAACCGTAGCACGATCTCTTAATAAGCCGTAACTACCTGTGGCGCGTTAAGGAAAGTTGTAGCAAATTCAGTAACAAACAACAAACAGTTCTGTTTTATATCACAACGCCAGAGGATTTAGCATAATCTTCCAAATCACTTCTCAAGCTATGATCGGGCTTGTTGAGCAGGCTAGTAACAAAATCCGTAACGCTATCTACATCCAAAGAACGAACCATTTTCTTGATTGCAACGACCTGTTGTGCAGGCATAGAAAGTGATCTAAAGCCACACCCGATTAAGGCCATAGCCTCCAGCGGATGTCCGGCCATATCGCCGCATAGCGATAAATCAACCCCCGCCCGGTGGGTATTAACAGCAATTTCTCGCATCATTTTCAAAACGCCGGGACTGAGCGCATCGTACCGTCGTGCCAACCGCGTATTCCCGCGATCTGTAGCAAAGATAAACTGTAACAAGTCATTACTGCCAACAGAGAGGAAATCCACTTCTTGGCAAAGTGCTGGAAGTTGCCAAATCAAAGCGGGCACCTCCAACATTGCGCCGACACGAATTTCCTTTGGTAACGTGCCGCCAATTGTCTTTTCACGTTCAAGCTCCCTATCCAAGAGAGCTTTTGCAGATTTAAACTCCGCAGTCTCGGATATCATCGGGAACATCACATTCAACTGATGTCCTTCACACGCGCGTATCAGGGCCCGTAATTGTTGCCTCAACAAAGCAGGACGGTCTAAGCCGATCCTAATTGCTCGCCATCCCATGGCAGGATTTTCTTCGGCAGCACTCGACCAGTAAGGCAGGACTTTATCCCCCCCCACATCAAGAGTCCGAAATACCACCGGTTTGCCGTCTGAGCGATCCATCGCCTTACGATAAAGTTCGGCTTGTTCAGCGACCCCAGGGAAAGATTTTCGTACCATGAAAGGAACCTCGGTACGATATAGCCCAACACCATCAGCCCCTGAAGCATGCATATGAGGCAAATCCATCAGCAGGCCAACATTGACATTTAGTGATATTCGCTGGCCGTCCAAACTTTCTGATGCAAGATCGCGTATTGCCGAGGTTTCTGCCCAACGAAGTTTTTTGTCTTTAACACCTGCTTTCAGAGCCCGGAGGACATCATCTTTTGGGCGCGCAAACACTTGATCATTCGACGCATCAAGAACGACTGTATCGCCTTCACGTATACGGGTTAGGACATCCCGACAACGCCCAATGATGGGGAGTTCGAGTGCTTGTGCCACCAAGGCAACATGGGCCGTTGGCGAGCCTTCTTCAAGAACGACCCCCTTCAGGCAATCCCAATCGTAATCAAGCAATTCTGCTGGGCCGAGAGTTCTGGCCAGAAGGATAAACTCATCAGGTAATTCCGGCTTATCTTCTCCTAGATCTAGCAAGTGGTGTAATAAACGATTTGCAAGGTCATCCAGATCAGCCAAGCGTTCTCTTAGATAAGGATCGCTAATTTTACTCATCCGGGAGCGGGTTTCGTTCTGAATTTTCTGGACGGCAGCTTCCGCTGTCATCCCTCCAACCCGAATTGCTTCGGTAATTTTGCCAACCCACCCACGATCTTCAGCAAACATACGGTATGTTTCCAGAACTTCACGTTGCTCGCCGAGGGCGGCGATGTCTGTTCGAGTCAGCATCTCGTCGATTGAGGAACGCATTTCTTTTACGGTTAGCTCAAGACGCTTAACTTCTTCCTCAATATCATCCGCGATAATACGGCTGATAACGATCCCGCGGTTATGAAACACCGCTTTACCGATCCCCATGCCCTCATTCAAGCATAGGCCTTTGATCCTATCTGGCTTTTCCAACTCTTCTGGTGAGCCACCGGCTTCGAGTGCAGAAACTGAAAGAGCTCCGCCGGCAATCAACTCCGCCAAGACCATTGCGATAGTTTCCAGAGCCTCGACTTCTTCCTCGTCATAATGGCGATGTGTGACATTCTGAACCGCAATAACGCCAAGTACTCGTCCGCTGCGAAGGATGGGAACCCCAAGCATTGACTGATAAGGCTCTTCACCAGTCTCTGGTCTGTAAGCAAAATTTGGATGGCGGGGTGCATCAGAGACGGCCATTGGCAAAGCAAGAGCGGCACACTGACCAACAATGCCCTCACCTTTATGTAAACGTGTTTTATAAACGGCCTCTGGCTTCAGGCCCATTGTTGCAGCAAGCTCCAAGAACTCGCCATCGAGATGCTCGCCACGATGCATAACGTAAATCGAGCAAACTTCGGCAGTCATGTCCCGAGCAATCAGGTCAACAGTCTGCGCAAGGCGTTCTTGATTGGTTGATTTCCCTTTCATCTGGTCGCGTAGAAGCTTCAACAGACGGCGGGAGCCGCCCCAGGCAGAAGTTTTATCGTTCTTACTGCTCATTAGATACCGCTTCCTCGCTGCACCATATGGAAATCAGGCCGAAGGCATGAGTTGCCAACCACCTGATTATAATAAGTCTTCGTCTAGTCTTCTTGTCGATGTATTATCGCAACACCGAATGCCGAATTAGTCTTCGGCATCCAGCCCATAAGCTGTGTGAAGACTCCGAAGTGCAAGTTCGGTATACTCTTCAGCAACAAGAACAGAGATCTTTATTTCAGAAGTCGAGATAACTTCGATATTGATACCTTTTTCAGCTAACGCCGAAAACATTTTCTGTGCCACCCCAGCATGGGATCGCATACCAACTCCAATGACCGAAATTTTGGCAACAGCCGGATCCGAATCCAGACTGTCATAAGTAAGGCCATTACTCTTGTCTTCCAGTACACTGATGGCACGATTAAGGTCAGCCTTGGCAACAGTGAAAGTCATGTCTGTGGTCTTTTTGTCCGCAGAAATATTTTGAACAATCATGTCAACGTTAATGGCAGCAGCCATAAGGGGACCAAAAATACTGGCCGCTACACCAGGTGTATCTCTAACGCTGCGCAGGGTAACCTTCGCTTCGTCACGATTATAGGCGATGCCACTAACAATTGCCTGTTCCACGATTTCATCCTCGTCTACGACTAGTGTTCCCGGCTTATCTTCAAAGCTTGAGAGAACTTGTACACGCACCCCGTGCTTCATGGCCATTTCGACCGAGCGGGTCTGCAATACTTTTGCACCTTGAGACGCGAGCTCGAGCATCTCTTCATAGGTGATCTTATCCATTTTACGTGCTTTGGCGACAATACGGGGATCGGTCGTATAAATACCATCCACATCCGTATAGATGTCACATCGGTCAGCTTTTAACGCTGCAGCGATTGCAACAGCCGATGTATCTGATCCGCCACGCCCCAAAGTAGATATGCGCCCATCCGGACCAACACCTTGGAAACCGGCAAAGACAGCAACCTGTCCTTCGCCAAAACGACGGATAATTTCATCGACTTCTATGCGCTCAATACGCGCACTACCATGAGCGCCATTGGTCACAATAGGTCCCTGCCAACCGAGCCAAGAACGGGCATTAATCCCCAAATCCTGAAGCACAATTGAAAGCAAACCAGATGTCACCTGTTCGCCGGAAGATACAACTGTATCATATTCGCGCAGATCATAGAGCGATCCTGCATTTGAAACATAATCGACAAGTTGGTTGGTTACACCAGCCATTGCAGAAACAACAACCGCAACCTCGTTACCGGACTCGACTTCTTTCTTCACGCGCTGTGCTGCGTTTCTGATTCGATCGAGATCCGCGACCGAGGTACCACCGAATTTCATTACGACTCGGGCCATCGGGACTCTTCCTGTGAGGAAATTCTAAAATTAGTTAAACCTCAATGAAAAACCGCCTTCAAACGGTTGCTCTAGAGGCTGGACATATCCATACTCTGCACGGCACGGCGAATCAAGCAAATGCATGCTAAAAATGACGAGTTTCACAAGATAAATACGTAGAACATATCTCTCTGTGACCCTAAAACGTAAAATACCCGAGCACACTGGATCATGATGGTAGAAAACAAGAAAACCCCAAACGAAACTCCTGTTAAAGATGATGCTGAAGGTATCACAGTCGACCCGCAGGAAATTTCAAAATTCGCCGCTATGGCAGATGAATGGTGGGACCCTCTTGGCAAATTCAAACCCCTACATCAACTCAATCCAGTGCGTATCAGCTACATTCGCGACCACCTCGCTAAGCGACATCATCGTGATATCAAACAAATAAATCCTCTTAAAGATCTGACTATTCTTGATATTGGCTGTGGCGGCGGCCTTCTCTCTGAACCGCTAACCAGACTTGGCGCGAAAGTTACCAGTATCGACGCCTCACATCGGAATATCGAAATAGCACAACTTCACGCCGAAGACTGTGGCCTTACAATGAATTACCGTCATATGACGGCTGAAGATTTGGTTGAAACCGGGGTTCAATATGACGCCGTTATCAACATGGAAGTCATCGAACACGTGGCAGATGTTGAGACCTATACTACGTCGTGTGCGGCTCTTGTTAAACCAGGCGGCGTTATGTTCGGATCCACATTAAATCGGACTAAGAAATCCTATCTTCTGGCAATCATCGGTGCAGAGTATTTATTACGTTGGGTTCCAAAAGGAACACATGAGTGGAAGAAATTTCTTAGGCCTTCTGAATTCGTTGAAGTTTTGCGCCGCAATGGACTGGTGACCAAAGATTTGATGGGAATTGTTTACAATCCAGTTTTGGACAAATGGTTTCATGATGCAAAAGATCTTGATGTGAATTACATGCTGATCGCAGAGAAAACTGACTAGGCTGATTCAATCATAAAGAACATGCTTCGTTTTGGGACACAGCCTTCGGCTTGGTTATTAAGCGTCAGCCTTCAGCTTGGTTATTAGGCGTCAGCCTTCGGCTTCCAGGGAATCTGATTAAAACCAATACCCTCATCTTTCAGGCTCTTGCTATCTTTTTCGCTAGCTTCGCCATAGATGTTCTTTTTTTCTGATTCGCCGTAATGGATTTTGCGGGCTTCTTTGGCGAAATCTTTTCCGACATAGTCAAAGTTATCTTCAACCGATTTCTGCGCTTCACTCAACAACTGCTGTACTTTAGCTAAATCATTCGTGGTTATTTTTTTCTTATCGCTATTAGCAAGGCTGACATTGGGGGCCATCAAAGCTTTTTTAACAGACGCAGAGCCACAGTTAGGGCAAGAAACAATACCCTTTTCCGATTGGCCTTTAAAAGCCTCACTGTCTTTAAACCAAGCTTCAAAAACGTGATTGTTTTCGCATTTCAAATCGAAAAGAATCATACTGTATCCGTTTCAAACATACTGACGATAAGAACCCAGAGTTTATTGCCGGAGAGATCCCTTTTGGTCAAGCTAGACTTCGGGTCCACCCCTGAAGAGAAATTGTTGCCCTGTGGCTTATAGAGGAGTAACCAAATGATATCATACATTAACTTGTTGGGTTACGAATTATGACAGCGCCTTCTCCTTGGGTTCTCCGTTTTGCGTCACACATCCCTGAAGGATCTGACGTCTTGGACTTAGCCTGCGGTTCAGGACGGCATGCCCGCTTGTTTCTGATGACGGGGCACTATGTGACAGCCTTAGATAAAGATATAGACAATCTAGCTGACATAGAGAACCTACCTGGAGCAGAAATCATCGCTGCAAACTTAGAAGATGACAGCGCCTTCCCGTTATTGGGAAAACAATATGGCGGCATAATTGTTACCAACTACCTTCATCGCCCCCTATTAACTCTATTGCCTGATCTATTGATACCGGGAGGAGCTCTTATTTATGAGACTTTCATGGCTGGTAACGAGCGCTTTGGCCGACCTAGTAATCCTAACTTTCTTCTACGTCCTCAAGAACTTCTCAATAGCTTTTGTGGAAAACTGAATATAATCGCTTATGAAGAAACGATAATTAGCGACCCGAAACCTGCTGCGGTCCAAAGAATTTGCGCAACACGTTTGGAATAAAACACAAATTAGAGAAACTCATAAAGTGAGTTTCTCTAATTCTCTTTTGGTCAAAAAATTTTAGAAGGAAAAATCCCGATCGTGATCGATTGATGGCACCATATCACGCGCCTGTTTGATCCGTTCCAGATCAATATCAGCAAAGATCACACCTGGCTCACTACCACCATCAGCAAGGATTTCCCCCCATGGAGTGATGATAAGAGAATGGCCATAGGTTTCACGCCCTTCGGCATGTACACCACATTGCCCCGCAGCGATTACAAAGCAGCCGTTTTCTATCGCACGAGCCTTAAGCAACGTGTGCCAATGAGCTTCACCAGTAAACTTGGTAAAGGCAGCCGCCGCGGTTAAAATACCAGCACCTTGTTTGGCTTGAGCTCTAAAAAGATAAGGGAACCTTACATCGTAACAGATCGCCATACCGAGCTTTACCCAGGGCAGATCTGCAACAACCGCTATTTCACCAGGTCTGAAAGTTGCGGACTCTCGATACGATTGCCCATCAGGTATCTCAACATCGAACATGTGGATCTTGTCATAGCGCGCTTTAATCACACCCTTGGGGTCAAACAAAAATGCCCTGTTAGCAGCACGTTTTTCTTCTGTTCCAACAATCAAGGAGCCGATGTGTAGCCAGACCCCAAGCTCCGCTGCCAGCTTAGAAAATGCTTTAACCGAAGGATGATCCTTCTCAGGCAAGGCTTTCTCAAGCGTAAGGCGCTTGTTTGGCTCCATCATCGTCGTACACTCAGGTGTCTGAACGTAATCAGCACCTCCTGCATGCGCTTGACGAATTAGATCGCAAGCAACAACAAGAGTAGCTTCATCTTCTCTACCAGCCGTTAACTGGACGCAAGCGGCCCGAAAACTACTCAAGAAGCTTTCCTTGCTTCGAGTTTGACGTCGAGTTGGCCAGCACCTTCTAATGCCATCAACTCATCACAACCGCCGATATGCTCACCATCAATAAAAATTTGAGGAACAGATGTTCGTCCGCCGGATTTTTCCATCATTTCAGGTTTGCGCCGCGGCTGCATCATTAAATCTATTTCTTCAAACGCGATGCCTTTGGCTTTTAATAGCTTCTTTGCACGAATGCAGTAAGGGCACAGCATACTTGAATAAACAACGACCTCAGCCATACGAACAATCCTCTTTCCAAGAAAATAGAGACAAGCCCAACTTTGCTTGCCTGTCAGAAAGAGTATTTAGGGAATATTTTCAAAATGTACAGTGCTTGTAACATTTTATTTATCTCCTTAACCTCCACCTTCTTTAAGAACCCGTGCCAGAACTATGGCGTCAATCCTAGTAACATCTTCTTTTTTAAGGGTTCGGCTACAAGCCTCTAATGTTGCTCCTGTTGTATAAACATCATCTATTAGAACAATTTTTTTGCCTCTTATCATTTCCTTGTACTTTGGGTTTATTTGAAATGCTGCTCTGACATTATCCCAACGCCCTCTTTGCGAGAGATGCCCTTGGGAGGATGTATTTTTTGTTCTTAACAATAAATCAGGCACATAATTTTTGGTGTGTTTTTTTGCAGCTTTCTGGGCCAAAAGCCCCGATTGGTTATATCTCCGGATTAATAACCTTTTCGGGTGAAGTGGAACCGGCGTTATAATATCGGCATCTGCGATTATCTCTTTTCCAGCAAGAGTTACCCACTTCGTAAAAAGATGTGCCAGATATGTTCTGTCAGAGTGTTTAAACCCAATGATCATATCCCTGCTCTTATCATGATAAGACAAAGCCGCACGGCAGCGATCAAATGACTTAGGTGCTTTTAAACACTCTCCGCAAAAAGCCCCCGCTTCGACAGATAAATCGAATGGATAACCGCAACAAACACAACAAGGGTCAGATATAAACGTTAAGTCTGCCCAGCATTTTCCACAAATCCCGTAACTGTTTACTACTGGCTCACGGCAACTACCACAAATCGGCGGGAGAATATAATCAACCGCTTTGGAAAGAATAATAGAACCCGCTTTCAAAATATCTACCATTAGACGAATTTAATAAATATTGTTCTGTTGGGCAAAGCTTATGACGACAGACCTTACGATTAAATCGCACCGTTGTAATTATTCTGGTCATAAAAAAGCAATCTGCTATAACCAGAAAATTCCCTTATTGTTTAGAGCCAATTATCGATGACCGATATTTATATATTTGATCACAATTCAGTCGACCAGCACCGCCAACGCGCACAAACGGATTTGAGCAAACACGATTTTCTTCTCAAAGAAATAGCGGATCGCTTGGGAGACCGACTTTTGGACATCGCTCGAGAGTTCCCCCAAGCCTTAAATCTGGGATCAAACCACAACATCCTTACTGAAGTTCTTGGTTCTCGGGGTGGGATAGAGCGGTTTTCATCCTCCCAGTTCAGAGGCCGTTCCCATCAAGACAATACCTCTGACACAGAAAATAATTCTATTGAGATTCTCAAGGAAATTTTACCTTTCGAACAGCAAAATTACGATTTGATAATCAGTAACCTTTGTCTTCATTGGGTCAATGATCTACCTGGGACCTTACTGCAAGCTAACCGCTGCCTAAAACCGAATGGCCTCTTTTTATCTGCGATGCTTGGTGGGGAAACCCTTAAAGAGCTTAGAACCGCCCTCATGGAAGCCGAAATGGAAGTTGAAGGCGGTGTAAGCCCGAGAGTTTCACCTCTAATAGATGTTCGCGATGCTGGCGCCCTCTTACAACGCGCGGGTTTTGCTCTTCCTGTTGCGGATTATGATCGCATAGAAGTGAGCTATGCTTCTGTTTTTGAACTTATGAAAGAACTCAGGGGAATGGGGGAGACAAACGCCATCCACAACCGGAGAAAAACTTTCACCCGTAGGGAAACTTTTTTAAAAGCGGCTCAGATTTATCAGGAAAAATTTCAGGATGATGAAGGTCGCATAACCGCAACGTTTGACATCATCTATCTCGCAGGTTGGGCGCCGCATGAATCACAACAGAAACCCCTAAGACCAGGAACGGCAACAAGTCGTTTAGCTGATTTTTTAGAGACCGATGAAACGAAAATTAATTAAGATTATTGCGTATCTATATACTCAAGCCTAAACAGCTTCGCCTACCAAAACAGGTTGAGAAGTCTGCTCGTAACCAATAGCAGAAGCTGCATTACGGAAATAAATCAGAATAAAAACTCTTATCGCAGCCGTCAGAGAAGAACCTTCTTTGACATCGTCTATGGTCGTACAAAGATTACTTATATGGCAATCTTCACGTACACATATTTCAAAGAGAGCCTCCCACATATCTGGTTCAAGGCGCAAGGATGTACGCCTCCCTTTTAGGGTGATGTTTCTATTAACCAGTGTGGACATACATTCTCTATGCTCTCAGCTGCGAACCCGAAAACACCCCTGATTTAAAACGTTTAAAATGTTCATCCCAAGTCTTGGTGTTAGAAATTGGCATGCACGATAAGATCCTCTGAAAACTATTTTACAGTAAATCGCGCAATAATGCTACCAGAGGTTCATCTGCAGGGGGCATATCATAATCTCGAAGGCGCACAGGACGCACCCAAGCAAACTTTTGCCTTTCAAGAGCTGTGACGTTTCCCTCCCATATCCGGCAGGCAAATAAAGGCATCAATAAGTGGAAATCATCGTAACTATGTGAGGCAAAGGCGATTGGGGCAAGACAACTGGACCTCGTATCAATCCCGAGTTCCTCTTTAAGCTCTCGAACCAAAGCTTGTTCAGGGGTTTCTCCTGGCTCGACCTTACCACCAGGAAACTCCCAAAGCCCTGCCATAGACTTGCCTTCTGGACGTTGGGCTAATAACACACGCCCGTCGGAATCGATTAAGGCTGCAGCTGCGACCAATAAGATAGGTTTAGCTGCGAGAGTTCTCTTTTCAGCAGCCCAACATCCCATATCTTCTTCGGATGAACTCATAACTAATTTCTCTAACTAACTTTTACTAATTAACTACGGTAATCTGCATTAATTTCGATGTAACCATGGGTCAGATCACAAGTCCAAACTATCGCACTTCCGGAACCGACACCGACATCAACTGAAATTTCAATATCTTGTCCCTTCATGTGTGCAGTAACTGGACCTTCGTCAAAACCATCAACTCTTTGACCATCTTTTGCGATCGTAACGCCGCCCATGGCAATCGATAACTTATCCCGATCAGCGTATTCGCCAGACTTCCCAACCGCCATGACAACACGTCCCCAATTAGCATCTTCACCAGCAACGGCGGTTTTAACCAAAGGAGAATTGGCAATAGCCAGGCCAATCTTTCTAGCTGCAGTATCACTTTCTGCACCAGAAACAGAAATACTTACAAACTTACTTGCGCCCTCGCCATCACGGACTACTTGGTGGGCGAGATCTTTGAGAAGGCCATTCAGTGCTACGACAAAATCAGCCAATTCAGGGGCATTAATATCTTGATAGATCGAATTCCCAGCTTTCCCAGTAGCACAAAGGAGAACAGTGTCACTTGTAGAAGTGTCACTATCGACAGTGATTGCATTGAAAGACAAATCTGAACCGAACGAGATCAGGGACTGAACCGTAGCAGAAGAAAGAGCGGCATCCGTTGCAACGAAACTCAGCATCGTCGCCATGTCTGGTGCGATCATACCAGAACCTTTAGCAATGCCATTAATCGTTACGATCTTGCCATCGATCTGCGTCGTAACCGTGGCCCCTTTAGCAAAGGTATCGGTTGTCATGATCGCTTCAGCAGCAGCTTTCCAACTATCAGACGATAGATCAGATTTGAGATCGCCCAAGGCCGAAGTCAAGCGTTCATCCGGGAGGGGCTCGCCGATTACACCCGTTGATGCAATGAATACACTCTCTTTCGTGCAACCAAGTTCAGCCGCGGTTGCTTCAACGGTACGAGATACGGATTCGCTACCAAGTTTTCCCGTAAAAGCATTGGCATTACCAGAGTTCACAACGATCGCACGAGCTTGACCAAATTTGAGATGTTCCTGACAACACTCAACTGGGGCAGAACGCGTCAAAGACTTCGTCAGAACGCCCCCGATTGTTGAACCTTCATCAAACGCCATCAAGAGAACGTCGGTGCGCCCCTGGTATTTGATTCCGCAGGCACGGGTCGAAAGTTGAACTCCGTCAACGGTTGGCATGTCAGGAAAGCTCGCAGGTGCGAGTGGAGATTTTTGAAGCTCCATTGTATCATCCTCAAATCAAATAAACTTCCGGATAGGTTAACCGGAGACAAAAAAGGCCCGGATTTAAAGCCGGGCCATTTTTATTATTCGCTGGCAGGTTTGTCAGCTTCTTCAGTCGTCACTTCCGTTGGAGCTGTTTCTTCAGGTTCAGCAACAACAATTTCAATTTCGACACCTTCTTTCAGACCATCAACAATGGCCTGATAAGCTGTTCTGGAAAGCTCGCCGCGAAGTTGTCCATCCAGTGATTCTTTGGTTGGTAGTTCCGAATCACGCTCGCCTTCAACCTTGATCACATGCCAACCAAACTGTGACTGAACAGGTGTTGCTGTATGCTCACCAGATTTCATAGCAAAAGCTGCATCAGAAAATGATTCAACCATTTGTTCTGCACGGAAAAAACCAAGATCCCCGCCACCAGGACCACTTGGCCCCGTTGAATGTTCTTGTGCCAAGACCACAAAATCGGCACCAGCATCTAGCTGCTTGATCAGATCTTTTCCGGTCTCTTCGTCTTCCACGAGAATATGACGGGCAGAAACTTCACGAACTGCTGGGTTTTCTAGCAGGTAATCCTGATAAGCTTTTTCAACAGCAGCATCTGTAATTTTTTCTTCAAGCGCACGATTGAGAAAGACTTCGACAAGAATTCTCTCTTTTATATCATTTATGCGTTTGAGCACTTCTGGGTCTTGTTCTAGGCCTGAAGTACCAGCTTTTTGAGAAATAAGTTTAAGATCAACAACCTGTCCGACCAATTCAGGAAGAATCAGTTCGATTTGTGCTTGTGGTATGTTCGGAATACTTTCCGCGAATTTCACAACTTCAGATCGACGTATTTCGACATCCCCAACCCGGGCCATCACGGGATCATCAGCAGCAGGGGTTTCACTAGGAGCTTCAGACATTGTAGCGCCGCCTAGGAAGGGAAGAGTTCCCCCTTGCTGCCCATAGTCAAACCCAACGTAGGCTGCACCAAGTAGGGCCGCTCCGCCAATAAGTGGGAACAAAATCTGTTTTGCAGACATCTAGAGATAACTCCTTGTTATATATAATATTGGGGACGGTTTTAACCGCATCATCCCCTCTTGTCGACCAGCAGGTGATCTCAAGACTGTGTCAAGAGAAAGACCAACGATAAAATTTTAACTATTTAGCAGGGAACACCGAAATATCAGCATCTTTTCTGAGATCTCTCACCATACTTGCGACTAAATCACGGCTCACAATATCTTTAATTTCCCCACGCATTGATTCAAAAGTCGGTTGTTTAACATCCCGCTTATCCTCAAGTAAAATGACGTGCCAACCAAATTCAGTAGAAACAGGTGTTCTTGTGAACTCCCCTTTTTTCAAATCAAAAGCAGACGCAGCAAACTCCGGATCCATATCCTTACGACGGAACCATCCCAAATCACCTCCCTTACCTGCGGAAGGTCCACGCGAGAACTTCTTTGCCAGTAGAGGGAAATTCGCCCCGTTTTCGAGGGCGATAATTAAGGCTAAAGCTTCATTTCTTGTATCAACAAGAATGTGTCTAGCTTGGATTTCTGCATTGGTAATATTTTCACGCAACAGCGCGAAATAACGATCTTTTAGCATACTCTCAGAAATCATTTCGTCCAATTGCTGTTCAAGAAATGCATCACGAATAATACTCTCTTCAGCGAGGGCAAGTTTTCTTTTAACAGCCTTATCATTGTCGACATCCGCATCAGCACCGGCATGAGCAAGTAATTTCAAGTCAATCGCTCGATCCAGTAAGAGAGGAAACATTGTTTCCAACTGCCCTTGATACTGTTCTGGCAACTTACGCGCTGCTTGCATGATATCTTCCCAAAAGATCCGGTCACCTTCGACAATTGCAACAACAGGGTTTTCTTCGGATAGCCGGCTTAATTCCAAAGCTTCTGACGTTACGTCTTCTGAAGCAGTTACTGCATCAACTATGGTTGGACTGGGAAGTGTCGACGTAGCAGGCAGTTGTTTTACAACAATTTCTTTTGCTGGAATTTCTTTCGCTGGCTTTGTTGAACCTGTTATTTCTCCCTGATTTACAGGGGCCGCTTCATTAAAACCGGGAGGAGGCGCTAATCCTTCACGCTCCTGACTGGGAACGACTACCACCTCATTAGATTCAATCGGTTCTTGTACCAAAGGAGTTGCGACTGTTTCTTTTGACGCATTATTTTCGTCAATAGGCTCTTTTGATACAGCCTTTACCTGAGGAGGTTCAGGAGATTTTTCATCGTCGGAGATAATTGTCTTTGGGGTTTCTTCATCAACAGGATCATCAGTTTCGTCATCGTCCCCAAAAAGGAACTTCAGTAGCTTGCCCCCACTTTCGCGCTGCTCAATTTTCGCCGCATCCTCGGTTTCCGGCTCCGCAGATACTGAATGAAAAAAAGACAACGGCATCAACAGTGCAATTGTCAGTAAAATTTTGCGAAAACAAGTCAAATCAAGGGCTCCGGTTCGGGAGAGAAAAATTATCAATCTTTACTACAACAAAGTTGCTGCAACCTAAAGCATCTATCACCTATAACAGTGTATTCATTACACTAAGCCCATAATAGCTATTTTTCGTCCTTCATTAAAACAGCTTCACATTGACATGAGCCCATGTGAGCCCTATGTCTCACATTGACTTTTAATAACTAATTCTTGAACTGCGTTTTCACGCAAGGGGTCTTCTATGCTCGGCGCGCTTGTGAAACGGATGTTTGGCACTGCCAACGACCGTTACCTAAAAGGCCTAAACTCTATTGTCCTTTCTATTAACAGCTTTGAATCTGTAATCGAAGCTCTATCCGATGACGACTTAAAAGGACAGACAGAGAAGTTCCGTACCCGCCTTGAGCAGGGTGAAACTCTTGATGATATTCTTCCCGAGGCTTTCGCTACTGTTCGCGAAGCTTCACGCAGAACTCTTGGTCTCAGACATTTCGATGTTCAGATGATGGGCGGTGTCGTGCTTCATCGTGGCATGATCAGTGAAATGGCAACGGGGGAAGGTAAGACACTTGTTGCGACTTTGCCTGTCTACCTTAATGGGATTGAACGCAAAGGTGTTCACGTCGTTACGGTCAACGATTACCTCGCGAAACGTGATGCTGAATGGATGGGAAAAATCTATCAGTTCCTCGGCATGACTGTTGGATGTGTTACGCCAGGTCAAGGCGAAGAAGAACGTAATCACGCGTACAGTTGTGATGTAACTTACGCCACCAATAACGAACTCGGCTTTGATTATCTTCGTGATAATATGAAGTTTGAGATCGACCAAATGGTACAGCGTGAGTTTAACTTCGCGATTGTCGATGAGGTTGATTCGATCCTCATTGATGAAGCCAGAACACCCCTGATTATTTCTGGCCCGGCAGAAGATTCTTCCGAGAGCTATATTACAATCGACAAATACATACCTGGCCTGGCTGAAGAGCATTACGAGCTCGACGAGAAATCTCGCTCGGTAACGCTCACCGATGATGGCGTCGAGTTTGTCGAGAAAAAGCTCAATGATGATGGCGTCATGACAGGGTCTCTCTACGAAATTGAGAATGTCAGCACTCTTCACCATATCAATCAGGCCCTACGCGCGCACAAGCTCTTCCAAGTGGATAAAGATTACATCGTCAAAGACAACAAAGTTGTCATCATTGACGAGTTCACTGGACGAATGATGGAAGGCCGCCGCTTTTCGGAGGGTCTTCATCAGGCTCTTGAAGCAAAAGAAGGTGCAAATGTTCAGCAAGAGAATCAAACTCTTGCCTCGATCACATTCCAGAACTACTTCCGTCTCTATCCAAAACTTGCAGGTATGACCGGAACAGCCATGACCGAAGCAGAAGAGTTTTCTGCTATCTACGGGCTGGATGTTATATCAATGACGACAAATCTTCCCTGTATTCGTATTGACCATGACGACGAAGTTTATCGCACAGGTCTAGAACGTGACACAGCGATCATCAAACAGATCAAAGAATGTCACGCCCGTCAGCAGCCCGTCTTGGTTGGTACGGTGACGATTGAGAAATCGGAATATCTTGCAACCTTATTAACTAAAGAAAAAGTTCCTCATAAAGTCCTGAACGCCAGATACCACGAGCAAGAAGCGATTATTGTTTCTCAGGCTGGGGCACCGGGCGCCGTTACAATCGCGACCAACATGGCTGGACGTGGTACCGATATCAAGCTCGGTGGTAATGAAGACATGCGTATAGACCAAGAAGCTGGTGGGATTCCAGATGAGGCATTACGCAAAACCAAAACAGATGAAATTATTACGGAAGTTGCCGCCAACAAGAAAATAGTCACCGCAGCTGGTGGCCTTTTCATGATCGGTAGTGAACGGCATGAAAGCCGACGCATCGATAATCAGCTTCGTGGTCGTTCCGGTCGTCAGGCTGACCCTGGGGCATCAAAATTCTTCCTCAGCCTCGAAGATGATCTTATGCGTATCTTTGGCTCAGAGCGCATGGATACCATGCTGCAAAAATTGGGTCTCGAAGAAGGCGAAGCTATTATCCATCCTTGGGTGAACAAGGCTCTGGAAAAAGCTCAGAAGAAAGTCGAAGCACGAAATTTTGAAATTCGTAAAAACATCCTCAAATTTGATGATGTTATGAATGATCAACGTAAGGTCATCTACGAACAGCGCAAAGAAGTTATGTCTTCTTCTGAGGTCAAAGATACCGTTGCCTCCATGCGCCACGAAGTACTCGAAGACCTCGTTACCCGTTGCATTCCAGCAAATGCTTATTCCGAGCAATGGGAACTGGGGACCTTGCACGAAGAGGGTATGCGCCTTGTTGCTATGGATCTTCCGGTCAAAGATTGGGCGCAAGAAGAAGGCATTGCTGATCAGGAAATTCTGGACCGCATTCTTCAGGCCAGTGATCAAAAAATGGCTGCAAAGGCTGCCAATTATGGCCCAGAAGTTATGCGCTCCCTTGAAAAGCAATTGCTCCTTATGGTCCTCGACAAACAATGGAAAGACCACCTTCTTTCCCTTGATCACCTCAAACAAGCTGTCGGACTCCGGGCCTATGGCCAAAAGAACCCACTAGATGAATACAAGCGCGAAGCATTTGAGATGTTCGAAAGCATGCTTGATGCGGTTCGCGACGAGTTGACGATGCTGATGCATCGTTTCGAGTTACAAACGCCTGAGTCTGAGGTTCCTCGTCGTGAGCAGGAGATGCACGAATCACATCAAGACACGAGTTTTATTAAGCCAATGGCTCCTGCTCTACCTTTTGATCAGGAAGATCCTTCTACCTGGGGTAAAACCAGTCGGAATGCTACTTGCCCGTGTGGCTCTGGTAAAAAGTATAAACAGTGCCACGGGAAATTAAACTAAGAAAACTAACTTGGAGGTGAGTTAACTCATCTTCATAAAACATTAAAAGGGTGGCTTTGGCCGCCCTTTTTTGATTCCACCATCGCATTAGATTGTTATAGTCAGTTTAGCTGTAATTATTACACTTCTATAAAACGACGTTCGGTTCTACCAAGGTTATAACTCTTATGTGTACAATCGGTGCTCTTCACGTATCCAATGACGAATACTTTCTTTTTAAAAATAAAGATTTCAGTCGTCCGGAATACATTGATCGAATCAAAAAAACTGACCTTCTTTGGGGCGCAGAGGGGCTAGAAACCTTCTCCGCCGATCCAAGCGTCGAAGACGTTTATTCAGGCCTTTCCGTCGGCACAAACAGGTATGGCTTACTAGCAGCGGATTCTCATGTAAAAATAACGGACTCAAATGCTAGTAACTACGATATTTTGGTAGAAACCGCCCTGAGCCAGAGCCGTAATATTGAAACGGCCTTATCTGCGCTGAGCAAACGTATTGCCGCCCATCCTTCGTGGTGGGGCAATTTAGTTTTGGCAGATGCGACTGGAATCGTTGCTGTCGAGGTTCGCGATAGCATTCTAAAAATCGAACGTAATTCATCGAAAATTATCAGGACAAATCATCAACATCTACATGGGACAGATGATGGTATTGAGAATAATACCAGCAACAGTTATGGACGATTTGAATGGGCTTCTGAAAAGCTAGCTCAACCCCATAACGTCGATAGCCTAAAAGCTATGCTTGGCTCTCATGATACAAGCACATCACAAGGGACCCATACAGGTATCTGTAATCACACCTATAGCCAAACAGTCTGCTCCTACATTCTGCATTTCAAACAAGGCATAACAACCCTGCACTTTCTACAAGGACAGCCCTGTTTGAGCGAACACTATACAGAACAGAAACTCTTTGCCTCTTAAGTATAGACCTTACAGCTAGAATTTACCGTCGTAAGCTTCGCGATCGATATGTGCAGCGATCAGGGTAAATTTATCTCCCTCAAAGGCGCCATCTAAAGCAGCGGCCATTTCATTTCGGCTTCTGGCATTGACACCTATACCTCCCATTGCAACAGCCAGAGCAGCAAAGTCGGTGCCTCCGAAATCAACAGCAAGATTTTTGTGGCCGCTGCCGCGTTGTTTTAATTCAATAAGGGCAAGAGATCGGTCAACAAAGACAACAACAACCACAGGCAATTTCAAATCCCGAAGCGTAGAGAGTTCACCGAGGATCATCTCTAATCCTGCATCACCCGTGAAAGCAACCACAGGGATATTCGGTGACGCAACCTTTGCCCCCATTGCAAGCGGCAGCGCACAGCCCATAGTACAAAGCGCACTTGACTGGATCAGGGTATGAGGCTCACGACAAACCCAAAGTTGGCTTTGCAAAATTCGATGAGCGCCAGAATCAACCGAGGCAACGCCGTGGTCAGGCATTGCATTACGGACTTCATCAACAATTGCAGCTGGCCCCCAGTCTTCATCACTTGGAAATGCGGTACTCAAATCAGATTTTGCAGCGGAAATTTCTTTCCCCTCCCAAACAGGGCCTACGATGAGGCCGCAATCTAACGCAGCAAGCGCTGGGGCGATTGATCCCGTAAACGTATAGCTCGCCCGATGCATGCCATGCAAATTTGGTTCAAGAGTGAACTCGGCAACAAACTGTTTTCCGGGTTGCCATACATCTTGCCAACCGTGACGCATCTCAATCGGATCGTAGCCAATAAGGAGCAAACAATCGCTTTGCTCTATGAGCGGCAACACCACTTTGTCTGCCTTTGGAGAAAGCCCTCCTCCTCCAAGCGATAAAGCGTGATCATCAGGGACAATCCCTTTTGCTTTGTAAGTCGACACAGAAGGGATACCGTGTTTGAGGAGAAACTCTTTAACTTCTGCTTCACAGCCTTCACTCAAAACCTCCAACCCAAGAACAGCTAGTGGACGTTTGGATTGTGAAATTTGTTCTCGAACCCGCTTGAACTCAGGGCTCTCGGCAGGTGCAGAAGGAAGGTAAGTCGGCTGCCATAACTTGAGTGGATTACCTTGGACTTTCGCAGCGAGCGAAATTGGCACATCAATATGCACAGGGCCAGGTCGACCGGATTGTGCAAGCGACAAAGCCTTATCAACAATACGGTCTACTGCGCCATCCACTAAGGTAAAACTTCCCTTAACAACAGGTTCAAGCGCCTTCACATGGTCAAAAACTTGATGGGTATAGCTGGCTGCATCCAGGTCATCAACTTTTCCGGTTAAAAACACTAGAGGCACCCGTTCTTGATATGCGTTGGCAATAACATTGTACGCATTTGCCATGCCAGGCCCTAATGTAGCAAAGAGCACAGCGGGTGCCCCAGTACGATGATAGGTCCCCTCAGCCATAAAACCGGCGCCATTTTCATGTCTGGTCAAAACAATCTCTAGACCAGCATGATCCAAGGCATGCATAACACTCAAAACTTCCCCACCAGGGATACCAAAAGCATGGCGACAACCTGCATTGAAGAGACGTTGGGCCAAGATATCAGCAGCGGTTAAGCTCATGAGCGTACTTTCAAAATTATTTATTACACACAACTATACCTGCCTGCCTCCATGTAAGGGAACAGGCAGTTTAGAGGCGAGGATCTTTAATCGCTAAACAGACGCTTTAAAAAGAGATTTTTTATTTTATCTTTTCTCGAATGTTATCCACTGGCGATTGACTGGAAGGATATGACAAATAGCCATCTCTTGTCTGTGGAAATTTACGCCCCAGAAGGTCAGAAGCGATCACATTTCTGAGAACTTGTGCAGTACCACCCCCAATAGTAAACATCCGAGCGTCGCGAACCATTCGTTCAACGGGGTTATTACGGGAATACCCAGCTGCGCCATGCATTTGTAATGCGTTATTGGTGACCGTTACGGCCATTTCAGAGGTAAAGAGCTTCGCTTGCGCAGCTTTCATCTTATCTGGAAATCCTGTGCCCGATACAGCATCGTTAATCAATGCACGTGCCGCACTTATTTGGACGGCCATATCCGCAAGCATCCACTGCAGCCCTTGGAACTCACAAATTGGACGGCCGAACTGCTCACGCTTTTGAATGAAAGCTTCTGCCTGATCATAGGCACCTACCGCCAAGCCAAGAGCTACTGCAGCGGCACCGACACGCTGCCCGTTATAAGCAGTCATCAAATCGCCAAAACCTTTTTTAATTCCAGAAGGTGGTTGCAGCATCATATCCGAGGGAACGTGAAGATCGTGAAGATAAATTTCAGTTTCTGGAATGCCACGTAGCCCCATTGTTGGTTCACGCTTACCAACGGAAAGACCTTCCGAACCAGGTTCACCTCGTACCACGATAAAACCTGCAATGCCCTGCGGTAGGTCGTTTTCAAAGACCCTGGCAAAAATAAGATGCAAGCGGGATACGCCACCGCCAGTGATCCAGTGTTTTTTCCCATTAATGACGTACCCATTACCGACCTTATCTGCACGGGTTGTCATATCTGTAGCAGCAGACCCGCTTTCAGGTTCCGTTATGCATATCGCCGGCTTATCGCCATCTAGAACCAGTTCAGCAGCAATTTTTTTTTGCTTTTCTGAGCCATACGCCATGATGGCACCAACAGCCCCCATGTTCGCTTCAACGGCAATACGGCCTGTTACGCCACAAGCTTTAGAGACTTCCTCAACTAGGACGACGGTCTCGCGATATCCCAGACCCTGGCCACCATAAGCTTTGGGAATAGTCATGCCCATAAAACCAGCATCTCTCAACGCAAAGCAATTTTCCCAAGGGTAGATTTCAGCAGTATCGATAGAAGCTGCGCGAGGCGCAAAAATATTTTGCGCAAGATCCCGGGCACGCTCACGTATACTATTCAAACTGGATTCACTCGATTTATCTTTAATATCAGCGCCTTCAATAGCCGTGATGCGATCAAGATCCACAAGCATGAGCTTCTACTCCATTATTTTTTTGCGCGTTCTTTGTGAGTTATTTTATTTTTCTAATAGATCTATTATCTCGCACTTGCTTTCTTCAAATCAAACGAATTAAAATAACTTCTTACTTCAATAATTTTTACACTAATTGTTATCTTTATGGGTATTCATTATGGGCATTCGACATCTACGCGCATTGTTGGAAATATCAAAAACGGGGAGTTTCCAAGCCGCCGCAGAACGTATGGGATTAACCCATTCAGCTGTAAGCATGCAAATGAAGGCTCTGGAAGAAGAGCTACAAACAGAGTTATTCGATCGAAGTCGCCGCCCCCCTGATCTTAATCCCACAGGCTTACGCTTACTGGAAAAAGCACGAGAAATCATTACTCTTTATGATTCTCTTACTGAAGCAGGATCTAACAAAGACGATCTCTCTGGCCTACTCCGTTTAGGTGCCATCCCAAGCGCAACAACTTCATTTTTACCAGAAGCATTGGCACGCATGGGACAAAAGCACCCCAGACTTCAAATTCGTCTGGAAAGCGGACTGAGTACTGAGCTGACCAGAGAACTTCTCCAGGGGAAATTTGACTGTATTATTATCACACAGGCGCAACGTTTGGATGACGTGCTTAAATCAACTCTATTGCGGGAAGAACGCCTCGTGGTAATTGCACAGAAAAATGAGGCAAACGAAAAAATTTCCCAGACAAAAGACGGCGACATAGCCCTGCTCGACCACCTTCCCTTTGTGCGTTTCAACCACCTGACAGGCGTCGGGCGCGTCATGGAGCAACATCTCCGCAACAGAAAAGCCAACCTTCGTGAAGTCATGGAGTTAGATTCCCTCGAAGCCATCCAACGCATGGTCGCCAAAGGATTGGGTGCGGCGATCATTCCAGAAAACAGCCTAGAGGAAAACACTGACTTGCTTGTTCGTCCTTTCGGGAAACCTACCGCCACCAGAAAGGTGTCTCTTGTTGAAAAACATCGTGGGCAAAGACCCGACCTTACAAGTGCCCTGGCTGAAATTCTAAAAGACGCCCTGATGGAAAATCAGTGATACTGAAAACAAGTGGCTCCATCAACTTCTCATAAGCGGACCTACATACAGCAAGAATTGGCTCTATGCTGGCGACTTCTACTCCTTTTAAGGGAATAGATATTTGTCAGGAAAGAATATATAGCCGCTTAATCAAAAGCGCGTGGAGCCAGTACCAACATGACGACGTCAGCGACCTTACAAGAAAAACCAAGCGTATGCCCTCTCGATTGTCCAGACACATGCAGTCTATCCGTCTTAACTGATGGTAAAGATGTAATCGAAGTTCGGGGATCAAAAGCTAATCCTTATACGGCAGGCGCTATATGTAAAAAGGTCAAAAGTTACTATCCTGATTTCGTTCATGGAGAACGGCGTTTAACACAACCCCTTCTTAGAACGGGTCCTCGTGGATCGTTAGAGTACAGCTCAATAAGCTGGGATGAAGCACTGGATCGTGTGCATGTAGGCCTAACAAATGCGATAGAAACCCACGGTCCTGAATCCGTCTTACCTTTCAATTACGCAGGGCCTCATGGCCAACTTGCGGGCGGGTCTATGGATTTTAGGTTCTTCCATAAATTAGGGGCAACGCAACTCGATAGAGGACCGCTATGTGGCGCGGTAAGAGGAACAGCCTATACCAGTCTTTTTGGAAATTCTCCTGGTATGGAACCCGAGCAGGCTGAAAAATCAGACCTTCTGGTTATCGCTAGTAATAACATCACCGTATCGAATATGCATATGGCCAGGGTCATCAAAACCGCCAAGAAGAACGGCGCAAAACTGATCGTTATTGACCCCAAGAAAGTGAAAATTGCTGATCAGGCTGATCTTTACATACAGATCAAACCAGGGACGGACATTGTTTTCTTCCTCGCCTTGGCCGCGGAACTCGAAAGGCGTCACGCTCTTGATAAACCCTTTATTGAACGCTGGGTGCATGGCTTCGATGTTTATATGGAAGAGGCAAGAAAGTACTCCTTGGAAGATGCTTCAACCATTTGTCAAATTCCCCTTCGCCAAATTGAAGAATTTTTAAGCTACTACACATCAGCACAAAACGTATCTATGTCTTTTGGGAACGGTGCAGAAAGAGGCCGCAACGGCGGATCATCCATCCGTGCCGCAATGGCTCTTCAAGTTTTGAGCGGAAACATCGGTCGCTCTGGCGCGGGTATCATCGCCAAGCAAGGCCTCGCGTTTCCTGCAACTTCAAACAAATTAAGAAGGCCTGATTTGGTTCCTGAGGGAACAAGAATGCTCAACATCGTCGATGTTGCCAAACATATTCTCGATGATAGCTTAGCCCCCCCAATCAAAGCCGTCTTTATTTATAACCATAACCCTGTTTGCACCCATCCCGATCAAAACAGGATGCGTCGCGCCCTTAGTCGCGAAGATGTTTTCATCGTCGGCTGCGATGTAGAGATGAACGACAGCATGGCCTACGCAGATGTCATTTTACCCGCGGCAAGCCATTTTGAGTTTCCCGATATCTACGCAGCATATGGACAAGCCCATTTACAACGCGCAGAACCAGTTATCCCAACCGTAGGAGCCTCTCTCCCCAATACAGAAATTTTTCGGCGTTTAGCTGAAAAATTTGGTATGGATGACCCTATATTTAAAGTCGATGATTACCAGTTGATGGATGAGGCTTATGATCCTGAAGCTCCTCAAATGAAGGGGGTACGCCCGAGTAAAATCTCTCTTGATCGTTCCCACCCCATGACGGCCGAAAATGATCAGGAACTCATTATGTGCAAAACGGTTTTCCCCGGAACCAAAACAGGGAAGATTGAACTTTATTCTGAAGAATTAGAAAACAAGTTTGGGTATGGTCTCCCAAGATATGAAAAAGTTGCTCAATCATATCCCCTGACCTTGATTACTCCCTCTTCAAGCAAACGAACCAATGCCACTTTTGGCGGCAATCAAGAATCAATGGGGCCGGAAACACTTGAAATCAATCCGGATGACGCCCGTGAAAGAGGGATCAGCGAGGGCGATAAAGTCAGAATTTGGAATGACTTGGGTGAAGTTTCTCTTATTGCGGCAATCACGGATAAAGTAAAACCCGCAGTAATTTACTCCCCTAAAGGAACCTGGCTTGGATCAAGCGGAACCAATCAAACGGTCAACGCATTGATCAATGCAGATTTGAAATCCGACATAATGGAAGGTGCCTGCTACAACGACACCTTTGTTGATATCGAGGTGATATAAACTCAAAACAACCCAGAAGCAGAATCAAAAAGGGCAACTCATAGAGCTGCCCTTTTTGTATTGGTATAAAAATATAACCTTTAAAGGCCGTTCTGACCCATCTCAAGAAATTTATCACGACGTTTTTGGCGGAGTTCAGCCCCGTCAAATTCCATAAGTCCTTTGAGATGATTTTCAATACTATCACCAAGGGCGTTCATACTATCTTCCTTAGCTCTGTGAGCCCCACCCATAGGTTCAGTAATCACCTCATCGATCACACCCAGGGTCTCTAGATCCTGGGCCGTCAACTTGAGAGCTTCAGCGGCTTCTTTTGCCTGATCCCCAGATCGCCAGAGAATGGAGGCACAGCCTTCAGGGGAAATCACAGAATAAATTGAGTGCTCTAACATAAGAACCGTATTAGCAGCAGCAAGTGCAATCGCCCCGCCAGAACCACCTTCGCCAATAACAGCAGAGATTAATGGAACTTTGATAGAAAGGCATTTCTCAATACTACGGGCAATCGCTTCTGACTGTCCACGTTCTTCAGCACCGACACCAGGATAAGCACCCGCGGTATCAATCAATGTAATCACAGGAAGGTTAAAACGCTCGGCCAAATCCATTAGACGTTGGGCCTTACGGTAGCCTTCAGGGCGCGCCATACCAAAGTTATGTTTGACCCGGCTATGCATATCCGCGCCTTTTTCTTGGCCAATCAATACAATGGACTGTCCACGAAAACGCCCAATGCCCCCAAGTATCGCAAAATCTTCAGCAAAGGCGCGATCTCCGGCAAGAGGGGTATAATCCTCTATCAGGTGCGCGATGTAATCTTTGCAATGTGGGCGATCGGGGTGACGTGCCACAAGCGTCTTCTGCCACGCACTGAGCTTGGCGTAAGTCTGGCGCAACAACTTGTCCGCTTTAGCTTCCAGTTTGGAAACTTCATCAGCGATGTTCACATCACTGCTGCTGTCGGACAAATGTCGCAAGCCTTCAATCTTGCCTGCGAGCTCGGCGATTGGTTTTTCGAAATCTAGGAAATTTTGCATGAAGCGTTGTCTATCATAAAGTCAAATTCAGTCAACAAATATAGTGAAGAATGATGCTCTGCAAAAGAAGATATTCAAGTTCCAGTATAGAAAAATGGTCCTAAGCGAGATTTTACCTCTTTCCTCAATTAAGAAACACCCCAGTCTCAAGACAGGCGGCCTCCATGAACCGCCTGTGTCAAAGAATTTGTATGCTGGAGTGTTTAACTATGCACCGATGTCTGCAGCGGCGATTTCTTTTGCTTTATCAACAAGTACAGTCGCCTGACGAATAGAGGCAATATCGATTAAACGGCCGTCGAGAGATACCGCACCCTTTCCTTCGCGTTGAGCTTGTTCCATGGCTACAAGTATGCGGTTCGCCTTGGTCACTTCAGCTTCTGAAGGACTGTTTACTTCGTTCGCAATTCCAATTTGGCTTGGATGGATTGCCCATTTTCCTTCGCAGCCAAGTATTGCGGCACGATTTGCCTGAGCCTTAAATCCTGCGGGATCTGAGTAATCACCAAAAGGACCATCGATTGGGCGTAATCCATTGGCACGAGCTGCGACAACCATTCGGGCTATCGCATAGTGCCACATGTCACCCCAATGGAAATCCCGTGGAGTATCGCCATCAATATCGGTTAAAACACCGTACATAGGATTGGGACCGCCAATACCTGTGGTGCGTGCTTTGGTCGAAGCCGCATAATCTGCAACTCCAAAGTGAAGGCTCTCATTTCGTTTTGATGCCGCGGCAATTTCATTGATATTTTGCATTCCCAACGCCGTTTCAATGATCATTTCAAAGCCAACCCGTTTTTTACGTCTCTTCGCTGCTTCGATCTGAGTACAAAGCATATCAATAGCATAAACGTCGGAAGCGGTTCCAACCTTTGGGATCATGAAAAGGTCAATACGATCGCCAGCTTGTTCCATTACGTCGATTACATCTCGGTACATATAGGGTGTGTCCAGCCCATTAATTCGGACTGACAGCGTTTTGGTTCCCCAATCAATGTCGTTGATGGCCTCAATCACATTCTTTCGCGCTTGCTCTTTATCATCGGGAGCAACGGCATCTTCAAGATCAAGGAAAATGACATCAGCTTTGGACGCGGCTGCCTTTTCGAATAGAACAGTATTACTACCCGGCACAGCTAGTTCGCTGCGATTTAATCGAGATGTCGCCTCTTCTGGAATTGTAAAGCTCATTGTTTACTCCCTCTTTATGTTTTATTCGTGCATTCTATCGTTATTGTGCACTGCAACATAAACTTTGAACTCAGTTATTTGATCTGTCAACTAAACAGTCAAAAATACATTCCACTTGGGAAGATAAGTAGGGACGACAAAATCACAGAAGATGATAAATAAAACTGCGAAAAAATCACACCGTGAAGCTATGAACCCTTTGATGATAAGGGGTGGTGATCTTGAACAAGGCGTTGTAGTCGATCCTGCAAGACATGGGTATATATCTGAGTGGTCGAAATATCTGAATGCCCCAACATTTTTTGAACCGATCGAAGATCAGCCCCATTTTCTAATAGGTGCGTTGCAAAAGCATGACGCAGTATGTGAGGAGATATTTGTTTGGGATCAATTCCACTTTTCATGGCGAGTTCTTTCAGAAGCTGACCAACTCTATGTCGAGTTAAATATCCACTCTTCCCTCGAGAAGGGAACAGCCAGCCAGAATCCTGATCATTTTTTTCATCACTTGCAGACAGGAAATCTTTACGCTGTGCAATATAACTATCTAGCGCTTTCCTGGCAGTCAGGCTCAACGGGACAAGTCTCTCTTTATTTCCTTTTCCGCGCACTGTTAAGATACGAGGGTCGCGTTGTGTCTGGGAAACCTTCAACGACACCAATTCCGTTACACGCATCCCAGTCGCATAGAGCAGCTCAACCAAAGCATGCAGACGAAGACCTTCCTTATCCTGGACATCACGAGCAGCAGCCAGCAACTTTTCTGTATCAGCAACAGAGAGAAATTTGGGTAACGATTGCCCCATCTTGGGCGCATCTATTTCCGCAACAGGATTATCTGTACGTAGGCCTTCTTCCATCAGAAATAAGAAATATTGTTTTAAACTTGAGAGGTGACGAGCTTGAGTTCTCGGGCTGAGATCTTCGGCCGTTAAATCCTCAAGATAGTTCCTGATATCACGCGCTTGTGCCTGGTCAGGCTTTAGCCCCTGAACTTGCAGAAAATCAGCAAACCGTACGAGGTCGCGTTGATACGCTTGCAAAGTGTTTAGACTTGCGCCTCGTTCCGCCGCCATCATTTCCAAAAAGAGCGAAATTTTGGCCCCGCCTGGCATATAACCTCCGCCTGACATGAACTAGATACCGCTGAGCACCGTTGCTTCAATGGCAAGTGCTCTTGCTTCTTCTTTGAGCCCAACTGAATAGAGCGCCTCCACCACACTACTGAGGGCAAGACTATGGGTATCCCCAGGGCCTTCCTCACCAAGAATGATCAAACTCAACAACACAATCTCCGCTAATCGGCTGCCATTTTGAGCATCTTTTAGTGCATAGAGGAGTGCTGCAGATGGCGCCAAACCTGGTGTCGACATTTCAAGCGAGGCCAACTCTCCCCAGCTTAATCGTGCACTTTCGCCCAGCGCCTGCATACAACTACGTAGCAGCACTAGTTGCTGATTTAAGACTTCGGGACCGACATCTCCCTGAGCTGAAGCCCAGCCCTTGAGCGTACCGTAACGTTCTCCGCCTTCCAAACCAGCCAAACGTGCATAAGGCCAAAGGGCCGTTATACTTGCGGCTGCGGTTTGCTCACTCAACATGTATTGACGCGCGAGCATCAACCAGGCATCCGCCTTTTGTGCATTACCAGTTACGTACAATATCCGGCCAGCAGGTAAGGCAAACCAGGTGAGATCTGCAGAAGGCGGGATTTCTTTTACCAGCCCTGAGATCACACGTGTCATCAACAGCGACAGGCCGTCATTTTCGGCATGATCAAGTGCGGCCTTGATTATCTCAGCGCGTGCGGCCGGTACAGTTTGTAATTGCGCAGCCTGAAGGAAAAGCGCCCGTACCTCGGCTCCTTCACGGTTGATTTTCCCGCTAACAACACTGTCTAGCTCTTCTGGCTCAAACTCATATCGACTGTATAAATTAACAAGATTAATCGCATCGATTTCGCCATTAGAGACCGCACTTTCTGCGGCAGTTATTCTGCGCTCAAGCGGGTAATCCTCGGATGCGATAAGGGCCATACGAACCCCAGGATTTAGAAAATTGTCTAATTCGGCAGGAATCAACAAGTTAGATATCCGGGACAAAACCCAATGCAAAGGCTCTACAGTTCCTGCACTATCTCCGCTTAATTGTACGTCGACACCAGAAGCAGCCAAAACCAACTCATCAAAAAGCGGATCAGCAACCGCTCCGGTTTCGCTCAAAAGGTCGAGCCCAAGAAGAGCCTGATCAATTTTCTTTTCCAGGAAGTGACAATAAATCATCCCCTGAATCCAATAACCGTCTTTCCCTGTAGAAGACATGTTTTGAATAACCTGACAGGCTTCTGTTTTTTTGCCCGCCATTAAGAGGCTGTCACTACGTAGTTTTGCTTGTTTTTCCGAATCAGAACGTATCGGTACGCGTTGAAAGAGGTTTTCAAGATCTTGATATGCACCAAGTTCAGCTAATTTCTCGATACGAAGAGAGAGTAAACTTTGATCAGCTTTCAACGGTTTATCGTCTAAAGGCCGCCCTGCGCTTGAAAGTAATAGTCTTTGCGCGAGCGAATTTCCAACTGATGAGCTATAGCGAACAGGCATTTGTGAAACCAAAGCATAGACATCCTGGAGAGAACTTTGTCGCCACATGTCATACCCGAAACCACCTTGACCAAGGCCGAGGGTTCCAACTGTATCTAAATCAAGCCCGCCCAGACTATTGACCTGTATGCCACCGGAGCTAATTGTTTCAGTTTCTATAGATGAGCTGGGAATATCAATAGGCGCCGTCTCTGTCAGAGGTAAAACAGACGTTGCCGGTTCGGTGATTAACTGTGTTTGAGCCACTGCAGAGCTTGGAAATCCAAGTGTAATTCCTCCTATGGTTCCACAAAAAATTCCTGCGGAGAGCGTCAACGCAGTCCCCATAAGAAAATGTTTTGAGAAATGCCCTGCCATACTATTTCGTAAGGCGATCATTGGGAATTACCTTTTCCACTTTGGCAGAAGGTGCAGGAATGTCCCACGTCAGAAGGAACACCCCTCCTGCAAGCAAGGCACCGATGAGGACGACAACTAAAAAAAGGCCAAATTTTTGCATGGAGCGCTTGATTAACTCTATCTAAGGGGTCAAAAATATTCATCATTCCGCCCCAGATCTATCACTAGAGTGTGGCGAGATTGGGACAGTCTAAAACCATGTCCCCCAATCTGTAAACTACCTGTTGAATTCCGTCCCCTTAGTTTCGTTTATATTTAACTCGACAAACCTTCAGTATGACCATCCACAGCGAGAACCTGACCTGATATTTTGTTCCCACCTGGCGAGCAAGCAAACACGATCATGTTGGCAATATCTTCAGGTGAAACAAATGTCCGCATAGACACTTGTTTTTCGAATTGAGATCTGACCTCATCATTCGAAACCCCTTGTGCACTAGCTGTCGCATCGATCACCCGGTCCATACGTGGACCAGACACGGACCCAGGGGCAATCGCATTGACCCGGATACCATAGGGGCCGAGCTCCATGGCCATGCTTTTCGTCAAACCAACAACTGCCCATTTTGCTGCTGCATAGGGTGTTCGAAGAGGAAATCCAAACATTCCCGCAGTCGAAGAAAGATTGACGATCGATCCACTTTTTTGCGCCTTCATCATCGGAATAGCGCCCCGTGAAAATAAGAACTGTGAATCGATATTCACTGAAATACATTTCTGCCAATCGGCATAATCTAGTGTTTCAATATCCCCCGCAGGGCCCGAAACCCCTGCGTTATTAACCAAAACATCAAGACCGCCAAACTCTTTTGCGACACCTTCAAAAAGGGTAGCAACGCCTTCTTCGTTGGTAACATCCAGAAGACTTGTTGTTAAGCGGCCCTGAGCTTTGTCATCAAGCACAAAGCGATCTAATGCATCTTGATCAATATCACAGACGTGAACTCTGGCGCCTTTAGCAAGAAAAGCTTCTGCCGTTGCACGCCCGATTCCTGCAGCACCTGCAGTTATCAAAACTCTGCAGTTATCCAATTCATTTTCCAATGCCCATAGCTCCCATACTTCGCAAGCACAAAATTGTTTTTGTAGCTTACGAGCTTAAGGATTCTACAATCGAAAACGATACATATTTCCTGCAATTAAAAACAAAAGACGTCACTATACCTACGGCCCGTATCCACTGATCAATACAACACCTTCTCAATAAATTTTATGCATTCGCCTTATGTTTTAAATTTAATAAAATTCAAATAGATAAATCGAGGTACTAAAAATCAGAAAGGAGGCCTTAAATCAGAAGCTGATGACTATAAAATTGAAATAAATGCTAACATTTATATTGATTCCTATCCCGTATCAGGGAGTAAGTGAGTTCATTAGCGATTCAAACCTTAGGTTAGTTTATGAAATCATGACTTTTCTTTTTGTTTCACCGATATCATTTCTATAGGCTAAGCCAAGATACGTAACGTGATTCGGTAAAAGGTACTATGTGCATAAACGGGAATTTCCCCACCCCTAAAACTGTTGTTCTTGTTGGCTTAATGGGTGCAGGCAAAACATGCATCGGCAAAAAAATGGCCCAAGCTATGAATTTGCCATTTGTGGATGCTGATGCTGAAATCGAAAAAGCGGCTGGTTGTACCATCGCCGAGATCTTTGAGGCTCACGGAGAAACATATTTCCGAGATCGTGAAAGAATGGTGATCCAACGGTTGCTTGAGGATCCTGTTCAGATCTTATCTACTGGTGGTGGAGCTTTTATCGACGAGGGAACCAGAGCGACGATTTTAGACAAAGGGATATCTCTCTGGTTAAGGGCTGATTTGGATATCCTGGTCGAGAGAACATCTCGTCGTACTCATCGCCCTCTTCTCAGAAACGGTAATCACCGCGAAATACTTTCGGGGTTAATAGACGAACGCTACCCAATCTACGCCAAAGCAGATATTACAACTGATTCTGCCGAAGGCTCCGCCGACATTACGACTGAACATGCACTCCAAGGCTTATATGATTTCTGTACGAGTAAGACCGATTAAATCCCAGCTATAATCGACCGATTTGAACAAAGAAGATGCAACAAATGAACAAAGAGACTTTTGAACGCTTAACTGTAGATCTTGGTGATCGCAGCTATGACATTCTAGTCGGAGAAAACCTGGTCGAAAATGCTGGCAAGCTTGTTCAGCCTTTCTTAAAACAAAACCGGACTTTCATCATAACGGATGAAAACGTTGCTAAGCATCACTTAGCCACTTTAGAGAACGCGCTCTCAAGTGAAGGGATCGCCAGTAAGTCCCTAACACTCCCTTATGGAGAACAAACAAAAAGCTTTAGCCAGCTTGAAAAAGTTATCGACTTTTTATTAGAGAACAAAATCGACCGCAAGGCGACGGTTATCGCTTTTGGTGGTGGTGTGATCGGTGATTTAGCTGGTTTTGCTGCTGCTGTTGTGATGCGCGGCGTCGATTTCATTCAAATCCCAACCACTCTTTTATCCCAAGTTGATAGTTCCGTTGGCGGGAAAACAGGTATCAACACCTCCCGTGGTAAAAACTTGGTGGGTAACTTTCACCAGCCCCGCATAGTGCTCGCTGACATTGGATTGCTCCAGACCCTACCGCACCGGGAACTAATCGCCGGGTATGCGGAAGTCGTGAAATATGGATTGATCAATAATCCTGCTTTTTTTACATGGTTAGAAGAAAACGGAGAACGCGTTATCAACGGTGATCTTCGTGCTCAAACCCAAGCCGTTGTTACAAGCTGTAAGGCCAAAGCCGATATTGTCGCGCTGGACGAAAGAGAGGCAGGTGCTCGAGGCCTCCTCAACTTAGGTCACACCTTTGGACATGCTTTAGAGGCAGAAGCCAAATACAATGGCTCCCTCTTACATGGGGAAGCTATTTCCATCGGCATGTTAATGGCACATGACATTTCTGTGGAACTCGGTCTTTGTACTCAAGAGGATGCGCAGACTGTTCGATCTCATTTTCATAAAATAGGCCTTCCCCTTGAAACTTCTTTTGTGTCTTCTAACGCACTTGGTGGAAAAAGACTTGAAGTGTCCAAGTTAATGGATCACATGAGCAGAGATAAAAAAGTGAATAATGGACGTTTGACCTTTGTAATGACAAAAGGAATTGGTCAAGCTTATCTGGATAACGCAGTAGATATGACTACTGTTGCTGAGTTCTTGGAACGTGCAGTGACTAAGTAATATCGATGCCTTATTCGCAACCCCTGAAAGGGCCATGGAAACCGAGTTAATTCTCTCAATCAGTGCCATTGTGGTTCTGTTGATAATATCCGCCTTCTTCTCAGGTGCAGAAACTTCAATGACTGCATCTTCGAAACCCCGTATGCACACTCTGGAACAAAGTGGAGACAACAAAGCTAAAGTTGTAAACAAACTTTGGAGCGCGAAAGAACGCCTGATAGGCTCCATCTTGCTTGGCAACAATCTGGTTAACATCCTAGCTTCTGCTCTCGCCACATCTGTCCTGATTAGAATGTTTGGTGACGCAGGTGTAATTTACGCCACCCTTGCCATGACGGCCCTTGTTTTGATTTTTGCAGAAGTACTACCCAAAACTTACGCTCTGCGGCATTCAGATAAAGCAGCTCTCGCCTCTGCGCCAATATTACGTCCTATTGTTCTCATCCTCGGCCCTATCGCACTTGCCGTTGAAACAATAGTGCATTTTTTACTTACGCTTTTTACGACAAAAGATCTGGACCTCGATAACAGTGATATTGCCGAAGAAGAACTTCGTGGGGCAATTGATTTACATGAGGGTGAAGGCGAAGAAGTAAAGCATGAGCGGGCCATGCTGAGATCGATCCTGGACCTTGACGATGTTGAAGTTGATGAGATTATGACTCACAGACAAGACATCAACTCCAGCGACATTGATCAAGATCCTGCCGCGATTATCAAAGATATTCTTTCAAGTCCCTACACTCGCATCCCATTGTGGCAGGAAAGGCCAGATAACATAGTAGGTGTTTTACACGCCAAGGGTTTGTTGCGCGCGATACGTTCTCAAGAAGGTGAACTGGATAGAGAAACCTTGCTGTCCATAGCCAGTGAGCCATGGTTCATCCCAGAATCCACCAGCCTTCTTTCACAACTCCATGCTTTTCGTGATCGTCATGCTCATTTTGCGATTGTGGTCGACGAATATGGCGAGGTTCAAGGAATCGTAACACTCGAAGACATATTGGAAGAGATCGTTGGCGACATTTCGGACGAACACGATGTCGATATTGAGGGTGTACAAACCATCAGTGAAAATGAGTTTGTGATTAACGGCACGGTCACCATTAGAGATCTTAACCGCCAGTTTGAATGGAAACTACCTGACGAAGAAGCCGCTACAATAGCGGGGTTAATACTATTTGAAGCACGCCAAATTCCTCAAATAGGTCAGGCCTTTGTTTTTCATAATATGCGCTTTGAAATACTGGAACGAAAAAGACATCAAATCACTTCTATTCGCGTATCTCCACTATCTGACTAAAATAAAAATACACCTATCTGAAGATCTTATAGAGATTAATCATGCCCCTATCTCCATCGAAAAATCGAAAACACTTGCACCAGAGGCTCTATGACTTTCAGGGGTATGAGCGAGAAGATGATTTGTGGGATATCGAAGGCAGAATTACGGATATAAAATCCTATCCCTTTCCAAACCAATATCGCGGCCAAATCGAAGCAGGTGAAGCCTTACACGATATGCATATTCGGCTAACAGTGGACTTGGATTTTATTGTTCAGGACATTGAAGCTTGTATAGATGAAAGTCCCTATGCCATATGCCCCTCAATTGCGCCCAACTTTAAAAAAATAATCGGTTTAAAGGTTGGACCTGGATGGCGAACGGCAATTCGTCGAGCAGTAGGAGGAACTGAAGGCTGTACCCATCTTGTGGAAATGCTTGGAGCTATGGCAACTGTTACGTTTCAAACCTTGTATCCTGCAATGATACGTCGACAGGAGCAAAGAGCCAAAGAGAAACCTGTTTCAAACAACGAGGCTTCCGGTGCAAAGAAGCGTCCCGGTATTATTGACACTTGCCACGCCTATAGCTCTGAAGGAGAGATTGTACGCTCCGAATGGCCCGATTTCTTCACGGGACAGCATTGAACTCAGCTTTAAAGAAAAGAATCCCGGCTGTACGGGTTAACTGTTTTTCTTGGAAGAGCTCGTGAACTGATCAAAAGAAATCGGTCGCCAGCCCCAATTTTCCTGAGCAGAAGTTCGAAAATATGACAACGTAAAGACACGTATTGCAGCGGTTAAACTTGACTGAACCCGCCTATTATCAATCATGGTACAAACTTCGTTCAGTGCCAAATCTTCTCGTTCGCAGATTTCCCCCAAGCCTTTCCACATCATCGGCTCTAGCCGAAGGGATGTGCGCCGACCTGAGATAATAACATTTTTAAGGACAAGGCCGTTCTTCCCGTCAAGCCGCTTCATTTCCCGATGAAGGTCTTTTCGACTTTGCGAAAGAAATGACACATTATCAATTTCTTCCGTCATTCAGAAGTCACCTCTCCGGGTGTATTTGCTTTGATCTGTAATGCGTGAATAGTAGATACCAATTCATCCTTTAGTAATTCATGGACCATTCGTTGACGATTGACGCGGTTTACGCCTGTAAACTTATCAGAAACTACAACGACAGAAAAATGACTTTCCCCTTCTTCACGATGGCCTGCGTGACCAACATGATGGTGTGAATCATCAACAACTACTAAATTTAACGGAGATAAACCTGCTCGAAGTTTATCTTCAATTGTTTCCGCCATTCCCATGGTACTACCCATACTTTCCATAGTAATTAACTCGGATAAAAGCATAATAACCGTCAAATGACTGCATTTCCAAGGTAATTTGAGAAATTCTACAAACAAAATCTGTTTTTCACGATAAATTCACACTCCTTTTAATTTTCAAAATCTTCCAATGAGACCGCTATTTTTCTGAAATAGTGGGCCCGATGCAACTCCCTGAACCCCTTGTGCGATATAGCACAGCCCTCTTGTAACCAATGACGTTCCCCCCCATAATTATAGAATGAAAAAAAAGCCTCATGACCAACATTTGGAAACACCTTGGGATCGCGCAGAGAAACAAAATTGTTGCGAGGTAAAAGGCTGCCCTGAAGCTGGTGAATTCAGAGCTCCAAAATCTCGGCTGAAACTAAACAGTTACTACTGGTTCTGCCTGGAACATGTTCGCGACTATAATGCCAATTGGAATTACTGTAAGGATATGGGAATTGAAGAAGTTGACCATCTTCGCCGAAACGATGCGGTTTGGGGCAAGCCCACATGGCCTTTGAGCGGAGCCAAACAGGGTTTTTACAATCACCGCATGGATGAATTTGGCAAGGCTTGGCAAAAATTCGCCGGAAACGATGACGCCCAAGTAAAAAAATCACAAAAATATATCCCAGAAGCAGAACGACAGGCGATACACGATCTGGGACTCCAGTCTATAGAATCGTGGAAAGAAATCAAAAAACACTACTTGGATTTAGTGAAAGAACTCCACCCAGACACAAACGGAGGGGTAAAAAGCGCTGAAGATCGCCTTAAAAAGGTCAACTTGGCCTATAGTCTTCTTAAAAAAAGCGTTTTTGTAAAAGAAACACTTCAAGAAACGGAACTGACGTCATAGTGTAACGTCCGAGAAAACAATTACACCCAAACAGCAGTACGGATGCGACGATGTCCTCTAAAGTAATCAGCCACGGTGAAATGATCATGAGTGGCCCTGACACAACGGTTTCAGCACGAAAAGTTTTTGGTATTGATAGCGATATGCAGGTCCCTGCATTTAGCACTGGAAACGAGTATGTACCCGAAATTGATCCCACATATCAGTTCGACCACGATACAACATTAGCTCTTCTTGCTGGTTTTGCTTTTAACCGACGCGTGATGATCCAAGGTTATCACGGTACGGGGAAATCCACCCATATTGAGCAAGTAGCAGCTCACCTAAATTGGGCGTGTATTCGTGTCAATCTTGATAGCCATATCAGTCGTATTGATCTTGTTGGCAAAGATGCCATCGTTCTTAAAGAAGGTAAGCAGGTTACCGAATTTCGCGAAGGTTTGATGCCATGGGCCCTTCAGCGTCCTGTTGCTCTTGTCTTTGATGAATACGATGCTGGTCGTCCTGATGTTATGTTTGTCATTCAACGTATCCTTGAAGTCGAAGGCCGCCTTACATTACTCGATCAAAACAGAGTGATCACTCCGCATGCTTCCTTCAGGTTGTTCTCGACGGCAAACACCGTCGGCTTGGGTGATACAACAGGTCTCTATCACGGGACACAGCAGCTAAACCAAGGCCAGATGGACCGTTGGAACATTGTAGCGACCCTAAACTATCTCCCCCATCAAGACGAAATGAATATCGTTCTGGCAAAGCACCCTGAATATGATAACGATAAAGATCGCGAGTTGATTGCTAATATGGTTTCCCTTGCGGACCTTACGCGTAGCGGATTTATCAATGGAGATATTTCAACGTTGATGAGTCCACGTACGGTTCTTTCCTGGGCTGAGAATGCCAAAATATTCGACAATATCGATTTCGCCTTCCGCCTTACATTCCTCAACAAATGTGATGAAATGGAACGCCCTCTTGTCGCCGAATATTTCCAGCGGTGTTTTGGGCGGGAATTAGTTGATGGTGCGACAAAACCTGCAAGCCTAGGCGGATCAGGTAAGTAGACGGTAAGTAACGAGTATGAATAAGGCTGAAACACCTCTAGAGCAGTTCAAACGAGCAACCTCTTCAACCGCTCGGGCGATGGCAAAGAATAGTGAACTTAGCGTTGTTTTCTCCACCAATGGTCGAGGATTGAACGGTGACGAACTAAGATTGCCTACACCAGCAAGAGATCTTCCCGTTGAAGATGTTCAACGCATCCGTGGCCGTGCTGACTCAACAGCCTTACGACTTCGTTACCACAATGCCAAATCTCACCAAAAACTGAAACCTATCGACACCCAGGCAGCTGCCATCTTTGATTCTGTTGAACAAGCCCGCTGCGAAGCGCTCGGTATGCGACGCATGGAGGGTGTGGCTCAAAACCTGGAAGCGCTACACGAAGAAAATCTGACTGAGTTAGGCTATAATAATGCCGTAACTTCAGATGACGTTCCTCTCAGCGAAGCCATGGCTATTCTTGCAAGGGAAGCACTGACAGGCAGGGCAGCCGACAAGACTGCCTCCAAGATTGCTCAAATTTGGCGTCCAAACCTTGGCCCTGAGATTTTCGAAACCCTTAATAGCCTCGGTGATCATATCGCAGATCAGGCAAAGTTCGCCAGAACGTTACAAGATCTTCTTGGTCAACTTGATTTTGAGCTTGAAGACAACGACGAAGCTGAAAGAGAAGATCAAGAAGACCAAGATCAGCAGGATGAAAACTCTGATGATCAGGATCAGCAACAAACTTCTGAAAAATCTGCCCCAATGGAAGCTGAGAGCAGTGATCAAGGTGACGCTGAAGGTGCCCCGGACGATGGCGGAGATAGTGAAGGCCAACAGATGGATGGCCAAGGCCAAGATTCTGCGGGCTCTCCGGATCAATCTCCTGAACTAGACCCTAACCATAACTTTAACGCTGTTCATGGTTACAAAACATTCACAACCCACTTTGATGAAACCATTGAAGCCCAAGATCTTTGTGACGATGAAGAACTCACACGCCTACGTGAGCTTCTCGACAAACAATTATCTCATCTTCAAGGCGTAATATCCAAGCTTGCCAACAGACTGCAACGCCGCCTGATGGCGCAACAGACCAGAAACTGGGAGTTCAACCTGGAAGAAGGCTTATTGGATACCGCACGCCTTACCCGGGTTGTAACCAATCCTCTTCACTCCTTGAGCTTCAAACAGGAAAGCGAAACTGATTTTAAAGACACGGTAGTTTCTCTTCTGATTGATAATTCGGGTTCCATGAGAGGGCGCCCAATTACAATTGCGGCTATGAGCGCTGATATCCTCGCCAGAACTCTTGAACGTTGCGGCGTGAAAGTTGAAATTCTTGGTTTTACAACAAAAATGTGGAAAGGCGGACAGTCTCGTGAGAAATGGATCGAGCAAGGCAAGCCAACCAATCCTGGCCGCTTGAATGATCTGCGCCACATTATCTATAAAAAAGCTGACGCCCCCATGCGCCGGTCCCGGAAGAATCTTGGTTTGATGCTCCGTGAAGGAATTCTAAAAGAGAACATCGATGGTGAAGCTTTGTTGTGGGCTCACAACCGCTTAATGGCCAGGACCGAACACCGTCGGATCATGATGGTGATCTCAGACGGCGCTCCAGTTGACGATTCAACTCTCTCTGTAAATAGCGGGAGTTATTTGGAAGATCACCTCCGTGACGCTATTCAGCACATAGAGAAACGTTCTCCCATAGAGTTACTTGCCATTGGTATCGGCCATGATGTTACCCGCTATTATAAACGCGCTGTAACGATTAGCGACGCTGAACAACTCGGTGGTATTATGATGGAAAAACTCGCCGAACTTTTTGCAGAAACACCACGAGGTGGGGATAAGCAGCAAGAAGTAATGCGTCGAAAATAATACGACCATAGCCTGTATTAATTACGTATTCAAAAAGACAACTTAATCAATACAGGTTCTAAATACTCTATCATTTTATGTTAATTATCATTCTCTTTTATTGAGAATCGTTCTCACGACTATTGACTTTCATCAATCTCTCGATTAATTGTTGCGAATGATTTTCAATATCGGTTAAAAGTTATGCTCTCCAAAACTTATCCAGACCAAGACGGTCAGGACTCTCAATCACAGATCCCCCGTATTTCTGCAAAAACGTTGATGCAGAATACTCGGGAAATTGTGATTGAATATCAGGGTAATGACTATCGCTTACGAATTACGTCTAACGAAAAGCTGATTCTAACCAAATAAGACACCTTCCCTTATGGGGCAGGAAGCCAGCCAGCTCGCCACCTTGCCATTGAGGCACTTAGCCAGCCAGCCAGCAATGTTACTTCAACATTCTCGGTTTGGTCCAAAGACAAGGTGCATTTCTAATGCAATATAATTCCTTTAAAGGGCTCTTGCTTGCAAGTGTGGCTCTTTCTCTCTTATCCACGCCCCTAAAGGCACAGGATAACACACCTCCTAACGGAGATGATTCAAAAACAACAATTGCGGATCAACAACCCGTTTTTACCTTCGATGCAATTTCGGTTACCGCCTCTCATGACGAGAAGTTAGCAATTGAAACTCCGGCCTCAATTTCAATTGTAACAGAACAAGAGATTGAGCGACGTCAAGCAAGGACAGTACACGATCTATTAAAAGATTTACCCGGCGTCGAATTAGATGGTGGAACCAGAAATACTGTGCAAACCCCTTCTATACGTGGGCTAGGTGGTCATCGTGTCGTCACGCGTATTGATGGCGCACGTCATAACTTTAATCACGGACATAAGGGCGGGTTATTTATTGATCCAACGATATTAAAACAAGTTGAAGTACTCCGCGGGCCTTCATCAACAATACATGGCTCGGGGGCCCTTGGCGGTGTCGTTGCTTTCGAGACAAAAGATGCTGATGATTTTCTTGAGCCCGATGAAAAATACGGCGCGACAATCTCTAGCGGGTTTGGAACTGTTGACGGCTCTGCACATGGTAATCTCACCGGTTATGCCCGTCCGTTCGAAAATGTAGATCTTCTTGCCAGTCTTACACGTAAAAAATCCGATGATTATGACGCAGGTGACGGTAAGAAACGCGCTTATACAGATGATAATTTCGTTTCCGGTATTCTAAAAGGCGGTGTTGATATCGCTGATTTTCATAGAGTTGGCATCAGTTATCGCTTTTACAATGATGATCATGTTCTTCCAACTACTCCAGATGGTACGAGCATAGGTAACCTTGTTGACCGGAAAAGCAAAACAAACAGTGTTGTCTTAGATTACGACTACGAAAACCCTGATAACACTTGGTTCGATACATCATTTAAGGGTTATTTTGACAGTACAGCCCTTGATGAAGTCGGAATATCAGATAACCGTCATGATGAGCGGGATTTAAAAACATATGGCCTAGAAGCCCACAATACTTCCCGTTTTGCATTCCACGATAACGTAAAGTTAGCCGTCACTCTCGGTGGAGAAATTTATCGAGACACCCAAGAAGGTACAAGTAACGGTCAAGCAATTGGGGGCTTCCCTAATGCTGAACAAGACATTTATGGCTTTTATGCAGATAACACGCTGACCCTCTTTGACGACCTCGATCTTTCGGCTGGGCTTAGATTTGATTCATATAAACTCGAAGCTGATGGTCAAGAAGGAAATAGTGAGCGGGCAACATCTCCCCGTTTCTCTGCTAGCTATCAAGTTCTTCCATATTTCCAGCCTTACGTGAGTTATGCAGAAGCTTTCAGAGCACCATCTCTAGGTGAAACTTATGTAACCGGTCAACACTTCCCGGGAAATTTCTGGGTTCCAAATCCCAACTTAAAACCAGAAACCGCCAAAACATGGGAATTTGGCGCGAACTTCAAATACGATGGATTATTCTCCAATGACGATAAACTCAGAGCAAAGGTTTCCTATTTTAGAAATAGCTTAGATGACTTCATTGACAGAAGGGTCGATTTTGGTGGAGGTACGACAACAAGTAGCAATGTAACCAAAGCACAAATTCATGGTTTTGAAGGAGAACTCCATTACGACACAAATACTGTCTTTGGCTCATTAACAGCCGCCCATATCCGTGGAAAGAATACAGATTCAAATGAACCACTAGGAAATATTCCTGCAGATAAAGCCACCGTTTCTCTTGGCTACCACTTTCAAAACATCGGATTGGATATCGGCGGACGAGGGATTTTTGCCAGTGATCAAGAGCGTGTTACGAACAGAGCAACTGAGTATGACGGATATGCCACGTTCGATGTTTTCAGTACATGGGATGCAAATGACTATGTCCCCGGCCTGAAGCTCAATGCTGGGATTGATAATATTCTCGATACGAACTATCAGCGCGGATCAACAGTTCTAGACGAACCAGGGCGTAATTTCAAAGTTACCGCTAGCTTGAAGTTTTAGGACAGAGTTATGCAGGGGGTAACCGCGATCAGATGGTCAAGTAGCATACTGACAGCAATAACATTGCACACAGTGTGTTGGTTTTGGGCCGATCAAATCTTACCCCCTGACATTGCAACAAGCCAGCCTCCTCAAAGGCTTACCATAACGATTTCTAAGAATAAAACCTCCACAAACTCTACACTCAGCATACAGGAACCGCTTCCACTTCCGACTTTGCCTCCTGCTGTTGTATCGACCAAAAGTGTGAAGCAAGAACAAATCGTGCAATCAGCATCTGTTGCACGACAAAAGCCACAAAAAAAAGCCGTTACGAACAAACCCGAACTCGCTCTTGAGCCCATCAATATAAAACCCAGATGGAAACCTCAAGCACCTGCGCGAAAACCTGTTCGAGAGGCCGCACAGCAACAAAGAGAAACTCTTCTTGTTGCAACTCAAAAAGAGAAGCCGAACAAGCGCCCCCAGCCTAAACAGTTACAAGTTGTGAAAACCGATGTCTCTGTCGTCAACAAGATGTCGGCAATAGCCGCCTCCCTATCTTCTGTTGAGCAGGCACCTCTCTCCAAATCCAGCGCCCCACAGCACCAAACCATTGCAAGTGCATCTCCTGTGGTGACACCGACCTTCAAAAATCTACCATTAGTCACACAGCCCGCTTTTTCGAAACCGCCTACCCCCCCGCAATACCCAAAAAGGGCAAAGCGAAAACGGCTTCAAGGGCAGGTTATTTTAAGGGCGCGGGTAGATGAACAGGGATCTGTTGAGCACATCGTGATCTGGCAATCCTCTGGTTATAAATTGCTCGACAAAGCTGCCGAGAAAGCCATGTGGGACTGGCAATTTACTCCCGCTAAACAGGCCGGAATAAGAACCGCCTCCTGGGTAGAATTCCCCGTTAATTTTGCCATCCGATAACACCGACACCATCGACTTTTGTTTCAGGAAACTTCAAATGCAGAATCAACAAAGTATAAACTACGACAATTTAAAAGACGCTTGGAAAGCCTTGAGCACCGGACAAGAACGACAATATGCTCGGGACCTGGCAACAAACCTTGGGCACAGCGAAGCTGAACTTGTTGCTGCGGGCTGTGGATCCAATGTGGTCTCCCTCAACAGCACTTGGGGGGCACTAATCACAGAACTAGATAAATTGGGTGAAGTAAAAATCCTCACTCGAAATGACCATGTGGTACACGAAAAAATTGGTACATTCGGAACCATCAGTGTGAGAGGCCCCATGGGCCTTGTCCTCAACAGAGATATTGACCTTCGCCTATTTTTAAACCGCTGGACTTATGGCTTTGCCGTTAAAACTGAGACGTCAAACGGTCCTCGACAGAGCCTTCAATTCTTTGACGATGAAGGGACTGCTATTCACAAGATATTTTTAACCGAAAACTCGAATGAACAAAATTATGAAGAACTTGTCAAAAAATACAAATCTGATGTTACCACTCCTGAAGTAATAATTTCAGCAAAGCAGGAAGCTGCTCCGACATCGCTTGACGAGAAAATAGATATTAGCGCGCTTCGGGATAGCTGGAAAAAGATGAAAGATGTTCATCAATTTCACTCACTCTTAAAACGTCATGAATGCGATCGCCATCAAGCTTTTCGCCTGATAGGCCCGGATTATGCTGAAAAACTATCACCGCTTGCTTTACGTGAAGTGCTAGAACAATCCGCCCGAGACAAGATCTCTATCATGGTGTTTGTGGGCAACAAAGGCTGTATCCAGATTCATACAGGGATTATCGAAAACATCAAAGACATGGGGCCTTGGATTAACGTCCTTGATCCAAAGTTTAACCTTCACCTACGAGAAGATCGAATTGCCCAGGCTTGGTTGGTTCGCAAGCCAACAAAAGATGGTATCATCACAACATTGGAACTGTTTGATACTGAAAACACCTCTTTTGCTCTTCTTTGTGGTGAACGAGAAATGGGGAAACCGGAAAATCCTGAGTGGGCTAATCTCGTTGAAAGCTTGAACCGCTACCACCCCAACTCTGAGGCGGCGGAATGACGTTTCCTGAATTGTTTAACAAGCTGGGGCCAGTTGGTTGGCCCTTGCTTGCCTTTTCCTTTATTGCCGTGCTTCTTTTATTAGAGAGAACGATTTTTTTCAGCCGTTTTCGTAGAGGTACAACAGAACTTTTTGAAACCGCTGATCGCGGCTACCTAAAAGATCTTGCTCAAAAGAATAACGAGCTTAGTCCTGCTGTAACTGTCGCCCTTACTACATACGAATCTCCAGTTGCACACCGAGAAGAGTCTCTACAAATTTGGCTGAGGACTTATGCAAGAAAACTTAAGTACGGCTTGCGTTTGATGATGTTAATCGCCGTTCTCAGCCCTCTTCTTGGTCTTCTCGGCACCGTATTAGGAATGATTAGTGCCTTTCAGGTCATAGCGATCCAAGATGGCCCAATACATCCGGCCATGCTTGCGGAAGGTATATCACAAGCGATGTTGACCACCGCGGTTGGTCTTTGCATAGCCCTGCCTACTCTTCTGGGGGCACATGGATTTAGAATTTTAGCTGACAGACATATTGAAAGTTTGAGCCTATCTCTAAGCCGCCTGTCTTTGGCAATCTCTAAAACCCAACACTTAACTCCGAACCTTCAATACCAAGCATGATAGAGATCTCAACAGATCACCCTTCTGAAGCAGATAGTCTTCTGCCAGATTTAACACCAATGTTAGATGTACTTTTTATCTTGCTGGTGTTTTTGATCCTCACCGCCAACAGCGCAAATTTTTCAATTGAGGTCGATCTTCCTCAACCACAAGAAGCTGTTCTAAAACAAGCATCAAGCAGCGCGATTACAATTACACTTAGAAGCCCAAAAGATGATCGAACATCTCTTTGGGAACTGGATGGTAGTTCTTTTCAGGACTGGAAAGACATGCGCAAAGCCTTACAAACAAGTCTTCAGCAGGCCCCCGATCAACCTGTCGTTATTGCTGGCGACAAATCTGCATCTATCGAACATCTAATTCTGGTTCTGTCCTTCTTGGAAACTCAAGGACGAACAGCTGCTGAAATACTCCTGGAACCTTAAGATGATAAATATATCCGCAAAAACCATTACCGGCCTTATCGCCCTCATCCTGGCCCTCATGATTAGCACTCAGTCTCTTGGCGAGAACACTTCTCCCAAGAAAATCATCACGATCGGTGGCCCCGTGACAGAAATCGTCTTTGCCTTGGGTGAAGGAGGAAAGATCATTGCCACTGATACCACCAGTAAATACCCAGAACGAACCTTTAATCTTCCTAAAGTAGGCTATATGCGTCAGCTTTCAGTTGAAGGGCTACTCAGCCTCGCTCCCGATCATATCATTGCATTGGAAGGATCAGGCCCAGCCCACGTGTTAGAGGCGATAGAAAGCGTGGGTGTTTCAGTAACCCGCGTACCTGAACTTGTCACTCCAGATCAAATTGTGCTGGGCATTGAGATAATCTCAGAGGTATTCAATCGTTCTGGCTCTTCGTTGGGCAAAGAAATTAAAGAAAAACTAGAACAACAACTAAAATTTGCAAAAGCGCAAACAACTCGTCCCACTGTATTATTTCTTTTAAACACAGGTCATGGCAATCTCATGACTGCAGGAAAAGACACCGCGATAGACACCATTATTCGCTACACCGGAGCAACAAATTCTGCAGCTGATCTCAAAGGCTTTAAGCCTCTTTCGAGTGAATACATGGTTTCGAACTCACCTGATTATGTCTTGCTATCTCAACGTACTCTCGATCAAGCGGGTGGTGTAGTTGAACTCCAAAACGATCCAATCCTTGGTCAACTAGCCGCTGTGAAAGAAAATCGCGTTTTAACACTCGACGGCACCCTTCTTCTTGGCCTTGGCCCCAGAACACCCAACGCGATACAAAAATTAACCTCTCAATTAATTAAGACTCTTCCCTAAACTTAGCTTCTACAGAAAAAAGATTTTCCTACTCATGTCATTTTTAATTTCAACGCACCGACGACTACGGAAAAAACGAGAGGGCCGCCCGCAGATGTGGATATTACCGTTCCTCGGGGTTGCTCTTTTGGGGGCAATTTTTATTTCGTTAGGTTTAGGGGGTGTCCCCATTTCCATTTCATCAAGTGTTGAACATTTTCTCTCCTATCTGGGCTTAGCTCAATCCCACCTCGAACCTCAAGAAATCCTCATTCTTGAAGCCATTAGATTACCCCGTACGGCCCTTGGCCTTGTCATCGGAATGTCACTCGCACTTTCTGGTGGCGTCCTGCAAAGCCTTTTTAGAAACCCTCTTGCTGACCCTGGCCTCATTGGCGTTTCCTCTGGTGCGGCCCTCGCTGTGGTGAGTATTATTGTGCTTGGGGATACTTTCTTCGCCCCATTCCTTGAACTCACAAAGAATTTTGCTCTTCCTATCGCCGCCTTTGTTGGCAGTCTTTCTATTACAGTATTAATTTATCAATTGGCGAGCAGAGGAGGTTCAACTGATGTCTCTATGATGCTGTTAATGGGTATTGCCGTCACAGCAATTGTTGGATCAATTATTGGCCTGCTAACCTATCTCGCTGATGATACAGAACTTAGGTCCCTCACGTTCTGGAGTATGGGAAGTCTTTCAGGAGCCGGAAAGGCAACCTGGCCATCAATAGCGATCATGGTACTGGCATCCATATTGTTGTTACGCCTCTCCAGCCCCTTGAACCTTTTCCTCCTTGGAGAAACAGAAGCCAAACATCTTGGAATTCGAACAGAGAGTATCAAACGGCAAGCAGCCTTAGCTGCGGCCTGTGCCACAGGCGCGGCTGTTGCCGCAGCTGGGATGATTGGCTTCATAGGATTAATTGCCCCTCATTTGGCCCGCCTCATTGGCGGAGCGGATAATCGTTTCGTCCTACCTGCATCAGCTTTGATCGGCGCATTACTCATTATTGTCGCCGATACAATTGCACGAAACATTATCTTACCTGCTGAGCTCCCAATAGGCCTTGTAACCAGCTTTATCGGAGGACCATTTTTCTTTGTTCTTCTTTTTCGCGAATTCAAAAGGCGGCGCCTGTGACCCTCAAAGCAACTTCCATTAGTGTTCGTATCGGACAAAGTGTTTTACTCAAAGACATAAATCTTGAGCTTAAACCTGGCATATTCTTAGGCATTCTTGGCCCTAACGGCGCAGGAAAATCGACCCTTCTAAAAGTCCTTTCTGGAGAAATCCCCCCTTCTGAAGGGACAGTTGAACTGGACCGAGCTCCTCTCAAGCACTGGAAAGATGAAGCTTTAGCCAAGCGGCGCGCCGTCATGCCCCAGGCTTCTCAACTGGCTTTTCCCTTCTCTTCCAGATCAGTTATCGCAATGGGAAGGTGGCCTTATGAGAAACTCTGCACCCCCTTTGTCAATCGCATTTCAGTTGAAAGGGCTATGGCTCTAACTGACGTGCGACATTTGGCAGAGCGATCATATTCAGTTCTTTCTGGAGGGGAAAAACAGCGTGTACAGCTAGCTCGTGCCCTTGCACAAACAATGGGGTTGGTGGGTGATTGTACAGCTAAGTACCTTCTTCTCGACGAACCAACCGCTGGATTAGATATCGCCCATCAACACGCCGTTTTAAAGGCAGCCCGTCAGCAATGTCGGGATAATAATACAGCAACTCTGGCAATTCTGCATGATCTTAACCAGGCAGCTCTCTATTGCGACGAGGTTGCCATTATTTCAAATGGTTCATTGGTTAGTAACGGCCCAACGGAAAAGGTTATGGATCCTCATATACTCTCAGATACTTTCAAATGTAAGGTCACAAAAATATCTGAAACTAAAGTTGATCAAGCCGCTTTTATGACGTCTCTTTAGCTTCTTTAAAGTGACGTCTCTGGTAAATTATTTTATATACTTTTTTGCAGCAATTACATTGCCTTATAATAGTCACAGGTATTTCACCTGAGAATCATAAAGAATGTTTAACGTTTCAGTGCCAGGATTAAAGCACGCCAAACGGGAATAAATATGATTTTCAGAACCCTCTACATTGCAGCCATTATTTCAGTAATGATCACTGTTTTTATCAGTTATCAAGATCGAAATCTTGCCGTCTTACATTCCGTACAGATACCATTAACAATCGAAGCCGTTTCATTTTCAAACACATCTCAACCAAAAATGAAATATGGCCATCTCATCTGGCGCGGGGGTCTAAGAGTTTCTTCTACTCATCAACGCTTCGGTGGACTATCTGGCTTGGAAATATCGCCTGATGGGAAAACAATGTTAGCCGTAACCGACAAAGGTCTCTGGTTTAAAGCGCGCCCTGGCTACGATCAAGACGGTGACCTACTTTCGCTTTCGCGCGGGCTGCTTACTTCTCTTAATGGGATAAAAGGAACGGCCCTAACACGAAAGAAAGATCGAGATAGCGAATCAATGGCCATCGCTGAAGACGGCACCGTTTACATAAGCTTTGAACGCCATCACAGAATTCTTAAATACCCTGGCCCTTTAGAATCAACAGCAGAATCTATCCCCTTTCCTGATCCATCTTTTAATTCATCCAGCAATAGAGGCATAGAGGCATTAACCTGGCTTCCAGGCGGTTGCCTATTAGCCATCCCTGAACGCGTAGACACACCTGATCCACACCCGGATCGGCAGTCGCAGGAAAAATTAATCCAGGCATTCCTATGGGATCAATATAGTTGGGACACTGTATATCTGAAGCCAAATGGCGATCTTCTCCCCACAGGGTTAAGCGTGACGCCAAATGGAGACCTTCTATTATTGGAAAGAAGTTTTTCATTTTTTGAGGGCTTTAAAGCGAGTCTCAGAATTTTTCCAGCAGAACAGGTACAACCCGGTAAAATCATGGAGGGTCGCGTTCTTGCTAATTTTGAGGATCAGTACGCAATAGATAATATGGAAGGTATCAGCAGCCGCTTAGGGGCTAATGGAGAGACACTTATCTATCTACAATCGGATGATAATCTGAGCTTCACCCAAGACACACTATTATTGATGTTTGAGATCGACGAACAAAGCTTAAAACAAAGAAAGCCCGTTGGCTTTCGCACAACGGGCTGTTCTAAGAATAAATCGACTTATTCAGCGGCTTTAGCAGCCGTAGCATTTTGAACGCGCTTTTTCATTTCACGAGCTTTTTTGCCCAATGAAGTAGCTGGAGTTGACATCAAGAATGCGTCAAGACCACCACGTTTTTCAATGGTGCGAATAGCTGCTGTAGTTAGGCGAAATTGGACAACCTGACCAAGAACGTCGCTCAACATTGAAGCCTTTTGAAGATTAGGCAGGAACCGACGCCGAGTTCTATTCTTGGCGTGGCTCACATTGTTGCCAGTCTGCACTTCTTTACCAGTAAAGTCACAACGGCGTGCCATGGTTCTAATCCTGTAATCTCAATGAATAATAAAAATCTCATGCCAGTATTCCGGCTCGGCGCGAGTTTTAAGACACAGGGGCCTAAGGGTCAAGGCAAAAGGACGATTCCCAGAAAGAATCATCAAGAATCGGTGAGATTCAGCTCAAATTTAACCATATCCGCTATTTCACTTCTTATTCAGGCTTTAGAAAATAACTGTAAGAGCTTTCGTGCTGCCGTTGCCGGGGCTATGAGCCCCTCCATTACGTCGGATTCCATTATCCTCAAAGCTGACTTAACCTCTGGCTTGTCACAAAAAACTCCCAAAAGCGATTCTTTAATCTCTTCCCACATCCAAGAGGTTGACTGTCTAACGCGTTTGTCTTGGATCTCATTGCTTGCCCATAACTTAGCGCGGAACTCTTCGATAGCTAGCCATACATCAGAGATTCCCTCATCATGCAATGCAGAACATTTCTTCACTGTAGGCTTCCAATTAGGGCTAGATGGGCGCATCAGGCCAAGAGCTGCATTATATTCTGCGGCGGCTCTATTTGCAGCGGGCTTCAAATCACCGTCTGACTTGTTGACGACAACCATGTCAGCCAGCTCCATAATCCCTTTTTTAATGCCTTGCAGTTCATCGCCGCCACTTGGCAACAAAAGCAGCAAGAACATATCAACCATATCAGAAACAGCCGTTTCGGACTGACCAACCCCCACTGTCTCGACAAGAACCACATCAAATCCGGCGGCTTCACATAACAACATCGCCTCTCGGGTTCGGCGCGCGACCCCTCCAAGGGTCCCGCCCGCTGGAGAAGGCCGAATAAACGCAGCCTCCTGGCGTGACAAAATCTCCATGCGTGTTTTATCTCCAAGGATAGATCCCCCGGTTCTTTGCGATGAAGGATCAATCGCCAAAACAGCGACCCTGTGTCCTTCAGAGATCAGATGCATGCCGAAAGATTCGATAAAAGTCGACTTCCCTACCCCTGGAACCCCTGAGATACCAATCCTTATTGAATTGCCACTGTGAGGCAGGATTTGTTCTAGCAGGGCATCAGCATCTTCTCTGTGATCAGAACGCGTTGATTCTATAAGGGTGATCGCCCGCGCTAAGGATCTACGGTCTCTGTTGGAAATTCCATCGACCAAGCTAGCTACTTTAGAATTATCTTTTGTCATGGTGCTTTTGTTATGCCCATTATTTATGGCTGGTTTTCTATCTGAATAACCCCTTCTTCTGCTTCAGTAGCTTTTTCTACCTCAGCAACCTTTTGGGCCACTTCCAACTGGCGACGCCACATTTCTGCATAGTGACAATTCTTTTTCAACAGAGCACTATGCGTACCACGTTCGGCAATCTGTCCTTGCTCCAAAACAATGATTTCATCAGCATCAACGACTGTCGAAAGTCGGTGGGCTATCACCAAAGTGGTTCGATCTTTAGACACATCGTTGAGGCTTGCTTGTATATCTTGCTCAGTTTTACTGTCGAGAGCCGATGTCGCTTCATCAAACAACATAATCGCGGGGTCTTTGAGAACGGTACGCGCTATCGCAACGCGTTGTTTTTCTCCACCAGATAATTTCAGTCCACGCTCACCAACCGTAGATTCATATCCATCAGGTAACGACATCACAAAATCATGTATCTTGGCCAACTTAGCAGCGGCTTCAACTTCCTCACGGGTCGCTGAAGGGCGGCCATAGGCAATATTGTAGAATATTGTGTCGTTAAAAAGTACCGTATCCTGAGGCACAATACCTATGGCTTGGCGTAGAGAGGCCTGTTGTACTTGTGAAATATCCTGACCATCGATCGTCACTTTTCCAGAATCAAGATTGTAGAACCTGAACAAGAGCCTACTTATCGTCGATTTCCCGGCACCACTAGACCCAACAATGGCAAGCTTCTTACCTGCGGGCACAGTAAAGCTCACTCCTTTAAGGATAGGTCGGCGTTCGTCATAACCAAATAAACAGTCCTCAAAGCGAATTTCCCCGCCATCCACCTTGAGCTCAGATGCATTTGGAACATCCTTGATTTCGAGATCCTTATGTAAAAGCTCGAACATGGTGTGCATATCGATCAAGGCCTGGCGAATTTCACGATAGACAAAGCCAAGGAAATTAAGGGGCATAGCGAGCTGTAACAAATACGCGTTGACCATAACAAAATCACCGACAGTCATAGCCCCAGACACAACACCATAACCAGACATGATCATCATGAGGCTCGCCCCGATAGAAATCACAGTAGATTGGATAATATTCAGGCTGGAAAGGCTGGTTCGACTGCGAATAGCGGCATCTTCATAAGCTGACAGCCCTTTATCATATCGCTTGGCTTCATGCTCTTCATTGCCGAAGTATTTCACTGTTTCAAAATTGAGCAAGCTATCAACGGCTTTAGTATTAGCATCGTTATCAGCAGCATTCATGTCTCGACGGAGCGTGATACGCCACTCTGTGATCCGCAACGTTAAAAAAATGTAGGCAAGGATAGTAACCAAGGGAACAACCGCAAAACGCCAGTCAAACAATACCCACAACAGAATACAAACAACCGCGATTTCAAGAAGGGTTGGGATCACGTTGAACATCAAGAACGTGAGCATAAATTCGATGCCCTTAGTCCCGCGATCAATGGCACGGGTTACACCACCAGTTCTTCGTTCGATGTGAAATCTAAGAGACAGGGAATGCAAATGGCGAAACGTAACCAAAGCAACTCGACGAATGGCATTTTGCACCACTTTGGCAAACAGGCCTTCGCGAATATTATCAAAGGCAATGGCCCCAACCCTTGCCAAACCATAGGCAATGAGTATCCCCAACGGCACAACCAGCAACCCAGGTTTATCAATACTTAAAGCATCGACCGCGCCTTTTAAAATATAGGGTACAGAGACATTAACTAGCTTGGCAAGAATAAGGAGGCCAAAGCAAACAATAATGCGAACTTTAAGATCAAATCGATCAGCAGGCCAAAAATAAGGGAGAAGTGTTTTCAGGGTGTCGAGTTGGCTCGACTCACTTTCCATTTCAGTTACATTTTCGCGCATCCGACGCATTAGTTACTCCATTCGACCGAGGGATCGTGATAACAAGACATAAAGTTTGCCAACATCGGCCGTCATAAATGTTGCCGCAAGAACGTCTTCACTATCGCATTCTCGGGCTTGTGACATGAGGTTATCAAACTGATCCAAATAACGGTTCACTTGGTTTCGAAAAGTCTGATTGGTCTCAAAATAGCGTTTTACTTCACGTGTATCATAAAGATCTTTTTTCTTAAGAATGGATCTCGCAAAGATCGAGCGATCACCCTTGTGATATCGTTTCCAATATTCTTCAGGCAAGTCCGCATCCAAAATTTTATTGAGATCAATCGCTGACGAGTTGAGATCATCAATCAAAATTGTTGCTCCGCGGAGGAAAGCATCACGTTTATTAGCTGATTTATCTTCACGAAGAACCAAGGCCTGGCGGGTTGCTTCTTCAGAAGCATGTGTAAGATCTCTGGCTTGTTGCCCAAAGGTCGTCGCTAGGGTCGATACTTTTTCATTCACCTGAGAGACAATGTCGGTATCTTTACGTAAAATCTCGGTCAACACTTCCGCACGATCAATTGCTTTACTCGCAGCCCCTTCCAACCCTGAGGCCGCAGTTTCTGCACGAACACTGATGTCTTCAACTTGCTTAAGAGCATCCTCTGCCAGCTTACTGAGTTTATCTCTTTGTCCATCAACTTCTTGGCTTAAAGTTTCTGCCGTCAGTCGAGATTCTTCTGACACCTTAGTCAGAGCTTCTGTACGCGAGGTCAAAGAGGCTTGCACATCGTCATGTAGCTTTTCGAAATTACCCGACAACGCCTTAAAGGCATCAAGTTCTTCGTGAACACCTCGACGTAAATCCTGAACTGCTTGGTTGGCTGCGCTAGATCCATCAGCAAGAGCAATAGTTTGCAACTGAAAGACTTTTGCTACTTCTGTAGTATGTCGCACAGCTTTATCGGCTGCTAGTTCCATCAATCTCGTCTGATCTTTGAGTACCTTGGTGGTCTCTTCTACATTTTTCTGTGCATCTTGACTTACTTGACCAATTTCACGGGTGTGCTCACTCAGCCCCCCCATTACAACATCAGCAAGATCATTTAACCGCTCAGAGGAGTCTTCTAGGCTTTCTATACCTGGGCGTATTTTTTCAGCAGCAGAAATTAATGTGTCTTGGGCTTGTGCGGTCGCTTCTGTCAGGCGAGAAGCTTCTTCTCTACCCGCAAGAGAGACCGCTTCGCCAAGATCCTTGGTGACTTGTGTAAGATTGGACGCAACTGCCTGCCCGCTTTTATCGAGTTCTCCAGCTTGTGTCCTAAACCGATCAGTCATTTCGCCTGCACGTAGAGCAACATCGGCAAAGAGTTCTCGAACTTCTTCAGCGTCTTTTCTCATAGCATCAGATAGGGAGACCGCCTTATATCCAATTTCGGCAACCAATTGTTCCATGGCTTTGTTTTCACCGGACAACCGTACTCCAAGTTCAGATACCTTTCCTCCGGCGCTCGCCAGGAGTTCCTCTACGTCCCCAATACGATCCTTGATAAGGCCTTTAAAGCGATCGCCCTCGGATTCAATGGTGTCTTGTACAAGTTTCAGGGTTTCGAGATCTTCTTTCAGACTCTCACGCATGGTCTCGCTGCAAACTTCAGCTGTCGTACCCGCTGCGGCCATATCTTCTGCTTGTTGCTTGAGCATTTCACAAGCATCTTCGGTTCGACCAATGGTTCGCTCAACGGCTTCGTCCAAAACCTGAACCGATCCTTTAAGAGTATTACTAATGGTTTCTGCCATGACTTCACTTCGGACGCCCGAATTTTCAAGGGCCGTCACCTGTTCTTTCACCGCTTCGCGCGCCGTCTCAAGGCTTCCATGAATTGACGTATGCACTTCTTCCAAAGAACTTTGTTGAGCACCCAACGTCTCTTGAATTTGTTCAGCTTGAGAGGACGCTCGGATAGCTGCCCCGGTTAAATGTTTCGTTTGTTCTTTGAACGCATTAATCAAACGGCTCAAACGTTGTTCGACATCGCCTGAAGCACTGCTGAGGCTCTCAGCCTGTTCTTGCAGCTGTCTCGTAATATCTTTTACCCGCGTATTTTCTTCGTCATCAGGATAAGTAAGGCGTTCCATTTTTGAGAGCAGTAGCTGCGTTTGAGAGGATAAGCCCGCCCCTCGAACAATAAAGAGGAGTACGACCCAAACCAGGCATAAGGGTAAAACTACCCCGGCAATAATCTGCCCTTGTTCTTGGGGAAGCATATTTTCCAGCGTATCAAGGCCGACCTGATTCTTCAGATAGGTGTAGCATACCCATACCCATCCCGCTGTCGCTGCAGCCCCCAACAGCGCACAAATTCTAGTGACCCAGGTATGACCTGACATCCCTCACTCCCTGATTTCAATCGCGATCTTTTATCGCCTGACAGGGATGATAAGGCACGATCACTAGATAGTCCAAGAAAGACCAACAAGATCAGTGCTCTCAATAGATTTTTTTTTGCTAGCAGTTAACGCTTTAACAAACCAATGATCTCACGCGCAGCCTCAGGAATATTACTTCCCGGTCCATAAACAGCAGAAACGCCAGCTTTTTTAAGAGTATCATAGTCTTGGGAAGGGATAACACCCCCACATATGACCAGGATATCATCCGCCTTCTCTCGCCTCAGTTCTGCAATCAATTGCGGTACCAAGGTTTTATGCCCCGCAGCCTGAGTAGAGACACCGATAACATGAACATCATTTTCGATTGCTTGTTGCGCAGCCTCTTCGGGTGTTTGGAAAAGTGGTCCAACATCAACATCAAAACCTATGTCAGCAAAAGCGGTCGCAATCACCTTAGCTCCGCGATCATGACCATCTTGACCTAGTTTGACCACAAGCATTCTTGGGCGGCGCCCTTCGCTCTCAGCAAAGTTTTTAACTTCACTTTGAATTTGAGCAAAGTTTTCATCACCTTCATATGCAGAACCATACACGCCAGAAATACTCCTGTTTACTGCTCTATGACGACCATAAATCTTTTCTAGAGCATCCGAAATTTCGCCAACCGATGCACGAAGACGCGTAGCTTTAACAGCAAGATCCAGTAAATTACCAGATCCGCTTTCAGCTGCAGTTGTCAAATCTGCCAAGGCCTTTTGACACGCTACGTTATCGCGAGAGCTCCGAATCGCATTTAAACGCTCGACCTGCTTTTCACGAACCGCAGTATTATCGATGTCGAGGATCTCGATTTCGTCTTCTTGTTCAAGACGGTACTTGTTCACACCGACAACAGTTTCTTCACAACGATCAACACGCGCCTGTTTACGGGCCGCAGATTCTTCAATTTTCAGTTTTGGCATGCCCGTTTCAACAGCTTTGGTCATACCCCCCATTTCTTCAACTTCATCGATAATTTTTCGGGCTTCTTCGATCAAGCTGGCTGTTAAACTCTCAACATAATAACTACCTGCAAGAGGATCCACCACTTTGGTAATCCCCGTTTCTTCTTGCAAAATTAGCTGAGTATTACGTGCAATCCGGGCTGAAAAATCTGTCGGCAGAGCTACAGCTTCATCCAACGCATTGGTATGGAGTGACTGTGTGCCTCCCAGTGCTGCCGCCATGGCTTCTATTGTTGTCCTGATAACATTGTTATAGGGGTCTTGCTCAGTCAAAGACACACCAGATGTCTGGCAATGTGTTCGTAGCATCAAAGATTTAGTATCCTTGGGATCGAACATTTCTTTCATGTAGTGGGACCAAAGAAACCGAGCAGCCCTAAGCTTTGAAGCTTCCATGAAAAAATTCATGCCTATAGCAAAAAAGAAACTCAACCTTGGCGCAAAAGCATCAACATCCAAGCCTTTTGCAATTGCTGTCCGAACGTATTCAATGCCATCTGCTATGGTAAAGGCAAGCTCCTGTACGCAAGTCGAACCCGCTTCTTGCATGTGATACCCCGATATCGAAATCGAGTTAAAGCGTGGCATGTTCTCTGAAGTATAAGCAATGATATCCGCAACAATCCGCATAGAGGGCGTCGGGGGGAAAATATAGGTGTTGCGTACCATGAACTCTTTGAGAACGTCGTTCTGAATTGTTCCCGATAATTTTTCCGGGCTAACGCCCTGCTCTTCAGCGGCAACGATGTAGCCTGCAAGTATAGGCAAAACAGCTCCGTTCATCGTCATTGAGACGGACATTTCATCCAAAGGAATTCCATCGAATAAAATTTTCATGTCTTCGACAGAATCAATGGCGACACCCGCTTTCCCGACGTCACCGACAACACGCGGGTGATCAGAATCATAACCACGGTGCGTTGCGAGATCAAAAGCGACAGAAAGACCCTTTTGTCCCGCGGCTAGATTGCGACGATAAAAAGCATTTGAGTCTTCTGCAGTGGAAAAACCTGCGTACTGGCGCACAGTCCAAGGACGTGCTGCATACATGGATCCACGCGGGCCACGAAGGAAAGGAGCAAAGCCTGGTAGGGTACCAACTGTATCAAGATTTTCGAGATCTTTTTCTGTATAAATCGGCTTAACTATAATACCTTCCGGGGTTTCCCAGTTAAGGCTTTTACTCGATTTACCGCGAAGCTCTTTTTCAACAAGCCCTTCCCAGTCAGAGATATTTTTTTTGGGGAAATCAGACATCTTTGGCCCTCCTTGCTTTAGGGATCTAGCCCTAGCATTTTTTATTTTTGTTGCTGTACAAAGTTACTGTCGCCCGTACAGAATTATTATTGCAGCGCAATATAAACAGGTTTTTAGGAGTAAGTCTATGCCTCGCCCTAAGGTGATAGCGCCAAAACCGAAAGGGCATTATTGCAGAAGAGTTATAATATAACCGACGGAAAAACCCTTTCTTCACGTTATAGTCATCAGTAATATGCCAAAAGGAAAATAAGATTGATGCTTGATAACAAGAATATATCTAAAAATAAATCTGAACAATTGCTCGAACGTCGCCGTTTTATGATGATGATGGGCGTCTTGCCTGCAACAGGGTTTATTGCAGCAGCAACCAAAAACGCCTGGGCCCTCAGCAATCAAGTAGAAATCACGTCCAAGGGACAATACCGATATATTATCGCCAACGGAATCCCGAACCACGACACAGGGCGCTTCCCCAATAGAGGAAACCCGAACAGCATCCAGTCTCAAAGCCATCGGTTTAGGACACCTCTTACTCCAATAATTAAAACTAGGGCACAGGAGGTTGACTTTGATAGTTTTGGCGTCGCTGTAAACGGTGTTCCTTTTGACCCCGCTGCAAATGAATTCTGGAAAAGAGATCGCAATTCGGGTTGGCGTTATGAAGCCATGTCAGGCCAAGTAAACCTTGGCCTCGATAATAATAACGCCCACGTACAACCCAACGGTGCCTATCACTATCACGGCCTTCCTACAGGGCTAATTCGTAAATGGTCAGACCAACACCATTCACCTGTTATCGGATATGCTGCGGACGGATTTCCGATTTATGTTTTGTATGGGTTTGAAAACACTAACGACCCCACCAGCCCTATTCAGGCATTAGCTTCGAGTTACCAACTCAAACCAGGGACACGCAGCCAAGGCGGACCAAGCGGAAAATACGATGGTACCTTTGTGCAAGATTATGAGTACGTTGCGGGATCTGGTGACTTGGACGATTGTAATGGGCGACAATGCATTACCCCGGATTTTCCAGCGGGTACCTATGCTTATTTTCTAACCAGTGAATACCCTCTTATTCCTCGCTATTTCCGAGGAGAGCCCGACGCAAGTTTCAAAAAGCGCCGAAGAGGCCCAGGAGGAGGTCCAGATGGTAAAAGACCGAAACCACGTTCGGGCGGACGTCCTCCCAAACCTCCATTTAAACTATAATCTCAACTGCTACCATTTAAAGATCGGCATGGCTGCGACGGGGTACTGTTCATAACGTTTACATAATCCTGCCAGTTTGATCATGTCTGATGGCGCGTTCAGTCCATGCAAATCATCGGAGTGAATCCCACCCGCAATAAAGAGACCATGAATACCGGCTGCATTTGCACCCGCAATATCAGTTCTCAAGGAATCACCTACGGCGAGGACACGTGACCTATCCTCAATTCCAACCAATTGCATGCATTCCAGATAGATATCCTGATAAGGTTTTCCGTGATATTGCACCTTCCCGCCCATATCTTCGTAGTAATGTGCGACAGAACCGGCGCAGAGCTCCCGCATCCCTCCCCTGATCACCTCTAGGTCAGGATTTGCACATACCATCGGAAGCTTTTTCTCCAAGGCAGGTTTCAGAACAGAATCATATCGCTCAACGGTATCCTGTGGGTCCCAGATCCCAGTTAGGAGGATAAAGTCTGCCTCTTCCACTTGCTCGACAAATTCAAAATCCAACCCCTCTTTCATACCCAAATCACGGGAAGGACCTATTAGATAGCATTTTGGACCGAGCTGTTGATAGAAAGGAAGGGTCCTTTCTCTAAGATTACGCCAAGTCACTTCTCCAGAAGAGAGAACAGCATCAGCAAGATCCCGAGCGATCCCCAGCTCTTCATTTCTAGCCGCAACGGAATCTGCACGACGCGGGGCGTTTGAAAGAATAACAATTCGCTTTCCAGCGGCACGAAGATTTTTCAGAGCAACAACCGCATCTGGAAATGCTTCCAGGCCGTCATGCATAACCCCCCATAGGTCAATAACAAATCCGTCGTAATCGTCGACAATTTCTGAGACGCCGGATAATAAAGGGATCGTGCACGGTACGGCCGAAGACATAGAAAGCTCCTTAATAAATCAATGACAAGCCTTTTGCCACAAGCACACGAAATTGCAAAGCTTTGGAAATCATCCGAGAAGGTTTTTGCTACCAACTCCACCCCTCAACAGCCAAGTCCAACAGGGCATCAGCGTGGCTTAACTAATAATGTTTGGGTATTAGCCGTTAAGGTTTTGCGGGCCGAGGCTCACCAAAGAGATATCCCTGCCCATAAGCAACATCTTGGTCAAGGACCTGAACCAGAGCCTCTTCGGTTTCAATTTTTTCAATCACCAATTCAATTGGTAGGCCTCTGATTTTTTCAAGTAATTTTTGAGTTTCACTCTGGTCTTGTGCGAAAAGCCAGCCCTCAAGCTTGAGAAACCGTACCCGCCCGGATGCTAGCGCCTTAAGGTCCATGTCCAACGACGTCATCCGGTCAAGTGACAAACGACATCCTAGCCCCATCAATCGTTCCAAGCTCAATAGTTCACTTGCCTTTAACCCAAGGAATTCTTGTTGCCCCACTTCGATGATTAAATGGGGAGCCAGCTCAATATTACCTTTGATAAATTCAACAAAGTCATCGAAAAAATTATGATCCTTTAGAGTGTGGGAAGACAAATTCACGAAGAAAGAGATATCTTCACCAGAGCGCAAAATCTTACGAATGATCTGAACGCACCGAAACAACAACATATTATCAATAGCCGTGATCAATCCTGCACGGGTAGCGATACTGACATACTGACCCGGCTCTATCACTTGTCCGTTAGATGTCCTGAGACGTGAAAAGCACTCGTAAAATTTTCTTTTCCGCTGAGGCAACGTAACAACGGGTTGAAGAAACATATCAATTCGGTCATCCCTAAGGGATTGCCTCACAATTGATAAAACTTCGGCCTCACCAAGATCGCTCAGAACAGATACTTGCAGGGCGTCATTCGTTCTAGCTTTGTTTTTCTTACGCTTGCTTTCATTTCTAAAGTCATCGAGGAAATCACTTTTAGGGGCACTTGGCGCTTGGCGCTCGACCTCCTCCTTGTGAATTTCTTGCTGAATAACGTTGGCCTCATCGTCAAAGAGCCCCAGAAAAGGGTCTGTCAGACGTGGCATTAGTGTCTTAAGAAGGTTCACCTCTGAAAGGGCGTCATTGATGATATTCTGCTCATCACTGAGTTTACTCGACTTACCTGCGGCTTCAAAAGCCTCAGAAATTCCTTTAATTTCACGACGAGTCCAAGATATCCGGTCACGAAGTACAGCTTGATTGTGGTGTAGAGTTTCGATTTTGGCTGAGGATTCTTCTTCGTTGCTTCGACGCGTAATAATCTCATGCAAGACCGCGCCCGCTAAAAAGATCCAAAGACCAAGCAACATTGCCCCACCTGCCTGAAGGTCTGGTATGTAACTGGGTCCGATCAACACAGCTAATAATGCGAGGCTGCAATAAACAGTAATAAAGAACAGATGCTGAAGAAGCGGCATAATTTTGGTTTTCACTCGGCTAAAGTATTTGGAATAATCAATGACACATGCACCTTGAGAGACTATTAACAAATACCTCAATCTGTGCGAAATAATAACCAATTTCTCATTTTATTTTAGAGCACTTTATTATGGAGCGTTGGCATGATCTTGAAAATTTTACATAACCCTCGTTGCAGTAAATCACGTCAAACTCTACAGATATTAAAAGACAAGGGGTTCGAGCCAACAATCATTGAATACCTGACCTCACCGATAACAGAAGATGAATTAGTAGATATCCTTAGCAAACTTAACATCAAACCAGGAGAGCTTTTGCGTAAAGGAGAACAAATTTACAAAGAACTCGGACTTTCAACCTTGAAACTCACTGATAAACAACTGCTCGGCCATATGATCGCAAACCCTATTCTAATAGAACGCCCGATCGTAATATCTGAAAAGGGAGCCCGTATTGGCCGCCCGCCAGAATCCGTATTAGAAATTCTCTAACCAGATATCTTATGAGCTGGTGAGCGACAGGCTGGTTTCTTTTCTGCCACTCACCCTTTAGTTCGGGCTTTAGTTCGGGCTTTAGTTCAGGCTTTAGTCTGGATATCAATGAGCTTTATCTGTGATCAGCACCAACTGCTTCTGATACAGAATTATATCCATCCCGTTTCAACAACTTAGAAAGATCTTTTAGTATCTCGGTCACAAGAGGAGGCCCGAAATATACCAGTGCCGAATATAGTTGTATGAGCGATGCACCGGCTCTGATCTTTTGATAAGCCTGTTCGCCGCTAGATATGCCTCCGACACCGATAAGAGGAATTTTTCCTTCCGTTAAGCGATACATATCTGACAGTACTCTTGTCGAGACATCAAACAATGGGGCTCCACTTAATCCACCCGTTTCTGAACGATGATTGTTTTTAAGACTACTAGGCCGCTCAATCGTTGTATTGGTAATAGTTAAACCATCCAATGACAAATCAAGAGCCACTGCAGCAATATCTTCTTTATCTTCATCAGTAAGATCAGGGGCTATCTTCAAAACCAGAGGAGGTGCTTTTTCACCCATTTCAGCCAGGAGAGTACGTTGTACGCCTGCGATAAGAATTTCCAGTTCTTTTCTATCCTGTAGTGCTCGCAACCCCGGGGTATTAGGGGAAGAAACATTAATCACCATATAGTCAGCATAATGGCAGAGCTGTTTAGCGCCCATTTCGTAATCATCAAGAGCAACCGCTGTATCTTTATTTTTCCCGAGGTTCACACCCAACAACCCGTTGAGAGGCTGTTTTCTTAACTCTGCGAGATTCTCTACAGCCGGACCAGCTCCCGCGTTATTGAAGCCCATACGGTTAATGACTGCCTTGTCTTCTGGTAGCCTAAATATCCTTGGCTTAGGATTACCAGGTTGAGCACGGGGGGTAATAGATCCAACTTCAGTAAAGCCAAATCCTTGTGCGAGCATCGGATTCACGACCTCCACATTTTTATCAAAGCCAGCTGCTAGGCCGAGAGGGTTAGTAAACTCACATCCCCAAATACTCGTTTTCAGTATTGGGTCAGGAATGATTTTTTGAGAAGGGACCAAACCCTTTTTCAAACACCAAAGTGTAAAGGTATGAGCTTTTTCAGCGTCGAGAAGTCGAATTAATGGGCCGACAAGTCGAAAACTATTCACAGGGCTCTCCAGCTAAAATGTTATTTGAAAATCAGTTACAGGGGAATTAACACAGGCCTTCCTTGAGAACCAGTATATAGAAACCAGCCCCATTAATAGAAACCAACCGATGCAGGACGTCACTCAGACGAATTAATCAGCAACTAACCATTCAGGAAAATTGTGACTTCCATCTTCTTGCAGTCGAAGCGAAGCTGTTCTGGTTATTGATGATATCGGTAACGTCCCGTACAAATGGGGGAATAGCTGACCTCCACGGGATGGTTCCCAAATCAATTCTTCTCCAACAAGCGTGGTATCCACTTCAAGTAGGGTTAAATAATCTTGGCCTGCACGATGTTTTGCTGCAGATACCTCGACATGTTCTCGAGAAGAAAAATGTATAAAGCCATCCAATTTGTCCTGAGAAGAACCTTCATAACGACCACTTTTCAAAGCTGTATCAAACTCTTCATTCTTACATACGTGATATATAAATCGATTTTTCACTTAAGATTCCCTATTATTACGCATTTTGCATTGCATTACGCAATAATTCTTTCATCAAATCATTGCAAAATGCAACAATACGATAATAATTCTATACTGCATTTAAGATATTTTCTACCTAAACCCACAGAATGCTTCACTTTTTAACAATCCCTAGTCGAGCTACATCAAAGAAACACTACTCAAAGCCCCCAAACCCCGCAGAAATCCTCATTTTTTTCGCGTAAAACGCGTTTTACATCATAATTCATCAATTTGCGGGAAAATTTATTTAGTATTTTTATCAATAACTTACAACATATGAAACTACATTTACGCGCTACATTTCAAAACTGGCACGCTCCCTGCAATACTATTATCAGGAAGTCTATTGCGAGCTAGAATTCCTAACTAATAGGAGAAACCCATGACACACCAAAACATGACAGCGAGCACCATCGGCAGCAGGGCATTGGCAACTGCCCTAGACGCCGTATCAGCCATGGGTCACCCGGGTCACACAATGATACCGACATCTCCTAATACCGCGATGCTGAATACAGGATCGCACCGAAATGACTTAGGCGAAGATAAAATTCGGCAAATCTTCGTAGCTATGATTGAAGCAGAACAGTAACCCCCTCACGCTTTCAATCCTCTAGGTCAATACAGACTATCTCTAGCCTGTGAGAGATAGCCTAAATGGCGGGAAGGTAACTTCCCGCCATTTCTTTGCGTTCTCATAATCACTTCCACCACAAAAACCCTCCCACATACGCTAAAGAATTTCTGATGCCGAAACCTTTTTCCATTCTCCGGGCTTAAGGCTGCCGAGTTCAAGCTTACCAATTTTTTCACGAACCAATCGAAGAGTCGGAAATCCAACCGCGGCAGTCATCCGCCTTACCTGCCTGTTCTTGCCTTCTGTAAGGATAATTCTAAGCCATGAGGTAGGAATATTTTTTCGCTCACGAATAGGCGGGTCTCTCAGAGGAAGGACGGGATCAGCGGTCAAGAGCTCTACGTCACAAGGCCTGGTATGATAACCTTTAATGATTACCCCACTGCGCAGCTGATTAATGGCTTGTTCATCAGGAATTTTTTCGACCTGAACAAGATAACTGCGACGATGACCATTGCGTGGATGAATGAGTTTATCAATAAAGGGACCATCATTACTTAAAAGTAATAAGCCTTCGCTATCTTGATCAAGACGGCCAGCCGCATAAACCCCTTCGGGAAGCCCAATTTCCGTTAAAGTTCTTTGACTAGCCTCTCCTGTAAATTGGCTCAAGACTCCAAAGGGTTTATACATCGCAACATATAGCAACTCAGAGGGAGGGTGGGATTTCTCACGACAGGGGACTTTGGCGACTCGACTATTACGCCCCCCATGAGCTTGCCGTTTGGGTTGCTGTTTTTTTCTTTGAAAACCTTTATCCATAGTCACTTAGTACTACATCAATTTTCTGTCGTCACGCTGGATATTCACTTCATCCTAAACATTTTCCTCCACTAAAAGACGCGCGATTTAACAGTTTTTAAGTTTATGGTCCTATTTTAAGAATATATGAGGTATAATTATCATTGAGTACTGGTGTCACGTATCATAATTACAACCTATGGGTGACTGCACAATGCTTAAACATGCAGATATCTGGCGAGCCATTGATAGTCTGGCTGCACGAAATTCGCTTTCTCCATCTGGATTAGCGCGAAAGTCCGGACTCGACCCTACAACTTTCAACAAGTCCAAGAGAATAACTCAGCAAAACAAACAACGCTGGCCAAGTACAGAGTCTATTGCAAAGATACTCTTCGCTACCAATTCAACCCTTGCTGAGTTCGTAGAGCTTATTGGCGGAGAAAGTGCCGGCCTATTGGCCCAAAGAATACCTGTGTTAGATATTGCACGCGCAAGTTCCAATGAGCACTTTGACCATAACGGCCACCCTCAAGGCAATGCCTGGGACGAGACACTGTTTGCCCATATTGATGACCCCTCAGCTTATGGATTGGAAGTGACGGGTAGCCTATATGAGCCCATCTACAGCGACGGAGATATACTTATTGTTTCTCCTGCTGCCGACCTAAGAAGAGGTGATAGAGTTGCCCTAATGACTTTAGATCACCAAATTTTAATCAAAGAACTCGTCAGAAACAGTCCTTTGAAAGCAGAACTAAAAGGCTTAACACCCGCTCAAGAAGACAGCCTAATTATGACGGAGAATGTCGTCTGGATTGCTCGAATTTTATGGGCTAGTCAATAACTGAACGCCCACAACTTTAGATTTAAATATTGATAAATCTGCCTCTTAAACGGTTGTTAATCAACATTTTTACCTTTCATAAAGGCTTTCTTGTCATATTAGGTTAATATATGACATAGAAATTAGTCACTTTATTTATACTTATAAGCAATAGTTTGAGGGCGAGAAAATATGGCGAAGCTGGATATGGATGGTCCCCTTAAGTTGGAAGAGAAGATCATTCTTAAGGAAATTATCCAACCTATGCCCGGCTCATTTGCACTTGGGCACCTGGGCGCAGATCGAAGCTTCGAAGTCCTTTATGTCAGTTACGCAGACACTACCGTACAAGAAGCACTCCTTAAGTGTCTAAAAAAACGCATTGGACAGGGCGGCTTTATGGACAAGCTAGCTGGCAAGAAAAAAATCAATGCCTTTAAATACAGCTTTGCGAACTCGGTAGAGGCTTGTTATCAAAAGACTTGTAAAAACTTCCATGAATTTGGTGGATTAAAAGCTTTAAACAACAAAGAGCATCCACGTCCTCCAAAGGGATCCGATTGGGCATGCAGCCGTTGTACAGAAGAATTAACAGCTTCTTTTAAAATCAAAGCCGGATAATCATCTAAAAACATTTCTACACACAATAAAAAGCCCGAAAATTCGGGCTTTTTATTGATAACAATTTAATTTTTATGACGACAAATCATCGCCCGCCAGGGCTTTCTCAATTAAAGATATACTTTCATTCACTCCATAAAGAGCAAAGAAAGTTCCCATCCGCGGCCCCTGAGATTGGCCAAGCAGAACTTCGTATAGGCACTTAAACCAATCTCTCAGGTTATCAAACTCATGCTTTTTCCCGATGCTATATACTTCAGTCTGAATATCTTCAGCCGTAGCATCCAATGACGAGGCCTTCAATACAACGAGAAGATCTTCAAGCGCAGCATGCTCTTTGTCATCCGGGGCACGAAATTTGAGTTTAGGCTTCACAAAATCCTGATAATAACGTACTGCAAAGCCAACAAGCTGATCAAGGAACGGCGTCGTTTCAGGTGAAGCATTGGGCGCATATCTCTTGATAAAAGCCCAAAGTCGTGCGCTGTCACTCGCATTACAGACGCTCGCAAGGTTTAACAAAATACCAAAAGAAAGTGCCGTTTTTTCAGATGGGATAGACCCTGTATGAATATGCCATGCAGGATTTTCAAATAGTTTATCGTCTTCCTGCTCACTGGCCTTATCCCTAAAGGTAAGATAATCATCTACCATGCGCGGAATGACATCGAAGTATAGCTTTTTGGCTGTACGCGGCTTGTTATACATAAACAAAGCCAGACTCTCCTGTGGCGCATAGGTCAACCATTCCTCCATGGACAACCCATTTCCTTTTGATTTGGAAATTTTTTGACCAGATTCATCAAGAAATAACTCATAAGTAAAGGTTTCGGGACCTTTACTACCGAGAACACTATGAATTTTCTTACCAAGCTTCACTGAATCGATTAAGTCTTTCCCGGCCATTTCATAATCGACATCCAAAGCATATTGGCGCATCGCCCAATCAGGTTTCCATTGTAATTTACAATGTCCGCCCGTCACAGGAACCTCGACCAGATTGCCATCCTCATCCCGGTAAACGACAGAACCACTATCAACTTTGGTTTCAAGAATCGGAACCTGTAATACCTTGCCTGTTTTTGGGCAAATCGGCATGAAGGGGCTATAGGTTGCCTGCCGCTCTTTCCCAAGCGTTGGCAACATTACATTCATTACCTGATCGTATTTTGAGAGTATTTCTAAAAGTGCCTCATCAAACTGGCCCGATTTGTAGATTTCAGTAGAAGACAGGAAATCATATTGGAATCCAAAATTATCAAGAAATTGGCGCAAACGGGTATTGTTATGCTGACCCAGGCTTTCGTACTCGCCAAAGGGATCTGGAACTACGGACAAAGGTTGCCCAATATTCGCCGCCAACATTTCTTTATTGGGAAGATTATCTGGTACCTTACGAAAACCATCAAGGTCGTCTGAAAAACAAAACAGCTTAGTCGGAATATCGCAAAGTTGCTCGAAAGCGTTACGAACCATCGTCGTACGCGCAACTTCACCAAAAGTTCCGATGTGTGGCAAGCCAGAAGGACCATATCCAGTTTGAAAGAGCACATACCCCTTCTCCGGCGTCTTCCCACCGACACGAGCCAATACCTTGCGCGCTTCTTCAAACGGCCATGATTTTGCCTGCATAGCAAGTTGCTGGTGGTTAGACATCTTTTTTATCCCTCAAGGGCTGCTGTTTTAATTTCATGAAATTCTATCTGGTACAAACCATAAATAAGTCACCAGAGTGGGGAAATTAGGCGTAGGAGAGCCTTACGTCAACAATGACGCGCTAGACATTAAAAATATTGATGTATTCTTTGGTAATTTGGAAATAATTTGACGTGGTTATTCACGGGGTTATTCACAGGGACATTCATAGGAGTGTCTATGGAGTATTCGGCAGGAATGTTCGCCGCTTGTTCTTTTTCCATAGCCTTATCTGAGTCCCCCTTTTATAAGGAAGAAGAAATTGAATTATTTTGCGTCAAAATAAGAGACCCCAAATCCAGAGACTATGACAACAGACCCGCAACAACCAAAGCATACGAGCAAGAAACAATCAGAAGCGATAATGATGCCCAAAGCACCATTGTTGCTTTCTGGTATGCGGTTTTCTGTATGGATCAGCCCTGATGGTGAAGTCGAAAGGCTAACCAACTCAGAAGCAGCCAGACGCGTCACCTTAGAACCTCCATTTGTTTGCCATGCCCGCTCAACGGCACAACGCTTGGGCATTGACCCCTTCCCATCTTATGACGTACTTGAACTTGTTGCTTTTGTTCGCCCTTCTGCCGCCTGCACTCCTACTCCGCGTGGGCTAGCTTCTTTTATTGGCGCGCCAGAACCAACATCAATTGAAGGAGCGGCGATGCTCCTGCACCAAACTGCTGAACTTCTTCTTCGCGAACAGGCGTCTAAGGGCCGACAGTTCGATCCTTATGCTGCCGACATAGCCAGAACAATGATGATGGCCGGATGGTTATGGGGGCCATCAATACTCTCTGCCATGCACGAAGATGACATTCATTCTCCTGCTTTAAAACCTGGCCGAGGCTTACGTATATGGGAACGTTTGGAAGAATGGAGTGATCACGCCCCAGAAGACCCTCCGAAAAACCAGTCCGTAAAGCCTGAAGAGGCTAGACGGCGGCTTGCTGAACTTCTTGGGGACGAAGCAGAAGCTCGCCCGCAACAAGTCGATTATGCCTCAGCCGTTTCCAGTGCCTTTGCCCCCAGAGATATTTCCGGCGAACCAAACATCGTTCTCGCCGAAGCAGGTACCGGTGTTGGGAAGACTCTTGGTTATATTGCCGCTGCCAGTATTTGGTCAGAAAAAAATGGGGCACCGATTTGGATATCAACATTCACCCGTAATCTACAGACCCAAATTGATAGCGAGCTTAATCGCCTCTTCCCCGAACGCCATGAAAAAGCCAAACGTGTCGTGATTAGAAAAGGCCGAGAAAACTACCTCTGCCTTCTCAATATGGAAGAAGCATCTCAAGCCCTTATGAGCAGGCCAAACGATGCCATTGCCATCGGATTAATGGCACGGTGGGCTTCACGGACACGCAATGGTGATATGGTAGGTGGGGACTTTCCTGGCTGGCTTGCTGATTTAGTTGGTCGAGGCCGAACCCTTGGTCTTACGGATCGCCGTGGGGAATGTATATATTCAGGATGTCCGCATTACAGCCGTTGTTATATAGAGCGCAATATCCGTAAAGCGAAACGTGCTAATATAGTCGTCGCCAATCATGCTCTTGTCATGATCCAGGCCGCCATGGGCGGTGGGCGTGATGAAGGCTCTATTCCAAGTCACTATGTTTTTGACGAGGGTCACCATCTTTTTGATGCCGCTGATGCAGCCTTTTCCGCGCACCTTACCGCCCAGGAAAGCCAGGAACTTAAAAGATGGATTTCAGGTGTTGAAACCGGATCAACACGATCAGCCAGTCGCGCTCGGGGGTTAAAAAAACGCCTCGAAGATTTGATTGCCACAGATGATCGTACTCGCGAGTTAGTAACGGAGACGGTTCATGCAGCCAGACACCTAACTGGTGACGGTTGGGTCAATCGTATAGAAGACAATCAGCCCTCTGGTCCTATGGAAACCTTCCTCAGCCATCTACGCGATCAGGTCTATGCCAGAACGGATCACGAGAATTCACCCTATAGCCTTGAAGCCGACACCAAACCACCAATACCTGGCCTCATCGATTCAGCTGTGGAACTAAGGTCAGCCCTGGAACAACTTTTAGAGCCAATCAAAAACCTGCGCCGTAGACTTGAGCAACGGCTTGATAATGAAGCAGATGAACTCGACAGCGACACACGCAGGCGCATCGAAGCTGCCTGTAAGAGCTTAGAGCAACGTGGTAGCAATCAGGTTCAAGCCTGGATATCAATGCTTAGCTCCCTTGAAGAGGAAACTCCAGAAGACTTCACCGACTGGTTTTCAGTCGAACGTGCTGGCGGCAAGGATTTGGATGTTGGTCTTCACCGACACTGGATTGACCCAACAAAGCCACTCGCCAACACCCTGCTCTCCCAAGCTCATGGAACAGTTATCACATCTGCAACCTTAACCGAGGGAGGCGGTAGCGAAGAAAGTGACTGGATTGGTGCAGAACGGCGCAGTGGCGCAGCTTTCGTACCTGGCACACCAGTACGTGCCCGCTTCAAATCACCTTATGACTATGTCGAACAAACCAGAGTTTTCATTATCAATGATGTTCGTAAAGACGATATGGAACAGGTTTCTGCGGCATACCGAGAACTCTTTCTCGCTTCCCAAGGCGGCGCTCTGGGCCTTTTCACCGCCATATCCAGACTACGGGCCGTTCACCAAAAAATGGGTCCTGAATTAGATCGCGCAGGACTTACACTTTACAGCCAACATGTAGACAACCTAGACACTTCAACTTTGATCGACATTTTCCGGGCAGAACGAAATTCGTCCCTTCTCGGTACCGACGCGGTAAGAGATGGAGTCGATGTTCCAGGAGAGTCATTGCGTTTGATTGTTTTTGATCGCGTGCCTTGGCCCCGCCCAACAATTCAGCATCGCGCCCGGAAAGAACACTTTGGCGGCAATCGGTATAACGACAGTCAAACCAGGCTCAAACTAAAGCAAGCTTACGGCCGCTTAATCCGGCGTGAAAATGACCGCGGCATCTTTGTCCTTCTCGACCCTATGATGCCGACAAGGCTTCAAAATGCCTTCCCTGAAGGCGTATCCATTCAAAAAGTTGGCTTAGCTGAGGCTGTTAAACAAGTTAAAGAGTTTTTTGATACGAAGCGATAAAATTTATCCAAAGCAGTCCTTAATTTTCATTAGATAAATCTCGCAGAAATCCTAATAAAACCCAAGAACGAGCAACTATATTCCAATCCATGTTTTTTTTGCTTGCAAAAGCAAATCAGGAAGCATAAACCATCACTCGTTCGGGGAGTAGCGCAGCCTGGTAGCGCATCTGGTTTGGGACCAGAGGGTCGGAGGTTCGAATCCTCTCTCCCCGACCAATCTTCTCAAAAGGAAGATTGACTAACAAAGACCGCTTCGTGCGGTCTTTTGTCGTTTTAGGGGTATCCCATCCACCTCATATAATCCCAAGGTCCTCTCCCAAACCTTCATTGTAACCTTACAATCATCTCCTCAAAATTCTCCATCTATACGATATCTAAAAGCAAGAGTAGGCTAACCACAGTTTTCTCGTACAGAATGGTGATACCGTGTCTTTAGATCTATGGCTTCTTTTTGTGCCCGCAGCCTTTGCAATTAACATATTGCCTGGGCCAAACAATATGCTCGCTATGACCAATGGTCTTCGGTATGGACTTTTCTATGCCATGAAAGGCGGTCTCGGACGTTTGTTAGCCTTCGTCATTCTTATTGCCCTCACCGCCACAGGGCTTGGAGCCATTTTGTCCGCCTCCGCAACAGCTTTTTATGTTTTAAAAATTGTTGGTGCGCTTTATCTCGTCTATCTAGGTTACCGCCTCTGGCGCGCAAAGACAGAAGAGATCGACGACCCAAGCCTAGCCGTAGCTGAAAAGGTTTCCACTTATCGAATCATCCGTCAGGAATTCCTTGTCGCGATCAGTAATCCGAAAGCCATCCTGGTTTTTACGGCATTTTTTCCCCAGTTTCTCGTTGCCGAAAGCCCCATGCTTTCACAATTTTCGACTATGGGAATTACCTTTATCGCTCTCGAGATTATCGCTCTATTCCTCTACGCGATCTCAGGCAAGCAACTTGCATTCTTGACCAGAACGGCAAAGGGCCAAAAGATAATGAATCGCGCAAGTGGATCTCTGCTCATTGGTGCTGGTGGGCTATTGGCAACTTCTAGTTAAAGTTTCTGGCTCAACGAAATAACGCCGAGAAAATTATTTTCCCGGCGTTATAAACTTTACAAAGATCCTTGTTAAGATGCTTTGCTTGTTTTGAACTTTTTAATCTCACCAGTGCGTATACGAGACATATAACTATCAAGCTCTCGCTTCACCACTGGGGTTAAAACGTAGAGACCCAAAATATTCGGCACGCAGATCAAAAAGACTAAAGCGTCTGAAATATCCAGAATCGGGCCAAGTTGCACGACACAGCCAAGCGCAACAAAGGCACAAAATATCAGCTTGTATATCGTCTGGCCAAGCTGGGCTTCCCCAAAAAGATAAGTCCACCCCTTCAAACCATAATAAGACCAGGAAATCATGGTGGAAAAGGCAAACAACATACCTGCAAAAGCCAAGGGGATCGGAAACCAGGAGATCTGAGTTTCAAAAGCAGCAGAAGTCATGGCTATACCTGTTGCATCCCCAGCAAAGCCCGGATTGGCCACCGCCGAAGTACCAATTACCAAGGCCGTAATGGTACAAATGACGATGGTATCAATAAAAGGCTCCAGAAGAGAAACCACACCCTCTGTCACAGGCTCGTTTGTTTTCACAGCCGAATGCGCGATAGAGGCTGAACCAATACCGGCTTCGTTAGAAAAAACCGCCCGTTGAAAACCGATTATCAGTGCACCTAGCGCTCCCCCAGCCACACCTTCACCCGTAAATGCCCCGGTAAAAATATTACTGATAGCTTCAGGTAGAGCAGCCCCGTTCATGAAAATAACAATCAGAGCAAAGAAACAGTAAAAAATAGCCATAAAGGGGACTACTTTCTCGGTAACTGCTGCAATAGATTTAATGCCACCGATGATTACAGAAAAAACAACCGCAGCCATCACCAGTCCAACCAACCAACCGAGATCATCGAACATTCCACCTGTAACGGTATTTAGCTGAACATAAGCTTGGTTGGACTGAAACATATTGCCGATGCCCAAAGCGCCAATGAAAATCCCGATCGCATAGAAGGTCCCAAGAAATTTTCCAAAGCCTGGCATGTTACGATCGGCAAATCCTCTACGTAGATAGTACATCGGCCCGCCGGAAACAGATCCATCACTGTTTTCATTCCGGTATTTCACCCCAAGGGTACATTCTACAAATTTGGTCGACATGCCCAGAAAACCAGCAGCTATCAACCAAAAAGTTGCCCCTGGCCCACCAACGGTAACAGCCACAGCAACACCACCAATGTTACCAATACCAACGGTACCGGATACTGCTGTTGCCAAAGCCTGAAAGTGAGTGACTTCTCCAGCGTCATTGGGATTTGAATAATCCCCTCTTACCAATTCAATTGCGTGTTTAAAGCCCCAGATATTCACAAAACCCATGCGAAGGGTAAAGAACACAGCCCCGATCACCAACCAGAGAACCACCAAAGGTAGCTGTGCTCCAAAAACAGTAATTTTGAAAAAGACAACTGCACTGATTGCAGAAGCAATCGGAGCAGTTGCAGCATTTATAGTTTCATCTAACCCAGCCCACGCCAACTGCGGCATCAGCACCAATACGCTTAGTAAACATAATAATCTCGGCATAAGACATGCCCCCTGTATTTTGTTTATATTAGTAACGTTAGTCCCCCTGATTCTTTTGATCAGCTTAGGGCACGACTGTTATTGGAACCGGGGAAGTCTGAACCAGTGATGAAGCGACACTCCCGAAAAACAGTGTTCTAATTTTTGATTGTCCTTTGCGACCGATGAAGATGTGACTTGCACTGGCCTCTTCCGCAATTTCAATTAACGTTTCTGTCGGATGCCCGTGACGAACCACAGTATCCGAAGTAATCCCGGCCTCTTCAGTTACACTTTTGGATGGGCCAAGGACCACTTCGCGTGCCCGATCCAGCTCTTCCTCCCGCCTTTTATGCCGAACGGCCAACTCATCGGGTGTGTGAAACGTAAACGGAGACCATTCAATGACATGCGCTAAAACCAACTTTGCATCTGTCATTTTAGAAAGCTCAATTGCAGCTTGGAGTGCGCGCTCACTACCTGAACTACCGTCTACGGCTACTACGAAAACTCTACTCATATTGCTAAAGCCCCTCATGTAGTATTAACGAAGGACCTAGGCTTCTCACATTCAATTATCAATTGGAAGTTGTGATCGATACAGGACTCATTGATTGAGTTGGACAGGACCCATCAAAAATAAATGTTAAAACACGTCTATTATTTTTTAAATTGCTACTCGAGTAGAAAAAACATCTCTTCATTCAAAGGAGTTAGAGGCGTGATACCCATTTAGCAATTTTGGCCTGACACGGCATAGAGCTCTACTTCTTTATTATGAACATATGGCGATAAAACAGATCATAAAACAAATGTGCCTCTTTATTTTCATAATGTGGGAATAAAACTGTGCCTGAGGTGTCTTACGTCTATCGAAACTTGAATGACGTATCCAATTTCAGAGAGAATACAATGAAATCCATCACCAAAGTAATCAGCATTACTACAGCAATTATTGCTCTATCGAGCACTATCTCATTTGCCAGTGATTTATCTGGCGTCGTAAAGAACGGGGAGACAACCTTAGGTACCATCCTTACTGATTCTACTGGGATGACCCTTTACACTTTTGACAAAGATACCAACGGAAAGTCAGCCTGTAACGGCGGATGTGCAAAGGCTTGGCCGCCCTTATTAGCAAAAACGACAACGCATGAAACAAGTGATTACACAAAAATCACACGCGATGACGGCAACAAACAGTGGGCATATAAAGGCATGCCTCTATACGGCTGGGTGAAAGATAAAAAACCCGGTGACGTTACAGGGGATAAATTCAAAGGTGTGTGGCACATAGTAAAACCCTGATTATTCATACCCCTGAATATCCATACCAAGGTATACCCCAATGGACGAATTCCTCAATCAGCTGACCCAATCGATCCCTGCACTCAGGAGATACGCCTACGCTCTGGTGAGAGATTCGTCCATCGCGGATGACCTCGTCCAAGATTGTCTGGAAAGGGGCTTAAACAAACGCGCCCAATGGCAAGGCGATGGTAATTTAAAATCCTGGCTATACAGAATATTGAGCAACATACACCTAAATCATTACCGCTCGAATAAACGTAATCCACTGGCTCAATCATCGGAAATTACAGAAAACCTTACAATGTCCCCTCAATTACAAAACCCCGCAAACCAGTTGGATCGAATATATTTAACGGATTTAGACAAAGCCATTGCAGAACTGCCAGAAGAACAAAAACAAGTGCTCCTGCTTATCACTCTGGAAGGATTAAGCTACAGGGAAGTCGCCGAGATTAAGCAAATACCATCAGGTACCGTTATGTCCCGTCTCTCTCGTGCACGAGAGACTTTACGAAAAAACATGGCATCTTCGACCACCGCTTCCGGTCCATCTGGCAGTACCCCTCATATAAGGAGAATAAAATGAGCAAAGAACGCTTTGAAGGCTCGGAACTTCTCCACGCATACGTAGATGGCGAGCTTAACGCATCAGAGGAAGCTCGTGTTGAGCAATGGCTGGATACGCATCCTGAAGATGCTAAACGTGTCAGAGAGTGGCAAAAACAAAACCAAGGAGTTCAGTCTCTTTATGCGGGCAAGGCCGATCAAGAGGTTCCAAGTCACTTGATCTCAGGAAGTCACCCACAAATACCCGCAACGACGGGGCCTCTAAATAAGAGTTCAATGTTACCTCGTATCGCTGCGGCAATTCTCTTTCTCGCGATTGGCTCTTTAGGGGGGTGGTTTGGGCACGACTATCTCAATCTCAAACATAACAACATCCCGTTAAGAACAGTAGACTACAACGCCTTAACTTCTCCTGCCATGGAAGCACACTGGGTCTACACCCCTGAAGTAAAACACCCTGTTGAAGTTACAAGCGATGAGCAAACTCACTTGGCAAAATGGCTTTCTTATCGGTTAGAGGCACCTCTTACTATTCCTGATTTATCCAACAATGGTTATCAATTAATGGGGGGGCGTCTTCTTCCATCTCGGACAGGACCTGCAGCTCAATTCATGTACGAAAGTACTGAGGGCCGTCGCGTAACCGTATACTTATCCAGATCCGACACAAGCATTTCTACCTCCAGCGCCAGAGAAGGCGAAGTCGCTTTTCAATTCCAAAAAGACGGCTCAACCAGAGCTTTCTACTGGTACGAAGGTCCTCTTGGATATGCTGTTATTGGTGATATGGAGCACAATGAACTTTCTCAAATTGCCGATAATATCTACCAACAGCTATAAACAGGCGAAAAAGGCTTAAAAATTCTAATAGTTCTCTAGGGTTTTTCTAAAATTTTCTGTTATAGTAACGAATACAGGATTGAAAATTTGATCTCCACGCCATAGGTATGGTTCTCTTATTATTAGACTTTAAATAATCACAATGAATAAAATTCAAGAGGAAGTGTCTACATGACCGATTACAGATCCGCGCTGGTCTACATTATGGTCCTTACGTCAGCTGCTGATAGCGACATGACAGATTCAGAATTACAGACCATCGGCGAAATTGTTAAATTTATGCCAATCTTTAATGGCTATAACCCTGAAGACCTTCCAATGGATTCACGTAAGTGTGCCGATCTTCTTGGTCAGGAAGATGGTTTTCAGAAAGTCCTAGATCAAGTCGTCGCCGCCCTTCCGGAAAAACTTCGTGAAACTGCTTATGCTGTTGCCTTAGAAGTCGTCGCTGCTGACGGATTTGCAAGCCAGGAAGAACTCCGTCTTCTGGAAATCCTACGCCACACACTCGATGTCGAACGCCTTGCAGCTGCCGCTCTCGAACGTGGTGCCCGCGCTCGCTACATGACCGCTTAAAAATTTTCTTACTGAGGCAGGGGGAAATTAATATTTCTTCCCTGCTGGTAACCTTACGCCTAAATAGATGACCTCATCGCCAATCGAAATAGATCATATCTTTGTTTTTGTTGATCCGGTACAAAACCAGGATCCTTTCGAAGCACACCTATTACAAGAAGCTGGATTTATTGAGAGTTATCGTCGGGATCACCCCGGTCAAGGCACAACGAATATCTGCTATTGTTTCGATAATGCTTACTTGGAATTACTTTGGGTAAATGACGAACAAGCTATCAGAAGCAATGTCATTTCTAACACCCGCTTGGCAGAACGCTCCCAATGGAAAAATAACGGAAGTTCGCCCTTTGGCATTGCTTTGCGGCCAGAACTCCCGTTTGAAACTTGGAATTACCAACCACCATATCTTCCTCCTGAGATGACAATACCGGTAGCCTGCTCTAGCCTTGATCCCATGCAGCCTTTTATCTTTCAGTCACCAGGAGGGAAACGTCCCGACGCATGGAACCCTTACAAATCTATCAAAAAGCAAGATCCTGAAAAATTTAGGGAAATCGCACATATCGAGCTCAACACCCCTGTAAACACGCCACATGCAGCGGATCTTACAGCGTTAAATAAAATTGGGTTGATCACTCTGAGTCAAGACACGCCGCATCATGCCCTCAGGTTGTCGCTAACCAATCCTATCGGTGAAATCACGCATTATCTCGAACTCCCCGCTTGTAAGGTCATCGCTGTAGATTAAACTTTTAAAAGAACAACGCGAGTGACTTGTATAACTTGTGCCTTGAAACCCACAAATATCCTTATATAAAGCACTAGAGTTTCGATTAAGGCCATTGCGACAAAAGGGTGAGCAAAAAGCGATGATACCAGATACACGTCAACAAGACCGTCCCATCGCTATCTGGCTTTTGATATGCTGTGCCATGATTATGATCATGGCCGTGATCGGCGCTATTACCCGCCTCACAGAATCCGGTCTATCCATCATGGTATGGGAGCCTTTCAAGGGTATAATCCCACCTATGAATAAGGATGATTGGCTCCGACTTTTTGATATCTACAAGCAAATTCCAGAATACCAACAAGAAAATATTGGTATGAGTTTAGATGAGTTCAAAAATATTTTTTGGTGGGAATTTATCCACCGCCTTTGGGGACGGCTTATTGGTATCGTATTCCTGATACCTTTCTTATGGTTTATGATAAAAGGTCGTGTCCGAAAACCCTTGCTACCACATCTTGCTCTTATGTTCGTTTTAGGTGGTCTTCAAGGTGGGCTAGGTTGGTATATGGTCGCCAGTGGTTTTGCAGACCGAACAGACGTTAGCCAGTATAGACTGACAGCTCACTTGCTAATGGCCTTTGCAATTTATTGTTATCTTTTCTGGATAGCACTCAAATTACTTTTACCCATGCCAAGTCGAAATTCGGCTTTAACCAGCGTAAAACTACATCTGCCTTTAATGCTGATCCCCCTACTTATTACGATTACAATTGCATCTGGCGGTCTTGTTGCGGGCCTGAATGCGGGCATGATATACAACTCATTCCCCTTGATGGAAGGCCAGATTATTCCTTCATCTTACAGCGACATCCAACCTTGGTATGTCAATGTCTTTGAAAATGTTGCCGCGGTCCAATTTAATCACCGCGTTTTAGCGCTATCGACATTTACCTTAACGTTAGCTATCTGGATATGGTCTTTGTTCCTAAACCGGCCAAGCGCTCTATCTAAAGCACTCCATCTACTTTTATTAGCGGCCATTCTTCAGGTCACGCTTGGCATATCAACCTTACTCCTTGTAGTCCCTGTCCATCTTGGGGCAATGCACCAAGCAGGTGGGTTAGTGTACCTTACAGCTGGTCTCTATGCGTTCTACCTTGTACGTAGAGACAAGAACCTCTCTCTCTATTAAAGGCCCAAGCAATGTCAGATCTTAAGTTCCAAGTACACGACATGGACATTCCAGATGAGCCTTTGGCCTTATCAGTACTTACCGGTTTTCTAGGTAGTGGGAAGACGACCCTCTTAAAACAATTACTGCAGCACCCAGGAATGGAAGAAACAGCTGTAATTGTTAACGAGTTTGGAGAGATCGGTCTTGATCACCTACTAGTAGAGAGTTCAAGCGAAGACATCGTATTGATGAATAGTGGTTGCCTGTGCTGTACGGTACGCGGTGACTTGGTCGAAACGATAAGAAAACTCTATAAAAAACGCTTGATGAAAGAGGTCCCGGCATTCAACCGCGTCGTCATTGAAACAACAGGCCTCGCCGATCCTGCACCAATTCTTCAGACACTCATGTCCGACCCATTTTTAAGCGATCGCTTTCGTTTAGATGGCGTCATTACGACTGTCGATGCCATAAATGGCAATGACACTCTGGACCAACAACAGGAATCCGTGAAGCAAGCAGCCGTTGCTGACAGGTTATTATTGACCAAAACAGATCTGGTAAGTGAAGGTGATTCTAAAGATTTAAAGCAACGTCTTCGCAATTTAAATCCTGCAGCAACCATAGAAGAGATCAAGCATGGGGTTATAGAACCTTCATCCCTTTTTAACGTTGGCCTTTATAATCCAGAGACTAAAACTCTTGATGTACAAAACTGGTTAAAAGCAGAAGCCTTCGAAGATGGGCATAAACATGATCATGAGCATGGTCCCGACCATAAGAACGGGCACGGGCACGATCATGCTCATGACCTAAATAGGCACAACGACAAGGTACACGCGTTTTGCCTGACCCACGACCAGCCCATAGATTGGGAACAGCTCAATTCCTGGATTGAGATGTTGATTTCTCTTTATGGTAACAATCTATTGAGGATAAAAGGGATCCTCAATATTGAAGGTGATACCAATCCCATCGTAATCCATGGCGTACAGCACATCTTCCACCCTCCAGTTATGCTTGAATCATGGCCTGACGAAGATCGCCGATCAAAGATTGTTTTCATTGTAAGGGATCTAAAGCGAGAAATGTTTGATGAGACCTTCAAGGCATTTATTGAAGATGGCGGAGATTTACGTTAAGCCAGAATCCGTACTTTACATTTTTTTGGGATAGAGTTTGGTTAGCCAGAAATTATTTTTGCTTGGCCCGCACCTTCATGCTCACACCATCTCAGAAAATCTGCTGCTGGCATGGGTCTGGCAAAGAAATATCCTTGAGCTTCTTCACATCCACGCTCTTTCAAAAAGAGCATATGTGTCTTCTCTTCAACGCCTTCTGCCAACACTTTGGTCCCCATAGCATGCGCCATGGAAATAATCGCTGCTGTAATCGCTGCATCATCCTGATTTTGGTCTAATTTCATCACAAATGATTTATCAATTTTTAGCTTATCCACGGGAAACCGTTTCAAATATGAAAGGGACGAATACCCCGTTCCAAAATCATCGATAGCAAGATGCACACCCAATTCCGCGAGACTGTTCAGTATCCGATCAGCTTCTTCGAAATCAGCCATAATCGCTGTTTCAGTAATTTCAAGCTCAAGGCAATCGGGGCTGACTTGAGTAAAATCTAAAACTTCACGGACCTTACTCACAAAATCAACCTGTCTAAAGGATATTGCAGAAAGGTTCACAGCCACACGAATGCCAGGAAGGATATTCTGCCATTCTCTTGCTTGCGTACAAGCGGTGGTCATTACCCAGTCGGTAATAGGATCAATCAAACCCGTTTTTTCAGCAATCGGAATGAAACGATCAGGGCTAATCATGCCATCGCTACTGTGCCACCGGATTAACGCTTCGGCCCCAATTAATCTCCCGTTTTGTAATTCCACTTGAGGCTGATAATAGAGCTCAAATTCATTTTTTTCTAACGCGGCACGCAGTAGGTGCTCCAGGCGACTGCTTTCAGCAATGCTTTGTTTTAGTTCTGAATTGAAAAATGAATAGGTAGAGCGCCCCTTATTTTTGGCATGATATAAAGCCATTTCGGCATGCCCAAGTAATTCAGCAGCGTTATTCCCATGCTCAGGTGCGAGGGCAATACCCACGCTACACCCAGAATAAATTTCTTTGCCACTCAAGAAAAAGGCCTTCCCCATCCGCAATAGAATTCTTTGGGCACAATTTTCGGGATCGGTATCGTTTTCATAGGGAAGCATAAGCGCAAATTCATCGCCACCAAGGCGCGCGAGATGAGCACCAACAACCATTTCTTCTTTTAATAAACCAGCTATTTGGCGAAGGAGTTGATCTCCAGTTTCACGTCCAAAAATATCGTTAAGATCTTTAAAATGATCAAGATCTAGTACAAGAACAGCCCATTTCCGGTCTTGATTATCATTTTTTTTCTGATCAAGAACCACAGCCTCTTCGTCAACATAACGAACAAACTGCATTCTATTACCAAGACCCGTAAGCGAATCGTGAAATGTCATGTGTTCCACAGTTTCTTGCGCTTGTATTCGAGCCTTAATTTCTGCAGTTAGTTCTTGGGTTCTTTCCGCAACTTTTCGCTTGAGCACTCCTTGAATTCGAAGCAATTCTTCTTGTCGCAAAAGTAGATCGTTTATATCTTTGGCTTCAATGAGAAATCCACTACGTCCAGCATGCCTGAACTTTGAAACCAGCATTTCTACACGCAGTTCACTTCCCTTTAGGCCAATTAGTTTCATGGGAAGAGACTGCGTCTCTGCGGCAAGTATATTAAAATCTTTTTTGAAAACAGACTGATAATCAGGATGAACCAGATCAGAAAAATTTCGCCCGATAACCTCTTCTGCTTTTTTTCCTTCCAGCAACCGTAGTCCCGCTGGGTTCATATAGCTAATGCCATTGTCGTCACAAATACAAAGGAAAGAAAGAGCTGCATCTTTAAGGATGCGCTGAGAGAGCTCGCTTTCAACAAGGGCTGCCGCGTTCCTTTTGGCTTGTGAAAAATCTCTGCCATAAAGAACTATGGTGTCTTTATCTATGTCCTCAACAGTTTCCACATAAAACATGATTTCATGAGAGCTCTTATCCGGCCCCAGCAGTTTTAATGGAAAATCGGTTTTGCCTGTACTAAGAAGATCCACCCAAATATCAGAAAACACCTCGTGATATTCAACATCGATTAAACTGATCAAGGAGCAAGGGGTAAATTGCGCTTTCGTGGAGCCACATAATAATTTATGCCCCGCTTTATTGCAAAAGACGACTTCCTTCTTCCGAATCAGCATAGCTAGATCAGGGAGTGCATCAAGAATATGCCTGATATCTGTCTTCAATTTAAATCCATGGCAATCACGTGAAAGCTCATCCATTTTACAATAACATTTGGCCCTGAACTGCTGATACGCATACTATTTTGGAGAGCATGCGTTGTTCGCCTCACACTAAGCTACCAAAATGACCGTTACTGGAATGTAAATATTTGAAAAAAAGGATCTCTTTTTTTGCTCTACAGAGCAAAAACTTCATTTATTTTCGTGGGATGATCGCCGTTTTTTTAAAAATTTAAATATCAAATTAATGGCAACAATAGGCAAAACTATACCTGCACCAAGAAGGATATAATGCCCGCCCCAATCAATGAATTTACGGGTAGATTCAATAACTTTTTGAAAATTTTCTATTGTCCAATTTAAAAGCCCTAAAGCATCGGTGTTAAATGCAGCGAGAATAACGCCAACAACAAAACAGAGTAAAACAACTTGGATGACCCGACCGACCATTTTTATCCTTTTTTGCCACGTCCTCGTGACCCTTATTCTCAAAAACTTAAAATATAAGTATTTTCTCTAGAATCCAAATTCATGCAAGACAAGTAAATTCATACTATTTCATTTTCAAATATCAACCAAAACTTAGACCTAATTGTATAGAAACATCTTCAAGAAAACGTGCTGCAGCAACAGGCAATGTACGACCTTTGAGATACCCCGCAAATAGAAAACCACCAGGAACATCCCTGATATCAAGAGGCACTGCTGCAAGATTAGTGATCATCGAGAAGAGGTTGAAGGTTGATCGCAATGGCAAAGCTTAAGCTTTGCCATTTAAGGATAACATCTGAAGTTGATCCAGTTATATCGTTGAAGGCGACCCAGTAGAGACTATTTTAAAAACTGCTGAACAGATCAAGGCCAGTCTCATTGTTTTAGGCAGCAGAGGCTTGGGAACAATTAAAGGCCTTTTAATCAGCGGCGTTTCCCAAAAGGTTGGTTAACAATCAAAATGTTCCGGCTTGATCGTGCGATGGCCCAAAAACATTGACCAAAACAGCAAAAAACGGTGTCCGCCCCATATCAATCACTCTAGAGGCAAACACCGTTCTTTGTATTACACTTTAGTACTAGGTTGGGTCTTTAGTACCAGAATAGCTGTCGCAACATGTACGACCATAATTGGTAATGGTACCGCTATTCTATTTTGGCTTACCTATAAACTTCCACACTAGCGGTAACATCAAAGAAGCCAATACCAGCTTAATGACATCGCCGAGAAGGAAGGGCGTCATGCCCCAAGCAAGAACGGGTTTGTCCCAACCGACAATTGAGCCAAGCCACGCCAGACCTGCGGCATAAATCACGACATTACCAATAACCATGGCAACCGCGGTCGATAAATAATTGCGATCCCAACCTTTTTCAGCGAGCCAACCAACGACAACTGCGGCAATAAAGAAGCCTGCAAGATATCCACCCGTTGGACCCATGATGTAAGCTAAGCCAATGCCTTTTTCAGGAGTGCCTGAAAAGACCGGCAGCCCCATCGCGCCCTCAAAAAGGTAAAGCAGAATGGTCAAACCACCGAGACGCCAGCCAAATGCCATACCAATGGCAAAAACCACTGTGGTCTGCATGGTCATAGGTACAGGATAAAACGGGATCTGGATTTTTGCTGAAGCCCAAAGAGCCAGCGAACCAACAACCACCATCAACATTTTGGTTAAAAGCTTAGAATTTGCACCAATAATCTGCTGCCCTAAAGTTGGATAAGCAGTCTGTAACGAGAGCATCTATGTGCCTCCTAATTAAATAAATAGGCCGTTGGCTATGCTCTTAAAACTAAAAGAGCTCACCAATTAAGAATCCGTAATTTCATCAAGACTCTAACAAGCAAGCTTAGTAGTGGGAAGGTGTATTTATGCAAGAAGGAATTGGGTGAGACAAATTACATATCGATCGAAAAATTTAACTATCAACAACTTCAAACATTGTTGTCGGAAACCAATAATCTTCCTCGGTGTTATCTATAATTCTGTAAAATCCTTTGTCTTCTTCAAGGACTTTGTAAATTCGATTCAAGGTTAAACTAATCATGTCTCCTTCAAACTCACCTTCTAAAAACTCGCCATTCGGTTGCTCCTGCAAGTAAGGCTTTGTTGATATACAACGTACTTTCAAAACACTCATCCTTACATTCTCTCTAACTAAGCAAGTATCACAAAATCCAATCTACGCTATCATAAACTTTCATTACGGTTCTGAGGAATTTCTCCTTATGATCTCCCCTTACCTAATGGCAAGAATATGAAGTGAAACTGTTATGATTACCTGTTATATAAATTATGAGATCGATCCGGATAAACTCCCTGAGTTTGAAACCTACGCTCAACTCTGGATTCCTCTTGTCGAGCGTTTTGGCGGCACCCATCACGGCTATTTTTTGCCCCATGAAAGCGCAAGTGATCTTGCCGTTGCCCTGTTCTCTTTTCCCTCTCTCGCCGAGTACGAACAATACCGCGCCGACAGTATGAAAGACGACGAATGTCTGGCCGCTTTTGATTACGCCAAGAAGACCAAATGTATCCGTCGTTACGACCGCCAGTTTTTAAGACCAGTTCTTAAGTAAGATCATTTAAGACGTGGGTGAGGATAATCGGTAATAATCCCGTCGACCCCCATACCAATTAACGTCGCAATATCATTGGGGTCATTCACGGTCCAGGGTATGACTTTCAGGCCTTCTTTGTGGGCTTCGGCTAAAAGTGTGGAAGTTAATTCCCGATAAAATGGTGACCAAACCGTGCCGCCGGCCGCCTTGATCAGTTTTGGGATACTACCTTGGTAATCATCGACATCAAAGTCGGCCGTCCAACCGGAAGTACCCGCTTGCCCGGATGCAATGTTATCTAGCCATTTCTGCTGGGCGCTCAGGTAAACTGTCGGAATGCTCGGGGACCGCTTTTGTACCAACTGTAGCGTGCGCCAGTCAAAGGACTGAATGGAAACTCGATCTGCCATCCCGTGTTCTTCAATGACAGCAAGAAGCTGAGTTACAAAGATTTCAGGAGAAACGGTGTCCGAAGCTTTAGTCGGATTGATCTTGGTTTCTATATTAAAGCGGATGGTCTTATTACCTGCTTCTTCAACCATTTCAAAGAGATCAGCGAGCTTTGGAATCGCTTGAAAAACTTCAGGTTTTTGATCGGGAAAGCGCTCGGCATATCTTGAACCCGGTTTGAGCTTACCGATATTGAAACGGGCCAGCTCTGTATAGTTCATTTCATTTATGAGTAGAGACTTATCCTCCACCCACTTGCCCTTGGTATCTCGGGCAATGGCAGGATTGAGATATGCATCGTGATGGATCACCACCACACCGTCCTTGGTGACACCCGTGTCCAACTCCAGCGTCGTCACCTCGAGCTCCAGCGCCAAAGCAAAGCCCGCCAAGGTGTTCTCTGGTGCCAGTCCACGCGCCCCGCGGTGCCCCTGCAAATCAAAACCTTCACTCAGCGTGTTTGAAGTCGCCTGAGCTATCTGCTCTGGAGATAGGTTTTGGGCAAAACCCTCAGCGGTCATGAAAAAGGAAAGTGTCAGTCCTAAAAGAGTTGTTTTTACATTCTGCATTGCAATCTTCTTTAAATATAAATTCACTGAAAATAACTGAGCGCTATAGAGAGTAACTTTAATTCTCGACACCTAGTCCTCGGCGCCTAACTTTCAACACCGGCTTTCAGGAGTTTTTTGGTCAAAGGCGCAACCTTTAAGGTGCCCAGGTTTCGGGGATCAATCCAGATAAGTTGCTCGATTTCTGCCTGTGCCGTTACCTTGAGATTGCTCTTAATATGATAAATTTCAGCCTCAACCATCGCATTGCCTTCATTCGCCGCCTTGGCAGAGAACTTACCCAAATATTGGCAATCTTCCTCAACGACGTTAAAGCTCAGCTCTTCTTTTAATTCCCGCCCTAAAGCAACCAGAGGGTCTTCGCCCTGTTCAATCTTGCCCCCGGCTTGCATAAAAAAAGACGTGCCGCGTTTTCGAACGAGCAACACCTTACCCTGATCATTACTAATCACGGCGGCGGCAATTTTTATGGTCTCGGGTCTAGTAGTATCAGTGTCTATTGGCGTGCTCTGAGCAGTCATAACAGGCTTTCATGGGTATAGGGAAAAACGAATAAAGAATTAGGTAAGGCGCGAGATTCAGAAAACAACTCAGAATAAAACCTGAGACAATTTTATATTTTTGGAGCGGGTGAGGAGAATCGAACTCCCGTATGCAGCTTGGGAAGCTGCCGTTCTACCATTGAACTACACCCGCTTAAGATGTGTCTTCGAGGGGTTGTTGAATACAATAGTTACCCTTGGGTTTATATCAAGGCAAGGCTTTCCCCTCTCAGGTTGACAGCTCCTTATATTAGTTAAGTGATAAAACCCTCGTGATGAGAAAGACTTAAGGCTGACAGACAGGGCGACGGTCTATAGGCTTGGCCTCAACTTTATATCTTATGGCGTTATCACTAGGTGGGGAAATACTGTGACGAGAAAATCGATTGGCTTGATGACTTTGGCAGCAGGGTTGTTTTGTGGCCTAGTAGCACAGACGGGTTGGGCGCAAGCCTCCGGCAACTGGACTGATATCAAAGCTCAAGCAGAAGGTCAGACTCTCTACTGGAATGCCTGGGGCGGCAGTGAGCGGATCAACAATTACATCTCTTGGGTTGGTAAAGAGCTTTGGAATCAGCACGGTATTACCCTCAAACACGTCAAGGTCACTGATACTGCTGATGTAGTGAGCCGAGTACTTGCCGAAAAAACCGCGGGTAAAGACAGTAATGGGTCTGTTGATCTTGTTTGGATCAATGGCGAGAACTTTGCCTCTATGAAAAAGAACGGCCTCCTGTTTGGCCCCTTCACACAGAACCTGCCTAACTATGCTTTGGTCGATGTTGATAACAAAGCAACAACCACAGTCGATTTCATGGTCCCTGTCGGGGGCCTGGAAGCGCCTTGGGGCATGGCGAAGTTCAACTTCATGTATGATTCTGCTCGAGTTAAGTCCACGCCAAATTCAATTTCAGAACTTTTGGCCTGGAGCGAAAAATATCCGAGTAGTTTCACCTATCCCTCGCCGCCAGATTTTCTCGGCTCTACATTTTTGAAACAGGCTCTACTTGAGCTTGCAGCAGATCCCACCATCCTCCGGACCAAGGTTCGAAAAACCGCGATATTTGAAAGCATTACGGCGCCACTTTGGACCTATCTTGATAAACTTCACCCTAACCTTTGGCGCAGTGGAACGCAGTTCCCTGTTAGCAGTGCAGCACAACAACAACTGTTGGATGACGGTGAAGTAAACATTCAGCTTTCGTTCAATCCGGGCTCAGCATCCTCCCTCATCAAATCAGGTGAACTCTCTTCAAGCGTGCGAACCTTCGTGTTTGAAAAGGGCACCATTGGCAACACTCATTTTGTAGCTATCCCCTATAACTCTTCTAGTAAAGAAGCGGCCATGGTTGCCGCTGATTTCCTCATGAGCCCCAAAGCACAAGCCAGAAAACAGGACCCAGAATACTGGGGCGACGATACCGTTCTTGCCATCGACAAGCTATCTGCAGCGGACCAGGAGATCTTTGCTTCCATTGAACTTGGTGTGGCAACACTTTCACCCCAAGAACTCGGCCCTACGCTTTTGGAACCGCACCCGTCATGGATGGAACGGATCGAAAAAGAGTGGCTTAAGCGGTATGGGCAATAACACTGCACATGTTTTGTGAAGTTGAGATAAGGTAGCGTATGAGAGATCAGGCGCACACAAATCAGAGCCTTAATCGTGGGCGGACTACTGGGGTGCTCTGTTCAGATGCCCTAGGCTGGCTCTTCAGCCTGCGATCTATGCCCGTGCTTACTCTTCTGGCCTTTTTAGGGCCGGTACTGGCAGGGCTAGTCAGCACTTTATTACCAGCTTTTGGCTATCTTCCAGTGATAGGCGGTGAGGAACTCAGCTTCAAACCCTGGGCGGAACTTTTCAGTCATCCCGCCCTCCCCCATGCACTGCTCAACACTTTGACAAGTGGTTTTGCAGCAACGATTATTTCGCTCATCCTCGCTATTGGCTTTGTCTCAGCATGGCAGGGGACCAAGAGTTTCCAACGTGTTCGAACAATATTGGCGCCGATTCTAGCGATCCCTCATTCCGCGCTCGCGATTGGTCTCGCCTTTCTCATCGCCCCTAGTGGATGGATTGCGCGGCTAATTTCCCCTTGGGCTACAGGTTGGGAAATGCCACCAGATGTGGCCATCATCCATGATCCAAATGGGCTATCTTTAATCCTTGGACTGGTGATCAAGGAAACACCCTATCTTTTGCTCATGATGATAGCTGCTTTGGACCAGAGCGAAGCCAACCAGCGTCTGTGCCTTGCTCGCACCTTGGGCTACAAGCCTGTAGCCGCGTGGATCAAGGCCGTGTTGCCCATAATTTACCGCCAGATCCGCTTGCCGATATTTGCCGTACTCGCGTTTTCACTCTCAGTGGTCGATGTTGCCCTTATACTCGGACCGACGACGCCTCCAACACTATCGATTCTGGTTTTGAGATGGTTTTACGATCCAGATTTGAGCTATCGGACCTTGGCTGCAGCTGGTGCGGTCCTTCAACTTTTCGTCGTCATCGGAGCCATATCGATGTGGTGTTTGGGTGAAGTCGTTATCTCAAAGGCCTCTAAACCATGGTTGATAAACGGCCGTCGGGATCTCTATGAAAGCTTGGTTAGTGCCATATCCAAATCGGCGATGAAGCTAATCATCACAGCCTTTTTGGGTAGTTTTACTGTCATTCTGGTTTGGTCCTTCACCAGAAGATGGCGTTATCCAGATGCTCTGCCTTCAGTTTGGTCCACGCAAAGTTGGGGCAGTAATCTGTACAACCTATTTTGGAGCAGTAGTACCACTCTGGCTGTGGGCCTCGCCAGCTCTGTTATTGCCATTATACTGGTGGTCGCCTGCCTAGAGAATGAAAAGCGGCGAGGTAAGTCCGCAGGAACTGGAGCTCTGTGGCTCCTTTACGTCCCACTCATGATCCCGCAGGTCTCTTTTCTTTTTGGCGTTCAAATCGTAACCATTAGGCTGGGCATTGATAGCAGCTGGCTTTCGATAATCTGGAGCCATCTTCTCTTTGTGCTGCCTTATGTATTTCTTTCACTGTCAGACCCGTATCGCTGCCAAGATGATCGTTACGTCGGGATCGCTCTTTCGCTTGGAGCAAGTCCAGCACGAGCCTTTTGGCGGGTTCGATTACCGATGTTACTCCGGCCCCTTCTTTTTGCTCTAGCAATAGGCTTTGCAGTTTCGGTTGCTCAATATTTGCCGACTCTCTTTGCAGGGGGCGGACGTTTCTCGACCCTGACCACAGAAGCCGTTAACATGGCCGCGAGTGGAAACAGACGCGTGATCGGGGTTTATGCCCTGCTGCAGGCCTTGCTTCCCTTGCTGGCTTTCAGTGCGGCGCTCGGGTTACCCGCTTTTGTATTCCGTAACCGACGATCCCTCAGGGGGATTTAGAAAACAATGCTTAGTGACACCAAGAACAATATGAATACCTACCACAGGGCAGATGCCCCCAAACATCCCATCCCTCTACATCTGCAAGAATTATCCCTTAAGCTTCGTGGAAAACCTCTCTTCTCAGACTTAAACCTTAAAATTAACCCCGGAGAAATTACCACCCTCATGGGTCCTAGTGGCTGTGGGAAATCCAGTCTGCTCGCCGCGATTAGCGGAACGTTGTCTTCTGAGTTTTCCGTTTCAGGAATTATCTGTCTCGGAGATTTCAACATAACGACCCTTCCTCCTGAACAACGCCATATTGGAATGCTGTTTCAAGAAGATCTGCTTTTTCCTCATATGTCTGTTGGGGAAAATCTCAGTTTTGGCATTCCGTTTTCCGTAAAAGGAAAGAAAGCCCGTGCTGAGTTGATAAATCAGGCTTTAGAGGATGCCGGGCTTTCAGGTTTTGCAAGCAGAGACCCAGCTACTCTCTCTGGTGGACAGCGCGCGCGGATCGCCGTCTTACGGACATTATTGTCGCAACCGTCTGCTCTTTTACTGGATGAACCCTTCTCAAAACTTGATGTTGAACTCCGAGAACGATTTCGGGCATTTGTCTTCCGCCATGCAAAAGCACACCAACTACCAACCCTGTTGGTCACCCATGATCCGGATGATGCCCAATCGACCGGTGGGAGAGTTCTGAAAATGTCTGACCTTAATAATTGACCTAAAACGGAAACAAATTTGAAAAAATATTACCCGTAGGTCTTTACTGGCGGTATATTTATAGTATCTGTCGTCCATTAAAATGATATTTGACATTTTTTTACTGCAATATGTCATCTTGATTTTGCCCTATCGGCAGAAACAGGATAAAAGCTGTCTCGATTAAGGACAGCCTAGGAGCCCGTGTCCATGTATAGTCAGACCACCCGGTCTATAACGGTTACAGTAACCCCGACTTTTCTCGAAGATCAGTCGTCGCCTACTGACGACCATTATGTTTGGGCTTATCAGGTTCAAATAAAGAACAGTGGGAGTGAAGAAGCTACACTGAAAAACCGTTATTGGCGCATCACAGATTCTCTTGGCCGCATTCAAGAAGTTCGTGGAGCTGGTGTTGTAGGTGAACAGCCTTTATTGAAACCTGGCGAAAGTTTTGAATATACAAGTGGTACGCCGCTATCGACTCCTTCTGGAATCATGTGCGGAAGTTACGAAATGGAAGGTATGAGCGGAGAACTTTTTGATGTTCTCGTTCCAGCTTTTTCACTGGATAGCCCCTATGAAGTGGCGCGTCCGAACTAGAACACCCCTTCCCTTCAGGCTACAAAATGAACGCCGGGGAAGATTTGAGGATACAGTCCGTGAGCGACAACGATAACAAAATTATCCGCCCTAGCCGCGACGAAGCACTCGCTGCTGTTGAAACACTCCTACGTTGGGCTGGTGATGATCCCACACGTGAGGGGCTTCTTGGTACGCCTGATCGCGTGGTTCGCAGCTATTCAGAATTCTTTGCTGGATACGGTGTCGATCCCAACGAACTTCTCGAGCGTACCTTTGAGGAAGTCGAAGGCTATGACGAGATCGTTCTTCTTCGCGACATCCGTTTTGAATCTCACTGTGAACACCACATGGCACCAATTATTGGTAAGGCACACGTCGCCTATCTGCCAAATAATCGAGTTGTCGGCATCAGTAAATTGGCGCGCGTTATCGAAGCCTATGCTAAGCGCTTGCAGATTCAAGAGAAGATGACAGCTCAAGTCGCCAATGCCATTAACGATGTGCTTCAGCCCAAAGGCGTGGCTGTTGTTATTGAAGCAGCGCATCAGTGTATGACCACACGTGGCGTACACAAATCTGGTGTAACCATGGTCACCAGCCGTATGCTCGGCCTTTTCCGGACCAACCCTTCTACGAGACGCGAATTCCTTTCCCTTATCGGAAACCCTTCTTCTTCCGCGTCCTAAATAGACCTATTTGCAAAGCCCCCTATATTCTGCAATCCGGATAGGGGGCTTTTGCATACCAAATTATTCTTTTTTCTGATAATCTCTGCAATTCTTTCAACCTCTTGAAGGTATGTTTGCTCAAATCTGAGTAAGGTTCTCACTCTTTGCCATTCCGGTAACCCGATGACTTTCCTGTCGGCAGCACTACACTTTACAATGCGTCCCAACACTGAAAGGCCTGAAGATGATCAAATTCCGTCCCGTCGTCTTCGTTACTGGAATCCTGCTATCAATCATGGCTATTGCGATGATCATTCCCGCTATTGTTGATGCAGCAGCCGGACACCCCGACTGGCGCGTATTTGCGACCTCTTCAGCCCTAAGCCTTTCAATTGGTATTTCTATGGTTTTGGCAACCAACGCCAGCTGGACGAGTTTCAGTCTGCGCGAAGCCTTTGTCATCACCAATTTGGCATGGTTGACGATTGCCATTGCTGGAGCCATCCCTCTCGCTTTTTCAGAACTAGAACTCAGCATCACCGACGCCTTCTTTGAATCGATGTCTGGCATAACAACCACAGGGTCAACTGTGATCGTTGGTCTGGACAATATACCGCCAGGAATTTTGCTTTGGCGCGGTATTCTTCAATGGCTTGGCGGCATCGGTATTATTGTGATGGCCGTAGCCATCCTGCCAATATTGCAAGTCGGTGGTATGCAGATGTTTCGGGTTGAAGCCTTTGAAGCAGATAAAGTCCTCCCCAAAGCGGCACAAATTGCGGCCGCAATTTCAATTTTTTATGTCTTTATAACCATCGGTGCGGCCATCATTCTCTCGCTATTGGGAATGTCAGGTTTCGATGCTGTTGTTCATGCAATGACTTCTATCGCAACCGGCGGATTTTCGACTTATGATGACTCTATCGGGCATTTTCAAGATCCCAGAATACATTGGGCGATCAGTGGCTTCATGGTGTTGGGGTCGATCCCCTTTATCCTTTATTTGCGTGTGATACGTGGCGATTGGAAGTCTCTAATCCGCGACAGCCAGGTAAAAACCTTCCTACTCATACTCGGTTTTTCCATCCTTTTGGTTACCTATTGGCTGGTGTCAGGCGGTGAATATTCTTTTTCCACAGCCCTACGCCTTTCCGTCTTCAACGTTACCTCTCTCATGACAGGTAGTGGTTTTACCACAGCCGATTACGGTTTATGGGGAGGCTTTGCCTTAGCCTTGTTATTTATTTTGATGTTTGTGGGGGGCTGTGCTGGATCAACCACCTGCGGCATTAAAATATTCCGTCTGCAGGTACTTTATTCCACGACAGAAGCGCAGCTCAACCGCCTTATTCAGCCAAACGGCATATTCTTCCCAAGATATAACGGCAACCCGATCCCAGAGAGTGTCTCAAATTCGGTCATGAGCTTCTTCTTCCTCTTTGCCGTAAGTTTTGTCTTGCTTGCAGTTGGCTTGGGGTTCTTCGGGCTTGATTTTATAACCGCCGTTTCGGGAGCAGCGACCGCCCTTGCGAATGTTGGTCCAGGGCTTGGCGATACCATTGGGCCATCGGGAAACTTTCAATCTCTTCCCGATGGAGCCAAGTGGCTCATGTCTGCAGGAATGTTGCTTGGCCGACTAGAGTTGTTTACCATTCTTGTCATGATCCTACCCCGGTTTTGGCGTGGCTAACGTCTTTATTTCAAAATTCTGGCTACTAAGAAGGCGTTGGAATGGAACTGGAAATTAGTATAATTAGTTCACGCCTGGATGCTTATGAGCAAATTATGCATACAGTTATATTGATGTGTATTAAGGGGGATGCGTGTTGAAAAGAAGAGTAAACCATTTTACTTGGTTGGTGCTTTGTCTTGGGGCATTTTTATTGATTGCCAACCCCGTTTGGGCACAAGAGGGTATTTCCCTGGGTTCCTCAGGTGTAGGCAAATCGGATACTGAAATCGTCCCCGTGCTTCCCGAAACCTTAACTCATCAAGCTATCCGTGACATTCTTTCTGGTCTAAGTGATACGCAAGCTCGTGAATTGCTGTTGCAGGAGTTGGATAATAAAGTTGCCCTCCGTGAAAAGATGCTCGCAACGGAAGTCGATGTAACATTTACAAATATTATAACCGATTGGGGGAATGCACTTTATCAGAGCTGGCAGGATACCTTTAAGGTGACCCCTTATATTATGCAAAAAATTGCAAAAACATTTGCAATTTTCGAATCAAAACGAGGAGATTCCAGTCTCTGGCGCCTTCCTGTTGTTTTACTGATGTGCCTCATGATAGGGGCGCTGGCAACTATTGTGATCCGCTTTCTAACAAAATCGCAACGAGCTTATCAGGAAGAAGCTCTCCCCTCCGGGCTTTGGTCCACAATTAAAATAATTAGCGCACGATTTATTCTTCAAGGAATACAATTACTCGCTTTTGTCATTGCGGCATTTGTCGCCAATAAATTAATCAATGCCTCTTATCCAGTGGATCGCATTTTTATACACTATGTGGTCGAAGCCCTAGGGATGACAATATTTGCGATCATGGTTGCCCGGTTTATCATGTCTCCCAGCAGACCTGATTTACGGCTTTGTATGCTTGATGACGAAAGCGCTAAGTTCTTCACCAGAAGAGCCGCTTTACTCTCTGGTATATCTGCTTTCTTTATCGGACATACGCCAAACCTCATGAATTTTGGGTGGGTCAATGTAGAGGTTAGGCTGCAGGTATGGATATTCTTAATATTAAATCTATTGATCATTTTGACATTTTGGCAGGGACGCAAAAGCATTACTCGAGCAATTCTGGGTCATGAAGAGAGTGGGTCGACCTGGCAAAAATTTGCGGAAATATGGCCCTTTGTTGCCATGGGACTTGTTACAATACAGTGGCTGGTAGTTGAACTCTATATTGCGACAAACAACGTACACAGTCTCTCACCAACCGCAATTAATCTTACCTTGGTAACCTTGATGTCATTACCCTTGCTGGAGCTCGCTATACCAGCTCTTGTCGTCGCTATCTGGCCTGGTGATAGAGGAGCACCTCTTGCTCTTCAAGCCGCACACAAGCTGACCCAGGCAGGCCTCATACGAATAGGGAGAATAATCGCAACTGCTCTGCTTATTCTCTGGATCGCCAAACTCTGGGGGCTAAATTTACAGGACCTGGCATCTCAGGGTGTTGGTGCACATTTCGCAGGGGCTTTGGTCGAGATAATTATTATTTCTTTTATAGCCTATGGGCTTTGCGAGTTGTTGAATATTGTCGCGGATCGGCAAATTGCCATTGAACGCGTAACCATGGGAATTGATGAAGATGGTGAAAGTCAGTCCGATGGGGAAGGCGGGCAAGGAGGTACACGACTAGGTACCCTTATGCCGCTGGTCCGAGGGGCGGGTCTTACTTTCATAATAGTTTTGTCATTCCTCGCTATATTAGAACAGTTGGGCATCAATGTAACACCACTGCTCGCGGGCGCCGGTATCGTGGGACTTGCCATAGGTTTTGGGGCTCAAACTCTGGTTAAAGACATTTTTTCCGGAATTTTCTTTCTTATCGATGATGCTTTTCGCAAAGGGGAGTACATAGATGTTGGCTCCGTTAAAGGTACGGTCGAGAAAATATCAATCCGATCCATGCAATTACGTCACCATAAGGGCCCATTGAATACGATACCTTTCGGAGAAATCAGTTACTTGACGAATTTTTCTCGTGACTGGATTATTATGAAACTGCCCCTTCGACTGACTTATGGCACAGATGCAAATAAGGTTCGTAAGATGATCAAGAAACTGGGCCAAGAATTGCTCAAGCATCCCGACATAGGCCATATGTTTCTCGACCCATTAAAGTCGCAGGGAGTCATGGCTATGGAAGATTCAGCCATGATTATGCGAATAAAATTTACCACCAAACCTGGTGATCAGTTTACCGTTCGAAGATTTGTCCTTGATGAAATTCACAAATTATTTAATGCCAATGGCATCCATTTTGCCAGCCGCGAAGTAACCGTGAGGATTGCTGGGGAGAGCCGCGATTCTTCGTCAATTGACCGCGATAAAAAAATTGCGACCGCGGCTACTCGGACGATTTTAGATCAGGAGCAAGAACAAAAACCGTAGAGGGTGGAATTCTTAATAAACAAAAGTCACAAATGTGTGGTTCAGTTATTAAACACGTCCGTACACGGCAGTGATGACAACTGGCATTCTAGGGTCCTTCGTTGTAACTTTAGATAATAATAAGCGCTCGTGCGTATCACAGTACACTCACTATAATTTTGGCAACAACGTCTGACTTAGCTGGATAACAGCCCGTTTTCAATGGCATAGCGTGTAAAGCCTGCGGTTGAGCTGATATCCAACTTTCGTTTGATATTCTTGCGGTGGGTCTCCAAGGTTCGTACCGAGATATCAATTCAGCTGCGACGTGTTTGTTGCTCTTACCTTCGACTACGAACAGAAGGATTGTTTGCTCTCTTGTGGTCACCGGGCCTTCGACATCGTTATCTTGATGGGCCATAAGAATCTTTGAAACGCCCGAGCTAAAATAAGCCCCCCACATGCACAGCCTCAATAGCGGCAACAACCTCTAGGGACGATATATCCTATTTATTATTTGGAATAAGCAAAACCTTACCCGCACTTTTTCCCTCTTCCAGAAATTCATGGGCTGCTCTGCCCTCGGATAAGTTGAATTTCGTGGGGGTTTTAAGTTTGATCTCGCCTCGGATGAGCCAATTGAAGAGTTCTGATGAACGTTTCAAACGTTGTTCTTTTGAAGTCAGATAACTCCAAAGATCACCACCCGTCAGAGTCTTGCTTGTGTCCATCAACATGCGCGGATCAATATGTTTCGGATCTGCACCACTCATGCCATAAAAGACAACTGTGCCGCAGGCTTTAGTCACGTCAAAACTTTCCATCAAAGTGGAACCAACGCTATCATAAGCTATATCTACTCCCTTGCCCTCTGTGATTTCCATGATTTTGTCCTGCCAGCCCTCACCCAGTATTAGGGCGTGGTCGGCTTTGGCTTCTCGAATATTGATAATTTTGCGCTTGTCACGGGTAAGACCAATTACCTTAGCCCCTTGCAATTTACAGATCTGCGAGAGGATTTGTCCAACCCCACCGGAAGCGGCATGAACCAGGACAACATCACCAGATTTCACCTGATAGCTATCTGCTGCCAGATATTGCGCAGTCAGACCTTGCAATAAGACCGAAGCGGCTATGTTGAAACTGATATCATCCGGCAGCGGGATAACATGTTCCACTGATGCAGCCACATATTCAGCATTGGAAAACGGCACATCGGCAAAAGAAACCCTGTCACCGACTTCATATAGGGACGAAGTGGTTTTAATCACAATACCTGCGCCTTCATAACCCGCAATAAAGGGTGGGGTGCCTTTCAAATGATAATTACCTTTGCGACGATAGATATCCGCATAATTCAGACCTATTGCTTTCATCTCGATCAACACTTCATTGCGGTTCAAATCTAGATCTGGAACGTCCCTATATTCCATCACTTCCGCTCCACCAAATTTTGAAAAGGTCAGGGCTTTCAATATCATTTCCTTCAAGTCATATATTCTAGTTATGTATTTTCACTGAAATATGACTTCTCCCCATCAGCTTGACTAATCATGTTTTGACGCCGTAGCCTGTAGAAAATTTACTGCCTAAAAATGAGTTAAATAATGCGATCACCAAATCTAAATTCCTTAAAAATGTTTGACGCTGCGGCCCGACACCTGAATTTTCGACTTGCGGCAGAGGAACTGAACCTGACCCAAGGAGCAGTGGCTCAGCAGGTAAGACGCCTGGAATCAGATTTACAAATCCAGTTTTTTCATCGCAGACCACGTGGGCTGGAATTAACCCAGATTGGGCAGGAATACCATCTTTCGATCCGACGAGCTCTGGCCATAATCGACGTGGCCACAACAAAGCTACAGCCAATAAATACACGTATCACTGTAAGTGTTCCGCCTTCCTTTGCTGCAAAATGGCTGGTGCCACGTCTGAGCCAATTCTCTCAGGCCTACCCAGATATTGATTTGCAGACGGATGCCAGCGAAAAGGTGGCTGATTTCCGTACAGATGATGTAGATATCGCTATTCGCCAGGGTACACCTCCCTTTGGCGCTGCTCCATTAGATGATGATCTCCAGATAGAACAACTTTCCCCATTTCACCTCTGTGCGGTCTGTAATCCTGATCTCGCGGCGGTAATAGGTCCTGTAGAAGAGCTGCACGACTTAGCTGAACAGCCACTGATTCAGGATAGGCATTTTCTCTGGACCCCTATGCTGGAACAGTTGGGAATATCAGCCAGCAAGCGCATATTACAGTTTAATCAAACCGCCTTAGCCATGGATGCCGCGGCCAATGGCCAAGGCGTTACCTTGGCCCCACAATTATTAGTAACGACGGAAGAAACCCAGGGCAGGTTGGTTAGTCTTTGGCAGGATATCGAACCAAGTGTAGGAGGGTATTATTTACTCTACCCGACATTCAAAGCACCCAATCCAGCCCGGGACAGCGTGGTTCAGTGGCTAATAACCACCACCCAAAACTGCACAGAGAATACATAGAACCTAACAAAGGAGTGAAGAATGACCGCCCCGCTGAATTGGCACCACGTGAACCCAAATTTCAAGAAACCTCACTCAAAAATGAAACTTTCCTAAAGAAAAAGCCGAAGTGAATTTTGACAACAAAGGCCCGTTAACTGGATAACAGTCCGTTTTCAATGGCATAGCGTGTGAGACCTGCCGTCGAGCTGATATCCAACTTTCGTTTGATATTCTTGCGGTGGGTTTCCACAGTTCGTACAGAAATATCAAGCTCTGCTGCGACGTGCTTGTTGCTATTTCCTTCAGCTAGTAACAGGAGGATTGTTTGCTCTCGAGTGGTCAACGGGCCTTCGACATCGCTATCCTGATAGGCCATAAGAATTTTTGAAACGCCCGAGCTAAAATAAGTCCCGCCCATATGCACGGCCTCAATAGCGGCAACAACTTCTTGGGATGGCACATCTTTCAAAACATAACCTCGAGCGCCATAACGAAGAGCACTGGAAATATACTCTCTATTATTGTGCATGCTTAAAATTAGAAGCTTAATTTCGGGATGCTTTTCAGCAAATATCTCGGTAGCATCAAGGCCATTAAGTTCGGGCATATTTATGTCCATAAGCACAACATCGGGCTTTAGTTCAGCCGCTTTTTCTAACGCTTCACTCCCTGTTTTCGCCTCCCCGATCACTTCAAGATTATTGTACATTTCCAAGCACGACCTAAGACCATCACGGACAAGAGGATGATCGTCAGCCAGCAATATTCGTATGATTGAGCCACCTCTTAGCATGATTTAGGCTTCCCCGCCTGAGCGTAAAATACCTTTGGGAAGTATCGCCATTATAGTTGTTCCCTTTGGAGAAGAAGTGATTTCCAACTCACCACCGTGGTGTTCAAGACGTTCTTGCATGTTTCGAAGGCCTATTCCCGCTAACGGGTCTTTTTTTATATTGAGGTGGTGAATATCAAAACCTGCTCCATTATCAATAATTGACAATGTCACAATCCCCTTAGATGCAGAGAGCACTAGATTAACACGATCCGCATTAGAGTGCCGTTCAATATTTGTTAAGGCTTCCTGAGCTACCCGGTATAGGGTTGTTTTGGCATCCTTTGGCAGCAAATTTTTAAAGGTAACCGTACTGATCTTGACCTTAATATCTGTTCTCTCAGAAAACTCATGCGCCAAACTTTCTAAGGCAGGCGACAAACCCAAATCATCCAAGATACTGGGACGTAAATCTCGGGAAATTCGTCTTACTTCATTGATTGCAATATTGAGCGCGTTTGCCCCTTTGTCGATAGCCTTGGCAACCTCTTCTGTATCGCCCTCAGCCTGCTGGGCCTTATTTAACGCCATCTCATGTGCGTACTTAATGGACACTAAAATTTGGCTTATCCCATCGTGTAATTCTCGTGCCACACGCCCACGCTCTTCTTCTTGGGTTTCAATAATCCTCTGTGTTAACTCTTTGAGTTTTACATCAGCCAAACGTCTTTCATGCAAGTTGATCGCTATCCCCGTGAAGAAGACAACACCCAAAGAGGTAAAGGTAATAATCAGAATTATGATTGAGGTTTGCCAAATACGATCTTGGACTTCGAGCTCAAAGGCTTCGACTTGAGAGATTACATCATCAATATAAAGCCCGGTGCCGAGCATCCAGTTCCATTTATCTAGGGGAACGGCGTAGCTAATTTTATCGGCGATCTCTCCAGAAGAAGGTTTTCCCCATAAATAGCGATGAAAGCCGCCGCCATCACGAGCGCGAGAAATAAGATTTTGGATAACAAGATTACCCGTCGTATCCTCTAGCTCCCACCAGTTTTTTCCAATTAGTTCTGGCTGTTTTGGATGGACAAGATTCGTTCCCTCAAAATCGTACACGAAAAAATAGCCATCAGTACCGTAGGTCAACGTTTTCAAAATTTCTTTGACTTGTTCCTTAGCATTTTGATTGTCTGCATTCGCCGGATCATAAATATGACCAATGGATGTTTGAGCAAGACTCAGGTAATTGAGAAGCTCTAGTTTTTTCGCATTCAACATATTACGCTCAAATGCAGCTATTTCTTCCTTCGCTAAACTTTGCGCCTGATAGGTCACTAGAAACGAGATAGCTGATATCGCTAAAATCAGAGGAACGGTGGCAAGCAACAATACTTTTTGCTTTAAATTCATAAACTTGTAATTCCGTTCATCTACTACAATTTAAAAATTCACATCGGGTTCAGGTTGATTTCTGTGGGGACTATATCATGCTCTTTAAGGGTTTTCTCTCAGTATTAGTTGGTATTGACCCTCCCCACAAAACATGACCAACTACCAATTGCTGCGAATATTATTCTTGGGCTATTGTTGATAGACAGTGCCCATCATAATCAAAACACGATCAGGGCCAGATAATTAAATCGTCAAAGAAACGGTGAGCCCCAAAGAATAACTGATGGAATCAAAACTCCATAAACTCAATAGAGTGACCTAGTTGAAGATTGTTAAATTGTTTGAAAATACTGTGGGAATATCGACAATAAGATAATCACTCTTTTCTATTAGTTTGTTGTTTCGCAACAAACACTTCTTCGTCAATAAATCAAAAAGATCCTACATCTAAGAAGGATCGATACAGGGAGACAATTTTTATGAATCGTAGAAAGTTTCTAACCGGTACAGCTACGGCTGTTGCGGCAGGTGCGGCGTCTGCAACATTGAGTGCCCCCGCCATTGCTCAAGGCAAACGCGAGCTTAAAATGGTGACAACCTGGCCTAAAAACTTCCCAGGCCTTGGTACTGGCGCTCAGCGCGTAGCTGATCGTATTACGGCTGCAAGCGATGGCAAACTTACTGTTAAGCTTTATGCTGCGGGTGAGTTGGTACCGCCGTTTGAATCATTTGATGCCGTTTCCAACGGTACTGCTGACATGTACCACGCTGCCGAATACTACTGGCAGGGCAAACACAAAGCGTTCAACTTCTTCACAGCTGTTCCTTTTGGCTTCACGGCTAATGAGCTCGATGCCTGGATTCACTATGGCGGTGGTCAGGAACTTTGGGACAAACTTTCAGGTCAGTACAATCTGAAATCCTTCATGGCGGGTAATACCGGCGTGCAGATGGGCGGTTGGTACAACAAAGAAATCAACACTCTCGAAGATTTCAAAGGCTTGAAAATTCGTATGCCAGGTCTTGGTGGTGAAGTGCTTCGCCGTATTGGCGCTGCTGCGGTTACCCTTCCGGGTGGCGAGATCTTCCCATCACTCGAATCAGGTGCAATCGATGCGACTGAGTGGGTTGGTCCTTGGAACGATCTGGCGTTTGGTTTCTACAAAGTGACCAAATACTACTACCAGCCAGGTTTCCATGAGCCAGGTTCAGGCCTTGCTTGTGGCATGAACAAAGACGTTTGGGAAAGCTTCTCTCCAGATGAGCAAGCGCTTGTCCAGTCCGCTTGTGCCGCAGAAAACAACGTTATGCTTTCTGAGTACAACGCCAAAAATGGTGACTCCCTCGACGTTCTGCTCAACAAACACAAAGTTGAACTGCGCTCTTTCTCTCAGGACATCATGGATGCTCTTGGTGCGAAATCTGAAGAAGTTGTCAAAGAAGTCGGTCAGACTGATGACATTTCCAAAGAAATCTACGACAGCTACATCGATTTCCGTCGCAAGGTTGCACGTTGGACAACTCTTTCTGAGTCCGACTACACAGCCGCACGTGGTGCAGCGCTTAAAATCTAATCGTTACCTCTGTAATGATTTAAATTCGAAAGAGGCTAGCTCTGTGCTAGCCTCTTTTCGGTACATATATAAATAATAATAACAATCGATAGGGAGACTACTGTGGCAGGGTTTCTTTCCCTCGCAAAAGCCATCGATAGTCTGAATAATAAAATAGGGCATAGCGTAGCTTGGCTCGCCCTCTTTATGGTTTTGGTTCAGTTCGTCGTTGTTCTCATGCGATATGTTTTTGGCATTGGTTCCATCTTCATGCAGGAATCAATTATCTATATGCATGGCTTCCTCTTTATGCTCGGCGCAAGCTATACCTTGCTGCACGGTGGTCATGTTCGCGTTGATATATTTTATGGTGCAGCCAGCGAAAGAAAGCAGGCCATCGTTGATTTCTTTGGTGTGATTTTCCTTCTATCTCCAGTTCTGATACTCATCCTGATCTATGGTATCCCCTATGTGGCGAGTTCTTGGAAAATATTGGAATCTTCCAAAGAGACCAGTGGCATACCCGCTGTCTACATTCTTAAAAGCGCCATCATAGCTTTTTGTATCCTGATGGGAATGCAGGGGTTTTCCATGGCCATCCATTCGCTTGCCATTATCAAGGGCGTAGAACACAAGCCCCAAGAAGACGGTCCGGGGGGACTATAAAATGCATTTAGCTGAAACTCTTGATCTCCTCATGTTTGGGGCGGCCTGCCTGTTTTTGATGGCCGGCTTTCCCGTCGCCTTTACTCTCGCCGGTGTCGGTATCGCCTTTGCGCTAATAGGCTATTCCCTCGGGGTATTTGATCTCTCCTTCTTTGGTGCGCTGCCTTCTCGTATTTATGGCAATGCCATGACCAACGAAATCCTGATTGCAGTACCCTTGTTTGTTTTCATGGGCGTCATGCTCGAGAAATCAAAAGTCGCAGAAGAGCTCCTGGATACCATGGGGCAGTTGTTTGGCTCCGTTCGCGGCGGCCTCGGGATATCGGTGACCATTGTGGGCGCCCTGCTCGCGGCCTCAACTGGTATCGTTGGTGCAACCGTTGTTACCATGGGTCTGCTTTCACTACCGACGATGCTACGTCGTGGGTACGATCCTTCTCTGGCCTGCGGATCAATTTGTGCTGCGGGAACCCTGGGACAGATTATCCCACCATCTATTGTACTGGTTATCCTCGGCGATCAGATTTCAAACGCCTATTCCGATGCCCAGCGTGCTATTGGCAATTGGTCTCCGGATCCAGTGTCGGTTGGTGATCTCTTTGCTGGCGCCCTTATTCCCGGTCTGATGTTGGTCTTTATGTACATGGGCTATCAGCTCCTGATCGCGATCATCAAACCTGAAAGTTCCCCCCCTATTCCTCGTGATGAAGGCCAGACAAGTGCCGCCGATTTTATCAGTAAAATCCTGCACGCTCTGGTACCTCCTGTTGCTCTTATCGTTTCTGTATTGGGCTCGATCCTGACCGGGATTGCTACACCAACAGAAGCCGCCGCCGTTGGCGCTATTGGGTCTTTATTGCTTGCGGGAATGCGCACGCAAGAGCTGGGGATGTTGGAAAACTCCGATCGCAAATCACCGTTTGACTTCATGGATTTTGGCAGTCGTCGCCCAACCATTATCGCCACACTTTGCCTGCTCTTTATGCTGGTTTTGATTTCCTTCTTTGATCTCAGAGTTGCCAGAAACGAAATCCCTCCGGTTGATATGATTGCCATTGGGGCCGCAATTATCGCCTCTATTGGTCTTACCTGGGGTATTTTGGTTTCTCTGGGCCGTGTTTGGCGTACTGATATTCTTCGGCCAATCATGCGCTCAACCATGGAAATCTCTTCCATGGTGTTTGTGATCTTGATCGGGGCCTCTGTATTCTCCCTCGTCTTTCGAGGTCTTGGTGGCGATGAGATGGTTGCGGAGTTCTTGCTCAACATGCCGGGTGGTAACACGGGCGCGTTAATCACCGTAATGTTGGTGATGTTTGTGCTTGGGTTCTTCCTCGACTTTATCGAGATCACTTTTGTGGTGGTGCCAATCGTGGCGCCTATCCTCTTGATGAGTGATATCAGCCCGGTATGGCTCGGTGTGATGATGGCGATGAATCTTCAGACGTCGTTCCTGACGCCACCGTTTGGCTTTGCCCTGTTCTACTTGCGAGGGGTCGCGCCAAAAGAAGTGACTACCATGCAGATCTACAAAGGGGTTATTCCCTTTGTCATCATTCAGATCATCGCCCTATGTATCCTGGCGTTGTTCCCTGAACTCGCTACATGGCTACCAAAGGTTATCTTTGGATAATCAGGTATCTAGTACAAACAACAAAGTTGCCGGGAATAACACCTCGGCGGCTTTATTGTTAACTTTAGAGAGCAGTAATTACCCTATCAAATAAAACAATATCTAAAGAAATTTCGTCAGAATAAAATATACTCGTGAGTTGAATTATACTAATAGTAATACAAGTCAAGAATTGACGTGTTATTTTATTGGAGGGGAAGATGAAAAATATAATCCTAGGTTTTGCCACCGGAATAATCTTGGTTACATTTTCTTACACTGCGATCGCGAACACAGTAAGTAGTTTTGATGGATTGATTTCCCCTTCAGGATGCCGAAGTTCCCAAAAATCTCCTTTTAGAGGAACCATCGTAAATGGCCATATCAAAGGCGTGGCAGCCAAAGGACAAACCTTTGATTGGGACCTTGACCCTGACGGTTCATTTAAAGGAGAACTATTTCTTCGAAATCACAAGAAGGGTAAAAAAATGCAACTTTACAAAGGCAGAGTTGACGACGGAAAAATAGTTGTAAAAGCAAGGTTCGGTGTTCCGGGATACTCTTCAACTTTTTGTACGGGTACCGGAGAATTTCTCTTAACTGAATAAGCAAAACATCTTATCTTTAAAATGATTACAATAGCTTGAAGATAATAAGCCAGCCACATTCTACATGACAAATTGGTTCAGATGTTTCGCAATACCCTGTTTTAACTGACGATCGATCTCGGTCATAAGATCTTCTGTCAGTTTGAACCAAATCTTTTCACGCTCTCGCAACTTGATATTTTCAGCAACAGTAACACTACGTTCCGCCCGTGCCACAACCGAAGCTTCTTTAAAGCCTTGATCACTTAAAACCTGGAGCTCGACTTCGAGCACACCATTATAGCGCTCTGATTGATCATAGGTAAAAAGCCCCGTTAAGCCTTTTTGCTTTTCAAGTTTACTTTCCGTCACCGCAGCATCTTTGATGATAAAATGGAGAACGTTTTGGCTGCCTTCGGCCTGAAGCCGATCCTTTGCCCATCGGCTAGAAGCCTGAGCGGGAGAAACATCAAAAAGATGCTCTACGTTTGGGCTTTGAGAAGGACTTACATAAATTTGATCAACGAAAATTTCGCGGACCAAAAGTTGATAAGGCGGAAGATGGGCATACGTTAGATCAGCATGTTCATAAGTCGTTGGTACCGTTTTACACCCCGTCAAAGTCACAGCAGTTGCTGCAACCCCACTTAAAACAAATACTCTTCTACTTAACATACAACCAACCTCACTCATAATATCAACAACTCTTATTCGCCTCGTTTATCACAAACTAACCCGCGCCTGTATTTGACTAAGCTCAGGACAGTTTCAGAAATGAATAAACATTCTGAATGTTAGTCAGTAGAGAAAAAATAAGGCGTGAAGAAGACCCGTTAGCCCTCTTCTTGACTCTCGGCCTGAAGTTTTGCGATGTCATCATCATTGAAGATATAAGAGCGACCACAAAATTCACATTTGGCGTCAATGACACCGTTTACCTTGTAGCTTTCAATCTCATCAGGAGACACAGTTGTAATAACGTTTTCAAGCTTTCCCCGTGAGCAACGGCACCCCTCAACCACAGGACGCTGATGGTACACTCTAACTTCTTCTTCGTGAAAGAGACGGTATAACAATTCTGTCACGGGTAGGTCGAGATCCAGTAATTCCACTTCGGTGCAGCTGGCCATTAAAATCATGGACCGTTGCCACTCTTCCTTGAGCTCATCTTCATCCTTAGCAATTTGTTGATTAATTCCTCCATCGCCAGGCATATGTTGCAAAATCAGCCCCCCAGCATGCCAGTGGCCCTCTTTCGTTGTTGTTTTAACCAACACGCCCGTATTAATCTGCTCAGATTGCTTGAAATATTTCTGCATACATTCTGCCAGGCTCTCACCATCCAATTCGACGATGCCCTGATAACGCTCCATATCCCCACCCTGATCCACCGTAAATGCAATATAGCCTTTGCCAGTAAGATCAGTGAGTGTAAGCGTCGTGTGGTCTTCGGTACTCTCCAGAAGTTTTGTCAGGCGTTCTTCATCAATCCCAGCATAACCTCGTAAAACCCCTTCCGAGGTCATGTCACTAACCAGTAATTTGATGGGGCCATCGCTTTTACTCTGGAGCGTAAAACAACCTTCAAATTTCATCAAGGAAGAGAGCACACCCGTCAGAGCCAAAAGCTCCCCCAACAATTCGTTTACGATTTGCGGGTAGTCATGTCTTTTTATAATGGCATCAATAGAGGGGCCCAAACGCACAAGGCGTCCACGTATACCGCTTGTCTCCAACATGAAAGGTTGGATCAAATCATCTTTCATATGAAGTCTGGGCGAATCATCTGAGTGTTCCAGATTATCCGTATTTTCGATTTTGTCCCCGGGGGTGTTACTCATATTTTCTCTCCAGAGCCCAACTAAAGGTTACTCATGCACCAATATAAAATACCCTTTTGGGCATGTAATCTGTTTTCCGCCTCATCGAATACCACCGATTGAGGCCCGTCGATCACTGCCGTGACAACTTCTTCTTCCCGGTGCGCAGGCAAGCAATGCATAAAGAGTGCGTCATCCTTTGCCAGGCTCATCACACGTTCATCAACCTGATAAGACTTCAAGAGATTGTGTCGATTGGTAGCATCCTTATCGCCCATAGAAACCCAGGTATCGGCAACAATACAATCGCTTTCACGGGCACCTTCGTCGATTGAGTGGGTAACAGAGATATTACCACCTTCGGATTTAGCCCAATCCAGAACGGCCCGTTTTGGCGCTAGTTCTACTGGAGTTGCCAACTTAAGCTCGAAGTCAAAACGGGTTGCGGCATGGATCCATGAAGTCGCAACATTATTACCATCTCCACACCAAGTTACGGTTTTACCCGCAATAGATCCTCGGTGTTCTTCGTATGTCATAACGTCGGCCATGAGTTGGCAAGGATGAGATTCGTCCGTTAGTCCATTAATAACAGGTACGCTTGCGTATTCAGCCAGTTCATGCAGGATTTCTTCGGAAGAGGTCCGGATCATGATCGCATCAACAAACCGGGAAAGTACCCGAGCCGTATCCGCAATTGATTCGCCATGCCCCATTTGTGAACTACTTGGGTCGAGAAGAACCGCATTACCACCGAGCTGAGATATACCAACTTCGAATGACACTCGGGTCCGTGTCGATGGTTTTTCAAAAATCATCGCGAGGGATTTCCCCTCAAGCGGGCGACCCGATATTTCACCGGATTTAAGTTTTGAGCCATAGCTTAAAATTGTCCGAAGCTCTTGTGTACTGAACCTATTCAGATCGAGAAAGTGTTTAGCTGTAGTCATTATTCTTAACCTTAGATCTTAGCCCTTAAGTCGGCGCCCCTGTTTAGGCAGCCTGGGCCATATTTTTACTGACGTCTTCCAATGTAGCTATCGCTTCATCAACGTGTGATCGTTCGATAATCAGCGGTGGCAGCAATCGGATTACATTATCCGCCGCACCAACACTCAAGAGGCCACCGGCACGCATTGCAGCAATAACATCAGTATTTGGCACCCGGCACTTGAGGCCCAGCATCAAACCAGAGCCACGGACTTCTTCGAACACTGCAGGATAGCTCGCAACAAGATTTTCAAGTCTATCACGGGTATAATCCGCAATCTCGATAACCTTCTCCATAAAGCCCTCTTCAAGCAGGACATCCAATACTGCGTTACCAATCGCCATTGCCAGAGGATTACCGCCGTAAGTGCTACCGTGGGTGCCAGGCACCATACCAGCTGCAGCTTTATCCGTGGCAAGAAACGCGCCTAAGGGGAAACCTCCGCCGATGCCTTTTGCCGTGGCAAGAACATCAGGTTCGATCTCAGCCCATTCGTGTGCGAATAGTTTACCAGTACGGCCGTTTCCGCATTGGACTTCATCCAAGATCAAGAGCAGACCGAACTCATCACAAACCGTCCGAAGTCCTTTGAGAAAGTCCATTGAAGCAGCACGGATACCGCCTTCACCCTGAATAGGTTCCACCATTATAGCCGCGGTTTCATCACTAATCGCCGCGCGAAGCTCGTTCAAATTGCCAAAGGCGACATGATCAAAACCCGGGGTCCGAGGACCAAAACCATTTAGATGCTTCTCGTTTCCTGCTGCCGATAGCGCGGTCATGGTTCGGCCATGAAAGGCACTGTCACAGGTAATAATACGGTACTTTTGCGGCTGACCATTATGGCTGTGATACTTCCGGGCGAGCTTAATCGCGCCTTCCATAGCTTCCGTCCCAGAATTAGTAAAGAATACCTTATCCGCAAAGGAGTTTGCGACCAGGCGTTCCGCCAACTCTTCACCGCCGGAAATCCGATAAAGATTGGAGACGTGCCAGAGTTTGCGACCTTGCTCTTCCAAAGCTGCGACAAGCTTGGGATGACTGTGGCCAAGTGAATTAACAGCAATACCACCCGCAAAGTCGAGATATCGTCGGTTTTCAGCAGTATAAAGATAAGGACCTTCGCCCCGCTCAAAAGCGAGGTCGATACGTGCGTAGGTGGGCATTACTGCTTCACTCATTAGGTGTCTCACTTAATTTATCTGCTGAAAAACAAAACCCGGAGTGACAGTAGTCACCCCGGAGCAGCGTATTAACCCAATAACCCAACGCACTGTCAACAAGAAGAAGTAGGGAAAGTGCGCTTTTTCGAATAATAAATGACAGCTAGGGGCTAAAAAATCACATCATGGGCTTAATCGTGTAACCCTGAGCTTGCAAAAGGCTCAAAACCCCTTCATTTCCGGGGAGATGAAGCGCATCGATGGCGATAAAACTATTCCCCTTCAACAACGAGTTTTGCATCCGTTCCACCATGCGATAATTGCGTTGCGTTATAAGGGTCGCCTCATATCGATCCGAAAATTCATCAGAAATAATGGTGTAACCATCCAACATCTGCTGATACATACCGCTGGTATCTTGTTGGAGATATAATCCTAGAGTTTTATTGAATTTCTCTTCGACCGAACCAATGTCGGGTGGCAAAGTATCCAAAAGGGCGATTTGCTCTTGTTCGTTAGCCCCATCGAGAACGGCAAGTTGCTCTTCGACTGTTTCCAGTCCGATGATCTCTATTTTTTTTCTAAGCGCCAAATCTTGAAGAGTTTGATTAAGAGTTCTAATCCCGAGCGATACTCGTGACGCCTCAGAGGGGGGAAGCGAAAAAACAACCCCTGCAGCCCAAGGTTTCAAGACCTTCATCTGCCGAGCAAGGTAGCCGTATTCATAACCAAGTATTTTAATTTTTTCGAAAGTATCCACAGAGACCAATTCATCAAGACGGCGATTATCTTGATAAACCATGGCAGTAAATAATTTTTTCTTGATTGAATCATCGTCAACAACGTCGACCAACAAGCTATCTGATGAAGCCAAGAGTTTCATAACTCCAGCCCCTAAATCAACAACCCGCCGTTCACTGCTATGCAGGGTTCCAAATATAATACTCGGACTTTGGCCCTCTTTTGAAATTTGCCAAAACACACCCTGCCCAAATGGAAGTTCATCAGCATTTGTATTTTGCACAAAGCCCGTCATGCCAAGAAATAATGTCATGAGAGACAAAATAGATATGTAAAAACTTTGGATAGATTCTAACTTTGAACAGTTAGGTAATTTGCCACTCATAGAGTACTTCCTGATCTCACTAGTATATACGTGAGATCATTCTGTCAGAGTTTCTTCCGGGCAAAAACTGCTTTTCTCATCTTTCGCGCAATCCATGCGAGAAACGGTATATCCCCGTTGAACTAAAATGTTCAAAATTCCCATCTCTCCCGGAAGGTGCAATGCTCCAACCGCGGTGAAGGAATTCCCCCGAACCAAGCCCGGTGTCATACCATTGACCATATTCAGGTTACGCTTATCCAGCATCGCAACTTTTTCGATATCATAAATCTCAGAAGGCTCATCTTTGAGATCATCTTCAAGCTCATTGTACATTCTTTCTGTATCTCTATCGAGATAAACTTGAATACCACTTTCCCGTTCAGCTTTTACATCCTCAATAACATCCGTACTTGCCAATGCCCGTTCAATTGCTTCCAAGTATACTTCCTTCGGACGGTCATTGATCAAAATCGCACGTTCTCTCATTGCCTCCAAAGGTTTCACTTTAAGATCATTTTCGTAGGCCATATCCTCAAGTTGAGAATCTAAAACCGGCGTATAATCATCTTCGTCCTCTTTGTCGTGACCTTCTCCACGATACCAAGGCGCCCCGTTCATGAGTTCATAAACGTACCAAAGTTCAAATTCTTTGAATCTTTTCTCCTTAATATCGATAAGTTTTGCGACCTCTAATGCCTTTTCATATAACTCTGCAGAAAGATCTTCATCGAGGGTTTTACCATCATCTCGGTATCGAATATTTATATATTCGCGATACTCTCTGTATGTATCAACGATTTCGCCATAAAAAACCCACGCTTTTGTTAGATAAGGTTTCACCTCATCTTTCATCTTCAGCACGCGTTTATCAGACACGTGCATTGTTCCAAGAAGATAACTTGGTTTACGGTCGTCTTTTTCTATTTTCCAAAAAAGGCCTTTTCCATAGAGAACCTCATCGGCCTCGACAGGATCTACAATGGCTAGGAAAAGGAATAAAAAAATTCCTAAACGTATTTTTCGAAGGTAAAGATCCGACATAAAATATCCTCAATAATAAATAGGACCGGGAATAAATAGGCCTGAGAACCACTCCCCCATCCAGATACTATTGAGAACTTTAAAAAACATTCCCTTATAAAGAGTGAATCTTAATCAAGTCGAGTGACTTTATAGCCCCTATCCGTAAGAATATTAAGAAGCCCCTTCTCTCCTGGAAGGTGTAAAGCCCCGACCGCGGTAAAGGAATTCCCTCGTACAAGCCCTCGTGCCATACCATTTGCCATAATGAGGTTTCTTTTATTCAACAGACGCTCCACCCAAATATTATACATTTCAGGTGGTTCGGCCTTTAAATCATCAAGCAACGAGATGTAAAAAGCGTTGGTGTCGCGGTCGATGTACCACTGAATATACTTTTCCAGCATTTCGACAGAATTTTCGACAGCATCTGGATTTTCCAATGCCCGGACTATCGCATCATAATAAATTTTATGGTCCCGATCTCTAAAGACCGACAGCTGATCGCGAACGGTCTCCAATCCCTTAACTTCAACTGAGTTTAATGCCGCAAGCTGGCCAAGTTGAAAATCTAATGGCAGATCTGCACTTTCCTGACCATCTTGCCCGGGATTACTGGGCATCGATTTAACGATTGGGTACACCGCCCACAATTCCAGTTGTTTTAGCTGCTTCTCTTCAATTTTATGAGCCTTGCTGATTTCTTTGACTTTTTCATAGATATCAGGAGGCAATACTTCGTCTAGGGTGCGGCCATCATCCCGAAGGCGAGCATTATGAGCTTCACGCATCTCACGCTGAGTTAAATCAATTTCGAGGTACAGTACACTCGCCTTAATAATGTAAGGCTCCACCTCATCCTTTAGCTTGAGCACACGTTTGTCTGAGACATGCATGGTGCCAAGGAGATAACTCGGCTCTCGACCTTCACGCTCCAACTTCCAAAACAGACCGTGCCCATTGAGGGTTTCCTCTGCCGCATTGGTTGTGCTGACATAGGCAAGTGTGGTGAACATTGCCATTAGACAAAGTGAACAGGCCAATATTGGGAAAATGTTTTGTCTTCTGAAGGACAGAAGTTCAGCTAAATATGACCATCTCATCGACTATCCTCTTTAAGGGTGTCAGTATTCGATCAGGCCTTTATCTTGTATCCTCTGGCCATCAAAGTCCAGCCACACATAAAAACAACCGCCGCTATTCCAAGCAGGATACCACCGTGCCAAAACGCAGCGTCACTATCCCCATAACCTGTAATACCATAGCGAAATCCACTAATGATCCAGAACATGGGATTGGCTTCGAATAACCACTGCCAGTTAAGAGGAATGCTATTTAGCGTAAAAAAAGTTCCCGATAACAGCCCCAGTGGTAACACCAAAAAGTTATCAACGAGGGAAAATTGATCCCACTTGTCAGACCACAATCCAACGATGACACCTATCATCGCAAAAAGAAAAGCTGCCGTAATGGCAAAAAAAGCCGCGATCCAAAAGCTATACAGCATACCCCCGGTAAAAATCGTCATCGCCGCCATGATAAGCACTGCTGCGGCCAGACCGTTGGCAACAGCCGCCAGCCCATAACCAAGTAGCAATTCCAGTGGCGAAAGCGGTGCCATTAAGACATCACTAATCACCCCTTCCTGTTTGTCGATGATCAACATGAAACAAACATTTTGGAAGGAAATTTGGCAGAGAACAAAAACCACTAATCCCGGCGCGATAAATTGCAATGCACTCAATCCGGCAACCATTTCCTCACCAGCATCCAAAGCCAGTGTGAAAACCGTCATAAACAGCATGGTCGATACCATAGGCCCAAGCAGAGTTTCCACCCAAAATTTTAGAAAACGAACAACACCCCGCCTGTAAAATAACGTCCATAACCTAAGTATCGCGATAATTCGCGGCCGTTCTAGCGTTAATTCAGGCGTTAATTCGGGTGTTGTTTTTTCCATCAAATCAGGCCTTAAGCCTGTAACCAATAGAGATCAATCGATGAACCGCGAGCCAAAGAACAACATTCACGATGGGCAAGAGCAGGTGACCTATCATCACGTTGCCATCTGCGTGTCCAATGAAGCCATACCGAAAACCATCGATCATATAGAAAAAAGGATTGAAATGAGCCACAGTCACCCATGCTTGGGGCAACCGATCGATGGAATAGAAAGTTCCCGATAGAAAAGAAAGCGGTGTAATGATGAAATTGGTTACAGCCGCAATGTGATCATATTTTTGCGCCCATATCCCTCCGAGCATGCCAAGAAGGGAAAGCATCATACAGGCGTTAATTGCAAACCATACGGCTGAAAGGGGGTGAGCGACCGAAATAGGTAGGAAAATCATCATGGCAACAAACACGGTCAAACCAACCAGGAGCCCACGTGTTATACCGCCAGCTGCGATCGCCAATGCCATTTCCCATGGCGCGAGGGGCGGCATCAGAATATCAACGATGTTACCTTGAACTTTTGCAATCAGGATAGATGAAGATGTATTGGCAAAGGAATTTTGGGTCATGGTCATCATCATCAGACCGGGAGCCAAAAAGGTAATGTAGTCAACTCCGCCCACTGTTCTGTTCAACCCGCCGAGAGCAAGAGCAAAGACGGCAAGGAACAGTAACGTTGTGATAACAGGCGCCATTAATGTCTGGGTAAAGACATTTAAAAAGCGTTTCACCTCTCGACTGTAAAGGGTCCAGAGTCCGAGGGTATTTACACGGCCAATGGCGCGCGGAGTAACCTGAGTAATTTTTTCATCTATTAAAGCCATGCGACACATTTACGCAACCCAGTGTGAAGCTTCAAGGCCTAGATCGATAAAAGCATCTTATTATGGCCTTATTTTTTATAGCAACAGACCTTTTACGGAAAAGATCACGACTTGATCGAGCGAAAAAAGTTTCTCAATTCGTTTTTTCGCTCCTCAGATATCCATCTCCAGTCACAACCATCAATTGCCCCTTCTAGCGCATATAGATAATTGAGCGATAAACGAATTTCATCTCTATAACGAAAATAAATTCGCCGGAATGCCTCTTCCGTTCCAAGTGCAGCCAGATCGTCCCTGCTTAAGATGCCAATCTCCACCAAATGAGGTACGGTCTTTGGTCCCAGATTTTTAAGTTTGAGCAGCTCTACTTTTGAATCGATCATTGTAATTGGTCATTCCGCATCTAGGTCATTGTTCTTGGACGCCACCAAGCTTTGAGGATCTTTGTTCATTAGGGCTCGTGTCATTGAGACATTCCTTGATGACAAAAGGTCATGAATTAAGCAAAAACAATTTGGCCCCTTGGGGCCATCATGGCATTTATATAATCATGAGAGATACGCCTACAGAAGAAAAAGACAACCAGCCTAAACGTAAGGTGCCAAGAAAAGCGACTGCCAAATATCTTGGCAATGTTGCCCGGTTTTATCTGGAACGGTACGCCACGACAGAACAAGGTTTGAAGCAGTACCTAATGCGTAAGGTAAATCTGTCGGCGAGAGAACACCATACAGATCCCCAAGAAGGCATCGTGATTATCGATGATCTGATCAAAAAATTTCTCTCCCTGAACTTCCTTAACGATGAACGTTACGCCGAAGGTCGAAGTGGAAGCCTCCACCGTAAAGGAAAATCACTGCGCGCGATCAGACAAGACCTTAAAATAAAAGGCGTCCCCGAAGATCTCATTTCAAAAGCCGTTGACCTTATTCAAGAGGAAAGTACAAATCCGGACCTTGAAGCAGCTATATCCTATGCCAGACGTCGCAGAATGGGGCCCTATCGTCTAGAAGAAGCCCGAGAGGAACGTCGGGATCGTGACCTCGCCGCCTTAGGCAGGCAGGGGTTTTCATACGCGATTGCCGAGCGAGTAATACTTGCAGAAGATATCGAAGACCTTGAGCACGAAGCGGGGATGGATTGATACCCTCAAATCGCCTTATTTCCCAAATATATTTATCGGAAAATCATTAAACGCTATGAAATCAACCAACTAACTGTGGGATAATAAGTTCATTCCATTGAACGGGGAACACAACAAATGACCATCCGAACGATCACTTTTGTCCTTTCCTTTATAGGTTTTCTCGTAAGTCCTATTGCTCCGAGTTTCGCGGCTGGTGGCGATGATGCTGGCTGGGCTAGCAGCAAATTACCTGACCTCAAAGCCGCTGTAGAACTCATCCGCGACGAAAAATATAAAGAAGCCCAACCTTATTTACAAAAAGCACTCAAGCAAGAACCAAGCAATGCTGATACTTATAATATGCTGGGCTATAGCCAGCGGAAAATGGGTAACAAGGATGTTGCGCTTGGCCATTACACCAAGGCACTTGAGATCAATCCGAGACACCGCCGGGCCAATGAATATCTCGGGGAGCTTTATCTTCAATTAGAGCAGCCCGACAAAGCAAAAGAACGCCTAGCAGTGCTGGATAAAAGCTGCTTTTTTGGCTGTGATGAATACACCATGTTGAAAAAAGCCATCGAAACATACGAACAGGCTCAGTGATCAGGTCCTATTTAATCAACACTATTTAAAAGCGCGAAAGATCAGATTTTCGGCAGATCTTTCGCGCTTTCCAACGACCAGATGTCCATACCATCACTACGACCGCGAACTTGAATATGTTGCCTCGGAAAAGCGCTGAGATCGATCCCGGCTATCTTAGCCAAAGGTTCAGAGACTACCAATTGCGATTTCAATTCCTTGGTCATACCTTCCAGCCTGCTTGCGGTATTAACCGCATCTCCGATCGCAGTAATAGAGGTCGCCTGTCCCCACCCAAGCTCGCCGACAATAACTGGACCAGTATGAACCCCGATACCTATGCGTAGAGGTTCCGGCAGTTCATGCGCCAGGTGTACGTTTAGATCATCTAATTTTTCGGACATAGCCCGCGCGGCCTTAAGCGCATTCCGACACCCGGCCTCAACCCCACGATCAATTCCGAACAGGGCCATAACTCCATCACCGATAAATTTGTCCAACCGACCACCTGATTCTTCGACAGCTGTTCCCATAGCCTCAAAATATCGGTTCAAAAGAAAGACAACATCGTAAGGGAGTTTCTTTTCGGACAGGGTCGTGAACCCCCTGATATCTGCAAAGAGAATAGCAATTTCACGTTCTTGGCCCTGTGCGATTGAACTATGTTGTTTTCGCGCGGCTTTCAAACCGCTTTGCGCAGGCAATATTGGTGTAATTTCAACATCCGCAACGGGATAAGTTTGGCATGCCAGACGCATATTTTCTGAAGCTTTGATACGCTGCAAGACTTTCATCTCATCGGTTTCGGCACTTGGTAATCGGTCAAGACCGTTACCAACGCGGACACGACAGGTCGAACAACGCCCCTTTCCGCCACACACTGAGGCATGTGGAATGCCATTTACAAAGCTGACATCAAGAAGGCTGGTTCCTTTAATGGCGCGAACAGCCTTGCCATCAGGATACAACACCTTAAAAGTTCCTTGCCAGCGTTGAACGCCGTAACGCACCCACCTGCCAATAAGAACAATCGCAATCAGCACCACGAGACCGATTTGAATATTAGTTTCCAGCGTGTATATATCACGGGCTTCATCGGCAGTCGGAAGTTTACCACCAGAGAGAAAACCAGTTACCCAAACAGGGTCAGAAGCCAGTTGGGCGATTTCAAGACTTGCGACATAAAATCCGGCCAAAGATAAAGTTGGGACAACGACAACTAGCGCCAAAGCCAAAGGCTTTAGTCGTTCATAACCAGGTTTATAACGCAGCCAATAGTGCAAACCAACACAGCCATGGACCCAGCCAAGAGCAAGCAAGATAACCTGACGGTAAGCATTATCGATATCCCAAACAACTGTGGCATAGAGCATGTATACATAGTTGTCTTCTACCCCAAACACTTCATGGGCAAAGCGGGTCCCAAGAATATGCAGAACTAGAAATAGCGGAATGATCAAGCCTGAGATTAATTGAGCAAGTTCCCAAAATTTCATATGTAAATGCTGGCGCTGATATACCCCCCATAACGAAAGAACCATATGAGAAAGCAGGGCGAAGTATAAAATCGGTGTCCCTATTGAACTGCGCCAAATCAGAACAAAAAACTTTCTGCCCTCATCCATCATCGCAATGGAATGAAGCCCTAGGGCGTGATTGAGTAGGTGTGTCAGAATATAAATGAAGAGAACAAGTCCACCGTATAAACGGATCTTTCTGACCATATTTGATGTACCTTTTCCCAACCTGAAGAAATGACGTTAGATCGTCTTTCCATATTTTTTTCACATAATTCTCATAACTGACACGGTTAAAAACTGTAATTTTTTTTTGTAACAACTTCGTTTTTGTCGTGTTGGTTACAAGTTTTTGTCGCAAAAGAGACGAGTGATTAATTGATTTATGCGTAGGATAGTCGGAATTAGATTTGATATCCAGCCCGGGCAGAGTATGAGGCCCGAGTATTGTGTAAGCCCTGTGCGAGTATTTACAACGTGAAGCCAACATTGACGCGTGAAGAGAGAGCAGCCCGAAGGCGCCTTCGGAGAGAAAAGCTTCTTAATGAGCTTGATACCTCAATTCCTTCGCCGTGCACATCCGTATGTCAAATGGACGACCTCACTCAGCTTTGTATCGGTTGCCACCGAACCATCGATGAAATCCGTGACTGGGTTATCATGACAAAAGACGAAAAATCCGATCTTCTCGATATGATCGGGCAAAGAAGTACGGGCATGGTGGCCTAAAGTACTTGTTTGGTTTTAACTAAACATCTTTGATACCTTCACCGAGGTAGCTATTCGTTATAATTGAAAGATCGCGAGCTAATAGAACGGGGTTAGAGCCTAGGGCCTTTTTAGTTATGCAATATCCTTCAAAGAAGGGGATCAAGACATCAGCAACCCGACTGATCTTGGGATCATCCACACGTCCGTGTAACTGACCAATAGTATCGCAAAGAAATGAATGCGTTTTTATGTAATAGGCTGTCAGTGCGTTTTCAATATTTTCGTTACGTTGAGAGAGCGCCCACAACTCTTTAAACACAACCGAACAATCTTCAAAGCTGTCGTGCGTAACGATCCCCAAAAACATTTGCTCTAACTGCTGATCACCTGAAATATGCTTAGAGCCTTCCAACACCCAATTTTCGGTAAGATACTGATCAAGAAATCCATTTAGCAGAGCCGTTAAGAGATCTTCTTTTGTCTTGTAATGGTACTGGAGATTCCCAAGGCTGATACCAGCTTCCTCTGCGATCTTGCGCATCGACAAATTCTCACCACCTCCTTGAATAAGAAGTGCCATAGCGGCTTTGGAAATCTCGTCCCTTTTAGCCTTGTTCTGCTGTTGTCTTGTTGGTTTCAAACTGTTTCTCGTTCTCGGCAAGCTACGGCTATACCGCTTTCTTTACTTTACGGCTCTTGTAATTTAGGTCGTGTGACCCAAATTACATTATTCTTATACTCTAAACGAAGAGGGAAGTCATGAAAGGCTTAGTCGTCAAGGAAAAAAACGTACTCCAAATGGATTACACTCTGGATAAACCATCGCCCGCAGCAGGCGAAGTTCTGATAAAAGTGTGCAGTGCTTCGGTCAATCCTTACGATGTAGAAAGTGCCGCGGGCGTTTATGATACCTATTTCAAGGAATATGGATTTGATAAACCCGTGCAAACCGGGTTGGAATTTTCCGGGATTGTTGAAACAAAAGGCAACAAGTTTAACCCAGGTGACCGTGTATTTGGGTACGTCCATCTCATTACCGGCTGGAAGACCCACGCTGAATACATCGCTATTCCCGAATCATTTATAGCCCCCATACCGTCAAATTTAACCTTTGAACAGGCAGCAGCTATACCATTGGGGATAATGACCTCCCTAGCTGCATACGAAGATCTCGGCCAAAACAAATCTAATCTAAAGGTCTTAATCATTGGCGCGGCAGGCGGTGTAGGTGTTTATGCAACACAAATAGGAAAGCTCTTCAACCACCGCATCACCGCCGTGGTTCGTCAGGAAAACTCAGACTTCATCAAAAGCCTTGGCGCCGACGAGGTTCACGCATCAGAGAATTTTACAATTGCTGATCTCCCGACAAAATATGATCTCATCCTGGATTTCTCAACCCGCTTAACGTTGAATGACTGCCAGAAAGTATTAACCAAGGACGGTATATTCGTTCCGGCCTTGCCCAACGATAACAATGGCGGCAACTCTGAACACAAGCAGATAGGCCATTTAATGGTAATGCAGGGCGACGGCCTCAAGCTCTCCAAAGTATCCCATTGGATAAAATCAAAAGATATCGTTCCCGTCATAGAAGCAACTTATGACTTTAATGACTACAAAAAAGCCATTTCTCATCTGGATAACAAGGGTAAAACCGGCCGCATCGTAATGACGTTAGTTCCATAGAAACACTGAACGACCCCTTGGGTGATCTGAGGTTCTGGCAGAGAAAATAAAGATCGCCCAAGTGCTCTCTATATGGCAGGAATGTAAAAATTCTCTAAACCAAAGCCGATTGCAAAACGCCCTGCACTTGCTGCACAAAATAGAAGAGTAAAATGAGGCAGAAGGATACTGGTGTAGTATTCAAAATCATCAAAAATAATTTTGAATACTAACGACCTTTTCATTATCGCTATTCAAGGCTTTTGGTCTCAAAACACGGCCCGGAGAATTCTTGAGTTTTACCAAATAAAGCTGAGCCAATTGCCTTAGATCAATTCCACCACCGTAAAAAGTCTCCATAACGGGCTCTTATCCTACTCATCAGGTCTGAATTATGGTCAAGATAGCCCCACGCCCGCACCGTTCTGAACTCCTTATGCCCGCGGGCTCACTGGAAAAACTCAAGGTCGCGATCCTTTATGGCGCCGATGCGGTTTATCTTGGCACGCCAGATATGTCCTTACGCACCAAGTCTGACTTTACTCTTGAAGAGATTGTCGAAGGCGTAAAGTATGCTCATGAGCACGGTAAAAGAGCTTACCTGACCCTCAATCTGTTTTCACACAACAAAGATATCGAAAAATTACCGCTTTTTATTGAGACCATCCGAGCGATTAAGCCCGACGGCGTTATCATTGCAGACCCAGGCATCTTCAACTATGTGCAACAGCACGCCCCTGATTTGGAGTTGCACATCTCAACACAAGCCAATGTTTGTTCTTGGCTGTCTGTCGATTTCTGGCAGAAGCAAGGCGCGAGCCTCTGTGTCCTTGCCCGCGAGGTGACTTATGATGAACTTACTGAAATTCGCGAAAAATGTCCAAACATAAAGCTGGAAGCCTTTGTCCACGGTGCTATGTGTATGACCTACTCCGGCCGCTGTCTGCTGTCCAATTTTATGGCCGAGCGCGGTGCCAATCAAGGCAACTGCGCCAATAGCTGTCGGTGGCATTACAAAGTGCACATGAAATTACGCGATGGCACAGTAAAAGAACTTAATCTCACCGACGAAAACATGGAACTGTTTGAGTTCTTTTTGGAAGAAGAGTGCCGACAGGGCGAATTGATGCCCATAGAAGAAGACGACCGCGGGTCTTATATTTTAAACTCCAAAGATCTTTGCTTGATGCCAAAGTTGGATGACTACCTCCGCATTGGGGTTGATTCTCTCAAAGTAGAAGGTCGCAATAAAAGCGCCTACTACGCCGCCATCACCGCCCGCGCTTATCGTCAGGCCATAGACGATTGGTACAAAGATCCCGAAAACTGGTCACCTGAAGTCTACATGGAAGAGCTCTCAACCGTCCCAAGTCGCGGTTACACCTTCGCGTTTCACGAAGGCAGGCTCTCCAATCACGCCCACAATTATGAACACACCAAGACCTTTGCCGATTATGAGTACGCAGGATACGTAGAAGAAATCACCGATCGGGGCGTCCATGTCGCCGTGAAAAACCGTTTGGAAGCAGGCGATGTTCTCGAGCTTCTGCCACCAGGATCTCTTCAAGCCATCCTCATTCGATTATACGATTTTGAAGACGCCAGAACGGGGCGAAAAAGCGAAGCCGTCAATGCCGGACAAAAGCCCGTTATTCTGATCCCCTGGTCTTTGTTTGACCAAGAAGATGCCAATAAATTACGCAAACAAATTTGCCCTCAAACCATCATCCGCAAAGAAAAATCTCTGACCAAAGCGGAATGGGACCGGCTAAAACTTGATGCCACCGCACAGAGGATTGAGCTCGGCACCGGGAGTAATGACCTTTACGAAAGACAGCGGGATAAACTTCAACAATCCATACTTGAAGAAAAAGGCGACCGCATCCCCAAAACTCCACGGATCGGCACCAGTGGCTGTTGTGGTCGCGGCTGTAACGGTTGCATGATTTTTTGGCACGATCCGATCTACGAAAAAGCGCGCAAATTACTCGCACAAAAAAAACAGGGTGAAATGTTCGATCGGGACATGCGTGAAGAGCCTGCTTGAACTCAAGAAAACGACGCCTCTTACTCACAACTTTTACGCTTAAATTAAACGCTTTGTTAGCCTTTTTCCACGACACTGCCCCGAAGTTCATTTCCTAAACTATGGTATTGCCGCAATACACTTAATCAAGATGGCAAGCCATAACATCAAAACATCGGGTATAAGAAAAAATGCGTTTAGCCTTCCACAGCTTAAGCTTCAGGCTTGTCGGCCTGACGGCCATCATGGTCATCCTCGGCTTTGCCGTTCTCATTTCCTTTTCAACCATTAGCCAAACTCAAAACGCGCAACAAGATGCCGAGCGTTATCTTACCAGCCTCGCCAAACAATATGCTTTGGATGTTCGTATCGACATTGAAGAAGCTCTTGTTGCTGCACGAGGTATGGCGCACTCCATCGAAGGCCCCTTAAGGTCCGGCTCAACTGATCGCGATAGCTTTGCCCAAATCGTCGAAAACACGATCCGTCGGTATCCAAGTTTTGTCGGTGGCGCCGTTGGCCTCGACAGTAATATTGGAGGCAAGGATACCGATGTAGCTGGCAAAGGATACAATGATAAAGCCGGCCGCCTGTTGCCTTACTTCTATCAAGATGGCAAAGGCGGTGTCGCTTGGGAGCCTCTTGCCCTTGGCGGTGATAGCGGTTCTGAGCTTTGGTACGACTTACCAAAGACAACCAAACAAGAGGTCATTACAGAGCCTTACGTCTATCCTGTAAACGGTGAAGATGTCGTAATGACCACAGCAACTGTTCCTATTTTTGATGCCCAAGACAATGCCGTGGGTGTAGCCACTACGGATCTTGCGCTCAAGGATATTCAAGTCAGGCTTTCCGAGCTCAAGCTATTTGAAAGCGGAACCGTATCGTTAATTACAGATACAGGCATGTGGGTATCTCACCCCGATGATCAAAAACTGGCAACGTTTGAAAAAAGTACCGCTGCAGAACCCGTTCTGTCTGCCTTGAAAGCTGGGAAAGGTTATTATGGCAATATCGATGACCTGGCCTTTGGCGGAAATCGTTTTGTCTCCGTTCATCCTATTCGGTTCGGTAAGGCAGATACTGTCTGGGGAATAGTGGTGTCTGCTCCCGAAAGCGAGATCATGGCTACAGCCAATGAATCGCGAAATCTGATGATTATCATTTCGCTTCTCGTTGTTGTCGCCGTCATCCTTATCAACGGATTAATAGGCACTAAGGCTATGTCTTTGTTGAGCCAGGTGACAACAAGCATGCGCAAGCTCGCAGACGGCCAAACGGATCTCAAAATTCCGGGTAAAAACCGCCGAGATGAAATCGGTGAAATAGCCAATACCGTTGAAATTTTTCGTGTTCACGCCTTGGAAAAACAACGACTTGAAGAAGAACAACGACAGATGCATGAAGATGCAGCATCGGAGAAAAAAGCAACACTGGATCAAATTGCAACCCGGTTCGAGCAAGGCGTTAGCGGCTTGATCTCTGATATTGAAACATCCGTTGTCGATATGAAAAGCTTTGCAGACAATATGAACAGTATGGCACAGCAAACCAGATCCAAATCTTCGGAAGCTTCTCAATCAACTGAAAATGCGAATGAAAGTTCACAAGCCGTAGCAAGTGCCTCTGAACAGTTGGCAGCATCTGTAGGAGAAATTGGACGACAGGTTGGCCAGGCAACAACCATCACCAATCAAGCCGTAAACGAAGCCCGTCGATCCTCTGAAAACGTCCAGTCTTTGGCAACAGCGGCTCAGCGAATTGGCGAAGTTGTTAAGTTGATCTCAGACATTGCTGAGCAAACAAACTTGCTTGCCCTTAATGCGACAATCGAAGCCGCCCGTGCAGGTGATGCAGGTAAAGGTTTTGCCGTGGTTGCCAGCGAAGTTAAGTCACTGGCAACGCAAACTTCCAATGCCACTGGTGAAATCGAACAACAGGTTCTGGCTATTCAGACCGAAACCAACAATGCTGTTGAATCAATCGGCCAAATCAGCAGTGTTATCGGTCAAATTGATGAGATCAGTACCGTTATTGCGGGTGCAGTAGAAGAACAAGGTGCTGCGACACAGGATATATCATCAAAAATTCAGTTGGTTGCTACTGGTGTGGGATCTATTCGTGAGAGTATCTCTAGTGTTGATCAGGTATCAGAGCAAACAGATACAGCTGCACGTTCTGTTGTCGACACCATCGCGAACCTGGACAAAAAAGTTCAAGCCCTCAACGAAGAAGCGAACCGTCTCGTAGCTGAAGTGCGTACAGCTTAAGGCGTGATTAAAGGCTTAAAATCGTAATGTTAAAACAAAGAGGGCCTGCAGTTGTTGCAGGCCCTCTCTTTTTAGTTTCACTGATCTATGTTGAAGATATCTCTTAACCCTGTATCTCTTAGCCAAGTAGTTTAGCACTGACTTCCTTTGTTAACTTAGCTGCAACCATGGCAGTCATGCCAACGAGATCCCGGTGAGGATTAAGTTCGACGATATCCGCACCGATAAGATCCGCATCAAGTTTGTGCAGTGCATTGAGTAAGTCACGCACAGACATGCCACCGGGTTCATGATGAGACACCCCAGGCGCAAAGGCGGGGTCGAGCACATCCAGATCAATAGACAGATAAAGCGGCCCATCAAAGTTAAACTTGGTATCTGGTACCCAATCTTTCATGGCAATGATTTCAACACCAAAGCGTTCAGCTTGCTCTTTTTGGTGCTGGTTCAGCGTCCGAATACCAACTTGTACCAAACGTTTGACTTGTCCGGTTTCCATTGCACGCGCGAAAGGACAGGCATGGCTGTCACGGTTGCCCCCCATCTCATCATAGAGGTCAGAATGGGCGTCGAAGTGCAGGATATTTAAGCCAGGATATACCTTGGTATGAGCACGAATAAGAGGTCCTGACACTGAGTGATCGCCGCCAATACTCAATAGCTTAGCCCCACGACCGATAATATCAGATGCAGCTGTTTCAATTTCTCCGATGGAAGCTTCTGCACTGGAAAAGGCAAGGTCGCCAAGATCCTTCCAACGAGGTTCCGCCCCAATGTCATAACCATTTTCACTGGTTAGATTGGCTGAACCACAATGCAAGGCTTCTCTCATACGTAGAGGAGCTAGAGCCGGCCCCATCATATAAGAAGAGTTATGATCCAAGGGAAGACCTAGAACTGCCAGATCACCTTTTACAATATCCTGAAATTTCATCATCACCGTTAACTTCCCAACATTCGTATAAAATATAATGCTGCAGCATCGCGGTGATATATTCAGGCGTCAAGAGTTGTGATTTTTCTTAGTCCTCGTTTCTCTCAAAAGGATCTTTCACAAGAGTTTCTCTATATTTAATATAACCAAGGATAACAAAAACCAAACCAGCCCCGAGTAGCCATGGGCTTTCGGTTATATAACCATTGATGATCATTACCGCAGATACAATACCGAGAATAATAGCTGGCCCATCTTTTCGTTTACCACAGACACGGTTCCAGAACTTTCGATCCCTTAAGAGCAGGGCATTAAAGCCCCCGGTGATAATAAGAGTTCCGATACACACCAACAGGCCCAGTCCGATTATACCCGCTACAGTCAAAGCTTCCTTGAACAGAATTGACACCTTGTCCCCCTTTAAAGGTCATTCCAGAGACTAGTTTATAAGAGAATTGCCGAATTACAAAATATGGCATGAAAGTAACGGCTCAAAATACTTAATTACGCAAAGGGATGCGAGGGTGTGGATAAGACTTCGAGTAGAAGCGTACCGCCGATAAGAATGATGATAACGCCCCCGGCAATAGAAATATAACGCCCGACGATACCCGCGTGAATTCCCATTTCATCCAACGCCTTTATTAAGGGGTAACGGGCCCCCCGCGCGACAACAGCCAAGAGTGAAACGGTAATTCCTGTACCAAAAGACATTGCAATTACCGCGGCCAAACCTCCAGCCCAATGGCCAAGAACAAAGGCCAGAATCAAGACCAGGAGTGCACCTGTACAAGGCCGAAGGCCTACCGCGAGAACAATAACAATTCGATCTCGCCACCGTTTTATTTTTGATAATTGCTCTGCAGAAGGCATGTGGGAATGTGAGCAGCATTTAGTATCGTGGCCGGGTTCATCATGATCACATTCAGCACGCACAGGGTAGCGGAGCCCCCGCCACAACAGAACGGTCCCAACGATTAGCACCGCTCCGTAACTCAAGGGCTCCATTACATCTTCCGCCGCAAGAGAAGCGCTTCGCACCCCGCTTTCAATCACAAAGTAAGCCCCGCCAACAATAAGGATTGCTGTCAATCCTTGCATAAAAGATGAAGTCATTGCCAAGGCAATTGCAGGTAAAGCCCTGGTATCTGTGGTCAAAGTATACGCAGCGATAACAGCTTTTCCATGGCCAGGCCCTATGGCATGAAAAACCCCGTATAGAAAACAAATCCAAATAAGATATAGGATAGAATCAAAACTGATATCATCTCCCAAAGCTCGGACACCATCTGCTAGAAGGCTTGAAAAAGAACGTTGCAGACCCCGCACTTCTGCAAGAAACCTACCCCACAAAGAAAGGTCTTCAGATTGAAAAAAACCAAATCCTTTTCCTATAAAAAAAGCCCCAAGGAATAGGATGGTTAGACCGAAGATACATCCCCAAAACTTTCTTGTAAGAGGCTGCTTCATTCGCAACTCACCCGTAATACCTGTGCAAATATTGATCCCAAATCAGGATTTTCTGCAATTTCTTCATCGCTAAAAAATAATTCTGATAATGGTGTTTGATTATTTTCATGATCACTTGGATCGATCATCTCATACTGGCAATTACCTTTAAATTTTTCATCCTTGGACAAAAATGAAACCGTTTTGTTTTTAACCAGTTCGATTGCGATAAAGTATGAGGGATCATACATCTTCAACTCAATCACTTTAGCCGCAGCAATTGGTTGATCAAGCATAAGCTTAAACCTAAGCAGCAAACGATTATTTAATAGGACACTTTCAGTTGTGACCTTTTTATCAAAAGCCAAGGCTCGCCCATTTACTGTTTGAGCCTTGAGAAAATATCCCCACTCATGAAGATTTCCTATGGCCTCCTTTGCAAAGTCCAAGAGCTCATTCTTTTCTACGATACCACTTTGATCTTTATCCAAATCAGGCAAAAGAGTTGCAGTATAGAGATCATCAAATATCCACACAGGTTCAATAGCAGCAATCTGACCGCTTTCATTCTTATGAATGATTACCGCAGCATCAACCCACACATGTGGGTGCGCCGAGGCGACAGACACAGAGAACAGACTTATTTTTAGAACGAAGATGCCTGAAATAAGCGACTTTATAAAAAGGTCTAAACTTTGAAAATTTCTCACGCCAATCTCATAAATAGAACTCTAGCTTTTGTTTGATTACCATCACAGTTAGAGTTATATTATAACATACCAATTTTCAATCCAAAATTTAGAATTCTTTATACGCCCATTGATAACGCGCGCATCTTCAAAGCAGCAAGTTCTGAAGCCTGCGCATAACGGTTCGCCTCGTTGCGATATTCAATAAAGCTATCGTATATTTCTTTCGCCAAAGGACTGGTTTCACTAATTTCAACAAGGCTTTCTTCCGAAGCCTGATATAGCGCCTGCATCACATCATCAGGGAATGTTTTGAGCTGTACGCCCTCTTTTGCGAGAAGTGGTGCAAACGACTTTACATTGCCATAAGTAAAATCAGCGTAACTTTCATTCGCGGATGCCATAACTGCACGCTTTACAATTTCCTGTAAATCATTTGGTAGAGCCTCATAGGCCTCCTTGTTAACTGTAGCTTCTAAGGCTGGGCCTATTTCATGAAACGCAGGCATATAATAATAATTAGCAACTTTATAGAGACCAAAAGCTAGATCGTTCCAGGGACCAACCCATTCAGCAGCATCTACCGTACCTGACTGCATGGCAGAGAATATTTCCCCGGGTGGTAAAAGCACAACGTTAACACCAAGTTTACGCATTGCTTCACCGCCAAGCCCGGCGATCCTCATTTTGATACCCTGTAGATCAGATAGGCTGTTAATTTCTTTTCTAAACCACCCACCAGCTTGTGGACCAGACGATCCCGCATAGAAAGGCAGCACCCCAAACGGTTCATACGCCCGTTGCCAAAGTTTCTCCCCGCCACCGAAATAAAGCCAACCAGTGTATTCCGCAACAGTTAGTCCGAAAGGAACACCGGTAAAAAAGTGAAATGCTTTGTCTTTTCCCTGCCAATAATACGGTGTTGCATGCCCCATTTGAGCAACGCCACTTGAAACAGCATCAAAAACCTCAAACGGCGGGACCAATTCTCCCCCTGCATATAACTCTACTGTTAATCGCCCACCTGACATGGTCGTGATCATCTCTGCTAATCTTTGCGCATTCACGCCAACACCAGGAGAATTACGCGGCCAACTCATTGCCATTTTCCAAATAATCTTATCTTGTGCCTTAACCACAGAAGGTGCCGCTAAACTCGCTGTAGCTCCCACAGTTAGTGCCCCAAGCATTTGGCGGCGATTGATTTTTTTTGAGTTCAGATCAGCGGTTGGATTTTTTGACATCATTGGCCCCGTGTTTATGTGCAAGGCTACTTTAGCTTCTCCCGCATAAGAGGCAACACTGGAAGGATAAAAAATCCAAATAAACACATCAGATCAATTAAAATCTTCTCTTCAAACTATACGTGGCACCTTGGTTTCGGGAGCCAGAAAGAAGATTGAAATTGTCGCAATCAAGACCATCATAGTTGAGATAACAAGACAAGAAATCAGGCCGTAATATTGAAACACCAGTCCCGACAAAAGCGTCCCAGCTAATCGCCCAATAGCATTAGCCATGTAATAAAATCCAACATTAAGTGCCACCTTGTCTTCATCTGAACATGCGACAATAAGATAGGAATGCAAGGATGAGTTTACAGCGAAAACAAACCCAAACACAAAAAGCCCCACAAGGAGGAAAATATGTACCTGTTGAAAATCTAGCCAGAGACCATAGGCAAGGATTGCAGGAACCAGGATCAAAAGACCTCCCCACAATTTTGCGGCAACGGCTCCACTTTGAGCATCGTTTATGCCCTTGGTAAAGTGAGGGACAAAGGCCTGAACAATGCCGTAGCCGATCACCCAAAGCGCCATGAAGGCACCGACTTCATCAAAGCTCCACCCCAAGGCAGAATAGAGAAAAACCGGGAGCCCTACGACAAACCAGACATCGCGTGATGCAAATAGAAAGATTCGGGAGAAAGACAAAATGTTGATTTCTTTGCTCTTCGAAAAGAGCTCCTTGCCTCTAATCTTCGACTTAACACGCCCCATGTCTTTGTCGACAATTAAACGTGTCACAAGGAATACGAGCCCAAGAGCCAGGGCCATGGACCAAAGCACCATTTGAAATTCCAGCACCTGGAGAAGCACTCCACCGAGAAGAAACCCTAGGCCTTTGAGCGCATTTTTTGATCCGGTTAAAAGAGCGACCCAGCGAAAAAGCAGACCTTTTTCATTGCCCTCTCCCTGTTCGGCTCCTTGGCCCTCTTCTTTCACAACCAGCTTAACCGCCGATTTGGAACTCATCTTAGTCAGGTCTTTGGCGACACCAGAAAGAGCTTGAGCTCCCATGACATAGATAATGGAAAATTCGATCGACCACGACTCTTGCAATCCGGAAAGTAACAACAAGGCAAGTATCTGTATCCCAAGCCCCGCAAAAAGTGTCCGCCGTAATCCAAACCTTGCCGCAACCCAGCCGCCAACAAAATTGGTAGCAATCCCCATCGCTTCATAAAGCAGGAATAAATACGCCAAATCCAATGGGGAGAAACCAAGTTGATGAAAGTGAAGCAGGACAAGCATACGCAAGGCCCCATCCGTCAGCGTAAACCCCCAATAGGCAGCAGTTACAGCCATGTAACTGCGTAAATCAACCATGCCTTTGCTCCATCCTAAAAGGCGCTAAATCTTGAAGCATCTTTTATAGATCTTTGGCTATTTTATGCAGGAGATCTACCATTCTATTTACATAACCCCACTCATTATCATACCAAGCGTAGATCTTGAGATGGCGTTTATCCACCACCATGGTACTCAGCCCATCGATGATTGTTGAACGAGGATCGTTGACATAATCAGTCGAGACCAGTGGGCGCATTTCAATGCCAAGAATATCCTTCAACTCGCCTTCGGCTGCTGTTGTGAAAAGAGCGTTCACCTCTTCAGCTGTGGTGTCGCACCCGAGCTCAAAAACACAGTCCGTGATCGAAGCATTAAGCAGAGGAACCCTCACCGCGTGACCGTTTAACTTTCCCTTGAGCTCAGGATAAATCATTGTAATCGCCGTCGCTGATCCTGTTGTTGTTGGGATCAAAGAGTTCATACCTGAGCGAGCCCGGCGCAAATCATTATGCGGCGCATCAACCAACACCTGAGTATTGGTTACATCGTGAATTGTCGTGATCGACCCACGTTCAATCCCTAAGGCCTCGTGGATAACCTTTACAACAGGGGCTAAACAGTTCGTCGTACAAGAAGCAGCGGTGATGATGTGGTGTTTATCTGGCTCGTACAAATCGTCGTTCACGCCGTAGACAATATTGAAAACCCCTTCAGATTTAACCGGAGCCGCCACCATCACTTTTTTAACACCTGCGTCAAGATAAGGTGTTAAAGTCTCTTTGGTTTTAAACTTCCCGGAACATTCAAGAACAACATCTACACCGAGATCAGCCCAGCCGACCTTGGACGGATCAGGCTCTTCAGAAAAGCTAACAACCTCACCTTCGATCTCAAAGCCAGTATCTAAACAGGTAATAGCCTTATTCCAACGGCCATGAACGGTATCGAACTCTAATAGGTGTGCGGCACATTCCACGCCCCCTTTTATTTCGTTCACGTGCACGAACTCAATTCCGGGCACACCCCAACCAGCTCGCAAGACTAGTTTTCCCATGCGGCCAAAACCATTAACACCGACCCGAATAGTCAAAGCTCATCACCTTCTCTCACAAACATCAAACACACCAATTCAATTAAATTAGGTGCCATCGTAAAACGCTGTTTCGAATATAGTCGAAACACTAAATTGAAGTATGAAACTTTAATGACAATATCTCATAAGCAATACTATAGGCCGATAAAAAAATGTCGTTGGTTTCTCCAGAGATCATCTGACATCATCTCGTCAGTTGCTCCAGGCCTTAAACAAAGAGAGCAACATTTGTTAGTTAGAGATCAGTAGGAAGTCCCATGTCCGTTCAGCATAGCCGCGACCCCAGGTATGATATTCTTTTTGAACCCGTAAAGATTGGGCCCGTGACGACCAAAAACCGCTTCTATCAGGTCCCTCATTGCAATGGCTTGGGGTATGCCCGTCCTAAAAGTTTAGCAGCTATGCGAGGTATTAAAGCAGAAGGTGGTTGGGGAGCCGTATGTACGGAAGAAGTAGAGATTCACCCCTCTTCTGAAATCTCGCCCTACATCGAAGGCCGTCTTTGGGATCAAAGTGATATTCCAGCTCACAGGCTTATGACTGATGCAGTTCATGAACACGGGGCCCTTGCGGGTGTAGAGCTTGTCCACAATGGCTTCCACGCACCCAACAGAACATCGCGACTTCCTCCCATGGCGCCTTCGGCAATGCCTGTTGATGCATATGATCCCGTTCATGCCCGCGCGATGGATCTCACTGATATTCGAAATTTACGCAAATGGTACCGCACTGCTGCCATCAACGCCCGGGACGCCGGTTACGACATTGTTTATGTCTATGCCGGGCACTGCATGACGACCCTGATGCACTTTATGTTGAGCCGTTATAACCATCGTTGTGATCAGTATGGTGGATCGATTGAAAACAGGGTGCGCCTAACCCGTGAAATTCTCGAAGACGTAAAAGAAGCCGTTGGCGATCAATGTGGTATTGCGTTCCGGTTTGCCGTTGACGAACTTCTCGGCAAAGAGGGCATGAGCTCTGATGGAGAAGCACGGGATGTCGTTGGCATGCTGGCTGAACTCCCAGATCTTTGGGATGTAAACATCAGTGGATGGTCGCAAGATTCTTCCACCGCACGCTTTGAACCTCTCGAGGGTTACCAAGAAAAATACACTTCCTTCGTTAAATCCATGACGACCAAACCCGTTGTTGGTGTCGGACGGTTTACCTCGGCTGATGCTATGGTCTCTCAAATCAAACGCGGGGTTCTCGATCTCATCGGTGCAGCCCGACCTTCTATTGCAGATCCCTTCCTCCCCAATAAAATTTCCGAAGGTCGGATTGACGAAATCCGTGAATGTATTGGCTGCAACATGTGTGTAAGTGGCGATAACCTTTCTGTGCCTATCCGCTGTACCCAAAACCCTACTATGGGAGAAGAATGGCGGCGCAAATGGCACCCGGAAAAGATCGAGCCCAAAGTATCTGACGATGCAGTCCTGATTGTCGGTAGCGGCCCCTCTGGACTTGAATGCGCCCTTCAACTTGCGAACCGTGGTTACAAAGTCACACTCGCCGAAGCTGGCACAGAACTTGGGGGCCGATCCACAAAAGAAAGTAAACTCCCTGGCCTCGCCAGTTATGCCCGGGTGCGGGATTATCGCACCAATCTTCTACAGCAAAAAAGTAATGTCGAGATCTATCTCGACAGCAAACTAGATGAAGCCGCTATCCTGGAATTTGGCTTTCAGCATGTATTTCTTGCCACCGGGTCTCATTGGCTAAAAGACGGCACAGGCCGCCATCATCACCAACCAATTCCGGGACTTGATAAGATACCAACCTTTACGCCTGACGATCTGATGGCCGGGCAAGTCCCAAAGGGCCATGTGGTCATTTTTGATGATGATCACTATTACATGGGTGGAATTTTGGCCGAAAAACTAATCGCAGCAGGCAACAGTGTTAGCCTTGTTACTCCCGCGGTAAAAGCTTCTGCCTGGACAGAATACACGCTGGAGCAAGAGCGTATTCAAGCAAAGCTTATAAACCTTGGTGTCGAGATAATCACAAGTCAGGCTGTGTCAGCGGTAAAGGGCAACGAGCTCGAACTCTCATGTACCTACACGGGGAGAACCAAGCTCATCGCAGCCGACGCCCTTGTTTTGGTGACCGCTAGAAACGCCAATGACGATCTCTATCAGACCTTAAAAACTTCCCCCGAAAAACTTGAAGCAGCTGGCATCAAGACATTGGAAGTCATCGGAGATGCCTATTCACCCGGGTCACTCGCATCCGCCGTATATTATGGTCACCTTGCCGCGCGATGTTTTGAAGGCGAGAGCTGGGATGCAGCATTGTTTCGTGGAGAAAGACCAGGATTGGTCAGCTAGTCTATACAGAGGCAACTGGATTTTTCTTTTTCAAGCACACTTCAGGGATTTCCCGTTTAACTCAGCAACAGGGTTTTGAACATATGTTGCTGAGTTAACTGTAAAAATTTCATTCAATTTAGCTGCAATAATATAAGCACGTTGATCTGACAAACCTTCTGCCTCAATGTAAATTTTTTGATCACCAACTTCGTCTCGGCACGCCCAGACTGTAGAAGGCGTTGTGCTATTAAGCGCAAAATACTCGAGTATTCGCGGCAGAGTACCGGGTTCACTCTCAGCTCGTATTTCAAATGCGGTCAAATTGTTACTCTTCACTGTCTTAATCTCACTCTAGTCGTTTCACCGTATTAATCCTAGTATCCCATTATTCCCGAGGTATTTCTTCCCCAATACTTACTCAACATGCTACATATTGGAACATCGTCTCCTTAAATCCATAGTTAGCGGGATATATGACCGAAAATTTTGACAATTTGGACATTCGTATTCTAGAAATCTTACAAAAAGATGTTACCATCCCGGTAACAGAACTTGCAGAAAGACTTGGATCATCAAAATCTGTGTGTTGGCGCCGCATTCAACGATTGATTGATAACGGGGTGATCAAAGACCGTGTCGCTATTCTCGATCAGAAAAAGATTGGCCTTGGCGTAACGGTCTTTGCCCAGGTTAAAATGCATCACCATACCAAGGGAGCCTTGCCTGATTTTGTCAAAGCCGTTCAAAAGTTTCCACAAGTCATCGAATGTCATACCCTCATGGGCAACGTAGATTTCTTGCTAAAGATAATCGTTAAGGATATTGAAGATTACGAACGCTTTTTCTGGCAGGACCTATCGCCCATCGAAGGCGTTCAGGAAATTAGCTCCTCTACCGCCCTTACGCGTTTTGTTGATACCACAAGCCTGCCCTTAGACCACCTGTATCATCCCGAAAAAAATCCGGATTGATATTCAGAAACACTCTTCCTTGGTGTCCTTGATTTTGGCATCAAATAGAAAGTAAACAATGACAAGAGATACTGATCAAGCGGTTCCGCTGAAAGATTACGCTGTTCTCGCGATGATTTTCATCCTCTGGGCGTTGAACTACATTGCCATCAAAATCAGTGTAAGTGAGTTTCCGGTCTGGACGGCCTTGGCCATTCGTTTTGCCATCATTGTTGTGATCCTCGTGCCTTTTGTGAAGTTTCCAAAGGGTCAATTTCGTTCACTTCTGTTGATTAGTATTGCCCTTATTCCGGGGCACTTTGGCTTTCTTTTTTGGTCAATTCAAAATACGGCCAGCGTAGGTGCCATTTCGGTTATCATTCAGCTTGGCCCTGCCTTTTCAGTATTACTTGCTTGGATATTTTTTAAAGACATTCCAGGCATCAAAAGGATTAGCGGCCTGATTATTGGCTTCATCGGCATTATCATTTTGTTTTATGAGCCAAGTTTTTTTGACACTCTAGACGCGTTACTTGCAGGCGTTGCTTCAGCCTTTTTTATGGGAACTTATATGGCATTGGTTCGAGGGAAAGACCAAATCTCTCCCCTTGCCATTATCTGTTGGTCTTCCGCTCTCGGTGTGCCCTTTTCGTTAATCATGGCGTTATTGTTTGAAGCCCCGATACAAGAAACCGTACAAGCTGCAAGTATCGAAAGCTGGCTTGGCATTGTCTATGCCGCTATTGCTTCTAGTATTATTGCCCATGGTTCCTGGGCGTGGATGTTGCGACGCCAACCTATATCTTTCCTAGCGCCTCTGACCTTGATCGTACCGGTACTGGCAGTCTTTGCCACAGTAACGATTTTCGACGAGCCGCTAACTCTTCATATGATTATCGCAGGGTTGATTGTGCTAGCAGGCATGGGGCTTATCACCATATCAAAAGCCTACAAATAATTCGAAATCTCTCATCAACAGCTCTTTTGGTTATTGCCATCAAAACCAAAAGAGCTTGAGCTCGAGAGCACTAAGCTCAGGAGCTAGATTTTATTTTATTGCTCAACGCTCCCAACAATCGCCCATCCGTTATCACAAGCCCCATAGCAATTATTCCAAATCCGATTAACGCCTCAATCGTTAAGGTCTCGCCGAGGAACACGACCCCCAAGCCAATAGCGAAGGGGGGAATGAGTAGTGTCACTAACATAAGGTTAGCAGACCCAGCTCGCGCGAGTATCTTGAAATAAAGAAGATAAGCCAGCGCCGTTGATAATATTGCGATGGCTATGAGTGAAGCCCAAACCCCTGACGACAAAGCCAAGACAGGTGTGCCATCCACCAAGAATGCAATCGGAAACATAAGAACTGTACTTCCGATCAACATACCCAAAGCGTTCATAACCGGGGGATAACTGGAGAGATATCGCTTAGCCCAAACACTGGCAAAAGCGTATGACAAAGCAGCTCCAAGGATCGCGAGTTGAGCTAAGTTTCGTGGATCGAAATCTGTAAGGGCATCAAAGCCCATAATTACAGCGACACCAACGACCCCAAAGACAGCGCCCACAATTTTACGTGTAGTTAACGGTTCGTCGATGAGGAAAATGCCCGCGACAACGGCGCCAAAAACCGCCGTCGTACCGTTTAAAATGGAAGCTAAACCGCTTTCGATATTCGTTTGCCCCCAAAATATCAGTGAAAAGGGAATAGCATTATTTAACGCGCCCATTCCGAGATAACAAAGCCACGCCTGTATCGATTTAGGAACTTTAATACCTTGCCAAAACACAACAATAACCAAAATCGGAACCGCCCATAAAACACGGTGAAGTGTAATTGTTAAGGGGGGAACTTCTCTGAGAGCTATTTCTGCAAAGAAGAAAGAACCTCCCCAAACTGCTGCGAGCAAAAGCAACATTAAGCCAGAAGTAATATCGATACTCGGCGCTTGTTTAGGAGACATACAGTTCTCTTTCCTACTGAAATATTATTTGAGTAAAAAGCATCTCATAATAGGAATGTAGGGACTATCTGTTTCTTGCTTTTACTAACCTCGTAAAGCTGGAATCAATCTTTCCACCTCAAACATAAGCTTTATGCTGTCAGTTTGCCTCAACGTCATCCAAAAGCCATGTCATAAACTTCTCAACATCAGGGCTGTCTTTTCGATCCTGACGACACACTACCCCCCATCCCCCAGGAGCTTTCGCGGTGTGGTCAACAGGCTGCACCAAGCGTCCTGCCTTGAGATCATTATCGGCAAATGGACCATTGACCATGGCAACGCCTTCACCATCCAAGGCCATTTCCAAGGCGATTGCTATGGTATCCACAGCAATCGAGTTACGAGAAATTTCAGAAAAGACCCCGACAGACTGAAACCACTCTTCCCAGTGATCGTCTGCGGTATAGACCTTTAGTAAAGGTAACTTGAGAAGCTCTTGCGGTGTTATCTTGCTTGTGCTGCCTTTTAACAGATCAGGGCTACACACCGGCATAAGCACCGCATCAAACAAAGGCATCCAATGCAGATGGCTTGGCACGGGTTCAGGCGCATAGATAATTCCGAGATCTTCATTAGCCTCATCAAAAGTACCATCAAGAATGCTTGACGTAATTTGGAGATCGAAACCTGGATATTGCGCCTTAAAGCGAGATAACCGCCGCGCAAGCCAACGAATAGAAAGCGTGACAAAAGCTTGAATTCGAAGGCTTTGATTTTGATCGGTTCGACGCAACACTTCTGAACAGTTTATCAATTGCTCAAGCGTAGATCTAACAACAGGGTAAAAATTCTCACCTGCGCGAGTTAGTTTGACCGCCCGTCCATCTCGCTCAAACAAAGAAACACCGAGGTCTTCTTCCAACAACCTGATTTGATGGCTTATTGCTGTGTGCGTCAGGTTTAATTCTTGCGCGGCCCGTCGAAAACTAAGCAACCTCGCAGCTGCTTCAAAACCTTTTAGTGCCTTGAGCGGCGGCAATTTTTTCAAATCTATTTGGTTCGCCATACCACACCCCAATAATCCCAAGCTTGAGAAACTCAAGTACGATTTGTCACACAGGCCAAGATCAATTGGAACATTTTTTGAACCAAAGGTCGAAAAAACATCAATTGTTTAAACGCCCGGATAGGCTCAAAGTTTTTAGACATACTCCAGAATAATATAGCACCTGCGTTAGCCAGGTCACTTTAGGATTAAAGAAATGAAAATTGGATTTGTTGGCCTTGGCAGCCTTGGTGAACCCCTTGCTATGAACCTCGTAAAAGCGGGTTGTGATGTCACCGTTACTGATCTTGCGAAAGATACAGCGACCCGACTTATAGAGGTTGGTGCAAAATGGTCAGATGATATCGCTGGTATCTGTGACGATGCAGAAGTTGTTATTACTGCACTTCCTTCTCCCGTAGCATCCAGGTCCGTCGTAGAGGGTGAGAACGGTGTTTTTGACAACCTGTCTGCCGGGGCAACCTGGATTGAGATGAGCACCACCGATTTCGAAGATTTGCAGCGTTTAACAGATCTTGCCAAATCCAAAGGTATCAATGCACTTGAGTGTCCCGTGACGGGTGGTGTACACCGTGCGCATTCTGGTAAAATCACCATTCTTGTCGGTGGCGATGAAGACACTTTTGATAATGTTAAACCGGTTCTACAAATAATGGGCGGTGAGATCCTCTATATGGGTCCAACTGGGCATGCCACCGTGGTAAAAGTGGTCACCAATATGTTGGCTTTTGTCAATCTTGTTGCAGCCAGCGAAGGCATGATGCTTGCCAGGAAATACGGCGTCGATATGGATGCGATCTGGAAAGGCATTCGCCACAGCTCTGGCAACAGTTTTGTCCATCAAACCGAATCAAAGCTTGTTCTCAGCGGCGGTTACAATGTCAACTTCCCGATTGATCTCGTGTTGAAAGATCTTGGGCTCGCGCATGATATCGCTGACAAAACGGGTGTTCCACTCGAACTCGGTGGTGCGACACAAGAAATATACCGTCGTGCTAAAGATGTATTGGGCGGGGACGCGCAATCACCCGAAGTCGCCCGTCTGTTAGAAAAAGCCTGTGGTATAGAAATGCGCGCTGAGGGTTACCCTACTGAACTCACTGAAGAGAACACAGCATAGCGGTCAATTTATATTTCCCTGAAGGCAACCAAGTACGTTGGAATACCTCGGTTTGTCTTTAGGGGAAGCTATGTCATATTGTGGATAGCGTTTGGGATCTCAAAAAATTCCAGCTTCCAGCCCGGCCGCCATCAACATGCCGAGCTCTTCGCACTGACTTTTAAACTCATCCTGAAACTCGCCCCGGCAAATCAATGCCTCTTCTTGCACAGGCTTCCAGCGCAGTCCCGTTACAATGCTCTCAATCGCTCGCTTGGTTCCGGTGCCATCGTGACCTGCCCTGATATAAATGCCATAGGGCAGACCCTGTTTGACTTCGAGACAGGGATAATAAATACGATCAAAAAAATCCTTTAACGCCCCGCTCATATAACCAAGATTTTCCGTCGTTCCGAGAATGATGCCATCGGCAGTTAAAACGTCTTCTGGCCCGGCTTCAAAGGGATTTTTGACAACGACATCCACACCTTTGATATCCGGGATTTCCGCGCCCTTAATAACGGCATTTCTAAGCACCATAGTATTTGGTGACGGGATATGAGCTACGATCAAAAGAGTTTTATTCATCAGCTGCTTATTAGAATAATTTAATACAAAAGGTTGCTACACATACTGTTGTTGAAACAGTAGGATATCATCAAATAATCAATTAAGAGATTTTATTCGAGAGTGAGAAGAAATGGCTGACAAAGATCGGGTGATATTGATAACTGGCGCAACCAGCGGGATTGGTTTGGCGACTGCTGAAAAATTAAAGGCTGCGGGTTATCATCCCGTACTAACCGGACGCAACCCCGACAAGGTCACAGCTTGCGCCGAGAAACTCGGTATTCCAGGCTACACCTTGGATGTGTCCAACGAAGAAGACTGCGCAGTCGTTGTCAAATCCGTTGAAAGTGATATCGGGCCAATTTGGGGTTTGGTAAATAACGCTGGCATTTGGCTAGAAGGCTCTTTTGACGAATACAAAGTCTCCGATATCCGCGCAGTAATGGAAACCAATACCTTGGGCACCATGTTCATGACCCACTCTGCCTTACCGGGAATGTTAGAACGCAAATCAGGTGCGATCATTAATGTTGTCTCAACAGGAGCCCTCTACTGCCGCAAGTCGATCTCGGTTTATTCAGGAAGCAAGTGGGCGATCCGTGGCTTCACGGGTTGCATGGAAGTTGAGTGCGCACCCAAAGGTGTTCGAGTAATGGGTTTTTATCCCGGCAAGGTCGATACCAACATGTACAGTACCGCTGGTATCGATCGCGACCTTGAAGTCGCTATGACGCCAACCGATGCAGCTGGAATGATTGAGCGGATGTTCTCGGACGATCATATCGTTTGGGGACAAGTATCAGGCCGCAGCATCAACGACTACGCTTAAGCACTGTTCCATGTCATAAAAAAGGCCCCTGACATATCACAGTCAGGGGCCTTTATGTTTTAGCTTATATCCTCACTAGATAATCGAAGATCTTACTTTCGCAGATACCATTTCACTAATGATAACGGCGATAAAGATAACGAGGATAATTAGCGATACCTGAGGCCAAGCCAACACATTAAGTGAAGAACTCAACTGCAAACCAAGCCCCCCCGCCCCAACAAGGCCAAGTACGGTTGATTCGCGAATGTTGATATCCCAACGAAATACAGTGATCCCTGCAAACGAAGGCATAATCTGAGGCACAATGGCATAAGCCATGATCTGCCACCTGCTGGCACCCGTGGCCGTAATCGCCTCAACCTGTTTCTCATCAATCTCTTCGATTGCTTCGTAGAGCAACTTTGCGCAAAACCCGATGGATCGTAGAGCGATCGCAATGGTTCCAGCAAAGATGCCCGGGCCAATGATGGCAACAAGCAACAGCGCCCAGATCAATGAGTTGATCGAACGTGAAGAAACAATAATAAACAAAGCAGGCCAGCGGCAGAAAATTTTATGCGGTGTCGTGTTACGCGCCGCCATAAACGCAACTGGCACAGCGATAATAAGGGACAACACCGTCCCGATCGTGGCAATATTGATGGTGTCCCACAATGGCTTCCACAGCTCATTGATATAGGACCATTTTGGTGGCATCGCACGCCCGCCAATATCCGCCGCAATCCTAGGAGCATCAAAAACGTAAAACCAGGTCGTTGCTGATGAGATCGTCTGCCAGCAATACATAACCACCGCAACAGAAACGAAATAAACAAACCAACGTTTCAGTTGCGCATCTCGGTCTCGAACCATCCAGACTTTTTGTCCGGTTTTATTTGTAGATACGGCCATTATTGTAACCTCGCCCGTATAATGCCTGAGAGATATTCAAGGGCCATGACAACAACTATGATGATAATGATGATAGCCGCAGAGGTATCAAATTCGTAACGATCAAACGACGTATTCAACGTCGCCCCGATACCCCCCGCGCCAACCAGCCCAAGTATGGCTGATTCACGGAAGTTAATATCCAAGCGGTACATGGAAAGGCCGATTAGGCGTGGCATGACCTGTGGCTGGATTCCGTAAGTAACCCATTGCCACCAACCTGCACCTGTTGCCTTGATCGCTTCAGACTGAGACTTATCGGTGTCTTCGATGTCTTCTGCCAAGAGCTTGGCCAGGAAACCAATGGTCGCAAAGGACAAGGTAACAAAACCAGCAAAAGGGCCAAATCCAAAGATCGCTACCAATAAAATGGCCACGATGATTTCGTGCAAAGCGCGGGAAGCCGCGATGATGCCTCGACAGACTATGTACACTGGTAAAGGTGCTATATTTCTGGCAGCACCAAGCCCGATTGGAATTGAAATAAATATCCCGAAAGCCGTGGAAGTTACTGTCATGATTGCCGATTCAATCATCCCATCAGAAATATCTGACCAACGACTAGTAAAATCAGGATTAGAGAAGGCTAGAATAAACTTCCAACCGCGATCTAAACCTTCGTATACCCGCGCCCAATTAACATCAAATGAACCAAAGGCAAGGACGAGATAGATCAGAGATGCAGAAATCAAAGCCCAGCGCATCAACGGACTTTTGATCATCGGAGGCTTTCGCCATTTCCGGGAAGCTGTTACCGAGGAACTCATGCTACTGCCCCCTGTTCCGCCTCATCTTCATCAACTTTTTCGATGGTCGCTTCCCAATCTTCTTCACCATAAATTTCAGTCAGGATATCAGGCTTAAGCTCATCAGGCGGACCGTCATAAACGACTTCACCAAGGCGCAAACCAACAACGCGCTGTACAAACATTTGAGCCAGAGCAACATCGTGAATATTAATGATCGCGGCGAGATCACGTTCGGCACAAAGCTCACAGATCAAGCGCATAATCTGGCGCGATGTCTTTGGATCAAGAGATGCTGTCGGTTCATCGACGAGAAGCAACTCAGGATCTTGTATCAAAGCACGGGCAATACCTACACGCTGTCTTTGCCCACCTGATAACTCATCAGCACGTTTGTCTACCATATGATCAAGGCCAACGCGTTCAAGTAACCGGAAAGCCTCATCAACGTCACTTTGAGGGTATTTACGGAGAAAGGATCTCCAAAACCCGACGTAGCCCAAGCGACCAGACAGAACATTTTCCATAACTGTCAGGCGTTCAACCAGAGCATACTCCTGGAAGATCATTCCCATGCGCCGTCTTGCCTGACGAAGCGCGCCAGAACCGAGCTTTGTCAGCTCTTTTCCATTGAGTGTAACCGTACCAGAGGTCGGCTCAACCAAGCGGTTGATACAACGGATCAAAGTACTTTTACCTGCGCCAGATGGACCAATTAAAGCAACGACCTGCCCTTTGGGAATTTCAAGCTCTACACTTGTGAGAGCCTTATCGCCTGTGGCGTACTGCTTGGTAAGTTTATTCAGGTGTAACATGCCAACTCTACCTGTCGATTAATAAAACACACCCGGCACCTTTGCAGGTACCGGGTTTGTCATTTTTATTCAAAAAAGCCTGTTATTTACAAGCGTAGGACACGTTGTTAGCCGTATCAATTTTACGAATAACGTCCCAGAATTTTTTGTATGTCATAGGAAGAAATTGGCTTTCTTTTGATTTAGAAAATTCTTTTTCCAATGACGAACCAGCCCACTCAAAACTAAAGAAAGCGTCTTTAATCTTTGCCTGAAGTTCAGGTTTCAGATTGTAAGCAACACCAAATCCAGTTGTTGGGAAAGTTTGCGATGTATAAATGGTTTTGACCTGATCAGCTTTGATCACATCACGAGAAATCATCCGAAACTTAACGGAGTTCGCAATAGATGCTGCGATATAATCTTTGTTGGCAACGCCGAGAATGGAGTTGTCATGCTTGCCAGAGAATGTCGCTTCGAAATCACGATCTTTGATCATGTCAAAGTCAGCTTTCAAAATAGCCGAAGGCGCTTTGAAACCAGAATTTGAAGTTGGTGATGTAAAGGCCAGAGCTTTGCCTTTAAGATCTTCAACTTTTTCGATGCCACTACCCGGATAAGTGATGATTTCCATCTCATAACCAAAACTGCCGTCTTCACGGGCCATAATGGTAAAGGGTGAGAAACCAGCACAGTTCACAGCCAACGGGTTAGACCCGGTGTTAAAGCCAGCGATATGAAGACGGCCAGAACGCATTGCTTCAATTTCAGCTGCGTTGGACTGTACGGGGAAGAAAACAACGTCCTTACCTGTTTTGCTCTCAAGATGATCGATAAAATCAGCCCAGGCTTCTTTGTAAACAGCAGGGTCTTCTACTGGTGTATAAGCGAAAATAAGTGTCTCTGGATCCAACAATTTTGAAGGATCAGTCGGCGTATCAGCGATTAAATCACCATCAACATCACAAAACCGCGTATCCAAATCACCACGCGCACAATCTTGTGCAGCAGCAGTTGATACGTTTATGGAAAGACAAGCGAGTACGCTAGCGCATCCAAAGAGTAAATCCCGAAGTTTCATCAATACCTCCCAGTATATTGAAATTGTCGTATTAGAAATCGTACTAAAACTTGGTCTTAAATTTTATTATTTTTTTGTTCGCTGTTCAACATGCCAGTTACATTACCACAACTGCCAAAAAACTTACTCTCAAAGACTCTTTATTTTTGCTTTCGTCTCGACAGATGTTTCAATTGAAGCACAATCACCTTTCATTTGAAACCTAATTCAGCTTTGATTGCATGATGAAGTATCAAGACACCATCAAAGGCCATCGCAAAGCGCTGGGATACACCCACTTGATGCCTAAAAATAGATCGTAGAATTTTTCCGTTCTTACAGGCTCTTATTGAATATCCTGCATAAGTACATCAGTGCTGCTTTTGTTGAATAAATACAAAAGCCTGAGCCATGAGTACTTTAAACTCATCTTTTATTGGCACGTCTGCCGCTGCCTCTTTCATGACTCCGGCTAAAAGAGTGTAAGCGGCCAACCAGGAATCTCGAACCGCGGGAGTAAAATCGGCCCCAAGACCCTTTTCCAGTGTCCAGATAAGGGCAGATCCCACGGTATCATAATCTTTTTCTCTCACACCGTAGCCTACATGCTTTACACCCAAGGATTGAACAACAGGTACAATTCGATCCAAATTTTTCAACCCTGCCACTACAGTCGCCAACGCAACCATAAGCTTTTTACCTTGAGATTTCATATCAGATCGAAACATTTTTTTTAGAGATGGATCCAGTTCAAATAACCGTCCATAAAATAGTTCAGCTGCCTGTTCCTTGATTGCGGCTACCTGCTTAAATGTCCGCTGAACATTATCTATCTGTGTTTTATTCATGACATTACACCATTTATTTTTTATTTCTGATAGAAAATTACCCAACAATAACAAACAAATAGTAAAGATATTTTTTACCCCCACCGCATTTCACACTAAACACATGATATTATTTACGAAAATATATTAAGCCAGAGATGGCAATAAACTAAGATAATTCTAAATTCATTTCTGCCAGAGCTATTTAATTGCTTATTAACAAATACGGCACACACTCATAAAGTGCATTAAAGTTTATTACGCAACACATCATCAGTTCGGTTTTGAATTTATCCCTACACTCGGAGGTAAGTCCCAATCATGAAGTTGGACGTCACAGAGCAAACAGCCACAATTGAGCTTGCGCCGTGTCTTGACATTTTTGTAGCAGAAGAACTTCTCTCTCTTTTTGTCGAAGCAGATGATAAAAGCCTCAACCTCAGTATCAATGCCAAAGATGTAGAGAAAGCCTCCACTGCCTGCTTACAAATCATCCATTCAGCTGCTGTTAGCTGCATAGAAGCCGACAGATCATTCCAGATCAACGACTCTTCTGATGCGCTCGTCACGGCCTTTAAGGATTTAGGCCTTTATTCTAACGATACATTACGGAGCTAAGTACAATGGGGTTAAAAGTTCTTACCGTAGACGATTCCAAAACAATGAGAGATATGGTTGCCTTCACCCTGAAAGGTGCAGGACATAGTGTCCTTGAAGCCGCTGACGGCTGTGAAGCCTTAACCGTATTGGGAGGTGACAGAGTTGACCTCGTCATCACCGACGTGAACATGCCGAACATGGATGGCCTCACATTGTGTAAAGAAATTCGTGCCAACCCAACCCATCGCCTCACGCCGATTTTGGTCCTTACAACAGAATCAGACGGCGGGAAGAAAAACGAAGGACGCACAGTTGGCGCCACAGGTTGGATTGTAAAACCGTTTAATCCGGAAAAGTTACTGCAAGTTGTCAATAAAGTTTGCCCCTGACTGTTCCAAGTAAACTAAAAGCTCAGATGTCCTGAGCTCGCACCCATCAGGATCCTTAAATAAGTTTGGTAGAGGAAGCTGTCATTTAATCGCCGTATGTACGAGAACGCTCGTATGAGGGGGAATTGTGAGTACAAACGATTTCGACCTAGACCAGTTCAAGAACACTTTCTTCGAAGAATGTGCTGAACTGTTGATCGATGCAGAGACACGTCTTGCTGATCTCCATCACAACCCAGAAAATGTTGATGTAGAAGATCTCAATGCTATTTTCCGTGTTGTCCACTCCGTAAAGGGAGGCGCAGGGGCTTTCAGTTTTGATCAGTTAGTTGGCTTTGCCCATATCTACGAAGCCTTGCTCGACAAAATGCGCCAGGGTGAAATAGGAATTACAGAAGAATTGGTAGGCTTGTTACTCGCAGCCAATGACGTTCTCACCAGTCTTATTCAAGCTGCGCAAGATGGCGTTCTCGTCCCTGAAGATGATTTTACTGAGGTAAAAGAAAAACTTAATGCCCTTGCCTTTGGAGAAACTGTTACCAGTGATGACAGCACCCAAAATGGCATTGATAACAACAGCGACAAACAATCCGGACCAATAAAGTATATCATTGATTTCATTCCCAAGATCGACTTGCTACAGCATGCAAATGAACCACTTTTGCTTGTTCGCGAGATGAAGGGATTGGGAGAATTAACCTCTACTGTTAACACTGACCGCCTTCCAAACATTCAAAAAATTGTTTCCGACGAAGCCTACTTATCTTGGACCTTCGAACTAATATCAGAATGTACACTCGCTGATGTAGAAGAAGTTTTTGAGTTTGTCACAGAAGATTGTGATCTAACAATTACGATAGAAGGTTCTATTTCAGACGTTGCCTTACCGAACGAAACAACCGACGAAGCACGCGACGTTGTCGTTCCTGAAAAATCTCTTGAAGCCACGAAAGAACAAGCGGTTGCGGCGTTGCAAGCCCCAACGATCCAACCCCCATCAGGGCAACCGTCGTCTGGGGCAGGCGCGGGACAAGCACGAGTATCCTCCATCCGCGTTGAGCTCGATCGTGTTGATCGTCTAGTCAACATGGTGGGCGAGTTAGTTATTACCCAGGCCATGTTGCGCCAACAGGTCGACAACCTCCCCCCTGAACTCGCCGCGTTTATGGCCAAGGGTTTTGAAGATCTGGGCATGCACACCCGTGAAATCCAAGAGTCCGTAATGGCCGTGCGTATGCAACCCGTAAAATCCGTATTCGCTCGTATCCCAAGGCTTGTACGAGAACTCGGAAACAAACTTGGCAAAAAAGTGGAGCTGGAAACTTCGGGTGAAAATACCGAAGTCGACAAGACCGTAATTGAACAACTGTCAGATCCTTTAACACATATGATCAGAAACTCATTGGATCACGGCGTTGAAGAAACACCTGAAGATCGCGTAAAGGCTGGTAAACCTGAATTGGCGATCGTCAAGCTCATGGCTGAACACCGATCTGGGCGGATTCATATTATCGTTGAGGATGATGGCCGCGGCATAAACCGCGAGCGCGTCAGAGCAAAAGCTATCGAACATGGCATCATTAACGCGGACGATAATTTATCCAACGAAGCAATTGACGACTTAATTTTCAATCCCGGCTTTTCAACAGCTGATGAAGTTACTGATGTTTCCGGACGCGGCGTTGGAATGGACGTGGTTCGCCGAAATATAAGCACCTTAGGCGGTAGAATTACGGTGCAATCTGTACCGGGGAAGGGCACAAAATTCATCATGTCCCTACCTCTGACCCTCGCCGTTCTCGATGGTATGGTGGTAGCAATCGGGAAAGAAAAATTCATAATTTCCCTAACATCAATTGTAGAAAGTCTGCGTCCGGCAAAAGGAGATCTGCACCGTTTATCAAACGGCGCCGAAGTTGTTTCCTTACGCGGCGAATATATCCGATTAGTAAAACTACACAGCCTATTCCACATTCCAGCTGCCCAAAAAGATCCGAGTAAAGGACTCGTCGTCGTCGTTGAAATAGAAGGTGGAAAACAGATTGGAATTCTGGTCGATGAGCTTCTCGGTCAACAACAAGTTGTGATCAAAAGTCTCGAAGAAAACTACGACCCCGTGGATGGTATTTCAGCGGCCACAATTCTAGGAAATGGCATGGTTGCTCTAATTCTGGATGTTGATGGTCTGGATGCCATGGCCAGGCAGGAAGCGCACACATTTGTCCCAAACGGTGCGGATGAAGATAGCGACGTTGATGATGGCCCGGACAGTAAAGCTGAAAACCGGACTATCAAAGACACGGACGCGAGCACATCCAGTGAAAATGTTAAAAATGAAAAAACAGAACATACCAATACTCAAGAACTAGTACAGGAAAGCTCTAAACCAGAGCCTCTATTCCTCACCAAAGGCCTATCCGAACTCTTAATCGACGATTCTTTAAGTGTCGATGACAAAGACTTGGAAGTTGTGGAGCAAAATTAATGGAAAGTAACAGCCTCGTTGCCCAGGAAAATGCATCTAATGCCCCTACGGGAATTCGCCCCCATGGCGATAGAATTGAAAACAATAGCCTTGTCCAGATTGAAGAAGTGGGCCACTCCCAATTCATCACTTTTACAGTTGGCGAACAAGAATACGGCGTAGATATCATGTCCGTTCGCGAAATTAAAGGTTGGGTTGATACAACCCTTTTACCCAACACCCCTGCACATATGCGGGGGGTGTTAAATTTGCGAGGGGTCATTGTTCCAATTTTTGATCTGCGATGTCGCTTTGGTTTAGGTGAAACAAAAGCAACTACTCTTCATGTCATTGTTATTATTGCCGTGAAAGAACGCATGGTCGGTATACTTGTTGATACCGTATCCGACATTCTCACCGTATCCAATTCAGACATTCGAGAAGTTCCAAAAATGGAAAATCTCGTTGAAGAAGAGTACCTGTCAGGTTTGGTAACCATCGAAGAACGAATGGTCGCCTTACTCAACCAAGAACGTCTCTTCGATACACAGGTTATTGAAGAGGGTGTAACAGCAGGCCAGGCTGTCGAAAGTTAGTCACAAACCACCATATCGCTAAATAACAGGCCAAGTTTATTAGAACACACTGCTGAAAACCAATACGAATTTAGAGAGAGGGAGAAAGAATGTTCGCGCTTCGCCACAACCTTAAGCTGTATTTTATGTTGGGAAAAGAACTTTTCCCATCCAAAGACGAGCTTAACATACTAAAGATTGTCAGATTTGGCTTTGTCGCCGAAGAACGTCTTTTAGCGCGCCTTCATGTGGAAGACAGCTCGCCCCTCAAGCCCTCACAAAACGAATTTGCAGCTGCTAAGGCTGCCGAAGCCGAATAGCGGCACTGCAATTAGGAGAGATAAGTTATGAGTATCAGAGAGAAGATCAGAGATCTTAAAACCAAGCCCAAAATTCTTGCCGGAATTTCAGCCCCCATGCTGTTGCTTTTGGCACTGGGTATCATCAGCATCTACTCGATTGGCTCTATTGTCGCAACCAACGAGAAAGTGGACCACACCCGCATCGAGCTTTCAGAAGCCAACAGCATTATAAGCTTGGCTGTAGATATGGAAACGGGTATGCGCGGTTATCTATTGGCCGGACAAGAAGGTTTCCTTGATCCCTATAAAAGTGGCGAAACCAAAATTTACGCCGCGATTACTACTTTGCAAGAAACCGCAAGTGACGAGCCGGAACAGGTTGCACGGCTTCAAGAAATTGAAGGCGTTGTACGGGAGTGGCAGGAAAAAGTGGCCGAACCAAATATCGCTCTGCGTCGGCAAATCGGTGATGCGGAAACCATGAACGATATGGCTCACCTGGTTGGCGAGGCTCGCGGTAAGGTTTATTTCGATAAATTCCGGGAACAAATTGCTCTTTTTATCTCCCGCGAAACAAAACTGTTGAACGAACGCCAAGAACAGACTGAAGAGGCTTTTACAAGTATTCAAAGTCACTTGAGGTCGGGTTCTGCTAGTTCAGAATTGCAACATGATGTGGACATTTTACATACAAATGAAAAATTGGTTGAACACACCTTCAAAGTGATTGCCCATGCTAATTCCATTCTTGCTGCTGCAGTTGATATGGAAACCGGCATGCGTGGCTATTTACTTGCTGGCAAAGACGCTTTTCTTGATCCCTATAAAGAGGGTTCAAAAGCCTTCACAAGCCAGGTTGATGAGCTGAAAGTAACGGTGAACGATAACCCTGCTCAAGTGCAATTGCTGACAGACATCTCAGGAAACATTGCCGATTGGAAATCCAAGGTCACCGAGCCCACCATTGCCCTTCGCAGTAGAATTGGTGATGCGCAAACCATGGATGACATGGCTGACCTTATTGGTCAGGCCGCCGGCAAACAATATTTCGATAAGTTTCGCGGTATCATGGCTGACTTCATTACAGAAGAAGCAGACCTGATGACTGTCCGTCAGGACAGCAATAATTCGACAGTTTCCACCACCTACACTCTTATTATCACTTGTATTGTAGCTGCTTTGGCTATTGGGTTTGGTCTCGCATTACTTATCGGAAACGCCATTGCGAACCCATTGATTGCGACAAAAGAAGCCATTCAAAAAATGGCGGCTGGTGATGCAAACGTTGAGCTTACAGGCCTTGATCGCAAAGATGAAATTGGCGAATTGACCAATGCCTTGCAACAAATCAATGTTAAGGCGGCTGAAAATGCCCGGGTCAAAGTGGCTCTGGATAATTGTCAGGCCAATGTCATGGTTGCCGATGCCGATCTCAACATCGTCTATATGAACGGTACCATGGTCGACATGATGAAAAATGCCGAGGCTGATCTAAAAAAAGACCTGCCAAACCTCGATGCCAATAACCTTATTGGCGTCAATATCGATGGTTTTCACAAAAATCCAAGCCATCAACGCGGCATGATCAGCGGTTTAACTTCCGCTTACGAGACTTCTATTGAAGTCGGCGGTCGTATATTCGAGCTCATCGCTTCTCCAATTCTGGATAGTACCGGCGAACGTTTGGGTACCGTGGTCGAGTGGGATGATGTGACCGTAAAACTCGCTGAACAACGCGAGGCCGATAGAATTGCAGCAGAAAATGCCCGGGTGAAAGTGGCATTGGATAGCTGTACTGCCAACGTAATGGTCGCCAACACCGATTTTGACATCATCTATATGAACGATGCTGTCTCGGATATGATGAGAGCAGGTGAAGCCGATATTCGTAAGGATCTCACCGGCTTTGATACTAACAAACTGTTGGGAGGCAGCATCGATCGCTTCCACAAAAACCCCGCCCATCAACGTGCAGCTCTCGAAGCTCTGACCGCCACCTATGAAGGCCAGATCGAAATCGGCGGCCGTACATTTACTCTTATCGCAAACCCGATCAACAACGAAGACGGTGAGCGTCTTGGTACCGTTGTCGAGTGGTCGGATGTTACAGCAGAACTTGCCATCCAGGTCGAAGTCGATGGAATGGTCAATGCCATCTCTTCTGGTGATTTCAGTAAATCACTTGATGCAGAAGGCAAGGAAGGCTTTATGCTCGGCCTGACCAATGCCCTTAACTCGCTAAACCAAAATGTCAGTGCCGTGGTTGATGATGTAGCGAAAGCTCTGTCTTCACTTTCCGCTGGTGATTTGACGCACGAAATCACTACTGATTACACAGGAATGTATGAAACACTGAAACAGGATGTGAACCAGACCTCTGCTCGTCTTGCTGAGACAGTGATTGAGATCACCTCTACCACTGATGAAATCGGATCTGCCTCTACAGAAATCTCTTCTGGTTCCACTGATCTATCTCAAAGGACCGAGGCGCAAGCTTCGAGCCTGCAAGAAACAGCTGCCTCTATGGAGGAAATGTCCACAACGGTTAAACAGAATGCTGAATCAGCTCAGCAGGCGAACCAGATGGCGATCAACGCAACCGAAACCGCAGAAAAAGGCGGTGAAGTTGTCCAGGAAGCCGTTATTGCTGTAACAGGCATCGAAGAAGCCTCTCAGAAGGTTGCTGACATCATCGGTGTTATTGACGAGATCGCTTTCCAAACTAACCTCTTGGCACTGAACGCTGCAGTCGAAGCTGCAAGAGCGGGTGAAGCGGGTAAAGGTTTTGCGGTGGTTGCCGCCGAAGTCCGTACCCTGGCGCAACGCTCTGGTGAAGCGGCCAAGGATATCAAAACCTTGATCGTCGAAGCCAACGACCAGGTCAAAGAAGGTGTCACACTAGTGAGATCTACCGGCGATACACTTTCTGAAATTGTCGATTCATCCAAACGTGTGGCCGATATTATCTCTGAAATCGCTGCCTCAAGCCGAGAACAAGCTTCGGGTGTCGAAGAGATCAATACCGCCATCACCTCTATGGATGAAATGACCCAGCAGAACGCCGCCCTGGTTGAGCAGAGTTCAGCTGCGGCCCGCACCCTTGAAGAACAAGCCGAAGGCCTCGTCGATCTCATTGGTTTCTTCACAACAGAGGAAAACAAGGGTGGCAAAAGCCAAAAGCTGAAAGAGGTTAAGGCAACGAAAAAACCTGCCCAAGCCAGAAGAGCGCCTAAAAAGGTCGCAGCCCTAAAGTCAGGTTCATCAGCGGCGTTAGCCGTTGAAGATGACGACGACTGGTCTGAATTTTAGGCCATTCTTCGAACCCTCGCCCCGGAGACGTCCCCCGATCGCCGGGGCAAGGATCGAAGAATAAGACAGAATAAAATTGACCAAAACGTATACGAGAAACAACTGGATCCCAAAGCAATGACTGCTCTCGCAAGAAAAGAGACAAACACTCAAGCAGCTTCGCAAGATCGCGAGTTCCCTTTCTCGGATAAGGAATTCAAGAAACTGACAACGCTTGTCTATAACCGGACGGGCATTGTGCTTAAAGACAGTAAAAAGAACATGGTTTACGGGCGCCTTGCCCGCCGCTTGCGTCTTTTAGAAATAGACTCTTTTAAAGACTATTTGTCTTTCCTCGACAGCGCAGCAGGTAACAGTGAAATCGGTATGCTGACCAACGCCATCACAACTAACCTCACCAAATTTTTTCGCGAAGCCCATCACTTCAAGCACCTTTACCAAGCGTGTTTAGACATCACTGAGGCACAAAACACCCGAGGAGAAACCCGGAAACTTCGCATTTGGTCCGCAGGCTGTTCATCCGGAGAAGAGGCCTATTCCATTGCTATCATCATGAACGAGTTGATGAAAAAAACGGGCCCCTTTGACATCAAAATTCTCGCCTCAGACCTCGACACCAAGATGTTGCAAACTGGCATGAAGGGCGAATACTCTGGCAAGGCCAATGAAGATCTACCGGCGAAATTCAAAAGCCGGTACACCAGCCAGCAGTCATCAACCCAGCTCTCCATGAACAAAGAACTTCGAAAACTGATCACCTTCAAACAATTGAATTTGCTTGAAAATTGGCCGATGAGAGGCCCTTTTGATGTTATTTTTTGTCGTAACGTCATGATCTATTTTGATTTGGAAACGAAAACAAAGCTGGCCGCAAGATACGCACAATTACTCCGTCCGGATAGTTGGCTCTATATCGGGCATTCCGAGAGCCTTACGAGCGACCAAACTGGACTCACTTTACTTGGCAAAACCATATATCAGCGTACAAATTCCCAGCGTATAATTACAGGGAGGGCATGATGACACTGATGGCTGAACGCACTCAAAACTCTACCGGCACGACCCGGGATCATTTGTTCTCAGATGATACTGACCTCAAACACCCGCATGAAGGAGAGCCTAAGAGATTTTTTGATCCAAAATTCAAGCACTACGCCGTCAAAATCATGCCTGGAACTCACTATGTAACCTCTCGAAAAGACGAAATGCTCATCACTACACTGGGGTCCTGTGTAAGCGCCTGTATTAGAGACGTAGAATTAGGTGTTGGCGGAATGAACCACTTCATGCTTCCGGAAAGTGATAGTGGCAAATGGGGTGGCACCAGTGCATCAATGCGCTATGGAAATCACGCCATGGAAACTCTGTTCAATGATGTTCTAGCCATGGGCGGCGCCAAGAACCGCATGGAAATAAAGCTCTTTGGTGGCGGGCACGTACTCAACTCGTCAAACCTTATCGGCGAAAAGAACATTATGTTCGTTGAACGCTACCTAAAAAATGAACACATGGCCTCTTGTTCTGAGCATCTCGGCGGCGAACAGGCCCGTAAAATTATCTATTTCCCGAAAACGGGTGTCGTGAAGATGAAACTCTTGCCACACGCCTTTGATGCCCAGGTTCTCGGTGACGAAAACAAACTTAGATCCAACCTCAACCATCAAGAGATTGAAGGTAGCGTTGAACTTTTTTGAATCAAAATTATAAGATTAGGAATTCATTTTGATACCGACAAAAGTACTCGTAGTAGATGATTCAGCTCTAATGAGAGAGCTTCTCACGTCCCTGCTCTCGCAAGAATCGACTATTGAAGTCGTCGGTGCTGCGGCCGATCCTCTGCAAGCCCGAGAAATGATCAAACAACTCTTACCCGATGTCATAACCCTCGACATCGAAATGCCCAAAATGGACGGCCTGACTTTCCTTGAAAAGATCATGACCTTGCGTCCTATGCCTGTAGTTATGGTGTCCTCCCTAACCCAGAAAGGCGCAGAAGCAACCCTGAGCGCGCTTGAACTCGGTGCCGTGGATTTTTTCCCCAAACCAAAACTCGACATGAAGCGCGGCATCGAGAAACGCTCTGAAGAGTTGATCAACAAGGTTAAAGCTGCAGCACTAGCCAAAGTTAAAGCCTTGGACAAACACGCCGTGGATGGCCCCGGCGCAAGTGCGCTTGCCGCCTTGAAGTTTTCAACCACAGAAAAAATTATTGCGATCGGCGCTTCTACTGGTGGGGTCGAGGCCTTGAGAATTGTAATCAAAGACCTCCCCGCGAACAGTCCGGCTATTCTGGTGACCCAACACATGCCGGAAAAATTCACAAAAACCTTTGCAGAACGCTTGAACAAAATCTCTGCTGTTTCCGTATCCGAGGCCCGTCATGGAGAAAGAGTTTTACCAGGGCACGTTTATATTGCCCCTGGTGGAAAGCATCTGGAACTGAAACGTTCTGGCGCCAACTACCTCTGCAAGCTCACAGATGATCCACCCGTATCAGGGCATCGTCCATCAGTGGATGTTCTGTTCAATTCCACTTGCAAGGCAGCTGGTAAAAATGCTGTCGCAGTTATTCTCACCGGTATGGGAAAAGATGGCGCAGCAGGAATGTTGGAACTACGAAATGCCGGGGCAAAAACCCTGGGGCAGGACGAACCCTCTTGTGTGGTTTACGGCATGCCCCGGGCCGCCTTTGAAGCCGGTGCCGTAGAGGCCCAATATCACTTAAATAAAATTACCGCAGCAATGTTAAATGCCTGCGGGAGTGTGAAAGACAGACATATCAGAGTGTAAATCCGGATCGGCAAGTGTGCTCAAAGTAGCGCCCGACACGGTTCTTGGAAAAAATTTGGCAAAACAAGTAGTTTAGGAATGTGAGGCTCGCAACTCACACCAAAAGGAGAGTTAAATGGCTATAGCAGCTCAACCGCAAACATATGAGACTTCGCAAGAGGGGCTATCAACAGAAGAAGACGCATCTTTAAAAGATAATATCTCCTTGGAAGGTGATGCCGCTTTAGAAGATGGTTTCCCTCTTGATGATGACCATCAGGATCATGCTCTCCCCGAAATCCCTGGTCACCCCGCTATTGGAAGCCATGAAGGTATGCATGATTTACTGACACTTTGGATAGGACTGTCGGATGTTCAAAAAAGGACATTCAAAGCCCTTTGTAAAGAGGTCGAAATCGCAACCACGCTTGTTGAAACCTCCACAGAGGGCTTATCCACAAATTTCCAAGAACTGGCCACCTACACTAGAGTGCAAGCCGAAGAGCTAAACGCTATCATCGAGACCGCTGGAACAGTTACAGTCGAGGGAGAGACTATTTCTCTGACTGAAGTTTTGAATATGATGGAATCTAGCATCTCTGGGGTTGTTGAACAGATACTTCATGTATCGAAGCACGGTATGTCAATGGCCTATGCAATGGAAGATTTACTTGGCAATGTCGCTAAAGTTGTTGCTCGAGTGAACGACATTGAAACTGTCACCAAACAAACAAATCTCTTGGCTCTCAACGCAAAAATAGAGGCCATGCGTGCTGGCGATGCCGGGGCAGGGTTTTCCGTTGTTGCGGACGGAGTCCGAGAACTGTCCAGCACGATTAATACACTTTCGGGCCAAATCAGGACGGAAATTTCAGACGTATCAAAATCGTTAGAAGATAGCCAAAACAACCTTAAAGAGGTCACCTCTGTCGACATGTCAGAGAACATATTGGCTAAAGAAAAAATTGAAAAAATTATGGCCTGCCTAATGGCACAAAATGTTGAATTCAGCGAAACAATACAACACTCGGCGAAAAGCTCCGACATCATGACCTCAAAAGTCTCTGAAATGATTACAGGTATTCAGTTTCAAGATAGAACTAGTCAGCGATTAGGACACATACTCGATGCTCTTGGGATTCTATCCGAAGCTGGCGACGAAATGATCGCCAAAACAGAGATTCAACTAGGTGAGCATGTCAAACCCGAACTCGATCGAGAGTGGCTCAACAAGCTTATCGGTGGGTTCCATCTTGGCGAAATGCGCGAACGCTTCATCATGCATGCACTATATGAAGATGATTTTGACCCAAGCTCTGAAGAAGACAACACCGCCGACGCTGAAGAAGAAATTGAATTATTTTAAGACAATAAGGATTTATCGTTATGGATTATTCGTTTTCAACCAAAACCAACCACCTTTTGTGCCTTATGGCGGGTGAGTTCACCTTCAACGATCACCCCATTTTTAGAAGCATGATCGACGAAGCCGTTAAAACAGGTACACAAATGATCCAACTTGACCTAACTGAAGTTGAATACATCGATTCTGCAGGCCTTGGAATGTTTCTCGTCGCACATGAGCGTTCCAATGAAGAGGGGTGGAAGTTTTCAATTAGCAACCCACGCGAGAAGGTCAAAAAAATGTTTCGGCTCGCAAAGCTAGAGACAATTGTCGACATTGTTGAGAACTAACCTTAAGCCATAACTTTGATTTACGGGCTGTACTGCTAGGAAGGGAAGTTTGTTACTCTATGAATTTAGATGCCAATTATTCTAAAGATGTCCCCTTTGAAGAAATCGCCAATCGGCAAATAATGGTCGTGGATGACGTAAAGCTGTTGCGCGACATGATTGCTGGTATCTTACGAAAGGCTGGCTTTAATAATATAATTCTAGCCAAAGATGGACAAGATGCCATGTATAAGGTCGCTTCTAATCCTCCAGACCTTATGATTTTGGATATCATCATGCCTATAATGGGTGGCATGGAAGTTTGTACTCTTGTCAGGAAAATAGAAGACACTGCCTCAATCCCCATTATTGTTCAAACTGCCATGGATGATAACGAAGAACGCTTAAAGGCTTTTTCAGCAGGAGCAAGCGATCTTCTGACCAAACCAGTAAATGCACTCGAACTAGTCATCAGGACTAAGCTTCACTTAAAAAACCTCGTATTAACCGAAAAACAAGAACGCTATCGCCGTAGAGTGGCTGATGAGCTCTCCACAGCTAAAGACGTTCAACAGAATATACTTCCCTCCAAGAATAAATTGGCGGAAATACGTAAAACGACAGGGTTAAACATTTCAGCAGTTTGTCAGCCGTCTTCGGAACTTGGCGGTGATTTCTGGGGAGTGCATATGCTAAAAAATGGCTCCATCGGCTTTTATGTCACAGATTTTTCAGGCCATGGAGTTGTATCTGCCTTGAATACCATACGCCTTCACACCTTGCTATTTAATATCGGTGAAGCCTGGACAACCCCTCACCTATTGCTTTCAGACATCAACCAAAGCCTGTGTGACATGTTACCAACAGGTCAATATGCCACCATGATTATTGGATTGATTTCACCAGAGGAGAAAACCCTAAGTTACGCAGGAGCCGCGGCCCCACCTCCCCTCTACGGTGCCTGGTCAAAACCTGATGAATTTCAATATCTCGACACGACGGGACTACCCTTGGGGATCAGCAAATCTGCAAGTTACGAATTACAAACGATCCCGTTCACACCTGATAATTTTTTGTTTTCCTTTAGTGACGCTTTAATTGAAACCAAATTACAGGGTGATATATATTTAGAAGGGGATGAATTATTAAACTTGGTCAAAGATTTGACCAAGGGACAGGAAAATATACAGCTCCTGGATCAGTTAATTTCAGCTTTTTTTGAAAGTGGCGGAGATGAGCTCAGGGACGATCTAACGGCAATCTGTTTTGATTATTTAAAATAATTAAAACCCGCGTTTCGATAAAGAACTCAATAAAGCGAGGGTTAACTATAAGATAGTAAATTTAACCATCTACTTAGTGATGATTAAAGCATGATTCGGGCAGTCACTCTATTTCCAGAACCATTATAATTTAACTCTGTAAAGGCCATCATCTTAGCCAACGCAATACCTCTACCGTGACTAGAAGTAATCCGCTCATCATCTATCGTTAAATATTTTCGCCAATTAAAACCTTTTCCCTGATCCTGAATAACAAAGACTATTTCTTTGTCATTACGGGTGTAACTCACGGTCACCACCCTTTCGTTATAAGGTGTCATCTGCAATCGGTTATGGATTTCTTCATACAAAAGTCCCGTCTCAAGTAATTCCGTTTTCAAGTTATAGCCAATTTCCAAATTACCGTGTTCAACCGAGTTTTGCAGCAATTCGTTCAAACCAATGACAATTCCATCAGCACCGGGGCAAGCAAGGCTCAACATCGTCGTAAGGTTACGGGCTTCTTCCACCGTACTAAATTCGAAGCTACCTGAGGTAATTAACCCAATCGCAGAAGTTCTGGTTTCAATTTCGACCAATAAATCTCGCACATGATTGAACTGATTTATCGCTGCACAGACAACTGAATAGAGAATATCAGAATCGCAGGGTTTTTTAAGTGTATGGAACCAATTATTGACCACCAACTCTAGAGGAGATTTCCGATTGTCAATTTCCGTCATAACGACAACAGGGATTTGTTGGGGAAGTTTCCTGGTAGCACCCATAACCAGAGAAGACTCAGACAGTAAGCTTCGGTCAAAATCATCGGAGATCAAAATCAATCCGATTGATGCTTCATCATCCTCACCAGAAAAGAGAACGTCATCTGGTCTTAGTGAGCAAATAACATCAAAATTTTTCTCAGCCAAAACCTTTAGAATGTCATTTCTGATTACTTCATTCGGCTCCACTAACAATACTCTCGGTTCTTTCGAGCTCATCAGCTCCTCCTGATCCCTGTGTGATCGTTGGCAGCGTGAAATTATATTTCGATATTTTAACTTCGATAGTATAAACAAACGATAAAGATATTCACTACCTATCGGTGTTATTACCCTCAACTCTCTTATTCAACAAAATCACACAAAAACAACATCATTGCCTATAAATAGAGTTAAATGATAGACGTTTCACCAATGATGCTTCTCACCATCTTCCTGAAAAATTATATGCAAATTAATCAGGAAAATTATTTATCTCTCTATAAGTGTTATTTTGCGGTGTAAAAATAACATAGACACCCCCCACGGGAAGGACATAAGTTATGAGATAGCTCGTTCTAGCCTGCTTAATCTCGCCCAATAAAGGTCGTACGAGGAGCAAACATCAAGTAAGCCCCCTCCCCGTATGCAAAAACAGTTATTCTCCCCGGGGAAAGCGCGCCTTATCTTCGAGAACATTAAGATCCATGTGATTGCGCATATATCTCTCTGAGGCTTTTTGTAAGGGCTGAAAATCCCACGGGAAATACCCTCCATTGCGCAGGGCCTCATACACCACCCAACGTCGGGCCTGGCTTTCACGTACTTGGGAATCATATAGTTCCATATTCCAACGCGATCGGACCTTTGCCATGAAAGCTTCAACAAGCTCTTTGTTTTCTGGATTATCAGCTAAATTTAGGAGCTCGTTTGGATCTGCTTCCAAATCAAATAATTGTGGCGGGTCTAGTTCACAGTGATTGAACTTGTATCGGCCTTCACGAATAGAAACCAATGGTGCATAAGACCCTTCCGCCGCGTATTCCATATAAACCGGGCTAGCTCTTTTCTCACCGCGGGTTAGTGGCATAAGGCTCTCACCATCCGTCCAAGGAAGTATCTCACTCAAATCCACCCCCGCAAGATCAGCAAGTGTCGGCACGATATCTAAATTTGAAACCGGCGCCTCAATTAAACCTGTCATCCCTTCAGGTATAGAAATCATCAAGGGAACCCGTGATGATCCTTCAAAGAAATTCATCTTGAACCAGAGGCCCCTTTCCCCAAGCATATCCCCGTGATCTGAACAGAAGACAACGATGGTATCGTCGCGCATTCGACAGCGATCAAGAACATCCATGAGCTCTCCCACTTTCTCATCCAGATAAGAAATATTGGCAAAGTAAGCTCGGCGTGACTGCCTGACATCTTCAGGAGATATATCAAAGGCTTCGTAATCATTGGCCTTATAAATACGTTGCGAGTGAGGATCCTGCTCGTCGTAAGGAATTGCACCAACAGTGGGTTCAAGATGTTCACAGTCTTCATAAAGATCCCAAAACTTTCGCCTTGTTACATAGGGGTCGTGTGGGTGGGTGAAGCTGACTGTAACGCACCATGGACGTTTTTCTTCACCTGTCTCCGGTTCAGTTTCTCGGGCTAACTGATAGAGCTTTTGCTGAGCATTGAAAGCGACTTCATCGTCGTATTCCATCTGATTACTAATCTCAGCTACGCCTGCCTCCGTGACAGACCCGAGATTGTGATACCACCAGTCAATTCGCTCACCCGGTTTGCGGTAATCAGGGGTCCACCCAAAGTCAGCGGGATAGATATCTGTTGTCAGACGGTCTTCAAAGCCGTGCAGTTGGTCTGGCCCAACAAAGTGCATTTTGCCGCTTAAGCAGGTGTAATAACCTGCGCGGCGTAAGTGATGCGCATAAGTTGGGATATCAGAAGCATATTCTGCTGCGTTATCATAAACCCGGGTTCTAGATGGTAATTGTCCAGCCATGAAAGACGCGCGACCAGGGGCGCAAAGCGGGCTGGCAGTATAGTTATTCTTGAAACGAGCAGAACGTTCAGAGAGGGCACGTAAATTAGGTGCATGCAGAAAATCAGCGGGGCCATCAGGGAACAACGTGCCGTTTAACTGATCCACCATGATGATTAGGATATTTGGTTTCTTGTTCATCTTTCACACCCTTGAACGCGCCACGTTGGATGTTTTATCCAAGCGATAGCAATTGACCTATAGCCATAATTAATTTTACCTTCGAGATAATACTTCAACAGTACTATGGCTTGTAGCCTAGGAATTGATATGACTGATATAATAAATATTTATAGCAAAGTTCACAGCCACATCGCTGAACTTCACGCTTTTGATGCAGCGAGCAAACTCGGAAGCCTAACCAAAGCTGCGCAACACCTCAGACTAACACAGCCTGCGTTAAGCCAGAAAATCAAACGTCTGGAATCTTTTGTTGGGGAACCGTTGTTTCTCCGCCAAAATCGTGGTGTTAAACTTACCGAGGCCGGAATGGCTCTGCACAATGCGACACAACAGAGCATCCGCGGTATTCATGATATCTTCGATCAGATCGAGGTCCGAAAATCGGTGAAACGCGTCCGTATTAGCACTGATTTTGCTTTTGCAAGTCACTGGCTCATACCAAGATTGGCAGATCTTCGAGATAATTTTCGAGATCTCGACATCCAAGTGGTTACCTCTCAAACTCCCGGTGCTCCTCTAGACATTCAGAGCGACCTCATCATTTCCCTTCAAAATCTCGATGAGAGCGATGAAAAAACTCATGTCCTTTTTGCAGAAGAGGTCATGGCCATTTGCAGTCCACAATTTTTAAAGAAATACGGACCAATCGTTTCTCCAAAAGCCTTGTTCGATGTCCCGCTCTTGAACTTATCGGCTTCACCTGAGGCTCCTTGGCATAATTGGGACAGTTGGTTCTCTCACCTTGGCTTCAAAGAACAAAAGAGCATGGCTTCGATATCTTTCAGTAACTACACACTGATATTACAGGCTGCCCTAAATCATCAAGGCGTCGCCCTTGGTTGGCATGGATTAATAAATGAATATATCGATCAAGGATTACTTGTTCCAGCCTGTGAAGAAACGGTCAAGAGTACCCGCGCCTATACAATGCGTCTCCAAAAAGGGGCAGGCCCGCATGTTCAGAACACCTTTAACTGGATAGTCCAACAATGCTTAGACTAAAAAACTTACCCTCCCTTTCCTCATAGCTTGTTACCTTGCTACACAAGACCTATATGACATGTTTAAACAGCTAACTGGCTTTGTGGGTTCTATGTCTTTAATACGTCCAAAATCTCCCTTGGGATCTGGGGAGTTTATTGCTCTTATGGCATTTTTGATGTCTCTAGTCGCCTTGTCGATTGATGCCGTCATGCCTGCTTTACCGACGATTGGCCAAGAACTCTCAATTGCAAATGCCAACGATACCCAGCTTGTAATTGGAATTATCTTCTTTGGATTAGCCACCGGGCAAATATTCTTTGGCCCCTTGTCTGATAGCGTTGGGCGAAAGCCGGTTATTTACCTTGGCTTGGTAATTTTCATCCTCGGCTCCGTGATATCAGCTCTCGCAACTGACTTTTCTGTAATGCTTATTGGCCGCTTATTACAGGGCGTCGGCGCCTCTGGACCTCGGACTATCTCAATTGCACTCGTACGTGATCAATATGAAGGCCGAGCCATGGCCCGCATTATGTCCTTTATCATGGCCGTCTTTATTATCGTTCCAACCATAGCCCCCGCCCTGGGCTTATCCATCCTGGTATTTTTTGACTGGCAAGCGATCTTCTATAGTTTCTTTTTATTAGCCTCTATTGTTCTCGTTTGGTTTGCCATCCGCCAACCAGAAACCCTCACCAGTGAAAACCGTATTTCGTTGTCTTTCAGCCATTTTTGGGCAGGGCTTAAAACCATACTCACCAACAAACAAGCCCTCTCTTACACACTCGCAGCAGGTATTATTTTTGGTGCTTTTATTGGATATTTAACGAGCGCCCAACAGATATTTCAAGATATATACGGTATTACAGAACTCTTCCCACTTTACTTTGCAATACTCGCGCTATCCATCGGTGCAGCCTCCCTTACCAACGCCAATCTTGTCATGAAATTTGGCATGAGAAAGCTGTCAAAAATTGCCCTCATCGCTATGACAGCACTGGCTATCTTGTTTGTCGTGCCCGCAACATTAACCGCGGGTCAGCCACCGTTATGGGCGTTCATGAGCTTTATGATGCTTAGTTTTTTCTGTGTCGGCATACTCTTTGGAAACTTTAATACCCTGGCTATGGAGCCTTTAGGAAAGCTTGCCGGCATGGGTTCTGCAGTTGTCGGATCGTTGACTACTTACATCTGCATGGCCATCGGTATTACAGTTGGCCAAAGTTATGACATGACCATCCTCCCCCTCGTCTATTCCTTTGCCGTTTTGGGCGTGATTTCTCTTGGCATTATGCTATGGGTCGAAAAACAACCTGAAGCACAACTCACTTAAGTTTTGAGAGTTCATTTTAATACCGACTGGTATATTATTTTACATAGCCTCTTGAAACGCGGACCTGATCCCTCCATCTCTACCTAGATAAAAGACAAAGCCAATCCATCAAACTGGATCAAAACGAAGGGTAACACCCTCGCTTACTTTTTTAGGGAAACTGGAAATCAAGATGCTGGACATTTTTTACGCCCCGACACCCAACGGCCACAAGGTCACACTTCTTCTGGAAGAAATAGGGGTCCCGTACCGAATTACACCGATTAACATTATGAAAGACGACCAGTTCAATCCTGATTATCTAACCATCGCGCCCAATAACAGGATGCCCGCCCTAGTAGATCACGCACCTTCGACAGGTGACAAAGCACTTTCTTTGTTTGAATCAGGGGCAATGCTTGAATACCTGGCTGACAAACATGGACAGTTTCTTCCCAAGGAAGGTGCCGAGCGTTACGAGACCTTACAATGGTTACATTGGCAAATGGGTGGCCTAGGTCCGATGGCAGGCCAAAATCATCACTTTGGACGCTTCGCACCAGAACAAATTCCCTACGCAATAAACCGCTACGTAAAAGAAACCGCCCGTCTTTATGGCGTTCTCGATAAACAACTAGAAGGTCGGGACTACATTACCGGGGCCTATTCTATTGCTGATATGGCAGCATACCCTTGGGTGGCCTATTACGAATGGCAACAACAAGACATCAACGACTTCCCGAACCTTAAGAAATGGGTTGAACGGATTGCCGCACGAGAAGCAACTGTCCGTGCCTATGCCAGAGCTGAAGAAACCTTTGATTGGGACAAAGGCCTGGATGATGTTGGTCTGAACACTCTTAAAGAGGCTGTTGCGGCCCTTCGTTAAGCGAATATCCTAATACGTTCAAGAACAACAAAGCCCTGTCTTCTGTTAAGACAGGGCTTTGTTGTTACAAATATTAAGAGCCGTGGGTTTAGTCAGATTTTACCGCATAACGGCCAGATCCCGTAAAGAGAAGAACTACAGCTGTTAGCAGGAAGAACCCCTGGAGCTCAAGCTGCCAACCACCCTGCTTGGTCAGTAGGAATAACTGATCCGTATGCATTAACATGATAGCAAAGGTCATGTTGGCAATCACCAGCAGTGACCCGAGGCGCGAATACAAACCTAGGATGATTAATATCGGTGCGACGACTTCTCCTGCCAACACGCCATAAGCAACAAATTCAGGTAACCCCATGGCAACGAGTTTACCGCCTATAAATTCTATAGAGCCCCCAAGATTACTCAATTTGTTGAGACCATGCAGGAAAATCATCCCGCCAAGAGTTAGACGTAAGATTAAAAGGCCCAAGGCCGTATTATGAAAAATGTTCAACATTGCTTTCCCCAAGCTTGTTTCACTCTGCTAACAGGATGATTACACAAACACCAACAAAATCCAAATCTTCAATAATTTCAGTGCCATCTGGACACCATTCCATAAGTGTATGTGTATCAAAAAAGGGCCCAGTCACTTAAGACCAGGCCCTTTTATTTGTGCAGTAGCTTTTAGCTAATCCAGATTAGTCACGCAAGACCAACACAGAGCACTTTGCATGGCGCACAACGCGTGCAGCGTTTGGACCAAGCAAGTAATCTTCCATGCGAGGGCGATGTGCCCCCATGATGATCACATCGGGTTTGATCTCATCTGAAACTCGAAGAATTTCTTCATACGCATTTCCGTGACCAATGATGTGCTGAACCTTGATACCATCTGGAATATGCTTATCGACAAAATCATGTAAGGCTTTGTTCGCGCCCTTCATCATCTGCTCTTCATGATCTTTGGGAAAGAAAGAGCTTACGATACTGCTGCCAAAATTCGGCACGACAGTCATGATATGTAGTGTCGATCCAAAAGATTTGGCATATTCCACAGATGTTGGAAGCGCCTTACCCCAGCTATCGCTGTGTTCCAGGTCAACCGCTAACAGGATATGTTTAAACATCTTTTTGTTCTCCTTTAAACCGTTGCGGGTTGAGCAAGAGGATCACGGCGACGACGGCGCTGAAGCATCACGATCAGACCCAAGAGCATCAAGGCAGGAATATAGAACAACTGCTTAGCAGGGCGTTCAGCTGGAACCCCAACAGAGGCGATAACCTGATCAAAATCAAATCCCGCCTTTTCAGCTGCGCTATCAAAGCCAACACCATCAACCATAAAGCTACCGTCTTGTTCTATAAGTTCAAGACCATAACCTTCCAGGCGTTCTTCACCTGTCTGTTCATCACCCACAGTAACAAGCATGGTTAGAGTTATAGCATCACCGACATCATCCGTACCATTGATCAGAACACGAAGCTCATCACCAGGGTTAACATCAGCCATTGCCTGAATAAGCTGACCTCCACCACGTTCCTCATATGGTGCAATTACGTAATCCAACCAGAAACCTGGACGGAACAATGTAAAAGCGATCAGGAGTAGTGCTGCTGATTCCCACAGTTTGGATCTCGCAAGGAAGAATCCTTGCGAACCAGCTGTAAATATCAACATCGCCGCGGTCGCAATAATAAAGATAAATACCCCCTCCAAAGGCGTGACATCAATCAAGAGAAGATCAGTGTTGAAAATGAAGAGGAACGGAAGTAACGCCGTACGTAGAGAATAGAAGAATGCTACAAATCCTGTACGGATCGGATCACCACCAGAAATTGCCGCCGCCGCAAAGGAGGCAAGCCCCACCGGAGGCGTCACATCCGCCATTATCCCGAAGTAAAACACAAACATATGTACCGCGATAAGCGGAACTATCAATCCGTTCTGTTGACCAAGGGCAACAATAACGGGCGCTAAGAGTGATGACACCACAATATAGTTCGCTGTTGTCGGTAATCCCATGCCCAAGATCAAGCTGAGAATAGCTGTCCAGAACAGGATAAGCATAATATGGCCGAGAGATAGAAATTCAACCAGTGCAGCCAATTTGCCACCAACGCCTGTTTGATCAACCGCACCAACAATGATACCAGCAGCAGCAGTGGCGATACCGATACCGATCATGTTGCGACCACCACCGATCATGCCTTCGACCAACTCATTCAGACCACGTTTAAAGGTACCCGTTATTGCTTCATGGCGGAAAATGGCAAAAAGATAACGTTGGGTGAGAAGGATAAACAGCATCAAAGCCGTTGCCCAGAAAGCAGAAGTACTCGGCGAGTTACGCTCGACCATCAAGCACCAAATCAATACCACAACGGGCAACAGAAAGTGCAACCCGGATTTCAAAGTAGGACCGACTTCCGGTAGCTTTAATACCGGTTCATTTGGATCATCAACTTCCAGATCAGGATAGGTGGAACTATATTTTGCGAGGAAGAAATAAACAACAAGAACCAAAGCACCTATAACCCACGGTGTTAGTTCTTTACCTGCCATATCCTGAATGAGATTAATTAGGAAAAATAGACCGAAAGACCCAATCACCATATTGCCAAGAACAATAGCACCGGTAGAAATCGTCCGGGCATAAGTTGCTTCACTCGAGCTGCTCTTTAGGGCTTTGATTACAGCGTATTGAACTACTAGTATCCCAAGAACCGCAAGTAAACGCTCTGTAGTACCTTGGAGAATTTGATAAGCATCCGAGGCGTATGAAAGCCCTCCCGCCAATGAGAGAATACCAGCAAGAGTGATTCCCCAAGAGATAAGAACATCCGTGCCGGACTTTCTATCACCAACACGGGTTAAACCCTTCATGTGCAATTTTTGTGCTTCGAGGTGAACGATATATACTAAGGCAATGTAAGATATAATCGCAGGTAAGAAGGCGTGTTTAACAACCTCGAAATATGGAATATTTACATACTCCACCATCAAGAAGGCTGCAGCCCCCATCACAGGCGGCATGATCTGGCCATTCACCGAAGAAGCAACTTCAACGGCGCCCGCTTTTTCAGAGCTAAAACCAACGCGTTTCATCATTGGAATGGTAAAGGTTCCCGTGGTCACAACATTGGCAATTGATGAGCCGGAAATCAGCCCTGTCATGCCAGATGCAACAACAGCCGCTTTTGCAGGGCCACCACTAAAGTGCCCCATCAAGGAGAAAGCAACCTTGATAAAATAGTTACCTGCTCCAGCACGATCAAGCAGAGCGCCAAATAGAACAAAGAGGAAAACCAGATCTGTAGACACGCCCAAAGCGATACCAAATACACCGTTTGAAGATATCCATTGTTGATCAACTACACCGCCAAAAGAAGATCCTTTCCAGGCTATCAAGTCGGGCGCGTAAGGGCCAAAGAATGTGTATCCAAGGAATACCATTGCCACCACCATAAGCGGTGGACCGAGGGCACGACGCGTCGCTTCCAGCAGTAAAATCATCCCGACAATTGAGACCACGATATCTACTTGATTTGGATTACCTGGCCGGTTTGAGAGACGAGAACCTGTAATACTTTCAACTAAAGCGGTATCACCAAAGAAGAGATAAAGTGCACAGAGGCTTCCAACAATCGCCAGGCCCCAATCAACGACAGGAATGCTTCGACGTGGAGAGCTCTTGAAAGCTGGGTAGGCGAGGAATGCCAAGAACGTAGCGAAAGCTAGATGAATTGGCCGTGCTTCCAGGCCGGAAAATACTCCCCATCCAATCGCATATGGTAGTGGTGAAGCAATCCAAACCTGGAAAATAGACCAGATTAAAGTTGTTATCGCGAGTAATGTAATAATTTTTTGGTTGGATGGTATTCGTCCACCCGTATCGGTCGAAGCGACTAGGTCTTGTAGTTCCTCATCACTTAATGTTGTGTTTTCTGATGCCATTCCCCGTATCCCTGTAATCTGCGCAGAGGGCTAGTCACACGATGCCTAATGATTTTTTATTAAAGTGAAATTTTAAGGTTGGTTATGATGTCGAGATCAATCCAACAAATAGTATTTTCATATAGGACCATGCCTCGAAACTAGAAAAAGGGCCGGAAAGCCGCAGCCTTCCCGCCCTAAATTTCTGACAGCTGATTACATCCAGCCGCGTTCTTTATAATAGCGAATTGCGCCATCATGCAGAGGAGCAGACAGATTGTTGATAATCATGTCTTTTTCTTCCAGGTTTGCGAATGCAGGGTGCATTTTCTTGAAGCGTTTGAAGTTATCAAACACAGCTTTAACCATCTGATAAATGGTTTCTTCGTCTGCAGCAGTAGAACTGATGAAAGTTGCGCCAACACCAAACGTTGTTACATCACGATCAGTACCGGTGTAAGTTCCACCTTTGATAGACGCCATTGCGTAATAATCGTTATCAGATGCAAGCTTACGTGATTCTGCATTATCAACGTCGATCAAAATTGAATCACAAGAAGTGGTCGCTTCTTTGATTGTTCCGCTTGGATGACCAACAGTGAAAACAATCGCGTCAACTTTACCATCACAAAGTGCTGCAGCCTGCTCAGAAGATTTCAGTTCAGAGGCGAGTGCAAAATCACTCATTTCCCAACCCATCTTCGCCATGAGAACTTCCATGGTGCCACGTGCGCCTGAACCAGGATCACCAACGTTTACTTTTTTGCCCTTTAGATCATCAAAGGTTTTGATGCCTGAGTCTGAACGAGCAACGACTGTAAATGGCTCTGGGTGTACAGAAAAAACAGCACGCATTTCTGGATAAGCCCCATCAGGGAACTTTTTAGGAGCCGTACCGTTATACCCGTGGTACTGCCAATCAGATTGAGCAACGCCCATATCGATATCACCAGCACGCAAAGCGTTGATGTTAGTAACAGAACCGCCCGTTTTATGTGTGCAGTTAATCTCGTGATCTTTAGTGCCTTTGTTAACCAAACGGCAGATCGCGCCACCAACTTGATAATAAACACCAGTCTGACCACCAGTACCAATAACAACGTGATTTGTGTCAGCAAAAGCTGCGGACGTCATTAGCGCCGCGCTTGCAACTGCTGTAATTGCCAATTTTTTAATAAACATGCCTACTCCTTAGTTTTTTATTTTTATCATTTAGTGCAACAAGTGGTTTTCAACTTTCAAGCCGTATCCCCACCCAGTCATATTCATATGCCGAACCACAAACGAATACTTTCATAGCTATCCGCCAACAGACGGCTAATTCTTGTTCCCATCCGAATGCCCTAAGTAAGGAAAGCATTTCATCAAGGTTCTCCCGAGGAAAACACCCGAGAATCTAATTATTTCCTGACATGGAGAGTTTTAAGAAGCAAAAGAAGCTGAAACCTTTAGGTCTCAATTTCTAAACAAAAGCATTGTGATCCGTAGGCCTCTCCTTTTCGAATCTGCTTTCGTTTCATGCGTTTAGTTAAAGTTAAACCATTCGCATTTTTATTGCTATTATATTTTCATCCCTGTCAGGCAGACTGCTTATTGAGCCTTTACCATCTCTATGGTCGCGTATGTAATTTTTTTCGTCAACAGATAACATTTGTTCTTTTTTTCAAGACTTGTACAGACAACTCCATAGAAAACCAGATTCTTTTCGTTCTCTTAAAGCCAAAGAGATCAGGACTTCCAGAAGACATTTGTCTCTTTCCTATACTGATTAAACCTTTGAATTCTTTCTTTAGTATAGGGGGCCCCTTTTTCAACCACAGCAGTAAGAAGCCACTCTGAAAGAGCGAAAAACCCCACAAAGCTGTCAAAGCCAACAAAGCCGTCAAAGCTACGCGGCGTCCCCACCGGAGCAATTAAGGTAATATCAGGCTTCAGAGGCAAAGAATTCGCAGTGCTATCCGACATGAGGATAAGTTTTGCACCTCGGGATTTAGCTATTTTGCAGGCCTCTATAGTCTCTCTGGAAAAAGGTGTAATTGAAACGGCCAACACCAAGTCGTCCTCTTCGACATTCAAGATCTCATCAACTGGAGAGTTTGCATGCCCAGGAGCAACGATAAGGTTTGGCAACGCCATGCGGCCAACGTAATTCAGATAGTGAACCAAGGTATAGGGTGCACGGGTCCCCATTAGATAGACATTTTTTGCCTTAAGGATAAGGTCCGCAGCTTCGTCAATTACTTCAGCCTCATTTTGCCTTAAGGCCTCGGTAACATTACCAATAACACTCGTTACGGTATCTGCGCGTATTTGCTCGATACCTCCACGATCATATAACTCGTTGATCCATTGATTAGTACTTGCGTTAGAGGCATTGGTCGTCAGTGCTGCTCTAAAAGGCGCCCGAAATTGATTGTAGCTTTCGAACCCCAACTTTTGGGCAAGACGTACAAGCGTATTTGTACTTACCCCTGTAGCCGTCGCGCTATCGCGAATTGACTTCATACCAAATTCAGCAGGGTTATCGATAATGTACATCGCTATTCTGCGCAGGCTTTTCGGGTAAGAATTAAGCTCTCGCGTAAGCTGTTCCACGATGCGTGTCTTATCGACAATACTCACGTCAGCGCCTCTTTTCACACTCAAAAAACAATAACAAATGTTATTATATTTCCAATATTGACACAAACGATATTTTATCGAACTCTATTTCAAACAAAATCATCTTTTAAGCTCGATTACAGACAAAGTGCCATTTAAGGCACAAGTCTCCCGGAGAGAAAAATGGGACACGTATTTCCGCGCCACTCTAAATCAAAGCTCCCAACAGCTGTCGCAGGTGATGGTTGTTATATTGCAGATCAAAATGGCAAACGATACTTAGATGCCTGCTGCGGTGCTGCCGTATCGTGTCTAGGACATTCAGATCAACTCGTTCAAGAAGCCATAAAGACACAAACGGATAAGTTATCTTTTGCCCATTCCGGTTTTTTCACCAGTGAACCAGCTGAAGAGCTCGCTGATCTGCTGATCGCAAATGCCCCTGAAGGTATCGATAGAGCCTATTTTGTCTCTGGTGGATCAGAAGCCGTTGAAGCAGCCCTCAAACTCGCACGGCAATATCACCTTGAGCGAGGGGACAACCAACGCTCACACGTTATAGCACGCTGGCAAAGCTATCATGGCAATACGATTGGAGCACTATCAGCTGGCGGCAACAAATGGCGCCGTGAACCCTTCATGCCAATGCTCGTTCCCATGTCCCACATAGATCCCTGCTACCCCTATAGAGATCAGAATGAAGGCGAAAGCGATGATGCCTATGGTCTCAGAGCTGCGAACCGTCTCGAAGCTGAAATCATCAAAATCGGTGCAGAAAATGTATCAGCCTTTATTTGTGAACCTGTAGTTGGGGCCACTATGGGGGCGGTTGCCGCCGCCCCGGGATACTTAAAACGCATCCGGGAAATCTGTGATCAATATGGTGTTTTACTCATTCTAGATGAGGTCATGTGTGGCATGGGTCGCACAGGAACGCTCTTTGCCTGTGAACATGATGAAGTAGCACCAGACATTATTTGCATCGCCAAAGGTCTTGGTGCGGGCTACCAGCCGATTGGCGCCATGCTCTGTAGCAAAGAAATCTATAGCGCGATAGAAAACGGTTCCGGCTTTTTTCAACATGGACATACTTATCAGGCGCATCCAACAGCCTGCGCTGCAGGTCTCGCTGTTCTCACAACAATGCTGGAACGTGATCTACTTACAAACGTTAGACATCGCTCAGATCAACTGATGAAAGCCCTCACTGATGCATTCGGTCAGCACCCTCATGTCGGTGACATCCGCGGTCGCGGGCTCTTCATAGCGCTTGAAATTGTCAAAGACCGGGATACAAAAGAGCCATTTGATCCTGCACTTGCAATACACGCTCGGATTAAAAAGGCAGCCTTTGAATTAGGCCTGATGTGCTACCCGATGCCTGGAACCATCGACGGTAAAAACGGCGACCACATCCTTCTAGCGCCCCCATTCATCATCGAAGATCAGCACGTCGCCGAGATTGTTGAAAAACTCTCTCAATCATTTGCTATGCTCGATGAACTTAGTGTTGCTGATTAAGCGAGACAAACCCCAGAGATATAACCAATGACGCCGACAATCATTATGGCAGCGCCAAACGGTGCACGGAAAACGAGGGACGATCACCCAAATCTTCCAGTTACTGTTGAGCAAATCATCGAAGAGGCTATTGCTTGCAATCGTGCGGGGGCCGCCATGGCTCATCTACACGTTCGAGATCAAACCCAAGCACACGTTCTTGATGCCGGGCTCTACAGGGAAGTTCTGGCCGGAATAAATGAGACTATTGGTAATGACCTACTGATACAAGTAACCACGGAAGCAGTTGGGCGTTATACGCCACAAGAACAGGTCGCTTGCGTAAAAGGCGTGATGCCAGAAGCCGTAAGTGTAGCCTTAAAAGAAATGATGCCCACAGGTGACGAAAATCATGGATCAAATTTTTATCATTGGGCAAATGAAGCGGACATACACGTCCAGCATATACTCTATGATCGAGATGACCTGGTCCGATTTTTAAGTTTTGTTGAAAATAAAAAAATTCCCGTCAGCCAGCCTTCTTTGCTTTTTGTACTCGGACGGTATGCAATAGATAGTCTTGGTAAGGTCGACGAATTATCTCCCTTTATCCAATTAAAGGATAAACAGAAAACAACCGATCTCGGACCCTGGTTTGTCTGTGCGTTTGGCCAAAGCGAAGCCAATTGCATTGCAGAGGCGATCAAACAAGGCGGTCACGCCCGGGTTGGATTTGAAAATAACAGCTTTCTCAGAACGGGGGATAAAGCTGATTCAACGGCTCAAATCATTGCTCAAACCCGTGATGAGATTCTTAAAATGGGGAAAACGGTCGCCACAGCTCACGATGCCCGTAAGCTGTTAGGTATCGCATAAAGGTATCAAGAGGCCTCCAATTCCATAAAACGAATTGGAAGCCTCTCATAACCTTAACTTACTTTAGCTGCTATAGAAGAAATGCCGTCTCTCGCCGCTTCGATGATAATGTCTGCTTCTTCACGTGTCATGCAAAGTGGAGGCGCGAAGCCCAGAATATCACCCTGCGGCATAGCACGCGCAATAACACTACTGCGTTCGAGAAGGGCAGCTGAAATCTGTGGCCCAACTTTCTCAGACGGATCAAAGAAAGTCCGCGTATCCCGATCTTTTACAAATTCGACAGCAGAAAGTATCCCTTCGCCTCTGATATCCCCAACAATAGAAATATCTGACAATGCGCTTTTAAGGCCTTCATTGAAGTAGGCACCCATTTCTTTGGCGTTAGACACCAAGCCCATTTCATCAATAAGCTTAAGATTAGCAACTCCTGCTGCCGCGCCGATTGGGTGCGCAGAATAGGTCCAACCATGGCCGATTGGGCCGAGTTTATCTGTGCCTTCTTCCAGTACTTTCCAGACCTTGTCTGAAACAATAGAGCCGGAAAGCGGTGCGTAAGCAGAAGTCAGGCCCTTGGCAATGGTGATAATATCAGGCTCAAGACCATAATGGTCGGAACCAAACATGGATCCGAGACGCCCAAACCCGGTTACGACTTCATCAGCAATGAGCAGTATGTCGTATTTTTTAAGAACAGCCTGGATCGCGGCCCAATAACCCTCTGGAGGAGGTACAATGCCACCAGTCCCCAAAACGGGCTCGCCGATAAAGGCTGCAATTGTGTCTGCGCCTTCTCTTGCGATTAATTCTTCAAGACTATCAACACACTGCTGAACAAACTGTGCTTCAGACTGATCAAGATTTTCACGACGAAAATAATACGGAGCATCCGTGTGCACGACTTGTGAAAGAGGTAAATCGAACTTGTTATGAAACAATTCCAATCCCGTTAAAGATCCGGTCATCAAGCCCGAGCCGTGATAACCACGCCAGCGCGAAATGATCTTCTTCTTCTTAGGGCGATCGAGCACGTTATTGTAATACCAAACAAGCTTGATATTGGTCTCGTTTGCATCTGACCCTGAAAGTCCGAAATAAACTTTCGACATATTAGCTGGCGCGCGATCAATAATCATCTTAGCCAGTGTAATCGACGCTTCAGTACCGTGGCCAACATAGGAGTGGTAATATGCGAGCTCTTTGGCTTGAGCTGCAATTGCATCAGCCACTTCATCGCGGCCGTACCCAATATTTACGCAATAGAGACCAGCAAAAGCATCCAGCGTCTCCTTGCCATTACTATCTTTTATATACAGTCCCTTGCCGCCTGTGATCACCCTATTTTGGATATCACCGCGGGCGAATTGAGCGAGGTGTGTAGAAGGGTGGAAAAAATTATCACGGTCCCACTCAGCTAATTGATCATTTCTCAGCATTGTATTTTCCTTAAAACAAACGGTCACGCGTAATCGCGACAAACGTATTTAATTTCTGTAAAAGCTTCCAAGCCCTGGCGTGCGCCTTCGCGGCCAAGACCAGATTGTTTCATTCCACCAAAGGGGATCGGTGCCCCCGTTACCTTGGTGCGATTGATTGCCACCATGCCGTATTGTAAAGCGCGGCTGGCGGTATAAATCCGCTTTGGATCTTTTGTGTGAACATAGGCTACAAGCCCGTAGTCGGAATCATTGGCTTTAGCGATAATGTCATCTTCAGTATCAAAAGGAGCGAGACAAGCCACAGGCCCAAAGGTTTCTTCTTTGAAGATTACTGCATTGTCAGGGACACCCCCCAATACGGTTGGCTTATAAAATAACGGACCAAGAGGATCTCGCTCACCACCCATCAATAGCTTGGCGCCTTTTCCTATAGCATCCGCGACATGTACCTCTTGCTTGATCATGGCGTTTTCATTCATCAATGGTCCAATGATAGGATCATCCAGCCCTCGCCCAAGGGTCAGCTCTTTTGCCGCAGCAACAAACTTCCGGGTGAACTCTTCATAAGCAGGCTGCTCGATATACATTCGATTAGCCGCGAGACAATCCTGACCAGAGGTCGCGAACTTGGCTGAAATTGCACACTTCACAGCGTGATCAATATCGGCATCGGCAAAGACAATAAAAGGCGCATGTCCACCAAGTTCCAAAACCAACCGCTTTATGGAAGAAGAGGATTGCCGATAGAGCAACCGCCCGATCTCGGTTGAACCCGTGAAAGAGAGAACCCTCACTCGTTTATCTTCAGTCCACGGCGCAACCACTTCGTCGGGTTCACCTGTTACAACGTTAAAGATACCCGGCGGGAATCCTGCGCGCTCGCCCAGTTCAGCTAATGCCGTTGCCGAAAACGGTGTTTCTTTGGAAGGATGAACCACACAAGTACATCCCGCAGCTAATGCCGCAGCAGCTTTTCGCGTGATCATCGCGCAGGGGAAATTCCATGGCGTGATCAAAGCTGCCACCCCCGAAGGCTCTCGCCAGACCTCGACTTCACCCCCAGACATATGGGAGGTTACATTTTCGATATTTGGTCGTTTAGCTTCTTCGGCATAGAATTCTATAAAATCAGCCGCGTAATCAATTTCACCCCGAGATTCAGAAATTGGTTTACCTTGCTCTAGCGTCATAAGAAACGCGAGATCTTCCCGGTGCTCTTTTAGAAGTTCAAACCAGCGACGAAGGATAGCTGACCGTTCTTGTGGCAATAATGCAGCCCAAGATGGGAAGGCGTCCTGAGCTGCATCAACCGCTCTCGCACTTTCCACGCCAGACATTGCGGGAACACTGCCAAGAGTTAGTTGGTTAGATGGATCAGTAACCGTGATTTGTCGCCCAGATGTTGCATCACACCATTGGCCGTTGATATAACTAAATTCTTTCAACAAGCGAGGATCTTTCAAATGTACGAAAGCATCCGAGCGCATTTTTTCATTGTTCGTGCAGGACATGGACTAGCCTTTGTTAATTACCAGCCCATAATGCAAAACTTATTCAAGAAGGTGTGTCTAAAGAAGAAGGGATATTTAGAAAAGCTATCGCTTTAAAAAGCGATAGCAGCAGTTTCATCTACTCCTCAGGCTTTTCGCCTTCGAACAACAAATCTATCGGCAAGGCCGTTTCCTGCTTAACCGGCTTTGTGACCACATAAGTAAAGTAACGCCTCAAACCAATCTTTGATTCCAACATCCGGTCAACAAGTCTTTGATAGCCATCAACGTCTTTAGTAACAATCTTTAGGATGTAATCTAACCCGCCACCAACAGCCCAACATTCCAGTATCTCGGGAATACTTTGTATCGCAGCTTCGAATTTATCAAAATCCTCAGCTCGATGACTATCCAGCTCAGCTTCCATTAAAACTGTGGAAAAAGTAGAGAAGGCTTTGACAGAAAGTCGAGCTTCGTAGGATTCAATCAGTCCTGATTTCTCCAGACGCTGTAGCCGAGCCCAGCATGGAGTTGGAGATAAGTTTACCCGTTCTGCCAAAGCAGCTTTTGTGATCCGGCCTTCTTTTTGTAAAATTTTCAAGATCGCGATATCACGATCATCTAAACGAAGCCCAGCTGCACGCATGTAATGACCTAACTAAATTTTGGTTTATTGCGCCTGATGTTTGGCTAGATCATGCAAGAAAGAGAGACAACGCTCAAGCTCGGAAATTTCTATGTACTCATCTGGTTTGTGAGCCTGCTCTATTGAACCCGGGCCAAAGACCACGGTTGAAAGCCCAACTTTCTCAAAATACCCCGCGTCAGTCCCAAAAGAAACCACCTCGCTAACATTGCTGCCGGTGACCTGACGAATTAAGGTCACTGCGGGCGAATCATCCAAAGCCAATAGAGGCGGAATGTCGGCCAGAACCAGAGTTCGAATATTCGCATCAGGAAAAACGGCCTGCATTTCAGGCACGAGAACGTTATCAGCAAAATTTCTAATTTTATCTAAAATTGCATAACCATCATCGCCTGGTATCGGTCTGATTTCCCAATTGATAGCACAACTTTTCGCCGTGATATTCGTCGCAATACCGCCTTCAATCTGACCAACATTACAGGTAGAATAAGGCGGTTCAAAAGGCGAACCCTCAACAGGACTTGCTGCGAGTTTTGCCCCTACCTCAAGAATTTTCGAAATGAAGCGTGCAGCAAATTCTACGGCATTAACCCCTTTTCTCGGATCAGAAGAGTGAACTTCAAGGCCATCAAATTCAGTCCGAAGTTCAAATCCAGCTTTGTGACCCGTCACCAACTGCATATTGGTAGGCTCACCCACGATCACAACTGATGGAGTTATGGCTTTGGACATAATATCCTCTGCCAAAACAGGTGCACCAAAACCACCTATCTCTTCGTCATAACAAAAAGAAAGGTGCATGGGGCGTTTAAGATCGTAAGATTTAAACGCTGGAACCATTGCAAGAGTACACGCAAGAAAACCTTTCATGTCCACGGAACCGCGGCCATAGAGACGGTTGTTCCGTTCAATCAAAGTGAAAGGATTTTCGGTCCAAGGCTGGCCTTTTACGGGTACAACGTCAGTATGGCCATTAAGAACAACGCCGCCATCAGCTTCAGGACCAACTGTCGCATAGAGATTGGCGCGTTCACCCGTTTCATCGTAACTGATAGAGGACGAAATTCCGTGCTCTTTGAGATAACCTTCGATGTAGGCAATCATATCAAGGTTTGAGAGTGCCGACAGGCTCTCAAAAGCAACAAGACAGGTGAGTATTTCTTTGGTCGATGCCAAGGTCGAAGTCTGGGCCGAAGTCGAAGTGTTCGTCATGGAATGATAACCAGTTCCCGTGGTACGTTAGATAATAATTCAGGGCCACGTTCACCAATAACAATACTTTCCGTAATCTCCAATCCCCAATCGTCAAGCCAGAGCCCAGTCATGAAATGAAAAGTCATTCCCGGTTTCATGATGGTCTTGTCCCCATTTCGTAGGCTCATGGTGTGCTCGCCCCAATCAGGGGGATACGAAAGCCCGATCGAATAGCCCGTACGGCTGTCTTTGATAATACCGTGTTTTTTCAAGACTGTGAAAAATGCATTGGCAATGTCTTCACAGAAATTTCCCGCTTTTGCCTGTTCCAGTCCGGCTTCCATACCCTCCAGCACAGCCTTCTCACTATCTAGAAACTTCTGATCCGGCTTGCCTAAAAAGACCGTGCGAGACAACGGGCAATGATAGCGTTTATACACACCCGCGATCTCAAAGAAGGTTCCCTCACCAGATACCATCGGCTTGTCATTCCAGGTCAGATGAGAGGCCGATGCATCTGCCCCTGAGGGCAACAGCGGAACAATGGCAGGATAGTCACCACCATATTCCGGGATCCCGCGTAACCCTGCATCGTAGATCTCAGCGACCAACTCGTGTTTACGCAAACCTGGACGCACGGTTTCTCGGATACGTTTGTGCATCACCTCGACAATTTTGCCAGCCTTGCGCATATAATCGAGCTCACGCTCTGACTTTATTGACCGCTGCCAATGCACAAGGTTCTGGCAGTCTTTGAAAGTTGCATTGGGTACGTTTTTGGTCAGGGAAGCAAAGGCCGCAGCGGAGAAATAGTAGTTATCCATTTCAACACCAATGGTGTTTTTGCCAAGTCCTTTGTCTGCCAAAATTTTGGATAGGAAATCCATCGGATGGCATTCGGTCGACTGAACATAATGATCAGGATAATCAATGATATTGTCATCAGACAGATAAGTGGTCCGCTTGGCCCCGTTGGCATCGATGCCTCGGCCATACCAAATGGGTTGTCCCTCTAAGGTCACGATAACACATTGATGGACATAGAAAGACCAACCGTCATACCCGGTCAGCCAAGCCATATTGGCAGGATCCGTGACAATCAGGCAATCAAGGCCGTTCGATTGCATGGCCCGACGGGTTTTCGTCAATCGCTCGGCATATTCCGCGCGGGCGAAGTTTAGCTCAACTGATGTTGTAAAATTTTCTGATAAAGAAGACATCTCACCCTCTAATACATGCTCACAAATACACACTCTGTTCTTTGGCATAATGGCACAAGATTCTTGGATGGATCATCTAAATACAAAAGCAAAAAGAGAAAAATTCTCGCTCCCCAGCCATTGAAAAGCATTATTTATTCCGAATATACAGCCTCTAATGCAGTAAATCACCTTTGGACTATTATTTCGGGACTCTCAATATCATTTTCCCCGTGGTTTTTCGGCTCTGTAGCAACTCCATTGCAAGAGGCAAGTCTTCCAGAAAACACTCTTCATGGATCACAGGGTTAATCTGCCCCTTTTCAAGCATAACAAACAACTTATCGGTAATCTCTCCGAGCATTTCACCATCATGATCATGGCTCCAATAAACACCTTTGGCAGAGGCACGTTTTAGCATCAACCTGTTCATAGGTAGCTCAGTAATAGTCCCCGAAGCAAAGCCAACAACAAGTAAAACGCCATCTCGAGCAATACAACGCAGACTGTTGATGCCGATATCACCACCAACAGGGTCATAAATTACATTGGCCCCTTTGCCATCTGTTGCCTCTTTGACGGCCTGAAACCAATTTTCATTACGATAGTTGATGCCGATGTCTGCGCCATGTTCTCGTGCTAAATTAAGTTTACCTTCATTGCTGGCTGTTGCGATCACCCTTGCACCAATCGCTTTTGCAATTTCAACCGCGGCCAAACCAACACCACCAGCTGCTGCATGCACCAAGACTGTGTCTTCAGGTTTAACTTCTGTGCTATCAAAGAAAGCGACCATCGAAGTAATATAAGCAACAGGAAGAGCCGCAGCTTTCCCAAAAGAAATGTTATCTGGTATTTGAAAGGCCATATCAGGCCTGACCTCAACCATTTCAGCAAAGCCACCCCAACCAACTTTACTCGCAACCCTATCTCCAACCTTCCAGTCGCTGTCTTCAGGGGCAAAAACAACAATCCCGGCAACTTCTTGTCCCGGCGAAAAGGGGCGCGGTGGCCGAACTTGATATTTGTCTTCAATCATCAAAAGATCAGAAAAATTCAATGCTGCAGCATGAACTCGTACAACAAGATTACCAAAGTCTTTAGCTTCCCAACTCTCGTCTACATAACTCAGACCATTCATTCCCAGAATGTCTGAAGAAATCCACCGCTTCATTTGATCCTCCCCGAACACTGCAACACTCTAGAGCGACTAGCCATGATGTTTCAATGCTAAGGACACACTATCTGCTATTTCAGAAATTTGACGGCCAATTTTTTCTTGTTCCGATTTTGTTAATCTCTTAAGCGGAAAAGCGATTGCAATACTGCCAAGGGGATAATTATTCTGATCGACAAATGCCGAAGATATACCCGCCGCCCCTTCATAAGTTTCCTCAACAGAGACAGCATAGCCAACTTTCTTGATCCGCTTTATGTCCTTACGTAGTTTTTCTTTATCAACCATCGTATAAGGCGTGAACTGTTCCAAATCGGAATTCAGGTAATCATCTCTAATAGTTTCTGGAAGATGGGCCAAAATCGCCCGTGGAGCAGCCCCGGCATGTAGAGGGAATGTAGCTCCAATTTTTTCAAACACTCTTAACCCTCCGCGGTTACTTTCAATTTGATCGACACACACCACAGTATTCATTGAACGGTCCAACGAAGTTAGAATTATGGTTTCATCAGTTAATTTAGAGAGGCGTTCCAGTGCTGGCTGACATATGGCTTTCAGGTCAAACCCCGCCATTGCTCTTCGACCAAGATCAGCGGCTGAAGCCCCCAGCCTGTAATATCCGGAAGAAGAGTCCTGAACCAAATAACCCGTATCCACAAGATACCTGACTAATCGACTTGCTGTGGAACGGCTCATTCCAGTTTTTATAATTATTTCAGCTTGAGACAAAGCAGGCTTCTCAAGCTGGAAAAGATCCAAAACCTGAAAAGTTTTTTGAATAAGCCCAACGCCAGTTTGTGATTGTTTCTTGACTCCGCTCACCGATTAATCCCACTATGTAATCATAAAATCTCATCATATGGGATTAGAATTACACTTATTGGCTACTGAGTAAATCCAAAGGTCTCCAAAATTACAATATTATGGTTCATACCGTCCTACTTGGTACTCCATTTATTTTATTAAGAGGCTTAATAGACCCTGTTCATAGCCACATCAAAAACAGAATCAGTGAGTACGCTTAATGCCTTGGATCGATACAGTCCCTTATGAAGAAGCCGATGATAAATTACGTCGTTTGTACGACCGGGTAAAAGGCCCGGACAATAATGTCGATAACATTATGATGATGCACTCACTACGCCCCCACAGCATGGAAGGGCACATGGCAATTTACAAATATGTGTTGCATCATACGAACAACACCATCCCAAAATGGTTCCTTGAAACACTTGGTGTGTGGGTGAGTTCTCTTAACGATTGTGGCTATTGTGTCGATCATCACTTTGGTGGTCTGGTTCGGCTTTTGAACGACGAAGCAAAGTCATCCGGTATCCGTAAGGCAATTGACGAGAGAAACATCGATATTGCACCATTGGATGAAAAACAAAAACTTGCCATGATCTACGCGCAAGCATTGACCCTGTCCCCCGCTAGCACCACTGAAGACATGGTCATTGCCATGCGTGAGGCAGGTTACTCAGACGGTGAAATCCTAGAGGTTAATCAAGTTTCATCCTATTTCAATTATGCAAACCGGACGGTTCTTGGCTTGGGTTGTTCGACCAAAGGTGACATCATCGGCCTCTCACCAAATAACTCTGCTGACCCCAATGACTGGTCACACACATAAAAGAGGCATTACTCATGAGGAAATCCCTTCTGGCAACGCGCGTCGAAAATCTTTCTTTTCCGGCGCCGCCCATACTTACAGAACCAGAAGGGGTTCCCAGTAATACACCCATCCGCCTCAATCTAAACGAAAGTCCTTTTTCTCCCTCTCCTCATGCCATTGTTGCAATGCAATCCGCAATAGAGAGCGTGAACCTTTACCCTGATCACGGCTGCACTGTCCTGGTAAATGCTTTGTCGGAGAAGATCGGCATCCCCACGGATCAATTTAGTTTCGGTAATGGTTCTGGAGAGCTTCTGATTGCCGCAGGTATGCTTGTTATCGAAGACGGTGATGAGGCCGTATTCCCAGCTCCAACTTTCCCTACGTGTGGAAAAGGAGTGGAGTTATCTGGTGGTAAGATCGTAGCCGTGCCCGTCACAAAGGAAGGTATCTGTGACGTAGATGCTATGCTGGATGCCATTACCGAGCGTACGCGCTTGTTTTACCTTTGCACCCCAAACAATCCTACTGGCGGCATACTTTCCCAAACGGATTTGGATAAAGCCATTGCTCAAGTTCCGGGCAATTGTCTTTTGGTGGTCGACGAAGCCTATTTTGAGTTTGCACAATACGAGGGCGCCCCTGATGTTTTGAATTCACTTTCAAATCGACAAGGTCCCTGGATTGTCACTCGGACATTTTCAAAGGCCTATGCCCTTTCCGGTTTGAGAGTTGGCTACGCCATCTCTAGCGAAAAATCTATCAACGACGGGATTTGGAAACTTCGGGCAAATTTTAATACAAACCGTATTGCGCTCGCTGCCGCAACTGCCGCTCTTGGTGATCATGAACACCTTGAAAGTATTTTAAGTAAGACAATCTCTCAACGAGAACGGCTTGTTGATGCGGCCCGAGAAATGGGATGTACGATTTACCCCTCCTCGGCCAACTTTCTGACGATTGCACCCCCAATTGAAGCAAAGCTGATACAAGATGCTTTGGCGAAAGTCGGATTTCTTGTACAGGCTCTACCCTGGCCCGACAAAAACGGTACATTGCGCATAACCATCGGTGATGAAAAACAAATGTCCGCGTTCATCAATGCTTTATCTAACATACTGAAATAAAAAATACTCTGCTCGAGCTTCCCAGAATGCAGTTGGTTGAGGAAGCTTTGTCTTGTATAAGACAGCTAAATTTGAACGCATAAGGTAGAGAAATGGCCGCAGAATCTAAGGGGACAAATCAACGCGCACGGGGCTTGGAGCGCGCGTTTGATATTCTCGATTTATTACGTCGAGAAAATCGAAGTATGCGTCCAAATGAAATTGCAACTAAAATGGGGGCACCCCGGTCTTCTATCTACGAACTTGTTCGACTACTTCTTGAGATGAAGGTTCTGGAAAATAGCGGTGATGATGGCCAGGTCTATCTCGGAAGTCGACTGTATTTTCTAGGCCGTGCTTACAACAACAAAGTCGATTTTTACGAAAGTGCTGAACGTCTGCTTGGGCAAATCGTAAGCGAAACCTCTGAGACAGCTCAACTGTGCAAGCTTGAAGGCTCAAAATATACTGTCTCATTGATGAAAGAAGGCAGCCGCCCTTTCCGCATTTCATCCAATGTTGGTGAGCTGGTTCCAGTTCCAAGCACCGCGTCGGGCCGACTACTTCTTGGTCATCTCAACGATCAGGAAATGATGGACTTCCTGGATGACGATGATTTTAATCTTCCCAAAGGAGAGAGACTTCACCCTCTTGTTTTCATAGAAGAAGTCAGACAAGCTTCCAAAGATGGACACTTCACTTTTGACAGTATTGTCGACAACTTCACCCATTGTTTTGCCGTGCCTGTTTACAACAAAGAAAACAAATGTGTTGTGACCTTCTGCCTTGTCACACCTAGAGATGACGGACACGACAACAAGGATGCATATCTGAAAAGCCTGAAAAAGGCGGCAAAAGAACTCGAAATGCATTTGGAAGCGATGCCACCGCACGACCTCGTTTAAAGCCACCAGGCATCCCAAACATCGACGTTCTTAGAATACTCAAATCCCATTTTTGTAACGGCTTGCTTTCCCTGAGATTTTTTGTATCATCACAAATGTACCAAATAAAAGCATCGTGTGCATTATTATGTACACGTAAGTAATTCCAGAGCACCCACATGCATTGAGCACGAGGAAAGCATTATGATTAAACGTTTCCAAGTTGGCAGTCGGATGAGCCAAGCTGTATCCTACAATGGCTTTGTCTATATCGCAGGACAGGTCGCAGATGATAGAACTGCAGACCTCCAAACCCAAACCCGATCTGTTTTACAAAAAATTGATCAATTACTTGCTGAAGCTGGAACCGATAAATCCAAACTTCTTGCTATTGATATCTTCCTCCCTGCCATCGTTGATTTTGAAAAAATGAACGAAATCTATGACGGCTGGATTGATCCAAAGAACCCACCTGCGCGTGCCTGCGTGGAAGCCCGCTTAGCCGATCCGCTTATCCTTGTTGAAATGACTGCCGTTGCAGCGGTATAAGTCCAATCTAATTGGGAGACACGAAAATGCGGTATTCAATGTGGGCCTACCCTTGGGATCTACAAGATTTAGGGCTTGATACCACCTATGATGAATACCGCAACAAGGCATGTGTTAATAGCATCAGCCTTGCCGTTTCCTATCACGCGGGGCGCTTTTTACAGCCCCGCAGTCCATACAGAAAATCCTACTTCCCACAAGACGGCACCATCTACTTCACACCAGAAGCGAGCAGATGGGATGATCAGGAAATAAAGCCTCTCGTTGCCGATAACCTTCATGAAAAAGGTGACACGCTATCCGCTCTGATAAGGGATCGCCAAAAACATGGCTTAGCGGTTTCCTGTTGGACCGTCTGTCTCCACAATACTCGACTGGGTATGCAGCATCCCGATCACGTGGCCCGAAATGCTTTTGGCGATCCCAGCTTTTATAGCCTGTGCCCTAGCAGCCCAGCGGCAAAAAGTTACGTCACCACTTTGATCGCCGATCTAACCCACAACTACCGCCCGGATATGGTTGAGCTTGAAACCATCGGCTTTATGGGCTTCGATCATGGTTATCATCACGAGAAAGATGGTGTCGGCCTCACCCCAGAAGATGAGTTCCTACTCTCGATCTGTTTTTGCGATCACTGCACACAAGTAGCAACCCGTTCTGGTTTAGAAGCCACAAACACCAAAATATTAGTCAAAAAGCTGATAGAAGACGCATTTGCTAAAGAAACGCCCTCTCCCTTATTTCCAAACTTTCCAGAAGACGGCATTGCAGCCTTCAAAAGCCTTCCCGCACTGTATGAATTTTTGAAGTGGCGTAGCCAGCCTGTGACATCATTGGTTGAGAGTATTCGAACAGCGGCTCACCCAGATAGTAAGATCGTCTTGATAGAAGGAGAAAACGCGTGGCGAGATGGCGTTGATTTAAAAACTATTGGGAAAGTCTGTGATGGCGTTATCCTCTGTGCCTACTCAGCAAATCCAGAAGCCGTCAGCGACGTAATAAAGTCCACACGAAATGCCATTGGAGCGGACAAGTACCTTGGCTTTGGCGCAAGTGCTTTTTATGAACATACTAAATCTAAAGACGAATTGAGCCAAAGAGTAAAAGCAGCTCTCATTGCGGGCGCGAATGGGGTCAACTTCTACAATTTTGGCCTCATTCCAGAACCAAGGCTCGCTTGGATAAAAGCCTCTACTGAGATCTCTTGACGTAAAGTTTTGTCCTAGGCAAAATCCAAAATATTGGTAATATCTAAGATCAGAGGCGAGAGTTTATGTATCCCTCTCGCCTCTGATTTTTTAATTGTTTAAATGATCAACAATCATCATTTTTTCACCACTGGCTTGGAGTTCTTCCAGCCATTTCCCCGCAACTTTGACATCGCGTGGGGCGGCAGAAACACCTGGGGTAATCTCGCCGTTAAGCACAGCCTCAACACCATAGCTTACTGTAATCGAAACCAACCGCGCCATAGCGGTATTGGTGTCGTCGCCGTAAGCATCCATGACATAGGACTTGTCATATACACGCGTGCCGTCTTGTTCTGCCCAAAGATCAACGCTGAGAACCACACGGTCGTGCTCACCTTCAGCTAAGGAATATTTATCCCACAGATCGGCTGAAATTTCGGTTAGGCGTTTGTCTCCAGCTTCACCTTCCAAGGTTTCTATTTCCTTGAAGAGGTCGGCCCAGGCCGTGGACCATCCACCAAATCGTAGAGTCCCACGGACAAATAAGTCCATGTTCCAGTCATCACCGAAACCATACTCTTTCATAAAGGGATAGGAATCACGATTGGGATACACTTCAAAGGTTTCAGGCCCTTTCTCCAAAGCAATCTCATAGGACTGCACCGCATCCCATGGACGGCTCACATCATAAACCTTACCATCACGCAAACTTTTGGATGGAGATCTCAGTGCTTTAAGCACGCCCAAAGGCGCCCAGCTAAATTTATAACAAAAATCGTTAGGTTCTTCTGAAAGGCCACCACAGTAGGAACGGAAGGAATGGACATTTTTGCGCGAGAAGACAGATGAGTTTCTATAATCATCCATCAACACGTGAGCCATAAGATGATCAATGCCGGGGTCAAGACCGACTTCGTTTACCAGCGCCAATCCTCTTTGTCTCGCAACAGTATTTAACGCCCGCATTTCAGGAGAAATATAGGAACTCGAAACAAAATTTGCCCCAACTTCTAAACAAAGTTCGGCGATAGCAACATGAAAATCACCAGGAAGCATTGAAACCGCAAGGTCACCCTCTTTCAGTTCATCGGCAAAAGCATCAGGTGTAAAAGCCTTGATATCAAAATCCCCAGAAAGACCTGCCGTCGCGGCTTCAGCCTTTGCAATCGTGCGATTCCAAACCGTAACAGCGTGCCCGCGTTCGATCAGCCGACGAATACCCGGTACTGTGGAAAGGCCAGCGCCTAACCAGTGAATACGTGCCATCTCTTATTCCTTATTTATATCCAGCATATTTTATTACAGTCTCTCTACACGATCCCAATTACCTTTAGAAGCCAATTTGCTTCACAAGCTTGTTTTTCAAGATTTATCAGGGGATGAGCAACTCTCAAAGGTACAGAGCTGCACGAAGCACATTGGGCCTTCGGTCGGGGAACGAAGGTAATCTTACAACGCTCCCCTTTAAAAGTTGTTTCCCTGAGATCAGGCTAAGGAAGATCAGGCCAAATCAAAACGATCGAGGTTCATAACCTTGTCCCAGGCGGCCACGAAGTCATGTACAAATGAGCTCTGTGAGTCGTCACACCCATAAACCTCTGCGATAGCTCGAAGTTGCGAGTTGGAACCAAAGACAAGATCGGCAGCTGTGCCCGTCCACTTGACCTTACCCGTCCCGCGATCGCGTCCCTCGAACACGCCTTCGGATGTGGCCGATGGCTGCCACTCTGTGTCCATATCAAGAAGGTTCACAAAGAAATCAGGGGTCAACGTTTCAGGCCGCTTGGTAAAGACGCCATGCTTGGACTGTCCGGTGTTAGCATTCAACACCCGCATGCCGCCCACGAGTACAGTCATTTCAGGAGCCGTAAGGGTCAATTTTTGCGCACGATCAACCAAAAGTTCTTCCGCTGGTCTTTTGTGTCCTTTTGCGAGATGATTTCGGAACCCATCAGCGGTCGGTTCGAGAACAGCAAAGGAGACCTCATCAGTTTGTTCCTGCGTTGCATCCGTGCGTCCCGGTGAGAAAGGAACCTGAACATTGTGTCCTGCGTTTTTGGCAGCTTGCTCAACCGCGGCACACCCGCCCAAGACAATGACATCAGCAAGCGAGATTTGTTTCCCGCCTGATTGCGTATTGTTGAACTCGCTTTGAATTTTTTCAAGGGCCTGCAACACGCAATCCAGCTCAGCTGGATTGTTCACACCCCAATCCTTCTGCGGAGCCAGTCTTATACGTGCTCCGTTAGCTCCCCCGCGTTTATCGGTGCCGCGGAAAGTAGCTGCCGAGGCCCAAGCGGTTGAGACCAGCAGGGAAATCGACAGTCCTGATGCGAGTACTTTGTCCTTGAGGATGACGACATCTTGTTCGCCAATCAATTCGTGGGTGACATCAGGAACAGGATCTTGCCACAACTGTTGCTCCGCAGGAACCAACGGGCCAAGGCACCGCGTACGAGGCCCCAGATCACGAGATGTCAGTTTGTACCAAGCTCTCGCAAATGCGTCAGCAAACTCTTCGGGGTTTTCGTGGAATCGTTTGGAAATCGGACCATAGATAGGGTCCACTCTCAAAGAAAGGTCCGTTGTGAGCATCATGGGCGCATGTTTTTTCGACGGGTCGTGCGCATCCGGCACCGTGCCTGCTGCAGATGCCTCTTTAGGGCTCCACTGCGTTGCACCAGCAGGGCTCTTTACTTGCACCCATTCGTAATTGAACAGGTTATCGAAGAAGTCGTTGTTCCATTTTGCTGGCTCATTGGTCCAGGCACCCTCTAGTCCGCTACTTATGGTGTCGCCAGCTTTGCCACTGCCATAACTGCTTGTCCAACCAAAGCCTTGTTCCTCAATACTGGCCCCTTCAGGTTCAGGACCCACATGCTTATCTGCATCACCAGCACCATGAGCTTTACCAAAGGTGTGACCACCAGCAATAAGCGCAACCGTTTCTTCGTCATTCATCGCCATGCGGCGGAAAGTCTCTCGAATATCTTTGGCTGCAGCGAGCGGATCTGAATTTCCGTTTGGTCCTTCAGGGTTAACATAGATCAAGCCCATTTGAACCGCGCCAAGAGGATTTTCAAGTTCCCTGTCACCACTGTAACGTTCATCGTCTAGCCACGTGGTCTCTGATCCCCAGTAAATGTCCTCTTCGGGTTCCCAGGTATCTTCACGCCCACCAGAGAAACCGAAAATTTTAAAACCCATCGATTCCAGGGCGCAATCTCCAGCGAAGATCATCAGATCAGCCCAGGATATCTTGCGACCGTATTTCTGTTTAATTGGCCAGAGCAATCGACGTGCCTTGTCGAGATTTACATTATCAGGCCAACTGTTAAGGGGCGCAAAACGTTGTGAGCCAGAGGCTCCGCCACCGCGACCATCGTGGATACGGTAGGTACCTGCGCTATGCCACGTCATACGAATGAAGAACGGCCCATAATGACCATAATCGGCGGGCCACCATTCCTGCGAAGTCGTCATCAAGTCAAAGATGTCCTGCTTCAGGGCATCCAGATTAAGTGTTTTAAACTCTTTCGCGTAGTTGAAATTTCTTCCCATTGGATCGGACTTGGGAGAGTTTTGGTGGAGAACTTTCAGGTTTAGCTGGTTAGGCCACCAGTGTTGGTTCGACATGGCTCCTGAGGCGTTGTGTTTGTGAGGTCCGCCCAACGCCGGGCACTTGCTTTCGCTGTTCATTCTCTCTCCGATCGTATTCTGATTTTTACCACTCTGTTTAAATAACCAAACTGGCCTAGATTGTGCCTGTTTCGAACCAAAAGCGATAGCGAATTCAGCCGAGTGAGTAAATTCGATTACTGGCCAGGACATTGCAGACCATTACCCGGACATTATATAAGCTTAATCAACCACAGACAGGCTCCCCAATACCTGTACGATTCAGCAACTTTCAGGCTTGAGGCATAACCTCACCTTGTTTCTTATTGCTCTTACTCTATAAAGCCGTTGACTCCTGACAAAGCACCGCTATATTCCAGCAATCACTGGCTGCCCGGATTCCGTGCGGCCAACTATGCATGAATAACCAACAGTGCATAAACACAATGCCTAATTAACAGCTAAGTGACCGAAAATATGTTCGCAGTAATCAAAACCGGCGGCAAGCAGTACAAAGTTCGTAAGGACGATGTTCTGGTCGTCGAAAAGATCAATCTTGAAGCAGGTGCTTCTATTGATTTCGATTCAGTTCTAATGATCGGTGACGATGAGAAGGCAACCATTGGCGCGCCAGTAGTGGACGGCGCCGTGGTCAAGGCTGATGTGGTTGAACAGACGCGCGGCGACAAAGTCGTCATCTTTAAAAAGAAGCGTCGTAAGAACCATCGCCGTAAAAACGGTCATCGCCAGGATCTCACAGTCATCAAGATCACTGACATTCTCGCCGATGGCGCTTCGAAGCCTGCTAAAAAAGCAGCTGCTCCGAAAGCCGCAGCTAAAGCAGATGCAGAAACTACGGAGAAAGCAGCTCCGAAGAAGAAAGCAGCTCCTAAAGCTGAAACTAAGGCTAAAGCAGCTCCTAAAAAAGCAGCTCCTAAAAAAGCAGCAGAGGAATAAGACCTCATGGCACATAAAAAAGCAGGCGGCTCAACCCGCAACGGTCGCGACTCAGCAGGTCGCCGCCTTGGTGTAAAAAAATTCGGTGGCGAGCGCGTTATCTCAGGCAACATCCTGGTACGTCAGCGCGGCACTAAGTTCCATCCTGGCGATAACGTTGGCATGGGTAAAGATCACACGATCTTCGCCACTGTCGAAGGAAGCGTTGTTTTCCGCGAAAGAGCCGGTGGACGCACATACATTTCTGTATTGCCGGCGGCCTAACGGCCCCGCCATCCAGATCTCGTATCTGGATTGAAATGGTTTAGGGGGGAATGGCTTACCATTCCCCCCTTTTCATATTCAGAGTATAAGACCCGTTTTGGCCACGTTACCCAGCCAAACTTCCCACTGGACCAAGGGTTGGTTATACTTATTTTGTATAACAGCCAGATACTCTAGATATAGGTCACCCTGACCACGATATTTTTATTGGCATCTAGGTTACGATAGAGAACAGGCACGACGATGAAATTTCTTGATGAAGCCAAAGTTTACTTAAAAAGCGGCGATGGTGGTGGTGGCTGTTCTAGTTTCCGGCGCGAGAAATACATCGAATTCGGTGGGCCCAACGGTGGAGACGGCGGGCGCGGTGGTGACGTCATTGTTGAGGGCGCACACGGCCTAAATACCCTTATTGATTTTCGGTATGCCCAGCATTTCAAAGCAAAACGTGGTGACCACGGACGTGGCAGCGATATGTTTGGCGCGGCGGCAAAACCAACGATTATTAAAGTTCCAGTTGGCACAGTGGTTCTTGATGAAGAAAAAGAACAAGTCATTGCTGATATTACAGAAGAAGGCCAACAGGTCGTTCTCTGTAAAGGCGGCGATGGTGGATTTGGTAACGCACGCTTCAAAACATCAACCAACAGAGCCCCTCGTCGATCTGATCCAGGCTGGCCTGGTGAAGAATTATGGATTTGGTTACGTCTGAAGCTGATTGCTGATGCCGGGCTTGTAGGCATGCCAAATGCGGGGAAATCAACATTCCTTTCAGTCGTGTCACGCGCCAAGCCAAAAATCGCCGATTATCCCTTTACTACTATTCACCCTAACCTTGGTGTTGTGTACAGTCGTGGTGAAGAGTTTGTCATAGCAGATGTCCCCGGCTTGATCGAAGGCGCCAGCGAAGGCCATGGCCTTGGAACAAGGTTCCTTGGACATGTTGAGCGTTGTGGCGCCCTCTTGCATCTTGTTGACGGCACATCCGACGACTACCTCAACGATTATAAAGTTATCCGCGGCGAACTCGCAGCTTACGGTCAAGGCTTGGATACCAAGGCTGTTGTTCTTGCATTGAATAAATCCGATGCTCTAACAGACGAAATAGCAGAAGAACGCCGTGCAGCACTTGCAGAACTATCAGGGCAAGACGTTCATATTTTATCCGGAATTAGCCAAGATGGTGTCAAAGAAGTTCTCGCCTCTATGCTGGACCATATTCTTGATGCCAGAGGAGAAGAGATTAAAGAGTTAGAAGCAGAAGAAGGCCCTCAAGGCTATTCTCCGATTTAAGTTTCCCTCTTTATTCTGACTTCTCTTTTCCGGCTGAGAAAGACAATGAACAACAAAACGCCAGAACTCGGGTTATCCGCTGCTAAACATTTAAAATCTGCCAAACGCATTGTCATTAAAATTGGCTCTGCTCTTTTGGTTGACGAAATTACGGGGCATCCGCGTCATGAGTGGCTCAATGCCCTAACAGATGATGTCGCGGGATTGAGAAAGCTTGGCGCAGAAGTCATTCTGGTTTCGTCAGGCGCGATTGCTGTCGGTAGAAACCGCTTGGGCCTGACGAAACAAAATCTTCGACTAGAGGAAAAACAAGCCTCTGCTGCGACAGGTCAAATACTATTGGCCCACGCCTATCAAGAAGCATTGGCCAGACATGACATTACCGTATCTCAAGTTCTCCTTACACTAGGTGATACCGAAGAACGCCGTCGTCATTTAAATGCTAGAAACACCCTGACAACATTGCTTCGCCTTGGCACCGTTCCAATCATCAACGAAAACGATACTGTTGCCACAAGCGAAATTCGCTTTGGCGACAATGATCGTTTGGCAGCGCGTGTTGGCGCCATGGTTGATGCCGACCTCCTGGTCCTCCTTTCAGATATCGACGGCCTCTATTCAGCCGACCCGAAACGGGATCCTGACGCACAATTCCTTCCTGTGGTCAGTGAAATCACCCCTGAAATTGACGCCATGGCAGGTGAAGCACTTCCTGGATACAGCTCAGGTGGTATGATCACCAAAATCTCAGCGGCCAAGATAGCGGTTGGGGCTGGTTGTAACATGATTATCGCCAATGGACATCAGCTCAACCCCCTGCAAAACATTCTTGCTGGCAATCGCGCGACTGTATTTGAAGCTTCTGTTGAGCCCAAAACAGCCCGTAAACGCTATATCGCAGGAAGCTTAAAACCTCTTGGCACAGTTACAGTTGATGCTGGAGCTTTAAAGGCTTTGCAAAATGGAAAGTCACTTCTACCTGCAGGTGTTACTGCAATTGAAGGTGATTTCCAGCGCGGAGACGCGGTTGATGTTAAATCTTTGGATGGACGAGAAGTCGCCCGTGGTTTAGCAGCCTATTCACATCACGACGCGCGCCAAATTATCGGGCTGAAGTCTTCTGAAATAGAACAATGCCTGGGATATCTTGGTCGCGATGAACTGATCCATAGAGATGACCTTGTCCTCAGCTAAAAAGATACAATATAATCAAGTTGCTAATCGAACTTAATCAAGAGCACACTAAGAATAACAAAGCAGCTAATCAAAGGTTGCTGTCAAACGGGAAACCAAGGATATGAGTGAACTGAAAGCACAAATGGACCTGCTCGGTCAAGCGGCCAAAGCCGCTGCTCAGGATCTAGCTCTCGCACCTGCAGAAGCAAAAAACAATGCCCTGAAAGCTGCGGCACAAGCTATTCGCGCTCAACTCCCGGCAATCCTTGAAGCAAATAATAAAGACATGGTTGCCGCAGAAGCCAAAGGCATCAGTAGTGCCATGTTGGACCGTTTGGCCCTTGATGCTGAACGCGTAGAAGCCATGGCTGAAGGTCTTGAAGCTATTGCGGCTTTCCCTGATCCAATTGGAAAATCCCTCGAGAACTGGGAACAGCCTAACGGCCTAAAGTTTGAAAAAGTATCCGTGCCCCTAGGTGTGATCGGTATCATCTATGAAAGCCGTCCTAACGTGACAGCCGATGCTGGCGCTCTCTGCCTTAAGGCTGGGAATGCATCAATATTGCGCGGGGGCTCAGAAAGTTTTAACTCCTCAGGTGCCATCTTGAATTGCCTCCAATCGGGACTTGAAGCTGCAGGTTTACCAACGGCCTCTATTCAGCGCGTGCCAACAATTGACCGAGCTGCTGTTGGACATTTATTAACAATGAGCAGCTACGTCGACCTTATTATTCCACGCGGCGGCCGCGGGCTGATTGAGCGTATTCAAACGGAAAGTCGTGTGCCTGTATTAGCGCATCTCGACGGTCTTTGTCATACCTATCTCCATGGCTCAGCTAATCCAAAAATGGCTCTCGAAGTTGTTCTCAATGCAAAAATGCGTCGCACAGGGATATGCGGCTCAACCGAGACCCTCCTCGTCGATGAGGCATTTTCAAATACAGACCTAAAACCCATTTTAGATGAGCTCCAAGCTAAGGGTTGTGAAATTCGCGGCGATGCAGCTATTCAAGCCCTAGATCCTCGTGTGAACGAAGCGGTAGCTGCTGATTGGGATACAGAGTATCTCGATGCCATTCTTTCCGTGCGGAAGGTTGATGGGCTTTCGGATGCTGTTTCCCATATAAATCGTCACGGCTCTCATCACACCGAAGCAATTATCGCCGAGGACCTTTCCGCCGCTTCTACATTCCAACTACAAGTCGATGCTGGGATCGTTATCCATAACGCCTCGACCCAGTACGCGGATGGTGGACAGTTTGGCATGGGAGCAGAGATCGGCATTTCTACGGGAAAACTACATGCTCGTGGCCCTGTTGGTGCCGACCAGCTGACAAGCTATAAGTACCTTGTCCGTGGGGAAGGCCACGCCCGACCTTGATGCCTCTCGCAGATCTGATTGCATTACGATGAAACAACAGCTCCCGCCTAGTCTTGAGTTTGACAAGATTGTTAGCCCCAAAAGTCTCGCTAACAGTCTTGGCGGGACTCTCCCTCCAGCGGGGTGCAAAATAGGTTTACTTGGCGGATCCTTTAATCCCGCCCACACTGCCCATTACCAGATCTCAATTGACGCTCTCAAACGGTTAAACCTTGATGAAGTATGGTGGCTGGTCTCGCCTCAAAACCCTCTTAAAGACACTAACGGTATGGCCTCTCTTTCGGAGCGTGTTACAAGCGCCCTTGCCCTACAAAAACATCCGCGCATCCGCATCACCACAATTGAAAGCCAATTAGGCTCTGTCTACACGACAAACACTCTCAGCAATCTTGTTGCTCGATTCCCTAAAGTAGATTTCGTCTGGCTAATGGGGGCAGACAATTTAAGTCAAATTTCACGTTGGCGTGATTGGCAGGATATATTTAACACGGTAAGAGTCGCCGTCTTCGCGCGACCTGGCTACTCTTTACAAGCCGCTGCATCCAAGGCTGCACAACGATTTAAGCACAACAGAATATCAGAACAGCGTTCCCACAGTCTATTCGAATCCCAGGCCCCAGCATGGGTTTTGATCCACGGTCATCAATCAAAAATATCGTCTACAAAAATTCGAAACGGGCATAATTTGGGAAAAAAGTCATAAAAAATGCATCTATGAATCCCTTTATTGTAACCCGGTGCATTAACATATAGGGTAGCCCCGCTTTGATGTGCTAGAGTTGTTAGCATGACTAGGCGTGCTGTATAGCGATAATTACAGGACATATGATAACAGCCTGCAGTGAGAAGTCGTGATCCCACGAGTAGGTTCATTTGACGGAGACCGATCATACCACGAGAATCTACGGCCACTGAGGCCAAGATGCAGGATCTTACGGGCGACAGCCGTGACCTGCTTGAATTTGTTCGAAACTCATTAGAGGACGACAAGGCAGAAGATATTGTCGTTATCGAACTTGCTGGAAAATCAAGTATTGCTGATTACATGATCATTGCTAGTGGTAACTCTAGCCGTCAAGTATCAGCCATGTCTGACCACCTGCTCCGCGGACTTAAAAACTCTGGCATGAAAAGTATCATTGCCGAAGGAAAAGAACGTGGCGATTGGGTATTGGTCGATGCTGGGGATGTTGTGGTTCACCTATTCCGCCCAGAAGTCCGAGCGTTTTATAACTTGGAAAAAATGTGGGGCTTGGAGCTGCCTGAATCAGCACAATCCTTCGTTTCTAAAGACGTCTAGTTTCTAGAGACGGCTATAGATGCGAATAACCTTAGTTGCTGTCGGAAAAGCGAAAGCCGGACCGGCAAAGGAACTTTTTGAACTCTATTGTAAACGTTTAGCAGGCAATCGCCTCAACTGGAGTCTTGAGCTTCGTGAAGTTGAGGAAAAGAGAAATTTGCCTGCTGCTCAGCTAAAACAGCGTGAAGGCGAACTGCTCCTCGCCGCTGTACCCAAGGGGGCAAAAATTGTCACCCTGGATGAGCGCGGAAAAGATTTTTCCAGCCCTCAGTTTTCTCAAACCCTCAGCAAGTGGCAAGATAGTGGCGAACAAGACATTGTTTTTCTGATCGGCGGTGCCGATGGCCTGTCTGATGAAATTAAAAGCAGATCACAACAAAGCCTATGCCTTGGTCGCTTAACCTGGCCACATATGCTTGTGCGAGGATTGTTCGCAGAACAAATTTACAGATCATCCTGCATTCTAACAGGACATCCTTATCACAGGGACTAGGTCTTTACTCAGAGTGCTAATTTTTTAAATATCTATTCTAGAATTTAGAATAAGGCCTTCTCAAAGGCGTTCTGAAACCAGTCTCTCACTATGAAAACTCAAAATGCACTGAACAACAACCCCTTGTTCCTAATTCCCTTACAAATCCTGTTTGGAATTATACTCCTGACTTTAAACTTGGGGTGCATTCTTATTGGTTAAGTAAGCGGTAGTGGCTTGGGACTATCATTTGTTGATAGATATATCACCCTTATCGGGGGATCTCTTTCTATCGCCTCAAAAAAGCGATGGAACACGCGTAAAGATAATTCTCCCCCGAGAAATCCCACAGAACTCAAACTAAGTCGTGAATTATAGTTAAAAGAAGATTAGATTATCTTGAAATAAATTTATCTTTAACGATCCACAGTTAATCTACTATCACTGATAAAAGAAAGAGTTATTCCCCTATGTCGTTTGCCATACCATCTCCCGTACAGAAACCAAAACCTGTAGTTCTTTGTATTCTTGATGGATGGGGATTTCGTAGAGAAGACACTCACAACGCAATCAATTTAGCAAAAACACCTTTGGTTGACCGCTTGAGTAACGAAGTGCCTCTAGGGTACCTTGCCACCTGTGGAAGAGATGTTGGCCTTCCCGATGGCCAGATGGGTAATTCGGAAGTCGGCCATATGAATATTGGGGCTGGACGTGTCGTTATGCAAAGCCTTCCCAGAATTGATGTCTCTATCGAAGATGGTAGTTTTGCTAAAAATGCTGCCTTACTCGATACTGTTTCGAAGTTAAAAAAGTCAGGCGGCACGGCCCAGGTACTAGGTGTGATTTCAAATGGTGGTGTTCATGGTCACCAGTCACAAACTTCCACTTTGGTTCGTGCGCTTGAAACTGCAGGCATCCCCGTTATCGTTCACGCAATCCTAGATGGTCGCGACACTTCCCCGCAAAGTGCCTCTGATTTTGTCAAAGACTTTCAAAGAGAAACACCTGGTGTAATCATTGGAACGGTTCTCGGCCGATATTACGCCATGGATCGCGATAACCGCTGGGAGCGCATTCAACTTGCCTATGATGCTATAGCCTCTGGAAAAGGGGAAAAAGCCTCTACCCCAGAAGAGACCATCAGTAAAAGTTACGAAACTAACATCTGGGACGAATTTGTCATCCCCGCCGTAATGGATGGTTATCAAGGCATGAAGGATGGCGACGCTATCATCATGACAAATTATCGTGCTGATCGGGCGCGCCAAATTCTGCATGCCTTTATCGATAAAGATTTTACAGGATTTGATCGCGCATACCGTCCCAAATGCTGCTCTTTCCTTGGCATGGTCGCGTATTCAGATGAACTCGCCCAATCAATGGGCGTCATGTTTTCGCCCAGAGACCTAAAACAAACTTTGGGAGAGATCGTTTCCAAAGCTGGACTTCGCCAGTTTCGAATAGCAGAAACAGAGAAATACCCACATGTAACTTACTTCTTCAATGGTGGTATAGAGGCCCCTCTTCCTGGTGAAGACCGTGTTCTCGTTCCTTCCCCCAAAGTGGCTACTTACGACCTTCAACCCGCCATGTCAGCACCAGAGGTAAATGTTAAGTTATGTGAAGCGATCACAAGTGGTAACTACGAAATGCTTATCTGCAACTTTGCCAATTGTGATATGGTCGGTCATACAGGTGATCTTAACGCCGCGATTGAAGCTGCTGAGACCGTAGATAGCTGTCTACAAGATATCCATGCCGCGACCCTGTCGGTCGGAGGACGCCTGTTAATTACGGCCGATCACGGTAATGCAGAAGAAATGTTCGACTCAATCACAGGATTGCCACATACAGCCCATACACTTAACCCCGTGCCAATATTACTTGTAAACGGGCCCGATAATGTAACAAAGATCGCTAATGGCCGTCTTGCCGACATTGCTCCGACGATACTGGATTTGCTTCATCTTGATCAACCTGTTGAAATGGACGGTAGATCATTAATTCGGAGAGACGAAGACTAACTGAGGATCCTCTTGAAAAGCTCGCACATCAACCTCGTCATGACAAAACCGGCCCTCAAACGAGGCTGGATACTTTTGATATACCTGATGTTGCTAACCTTTATCTTTCTGGGAGCTCCAACACTCACTTCTGCCCAAGATACGAGTCAGGAAATACAAACCCTTGAACAAAAAGCCGCTCAAGGAAAAAAGGAAGCACGAAAGCTATCTGCAACCTCAGTTCGTCTTGGCAAGGAGCTTTCAGAATTACGTGGACAGCTCATTGTTGCAGCCCGAAAAATTCAAAATTACGAGGGTGATCTAACCGCGATTGAAGACACGTTGATATCCCTTGAAGAAGAGGCCGCAGCTAAAACAATCCGTCTCACAAGCGATCGTGAACGCTTAAGCCGTACCTTATCGGCACTACAGCGCATTGCATTATTGCCGCCAGAAGCGTTGGCCGCAGCCCCGGGTTCTCCCGTTGATACTGTCAGATCTGCCATGCTTCTCAAAGTTGCGATCCCTGAGATTGAAACTCGGGTCGAAAACTTACGTGGTGATTTAAACGAACTTGCTGAACTTAAAAGCCGAATCGAATATGAGCGTACAGCCCTCCTTTCTTCTCGTAAAAATCTCAGCCGGGAAAAAGACGGTATAAATATTCTCATTAAGAGAAAACAAACTCTTCATTCCCAAACCACGTCTTCGCAAGAATCGGTCAGTGCACGTGTTAAAAAACTGGCTCAACAGGCACGGGATATGAAGGATTTGGTCAAAAAATTGGAAGCTGAGCGCAAAAGACTTGTGCTTGCCGCACCTAGACCCATACCTAAACCTGTGTCTCCAACCGCCTCAGCGGCTCCTAGTTCTCCTTCCTTAAAAGTAGAAACCGCCCCTCAAAAGGTTACCCAACTAGCTGTAATCCCTGACCCATCACAGATACGGGACTTCCCTTCTCGCCAGAAACGTGTACTTTTATATCCAGCTCGCGGAAGAGTGATCAGTAAGTACGGGCAAAAAAAGGGGACCAATGTATCATTCGATAAGGGATTAGTGATCGCGACACGGCCATCGGCGCAAGTAATTGCACCTTTTGATGGACGTATAGCTTATGCTGGAGAATTCCGTGGTTATGGGAGGATCTTGATCATTGAACACTCTGGACGATATCATACATTATTAGCAGGTGTTGAAAGGATTGATGTGGCTGAAGGACAATGGGTTCTAGCAGGTGAACCGGTCGCCCGAATGGGGGATCGAAAGTTAGAACATGAAGAAATTTATTTCGAACTGCGTCGAAGCGGTCTACCCATCAATCCAGCTCCCTGGATACTAACAAATACAAAGATTTCTAATATCAATAAGGTGAACGGTTAATGCTTAGTCTCAAAAAAGTGCTCTTAACAACGGCTTTTGCTATTGCACTACCCACCAGCCTCATAGCTGAGGCAACCGTTGATCCGCGGCGCGATACTTACCGACAGCTGGAGCTTTTCGGCGATGTCTTTGAACGTATTAAGGCTAACTACGTCGAAGAAGTATCCGATGAAGAACTGATCGAATCAGCCATTCATGGCATGTTAACCCGGCTCGACCCTCACTCTAGTTATCTTACTCCGGACTCGTTCAAAGATATGCGCGTCCAGACTCGCGGAGAGTTTGGTGGTCTGGGCATTGAAGTGACCATGGAGAATGGCTTCGTTAAGGTAGTCTCGCCTATAGATGATACGCCTGCAGCAAAAGCAGGCATTGAAGCTGGTGATTTCATCACTCACCTCGATGGAGAAGCTGTGCTCGGCCTTACCTTACAAGAAGCCGTAGAGAGAATGCGCGGCAAAGTTGGTAGCGAGTTAAAAATCACCATCAGTCGCGAGGGTGTAGATTCATTTGAAGTCACACTTGAACGCGCAGTTATCAAAGTTCGGTCCGTTCGCCATCGCATTGAAGGAAATATTGGCTACGTTCGCGTTTCTTCTTTCAACGAGCAAACAACTCCTGGTCTCGAAAAATCTATTAAGGCGGTCCAAGATGAACTCGGCGATAAGATGCTCGGCCTTGTTCTTGATTTACGCCTAAATCCTGGTGGTCTTCTTACCGAAGCGATTTCCGTATCAGATGCTTTCCTTGAGCAAGGCGAAATTGTATCTACTCGGGGTCGTGATAATACCAACGCTCAGCGTTTCAATGCCCGTTCTGGCGATTTGATTGATGGCAAGCCTCTTGTTGTTCTGATTAATGGCGGTTCCGCTTCTGCTTCTGAAATCGTTGCAGGCGCGCTTCAAGATCACCGCCGAGCAATTATCATGGGTACGCAATCGTTTGGTAAGGGTTCTGTTCAAACCATTATGCCTCTCCTTGGCAATGGCGCGATGCGCCTTACCACAAGTCGCTATTACACCCCATCAGGACGATCAATCCAGTCAGAAGGTATTGCACCTGACATCATCGTGGAACAGGCAAAAATCGAAACTCTGGAATCCAAAAACCAGCGTAGAGAAGCTGATCTACGGGGTGCGCTCGAAAACAAAGGTGGCACCAATGGCGATAAATCATCCGAAGGGGGAGAAAAGGCTGCTGAAGATACAAAACCTTTGGACTACCAGCTTGATAGAGCTTTAGACCTCATTCAGGGAATTGCGCTCTACAACTCAAGTAGTGCAAGTAACTAGGCAGGCTATCAATTAAATCATTTAAACAGTTGAGATAGCTGTGAACTGGAACAAAATAGTCCTTATTATTAGCTGGGTGGCGTTGGTCTCTATGATCAGCGCCGCAGCTGGCTATACGATTTATGGGCCTCACGTTCCGCTCCCTTACATATACACACCTGATAACCATACCAAGGCGGAAGAGGATCATCCGTCCGATCCTAATAGTGAAGAAACACATAACACTGGTAACTTACCTGATGATACGGCAGGAGAAGATAACCACGGCAAAGATGAGGCCGACCATAGTGCGGATGCCCCCTCTGATACACATGAAACAGCTGAGAATGCTGGCCACGCTGAAGACCCAGAGGCTCCAACGAGTGATCATGTAACGGGCAAAAAGACATCTGAGAGTATTCCCCCTGAAGGTCAGACACATACCGCGGATGAGGTCGAAGTCTCTCATAAAGACGAGACGGATCATGCCGAGCCAGAAGAGCATGCTTCCGTAGAGACAGAGCCACACGAAACAGTATCGTCAAGCGAACATGAAGGACCTGTGCCTGCGACAGAACAAGATGATGAGGGTCACGCCGCCACTGAGGAGACAAGTGCTTCCAGTCACGCTACACAACCCCCTGTTACTGATACGCACACGCCAGAGCAACCAGCACATGAAACCCAAGAAGTAGCTTCTCTAGCACCAACAGACCCCACACATGAAGACGCTCTTAACAACGCACCGAGTTGGAAGCGCTATGGTCAAAAGCCACCTCCAGCCGATGGCCGCCCCAAAATCGCAATTGTCTTAACGGGTCTCGGCCTTTCTCGGGCGGCGACAGAAGCCGCTATTAGACAATTACCGCAGACAATCACGCTTTCTTTTACTCCTTATGCTCGTGACCTTGAGAGCTGGATTGCATTGGCACGATCCCACCACCACGAAGTTCTCTTAGACCTTCCGATGGAGCCGTTGACATACCCATCAGATGACCCGGGGCCGCAAGCTCTACTCACCGGACGTCAACCAGAGGGTAATATTAATAATCTTGCCTGGATCGCGAACAGAGGATCTGGCTTTGTCGGGATGAGTGCTTATATGGGCGACCGCTTTGTTACTTCTGAGCGTCAAATGAAACCCGTCATGGAATACTTCAAGGACCATGGGCTATTATTCCTCGACAATGGTAGAAATAAGGAAAGTGTTGCCTTGCGCCTTGGTTCTGAATACGGCGTTCCTATTGCCGTAAATCAACGCGCGATTGATGAGGCGCAACTAAGCAGAATGGCAATCGACTCCCGCCTAGCGCAAGTCGAACAAATCGCTCTTAAAAATGGTTTTGCAATTGCAACAGGTCGTCCTTACCCCGTTACACTTGAACGTATAGCAAGCTGGATCCATGATCTCGAGAGCAAAGGGTTTCAGCTAGTCCCTCTTACTGCAGTCGTCTCTGATCCTGAAGCCACAATTCATCAACCAGATACACCCGTCACAACAACAAGCGCCGCTGCGGGCCATGAAACAGAAAAAGACAAAGGTGATGATAGTGGCCATTGATAATACTCTGACTGATGCTGAGATTGATGCCCTTCCTTACCGTCCTTGCGTAGGCATTATGCTTTTAAATGAACACAACAAAGTATTTGTCGCCCAACGAATTGATAACCCAGGAAAAGCATGGCAAATGCCTCAAGGAGGTATTGATCAGGGAGAAGAACCGCTCAAGGCTGCTTTTCGAGAACTTGAAGAGGAAACCGGCACCGCTAATGCGGAACTTCTGGCCGAAGCACCAGACTGGTATACTTACGATTTACCCCGTGATCTCGTGTCCAAAATCTGGAACGGTCGCTATCGAGGGCAAAAACAAAAATGGTTTGCGTTTCGTTTTAAAGGGCTCGATACAGAAATTAATATCAATACTGAGATTCCAGAATTTTCAGAATGGAAATGGACAGAAATGTCCTCCCTGCCAGATATGATTGTCCCCTTCAAACGCAGCCTATATACCAAACTTGTCGAAGAATTTTCTTATCTGATCAAGTGAGTTATTTGAAATAAGAACCGGAAATATCAACAATCTCAACTGATAACAAGGCTTTACCCTCAAGTAAGCCCTGTTTTGACTGCAGAACTGATTTCCCTAAACTTTCCTTCTGTTGTAAAGTCCGTCCAGGCAATAACTTAACGGTAGTGTTTACATAAAGTTGTTGCTCAGCACCTGTCTTATAGTCGGTAAAAGGCAGTGCTCTTACTTTAATTGAAGCTGTATCAAACAAGCCCGTATTTGCCGCTGCGCTAAACACTTCATCTACTAATTCGGAAATCGCCACGATCTCTTCCAAAGGTGCTGCATATTCAATAATGCAATGTGGCATTGGGAAAGTTCCTTTAAATAATCATTAAATAACAACCTGACCTTCACACGAATGATGAAGCGCCTTGCCAAAACTTAAGAAATAAAACGTACTGAAAATCACAATCCTTTAACATCAGAAAATACTTTATTTATACTTTTTCTTTTTGCCATTTAAGGGGGCGGTATTTTACCCCGGCCTCCCGTTTCCAACCTTCCAACGGCTCAAATTGACTTTTCTGGTAAAAAGCATACCCAGCCGAGGATGAATTAACATACAATTCTCTGAGATCAAGCGTATCTCGGACACGATCTAAAAGCCGAGAAGCAAGTTTAAGTCCTTGTACCCGTTCTGTAATAAAGAGAAGCAATACTTGGATTTCTAATATTTCAATATAACCCGAAATACTGTCATCCGCTTCTTGGACAATAAGTGCTTTTGACCCCGTCACCAACCGTTTCAAAAGCTGCTCAGCAGAAAGGTATTCTTCAAAATCTCGCCAACCAGTGTCATCAAAATCATCGAAAATACTTCTTCGTGCTTCCGCTAAGACCATCTCGGACACACTTTCGAGATCATCGATGCCGCAAGGCCTTATTATTCGACCGTCATCAAGAAACAACATTTCCATAAAAGGCATTCCAGATCCTTTGCAGATTATTTATCCTACTTTTAAACTATCAACCATCCGTGGATTGATAATATCGATAAAGTACAAAGCAAAACAATAACTGAAGTTAAGTTGTTCCCTAACACCGGGACTGATATTGTGGCACGGAAAATTGTGGCCTCTAGCTTTTTATTGAGCCAAGCCGAATAACTAGCCAACATGAGCATTAATACAATGTCGATAGAACAAGAGTTAAACACGCGTAGCGAATCAACATGTGAGCTTTGTGGTGCATCCAAAAACCTTGCTGGTTTTGAAGTTCCCCCCAGTTCTGACGGTAGTACCGAACAGTCCGTTTTAATTTGCGATACCTGCCGTGACCAAGTCAGTAACCCTGAACAATTAGAGATTAATCACTGGCGGTGTCTTAATGACAGTATGTGGAGCCAAGTTCCCGCAGTTCAGGTAATGGTATGGCGCATACTTAATCAGCTAAGAAGCGAGGGTTGGGCTCAGGATCTCTTGGATATGCTTTATCTTGATGACCAGACTATGGCATGGGCACAAGCAGGGACAACAGATCAACTCGAAGAAGATGGGGTTAAACACCTTGATTCCAACGGGGTTGTTCTAGAATCAGGGGATACTGTTACCCTTATCAAGGACCTTAATGTCAAGGGCGGTGGGTTCACTGCAAAACGTGGCACTGCTGTACGAAGCATATCACTAGTGTCTGACAATGCAGAACAAATCGAAGGCCGCGTCAGTGGGCAGCAAATCGTTATTTTGACGAAATTTGTGAAAAAATCTTAAGAAGATAAATCTCGACAATAAATCAAAGAGGGCCAGATGGATAACCTGTCTGACCCTCTTTTTATTATACAGCTTTTAACCCGCTTTTATTTTCCGTTTGCGAGTTAGCATATTCAATGCCTCTACGAAGGCGGAAAAGGTCATCGCAGCATATATGTAACCTTTCGGTACATGGACACCGAAGCCGTCAGCAATCAGGGTCATACCGATCATCATGAGGAAACCAAGCGCCAACATGACAATGGTCGGGTTTGCTTCTATGAAACGTGAAAGCGGTCCTGCTGCAAGTAACATAACCAGCACTGCTGAAATAACCGCAATCACCATGATCGAGATATGATCTGTCATCCCTACAGCCGTAACTATACTGTCGATGGAGAATACGAGATCGAGCACTATTATCTGGCCTATCGTTGTGGCGAAACTCGTGACCACTCCATTATCATTTTGTACTTCAGCTTCATCGTTCTCAACGTTGTGGTGAATTTCCTTTGTCGCTTTCCATACTAGAAAAAGCCCTCCAGAAATGAGGATGATATCTCGCCACGAGAAGCTTAGCTCAAAGAGACTAACAACAGGCTCGACCAACTGTACAATCACGGCCACTGTACCCAGTAAGGCCAACCTAAAAACCAGAGCCAGGCCTAATCCAATGTTCCGTGCTTTTGATCGACGTTCCTCTGGCAATTTATTGGTCAGGATGGAGACAAAGATAAGGTTATCAATACCAAGGACAATCTCCATCACGACAAGAGTGAATAAGGCCATCCAAGCTGCGGGTTCATAGGCTAATGCTATTAAATTTTCCATCAGGGATCTTTACGACTAGGAACAATGATTTAACAAATTTTGATTGAAATCATCTGATAACATTACTGATCAAACAATTCTGTTATTAAATTACACAACAAAAAAAGCCCGGGCCAATTTGGCGCCGGGCTTTTTTATAACTCTTTAAATTGTCTGATTAACCGATGGCAGTAAGCCGGGCTTCAGACAACTCGATCTGTTTTCTTGCAGCGTCACGTCCAGCATCATCTTTAGCGTCAGAGTAATCTTCTTTCGCGTCTTGAAGTTGCTGTTGAACTGTTGCTTTGTCTAGCTCGCTAACTGGCTGAGCAATTTCAGCGAGAACTGTGCAGCGTTCGGTGGTCACCTCAGCAAAGCCGCCTGCAACGAAGATACGCTCACTAATCTCTTTACCAGAATAGATCGCGATCACGCCGGGGCGTACTGTGGAGATCATCGGTGCGTGACGCGGCAGCACACCAAAGTCGCCTTCTTCGCCAGGAACGACAACCATGTCGACGCTCTTGGAAAGAAGTAATTTCTCTGGTGATACGAGTTCGAATTCCACCTGTTGGTTGGCCATCAATCTCTTCCTGCTACCGGTCTTACGACAATTAAACTATTCACGAAGCCTTAAGCGGCTTCAGCGGCCATTTTCTCAGCTTTGGCAACAACTTCGCTAATGGTACCAACCATGTAGAAAGCTGCTTCTGGAAGGTGATCATATTCACCAGCAAGAATGCCTTTAAAACCGCCAATGGTATCTTCTAGAGCAACCTGAACACCAGGTGAGCCAGTGAAGACTTCAGCCACATCGAAAGGCTGTGACAAGAAACGCTGGATCTTACGAGCACGCGCAACAGTCATTTTATCATCTTCGGAAAGCTCATCCATACCCAAAATCGCAATGATATCCTGCAAGTCTTTGTAAGACTGTAGAACACGTTGGATTTCACGGGCAATTGTATAGTGCTCTTCACCAATGACTGATGGCTCAAGAATACGGCTTGTTGAATCGAGAGGATCCACAGCCGGATAAATTCCAAGCTCAGCAATCTGACGAGACAGAACAGTAGTCGCATCCAAGTGAGAGAAGGTTGTTGCAGGTGCAGGGTCAGTCAAGTCATCCGCAGGAACGTAGACGGCCTGAACAGATGTGATAGAACCTTTCTTCGTAGACGTAATACGCTCCTGCATAGCACCCATATCAGTACCAAGAGTTGGCTGATAACCAACAGCAGAAGGAATACGACCTAGAAGAGCTGAAATTTCAGAACCGGCCTGTGTGAAGCGGAAAATGTTATCCACGAAGAACAGAACGTCCTGGCCTTCTTCATCACGGAAATACTCAGCCTGAGTAAGACCAGTCAAAGCAACACGAGCACGGGCTCCTGGAGGCTCATTCATCTGACCATAGACAAGCGCACATTTACTGTCGCCTTCTAGGTTGATAACGCCACCTTCAATCATTTCGTGGTAAAGATCGTTACCCTCACGAGTACGCTCACCAACACCCGCAAACACAGAGTAACCACCGTGTGTTTTCGCAATGTTGTTGATCAATTCCATGATTGTCACGGTTTTACCAACACCAGCACCACCGAAGAGACCAATTTTACCACCCTTAGAATATGGGCAGAGTAAATCGATAACCTTAATACCTGTTACCAGGATCTCAGCATCAGTTGCTTGTTCGTCAAATTTCGGAGCAGCACGGTGAATTGGGAAAGAGATTTTGTTACCAATTTCGCCACGTTCGTCAATTGGCTCACCAATAACGTTCATGATACGACCCAGAGTTTCTGGGCCAACTGGAACATTAATCGCATCGCCAGTATCAAAGACTTCCTGACCGCGCATAAGGCCGTCAGTTGCATCCATCGCAATGGTACGAACAGTATTTTCACCCAAGTGCTGGGCAACTTCAAGAATAAGGCGTTTGCCATCATTCTGTAATTCTAGAGCGCCCAAAATTTCAGGAAGATTTCCACCTGAGAATTGAACGTCAACCACCGGTCCGAGGACCTGTGTGATCTTACCGATATTCTTATCAGCCATTTAGTGTCACTCCTTAGCCAGTGCGCTTGCCAGAGCTCTCTAAAATTAGAGAGCTTCTTTGGCGGAGATAATTTCAATCAACTCGTTTGTGATGTTTGCTTGACGTGTTCTGTTATACTTAATCGACAGTCGATCAATCATCTCGCCAGCGTTACGTGTCGCACTGTCCATAGCAGACATACGAGCACCGTGCTCACTAGCGGCATTTTCAAGCATCGTTTTGAAAATCTGGATTGAGATGTTGCGAGGCAACAAATCTTTCAGGATTTTCTCATCCGATGGTTCGTAATCATAGATACTGCCATCAGCAAGGCCAGATGCATCTGCACCGCCCTCAGCTTCAAACGGAATCAACTGTTGAGAAGAAGGGATTTGGACGATTACAGATTTGAACTTCGCATAGAAGACCGTGCAAACATCAAATTCACCAGCATCAAACATTCTCAAAACGTAGTCAGATACGGTCGTTGCTTTATCAAAACCTAAACTAGGTTTTGCGATATCTTCAATGGTATCAACGATGCTGGATCCAAATTCACGTCGTAGTTGGTCACGAGATTTACGACCAATACAGTAGAACTTTACAGTTTTACCAGCCTTGATCAGCTTATGAGCCTTCTTGCGTGCTTCCTTTACAATATTTGTATTGAAACCACCACAAAGACCGCGGTCAGCCGCGGCTACGATGAGTAAATGAACGTCATCTTTACCTGTTCCAACAAGAAGAGGAGATGCTCCTGGCTGTTTACCTGCAGATGCAGCAAGAGAGCCAAGCATCCGTTCCATACGCTCTGCGTATGGGCGGGATGCTAAAGCTTGTTCTTGTGCACGGCGCAGTTTAGCCGCAGCAACCATCTTCATAGCCGAAGTGATCTTTTGCGTTGACTTAACGCTAGCGATCCTAAGTTTCAGATCGTTTAAATTTGCCATGTCGTTATTCGTTTCCCACAGCCATTAAACTCTGGACTGCCAATCCGTTATACAAAAGTCTTGGCAAAATTATCCATGAATGATTTCAGCTTGCCTTCTGTATCTGCAGAAAGAGCTTTGTCTTTACGAATAGCTTCCAGAATGTCTTGGCCATTGCCGCGAATTTCAGAAAGAAGTTTTTCTTCGAAGTGACTGATCATTTTCACGTCAATCGCGTCGAGGTAACCCTTCACCCCTGAGAAAATAACAACAACCTGCTCTTCAACCGTCAGCGGTTTGTACTGTGGCTGTTTGAGGAGCTCGACCAAACGAGACCCACGAGCCAACAGACGCTGAGTAGCCGCATCGAGATCAGAAGCGAACTGAGAGAAAGCTTCCATTTCACGATACTGAGCGAGCTCAAGTTTAATACTACCAGCAACTTGCTTCATAGCCTTGATCTGCGCAGAAGAACCAACACGGGAAACCGATAGACCAACGTTAACAGCTGGACGGATACCTTTGTTGAATAGGTTCGTTTCAAGGAAAATCTGACCATCCGTAATAGAAATCACGTTAGTCGGAATAAAGGCAGAAACGTCACCACCTTGAGTTTCGATCACTGGAAGGGCAGTCAAAGAGCCTGCGCCGTGATCGTCGTTCAATTTACATGCACGCTCAAGAAGACGGGAGTGAAGATAGAAAACGTCACCAGGATAAGCTTCACGTCCAGGAGGACGACGAAGTAGTAGAGACATCTGACGATAAGCAACGGCCTGCTTGGAAAGATCGTCATAAACGATCACAGCGTGCATTGCGTTGTCGCGGAAGTACTCACCCATGGCTGCGCCAGTATATGGAGCAAGGAACTGAAGCGGTGCAGGGTCAGAAGCAGTCGCAGCAACAACGATGGAATATTCCATAGCGCCATTGTCTTCGAGTGTCTTAACCAAACGGGCAACAGTGGAACGCTTCTGACCAACAGCAACATAGATACAGAAAAGCTTTTCGCTTTCGCTAGAAGCAGCATCGTTTGTTACTTTTTGGTTCAGGATCGTATCCAAAGCAATCGCAGTCTTACCAGTCTGACGGTCACCAATGATCAGCTCACGCTGTCCACGACCAATCGGAATAAGACTATCGATTGACTTAATACCAGTCTGCATCGGCTCGTGAACAGATTTACGTGGAATAATGCCAGGGGCTTTTACTTCCACACGCGTAAGTTCAACATCCTTTAGAGGGCCTTTGCCATCAATCGGAATACCGAGACCATCGACAACGCGACCAAGCAGGCCTTTACCTGCAGGCACCTCAACGATAGAGCCGGTACGTTTGACTGTATCGCCTTCTTTAACACCACGGTCATCACCAAAAAGAACGACACCAACGTTGTCGACCTCAAGGTTAAGGGCCATGCCCCGAATACCGTTAGCAAATTCCACCATCTCGCCAGCCTGAACATTGTCCAGACCGTAAATGCGAGCCACACCATCACCCACAGAAAGAACCTGGCCTACTTCGGCAACGTCGGCGTCTGCACCGAAGTTTTCAATCTGGTTTTTGAGAATGGTAGAGATTTCAGCGGCGCGGATATCCATTACCCAACCCCTTTCATCGTCAGTTCAAGTCTCTGAAGTTTTGTACGCAAGGAGCTATCAACCATGCGGCTACCAACCTGCACAATCATGCCCCCGATTAAAGTTTCATCGACAGTTACGTCAACTTCAACAGAACCACCTACAGAGGCCTGAAGGGCATCTGCAATTGCTTTCTGTTGTGTCTTAGTTAATTCGTGTGCTGCTGTTACTTTCGCCCGAATCTCACCGCGGCGACGCGCCAGTTCCGCCAAATAAGCGTCTGCCATGTCTGCCAAAACAGCAAGTCGACGATTTTCAGCAACAACCATTACAAAGTTATGTGTCACTTCATTGACACCCGCTTTGTCGAGTATTGCAGAAAACGCTTTTACCTGCTGGTCGCGTGTATAGAGCGGAGAGCTGAGCAAATCCTGAAGTTCAGAGCTACCTGAAACGAGTTGTTTCAAACCAACCAGATCTTCAGCCACTGCATCTAATGCAGATTTTTCCTCGGCAATTCCCAGCAGCGCTAATGCATAGCGCCCTGCCAAGCCATTCAAGCTAGTGTTTTCGCCTGCCAAGCCGATTGCCCCCAAGATAAACCAGAAATTGACCCTGCCCGAACAGGTCGTCTTTCAGTGAAGCCGAAATTCTTTCGCTACGAAAAGTACGATGAGTACTAATCATCAGGCGCGGGTTTGGTATCACAGACATAACAGGGTTTCAAGCGAGTCAGATGAAAGATTTGAGCTTTTATTGCGCTCTTTTTCGCAACTGCACTCGAACAAACTTTCGTCAAACACTGGGAAGTCCCTGTTTATCCTTAAAAATACACCGTTAAGATTCTGTTTTTAGGGAATCTTTGCTGTAAAAAAAAACTTTTCCAATATCAAAATAAGATAGGGCATTCGCCTAAGAATCTCGAAGATCAAAAATATTCGCTTTATCAGATATTGATTTATAAAAACGAATAAGGGTCGATATCAACCACTACTCTGATACGAGAGGAAGGCTTTACCCGGCCAAGCCATTCTTTCGCGATCCCCTGAGGGGCAATAGCACGTTTAGACATTATCAGGAACCGACGCCGGAACTTTCCACGAAGTAAAGCAAGCGGGGCAGGAGCTGGTCCTAGAATTTGCGCCCCATCTATTTGCGGAATCGCTCGCGCTAGGCTTGCGCAAAAGTTATCCAGCTCGGATTCCTCCGGACCAGATATGATAATAGCCGCCAGACGTCCAAAGGGAGGCAAATGACCTCTGGCACGGGTTTCTGCTTCCTGTTCGAGAAACTTGTCACGATCGCCCGCCTTGAGAGTTTGCATTACAGGGTGGTTGGGATCTGATGTCTGAAGAAGCACCCGTCCCTTATGCTCAGCACGACCAGCACGACCAGCCACCTGATGCAGGAGTTGAAAAGTTCTCTCAGCCGCCCGAAGGTCACCTCCAAATAATCCGAGGTCAGCATCAACGACACCCACCAATGTCAAATAAGGGAAGTGATACCCTTTGGCCATGACCTGTGTACCTACAAGCAAATTGACTTCCCTGTTCTGTACGCTCTCTATCATTTCACGAGTGGCAGCAGGTGATGTCATCGTATCACTTGCCATCAAGGCAACATTGGCATCTGGGAAAAGCTTTTTGGCTTCTTCGACAATTCGCTCCACACCAGGTCCACAAGCGACCAACGTATCTTCTGCGGCACAAGAAGGGCATGTATCAGGTAAAGCTGCATTAAAACCACAGTGATGACATTGTAACCTTGCGAACCGACGATGCTCAACCAGCCAGGCAGTACAATGCGGGCACTGCATGCGATGACCACAGGTTCTACAGAGCGTCAGCGGTGCATATCCCCGCCTATTCAAAAAGAGCATAGCCTGCTCCCCAGCGTCCAGTGTCTTTCTAATAGCCCCGCGAAGGGCCTGGGACAACCAACCCGGCCCCGTGTTCAAACGCTCTGGCTTATCAAACCGCAAATCAATCAGCTCAACATCAGGCATCCCAGCGCCACCATGACGATCAGGAAGAACAAGTCGATCATATCGACCGTTTTGCACATTAATCATAGTTTCAAGAGCGGGAGTAGCCGAGGCCAAGACAACAGGACAAGAACAACATTTTGCCCGAACAACTGCCATATCTCGTGCGTGGTAATAAACACCATCTTCTTGCTTGAAGGAGCCTTCGTGCTCTTCATCGACAATAATGAGGCCCAAATTTTTATAGGGTAAAATAAGTGCGGAGCGTGCACCAACCACCACGGGCGCCTTGCCTTCTGATACGGCGCGCCACGTTTTACGTCGGAGAGCTGGCGAAAGTTCAGAATGCCATTCTGCAGGAGCAACGCCGAATCGCTGCTCAAAGCGATCAAGCCACTGGCTGGAAAGAGCAATCTCTGGCAGCAACACCAGAACCTGCCGCCCCTCTTTCATTGCTGCCTCGACAGCCTCAAAATAAACCTCTGTCTTACCCGAACCCGTAACGCCATCCAAAAGGACTGTCGAAAACGTGTGTTCTTGAACACGGGCCATCAGATCATTCGCGGCTTCTCTTTGCCCTTCCGAAAGCTTTGGGCCTTTTATATCTGGCTTTGGGATTTGAAAGGAAAAATCTGGGACATCATAAAAGCTCTCGAGAAACCCCGCTTGCTCTAAACCCTTTATCACGGGATTAGACACCGCAGCTTCCTTGGCCAGATCGCCTATTACCCAGCCACCACTATCTTGAACAACATCAAGGACGCGTTGTCGCGCTGCTGTTATCCGAAAACCATCTTGACCTTCTGCCTCAATTACTCGGCGATAGAGCTTTTGCCCGACAATCGTTTCCAATGCCTGAGGCACCGATAAAGCCATTTTTAGAACAGAACCTTGCGGAGACAAGGTGTAAGAGGAGACCCATTCTACAAATTTTCGTAGTTCAGCCTTCAGGGGAAGCGCCTCAGAAACACTGACTATTTCTTTCAGCTTCTTGAGAGGAACATCTTCATCCGCAGCACCATCCCAGACCACACCAGGGAGAATCCGCCGCCCGACAGGGACCTGAACGATTTGACCTGGCTCCAGAGCGATCTGTTGTCCATCAGGCCCATAAGGTAAAATATAGTCATAGGGACGATCAATAGGTAAAATAACCTGCACTCGACAACGAAGCGGCTTTTCAATGTTCTGATCAAACAACGTCAGATCGCTGCCACTTTCAAACACGAATCGTTACCCTCATACCCATAAAATTAACGTTCACCCTGCCGATTGTCTCCGCGATGACAAGAAAGAAAACATCTAAATTCTCAAAAAAGGAATAAAAGTGCAGCGCCTCTTATTTTAATTAGACTACTTTATTTAGCATGGAACTCTGGACCTCAGGCGTCGAGGCGTTATCTTGGGGCAGACATATTTTTCTGCACACCGTGACGGCCTGTCCCTGGGTCTCACTAAGCAGAACCAGATTTATTATGAGGTTATTGATGGAATTCTTTATCGACACTGCGGATATCAACGAAATTCGCGAACTTGCAGCAACTGGTCTTGTGGATGGCGTAACAACTAATCCGTCCTTGATTGCAAAGAGCGGCCGCCAGTTTATTGAAGTCATCAAAGAAATTGCCGAAATCATTTCCGGCCCTATCAGCGCCGAGGTTACATCACTTGAATACGAAGGCATGGTTGCCGAGGGACGTAAACTTGCCGCCCTTGCAGACAACATTGTTGTTAAGCTTCCACTAACCCCTGACGGACTGAAAGCTTGTAAAACATTTTCAGACGAAGGCATTTCTACAAACGTGACGCTTTGCTTCTCTGCCGCACAAGCTCTATTGGCTGCCAAAGCAGGTGCAACTTACGTATCTCCATTTATTGGGCGTCTTGACGATCTTGCTCAGGATGGACTGCTCCTAATTTCTGATATCGTCGAAATTTACAATGCCTATCCAGAACTGACAACTAAAGTACTCGTTGCGTCTACACGTAGCCCACTGCACATCGTTGAAGCCGCTAAAATGGGCGCTGATACCGCGACAATACCACCAGCTGTTCTTCGTGCTATGTTTAAGCACCCACTTACAGATCGCGGCCTCGAAGCTTTCATGGCTGATTGGGAAAAAACTGGTCAGACAATACTGTAAGCGACAACGCTAGGAACGAAGACTATGAGCAGCCCTTCTCAGGATGTTAAGACGGCGACGGAAAAAGAGCCTCTTATCACTGCGCGTCATGTAGAAAAGTTTCTACGCCAGCACGCGGATTTTCTGGTGCAGAATCCACAGATTATTGATTCTCTCGAGATCCCCGGAAAAACAGAAGGGCGCGGTCTTGCCGATCTTCAGCAATATATGATCGAGAAATTCCGCAATAAACTTGAACTCGTGACGAGAGAACGTGATCTCGTCATCACGAGAAGTCACCATAACAAACTGACCCAAGACAGAACACACCGCGCTGTCAAGGCCCTGATATCTGCGAAAAATTTTGAACATCTCATCGATGTTATTAGCACCGAACTCCCGATTATTATGGGAATGGATGCCATTTCTATTGGCGTCGAGCAACCAGGTGAGGCAGATGTTGCGGCTCCGGTAGAAGGCATATCCTGTCTCTTACCAGGTATGGTCGACGGCCTGATCGGAGGCGGGCAACCAGCAATCCTTCGCGATCATATCGAAGGAGATGTATGCCTCTACGGCACAATGGCACCCTTGATACAATCTGATGCCCTTATTCGCCTAAACATATCATCGACCACTCCACCAGCCATGTTGGCTTTTGGATCTCAGCGTGATGATCAGTTTGAGCCCGGCCAGGGAACGGAATTGATCCGCTTTATCGGCTCAGTGATAGAAAATACAATTCGGACATGGCTGAAACTCCCCGAATAAAGGGTACAACTCAAAAAGAAAAAACAGCCGGGCTAGATCTTACACCTATCCCTTGGGCTGATGATGTCCATGAGGCTTTCGAAGGCTGGCTAAGATGGCACGCAACAGAAAAGCGCTCATCTGACCATACTCTTGAAGCCTATGGCCACGATATTAGAAGCTTTCTGCTTTTCCTCGCAGATCATCGTGGTCAAATTACATCTCTAGCAACACTCAACGGGTTACAAACACGTGATTTTCGATCGTGGCTCGCCGCACGCGCTGGACAAGAGCTCAGCAAGACATCAACCGCCAGATCACTGTCCGCCGTTAGGGGTTTTTACAAATGGCTTAATCGGCGGGATCTTATTGACAATCATGCTTTAGATATATTGCGAACACCCAAGCGTCCTCAAACGGTCCCCAAAGCACTGACAAAAAATGAAGCTAAACGGGTCATGGAAGAAAGCCCCAGCCTGCAAGAAGACGGGTGGGTCGGTTTGCGAGATCAGGCCGTTTTACTTTTACTTTATGGCTGCGGACTTCGCATCTCAGAAGCTCTCTCCCTGAATCAGGAGGATGCCCCCAATAAAGATCAGGATGTTTTTCGCATCTTAGGCAAAGGCCAAAAAGAACGTTTGGTTCCAATACTCCCCATTGTCAAAGAGGCTATAGAGACTTACCAGGCCGCCTGTCCTTTCAGTAGAAGCCCAAATGACGCCCTCTTTCTTGGCGTCAAAGGCAAGCGCCTATCTGCGCGAATTATCCAGCTTCAGACCCAAAAACTGCGTGGAGTACTTGGACTTCCAGAAACAGCCACCCCGCATGCCTTGCGCCATAGTTTTGCAACTCACCTTCTGGCCAATGGCGGAGATTTACGAGCTATTCAAGAGCTATTGGGACACGCATCTCTATCGACGACACAGCGTTATACGGATGTCGATGCGGATGAATTACTCAAAGTGTATGACAAAGCGCATCCCAGCGCTTTAAAGGGCTAATCAGCCTCCTTTAGACAAAGGCACGCTCCGACCAAGTTTGTGGATAAACAACGGTCCCAGCAGAACACCGATCCCCATTGTCGAAAAAGCTACCGCCCACGCGAGGGAATTTCCAGATCCCCCGAACAGATCGAGCACGGCACCAAAAACGATTGGAGAAAGCGATCCTGCGGCAAACCCAGCCAGAGACTGTAACGCCATGGTAGCCCCTTTTCGTTTTGGGTCCGAATTGGCAACAATCCCTGACGTCAAAGAAGACGAGTCTGCAGTTGTTGTAATACCGTAAATTGTGAAACCTGCAATCACTACGACAAACGGTAAGCTGGCAGAAAATCCAATTGTAAAACTGATAACCGCCGACAAGACCATAACAAAAGTCAGGAGTTTTCTTCGACCGAAACGCACAGAAAATTCATTGCCGATAACACTTGCTGGCAATCCCAACAAAAACACCCAGGATGCAATTTGTGTTGGACTCCAGTCAAAACTATCCACGGGCTGCAATGAGAGAGAGAAAACTAAGAACGCGACCAACCATGCCCTAAACGCAAAGAGTTCCCAAAGATGAGCTGCATAGGCAAAGATATAACCAAGGGCTGGACGATTGGCGACGACAGGACGAAAGTCGACAAGCTCTTTAAGGGGGATATGATGTTCTGGCTTATGCCCTTTTGAGACAAAAAACAAAACGACCATCCAAGCAAAGAAACTGCCAATCCCAGCAACGAGAAAAGACCACTGCCACCCCCATAACTGCCACACCTCCCCAGCAACAAAGACGGACACTCCGGTTCCAATGGCAAAGTGCGCCGTATAATAAGCCACCGCTCGACTTTGCTGTTTCTTTTCACTCACAAGATCAGTGAGGAGCTTTAAACCGACCATATAAGTACCAGCGAGACTTACCCCTGCGAACAGGCGAAAAAGCATGGCTGTCCAAAAACCTTCCGCGAGAAGAGCAAAGCCAAGGGCCGCAAAACCACCCAAAGCCATTGAATAGAGATAAATTCGTCGCGCGTCTTCTCTGTCGGTGAGGGCAACAAGCAAAGGAACCGCCGCAGCATAGCCGCCGTAATAAATTCCACTGATCCAGCCAATTTCAGTATTGGTCAGAAGCCATTTTTTTTGAAACAAGATGATAAGGGCAGAGAACGTCGCATTGTCTAGCATGCCAAGGACTTGGGATAGACACATTACAGCAATAAGTGCCGTTGCTCTTTTTGTTGTGCTGCCATCCAAAGTCATCACTGATCCCCTACCTCACGAAGAGATGATAAACGGCGAGGACAGCAGTTTGTCCAGCGATAATTATACCGATGCCTTTATCTCTACCTTAGATAAAATTAAAGGGGCAGCAACTCGCCGCCCCTTTGATCATCAAGGAAAGAAAACAACTTAACTTGAAACTACATATGGATAGCACGCTTATCGACTGCCATGGCGGCTTCTTTAACGGCTTCACTCAATCCCGGGTGAGAGTGACAAGTCCGTGCAATATCTTCGGCAGAGCCACCAAATTCCATCACAGCCACAGCTTCTGAAAGCAGCTCGCCAGCCACCGGACCAATGATGTGAACCCCAAGCACTTTGTCCGTCGTCGCATCTGAGAGGATTTTCACCTGGCCATCTGATTCGCCCATGCAACGCGCACGGCTGTTGGCACTAAATGGGAATTTTCCGACGTTGTAAGCAACTCCAGCTTCTTTCAAAGCTTCTTCGCTTTTACCAACGGATGCAATTTCTGGATGCGTGTAAATGACACCCGGAACCAATGCATAGTTCACATGACCGTGTTGTCCCGCCAGAGTTTCCACACAAGCTACACCATCTTCCTCAGCTTTGTGAGCAAGCATAGGCCCTGGCACACAATCTCCAATAGCATAGATCCCGTCCACAGACGTTTTAAAGCTGCTATCTACCTGGACAATTCCACGTTCCATAGCAACACCGAGTTCCTCAAGACCAAGGCCTTTTGTATAAGCCCGGCGGCCGATTGCAACGAGGACGGTATCAACTTCGAGCTCTTCAACTTTACCTTTTTTTACGGACTCCATGGTCAACTTGACTTTGCCGCCCGCCTTTTCAGCGCCTGTTACTTTCATACCAAGCTTGAATTTCAAACCTTGCTTGGTGAGAACGCGCTTAGCAAGCTTGCCTGTTTCTTCATCAATACCCGGAAGAATTTGGTCAAGAAACTCAACGACGGTAACCTTTGCACCAAGACGAGACCATACGGAACCAAGCTCTAAGCCAATAACGCCAGCACCAATCACAATCATGCTCTCAGGAACTTTCTTTAGAGAAAGTGCCCCTGTTGAAGTTACGATTTGATCTTCATCTGTTTCAATACCAGGAAGTGGCGTAGATTCTGAGCCTGTTGCAACCAAAATATTTTTGGTCTTCAGAGTTTGTTCGCCATCATCGCCTTTAACAACGACTTCACCCGCTTTGGGGATAGAACCCCAGCCCTTGATATAATCGACCTTGTTTTTCTTCAGAAGAAACTCAACACCTTTGGTCAGATCATCTACGACCTTGTCTTTACGACCGAGCATTGTTTCCAAATCGAGTTCAACACTTGCTTTAATACCATGTTCGGCAAAGTGTTTTTGTGCATCCACGTACTTTTCAGATGAGTTCAGCAATGCCTTTGACGGCATACACCCAACATTCAAGCAAGTTCCGCCCAAGGCCCCACGGCCTTCAACACATGCGGTTTTGAGCCCCAATTGTGCTGCGCGAATTGCGGCAACATACCCACCCGGGCCACCACCAATAATGACCAGATCGTAGAGAGCTTCACTCATTTTACTATAGATCCTTTCAGTGTCCTGAGGGCTTCCCCCCATAACCATGACGCACAGAGATTGCGACAGGTCGGCTATAAGCTATTTGATTTCAACAATCTGGATAGCATAGGAAACCTGATGCACATAGCCTTGAAGTGATAAAATAACAGAAATAATCACTGATATGCTCAAGACTACATTTGCTCTGTTAAAGCCGCAGAAATAAAAAAACGTTCACAAACAAGATCAGATTAGCTAATATTCCGATAGCAATCAAATATTTCCTATCGGAAATAATATATAATCTTCTGAGTTGTTACTGAATAGCATCTAATAAAAATATAAAAATCAGGAAATTGGGGTGCGGGATGAACAAAAAAGAAACACATAGAATTATAGAACCTAGAGCCACCATCTCTGGGGCAGAACAAACCCTCGAGCCCTTGAAATTGGGGACCAGACTCCGGGATGTGCGCAAAAGAAGAAACTGGACTTTAGAAGAAGCATCCAAAAGAACTGGACTTGCACGATCGACACTCTCAAAAATCGAGAACGATCAAATGTCTCCAACATTTGAAGTTGTCCAGAAACTGGTAACAGGGATGGAAATCGACATACCCCAACTCTTTACCAAGGGCGACACACAGAAAAATGTTGGGCGAAAGACTGTAACGCGTAAGGGCGAAGGAAAACCTCATCCGACCGCCACGTATGAACATGAACTTCTTTGTACAGAAATCATCAACAAGCGGATGATCCCGTTTAAAAGCACTATTCACGCGCGGTCCATGGCTGATTTTGGCGAACTGGTGCGTCACAACGGAGAAGAGTTTCTTTACGTTCTAGAGGGACAACTGACTTTTTACTCAGAGTTTTATGAAGCCATTACACTGAATGAAGGCGACAGCCTCTATTACGATAGTGGTATGGGCCATGCCTGCGTCTCCACCAGTGAAAAAGATGCTGTCATTATCTGGGTATCGACCCCCCATCCATATTAAGCGATTGATATTTAGGAAATTTTAATTCAATCACAGACTCATCACATATTTTTTATTACAGGAAACAGATTTCTGTATTGCAGAAATGTTTCCGATAGGATAAAACGACCAAAATCAGAAATCGAAAAACGATTTCATAAAAGCAGCTCCCAGCAGAGTAATTAGTATCAACGCATTGTATGTGTACCGTTCCAGTAAACAGTACACATCAAACAGATTTTCTTGTTCCATTGAACAAGCGAACTAGGGGATAGCTATGGAAGCTTTAGAACTACTCACGAATATATTAAACGAAATCAACAGCATTGTCTGGGGAGCACCAATGCTCGCCCTTATCCTTCTAACAGGTTTATTCCTACAGGTTGGCTTGTTCTTCCTGCCGCTTCGAAAAATCGGTTTTGGATTTTCACTGCTATGGAAAGGCAGAGAGAAAACACCCAGCGGAGGAGAAATCAGCCCTTTTAACGCCTTGATGACTTCACTATCGGCAACAATTGGTACCGGAAATATTGCCGGTGTCGCTGCTGCTATTTTCATTGGCGGCCCTGGAGCTTTGTTTTGGATGTGGTGTACAGCACTCGTTGGCATGGCAACCAAATATGCTGAGGCTGTTCTCGCCGTAAAATATCGCGAAGTCGATGACCTCGGAAATCATGTCGGCGGCCCGATGTACTACATCAAGAATGGTCTAGGTAAGGGCTGGTACTGGCTTGCACCTACATTTGCCATTTTTGGCTCCATTGCAGGCTTTGGTATCGGTAATATGGTTCAGTCCAACTCTATTGCCTCTGCCATTGAAACCAGCTTTGGCGTTCCGAGTATGGTTACTGGTATCGTGCTCTTCGTCTTAACTGCTGCGGTTATCCTTGGTGGCATCAAACGTATTGGTTCTGTTGCCGGTAAACTCGTACCTGCCATGGCGATCATATACGTTGCTTGCGGACTAGTTGTATTGTTTATCAATGCAGGTGAGATCCCAGCAGCCCTCGAACTGATCTTTACCCACGCCTTCACTCCAGTAGCGGGTGCCGGAGGTTTTGCTGGTGCAACAGTCTGGTTGGCCATTCGCTTCGGTGTCGCACGTGGTGTCTTCTCTAATGAGGCCGGCCTAGGCAGTGCACCTATCGCACATGCTGCAGCAACCACAAATGATCCTGTAAGACAGGGTCTGATTGCCATGCTTGGTACTTTTATTGACACCATTATTGTATGTTCCATCACCGGACTTGCTATCATTACAAGCGGGACTTGGACCAGCGGTGAATCAGGGGCGCCCCTGACTGCTTTAGCTTTTGAAACTGCCCTCCCTGGTGTTGGCAGCTACATGATAGCTATTGTGCTTTCAGTCTTTGCTTTCACGACAATTCTTGGCTGGAGTTTCTACGGCGAAAAATGCATCACCTTCCTCTTTGGGGTTAAAGCAATCATGCCTTTCAGAGTTGTCTGGTGTATCGCTGTATTGGTGGGCGCATTATTGAAAATAGACTTCGTTTGGCTGTTGTCTGACACGCTTAATGCGATGATGGCTCTACCAAACCTGATTGCGTTGCTGCTACTTAGTCCAGTTGTTTTCAAACTGACAAAAGAGTATTTCGCAAAACGGGCCGAAACGGAATCTGATACTGATTCACAAAATTCAGGCGCTTAAATCTCAATTTTTGAGACTTAAAGGGCGGGGTGTTCGTTGACTCCCTGTAATGCCCTGCCCTTTTTAAAGAGCCTACTCCTCACCCACACTGGGTGAGCACCTTACCTCTGATATGTCCTCATATCAGAGGTTTTTTTATTCCTCGGTTTCTATTGGCTCTTCCCGGTCCGTATCTTTACCTGCGGGAAGGTGGACGACGAACCCTGAACATTCCTCATCCGCATAGGGCTTTACGCGGGAAATCATCTCTTTTTTCAAAAGTTCAACCAGATGTTTTCCGACAGGTCTAAATAAAGTTTCACCGTTGCCGGGAACAGGTGGATCCAAACGGATTAGTACAGAGCGAATTCGACGGCGACGGCGTTGCCGCTCAATCATCTGCCGAATAGATTCAAGCGAATGTCGGAGATCCAACCCCGTTAGATCCAGCTCAAAATCTGCATGACCACTACGATCAATCAAATCGTTAAAGTCCAGTGACGTATCATCCATACTCAACCCCAATCCAAGTCCCCCACCAAGGAAACTCTATACTAATGAAAAGTCATCATATCCGGAAAACATGACAGCACCAAGTATCTGTCACACTCAACACTGGAAACAAAAAAGGGAGGCCGAAGCCTCCCTTTAATACAACAACTTACATACTGAGTAGGAGACGTTGCGGATCTTCCATGCACTCTTTAATCCGTACAAGGAAGGTCACAGCTTCGCGGCCATCGATCAAACGATGGTCATAACTGAGAGCCGTATACATCATCGGACGCACGACAACTTCACCATTGATAGCAACAGGACGTTCTTCGATTTTATGAAGACCTAGAATACCGCCCTGAGGCATGTTTAGGATCGGGGTTGAAAGCAAAGATCCAAAAACGCCACCATTTGTAATGGTAAAGCTGCCATTGGTCATGTCATCCATGCCCAACTTGCCATCACGACCTTTTTTAGCAAGATCACCAAGGCTGCCTTCAATCTCAGCAAAACTCTTTTGATCACAATCACGAATAATAGGAACCATCAAACCTGATGGGGTTGAAACCGCCATGCCGATATCAAAGAATTTATTATAGACGATGTCATCACCGTCAATACGCGCATTAACTGCGGGTACGTCTTGCATAGCCTGAACAACCGCTTTGGCAAAGAAGCAGTTAAAACCAAGACGAACACCGTGTTTCTTTTCAAAAGCCTCTTTGTACTGCTTACGTACTGACATTACGGCCGACATATCAATTTCATTGAAGGTCGTTAGCATTGCCGCTGTGTTCTGCGCTTCCTTGAGACGACGTGAAATTGTCTTACGCATCTTAGACATCTTTTCGCGTGTTTCTCTCACTACAGTAGGCCCAGCAGGAACAGACGTTGCTGATGCAGGAGCCACAGGTGAAACAACGGGAGCAGGAGCGGTAGGAGGATTTTTCAAATACTCGAGAACGTCACCTTTGGTCAGAGCACCATCTTTTCCAGTGCCTTTGATCTGGTGGGGATTGAGATCATTTTCCGCAACCAGCTTGGCTACAGCTGGCGGAAGAGTTAGCGCAGCTGAAGCAGAACTTGTCTCAAGGTAAGCAACAAGATCAGCCGGAGTGACTTTACCGCCAGCACCTGTACCCGCAATTTTAGACGGATCTAAGGCCGTACCATTTACTGCTGGTGCTGACATTGCAGCTGGAGCAATCACAGATGGTGCATCTGCAACAGTTGCTGTAGCGGTCCCACCGCCACCAGGTGTAATTACACCAAGGATAGCACCGACACCAACATCAGAATCAGCTTCTGCATTGATAGCTGTCAGAACACCAGCAACTGGCGCATTTACTTCCAAAGTGACTTTGTCTGTTTCTAACTCACAGATTGCTTCGTCTTGAGCAACAGCATCCCCAACAGATTTCATCCATTGAGCAACAGTGGCTTCGGTAACGGACTCTCCCAAAACGGGGACAGGGATATCAACAGGATCGCCTGTTGCTTCAACTGCACTCGGTACCACAACCGCAGCTTCTACTGGTGCTGGTGCAGCAGGTGTTGCTGATTTGTGAACAGGAGCAGCTGATACCTCACCCTCGCCTATTGATCCTAAAACGGCACCGACTTCAACATCGTCACCCTCTTGAACAACTATTCCCGAGAGAACACCCGCTACTGACGCATTTACTTCAAGCGTAACTTTATCTGTCTCTAGCTCAACGATAGCTTCGTCCATAGCAACAGCTTCGCCTGGCTGCTTGAGCCATTTAGCGACAGTTGCTTCAGTGACAGATTCCCCAAGTGCCGGAACTACAATTTCGGTGGCCATTTTTTATCTCTATATATGTTTGTTTATTGTATCAGATAGTCTAATAGCATTTTTGCTTAACTTACTAAGCAGTCAGTAAAAAGGGTGATCCAAACTGGATCACCCTTTTATTTATTCACCGGCTTTTGCTACCGGGCGAAGTTTTTCAACTTTAGTCGCAGCTGCATCCCGTGCTTCAAGCTCTTCCGCTTTACGAGTCTGGATACGGCTCATGGCTTTCTTACCGAGCGTAAAGGCATCCTCAAGCAAAGATTCTAACTGTAGAATGTGCTTCTTACCTGAACCTGTTGCCGGAGAGGCTGCAGTCTTACGACCTGCATAACGAGGACGAATGTGCTTGAAGCCCATTTCCTCAGCCACTTCTTCAATAAAGGTAGAAACAAAGCTCCATGCTCCCATGTTCCGGTGCTCTTCTTGACACCAAACAAGGTCACAATGTTCATATCCCTTTAAGGCCTGTGACAGCGCTTCGGCTGGGAACGGGTAAAGCTGTTCCAGCCTGATAAGGTGAACATTATCCATGCCACGCTTTTCACGCTCATCTAAGAGATCGTAATAGACCTTACCTGTACAGAGAACCACCTGCTTAACCTTACTGGCCGGGTTCACTGTATGCTTACAAGGCAAGACACGGTGGAAAGATGTGTTAGGCAACATATCGTCAAGATTTGAGATACAGCGCTTGTGACGCAAAAGAGACTTCGGCGTCATAATGATCAGAGGCTTACGGAAACCACGATGGATCTGACGACGCAGAACATGGAAATAGTTTGCAGGGGTTGTACAGTTAACAACTTGAATATTGTCTTCTGCACAAGATTGCAAGAACCGTTCTACCCGGCCAGATGAATGTTCCGGACCTTGTCCTTCATAGCCATGAGGAAGAAGCATCACGACACCAGACATTCTGAGCCATTTCGATTCACCCGATACGATGAACTGATCAATAATGATCTGAGCCCCGTTAACAAAGTCACCGAACTGAGCCTCCCAAAGAACGAGTGCATCAGGTTCGGCAAGAGAATAGCCGTACTCAAAACCAAGAACAGCCAACTCACTAAGTGGACTGTTAATAATTTCAGCGTGGGCTTGGCTCTCGCGAATATGGTTAAGTGGCTTGTATTCAGTTTGGTCCTCTTGATCGATCCAGGCTGCGTGACGATGGGAGAAAGTCCCTCGATTACAATCCTGCCCCGACAAACGAACAGGATGACCTTCAACAAGAAGAGTACCATAAGCGAGTGCTTCGGCTGTGCCCCAATCAATACCCTCACCCGTATCAAACATTGCCTTCTTGGCTTTGAGTTGGCGGGTTAATTTACGGTGAATATTAAATTTATCCGGAACTTTACAAAGTGTTGCTCCAACCTCTTTAAGAAGTTCAAGCTTTACGCCTGTATCACCTCGACGAGCATCGTAACCGCGAACGGCCCCCATATGAGCCCACTTCCCTTCAAGCCAATCAGCTTTATTAGGTTTATAGCCCTCTGAGATTGCAAACTCTTCTTCAAGCTTGTCCCACCATGATTTGTTGATTGCATCGATTTCACTCTTGGTGAGCGCACCTTCAGCAGATAACTGTTCCGCATAGAGTTCACGCACAGAGCGTTGTTGAGCAATTTTTTTATACATCTGTGGCTGAGTAAATGTAGGCTCGTCACCTTCATTATGGCCAAAACGGCGATAACAGAACATGTCGATGACAACATCGCTTTTGAAAGTTTGGCGGTATTCAATAGCAATTCGTGCCACATGAACCACAGCCTCGGGATCATCGCCATTTACATGGATAATCGGTGCCTGAATAGCCTTGGCAACGTCGGTACAATACGGACCAGAACGGGAATGAACCGGATCAGTAGTAAAACCGATTTGATTGTTCACAATAAAGTGGATCGTCCCGCCCGTGGTGTAACCATCCAGCTCTGAAAGATCCAAAGTTTCGGGAACAAGCCCCTGCCCGGCAAAAGCCGCATCGCCATGCAGTAAAATACCCATGATCTTAGTACGATCGACATCGTTCTTCTGATCCTGCTTAGCACGAACTTTACCAATGACAACGGGATCCACAGCCTCAAGGTGAGACGGGTTAGCTGTCAAAGACAAATGGACTGTATTACCATCAAACTCACGATCAGATGAGGTTCCAAGATGATATTTCACATCGCCGGATCCACCAACATCTTCTGGGTTCGCAGCACCGCCCTTAAACTCGTTAAAAATCGCGCGAAAGGGTTTTGCCATCAGGTTTGCAAGAATATTCAGGCGGCCACGGTGGGCAACTCCGAGAACGACTTCTTCCAGACCCAGCGCTGAACCCCGTTTGAGAATTTGCTCCAAAGCAGGAACCATAGTCTCGGCGCCATCCAGTCCAAAACGTTTGGTACCTGTGTATTTTTTACCGAGAAACTGTTCAAATATTTCTGCAGCAGCCAAACGTTCTAGAATCGCATGCTTACCTTTTGAAGTGAAATCTGTGCGATTATTAATGCCCTCGATACGCTCTTGAATCCAAGCTTTCTGCTCGGGTTCTTGAATGTGCATAAACTCGACGCCGATTTTGCCACAATAGGTTCTGCGCACGCGCTCTACGATTTGACGCAGAGTTGCGGTCTCAAGCCCTAAAACACCATTAATGAAAATGGGGCGATCCATATCGCCATCCCCAAAGCCATAGGCTCTGGGATCAAGTTCAGGATGGGGCGTAATTTTTTTCAATCCCAAGGGATCTAAATTAGCTTCCAAATGTCCGCGAACACGATAAGCCCTGATCAGCATCAATGCCCGAATAGAATCGAGAATTGCACGACGGTTTTCGTCTTCGTTCAATGGAGCAGTTGTCGTACTGGCTGCGAGAGCAGGTGCTGCCCCACGTATACCAGTCAATAGGTCCTTGGCATCATCTTCAAGGTTTGAGAAGAAGGACTGCCACCCCGCATCGACAGATGCGGGGTTGCTTAGAAACTGAGCATAAAGATCTGCCAGTTCACCGGCTTTAGGTCCAAAGTAGCGGGCTTCGAGCCCAACGTTGGTGTTCGCCATCTTAAACATAACCGAACTGGAGGTTACCAGTTCGGCTCCCTCTCAATTAGGTTGTTTATCCTTGCATCGCTTTCAGCATAGTACTGCCAAGACTAGCAGGAGAATCAGCGACTTGGAAGCCTGCAGATTTCATGGCTTCAATTTTGTCGTCTGCGCCACCTTTACCGCCAGCAATAATCGCACCAGCATGACCCATGCGGCGTCCAGGAGGCGCTGTAACACCAGCGATAAAACCAGCAATTGGTTTTTTCACTTTTGAAGCTGCGAAAAATTCTGCGGCTTCTTCTTCTGCACTACCACCAATTTCACCGATCATAATGATACCCTGGGTTTCATCATCTTCGAGGAACAATTCGAGACAATCAATAAAGTTGGTCCCGTTTACAGGATCACCACCGATACCGATACAAGTAGACTGACCTAAGTTTGCAGCAGTTGTTTGAGCAACAGCTTCATAAGTTAAGGTACCTGAGCGTGAAACGATACCGATTTTACCACGCTGATGAATGTGACCTGGCATAATACCAATCTTACACTCATCCGGAGTAATAACACCGGGGCAATTCGGGCCAATCAGTCGGGATTTTGAGCCTATCAGCGCACGTTTCACCCGAACCATATCCAGAACTGGAATACCTTCGGTAATACAAACGATAAGCTCAACACCGGCATCAACAGCTTCGAGAATTGCGTCGCCAGCGAACGGAGGGGGCACATAGATAACCGAAGCATTAGCTTCCGTTGTGTGAACGGCTTCGGCAACAGTGTTGAACACAGGAAGATCAAGATGGCTCGTGCCACCTTTACCCGGGGTAACACCACCAACCATCTGAGTGCCATAAGCGGCGGCTTGCTCCGAGTGGAAAGTTCCTTGAGCACCAGTAAAGCCCTGACAGATTACACGAGTGTTCTTATTTACAAGTACCGACATGTTACGCGGCCTCCTTCACGGCTTTGACCACTTTAGCAGCAGCATCAGCCAGATCATCACCAGAGATAATCGGCAGACCGGATTCCGCCATAATTTTCTTACCAAGATCAACGTTTGTGCCTTCAAGGCGCACAACCAAAGGAACACTCAGTGAGACTTCACGTGCAGCAGCAACAACACCTTCAGCGATCACATCACAACGCATGATGCCTCCAAAGATGTTGACAAGAATACCTTTCACATTTGGATCGGAAAGAATAATCTTGAATGCAACGGTTACACGCTCTTTAGTTGCGCCACCACCAACATCGAGGAAGTTAGCAGGCTCACTACCATAAAGCTTGATGATATCCATCGTCGCCATCGCAAGACCTGCACCGTTCACCATGCAGCCAATTTCACCATCAAGAGAAATGTAGTTAAGCTCGTGACGGGCAGCTTCGAGTTCTTTGGCATCTTCTTCGTCTTCATCGCGCATTCCTGCCACATCTTTGTGACGGAAAAGAGCGTTGTCATCGAAGTTCATTTTTGCATCAAGCGCAATAATGTCACCGGCACCAGTTACCACAAGCGGGTTGATCTCAACGATGCTGGCGTCGAGTTCCATAAATGCTTTGTACATGGTAGCCATGAACTTAACTGCAGAATTAACCTGCTTACCTTCAAGACCTAGGCCAAAAGCAAGATTACGTCCGTGGTAAGGCATAAATCCTTCAACTGGATCAATGGCAACTTTAAGAATTTTTTCCGGAGTTGCTTCTGCAACTTCTTCAATTTCCATGCCGCCTTCGGTAGAAGCCATAATCGTTACACGGCTCGTCGCACGATCGATAAGCATGCCGAGATAAAGTTCGCGCTTTATATCGCAACCTTCTTCGATATAAAGGCGTTTAACTTCTTTACCCGCAGGGCCAGTCTGCTTGGTCACGAGGGTATGACCTAGCATCTTGCGTGCGTTTTCTTTTACTTCATCAAGGGATTTGCAGAGACGAACTCCGCCATCGCCTTCAGGGTCATCCGTAAAGCGACCAGCGCCACGTCCGCCTGCGTGGATTTGGGATTTCACAACCCAGATTGGACCGCCAAATTCGCGGGCTGCGTTCTCTGCCTCTTCCGGTGTAAATGCAACTGATCCTCTAGGAACGGCTACACCGTACTTTCTCAGCAGCTCTTTAGCTTGATATTCATGAATGTTCATGGGACGCCACAAAGCCTCAATTGTTTTTATTTTTTGAATTCAATTAGAGCCGAAAAGCTCTGGATAGTGATAATATACTCTTTATTCCTAAAGCAGCATACTGCGTGATACTTATCGATAGATTAACACCACCAACCGGGAGCGCAACCGCACCGCAACAATATTTGTCGGAAAACTGACATAAAATGACGCGAATAGTCGGAAAAAAGAAAGGCGTTGGGACCAAAGATCCTCAACGCCTTTCAATTTCTACAATCCTAAGCAGAGTTAATGGTGCATCGCACAATTAACCTTAAGCTTTTGATTGAATTTCTTTGCAAGCAGCAACAAGACCCTTAACGGAGTCAACAGAGCTAGCCAATTCAGCAGATTCGGTTTCGTTCAAATCGATCTCAACAATGCGTTCGACGCCGTTTTCACCAAGGATCGCAGGAACGCCAACATAGAGACCATCAACGCCGTACTGACCTTCAAGATAGGCAGCGCACGGCAGCACACGGCGCTTATCTTTCAAATAACTCTCAGCCATCAAAATTGCTGAAGCAGCCGGTGCGTAGAAAGCAGAGCCCGTTTTAAGCAACCCAACGATCTCAGCGCCACCATTTTTGGTTCGCTCAACAATGGAGTCCAACTTCTCTTGGCTCATCCAACCCATTTTGATGAGCTCAGGAAGAGAGATCCCAGCAACTGTTGAATGGCGCACCATCGGAACCATAGTGTCACCGTGACCACCAAGAACAAACGCAGTAACATCTTCGACGGAAACATTCATCTCATCAGCAAGGAAATGACGGAAACGTGCGGAATCGAGAACACCAGCCATACCCACGACTTTGTTAGTAGGAAGGCCAGAGGCCTGCTGAAGCACCCAGACCATCGCGTCTAGTGGGTTGGTAATACAGATAACAAAAGCATCTGGACAATGCTCTTTGATGCCCGCGCCAACAGACTGCATAACTTTGATGTTAATACCCAGAAGGTCATCGCGGCTCATTCCGGGCTTACGTGCAACACCAGCTGTGACGATAACCACGTCTGCACCAGCGATGTCAGCATAGTCATTTGCGCCTTTATAGTTAGCATCAAACCCTTCAACGGGTGAAAGCTGAGCAAGATCTAGGGCCTTACCTTGTGGAATACCCTCGGCGATATCGAAAAGTACAACATCTCCCAGATCTTTCATTCCAGCCAGCAAAGCGAGAGTCCCGCCAATATTACCTGCACCAACAAGCGCGATCTTTTTACGTGCCATGATTTCTGTCCCTATTCGGATTTCTTCGGCCCGATCGGGCCCTCGATCAATATGCGAAGCAGATAGAATAATCTGCAGTAATTACGCAATAATTATAGTGGGATTCCTAACGCGAAAGGTCTCTTTCGGCAAGGAGCTTTGTTGCAACGCACACAAACACGACACAATTTAACGTAAAAGTGACCGTAGAAAACTGCAATTTTTCTTCAAAATATATCGTAATGGAAAATTATTCTGCACAATTTACGCATGTCGTTGCATAAGGAAGAGCCGTGAGACGTCCTTCAGGAATGTTTTCTCCGCAACCAGAACAGACTCCATAGGTCTCTCTTTTAATGCGGGTTAAAGCTGCACGAATCTGATTAATTTCACCCAATCCAGCCTCTTCAAGTCCCTCAAGAACCTGATCCCCCTCACTCTCGGTGGCATTTTCACCCCAGTCCTGACTATGCGGTTCACGCAAATCATGCTCTATCTGGTCAACCCTAACTCCAAGATCTTCCATTCGAGCTCTCAATTGGGTTTCAACTTTCTTCAGATTCAGCATTTGCATCTACTCCCTTAAGACATTGCTATTGGGATGGTGCCACTCGTACGAAATCTGTCATTGATACACATCAGGGATACACATCAGGAAAAATTACCCAATTTCCTGATCAGATTTTTCGAGTCTTCAGCAGGCGAGGAAATAACCCTCCTCCAAAGTTTAGGGCTTTTTACGAAAAAAAGGAAGTATTTCCTCTGATCTCCATTTAATCGCAAAGATATTAATTATTTCGAACGTTGAGCTTTCATAACTACCCCAAGTGAGGCAAGGCAATGTATTCTTGAGATCGCATTTCTTGTAATCGGCTAACGGTACGCTCAAATTCAAAAGCGCCATCGCCCTCAGAATATAATTTTTCAGGTTCCTCAGCAGCAGACACGACAAGGTTACACCGATGTTCATAAAGAGCATCGATCAATGACATAAAGCGCCGGGCCTTATCGCGATTGTCTGGCCCCATCTTGGGAACTCCAGACATAATAATTGTATGAAAATGTCCCGCAACAGCCAAGTAATCTCCTGGTCCCAGTGCTTCAGCACAAAGCTCCTCAAAGCTCACAAACGCTACATTTCGCGCGGCACGTCTAATCTCAAGATGTCGCCCCTTAACTAAAAGAATTTCCGGCTCAGCAATCGCTCCCTCTGTCAAAGTGAGGAACGCACTTTCAAGAGCCTGCTCGCCAACCTTACCCAAAGGGGTATGATAAACGGGTAAGTTCCGCATACGCTCAAGACGGTAATCGATACCGGAATCAAGCTGAAGAACGTCTAATCTCTCTTTTAAGATATCAATGAAAGGCAGAAAGCTTTCTCGCTGTAACCCATTTTCATACAATCTATCTGGTGGCCAATTAGAGGTTGCCACAACCACCACTCCGTTCTCAAACAAGGCTTCGAATAAGCGCGCCAAGATCATTGCATCGGCAATATTTACGACGTGAAATTCATCAAAGCAGAGCAAAAGAGTTTCTTGTGCCAATTCCTCCGCAAGATCTGGTAATGGATCTGAGCGCGTCCCCTTATGACGTTCACGCCACTTGTGTAACCGCTCCTGCACTTCTTGCATAAAGGCATGAAAGTGCACCCGCCTTTTCTTTTCAACAGGCGCTATAGAGAAAAACATATCCATAATCGTGGATTTTCCAGTACCAACACCGCCAAAAAAATACACTCCTTGTGGCGGAGATACCTTTCTACGCCCCAGGCCAAGCCGTTCTTTCCAGCCCCCCATCCCAGTAGATGGTTGATATTTTTTTAAGGCAAGGTAGAGACTCTGTAGCTTTTCTGCCGCCAGTTCCTGGGTTTGGTCTGGGCGCAACTCTCCAGAATTACGCATTTCACGATAGAGGAAAAGCGGGCCTTCACTCATAGAAGTATTCCAAAACGACTAACGCCAACTTCATAGATAAGAATTTAACGAACAAAACCATTACCGACCACCCGAGCAATCAAGAATGGTGCCATTACAATAAGAGGCCTCTTCAGAGCCAAGCCAGATGACCGCGTTAGCAATTTCTTGGGCAGTTCCTGCTCGTCCTGATGGTATCATCGGCGCTATACGCGCCACCCTTCCCGGCTCCCCACCTAACGCATGAATTTCTGTATCAATAATACCGGGAGAGACGGCATTGACCCTTATCCCCTCACCACCAACTTCCTTGGCCAAGCCTATTGTCATTGCATCGGCCGCTGCCTTGGAGGCGGCATACCATACATATTCCCCAGGGGAGCCAAGACGTGCTGCAATAGAGGAAACGGTTACAATTACGCCGCCATTTCCAGCATGTCTTATCGACATACGTTTAACCGCGGCCTGCGAACAATAGAGTGTCCCCATCGTATTGATACCAACCACTTGGTTCATAATCTGGGGATCGACCTCGTCAAATCGACAAATTTTACCTGTAATACCAGCATTATTTACGAGCATCGTAACAGGACCAAGTTCAGTTTCAGTGTATTGAAAAAGGCTTTCAACCTGTTCAGAATCAGAAACATCAGCCTTACAAACAACCGCGCGACCACCATTATTATTGATTGCAGAAACCAAAGATTCTGCCTCAGAAGAGCGATTGTGATAATTGACACAGACAGCATAACCTTTGGATGCAGCCGTACGAGAAATCGCAGCTCCTATACCTCGGCTACCACCCGTTACGATCATCACCTCACCCATCTCGTTCTCCTGTTTTGGATTTAATAGTGCATTGCGAAATCATAGAACCCTGAATTGATTACAATTTCAACAACCAGATCTACCTAAAATAGATATAATAGCGATGTTTAAAGACAAATCAGGAGAATAAAATGAACGAAGATGCCTTAAACATGAGCATTCGAAAGTTTCTCAAAAAAGTAGGAATCACCTCTCAAAGGGAGATTGAAGCTGCTATTCGCAACGGGCTAGAAACAGAGAATGTCAGCGGAAAAGCCACCCTTCCCATATCGGTCAGATTACAATTGCCGGAACTTGGTCTCGACCATCTAATTGAAGGTAAAATTGACCTCGAATAACTTTTTTACACCTCAAGCGACGGTTTTCTATTTTCCCTGCGTTGAATGAGTATGAAACATTTTATGCCGGAGAAGTTATTATGATCAGTAAAAAAACCTTAATCGTCGCAACCAGTATTGCCTTTTTTACCGCTGGGGCTGCTTTTGCTGCAGGCGGCGGCAAGTGGAGCAACCATTTAAAAGATGCTGACACCAACGGAGATGGACAGATCACTCAGGAAGAATTGCAAAATTCTCAGTCAACACACTTCAGCCAAGCCGACAGCAACAGTGACGGGCAGATCAGCCCCTCTGAAATGGAGCAAGCGATCACCAAACATGTCGCTGAAAGAACTAAATCACAGTTCGAAAAAATGGATACCGATAACTCTGGTAGCCTTACTGCCGAAGAGTTTAACGCCCGGATGAATAAAATGATGGAGCATCTAGACAGAAATGGTGATGGTGTCATTAACGCCGATGAAATACCAAAGCATGGTCGCGGATAAAGCTAAGTGTCATATAAAGGCACGCAACAATAATGGCTAAACGAAATCTGGTTCTAGGATGACACAGCCTCATACCCCCGAAGAGGATGCAAAACTGATGATCCAGGTTGCACAAGGAGACGCTGTCGCTTGTCGTCTCCTTGTGCAACGCCACCTTAGCCCTCTCGTTGGCTTGGCCCTACGAATGACAAGGAACAATTCTGAAGCAGAAGACATTGCCCAAGAAGCCTTTGTCAGGTTATGGAAACAGAGTAAAAATTGGCAACCAAAAGCGAAAATATCAACTTGGCTTTACCGAGTTGCCCACAACCTCTCGATTGATGCAATCAGACGAAGAGAACGCCAAGGGGTGGCTTCTAGCGATATAACTGAAATTGAAGATACAGCAACAAATCAATCCGGGATGCGGCACAAACAAGACGTTACCAACCAAGTTCAAGCCGCTATATCTTCTTTACCCGAACGACAACGTACAGCCATCACGTTGGTGCACCACAGAGACCTAAGTAACAAAGAAGCGGCCAACATAATGGATATTTCAGTTGATGCTCTCGAATCTCTCCTGGCTCGAGGCAGAAGAGGCCTACGCGAGGTACTAGAGGATCAACGTGAAGATCTGTTAGGAGAACAATTATGACGGATCAAACTCCCCTAATTCAGCAAGATAAAGAACAATTACAGTTCTTACTCGATTGTTACGGAGCTTATGAACATCATTGGCCAGAAGAAAATCGCGTGTGGATGTTGAAGTTAATGGAAGTGTCCACGGAAGCACAACAACTCCGTGCACACTCTTCCGAACTGGATGGCCTTCTGGATCTGACACCTTCAGAACCCGATACCAGCCATCTTATGGATGCAATTCTGGCAACGTCACCAGTCACGATAAATAAAGAATTTTTCCTTTGGGACTTCTGGCCTTACGAGAGTATTTGGCGACCGTTATCTGCTCTTACCACAGCTGGTGCCTTTGGCCTCATGCTAGGCATGAGTTCGCCAAATTGGATCTACAATCAAGATAACATTGAACTTCAAGAGGCCTATCTTGCCTTTAGCGAAGTTAGTTTTAGTAGTGATTTTCTGGAAGGAGAAATCAACTAATGCCTACTCCATCCAAGAAAGCACTCACAGTACTATTTTCTATATCCCTGATTCTTAATATATTTTTGGGCGGTCTGATTGGGTCTCACTTATGGCATGCCCGCAGCTTTGGCGGGCATGCTGAATTTGGCAAATCCAACGCACAAAAAAATAAATGGCAAAACCTGACATCCAGCCAACGTGAATTATTCAAAGATATTTGGCGCGAGCATAAATCAGAAATTAGATCTGGCTTCAAAGAAATGCGCTTATCTCATAAACGCCTGAAAGATAATTTAAAGGGAAAAACCGAGCGTTCTGAATTTGAAGAAGCATTTGATGCTTTCATCAGCGATCAATCGGCAATCCATGGTCAGACAATTGAGAGGTTGCTCGATATTGCCATGACACTACCGCCAGAAGATCGAAGCGTCTTCCTCTCACTTTGGGGAACAGGACCAGGTCGCCCACGCCCTCATAACCAAGACAGACCCAGAAAACCATAAAGCCAAAAGCAACAATGCAAGCGCCTGCTTACGCTTTAATGATGCGGCTTTCCGGCAGCATCACAGATGCTGTTGTCCCCTTACCCTCCACACTCGCTAGACCAAGCGAGCCTTCGTGAAGGTTACAAAGTTTCTGTGTAATAGATAGGCCTAGACCTGTGCCCTGGCTTTGACGTGTCAATGTACCATCAACCTGAATAAAAGGATTCATGACATCATCCAATTTGTCCTCAGGAATACCTATTCCCGTATCAATAACTTTGATCAAAATACCATCATCATTGGACTTACTCTCAATCCGGATTTTCCCACCCGCGGGAGTGAATTTTACCGCGTTAGACAGTAAATTAATCAAAATTTGCTTAACGCCTCTTTCATCCGCATACACATTAGGCAGGTCTGACGGTGTATCAACCTCGAGGTCGAGATCTCCATGATCGAGACGCGGACGTATGATCGTGATTGAGGATGCAATTAATTTATTAAGGTTCAGGCTCTCCTCATTGAGGGGAAACTCACCAGCCTCAATCTTGGAAAGGTCGAGAATATCATTGATCAATTCAAGAAGATGGTCACCGCTATTCTTAATATCCCCGAGATACTCCATATACTTAAGAGAACCAAGAGGGCCAAATATTTCTCGTTCCATAAGCTCGGAGAAACCAATGATCGCATTTAATGGCGTTCTCAGTTCGTGGCTCATATTTGCCAAAAACTCTGACTTCGCACGGTTGGCTAATTCGGCACTTTCCTTAGCTTCCATAAGCTGAGTTTCAGCCAACCTTTGCTTTGTAATGTCTTCTTTGGTGGCCACGTAATTTGTGATTACACCTTGCTCATCAACCACACTGGAAATCGATGCCCATTCCCAAAAGTATTCTCCGTTCTTGCGACGGTTTTTAAAAGCACCACTCCAAACTTTACCACTAGAAATTGTCGTCCATAAATTTCGATATTCGTCAGAAGTTGTATGGCCTGACTTTAGCATATTTGGATTTTTACCGATGATTTCATCCGCAGAATATCCAGTAACTTCCAGGAATTTTGGATTAACATATTCTATGATGCCATTTGGATCAGTAATCTGGATTGCTACCGGGTTTTGCTCAATTGCTTTCGAAAGTTTTCGTAAATTACTTTCGACTTTTTTTCGTGCTGAAATGTCGCGGATAAAAGTAACCCTATTGGTTTGTCCGTCCAGAATACTCGTCTTCGCACTGATGCTTATCTCAAAGAAAGAGCCATTTTTACGAACCCCAACAGCTTCATAAGACCCTTCTTTAGCGTTGGATATATAATCATGTACTAAGGGCATAGATTCAGGGGTGATCAAATCTTTGGCCCCAAGAGCGATCATCTCATCGTATCCATATCCAAACATTTTGAGAGCGGCATGGTTACAATCACTCATCCCCCCTTTTGAGTGTACAATGACACCTTCATTCGATAATTCAGAAAGCCTTCGCAAACGCTCTTCACTGATCTTTAGCGCCTGTTCTATTTGTTTCCGCCCAGAGATATCAATAGAGATGCCAATCAACCCCCCAAGCGTACTATCTGGGTTATCGAAACGCGCCTTATGCATAAGGAGATGTAAATCCGACCCATCCTCACGGGTAAATATAGCTTCTTGCTCTCGAGTTCGCCCTTTGGCTATTGCTTTTTTGTCGGCCTCAACAAAAATATCCGCTAGTTTTTCGGGAAATATCTCATGGGAAGTTTTGCCCACGATTTCACTAATATCTTTTCCAATATTTTCAAGAAACAACTTATTACAACTAAGAAATTTACCTTCATGGTCCTTGAAATATACTTGCGCAGGCATTGCATCAATTAACGTCTGCAGGAAATTGTTGTGTTGCTCTACGGCAGAATCGGTGGCTTCCAATTCTTCAATCATGTCACTAATTCTAGAAAAGGATGAAATTACTTTAAGAATACCAATAAAAAGAAAAAGGCTCCCACCAATATAACCTGCTATCACACCTAGAGTTGCCACAGCACTCGGGTCTACGAAGGGAAAATATCGAGTCAATTGGTCGTAGTTATTGAGGAGCTCGAGAAGACTGCCAATTGTTAGAAGGGAGAAGCCAACTGATAGATAACTCCACCCCTTTAATGAGAGGTCCTTAGTCGGGCGGCGCCAGATAACAACAACGGCAATCACTAAGAAAATAGCTGCTCGAATAATATCGGCAGTCACATCCAGCATTTCAAAACAGATCCCCTATAACAACTGTGACCCAACAAACGGCCTGTTGATGCATCACTTCACGTCGACGTATTTTTATTGGCGCGCATTTTTCTCATTCTATTGCAGTATCAATAGTGAAAACTAACACTAAGTAAATGCGACAAAGTATTTTCACAAAAAAGACCGACACAAAGGTCGGCCTTGTTCATTTCAAATTTACACAACGGAAAGTGAAATCAGACTTTCCGCTCAACCATCAATTTTTTAATCTCAGCGATAGCCTTAGCAGGATTCAATCCCTTAGGACAAGTCTTTGTACAATTCATGATTGTATGACACCTAAAGAGCCGGAAAGGATCTTCTAAGTTATCCAGACGAGTGCCAGTTTCCTCGTCACGACTATCAGCAATAAAGCGATAAGCCTGGAGCAAAACGGCTGGGCCGAGATAGCGGTCTCCATTCCACCAGTAACTTGGGCAGGAAGTTGAACAGCTGAAACAAAGGATACATTCCCAAAGTCCGTCCAATTTCTTACGATCTTCTGGAGTCTGAAGACGTTCTCTTTCTGGGGCCGCTGTTGTTGTTTTTAACCAAGGCTCGATAGACGCATATTGTGCATATACGTGATTGAGATCAGGCACCAAATCTTTAACCACAGGCATGTGTGGCAGAGGATAAATTTTAACTTCATCATCCCCCTCAACATCGCTGCAAAATTTGGTACAAGCCAAAGTATTACTGCCGTCAATGTTCATAGCACAAGAGCCACAAACGCCTTCGCGGCAAGACCGGCGGAATGTCAGTGTCGGATCAATCTCATTTTTGATTTTGATCAGAGCATCCAAAACCATCGGCCCACAGTTATCCATGTCAACTTCATAGACATCTTCACGCGGCGTTTCTTCAGTATCAGGATCCCAACGATACACGCGAAATGTCTTGGTCTTTGTCGCACCAGCAGGAGCAGGGTGCTTTTTCCCGCTCTTGTTTATTTTTGAGTTGGCTGGAAGTGCAAATTCTACCATTTTTTATTTTCTCCTTGACGCTTTTCCCACCGCACCGATTAGTAAACGCGGGCTTTGGGTGGGAAGGACTGCACATCATCTGATAAAGGCTCGAGATTAACCGGGCGATAATCAAAAGTTACAGTGCCGTCATCGGCACATTTGGCCATGGTGTGTTTCATCCACTTTTTGTCATCGCGATCCGGGAAGTCTTCACGGGCATGAGCACCACGACTTTCTTCACGGTTTGCCGCACCTGACATCGTCACACGCGCCTGATACACCAAGTTATCCAACTCCAGTGTTTCAACCAGATCAGAATTCCAAACCATAGAACGATCCGTGATCGAAATATCGTCTTTTTTCTTCCAAATCTCGCCAAGAGCTTCAACACCTTCGTTCAGTGTATCACCTGTCCTAAAGACAGCTGCATGACCTTGCATCGCTTTTTGCATTTCAAGGCGAACCTCAGAAGTTTTCATCGAGCCCTTGCCAAAACGCGCCTTATCCAAACGTGCGAGCGAATTATCGCCAGCATCGGTAGAAAGATCTGCCTGTTTAGCTCCGGGTTTAACTGTATCAATACAATGAAGAGCAGCACCACGCCCGAAGACCACGAGATCAAGCAGTGAGTTTGATCCTAAGCGGTTCGCGCCGTGGACAGAAACACAAGCCGCTTCACCAATCGCCATAAGACCAGGGACTTCCACATTAGGATCACCGTTCTTACTGGTGACAACTTGACCCGTGTATTTACATGGGATTCCACCCATGTTGTAGTGACAGGTTGGAATCACTGGAATTGGCTCTTTGGCAACATCAACACCAGCAAAGATACTGGCTGATTCAGCAATACCTGGGAGACGTTCATCGATGATCGCAGGATCAAGATGTTCAATATGCAAGTTGATGTGATCGCCACCAGCGCCAACACCACGACCCTCACGAATTTCCATGGTCATAGCGCGACTGACAACATCACGTGAGGCGAGATCCTTCGCACTCGGAGCGTAACGCTCCATAAAGCGCTCGCCTTCAGAGTTGGTCAGATAGCCGCCTTCACCGCGAACACCTTCAGTAATAAGACAACCTGCGCCGTAAATACCTGTTGGGTGGAACTGAACGAATTCCATATCCTGGCAATCTAGACCAGCACGTAACGCCATACCATTACCATCGCCTGTACAGGTGTGTGCACCGGTACAAGAGAAGTAAGCACGACCATAACCACCCGTTGCCATGATCACTTTTTGAGCGCGGAAGCGATGGATCGTTCCATCATCAAGGTTCCATGCCACGACACCGCGACACTCGCCATTTTCCATGATCAAGTCGATAGCGAAGTATTCAATAAAGAATTCCGCGTGGCGACGCAGACTTTGCTGATAGAGCGTATGCAACATGGCGTGACCAGTACGGTCAGCCGCAGCACAAGTTCTTTGCGCAATGCCTTCGCCATAACGGGTCGTCATACCGCCGAAAGGACGCTGATAAATCTTGCCCTCTTCGGTACGACTGAAAGGCATGCCGTAATGCTCAAGTTCAACAATCGCTGGTACGGCTTCACGAACCATATATTCGATTGAATCCTGATCACCAAGCCAGTCAGACCCCTTAACGGTGTCATACATATGCCAGCGCCAGTCATCTTCGCCCATATTTCCAAGAGAAGCAGATATACCCCCTTGAGCAGCGACAGTGTGACTACGGGTTGGGAATACTTTTGTTATACAAGCAGTTTTAAGTCCAGCTTCTGCCAATCCCAGTGTCGCACGCAATCCAGCGCCACCAGCTCCGACAACGACCACATCATAGGTATGGTCAATAAACTCATATGCTTTGTTTGATGGAGCAGCGTTCATCGTTTATTTCCTAGCCCCTGAATAAAATCATCAAAATTGAAAGAACACCTGTCAGTCCCAAAACTACATGGATAGACAGACTCAGGAACAGGGTCACAACTTTACTTGCTTCGCCATGAACGTAATCTTCGATCACTACCTGCATACCTTGCTGCGAATGAAGCAGACCAACGGAAATGAGAAGAATCAACAGACCCGCCACAATCGGCGACTGCACCCACGCGATAAACTGGGCATGATCAGCCCCTGTCATCAAAGCAACAGAGAACACAAACCAGAGCACGAGTGGTATAAGAGCAAGGCTGGTCAGGCGTTGTGCCCACCAATGTGAAACACCTTCTTTGGCAGAGCCAAGACCACGCGCACGCGCTAAAGGAGTACGAAGCGACATATCAAGCACCTCCCAAGGCATAAGCAAGGACCCAAAGCCCCAGCGTGATCAAAACGGTGAGGATCATCACAGCTTTACCCGATGCATAGGCAGTTTCAAGCTCGAGACCTTTACCGGCATCCCAATAGAGATGTCGGATACCATTACAAAGGTGAAAAACGAGAGCTAGTGTCCACCCGAAAAGCATAAGTCGACCGAACCATGATCCCAAGAAGGACTGTACAAGTTCAAAGTATTCCGGACCACTTGCTGCTGCGGCAAGCCACCAAATCAGAACGATTGAGCCAAAGGATATGGCCACGCCCATGATGCGAAATAGAATTGAAAGTACGGAAGTTAATTGAGGACGATACACCTGCAAATGAGGTGAAAGAGGTCTGTTACCCCTGGACATATTTTCTTTCCCGATATTGCGCGCCGGTCCCACAATTTAACTTTGCACGCTTTATATTTTTTGCAGAACCCAAAGATCTTACGACGTTAAACCGCATTGCAGCATTAGTCAATGTCAGGCGACAAAAACCCGCCAAACAACGACAAGACTTCAAACACACTATCTAACAAGAGGTTATGTCATTGCCACTTATTCGCAACACTCTATTCCTCTTAAATTACCCAATGTTGCGCCGCAACAAATCCATAATTACATTCTCTAAAATATTAACGGTATCTCTGCAAAATCGCCTCATAAATTCCTTTGTCGTGAATTCTTTTCAAAGCAGCCCTAAAGTCATTAACAAGTTGATCGGAGGTCTTGTTACTAAAGGCCATGTACCCTCCTGTTCCCACTTCAAATTCGAACACCTTGCGGATCAACCCTTTTTCATAACCATTCTTTTTAAGTAGGTGATAGGCCGTTAGCTCATTCTCGAGCCACAAATCTATCCGCCCTTTAATAAGCTTTTCAATATTCACTTCGTTTCGAGACACCTGTTGTACACGCTCAAACCCACGTTCCAAAAGATACTGCGGCCGAACGTCTTCTCGCGTAGCACCAATATTAAATTTCATGGCATCATCCAGAGAACTAACCTCTATGTCAGTCCTGTTTTCCAATGCAAATAAGCCCGCATTATACTCTCCAACTGGCCCAATCCATTTGAAGAGGGGCTCCCGCTTTGAGCTTCGCACTATCGTAAATATCAATACATTTTCTTGTTTCAGAGCTAAGGCATAAGCCCGTGCCCACGGATAAATTTCTATCTCCACATCCAGATTAAGTTCTTTTAAAACAGCCTGAACAATTTCAGTATTAACCCCTGCTATTTTTCCATTTTCAATATAATTATAAGGAGGAAAGTTACCGGCAACAATCTGGATAGGGCTCGCAGATACAGGCCTTATAGAAAGGAAGGTCATAAAAAATAACAAAGAGAAAATAACCCGGACAGCCTTCATCTACCTGCTCCGATTTCTTGCCAACACGACGAACTAAGAATTGGCTATTTATATCAGGAATTGATTAACGTTAAGAAAAAGCTTCCGCTAAGAAGATCTGCACTATTTTCGAACATTCTTGAAATATCCGTCGGCCACTTACTTTGGGATCAAGACTGTATAATCAAAATCAAGAACAACATCTGGGTGATAGCTGCCATCTTCTTGCTTAAAGGGCATGCTCTCACAGTTATTATTTTTTGCCGCGATCATACGAACCCTCAATGCACCGAGGTCATTTCTGCCTGTTAGATCAATTTTTTCGAGCACTTCACTCCATGCATAAATGGTGTCTCCTGCAAAAGTCGGCGCAACATGGGTTCCCCCGTTTATGGCAGCAATCTTGACAGCATTTTCCATTCCGTTGAAAGAAAGTGATCTTGCCAAAGAAATAATGTGGCCGCCATATATGAGTCGAGAGCCAAAACGCCCTTTGCTTTCGGTATGATTATTAAAATGTACCTTAGCAGTGTTTTGATAAAGCCGCGTCGCCATTTGGTGTTCGGCCTCTTCGATCGTCATGCCATCGACATGGACAATTTTTTCACCCACGCCATAGTCACTCCAGCGATAAGGAGAGCCTGAGAGCTTGTCATCAAAAGCCGAAAGATCGAAGTTTTCTGGGAGAGAGAATTTATTTGCAGGTACCGCTTTATCCAAATCGGGTACTACGGTTTTTGGTGCAGGAGAATTAACTGCTTTCTTTCGAACCATGACCCAGCGAACATACTGAAGGACCTCTTCATTTCGTTGATTTCGCCCAGTCGATCGAACATAGACAACCCCCGTTTTGCCGTTAGAGTTTTCTTTTACACCGATGACTTCACTCGTTGTGGTGACGGTGTCGCCAGGATAGAGCGGTGCTCCTAAAATTCCTTCGGCATACCCAAGGTTTGCTATAGCATTGAGGGAGATATCTGGAACCGTTTTGCCAAAAACAATATGGAAAGCAAGACAGTCATCAACAGGAGACTTATCCAAACCAAGAGATCTGGCAAACTCATCAGAGGAAGATAACGCGAACCGAGAACCGTAAAGCGCCGTATAAAGCGACTGATCCCCAGCCGTTACAGTACGAGGAGTGGCGTGTTTTAATTGCATGCCTAAATAGAAATCTTCGAAAAAGTTACCTAATTTGGTTTTGCTCACTTTCGCCTTTTGCTCACTCATAACATTCACCTTTAGTGCTTTTTTTATTTGATTTGTTCCAAGGTCGTTTTTAAGCGTTCCGTTCCAGATCAGAGATTATATCTGCCATGGCGATCAACCTTCTGGCCTCTTCGGCATGCAAGTTCTCAATTAACTGACCGTTCAAGACAGCGACACCCTGCCCCTTACTGTCAGCCTCCTCAAAAGCATGAACGATTGAATGGGCTTTCTCTACCGCAAGAGATGATGGGCCAAAGACCCTGTTTGCTGTCAAAATTGTTTTGGGGTGTATTAACGTTTTCCCGTCAAAACCAAGCTCTAGGCCTTGGATACAGGATTTCTCAAATCCCTCATCATCGTTTAAATCAAGACAAACCCCATCAACGATTGCGATGCCATAAGCACGCGCTGCCAGAAGACAAAGGCCAAGGGAAGTAATCACGGGTAGCCGTAATTTTGTATGGCTTGCGTGAAGATCCTTGACCAGGTCCGATGTCCCCATCACAAAACAGGAAATCCTATTTGATGATGCGGCAATTTCTTTTGCGTTCAACATCCCTAGCGGCGTTTCCATCATACACATGACAGACATCGTAGCTGGTGCCCCCGCCTTATCCATCAAATCGATGAGATTATGGACTTGCTCTGCAGTTTCTACTTTAGGAAGAAGGATGGCATTTGCAGAGGTGTACGAAATTGCTTCTACATCGTCGACACCCCAAATAGTGTCGAGGCTATTTACCCGAACAATAATTTCTCGATTGCCATACCCTCCTTGATTGAGGGCCTCTACGATTAAACCTCGGGCTTCGACTTTGTTGGCTGTTGAAACGGCATCTTCAAGATCAAGTATCAACGCATCCGCAACAAGCGTCCGCCCCTTTTCAAGAGCCCGGGCATTCGATCCCGGCATATAGAGAACCGATCGACGAGGTCTTTGGATAAAAGCCATACCCTTTTCCTTACTTGCACCTGTTTGCATTTATTAGCGCAACCTTATTGTGCACTGCAGCATTTACCGTATCATTCCACCATTCTTCTTTTCAGACAAGACTTTTCATTTCTTAACCTAGTGTTTTTTCTTGTCTAATATTACGTCTCCCCCTCACCCCCTCTTCATTTACGGACTAACTCGAAATTACTCGCAATCTTGCAAAGCGGGAAAAGCATCACATCCTTTTCTATTTTTTAAAGGTAAAGCGCTTTTCTCATCTTTCGCTTTTATACAAATTGCGGTTTTCTTTTCAATGCAAACAATCCAACAACGGCGACTAAAATGAGAGGGAAAGACATCAAAGCCACTGAGCTCCAATCGAGCGTTGAAATAATTACCCCCGACCCAAAAGAGGCCAAAGTAGAGACCAGAGCAACAAGGGTATCGTTTGCACCTTGGACAATAGACCTCTCGTTAGGTGCTAAGTTGTCATTCAACATATTCGTGGCGCCAATAAATCCAAAATTCCACCCCACCCCTAGTAAAATTAAAGAAACATAGAAGTGTCCAAGTTCTATCCCGGTCATCGCCGTACCAGCCGATAGGGAGAGTAAAAGTAATCCGCAGAATACGATCCGTCCTGACCCAAAACGTGATATCAAACTCCCGGTGAAGAAACTTGGCGCGAACATGGCAATGACGTGCCAACGAATAACGTCACTTGCTTGGGTTTCGCTATATCCACAGCCAATCATGGCCAAAGGCGTCGGAGCCATCAAAAGAACCATCACGCCAAAAGAAACTGCGGCACACAAAATTGCTGTATATACTGGACGACGGCGCAGTATTGAGCTCACGGGAACCTTGCTTGCAGTTTCTCGCGTTACACCTTGTTCTTTCTTTGGTAACGCCAACGCTAGAACAGGAAGACACCCGATGAGAGATATCAACGTTATTGCCCCATAAGCACCTGCAAAAGGTATCGGAGAGTAATAGTCTTTCGTATAGACAAAGACTTCTGGACCAATAAGTGCCGCGACCAAGCCTGAGCCCAATGTTATAGAGATTGCCGTTGGGCGCCAGGATTCAGACACGACCTCTGCTGCAGCAAACCGGAAATAGCCAAAACAACTCGTCGCAGCTCCCATGGCTCCATGCGCCAAACAGAGCATCAAAAAATTAGCGTGGAACAAACTATACGCCCCAAGTAACCCACCGATTGCGGCAAAACAGGCACCAAGCAAGAACCCTCTTTTACGACCAAACTTCCCCATAAACACTGACATCGGGGCGGCAAACAGCATTCCAGCGAGCATTTGTAATGAAACAGGTAATATTGCCAACTCTGTTGCAGGTGCAAGCATGACCCCGGACAACCCGCCAAGGATAATCAACATCGGCATCGGCGTACCGAGTATGGCGTTACCGAGCAAGAGAAGAGGAAAATTAAATCTCTGTCTCTTATTCAAAACTTGGGAATTCATTTTGTTGGCACCTTTAGGAATTTATTTAATGTGTGTAATCTTAATTTAAAAAAATCTTGACTGAAATGATATTCAAGCATCATATTTTGCCAAAACCAATTTCACATTATTAGAGGATAAACCGCATGATAGAGACAAGAATGATCGACGTTTTTGTATTTAACGGGGTTAATCTTTTAGATATCAGTGGTCCCGTTCAAGCCTTTCATAGCACCCCAGGAACAAAGAAAACTCCCTACAAGCACCGATTTATTACCATGGATGGGGGAAATGCTCTGACATCCTGTGGTATGGAAATCGTTGCACAAGGATCCGTTAATAACCTGACTGATCAAGCTGATTTTCTGATTCCCGGAGGGGGTGGTGTAGATAACTACCTAAACAATGAAAAACTTGCTGAAGTCTTGCGGGTTTTTTTAGCCAACTCAGACACGAGCCGATTAATCTCCATCTGCTCGGGCTCCTTAATACTCGCGGCTGCCGGTATATTGGATGGGCGGGAGGCAACAACCCACTGGTCACGCGCCCAAATGGCACAGAGCATGTTTCCAAATGTGGACTGGAAACTCGATACCATCTACACCAAATCTGATCGGATCTATACTTCCGCTGGTGTTTCAACCGGAATAGATCTCGCTCTCTCCATTATCGAAGAAGACCATGGCACGAGCATATCCCTCGATGTTGCGCAAGAATTGGTGGTTTACCTTAGGCGTAACGGAGGACAGCGTCAGTTTTCACACCTTTTAGAGGCGCAGATCAAGTTAGAACCCAAACTGCTGCAACTCGTTGATAAAATCACGAACAACCCTGCTCAGAACTGGACGCTATCTGAACTCGCAGATCAGGCAAACATGAGCCCTCGGACCTTGGATCGGAAATTCAATCAGGCGCTCAATACTTCCCCGGTTCAGTTTGTTGAGCTCACCAGATTAAACCAAGCTCGGGTCCTTTTATCCAAAGGTGTATCCATGAAACAAGTTGCCGGGCTCTGCGGTTTTGGCGATTTACAGAGAATGCGCCGTAGCTTCACCCGACACCTGGGCATCACCACCACAGAATACATACAACATTTTGGTCCTGTTGAAAGTTAACACAACTGGCACAATCAGTATGATTTATATAATGCTAACTGATAAAGTGAACAGAAAAACCCGAGGCAAAATTTACAAAAAAAGGGCTCGGAATAATTCCGAGCCCTGCAAGTACGACAGAGGAGGATATTAAGAACAACCTCAGCTTAGCTGAGATGGTCCTTAATAAGCAGCTCAGCAATCTGAACTGTATTAAGGGCAGCGCCCTTACGTAAATTGTCAGCGACAACCCACAAATTTAGACCAAAATCTACGGTCGGATCCGCACGAATACGGCTAACAAAAGTAGCATCTTCACCGGCAGCTTCTTGAGGTGTGACATAACCTTCGTCTTGGCGGTGATCGATTACTGTAATACCCGGTGTGTCTTTTAAGAGTTCCCGTGCTTTTTCGACGGTAACTTCTTTTTCAAACTCTACTGATATTGCCTCTGCGTGACCAATGAAGACAGGCACGCGCACACAAGTTGCAGTGACTTTGATTTTAGGATCGAGAATTTTTTTAGTCTCGACATTCATCTTCCATTCTTCTTTGGTGTAGCCATCATCCATGAACACATCGATATGTGGAATCACATTAAAGGCTATTTGCTTGGTAAAGCATTCCTTCGTAATGGGATCATTTACAAAGATGCCACGCGTTTGATTGAAAAGCTCATCCATCGCGTCTTTACCAGAACCAGAAACCGCCTGATAAGTAGAGACAACCACACGCTTGATCACACCAGCATCGTGCAACGGTTTCAACACGTGTACCATCTGAATAGTAGAACAATTCGGGTTCGCGATGATGTTGCGCTTTTTGTAGCCACCAAGATCTTCTGGGTTAACTTCAGGCACAATCAACGGCACATCAGGGTCCATGCGGAAATGGGATGTGTTATCGATCACAATAGCGCCAGCAGCAGCAGCTTTTGGAGAGTACTCCGCTGATACTGCAGCACCTGGGGAAGACAGAACAATATCCGTGCCTTTAAAGTCAAAGGTCGCCAAGTTTTGTACTGTTAACTCACCAACATCACCATAAGACACGTTTGTGCCCGCGGAACGGCTGGAAGCTAGAACTGTAATATCTTTGATATCAAATCCGCGCTCAGACAGAGTTGTTAGAACTTCACGACCGACGGCGCCAGTAGCACCAATTACTGCAATCTTGTGACCCATGGCTTTAGCCTATGCTCTTTCAGTTGCTGGCCTCACAATGAGACCATTTCAAATATCTTCGCATCTATCTGCCTTTTGGCAAAAATAGAAACCCTAAAGAAAAAGGGCCGCCCCTCAATGGGACGGCCCTTTTATCAGCCTTTATTCCCGAGAGGTTTTACCTTCTGTCGCCCATCTTCACCTTAATGGTGGTGACAGGCGCGCTGGTAATCATGGTCCAGGTGGTTGTCACGGTCGCAGCTGGACGCGCAGAAGAGAACGCACGACGAAGAAACTTCGCAGTGTGTGCAGCGCGCGGTGCGTTATGTGCAACATGATTAAACATAAAAAACCTAGTCCATTCGGGTATTAACTCGGTGGCTAACCTAGTCAGCTTTAAACAGGCGGTCAACCGAGAAGTGCTCGATTCTTTAACATTACATCAAAGAAGCTAAATTGTCCCCTGACAACATCTTCAAAAGAAAAGGGACGCACTTCAGCGTCCCCTTCTACATAATCTCGAAAAGATTGTATTAAGCAGCCTGCTCATCAAGCTCGCGAAGGAGGGCTGTGCCCATGCCTTCGGTCGAAACCAGTTCACAGCCATCAGCCATGATGTCACCGGTACGCTTACCGGAAGAAAGAACCTTGGTCACTGCATTTTCAATCAAATCAGCTTCATCACCCATGCCGAAAGAATAGCGAAGGTTCATAGCAAAGGAGAGAATTGTTGCCAACGGATTAGCTTTACTCTCACCAGCAATATCTGGTGCAGAACCATGGACTGGCTCGTACATGGCTTTACGACGGCCTGTTGCATCTGTTGCGCCCAAAGATGCCGATGGCAACATACCAAGAGAGCCTGTGAGCATGGCTGCGGTATCGGAAAGCATATCGCCAAACAGGTTATCAGTCAGAATAACGTCGAACTGTTTAGGTGTACGCACTAGCTGCATTGAACAGTTATCAGCATACATATGGGAAAGTTCGATATCATCGAAACCTTCACCGTGAAGCTTGGTTACTTCTTCGCGCCATAGCAGGCCAGATTCCATAACGTTTGCTTTTTCAACGGAACAAACCCGGCTGTCACGTTTGCGTGCGAGATCAAAAGCAACTTCAGCAACACGGCGGATTTCAGAAGTGGTGTAAACTTGCGTGTTAACACCGCGACGCTCACCGTTTGGAAGCGTTTCAATACCGCGTGGCTCGCCGAAATACACACCACCAGTGAGTTCCCGAACGATCATGATATCAAGTCCAGAAACCAACTCAGGTTTGAGCGATGAAGCTTCTACAAGCGCATCAAAGCAAAGAGCTGGACGGAGGTTAGCAAAGAGCTCCATTTCTTTACGCAAACGCAGTAAGCCGCGCTCTGGCTTGATGGAAAAATCAAGATTGTCCCACTGCGGACCACCAACAGCACCCAACAACACGGCGTCGGCTTCCATCGCCTTGTCCATTGTCTCATCCGCGAGTGGCACACCGTGTTTGTCGATAGCTGCGCCACCAACAAGATCTTCGGTGATGTCAAAGCTCACTGCACGGCGTTTATCCATCCAGTCAACAACACGGTTCACTTCACGCATTACTTCTGGACCAATACCGTCGCCGGCGAGAATCAATAGATTTTTGTTAGATGCCATTTTCCGCTTCCGCACTTTCTTACAAAAAGACGGCTGGCAAATGCCAGCCCACACTATCAGTAGTATTTTTAACTCTGGATCTTCATCGACCCATAATCTTCATTGACTAAGTTAACAGTCAAAAAACGGGGGCCTAAATCAGCCCCCATTTATTTCCTACAGCCAAGGCTGCGTCGATTTACGCTGACTTTCAAACTTGTCGATATGTGCTGACTTCTCAATAGTCAGACCGATATCATCCAAGCCGTTCAACAAGCAATGTTTGCGATGCGCATCTACTTCAAACTTAAGCGTGCCGCCATCAGGACCTTTGATTTCCTGTGTCTCAAGATCGACAGAAACCACGGCGTTTGATCCACGCTTGGCATCATCCATCAGTTTGTCGACATCTTCCTGCGGCAAAGCGATCGGTAAGATGCCGTTCTTAAAGCAGTTATTATAAAAAATATCGGCAAAGCTTGGTGCGATAACGCAGCGAATACCTTGATCCAAAAGTGCCCAAGGCGCATGTTCACGTGAAGAACCACAGCCGAAGTTATCTCCAGTCACAAGGATCTGAGCTTCTTTATAAGCAGGTTCGTCCAAAACGAAATCAACCGGGTTACCAGCTTCGTCTGTACGCAGCTCATAAAAGAGGCCCGCTTTCAAACCTGTCCGCTTAACAGTTTTTAGAAACTGTTTTGGGATGATCATATCGGTATCGATGTTCACCAATGGCAGCGGAGCAGCCACAGAGGTGAGTGATGTAAACTTATCCATTCTCTGTTTTTCCTTTAGCTTCTACGCTTAATCGTAATTACGAACATCATCAAAGTGACCTGCAATTGCCGCAACCGTTGCCATTGCGGGGCTTACAAGGTGTGTCCGACCACCGCGACCCTGACGGCCTTCGAAATTACGGTTCGATGTCGATGCACAACGCTCACCAGGAGATAGACGATCAGCATTCATTGCCAGGCACATGGAGCAACCAGGCTCACGCCAGTCAAAACCAGCTGCGATAAAGATCTCATCAAGACCTTCTTCTTCAGCTTGCAACTTAACCAAACCGGAACCCGGAACGATCATTGCGTATACGCTTTCAGCTACCTTGCGACCTTTGGCAATACGGGCAACTTCACGGAGATCTTCGATACGACCATTGGTACAAGACCCAATGAAGACTTTATCGATGGAAATATCCTGAATGGCCTGACCTGGTTTAAGGTCCATGTATTCAAGTGAACGCTTGATTGCCGATTTTTTATTCTCATCACGGCCATCAGAAGGTGCCGGAACAGAAGCAGAAATACCAACAACATCTTCTGGTGATGTTCCCCAAGTAACCTGAGGCTCGATATCAGAAGTCTTAATAATGACCTCTTTGTCGTAAGTCGCACCTTCATCGGATGGAAGAGTTTTCCAATAAGCGACTGCCTGCTCCCAGTTCCCAGCCTTAGGAGCTAGTGGACGCCCCATACAATATTCGAACGTCACCTCATCAGGTGCAATCAGACCTGCACGGGCACCCGCCTCAATAGACATGTTACAGATGGTCATCCGACCTTCCATTGAGAGGTTTTTCATGGCATTTCCAGCATACTCAATCACATATCCTGTTCCGCCAGCAGTACCGATAACACCAATGATATGCAAAATCATATCTTTGGCCGTAACGCCTGGTAGAAGATCACCTTCAACCGAAATACGCATGGTTTTAGCAGGCTTTTGGATCAAAGTTTGAGTAGCGAGAACGTGCTCAACCTCAGAAGTACCAATACCAAAGGCGAGAGAACCAAAGGCACCGTGTGTCGCTGTATGACTGTCGCCACAAACGATTGTCATTCCCGGAAGCGTAAAGCCCTGCTCTGGGCCAATGATGTGAACAACACCCTGACGGATATCGTCCATGCCAAAAAGCTGAACACCGAACTCTTCGCAGTTGCTCGAAAGCGTCTCGACCTGAATACGGCTTTCTTCGTCTGCAATCCCTTGGGCTCGACCTTCAGTCGGAACATTGTGGTCAGGCACAGCTAAGGTATTTTCTGGGCGGCGCACTTTGCGGCCAGTCATACGAAGTCCTTCAAAAGCCTGTGGGCTTGTTACTTCGTGTACCAGATGGCGATCAATATAAAGCAAGCAGGTTCCGTCATCTTGACTGTGAACCAAATGGCTATCCCAAATCTTTTCGAAAAGGGTCCGCGGGTTACTCATCCTAACAAAGTCCTCGTTTTTTTATTGGCGGCTATACCCCACCTATCAAGCCCTGCCTTTCAGGCAAAACCTTTAACAGCGGCCAGAAATCAATCTTTCGACCATTTCTACAAGTTTGGCCTACAAATTTGGGCCAAGTTCGAGCGGAGCATAGCGCTTTCGCACTTCGGCGAAAAGTCCTTTAGAACGATTGATTCTCTTTTTTGCGGCATTTATATAAGAAAATTTCATATCTGTCGTGTAAATAGCTGTTTATCTACACCCCTGCTTCGTTAAATATTGCCCCATTTCAGGTGAAAAACCCTCTTTTCTCCAATTTAATGAATGGATATTTCGTGAGGATAAAGTCCTTACAGAACAATAGATTACATTTAACTTTCACGACAATAGACCATTCCTGCCACAAGTTTGTTACTGGACGAACACCCCCAAAATCACCTCATTGTGTACATATTATCCGCACAAGTCCGCGGCAGGGTGTTAGCAGACGAAACTTGGGAGTGCATTACATGGCCCGTAAATTAAGAATTCTCTTATTACCATGCCTAATGGTAGCAGGGATTTTTGTCAGTGGGTTCGCCTCTTTTGACGCTTTGCTCGCGCCTGATGCGAAATCCATTCCACGCTGGACCTCCTTCAATTCTGAAAGTACGACGACTGTCAAAGTCAAAAACTGGAACCTTTTTCTCAATAATTACCGAGAAGAAAATTACGATGGTATTGCACGTATTGCTTATCACAGGATTTCACTCAACGATCGACTTGTACTTAGGGATTTTATTGAACACCTCCAGTCTATCCCAGTAAGTAAGCTCAATCGCCAAGAACAACTCGCCTATTGGATTAATCTCTATAATGCCGCAACCGTTCAAATCGTCCTCGATCATATGCCAGTAGAAAGCATTCAAGACATTGACATATCGCCAGGGCTATTTGCATCCGGTCCATGGGGGAAAAAGCTCCTCCGGGTTGAAGGCGAAAAGCTATCTCTCAATGACATCGAGCACGGAATACTCCGCCCAGGCTGGAAAGATCCACGCATACATTACGTGTTGAACTGCGCTTCTCTTGGTTGCCCTGACATCCCCCAAATAGCCATTACAGCCAAAAACAGCGATAACCAGCTTACATTTGCCGCCAAACACTTCATCGATCATCCAAGGGCTATTACTATCCCAGAGAACAACGAGGCCATCGTCTCAAGTATCTACGTTTGGTTTAAGGAAGACTTTGGCGGGAGTGATGCCGCCATCTTGGATCATATGCGCACCTATGCTTCCAAAGAAAAAAAGAAAGCCTTGATGAAGGTCAGGTCTTTAGAAAGTCATCGGTATGATTGGAACCTAAACGCTGTTCCTGTTGTTGCCACGGCATCTACAGGATCCTCCGTACAGGACTAATTATCTTCACCTATCAGCATAGACCCAAGAATAGGATTTAAAGCCAAGGCTCAACGTTGTCCGCATTCGCTTTCTATTTCATTTTTAAACCACAAAAAAAGGCGCCATACGGCGCCCTTTTTTTATAACAGTAAACCCGACCGGAGAAACTCACGGTCAGGTCAATGTTTATATTACTTCTTCTTTTTAGAAGCAGCTTTAATTGCAGCTTTATCTGCACGCTCAACAGCAGCAGCTTTACCAGCAGCACCAGTGGTTTTTTCTGCGATACGTGCAGATTTACCACGACGGTCGCGAAGATAGTAAAGTTTCGCACGACGCACATCACCACGACGGATCAATTCAATTGAATCAACACGTGGGCTGTAAAGTGGGAAGATACGCTCAACGCCTTCGCCGTAAGAAATCTTACGTACGTTGAAAGCAGAGTTTAAGCCTGCATTTTTACGTGCAATACAAACGCCTTCAAAAGCCTGGATACGCTCGCGAGTACCCTCAACAACTTTAACGTTTACGCGGATGGTGTCTCCAGCAGAAAAATCAGGGATTTTTTTGCCTTCAGTAAGCTTGGCAATCTGGTCAGCTTCGAGCTTCTCGATTACATTCATGTTTCTATCCTCTACCATTCTTTTGGGGCCATTGACCCGTTTAGCTTTTCAACGGACCTATCGGCCCAGTTTGGTATCGTTATGTTTATCCAAGTATTTGCCCCATAAGTCGGGGCGTCTTTTCTTGGTAATCTCTTCCGCCTGCTCCTGACGCCACTGTTTTATCTTCCCATGGTGACCAGAGGATAAAACCTCGGGCACCTTACGATCTTGCCATTCGGCAGGTCGCGTATAGAGCGGATACTCCAGTAAGCCAGTTTCAAACGATTCCTCGTCTGCAGATTCCCGGTTTCCCATAACCCCCGGTAATAAACGTATGACAGCATCCATCAGGATAAGTGCTGCCTGTTCACCACCAGACAAAATGTAATCACCAACCGAAACCTCTATCACCTCATGCGCGTCCAAGACCCGCTGGTCGATCCCCTCATAACGCCCGCAAAGGAGTGTCACTCCGGGTCCTGCCGCAAGCTCCTTGACCAAATTCTGATCGAGAAGCCGTCCACGCGGCGAGAGATAGATAACCGGGCCAGCTTTGCCAGCCACTGAGTTCAAGGCTGCATCGACAATATCAGGACGCATTACCAAACCAGCACCACCCCCGAAAGGGATCGCATCAACAGTACGGTGTTTGTCATGCGCGAAATCGCGAATGTCCACCTTGTCCAACTCCCAGATCCCTTTTTCAAGGGCCTTGCCCGCTAAGGATACCCCTAGAGAGCCCGGAAACATTTCCGGATGGAGCGAGAGTACTGTTGCTGTCCAGTTGGTAGTCACGTTATCCAACATCCTGTCGAGCAACCCGGTTTGAAAAACGAGAACACCAGATCATAAATCCAGCCTCTAATCTTCCCGACCCAAAACCACTTCGGGCATATCGACGACGATACGTTTTCCCTCGAGGTCCACGACCGGAACAGAGCTTTCATTAAAGCTGACCATTTCCGGTTGTCCGCCGACACTATCAAACTCAAGAATATCACCTGCTCCAAAATCGAATACGCCCTTAACAGTGCCAAGAACCTCACCTTTGGGATTCTCGACCCTAAGGCCCACAAGATCAGAGTAGTAATATTCGTTGTCTTCGATCAGTTTTGGCAGAAGATCACGGTTAACATACAGTTTTGTTCCCCGCATTTCTTGGGCGCGATCACGATCTTTCACACCCTCAAGCCGCGTTAGAACGGTACCCTTGGCATAGCCCGTAATAGTGATATCAAAGCGGTTGCCCGCGTCATCCACCACTGGTCCGAATGCCGCCACGTCTTCAGGAACTTCTGTATAGCTTTTGATCTTAACTTGGCCACGCACTCCGTGCGCCCCAGCGATCACGCCTACACAAACTCTATCTTCGTGGTTTAATGCCATGAGCTTTTAGAAATCCTATACAGCCGAGTTACTCAGCAGCGCTATCGGCAGAAGCTGCAGCAGCTTCTTCAGCGGCGGCTTCAACAGCCATACGCTTTTCTTCAAGACGCTCTTTAGCTTTTGCTTTCAGCTGATTTTTCTTGGTCTGTTCTGGAACAGCACGCTTTTCAGCAAGACCTAGTTCACCCAAGAAGCGAGCGACACGATCCGTTGGTTGTGCACCAGTTGAGAGCCAATATTTAACACGGTCTTCGTCCAATTTCAGACGATCCGGGTGATCTTTTGGTACCATTGGATTGTAGGCACCAATTTTTTCGATAAAGCGACCATCACGTGGAGCACGAACGTCAGCAACTACGATACGGTAGTATGGACGTTTCTTGGCGCCGCCGCGGGCGAGGCGAATTTTAACAGCCATTTCAGTTCCTCTTGTTAAACACTAAACTAAACTTAATTCACGACTTACTCAGAAGCTTTCTTTCTTAGGTCCCCAACTATTTCGGGAAGCCCATTCCAGGCGGCATCAAATTTTGCAACCCACCACGCATCATGCCTTTTTTGCCCATCTTCTGGACTTTTTTCATCATACGGGCAGCTTCTTGTTGTTGCTTGAGAAGCTTATTCACATCTTGAACGGACGTTCCGGAACCACCGGCAATACGGGTACGCCGTTTTGCTTTGATAATTTCTGGTTTTTCACGTTCTCGAGGTGTCATGGATGAAATGATCGCCAGTTGGCGATTGATGATTTTGTCATCGACCTTGGCGTCTTTCAATTTCTTCATTTGGGCAGAATTCATGCCAGGAAGCATATTCATCAAGCTGGACATTCCGCCCATCTTTTGCATCTGCTTGAGCTGGCTTGCCAAATCATTGAGATCAAACTTACCCTTCTTCATTTTCGCGGCAAGTTTTTCTGCTTCTTCCTCGTCAAAGGATTCAGCAGCTTTTTCGACTAACGAAACCACATCGCCCATGCCCAGAATTCGGGAAGCGACACGTGAAGGGTGGAAGTCTTCGAGTTCTTCTAGCTTTTCACCAACACCCATCAATTTGATTGGGCAGCCAGTAACGGCTCTCATAGAAAGTGCGGCACCACCACGTGCGTCACCGTCCATACGGGTCATAACGATACCCGTCAAACCAAGCTTTTGATTAAAGGTATCAGCAACAGTAACCGCGTCTTGACCTGTCATCGCGTCAGCAACAAGTAGCGTTTCAGCTGGCTTCGTTGCGTCGCGGACACTTTCGACTTCAGCCATCAGCTGTTCATCGATTGCCAAGCGGCCTGCGGTATCGAGCATGACAACGTCGAAACCTTCAAGCGCACCCGTTTGAACGGCACGCTTGGCAATAGCGACAGGCTGTTCACCCGGAACAATATTTAAAGTCCGAACGCCGATCTGAGCGCCGAGTAACGCAAGTTGTTGTTGCGCTGCGGGGCGTTGAACATCAAGAGAAGCCATCAAGACTTTCTTGCGATCTTTCTCAGTTAGGCGTTTAGAAATTTTCGCCGTCGAGGTTGTTTTACCAGAGCCCTGTAGACCAACCATCATAATGACAGCAGGAGGAGTTACCTGTAAATTAAGAGCAACATGATCAGAACCAAGCATTTCCGACAGGTGATCGTTAACGATCTTAATCACCATTTGGCCTGGGGTAACCGACCTTAAGACATCTTGTCCAACAGCTTCAATCTTGACCTTTTCAACAAAGTCTTTGACCACAGGAAGAGCCACGTCAGCTTCAAGCAAAGCAACGCGCACTTCACGCAGAGCAGCTGTCACATCAGCTTCACTCAATGCGCCGCGGCGTTTCAGCTTATCAAAGACTGAACCCAGACGTTCCTGAAGGCTATCGAACATAATGTTCCTCTTTCCAAAACAACCAGCAAATAGAGCTGGAACCGACAATCACATACGCCAAACGCAATTTACGCCAGTGCGCGATACTCGCGGACTGGCGGAGCTCCTTAGAGCTGGATGCTTTGACCCATGACAGATATTTGATCGGAACCTATTAAAAACGGCTCTCTGGGTCAAGTTATTTCAACCAGGCTCTCACTTACATCGGATTCTAGCCGATGTTAAACCATTAAAGTCTGGAGTCGACAAAGAATTTCCGATGATGTTTTCATTGTTTTGAAATCTCAAATCAGCAACACACAATCACCCCTAAAAGAAGTATAAAATTTTAGATAAACACCCATAGGTAATTAACACAGAATTAACTCATGCGTATTATTGTAAGCGTGCTAAACATTTCTAATATACTTGCCATATATTAGAACACACTTACCTATCTATAGTTATGCTCGCGCTAACTGATGTAACAGCCCCGATTGGGAGACTAGCATAATGGCGCCTTCCCTAAGACACCTTCTATTTGCCAGCACCACCAGTTTACTTGTGGCGATAACGATGCTTGTCCCGATTAAAGTTAACCTTGTCGATCTCAACCTGCAGAAAGATTCAGCATATGCAGATGATCGAAACGACAGGGATAATGTGCCTCATACTTCCCCAACCACCATAACCAAAGCTTCTCCTAATTCCCGTGTCGGCAAAATTACTTCTTACGCAGGCATAGCCCTGACAATTAATACAGCAAAGAATAATTTTGATTCAGCCACTCAAGTAGCTACCGCGGCCATTGCAAAAGCCCAAATTCAATCTGTCGAAGCAGCAGAAGCAGAAGAGAAAGCTTTGGCCGCTCAAACATTCGCGGAGGTAGAAGCAGCAGAAGCTGTTAACGCACAAGCAAGTGCAGATACTCAAGCAGAAGAGGTTGCTGAAGCACAAACCAATGCATCAGATCAAACGAACGAAGCTATTGCTAGGCAAGAAGCCGCAAATGATGCAAAAGCGCTCGCAGATACAAACCCAGATGACCTGGGTTTAGCAACTGCTGCAGCAAAAATACAAAACCTTACAAATGCAGAAGCCGCGGAAGCTCGGGAAGCTCAAGAAGCTGTCGAGAAAGAGGCCGCTGAAGCGGTTGCTTCTCAATCCTACGCAGACACCAGAGCAACAAATGCTGCTAATGCTGCGACAACGGCAGCAAATGCCCATGCGCAAGCAGCAACAAAGCTTGCAGAAGCCAAGGTAGCAGAACAAGTTGCCCAAGCAGCTGTTTCTGCGGCTGAAACAGCCGAGGCAGACTTCCAAAGCATCGCCAAAACAGAAGCTGAATTGCTAATAAATTCGGTAAATAAGGAAGACAAAAGTGAAGTTAAAAATGCCGTAAAAGCATCATTTTACATTGAAAGCGCACCAGATAAATAAATTCATTTATCTGGTAGAATGGAGCTTTCCGATTAAGCAAAGACGGGAATAAACAGGGCTATCCATCATGGCGTAAGCTCCCGACATTGCCGACAAACACTATTAAAACGGACATCCCACCCGATAAACCACCTGTTCATCATGAGCATTGCCCCCAACGATAATTAAAATATCAAAATGTTCTTGGCTGCCGCTTGCCAAGTACCAAATCGGTTTCGAATTAATCCTGAGACAGGATTCAAGCAATTTTTATAGACTCATGCACACTCTAGCCTGTACCTATTGAAGAAAAGAGTATCTCGACGATCCCAGACCATCTGGCAATATCAATGATGAATTCACGAGAGAGCAAAACAGTATGAGTGGTAGAGCTTTTATTAAAATGCATGGCCTTGGCAACGATTTCGTTGTTATTGACGCTCGTGAACAACCTTTTATCCCAACAGAAGAACAGTCGCGGCTAATAGCTGATCGTCGTTTTGGGATTGGCTGCGATCAATTCATCATTATCGAAAAGAGTAATCATCCTGATGCGGATGCTTTTATGCGGATCAAAAATGCGGATGGTTCCGAAGTTGGTGCTTGCGGCAATGCAACACGCTGTATTGCCTCCCTCATAATGAACGAGACCGATCGAAACACTGTCACAGTAGAGACTTTAACTGGCCTACTCCACGCAGAAAGAGAAGAAAGCGGCCTGATTACCGCCAACATGGGTTTAGCAAGGTTAAATTGGCAAGACATCCCTCTCGCCGAAGAGAGAGATACACTTAACATTGGCATTAAGTTGCCCCCCTTGCGCAATCCTGTAGGCGTTAATATGGGCAACCCTCACGCCGTATTCTTTGTAGAGGACGCAGAAGCAATCGAGCTAGAAGCCTTAGGTCCCCGTCTCGAACATCATCCAATGTTCCCGGAACGCGCAAATATTAGCGTTGCCTCTCTTGTCGGCGAAGACCATATCCGGTTGCGGGTTTTCGAACGTGGTGTTGGTATTACTTCTGCTTGTGGGTCTGGAGCCTGCGCAGCAGGCGTTGCCGCTGCTCGTCGTGGCCTGACCGGAAGAAAAGTTCGCGTTGACCTCGACGGAGGCCCCCTTTTCATTGACTGGCAAGAAGATGGAACCGTCTTAATGACAGGCCCCGTTTCCACCGCCTTTGAAGGTCACATCGCCCCAGGATTGCTCACATAAAACCTATACTCAGGTGCGGTCCGTTAACTTTTCAAAATTGAATTTTGCATAGAGATTCCGATTTTATGATCCAAAGAATATTACTTCTAGTAAGCCTCATGTTCCTGCTCGGCTGCCAAACGACTACTCCAGCTAAAATTAAAGACCCACACGGCGCATTTGCAATCGGGGATGACTTTGTCGCTGTGAAAAAGGAGGCGTTCGCAGTCGCCTTGGCCAAAAACATTCCCTACCCTGAAAAAACCATCCTCTTTATATATAATCACGGCACAGAAAATAGCGGCTTCGGTCAAAAATGCTATCCAAATTCGATCCCTTCTTATGCCAGGGCTATCGTAAGGCAACATTCTAATACTGCTATTTATTACCTTTGTTCTCAAGAAGTCGGCGTCAGTGTTGGTGGAGATCCGAAAAGACAACGTTATTTCCGACGCAGTGATGAAATAGCACGACTTCTCAAAATCTTCAGACAGCATGGTATCACTCCTGACAGAACATTTCTTCTGGGACACTCTGGCGGAGCATCAACTACTCTGATTGCCGCGGCTGACATTCCTAATGCTTTTAATGGACTTATCGTATCTGCACCGGGTTATGGCTTTGCCCATACAGGAAGAAGTCGAAATTCTAAAGATCTCGCACCACACTACGACACTTGGAAAGCTGGCATAGAAAAAGCCACGATTAAAAGGGGTCTCGTCTATAGCTTTGAAGGTGATTTGATCGCACCTCCTGAAGATCTTGATTTCATTGCCCAGATGCCTAACCTCAAGCTTATCATCCAAAATCCAGAAAACTGTGGAATTTCTGACCCTCACGGGCACTCTGATAGTCGATGTTTTCGAAAGAAAGAAACCCCTATCATTTGGAAATTTATTCAAGAGCAGCTTGTCAATTCTCAAAAGACCGCGGCACATACTGATTAATGGCTTCATGCCCGCCCTTACTCATACCTGACTTGCACAAGCGTTTCTGGACAAGGGCTTTTTGATAGTTCATAACACCGAAATGACTAAGCCTCTGACAGATCCGAAGATCATCACCTTTGGTTGCCGCCTCAATACCTATGAGTCTGAGGTAATGCGTCAGCATGCTCGCGAGGCAGGCTTGTCAGATACAATTATCTTCAATACCTGCGCAGTGACCACCGAAGCTGAACGCCAAGCAAGGCAGAGTATTCGCAAAGCACGTCGCAATAACCCTGATGCAAAAATCATTGTGACGGGTTGCGCGGCTCAAATAAGCCCCGAACTATATGCAGGTATGGAAGAAGTTGACCATGTTATGGGCAACGAAGAAAAATTAAAGCGCGAGAGTTTTAATTTGAGTGAAAATGCCTCCGTAGCTGTTAACGACATCATGGAAGTAAAAGAGACCGCAGCCCATCTTGTCCACGGCTTCGAAGAGCATACCCGCGCTTTTGTTCAAATCCAGCAAGGATGTAACCATCGTTGCACCTTCTGCATTATTCCTTTTGGTCGGGGCAACAACAGATCTGTACCCATCGGGGCCATTACCGAACAAGTCAAATTACTCGTCAACAACGGCGTCAAAGAAGTTGTTCTCACCGGTGTCGATATTACGGACTACGGTTTAGATTTACCCGGTACGCCAACACTTGGCCAAATGACAAAACGTCTTCTCGCTCAGGTTCCAGAGTTGAGACGCTTACGGCTCTCTTCTTTAGATCCCGTAGAAATAGATGAAGACACTTATCGTCTATTCGGTGAAGAACCACGGATAATGCCTCACTTGCACATCTCGTTACAGGCTGGCGATGATATGGTGCTCAAGCGGATGAAGCGAAGGCATCTCAGACAGCATGTAGTTGAGATGGTTGAACGCGCCCGAGCTCTGCGCCCTGATGTGGTTTTTGGTGCGGACATTATTGCTGGCTTCCCAACTGAAACCGATGAGATGTTCGAAAATACCTTCAACTTGGTTAATGATCTCAACCTGACTTATCTCCATGTCTTCCCTTATTCTGAAAGACCCGGAACACCCGCCGCAAAAATGCCTCAGGTTCCAGGTAACATTCGCAAAGAAAGAGCCGGGCGATTACGAAGCGCTGGTGAGATTTCAGAGCAAAGCTTTATGCAAAGTCGGGTAGGCACAACGGCTCAAGTTCTAATCGAAAAAAATGACTTCGGACGAAGCGAGCACTACGCTCCGGTTCAAGTCGAAGCTCTTGAAGGTGATTTAACCGGCCAAGTGGTCCCGGTTTATATTGCCGATGTTCGCAACGGCAAGCTTTTAGCTTATCCACTCGGTACAAAAGCAGCAGAAGACGCCAGAGCAAGGCTCACAGGCCAATAATAAAGTTAACAGCTCCTGAAAAAGAACGGTTCCAAAATGAGTGACGAAAACAAAAAAGGCGGCTGGTTTTCTCGCCTCAAAGCTGGGCTAAGTCGTTCATCATCCAAACTCGGAGATGGCATCGGTGGTATCTTCACAAAGAAAAAGCTCGACGACGAAAGTATCGAAGAATTAGAGGATCTGTTAATCACTTCTGATCTCGGCGTCGTAACCGCAGCCAAGCTTACAGAGAACCTAGCCAAAACCCGATTTAACAAAGATATCGAGCCTCGAGAAGTATCCGAAGCTCTTGCGGCTGACATTCAAGAAATACTTGAGCCCGTAGCCAACCCTCTTGAAATCGACCGGACAAGGTCACCCCATGTTATTCTGATGGTAGGGGTTAATGGCAGCGGAAAAACCACAACGATTGGTAAGCTGGCCACTCAATATAAAGCTCAAGGCTTAAAGGTTATACTCGCAGCAGGAGATACATTTCGTGCTGCAGCAGTCGAACAATTGCAAATTTGGGGAGAACGCACTGGTTGCGAAGTCATTGCCAAGCAAACCGGTGCCGATGCTGCCGGCCTTGTTTATGAAGCAATTGAACGCGCACGCTCAGAGCAGGCTGATGTGCTCTTGATCGATACAGCTGGGCGCCTCCACAACAAATCAGATCTTATGGCTGAACTTCAAAAAATCACACGGGTCATAAAAAAACTGGATGAAAATGCCCCCCATGACATCGTTCTGGTTCTCGATGCCACAACGGGCCAAAATGCAATATCTCAGGTCGGCACATTCAAAGAGCTCATAGAAATTTCAGGCCTTATAGTTACCAAGCTTGATGGTTCTGCTCGTGGCGGTATTTTGGTTGCACTAGCAGAAAAATTTGGCCTGCCCGTTCATGCGATTGGGGTTGGTGAGACTGCCAACGACTTACGCCCCTTCACAGCAAAAGATTTTTCCCGATCTCTCATGGGCCTCGAAACCGTTTCAGACTAAGGCGGATAATGCCTAATGGTCAGGATTTCAGCAATGAAAGTTGTTTTTTGATTTCTCGTTATTTTGAGCCCTTACTTATGCAACGCTGTCATCTGTAACACTGCCATCCAGCACAGCCGAGGAACCGGAAGAGCTCAACTCGAATGACATGTTTCTGGAGTACGGTAAAATTGCCACGGGTCTCGCCCTTAAGAAACACTGCCTAATGCTTTCGACCCAAGAAACAAGAGAGTACTGCTAACACCAATTCATCTTGGACACCGCTCTGAACAAACTTTTACGCGCGCGCCATCCCTGTGCATGATGCAAATAGCCAACCTGAAAGTTCTTGTGGAGATGATACACGCCGACAAGCACTCCAAGGCTGGCAATTAACAAGATTATTGATGAAACAATCTCGGTTAGCTTTTGCGAACAAATAGTAAGCTGATTTAGGGTAAAGCTCTCTCTGATGAGACCAGCTAAGTATTCTCCTTAATCCACTTTGACCAATCTATTTTCACGAAATTTAGTTACTTTTGGCGACACCGGGCTTGTGATAGCACACAGATCAACTCGAACATTAGGTTGACCCCGACAATCGCTGTGCCGCCTGACTGATCGAAGGGTGGAGAGACCTCAACCAGATCGGCACCAATTAAATTCAAGTCCCCTAAACTTCGGATCATGACCTGGGCGTCAAACGGGGTATATCCTCCAATTTCCGGGGTTCCTGTACCTGGTGCATAACAAGGATCGAGGCAATCAATATCAAAAGTCACATAGGTTCTTTGATCACCAACCACACGGTGAATTTCTTCAATAACTTTCCCTATACCGAGGTCAAAGTATTCCTCAATAGTGATAACCCGTATACCAACTTCCTTCGCATACTCCTCATCTGACTTGTCATAACGCGACCCTCGAATACCAATTTGAACAACTCTTTTAGGGTCGAGAAGATTTTCTTCGATTGCTCGACGAAAAGGCGTGCCATGGGTCAGCTTACTGCCACCGAAATAGCTATCGTTAACATCCATATGCGCATCAAAATGGACCATCCCGACAGGACCGCTATCCCCAACCAACCCTCTTAAAATGGGCAAAGAAATCATATGATCGCCACCAGCGACCATTGGCATAACTCCCAACCTACGAATTTCAGCCATGTATTCTGTAACCCGCTGCATGGTCATATCCAGATCAACTGGGTTCACCTTTACATCACCAAAATCCGCTATCTTGCAATCATCGAATGGCGCAACCCACGTCGCCCCGTTGTATCGGCGAATAAGACTGGACATATCACGTAATTGCCGAGGACCGTGCCGAGTCCCTGGTCTGTTGGTTACTCCGGCGTCCCATGGAACACCGATAATGCCAATGTCATACCCCTCGAACTCAGTTACATGCGGCAGTCGCATAAAAGTTGCTATGCCACTAAACCGTGGCATATCCATTCCGTCAGGCGGTAGTACAGTCTTGTTGCTCATGGCTAAGCTTCTCCTAATCTCAAAAATTATATTCTTTAGTTTTGATCATTTATTAATTTCTATAAATTCAAATGTAATGAATGTTACTTTGGGAAAAATCAAACTATGCAATTAGACACAATAGATCTCAGGCAATTACGCGTTTTCCTGACTGTCGCCGATTGCAGAGGGTTTTCCCCTGCCCAAGCCGAACTCAACATCAGTGTCTCAACAATCAGTACTCAAATGTCTGATTTGGAGACCCGCCTGGGTCTTAGGCTATGCCAGCGTGGAAGAAGCGGCTTCTCTTTAACAGAGGATGGGGAGCGCATTTACAAAGCGGCCCAAACACTCTTTCGGCAAATCGATGGCTTCAACAGTGAAGTTTATGATTTAAGACACGAGCTTAGCGGTAAGTTATCCCTCGGGTTTGCAGATAACCTCGTTACCCACCCCACATCTCCAATAACACAAGCTCTCGACAAGCTTTTCAGTCTGGAGGGCGAAATAGAAATACTGCTCAATGTTCTATCCCCCAACTTACTGGAAAGGGAATTGTTAGATCAACGCCTGGATATCATCATCGGAGCTTTTCCCCGGCACCTTCAAGGCATCAACTATCAACCTTTATTTGAGGAACGTCAGAGCCTTTATTGCGGGTCTCAGCACCTTCTCTACACAAAAAACGAGAAGGAGCTCGCTTCCATTGATCTGAAAGAGTTTCGGATTGCACAACGAGGATATACCGCTGGGCGACCCCATCCATCTAACCTGAAAGCCACGTCATCAGGCGCGATATCCTACCATATGGAAGGTTTGGTTTATCTTGTGTTGTCTGGGCATTTCTTAGCCCACTTGCCTGATCATTATGCAGAAAAATGGGTTGGTTCAGGAGAAATCAAAGAACTTTGCCCACATGAACAGAGCTACATATCTACTTTTGAGATCGCGTCTCGTGCGGGAACGCATCCCTCTCCCGTACAACGTGCCTTTCTCAAAGCACTTTTATCCAATTAAACAACAGCCCCAAACTACCCTGAGAGGAGAGTTTGGGGCTTATCCTTAGAATATTCTGAGTTTTAGCTAGTACGATTTTAAGCTTCTCTAATCTGATGAATAAAGTCATCAACCTGAGCATTAAGCATCTCGGATTGTTTTGAAAGCTCGGACGCTGCACCCAGTACATCCTGAGCTGCACGACCAGTTTCTTCCACACCCTCGGTTACATCAGAAATGGTCGTCGATACCTCTCCGGTCGCAACCGCAGCTTCTTGAACATTTCGAGATATCTCCAAAGTCGCGGCTCCTTGCTCTTCCACAGCAGCAGCTACTGAAGCTGTGATCTCGTTGATCTGCTCAATCGTGCCAGTAATTTTACCAATCGATTCAGCTGCTGTATCGGTAGCACTCTGAATACCTGTAATTTGCTGTGAGATATCTTCCGTTGCTTTTGCAGTTTGTGTCGCGAGGTTTTTCACTTCACTGGCCACAACCGCAAAGCCTTTTCCGGCATCTCCAGCCCGTGCGGCTTCGATGGTTGCATTCAGAGCAAGAAGGTTTGTCTGTTCGGCAATATCTGAGATAAGCTTAATAACTTCCCCGATCTTTGTTGAGGCCTCAAGAAGCCCCGTCACTTGCTGATTGGCATCATCCGCCCGATCAACAGCATCTTGAGCAATAGTCGTTGACTGACTCACCTGACGACTGATTTCGTTGATGGAGCTTGATAACTCTTCAGCCGCAGCAGCAACTGTTTGTACGTTACCAGATGCATTTTCTGATGCAGACGTAACCGCTACCGCCTGCTGAGAAGTGTTTCCAGCTGTCGCCTGCATTCCTTCAGAGGTACTACGCATTTCCGTTGCAGCAGAAGATACGGTTTGCACGATACCTTTGACTTCATTCTCAAAACGATCAGCCAAATCAATCATGGCTTGCCGCTTTTCTTCTTCATTACGTTTAGCGACCGCAGCATGTTCATCTTCAAGTTTTTTCACTTCTGCTGCATTATCTCTAAAGACTAAAACAGCACGGGCCATTTCAGCGATTTCATCGTGACCATTGGCGCCTTTAATTTCTGCTTCCAAATTGCCATCAACCAATTCTTGCATGGATGAGGTAATAGACTTCACAGGCAAGATCACTCGAACGGCAACAATCCAGAAAGACACAAGTCCCGCAGCCACCCCTATTGAAAGAATAATTGCAGCGGCAATCATTCTGTTCCAGCTATCCGCAGCAGCAGCATTTGCAAGGGCGACAGAACTTTCTGTCGTCAAATCAACCAGCGCCCAGATTGGTGCGATAGAAGCCTCTGATTTTTTCGACCAAGTTATTTCATCCATGGGGTAATCGTCACCTCGAATACCTTTCTTAAAGATGTCCGCCCTTAATCCCTGATAATCGTCAACGCTAAAGAAATTTGCCTGTAAACTTTTGATAACTTCAGAAATTTCATTCGAAGCACTGGGTTTCACCGAGTAAGCCAAAAAGTCCTGCCATGCGATCTCTAACCGGCCACGATCAGTATAAAAATTCTGGAGCCGAGTTCCCCGCAATTTGACCTTTTTGGAAATGGCATATGCCAACCCTGCTTTTTCACGACTGGCATACTCACTCATAATCCACGCACTATCTTTTAGCTGCTGCACGGTGTTGAAATTTGCACCAGCCTTTGCGGGGAGAAATGCAGATCGCTCACGTAGTTCCTTCGAAGCCATAATCATACCAGTGATTGCTGGCTCGGCTGCGGTTCCAACTTTCCGATCTCTTTGAAATTTAGGGACCGATACATAGGTGTCGATTAAGGGGCGAAGCTCAAGCAGTGTGGCATGTACATCATGAGCTTGCTGTAAAACGGCATCTTTATTTGCAAAGGCAGCATTAACCTGCAGCCATTCTGTCGCTTCTACATAGTTTTCATCAGCCTTCGTACGCGCCGAATCGATTGCCTGCTGTTGTGTATCAGTAATTTCTTTACTCGAAGCAATTGCAACAGAAGAGAGCGCTCTTTCTTCTGCCCAATATTTTGCCGCTGTAATCAACTGCCCTTCGACACGGTTATATTCAAGAGTTGCCTGGGCATCTTGATAATCTTTCCAGTCTTGAAGGAAGGAACTGGCAGCTTGATAGATTACAAGACCGGTCAAAATCAAAGCAACAGCGTATAAGCTGTTACGAATTGTAAGGGCTCTAGACAACATTTACATACTCCATACCGAAGGACTTTAAGCTAATTAATTTCTTCTGCCGATATGGAAAGTAAGGGAGTATAATTTAACAAGTAACTAACAAAGGCGATAAAATTAAATTTAAATAAAAAAAACAACTTATATGAGGGTCATGCTAAAGTTTTACTACAAAATACAAACATCATTGCTTTGATCTATAGTAATCATCAGCACAATCTATATTTCTAACTCACCTTTTATTCAGCACTAGAAATGAAGCGTACCAACCGATGCATTTTCTTACGAAACTAACCCATCTTCCCCAGTTGGATTGGTAAAGGGCGGAAAAGCCTTTTGATCTTTAATTTTTTCGTATTGCTTGAGAGACCAGTGGACAGAGGGGAAGGCAATATTATTCCAGGGTATATCTTGCCATGAGTAGAGGCCAACTTCCTGGCTTTCTGGACCTGGAGAAATTTCAGGGGTAGTTAGTACTGCCCGATAGATAATCTGTATTTGGCTGATACTTGGTATCGAGTAAACAGCAAGAACTTGATTTATAGATAACATTGCCCTCGCCTCTTCCCAGGCTTCTCGGCACGCCCCCTCTTCGGCAGTCTCATTGAGTTCCAAATACCCCGCTGGCAATGTCCAATAACCTTTGCGCGGCTCGATAGCTCTTTTCACCAGAAGGATTTTGTCCTCCCAAGTTGCTACCGCTCCGACCACGATCTTTGGGTTTTCATAAATGACATAATCGCAAGAATCACAAACCAAGCGCTCTCTATCATCATTGGACGGTACACGGCGGGAGAAAGCCGCATCAGGGGGAATATGTAAATGGTCATCACTCATATTTACAGTTTGTCGGGGCGACATCCATCCTTCAAGTTTAATGTCTTCATGTTAAACAAAAATCTACTAATTTCATTCTAGCGAGGTGAAAGGTGAACACCTGCAAGCATACATCGCACCGAGCCTCCAGCCATTTCAATGGTCGGTATCGTTAAAGGTATAAGCGGCAGATAGTTTTCAATTACTCGAATTTGATCAACTTTTAAGGAGTTATAAGCCGAAGATGACAAGGCAAGCACGCGTCCCTCACGACCTTGTAATTCAAGCATATTGCCTGCAAAGTTCCTTATTTGATCTACCGATAGATCAATAATCTCTCGCTCCGTTTCATGAAACCTATTTATAAGCTCATTGCGCCGCACCTGATCTTTAACCATATCCAAGCAGATCAGAACCAGATCTGTGGTAATGCACATCAAAACATTGGTATGGTAAATTGGCGTGCCATTTTCGTCCTCAGCATCAAAAGCCATCGGCTCATAGTTAAACTGAGCACAAAATCGTTCTAATAAAACCGGGTCAGTCCGTTTTGAGCGTGCGGCATATGCAATGCGATCAATATGATCGAACACCATCGCACCGGTCCCCTCGAGGAATAATTCGTCAAACTCCATACCCGAATAATCCACAACATCTTGCACGCGGTAATCTCGCTTTAAGAGCTCAATCACGTCTGAACGGCGTTCTTTGCGCCGATTTACCGCAAACATGGGGTATATCGCGACCTGCCCACCAGGATGAGTAGAAAACCAATTATTTGGAAACACTGAATCGGGTGTATCACTTGTTTGATCCTCAAAGGCATGAACGCGGACACCATGACTTTGTAGGACATCGATAACCTTACTCACCTCAGTAAAGGCTGCTTCTGCCAAATTGGACTGATCGTCACCTTGTTTTATTTGAAAGGCATTGTCTGATTGTGTTTCAGGGTTAGGCTCAAAATAATGCGGCCTGATCATAATCACAGCAACGGGCGTTTGCGGGCTACGTCGATTGTTGCCAAGTGACATCTTATTCATGTGGACAACGCTAGTGAATGGAACAAGATTTTGATCAATCTTGGTATCTAAGGTCATAACAATTCCTCAGGGATAAAGGAGTTATCACATCACGTACGGTTTGAGCTGTGTGAATTGATCAAATTATAAAAGAGACAAATTATGATAAGAATAGCAATCTATTGTAAGAATCGTCATATTTTTATACATATTGACAAAGATAATTATCATTATCACCAACTAAGCTCAAGGCGAGTACTTTAGAATGCACAATTTTGATAAACTAGATAGGGAATTGATTTCCATCCTGCGCAAGGACGGTCGGGCACCGCTTTCAAAATTATCCGAAATACTGAAAGTTTCCCGCGGGACGGTGCAAAATCGACTGGATCGACTACTCAATTCTGGCGCATTACTCGGTTTCACAATTCGTATCAGAGAAGATTCTGAACCTGATACCGTCAAGGCTATTATGACTATTGAGGTCACTGGGAAATCGACAACGCAGGTCATAAAGAAATTGCGTGGCATGCCTGAATTGCACAGGCTTCACACCACAAATGGCAGCTGGGATCTCGTCGCAGAGATACAAGTATCGAGCCTGCTTGAGTTTGACCGCGTGCTCAGGGAAGTAAGGACTATCGACGGCATTCTAAACAGTGAGACCAGCATACTGCTCAGTTCAGTGTAAATTTCACATGTACAATTTATTAGAGAGACTGATTAAACAGTAATATTTAGGAATGACCCACGAGGAAGAATCCGACCTGATTCTGCCGCTAACCTGGCTGCATCAAACAACTCTTTCAGCTTTTCTGTAATACCAAGAGATCTGAGATCTCCCGTAAACGGCTTCAGTAATTTCTGAACCGATATCCCGGTTTTCACATCTACTTTTTTTAAAGTCGGGGCCAGTGATTTACTTCGCCCGTCTACAGATACACTTCCCGAGACATCAAGAGCAGGAACACCAAAATCAGATTTATTTGTAATTTTCATGACAAAGATATTGGCAGCTGCCTGTAAAAATTCAGTTAAATTTTATCAAAAAACAAATACAAATTACGTTTGAGTAGATATCAACTATTTATAGGGGAAAAACAAGATCACTCCCTATATAATTTGGATAAACTGAGTCCGATTCTTATACTTGCAAATGATTACTTGTACTTATTTCTAGACATGACAGTTTTGTTAACACTATCTACTTAGTAACCAAGGCCTATACCTCACCACTATATTTAGTATTAACCAAAAACTATTATCTTCATACTTAGGCATTAGCTAAAAAGTTAATACTATCTTCATAAATACCATCGTAATTTTCCATTATTGAAGAATCTGCCTCGTAGTGGATTCTCAACACTACTGGAAAAAAATCAGCCAATAATGGCTGTTACCGCGCATGTAGCGCAAATGGGGTTGAAGAAAGCGGGGGTTCCTTTGCCAGAGGACCAAGATACTAACCTGCAGAAATTACTGTCGATGGCCTTGGACCGTTCGGTCAAAGGCCGCGAAACCCTTGCGCGTACAATCGGAAAATTGTTCTCAGAAGAAGAACGAGCCTTATCCGAACTAGAGCGTGCGCTCATGACAGATATTCTCGGCAAGCTTATTAGTGATATAGAGATCATTGTTCGAAAAGCGCTCAGCGAAGAACTCTCCTCAACAAAAACCGTCCCTCATGAATTAATTCTCATGCTCGCGAATGATGAGATAGAGGTTGCTCGACCGATCCTTCTCAATAGCAGTATTGTTGAAGACCAAGATTTGGTCGACATTATTAAGACAAGAACTCATCAACACCAACTCTCTATCGCCATGCGAAATGATATTAGTAAAGATGTTTCCGACGCCCTTGTTAACACGGGGAAAAAGGATGTTATCAAAACGCTATTGGATAACAAAAATGCTGAAGTATCCGAATTAACGCTTGAATACTTAACTGATCAATCCCGCAGGATTGATGATTTCCAAGAACCCCTCATTAATCGTGATGACCTGCCCCCGCACCTGGCAGAACGTATGTATTGGTGGGTTTCAGCTTCTCTAAGGGCGCATATACTCAGGAATTTCCCCGTCGACATCCAGGACCTTGATAATAAAATCCAATCAGGAGTTCATAAACTCGTCGATCAAGATCGATTGGTCGCTCAAAAGGTAAACCCAGCATCCAAGCTTGCTCATAGTCTTCAAAAAAATAAAATTCTGACTTCCGATACTCTTGTGCAAACCTTGCGTCAGGGCGAGATCGAGCTTTTTGAGACAATGTTTTGTGAAATGAGTGGATTTAGACCCGCGGGCATTCAAAAAGCTCTCTACAAAACCAAGGGGGAAGGCATCGCAATCCTTTGTCTTTCAATTGGTATCCCCAAGCAAACCTTTGCTTCAATTTTCCTCTTGAGTAGAAAAGGCAGCCCACAAGGTCATAAAACCGATCCACGCGACCTATCAAGAGCTATGCTGATCTATGATAAAGTAAAACAAGAAGACGCAAAACTAATCGCAGATAGTTGGAAAATGGATCCTAAATATCAAGAAGCTGTCAAAGATCTCGAGCAGACAGCATTAGCAACTAAAGCGGCGGGTGGAGCGAAAGCATCGTGATGGCAAAACAAACAAAGGGCCGCATCGTCAAATTATCGAAAGATCGCGACCATAAAAACAAGCCTGCTGGTCTTCCTCATAATTTAAGTGGGGCTTTCGAAGCTATATCTGCTTTGAAGAACGACATTGTCCACAACGGACCGCCAACTTGTGTTGTGAGTAGTGAAGGGCAGATCATTTTTGCCAACGACGCTTTCGAAAAAATTGCGAATGCAATCGATGATACTGGCTTGATTGAAAACGCCATTGCGCCGCCGTACAGTCCTGCTGAAATTATAGCGATAAAGCAAGCGGGTGGTGCAGATCCTGATGAATATACCATCGTAGACGAAGGTGAGGTTAAACATTACCTCGCGTCTTATCACTTCATCGACAGCATTAACAATCAACCGGGAGCCACCGCAGTCGTCCTTCGTCCAAACGACGAAAATGTACAAATCAAAGATTCTCTGGCCGCTCTTCAGAGTCGTTTAACCGACATGGCTCGCCTGGTATCTGACTGGACATGGGAAACAGATAAAAACCTAAATATTACCTATGCCTCTCCTCAGGTTCAAAAAGCCCTGGGCTTTCATCCGAGTGAGTTGCTAGGCCGTAACATCCGGGATTTGATTACTGAGGACACCCATCTTTTTGGGGACAAAAAGGTTAAGGACCTTCGCCAACCTTTTAGAGACGAGCAACTTACAATAAAGAACCGCGGTGACGAAGAACGGTTGTTTCTTATAAGCGGGTTACCCTTTTATACCAATGACACTGGCGATTACGCAGGTTATCGGGGAAGCGCGCGGGACGTAACGGAACAACAATATCAGCAGGGCGCTTTACGCATAGCCAAAGAGCACGCCGAAATTGCCAATAGAGCAAAGTCAGAATTTTTGGCGAACATGAGCCATGAATTACGGACACCTCTAAATGCTATCATTGGCTTTTCTGAAATGATGTCGTCTCAGCTCCTCGGACCTTTAGGGAATAAACAATACCACGAATACTCGCACGACATTCACGCTTCCGCCCGTCACTTACTCAGCGTTATTAATGATATTCTTGATGTCGCAAAGATTGAAGCTGGTAAATTGGAGCTGATGGAAGACACGACTGATCCTCTAAAATTAGCCGTATCCGTCCAACGATTAATGATAGAGCGCGCTGAAAATGCCGGGCTTAAGTTAAAGCTATCTTTGCCTTCTAAACTTCCAATGATCCATGCTGATCAACGGAAGATGAAACAAGTTTTGATCAATATACTTGCAAATGCAGTTAAGTTTACACCTTCTGGTGGGATTGTTGAATTGGCGGGTGGTGTTAACGATGATGGTGATTTTGAATTTATCATCATGGATACTGGTATCGGTATGGCCGAAGAAGATATTCCAAAGGCATTTGAGCCCTTTGCTCAAATAGATAGCACACTTAGTCGACAATTTGACGGTACTGGCCTGGGCCTCCCCTTAGCCTTGGGCCTCGTTCGTCTTCATGGCGGAGAGCTTTCCATGATCAGCGAACCTGGCAAAGGAACTACTGTTAAGTGTGTACTTCCCGGATCACGAATCTTGGCGGAGTAAATCTCCTAACGACATTAGTAATTATATCCCCCTGCTGCATCGCAACATTTTTCTGTAAATTATAAGTTAAAACTATGCCGCCAAGTGCTTAGCTATGTTAGGTTTCAGGCTCCACCTTCTCTATCTGGAGTCCTTCCTAAGTTATGCCAAGTAATTACCCAGATAATTTTGGCTCCATAAAAGGCGCCTACAAACAAGGTTGCAAGGATGCTCTCGCGATCCCGGCCCTCATCCTTGGCTTTACTTATATGGGTTTCGGCGCGTTGGTCAGTGAAACTGGCTTAGAGATTTGGCATGCACTAATATCCACAGGTATAAACTGGGCTGTACCAGGGCAAATCGCCACGATGGAGCTTTATGCTATTGATGCTTCTCTGTTTGCCATTGCAGCAGCCGTTGCCTTAATAAACTGCCGTCTTATGCCGATGACCATAGTATTGATGCCACATATTCGGAACAAGACGTCCCCGCGAATTGCCTATTATTTTCTCAGTAATTTTATTGCCGTAACCGGTTGGGCCGCCGCGATGAAGCAGTGCCCAAGATTACCTGAAGAGCAACGTCTTCCTTACTTTGCGGGCTTTACCATCCCTCTATGGAGTGTATGTATGCTCTCCACCTGGATTGGGTTTTACCTCCCAGATGTATTACCTGCTGAGGTAACAATGGGGCTGGTATTTCTCAATCCTGTATATTTCATGTTGGTATTTTTGGCTGATTTTAGCCAGCCCGGACGCCCAATAGCCCTCGTCCTAGGAGCTATCCTTGGTCCTCTCACCTTCCTAGTAACTCCAGATTGGAGCTTACTCATTACAGGTTTATTCGCGGGAACGATTGCTTTTATTTTTAGCGAGTATTTTCCCAGAAATAAGAAAATCTGATGTCCGAGCTCCATGATTTCTTCACCCCTGAGTTTATGGCACCCATGGCCGCTCTCGGCGTTGCAGCAGCAGTTACTTATTTCTGGCGAGGTCTCGGAGTAGCAGTATCGGGAAAGATCGATAAAGATTCCGCCCTGTTCAGATGGGTCACCTGTGTCGCTTATGCTCTCCTGGCCGGCTTAATTGCTCGAATGATACTCTTACCTATTGGCCCCTTGGCTGAACTTGGAATGGGCCAACGTGCTGGCGCGACGATCATTTCACTCGCCGTCTTTTTTCTCACCCGAAAAAATTTACTTGCCGGGGTCGCTTCTGGCGCAGCAGCACTCATATTAATGGCAAAGCTGGGGCCACTATAGGCACCCCAGCTTCATCAATACTAAAAGTGTTCTGTTAAGCGGCGTCTTCGAGTGCCTTAACACCTGGCAATGTTTTACCTTCAAGCCACTCCAAGAATGCGCCACCAGCAGTCGAAATATAAGTAAAATCGGCAGCTACACCAGCGTGGATAAGCGCGGCAACAGTGTCTCCCCCCCCAGCAACCGTCAGAAGCAAACCCTTTTTTGTTAAGTCAGCGGCGGAGCGGGCAACGGCATTGGTAGCTGCATCGAAAGGCTCCGTTTCGAAGCAACCAAGGGGGCCATTCCAAACCAAAGTCTTACAATTTTTCAATTCGTCTGAAATCTCTTGAGCTGCACCTTTGCCTGCATCCAAGATCATCTGATCAGCAGACACATCCTCAACTGTAATATTCGAAGATGCCGCGCCTGGTGCCAATTCACCCGCAACAATAACATCAGTTGGCAACATTATCTTACAGCCCTTAGCTTCCGCTTCTTTCAAGATAGCGCGAGCAGTATCCGCCAAATCATCTTCACAAAGAGAGCGACCAACTTCGATACCCTGAGCGTTCAAGAAAGTATTCGCCATACCTCCTCCAATTATCAGAACATCAACTTTGCCGACCAAATTACCAAGCAGCTCTAACTTGGTAGAAACCTTAGCTCCACCAACGAGAGCAGCCACTGGACGTTTGGGTTGCCCAAGAGCCTGTTCGAGATGCTCCAACTCTGTTTGCATCAAACGACCTGCAGCAGCAGGAAGTAACTTGGCCAGAGCTTCTGTAGAAGCGTGTGCGCGGTGGGCCGCTGAAAACGCATCATTGATATAAACATCGCCGAGTTTGGCAAGCTCTGATGCAAAAGCTGGATCGTTTGCTTCTTCACCGGCATGATAGCGCAAATTTTCCAGAAGTAAGATCTCTCCATCATCCAATTGGCTGATGAGCGCGGCTACTTCTGACCCGATGCAATCTGTGGCAAAGGTTACTTTTTCCCCACCCAAAGCATTGGAAAGGCCTTTGGCGACCGGAGCCAAACTCATTTCGGGAATAACAGCTCCTTTTGGACGACCAAAATGTGCCATCAACACAACTTTAGCCCCTTGGGATTGAAGGTCTTTTATGGTCGGCAACACTCGAACGATACGACTGTTATCTGTGATCTTTCCATCACGTATGGGGACATTAAAATCCACACGGACGAGGACGCGCTTACCGCTCAGCTGAAGATCGTCAATTGTTTTAAACTGGCTCATGATTACTTCCTGTTGTTCTGGTATGACATCTGGCGCCCAGGTAGTTTCTTAGTTAAAGAAAGTGGTATAGCGTCGCCTCTCTCAATTCAAGAAAGAATTCAGCACTGGGCCGCCTGCGCTATACTGTTTGGGGCCTATTTTTGGAGTTATTCATACCGTGACCCACGATCTCAATCTTCGCATAAGGAATGCGCTGGAAACCGTCGCCAAGCAAAAGTCGACAATCAGCTATCGAATGCTTGCGATTGAAGCAGAAATTCCAGGACCACAAATCATTCATAAACTGACCCTCTGTCTCGAAGAAATATTCCGAGAAGACCACGCGAAAGGAGAAGTGTCTGTTGCAGCACTCGCCGTCAGTCGTGGAGAACCTGCTATACCCCGTCCCGGGTTTTTCATTCTTCTACGAGAACTTGGCCTCCATGACGGAGCAGACCAAGGGCCCGAAGCGATGGCAAAACACCTCTTGTTACTTAAAGAGATATACGAAACCAGTGAGGACAAATAAAATTTACGTATAAAAGAAAACAGGGCCAGATTTTCATCCGACCCTGTCATTTATTGCGATATGTGAAGCTTAATTTCCGCAAGTAAGCTCTTTAAATCCATCACAGCGATAGCTTGAGCAGATCTGCTTTGAGCCCATATTAATTGTCGGAAACAACGACCCAATGTTGTCGTCACGCACCCAGGCCAATGCTTTTGTAAAACCTTTTTTAGTGCACCATTCACGTGCTGCAGGTTCTCCGCAATTAGTTCCAGGTGTCAGGCAATAATTCAATCTATATGCATCGTAGACAGGATACTCAAAAATTGATCCTCCAGCTGGGCGGCTGGCGACTTGGTCGGCTGTTTCAGTCGGCAAACTTCCTTGTCCAGTTACACTTGGCGTACCCAAAGACTGGCTTGAAACAGTTGTTTCAGGTTGCGCCTCAAACAACTGATAAGAAGGCGTAAACAACGGATTTTCAGATTCGGAAGTAATGACTTGTCGCTGCAGCTCGCCTTCCGGGGTTGGCGAAGGTTTTGGGATCAAGGCATCATCCCCAGCAGGGGTAATTCCAGCCGCAGCCAAATCCGCGTCTGCACCACTGTATAGTGGAGCCTGTTGGGCCGGCACTTGAACTTGAGTGGCAGGCAATTGTGTTGGTGTCGTTAAGCTTTGAACTTGAGGATTTAGAACAGCCTGTTGGCTTTGCACGGATGTAGGAGCCGTCTCAACAAGCGGTGCTGGCTTTACTATAGCAACCGTAGGGGCCTCTACAACGGCAGGCGTCGAAGGTTGAGCTGAAACTACAGGCGTTACAATGGCAGTTGTCGGCGTAGCAGAAGCAACAGCAAGACCCGCTATTGAAGACGCTGGTCCAGAGACATACTCAACCATTACTGAGCGAGCACGCCCTTTGTAACCATAATCAGCCAAGTTGAACTTGTGGATACTCTTCGCCTTAAAGGGAAAAGTGACATGATTTCCCTGACAATCGGGAAAATCATAAAGGGTTGCCCGCACGTCATGTTTAACCGTTTGATAAGCTTTGTCATAGGCCTCGGGGTGCATAAAGATCAGCTGATCACTATTATCAAATCGATAAGTACCACGGGCCCCGCCATAGGTTCCTGGGCCAACCAGATTTTGACAATATCCCGTTTTACCACCATCCCAGGCTGGAACGAAAGCGCGTCTATAGTTCAACTGATCCAGGACATTTCCGCAACCACGGCTATAGGTGTTCAGCCGTTGTAACATCAACACTCCCGGTGGCGGACCTACATCCCGGCGATAAACAATCATAGAGGAATAGGTATCGTCTTTAGGGGCTGGTAGAGACAAAGCAGTATCGCCAGTACGTTTTAGGGGCAAGAGATCAGCAGTCGCCCCCTGCCATAACATATGCGGTTCTTCTCTGGTGCCAAGCAAAGGGGCACAGGATTTATCAGTCGTCTGAAAGAGGGGTTCCTCAAAGAGAATCGCCCCAACCTGAGAGCCGAGCTTAAAGGAGGAAATACGCCCGGAAAGATCACCTAACGAGGGAACAAAAGAATACAGCTGGCCTTCTGCCAAACTGAAAACCTTTGCAGCGCCAGAATATTCTTTTCCATCGAAAGCAATAAGTTGATTTGGAGCAACTTCAGCACCAACCTCTTGAGCTTGAACACTTAATGATATTGAGCTAACACCAGCCAGTAAGGCCACCATTGTTCCAGCAACCCGCCGTAATGCTCTCATCTAACATATTTCCCTGTTTCAAACTGGCCGGGTACAAACTGGTAGATACGCTCCAGCCCGGCAAATGAGCCCAATAAACGAACCCAATAAAAATCTAACGCAAAATAACAGGATACCTACGGAAAGAAAACCACCTTGATTTACTGTCTACCAAAGAACGTCTTCCTCATAAAATCTATGGCTAAATCCATATCAAAAATCATGTTCGAATTCATGTTCTGTGCAGACACAAAAAAGCGGCTCGAAATTCGAACCGCTTTTTGAATTAACCGCTTGAAATATTAAGATGCGCTAGCGAAACGCTCTGCAACATATTCCCAGTTAACAAGGCTATCAACAAATGCTTTGACGTAAACCGGACGCGCGTTGCGATAATCGATGTAATAAGAATGTTCCCACACATCACAACCAAGTAACGCGTGACCACCAGTTACCAATGGATTTTCGCCATTAGCCGTTTTAGTCACCGCAAGTTTGCCGCTGTCATCCAGCACCAACCAGCACCAACCTGAACCGAACTGAGTAACACCTGCGTTTACAAAATCAGCTTTAAATTGATCAACGCTACCAAAATCTTCGATGATTTTTTTCTCTAGTTCACCAGGAATGGAGCCGCCGCCGTTTGGTTTCATCATGTTCCAGAACTCAACATGGTTCCAGTGTTGGGCTGCATTGTTAAAAATGCCGGCTTTAGATGCATCACCAAAAGAGCCTTTAACGATTTCTTCTAAAGACTTGCCTTCTAGATCGGTACCGGCAAGAAGCTTGTTACCGTTTACCACGTATGCATTGTGATGTTTGTCGTGATGAAACTCTAAAGTTTCTGAAGACATAAAAGATCCCAAAGCATCGTAGGCGTATGGAAGAGCTGGTAGTTCAAGAGCCATGAGTCATTCCCCAATTCATAATTTAATATTGAATTTTAATATTGGTTATACTTGTTTCTGCCGCACCTTAGCTCTTTTCTCCCTGGCTTCAAAAGCGAAAATCCCTTTAAAGATGATATTCATTTTACACCAACAAAAAAAAGCCAAAACGTAAGACGCAATATGTGGGTCTTACTTGGCAAATTTAAGAGCTATTTCTCAATTTTTTTTGTTAAGGCAGACAAACAATCCAAGGTCTCTTCACTGACATGGTGTTCAATACCCTCAGCGTCAATTTCAGCAGTTGCATCACTCACACCTACTGCTTTTAAAAACCGGACGACAATTTCGTGTCTACGTCGTGCGGCTGTTGCCATTTCTCGCCCTTGCTCGGTCAAAAATATTGATCGATAAGGTTTTGAAATAACCAGTCCTTCGCGTTGTAGTCTGGCAATTATTTTGTTTACAGTGGCATGACTAACACCCATACGCTCAGCAAGTTCAACAACCCGCGCTTCACCGTTTGCGTTAATAAGATCATCGATTAACTCGACATAATCCTCTGCGACTTCGGTTTTATGAGCTTTGCGGACCCGTTCAAATTTGGCGGCCTGTTGCCCAGCATCTTCCAGTTCGGAACTACCAAGATCTGAATTTTCCGGGTCAGAATTTGATGTCATGGACTATATAAAACCTTTCGCCATTCTCGAATGTTCACAGTATTACTTAGAGGACCCTACTGATAGGGCCTTGCATTATAGAGCCTTACTTACAGGAAAGATCTCCTGATGTAAAAGGAGCGATCCCTCACAAAATTCCACCTTCAAGCAGATTCTACCTGCTTCTATCGCCCTGATAGCAATTTTGCAAATAGTCCTTCAACCAGCATATTTGTTCCAACACAGCACCGAAATACAGCCATTAGATCTCGCAGTTGCCAACGACCCCATAGCCGTTGACAAGAAATGTAGCCTAGGCTACAAAATAATCGCAAGCCAACATATTTAGCATACAACAACAGGCGCCAGATATTATACTGGAAAAGGTTTTTTAAAATGCTCCGAATTCGGTTCACATTTTTAACGGCATTATTATGTACTGTCCTATCAGTCTTTGCCCTTAGCAACGCTGCTCGAGCTGACAAACCTGTTGTCGTAACAACAATTGCTCAAATCGCTGATGTTGTCAGCCATATCGTCGGCGACAAAATGGTCGTCGATAGCCTCATGGGCGAAGGGGTTGATCCCCACACTTATCGCATGAACCGTTACGACGTTGCCGCACTTACAAAAGCCGACATCATTCTCTACAACGGTATCTATCTCGAAGCCCAGATGGAAGATGCCCTTGAGCGGATGGCAAAAAACAAACCCGTCATTGCGTTAGCCGAATCTATCGACAAATCTCTTCTCCTCAGGAGCCTGGATTACAAAAATAAAAATGACCCCCATGTGTGGATGGATGTTCGCAAATGGATGGCTGTAACGAGTAAAGCTCTCGACGTTATCAAAGGTTTTGATCCCGAGAATGCTGCCTATTATGATAAAAATGCATCCGAATATTTGATAGAACTGGAACAGCTCAACGGGTATGTAGAAACAGTACTCGCTTCAGTACCTGAAAACGAGCGTGTGGTTATTTCTGCCCACGATGCCTTCAATTATTTTGGCCAGGCTTATGGCTTTGAAGTCATCGGCATTCAAGGCCTCAGCACGGCAAGTGAAGCTGGACTTAAGAAAATTGAGAGCCTTGTTGACCTTATCGTTTCACGCAAACTCAAAGCAGTTTTTGTAGAGAGTTCTGTCGCAGATCGAAACGTTCGCGCCTTGATTGAGGGTGCACAGGCCAGGGGGCATTCCATTGAAATTGGGGGCACACTATTTTCAGATGCCATGGGACCAGCTGGGACTTACGAAGGCACCTACATCGGTATGCTTGATCACAACTCCACTGTGATAAGTCGTGCTTTGGGCGGGGTCGCTCCCCTCGCGGGCATGAGCGAACAGTTAACTCTTGCTCAAACAACAGCCGAATAGGGCTAGAGGATTTCACTTATGATCGCAAAACTTCTAAAGCTCCAACCGAATAAATCACTTACATCCGAGGAAGCTAAACGTGCTCCTCTTGCTATTGAAGGGTTGTCTGTATCCTACCATCACAAACCAGTAGTGTGGGACCTCTCTTTTGTCGCTCCGGAAAAAGGCCTTGTTGCCGTTGTGGGCCCCAACGGAGCTGGAAAATCAACTTTCATCAAAGCAGCGCTTGGGCTCATTCCAAAGTTATCTGGTGAGATTACTGTTTATGGCAAGCCAGTAAATCAACAACGCAAGCTTATCGGCTACGTACCACAGCGTGGGAGCGTTGACTGGGACTTTCCAGCGTCCGCTCTCGATGTTGTCACTATGGGTCTTTATGGCAAAGTAGGCTGGCTCCGGCCTGTTAGAAAATCCCACAAGCAAGAGGCTTTGTCCTATTTGGATAAAGTTGGTATGGCGGATTTTGCGGATCGCCAAATTGGTCAATTATCTGGCGGCCAGCAACAGCGTGTTTTCCTTGCACGTGCTCTCGCACAGGATGCCCTACTTTATTTTATGGACGAGCCCTTCGTTGGCGTTGATGCTGCTACAGAACGCGCGATCATCAACGTTCTGAAAAAGTTAAAAGACCAGGGCAAAACTGTCATTTGTGTCCATCATGATTTGCAATCCGCCCCTGATTATTTCGACCACGCATTGATCCTCAACGTACGACCCGTAGCAAGTGGCCCGATGGCGGAAGCCTTCACCTCAGAAAACTTGCAACGCGCTTATGGGGGACGACTTGCACCATCAGAGCTCTCGGGGCTTGCCGCTATGGCTGGTGAATAACTTCACCTCGAATAATCCTATCCAGATAGTATGTTAAAAAGGCGTGCCCGTGCTTTACGATCTCTTTGAAATTCTGAGCTTCCAAAGCGGCTACAACACCAATGTTGTATTACTCGGCTCAGGCCTACTTGGTACCGCAGGTGGTGTTGTCGGTGTTTTTTCTCTTCTTCGAAAACGTGCCCTCATCAGTGATGCCATCAGTCACGCAACTTTACCTGGAATCACCCTTGGATTCATAGTCGCCCTTGCACTCACAGGGACAGGAAAAAGCCTGCCGTTCCTCATGATTGGCTCTACCCTCAGTGGCATACTCGGCGTCCTCTTAGTTCAATGGATCAAAGATAACACCCGCCTTCCTGAAGACTCTGCAATTGGAACTGTCTTAAGCTCTTTTTTCGGCCTAGGTGTTGTCCTTATGAGCTACATACAGACCCTAAAAAGTGGCAGCCAGGCCGGACTTGAAAGCTACCTTCTCGGTTCAACCGCCAGCATGTTGCAAAGTGAAGCTGAAATGATCGCTTTTTCAGCACTTGCCATTACCATCTTGGCCATCTTGTTCATGAAGGAATTCGGCCTTATCTGTTTCGATCCGGAATATGCGGCTTCACGCGGATGGGCTGTGAGCAAAATTGACCTATTAATGATGGCTTTGCTTTTAGCTGTCGTAGTTATTGGGCTTAAAACCGTCGGCCTCATTCTTATTATCGCACTGGTGATTATTCCCCCCGTCGCAGCAAGATTTTGGACCGATCGTTTAGGTTTTATGGTGAGCATTTCAGCCTTCACAGGTGGCTTAAGCTGTTATCTTGGCGCAGCTCTATCGGCTTTGACCCCAGATCTTCCCTCCGGGGCAACCATTGTTCTGACTGCAACATCAATTTTTACACTGTCTCTTCTCTTTGCCCCCAAACGCGGCATCGTTGCTGTCGCCTTACGCCAGTTATCTTTCCGGTTAAAAATTACCCGGCGGCGGGCGTTACTTTCTCTGGATAAAGGGCAAACAAGCCTCTCCCTCCTCCAGAGCCTACTGCTAAGGCGCGAGGGTGTTATCAAAAGCTCTGGTGAATTGACATGCCAAGGGACAGAAGTTGTCTCTCGCATGGCGCATGACCAGGCTTTGTGGAACCAATATTTGAATGATTATCCCGAAGAAGCCTTTGCTCAAAACAAATGGTCCCTTGCCATGATTACAGACGTGCTTTCGTTTGATTTAATAAAAGAGTTGGAAAACTCTATCTCAGGTCAAAGCTTAGTATCCGGCTCCCTAAAGGATATCAGCTAATGGATTTACCTCTTTCTGATTTCCTTCAAATCGACTTTCCAGCACTCCTTGTCGCCTGTCTTGCTGGTTTATGTTGTGGATTACCTGGGAACTTTCTTGTTTTGAGAAAACAGAGCCTAATCGGTGATGCCATGAGCCATGTGGTACTCCCAGGGATCGTAGTCGGCTATCTTCTTTCAGGAACTTTGGATACAATCCCTATGCTTCTCGGGGCTTTGGGCGCTGCGCTTATTTCTGCACTACTCATCGAACTCATTCGTCGTCTTGGTAATGTTGAACCTGGCGCTGCAATGGGAGTTGTTTTCACCTCAATGTTCGCTCTTGGAGTGCTTATTCTAGAGCAAACCGGAGCTTCAGGCGTTCACCTTGATGTAGAACATGCTCTTTATGGAAATTTAGAATCGACCCTTTGGTTTGGGCTCAACAACTGGTCTGACATTCTCTCGGCAGACGGTTTTGAACAAATGCCGGGGAGTATCCATAGGTTAGGATTAGTAACTCTTGCCGTGCTTTTCGTTATTGTTATCTTTTTCAAGGAATTGAAGATCTCTACTTTCGACCCTGCGATGGCGACGTCGTTGGGCTTTAATGCAAAATACATCTCTATTGGGCTGATTATTGTTACGGCAACTTCGGCTGTTGCGGCATTTGATGCCGTCGGATCAATACTGGTTATCGCAATGTTTATTTGCCCCGCTGCAACCGCCCGAATGTGGACCGATCGCCTTAGCTCTCAGCTCTTACTTTCAGCTGTATTTGCACTTTTATCAGGATCACTTGGATATCTTGTTGCGGCTTTTGGTCCGTTTTTACTCGGTGCCGATTATGCCCTCAATGCTGCGGGAATGATTGCCGTTATTGCCTGCGTTCTCCAAGGGATATCTATGGTTTTTGCCCCAAACCACGGAACCTTCGGTCGTTTCCTCAAACAAAGAAAAGCAATGCAAATTCCAACCTCTATTTGATTTTACTTTTTAAGTACATTTTCTAAAACATCGAGCGCTTTATTAGTCAAAATGTCGATGAGAACCACGTCATCATCCACGATAACAAACTTACTGTTTTTACGACGAGGCAACTTGCTTTTTAAATCGTAAGGAAGATCACGTTTTGCCAAGCCTGGAGGCAAAGATCCCTTTTCGTCTAACTGCTTTTGTAAACCAGGAGGAAGGCTGCCTTTTTTAGCGAGGCCGGGTGGAAGACCTTTTTTCTTACCCTTCTTCTTTTTTGATTTTTCTGTAGAGGCAGTATCTTTTCCAAAATAACGATCGATAACCGTTTTTTCGATATCGCTTATGACATCTTTTAGTACATCTTGCTGAGAGGTCTGTGATGCTCGAACGGAAGATACACCTCCAAAGACAGACATCGTAATGCCTAGTGCAAAGGCAATCGTCGCAACACTTAGATATCGATGCATAGAAAACCGCATTATTCTGTCCATTCTATTTTCTGATTAGCGACAGTATAAAGAAAAAGAGGCAAAATTAGGATTTCGTATTTATACCTAGCCTAAATTTGCTCGCCCGCGGCGGGCAATTTTCTCTCAGACAATGGCGTACAGCCAAAAAAATTTCGATAACACCGTGAAAAATGGGCCGAAGAGTTGTAGCCGCACGCCAATGCAACCTCAATGATCCGCATCTTGGTTTGCATTATTAACTGGCGACTTCGATAAAGCCTGAGCTCACTATAATACCTTGCTGGAGACTTGTTGAATTGCTTGCTAAACATACGCTCCAACTGCCGACGAGATGACCCCGCAATTTTTGATAGTTCTTCGAGCCCAAGCGGTTCCTCCAAATGATCTTCCATAATCTGGATAACACGGAGCAAGCGCTGATCTTGGATGGAATATCGTGCAGAAAGACCAAAGTATTGGAATTCTCGACGGTCCCTGATCCGCTCATGAACGAACTGATCCGCAACCATTCTGGCCAATTCGAAACCGTGTAAATCAGATATAAAGTTCAACATCATATCCAGGCCAGCGGTACCGCCAACACAGGTAAAACCTTTGGTGCTTACTTCAAAAAGTTCATTAGACGTTTCTATTTCAGGGAAGGTTTCGTTGAAGGCAGAAAGATATTCCCAATGAACTGCACACTTTGCGTGATCTATCAGCCCAGCTTTTGCCAGATAATAAGAACCAGTATAGAGCGCGCCAATGACTTTACCCTGGCGCCCGAGTGTCCGGAGCCAGGAAATCAAATTCTCCGCTTCAAAAGCAGAGACGTTATGCCCACCGCAGAGAATGATATTTTCCGGCTCAGCAGCCTCATGAAGATTCCCCTGAACCTCTAAACGCAATCCATTTGAAGCTTCTACATTTCTCCCATCAAGAGAAAAAACAGGACAATCATACAATTCTTTTCTGGCAACTTTGTTGGCTACCCTCAAGGGCTCCATCGCAAAGGTGAAAGAATTCATCGAAAATCCAGGCAAAAGTAAAAACCCAACGCGACGTGTCGATCCTTCTTTTGGTTCGGGAAACATGTTCTTCTCGATCACTGATATTTTTACAGATGTCGCTTTTTACATAAAACGACAAACTTAGTTCTAAATCCCCTTAGCAAAACTATCAAGACATCAAACGAAAAAAGACTGCATTCCTGCAGCCTTTTCTCGAAATAACTCTTTCTCAAAGCTATTTATTATTGCTCCAGTACTCCACCGCAGCTCCGACACCTTTACCTGGCTCGATATCCATGCCCATATCACGCATAACCAACTCAGCGCCACCAAGAGCGCTGAAAAGCATACATTCATTCAAATCGCCAAGGTGGCCAATTCGGAAGAGTTTGCCCGCAACCAAGGCAAGGCCACCACCAAGAGACAAATTGTAATCAGTGTAAGCTCGTTTAACGATTTCCTGACCATCAATGTGATCTGGAACCATAACCCCCGTTACAGTATCAGACTGCCATTCAGGTTTTGTTGCACAGGTTGTGAGGCCCCAGGCACTAACGGCGCGGCGGACACCTTCGGCAAGACGTTTATGGCGGCTCCAAACATTCTCCATACCTTCTGCAAGCAGGGTATCAACAGAAGCCCGTAGACCGCGGAGCAGTCCCATAGCAGGCGTATAGGGACCAAAACCTGTACGGGTCTGATTGATCATCATCTTGAAATCGAAATAAAACCTAGGACAAGTAGCAGTTTCACCAGCCGCCAATGCTTTCTGGCTCACACCAACAATCCCAAGACCCGTTGGCAGCATAAAGCCCTTTTGAGAGCCAGCAACGGCGAGATCGACGCCCCAGGCATCCATCTCAAATTCAATCGCGCCGATTGAGCTGATGCCATCAACATAAAGAAGAGCTGGGTGATTAGAGGCATCCATAGCCTGGCGAACGCCTTTGATATCAGATGTTACACCTGTCGCTGTTTCATTATGGCAAACCACGATACCTTTGATCTCATGATCGGTGTCAGCAGCCAATCGTTCAGCAATGACCTCAACTGGCGCACCGTCACCCCATGGCACATCAATATCTTCGACTTCAATACCCAACGCGCGACAAGAATCAATCCAAAGACTTGAAAATTGACCAAACCGGGCCGTTAGAATTTTGTCCCCAGGAGACAACGTATTGGTAATAGCGGCTTCCCATCCGCCCGTACCGGAGGAAGGGAAAACAACCACTTCACCCTTTTCTGTACGGAATACTTTTTTAAGATCTTCAAATAGCGGAACCATGAAATCAGGAGCTGAAGATGCTCGGTGGTCTTCGGTGTTGACGTCCATTGCCAATCGAATGTGCTCGGGCATATTCGTTGGACCAGGAATGAAAAGAGAATTGCGGCCTGCCATGGATAGAATCCCTCAATAAATAATGACTAATAATAATTAGCTGAGAGATTACGCTTTAGCCGTTTTATCAAAAAGCTCGAAATCGGATCAGGAATTGTGCCGTGAACGCAAAAATACTCTAAAAATTACCGATACGACTGCCCCACTTGCTTGTTCCTTAGCTGGCGACAACCTCATCTGTTGCATAGTATTCACGGTTTTTATCCGATGCCGCGCGAAGGACCTTACGTAGATCCGCAGGAGATATTGGCTTAGAGAGATAATCGTCCATTCCAGCGTCGAGATAATTCTCTCTGTCACCTTCCATGGCATTTGCTGTTAGGGCCACAATAAATACGCTGGCGGAATTTAACTCCATACCACGAATTTTTTCTGTAGCTTCAATCCCGTCCATTTCTGGCATCTGAATGTCCATGAATATCATATCATAGCTTCGGTTCTTAACCGCATTTACGGCTTCGATACCATTGGTTACAAGATCGACATCATGCCCCGCTTTGTTCAGCATGGTACTTAGTACAAAACGATTAATTTCATTATCCTCAACCACCAATACACGCAAAGATGGTTGGTTCGGCTCCGGCTGCAACAGAACGTTTAAGTTCTCTTCTTTATATTCAACAACCGCATTCCGATCTCCTCGTGAACAAGGTAGAATGAGCGAGAAGCTACTGCCCTGCCCTTGGGTACTTTCCACCAGGATATCGCCACCCATTAATTTGGCGAGTTCTTTACAGATCGCCAAACCAAGTCCCGTACCGCCAAACCGTCGTGCATGCTGAGCGTGGCCCTGAGTGAACTTATCAAACAGTCGTGATACTTCTTCGTTTGCAATACCTGGCCCTGTGTCATGAACAGATAACATCAAATCTATACGACCATCGCCTCTTGGCTGATAAGACACAGCAATCTTTACTCCTCCCTCTTCAGTATAATTTATCGCATTACTGACCAAGTTATACAGAATTTGCCTTAACCGTAGAGGATCAGCATGAAGCAGACGTGGCATGTCATCGGCAATGACGAACTCTAATTCCAGAGATTTGCTCGCAGCTCTTGGTTTCCATAAGGTATAAGCAGCCTTTACGAGGGCAAGAAAATCAAAGTCACGCTCTTCAACTTTCAAAAGCTTGGCTTCAATTTTCGAAATATCCAAAATATCATTCAACAACCCCATCAGGATGGTTCCTGATTCGCGTATGATCTCTAGTTGATCTCGCAATTTTGAATCGGGCTCTTCCGCAAGCAAGACATGCGTCATGCCTAAAATCCCGTTCATGGGAGTGCGAATTTCGTGGCTCATGGTTGCCAAGAATTCACTCATGGCCAAATTGGCACGCTCGGCAACTTCCTTTGACCCCTGAATAGTTTGCATCTGTCGAAACATAAGGAAAAACATAAGCGCCAAGACGCCAAAAAGAAGAACGATAGAGACTAGGACCCAACCGTAAAGCTGAGCAACTTTTGCGCGTCCTTTATAGTTGTTTTGGTTGAGAACCTTACGACTATCAGAGACAAAATTTCGAATAACACTGTCAAAGGAGCTCAACTCTCTGATCATCGTCGCAATATATCTGTCTGTGGGGATATCTGTGTTTGACGTGAATTGATTTAACCTGAGCGTAAGGTTATCCAGTCGCCTGATCCCGTTTATAAAAAAGGTTTCACTCTCTAGGCTACGACGTGTCGTGCCTTTCTTGATAGCTTCAACCTTGGTTACAAAAACACTATACCGGTTGCTTACCGTCTCTCGAATACCTTCTCTTTTTGGATCGGCTTCATGAAGGCTATCCAAAAGCCGATAGTATTCAGATTGAACACTATAAACATCCCAACCAGTATTTTGATAACCGGACTCCTCAAAGTCCCTCAGGGAGAACACAGACGTAATCAGTAACCCACCCGCGATGGAAGCTAAAAGTAATGACATCGCCAATGCAAAAGCCACTCTCCGCTCGATAACACCATACCTACGCATTCACGAACCCCCAACCTCAGGCATCTCCATAATGAGAACCTATATAATATCACAGATTTAAAATAACACGGTTACAGGGTATTTTTCCCAGAAAAAAGTATGGGAAGTTGAAATTTCATTGATATTATCAATAATAGCCTCCGTGTATATAGCTTCAGAACCTGCTACACACTTCACTTGGCCATAAGAATAACAAACGGAAAATATTTCTCATAAGCAAGTACTTGCAATGGTACATTAGCAAGTGCAGGATGCCGTTTCCTCAATCACGCTTTCGCTTGGTAATCCTCAAATGTCTATAGAAACCTGGCTACTTTTTGTTGCCATCAGTTTTGCTCCGGCCATAAGTCCCGGCCCCGGCGTATTCTTAGCCCTCTCCAATACCATACGTTACGGTGGCAGGGCCACGATTTGGTCTGCGGCTGGGAACGCCTTAGGACTGATGATATTAGGTTTGGCTACGGCGGTTGGTCTAGGCGCATTGATGGTAACCTCGGCTATTGCCTTTACTGTTTTAAAGTTCATCGGTGCAGGATATTTAATCTGGCTTGGAATCAAAACCTGGCGCGACAAAAGTACTATGGTGCAAAATAGCGATGACGCCGCTACACCAAAAAAACATAAGCTTTTCTCTACTGCGTTATTCGTATCCGTAACAAACCCGAAAGCAATTGTCGTCATAATTGCTCTTTTCCCACCATTTATGTCCTCAGAGGGTAACGCGGTCCTCCAAGCGACAATTCTTTCTATAACCTACGCAGCGCTTTGCTTTTTAAATCATTTACTAATCGCCCTGATGGGCGGACGCCTTCGAAATTTTATGAGTGATATAAAACGCATTCGTATTGTGCGTCGGGTACTTGGTGCGACCTTTATGGGCTTTGGCGCTGTGTTGGCTTCAGCCCAACGCTGATACCAAGCTGCATAACCTACCAGACTAAATTGCTCTTAAAGCAACTTGTTATAAGATTTTCTACCAGCCCATTCTATCTGCGAAGTCGTGCCAGCGGATCATCATTGGCATAAACCATGGATTTCCGTTGTAGAAAGGCTTGCTATCGAATGACAAGCTATCCAATTCTGTGTGTCCATCGGGATCACCTAAAACCTTAAGTGCCGTTTTACGACCGAAATAAACCGCCCGTCCAACCCCCGACCCACAATACCCTATTGCATAGTGAACGCCCTCAATCATGCCAACATGTGGCGCATGATCAAAAGTATACGCAACAACACCAGACCAGCCATATTCAACTTTGGTGGTTTCAAGTTGTGGATATATTCGCCGCATCGCAGCGCCTAAGTGACTGACATATTGAACTGGTTTTTCTTTCAGACTTCCCGCACGTCCCCCAAAGACCATTCTCTTACCATCCGGAGAAGGACGGTAATAGAACACAAGCCGATGAGTATCCCCATGGCCTCGAAGATTTGGCGATAACTCTAAAATTTTGGATTCAGGCAATTCTTCCGTAGCTATTACGGCGGATCGGATCGGGATCAAGCGACGACTGAACCATTTCAGATGCTTTGGAGTGTAGCCATTGGTCGCGACAATAGTATTTTTGGCCCTGACAACAGAGGTTTCAGTGCGAACTTCAAGCTGGCCTTCTGGACCAGAAATATCAATAACGCTTTGGCCACCATAGATACGGGCACCAGCGTCAGTAGCTTTTGCAAGTAGTCCCTGTAATAAAAGGGCGGGCTGTAATGTCCCATCCTCTTCATATATCGCCCCGCCGTGGTAAAAATCCGATCCAATTTCCTTATGCTGATCAGCCTTGTTAATCATATAAGTTTTTAGGCCGAGTTCTTTTTGCATTGTCTCAAGCTGACGCGCCAAATTGTCGTAATGCTTGGGATGTGCCGCCCCCCTAAAGCGCCCTCTCATTTTGAGGTCGCAATCGATGTTTTCTTCTTTCACAAAAGAAACCAACGATCGCATGCAGTCCAGACTCTCGTGCATTATCGCCCTGGCTTTGTTTTTCCCATAAGCCTGCTCAAGCCCCTTGAGGCCGAGCTTATGAAAACTCGGGCCGAGCAATCCTCCGTTTCGAGAAGAGCACCCCCATCCGGGTCTTTCAGCGTCTAAAACAACGACATCGCGTCCTGCGCGAGCAAGCGTGAGGGCTGCAGAAAGGCCCGTATAACCCGCCCCAACGATAACAACATCTGCTTTTTCAGGTGGTAAATTTGGTTGGGAAAAGCGGTCGGGTTCAAAGCGCGAATCAGCCCACCAATAAGGGCGGTGTGTATATGAATGAGGTCCAGTCATGGCCGTACTCTATTTATGGGGAAGGTTTGTGCGAAGGAGACTCGTATGTTTTATGTTGCTTCGCATGCTGCCATGACTTGTGATGAATAGGAAGAAACAATCTACTGTAACTGTACGTTTTAGAGGAATAGAGAGATCTATCTCTTATCCAACGGGATCTCAGTCGTTTCCTTAATTTTTTCCATTGAGAAATATGAGGTCACATCGTGTAGCGGTGCAGTCCGAATAATTTTCTTATACACCCGATCATAATCCTCAATGCTGGCGACAAGAATTTTCAAAAGATAATCTACATTTCCGTTGAGACGATGAAACTCGACGACCTCATCAATTTTGCTCACACCTTCGGAAAATTTTTCCAACCAGCCATCACCATGCTGCGCCGTTCTAATTTCGACAAAAACAGTAAGCCCTTTACCAACCATCGTAGGATCGACCAAAGCGACCTGCTTTTTAATGACACCGTTTTCTTGAAGCAACTTGATTCGCCGCCAGCAGGCATTTGTCGACAGATTAACAATCTCGGCAATCTCTGAAGCTGGCCTGCTAGAATCACGTTGCAACTCTTTCAGAATTCGCAAATCAATCTCGTCCAACTTCATTTTCATGCTTTCTTGTGAAAATTTCTCAATATTGGTATAAATTAACATAAATTATGAGAAAAATACTTCGCCTCGTCAATATACATTAAGAATAGAAGCAACAAATAAACTTAAAAAAAGACTTGGTGAATTTAATGAAAAAACTATTGGATAACCTCTTTACTGATCATCCACAGTCCGTAAACGAAACTTATTTTGAGCATATGGGACAGGCGCTCTATTTTTCATTCAACATGGGTGTTGGCTTTTTTGTCTGCCTTTGCCACGCGTTTGTCCCAGGTGCCTTTGAAAAAACCGGCAGCCAAATGGTGACTAAACTTTATGATCGTATGGTACAAAACCGGATGCGTAACCAATCCAAACAGGACATTGCCCTGGACGCTGCAAAGGTCAATAACGCGTCTTAATTTTGAGTGCGATAAACAAGACTTTTATAAAGGGCCTCTTCTTTAGTTTAAAGAAAGCCCTTTATTAGATTTCCTTATGATCAGACATTCGTGTGATTTGTTCATAGATAATTACTATGATCAATGCTAATGCAATCCCCACCCTATTGAATGTCGAACTGAGCCCGTCATGCCCATACTAATTTACGGTAACGAAAAATATTCCCAATTCAGAACACTGATGCCTGGAATAATTCTCTCTGTCGTCCTCGCTTTTGCTGCAACCTTCATCTCTGATCACCACGGTGGGCCAACCCTCCTCTACGCCCTGTTATTTGGCATGAGCCTCAATTCTTTGATTGAAGGTTCTTCCGCAAAGCCAGGAATCGAGTTTACAGGAAGATCTGTTCTCCGGATCGGCGTTGCTTTATTAGGTGTAAGAATTGGTCTCGACCAAATTTCTCAGCTTGGCTTGAACTCAACCCTTATCCTTGTACTGGCTGTCATCACAACTATCGTTGCAGGTGTCTTTTTAGCTCGGTTATTCGGGTTTGATAAACGATTTGGCCTTTTAACGGGCGGGGCAACAGCGATTTGCGGAGCCTCTGCCGCTCTCGCAATATCAGCTGCGATGCCACCCTCAGAAAATCGAGAACGGACAACTCTTTTTGCAGTGGTTGCAGTAACCACACTTAGCACGATGGCAATGATCCTGTATCCGCCATTTGCCTTATGGCTGAACATGAGCCCTGAAGAGTCTGGTTTCTTTATTGGCGGAACCATTCACGATGTCGCACAGGTAGTGGGTGCAGGTTATTCTATTTCTCCAGAAGCCGGAGATGCCGCAACCGTCGCCAAGCTTTTTCGGGTCGCTTTGCTGGTTCCAATAACTCTATTTGTAACCACGATCTTCAAACAGACCAGCCAGAACAAAGTAAAGGCTTACCTTCCTCCTCTTTTTCTCATTGGTTTTATCGCGTTTACTGGTCTGCGTTCTGCTGGATTCTTGTCAGAGCAGATTATTTCTCAACTCTCTGAACTTTCAAGATGGTGCCTGGTAACAGCAATAGCAGCAGTCGGCCTAAAAACATCCCTTCGCGATGTTCTCCAGGTCGGACATCAAGCTCTGATTTTGGTAGTGGTGGAAACACTAATTATTGCCAGCATTATTATCGCGAGTATCTTTTTGATGCGGTGATATTCGTAGCTTCTCGACAAATAACAAAGGCGGCCACGAGGCCGCCTTTGTTGCATTAAAAAAAATAGTCTAAATTAATCAGCCAGAGCCGCAATAATCCTCACCCAAGAACGAATTCCTTTGTGAAAACTCTTAAGGTCATACTTTTCATTTGGGCTATGAATGCGGTCGTCTTCGAGAGCAAAGCCAACCAAAAGTGTTTCCATATCAAGTACCCGACGAAATTCAGTTGTGATCGGTATAGAGCCACCGGAGCCCATTAAAACCGTCTCTTTGTTCCACTCATCAGATAAGGCTTGAATTACCTTTTGAGTTTCAGGCATGTCAGTGTCAACGATCAGAGGGCCAAATTCACCGCCAACACTTTCGTATTCAACGCTACAATCCGCCGGCAACCTGGCTTCGACAAAGGCACGGAAGGCGTCTCTAATTTTGTCAGGTTCTTGTTTTCCAACAAGGCGGAAGGTGAGCTTGGCATTGGCTTCGGCAGGAATGACGGTTTTTGACCCCAAGCCATTATAACCACCCCAGATACCGTTCACTTCACATGTTGGACGCGAAGTAATCTGTTCGAGTACAGAATATCCCTCTTCCCCTGCTGGAATGGAAAGACCTATTTCGTTGAGATAATCCTGACCATCAAACCCCAAACTATCCCATTGTTTTTTAATATCCGCAGGAAGCTCTTCTACGCCGTCATAAAACCCTGGAATTTGAACACGGCCCTGAGCATCACGAAGATCGGCTATTATCGTTGACATTACGTGTAGAGGATTGCGGGCAGCAGATCCATAAGCACCAGAATGTAAATCCCGATCAGCAGCCTTGATCACAAGGTTTTCTTTCATCATGCCACGGAGCTGAACCGTTATCGCCGGGGTTTCTCGGTCCCACATGGTGGTATCGCAAACCAGCGCCAGATCAGCTTTAAGTTCTTCTTTGTTTTCGGCAAGAAAAGCGTCAAGGCTTGGGCTACCTGTTTCCTCTTCGCCTTCAAATATAATCGAAGTATTCAAAGGCAGCTTACCTGTAACACTTCGCCAAGCTCTGCAAGCTTCCAGAAAAGTAAGAAGCTGCCCTTTATCATCTGAAGTACCACGCCCCGTTAACTCTTTTGACCCATCCGGCATTTCCGCAATAAAAGGCTCAAATGGTGGCTTTTCCCAAAGCTCAAGGGGATCAATAGGCTGGACATCGTAATGGCCATAAAATAGAACGTGCGGACCGTCTGGCTGATCAGGCGTGTGAGCAATGACCATAGGATGACCGGGAGTGGGCCGGATCGTTGCCTGAAAACTCAAGTCATTTAACTCACGCTCCAGCCATTCAGCAGCTTTTTGACACTCCGCTTTATAAGCCGGATCTGTTGAAATACTTTCAATGCGAACAAGGTCAAATAACCGTTCGATACTCTCTTCTAGATGGTCGTCAACGTGGGACAGTACCTGTTCCAGAGCGCTCATTATATTGCTCCTCGTGTGTTTGTATTTTTTATTATCTCTTTGCAATGCAAAGGGCTGGCCTATTACTCAAACAGATTCTTGATTGTATAACCATGAGAATAATGGAGACCAACTGGGTGAATTTACCCAAGCACGCTATCAGAACCTAACTCGACTAGGCAAGTTTTGTTTACCTAATTTTATTTAAACTTGAAGGCATAAATAAGAGTTTCTTTTATATCAACTTTTTATAAGCGACTTTTTTTTCCGTTAGTGCTTCACTAAGGAAATACTTGATCTGTCCTCATACAACGAGTTTTCCATGACTGATAAGCCACTTACTTCTACAACCCTGGGCATTCTTGGCGTTGGATATTTTGCCTCTTACTTTGTCGCAGGCTTACGTAAAGGCGGCTTTGAAGGACAAATCCTGCTCTCCCCCAGAAATACTGAGACAGCGAGTAAACTTGCCCAAACTCACAACTGCTCCATCGCCGTAACCAATCAGGAAGTCATAGATCGTTCAGACATCGTCTTGCTCTCTGTCAAACCCGAACATCTGCAAGCACTTCTCACGGAACTCATTTTCCGAGATGACCAAATTGTAATCTCTGCGATTGCAGGCGTCTCTGTTGAAAATCATCGCCAAGTCGGTCGGTTACCAGAAACTCTTATACGTATGATACCTGTATGCTGTATTGAAGCGGGCGAAGGTGTTGTTCCTATATATCCAGCCAATAAAACGATCGAAACCATAGCCCGTTTTGCAGGCGCTCCTGTCGTTTTCAACAGTGAAGAAGAGTTTGATCTTTCACTTGCCGCATCTTGCATGAATGGCTGGCTCTATGAGTTTTTTGGCAGCATGTCTCAATGGCTCGAGAACAAGGGCCTGACTCCTGAAACCGCACGTGCTTTAGTTCTTCATAACGTTCGCGGAGCCACAGGTTATGCTCTTTTAAAAGAAAACGAATACCTCACCAGCATTACAAACGCCATTGCCACAGAGGGAACTTACACTTTGAAAGGTCTGGAGGTTTTAAAAGATCAACAAGGAATATCCGCATGGGATAAGGCGCTCGACGAGGTCCATACGAATTTAACAAAGGATAATTAGAAGGCTAACCTTAGTAGTTCACAAACCTCTGAATTGGAAGTGATCTCGCTTACCCCTAAGGTAATCTCATCTAAAGATTATCTCGCTGGACCCATCACATACATGAAGTATATTGCCAAAGCCTTTTCTCTTATAAGTTTGCTCACACTCCCGCTGCTAATACAGGGAACAGTGCATGCTAATTCTCTATGCCGAGAAAGTGGGCGTTGTGAATTAGACGGCCGGACCTACCAGGTTAAAGTTCCTGAAAGTTGGGATGGAACATCCCCTCTCCCAGTACTCATCCACCTTCATGGTTGGGGTCGAACGGGCCGCAACGTGTTGAACAACCATCGTGTAACCAATGCTACAGAGAATAACGGCTTTTTGTTGGTTGCTCCGGATGGTCTTGGCAAAAGTTGGGACTTTTGGGGTAACTCCTCACGCGACGCCCCTTTCATACGATCGCTCATGAAAGACCTTCCTAAAAAATGGCCAATCGATAACAGCCAAATTTATGTTTCAGGTTTTTCATATGGTGGGGCAATGGCCTGGCGTCTGGCTTGTGAAAGTGGGGAACAACTCGCAGGTATCCTGCCCATTGCAGGCACTCTGAGGCAACAAGACACTATAAACTGCAAAGGAGGCCCAGTTAACGTTACCCAAGTGCATGGGTTAAAAGACAACGTAATGCGATTGCCGCGCGGGACCAACAATGATCCGCTCAAAGGAATAGAGCTTTGGCAACGGACCAATAATTGTAAAACAGAACCAGACCTAGTAGAAAAACTAGATATTTTCACATGCCATCGCTGGACGAGTTGTGCTAGCGGTAAAAACACAGCTATTTGCCTGCACAACTACGGCCACATGATACCAAAAGGCTGGTTGGATTTTGCTTTGGCAGAGGCAGTTAGAAAGTAATGTAAAGCCATCATATATCAATTTTACGTATCTAATACGCCCCCGGCATTATAAACAGCCGTGCATTCTTCTTCTCTACTGTTTATAGATGAAGTTCAGCGAGATATTTCACGGACAGGACCCTTTATGTGTGGCATCGCAGGTTTTATCGACTGTAAGACAAGCGACATCCAAAAGCGGGAAAGCATAGCCCACTCTATGGGGGAGGCAATGTACAGGCGCGGCCCAGATGGCGGGGATATCTGGGTTTCTTCTGATCATGGTATCGCTTTTTCACATCGAAGACTATCGATAATTGACCTGTCGAGCGCAGGACAACAGCCAATGACCTCATCCTGTGGTCGCTTTGTGTTGGTTTATAATGGAGAAATTTATAACGCAGCGGACATGCGACCAAAGATTGTTGCGCAAAAAGGCACAAACTTTAAAGGCCATTCCGACACAGAAGTTCTCCTAGAAGCTATCGCCACATGGGGGCTGGAAGATACTCTGGAACAGCTCATTGGTATGTTCGTTTTCGCACTATGGGACAAACGAGAAAAAAGGCTTATTCTCTGCCGAGATCGCCTGGGCATAAAGCCTCTTTATTGGAGTTACAACAACGGATCATTAATTTTTGGATCGATCTTAAAAGCTCTAAAAATTCACCCAAATTGCCCAAATCAAATTGATCATGATGCTGTCGCTTCTTATCTACGTTTCAACTATATCCCAGCACCACAATCAATATACAAAGGCGTCAACAAGCTTCTTCCCGGCCAATTACTAACCTTTGATTTAGAAGGCGATAAAACACCGCATCTCTCGACATACTGGAACCTTGAAGACGCCGTATCAAGAGGCCTACAAACGCCTTTTTCAGGTACAGACGAAGACGCAATAAATACCCTTGAGAACTTACTCGAAGATGCCGTTGGCAAACGGATGATATCCGATGTTCCCTTTGGCGCGTTTCTCTCTGGTGGCATTGATTCCAGCACCATCGCTGCTTTGATGCAAAAACAGTCATCCTCGCCAGTAAACACCTTTTCTATTGGGTTTGAGGATCAGGGCTACAACGAAGCACAACATGCAGCGGAAGTAGCCAAGCATCTAGGAACCAATCACACAGAACTTTATGTAACACCAACAGAAGCCAGAGACGTCATCCCTCACCTCCCGGATATTTATGACGAACCTTTTGCTGACTCCTCTCAGATCCCAACATATCTCGTTTCAAAGGTAACTCGAGAACACGTAACTGTTGCCCTCTCTGGCGACGGTGGAGATGAGCTTTTTGGTGGCTACAGGCGCCATATTACAGCCCATCAATATGGGGATCGAATAAACAATATTCCCAATGTACTTCGCAATTTAAGCTCCTGTGTAATTAGAAGCCTATCTCCTCAAACTTGGAACAAACTTTTTCAAATCGTCCCTGCCTCACGCAGGCCGAGCCACCCTGGTGATACTCTTTATAAGTTGGCCAGCGTATTGGGAGAAAATTCAGATGGCTATTACCGAACTCTTGTTAGTAATTGGCAAAATCCCGATAGCCTGCTGCTCAAAGGTCGAGAGCACAAAGGGCTAATTTGGAACTCCGAGCTCAACAAATCTATCCCAAACGCTGTTGATCGAATGCAATATCTTGATACACTTACTTACCTACCAGATGACATTCTCACTAAGGTGGATCGCGCATCCATGGCTGCTTCACTAGAAGCTCGAGTACCCATTCTTGATCATCGTATTGTCGAATTATCGTGGTCTTTGCCTCAGCATATGAAAATACGCGATGGTCAAGGGAAATGGATTTTAAAGAAAATTTTGGATAAACATGTTCCTAAACATTTGACCGATAGACCAAAAATGGGTTTTGGTGTACCAATCGACAACTGGTTACGTGGTCCTTTAAATGAATGGGCGAACGACCTTCTCTCTCCGCATGTTTTGAAAGAACATGACCTACTGGAGCCTGAGATTGTGCAGAAAAAGCTAAAAGAACACATGACTGGCAGCCATAATTGGCAGCACCAACTATGGAACGTATTGATGCTGCAATCATGGTTGAAAAATAACTAGGTTTTTACTTCAGGAATTTATCTTGTAATAACTCTTATACCAGTCCACAAAATGGCCAATACCTTCTTCGATAGTAACAGAAGGCGCATAACCTGTAATATCGGTGAGTTCGCTTACATCAGCCCAAGTCGCGGGCACATCCCCGTCCTGCATAGGAAGCATGTTATAGTCAGCCTTTATACCGAGCTTGTCTTCAAGAATTTCGATATACCGCATAAGTTTTTCACAACGCGCGTTACCAATATTCACAACGCGGAACGGGGCAACGCCACTGGTGTTCGGATTTGGACTATTCGCGTCCCAATCCGTATCAATACTTGGCGGCACATCAGCTAACCGACTGATACCCTCAACGATATCTTTCACATAAGTGAAATCTCGCTTCATATCGCCATTATTGAAGACGTTAATCGGTTTACCGGCAAGAATGTCCTTAGTGAACATAAAGAGCGCCATATCAGGTCGACCCCAAGGGCCATAAACTGTGAAAAACCGCATCCCAGTACTCGGAAAACCAAAAAGGTGAGAATAGGTGTGCGCCATCAACTCATTGGATTTTTTGGTTGCGGCATAAAGCGTAAGCGGGTGCTCAGCACTTTCAGATACCTTGAAAGGCATTGATGTGTTTGCGCCATAGGCCGAACTGGTAGAGGCATAGACAAGATGCTCAACAGGATAATGTCGGCAAGCCTCAAGAATGTTCAAAAACCCGTCCACGTTCGAGCGTAAGTAAGCACGCGGATTTTCCAAGCTGTATCGAACACCGGCTTGAGCCGCTAAATTCACACAAATTTCAGGACGATGTTCTTTAAAAACAGCTTCCACTGCATCCCAATCCGCAAGGTCGATACGCTTTTCGACAAAGCCTTCGAATTTCTTCAAATTGGCAAGACGTGCTTCTTTAAGCGAGACCTCATAATAATCACTGACGATATCAATACCAACGACTTGATGCCCTTGTGTCAAAAGAAGATCAGCAAGGTGATACCCGATAAATCCCGCGGTTCCAGTGATTACATAAGTTTTTTTTGCCATAAAAGAAAAAATATCCCAGATGGGGTTGAGCTAAAGTATGTCCATTTGCTTGTTCTTACCATCAAAGCAAACTGCCTAACAACCTGTAAGAAATGAATGCCCCTATAAGGCTTAAGCATATAAATTTGGCATCAACATTCACCCCTTGAAGTTCACAGTGTGAATGAAAGTTGACCTCCCCGTCTTATGACAGTAGATTAATCCCAATATTTTTGGGGAAACATCCGACGTGCCATCAAAATCAGACATAAAAACGGACATAGAGTTCCTTCAGTCTCTTGAAGAGGGTGAAGTTATGTCACAGATGACTCTGTCAAAACGCATCGGCGTGTCAATTGGCTTTACAAACGCCTTACTAAAAAGAGCCATTCACAAAGGCTACGTGAAGGCAAAATCAGCTCCATATAAACGATATGCCTATTACCTTACACCCAGAGGTTTTAGCGAAAAAAGTCGCCTTGTCGTTGAGTATCTCGACACATCATTAGATTTTTTCAAAAATGCCCGAAATCAATATGCAGAATTATTCGAACTTGCCCATACCAACGGCCATAATCATATAGTATTACTTGGCGCCGGGGAATTGGCTGAGATTGCAGTTATGGCTGCTTGGGATGCTAAAATCGAAATCATTGCGATCGTCGACACACAGTCCTCCCGTGAAAAAGTTGGTAACGTGCCAATACTAAAATCACTGAAAGAAATTACCGAATACGACGCGCTGATCCTCACTGACTCAGATGCCCCACAAGCAACTTTCGAAAATGCAAACCGCCTTGTAAATAATACGGTTATAATCGTTCCAGAGTTCCTCCGTATCCACGACTTGGATGCCTCCGAAGAAAAAAGCGAGGCCGGGTCATGAAAAAATGGTATGTCGTCAATACTCATTCCAATCAGGAAATCAGAGCCGAAATTAATCTTACCCGTCAAGGGTACCAAGTTTTCTTACCCTACTTCATGAAATCCCGAAAGCACGCCAGAAAGATTGATATCGTAAAAAAAGCTCTCTTCCCAGGTTACCTTTTTGTTGAATTAGATACATCAGTAGATAACTGGAGCTCAATCAACAACACTTTCGGTGTTCGGGGGCTGATTGCCTATGGAAATAGACTTCCCAATCTTCCCGATAAATTCGTATCAAATTTAAAAATTAATCGTACAGAAAAAGATTACTGTGACCCTGAACTCAAACCGGGGGAAAAGGTAAAATTTCTAACCGGACCTTTCGAGAATGTTATTGGGTCTTTATCACATATGATTGACAGGGAAAGAATTTCAGTTTTACTCGATCTTCTTGGCAGAGAAGTCAAAACTACGGTTTCTCGTTTTGACGTGACCTCTGTCGCTTAGTCCATAAGTGATCAATTATTGCGTACCTTGCAAAGGTGAATTTCGCTTCACCCGCAGTGCGGTAGCATGGAAAAAAGCCACTACTCTTTTAGCAAAATATGAAAATGTAACTAAACCATGACAAATACATTTGCTCTTATTGGTGCTGCGGGATACATCGCGCCTCGGCACATGAAGGCCATTAAAGAAACAGGTAATCATTTAATTGCCGCACTCGATCCCAATGATAGCGTTGGCATAATTGACAGCTATTTTCCGCAGGCTCGTTTTTTCACAGAGTTCGAACGTTTTGATCGCCACATCGATAAATTAAGAAGACGCGGAGATCGCATTGATTATGTTAGCATCTGTTCTCCCAATTACCTCCACGATGCACATTGCCGCTTTGCCTTACGGTCTGACGCACATGCTATTTGTGAAAAACCGCTTGTCTTGAACCCATGGAACATTGATGGCTTAAGAGAAATCGAGAGCCAAACCGGTCGAAAAATTTATTCAATTTTACAATTGCGCCTACACCCCGCGATTATTGCTTTGAAAGAAAAAGTCGCGGCAAATCCAAATAAAATCTTCGACGTTGACCTTAGCTATATTACCTCAAGGGGCAAGTGGTACCATGTTTCCTGGAAAGGTGCTGATGATAAATCAGGAGGCATCGCAACAAACATTGGCGTCCATTTCTACGATATGCTCAGCTTCATATTTGGCCCATTACAAAAAAATCAAATGCATATCCGAACTGGTGAGCGTGCCGCCGGTTATTTAGAGTTCAAGCAAGCCCGCGTAAGGTGGTTCCTATCAGTTGACCAATCTGATCTGCCTGAGCAAGTCAAAGGCAAACAGCCTACCTATAGATCTATTACAATTGACGGTGATGAAATAGAATTTTCCGATGGCTTTACGGATCTTCATACCGATAGCTACAAACACATCCTCGAAGGTGGCGGGTTTGATTTGGATGACGCTCAAACATCAATTGAGCTCGTATCTGCGATCCGCAACTTAAAGATCACGCCACATCTAGGCGAGCGCCACCCCTATGCTGACAAACACCTTTAGTATTTTATGACTGATACACCCTCTAATTATTTTATTCACGAAAGTGCCTATGTGGACGATGATGTCTCCATCGGCAATGGGACAAAGATCTGGCACTTTAGTCACATCCTTGGCCGTGTGACGATTGGTGAGAACTGTACATTCGGCCAAAATGTGATGGTGGGCCCATCGGTTACCATCGGAAACAACTGTAAAATTCAAAATAATGTTAGTATCTACAAGGGGATAACACTTGAGGATGGTGTTTTTTGTGGACCATCGTGCGTTTTTACAAATGTGAACAATCCAAGGGCAGAGATTGAACGTAAATCCGAGTTTCTAGAAACGGTTATACGCAAAGGAACCACAATCGGCGCAAATGCAACGATTGTTTGTGGATACGAACTGGGAGAATATTGTTTCATCGCCGCAGGTGCCGTCGTGACAGGCAACGTAAAACCTTATGCACTAATGGCTGGCGTTCCCGCGCGGCATATTGGATGGATGAGTAAAGCTGGATGTAAACTGGATAATGATTTGATTTGTCCCGAAGATAAAAGCCAATACAGAGAAACCGCCGACGGCCAATTGGCCCTCACACAAGATCAAAGCACATGAACGCTACAACAAAAATTCCCTTTATAGATCTCAAAGCCCAGCGCCTGCGTCTGAATGGCGCCATAGAAGCCTCCGTGCAAAAAGTCATTGAACACGGTCAATTCATAATGGGCCCCGAAGTCAGAGAATTTGAAACAGCCCTGGAAGAGTACACTGGCGCCGCGAACGTTATTAGTTGCGCCAATGGAACTGATGCAATCTCTCTCGCTCTCATGGCACTCGACATCCAACCTGGAGAGGTCGTCTTTGTTCCAGCCTTTACTTTTGCAGCAACGGCAGAAGCGGTAGCCCTACTTGGTGCCATTCCGTATTTCGTTGACGTCGATGAGGCAACATTCCTTATCAGCCATGAAAGCCTAAAACGGTCAATTCTTGACGCAAAAAAGAAAGGCCTGCCGATCAGAGGCATTATTGCAGTGGACCTCTTTGGCTCAATCCCTGACTACCAAGAGCTCGCACAGTTGGCGAAGGAGAATAACCTCTTTGTTATTGCTGATGCGGCACAAAGTATCGGCGGTTCACGGGGCAACAAGCAGGTTGGTGTATTCGCTGATATCACAACAACCAGTTTTTTTCCCAGTAAGCCCTTGGGGGCGTATGGCGACGGTGGCGCTGTTCTCACGAGTGACAACGAAATTGCAGATAAAATCAAATCTCTCAGGGTTCATGGCAAAGGCCGCGACAAATACGACAATGTTGTCATCGGCATGAACAGTCGTCTGGACACGATACAAGCGGCGATATTGTTGGAAAAATTACGTATTTTACCTGAGGAAATAACAGCACGTCAAAAAGTAGCGAACTCTTACATCCAGTCCCTTCCAAAGAGTTTCCTTCTACAAGAGGTGCACAAAACAGTGACTTCAGCTTGGGCGCAGTTCACAACACGAACCACAAACCGCGGCCAGTTGTGTGATGGCCTAAAAGAGCTTGGAATCCCAACAGCCGTTTACTACCCAACACCTCTGAATAAGTTGCAAGCTTATAAACATTACCCACATGACCCCAATGGTCTTGCCTCTTCCGAAAAATTGGCTTCCGAGGTATTTAGCCTCCCGATGAGTCCTTATTTGACCGAAGAAGATCAAGTGCAGGTGATCAATTTTTTTGAAAAGATAATTAAGTTACTTTGAAAGATCGTGAAGAGTCCAAGTCAAACAAAGCTCAGAAAACTATCCACAAAGGGACAGAGCAACATAATGGATACTCAAGCTAAAAAAGCTACTAGAGAAGATCTTTGGCGTATCTCTCAATTTTTTAAAACAAATTTTATGGGGGAAGGCCGTTATGGCACTATGGATGTATTCACGTGGAAAGCATTTGAGAACCCTACGGATAAAGGCTTTGTGAACTTCATTGAGATAGATGGCGACGTCGCTTCGACTACATCTATCACTCCTAAAATTTTAAAGTTAAACAATAAATCGATCCCATCCGCTGAAATCGGAGATACTTACACCTCGCGAAAGTACTTTCGAAAAGGCCTGTTTACCATTGTTGCAAATGACGCGCGCCAGAAAGCAGAAGACCAAGGTATAGAATATATTTATGGCCTACCAAATTCACAAGCCTTTCCCGGGTGGATCAAAAGAGCGAATTTTGTAAAGCAATCCTCCTTAAATGTACGCGATCTATCGGTCCCCTTATCCGCACAAAGAAAACTTCGAAAGTTAATCGGCTGGCATGGTGCTGAATTATTGGCCGGTTCTTACAGAATTTTTGCTCGTACTTTCCTTGGCCTCAAATCTCCACGCATTTCCAACAAAACTGATTATACCACTGAGGAATGCACCTCTCTTCCAGAAGACTGGTCATTGTTTTGGAAAGAAGCCGCGGATAAATATGATTTTATTATTGACCGTGATCAAGCGCCCTTTCACTGGCGTTATTTAAACCATCCTGAAAAATACAAACTAATAACCCTACGTTACAAAGGTGCGTTAGTTGGGTATACGGTTCACAAAACTATTCCTACGGATTTAGGGCAGTCACTTGTTATCGCTGATTATCTATTCCACCCAGATCATGAAAATGGCCTTAATTTTTGCTTGGACCAAATCTTCAACTATGCCTTCACCACATCAACCAGGGCCATAAACATCTGGTGCGAAAAGAGCTCTCCTTATTACAACATTTTTTGCCATAGAGGCTTTAAAGATAATAGTGAAATTCCCGTTATTTTATACGCCAACAACATAAGCCCCGAAGTAGCTCAGATAAAAAATGCTCACTTCACAATGGGTGATTCCGATAATGTTTAAACGGGCTTTACGTGCTGTTGCTGAACACTCTGTTGGCGCAGGATTTCTGATGTTTCCTGGGCTCAAAAAGTATACCCTTGGTGGGGTTACTGTATTTATATATCATGAAGTCAATGATAACCCTGCAGAGTTCACTAATAATTGGGGCCTGGCAGTATCCGAACAAACCTTTAAAAATCAAATTACGTGGATCAACCAAAACTTCAACATCGTCCATCCGAACTGTTTACTTGAACAAAACAAAGAACCCTTACCCGAACGCGCTGCAGTTATTACATTTGACGATGGTTTCGCCGGCGCCTTTGAAAACGGCATCTCTTACCTTGCAAATAACTCAATCCCCTCGTTAATGTTCCTAAATATGCGAACCGTTTTAGAAAGACGGCCAATGTTATCTGCATTGGTTTTCTACCTTGAAGCATATTCCCCTGATTTTTCTAAGTTTCTAAAGACAGAAAATATCGGCTCTCCCGCTTTCTTGAATATTACCCCTGAACAACTTGAGAAATATGAAACACTATACGGCCCAATTAATTATGAGGACGCCATAAAATACCAAGGAGAGATTGCGAGTAAAAATCTGATCAAAAGGTGGGGCGAGAGCGAATTTGTCGTATATGGCAATCATTTATTTGATCACTGGAATAGCGCGGCATTAAGTTCAGAACAATTTATTCAACAGTACCAAGAGAATGCTCAAGCCTTACAAAAGATAAACAGTGAATCTGGCTTTTTTTCCTTTACCAATGGTCAACCTGAAACTTGTTTTAGCAACCGCGAGGTTGAAATATTGCAGACCCTTGGGGCGGGTAGAATATTCTTTAGTAAAGGGTATACAAATTTTGACACACAAACATACCTACTGGATCGGGTCTTCCTGCTTGAGCGAGAAAATACGAGTAAACGGTTGTGGTTCCGGATGTTTTTTGATGCCCTATTTTGCCGTTCGAAATTCTTTGAATCTATAGTTCGGCGCCTTTAACAGTTCACTGATGCCTCACTAATCTAGAATGATATGCCTAGAGTTCATCAACGGTTTATTGAGAAATTTTAATTACACTCATGTTAAAAAAGTAAGTTAGATGGCCCCTCACACCAAATCTGAGCTTTATCTTCATAAGACACCTATTTCTTGGTTAAATCTTGCCAGCAATAAAAACCTACCCTCAACTGAAGAAGAACTTGTATCGAATATAAAGAAGGGGGAAATCTATACAGACTTTCCCATCGAAGCTTTTGTTAAAATGATGGGAGAGCTAGCTACACTTAACAATGCCCATCCCCTTTGGTGGGCAACAGCTGTCTCAGTGCGAAATCGCGTCAATTCCGTAACAATAACTCAGGCTGATAACTGGATTATTATTTCAAGAATTTTTAGTTATGCGAAAAAAAACCATCTTGAAGTTATAGTCACGCCAAACGCCCCCCCCCTCATAGCAAGAGCTACTGCCCTCCTCGCAAACTCTCTGGGCATCCATACGAATTACAAACCACCGACGACAATCTTCAGGCGTTCAAAACAAATCGCAAAACTAATGAAAGAGGCACTTCGTTCTGTTAAGTGGATTTATAAAACAAAACAAATTTACCGTAACCACAAAATCAGCGGTGCTCCGACATATCTAATCCGAAGCTTTACTTATCAATCCGCATTTTTAAATGACGATAAATACAAAGATCCATTTTTTGGCTCCCTTTCCGATCATCTTGAAAAGATGGGAAGAAACCCCGTAACCATTATTCAAGGCTTTACTGATAGGCTTGAATGCTATGCTTCAATTTCATCGGCACAAAAGGGAACGTTAGTTCCATTCGAAATATTTCAATCAATAATGGATCCTTTTGCTCAACTTACAAAAATATTATTTTCCGCAGTGTTCAGACCTCTCAAATACCCTCAGACCCTGAATCTTGACCGTTCCCATTTACCCGAACCATTACAGCATTTAGCCAAAATAAACTGGGCCTCACTAGCACGGGTCGATCTAGAAGAGGCTATATGGACCATCCAATTACCTCATTTAATGACCGAAGCTGCGGGGGAACGTATTGCTAACAGCTATAATATTAGTTGCTTTATAACAACTTGCGAAGCAAATCCCTGGGAATTAATGCTAACAAAAGGCCTCAGGAATAATTCAACACCTTTTCCTATACTCGGATATCAGCATTCAGTGGTTCCCCTTGCGGCTATCTGCATGTTTACAAGCTTTGAAGAACAAAAGCTTAGACCTTCTCCTGATAACATACTTACGACTGGTTCTGCTCCAGCTCACATTCTTCAATACTATGGAGAGGGTAATAAAGGGAGAGTGCTTCCTGCTTGTGCATTACGATATGAATATCTTTTCAAGAATCCCACAGAAGATGACAGACATACTCCGATTAGCAATGTCTTAGTAGCCCTTGAAGGGTTGATGGAAGTGTCAGACATGGTTGCCTATCTGATCCACGAGGCACCTTTAAACCCAAATGTTACTTTTGCTGTACGTAGCCACCCAGTCTTATCATTAGAGGATATTCTCTTTTGCATAGGCTACAAAGAGGCTCTCCCCTCCAACGTCGTCACAAGTGCTCTAAGCACACTAGAACAGGACCTAGTTAAATGCGATGCTGTACTTTACTGGGGAACAGCTGTTGCAATTGAAGCTCTCTTATACGGGAAACCGCTCATTAATTTCAGTAAGGGGGGAATTTTCAACTACGATCCACTTGCCGAATTAAATGAGTTTAAACTTTGTACGAATGTAAATACACCCCTTAAAGACTCTATTAATCTTATAGATTCTTGGCAAAATAAAACTTTTGAATACAAAAAACTTACCGCACAAAATTACGCCCGTGAGTACTTCCATCCTGTTACGCGAGAGGCAATGACATCATTCCTTTCATAGGAAAAATTCCCCTTATCACTCATAAAATAAAGTCTCTAAAATTGACACCGAAACATAGTAAAAACCATAATCATCCATTATTTCATTATAAATTTACGCCTCTTATTCGTTTTGACAGGAAATTTTTATTACAGTAGGATCCGCGTTCAAATATAGTAGCCTTAAGCATGCTAATTTACTTCTGAAGAGTAGCGCTTAGCTAACCTTAATGAGATTAATCTTTATCACGAAATAGCCAAGCATATGTTAGACAATTTTCTCATTCAATATAGCAGTTTCAAACTACAAAAACTCCCCTTGATTAATAATTCTAAAAGGCTGTCTAAAGTATGAAAAGCCAGGTCTACACCTGTGGCATCATTGGTTTTGGCTACATGGGTGAAATCAGAAAAAGGGTCGCAGACCAATTTGATGAACTCGAAGTCATTGGGGTAAGTGAAGTCTCGGCGGAAAAAAGGGCAAAGGTAAAAGGCTGCCCCGTATTCGAGACTTATGAAGAATTGATGGTACTCGATCCCGATATTCTTTTTGTCTGCACACCAAACGTGTCCTCACCAGAGTTTTGTATTCGTAGTATGCAATCGGGCAAACATGTTTTTTGTGAGAAGCCTCCTGGTCGAAATCTCCAAGATATTCAGAATATTGTAAACGCTCAACTTCCAAGCACTAAGTTAATGTTTGGGTTCAATCATAGATTCCACCCTGCGGTCCTAAAAGCCAAGGCTGTGATTGATGCTGGCCGCTTGGGGAATGTAATATCACTTAGAGGCGTTTACGGTAAGTCAGGCGGGCAGGATTTCAAATCCTCCTGGAGAAACGAAAAAGCTATTTCTGGAGGCGGAATACTTTTAGACCAAGGTATTCACATGCTTGATATCTTTAGGTTTCTCGGAGGTGATTTTCCAGTCGTGAAGTGTATAACAAGCAAATCATACTGGGACTTTCCAGTGGAGGATAATGCTTGCGTAATACTTATGAATGAACAGGGAAAACTTGCTTCGCTCCATTCCTCTGCAACTCTCTGGAAGCATACCTTTAGGTTTGATGTAACCCTCGAAGAAGGATACCTTTCAGTACAAGGACTACTTTCAAAAAGTGGTAGCTATGGACGTGAACAAATTATCATTGCAAGAAGGCAGTTTGAAAACGAAACCGAAGCCGTGGGAAATCCAGCTGAAGAATTAACTTACTTTGATAAAGATCTTTCTTGGGAGTTAGAAATGAAGGAGTTTCTTTCTTGCATTGTAGAAGACAGAGAAGTGACAATAAGCTCTGCTTACGATGCATTAAAAGTTATGGAAATCATTGATACAGCTTATAAAGACGCCGGATCAGAAAAGGTTGAAGTATAATGAGAAGCATTTTACTCACCAATAATTACGATAAATCTGACGTAAAGCCCACCGAACTATTGCAAGAATATCAAAGGCTTCTCGAAAAAGATATTCAAATTTTCTTCAAAAACGTTGCCCTTAAAAATCAAGCTTGTAAAGCCTGTAATTCGCCGTCAACAGAACCGGCATTTTCACGATTGAAGTTACAATACAATGAGTGTTTAAGTTGTGGATCCCTCCAAGTAGATGATCGACCAACAACAGAGCAACTATCAGCCTTCATAGAAAATTCCAAAGCTATACCCTATTGGAATGAAAAATTAGCCACATCTACGGCGCCTGAGCGTTTCAAACACATTATCCAACCTCGTATAGATTGGATTGCTCAAGGTCTTAGTGAGTACAAGAATGCTGCATCTGAAATAGGAATCATTGATGCGCAACCTGATTATACTGAAGCACTAAAAGCACTTCCTAACCTCTCCTCCCCTCAAAACATTCACTCCCTTCATTCTCCCGATGAAAATTCCATATCGATTTCATCCCTTCAAGAAGAGAGCCTTGATGCTTGTCTTGCTTTTGAAAATTTTGATGCCAGTTTGCATCCCCGGGATGATTTGGGAAAAGTGGCTAAGGCTCTCAATAAAGGTGGCCTCCTGTTCATAACGTCAATACTAGGATCTGGATTTGACATCCGGGTTCTAAGAGAGAGATGTGAGAGTATCCTTCCTCCGGACAGGATGAACTTGTTTACAGTCGAGGGATGGGAAATTCTCCTTCGCGATACCGGTTTTGAGATACTAGAGTTCAGCACTCCTGGGTCATTTGACACTAACAATGTTAAAAACGAAATCACCACTAATAATGATTTTTTACAAGACAAGTTTGTAAGCTATCTCTTTAAAAATAGAGAACAAAAAGATCTCGATGCATTCCAGAATTTCTTACAGGAAACGTTATTAAGTTCCTATGGACGAATTCTAGCGCGTAAAATTTGAATCCAGTGCTGCCAAAGCATTGCTATAATATACCTAATACAAGAAAGGGTTAGCACATGTCATTCGCAAGTCGTTATATCGAAGATGCAATCGACATCCTAAAGAAAATAGATCAATCCCAAGTGGAAAATATGATCCAAATTCTTCTCGACACCAGAGAAAATAGCGGACGCCTTTTCCTTATTGGTGTTGGCGGGAGTGCGGCAAATTGCTCTCATGCGGTTAATGATTTCCGTAAACTTGCAGGCATCGAGACCTATAGCCCTGTCGATAATGTTGCTGAACTTACAGCCCGTACCAATGATGAAGGCTGGGAAACAGTTTTCTCATCTTGGTTAGAAACCAGCCACATTAATAGTAAAGACGTTGTAATGGTCTTCTCAGTTGGTGGCGGCAATAAAGAAAAGAATGTCAGCGCAAATATCGTTCATGCTCTAGATAAAGCCAAAGAAGTGAACGCAAAAATAATTGGTATCGTAGGTAGAGACGGAGGCCACACGGCTAAGGTAGCTGATGCCTGTGTCATTGTACCAACTGTGAACCCTGACACCATCACTCCACACGCAGAAGCATTCCAAGGCGTCATCTGGCATCTTATAGTTGCGGATCCCCGCTTGATGCAGATTAAGAACAAATGGGAATCTCTCGCAGTTTAATAAGCGCGCTAATATAGGAATATTTTTCATGGCCATTTTCATTGATACTGGCAAGATCGAAGACATTAAAGAATTCCACAGAATGGGTATCATTCGTGGCGTCACGACTAACCCGACAATCCTCTTGAAAGAGGGAGTAACGGGAGGTTGGGATGGTATAAAGGAGCGCATGACTGAGATTGCAGCTATTATCAATCCCCTGCCTCTATCAGTTGAAGTCACAACAAACGACCCAGATGGGATGATCGCAGAAGCAAAAGAGCTATCAGCCTTGGCTGATAATATTAATATCAAAATTACTATTCACGGACCTGAAGGTGAAATTGAAAACATTCAAGTTATTCATGAATTAGAAAACGTTCATGATATCCGCGTTAATGTAACTGCAATGATGAGTGCGCAACAGTGCTTCCTCGCAGCCTTGGCAGGGGCTAGTTATGTTTCTATTTTTGGTGGCCGCGTTAACAACATGGGATATAATTCATGTGACGAGATTGCACGCCTCCGCCGCCTTCTAGATAAATTTGAACTAAAATCAGAGATCATTGTCGGCTCAACTCGCGAAGTTCTCAATATTATAGAATGGCTTGATTCCGGAGCTCATATTGTTACGGCAACTCCATCCTTGATCAAAGGAATGATTGTTCACCCATACACAAAAGAAACTGTCCAAATGTTCTTAAGAGACGGTGCGAAACTAAGGAAATAATCAGCTATGTGTCTGACAAACCGCCGTAAGGAATTGAAGCATGCTTTACGCACTCGAAAACGAGTACTGGCTGCTTGGACTTCACTTTCTCATCCCTCTATTACAGAAATATTCACTCGAACTGATGTCGATTTCGTAGGTATTGATATTGAACATAGCACTATTTCCCTAGAGCAATCTCGAGATATTATTGCAACCAGCCAGGCCGGGGGGAGTCTATGCTTACCTCGGATTGCATCCCATGACATGGAATCCATAAAACGGTTACTGGATTCTGGTGCTGACGGGATTATAGCACCGATGGTTTCAAACGTAGAAGAGGCTCAACAACTCATCGATTGGATTAAGTTTTCCCCTCGCGGAAAGCGGAGTTTCGGTGTCGCTCGTGCACACGGCTATGGATTTGATTTTCAAGAATACACTTCAAGTTGGAATGATGTTTCATCTTTTATCGTTCAAATTGAGAATGTAGAAGGCATCAATAACATCGATGAAATTGCCCGATTAGACGAAATTGATGGCTGCATGGCAGGACCATATGATCTTTCTGGTTCCCTCGGTGTTCCTGGGCAAATAGATAGCCCTGAAGTTAAAGCAGCCTGTCAGAAGGTAATTGATGCATGCAAAGCAGCTGGGAAGGCTTGTGGGACACAAATTGTAAGCCCAACAGTTGAAAACGTAACGGAAGCTTTCGAGGCAGGATTTACTTTTGTTGTGCTTTCTTCTGACGTCTTTTTGCTTTGGAAATGGGCAGAACAACAGCAAGCCTTAGTCAAGCAAGTTCGCGCTAATTGAATCTTATGCAACAAAGCCTATCAACAATTTTCCTGGACCTTGATGGAACACTAATTGAATCTGTCGGAATAAAAGATCATGCTTTTCAAGAGCTTTTTTCCGACATGCCCGAATTTTTACCCGACATTATGGACTATCATCTCTCTCATAATGCGACAGTACGGTTTGATAAGTTTAAGTACATTTACAAGAACATACTTAAAACAAATTTATCACCAGAAACTGAAGAAAATTTAGCGACACGTTTCAGCAAAATTGTTGTAAACAAAATACTCGCAACGGAAAACACACCCGGTGCGGAAGCCTTTTTAGATTACTTTGTAAGGCACGTTCAACTCGTTCTTATATCCGTCACCCCAGATCAAGAGCTTGAACAAATAGTACAAGGCAGAGGCCTTTCCAGTTACTTCCATACAGTTTATGGGGCAAGCTGGAAAAAAGATGATGCAATGCGTCATTTTATGAAATTAAACAACATTAAATCTGAAAATTGTGCCTTCATAGGTGACACCGCCGAAGATTACTCCTATGCACAAAAGGTCTCTATCCAGTTTGTGGGGCGAGATAGCGGGAAAACTTTCCCCCAGAAGCCGGATCATTTATACAAAGATATGAATGATATTATGATTCTTCTTCAAAAAAAATACGATCTAGAAGCGAGACAAGCAGAAAAATGAGTAATTATCTTGAAGGCCTCTTTAATCTCAAGGGGAAAACCGCTGCCGTTATCGGGGGAGGAGGGCATCTCTGTGGGGAAATGGCTCGAGCATTTGGTCGCGCTGGAGTATCTGTCGCTGTTCTGGACCTGCGCCTTTCAAAAGCGGAAGATGTTGCTGAACAAATAAGAGCTGAAGGCGGCAAAGCACTTGCTTTGGAAATTGATGCCTCAGACGGTGAATCTCACAAAGTTAACCTCGCAAAAATTATTGAAAAATTCGGCCAAGTTGACATTCTAGTCAATGGTGCGGGAATTAATGCGCCGACACCTGTACTAGATATTCCGAAACAAGAGTACCTCGATATTATTGATTCACATTTTGGGTCCACTCTCATTGGCTCGCAAATTTTTGGTGCCCATATGTTGGATAATGGGAAGGGGTCGATAATTAACCTTTCTTCTGCGTCTGCAAACCCTCCTCTTTCGAAAGCCTTTAGCTATTCAGCAGCCAAAGCTGCTGTGTTAAATATAACAAAAAACCTTGCCCGAGAGTGGGGGCAAAAAGGAGTTAGGGTAAATGCGCTTCGTCCAGGTTTCTTCCCTACTGAATGGAGCCAAGAGCATTTCATCGATGAGGCAAGAGAAAAGGCCATCCATGGCCACACGCCGATGGCGCGTTATGGACAACCAAATGAACTTGTTGGCGCAGTACTCTGGTTGGCTTCCGATGCTGCCGGTTTTGTTACAGGCGCAGAAATTGCCGTTGATGGCGGTTTCTCATGCATGACTATATAATCACTTAATACTCTCAATACTTGGATACAGAATGACTTCAAGAACAGTTATTGTCACAGGCGGATCAAAAGGAATTGGCTTTTCCATTTCCAAAAGCTTTTTACAAGCTGGATGGCGCGTTCTTAGCTGCGCAAGAACTTCGAGCAGTGAACTAACGAGCCTTGAGACAGAAAACCCGAACATCAAATTCCATGCAATGGATGTACAAAAAAGAGAGAGCCATACAAAAGCAATCGAAGAGGCCTTATCATGGTCAGGATCATTCGATACGTATGTAAATTGTGCGGGTTTTTCACAATGGAAAAAGCTTGAAGATTACGACAATTCCTTTCTGGATCGTATCTTCGACACCAATATTAAAGGTGTGATATGGGGCTGTCAGGCCGCGGCTGCTCATTTATCGAATGGAGGCGCAATCGTCAACATCTCCAGCTTGGCTGGTAAAAGAGGTAGCGCTCAAAATGGCGCTTATTGTGCATCAAAGTTTGCAGTAAATGGTATTACCCAATCCCTAGCAAAAGAGCTGGGGCCCAAAAATATCAGGGTAAATGCAGTCTGTCCCGTATATGTTAGAACGCCGGGTGTTCTTGAAGCATTAGAAGATGATATTTCTCCTGCACAGGGACAGAATGTCGAACGCTACCTTGAAGAATTCACTCATCAACAAACCGCATTGAAACGATTGCCCACAGGAGAAGAAGTTGGATCAAGTTGTGTGTTCCTTGCTTCAAATGAGGCGTCTGCTATTACCGGTCAATGCATCAATGTCGATTGTGGTGTCCTCCCCCAATAAATTCGTACTCTTATGCCAATAAGGATTTCCTGATTATGTCACAACGTAAAGTGATAGCTGTAATACCGGCTCGGATGGGGTCATCACGTTTCCCAGGGAAACCCCTTGCCCAAATTCTAGACTTGCCGATGATAGAGCATGTACGCCGTAGAGTAATGCTGTGTGAAGCTATCGATGAGGTCGTCGTTGCTACATGCGACCAAGAAATACTTGATACGGTCCGGGAAGCAGGTGGGAAAGCAGTAATGACTGCCGATAGTCACGAACGCTGTACCGACCGTGTTGCAGAAGCCATGCAGAACCTAGGTGGAGATATCGTAGTTGTCGTCCAAGGGGATGAGCCTTTATTAATGCCAGTAGCATTAAACCATCTGGTAAATCCATTCCTTCAAGATCAAACTATTAACTGCGTAAATCTAATTTCGAGAATCACCACTCCGGAAGATTTGGCCGATGTAGATATTGTCAAAGCGATACTTGCTGAAACAGGGGATGTTATGTGTTTCACAAGAGCTGCCGCACCATATCAGCGAGTTGAAGGACAACGTCCAATGTTCCGGCAAACAGGTTTATCTGCATTTAGCCGTTCATTTTTGACAGAGTTTACAGAGCTAAGTCCAACCCAATTGGAAATCATTGAATCCGTCGATTTTCTGCGAATTTTAGGACATGGACACAAGATACGCGCAAGTATCTACGACAATCGTACAATCGGTGTTGACCGTCCTGCCGATGTTCTTAAAGTTGAGAATGAAATTCGAGACAATCCAGATCAATCCGCAATTTACCATCAAATCATGGCCCGATAATAAATGATCACACGACCACCTATAAAAAAAATAACTGTTGCTTCCAGAACTTTCTCGCGACACCCCGTCCTGAGAGAAGAACTTTTAGCAAAATATCCCCAGACTAAATTTAACGATGCTGGGATTAGCCTTAAAGGTAGTAGTTTAATCAATTACTTGGGGGATGCAGATGGCGCAATTCTTGCGCTTGAACCAATTGATCATGATATATTGTCGGCATTACCTAATTTAAAGGTGATTGGAAAATTTGGCGTCGGGTTTGATAAAATTGATCTCCAGGCACTTATTGATCATAAAGTTCAACTTGGATGGACGGGTGGCGTCAACAAAAGGGCGGTGTCAGAACTTGCCCTATGTATGATGATTTCACTTTTGCGGCATGTTGATATTTCCGGACGAGAAATTCGTGCTGGAGACTGGAAGCTGCGACCAGGGCGTGAATTGAGTTCTCAAACCGTAGGTATTGTTGGATGTGGACATGTTGGAAAAGATCTTGCCTGTCTATTAAAGGCTTTTGGCTGTCGGATCTTGGTGACAGATACAAATCCTGATCGGGATTTTTACACACGCCATGATATTGCTCATGTCAATCTGGACACACTTTTAAAATCAGCAGATATCATTAGCCTTCACACTCCGTTAAATGATAGTACACGAAACCTAATTTCTGCCGATAAATTGAAGTTAATGAAAGAAAGCTCTTTGTTGATAAATACAGCTCGGGGCGGACTTGTTGATGAAGATGCCCTCAAAATTTCTCTGAAGAGAAATCAGATAGCTGGTGCGGCTTTCGATGTATTTGCCAGCGAACCGCCCGAAGATATAGAACTGTTACAATTGAGTAATTTTCTTTCAACTCCACATACCGGCGGCAGTGCGGAAGATGCAATATTGGCAATGGGCCGCGGTGCAATTGATGGGCTCGATAACAATAGACTACCCGAGATTGGAGTTTATCCAGTATGACAGACTTGTGCCCTGCATGTGAGCATCAGCTACTCAAAGATCAACAGGCATATATGGGGGAAAGTACTAACTTTCTTCCGCTCATCATTAAAAATTGTTCACATTGCGGTCTAGGCCTTGCTGACCCGATGCCAACCCCCTCAGACCTAGATGAGTATTACAACGGCCAATACTGGACGGATCCAGGTTTACCATTCACATCTCAGTTCTACCCCACCACCTATGTCCTAGCACAATCACGTTGGAACCAAATAAAACTTCTTCTTGAAAAATCTACAGAAGATTCCAGCGCTTTGAAGATACTTGACATCGGTGCAGGGCATTCTTTCTTTGGAGCCATTGCTTCAAAGTCATCAATTATGGTGGATGGCGGGTATCATGCCGTTGAGCCTGATGAAAATTATCGAGAAACTGCACAAAAACATTGGACGAGCACAAAATGTCACTCCTATTTCTATAGTTCGTTGGAACAGGTTCACGATCAATTTGATCTAATAACCATTTCACACGTACTCGAACATGTGATTGATCCTGTTGATTTTATTACAAATATTACCACTTATCTAAAGCCTAATGGCTTTCTATTTATAGAAATTCCTCATCGGGACGATCGTTTTAAAGAGGACGTATTCCCTCACCTTCTCTTCTTCACAAAAGATGCGTTAAGCGCACTATTAACCACATGTGGCCTCTCACCTGTTTCGGTTGAAATTCGTGGCGTTGAGGCATCATCTTCTGTTCTGTCTCAATATGGAACCGGACTACGTCATTATCTTCCTAGAATCTGGCATCGGATAGGAAAATATCTACCAACATTTGTAAATTTACAATTTTACAAATGGTTACTGGCTCCTGAATCCAATCACCCAGAAGGAACTTGGGTCAGAGGAATCGCCCAGAAGAAGGATCATTAATCTTGCCTAATAAAAAGGTTAGCATCGCCTATGTCGTCCCCACCAAGGATCGTCCTGATGACTTACGGGTGTTGTTTAAGAGTTTGCAAAAGCAGACCCGACAGCCTGATCAAACTATTATTGTCGACGGCAGTGACCCCGTCATTAAACCTGTATGTGATGAATTCCCTGATCTAAACATTAGATATGTGAGGTGCTTCCCCCCCTCTTTGGCAAAGCAACGTAATGCAGGTATGGCAGCATTAAATGATGACATAACGGTTGCAGGCTATTTGGATGACGATCTTGAACTAGAGCCAGAGGCAACCAAGAAAATGGTTGATTTTTGGATACAAGCCGATGCTCAGGTTGGCGGCGTATCTATGTCGATCATCAATCAGTCAGCCCCTTATCGCCAAAACTGGCTTAAGTTCTTTTTGATGTATGGCAATCCAGCTGGAGGTGTGACCGCATCTGGTTTTCACAGTGCCATTCCAACCGTAGATGAAACCCTTGAAACAAAATGGCTATATGGCGGCGCGACGTTATGGCACCGGAACGTAATTAAGAAATTTGATTACGATGAATGGTTTGTGGGCCACGGTTTGGGCGAAGATTTCGAGTACAGTTATCGTGTAGGACGCGACTACAAATTATTTGTTTTAGCTGACTCACGAACATATCATCACGAGCGTCCAATGGCGGATGCGAAGATGTATGTTCTTGGCCGCCAACAGACTTATAACCGCTTCTACATGTTCAGAAAAATGGGCGATTTTTCTTCTATTTTGTTTGCATGGAGCATCTTTGGACTCGTGTTTATGAATTTATTAGCCTTGGTGAAAAATCCAGGACAACCAACTTGGGACCGTTTGAAAGGAAACCTCCGAGGGATATGGGAAGCCCTTATAGATGGTAAGAAATCTTTCGCAGGTCACTGGAAATAAACCAGAACATATAAATTAAAAATACAGCCAACCAAACACTGTTAAGTTTTTGTATTGATCAAGAGACATTCGGGGAAGATGACGCAAAAACCTTTAAATATATGCGTTTTAGCGGCAGCCAGTAGCAGCCATACGTATTTGCAATGTGGAATATTACGTGATTTTGGGCACAACGTAACATTGGTGTCGCCTGATGACGGTAACTGCCCGGATGGCGTAAAGCATATCCCCTGCTCTGTAAGCTCTCATCAAGGTATCCTCGGGAAAATGAGATGGTTAAAAGCCATTTATGATGGCGTCAAATCCGTAAAAGCCGATGTATATCTAGCACACTATGCAGCTGATCTGACCACTTGGATGGCTTGGTTCCTTGGTAAAAAACCCCTTATGATCAGCTGTCTGGGTGGTGATGTTTTATTTGATGAACAGGGAACTCTTGGCCCCGTAGGGCGCTGGATTACGAAACGTGCCTTAAAAAGGTGTGACCATGTCACCGTCGTGTCAAACCACCTTGGGGATATTGTTGAACAATTTGGAGTATCACGTTCTAAAATTCAGCGTGTCATCTGGGGGGTCAACCATGAAATTTTCCACCCTCACCCCTTAAGTAATACGACTCGTGCCCTTTGGCATGTTGCTGATGATACTCAAGTGATTTTCAGTCCGCGCATGCTAAAGCCTTTTTATAACCAAATGATGATGTTGGATGCTTTAAAAAAGGTTCTGAAAAAACATCCTAAAGCCGTGCTTGTATTTTCCACCTATAATCAGGACAAAAACTACCGTGAAGAAATTGAAGCCCGCGTCCTGGAATTAAATCTCGAAGACAATGTCCGTTTTGCACCGCCAATGAACCAGCAGGAAATGATGTTGGCTTATAATTGCGCAGATCTCACCCTCAGCTTATCACCATCCGATGGAACCCCGCTTTCAGTGATGGAAGCAATGGCTTGTGGTACGCCGGTAATTATGGCTGACTTGGAACGATATAAAGAGTTTTTCATCCATCAAGAAACGGCTTGGTTTACCAAAATCGAAACCTCTCAAGTAGTGGAAGCGATTTCGGGTCTACTCAATAATAAAGCCCTTTATGAAACTCTTAAAATCAAGGGGATGACCTTGATAAAGGAAAAAGCTGATTTACATTCACAGTCGCGTTTATTAGAAGAAAATTCGTATCGTTTAGTCGACCATAAATAGCGGCCTTTCAATGACTTATCCTGCCCCCCAGAACCTTGAAATTCATTACATTGTTGCTGATATTAGTAAATTCACAAAATTGAGTAGCTGGAAGCCTAAAACAAGCCCATCCAATGAACTAAGACGGTTGATATCGGAGCATCGTTCATGTGCGGGATAGCAGGCTTCATCAAAATTTCCTCAGCCTCGCTGGACACCGTGCAAATTCTGCACAATCTATCCCAGAGCATTCAACATCGGGGGCCTGATGCAGCAGGCTTCGGTATCTGGGGTAAAGAAAAGGCTATAGAGACAAACCATCGAACACCGGTTAACTTCTCTAACCCGTCTCCTAACGTCGCATTCGTTCACAGGCGTTTGTCAATTATCGACACCAGCGCAAATGGTAACCAACCCATACAAAGTGAGGATGGCCGGTACCTCCTTATCCAGAACGGCGAAATTTATAACTATATTGAGCTGAGAGAAGAACTCAAAAAACTTGGGCATAGTTTTCATACCGAATCAGACACAGAAGTACTCTTAAAGAGCTTCATGCAATGGAATTGCAGTGCTTTTAATAGGTTCGTTGGTATGTTTGCGGTAGCTGTCCTTGATACCCAGACAAACGAATTAATTCTTGCCCGTGATTTTTTTGGTATTAAGCCTCTATTCTATACCCAAACCAGCGACGCGTTAGTTTTTGCTTCTGAGATCAAGGCATTACTGACCTTCCCTGGGGTCAACAACAAAGCAAACCTGTCTTCGGTTAGAGACTATCTCTCTCTGGGACTTGTAAATCATAACCAAAAAAGTTTCTATGCTTCGATTAACTCTCTTGAACCTGGTCATTACCTGAAGCTCAATATTAACAATCCAGGGCAGTTCCAAATTCACCAGTACTACAAGCGGACCACGACACGCTTAACTACCAAGGACATTTCATTTCAAGAGGCCGCAGACCATTTAAAAGATCTGTTTTTGAAAAGTGTTCAACTGCATATGCGAAGCGATGTGCCATACGGCGCAGCCCTGTCTGGAGGGGTTGATTCAAGTGCAATTATTGCAGCCATGCGAGCGATAAGTGGTAAAAATCAAGAGCTTCAAACCTTTACGTACAGTACGAAAAACACTGCCTTCGACGAGGAATATTTTGCAGATGCTATGATAAAAAGTGCAGGGACAACTGCTCATAAAATTATATTGCACCCTAAAGATCTCCTCACTGACATAGACACAATACTGCAAACTCAAGATGAGCCCTTTGGCAGCACCAGCATTTATGCACAGTACAAAGTATTCCAGGAGGCCCGTAAAGCAGGCATAAAAGTTATTCTGGGTGGCCAGGGTGCAGATGAAATTCTTGCTGGGTACAGATCATATTACACTGCAGCCGTAGCCGGAATGATAAAATCTGGCCAAATCGGGAAAGCGTTAAACCTTACCCGCACACTTTCAAAGCAAGGGAAAATATCCCTTGCCAACTTCCTATTTCGGGTCATTGCCCGCCTATGCCCCCCTGCGGTTGGAAGAGAAATCCACCGGCGCTATGCAGAGAACGGTATAAACTCCGCGGTTAACTGGCAATGGTTTAGCGATCAAGGGACTGAAGGACAATACGCAAATCTCCCAGGCACCGCACAGAGCTTGGATCAAGCACTCCAAGGGGATATATCCAGCTTTAACCTCCCAGGCCTTCTGCGCTATGAAGATCGCAACAGCATGGCCCATTCTCTGGAAAGCAGAGTACCTTTCCTGACGCCCGAAATCGTCGATTTTTCCTCCTCTCTGCCAGCAGAGTACCTCATTGACAAAAATGGCTGTGACAAAGCGATCTTTCGCGCAGCCATGCGGTCTCTGGTTCCGGATGAAATCCTTGATCGCAAGGACAAAATTGGCTTCCAGACACCTGAAACAAACTGGTTTCACGAACTCTCTCCCTGGATAAATCAAGTATTACAAAGCGACAGTTTTCAACGGATACCCTTTTTCGACGATGAAAAAGCGGTCGCCGCTTGGCGTTCCTTTGAACAAGGTAAAATTGAATTTCCAAGGGCTATATGGCGTTGGGTCAATCTTGCCAAATGGGCTGAAATGAACGAGCTTCAATTCGATGAGTAGTAAGATGTCCAACAAATCACTTTCCTTAACCTACGTGTCCTTTGAGCCCTTACGTCAGGGCCATGCATCCTATACACATGTCATAGAGATAATAGAGGGGTTGAAAGAACAGGGCTGGACCGTCGAACTCATTGCACCAGAATATAAGTCCACGAATTTACCCGGTGTTGTTGCCAGATTACTCGCCTTCGTAAAGCTTTGGTTTCGTGTTCTGTTCTCAGCAAAAGCAGATATTTATTATGCACGGATGCATTTTGCCGGATACGTTGTCTCATTGATTGGAAAACTGAGACGCACGCCAAGTGTGGTTGAGGTAAATGGTCCCTTTGATGACCTATACATAGCCTGGCCATCGGTACGAAAATTTCGTTTTGTGTTCGACGCCCTCATGCGCAGCCAGATGCGCATGGCCTCACTCATTATTTCGGTAACTCCCGGGCTTAAGAAATACTCACAGGAAAAACTGTCAAAATATAAATTTCAACCTCGATATGAGATTGTCACCAATGGTGCCAACACCACAATATTTAGGCCCTTTGAGCAACTTCGTTCTAGAAGTATTCCTGCCCTTGAAAGCAATGACCACCCTTATGCCGCGTTCTACGGTACTTTTGCGCAATGGCAAGGCTTGGATAAACTTCTTGAGGCCGCAACCTCACGCTTTTGGCCTAAAAATCTCCAACTTCGCCTCGCAGGTGATGGGGCTATGAGATCTTTAGTTGAGGAAGCTGTTGCAATTCACGAACACATTACCTATCTGGGGCGTCTCGATTACCAAGACATGCCATATTTTGTTGCAGCATCAAGAATGTCCTTCGTTATTACTCAAGATACCGACGGCCGGGGGCAATTTGGTCTCTACCCTTTAAAACTTTTTGAAGCTCTAGCAGCGGGTGTGCCAGTCATTACAACCCTGCTCCCCGGACAAGCCGAAGTCGTAACAGACAATATGTGTGGCATCGTAGTCACAGATGATTCTCCCGAAGGACTATGTCAGGCCGTAAAAAGCATCAATGAAGATGAAAAATTATCTAAAAAATATGGCCAAAACGGCCGAGAAATTACCGAAGAGCTTTATAGCTGGAAACAGTTGGCGAAACGAACAAGCGAAATTTTGAAAGAACTCGTATAAGTTTTCTCCAAGCTTAGTATGCTTTGCTCTCACGGCAATAAAAACCAGTACAAAACCCAACATAGGCGTTGTAGGCTTTCGCACCATAATTGGGATAATCTCCATACCAATATTACTGCTTTAAAGAAATTCTTAAGCCAACCTATTTTTTATATAGTTCTTCTAATATTTGATCCCCAAGATTGTAAGAAAAATGATACGCATCTTTCCAATATTTCATTTTCGCATTATTGCCTTTGGGGATCACTTCTTTCGACATATCATGTTCGGAAAAATCAACAAAACGATACGGTGCCGTCTTATATTCTGCGGCAATTTTCACATTGGCCTGCACTATCATCTCTTTCCAGAGATCATAAGTGGAAAGAAGGTTTTTATCTTTAATTGAATCAAGAAAATAATCATGAACCGGAGATATAAGGATATCCAGTTTGATACCGTTTTGGTGACTTAAGGCCAATAAGTCCTTAAATACATCAATTAAATTTACGCCCTTATTCGTAATAAAATATTTTTCGTTACGATTTTGATTTTTCAAGAAGTCAATGTAGGCACTATTTGATCTTTGAAAAGAAAGATCCATATTTTTTTGTTCTAAAGAATAATTTATAAATCCATCATCATAATAATATGATGGCCTATACTGGCCGATCAAAGTATCGAAACTATCCTTAAGCGCCCTTGTACTCGAAACCGTACGATAAAGCTCTTTCATAGTAAGAAAATTCAAAGAATTTTCTTTTAAAACAACCTCCATACGTTGGTCGTTAAATCTTGAATTGTTGAGCCCCCGCTCGCCATTAAACATCATAAGCTCTAGGCTCAAAGTCGCTGATTTGATATCTGAATTATTTATTGAGAAACCAAATAACTTATAAACTTCGAAAATAGTCGGTCCATCTATCCCCATATTGTAAGATTTTAAGCCCAGTAGCTCTCGAGCAAAAGAAGGCCTTAGCCCATACTGTGCTACAGAGGACCCAAGAATAATGTGCTCAGGCTTCATCCGATATAGTTGAATAGTTTTATGAACTTGCTCCCACCCGCCTTGAATAGGCTTATTATGATTGATACCTGGAACATTTATAACGTTAAAAATGTAATAGGGATCTATCAGAACATTAAAAATTGAAGTCATGAAAAACATAACCCCAACAGATATAAACCAATATTTAATGAAATTTTTCATAGTACGAATCAAAACCTAAAGTATAAAAATTCTGAATAGCTGCCAATATTACTAATTGAAACATAGAATATGACGGCCAACAAAAATGCCCATCCCGCATTAGGTTTGAAGAGAATATTGAACTTGAAGCCCGTACTATGTAATCGCTTTTGATGATAGAGCTTAAACAATTCATAGGGATTGGGTAAAAAGATGACCCATAAATATAAAACAATCAGTTTCGTAGCATAAGTTGGAGCATCCCCTATTGGTTCAAACATACCAATCATATCACTTGCAATAAAAATTGATGGCAAATATGTCAAAAACTGGGAAGCTTTATGAGATATGTTTATACCTTCAAGACCAAACATAATCCAGAACATATGAAGGGCACCATCCAAACTCTCCGAACGAAAGAATACCCAGGCAAGTGTTACGCATAAAAAAGTAAATAATTGACAAATTCTGTAGTTTATCTCTGTCTCACTGTCCTTAATGTGGAAAAGTTTCTTTAGAGATCTCCATGCATTATTGAGGATCAGAAGAGCGCCATGAATCCCGCCCCAAATAACAAAGGCCCAGCCAGCACCGTGCCACAAACCACCCAGCAGCATGGTTATCATTAAATTCGCTGATTTCCGTACCGGCCCGTGTTTACTCCCCCCTAAAGTAAAATAGACATAGTCACGCAAAAATCTGGAGAGCGATATATGCCACGTTCTCCAGAAAATAATGATATTAGCCGAACGATAGGGTGAGAAGAAATTTATAGGCAACTTAACACCAAAGAGAAGAGCCAAGCCGAAGGCCATGTCACTATAGCCGCTGAAGTCAAAGTAGAGCTGAAAGGAGTATCCCACTGCACCTGACCATGCGGCAAGGAATGATACAAATTGGCCCTGTTCAATATTACTGAATATCAGAGTTACATTTGACGCCAGATCATCTGCGATTACTACTTTCTTAAAGAGGCCCATACAAAATATTGCAATACCTATAGCGATAAATTCCCAGTTAATAACCGGGGTACTTGCCTTATTAAATTGTGGAATAATTTCTTTATGATGCACAATGGGGCCAGCTATAAGCTGAGGAAAGAATGTGACAAACAAAGAGTAATCAAGGAAATCAATTTCTTCGATTTCATCTCTATAAACATCAACTAAAAACGATATCTGTTGGAATGTAAAAAATGAGATCGCTAATGGTAATATAATATCTTCAAATATTATCGACGATCCAAATGCGTGGTTTATATTTTCAATAAAAAAATTAGCGTACTTAAAATAAACGATTGAAAAAAGGTTTACGGATATTGCAAATAATAAATAAGCTTTATTCTTCTGATTATATATTATTATCGCTGAAAAATAATTAAACAGAACGCTTAGAACAATTAAAGGTAAGTAATAATGGTTCCAATATCCATAAAAAAATAAAGACGCAGTAACCAATACTACTTTTTGTATCGTTTTATTAAAAAGATGATCTGATAAATAATATCCTGAGAGAACAAGTGGTATAAATATAAATATAAACTCATATGAATTAAATAACATATATTACTCTTATTTACACAGTAAGTTCAGGGTACTTTTAAAGCCCTAACTAGAGAACTAGATCGCTCATTGTCGCACTATAGGAATACCCTCCAAAACCCATATATAAAGATAAGTCTATTCAAGGTGAAGAGTTATATAGAGATACGATGTACTCTTATCACAATCTAACCGGGTATCTCGGCGAATTAAGGGAATTTAAATACCTGATCCATCGCAAGAAATAAAAGGGTTTAGGTTACAAACCAGGTCTGACATCTTATTTTGTTTACAAATACATCCACTATTCATCAGGAACTAGTATCGATAATCGATGCCGGTGAGCACCATCATAATAATGCAAGAAAGGTGGGCGAAAAGTGTAATAAGTCTGATGCCAGGGACAAAGCTCATCCACGATTACTGTATCCTCTTCTAACCATGGATACTCAGAAAATTTAACTTCCGTCCCGTCAGGTAGAATTTTCTCTTCTCGATTACAACAATAAAAGGTCAATTTATTTCGAACTGAAATTTTCCGAAACGTTTTAAAATAGCCCGCTACGATTGAAGGCGACATTTCTTGCATCGAAGCAATATTAACAGCCAACCTAATCGGTATGTTTTCCAATAACTGAAACTTATCCGCTTGTATAGCAATCACTCTTAGTGAGGGGTCACTCAGAGCTTCGGTAAGCCCTGCCTTACTTGTAACTAGCGAAGGTGATATTTCAGGATAACTTTTATTCAAATAGATTAAATCAACGAGTAATGTTTTAGATAGATTAATCATAACTACTCGAGGTGCACCTGAGTTCTTAAGAATTAACGATGTTAGAGTAGCAAAACCATCCCCAATTATTGCAACAAATCCCGATGAGCTAAAAGCATCCGGAACTATATCTAATAACCAGGACAGGGTGAGAGCTTGACGTAATATATCGAGATTGTAGTTGCGATTTTGTTGAGCTGCTATGCCTGATGCATGCTGATCGATAGTTTCGAAGTCCTTTAAACCACGCCCCATCGCACGATAACCGGACTGCATCACAAAATGAGCAAACTTTCTTAGTCCCTTTGCTGGGGGATCAAATTCTCCGAAACCACCTAATCCAGAAAAACTACTTCCATCGAAAGTAAAGTTCTCATGCATTTCGTTCCAATGAGAGGATGAACCTTTTTCTATTTTATCCAGGCATTTTTCCAATTCGCCGATCGCTTCTGGGCCCTTGAATATACCTGTCATTTGGGGCTAATCCCCACTGATTTTTTTTCTATTTTCCGTAACTCTCGTGCTGGGATACCAACCGCAACGACACCTTCTGGAATATCAGAGGTAACCACAGCTCCAGAGCCAATTACAGAATGTGAACCAATCCGCACACCAGAGTTTATCGTTACATTTGCACCAATCCAAACGTCATCCTCAATAATGATGTCCCCTTCAATATGTCCCTGTTTACGTATTAAAGTCTGCGACCCCATATCAAAACGATGATTTGCTGCACGCATAACAGTATTCATACCAATAATCACATCATTACCTATAGAGATGGAGCCAAAATCTGCCCCTAATGTACAATTAGAATTAAATCCAGTTCCATTACCTATGCTTATTTTTCCGGCCATACTTTCAAAAATGCACCCACGCCCAACTGATACGTTATTGCCTAAACTCATATTTTCGCAGCCATTCCACCATGTGTTAGGTGCAACAAAAAAATTTGAGCCCACAGATATAAGCGCCTTGTTGAGTATTTTTCTGCGAAGCCGTATACCCAATTGCCCAGGAGCCGAAAAACAAAAGGCCCAAAACCATGCTTTAAGTTCATACCTAATTTTTATCAATGTGTTTCTCGTCTGCAGATCTAGGATAGCGGAGGTCAGAAATCCACTTTGTCAAGGATGAAACATTATCAAAAATTCGAATTCCATGCTTCGCTCTATTCTCGATTTTAAGTTGAGCCATTGCATCGTAATAAATACTTGGCTTACCTGCTTCTATGCCAAGGAGAGCCGTACTCGTATAAGGGATTGAGATTACAGCCGCTACTTTTTTTATAACCCTTTCCGCATTAATATCAGGTTCAATAATCAAAACATTATCTTCACAAGAGAGTTTTTCTATCAGCCGAATATAGTCCTTGTCAGCCTTACTCCCAATTATACGCTTTTGTTTTAAAATCATAGTCCATCCCTCTTGAGAAATAGCTCTGTGAGTTTCAAGCAAAAATTCCATAACCACTTTAGAAGTATAATATGGTACAATCACTCCAAGACTCGCAAGAAATCCAGGACGGAATACAGACACATCGAATACAGCGATACTTTTCACAGGAATTTCTGGTAAGACAGAACCACTATCAGACATAGGTATTGGGCCAGTAATATGCACAGTTTTTGATTTATCTTTTGTCACCGAACATATGAAATCACACTGGTCTTTATCCCACACGGCGTATTCTGGCCATGACATTATTTCATACCCTGCCACAATTGAGCTAGAAATACCATTTTGTCCTTTGGAGGGAGTAATATTTGTAGAATAGAATGCCATAATAATTCGACATCCCTTTTGTTCTGCATAATAAGTCCAAAGCGGCCGCCTAGCCCATACAGAGTTATTAAACAAATATTTTTGAGCTAACTTTTCTTTTCCAACACATTGCATATACTTTAATTGTACAGCATCCTCTAATAATAAAGGAGCCCACCATTTACCAAATACAAACTGGACTAAAGTTACGAGTAATAACCAGACAGCCTTCCCGAAAAATTCAAGTTTATTAAGAGCCGATTCTAACTTAGGAAAAGGATGAGGAGATATTAATAACTCTTTTCTTCTGTACTCATTATTGGCACCAGGTACATGGGCGTAGATTGTTTCCCCTTCCGTCCGAAACATGCTCTTATCGTACCACGACACAAAACAAACCCTCTTTTCACCACAGTTTAATTCATGAGGAACAGCATCTGTAGGTAAGTTCATTAAAACAGCATACCCCCCCTCAGGAGCCTGCTGGAGGCTACCGCAATCTCGAATTAATTGTGCGGCTCTTCGTAGCCCAATAATAAAATATTTACCTTGGAAAACAACCCAATTAAACCTTGAACTAAGCGGATTAAAACAGACCCCTCGCGCCTTCAGAGCTTTCCTCCAAGCAGGAGGAAGTGGCATTGACAATAACCTATCAGGGTAATGTATATGGCACATTAATTCTGGTAATAGGCTCGAATACAGCGTATCCATAACTAATTTTTGACGAAGGAGTACCTCTATATGTTTTCGGTAAATTTGGGAAACCATACACACACCAGCTGAGGCTGGAATCTCTGTAGCAGTAAGAGAAAGTCTACGAATAATTTCATCACAATTGATTGAATTATATTTGCCTTGTTGAGCTTTCCAAGCCTTTAACCTGGAAAACATCAATAAAAAATGCTGACGGCGAGCTTGCATCCGGCACCAGCTAAATTGACGATAAAACAACTCCATTAACCTAAAATTCATCCATCGCACATATGTTGAAGGGCGAGTACTTATGGGCGGATACATCGACAGAATAAGAAATTGCGCGAACCCTCAAGAAACTCAAAGTCTCGTCATAGGAAGGTAATTGTTCGTTTCCAACTGTAACATTTAACAACCGAACCATATGCCCTCCCCAAGGACACTCTCGATAACTAACAGAAAGATCTAAATGTTTTAGTTCCACTAACATTTTATGATCTACTGATAGCAAAAAAGAAACCACCTTTTGTTTTTGTAGCGAAGATAACAAACGAAGAACCCCATCAAATGCTTGTGGTTCACGAGAAGCTATTTCAAATACAGTTCGGGCATCAAATATCACGTATCCAACGTCTTGATTCTTCCATTTAATCGTTTGCATTTGCCTTCCCGTTTGATATGACGCAGTGACTAGATTTTGCCAATATTGGGGGTTACGTTCTATCCGCCCCAACACATTCTCATAGGATTCCTGATAAGCCTGATCATAAAGTTCTATATGATTTAAGGAACTCTGTGCTAGCTCAACCTCGTCACCAACACTAGAATTGTCAGGTATTTTTACTTCCAATCGATTGTACGAAGAAACACCCCAAAATCCGAGCCGAGGATAATAGTGATCCATCGCACGCCGAGCGAATAATAAAGCAATATCAAATCCTCGATTTTTGGCTATATCGATGGAAAAGTTCATCAGAGGGATTGAGCTTCCCTTTCCCTGTTCTTTTGGGTCCAGGCATATACTGCTGAATCCCGCCACAGATAATTTCCTCCCCCTCTGAAATAATACACGAGGAACCAAGCGTACCATCCCAACAATATCACCTTTGCCATTACGAGCTACGATCAAGTTTTTTATCGCAAAGGAAGAGTCGTCGTACCACAGTGACGTTTTGTACCCCCCATACCCTTCATTCGAAGAATGTTCACTGAATACTTTCGTGGCAAGAACGAGGGCTTCGTTCCAGTCTTCTTGAGTTTGAGCAACTTCGAACTGGATCAAGATAAAACCTCAGCCATTCTCTCAACAATTAACAAAGGAACATCTTGATGAATTGGCAAGGGGTACAGCTTTACTAACTCACGCTTGCCGTCGACATGAATACGTTCCATATGGCGCAGACCAGTAACTACTCCCAACTCACGCAATTTTAATTGGACTTGCTCAGTTACAGCGACAGGTATTACACACGGCAATCTACCATTTGCCTGCTCGAGCCAGTGAGGTATAAATGATCGTAAAAGATCCAGCTTGACTTTCCTGTCTTCGACGTGGCTTTGCCACAGACTAATTGCAGACATCACTTCGCTTATACCAATTGGGGTCAAGTTCCCCCGACCACCCTCGATACCGGACCAGTAACCATGAAATATTGACCAGCGCACCCCCAAGGCGCGAATTAACCAACCACTACTCCCGGAAAGATCTCGAAAACTCTTAAGTTCTTCAGCCTCTTCAGCATCCTTACACCAGATAACTCCTCCTCCAAGAGTACCTAATATTTTTGGAAGTGACCAAACCTCAAAATCACCCCCTGCAGGAAACAAATCTCCGCCAGGTTGGCAAAGTGTGTCTACTGCATCCTCAACTATTATACGCTCTGATTTCCTTTCTTGCACGTAACCCCATTGATGATAAACTAAACTCACATTTGTTTTTACATTTAACATTACAGGTACTGGCGTGGCGACCCGACCGACAACATCAATGACACAATGACTAGCATAAGGGAACAATCCAACTAAATCAGGCCTTCCAAGTCCCAGTTTAGATAAAACAAGGCGAATTCCAGCTCGTCCACTGGATACCAAGACGGGGTAACCATTAGGGAATAGAGAATGAAGTTTTGTTTCCACTTCTCTTGTCGATGGCCTTCGTAATAAAAATCTCATATCTTTTTGATAATGAGATTTAGGCCAGAGAAAAAAATTATGGTCAGTCATCGTATTATTTTCTTGTTAGCATTTATATTAGTCGACCAGACAACGGATAAACGTTGAGAAATATCACCACCAAAGTTACGCTTGAACCGACTAATGCCAAGCACCTTTTTTTCCGGGGCGGGTATAGTTTGTTCTAAAAAAAACACTTCGCCACACTCAAAAGATGAACATCCGAGATTTTTGGCCGTACAGATCGCACGCCAAAGGAGTATATGGGATAGAGGCTTATCAAAAAGTTCGCGATCAGATGCACTAACCCCATAGACACAAACATCACGACTAAATGAAAAAAGTGCTGCAGTAACTAAGCGGTCCGACAGACGTCCAAAAACAATAAATGCCTCATTGTTCTGAACCATTTCAAATTGAGCCCTCCAAGAATCTTTTGATCTGGTTTCTCGTCCAGCGGCAGCAACATGAAGACAACGAAACTCTTCGATATCCTTATCTACTACGTTCGAATTATCAAGAATTTGAATATCCAAATTCTTTTCACCCCAATTTACATTCCACTTATATGTTTTGTTTAAATCGCTTCGAATCAAACTTGTTTCCCTGTAGAGATCGATCATTTGTATAAATACAGGTTCAGCTTTTGCCCCCATATCCATCAACATCTTACTTAGTGGACTTAATTTCCCACGTTCAAGGTAATCTCTATAAATGATTTGGTTTGGTGCTTCTTGCTCAAACGTTTCCTTTAATTTCTGCTTTAATAGTTTATAGGCCTGCTTTCTATCTTTATCAGTCACTTTTGAATTTTCAAGAAAATGAATTGGCTGACCATAAGCGGATAATTGACAAAGCCCATTGTCATCGCGATTTACAGTAAGAAGAACACCTAGTATAGGCTGGGTGGGTGAGGCGACAACAAAAGATAAATCTATAAAGCTACGCGTCCTCCAATAGGCTTTATAATAATTCAGATTACACGTTCCATATAATGGATCTTGAGTTACACATTCACTCCAAAGATCACCCCAATTCTTGCTAAAATAATCTCCAAATGATGCTGTCACTATCTTCATTATTATTGCTTTTCGCCCAGTCTTATTAATGTTTAAACAAAGCTTCAGCTAATTTCCAATCTTCCTCGTCATCAATATCTACAGCTTTATTTTTTGAAATAACATATCCAATAAAATTAGTATCAGATCCCGCGCCACAACTTTCGAAAACATGACTGGAGGGGAAAGCAACATAACTGCCTGTGTCGTAATACTTTACGCCAAGGTCTTGAGATCGTATTGCAAATTTGCCTGGTTGTGTGGGAACCAGTACCCCATTGTCCATTAGGTCAAAAGCCCACTCTACCGGGACGGGATAAGGCGCTACCGAAATCACGGCTTTTTCACCATTATGGATATCAGAAAATTTTGCAGCCCCGACTAAATCAGTGGGCTCGACCAAAGGAGAACAGGCCATCAATAGCCAAATTTGATCGAACTCCTGCCCTTTTTCCCGATAGACCTCTGCCACATACTTCAGAACTGGCATTATCGGAGTATGATCATCAGCCAATTTATCAGGGCGCGGGAAGTCCGGTGGAAAGCCAAGATCACTAACCACCCTTGTAATTTCCTCACAATCCGTTGAAACATGTATAGTATCAAATAATGTCGATTTTTCTGCTGTTTCTAAGATATAGGAAATCATCGGCTTACCACAGAAACTACGGATGTTTTTCCCAGGTAACCTCTTTGAACCTCCGCGTGCAGGAATAATGGCTAATCGCCTCATTTAGTCTCGTCTCCAGAGATAAAGTCCCAGGACATAGGTTCACCACGCTTAATATCACACTTCGCACGCTTACCAAGTAACCTATCATAATGTTTAGGGCTCAACCCAAAGGCTGGACGGATTGAACGAACATTCTTGACTGTAAATAAATCACCGGCCTTAATATTTTCAACGACATATAATGAACGACGATAATTAAGGCTTCTCATTTCCGCAGATTTTGGCCCAAAGCTCACATCTCCCACAGCTAATGCAGCTTCATTACTCCGCCCCACCAACTCTGTTAGTTCATGGGGTTCGAGTGAAAAAGCACTATCTACACCACCGTCATCTCGAGAAATTGTGAAGTGTTTTTCAATAACACTGGCTCCAAGTGCGCTTGCAGCAATAGGCACAACAGTACCTAACGAATGATCAGAAAGCCCCACTATCACACCAAATTTTTCGCGTAAAACTGCAAGATTAGCCAAATTTGTTTCTTCAATTGGGGCAGGATACGAACTTACACAATGCAACAAACACAGTTCTTCACACCCTGCTTCACGCGCAGCTTGAACAGCCTCTTCTATTTCTGTTAAAGACGCCATTCCTGTAGAAATAATTAAAGGTTTCTTTGTTGAAGCCGCCTTTTTGATTAACGGTATGTCGACATTTTCAAAAGAGGCGATCTTGTATGCTGGTGCACCGAGATCTTCCAGAAAATCCACCGCAGTGGCATCAAAAGGGCTGGAAAAAATGGTTATACCCAATTTTTTTGCATGATTAAATAAAGCGTCATGCCACTCCCAAGGAGTAAAGGCCTCTTGGTAAAGGTTATATAAAGTTCGGCCCTTCCATAAAGGAAGATCCACAATAAAATCAGGGCTGTTATGATCAATCGTCAAAGTGTCTGCGGTATAAGTCTGTAGTTTTAATGCATTGGCTCCCGCCTTACAAGCTGCGTCCATAATTTTGAACGCACGTTCAATCTCACCGTTGTGATTTCCCGATAATTCAGCAATAATATAAGGCGAATAATCCGCACCTATAGGTACCCCATCAATCGTTATTTTTTTATTCATTTAACTTAACCTTGATCTTGGTATAAAATAACAATCCAATTATCCACTTAGTGAAAATATGGTCATATTCCAATTTTTGAATAAACTTCTCCATTATAATATGGGTGCTTTTCAATTATTGTTTGAAAAATTAAATCAATTTTGCCAGCAGGCACATTTTCAAAAGTTTTATCAAATGCAATAAGGGACGCATTTTCGGTTTCCGCCATTTCGTTTTCACGCCCCGTCTCAACACCAATAACATCAATCTTCTTTTCCGAGCCATAAACAAAATTGAATATTTTTCTTGTTCGAAACTGATGGTAATCACTCGTAACGACACAAATTGCTTGATTGCCTATCACGTGTGAGAAATTTAATCTTGAAAAGATCGCGTCACCAACACTATCCCTAGATATTCTATCTACATACACATCACTTGGGTTAATAATATATTGCTTCTGTAAATATGCATTCATCGCATCTGAAACACACAAATCAGTATCCTCGCGATAGTCCCATCCCATCAAAAGGATTTTCTCTGCTTGTCCTAATTTATGAAGTTGGCAAGCACGATCAACCCTTGCACGAGTTTCGTCATTAAGTGTCCCATCTTGCATCATCCAATTTGCAAGAACTATTATCACACCATAGGTTTTATTTGGTTTCATTATATCTACGTATCGCGTCATTGATTCTCATATCCCAACTAGTCATCCACGTTGGAAGATCACACACATTGTGATAGCTACCGTCTCCAATTTGGGGTTTTGGAATATACGTTTTATTAAGTAAACTCTCAACATTATCAATGAATAAACATTCAGCCTCTTCAATGAGTAGCCTATAAGTTTTAGAAAAACTATCCATCGTACTGTTTTGCGTCATCAGTTTCTGATAACAAATTGAGCCAGTATCTATACCACTATCTATTTCATGTATAGTAACACCAGCGGGTGTACCATCAATCCACGACCAAAAATTTGGATGGCTTCCACGATTATATGGTAAGTAGGCAATATGCAAATTAATTGCAGGTCTTACTAAAGTTCTCAATTGGCGGTCGTTAAGGATATGTCTATAACCGAAACTCACAACCACATCAAATTTCGAAAAATCGTCCATTTTCCCGCTGATCTCTGTGACATCAAAGCCATGAGCTTCTATTGCTTGTATAAGACATGTTTCATCTCGATTATAACCTAGAAAGCATACCTTAATCCCCATAAAGTGACTCCTCTATTCTCACCTCAAAAGCTAGATGAACGGAAAATATATTTGTCCTAGTATTTATCGGGTTTCCCTTTCGTAAACCTGGACAAAATAAGACCGCTATTGATGGATTACAATATAGTCAACCTATCGGCTTCTTCTTATGCATATGCCATACTCATACAAGTGAAGTATATGCCTCCTTCTGTTTCAGGAAGGGGCATCAACCCAAGAAAATTCACTTCCTCACGTAAACTTACCGACTGAAGTCGGTAAGTTTACGTGAGGAGATAATTCCAGATCTTGCAAAGTAATATCGTCAGGGACATACCCCCTGACAGTTAGGGGGCATCCCCTTCACCAGAAACTCAGTTCCCAATACATTTATTAGAAAAGGTTACTACATCTGAATTCTACAGGATGAGCGCCCGGCAACCAGTTGGCATTACAATTGACAAGGAGAAGTGCGACGGGGTCAACAAATATATGTGGGCGTCATCAATGGAGAGAACACTTTTGTCGGATAATATCACGTAAGGTCTTGAATGATGTCTGGTTACTCAAACAACATGAAAACTACGATAATAAGTGGTATAACTGCCTGCATAACACGACATTAAGCTATCTTCCACATTGGTAAACAGAAGCCAGTGGACTAAATCCTAAGCCATAAAAATTAAACTATTTTCCTAAACACAGGCTTGATTGCAGGCCCAATTAGTATGGATTCAACACTCCCTTGATCCAATGCCTGCTTATACACGCTACAAGCTCCAGTGAATGCCTGTACAGTCTGAGCTATCTCTTTCTCGCCATGACTGGGCGTAAGAATAAACAAACCTTGGAATAACACTCCTCTAGAGATCATCTCTTGCATAAATAAGGTTCTGAATGATAAGTCCAAACCAGTAGGTCCAAATGTCTCCAATAGCATCATGGAAGGATAGCCATTAATTTTAAGGTAATCATCTAAATTGTAATTTGTAATAACTTCCTTCAATTGTCTTCTGAGATTTTCTCCTACCTGCCAATTTTGTTGAACAAGTCGCCCATCCCTGAAGAGATCAACAGTTTTTATCATTGCTGCCAACCCTGTACTTTCTGCGCCGTGGGTCGTCGACAGCAAAAATAACTTTCGACTTCCTTCATTGGCGATTCCGCCTAAGGACATTATGTCTCCGCGCCCTGTCAGAGCTGCACACGAAAAGCCGTTGGCAATCCCTTTACCATATGTATATAAGTCTGCATCTAATCCAAAATAAGCGGACGCACCCGGCACCCCAATTTTCAGACCTGAAATCATTTCATCACAAATTAGAATTGTGCCATTACGAGTACACAACTCACGAACCTTAAAAAGAAAATCATCCTTAGGTGCTACAAATTTCGTAGGCTCCATAATCACACAAGCAATCTCTCCGGGATGATCTTTAAATAGGGTATATAAGCTGTCGATATTATTATAGCTAAAAGTTAGAGAAAATTGTTTTAACTCAGATGGTATTCCATAATCAGAATCTGTCGTACCAATAAACCAATCATCAAAGCTGAAGAAGGGGTGTTCACGCGGAACAGCTACCTTTGTACGCCCCGTAAAAGCTCTGGATAACTTAACAGCAGCCGTAGTTATTGATGATCCATGCTTTGCGAACTTTACCATATCCGTCCCAGTCATACTCAGGAACATTTCAGCAGCTTTTAACTCTAGGGCCGATGGGCGTTGGAAATTAACACCTCTTCGAATTGCCTCACACACAGCATCATCTACATCAGGGTAAGCGTGGCCCAGTGAAACCGAAGTTAACCCCATAGACCAATCTATAAATTCATTATTGTCAGCATCCCAAACTCGAGCCCCCTGGCCATGAGTGATACCGTTGGGAGCATTTTCAGGAAATTGATCGCGCCCCTTAGAGTAAGTATGCGCCCCCCCTGGCACCAAATGCTCTAGCTGAGCTGTAAAGGCCTTTGACTTTTCAAAATTAAGATCGCCTCTATTCATGTAATCATACCTTTACCAAAAACCCATCAAAGTAAAAATTGTTGAGATTTATATACTCGAAGAGTTAATCATTTCAAAAGTTCTGTATTCTATTAAGTTGTCCAATTTGACGGATTAACGTAATTGCAATCATTTATCGCAATTTGTGAGAAATCAATGTTGCAATCTTTGATTTTTGTTTCCGCCTGAATAATTTCTTTTAAATCTTGAATAGATCGAACCCCAACCAACATCACATCAATTGATTTTATTTGGTTTACGAATAATAGGCATAGCTCAAGTTTACTCAAATTACAGGATAATGCGAGCTTTTCAAACAATACAAATTTATTCATTACTGATGAAAAATAAGATGGGATCAAAATATTTGGCATCAATGCGATGCCTTGCAAAAACAATGACCTAGCGTGAATATGAACCCCGGAATTTTTTAATTTATCCAAATGCCCACTCTCAACCAATCGCTGATCAAACACATTGATCGGTAATTGTATAATATCCGGATCAAATATATCTAATACACGGTCAATCTCTTTCGCATCATAAACGGATACGCCGATTTTATTTACTCGGCCTTCATTTCTTAGGCGAAGTAGGAAATTCACAATTCTATCTCCACCAGGCTTAAATAAGTCTTTTGCTTGGTGAACAAGTATTGCCTCAATATTTTCCTGCTTTAATTTTTTTAACGATGAATTAAAACCTACCTCAACAGCTTTAATATTTGCTGCAGTAGTAGCCTCCCCAGAGAAAGACATTGTTTTAGTAATAATTTTAAAAGGGGATGCCGGGGCCAAGGTTTTGCCAATAACCTCTTCACTTACTCCGTAACTAGGGGCTGTATCGAGTATTTTTACCCCTGCATTAACACCATACTCTAAAATTTCTTTGACCATTGCTTCATCAGGATTAGGGCTCCCATTAAAAACCCCATATTTAATACCAAACTGAACAGTACCAAGTCCTAGTTTTGTGCTGCTACTAACGATCTGATTTACTCCAAACAACCTGAAATTAACAAATTTTTAAAAATATAAATTAGGATAGAGAGGGGAAATCTAGCCAAATTCTGTAACTTAAGCTTAATGATTCAACAAGCTTAGAATACTTCATTTATCTCAATATTTCCCGAAACACCATTTTGATACAATTAGTCAACATGCAAGGCTGAGGCAAGTATTGCTGCACTTGATCTCAAGATCGGTATCGTTTTTAAAATAGGGAAACACAATCCTGTTATTTCAGAGAAATAAAAATCATCCACTCTCTGGAGCGGATGATTAGACCCAGGCACCGTAAACGTCTTAATTAGGGAATTATCTAATTTCAGTGGTGAGTCTAACTGAGGAGGATCAATTACATAACAAACCGTAGGATTTAGAGGGTTTGAAACATTTTTAATTTTTATTTTTTTTATGACGTTACCGCCAAGATTCTGAACAACCATATCAATCCCTTTGATATAGCCTAATTGATCCATTCTCCTCTTACCTTCTTCTGTATTAATTTCATAGCAAGGCTCGAAAAGAATAACTTTATCTTTTGTTACTCGAAAAAGCTCCGCCATTAACTCAGGTAACTTAGACCCATTAGGCTCTAATGCATGACTTGAAGTCGTTATATTTATTGATTTATCTAGAAATGGAATTTCGTTAATATCAGCAACAAATGGAGTAAATCGGTCAAAGCACTTGCCCATATTTTTACTCGCAAATTGCATGCCTTTATATAATCGAGACCAACTAACATCAAATGCGAAAACATGGCTTGGTTTAATAACGAGATCTCTTACTAACAAACTTAACGTTGTTATCTCGCCTGTGCCAATATCTAAAAGAGTATCCGATGACTTAATATAATTGTTAATAATATCGGCTAATTCACCTGTATATAAACTTACGAATTCTTTGTTTTTCTCTGCGATTTCAACATATGTACCAGCCTGTAAATCGTAGGCAATCTCAATAATTTCAGAAGTATTAAAATCAATGTTTTTTTGAGCGCGTAATAATTCAGTTACATTGTGACCTTCTGCATATTTTTTTTTTGCACTTAATATATCAAAATACTTAGAAGACATACTAATTGGTAATTTTTCATTAGCCATAATTAAAGTCATCATCCATTTTTTAAATCAAAATTTACACCAAACTAATTGGCAATATAGCTACTTAATAATTTTCTGCACATCTGTTTTCTATCTGAAAAATAAATTTTCACGGCTATACCGTTGCATTACAAACTCACATAAATAGCGGAAGGATTTTTATAATATAACATTACGAACAGCTGTAATAACACGTTCAACTTCTGTTGCTGTAATACCTGGGAAAAGAGGTAAAGATAAACATCCCCGATAGTAAAGTTCCGTATTTGGGAAATTATCATGAGCCGATTTCATTCGCCTAGAATGGAATGGTTGCCGATAAACCGGAATATAGTGAACCTGAGTACCAACATTGTACTCCCGTAATTTATGAATGACATCAAGCCTTGAGCATCCAATTTTATCGAAATCAAGCTCAATAATATATAAATGATGGCCCGAATTTATTCTATAAGAGTTTGATTGTTGGGGAATAGATATATTTGGCAAATCAGTTAAAGCAGCATCATAGAGCTGGACAATATCCCGCCTCAAGTTGATAAAATGCCCTAGCTTTCCTAGCTGGCTCAAGCCAAGGGCCGCTTGTATATCCGTTAATCTGTAGTTATAGCCAAGGAGTTGCTGTTCATAATACCACGGGCGTCGTCCTCCCTTTTCCAACAGGTCTTCCGGATTTTCCATCCGATCATCATCCCGCTCGATGCCATGCGATCGATATAACCGCAACAAACGAGCCAGTTCAGGATCATTGGTGACGACAGCCCCGCCTTCACCTGTTGTTATCGGTTTAACGGGGTGAAAAGAAAAAACCGTCATATCAGAATAGGCACCACACCCTACAGGTTGCCCGCACTCATATGAGGCCCCAAGCGAATGAGAGGCATCTTCAATAATGATACGGTCACCAGAAATTTTTCGGATTTCACTGGAATGGGCCGCAAGACCCGCAAAATGAACCGGGATGACGACGGAAGCTTCAGGATGTTTTCTAAGAGCGCCTCTTAAAGCTGTCGGACTCATGCATAAGGTATCAACATTAATATCGCAAACCTCCGCACGCGCGCCGCAATAAAGCATTGCATTGGCAGAGGCTACGAAGGTTAAAGCCGAGGTAATACCTATATCACCGGGCTTCATCCCGGCAGCTAGGCAAGCAACATGCAGAGCCGCAGTACCACTGGTTACCGCAACCGCATATTTCGCCCCAACCTTTTCCGCCAGAGCCGCTTCGAACCTTTCAACAACGGGTCCCTGGGTAATCAAGTCACCTCGTAGAACCGAAACGACAAGGTCGATGTCGTCTTCTTCAATCAGATGGCGTCCGTAGTTCAAACTTCTCATCGGAATTAATCAATTACTTTTCTTAATTGCTCTGCGTCGTACCAATCAGTATTATTATCGCTGGTATAAGCAAAATCTTCAGCTACTGCCCTTCCAACTTCCCCATCATATGTATTCGTATTCGGGTGTCTCCAATTAAAGTCGGCCGGTTGAATTATATAAAAATTATTGTATTCGCGAGTATTACGAGCCTCATCACTTGGTACCATGATTTCATGCAGTTTTTCACCCGGGCGAATACCTATGATTTCATGTTCGCATTCTGGTGCAATTGCGGTGGCCAAATCCGTAATTTTCATGGATGGAATCTTAGGGATAAAAACTTCACCGCCACGCATAAGTTCAATAGATTTCTCAACGAAGGCAGCGCCTTCTTCAAGAGTGAGCCAGAAACGAGTCATTCTGACATCGGTAATAGGTAATTTCCCGGTCTTCATTACTTCTTTGTAGAAGGGAATTACACTGCCTCTAGATCCAACAACATTTCCATATCGAACGACCGAGAAAATTGTCCCTCCTTCAGGAGACAAATTGTTTCCAGCCACAAATAATTTGTCAGAACACAACTTTGTTGCCCCGTATAGGTTCATTGGATTAACGGCTTTATCCGTTGAAAGGGCCAATACTTTTTTAACACCAGTATCAATACTAGCATTAATGATATTTTCCGCCCCGAGCACATTCGTCTTGATGCACTCCATTGGATTGTATTCTGCAGCAGGCACCTGTTTCAGGGCAGCAGCATGAATAACAATATCAATTCCATTCAGTGCACGACGCAACCGAGCTTCATCACGAACGTCTCCAATAAAATAACGCAAATTAGGATGATTTATTTTTTGCGCCATTTCATATTGTTTAAGCTCGTCTCTCGAGAAGACGACAACACGTTTTGGTGAATACTTTTCAAGAAGGAGCTTTACAAATTTCTGCCCAAAAGAACCTGTTCCTCCAGTCACAAGAATGGAGCTACCGTTAATCTCAACCATTTATCTACTACCACGTTTTCATAAAATTATAAGTATTCGCATTATTCTGCATTTAAACTGTCAAAGCACAAAGCAAGATCGGGCATATTCTGCCCCAAGAACTGCTCAACCTTCTCGACAGAAAGTGACATATCTAAAGGCCTTAATGCTTTTAAATTGGCATTACCCAATTGCCCAGTTTTAATCAGGCTCTCATCTAAACCAAAGGCTTTAGCAATTCGCACTGCAAAATCAAACTTTGAAACACGTTCGCTCCCAGCAACATTGTATACACCACAAGCATCTCCTTCCACCATCTTTTCCAGGAATAAACATAGATAGTGCAAACTAATCGGTGTAAAATAAGCATCGGTGAAAGCCGTAATTTCCTGCCTAGAAGATAAAGAGTTTAAGACCCAATCAGAAAAAGACTGCCGCCAGGCAAGGCCCTTCCCAAAAAAATTTGTCCGCACAACAAGGTTTTTGGGATTGATTGCGAGCGTCTGAATCTCTCCGGCTAGTTTTGTGCGCGCATAAGCATTAAGAGGTTCAGGCTGCTGCTGCTCAGTTACGAAAGCGTCCAGCCCACGCCACAAATGATCCGTTGATATATAAACCATCTTAGCTGAACACTCTAAGGCGGCACGTGCCATACTTGCCGAAACATCAGCATGTAACAGGGAAGCAAGATCTTCTTGACTTTCACAACCATCAACGCTTGTCAGCCCAGCAGCGTGAACCACAACATCAGGAGAAGCATTACGAATTAAAGTCTCAAGAGGCTCAACCGATTGGACCAAATCAACCTCAATGGTTTCAATCCCCTTTAGGTCAATAGCATGACTATTCTTGAGGCCAATCACCCGATTGCCATTGTCTCGCAAATGACGACATAAGGCATGTCCTAGTAAACCACTCGCCCCACTTATCAACCATGTACTCACCGAGAAATACCCATCATTCTAAACATTACAAACCGCCTGATTCCAAAAGAACTTTGAAGTCATCACACTCCTCGGCCAATTTATCAAAGCTTCCATCTGATATCTTCTTTCCATCCCTTAACATAACGACATTATCACAATTTTGAATCGTGCTAAGACGATGGGCAATAATTATTATTGTCTTAGTGCCGCTCAAATCATGAATCATCCGGGAAATTTTTGACTCCGTCATGTTATCAAGGGCAGAAGTTGCTTCATCGAATATTAGGACATCCGGATTGTTATAAAGAGCCCTTGCAATTCCAATCCGTTGACGTTGACCACCCGAAAGTCTAACGCCTTCCTCACCAATGATGGTATCAAGCCCCATGGGTAAATCGGCGAGGACTTCATCAAAATGAGCCAAAAGCAGTGCCTTGTTAAGTAATTCTTCCTTAATTTCCCCCGCAGGTACACCAAAAGCGACATTACCCCTGACCGTATCATCAGTTAAATAAACACTTTGAGGAACATATCCAACACGTTGACGCCACTCATCCAGCCCCTCACGGATGTCAATACCATCGATAAAGACGTTACCTTTACTTGGATCGACCAATCCAAGCATAACATTTACCAACGTGGACTTACCAGAACCTGACGCCCCCACAATACCAACAGAACTTCCTGTGGGTATAGTTAAACTTAGCCCATTCAATGCAGGCACGTCTCGTTCAGGATAAGAGAAATGCAAATCGCAAACCTCAATACCATTTTGTGATTTCGACTTTAAAACACTCGACTTGTAATCAGATCCTTTTTCGCCTTGGGTCATTTTAAATTCAGCGATGGTTATGCGGACCGAGGGCAAAGAAACACGAATTTGCTGCAACAAAGTCAAGATGCGATTAACAGATGGCATGACTCTCAATCCAGCCGCCCCGACAAGACCGATAACTCCAATTATCTCCCCTGTTCCCAAGCCAGATAATATTGTAATGGCAGCAACTCCAATACCTAAAAGCATCATAATTTCAAGATACGGGCGCCCTATGGCCTTTAAGAAACTATGCTGGGCCCGCATCCGGCCAAGTGTTGTACGGTGGGCGGAAAAAGTATCAAGAAAATATTTCTCTCTATTAAGGATCCGCACTTCCTTGATGGCACCAATACCTTCTTTAAGAGTTTTTAATATAAGAAAATCATTCTTCATTAAGCCTTCGCCCAAAATACTGAATCTATTTCTTAATGGGGCATGAAATGCCATGACAGCAATTGCAAAAAACACAACAAGGCCCAATGCCAATTTTGCGTTGGCCAAAAAGATAACTAAAGCAACCCCACAAACAATCAGTAACTCCGTTACCAGTGATAAAATAGCCAACAAAAAAGAAGATATTGCCATTTGCACATTGTTGATCGCATTTCGAATTAATTCTGATGAATTTCGCGCTGTAACATCTAAATAAGGAAGCCGAGTATACCGACGAACCAATTTTATGGATAGCTTACTCTCACCTTCAGCTAAAAATCTAGTTTGCCACCAACTAACGAAAACCACGAGTACATTTTTCAACATAAACATACCAGCCATTCCCACACCGAGGTACAGCAACAATTCTTCCTTAGTCTCCGCGCCGAAAGGAGATAAAAACCCTGTAAGCCATTCAAAGTGCTCCGTATTATCTGGCCCAGAAACGATAACTAATAAAGGCATGATCATAGAAAGACCAAGCATCTCAAAAATGGAAATCAAAACACTGAAAAATGCCGAAACAGGCAACTGCCTACGCGTAGACATATCCAGCAGATTATATAAATTACGAAACTCAGAAACCATATGATTCTTACATTCTTAAATCAAATACCATCGTTAATTGATGCCCAACATTCTTATACACAAAATCCTGCCCATCTCATGATCAATGTTCATATGTATTTCGTTATTGGATGAATTGAATTTAGGGTTAGATTAAATCACGACAAAGACCTTTTCGAGAAACTTAAATTCGCTCTACAAGCCCTAATTCCAGCACTAAACCCAGATATGCTACCGCACACCGGGTGAAATAACTCAGCGTAAAAACACTAAAGCGACAAAAGACAGCGTATATGCTACAAGTCTAAGGATTTCCATAGGCGAAACAACACACACATCAATCCTATTGATAAAGCATTTCTCCAATCAACTTATGACACACGGCCTTTAAGTTAATTTCGCACACGCCTTGACCTTGCTCTAATGTGACGGAAATATATGACATTCATGCTATGAACGTCAATCCTAATTTCTGGCTTCTAAAGAAACGGAACCATAGTTAACTGATAACCTGTACCGGAATTATCAACCAAATCACTCTTTGGGTAAGCTTCCGGTCTCCCCCGCCTACATTTAAAGATTATAAAGTGAGATAGTGTCCACTAACTTATCCTAGTGGACACTATCTCATGACTAAGAAATCCCGAACACGTCGTGTTTTCAGCAATGACTTCAAGAAGCAGGTTGTTGGCGAGGCACTTCAATCAAAAGCTTCCTGGTCACGGGTTGCTCGCCAATATGATTTAAATACAAACCTTCTACATCGGTGGCGGCGGGATTTAGAAGATCCCACTTTCTGCCCATTGAAATAGGTGCCTCTTCAGCACAGACTGTCCCAGTAGAGCCCCATAAGGTTATTGATTGCATCGAACTTCCAAAAGACAGAAGGGCACCCGTCGGCGACACAACCCTTGAGATCATTCTACCTTGTGGGACGCAATTGCGATGTGGCAAGAATACGGGATTGGAAGTCCTCTCACAGGCACTCAATATACTGAGGCCGCACACATGATCCCGGTTCCAAGTAATGCCAAAGTCTGGTTGGCAGCAGGTGTGACAGATATGCGCAAAGGTTTTACCGGGCTATCGTCATTGACACAATCGGTGCTGCAGCTTGATCCTTACTCAGGCCATTTATTTGTCTTTCGCGGTCGGCGTGGTGATCTACTCAAGATCATTTTCTGGGATGGCCAGGGTTCTTGTTTATTCTGTAAGAGGCTGGAGCGTGGCCGCTTTGTCTGGCCATCGGCTGCTGAGGGAAAAGTGATACTTAGCCCAGCTCAACTATCTATGTTGCTTGAAGGAATAGACTGGCGTATGCCACAGCAAACATGGCGTCCCTTATCAACTGGATAACGTAATAAAATCAACAAATAGTGTTTATTTTTGATACTCTTTGCGGGCTTGATAGGCTATATAATATTCATGTTGAATGATGCTCAATCCTTAACCAATGAAACGACTGAATTGCGGGCTATGCTGCGTTTCAAGGATGCAGAGATCCATTGTAAAGATCTTCTGATCGAGAAGCTTAAACACCAGCTGGCAGGTATGCGGCATCATCGCTTTGGGGCAAGTTCAGAAGCTCTTGACCAACTGGCTCTGCAGCTGGAACAAGAAGAAATTGCAGCCTCTGTTACTGAAGCTGAAGAACAGCCTTTGGAACAAGTGGTGCAAAAGGATCAGCCCAAGAGAAAACCACTCCCAGATCACTTGCCCCGCGAAGAATTGATCCTCTCCCCAAAAGAAAGTTGCACTGAATGTGGTGGCAAGCTCAAATATCTGGGAGAGGATGTAACGGAGGAACTTGAATATGTCCCCGGCCGGTTCAAAGTAAATCGAATTATTCGCCCAAAACTTTCTTGCGCTTGTTGCGACACCATCCATCAAGCCCCGCTGCCCTCCCGCCCCATAGAGCGAGGACGGCCCGGCCCGGGATTACTGAGCCATGTCTTGGTATCAAAGTATGCAGATCACTTACCGCTCTATCGTCAAAGTCAGATATTTGAGCGTGAACAAATTGAATTGAGCAGTTCCACTCTGGCAGACTGGGTTGGTAAATCTACCCATCTGCTGGAACCTCTGGCTGAGGCCATTGGTCGCCATGTCAGGAATGGGAAAGCTATTTTTGCTGATGACACGCCGGTTGGTGTGTTGGCACCGGGCAATGGTAAAACCAAAACAGGTCGGATCTGGGCCTATGTCCGCGATGAGCGGGCATGGAATGGAGGTGCTCCACAAGCTATTATCAATATACTCCAGATCGCAAGGGTCATTGACCTGCTAAACACTTGGCCGACTTTCGCGGCTGGATGCATGCGGATGGTTATGCAGGGTTTAACGAGCTATACCGTCAGGGTCATGTACACGAGGTCGCCTGTATGGCGCATGTGCGACGTAAGTTCTTTGACATTCACAAGTCGCAGGGGTCTGCACTTGCAGCCGAGGCCATAGAACGCATAGCAAAGCTCTATCAGATTGAAAGTGAGATGCGAGGACTGCCACCGGATCAGCGGCAAGCAGGACGCCAACTCAAATCAAAAGCTGTGTTTGAGCAGTTGGAAGTCTGGCTACATGATCAACTCACTCTAATATCCGGCAAGACACCTTTGGCTGGGGCAATCCGCTATGCCATCACGCGTATGAAACGCATGAAGCCCTATCTGGATCACGGTTTTCTGGAACTCGACAATAATACAGCCGAGCGATCCATGCGGCCCATTGCCCTTGGTCGCAAAAATTACCTGTTCATGGGATCTGACCGAGGTGGCAAGTCTGCTGCTATTGCCTATACCCTCATTGAAACGGCTAAACTTAACAAAATTGATCCTCAAGCCTGGTTAACAGATGTGTTGGGACGGATTGCCGATCATAAGATCAACCGTATCAACGAGCTACTACCTTGGAACTATACTCAGCTGAGTATAGTATAGTTGGGATATTCAGTGATGGTAGGTGTGGGGGATCGGACGGTTACAATGTAGCTGTAATAAGGTGTATTTATTCGACTTTTAAAACCCCCGTTTAATAATACCATAAACAATACCAATGGTTGTGTATTCAGCTATTTTCTATAAAGTTTGAGTCATGTTGGAACTTCCGCAGTCAACCCAAAGCGGACACAAAATTAATGAGGATTATGATTAACAATGAAAGAAGTGATAGATAAGTTATCATCATATAATCTTTTTAATAACCTACTGCCTGGAGTTATTTTTTGTTTTTTCGCTGATGAATATTTGAATTATAGATTAATTCAAAATGACTTATTAATTGGTGTATTTTTATATTACTTTGTGGGATTGGTCATTAGCCGAATTGGGTCACTTATTGCTGAACCTATCATGAAGTTCATTGGGTTTATTCAATATACTAACTATAACGATTATTTGAGAGCATCAAATATTGATAAAAAAATTGAACCATTATTAGAAACAAATAACATCTTCAGAAGTATGTTTTCATTATTCATCTGTATATTGTCTCTATTTCTACTAAACATTGTTTTATTAAACTTTCCAGAGATTAAAAAGTACGAAAACTTAATAATAACAATTTTTCTTACTACTCTATTTATGGCTTCTTACATTAAGCAAACAAGTTACATAAAAAAGAGGATTGACGCGATAAAAGTGAGTAATGAAGAATGACTCTCCAACAAAAGAAAACGAGATTTAGAGCTTACCATCTTGAAACGGCAGGCTCATCATTTTCATATTTTGATGGGTCTAGATTTACTCTTATTGAAGCGCGTTATACCGATAGGAATCAAGACAGCATCGAAGAAGAGATGAAACATTGTAATGTAAAGAAAATACATACTTTACATATCACCTCTTGGGATCAAGACCATTGCACTCCAAGCCAACTTGATGAGATTTTGCAAAGATATACTCCTATAAGAATAGAATACCCAGGATATGAGCCTCACACTGAAAGTGGTTGTGAGAGTTTAAAATTAATCAGATCTTATGGGAAATTGTCAAAACAAAATCTCAAGTTAGTACAAGTAACACCAGATTATATTGCTAGTTTAGATCCTTCGAACAGTTATGGGTATAACGATGTAATCTACCATCCAAAAGATATTGATCCTAATTCCCCTAATAATAATTCTACTGTTAAATTATTTAGAAGAGGGTCTTTTAATGTTCTAAGCTTAGGTGATGTTGAGTCTACACAAATAGCTTCAAATATAAGAGCCTATAGCACCGCTAACAAAGAAACTGATATAATGATTTTAGCTCATCATGGAGCTAATAATGGATTTACAACATCAGCATTCTTAAAAAAGATTAAACCTAAAATCGCTATAGTCAGTGCAGATTTTGCAAATCAGTATGAGCACCCGAAACCAGAAATCAGAGCCCTACTTCATAAACAGAACATAAAACTCTTTACGACAAAAACAGGAGATGTTGTCGTTTATTCTATCAATACCCATACTGGCCACTATCGGTTAGAAAACTTAAAAGCTGGCAGTAGTGAGATTTCAAGCAAGTATGATTTTAAAGCTAAAAAATTGAACCGCCTTTCAGTAAATAGCGATACACTACAAGCAAGAAAAAAAGGGGCAAACCGTGGCCCCAAAAAGCGTTAAATTTATTTTTCACTGATTACAATGTCAGCTTCTGGCACGAAACAGCTAAGACCATGACCTTATTTATATTCGCAGATAAAGTGGGGTGAGGTCTATGATTGCAGTCGTACAAATAACCCGAGATATTTGTACGTGTAGCGGCGTAACATTAATGGGCTGCACTTATAAATTTTCAATTCAATTGTTAGATCATCAACTTCAAAGGATCAAAGTAGTATGTTGATACATATCCCTAGCTTGTTAATCGCGTGGTTTCTAACTCACAAACTTGCTTATAAGTGGGAGCGCGGAATTTGGGCTTTTTGCGCTGCAATTATTGGAAGTACCATAAGCATTCTAGTAATAATCGCCACCACAATTATACTATCTGCAACATATGATCTTACCACTAGGGAAACGTTTGAAAGTATTCTAATAACTTCTTCCTGGGTAATAATTTTAGCTTGCATAGCTGCCATATTTGGCTGGAGAAAACAGAGAGCTATGGGTAAAGAGCGCGTTCTACAAGTATTTGAATAAGTCGATACAGTTATCTCCTTCATTAAAAAGTTAGGGTCATGACTAGTTGATGACTTATGATGAATGCGTCCGCTAATTGTAGCGGCTTGAGATCATCCAGGCTAGGGCTTGAGACTATCGCTAATGGCACATATCAGTCGGAATCGACCCTAAACGGAATTACAACAAGGAGCCTTTCCATTTTCTCTCGTAAAATCATATAGGCAGATCCTTTCCCACATTTTTATTTGCATAGCTTTGAGCTCAGCACCTTTATCCGATAAGGCATATGAAAAATAAATGGTTTTGGATTTCATTTTTGCAGGACCTTTAACCGTGTGAAATTTTCGCCCTCCACTATGGTTACCATTTCCGTTTTGCGCTGATTTCTCGAATTGACTGAGGCGGGTTTTTAATAATTGAGTTCGGCCTGTAGTCTCTCCAACATAAAATATTTCTCCTGCGAGACGATCAACAATTGCCGGACACTCGTTAAACTCTGCAATTAGGTATACTCCTGAGCTTTTCAAGTCAGTGCACTTAGCCCTATTTTCCCACAGGACCCAATTTGAAAAGGGAATTTGAAACGTTGAGCACATATTGGTGTTCCTTCGGTAAAATTCTTTTAGGATCATATGTATTTCACCAAATTCAAGAAAAACGTATTAAATGTATTAATTTAGATACAATTAGTTCACTAGCATCCGACAACTCTTTAAATCACCGTATTCACATGCCAATTTGAAATACTTTTGACTTTCTTGATTATTCAAAGGCACTCCAAGTCCCTTGCTATATAAATAGGCAAGAGTACCACAGCCCCTAGCGACTTGATTACGACAGGCTTTGTTGATCAATTCGACACCCTTGATCGTATTTTGTAACAAGCCTTTGCCTTGAACATACATATAGCCTAATTGAGCACATCCAATCACTCGGTCTCCATTGCACTCACTCTGATATAATTCAGCTGCTTTTGAGTAATTTTGCATGGTGCCTCTCCCTTTGGCATACATCCAAGCTAAACTAATGCATCCATAGGACTCATTTCTATTACAGGTATCTTCAAACAGTTCAAATGCTTTATCATCATTAGGAATTACCCCTCGACCTAATAAATACATTTCTCCTAAATGGCCGCATCCAAGACTAATTCCTTCATCACAAGTCAAATTAAATAGAGCTACCGCCTTAGCATCATTTCTTAAAACACCAGTACCCTGTTTTAGGGAAACACCATATTTTATGCACTGGAATTTATCACCAAGATCACATTCAATTTTATAAAGTGCCGTTTGCTTTTTATCATTCTCTTCAGAAGACAGAGTTAATTCCTGATTTCCTTCTTGTTGAGAGTTGTCGGAATTTACCGTTTGACTTTTACATCCGGATAAAACAACTAAAATGGTAATAAAGCCAAGGACGGCATATACGAAACGAAACTGAAACACTTTACTTCCCCCATACTCGTTTTAAGCCCTTCAATTTCCTCTAATAACTGAGAAAATTGATGAACGAAAAGTAGAGAATACTCAATACTTTTACAAGTAAAGAGTAGATCCTCTTGAGCTTACTTTCCACTTAGAAAACATACATAAGAAATTAGGAGATCCGTAACGGGCCAAGGATCGTGGATCGCGATGGCCTGACACTATATATATAAAGAATAATTTACTGTTTTTACCAATGCAATACGAATTTCGTAGAATTCTTTGTCTCAACAACTCTCACTATTTTTTTCTCGACTAACTCCATTCTTCAGTGTCGCAACCAACCTGCCTTTTGAAATCAATACTAAATACACGACGCGCCCGGGATTTCTTAGTCATGAGATAGTGTCCACTAGGAAAGTTGGTGGACGCTTTGGCTCTTTATAATCTTAGATATAGGTGGGGGAGACCGGACGCTTACTCATATTGTAGAGAAGAGACCTTAGGTGGTCCCCTAAAGTCTCTAATTTCATGTCTTTTTTATCATTGTTTTACTACAAAAATTTTCTTTAATTCGTTACTTTAAATTATGCTATTCACTCTGACTCTAATACGAAATGCCTTGCGTCCCGAGCGTTTTCCGTTGCTTCTGCAGGACACGAGGAGGAAGAACTCCGGTATTTATTCCTTCTATAAATTCATTATGCGAAAGAAGCCCAAAATCCTGCTATGATTACAGAATCACATCGTGTTAATTCAAAGAATATCCAAGCCCAGATCCAGACAAGGCGCGCTGTGTGTAAGCCAACCAAGTGAGATCACATCCACACCTGTTTCGGCAATAGCGCGTGCAGATTCATAGGTGATGCCACCGGAAGCTTCCCTCTTTGGTACAAAATATTGAGCTAAACAATTTTGAAAATGTATGGAGGCTTGATATCTAATCCTGATAGCATGTTAGATGCATCACTTCTCTCGTAATCGCCTTGGTGTAAAAAGCATGAAACCCTACAGGAAGAAGAACAAGAGTAATTACTCGGTCGGAACAAACATGATCACAGTTGCCAGACAGATATCTGGTATCCTAACTTACCCAGCTTCAAAGTATCCTGAAGTTTAGGGTTTCTTATTTCTGAATCCAACTACACACGGCCTTGCCTATTGAAAACTTGAACTAAGAGCTTTTCTGATGGATCTAGTATTTGATGCGAATTGGTCGCTCAAAAATGTTGATGGTAAAAACAGTTCGTCGGCTATCTCGTCGAAAACTAAGAGAAAATTCCATACTACTTTCACATATACAGGAATAAGTGTAAGATATTTGAAAGAATATTGTTAAAAAATAATTTAACCACTCAAACAACGCCTAGTAAATCAAAATGCACAAAATTAATTGCCCTGAAGTGTACGCTCCCAGTTCAAAGCAGTTTTAATTATTAATCCCAGATCATCGTATTTGGGATTCCAATCTAAAATATCATGAATTCTAGTTACATCCGCAACTAAGTTTGGAGGATCACCTGCTCGCCGAGGGCGATCTTCCGTAGGGATATCTCGCCCAATTACCTGCCCAGTTTCATCAAGAACTTCTCGTACAGAATAGCCATGGCCATAACCACAATTCGCTATGAAATTCTCTTTCCCGTTTTGTAAATGCTTTAGTACTAACACATGAGCATAGACAAGGTCTGAAACATGGATGTAATCTCGGACACAGGTGCCATCTCTTGTTAGATAGTCGGTACCGAATACAGAGATTTTTTCACGTAAGCCCAAGGCCACCTGAGAGGCGATTTTTATCAAATGCGTGGCTCCAGGTGTAGATTGTCCTACTCGCCCCTCTGGGTCGGCTCCGGCGACATTAAAGTATCGTAAAATACCGTAATTCAATCCATGGGCAACACTCGCATCTTTGATCATTTGCTCACTCATGAGCTTTGACCATCCATAGGGGTTAATGGGATTTGTAAAATTTTCTTCGGTTACGGGAATTACCTCTGGCTCTCCATAGACCGCTGCAGTAGAGGAAAAGATGAAATTTTTCACGCCGTGGTGTTGGCAGAGCTTTAACAGAGAAAGAGTATTGCCCACATTGTTGCTATAGTAATCAAGAGGTCGTTCAACAGATTCAGGAACCACTATTGATCCCGCAAAGTGCATGACAGCACTAGGTTTATAAGTTTCGAAGAGCCCACTCATTCCAGACTCGTCTCCCAAATCAACCTTTACCAGAGGGATCTCCACGGGAACTGCTTGGCGCCGCCCAGTCGTAAGATTGTCAGCAACGACAACCGAAAAACCTGCGTCGATCAGAGCAAGTACGGCGTGTGAACCAATATAGCCAGCACCGCCTGTGACCAAAATTGTCATAGAATTTCGTCCTAAAAATTGATTTAAAAAAATCTCTAGTGCCTATATCAAAAGCATACAATTGGGTAAAGTAATCCTGACGTTTGTCTGGCGTATATTTTTCATGAATATTTTATACTTTACTGAGTTTCTTTTTTTAACTCAATTGATCGTTTTATCCATATTATCTTCAAAACCTTGCGCCCACGGGTGACATCAACCTCAGTTTTTCGTATTACCTTTTTTCATTTTCTCATGAAATTCCTGTCGGTGTTTACGCCAGGATGGGAACATTTTCAATAAAACTTTATGGATGACGGAAAGCCTTCTTTCATGTTTGGTGTTAATGGGATTGGTGTCTTCAATGGACCCAAGCAAAGTATCAATGATAATCTTCAATTCATAATATTGGCGAAGTGCTCTCGACTTCCACGTAAAGAACTTCAGGCCAAAGGAACCAGGCTGAGGATAGTCAATACCGAGATCTTTTGCCATCTCCCTGATCTGATGATCTCCCAATAATTTTAGTGCAAAAACGGATACTGGCCATTTGTTCAGGGAAACCCGCGTGATATACATGTCACGATAGAATGGCAACTGTAGCAAATTCTCCATGCTATCTAGGGATGTATGAAAATCATCAATGATATCTGATAGAGTTAAGTTTATATAGAGTTCTTTAAGACCGTTTTCATTCAGATCTGCACGAAGCAATTTCAGCAGATGATGGCTATTTAGGACGACATCCTTAATTTCTGCCCAAAAAAACTTGGTACCAAATCGTTCGTGAAGTGAGGCAATATGATCTAGGGGATCACGTTGCTGCACAATAAAACGAATATCCACGGCCCGATTCTCCCACTTACAGTAGGCCAAAATAAACTTACGGATATTTGCGATATCATCATAAGAACGCGTTTCAGTTGTCAGGCAGAGCACACGAGAAAAGTCCAAGGTGACATCGCTTTCACTAATCTGAGCATCCATACTAGTAAACAGATCTAGTTGAGTTGGATTTTCAGGTAAAACATCTAGCCCCATGCCGGCCAGAATATTGTTCATTTCAGAAATAGTTTGTGCTTTTTTGTCGCTGGAACCATCACTCGGGTACAAATACCGCGCAGTCAATTCCAAAAACATCGAATGATTGGTGAAAATTTTTAAACCTTCATTCTTAAGGCGTAAAAAAAGCCCGCGAATTATGTGCGTTCCAGCACCATCCGTAGCAGCATAGAAAACATATAAAGGTTTTCGTTCCATTGAAGTTACTCATCCATAATATACCAATTCCATCTAATTAACCCTTATTAAGGAAGAGATCAAACCTGTATAATCTAATTAGCAACCGCCAAATATCTCCAGAAAACTCATTGATCTAGGTAATTACTCAAACAGACCTTTGGTTTACCCTATGGGAAAGTATTTTTAAGATTGTTCTATCCTTTTTGATTTCCATTACCTTTAGGTGAATCGGATCAAGATCTAAGTTCAGGACCGACAACTCAGCCAATATCCGAGTGTCGATTGCCTTGTCCGACCCATAATCCTAAAGAGAACGGAGCTACAGCGTCCCATTTATAGTCTACAAAAGTGAACCTCTCGACCCAGGAAGTAATTTAAAAAGTCCTAGCTACCGTATGAAACCTGTACAATTAATTAATTGTACAGGTAGCTTTGACCATGATAAATGAAAGACTAATTTACTTCCCATTTTTTCAACCATATATAAAAATTGCTATGCGTAAATCGGCTATAAGTATATTTCACATATTACTCGCACTAATCGTTCTCAAGATCGGCCTTTTGTTTTTTTATGGGCCTGTCTTTACGCCCGATAGTTACGGGTATGTTGCGTTTGCCAAAATCATTCTTACTGGTAATTCCTGGCTTTATTTCGAAGATCTAAATAATTACTGGTACCCGGAGACTTCTTTTCGAATTATTGGCTACCCATTAATTATTGCCTTAGCCGAGGCTATTTTTGGAAACTTTTGGCAATGGGTTGTAATTATTTTCCAAATAAGCATTTCAACTATAGCCAGCTGGTTTATATACCGCCTGGTAAAGTGTTTAAGCGGAAATCTATATTGCGCACTTTTTGTCGCATTTTCTCATGGCTTGGGACAGGGCCTCGTATTAGATTTATCCATCCTTACAGACAGCCTGAATGCTAGCCTATTGTTGATAGTATCCTGCTATTTAGGTATTGCAATTATAGATGAAAAGAAAATATCCCTCCTTGTTGTGTCAAGCTTGGGAGTACTTGTACTTTTTGCATTTTTGCTCAGGGAAGCAGGAAGCTATTTCCAAATAATTTTCTGGCCCCTTGTATTCTATTGGGGGTACCGATCAAAAGGATGGCTTAAAGGATTGGCTTTGAGCTTAGTTTTCATAGCGCCTCTGTTGATTGGTATAGAAGCCTATAAAACTTGGAATAACTATCGTACTGGAGAGAGGTTCGTAACTACGGCATCCCAGACCTCTATGTTTTTTCCGACGCTCGACCTAGAGAAAAGAGGTGTAAGCGTTCTTGCCGATGATCCGCTTCTCAAGGATATGGCGCCCTTATCATTCTCAGACGACAGACCACCTCTCACAAGGGTTGCGTTGATTAATAAACACCTGGTCGAAACACAAAGTTTCAACGCATATGATGTTGGGAAATATGGTATGACGCGATTTTTTCGTAACTGGGCAGAACACCCTGTTGATATGCTCGCGGTATCCTTATCACAGATTAGCGAAAAATATCTTTTCTTGGCATTTATGCCTGTAGAGTCACTTACACAATTACATTTCTGGGCTGGTGGGGAAAACACGTTTTCAGCAAATAAAAAAAAGAGCCTTTGGAGTGCTGTCTTTGCAGAAGGACGAATAGACCTTCTGGGCTTACGTCTTGGCCGGGGAGTATCGAGAATTATATCAATAATAATTATGCTTTCTTTCTTGGCTCTAATGCCGATATTTTTATTCTCTGAGTTGAGAAGTCAAAATTATCGAATCAAAAAATGTAACCCGAAGATTATGGTAATGAGCTTCTACTACCTAAGTTTTTTCTGCTATTTATTTGCATATTCCATGGTCAGCCTAGAAAAAAGGTATTTGATGCCGGTAGAGCCGCTTTCCATAGTTGTGGGCGTAACACTATTTGTATCAACGATTCAAAGTTATCTCAAAAAGCGTGGGATCAGAACCACCCTCAAGGATTAAGTGTATGAATCTGGCAGCTACAGCCTCAAAGGTAAAAGATAAATCTGTGAAGATAAAATCTAAAATCGAATTATCCGTGGTCGTACCATTTTTTAATGAAGAAGATAATGTTTTACCTCTTTATGAGGAAATTAAAGCAATAATGGACAGTATTGGACGAAATTATGAGCTAATTTTTGTCAATGATGGTTCAAGTGATCTTACTGCTGAAAAATTAAATGAATTAGCTGTAAAAGATAAATGCATCAATGCTGTTAATTTACTCAGAAATTATGGCCAAACGGCTGCCATGATGGCGGGATTTGATTTAACTCAGGGGGACATCATCATCGCTATGGACGGTGATGGACAAAATGACCCGGCTGAAATCCCAAAACTTTTGGCAGAGCTGGATAAGGGCTATGATGTCGTTTCTGGTTGGCGGAGTGATCGTCAAGATAAAACCCTTACACGCAAGATACCCAGCCAAATTGCAAACTGGTTGATTTCTAAGATTTCAGGCGTTCAACTCCATGACTATGGCTGTTCGTTAAAAGCCTACCGCAAAGACGTCATTGAGGGGATTAAACTCTACGGAGAAATGCACCGGTTCATTCCTATCTACACGGCATCACAGGGCGGAAGAATTTCGGAAATACCGGTAAACCATAGAGCTCGATTACGTGGTGAGTCTAAATATGGGTTAAATCGCATCTTCAAGGTGACCCTCGACCTCATGCTTGTGTCGTTTATGCAACGCTACATGACCAAGCCAATATACATCTTTGGTGGCGTAGGTTTTGTACTTCTTTTTTTATCTTTCATAACAGCTGGATGGGCGATCGGCCTTAAGATTATCAGTGGAATTTCATTCATTTCAACACCCCTGCCCACATTATCAGGAACATTTTTCACAACTGGGGTATTATGTGTCCTTATGGGGCTACTTGCTGAATTAGTGATGCGTACGTATTACGAAGCGCAGGGGAAAAAAATCTATCAAATTCGTAAAAATCCTAACGGTGAAAAGACCTAAGACAATGTGCGGTATTACTGGATTTGTGGGATCAGGAGATCTTGATGACCTCAAACTAATGACCCAAGCGATTTCCCATAGAGGCCCAGATGGTTTTGGACATTACCATGATCCAGATGACGCTGTCTTTTTTGGTCATCGCCGCCTATCCATCGTTGATGTTGAATTTGGCGCCCAACCAATGTGGAATGAGGACCGTACAGTTGCTGTAACTTTCAATGGAGCAATTTATAACCATTTAGAGTTACGCAAAGAATTAGAAGCTAGAGGACATTATTTTTATACCGACCACAGCGATACAGAGGTTCTTGTTCATGGGTGGGAAGAATGGGGCGAAGAACTTCCTTTAAAACTTAACGGAATGTTCGCATTTGCTATTTGGGATAAAGTTAAAAAGAGAATTTTTTTAGCAAGAGATCGCTATGGTGAGAAGCCCCTTTATTGGGGAGTGCAAAAGAGTATATTTTTCTTCGGCTCAGAACTTGATGCAATAGTAGCACACCGGAATTTTGACACTAAATATAACCAGTTGAGTTTACAGAAGTATTTTGCTCATGGATTTGTTCCATCACCGAACTCTATTTTCCGAGATACACACAAACTATCTCCAGGAAGCCATTTAACATATGATCTGAGGACGCAAAAAAAAGAGATCAAGAATTACTGGAAGTTCCGTGTCGACCCGAAAGAAAACCCACCATCATTTCAAGAAGCAACTGAAGAAGTACAAAGACTACTTTTCCAATCAGTCAAAAGGCGCTTAATGAGTGACGTTCCTTTGGGGGTTTTTTTGTCCGGGGGGATAGACTCAAGCTTTGCTACTGCGGCAATGTGTCAGTTTATGCCCGCGAAACAAGTCCAAAGCTTCTCTATTGGATTTACAGAGAAGTCTTTTGATGAAACTGTTTTTGCCTCAGCCATGGCTGAGAGCCTAGGAACAATGCACCAAAACACAATACTTGACCTGTCAAGAGCTAAAGAAATTATATCAGACGTCCTCAGTCGTATTGATGAACCTTTGGCAGATGGTTCTATTCTGCCTACTTATCTTCTGTGTGAATTTGCCAGCTCTAAGGTAAAGGTTGCTTTATCCGGGGATGGTGGAGATGAACTTTTCGCAGGATACGACCCTTTTGCGGCCTTACTACCAGCGAGAATTATTAGCGCTTTAATACCCAAAAAGGGAATTAATACCCTTCGCAGACTCGCAGATTTTCTTCCTAAATCTTCGATCAACATGAGTTTCGATTTTAAGGTTCGGCGCTTTCTATCAGGCGTGAAACATAAATCTGAATTGTGGAATCCAACTTGGCTTGCTCCACTCCAACCGGACGATATTTCAGATTTATTTAATGAACCTGTAGATATTGAGCAGCTATACAGTGAAGTTTTGTCCCTTTGGCGGGAAGATCCAAAGAAATCTATTATAGATAAAAGCCTTGAGTACTATAGTAATTTCTACCTTCCTGATAATATTCTAACCAAAGTAGATAGAGCCTCTATGCTCAATGGTCTAGAAACGCGTTCAATATTTTTGGATAATGACCTAGTTGAGTATGTTAGGCATTTACCATCTGAGTACAAAATTTACGGTTCTAAACGGAAGCGAGTATTGAAACAAGCAGCTCAAGGCCTTGTTCCTGATGACCTTCTTAATCGTCCCAAGAAAGGATTTGGAGTACCTCTTCAGGAGTGGTTGAAGGATATTCCCCTTACAGGGGATCTGGCTCCAGAGTTTTCGATAGAGCCATCCGCCGTTGAAACCCATATAGCTCGCCACCAATCAGGCAAAACAGACAACAGATTATTTTTATGGAGCTGGACTGTTCTTAAAGAGTTTGGGGAGGCCCACCACCGCTGATATCATCAGTTAAATTTAAATCTAGTAAAAATATCTGCGATTAAATCGAGTTCATTTAATTTCAAAGTGCATATCATTTGGCCCCAACAGTAAAAATATACAACACCTGAAATCATTGTATTGATACTTATTGAGGAATTAGGAATTGTAGCAATCAATGAAGAGACAAATTATTAGCTTTGTTATAGTTGGCGGGATAAATACATGTATTACTCTAGCACTCTACTGGGCGTTACTACTTGTACTCGATCATAATTGGTCATACGCGTTAACATTTATTGTCGGCGTTTTATTTTCTTGGGCTGCAAACAGCAAAACAACTTTTGAATCTGTTTTAAATTCAAAGAAATTACCTGCTTACGGTTTATTTTACTTAGGTTCTTACGGGATCGGGCAGTTCGCTTTAAACTGGTCGATTATAGATCTCGGATTCAACGAGCATATTGCAATATTTTTTGTAATTCTAATTAGTCTACCTATAAACTTCCTTGGCAGTCGTTTTATTCTGTATGAAAAGGGCAAGCCAGCGGCATTTAGCGATGCAGATATCTCTCGCCTAGTCTCTTTACACATGCAGAGTTTGCCAACTTCAATTATAGCTCGACTTGGTAAGGGCGTAACTGAGAGTTTTTATCGATTTGTTATAAATAATGATAACGATATTTTAATTATCACTCGAGATGATAACTCACAAATTATAGCCGCTGGATTTGTTTCTCTCGACCCTGATAAGTTAGAAAAAGGCCTAAAAACCAACCTCGAAACATTATTCTATACTGCTCTAAATTTCTTCAAAGTGCCTCTCTCTACCTTTTTCTCTATCCGAGGAAACCTTACAGCACCACTCCAACCTGAGTTAATCTATCTTTTTTGTGATAGTAAATTGCGTTCGAGGGGGGTGGGACGTAAATTACTTGAGCAGATAGAGATGGAACTACAATCAATTAGCCTCTCAGATTATTTTGTTAAAACACTCGAAGGTGAAAATAATAAGGCAATCAATTTCTATGAAGCCAACGACTTTCACCCCTGTGGAGAAGAAACTCTACACGGATTGCATTATGTCGTTTTTAAAAAGTCAATAAAATAGCAACCCTTGATCTCATGTTTTGGATAAAAAATGATCTACGCTGGCTCCCCCTCTCGCCTACGCCTCTATACTCGGTTACGTGATTATTTCACTGTAGCGAAAGAATTCATGTTGGGTAGATGGAATAAGGGTGATGACATAGGCTTACTTGAACAAGCTTTGTGTAAGAAGTTTCAGGTTAAGCATACTATTATGGTGCCGCTGGCTCGAGTAGGCATTTACCTTAGCCTCAAGCACAAAATTAGGCCTGGACAAAAAGTAATATTATCACCGTATACGATTGCCGAAGTCGTGAATATGGTGATTGCAGCAGGTGGCATCCCCGTTTTTGCTGATATCGATCGGAATACTTGCAATATCGCCCCTCGTAGCATCAAAAAATTACTAACCGAGATGAAAAATGAAGAATGCGGTGCCGTTTTAGCTACCCACTTTTACGGGTGTTCTTGTGATGTGGTCGCGATCAAAGCAATATGCGACAATCATGAAGTTCCCCTTATTGAAGATGCCGCACAAGCTTTTGGACTTAAAATCGACGGCAAAGCCTCTGGAACACATGGTAATGCAGGAATTTACAGTTTCGGTCTTTTTAAAAATGTCACCAGCTTTTATGGTGGTGCTATAGTAACCAATGACGATAACTTTGCTCAATCAATTAGAAAAGAGTTATCAGGTTGGCCTGAGCTTTCTGTATCCTTTTTCATAAAGAAAGTTATTTCAGGCATTATGACCGATGTTGTAACTTGGCCTCCTCTATTTAAAAGTTTTTCGTTTCGCCTTTTTCGGTACGGCTTACTCAATGATGTCGATTTCATTAACAATCAGACTAAAATTGATATCGCCCCGACCCTAAATGAAATCCTGCCTGATGAGTATAGGCATCGCCTGTCTCCAATGCAGGCCCGATTAATCTTGCCCCAAATCAACAAATCAGACGACTTAAGTATAACACGACAGAATAAGGCTCGTATTTATGACGAAGGATTTAAAAATCAACAAAATTTTATAAGCCCTCCTTCTCAAGATAACGTTCCGAACATGTATTGGTATTACACCATTCAATGCGACGATAGAGAAAAATTGGTAAAATTTGCAATGAAAAAAGGTCGTGATATCACAATGAGTTATCACAGAAATTGCTCAAATTTACCCTGCTATTCTGAATTTTATCTTGATTGCCCTAATGCAGAAAAAACAGCCCATTCGCTAATATACCTTCCACTTTATCCTGATTATTCTGACAAAGAAATTCATCAGAACATAGCTGTTATTAACGAGTATTTTCAAAGAAATCATAATTGATGAATGTATTGATCATTGGTACTGGCCCAGCTTCGTGGGCCACATGCAATGCATTAATTGAAAAAGGTGTTCGGCCAACGGTATGGGATGTAGGAAATAAACTTGATGAAAATCATCTGGCATTTAAAGAAAATTTAAAAGAAAAAACAACTCACTCCTTAACACCAAGTGATGCATTTAAGCTGTATACAAAGGCAAATATTCGGAATGGAGAGTTCCCAAAAAAGAGATTATACGGATCTGATTATTTCCATGGATTCAATCAATCATATTCCCCGCTAATTTCAAAAGAATCATTAATCGCTCCGACTTTTGCACAGGGTGGATTCGCTGTTGGATGGGGAGGAGCAATGCTGCCAATCAGAAATGAGGATATGGCTAACTGGCCAATAACAGCTTCAGATTTATCTCCTCATTTTAAACGAGTCTTACAAAATCTACCCTTAGCACTAGGCTCAGACAACTCGACTAGCACCGAAGTTTTCCCACTTTTTAAAGATATAGACTCCCTTGAGTTCTTACCAATCAGTCTAAGATTACAACGATTACAACAACGCTTGGATCGCAATCAGCCCGACGACAAATGCCAAGTTGCACGATTGGCTCTTTATTCCAAAAAAGAAAATGCCTGTAATCTTTCTGGGTTATGCCTAACAGGATGCCCCCAAAATTCGATATATAGTTTCTCTGATTGTTTTGAAAAGTGGCATACTGATGGAAAAATCAACCTCTGCCGGGACCGATTGGTTTACAAAATAGAGGAGGATGATCAAGGTGTTGCTGTTAAATACATTACAGGGGCCGAAAAATATGAAGAACGGTTTGGCCGAATATTCCTCGCAGCAGGTGCAATAAGTAGCACGCGTATTGTACTTGAATCACTAAATAAATTCGAGGTGCCTGTTAAATTATTAGATAGTCAAAAATTTATCATGCCAATGTTCCAGTTGCGGGGAGGCAGCACTCCAACCCCAACGTTTGAACTACCGAGTTTATTCTGGGACCTTCAAAAAAATGACCATTGGTTACATATACAAATAAACGAAGCAGGGCGATTTACTAAAGAACACTTACCTGGATTGGTCCCAAACTGGCTTCGCTCCATAATCATTAACCGGATGCTGATAGGATGGGGTGGCCTTCATTCAGATCACAGCCAATCCTTTAAGTTAAGTCTCTTACGTGCCCATCGACAAGGACGTCCAATTTTTCATGTGGAACCAATTAAAACCACGAAAATTACGACGAAACTAATTCGAAGATTAACAAAAGAACTAGCGAATTATTTATCCAAAGCAGGTGTTTATACATCACCGTTGTTGACTCAAATAGCGCCGCCTGGTGGGGGCTTCCACTTTGGCGGAAGCCTAACTATGACAACTAAAAGACAGACAGAGCTTGAGACCGATACTTTGGGTCGTCTACCAGCCTGGAAATCCGTTCATATCGTGGATGGATCAATACTCCCCTCTATACCGGCAACAACCATAGCATTGAATATTATGGCCAATGCTGATCGGATAACTTGTGAAGTACTGAAAAATTAGTTGCTCATTTTCCAAGCTAGAAACATCAAGGCTGGCCAGAGATCGCCTTCCCGGTTCGCTCCTTTTTGGTGCTCTGTCCAACTCTTGCGAATAGCCCTCATATCTAGCATCTCATGAGTTTCGGCATCTGAGGTATTGACCAGATCATCACCCCAGCTTTTAAGGTCTCGCCTCAGCCAATCTCTAAGGGGTACATCAAAGCCCTTCTTGGGGCGATCTACCAGGTTTTGCGGCACGTATTTGTACAATGTCTCCCGCAATAAACATTTCAGACCTTGGCCTTGACCAGCGTGCCACTCCTGAGGGAGAGACCAGCAAAGCCGAGCAAGATCTTGATTTAGAAACGGCGTTCTAACCTCAAGAGACGTCGCCATACTGGCCCGGTCTACCTTCACCATTAAATCATCCGGTAGATACACCATACTATCAGCAACCATTAATGACTTGAGAGCCCCAAGGTTGTTAACTTGATCAGGATTGATTGACCAGGCTCTATCAAATCGCCAGTCTTCTTGCTTTGAAGCCCCTCGAACAGGAAGGCCATCACGCCAAAAGCTTGTATAATGTTGGGATATTTCACCTAACGAACTTGCCCAAGATTTCCTCAAAGCCTTCGTTATCTTAGCCCCACTACGGCTCGGGCGTTTACGAAATAAATTCGCCCCTTTGTCGAGTAACGGCCATGGTAAATCAGCAAGAGATCTTGCCATTGAAGAGCCTAACTTCGAATGACTTGTCTTGTCCCAGTCACTCATCACTTGTAAATAACGTGAATACCCCCCGAAGAACTCATCGCCACCATCTCCTGACAAAGCCACTGTTACATGTTGGCGGGCGAGTTGGCAGAGCAACATCGTTGGTAATTGTGACGGATCCGCGAAGGGCTCATCATAGACATGTGGTATCTTAGCAACCAAATCAAGAGTATCCCTCTCGGTTACCGCCATTTCTGTATGATTTGTACCAATATGATCGGCAACGGCTAAAGCTTCATCAGCCTCGTTGAAACGCTTATCTTCAAAACGAATGGTATAGGTATTGATCCTGCCGCTTGATTGGTTTTGCGCTAAAGCAGTCACCAGAGAAGAATCTATACCACCAGAAAGAAACGTGCCCAGTGGCGTATCTGACGCCAACCGTGTTTCTACAAGTTTATTTAAGACACCATCTATATCTTCAAGCGCTTCTTTCCGGCTTCCTGTATATCCTTTTTCAGAAGCCTTCTCTGCTTCGGACAAAGTATCCCAATATTTCCTTGACGAAATAGAGCAGTGCGGATCAAGAGGAAAAATGATAATCTCCCCCGGAAGAACTTTCTTTACATTTGTATAGATTGTATCAGGAGCAGGTATATAGCGTAAGCGGAAATAAGTCATCAACGCTTGTTGATCAATATCACCAAATCTGGCACCTAGAGCGGGTAGCGCTTTCAACTCAGAGGCAAAATATAACGTTCCGTCTTGGCGTAAATAATACAGGGGCTTCTCTCCAAAGCGATCCCGTACCAAATATAATTTTTTGTCGACATTATCCCACAGAGCAATGACAAACATGCCATCCAATAATCCGAGCGTCTTATCCAGTCCCCATAATGTAATTGCACAAAGTAATGTTTCACTGTCGGAATGGCCAGACCACGATTGACAAGAAACGGCTTCAAGCTTCGTCCTAATCTCTAGATGGTTATAAATTTCCCCGTTAAACACCATCGTAAAACGACCACACCGGGAACTCATCGGCTGTCGGCCCGCTTCAGATAAATCCTGAATTGCCAGCCTGCGAAAACCAAAGCCTACGTTCGCATCTTCAGAAACCCATTCTTGCGCATCGTCAGGGCCCCGATGGCTAATCATTTCAGCACTCAAGCGCAATCGTTTCGATAGCTCCTCGTGTCTCTGACGTATTTTCTGCTGAAAGATACCGACGTATCCGCACATGTTTCTCAAACCTTTTGAGTTGTTATTAAGTTATTTTTTTAAACAACAAACCAAACTTGTCCAGAGTAATGTAGATATATAGTCTACCAACTTGAAAATTCGTCTATATTACAAGGGAACAGGGTGTGAGCCAGTCTAACCAAAAAGTAATCTACACCACTATCGTTGGTGGTTATGACGGCCTGTTAGAACAGCCCCGTTATCCGGGCTGGGATTATGTCTGTTTTGCTGATCGTAACTATCTCGGTTGGCGAACGAAAATTGGCTTATCAAACTGGAAGGTTATCTCTTTCGAGAACCCTGGATTAGACAACACCCGCTATTCCCGAATGCCCAAGCTACTCCCCCACCGATATTTAGAAGGTTATGACTACTCAGTTTATATCGATGGCAATGCGCGCTTGATTTCTAACCCTGACGGCCTGTTGGAGGAACTAAAGTGGCCCGACTTTGCCGCTGCCTACCATCCGTTTCGTAATAATGTGTATGACGAATTTGATGAGTGCTCAGCCCTCGGTATGGACGATCAGCTCACCTTCGAAAAACAGAAGAATTTTTACCTTAGTCAAGGCCTACCAAATCCAACACAACTGATGGAAAATAACTTCCTGCTCCGCCGACATAGTGTTGAAAGCGTGCAGAAGATACACGAAGAATGGTGGGAAGAACTCGGCGTACAGAGCAAACGCGATCAACTCTGCCTGCCCTACATCTGCTGGAAAAGTGAAATCTCTCCAATATTAATGAACCAGGAATTAAAACGTAAATATTTCCGTACCAAAGCCCATTACCGTTCTTTTACGCAAAGATTACTAAGATCTATAAAAAAACGTATCGAATAACAAAACACTGAGATTAATGGCAGAGCTAAAATTGCCTTACAATGTGAGCTGTACGACTTTTTATCCGGCGAACCACTCGCCTAATCCTTCTGGCGATTGTATCATCAACAAGAATATTTCTCCAATCTCCTGTACGTAAATACTGCTCAAATAAAGTGCCTTCATGATCAGAGTTATTTGAACTATATCCCGTTAATTTATTTTTCTCCTGATAGACACCATCAAAGGGTGTAACGAACTCCTCAGCATTCCTCTTTCTCAGAACGGTATAGATATGCAAATCTCGGCTACCATATTTACGAAAAGATTTCTGCGTATACGTGACTAGTTCTGGCATGCAATCGATAGTAAATCCCAGCCATACTATTTCATACCCATTTGCTGCGGCAAGATCTGCAAAGAAACGAGGATGATAAAGGAAGAAACCATGATTTGGAAATCCACTGGATGGGACAGAATGTAACATCAAACCACCTTCATGACACAAATCATGTACCGACTTAAAACAAGCATACTGGTTAAAACAGTGCTCTGTTGTGCCAAAGTTGGTAACTAGATCGAACTGGTCTTCAAAACCATATGTAGCCTTTAAATCAAGGTTGAGATCAAAGTTTAATGCACCGTGCAAATCAATCGCGTCAATACATTTATAGTCATTAAAACCTATCGCTCGATATAGCGATTCAGCAGTATCAATAGAATTATTGGGGTAATTAATACCCGCCTTCTCAAATATCTTTGGAAGCGCTTTCGGCATCGGAGTTAAATCTTGAGCACCGAATTCAATAACCGTTCCATGCTTCAAAACACCAGGGTTGATATGATCAACTAATAATTGAACTCCCTCAGTATTTATGCCCATAAAAAATCACTTTATACAAATTTAATAATGCCTTTAAAATATTCATAAATTCAGATGAATACAACTGATACCATCAAAAAATAATATCAAATTCACAAGTTTCGTAGATGATACAATTTTTAAATCTTTAAATACGATTATCAGGTATGGTATCAACCTCACCACAGTACTCATAATTAGGGCTTTGTTGCAAAAATTTAACCAGAGCCCAAAACCCCCTTTTTAAGGTGAATTTCAGGCATAAACTCCAAATAACCGGTTAATGAATCTTGCCTCAGCTAATGGCCCTGTTTCACCGTGTATCCATATTCTGAATTGTCCCTTTTTAAACATTCTCATGACTTCAAATCCTTTGATTGTGGCGTAAGCCGTTTTCATGGACTTAAAACCCAGAGTGGGCTTGACTAAGCTCTTGAGTTTGCCGTGCCCCCCCCCCTCAAGCCAATTATTAAGGTATTTGATCTGGCGATGTAAAAGCTCATTAGGTATATTGCCTTCAGCTTTCAACTTCCTGATAGCTTCTCCATATGTTGGAGCCTTTTCTGATGAGATCGACACAGGGACATATCTCTTATTGCGTTTGAGGGCTTTGTTCAGGAAACGTTTGGCTGCTTTGGTGTTGCGGGTCGCGGACAAGTAGAAATTGAGGGTATCTCCGCCCCTATCAATCGCTCGATACAAGTACTTCCACTTCCCTTTAACCTTTATATAGGTTTCATCCACGCGCCAGGAATAGGAGCGACTTCTCTTGTACCAATGGAGCTTCTTTTCTAAATCCGGAGCGTAACGTTGAACCCAACGATAAAGTGTCGAATGATCGACTTCAACTCCCCGTTCCTCCATCATTTCCTCAAGCCTTGCTCGTCAGGGCCATGGAATGGCCTGAGAGAGATCTCTATAGCTGATCCCGTATTTGCAATACCAACGAACGCATTGAAGGATAACCGCGCCATGATAATGCCGCCGCTTGAACTCAGACATCGAGAAATCCCGCTATAGAAAATGATAATCTATTGAAAAGTAACTCTGAGTGAATTTTTTGCAACAGAGCCTTCCCGAGAAGGTATCAGCTCTCAAGCAGCAGAAATAATTCAAAAATTAATCGGCCATGTTGAGGTTATTCCCAGAGGCTCTGATACCAAAGGAGCCGATTTAAAAGTCATCGGGGATTTAGAGCAAGCGCTCCAACTTTCACAAGTCTCATGAGTGTCCAAATTCAAGGTTAATGCCTTAACCTTGAATTTAGAATTTTAAATTCAAGGTTATCGGGTTTCGTAAGCTAGGTTCTAGAACGCAAAAAAGCCCCTACCGCATATGCGCTAGAGGCTTTTAAGATCTCGTTGGTTGCGGGGGTAGGATTTGAACCTACGACCTTCAGGTTATGAGCCTGACGAGCTACCGGGCTGCTCCACCCCGCGTCAAGGTGGTGTAAGTGTGTATAAGGAATATTATCCCTTATGATCGCGCTAAACTAGGTTTGTTTTCAGTACGAATTGGAAATGCTTTTAGGGGAATGCCTACCGAACGTATGTGAGGCAAGCCATTGAGGCGTCCGGAACGTAGTGAGGAAACGAGCCTGGCTAGGCGAAGTATTATTTAACAAAGTTGATCCCTGTGTTTAAAAGACCTGGCAACGACCTACTCTCCCACACCTTAAGATGCAGTACCATTGGCGCAGAGAGTTTTCACGGCCGAGTTCGGGATGGGATCGGGTGTTGGGACTCTCGCTATAGTCACCAGGTCATTTAAACACAGGGTTTGTATGAATTTGGTCTAACGACCGTTCTTATTTTAGTCTCGACACACGAGTGTGTCATTAATTTATCACTGCGGTGATAAGGTGTTCGATCAAGCCAATCGAGCTATTAGTACTAGTTAGCTTCATGCATTACTGCACTTCCACACCTAGCCTATCAACGTGGTGGTCTTCCACGGCTCTCAAGCGAGACCTCGTTTTGAGGCTGGTTTCCCGC
>JBALWN010000059.1:0-725 GCA_036960845.1 Halopseudomonas aestusnigri | reverse complement strand
GCCTTCGGCAGCGGACTGACGGACGCGGGTTCAATTCCCGCCGCCTCCACCAATTCGTTGGAATATACATAATATTTCAATATGTTACCAAGTGTACGGGGAACCAGAAATGGGGACTCGTACATTTTGGTCATACATTCTCGTATGTTATTTCTAACTTAATACTCCGAAAAACCTGTATTGAAAACTGTAGGTAGTGAGTCACAACCGGCCGTAAACACTAACTCTGACGTCAACAGGCTATAAAAAATCGAAAAAAAACATTAATACCATGTTTTTTCGATTTTTCGGGTATTGGAACGTGTAGTTTTTGTTACAGGCAACAGATTGACACAGAAGATCAGACTTGATCTGATCGTCACAACAAAAGCGACACAATATAATCCTACAGCCTGCTCCCGAATCGTAGGCATCAACAAGTTGACCGATACATTCTGCTAGTAAACTGTAGGGCTCTCGGCTATTCTCCTACATTCTGTGTGGTTATTTGAGGCAACAGAAAATTAACCTCTTCCCTTTTGCTCGACCAAAAGTATTAGATAGATGCTTATTGCAGCTTAGAGGTTTCACCTTACTGGGTTATCTTTTTAAAACACCAATTCTTTATTATTCAATAGGTGATGCCAAGACCCTGCAAGCCAATTCCTTCATCATAACCAGCTTTCCTTTATTAGCGCAGTCAGCAGCTGATGATCCCATCTATCTTTCCACCAAGGCACAGTTGG
>JBALWN010000058.1:0-732 GCA_036960845.1 Halopseudomonas aestusnigri | reverse complement strand
ACAATGTATGACCAACATCCAAACCCGTATTTTAAATTAATCACTTAAAAACAATGAGTTAAGAGTTTACAATTACTAGTAATGTAGGTGTAAACGTTTCCCGCCGCCTCCACCAACTCGTTGAAATATTCTTTATTTTTCAACATATTACCAAGTGCACGGGGAACCAGAAATGGGGACTCGTACATTTTGGCCATACATTCTCGCACCTATGGCAGGTACTGCTTCTTTTGCACACGATATGGCAATCACACAATAGATCCACCCCGATAATAAAGTGTTTATTTTTACTTTATATGTAACGAATAGCAGTAAGAAGGGCTCCACGGAGCCCTCTTTTCAACTGAAGAAACCGCTTGTCAATTTATAACTGTAAAGGAAAAGCGCTACTATTCATTGATAAGATACCATTGCCAGCGCTATCTACGGGGCTGTAGCTACTCTTGTTACATCCCGAAAGCCTTTCGCCATAAACCAGCTAAACTTATCGTTAAACACAGAGAGTTTTTTATGCGGCTCATCACCATTAACGATATAAAGATCATGACCCAGCAACTTGGCTTGATGCCCTTTATCAGTCAGGTGATTTCTGCACTGGAAGAAGATTTTTCCCGTTGGCCTGAGTTTAATAAGTCACCTCGCCATGCCACGCTTTATCCCCAAGGGGTGATGGAGTTGATGCCCTGCTCTGATAACAAACTCTATAGTTTTAAGTTTGTAAATGGCCATCCT
>JBALWN010000057.1:0-757 GCA_036960845.1 Halopseudomonas aestusnigri | reverse complement strand
CACGTAACTCTTCCGGGATTTCGATTACAAATGAAGCCGAATCGGTTGTTTCAGGCACGTATTCAACAACATCCAATGGATAAAATGTCATACCAATTTCCCTTTTAAGACCACTCACTTCGATCGAGTATAAAATTTATTATACTGGCAGTGTGCAATGACCTGCGGAGTTCTTTTTGTAGGTTAGGGAAGCGGTCACGAAGGAATAATGGTGTCACTACCCTGAAGTAGAAAATACCACTTTTGTCTTGGACGTAGTACCTGCCATAGGTACGAGAATATATGACAAAAATGTACGGGTCCCCATTTTTTGTTCCCCGTACATTTGGTAATGTGTTGAAAAATAAATAATATTTCAACGAATTGGTGGAGGCGGCGGGAAACGTTTACACCTACATTACCAGTAATTGTAAACTCTTGATCCATTGTTTTTAAGTGATTAGTTTAAAGTTCGGGTTTGGATGTTGCCCGTATATTGTATGAGAAGAATGTACTAGAAATTTATGAGTTAGCCTGTCGATGCGTACTACTCAATTATGGAAGAAATGGAACAGATCAAGATTATGGTTTAGGTTGGATTCAATGGTGAAAGAGGGAGTTTAATTGATTAGCTTTATCAGACCTTGATAGTTATAAGATGCTCAGGATAGGGCTGAGTACCTCTTGTTTGGGGTATGAGCCACATAGTCTCCTTCTCCAACAATGAAACAATCAGGGTATTGGAGGCACATAGTTTACTTGCCAAACCGGTTAAGCC
>JBALWN010000056.1:0-777 GCA_036960845.1 Halopseudomonas aestusnigri | reverse complement strand
CATTCGTTTGAGAAGAAACCACCAGAGTTGGCAGTGATGCGGAGGTGGAACGACTTGGTGCTGCCTTCATATCCGATGTGGTAGGTGAGGGAGCCTTTGGCGCGAGGGGAAAGTTTTGGAGCTGTTGATTTTTTGATGATGCGAAAGGTATTTGTCATGGTTGTTGCCTCTTGATGATTGATAAAGGGTGGAGAGGCTTTCTCCATATAAGATACCTAAGTTTTCGCAGTGGTTGATGATGGAAGGCGGCGGTGGAGGCCGTTCAATATGTGCCGTTAATGAACCGAGACCAAATGCGGCAAGTGGTCATTGAATACATTGAAGTTGATTGCAATCGAAAGAGAAGGCACAGTGCTCTTGGTTATCTCAGCCCTGAGCAATATGAAAAAATAATTAGAAATGTAGGGGCGGACACTCGTCCACGGTAGCAGATGAATTGACGCTGACTTTGTATTCAGGTTGGGGTGTGTGAGCTTCAAATAAACTTGAATACTCGTTAAATATCGAGACTCCTTCGGGCATCTATAAATTACCCGGGTCGTTAAATTACAGGCGACAGTAGAGGTAGTGAAGTCTCAGGTGGCGCTTTTCAGGTCATTAAAACCTCGATAGTGTGCTTGAGGGTAATTCGCCATAAATTTTTCGGTAGTCAGTCGCCAGTTGACCCATATGCCAAAACCCATAATTACTAGCAAGAAAAAAATAGTTTGGTCTTCTTCGGGGGAGGATTGAAGTAAATCTTTGCGCAGTTGTGATAAACGCAGGCATTTAATATAG
>JBALWN010000055.1:0-777 GCA_036960845.1 Halopseudomonas aestusnigri | reverse complement strand
CCTCCGGGCGTTTCGTAACAACCACGGGCCTTCATGCCAACATAGCGGTTTTCCACAATATCCAACCGCCCAACACCATTGTCGCCACCCACTTTATTCAAATACTCCAACACAGTAGCGGGAGACATGGGCTGATCATCAATAGCAACAATGTCGCCCTTTTCATACGTCAGCTCAATATAGGTCGCTACATCAGGGGCATTTTCAGGAGAAACACTCCAGCGCCACATATCCTCTTCTGCTTCTGACCAAGGATCTTCCAAATTGCCCCCTTCATAAGAAATATGCAGCAAGTTAGCATCCATAGAAAACGGTGATTTTTTCTTTTTTCCAGAAAAATCCACAGGAATATTATGCATTTCGCAATAGTCCATCAGTTTTTCTCGGGAATTCAAATCCCACTCCCGCCAAGGCGCAATCACTTGAATTCCAGGCTTTAAGGCATAGGCCCCCAATTCAAAACGAACCTGATCATTACCTTTACCGGTTGCGCCATGGGAAATGGCATCCGCACCCGTTTCGTTGGCAATTTCAATCAATCGTTTAGCAATTAAAGGACGGGCAATGGACGTACCCAGTAAGTATTCGCCCTCATAAATAGTATTTGCCCGAAACATTGGGAACACATAATCGCGGACAAACTCTTCACGGAGGTCATCAATATAAATTTCTTTCACACCCATAGCTTCAGCCTTGGCTCGTGCAGGCTCCACTTCTTCGCCTTGGCCAATATCAGCGGTAAACGTGACCACCTCGCAATGATAGGTTTCTTGCAAC
>JBALWN010000054.1:0-864 GCA_036960845.1 Halopseudomonas aestusnigri | reverse complement strand
CCGTGTGAATGATTTATTAGGACGGAGGTCTACGTATTGAAGGGCCTGAACTTTCAATACGTCCCTCCAGTAACTCATCCCGCCAGATCTTCACCTCATCAGGCGCATCAACGGTCAGTTGTAACAGCTTCCCCCTGCATTCCATATCAGCTAGATTGGCTGCCTGAAATATTACAGTTTTCAATACAGGTATAGGGGAGTATTAGGTTAGAAACAACGTACGAGAATGTATGACACAAAATTTACGGGTCCCCATTTCTGGTTTTCCGTGCACTTGGTAATATGTTGAAAAATAAAGAATATTTCAATGAGTAGGTGGAGGCGGCGGGAAACGTTTACACCTACATTGTCAGTAATTGTAAACTCTTAACTCACTGTTTATAATAGATTAATTTAAAATACGGGTTTGGATGTTGCACGTACATTGTACGAGCAGAATGTACTGGAAATGTATGAGCCAGATTAGTGATATCTATTACTCAGTTTATGGCGGGGTTAAATGGAAAAAGGGGGTTTAATTAATTGTAAATGGACCATTGAAAACAGTTTAGCATCGTTGTTTAGGGTGGGGTTGGCGGGTATCTTCACTTCTTAATGAATAGGTTAATCATTTTAGCCTAAAGTTTAAATACTCACTTCTTGGCATCAATCCCGTTCAGACACAGCACCTTCAAGTTAAGAGGCCTTGGGTTTTCACCGCGGCCACCAACTCTAAGGCCGCTACTGGATAAAACACCGACCAAATAACCCTTATAGTTGTATTGCTATAATTGACCGCATCCTTATAATTAGCCGGTCTAAAAAACACCCTCTCATTTAAGCATATCGGCATAAGCTCTGTTTAAGAGTAAGTTACGGTACGTT
>JBALWN010000053.1:0-870 GCA_036960845.1 Halopseudomonas aestusnigri | reverse complement strand
TAATCATCCCAGTTGTCTACCTTCCAAAGCTGCTTGCAGTCTGGACACGACATAAGCAACAGCCGGTCACCCGCATCCAGTTCATTTAACTTGGCTTTAAACTCCACATGATCATCACAGATATCAATTAATTCTGACTGTTCTTTACAGTTACACATAACTCGCCTTGATAGTTCACACATTGAATAAGTAAGGTCAGATACAACTTTTCCCTCAACGCCCTAGTATAAACCTCTCTTATAAATAGATCTGTCCCCTTTTGCTTTAACAGAGAGTTTGATTAGTAGTTTTGCCTCTCTAGCTTGTAAATCTACAAAATCACAAGCCACCAGGCTCTGCATCAAGGGAACAAAAGCCTAAGAAATTGATTTTAAAGTAAAATTACCCGGTTTCCGGCATTAACCTTCCTTTGATACAGTACCTTCTAGTTAATAGGCCTTCAGGCTTATTAACTAACAGTTAAAAATCAGCTTCCATCCCTTTGTCTCGTCATATTTCTAATACTCTCGAACCAATTACACTTATGATCTGATGCCGTGATTGGTATGCTCTGCTTTACACTTAACAACTACCGCAAACAACAACTATGCCTCCATCTCGACTCCACCAAGGTATTCACCTCTTCCGCCAACTGGCTCTTTTAGCTGGACCATTGTTGGCGATATTGGTTTATTCGCTATTACCTGAACGAGCCGCGGGGCTCAACGGTACAGAAATCGTACTGGGTACTGCAGGCCGAGCCACGGCGGGCCTAGCTGTTTGGATGGCGCTTTGGTGGCTGACAGAAGCCACGTCAATTTACGCCACGGCGCTCTTACCCTTGGCCCTGATGCCACTATTGGGTGTGAGCACCATCAGCGAAACAGCCGG
>JBALWN010000052.1:0-913 GCA_036960845.1 Halopseudomonas aestusnigri | reverse complement strand
GTCGATTTTTCTGGCCTCAAGCTGAAAGTCATTGGTGCCATAGTCGCAATTTCCGCGATTGATCTTTTAAAGTCGTTTATGGATATACCCGAGGAAATGAGTGATGCCGACGTCAATAGTCTGAAATGGAAAGTAATCATTCACATGGCATTCGTGGTGTCCGGCGTATTATTTGCCATAATGGACAAAATCGCGGGTGACACTAAAAAGCACTAGTGTTTTTCAACGGGCAGGGTAGTTGAAATTTCTAGCTTTTGTCACATGACTACCACCCTCAAATATCTGTGTGTCACCCTATAACAATTTAAGCAAGCGGGACCGCCTAACCGGCGGCCCCTTCTTAAGGCGTTAATAAAACTGTAATTTCTAATACCCGAGACAGCGAAAACACAGGAAACCCCCCATGTTTTTTTTGTGTTCGATTTTTTTGAATGAAGGTTCACTTAAGAGTCAGTGTTTCCGGCCGGGTGTGACTCGCTACCTACAGTTTTCAATACACCCCTCAATTCTTCCCTACACCTGTATTAAAAGTCGTATTACAATTGTGTCTTATATATCTATAGTGACCTTCCCCCCAAGTTAGTACCACTGTTTGGATGAGATTATTCATCTTAAGCCGCTCGGCTCCCAAAAATTAGACAGAGATATATCTAAGGGGAGGGGCGGGTCAAAAGTCTATGGCTTGCGTCTTGTAGACAGCCGCCCATGATTAACTGGGGGTATTAATGGGGGTACATATGTTTATGGTAAACCTGAAGCCCATGAAAATAGGGGTGTTAATCCTATGATGTGTGAGTGGCTCCGCACCATATTAACGACCAGCAACATCCATTATCGTCTGCAAAGCTCGTATACAGCGGGTTTATTCACTTAGCCCAAGCAATATGGGCTGTTCACCTTTGATCAAAAAATA
>JBALWN010000051.1:288-921 GCA_036960845.1 Halopseudomonas aestusnigri | reverse complement strand
AGGTCAAACCTAAATAGGTGCGGGTGACATCACCCAGTTTGGCCGTTGGTATTGTCGTGTAATCAGCCTCCAGTAGCAGAGGTTGATTGCAGGGGTCGAAAAGAGAATGCAGATGCGTATTTTCATGAGGGTTGGACGGCTCGCCGTCCACATCTGTGCTTGTTTCATCAGCCACTTCACCGGCAAGGTGAATATGGGATGGTTCATATAACGTGTGATCATCCGATGAGGTGTGCATGGCTGCCACAACACTACTAAATAGCGTATGGAGTACCAGCACAAAAAGAAGTAACCACTTCTTATTCAAATCGGAATCTCAATAGAATTGTAGGAATACAGTTAGCTAGCCCATTCTGACAGCCAAATAGGTCGAAAGTTTATCATGTACAGTCCAGCACATACATTTCTAGTACATTCTTCTAATACAATGTATGACCAACATCCAAACCCGCATTTTAAATTAACCACTTAAAAACAATGAGTTAAGAGTTTATAATTGCTGGCAATGTAGGTGTAAACGTTTCCCGCCGCCTCCACCAACTATGGCAAAATAAGTGTATTCCGTGGGTACTCAGACCAACAATTTATTGTCTATCCTAATCATTGAGAATCCCTTCAACCATCAACTGCACC
>JBALWN010000051.1:0-278 GCA_036960845.1 Halopseudomonas aestusnigri | reverse complement strand
ATATCCAGTTTATAAACCAGCTGAATTTTATCGGCATTTAGGTTCGGCCAAATATTCGTATCCACATTAAAGGCAATGGCATCGATTAATTGCTGTTTTTGTTTATCAACTGCCAGCAGTAACTTCAGGTGCTTCTCACCCACTATCCGCTGCTGAACAATGTAAAACTCACCCTCAAACAATGGTTCCGGAAAGTGCTGTCCCCAGGGGCCAGACTCTCTCAGCAAGTGACCGGTTTCCAGGCTCAGTTCTTCGGGGGTTAGTTCGCCATCTGTGAC
>JBALWN010000050.1:0-922 GCA_036960845.1 Halopseudomonas aestusnigri | reverse complement strand
TAGAAGCCGGTTCAACCGTGGCTGTATTTGGTTTGGGTGGCATTGGCCTCAATGTGATTCAGGGCGCCAAAATGGTGGGGGCAACTCGGATTATTGGTATCGATACCAACCCGACCAAAGTAGGGTTAGCCAAACAATTTGGCATGACTGACTTTATCAATCCATCTGAGGTTGAGAATGTAGTGGACCATATTATTGATATGACCGGCGGCGGTGTGGACTACAGTTTTGAGTGTATTGGTAACGTAAATGTGATGCGTCAGGCGCTGGAGTGTTGTCACAAAGGCTGGGGGCAAAGCTGTATTGTGGGTGTTGCCGGTGCTGGTCAGGAAATATCCACCCGTCCCTTTCAGCTAGTGACTGGACGCTCCTGGCACGGCACTGCCTTTGGTGGAGCAAGTGGCCGCACCGATGTGCCCAGAATTGTCGATTGGTATATGGAGGGCAAGATCAATATTGATGATCTAATTACCCACACCATGCCATTAGACGATATCAATAAAGCCTTTGATTTGATGCATGCGGGAAAAAGCATTCGTTCTGTGGTTTTGTACTAAAGGGCTTTGTACTAAAGGGCTTTGTATTAACGAGTAGCTTAATTAGATGACGGCCTGATGAAAGGATAAAGGTAACCATGGAACAAATTGACGCACATAAATCCTTTGGCGGACAACAACTCCGCTTTCGTCATCTATCCGACGTGCTCAACTGTGAAATGACGTTTTCCATTTATTTACCACCTCAAGCAGAACAATACTCAGTTCCGGCTTTGTACTGGCTTTCAGGTCTCACCTGTACCGATGAAAACTTTATGAACAAAGCCGGGGCACAGCAATATGCTGCAAAACATGGCATCGCTATCATTGCACCTGATACCAGCCCCCGCGGAGAGGATGTACCCGATGATCCCGAGGGGGCCTAT
>JBALWN010000004.1:382410-506082 GCA_036960845.1 Halopseudomonas aestusnigri | reverse complement strand
TGGTATCTCAGAAGATCCAAACGTCCGTTACGAAGTTGCCAAGAAAATTGTTCAGCGAGCTGCAGATCACGGCATTTCTCACGACCGTATTGTTGTCGATCCTTTGGTCATGCCTATTGGTGCTATGGGAACAGCTGGTAAGCAGGTTTTTGCTCTGTTGCACCGTTTGAAAAACGAGCTCAAAGTAAACACAACCTGTGGCGCATCGAACATTTCCTTTGGTCTGCCAAATCGTCACGCCATGAACGCACACTTCCTTGCTATGGCTGCTGCTGCGGGTATGACATCTGCGATTATGAACCCATTGCACGAAGAAGAGTTGGCCGGTATCCGTGCCTCTGACGTTCTACTTAACAAAGACAAGAACTGCTTGGGCTGGATCAAAAAATACCGTGAACCAGCAGCTGAAGGCGCTGGTGGAGCTCGTGAAGGTCGCCGCAGTCGTCGTCGCGCTTAAGTTAAAAAATGTAATCAGGAAAAGGCGGCATTTATGCCGCCTTTTTTATTGTATAATTAATTTAGACAAGATGCTCTCTATCACAGCAGTTGCTCTTATGTTTCTTAGAGACTAAAACAAATTCCAGAACATGGCTGGAGTTATTACTGGCCCTTTTAAGCAGCTAGCTGTTGGAGTAGTCCAAGTGGTGAGCCTTTCTGATTTAATAGAGCAACAAATTCTGAGTATTCCAGAAGGTAGAAGGCGATCTCTAAAGGGATCAACACCTCGTGGTGAAGGTCGTATTGAGCGTGGGGATAAGATTTTTCTTAATTTTGCCTCGAATGATTATCTTGGCTTGTCCCATCACCCCCTTCTTATCGAGCGCTCTTCTGATTGGGTGAAAGCTTATGGTACGGGTTCTGGAGCATCACGATTAATTACAGGTAATCATTCTCTCTATGAGAATATCGAAAGACGCCTTGCTGAATTAAAAGGATCCGAAACTGCTTTGATTCTTAATTCAGGGTTTCAAGCTAACTCATCAGTCCTTTCTGCTTTACTCCATCGTTCATTAAGCGGTGGAAGAGAAAACTCAAAAATACTCCTGTTTACTGACAAGCTTAACCACGCCAGCTTGCACTTTGGTGCACAAGCCGCCAATGCAAAACAAATACGGTTTCGACATAACGATCTAGATCATCTGGAACACTTACTTTCCCAGTATGAAGACGGCAATCAAGCAAAAATCATCGTCACAGAAAGCGTGTTTTCCATGGATGGTGATAAACTGGATGTCGCAGCCATTCGTTCTTTAGCTCAAAAATATGATGCTTTCCTTTATGTTGATGAAGCTCACGCAACGGGTGTTCTCGGAATTAATGGTATGGGACTTTGTGCCGGGGGAATATCTCGTGACGAATTGATCATGGGAACTTTTGGTAAAGGGTTGGGCTCTTATGGTGCTTATGTTGCTTGTTCAAAGATTGTAAAAGACTATTTAATCAATGCTTGTAGCGGGCTGATTTATGCCACAGCCTTACCTCCCCAAGTGCTCGGAGCCATCGATGCAGCATTGGAATTGGTACCAAGCCTTAATTCGGAAAGATTACATCTAAAAGAATGCGGGGATCTTTTTAGAGGAATTTTGCAAAAAGAAGGCCTGGATACGGGGCTTTCTTGTACCCAAATTATTCCAGTTGTTATTGGCAGTGATCAACAAACTATGGCGGTAGCAAATAGCCTTGAGGATAAAGGTTTTCTTGTTGGCGCTATCCGACCCCCGACCGTACCTGAAGGTACGGCAAGGTTACGTGTTACTCTCAGTGCAGTACACACTAAAGAGCAGATAACAGGCCTGGCAAAGGCTATTATTCATAGCTGTAAAGAGGTTGGTGTGTAATGCGTATACTGTTTGTACATGGATGGGGCTATGGCCCGAAGATATGGGATAAGGTCATTGCTCAACTTGGTCACGATGTCGAATGTACCGTAGTTGATCTAGGTTTTTTTGGAACCCAAACCACTCCAGAGGAGACGCATTACGATGTTGCTGTCGGGCATTCTTTGGGAGTGTTATGGCTTTTATCCCATGAAAAAATTACTTGGGACAAGCTGGTCTCAATTTGTGGATTTTCAAAGTTCTCTGACGACAAGAGCTTCCCCCAAGGTGTTTCTCTTCGTGTGATAGAGCGCATGATCCGACGGCTACCAATTTCAGCAGAAAGTGTGCTGAAGTCATTTCATGATTTGTGCGATCCCTTGGGGCAAATCCCATTTGAAAATTCTGATAAACGAAATCATGAGCGGTTAAGCTGGGGGTTGGAATTCCTTCGAGACCAAGATATGCGAACTCGTTTTGACCCTTTGAGTACTTTGGTTCTTGCGGATAAGACGGACCAAGTTGTGCCTGAAAATATGACAAAGGCCCTTTTTAGTTCGAGTAATATAACCTGGGCTGATGGCAAGGGACATCTTGTTCCTCTAACAGGCCCAAAAGCATGTCACGATATTATTAAGCGAGCTATCCTAAGCCAATGATTGATAAGGTATGGAAAGAGGGACTTGCGCGTCGTTTTGGTGCCGCGGCTCAGAGTTATGAAAGGCAGTCAGAAGTACAGCAAAAAACAGCTATTGCTTTATCAGGCCTGATAAAAAAACGCCTTAGAAAGAGGGCTCCTTTAAGGATACTGGAAATAGGCTGTGGTACTGGATACTTAACCCGATCTCTCTATGACCTCTACCCTGATGCGCAATGGTTTGTAACAGATATTTCTCCGGATATGATCCAGCAATGTCGAAGCTCATTCATTGAGGGAGATACCAGTCAATCTCATGACAAAGACAACCTAACTTTCTCCATAATGGATGGTGAAAATCCTGACCTTGAAGGTCCGTTCGATTTAATTTGTTCAAACATGGCATTTCAATGGTTTCATGACCTAGAAGGAAGTTTACACAAACTTACCAGTCTTCTTAGCCCTGACGGTGTTTTGTCTTTCACATCTCTTGCATCTGATACCTTTGATTTGTGGCATAAATGCCAAGAAGAATTGTCTATAGAAAGACTGGCACCTGAGTTTCCATCAGCTACTTTTTATAAAAACAATTTTTCAGGCTCATTCGTTGAAATTGAAAAACAGCTATTTGTGCAATGCCACAAAAGTGGTTTGGAGTTTCTACAAAACTTGAAAGATATCGGGGCCCATTCTAGTGGACTAGGCCGTAAGCCAATGGGTTCAGGGGAGTTACGGCGATTGTTGAAAAAATATGAAAGTTACTTTACAGATGGGTCCATTGAGGCTGATTATGATGTAATTTTTGTGCTATGCAGCAACGGCTAATTGTTCTGAAAATATGATGTTCAATGAATTTGGTGAGGTATGCGAGAAGATACTCATTCTGTGAAGGTTAGTGGGAACTACCCTGGATTATTTGTTACCGGTACTGATACCGAAGTTGGCAAGACCTTTGCGGCCGCGTCACTTGTTGCAGCATTGAGCGCGTCGTATTGGAAACCAATTCAGACGGGGCCATTTATAGATCATGATACCCCGGAAATACAACGATTAACGGGTATAGGTGAGAACTCATTGTACCCCTGTTCCTATAGTTTTCCTGACCCATTGTCTCCACATCAGGCCGCCTTAAATGTTGACCAGACAATCAGTCTGGAGAACATTAAATTACCGGATCTTGGTGTCGACGAATTTCTTGTTGTAGAAGGCGCTGGTGGTGCACTTGTGCCTCTTAATAATGAGGACATGATGAGTGATTTGATGGTGCGCTTAAACCTCCCCGTTGTTATTGTTGCGCGTTCAGGGTTGGGAACGATTAACCATACCCTTCTTACGATAGAAGCGATACGCCTCCGGGGGGTGAGCTTGGCTGGTGTTATCATGAATGGGCCTGAAAATTCGAGTAACCGTAGCGCGATTGAGCAATACGGTCGCATTGAAGTTCTGGCAGAACTTCCGCATTGTGATGACGTGAGTTTTAATACAATAGCAACTCTTAAGCCAAAATTACAAAGAGTGGCTGAGTTTTTTGGAAGGTATGTTAAGAATGACTGACAATTTTTTGGAGTTAGATAAACGTCATGTCTGGCATCCTTTTACTCAAGCACAAACAGCGCCTGATCCTGTCGTAATTGATTCTGCCCAAGGGGTGTTCTTACGCACCAAAGATGGCCGTGAAATCGTGGATTATATCTCATCTTGGTGGGTTAATGTTTTCGGTCATGCCAATCCAAAAATTGCAACAGCTATAGCTGATCAGGCCAATAAACTAGAACAAGTTATCTTTGCTGGCTTTACTCACGAACCCGCAGTTAAGCTTGCAAAGGCTCTGAGTGATCTTCTTCCTGGCTCTTTAAACAGGGTTTTCTTCTCCGATAACGGCTCAACAGCTGTTGAAGTTGCCATGAAAGTTGCTTACCAGCATTGCCGCAATACTGGCCAAACTAATCGGACACGTTTTATGACTTTCGATGGTGCCTATCACGGTGATACCGTTGGTGCCATGTCGGCTGGTGTTGCATCTAACATGTTTGATGCCTGGAAAGACCTTCTGTTTTCCGTTGATATTATGCCCTATCCCAATACTTGGGAAAATGATGATAATGTTGAAGAGAAAGAGGCCGCCGCCCTTGAAGCAATTGACCGCCACCTCGAAAGCTTTGGCGATGAAATATGTGCGATGATCCTAGAACCTTTGGTACAAGGGGCAGGGGGGATGCGCATGGTGCGTCCAGAGTTTATCAAGACAATGGTTCAAAAACTACAAGCTCGGGGCGTACTTGTCATTTTTGATGAAGTCATGACAGGGTTTGGCCGAACCGGACGTAACTTTGCCTGTGATAAAATAGGTGTCACACCTGATTTGGTCTGTATCTCTAAAGGTTTGACAGGTGGTTTTTTACCGCTGTCGGTTACTGTAGCGACGGATGAATTGTACGACTCATTTCTTGGCGAGACATTTGATAAAGCTTTTTGTCATGGTCATTCCTTCACAGCCAATCCTTTAGGTTGTGCCGCGGCATTAGCCTCTATCGATTTACTGCAAAGTGACGAGACACAAAATAGTTTCAAGAGAATTGAAGCCGCGCATCATCGTGGGATGGATTACATTCGAGAACTTCCTCAAACTCGACACCATCGTATCATTGGGACCATTGGGGCGTTTGATGCGATTGTTGATGATGGTGGTTATAACTCCTCCCTAGGTGGTGACCTTAAGAAGTGGTTCTGGGATCGTAATATGCTCATTCGTCCTCTTGGGAATGTACTGTATCTTTTACCCCCATACGTCATCAACGATGAGCAGATTGACGACGCATGGAAAGCAATGGCACAGGCCATGAAAGAGCTTAACCCGCTATAAAAATTCAATAATAGAAGTATGCTTCGTATATTTGTTTCAGGTTTGTTTGTCCTTACGATATTTACAAGCGAACATTAAAACAATCTTGAACGAGTAAATTGCAGTAAAAGAATAACTCAACAAGCGCTTGTTGCTTGCCGAAATATCCTCGGACAGTTAGAACAACGCATAGGATTAAACATGGGAGCGCAGGTCGCCATGGAAAACGAAGCAAGTATTGTGTCTTCTGAAGTCTCAAGTGCTGAGATCTCTGGACATGAGGTTACAATTTCTTCTGTTGAAGCTATCGCTGATCAAATGAAAAATGAGACCAGGGAACTCTCCGCTGATGTGGATGTCCGTACTAACTGGACGGCGGAAGAAATAGAAGCTCTTTACGAGCTGCCTTTGATGGACTTGCTATTTCGTTCGCAGACCATGCACCGTAAATACTTCGATCCCAACAAAGTACAGCTATCAACTCTCTTGAATATCAAAGAGGGTGGTTGTGCTGAAGATTGCAAATACTGTTCGCAGTCTTCACGCTATAGCACCGACGTTGGCGCCAGTAAGTTGATGGATAAAGATACCGTTCTTGAATATGCTAAAAAAGCTCAAGCCAACGGTTCTGGTCGTTTCTGTATGGGAGCTGCTTGGCGTAACGTAAAAGATCGTGATATTGGCAAGATTGCCGAAATTGTTACCGCAGTTAAAGATTTAGGCCTGGAAACATGCATGACCTTAGGTATGTTAAACCGGGATCAGGCCGATAGCCTTAAAGAGGCCGGGTTGGATTATTACAACCATAACATCGATACCTCACCTGAGTATTATCCTGAAGTTATCACTACGCGGTCCTTTGATGATCGCATTGAAACCCTGGGTAATGTTCGTGAGGCTGGCTTGAACGTTTGTTCCGGCGGTATTATCGGTATGGGTGAAGAGCGCAAAGACCGTGTTGGTCTTTTGATGGCACTTGCGAACCTGCCTAAACATCCAGGTTCTGTTCCAATCAACATGCTGGTTCCGGTCAAAGGGACGCCATTTGGTGATATGAAGCGGCTTGATAGCTTTGAGATGGTGAGAACCGTTGCTGTCGCTCGTCTTATGATGCCGAAGTCTTATGTTCGTCTATCTGCTGGCCGCCGTTCTCTTGGCGACGAAGGACAAGCTCTTTGCTTTATGGCTGGCGCTAATTCTATCTTCTACGGAGACAAGCTTCTCACGACTGCTAACCCGGAAGAAAACGAAGACATGGCTCTGTTTGAACGTCTTGGTTTGAAAACAGAGCAAAAAGGCGCAGTAGTTGAGCATCAACAAGAAGCCCCTCGTGGTTGTGGCTCACCTGATTGTGGCTGTATCTGATTAGATCAGAGGCATCAATATATAAAAAACGCGGCTTATAGTTAAGCCGCGTTTTTTTTTGAAAATCTTCATAACAAAATATGAAAAATAGATATTTAACGTTGCTTGGTTTCCCATTCAGGGTGGATCCAAGTCGGTGCGTTTGATGCTGGAAGTGGTGTATTACCAAGAATAATATCGGCTGCTTTTTCTGCGACCATGATTGTTGGGCCGTTAAGGTTGCCGTTGGTAATAGTTGGGAAAACGGAGCTATCAACGACACGTAGGCCTTCTATGCCTCTTACCTTACAATCATTATCAAGTACTGCCATCGGATCATCATCTGAACCGATTTTACAAGTACAAGAGGGGTGGTAGGCACTTTCCGCATTTTCCCGGATCCAGGCGTCGAGTTCCTCGTCGGTTTGTAGTTCTGCACCGGGTTGGATCTCGTCTTCGCAATAAGGCGCCATGGCATCTTGTTCCATGATCTCACGGCTTAGACGAATACAAGCTCTGAAAGCTGCGCGGTCATCTTCGTGTTCATTGTAGTTGAAGAGTATTTCGGGCTTATCATTCACGTCACCGGATTTAATGCGTATATAGCCTCGGCTTTTTGGTTTGTTCGGACCAACGTGTACTTGAATACCATGGCCATCAAAAGAAGCCTGTCCATCATATCGCATTGCTGCGGGAAGAAAGTGATACTGGATATCAGGCCATTTCAGACCCGCTTTTGAGCGTATAAAAGCACAGGATTCAAAGTGATTTGTTGCGCCTAGACCGTCTTTGAAAAGGATCCAACGGGTCCCGATCAGAAACTTGCTCCATAGATCAAGCTTACCATTTAGGGTGATGGGCTCTTTGCAACGGAATTGGAAATATACTTCAAGATGATCTTGAAGGTTTTCGCCAACACCTGGCAAGTCATGTACAACTTCAACGCCAGCTTTCTTAAGGACTTCCGCCGGGCCGATACCCGATACCTGAAGAAGTTGAGGAGAGCCAACTGAACCTGAAGAAAGGATTACTTCGGTTGCAGCTTTATGGATTTGGGTCTGACCTCCAACTTCAATCTCAATGCCAGTGGCTTTCTTACCTTCCATCACAATGCGTTTTGTGAGGGCGTTAGAAATTACTTTGAGGTTGGGGCGTTTTAGTACTGGCTTCAGATAAGCATTAGCCGTTGACCATCTAACACCGTCTTTAACCGTCATATGCATTGGGCCGAAGCCTTCTTGACGATAACCGTTATAGTCTGCCGTCGAGCCATATCCTGCTTCTTCGCCTGCCTTGATAAAAGCAGAGTAAAGTGGGTTTTTCATTTCGTTACCGTTGCAGGTAGCTAAGGGGCCTTCGTTACCACGATATTCATCCCGACCACCTTTCCACGTTTCAGCACGTTGGAAGTATGGAAGACAATCTTTGTAACCCCAACCTAATGCCCCTTGTTCTTCCCACTGCTCAAAATCACAGCCATGTCCACGGACATAGACCATGCCATTGATAGAGGAAGATCCTCCTAGGACCTTACCCCTAGGACAATGCATGTGCCGGTCATTCATCCAGGGCTCGGGCTCTGATTCAAATTCCCAATTATAACGGGACATATTCATCGGGATAGATAGAGCGGTTGGCATTTGAATGAATATAGATCCATCACTTCCGCCAGCTTCAATAAGTAAAACCGAGTGATCAGGATTTTCGCTGAGGCGGTTTGCCAGTACGCAGCCAGCTGATCCGGCTCCCACAATGATGTAATCGAATGTATCATTCAACATGACTAGTTCTCTCTAACCCAGTTTGATATTGTTGTTTTGATGAAGAAGCATTTCGTAATATTGTTGTACAATTTCGCGTGCTTGCTCACGGTCCATTACGTTTTCTTGAAGTGATGTTCTGATCCAGAGTCCGTCGATGAGGGCGACTATTCCACGTGCTGCTTTGTCTGCTTGATCAGCTGGGAGTAAATTCTTTAAGGCGTGCCGAAAGGTGCTCATCTGCCTTTTTTCATAAACGCGTTGTAACCGCTTGAGTCTCTCAGAATGAGGCACATGAGCCCAAAATGCGAGCCATGCTGAAATTGTTTCCGGTTCAAATAAGTGGGCGTCTAGGTAAGTAGAAATAAGGGCTTCTATCCGTTGTTCTGGCGAAGTTGCATTTTTCAAATTGAGCAAGACAGATAACCTAAGGTCTTCAAGCATTTTGCGCATTGTTGCTTGTAAAAGGTCATTTTTATCCTGGAAATAGTGATGAACAATTCCAGCTGAAACACCTGCTTTTTGGCTTATCATGCGAATGGATGTATCAGAAAATCCACGTTCATGTATCGATGAGATGGTTGCTTCGATAAGCTGTTTTTTTCTAATGGCTTCCATTCCAACTTTGGGCATTTCATAAAAATCCAGTGTTTTGTTATCGACGTATTTTATTTTAATTGGACGATCAATCAATAAAAAAATAACTTCTAAGGAATAATTCATTTAAATAATACAAAATTAAGGAAGCATTTACCGTAATCGGTTGATTATACTGCTTTGGGTGCTAGTACAGATAATTTTTGCTGCCACTCAAAGTATAATTGTTTTGTTTTGGAGAAGAAATGGTATTAGAACCGCTTTTCATAACGAAGCTCGTTTTGATGGCTTTTGTTATTATTGCGATGTTGTCTGATCTTATCCAAATGCGGATACCTAATGTCATTCCAGCCGCGATAATCTTATTGTTTCCCGTAGCTTATTTTGGTGGGGAAACTACCATGCCTTTACTTGACCATATCGGGGCAATGCTTGTCGTGCTCGTTGTGGGAATTGTTCTCTTTGCCTTAAAAATTTTAGGGGGTGGAGATGTCAAGTTTATGAGTAGTATTGCCCTTTGGACTGGTTTTGGGCTTCTACCATCTTTTGTGATTATTTTATCACTTGTTGGTGGAGTGCAAGTGATCGTAATCCTTATTCTTCGAAAATACTCTCATGCCCTAGAATACGTGTTTGCAAAATGTAAGATTCAATCACCAGAATGGTTACACCGTGGTGCTGGGGTTCCTTATGGGCTCTCTATTGGTCTTGCTGTACTGATGGTGTTTGAACGTTTGCCGTTTTGGCATCCATAAAATAACTATATCTCTTCTTCGATCCCCAGCTTTTCGATAAGGAGCAAATTAGCCCTTGGCCCACGCATGGTTGGATGAATTTCCAACACTTTTTTAAAGGCTCTTTTTGCGAAAGACCATTTGTTTTGTACCAAGTATATTAAGCCCTGCCCAGAAAGTGCACCAAAGTGTCTTGGCTCAAGGGTAAGGGTTTTTCTTATGTCGGACAGGGAGGCCTCATAATGCCCCATAAGATAATGTGTAAGCGCTCTTTTATTCCAACCTTCAGCGTAGTTAGGGTTCTGCATAATCACTTGGGTGTAAGCGTCTAATGCATCTGAAATATTACCAGCCTGGGTCGCTTGTTCTCCACTTTCCATCAAGTGAGTGATGGTTTTGTTCTCGCTTTCGAGCCAAATGTCCCATATTTTTCTTTCTAAGATTATACTCCTGGCTCCAGGACTTACAGAAAGGAGGTTTGTAAACAACGAAGGCAGTCGAGGATCCTTTTGATCCGCTTGAGCACAACCCGTTGCAATTACAATAGAGGCCAATAATAGAAAGTGGATTAGAACATTTTTCATTGTCAAAGTGTGAACTTTACACGATGAAAAATGAAATCACGTATCTGTGTGTTTTTATGTATATGGCTTTCAAGTCATTTCTCGAAAGTAAATTTTAACTCTATTAATGTTAACTTACAGGCGGGGTTACATCTGTCTTTATAGCTGGATGATAACAATGAATATTAGAGAGTTATGTGAACTCCCTGAAGAAGCTGCAAGTGAAGAGTATTTTAAAATACTTTATAATTACTGGTATTCCCTTTCACCTGGCAGTGGATTGTTGCCAGGGCGTCAGCATATAAATCCGGCAGAGATAATAGAAATACTTGGTCGAATTGCCTTGGTAGATGTGACTTATTTGAATGGGAAATATGATTTTCATTACCGTCTTTGGGGATCCCTTATGACAGAAATCATTGGGCAAGATTGTACAGGGAAATCAATTGCAGATCTCTTCCCCCCTGAAAAACTTCCTCTTGTCCAAAACGCTTTTGAATCAGTTGTTGAAACAGCTAGCCCTCATTATTGGCAAGTCGCATGGGGTGTAGAAGAACGAGACCATGTTGGTTATAAACGTTTGTTACTGCCCTTAGCTGAAAATGGTGAGAATGTGAACATGATTTTAGGTATGATCATTGAAACTGAGAAAGTACCTTCTTCTTCAAATGTTCACCTATACCGAAAATTTGAATAAATACTAATAATTTAAATAATAATTTCACCAGTTGTTGTAATTCACATTCCGTTTGTAATTATCCCTTCATAAGTAATTTCAATAAAATATGTCTATACATGTTTTGATGTTTAATCATTTGTGTATTGTCTCGGTACAACTCATTTTGATCTTGTCGTGTATTGTTATTACCATGGCTTGGGCGCGGGTTTGTGCTATTCAGTCGGTGAATATTATGAATTCATGATCGAATGCGAGCCACTCAATAATTATAGCCTGGATAAGTAGATCCCAAAGGCCCAAAGCTATTTGGTTCAAACGATGATTCAAGAGACGATTATGGATCAGTAATTAGGATTTGTGTCGTATTCGGAACAGCAGGTTAAGGTTCGAACTGGGAAATCATAAAGTAGGGTCTACCTTATGGGACAGTACAAATAAAAGTACTGTAAATACAAAAAAGGATAAAAGTTGTGAGTGATCTCGAGAACAAAAAAATCAAAAGACTGTTGGTTGCTAACCGTAGCGAAATTGCTATTCGGATATTTAGGGCTGCTACGGAACTTGGTATTGAGACGGTCGCAATTTATTCAAATGAAGATCGCTTTGCGCTCCATCGTTTTAAAGCAGATGAAAGTTATCTCGTCGGTGAAGGGCAGGGACCCGTACAAGCATACCTTGGTATAGAAGATATTTTACGCGTTGCTAAAGAAGCCAAGGTGGATGCAATTCATCCAGGATACGGGTTTTTATCAGAAAACCCTGATTTTGCAGATGCCTGTATAGAAGCTGGGATTATCTTTGTCGGTCCCTCTGGAGATATTATGCGTGGTTTGGGGAATAAAGTTTCTGCGCGTAATCTCGCTGAACAGGCGGGAGCGCCTGTAATGCCGGCTACAATTGCACTCCCACACGACGATGATGAAGTCCGTAAAATGGCGGCAGCTGTTGGCTATCCTTTGATGACAAAGGCCAGTTGGGGTGGTGGTGGCCGCGGTATGCGTGTTATCGAAAATGAAAGCGAAGTCATTGAGCAAGTGGATGCTGCACGCAGAGAGTCCATGGCGGCTTTTGGGAATGATGAAGTCTATCTGGAAAAGCTGGTTCGCCGAGCTAGACACGTGGAAGTTCAGATCATTGGCGACAGTCATGGAAATGTTGTCCACTTGTTTGAACGTGATTGTTCTATTCAGCGTCGTAATCAGAAAGTCGTCGAGCGGGCACCTGCTCCTTACCTGAACGAAGTTCAGCGTAAAGAGTTCAGTGATGCAGCCATCGCGATTGCGAACACTGTCAGCTATTCAAATGCTGGAACTGTTGAATTTTTGATGGATATGGATACTGATAAGTTCTATTTCATCGAGGTAAATCCCCGGGTACAAGTTGAGCACACTGTAACTGAAACTGTTACAGGGATCGATATTGTTCAGGCACAAATTCGTATTGCTGGAGGAGGAACAATTGGCGGAGATGATTCCGGCGTTCCTGCTCAGGAAAACATCCGTCTGAATGGGAATGCGATCCAATGTCGTGTTACCACAGAAGATCCTGAGAATAACTTCATTCCTGATTATGGTAAAATTCTTGCCTACCGTGGAGCAACCGGGTTTGGTATTCGTCTTGATGGTGGGACGGCATTTTCTGGTGCTGTTGTTACTCGCCATTATGATTCTTTGCTGGAGAAAGTCACGGCCTGGGGCGGGACACCCGATGAAGCCATCGCTCGTATGGACCGTGCTTTGCGCGAGTTCCGGATCAGAGGTGTTTCAACCAACCTCACTTTCCTTGAAAACGTCTTATCCCATCCAAAGTTCCGCGGTGGAGAATATACGACAAAGTTCATCGATGATACGCCTGAACTCTTTCATATGCCACGCCGTAGAGACCGCGCTTCACGGTTATTACGGTTTATCGGTGATGTCATGGTAAATGGTAATGATGAGGTTACAGGGCGACCACACCCAACTAACCCTCACGAAACACTGGTGCCTAAATCAAACAGTGGCTCTGTTCCCGATGGTGCGAAACAGCTTTTGGATAAAAAAGGACCCGAGGCTGTTGCTCAGTGGATGAAAGACGAAAAGCGCCTGTTGATTACTGACACAACTTTCCGAGACGCCCATCAATCCCTTTTAGCGACCAGAGTTCGTACCGACGATTTGAATAAAATCGCGCCTTATTATGCGCAGAACCTAAGTAACCTATTTTCAATGGAATGCTGGGGGGGGGCGACTTTTGATGTGTCCATGCGGTTTTTAAAAGAATGTCCTTGGGAGCGGCTAGAGAAGCTACGGACAGCAATGCCTAACTTGCTTACTCAAATGCTACTTCGGGCGTCCAACGGTGTGGGTTATACCAATTACCCTGATAATGTTGTGAAATATTTCGTTCAACAATCAGCGGATGCGGGTATGGATGTCTTCCGTGTATTCGATAGCCTGAACTGGGTAGAGAATATGCGTGTGGCGATGGACGCGGTTTGTGAGACAGGTAAAATCTGTGAAGCTGCTATTTGCTATACAGGCGATATTCTTGATCCTAACCGCCCTAAATATGACTTGAAATATTATGTAAATATGGCCAAAGAGCTGGAAGCAGCTGGGGCCCATATTTTGAGTATCAAGGATATGGCTGGACTGTTAAAGCCAGCGGCGGCAAAAACCCTTATCAGAGCGCTTAAAGATGAAGTCGGTCTGCCAATCCATCTGCATACCCATGATACCAGTGGTATTTCTGCTGCAACAGTACTGGCTGCGGCTGAAGCCGGTGTTGACGCCGTTGATGCCTGTATTGATGCGATGAGTGGCCTGACATCTCAACCTAGTTTGGGGTCAATCGCGGCAGCTTTACGTAATACTGATCGCGATACCGGCTTGGATGACGGTGCTTTGCAAGAGCTGTCTGGTTATTGGGAGCATGTCAGAGCTAATTATATTGGTTTTGAAAGTGATATTCGCAGCGGAACTTCGGATGTTTATCATCATGAAATGCCTGGTGGACAGTATACCAATCTCCGTCAGCAAGCGCGCTCCCTTGGTATTGAAGAACGCTGGCCTGAAGTATCCAAAGCTTATGCTGAGGTAAATGACATGTTTGGAGACATTGTCAAAGTGACACCATCCTCCAAAGTGGTTGGTGATATGGCTTTGATGATGGTTACAAGCGATATCACACGATCAGATGTTGAAAAGGCTGATAAGGAGATTGCTTTTCCAGAGTCAGTTGTTTCCTTTTTTAGGGGTGATCTTGGACAACCTGTTGGCGGGTTCCCTCAAGAACTTCAAAATAAAGTTCTTAAAGGCGAGGTTCCAATCACTGTAAGGCCGGGATCTTTGATGCCTGCTGCTGATCTTGTTGCGGAAAAAGCCGATGTTGAGAAAAAGGTTGAACGTTCCATAACTGATCGAGAGTTCGCGTCTTACTTGATGTATCCGCAGGTATTCATCGATTATGCTAAACATCAAAGAAATTTTGGTACAGTTTCGGTTTTGCCTACTCCGGCCTTCTTTTATGGTATGAATATAGGTGAAGAATTATCAGTGCATATTGCGCAAGGTAAAACACTGATTATCCGTTTCCGGGCGATTAGTGAGCCTGATGAAGAGGGTGTTTGTACCGTCTTCTTTGAACTCAATGGCCAACCACGAAATGTGAAGGTCATAGATCGAAGTCGTTCATCTGCAAAGGTTGCACACGTTAAAGCTGATGTTGGAAATTCGGATCACATTGGAGCGCCAATGCCGGGGCTGATTGTTACAGTGTCAGTTTCTGAAGGCGACGTGGTCGAACAGGGCGATGTTCTGATGTCTATTGAAGCAATGAAAATGCAGACATCCGTATTGGCTGAAAAATCAGGAACAGTGAAAGAGCTTCTCGTTAAACCAGGCTCAAAAATAGAGACTAAAGATCTGCTGGCTGTTATTTCAGATTAATAATGGACTAGAGAGTGACGGTCACGTATGCGATAAGCGAAGTGACCGTCATATTCTTTATTCAGCTTGTCTTTCAATAGAAAGCTCAAGCCATTCTTGAAGACGCTCTTCGGGGCTGTCGTTGTAGAGAACATCTGTTACCACGCAGATGGTATCGGCCCCTGCATCATAAATCTCTGGTGCACGTTCAACAGAAAGACCGCCGATTGCTACGAGAGGGATGTGCCCAATTCGTTCCTTCCAACGTCTGACATTTTCAGCTCCTTGGGGCTCCCAGTGCATTTCCTTTAAAATAGTCGGAAATACAGGACCGAGAGCAATGTAATCGGGCTCCAGATCAAGAGCTCGATCAAGTTCATTTTCATCGTGTGTACTGACACCTAAACTTAGGCCCGCCTGACGAATTTCACCAATATCCGCATCATCAAGGTCTTCTTGGCCTAGATGAATGAAGTCACATCCAAGTTCTATAGCCAGTTCCCAATAGTCATTGATGACGAGTTGGGTTTGGTATTGGTTACAGAGTTCTTGTGCGAGTGTAATTTGCTCTCTAACTTCTTCTTCTTCGGCGTCTTTGATACGCAACTGAACAAGCTTCAGTCCAACGGGAAGAAGACGTGGTAGCCAGTTTGCGTTATCAACAATTTGGTAAAAGGGGTTAAGCATGTTCTTGGTTCCAGAAGGGGAGGCCAGCTACCGGGGTTGAGGGGGCGGCCATATCCCTTTTTTCAATTGGGTCAGCGACATAAGATAAGTGGCCGCTCTCAATGGCCATGGCAAAAGCCTTGGCCATAAGAACCGGATCACCTGCCTTTGCGACCGCTGTATTTAAAAGTACGGCGTCATACCCGAGTTCCATCGCAGCTGCAGCATGAGAAGGCAAGCCTATTCCTGCGTCAACGATTAATGGCACTTTGGGAAAATGAGCTCGAAGGCTTCTTAAGCCATAAACATTATTTAGTCCCCGGCCGCTTCCAATTGGAGCTCCCCAAGGCATAAGTACTTCACAGCCTGCCGCCAGTAATTTTTCTGCAACAACAAGATCTTCAGTTGTGTAAGGAAATACTTCAAACCCTTCTTCTGTGAGTATTTTTGCAGCCTCAATAAGCCCGAATACATCGGGTTGGAGGCTGTCGTCCTCGCCGATTACCTCGAGTTTAACCCAAGGGGTTTCAAAAATTTCCCGTGCCATATGGGCTGTGGTGACAGCTTCTTTAACTGTCTTACAGCCGGCAGTGTTGGGAAGTATTCTAGCACCTGTATCTTTGATATAAGACCAAAAATTTTGCCCAGCTTGCTCCTTTCCAGATTCTCTCCTGAGGGAAACTGTGACGATATCAGAGCCTGAAGCTTTGATGGCATCCAGCATTATTGAGGGCGAAGGATAAAGAGCTGTACCAATCAAAAAGCGTGATGAAACCTGTTGATCATAAAATTGAATAGGCATGGTTATCCTCCCTGCATTGGGGCAACAACCTCAATGGCGTCGCCGTCAGTCAGTTCAGTTGCTCCTCTGAAGCTCGCAGGTGCAAGAGTTCCGTTTACGGCTGTAGCGACCTTTGCATCTCCATAGCCTTGCTCATCAAGCAGTTCGGCTAAAGTCGATGTTTTTGTGATGATAGCCTCACCATTGAGCGTTAAGTTCATTAACTGTTTCCTGTGTACGAGCTGGATGGAGGTAAATTTCCATTGCCAGATAAAGCAAGTTCAACGACCTTCTTTGCCATGGCGGGTGCTGCTAGGTAGCCATGACGGTACATACCGTTGAGATGAATGGTTTTTTCTTTTTGAATGATCCGCGGAAGATTATCTGGGAAGGCAGGCCTCGCATCAACACCAATTTCAAGTATTTCTGCTTCCCCAAAGGCTGGGTGGAGAGCGTAAGCGGCAGATAATAGCTCGAGAACTGATCTCACACTGGCTCTCGTGCGCTCTTCGTTTTCAATCATGGTTGCACCAACCATGAATACGCCATTGTTACGAGGTACGATATAAAGTGGAATTCTAGGATGTAATAGGCGTACAGGACGCGATAGAGAGATTTCGTTACTTTGTATCAGCACCATTTCCCCTTTCACTCCCCTCAAGTTTTTCAACTCATCCTTTGCGGCGAGACCCCGGCAATCAATTCTATAGTCTGCGGTTGTGGGGCTTTTAAAGAAATCATCAGGGAGCTTTTTGTTGAATTGGAAAGTGACGCGTTTTTCTCGTAAATAAGCAACCAATTCAGGGAGTACTTCCCTTGGATCAAAATGTGCTTCTTGCGGATAATATAACCCTGTCGTAAATCTCCCTGCAAGATCAGGTTCAAGTACCTTGATTTGCTCTTCTTTGACCTGTTCCCAGTTTTGGGTTCTGCGCCCAAAACGTTTAAGGTCAGGTACATCACGGGGACTGGCAACGACAAGTGTACCTTTTTGTCTGTAGGAGGATGTGAATCGAGACCAAAACACCATGGATTCAACCCCAAGTTCACCTACAAGAGGTTCAGCACTTTCCATCTCGCACCAGGGGGATAACATCCCCCCGGCCCACCACGAACAGCAACTAGCGTCTGGTCCGTCACTGTCAGAAATAACTGTGACTTCACAGCATCTTTCAGCAAAAGCAGCAGCACATGATAAACCAACAATACCTGAGCCAATAATTTCGATATGCATTATTCCGCAGGTTCCTTTACAGCTTCTTTGGTTAACTCCGCATCAAGATAGAGCTGGCTTCCCATTTCTTTATACTTGTGGCTCATCTGAGCCATGCCCTGTGTCTTGTCGTTTAATTTATTTGCATAGTCTTTAACTTCCCGCGATATTTTCATAGAACAAAATTTTGGTCCACACATAGAACAAAAATGAGCAACTTTATGGGCTTCTTTTGGCAGGGTTTCATCGTGGAACGAACGCGCGGTATCCGGGTCGAGCGACAAGTTAAATTGATCTTCCCAACGGAAATCAAACCTAGCTTTTGAAAGTGCGTTGTCTCTGATCTGCGCTGCCGGATGCCCCTTGGCGAGATCAGCTGCTTGAGCCGCAATTTTATAGGTTATTACACCCGTTTTGACGTCGTCTCTGTTCGGGAGGCCTAAATGTTCTTTTGGGGTAACGTAACAGAGCATTGCGGTGCCGTACCAGCCAATCATAGCTGCACCAATGGCGGAAGTAATGTGGTCATATCCCGGAGCAATATCTGTTGTGAGGGGGCCAAGCGTATAGAAAGGAGCTTCGCCACACTCACTAAGTTGTTTTTCCATGTTCGCTTTGATCTTGTGCATGGGGACATGGCCAGGACCTTCGATGATAACTTGGCAACCTCTACTCCAGGCCACCCGTGTCAATTCACCGAGAGTTTCGAGTTCTGCAAACTGGGCACGGTCATTGCCATCGGCGTTTGATCCCGGTCGTAGGCCATCGCCGAGGGAAAAAGACACATCGTATTGACGCATGATGTCACAAATATCTTCAAAATGTTCATAGAGGAAGCTCTCTTTGTGGTGGTGTAAACACCATTTAGCCATGATAGCGCCGCCCCGGGAGACGATGCCGGTAATGCGATCAACTGTGAGGTGGATGTAGGAGAGGCGGACACCAGCGTGGATGGTGAAATAATCAACGCCTTGCTCGCACTGTTCGATCAAGGTGTCCCTAAATACTTCCCAGGTTAGATCTTCGGCAATGCCACCAACCTTTTCCAAGGCTTGGTACATGGGCACTGTACCGATAGGTACAGGGCTGTTGCGGATGATCCATTCGCGCGTGTGGTGAATGTTCTTCCCCGTAGAAAGGTCCATGACAGTATCCGCGCCCCAGCGAGTGGCCCAGACCATTTTGTCTATCTCTTCTTCAACAGTGGAAGCAATGGCTGAGTTACCGATGTTGGCGTTGATCTTGACCAAAAAATTTCGACCGATAATCATGGGCTCTAGTTCTGGGTGATTGATGTTTGCTGGAATGATCGCTCTGCCCTGGGCAATCTCCTTTCTTACAAATTCGGGAGTCACAAACTGTGGCAAGGAAGCACCAAAGCTTTCACCATCGTCCAAAGTTTTCTGGGCGCTATCCAAAGCCTTCTTGCGTCCCAGGTTTTCTCTCTCGGCTACATAGATCATTTCTTTGCTGATGATTCCCGCACGCGCCATTTCGTACTGAGTGAGTGGATGTTCGCCTGTGCCACGGTAAGGTTGGTAATCATGGGAGAAAGCATCTGCCAAATAAGATCCTTTGGCTTGTCCATTATCTTCAGATCTTAAATTTCGGCCTTGATATTGTTCAACGGAACGCTCTTTGATCCATGCTTCACGATATCTCGGAAGTCCCTTATTGATGTCTATTGTATGGTTGTCATCGGTATAGGGCCCGGATGCATCATAAATGCGTACTGAGGGTTCTTGAGGGTCACTGGTTTTAATGTCTCGAAAGGGAACTCTTAAATCGTGATCGCTATCGGGTGTTGTGTAAATTTTACGGGATCCCGTAAGGGCACCAGTAGTTAGGCTTGGTATGGTGTTTTTGTCAGACACGTTAGATCTCCTATTGCTTAATTCATAAGGAGACCCGGGGGAGCTATGGGAGGCTTTGGGCAGAGAGACACGAATACTCGATAAAATGAGCTATGATTCTGCCGTGGGTCCAATCCCTTCGCCGGCATGACCCGGATCAGGTTCGAAGGGTCCCGTGCATAACAGCACAATCTCAGCCCCATATTATGGGACACCCCTAGGATGATTCGCTTATAAAACAAGATTAAACGTGTTACAAGTAGCTAACAGCTGGACCTATAATTATACTCTAGTGGTTCAAAAAAAATAACAGGTTAGGGAGATATCGTTGATTTGTATCAATGTGCTTCCAAAATTATACGATATGCTTCAGTATCTATAGATAGTTAGATTTTTAAGTGCTCACAAAACGAGCATATGGGTAATCACTTTGAAAAATAGCGAGAATTAAAGTGCAAGATATTCAAAATGCTCCAGCAGAAAAAACCAAAGCACAAGAAATGACCTTGTTTATGTTTCTGGCTGTTGGATTAGTTCCCGCGATAACACTTGGATTGGTGGTCGCTTATGGATTTAGCATCTGGATGTACCAGGCCGTTATTGCTGGTCCACCCACGCACTAAATTAAGTCATTGCTGCTAACAATATGGTCCTTTTATAATTGAATGTGAGACGTCAAACTCATTCAGTTATAAAAGGACCATATGAGTTTTAATATTATAAAAATAGGCACGCTTTGCACTATCCTAACTCTTTTGATTGGTGAGGCGACACCTGCGGTATCATCTGAGTTTGAACTCAAAGGCTATGATGCAACCCCCAGCGGCCTAATTCCTGTTTACCCTACCCAATTACTGTGCCCTCAACTGTCTTCGTTATACGGGTCATGGGAAGATGTTGATGGTTCCAATAGAGAAGAACGGCATGTTGGTGTCGATGGCGGTTGTCTTGGCGATGAGATACTCGCCCCTGCTGATGGAACCCTGATTGCAATCTGGAAACGGAACAGAGAATTGGGTGGCGATTGGAGTATTTTGATTGCTCACTCTCCAGATGATTTAAATATTAAGGATGAAGGTTCTGTCTATTACTCTGAGTTTGACCATCTTCGTTTCGAGCAATTGTCCCATTTGAATTTAAATCAGCGCATATCCCGAGGACAACGTATAGCTTTTGTTGATCGACCTGGGGGAAACCGAGCTTACCTAGCAGAAGTTCATTGGGAAGTTTATGAAGTACCTGAGGCTGATAAAAATGCAATTATCTGGAAAATCGAGGGTAAAGGGGATGTGGTTTGGTGGAACTACTCAGCCCGTTTAATCGATCCGCTCTATTTTATGCCAATAGAGAAAACAAATGATGGGCATTATTTGGCTCACATTACACCTTACTCTAGGAATGAAAACTATAGCTCGTTTGTTGGATTCACATACATTTTAGGCTGTAGATAAAATCCAAACCGTTGTCTTATTTCAAGATGGGACAAAGACCGCAAATAGAACAAAAAAAGGTGAGACCAAACTGATCTCACCTTTTATATTCAATTCCGAAGATTTATTTCCAACCTTCAACACCTGTCATGTCAGGGAGTTCATGCGCGATGCCTTTGTGGCAATCAATGCAGGTTTTTTCTCCCGTAAATAGATAGGTCTGGTGGGCTGTGGCAGCCCGGGTGGATTGTGCCGTTATATCCATGGATGTTGTTGAGTGGCAATTACGACACTCTAGAGAGTTGTTTGCCTTGAGGCGGTCCCACTCGTGACCCGCAAGACGGCGCCTCTCAGCCAAGAACTTTTCCCGTGTATTAATAGTCCCAAACAGTTTGCCCCAGACTTCCTTGGAGGCTTGCATTTTACGCGCAATCTTATCTGTCCAGTTATGGGGGACGTGGCAGTCAGGACAACTGGCACGGACGCCAGAGCGGTTACTGTAGTGGATGGTTGGTTTCAATTCCACAAAGACATTATCGCCCATTTCGTGGCAACTGACACAAAACTCTTCGGTGTTGGTTAGCTCCAAAGTGGTGTTGAAACCACCCCAGAACATAACGCCAGCAACAAAGCCACCAATCGTCAGGAAACCTATCGAAAGGTGTTTAGCGGGGCGGTTGCCATGGGACCAAATCCAACAGGCCATACCCCACAATTTTTTAAAAGGTGTCAACATGGTTTTGCCTATTCAGCCTTAATGATGTTTTCAACGTCGATGAACTCGTTTTCAACAAGTGGTGGAGCATCTACTTGGGTTACGTGACATTGGTTACAGAAATACCGACGCGGTGATACCGTAGCAAGAACCTGATTATCACGATCCATATAGTGGGTAACGCTTACCATTGGCGCTTGAGATTCGCCAGTACGAGTTCTTGCGTGGCAAGAGAGGCATTTATTGGCATTGGTTGAGATCTCATAAGATCTGACCTTATGAGGAATAGTAGGAGGTTGTTCAGGATAATTTCTTACCCGTTTTACATCCTTGTTCTCAACCTTATTCATTTTTGGAGCATCAGGCTCTGTCAGAATTGGTGCCCCTTGGCGAAGAGTAGCAGTACCATCAGAGTAGGCACTTACACCTAAAGCAAGAAAGCCAATAATCGTGGCTATGCTAATAAGAAAGCTTCTCATATCACGCTCTCCCTGTTGCAATAACTTTTACAGCACACTTTTTGTAATCTGTCTGTTTGGAAATAGGGTCGGTGGCATCCAGTGTGACTTTGTTAATCAGTTGACTTGCATCAAACCAAGGAACAAAAATCAATCCTACTGGTGGTTTGTTGCGTCCTCTGGTTTCAACCCGTGTAATCATCTCACCACGGCGGGATATGACTTTAACTTCCTGACCACGTCTCAGACCTCGTGCCTTAGCATCATCTGGGTGCATGAATGCAACAGCATCTGGAAAAGCTTTGTAAAGCTCTGGTACGCGCTGTGTCATAGAGCCAGAATGCCAGTGTTCTAGTACACGACCTGTAGAGAGCCACATATCGTATTCTTCATCCGGACTTTCAGCCGCTGGTTCGTATGGTAGGGCGAATATAACGGCTCTTCCATCCGGCTTGCCATAGAAATCAAAATCACTGCCTGGTTTTGCGTAAGGATCTGATCCTTCTTTGAAGCGCCACTTGGTTTCTTTACCATTGACGACAGGCCATCTAAGACCGCGCTCTAAATGGTAACGATCAAATGGTGCGAGGTCATGGCCGTGGCCACGACCAAACTGAGCATATTCTTCAAACAAACCTTTTTGAACGTAGTAACCAAAGTGGTTAGCCTCTACATTTTCATAATCTGGATGTGCTTCTTCGAGAGGGTATTTATCAACGTTTCCGTTTTTATAAAGAACTTCAAAAAGGGTTTTGCCTTTGAATTCAGGATTTTCTGCGAGAACGTCTTTAGGCCACACATCGTCTGTTGTGATGCGTTTAGAAAATTCCATGAGCTGCCATAGATCTGATTTCGCTTCACCCGGAGCATCGACAAGCTGGTGCCAGAACTGGGTACGACGTTCTGCATTACCATAGGCACCCTCTTTCTCCACCCACATGGCTGTTGGTAGGATGAGATCAGCTGCTTCCGCAGTTACAGTTGGGTAGGGATCAGATACGACGATGAAGTTTTTGGGGTTGCGATAACCAGGATAGCCTTCTTCGTTCAGGTTCGGAGCGGCCTGCATGTTGTTGTTACACATAACCCAATAGGCATTGAGTTTTCCGTCTTTGAGCATCCGGTTTTGTAAGACTGCATGGTAGCCAGGCTTGGGAGGAATAACTCCTGCCGGGATCTTCCAAATTTTCTCTGCAATGGCGCGGTGTTTAGGGTTTGCCACAACAAGGTCTGCAGGAAGGCGGTGTGAGAAGGTCCCAACTTCACGTGCAGTACCACAAGCAGAAGGCTGTCCGGTTAGGGAGAAGGGTGAGTTCCCCGGTGTGGAAATCTTACCGACGAGGAGATGAATGTTATAGATTAGATTGTTAGCCCAAACACCACGTGTGTGCTGGTTGAAACCCATTGTCCAGAAAGAGACAACTTTGCGGTTTGGATCCGCATATAACTCAGCAAGCTCAATCAGTCGTTCTTCAGGAACACCAGAAATTTCAGAAGCTTTTTCTACTGTGTAGTCTGCGACAAAAGCTTTGAATTCTTCAAAGTTTATTTCTGTCGAACCGCCGGCGTTGTCAGAATTTTTTGCTTTTTGCTCAAGCTCGTGTTCTGGGCGAAGACCATAACCGATATCATCATTACCACGTCGGAAATTGACATGCTTTGATACAAAGTCATGGTTAACCTTGTCATTTTGAATGATGTAGTTCGCAATGAAATTGAGGATTGCAAGGTCAGTCTGAGGTGTAAAGATCATCGGAATATCTGCGAGGTCAAAACAGCGATGCTCAAACGTAGATAGCACTGCAACTTTGGTATTTGGCGCACTCAAGCGGCGGTCGGTAACTCTGGTCCATAAGATTGGGTGCATTTCCGCCATGTTGGAACCCCAGAGCACAAAAGTATCTGTGGCTTCGATGTCATCATAACAACCCATTGGTTCATCAATGCCGAAGGTTCTCATAAAGCCACCAACAGCAGAAGCCATGCAATGTCGGGCATTCGGATCGATATTGTTGGTACCAAGACCGGCTTTCATCAATTTTGAAGCGGCGTAGCCTTCCCAAACAGTCCATTGACCAGAGCCGAACATACCAACTGAAGTAGGACCATTTTCCTTGATCGCGGATTTGAATTTATCCGCCATTGTATCCATGGCAACATCCCAGGATACCGGAGTGAACTCGCCCTCTTTATGGTATTTTCCATTTTTCATCCGCAGAAGGGGCGTTGTCAGGCGATCCTTGCCATACATAATTTTGGATAAGAAATAACCTTTGACGCAGTTTAATCCACGATTGACTTCAGCTTTCACATCACCGTGGGTAGCAACAACTTTTCCTTCTTTTGTGCCAACCATGACACTACAGCCAGTTCCACAAAAACGACAGGGTGCCTTGGACCACTTGAGTTCCGTTTTTGAGCTGTCTGTAACCAGATTACTGGCAGAGATTTTTGTTGTCATACCGGCTACACCAGCGGCAAGTGCAACGGCATTTGCTTTGATGTAGTCACGTCTGGATAATTTCATGACATAGGATCCTTAGTTAACCTGGACAGAATTTATTCTTCCGGGGTCAATCTTCTTGGTGTTGATAGACGGAGGAGAAGGCAAATATACCTTCTGTTTTGCTGATGCTATCGATGGTCGATAGAGCATCTTTACTGCTCGGCGCATCAATTAGAATGACAACTTTGCCCTTATCATCGACGAGGGGGACATCAGCGTAAGGATGTTTAAGAATTTCTTTGAGCGTACTTTCCAAATTCTCAGGGGAAATCTGAGCAACATGGCTGGAAATATACAGGTCAGAATCTTTTGTCATGTCTTAAATTACCCACCGACCGGACTTGGAGCTTACCGTCAGATTGCACTGATCTTGTAGCTTATCCGTTAAATTATGCATCATCTCTCGCGCAATAGTAATTCTAAATTGCTTCTGATACTAGTCACTATAGGAATTTGATATTTTATGTCGTTGATCTGGATCAAATTTATGGGGCAAAAAGAGTTTATCTTGATTATTTTACTTGGTTTTAAAATGTAAGAAAAAAATGGCCGTTAGACGTAGAAATGGACTGGTGCTCCATAGATGAGAACCAGCCCAATGTGTATTCTTTTAACGCGCTTATTGTTAGTTTTTGATGTTTAATTGTGGTGCGGTGTATCGACTGTCAGTTGTCGTTCGGGAGAGAGCATTTCCTGTCGCGTCGAATACATGTACAGCAGAAAAATCAGAGCAAAACTCAACAATATCTCCAGGTTTTGTAATACTATGGCCATCTGTTTTTATGCATAACGGATCTTTGTCGCCATTATCAAGGTAGAGATAACTGGCATCACCCAGTCTTTCTACGACGTTTACTTTAGCTTTGAGTTTGAAGGAGAGATCGGTTCCCTCTTGCATATGCTCGGGGCGTACGCCCACAGTGACTTTGTCACCTATATCTGTCGTGTCAGGATGTGCGGGGATATGAACAGTCGTTCCGTCGTGTTCCAAAGTAATTTCAATATTTTTATTACCAACAGAAATCACAGTACCTTCGAGGAAATTCATCGAAGGTGAGCCAATAAAGCCTGCTACAAATTTATTGGCGGGATGATGGTAAAGTTCCAGTGGTGAGCCAAACTGAGCAACGTTACCATCGTTAACGACAACGATTTTATCGGCTAGGGTCATAGCCTCTATTTGGTCGTGGGTAACGTATATAATGGTAGCATCAAGATCTTGGTGCAGCTTGGCAATCTCCAAGCGAGTATTCACACGTAAGGCAGCGTCGAGATTGCTCAAGGGTTCATCGAACAAGAAGACATTTGGGTCCCGGACAATGGCACGCCCGATAGCCACGCGTTGTCGTTGACCACCAGAAAGTTCTCTTGGGTAGCGATCGAGATAATCTTCAAGTTGGAGGCTTTTTGCGGCCTTTTGAACTTTTTCGTCGATGAGTTTTTTATTCTCTCCACCCCCAAATAGTCCACCCAGAGGGCCTTTATTTCCTAGGGTCAATCCAAAAGCCATGTTTTTATAAACTGTCATATGCGGGTAGAGGGCATAGGATTGGAAGACCATGGCAATCTTACGTTGTGAAGGCGTGAGGTCATTTACGGTATTACCCGCAATCTTCAAAACGCCATCTGTGATGGGTTCAAGCCCAGCGATGAGACGGAGTAGGGTTGATTTTCCGCAACCAGATGGACCAACAAAAACGACGAATTCCCCGTGCTTGATGTCGATGTCTATGCCATGAAGAACTTCGACTTTACCATATGATTTGTTAATGCCTGAAAGTGTGATGTCAGCCATGAATCTACCTCTCCTGATGCACAGCTGTGCATATTTTTTTGTTTGAAATGTTACTGATTTTACCTCTTGGCATCATCGTCATTTTACTGCTCCAGAGGTTAACCCACGTATCAACTGCCTGGAGAAGATTACATAGAGGATCAGAATTGGAACGATGGCCAAGGTCAATGATGCCAGTACTGCATTCCAATCAGTTACGTATTGCCCAATAAACTGTTGAATTCCCAATGTAACTGTTGCCGTATCTTCACCCGGAGCAAGAATTAGCGGGAACCAGAGATCATTCCATATGGGGATCATTGTGAATACTGCGACTGTGGCCAGTGCTGGGCGAACTAAAGGGAGAATGATTGACCAAAAAATTCTGTACTCCGATACGCCGTCGCAACGTGCTGCTTCTTTGAGATCGTTTGGTATTTGCGCCATAAATTCTCTAAGGATAAATATGGCAAGGGGGAGGCCCTGTGCGGTATAGACCAATACCAACGCAGTTAGAGTGTTCACCAAACCCATGGCCACAATCATCTTAAGAAGGCTAACAGTCCCTAAGCGAATAGGGATCATTATTCCAATCGCAAGGTATAGAGCCATCAGATCACTTCCGGGAAAATCATATTCGGCAAGCGCCCAGGCCGCCATGGCTCCAAGCATAAGTACAAGTAAGAGGCTTATGACTGTCACGGATATAGAATTACTGAAATATACGTCAAACGATGATCGGGCGATCACTTTTTCAAAACCGACGAGATCAAACGTTGTTGCATCTGGAAAAGCCAACGGGTCACGGAAAATTCCTTTTTTGCTTTTAAAGGAATTCATAACCACTAATAGGATCGGAAAAAGTGCAATGACGGTATAAGTTAGGAGAATGGCGTGGACGCCTAACGGACCGATACGTTTAGATATTTTCATGTGTCCGTCTCCCTAAAGTTGATAACGATGCAAGCGGCGTTGAATGACGAATAGATAGATCATCACACCGCAAAGAATGACAAGGAACATTAGGCTTGCCACAGTTGCTCCCATTGTCGCGCTACCAGGTTGTAGCTGAAATCCAAAGAACGTCCGATAGAACATTGTGCCCATAATGTCCGTGTGGAAATCAGGCCCGGCAAGTGCCCCTTTTACAGCATAAATTAAGTCAAAGGCATTAAAGTTAGCAACGAAGGTTAACACCGAAACCATTGCTACAGTTGGTAAAATTAGGGGTAGTTTGATGCGCCAAAAAGCTGTCCATTGATTTGCACCGTCTACGATTGCGGCATCAACAAGATCGTCAGGGACATTAAGAAGAGCGGCGTAAATCAACATCATTGGGATGCCGACAAATTGCCAAACAGATATCAGTGATAATGTTATGAGCGCAGTGGATTCTTCACCAAGAAGAGCGGGAAGGCCATCTGTAAACCCAACAAAACCAACAAGAGTATCACCCACGCCCCATAGAGGGCTGAGGATGAGCTTCCAGATAAATCCAATGATCACCACAGAAAGCATTGTTGGCATAAATATGAGAGTTCTATAGCTGTTTGCCAGCCTTAGGCGTGGAAGGCTAAGTAAGGCGGCAAGGAGAAGTCCTATTGGATTTTGGATGAGCATGTGGACAACAAAGAAAATAAAGTTGTTTTTCAGTGCATTACTAAAATCTGTCCACCAACGTTCATCAGTAAGGATAAGGATGTAGTTATCCCACCCAACAAAAGTCGTTGGCCCACCAGATTCTTCGCTATAAAAACTGAACCGTACTGTGTCAATCAGCGGAAGTATCATGAAAAGTGTATAGATAAGGGCCGCTGGAAGAAGGAACACGAGGATATGTGTTCGAAAAGACGATCCCGGTTTGGTTTTTATAGCCATTTGGGTTTCAACTCTCTGTGGATTGAAATTTAACTTGTATCTAACCTTAGTGTAGATACGTAAAACGCCGACACCAAGCGGTATCGGCGTTTTATTACATCAAGCTTTTACTGCTGAGGTTTGTACCAGCTAGCAAGACCGTCTTGAGCTTTTTTTGCAGCTTCTTCAGCCGTCATGCTACCGTTAAGCACACCTACTGAAGTATTCCAAAGATCGTTTTCAAGATTTGGCGTACCGCGTGATAGGATTTGATATGAATTACGGATGGACGATTCACATTTACCACGCCAGCTTACAAATTCCTGAGCTACAGGATCTTTGATTGTCAGTTCATGTTTCGACAACGCATAGAAGCCAGGTAAAGCATTTGAGAAAATCGATCCGGCTTCTGCAGATGCCATCCAGCTTAGGAAGGTTTCTGCAGCTTTAACATTTTTAGAAGCGGCATTGATACCAAGGCCAATATCTGTGTGATCAGAGATGTAACAAGTATCTTGGCCAGCAGGTACGGGTGGCGGGAACGCCCCAAATTCAAAGTCAACTTGCCCGTTAAAGGTTGAGATATCCCATGATCCAGCTGGATAGATTGCTGCACGGCCTAAGCTGAATAGATTTTGACTATCAGGATATGATTGTCCCTTGTAACCTTTACCAAGGTATGGTCCCCATTCAGCGAGGTGCTCATAAACTTTGACATATTGTGGGTCAGTTAGTTTTTGAGTTCCATCAATCAAACCTTTACGGCCTTCTTCACCTTTCCAGAAGTTTGGTCCAACATTCTGGAAGCCCATAGTGGCTGCTTCCCACTGATCAGCTGTACCCATTGACATAGGAACATAAGTTCCGTCATTTTTAATTGTTTCTAAAGCGGCCATGAATTCTGGAATAGTTTTCGGGATTTCTAAGCCAAGCTCTTTAAAAGCTTCTTTATTATAAATGAAACCGTGTATCACAGATGCCATTGGGAGACAGAAAGTTGTGGAGCCGTCATCTGTTTGCCAAGCTGATTTGGCTACATCAGAGAAATTTTCCATACCATCAATGCCATCAACTTTTGTTAAATGGCCATTGTTGTATAGCTCTAACGAAGCATCAAACGGCTTACAAGTAATGAGGTCACCAGCAGTGCCTGCGGTTAGCTTGGCATTCATGTTAGCGACATATTCTGTCGGTGGCGACGGAGCAAAACGAACCTGAATGTCAGGATGGGACTTGTTGAAAGCGGGGATGATTTGGCTTTCCCAGATATCAAGGTCATCCGTACGCCAACTTTCAATTATCAACTCATCTGCATGGGCTGATACTGTTGGGGAAAGTGCTGCAACAGCAAGTGCAACCGCTGCTACACTTGTGCTTAAAGAAAATTTCAATTTAGTCATCATGTCCTCCGAGTTAACATTGAGTCCGGGTTGTCCCGGTTATAATTAGTTAGGGTTTTAGTGATTCTATTGCTTGTCTCAGGTGTCCGTTGGATTTCTCCAAGGCCGCCTCTGCGTCTGACTTCAAGTGTTTCAAGGCTATAAGAACGGCAAGCTTGATATTGTTGTTGGCATGTTCTAGGGAATTTTTAGCAGTTTCGTGATTTTGACCTGTGATTTCTTGGACGATATCTACACCGCGTTTAGCGAGCTTTTCATTATTAATAATCATAGAGACCATTAGCCCATCATGAACATGACCGAGTTTTGTCATCACAAGAGTTGATAGCATGTTTAAGGCTGCTTTTTGTGCGGTTCCTGCTGCCATTCGGGTTGATCCAGCGATAACTTCGCTGCCACTATTTAGGAATATACTGTGATTTGAATATTCGAACATAGAAGCTTGTTCGTTGTTTGCTACACTCACGACAAGAGCTCCTGCATTATGAGCGTGCTTTACAGCAGCGAGAGTGTAAGGGGTCGACCCACTTGCTGCGACGGCGATAACAACATCGCGGTTGTTGATGTTGTGTTTCTCAAGTTCATCTACAGATAGGTGCTCTTTATCTTCTGCGCCTCCCATAGGAGACATGACAGCTTTTTGACCGCCAGCGATCAGAGGAATTAATTTTTCCAATGGCCAACCATAAGTAGGGTTGAGTTCTAACCCATCTTGAATGGCAAGGTGACCAGATGACCCGGCGCCAATGTAAAAGAGGCGACCCTCATTACTTAACTTAGTGACAATTGCGGCGGCGCTTTTTTCTATGGAAGGTATCGCTCGTTGAATACATGAGACGGCTTTTAGCTGTGAAGCCCAAAGCGATTCGAGAATATCTTCATCTGGCCAAGTGTCTAGGCTGCCATAACGTGGGCTATGCTTCTCAGTTTGTTGAAACTCTTTTACCAAGGTTTTGAATCCAAATGAATTTGTAAATTTCTAAAACTATAATACCAAAAAGAAACCAATTTGAAATCAATTTTTTAAATTTAATTTTATAAATTGTTTTTTGTTATTCAAATTATATAAAATAATTTATCTAAACAATTGAAATATAATACATAATCATTAATACTTAAATATTAAATATTTATTTTCACTCTTTTGAATTTACCTATGGTGATAATTACGTTAAATTGGTATTTAATTGGTTTGGCGTATTGGTCTTGTTTTGGTACGGAGTTTTAATTGACTAACGATATACTCTTTGCAGGGGTTGATGGCGGCGGGACGAGTTGTCGTGTTCGAATTGAGACGTCTAACCGTGAGGTGATTGGTGAAGGGTTTGCTGGCCCTTCTAATTCAAGGTTAGGTGCCGTCCGTGTTTACTATGAGATAGAAAAAGCCTGTGTAGAAGCGCTTCATCAATCTGGTTGCGGACGGGAAGATTTTTCACGTTTGCATGTTGGGTTAGGGCTTGCTGGACTTGGTTTGGAAAGTGAGTTGAGATCAATGCTCTCTTTCCCCCATTCTTTTGCCTCTGTATCCGGCGCGACAGATGCTTATACCGCTTGCCTAGGTGCTCATGCCGGAAAAGATGGTGGTATTTTAATACTGGGTACAGGGTCCTGTGGCTTGGGTATTGTCGGAGAGGAAGTGATTAATATTGGCGGATGGGGGTTTGAAATTTCTGACCATTCTAGCGGGGCGTTACTTGGACTAAGTGCTATTCGAAGCTCTTTGTTTGCGGCAGAAGGGTGTCGACCAGAAACAGATCTAACCAAGGCAATAATGGCCCATTTTAAAAATGACCCCCAAACAATGGTGAAGTGGGCTGAAAATGCCGAACCTCATAATTATGGATCTTTTGCTCCGACAGTCTTTGATTATGCAGATAAAGGGGACCCTCTGGCTGAGCGCCTTGTCGCTAAATCGGTGTATGAAGCTGGGTCTATGATCAAAGCGTTGCGTACACGTAATGTAGAGCGGATTTGCCTAATGGGTGGTATGTCCAAGCGTATAGAGCCTCTTTTACCAGAAGAGTTTAAACTCTGTCTTTGCAAGCCTCTTGGTGATGCCATGGATGGTGCAATTAGGATGGTTCGCAATGATGTGTTGGATAGTGGAGGTGCAAAAGTATGAAGGTAAGTACTTTCAGAGCTTTAAAAGTAAAAAATCGCCTTGATGGATCCAACCCCACACCTCTTTATAGGCAACTACAGACGATAATTAGGCAGGCAATCGAAACAGGTGCCTTCAAAGTTGAAGATGCGCTCCCCAGTGAAAGGGATATAGCGGCAGAGTTGGAAGTTTCTCGGGTAACGGTGCGTAAAGCTGTTCAAGGCTTGGTTCGTGATGGTCTTCTCGTCCAAAAGCAAGGAGCAGGAACGTTTGTTGCTTCACGCATGGAACAGCCACTTTCAAAATTGACGAGTTTTACCGAAGACATAACAGCAAGAGGAATGGAACCCTCAGTTATTTGGGTCGAACGTGCGACAGGGTTAGCGACACCAGAAGAAGCTATGTCTCTTAATCTGTCTCCTGGCGCCGGTGTTTCCAGGTTACACCGTATTCGGTGCGCGGATGGCAAAGCCTTGGCCATTGAACTCGCCACAGTACCACAAGAATATCTCCCCGATCCTCTTGTGGTCGAAGATTCGCTTTATAAGATTTTAGATAAATCGGGCCATCGTCCATTGCGTGCGCTTCAAAGATTACGTGCGGAGCTCCTAAAACCGCCCCAAGCAGAGTTACTCGGCGTACCAACCGGTGGTCCGACCCTTTATATAGAAAGGCGTTCGTTTCTTCCGGATATGCGCCCCGTTGAATTTACCAGATCTCATTACCGGGGTGACAGCTATGATTTCATAGCAGAGCTTTATTTGGATAATTGAGATTAAACAGATTGATGAATTGAGATGATAAACAAAGTAAGCCTTATGGCGCAAGAAACAGCGCAAACCCCAGCTGTTGTTTCTAGGCAGCTAAGAGCTAACCGGGAAATATTAGAAGATTTGGCCCAGAATATCAGAGGTCGTAATTTTCGATTTATTGCTACCTGTGCCAGAGGAAGTTCTGATCATGCCTGTGCTTTCGCAAAATATATTTTAGAAATAGGTGTGGGGCTACCTGTTGTTTCCTTTGCTCCCTCGGTTTCTACACTATACGGCGGCAAGGTCAATTTTCAGGATAGTTTGTTCATTGTGGTATCCCAATCCGGCCGTAGTCCCGACCTGATCCAGGCAACACAAGCTGCAAAAGATCAGGGCGCTTTTGTCATATGTATTTGTAATGATGCCTCAGCGCCATTAGTTGCCTTGGCGGACTGCTTCTTACCTTTGCATGCCGGGCCAGAGAACTCTGTTGCAGCGACCAAGAGTTATATCGCTTCTCTCACCGTCCTTCTACAATTGGCTGCAATCTGGAATCTTGACAGCGGCCTATTGCCAGCCCTTGATCGATTACCTGATCAATTAGAACGCGGTCTAAAAGCCGATTGGTCTGAGCCTTTAGAAATTTTTGCATCATCCTCTAATTTGTTTACAGTTGGCCGCGGTCCTGGGTTTGGCATAGCGCTGGAATCTGCCCTTAAATTCAAAGAAACATCCTACATTCATGCCGAGGCTTTCAGTGCTGCTGAAGTCAAACATGGTCCAATGTCTCTTGTTTCGGATGGATATCCTGTTCTTGTCTTCAGGCAGAGGGATCAGTCGTGGGATTCAGTTGGTGAGTTGGCAGAAAACTTTAGAGCCAAAGGAGGGGCCGTCTTTACCGCTCAAGAAGGTGCCGCTGGTAAAGGCATCTTATCTGTTGAATCCAACATACATCCCTTCTGCCAGTTACCTGTGATGGTGCAGAGTTTTTATATTATGGCTGAAAAAATTACCCAATTAAGAGGTCTTGACCCTGATAATCCTCGCCACTTGAAAAAAGTCACGGAGACAGTTTAATGAGATCAGCTCTGATCAATGCACGTGTCTTTACTGGTGAGGAATGGATCGAAGAGGCTAGTGTCCTCATTGAAAACGATCGAATTCAGTATGTGGGACGAAATACTGAATTTATAACGGGTGTTGATCAAACGCGTGACCTAGAGAACGGCTGCTTGGTTCCTGGTTTTATTGATGTGCAGGTCAACGGTGGGGGCGGAGCCCTTTTAAATAAAGAAACCTCGCTTGAAGGTATAAGAACCATTGCTCGAGCTCATCGAAAATATGGCACTACAGGAATGCTCCCAACTTTGATTACCGATGATCAAGGGGTGATGGAAAAGGCGATAGCAGCTGTTAAAGAGGCTCTGTCTCAACAAGAGCCCGGAGTTCTTGGTATTCACCTTGAGGGGCCTTACCTTAATCAAAGTCGCAAAGGCGTCCATCAGGAAGAAAAAATAAGAAGTATGGAAGAGGGAGCAACAGTACTTCTTTCAAGCCTTAAACAAGGGATTACTCTTGTTACACTTGCCCCTGAAAAAAGTGCTCCGGGGACAATCAAAGAGCTGGTTCAAGCTGGAGTGATTGTTGCTGCGGGGCATACTGCTGGCGGATATGAAGATTATCAACAAGCTTTCGCAGAAGGTCTTTCGTGCTTTACTCACCTTTTCAACGCAATGACCCCGATGAACAGCCGTGAGCCTGGAGCCGTTGGGGCTGCCTTGGAGCACAAAGATAGCTGGTGTGGGTTAATTGTGGATGGTTTTCATGTTCATCCTGCCACTCTTAAGGTGGCTATTAGGGCTAAACAGCCTGGTAAAATGATGTTGGTAACAGATGCAATGCCAACGGTTGGTAGTAAAATCGATTATTTTGAACTGTATGGTCAAAAAATATATAGCCGTGATGGCCGCTGTATTACCGATGATGGCGTGTTGGCTGGTGCGCACCTTGATATGGCAACAGCTGTAAGAAATACAGTTGAAATGCTTGATATACCTCGTGCCGAAGCCCTGAGAATGGCGTCTCTCTATCCGGCCCAATTTTTAGGCCTTGGTAAAGAATACGGTATGATTAAAGAAGGTTATAAAGCATCCATGGTTTTATTGGATGATAGGGGATATGTCCGCGATAGCTGGGTTGAAGGCCGGGATATGGCTGCAGACGGGTTTTCAGAATAACGATCTAACTAAATGAGATTTAAGTAGAGGCGGAAATGATCGCGAAACAAAGAGTATTAGTCGTCGGACTAGGCAATATGGGCAAGTCTCATGCAAAGGCATATCATCACCTGTCTGGTTTTGAGATCGTAGGCTTGTGTAGTCGAAGTCTTGATGAGAATACATCGCTTCCGGATGAAATCTCAAGCTACCCTAAATATCAGGATTATGATCTCGCTCTAAAAGAATTGAAGCCGGATGTTGTCTCTATAAATACCTGGCCTGACACCCACGAAATATATGCTCTTCAAGCATTTGCTTCTGGGGCGCATGTGTTTTTAGAAAAGCCGATTTCTGACACGGTTGATGGTGCCAAGAGAGTAATTGCGGAGGCCGAGAAAAAAGATTTAAAGTTAGTTATTGGCTATATCTTGAGACACCACCCATCCTGGCAAGAATTTGTATCTCAAGCCAAGCAACTAGGTAAGCCTCTGGTCATGCGGATGAACCTTAATCAACAAAGCAGCGGAGCGACTTGGCAAGTACATAAACAGCTGATGAAGTCTATATCGCCGATCGTTGATTGTGGTGTTCACTATGTGGATATGATGTGCCTTATGACTGGCTCGCGGCCAACCAAGGTTCATGCGATTGGAGTAAGGTTAAGCCAAGAGATCGATGAGGACATGTATAACTATGGCCAGCTTCAGGTAACTTATGATGATGGTTCAATTGGTTGGTACGAAGCTGGGTGGGGTCCGATGATGAGTGAGACGGCTTTTTTTGTTAAAGACGTCATTGGACCGAAAGGGTGTGTGTCAATTGTGGCTGCCGAAGAAGATAATTCTATGGAGTCAGATGATATTGATGCCCATACTAAAACTTCAGCCATTCTTTGCCATTCAGCGAGCTTGGATCAGAAATCCAACTTTTCAAACAAAGATAATGTAATTCGTATGGATGATGAGCCAAATCACGATGCTCTTTGTTTAAGAGAACAAGAATTTCTGTTAAAGGCTATAACAGAAAAATTAGATTTGACTTCTCACATGCAAGATGCTGTGAACAGTATGAAAATTGTGTTGGCTGCAGATGAATCAATTCGTAGCGGCAAGGTCGTATATTTGTGACGCTTTAGCGTTTAATTTGAGCAGAGAAATTCAGGGAGGACTGGCGGTGTCTGATAAACTTCGCCCCGGTGTAGTAACCGGTAAGGATTATGAGAAACTTGTTAAGGCATGTAAGGCGGGAAACTATGCTCTCCCTGCAGTCAATGTAACTAGTAGCAGCACGGCAAATGCCGTTCTCGAAGCCGCAGCACGCAATAAATCGGATGTTATTATTCAAGTGTCAAATGGTGGTGCTGGATTTTATGCAGGCTCAGCTTATCCTGATTCTTTGCAAGGCAAAGTACTTGGGGCTGTCTCTCTTGCCCAACACGTCCATCTACTTGCAGAAGGTTATGGCGTTTGTGTTGTTCTCCACACTGATCATGCTAACCGGGGGTTATTGCCCTGGATTGATGGACTGTTGGATGAGGGCGTCAAATTTAAAGAGAAGAACGGCAAGCCGCTTTATACTTCTCATATGATCGATCTCTCTGAAGAGGCTTTGGAAGATAACGTTGGTACCTGTGCGGACTATCTCAAGAAAATGGCTCCGTTGGATATGAGCCTTGAGATCGAGCTTGGCGTTACTGGTGGAGAGGAAGATGGAGTTGGTTCCGAACATACTGGCGCTGATAATCCGAAACTCTATACTCAGCCTGAAGATGTTGCCTATGCTTATGAGCAGTTAAACCCACTGGGTGACTTCTCTGTGGCAGCGTCCTTTGGTAATGTTCACGGCGTGTACAAGCCAGGAAACGTGAAACTGCGTCCTGTTATCCTAAAAGATTCTCAGGCATTGATGGCTGAACGTTATGGGTTAGAAGAAAAGTCGTTGGACCTTGTTTTCCATGGCGGCTCGGGTTCTTCCGACACAGATATTAAAGAGGCTGTGTCCTACGGTGTCTTTAAGATGAATGTCGATACTGACTTGCAGTTTGCATATTCAGAACCGGTCGGTGCGTATGTAAATGCAAACCAGAACGCTTTCATTGCCCAGATTGATCCCGAGACAGGAAAGCCTCTCAAAAATAAATATGATCCCCGTAAGTGGGTGCGGGAAGCTGAAAAAGGGGTCGGTGCCAAACTTGATGGTATCTTCACTGTACTTGGTTCTGTGGGTAAGACGCTTGCTGAAGGCTGATTGAATAGGATGTTAAAATGAAGGCGCTGACACTGGGTGGGGCAACTGTAGATATTATTGCATCGGTTTCGGACGATGAAGTCGAACGAATGACAATGCATAATGCAACGACAAATTTTCTTCTGCTTGAAGAGGGAAAAAAAGTTGATGCTGAGGCAGTTGAAACCCATACCGGTGGCGGTGCCATCAATGCTTCTGTTTCTATGTCTTTGTTGGGTTTAAATATTTCCTGCGTTGTGAAACTTGCGGATGATATTGAGGGGCAAATGGTCCTTAAACGCCTCGAGGAAAGAGATATCGGAAGTAACTGGGTTATTACCGGGGCTGAACTCGCAACTGGCTGTGCAATAATGGTTTCATCTCATGTGAGAAACCCCACAATCTTTGTTGCACGCGGCGCAAATACACTTCTGAATTTAGATGAAATAAAGCCGGAGATGTTTGAGGGTGTAGAGCTCACTTATGTCACTGGGCTCAGTGGTGCATCAGCTGATTGTTTTCCAAAAATTGTTAAGCTGGCCAAAGAAGCAGGCAGTCTGGTTGTTGCTAACCCAGGAATTCGACAACTTTCTTCGCGGGCGCAGTCCTTTTGGAATTCGTTAAAGTATATAGACGTACTTGTTGTTAACGAAGTTGAAGCGGGGCAGCTGGTTCCTTTTATTGCAGCCAAGAGTGAGATCGATGCGACACGGTCATGCAAGTATTCTGAAAATCCTTCTTTACCGGAACTATTGATAAAGGGTGTTGGCGTTTCTGGCACCATGATGGCGCTAAAAGAGTTCGTTGCTACACTCGGCAAGCTTGGGCCTAAGCGGTTGTTGGTAACAAACGGTAAAGAAGGTGCCTATTTGGGCACGACAAAGGAAATACTTTTTTGTCCGGCTCAAAAAGCAGAAGTGATGGGGACTGCAGGAGCAGGTGATGCTTTTGCGTCTACGTTCTCAACTTTTATTGGTTTGGGTAAAAAAGAGGAAGAGGCCCTTAAAGCTGCTTCTGTAAATTCTGCATCAGTTGTCTCTGTTATGGACACTCAATCCGGGCTCTTAAACCAAGAGCAAATAGCTGAGCGTATAAATAAATCAGACTGGAGTACGTTTAACCGATACCCTCTGACTGAATAAACATTGAAATACTTTCTCAGTATTTAAAATCTTACAATAAGTGTTTGTGGCTTCCGTCACAAAACGGTTTCTTTCCGCTATGTTTACATTGGCAAAGATAATGTTGTTTTGAGCTTTCTGCTGTAAATGAAAGTGGTTTGAATTCAGTTCCTTTGTGACTCCCATCACAAAAAGGTTGTTTTAAAGATCTCCCGCACGCACACCAAAAATAAATTTTCCCTTCTTCAAGGTCGACTATAGCTGGGCCAGTACCGGCAACGGCAGGTGTTTCCATGGAAAATCTCCCGATTTATTGATTTTTATTTTATCATTCTATCACCACCAGATTGAAAGTATAATTCAATTCGCTATTATTACGAGAAATCATCTCATTAGGTGGTGTTTTATATCCGCTTAATACGAATTATTGATGAAACTTAGGATTCTCTACCTATTGAATTTGGAAAAAATACAATTAATTTTAAAATATTGTTGTGAATCAGCTAGTTATAAATAAGTATTTATACCAAGATGATTTATGTTCTGAATTTTGTATGATTGTTAATAAGACGTTAAGGAAGTGAGCTGTTAGATTACTCTGGGTTGATATAGTATTCGGTGTAATTTATTCTCGACCTGACTTTGGGAAAACACGAAAGAAAGACAAGTATTGATTCCTTTTTGTATCTAGTTGGAAAAACACTGAATTTTGGTATACAGTTATCGTAATGGGAATCTGGTCATTACGAAGTATATGAAAAATTAGTAACTTATTCTCATTATGTTGTGATACTGTTTTGCAACTTAGCGTGGATAGGGCGGTGTTAAAATCTTATCGGGTCAATCGGAATAATTCTATTTTTTCGCGTTCTATACATATCAAAACCTTCGAGGGAGAATATCATGCGGGGTTTAAAATTTATACTGGTAGCTGGTGTAGCAGCAGTTACTTTATCAGCTTGTACTGATCGTTATCAGGCTGCAACGAATGCTGAACCGAGTGGTTCATCCTTTACGAGAGAACTTTATAAAGGTTATGTCGGTCTGTCAGGTGACGAACGTTCAGAAAAAGACTGGAGTGATTCAGATCTGTTTGCAGATAAAGCACTTTCTGCGGCTGATGGTAAATCTGTAGCGCCAGAAGAAGTTGCAAATTGGGATTTGGATGAAGCATCCATTGGCGATCTTACGACCGCTCATGACCGCCTTGCAGGCGCTCTATCTCATGGTGCAGCAGACAAGGCACCGACATCTGCAGCACATGCTCAGGTAATGTTTGATTGCTGGATCCAAGAGCAAGAAGAAAACATTCAGCCAGATCACATTGCCGCTTGTCGTGATGGCTTTATGGCTGCGATGGCAAAAGTAGATGCAGCTCTAGCGCCAAAGGCAAAAGCTGCTCCTGCACCTGCGCCAGCACCAATGGCTCTACCTGATCCTTACGCTGTTTATTTCGACTTTGATTCAGATGTACTGACCGTTGATGCGAAAGCAGAAATTTCCGTTATCGTGGCAGCTATTAAAAAACATTCACCTTCTAAAGTGATTGTTGCTGGTCACACTGATACAGCTGGTTCTTCTGATTACAACCAAAACCTTGCTGGTAAACGTGCGGCAGCAGTTGTTGCTGCTCTCGAAAACAGTGGTGTTTCTGCATACATGGTCAAAAGCCAAGACCTTGGTGAGAATGCTCCTGCGGTTAAGACGGGTGACGGTATCTCTGAATTCAGAAATCGTCGCGTTGTTGTTACGCTTGTGAAGTAATAGACTATGTTGAGCTTTCTTAGCTCATCGTAATTACGAGGCGGTGTTGGCTCTGTGCTAATACCGCCTTAGTGTTATTTAATCATTCAACTTTAACTAATCGTGTCATTTGCACGGCGTTTTAAATTGTCCCGTGTAATGGAGACTAAAATGAAAAAAATCCTCATATCAATTGGCGGTTTGATTGTACTGATTATCGCAGTACTTCTGATCGCTCCGTTATTTATTTCCTTAGAAGATTATAAGCCTGAGATAGCCGAAAAGGCGAAAGAGGCGACCGGGCGTGATTTAAAGATTGATGGAGAGATTTCTCTTAGCCTCTTTCCCACGGTAGCAATTGAGGTAAATGGCGTTTCCCTGGCTAACTACGCACAAGGTCAAGCTAAAGAGATGGTGATGTTGGATCAAATGGCGCTTGAGTTACAAGTACTGCCATTGCTATCCAAAGAAGTTGTCATCGATCGTTTTGTCTTGGTTAATCCTATTATCAATCTTGAAGTAGATAAGGATGGCAAGCCTAACTGGGAGTTAGAAGGTAAAACGGAAGCTTCTGAAAGTGATGGCTCTGCGAGTGATGGTTCTTCTTCAGAATCATCTGGCGCGTCATCTTTAGGTGGTCTGTCTCTTGGAGATGTTCGTATCCAAGGTGGTGAACTACATTACATAGATTTAGTATCCGGAACTAAAGAGGATATTGAAGGACTTAACCTTGAGATTGCTCTCAAAGCTTTAAATCAGCCTCTGACCGTTAAGGGAAGCCTTGATTGGAAAGGCGAGACCATTAACATTTCAGCTGATGTCGCCAACCTAGAAGATTTGATGAATGGTGGTAGCAGTCAGTTGGCAACATCAGTAGAATCAAAGCCTGTTAATTTTGGCTTTGAAGGCACTGCACAACAAGGAAAAGAATTTGCTCTCGCAGGCGCACTTGATCTTGCTGTTCCTTCTGTAAAAGGCCTAACGGATTGGGTTGGAGCGCCAATTGAGCGTAACAATGAAAATACCTTTGAAAAACTATCTGTTAAAGGCAAGCTTGATCTAAAAGGCGCCGTTATTGCATTTGATGATGTTTCACTGGCTTTTGATGCTCTAACGGCTCAAGGCGCTTTGAAAATAGATAGTTCAGGCAAAGTGCCTGATATTAGAGCAGCCCTTTCAACGGGTGTCCTTGATTTAACACCGTACCTTCCTCCTGAAACAACCTCTTCTGGAGGTGAAGCTACTGGGACCACAAGCGAGACCGCTTCAGCCTCTGGTGGTGATGAGGGTTGGAGTGAAGAGCCAATAGATTTCTCTGGTTTAAAGGCCGTTAATGCTGACCTCGCTTTGAAAACCGAGGGGATCAAAATTCGTAAAGTCACAGTTGGTGTCAGTGAGCTTGGTGTGCTGCTTAAGGGGGGTAAACTTACGGCTGATCTTAAACAGCTCTCCATGTACGATGGTCAGGCTAAAGGTAAAGTTGTCCTTGATAGTTCTAAATCAGTGCCAACAACCGCAATTCAGTTCGAAGTTTCTGGTGTTCAGGCCGAGCCATTGTTGTCTGATAGTGCTGATTTTGAGAAATTATTAGGATCGTTAAATTCCAAAGCTAATTTGACCACATCAGGTAATAGCCAAAAAGATATGGTCTCAAACCTTAATGGTACAGGCGATTTTATATTTAAGGATGGCGCTGTTAAGGGAATTAATATTCCTGGCTTAATCAGAAATGTTTCACTTGAGGCTTTGCAAAATAGTTTCGATGAAGCTCAAGCAACTGATTTTGCAGAATTGTCTGGCACATATAAAATCACTAAGGGTGTATTTGATAATCAGGATTTGAGTATGATTGCTCCTTTGTTCCGTCTTTCTGGAAAAGGAACTGTTCCGTTACCGCCCAAAACTCTTGATTATCGCCTTGAACCAAAAATTGTTGGCGACCTCGAAGGTCAGGGTGGTGATAGTGGTGCTACAGGCCTTGCGGTACCTCTGTTGATTACAGGTTCTTGGAGTGATCCAACAATTGCCCCTGATCTTGCAGGGGCCTTAACGGATAAACTCAAAGATCCTGCCTCTTTGATTGAAGGCGTAACATCTGGTGAAGGTGGTCTTGAAATTCCAAAGCTTCCAATTGGAGGCGAGGGCACAGAAGGTAGTGGTGTTGAAGAGGTAATAGAGAAGCCTGCGGAGGCTTTGAAAAAGTTATTTGGTAACTAGGGGTTATCTTTACCCACAAAAAATCCAGCTGTATTATACAGCTGGATTTTTTTATGCCTCTTTCCCGTCCTGAAATGATTCTACAGTTGGGAGGTATGTAAAAGCGGTCTTGAGCAGGTTGGTAAACAAAAAGAATTTGTTTCTAGGAGAGAACGCTTTGTTGGTGAGTTAAGAAAAATGAAAGAACAACAATAAATATGGCTATTCCTCCCTGGTTTCAAATGCCTACGTCAGTTAAGAAAAAATACCAAACAGTTGCTGTAATTGGGGGAGGGATCGCAGGTAACACTCTCGCCTACCATCTCAACCGATCTGGCGTACATGTTACTTTGTTTGAGAAAAAGGAAGCTTTAGCACAAGGAGCATCAGGTAACCCAGCAGCTATTTTTGAGCCTAAACTCATGCGGGGAGGAACGCCTCTAGGGGAATACCTAACGTCGAGTTATCTCTATGCTTTGAAGTTCTATGCTGATCTTGAAAAGGAAACCGGAGAAAATATCTGGCATCACCGGGGAGGAACGTTAAATATAATTGCTGATGAAAAAGATTTGATAAGGCATCAGTCATTTCAAGATAATGCAGAATTACCTAAGGATCATTATTCAATCGCGGATCCTAATCAGGCCTCAGCTATAGCGGGGGCTTCTATCTCTCAATCTGCCATGTGGTACCCAAAGGGGGGATGTATAAACACAGCGTCCTTGGCGAGAGCACTTACAAAGCACATTGATATTAGACTTTCTAATGATATTTCATTGATCGAAGAGTCGGGCCAAGGTTGTAATTCCAGTTGTAAATTACATTTTTCTGATGGGTCAGGATCTATAAATTTTGATGCCGTCGTTATGGCGAATGCTTTCGCTGTCAGAAAATTTGAGCAATCCAAATTCCTTCCTGTGGTTATGAACCGAGGACAAGTGAGTACCCATCGTCGCGTAAGCAATAGTGATGAATTGAAATGTGTTGTCAGTGGAGCAGGATATCTAACACCGCTTATTGAAAATAAACATGTTTTTGGTGCAACTTTTGAGAGGTTACGCTCATTTGACGAGGCCGAAGATAACTCCTTAACAGATGATCGCCATGAGCATAATCTGTCTTTTCTCCGGGAGGTTTTGCCAGAATTTGAGAGTAAATTCTCTTTGCCTGAGCTCAAGGGGAGAACCTCAGTGAGGGGAACGACGGTAGATAGATTACCTCTCGTCGGGCCTCTACATAATCATGCCGATTATATCGCCAATTACCGATTACTAAAAAACGGTGCCAAACACAGGAAGTGGGATAATGCTAGTTATTACCATGGATTATATATATTGGCTGGATTGGGGTCGAGGGGGTTTGTTACCGCACCGTTGATGGCGCATTATCTTAGTGCATTAATGACTGGCGATGCCTTGCCTGTTTCAGAAGTGGTTATGCAAGGAGTTCACCCTGCTCGTTTTGTCATTAGAGACCTTAAAAGAGGTATCAAGACGACTGTGGTTGATCCATAGATTATCTGTCTTTAACCTTTGAAAGTACCGCCAAGGCTATACCTGTCACCGGGGTGTACAAGCATGGCATAAGTAACTGGTTTACCTTGTGACCAAGTGCGTCGTTTAAGCAGAAGGCAAGGGGATTGAGGCTTGATTTCTAATAGATTTGCTTGTGTCTCGTCAGAGCCAATTGCAAAAATCGTATGCTCTGCGTTGCTGAGAGGCGCGACATTTATAAGGTAATCGTAGGGAGTAACATCTTGAAAGCTTTGAGAGAGATAATCCGGAACTGATTGCGGGCTTACATAACGATCTTCGAGCTGGATAGGGATGCCATTTTCTTTATGGATAATTATAGAGTGGAAAACGGGAGCGCCAAGCTCCAATTCCAGGACACCAGCGATAAAGGGTGTCGATTTCTCTTCTTCTAGGCTGATCAAATTATTCGTATAGCGGCCATCTCTAGAACGAACTTCATCAGCGATACTTCGAAGGGAAAGAACGGCAGATTGAGGCCTTGGCTCAGCAACAAAGGTTCCAGCACCCTGTACTCTCATCAACCAACCATCTGTGGTTAACTCTCTAAGGGCACGGTGGATCGTCATGCGAGACATCTCAAGGCTTTGGGTCAGTTCATTTTCTGATGGGATTTGAAAGCCTGTATCCCATTCTCCAGAACGAATGTGGCTGATAATGTAATCTTTTACCTTTTGATAAAGGGGGATTTTTTTATCATTGCTCACGGTATTATCGGTGTCCTGGGTGAACATTCTGAAATTCCTATACGCTTACTCGCGTTTTCTGTTTCGTTTTTTGGTGTTTCTTACACTCTCACTGCCATAAATGCATTTTTCTACAGCGTATTTCCAGTAAAAAGTCACTTCCTTACCGAAAATACGCTGTATCAATTCTAACTAATCACAATAAAGTTGTTACCAATTTGGTGGTTTTAGCTGAATATTATTCAGAGAAACTTGGCAGGTAATCAGCATTTGATAGTTTGTTAAATTCGCCACTCCAGACCAGATCACTTGTGAGTTCCAAATCGTCAGAAAAGTAACGATCTTGCTCGTAGAATGAGACATCCTGCCGAAGACGTGTCATTACTTTATCTAGTGTAGGAGAGGTTTTTAGCGGCTTGAGGAAATCGATACCTTGAGCTGCAGACAAGAACTCGACGGCCAACACGCCGGAAGTATTTTTCGCCATCTCTGATAGACGGCGAGCGGCAAATGTTGCCATGGAAACATGATCTTCTTGGTTAGCAGAAGTCGGCAGACTGTCTACACAAGCAGGATGAGCCAGAGATTTGTTTTCAGATGCCAAGGCTGCTGCTGTAACTTGGGCAATCATGAACCCAGAATTCAGACCACTACCCGCGACTAGAAATGGTGGAAGTCCTGACATAGAGCTATCCATCAATAGGGCTATGCGACGCTCTGAAAGGGCACCAATTTCTGCAATAACCAAAGCGAGAACATCAGATGCCATCGCGATTGGTTCCGCGTGGAAGTTACCACCCGATAGAATGTCTCCTTCTTCGGTGAATACGACCGGGTTATCAGAAACGGCATTCGCTTCACGCTCAAAGATAGTGGCAGCAAAGCGTAAGTGATCTAGACACGCACCTAGTACCTGTGGTTGGCAGCGCAGAGAATAGGGATCTTGTACTTTTGAACAATCAGCGTGACTTTCGTTGATTGGGCTTCCTTCAAGAACAGTTCTGAACACGGCAGCAATATCTGTTTGGCCAACCTGACCACGAACGGCTTGGATACGAGGATCAAATGGAACGTGTGAACCCTTGGCAGCTTCAACACTCATTGAGCCAACGAGTGTGCTGGCATTCATGAGGTTCTCAGCTCTGAACAAGCCAAGAAGGGCAAGCGCTGTGGAGACCTGAGTACCGTTTAAAAGGGCGAGACCTTCTTTGGGACCAAGGACCATTGGATCTAGGCCGATGCGAGCCAAGCCTTCTTTCGCAGGAAGGATTTCTCCTTTGTAGCGCGCATTGCCTGATCCAATGATCAGTGCTGACATGTGCGCTAACGGTGCCAAGTCACCGGAAGCCCCGACGGAACCTTTTGAAGGAATACAGGGGTAAAGACCTTCATTGAAGAACGTGATGAGGTAATCAAGCACTTCATGACGAATTCCTGAAAAACCTTGAGCGAGAGAGGTTATCTTGAGCGCGAGGATGAGGCGTACGGCTTCATCGTCAAGCAAGGGGCCCATCCCTGTACAATGTGAGAGCACGAGGTTACTTTGCAACTGCTCAAGTTGCTCATCATCAATACGTGTTGAGGCCAAGCGACCAAAACCAGTATTAATACCATATACGGTCCTGCCATCGCGAAGAACATTGCGGACAGTTTCTGTTGATGCTTCAATTTGTTCCCTACATGCAGGATCAAGGCTGATTTGAACATCGTCAAAAGTGATGGATCGTAAAAGGGGTAGTGTTAGTTGACGTGGTGTCAGCACCAGGTTTGTTGTTTCTGGGTTTTTCATTTGTCTGACTCCATTGGGAGGTCGAGATTGTTATCTCGAGCACATTGTTTTGCAATTTCATAGCCCGCATCAGCATGACGCATGACACCTGTCGCCGGGTCATTCCAGAGAACGCGGCCAATACGTTTATCGGCAGCGTCGGTTCCATCAGCACATATGACGATACCTGAATGTTGAGAGAAGCCCATGCCTACACCGCCACCGTGGTGGAGAGAGACCCAAGTAGCGCCACCCGCCGTGTTAAGCAAGGCGTTTAGTAACGGCCAATCTGAGACCGCATCAGAGCCATCCATCATGCTTTCTGTTTCTCGATTAGGGCTTGCAACCGAACCTGAATCAAGGTGGTCACGCCCGATAACAACGGGTGCTTTTAGTTCACCGTTGCGAACCATTTCGTTGAAAGCAAGTCCAAGTTTATGGCGCTGACCAAGTCCAACCCAACAAATACGAGCAGGCAAGCCCTGGAAATGAATGCGTTCACGGGCCATATCTAACCAGTTATGAAGATGAGGATCGTCAGGGATCAGCTCTTTAACCTTCTGGTCGGTTTTGTAGATATCTTCAGGGTCACCAGAAAGGGCTACCCAACGAAAAGGCCCGACACCACGGCAGAATAGAGGACGAATATAAGCGGGAACAAAGCCTGGGAAATCAAATGCGTTCTCTACGCCTTCTTCCAATGCCATCTGACGGATGTTATTTCCGTAATCTACTGTTGGAATGCCCTGAGCATGGAAATCAAGCATTGCCTGAACTTGAACGGCCATAGATTTTTTGGCTGCTGTGGTTGTACCTTTTGGATCTTTTTGCGCGCGATCAACATATTCGGCCCATGTCCAACCTTGTGGTAGGTATCCATTGAGAGGGTCGTGAGCTGAAGTTTGATCAGTTACGATATCTGGGCGAACACCACGCTTTACCAACTCTGGGAATATATCTGCGGCATTGCCAACCAGGCCGACGGAAATAGCTTTTTTATTTTCCACCGCATCGTTGATGATTGAGAGGGCTTCGTCAATATTAGTACATTTTTTATCGAGGTATCCGGTTCTGATCCGCATATCAATACGATCTTCCTGACACTCAACAGCGAGCATAGAAGCCCCTGCCATTGTCGCAGAAAGCGGTTGTGCACCACCCATGCCACCAAGGCCACCGGTTAGGACCCATCTGCCAGATAGATCGCCGTCATAGTGTTGACGGCCTGCCTCGACGAAAGTTTCATAGGTACCTTGAACAATTCCTTGGCTCCCGATGTAGATCCAGGACCCTGCGGTCATTTGGCCGTACATCATCAAGCCGGCTTTATCCAGCTTGTTGAAGTGCTCCCAATTCGCCCAATTGGGTACAAGGTTGGAGTTTGCAATAAGAACGCGTGGCGCATCGGCGTGTGTTGGGAAAATGCCAACTGGTTTACCCGACTGTACAAGTAAGGTTTCGTCATCTTTCAGCTTTTGAAGGCTTTCAACAATTTTATCGTAACATTCCCAGTTACGCGCTGCGCGGCCAATACCACCGTATACGACGAGATCTTCAGGATGTTCTGCAACATCAGGATCAAGGTTGTTCATTAACATACGAAGAGGGGCTTCGGTTAACCAACTCTGACAAGATAGCTCGGTGCCATGAGGGGCACGAATGGTACGGATGTTCTTTTTCATGTTCTAAACTCCACAATATGTATAGACAAATTAACTTGTATATACATCTTGTCAATAGGGAGAAAAGAACTGGTATTTATTTTCTGACCATGAGAGCTATATACTGATCAAAAGTTGTTGAGAATGTTTGAGTCTTTCACGTGGAGTTGTTGGTGCAGATAAATCTTGTTGATCGGGAAAAAGATAGAATCGACTTTATAAAAGCAGCTGGTTGGGAAGGGGCCGCGATTGTTCCCTTACCTGTAGATGCTTCGGCAAGGTGTTATTTTCGACTTAGCAAATTCGGTGACACCAAAATTTTGATGGATGCACCACCTGGGATTGCTGAGCCCGTAGAAGTTTTTGCTAAAGTAGCCAGACATCTTCTTGCCTGTGGAATATCGGTGCCTGTGATACATCGTGTGGATATTGAAAGGGGTTTTTTGCTCTTAGAGGATTTTGGGGAAAAAACCTATGCGAAGCTTTTAAACGCCGGTGAAAGTGAAGAAAAACTCTATGAGTTGGCAGTGGATGTGCTGGTTAAGATGCATTCATCTGAAAAGTTACCTGACATAGACATGCCGCCTTACGATCTTGCCTTTTTAATTCGTGAAGCTCTCATTATGGCGGATTGGTATTATCCTTCGATAGAGGGACAAGCGCTATCATCAGAGGCGCGGCAGGATTACATTGATGCTTGGTGCAAGGTGTTTAGGGGACTTCCAATTTTACCGACAACATTAGTACTCCGAGATTTTCATATTGATAATCTCATGATCCTTGATGATCGTGCGGGTGTCTCAGCTTGTGGGTTACTCGATTTTCAAACCGCTGTGCTTGGTGTGGCACCATATGACTTGATGTCGTTAGTTGAAGATGCGCGCAGAGATATTGGCCCAGAATTTAGAAAAAGAATGGTGTCTCGCTATTTTTCAAAAATGGGGAATAAATATCAATCCAATGAGGATCGAAAATCCTATATGGATTGGTACTATGTTCTGTCAGCACAGCGCCATGCCAAAGTACTGGGGCTTTTTTCACGGCTTTACTCCAGAGACAACAAGGATGCCTATCTCAAACACGTACCGAGAGTATCGGGATTAATGGCAGACTCAATGAGACATGATATTCTAAAGCCCGTAAAAAAGTGGTTTGAGATGTATTTTCCTGATTTTAAATCTGACTTTGGTCCCATAGAGCAAGGTTTGGTTACTCAATTAGCAACAAAGTCTGAGATGTTGATTACAAAATTATCCTAATTCTATCTTTTGAGGGGATCGCATGCCGTCAGTAATTTCAGTTCAATCTCATGTTTGCTATGGGCATGTGGGCAATTCTGCGGCGGTTTTTGCAATGCAAAAGTTGGGAGTGGGGGTGCACGCCATTCCGACAACCATTCTTTCCAACCATCCTGCGCACACTAATTTTTATGGATGGGCTATAGATCCCCCCTTGCTTCATGATCTTTTTGTGGGGGTGGAGGAAAGAGGGGCGTTTAAAAATAGCGATGTATTTTTATCAGGTTATTTGGCCTCAATTGAAAATGCTGGGATCATAGCGAAAGCGGTTAGGCGTTATCAGGAACTTAATCCAAAGGGGCTTTATTGCCTTGACCCAGTTATGGGCGACAAAGGGAAGGGGCTCTTTGTGAGTGAGGGGATTCCTGAACTAATTATGAATCAACTGTTACCACTTGCAGATATAATAACGCCTAATAAGTTTGAATTTGATACGATCACACAAACAAATACCAATACTTTTCCTGAGATGATAACTGCAGCGCGATCTTTGATTGAGCAATATAGTATGCGTTGTGTCGTTATAACATCAGCCGAACAGCCTGCTGATAAAGGTGATCCAGCGATAGGAGTGCTGATTGTAAAAGCTGAAGCTGCGTGGCTTGTTACAACACCTTATCTTACGGTGTCCCCTTCTGGAGCGGGGGACTTCTTTACAGGTTTATTCGTTGGTTGGATCATGAGGGGATTTTCAGAAGAAGCTGCTGCCCAAAAAGCCATTTGTGCATTATTTCGGATAATAGAGCTTACGATTTCAGGTGGTAGAGATGAACTTGATGTAATTACACATCAAGAGTGTATATTTAGTGAAATAAATAATTATCCACTAAGGAAATGTGAATAAGCCAAATTATTTTTCAAAAATATTACGTGAAAATTTATATTTTTAATGAAAATGTATTTTTCAAATGAGTTTAATTAGGATGATTTATTATATTAAATTTGAATTAATCGCCTGTAAGTAAACAATAAATAATAATTTTAACTACTATTCTTTCCTTATTCAGTTAGGTGAATTCATTAAACACACTATTATAGTGTTTAATAACTATTATTTACTTTTTTACTTGTATTTTCCACCAGGCATGTCATCTATTCACTGTGACTATATGTAAATGATGATTTAATTATCATATTGTTTGTGTGAAATTTGTGTGAGGGTGTCATGGATCACTTTCCTATTTTCCTGGCTCTTAAGGGTCAGAAGGTACTTTTAGTAGGTGGCGGCGATCTCGCTGCTAGAAAGCTGCGTCTGCTTAGAAAAGCCGATGCCGCTGTTACTGTGATAGCGCCCACTCTATGTGATGAAATTCAAGAGTTGGTGGCTGGCGCCCATATCAGATACGAGGAACGCGAGTTTGAAAGCAATGATGTCATCGGCGCAAGCTTGGTTTTTGCTGCGACAGACATTGAGGCTGTGGATGCTTCTGTTAGCCATGCGGCACAACAACACGGTATCAAAGTAAATGCCGTAGACCGTCCGGATCTCTCAGATTTTATTATGCCGGCAATTGTTGATCGTTCGCCAATGGTCGTTGCGATTTCAAGCGGTGGCGCTGCTCCTATACTTGCCCGAAATTTAAGAGAGAAAATCGAAAGCATTCTTCCACCAACCCTTGGCCGATTAGCTACCTTTGCAGATAGTTTTCGGGGAGCGGTCAAAGGCACGATCTCTGGTGGAAACGAACGACGAAAATTTTGGGAAAACTTTTTTGATGGCCCCGTTGCCGAAGCTGTTCTTTCTGGCCGGGAGGTTTCTGCACGGGAAAAAATGCTTGGCCTCATTAACCTGAATTGGAAAGAAAAGCGCAAAGCGGGCCATGTGGCTATCGTTGGTGCGGGTCCTGGAGATCCTGATCTTCTCACATTTCGGGCCATGCGTTTCATGCAACAAGCCGACGTTGTTATCTATGATCGTTTGATTAGCGATGAGATCCTGGATTATGTGCGCCGTGACGCCGATCGGATCTATGTTGGTAAGGCGCTGGGCAAGCACAGTAAAACGCAAGATGAAATTAACGAAATTCTCGTACGCGAAGCTCACAAAGGTTTACGTGTTGTTCGCTTAAAAGGCGGAGACCCGTTCGTATTTGGCCGGGGCGGCGAAGAAATGGAAGTTCTTCAGTCTGAAGGGATTGATGTGGACGTCGTGCCTGGGATCACTGCTGCCATCGGCTGTGCTGCTTCTGCGGCAATTCCACTGACCCACCGGGATCATGCTTCAATGGTTACTTTTGTCGCTGGTCAAAACGGCGATGGCATTGCTCAAGCGGACTGGTCTGGACTGGTCAACAGCCGTCAGACTTTGGTTTTCTATATGGGGATATCAAACGCTGACCATATTTCAAGTAAGCTGATGAGCCATGGTCTGGATGCGAACACGCCTGTTGCAATTATTGAAAATGGCACACGTTCAGACCAGCGAGTTCTTCCGGGCAAGTTATCAGAATCTGCCCAGTTAGTTGAGACATACGAAATTACAGGGCCTGCATTGATCGTTATAGGATCAGTCGCAGCCTTTGCAAGTAAAGCTGACCTTCAGCAAATAGCTGCGGGTGCAATAGAAAACAAAAATGTGACTTCGTATTTAAACGAAGTTGCCGTTGCCGGACTTTAATCGGCGCGTCTAGGAGAGAGTAAAGACAATGGCATTGCAGATTATGACTGCGAACCGCTTGCTTGGTGGTGAAGTTGTTTACTTCAGCGAGAATGCTGAATGGACAGGTGATTTTTCTGCTGCAAAGACTGTTGATGACAGTGATGGAGCAGCTGTTCTACTCGATGAGGCTGAAAAGGCTGAAGCCAATCAACTTATTGTAGGTCCTTATTTGGTCAAAGTTGAGCGCGATGAAACTGGAATTCGCACTCTCTCTGTTAAAGAAGGTATCCGGGCCAAGGGTCCAACAGTCCATTATGGCCACGGCCTGCGGCAAGCTGGGTAAGGAATAAAGCAATGTATCGTTATGATGAATTTGACTACGATTTTGTACAACAACGTGTTGCCCAGTTTGGAGATCAGGTAGAGCGTCGTATTGAAGGCGACCTCACTGAAGATCAGTTCAAACCACTTCGGTTGATGAACGGTCTATACCTTCAGCTACATGCTTACATGCTTCGTGTTGCAATTCCTTATGGAACTTTCAATGCTGCACAAATGCGTAAGATGGCACATATCGCACGTAAATATGACAGAGGTTATGGCCATTTCACGACCCGCCAAAATCTACAATATAACTGGCCTGTTCTGAAAGATGTGCCGGAAATATTGAAGGAATTGGCTGAAGTAGAAATGCACGCCATTCAGACCAGTGGTAACTGCATCAGAAATACGACTTCTGATCAATATGCTGGCGCTGCTGCCGACGAGATTGAAGATCCGCGTGTGTATTGCGAAATCATTCGTCAGTGGTCATCCTTGCACCCTGAGTTCACTTTTTTGCCGCGTAAATTCAAAGTTGCGGTGACAGGTGCTACAACTGATCGTGCTGCTATTCGGGTTCATGATATTGGCTTGGCGATTGTCAAAAATGACAAAGGCGAAGTTGGTTTTGAGGTTCACGTTGGTGGTGGCCAGGGCCGGACGCCAATGATTGGTAAAGTCGTGCGTGAGTTCCTGCCGAAAGAACATCTCTTGAGTTATCTTGAGGCCGTCCTTCGGGTTTATAACCAAATCGGACGTCGTGATAACAAATACAAAGCGCGTATCAAGATCCTTGTACATGAAACTGGGATTGATGAAATTCGTCGCCTGGTCGAAGCTGAGTGGGAACGCATTAAAGATACCGCCCTTAAACTTCCTTTGGAGGAAGTTGATCGTATCAATGAATATTTTTCACCTCCAAGCTTTGAAACCTTGGATGCAACTTCTCGTCTGTTTGAGATCAAGCGTTTTGAACATCGTGATTTTGCCACTTGGGTTAGAGCCAACGTCGTCGCTCATAAACAGGCTGGTTACGCCATCGCTAATATTTCGCTGAAGCCTGAGGGCGAAGCACCGGGCGATATCACTGATGATCAGATGGAAGTTGTTGCTGATCTTGCAGAAAAATATAGCTTTGACGAAATTCGCGCCACACACGAACAGAACCTGGTTCTGCCTCATGTGAAACAAGAAGACCTTTATGAAGTGTTCTCTGGTTTGAAAGCGGCGGGGCTTGCAACGGCTAATCTTGGGTTGATCTCAGATATGATTGTTTGTCCTGGTTTGGACTATTGCGCTCTTGCAAACGCACGTTCAATTCCTGTCGCTCAAGCGATCAGTAAACGTTTTTCTGATATCGAGCGTCAACATGATATTGGTGAGCTAAAGCTTAAGATCTCTGGTTGCATCAATGCCTGTGGTCATCACCACGTTGGTCACATTGGTATCTTGGGTGTGGATCGCAAAGGTGAAGAATACTACCAGATCACTCTTGGTGGGAATGCTAACGAAAATGCTGCAATCGGTAAAATCATTGGCCCTTCTTTTGCCTATGACAAAATTGTAGATGCTGTTGAGAGCGTCGTGAACATTTACCTGGAACTCCGGAATGGCGCTGAGGAAAGTTTCCTCGAAGCATACAACCGGGTTGGAATGGCTCCGTTCAAGGAAAAGCTATATGCTTAGTGCATCGACCTTGTTACCAAAAGAAGGAAGCGCACGGGAACGTCTTGAGACGACAAAATCACGCGCAGCAGAATTGCTGGATAGTGTGAAAAACTTGTCGACCCACGATGCTCTAGTCCGCCTGATCGAAGAAGAGTTTAAAGGAAAAGTTGCTCTGGTCTCATCTTTTGGTACAGAGTCTGCAATCCTTTTACACCTTGTGGCCGAGGTTAACCCAGCAACGCCTATTATCTTTATGGATACGGGTAAGTTGTTTGGCGAAACTCACCGTTATCGTCGTCAATTAACTGAATTTCTTGGTCTTACTGATGTTCGTCAGATCTTACCTGAGGAAGCGAATTTGGCGGAGAAGGATCCCAAGTCTATCCTTTGGACCCAAGATACTGATATGTGCTGTTGGGTACGTAAGGTAGAGCCTATGAACCGAGCCCTTGATAGTCTTGATGCTTGGATTTCGGGTCGCAAGAGGTTCCAATCTGCTTCGAGATCAAAATTAGAGATGGTTGAAGCCGAAGGTACTCGGATTAAAATTAACCCTCTGGCTTATTGGGAGAAGGATGAGATCAAAGCTTATTTTAATAAGCATAATCTCCCTCGGCACCCACTTGAGGCAGACGGTTATCCTTCGGTTGGATGTATGCCTTGTACCGATAAGGTTGCGCCAGGAGATGATCCCCGTAGCGGGCGTTGGAAAAATCAGGATAAAACCGAATGCGGAATTCACTTTCTCGATACGGGATCCGCTAGGACCAATGCTTAAGTTAAGTTGGTAATTGTAATTGTGCAGCAAGGTCGCTGCTCTAAGCGCCGGATCATTGGATCCTGGCCTATTGAAAGAGAAAAGAGAGTAAAATGCCGCTCATAAAAGATGGACGTCAGATTGCTGATAAATGGCTCAAGTTAGCTGACGATGCTGAAATTTCTGGAACAACGCCAATCATTGTATCGCTTGATTGTTGGAATGAGGAAAAAGATTCCCTATTAAAGCGGGGTCTTGAGATTGGTGTGATTTTAGAAAGTAATCAATCGCCAGAACTGATAGAAGATGATCTAGAGAACCTTTCTCTGGTTGCTTTGAGCTTTCCGTCCTTTGGTGATGGTCGTGCCTATTCCTATGCGCGCATTCTTCGTGAGCGCTATAATTTTGAGGGTGAAGTTCGCGCTATTGGCGATGTGCTTTATGACCAAGTTCAGCTGATGCATCGCTGCGGTTTTGATACACTTGAGATTGAAAATACGGCTACCTTACGGGCCTTAAATCGCAATAAATCAGCAGATGTAAATGTCTTCTATCAGCCTACGGGTGATGGTGAGAAAACGGCATCTTCTCTTCGTAAGCGATTGTTTGATAGTCACAAAGAGCTTGGCTACGAAAAGGCCTCTTAAGCCCAGTAAAAATATGATTTGTTGTGGTCGATGGTGAAGCCATGACCCTTTGGAGTGCGTTATGACTTATGTCGTTGCGGATAATTGCATCAAGTGCAAATACATGGACTGTGTGGAAGTCTGTCCTGTTGATTGTTTTTACGAAGGTGAAAATACACTCGTAATTCATCCTGATGAATGTATTGATTGTGGGGTTTGTGAACCAGAATGCCCCGCAGAAGCAATTTTACCTGACACGGATCCTGAATCTGAAAATTGGTTAGAGATGAATACCAAATACGCTGAAATCTGGCCAAATATCACAGTGCAGGGAACTCCTCCTGCTGATGCCGATGAATTTAACGGTGTTAAAGGGAAGTATGCGAAGTTCTTCAACCCAAAACCTGGTGGGGAAGAGCCAGGCAAAAAGTTCGGATAAAGCTAAAGCAACTAGGTTATTAACAACACAACAGGCACCTCTTTGGTACCTGTTGTGTTGTGCACTTTTGGCATGAAGGAAGAGTTGGTGTTTCTCTTTATTATTACTTCGTTTACCATTTTTGGGTTATCAAAAGAAATATAGCCTTATTGTGTGTATGGATTTCTGTTGCTGAGAGATCCTGAACAGTCGAAGAAATATATAATGAGAAACAAACTAAGTATTCTTTTTGGTGTAAGTGTTGTTTTGTTGTCTACTCAGGCTCAGGCTGATTGCGAGAAACCAGAGTACACCGCACCTAAATGTACAAACCAGTACATAGAAATTCAATTTTCTGATTCTAAAGATTTTGAGAGATGTAAAAAAGAAGTCACTTACTTTCTGGAAGGTTTGGATGTCTGGACCAAGTGTGTGAAAGATGAGGCGCGTGTAAAAGGTGATGAAGCGATCAAGCTTTTTAATTGTAAAGTAAATGGCACAACGAACTGCTTGAATACACCAGGGTAGCAATAATAATTCCGGATGTTTATGGTCCTTGACGACCTCAGAAATCTTGCCACGAGATAATGTTATGGTAGTTAGTTTGATGGTGATGATATAAGCCTGATATGACTAGCTTACCTATAGATTCCGTTTTAGCTGAAATTTCCCAAACTTTCGATAACGCAACCTCTGTTGTTCTTCAGGCTCCACCCGGGGCTGGTAAAACAACGGGAGTCCCCTTGCACCTTCTGAAGTCAGGGTGGCTTGGCGATAAAAAAATTATCATGCTTGAGCCTCGTCGGTTGGCGGCACGTGCGGCGGCTGTTCGTATGGCAGAAATGCTTGGTGAGAAAGTTGGTGAAACCGTTGGTTTTCGAATTCGCCTCGAGAGTAAAATTAGCAAAACTACAAAAATTGAAGTCGTTACCGAAGGCATTTTAACCCGAATGCTACAAACGGATCCCGAACTTTCTGATTTTGGTTTGGTGATATTTGATGAGTTTCACGAAAGAAGCCTTCAAGCTGATCTGGGCCTTGCGCTGTGTCTAGAGACACAATCTGCTCTTCGAGAGGATCTTCGGCTACTGGTTATGTCGGCGACTTTGGATGGTGCCACAGTATCAAAAGTTATGGGTTCAGCACCAATTATAACCAGTGAGGGCCGTAGTTATCCCGTCAAAAATATCTATGGATCAGAAACCCATCGGAAAAATATCTCTTATGATGTCGCTGCTAAAGTAGAAGAGATTCTTCAAACCGAGAAAGGGAGTATTCTCGTTTTTCTTCCTGGGGTTGGAGAAATAAAGCGGGTAAATGACTTACTCAAATCTAAATCTTTATCTTCAAATGTTGAGATACGTCCCTTGTACGGTGACTTGGCTTTGTCTGAACAAAGAAGCGCAATAGCTGCTTCAAAAAGCAGCGTGACAAAGGTTGTGTTAGCGACTTCTATTGCTGAGACAAGTCTGACTATTGAAGGGGTGCGGGTTATTGTCGATTGTGGATTTATGCGCAGCCCACGGTTTGACCCATCAAGTGGAATGACGCGGTTGGAAACCCTTCGGGTTTCACGCGCATCTGCTGAACAACGTGCGGGGCGTGCTGGTCGTCTCGAGCCTGGTGTTTGTTATCGTCTGTGGCCTGAAGTGCAAAACGGCTCATTGGCGATGCAGAGTAAACCTGAAATACTTGAAGCAGACCTTTGTTCTCTTGTTCTTGAACTTTTAAACTGGGGTACATCTGATCCAAGTGAACTCTCTTGGTGTGATGTCCCGCCTTCCTCATCATGGAAGCAGGCGACTGAGCTTCTGTCCTATCTTGGGGCCATAGATGTTAGTGGTCGCATAACACCCCATGGGAAGGTGATGTCCAGACTTCCTGTCCACCCTAGGCTTGCACATATGTTGATCAAGGGGAAAGAAGAGGGCGAAGGTTGGTTGGGGTGCCTGTTGGCTGCATTGCTAAATGAACGGGATATTCTTCAGGTAAGTAGTACCAAGTCCCCTATCGATTTATTGGTACGCATAGAGGCACTTGTTGGGAAGGGGGCTGACAAAGGCTTTCGGTTTGATCGCCACCGGATAAAACAAGTGATGCGGATTGCTGAGCAATATGGTCGATACCTTCAAATTAGAGCTACGGATAAAGTAGATATTACCAAAGCAGGCGCCATTGTATCCCTCGCTTATCCTGATCGAATTGGACAACTCAGGAAAAATACGATTGGCCGCTTTAAGCTTTCAGGGGGAAAGGGCGCAGAAATTGATGCTTTGGATAGCTTGGCATCAGAGCCTTATCTGGTAATGACGAGTGTTGGGGGGATTGGCGCAAGTGTACGTGTATATCAAGCTTTGGCACTTTCTGAAGCCCAAATTAGAAGCTTACATGCAGATAGAATAGTATTTGAGGATCAAGTTCGTCTCGATGAGATAAGGGGAGTATTTCTTGGCGAGAGGGTCGAGAGGTTTGCTGGGTTAAATCTTTCTGCAAAGCGTCAAAAGTGCCCTGATCAAAATGTAATAAAACAAGAAGTTATTCGAATTGTTAAGAACAAAGGTCTTTCTTTTCTGGAGCCAAGCGAGAAGGCATTACAATTTTGCCAACGCATAGCGGCGGCTCGATGTTTGGGGGAGGCAGAGGATTGGCCAGATTTTAGTGAAAGCAGGCTTTTGGAAAGCCTCGATGATTGGTTGGGTCCATATCTTGAGAGCATATCGTCATTCAAAGATCTTAAGAAATTAGATCTTTATACTATTTTGGTTTCGGTGCTTGAGTGGGATAAGTTACAATTTTTAAATAAAGAAATTCCAGAACGTTTTCAGGTGCCAACAGGTAATAGCCCTAAAATTAATTATGATAACCCCGAGCGGCCTATTTTAGAAGTTCGTTTGCAAGAGTTGTTTGGGTTATCTGTAACCCCGTCGATTTTGAAAGGCAAAGTCTCTTTGAGGCTGCATTTGTTATCTCCAGCGCGTCGACCGCTTCAGGTAACGAGTGATCTTTCTGGATTTTGGGAAAATACTTATCATGAAGTAAAAAAGGATATGAAAGGACGGTATCCTCGACACTATTGGCCTGAAGATCCTTTAGTTGCAGAGCCGACCTCAAAAATTAAAAAAAATATGAATAAAAGGCGTTAACAGAAGCTTGAATCGATCTTAGGGTAATTGATTTTTTGAGAATTTTACCTTATTGCTTTAATATATTTATGGAGAATTGTGGATTTCATGCACCCGACAACTAGACAAAAAGAAATATTAAAAGCCGTACGTAGTAAGGGGCTTTGTACGATATTAGAGTTGGCGGAACAATTTTCTGTTTCGGATGAAACTGTAAGGCGTGATGTGAAGCCTATGGTTGCTGCTGGCCTTGTTGAGAAGGTGCATGGCGGTATTATTGTTCCTGATGAAGCTCACGAACCTCCCTTTCTACGTAGGATGGTTGAGAATCAGGATGCCAAAAGGAAAATAGGCGAAGCACTCTCGAATATTATTCAAAGCGGTGATTCCCTGATTTTGGATACGGGCAGCACGACGGCGATTTCTGCCCATGCATTACAGGGTCACTCTAACCTTCTTGTTGTAACGAATTCAGTTGAAACAGCACGAGCTCTAGCAACAAGAAATGGTAATCGTGTTTATATTGCCGGGGGAGAGCTCCGTGCAGATGATGCCGCTGCCTTTGGCCCTTCTGCTAATGCTTTTGTGGAACAGTTTGATGTGAAATATGCTATTTTATCCCTTGGGGGAATTGATCCGGTTAAGGGATTGATGGTTGACCATCTTGCTGAAGCAGAATTTTCCCGAACGGTAATGGCTCAAGCCCAGATTACAATCGCTGTTGTTGATCAAAGTAAATTTAATCGATCACGTTTCGTAAAAGTTGGCCCGATTAAGGGGGTCGATATCCTCATTACCGATGCAGAACCTGATAGTGAGCTCGCGGCCTGCTTCGAAGAGGCTGAGGTTGAGGTAATTATCGCTCAATAAAGGTATGAATTATTGGCGTTGATCTAAATTAACGCTGAGAAATAAACAAAAAAGGCAGTTGACCATCGGTCAGCTGCCTTTTTTGTTTATTGGTATATCTTTGAAATTTCCAACAAATCTCTTTCTGTGGCGCCAATCTATTCGAGATATGTTGTTTTCATGTTGACTTGTGATGATTTGTGTGGATAAATTTGGATATTAATAAATAGTAATCTAAATTTAGGATTCAAATTCCTTACAGGGAGTAGAAGTTCATGAATAAAACATCTCGTTTCGCTTTAGCTTTGTTAAGTGGCCTTGCCGTATCGAGCATAGTTACCACGGCATCATTTGCAGAAGTTGAATCAAATGATCCTATCAAACTGACACTGCATGATTGGACCGGTCAGTTACTTACGACCAAAATAATGGGATCTGTATTACAAAAAGCAGGCTACAATATTGAGTATGTTCAAGCCGATTATATTGCTCAGTTTGCCGGCTTAAAAGAAGGAGATCTTCACGTTGCAATGGAGATTTGGGAAACCACTGGCCGCGAGGCTATGGATGAAGCCGTAGATACTGGTAAAGTTGAAAATCTCGGTGAAACAGGCATGCAAGCCATCGAAGAATGGTGGTATCCTTCTTATATGAAAGAGGTTTGCCCGGGACTGCCTAATTGGGAAGCGTTGAACGATTGCGCCGAAGCCTTTGCAACGCCGGAGACCGCCCCTAAAGGACGTTATCTTGGCGCCCCCGTTACTTGGGGAGGCTTTGATGATGAACGCGTTGAAGCTCTCGAAATGGACTTTGAAGTTATTCATGCTGGTACGGACGCAGCGCTATTCGCTGAGTTAGAATCAGCGTATCAAAGAAAAGCCCCGGTTCTCTTGTGGGTCTATTCCCCTCATTGGGCACCAGCTAAGTTTGAAGGTGAGTGGGTCGAGTTTCCGAAATATTCTGCTGAATGTTATAACGATCCAAGCTGGGGTTCTAACGAAGATTCTGCCTATGACTGTGGTAAGCCAACAGGACCTATCTGGAAAGTCGCATGGTCTGGCTTGAAAGATAAATGGCCTGGTGCTCATAAAGCAATTGAGGGGTTTAATCTCAGTAATGATGAAATGTCCCAAATGATTATCGACGTGGATCTTAAAGGTAAAGATATGGATGCTACGGTTAATCAGTGGGTAGAAGCCAATAAAGGACGTTGGTCTGATTGGGTTAAAAACTAATCCAATTTCTCAGGTGTATGGTGTCAATTTCCCTGCTGTGCCGCCATACACCTGATTCAAAAAATCATACAAGTTATTAATACGTATACCTATAGGTCTTGTGGTTATGAACTCATCTGTAAAATTATCATGCCGAGGTGTGTGGAAAATTTTCGGCTCAAACGCAGAAGAATTTTTGCAAAAACATCATAACAAACCGAGCTCTCATGATCTGAAAACGGCTAATCTAGTTGGTGGCGTACGAGACGCCAACATAGATATTCATTCTGGTGAAATCTTCGTTATTATGGGGTTGTCCGGTTCTGGGAAGTCAACTTTGGTTCGTTGCCTCTCTCGTTTGATTGAACCTACGGGTGGCGAAATTCTTTTTGATGGTCAAGACCTTCTGAAAGCCAGTGATAAAGAGATGATTGAAATCCGTCGCCATAAAATGGGAATGGTTTTTCAACATTTTGCTCTATTACCGCACCTTACTGTGTTGGGTAATGTGGCTTTTCCGTTGGAAGTCCAGGGTGTCTCTAAGGAAAAGAGAGAACAACAAGCCCAAAGTATTATTGATTTGGTTGGGCTTAAGGGCAAAGAAAATTTTTATCCCCGTGAGTTGTCCGGTGGCCAACAGCAGAGAGTGGGTATTGCAAGATCATTGGCCGTAGAACCAGAGATTTGGTTCCTTGATGAGCCTTTTTCAGCGTTGGATCCTCTTATTCGACGTGAAATGCAGGACGAGTTCCTTCGCCTTCAAAATGTTCTGAAAAAAACCATTGTTTTTATCACACACGACTTTGAAGAAGCGATCCGTCTAGCTGACCGTATCGCAATCATGAAAGACGGTAAGGTTATCCAAATAGGAACCCCGGAAGAGTTGGTGATCAACCCGGCAACAAGCTATGTCGCAGAATTTACCCAACATATCCCAAGGGCAAAAGTGTTAACGGCTGGTTTGCTAAAGGCGACCTTTGATAATTCGGTAGAAACTGCTGGTACTATACCCCATGACGCGGTTATTGCCGATGTTGCTGATCAAATCGAAAAATCAGACAAACCATTTGCAATTACTGGGCCCGAAGGAACCCCTATAGGATTGCTTACACGGAAAATGGTGGTGGATGTACTTGTTGGGCGTGAGGTAATCTTGTGATTGCGAGCGTTAGAAACATCATGCCCACTATGGGGGCAATAAAAGGTGCTAAAATATTTTGGATATTAGCACTCTTAACATCTGTATTTTTTTATTTAGAAGGTAAGGGATTATTTCCGAAGTGGATGTTCAAAGTACCTCGGAAATCACAACTACCGATTAAAAAGTATCTCTCCAGTATTATGGAGTGGTTGGTCGAAGATGCAAATTTTGGTTTTTTTACCTTTAAGGAAATGACTCGGAGTTTCTCCTGGTTGCTTGATATTCCGCTTTCTTTCTCTACCAGTCTTTTTTCTACTGGTTTTTTAGAAGGGCAAGGGAGCCAGGCAGTTCAAATTCTTCCACCACTCTCTTGGATTGCGGTAATCGCTGTGGTTATTGCTATGGGTCACTATGCAAGAGACTGGAAGCTTGCCGCTTTTATTGGCGGTTGTTTTCTCTATCTAGCCATTTTTGGCCAGTGGGATAGCGCTATGGTAACTTTGGCGTCTATTGTTATTGCGGTGCCGTTTGGTGTTATTGGCGGGTTGCTTTTGGCAGTTGCAGCCTATCGTTCACCTACGTTTGAAAAGTGTATTTCTCCGGTATTAGATTTAATGCAAACCATTCCTGTTTTTGCATATCTCGTGCCCATTCTTTTCCTGTTTGGTTTTGGCCCTGTTGCGGCGATGAGTGCAACCATTATCTATGCCATGCCTCCGATGACGCGCATTGCAATTATGTCATTAAAGGGAGTTCCAGGAGAGCTTAGCGATTTTGGGAACATGGCCGGGTGTACAAAAAGGCAACTGATGTGGAAAGTACTGGTTCCTTCTGCGGCCCCGGGTCTGATGGTTGGTGTTAATCAGGTCATTATGCTTTCCCTCAATATGGTCATTATCGCTTCTATGATTGGGGCCGGAGGGCTTGGGTATGATGTTCTTTCTTCCCTACGTCGTCTCGATATCGGTGGTGGTCTTGAGGCTGGTGTTGGTATCGTTGTTCTTGCAATAGCTCTTGATCGCTTAAGTCAGGCTTTTGCAACGAGACCAGATCCTATTCATTCCGATACATCTCAGACTTTAATACGTCGCCATCCTTGGACGGTTACAGTTACTATAATAGCTATTGTGACACTTGTACTTGGTCTGATAATCCCCCCCATTCAGAGTTATCCAGAGGTTATGGAGCTCGGTGTTGGGACGTCGCTAGCTGAATTTGTAAAGTGGATAAATATTAATTATTTCGACACTTTGGAAGGCTACAAAACCTTTGTTCTTGTGTACTTTATGGTACCAGTAAAGTTGGTACTCTTAAAAATGCCTTGGGCTTGGACGATCCTTTTATTGTCAGTGGCAGCTTGGCAATTGGGTGGTGTTCGTTTGTTGGCACTGACCCTTTCTCTTTGCCTGTTCATACTTGCGACTGGTATGTGGGAAAAAGCGATGATTACGGTATATCTTTGTGGTGTATCCGTAATTATTGCCTGTGTATTTGGAATTCCCATAGGCATTATTGCCGCTGAAAATCAACGTTTTGGACGTATAGTCCAAGTTATGATCGATACGTTGCAAACCTTACCAAGCTTTGTATACCTGATCCCTGTTGTAATGTTGTTTCGAGTTGGTGATTTCTCTGCATTGGTGGCAGTAGTTCTCTATGCGATTGCGCCTGCAGTTCGTTATGCAACTCACGGAATCCAGCAAATACCCCCGGCTTTGATAGAAGCAGGGGTGACCTCTGGCTGTACAAAACGTCAGTTGCTGTTCAAGATTAAATTACCCTTGGCTTTGCCTGAAATTCTTCTTGGTCTCAATCAGACCATTATGTTGGCTTTGTCCATGTTGGTTATCACAGCACTGGTTGGAACCAGGGATCTGGGTCAGGAAGTTTATATAGCCCTGACTAAGGCAGATACTGGTCGAGGGTTAGTTGCGGGATTATCCATAGCGTTTATCGCAATAATAGCTGATCGAATGATTGCAGCGGGATCCAAAAAAGCTAAACAACGTCTCGGTCTTGGGTAGGGCAATGTTATGACGACTAAAATAGAAAAAATTTGCCAGCTTCCATGTTGGGATGGACTTGTAAACCCTGAGCCATTAGGGGGAGGTATTACTAACCATAACTTCACAGTCAAAGATAGCACCGGGAAGTATGTTGTCCGTTTTGGTGAAGATATTCCCGTCCATCACGTTATGCGGTTCAATGAACTGGCTGCAAGCCAGGCTGCATACGAGGCTGGGATTTCTCCTGAAGTCATGTACGCATCGCAGGGAATTATGGTGCTTCGATTTATTGAGGGTGTTTGTTTTAATGAGGCTGCGGTCAGAGAGCGACGTAACCTTGAAAAAATAATCCCTCTTATTCGTAAAGCTCATAGAGAAATCCCTAAATATCTCAGAGGGCCTTCATTGGTCTTTTGGGTGTTCCATGTCATTCGTGATTATGCGGCAACTCTCAAGGACAATGATAGCCGTATGCTTGGAGAAATCCCCTGGTTACTTGAAAGCGCAGAATTACTTGAGCGTTCTGTAGGTCAGGTGGAAATGGCTTTTGGTCATAATGACCTCTTGGCTGCGAACTTTATCGATGATGGCAAACGACTTTGGTTGTTTGACTGGGATTATGCTGGATTTAATTCGCCTCTCTTTGACCTCGGGGGATTGGTTTCTAATTCAGAGTTAGATACCAAATCAGAAAAATGGGTTCTTGAAACTTACTATGAAAAACCAATAACTGACGAACTCAGAATGAAGTATGAGGCCATGAAATGTGCCTCCCTATTACGTGAAACCATGTGGAGCATGGTGTCAGAAATAACTTCGGATATCGACTTTGATTTTAAAGCCTATACCGAAGAAAACCTCCAAAAATATAAACGACAGCTTCAAGCCTTCCAAAAAAGTGAGATACAAAAATGAGTGATTTACCATCTTCAGACCTGCCTTCAGAAGCACGGATCGTCATTATAGGTGGTGGTATTGTGGGCACATCTACTGCCTATCACCTGGGCAAAATGGGATACAGTGATACTGTCTTAATTGAACGGGGGAAATTGACCTCAGGGACCACTTTCCACGCTGCAGGTTTAGTTGGGCAATTACGTTCTAATGCAAATATCACCCAGTTGCTGGGGTATTCAGTTGATCTATACAAGAACCTGGAAAAAGAAACAGAGCAGGCAACCGGTTGGAAAATGAACGGTGGTTTGAGGCTTGCATGTACACAAGAACGTTGGACAGAAGTAAAGCGCCAGGCAACAACTGCGCACTCTTTTGGCCTTGATATGCAGCTTCTTACGCCAAAAGAAGCCCAAGAACTTTGGCCAATGATGACCATTGACGATGTTGTGGGAGCCGCTTTCTTGCCTACAGATGGTCAGGCTAATCCATCTGATATTACGCTTTCGCTTGCCAAGGGCGCCCGAATGAAAGGTGTTTCAATATACGAAGACACTGAAGTTCTGGATGTTGAAGTCGAAGATGGTCAGGTTGTGGCGGTACTCACGACCAAAGGTCGGATCAAATGCGATAAGGTCGTGAACTGTTGTGGTCAATGGGCTCGTCAGGAAGCAAAAAAAGTTGGCGTGAATGTGCCACTGATTTCTGTTGAGCACCAGTTCATGATTACGGAGAAAATCGAGGGTATTACACCAGATTTACCTACTCTTAGAGATCCAGACCGGTTGACTTATTACAAAGAAGATGTCGGTGGCTTAGTAATGGGCGGTTACGAACCCAATGGTATTCCCTGGGCGACAAAGGGCTTTCCTGAGAAATTCCAATTCTCTTTACTAGATTCAAATTGGGATCATTTTGAGCAACTGGTAGAACTGTCTCTTGGGCGTGTACCCGCATTAGAAACAGCAGGTGTCCGTGAGTTGATTAATGGGCCAGAAAGTTTCACGCCTGATGGAAACTTCATCCTGGGGGAAGCACCAGAGCTTAAGAATTATTTTGTCGGAGCTGGATTTAATGCCTTTGGTATTGCTGCGGGGGGTGGTGCTGGTATGGCATTGGCAGAATGGATTGTAAACGGAGAGCCTCCTTACGATCTATGGCCTGCTGATATCAGACGTTTTGGTCGAGCTCATTTTGATACTGATTGGGTGCGTAAAAGAACCCTTGAAGCTTATGGTAAACACTACTCTATGGCTTGGCCTTTTGAAGAACATTCAAGCGGTCGTCCCAACCGCCGCTCTCCGCTTTATGATCAGCTTAAAAGCCAAGGCGCTTGTTTCGGTGAAAAGCTGGGGTGGGAACGCCCGAACTGGTTTGCCAAAGAAGGGCAAGAAGCCAAAGATATCTATACCTTCAATCGCCAAAACTGGTTCGATAATGTAGGAGAAGAACACAAGTTAACCCGCGAAAGTGTTTCGATTTTTGATCAGTCGTCATTTGCCAAATTTAAAATGGTCGGACCTGATTCTGAAGAAGCTCTTAGCTGGATTTGTGCAAACGACATTGCAAAGAAACCAGGTAGTCTGACTTATACCCAGATGTTGAATGATCGTGGGGGTATTGAGTGCGATCTCACGGTCGTTCGGATTTCAAATGATGAGTTCTATATTGTTACAGGAACTGGCTATGCTACCCATGACTTTGACTGGATTAAAAAGAATATTCCGGAAGGTCTGAATGCTCAATTGGTGGACGTAACATCTGGTTATTCTGTCCTGTCGGTTATGGGGCCCTGTGCACGGAAAGCGCTACAAAAAATTACGGATGATAACATCAGTAATGAGGCTTTTTCATTTGGTACTATGCAGACAATTGGCGTAGCAGGGGCACCTGTTATGGCGTTACGGGTAACATATGTTGGTGAGCTTGGCTGGGAACTTCATATCCCGACCGAATTTGCGCTTAATGTCTATCAGGCTCTCATGTCTGCGGGGCAGGAGTTCTCAATTGGTAATGCTGGCTATAGAGCGATTGAAAGCTTACGTCTTGAAAAAGGGTACCGTGCTTGGTCGTCAGATATTGGACCAGACCATACCCCATTAGATGCAGGAATGGCGTGGGCCTGTAAGTTAAAGAAAGATATCGACTTTAAAGGACGTAAGGCATTAGAAACCCAAACCGCCGAGGGCGTGAAAAAGAGCCTCTGTTGTTTCACCATTGATGATCCTTCTGTCATTCTTCTTGGGCGTGAAACGATTTATCGCAATGGAGAACGGGTAGGGTGGCTCACTTCGGCTGGATTTGGTTTTACCGTTCAAAAAAATATCGGTTATGGCTACGTGCGAAACCTAGACGGTGTTGACAGAGACTACCTAAAGTCAGGGCAATATGAATTAGAGGTTGGAACGGAGCGTTTCGCCTGTGAGATCCATTTCGGTGCTTTATATGATCCGAAAATGGAAAAAGTGAAGCAATAATCAGAGCTTCGCTTGTCCTCCCTGTACTATTCTTCTGAATCGGCCTGATAAATGTCGATTCAGAAGAATTACTTTGCTAATTTATTTGTTGGTGTTTTGACCGAAATTGTCTTAGATATCTTCGATCAGTTCATAAGAACTGATGCATAAGCAGAATGCGCGCAAAGCGCATCGCCTTCCACCTCAAACGGAGAATAACCGTGAGCGAAAATATCGAACATATGCAGGGCAATTGGAACTATCCAACTGCTGTCCGTTTCGGCGTCGGCCGAATTAAAGAAATTGCCGAAGTTTGCCGAAGTCTTGGCATGAGTAACCCTCTTTTGATCACCGATGCTGGCCTTGCTGCCTTGCCAATGGTTGCTGATGTAGTCGCAACCTGTAAAGCCGACGGTCTTGGTTGTGATGTCTTCAGTAACATCAAACCAAATCCAGTTGGACAGAACATCGTTGATGGCGTTGCTCATTACCACGCTGGTAATCATGACGGCGTAATCGCATTTGGTGGCGGTAGTGGCCTTGATGCTGCTAAAGCTGTTGCTCTTATGGTTGGCCAGGATCGCCCGCTTTGGGACTTCGAAGACGTTGGTGATAACTGGACACGTGCGAATGCCGACAAGATCGCACCGATCGTTGCTGTGCCAACAACATCTGGAACAGGTTCAGAAGTCGGTCGTGCTTCGGTTATTACACACGAAGAAACACATATTAAGAAAATCATTTTCCACGCGAAGATGATGCCATCTGTTGTTATTGATGATCCAGAGTTGACAGTTGGCCTACCAGCTAAGCTTTCTGCTGCAACAGGTATGGATGCGTTGTCTCATAATCTCGAAGCTTATTGTGCACCAGGTTATCATCCAATGGCAGACGGTATCGCTGTTGAAGGCATCCGTCTTATCCAAAAGTCACTGGTGAACTCTGTTAAAGACGGTACAAACTTGGTTGCGCGTTCTGATATGATGATCGCATCAAGCATGGGGGCAACAGCCTTCCAAAAAGGTCTTGGTGGCATGCACGCGCTGGCTCACCCTCTCGGTGGGATCTATGATGCTCATCACGGCATGCTTAATGCTATTCTAATGCCATACGTGCTTATCGCTAATCGTTCAGTGATTGAAGACCGCGCTGCTTATCTGGCACGTTGTCTGGACCTCAGTGACACCTCTTTTGATGGGTTGCTTCAGTGGGTATTGGATCTGCGTACAACGCTGGACATTCCAAACGCATTATCAGCAATTGGTATCGATGAAGATCGTATCGATGAGATCGGTGTTCTCGCTACGGAAGATCCTTCAGCTGGCGGTAACCCTATTCAATTTACTCCTGAAGAGTATTCCTCAATTTTGCTTAAAGCCGTTCGCGGTGAATTGAGCTAAATATAACAAACTATATCTATTTTTGCATAAAGGGCCGATATCACATTTGATATTGGCCCTTTATTATTTGTGTTCTCAACAAAATGTTGGGTCTAAGTTAAGTATTCATCTATAGCTTTGGCCACATGCACAGCCATCGAAAAGCATCCCTGTAGTAAATATCCCCCAGTTGGAGCCTCCCAATCCAGCATCTCACCGGTGACAAATACATTGGGCAACTCCTTCAACATCAAACTACTGTTACATGACGAAAATTTTATTCCGCCAGCTGTTGAAATTGCCCGTTCCAATGGCCGAGGTTTTGTTAAGGTAATTGGTAGGCTCTTTAGTAATCTGGCGAGTGCAAATGGGGAATTAAACTCTTCCTTGCTGCTATAGGCTTTCAAAAGTTCGAGAGCCGGTATGGAAAGATGTAACTCCTGTTTTAGAAAGCGACTTAAGTTGCTACCGGTTTTTCTTTGAGCTAGTAAACCTTCAATTTTTTCGATTGGATGAATTGGTTTGAGGTCGATAAGAATTTGTGCCTCACCCGTTTTTTCAATCTTTTCTCTAATCATTTTACTAAGTGCATAGATGGCACCCCCCTCTAAACCGTAGTTAGAGAGCATGATTTCACCCTTAACGTGCTTTGTATCCAGAGAGATCGAAATATTCTTAAGGGGATGTCCAAAAGTTTTCGAAGAAATATGAGAAGGCCAGTTCGTTTCAAAGCCACAGTTCGCAGGTCGAAGAGGAGTGATATCAACATTTTTTTCAGCAAATATGTCAACCCAGGACCCATCTGATCCCATTCTCGGCCAACTGGCCCCGCCCAGTGCAAAAACGGCTGCATCGTATGTGGTGGTATCAACCTTACCGTTGTCATTTGAAATTAGAAGATTGTTATTACTATCAAATCCCAACCACCGATGTCGGGTGAAAATCTGTAACCCATTTGCATTGAGTTTTGTTATCCACTGACGCAGAAGTTCAGTTGCTTTAAACTTTGTCGGAAAGACGCGCCCGCTAGAGCCGACAAAAGTATCTTGCCCCAAAGCATGACAAAATTCTCTTAGGTCTTGTGGGGAAAAATCATTGAGTAGCGGGGTGAAGAAGGGTGAGTTTTCGTAATATTTATTTGCGAAAAAATTTAGGTCTTCACTGTGTGTGAGGTTAAGGCCTCCTCTGCCCGCCAATTGGAATTTTCTGGCAAGTGATGGCTTGGCCTCGTATAGAGATACTTTATGACCGAAGTTTAATAGCTGATGAGCGGCCATCAAACCCGCAGGCCCGCCACCGATTATAACAATATGTTTTGAAATTTTCTTCACCTATTTCTCCTACTATTAGGGCGTTATAGGCACACTTGCGGCAAGTGACTAGTATTGTGTCGTAATATAAAAGTTATATATCTTTTTTGTCTTCTAGAGCTTTAAGTACTTTTTCTGCAAAGGCGCCTTGATCGTGACGGCCTTGTAAGAATAGCTCAACGGTTTTACGAGCTGATTCTTTGTCATATGGCACTTGACCGTTCATTCTAAGCTCAATTTCTTTGAGCACTTCGGGGCCCAGTTTATCTCTAATTGCCTTTAAGTCTTTTAGTACTTGTTCTTTTATGTCGTCATTTGACATTTCGGGTTCCTTCAACCTCATCAACTTATCTTTTGAGTATTATGTTTATCTATTTGCCATGGAATGAACACAACTGAAGCATATTTTCCCATTATCGGTTATGATAAGAACATGATTAACTATATTTTTGATAGTAAGCGGCTTTTTACTTAAAATCCAATACTCCGATGTATTGGATAGTATATGGGTATAATTTAGAGTTGCCATCTCGTACTATTGAGGTATATCAACGGTTGGAGTTGTAATATGATACAGCTCGATCTTAACACATATTGTATGGATAGTAATTTCGATGTCTCTCGGCCTTCGTGAATCTCGCCGCCGCCGCTCACATAATTTTCGGTGGGCCCTATTTAAATGGATGATTGCACTCATCTTAATAGGTGCTGCTGGATGGTACTCATATAAGATCGGCCAAGATCTTGCCAAAAAAGATGTTGTTAAACTTAACGACAAAAACAACGAACTCGAGCAAACAGTTCAGGCGTTGGTGGATTTGCGGGATAAACTTAATGTTGATCTAGAAAATACTAAACAGACTGCATCTGAGTGGGAGGGGCGTTACCGAAGTGATGTTCCAACTGGTGAACTCAAGGTAATAGTTAACAATCTTCAATCAAAAGTTAGCAATGGTGTTTCTTTGGATCGCCTTAATTTTTTGATTGCAAGTGCAGAAAACGAGCAGGCCTGCGACAACAATCCAGTCGCGAAGCGTTTTTATGTTAATACGCCGATCTATACGGGTGTGAACGATAATGTGAGTTTTGCACGGGGTGGCGTAACCATCACAGCGATAGGCGTTTCAGCTTTCAATGCTGATAACAAAGTTGAAGCTTGGTATGATCCAGCAAAGCCGATTGATTTTGTTTTCGCACTTCTTGGCGGCAAAAAAGTAAAACTCAGTGGTAAATTACCTCTCCATCAATCCGTTGTTGTTAATGGATCAGAATATCGCTTTTCCATAAAAACAGGTGCTAGAGGTTTTGTTCAAGTTGTTGGTGATCGTTGCGACTACCCATAAAACATCCAAAGAATGAGTTAATTTATGCTGTCCGAGGCATTTACTTATGTTTTCGCCAAGTGCCAAAACAAATTTAAGCGTCTCGGATATTTACACGAAGCAATCGCTATAGATTCTCGGCGTAGAAGATGTAGGTCTGCCTGGACGGATCACCTCCAAAACTCTCAGAAAGCAATTATAAAAGCTGTAGAAAAGGCAGAGAACCGCAATCGGATTGTTATTCTTGGCGCTGGGGCGGGCTATGATGTTCCTCTTGAGTTTTTACTGACGAAATTTAAGGAAATACATCTTGTCGATGTCGTTTTCCTTAGGCCAATTCTGAAACTAGCCAAAACACATTCACAAATAACGTTGGTAGAAATCGATACGACGGGAGTTATTAATCAACTACCTGGGGGCAAGAAGGGACCTATTATCATTTCTCAATTAAGTCCTGCTCCCCCAAGGGAGGTGCTTACCGGGGCTGACCTTGTTATTTCATGCAATCTTATGTCTCAACTCCCCATCAATATAAAAAATAAACTGGTTACTTTGGGAGCTGTAGAGGATTCCAAGGAGGTAGAGTTATTTTGCCGATCTATTCTTACGTCACATTTAAGCTGGTTAGAAGATTGTGATGCTCCGGTTTTGTTATTAGCCGATTTGGAGCAACATTTCGTCCCTAAAAATCAAATGAATGAGAAGCCGATCAAGGAAAATGCACTTTTGGGTGTTGTCTTTGACAATGTAGATCAAAGTTGGTTATGGAATATTGCGCCGTGCCCAGAAGTAGATAAGGACTATTCATTAAAGCATTTGGTTGGTAGTTTTTATTTACAGAAAAACGAAAAATTTATCGTCAAATATTTATTGTAATACCCGTTCTAGGCTATCAAAATTAGAGCATTGTTAGTTTTATTATGATTATCCTCTGAATATACTCATGTAGGCAGAACATGTTTATCTACCCTTGTAATAAATTTTTAGATTTAATTTCAACACCTTATCAAGTTAGATCAAATTAAGACGAGAACATACACCGTTTAGCTAGAGTATCGCATAGTTTAAAGCTTTCCTATCTATAGTTTAGATTAAATTGCATTACTTAAGTGGAAAAATAGGTTGCGTTTAAACTCTTAAATTCAGGTTGCCTTTGTGTGGAAGTGAAAGGTTTATTCGCCTGAATTAGATATATTATCAGCAAGTTAGGGTTTTGTATTAATGCTTAACTAAAGCTTAAGCAGATTACTTGTAGGTTAAATACGAGTGTAATTTCCTAGCTTCTGAATGGAGGAATTGATATGACCCTGGTTTATATCAAAAGAATGTTACTCCTTATGGGAATACCGTTTATTTTATCAGGCTGTTCTTATGTATATGATTTTTCTAATGTAGTTGGGGCTTCTCTTACGGCGAGTTCCGTTACGCAGGGAAGTGCATCTTCAATTGAGACTGACGAGCTTGATGAAGAGACAGCCCAAATCTATAAAATTGCAGAAAAAACATATCAAAGAGGCGATGTCAGAACCGCTATTGGGTTATTCCAAAGAGCTTTTGAGTTAAATCCTGATAATCCTCAACCGATGCTACGGGTTGGCGAAATACTCAATAAACATGGCGAGCCTCTTGCTGCTGGTCAGGCGTATCGGCAGGTACTCGCTATTGACCCTCTTAATGTCGATGCGAAAAGAGGCCTCGGTATAACCTTCATGAAACGTGGGCAAATCGATCTCGCAATTGAACAATTCTCCGATGGGTTAGCTATTGAGAAAAATGCCAAACTCTTGAATGTTATGGGGGTAGCTTATGACCGAAAAGGTGAACGACAAACTGCCCAACGTTATTATCTCGAAGGTCTAGAAATTGATATGACCAATCTAACCCTACGCAGTAATTATGGCTTGTCGATGGCTTATGAAGGACGTCATGATGAAGCTATAGCTTTACTCTACCCGTTATCTAAAGATCCTAAGGCAACGATCAAACATCGCCAGTTACTGGCAATGGCATATTCACTTGCAGGTGATTTTGACGCGGCAGAACAAACAACGCGTATCGACATGGATGACATGGATGTTGCAAAGAGAATGCGTTATTTCCACTCTCTTCAACCTGCGGAACCATTAATTGCAGAGAAGATTGATGTTATTGAGGTTGAGCCTCTGTCAAATTAACGAAGTATTTCTGTTTCAAAATTAATCACGCGGCGTGGGAGGTAACTCTTACGCCGTGTTTTTTTGTGTCAATAGCTCAGAGTGTTGATAGTGCATCTATAGTCCGCATTATCGCTGGTCCTAAGAGCACTATAAAGAGGGGAGGCAATATAAATACAATCATAGGGACCGTCATGATAGCGGGTAAGCGTGCTGCTTTTTCTTCGGCCTTTAACAGTCTTTCATGTCTAAGTTCTGCACTCATAACTCGAAGTGATTGGGAAAGGGGAGTACCAAATTTTTCAGACTGGATTAGAGCGTTTACAAGGCTACGCATCATTGGGATGTCGACACGCGCCGCAAGATTTGCCAGAGCTTTGTTTCGTTCAGGCAAAAAACCAAGCTCTATGGATGTAAGAGATAATTCATCTGCAAGCTCGGGAGAAACAGAAATCATTTCTTTTGAAACTCTTTTAAATGCAGCATCTAAACTCAAGCCAGCTTCGGTACAAATAACCATTAAATCAAGGCCGTCAGGCAAGGATTTTTTTACTAGTTCGTACCGTTTAGCTATTGAGTTTTTGAGCATAATGTCGGGTAATTTTGCGCCTATAATAGTTGCAACAATTGTTACAAGTGCTTTGGCCATCGGCTCAAGATCAACGGCTTTCAAAATATAAATATAAAAATAAACGACAGCGGCTGCGACAATCGGGGCTACCAATTTATAAAAAAGCAATCGATAGAGAGATTCTGGGGTTCTTTTCCCTGCTTGTGATAAAGAGAATGCTAGTTTTACAGCCTGTTCATTTTTAAGCAGCTTGAAAAACTCAACCACCTTTCGCATTTGGTTTGTAGAGTTGTCTGCTAGTCTTCTTCTTTGAATTGGAGTTAGATAATCATCACGCATACTTTCTCTGAGCGTGGACATCTCCTTGACTTTTTTACTACTTGGATCTGTTACGAGTAGGGAATACCATATCGCGATAAAGATCATTAAAACGGAAAGGCTTGCGCTGATGATTAAGAATTCATCTTCTGTTAAACCTGCTGGTATGTAGTCTGATAAATTCATATTTCAAATTTCACCATCTTATACATAACCGCACATCCAAGAGCGATCATAAAGAGACCGACTGCGATTGAAATTTGACCACGCTGATCCGTGAAAAGTTCCATAGCGTAATCTGGATTCATAACATAAATGATCATGAACATTATAAAAGGCAGGGAGCCGATTATATAAGCTGAAGCTTTTGCTTCAGAAGACATTGCTTTAATTTTTAACTTCATTTGTTTGCGTTTACGTAAGATTTCCGAAAGATTGGCAAGTGTTTCAGCTAAGTTGCCGCCTGTTTCTGTTTGTATCGACAGGGCAACTGTAAAAAATTGAAACTCTTGCAAATCTAGCCGAATTTGAGCTCTTTCAAGTTCTTCAGGTAATTTGCCGCCGACTTTGACACCATCAGTTACTGCTGTGAACTCGGTGCCTACTGGATCAGGAAATTCTTCCCCTGCATTTTTGATACATTCTGTTATCGGGAGACCAGCCTTCAGACCTCTGACCATTAGATCAATTGCATCAGGAAACAAATTGATGAATTTGTTATGTCTTCTGTTCTTTAAAAAATTAAGGCCGAGGTGTGGAGACCCTAACCCAATAGCTATTCCTACTATAATTGCAACCGATATATGTGTTGTTGTGCTTAGTTTAAGAAGCGCAAAAACACATATTGTAATAAGTATGGATATTATAAGAAGCCGGCCTAAATTTGGCTGCAGACCAGCGCGTTGCATTTTCTCCCTTAATAATTTAGGTCTGGGGGTAAGATTCAGTATTATCTTATCAAGGGTTATGTTACCGCTTCCGTCTTCTTTTCGACGAATACTGATCTGTGATGAGGAAGTCCCATCTTTTTTACCTGCTGAAATGAGGATTTTTTCAATACGGGCTTTTGTCGAATCCTCAGAGGGTCGAAAGATATAATAAAGAAGTACTATAAGTAAAAAAACGATTATAGTTATTAGTATAACAAAATTAAAACTTGATATCTCACCACTTTGAACCTGGTTTACTAGCTCTATCATCCCATTGCACCCATGAGGTGTTTACCTAGGCTAAAGTATTCTGCTTTCGGCATGAAAAACGGCCTTAATCCCGTGGATGTAAATTCTCCATGGAGATTTCCATCTTCATCTTCACCTTTGAAGTCAAAGGTAAAAAGGTCTTGGGTTGTAACAACATCCCCTTCCATCCCGATTACTTCTGTTATGTGGGTAATTCTACGCATACCATCCCTCATACGAGAGACTTGAATAATCATGTCTAAAGCATCTGCAATTTGGGTGCGCACTGCTTTGGCGGGCAAGTTAATTCCGGCCATGCCAACCATGTTTTCAAGACGGGTTAGTGCTTCTCGTGGTCTGTTGGCGTGAACAGTTCCGAGCGATCCATCGTGACCAGTGTTCATGGCCTGAAGCATATCAACAGCTTCGGAACCACGAATTTCACCAAGAATTATTCTATCTGGGCGCATACGCAAAGAGTTTTTAACCAGATCACGCATTGTTATTGCCCCTTCACCCTCAAGATTTGGGGGGCGGGTTTCTAATCTAACGACGTGGGGTTGTTGTAATTGTAATTCAGCTGCATCTTCGATCGTAACAATACGTTCGCCATGGTCAATCATTTGAGACAGGGCATTTAAAAGAGTTGTTTTCCCTGAACCCGTACCGCCTGAAATAAGAATATTCAATCGACTTCTGGAAGCAATTTTCATAACTGTTGCCATGTCAGCAGAGATATTTTTTTGCTTATTCATGATATCAAGAGTGATACTTTGAGCAGCAAATTTCCTGATTGAAATTGATGATCCATCAATTGCTAGAGGAGGTATAATAATATTAACACGGCTACCGTCTGCAAGGCGCGCATCACATAATGGGGTGGTCTCATCAACGCGTCGACCAACATGGGCAACTATTCGTCTTGCAACATTCATTACATGGTCATTGTCACGAAACTTAATATCAGTGAGGTGTAATTTCCCGCTCTTTTCTATGTATATCTGATTTGGTCCATTTACCAATATATCGGTAATACCTTCATCAGCCAAAAGTGGTTCTAAGGGGCCTAAACCAAGCATATCAGCGAGGATTAATTCGATTACAGCAGCTTTTTCTGGGGCATTTAAACGTAATTTATCTTCAAAGAGAATTTCACCCACAATTTCACCAAGTTGGCTAGAAAGTTCGTCTTTGGGTAATTTTGATGCCGCAGATATGTCTAATCGATCCATTACCTTAGGTTGGATTAAGGTTTTGGTTTCCTCGATTGTTCCCGAGGCAGTGGTTGCTTGGATGTCTGTTTTTTTCGGGAAATTTTGTGGACGGACAGACGGATGTGGCCTTTTTTCAAATTTGGATAAGGAGGCCACTGGAACAACGTCAGCGTCTGTTTGCTCGTTTTTAGCGGCATCAGTAACGTACCAGTTGATTAAGTCTGTAATTAGAGTCCGTCGTTGTAATAAGTTAAGGGGGCTATCTCTACGCTCAAGCTCTTCTGTTATGGTTTGGCCTATTTTTAGACTTAGTTCTGGCCTCGACATAACAGATATTGCTTGACCGGAAAGAGTTGATTTTAATAACGCCTTTAAGTGATTGCCTTGTCCGTTCCCGGAATTTGGATCTGTATTTAGATCTTTTTGCATTATTTTAAACCAATAATTTTACGCCAAGGGGATTTTTTGCCCGTTGAGGCACTAATGTTCGTTTCTGGTATAAGCTCTTTTGCAAGAGAGGATAGAGCCTTTGATATTCTTGACTTTGGCTCAAGAGCGACGACGGGTTTACCATTATTTGCTGCTTTTATCGCCAATTTATTATCTTCAGGAATATTAGCGGTTACTTTAATACCAAGAGCTTTTTCAAATTCGTTTGGAGGCATAGCTGTATGGGCCCCCCCCGTTTTATTAGCAACGACGAGAACTTTACATTCAGAGTTAATTGCTTTAATTGCGCTATGCGTTCTGATGGTGTCCCTCAAACTAGGTAAGCTGTAATCGGTTACCAGAATAATTACTCCCGCTTCTGAGAGAATACTTTTTCTCAATTTTACGGCAGATCTTGGGGTATCTACAATTAATTGTTCATATTCTCGAGATAAAGATTCCATAAGGATTGCGATACCATCATGTGTGAAGATAACATCGTCGCTTAAGTTTTCTTCGGTAGCCATTACAGCCAGATTTTCCGATAACTTCGCTGTAGTGCTTGAAATAAAAAGGCTATCTAGTCGCTCTGGGTTTTCAAGAGCCTCTCGAAGACCTCTGGTTGGTTCTACGTCAAGGGCGAGAGCAATTGTTCCAAACTCAATATCCATATCTAACAAGGCAGTTTTTATTGAAAACTGTTCAGCGAGTATCCAAGCAAGATTAACAGCGATTGTACTCGCTCCGATACCACCCCTAGCACCAATCACAACTGTTTTGTTGTTATGAACTTCTTGTGTAAAATTGTTATGTTGTATTATGACTTCATCAGCTTGGTCTGCTTTATGTATCGCACTTAATAGGCTTTTTTCCGTTAGGGGCTTTAATAGGTAATCAGAGACCCCAATTTCTATCATTTCACGGTAAAAGCCTATGTCATTAACAGATCCAACTGCAATAGCCTTTGTGTCATCAGGTAGAGCCGTAATAAGAGAGAATATCGATGTTGCTGCAGATATTTCATCGCTTCCAATATCTATAATCAAGTATCTTGGAGGAGGGTTTTCACTTAGATAAGACATTGCATCATGACACTGACCATCACGAACTTCAGCCGGTAAATTTAGTTGTTTTGCAACGGATAACGTGACGTCGTGAGTTTGCCCGTCACTGACAAATCCTACCATCTCGGGAGATGAGTCTAGATCACTATCTAAGTCGCCAAATATATCGTCAATGTTGCTTGTTGGCATTGTAAGTTTATGTCCTTTTACTCAGAACTACCTGAGGTAACGCCAGTTGTTGAGAGTGGTGTAACTTTACCTGTTCTATAACGATCTATGCCGAGGCTAACGGCTGTAGAATCTGCGGATGACATTGCACGACTTCCATCAAGAGCCTCAGGGGAAACGACCATATTAGCCAAGTTAACTTCCTGAGCGCAGCCAAATGTTTTTTTCGAAGGGCGTGTGCCAGTTGGGTGAGGTGGTGCTGTGCAATCCGGGGCAACGATAATTTTTCTGTGGATCATTATGGCTGCGTTATGTTGACTAGGGTTTAGAATTGCCATTGGTTTGTTTGATTTTTCACTGGTATATCCTAATTCTTGAAGGGCAAACCTTAGTCGATTTATTGCATTCTCAGAATTTGGTGTTGTTGAACCTGCTTTATTTCTTAAGCCATCCAGTAGAATAGTGTCAGAAGAATTTACATTGTATGTGTTGATAAACGATTGAAGTTCATTGTCTAATTTTGAGGTGTCAACGTAGCCTGCAGGAATCAAGAACCCTTCTGAGGCTATATAACTATAGGTTTCTGCTCGAGAAGAGGCAGGGAGCGGACGCCAAGAACCTGTGTTTAAGAGGTTTCTACCAGCTTGAATGGTCTGATCTATTGGGTTTGTAACTCTAAAGTCTTGCTGCTCTGAACAGGCTGTAAGTAATGGCACGACAATGAAGATTGTTGAAAATACACTCTTTTGAATTTTTTTTACTGAGGACATTGTTTACTCCACTATGAATGTAGGTTCTGACGTAGTGGTTTGTTGAGAAGAATAGCTTGTTGTGCTTTCATTATTCGTTTTCTCTTTTCCTAATCTTGCCGGGGCAACAGTCTCATTTACTTGAGATACATATGGATCGGTAGGGAGTGGAACCGGAGAATTAGAGGGTTTAACGATATAAGGCGTAACAACAATGACAAGCTCACTCTCACTATTTTGAAAGCGCTCACTTTTGAAGAGTCTACCAAGGATAGGAAGATCACCTAGGCCAGGAACTTTATTATTTACTTGTGTTTGATTGTTAAGGATCAAGCCTGCAATTGCAAAACTTTGTCCTGAACCGAGATCGACCGTTGTCTCTACACGTCTAGTTGAAAGGGCTGGTATTTCAACTCCACCCAAAGTGACCGCACCATCAGAAGAAAGTTGGCTTACTTCTGGCCGCACTCTAAGGGAAATTCTATTGTCGCCAACAACCGTAGGTGTAAATGCTAAGCTTACACCGAACTCTTTGAATTCGACAGTTATACTTCTCACGCCATCTGTAATTTCTGAGCCAACAGGAACTGGAAATTCCCCACCAGCTAGAAAAGTTGCGGTTTCACCAGAAACTGCTGTCAGGTTGGGTTCGGCCAAAATTGTAACAAGTTCATCCTGGGCCAGAGCATCGATCAACACATTCAAGTTGAAATAACGCCCTATGGTCGACGTTATACCCAATAAATTTGGTGGGCTTGTTGCCAATACCGTTGATGTAGTTGTTCCTAAACCAATATTTGTGAGGCCATCATTGAAATTTGATCCTGTCCAATCGAATCCGAATTGCTCAAGAACATCATTTCTTACTTCGGCTATTCTTACTCTGAGGTGGATCTGGTCTGATGCTGCAATGGACATCTGAGTAATAACATTTTCAACTTGGGGATCAATATAACGTAAAGCTAACCTTCTTGCATTATCAACATCTGTGGCATTTTTTACTTGCCCAGTTAACAAGATGCCATTGTTTATCGAATGGACATCAATTTTGTTGTCAGGAACTGCTTTATCTAATGCTTCTTCAAGAGATTTAATATTGTGGAGTACTTTAATTGGGATACTTGCCAAAACTTGATCATTATTGTCGATAGCAAATAAACTTGTTGTTCCAGCCTTACGACCAAATACGTAAAATAATCTTGTTGATTTTACGTTTAAATCTGCAATTTCGGGGTTAGCAATAAATATATTAGAGGCAGATTTGGGAAGTTTTATTAATTTGCCTTCTCCTATTTCTATTTCTATAGGGTCGGAATCAGCATCAATTGTTTGAAATGATTGTGAGTAAACTGATGTAAAAGTTAATAAGGAAAAAATCAGAGTTAATGAGAGAACAAATTTGAAATTTAATATCATTAGTTACCACCGATTATTACTGAAGAATTACCTCTGGAGATCACTAATGTATTACCTGTTGGGCCCGTACTTGTTATCAACGATTCTGTTGCTTCATAGTCCCAAGTATAACTGTCCCCCTTTGAAGGGCTTCCATCTTCTGAAATATCACCTGTTTCAATGAGGATTTGTAGTTCTTCTTCGTCTTTTGCTAGAGGCCTGAGGGCTAAAGATATTTTCCCCCAAATCGCGGATACTGAAACAATTTCAACTTGAGATGGTGTAAGCTCTACAGTCACGGTTTTTGCGCCTGCATTGGTTTTTCCTGTTTCTGTTGATAAAGATGTTCCTAAAGCTAGAACTCTTACATTTGTAAGAATTGTCTCGCTTACTCTGCGTTTCTTCTTACTATCTTCATCCTCTTTGATTGTCATCGATGCGATTATATCAACACGATCACCGGGATAAACTAATCCGCTTACACTTGTTTCGCTTGATATATTAACCGAAAGAGCGCGATGGCCTGGCTTTAGAACAACAGCTAAAAAGCCTCTTTCTCCTGGGCTTACTAACTTGTTTATATTAATGGGTTCACTTGTGGGAATACCAGTTCTAGATACACGCCCGGTTAAGTCATCAATTTTGAATTTATCTTTTGTTAGGTGATAGTCTGAGACATAATTTTCAGGCCAGGATTGCCACACAAAATCATTTTCATTCACGAACTTCCCGATAGGAATATCTTTTTTAGCAGTTAATATTTGAATTTCTGCCCGTGGCTCTACTGCGACTGATTGTGCCGTTTGAATCGAGCGTTTATTAGCTTTTAGCCAATTATTAGCTATAAAAGCTGTGCCCCCACTTAACATCAAGGCGATTAATATAAGAATAATTCGTTTAGCCATCATAGAGATGATGTTAGGACAATATGGTAAACGTTTTGTAAATTTATGAATTTACTTTAATGGTTCATACCAAGTTTTTTTATTAAAATACGAACGTGAGTTTTATTCGTTTAGTTTTTGATGTTGTTATGAAAATTTTCGACAAAAATAATAAACCCCGCCAATTGGCGGGGTTTATTTTACGTCTCAAATAGGTGGAATTGAACCTACTATTTGATGAGTACTTTATGGTGTCACAGCTGCGGTTGCTGCTGAATCCAAGGAATCACGTGCTACTCCAAAGATTCCATCTAGAGAAGTACCTAATTCACCTAACGTTGCGATAGCGGCTACTGATACGAGGGCTGCAATTAGACCGTACTCAATTGCTGTTGCGCCAGAGTCGTCAGTGATAAAAGATTTAATAAACTTGCTCATTTTGGGCTCCTATACCTCTATTGTGTTAAAGCAATAATGGCACTCAACTATTAATAAAAAGTAAATAAAATAATTGTTTCTGTATTCATCAAGAATAAAATTATGTAATTGTATTTATACTTGTTTAAACAAAGTAATAAGAAATTGAATTCAAATTTATATTTAATATATGTAAAATTTTATGTAATATAGATTCCTGTATTCATATTTATATCGGTTTAAGGTTACAGTGGGATATCTCGCATTTCATAACTTGGATATTAAATCGTTTAGATGTAAGAAAGTGGTAATTAAAATCGCCATAGTGATTGTTTCTGTATTCCAGTATAAACGAGGTAAAATTGACAGTTGCTATTATGTTTCAAGGAACGGGGTCTGATGTCGGTAAATCTTTGTTGGTCGCAGGAATAGCGCGAGCTTTGACTAATCGCGGTTTAAGTGTAAGGCCCTTTAAACCTCAAAACATGTCTAATAATGCTGCTGTCACAACTGATGGCGGGGAGATTGGGCGCGCCCAAGCTCTACAAGCGCGAGCCTGCCGTGTTGAAGCTTCTACAGATATGAACCCGATATTGTTAAAGCCGCAAACAGATTTAGGTTCTCAAGTTATTGTACAAGGGAAAATCTGGGGAAACACAAATACAGGTAACTATTGGCAAAAGCGATATGAGTTGATGCCTATTGTGCTTGAGAGTTTTTATCGTCTTACCGAGGAAGCTGATATTGTCTTGGTTGAAGGTGCGGGGAGTCCTGCAGAAATAAACCTTCGATCTGGGGATATCGCAAACATGGGATTTGCTGAAGCCGCTGATATTCCCGTTATTCTTATCGGAGATATTGATAGGGGCGGGGTAATTGCTTCTATTGTCGGCACTGGTGTACTTATTCGGCCAGAAGAAAAAGAACGTATAAAAGGTGTTTTAATAAATAAATTCCGAGGCGACCTTAAGCTATTTGAATCTGGGGCCCAGATTATAGAAGAGAAAAGCGGATTTCCTTCGCTTGGTGTTATTCCCTTCTTTAAGCCGGCGCGAAAATTACCGGATGAAGACGCTGTGAGTGTTCAATCCTCTCAAGGCTCTGAAAGGACAGAAGGAAATAAACATAATGAGGAAGTCATTCGCGTCTCTGTTTTGTTGATTTCTCGGATTTCCAATTTCGATGATTTCGATCCTTTGATTACAGAGCCTGATGTCGAGCTTAATTTCATTCATCCAGGGGAAATAATACCTTCAGCTACGGATTTGATAATTCTTCCTGGATCAAAAGCGACAATCTCAGATCTCATCTTTCTCAAAGAACAAGGTTGGGACATTGATATCGCGGCTCACGTTCGAAGGGGAGGGCAGGTGCTTGGTATTTGCGGTGGTTACCAGATGATGGGCTACACTGTTTCTGATCCAGATGGCATTGAGGGGGGGGTGAAGTCAATTAATGGCTTAAGATTATTGCCAGTAGACACTGTATTAACATCGGAAAAAACACTTACCAAAGTATCGGGATTTGACCTCCTTAGTAAAGAGAAGGTATCTGGTTATGAAATGCATGTTGGCGTAACGACAGTTCGGAATAATACTGAAAATGTTTCAGCAATGCTTAATTTGGAAGAGATCGATGAAGGCGTGAGCTATAAAGGGGGACAGATTTCCGGGTGCTACTTACACGGATTATTTTCATCTGACAGCTATAGATCAGTTTTTTTATCCAGAATAAAAAGTAGAGAGGCGAGTTCTGTATCATTTGAGAATGAGATTGATGCGACACTTGATGCTCTTGCAGAACATCTCGAGAACTCTGTAGATATCGATCAAATTTTAAAGCTATCAGGATATAGATAAGTTTATTTGGGGTGGTTACTACTTTAATTGGAAGTCGAGATCCTCGAGGCCTTCAATGCGACATTTAATCGTATCACCAACATTGATTGGACCGACACCCGCGGGTGTGCCTGTCATTATAATATCACCGGAACGTAGCTCAAATAAACGGCTAAGATGGTAAATGATATTTTCTACAGACCATATCATGTCGCCGAGAGTGGCTTTTTGTCTAATTTCATCATTCACTGCTAATGATATTTCAGAAGAAGGCGGCAGATTGAGACACTCATTTACTGGAGTAATTCTTCCACAAGGCGCCGAGTTATCAAAAGCCTTGGCTATATCCCAGGGATGACTTTTATCTTTACATATTTGTTGTAAGTCGCGCCTGGTAAGATCGACCCCGACTGCATAGCCATATATATGTAGCCCTGCTGTGTTTGGTGCGATGTTACTTCCACCAGTCTTTAGCGCGACAACCAGTTCGACTTCATGGTGAAGGTCTGTGGTTGCTGAAGGGTAGGGGACATCATTACCATCTGTTACGAGAGTCCCTGCAGGTTTGATGAAAAACATCGGGGTTTCTTCTTCGGGATTCTCTCCCATTTCCCGTGAGTGGTCTGCATAATTTCTACCAACACAGAAAATACGCCTAACAGGAAAAAGCTCTTCAGAACCTTCAACAGGAATAGTTGCAACAGGAGAGGGGGCAAAAACGTAAGTCATAAAATACTCATGTGAGAGTAGGGCTAAAAAGCCCCAACAGAAGAAAACTTAAGTGATGAGTTCTGCTTTGTTGCTTTCAGGGGCAACGTGAAAACTCTCGCCACACCCACATCTGCCAGCTTCGTTCGGATTGTTAAAGACAAAAGAGCTTTGAAATTTGTCTGTTACAAAATCCATTTCACAGCCAATTAAATACATAACAGCGGTGGGTTCGATAAAGATTTTCACACCCTTATCTTCAACTATATCCTCAAACTTCTTTTGTTCTTTTGCATATTCGACGACGTAACTAAGTCCAGAACAGCCTTTTGTACTGATACCTACGCGGAGACCAAGAACAGAATCATCTGTACTTTGGTCCATAAGGCTTTTTACGCGTTCTGCAGCTGCATCTGTAAGGGTGATGAGTTTGGGCATCATCGGCTTAATATCTCTTCGTCAATACGTTTATGGGCATACTATATAACAAATAGGGTGTTATCCCTACATATTAAAGTCCCTACATGAATAACCCTAGGGCAAGTTGAGCATCATCGCTCATCATGTTTTTATTCCAAGGTGGTGACCATGTGAGGATCACTGTGACTTCTCCAACGCCTTCAACCGCGGCCACAGCTTCTGCCACCTGAATAGGTAGCTCACCTGCCACAGGACAGTTGGGAGCTGTGAGCGTCATGTCAACTGTGACAGTTCCCTTTGGATCTATTTCGTGGCCATAGATAAGGCCGAGGTCATAGATGTTTACTGGAATCTCTGGGTCATGAACCGATTGAAAGGCGTCAATAATGGCTTCTTTGGTTGCCAGTGTTGTACCTTCATCCAAAGGGGAGCCTGCGTGTGCCTTAAAACCTTCTTCTGCACTTGGCAAAAAGTCAGTAAAGCTTTTACCATCATCAAACATTAACTAAAGAGCTCCCGTACCTTGTCCAGAGCGTCAGCTAATGCGTCGACTTCTGCGCGGGTGTTGTAAATCCCAAATGAGGCGCGTGCTGTAGCCGGAAGATCAAAGCGCTGCATAAGCGGTTGCGCACAATGATGCCCCGCTCTCACAGCTACTCCACGGCGATCGAGAATGGTGCCGATATCGTGGGCATGCGCTTCTTCCATAGTGAAAGAAAGAATACTGGCTTTCTCTTTGGCGCGGCCAATGATTGTGAGCCCAGGAATACGGCTCAAACGTTCTGTTGCATAAGCGAGTATACCGTTTTCATGCGCAGCGATATTTTCTTTACCAAGGGCTTCGATGTATTCAATTGCAGCGCCAAGGCCAATGGCCTCAACAATCGCAGGGGTTCCAGCTTCAAAACGATGAGGTATTTCTTTGTAGGTGGTTTTTTCAAAAGTGACGAGATCAATCATCTCTCCACCACCCTGATAGGGAGGCATTGAATTCAACAGGTCAGCTTTTCCATAAAGAACACCTATGCCACTCGGTCCATAAACTTTGTGGCCAGAGAAGCAATAAAAATCAGGATCTAAATCTTGAACATCAATATGGGCATGAGGTGCAGCCTGACAGCCATCAACCAGAACTTTGGCACCGTGATCGTGGGCGACCCTGATGATATCTTTTATCGGGTTTATTGTGCCAACCGCATTCGAAATGTGAGTTATCGCGACAAGTTTTGTTCTTGGAGAGAAAAGGCTCTCATATTCATCAAACAGAAAATTTGCATCACCATCGACAGGAACAACTTTAATCTCAATGCCGATTTGATCGCGAAGAATTTGCCATGGAACGATATTAGAGTGATGTTCCATATGAGAGATGATGATTTCATCTCCAGCCTTTAAGAAGTTACGGCCATAGCTTTGGGCGACCAAATTAATGGCTTCAGTTGCTCCCTTGGTAAGGATGCACTGATCTGGGGTTTCAGCATTGATAAAACGAGCTGCCGCTGTCCTGCCAGATTCGAATGCTTCAGTACAGGTTTGGCTGAGGCTATGGACGCCACGGTGAACATTGGAATAGTAATTTTCATAGGCCTCATTCATCCGATCCAAAACCTGTCGCGGTTTTTGAGCAGAAGCTGCGCTGTCTAAATAGACCAATGGTCGGCCATAAATCTCACGCTGAAGAATAGGAAAGTCCTCGCGTATGCGATCGACATCAAATGCTTGCAGAGAATTATCTCCTGCTTTGATGCTTCCTGTTTCTACTTTAATTGCGTTTCCTATGCTCATCATGGTGTCCTTATCGGTCAGAGCTTTTTTGGTAAGGCTTTTAGTTCGGGTTCTGTTCAAGCCAGTCAGCGATTTTAACCAATAACAGGTCTTTTAGACTATCATTCTGAACCGCTTCCACGGCATCGGCGAGGAAAGCATTTACAAGAAGTGCTTGAGCCTGCTCGGATGATAAACCACGTGAGCGAAGGTAGAACAATTGCTCTCCATCAATTTGACCTGAAGTACAGCCGTGACTGCAAATGACGTCATCGGCAAAAATTTCAAGCTCAGGTTTGGCATCAACTTCTGCGCGCTCAGAAAGTAGCATGGCACGGTGTGACTGATTGCCTACTGTCTTTTGAGCTAATTCGTGAACAATAATTTTGCCTTGGAATACACCTCGGGCTTTTCCGCCGAGTACGCCCTTAATCACTTCATCACACGTTGTATGAGGTGATTTGTGGTCGACACGGGTGGTAATATCACAGTGTTGATCATCGGTGCCCATATAGGCACCATTGAGGTGGCAAGATGAGTTTTCTGCAACGAGGCTGACATTTGTTTCTGTGCGCGATAGGCGCGCACCAGTATTGAGAAGGAAGCTATCATAACTAGCTCCCTTATTCACTACAGCCTCTGTTGAAGAGACAAGAAAAGCCGTTTTATTACTGGCTTGGATTCTGTAATGGTGGAGTGTTGCGTTTTCGCCAACAAAGACTTCTGTTGCTGAGTTGGAGAAATAAACGTTATCGCTTCTATCGGTGACATTTTCAATAATAGTCACTTTACTCCCAGAGCCGATGGAGATGACATTGCGGTTATGGTAGGACTGTTCTGCTTTGCCACCGCCAAAATGAAGTATTTCAATTGGCAGGTCGATAGAAACATCGTTAGCAATCTTTAAAACATACCCATCACTCATCAAGGCGGTATTGAGGGCAACAAGAGGCTGCTCCTCTTCGCGTTCACGAGGAATTATAGAGGCTTCCAAATCAGTTGCACCAGCAGTTATTACACTGGATAGGCTTTGTAGAGAGACGCCAGAAGGAAGTCCGTCATCAGACAAGTCTGCACTGTAGTGTCCATCGATGAATACCAGACGATAGGAGGAACCTTCCTCTAATAACCTTGGGAGTTCATTGCTGTTTGCTGAAACTTTCCCCTTAATTGAAGGGCTTGAGAATGCCTGCTTCTTCAATGGATTTAAATTAGTAAACTTCCATAGTTCAGTTTTACCTGTGGGTAGTCCGATTTCCTCAAAGAGAGCAATGTTCTTTGCTCTCAGTTCAGCAAGCCAAGCAATATCCGACCCGGGCAAATGATCTTTGCTCTGGTCGTATTGGGCAATGAATGCCTCTTTATCAGATGCAAGTGTAACCATTAGGCTGCCTCACCAGAGTAATCTGCGTACCCTTTTTCTTCGAGTTCTAGCGCGAGTTCTTTTCCGCCAGTACGCTGGATTTTGCCGTTGGCAAGCACGTGTACTTTATCTGGAACGATGTAGTTCAACAGACGTTGATAGTGAGTGATAACCAAAATGGCATTGTTTTCAGCACGTAGTTTATTAACACCCTCAGCAACAATTTTAAGGGCGTCGATATCAAGACCAGAATCAGTTTCGTCCAAGACAGCAAGTTTTGGGTTTAGAACCGCCATCTGAAGAATGTCGTTACGCTTCTTTTCGCCACCAGAGAAGCCAACGTTCACCGCACGTTTGAGCATGTCGTCTTTGATGCCGAGTTCTTTGGTTTTACTACGGATCAGCTTTACAAATTCCATACCACCGAGCTCTTCTTCACCACGATATTTACGTTGTGCGTTTAATGCTTCTTTTAGGAAGGTGGTATTTGTTACGCCAGGAATTTCTACTGGATATTGAAATGCCAGGAAAATACCTTCGCCAGCACGTTCTTCAGGCTCAAGTTCAGATATATCCTTACCATCAAAAAGGACACTTCCCTCGGTGATGTCATAATCATCTCGACCAGCAAGAACATTTGCCAAAGTAGATTTACCAGAGCCATTAGGGCCCATGATAGCGTGTACTTCGCCTTTGTTGATATTTAGGTTGATACCTTTAAGAATAGATTTGCCATCGACTTCTGCGTGAAGGTTTTTAATTTCTAACATCTTTTGTTCTCTGCTCTTTATATTCTCATGATTTCAGTTTTTGCTGCCTAAAAAGGCTTGATGGCGCATCTTTATCCGACGCTGCCTTCCAAACTGATTTTCACCAACTGTTGTGCTTCAACAGCAAACTCCATTGGAAGTTCCTGCAGTACTTCACGACAGAAGCCATTGACGACAAGACCAACAGCGTCTTCTTCTGATATACCGCGTTGGCGGCAATAGAAGAGTTGATCGTCACTGATCTTTGATGTTGTTGCTTCGTGTTCTAGTCGGGCTGAACGGTTCTTACTCTCGATGTAAGGAACTGTATGGGCGCCACAGGTTTGACCGACGAGAAGAGAATCGCACTGCGTAAAGTTTCTCGCACCATCTGCCTTAGCGGCAACGCGGACCAAGCCTCGATAAGTATTTTGTGACTTACCAGCGGAAATCCCTTTAGAGATAATGCGTGAAGTCGTGTTTTTGCCAAGATGGATCATCTTGGTGCCAGTGTCAGCCTGTTGACGACCGTTAGTGATGGCTACGGAGTAGAATTCGCCAACAGAATTATCACCCTGTAAAATGCAACTTGGATATTTCCAGGTAATGGCAGAGCCTGTTTCAACTTGGGTCCAGCTGATTTTAGAATTTTTACCCTTACAGATCCCGCGTTTTGTCACAAAGTTAAATATACCGCCTTTGCCGTCTTCATCGCCGGGATACCAGTTTTGTACTGTAGAATACTTAATTTCGGCATCATCCATGACGATCAATTCAACAACGGCAGCATGCAATTGGTTTTCATCGCGTTGTGGAGCTGTACATCCTTCAAGATAACTGACGTACGAGCCTTCATCTGCAACGATAAGAGTCCGCTCAAATTGTCCGGTGTTTAACTCATTAATACGGAAGTAAGTCGATAATTCCATCGGGCAACGCACGCCTTTTGGAATATAAACAAACGATCCATCCGTAAAAACGGCTGAGTTTAAGCAAGCGTGTTTGTTGTCACCTTGGGGAACCACAGAGCCCATATACTTTTTAACGAGCTCTGGATAATCTTGAATGGCCTCTGAGATCGGACAGAAAATGACCCCAACGTCTAATAGTTGTTTTCTAAATGTTGTGGCGACGGATACGGAATCAAATACGTAATCAACCGCAACACCAGCCAATACTTCCTGTTCTTTGATCGGAATACCAAGTTTTTCGTAAGTACGAAGAAGCTCGGGATCGACTTCATCGAGGCTTTGTGGTCGATCTTCCATACTCTTTGGTGATGAGTAGTAGTAGGAATCTTGGTAATCGATCTCTGGAAGATCTAGTTTTCCCCATTTAGGTTCAGGCATTGTCAGCCAAAGGCGATAAGCCTTCAGGCGCCATTCCAGCATCCATTCTGGTTCGTTCTTTTTAGCAGAGATAAAGCGTACGGTATCTTCACTTAAGCCTTTAGGGGCTTTTTCAGTTTCGATCTCTGTTACAAAACCATATTTGTACTTATCCATTTCAAGGTTTTGGACTTGTTCAACAGTTTCTTGGGTTGCAGCCATTTTTGTACTCTCCTACCGGACTTATTTTGTAAAACGTCAGTTGAGCTTGGCTGAGCTCACGTCCGATTTTTGTTTATCTACAATAAAACTATTTTCGAAATCAATCATATCAGCGAGGGTTACGGTTTTTAAGGCATCTGCCACGACTTGATTAACCCTGTTCCAGTTGCCACGCATGGGGCACATGTTTTCGACAGAGCAATTATCAACTGCACCTTCTACACAAGCGGTAAGGGCAATCGGACCTTCTATTGATTGAATGATATCTGCGACTGTAATTTCTTTTGTCTCTTGGTGACTGATATAGCCGCCTCCAGCACCGCGCAATGATGTAATTAGTCCTTGTCTGGAGAGCAGTCCCAAAATTTTGGCAACAGTTGGTAAAGGCAGCCCAGTTTCTTCTGCTAACTGAGGTGCAGTTACAATGCGTTCATTTTGCATAGACATTTGCCCAAGCACTACGACGGCATAATCTGTTAAACGAGTAAGGCGGAACATAGCTTTTCTCCATACTGGACCATTTTAGTCCAGTTTTTTAAATAGCTCAAATAAACAAAATTGCAACCTCTTTTTAATGGATTATTTTGTTTTTCATAGAGTCTCGAAATGTCAGTTTTTGTCGAAATATTGATAAAATATAGTAATGACAAACTCTTAGGGATTTTATGTTTATTTTAGTCGCGACTAATTGTCACCTTTAATATGCATCTTTTAAAAAATCAAAAATTACGAATGTGAAAATTGAAGGGCCAATTGAAAATTTACTTATTGATAAAAATATATGTCGTTTAAGCCTGTGGGGCTCGACAGACTGAACGTGAAAGGGTAATTAAATAAGATAATTTATAAAATAAACACCGCAAATAAACCAAAGATAAAGGGTATCCTCATGACCGCTAATGTGACTGTAGTCGACCATCCACTTGTTCAGGTCAAGCTTACCCAGATGCGCTCTAAAGACACGACGACGCCTGATTTTCGTCGATTGTTAAAAGAAATATCTTTATTGTTGGCTTATGAAGTCACGAGAGATTTGGTTTTAACTGAACGTGAAGTTGAAACGCCAATTGAGCGGGCGATGTGCCCTGTTTTGCGTGATTTAGAGCCTTGCTTCATTTCTATTCTCCGGGCTGGGAACGGAATTCTTGACGGTATGATGGACTTGTTGCCATCAGCACGCGTGGGACACGTTGGGCTGTATCGTGATCCTGAAACACTTGAAGCCGTTGAATATTACTACAAGGTGCCGACTGATATGGAAGACCGCGAAGTAATAGTGGTTGATCCTATGTTGGCTACAGGACATACAGCTGTATTTGCTATAGATCGCCTTAAAAAAGACGGTGCGAAAAACATCAAATTTCTTTGTTTACTTGCTGCGCCAGAAGGCCTTGAAGAGTTTCGTAAAGGGCATCCTGATGTCCCTGTCTTTACCGCATCTATTGATCAAAAATTAAATGAGCACGGATATATTGTCCCAGGTCTTGGTGACGCTGGTGATCGTATTTATGGAACAAAGTAAAATGATATCTGTTACTTAAATGCAAAAGGCTCTGATTTTCAGAGCCTTTTTTGAGGGATACTTATTGGTAGTTTTTCCATATTTTATCGTAAGTTCCATTATACCTAATCGTACGTAAGCCTTGATTGACCTCACTGATTATCTCATTAATATCATTAGGTTTACTGGAAAAGCAGAAGTAATATGGCTGACTTACCAATTCTCTGTAATTAACGTGGCCGCTTTTTCCGCTGTGAGCTAGTGTGTACAAAAATATGTCGCGATAGCTATAAACAGCATCGACACGTTTGTTTTGAAGCATGAGAAGTAGTTCTTCATCGCCGCTGGATTCATGAACTTTTATTCCTGCCTCTTCCAATTCTTTGTGAACGGTATAGCCCCGTACGGTGGCTAGGGAGAGGCCATGGAGGTCATTAACCGAATTAAAATCACCAAGTTCTACACCATCAGCAAGAAATACACCCTGGCTGTGTTTGCCTACAATATCAGTATATTTAAAGGTCTTTTCTCTATCTGGATGATAGGAACAACCACATAGTCCGTCTGCTTTCCCTGTTTCAACAAGCTTTACAGCCCGCTTCCAGGGGTAGTAACCGTACTCAACTTTTCTTCCTGATAAGGCCAAAAATCTCGAGCATGATATCAATGTCGATACCTTTTCGGCCCTTTTCAGGGTTTTCAATTTTAAATGGGGGGAAGGGGCTGCACGCCATTTTTACAGTTCTTAAGGCGGTATCTGCAAAGCTGATTTTAAGTAAAACAAGGGAGGTAATTATTCCAACAAAATAAACAATTACTTTCATTTTCAATACACTAACTCCAGTACTTATATGTACGAATTAATGTCTCCATTGTATACTGACATACTATGGTATTCAAATAATTTTTTGCGTCTTATAATTTTTTTCCCATATATGGGCCCTTATGAATAAAGCCCTCTCGCTCATAAAACCTTACTGTTGCGGGGGAGATGTTTAAGGGAGGAGCATTTAATGTTAATGAGCTCCAGTTCATTTCTTTTGCGTACTCTTCAATCTTTCTAATAAATTTTTGTCCTATTCCTTTTGATCTATAATTGGGAACAACATAAAACTCCATGATTTCAGCGAAGGGTGAACTGGCAAACAGTGCGTCAGTTTCATGAAGGGTGAGAAGGCCGATAATCTCACCCACTTTATTTTTAGCAAGAAACGCGTGAAAAGCCTTATCTTGGCCCAACATGTTAATACACTTTTCTCTAACCTTGTTTGGCTCAGGTATTGTTAATCCCATACTAAGCTCTTTGAGTAGAGCAATGACGCAATCACTGATATCTTCTGCGTCTGATGATTTTGCTTTATAGATTTTAATTGCTGTCATTGTTTTAACCATGGAACTTGAGCACTAATTCAAGGAAGTTCTTGATGAGTGTACTCTTCTGCAGGAGGGGCATCGCTTGGAGGAATAAACTTTGTCAGGGTAAGTATGATCAAGCCTCCCGTTGCAGCAAGAATGACCATCCCTAAAAATGCATACGAAGGATCGATATCGTATAAGCGCCCCGATATTAATATTGCGATCCCCATCATCAGGCCATTGGCGATACTGGAGTATAGGCTTTGAGCAGAAGCCGCGACATCTTTGGGGGCATGCCTGGAAATGAAGGACATAGATCCTAGATGGGTGGCGCCAAAAGTGAGCGCATGGAGGATTTGGATACCAATAATGACAACCATAGAATCATCGAAACCAAGTACTCCCCATCTAATCATGCCGGCTACGGATCCTATGAGGATGAGGTGAAGAGACCGCGCACTCTTGAAAATTCTGTTGCTGAAGGCAAATAAAATAACCTCTGCCATAACACCAAAAGCCCAGATGAAACCTATCAGGGTTTTACTGTATCCAAGCGAAATCATATAGAGAGAACCAAAAGCATAATAGGCGGCGTGGCTACCTATAATCATACCTGCGCCTAAGATAAAAAACAAAAAGGAAGGTTTTTTTAAAAAGATACGTGGATTTCCCGATGTCTGTTCTTGTTCTCTTGGGAGTTGGGGTAAGAACGTACTGAATAGGGCAACCGTTAACAGGGCACAAAGTATCAGCCACAGGGTCCAGTCAACACTCATGAGGTCTAAAACGTATCCAACACCAAAACTTGTACCGATAAAGGACAGTGATCCCCATAATCTTATGCGGCCGTAATTCAGGTCATAAAGCCTGACTGCTTTGAGGGTTTGACTGTCACCGAGTGGAATAAGAGATAAAAAACAACAAGATGCGCCAGCTTGTAGCACGAGAAATGAATAGAAATTGTTGGTAATATAAAAGCATGAAAAGAAAGAGGCAGATACTAATGATGTTATGAAGAGTACAGTTCTGCTACGACCACTTTTTTCTGAGAAATAGGCAATAGCTGGTGAGATAAATACCATAAGAAAGGGGGGCAGAGACAGTATCCAGCCAATTTCTGATTTTGATAAACCCTTTGTCTCAAGCCAGATTGGCCAAAACACCAGAATTATTCCCATCGTCATAAAGACGAAGATATAAAATAGTGAATAAGGAACACCCAGCCGATTGTTCAAATCTCTGTCTCTTCAAGGTAATATTTAGATGGAGTGGGCATCCCTTCTGATTTAGGGCGTCCAAAAAGTACTCAGGATAAACTTAATAGAAGTTGGTATTAAACTATCACCCTTAGATTGAGTGGCAATAGTTAGTTGAATGAATTTATTAAACCACTGTCTTTAAAAACTAAAAAGGCGACTACAAGAGCCGCCTTTTTAGTGATAATTATTGAAGACACCGTCGTTAATTATGCAACTTTAGCTTCACGTAAGATAAAGGCAGGTGTGTGATCACCAAAAGAGCTGGTTGGGTTACTCGGCTCTGAAGAAGGTTCTCTTTCACCAATAACAGCAGATGGTTTCGTCTTGCGACGAGGTGCTGCCCGAGGCGCTTTTCTTACTGAACGTTTTTCGTCCTGTATAGCGACAGGAGGCGTCGAAACTTCTGCAATGTTTGTATCAGCGATTGCTTCAGTTGAAACGGGTTCAGATTTTTTCCGACGCCCTCTTGGCTTCGCATCCTTGGCTTCTGGTTTAGCTACGCTGGTTGGTTTTGTCGGGCGTTTCCGGCGACGTCCTTTAAGGGACGCGGCTTCTTCATCTGACCAACTCTCAAAACCTTCAAGTGAAACGACTGGAACGTTTGTATGAATTGTATTCAAAACATTTTTAAGTGCTTTGTAATCTTCGATAGTTGCAATGGTAAAAGCTTTGCCATCGCGTCCAGCACGTCCTGTGCGGCCAATACGGTGTACATAATCTTCGGGGTTGATCGGAACATCAAAATTAAAGACATGTGAAACAGTTGGGATATCTAACCCACGAGCAGCAACATCAGAGCAGCATAGCAGTTTAATTTTGCCATCTTTGAACTCTTGAAGAGTTTCCGTGCGAGAAGATTGAGCCATATCACCATGAAGTGCAGCGGTTGAGTAGCCATGTGCATTCAGTGATTTGTTCAAAATATCCACATCTTTTTTACGATTGCAAAATAAGATTGCGGATTGAATATCGCCTTCGCCAGTCATGATTTGCCGTAAGGCTTCACGTTTTTCTTTTGCTCCACCATCGATCTTAATTATCGTCTGTTGGACATTTTCAGCTGTAGAGGCTGGTTTAGATACTGCAATTACTTTTGGGTTACTCAAAAACTTATCAGAAAGTTTTTTAATCTCTGGCGCCATAGTCGCTGAGAAAAATAGCGTCTGGCGTAGAGGAGGTAATAAAGAGACAATTTTCTCAACATCGGGTATAAACCCCATGTCAAGCATCCGGTCTGCTTCATCAATCACCAAAAGCTTGGTATCAATAAGCATGATCTTGCCGCGCTCAAAGAGATCAAGCAGGCGGCCAGGCGTGGCAATGAGAACATCAACCCCGCGCTCAAGTAGTTTAGTTTGTTCGGCAAAGGAAGTGCCTCCAATAAGGAGAGCCTTACTTAATTTGCTGTACTTACCATAATTTTCGAAGTTTTCCGAAATCTGGTGAGCAAGTTCCCGTGTTGGTGTCAGGATCAAAGAGCGCGGCATTCTTGCGCGTGCTCGACCACTGGACAGCATTTCAATCATAGGAAGCGTGAATGAAGCAGTTTTACCTGTTCCTGTTTGGGCAACACCCATAACATCACGACCCATTAATACGTAGGGAATTGCTTGTTCCTGAATAGGCGTAGGCGTCGTATAACCGACTTCCTCGACGGCCTGCAGGAGCTTTGGATTTAATCCAAGATCAGAGAAGCTCATGTATTCCTTAGTGCGTTTGAGCGATAGTCAAAAAAAGCAGCAATACGCTAAAATCAGCGCGTGCCTTCCTGAAGTGACGTGCGCATAATACGGAATGCTTTGAAAAAGTCAATTTCTACTACGATTTAGGGTGAAAAAATGTATTATTTCACCCGTAGGCTATAATATTGGCTGGATTTTAACTTGTTTTGTTCTCTTCTTAGGTAGGGTTTTCCTACCTTTGTCATGATCAATATGTATGTAAATAGGGCAATTGAAATGTTAATGGATGCTGAGAACTCAGTCGTTGTTGTTATAGATGTTCAAGAAAGACTAGCCCCGGCAATCAATGACCTTGATAACGTTCTTCATGCGAATGATCTGGTATTGAAGACGGCCTCTGAATTATCAGTCCCCGTTCTTGTTACTGAACAGTATCCAAAGGGACTAGGGCATACCATTGAACGTTTCAAAGATTTTTATAATCCTAAAAATGTGTTTGAAAAATTATCATTTAGTTCTGTTGGGTGTGGTCCGTTTATGGGCGCCTTAAAAAAAACAGGACGCAGGCAGGTTATCATAACAGGTATAGAGGCACATGTTTGTGTCATGCAAACGGTGCTTCAACTTCTAGATGAACGCTTTGATGTCTTTGTCGTTTCAGACGCTGTGGGTTCACGAACCGAAGATAATAAAAGACTCGGCCTTGAACGGATGATTAGATCAGGTGCAGAAGTCGTATCAAGTGAAATGGTTATGTTCGAAATGCTTAAAAAAGCCGGGACGCCTGAATTCAAAACACTCTCGAATTTATTGAAAGTAGCAAAGTAATTTTATGTCTGAAAAAGAACGCCTGGTATTAATGCCCGGCTTGCTGTGTAACGAGCGTCTCTGGGCGCCACAGATATCATACTTCAAAGACAAATACGTGTGTGAGGTTCCGGATCTCACTCAAGAAGAAAGTATCGAGAAGCTGGCTTTGTCCGTTCTGAAGCGTGTCAGAGGAAAATTCAATTTAGTCGGTCTATCCATGGGGGGATATGTTTCGCTTGAAATCATGCGAATTGCCCCAGAACGAGTAAAGCGTTTGGCATTGGTTGATACCAAAGCTCGCGCAGATAGCACAGAACAAAAACGACGTAGACGTGGGCTGCTCGCGCTCGCGGGTAGGGGGAAATTCAAAGGAGTGACACCTCACCTTATGCCGTTGCTTATTCACCCTGACCGTATGGAAGACACTGCTCTTACGGGTGAAATTTATAAAATGGCTGAGGAAGTAGGGCAGCAAGCCTTTGTTAGGCAACAAACGGCAATTTTAGATCGGGAAAGCCACCTGGATATCCTTGCTAATATAAAATGCCCGGCACAGATAATATGTGGTCGTCAGGATCTGATAACGCCGTTGGATTGTTCAGAAGAAATGCTGGCTAATCTACCCGGCTCTGAACTTCTTGTTGTAGAAAATTGCGGGCACCTTTCAAATGTTGAGGAGCCTGAATTGGTGAATAGAACGCTTGAGAAATGGTTGGGGCGCTCAACGTAATCTATATTTGTTCTAGATAGGCTCCTTCTACGATATATCGCAGAGGCCCTGGGGTGGTTGCATCAAAAGGCCAGCAAGTTACAAGAGCTATTCTTTTAGCGCTATCGTAAGCGGTAATACCTGATTGATCCCATGGCGTGATGCGCATTTGATCGACTTGGTATTTATGAATATTTCCAAACTTATCTGTGACAAGGATGATATCTCCCTTAAGGACATTCTCCAGAAAAGCAAAATGTGTGTCTCTATGCGCTGCGTATACAGCGGTGCCGATTTGCCCTGGTGAAGCGGTGTTGTGAAGGTGGCCTGGTGCAAAGGCAAGGGCCTCACCGCTACTACCATCAAGGGCAATTATCCGGCCATTACTGCGATCATGAACCTCAATTGCAGCGACAGGAAAGGTATCAGCCCATGGCCAGGCTTTGGTTTTTAGGCTCGTATCAACAGTGTCTTGCCAAGCTTTCTCAAGCAAGACCTGAGCAAAGGCTGCTTTAACTTTAATGTATGAACCTTGTCCAATTAGAAAGAGGCCGGCAAGTAAAGGAATGAAAAGGAAGAGCCTGATAGCTCCTCCTTTTGTATTTGCCTTCGTTTTGTCCTTGTTCAAAGGCATTAAGATTGCCCTTCTAACTTCGATGTTGATTTTCTTGTAAAAACTAAGAGCACAATTGACAGGAAGAGCAGTATGAAACCTGCTATTAATTTGAGCTCAGCCGTGGTTGCTGTTGAAGGCAGGGGTACAGATCTCTGGCTCCCCCCCTTCAGTGCAACTTGAGTAGGCTTCATTAAAATAAGGTTATGAGCTTGGTCAAGCGAAGTATCTTTAGCTGGAACTGGTAAGGTTGAGTAACCTTTTCCAAAAACCTTATTAAAATCCCATCCATCCGGGAGATTGAGAGGGAGATCTTGGCTTACCAGATTTTCGTCCAAGGGTCGAGATGGTGTAACATCAACTGCGACCAAGCTCGTTAATCGACTAACAAGATGATAATTGAGAGCAGTCTGTGTTATCAATTTATCCAATGAACTCCAGTCATCATTAAGAAAATATTGCCCTTCGTATTCGGCAATTTTCCTTCTGGCCCAAAGTTTATCAATACCTTGCCCGTTAGTTGCTTTGGCTAGAGGAAGTTTAATCGCCCATGGTTGGTTGTTGTAGCGACCTGATAGCTCAAGGACACCGCTGAAATTATCCGACTTGGCAACGAGAACAATAGGTTCTCCACTGTATAAATCCGGTAGGGAAGAGGGGCTGATTTGTACATCTTCTGTATCTGTCCACGTAGCTATTAGGTCTGTCATTACAGGGTTTTCTAGCTTATGGAACAGCTCTGTCATGCGTTCTTTGACCTGCTGTTCAGAGCCGATATGGGTGAAGGTTCCTTGGCCATATTCTGAAGCTCGGCTCATAAAGTGACTGTTTGGCGCAGATCCAATCCCCACTGTAAAAATACGGGAGCGTCCCCGTAGCTTTACGATGGTATCAAACATTTCCCTTTCGTTGCCAATTGCACCATCCGTAAGAAAAATTACCTGCCGTAAATATTTTGTATCTTGTGGCGTGTTGTCGTAAAGGGCTGCTTTTAATGCAGGTAACATTTCTGTCCCACCATCTGCTTCCAGCGAAGAAACAAATTCTGTTGCGATATCGAGGTTAGCTTGATTTGCATCCGCAGCAGAAGAAAACAGAACCTCATAAGTATCGTCAAATCGGACTATATTGAAGCGATCTTGATTTGTTAGTTTGCTCAAGGCAAAAATCAAACTGTCTTTTGCCTGTCTCATTGATGGGCCTGACATGGAACCAGAATTATCCAAGACAAAAACAACCTCGCGAGGTTGTTTCTGGATTTCCTCCTCTTGAATGTCTTCTAGTTTTGGTGGGGTAACAAACGCGAGCACAAAGTCTCCTTGTGGGGTGCTTTCTTTAAACAAGGCTACCCTCGGTTCGAAATTCTGTTCAGCCTTCCATGTGATTTCAAAGTCTCGATCAGCAGGAACAATGTCGTCTGTAAGAGAAATTGTGACCTGGTCTTTAGATTTATAATCGCTGGTTATACTATGAAACGGGCTTTTTATTTCTCCTATAGGAAATCCGGATAAGAGTGTCATTGTTAAAGATACGGGATTGGTTTTTGCAAACTTAGAAGGATCAAGAACGGGAGGAGTAATCTTATTTCTATCGGGAACGGGATCATTTATAACGCCCCAGCCACTTTTCCCTGAAGAACTGTCTTCGTCGAAGGTAACGGTTTGAACAATGGTTGGTCTTGGGCTGTATCTTGGCGCGACGACCATGGGAAAACGCATAGAGAAAAGGCCGTTCGATTGCTTCACACTTTCTTGGTATTCAATTTGAACAACAACGATTTCACCAGGTCCAATATTGGCAACCGAGTTCGTAAACATGTTCGGTCGGAGTTGTTCTACGAGGCTTGCTTTCTTACCTGTGCGTTTTGCCTCTTCATAAATTTTCTTTGCTTCTTCTTTGGGTTTTACGATGCCCTCAATAAATCGATCCCCAATTTGCATCTTAAGAGTATCAACAGCAGAATTTTCTGGAAGGGGAAAAACATAAGTTCCCTCGACCCAACCTTGAGATGGGTTTCTGAAACGTTGGGTGACTTTTGTTCTGGCAATGGGGCCACTGACATCGATCTCAACGTTCGTTGCGAGTTGAATTGCCTCAACCATTTTTCCAGCTTCGGTGGCCTTTAAAAGGAGAGAACCACGCTTCATATCATTTGGGGTTACCAAGTCGGGTTTTGTCACCTGCAACGAGGGAGGTGAAGCTGATGTTCCAATCCCATCCGCCCAGGATGTTGTGTTATTCAGAAGGGCGAGGGCAAGCATTGCTGTGCCGAAAATAAGATTAGTATAGCTAAAGGAAAGGTGTGAGGTTTTTGTTTTGTTGCTTGATGTTTTTAACATGCCATTGCCCTGCCATCTATCGTGTTGTTTTTTAAAAGTACATCCTGTCTGTTCTTCTTATGGCTGTCTTTTGTGCTCAAACAGAGGTGGTTTGTGACTAAAAAGCGGCAACTTTAGGGTGATGTTTATTCTGTTTCTTAGGCGAAGAGCATAACAAAACCCCGACTGGGAAGACCTAGCCGGGGTTTTTAAAGGTAATTTGAAAGATATTTATTGAGTGTGTTTGTTAAATATCGATATCAGACACGAATTGCGCATTTTCCTGAATAAAATTAAACCGTAATTCGGGCTTTTTCCCCATCAGGCAGTTTACACGATCTGCAGCGTCTCGTTGGCTTTCGGCCGGGTCGAAGTCTTCATCACTATGGATATTTACCCGAAGAAGTGTCCGCTTGGACGGATCCATGGTCGTTTCTTTAAGCTGGCGTGGTGGCATTTCACCCAGACCTTTAAAACGACTAACTTCTATTTTAGCACGGCCTGTCAGTTCTTTCTTTTCCAACTTTACTCTATGATCATCGTCCATAGCGTAAACGGTTTTACTGCCTTGGGTGAGGCGATAGAGCGGAGGCTGTGCAAGATAGAGGTGCCCACTCTCAATAAGGCCAGGCATTTCTTGGTAAAAGAATGTCATGAGAAGGGAGGCGATGTGCGCACCATCGACATCCGCATCTGTCATGATGATAATTCGTTCGTACCGCAGCTTGTCTTTGTCAAAGTGGCCTTTGGTGCCACAACCCAGGGCAAGGGAAATATCTGCAATTTCCTGGTTTGCTTTAATCTTATCTGGGGTAGCAGACGCGACGTTTAAAATTTTACCCCGTAGAGGTAAAATTGCTTGGGTTTTTCTATTACGCGCCTGCTTAGCGGAGCCGCCAGCTGAATCACCTTCGACGAGGAAGATTTCTGTATCTAGAGATTTATTGTTGCTGCAATCCGATAATTTTCCAGGAAGTCTGGCCTTGCGGGTAGCCGTTTTTCGACTGGTTTCACGATCAAGACGACGACGGAGGCGATCATCAGCCCGCTCAATAATACGTTCAAGCAGAAGGCGTGAGCTCTCCGGATTACTTGAGAGCCATAAATCAAAATGATCCTTGATTGTCGCTTCAGTTAGTTTTGCAGCAAGTGGTGTAGAAAGCCGATCCTTTGTTTGTCCCTGAAACTGCGGATCGCGAATAAAGGCAGACAGTACGGCGATACTTCCGTTTAAGAGGTCATCTCCGGTGATCTGTGCAGCTTTTTTGACACCAGTAAGCTCACCATAGGCTTTTAGACCGCGTAGCAAACCACTCCGCATGCCACTTTCATGGCTGCCGCCATCTGGGGTCGGGATTGTATTGCAATAAGAGTTTACAAAGCCCTGTTCATCCCGAGGCCAGCATAATGCCCATTCAAGGCGCCCCTGTTGGTCTGAGAACTCAGCCTCACCAGCAAAGGAATCGGCAGTTAGCGCGGGGCGGTCACCGAGTTGAGATGAGATGAAATCCTTAAGCCCATTTGGAAAGTGGATTGTTTCAGTTGCAGGAACTTTTGTGCCTTCAATGAGAGAAGGATCACATGTCCACCGAATTTGCACACCTTTAAAGAGGTAAGCCTTTGACCGCGTCATTTTATAGAGAAGGGTAGGTCGAAAATGACTTCCTTCTTCAAAGATCTCAGAGTCAGGATGAAAAATGATCGTGGTGCCGCGCCGATTATTGGTTTTCCCGATTTGTTCCAATTTGGTCTGTGGGTAACCTTTACTGTATTCTTGTCTATAAAGCTGTCTATCCCTGGCAACTTCGACTGTCATTGTATCAGATAAGGCATTTACGACTGATATGCCGACCCCGTGCAGTCCACCCGATGTCGCATATGCATTTTGAGTAAACTTTGCGCCAGAGTGTAGGGTGGTAAGGATGACTTCTAGAGCTGATTTATCAGTATATTTGGGATGGGCGTCGACAGGTATGCCGCGGCCGTTGTCCCGAATAGTAATAAGATTGTCCAAGCCAAGTTCTATATCGATTCTTGTCGCGTGCCCGGCAACCGCCTCATCCATTGAATTGTCGAGTACCTCAGCTACAAGATGATGCATGGCGCGTTCATCGTTACCGCCAATATACATTCCTGGGCGGTGTCGAACAGGTTCGAGACCTTCCAAGACCTGAATGTCCTTGGCGGAATAATCTTCGGTGGTTTCGCTAATAGGGGAAGTTTGAAATAGATCTGACATGAACGCATTATGGGTTGCAGCTAAACGGAAGGCAAGATCCTCTTAATAGGAAAATCACGGTTTGTTCCATAATCGTTGGAAATAAAGAAATTAATTCTGAAATAGGACTAAACGTGTGATTTCGTAAATAGAATAGGACCTTGTACAAAAGTCAATTTCAGGTTGAAACGGAATAATTGGTTTATGAAGAGGTAAATTTAGTTTGTTAATATTTGTACGAGGTTAGACTTCACTAACTTGTGAGTAAATTGATCTAACGTTTCCTGATATATACCTGATATATAGATGAGCATTCTTTCTCATCCTGTGGTGAGCCAGTATTACACCTTATTTATATTGTGGAATTGAGATTTGTATGATTCGCTTAAATACGATTGCCTTTTGGGCGATATTTTTATCATTAGAAATGATTATTTTGAAACCATCCATAGCTGGAGAAGCGGATGTGGTCACTGTTGAGGCACATCAGGAGAGTAACGGGCATTGGCGATTCAATGTTACGGTGCGACACGATGACACAGGATGGGATCATTATGTAAATAAGTGGGATATCGTGTCTGAGGACGGTGAAGTCATAGCTACAAGAGTTCTTCACCACCCTCATGAAAACGAGCAACCCTTTACGAGGTCTTTGTCTGGTGTAGAAATCTCCAGCGAAGTTAAATCCGTGATTGTTCGAGCACATGATAGTGTGGATGGTTATGGCGGTCAGACCCAGATTGTTTCGTTTGATTAAAATAACACTATAAATCGTCAGAAAAAGACATTGACATGTCAGAATTTTCAAGATGACTGTTGATTTTTTTTCTCAACTACACTATTTAGTATGTGTGCAATGCACAAAGCGCCTTGGGTGTGTCTCCATTCCGTTCCTAGCTACCGTTGTCTCTTGCGTAGCAAACTGTCGGAAACGCCACAATCTCAAAGGCACAAATTTATGATTTGTTATTCGAGAGCAGAATTTAAGTTCTCCTCTGACTTACATATGACTTCCCTAAAAGGGTGTGTCGGGTTGTGATGGCTCTAGACGAGCCTTGGAGACTATTTCTTCTACTTTATGGAAGAAGTTAGAAAACTATCTATTACCTAGGACTACGGTTCGTAAGGTGTAAGATGCCGGATCCTACGGAGGGATGAATGAGCGATCAGTCCAATACTAAACCGGTTTCTGACCGGATTTATGAAAAGAAAAAACGTAACTGTCTTAAGTGCCGGGAAAAATTCGTCAGCGAATGGCCTGGCGAACGTATTTGTAAGACATGCAAGTCTTCTACTGCTTGGCGTGAAGGTATTGCTGCTTAAGTCTTAGATACGGTTTATAGGCACACAACAAAAGCGCGGATCTAAATGACCGCGCTTTTGTTGTGTCTGGGCTCTATAATTTGTACTTTTAGGGTAATTTGTATTTCAGGATAGGGTTTTCCAGCCTTCTTCACACCTTTGCAAAAGATAATCTTTATCCCTCATACCTATATTTCTTCGTTGCTTCAAACGAAGGAATTAAACAAGAATATCTATACGACTACCTCGGCCATCAGTGGCAGGTGGGAGCAGTTTTTTTGTTGAGTTCTGAGCCGTCGAAGTTTGTTTGATTGGTTGTATCTCTAAAATAGTATCGGCTGCAGCCTTAAAGCCAGCCCCTCTGTTCGGCGGTGGTTCAGGGGTAATTATCGTACCCGTCCGCGAGTAGAGAGGGGGGATATACATGAAGCTCCTACGGATCTATTCGTTAGAATTAGTTAAATTTTATTTAAAATACCATTTAAATTTGTAAATGTCTCTAATGAAGTTATGATTTTTTAACGCTATAGTTGTTTTATTTATTTTGATTGTTATGAAAAACCGCGATTATAGGTGGTTATATATAGAATCCATGGGAATTATTTAAAGTGTAGTTTGATGTAACTTTATGTGTGGAATGTCAGATAGTGAGTATAGATGGATTTAAATAACAATACCGTTTTAACTTGTTCGATAATGTGAATTAATGATTACATTATTTCGATTTTTTTCTTGCACGTAAACTCAAAGATGATTTTTATTTATTTACATTTATTATGATATTGTTGGATTTCGAATTGTTAGTATATATAATACATTAATAACTCATATCACTGCTGTTATGTAGTACTTTATCATAACGTGGTATTTATTTCAGTCTAGCTTTGGCCTTCAAACACAAAGGTTGTGAAACTATGTTTTCGTTCCGCAAAATTATATCAGTTTTTACTTTTTTAATGATGTTCTCATTCCCATTATTTGCTGGGACATCGGCCTTTGCGGATGATAAGCCGATAATTGCTTATGTAAAGGTCTTGAATGGCGCTTGCATTGCTATCAATGGTTCGGTTGAGCGACCCTTGAAGCTTGGAGATCCGCTTTTTAAAGACGATATTTTAAAAACCAGTGAGCAATCCTCAATGGGGGTTTCTTTTCGAGACAACACTTTGATTTCACTAGGGAGTAATTCTCTTTTGAAATTAGAAAATTTTGCTTTTGATCCTGATAATAATAAATTGGCTTTTGCTGTAGAGATCTTTCAAGGGACGTTGTTGTATATCTCAGGTTTGATCTCAAAATTAACTAAAAATCCTGACGAGGACCTTAGAATTACGACCCCGGCGGGTACAGTTACGGTACGTGGAACTCGCCTTTTTATCAACGCCGAGTAAGTTGCGGGTAATTCACTGAGTAATTAGTGCATAATTTGAGAGAATCTAAAATATGAATACGAAATTTATACTGAAGCTATTGGTTCCTCTGTTTTTGTTGGCATTGGCTGCTTGCTCTACGCCTCGGGGAAATTATGTAATTCTTCTTGCTGAAGAAGATGGTTCCGTTGGTGAGGTCAGTGTTGCTAATGATCTTGGGTCACAAACGATATCTTCCGTTAATACCGTCGTTGAAACTTCTGAAAATAGGGCTCCTAAAAAGCCACGCGAACTGTCTGAAGATGTCGTGGCTAAACTGGTCGCTGAAACTGAAGAAGCACAACCACCAAAGCCTCTGTCCTTCTTTTTCTTCTTTGGGTTTGATAGTGATGAGCTAACCGGTGACTCTCAGGTGATTTTTGATGCGGTTCTTGCGGAGATAAAAGCTCGAACAACTGTTGATATTAGCCTGATTGGCCATACTGATTCCACTGGGTCGGTCGAATATAATCGGGCGCTTGGGTTGCGTCGTGCTGGGCGGTTACGGGATTTACTTGTAGAGAGCGGCGTTACTGCTTCAGCGATCGATATAAAGTCTCTAGGTGAGGACGACCCATTGTCTGATGGTGGGGCTGACAGTAAGAAAGCCTTTAATCGCCGCGTGGTAATGGTTCTTCGCTAAGCTACGATACAAAAGATCAATTTGGGGGGAGCGTAAAGTAAAATACGGCTCCCCCTTTTTTGTTCTCTTCGACCCATAGTGAGCCGCCAAGGGCTTCTAAGATTGATCTGCAAATGGCCAATCCAAGTCCCATCCCATGTTCTTTACTTGTATAAAAAGGTTTGAAAAGGGTCTCTTTCTCCTGCTCGCTCAACCCTGGTCCTGTATCGCTAATAGATACTTGAATCATTCCTTCAGCATTACAGGCTGTTCTAATCTTTATTTGACCTTCTTGAATATTATCGGTATCGGCGTGGTTAATTGCCTGAACCGCATTTCTAATTAAGTTTAACAACACCTGGTGCAGTTGGATTTCATTTGCTCGAGCTTGTGGTAAATCTTTATCGCAATCCAATATAATTTGGACAGAATCTGCGTCACCCACATCTTTAATCAGTTCAACTTCTTCTATTATGATGCGGTTTACGTCGAGAGCTTTTACAGAGGTTCTGCCTGTTTCGGCTCCTTCTCTGATGCTTTTTAATATATCACTGCCCCGACCGGCCTGGGTGAGAATTTTTTCAAGGACAGATTTCAGCATATCCTGATCTGTGTCGTCTTTGTCTAGTATTCTTCTCGCTGCATTTGTGTAGTTACATATTGCAGCCATTGGCTGGTTCATTTCGTGTGCTATGGAGGAAGACAACTTCTGAACGGAACTTTTCCCTATGGTGTGCATGAGCTCATTTTGTAATTTGCGAATACGAGTTTCTTTCTCCCGCTCTCTTAGAAATGCTTCTCTTGCATCTGATCTGCGTTGGTTTTGTTCGCGGATAAAACCTGCAGAGGTTGCTATTAAGAATAGAGTTAGTGTCAGGGCGAGGGGGAGCGTTGGGTCAATCAATAACTTTTGGAATGCAAAACTACCCCATGTAATAAGAACTACTGACCAGCATAAAATAGCAAATGCGACTGTTAGTTCAAGCGCAGCATAACTGTTGGCAACCCATATGAGAACCAGACCTATTATGATAAAAAAGCCGAGTTCAATACTGGTTGAAATCTGTGAGTGAGTTAATAAAGAGCCCGTTAAAATACTATCGAGTGTTTGGGCATGGAGCGAGAGGCTAGAAAGGTTTTGTCCAACAGGTGAGGAGGTGTAATCAGCGATGCCAACGGCAGTTACCCCGAGAAGGACAATTTTGTTCTTAAAATAATCGTTTGAAATATTTCCAGAAAGTACATCTTCTGCAGAAACAATAAATTCGTGGGGATGTTTTGAGAAATATATCCAGGAACTCCCTTGTTGGTCAGTATCGAGCGTAAGGCCGCCAGCTTTAATTTGTTTTATATCTGAATTACTTGATATGACTTCGGTGGGGGTATTTAAATTGGCTATACGTAAAATCTCCGTCTCAAACGCAGGGACGAGCGTGCCTTGGATATTGTAAATAAAAGGTATTTTCCGAATTATTCCGTCAGGGTCCGGTGCAATATTTGATATTCCTTGCGCCTTAGCGACATTCTCCAGTGGGGCAATGTTTCTTAATAAATAAGAGTATTGCGGTATTGAGTTCCGGATATCTTTGCCAATCATGACGATACTATTTGAGGTGGATGCCGGGATTTTATATTGAGTTCCGTATCCTGCGGCCATTCCAAGAACCACAGCTTTGTTCCTAATGCTCTGGGCTAAACTGGCATCATTAGAGGGTAAGGATGCTAAAATCTCCTTGATGTCTTTGGGCAGGCTTTGGTTTTGATCCGCAATAAGATCTGGTGACGTCCTGTCAGGTTCTGGAAAAAGTATATCGATACCAAGAACTTTTGGGTTTTGGGATAGGATTTTGTCCGTTAGTTCTGAGAGTAAATTTCTAGGCCAAGGCCATTGGCCTAGTTGCTTTAAGCTGCTTTCATCAATTTCTACCAAGATAACTTGATCTGATTCTTTTTCTCGCGGTTTGATTTCCTGAAAACTATCAAAAGCGCTGTATCGTAGAACCTTAACAGCCCACGGGTCGTTAATACGGAGTAAAATTAATCCAAACACAATGGCGACCATAAGGACGTTTATGGTGAAAAAGCTCCTCAATAGAGGGTATATTTTTTCCAAAGATTTCATTTAAAGTAAAAATACCTTCTGTGTGTTGGGTGCACGGGAGTTAAAGTATGGCTGTTTTTTCGTCTTATGATCGAGGATTTAAACTTAATCTTGTTTGAGTACCTCAAGTTTATGATAATAGTTTAAAGCGATTAAGTTCCTTCATTGAGTTTGTGGTCTAGTAAATCTTAGATTGTGCTTTGGGTAAAGTTGAGAAATAGAGAGTTATTCGATGTATATTTACATTATTGACGATGATGATGCTGTACGTGAATCTACGCAATTATTGATACAGTCTTCTGATTTGTTGGCGACAATTAAGACCTTCGCATCTGGTGAAGAGTTTTTATCCGCAGATCTCCTGTCCTCAACTGGTTGTGTGCTACTCGATATAAGAATGCCGGGTATGAACGGTGTTGAGGTGCTTAAAAAGATAAAAGAAGAGGAAAGTGATCTTACCGTTATTATGATATCTGGTCATGGTGACATCCCAAAGGCAGTAGAGACCATGAAAGCCGGGGCGTATAGTTTTATTGAAAAACCTTTTTCTGACACAGAAATAATCAATGTTGTTACTGAAGGTCTAGAGGTTAGCCAGAAAAGTCATGTGCAAGCAGAGCTGAAGCACAAAGCTGAAGCTACGATATCGAAGCTCACACCCCGTGAAAAGGAAGTATTGGATAAGCTCGTTGAAGGATTGCTTAATAAGGTAATTGCTTATGAACTTGGAATCAGTACCCGAACAGTAGAGGTTCATAGAGCTCGAATTATGGAAAAGCTTGAAGTCAAAAGCTTACCGGAAATGGTTCGGCTATATTTTCTAGCAGGAACTGGCGACCCAAGCTTGGCACCGGCATAAGCGGATTTTCGAATTAATTTTTCCAGCTAAAAAATGGTTGCTAGACATGTTAGGCGAGGGGCTTTGCTTCGGGGGTGAAAATGAAGCAATCGTGCGCCTAAAACATATCTAGCTCTTTCAAGATAGGGAATGTTTGGCGTTATGATATTGCGATTTCTACGTAAGTAAGATTACCTATGATATATCTCTGGAATCTGAGCTTGAAGGCTGAACCGTAAATAAAACAATCACTCTCAGACATAAAATAAAAGCCCCCAGTAAACTGGAGGCTTTTATCTTTTGAAGTTCCAACCCTGTTAGCAGGGACGCATCAGGTTGGTTACTTCCGGTAACGGCTTAAGCGCTGTAATACATATCGAATTCGACAGGATGAGGCGCCATTTCAAAACGCATTACTTCTTCACGTTTTAAGCGAATGTAAGCGTCAATTTGGTCCTTGGAGAATACGTCTCCTGCAAGCAGGAATTCGTAGTTAGCTTCCAAAGAATCCAAAGCTTCCCTTAGAGAGCCACAAACTGTTGGGATATCTTTGAGTTCCTCAGGAGGAAGATCGTAAAGATCTTTGTCCATTGCTTCGCCTGGATGGATTTTGTTGCGAATACCATCAAGGCCGGCCATGAGGAGAGCTGAGAATGCGAGGTATGGGTTGGCAACCGGATCTGGGAAGCGAACTTCAACGCGTTTAGCTTTTGGGTTCGAGCCGTGCGGAATACGACAAGAAGCTGAACGGTTGCGTGCGGAATAAGCAAGAAGAACTGGAGCTTCGAAACCAGGGACCAAACGCTTGTAGCTATTGGTTGATGGGTTTGTGAAGGCATTCAGAGCTTTAGCGTGCTTGATAACGCCGCCAATGTAGTAAAGACATGATTCAGACAGGCCGGCGTAGCTTTCGCCTGCGAAGGTAGGTACACCTTCTTTCCAGATAGACATATGGCAGTGCATGCCAGATCCGTTATCACCAGCAATAGGTTTTGGCATAAAGGTTGCCGTCTTACCGTAAGAATGAGCAACGTTTTGAACAACGTACTTATAGATCTGGAGCTCATCGGCTGCTTTAACCAGAGTGTTATACTTAACACCGAGCTCATGCTGGGAAGGAGCTACTTCATGGTGATGCTTTTCAGCTTCTACGCCCATAGCTTTTAGGACAGTAACCATTTCTGCACGAATATCGGTACCTGTATCAACAGGACCTACAGGTACGTAACCGCCCTTGATGCGAGGACGATGACCAGAATTCCCACCATCAATTTCTGCGCGTGTCATGTGCGGAGATTCTTCGTCGTCAAGCTGGAAGAATGTGCTGTGGCTATTCGTGTCAAATTGAACGTTGTCAAAAAGAAAGAACTCTGCCTCTGGACCAAAGTAAACTGTGTCTCCAATTCCTGTAGACTGGAGGTAGGCTTCGGCGCGTTCAGCCGTTGCGCGAGGATCGCGGTTATAGAGCTGACCTGAATCTGGCTCGTAAACAGTACAGTTTAAGATGAGCTGTGATTGAGCTGAGAAGGGATCCATAACGGCAGAAGTCAGATCTGGTTTAATAACCATGTCTGATTCATTGATCGCTCTCCAGCCTTCGATTGAGGAGCCATCAAACAGTATGCCGTCTTCAAGTTCGTCTTCACCAACAGCAGAAGCACACATTGTCATGTGGTGCCATTTGCCACGGGGATCTGTGAAGCGGTAATCAACAAACTCAACTTCGTTTTCCTTGATGAGATCAAGGACGCTCTGCACGTCAGACATAAAGCTCTTTCCTTTGTACTTTAAGAGATACTCTTTATCGGAGTATTTTTTTAATGAGGTAATTAAATAGCGTCGCTACCGCGTTCGCCTGTTCTGATGCGAATGACTTCTTCGATGTGGCTAACAAAGATCTTGCCATCGCCAATGCGACCAGTTTGTGCAGCTTGTTGTATGGCCTCTGCTGCCCGTTCGGCAAGTTCATCTTCTAAGACGATTTCAACTTTCACCTTAGGCAGAAAATCAACAACATATTCTGCGCCGCGATAGAGTTCGGTATGGCCTTTTTGGCGGCCAAATCCTTTGGCTTCAGTAACAGTGATACCTTTTATTCCAACTTCGTGAAGGGCTTCTTTCACTTCGTCGAGTTTAAAAGGCTTGATGATCGCTTCGATCTTTTTCATGTGTCCGAATGCTCCAGCATCAGTAGGGGGCGGCTCTTTCGTCCATTTTATTTCCCTCTTTTATTGCATGATGTATGCCAACTGTACTGGCCGCAGCTTTTGGGTCTTTTTTACAAATATAATTATAGTACGATTAAAAAAGATACAATTGCTGCCTAAAAATTATGCAATGCCATGATCGTGTGGTCATTAGGTGAGCAATGTAATTGTTCTATCCTGGGCAGTGTCATTTATTTAGTGGTGAAAACAAAAAATAAAAATGTACCGTCTCTAGAATTTTAGTAGAAATTCATTGGAGGGAATAAGGCTTAAAAGTGTTCTTCATTGAGTCTCAACAGCGTCAGAAATATTAACTTGGAGTCTGGAAAATATGGAGGGCTGATTCCTAAGCTCAACTCCAAAGCCTTTGTTCATTTGGTAGTCTGGGGAGAACCAGAGCATCTAACTCAGAATCTATGCTCGGTTTATGGTTGTTGGAGTGAATTTCGATAAAATTTACTATGGAAATGACGGACAGGTAAAATGGAATCGAAAAAACAATTTTCTACATGTGAACAGTTGCGCTTGACGCACTCGGCGGATGCGTATAAAAGCTCGCTCATCGGTCGATATTATACTCGATTGACGATGACTTTGTGGTGGCTGTAGCTCAGTTGGTTAGAGCACCGGTTTGTGGTACCGGGGGCCGGGGGTTCAAGTCCCCTCAGCCACCCCATTTCATCTTATCAATTAGCGTATCATGCTAAATCAAGCGGCTCTATGTGATGAGCTGCTTTTTTTTTGCCTATTTTCAAATCTAATCTATCGGCAAAGCTCTCTTTTTTATAAAATATTTTGTTTGAATAATTCCAAATAGTTGGATGGTTTATTAACCACTGCTTAGTTTGTTATGATTTATCATTAATTTTATAGTTATGTAGAATTAAATAAAGGCAAAGGTCATGGGAACTAGTGCAGTCGCTGGTGAAGATAGGCGTCAGGCTCAAAGATTTTCTGCTTCTGAGCCAATATCACTCAAGGTCGTAGATCGAGATGGTCAGGCAGTTATGACGACTATCGCTGATTTATCTTTTGGAGGTTTTTGCCTCAAAGGAAGTATTGGTGCCGATGTGGGTAAAGAAGTAACGTTAACCCATTCAATTGCAGGCGATTTTCAAGGCGAAGTAATGTGGTGCGCTGAAGACCAAATTGGTGTTCGGGTTATCATGTCCTCTGGTAATCGCGAGAAATTATTACAATTTACCTGTCTTGCTCTGTACCCCGATAAAGACGTGCCGGAACAGATCAGGTAAGTTTTTAATTAAAGGACATTGTTGAGCCATATTGATCTCTTATGTAGGTTCTCTACATGTATCCAGATTCGTAGGGCGCAAGAAGTATGAAACGAGCCTTTAAAATAGCTGTCGTAACAGTCAGCCTTTTTTTATTATCATTTAACCTGAGTTATGCCGATGACTACTTGGAAGGTGTAGAAGCCTTTGAGCAAGGAGATCATGCGCTCGCTTTATCTTTTTGGCTTCCTCTCGCTGAGAACGGTGATGCGAAGGCGCAATACAGCATTGGTAAGCTTTATGAGACAGCAGACTTGGATGGTGGCCCCAAATACCAAGAAGCGATTAAGTGGTATATTAAAGCTGCTGATCAAGGAATTACTGCGGCCCAAAACAATCTTGGCCGGCTTTTTACTCAAGGATTGGGCGTAGAAGAAGACCGAGCGAAGGCTGTTACTTATTGGCAGTTAGCTGCGCAATCCAAACATGCCATGGCACAATATAATCTTGGTCTTGCCTATTTTAGGGGTGAAGGTGTCGAGCAAAACCTAGAGCAGGCGGTCTTTTGGTTTCATCAGTCTGCAAATAATGGTGTCGGGGGAGCTCAATATGCGTTGGGGGAAGTTTATCGCCTTGGGCTATCTGTCCCTAAAGATTTAATGGAAGCTAAGAAATGGTATCAAAAATCTGCGGACACTGGGAATAAGCGCGCGGCTGTAAAAATCAAGGAAATGGATGTAGATATCGCCGAAGCAACACAGCACGCTGAAAAGCTGGCTGCTGAAACCCCAATGACGACAACCGAGGTTGAGCTGATCTCTAAGCGTTCCGAGCTCTTGATTGAAGAGGAGGCCGCAAACAGCGCAGCTCAAACGGAAGGCGATATCGCGACGTCACCTGAGGTTGAAGTTAGCTCTTCAGTGGATCGTATACTTGTAGAGCAAAGCGATACCGAGCTTAGAACTGTCCCAAAACCTGTCAAGAACCCACGTAGATATGCCGGAATTGGCTCTCTCCTTATCTCGAAGCCAAAGTCTAACCCCCGTAGGTAAGTGTCTCGAGTGTAGAGTTTAAATATATCAGCAAAAACTTACTTCTGGTAATATCGTTTTAGTTTGTGTTGTCGTGTCAGATAAATTCAAAACAGTATAATCATTCTGAGGCTAGTATTGAGATGATATGGAACGAAAATCCCGTCCTGACAGTCTCCCAAATGTACGAGGCTGACAGTATCACCATAAAGTCCGGTGTCTCGGGTGCTGATCTGATGTTTCATGCGGGCGAAGCAGTGGCTAAAGCTGTTGACGAAGCTTTGTCCGGTGTCGGGAAAGTCCTTGTGTTGTGTGGGCCTGGTAATAATGGTGGCGATGGGTTTGTAACGGCCAATATTCTTCAAGATCGAGGTTATGAAGTTAAGCTTTTTTCTTTGATCCCGCATGAGGCGATAAGGGGAGATGCCCTTGTTCATGCGAGGCAATGGCAGGGTGACCTTCTTTTTGATCTTAATAAGGCAGATTTCGAGAATGTAGACATCATTGTTGATGCGTTGTTTGGCGCTGGATTGACACGCCCACTCGAGGATCGGGTAGCTCAGTTCTCTCAATGGGCAAAGTCAAAACCAACATTTTCTGTCGATATCCCGAGCGGTTTGTCTGGGGATACAGGGCAGGTCGTTGGAGACAAAGTTTTTACGGCAACACGGACAATAACGTTTTTCAGAAAGAAACCTGGACACCTCCTTTATCCAGGCAGGAAAATTTGCGGTGAGGTTTCTGTGGTTGATATTGGGATAAAGCAGGATTGTCTCAAGAAAATCACACCCAATATTGCAGAAAACAACCCCTGTTTGTGGATGGATAAAATTCCTCAGTATAGCTTTGATAAGAACAAGTACTGCTTTGGTCATTCTCTGATTTGGGGGGGCAAAATGACAGGAGCAGCACGTCTGTCTAGTCTTGCTGCTCTCCGGGTTGGCTCTGGTCTTGTTAGCGTTTTGTGCCCAGAGAAAGATCAACTCGTTTATGCGCTAACATCCTCAAGTCTGATTGTTCACGCCCTTGAAGGGGATGCGGATATAGATAATGTGCTTTCCGATAAAAGAATTAATTCATTGGTTATTGGTCCGGGGGGCGGAAGAGATGATGAGCTGAAGCTTGCAGTACAAAAATTTCTTAATTTAAAGTCGAGATCAATTGTATTGGATGCGGATGCGTTAAGTGTATTTGAGACTTGCCGGGATGAACTGATTAATACTCTTCATAAAAATGTAGTTCTTACGCCTCATGAGGGTGAGTTTAAAAAGATCTTTCCAAACTTAAAACAAAGTAAAATTGAAAATGCAGCAATGGCAGCTAAGAGTTCAGGAGGAGTAATTGTTCTGAAAGGGGCGGATACCGTCATTGCATCTCCTGATGGGCGTATCGTTATCAATACAAATGCGCCAGGTTATCTTGCGAAGGCAGGGGCTGGGGATGTTCTCGCGGGTATTATTGCAGGATTACTTGCTCAGGGTTTAGATGTTTTTGAAGCGGCTTGTGCTGGAGTTTGGATACATGGAGAGGCTGCAAGTCATGCTGGGGCTGGTATGATTGCAGATGATCTGTTGGCGGGAATTCGAATTGTGGCGGAGAGAACTCTCCAACATAAAGTTGAATAGAGTATAGTCTTCTTTTGCTAAGCCCTTTAAGTAGCGAAAAAAATAGCAAGTATTTGATCTATTTATTTACGATTATTTAATAGCTATCAGTTAATACTACTATTGTCATGTAAACAGGTATGTTCGCAAATAGGGTAATAGTATGTCTTTCGTCGATAGTATATATAAGTTCAAGCGCGAGTCAGATGAAGTTAAAGTTGGTCATAAGTATCGCTATGTAAATCCACACAGGGTTATTGAAACCGCCAAGGTTTTAACAGTCAAGACGGATACATTTGGTATTCCGCATGTTCATTTTTCTATTTCTGTAGATGGTGATACGAGTACCGGATTCGAAGATTATAGAACTCTTGGTATATCAAGTTTTTCGGAACGTTATTGCCAAACGATTTAGCCGGATTAACTTCATAACCTAGCTGAATAAGCCTTGAGAGTTTCTTTCAGGGCTTTTCGTGTGTTTGAAAATAATGACTAATAGGTAAGTAGCCCGTTACCAAATTATAGTTAAGTATAAATACGTTCTTTTGCCTTATCTTGTTTCACAATATTCTCATTTTTTGATAAGAGTAATTCGGTATCAAAAAATCTGTATAACTCATTTAGGGAATTATTGTGAACAAAGTCATATTCAGCATTCCATTGATTTTAGGGATATCTTTAGCAACAGTTCCCGCTCAAGGTGATTTATTAGGGCAAGGCCTTAAGCTACTAGGTGGCGAAGACGCTAGTGAGACAAGTAGTTTATCTGTCGGTGAAATTTCTACGGGTTTAAAAGAAGCCCTACGTGTAGGGTCTGAGCGTGTTGTTGATCAAGTTAGTCTTCAAAACGGTTACAATAGCGATTCCAAAATTCATATTCCCCTTCCCGATTCATTAAAGAAAGTACAAAGCGCGCTGCGTACGGTTGGGCTCTCATCTATGGCGGATGATTTGGAATTGAAACTTAATCGTGGCGCAGAAAAAGCTGCGGTTGAAGCCAAGGAACTCTTCTTTAATGCAATTAGTGAAATGACATTGGATGATGCAAAACGCATCTACAATGGGCGTGATGATGAAGCGACACGTTATTTTCAAGAAAAGATGACACCTGATCTTACGAAACGGTTCAAACCCATTATTGATAAAACTCTTTCTGAGGTTGGAGCTGTTAAATCATACGAGGAAATGATTTCTAACTACAAAGCTATTCCTTTTGTGCCTGATGTGAAGTCCGACCTAACAAATTATACCGTTGGAAAAGCTTTAGAAGGTCTCTTCTATTATCTCGCGAAAGAAGAGGAGCAGATTCGTAAGAATCCGTTAGCAAGGACAACAGAGATTCTTAAAGAGGTGTTCGGGTCATAGGCCTATTTGAAAAAATAGTTATGAATCCTATGATTTTGCCACTTTTTTAAATAAATTTGCTGATGAAATGAAAAAAAATCAAAAAACTATAAAGTCTTTGTTGCGTCTCCCGGCTTGATGCATTAAATACCTCCAAATCGAGAATGATTGCGGGTGTGGCGGAATTGGTAGACGCACCAGATTTAGGTTCTGGCGCCTTATGGGCGTGGAGGTTCAAGTCCTCTCACCCGCACCAACTCGAAAATAATTTGTTTGACCCTGGAAGGCCAGCGCTGCCCGGGCAGCTTGCTTTTGTACTTCCAGGTCTTTTTATCGTTATATGAAAGGCGCCGCTGGCAAATGCAGGTAACTGAGACAAACGCGGACAATCTGAAACGCGAATTTACGGTGGTTGTATCCTCCGCGGACATTAACGCTAAGATCGATAGCCGATTGGTTGAGCTGAGTACACAAGTTAAGCTCCCTGGCTTCCGTCCTGGTAAAGTTCCAATGGCTATGATGAAGCAACGTTACGGTAAAAACGTAATGGGTGAAGTTCTTGAAGCTCTGGTCAATGAGACGTCTCAGGAAGTTATCTCAGAACGCAGCCTTCGTCCTGCTATGCAGCCTAAAATCGAAGTAACATCTTTCGATGAAGGTAAAGATCTCGAATATACAATTGCTTTCGAAATCATTCCTGATGTTGAGCCAATGGATTTCGCAAAGCTGAAGCTGGAAAAGCTATCTGTTGATGTTCCTGCTGAGGAAGTCGACGATTCTTTGAGCCGTATCGCCGAAAATCATAAAACAACAAACCCACTTAAGAAAAAGCGTAAAGCTAAAAGTGGTGATGTTGTTACTATCGATTTCAAAGGTACCGTCGGTGGTGAAGCACTTCCTGGCATGGCCGGAGATGATTTTAAACTTGAGCTTGGTTCTGGTCAGTTTATTCCAGGGTTTGAAGAGCAAGTTGTTGGCGCAAACATCGATGACGATTTAACGGTAAACGTTACCTTCCCTGAAGGATACGGCAACGAGAAGCTTTCTGGTCAAGATGCGATCTTCGAAGTTAAAGTAAAAGAAATTGAAGAAACCGCTCCTGCAGAAATCGATGATGCTCTTGCTGAAAAACTCGGTGAAGAGAATCTCGAAAAACTTAAAGAGCGTGTTGCTGAGCAAGTTAAAGTCGAATACGACCGGATTGCTCATTCTCACCTGAAACGTAACGTTTTAGATCAGCTTGCTGAAAATCACGATTTTGATGTTCCTGAATCAATGGTTGAATCTGAGTTTGACGGTATCTGGAAACAGATCGAAGCCGACAAAGAGCAGGGCAAGCTTGATGAAGAAGATGCTTCAAAATCTGAAGATGAGCTCAAAGATGAGTACCGTGCAATTGCTGTACGTCGTGTTCGCCTAGGTCTTCTTCTTTCGGAAGTTGGGACCAAAAACGAGATCGATGTAACTCAAGAAGAGCTTAACGCAGCTCTACTTCAAGAAGCTCGTAACTATCCTGGTCAAGAGCAGGCTGTGTTTGAGTTCTATCAAAAGAACCCGCAGGCTCTTTCTAATCTTCGTGCCCCGGTATTTGAAGACAAAGTTGTCGATTATATCGTTGATTTAGCTGAAGTTACTGAGAAATCGATTTCACCTGAAGATCTACGTAAAGAAATCGAAACTGAGAATGCCGAATCTGATAAGAAGAAACCGGCTAAAAAAGCAACAGCTAAGAAAGCTGTAAAAAAAGACGATGATAAAAAGCCTGCAAAGAAACCAGCTAAAAAAGCTGCGGCTAAAAAGGCTGATGCAGACGCTTAAGTCTCAGCTTTTTGAAAACTAAACGTGTGGTATGGGTTGTGCGAATCTCTCGCGCAACCCATATTACTTTTTGGTAAGGTATAGTTAACGACCTAAACTCGTTGGTTAATCTACGACACGCGTTTTATTTTGAGGGGAAGCCATGAGTGATCCACGCGATATATATATGAATACTCTCGTGCCTATGGTTGTCGAGCAGACAAGCCGTGGCGAACGATCGTATGATATTTACTCTCGTCTTCTGAAAGAGCGAATCATATTTCTGACTGGTCAAGTTAACGATCAAGTCGCAAGTTTGGTTTGTGCTCAGTTACTGTTTTTAGAATCTGATAATCCAAAAAAAGATATCTCCTTCTATATTAACTCTCCTGGTGGTGTCGTTACTGCTGGTTTGGCAATGTACGATACAATGCAGTACATCAAACCACAGGTTTCAACAGTGTGTGTGGGCCAGGCTGCTTCTGCAGGGTCTCTGTTGCTCATGGCGGGTGCAAAAGGTAAGCGTTATGCGCTTCCGAACGCCAAAATAATGATCCATCAGCCTTCAGGCGGCTTTCAAGGTCAGGCAACTGACATCGAAATCCATGCACAAGAAATTATCAAAACTCGTGCTCGATTAAACGGTCTTTATGCTCAACATTGTGGGCAACCAATTGAAAAGATTGAATCGGGTATGGAACGTGATAACTTCATGACCCCTGAAGAAGCGCTCAAATTTGGCTTGATTGATGAAGTGGTTTCTCATCGCAAGACGGATCCGAACGCTGAAGATAACGCATCCTAGTTTTTTTTATAATTGGTCCGTACTGGGAACTGTTCATTAACGAAGGTTTGTTACTCTTTAACAAACTGAGTAAAGTCTTTAAGTGTAATGCTTAATAATTTTGCTTGATATTGGATAATTTCCCATTGTGCGGGTCGGGTCTGTCTGTCAACATGACCTGGTTGGGAATTGATTTCGAGGCTCATACGCAATGACAAAATCGAGCGATAACGACTCGAAAAATACTCTCTACTGTTCCTTCTGTGGCAAGAGCCAGCATGAAGTTCGCAAGCTTATTGCGGGACCCACCGTCTTTATTTGTGACGAGTGTGTTGAACTATGTATGGATATCATTCGTGAAGAACATAAATCCTCATTGGTAAAATCAGGCGATGGTGTTCCATCCCCTCAGGATATCTGTGACGTGTTAAATGATTATGTCATTGGACAAAGGCACGCTAAGAAAGTGCTCTCTGTTGCGGTGCATAATCACTACAAGCGCTTAGCGCATGGGAATAAAACTGGCGACGTAGAGTTGTCCAAATCCAATATTATGCTTGTTGGTCCAACAGGTTGCGGTAAAACGCTTCTTGCTCAAACCTTAGCACGCATACTGGATGTTCCTTTTACGATGGCTGATGCGACCACTCTTACTGAGGCTGGTTATGTTGGTGAAGACGTAGAAAACATTATTCTAAAGTTACTCCAATCTGCGGATTACAATGTTGAGCGTGCTCAACGTGGTATCGTTTATATTGATGAAGTCGACAAAATTAGTCGTAAATCTGATAATCCGTCGATTACGCGTGATGTTTCTGGTGAAGGTGTTCAGCAAGCTCTTCTAAAGATAATGGAAGGCACTGTTGCCTCTGTTCCACCGCAAGGTGGGCGTAAGCATCCTCAGCAGGAATTCCTTCAGGTAGACACGACCAATATTCTGTTTATCGTCGGAGGCGCTTTTGCGGGTCTTGATAAAATCATATCAAGTCGCGGAAAGGGATCATCCATTGGGTTTGGTGCTGATGTTGTTGGTCCAGACGAACGCCGTATGGGGGATATCCTTCGTGAGGTTGAGCCTGAAGATCTCCTGAAATTTGGGCTTATCCCTGAATTTGTCGGCCGTTTGCCTGTTGTTGCAACTCTTGAAGACCTTGATGCTGATGCTCTTGTTGAGATTTTGTCTCAACCAAAAAATGCATTGGTTAAGCAATACAAACGTCTTTTCGAGATGGAAGATATATCGATTACCTTTACTGATGGTGCTTTGCTCGAAATTGCAAAAAAAGCAATCATACGCAAAACAGGTGCTCGTGGGCTCCGTTCCATCATGGAAGGGATTCTTCTGGATACGATGTTTGAATTGCCAAGCCTTAAAGGTGTCGAAGAAATCGTTATTAATAGCGAAGTTGTGCTCGGTAATGCTCAACCTCTCTATATATACGGTGATAGCAAAGAAGATACCGGCACTGATTCCTAATCTTAGAAATCCTCAGTATGAGGTCTTGAAGATTAGGTAAGGTTTCATATCTATTAAGAAGTATATTTTAAGGGGGGGTGATTTGTCGCCCCCCTCTAATCCGTTTTTAAGCCAGCGAGCTTGTGAGGATATATGTTGGAAATTTCTCACGGAGATATTTATCCCGTACTCCCATTGCGTGACATTGTTGTTTTCCCGCATATGATCGTACCTCTCTTTGTCGGCCGGGATAAATCCGTTCGTGCGCTTGAGGATGTAATGAAAGAGGACAAGCAAATCATGCTTGTTACTCAAAAGAATGCTTCTCAGGATGACCCCAGTCCTTCTGATATATATTCTGTTGGAACTATTGGTACTGTACTTCAGTTATTGAAGTTACCTGACGGAACGGTAAAAGTTCTTGTTGAAGGTGTACGCCGGGCTAAAATCACTAAATTTTCTGATAACGAAGATTTCTTTCAAGCCGAAGCCGTGCCCCTTGAAGAAGAAGAGGGTGATGAACGGGAACTGGATGCGTTGACACGCAGCGTGGTTTCTCAGTTTGAGCAATACATTAAGCTGAATAAAAAAATCCCGCCTGAAGTCCTAGTTTCTATTAATCAAATTGATGAATCTGGAAAATTAGCTGACACGGTTGCATCTCATTTGTCACTCAAGATTTCTGAAAAACAGGAACTTCTCGAGTGTGAAACAATCGCGGCGCGTCTGGAAAAGATTTATGGCTTCATGGAAGGCGAAATCGGGGTTCTACAAGTTGAGAAGAGAATTCGTAATCGCGTAAAGCGCCAGATGGAAAAAACTCAACGAGAGTATTATCTTAATGAACAGCTTAAAGCTATTCAAAAAGAGCTCGGTGAGGGTGAAGATGGCCGCGACGAGCTTGCGGAACTTGAAGAAAAAATTGCAAAAACAAAGCTGACCAAAGAAGCGAGCGAAAAGGCGACTGCAGAGCTCAAAAAATTACGAAATATGAGCCCAATGTCTGCTGAGGCTACTGTTGTACGTAATTATCTTGATTGGATGCTTTCTATTCCTTGGAAGAAACGCTCTAAAATCAAAAAAGACATTCCTGGTGCTGGCGATATTCTCGATCAGGAACACTTTGGTTTGGAAAAAGTAAAAGAACGCATCCTCGAGTATTTGGCCGTTCAACAGCGTATGCGCAAAGTTAAGGGGCCAATTTTGTGCCTCGTCGGACCTCCTGGTGTTGGTAAGACGTCACTTGGTAAGTCTATTGCTAAAGCAACGGGTCGTAACTTTGTCCGTATGAGCCTTGGCGGTGTACGAGATGAGTCAGAAGTCCGTGGTCATCGCCGTACGTATATTGGGTCTATGCCTGGTAAAGTGGTTCAAGGAATGAAGAAGGCGAAGTCTTCTAATCCACTTTTCCTGTTGGATGAAATCGATAAACTTGGCAATGACTGGCGTGGTGATCCTTCATCGGCCTTATTAGAAGTGCTGGATCCAGAGCAAAACAATACCTTTAATGATCATTATCTCGAAGTCGATTATGATCTGTCTGATGTAATGTTTGTAACCACTGCTAACACTCTTCGTATGCCGCAACCGCTTTTGGATCGAATGGAAATTATTCGTATTCCTGGTTATACTGAAGATGAGAAGTTGCAGATAGCAATCCGCCATTTGATGCCTAAGTTACTTAAAGATCACGGTGTAAGAACGGGTGAGTGGTCTATCGATGACGAAGCTCTTCGTAAACTTATTCAACACTATACACGTGAAGCTGGCGTTCGTAATTTGGAACGTGAAATTGCCAAGTTGTTACGTAAGGCCATCAAAGATATTGAAATGGGCAAAGCCGAATCGATCCATGTTACAGTTGATAATTTGGGTGATTTTGCTGGTATTCAAAGATATCGTTACGGGGAGCCTGAGCAGGAAGACCTTGTTGGCGTCGTGACCGGACTTGCGTGGACGGAAGTTGGTGGTGAGCTCTTAACTATCGAGTCTGTGACTGTTGCGGGTAAGGGTAAGGTTTCTGCTACTGGTACACTTGGCGATGTGATGAAAGAATCCATCCAAGCAGCCGAGTATTATGTGAAGAGCCGAAGCTTGGAATTTGGCATTAAGCCTTCTTTGTTCGATAAAAAGGACATTCACGTACATGTTCCTGAAGGTGCGACTCCTAAAGATGGGCCATCGGCTGGTGTCGCTATGGTTACCTCTATCGTATCTGTATTGACCGAAAACCCGATTCGTCATGATGTTGCTATGACGGGTGAGGTAACATTACGAGGAAGAGTACTCCCTATCGGCGGTTTGAAAGAGAAAATGCTTGCTGCTTTGAGAGGAAATATAAAGACCGTTATTATTCCGAGCGAAAATGAGAAAGATTTAGCCGATATTCCTGATAATGTACTTCAGGGACTTAAGGTTATCCCTTGCGCTACGGTTGATGAGGTCCTCAAGGTGGCACTATCAGAGAATCTAACGCCTATCGTGGATTGGGTGGAAGAAAAAGGCTCTGAAAAGCATCTTGAAAGTGATCGTGAAGGTGTAATTACCCATTAGTTGTGCTTTTTGTGGGGCAAGATAGATAAAATGCTGTCAAAACCCTTGGGATTCGGTCGTTTCTTGCATTGACGTCACAACCAATAGCGATCTACAATCACCGCACAATCAAGAAGTCGTTAGATACTTTTTCAATCTTACCCGTAAAATTAGAGGGGGGGTCAACATGAATAAAAATGATTTGGTCGCAGCTGTTGCCGAGAAAACTGGTCTGTCAAAGGCCGATGCAGGTAAAGCTATCGATGGTGTATTTGAAGCCGTAACTGGTGCACTAACTGGTGGTGATGAAGTTCGCCTTGTTGGTTTTGGTACTTTCAGTGTTGCAGCACGTGCTGCGTCACAGGGCCGTAACCCACGTACTGGTGAAGTTATCCAGATCCCTGCTTCTAAGCAGCCTAAGTTCAAGGCTGGTAAAGGCCTTAAAGACGCTGTGAACAATAAATAACTGTTTGTAGTTGTTATAGAAAAACCGGTTGGCTTTTTGCCAACCGGTTTTTTTTTGCCTTCAATATTATTTTTTTCATTTATTGTCATTATTCTGTATTTTTACTCTTGCCAATGTATCCGAATCACCTTAAAAACCTCTTCATCAGACGAGGACGTCTGGTGGGCGATTAGCTCAGTTGGTAGAGCATCTCGTTTACACCGAGAGGGTCGGCAGTTCGAGCCTGTCATCGCCCACTAGACGTCTTTTAGAAAACGGCATTCCAATTTGGGATGCCGTTTTTTGTTGTTGTAATGTGTTTTGACTGCTTGAATTATGAAGCAAAATTTAGAGACGATTGTTTGAAATAACGTTCTGTTACAGTGGAATCGATGTTTGCCGTTTGAGATGATAGAATCGCTTCGAAATAATTTTGATAAACAATCAACTGAAGGCCCAGAAAAGGGTGTTTGCCATGAAAGTTCTACCATTGGGAACGATTCGTAGATCATTGAAGCTAAAGGATTTTCTACTGTTTCCCGCCTTCTTCAAAAAAAGATCAAAAAAAAGAAGAAGAATCTATTCAGTCGCTTGACAGGGGGAGGGTACTACACTAAATAAACCCTCGTCCGCAGGGATGGTTATGTGGGG
>JBALWN010000004.1:0-382312 GCA_036960845.1 Halopseudomonas aestusnigri | reverse complement strand
GGGAGTAGCTCAGTTGGTTAGAGCGCTGGCCTGTCACGCCAGAGGTCGCGAGTTCAAGTCTCGTCTTCCTCGCCACTTAACCGTCCATCGATGGCACTATATATTGTGGGGGAGTAGCTCAGTTGGTTAGAGCGCTGGCCTGTCACGCCAGAGGTCGCGAGTTCAAGTCTCGTCTTCCTCGCCACTTTACCGTCCATCAATGGCACTCTATATTGCGGGGGTGTCGCTCAGTTAGTTAGAGCGCTGGCCTGTCACGCCAGAGGTCGCGAGTTCAAGTCTCGTCATCCTTGCCATCACTTCTTTAAAAAATCAAATCAGTTAAGATTATCTCCTGCAGGACTAAAGTAATTTCTTAAGTTCTTCGGGTTAATACTTGATTCAAGCACTCGGAATACACGATTTTTTTAAGAATTGTGGCGATTCTATGTTTGCTTATGTCGTCTTTGGGCGATATTAAGGACGTACCAAAAAATAGAGCCGTTAAGGCTTCTTGTCATATACGACATGAAAGGCGATTTGTACGATACCCATTGTACAGATCGAATGGAGAGATGGGCTTAGATGGAATGTTGGCAGAATATTTGCCGATTTTGATCTTTCTCGGAATAGCGATAGGTCTGGCAACCGCTATGTTGCTGGCTTCTGTTATTATGGCGAAGCAACGCCCTAATTCTGAGAAAATGAGTTCTTATGAGTGTGGCTTCGAGGCATTTGATGATGCCCGTGGTCGTTTTGATGTACGCTTCTACTTAGTAGCTATCCTCTTCATTATTTTTGATCTTGAAGTAGCCTTCCTGTTTCCTTGGGCCGTATCCTTAAGTGATATTGGTCTTTTTGGTTTCTGGTCTATGGTGGTCTTCTTGGTCATCTTGACGATTGGTTTTGCATACGAATGGAAGAAAGGGGCTTTGGAATGGGAGTAATTTCTAATCCTGCTCTCAAGGATGGTGCACCATTGCCACCAGGGCCTGAACAAGACCTGGTTTTGCAAAACGTCGGCGAAGAACTCGCTGATCGTGGCTTTGTATTGGCACGGATGGATCAACTCGCTGGTTGGGCGCAAACAGGCTCTTTATGGCCAATGTCTTTTGGTTTGGCTTGTTGCGCTGTAGAGATGATGCATTCGGCTTGTAGCCGATATGATCTCGATCGTTTTGGAATGGTGTTTCGGCCTTCACCACGTCAGTCAGATGTGATGATTGTTGCCGGTACTCTTACCAATAAAATGGCGCCGGCCCTTCGTAAAGTTTACGATCAAATGCCCGAACCTCGTTGGGTAATCTCAATGGGGTCTTGTGCTAATGGCGGTGGTTACTATCATTACTCCTATTCAGTTGTTCGTGGCTGCGATCGTGTTGTTCCTGTTGATATCTATGTTCCTGGGTGCCCGCCAACGGCAGAAGCCCTTATTTATGGTATCTTGCAGCTTCAAAAGAAAATCAAACGTACCGCGAAATTCCGCAGGTAAGCCTTTTCGGCATTCCTAAAACTGGTGAACCATATGAATCAGGCTTTACTGGACTTGAGCGATTTTATCGCTACCACTTTGGGCGAAGCTGTTACTGGCTCTGAGCTTAAGAACGACGAACTCGTTATTTGGGCCAAAGCTGATACTCTTCTCGAAGTGCTTAAGTTCTTAAGAGACAATCAGAACTGTCAGTTTCGACAGCTTGTAGAACAAACGGCTGTGGATTACCCCAGCCGTGAGTTTCGTTTCGAGCTCGTTTACTGTCTTCTTTCCTTGACCCATAATCAACGCATCAAAGTCAAGATCGCTGCGACAGAGGATGTGCCGATAGAATCGGTTGCGCCTTTGTTTAGCTCGGCAATCTGGTATGAGCGTGAAATCTGGGATATGTACGGTATCTTCTTTGCTAACCATCCAGACCTACGCCGTATGCTCACGGATTATGGTTTTGAGGGACATCCTTTACGTAAAGATTTCCCTCTTACAGGTTATGTTGAGGTCCGTTACGACGAAACTCAAAAAAGAGTTATCTACGAGCCTGTAAAGCTGGCTCAAGAGTTTCGTAACTTTGATTTCTCAAGCCCTTGGGAAGGTATTATCAAACTTCCCGGCGATGAGAAGGCTGAGCATGAAAAAGAAGGGGGAGCTGCTTAATGGCTGAAGCAACGATCAAGCCACTTACGCTGAACTTTGGTCCCCAGCATCCAGCTGCTCACGGTGTTCTTCGTCTCGTCCTGGAAATGGATGGTGAAATTATTGAACGCGCTGACCCGCACGTTGGCCTTTTACATCGCGGTACCGAGAAACTGATCGAGTACAAAACGTATCTTCAGGCTTTACCTTATTTCGATCGCCTTGATTATGTCGCACCAATGAACCAAGAGCACGCTTTTGCCCTTGCTATTGAAAAGATGCTTGATATTGAGGTTCCAAAACGTGGTCAGTACATTCGCGTACTCTACTGTGAAATCGGTCGTATATTAAATCACATCCTTAATATCACGACATTTGCAATTGACGTTGGCGCCATGACCCCAATTCTTTGGGGATTTGAGCAACGCGAAATTTTGATGGAATTCTATGAGAGAGCTTGTGGAGCACGTATGCACGCAGCTTATTTCCGTCCAGGTGGCGTTCATCAAGATCTCCCTGCCGGATTGTTGAGTGATATCTCTACCTTTATTGATAATTACCCAGCATTCCTAGATGATCTCGAAGGCCTTTTGACTGAGAACAGAATTTTCCGTCAACGTACGGTCGATATAGGGGTTATGGACTTTGATGAAGCTATGGATTGGGGATTATCTGGTCCAATGCTTCGCGGTTCTGGTGTTGCTTGGGATCTACGTAAATCTCAACCTTATGATTGTTATGCTGAACTCGACTTTGATATTCCTGTCGGGAAAAATGGTGATTGTTTTGATCGCTATCTCGTGCGTATCGAAGAAATGCGTCAGTCATTAAGCATTATGAAGCAGTGTATTGCTAATATGCCTGAAGGACCTGTTCTCGCACCTAATCATAAGGTAACTCCCCCAAGACGTGATGATATGAAAAAATCAATGGAAGCATTGATCCATCACTTCAAACTTTACACCGAAGGTTTCCGCGTTCCTGAAGGGGAAACCTATGTCGCTGTAGAAGCTCCTAAAGGTGAGTTTGGTGTCTATCTTGTCTCTGATGGATCGAACAAACCTTACCGTTGTAAAATTAAAGCACCGGGCTTTGCCCATCTTGCTGCCATGGATTACATGTGCCGCGGTCATATGTTGGCCGATAGTGTGGCTATTCTTGGATCCATGGATATCGTCTTTGGCGAGGTCGACCGATGAAAACCAGTAGTTTTCCAAAAGCTAAAACAGGCGATTTCAAGTTTACCGAAGAAAGCCTTCGTGAAGCTGAAAAAATTGTTGCAAAGTATCCAGAAGGCCGCCAGGCCAGTGCCATTATCAGCCTATTCTATATAGTGCAGAAGCAAAATGATGGCTGGTTACCACCTGAAGCAATCGAATATGTTGCTGAATACCTAGAGATGGCGCCGATCCGCGCACATGAAGTCGCAACTTTCTATACGATGTTTAACCTCAAACCAGTTGGTAAATACTTCATTCAAGTATGTCGTACCACGCCTTGCTGGTTGAACGGCTCTGATAACATTCTCAAAGCAGCCATGGATAAAATTGGTGTTAGTAAAGCGGGTGATGTCAGCGAAGATGGTCTCTTCTCTGTAATTGAAGTTGAGTGCATGGGGGCATGTTGTAATGCGCCGATGGTTCAAATCAATAACTGGTATTACGAAGATCTATCTCCAGAACGTATGAGCGAAATTGTTGACGAACTCCGGGCTGGTAAAGATGTACCGATCGGGTCTCAAACAGGTCGTTTGACTTCAGCTCCGGAAGGCGAGCGCACAACCCTAAAAGGGGGTGAGTGATGCAGCAGTTAGAAGATAAAGATCGTATTTTCCAAAATCTATATGGCCAGGGTGACTGGGGTCTAGAAGGTGCTAAGAAACGTGGCATTTGGAATAATACCAAAGACTTGGTTGCTCTTGGTCGTGAAGAGATAGTCAATCGGATGAAAGATTCGGGTCTTCGTGGTCGGGGTGGAGCTGGTTTTCCGGCCGGGATTAAATGGTCTTTCATGCCGAAAGAAGATGCGATCCGTCCAAGTTATCTTGTGGTTAATGCTGATGAATCAGAACCTGGTTCCTGTAAAGACCGCGAAATTATGCGTAATGACCCGCACACACTTATCGAAGGGTGTTTAATAGCTGGTTTCGCAATGGGTGCGCACACAGCCTATATCTATATACGTGGCGAGTACTATCTCGAATCCACCCGTTTGGAAGCCGCGGTTGAACAAGCGCGTGCTGACGGATTATTAGGTGATGACGCTTGCGGTTCTGGTTGGGCATTTAATGTACATGTCCACCGTGGTGCAGGTGCTTATATTTGTGGTGAAGAGACAGCATTGCTTGAAAGCTTGGAAGGTAAAAAAGGCCAACCTCGTTTGAAGCCTCCTTTCCCAGCTGCTTGTGGCCTGTATGGCTGTCCAACCACAGTAACGAATGTAGAGACCGTAGCTGTTTCGCCAACTATTTTGCGTCGTGGCGCAGATTGGTGGAAACAATTTGGTCGTGAGAACAACACAGGTACCAAAATCTTCTCCATTTCCGGGCATGTAAACAAACCATGTAATGTTGAAGAAGCGATGAGCATTCCTCTTCGTGAGCTTATTGAAAAGCATGCGGGTGGGGTAAGAGGCGGTTGGGATAACCTTCTTGCCATTATTCCTGGTGGATCATCTGTACCAATGCTTCCTAAACACGTTTGTGACACCATGACGATGGATTTTGATGCTCTTCGTGAGGCCGGATCTGGTCTTGGAACTGCAGCTGTGATCGTTATGGATAAATCCACTGATGTCGTCGAAGCTATTTGTCGTTTGTCACATTTCTATCAGCATGAAAGTTGTGGGCAATGTACACCTTGTCGTGAAGGCACAGGCTGGATGTTCCGCTTGATGCAACGCATGGTTCGCGGTGAAGCGGATGTTGAAGAGATCGACATGCTTTGGGATGTAACAAAGCAAGTAGAAGGTCATACCATCTGTGCACTAGGTGATGCTGCTGCTTGGCCAGTCCAGGGTTTGATCCGGAACTTCCGTCCGGAACTCGAACGCAGGATTAATGAGTACAAGCAATCTCGCCAAGCTGCGGAATAGGAGAGACTGATGCCAAAGTTGACGATTGACGGTAAAGAGATCGAAGTCGCAAACGGCCTGACAGTTCTTCAGGCTTGCGAACTCGCCGGAGCAGAAGTACCACGCTTTTGCTATCACGAGCGTCTTTCCGTTGCCGGTAATTGCCGGATGTGTCTCGTTGAAATGGAACGTGCTCCTAAACCCATTGCATCATGTGCAATGCCGGTGGGAGAGGGCATGGTCATTAAGACAGACACTGAGCTAGTTCAAAAGGCTCGCAAAGGGGTGATGGAATTCCTGCTCATCAATCACCCACTTGATTGTCCTATTTGTGACCAAGGTGGTGAGTGCGATCTACAGGATCAGGCCATGGCATTTGGTCTTGACCACGGGCGCTATAAAGAAACGAAACGAGCCGCAACAGAAAAGTACATGGGGCCTTTGATCAAAACGATCATGACCCGGTGTATCCAGTGCACACGTTGTGTACGTTTTTCGACTGAAGTTGCCGGTATCGAAGAAATGGGCCTTCTCAATCGTGGTGGCCATGTTGAGATTACAACCTTGGAAAAGGCTGTAAATACTGAACTGTCTGGTAATCTTGTTGATGTTTGCCCGGTTGGTGCCCTGACTTCAAAGCCTTATGCGTTTAACGCACGTCCTTGGGAGTTGAAGAAAATTAACTCTGTGGATGTTATGGATGCTGTTGGATCCAACATCCGTGTTGATGTTCGTGGTCGCGAAGTTCTACGAATTCTTCCGCGTATTCATGAAGATGTAAACGAAGAGTGGATTTCAGATAAAACCCGTTACATTACAGATGGGTTGAGCCGACAACGTCTTGATCGTCCTTACGTTCGGGTTGATGGTAAACTTAAGGCAGCGACATGGGACAAAGCTTTTTCTGCTATAAAAGAAAAACTGTCTCCTCTTAAGGGTAACGAAATTGCTGCGATTACGGGTGATCTTAATGACGCCGAATCAATGCTGGCTCTTAAAGACTTGATGGCTAATCTCGGTTCATCCAACATAGATTGCCGTCAAGACGGTGCAAAAATTGATAGCACAAACCGTTCTGCCTACCTCTTTAATACTTCTATAGCTGGTATCGAAGAAGCCGATGCGGTTCTTCTTGTTGGTACCAACCCACGCTGGGAAGCTGCGCTGGTTAATGCGCGTCTACGTAAACGCTTCCTCGAAGGCGGGTTTAAGGTTGGTATGATCGGGGAAGCTGTCGACCTTACTTATGAATATGAATACCTTGGCGCAGGACCTGACACTCTCAAAGAAGTTGCTTCTGGCAAAAATTCTTTTGCGAAGGTTCTAAAAGAAGCCAAAAATCCAATGATCATTGTGGGTATGGGGGCGCTTACTCGTAAAGATGGTGCCGCTGTATTGGTACAAGCTAAGGCAATTGCTGATAAGTTTGACCTTGTCCATGATGATTGGAATGGATTTAACATTCTTCATACCGCTGCATCTCGTGTCGCAGGCCTAGATCTAGGTTTTGTACCCGGTAAAGACGGTCTTGATGTCGAAGGCATTTTAGATGGTGCTGAAAAGGGGAGCGTGAAAGCGGTTTATCTTCTCGGCGCTGATGAAGTCGATACTTCCAAACTCAAAGATACATTCGTTATCTATCAGGGCCATCATGGTGACGCCGGAGCTTCGGCTGCAGATGTGATCTTGCCGGGTGCTGCCTATACAGAAAAGAACGGCACCTACGTAAATACGGAAGGTCGTGTCCAACTTGGTCGTTTGGCCGTTTTCCCGCCTGGTGAGGCCCGAGAGGATTGGACAATTCTTCGAGCTTTGTCCGAACAGGTTAGTGATGCACTCCCGTATGATAATATTGGTCAATTACGCCAACGTCTGATTGATGTAAATCCAGTGTTTGCGGCTATTGATCAAATCGATACAGGTGTATGGGGTGATTTCGCCAAAACTAAGGATAAACTCACTTCGGAGCCATTTGGTACTTTTGTTGAGAACTTCTATATGACTGATCCAATCAGCCGTTCATCCGAAACGATGTCTGCCTGTACAGAGCAATTTGTACTAGGTAAAGAGCAGGGAGCTACAGGAACCAATGGTTGATTTCTGGGAAGGATACGCTCTGCCAACGATAATAATCGTTGCGCAAATTATGCTAGTAGTTGGGCCACTACTTATCGCGGTTGCATACCTGACTTACTTTGAGCGCAAAGTCATCGGAGCGATGCAATTGCGTAAAGGACCTAACGTTGTCGGTCCATTTGGCCTACTGCAACCTTTTGCTGATGCGGTTAAGTTAATGATGAAGGAGACTATTCTTCCTTCAGGATCTAACAAAATCGTGTTTATCATGGCGCCAATGCTAACGTTTATCTTAAGCCTTGTGGCTTGGTCGGTGATCCCTTTCGGCGATGGCCTTGTGATCAGTGATATTAACGTTGGTATTCTTTACCTCTTCGCGATTTCATCACTCGGTGTATACGGCGTGATTATGGCAGGGTGGGCTTCCAACTCTAAATATCCTTTCATTGGTGCTCTACGTTCTGCTGCTCAGATGGTTTCTTACGAAGTTTCCATGGGACTGGTTATCATCACAGTTTTGTTGTGTGTTGGCTCATTAAACCTTTCGGATATTGTCCTCGCTCAAAAAGGCGATTATGGCATATTCAATTGGTATGCTTTCCCGTTGCTTCCGATGTTTGTGATCTTCTTCATTTCCATTCTAGCGGAAACCAATCGCTCCCCTTTCGATTTACCTGAAGGCGAATCAGAACTCGTAGCTGGTTTCATGGTCGAATATTCTTCGATGAGTTTTGCTCTATTCTTCCTTGGAGAATACGCAAACATGATCCTTATGAGTGCGATGGCGGCAATATTGTTCCTTGGTGGATGGTTACCACCTTTCGATATAGCTCCTTTTAACTGGATCCCAGGTCCGGTTTGGTTGTCTCTCAAAATTGCCCTTGTTCTTTTTGGGTTCCTTTGGGTTCGTGCGACTTTCCCCCGGTTCCGTTATGATCAGTTAATGCGCTTGGGATGGAAAGTGTTCCTACCGTTTACTCTTTTCTGGGTATTGCTTACCGCTGGTGTTCTTGTTGGTTTCGACCTTCTGCCGGCAGCTCAGTGAGACTAATGGTTATGAAAAATAAAAAAATTAATATAAACGTGGAGAGATAGAGGACGATGGCTTTTATGAAAAACCCAGTCCGCAGTCTTCTTTTGACGGAACTGCTGTCCGGTATGGCCTTAACTTTGAAGTACTTCTTCAAACCAAAGGTTACGCTGAACTATCCATTCGAAAAAGGGCCGATTAGTGCACGTTTTCGTGGAGAACATGCATTGCGTCGATACCCTAATGGGGAAGAACGTTGTATTGCGTGTAAGTTGTGTGAAGCGATTTGCCCTGCGCAAGCCATTACTATTGAGTCTGAACCGCGTGATGACGGTAGCCGTCGTACAACGCGTTATGACATTGACATGACAAAGTGTATCTATTGCGGATTTTGCCAAGAGGCTTGCCCCGTGGACGCCATTGTTGAAGGACCGAACTTTGAGTTTGCGACTGAGACACGTGAAGAGCTTTTCTACAATAAAGATAAGCTTCTTGCGAATGGTGACCGTTGGGAAACCGAAATTGCGCAAAACATCGCTTTGGATGCGCCTTACCGCTAAGAGCTTGGGATAAAAAAAGTGTTTATGAAAAATATCATATGCCAACACCAGGCTCGTAAAGAAAGGGTAGCCAAATGATCATTCAGGCTCTCGTCTTTTATGTATTTGCAACGATCTCCATTGCTTCGGCTCTTATGGTGGTCTCCTCTAAGAACCCCGTACACTCGGTCTTGTTCTTGATTCTGTGTTTCTTCAATGCTGCAGGGCTATTTGTTCTGATGGGCGCTGAGTTTTTAGCAATGATCTTGGTTGTTGTTTATGTTGGCGCGGTCGCTGTTCTCTTCCTCTTTGTTGTCATGATGCTTGATATCAATATTGAGAGAGCGCGTCAGGGTTTTAAACAGCACCTGATACTTGGCGGTTCCATTGGCCTTGTCTTGTTGGTTGAGTTGATTCTTATCCTCTCATCTACTTTCGCTTCGCCAGATGCAGTAGCTGTTGCTTCTGTTCCAATCCCGAATATTGACGACGTTCATAATACCCGGGCTTTGGGACAAGTTCTTTACACTAAGTATGTATATCTCTTCCAAGCTTGTGGATTGATCCTTCTTGTTGCGATGATCGGTGCAATTGTACTGACACTTCGCAAACGGGAAGGAGTTCGCAAGCAGGTCATCTCAGACCAGGTAAATCGTACCCGTGAAGAGTCTGTTGAAATCAAAAAAGTAACCAGCGGGAGTGGCATCTAACCATGTTAGAAATTGGTCTAGCCCATTACCTGATTGTTGCGGCAGTTCTGTTTACACTGGGCATTTTTGGCATCTTTCTCAATAGAAAGAACGTCATTGTTATCTTGATGTCTATCGAACTCATGTTACTTGCCGTAAACATCAATTTTGTGGCTTTCTCAACCCATATGGGTGATCTGGTTGGCCAGGTCTTCGCCATCTTTATTCTTACTGTTGCAGCTGCAGAAGCAGCAATCGGTTTGGCGATCCTGGTAATCTACTTCCGTAATCGCGGTTCTATCGCGGTTGAAGATATTAACATGATGAAGGGCTAGTCCGAAGATGGAATATTTTATAGTCTTTCTGCCTCTACTCGGTGCTTTTATTGCGGGCCTTTTTGGCAAAGCAATTGGTGATCGTGGGGCGCAAGTTTTAACTACTGGGTTATTGCTTGTATCCGCTGTTTTATCTTTTGTAGTGTTCAAAGATGTAGCTCTTGATGGTAATGCGCGAATCTCCCCTGTGTTTACCTGGATCAACTCTGGTGATCTTCAGTTAAATTGGGCCCTGAAAGTAGATACGCTTACTGCTGTGATGCTGATTGTTGTGACCGTGGTTTCCTCCATGGTTCACCTTTATTCCATCGGATACATGTCCGAGGATAAATCAATCTCACGGTTCTTCTCTTACCTTTCTCTATTCACCTTCTTCATGTTGATGCTGGTTACTTCTGATAACCTGGTTCAAATGTTTTTTGGTTGGGAAGGGGTTGGCCTTGCGTCTTACTTACTTATTGGTTTCTGGTATGAAAAACCTTCAGCTTGTGCGGCTGCGATCAAAGCCTTCTTGGTAAACCGTGTTGCGGATATCGGCTTTGCGCTTGGTATCATGGGCGTCTTTGTTCTCTTTGGAACAGTTAACTTTGCGGAAATCTTTCCTCAAGCGTCTGCGCTTTCAACGGCTCAATTCAACTTCCTTGGTTTTGAAGGCCATGCGCTGACAATTGTTTGTCTTCTCCTCTTTATTGGGGCTATGGGTAAATCAGCTCAGCTTGGACTTCACACTTGGCTGCCTGATGCCATGGAAGGCCCAACACCTGTTTCCGCACTTATCCACGCGGCGACTATGGTGACAGCTGGTATCTTCATGCTGGTTCGTTTTTCACCGGTGTTTGAATACGCGCCTGCTGCTCTTGAAGTGGTTACCTATGTGGGAGCTGCAACAGCATTCTTTGCGGCGACTATCGGTCTGACACAGTTTGATATCAAGCGTGTGATTGCTTATTCAACCTGTTCTCAGTTGGGATATATGTTCTTCGCAATTGGTGTATCTGCTTATGGCGGTGCTATCTTCCACCTTATGACCCATGCTTTCTTCAAAGCATTGTTGTTCCTCGGTGCTGGTTCTGTCATTCACGCAATGCATCACGAACAAGACATGCGTAAGATGGGTGGCATCTGGAAGATGATCCCGGCTACTTATATTTTGATGTGGATAGGTTCAATCGCACTGGCTGGTTTACCTCCTTTTGCTGGTTACTTCTCAAAAGATCTTATTCTTGAAGCAGCCTACGCTGCACACACGACCCAAGGAATTTTTGCATTTTGGGCGGGGACTGCAGCGGCATTCATGACGGCGTTTTATTCATGGCGTCTTATCATTATGACATTCCACGGTAACCCACGGGCAGATGAACACACTATGCAGGGTGTTCACGAGTCTCCAAAAACCATGATGATACCGCTCATTGTTCTCGCAACTGGCGCAGTATTCGCTGGATGGCTTGGCTACAGCTATTTTGTTGGTGATGCTCGCGCTGATTTCTGGGGAGATGCGATCTTTGTTCTTGCTGGCAATGATAGTGTTGAAGCTGCTCATCATGTCGAAACCTGGGTTAAAGTTGTACCTCTGGCGGCTGCTGTAAGTGGGATCGTACTGGCGTATGTTTTTTATATGTTTGTCCCAAGCCTGCCTGCAACTTTTGTCAGTCTCATCAAACCCATCCATACTTTTGTTTATAATAAATGGATGTTTGATGAACTCTATGACTTCTTGTTCGTTCGCCCGGCACTCAAACTCGGTCGCTTCCTCTGGAAATCTGGGGACGGTGCTGTAATTGATGCTTATGGTCCTGATGGTGTAACTGCTTTGACACGTAGACTTGCTGGTAGAGCAAGTCGACTTCAGAGCGGGTATGTCTACCACTATGCTTTTGCCATGTTGATCGGGGTCGTTGCCTTGATTACTTGGTACATTGTTACCAACGCGGGTTAAAAGCTATGCAAGATCATATTCTCTCCATCGTGACCTTTGCACCACTGCTTGGTGCCTTGTTTATTCTTTTAATTCGTGGTGATAACGAAGAAGCTGTAGCCAAGAATTCTCGATGGGTTGCCATCTGGGTTTCTGGCGTAACTTTCGTTGTTTCACTCCTCCTTTGGACTGGTTTTGAACGCGGTAGCGCTGAATTTCAGTTCGTTGAAGAAGTAGAATGGATGCCGTCCCTCGGGCTGTCATACCGAATGGGTGTTGATGGTATTTCCGTATTGTTTGTACTTTTGTCGACACTCCTGACACCAATTTGTATTCTCTCTTCTTGGGGGCCAATTAAGACCCGCGTAAAAGAATACATGGTTTGTTTCCTTATTTTGGAAACCATGATGATCGGTATGTTCTGTGCATTGGATATCGTCGTCTTCTATATCTTCTTCGAAGGCGTTCTTATTCCAATGTTCTTGATCATCGGGATCTGGGGTGGTGCACGTAGAGTATACGCATCGTTTAAGCTGTTCCTATATACTCTTGCTGGCTCAGTACTGATGCTCGTTGCTATATTGGCAATGTATTATGAGGCAGATTCAGCAGATATTACTGTATTGCTTGAATACACTTTCCCATCTGAAATGCAGAAATGGCTCTGGATTGCTTTCTTTGCTTCTTTTGCTGTGAAAGTTCCGATGTGGCCTGTTCATACCTGGCTTCCAGACGCGCACGTTGAGGCGCCGACTGCTGGTTCTGTGATTTTGGCGGGTGTTCTTCTTAAAATGGGCGCTTATGGTTTCCTTCGGTTCTCTTTACCGATGATGCCTGAAGCTTCTGTTTACTTTACACCACTGATTTATACGCTTTCGATTATCGCGGTGATCTATACATCCTTGGTTGCTCTTGCACAGGAAGATATGAAAAAGCTTATTGCTTATTCTTCTGTTGCGCATATGGGATTTGTGACGATCGGAATTTTTGCTGCGAACCAACAGGGTATAGAAGGAGCCATCTATCAGATGCTGTCTCATGGTATCGTATCCGCGGCACTCTTCTTGTGTGTTGGTGTCATATACGATCGCATGCACACACGGATGATTGCGAGTTATGGTGGCGTAGTTGAACGCATGCCTGTTTATGCATTGATGTTCATGGTCTTTATGCTGGCTTCAGTTGGCCTTCCTGGAACGGGCGGTTTTGTCGGCGAGTTCTTGGTTCTTGTCGGTGCTTTCAAAGCCAACACTTGGGTTGCTGCTTTGGCCGCTACAGGAATGGTTCTTGGTGCAGCCTATATGCTTTGGCTCTATCGCAAAGTTATCTTTGGCAAACTCGAAAAAGAAGATTTGAAATCTTTAATGGATCTCAGCCTTCGCGAGAAAGCCATCTTTGCTCCTTTGATTGTGATCACTCTTTGGATGGGTATTTATCCACCTAGTTTCCTCGACGTGATGTCCGCATCTGTGAGTAATCTAGTTCATAACTATGAGACTGCAATTGCAGCCTCTAATGCCGCGCCTATGTTTGCGCAGGTCTTTGGTCAATAGAGGGTCTATCAAGATGATCACAACAGATCTATCACTAGCATTGCCCGAGATTTTCCTGGCATGTTCAGCTACAGTTCTTTTGATGTATGGGGCGTATGCAGGTAAAAACACTGCTGGTTTTGTTTCCGCGATGTCAGTTGCCGTATTGGCGGTAGCATTTGCACTTATTTTCCTTGGTGACCGTCCTGCGGGCGTAGCTTTTGAAGGATTATTTATTGTCGATGCATATGGAGATTACATGAAGCTGGTTGTCCTTGTGGCATCTGGGTTTGGTATTCTTATGACCCAACGCTTTGTTGAGCGTGAGGGAATGGCCAAGTTTGAAATTCCAGTACTCATGGTTCTTTCGACATTGGGTATGCTGATGATGATTTCAGCAAATGACCTGATGTCTTTATACGTTGGTTTGGAACTTCAAAGTCTTGCACTTTACGTGATTGCATCCATCCGCCGTGAAAATCTGCGTTCTTCAGAAGCTGGATTGAAGTATTTCGTACTTGGTGCCTTGTCTTCGGGATTGTTGCTTTACGGTTGTTCTTTGATCTACGGATTTACGGGAACTACCGACTTTGACATTCTTGGTAATGTACTGTCTAGCACAGTAAATGCTGATCAGACTCCTCAAATAGGCCTTATTGTTGGTCTGGTGTTTGTCTGTGCAGCGATTGCTTTCAAGATTTCCGCGGTTCCGTTCCACATGTGGACACCTGATGTTTACGAAGGCGCGCCGACACCTATTACCGCTTTCTTTGCTTCTGCACCAAAGGTAGCTGCAATTGCTCTTTTTGCCCGCTTGCTCAGTGATCCTTTTGGATCTCTAGTAAGCGAATGGCAGCAAATTATCGTCTTTGTTGCGCTGGCTTCTATGATCTTGGGCTCATTGGCTGCGATCAAACAGACAAATATCAAGCGTTTGATGGCATACAGCTCTATTGGTAATATTGGTTTTGCCCTGGTTGGACTTGCTGCTGGTACTCAAGAAGGTATTACGGGTCTTATCATCTATATGACCATTTATATCTTCATGAATATGGGTACGTTTGCCTGCATTCTGAGCATGCGCCAAAAGGGAACAATGGTTGAGAACATCGATGATCTGAAGGGCTTAAGTAAAACGAGCCCTATGATGGCCTTTGCTCTTACCATCTTTATGTTCTCAATGGCGGGTATACCTCCTCTTGCTGGTTTCTTTGCGAAGTATGTTGTCTTTGCTGCTGCGGTTAATGCGGGTCTTACAACTCTTGCCGTTATCGGTATTTTAACCTCAGTGATCGGGGCGTTTTATTATCTCCGTATCATTAAGGTTATGTATTTTGATGAACCTAGTGCATCTTTTGACAAGCCAATCGGTGGAGAAATGACCTTTGTATTGACAGTGTCTACTGCCTTTATAGTGTTCTTTATTCTCTTCTCTACGCCGATCATGGACGGGGCGGCAGTTGCTGCTTCGGCACTTTTTGTCGGGTAATAAAACAATGGAGGGCTCTTCGTCCTTATCTACTCCAGCTTTCTTTAACTTGCATGGCAAGGATGATGTTGGAAGTACTAATGACGAAGTCCGCCTTCTAGCTGAACAAGGGGCCCAGGACGGCACAGTCGTCTGGGCCCTTCGTCAATCTGCAGGAAGAGGGCGACAGGGAAGAACTTGGATCAGCCCAGAAGGTAACCTTTATTTCTCAATACTTTTGCGTCCGGCTGTTTCCATAGCAGAAGCGGCGAATTTGAGTTTCGTTGCCTCCCTCGCATTAGCCGATACTTTTCGACGGTTTGCTCCAGAGATAAAGTTAAGTCTAAAGTGGCCTAACGATGTGCTTATCGATAGTAAGAAAGTTTCTGGCGTCCTGCTTGAGAGTAAAGCTAACAGCTCTGGAAAACTTGAATATTTGATCATGGGAATTGGTGTGAATCTCAAACACTACCCAGATGATGCGCGATATCCTGCGACAAGTTTTATTGATAAAAACAAAGAAAATACCCCCAGTCCGAGTATAATGTTAGAAGCTTTCCTCAATAGTTTTGACCCTTGGTACAAATTATGGAACAAAGATGGTTTTAGTTCAGTGAGAACTACGTGGCTGGATCAGGCTCATGGGCTCGGCGAAATAATATATGTTCGACTTCCTGGAGAAACCCTTTCTGGACGGTTTATTACCATAGACAGAGATGGCGCGTTAGACCTGGACCTAGATAATGGTAAACAGCGTCTAATCACTGCAGGCGACGTCTTCTTCGCTACGTCATAAATTGGGTCATAGTTAGAGATATACGATGCTACTTGTTATTGATTCTGGAAATACCAATGTCGTTTTTGCTGTTTATGATGGCAAGGAACAAAAAGGCCATTGGCGAGCCACAAGTGATAGTAAAAAAACCTCTGATGAGTATGCGGTCTGGCTAACCCAACTCATGGCGTTGAAGGGACTGTCACCGGATGACATATCCGGTGCGATTTTGGCTAATGTTGTTCCTGCTTCAACCTACAATCTGACATCACTTTGTAAAAGTTATTTTAACTGTAAGCCCTTGATGGTCGAATTGGGCAAAATCGACCTCGGTCTGGAAGTTAAAATTGATCATCCTGAACAAGCTGGCGCTGACCGTTTGGTAAATGCTGTGGCAGGTTTTCGTCGTTATGGCGGTAACCTGATTATGATAGATTTTGGTACGGCGACGACTTTTGATATTGTTGGTGATGACGGGGCTTATGAGGGTGGAGTTATTGCTCCTGGAGTTAACCTCTCCGTTGATGCTCTGTATATGGCTTCGGCTAAACTCCCCAGAATTGATATAAAACGCCCAAAAAATATAATTGGTAAAGCGACGATACCTGCTATGGAATCTGGAATATTCTGGGGTTATATCAGCATGGTCGAGGGCATGGTCAAACGAATTAAAGATGAATATGGAAAACCGATGACTGTTGTTGCAACAGGCGGTTTGGCTCAACTTTTCATCAAGGCAACGGATGTGATTGATCACATCGATAAAGACGTAACACTTCGTGGGTTGATAGCCATTTACGAGCTAAACACTCAGAACGACTGAATTAGGTAAAAAATTATGAGTAAATCGGTAGTCCCTAAAAAAGACGAACTGTTGTTCTTACCGCTAGGCGGGACGGGCGAAATTGGTATGAACCTAAATCTCTATGGCCACAATGGTAAGTGGTTGATGGTTGATCTGGGTATATCCTTTGCTGACGGTGGAAAATTCCCGGGTATTGATGTGATCATGCCTGATCCAACCTTCATTGCGAAACAACGCGAAAACCTTGTTGGGCTGGTCTTAACCCATGCCCATGAGGATCATATTGGGGCGGTACCTCATCTATGGGCTGAATTACGGTGCCCGATTTACTGTACACCTTTTACCAAATCGATGGTTTATTCAAAACTGGTTGAGGCTGGTTTAGAGGAACAGGCTGAGATCACAGTTATACCTGTAGGTGGTAAGTTCTCTGCGGGCCCATTTGAGATTGAGTTAGTTTCAATGACTCACTCAATACCAGAGCCAACATCTTTGCTAATTAGAACACCTTGCGGCACCGTGTTCCACTCTGGTGACTGGAAGTTCGACCCAGAGCCTCTGGTTGGTCCACACTATGACAAAAAACGTCTGCAAGCACTAGCTGATGAAGATATCTTGGCAATGGTGAGTGATTCCACCAATGTCATGTCATCAAGCGAGTCTGGTTCTGAGGCCTCCGTTCGTAACGGCTTGATAGAGGTGATCTCAAAATGTACCAACAGGGTCGCGGTTACTTGTTTTGCCAGTAATGTGGCCAGAGTTGAGTCCGTGATGAAAGCAGCTGAAATCTGTGGCCGTCGGGTTGTCCTACTTGGTCGTTCCATGCACAGAATATACTCTGCGGCACGGGAAAATGGATACCTGCAAAACGTCGCTCCTTTGTTATCTGAAGATGAGTTTTCTTATATTCCGCCAAGTGAAGTTGTTGTTCTTTGTACTGGCAGCCAAGGCGAGCCTCGTTCTGCCTTGTCACGGTTATCCACAGATGGTTTCAAGAACGTATATCTAGAAGAAGACGATACAATTATTTTCTCTTCGAGGATTATTCCTGGAAACGAAACCTCTATCTACAAACTACAAAACAATCTGTCTGAACTCGGTGTTCGTATCGTTACAGATAAAGATGAGCACGTTCACGTTTCAGGCCACCCAGGTAAAGAAGAAGTCAAAAAATTATATGAGTGGGTACAGCCGAAAATTTCTATACCTGTACATGGCGAAGCGCGTCACCTTCGAGCACACGCAAAACTTGCTGGTGAATGTGGCGTGGAAACAAAGATTGTTGCCAAAAACGGTGATCTCATTCGTCTTGCACCTGGAAAACCGGGTAAGGTTTCAGAGCAATATTGTGGATTGCTGGCAATTGAATCCCGCCGTTTGGTTCCTTTGGACAGCCCTATTATCGTTGCGCGTCAAAAAATGATGTATAACGGTTCTGCTGTTGTAACCCTTGTTATTGATGAAAACTTAAAATTAGCTGTGACACCTCAATTGAGTATTCAAGGTGTCATTGATCTTGTCGATGAACCCGATAATTTCGTAGAAGCAATGCGTGGGGTAAAAGACGCCATCAAGTTGCTCAAAAAAGCAGATATGAAACGGGATGAAGTTGTACGTGAAGTCGTCATTCGGGCCGTGCGCCGTCACTGCAATAAACGTTATGGGAAAAAGCCAGTAACGAATGTTCATATCATACGCTTAGATGACTTTTTTGAATAAAGAGGGCTCAAAATGATCGGTAGATTAAACCATGTAGCTATTGCGGTTCCTGATTTGGATGCCGCGGTCGCTCAGTATAAGAATATCTTAGGGGCTCATGTTACCGATCCCGTTGATCAACCTGATCATGGCGTGACAGTTGTCTTTGTTGAGCTCCCCAATACAAAGATTGAGTTTCTTTATCCGTTAGGTGAAAGTTCTCCAATTATGAAATTTTTGGAGAAAAATCCCGCAGGTGGTATTCATCATATTTGTTATGAGGTAGATGATATTCTTGCAGCCAGAGACAAGTTAGTATCTGAAGGGGCGCGTATTCTTGGTGATGGGGAGCCTAAAAACGGCGCCCATAACAAGCCAGTTCTTTTTTTACATCCAAAAGACTTCTGTGGAACATTGGTTGAACTTGAACAAGCCTGATTAATTTTGGCTTTAATAAATTAGGTGAGAAGAAATTATGAACTGGGTTACAGGCATACTGGTTTACGTGGTTATCTGGTGGCTGATTTTCTTCATGGCATTACCATTTGGTGTGAAGCCACATGAAAATCCTGAAGTTGGACATGAACCCTCCGCACCAGCCAACCCTATGTTGGGGCGTAAGGCACTTATTACGAGTGGTATTGCTGCTATACTTTGGGGTATTGCTTATTACATTATAACGAGCGGAATTATCACCATTGGTGAACTCCCTTACTAAGTATGAGTAATTTATTTTATGTAGCGATTGTCATCAATGGCTGAAATGTTATTCATTGTATGTAAACAGCCTGAGGTTATTCTAATCTCAGGCTGTTTCCCGTTTCTGGACTAATTTTGACTGGTGGTAAGTATGTCTAAGGTCTTTACCCAAGTACCGAAAGATTTGGTTATTGGTTGTCTGTTGGCAACTTTGATTTTGAGTGCCAATTCCGGGTTTGGCTTTGCGCAGGAAAATTCAGATGCCATTGTCAAAATTAGCCGTGAAGATTGTTCACGGTTAATCAAACATCAGCCTTCAGACGATGTTACCTACACTCCAGGCGTTACCAAAAGAGGCAAAAAGGTCGTATCCGCCGATCTTAATGCACAGCCGATCACGTTGCCTGACGTTATTCGAATTCCAATTACGGTAGATATGTTCGAGCGCTATAACATTCCGGCCAACAAAGCCAATTTTGGTGCTGAGGCTGAAATTGGGGTTGTAGAGGTACACAAAGATGGCCGTTCATATTTTAACGGCCAACCGCTTCAAAACGAAGAACAACGTGAGCTTGCTCTAAAATGCCAGGATATAATTAAAAACGAAAGATAATAGGTTTTATCTTTCTGTGGGCTTTAAATACCTGTTCCCTACATTTCATCCGTCGTGATATGTAATTGTCTTGCATGGACAAGTGATCCTTGATCCCATATACATGACCGAAATATTTTCCAGTAATGAATGCTGGAAAAATCCGCCCGTACACAATTCAATAACACTCCAGGATACCCAGATGCGCCTTTCTGCTTATTTCCTTCCTACACTGAAGGAAAACCCCACCGAGGCCCAGATTGTCTCTCACCGCTACATGCTTCGTGCTGGTATGATTCGCCAAGCAACATCTGGGATATACTCATGGTTGCCTCTAGGCCTCAAAGTGTTGAGGAAAATCGAGCAGATAGTTCGGGAAGAACAAAATCGCGCTGGAGCCTTGGAAATCTTGATGCCAACGATCCAACCAGCGGACCTTTGGCGCAAGTCCGGTCGTTATGACGATTACGGCAAGGAAATGCTGCGTATTCAAGATCGACATGGTCGCGATATGCTCTATGGTCCGACTAACGAAGAGTTGGTGACTGATATCTTTGCGAATTCGGTAAAGAGCTATAAGGACCTTCCAAAAAATCTCTATCACATCCAGTGGAAATTCCGCGATGAGGTTCGTCCTCGTTTTGGGGTGATGCGAGGCCGTGAATTCTTTATGAAGGATGCTTATTCCTTCGATATTGATTTTGAAGCTTCCAAAGCCTCTTATAATCGTATGTTTGTATCTTATTTGCGAACGTTTGATCGACTAGGTCTCCGGGCTATTCCAATGGTCGCTGATACGGGCCCTATTGGGGGCAAGCTCAGTCATGAATTTCTTATTCTGGCTGATACCGGTGAGTCAGAAGTTTTCTGTCACTCTGATTTTCTTAAGAAACCATCTCCATCCGCTGATGTTGATTACAGTGGTGATCTTCAATCGATCGTGGACGACTGGACCAGCATTTATGCGGCAACAGATGAAATGTATGTCCAAGAAGATTTTGAAAGTTCTGTACCTGAAGCTAAGCGCATGCAGTGTCGTGGAATTGAAGTTGGGCATATTTTCCATTTCGGCACTAAGTATTCTGAACCTATGGGGGCCACTGTCTTAAATAAAGAAGGTAAGAACGTCCCTGTCTTTATGGGCTCTTATGGTATTGGTGTTTCCCGTCTTCTCGGCGCGATTATAGAAGCAAGCCACGATGAAAATGGTATTATTTGGCCTGAAGCCATTGCTCCTTATAAAGTTGGATTGATCAACCTAAAGGCAAAAGACGAAGACTGCACCAAAGCTTGTGATGACCTTTATCAAAAGTTCAATAATGCTGGTGTTGATGTGCTTTATGATGATCGAGATACCTCTGCTGGCGGTAAATTTAAGGACATGGATCTCATTGGTGTTCCGTGGCAGATGGTTATTGGACCTCGTGGCCTTAAAAATGGCGTAGTTGAGTTGAAAAATCGTAAGTCTGGTGAAAAAGAAGAATTGTCTCTCGAGGCCGCTCTTACAAAACTAGGCCTTTAAGATTTAAATCGACTAAATAGACGGGAATTGGGTGAGTAAATGATTTTTGGTGCCTTTGAACGACTGGTGGCTCTTCGTTACCTCCGTTCTCGTCGTAAAGAAGGTTTTATATCCGTTATTGCCGGGTTTTCCCTGGTAGGTATTGCCTTGGGCGTTGCGACACTCATTATTGTCATGTCCGTGATGAACGGGTTTCGGCAAGAACTCCTGGGTCGTATTCTTGGGGTCAACGGTCATTTGGCTGTTATGGGCGTTCAAGGTGACCTCGTCGAATACAAAACCATTGCTGAACGCATCTCTGAAATCAGTGGAGTGAAAAGTGCAACTCCCCAAGTTCAGGGACAAGTAATGGTCACTGCAAGCGGAACAGCTACTGGTGGTCTTGTCCGTGGTATGGAGCCTTCAGCTTTAAAAGGCCGAGCTTTGATTGCGGAGAAGATTGTTGCTGGCTCTCTTGATGATTTTCAGGGAAACAATGCTGTCGTTATTGGGGCGCGCCTAGCTCAGAATTTACGCTTAAGCGTTGGCGACAAGGTGACTTTGATATCCCCTAATAGTGCTGTAACTGTATTTGGCTCTATGCCTAGGCTAAAGGCCTATACAATTGTGGCACTTTTTGATGTTGGGATGTACGAATACGATAGTAGCTTTATCTATATGCCGCTTGAAGCTGCTCAGATATTTTTCGAACTCTCAGATAAAGTAAATACCATTGAAGTGTTTGTCGATAATGTCGATATGACAAAACCTATTCGACGGAAGATACATCAATCACTTGGTACCAATATCCGTACCCAAGATTGGCAACAGTCCAATTCCAGTTTCTTTAATGCGATTCAGGTTGAGAGAAATGTTATGTTCCTCATTCTCTCCCTGATTATTCTGGTGGCTGTGTTTAACATTGTTTCTGGTCAAATAATGTTGGTCAAGGACAAGGGAAGAGACATTGCTATTTTGAGAACGATGGGAGCAACCCGAGGCATGATATTGAGGGTATTTTTCCTGAGCGGAGCTTCAATTGGTTTGTTTGGGACGTTGGCTGGTTTTATCCTTGGTCTTTCCTTTGCCTCAAACATTGAAACCATTCGCCAATGGCTCGAAGGTATATCAGGAACAAACCTTTTTGATGAAGAAATTTATTTTCTCTCAAAACTTCCGGCCGTCGTTGATCCTGCGGAAGTAATTCAAATTGTTGGCATGGCTTTGTTCTTCTCGTTCCTCGCACCAATTTTTCCGGCCTGGCGTGCAGCACGCTTGGATCCTGTAGAGGCTATTCGCTATGAGTGATGTTAATAAGGGACTGTCACTTTCCAAAGTCAACAAGACTTATCGCCAGGGAGCTAAAGAGCTGCACGTTTTAAACGACGTCAGTTTTAATTTGGTTCCCGGTGAAATTGTCGCGCTTGTTGGTCCTTCTGGAGCAGGTAAATCGACCTTACTTCATAGTGCAGGTTTATTAGAAAAGCCTGATAGTGGAGACATTCTGGTCAACGAAATATCTTCTGCTTCGCTGAATGATAAGCGTCGGACAGCTCTTCGCCGAGACACCATTGGTTTTGTTTATCAATATCATCACTTGCTGCCAGAGTTCTCTGCCGTAGAAAATGTTATTCTGCCTCAGATGATTACGGGTCTATCAAAAACGAAAGCTCATAAGAGAGCGAGCGAATTGTTGGACATGGTCGGTCTATCTGAAAGATTGTCCCATCGGCCAGGAGAGCTATCTGGTGGTGAGCAACAACGAGTGGCTATTGCCCGTGCCCTAGCGAATGCGCCGACCGTTTTACTGGCGGACGAGCCGACTGGTAATCTGGATCCAGAAACGGCTAACCGTGTGTTTGAGCTTCTTTTGAAGCTGGTTCGGTCCGTTGGGCTTACTGCATTGATTGCGACACATAATCATGCATTGGCAGGTCGTATGGATAGAGTGCTTCATTTTGAGGGCGGTAAAATTCTATAAAAACATAGTCTATTTTAAATTCAAAATGTTCATTTAAAAATTTGAATTTACGCTAACACATAAAGTTAATCTAAAGCCTGGCGTATTAATTATGCTGGGTTTTATTTTGCATAGTCCAAGTTTATTGGAGTATGAATGTTTAAGTTTATTTAGCTCTGTTATCGGGCTTGCACTGAGGTAGTTTCATGGCGTTTGCTGATTTTGTTCATCTGCGGGTTCACTCGGCCTATTCCCTTTCGGAGGGAGCAATTAAGGCCAAGGAACTGGTAGAGTTATGCAAAAAGCATGATATGCCCGCTGCGGCGATGACCGACAGCAATAATATGTTTGGTGCTCTTGAATTTTCTCTCGCAGCTAAGGCTGCTGGGGTCCAACCAATTCTTGGTACTCAAATCTTGGTTTGCAGGGAAGATGCGGATCAACGTACTGGAGCTATCGCTCCAGAGCCAGATCAGCTTGTACTTTTGGTCCAAAACCAAAAGGGGTACATGAACCTTATGCACCTGATTTCTCGTGCCTATATGGAAACGGAGACAGGACTTACACCTCAGATAAAAATTGAAGACCTTGAAAGATGTCATGATGGTTTAATCGCGCTTACCGCTGGTCCCAAAGGGGCCGTAGGTCGACAGTTACTTGAAAATCGTGACGGCGAAGCAGAAATATCGCTGTTAAAACTATCAAATATCTTTTCAGGCCGCCTATATGTTGAGCTGATGCGACATGGCATGCCAGAAGAAAGAGCAACAGAAGAACGTTTTATCAATTTAGCTTATAAGCACGATATCCCACTTGTTGCTACCAACGAAGCCTTCTTTGCGGGCGAAGATATGTACCTGCCTCATGATGCATTGATTTGTATCGCAGAGGGGTCTTATGTTTCTCAAAGTGAGCGTCGGCGTTTAACACGAGAGCACCGTTTTAAATCATCAGATGAAATGAAACGGCTTTTTGCCGACATACCAGAAGCTATTTCCAACACACTTTTGGTCGCGAAGAGATGCTCTTGGTTTGTTGAGCCGATCGGACCAATTTTGCCTGCTTTTGATACCGGAGCGGGGCGTACCGAAGTAGAGGAATTGAGGCACTTATCTGAAGTTGGTTTGGAGGGGCGTTTACAAAAACAAATTTTCACAGAAGACATGGATGAGGAAAAGCGTAAAGAAGTCGCAAAGCCATATCAAGAACGTCTAGAGTATGAACTCGGCATTATTGTTCAGATGGGGTTTCCTGGATACTTCCTCATCGTTGCTGATTTTATTATGTGGGCCAAGGATCATAATATACCTGTAGGTCCTGGTCGTGGATCTGGTGCGGGATCGGTTGTCGCCTGGGTATTAACAATTACCGATCTTGATCCGCTACGGTGGGGCCTCCTGTTTGAGAGATTTCTTAATCCTGAACGTGTGTCTATGCCCGATTTTGATATCGATTTTTGCCAGGATAAGCGGGACAAGGTTATTACCTATGTCCAAGATAAGTATGGTCGAGACAAAGTTGCACAAATTATCACCTTTGGTAAGCTTCAGGCCAAGGCTGCACTTCGCGATGTTGGTCGCGTGTTGCAGATGCCCTATCCGCAGGTGGACAGACTTAGTAAATTAATACCAAATAATCCGGCCAATCCGCCGTCGTTACCAGAAGCAATTGCGCAAGAACCTCAATTGCGAGAGATGGCACGAACCGATGAAACCGTAGATAACCTTCTTAAAGTTGCGCAAAAGATTGAAGGCTTGTATCGACATGCCTCGACCCACGCGGCGGGTGTAGTGATCGGTGACAGACCCTTAGATCAGCTGGTTCCTCTCTATCGCGACCCACGTTCTGATATGCCTGTAACTCAGTTCAACATGAAATTTGTTGAACAAGCAGGCCTGGTCAAGTTTGATTTTCTTGGCCTGAAAACACTGACGGTATTAGAACGGGCGTGCGAATTTATTCGATCAGCAGGGACATCTATTGATCTCAGTGAAGTTCCCCTCGATGATCCCGCTTCTTTTGAGCTTTTGGGGAAGGGCGATACCGTCGGAGTGTTCCAATTAGAATCAACAGGTATGCGTGATGTCTTGAAACGCATGAAGCCCGATAGGTTCGAAGATATTATCGCGGTAGTGGCTCTATATCGTCCAGGGCCAATGGAAAATATTCCAAGTTATATTCGCAGAAAAAAAGGGGAAGAAACCCCTGATTATATGCATCCGTTGATCGAAGATATTCTCAAAGAAACTTACGGCATCATGATCTATCAAGAACAGGTCATGCAGATTGCACAGCTCTTATCTGGGTACTCTCTTGGTGGTGCGGATCTTCTTCGTCGTGCGATGGGTAAAAAAATTCAAGCGGAAATGGATGCCCAGCGTAAGATCTTTATTGAGGGTGCTGTTAAAAACAAAGTCAAAGCAGCAAAAGCCGATGAAATCTTTGATCAGGTAAACAAGTTTGCCGGATATGGATTTAATAAAAGTCATGCGGCCGCTTATGCTCTGGTCGCATACCATACCGCTTATTTGAAAGCGAACTATCCGGTCGAGTTTATGGCAGCGTCCATGACTTACGATCTGACGAATACGGATAAATTGAACATTTTCCGACAAGAACTTTCCCGTTTGAAAATTCCTCTCTTGGTTCCTGATATCAATAATTCCTATGCGGAGTTTATGGTGGAGACCCAAGAGGATGGGGTTAAGGCTGTTCGTTATGCAATGGCTGCGGTTAAGAACGTTGGCGAACAAGCTATCGAGAATATAACCAATGAACGCGGCAGTAATGGTCCTTTCACGGATCTTACCGATTTTGTCGCTAGGGTTGATGCAAAAACAATTAATAAGAGACTGGTCGAGAACCTATCCAAGGCTGGTGCATTTGATAGTTTGATGGATAACCGTCAAAAAGTTTATCTGGGCGCAGAGAATATTGTTCGAAATATTTCAGCTGCTGCACAGGAAAGAAATAGTAAACAGGTAAATTTATTTGGTGGTGACGACAACGGCCCTTTAATTGAGCTGGCCTTGCCCAAGGTTCCAGATTGGCCTGAACTTGAACGGCTAAAGCACGAGTTTGATGCTATTGGCTTTTATTTATCTTCTCATCCAATCGATACTTATGGGCAGATCTTAAAAAGACTTCGAGCGGTTAATATTCAAGAGGCGATTAAGCAAACAAAAAATAGTAAGGGGCAGGGGGGACCGATTAAAATCGGCGCGATTATTCTGGGGAAACAAGAGCGGATGTCTAAAAAGGGATCCAAGTTTGCTTTTGTTCAAATTTCAGATGCTTTCGGCACGATAGAGGCGATGGTTTTCTCTAATGTACTAGTTTCGAACCGCGAAGCTCTCGAAAGTAATGTCCCGCTTCTGGTTTCTTTGACTGGAGAGGTCAAGCCGGACGACGATGAGCCCCGTTTCCTACTACAGGCTGTTAAGCCTTTGGATGAAGCTGCTTCCCTAACCGATACTGGTTTGAAGCTTTATGTGAGTAGTGAAAACCCTCTGGAGCCCCTAAAAACCATTCTTGATCAACACTCTGTTCCCGGTAGGGGACGCATATCAATTGTTCTTGGGTTAAATGATGGACAAGAGGTAGAACTTGAGCTGCCAAAAGGGTATACTGTATCGCCGTCAATAAGACAGGCTATCAAGGCGATTGAAGGCATCGACTTGGAAGAGGTGTAAGGAATAATTCTTGTTTGTTGTTTGGGGCGAGAAAAGACTTGCATCCATTGCTGTAGGAGAGTATCACCCGCAGCATTACTAATAAAACACGTGGGCTTAACAGGATTGGTTTTCTGATCACTGTTTCTGGTGTTTCCACTTTATGTGGAGATTACGGTCCGCGGAAGTTTAACCGGAAGAGAAAAGGTTTTATTCTATGGCGCTTCCTACTTTTACAATGCGTCAGCTTCTAGAAGCTGGTGTTCACTTTGGTCACACAACCCGTCGCTGGAACCCAAAGATGTCTCAGTACATCTTCGGCGCTCGTAACGGCATTCACATCCTTGATCTTGAACAGTCAGTTCCTATGCTGCACAAAGGTCTTGCGTTTACCCGTGAAGTTGTGGCCGGTGGTGGTCGCGTTCTGTTCGTTGGAACAAAGCGTCAGGCTAGCGACAAAATGGCCGAATCAGCTAAACGCTGTGGTCAGTACTATGTTAACCATCGTTGGCTCGGCGGCATGTTGACCAACTGGAAAACTGTTTCCAACTCTATTCGTCTTCTGAAGGAGCTCGATGAGCGCCTCGATAACGACCAGGGTGGCCTGTCTAAAAAAGAAAACCTTAACCTTACACGTAAGCGCGACAAACTAGAGCGTGCGCTTGGTGGTATTAAGGAAATGGGTGGTATTCCTGATGTGATCGTTGTTATCGACACAAACAAGGAACATCTCGCAATTGCCGAAGCAACTAAATTGAAAATTCCAGTTGTCGGTATTCTTGATTCCAATTCTGATCCAGCTGACATCACTTTCCCAATCCCAGGGAACGATGATGCTATCCGTGCGATCAGCCTCTACTGTGATCTCTTTGCCGATGCGGTAATCGATGGTCTTCAGCAAGAGTTGACTGCCTCTGGTACAGACATTGGTGCATCAGAAGAAGCTCCTGTTGAGCAATTGCCTGAAGCTGCCCCTGCTGCTGAAGAAGCTCCAGCTGTTGAAGCTACGCCTGCTGTTGAAGCTGCGCCTGCTGCTGAAGAGGCTCCAGTTGTTGAAGCTGCCTCTGAAGAGAAGTCTACTGAAGAAGCTGTAGCTGCTAAAGCTTAAGCTGTTCGCAAGTGAACGATGCAGAACGGCGGCTACAAAGCCGCCGTTCTCGTGTTTGTACCTAAGATGAAATTTAATTTCTGAAAAGAGATAGAAAATGACCCAGATTACTGCTGCTCTGGTTAAACAACTCCGTGATCAGTCCGGTGCTGGCATGATGGATTGCAAAAAAGCACTTACCGAAACCGGTGGTGATGTCGATGCTGCTGTAGATTGGCTTCGCAAAAATGGCCTTGCGGCTGCTGCGAAAAAATCCGGTCGGATTGCTTCTGAAGGACTTGTTGCCGCTTCAACCGCTGGTAACAAAGGTGCTGTTGTTGAGGTGAACTCTGAAACTGACTTCGTTTCTCGTAACGAACAGTTCCAGTCATTTGTTTCTTCTGTAGCACAACAGGCAATGACTGCTGGTGGCGATGTTGAAGCTTTGGCCAATGCTGCCTTCCCTGGTGAAGATGGTTCCGTTGCTGATGCTCTTACAAAGCGCATCGCAACAATTGGTGAAAACATGAGCCTCCGTCGCACAGCTTCTCTTGAAGTAAGCGAAGGTGTAGTTGCTTCTTACATCCACAACCAGACTGCCCCTGGTCTTGGTAAAATTGGTGTATTGGTTGCTCTTGAATCTGCAGGCGATGTATCCAAGCTTGAAGCGTTTGGTAAGCAAGTTGCAATGCACGTTGCTGCTGCAAACCCACAAGCTTTAGATCGTGAATCCGTTGATGTAACGGCTCTTGAGCGTGAAAAAGAAGTTCTTTCTGATCAAGCGCGTGCATCAGGTAAGCCAGAAGAAATCATCGAGAAAATGCTCGTTGGACGTCTTCGTAAGTACTACGAAGAAGTATGCTTGCTTGAGCAGGGGTATGTTATCGACGGTGAAAACACAGTTGGTAAAGCTGTAGAGCTTTTCGCTAAAGATCTTGGCTCTCCTGTTAAGCTAACTGGTTTTGTTCGTTACCAGCTTGGTGAAGGCATCGAGAAAAAAGAAGAAGACTTTGCTGCTGAAGTGGCTGCGACCCTCGGTAACTAAGTTATTTAAAAGTGGCCGCGACTTGTCTGAATTTTTTCGGACAGGGCGCGGCCATTTTTGTATTCAAAATCACAACCTTCCATTATGATGGTCATTTTTCGAGCACATTTTATAATTAAGTAGATGTGTTAGAGATCTAGATGATCAAAAGTTTGTGGAAAAATGGAGATATCTGTGACAGACACGCCCCCCTATAAACGCGTCCTTTTGAAGCTTTCTGGTGAAGCTCTTATGGGTTCTGGCCAATTTGGTCTTGATCCTGAAACTGTGAACCAAATAGCACTCGATATCAAAGAAGTAGTCGAGCTTGGGGTTGAAGTTTGTGTCGTTGTTGGCGGGGGTAATATCTTCCGTGGTTTGTCTGGTGCTGCCGCTGGAATGGAACGTTCAACAGCTGATTACATGGGAATGCTGGCGACTGTTATGAACTCTCTTGCAATGCAAAATGCTCTTGAGCAAGTTGGTGTGCCGACACGCGTTCAAACCGCTATTCCAATGGATACTGTCGCGGAACCTTATATCCGCAGACGTGCCGAGAGACATTTGGCCAAAGGCCGGGTAGTCATCTTTGGGGCAGGTACAGGTAACCCTTATTTCACAACAGATACTGCCGCAGCTTTACGGGCCTCTGAGATGGGTTGTGAAGTCCTCTTAAAAGGAACAAAAGTTGATGGTGTTTATTCTGCAGATCCCGTAAAAGATAGTTCTGCCACGCGATTTGAAACTCTTTCATACAAAAGGGTATTTACAGACGATCTTGGTGTCATGGATCATTCTGCTATTGCACTTACGCGTGAAAATAATATACCGATCATTGTGTTTTCTATTTACGAAACAGGATCTTTCGCTCAAGCCGTTTGCGGAAATGGTTGTTTCACTATAATTCAATAAGAAGGGGATAGACTGTGTCGCAAGATGCCCTCATTAAAGATTTAACTCGACGTATGGATGGAGCACTTGAATCTCTCCATAAAGATTTTGTTGGACTAAGAACTGGCCGCGCATCTGTTGCGTTACTTGATACGATCATGGTTGAAGCTTATGGACAAGCAATGCCTCTTAACCAAGTTGGTACTGTTACTGTTCCTGATTCGCGCATGCTTGCGGTTCAGGTCTGGGATAAATCAATGGTTGGCGCTGTTGAAAAAGCAATCCGTAACTCAGGTCTTGGGTTGAATCCATCTCCGGATGGGCAGTTGGTCCGTGTTCCTCTTCCTCCTCTTTCAGAAGAGCGTCGTAAAGAGTTGACCAAAATTGCGGGTAAGTTTTCCGAACAAGGAAAGATTTCAGTTCGGAATGTTCGCCGTGATGGTATGGAAACTCTTAAGAAAATGGAAAAGGATGGTGATATCTCTCAGGATGAAATGCATGCCTGGGGTGATAAAATCCAAACCGTGACTGATTCTCATATCAAGACAATTGATGAAATTTCAGCGCAGAAAGAAGAAGAAATCATGCAAGTTTAATCTTGGATGATTTTCTGAATAAAGCGATGAAAATAGGAATACCAAATCATATAGCTGTCATAATGGATGGTAATGGCAGGTGGGCAAAAGCACGGCACTTACCGCGTGTTTTTGGCCATCGCAAAGGGGCTGAAGCTTTACGCGAACTGCTTAAATCTGCTATTGAAATTGGTATTCCCTATATGACGTTCTACAGTTTTTCTTCTGAAAACTGGAGCCGACCTCAGAGTGAAATCAATGATATTATGGGATTATTGCGGCGTTATCTTCAAAGCGAACTCGCAACATTCCATGAAGCCGGAATAAAATTAAAGGTCATTGGTGACAGATCTCGCTTGGCAGGTGATATTACGCAGTTGATTGAAGAAGCTGAACGCCAAACCTTTGATAATGATAAACTGACGGTTGTTATGGCGTTAAGTTATGGGGGCCGTCAGGAAATTGTTGATGCTGCTCGTAACGTTGCACTTAAAGTTAAATCAGGTTCTCTTGATGCGACTGAAATCTCTGAAAAATTGTTCGAACAAGAATTATACACGAAAGACATCCCTGATCCTGATCTTCTCATACGTACAAGTGGAGAGATGAGGATCAGTAATTTTCTATTATGGCAACTTGCCTATAGCGAAATGGTTTTTGTTGAAAAAAATTGGCCTGATTTTACAAAAAAAGATCTTCTTTTTGCTATTGAGGAGTACCAAAAACGTGACCGACGTTATGGATCCGCAGCCGAAACAGCCTAAAAAGAAGAGCGACCTCCTTGTGAGGTCTTTGTCGTCAATTTTGCTTGGTCCTCCAGTATTGGCTGCTGTGTATTTTGGGGCGCCATATAGTGATTTATTGATTTTCCTCTGCTCTCTTGTCCTTGCGTGGGAGTGGGGATCTCTTTGCGGACGTGGCTCATTGGGACGTATCGGGTTCTGCCTTATGGCATCCGTTATGTTTGTGATGTTGTTTGGTGTGTTCGAACAATTCACTATCGCCATTTGGACGCTCTCAATAGCAGTGATTGCTGTGATGGGGGTAACGCAGTTATTTTTCAAAGATATAAAAGACATAAATTGGTACGTACTTGGTTTCTTTTATATCTCCATAAGCTCACTGGCGTTGTTATGGATTAGAAACAACCCTGCAAATGGCTTGGAAATAATTTTCTGGGTACTTTTTGTAGTGTGGGCAACTGACATAGGAGCTTACTTCGCAGGCAGAAGTATTGGCGGGCCCAAAATTGCACCTAAAATTAGTCCTAAAAAAACTTGGGCAGGTTTGATAGGAGGTATGGTATCCGCTGCTATCGTTAGCTATATCTTTGTGCATTGGATCAATAACATATCTCCGTGGGAACTTGTCATTTCTGGTGCATTATTAGCCGTGGTATCTCAAGCGGGTGATTTTTTCGAATCACATCTGAAAAGAAAATTTAATGCTAAAGATTCAAGTAATTTAATACCGGGACACGGTGGGCTGTTGGATCGGGTTGATGGTCTCTTAGCTTGTGCGATTGTTGTTGCTGGTTTTAATATATTTTAGTTTACGAGTAGGTTTTTGATGCTTTCCAGTGATGGTATATTCCAAAAGACAGCCGGTATTTTGAATACTCCTCGATCGATAACTGTCATGGGATCTACAGGATCTGTTGGTACAAGCACGGTTGATTTACTTCAGCGATCACCAGAACTTTTTATTGTTGAAGCTTTAACGGCTAACAAAAATGTTGAGCTATTGGCCAAACAAGCAGTTGAGTTAGGAGCCAAGTTGGCTGTGGTTGCCGACCCAAACAAATATAACGACCTAAAATCAGCTCTTTCTGGATCTGATATTGAAATCGGAGCAGGGCCTGCTGCGATACTCGAAGCGGCTAGACGGCCCTCAGATATGGTGATGGCAGCTATTGTTGGGTTTGCTGGTTTAGCACCAACACTCGAAGCCATTAAAAGGGGCGCGACAATTTTGCTGGCAAACAAGGAAGCCCTAGTTTGTGCCGGTGATTTGATGGTTCGTGAAGTAGAGAGATACCAGGCCAAAATTTTACCCGTTGATTCCGAACATAATGCGATTTTTCAGGTTTTTGATTATCAAAACAGGGCAGGAATTGATCACATCACTTTAACAGCTTCAGGGGGGCCTTTTCGATTTTTTACTAAGTCACAGATGGCTGAGGTTACTCCTGAACAAGCGCTAGCACATCCTAACTGGGATATGGGTGCTAAAATTTCGATTGATTCAGCGACGATGGTTAATAAAGGGCTTGAATTAATTGAAGCGGCATATTTGTTCGATCTTCCTGAAGATAAGATAAAAGTGCTGATACACCCTCAATCTATTATTCACTCAACAGTGAGTTATATAGATGGTTCTGTCTTGGCCCAATTGGGGGTCCCAGATATGAGGACGCCTATTGCTTGCGCGCTAGCTTGGCCAGAACGCATTCATACCCCGGTTAAGCAATTGGACTTGGCTGGAATTGGAAGCCTGACATTTGATGATCCAGATTGTGATCAGTTTCCGGCTTTAAATCTTGCCCGGATTGCTCTTCGGGAACACAAAACGGTTATTTTTAATGCTGCTAATGAAGTCGCAGTTGATAGGTTTTTAAAAAACGAAATAGCCTTTCTTGGTATCTCAATACTAATTGAAAAAGCTATTGATGTTTTTGCATCTCTCCCAACTGAAAACCTAGAAGAGATAATTGAACTCGATAAAGAAGTTCGCATTTGGAGCGATGAACAAATAAAAAGCAAAATGATCTAATATAATCAACCAAAGGGCTTTTGAAGAGCTTCTCAAACGGGTACTATGCCGATCTTCATACGTCATATGAATAATGTAACAACTATAATAAGTTAGAATTGATGGACTTTCTTACCGCAACACTCGCATTTTTAGTGCTTCTTACCGTCTTAGTTTTTTTCCATGAACTTGGTCATTATTGGGTCGCAAGGAAGAATGGCGTAAAGGTTGATGTGTTTTCCGTAGGATTTGGACCAGAACTTTTTGGCTTCAACGACAAGAATAACACCCGATGGAAATTTAGCGCCATTCCTTTAGGTGGTTATGTAAAAATGTTTGGTGATGGAGATGTCACAAGTTCAACAAACGATAATACTGATGGCTTAACTGCCGAAGAACTTGCAACAACGTTTAAGGCAAAGTCAGTTGGCCAGCGCGCAGCAATCGTCGCTGCAGGTCCTATAGCTAACTTTATCCTCGCGATAATACTTTTAAGTGGGTTGTACGTATTTGTCGGGCAACCCTATTCAGCTGCCATTGTTTCAAAGGTTGTTGAAGGAAGCGCTGCCGAGGTCGCTGGTTTCTTACCTGAAGACCTCGTTGTTGAGGCCGATGGTATTAAGGTGGACCGATTTGAAGAGCTTCAACGACTAGTTCAGCTTGGTTCCGGAGATCCAATTGATGTTGTTGTTGAGAGAAACAGTGAGTTTGTAAAGCTAAGTGTTTCTCCCCGAGTTGATCTTTATACGGGTTCCAATGGTCAGGAAACAAAGCGTTGGTTGATAGGTATTGAAGCCAATAGCGGTACGTCTTTTAAACAGTTTGATATACTTTCTGCCATTGGCGCGGCTGTTTATGAAACTTACGATATTTCTATTGGAACGTTCAAAGCAATTAGACAAATGTTTGATGGGCACCGTTCTGTAAAAGAACTCGGTGGACCCGTAAAAATAGCTGAGATGTCTGGTATGGCAGCCAAAGCAGGGTTCGCCACATATATATGGTTCATGGCCATGTTGTCTATAAATCTTGGACTTTTGAATTTAATGCCAGTACCTATGCTTGATGGGGGGCATCTGTTTTTTTATGTTTATGAAGCTATTCGAGGTCGTCCACTCAGTGAACGAAAACAAGAATATTGTTTCAGATTTGGACTAGCTCTGGTATTGAGCTTAATGGTATTTGTTACTTGGAACGATGTCATGTCGAAACAATGGTTCTGATCTGCTTATGAATATAAAATCACATGCAGATTACCCGGGGGTAAATGTGTTGCGTAAATCGATTCTGTCGCTATTAATTTGGGGTGTGATTCTTACTCTTGGGGGTGGATCGATCCAAAGTCGTGCCTATGCTCAGGCGTTGATGTCTGGTGGTACAATAGACAATATCGTTGTCGAAGGCACTCAACGAATAGAGCCTGAATCTGTGCGGTCTTATATGGAAGTCAATTCAGGGGATACTTTTGATCCTGTACTTCTAAACCGTTCTTTGAAAAGCATATTTTCTACTGGTTTATTTGCAGATGTTTCACTCAAAAGACAAGGTAATGATCTCGTTGTTGTTGTCGTCGAAAACCCGATTATTAACAGAATTGCCTTTGAAGGTAACCAACGATTAGACGATGAGATTCTCCAATCAGAATCGACACTTCGTGAACGCGTCGTTTTTACTCGGACAAAGGCTCAAGCCGACGCGCAAAGGCTTTTGGAACTTTACCGCCGTTCTGGTCGTTTCGCGGCGACTGTCGAACCGAAAGTAATTCAGCTTCCTCAAAACCGTGTTGATCTCGTGTTTGAAATCAGCGAGGGCGATAGAAGTTACGTCACAACAGTGAACTTTATTGGCAATAAAGAATTTTCAGACGGCTCCTTGCAAGGGACAGTTTCTACTTCTGAAACGGTGTTTTGGAACTTCTTAACAGATACTGACACTTATGATCCAGATAGACTAACGTTTGACAGAGAGTTACTTCGCCGCTTTTACCTTAAAGAAGGTTATGCCGATTTTGAAGTAAAGTCAGTCATTGCAGAATTAACATCTAATAGAGAATCTTTTGTCGTCACATTTACTATAGCAGAAGGTGAACGTTACACTTTTGGATCAATCGGTGTCGAAAGTGGCCTCAAAGACTTTGATCCAACAACGGTTCAAGACCAAATTCTTCCTGAAGAGAATGAATGGTATAATGCGGATTTAATCGATAAAACCGTTGATAATCTCACTGATGCAGTTGGGAACCTCGGTTATGCTTTTGTTGATATCCGGCCGCAGCCTGAAAAAGATGCAGAGAAGAAAACTATTGATCTCGTCTTTAATATCTCTGAGGGTTCTAAAGTATATGTAGAGCGTATTGATATTGAAGGTAACTCTAGAACGCTTGATAAAGTGATCCGACGTGAGTTTCGACTTGTTGAGGGGGATGCCTTTAACAGTTCAAAACTAAGGCGTTCTCGTTCACGCATACAACAGCTTGGGTTCTTCCAGTCTGTGAACGTCGATAATCAACCGGGTAGTACGCCTGATCGAACTGTTATTAAAGTTGATGTCGAAGAACAGTCGACTGGTGAGCTTGTTTTCGGAGCAGGTTTCTCATCATCATCCGGGCCTCTTGGCAGCATTGGTATCCGTGAGAGAAACCTTCTTGGTCGTGGTCAAGATTTACGGTTTAACATTGCTATTGCGGGTTCCGGTTCTGAAGCCGATGTCAGTTTTACTGAACCCTATTTCCTTGATAAAGAAATTGCCGCGGGTTTTGACATTTTCCGAATAACACGAGACGAAGATAGTCTTTCCTTTGAAGAAAAGAAAACCGGTGGTGCGCTTAGGATTGGCTATGATCTATCTGAAGAACTGCGTCAGGTACTTAGATATCGTTTTGAATATAATGAGATACAAGATGTTGATTCTGATGCCGCGACGCTTGTTAAAGAGCAAGAAGGGGACACGATTAAATCTGCTGTATCATCAACTCTTACTTACGATAAACTGGATTCCAGGGTTGCACCAACTGATGGCTACCTCCTTAAGTTAGAAAATGAGCTTGCTGGCCTCGGCGGTGATGTCCAGCATTTAAAAGTCTCTCTAGGAGGCACGCATTATTATTCATTTGCTGATGAATTGATTGTAAAATCACGGGCTGAGATTGGCAATATCATTGGTTTGGATGAGGATACACGTATTGTGGATCGCTTCTTCCTAGGTGGAGATAAGCTTCGTGGATTTAAAAGTGGTGGTGTTGGTCCAAGAGACCGGGCAAGTGATGATGCTCTCGGTGGGAAACACTTCTATAATGGTAGTTTAGAGTTATCCTTCCCTCTCGGCTTACCAGAAGAATTTGGTGTAAAGGGGCGTGTGTTTACTGATTTTGGTGCGACTTGGGATATTGACGGTCAATCTTCTGGTGTAGATGATTCTTCTAATCCGAGAGTTACATTTGGTACTGGATTGACTTGGAAATCACCTTTTGGACCTTTAGCAATGGACCTCGGCTATGCTGCGTTGAAAGAAGATTATGACGAGACTGAAATTTTTAGCTTTAGCTTTGGGACAAATTTTTAAACAATGATTACTACAAGAAAAATCTTTTTTTCTCTGAGTTTACTACTCACTTTTACCATAGGTTTACTGGTGCCTACATCAGAGACTTATGCTCAGAGCACGCAATTAAAGATAGCTGTGGTTGATACTCAAAAAGTGATTCAAGCCTCGCAAGCGTATAAACAAATAAACCAAAGAGTAGATGGGCTCCGAAACCAGTTTCAACAGGAGTTTAAACTTAAAGAACAAAATTTGGTGACAGAAAACCAAAAATTAGTACGCCAAAAATCTATTCTTGCTCCTGAAGTTTATGCTCAGAAAAAAGCAGATATAGATAAGCAAGCCGCTATTATCCGGAGCCAGGCGAAAGAGCGCAAGAATAGTATAAATCAGCTCCGTAATGCAGGTTTAAAGCAAATCCAAAGTCAACTGGGTACTATTATAGACCAGATGGTTGCTGCGAATGGGTTCGATTTAATTATTGCAAAGCAATCGTTGGTTTGGACTAAACCTAGTTTAGATATTACTGATGAGGTCGTTCAAAAGCTAAATACATCTCTCCCTGCCGTTGCAATCCAATAAAAATAGAGTTTTTAAATTATGGCTGACCCACATTTCTTTCAAAATGCTGGCCCTTTTAGCCTTTCGGATCTTTGTGAATTAGTTAACGGTACCCTATCCGAAGGGGCGAACCCAAATTTACTTGTTCACGATGTCGCAACCTTAGAGGCTGCAGATCATACTCAAATTAGTTTTTTAGATAATAAAAAATATCTGCCTGATTTTGCAAGTACTCAGGCTGGAGTGTGTATTGTTGATCAAAAATTTGCTTCAAAAAAACCAGATAATACAATATTAATTCTTACCAAAAAGCCGTACAAAGCTTATGCCCTGATTGCGCAACAATTCTATCCAAGACAACATTTAAGTCAATCAAACATACATGTAGCTGCCGTTGTTGAACCTAGTGCTCAAATTGGTAAACTGTGTCACGTTTCTGCAGGCGTATATATTGGTAAAGATGTTGTAATTGGTGATGAATGTATAATTGAGCCAAATGTTGTTATCTCTGATGGAGTAAAAGTTGGCTCAAACACTTTGTTAGGTGCAAATTCATCTCTCGAGTACTGTTCACTTGGAAATAACTGCCAAATTCACGCTGGTGTTCGTATCGGAAATAGAGGTTTTGGTTTTGCTATGGAACCTGATGGTTTCATAGATGTTCCTCAACTCGGCCGCGTAATAATCGGTAATGACGTAGAAATAGGCGCAAACTCATGCATTGACCGGGGTGCAGGACCTGACACGATTATTGGTGATGGTACTAAGATCGATAATCTGGTTCAAATTGGACATAATGTTCAAATGGGTAAGCAGTGCGTGGTTGTTGCCCAGTCAGGTATAGCGGGAAGCGCTACTCTTGAAGACTATGTTGTCATGGGAGCGCAATCTGGTGTTTCTGGACACATCAAAATGGGAACGGGTGTCCAAATAGCGGGGCGAGCAGCTGTTATTAAAGATGTTGAAGCTGGACAGGTTGTTGCAGGAACTCCAGCAATGCCAATTAAAGATTTCTTCCGCCTTGTCGCAATGTGGAAAAAACAATTGAATACGAAGAAAGGTTAAGAGTATGAGTGAAGAAGCCGTAGTAACGGACGAAGGGCGCTCTGTTGGTATCCTCGAGATTAAAGAGATGATTCCCCATCGATACCCCTTTCTGCTCATTGATCGTGTAGATAATATTATAAAAGATGTGAGTGCTGTCGGTTTGAAGAACGTGACCATAAATGAACCGTTTTTCGAGGGGCATTTTCCACGGCAGCCTGTTATGCCGGGTGTTCTCATTGTTGAAGCAATGGCACAAACTGCAGCCGTATTTGTTGTTGAAACTCTTGATGGTGCAGCAGCAGGTAAAATTGTATACTTTATGTCTGTAGATAGTGCCAAGTTTCGTAAACCAGTGGTTCCTGGCGATCAATTGAAAATCCATGTTACAAAGATCCAGCAACGTAAAAACGTATGGAAATTTGATGGCAAAGCCAAGGTTGATGGTAAAGTTGTCGCCAATGCGGAATTCAAAGCTATGATCATGGATGATTAATTGTGAGTATACATCCCACTGCAATTATTGAAGACGGTGCAAAAATACATGATACGGTTCATATTGGACCTTATTGTGTGGTTGGGCCAAAAGTGTCTTTATCGGCAAGTGTAATCTTACATAGTCACGTCGTTGTGGCGGGCAGAACGTCTATTGGTGAAGGGACTGAAATCTTTCCCTTTGCTTCTGTTGGACATCAGCCACAGGATTTAAAATTTGACGGTGAAAAATCTGAACTCGTTATTGGTAAAAATAATAAAATTCGTGAACACGTAACAATAAACCCCGGGACATCTGGGGGAGGGCTTGTAACCCGCATTGGTGATAATTGCTTGCTCATGATGTCTGCTCATGTGGCTCATGACTGTATCATTGGCAACAATGTTATTCTTGTGAATAACGCGACTTTAGGTGGTCATGTTGAAGTTGATGACTTCGCAATAATTGGTGGACTGTCTGCTGTACATCAATTTGTGCGTATCGGCCGTAACGCTATGATTGGTGGAATGTCAGGTGTTGAAAATGACGTTATTCCGTTTGGTATGGTTATGGGAGAGCGCGCCCGACTTAGCGGATTAAATCTAGTCGGCATGAAGCGACATGGACTTCCCCGTGAAGATATTTCTAGTCTGCAAAATGTATTTAAGCTTTTATTTTCTGATGAAGGAACTCTTTCTGAGCGCATTGATAACGCGAAAAATAAATTCTCAGATAACAAGACTGCCAAAGAAGTGATCGACTTTGTTGCCGAAGATTCTTCTCGAGCTATCTGTCAGCCAAAATAAAGATGAGCGCAAAGCTTGGAATACTTGCTGGTGGTGGTGGGCTTCCCAGGCAGTTGATAAAACTGTGTGAGGAAACGAACCGGGAAGTATTTGTTGTTGCATTCTCAGGTCAAACGGACCCAGAGACTGTAGAATGCGTTGACCATATATGGACACGTTTAGGTGCTGCAGGAAAAATCCTGAAGACACTAAGCGAAGAACAAGTAAAAGAGCTTGTTATGATAGGGCCTGTAAAAAGACCTTCGATGGCTGAGCTTCGTCCTGATTGGAGAGCGTTACAGTTTTTTGCCAAAATTGGAGCGAAAGGCCTTGGGGATGACGGTCTTCTTCGTTCTGTTATTTCTGCGTTAGAGGATGAAGGTTTCCTTTTTAGAGGAGTAGATGATCTCTTGAGTGATCTCCTAGCAACTGAAGGCATTTATGGATCAGTCGTTCCTGATGCGCTCGCTTATGAAGATATCAAACGTGGCGTGGAAGTTGCGCAAGCTATGGGACGCGTAGATGTCGGTCAATCTGTTGTGGTTCAGCAAGGGCTCGTTCTTGGTGTAGAAGCGATCGAAGGCACCGACGCTTTACTTTCACGTTGTAAAGAGCTCAAAAGGGGCGGTGATGGTGGCGTTCTGGTGAAATTAAAAAAACCTGAACAGGAACGGCGCGCCGATTTACCAACAATCGGTGTTGAGACACTCAAAAGCGCTTTTAATGCGGGGCTAAAAGGCATTGCTATTGAAGCGGGGGGGGCTCTTGTCGTGGATCGTGAAGCTTTAGTGTCTGAGGCTGATAACTACGGCTTGTTTGTTGTTGGGATAAGTCCCTCAACGTATGAATGATATGGTTAAAGATATTCCCCTGATTTATTTAATTGCTGGAGAACCTTCAGGAGATCAATTGGGAGCACGGCTAATGTCTGCCCTCAAGCAAGAGACTGATGGGAAGGTTCGTTTTGCAGGCCTTGGTGGCGAGCGGATGGCATCTGAAGGTCTTGATAGCCTCTTTCCTATTCACGAACTTGCTGTTATGGGCCTCGCAGAGGTCTTACCCCATGTACCCAATATTCTTAGGCGTATTAAGCAAACCAAAGAAGACGTTGAGAAAAAACAGCCTTCAGCATTGATAACAATCGACTCACCTGGTTTCAGCCTGAAAGTTAGCAAGGCTTTGAAGGACAGCTCCATTCCTTTAATTCATTACGTTGCCCCATCTGTTTGGGCCTGGAAGAAAAAACGTGCAAAAAAAGTGTCTGCTTATCTAGACCATCTGTTAACGTTGCTTCCTTTCGAGCCGCCATATTTTGAAAAACATGGGCTCTCTTCCACCTTTGTTGGTCATCCAGTAATTGAAGCGGAAGGCTCCTTATCTGGAATTGAAAGAGACCAACTCTGTTCTGAACTGGGGATTTCTGCAGATGGGCCCATACTCGCCGTTTTACCTGGTAGCAGAAGAGGCGAAGTTGCAAAACTTGGCCCTGTGTTCAAAGAAACGGTCAATTTATTATCTAAATCCATTCCAGATCTTCAGTGTATCATCCCCACAGTTAATAATGTAAAAGAAGCGGTTCTTGAGCTTACAAGTGATTGGCCCGTCCCTGTAAAAGTGGTTGAGGGCGTTGATGGTAAACATAAGGCATTTGGTTGTGCCAATGCAGCATTAGCCGCCTCTGGGACTGTCGCGCTTGAGCTCGCTGTTGATCGAGTACCAACGGTTATCGCTTACAAAGTCGCTCCGATCACAGCTTTTATAGCGCGTCTTTTGATTAAGATAAAATTTGCCAGTTTGCCAAATATTTTGCTGGATAAAGAAGTCCAGCCCGAACGTATTCAAGAAGACTGTACAGCAGAAATTCTCGCAAGAGACATTAAGAGCTTGCTGCTGGATAAAACGATTAAAGAAGAGCAAATAAATAATTATGATAAAGTCATTAAGCTATTGAAATCCGGCGATGAAATGCCAAGTACAAAAGCTGCAAAAACTATTTTGGCTGTCATTGCACAAAAAACATCTTATTGATTTTTGTTTCGGGCAGAAAAATTCCTGGAGGTCTAATATGACAGATACAAAACGTTTTCAATTTTTACATACAATGATCAGGGTGGTTGATCTCGAAAAATCGATTGATTTTTACATCCGTCATCTTGGGATGAAGCTGCTTAGGAAAAAGGATTTCCCATCCGGTGAATTTACTCTCGCTTTCTTAGGGTATGGCGATGAAGAAAATCATACTGTAATAGAGCTCACCCATAATTGGGGGCAAACTGAACCTTATGATCTTGGAAACGGGTTTGGCCACCTTGCTCTTGGAGTGCCTGATATCTATGCAACTTGTGCGGAGTTGGAAAAGGAAGGGGTTAATATACCTCGTAAACCCGGACCTATGCAGCACGGATCGACGGTGATTGCTTTTATTGACGATCCCGATGGTTATAAGATCGAATTGATCGAGCGTCGTTAGGAATAACAAGCTAATTAAAGACAAAGAAAAAGCGCTGTGAAATTCACAGCGCTTTTTCTTTGTTCGCGGGAGAGATTATCGCTTTTCTACTGGAATAAACTCACGTTCCTCATGTCCCAAAAATAGTTGGCGTGGACGGCCAATTTTATGGTGAGGATCTTCGATCATTTCTCTCCATTGAGCAACCCAACCAACTGTTCTGGCCAAGGCGAAGAGAACCGTAAACATGGATGTTGGGAAGTTCATTGCCCGTAAAATGATGCCAGAATAGAAATCAACGTTCGGGAAGAGTTTTTTCTCAGCAAAATACGGATCAGATAGAGCAACACGTTCCAACTCCATAGCCAACTCAAGCAATGGATCGTTAATACCAAGCTCAGCAAGAACTTCATGGCAGGATTCACGCATCACTGATGCGCGTGGATCGTAATTTTTGTAGACGCGGTGACCAAAACCCATAAGGCGGAAAGGATCATTCTTATCTTTTGCGCGTTCAATATATTTTGGAATATTCTCTTTGTTGCCAATCTGTTGAAGCATACTAAGAACGGCTTCGTTGGCACCTCCATGTGCTGGCCCCCATAGAGAAGCAATTCCTGCAGCGATACAAGCAAATGGATTTGCACCACTAGAGCCCGCTAAACGGACGGTAGAAGTTGAAGCATTTTGTTCATGATCTGCATGGAGAATAAAAATTCTGTCCATGGCGCGAACAAGAGCGGGGCTTGCTTTATAGTCCTCACATGGAACAGAGAACGTCATGTGCAGGAAGTTTTCTGCGTAACTCAACTCATTCTTTGGATATACAAATGGCTGACCGATTGCGTATTTATAAGCGTAGGCGGCAATGGTTGGCATCTTTGCGATAAGGCGGTGTGAAGCAATTAAACGCTGATTTGGATCGCGAATATCAGTTGAATCATGATAGAAAGCTGAGAGAGCACCAACGACACCTACCATAATTGCCATTGGATGTGAATCACGACGAAAACCACGATAGAAGTTCATCATCTGTTCGTGCAGCATAGTATGATAGGTAATAGTTTGTTTAAAATCTGTTGATTGATCTTTAGTTGGGAGCTCTCCGTTTAACAGAAGATAGCAGGTATCCATATAGTCACTTTTGGTGGCTAGGTCTTCAATGGAATATCCGCGGTGTCGCAAAATACCTTTGTCGCCATCAATATAAGTGATGGAGGAATCACAACTACCCGTTGATGTGAATCCTGGGTCATAAGTGAAACAACCTGATTCACTGTAAAGCTTGCGAATATCAATAACACTTGGACCAGAGGTTCCATCTAGTATTGGCATGTCAAAGCTTTTTCCCGTCCGGTTGTCGGTAACGGTAACGCTGTTATTAGTAGTGGTATCTGACATTTTTGGAACCTCTGCTCGTTGTTATTTTTTCTGGTTTGTTGCGCAGCAGCATAGTACTTTTACTACTTAAAATCAAATTGTGCGCTGCAATATTTTTAGATTATCGGTATCCTTAGATTTGATCTGTAATTCTGTTAATTGATTCTTCCCGACCCAAGATATCCATTACCTCGAAAATTCCAGGAGAAACATTAGAACCGCATAAGGCTGCACGAAGAGGTTGAGCAACTTTACCAAGTTTGATCTCGTTCTCTTCAGCAAATGCTTTAACTGCTGTTTCCAGGATCTCTTCTTTCCACTCTGTGACCTCTTTTATAATAGGCAACAGATTCTTCAGGTTTTCTTTACCATCACCAGAAAGGAGTTTTTCGGCCTTTGCATTTAAGGAAAGAGGTCTTGCTCTTACATAAAAAGCAGCACTTTCGGCTAATTCAGTTACCGTCTTAGCTCGCTCTTTTAGCCCTGACATTCCGTTGGATAATCGTGCTCTTCCATTGTCGTCAATAGTTACACCTTCGTTTTTGGTGATAAGGGGCGCGATTATGTCGGTCAGATAACTGTTATCTGCGTTGCGAATGTAAATCCCGTTTAGATTCTCTAGCTTGGCAAAATCAAATCGGGAAGGAGATTTACCGACGCCATCTACATCAAACCATTCTATGGCTTGTTCTGTTGAAATAATTTCTTCATCGCCATGGCCCCAACCCAAGCGAAGAAGGTAATTTCTGAGGGATTCTGGAAGATAACCCATTTCATCACGATAGGCTTCGACCCCAAGGGCGCCATGACGTTTAGACAATTTTGCCCCGTCTGCACCGTGAATTAGGGGGATGTGCGCAAACTCAGGAAGATCCCAGCTCATGGCCTTGAAAAGCTGTACTTGGCGAAAAGCGTTGGTCAGATGGTCATCGCCCCTGATAACGTGGGTAATGCCCATATCATGGTCATCAACAACAACAGAGAGCATGTAAGTTGGGGTGCCATCTGCACGAAGCAAGATCATGTCGTCAAGTTGACTGTTGGCGACTGTTACATCGCCCTGTACCAAATCCCTGATTACAGTTTCGCCATCTTGTGGCATTTTTAAACGGACAACTGGGGGTACACCTTCGGGAGCTTCAGATGTAGGACGATCACGCCATCGACCATCGTACTTCATGGGGCGCCCATCGGCCTTTGCCTTTTCCCGCATCTCTGTCAGCTCTTCTGGGCTGCAATAACAATGATAAGCTTTTCCTTCGGCAAGAAGTTGATTTGCGACTTCTTGGTGTCTGCTGGCGCCAGAAAATTGGTAAGTGATTTCATCATCATGATTTAGACCAAGCCAGTTGAGCCCATTGATAATGGCTTCAATAGCTTCAGGAGTTGATCTTTTCCTGTCAGTATCTTCGATACGCAGAAGATATTTACCACCATGGTGTTTAGCAAATAGCCAGTTAAATAGTGCAGTTCGGGCCCCACCAATGTGTAAAAATCCGGTTGGTGAAGGGGCAAAACGGGTTACAACCTGTTTCGTGGGCTGGCTCATGGTGATCTTTCATAAATCAAGAGTGTTTGGGTATTTGTCTCAGTAGAGGTTGTTCGGGATATTGTGGAGCAAGTTCAAGTCCATCTAGGAACAACAGAGACTTCTGTTTCGACAGATATGTAGCATATAGTGTTGGATATCGCAAATAGAGTTCAAATTATCCTGACTATTTATGGAGTTATTTTAATTCCAAAGAACCATAAATAGAGCCATTTGTAGTGTTTGTTTTGAAGGTATCGCCTAAGTTATTAAAATTTTAAGGAGCCCGGTTAGGAGCGAAACCGGGTTCCTCTCAAAAGTTACTTTTCCAGTTCCTTGTGTAGGGCTGAAATGGAAAGACATGCATCTGCTACTTCTTTGCCTTTTACCTTGAAGTGCTCAAGAAAGAAGTGATGATGTTCTTCTGAATTATGAAAGTGATGGGGCGTTAATATAGCACTTAAAACTGGGGTGTCGGTGTCCATTTGAGCTTGCATCATGCCGGAGATTACGGTTTGAGAAACAAATTCATGTCGATAAATGCCGCCATCTACGACGAAGGCAGTACCAACGACCGCGGAAAATCGGCCCGTTTTGGCTAACTTTCTTGCCACAAGCGGTATTTCTAGTGCACCAGGTACGTCAAAGATCTCTACACTAGCGGAACCATCGGTCTGGCTTTCAATTTCATTTAGAAAAGCAGTTCTGCAATTGCTGACAATGTCACTGTGCCATTGTGCCTGTATGAAGGCAAAGTGCATGTCTTCAAAAGTGCCACTTGGATATTTATTATTAGATTTCTGATTCATCGATTTTTCCAATCAAACTTAAAACGAGAATCAGGGCGTACGCAATGATACAACCCCACAATCTGTGTAGGCCTCACCACTCCGTTCTCTACCATCCGGACTATAACCGTCGGCCTCGGAATTACACCAAGTCTGCTGACCTTCTCGGTTGGAAACCGAAAAGCGCTCGCGGGCTTAAGCAATAATGCTATCACCGCCGGTGGGGATTTTCGCCCCGCCCCGAGAACATGTCTCATCTATTGATAAGACGAGATCTTAGTATCCGATGATGACAATTATATCTACGGTAAATTTCCTCTGACGGTATCTAAATCTATAAAATTTTTTGAGGTTAAGGTGAAAATACTAGTTTTGGTTGTTATTTTTGTTGTGAGCATATTCTATGAGTGCTGGGTACTCTAATCTGTGACTTTAAATTTGGAGGAGAAGAAAGATAAGCTGGGCACAATTTTATCAGTATATGAGCTCTGTTTTCGAAGTTGAAAGATCTCGGCTGTTAAATTGGCTTCCGGTCTTTATTGCTCTTGGGATTGCACTATATTTTTCATTACCCTATGAGCCAGGAATATATTTAGTATCTGGAATAAGTTTTACACTTTGGTTATGCGTGATCTTTGGTTGGTATTGTAAAAATTTAAGTAACAAGCCTTGGCTCTGTTTAATCGTCCTCACACTAATTTCTTCGGGCGTTAGCCTTGCGACAATTCATTCGTTTATTATTCGTACCCCCGTACTTAATTATGAAATTGGTCCACGTTTTATTGAAGGTTCAATTGTCTCCATCGAGCCCTCTTCACCAGGGCAGCGATACATCCTTAGGAACTTAGGAGGCCAAGGATTTAAAAATCAACCAATCCCGAAATACATCCGGTTACGATCAAACATCCGTCAAACAGACATAGACGTGGGTGAGAGAATAAGAGCCCGTGTGGTACTTAAGCCTCCAACTCAACCCATCTTACCCTCAGGGTTTAATTTTGCTCGGTATGCCTACTATAAACAAATAGGAGCCGTGGGTTATATCTGGGGCAAGGTGGAGAGTATTGGTAATGATCCTAAGGGTCCATTACGTATGGATCTTTTTTGGAATAATTTGCGGAATAAACTTGTTCAAAAAATCGAAACTCATTTGGAAGGCGATGAACGTGATCTCGCAATTACATTTTTAACAGGCCAAAAGGGTGGAATATCAAACAAAGCAAAAAATAACATTCGTGAAGCTGGATTGGCACATCTGTTGGCTATATCCGGATTACACATGGGGCTGGTTGCAGGAATAATATTCTTCTCTCTCCGTCTTATTATGGCTTCTATTCAACCCTTGGCTCTTAACTATCCAATTAAGAAAATCTCAGCTCTTTTAACTCTCATTATTTGTTATGGATATCTAGAGTTGATTGCGATGCCACTGTCTGCTCAGCGTGCATATATGATGGCAGGTGTATCTCTTCTTGCCATTATTCTCGACAGACAAGCGATCTCTATGAGAACGGTATCTGTAGCGGCACTTGTCTTACTTGTGCTAACCCCCGAAGTTCTTATCTCTGCAAGCTTTCAACTATCTTTTGCAGCTGTTATCGCTTTGGTAGCTGTATTCGAATATTACGATAAGAAAGAGAGGAGTAAGTTATTTATTGGGAGAGTTTTTGCTGGGTTAAAGGTAACCGTTATTTGTTCTCTTATTGCCTCTCTCGCAACAGCACCCTTTGTATTATACCATTTCCATAGCCTTCCTCTTTTTGGAATTTTAGCCAATCTTATTGCGGTACCCTTTACCGCACTAGTGCTTATGCCTTTAGTACTTTTGAGTTATATCCTGATGCCTTTAGGATTAGAGGGATTATCTTTGGCGCCCCTGGGGTGGGCTTTCAAATTTTTATTATGGCTTGCTGAATTGATAGCTTCTATCCCCAAGGGACAGTTGAAAGTATCCACTTTTTCGGTTGAGTATCTGTCCTTGGTTTCTCTTGGTGGCTTATGGATATGTCTGATTAAGCACCCTGTGAGGGTTTTAGGTGCCATTCCTGTTGCCACTTTCATCCTTTTTATTGGCATAACGGAGCGCCGGCTGGATGTTGTCGTAGATGGTAAAACTGGATTGATTGCAATTCGGAGGGATAATGTACTCTTTATTAATCATACACGAAAAGCGCGGTTTACATCCAAGGTTTGGAAGAAAAATTTAGCCGTTAGCAACACCAGAAACTGGCGTGAATTACCCGACGATATTTTTAAGTGCGATGAAAGCGCTTGTTTGTATAAGGCAGAGGGAAAAACGACGTCCTTTATAATAAATGGGAGCGCTTTTAAGGACGATTGTGTGAAAGTTGATTACATTATTACGACGTTAAAATCCCCTGGTTGGTGCCGAGGTAAAGAACTCTTTGTCCTAGATTATTGGGATCTAAGGAAAAAGGGTGTTCACAGTATTACATTCTCACCTTTAGGGCCTGAGGTGGAAAATGTACACGATAATACTGGAGAGAGACCATGGGTAAAGTAGCTCAAGTAATCCGGATATTATCAAAATATGTTAATGCGAAATCTTGATCCATCGCATTAACATATAGAACGTGAAACTTTAGTGGTATTGCCTGAGTAGGCCAACGAGTTTGCCTTGCACCTGAACGCGGCCAGCATCATAGGTTTTGGTTTCGTAAGACGCATTTGCTGGTTCGAGTTCAATCTTACCGCTTTGACGTTTTACACGTTTAAGAGTGGCTTCAGTATTGTCGACAAATGCGACCCCGATCTGACCATTCTCAATGACATCACAGCGTTGAATTAGAACTGTGTCACCATCGAGAATTCCGGCTTCAACCATTGAATCCCCCTCGACTGTGAGAGCGTAATGATCCCCTCGACCGATGAGGCCAGTTGGCACGTCAACATATGAAGCTGGATCGTTTAAAGCCTCAATAGGGGTACCTGCTGCAATTTTACCATATAGGGGGAGTTGTACGGTATCGTTCTCTATTAACGATTGATTTGCGGCTTGTACACCAGAGGATAGTAGGGGGTTACTACTGGGAATACCAGGTGCCGTATTGGTCGTTGTAGTTTGAGGCATCGCACCAAGGTCTTCAGGTAATCGAAGAACTTCTACCGCGCGTGCGCGATGAGCTAAGCGTCGAATAAATCCGCGTTCTTCTAGTGCGGTAACAAGTCTATGGATACCTGATTTTGACTTCAGACTTAACGCATCCTTCATCTCGTCAAAAGATGGAGAAACTCCTGTTCGAGATAGATGGTCCCGAATATATAGTAGAAGCTCGCGTTGTTTCTTGGTCAGCATCGACATTCCCCCGAATATAATTACGTTTTGTCAGTAGAACAAAACAAAAACATATATTTTGTTCTACTTTGGTTCTCTTCTGGGGTCAAGGTCTAAAATACGGTTGGAGAGAGCTTAAAGTCGGATGATATCGACTTCGCTACCTTTCTTTATTGAAGGTGCGAAGGGAGGACGGATAAGCAGACAATCTGCTTTTCGTAGTAAATTAAGCATCGCGCTATCTTGTCGACTAAACGGGGTAGCAAGGAGCTGGCCTTTGCCATTTGTTGCCAGCTCTGCACGCAAATAGTCCTGGCGCTTATCATTCTCGCCGAGATCGCTAGCCAAGATCACGCGTTCAACTCTTTCAGAGTGGGGGTCTTGGCCAGTCATTTTCCAAAGCGCAGGGCGGGCAAAGATATAAGCACAGACTAAGGTTGAAACTGGGTTCCCAGGGAGGCCGATCATTGGTGTGTTACCCAATTTCCCAAATATTAGGGGCTTTCCCGGACGCATGGCGATACGCCAAAAATCTATTTCCAACCCCTGTTCGCCAAGGACAGAGCGGACAAGATCATGATCACCGACAGAGGCCCCACCTGTGGTAAGGAGGAGATCGGCTCCTTCTGCCCCTTTGGCCATTGCTGAGAGAGCTTCACTATCATCTGGAGCAATTCCCAGGGAAATAGGTTCTCCTCCGCATTCGCGTACAAAAGACATCAAGGCAGTGGTATTTGAGCTGATAATCTGGTTTGGCCCCGGTGTTTCCCCGGGAAGAACGATCTCGTTGCCTGTGGCCAGAATGGCGACCCGGGGTTTTCGGTAAACTTCCAGCCACGGGTGGTTCATGGCAGCAGCAAGTGCGAGATCTCTGGCCGTTAGAACTGTACCCTTTTCAAGTCCAACCTGACCTTCTTTGAAATCTAGGCCGGCAGGACGAATATAGCGGCCGGATGTTTCGCTTTGTTTGACAGTTACATGATTATCTTGTCGGTCGGTATTTTCTTGTATCACGATGCAATCCGCTCCAAGAGGAACGGGACCACCAGTGAAAATTCTTACAGCTTCGCCAGCTTTCAAAGTTTTGTCGAAACTTCCACCCGCAGGAGCTTCTCCAAGAACCGTTAGCTGTACTGGTACTGATACAATATCCGAGGATCTAACGGCATATCCATCCATAGCGGATACATCTGTTGGTGGCTGGGTGAGGCGGGCTTTTATATCTTTGGCAAGAACGCGCCCCAGAGCATCGTGCAAAGAGACTGTTTCTGGGGATAACTTGGTAAATCCAGCGAGTACTCGTTCGAGAGCTTCTTCAACTGATAACATTATTTAGCCTCATAAGTGCCGGATTTTCCACCCGTTTTCTTGATTAATCGGACGTCGGTGATTTGAATGCCCTTATCTACGGCTTTGCACATATCGTAGATGGTGAGGGAGGCAACAGAAACGGCCGTAAGTGCTTCCATCTCAACACCGGTTTGGCCCGTCAGTTTACATGTTCCAATAACATCGATTGCATTTTCATCGGGATGTAACTCGAAATCAACTTTGACAGAGGTCAACATTAGCGGATGACAAAGCGGGATAAGATCAGGTGTTCTTTTTGCTCCCATGATACCAGCCAAGCGCGCGACAGATAGGACATCACCTTTTTTGAAACCGCCTTCTTGGATCAACTTCATGGTTTCAGGTTGAACAAGAACACGTCCCTTGGCTGTTGCGGTCCGCGTTGTCTCTTTTTTATCAGAGACATCAACCATGACTGCTTTGCCTTCTTTATCAAAATGCGTGAACGCGCTACCAGACATCTGCTTTATTCTTTCGTTTGGTGCTATTGGCGGTGCTTATTGTGCTAACAGTGTTTTTGTTGCGGCTGCGACATCATCTTGGCGCATGAGAGATTCGCCAATGAGGAACGTTGTCGCACCTGTTGCTTTCATACGCTTCAGATCATCTGGTGTGTAAAGACCGCTTTCAGCAATAAGCAGCTTTTCTGGAGGAACCATCTGAGAGAGTTCTTCAGTGGTAGCAATATCGACTTTGAGGGTTTTTAAGTTGCGATTGTTGATCCCAAGAAGGGGGGACTTAAGGTGCTCAAGTGCGCGTTCGAGTTCTTCTGCATTATGAACTTCTACCAGAACATCCATGTCATGTTCAAAAGCGAGAGCTTCCAAGTCGCGTGCTTGCTCATTAGTAAGCGCCGCCATAATCAGCAATATACAATCGGCACCAAGGGCGCGAGATTCAACAATCTGATAGGGTTCTAACATAAAGTCTTTGCGAAGGGCTGGGAGGTCAACAGCAGATCTTGCTTGGAGAAAATATGTGTCTGTGCCTTGGAAGTAAGGCTCGTCGGTCAAAACGGATAAGCAGGTGGCACCACCAGCTTTATAAGCTTTAGCCAGGGAAGCTGGATCGAAATCCGCCCGTATCAAACCTTTACTTGGAGATGCTTTTTTAATCTCACTGATCAAACCATAGAGACCTTGGTCGTGTTTGGCTTTTAAGGCACGATAAAAGCCACGTGGCGCAGTTTGTTTACTTGCCTGTTCTTCAAGGGCAGCCAGAGATTTGTTTTCTTTACGTGCTTTTACAAAGGCTAGTTTGTCATCACAGATACGTTTTAGAACATCGCTCACGATGGTGAACCCTCATTTGTAAGTGACACAAGGCCATCAAGTTTTGCCAATGCAGCGCCGCTGTCGATCGCTTTAGCCGCCATCACGGCAGCTTCTTTAAGATCATCAGTAATACCTGCAACAATTAAAGCACCAGCAGAATTCAAAACAACCGCGTCACGATAGGCATTTTTCACACCGCCAAGCATAGATCTCATCGCTTTGGCGTTGAATTCTGCATCTCCGCCGATAATTTCTTCGATTGGGGATCTTTCCAAACCCGCCATCTCTGGAATTATCTCAAAGTTACGAATGCGTCCTTGATCGAGCTCAGATATAAAGCTTAACCCTGAAATTGAAAGTTCATCTAAACCTTCAGCGCCATGAACCACCCAGGCTTTTTCGTGTCCAAGAGCCTTGAGTACCTTTGCCATAGGCTCAACCAGATCGCGACTATACACACCCGTTATTTGGCGCGTTACCTTACCGGGGTTCGATAGGGGGCCTAAGACATTGAATATGGTTCTGGTGCCGAGTTCTACACGGGTTGGACCGACATGCCTCATGGCTGAATGATATAGAGGGGCTGCGAGAAAGCAGGTGCCGTTCTCTGCAAGAGCGTGCTCAACCGCTTCTACATTTGCTTCCAGGCCAATACCGAGAGCACCGAGGACATCGGATGCACCGCTTTTAGACGAGGCCGCACGGTTACCGTGTTTGGCAACACTCACTCCAGCAGCTGCAACAACAAATGCTGTAGCCGTAGAGACGTTGAGCGTTCCTTTGGCATCGCCGCCGGTACCACAAACGTCGATAGCGCCGTTGGGGGCTTTGATCGTTTGCATCTTGCTGCGCATAGAACGTGCAGCTCCAGTGATTTCTTCGACGGTTTCTCCGCGCACTCGCAGGCACATAAGAAAACCCGCAACTTGTGAAGGGGTCGCTTCGCCTGTCATCAGAAGGTCAAAAGCCTGTTCAGCCTGTTCAGCTGATAAGCTATTCCCATCGGCCGTATAGGCGATGAAAGATTTAATATCGCTTAATTCCGCAGACTTGGAACTAGAACCAGGCATGAAAAAGTCTCCCTTATTTCAAACCCTGTTTTGTTAAAGCTCTTGTTGACTTTATACTCAGGGAGAGAATTATTACTTTGAGCAAATTATATCGTGAGAAAATTCTTTAAGAGATCGTGTCCCTTTTCAGACGCGATACTCTCGGGGTGAAACTGTACCCCGTGAACCGCTAGTTCTTTGTGTTGTAGCCCCATGATTACACCGTCATCTGTCCATGCAGTAACCTCAAGGCAATCAGGCATACTGTCAGGCTCGATAGTAAGTGAATGGTACCGTGTCACTGTCAAAGGATCTGGCAGGTCCTTAAATACACTTTTGCCTTTGTGCCTTATTGCACTTGTTTTACCGTGCATTGGTGTTGGTGCCCGGACAACCTTCGCCCCAAATGCCTGCCCAATGGATTGATGGCCGAGGCAAACACCGAGTACGGGTATTTTTCCGGCAACCCGTTCTACGAGTTCCAAGCAGATACCTGCTGAAGAAGGATCACAAGGGCCAGGAGAAATAACAATTCTCTCCGGTTTCATGTCCAGGATTTCATCAACAGATATTTGGTCGTTGCGTTCGACGGATATCGTCGCGCCGAGTTCCCCTAAATAATGATAGAGGTTGTAGGTAAAACTATCGTAGTTATCGATCAGTAGTAACATATCGGCACGCGAGCTTTCACTTATTGAGTAATGTCTAAAATTTAGGAAGTTATAGCAGTAAGGTAAAGGTGAAGAAATAAAGAAAGGTGAGATTTTATAATGATTTTGTAATCTCCTAATAATATTTGCTTTAATGACTTGACCTTCCAGTTACTGTAAACTCCATATATAGCTCATCTTGGAATTTTGAGAGTACGCACCCAGATGTCACAAGCTATTGAATTGACCATTGATGGTATGAGCTGCGCAGGCTGTGTTCGTTCAGTCAGTAACGCACTCCAGTCAGTTGACGGGGTTTTAGAAGCCCATCCTGATCTTATGAGCAACTCAGCGATGGTGACATCGGACGGCACTGTTGAAAAAGAACGCCTTCTAGATGCTCTCGCCCAAAAAGGGTATAAAGCAAAAATCGTTGATCCCATGTCTCTTCAGGGAGAGGGAATAGTTGAACTTGGCATCAAAGGGATGACTTGTGCTGGGTGTGTCCGTTCGATCGAAAAAGCGATTATGCAAGTGCCGGGTGTTAAGTCGAGCTCTGTTGACTTGATGAATGGTGCCGCGAGAGTTTCTCTTTCTAAGGAAACTGATAATACCAATTATATAGAGCGCAAGTTAATTGCTAAAATTTCAGAAGCTGGTTATGAAGCCGTTGTTCAGGAAAATGATATTTTATCGATTTCAGAGCTCGGCGAGCAGAACAGCCAAACTCCAACGCATAAAATTTTTATTCTCTCAATGATGCTAACAATTCCGTTAGTTGGGCAAATGATTTTGATGCCTTTTGGTATTGAATTAACAATCCCGCCTTTATACCAATTTTTACTAGCACTTCCTGTTCAAGTTTTTGCTGGAGCTCGATTTTATAAAGGGTTTTGGAATGCTTTTCGTCATGGCCAAAGCAACATGGATACGCTTGTTGCAGTTGGAACCTCTGCAGCCTTTGGGCTATCAGTAGCAGTTATGCTTGGTGATATTTCTGAGTGGTTGTCTTGGTCATCCTATATTGCACACGGTCTTTACTTTGAAGCATCTGCAGCAGTTATTACTCTTGTGCTTTTGGGTAAAATTCTTGAAGAAAGAGCTAAAGGAAAAACCAACGAGGCCTTACTGGCCTTAATGAAATTACAGCCTTCTACGGCTATTGTTGAACGAGATGGAAAACAGCAAGAGATTCCGGCAAACAAAGTACAAGAGGGCGATATTGTTATTGTTCGGCCCGGTGATTTAATTTCCGTCGATGGCCTTATTATTTCAGGACATAGCCAAATTGATGAAGCTATGGTTACGGGAGAATCAATGCCTGTCTCCAGAAATGCTGGTGACCTCTTAATTGGCGGCACGATCAATGGTGAGGGGCTTCTTCGTGTTCAGCCAACAACGCTTGGGAAAGATTCCAAGCTTTCACAAATTATAGAACAAGTTAAGTCTGCCAGAACAAGCAAGCCAAAAATACAAAAGCTTGTTGATCAAGTGAGTGCGATTTTTGTTCCATCTGTTCTCGTTATCGGGATAGGAACATTTATTTATTGGTGGTTTTTCGGGGGGGCTACTTTAGAATTTGCCATAATCAATGCTGTAACTGTTCTTGTTATTGCTTGCCCATGTGCACTTGGACTAGCAACGCCCACAGCGATCATGGTCGGAAGTGGACAAGCCGCCCGGATGGGTATCTTGATAAAGAACTCAGATGCTATAGACGGATTGGCGAGTGCTACAACCGTTGTATTTGATAAGACGGGTACTCTGACTTCTGGCCATCCCCAAGTTGTTGGCAGTCTTTTGTCGGATAAATTACCTACCGAGAAAATTTTGACGTTGGCTTCAGGTTTGTCCAAAGATAGTTCTCACCCCCTTTCAAAAGCTATACTAAATTACGCAAAACTTGAGGGTGTATCATCTGCTGAGATCAACAATTCCCAGGCTATACCGGGTCTTGGCGTAAAGGGTAACGTCGATCAAAACGAACTCTTTATGGGTAGTATCAAGCTCATGAAGAGAGAAGGTGTTGATACAAACGACTTTGATGAATTTTCAGAGAAATCGGGGCAAGAGGGCTCGACTCTTGTTTGGCTCGCTGAAAAAGCTGGAGATGTAATCGAGGTTTTGGGTGTGTTTGCCTTAAAAGATCAAATCAGAGAACAGTCCTACAAGGCAATTTCTGCTCTTAAAGCGGACGGCCTAAAAGTCATGATGCTCAGCGGGGACCAGAAACCTGCCGCAGATATGGTTGCTAAGGAATTAGGCATTGATCATGTCCAGGCAAATCTTCTACCTGCTGAAAAGCTAGCTTGTCTTAAAGCACTACATGACAAGGGAGAACGCGTGGTTATGGTTGGTGATGGAATAAATGATGCGCCTGCCTTGGCGGGAGCCGATGTTGGTTTGGCCATGGGCGATGGCACTGATGTTGCTATTGGTTCTGCAGATGCTTCCTTGACCCAAAGCGATCCTTATCTGGTATATAAAACAATACGCACTGGACGTATCATTCGACATAAAATTGCACAAAATTTGCTAGGCGCTTTTGTGTATAACGTTATCGGAATTCCCCTCGCAGCATCTGGTATGCTGAACCCTGTATTGGCCGGAATTGCGATGGCTTTAAGCTCCGTTACCGTTATGACAAGTTCACTCTCACTTTATTCCTCACTGAAACGGATCGACTAAAACCATGAAAATCGGTCAAGTTGCTACAAAATCAGGTTTACCTGCAAAGACAATTCGCTACTACGAATCAATTGGTTTGATAGATCCTGCGGGGCGGACTTCTTCCGGGTACAGGGCGTATGAAGAAAAAGATATTCAAACACTTCGTTTTATTCAACGATCCAGAAGTCTCGGTTTTTCAATAAGTGAAGTCTCTGAGCTGTTAACTCTTTGGAATGACCGCAATAGAGCGAGTGCTCAAGTAAAGGAGCTCGCGAGACGACACGTCGAAGAGATGGATCGTAAAATTACAGAACTGCAGTCCATGAAAGATACCTTGAGCGAACTTATCGATAAATGTCAGGGAGATCATCGACCAGATTGCCCGATACTGAATGATTTTGCCCGGTTAAATAATAAGGCCAAAATATAGAATTCATTTTCTGGTAAATTTCCTAAGTTGGTAGAGTTTTTTCTATCAACTGGAGAACTGCTGATATACATATGAACCCTCATCGTAGAGCGGATTCATGTCAAAAAAGCGCAAATCAAAGCCAAAAACATCGGGCAAGTCGAAATCTCTTCACCACAAGAAGAGTTTTCAAGCTGGAAACTTGTTTATAGTTCTCGGGTTTGTGTTTTTCCTGGCCATAACAATATCATCATTGTTGGTTTTTCAACGCAGTGATAAGGGGGGCGACGATCCTCAAAAGCTCATAGGCCTAACCCAAAAACAAACTGAAGAACAGGCAAAGATTAAGGCATTAGAGGCGGCGCCGGCCAATAAGCCTCATCCCATAAACCTTGGAAACATCTCTATTGATGACACTGTTATTGACGATGGTGCTTCTTCTGAGACAATCAAGCTTCCGCCAAGCGTAACAATTTCTAAACCAGGTATAACACCAAAAATACCCCTTCGAAAAGTGACAGAGGATGTCGTTGAAAAGGTTGAGAGGAAGTCCGAGCCTGTTAAGGAACTTGCGCAGGATAGGGAGGATGAGAGTAAGGTCGCATCTCTTCCTCCTTTTAATAAGAATTCTCTACCAAAGCAGTCCTGGAAACGACCTGAGCGCCCAATGATTGCCATTGTGCTTGATGATGTCGGTGTTAATAGGAAAGGAGCAGAACTCGCCATTGAACTCCCCGGCGTAATTACCCTTTCTTTCATGACTTATGCACCTGACGTTCAAGTCATGACCCAAGCTGCACGGGAGAAAGGGCACGAGCTTATGTTACATGTGCCAATGGAACCTTTAGGGCGAGCAGATCCCGGACCGAAGGCTCTTCTCACGGGGCTTTCTGATCAAGAGATATTGTCCCGATTTGAATGGGGGATGGCCCAATTTGATGGCTATATCGGGATCAACAATCATATGGGTAGTAAATTTACAGGTTGGGATCGCGGCATGAAGGTTGTGATGCAGCGTATTGAAGAAACCGACTATTTCTTTATGGACTCTCGAACATCCCCAAATAGTGTCGCTGCGGCAACGGCTGCTTCGCTTGGAGTTCCTGTACTGAGGCGGGATACATTTCTTGATAACGATTATCAGGATCCAGATAAAATTGAAGCCCAGTTAAAGGTAACGGAAAAAATAGCCCTGAAAAATGGCCATGCTATTGCCATTGGTCATCCTCATAAAACAACGGTTAGAGTATTGCATCAGTGGATCAAAGCCGCAGAAAATCGTGGTTTTGATATTGTTCCTATTTCCGAGATTCTGGCATTAAAAAAACCGGCTGAGTAAGGTCCCTAACCGGCTTTCGTAAGTATTCAATAATTAATTTAGATGTTACTCTTTTGTGCGGCAAAGCGAACTGCTTCTTCGGCTGCTCTAATAAGTGCACGTGCTTTGTTGTGACATTCTTGATACTCAGATTCTGCGACTGAATCAGCAACAACGCCCGCACCCGCTTGAATGTACATGGTCTGGTCTTTGATGATCGCTGTACGCAAGGCGATACATGTATCCATACCGCCACCAGCACCAAAGTATCCAACTGCACCGCCATAGATGCCACGCCGTTCTGGTTCAAGCTCGTCAATGATTTCCATAGCGCGAACTTTTGGGGCTCCAGAAACAGTCCCAGCTGGAAAACCAGCTGCAAGGGCGTCGATCATATCCGCACGTTTGGTATCAAGCGTACCTTCAACGTTGGATACGATGTGCATGACATGACTGTATAATTCGATGAGCATGTGCTCTGTTACTTGAATAGACCCGACCTCAGCTACACGGCCAACATCGTTTCTACCCAAATCCAGCAACATTAGATGTTCAGCGAGTTCTTTCGGATCTGACAGCAAGTCAGCGGCAAGTTCTTTATCCTCAGCGGCATTGGCACCGCGTTTTCTCGTTCCGGCAATTGGACGAATGGTCACCTTGCCATCGCGAACTCGGACCAAGATTTCTGGACTGGAACCAACTACGGAAAAATCACCAAAGTTTAAATAAAATAAAAACGGTGAAGGATTTAACCTTCTCAGTGCGCGGTAGAGTGCAAAGGGGGGGAGGGTAAAGGGAACGGAGAACCTTTGTGAAAGAACGACCTGAAATACATCACCTGCCAAAATATACTCTTTGGCCTGCTCAATCATTCTGTGAAATTCTTCACGCGAAAGGTTAGATGCTGTCTCTGGGAGAATCAGGTCGCCCTCGAAAACCTCAGGTTTATGTTCCAAAGGTAGATTAAAATCAGCTGTTACAGCTGCTAGTCTGTCATGGGCTTTTTCAAAAGCTTCTCTAGCAGATATACCGTCTTTAGGCCAGACAGCTGTCGTTACCATGATTTGATCTTCTACCCGATCAAAAATGGCTGTGACCGTTGGGCGAAGATACATACCTTCAGGTAGCCCTAAAGGATCAGGGTTGTCGGTGGGGAGATGTTCCATCTGCCTGACGGTTTCATATCCCATGTAGCCAACGATACCTGCGGCCATTGGCGGTAAGTCTTCTGGAAGGTCGAACTTACATTCAGCAACCAGCTTACGCAGGCTTTCCAAGGCAGTATCTTGTTCCGTTACGAAAGCATCAGGCTTTGTTTTATATTGCCGGTTGATTTCAGCCTTCGCCCCATTACAACGCCATACCAAGTCAGGGTCAAAACCGATAAAAGAATAGCGACCAATGGTATTTCCGCCTTCGACAGATTCAAAGAGAAAACTGTTTGCTCTTTGTTCCGCCAGTTTGAGAAAGGCAGAAACAGGTGTTTCTAAATCAGCAATCAATGTTGTCCAAACCACTTGCGGCTTGTTGTTATCATATACTGCTGAGAAAGCTTCGTATGTAATGGGTTCAGTCATTAGTACGGAGACGTGCCATAAGGGTTGATGACTTGTTCGATAGAGCTCTGGTTGATCTCTACACCGAAGTCCTGTCTAAGGGCTGTAAGGTACTGAGAATAAATGTCATTTTTATATGAGCCTTCGACGGATGTCTTAACGCTATCGACGGCTTCCGATTGGCTGCTTAAATCGGCCTGTACAATCCCGCTTACGGTTACGATGAGATATCCATTGTCGGCCTGTCCGGTAACAACGTCACCTGTTTTTGCTTTGTAGATGTCTCTTACGAGAGCAGGAGCAAGTGCTTGGCCAACGTTAGATGAAAAACGATTGATCTCTACACCAAATTTGATCAACTCAGCCGCTTCATCCGTTACAGCTTGAAGCGCCGTACCGTTACGAGATTCATCAGCTAGCTTTTCTGCGATCTTCTTTGTCTCGTCATTTTTACGACTTTCAATCCATGCCTGCGTCAATTCAGATTTGATTTCCTGAAGTGCGCGTGGCGCGGCTGGAGTTATAGAATTGACTTTAAGGATGAAATATCCACCGTCATCAAGCTCAGTAAGAAGACTGTCGGCATCTGTTCCAGTCTGGCCAAGAACTTCTTGAAACTTGTTGTTTTCAGAAAGACCTATCAAAGGCAACCCATCGCGATCCCGGCCTTCAGAATCGATTTCATCATAAGAGGACATAATCAAACCAAGTTTAGATGCGGCTTCGTTAAGGTCCGCACCTGAAGCAATTTCGTCATCTAGTTGGTTTGCGAGAGATATTAGTTCATCGGTGGCAACACGCAGAGCAGCATCTTTTGTTACCTGTTCGCGTACTTCCTCAAAAATGGCTTCTCTTGCAGGTGAAATTTCTTCCACAGAAATAATGTGCCATCCAAGGGGAGATTGAATAGGTGAAGTAATGCCTGCGTTCTCTAATGCGAACACTTCTAGTCCAAGCTCAGGCAATAGATCAGATTGCTCCATAACACCAAGATCAATGCTTTCGGATCCGGTTAATTCCTTGGCAATAGCATTAAAATCTGCACCTCCGAGGAGTTTGTCATGAGCTTCTTTGGCCTGCGCTTCATCCCTGAGGAGCATTTGAACCAAACTGCGGCGATCAGGAAGAGACAGGCTATCTTTTTGTGCGAGGAATTCTTCTTCGATTTGCTCTTCAGTAAGAGTAACCGTTTTTGCTACTTCTTTTGGGTCGAGATGAAGGTAGCCTACGGACTTGAATTCAGGCGCTAGATAGTTTTGTTTTTCTGTTTCGTAATAAGAAGAAAGCTCGGTATCCGTTGCTGGCGCCATATTGTCAAATCGAGAATATGGAATCTCTATGTAATCAACTAAACGTTTTTCACTAGTATAAGTATAAAGTTGTTCAGCTAATTTAGTTGGAACAGGAATGGCATTGGTTATGGCATTGTTGATTTGTTGGCGTTCAATGTCTTTGGATAGATCGCGAAGAAATGCAGCTTCAGACATACCAGCCTGATAAAGCGTATTTTGAAAACGATTAGCATCAAAATCTCCAAGTTCATTTTTGAAAGCATCAATTTTCAAAATTTCTTCTCTCAACTGTGCTTCAGAAACCGTTAGCCCCATTTCTTGAGATTGAAGGGTAAACAGCGCCTGGCTTACAAGTTGAGCGACTACTCTATTTGTGAGACCAAGTTGTTGAGCTTCCTGGAAATCAATAGCACGGCCCAATTGTTGAGCGATACTATTGGTTTCGCGCGTAAGGCCGTTGGAGAATTCAGTCTGAGTGACCTCAATGTCACCAACTTTGGCTACGACCTGATTCGACCCTAAATTCAAGAAGATGTCTTGGATCCCCCAAGCTGCAAAGCTTAATATTAAGAGGGAGAAAAGTGCTATAACAACAATACGCTTGAAAAGGCCTGGTTTTTTATGAGCCATAACTTACCCGTGAAATTCTACAGAATGATTGAATAATATATAATCGTGCGGGCATATTAAGGATGGAGCTATCTTGGGGCAACAGCGTTTTTGAAGTTTATACATTCGGTGCCATAGTTGTGATCTCTTACGATCGAAACTGAGCGTACTGATCCTTCTTAAATATGTTCTTCAATATTAGGTCTTCATATCGGGGGAATTGCCTCTTCGGTCTTGGTTTGTTCGAATAGAGACTGTATAGATATGCCGATATTTCACAGGGAGAATCGATTATGGTGCGTAAACTCATTGCGGGTAACTGGAAAATGAATGGTTCCGTTTCCTTTGCCTCTGAGCTGGTAAGTGGGCTGTTATCAAGAATTGAACAACAAGATGTTCCAGCCGACTTTGTAGTTTGCCCCCCAGCAGCCCTTCTTGGTTCCGTCCTTGGTCAAACAAAAAATACTAAGCTTTCTGTTGGTGGTCAGGATTGCCACGCTAATGTATCGGGTGCTCACACCGGAGATACGTCTGCAGAACTATTGAAAGATATTGGGTGCGGTTATGTACTGACAGGTCATTCAGAGAGAAGAACTGACCACGGTGAAAGTAATGCAGACGTTAATGCAAAAAGTTCCGCGGCACTGAAAGCCGGCCTTATTCCCATTATCTGTATTGGTGAAACTGAAGACGAACGTGTCTCGGGAAATACTCTGAAGGTTATTGAAAAACAGGTTGATCAGTCTCTTCCTGATGATGCAGATCCTAGTCGCATTGTGTTGGCTTATGAGCCTGTTTGGGCAATTGGCACAGGTAAAACTGCAACTCCCGATGATGTAGCAGAAGTCCATAATTTCATCAGGGGATTACTTGTCTCTCGATTTGGTAATGATTCTGCTCTAAAAATAAACATCCTTTACGGGGGATCTGTGAAACCCTCTAACGCCGCGGAATTACTAGCTGTTTCAAACGTTGATGGTGCACTTGTTGGCGGTGCAAGTTTAAAAGTTGAAGATTTTTGGGCAATTGGTGTCAGATGAGTCTAGCCATATCGGTTGGAAAAGGCTAAATAGCCTGTAAAGATCTATATAGGCACACAATAGTTTTGTATTACGTTTGATATATGAGGCGTTATTGGTGTGTTAAATTGGGGTGAGAATCCCGGAATGTTTTGAGAGACTACTAACGATGAACGAAGTACTATTGGTCATTCATTTGTTGATTACACTATCGCTTATCAGCGTCGTCCTCGTTCAAAAGAGCGAAGGTGGTGGTCTTGGTATGGGCGGAAGTGGCGGCGGTGGCGGCTCTGGCGGTTTTGGTGGATTCCTTACAGGACAAGGTACGGCTAATTTATTAACGCGTACCACTGCTATTCTTGCTGCGGCATTTATTGCTTCAAGCCTTTTGTTGACCGTACTTGCCGATACTGGTAGCACGCGATCTATTGCTGATGATATCATTGCACCATTGGCTCCAACCGAGAGTGAGCAACCAGTTGCTCCGCCGGTTTCAGAATAAGTTTCGGATTTTTTCCGATACGTACTATCATTGACCGGGACCATTAGGGTCCCGGTTTTGTTGAAACTGATTTAAGTGACAACGAGTTTCATGACGCGCTTTATATTTATTACCGGTGGTGTAACCTCTTCCCTTGGAAAGGGTTTAACCTCTGCGGCTGTTGGTGCGCTGCTTCAGGCACGTGGCTACAAGGTCCGCCTTCGCAAACTTGATCCATATCTCAACGTTGATCCTGGAACTATGAGCCCTTACCAACATGGTGAAGTGTTTGTAACGGATGACGGTGCTGAAACTGATTTAGATCTTGGCCATTACGAGCGGTATACGGGGGTATCCGCGAGTAAAAGTGATAATGTCACGACAGGTAAGATCTATTCTGGTGTTCTTGCTAAAGAACGCCGTGGTGATTATCTCGGGGCGACTATTCAGGTTATTCCACATATCACGAATGCGATTAAAGAATTTGTGATGTCAGATATCGGGGATGAAGATTTCATTCTTTGTGAAATCGGCGGAACCGTTGGTGATATCGAAGGTCTTCCTTTCCTTGAAGCTATTCGACAGCTTGGAAACGAACTTGGTAAAGAGCGTAGCCTCTTCATCCATTTGACATTGATACCATATCTGAGAGCTGCTGGTGAGTTGAAAACGAAGCCGACACAGCACTCAGTTAAAGAGCTTCAGTCTTTGGGTATTCAGCCAGATATGCTGCTTTGTCGTTGTGAGCAGGAAATACCAGAAGGCGCTCTTCGTAAAATTGCTCAGTTCTGTAATGTCCGTCAAGAAGCTGTCATACCAGCTCTTGATGTTGATACGATCTATGCAGTGCCACGTGCTTACCATGAGCGTGGTCTGGATGACGAAGTTTTACGTCACTTCAAATTGAAGGCCGATGACGAGCTGGATCTCGATCGCTGGGATAGTATTACGCACACCATTCGTGAGCCGGATGGCGAAGTAACGATTGGTGTTGTTGGGAAATACACATCCTTGTTGGATGCATACAAGTCTTTGGCTGAAGCACTGGTCCACGGTGGGATTGCCAATAACGTTAAAGTTAATATCAACTGGTTAGATTCAGAAATTTTTGAACGTGAGGGAGCTGTTGAAGCTCTTGATAACGTCCATGGTATTCTTGTCCCTGGTGGGTTTGGCGAACGTGGTTCTGAAGGTAAAATTGCGGCTGCGGGTTTTGCACGTAAAACGAATATTCCATATTTTGGTATTTGTTTTGGTATGCAGATGGCCGTATTGGATGCAGCAAGAAACCTCGCGGGTTTACCCGATGCCAGTTCTTCTGAGTTTGGGCCTTGTGATGAACCTCTTGTCGGTATCATGACTGAGTGGGAGCGCGGCAATGAGCGTGAACAACGTTCTGATGGTAGTGATCTTGGTGGAACAATGCGTTTGGGATCTTATCCTTGCGCACTGAGTGAAGGATCTCGTGTTCGCGAAGCCTACGGCACTGATTTGATTCAAGAACGCCACCGTCATCGATATGAAGTAAACATCAATTATCGTGAAAAGCTGGAAGCTGCAGGTATGAAGTTTTCCGGTTTGTCACCTGATGGTGGACTACCTGAGATCGTTGAGCTCGAAGATCATCCTTGGTTTATTGGTGTTCAATTCCATCCAGAATTGAAGTCTCGTCCATTTGAACCTCATCCGCTTTTCACTTCTTTTGTGAAAGCTGCAATTGAACAGTCCCGCCTAGTATAAGTGGGTGGTGTAATATTAGGGTAGAATAGAAAGATATAATTTATGACAGTGCATGCAGGGCTTCAATCACGTCACGTTCGTGTTGGTAATGTCACTTTTGGAAATGATCTGCCGTTTGTATTGATTGCAGGCCCATGCCAAATGGAAAGCCGCTCTCACGCATTGGAAATGGCAGAGACTTTAACAAAGGCCTGTGAAAAACTTTCTATTCCCCTGATTTACAAAAGTTCTTTCGATAAAGCTAACCGTACAAGTCTGGATTCATCACGTGGTATCGGCATGGACGAAGCTTTATCTGTCTTTGAAGAAATTAAATCAAAGTTTGGCTGTCCGGTGATTACTGATGTGCATTCTATACATCAGTGTGAACCTGTGGCTCAGGTTGTTGATGTTTTACAAATTCCTGCATTTCTTTGTCGTCAAACGGATCTTTTGGTTGCAGCAGCAAATACGGGCCGAGCGATTAATGTCAAAAAAGGACAATTTTTGGCCCCTTGGGATATGGCAAACGTTTCACAAAAAATCATCGACTCTGGTAATGATAAGGTAATGGTTTGTGAGCGTGGCGCATCTTTCGGCTACAACACACTTGTTTCTGATATGCGTTCTCTCCCAATTATGGCTCTACAAACGGGTTGTCCTGTCGTGTTTGACGCCACACATTCTGTGGCCCAGCCAGGTGGACAAGGCGCCACTTCAGGCGGGCAACGAGAATTTATTTCCGTATTGGCCCGTGCAGCAGTTTCAGTTGGTGTTGCAGGTCTCTTTATGGAAACACACCAGGATCCTGATAATGCGCCTTGTGATGGGCCTAACATGATCCGGGTACAAGAGCTTCCAGAGCTACTTTCCGTTCTGGTTGAATTCGATAAACTGGCAAAAGCACATCCTGTGTCTATTGCTTAATGATTATTATCGAGGCCCGCACCCTCTCTGCGCCTCAACTTTCTTAACGGAGATAGAATAAAATGACGGCGATCATCGACATTAAAGGTCGTGAGATCCTCGATTCTCGTGGAAATCCCACCGTAGAAGTTGACGTTCTTTTAGAAAGTGGTGCCTTTGGGCGCGCTGCGGTTCCTTCAGGTGCCTCTACAGGTATTTACGAAGCTGTAGAGTTGCGTGATGAAGACAAGGGTCGCTACTTGGGTAAAGGCGTTCAGAACGCTGTTAAAGCTGTAAATGATGAACTTTTCGAAGCTCTAATTGGCCTTGATGGCGAAGATCAGCTTTTGATAGATCAGGTCATGATTGACCTTGATGGTACAGAGAACAAATCCCGTCTTGGTGCTAACTCTATCCTTGGCGTTAGTCTTGCTGTTGCTAAGGCTTCTGCTGAAGATGCAGGCTTACCGCTTTACCGCTATGTTGGTGGAACGTTTGCGCGTACGCTTCCTGTACCAATGATGAATATCATCAATGGTGGGGCACACGCAGATAACCCAATCGATATTCAAGAATTTATGGTTATGCCTGTTGGGGCAGCTTCTGGTTCCGATGCTATTCGCATGGGCGCAGAAATCTTCCATTCTTTGAAAAAATCTCTCAGCGATGCCGGCCATAACACCAATGTTGGCGACGAAGGCGGTTTTGCTCCTAGTTTAGCCTCTACAGACGAAGCTCTTCAGTTCATTACGAAGGCCGTTGATAACGCCGGGTATAATCTGGGCGATGACGTAATGCTCGCTCTTGATTGTGCTGCGTCTGAATACTTTAAAGACGGCAAGTATGAGTTGGCTGGCGAAGGTAAGTCTCTTGGTTCAGACGAGATGGTTCGCTACTTAGAGGACCTTACAAACCGTTATCCAATTCTTTCTATCGAAGATGGTATGAACGAAGATGATTGGGATGGCTGGAAGTCTTTGACAGAAGCTATCGGTCATAAAGTTCAGTTGGTCGGAGATGATTTGTTCGTCACTAATCCAAAGCGACTTATTCGTGGTATTGAAACCAAAACGGCCAATTCAATTTTGGTCAAAGTGAATCAGATTGGTACGCTTTCTGAAACATTGGAAGCCGTAAATATGGCCCATAAAGCTGGGTACACATCAGTTATGTCACACCGTTCAGGAGAAACCGAAGATAGCACAATTGCTGATCTGGCTGTTGCTATGAACTGTGGTCAGATTAAAACGGGCTCACTATCTCGCTCTGATCGGGTTGCTAAATACAATCAACTAATTCGGATTGAAGAAGAGCTTGGTTCTATGGCGCATTATGCAGGCCGTGAGGTTTTGCGTTAATAACTCACTTTACGTGTTGTTATGATTATCAGGGGTGCAACTATTTGTTGCGCCCCTTTTTGTTACTTCAAGATATCAAAGTTTTTCACAAAGAAACGTTATTTGATTTTCAGGTATAAAAGAATTTTGGACTTACTATCAATAAGCCTGCGACGCTTGATAAAATGCTGCCTGGTAATCCCGGGTATGAAACCTTGACCTAATCAGCCGTTGTGAGGCTATTGAGTTGTGTAGGAACTGACTGGTTTTTGATATAAAGATCAGGAAATAAGTGGGGAAGGTTATTTTATTTTTGACCTTTTCTCTTCTTTTTTGTTCGAGACGACTGCTCGTTGAGCGGAAAATATTACGGCTCAAATATCCCTTTGTTGTATAAAGGCGCTTTGTTTATTCCCTGTTACTTATTTATCTGTTAACTTGCGGGTTGTATTTTTATATCAAATATGATTCGATTCCTACATGTCCTTGTTTAGAGAAATTCATAAACGTTCCAGACTGGTTATCCCTCAAGTGTTGGGGGCATCCATAGTCGCTTATTTTGCCTATCACACTATTGAAGGTGAGCGTGGGGTCTGGGCGTGGATACATCTCAAGCAGGATTTAACTGAAAAACAAATTGAACTGCAGGTTACTCAACAAGAGAAATCAAGCTTAGAATCTCGTGTTGCTCTTTTGCGTCCTGATAATCTTGACCCCGATATGCTAGAAGAAAGAGCGCGAGAAGTTCTTAATTATGGCCGAGAAAACGAATACGTTATTCTTCAAAAAAGATAAGTTGTATAGTTAACTTGTTATTGTGCAATGCAGCAAAAATATAACAATTTACCGAATTTAGGTTAACATACAAAAACATTATATAAATCAATAAGATAAAACTTGTTGTAATATTATTTCGTTTGCCTTACATTAACTGCGAGAAACACACCCCTTAGTGAGTAACACTAGATCTTATGGGATACCTCGCATGGCGACAAAAAAAACGCCCACCAAACGGGCTCCGAAGAAACGTACAGATTCTTCAGATGTTACAAATGAACAACTCCTTAAATTTTACCGTGAAATGCTCCTCATTCGCCGCTTTGAAGAAAAAGCAGGCCAGATGTATGGAATGGGGCTAATCGGCGGTTTCTGTCACCTCTATATCGGACAAGAAGCCGTTGTAGTTGGGATGCAATCAGCTCTGGAAGAGCGAGATACTATCCTGACCTCATACCGTGACCACGGTCACATGTTGGCCTGTGGTATGGATCCTGATGGTGTTATGGCAGAGCTTACTGGGCGTAGCGGGGGCTATTCCAAAGGTAAGGGCGGGTCCATGCATATGTTCAGTGAAGAAAAAGGTTTTTATGGTGGTCATGGTATCGTTGGTGCTCAGGTTCCAATCGGAACGGGTATCGCCTTCGCGCATAAGTACCTAGAAGAGAACGCTGTTAACGTTGCTTACCTTGGTGATGGTGCTTTGAATCAGGGTCAGGTTTACGAATCCTTTAACATGGCATCACTCTGGGAACTTCCTGTTGTATATGTCATTGAAAACAACAGCTATGCGATGGGAACTTCAACGGCGCGTTCTTCTGCGAACTCTACCGAACTGTATCACCGTGGTGCTGCTTATGGCATTCCTGGTATGCAGGTAGACGGTATGGATGTGATTGCTGTTCGTGAAGCTGCCAAAATTGCTGTTGAACATGCTCGCAGTGGTAAAGGTCCTTATATAATGGAAATGATGACCTATCGTTATCGTGGTCACTCCATGTCTGATCCTGCCAAGTACCGTTCAAAAGAAGAAGTTCAGAAGGTACGTGAAGAGCGCGATCCTATCGAACGTCTTCGCGCGGTCATGCTCAAGAAGAAGGTCATCGATGAAGCTGGAATGAAACAAATCGATAAAGATGTTAAAGCGATCGTTTCAAAATCAGCTGAATTCGCCCAATCTAGCCCTGAGCCAGATCCTTCCGAACTTTACACCGATGTGTACGCAGACGCGTAAGCTGTCCGTCATTCCGGAGAAGAAAATATGCCAATAGAAATTCTTATGCCTGCGTTATCCCCCACCATGACCGAGGGGAAATTGGCGCAATGGTTAAAAAACGAAGGCGACAGTGTATCATCTGGTGATATTCTGGCCGAGATTGAAACTGACAAAGCGACAATGGAAGTTGAAGCCGTTGAAGAAGGTATTCTCGGTAAAATATTAATCGCAGGCGATACGGATAACGTTGCCGTAAATACCCCGATTGCGATCTTACTCGAAGAGGGTGAAACTGAAGCTGATCTGGCTAAAGTTTCCTCTAGTGCTCCTAGTATAACACCTGTCGCCGCTGAAAGCTCCGCACCAACTCCTGCGCCTGCACCAATAAGTGTTTCAGGCCCAGCAGTCGAGTTCGTGGCGCCTGAAAGCGAATGGGATGGTCCTGTTGTAAAAACGACTGTTCGTGAAGCTTTGCGTGATGCAATGGCCGAAGAGATGCGTCGTAATAAAAAAGTATTCTTGATGGGTGAAGAAGTCGCTCAATATCAAGGTGCATATAAAATTAGCCAAGGTCTATTGGATGAGTTCGGTGCAAAACGTGTTATTGATACCCCGATTACAGAGCATGGCTTTGCTGGCTTGGGTGTTGGTGCTGCTTTTTACGGCCTGAACCCAATTGTTGAGTTCATGACGTTCAATTTTGCCATGCAAGCAATTGACCATATCATTAACTCTGCAGCGAAAACGCGTTATATGTCTGGTGGCCAAGTTAGCAGCCCGATCGTGTTCCGCGGACCAAATGGTGTTGCTTCTCGTGTGGGTGCACAGCACTCTCAATGTTATGCTAGCTGGTATGCACATTGTCCGGGCTTAAAAGTAGTTTCGCCTTATTCTGCAGCAGATGCGAAAGGTCTTCTGAAATCGGCCATTCGTGATCCAAATCCGGTCATTTTCCTCGAGAACGAGTTGATGTATGGCACAAGCTTTGACGTGCCGGATACCGATGACTGGACTGTTCCTATTGGTAAAGCAAAAGTTGTTCGTTCTGGTACAGACGTGACCATCGTTACCTTCTCTTTGATGGTTGGTAAGGCGCTGGCTGCTGCTGAAGAGCTTGCCAAGGAGGGTATTTCTGCTGAGGTTATCGACCTTCGGACTATTCGCCCTCTAGATACTGAGACGATCCTCACATCTGTACGTAAAACCAATCGTTTGGTGACCGTCGAAGAAGGTTGGGCGTTCTCTGGTATTGGTTCTGAGATTTCGGCTATGGTAATGGAGCAGGCTTTCGATTATCTGGATGCGCCAGTTAAGCGTGTTGCTGGTGTCGATGTGCCACTTCCTTATGCCGCGAACCTTGAACAGCTAGCGTTGCCTCAGAGTTCTCATATCATCACTTCAGCTAAAGAAGTCTGCTACCGTTCGTAAACGGGGCAGGGGAGATATACGATGCCAATCAATATTCTTATGCCCGCCCTGTCTCCAACGATGACAGAAGGCACACTGGCCCGTTGGCTGGTTAAAGAAGGCGATACAGTAAATTCAGGTGATATTCTTGCCGAAATTGAAACCGATAAGGCAACGATGGAAGTCGAGACCATCGACGAAGGTACTATTGCAAAAATCCTTATTCCTGACGGCAGTGAGGGTGTGCAAGTAAATCAAGTAATCGCAATTCTTCTTGAAGAAGACGAAGATGCGAGTGCTCTCGATGTTGCGGCACCTGATCCTGCTACAAAGCCTGAGACTGTAAACGAAACACCGGTTGCCACAGCGTCGCCCGTACCTCAGGTCGCACCTGCGCCTGCAACTCCTATCGCTGCAACTGGTGATCGTGTATTCGCAAGTCCTCTTGCGAGACGGATGGCTTCTCAAGAGAGCTTGGATCTTTCAGCTGTTCAGGGCACAGGACCGCACGGTCGTATCGTGAAAGCTGATATTCTGGTTGCTCTTGAACAAGGAACTGGAAAATCTGTTGCACAAGCCGCTTCTCCATCAGCCTCAGCACCTAAGGCTGCAGCGCCAACAGCATCTGGACCAAATGCTCGTGAGCTCGCTGATTTACTTGGTATGGAATACGACCTTGAGCCATTGAGTTCAATACGCCGTGTTATAGCCAACCGCCTGACAGAATCAAAGCAAACGGTACCCCATTTTTATCTCTCTGTTGATTGTGAGATCGATAAGTTGCTGGCCTTCCGTAAGGAATTGAATGCAAGTGGTGACGTAAAAATTTCTGTAAATGATTTTGTTATTCGGGCTGTGGCTCTAGCTTTGAAAAAAGTTCCTGCTGCCAATGCTTCCTATAGCGAAGAGGGAATACTGAGTTATAAAAATGCTGATATTTCCGTCGCTGTAGCTACGCCAACTGGTTTGATAACACCAATTATCAAGGCTGCTGAAGGTAAAGGTCTCGGCGTTATTTCTTCTGAAATGAAGGATCTCGCTGGCCGTGCCCGCGATGGCAAACTGAAGCCTGAAGAATATCAAGGTGGAACTTTCTCTATTTCCAATCTTGGTATGTTTGGCATCAAAGATTTCTCAGCGATTATCAACCCTCCACAAGGGTGTATCCTTGCTGTTGGTGCTGGTGAGCAGCGTCCTGTGGTCAAAGATGGTGCATTGGCTATAGCAACCGTTATGACTTGTACGCTTTCTGTCGATCATCGGGTTGTTGATGGTGCTGTTGGTGCTGAATTTATGGCAGCCTTCAAAACCTTGATCCAAGAACCTCTCTCCATGCTTCTCTAAGGGATGAAACTATGAGTGATACAAACTTTGACGTTATCATCCTTGGCGGTGGTCCCGGTGGCTATGTGACGGCTATTCGTTCGGCGCAACTCGGTCTGAAAACGGCTGTGGTTGAACGTGATCATCTTGGTGGAATATGTCTGAACTGGGGCTGCATCCCAACAAAGGCACTCCTTCGATCAGCGGAGATCTACCGCAATATGAAGAATGCCGAAGATTATGGTTTGTCCGCGAAGGGGATCGATTTTGATCTTCAGAAGATCGTCGAGCGTTCTAAGGGAGTTTCCAAGCAGCTTAATGGCGGTGTTGGTCATCTTCTTAAGAAGAATAAGGTCACCGTTTTTGACGGCGCTGGTACAGTTACGGCACCAGGAAAGTTATCTGTTGAGAACAAAGATAAGAAAAAATCTGCGCTTACCGCGAAGAACATCATTATCGCGACAGGTGCACGTGCGCGTACCCTTCCGGGACTTGAACCAGATGGAAAATTAGTCTGGACTTATCGCGAGGCGTTACGGCCTGACACGATGCCAAAATCCATTTTGGTTGTTGGCTCCGGGGCAATTGGGATTGAGTTTGCTGATTTCTATAGCACCTTTGGGGCAGAAGTAACCGTTGTCGAAGTTTTCGACAAAATCTTGCCGGTTGAAGATGATGAGATTTCAAAGCTTGCTCAGAAACTCCTTGGTAAGCACGGGATGAAGTTTAAGACCGGAACTATGGTCACCAAGCTTGATAAGAAGAATAATCAAGTAACAGCGACGTTGGAAAAGAACGGTAAAATCGAACAGATTACGGTTGATCGAGTAATATCCGCTGTTGGTGTTGTTGGTAACATTGAAAACATCGGCTTGGAAAATATCGGAATCAAAACAGATCGTGGCTGTATCGTAACCGATGAATTCTCTCGAACAAATGTTCCAGGTATCTTTGCGATTGGTGATGTCGCCGGACCTCCGATGTTGGCACATAAAGCCGAACACGAAGGTGTTGTTTGTATTGAAAAGATTGCTGGATTATCAGCCCATCCCATTGATAAAAGTAAAATCCCGGGCTGTACATACTGCCATCCCCAAATTGCTTCTGTTGGCATGAATGAGCAGACCGCAAAAAAAGAAGGTCGAGAAGTCAAAATTGGACGCTTCCCCTTTGCTGGTAACGGTAAGGCAATTGCCTTGGGCGAAGCTGAAGGCTTGATTAAAACCATCTTTGATGCGAAAACCGGTGAGCTTTTAGGCGCACATATGGTTGGTGCTGAAGTGACGGAGCTAATACAGGGCTTTGTTGTTGCCATGGGGCTTGAGACCACGGAAGAAGAGCTAATGCACACAGTCTTCCCTCATCCGACATTATCGGAAATGATGCATGAGTCTGTACTAGATGCTTATGATCGCGCTATTCATTTCTAGAGTAGGCTCAAGGTCGGGGCATTGTGTCGCATCTGAAAGCTTGAGATTTTGTTGTAATGCCATATGTATTACAGCGTAATACCGGAAGGTAGTGCTACCTTCCGGTTTGTAACTTCGTGTAAACCCTGTTTGTTGTAAACTGAGTTCACGATAGGTCGGAGTGAGTTGATGACAGAAACAATTGTTTCAGAACAAACATCCCAGCTCGAGGGGAAAGAACGCGCTGAGCGCATAATTTCCACTAAGGATGACCGCGCAAAGATGCGGCACCCTGAAAAGGCCAAACGTCCCGACTCTCCAATTCAGAGAAAACCATCCTGGATCAGAGTAAAAGCGCCTGTATCCAAAGGATACCAGGAAACACGCAAGCTTATGCGTGACAACAATCTGACCACCGTCTGTGAAGAGGCGGCTTGTCCAAACATTGGCGAATGTTGGTCTAAAAAACATGCAACGATGATGATTATGGGCGGGATCTGTACTCGTGCCTGTTCGTTTTGTAATATCGCAACAGGTAAGCCAGATGCGCTAAGCCCATTTGAGCCCTATAGCGTTGCGGCAGCGGTTTCAAAATTGCAATTACGTCATGTGGTCATTACGTCTGTTGACCGCGATGACCTTGATGATGGTGGTGCGGATCACTTTTCCAAAGTTATTGCAGCAACCAGAAAAGAAGCACCGGATACAACAATCGAAGTCCTGACACCTGATTTCAGACATAAAGATGGTGCGCTAGAAGTTGTTGTCAAAGCCAAACCAGACGTTTTCAATCACAACCTTGAAACCGTTCCACGGCTTTACACTTCTGTCCGACCCGGTGCACGGTATTACCACAGTCTCAAGATATTGGATCGTGCCAAGGAAATGGATCCTACTCTCTTTACTAAATCTGGCCTTATGGTTGGCTTGGGCGAGACAAAGGACGAGGTTCTTCAAGTAATGGATGATATGCGTGTGGCGGATGTAGATTTCTTGACCATTGGTCAATATCTACAGCCTACTCCTAAGCACCATCGCGTTGATCGTTTTGTGACCCCCGAAGAGTTCGAGTTTTATGAAAAGATGGCGTATAACAAAGGCTTCTTACACGTAGCTTCTTCTCCTTTAACCAGGTCTTCCTATCATGCAGATGAGGACTTTCAGGAATTGAGAAAAGCGAGAGAACAGAAGGTATTATCCTCCTGATTTGCGATTTATAACATGCCAGTCCACGCAGAAAAAAAAGTATTAAATTTTCTTCCAGAGCAGATCTTCGAGATGGTGGCTGATGTCGAGTGCTATCCAGAATTTCTGCCCTGGTGCGTGGGGGCGCGTATTAAGCGTCGTCAAGATACCCGAATTTTTGCCGACCTCATCATTGGTTTTAAGATGATCAGGGAAAAATTCACCAGTCGTGTCGATTTGCATCATGAGCAATTACGCATTGATGTGGCTTATGTGGATGGGCCCTTTAAATACCTTACGAACACATGGATTTTCCATGAACATCCCGATGGATGCCTTATCGACTTCCACGTTGACTTTGAATTTAAATCTCGAATGTTACAGATGCTAATGGAACCCTTCTTTCACGAGGCGGTTAAGCGAATGGTCCATGCTTTTGAAGCCAGAGCAGAAGTTCTGTACGAACCTTATTCCGGTTCTGGTACGGCTACAGCGTAAAATCTACATTCATTTGAGTATCATGAAGTTACACAGCACTTTTTCTAAAGTGTAACTCGCCTAATTGTAATCGAGTTACTCTTTCCTGTATCCATAACATTACCTATTAATTTTTTTGTATAGAAGATGGTTTTCTCAAATTTAAGATTGAGGAAAAGATGCGCCTTGTGAGAGTGCATAAAACAGAGTGGATGTCATAAACATATTAAAAGTGGCGTGTACTATTATGGGGGGCCAAAGGGATTTGCATCGGTACGTTAGTAAGGCAAAGCCAATACCTGCTACGGATAAGGCAGGTATCAACATTGGTACCCCGTGTACTGACCCAAATAATACCGAACTTCCAATAATGGCAATCGCTCTTCCAAATCTTTGATCTAACCACCCTAAGAGTACTCCCCTAAAAGTCAGTTCTTCAGCTATTGGGGCGATTATACCGGTTGCTATCATAATGAAGATAAACGAAGACCAGCTAAAGCCTTCGGGCGTGATGGCTTGTAATTGCGGGTTTACGAATTCATTGTCAATGAACTGCATCATCGTAAAATTCACGAGGCCAACGGTAAGAACCAAGGGTAACGCTAGTAAAATTGCAACGTAACACCATCGTGTAGAGGTCGGTCGTAATCCAGCATCTCTCCATGTGAGGCCCTGTTTTTGTAAGACAAAATAATGGACCAATTTTAATAATACGAAATTTTGGAACAAGACGAGGCATGTGATCGTGAATGATGGGGTTATATGGTCTGATTGATAATCCACAAAATCAATAATGAACGGAATTGAAACCCTGATAACAACAATGAAAACGATAAAAGTAAGTAAAAGATCTGTAAAAGGTGCCTGACCGAGTGATTTCTTTTGGTTATTGGTGTGGTCTTTGAATTGAGGCGTGTGATTACTCATGTAGTGACGCGAGCTTTCAAGGATGTTAATGCGGCAAGGACGCTTTGTTGACGTATAGATTCTCGACCACCGTCAAAAAAATATTTTTGATAGAGAGTACGATCATTTACGAGGGTCGTGGCAATGTAAACAGTTCCCACCGGCTTATCAGCGGTACCTCCTCCTGGACCGGCTATTCCTGTTATTGATACCGTAAGTTCGGCATCAGAGCTTTTCATGGCCCCTTCTGCCATAGCACTTGCTACTGGGGAACTGACAGCGCCATGTAGTGACAACAGTTCAATGCGAACCCCTAACATTTCGCACTTTGATTCGTTGGAATAAGTAATAAAGCCCCGATCTATAACATCAGATGATCCGGCAATGTCAGTAAGGGCGGCAATAACCAAACCACCTGTACAGGATTCTGCGGTCGTAATCCTCAATCCTTTAGCTCTACAGAGATCAAGGATTCCTATTGAAAGGGTGGAGATTTCATTCGCTATATTCATCAGGCTCTCCTAGAAGAACTTAAACATCTCTCCATCATAAGGTACAAATCGTTGAAAAAGGTAAAAAATTACCAAGGCGTATAAACCAGCAACCATATCATCTGACATAATTCCCAATCCCCCTTTGACATTCTGGTCCAGCCAGTTGGCAGGAAATACCTTTACGATATCAAAAAACCGAAAAAGCAAAAAGCTGAGGAGATAAAGGAACGGATCTAGAGGAACGATTGCTAAAGCGAGCCATTGCCCGGCGACTTCGTCAATGACGACTGAGCCAGGATCTTCCCTGCCAAGGGCTTTAGAGTATTTACCACTTGCCCAAATGCCGATGCCATAGGCAAGGAGAGAGGCGATAACCAATCCAATCCAACTAAACTGCCCATATATCACCCAGGCGAAGGGAAGGGCCGCAAGGGAGCCCCATGTTCCCGGAGCAAATTTAATAAGGCCAGAGCCAAACCATGTAGAAATTAAGGTGGCGGGGTGAAGGAATTTTAAAGGTGTAGAGCTCATCAGATAAATCTTTTATAAATTTGTTTGTTAATCATAATTAGTCTTCTGCGGGAATTTGTATAGTCGCAACTGCTTGGGCGGCTATGCCTTCTTCTCTGCCAGTAAAGCCTAGCTTCTCAGAAGTTGTGGCTTTGATACTGACGCGGGAAGGGGTAATATCAAGAATTTCAGCCATTCTGGTAACCATTTCATCCCGATGAGGACCAATTTTAGGCATTTCACACACGAGAGTAACATCCACATGAATGATCTTACCTCCGCGTTCGGTGACCCGGTCTCTTGCAAATTTTAAGAATTGATCTGATACGGCCCCTTTCCACTGGGGCTCGCTAGGAGGAAAGTGGGTACCAATATCTCCTTCGCAAAGAGCTCCGAGGATTGCGTCTGTTAACGCATGAAGGCCGACATCAGCATCAGAGTGGCCCTTGAGTTTACGTGTATGGGGAATGTTAATTCCACATAATGTTACGTGATCACCATCCTCAAAACAGTGCACGTCGTAACCAAGTCCGGTTCTGCTTTCCATAATCGTCCTATTTTCATCAGAGATAAGTATCATGATTTCAGCAAAGTTTAGATCTTCAATCGTCGTGATTTTAATGTTGTTTCGGTCAGATTGAACGAGAGTTATGTCTTTTCCGTAAGCTTTTGCAATTGCTGCGTCATCGGTATAATTTTCTTGGTCCGAGACGAATAAATGTGCTTTTAAAATCATGTCGTAGGGAAAAGCCTGAGGCGTTTGCGCATGCCATAATCCTGTTCGTTCAATGCTTTTCTCTATCATTGCGTCGGGTGTGGAATCTGAGGCATATTTTAAACTGTCGACTACTGGAGATGCCGCGATGGCAGACTTTCCATTTTGTGTAGCTGTGATGAGCTTTGAAATAACTTCATCTGTTACAAAAGGTCTCGCTGCATCATGAATAAGGACACATTCTGGCGTATAACTTTGTAGTGCTTGCAGCCCGTTTCGAACAGATACTTGTCTGGTGTCTCCACCGTGCTCGACGAGGATTTTGCCTGCATAATCTGGGCAACTATCTACAAACAATTGACTGTCATCTGGGTGTATAACAACAAGGATACCGTCAATATTGGGGTGTTCTGAAAATTTTCTAAGTGTATGTGTAAGGATACTATGCTTACCTAAGCGCAGATATTGTTTGGGAACATCAGTTCCTAAGCGGCTTCCTCTGCCCGCAGCAACGATAACGGCCCAGGTACCAGGCATAATGTATCTCCTGACTTCTCGATTCTTGCCTTATCAGGCCAACATACAGTAGTAACAAGAAAGATATGTAACAAAGGCCAATAATATGTCTAGTAAGAAGGTGTTAAAATGACCATTTTCTGGGGTATCTTGGCCTTAGCATCCATTATGCCAGCAATATTGGTTAGTTGGGTTGGCACAAAGACCGAATCATCTCTTGTAAAACGGGGATCATTACTCCTTGCTCTTTCTGGACCAAGTTTTGTTACCATGCTGCATTTTGGAGGGCATTGGGATAGTGGATTAAGCATATCTATTTGGGTCACAATTTCATTTAGTATGTTGTTGTTTTTATGTTTCTCCCTTCTTGTTCAAGATTTTTCAAAGCTAGCAATCTTGCTGTTACCTTATTTATTTATGCTCGGCGTTTTTGCTCTGTTGTGGGGGGGGCATATTACTCACAACGATTTGAAGTCTGAACCTGATCTATGGCTCGTATTACATATCATTGCCTCAGTGATAACTTATGCTTTGTGTACCCTGGCTGCGATTGCCTCTTTAGCGGTGCTTTTAAGGGAACGGGCGCTCAAAGCGAAACAAATCGAAAGTAAATTTCTCGAAAAACTACCCGCTGTGTATGTCGCGGATCGTTTTCAGGTAAGTTTATTGACCATGGCAGAGGTTGTATTAGGGCTTGGAATATTAACAGGTATCGCCAGACAGTACTCTTCTTCTGGAAGCTTGATCGATTTTGATCATAAAACTTTATTGGCGCTTGTCGCTTTTGTTGTAATTGCCATACTTCTGGTTCTTCATAGGTTTATTGGTATCAGGGGGCAAAATGCAGTTCGATTTGTTCTTGCAGCTTATCTGTTGATGACCCTCGCATATCCAGGGGTGAAATTTGTCACTGATGTTGTTATCGGGTAGGGGAGATTATTTTGACCTCCACCAATAAACCTTTCGCATTTTCATGTAATCATTGTATAAAGCCATTCATTATTTAATTGCCTATTTCTTAGGCGTTCATGATTGGTGCCCAACAAATGAGCATATCCATCGGTCCGTTAACAATCGATGATCCCGTTTTTCTGGCCCCGATGTCCGGCGTAACAGATATGCCTTACCGTCGTCTGGTTAAGCGTTATGGGGCAGGCTTAGTGATCTCTGAAATGATTGCAAGTAAGGCGATGCTTCAAGAGAGCAGGGAGTCCCTTAAATTAAGTACTAACTGTGCTGAAGAGTTCCCGATGGCCGTTCAGCTAGCTGGGTGTGACCCTCAGATAATGGCCGAAGCAGCCAAGATGAATGTGGATAGAGGGGCGGCAATCATTGATATTAATTTTGGATGTCCGGTTAAAAAAATAGTCTCAAAATATGCTGGCTCAGCTTTGATGAAAGATGAGCTGTTGGCAGAAAAGATTATGGAAGAGACCGTTAAGGCTGTTGATGTCCCGGTAACGGTTAAAATGAGACTGGGGTGGGATGATGAAAATAAAAATGCCCCTGAATTAGCAAAAAGAGCCGAAGATGTGGGCATTCAAATGGTTACGGTCCACGGCCGGACTCGAAATCAGATGTATAAAGGTGAGGCAGACTGGGCAGCGGTTAAAGCTGTTAAGGACAATGTCAAAATTCCCGTCATCATTAATGGCGATATTCTAACCGCTGAAGACGCAAAAAATGCCATGGAGATATCTGGCGCTGATGGTGTGATGATTGGGCGTGGATGTTATGGAAAGCCCTGGATATTAAAAGAAGTGATGCAGTTCTTGAGGGATGGTTCTAAAACATCGTCTCCACCACTTCAAGAAATACACGATCTGATTTGTGAGCATTACGATGCCATGTTATCGCACTACGGGGAAAGAAAAGGGGTTGCGATCGCGCGAAAGCATCTAGCTTGGTATTGTAAGGGATTACCTGATTCTGCGGCCTTTAGAGCAGAAGTCAACAAGGTTACCGAGCCCAAAATTGTTATCAAAATGCTTGGTGAATATTTTAAGCCGTATCTGAACAGGGTAGCTTAAAATGTCGCAGCTTTTACCGGAAGAGAACCTTCGAACATCTCCCCTACAGCAAGAAGCTGCAACAACCATACTGAACTCTTTAAATGGACCTGTGTTTGTTGTCGATGGTGAGAATAAAATCTCTTTTGTAAATCAAGCTGCAGAGCAATTTTTGCAGAGCAGTCACCCCGTTTTACTTGGCAGTAACTTAAGCGTTTATTTTCTGGATGGCTCGCCGATATACCAATTGCTGGAACAGACAAGAAAAGAGCAAAGTTCAGTTGCAGAATATGGGGTGCGTCTAGATAGTCCTCGAATAGGAAATCATCTCGTAGCTATCACAACGTCACCGGTTCAAGATAATGCTGACCACTGTGTCATTACCATTCAACAGCAAAGTATTGCCCGAAAAATTGACCACCAGTTGGTTCATCGCAATGCTGCGCGTTCGATTACGGCAATGGGGGCAATGCTTGCCCATGAGGTTAAAAATCCACTCTCAGGTATCCGTGGTGCCGCTCAGTTATTAGAGCTGAATGCCGACGATGAAGATAGGCAATTGACACGCTTAATTTGCGACGAAGCTGATCGTATTGTGAAGCTTGTTGATCGTATAGAGATGTTTTCAGATACACGTCCTCTGGAAAGAACGGCAGTTAACATTCATGAAATTCTCTCTCATGTTCGTTTGTTATCAAATTCGGCCTATGGAAAAAATATAACTTTTATTGAAAAATACGATCCTTCGTTACCTGAAGTTTACGGAAACAGAGATCTTCTTGTGCAAGCGTTTTTAAACCTTGTAAAAAATGCTGCTGAAGCTATTGGCAAACAAGGCGGCGAAATCATCTTGAAAACGAGTTACCAGCAGGGCGTACGTATGCGCCTGTTTGGCGGCAAGGGGCGAATGGATTTGCCAATGCTTGTTACCATAGAAGACAATGGCCCAGGTATTCCAGAAGATCTACACGAGCATCTCTTTGATCCTTTTGTTTCAACCAAAGCCGGAGGGAAAGGTCTTGGTTTGGCGCTGGTGTCAAAAGTTATAGAAGAACATGGTGGTGTGATTGAATTTGCTAGTCAGCCACGGTTAACAAAATTTTCAGTTAGTCTTCCTTTGGTGCCTAAGGAATTACGGTCTGAAGTCCCCGAGATACATACTAAACCAGTGACACACACTATAAACAGTTTGGACGGCTTATGAGTTCAGCAACGATATTGATTGCAGATGATGACCAGGCCATAAGGACTGTGCTAACACACGCGTTGGGTCGTGAGGGGTATCGAGTACAGGCTGCGAGTAGTGCTGCTTCGCTGTGGCAATGGGTTGCCAAGGGAGAGGGCGACCTCGTCATAACCGATGTTGTTATGCCAGATGAAAATGGTCTGGACTTAATCCCCCGAATTAAAAAAATAAGACCTGAGTTACGTATCATAGTCATGTCCGCTCAAAATACTTTGCTCACTGCAGTTAAGGCGACGGAGCGTGGTGCTTTCGAATATCTTCCAAAGCCTTTTGATTTGAAGGAATTGTCTTTAACTGTTCGCCGGGCTTTGTCTGAACCTCAAGATTTACCCGAAGAAGTGATAGAGCAGTCAGGTGAAGATGAGAAGTTGCCTTTAATTGGGCGCTCCATTGCGATGCAAGAAATCTATCGGGTGATGGCGCGTCTCATGCCCACAGATTTAACGGTGATGGTAACGGGAGAGTCTGGAACTGGAAAGGAACTCATTTCTCGTGCCTTACATGATTATGGCAAGAGAAAAGAGGGCCCTTTTATTGCAGTTAATATGGCTGCGATCCCAAAAGAGCTGATCGAGAGCGAGCTTTTTGGGCACGAAAAAGGAGCGTTTACAGGGGCGACCTCCCGTTATTCTGGCAGGTTTGAGCAGGCCGCAGGGGGAACACTGTTTCTTGATGAGATTGGCGATATGCCTGTTGAAGCACAGACAAGGCTTTTGAGAGTTCTGCAGGAAAGTGAGTTTACGACAGTTGGTGGACGTATTCCGATAAAGGCGGATGTACGCATAATTACGGCGACGCATAGAGACCTTACTCAAATGGTCGAGCAGGGAAGTTTCAGAGAAGATCTCTATTACCGTCTAAGCGTTGTTCCGTTACGAATTCCTCCTTTAAGGGAGAGATCTGAAGACATACCTGAACTAGTCTCTCATTTTTTAAGGATATGCGAAACTGAAGGGTTGCCAAGCAAAGTCATTGATCAGGGGGGGATGGTTTCTCTTCGAAATCATCACTGGTCAGGAAATATCCGCGAGTTGGAAAATGTCGTTCGTCGACTGACAGTGCTCTACAGTCAAGATGTCATAACTTGCGATATTGTTGAGCACGAACTTAGCCTTATTACTAAGGCAGGCAAGGAAAATTCCGAAAATCATTCTCCAACTTTATCACCACCTTTTAATGAGTCATTGAGTGAAGCAGTCGAGCGCCATTTAAGTGAATATTTTGCAGCTCACTTTCCTGAATTACCCTCAAGTGGACTTTACGATAGAATATTAAAAGAGATTGAGAAGCCATTGATTGAATTGTCTTTAATGTCGACTAACGGGAATCAAATTCAAGCATCAAAATTACTTGGGTTAAATAGAAATACTTTAAGGAAAAAGATCAAAGAATTAGATGTATCCATAGTTAAGAGTACAAAGTAATGGCAAGCGAAACTCAGGATACACAGCATTCTGATATTGTTAATCAAAGTGCTAAACCTAATCTTGCTCCTGATGATTCCTCAAATCCTGGTATCGAAAATACACTTGTCGAAAATCCAATCGTCGAAAATAGTGGGTTTTGGACCCGTACCCTGATTTGGGGGAAACGGGTTGGCCTTGAAAAAAAACTGGCTACAGCACTATTAATCGCGGCGAGCATCAGTGGCATAACCACATTTCTGGCTTTGTCAGGGGATTTGTCTCAGGCTATTGACCCAAAAAATTTACTTTTGTTACTGACAACTGATTTCATATTCTTGATGGGTCTTATTGCCATTGTTGTGAGGCGTCTGGTCCTTTTGTGGCTTGAACGAAAAAGGGGACTTGCTGGCTCAAAGCTTCATTCCAGATTAGTGGGATTGTTCAGTATCGTTGCGGTAACACCGACAATTATTGTTGCTGTTGTGTCGGTCGGTTTTTTTGAATTTGGTTTGAAAGGCTGGTTTAACGAACGTGTGAGTACAGCTGTTAAGGAATCTTATGCCGTTGCCGAAGCGTACCTCGAGGAACACCGGCAAGGGATTACCGCCGATGCCCTTTCTGTATCTTATGATATTACTCAGACGCTGAATTCTTTTATCCAAGACGAACCTCAATTTGACGAATTCCTGACTGAACGGGCTAATCAACTGAACCTGACCGAAGTTGTGGTGTTTGACCGTTCTGGACAAGTTCAAGGTAAAGCCGCATTTAGTTTTTTGTTGAACTTCGCGCCAGATATACCTGATTTTGCACTTAATAATGCAATTAATGGAGAGGTTGTTATCCTTGCCGCTGAGAATAACGATCGTGTTCGTGCATTAGTGTATTTAGGCGGATTTGATGGCTCTTTTCTTATCGTTGGTCGGTTAATTGACCCCAATATTTTAAAACATATTGAGCGCGCTAAAGAGGCTGTATCGCTGTATACGGATCTTGAGGGGCAGCGCTCTGGATTTGTCTTAACATTTGCAATGATCTTTGCGATTGTTGCTCTCATGATCCTATTGGCATCAGTTTGGGTTGGCTTGGCTTTTTCAAACAACCTTACTGTTCCTATTGGTAATTTAATCGCTGCTGCTGAGAAAGTAAGAGAAGGAAATCTGGACACGCGGGTGATTTCAAATCAGGCCGAAGATGAGATTGGGCGGCTATCGCGTACCTTTAATCTTATGACAGGGGAGCTTCAACGTCAGCAACAAGAGCTCTTGAGTACAAACTCTCAACTCGATGAACGGACCCGATTTATAGAAGCCGTACTTGGAGGGGTAACCGCAGGGGTTATCGGGCTGAACAGCAAAGGTGAGATAACCTTGCCAAATCGATCAGCGACAGCTTTTTTTGTTGATCAGTTTGATGATCTACGCGGCAAGCACATATCAGAGGTCATGCCAGAGGTTTCAGAGTTTGTTGAAGAAGCAAAGTCGCGCCCTCTACGCCACATTGAAAAACATATCCCCTACGTTCAAGGGAATGGCATCCAAAGAACTCTATTGTTAAGGGCGGTAGCAGAGTTAGGTGATGACTTTGAGATTATTGGGTTTGTAATCACTTTCGATGATATTACAGAATTAGTATCAGCGCAGAGAAAAGCTGCCTGGTCTGATGTCGCGCGCCGTATTGCCCATGAGATTAAAAACCCGCTTACGCCAATTCAACTCTCTGCAGAACGCCTAAAGCGAAAATACTTAAAGGAAATCGATAGTGACAAAAAAACCTTTGAGTTGTGTATTGATACCATTATTCGCCATGTAACAGATATCGGAACAATGGTGAATGAGTTCTCTTCCTTTGCCCGCATGCCTGTACCGCGGATGAAAGACACTAACCTGAATAAATTGATCAGGGAGGCGATTTTTCTTCAAGACACGTCTCACCCTGATATTAAATTCGAGACAATACTCCCTGAAGGGAATGTCGTAATTTCCTGTGATCCCGAACAAATAAATCGGGCGCTTACCAATCTGTTATTAAATGCTGCAGAATCTATTGAAGGCAAAATTGAAGATAACCCTTCTCTAAAAGGTGCTAATAATCAGTCAATAATCTGCCTGAAATTATCTGTTATGAATGATGTTACGACAATGACTATTCAGGACACCGGAAAAGGTTTACCTTCTGGAGATAGAGAAAAACTAACCGAACCTTATGTTACCAATAGAGTAAAGGGGACGGGCTTAGGGCTGGCGATTGTAAAGAAAATTATGGAAGATCACGGAGGATATCTTGTCCTTGAAGATAATTTGGATCAAACTGGTGATGTTATTGGCGCTCAAGCAAATTTAGTATTTCCTGAACAAGCATAACATTTGAAATTTTATTAACGTATTGAATAAGTAGATATTTAATGGCACGTGACATTCTTATTGTCGACGATGAAACAGATATCAGAATGGCTCTAAGCGGTATTTTAGAGGATGAAGGTTATTCTGTTAAAGGGGCGGCAAATAGTCAGGAAGCTCTTGCTGCAATTCATTCCCGGCGACCCAGTTTAGTGATCCTTGATATCTGGCTTAATAATTCAGAACTAGATGGTATTGGTATTCTTGAGGCCATTAAGCATGACTATTCTGATTTACCCGTTGTTATGATGTCGGGTCATGGCACCATTGAGACTGCCGTAAATGCAATCAAGATAGGTGCATATGATTTTATTGAGAAACCTTTCAAGTCAGATCGACTGCTTCTTATCATTAATCGTGCGATTGAATTATCTGAATTACGTCGAGAAAACGAGGTTTTAAAAATCAGTGCTGCGGTCCAATCTTCTCTTATTGGAACATCGCCACCTGTACTTCTGCTTCAACAAGCACTTGATAAGGTTGCGCCAACCGGGAGCCGTGTTTTAATCACGGGTCCCGCTGGTGCGGGTAAGGAAGTCGTCGCTAGGCAGTTACATCAGCAATCTGCCCGACATGGCGCTGCCTTTGTAGCTCTTAATTGTGCGACGATGCACCCTGATCGGCTGGAGAGTGAACTATTTGGTACCGAAACAAAGGGTGATGACGGTGAAACGTCCATCCGTATTGGAACTTTTGAACAAGCTCACGATGGAACGCTCCTTCTTGATGAAGTCGCTGATATGCCTCTTGAAACGCAGGGGAAAATTGTTCGTGTTTTACAAGAGCAGTCCTTTACTCGGGTTGGTGGAGATGTCGAAGTTGATGTTGATGTTAGGGTAATTGCTTCTACCAACAAAGATTTACAGGCCTTGATTTCCGCTGGTGAATTCAGAGAAGATTTGTATTACAGGTTAAACGTAGTTCCTCTTGCTGTTCCAGCCTTGGTCGAGCGTCGGGAAGATATACCCTCGCTTATCGAATACTTCATGGAACTATCCGCGAAAACCAATGGAATACCTTTGCGACCGCTGGCTCAGGACGCAATATCGTCTCTGCAAGCTTATGATTGGCCAGGTAATGTGCGTCAGCTTAGGAATGTAATTGACTGGCTTCTCATTATGGCTCCGGGAGATTCAGGTACTGCTATATCCGCAGACATGATGCCGCCTGATATTGGTTCTCTTTCTCCAAGTGTGTCATCCGGCAACTCGGGACAGGAAGATTTGATGTCATTGTCCTTGAGAGAAGCCCGGGAATTGTTTGAAAAACGTTATTTGGAAGCTCAAATTTTACGTTTTGGTGGAAATATCTCGAAAACATCGACTTTTATTGGTATGGAGCGTTCGGCTCTCCATCGAAAGCTACGTACACTCGGTCTAACGACTGAACGCGTCTAAACGAATTAAGGTAATGGGACCCGGTTATGAAAGTTGTGATTTGTGGTGCTGGCCAGGTCGGATTCAATATTGCTCGTTACTTGGCAAGTGAGAATGCCGATATAACGGTCATTGATCGAGACCCTGTTCTGGTTGGAAAAATCACGGATTCATTGGATGTTAAGGGGGTAATCGGTTTCGCATCCCACCCTGATGTTCTTGAAAAAGCTGGCGCCTCCGATGCGGATATGATTATCGCGGTAACACACGCAGACGAAGTCAACATGGTGGCTTGTCAAATCTGTCACTCTCTATTTGACGTCCCAACCAAAATCGCACGTATTCGAGAACAGAGCTATCTTGACCCAATGTGGTCTGATCTTTTCACCAGAGATCACATGCCGATTGATGTGATTATTTCACCTGAAATTGAAGTTGCAGATGCGATTGAACGTCGCCTACAAATTCCAGGTGCTTTTGATGTTTATCCACTGGCAGATGGTAAAGTTAGTTTGATTGGGGTTCACTGTACCGAAGACACACCGATCATTCATACGCCTTTACGACAACTCACCGAACTATTTCCAACATTGAATGTTGTTGTTGTGGGGATTTTCCGGCAAGGGAAAGGGTTTGTCCCAACACCTGACGACGAGTTACGCCCGGATGATGATGTATATTTGGTCTTGGATCATGAACATCTAAATCGGACGATGGATGCTTTTGGGCATTCTGAGCTTGAGGCGCGAAGGGTTGTCATCATCGGCGGTGGCAATATCGGCTTATATCTAGCTAAAGCGGTTGAGGAAAAACATCCTCAGGTTAAGCTTAAGCTGATCGAACTTGATAAAAAACGAGCCGAATTCGTCGCGCGATCCCTCAAAAAAACAGTTGTTATTCATGGTGATTCGCTTGACGCGGATATTCTTAATGAAGTGAATATATCTACGACGGAGACAATTGTTGCAGTAACAAACGATGACGAAGTCAACATTCTTACATCGTTACTGGCTAAAAGACATGGCTGTAAGAGAGCCGTTACTCTGATTAACACGACGTCTTATACGCCTCTTATCAGTACGCTTGGAATTGACACTGTTGTAAACCCGAGATCAATTACGGTATCGAACATTCTTCAGCATGTGCGTAGAGGCCGTATCCGTTCTGTACATACGATTGCCGATGGATTGGGAGAGGTTATTGAAGCCGAAGCATTGGAGACATCAAGCCTGGTAGGTGTGCCGATCAGGGAAGCGAAACTTCCTGCTGGAGTAATCGTTGGTGCTATTGTCCGCGATGGAGAAGTGATTATCCCAAGGGGTGGTACTGTTGTAAGATCTCATGATTTGGTTGTGATCTTCTCCGCGGCTGAAGCCGTTAAAAAGATAGAAAAACTCTTCGCTGTGAAATTGGAGTTCTTCTAAGAGAAAATCTGATTTGATAACCCGAAGAGCAACGTTACTCAATTTTTTGAATGAAAAGTGTACACCATATGAGTTTGTCTTTCCCAAAAGCTATTATCTTTGATTGGGACAACACCTTAATTGATAGTTGGATAACTATTCATCACGCGTTATCTGTAACTTTTAAGGAAATGGGGAAAACTCCCTGGACTCTCGAAGAAGCAAAAGACCGTGTTCGGGCTTCAGCAAGAGATAGCTTCCCGGCTATTTTTGGAAGTGAATCTGAAATTGCTACAAAAATATTTTACGATACTTATGAGGCTAATCACTTAGAAGTACTTACACCTTTGCCTCATGCTAAAGAACTTCTTGAGTATTTTAAAAGTAAAGGCGCCTATCTGGCAATTGTAAGTAACAAACAAGGAGGACTGCTTCGCAAAGAAGTAAAGTACTTAGGTTGGGAGAGCTATTTTAGCCAACTGATAGGGGCCAATGACGCTGCTCAAGATAAACCTGATCCAATGGTAGTAGATCTTGCCTTGGAGGGAAGTAACCTTCGATCTGGCCAAGATGTTTGGTTTGTTGGTGATACAGACATCGATCTTCAGTGTGCGCATAATGCAAATTGTTATCCCGTTCTAATTCGTCCGACGCCTCCTGTCGATGGTGAGTTTAAAGACTGCAAACCAGCGCAATATTTCTCATCGTGCAAAGATATCATGAATTCGTTGTCATAATATTTTGTAGGGTTTTCTTCATTGTTCGTAGATGAGGGGTTGTATTTCCCCAGCAGAATGATAAAGAATCTCACGTGCTCGTTTTAAATCGGGCACAACCCCAAAAGCTAATAATACCAACCCATAAAAACACGTAATAAAAACAATAAGGGGATTAAACGCGATGGCCGCGGAAAAATCACAGAACGTACAGGATGTATTCCTGAATACGATTCGCAAAAACAAAGTCCCGGTAACGGTCTTTTTGGTAAACGGTGTCAAATTACAAGGCATTATTTCCTGGTTTGACAATTTCTCAGTGTTGCTACGTCGTGATGCGCATGCGCAGCTCGTATACAAACACGCGATTTCTACAATTATGCCAGCTACACCTGTACAACTCTTTGATCCTGGTAAGGACGAAGAAGGTGGAGCCGCATCTTAAACCCACTAGGGTTTGGTTGAATATATATGGGCTCTCAACAAAATAACGGTGGCGTGGATCGAGATAAAAAGGTTCGCGCCATTGTACTTCATCCTGAACTAAAGAAGTTCTCGACTTCTTCTCGGAGTGCTGAAGCGCGCCTGGAAGAAGCCTATGGTCTTGCTCTAGCAATTGATTTGGATATTGTTCTTCACGAAATTATCAAGGTTTCTCGGCCTAAGCCTTCGACACTTTTGGGCTCAGGGATTATTGATAAATTTCATGAGTATATTCACGACAATGAAATTGAAGTGGTTATCGTCGATACGGCACTAACACCTGTGCAACAACGCAACCTGGAAAAAAGCTGGGAAGCCAAGGTTATTGACCGCACCGGCTTAATCCTTGAAATCTTCGGGGAACGCGCGCGTACCAAAGAAGGTAAGCTACAGGTTGATCTTGCCCAACTAAGTTATCAGAGATCCCGACTGGTCAGGTCATGGACCCACCTTGAAAGACAAAGAGGTGGTGCAGGTTTTATGGGCGGGCCAGGTGAGCGGCAGCTTGAAATTGATAGACGTTTAATCGACGAGAGGATTGTTCGCCTTAAGAACGATCTTGAGTTGGTTAAAAAGACGCGCGAGCTTCACCGTTCGGCACGTCGTAAAGTGCCTTTTCCGATTGTTTCGCTTGTGGGATATACCAATGCAGGAAAATCGACACTCTTTAACCGTCTAACTCAGTCAGACGTGTTTGCCGAAAATCTTCTTTTTGCGACTTTGGATCCGACCATGCGGAGAGTAAATCTCCCTTCTGGGCGAGAAATAATCCTATCAGATACTGTTGGATTTATTTCTGAATTGCCTACTGATCTTATTGCATCGTTTCGGGCGACTTTGGAAGAGGTCCGTGAAGCAAATGTTCTGGTGCATGTCCGGGATGTGTCTCATGAAGATACTGATGCACAAAAAGAAGATGTTAAGTCTGTCCTTAACGATCTAGATCTCGATCGAGATATTCAAGATGACATGATTGAAGTTTGGAATAAGTCAGACCTTTTATCAGAAGATATTAAGTCATCTCTTGAAATACAATCCGGCCATAATCAGAATACTTTGCTGTGTTCTGCTATTACAGGGGAAGGGTGTGATGATTTCCTCGCGATGGTCGAGCAGTTGCTTGATGCCCAAAATCTCGTCTATGAATTTGAAGTCCCCTATAGTGATGGTGCGGCGTTATCGTGGCTGCATGACCATGGAAATGTTCTCGAACAGAAACATCATGAAGATGGTGTTTGGATTTCACTTTCTATTCGCCAGGCCGAAGCTGATAAATTCGCAAGTAAATTTGGTATCTCTCCCAACGAAAATTAATCTATAAAAAGAGATATTTTTTTCGCCGTTGGTTGACATCACCCTACCTGCATTCTATATGGCTTTTAGCACTCGTTCAGTGGGAGTGCTAACAATTTTAAAAACTCCCACCGAATGTGCCCCGAATTTTTTTAAATAAGCTACTCTAACGGAGTTGATCTATGAACTTTAAGCCTCTTCACGACCGGGTCGTAATCGAGCCACTAGACCAAGAAGAAAAAACTTCTGGCGGAATTATTATTCCCGATACTGCTAAAGAAAAACCTATGCAGGGCAAAGTTACTGCTGTTGGCAGTGGCGCTCGTGGTGATGACGGTAAAGTTGTTGCTCTTGATGTTAAAGAAGGTGACACCGTTCTTTATGGCAAGTGGTCCGGCACAGAAGTCAAGCTTGACGGCAAAACACTGCTGATCATGCGTGAGTCCGACATTATGGGCATCCTAAATTAAGATTGAGATCAGGAATACTGGTTTCACTAAAATGGATACTCAATTTAAAGGAAATAAAAGATCATGTCTGCTAAAGATGTAAAATTTGGTACTGATGCTCGCGATAAAATGCTCCGCGGTGTTGATATCCTCGCAAATGCTGTAAAAGTTACTCTCGGTCCTAAAGGCCGTAACGTTGTTCTCGACAAATCTTTTGGTGCTCCACGCATCACTAAAGATGGTGTTTCTGTTGCTAAAGAAATCGAACTTGCTGACAAGTTTGAAAACATGGGCGCACAGATGGTTCGTGAAGTTGCTTCAAAAACCAACGATGTTGCTGGTGACGGAACAACTACTGCGACAGTTCTAACACAAAGTCTCGTTCGTGAAGGCGCAAAAGCTGTTGCCGCTGGCATGAACCCAATGGACGTTAAACGTGGTATGGATCTGGCTGTTAAGGCCGCTGTTGAAGCTCTTAAAGGCTCTGCAAAACAGATCTCTACGACTGAAGAAGTTGCTCAGGTTGGTAGAATTTCTGCTAACGGCGAAACTGAAATCGGCAACATGATTGCTGAAGCAATGGAACGCGTTGGTAAAGAAGGCGTTATCACTGTTGAAGAAGCAAAATCTCTTGCAACTGAACTTGATGTTGTTGAAGGTATGCAGTTCGATCGTGGGTACCTTTCTCCATATTTCGTAACTAACGCAGAGAAAATGATTGCTGATCTTGAAGCTCCATACATTCTTCTTCACGAAGCAAAACTAACTAACCTTCAGCCAATGCTTCCTCTTCTTGAAGCTGCTGTTCAGTCAGGTCGTCCTCTATTGATCATTGCTGAAGACGTTGAAGGCGAAGCGCTTGCAACTCTCGTTGTGAACAAACTTCGTGGTGGCTTGAAAATTGCTGCTGTTAAAGCACCTGGTTTTGGTGATCGTCGTAAAGCAATGCTCGAAGACATCGCGGTTCTAACTGGTGGTACTGTTGTTTCAGAAGATCTTGGTATCAAACTGGAAAACGTAACTTTGGACATGCTTGGTACTGCTAAGCGCGTTAACATCACCAAAGAAGAAACCGTTATTGTTGATGGCGCTGGTGAGCGTGAACAGATTGAAGGCCGTTGTGGTCAGATCCGTGCCCAGGCTGATGACACTTCTTCCGATTATGATCGTGAGAAATTGCAAGAACGTCTTGCAAAACTCGCTGGTGGTGTTGCTGTTCTTCGTGTCGGTGGTTCTACTGAAATTGAAGTTAAAGAACGTAAAGATCGCGTAGAAGATGCTATGAACGCAACACGCGCTGCTGTTGAAGAAGGTATCGTTGCTGGTGGTGGTGTTGCTTTGCTTAACGCTGTTAAAGCTCTTGCTGATCTTAAAGGTGAGAACAACGACCAGAATGTTGGTATCAGTGTTGTTCGTCGTGCTCTTGAATCTCCGATCCGTCAGATCGTTGAAAACGCTGGTTACGAAGGTTCTATCGTAGTTGGCAAGATCACTGACGAAAACAAAGCTGGTTACGGTTTTGATGCACAAACTGGTGAGTACAAAGACCTGTTTGAAGCTGGTATCATTGATCCGGTTAAAGTTGTTCGTACAGCTCTTCAAGATGCAGGTTCCGTATCTGGTCTTATGATCACTACTGAAGCAATGGTTGCTGATCAGCCTGAAGACAAAGCTGCTGGTGGCGGCATGCCTGACATGGGCGGCATGGGCGGCATGGGCGGCATGGGCGGCGGTATGGGCTTCTAAGCCAACCAAACCCGTTTTGCTAAAAAGAAGGGGAGCCAATTGGGCTCCCCTTTTTATTTGTAATAATTTTCGATGACTTGTTCTCAATAGCTGTTCAAAGTTTACTCGTTGACTTGAGGGATATGTTTTCCGGTGCCGTCGCCACTTGATATCCATTGGCGAGAGCGGTTGATTTTCATTTTTTTCTCGATTTCTTCTGAAAGATCTAAGTTGTATTGTGCCAGAAGGCGATATAGCAAAATAACGACATCCGCGGTTTCCTTACCAATCTCATCATGGTTCTCCTCTTCAAGAGCCTCGGCTAGTTCACTCATTTCTTGAAGCGCTCTCACCACTAAGTTCTGTGGATTAGCTACAGGGCCAAAAGTGTCTTCTGCCCATTGGCATATTGTGTGTTGCGTTTCCATTCTGTCGCTTTCGATTAGGTGGTGTCGTCTGTATGTGAAATTGTTTAAAGCAGAATTAGTATATCAATCCTAGTCCTATTTTCTTTCCGGGCATAAGGAGATAGAGTTATGGATGAATTTAAATTGAGTTTTGGACAAAATATATGAGTGATCCCGAAAAATTTATTAATGCACTGCCAAAGGCTGAACTCCACTTGCATCTAGAGGGATCGCTTGAACCTGAATTGATGATGGAACTGGCAACAAAAAATAATATCGAGCTGCCATATAAAACAGTTGATGAAATTCATAAGGCTTATGATTTTTCTAACCTGCAGGACTTTCTTGATATTTACTATCAGGGCATGAATGTTTTACAGGCCGAAGAAGATTTTTACGCCCTGACCATGGCTTATCTGGAAAAGGTAGCCAAAGAGGGGGTCGTCCATGTTGAGGTCTTTTACGACCCGCAAGGACATACGAGCCGGGGCGTAAGCTTTGCAGCAGCAACCAATGGAATCTTGCGAGCTCTAGATGATGGCCAAGAAAAGCTTGGTGTTAGCTCCGAGTTAATTATGTCCTTTCTCCGTCACCTCAGTGAAGAGGATGCCTTTGCAACCCTAGAAGAAGCGAAGCCTTGGTTTGACGGACGGATTATTGGCGTTGGTTTGGATTCAAGTGAGCTAGGACATCCGCCCTCGAAATTTGAGCGGGTATTCAAAGCCGCACGAGAGTTGGGCTTGAAACTTGTCGCACATGCGGGCGAAGAAGGCCCTGCTGAATATGTTCGAGAAGCAATTGATCTATTGAAAATTGATCGCTTAGACCATGGTAACCGAACAATTGAAGATGCTGATTTGACCAAGAAATTGGCAAGGTCGGGTATTGCTTTGACGGTCTGTCCGCTTTCAAACCTTAAGCTCTGTGGCGTAAGTGATATGAAAGAGCATCCATTAAAACAGATGATGGACGCGGGCCTTAATGTGACGGTAAATTCAGATGATCCTGCCTATTTTGGCGGCTACATGACGGCTAATTTTATTTCCGTAACTGAAGCATTAAGCTTATCTAAAAAAGAAATCGCTAAACTGTGCCATAACTCAATTGAAGGTTCTTTTCTAACAGATGAAGAAAAAGCCCCCCACATTGCGCGAATAGCAGATATTCTTGCTCTGCATTGATACTGCAAGAACGTCAAAACAGATGGAATTTATTTTAAATCGTATCGTTTGAACGGTACCGAAAGGGCGTATGTTTTCCAATCTCGATAAAGTAGAAAGCTTACTCAAAGAGGTTTCCGAATTAGAAATTGTCCCTCGGTTTCGAAACTTGAAAGAAGGTGATATCTCCCAAAAAAAGGGAGGCGAAACGGTCACTGTTGCGGACATTGAAACCGAGAAGCGACTGTCGAATTTAATCAAGGATCATTTTCCCGGTAGTTATGTAATCGGGGAAGAGAAGGTCGCTATAGATCCCAGTCTCTTAGACAATATCGACCCAAGCCAAATGACGTGGATTATCGACCCGGTTGATGGCACCAATAACTTTGCCAAGGGGATTGATACTTTTAAATGTATGCTGGCGTTGGTTTATAAGGGGGAGACTATTGCAGGGTGGATATATGATCCTATGTCAAAAACCATGCTTCATGCGCGTTCAGGGGATGGTGCATTTCTAGATAGTGAGCAGTTAAAAATATCTGTACCAACTAGTTACAAGAGCGATGAGTGCATTGGAACTCTGCATGGTTCAAAAGGCCGGGATTCCGATGTTGCGGCGTGGATTGAGAAGAATAAATCTGAATTGAATGTCGTAAAAACCCTTCGTTGTGCTGGAGCGGATTATGAAAGACTTGCGACATCTAAAACTCAGTTCTCTCTTTATACAAGATTAATGCCTTGGGATCATTTACCAGGTGTCTTAATCCATAAAGAAGCAGGAGGGTATGGTGCCTGTCTTGATCAAGAAGAATACAAATTTAATTCTTATGAAAAAAGTGGGTTATTACTCGCGCCTAATAAAGATCTTTGGATGAAAATTCACGCCGCACTCTTTACTTAAGGCGGCCCTATCCTTGCTTCTTTAATGAAAATTAAAACTTTCTCTATAAGGTAGTGGCGACATATTTTTGTGTAGGGGTGATCCAATTTAATTGGAGATGTTTCAAAAGCATTGTCACGCGAAGCGATCAAACTTTTGAGATAAGTGGTGTTGTAAAAAAATGAACATCCTACGCTATATATTAAAGTTACAATTACTGGTGTTGACCAGTCTTACCTGTTTTTGTTTCGTTAGCGTTGCAAGAGCAGACAATCTTCCCTTTGTTATATGTTATGAAAATATTGAAAATATCCCATATTATTATGGCGAAGGGAGCGATGTCCCCAAAACCAAGCCAGGGTTGTACGTTGATATTCTCGATCTTGTTTCGCAAAGATTAAAGTTGAAAATCATTTTCCACCGAGCACCCTGGGCTCGATGTTTGAAGCAACTTGAACTAAATCGGGTTGATGGTGTTCTGGCAGCCTCATTTAAAACAGAACGGGCAAAATATAGTCACTACCCCATGAACCTCAAGAAATTGGATGTCGAGAGAAGGATTGTTAATAAATCCTATTACATTTTCCGACGCAAAGGGGCACGCATTTCTTGGGATGGCAAGGAATTCAACGGTACCTATAGGGTTGGCGTTCAAATTGGTTATACGATTATTGATTTTTTAAAAAAGCATAACCTTACAGTTACTGCAACGCCTTCTGTTCAACGAGGTTTCCAACAAGTACAGAATAACCGTCTGGATGCTTTTGCCACTATAGAGGAAATTGGAAACACTTTATTGATGCGCTATCCTAATAAGTACAGCAACGTTGAGAAGGTGACCGTGCCCCTTACGACTAAACCTTACTATCTGATAATTGGGAGGAAATTTTACAAAACCCATCGCTATTTATCAGAAAACATTTGGAATGAGTTGGCTAAGATACGCGAAAGTGAAATGCCAAACCTTCTCATTCATTACAGCGTGACGACCCAATGATAGAGTAATGCCGTGCAGTGTCTTTAGGGTGTATTAAGAGGATATAAAATATAGTTGAATGATCTTGTTGAGTGAACTCAGTTTATGACAGGGTTCTAGAGATCTTATTGATTGAGTTTTTAATCTTGGGGTGCGCGTAATTGTATTCATCTTTAAGTATTTTAGATAGAGTGAATACAATAGTTCTAATTAATATTACAGTTATTTTTTGCTGTTTCTGTACTATCAACGTAGCCAAATCTGATAGCAATTCTTTTTCAGTCTGCTACGAAAACATAGAAAACATTCCTTACTACTATGGCGAAGGAGGCCTCGTCCCTGTACGGGATCCTGGCCTTTATATTGATATTCTTAAGCGTGTAGAAGAAGAGTTAAATCTTAAAGTAACTTTCCATAGGGCCCCATGGGCACGTTGTTTAAGAGAGCTTGAGTTAAATCAAGTAGATGCTGTACTTGGGGGGTCATATAATGAAATCCGAAGCAAATACGGCTATTACCCGATGGTCGATGGAGTAGTCGATACAGAGCGTCGATTAATTGACCAATCGTATTCTCTCTTTCGTCGTAAAGGAGGGGCTGCGTCTTGGGATGGAACGAGTTTTTCAAATTTAGACAATATTGGCGCACAAATTGGCTACTCTATAATTGATTTGTTGGAATCACATAGTCTGGTAGTTGCAAAAACAGCCTCTGTACAACGAGGGTTCTCCTTACTTCAAGCGGGAAGAATAGACGGATTTGCAACAATTGATGAAACTGGTGCCAGTATATTGCTTCGCTATCCCGAAAAATATAATCAGATAGAAAAAGTGGACCCGCCAATAACAACAAAGCCATACTACCTTATCATCAGTAAGTTGTATTATTCGACACATTCAAAAATGGTGGAAGAAATCTGGGATGAGATTACTGAAATCAGGGAAACTGAACTTTCTGAACTTCTAATGAAATATACTGAGCATTCATACCCTTAATAAAGCCAGATAGTTAAAGATAAAAATTCATACTTCGTCCTATAACGAAGCATAATCACGATTAAAAATGCTAATACACGGGCCTGTCTAAAAATGAGAGGTTTAAAAATGATTACATGCTTTATTCGTTACGAAATAGATCCATACAAAAAAGAGCTTTTTGAACAATACGCCAGAAATTGGGGGCAAGCCATTCCTCAATGCGGAGCTGATTTAATAGGTTATTACGCGCCACAAGAGGGATCTACGACAACAGCTTACGGTCTTTATAATATTGAAAACCTAGCTGAATATGAGGCATATCGTGCCCGTTTGTCGGAACATCCTCTTGGTCGTGAGAATTATGAATTCGCAAAGAAAGAACAATTTATCCGCAAGGAAGACAGGATCTTCTTAAAACGGGCATCTGCTCCTCATAGTATGTTGATTTTACCATGATAGCCGTGATTTCCATAACTTTGTCCAGTAGAAGGATGGTAAGAAAGTTATCTGGAACTTTCTGCTCAGTTACGAGATGATCTTGTCAAAATTGAAGGATTTCTAAGTTAATCAGAAAAAGGAAAGCGATTATCGCTTTCCTTTTGGTGCGATGAAGAGGCCGTGGAAGGGGCTGGTTTATAAGGGGGAGACGTGCCAGAGACTGAAAGGTGTTTTTTCTGAGTAGAAATTATGAGTTGCTGGCCTTGATATAGACTACGGAATGACCACGCAGGGCCTTGGCTCTGCTAAACTCAAGCAAGAAATCTACTTTAATTCTGTTAACAGTCTGGAATACCAAGAAAAGACACCTTTTATCTCGGCTTTTCTTTGACAGGGCCGAAGAATATTGAAACTCTACCTATCCCTTTCAAATAAACAAACATTCGTTGAATATTATGCTAGCTGAAATTTTGGGTATTATTGCTCCTGTACTTATATGTATTGCAATCGGGTTTGCTTGGGCCAAAGCCGGCCGTAAATTTGATACGCCAATGGTAACTTTTCTTGTTACCTATTTTAGTACACCTGCTCTTGTCTTTTATACTTTGGCGACCGTTGATCTTTCTATGGACGCCCTTGTTACAATGGGGGGAGCGGCGATTGCCGCAAATGTTGTGCTCGCCGTCATAGGTGCCCTTACTCTGTGGATTTTCGGTTTATCACAACGGACATTCCTCCAGTCTCTTACATGGCCAAACGTCGGAAATATTGGTTTACCTCTTTGTCTTTTGGCTTTCGGGGAAGAAGGGCTTGCTCTGGCCATCGGGTTTTTTGCTGTTTACGTTGTCATTCAACTTACCATTGGCGTGGCTTTTGTGTCGGGGCAATTTTCACCAAAGTCCTTGGTTACTATGCCCATCATCCCCGCCACAATCATAGCCTCAATTGTACTTGTCGGAGATTTATATGTCCCAGAATGGGTACTTAATACGACGAAATTGATTGGTGATTTAACAATTCCCCTCATGCTCATAACGCTTGGGGTATCTCTTGCTAGCCTGAAGGTTGTTAATATTAGGCGTAGTATCTGGCTGGCGGTGTTTCGTTTGGCAATTGGTTTTGTAGTGGGGGTTGGGATCGCCTGGGGATTTGACCTTCATGGGGCTGCGCGCGGGGTTGTTATTCTTCAATGCGCTTTACCAGTTGCAGTGTTTTGTTACCTTTTAGCACAACTTTATGAACGTCAACCTGAAGAAGTAGCAAGCCTCGTTGTGATATCAACCACAATATCTATCGTGACCCTTCCTATCTTAATGTGGTTTGTACTTTTGAGCTAAGCCTTCTTCATGGCTGTTATATTCGTACAGATTGAGACCTCAGTATATTGGGGCGTTATAAACGGGGATTTGTATCCTCTTAAACTGTCTTATCCTTGCAGTGTTATCGGTGTTCATTCGTAATAATGTGTAGATCTATTGGTAGCTAAGTCATTTTGGGGCTTATCTACGATTACCTGTATCCCCTCAATCTTATTGTTATTTGCGTTTTATGTATCTGGAATTTGTACCTATTCTTGATAAATATCAATTTTTTCAAGGCCGTAAATTTTCAGTAATAAGATTTTTGATTAAAATAATACCTTTTTTTTAAAATCTATTTTTTTTATTGGTTAAACCAATAAGTTAAATAGAAATATCACTAAATATCTAAAAAAGTGAGGCGTGTGCTTGGGTGCGGTGAAAAGGAATGTGACTTAATCAACCTACAGTTTCTTGTTAGGGTAGTATTCATTTTCGCTGTAGAATAAGTTATGGTTGAAAGGTAAATATAAAGTAACAATTCGTGTTAATGTTTAATTAATTAGACTCTATCAACAATCAGCTCAGATTTTACAAGTAAATGTAAATCGAAAATAAAGTACTACTGTGAAAACATAAAAATGTATGGTTGTTTTTAGGAGATATAAGTTGAGAAATATAAATAAGATTATTGCGTTTGGTGCTATTAGTTTAAGTTTTGCATCTTCTTCTGTATTTGCTGCAGATGCTACTGGTAATGCTTCTGCTCAAATTCAAACTGCTGTTTCTGTAGTTGAAAATACAACAATGAATTTTGGTAGCACAGCTGTTGATGCATCGGGAGGAACGGTTTCTATGACTTCAGGCGGTCTCGTAACTGGCCCTGGTGGTTATACATTTTCCGGATCACCTGCAGCGGGTGCCTTTACTGTAACAGCTGATGCAAGTACTGCCGTTACAATTAGTTTTACCGATGGCACGCTGACAGGACCAGGCACTGCTATGGTTCTGAATAACTTCACTCATGACGCTGGTGGTACACCTACAACGGGTGCGGGTGGTTCGTTAGCTTTTGCTGTTGGTGGCGATATGGTTGTCAATGCCACACAGACTAGTGGTGCCTATACGGGGACATATACCGTAACAGTAAACTACTAAGTTTTATTGGATCCAGGAAAATTTTCTGTTTGAACGTTTTCCTGGTTCTTTTTTAGGGGGTGAGTAAGGTGGCATATCTCGTCAATGTGTCTGGTTTAACAAAATCGGGTCTACCTAGTAGAAATCAAGTAAGTGAAGTTAGTTATTTAAAACATTTTTTCGCAATATTTGTATTTTTAATTTTAATTTTTACAATTCAGTTATCAAACTCTGCCTCTGCAGCAGGGGGATTGGTTGTTACGCCGCAACTTGTAGAATTAGACAGCCGTAACCGAAGTACGGTGTTGACCCTCGCAAATCGAGGGAACAAGGTAGAAACTTATCGAATTTCAATAATTAATTACCGTATGGATGAGCAGGGAAACTTGTTTCAAATTGACACGCCAAGCGGTGTTGAAGCCTTCGCTAATGGCCTTTTTCGGTATGCCCCACGCCAAATAACGTTGAAACCAGGAACACCACAAACGGTAAGGGTTTTATATCGCCGCCCGTCAGATTTGAAAGACGGTGAATATCGATCACATCTTCTTTTCCAACAAGTACCAGATATAAAACCACAGATTTCAGGTGATTCAAGTAGTGCTGGAATCTCCGTGGAAATTAAAACCATTTTCGGAATTTCAATCCCGGTTATTGTGCGTCACGGCGCACTTACAGGAAGTGGTCAGTTAGCAGAACTTAAACCAATTGATAGAAATGACGGCGAGAAAGCGATATCTCTACGAATTATGCGATCTGGTAATCAATCGCTACGGGGAGATTTAGTCGCCTTGTCAGAGGGAAATGAAGTTGGGCGTCTGAATAATGTTGCTGTCTATCTTTCAACCTCTTATCGAGATATCGAAGTCCCTTTGACATCTGAGAAATTGTTATCTCTTGCCGGTAAAAAAATTGATGTGGAATACCGCCCTCGCAAAGGGAAAACGGGTCCCATTATAACCTCAAGCCTGACGTTACCTTAGAGTTTACCTCAATCAAAATTACTGTATTCGAACTTGATTGGTTGATGGTATGCCTTGGCCGACTAAAATCATACGGCTAACTCTTACATTACTTGTGGTGCTATTATTTTCAGTACCACAAGTAATCGCAGAGACAACAGATAGTATATCGGAAATCTGGAGTGAAAGACCCGATGATGAGATATACGTTTTTGGGTTAGAGCTAGATCGATATACTTTAACAGATGGTTTTATAATATTTTTTGATGGTAAAGAGGCTTTTTTACCCCTTGCAGGGGTTACACAAGCTTTAGAGTTTCCAATTAAAGTAGATCCTGTAGAAGGGGTTGCTAAGGGTTGGTTTTTGAATGAGGATCGAACTTTCGATCTCGATATAAAAACTGGTACAGTTAAGCTTAAAGATCGCTCTATAAAGTTCTCTCTTGATCAGGTTGAAAGACACCCTGATGATTTATATGTATCTCTAAGTGAGCTTGAAAAGTGGTTTCCTCTTATTCTCGAAATTCGTTTCAGTGACCTACAAATTGGGGTTAGGGCCCTTGAACCTTTCCCTTTGCAAGAGCGGATTGCACGAGAAGCGCGTCGATCTCAAATAGGAGCTAATGCTGAGGGGGATGAATTAGAGCTGTTCATTCCTGAAAATAACTGGTTCGAACTTCCCTTTGTGGATGTTAGTATTGATGCGTCTGGCCGCAATACTGCCAATGTTTTAGATGGTCAAGTTCGGCAAACCACAACTGTTGTTGGAATAGTTGGCGGTCTTGATGCCGATGCAACTTTTATCGCAAATAGCGCAGAAGAGTTCCCAAACCTTCGGTTGCAGCTTGGTCGTCGTTCTATAGACGGGGGCTTGCTTGGCCCTCTCAATGCCAGGGAATTTTCTCTGGGCGATGTATCCACACCCGATTTGCCTTTGGTTGCTGATAACACCGTTGGCCGGGGAATATCTCTGTCATCTTATGATTTAAACCGATTAGAGCAAACCAACAGGGTTACCTTACGCGGTGAATTGGCCGTCGGTTGGGAGGTAGAGGTTTACCGAAATGGAGAGCTTATCGACTTTCAAACAGACAGTGATGTTGGTGATGGTCGTTATGAATTCTTGAATATTCCAACGGTTGCAGGCTTGAACGAATTCAGGCTGGTCTTTTACGGACCTCAGGGACAAACCCGGGAAAAAAGTGAACGGTACTTTGTCACCTCTGAGCTGGCTGAGCCTAGAAAGGGTTCCTTTCGAATTGCCGTTAATCAAGCTAACCGTGATTTAATTTCATTTACGGATCAAGTAAACTCCCGAGAAGATGATGGTGAGAACAGGTTAGTTGCTCAGGCGGAATATGGCGTGAGCGAGACGTTTTCAGTTAATGGTGGGGTTGCTTCACTTTCTTTAGAGGGAGAGCGCCGTAATTATTTATTAGTTGGAGCACAAACCACTTTGTTTGGAGCGCTTGGCCATTTGGATCTATCTATTGCTGATGATGGTGGGGTGGCATTTGGGGGTCGAACACAAACTCAAATTGGATCCTGGTCTTTATCAGCCGAGCAAAACTGGTATCAAGGGTTTCATTCTGAGCAGTCCGACAATAGCTTGGTCAGTGGACATCTTCGTAGTAAGACGAGTGCACGGATCAATGGTCATTTACCCGACTTCGGCCTGGGGCATCAACCTTTATCTGCTTCTGTTACTCATGAGATATCTGAAGATCGAGAATGGGAGACACAGCTTTTTGGCCGATTATCAACTGTTGTAAGACCGTTCAATTTTGCTTTGTCTTCGACGGCACGCATTAAAGAAGAACAGCCAACAGAGAGCGACGTGCGCCTTCTCATCAGCACCTTACTCGGTGATTTTCGCCTGAGAGGTGAGGCAGGGTATGAGGTAACTCCTGTAGCCGAGTTAGATAAAGTATCTATGAGTGCCGATTGGCATATAAAAGAAAACTTTGGTGCTCGAGTTAATTTCACCCATACGGGAGGAGATAACCCCTTAAACATAGTATCTGCTGGTCTTAATAGGCAATTTGAAAAATTTGCAATTGGTGCTGATTTAGAAGCAGACAATGAGGGCAATTATAATGCCCGGATTGGCCTCTCTTTTAGTTTTGGTCATGATCCAGGTCATAATAGTCTTGCTGTAAAAGGAAAACCGTTTGCCAGACAGAGTGCCGTAAGTGCCCAAGTTTTTCTCGATCGTGATAATGACGGGATTTATGGACCTAAAGACAGCTTGATTGAAAACGCGGGATTTTCCGGTTTGTCTCTACCCCGTAATGTAACAACATCTGAAGATGGGACCGCATTTATTGTGGGGCTGGAACCATACAAAGCTATAGAAATTGGGCTTAATAACGCGACATTGGAGGATCCTTTTTGGGTGTCTTCCAAAAAACCTGTGAACGTCGTAATGCGTCCTGGTACGACAACTCTTATGCAATTTCCAGTCATTGAAACCGGAGAAGTGGATGGTCTTGTTCTGTTAAGAGAGCCCACGAGTGATAATAAAGACAATATTATAAAGGAAAAAGTGGGCTCGGGAATACGAGTGTATCTCGAGGATATCGCCGGAAAAAGGGTTGCTGAAACGGTTAGCGCCTATGATGGCTTTTTCTTTTTCGATAGAATTCCTTATGGCGAATACAAAGTCATCCTTGATCGTGAGCAGCTGGAAGAATTGGGGTATGTGGCCAGCGGTATGATGCGCGAGTTTGAAATTGAGGGAGATGAACCCTTTATTTCAGCGCAAGATCTGGTTGCTATCTTGAAATAAAAATAATGATAAAAACCCTTACTTATTTTTGATCATTCCACAGTTTTTCCATGGTTTCCAAGTTTGTATCTTCGATTTTTAAATCTTGATTTTTTAAGGAAATCTCTACGCCCCGAAATCGGTTTTCGAACTTTTGATTGGTTCTCCTCAAGGCCTGTTCTGGATCTAGGTTCAGGTGCCTTGCAAGATTAACAACGGAAAAAAGGACATCACCAAGTTCGTCTTCGGCGCGATCAATATCGATTGACTTTGTATGGTCGAGAACTTCTTTAAGCTCTTCTATTTCTTCGTGTATTTTGTCGATAACGGGGTTCAAATCTGGCCAGTCAAAGCCAACTCTTGCAGCTCTTTTTTGTAGCTTTACCGCACGCGTCGCAGCTGGAAGACCTACAGTGATACCATCCAAAATGCTTTCTTCTGCTTTCCCTTGTTTTTTAACTCTTTCTTGTGCCTTTAAATCCTCCCAAGCCAGGGCTTGCTCTTGGACATTTTTATGAGAAACATCCCCATATACGTGTGGGTGGCGACTGACCATTTTATTAGTGATAGCTTGGGCAATGTCTTCAAAGTTAAAAAGCTTATTATCTTCAGCAATGCGCGCGTGATAAACGACCTGTAACAAAAGATCACCAAGTTCATCTTTTAAAGAGTTATGGTCTTTTTTTTCGATGGCGTCCGCAACTTCATAAGCTTCTTCTATGGTATAAGGTGCTATTGATTGAAATGTTTGTTCTATGTCCCACGGACAGCCCCCGTTTGGATCCCTGAGATCTGTCATCAATTGTATTAATCGATCTATACCATTATCGCTCAAGGAAGGGATATTTTTACTCATGGAATTACCTGTGAATATGAATGTCTAAAGCTATTTAAAAGCACATTAGACAACAAACAAGACAACAACAAAAATATTATAAAACGTTGGATTATTGGAAAAAAAATTACATTTTCCCCAAAATGTATTTAAAGCGAATATTTTTACCCAATTTACGACTTGAGCCGTCCATGAATTCAACTTTTAGTTTACGTCTTTTTAACATCAAGTAGATAGAGTTCTTTTAGATAAAAGCACGTCAAATACAGGATCCTATGTGAACTTGAATTAAAAATGATGCTTACTTCTTAGTCGGTAGATGGAATTTACACATGCTGAATAAATTATCTTTAAGTGCAAAACTAACGCTTTGCAGCGCTCTAATTGTCGTGGTTTGTTTGGCTGTTAGCATTGTGTTCATGGCTCGTACAACTGAAAATACGGTACGAGATCTCACCCTGGATCAAGCAAGGGCAATCGGTAAAGCAGAGGCGACCGAAGTTCAGCGCCAATTAGACATAGGTATGACAGTGGCTCATTCCCTTGCTCAAAGCTTTATTGGAATGAGAGAAAAGGGCGTTACTAATCGACCAGCTTATGATGAAGTTCTTCGTCAAACTCTCGCTGCGAACCCAGTATTAGCTGGTGCTTGGGCCGGGTTTGAAACAAATGCTTTGGATGGGCAAGATGCTGATTTTGTAATTAAAGATAATCCTACTGGGCGTTATTTAACCTATTATTATAATTTTGGTAAAGGCGTTTTGCCGTCATATATTACAGCCTATGACACTGATCAAACTTCACCGGAAACCGATTGGTACTATCTTCCTAAACGAACAAAAAAACCTGCGATCGTTGACCCTATTGGATATGATATAGAAGGTAATATTGTAACTCTAACATCATTTGTTTATCCAATTTTGGACGCGAATAATAACTTCTTGGGTGTTATTGGTGTGGATATGAACCTGAATGATATGGCGGCATCTTTTAACAAGTTGACGCCTTTTGAAACAGGTACCGTTAATTTGGTGTCTAATAATGGTCACTGGGTTGCTCATACTGATCCAGAGTTATTAGGGAAACCTCTCGATTTGGGGAACCCTCTTTTTGAGACAGCAATTCCACTCATTAAAAAAGGTGGCGCACTCGAAGGTATTGATGGTGATATCTATCGATTGTTTATTCCGGTAAATGTTCGGGATTCCAATGATCCTTGGTCTGTTCTCATTAACGTTCCTGTTAGTAAAATGACCGAACAAGCCGTTGTCATGCAACGTTATACGGTTATCGGAGGAGGCATTCTTCTCGTTGTTCTTGTAACGGCTCTTCTGCTTATGTCGCGTGTTATGATCCGTAATCCTCTGCAAGGCAGTATGACCGTAATTACTGCATTAATGGAGGGGAATTATAATGTAGAGGTGACGGGGCAAGATCGAGGTGATGAAATCGGGGATATTAACCGGGCTCTTGAGCAATTTAAGGCAAACGCAGAGCGCGTAAGTCTTATGGAAGTTGAAAAACTTGAGGCTGAGAAACGGGCCTCTGATGAGCGACAGGAATCGCGTATGCAAATGGCAAACGATTTCGAAACTTCTGTTGGGCAGATTATTTCCTCTGTATCGGGATCAGCGGATAATATGCGTACGACTGCCGAAAGTATGGCAGGGGCGGCAACGCAGTCTTCCAGCCAGGCTGATGTCGTGACTGGGGCTGCTGAAGAGGCATCAATGAGCGTACAATCTGTAGCAGCTGCTACAGAAGAGTTGTCAGCTTCTATAAATGAAATCAGCTCACAAGTTCAGCGTTCCGCTGATATCGCGAGCAATGCCGTAGATGAAACATCTCGTACAAATGAAAAAGTTGAAGGCCTTGCGGCGGCTGCCGATAAAATTGGCGAAGTTGTGAAGCTGATCAATGACATTGCTGAACAAACAAACTTACTTGCTCTTAATGCTACCATCGAAGCTGCACGAGCAGGGGAAGCGGGTAAGGGGTTTGCTGTTGTTGCTTCAGAAGTTAAGTCCTTGGCCAATCAAACCGCTCAAGCAACGGAAGAAATTTCGGGTCAGATTACTTCTATCCAGACGGAAACCCGTGATGCAGTTGGCGCTATTCATAGTATTTCGGAAACAATCAATTCTATCCATGAAGTAGCAACTGCCATTGCTTCTGCAGTGGAGGAGCAGGGTGCTGCGACAGCTGAAATTACCAAGTCTGTTCAGCAGGCCGCTAATGGGACAGATCAGGTCACTTCAAATATTATCCAGGTAAGAGAGGCGGCCAATACGACAGGTTCTGCAGCTAATGATGTGCAAGCTTCTGCATCTGGGCTGGCGGAAGAAGCTAAGCTGCTTGAAACTCAAGTTCACGAATTTATCGGGCGCCTTAGAAATGTTAGCTAACATTTGATACGATTACTTTTAGAGTTTAGCAAAAAGCCTATGAGTTGAAATTTCTTCTCATGGGCTTTTTCTATACTGGGAAATCTAAGTACTGAGATTAACAATGTGTAATTCAATGCTTTTAGTCAATTGGGACCATGGTTCACTGAATTACAGTGGCTAAAAAACAAAAAATTTTTTCTGAATTAATTAAACAAGAACAAAATCATGTAATTACAACATAATTTACATATTTTCAAAATCGACAAAAAAATAGTTAAAATATTTACATAAAATATTTTCTCGGCCAAACCCTTGTTGCCTGTACAAGCAAACAGACGGATATTTCAAACCACAAAGGCAAATAAAAAAAACATAACGCCTACGGTGCTATCTTGCACAATCTGAACAGAATGAGAATCTTCTTGGGAGACGATTAGCGTCATGACCGATAATTCTACTAACAAATTCAAACTATCCCGTCGTAAACTGCTAACTGGTGCAGCAGCGGCTGGTGCAGGTGCTGCGATGTTTAGCGGCGGTACACCTTATTCTTTCGTTAAGGGCGCCTATGCGGCCGATTTCCGTAATGATCCAAGCAGCAATTCTTTTGTTAAGCTTGGCTTCAACGTGCCACAAACGGGTGCTTATGCGGATGAAGGTGCGGACGAACTTCGTGCTTACCAACTCGCTGTAAAACACCTGAACGGTGAAGGCGATGGTGGTATGATCAACACCATGAAGCCAAGCTTATTGAAAGGTAACGGTATTCTTGGTAAAAAAGTTGAGTTCGTAACAGGCGATACACAGACAAAATCAGATGCTGCACGTGCTTCTGCCAAGCGTATGATTGAAAAAGAAGGCGTCACCATGTTCTCTGGTGGTTCTTCTTCTGGTGTGGCGATTGCTACTCAGTCATTGGCTCAGGAAATGGGCATTATCTTTATGACTGGCCTGACCCATTCAAATGATACAACTGGTAAAGATAAGCGTCGTTATGGCTTCCGTCATATGTTCAACGCTTACATGTCTGGTCGTGCTTTGGGTCCAGTACTGAAAGAGGAATATGGCACAGATCGTCGTGCCTATCACCTAACGGCTGATTATACATGGGGTTGGACACAAGAAGAGTCCATGAAAGATACAACAGAAGCAATGGGTTGGGAAACGGTTAACGCTGTTCGTACACCTGTTGGTGCTGGTGATTTCTCCTCCTTTATCACCCCAGTTCTAAACTCCGGCGCAGATGTCCTTATCCTTAATCACTACGGTAAGGATATGGTGAACTCTCTTACTCAGGCAGTTCAATTTGGCCTCAGAGACAAACAAGTTAACGGCAAGAACTTTGAAATTATCGTTCCACTGTTCTCTCGTTTGATGGCTCAGGGTGCTGGCGACAACATCAAAGGTATTCTTGGTTCCACTAACTGGAACTGGGCTCTTACTGATGCTGGTTCGCAGGCTTTTGTTAAAGCGTTCGGTCAGGAATATGGCTTCCCACCATCACAGGCTGCTCATACTTGTTATGTTCAGACGCTGCTTTATGCAAATGCTTGTGAAATGGCGGGTACTTTCTATCCACCAGAAGTCATCAAAGCTCTTGAAGGCTTCAAATTTGACGGTATGGGTAACGGCCCAACTGAATACCGTGCAGAAGATCACCAGTGCTTTAAAGATGTTCTGGTTGTGCGGGGGAATGAAAACCCATCAACACAGTTCGACCTTCTTGAAATCGTACAGGAAGTTCCACGTTCACAGGTTGAGTACGATGCTTCAATCTTTGGCGGTGAACTCGGTCCTTACGAAGTCTAAGCTAGGTTTTGTATAAATTGCTGGTCGCCTGTTGAGGTGACCAGCAATATTAAAAAGTGTACTCTTGCAAATTGACAAGAGATAATGATCTCATATGCCGTGACTACACCGCTTTGAGACATCAAAAACAGCAGCGAAAATAAAAACAATGGATGCATTTGTACTGCAAATCCTGAACGGGCTCGACAAGGGTGGCTCTTACGCCCTTATTGCCCTGGGATTAACACTGATATTCGGAACGCTTGGGGTTGTTAACTTTGCTCATGGAGCTTTGTTCATGTTGGGTGCTTTTTGTGCCGTAACGATGAAAAAGCTGCTCACACTCTCCAAGCAAATCAAGGACGAAAGCATCACCTTTTTTGATGCTTTCAAGGAAGAGCCTTATTTAAAGATATGGTTTGGTGAAACCGGTGAAGCCATCATCGATTACGCTGTGCCGATCTCTATATTAATGGCCATTCCTGTTATGCTTCTCATCGGTTTGGCACTTGAAAGAGGTCTTATTCGCTTCTTTTACAAACGCACCCATGCAGAACAAATCCTTGTTACCTTTGGGATGGCAATTGTTCTTCAGGAAATCGTTAAGGCGGTATATGGCGCTAATCCCGTTCCAATGCCACCGCCGGAAATTTTACAGGGCTCTGCAGATATTGGAGTATGGTTGGGTCTTGGGGATGCGGTCATCTACCCCTGGTGGCGTCTTACTTATCTTGGCTTTGCTGCGATTTTGATAAGTTCTGTTTTCGCTTTCTTACAATTTACAACGTTTGGCATGGTAGTCCGTGCCGGTATGGCAGACAGAGACACTGTTGGTCTCATGGGAATTAACATCGAGCGACGCTTTACAATCGTCTTTGCCCTGGCAGCAGTGGTATCTGGCCTTGCAGGAGTGATGTATACTCCGATTGTTCCACCAGATTATCAAATGGGTATGGATTTCCTTGTTCTGTCGTTTGTCGTGGTTGTCGTTGGCGGCATGGGATCTCTCAGTGGCGCAGTACTTGCCGGCTTCCTTTTAGGGATCTTACAATCCTTTGCCTCAATGAATGAAGTGAAAGAAATCTTCCCTGGTATCGACCAAATTATTATTTTCCTTGTTGCGGTTATCATTCTACTGGTTCGTCCACGTGGATTGATGGGTCGCAAAGGCGTGATGGAGACCTAAATAATGATAAAAATTACGCCTCGTAATGATATGATATTGCTGGGAGGATTTATCCTGGCCGTACTCACAATGCCAATTTGGTTAACGCCTATCGGAGCCGGATATCCAGATTTACTACAGCGGTTTGCGATTTATGGTATTTTCGCAATTGGTTTCAATATTCTTTTTGGTTTGACCGGGTATCTATCCTTTGGTCATGCCGCTTTTCTAGGGGTGGGTTCCTACACAGCGGTATGGTCCTTTAAGCTATTGGGGATGAGTGTTATCCCGGCGGTACTTTTTGCGGTGGTTACTTCTGGTTTGTTTGCTGTATTAATTGGGTACATCAGCCTGAGAAGGTCGGGGATTTACTTCTCCATTCTGACACTGGCTTTTGCTCAAATGTCATACAACATGGCTTATTCCGTTCTTACGCCAATTACCAATGGGGAAACTGGATTACAGCTTAGCCAGAAAGATCCAAGAGTGATCGACAGCTTATTTGGTGTACCTGTTTCAGAAGGGATACCTTCGACAAACCTGTTTGGTATTGAAATGAGCGGTTATCCCGGGTTCTATTTTTGCGCGATCATGTTGATCATTAGTTTTTATATTTCGATGCGCATATTTAGATCTCCGTTTGGTATAATGCTCAAAGCCGTTAAATCGAATTCTAACCGGATGAGCTATACAGGACTGAATATGCGTCCCTATACTCTGACAGCCTTTATTATCTCAGGAATGTTTGCCGGACTTGCTGGATCACTTCTCGCGGTTACAGATCCGCTTGCTGGTGCAGAACGTATGCAGTGGACTGCTTCTGGTGAAGTTGTTCTTATGACAATTCTTGGTGGGGTTGGTACGTTGATAGGCCCCGTTATTGGGGCAGGGGTTATCAAGTACTTTGAAAATATCTTCTCTGCATTCAATGATAGTGCTTTGCACGATATTTTTAGTTTCCTACCTGATTTCCTTCAGGATGCAGTTGTTGCTGTAACCGGGTTGTTCGTTGGTGATGGTTGGCACCTAACACTGGGCGCTCTCTTTGTTATCATCGTCGTCTTCCTACCTGGCGGTATCATTGAAGGTATCACTCGTATCTATCAAAGAATTACGAGAAAAAAACAGATCAATTCTGTTACCTCAACAGAAGCTCAACCTGGTGAATAGAGAGATAATATAATGGGTATTCTTGAAGTTCGCGATGTGAACAAGAGGTTTGGCGGTCTGAAGGCGTTAGACAAAGTCGTGTTAGACGTTGAGGAAGGTTCTGTTCATGCCATCATCGGCCCCAATGGGGCTGGGAAATCAACGTTCTTGAACTGTTTGGTAGGGTTGTTAACCCCTGATTCAGGAACGGTCAATTTTAACGGCCAATCTCTCCTGGGCATTAAACCACACGAGATCAATCAAGCAGGCGTTTCCAGAGTTTTTCAAACTCCAGAAATCTTTGCTGATTTAAGTTTGCTGGACAATGTTATCATTCCAACCTTTGCGGCTCGAGATGGTGCTTTCTCCTTCAACGCATGGAAACGCGTGGATAATGATTATGAAGTCCGCGAAAAAGCAGAACACATGCTTGAAGAGATTGGTTTGATTGAAAAGAAAGATATTATTGCAGGAAGTTTATCTCGGGGTGATAAACGTCGTTTGGAACTGGCAATGTGTCTTGTACAAAATCCAAAGCTTTTGCTTTTGGATGAACCAACCGCTGGTATGTCCCGTGCAGATACAAACAATACGATTGAATTGCTCAAAAGTATCGGTGGACGAGGGATTACTAAGGTCATAATAGAACACGATATGCATGTTGTTTTCTCCCTTGCTGATAAAGTGAGTGTTATGGCTCAGGGAACTGTGATTGCGGAGGGTACGCCCGAAGGTATTAAGGGTGATCCGCGTGTTCAAGAAGCTTATCTCGGGGGGGCGCATTTATGAGCCGGACACAACCAATTAAAAGTGAAGGCACGTCACCGGCGTATTTCTCCGCTTATGATCTTCACGCCTATTATGGTGAGAGTTATATTGTTCAGGGCGTTAGCTTTGATGTTCGCGAAGGTGAAATTCTTGCTCTGTTGGGGCGTAATGGTGCGGGTAAAACCTCAACCCTTCGTGCAATCGCAAGAGCTGCCGACCCTCAGCTCACGCGAGGTGAAATCTGGCTTGATCATAAGCCTCTTCACAAAATGAAGGATTTTGAAGCCGCCCAAAATGGAGTTGCTTTGGTCCAAGAAGATCGTCGGATTATCCCAGGTCTTACTGTTGAAGAAAATCTTCAGCTTGCTCAAATCGCGGAGCCAATCGGTTGGTCAATTGAACGGTTGTATGAGCATTTTCCAAGGTTGGCTGAGAGACGCAATCAAGAAGGCATTACAATGTCCGGCGGAGAGCAGCAAATGCTAGCGGTAGCCCGTGCCCTTGCTCGCGATGTGAAGCTTCTTCTACTCGATGAACCTTATGAAGGGCTTGCTCCAGTTATTGTTCATGAGATCGAGAGGATCCTCGTCGAGATAAAAACACATGGCATAACGACAATTATTGTCGAGCAGAATGCTATCGCAGCTCTACACCTTGCCGATCGTGCGATTATTCTTGATATGGGCCAAATTGTATTTGATGGCACTGCTCAAGAAGTTCTCGATAACGAAAAGTTACGACAGGAATACCTCGCAATCTAATTATACTTTTGCGTGCTAGGGGGATTTAAAGGGGCTGCATGTGCAGCCCCTTTTTAGTTTAGGTTAAGCATGTCATCAATTATTGTGATCAGGAGGATCTCAAATATTGACTTTAGTAAGATCGATGGCTGACTTATAACTTATCTCAGAACAGTTTAAGAGGAGTAGGGGCATGGAAGAGCTTATTGCTATCGCATCGATCGTGGGCGTAATAATTATCGGCGCGATGACCCCAGGTCCGAGTTTTATTGTTGTGGCCCAAATATCTCTTTCAAACTCACGTACACATGGCATTGCTGCAGCTATTGGGATGGGGTTGGGTGCTATTGTATTCGCTTGTTTAGCTTTACTCGGCTTACATCTGATTTTTACAAAGATTGTATGGCTTTATGCGGCGTTCAAAATTATTGGCGGCTTATACCTCGTATATCTGGGCACAAAAATATGGCGTGGCGCAAAGACGGCCCTTGTTTCATCAGATGAGGCGACAAACGAAAATACCAAAAGTAAACAAACCCTGTTCCGTTCGTTCTCCTACGCCTTTATGACACAGATTAGCAATCCAAAAGCCGCATTAATTTATAGTGGGGTTTTTGCTGTTTTCCTCCCAGAAGAAACATCTGTTTGGTTTCCAGCCCTGTTGCTTCCAGCCTTACTTTTTGTAGAAACAGGCTGGTACGTTTTGGTCGCCTGTGCTTTATCGGTTAAAGCGTCAAGAAATGTATATCTAAAATCCAAAAGCTGGATCGACCGGATTGCAGGTGGGCTCATGGGCGCACTTGGATTTAAACTTATGACATCAACTAGCTAACTCCTGAATGTAATTATTGGTCTTTATTTCTTTCACTCTTATTCCTACTTATATTAGTGTGTTGTTATAGTTGTGAAATAATAAAGGGCTTTAATCAGGCATGTCTGGGAATACGCCAAATCCTTTTGGTCGAAATCAAAGCAATAGAAAAAACGAAAATCTACCACCTGAACGTGGTGGGCTTTCAGCTTTTTGGATATTGATCATACTCCTGATCCTGACAGCTCTTGGCGTTTTTTTCTTAGCGGATCGCTTTCCCGGTGCTCTTGCAGACGATGATGATCAAATCCACCTTGTTCGTCTACTGGCGATACTCCTGTTGGTGATGTCTTCAGCTTTTGGTTTTCGCAGGATAAAAAGGTCGGCTCTTCCCAGGCATTTTCGGGATATTGGTATTTGGGTCGCAATATTCGCTGTTATGTTTATTGGATACAGTTATCGGGATCTATTTGAGGACCTCGGACAACGTGTATCAAGCAGCCTTTTGCCAGCACAAGCAACAATGACCTCTAACGGGGATATCATATTTTCCAAGGCAAATGATGGGCATTTTTACATTGAAGGCTTTGCCGATAACCAGCGGACAAGGTTCCTGGTTGATACCGGGGCAAGCTCAATTGTCTTAAGTCCTGATGATGCAAAAAGATTGGGATTTGATTTCAATAATTTGAGATTTACCCAAATCTTTGAAACTGCCAACGGTACGGGACGTGGCGCGAAATCTCAGCTCAATAGTTTGATTGTCGGAGAGCGAGAATTCCGAGATATCCGTGTCTCAATCAATCAGGCACCTATGTCGACTTCACTTCTAGGCATGTCCTTCCTAGAACAATTCAAAAGCTTCGAATTTAGAGGCGACCAGCTTATCTTGCGATCTCAGTAATGTAATTTTTGACTAAGCACCAATAGAGAAAGGGGAGGGACTAGGTTCAAAACTCTAAGCTTAACCCTGTATACCACTTCTGAGGCTTGAGTCTCCTTAGTTCTATGATGTTTTTGCCGTTTATGATAATATTTGTGGCTATATAATTTATAGGAACGGATTATGCTTACCTTTAGGTTTTTGCGGATCTCAGTTCTCCTTCTTCTCATTCTCTTTGGAACCAACGTTAAGCATGGTTGGGCTTTTGATGAGACGGCTAGATTAAAAGCGACGACCCTTCATTATCCGCCATATGAATATGAGTTTAATGGTGTTCCAACAGGCATAGCCGTGGATATCTTACAAGAAGCGACACGCCGGGCTGGGCTTCAGGGTGTTGATATTAAATTCTTTCCCTGGAAAAGAGCCGTTTTTTCCACTGAAACTGGTAAAATGGATGTGTTGTTTAATGCCGGTGTTAACGAGGCCCGTAAAAAATGGGGGCTTTATTCTAAACACACCTTAATTATGCAAGAGTATTTTCTTTTTACACGTCGCGGAGAAAACCTGGCAACGACTTTGGATTTTAATAACGTACAAAATAAAAGTATCGCTGTACGCCGTGGCTATCTCTATGGTTCTGGTCCTTTCAAAAAGGCAATCACGACAGGTAATGTATTCGAAAGGGTATCTCCGAGTGAATCAACAGAACACAGTGTCCGTTTATTGCTGGGTAATCGAATTGACATGTTTGTCGGCGATTTTTTGCCTGTCATGCACTATATCATCAACAATGATTTAACCAATAAAATAGAATTAGTAAAAGTGTCTGGCAGTGATAACAATTTAAAGGTCTTGGTTTGGCCGACCTATTTCTTGTTTTCAAAACAGACTGTGAACGAAGAATTTGTGAACAAATTTGATAGAGTATTAAAAAAAATGATTGATGATGGCACTTATAAAAATATTCATGACAAATATAATGCGATCTATGGATCGGCACAAAATGCATCATCAGCACCTGCGAGCTCAATCGTTCTAGATGAGTGAAGGCTAGATAACTAACAAATATAGTGCAACAGAAGCCAATCCAAGCCCCATTAGCGTGTTAAAAATACGTAGATGACTTTCAGTTTGGATTAAGGTTTTAGCTTTTTGACCAATCACAGCCCATGATCCGACGCCAATAAAACAGATGAAGAAATAAAGTCCGCAAAAGAGGGCAAGGCTCGAAACATCACCCTTAGTAGTAAAGGCTGCGACACCAGAAATGGAGGCTATCCATGCTTTGGGGTTTAGAATGTTAAGGAGAAATCCTTGGTAAAAACTTGGTTGGCTTTCTTCGCTTAGAGAGATTGTCCCTTTAGATGACGCGATTTTATAGGCCATGTACAACATAAAAGCCGCACCAATATAGCCTATAATCTGCATAAAATTTGGGAATAACTCAATTAATTCTGAAGCACCTAAACCAATACAAAAGAGCAAGCTGGTAAAGCCAATCGTAGCGCCTGCTACAAAGGGGAACGTTCTGTAAATCCCGTGATTGAGACCGGAAGTCATAGTGATGATGTTAACAGGTCCAGGTGAGATCGACATGGTCAGGGCGTAAGTACACATAGCAATGATAATAGACATATTTTTTGTTCTCCTAATGATAGGAAACTAACACTTTCAATATGAGGTTATTAGATCGTATAATTGATCTATACTGTTCGAATAAGTTAGGTAATAATCAAAAGAACTTGTTTCGATTGATTATTTGTTGTGTCTGTCTTCGATCAATTAGATGAATTCTTAGAGGTGGGCTTTAAGTATTATTTTTGAGGGCTTGTAGGAAGGTTTGTAACTTTTCTGACTCTTACAGAGATTGTGGCAAGGGCCAATATTAGAGAAAAGGACCCTTGCCTGTCGTCGTGGTATAATACCTAAATAATCTAATTTACTTCGTAGACTTGTCCTGTCTGCAGACCTTCAACTGATTTACTGTAAGCAAGGGCAGCGTCAGCTGCCGCGACGGGTTTGTAGCCTCTAAAGTATGGTGCATAATTATCCAGCGCTTCAGTGATGACTGTCGGGCTCACAGAATTTATACGTACATTATTGGGCATTTCCAATGCAGCGGCTTTGACAAAGCTATCAACAGCGCCATTAACCATAGCTGCTGAACTGCCAAAGCGTATGGGATCTCTGTTCAAAATTCCCGTAGTCAGTGTAAAAGAGCCGGACGGGGCCAAAAATTCTCTTCCGATTAGTACAAGGTTTACCTGCCCCATTAATTTATTGTTGATACCAACCAGATACTCATCTTCGTTCATTTCATTAAAGTCGCCAAAGTGAACTGATCCCGTTGTTGATACCAAAGCATCGTAGGAACCAATTGAGGCGAGACCGTCACGGATAGATTTTTTATCTGTGATATCGATCTGGATGTCTCCTGAAGTACGAGAAGCTGTTATGACTTCGTGGCGTTGAGACAGTTCTCTGTTTACGGCTTGCCCAATAATTCCACTAGAACCTATTAATACGATTTTCATTTTGTTATCTCTTTCAATTTCGGCTTCAATTCTGGGATGTATAATTGTTGGTGAAAACTGATTTTAATTTGATCTGGTAAATGTATTGTTTTTATTTAAAATGATAAGATAGCATTTTCTGAACAGATTGTTTTCAATTGAGTGATAATTATAATCATCTTGAAGCGATGGCCGTTTTTGCAATTGTTGTAGAAGAGGCAAGCTTCACCAAGGCTGCTAAACGATTAGGTTGTTCCAAAGCCCATGTTAGCCAATTGGTTTCTCGCCTAGAGCAACACTTTTCTACGCAACTATTGTTTCGGACGACACGTAGGCTTGATCTCACCGAAGCAGGAAAAGTTTGTTTGGAATATTGCCAAGATATTCGACAAACATCGCTAAGAGCAGAGAAAGCGCTTGATGCGTTAAAGGGAACCGTATCAGGTATATTACGTCTATCGGCTCCGATTTCATTTGGCGAAGTGTTTTTAGGCGATATTACACTTGGTTTTACGAAGTTGTTCCCTGAAGTTCGTTTTGAGCTAGAGCTGGATAACAGAATAAAAGACCTTCAAACCGAGAAAATTGATGTGGCTTTGAGGGCAACAACCCAACTCGACGATGATCTCGTTGCTATTCGGGTTGGGAACTGGAAAGAGTATATTTGCGCTGCGCCTGAATACTTAGTGGATAAGAAACCTATAGTTCTACCCAGTGATCTTACTGCACATGATTGTTTGTTAAATACGCGCAACCTTGAAACTGCAATTTGGCGATTTAGTAATGACAAAGAGAGTTACGCTGTTCCAATTGAAGGCAAGTTATCTGTCCATCATTTTCCTATGCTCAAGAACGCACTCTTAAAAGGAGCAGGCGTAGCCAAACTTCCATCTTATCTCGCAGAGGATGAAATAAAGAATGGCAAGCTTATTCACTTACTACCCAATTATCTAGTTGAAGAATATCCCATTTTTATTGTCTTCCCTTATCAAAAAAATTTACCTCTTAAACTCAGAAAATTTGTAGACTATACAAAAGTTTGGTTCTCAGAGCGGGGGCAATTCTCAGAAACTTAACGTATCCATTCCGGCTTAGTAGGGGAGCGCAAAGTTTTCGTTCACAAAGTATTGGCGCACTATATGCATAAGAAATAAAGAGAGTTAAGCTTTGAAAATTTCTTGTATAAAAGGGTGTTGTTAAAGGATTTAGGTTCATGAAAAAAATAATCTTTTCCATAGTTTGGTGTTTTTTATTAGCGGGGTGTGTTACGGCCCCGTTAGGGGAGCGCGAATATTATACGGACCAGGAACTAATATCAGCAGGGGGAATTCAACTCAGAGGAAATGATATCGTCGGGATTGTTTCTGGAAACACCCTTTATGGGCGCTATCTGGAGCAATCAGAAGTGGAGGATGTTAGTTCTGAAGAAGATCCTCGATGGGTTGAATTCGTATCCAATGATGGTCGGGTTGCGTATTTTAACTTTAGTCAACTTATCCAAGGAAATTGGCAGTTAAAAACTGATTTAATATGCTTTAGTTATAAAATGGAAATCCCGCAGCCAGAAAATTGTTTTGTTGTATATGCCTTGGGTGATAAGCATTATTTTGTATCAACCAGACAGCAAACTATGGGGCAGGTGGTAACGGTTGTTCTTGGACGAAAGAATGGAAATGTTGAAGGGCTGAAATTAAAATAATCCAGCCCTTCATAAAGGTTTAGGCAGTTCGTATGTCGTCTAGGAATGTTTTAATAGAACTACTCAGATTACTAGATTGAGATGAGAGATTATCAGCTGTTGTAAGAACGCTACCCGCTGCCTTTTCAGTCTCAAATGCCGTATCACTGGTTTTTGAAAGATCTTGGCGCATTGTCTGAGCAATGTTAGCGGTCTCTTCCACAGATCGGGCAATCTCAGATGTAGCTGCTGCTTGTTCTTGAACTGCGGCAGCTATGGCAGATGCAATCTCATGCACTTTCTGGATTGTAGTGGTTATACTACCAATGGCCTCTGCAGCTTGTGCTGAAGCGTCTTGAACCCCTGTAATTTGCAAAGTGATTTCGTCGGTTGCTTGGGATGTTTGGCTGGCGAGATGTTTAACCTCACTGGCGACTACCGCAAACCCTTTACCGGCTTCTCCAGCTCGTGCAGCCTCAATTGTGGCGTTAAGTGCTAGAAGATTTGTTTGTTCCGCAATATCAGTAATAAGGCCAACGACTTCACCAATTTTTGCCGTTGATTTTGAAAGTTCATCCATGATGGTTCGAGTGCTATCAGCCTGGTGTACAGCTTCTTGAGTGACGGAAGTGGATTGTTCAACTTGGCGACCAATTTCTTTAATTGAAGCAGAGAGTTCTTCCGAAGCTGTTGCAACTGTTTGGACATTCTCCGTTGCTTGTGAGGCTGAATTTGCTGAGGTTGTACATTGATCTTTAACCTGTATAGCAGCATCTCGCATTATTGGAGATTTTTCGGTCATGTTTTGAACGGCACTATTAACCTCGTCAAGAACTTCAGAGATTGTCCCTTCAAATGAGCCTATGAGTTCGCGCAGGTTATTAGCTTGCTTTATTTGTCGCGCCTGCTCCGCTTGTTGTTCTGCGGACATTTTTTCATTCTCAACAAGTCGGTCTCTAAAGAAAGAAACTGATTGTGACATCTGGCCAATCTCGTTTTGATATGAAGCACCAGGGATGGAAACATCCATATTACCACTGGACAGATCTTCCATGACGTTGGTTAATCCCTGAATAGGTTTTGACAAAAGACCACTTACCCATAGACCAAAACCAACGACGATAATGGTCGTGCCAACGATAACCCCAGCAATAATATTTTGAATAAAAATTGATGTGGTTTCCGTGGCTTCAGTAGCTTCTTTGAATTGAACTTGCACCTCGTCATGTAAGGAGTCCAAAGCAGGTTGTCCCGCTGCATATATTTTGCTTAAAGCTTTTTCGGTTGGAATTAGAGCAAGGCGGAGTTCAGCTAAGTTGTGAAAAGCTTTTTTATAAGTATTTAGAAGGCCTGTTATTTCTTTTTTATTTGAGGCAGGAAAATCAGCTTTTGTCATTAAAGCATCAAATTCAGTGATACGTTGGTCTAGCCGCTTTATATACTTTTCATCGAGGCGTAACAGGAAATCCTTTTCATGCCGACGCATCATCAACATTAAAACAGTTAAATCATCAGCCTTAAAACCTTTAAGTTTTTCCTCGGCATTTTTCACCGCAGTTCTTAAATCGCCTCTCAAGCCGCTTTCTTCGTTTAATCCGATGGCTAAACGGTCTTTCACTACTTTGGCGAATTGAGCTTCGTAATTTGTAATTAATGTACCGAGAGCTGCTAAGTTTTTTTGCTCATTTTCCGTGTGAGCGACACCCTTTAACTCTGTAAGAAGCGTTTTTTGTGTAGAGATAACGTCTGCATGCTGGCCAACGTACTTTTCATCGAGACGGATTAAGAAATCCTTCTCGCGCCGACGTGCGTTTAAAAGCTCAAACCTAAGCTCTTCTTCGAGTTCAAATAAATGGACCGCTGCATTATGATTATGGCGGACATCACTAAGTACTGAATTGCCTATTAGATATACGGATCCAATAGCCATAAAGCCAATTAAGGCTAACCCGCAGATCGCAAGAATCTGGAATCTTATTGATAATTTTTTTAGAAGAGCCATCTGCTGTTCCCTTAAGCATTTGACCCCCTCACGGCAAATAAAGAATAACAATCAGAGGTTTCGAAAGTGTAAACATTTTAACTTTGATACCTCTTTAACTTAGTATGATTATGATATCAGTTTTGTGTAATTGGATTGTAATAAATTCTGATGTGTTTTACATAACTAGACGATATAGTTTTTATAGGTACGGTCTTATGTCGAATGGCAAAAAAATATTTATTGATGGCGAAGCTGGCACAACAGGCTTGCAGGTCCGTCAACGCCTTGAAAATCGGCAAGATCTTGAAATCCTTTCTATTGCTCCCGCGCTCCGTAAAGATCTGAATGCACGTAAAGAACTTTTAAATTCGGCGGATTTGGTGATTTTATGCCTGCCTGACGCTGCCGCTATTGAAGCCGTTGCACTGGTTGAAAACCCTGATGTACGTATCATTGATGCATCAACGGCTTATCGTGTTGATCCTGAATGGACTTATGGCTTTCCAGAAATGACAGAAGGTCAACGGGAAAAGGTCGCTAATTCAAAACGGGTGAGTAATCCAGGCTGTTATCCTACGGGAGCAATTGCACTGCTGCGGCCGTTGTTAGAGCGTAACATTTTACCTGCTGAGACACATGTAAACGTACATGGGGTATCTGGGTACAGCGGTGGTGGGAAGGCCCTCATTGCAATTCACGAAGATGGACAGGCAGAGCCATTTGGCACCTATGGTCTTAATCTCGACCATAAACACGTTCCTGAAATGCAAGTGCATAACGGTTTGGTTCACAAACCCATTTTTGTTCCTTCGGTAGGGGACTATGCACAAGGAATGCTTGTATCTGTGCCATTGCACTATGCCCAGATGAAAAAAGGAACAGACGGTCAAGCGATACATCAAGCATTATCGGAACATTATCAAGACTCTCGCTTTATAAAAATCAGAGATTTAAATAATATTGATAAATTAGAACGTAGCCTGTTTTTACGGCCTGATGCCCTGAACGGAACAAATGAGCTTGAGTTGTTTGTATATGCAAATGATCAAGCTGGTCAGGCCGTTCTCATTGCCCGCCTGGATAATTTAGGCAAGGGAGCTTCTGGCGCGGCTGTGCAAAACTTGAATTTGATGCTTGGTCTTTCCGAAGATGCAGGGCTTTAATGTTGCGCCTTTAATCTGCTACGAAAAATACGTGATCAAAAAAAAAGAGGGCTAAGCCCTCTTTTTTAGTTCTTATAGATGTATAGAAATCGTTATCCGATAGGATACCATTGCTGGCAGAGACGCGGGCCTCTGGCTTCGCGATTACCCTGGATGCCAAATTGAAGCATTTTCAAAGTACGATTTGCCAATTCTTTGATGTGAGATTCTGGAACACCAGACCTACTCAGCTTTGAGCGAGATTTTATTGCCTTAGCTTTGTGGGAAGCAGATTTTTGAGAATCATTGACCTTGGTATAAGCCTTGGCGAGGCATACCTGCTGCTGATAAAAGCGCGGTTCATTACCTGCTTGGCTCGGAACTGAAAAAGTTAGTGTACCAAAGCCGATAACGGCTGTAAGGGCAAAGATAGCGATACGTTTGTTGCCACTAGGCATATTTTCTGCTCTCCAGCAAAGTAAAACACATTGATAGTCTTATATATGGAATCAAGGTAGTTGAAAAATGGTAAAGATAGGGCGAAGTATTTTTTTATAGTACAAAACAGTTTATTTGTTAATCTCTAAATTAATTAATCTAAAGTGTGTAAATATTTTAAGAGGATAGACCATTGTCTGGAATAATTCTGCCCTATAAAGGGATCACCCCAAAAATCTCATCAGAGGCCTTTATTGCCGAAAATGCAGTCATTATCGGTGATGTTGAGATCGGACCAGGTTCCTCAGTTTGGTTTAATTGCGTCATAAGAGGGGATGTAAACTCTATCCGTATTGGCGAAAATACCAATATTCAAGACGGAACGGTGATCCATGTAAATCATGACCGTAAGGGAGAGGATTACAGGAAAACAGGAGGAGGAATGCCAACTTCTATTGGCAATGGCGTAACGGTTGGCCATATGGCACTTCTCCACGCTTGCACGATCAAAGATAACGCCTTTGTTGGCATGCGAGCTGTGGTAATGGATGCCGCAATCGTTGAGGTTGATGCAATGGTTGCCGCCGGAGCACTTGTGACCCCTGGTAAAGTGGTTCCCTCTGGCGAACTATGGTCTGGATCGCCAGCCAAGAAATTTCGAGATCTCAAACCTGAAGAACTCGACGGGATAAGGTATTCTGCACGAAATTATGCCGAGCTTGGTAAAAGCTATTCTTAGGCCCTGTCCTTAAGCACTTTCTTTGAGAGGAAAAATAACATCGACCTGTACCCCAACCATGTCTTCTGGATCACTTAGAACGATCTCTGCCTTGTGTATGTCTGCTACACGCTTAACAATGGACATACCAAGGCCTGAACCCGTTTCTTGCTCTCCAGCACCTCTCACAAAGCGCTCAAAAATATAATCCTTCATATAATCAGGAAGAGGCCGGCCAGTATTTTTTATCGACAAAATCAGATCATTCTCATCTTGAGTGATGGCAATGCGGATTATTCCGTCTTCAGAGCAATATCTAACGGCGTTATCAACTAAATTTCGGCAAAGGAATGTCAGAGCGGACGGCAGACCATTTATCCTATTTGTATTGGAAGCTGTAACATCAAAATCGATCGCTTTGTCTTTGATTTTATTGCCAAGATCTGCAGATACGTTTTGAACAATTTTAAGGAGATCAATCTCCTTGGATTTTTCCTGTAGAGTTTTAGGATCTAATCTAGCAAGAGTTACAAGCTGTTCGACGGTATGTGTTGCTCTATCCACCCTTAGGGAAATGGCTCTTAGGCCTTCTTTTTGCTCTAGGTCAGTGGTTTGGCGTTCTCGTAATTGAGCTTCTGTTTTTATGGCAGCAAGAGGAGTGAGAAGTTCATGCGCAGCATTTGCAGTAAAACGCTTTTCACTTTCCAAAGAGGCATCAAGTTCGCTTTCGTTGCGTTGAATGACGTCCTGTTTGTAATTAAAGGCATCGATTATTGGTCGAATTTCATTTGGGATGGCTTTTGCGGAGTAGGGTAGCAGATCGTTTTTTGATCTCTCAGCAAATTGATCTGATATCTTAGTAAGCGGTTTAAGGCTTCTGTTTATTCCCCAAAACAAAGCGATAAAACTAAACGGCAGTACCAGATAAATGAGAGGGAAGTTTTCACCGATAAAGAAGAAGGCAACAACGACAAAAGATATTGCGCCATCAAATGCAAATTCCATATCTTCTGTTGCCACAGCCCAGGCATCGACCCCTTTGATTTTTCTTGCATAGGTCTGCCAGACAATTAGGTCGTCTTGTTCTTCGTCGAAAAAGAAGCTTATCCCTTCCTTCGTAGGAACTGGCATAACAGGACTATTATATGAACTGGCAATGACCTTGCTCTTATACCAAATTTGGTAACTACTATCAGAATCTATACCTGTATCTAAAAAGTCAGGAGGCGTTTGGCGGATGGTTTCAAGCCACCTTTCCAAAGCAGGATCGCCTTCTTCAAAATAACTTAAAGGAAGGGAACTTGCGAGTAACTCACTTCGAGTTTCAAGAAAATCTTCCGTTAAGGAAAGGATCAAATTTCTCAAACCAAACATGACAACGGCTAAAATTAATACCCATGACACGAAAGTTATCGTTAGGGTGAAGATGTAAAACTTGTTCTTAAGGGAAAAGAACTTCATACTTTTTCGACCTTATAACCGACACCTCTTAATGTTGTAATCACACCTGATCCCAGACGTTTTCGCAACCGTGAGATCTGGGCTTCAATGGCGTTGGGTGTCACACAGTTATCCCAGTTATAGGCATATTCTTCCAATTGAGATTTAGATATGTAACGACCTTGGCTTTCCATCATTTTTTGTAAAATGAGAAACTCGGTCTTGGATAATTGGATTTCTTCCTCGTTGAGGCTTACTTCGTGCCGATCAGGACAGAGCCTCAAGCCTCCAATAACCAACTCGCTAGATGCTTTAACTTCCCGGCGTCTTCCAAGAGAGCGCAATCTTGCAAAGAGTTCATCAAGATCGAAAGGTTTTGTAAGGTAATCATCTGCTCCACCATCCAGACCTTCAATTTTTTCAGAAGTCGCTGTGCGCGCTGTTAACATTAAAACGGGAATGGTTACGCCTCTTTTGCGTGCTTCTTTTAGAAAATAAATTCCTTGTTGGTCAGGTAGCATCCAGTCGAGAATTATTAGATCAAAAAAGCTAACATCAAGCGCCAGTTCAGCATCTTCGGCTGTTTTTACCCATTCACAAACACTGCCATCGTGATGAAGTGCGCGCTCTAAGCTGGCGCCGAGTTGGGGATCATCTTCAACGAGAAGGATTTTCATGTGTTTGGTTCCTGGTTCGCAAATTCATGCAGGTTTGTTTTCGATTTTGTTTTAGGATTGTCATCCGAAGTATACAGAAATTTGATATCTAAACTTATCTCGTAGAGTGCAGGGACAAGCAAGAGGGTAACAAAGGTTGCTATTAAAACGCCAAAAGCCAAAGAAATCGCCATGGGAATAACAAATTGTGCCTGATAACTACCTTCAAAGAGGATAGGTAATAGCCCTAAAAAGGTTGTTAGAGAGGTCAATATTATGGGGCGGAAGCGGTTTATGCAGGCGTGTCTGACAGCCATTCTTATGCTCATTGCCTTATTTTTTAACTGATTGATCCTATCGACCAGCACGAGGTTGTCGTTTATCACAACCCCAGCCGCTGCAAGAACGCCCATAATTGAGAAGGCGCTTATTTCCAAGCCCAAAAGATGATGGCCATAAATCGCCCCGACTAAACCAAAGGGGGCTGCCGTAAGGATAATTGCAGGTAAAAAATATGAATTGCTGCCAATTGCAAGAAGCGCATAGATAATAAAGAAGCAGAGAATATATAGTTGCAATGCCTCGGCTGTAAATTCGTCTTCCTCTTCGGCATCTCCAGATAGTTTATATTCAAACTCTGGAGACGTTTCTTTTATCTCCGGGATTATTGAATTCTCTATTTCGGTTAAGAGCTCAAATCGGGTCCAAGTCTCCTTGTTAAAAAGAATATTGACAGAGGTAGTTTGCTGGCCATTTATCCGTTCAATATAGCTAGAGGTCATGTTCTGCTGTAATTCAGCGACTGTTGAGAAGGGGACTTTTACCCCCTTATTGATTGTTACAGGAAAATCTTCAATATTTTCGAGTTGAAGACGTTCTTGTTTAGGAAGGCGTAGGAAAACATCTGTCGTTTGTAATTGCCCCGGTAGACGATCTAATCTTTCCCCCTGAAAGGCAGTTGCTACCTGTTGACTAATATCAGACATGGTAATACCCAACCGTTGCCCTTCGGACAATAATTTGATTCTGTATTCGGATTGAGGTGTGCCAACTGTAACGGTGAAGTTATGGACGCCTTCCAGTTGGAGAATTCTTTGTTTTAATTTTTTGATATTTGCTCTGATGATCTTATCATTTTGGCCAAATATTTTTAAGGATAAAATGTTTGGCGCACCATTTTCACTTGCTGAAAATCGAATTTTTTTGGCAGATGGAAGTGATCCAAATTTTTCCTGCCATTGCGCAATGATCGTATCGACGGGGATAGAGGAAAGTATTTGGGTTTCCAACTCTACGATCATGTATATTTCTTGTCCTGAAATATAAGAAGCGTAATTCTTTACAACTTTTAAGGGGGTTCCGCTTTCATCTGTTGGAAGCTTAATTTCGTTTAGAACAGATTCAAATGAGGTCTCAAGCCGCTCCATCGTATTTGTAAGCAGGTTATCTGTGCTGTTTTTGTTTAAAGAGATATGCACGATAATTTGCCCCTCAGCCATATTAGGAAATATTTGAACTGGAACACTCCCCGAAGTTACGAGATGACCAGATAGAGCTGCCATGGCAAGGAATATAGATAAAGTTGTATATCGCCAGATAAGAGCCTGATGAAGAAAGTTCCGATACGTACCGTAAATAAACCGACGTAATACTTTTTGAAATGCATGCCTAAGTAATGAAATAGGTTTTGTTAGAAATACAAAAAAATCATATTTCTTAATAGGGTAAGCAAGATGAATGGGTAAAATAAAAAACGATTCAATAAGTGAAAAACTTAGAACGACGACGATGATGACGGATATATCATAGAGAAAACTTCCAATTATACTTTTAAAAAGTAAGCCGGGAGTGGCAGCTACAATAGTTGTAATCACCCCTAAGAAAACAGGTTTCCAAACATCTTTTATGCCGAGATAAGCCGTTTTGGCACTTATGCCTAATTTAGACTGCTGATTATATATGCTCTCACCAATGACAATGGCGTCATCAACAACAATGCCGAGGATCAAAAGAAAGGCAAAAGTGGATATATGATTGAGGGAAACATCCAAGATAGGTAACAACCAAAAGGCTCCGGTAAAGGAAATGACGATGCCACCACAAACCCAAAACGCGAGGCTCACTCTTAGAAACAAAACCAATAGAATGAATACGAGCCCTAAACCCATTATGCCGTTATCAACCAGCATTGATAATCTTTGCGCGATATCCTGACTGTCATCAAGCCATAGAGTGATCGTGATACCTTCGGGTAGTGTCGACTGTACTTCCTTAACTTTTAACTTTAGTTCTTGGATTACGTTCAACATATCCTGGTTACTATCAATAAATACCTCCAGGCCACTTGCGTTTTGACCATTAAATCGGCTGGTGAATTTTTCATCCTTTCTGAGGGTACTTATTGTGGCGATCTCCCCAAGTAACAACTTTGCGCCACTTGTTTTACTTATGAGAGGGATCGTTTCGAATTCTAGAGGAGTGAAGGCGCGGTTATAGCCTCTAACCGTCAATAAGTTACCAGTTTGGCCAACGGATCCTGCAGGGATATCTATAGAGGATGCTCTTATTGTGTTTGCGATTTCAGAAAACGTTAAGCCAGTTCGCCTTAAGTTTTCTGAGGATATCTCAATGACCAATTCTAAAGGGGGGGCGGAGAAAAGTTCGATATCACTAAGGGATGTTTCTCGTAATAATGTATTGCGTAGATTTTCGCCAACGCGTGTCAGTGTTTCTAGATTGGTATCACCATGAATTGCGATATCAATGATACGGTCTTTTTCATCAGTTTTAGAAATTCTGGGGCGTTCACTTCCTGTGGGAAGTGAATTCAAGCTGTCTATTCTATTTTTAATTTCTGTAATTTTATCTTGCAGGTCGACATTTGAATAGAAGAATACGGATGTTGTCCCATTACCTTCTACGGCAAAAGAGTAAATGTTTTTAATGTCTGGTAAATCTTTGAGAGCATTTTCGATAGGAATCGAAATGTTTTGTGCTATGGCCTGTGGTGCAGCACCGCGATAGTCGATGCTTATATCCACGGCATTTAGTTTGATAGTAGGAAAGATTTGAGTTTTTACATTAGGGAGAGAGATCAGTCCTCCAATTATTATGAGTAACATTAGAAGATTTGCTGATACGGGGTTAATTGTGAACCAACGAATAATACTATTCATTGATTTGACCTCTAACCTGGGGAGCACCTGATCCTTGATATTGGTCGCTTGCAAGATAAGGGTCGTCTAACTGAACTTTCTTCTTTTCTAAATCTTTTATGGATAGCAGCATATCCGTCGCACCATTCGAATTGGTGCGAATTTTCATGCCCTCAATAAATATCTCAGGTGATTTGGTTATTATTCGAGTGTTAGGTGAAAGTAGTACTATAACATATATATAATCATTATGTTTTTTAATGACATTAACGTTTATTTTTGACACAAAATCTAACTTATCTACAACCAGTATGCTATCATTCATGTAGAGGGTACTTCTTGGGATTTTGTAGAGATTTATTATGTTTTTTGATGTAATTTCAGCCTTTAAAAACGTTCCCGAAAGCAAGGCCGTTGGTGAATTGGCGTTAGGGTTAGGGTTTAAAATCTCAGCAACTAATACGTATTGATTTGTCCCGGTTAAGAGTTCTTTTTCAAGCCTGAGAATTTTACCAAACCATTTTTTATTGGCTTGTCTTTGTGGGTCAGTAAAAGAGACCATACCCTCTATGTTCCCGTCTTTTGAAATAGGGAGGTATTCCAACTGTTTCCTACTAACCGGAAGCCGTATTTCAAATTTCTGGTCAGAAAAAATCTCTATAACTGATGCGTTAGTTGACACGAATTGACCCGTTTCAGTCGAAACATTCTTAATAACACCATCAAAGGGAGCCTTATGAGTTGTTCGTGCCAAGTTTAGTTGAGCTTTCTTAAGTTCAGCGTGTGCGGCATCCAGCCTTGCTTGTGCTTCGCGCATTTGCGGTAGGCGTAAGGATAAGGGGGATGGTTTACCTTTGCCGTATTTTTTCCAATCTGTTTTAGCAAGCTTTGATTCTGCTTGTTCACGAATAAGCTTTTGTTCTGCAGTGGCAACATCTGCCTGAGCTCTGGTTAGAGTTAACTTGTAATCACGTTGATCAATTTGAAATAGAAAGTCGCCTTTTGAAAATCGATCTCCAGCCTTAAATGAGGTAGATGTTTTAGTAATAACTCCAGCCACTTGTGTGATTATATTGATTTTGTGGTACGGCTTTACTACCCCCTGTGTTTGAATAGTAATATTATCAATTTTTGACCTTATATCCGTTGTTGGAAGTAAGGGCGTTACTGGTTTAAGGGGCTGAGATGTAAGTTCGGTATTGTCGGTATCATCAACATTAAGCATTACTCCAATAGTGATGCATAGTAGCAAAATTGGGATTGTAAACTTGAGAAAAGTCTTGGTTTTATTGGATTGTTGTTCAGGCATAGTTATTCTCCTCCCGTCTTTGACGGGGCAGAGCCAAGAGGGGGTGTTTTCGAGAGGGGAATAGTTTGACCTCCCAACGCGAGATAAAGAGTTGCTCTTGTCTGTAATCGCTGCTTTTGAATATTAATGAGGCGAGACTTCGTAACAAAAAGCCTTTGCTGTGCTTGTAGTAAATCCAGGGTGGAAATAAGGCCATTAAAGTATTTTTCCTGAGATAATCTTTCACTCTCGACTGCATCTCTAGAGGCCTTTGAAAGTTGTAATTCTTGTCTCGCCAATAGAACGTCGCTGGTTAAGTTGTCTTCAACTTCTAGATAAGCCTTCAAAACAATTGCGATGTAATCTGCAACTTGTTCATCTCTTACAGCTTCTCGTTGTTGAACAATTGAGGCACGTCGTCCCCCATCAAACACAGGTTGAATAATGCCGCCAGCAATAGAAGCAATAAGGCTAGAAGGATCGAAGATATCCTTTAACTTAGTATTTCGATATGTGGTTGATTGGGTAAGAGATAAACTCGGAAGACGGTTGGCTTCAGCTTCATTCACACGATAGTTTGCAGCAAGAATTTTTTGTTCGGCGACAATTAAATCTGGGCGATTTTTCAGTAAGTTACTTGGAATACCTCTGTTGAATTCTCGGCTTATAACAGGTAATTTTTTTTCTGTTAATATCTGTGCTGATGGGTAGCGACCAAGTAATATTTCTAGTTTTCTTGAGGCCTTGGTTCGCTGATCTGTCCGAGAAGTCAGTGTTGCAGTAGCGTTTGATAAATCAGTTTCAACCAAGCGAAGGTCAAGAACGTTTGCTAGTCCAGCGTTGTAGCGATTTGATGTTCTTTCTACAATGTGAGCGAGGTTTTGTTGTTGGTTTTTTGCAACGATTTCTTGTTGAGATAAGGCAATTAACTCAAACCACTGCTGGGCAACTCTTGTTGCTATGGATAGTTTGGCATTTTTAAGATCAGTTTCTCTTTGATAGAGTTCGCTTTGTGATGCCGCAGAAGCTGAGCGAATTCGGCCCCAAACATCTATTTCCCAAGTCACCTTTGCTTCTAATTGAAAGCTGTTGTCGTAACTTTTTATGCGTTTTCCATCAAAGTCTTTACTCGAGCTTTTTGTTCTACTCACGTTGGATAGAAAGTCGAGGCTTGGAAAAAATGCTGCGTCTTGGGCGTCTAAATCGGCTTTTTGTTGATCAAAGCGCGCTGTTGCTGCCATTATTTCAGGGTTGTTTTCGAGAGCCTCTTTCACAAAGCCTGTAAGTTCAACATTCTCAATTTCAGAAAACCATTGAGGCCCAGAAGTCTTATCTGTCTGATCAGCTTTTGCCGCGTTCCAAGCATCACTTGTCCAGCCTTTAGGGGCTTTGGGGAGCAACTGTGTGTGATCTGTTAGGGGAGAAGAAATGACACAGGCGCTTAAGACCGTAGTCATTAGAAAGACACCAGTTGAGATTTTAAGAGAGTGGTATTTACAGTTATTGAGCATAGATGCTTGATAACTGGTTAGTCTGACAGAAAACTGACAAAGCCTATTAAAGGGCGGAGACCCAAATAGGCTTTGTCTACAAAGTTATTCGATTAATTACTTATCTAATTTTGACGTAACTGCCTGGTGCTGGTTCGATAGGTTTTAAAGCATCAGAACCAGGGTTTCTTGAGGGAACAAGTTTTCCGCTTTTTTTCTTTGCCCATTGCGCCCAATGTGACCACCAGGATCCTGGATGTTCGACCGCATTTTCGAGCCATTCATCCGGGTTCTCAGGGGTCTCTTTATTAATCCAATGTGAATACTTACCAGCAGAAGGGGGGTTGATTATTCCCGCGATGTGCCCTGAAGCAGCGAGAACAAACTCTTTCTGCCCTGAAAAATGTTGGGTATTGGCGTAAGTGGATTTCCAAGGCGCAATATGGTCTTCTTTTGCCGAGATCATAAAGGTGGGCACAGTGATGTTACCTAGATCAATCGGAACACCTTTGAGCTCTATGGCTCCTGGTTTTGCCAGTTTATTATCTAGGTACATGTTTCTTAAGTAGAAACTATGCATCTTCGCTGGCATTCTTGTGGTGTCAGAATTCCAATAAAGTAAATCAAATGGAAAGGGTGTTTTTCCAAGTAGGTAATTGTTGACGACAAACGACCAGATAAGATCGTTGGATCGTAACATATTAAAAGTTGTTCCCATTTCAGATCCATCAAGATAGCCTTGATCGGACATACGTTTTTCCAAACCGACCATTTGATCTTCATCGATGAAAACTCTGAGTTCTCCAGCTTCTTCAAAGTCTGTCATGGTGACAAAAAAGGTTCCGCTTTTAATGCGGGTGTCTTTTTTCTCTGCCATGTAAGCGAGGGTTGAGGCAAGAAGGGTTCCGCCAAGGCAATAGCCTATAGCATTAACCTCCTTGATCCCTGTCGCTTGTTCAATGGCATCGAGAGCAGCGAGGGGGCCATTAATCATATAATCTTCAAATGATTTCTCTGCGAGTTCGGCGTTCGGATTGATCCAGGAGATCATGAAGACAGTAAAGCCCTGGGCTACCGCCCACTTCACAAATGAGTTTTTTTCTTTCAGGTCGAGGATATAAAATTTGTTAATCCAAGGAGGGATGATCATAAGGGGGCGCGTATGCACCTGTTTAGTCGTGGGTGCATATTGAATGAGTTGCATCAATTCATTTTGGTAGATTACATCACCTGGAGAGGTCGCAATATTTTCCCCTAAGGTAAAGGCGTCTTCATCGGTCATTTTAATACGACCTTTTTCAAGGTCAGCTATTAAATTTTCCAACCCTTGTAAAAGGTTTTTACCACCAGATTCTGCCGTAGCCTTAAGGATTTGTGGGTTGGTCATCAAAAAGTTACTGGGAGATAAGGCATCTAGAAATTGCTTGGTATAAAAATCAACTTTCAGGGCGTGGCTTTCATCCAATCCATCAACCTCTTTAACCGAATTGTGAATGGAATCCGCCGTCAGTAAATATGATTGTTTAATGAAGTTAAAAAAGGGGTTGTCTTCCCAAGCTTCGTCTTTAAATCGTCGATCCTTGGTTTTAGTTGGAGGAGGCGATTCTTTTTCTTTGGCACCTTCTGATGTGCTTTTTGACGAATTTTCAGTAGCATTTTCTTGGGGTTGAAAAAACTTTTGTGCAGATTCTTGCCAGAGATTACTATATCCCTGCCATAATTCAGTTTGTAGTTTGATAGCTTTGTCGGGATCAGCCCAAAAACGTTGTGACATTTCCCAAAATGCCTGGCCTATACGCATAGGATCCGGGTCTTTGTCTAGGCTTTGCTCGCCTTGTTTTTTAAGAAAGCTTTGTACCATTTCCTGAGATTTTTCAGAAATTGCGGCCATTGTTTCAGCAATTTCTGTGGGTTCAGGCATATTTATTCCCTCTGGGTGTTGATCGGCCATTCAGCCTTCCCTATGATCTGTTTGGTCTTTTTGTTGAATCGTATATCGCCTTGTTGCTCTTTCAATGTTATACACCCATTGTTACAGCTGGAAGTATAAAAGAACAACAAGTGAGGTCAATATCGTTCGCGTGTACATCAAATCAGTTGTAATCCTGATGTGCATGCCCCGATTTATTTGACGTTTACATGGGGGGAACGGTCTTAGTTATGACCAGGGACAAACGTATGCCAGAGCAGAAAAAAAGTAGTTTGTATCGTATTGGGGGAAAAAGTCGGTTAGCGGGAGTGCTTGTGCTACCTCTACTATTGGCGGCTTGTTCTTCTACACCCGACTGGGCAAATCCAGTCGCATGGTTTGATAGTGACGAACCGGAACAACCCACGCAGGTTACCAATGCAGAGAATGTTGTTCCTGCTGAAGGTTTTCCAAACCTAGCCAGTGTTCCTGGTGAATCTCCACAAACGGCACCTGGTGATTATAAAAATCAAGTTACCGAAGGCCTAATTGCAGATCGCGACAATGCAGAGTACAGCAACCAACCGTTGACAGCGCGGTCAACATTGGTACCTGCTGCACCACGACCTTCTGTACCACAGGCGCCTTCTGTAACATCGGCATCCCCACAAGTACCAGCTGCGCCATTGAGCACCGTTCAGTCTGTTCCTCAGTCCGTGAATTCTGTTTCTCAACAAGCGCCGCAGCAAACGACAGTAATCTCGTCTCAAGGTGCGGTACTTCCGCCTGCTTTCCCAAATGGAGCGCCGGCTTACGGTCAACAACAATATAGTGGCCCAAGCTATAACACTCCTAGTTGGGGCTCGCCTTATGCACAACAACAGGGTTACGGACAGCAACAGGCATATGGATCTCCCTATGGAGCTCAAGCTTCGGGACAGTTAGTCGCGGTTATCTATTTTGCTCATGGGTCATCAAATCTGAATAATCAGGATATGCAGGTTGTCCGTGATGTTGCAGCCCTCTATGGTCAAAGAGGCGGAGCGATTACAGTTCTTGGGCATTCGAGCTCACGTACAGAGCTAACTGACGCTCTTCGTCATCAACAGGTTAACTATGAAATATCCGGTAAACGTGCAGAGGCCGTAACCCGGGCGCTTCTTAATTCAGGCGTCCCCGGAGGTCAAGTAATCACCGATGCCCAATCTGATAGTAAGCCTGTATTCCATGAATTTATGCCTACTGGTGAAGCTGGAAACCGTCGCGTAGAAATTTATGTAAATTAAGAGTAAGGTTTCTAAGGTTTTTCCTTGGAAATTATGATGTAAAAAAGCATATAAAACATTGGTCACGGAGCTGGTATTCTGCTATCTGCTTCGTGGCCTTTTTTTTTGAGGCTGATCGACTGTTTTAAGAAAACTGAAATATCAAAATTTAGATATAATTTTCTTGAAACAGATTGTATTAAACCATCACAATAGAGTTGAGAATGGACCAGGAATTTCACCGTATAAAACGTTTGCCGCCTTATGTATTTGCTGAAGTTAATGCATTAAAAGCAGCGGCGCGAGCGGCGAAAGAGGACATAATCGATTTTGGAATGGGTAACCCCGATCAGCCGCCTCCAAAGCACGTTATTGATAAGCTAACTGAAGTCGTTCAAAACCCGCGAGTACATGGCTACTCTACTTCCCGTGGAATTCCAGGCTTACGAAAAGCAATTTCAGCTTATTATGACCGTCGATTTGGTGTTGATATTGACCCTGAAACTGAAACAATTGTTACACTTGGATCGAAAGAAGGTCTTGCAAACCTTGCTCAGGCGATAACAAGCCCTGGCGACATTATTTTGGCGCCGAACCCAAGCTACCCAATTCATGCTTTTGGTTTCATTATCGCTGGAGCTGCTATCCGCTCTATGCCGGTTGGGGAGCAAGGGGGATCGCAGGTCAGTAGCATTATGGAACAGTTGGAAATAGCTGTTCGGCATTCAGTTCCAAAGCCGTTGGCTATAATTCTCAATTACCCCTCAAATCCAACAGCAGAAGTCGTAGATTTCGATTTTTACGCAGAAATTGTTGATTTCTGCCGTAAACATGAAATTTATATAATTTCTGACTTGGCCTATGCTGAAGTTTATTTCGGGGATACTCCTCCACCGTCAATTTTAGAAGTACCGGGGGCAAAAGATATTGCCGTTGAGTTTCTTTCCATGAGTAAAACCTATTCAATGGCAGGATGGCGTGTGGGATTTTGTTCTGGTAACAAAAAACTGATCGCAGCGCTAACGCGTGTGAAATCCTATGTTGATTACGGTGCTTTTACCCCGGTTCAAGTTGCTGCAGTAGCCGCTTTAAACGGACCTCAAAATTGCATTAACGAAATGCGCGATAGATATCGCGGCAGACGTGATGTTCTGATAAAGGGCCTTGCATCTGCGGGTTGGGATATTCCAAGCCCTCCAGCGACAATGTTTGCCTGGGCTCCCCTACCTAACGAGTTCGCGCATCTCGGATCGATGGAATTTTCTAAATTGCTCCTAGAGCATGCTAATGTAGCTGTCGCCCCGGGTGTTGGGTTTGGAGAATATGGTGAAGGTTATGTCCGCCTTGGTTTGGTGGAAAACGAACAACGTACTCGTCAGGCTGTAAAAAATATTAAAGCTATGATGCAGAAAAAAGATAGTATCCTCGAACAGATAAGTAAGCGGAAATAAAACGTGAGTGAACCTCTTAAGATTGCAATCGCTGGGTTAGGTACTGTAGGTACTGGAACTGTAAAACTCATTCAGGAAAACCTTAAAGTTCTTTCTCAACGAACGGGACGTTCCATGTCCATTGTTGCGGTTTCAGCCCGTAGCAAAAAAAATCGTGATTTCGATATGAGCGATATGGTGTTTTATGATGATGCCGTCAAAATGGCGGCGGAGTGTGACGCAGACGTTGTTATGGAGCTTATTGGTGGTTCTGAAGGCATTGCGAAAGAAGTGGTTGAAGTTGCCATTGCAAAAGGCAGACACGTAATTACGGCCAACAAGGCTTTGCTTGCGCATCATGGTACCGAGCTCGCTTTAAAGGCTGAAGAAGCCGGCGTTGCCCTTTGTTATGAAGCTGCTGTTGCAGGTGGTATACCGGTAATCAAAGGACTTCGCGAAGGTTTGTCTGCGAATTCATTTGATCTGGTCTATGGCATTCTAAACGGTACATGTAACTTCATTCTCACCAACATGCGAGAAACCGGAAGAGACTTTGAAGAGGTCCTTTTTGAAGCACAAGAGCTGGGATATGCAGAAGCTGATCCAAGTTTTGATGTAGATGGCGTGGATGCCGCGCATAAATTATCGCTTTTAAGTTCGGTGGCCTTTGGAACTGAAGTTGATTTTGATGCCGTTTACATTGAAGGCATCAGAAAAATTTCTGCTCAGGACATTATCAACGCGGATGAGCTCGGTTATCGTATTAAGCTACTCGGTATTGCCCGGAAAACGGAGCATGGTATTGACCAGCGTGTACACCCGTGTATGGTCGAAAAAGGCCAGCCAATTGCCTCTGTAGAAGGCGTACTTAATGCTGTAGTATGTAATGGTAACCACGTCGGAACCACCGTATTCGAAGGCGCTGGTGCCGGCGGCGGGCCAACTGCTTCTGCTGTTGTTGCGGATTTGGTTGATATCGCACGCGGAACTATACTTCCGACATTTGGCGTTCCAGCTTCTGGCCTCGAAAAGCCACTGGCGCAACCGGTTGAGAAGCGCGAAGGCTCATATTATTTAAGACTGAATGTTGAAGATCGTCCTGGTGTGATCGCTGATATATCCAATATTCTTAAGGATGAAAATATTTCAGTAAAATCACTCTTGCAACACGAATCAAATCCTGGAAAAGCAGTTCCTCTTGTCATAACGACCCAAGCAACTGTAGAAACTGCAATGACCAGATCACTTGAAAAGATATCGCAGCTCGACTGTGTACTTGAAACCCCAAATATGATCCGGATTGTCTCTCTTTAAGAGAACGTCTGAAAGTTATAAACTGTTCAACATTGAACAATGTCAAAGTCAGAGGACAAAGATATGGAACGCAACCTGGCCCTAGAGACCGTACGTGTCACTGAAGCTGCTGCGCTGGCTTCTTCCCGTTTAATGGGGCGCGGAGATGAAAAAGCTGCTGATCAGGCTGCTGTAAACGCTATGCGTGATGCCTTAAATGGTATGGCCATTGATGGAACCGTTGTTATTGGCGAAGGCGAACGTGATGAAGCGCCAATGCTATATATTGGTGAAAAAGTTGGCTTAGGTGGACCGGGCATTGATATCGCTCTTGATCCTCTTGAAGGGACGACTTTGACAGCCAAGGGCGGTCCTAATGCCATGTGCGTTATTGCCATGGCTGAATCGGGTAACTTCCTGAATGCTCCAGATACTTATATGGACAAAATTGCTGTTGGCGGTGGTTTGCCCGAAGGTGTTGTTGATCTGGACGAAACGGTATTCAATAACCTTAGCAACCTTGCAAAAGCTAAAAAGACTGACGTAAGCGATCTTGTGGTTTGCATTATGGATCGTCCACGCCACGAAGAAAAAATTCTTCAAGTTCGTGAATGTGGTGCACGTATTGTCCTCATCGGGGATGGTGATGTTGCAGGTGCTATGGCCACGAGTAGCTTTGATAGTGGTATTGATCTCTACATGGGTGCTGGTGGGGCTCCTGAAGGTGTTCTTGCCGCTGCGGCTCTGCGTTGCACTGGTGGACAATTCCAGGGTCGTCTACTGTTTAGAAACGATGATGAGATTGCCCGCGCCAAGCGTTGGGGGATTGAAGACCTGAATCGTAAATACGAAATCAATGAGCTTGCCAAAGGCGATGTGATGTTTGTCGCGACTGGTGTTACTGATGGTAGTCTTCTACGTGGTGTCCGTCGTTATAAAGGTGGCGCAACAACACAATCTATTGTTATGCGCTCAAAAACTGGGACTTCCCGGCTTGTTGATGCGACCCATAACTTCTACCGTAAAACCTGGTACGACAATTTGGGTGTTTAGTATCCCACACTCAATAAATTGTGACAGAGGCGCCTATAAGGCGCCTCTTGTTTTTTGGGGGTAGAGCGGTAGGCTGTTCTCAGGATTTTATGATAAAGTGGTAATGAATATATGTCCGGCAACAATCGTGATGTTTTCCTTGGTGTTGAGAGTTCCGTTACAGGTAAGCGTTGGGAAGAACGACTTAAGGACCAAAGAACAGCACTGGCTTTAAGCCAACGATTGGGGCTTCCTGAGATTATTGGACGACTTCTTGCGGCACGTGGTGTTGGATTTGAAAATGCAGAATCCTATTTAAAGCCGACCCTTCGAGACTGGCTACCAAACCCTTCTGACTTAAAGGGAATGGACGATACAATTGCACGCATTCTTGTTGCCATTAACAAGGGAGAAAAGATTGCAGTTTTTGGTGATTATGACGTAGATGGCGCAACTTCTAGCGCTTTATTAATACGTTACTTTAAAGATATTGGTTTTGATTTGTATGTCCATATCCCCGACCGTGTAAGCGAAGGTTATGGGCCCAACCTTCCCGCTTTACTTAAGTTACAAAAGGAAGGCTGTTCTCTAGTAATTACTGTTGATTGTGGCACATCAGCCTTTGAAGCTCTTGAAGGTGCGAGAGAGGCTAACCTGGATGTGTTGGTGATCGATCACCATGAAGCAGAAGCTAATCTTCCTCCTGCCGTTGCTGTGGTGAACCCAAATAGACAAGATGAGACCCGTGAATTTTCATCTCTTGCTGCGGTTGGTGTTGTTTTTCTTGTTCTTGTTGCCTTAAACAGGTGCCTACGTGATGCTCAATGGTTTTCTCAAAAAGGAATGACTGAGCCTAACCTGATGAATTTATTAGATCTAGTGGCTCTTGGCACCGTGTGCGACGTGGTGCCTCTTGTCGGCTTGAATAGAGCCTATGTAAGTCAGGGGGTTAAAATCCTCGCTAAAAGACAAAATCCTGGAATAGTTGCCTTGTCAGATGTCGCCAAACTTTCTGAACGTCCAGATAGTGGTCATCTCGGCTATACGTTGGGGCCTAGGGTCAATGCGGGAGGGCGTGTTGGGCAATCGTGGTTGGGGGCAAAGCTACTTTCCACAGATAGCACAGAAGAAGCTGAAAAAATTGCTCAACAGCTTGAGGAATACAATACGGATCGTAGGAATATTGAAAGTGAAGTTCTCGATCAAGCTCTGGGCTCTGTTGGCAATGAGGACGAGTTAAACGGTTGCGTTTTGGTATCTGGAGACGGTTGGCACCCCGGCGTGATTGGTATTGTTGCCAGTAGATTGAAAGACAAATATAATTTACCTTCTTTTGTAATTGCCTTTGATGAAAACGGCATAGGGAAGGGCTCTGGTCGCTCTGTACCTGGGGTCGATCTTGGTGCTGCAATTATTGCAGCACGTCAGGCAGGTATATTGGAAAATGGAGGCGGGCATTCTATGGCTGCTGGTCTGACTGTTCGAAGAGAGCGTTACAATGAACTTTGTGCTTTTCTTCGCGAACGTCTCTCTGTTGCAATGGACCAAGCCTCTTTCGTACCAGGACTTGGTATTGACGGGGCGCTTCAACCCGGAAGCGCAACAGGTGAGCTGATTGATCTTTTGGAATCCTGTGGACCCTTTGGCATGGGAAATCCTCAACCTCGGTTTGTCCTGCCATCGGTGCGCGTATTGAGGCCTGGAATCGTCGGAAAAAACCATGTCAGATGTATACTGAGCGGTTCTGATGGTCGCACGATTAAGGGGATCTCCTTTAGGTCCCTTGATAGTGAGCTGGGGCAGGTTTTGCTAAACACGGGTGGTTTGCCGTTACATATTTGCGGGAAACTAAAAAAAGATACCTGGTCTGGGCCAGACGGTGTTCAAATGATAATTGAAGACGCGGCAGTAATTAATCGCTAGGGTATTTTTATGAACTTTTCGTTTGAATATATAAAAATGAGGTTTTTAGGCAGAATTTGTTCTGCCTTTTTTATGCTGTCCATTATTTCAGCAGTCTTTTTCAATAATTCCCAAGTTTTTGCACAGGATAAGCTTAATGTGGATTTGGAACTTGTTCTTGCCGTCGATGCATCAACCAGTGTCTCCGCTCAGGAATTTGATCTTCAAATGCGGGGAATTGCGCAAGCTTTTCGTGAACCTCAAGTCATACAGGCAATTGCGGTATCAGGTGATCGAGGCGTAGCAGTTTCTGTTATTCAGTGGGCGAATAATCTACTTCAAAAAGTTGCTGTTGATTGGTACCTGATAACAGATGAAAAAAGTGCGTTGGCCTTTGCTGATCTTGTTGATGAAACGCCCCGATTTATATTTGGTGGTGGAACATCGATTGGGGGTGCCATTACCTATTCAACAAGGCAAATGGAAGTAAATAACTATATTGGGGCACGGAAAGTTATTGATATTTCTGGTGATGGCCGATCAAACCAGGGCGCGCCACCTGAGTTTGTCCGTAATCAATCGACCGCTCAGGGGATTGTCATTAATGGCCTTGCCATCGTAAATGAGGATCCTTTTATCGATCGGTATTATGAGAAATTTGTTATCGGGGGAACCGGGGCTTTCGTACAAACAGCGACAACTTACGAAGATTTTGGTATTGCGATGATGGAGAAGCTGGTTAAAGAAATTGGCGGTGTTCCTGTGGCTAAAAAGAGTTCTGTTTTGAACCTTGCGAGCACCGAGAATTAAAAAAATATACAGAATCGAAATTCAAGGCTTGCAATAGGTCTCCTAAATAGGTAAATCCTTGCTCACCGATAGATGACCCCTTCGTCTAGAGGCCTAGGACACCGCCCTTTCACGGCGGCAACACGGGTTCGAATCCCGTAGGGGTCGCCATCGTTTCAAAAGCCGCTTTTCAGCGGCTTTTTTGATTCCTGACGCTCTTAAAATACTATTCTTGTATGTCGTAAGTTTCAGGCACGACATCTATGGCTTATGCAGAGGTAGGATGAAACTGAAAGTTGATCCTTCTCCGAATGTGCTTTCCACTTGGATCTGGCTAGCTTGCCTTTCAACAAAATCTTTACATAGGGAAAGGGCATTCCCAGCAATTGGTTTAATTGATGAATTAACTGTGCGCGATTCGATAACGTTCCATAAATTGATATTGTTAAAGTGAATTTTAAATAAATTTCTTACTTAGGTCTCTGATTTAAAAGTAAGAATCGAGAAAATTTTTATTTTTTGCTTAAAAATTAAAAAAATTCATATTTGTTGATAAAAGGGGCTTGCATTGCGTCAGCTAAATAGGTAATTACTTGCTCACCGATAGATGACCCCTTCGTCTAGAGGCCTAGGACACCGCCCTTTCACGGCGGCAACACGGGTTCGAATCCCGTAGGGGTCGCCATCGTTTCAAAAGCCGCTTTTCAGCGGCTTTTTTGATTCTAGGATATAGTTACTATCTACAAAACCTTCTTCTTCGTTTCCTTACCCAACTCCTTCATTATCCACTTATAAAAGGTTTTGACTTTCGGGCTATTGGCCAATTCTTTTTTACAGACAAGATACCAATCACCACTGTGGCAGCTATGATCGCCGAATGGTCTGATTAGTGCCTCATTTGTGTCTCTTGGTGTTGCAAATGGACTATTGGTCATGGCAACACCGCGCCCCTTACTGGCGGCCTCTAATGCAAGGAGGTAATTGTCAAAGGTTAAGGCTTGGTCTGGTGCCCAGTCTTCGATTCCCACTTCTTTAAACCACATCGTCCAATCCCTATTATGGTTGAACAGTTGTAGGACGTGGTGATTTAAGAGGTCCTTTGGCTCTTTAAGAGGAGGATCGCCCGTAATTATGTCTTTATGGCACATAGGCGAGAGGCGTGCTTCAGCAAGATGTTGATAGACCAGATCGGGGTCTTTTTTTGTTGCCCAAATAATACCGACATCTGTCCCGCTCTTATCAAAATCCCAATCGAGGTAAGAAGTGTTAAGTTGAGCTTGAATACCCTTACTCGCTTGGAAGAAGTCATGGATACGCGGCAAGAGCCAATACATTGCGACAGTAATATATACTTGAACGATCAGTGTTTTTGGACGTTCCCTAGATTGAAGTAAGCGGGCACCGTCTGCAATTCGATCAAAACAATCGGTTAATATCGGCAGGTATAATAACCCTGATTCGGTCAGGACAACATTTCGCCCAGCACGATTAAAAAGCTTAACACTAAGTTGCTCTTCTAAATTTCTGATATGATGGCTTATCGCAGAATGCGTTATATTAAGTTCTTCTGATGCCATACGAAAATTAAGAAGCCGCGCTGCTGATTCGAATGCCCGAAGAGCATTTAAATTGGGGAGCTGTCTTCTCTTTAGCACAGTAGCATTCCTCAAGTTATTAAGAATGAGCGTGAATTAAAGCTCAGTAATTCAACACTTAACATACATCGTTTAAATTTAAATGGTGAGTAAAAGTGACCAATAGATGAAAAAGCATCAATTGTTCAAAATTTCACAATTCTCCACAATCAATTAAAGGTTTTTCTGGAGAGTTGATAATGAGTGAAGCAGTTACACAGAACCGTCGCCGTGGTGGACGCGTTGCAAGGCAGGCAATAAGATCTGCCCCCTTAACCGAAGAGACAAGAGCCATCCGCCCGGGTCTCGAAAGTGGTAATTTCAAGGTTCTGAACGATCTTCAGATAAAGCGTATTCATACTACCGTACTTGATGTACTGGAAAATATCGGTTTAGCTGACGCTATCCCCAGCTGTATTGAAGCCATTACAGCAGCAGGCGGTGTCCTGAAGGATAATGGTCGGCTGACTTTCCCACGCGCCCTTGTCGAAGACATGCTGACAAAAGTAAATCGAAATGTCGTGCTTTATGGCCAAGACCCAAAACACGATATGGAGCTTACGGGCAGCAAAACTTATTTTGGGACTGCAGGTGCTGCGGTTCACATGGTTGACGCTCAAACCGGTGATTACCGAGAATCCACAACACAAGATCTCTATGATATAGCCCGCCAGGTCGATAAGTTGGATAACATCCATTTCTTCCAACGTTCTGTTGTTTGCCGTGACCTTCCCGATCCTTTCGATATGGATTTTCATAGTTGCTATGCTGCAGTTTCGGGGACGACTAAACATGTTGGTTCAAGCTGGGTAGAGCCCCATCACGTAGAAAAATCAATAGAAATGCTTCACTTGATTGCTGGCGGGGAGAAAAAATGGCGCGAGCGGCCCTTCGTCAGTATGTCTAACTGCTTTGTGGTTCCTCCGTTAAAGTTTGCCGAAGATGCCTGCCGATGCCTGGAAGTATCCGTGCGCGGCGGTATGCCTGTTTTACTACTGGCTGCGGGGCAGGCAGGGGCAACATCTCCTGCTTCGCTGGCCGGAGCGGTGGTACAAGAAACAGCTGAGGTTCTTGCTGGCCTTTGTTATGTAAATGCCATTCAACCTGGTGCGCCTGTTATTTTTGGAACCTGGCCATTTGTATCTGATTTACGTACGGGTGCGATGAGTGGAGGAAGTGGAGAGCAAGCTCTATTGGTAGCAGCCTGCGCTCAGATGGGGCGGTTTTACGATCTTCCTACAGGCGTACCGAGTGGAATGTGCGATTCAAAAGTTCCAGATTATCAAGCCGGTGCTGAAAAAGGCTATAACCACGCGCTAACAGGAAATTCTGGAACTAATCTCGTTTATGAATCAGCGGGTATGCATGCCAGTTTACTTGGTTTTTGTATGGAGAGCTTAGTTCTCGACAATGATACCATTGGATCTGTCTTGAGGACGGTAAGAGGCATAGAAGTAAACGAAGATACTCTATCTCTCGAAGCAATTCGAAGCGTTTGTGAAGAGGGGCCTGGACATTATCTGGGGTCAGATCAAACACTGTCAGTGATGCAATCCGAATATTTCTACCCACAAACGGGTGAAAGAAGCAGTCCGAACGAATGGGATGAAAAAGGCAAACCAACTGCCCTGTCTCTTGCAACTAAAATTGTAAAAGATACCATGGCTAACCACCACCCTCGGCATATAAGCGAAGAGATGGACCAAGAAATTCGCCAAAAGTTTAATATCAAATTGCCCAGAGGGTTGATGACCCAAAGCGTTAATAATTAAGCACTTATGACAACAAAACAGTAGAGCTAAACAGGATATATATAATGAAAAGTCATGCAAGAATTGTTGTTATTGGTGGCGGTGCTGTTGGCTGTAGTGCGGCTTATCATCTCGCAAAAATGGGATGCACCGATGTCGTCTTATTGGAAATGGATGAACTGACATCAGGATCCACCTGGCATGCGGCGGGCAATTGTCCAACTTACTCCAGCAGCGTCAACATCATGAAGATGCAAAAATACGGCGTGGAGCTTTATGGAGAGCTGGCTGAAGAAGTCGATTATCCGATGAACTACAGTCGGACAGGTTCTATTAGGTTGGCACAATCTGATGAGCGTATGTTCGAATTTGAGCACGTCAAAGCGATGGCAAAAGCTCAAGGTCTTGATTATGAAATCATGACTCCAAATGAAATGAAGGACATATATCCCTTCCTTGAAACTCACAAGCTAGAAGGCGGTTTGTGGGATCCCCTGGATGGTGATATTGATCCAAGCCAGCTTACCCAGGCCTATGCAAAAGGTGCCCGTGATCTCGGCGTAAAAATCCTTCGCTTTAACCGCGTGACTGCAATTGAGCAAACCCCAAATGGTGAGTGGCGCGTTGATTGTGAAAAAGGCTCTATCACCTGTGAGAAGGTTATTAATGCAGGCGGGTATCGCGGTGGCGAGATCGCAGCAATGGTGGGGCAGTATATTCCGATCGTTTCTCTCTCTCACCAATACTTAGTAACCGATGCGATCCCTGAACTCGAAGCTTTGGACAAAAAATTACCGCTGCTGAGAGACCCGGATGATAGTTATTACCTGCGTCAGGAGCGGGATGGGCTCATTCTGGGGCCATATGAGTGGAAAGCAACACCGCATTGGCTCGATGGTCTGCCAGAGAACTTTGCCTCCCAGTTGTGGAACGACGATCTAGAACGGATAGAATGGTATATAGAACAAGCCATGGCCCGTGTGCCAGTTTTGGAAAAAGGCGGGGTTGCACGCGTTATCAATGGACCTATTCCTTATACCCCTGATGGTCTTCCATACATTGGTCCTGCGTACGGGCTTGATAATTTCTATCACTGTTGTGGTTTTAGTTTCGGTATTACTCAGTCAGGTGGTGCTGGTAAAATTATTGCAGAACAGGTTCTTGAGGGAGAATCTGAGTGGGATATGTGGATGTTTGATCCGCGCCGTTATACCGATTATGGAACACAAAAATACGTAGTCGATAAAGCAATCGAAGTTTATCAGAACGAATATGCAATTCCGTTCCCACACGAAGAACGTTCTGCAGGCCGCCCCGCTAAGATGACCCCGGTCTATGACAAGCTAAAACAAAAAGGTGCCTTCTTCGGTGCTCGTGGCGGTTGGGAGCGTGCGGTTTGGTTCCCCCTAGAAGGAGAACAGCGTCCAGAAGAACAGACAGTTTCTTTTCTTGATGATCGACGAAACTGGACCGATGCCGTCCGTGCTGAATGTAAAGCGGTTCGAGAACGGGTAGGGGTACTGGATCTCGGTGGTTTCACAAAATATGAAGTTTCTGGCCCGGGAGCGACCGAGTGGTTGGACTACATGATTGCCGGAAAGATGCCTAAAATAGGAGGGATGTCACTTTCTTATTTCCTCTCCCGAAAAGGGCATGTCATGACGGAAATGACTATTACTCGTCTCGCCGAGGACCAATATTGGTTGATCTCTGCAGGAGCAGGAGAGTGGCATGACGAAGACTGGTTGCTTTCCAATATGCCGGGTGATGGTTCTGTTGAGTTTGAAAACATTACAGACGGCTATGGAACTCTGGTTGTTGCAGGTCCGCGCTCACGTGACCTTCTGTCTAAAATTACGAAATCGGACCTTTCCAACAAAGCCTTTCCGTGGTTGACCACACAAGCAATCGAAATTGGATTTTCTCCTGACATTCTGGCTATGCGGGTAAACTATGTTGGTGAACTTGGGTGGGAGTTGCATGTGCCGTTGGAATTCCTTGGGCATGTATATGATGAAGTTATGGCTGCTGGTGAAGAGTTTGAAGTCGCTGATTTTGGTCTATATACGATGGATTCTCTTCGTTTAGAAAAATGTTATCGTTCCTGGAAGGTGGATATTATCCACGAATACACGCCATATGAGCTATCTTTAGATCGTTTTATTGATGTGGATAAAGGTCCTTTTATGGGGCGTGAAGCCCTTAAAATCCATAAAGAAAATGGGATTAAAGAACGTTTTGTCCCGTTAATTATAGATACAAACGTTGCAGAAGCACCTTATTGTTCCCCGATCTATCAAGGTGATGATATCGTCGGAATAACGTCATCAGGTGGTTATGGCTATCATATTGATAAGAACATTGCTTTAAGCTTTGTCAGAACCGATTTAGCTGTCGAAGGTACGAAGTTAGAAGTCAGTATATTGGGACAGCGCTATCCTGCAGTGGTTTCTAAAGAGCCTCTATATGATCCGAAAAACCTGAAGCTGAGGGATGTGAGCTAATCTGTTCAAGGTAATAGACGTAAAAAAGCCCTCCACTAATTCTGGAGGGTTTTTTTAATGGGAAATATCTAAATTAATGATGCCGGTGGGAGGCCCGAAACGAGGTCTCCTAGAACCTGCGCCTTTGCAAGAACGTTCGAATGGGTATCAATAGCACAATACCAATCAGCTACTTTGCCAAAAGCACAAAGGAGATTACTGTTATCTGCGGTGAGAACAGCGACGACTTGTTCGCCATCTTGTGTTGCGAGGGGTAATACTTCACCGATATCGCCGCTTTCTACATTTTTTTTGTAAAAAGCTTGGATAAGACCAATGTCTTGCGGTGTAAGACTATCACTGGATACGAGTATATTAGACATACATTGCCTCTTTCACTAAAAAGCCGCTACCTGCGGCGATGAAGAGATCATGTCATTTAGTCGTGACTAAAACCTTAACGAGCCTCAAAAAAGGTTAATACTCTTGTTTATTTTAAAGATTTCAGAGTCTCATAATGGTGTTTTAAATGATCTTCCATAAAGGTCGCCATAAAGAAATAACTATGGTCATACCCCTCTTGGGTACGCAGATTTAAAGACTGACCTGATTGTTTGCATGCCGTACCCAATAGTTCTGGTTTTAGCTGTTCTTTCAAGAAGTTATCTGATGAGCCTTGATCAATTAGTAAGGTCGCTTTGCTCGGAGAAGACTTAACCAATTCTGTTGCATCGTAATTTTTCCAAGTGTCTCTGTTTGAACCAAGATAGCCAGTAAAGGCTTTCTCTCCCCAAGGGCAACTCATTGGCGCACAAATAGGGGCGAAGGCGGAACAGGATTTAAACAGATCTGGATTTTTTAAGTGGATGGTGAGTGCGCCATGTCCCCCCATCGAGTGACCGGTAATACCTTGCTTGCCCATATCTGCGCTATCGAAGTTTGCAGATATTACATCCTGAAGCTCTTGGGTTATGTAGCTATACATGTTGTAAGATTTAGCCCAAGGTTCCTCGGTAGCATCGAGGTAAAAACCAGCTGCAGATCCAAAATCATAGCTTTCATCTTCGCCCTCAATATTTTGACCACGAGGGGAGGTGTCCGGAGCAACAAAGATCATTCCCAGTTCGCTGGCAATACGTTGAGCACCCGCTTTAACGGTGACATTGTCTTCAGTACAGGTCAGGCCGGATAGATAAGTTAGTACAGGTACTTTCTTGCCCTCTAGTGCTTCAGGAGGGAGATAGATGGCAAAACGCATCGATCCATTACATACAGTGGATACATGGCTATAGACACGCTGTAGGCCCCCAAACATTTTATTTTCGCTGATCAGTTCCAGATCGGTACTTATAATATCACTCATTTTAAGGGGCCTAGTTTGTATTCATAAAGGGGAAATAGCGGGGCACCTATAAAAAGATGCCCCGACTATTATTAGTACTGAACCACTGAACGGATAGATTCACCACTGTGCATTAAATCAAAAGCAGAGTTGATGTCTTCTAGTGGCATCGTATGAGTGATGAGATCATCAATATTGATCTTGCCATCCATGTACCAATCAACAATTTGTGGGACATCAGTACGGCCACGGGCACCACCAAAGGCAGTGCCTTTCCAAACACGACCTGTTACCAGTTGGAATGGGCGGGTTGAGATTTCCTGACCAGCGCCTGCGACCCCAACGATAACAGAGACACCCCAACCTTTGTGGCAGCATTCAAGAGCTTGACGCATGGTGTTGACGTTACCAATGCACTCAAAAGAATAATCAGCGCCACCGTTGGTGAGATCCATGATCGCCTCAACAACATTGCCGTCGATTTCTTTTGGGTTGATAAAGTCCGTCATGCCGAATTTTTCGCCAAGGGCCTTACGGTCGTTATTAAGATCAACACCAATGATTTTATTGGCGCCAACCATTCTTGCGCCTTGAAGTACGTTCAATCCAATGCCGCCGAGGCCAAAGACAACGACGTTTGACCCAGGTTCGACTTTGGCAGTGTTAATGACCGCGCCAACACCTGTTGTGACACCACAGCCAATATAGCAAATCTTATCAAAGGGAGCATCTTCACGGATTTTAGCCAAGGCTATTTCAGGCAGCACACTGTAATTGGCGAAGGTTGAACATCCCATATAGTGACGCAACATTTTGCCATCCATAGAGAAGCGACTAGTGCCATCCGGCATCAAGCCTTGTCCCTGCGTTGTACGAATAGCTTGGCATAAATTGGTCTTAGGGTTTAGGCAGTAATCACACTCACGGCATTCCGGCGTATAGAGCGGAATGACATGGTCGCCTTTTTTGAGAGAAGTAACGCCTGGACCAATATCAACGACAACACCAGCACCTTCATGACCTAGAATAGTCGGAAAGAGACCTTCGGGGTCATCTCCTGAAAGTGTGAAGGCATCAGTATGACAAACGCCCGTTGCTTTCATCTCAACAAGAACTTCGCCATATTTAGGGCCTTCTAACTGAACGGTTTCGATTGTCAGTGGTTTACCTGCACCCCAGGCAACTGCAGCACGAACATCCATGATTTGTTACTCCCTGATTTCTTCTAATAAATTAACTTGAATTGGGTTTATTGTTTCAACTTATTACCTCAAGGGCAATAGTGCATAAATCATTATTCATCTATGGAATATTTATGAGGTTATTTCATGCCTTTTTCCGACAATATTTTGTCGTTCAATTACTATATCATGCTGGTATCAAATCTCTTTTCAGGTGTATATATAAATTATGAATTTCAGGAGGCTGTTAATGAATTGGATTCTATTCGCTGCGACCTTTTATATAATGGTTCTGGTTGGAATGTATTTGATTCAAACTAAACTAGTTTATCCTGGTGGTCCTCCTCGCGAAAGACCTGAACAATATGGCGGGGTTGGTGTTCAGGAAATTCATCTTGAAATGGAGGATGGGGTTCGGCTTACTCATTGGTTCATTCCTCCCACGAACAAAAATTTCCCCGTTGTTGTCGCTTTTCATGGCAATGCTGGCCATACAGGCGATCGCTTAGCTAAACTCAAATATTTTACTGAAATGGGATATGGGTTATTTCAAGTCGAATATCGGGGTTATGCTGGCCATGAGGGAACCCCTTCCGAGCAAGCTTTTAAGGCGGATGGGCTGATTGCTTTAAAATGGTTGAGCGAACAAGGTTATACCAAAGATAAACTTATTATGTACGGCGAATCCCTTGGTACGGGAATGGCTGTCTGGTTGGCGTCTCAGTTTCCAGTGCAGGCGGTAATCCTAGAAGCGCCTTACAGTTCCATTGCTGATGTCGCACAGGCGAAATATTGGTTTCTCCCGGTCAAATATCTATTAAAAGACAAATGGCGCTCTGATTTATCAATTCGTGATGTCAGAGCGCCCGTTTTTATTTTCCATGGTGAAAACGATGAGGTTATTCCGATAGATTTTTCCCGTAAATTATTCGATTTAATCCCAAACGATAAACAAGCGATCTATTTTGATGATGGTTATCATATGGATTTATATGATCATGGTGCGGAAAAGAATGTCCGTGAATTTTTGCAAGAATTTGTGACAGAAAAATTGGAAACACCATCTTCAACTAATTAAAATAACGTACTTTTTTTAAGTGCCGTTCTTTATATCGTTTGTTTTTGGTTGCTAACAACATCATCAAATTTCTTAAAGAAATCATCGGCGAGCTTCTGGGCTGTTTTGGTTACCAGTTTTGAAGCCATATCTGCGATGGTGCCTTGCATATCACCTGAGGCTTGGAATTCAAGAAGAGTTATTCCTTCATCCTTTTCAATCAAAACAACGTTAGCTTTTCCCTTTGCGAGACCCGCTATTTTACCTTGGCCTTCAGCGGTCATGACGTAAGAGTTCGGAGCATTGATGTCAGAGATTGTAATAAGGCTTTTAAGTTGTGGTTTGAAAAATCCCAATTTAAAGGAAAATACAGCGGTGAATTCTGTGTCGCTATGGCGGATCGCTTCATCACAACGGGGAATGGCTTGTTTTAATATTTGGGGATCGTTCATAGCCTCCCAAACCTTTTGTCGTGGAGAGTTAATAATATAACGGCCCGTCATTTCCATCGTTTAGAATTTCCGCTTAGTTTGTACGAATGAGATAAGAAAAAGGGGAGCATAGCCCCCCTTTTTTATTTACTTCTGAACTCCATAAACGAGATCAGGCAAGAAAGTCGAGATTATTGGTACATAAGTAATCAGTATCAAGAAAACCAGTAAAATCATCAACCAAGGTAGGGCGGCTTTTACGACAGAAAGTATCGGCATGCCCGTTATTCCTGCTGTGACAAAGAGATTAAGCCCTACGGGCGGCGTAATCATTCCTATTTCCATATTCACCACCATAATGATCCCCAGATGAATAGGATCGATACCTAACTGGATTGCGATCGGGAACAGGATTGGAGCCATGATCAGCAATATTGCTGATGGTTCCATAAAGTTTCCAGCAATAAGCAAAATAACATTGACTACAACCAAGAACATCCAAGGCTCAAGACCCGCGCCTGTAATTGCAGCTGTTATTGTTTGGGGGATACGCTCTGTTGTTAGTACATGTGCAAATAACATGGCATTTGCGACAATAAATAACAGCATGATTGTGACTTTTGAAGCTTCAAGAACAGTCTTTTTAACCTCAGGGTCAAAAAAGCTTTTCGGAAATGCGATTATATAATCACTAATGCCAAGCGATGAAGATTTTCTCTCTTTAAGTGGTCCCATATCTTTATAAACAAAAACAGCAATAATATAGGCGTAGACGGAAGCTACTGCTGCGGCTTCTGTTGGCGTAAAGATACCGCCATAAATGCCACCCATAATTATAACAATAAGTAACAATCCCCAAATAGCTTCACTAAAAGCACTGAAAACCTCAGATGCAGATGCCTTGGGTAGTTGAGGAAGTTTCTTTACGCGCGCTGCCACATAAATGCCGATCATCAGCATGCTGCCCGCAATGATGCCCGGAATGACACCAGCCATAAACATGCGGCCGACAGATACGTCTGTTGCAGCAGCATAGACAACCATAACAATTGATGGGGGAATTAGGATGCCTAAGGTACCAGCGTTACATATGACCCCGGCTGCAAATTCTTTCGAGTATCCTGCCTTTTGCATGCCCGCAATCACGATGGACCCAATTGCAACAACGGTTGCAGGGGAAGAGCCGGAAACAGCAGCAAAAAGCATACAAGCTAATACCGAGGCTATAGCCATACCGCCGCGAAGGTGACCGACACAATCCATTGCAAAGCGTATCAATCGTCGAGCCACGCCTCCAGTGGAGAGGAAGGCTGATGATAAAATGAAAAAGGGGATAGCAAGAAGTGTGTAATGCTCCATGGTTTCAAAAAACTTGAGTGAAATCGAGCCTAATGAATCGTTAGAGAAGAATATAATGGTCGTAAGACTGGCTAGTCCAAGTGAAAAGGCGATAGGAGTGCCGACCAAGAGTAGTAGAAATAACAATATAAAGAGGGTAGCTATTGCCATGATTATCTTCCCTCATTCTTATTGCTATTTGCATCATCATCCATAAATTGCTCGATAGCATCTTTGCTTTCATCGCCAAGAATAGAGGTAGCTTCTTTATTCGTTAAGATCGTCCAGAAAGCTTGTAGTAAACGAAAGATCAATAGTCCCATTCCAATCACCAAAATACTAAGGAAAAGCCACTTTTCGATTGGCATGTCATGGGTTTCAATGCCGGCTTTTTTTATTTTCCCAACATAGATCCATCCACCATAAAACATGACGGCACCATAGGTAATAGATGCTGTTACGGCCAATAACCCAAATAATCTTTGAGCTTGGGTGCTGAAAATTTTGACGAAGGCGTCCACGCCAATGTGGATATGAGTTTTAACGCCATAGGAAATACCAAAAATAACGAGCCAGGCGAAAAGATAGGTAGTGAGTTCCAACGCCCACAAAGCCCCGCTATTGAAAACGTATCGGGCAACGACCTGTGAAAAGGTGACCAGCACCATAGAGGTCATAAGTAGGACGATGAAGCTTTCCTCTATGTGCGTGATGATTTTGCTCATGGGATAATGCTTCCGGATATCAAAAAGGAGGGCTGTACTGGACCCAGCAAGCCCTCCCTATATTAACAGATCAGAACGAAAAGACTGTAATCTTCTTAATTAGCAGTCCCTAATTAGCAGCTAAGGCTGCATCAATCATGTCCTGACCGATATCATCAGTGAACTCTTTCCAAACAGGAGAGAGTTTTGCACGCCATGCTGCTTTTTGTTCAGCAGTCAGAGTACGAACAACACCACCGGCGTCGATAACTTTTTGTTTATTGTCTTGATTGATTTGGGCTGAAATTGAGTTACGCTCTTGTGAAACTTCAGCAAGAATACGCTCTAGATCAGTGCGGATATCCGCAGGAAGACCATCCCAAAATTCAGAAGATGTTACGATAAGGTAATCGAGGATACCATGGTTACTCTCGGTTACACCGTCTTGAACTTCGTAGAATTTTTTAGTGTAAATGTTTGACCAAGTGTTTTCCTGACCATCCACAACGCCTTGTTGTAGAGCGCCATAAACTTCACTGAAAGCCATTTTCTGTGGGTTGGCACCAAGTGTTTTGAAGTTAGCAACCAAAACGTCAGATGTTTGTACCCGGAATTTCAAGCCTTCAGCATCACTTGGGTTAACAAGGGGCTTGTTAGCAGAAATCTGCTTCATACCGTTGTGCCAATATCCAAGAGCACGAAGGCCACGCTCTTCCATTGCGCCAAGAAGCTCAAGACCTTTTTCACTGTTTTGAAAACGATCAACGGCAGTAATGTCATTAAACAAGAATGGAAGATCATAGATACGATATTTTTTTGTAAACTTCTCAAATTTTGAAAGAGAAGGCGCTGCCATTTGAAGGTCACCAAGAAGAATAGCTTCGAGAGCCTTATCATCGTTATAAAGTGTTGAATTTGGATAAACTTCAACGACGACTTTACCAGCCATTTCTTCGTTCACTCTTTTTGCGAAAAGAGCCGCAGCTTCACCTTTTGGATGCCCCGTTTCTTTGGTCACGTGGCTAAGCTTAATAACAATAGGTTCAGCCTGAGCTGCAAAAGCAGTTAGAGCTACACTGGCAGCAGCCAATAGTAGGGTAAGTTTACGCATGAGTATCCTCCCAAAGGATTTATTTTATTATTCGTTAAACTAACAAGTACAGAATTCAGTAGGTAACGAGTGTTATTTACCTGCTGTTATAACAGCAAAGGCTGTGCCAGTTTAACAAATCTGTAACGTACTGTTTTTTTTGAAGAAAATTGATACGTAATAATGTTGCTGGCAAGTGTTTGCCGATGGTGTGATTTCTTATCGGCGAAATTTCGCCTATATTAGGAAATTATTCGTGGTCAGTTCTCTTGAGATTGTATTTAACCATTTTCTCATTCAGGGTTCTCCGGGGAATGGAGAGCTCTTCCATTACAGCCGCGACATTGCCTTTGTGACGATCCAACGAGGCAAGAATAACGTTTCTCTCAAACAAACGTACTTGCTCCATAAGCGGGAGGGAGGTTTTTGCCTGAATTTCTTTGTCATTGTTTAAAATGATTGAGAGCTTTTCTTCAGAGGGCCTTGTGGATAGGGCATAACGTTCTGCAGCATTCCTAAGTTCACGCACATTTCCGGGCCAATTATGGGCCATAAGGCTGGCGATACCTTCTGGGCCCGGCATCTCAATCTCACGGCCAAATGTTTCAGCAGCTCGTTTGGCAAGGAGGCGAAATAAAATAGGGAGATCGTCCTTACGTGCGCGAAGAGGGGGGATCGCCATTACAAAGGTAGCAATCCTGTAGTAGAGATCTTCTCGTAACCTGCCTGCTGCAATGGCTTCTTCAGGAGGTTCCTGAAGGGCGGCGATCAAACGAAACTGGACAGGCCTTGAGTTATTGGCACCAAGAGGCACGACCCTGCGTTCTTCAAGGGCTCTTAAGAGCTTGGCCTGTAGCTCCATCGGCATGGAAGAAAGCTCATCAAGGAAAAGGGTTCCTTCGTTTGCCGCTTCCAGCTTACCCATTCTTCTGGTTTGTGCCCCGGTGAAGGCCCCTTTTTCATGGCCAAAAAATTCGCTCTCAGCCATTTGTTCTGGAATTGCAGCACAGTTAACTGCAACAAAGTTTCCTGAGGGATTGGGCCCAAACTCGTGAAGACAACTTGCGACAACCTCCTTACCACTTCCTGTTTCGCCCTGTATGAGAACAGACGCATTGGTCGGGGCAATATCCATTATGTCTCTTTTAAGAGAGCGCATAATAGGATTGGCACCAACTAGTCTGGCATCTAGACCTTCGGCAGCAAAAAGGTCTCGTTTTAGAGCGCGGTTATCAAGGACCAGGGCACGTTTTTCAAGTGCACGACGGACAATGTCCAATAGATGTTCTGGCTCAAACGGTTTCTCAATAAAGTCATAGGCTCCAATTCGCATGGCTTCCACAGCCATAGACACATCGCCATGCCCTGTTACAAGAACGACAGGAATATTGGCATCAATGTTTTTAACTTCCTTTAAGAGCGAAAGCCCGTCCATACCTGGCATTTTAACATCTGAAATAACGATACCTTCATAATGCCAATCAAGTTTCTCTAGCGCTGAGCGGGCATCTTGAAAATCCTCAACAGTTTCGTGACCTGCAAGTTCTAGCCACTGGCGGGTTGAAACTCTAATCGCTCTTTCGTCATCAATTAAATAAACAGGACCATCAATTTTAGGATCGGTATCTTTCATTGTGCCTTAGTCCGTTGTTTTTTTGTAGGAAGGAAATGTTATCAGAAATTCAGCGCCGCCGTCCGAATGGTTGGTCGCTTCTATACTTCCTTTGAGATCTTGTACAATGCCATAACTAATCGACAAACCTAGTCCCAACCCTTCACTATTTGATTTTGTTGTGAAAAATGGGTCGTATAATTGATCAATAATGGTGTCGTCCAACCCTGTGCCCGTATCTCTGACCCGGATTATTACGTAAGAATTTTGTTGTTCAATGAAAACGCTTAGTCTTTTTTTGTTGATGGTTTCCATTGCATCAATAGCGTTACGCAATAAATTTACAAAAACTTGTTCTAACCTGATTTCATCGCCCTCAACATAGAGAGGGGTATTAGGGATATCGACCGTAAAATCAACATTTTCTGATTCGATCAAAGGTTGAATGAGAGCAATTGCTCTCGAAATAGCTTTTTTAATCTCTACCGGTTCCAACTTTAGGGGGGCTTTGCGGGCGAATGTTTTAAGTTGTCCTGTAATAGATCCCATTCTCTCTGTTAAAGAGGAAACGTTCTGCAGCGAATTATCCAGTTCTTCTATTCTTCCTCTTTGCAAGAGTAGGCGGGCGCTGGCGACAAAAGTTCGCATTGCGGCAATTGGTTGATTTATTTCATGGGCGATCGCGGCGGACATTTGCCCCAAAGCGGCCAGTTTTCCTGCCTGTACCAATCCATCTTGAGCAGAACGAAGCTCCTTTTCCGTTCTTCGGCGTTCATCAATTTCTATTTCGAGCTGCTGATTAATAAGTTGTATTTTTTCAGCCTCTAAAGCTCTGCGACTAGAGATCTGTTTTTGCCGACGTTCTCTGACAAAGAGTGCCGCAACCAAAATTGTAATAAGGAGAACTGCCCCGATTGTGGTCGTTGTTCGTTGACGCTCTTTAATCAGGTCAACGGGAAAAAGGTAATGCAAATTCCAATTTTGATTACTGATTTCCCAGATTGTTTCCAGAAACTTTTTCTTGTTAATCTCTGTAATGGTTTCACCGGCGAGTTTTGATGATCTAAATGCCAATTGTTCCAAACTAGAGTTACCATATTGTTGGACGGATTGAATTTGCTGCATTCTCTCATCAGATATTGGATTTAAGGTTTTATACAACCAGTCATCCCTGCTTGATAAAAAGACAACGCTGTTCTGATCTGAAATGAAAACGGTTTCCCCCCCATCCCGCCATTGCCGCTGAAGAGGGGCGAGGTTAACTTTTACGATCACAACGCCAATAATACCTGAATTTCCATAAACAGGATGAGACATGTAAAAACCTGGTATCCCTGATACTATTCCGATGGCAAAAAAACGACCTTCTTTTCCTTGCATGGCATCGGTGAAATAAGGTCGAAAAGAATAGTTATGACCGACAAAACTATTCTTTTCCGTCCAATTAGAAGAAGCCAGCGTGTTACCTTTGCTATCCATCACATAAAGAACGTTTGATTCAGCTTTATTGTTAGTCGCAGCCAGTGACCTACTTACCGTATCTGAAAAGTAAGGATCGTTCTGGGAGGTTGTGAGGAGCTGTTTAATATCTTCATTTCCAGAGAGAACAAAAGGTAAGTAGCGATATTTCTCTAACGCACCAGTTAATGTTCCCTGATACAGGCTAAGTCGTTCCCTGGCTGTTTCTCTCAATTCCTGGGCGGTGCTCATACCCATCAAGTGGGTTACGAGCCAGATTGTAGCTATCCCAACAGCTAGAAATAACAACCACCCAAACAGTACTTTTTTTGAAACTTCTCTGGTATTATTCAACATAGATACAGGGTTCAATCAATTCTCTCGAGAATGCTTTGGTGGGGGCAAATAAGGTAGTGGTTTGTAATTTGTCAGTGGTGGACGGATTACCCAGGCAAGTATAATAGACATTATATCTTTGAGAGAAGGCTTTTATCTGAACTCTTAACTATTCGAACCTTAGAATTTTTTGCTAGAGTGCACTCTATCGTTTAGAGGTAAGCTTGCCTTGTCTTTGCCGCGTAATGTGGTTAAGAAAAAGACATAATAAATGTAATTAATTGCTGCTTTCTATATTTGGGGAAAGTAACAAGATACGAACGGGTAAGAGGGAAATATGGCTCTATCAACAAAAATGAGTCGGCTATTCGCATTGTGCTTTTCGGCTGTGATAATCTTAGCTTTACCGGAAATGGCAATGGCTTCAAGTGAGGGGGCTCCTCATTTAGATGGACAAAACTTAGGTTTGTTATGGGTTGTACCTTTTGCGGGTATGTTGCTTTCAATTGCAATTTTCCCTTTGCTCGCCCCTCATTTCTGGCATGCAAATTTTGGGAAAGTATCAGCATTTTGGGCGGCTGCTTTTTTAATTCCCTTTACCGTTATATTTGGTTTTGAACTTGCCCTTTTTGAAACCCTCCATGTTAGTTTGCTTGAATATTTCCCCTTTATTATTCTGTTGTTTTCTCTTTTTACCGTCGCTGGTGGTGTTCGAGTTCGGGGAACATTAAAGGGTAAGCCGGGGCTAAATACGACGATTCTACTTATTGGGACCGTTCTTGCAAGTTTGATGGGCACAACTGGCGCAGCCATGTTGCTAATCAGACCTCTAATAAGGGCCTTGGAAGGTCGAAAGCACAAAACGCATACAATTGTTTTCTTTATTTTTCTCGTGGCAAATATTGGTGGCTCGTTAACCCCATTGGGAGATCCGCCTCTATTTCTCGGATTTTTAAAGGGCGTAGATTTCTTTTGGCCAACCTCCCATATGTTCTTACCAATGCTGGTACTCTCTGTAATACTTCTCGCACTTTATTATCTGCTAGATAGCTATTTGTATAACAAAGAAGGGCCTCTCTCTGAAGACGATTTGGTAGAGGGTCAAGGCAAGGTTGCGTTTGCTCTTGATGGAAAGATCAATCTGTTATTACTACTAGGTGTGATCGGTGCCGTGTTGATGTCAGGTATATGGAAGCCGGGCATTTCGTTTGAAGTTTATTATGTTCACATTGAGATTCAGAACTTGGTTCGAGATGGATTACTTCTCGGAATTGCCTATCTGTCCATGCGTTTAACCAATGATCAAAGTCGTGTAGAAAACGGATTTAGCTGGTTTCCGATTATGGAAGTGGGTAAATTGTTTATCGGTATTTTTATCACCATCATACCCGCTATTGCAATCTTAAAAGCCGGGACTGATGGTGCGTTGGGTGTCATTGTCGAAGCAGTAAGCACCTCTAATGGTGAACCTGTAAATTATATGTATTTCTGGGCCACGGGTATTTTATCCAGCTTCTTGGATAACGCTCCAACTTACTTGGTATTCTTCAACACAACTGGGCAAGAAGTGAGCGTATTAACAGGCGAAATGTCTGATACATTACTCGCTATCTCAGCAGGTGCGGTGTTTATGGGGGCAAATACATACGTTGGTAATGCTCCTAACTTTATGGTTCGCTCCATCGCTGAAGAAAGCGGCGTTCCCATGCCTAGCTTCTTTGGTTATATGCTCTGGTCAGGGGCTATATTAATACCATGTTTTGTACTGTTGACCTTTATTTTCTTTATCTAACAAATAGAGACGATGATAAAAATGCTCCTTTTATGGAGCATTTTTTATATGATTTGGCTTTATGAAAATTGAGGCGATCTAGGATCTAAACTACTTTTATTTAATCGCTAAAAATAATTATTTGGAGACATGTATGTCACAGGTAAATGCAATAAACTGTATTGAAGTGCCTCTGGGATCTGAGGACAAAGCCATTGAAGTACGCGAAATTTACGTTAATTATTTTCGAAAACAACAGGGGTTTGTATCTTCGACTTTTTATCGAGCTTCAACCCAAAATGATAGTATTAACTTTATCAACATTGTCGTATGGGAATCTCAAGCCGATTACGATGCGGTCGTCAATAAAGGCTATGGAAACCCAGATGGTATGAACGAAGATGGTATGAAAGTTCTCGGCAAAGGTTTTCCTGCACCGATTGTTGTTCATCCCGGTGTCTTCAAAGTTATTGGAAAATAAGATATTAACAGATGAAGTTCTGGCTTCGAAAATATGCAATAAGATTTTTGGAGTTATGGTAGCAATGCCCTTTAAGTCCCGCTTTTTGAGCCCCAATGATATTTTCTAATTTGTCATCAATCATCAAAGCTTGATTAGGATGGACATTCATTTTGTGACAGAGGTTCACATAGACCTCTGCATCAGGTTTTCTTGCCTGGAGCCCTGCGGAGGCAAAAATATCACTGCAAAAAATATCTTCTAACAGAGGGGCAATTTTTTGCTGCTTGATACCTTCTTCGACCAACATACCATTATTCGTTAACAAGGCGATTTTATAATGGTTGCGAAGTTGGCGGCATAGCTTAAGCATTTCTTCGATCGGGGACATTGCCGACGCTCTAATCTCTAGCCAGTTATCTGATGTTAGATGGGTTCCGAGAATTTTATTAAACTCTTCAAGATAATCAGATCCGGTTCGATAGAGACCTTGTTCAGCTTTTAGCTCAAACTCACTGTGCCATATATTGTCGTTTATTTCGGTTTTGCTTATACCTGTAAACGAAGCCATTAAGCCAAGCCGTTTGTTTAAATCCAAGTCATAAAGCACACCATCCATATCAAAGATGATGAGTTTGATATTGTTTGCTTCCTTGGTCATGGGTTCAGAATTTGATTAGAAAAAAGGGTTCTTTGAACTTAAGTAAATGCACAGAGAAGGGGCCCTGCGACCCCTTTATCTTAATGTGACATAACTACCGGGATTGTTGCTTCTTTAACCAAATGTTTTGTTACGCCGCCCAAAAGCATTTCTCTTAGTCGGCTGTGCCCATAAGCGCCACAAACAATTACATCGCACAGGTGATTTTCTGCAGCGTCGTGAATTGTCTGCCCAATAGACGTTTCTGTTTGAGCTATTTTCAAGGTCTCAGCTTCTACGCCATGTCGCTTAAGATAGTTATGAACCTCATTTAGGGATAACGCATCCTGAGTATCCGGCTGAATTGACAGTAGGAATACCTTTTCAGCTTTTTGGATGGCAGTCATGTTATCGCGAACAGCACGTAGGGATTCTCTTGTGCTTTTCCAGGCTACCATAATTCGTTTTCCGATATCCTTAGAGCTATCAAACTCTCTGGGGACCATCAGGCATGGCAATCCGCACAAAAGAGTAATCTCATCAACCAAGCGTGTTCTGAAACGATCTTCAAAGTGTTCATAGCTCGGTTGGCTTACAATAATGACATCGGCAGCATGGGCATGATCAGCCAAAAGGCTGATATGGTCACCTTCTTCGACGACCCAACTATGAGAAATATTTTCTCTCTCGCAAGTTTCCCTAAATTCTTTTTCTAACTCTTCGGCGCGTTCTTCTGACGATTTAGTAGCATCGAGAAGAAACTGCACAGAGGCACCTCGGCCATAAATTTCTGCTGGCATACCAATAGGCGTTGTAATGAATAACGCTGAAACATGGGCATCGTTTTGCTTGGCAAGACGTAATGCAACTTCCAGACGGGTTGTATGCTCTTCGTCATTAGCAAGGTGAACAAGAATGCTCTTGTGACTCATTGTTTTCTCCGGTAGCAACAGATTGATATTTCAAATAGATATTAACATATGCTGTCGTATCGAACACAAGATTTTTCTCATGAAATAACAAACTATTGTCATCGCATGAGAAGATTGTTGCTGAATGTAAAAACTAACATTAGCGTTGTTCTTCTTATTATTAGTAATTTTTACATAAGATAGAGGCACAAAATGCTTGTGCACTTAAGGGGTCATTACGAATGTATGCTAAAAAATTAAGTTCGTATTTTCTTCGTATCGTAATTGTCTTTTTATCGATCATTGTCGTGCCATCTTATGTATCTTCACAAGATTTATTTGAAAAAGATACTTTGACTGTTTTTACGTTAAATGGGGCCGCGCACAGATTCGATATAGAGCTTGCGATCTCTTCAGAGCAAAAATCTCAAGGCCTTATGTATCGTAAAAAAATGCCTTCAGATGCTGGCATGCTTTTCATTTATGATGATGAAAACGATGTGATGATGTGGATGAAAAATACTTATGTGCCCTTGGATATGCTTTTCTTAAACGCAAAAGGGAAAATTGTATATATTGAGGAGAACACGACCCCACTTTCTACACGGACGATTTCATCTGGGCAGAACGTTATTGGGGTCTTGGAACTTAACGCCGGAACTGCGCTTCGTCTGGGTATAAAGGTAGGTGACATTGCCAACCACCACTTCTTACAGAAATAGTTAAGTTACTAACTTATGAGTACAGAATTTAAGCTTTTGGCTCTAATTCTGCTTTCTCTAACTGACGCCATCCTTCACCAGCAGCAACGAGGCAGCTGATACCATGAGGTGTCGTAACGATAATTGTCCAGGTTCCACCATCTTTGTTGGTAAGAACTTCAATCAATCCGCCTTTATTTGTAACTCCGATAGCTTGGGTCTTTTCGCTGTATCGGCTTGAGAGCATTTCAAGAATGCTGGCCCGTTTATCACATTGATTTTGGGCATAAGCCGGGACTGTCGCTACGAAGCCCGTAAAAGCGACCACTGCAACTGTGATATACTTCAACATTAGGGCCTCCTTTCAAAGGTGCTAGTTATGTTATTGCGAGCACTCCCTGTATTAGTTAATATTGGCCTATGTATCTTAAATTTCAATTAACTCGATATAATTCTACCTATGGGAGAATATTTCGATTGCTAAAAAAGTTCTAAATTAATGGTGTAATTTCAATTTGTTAGTAAGTAGGAAAAATTATCTTATACACAAATATGTTACCTGTTTAAGATGTTTTGTGATCACTATTCGTTTGGAAGGACGCCATCGAAGAAGGTATTTTGGTGCTATAATTGGTTAATGAATTGTCATAAATATAAGGATTAATACCAATAGTATTAGCTCTCATTCAGTGGGTTTTCTTGGTAAATTTTAGAGCTGTGCTACGCCCTAAATCTCTTTGTTCTTGACGAAAAGCATCAGAAGCGAGATTGTCTGCGCAGTTTTTAGATATGTGCGGTGTGAGATTTTTCACAAACGAGTACATATCGGTGTACACATTAAAAGAAACAAAGATCATGTCCTCTGAAGTCTCCAAGCAGGCCGCTGCACGCCGCACATTTGCTATCATCTCGCATCCTGATGCGGGCAAGACGACCCTGACTGAGAAACTATTGCTTCTTGGGGGCGCTATTCGTATGGCGGGGCAGGTTAAAGCAAAGGGCGATAATCGGCGTGCGCACTCGGATTGGATGAAGATCGAACAGGCGCGTGGGATTTCAGTAACCACCTCTGTTATGACCTTTGAGTATGAAGGGGCAACTTTCAACCTTCTAGATACGCCTGGTCACGAAGATTTCAGTGAAGATACTTATCGGACGCTTACGGCAGTTGATTCCGCCATTATGGTAATCGATGCTGCCAAAGGTATTGAAGCCCAGACACGAAAGCTTTTCGAAGTCTGTCGACTGCGAGATATTCCGATCATCACCTTTGTCAACAAGATGGACCGTGAAGGCCGCGATGTTTTTGAGATCCTGGACGAAGTAGCCGAGGCTCTTGCCTTGGATACTGTGCCAATGGTGTGGCCTGTAGGCGGCGGTGGTACCTTTAAGGGGTGTTATGATCTTATCAAAGAAGAGATGATCCCCTTCACTGGTGAGGACGACTACGGAACACCTGTTTCGGCGCCTTTACTTGGTGATGAACTTCCAGATCTAATACCGGAAGACCTGTATGAGACCCTTCTGGAAGAAGCTGACTTGGCGATAGAAGCTTGTCCAAAATTTAATCTGGAAAGTTACCGCGAAGGTCACCTTACACCTGTGTATTTTGGCTCGGCTCTTAAAAGTTTTGGTGTTAAACAATTGCTGGATGCGGTGCTCGAATTTGCGCCAGCACCAAAGACACAAGCCGCCACTCCACGCGAAGTAAAACCCGATGATGCCAAAGTCACAGGCTTTGTTTTCAAGGTGCAGGCAAACATGGACCCGAAGCACCGCGATCGCATTGCTTTCATGCGGGTTTGTTCGGGTAAGTTTACTCGTGGCATGAAGCTTCACCAAATTGGCACGGGTAAATCCATGAGCGTTCATAACCCGATTATGTTCTTTGCGCAGAACCGTGAATTGGCCCAAGAGGCCTGGCCTGGAGATATCATTGGTATTCCAAACCATGGAACATTACGTGTTGGTGATAGTCTGACCGAGGGCGAAGATATTCGCTTTTCGGGTATTCCAAGCTTTGCCCCCGAAATTTTGCAACGCGTTCGTCTTGATGATCCTCTAAAAGCCAAGCACCTTTCAAAAGCTTTGGAAAGCTTGGCAGAAGAGGGCGTAACACAGGTATTCCGCCCAGTTATTGGCGCGATGTATATTGTCGGCGTCGTGGGCCAACTTCAGCTTGAAGTATTGCTTGCACGTATCGAGCAGGAATACGGTATTAATGTCGGTTTTGAAGCCGCACCTTTTGTCACAGCGCGTTGGGTCACATCTGATGACGAAGTGGCGATGAAACACTTCCTGGACCGTAATAAAGGCTCTCTTGCCGCAGACCGTGATGAATGCCCGGTTTACATGGCGCGTAATCACTGGGATATGGGGCGTATCCAGGAAGATAACCCAAAATTGAACTTTACGACGACACGCGAACGCTAACAGTCTAGCGGCCTAGTCCTTTACAGGATTTCGCCGCCAAAGGGATTGTTACCGCTTCTATCTTCCAGTTCAACAACCCAAACATCCGGGTCGCGTTTTATGGCGCGCTCAATATATGCGTCGGCATCCCGTTCAACCATCAATTCGCCTTTGTTCGCGGCAAGCCACGCTAGATTGCCATCAATATCGCGAGTCTGGTTGAGCACCTGACAACCGGGACCAAGAAGGTTGATTTTCAATAGAAGGCTGCCTCTATCTGCATCTCCTTTATGAATGACCATTGCTGGTATGCCTTCTTGATTGGATTGTCTGACCTGCGCCATTATCCAGAAATCTGAACCAAAGAGTGAAGACATTAACGGTACTGCTTTCTTATGTGGTTATCTGTTTGGGTCCAATTGATTTAACCTTATAAGGTTTTTAATCAATTCAGGGCAATGTGTCTTTTATCGTAAAAATAACAACACCTTTAAAAAAAGCGGCCGATTAAAAAAAAGACGCAAGTTTTATAAAAAGATAGTTGCCTTGCGTGTTACTCTGTCTTATACGATGACCGTGGTCACGGGGAGTAGCGCAGCCTGGTAGCGCATCTGGTTTGGGACCAGAGGGTCGGAGGTTCGAATCCTCTCTCCCCGACCACTAAAATTCTTTCGTCGGTTTTGTTAAAGCCGAATTCTTGGGGATCAACATGCAAGTTCGTATCTATCAGCCTCCCAAAAATGCTATGCAGTCTGGCCGTGCTAATACCAAACGGTGGCTTGTTGAGTATGAGCCGGATACAGCTAGAGAGATCGAATCTCTTATGGGGTGGACATCTAGTCGCGATACGCGCGGGCAACTCCGCATGTGGTTCGATACCAAGGAAGAAGCAATATCGTACGCCCAGCGTGAAGGCGTAATGTATAGCGTTGAAGAACCTAAAGAGCGCAAATACAAACCAAAAGTTTATGGTGATAATTTTGGCACCAACCGCTTGGGACGTTGGACGCACTAAGTCTTCTCAAATTATAAGCGCCCGTAGCTCAGCTGGATAGAGCAACTGACTTCTAATCCGTAGGTCGCAGGTTCGAATCCTGCCGGGCGCACCAAATAAAAAAAGGCCTTAGCAAATTCACGCTAAGGCCTTTTTTGCTTGGGCTAGCAAATGGGCTAGTACATCAAGAACAATCAACTTTTCATAAGCAATAAGAGCTAAAAGCTATCTCTGATAGCAAAGCCCTTTCTCTGATTAGTACTGTGACATTCCCGAGCCAAATTATATAAACAAACAAGAACTTCATAAGCACTCCTATATGTTATTTTTTGCTTTTCGAACAAAAATTTATAGGGGTGAAACTAATGCATAAAGCTTCTGTCATACATGCTGTGACGCGGCTGATATCCAGCTTGGAAATTGAATTAGAGGGAAAGGGCGTTGGGATAGAGATCAGTGAAGATTTTCCCGAACTGGAACGTGTTTGTCATTCTATTGAAGGTCGAAAACAAATCTCTGAGCCTTTTAGCTCAAAATATTATGATATCATGCCTCGAAATGGGTTTTGGGTGAGGGGTTTTAATACAAAGGGCGAAACTGTTGCTACGCAGGTTATGCGGCTCTCTGAACTTGGGGAGACGACCCTGGCGTCATATTGGCAGCAACACCTAAAACGTCTTCACGGGGGGAAACTCAAAGAAAGTTCTAGCCCTGCTGCGCAACGGATTAAGGGCCGGGTGATTTTTCATGGTGATGTTTGGGTAGATAAATCTTGTGCGCGGAAAAATCTCGCAGGGTTAATGTCCCGAATTGCGCTTTCTACAGCGCTTCTCAAATGGATGCCGGATTACGTTTACGGTTTTATGGATGAGAGGTTATGTCTTTCGGGATTTGCCTTGAAAGAAGGGTATTTTCATTGTGAACCCGTTGGGTCTCATTGGGCGGAACAGCCGAGAGAGATCAATCCGAACGATTGGCTGGTTTGGATGGATCGTCTTGATCTGGAATATTTGGCAACACAGAAAATGATTTCAAGCCCGTCACACTCCCAATCACATTTCCTCCCCCCCGAAAGCGACAAGGCAACAACAAGCGTTCATAGCTGACCAGACAATTACCTTTTATGGGGTGATAAAGAGGCGCAATGATCTCATGAACCAAAGGCTTATTTTCTGTTAAAACCCTTATATACTGTTCGGTGACAGCTTGATCGAATTCTTCGTCAGGTAAGGTTGATCCGTTGCAGTTTTTTGCCCAATTTTGTCCAAAAACAATGGCTGTAACCGAAGTTAAGCCAGCATGAATAAGGGGAGGGATTTTATCTTCCTGCTGGATTATCGATATTTGTATGTTCTCAAGAATAGCCGCTGTTTCCTGGTCAGTACCAATGATACCGTCAGAAAGTTCCCACCACTTAAAGCCCCGCTTAAGACTTGGCAGAGCCTTGTCCGAAAGAAAGGAAATTGGTTGAGATATTATATTTTCTTCACTCATTACCACAAAACCAAAGGAAGCTAATATATTGAGATCACACAACAATGCCTGTGTTCAGACTGTTCATCAATACATTTTTTGAGATCGTTTATAAGTTAGTATTTGGCTGACATACCGTTCTCAAGTATGTAGTCAGTAATAAACAAACGTAGTCTTGATGTCTTCAATGATCGTAAGTAAGGGTTCTTATTGCATTTATCAAGACGTGCAGATCAAGTACTTAAACTAAAAAGATCAATTTATGTATCGTTACAATCAATTAGCTCAAGAGTTAGATGCAACAGAAGACTTTCGAGTTCTTCAGCGTTTACAGGTAAAAAATCAATATCAAACTATACAAGCTGACACGGCCAATATCCGTAACGGGCTCTATATTGATGTAGAGACCACAGGGTTAAATCATGATCAGGATGAGATCATTGAGTTGGCGATGATCCCATTTCGATTTACCCGTTATGGTCAAATTCTAGATCTTGGGCCTGCATTTGATCAACTACAGCAGCCTTCGAAGCCGATATCTACCGAGATTACGGAATTAACGGGCATTACCAATAAGATGGTTGAGGGGCAAAAGATTGATGACGAAATCGTTTTGAAAATGGTTTCGCAAGTTGATCTCGTGATTGCTCATAACGCTGGCTTTGACCGAAAATTTGTTGAGATAAACTGGCCGATTTTTGAAAAAAAATCCTGGGGGTGCTCTCAAAAAGACATTCCGTGGAGCAAGGAAGGGATAGCAGGTTCTAAACTAGAATATATCGCGGTCCATTACGGTTTTTTCTATGATGCGCACCGGGCAGAGACCGACTGTCGCGCTGGCCTTGAAATCCTCTCACGAAACCTACCCAAATCGGGTGAGAGTGCTTTAAAAGCTCTTTTAGAAAACGCTAGAAAGCCCGTTTTCAGAATATGTGCTGAACAGGCACCGTTTCAAAGTAAAGATATTCTAAAAGCGCGTGGGTACCGTTGGAACGATGGTGCTAATGGGCAGCCTAAGGCTTGGTATATCGACTGCCCTGAGGATGAAAACGAAGCCGAATTAGAGTTTCTCAAAACTGATATCTTTCAAAGTTCAACGAGCTTTATCCCCGTTAAGCGCATAACCGCGTTTGAGCGATTTTCAAACAGGATTTAATATTAAGGTTTATGCTCGAAACCTCGCAGATACAGGCGCAAGGGCGGCTACAGTTTTTGGTTCTAATTGGGGTGTACGTTTCAATATCAAATCTGCAGTAAGTTGTGAAAGAGCGGGCGCAGTTTGAACACCATATCCTCCTTGTCCTGCCAACCAGAAAAAACCGTCTGCTTCTGGCGCAAAGCCAACAACGGGTGTGCGGTCAGCGACAAAATTTCTAAGTCCTGCCCAAGAGCGTTCAACCCGAGTGATCGGCATTGTCACAGCCTTCTCGAAACGATCCAACCCTTCAGCTAAAACCATATCATCGACCCATGCATCATGAGGCTCTACAGGTATTTCTTCTGCGGGGGATACCATTAATTTGCCTGCCTCGGGCTTCATGTACCAGGATTCTGAGGCTGATACGACAAGAGGCCAAGAGGTAACGTCATGCCCTGATGGCGCAGGTAATATAGCTGCGGATCTTCGCATGGGAACAAGGCCGACAGATTTGATGCCAGCACGTTTGGCAATGACATCTGCCCAGGCACCGGCTGCATTAACAATAATCGGTGCGCTAAATTCACCAATGGGCGTTTTAACGTGCCAACATTTATCTTTGTAAGTGATTTCTAACGCTTCAGCTCCTGTTTCAATTTGACCGCCATGTGATCTGAGCAAGCGGGCAAAGCCTTGTAAAAGACGATCGACATCGATGTCATAGGCATTGCGCTCTATGGCAGCACGTTGAAATCCATCAGGACGAAGAATAGGTACGAGATCAAGAGCTTCGCTTGGTGTAAGCTCATCTATGCCGACGGCATCTTTCATATAGGCCTGATATTCAGGAAGCTCTTCTTCGGTCGCGATCATTAATTCACCGCGAAGGGATAAAAGTGAGTGATCTGATATGCCGGATGGTTCTTCCAGAACACCTGCACTTGCCGCATTTAAAGCTCGCAGTACTTCGTTACCATAGTTCCTTATAAAAATGGCAGCAGAACGGCCCGTGGAGTGATATCCAAGAGCTTGTTCTTGTTCCAGCACTATTACCTTAGCATGAGGGGCGATCCGCGCTGCAGCGCTAATTCCTGCAATACCACCACCAATAATCAAAATATCTGTATTGTTACTCATAAAATCATCTCACGGGAGTAGGTCAGAAGGAAACCGAAAGGAGCTTCGAATAACGAATAAATTAGACAGTTATATCTAAGATGCAACTATGCGGCTTTTGGGGAAGGTAACCGTAACCGTAGTTCCTTCATTAAGAGCACTAATAATTTCGAGAGTACCTTGATGAAACTCAACAAACTTCTTGGTAAGCGACAGGCCAATTCCGGTGCCGGATGCTTCTGTTGTTTGGCTGGTCCCAACACGAACAAACGGCTCAAGAACCCGGGGGATGTCTGTGGCTTTCATGCCTATGCCGGTGTCTTTGACAATAATTGTTAAATCTTCCGCATTGTTTGTTGCGGTTAACTCAACATTTCCTCCTCCAGGTGTGAATTTTATCGCGTTGGACAATAAGTTAATTAAAATCTGTTTCATAACTCTGGAATCACACTTTAAAGATATCTTGGGTATATCGCCAACCTGGTAAACGATATTTTTGGCTACAGCAGAACCACTGACAATCCGGTTAGTGTCGTCAATAATGGATGCCAATTCGACAGTCATTTCTTCAGGCACATAAGTACCAGATTCAATCTTTGAGAGATCGAGAATATCATTTATAATATCTAAAAGGTGTTGGCCACTTGTATGGATATCGTATACATATTCCTGGTATTTATCGTTTTGTATTGAACCGAACAATCCTTGAACCATAATGTCTGAATACCCCAAAATTGCATTGAGGGGGGTCCGGAGTTCATGGCTCATGTTAGCCAAAAACTCAGTCTTAGATCTGTTTGCAATATCTGCGTTTTCCAACGCAGCAAGCATAGCCTGTTTGTCGAGGTGACGTTGATTGATGTCCCTGATTAAAATTACAACCCTTGCGGGAATATTATTTGCCTCATTGATAAGGGCAGTACGCGCTTCAAACCATTTAGAAACCTTATTAATAGTAAGGTGATATTCATGGCTCTGAACTTCACCCGTTTGCGCAGTTGTCTCTATGATTTGTAACCACTTTTCAGCATGATTACCGGGTGTAAGTTCGTTGAGGGACTTGCCGATCATATTCTCACGCGGGTGAGCTAGTAGTTTTTGGTCTCCGTAAATATTTAGAACATGGCCTGATAATGAAAAAATGATACCAAGATCAGGCATTGCCGTTATATGTGCTCTGAGATTTGCTTCGCTTTTTTGTTGGGCTTCTTTAGCTGCAACCAGATGGGTAACATCCTGAGTTGTGCCTTCGTAGTATATTATTTCGTTATTGTCGTCTCTGACTGCCCGGGCTGTTTCACTGATCCATTTGTGTTCGCCGGTTTTATAGGTCGCAATTTCAGAGACAAAATCACCGACAAAACCTTTATCGTCCATAACTTTTTTAAACTCTTCTCGTCTATCGTGCTTCATGTACCAGTTATCAGGTTTTGAATTAGCAATTTGAATGAGTTCTTCTTCGCTCGCACAATTACCAAGGCGAACAAGGTAGGGGTTCGCTCTTAAAAAAACTCCATCTGGTGTTGTTCTATAGATGCCAATACCCGCATTTTGTACAGTATCGTGAAAGCTTTTTTGGACTTCATTGAGGGTATTTGTTCGCTGTTTTACTTCTTCTTCAAGTCTTTGGGTCGTACGGGTAAGGGCTTTATTTGTATTTCTGTATACAATGATAGTTACCAATACCAGTCCGAAAGAAAGTACAACAGCCATGAAAATTCCCTGTTGTCTAAGCCTTTGTATTGGAGCGATAATTTCGGTATCGGGTGCTGAAAGGGCGATTGAAAGAGACTTGTTATCAATTTGGGCTGTATTCCAAGAAATCAGCTTCCTTAAAACCGTTTTTTTGTCCTGCCTGGTAACTGTAAAATGATACTCTCCCTGGCCAGAGGCCTGAGAAATCAAAAGTTGATCAATGCGTTGTACGTCTGGATAATTTTTGTGTAATCCATCAAATACACTTCTGCCAATGATTTCGGTTTCATGATCGTAAAGAATGACCCCGCTCTCGTTTAGCATGTATCCTGCGCCGTATTCTCCAGACCGCATAGGAGCAATATATTCCCTAGACAACACAGCGAGATCAACGACAGTAACCAATACGCCACTGAGAATGTTTTTTGTCCGAATAGGCACGATGAGAGCAAAATATTGCTTTTTATCCGTAACAGAAAAAGGTGGAACAATAAGTTTTATTTCCGTCGAATTTAATGCGATCCAATTTTGTTTTACCCACTTATTGACGGTATTTTGAACTTCGATATTCTCTGAATTTTGATCTAGGGTATTGGTAAGTAGGCCTTGGTTTTTGTCGAATATATTTAGGCCAATAATCGAAGGGTGAAAGGTCGTTGCTCTGCTAAGTTCTCTCTCTAGCGGATCTCTTTTTAAGCGGCTAGCAAGGATCTGTGGAGCAGGATAACGTGAGAATTCAAGGGTATAGTTTTTGATGTTATCTAGGGTTGCTTGAAAAGCCTTCTGGGTAATGCGAGTTTGTAAAAATTGCTGATCGTTAAATGATTGTTCTTGCTGTTGAATTGCTAAGTTTTCTAGTTTGTAAATTGTAAAAAAAAACACACCAAGTAAGAATATAATGGCAGCTAGTGATAAAAGAGTTGTCGTACGACCAAACTTTACTAGTGAGCCCTGAACAACTGCGCTCATTACCATCCCCCAACCCTAAAAAATCGACATCATCCCCTTTTCGTAAAAGTGAAGAGGTATAATCTGTTATGGGTACAGCCTATTGATCAGAGGTTAACTATAGCTGAATCAATATCGAAAATTTTGACCTTAAAAGGATAATCTTGAACATAAGTTGGGTTCGACGGTTATTTAGTTTTGAAGACCGAGTACTTCAATCTTAAAATGTTTCCTACAAACAGGAACGTAGCGATCATTTCCGCCTATCTCCACTTGCGAACCTTCCCTTATAGCTTTACCGCTCTCATCAACACGCATAACCATTGTAGCCTTACTTCCACAATGGCAAATGGTTTTGAGTTCGTGCAACACGTCTGCCCAAGCCAATAACTGCTTGCTGCCTTCAAAAAGATTACCTTGGAAATCTGTTCTCAAACCATAGGCGAGGACAGGGATATTTAACTGGTCGACAATTTCACTAATTTGGAACACTTGATCTTTTGTAAGAAACTGAGCCTCATCAACGAAGACACAATTTATTTTGCGTTCAGATAGTTCAGTTTGGGCCATTACAAACAGATCATCTTCTCTAGAATAAATCAGAGCTTCTGCCTGTAGGCCAATACGTGAAGATATCTTGCCTTTGCCGTAACGATCATCGAGAGCCGCCGTAAAAAGTAAGGTTCCCATGCCTCGCTCTTGATAGTTATAACTCGATTGCAAAAGTACCGTCGACTTGCCTGCGTTCATCGACGAGTAGTAAAAATAAAGCTTGGCCATTGGAAAGATGGGTTACCTAAAGGTTGTCTGTTTCGAGAATGTCGAGAATAGCTGATATTTAGAGTGTTTACAGGCGTTCAAGCAACATGTCTTTGGTTTTTTGATCGGCAAAGGCATTTTCGATAGATGTTCTCGTAATTTCTGTCAGTTCTTCATCAGAAAGAGAAAAATGCTTAGAGGCGATATCGTATTCATGTCCAATTGACGTGTGGAAGAATGGGGGATCATCTGAACTCAATGTAACTTTACAGCCAGCTTCTCTTAACTTTAAAAACGGATGATCTGCAAAACTAGGGTAAACACCCAATGCAATGTTACTTCCCGGACAAACCTCAAGGGTAATGTCTTGATCAATTAACCGTTGAATAAGATCAGGATCCTCTATGGACCTGACGCCATGACCTATTCTTTTGACGGGGAGGTGATCCAAAGCCGCATGTACAGATTCTGGACCCGCCATTTCGCCTGCGTGAACATTACATAATAATCCAGCTTCATGGCACAGGTTAAATGCTGGAGAAAAATCAGAAAAATTATGAGCGTTTTCATCGCCACCCATACCAAACCCGACAACGAGAGGATGCGGGTTTTTTACTACCTGTGTCGCAACCTCTAAGGATCTCTTTGGCCCCATGTGCCGAACGCAAGTAACTATAATTCGTCCCACAATATCAAAATAAGCTTGGGCATCCTCAATACCCTGTACAATACCATCCAGATGGTCTTGATAACTCATTCCCGCCATTGCCGCGTGATCAGGTGACGACATTACTTCGACATAGATCGCGTTTTGTCCCGCACATTGCTTCAAATAATCATAGGTAACATCCCGATAATCTTCGGGTGTTTTAATAACTGAACTCGCAAGATCATAGGTCTTTAGAAACTCAAGAAAGGTCGTCCACTTGAAGGTTTTATTATCATCATTGAATAGTCCAGGTGGAAGCGACATAGAGTTTCTAATTGCCAGGCGTTTCACCAATTCAGGAGAAGCAGTCCCTTCAAGATGACTATGTAATTCAGCTTTCAATACCATCGATAAATTCCTAAAGATCAGTCATTTTACGGGGGAGTTAAATAAATGAAATCCCGGCGTTAAGTTTTGGGACATTTAGATGTTTTGCAATGCTTTGACCAATATCAGCAAAAGAATTACGAAGACCAATATCTTTCGAAGGAATATTCGGCCCAAAGGCGATCACCGGTATGTTCTCACGTGTATGGTCAGTGCCGGGCCAAGTCGGATCGCAGCCATGATCAGCGGTTAAAATGACAAGGTCACCAGGTTTTAGCGCATCGATAAGAAGAGGTAATTTTTGATCAAAGTCTTCGAGAGCTGCGGCATAACCCGCTACATCCCTTCGATGGCCGTATAGACTATCGAAATCTACGAAATTAGTAAAAGTTAACGAACCCACTGGGGCGTTATGAACTTGTTCCATGGTTTTATTGAAAAGAACGTCATGGCCAGATGCTTTGATGACTTGAGTTGGCCCCTGATGAGCATAGATATCAGCAATTTTACCAATGGCGATCATTTCACGCCCCGCAGCTTTTACGCCATCCAGTAATGTTGGTGCAGGGGGGAGAACGCTGTAATCGCGCCTGTTCCCCGTCCTTATAAAGTCACTTGCATTCGTGCCCGTAAATGGACGCGCGATAACTCGGCCGATATTTAAATTATCCACGAGTTCGCGGGTTTTAATACAAAGATCGAGTAACCGTTCTAAACCAAAGCTGTCTTCATGTGCTGCAATTTGTATAACACTATCGGCGGAAGTATAGACAATGGGCTTGCCAGTTTTCATATGTTCTTCGCCAAATTTGGCAATGATTTCAGTACCAGAGGCATGGCAATTACCAAGTATACCAGGCAACTGGCCTTGCTTAACCATGGATGCAACAAGATCTTCGTCAAAACAGGGCGTAGTGTGGGGAAAATATCCCCAGTCGAAGTTAACGGGCACCCCCGCTATTTCCCAATGCCCACTTGGGGTATCTTTCCCGTTACTGTTTTCACTTGCTGCCCCGTAGATAGCTGTTGGTTTTATGTTATTTGAAAAGCCAGAGGGTAGGGCTCCTGTACTTGTTTTGGCAGCGAGACCAAGACCTAAAGCTTCCATGTTCGGTAACCTTAATTTGCCATCGCGTAATCCAGCAGTATCAGCTTTGCCTTGTGCACATTCTCTTGCTATGTGGCCGAGGGTGTCTGCACCTTGATCGCCAAAAGCCTCTGCATCGGGCGCACCACCAATTCCAAAGGAATCTAATAATAAAATGAAGGCTCTAGACATTTAATTTACAATTCTCTTTAAGATTGATTTTGTATCTTTAGGCTCAGTTTGAGAGACATTCAGTGCTGCTTTGTATTGTGCCGCTGCCATTTCAGCATCTTTTTGGTCTCGGGCATAGACACGGGCGACAGGGGTATGCCTATCAATTTTAGTTCCGATTGGCACGATATGATCAAAACCAACTGTATAATCCAACGCCTGTCCTGGCTTACTTCTCCCTCCGCCAAGTGAAACAACAGCCATGCCGATTGCACGGGTTTCTACAGTTGTAATATAGCCTTCCAAAGGAAGAAAAACATCTAGCTCAACCTGTGCTCTAGGAAGATATCTTGTTGGCTTGTCACAAAAATCTGATGGGCCACCAAGGCCTGATATCATCTTTTGAAAGAGTTCTAAAGCTTTACCATTATCCAAAACGCGTAGAATTTTATCCATAGCCTCTTGTGTGTTTTGCGCAAGACCTCCGGTAACCAATAGTTCAGAGCAAAGTGCCGTGGTCACTTCTTCTAAACGGGGATCTCGCCTTTCAGACTTGAGGTAGGATAGAGCTTCATGCACTTCCAGGCTATTTCCTGCAGTGGTTCCTAATACCTGGTTCATATCCGTTATCAAGGCTGTTGCTGGCAATCCAGCACCCTTAGAGACCCGAACAATTGACCGTGCGAGCTCTTCAGCCATTTCAAGGTTATCTGCAAAAGCGCCATTGCCAACTTTGACATCCATCACCAGCCCCTTTAGGCCAGCAGACAATTTCTTAGAGAGTATCGATGCTGTAATCAGGGAAATAGATTCTACCGTGGCAGTAATGTCTCTTACCGCATAGAAACGTTTGTCAGCTGGTGCGAGGTTTTCTGTCTGCCCAATAATGGCACAACCAGCTTGGCGAGTGACTTTTTTGAAACGATCAATATCAACGACGGTTTGGTATCCAGGTATGGCATCAAGTTTATCCAAAGTCCCGCCAGTATGACCAAGACCACGGCCTGAAATCATCGGAACATATCCACCGCAAGCTGCGATTATTGGCGCCAGCATTAAACTTATTTTATCACCAACACCACCTGTTGAATGTTTGTCGAGTACTGGTCCGAGATTATTTAACTCAGACCAGTCAATAACATCACCAGAAGAGGTCATTGAGCGGGTTAGTTCAACCGTTTCAGGTTCAGACATGCCCTGAAAGAAAATGGCCATAGCGAGGGCCGCGATTTGGCCTTCACTAATGGTCCTGTCGGTAATCCCTTGAATAAAAAAGGTTATTTCTTTTTCGCTCAGGGGCAGGCCTTCACGTTTTTTTCGTATAATTTCTTGAGGGAGGTACATTAATACCCGCCTTTGTTTGCCGCCTGTTTTTGATGGCCGAGAACACTCAATAGATCGTTTAAAAGACCACTGGCTCCAAAACGGAAATTCTTTGAATTCACCCAGTCAGGCCCCATGATTTTTGTTGCAAGATCCATATATTCAACAGCTTGTGCATGAGTTCTGATGCCGCCAGATGCTTTGAAGCCGCAGGGCTTACCGCTGTCTTTGATCGCCTTCAACATGGTTTCTGCAGCCTCAAGTGTCGCTGAGATTTCTGTCTTTCCGGTTGAGGTTTTGATAAAATCAGCGCCAGCATTAATGGAAGCGATACTCAATTCATAAAGAGATGAAAGATCTTCAAAGGTGCCACTTTCGAGAATAACTTTCAGCGAAATTTTTTCGCCACAGATATCTTTGCAAGCCCTAACCAACTCAGGCGCACTTGTCTTATCGCCTGCTATCCACGCTTGGTAAGGGACTACGACGTCAACTTCAGTTCCGCCCAATTCGACGATATTTTTTGTTTGAGCTATGGCAGCTTCAAGACCTTCGTTTCCGGTGGGGAAATTTGCAACAGCAGCAAAATTCACGCCTTTATCTTTGAGTGCGTCTTTGCAAACTGCGATAAAAGGGGGGAAGACACAAACTGCTGCTACAGGTGTGAAAGGTGTTACAGCCTTTGAGCAAAGTTCGCGGATGGATGCATCGTTATCATCTGCAGACAGGCTTGTAAGATCTAATAGGCTTAGAGCTAGTTTTGCTTTATCAGTCATTAGCGTTATCCAGATTTTTAAGATAACAGCTTACCAACGAAATCAACCCTTGGGCAGCCGTTTTAGCATTGCGCATTGTTTGCTCATGGGTGAGGGCTGTATCACTCATACCAGCACCGTAATTGGTTATAATGGACATGGCAGCCGTATTAATACCAGCACGACGAGCCAAAATAACCTCAGGTACAGTAGACATGCCGACTGCATCGGCACCTAAAATGGCCGCCGCCCGAATTTCAGCTGGCGTTTCAAAGTTAGGGCCGGAGAACCACATATAAACACCTTCATGCAGTTCAATTCCAATGTCTTTAGCCGTTTTAGCTAACTCAGTCCGCATTGATGGATCGTAGGCATCGGTTAAATCAACAAAGCGATCATTACCGCGCGCGCCGATTAAAGGGGACATACCGGAGTAGTTAATATGGTCAGTGATGAGCATAATACTGCCGGGGCCGGCAGCTTTATTAAGGCTGCCTGCTGCATTGGTTAGGAGGAGTTGAGAACACCCGAGTTCTTTAATAGTCTCGATAACGGTTAACATGCCCGTGGCATTGCCGTTCTCATAATAATGGCTACGTCCTTGTAAAATAAGGACTTCTGTACCGTTTATTTGACCAAGAACGAGTGAGCCAGCATGCCCTTCAACAGAAGGCTGCGGAAAGCCTGGTAAATCATCATATGATATTGTTATTGGATTTTTGACGGCTTCGACGAGAGGTCCTAATCCGGAACCAAGGATAATAGCTACTTCTGGGATAACGCCCTTAAGGCGGCCACGGATAATATCTAAAGGTGTATTATTCGTGGATTGATTTGAGTTAGTCATTTTTCAAATTATCTGGCCCAAATGAATGTGGAAGGAGGTCTTCTATTGTAAAACTTTGCCGTAAGCCTTCGGGCCCACAGATATGTATTTTTGTATCAGATGTCGAGAATTCGCGTATTTTTTGACGACATCCTCCACATGGTGTCACGAGAGAATCTCCTGCCCCCATGACGTATATTTCAGCAATTTCTCTACTGCCGTTCTGAACCATTGAAGATATGGCCCCGGCTTCGGCGCAAACACCAAGGGGATAAGCAGCATTTTCGACATTGCATCCGCTATATGTTTCACCCTTGGTTGAGATGATAACAGATCCCACGTGGAACTTGGAATAGGGCGCATAAGCTTTTGACATATTCTCCCGTAGAAGAGAGATGATTTCAGATTGTTTCATGCTATCTCTCTTTCACGTAAGGCGTGCCAATGGCTTTCGGTGCGACGGCTTTGCCAATGAAGCCAGCCAGTAAAACGACGGTTAGGATATAAGGCAGAGCTTGCATAAACTGTACGGGAATTTCACCTATTCCCGGGAGGGATACTCCCTGAAGCCTGACCGCCATTGCGTCCAGGAAACCAAATAGTAAACATGCAAGAAGTCCAGGTAGGGGTTTCCATTTACCAAAGATCATTGCTGCAAGGGCAATATACCCTTGTCCTGCAGACATTTCTTTACCAAAGGCTGCATTTTGACCTGTGGAAAGATAAGCACCTGCTATGCCGCATAGAATACCAGCGCAAATTACAGCGCGATACCTGATAAACGTAACAGAAATGCCTGCAGTATCAACGGCTTGTGGATTTTCACCAACCGCACGCAAGCGAAGGCCAAATCGTGTCTTGTAGAGAACCCACCAAGTAATTGGAACAGCAAGAAAAGCAACATAAACGAGGAGGTTATGTCCGCTTAAGAGTTCGGTATAAACCTGACCAAGTATGGGAATGTCGGCAAGCGTTTCTGCACCGGGAAGTGTAATGGGTGAAAAGCGTGCGTCACCGCTCAAATTTGGTGTTTGCCCGCCCTTATGGAACCAAGCCACGCCAAGCGTTACGGTCAGTCCTGAGGCCAGAATGTTAATGGCAAGGCCACTGACGACTTGGTTTCCTCTGTGGGTGATGCAAGCAAAACCATGGAGAAGAGCCATGACAACTGAAGTCATGATAGCTGCACCCAAACCAACAAAGGCAGAGCCACTAACAGCCGCAGCTGCTGCTGCTGCAAATGCACCCGCGAGTAGTTTACCTTCAAGGCTAATATCTATAATTCCAGAGCGTTCAGAGAATATACCTGCCATTGCACAAAGTACGAGAGGTGTCGAAACTCTGAGTGTAGAATCAAGTGCAGAAATTAGTAGAAGTAGAGTATCATCCATTATTTTACTCCGCCACTACGGTTTGATTTTTTTGGGTCAAAGCGAAAAAGAAGCGCTCTATGGTTGGCCTTGCCATATATGCTAAGGCACCACAGAAAAGAATGACGAACCCTTGAATGGTTAAAACCATTTCCTTTTGAATAGTTGATATTTCAAAAGAAAGTTCAGTACCTCCTTGATAGAGGGCACCAAATAATAAGCTGGCAATAACAATCCCAATTGGATGATTACGGCCCATAAGAGCGACGGCAATACCTGTATAACCATAACCAGCAGGGAAATCCATAATAAGCCGGTGGTGAACACCCATGATTTCATTGATACCGACAAAACTGGCTAGGGCACCTGAAAGACACATGGTTCCAACAATGACACGGCGGGTATTAATGCCGCTGTAGTTAGCAGCATTATTATTAAATCCCAGCATCCTCACAGCATAACCCCAACGTGTATGCCATAAGAATAGCCAGACAAATACACTACTGATAAGTGCTAACAGTATTGAAAGGTTGAGAGGTGTATATTCGATTTTTATTCCAAACCAACCAAAAGCATCCTGAAATGTTGGAATATGTGCGGTCTCCAGCAAATCTCTGCTTTCAGGTGATCCAGATCCTGGCTCTATTAGGACGTTTGTTAATATATAATTTATCAAGCTATAAGCGATAAAGTTAAACATAATAGTTGTAATAACAATATGGCTGCCGCGATACGCTTGGAGATAAGCTGGAATATAAGCCCATGCGGCGCCGAATAACCCGGAAACTATAATTGCCAAGGGTAAAATGACCCAAAGAGGGACATACTGATCCAAAGCCAAACAAAGTAATCCAACACCAAGGCCACCAATATAGGCCTGACCTTCTCCGCCAATATTAAACAAGCTGGCATGAAACGCGACGGCTACTGCAAGACCCGTAAAGATAAAATTGGTCGTGTAGTAAAGTGTGTATCCGAGATTGTAGTCGTTACCAAAAGCACCATATACCAGTAACTTAACTGCTTCTATTGGGTCTTCGCCAATGATGAAGATAACCAGTCCTGATACAATAAAGGCAAATGTTATATTAATAAGAGGAATTAAACCTACATCAATCCAGGCAGGTAATGTTTTACTCGGGCTACTCATACTGCAACTTCCCCGGATTGATCATTTTTTTGGTTATTAAGGTCTCTATTGCTTGTATCACTATTTTTTTGATCAGGAGGCAGATCGGCTTCTTGATTACCAGCATTCCCCATCAAAAGTCCGAGTTGTTGTGCATCGGCTTCTTTACCTGAAATTTCACCCACGATCCGGCCTTCAAACATGACTAAAATACGATCACTCAAGGACATAATCTCTTCAAGTTCGACAGAGACGATGAGGATAGCTGATCCCGCATCTCGCATTTTAATCAGGTTTTTATGGATAAATTCAATCGCCCCAATATCGACACCACGGGTGGGCTGGCCAACAAGAAGAACTTTCGGGTTGCGATCCATTTCCCTCGCAAGAACGAGCTTTTGTTGGTTGCCTCCAGAAAAATTAGCAGACTTCAGGCTTGGGTCTTCTGGTCTGACATCGTAATCGCGCATTAATCGGGTGCAATTTTCTTCAATTGCTTTTTGGTCCATAAGGACTTTACCATTAAATGCAGGATCTTCGTGAAAACCCATAATCGCGGTTTCTTTGGCAGCAAAAGCGCTGACCATTCCCATGCGGTGCCGATCTTCAGGAACGTGACCGACGCCAATATCCCGGAATTCTTTTGGTGAATAGTGAGCTTTAGGTGTGATTTTAACATCACCTATTTGAATGGACCCTTTTTGCAGAGGGCAAATGCCAGAAAGGGCAGCAAGTAGTTCGGTTTGACCGTTGCCAGAAACTCCGGCAATACCAACAATTTCACCAGCACGGAGATTGAGAGAAACACCATCGAGCAGGACAACGCCACCTTCTTCATAGGTTAAGTCCGTAGCCTTGAGTAATATCTCAGCTGGATTAGCATCTAATTTATCCACTTCAAGGAGGACTTTTCGGCCAACCATAAGCTCTGCAAGCTCGTTCTTGGACGTGGCAACGGTTTCTCGTTCAGAGACCATAGTGCCAGCACGCATAACGGAAACACGGTCTGTAATCGCCATGATTTCCTGTAGTTTATGGGTGATCAAAATAATAGAAACGCCTCGGCTACGAAGTATATCCAATATTTTAAAGAGCTGTTCGGTTTCTTGTGGCGTTAACACACCCGTGGGCTCGTCGAGAATTAAAGTCTCGGCGCCGCGATACAGGGCTTTTAAAATCTCTACGCGTTGTTGTAGCCCAACAGGAAGGTCTCCGGTTAATACGTCAGGATCAACAGACAAGCTGTATTCTTTTGATAGTTTTATCAGCTCTTCTCGAGCAGTTTTACTACTCTCATTTAAAAGAGTACCGCCTTCTGCCCCGAGCATGACATTTTCAAGCACTGTAAAGGTTTCTACGAGCATGAAATGTTGGTGAACCATACCAATACCAAAAGAAATCGCATCTCGGGAGGAGTGGATTTTCTTTTTAAGCCCATGTATAAATATATCCCCGCTATCAGCTTCATAGAAACCGTAGAGAATACTCATCAACGTAGATTTCCCGGCACCATTTTCACCAATGATGCCGTGAATTGTTCCCGGGAGAACTCGTAATTCTACATTGTGATTTGCTTTTACAGGACCAAAACTCTTGCTAATGGCTTTTAGTTCAATAGCAGGTGGGGGAGCTGATTGCTCCCCCACCGCGTTAGACTGACCAGTCTTGATGCTTTTTATGCTCATAAAAAACCTAAATACAGTATTTTAAATTTCTGATGACAGGCTCAATTAAAGAGCAGGACAGGAATTGTCCGAGGTAAAATCATGAACAGAAATTGCACCAGAAACGATACCTTCACGAGCAGCTTTTACTTTTGCTTTCATAGCGTCAGTAATAAGTGACTTGTTGTTATCGTCCAATGCCCAGTCAACACCGTTTTCAGCTAGACCGAGAGCGTGAAGTCCTGGCTTCCATGTGCCTTCCATAGCTGATTTAAAAGCATTGTATGCTGCAACATCAACACCTTTGGTCATTGAAGTCAGCATAGTACCTGGTTGGATGTGGTTTTGGTTTGAATCTACACCAATTGCCAATTTACCAGAATCTTTAGCAGCTTGGTAAACGCCAATTCCTGTACCGCCAGCAGCAGCGAAGATAACGTCAGCGCCTTTGTCAAACTGGCTTTTTGCCAATTCAGAACCTTTACTTGGATCGTTCCAAGCGGAAGGTGTCGTTCCGGTCATGTTGCTATAAACTTCGGCATCTGCGTTTGCAAATTTTGCACCTTGAGCATAACCACATGCAAACTTACGAATAAGGGGTATATCCATACCGCCGATAAAACCTACTTTGTGGTTTTCTGATGCCATTGCAGCAAGAACACCAACGAGGAAGGAGCCCTCATGCTCTTTAAATACAATAGATTGTACGTTAGGAAGATCGACTACGCTATCGATGATAGTGAAACGAATGTTAGGGTATTCTTTTGCAACTTTTTCAATTGCAGGCCCTTGAGCAAAGCCAACACCGACGATTGGATCCGCACCACGTTGAGCCATCTTTCGAATAGCCTGTTCACGTTGTGAAGGATTTGTTACTTCGAATTCACGGTACTTAATACCGGTTTCTTTGGAGAACTTTTCTACGCCGTTATAAACACCTTCGTTAAAGGATTTATCAAATTTACCACCCATATCGAATACGACTGCTGGGTTAATCTCTTCGGCGTGAGCGGCTGCGGCCGTTAATGCAATTATTGACGCAGCAGCCGTCTGGAACAGCTTCTTCATTTGAGTGCCCAATCCCTGTTTATTGGTTATTAAATAGTATTCAAAATCTTTTTGCCGATCTCCAATATTGCTCGGAATCGGACGTCTATGGTGAGGCAAAACCCTTCCATGTTCAACCAATCGTTAAAGCCTTTGTTAAAAAAATTGTTCAACCGGTCAAAAAAAAATCCATTTTTCTCGTAAAAATAACGATATATTCAATAAAACATTAAGTATTGGGGGATATGCTTGTCAGCAAATATGGAGGTCATCTGGGAGCCAAAAATGAGTAAGATCGAGTCACAAAAAGAATTTTCAGCTGAACGGGGGGTCCGCCTACGTCAGGGATTAGCGCCAACTGCAACCGTATCAAACATGCAGTTATTTGAATCTATCAATGAACTTAGATCTGAAATAAAGGCCTTAAAGCAATCGAATTCGGTGCAAAGGCAGGCTTCTACTGATCTGTCTGAGGAAGAAAAAGATTATAACAATGCTGAGGACGTTCGTGTAGAAATTGCCCAAATGGTACGGATGATTGGGAAAACAAAAAAAGAAATTGCCCAAATCAAACACCCTGATGATGTCGATGATTCGTTTGCGCAGTCCACGAACGAATTAGATGCTATTGTTATGGCAACGGAAACTGCTACCAATAACATTCTCGACGCGAACGAGCGGATTGAGCAAACCGTTAATGAGCTATCTGGTCTCTTACACGATGACACAGATGTTCAAACGGCTTGTGATAAAATTGCAAACGAAGTTATTACAATTCTTGAAGCTTCAAATTTTCAGGATGTTACCGGGCAAAGAATGACCAAGATCATAAATACTCTCCGTTTTATTGAAGACCGGATTGTATCTATGATTAATATTTGGGGTGCTGAAGCCTTTATGGACCTACCTGTCGGAGCCGACGATGAGAGAGAAGGTGACGACCAATTAATGAACGGTCCTTCTGCTGAAAATGAAGGCATTACGCAAGATGACATTGATGCGTTATTCGATTGATAACCAAGATAAGTCGGGTTAAAAAAAGCGGGACTAAATATAGTCCCGCTTTTTTGCTATTTATCTACAAGTTCACAGGCTAATTGATCTGCGAGTTGTCGCATAATGAATTCGGATGCGTTCAACTGAACGACAAAACCATCATCAACATGACGAAGAACAATACCTTCAAATCGCCCGAGATCATTGATATGAATTTGAATTGTCTTTTTTAAAGTCGGTCGTAGGGTCGTGGTAAATCGGATTCCACTTCCAGAAATATCTCTGCATTCAGCTGTATCCCAGGTCTCATCCAGATTTATCAACGCCTTTAAATCATGACGGTATCGAGGGAACTGGCGACGTTCAGTTGAATTTTCCACCAATTGGATACTCCTTATGACGACCTTGATCTAACGACAATTTGTACAATCAATAATTACGCGTGAACTCGTGCATAATCGCTTATTCAGTACGTTGGATCAGGTGATAACCAAATGAAGTTTCGACGACGTCACTTGTTTGGCCTGGTTCCATCGAAAAAGCAGACTCTTCAAATTCAGGAACCATCATGCCTTTTCCAAATTTGCCTAGATCTCCACCATCATTTCCGGACGGACAATCTGAGTGCTCTTTCGCAAGATCAGCAAAAGCGGTGCCATTTTCAATTTGTTCTTTTAGATCCAACATCAAAGCTTTTGCTTCATCCTGGCTGCGTGATGCTGTCGAGCGCATAGAGCCTTCGTACATGAGTAGGATGTGTGATGCGCGTACCTGATCTGACATTGTTTAATTCTCCATAAAAAAAACCGCACATTATTGCGGGTATTGATACCCTATAAATAACGTGCGGTTCAAATTGATCAATGGTGAGTTTCAAATTAGGTGATATTAAATTTCTGTAGAACGTCGGCAAGATCATCGCCAAAGGTTTTCCCACGGCGAATAACTCCCACACTCATTGGTAGAGCTTGCATAGCAGGATCTTCTGAAGCCAAACTCGTAAGTACCGCAACATGCGTTTTTCTTGTGGATGGCATTGCTTTTAGGGCGCAGGCAAGATCAGCTCCACCAAGTCGAGGCATAACCATTGAAGTGATGATTAAATCAGGTTTGGTTTCGAGAATCATTGTAATCGCTTCAAGGGGTTCTGTGAGAGATGTAACCCTGTAACCGCAGGCTTCAAGTTCTCTTGCAACGACTTTACCGGCTGTTTTTTGCGGAATGACTAAAAGAACTTCTGTATTGGTGATTTCGATGTCTTCAACGTTGAAAGTACTTTTGTGCGGCATTGACCGTACGACTTCGGCAATAGTATCTGCCGGCATGGCCTCGCCGTCTAAAAGTGCAGAAATTTTGTCACTATATGTTTGAAGATCAGTAATATTCTGCTTTTCGAGGTCATTTAAACCGCCTAAATATTCATCTAGTCGGTGAGTAATCGCTGCTAAGCCAGGGATATTAACTGATTTTGCTTTAAATCTTAGATTCGAAGCATCTTGGCTTAAACGTTCAGCTGCTGTCTTGCCGTCTAATTCGCCTGTACGTACCTGTTGTAATGTAAGTTCAAGGTTTGCTGCAACATCTCTTGCTTCATCATGCATTTCCCCTTCAGCTATTTTATCTGCTTCTTCTTCGCTGATTACAGAACCTGATTCTTTATTCATTAACCTACCGCCTAATTTCATATTACATGCAAAAGATAACGGTAATGAGTTAATGCTCTGCTAAAATTTGCGATACATATTCGCTTTTTTGTAAATAAAATTGATTCTTTTGAGCAAGTAAAAACGGCCTGGGTTTTAAACCAGGCCGTTGGAATACACTATTATATTCGATTTTAATTAGGTACTGTATAAGTCACTAGGATCTTTCTCTACATCCATAATCTCTTTTATAGAGCCATCTGGTTGTACTGATCTGTAAAAGCAACTTCGTCGCCCTGTATGACAGGCTACACCATGTTGTTTTACGTGTAACAAAATGGTGTCTCCATCACAGTCGATAAGGAAATCGACAAGTTCTTGATGCTGCCCTGAAGTTTCGCCTTTTTTCCAGAGGCTTTTCCTGGATCTTGACCAATAACATACCCGGCCACTGTTAAGTGTTTCTCTGATAGACGCTTCGTTCATCCAGGCCATCATAACGACATCGCTTTTGTCACTGTCTTGGGCAATGGCAGGTATAAGGCCTTGGCTATCAAATTTAATCGTGGAGATTATTTTAGACAGTGGGTCTGTGGTCATAACGTAAGAACCTTTAATTGCCCGACATTCGTGAAAATCCGGCTTCTAGATCTCGAATGAGATCATCTGGATCCTCAAGGCCGATGTGAAGTCTTATCAGAGGACCTTCAGCTTCCCACTTGGTCGCAGTTCGAATAGAGCTTGGGTCGCTTGGGAGAATAAGGCTTTCATATCCACCCCAGCTATAACCTATTCCATAGAGGTCCAGATCATTTACCATCGCATTAATTGCTGATTTAGGAGTTGGGTTCAGGATAAAGCTAAACAAGCCTGTTGCCCCAGTCATGTCTCGTTTCCAGATCTCATGGCCAGGATCTTCGGGCAGGGCAGGGTGAAGTACCCGGGATACTTCAGGGCGAGTTTGTAACCACTTTGCCATTTGAAGCCCGCTTTGTTGATGCTGTTTTAATCGCACAGCCATTGTTCTTAAACCGCGTTGAGCAAGATAGACGTCATCTGGACCAGAGCATTGACCTAAGTGGAATGTGGTTTGCTTGACCTTCTGATAACATTCTTCGGTTGTGATAATTAAACCGAGCATGGCATCTGAATGACCAACAACGTACTTTGTACCCGCATGCACAGATACATCGACGCCAAGATCAAATGATTTACAATAAAGAGACGTTGCCCATGTGTTATCCATGATAACCAACGCCCCTTTGTTATGGGCTGCTTTTGAAATAGCTGGAATGTCTTGCATTTCAAAAGAATGCGACCCTGGAGCTTCTGTAAACACCAACCGTGTGTTCGGTTTAATAAGTGTTTCGATATCCTTGCCTATTAAAGGGTCGTAATAGGTAGTTTCCACGCCCATTCGTTTCAAAACGTCATTACAGAACAGCCGGGTCGGGGCATAGACAGAATCGGTGACAAGAATATGGTCTCCAGATTCCACAAAGCTGAGAATGGCAGTTGTGATAGCACCAAGTCCGGAAGATACACAAAATGCACCATAGCCTCCCTCTAGTTCTGCTGCTGCATTTTCCAAAGAGAAAATTGTTGGCGTTCCTTGGCGTCCATAATTGATCGTGCCTTTATCAAACTTTACAGCCGCACGTGCTTCCATCTCTTCAACAGAATTAAAAAGAATGGTCGACGCATGATATACTGGTGGATTAACGACACCATGATTATCAGAAGGATTTCTCCCAAGGTAAGTAATCTTGGTTTCTTGCGTATAGTTTTTCTTGGACATGAACATCTCATTATTAGAACGTGACGAGGAAAAGTTATGGCAGCATCGGCTTTGAAAATCACTTATGCAAGAGATAGTCGACGAAGAGCATTTAAAACTTATAGAATCGATGTCTGTTAATAATCACTTAGAGAGGAAAATTCTTAATAATTTCGATAAAATAAGGATTCTGTTGATGAAATCACCATGGCGCGGTTAAGACAAAATTCCAGTTATTTTTTAAAATTAACCATTTTATGGGATTTATTTTGAGTTTTTATTAGGAGAATTAAATAAAGTTTCAATTTTTAAAAAACGTATAACTTATTGAAATTATTGAATTCATATAAACCTATTTAGAATTGTCCCCTAACAAAGTAAAAAATGCTGTTTTCCGATCAGCTTCGATAGGTTACTGGTAATGCATGTTTATTGCGTTGGTGAACAAAATGTCTACCGATGAAGAAAAATCGGGATGTCCTGTTTGCGACGTCTTAAACAAACAATAAACGTGTTAAACAGCAGGGAAGACACAAAAAATGAAATTCGGAAAAGTCCTTTTTGTAGCAGCAGCAGCTGCTTCAGTTATGACCGTCGCAGCTCAGGCTGGCACTCTTGACGACGTCAAAGCACGTGGTGAACTACAGTGTGGTGTTGCTACACCATTACCTGGTTTCGCTAATCCAAACGCTGATAACGTTTGGGAAGGCCTTGATGTAGATGTTTGTCGCGCAGTTGCAGCAGCTATTTTCGGCGATCCTATGAAAGTAAAGATTACACCAACGACTTCTAAAGAGCGTTTCACCGTTCTTCAGTCTGGTGAAATCGATATGCTTGCTCGTAACACCACTTGGACATTCTCTCGTGATGTTAACCTCGGCTTTGAATTCGTCGGTGTTAACTACTACGATGGTCAAGGTTTCCTCGTAAACAAAAGCCTCGGTGTTTCCAGTGCTACTGAACTAGACGGTGCTTCCGTTTGTGTTCAAACTGGTACAACTACTGAGCTGAACCTTGCTGATTATTTCCGTGCTCAAGGCATGAAATATGAGACTGTTCCGATCGCTACAGCTGAAGAAGGCGCGAAAGTATATGATGAAGGTCGTTGTGACGTTTACACAACTGATGCTTCTGGTCTGTATTCACTTCGTTCAACTCTAGCAGCTCCAGCTGAACAGATTGTTCTTCCAGAAATCATTTCCAAAGAGCCACTCGGTCCTCTCGTACGTCACGGCGACCAGCAGTGGGGCGACATCGCTCGTTGGACTCTTAACACTATGATTATTGCTGAAGAACTCGGTGTTACTTCTGCTAATATTGATGAAATGACTTCATCTAATAACCCTGCAATTCTTCGCCTTCTTGGTGTTGAAGGCAATATGGGCGAACAGCTTGGTCTTGATTCAAAATGGGCATACAACGTAATTAAAACCGTTGGTAACTATGGTGAGTCTTTCAAAACAAACCTAACTGATACTCTGAACATTGAACGCGGTATCAACGCTCAGTGGAAAGATGGTGGTCTGCTTTACGCTCCTCCAATGCGCTAAGTCGAGACATTAAAGCCTGATTTATCTTTGTGTAGGGCTACCTGTTAAGGTGGCCCTACTTTAGATTATCAGGCTTTAGTTTTAATAGAAATAAGCATTAGGAGGCAGTATGTCGGCTGAAACTGCACAAAATGCCCGTAGGTCGGGTGGAGCCTCGCTCTTTACGGATCAGCGGTTTAGATCGCTTTTCTACCAGGCACTAGTAGTTGGCCTGTTAGGCGCATTTATCGTATTCATCGTCTTCAATACAGCACATAACATTGAAAAACGCGGTATTAAAACCGGTTTTGACTTTCTAAGTGCCCCCGCTGGATACGACATCGCCATTTCCCCTTTTCTAGAATATACCTCGCAACACTCTCACGGTCGTGTGTTTCTTGTTGGTTTATTCAATACGCTTTTGGTTTCCGTACTGGGAGTAATTGCAGCAACAACACTTGGTGTATTCCTAGGTGTTCTTCGCCTATCACCTAACTGGTTGATTAGTAGAATTGTTTATTGTTATGTCGAGATGACGCGTAACGTTCCTTTGTTACTGCAAATTCTCTTATGGTATGCAATTTTCCTTGGATTACCTTCCGTTAAACAGAGTATGTCATTTTTTGATGATACTTTTATCTTAAACAAACGTGGCCTGATACTTCCGGAACCTATACCTGGTGACGGATTTATGTTGGTTCCGATCGTTTTTGTCGTTGTGTTGATCGCAAGTTTTATATTTGCGAGATGGGCTCGTAAAACGCAGGAAACAACTGGTAAAACTTATCCCGTGTTTTTAATAAATACGGCAATGATTATCGGTTTACCTCTTCTAGCTTTTGCTGCGACAGGTTTTCCTCTTAGTTTTGCTTATGCAGAGCTAAAAGGTTTCAACTACCAAGGTGGGATGTCTATCAAGCCTGAATTTACAGCTCTGTGGTTTGCGTTAAGTCTTTATACCGCTGCTTTTATTGCAGAAACTGTTCGTGCGGGTATCCAATCCGTATCACACGGCCAGACTGAAGCTGCAGAAGCACTTGGCCTTCGTCCAGGTCGGACGATGAGTTTAGTTATTCTTCCTCAGGCACTGCGTGTGATCATTCCTCCAATGACCAGTCAGTATCTGAACCTAACAAAGAACTCCTCTTTAGCTGTTGCCATCGGTTATCCCGATATTGTGCAGTCTTTTGGGGGCGTGACATTGAACCAAACAGGTCAGGCTATTGAGGTTATCTTCATTACAATGTTGGTTTACCTTACTATTAGTTTGGTGATTTCAACAGTTATGAACTGGTATAATAACCGCGTTCGCTTGGTAGAAAGATAGGAGGAGCAGATGAGTTTAACTGAACAACAATATGCTCCTGGCGAGCATCCGGATTTACCTGCTCCTTTGGGAGAGGCAGGTCTGATTGCATGGTTTAAAAAGAGATTATTTTCCTCAGTCGGAAATACAATTTTGACAATCCTTGCTCTTTATTTTCTCTACGATGTACTGTCCACTGTTATTTTTTGGACTTTAATTGGCGCGACCTTCGTTGGTGAAACCAAAGCTGATTGTACATTAGGTGGTGCTTGTTGGCTTGTTATTGGTGATCGTTTCCACCAGTTTATGTATGGTCTGTATCCAAAATCCGAGTATTGGCGTCCGAACGTAACTTTCGTGCTAATGATTGTAGCAATCATACCTGTACTGTTTGATAAAATTCCACATCGTGGGAAGTTCTTGTTGTTTTCAACACTATTCCCGTTCATCGCTTTCTTCCTACTAAGCGGTGGTTTGGGTATGGAAACTGTGGATAGTTCTGACTGGGGCGGCCTGTTACTTACTCTTGTTCTCGGTGTTACAGGGATAGTAGCTTCTTTTCCTATTGGTATCGTATTAGCGCTTGGGCGTCGGTCTAAAATGCCGATCGTTAGAGTTCTTTGTGTTTGTTTCATCGAATTTGTTCGTGGCGTACCTTTAATCACTATTCTTTTCATGGCTTCGAATATGTTGCCGTTGTTCCTGCCTGAAGGTGTGAACTTCGATAAACTACTTCGTGCTCTGATCGGTGTTGCTCTGTTCTCCTCTGCTTATATGGCTGAGGTAATTCGTGGTGGTCTCCAAGCCATTCCGAAGGGGCAATTTGAAGGTGCAGATGCAATGGGCCTCAGTTACTGGCAGTCCATGCGTCTGATTATTCTTCCTCAGGCATTGCGTATCGTTATTCCTGGAATTGTGAACACATTTATCGGCCTGTACAAAGATACAACACTTGTATCTATCATCGGTCTTTTCGATCTAATCGGAATTGGGCAGGTGGCTGTTGCAGATGTAAAATGGCGTGGTCTTGCACCAGAAACTTACGTGTTTATCGCGTTATTGTTCTTCATATCCTGTTTCTCGATGTCTCGTTACAGCCTCTGGCTAGAGAATAAACTTCACACTGGTCATAAAAGATAAGGAGCCTGGTATTATGAGTAATGCAAATACCAATACCTCGAAAAAAACTGATGAGGTGGCTATCCAGTTGAACGGTGTTCACAAATGGTATGGCCAGTTTCATGTTCTTAAAGATATCAATCTAACAGTTCAACGTGGTGAACGTATCGTTATCTGTGGCCCGTCTGGCTCAGGTAAATCTACGTTGATTCGTTGTATCAACCGTTTAGAGGAACACCAGCAAGGTGATATCATTGTTGATAACATCGAACTCACTGGTAACCTCAAGCATATTGATGCGATCCGACGTGAAGTGGGAATGTGCTTTCAGCACTTTAACCTTTTCCCACATCTGACGGTTCTGGAAAACTGCACGCTTGCACCGATATGGGTTCGCAAGATGCCGAAGAAAGAAGCTGAAGAAATCGCAATGGAATACCTGGAACGTGTAAAGATTCCAGATCAGGCGCTCAAATATCCTGGTCAGCTATCAGGTGGCCAGCAGCAACGTGTGGCTATTGCCCGTTCACTTTGCATGAACCCACGCATCATGCTGTTTGATGAGCCAACTTCGGCTCTTGATCCAGAAATGATTGCGGAAGTTCTCGATACAATGATCGAGCTTGCTCAAACAGGTATGACCATGATTTGCGTAACTCACGAAATGGGTTTCGCTCGTAAGGTTGCCGATAGAGTGATCTTTATGGATGGCGGTGAAATTATTGAAGAAAACGAACCTGAACAGTTCTTTAATAATCCACAGTCTGAGCGTACGCAAAAATTCTTGAGCCAAATCCTGGCCCACTAATTTTTAATATGCGATTGTTTCTGAAAAGCGACTGCATTAATTGCAGTCGCTTTTTTTATTACCCATTATTTCATGAAGCTATACAAAACATAGGATGCGTTGTTAGAGTTAAGCGAGATAAATTTATCTACTAAAAGAGCGTATCTAGAGGAGGAAAATTGTATAGGTTTATTCGAAAAGGGTATGTGTGTCTTTCTTTCTTATTCTTCTGTTTGTTTGCAGAGCAAAGTTTGGCTGGATCAATTCGAGATAAAGTTGAAGATAGAGGATATTTACGTTGCGGCATTGAACAATCAGTTCCGTTTTTATCTGAGAACAATCCTCTTGCAAATGCTGCTAAGGAGTATTGTCAGGCGCTAACTATTGCGCTTTTTCGGGATAAAAGCGCGATCAAAATAATTTTTGTTCCGAGTGGCAAAAACACAAGTTATTTAAGTAATAATAAGATTGATCTCGTTATGCTGGCAGGCGTAGATCAATCGTCTAAAAGACAAAAGACGATTTTATCTGCTCCGTTATTAATTAACGGGATGACGATTTTGAATTTAAAAGGAAACAAAGTCCCTCAACGACTAAATGGTCAGCGTGTATGTACGCTGAATAACAAATTAAACAGTCAAGGTTTGGCTGTGTTTGGACAAAAGGAACAGATTAGCTTTAGTGTGCTCAGCTATGACACTCCAGAAGAACTGTTAGAGGTGGCATTAAATTACAGTTGTAAAGTAATTGCTCTGCCTCGGATTGAACTCCTCCAATTTAAACAAAAAATTCAACAAAAATTCCCGTTAGCAGAGTTCGTTAATTCAACGATTTCAAAACCAAAACTAGGAATTCTTGTCTTAGCAAGCGATCAAGAATGGATTAAAGTTACGAGCGCGTTTGGTCATGCTCTACTTGAATCTGAGATCAAAAATATAAGCTCTCAAAATATCGATATTGTAGCTTCGACGAGCACTAATCAGATTGTGCAGGAGTTGCTTGGACTTAAGGGGGGGCATGGGCTGTCACTGGGTTTAGACAAACAGTGGGCCTATAGAGTAATTAAAACTCATGGTAACTATAGTGAGATTTACCAAAGGCATTTTGGTAAAAATAGTCCTTTTCCAATTACGCGTGACCCAATATCGATTCTATTGAACGAAAGCGCGTATAAAAGACTTCCGAATTAAATTGGTGTCTATTTATCTGATTTAAATGAATATATAGAATTTAATTTGGGATCATCAATTAATTTTGAGCTCTGATCATAAACGCTAAATCCACATTTTTGATAAACCGCCAAGGCTTTTGGATGGTCTAGAGTACAGGTGTTTACGGTGAGGCGTTTGGGTTCATAGCTCCAGGCAGTATCGATCATAGATGACAAAAGATATGGGCCTAATTTACATCCAACAAACTCTGGCATTAACCCAAGATAGGCAAGATCAATAACAGGTTCATCTCGTCGATCAAGTTCAGCATATCCAGCAGGTACACCATCAAAATAAAGGACATAAATTTCTGTTGCTTCATCTTTGATTACGGCGGCTAAATCTTTATCAGACATAGAGCGGCGTTCCCACCATAACCAAGGAGCACCAACAGTATTGTATAGATAACGATAAAACGAAACCGTTGGATCGCAAGCTCTTATAAGGGATGTTTTATGCCCGTGAGGCGAATGCAGCATAAGGTTTGGTGGACGCTCAAACATTTCTAACGATGTTATTGTAACTTTTAATTTTTCATCTGTATTCATGGAGTTCTCATCATTCTTGGCCATTTTTATGCTCCAGTCCATCCAACTGTTTAATCTTCACGGTTCTTATGATCGACATTCCAACGTTCTTCGAGGAACCTTTGCCAGCCAAATTGTGATAGAACTGCAGGAAGCATAGCACCAAAATATCTGGGGCCAACTTTCTTTACAGGTTTATCAACAATATAATAAGCTACAGCGATTGTTAGAATACCAAAGATTACTGATCCTACGGCTTGCCCTGCCATAATTCCTTTTGCGCCAGCGATGTTTCCTCCTATCCAAATAAAAGGAATTGTGCCAATTGTTGCCTTACTCCAGTTAGCAAACGTTGACCAGGTGGCTCTATTCATATTGTTAAAAGCAGCATTTGCAATAAATTGAGCGCCAGTAAAAATAAAACTCCAAGATGTGAAGACACAGAAAAATATCAATAATTCAGCACTTTGGCCTGTCGTGTTGAATAAATAAGCGATGAATTCGGAGGCAAGTGTCATGATGAGTGACGTTGTACAAACCACAGCAAAAATTACAAATAATGAATTTGTAAGGGCTTCTCTAACTCTTAAGTTAAGTCCTGCACCAACATTTTGTCCAACAATCGGTCCTAGAGCTGCAGATAAAGCAAATACAGCTGCAAATGCAAAAGGTGTAATACGACTTATTATGGCAAGTCCTGCCACGGCATCCGCGCCATAACCTGCAACAGCAACCGTAACATAGGAGTTTGCAAAGGGGGTAGCTAAACTGGTTAAAGAAGCAGGTATGGCTATTTTTGAAATGGCGTTAATGTCTCGTAGCAAACCACCGTGAGGCGTAAATACTGTTACTCCCATCTGTCGCGCTAGAATGAAGGCGGCAACCAGAGCCATTGTCAAACGAGCGGCTAGGGTCGCATAAGCAGCGCCCTCAATATGCATATCCAGCGTGAATATAAAGATTGGGTCAAGAATTACATTAACAATGCCAGCGACTACGGTTGATATCATGGACTCCTTTGCGGCCCCGATCGCTCGTAATACTGCCCCCATAGACATCCCAATGGAGATAACTGGGAGGGAAGGGATCGCAATATGCATATACTGAACAGCGTAATCGAGAGTTTTTCCTTCTGCGCCTACCAGGCTCAGGAGCTCTCGCGCATAAATGAACACGGGAATGGCTATAAGTGTCATCAGTAAGAAGGAGATGAGTAAGCCATTGAAGATTACACTTTTGGTTTGATCACCGTCCCCGGCGCCAATTGTGCGTGCGACCACCGCGGCCAGACCAATGGATAGCCCAATACTTATCGAAAAAACAAAGAAAGTGATTGCACCGGAAAACCCAATTGCTGCCGCAAGGACTTCTTCCCCGAGAAGGCTGATAAAATACATATCAACCAGCTCGACAAAAAATATCGACATCAATCCTACAGAAGTTGCTGCCGTCATAGAGATAACGTGCTTTAAAACACTGCCAGATATAAAGCGGGCATTAATATTAGTAGAGTTGGTACCTCCACTTGGTTTTGTGTCACTGTTAATTGCTCTGCTCATTACTATTGCTGCTCAGTTTTCTTTGATCCCAATATCCTAAATTTGGATTGATTTGAGGTCTTTCAAGTAGCTAAAAAAATTGTTTTAGGAGCCCGTTTCGACCGGGGTTTCACCTTCTTGACCCCATTCAGTCCAGGATCCATCGTATAGGGAGATATTTTTGTGGCCGGTTAATTCAAGCCCTAGGCTTAACACCGCAGCTGTCACCCCAGAACCACACGACGTAACGATTGGCTTGGAATAATCAACACCCGCTTTTTTATATAACGCTCGTAGGTCTTCAATTGATTTGAGAACACCTTCATCATTGAGAAGGTTCGTAAAGGGAAGGCTTAAACTTCCAGGAATATGGCCTGATCTAAGGGTTGCCCTTGGCTCTGGAGTTTCCCCTGTAAATCGACCCGCAGCCCGGGCATCGAGAACTTGTTCTTTACTTGTATCCAAATTCTTAATCAATTGCGCCTTGTCACGAACCAAAAAGCTGTTGAACCTTGGGCTGAAATGACGCTCACCTGGATAAACTTTATTATCATCTACAGGGCGGTTTTCTTGTAACCATTTTGGTAATCCGCCATCGAGAACAGCGACATCTTTATGACCAAACAGTTTAAACATCCACCATACGCGTGCGGCACTAAACAAACCTCTTTGATCGTAAATGATAATTCTATTTCCATCACCCAGTCCAAGTTTTCGAACCCGAGAGGCAAATTTGATATCAGATGGGATCATATGAGGGAGGGGGTTTGCTTCATCACTGATATCATCAATATCGAAGAAAACAGTATTTTCTATGTGTTGTTCCTCATAAAGTTCTCGGGCATTTTTATTCTCATTGGGGAGATAATATGTCCCGTCAACAACACGCACATCAGGTGCAGATAAATGATCAGCTAACCATTGGGTTGAAACAATTGAATTAAATCCATCACTCATAAATATGGTTCCTGTTATCTAATCTGCAAAGGTTAGGTTGATACGTCTATTTTGCTTACCTTTGTTCTCAACTTTGCCAATTTTTATTTTGCCAATTTCCCCAGTGGATTTTACGTGAGTTCCACCACAAGGTTGAAGGTCAACATCGTCACCAATTTTGACTAGCCGTATTTTACCAGAACTTCTTGGTGGTTTAACTGACATAGTCCGAACCATAGAAGGGTTGTTGTCTAGTTCCTCATCGGTGATCCAGTTCATGCTGATTGCGTGATCTTCTTCAATGAGTTGATTGAGTTTCTCTTCTAAAGCAACCTTATCGATTGCTGTATCGGGTAAATTGAAATCAAGACGGCCTTTATGTGCAGATATTTGCCCGCCAGTGACATCTCCGACGACAGAAGCGCACAAAAGATGGAGGCAACTATGAATCTTCATATGTGCATGACGGCGATCCCAATCGAGATGAGATGTTATTTTTGCTCCAACTGGAGGAAGAGGAGCACCTTCTTTTAAAAACAAAATCACGTCTTCATGGCTTTTGCCTTTTTTTGCCTCGATAACAGGTATTTTTTCTCCACTTTCAAGCTCAATCCAGCCACTATCACCGGGTTGCCCGCCCCCCGTGGGATAGAATATTGATTGATCAAGGCGAATTGTCCCATTTTCAGAAAAGGTAACATGGGCCTCACATGATTTTAGATAAGCGTCTTTGTAGAAAAGTAAGTCCATAAGATACCTCGGTAAAAAAAGTGTTAGAATGTCATTTGGGCGGGTTTTAAGGTCCCGGGTGACAAAGCTATCACGGTGATTCCCAATGTTGTAGTGGTAAGGCCTCTATTTGTAAGAAAACTTTGTCCCCTTACAATAAAAAAGGCTGCCCGAAAGCAGCCTCTTAACAATGGAACAAGGGGTAAGGGGAGAATAGTTCCTCAGGATACCCATTTAGGGATTGGGAGATTGTGGTCTTTTAAGAACTCAGCATTATACAGTTTACTGGTGTAGCGAGTTCCCAAGTCACAAAGCATTGTTACGATGGTATGGCCTGGTCCCATCTTTTTGGCGAGCTCAATAGTACCCGCAAGGTTGACGCCACTTGAGCTACCCAGGCAAAGAGCTTCTTCTTCAAAAAGTTTAAATATAAGCGGGATCGCAATACTATCGCTTATACGGAAAGATTCGTCGATTACTGCACCCTGTAAGTTAGCTGTAATGCGTCCTTGTCCAATTCCTTCTGAAATTGATGAACCTTCAGATTTAAGTTCGCCGTGCTTGTAGTAATTATGAAGAGCTGCACCATGTGGGTCGGCGAGGGCGACGACAATATCTTTGTTATGCTCTTTTAGGCCGAGTGATACACCGGCAAGGGTTCCTCCGGTACCAACCGCTGAGACAAAAGCATCGACTTTACCATCAGTCTGTTTCCAGATTTCTTGAGCCGTGGTTTCAATGTGCCCTTGACGGTTGGCAATGTTATCAAACTGGTTTGCCCAAATTACGCCATTGGGCTCCGTGCCTGCGAGCTCTTGTGCTAAGCGCTGCGAATAGTGCACATAATTATTGGGATTTTTATAGGGCGCTGCAGGAACTTCATAGAGCTCTGCACCGCAAATCCGTAGCATATCTTTCTTCTCTTGAGACTGGGTCTCTGGAATAACAATTGCACAGCGATAGCCCCGAGCGCGGGCGACCAGTGCTAGCCCAATGCCTGTGTTTCCAGCGGTGCCTTCAACAATTACTCCACCGGGCTTAAGAATACCTTTTTCCTCAGCATCTTTAACAATTGCCCAAGCTGCACGGTCTTTTACTGACCCACCAGGGTTCAAAAATTCTGCTTTTCCCAGGATTTCGCAACCAGTTTCCTCTGAAGCCCGTTTAAGGCGTATTAGAGGTGTGTTGCCAATACTGTCAATAAAACCGTCGCGAATATCCATGCTCGTCGTCCATAGGTGTGCTGTTAAGTATGTTAGAAAATTTCGTGCTTAAGTTAGTCTGATAACCATTTAGTTCTTATACGTTCATTATTCAACTCTAACCATTGAAGAGCAATGGCTGTAATGGCGTTCGTTATCTTTCCTGTATGCATCAGTTTATAAGATTCAGACGCTTTAATCTTGTGTGTACAAATGTCTTCACCTTCATGGTCCAGTCCATAAGAGTTTTTGATCTCTTGGTTAAGAACTTCACCACAAAAAAGAGTAATGGTTTCGGAGCTTCCACCAGGGGTCATGAGAAAAGTGCCTATTTTCTCTAACTTACCGATTTGACATCCAGATTCTTCCATAACCTCTCGATGTGCCAAGTCTTCGGCTGTTTCCCCTTGCTCGATAATACCAGCAACAACCTCAATCAACCAGGGGTCTACGGCTGCAGCATAAGCCCCAGCTCGAAATTGTTCTATGAGAATAACTTCGTCGGTTTTTGCATCAAAAAGCAATACAGCTGCGGCATGACCGCGCTCGAACACTTCTCTTGTAATTTCTTGCGATAATCCGCCTTCAAACAGACTGTGACGAAAACGATAAGAGTCTATTTGAAAATACCCTTTATATGGGGTTGTTTTTTCAAGTATTTCTATGTTTCCGCGATTATTTAAATCGCCAATTACAGTTTTAATTTTGTTCATGTTTCGAAATTAAGATCTCATTCAGTTAAATACAAGAATTATTGTGAAAATAATAAATATACAGTGATAAAGTGTTTAATTTGAATTAGGATAATATCAGTCCTTTGCAGCCTCGAAGGTCGGTTCCTTCTAGGTTTGCACTTCTTAGGTCTGCTCCTGTGAAATCAACATCCACACATTTAGCATGTGATAAATTTGTATTTGATAGATTGGCTAGTCGGATTTTTGCGCCAGACAAATCTGCATGACTTAAATTTGCATTTTCTAGGTCTGTTTGATCCAAGCAACAATTTTTTAAATTTGCCGGAACCTTATTACCTTGAGTTCCCAAAATTGTCATTGGGGACAGGCGGCAATGTCTAAGACTTGCGCCGGTTAAATTTGCATTTTCAAGTTTAACACCCCGCATATCAGCGTCACTATAGTCACAGTTTAAGGCGATAACATTCTTCATGTTGGCCATATTCAAACGGCTGGCAAGAAATGTACAATTAGATAGATTTGTAAAAGAAAGCTCAGCAGCTTGTAAGTTAATCCCGGCAAAATCGGTCGCTTGAAGATCGTATTTTGAGAGATTGGCTTGATGCCCTTTCCGACCTAGAGAGTTTATCCACGACATGTGTTCCTCTAGGATTACTCTTAAAGTTCGATCTAACGTTTCTATGCTTTTGGGGAGATTGGCTTCTAAAGTACTGGCGTAATGTAAATCATTGTTATTAAAATGAGCAGCGGTGAGATCGGCCCCTTCAAGATTGGTATTATTGAGGAGGGCACCACTTAGATTAGCACCATGAAACACACAACCACTGAAATCAGCATTGGTAAGATCAGCCCCAGTAAAGACTGAACCGCTTACATCTGAATTCGCCATGACAGCACCTGTCAGGTCTGCATTTTTAAAATTAACATTGGTAAGGTTTGTTCTTCTTCCTATAACTCGGCCTAATTTGGCATCGCTTAAGTCTGCATTTTTTAAATTAATGCCGTCAAAACTTGTTGATTCGTCGTTTTTGACAGGTTCGTATGTACCATCGGGTTTTCGGACAAGAATAAAACCGTTTCTTATGTCTGCCGAAGATAAAGACGCTCCCTCTAAATCTGCATCTTCGAGACAAACACCTCGGAGGTCGCTTTTATCAAGAGAACACCCGCGCATATCTACACCAGCCAAATTTGCACCAAACAAATTGGCTCGGGCAAGGCTGGTATTGTTGAAATTTGCCTCGGCTAATTCGGCACCCACCATTTCTGTGGTATCGAGTACCTGATCTGAAAAATTTAATTTCCGTGCATTTTTAAACGACAAAAACAGGCGAGTTCCACCTGTACGTCCCTCTAGATAGTTACGGTGTAACGCAATACCTTCATCAACCCATATCTGGTTGACACGTTCGAGGGTGTCCTTTTTCTCGTCCTTCATATATTTGTCCGCTATCATCAAGCTAAATAAGCCGTCCCCATTTATGGAGTGTAGGGTGAGAACGTTTAAATCGGAAGTAATTAGCGAATAGTTGGGCTTCTAATCGAATTTATTTGTTTGTTTATGTCTCTTTACCTAATCTTAGGGCTCCTGAGATAAGGTAATTGTTATGTTTAAGTTGGTTTTTATAAGGCCCTTGATTGTTGGCGCGTTAACCGTCTCGATTCTTTCTGTGAATCTGATGGATAGTGCTGTTGCTTCTGAAATGCCAGATTCTTCTGAGAACTGGCAATATGCTGCGCGTTTGCAAAACTGGGATCAATGCGGGGCAGATTATACCCCGCCCGCTTGGTGTGGAAAATTACCAAAAAGAATAAATATTGGAGATTCGTTTTCCAATCATCGCGATAACCTGGCTTCGAATAAAAAAGCTGAAGCAGAGCGCATGCTTAAGGCTGCAATTATTCTGGAAAATAGAATAGGGGCTGCAATAAATATCAAAGAGGGCGTTTTATACAAACAGGATCTTAAAACTCTGACCAAACAAGCGGAATCCGGTGATAAGGAATCGATGGAGCTGCTCGCTTGGATGTATGTGCAAGGCATGATGCCTAAGGGGGCTAAAGAATTTGATCCAAATGAGGCGGCTTATATTTGGTATGGACGTGCTTATTTATCTGGGGCTACCGAAGCTAAAGAGAATATGGACAAAATCTGGCCAAGTCTCAATGTGACCCAGCAACGACGAATTCTGAAGATGTTCGATAAAAAGTAATATTTTGTTTTAACAATTTACTTAATCAGACCCAATTCTTTGAGTTCTTTTCTATATTTTTTCTCTGAACGATTAATGCTAAATGCCATTTGAAAATCAAATGATGCGTTATTATTGTCACCTAAACTTTTATAGAGATAACCCCGATTATAAAAAATTTCAGGATCATTTGGAGCAAAATGAAGGGCATTGTCAAAAGCCCTTATTGATTTGTCATAGGCTCCCTGACTGTACAAAATTATAGCTTTTGCTTCATAAGCTTTAAATGACTTTGGCTCTAGCTCAATAACATACTCGGTATCAACAAGGGCTTGTTCAAAAAAACCAGAACTTAAATATGACCTAGCACGATTAAGATAACCGTCGAGTGATGCTGGCTCTTCAGACAAAATGGTTATAAAATGCTCTATTGTGGCGGTTTCTATATATGTGCCCAAATAGACGTTGTTCTGATTAATCAGTTTTGAGCCCAAAGAAGGGTTAATGAGTATGGCCTGTGATACATCCTGAAGAGCAGCCTCAATTTCCTTGAGTTCTCGGTAGATAATACCGCGCTGAAGAATGAGTACCGCTTCTTCGGGGATTTCAATAATGGCAGCGTTCAACAAAGAGAGTGCGTCTTCATATCTTTGTTGGGAGGAAAGCAAGCTTGATAGGTTGTAATAGGCATCACTATAGGTGGGAAGCAGCCTGACAGAATCTTTAAAATTACTTTCTGCCTCCACTGAGTTACTCAATTCCTGATAAAGGATACCTATATTATTATACACGTAGGCCTGATGTTTAGCGGATAGGTCACCTTCATCTAGCGCATCAGTATAGTATTTAATGGCCAGTTCTCTATTCCCAAACTCTTGGGCCTCTTGAGCCGCACGTGCGTACTCTATGCCATTAGCTTGAGCATTGAGAGGAGGTAAGGAGAGCAAGCTGATAAAAATAGCAGCAGTAATCGATTTATTAAATTGCATATCTCTGCACCCATAAGGGCATTAAAAAATATAGTTAACGACGGGTAAGTCTATCTAACTGATAAGGGAATTGCAAAAATGAAATTTTCTTAATTTTGGAAATTATATTAAACGAGTAATTAAAGAAAAACCCTGACTGAATAAATCAGTCAGGGTTTTAATATTGGCTCCGCGAGCAGGACTCGAACCTGCGACAAGGTGATTAACAGTCACCTGCTCTACCAACTGAGCTATCGCGGATCAGTGTTTTACGCCGTGTTCTTCAGCGTTGGGATGGGTTATAACAGCGGTCTTAGAACCTGGCAATGGCTTTTATGTATTTTTTTTAGTTTTTTTTTGTTCTTTTGAAATCAATAGCTTGTGAGCACATATTCTCTAGCGATTCACGGCAGAGACATGTTTTAGATTCTGTGGATGCATCCTAAGATCAATGATCGAGATTGTGCTTATATGGTTTGCCTTCAAAACTCATTCTTGGTTAGTAAGGTGGCTATAAGAAGACTTCGATAAGCATCCAATAGGGCCTCCATCAACATTAAAGAGGAAAATCAAAAGGACCGTTGAAAGAATTAGATAGAGAAGAGGTATGTAGAAATGGAGGCCCGGGCCGGAATCGAACCGACGTACAAGGATTTGCAGTCCTCTGCATAACCACTCTGCCACCGGGCCATCCGGACGAATATAATTCGTAGGCAGTGCCGCAGTGTATAGTGGCAGTGAAACTGGAGGTCAAGTTCTCAATCTCGATTCCAAAATTCGACGTTGCTTTCAAAACCGAATACCCTCAGATAGAGTTGAAATGACAAATAAAATGCTAAAAGTAGATACTTTATCTGGAAAGCAACGGTTCTCTTAGTTATGATCCTACAAAATTTCTATTTAATAATCGGTCTTCCAAATTATGATCAACTTTGAACAAGCTCGCCTAAACATGGTAAATTGCCAATTGCGTACCAATAAGGTTACGCATTCTGGTGTATTAACTGCCTTTGAGAGTGTTGCACGCGAAGAGTATGTGCCTGAAGTATCCAAGAGCATCGCTTATGTAGATGAGGATCTCGCACTAGGCCGTGGCCGCTATTTGATGGAGCCAATGATTCTTGGGCGTATGCTTCAAGTGCTCGACCCTAAAGAAAATGAAACTGCTTTGGTTGTTGGTGCTGGTACGGGATATGCGGCGACAGTTTTGTCAAAACTCGTTAATGCTGTGGTTGCATTAGAAGACGATGACGATCTTGTTAACAGCATGAATGAAATTTTCTCTTCTCAATCTGTTGAGAATGCCGTCGCTGTAAAAGCTGATTTAAGTAAAGGGTATCCTAAGCAGGCACCTTACGATCTTATTCTCTTTGGTGGTGCTGTTGCTGAAATACCAAGCTCTTTAATAGAGCAATTAGCAGAGAAGGGCCGTCTTATCGCTGTCGTTCAGGAGGTTAATGCTCGAGATAAACAATATCTCGGTCGTGTGACGCTGATGGAAAAGCATGCTGGTAATGTTTCTGGCCGGATCGTTTTTGATGCGAATACGCCTTTATTACCGGGCTTTGAAGCTGAAGAAGGTTTTAGTTTCTAGCGTGTAAAATCTAGCAATAACCCTTGCTATAACCTTTTAGTTGATTACCTTTCTAACTGGCGTTTTCTACGTAAGTTTTAAGTTCCCGGTTTGTGTTCTCGATCTTAGTTTTAAGAGTGTGATTTCTAACACTAGTATCTCTTGTATAGAGTTTTGTATGCTGAATTCTTTTGATCTATACGTTTAATTGTTAGATCAACTCTAAATCTGAATAGTTGGAATCGACTAGGTTTAATTGGAAAAAATATGATTGTTAATTCTAAAAACACCAAAAGAAACCTCTTGGCGAGAAGTGCTTTAATTGGCCTCGTTGTGTATGGCGGTATATTCTCAAACGCCTCTGCACAGACTTTGAACGAAGCTCTCATGCAAGCCTATGAAACGAACCCAACTCTTTCCAGTGCTCAAACCGGTTTGAAATCCGTCAATGAAGGTGTGCCACAGGCTTTATCTAACTGGCGTCCTGAAGTTACTCTTTCTACGTCTGCTGGTGTACGTCGAACAGACACTGATACTCCGACGTCGAGCACAGATGATACAACTCAGCCTCTTAATGCGACGTTACAGGTATCACAGTCGCTATATCGTGGGGGTAGAACCGAGGCTGCAACTGAGCAAGCTGAGAACTTGGTGCTTGCTCAACGTGCAACGGTTACATCTGTAGAGCAGGACATCCTTCTCCAAACCGTAACTGCTTATGCTAATGTATGGCGTGAACAGGCAATTCTTGAGTTGAACATTAATAATGAAAGAGTTCTCGCTCGACAGTTGGAAGCAACTAAAGATCGGTTCGAAGTCGGTGAACTAACCCGCACGGACGTCGCTCAATCAGAATCTAGGTATTCGACTGCAACTGCGCAACGCATAGCTTCTGAAGGAACACTCAACACGGCTAAGGCGGTTTATCAAGAAGTCGTAGGAGGAGAGTCGGGTGTTCTTGATCAGCCGACCCCATACACGACATTACCAACTTCTGAAGCTGAGCTTCTTTCTGTTGCAAACGAAAATAACCCAACTTTGTTAACAGCAAAATATAATGAGTTGGCTTCTAACAATGAAGTTCGTGAAATCACAGGTGAGCTTTACCCTGAGCTTTCTCTTGTTGGCAGTGTCAGTCGCTCTGACGAAACTTCCGGTAAAGATATAGATAGCACTTCTGGTGAAGTCATTGCCCAACTCGTCGTGCCGCTCTATCAACAAGGCCTTGTCAGCAGTCGTGTTCGGCAAGCAAAACAAAATGCTAATCAGCGTAGAATCCAAATTGTTGAACAAGTTAGAGCCGTTGAACAGCTAGGAACATCTTCTTGGGAGAATTTAGTTAGTACTCAGGCGCAAATTAAATCTTTCATTGCTGCCGTTGATGCCGCTGAAATCGCTCTGGAGGGGGTTCGCCAAGAGGAAGAGGTTGGTGAGCGTACAGTGCTTGATGTCCTTGATGCAGAACAAGAACTTCTTGATGCGCAAGTAAACCTTGTTCGGGCTCAACGTGATGAGGTGGTGGCAACATACCAAGTCCTCAACTCAATGGGTCAGATGACAGCTCAGCATATTGGTCTTTCTGTTAACTTGTTTGATCCAACAGATGACTATAACAAAGTTCGTGGTAAGTGGTTTGGCCTTGAAATTGAAAAATAGGCGTGCAAAAGCCCTTCCTTTTCAATAATATCTAGGTTTCAATGCCGATCCTATATCGGTTAAAGACTATGTTGGCAGTGTAAGAAGCGGTGGGACAACATTTCAATGAGTGATCAAGAAGCCCAGGGTGAACCATCAATGGAAGAAATTCTGGCGTCTATTCGCCGGATTATTTCAGAAGACGATCCTGAAGGTGAGGGAGAAGGTACGTCTGCAAGTGAGGCTCCTGAAGAAGCCGCACCTGAAGAAGTTGAAGATGACGACGATATTCTTGAATTGACTGAAGAAGTTGAGGAAGAAGAAATAGTCGCCGAATCTGAAGAAGAACCGGTCGTAGAAGTCGAGGAACCCACAGAACCGGAAGATTCCATTGAAGATGATTTCCGACAATCAATGGAAGAACCTGTGGAAGACCCTACGGACGAATCCGAAGAACCTGTTGAGTTTGAAGAAGAAATAGAAGAAGTTTCTTTTGAGGAAGACGCTGATGAAATTAGCGAAGTTGAAGAAGACGTCGAAGAGATCTCCTTTGATGAAGAGGTCGAAGAAGTAGCAATGGATCCTGATGTTGGCAATGACATCGATCTCGATGCTCCTGACGCTGACAGTATACTTCAAGAAACCACTCAGGATTCGACTTCATCAGCACTGTCTGAAATCGCCAGAGCAGCTGTTGTGCAACGCTCTCTCGCTATAGGCACGGGTAAAACACTCGAAGATATCGTCAGAGAAGCTCTCGTTCCAGAACTCAAAGCATGGCTTGATGTGCGCCTCGGCCCTATGGTTGAGCGCATTGTCCGAGAAGAAATTAAGAAAATGGTACGCCGGGCTGAAGATTTATAAAGCTCGGTTATTCCTTTTGCTACCGGGCCTAAGATTTATATGGCCCGGTCTTTCTTTTTTCTTCACAAACTGCTAGCTACTACGAGCATAATTTCACGTTAAATATATAGTTAAAAGGAACCCAGTAATGCTGGACAAAACCTATTGCCCTGAAAAAGTTGAGGCAAAGCATTACGAGCGCTGGGAAAAATCCGGAGCTTTCTCCGCGGATCCAAATTCTCCAGCAGATCCTTACACCATCATGATGCCGCCGCCGAACGTCACTGGTAACTTGCACATGGGGCATGCCCTGACGTTTACGCTTCAGGATGTTCTTGTCCGATACAAACGCATGAAAGGACACGACGTCCTTTGGCAGCCAGGAACCGACCACGCGGGCATTGCAACCCAAATGGTTGTTGAGCGCCAACTTGCGGAAAAAGGTATTTCAAGACAAGATCTTGGCCGCGAAAAGTTCCTTAATTCTGTCTGGGAGTGGAAAGAAGAATCCGGCGGAGCAATCGTAAAGCAGCTTCGTCATCTCGGAGCATCTGCTGACTGGCCGCGTGAACGCTTTACGATGGATGCGGGGCTCTCGGTTGCTGTGCAAAAGGTTTTTGTTCAGCTGCATAAGGAAGGTTTGATCTACAAAGACAAACGTCTCGTGAACTGGGATCCTAAACTCTTAACCGCGATATCTGATCTTGAAGTTATTCAAAAAGAGAGCAACGGCAAGCTGTGGCATTTCCGCTATCCTATTGATGGTGAAGAAAATAAATACATTGTTGTTGCTACGACGCGTCCTGAGACGATGCTAGGTGATACTGGTGTTGCTGTTCACCCTGATGATGATCGTTATAAAGATCTCATTGGTAAAAAGGTTCGGCTCCCTATTGTTGGTCGTTTGATCCCAATTGTTGCCGATGAATACGCTGATCCAGAAACGGGATCGGGTGCTGTTAAAATCACTCCGGCCCATGATTTCAATGACTTTGAGGTTGGTCGTCGTTGTGATCTGGAAATGATCAATATCTTTGATAAATTCGCCCAGATAAACGAAAATGCTCCAGAGGCTTATCAAGGTCTTGAGCGCTTTGTTGCTCGGAAGAAAATCGTTGCTGAATTTGAAGAGCTTGGTTTGCTGGACAAAATTGATGATCATCTCAATTCTGTTCCTTATGGCGACCGTTCCGGCGTTCCAATTGAGCCTTGGCTGACTGATCAATGGTATGTAGATGCTGCAACTCTTGCTAAGCCTGCTCTAGAAGCCGTCGAAACTGGCAAAACTAAGATCGTGCCCAAACAGTGGGAAAACACCTACTACGAATGGATGCGTAATATCCAACCTTGGTGCGTTTCTCGCCAATTATGGTGGGGACATCAGATCCCTGCGTGGTACGGACCTGATGGTGAAATCTTTGTTGAAGAGTCCGAAGAAGCAGCCAAAGCTGCGGCTTTTGCTCATTTCGGTAAGGAAGTTGAGATCAAACGCGATCCTGATGTTTTGGACACTTGGTTCTCTTCTGCGCTCTGGCCGTTCTCTACAATTGGTTGGCCAGAAACGACAGCTGAGCTAGAGCGTTATTATCCTGGTGATGTTCTTGTTACTGGATTTGATATCATTTTCTTCTGGGTTGCCAGAATGATGATGATGGGCATGCACTTCATGAAAGAAGTGCCGTTCAAGACAGTTTACATTCATGCCTTGGTGCGGGATGAAAATGGTCAGAAAATGTCAAAATCCAAAGGTAATGTTATTGATCCTCTCGAGGTTATTTCCGAGTATAGTTGTGACGCTCTTAGGTTCACACTTGCGGCGATGGCAGCACCAGGGCGTGATATCAAACTGGCGTCTTCTCGTGTGGAAGGTTACAGAAACTTTGGTACCAAGCTTTGGAATGCCTCTATATACAGCCAGATGAATGAGGCTGTTTATGATCCAAGTTTTGATCCCTTGAGCTGTCAACAACCTGTAAATAAATGGGTTGTCGGCAAAGTTGCAGCAGCTACTGCTGCGGTTGATAAAGCTTTGGATGACTTCCGCTTTAACGATGCTGCAAACGCACTCTATCGTTTCTTCTGGAATGAATATTGTGATTGGTATGTAGAGTTCACCAAACCTGTTCTTGCTGGTGGTGATGAGGCGACTGTAAAAGAAACGAAGGCGACGATTGCCTGGACACTTGCTCAGACGTTACATTTATTGCACCCAATCATGCCTTATATGACTGAAGAATTGTGGGAAACCATCGGTGGGGAAGGGGCAACACCTCTTATTTCCTCTGCGTGGCCTAAGTTTGACGAGCGTCATACCGATGCCGATGTCGAAAAAGAGATGGATTGGGTTATCAAACTCATTTCTGAAATTCGGGCGACTCGTGCGGAATTGAATACGCCACCAAAACTAAAAGCCCCACTTCTTCTTAAAGATGGGACGGAAGCGGTTAAAGCCAAAGTTGAGCAATATAGTAATGTTGTCAAGTGGTTAGCTGGTTTGTCTTCTGTTGACTTTACCGACGCTGATTTGCCAAAGGGTGCTATTCAAATTGTTCTTGATGATGCAACTTTTGCATTGCCACTTGAAGGTATCATCGATGTTGATCAGGAATCGGCGCGTCTGAGCAAAGAGATGGAAAAGACCCTCGAAGAAATCGCAAAAATTGATAAGCAGCTTTCCAATGAGAACTTCGTCTCAAGGGCACCAGAGCAGGTTGTTCAAGAAAAACGTATTCTTCGAGATGAGTTTATGTCGGTGAAATCCAATTTGGAAGAAGCTATGGATCGATTGAAGGATCTATAAACGCTCGATATAGATAATTCTATTGAAAAAGCCGTTCTTTTGAGCGGCTTTTTTATTGGGGAAATTTGCTTGTCCGTTACCCATGTCTCTTTAATTTATTTATTTCTAAGCTAAAAAAAACGACTTCTACGTTTAACTACGTATATAAACATGATCTCATGCCCAGTATTCTTGATGCATGATTACACAGACACAAAATCCAGTTTCAAAGCTGCCCAAGGTAAGTAAGAGGCGCCTTCCATCACAGGAACGTTCACGTCTCCGGGTAGAGCGTATTTTAGATGCTGCATCAACACTGCTGACATCAAACAGTGTGGACAAGCTCACCACGCGTCGTATTGCAGAAGTTGCAAACGTAAATATTGCTACGCTTTATCAATTCTTTCCAAACAAAGAAGCTATAATTTTTGCTTTGTATGAGAAGTGGCTAGCTGAAACAAAAGTGGTGTTAGATCAGGCTGAAACAAATTACCTGCGTACGGGAAGTTGGAGAGAGTTTTTTGGTCTTCTGTTTGATGCGTTAGCAGAAACAAATACTGGTATCGTGGTAAAAGATCGCCTTCAAAAAGCGATGGGTATGAACGAAGATTTGAGGCAGCTAGATCTAATTCATGGTCAGATGTTGGCTGATAGAATGACTAATTTTCTACAAATCCTTGGCGCAAAATTGCCTTTAGCAGAGCTTCAACATACGGCCGTGCTGCTATTCCACTTTGAAAGGGCTCTGGTTACACCCCTGGCGAACTCGGATGATAATCAAAAAGATCTTATCTATTCCAGAGGAAAGCAATCTCTCCTTGAGGTTATCGGAATTGCCTTTAAATAAAAAGGCCGCCTGATTTCTCAGGCAGCCTTTAAAAAAATAGTGACTAGCTTTAATTAGTCGTGTTGATCAACATCACGGTAAGCACCTTTGTCAGCTGAAGTTGTAAAGTGTGCATAGGCTTTCAAGGCTGAACTGACTTTACGTTCGCGCGGTTTAGCAGGCTTCCAACCATCTTTTCCTTTTGCATCCATCGCTTGACGGCGCATGGAAAGATCTTCGTCACTTACCAGAACATTGATAGTTCTGTTCGGGATGTCGATTTCAATTGCATCTCCAGCCTCGACAAGGGCAATAGCCCCGCCTTGCGCAGCTTCAGGTGAGGCATGACCAATTGAAAGACCAGATGTACCGCCAGAGAAACGTCCATCTGTCAGAAGGGCGCAAGCTTTACCAAGGCCCATGGATTTTAAATAACTGGTCGGATAGAGCATCTCTTGCATACCCGGACCACCTTTGGGACCTTCATAACGAATAACGACAACATCGCCAGCGACGACTTCGCCACTGAGAACACCGGCACAAGCTGCATCCTGTGATTCGAATATCCGCGCACTACCGGTGAATTTCAGAATTGAATCATCCACACCTGCTGTTTTCACAACACAACCATCTAAGGCAATGTTACCAAAGAGGACAGCAAGGCCACCTTCCTGGCTGAAAGCATTTTCGCCGTTGTGGATACAGCCGTTTGCACGGTCATCATCTAAGGAAGAGTAATAACGATCTTGGCTGAACGCTTGAGTTGTTCTTACGCCACCAGGAGCCGCGGAATAAAATTCTTTTACTTTAGGATCATCCGTTTTAATGATGTCCCATTTATCAATGGCATCGCCAAGAGTCTTTTCATGAACTGTCGGGCGACTTCTGTCGATCAAACCACAGCGATCTAGTTCGCCTAATAACCCCATAATACCACCAGCACGATGAACGTCTTCCATGTGATATTTTGTTGTGGACGGGGCTACTTTAGCAAGTTGAGGCACCTTACGAGAAAGGGCGTCAATGTCAGCGAGTGTAAAATCAACACCGCCTTCTAAGGCCATTGCTAAGATATGAAGGATTGTATTGGTTGAACCGCCCATTGCAATGTCGAGAACCATGGCGTTTGCATAAGTTTCTGCAGTTGCAATGCCTCTCGGAGTAACGCTTTCATCACCATCTTGATAATAACGTTTGGTGAGATCTACAATTCTACGGCCAGCTTCTCTAAATAACTCTTCCCGCTTTTTGTGTGTGGCAAGGAGAGAACCGTTACCTGGAAGGGCGAGGCCCATGGCTTCTGCGAGGCAGTTCATTGAGTTGGCTGTGAACATGCCAGAGCAAGATCCGCACGTTGGACAGGCCGAGCGTTCAATAGCGGCAACGTCTTCGTCACTTACATTGGGATCTGCTGCATCAACCATGGCATCAACGAGGTCTAATTTACGTTCTTTACCATCGAGGACAATTTTGCCAGCTTCCATGGGGCCACCTGAGATAAAAATTGCAGGAATGTTTAGGCGCATGGCTGCCATTAACATGCCGGGTGTGATTTTATCGCAGTTGGATATGCATACAACGGCATCGGCGCAGTGAGCATTACACATATATTCAACAGCATCGGCGATGACTTCGCGTGAAGGTAAGCTGTAAAGCATGCCGTCATGCCCCATCGCAATCCCATCATCAACAGCTATGGTATTAAACTCTTTGGCAACGCCACCCACTTTATCAATTTCTTCTGCAACGAGACCACCGAGGTCTTTCAGATGAACGTGACCTGGGACAAATTGAGTGAAAGAGTTCGCAATGGCGATGATAGGCTTGCCAAAATCATCATCTGTCATCCCCGTCGCACGCCAAAGGCCACGTGCGCCAGCCATGTTTCGACCATGTGTAGATGTTCTGGAGCGATACTCAGGCACTGTCTTAATCCTAACGTTGCTTCGTTTGTAATTTAAAGTTCTTGTAAGATAATTAGGAAATCCAAGGCTCGACGTCCATGTTTATTTCACTAAAGGGATAGAAAATTATTGTTTTTGAGATTATATGCCTCAATTGAGGTTTTTACTCGCTCTTATATTTCCGATTTTTTCTCATCTTTATGCCCCTTGGAAGTTCTTCAGGACTTAATAAAGGGAGCGTTTTATGTCGAAAAAATGGAAGCAGAGCCATTCCGCTTAAAAATCCGATGATGTGGGCCCACCAAGCAACCCCGCTTTGATCTGATAAAATTGCGGAAAATATCTGAAATCCAATCCAAAAAATCAGTAGTATATATGCACGAACAAATACTGGAATGGTGAATATAGGAACCAGAACCTTGGCGCGGGGGTATTGTAATAAATAGGCACCAAGTATTCCCGAAACAGCTCCGCTTGCACCGACGATGGGGGATTGTGCTGCGGATGTAATTAGAGACTGCCCGAGGCCAGCTAGAATTCCGCAAGACAAAATAAAGATCATAAACCGCTTGTGGCCCATAGCATCTTCAACGTTATCACCAAACACCCAGAGATAAGCCATGTTTCCAGCAAGGTGCATAAAACTACCATGTAAGAAGTTATAGGTTACAAGGGTGAAAACGGGGGCGACCCAGTCTATAGACTGGGGGCGATGAGCCAAGCCAAACAAGACATCGGGAATTAATCCAAAGCCATATATCATCTGCCCCATGACGGGCTCAGGTGAAAGGCTTTCCATGGCAAATACAATGGAACACAGAATTATTACCCCTATGGTAACCCACGGCTTTTCAATTAAAAGCCTAGGTAGGTTATCGAATAGGGGAAAGAACATGGGTTTGTTATGCTAACTCTAGCTCACACACCACTGGCGTGTGATCTGAGGGGGATTCTTTTCCACGGGGTTCTTTATCTATTGTACAAGATGTCAAAAGATCAGCTGCTTGAGGCGAAAGCATCATAAGGTCAATTCGTATGCCGTTGTTATGGGCATAAGCACTTTTTTGGTAATCCCAATAGCTATAGACATGGGTTTCTTTATTGAGGCTACGCCAAGCTTCGCTGAACCCTAAATATTCGAGGGCGCGATATCGATCTCTTGAATCCGGGTGGGTGTGGGAACTACCAGCAAAACGACGGGCATCAAACACGTCATCATCTGTAGGAATGAGATTGAAATCACCCGCTAGAACAATTGGTTGTTCTGATTTTAAAAGAGTACCGGCATGGGCGTTGAGACGCTCCATCCACTTAAGTTTGTAGGGAAACTTTATCTCATCCGTCAGGTTGTGATTATTGTTGCCATTGGGGAGATAGATAGAAGCAACGCGTATGCCAAAGGTCGTTCCCTCGATATAGCGTGCATGATCATCGTCGGGATCTCCTGGAAGAGCCCGGATAACGTCTGTTATCGGCTCTTTTGAGATCAATGCGACCCCGTTGTAGCTTTTTTGCCCGACGATCTCGACGTGATACCCTAATTCTTCAAACTCAAGGTAAGGAAATTTCTCGGAAACAGTCTTTAATTCCTGAAGCAGCAGAACATCGGGGGATGCCGTTTTAATCCAGTCAAGAATGTTAGGCAGACGTTTGTTTACGGAATTTACATTCCAAGTCGCAATCTTGACCATTAGGGGAAGGCTCCAGAAAAATTAATTATATAAAATCGATGACGCAAAAAAAAGCCTGCGTTAAATTGCGAAAGAAGTGCCACACCCGCAAGATGCCGTAGCGTTAGGATTATTGATCCTAAAAGACGCACCCATTAAGTCTTCAACGAAATCAACTTCTGAACCATTTAGGATATCAAGAGACATTTCGTCGATAACCGCTTTGGTACCATCTGTTTGAAACGTTTTATCATCCTCATTGATGTCGCTATCAAAAGAAAAGCCATACTGGAAGCCAGAGCAACCACCACCAGATACGGTTATACGTAGCATAAGGCCAGGGTTGCCTTCTTGAACAGCAAGCCATGCCACCCGTTTAGCAGCGCTTGATGATATCGTTATTGATGGTGTCTGGTCAGTCATAATTTTTCATCCGTCAACACTTGGACGTCCATATTCGTTTCTGCAGAATATATTAATTGTACATTTTATATAAAAATGCCTTCAATTGCCAGTACTCTACCATACTTTGAAGCTTTAACATGCCTTAGATATCTATGTAAGTAAGAACGTGAAAGTGTCAATATCCATTTCTCAAAAGAATAACTTGAGATGATTTACCAAGGCATTCTAATTAACCTTTACTAAAGGCCTCATACAGCTAGTCTTTTGCTATGATTAAGGACGATTCGACAAAACTGTATGCCTCTTTCCCTGCAAGTTCTCGTGGGCGGCTTTTAAGTGAGCCTGAAAGCCAGACTAGAACTTGCTTTCAAAGAGATCGTGATCGAATAATACACTCCGTAGCTTTCAGACGGTTACAATATAAAACTCAGGTTTTTGTTTATCACGAAGGTGATCACTTCAGAACAAGGCTCACTCACTCGTTAGAGGTTGCGCAAATTGCGAGAAGCCTTAGTCGGACACTTGGGGTAAATGAAGACCTCGCTGAAGTTATTGCCTTGGCTCATGATCTTGGCCATACACCATTTGGTCATGCAGGTGAAGATGCCATGCAGGATGTCATGGAGCCTTTTGGTGGTTTTGATCATAACGAGCAAACCTTTCGGATTGTCACCCAGCTAGAACGGCGGTATGCGGACTTCAATGGCCTTAATTTGACATGGGAAAGCCTTGAAGGTTTGGCTAAGCACAATGGCCCCCTAGAAGGTCCATATACTCGTGAAGAACACGTTCCCGAAAGCATTTTAAAGTACTGCAAGAACGCGCGTGATCTGGAGGTGTCTTCCTTTGCTAGCTTGGAGGCACAAATTGCTGCGATATCTGATGACATTGCTTACAACAATCATGATATCGATGATGGTATTCGTGCAGGTTTATTTGAAGTTGAAGACCTGTTGAAGCTGCCCTTGGTTGGAGACATTTTCTTAAAAGTTATGAAACGTTATCCGAACCTTGAGAAAGAAAGTCTGGTTCATGAATCTGTCAGGAGCCTCATCGGCTATATGACTGATGATGTTTTAAAGGAAACAAATAGCCGTTTAGCTGCAGCGAAACCAAAGACAGTTTACGATATCCGATGCCAAGATAGAGCCATGGTTGCCTTTTCTGACGACTTTAAGAAAGTTGAAAGAGAGTTGCGGGCCTTCCTATTCGAGCGTATGTATCGCCATGAAAAAGTCAAAGAGATGCGAGAACGTGTAAAGCAGGTTGTGAGAAATCTATTTTCGCATTATTCAGTACACCCAGAAGAGCTTCCTGATTTTTGGCGTCTGGAAGCTGGAACGAAATTAACGAAGCGTAGTGCTCGATTGATTGCAGATTATATTGCTGGAATGACCGACCGCTATGCATTTGAACAACACAGACAGATTTTTAATCTGGATTTTGAGATAAAATGAACGTTTTCAAAGACCTAAGAGTTAAAATTGTTGCGCAACTTGAAGAGATGGTTGTTGCTGGTGAAATACCTGCAGGGTTAGATTTTACCCGTGTGGCTGCTGAACCTCCTCGTGACCCCTCCCATGGAGACGCCGCGACGAACGCTGCTATGGTGCTCTCTAAAGTGGCCGGTATGAAGCCTCGAGATCTCGCTGGTTTGCTTGCGGCCCGATTAGAAACCTTAGATGTCGTGAAAACTGTTGAGATTGCAGGACCGGGATTTATTAATCTACGTCTAGATGATAACTTCTGGTTCGAGCAAGTGTCCATCATCCTTAACGCCGGTAAATCTTACGGTGATTCTGATATGGGGCAGGGTGAGAAGGTCAATGTTGAATTTGTCTCTGCTAATCCAACCGGCCCTTTAACCGTTGGTCATGCGCGTGGCGCCGTAATTGGTGACGCTCTTGCTTCTCTCCTTTCTAAAGTCGGTTATGACGTCTGTCGTGAATATTACATTAATGACGCCGGTAATCAGGTTAACGTTCTCGCCAATTCTGCCTACTTAAGGTACTGCGAAGCTCTAGGTGAAGATATTGGTGAAATTCCTGAAGGTCTTTACCCTGGTGAATATCTGAAAGCTGTGGGAAAGGCTCTTGCTGATCGTGACGGTAACAAGTGGTTGGGTAAGCCAGAATCTGATTGGTTAGAAGACGTTCGACAGTTCGCCATTGATCAAATGATGGATCTTATTCGAGATGACCTCGCTGCCTTTGGTGTGGTTATGGATCTTTATTCATCTGAACGTGCCCTTGTTGCTGCGGGCGGTGTCGATGAAGTAATGAGTGTTCTCGAAGCCAAAGATCTAGTTTACACAGGTGTATTAGAGCCGCCAAAAGGCAAAAAGCTCGAAGATTGGGAAGAGCGCCCCCAAACTCTCTTTAAATCCAAAGAATTTGGGGATGATGTTGATCGTCCTATTAAAAAATCAGATGGAAGCTGGACGTATTTTGCAGGTGATATGGCTTATCATCTAGATAAACACCGTCGTGGATACAATAACATGATCAACGTCTGGGGCGCTGATCATGGAGGTTATATCAAGCGAATGCAGGCTGCTGTTAGCGCTGTTACCGATAAAGAGGGCAGCTTGGATGTTAAAATCTGTCAGCTGGTAAATCTGATGCGTGGCGGTGAGCTGGTAAAGATGTCTAAACGCTCTGGCAATTTCATCACACTGCGGTCGGTTATAGATGAAGTCGGAAAAGACGTTGTTCGTTTTATTATGCTGACCCGCAAAAACGATGCTTCACTTGATTTTGATTTAGAGAAAGTTCTTGAACAGAGCAAAGACAACCCCGTTTTTTACGTACAATACGCGCATGCCCGTAACTGCTCCGTTCTCAAGCACGCCAAAGATGAATTCCCTTCAATTGACATATCCTTAGAAACCTTGAAAGGCTTGGACCTGTCTGCTCTTAACAGCGAAGGTGAACTCGGCCTTATTAAAGCTCTTTGCGCTTGGCCTCGATTACTTGAGAGCGCGGGAGAAGCGCATGAGCCTCATAGAATAGCGTTTTACCTCTATGACCTCGCTTCTGAACTTCACTCTCTTTATCATAAAGGCAAACTCAATACCCGTTTGCGTTTCATTGTTCGTGACGACCAAGAGTTAACACAGGCCCGTATGGCATTAGTAGAGGCAACGAAAATTGTCATAGCTTCAGGCCTTGAAATGTTTGGCATTGAACCTGCTGAGGAGATGCGCTGATGCCTTCCAAACCTACTGATGATCTGAAAGATTTTGAAAAAGTGCGCCAAAATGATTCTATGCGAGCGATCTCGGATCGTAATGCTGACGATGTTTCCGACGTCCACGAAGATTTCTCTGAAGATGATTATTGGGAAGATGAAATCGATTTGGATGATGATCCTGGCGCAGGGGTTTTTAAAAAGCTAATGCCTATAGGCCTTGGTTTAATTGCAGTATCAATTGTTGGTGGTGGTATATTGATTATGCTTGGGGATAGTTCTCCAAAACATAATATCCCTGATGCCATTCCTTTAATTGAGGCTGAAACGACACCAGAAAAAACGAAGCCTGAGATACCTGGCGGTATGGTTATTCCGCATCAGGACAAATTGGTATTGAATGAAGAAGATGGAGGTAACAAACCTGCCCAGGTTGAAAAGCTACTTCCGCCACCGGAAGTTCCCCAACCTCCAAAGACTGAAGAGATCGTTACTGAACCAACTGTAGCTGGCGTTCCTGAAAAGGCCACAGACGAAGCTGTATCTGATAACGTTGTTGAAGCTACGAAATTACCCCTTACCAAACCAGCATCAGAAACAACTCCAACTCCTGATACTCTATCGCCAGAAGTTGAGTCTGTTTTAGCCCCCAAGAAGCCTGAAAAGGTTCCTGAAGTTCCTAACGTAGCTAAAACAACAACACCAAAAGCCACAACGACTGTTCCAGCTCCTGCCCAAGCACCTGTACTGGCTAAGCCTGTGTCCGGTCAATATATCCTTCAGTTGGCATCTCTCAAGTCTAAGGAGGGTGCCATGACTGAGTGGAATAACATGCAGAAGAAACTATCCAGCCTTCTTGGAGATAAGCAGCCCATCATAGAGAAGGCCAGTATTTCGGGAGTAGGAGTTCGATATCGTCTGCAGACTGGTCCTTTTGTTGATAAGAAAGCTGCAAGTAATTTTTGTGCCAAGCTGAAGTCGGCTAAAAGAGATTGCCTCGTCAAAAAAGTTAAATAGTATCTGTAGGGCGGTGAAATGGGATGTAACTCTATTATATTTGGCTGTGAAACACACAGCCTAACCGATTGGGAAAAAGGATTTTTTTCTGAAATAAATCCTTATGGGTTCATCCTCTTTGCTCGAAATTGTGATACGCCGGAGCAAATTAAAAACCTTATATCGGAGTTGAGAGAACTCTCTGGGCGCGATGATCTTCCCGTGCTTGTGGATCAAGAAGGTGGTCGGGTGGCCAGATTGCGTCCTCCCCATTGGCGGCGTACACCACCCGCGGCTATTTTTGGCCAGTTGTACGAGGTCTCACCTGAAAAGGGCCTGAGAGCGGCTTATCTTAACTCTTGCCTAATCTCACATGAGCTCAATAGCCTTGGGTTTACGGCTGATTGCGCCCCTGTATTGGATCTTACTATTCCTGGGGCGCATGAGATCGTTGGCGATAGATCATATGGTGCAACAGCAAAACAGGTTGCCGCTATCGGGCGATCTGTAAGTCAGGGTTTTTTAGACAGCGGTATTATGCCTGTTATCAAACATTTGCCAGGCCATGGTCGCGCAATGGTGGATAGCCATAAAGAGTTGCCTCGGGTAGATACGCCAAAATCAGAACTCTCAAGCAGCGACTTTGAAGCCTTTAAATTGATGAACGATGCTCCTTGGGGCATGACGGCGCACGTGATCTACGAAGACATAGATCCCGAAAATATAGCAACGGTGTCTGAAAAAGTAATCCAAGAGGTCATTCGCGGGGAAATTGGCTTTAAGGGCATTCTTCTTTCTGATGATCTTTCTATGAAAGCCATGCACGGTACGTATGAAGAGCGGGCAAGAACGTCTCTTCAATCTGGTTGTGATCTTGCGCTCCATTGCAATGGCGACAAATTAGAAATGCAAACTGTTGCTAAAGGGCTTACGCGGATCAATGAAAGTACACAAATACGGTTAGATAATGCCTGGAGCTTACGTAAAGAGCCTTCTCTTGATTTGGATGTAACTCTAGCTGAATTAACCTCTTTAGTCTCGCCTTATTGGCCTGAGATATAACTCTATTACTGTATCAAAAATATCTGATACATTTCTAATCAGGACCTAAATCAATGGATATTGAAGTATTCCTTAGAGGCGCCTCTGTGTGGGTTCTTCCTGTTCTTTTAGCCGTAACTTTACATGAAGCCGCTCATGCTTATGTCGCTAAAATGTTGGGAGATGACACTGCCTCTAAACTAGGACGCGTAAGCCTTAATCCTGTTAAACACATTGATCCATTCGGTACAATTCTACTACCTTCAATGCTTATTTTATTTGGGTCACCATTTGTTTTAGGTTGGGCTAAACCTGTTCCTGTTGCTTTCGGTCGTTTGAGAAATCCTAAACGGGATATGATTTTTGTGGCCATAGCTGGTCCAATAAGTAACTTGCTAATTGCATTGGTTGCAGCAATTGGAATGTGGGTAATTGGTGGAGATCTAATTCGTCCGGTAGGCTGGTTAGATGAAAACTTTAGAAATGCGATTTTTATAAACTGTATATTGGCAGTGTTTAATATGATTCCCATTCCACCATTGGATGGCGGGCGGGTTCTGACCGGGTTATTGCCGACGCCATTGGCAATTAAATTTGCTCGGCTAGAACGCTTTGGAATGTTAGTATTAATTGGATTGATATTTATTCTCCCGATGATTGGCAGGCAACTAGGTTACGAACTAAATGTAATCAGCTATATTGTTTTGACGCCTGTTTATGATGTTTTACTGCCATTTTATTATTCTATAACTACATTTTAGGTTTGTTTAGCTAAAGGAAATAAGTGACACAAACGCCGTTATTTGAAGAAGATAACCAGTCTGAAAAAGATGAAGCGTTAAAAGCGCTCCATCCGCTTGTTCTCGACCTTGATGGTTTTGAGGGACCGATTGATATACTTCTTCAGTTGGCGCGGGATCAAAAGGTAGATCTGACACAAATCTCCATTCTCGATCTTGCCAACCAATACATTGATTTTATACAACAAGCCCATAAATTAAGGCTGGAACTCGCTGCAGATTATTTGGTTATGGCTGCGTGGCTGGCTTACCTTAAGTCCCGGCTGTTATTACCAACTCCTCAAGGTGATGAAGAACCCTCAGGTGCCGAGTTGGCAGCTTCCTTGAAATTCCAACTTCAACGCTTACAGGCAATGCAGGATGCTGGGAAAAGCCTTATGGCCCGGCCGCAGTTGGGGGTTGATTTTTTTGCCAGAGGTGCGCCAGAAGATACGGGGATAATAGAGAAAACAGATTATGAAGTGTCTCTTTTTGAGCTTTTGAAAGCCTATGGGAATACCCGTGCTAAATCAGAAACAAAAAGTCTTCTGATTGAACACATGGAACTTCACTCAGTCGAGGAGGCGATACAGAGGCTTTCGTCACTCCTTGGTACAATCCCTGAATGGCGGGATCTGCAACGGTTTTTACCCCAGGTTTTACAGCCTGGTATCTTGGGGCGATCAGCCGTGGTCTCACTTTTTGCCGCGAGCCTTGAAATGTGTCGGGAAGGTAAGCTTGAATTAAAACAAACAAAAGCCTTTGGATCAATTTACATCAAAGATGGAACCAAGGGTTACGCCAAAGATGATGCCAGAGATGATGCTCGTGATGATGAGTTGTCTCATCATTCGGCAAGCGCGAAGGAGAAATGAATGTCCCTTGAAACCAGGTATGATCATATTCGTCTGATTGAAGCATTACTCTTTGCGGCAACAGAGCCGCTTTCACCAAAAGATTTATCGCGGCATTTTCCTCCGAATTTGGACCTTCTGCCTTTTCTCGTAGAACTAAAGACGGTTTATGAGAGCAGGGGGGTAAATCTCATGCAGTTTGAGGAGAGGTGGGCCTTTCGTACAGCGCCTGATATGGCGCCGTTGCTCAGAGTAGAGCAAAGCCAAATAAAGCGCTTAACCCGTGCGGGAATAGAAACCCTCGCCATTATTGCCTACCATCAACCTGTCACCCGTGCAGAAATTGAAGAAATCCGTGGTGTAGCTCTTTCTAAAGGGACATTGGATATATTACTGGAAATAGGGTGGGTGCGTCCTAAAGGGCGGCGGAGGACACCTGGGAGGCCCGTGACATGGGCTACAAGTGATAACTTTTTGGATCATTTTTCCATTGAAAATCTGGATGATCTCCCAGGTATAGACGAATTAAAGGTTGCAGGGCTTTTGGATGCGAGGCCTGCGATAACAGCACTTGGCGATCATGGGGATTTGCTGTCTGTGGCGGGAGAGGGTGTTGATATTGAACGTAATGATGAAACTATCGAAAATACAACGCAAAGGCTACAATCCGACTTTGGAGATGATCTCGCCAATTTAGAAGAATAGTCTCCAGGTTCCTCAAGGTTAAATGGAAGGTAATCTTCATTGCCTGTTCAGGTATTTTTGTCAAAATAACTGATATAGGTGTTTTTAGTGCGACATTTTGTAATCAGGCTCTAGTTGATATTGATTTTTAACTGCAGTTCTGCGTAGGTTGCACGAAACGTAATGAAGTTTAATGACACGGTTATTCTATGTCCGCACTCTCTTTGGAAAATGTTAGCCATCGATTTGGCAAATTAGCAGCGGTAAACGACGTCAGCCTTTCTATTGAGGCTGGTGAGTTTATTTGTCTGCTTGGTCCATCAGGATGCGGAAAGACTACTATCTTACGTTTGGCTGCTGGCCTTGAGCCTCTCCAAGGTGGTGTTGTTCGGATGGGAGGAGCAATTGTTGCGGATCGCAATATTGAAATTCCACCAGAAGACAGATCGGTTGGTTTGGTTTTTCAAGACTATGCCTTGTTCCCCCATCTCAGTGTTGAAAAAAATATCGCCTTTGGGCTCACAAAACTTTCGAGATCCGAGCGCAAAGCCCGTGTGTTAGAAGCGCTACAGCAAGTTGGTATGGCAGATTATTTGGATGCATATCCACATACTTTGTCAGGGGGACAGCAACAACGTGTTGCCCTTGCACGTGCTATAGCTCCAAGGCCAAAGCTTGTCCTGTTGGATGAGCCCTTTTCCGGACTTGATGTTCGTCTTCGAAATCAAATTAGAGATGAAACAATTCGCGTCTTAAAGGAAAACGGTACTGCAACTTTGATGGTTACGCATGACCCCGAAGAAGCAATGTTTATGGCAGATAGAATTGCCATCATGCGTGAGGGAAAAATAGTCCAGCTTGCAACCCCATCAGAGTTATATACAAAGCCTGCGGATCCCTTTGTGGCTCATTTCTTTGGGGATTTGAATGAGTTTAAAGGAGTTTGCGATAACGGTCACGTTGTCACACCTTTTGGACCACTCGCCACACCAAGTCTTCCTCATGGTTCTCCTGTAAACATCCTCGTGCGTCATGAAGGCGTCCTGCTAGGTGAAAAAGTCAATGGTACAGGTGTCGAGGCCAGTGTCTTGAAATCACGGATGCTTGGGCGTACTAGCCTCGTAGATTTTAAAATTCCCAATGGCTTAGACGATGACCTTCATGTGAAAGCTCGGATGGGAAGTGAACTTATTCCTGAAGCTGGAAAGAAGATTGTTCTTGAGTTGGATAAGCGTCTTGCCTTTGTATTTTCATCCCTCCCAACTGAATAATTATACATTCTAAATAAGACACTTAGGTCCATTGCGTATGAATCGTTGATTGACCGTAAACTTTTTGCCATAGTCCCTAGCAGATTATAGGTTTTTATCTCCAGGGAGAGAGTAATGGGTTCGTTCAGCATTTGGCATTGGCTGATTGTATTAGTTGTTGTTTTGGTTCTCTTCGGTGGCGGCGGTAAGCTCAGTAAGCTTATGGGTGACGCAGGTTCCGGCATTAAAGCCTTTAAAAAAGGCCTTAAAGAAGAAAATAAAGATACGGCCTCTACTGACACAGAGGAAAGCAAAACCATTTCCGAAGACAAAGACAAAGCTTAAACCCTATTGGGTTCCAGTTGGATCGAGTTTTGACTTAAGGAGCAGTAACCTATGTTCGACATTGGTTGGTCGGAAATGATGGTCGTTGCAGTTTTAACCCTATTAATAATGGGTCCTAAAGAGCTGCCTAACACACTGCGAAGCGTATCCAAATGGATAAAGAAAGCAAAAGGACTGGCGCGGGAATTCCAGTCTGGTGTTGATGATGTCATTCGTGAGTCTGACCTTCAGGATGCAAGAAAAGCACTTGAAGGGTCAAACAGTGAATCTATTCGCAAGACGCTTGAGGAAGTAATCGATCCCAGCCAAACGCTGACCAAAGCCACGCAAGAGGTTAAGGACGGTGTTGAGGCTATCGCTAAAGATGCGAATAAGGATACGGAAGAAGAGCACAATCCTTTTTCTTCAATTACAAAGCCTCCAACAAACCTTGTTTCTGAAGCTCCTAAACCTGGTGCTACAAAAAGTGACACGCCAGAATCTGTCGCTCTTTCAGATACAGATCCTGAAACAACCAGTTCTAAAAGTAGCTAATTATTGTGACCAATACGACAGATGAACAAAAAATGCCCCTTTTGGAGCATTTAATAGAGTTTAGAAGACGCCTTTTATGGAGTGTTCTTACTCTATTGGTTGCTTTTCTTGCTTCTTTTGCTGTTGCTGAACACCTTTTTGAGTTTTTAGCTTCACCCTTGGCAGAAGTTATGCGTGAAAATGCAGTAACTGATCGCGAAACCAGACTGATCTTTACGGATTTGACGGAAGTATTCTTTACGTATGTTAAAGTTGCTTTCTTTTTTGGTGCCTTTGTCAGTTGCCCAATATTTTTATCGCAAATTTGGCTCTTTGTGGCTCCCGGCCTATACAAAAACGAAAAAACGGCTTTTGCTCCTTTCTTGATTGCTTCCCCAATTCTGTTCTTTATTGGCGGAGCATTGGTGTATTACGTAATTTTTCCGATGGCTGCCGAGTTTTTCCTTGGGTTTCAAGTTCAAGGAAGTGATAGCACAATCGCAATTGAGCTTGAGGCGAAGGTTAATGAATACTTCTCTCTTATGATGAAGCTTATTTTTGCCTTTGGAATTTGCTTTCAGCTTCCAGTGCTCATGACGTTGCTAGCTAAAGTCGGTATAGCTTCTTCAAAAGGCATGGCTGAGAAGCGTAAGTATGCAATCGTCGGCGTGTTTATTGTCGCGGCTATTTTTACGCCACCAGATCCCTTAAGTCAGTTAGCTTTGGCCATTCCAATCGTTCTTCTCTATGAGATTTCTATTCTTATGGCTAAGATGGTTGAAAAGAAACGCGCTGAAGAAGAAAAAGCTGAATCGACTAATACTTAAAACTAATTCTGTATAAGCTTCTTGCATACTCATGAAGAGGTGCAGGAAGCTTTCAGCATTTATTGAATTTTGTCTCTATCAAAACAAGGGCAGAGATACCTATGTATGATTTGAAATTAATCCGTGAAACTCCAGAATTATTGGACGAAGGTCTCAAGCGTCGTAACCTCGCGCCGATGTCTGCTCATATTCTCGAATTGGACAAAAAGCACCGTTCTGTGCAGGCTGAATTACAAGATATGCAAGCACGACGTAACGATGCGTCAAAACAAATTGGTATTGCCAAACGTAATGGTGAAGACGCGTCTGATCTCATGGCAGAGGTTGCTGATATCAAATCCGGTATGGCTGAAAAAGAAGCCGCTGATAACGATTTAGCAAACCAAATCAAAGATATTCTTTCAGGAATGCCCAACCGTCCTTTGGATGGTGTACCTGTTGGTGCTGATGAAGATGATAATATTCTTGCACGTCTTGTTGGCGACAAACCTGAACTGCCTTTTGATGCTAAGCAACATTTTGAACTTGGCGAATTAAACGGCGAAATGGATTTTGAACTCGCAGCCAAGCTTTCAGGTTCCAGATTTGTTGTTCTCAAAGGCGGCGTTGCTCGGTTATACCGTGCGTTATCCCAGTTTATGATCGATCTTCATATCGAAGAGCATGGTTATACCGAGATTATACCTCCTGTCTTGGTGCGTGATCACGTCATGTATGGGACATCACAACTTCCGAAATTTGCTGAAGACTCTTTTCGAACTGAAGAGGGCTTTTGGCTCATTCCAACTGCTGAAGTTCCCCTGACAAATACTGTTGCAGGCGAAATTTTAAAAGAATCTGATCTTCCCAGACGGATGACAGCACTCACACCTTGCTTTCGTTCTGAAGCTGGGTCTGCTGGGCGTGATACTCGGGGGATGCTGCGTCAGCATCAGTTCGATAAAGTTGAAATGGTCTCCATCGTTCATCCTGATAAATCAGATGAAGAATTGGAACGTATGACAGGTTGTGCCGAAGATGTTCTTAAGCGTCTTGGGCTGCACTACCGCGTGGTCGTACTTTGTACGGGCGATATGGGCTTTGGTGCGCGTAAAACCTATGACATCGAAGTATGGCTTCCAGGTCAGGATGCTTATCGTGAGATTTCAAGTTGCTCGACCTGTGGTGATTTCCAGTCACGGCGAATGAACGCACGTTTCCGTCCTGGGGATAGTAAAAAACCTTCTTTTGTGCACACACTAAACGGATCTGGTGTGGCTGTTGGCCGTTGCCTTATCGCGGTTATGGAAAACTATCAACAAGCTGATGGCTCTATAACCGTGCCAGAGGTTCTACGTCCTTATATGGGCGGTAGGGAGAGCATACTTACGAATGAGTAAGGTTATAAGCGATCTTTCCAAAGCTCGGGTGCTACTATCTAACGATGACGGCATCCACGCCGAAGGATTAGCTGTGCTCGAAGAAGTTGCACGAGAACTGTTTGAAGATGTATGGGTTATTGCTCCAGAAGTCGAACAAAGTGCTGCTAGCCATTCCTTGACCTTGCGCCGTCCATTGCGCGAACGAAAACTCGGGGATAAACGCTACTCGATTGATGGTACACCAACAGACTGTGTCTTGATGGGGATGAAGTACCTTATGAAAGGGCAGAGGCCTGATCTTGTTCTCTCTGGTGTCAATGTTGGGGCCAACCTTGGGGAAGACGTTATTTATTCTGGAACTGTAGCTGCTGCAATGGAAGGTGCCATTCTTGGCGCCCGATCTATTGCGCTTAGTTTACGCCCAGATAATCATGACGATACACTTTTCCATTGGGATAGTGTTCGGCGTTTTGCGCCGGATATAATCAAAAAACTCGCGCTTTGGTGTAAGCCAGGGAATGAGACTGAAAACTTGCTGTTTAATGTTAACTTCCCCGGAATTCCTGTAGACCAAGTTAAGGGAATTAAGATCTGCCGACAGGGGCATCGTGATGAAGAGACCACTGTCGTCGAAGGCAGCGATCCCGGCGGGAGACCCTATCTTTGGGTTGGACAGTTTGTCAGCCATCACACCTCTGTACCTAATGCCGATCTTACAGCGATTGCCGACGATTACATTACGGTAACGCCTTTAAAATATGATCTGACAGACCACAACGTTTTAGAGAAAATGAGCAAGCTTTTCTCATGAGCCTTGAAGCAAGAAAAATTCGTTTGATCATGGAACTGCGTCGTGGCGGTATTTCTGATACGGAAGTTCTCTCTGCTATTGAGCGTATACCAAGAGAAGCTTTTGTCCCCGGCCCTTTTCAAGACCAATCATACGAAAACATGGCGCTTCCGATCGGTCGTGGGCAGACCTTAAGCCAACCGCAGGTCGTTGCGATGATGACACAAGCACTTTCGTTGAATAAACGCATGAAAGTTCTTGAGGTTGGGACCGGATCTGGATATCAGGCCTCCATTCTTTCTCGGTTGTGTCGTCGGGTATATACCATTGAGCGTTACAAAGAATTATTATCCGAGGCCGAAGAACGTTTTACAGAGTTACGCCTTCACAATGTGACCACAAAGTTGGGTGATGGTTACAAAGGGTGGAAGGAGCAAGCGCCTTTTGAACGTATAATTATCACAGCTGCGCCACAGGAAATACCAGAAGCGCTGCTTGAGCAATTGGCAATTGGTGGTATCCTAGTCTTACCACTTGGATCGCAGGGTAATAATCAAGAACTGATTAGAATTACGCGAACAGAACACGGATTTGATCAGGAAAATTTGGGAGGCGTGCGTTTTGTACCTCTCGTACATGGTATGCCCAAAGAACGATAAGGTATATGTCCCGAATTAAAGGGATAAATAGAACGTGCGTTATAAGAAAAATGTTTGATAAGAAAAGCTTATCCATTGTGAAAATTCCTGTCCTGCTAATTTCTGCGGGATTATATGGTTGCACCCTAGAACCATCCTCTTTTCCAACACTTTCGTCTCCTTCAAAATCTTCGCAAGCCGCATCAGGTACAGTTTATGCCTATCCAGCCCCAACATTACCAAAGCGCAAGCCGACACCACCACCAAGACCAAAAGGTGTGGCTGGAAACACAGGAACAGTTGCTGGTAATGTTATTCCGGCTCTACTACCTGACCGGATACCTTTACCCAAAAGAAACCCCCGTCGGGGTAAAGCCTGGGCGCAGCCATTAGATAATTCTACGGCAAAGAGCATCGTTGCTTCTAAAGAGGTCGTGCCTGCGAACTCTACAATGAAATATCGTGTTATGAGAGGAGACAGTGTTTATTCGATCTCTCGTAACAAACGGGTATCTATCCGTGAGCTGATCATTATCAATAAATTGTCTGCTCCCTATAAGTTAGCCGCGGGCCAGGTAATCAGACTGCCTGTTTCCAAAGAACATGTCGTTGCTTCTGGTGATACAATTTATGGTATTTCACGCCGTTATGGGGTGGAAACGACTGAGCTGGTTCGTATTAATAAAATTCAACCTCCATACTCATTGCGTGTTGGACAGCGTTTGAATTTGCCAGCACTTAGGAAAAAAACAGTCTCAAGTACAGTGGTTACGGCAAAGGCTGTACAGAAATCACAACAATCACAGAAGATATCCGTTTCTGCGCCAAAGGTTTCTGTCAATCACATCCCAAAAGCCAAAAACTTTACCGGGCCAGTTCCTAAACCGCTGCCCCGCTCAGCGAGTAACTTCTTACGCCCTATAAGCGGAAAAATAATTTCTTCGTTTGGCCCTAAGGCTGGCGGCATTCACAATGATGGGATAAACATCGCCGCCAAAAAAGGCACAGCTGTAAAGGCTGCTGAAAACGGCGTGGTTGTTTATGCTGGGAGCGAGCTAAAAGGGTTTGGCCAGATGTTGTTGATCAAGCACTCAGATGGTTGGGTCACAGCCTATGCACATACTGACCAACTATTGGTCGGTAGGGGGCAAAGGGTTAAAAGAGGACAGGCGATCGCAAAAGTTGGTAGTACGGGGAACGTTTCAAAGTCACAACTCCACTTTGAGATCAGAAAAGGATCTGAAGCCGTTAACCCCACCAAACTTATTACCAAGTAGAAGTACAGATATTGAGGTATTTAGCCTCAAGTAATCTTTATGGACATTCTGCCAGCAAGATCTTGGATGTATTGCCAGGCAACCCTTCCAGAGCGTGATCCTCGCGTTACTGACCATTCTCTAGCTTCAGCGTGCAATGTTTCTAGATCGATCTTAATGTCATAATGTGCAACGTAGGCTTCGATCATTGCAAAGAAAGTATCCTGATTACAATTATGAAAGCCAAGCCATAGGCCAAAACGGTCTGATAGGCTGACGTTTTCTTCGGTGGCTTCTGAGGTATGGATTGCAGAAGAGCGTTCGTTTTCTATCATCTCTCGTGACATCAGATGGCGGCGATTTGACGTTGCATAGAAGATTACGTTATTTGGGCGACCTTCTATGCCACCTTCTAGTACAGCCTTAAGAGACTTATAGGTATCATCTTGTGTATCAAAGCTCAGATCATCGCAAAATAAAATGCACGGGCGATCTGATTTTTTTAAAATTTTGAGCAACCTTGGTAGGGAAGGGATGTCTTCTCGGTGTATTTCAACAAGGGTAAGTTTTGAGAAACCTTCAGCTTCTGCGAGATCATTTACCTTGTCATGAACAGCCTTAACGATAGAACTTTTACCGGTTCCTCTTGCCCCCCAGAGTAAAGCGTTGTTTGCCGGAAAACCTTCGACAAAACGTAAGGTATTGGAAAGAAGTATTTCTCTTTGGCGATCTATTCCTTTTAGGAGATCAAAATCAATCCGATTCACTTCATCAATGGGTTCTAACTGGTCAGGATCGGTGTGCCAGACATATGCTTCGGCTAGAGAGAGATCAGGCTCTGATTCTGCAACGGGCGCAATTTTCTCTAATGCAGCTGCAATGCGTTCAAGAACGGGCATTAGGGATTGAGAATCAGTCATTTATCTTACTCCGGCAAATCGCCAATAATGTTGTCATTTCCCGAACCCTATCCTTCTGCCTTTGAAGCGTCAAATGGAGTGTCACCTAGTTCGGTTAGCTTTGTTCTCCTGTTCGTTTGCATTCGTTTGCATTTCCGGGTCAGACCGTTATAGTCCGCGAGTAATTTTTTTTGGACGGCTGTTAATAGACCGATTCCAAGTTCTATCTTCTGGAGGGATTAATGTTTATTTCCACAGCCTATGCTCAGGCACTTGGTGGTTCTAGTTCACCAAACGAATTGTTCGCGACACTTTTCCCGCTTGTTTTGATTTTTGCGGTTTTCTACTTCTTGATTATTCGCCCGCAAAGCAAGAAAATGAAACAACAAAAAGCGATGATCGGTGCGATTAGTCGTGGTGATAAAGTGATCACAGCTGGTGGTATCGTTGGTAAGGTTTCTAAAGTCAAAGAAGGCGAAGTCGAAGTTGATATTGCGGAGGGTGTCCGGATTACCGTAATCCAAAGCACAATCGCGAGCGTTCTGACAAAACCAGAGCCAGCTGATAAATCTACTGAGAAATCAGCTAACGACGACAAAAAAAGTAAAAAAGACAAAAAAGACAAAAAAGACAAAAAATCTAAAGATTAATTTTGTCTGACATTCCAATAGCTTATGTACTTTTTATAAGTATATAATTTTGAGGACTAGTCTTCACCTGCTCTGGCCCTATATCCAGAGCAGGTTTATTTCATTTTTTAACAGATAAAACGGGCCGGTTATGGTTCAAATTCCTAAGTGGCAAATTTTTGTAATTATTGGCGTTCTTGTTCTTGGTATCTATTACGCCATGCCAAATGTTTTCAAAGAACAAACTCTTGATAACTTCCCCGAGTGGGTGGCTTCAGACCAAATAAACTTGGGATTAGATCTTCAGGGTGGGTCGTACCTTCTGATGGAAGTCGATCTTGAAGCTGTACAAAAAGAACAACTGTCAAATCTCGTAGAAGGCTTTAGAGCCACTTTGAGAGCCGAACGCATTGGTTATGAGAACCTTAGAGTTGAGGATGGTGCAGCTACTTTTGATCTGAAGGATCGAAGTGATGAAATGTCATCACGCGTTCGGTCTATGATTTTTCAAAATAACCCCGGCCTGCTTATTACGACAGATAATGGCACTATAATTGCTGCCTACAGCGAACAAGCTAATCAACAGCGCAAAATCTCTATTCTTAATCAGTCGATTGAAGTAATTCGGCGCCGTGTAGATGAAACTGGAACGAAAGAAATTAGTCTTCAACGGCAGGGTGAAAATCGTATCGTTTTGCAAGCACCTGGTGAAGAAGATCCTGAAAGACTAAAAGAGCTCATTGGTAAAACCGCAAAACTAAATTTCCAGATGGTTAACCAAAATGCTGATCCTTATTCCGGTAAAGCGCCAGTTGGGTCACAAATTTTGCTATCTCAGGACATGCAAGCAAATGGTCAACCACAACGCTATGTAATTAATAAGCGTGTTATGGTTAGTGGTGAAAACCTGACTGATGCCCAAGCGACATTTCAGGATGGCCAGCCCGTTATATCTTTTACTTTTGATACGACTGGAGCCAAGCGATTTGCGGATGCAACACAAGCCAATGTAAATCGTCCTTTTGCAATTGTCCTTGATGGTAAAGTTATTTCTGCTCCGGTTATTCGCTCTCCTATTTTAACCGGTACAGGTATTATATCCGGTAATTTCACCACTCAATCTGCCGAAGAACTTGCTCTGTTGCTAAGAGCAGGGGCGCTTCCTGCTGATATTTCTTTTGAAGAAGAAAGAACTGTTGGTGCGGGCCTTGGTGAAGATTCTGTTACTGCAGGTAAATACGCAAGCATCATTGGCCTTGTCTTGGTATTGATCTTTATGGGCCTCGCCTATGGCCTGTTTGGTATCATGGCGAACTTTGCTTTGGTTGCAAATCTGGTATTGATTGTTGCCGTACTTTCTCTATTCCAGGCGACACTTACTTTGCCAGGTATTGCGGGGATTGTATTGACGATTGGTATGGCAGTTGATGCGAACGTTTTAATTTTTGAGCGTATCAGAGAAGAAATTCGAAATGGCCGAGGGCCGGTTATGGCTGTGGATGCAGGTTACAAACGTGCGATTGCAACCATTCTCGATTCAAACATCACTACCCTGATTGCTGCGGTTCTTTTGTTTCAGTTTGGTACAGGCCCAATCAAAGGGTTTGCGGTTACACTGACCATCGGGATCATTACCTCAATGTTTACGGCTATTATGTTCACCCGTTTACTCATCGTAGTTTGGTTGCGTCGGAAACGTCCGCAATCACTCGGTATATAATAGAGGGGGTTGGATATATATCATGGCATTAATCAAAAAACTTCCCGTTGATCCTAAAATTGACTTTATGGGTAAAAGAAAGCTGTTTATGGCTTTCTCTGCGCTCTTGATTGGTTTGTCAGTCTTTATGGTTGCGACCCGAGGATTAAACCTCGGTATCGATTTTCGCGGCGGCGTTCTTATCGAAGTTAAAACCGCTGAGCCTGCTGATCTCAATGCTCTGCGGAGCCGAATGAGTTCACTTAATATCGGTGAAATCAGCCTTCAAGAATTTGGTGCACCTGATGAAGTTCTCATTAACATCCAAAAGCAAGAGGGTGATGAGAAAAAACAGATGGAAGCCATTCAGCTGGTTAAAGCTGAATTGGGATCTGACGTTGCAGAATATCGTCGTGTTGAGTTTGTTGGACCAAAAGTTGGTGCTGAACTAAAAAAAGATGGTGCACTTGCAACGATCTTTGCTCTTCTCGGAATTGCTTTTTACATCTGGTTCCGGTTTGAATGGCAGTTCTCGGTTGCGGCTCTTTTGGCTCTTACGCATGACGTCATCACCACAATTGGGTTCTTTGCAATAACGCAATACGAATTCAATTTAGCGACACTTGCCGCTATTTTGACGATTGCTGGTTATTCGATCAACGATACTGTGGTTATCTTTGACCGGGTAAGAGATGAGCTTCGTCGTTATAAAAAGATGGAAGTCATAGACGTCCTCAATATGGCGGTCAACAAAACGCTGTCTCGGACAATTCTGACGTCTGTCACAACTCTATTGGCGCTGTTAGCTCTTTTTGTATTTGGTGGTGAGGTTCTGCGTGGCCTGAGTTTGGGACTGATTTGGGGTGTTGCCATTGGTACTTATTCATCCATTGGTCTTGCTGTTCCATTGCTCTTTGCTACAGATGTTCGTTCACCTGTTCCTGAAGACGAAGAGAATGGTGAAGGTTCTGAAAACGGGCAAGAAGCTTAGGAGCGTCACACTGTGGAAGTGACACTACAATTAAATGAAGGCCAACAGGTCGTCGAAAAATATGGTAATGGTCGCTTTCTCATAAGCGACCATTACCATGAAGGCTCCGTTCTTATTAGATCCGAAGAGACGGTCCCCTGGACGGTTAATAGCTTCGCTGATCTAACTGTTGAGAGCCTTCAGCCGTTTATTGATATGGCGGATCAAATCGAAGTTCTTCTTATTGGGTGTGGTTCTAAATCCGAATTCATTCCACCCAAATTTAGGGAAGAATTACGTAATAAAGGTCTCGTGATTGACGCCATGGACACCGGGGCTGCGTGTCGAACCTATAATGTCTTGTTGTCAGAAAACCGTTCAGTGGCAGCAGCTCTGATCGCTGTAGAATAGACATCACAGACTTTATGAGTAACGGGCTTAATGAGTAATAGTGCACTCTCACCTTGCGGATTGGACGTTAAGTCTAATGATTATGATCGTTACCTAACGTGTCTTTTTGCTCCTGAAGAATGTCGCAACGCCTTGTTTGCTCTTTATGCTTTCAATCAGGAAATTGCGAAAACTGCCGAGGTGGTGAGCGAACCCCTTACAGGTATGATCCGTTTGCAATGGTGGCGGGAATCAATCCAGGGGATCTATGACCGTACACCAAGAAAACACGTCATTGTTGAAGCCTTATCAGAAGCAATCCATCAATTTTCTCTTGAGCAGAAATTATTTGATAAAATAATCGACAGTAGAGAATTTGACCTAGATGAAGAAGTTCCAGCTACACTCAGCGCTTTGGAAGATTATGTAGAGAGTACGTCATCTAGTCTGCTAACAGCTGCGGTTGAGATTACAGCTTCAAATCAAACTGACAATATCCCTGAAGCAGTTAAACATATGGGACTTGCTTGGGGAATCCTTGGCTTGATCCGAGCGATCCCCTTTCATGCAGAGAAAAAACGGTTATATATTCCGCAAGAATTAAGCCGTCAGCATAATTTGGATCTTAAAGAACTCTTTGAACTACAGAGCTCCACAGCACTATGTGATATTACCAAAATTCTGGCTGAACGACTACGTACCCATTTGGATAAAGCAAGATCTGTTCGTTTAGATATCCCCAAAAATGCAACTTCACCTCTGCTTGTTGGTGTTCTGGCAGATCAGTATCTAAAGCAGCTTGAGGAAAATAACTACGATCCTTTTAGTCCATCTCTTCGTAAAGTAACCTCTTCCGCTTCCTGGCGTTTAATGTGGGCAAATTTCCGGTCTCGCTATTAAATTATTAAAAAAAGGTACAAAAAAGGCTTCATCCCCGAAGGAACAAAACCTTTTTGTATTCAAATTCTTAAATAGCTTTTCTTAATAATTTTCATCATACCAAGTCTGAAGATCTTCCAAAGCTCGTTTAGAATACATCGGCTTGCGGTCTTTCTTTTTCACTTTTTTGCCAGGGCCTCTTGGAATGTTCGGGAATATGCCAAAGTTCACATTCATTGGTTGGAAGGTCTTGGCGTCTGCTCCACCTGTAACATGGTTGATCAAAGCGCCGTGTGCTGTGGTGATAGGAGGAGCTGGTAATTCTTTGCCGAGACGCTCCGCCGCAGCAAAGCGTCCTGCCATCAATCCCGAAGCAGCAGATTCGACATAACCCTCAACGCCAGTGATTTGTCCAGCAAACCTCAGCCGAGGCATAGGTTTCATACGAAGAGAGCTGTCCAATAATTTTGGTGATTTCAAAAAGGTATTTCGGTGGAGGCCGCCCAAACGAGCAAACTCAGCTTCTTCCAGGCCCGGGATTGCCCGGAAAATCTCCATTTGTGCGCCATATTTCATTTTGGTTTGAAATCCGACGATATTATAAATCGTGCCGAGTTTGTTATCCTGGCGCAGTTGTACAACAGCGTAAGGATCTTCTTCGCTATGGGGGTTTGTAAGACCGACCGGTTTCATCGGGCCAAAACGAAGGGTTTCAACACCACGGCTCGCCATTACTTCAATCGGCAGACAGCCTTCAAAGTAAGGAGTGTTTTCTTCCCATTCTTTGAAATCAGTTTTTTCACTATCAATGAGGGCCTGAATAAAGGTTTCATACTGCTCCTTATTCATAGGGCAGTTGATATAATCAGCGCCGTCACCCATTGGACCAACTTTATCATAGCGTGACTGGAACCATGCTTTGTCGAAATCAATGGATTCTTTATACACGATAGGAGCGATGGCATCGAAAAAAGCGAGATATTCTTCGCCTGTGATACCCGCAATAATTTCACTCATACTTTCAGATGTAAGAGGTCCTGTCGCAACAATAACAGAATCCCATTCTTCTGGCGGTAGAGTGTCTATTTCTTCTCTAGCAATAGTAACAAGGGGATGTTCTTCAAGACGGCGTGTTACTTCATCTGAAAAATTATCACGATCAACAGCCAAGGCGCCACCAGCTGGAACCATATGTAACGCTGCAGAGGCCATGATGATTGAATCCATCCGGCGCATTTCTTCATGCAGAAGGCCAACGGCATTGTTTTCGTAATCATCTGATCGAAAAGAGTTAGAGCAAACGAGCTCTGCTAATCCTTCACCCTGATGTGCGTCGGTTTTTTTAACCGGGCGCATTTCATGAAGGATGACCGGGACGCCTGCTTGAGCAATTTGCCAGGTCGCTTCAGTGCCCGCCATTCCGCCGCCAATTACGTGGATAGGTTTCAAATTACTGTTGCTCATTTGTTCTTCTCATATGATAAATAATTTTTTCGTGTTATATCTATTAATTCAGCCAATTGCACCCATATGTTTTACTGGGTGTAATTTTCTTTATACATAATACTTAATACCACATTTTTCAGGAGCAAATTAGTCTATGCAACGAATTGATGATCGCATTAAACGGGGGGGAGATGACGATAGTCTTATTAGCTCAGTTGTTGACTGGGTTATGTCGCAAGCCCTACGCGATACAACAATCGAAGATCTCTTCGAAGGCTGTTGTCTTCGTTTAAGATCTGCAGGCCTTCCAATTGCCAGGGGCTATATTGCTTTTCGGACGCTTCATCCACTTTATAGTGCGATGGGACTTACTTGGGAATTAGGCAATGGTGTAAAGACAGTTGGCATGTCACATGATGCGTCTCGTGATGAAGTTTGGCGCCGTAGCCCGTTTTATTTCATGCTGAGTAAAGATATCAGCCTTCTAAGGCGTCGGTTGATAGGGGAAGGTGCCATTCATGATTTTCCATTAATGAATGATCTCAGGGATGATGGGTACACTGATACGCTTTGTTACGCCATTCATTTTGAGGAATCTACTCCGGGAGACACCGAAGCAAGAGGGATACTGGGTACTTGGTCATGTGATATCAAAGCAGGCTTTAGTGATTCTGATATTCGATCCCTGATCCGTGTTCAAAACCGCCTTGCGGTGGCATGTAAAGTTATTATCAAATCTCAAATCGCCCATAATATCTCGACCACCTATCTTGGAACAAACGCTGGCCAACGGGTTCTTAAGGGGCAGATTAAAAGAGGTGACGGTGAGAAAATTCATGCCGTAATCTGGTACAGTGATTTACGCAATTCTACAGCACTTGCTGATATGATGCCTGAAGAAGAATACCTCGATCTTCTCAATGGATATTTTGAAAGTACGGCTGGTGCGATCATAGATAATGGTGGTGATGTACTCTTACTTATCGGTGATGCTGTATTGGGTATTTTCCCCTTTACGGATAACCGCACACAGGCGGAAACTGGTGAGCTTGCCGTAAAGGCTGCCTATGATGCCCTTGAACGTATGAAAACGTTAAATACTTGTGCCTGTGATAATGGTAAATGTGAGGCGACGTTTGGGTTGGGCCTTCATGTAGGCAATGTAATGTTTGGTAATATTGGTTTACCTGATCGACTACAGTTTACAACGGTAGGACCAGCCGTAAATGAAGTTGCGCGCCTTGAAGCCCTTACAAAAGAGCTTGGAAAGACAATTCTTATGAGTAAAGAGTTTGCTGAAATTGTTGGCAGACAATGTATGCCAATGGGTGAGCATCAACTCAGAGGTATTGAGGAAAAGCGCGAAGTATTCACTTTAGATAATTGATATTAATTTATAATATGTAACGTGTTGTAAAAAAGGCCAGAAGGGTAAGAATTACCCTTCTGGCCTTTTTGCATTTTCACTCAAATCAGCTTTAAGTTAAATAGGATTTCAAGTATTCACCTGTATAGCTGCCTTTTGTTTTGGCAACCTTTTCGGGGGTCCCGGTAGCAATAACTTTGCCTCCTTTGTCGCCGCCCTCAGGGCCCATATCGATAATCCAATCCGCAATTTTTATGACTTCAAGATTGTGTTCGATACAAAGAATAGTATTTCCCTGATCCACAAGTGTTTGGAGTACTTCGAGAAGTTTCTTCACATCATCAAAATGTAGACCGGTTGTGGGCTCATCCAGGATATAGAGCGTTTTTCCGGTGGCTTTACGAGATAATTCTTTGGCAAGTTTCACGCGCTGTGCTTCACCACCGGACAGGGTGGTGGCCGATTGCCCCACTTGAACGTAACCAAGGCCGACCCTTTGAAGGGTTTCGAGCTTATTGCGGATGGAAGGGACGGCTCTGAAAAATTCCAAGCCATCGTCAACGTTCATATGGAGAACGTCGGAAATGGATTTACCTTTAAAGAGGATTTCCAATGTCTCGCGGTTATAGCGTTTACCCTTACAGACATCGCATTCAACATAGACATCAGGTAGAAAGTGCATCTCAATTTTGATTACACCATCACCCTGACAAGCCTCGCAACGTCCGCCTTTGACATTAAAAGAAAAGCGGCCGGGTTTGTATCCACGGGTTTTTGCTTCGGGTAATCCTGCAAACCACTCCCGAATTGGGGAAAATGCACCGGTGTAGGTTGCCGGGTTTGATCTCGGTGTACGACCAATTGGGGATTGATCTATATCGATCACCTTGTCGATGAACTCCAGCCCTTCAATTGAATCATGACTACCTGGATGACCCTTGGCATTATGAAGTTTTCGAGACACTGCTTTATAGAGCGTTTCAAGTATAAGGGTGGATTTACCGCTACCTGACACGCCTGTGATACATGTAAATGTACCAAGGGGAACTTCTATTGAAACGTTTTGGAGATTATTTTCATTCGCATTCAGGACTTTGATTTTTTGTCCTTTATGGCCTTTGCGACGCTTATCTGGAATGGCTATCGAAACTTCACCTGTTAGATACTTGGCGGTTAAACTTGCCTCCGTGGCCATGACTTCATCAGGCGTCCCACAAGCAACAACTTGTCCCCCGTGCTTTCCAGCCCTTGGCCCCATATCTACAAGGTAATCAGCTGTCCGGATTGCATCTTCATCATGCTCGACAACGATGACTGTATTACCAAGATCACGTAGCCGTCTCAAAGTTTCAAGTAAACGCGCATTGTCACGCTGATGAAGGCCGATAGAGGGCTCATCCAAAACATAGAGAACACCGGTCAGACCTGATCCAATTTGGGAGGCTAGTCTGATACGCTGGCTCTCACCCCCCGATAAAGTTGCGGAAGACCGTGACAGGGTCAAGTAGTCAAGACCGACGTTAACCAGGAAATAGAGACGTTCATTAATCTCTTTAAGGATGCGGACTGCGATTTCATTTTCTTTAGATGAAAGTGTTTCTGGTATTTCCGTGAACCATTTTGCGGCCTCGGAGATAGAGAGTTGTGCAATTTCACCGGCATGTTTACCGCAAATTTTTACAGCCAATGCTTCAGGTTTTAACCTATATCCTTTACATACAGTACAAGGTTGCTTGGCTTGGTATTTGGATAATTCCTCGCGGACCCAGTCACTATCGGTTTCCCGAAAGCGACGCTCCATATTTGGAATGATACCCTCAAAAGGTTTTTTGGTCTGATAGCTTCTATTGCCATCAGTGTAAGTCATATCAATGGTTTCTTTACCTGAGCCCATAAGCAGGAGCTTTTGAACTTTTTCAGGAAGTTCGTTCCACGAGCAATCAAGCTCAAAGCTGAAATGTTCGGCTAGGCTTTTCAGGGTCTGAAGATAATATTTTGAAGTTGAGTTTGCCCAAGGAGCAATCGCGCCTTCATTTAAGGCAACTCTTGGATCCGGAACGATTAGTTCTCCATCAAAAATAAGAGTTTTACCGAGGCCATCGCAGGTAGGGCAGGCACCAAAAGGATTATTAAAAGAAAATAAACGTGGTTCAATCTCGTCGATTGTAAAGCCGGAAACAGGACAGGCATATCGGGCTGAAAATATTGTACGTTCACCTGTCTTTGCGTCTTCGGCAAAAGCAATGCCATCTGCTAGCCCCAACGCGGTTTCAAAACTGTCGGCCAAGCGGGTTTTCATGTCTCCTTTAACGACAACGCGGTCAACTACGACTTCAATATCGTGCTTTTTCTTTTTATCCAGAGCAGGGACATCCGCAATTTCATAAAGCTCACCATCTACTTTCACTCTTTGGAAGCCTTTAACCTGAAGGTCCATGAGCTCTTTTTTGTATTCTCCTTTGCGGCCCCGAACAATCGGCGCAAGAAGATACAATCTGGTGCCCTGTCCCATTTCCACTACTCTATCGACCATTTGGCTGACAGATTGGCTTTGGATGGGGAGGCCTGTTGCCGGGGAGTAGGGGATACCAACACGCGCAAACAAAAGTCTGAGGTAATCGTAAATTTCGGTAACGGTACCGACAGTTGATCTGGGATTCTTCGACGTTGTTTTTTGTTCGATAGAAATCGCAGGTGATAATCCTTCGATAGAATCGACATCCGGCTTTTGCATTAACTCCAAAAACTGGCGTGCATAAGCTGAAAGGGATTCGACATAACGACGTTGTCCCTCTGCATATATTGTATCGAAGGCAAGAGAAGATTTCCCGGATCCACTGAGCCCAGTAATGACAACCAGTTGATTTCTTGGTAAATCAACACTGACATTTTTCAGGTTATGCTCTCTCGCACCACGTACGGAAATAGTGCGGGATTCCTGTATCGAACTCATTTTTATACCTGTAGATGTTTTGCAAATGTTCTCATTTGAATATGTATGGACGAACAGTGAACAAAATGCATCTTTTTTCTAATATCTTTAACGCATCTTGCGAAAAAGTGAACGATCTCTTATTAGACGTTGGCTCTGAGGACCCCGCCTGATAGGGTTTCAGATCAAATTATAGATTCTTTATTTTTCAAGGAAAGAGGCCATGGCTGGTAGTGTTAACAAGGTGATCCTGGTTGGAAATTTGGGACGCGATCCTGAGATCCGTTCTATGCAATCTGGACAGCGTGTGGCTAATCTTAATATTGCGACATCTGAAAGCTGGAAAGATAAGTCTTCGGGCGAACGTCGAGACAAAACTGAATGGCACCGTGTCGTTATTTTTAATGATCGCTTGTGTGACGTTGCAGAAAAATTCTTAAAAAAAGGCTCAAAAGTTTATCTTGAAGGCCAGCTGCAGACACGTAAGTGGACAGACAATTCTGGCGTGGAAAAATACACAACAGAAATCGTCCTGCAAAATTTCCGTGGTGAGCTCACCATGCTCGATGGCAGAAATGACGGTCAGCAAGGCGGCGGCTTTGGTGATTCTTCTAGTGGTGATGCTGGTGGCTTTGGTGGCAGCGGTAGTAGTGGTGGCGGTTATGGCGGCGGCTTTGGTGGAGGTTCATCCCAGTCAAGCGGCTCTTCTGGTGGCAGTGCTCCTGTTGATGATCTCGACGATGAAATCCCGTTCTAAAGAACGGGGTGATTATTTAGGAAGCGGTCCTCTGGGCCGCTTTTCTTTTTTTGACTGCCTTATACTTGTTAAAATATTTCCAAACAAAACAACCGGCGCCTAATGTCTCACCAATTAAATCTTCTGCATTTTGAGCAACTCTCAAAAGAACAGCTTTATGATATTCTACAATTGCGTGCGGATGTATTTGTATTAGAACAAAAATCTCTGTACCGAGATATAGATGGGCAGGATAAGGATGCTTGGCATATTCTGGCCTATGATCACAAACATCAGCTCATTGGTGTTGTTCGCCTGCTTAAAGATAAGAAAGACCCCGCTTGTTATACTATTGGACGTGTTGCCGTTTCAAAGTCGGGGAGAGGTCAAGGATTGGCGAAGGAGTTGATGGATCGGGCGCATGAGTTTATTGCCAAGCAAGAGGGGGCAGAACGCATAGAGCTTTCAGCTCAAGAATACCTTGCTGGTTTTTACAATACATTTGGTTATGTTTTGGTTTCCGACCAGCCCTATGATAACGCTGGCGTTATGCATGTTGATATGATCAGAGCTGTTTAAAGGCCACTTATCGACCATTATTATTTATCTTGACAAGTCAGAAATATTTTGAATTTTCAATGAATATTGGGTTGTTGAAAAATTATTTAAATTCAAACTGATAGAACAAACTTTTTCCTTAGTTTTTTGTGCAGATTTTGTTGTGGCTGCGCTATGAATTTGTTACATTTTCCCTGAAATTTATGACGCTTAAAGTTATTCGCTCTGCGGCAATCTGCCAAAGACGATATTTTGGGCCTTTCTGTGCAACAGAAACAGGATAATTACGTGACCTCGAATTCTGATACCTCCTCTGATCACATGGATATCTTTCCGGTAACCATTGAAGATGAAATGAAGCGCTCTTACCTCGATTACGCCATGAGCGTTATCGTCTCACGTGCGCTTCCTGACGTTCGAGATGGCTTGAAACCGGTTCACCGTCGCATTCTCTATGCTATGAAAGAGTCTGGGTACGATTGGAACCGGGCTTATCGTAAGTCAGCGCGTATTGTCGGCGATGTGATGGGGCAATATCACCCTCATGGTGATAGTGCAATCTACGATGCTATGGTTCGTATGGCGCAAACTTTCTCTATGCGCCTGCCGTTGATTGATGGCCAGGGTAACTTCGGTTCCATGGATGGCGATCCTCCCGCTGCGATGCGTTATACCGAAGCCCGGCTTCAACGCGTTGCTTCCGAGGCGCTTCTTGAGGATATCGATCGGGATACGGTTGATTTTCAAGACAACTATGACGAATCAACAAAAGAGCCAATGGTTCTTCCTGCGCGCTACCCTAACCTGCTGGTAAACGGTGCTGGTGGTATCGCTGTTGGTATGGCGACGAACATTCCTCCGCATAACCTTGGGGAGGTATTGGATGGTTGCCAAGCGTATATTGACGATCCTGAAATCTCAATTGATCAGTTAAATGAGCTTATTCCAGGACCCGATTTTCCAACAGGCGGTCTCATCCTGGGTCGGACGACAATCCGGGATGCCTATCATACCGGGCGTGGCTCAATCGTCATGCGAGGTAGGGCTGAGGTCCAAGAAGTCCGTAAGGACAAGATGGCGATCATCATCACCGAAGTGCCTTTCCAAGTTAATAAGGCCCGGATGCTTGAAAAAATTGCTGAAATTGCACGTGAGAAAACTATTGAAGGCATTACAGATATTCGCGATGAAAGCGACAGACACGGTGTCCGTGTCGTTGTTGAGTTACGTCGCGATGTCGAGCCAGAAGTAATTCTCAATCAGCTTTATCGTTATTCTCCACTTCAGACTTCTTTTGGCGCTAATATGTTGGCGTTGAATTCTGGACGTCCTGAGCTTCTTGATCTTAAATCGATTATTTCTGCATTTATCGCATTCCGCGAAGAAGTCATTACCCGCAGAACGATTTATGAACTCAATAAAGCACGTGATCGTGCCCATGTACTTGCTGGTTTAGCGATAGCTGTTGCGAATATTGATGAGGTTATCATTCTTATTCGGGCGGCATCCGATCCAGTACTTGCGCGGCAACAATTGATGACCCAGGCGTGGCCAGCCAAAGATGTTGCGCCTTTGATCAAATTGATTGATGAGCCTGGTCGTAACGTTGATGAAGACGGAAATTACTATCTCTCAGAAGTTCAAGCCCGTGCTATTTTGGAACTCCGGTTACAAAGATTAACTGGTCTTGAAAGAGATAAAATTGCCAACGAATTGGAAGAGATTGCTTCCCAAATTCGTTACTATCTCGAAATTCTAGCCTCTCGTGAAAAGCTGCTTGATATTCTTCGTAACGAACTCGTTGAGATGAAGGAAAAGTACGCAACACCTAGACGTACGGAAATTTTGGATGGTGTCTTCGGGTACGATGACGAAGATCTTATCCAACGTGAAGATATGGTCGTAACCGTAAGTCATACCGGGTATATCAAGCGTGTGCCGTTAAGTACTTATCGCGCACAACGTCGTGGTGGTAAGGGGCGTTCAGGGATGGCGACAAAAGATGAGGATTTTGTTTCTCAGATCTTTGTCTGCAATACCCATACACCCGTTCTATTCTTCTCTTCCCGTGGCATGGTCTACAAAATGAAAGTCTATAGACTTCCTCCTGGTAGTCCGACGTCAAAGGGGAAGGCGCTTATTAACATGCTTCCTTTGCAGCAGGGTGAAACCATCTCAACAATGATGCCTTTACCTGAGGACGAGGATACATGGTCAAACATGTATGTGATGTTCGCCACATCGACGGGTGGGATTCGCAGAAACAAGTTATCTGATTTCACCCGTGTTATGGCGAATGGTAAAATCGCCATGAAACTTGAAGGTGAAAATAGTCAATTAATTGGTGTTCAAACGTGTAGCGAACATGATGATATTATGCTTGCAACTGATCGTGGTAAATGTATCCGTTTTCCTGTGAGTGGTGTCCGAGTATTCTCTGGGCGTACATCTACGGGGGTTCGGGGTATTTCCTTGGCTGAAGGTGATACTGTTATTTCTATGGCAATCATCAACCACATGGATGCTGATTCGGATACACGTGAACAGTATCTCCGTTATGCGAGTGCAAAAAGACGGAGCGAGAATGTAGATGAAGGTGAGTTTGATCCTTCTTCTCTAGAGACAACATTATCCCAAGATCTTCTCGATAGCATGGCTGCGACGGAGCAATTTATTCTCTCCATTTCAAAAGATGGGTTGGGTAAACGTTCTTCTTCTTATGAGTACCGAGTAACTAGTCGTGGCGGTAAGGGGATTGGAAATCTAGATCTTTCTCGTCCTAAAGGAAAAACCACAACGGTTATTTCAGTATTCCCAATCGACGAAACCGATCACATAATGCTGGTCACAGATGCTGGGAAGCTAATCCGTTGCCCTGTTCATGATGTCAGAATTGCAGGTCGTTCTACACGTGGTGTTAATCTCTTCAATGTTGCTGATGACGAAAAAATTGTTTCTGTATCCCGCCTTGAGGATGATGGAGAAGATGAAGAGAATGATGACATTGAGGGTATTGATGAGGATTCTGTAGATTCTTCTGAAGCGTCAGACGCAAATGCAGACGAAAACCCGAGTGAAATTCAACAGGTAGAAGGAGAGGGTGGGGAGTAATCCCCGCCTCTTCGGCGAAGAGAGAAAGATAGATAGACTCCATGACGACAAAACACGTCGGACTCTACCCAGGTACCTTTGACCCTATTACCAAAGGCCACATAGATATCATAACGCGTGGATGTCGCGTGGTTGATAAGCTAATCATCGCTGTCGCACGTAATGACCGTAAGGGGCCGCTTTTCAACACAGATGAACGTGTTGAAATGGTTCTGCATGATACAGAGCCCTTGAGAGAAAAGGGTTTTCAAATCGAAGTTCTCCCCTTTGATAATCTACTGGTTAAGTTCGCTCGTGATGTCGGCGCAAGTGTTATTTTGCGCGGACTAAGGGCGGTATCTGATTTTGAATACGAATTTCAAATGACAGGTATGAATGCCAGACTGGATGCAGAGATAGAAACTGTCTTTCTTATGGCGTCAGAAAAACAACAATTTGTTTCTTCTAGATTCGTTAAAGAAATTGGTTATTTAGGCGGCGATATTGCTTCATTTGTCAGTGCAGACACAAAGCTGAAGTTAGAAGATAAATTCAAATTAATGCGTTTGAACGAAGAATAATCCTACTTTTGAATAACGTCTTTTAAAGAAGAATTGAAATTATTCATTTTTTTCTTCTTTTAAGCAAAAAGGCTGTTGACCGAATCAATAAGTGGTTCTATCTTCCGCCTCGCTTACCGCATTACAGTTTGATGTTGGAAAGCAAATGAGAATGGGCCCGTAGCTCAGTTGGTAGAGCGTCCGACTTTTAATCGGCAGGTCACTGGTTCGAGCCCAGTCGGGCCCACCATTCTCATCCCGAATTTATTTGGGTATATATACGCAGATTGGGCCCGTAGCTCAGTTGGTAGAGCGTCCGACTTTTAATCGGCAGGTCACTGGTTCGAGCCCAGTCGGGCCCACCAATCTGCACAAACAGCCCCGCTTTCAAGCGGGGTTTTGTTTATCTAATCCCCGCCGGCTTAACTTTACTTGTAATATATAAAACACCTTTCTTTCTTCACTTGCAGAATGAATAATGTTGGTCTGTCGAGTTAATTTGGAAGTCCATCTGACGTTAACAAACCCAAATCGACCTCAAATGTATTTATAATAATAGAACGTACTTTTTTGTTAGGATAATAACGTGTCTCAAAAGCCATTGGGCCTTATTTGTGCCATTCCAAATGAAATTCAACATTTTGGATCAGCTTTCATAAAAGATGCTGAACAAGTCATCGCTGGATTCTCTTTTTATTCCGGAAAGTTAGACGGTGTCGAGACTATCCTTGTCGAGGCTGGGATGGGTAAGGTGAATGCAGCGGTCGTTACGACTTTGCTTATGGAGCATTATAACTGCAGAGCAATCCTGTTCTCTGGTGTTGCTGGTGGTTTAGATCCTGAACTTGGTGTCGGCGATGTTATTATTGGTAATAAGTTAATCCAACACGATTATGGCATGGCTGTTGAAGAAAAGCTGACGACTTATCAGCCAGGCCATCTTCCTATACATATGCCAACTGAAAAGCTTGGGTATGATGTTGAACCTGCCTTTGTAGAAAAAATAATGAATGAATTGGCAGGATTCAAATTACCGGAAATATCGGCGGAAGCTGCTGGGGGGCATAAACGGCAACCCATTATAACTTCGGGCACTATTCTCACTGGAGATCAGTTTATAGGGTGCACGGTTGCTCGAGATAAATTGCACAATGATCTGTCTGGAATGGCCGTCGAAATGGAAGGGGCTGCAATTGCTCAAGTCGCTGATCGATATCAGGTGCCTTTTGTTATTATCCGGTCCCTCAGCGATCTGGCGGGTGAAGAAAGTACTATGGACTTCGTTAAGTTCCTTGAGGAGACCGCTGGGGGAGCCGCTTTGGTTCTAAGGCGTATTATCAACATTCTTTAGGGCAAAGGCATGCACAGGGTATTTCTCGGGTTTTGTATTTGGGGAGCGTTAGTTCTAATTAATACACTTGTTAGAGCAGATACGCTTGATCCACCAAGGTTTAACATACCTCTGCAATGTGAAGTTCCTACTCAATGCGTTGTCCAAAATTACATGGATATTAGGCCTGGCCCAGGAGTGCGTGACTTTAGTTGTGGAACTCTTAGTTATGAAAGGCACAAAGGAACTGATTTTAGGGTTTCAGATTATTCTCTATATCACAAAGGTGTTTATGTTATCGCAGCAGAAGATGGTGTGATAATTCGGGCGCGAGATGGCTATATTGATGGCGAATATATTAAAAAAGGTGAGGAGGCTACAAAGAGTATTGAAGAAGGAAATGTTGTTGTCCTTCAACATAGCGATAATTGGGAGACACTTTACGCACATTTACGTAAAGGATCTATCGCCGTAAAGGTGGGAGACAAGGTTAAAGCCGGAGATATATTGGGTGTTGTTGGCCTTAGCGGTAAAACAGAATTTACCCACTTACATTTCGAAGTCAAAAAAAAGAATGTTAGATTTGATCCGTTTACTGGAACAGAAGCGATAGGGTGTCGAATTCCTCAATCTAATAGCTTTTGGAATGAGAAGGCTCAAAATATTTTAAAATATATACGAACAGGATTGATCGAAGCGCAGTTTTCTTCTGAAATTCCAGACTACAAACGATTGCCCCTATCAGATGAAAGGAGCCGTATTGCTATTGGAATAGATGCGGATACCTTAATATATTGGATCCAAGCTTGGGGGATAAAAATAGCTGACCGTATTACGATTACGTATACAGATCCTCTGGGAAAAGTATCAACAAATCAGAAAGTTCTTAAAGAAAATCAGGCGTTACATTTTCAATATCTAGGAATGAAGCGCTCGCCCAAAGGCTGGGTTTCTGGGAGATACGTAGGAAAAGTTAAGTTGGAACGGATTGTAGCTGGAGCCTGGCAGATAATATTCTCCAATAGCTCTGAAATTACGATTCCAAATTAAAATGGATAATTTTTAATTTATTGGATTTGAAGAAAGAGGGGCAAAGTCAGAAGATTAAACTTCGATATCCAAGTTTTGCCCACGATCGTCACTTGCGTTAAATTTACGCGATTCTGCAGCCGATCCTGAATTTTCAACTGGGCGTTTCGTTGCAAACTCAGCCTGCGAGTTTTTTTGAACACCACCTTCTAGGGAAGTATCAATAGCAGCAGCTGGTTCAGAAAAACGAACGGAACCCTGGAAAGATGTTGCATTTACATTCATACTAATACTTTCTCACGTCTCTATTAAGTAAGTGTTAATATATAGTATTGTTTTTTTAAACTTAAAGAGAAAGTGCTTTAAGTTCTGAGTTTGATCCGTTAATCAGTCCCTTTATATCTAATGTCGGAGAGCGTAAGCGTGAATAACAACGAAATCACCAGCGTAGAAAAGTATCTTCGCCAAACCTTTGGTAATGAATCAATTGGCTTGGACCGTAAAACGAGTAAAGAAGATTCTGTTGAAGTTACACTTGGCGGAGAGTTTATTGGTGTCCTTTATCGGGATGACGAAGATGAGGAGCTGTCTTATTCATTCAACATGGCGATCCTTGCAGACGATCTACCAAAATAAAATAGTAGCCAAAATTTTAAAATAATTAACTGGCGGCTAGCTAGCTAATCAGTCGAGGTAAGATCAATGATTTTACCTCGATTGTATTTTTTATCCAAATTTGTATAATTGAAGCCAAATTGTGTAGTTGAAATAAGTGCTTATTTATCGGAAGCACAATCAATACAAAGGGTGACAGTTGGATCCAACTCCAAGCGTTTGATCTGAATTTCCTCGTCACATTTAAGGCAGTACCCAAAATTACCACTTTGGAGCCGGATAAGTGTCATTTCGATTTTTTCGAGTTCAAGCTGTCGTCTTCGTTCCGATTCTAACGACATAGCCTGAGATTGGAGAGCATCCATCCGAGAAAGGCGCCCGACTCTCGTCTGATCAAGTTCAACAACATCGCGAGATTCGATACTCGACTGCCGAAGATCAGTAATCTCGATTCTTCTTCTATTCAGGTCTTCAGTAAATTTCTCTAGGTTGAACCTGATCTTTTCCTCAGCCATATTCTTTTTGCCCCTCTATGTGCAAAAGCATCATAGCAAATATATGGCAATGATCAGAAATAAATAGAAAACACCTCGAAAGAAGACAGGGGGGACGGCCAAATGGGGGTTACCATGTACAAGCCATGGCATGGCCAGCGTCTTAATTCGAGGTGCTTATGAGAACATATCAAAGAGTTTTGAGAATGGTTGTGATGATTCTGTGTTCTCAAGTGAACCTTATTGGAAAAGCATCAACATAATAAGCGTACAAGTTGTTAACTGCAGATTCTTTAACAATAATTTATGGTTAAAGAAGAATCGAACAAACAGATATAATCTATACAATGTAGCTGTTTTTATTATCCGTAAATGGTTTATATCACTCAAAAAACATCTCTAATTATGGCTTTTTGGATTTATCCACAGATAAATTCACTTTTCTGAAATTTTTCGATTGCCCTTTCTGATGGGATCAGTATAAATCCCCTCAGCAACAACGATGCGGTCGTGGCGGAATTGGTAGACGCGTAACGTTGAGGTCGTTATGGGCTTATAGCCCGTGGAGGTTCAAGTCCTCTCGACCGCACCAAAATTTAAAGTTGTTGCTCAAAAATGCCGGTATTGATCTTCTCTGATCTTCTGAGCAAAGCCTGTGGGTGTACTCGTATGCGGCAATGGCGGAATTGGTAGACGCGCTAGCTTCAGGTGCTAGTTCTCGTAAGGGAGTGGAGGTTCAAGTCCTCTTTGCCGCACCATCCCACAGTTTTGATACCGATTGTTGGTTTTTGATTTCTAGGTATCTTCCACACATTTCTTCCCTTGAAAACGACGGCATAAACAGCAATCTTAAAATACATAAGATGCCATTTATCAATTGGCACCCAAACAGTTGTTTATGACGGAACCTTGATTCATGAAAGATACCGGTCGTAAGGCCAATCAGAAGCTGAAGCATTCAATTGCCCAACGGCTTAGTAATTATCTTCTTGCAGGGGTTCTGATTACAGCACCTGTAACGATCACCCTTTGGCTCGCTTGGAAGGCGGTTACTTTTGTTGATAATCAAGTAACGCCTTTAATACCTGCGAACTGGAATCCCGAACATTACCTTCCTTTTGGTGTGCCAGGCCTTGGGTTGGTCGTCATACTTGTCGGATTGACGGTAATCGGTTTTTTAACAGCTGGTTACATTGGGCGTCTTTTGATGCGCACGTGCGAAGGAATTGTTAAGCGTCTTCCAGTCGTGCGTAGTGTTTACAGCTGGACCAAACAGGTCTTTGAAACAGTTCTTTCCAAAAATTCATCTGCCTTTAACGAAGTTGTTCTGGTTGAATACCCCCACAAAGGTTCGTGGGCTGTTGGTTTTATTACTGGGCGTACCAAAGGCGAAGTTCAAAGTGTAACAAACGATACCGTTATCAATGTATTTGTTCCTGCAACACCGAACCCGACAACCGGTTTTCTGCTATTTATTCCAGAACAGGATGTTCATCATCTGGATATGACGGTTGAAGAGGGGATCAAGCTCGTAATTTCGGCAGGTATTCTATCTCCTTCTGAAATTAAGAAGCTTACTCAGGAAGAAAAAGACAAAAAAGCGGCTGAAGATGAACAAGAAAGCCACAAGCCGGGCTTGCTTATGCGTCTTCGAAATTATTTCTTTGCTGGCATGCTTGTCACTGCACCTATCGGTCTTACATTTTGGCTGGCTTGGGAAATTATAATACTCATCGATAATTGGGTCCGGCCTTACATTCCGATGAAGTGGAATCCTGAGAGTTATCTTCCTTTTGCTATTCCAGGCATTGGGTTGTTTATTATTTTCCTTAGCTTGACGCTTATTGGGTTTCTAACGGCTGGTATCGTTGGCAAAACGCTTTTACGTATCAGTGAGCGTTTATTGGATCAAATGCCTGTAATTCGGACGGTCTATGGAGCTGTGAAGCAGATCATAGAAACCATCTTCCAAAAGCATTCAAATGCTTTTAGTGAAGTTGTCTTGTTCCAGTATCCACGCCCGGGGTCCTGGGCTCTTGGTTTTTATACAGGCGAGTCTAATCGGCTTATAAAAAGCATCTCAGAAGACGAATCAATCAACGTTTTCTTGCCGACCACACCCAATCCGACGTCAGGATTTCTTCTCTTTGTTCCTAAAAGTGAAACCACAACTCTGTCAATGACGGTTGAAGAGGGGATTAAGATGGTTGTATCTGGAGGCATTGTTACGCCTGAAGATCATCGTGTTGGTCATGAGCACGATGTTGAAGAGCAAGAAGCGGCTGAATTAGAGGACATCTCTATCGAAGAAAAACCTGAGAATGCTCAAAAAGTAGCTTCTTAAAACTTAGCCTGATTTTAAATATTTAACTGCTGTATCTCGTTCAAAGAGGTACAGCAGTACGCGTAGAGCTTGCCCTCTTTCAGACTTCAGCAGAGGGTCTTTGTCCATAATCAGTTTTGCATCGTTGCGTGCTGTAGCAAGAAGCTCTCCATGACAGGCTAAATCGGCCACTCTGAACTCAGGTAACCCACTTTGGCGTGTTCCAAGGACCTCTCCGGCACCTCGCAAGCGGAGATCTTCCTCTGCGATGACAAATCCATCGTCGCTTTCGCGCATAATAGTCAGTCGGGCTTTACTGTTTTCTCCGAGTGGGGCTTGGTAAAGTAGAATACATGTCGATTTTTCACTGCCTCTACCAATGCGGCCTCTCAGTTGATGAAGTTGTGCGAGACCAAAGCGTTCAGCGTGCTCAATAACCATAATTGTCGCCTGTGGTACGTCTACGCCAACCTCAATTACTGTTGTCGCAATCAAAAGGTCGACATTGCCCTGAGAGAACTGTTCCATAACAGCGTCCTTTTCAGGACCTTTCATACGGCCATGGACAAGACCTACTCTATTACCGAAGCGATCATGTAATTCTCGATAACGTTCTTCTGCTGCAGCTAAATCCGATTTATCAGATTCCTCAACCAGTGGGCAAACCCAATAAATTTTGGTTCCTTGATCTAATGACCGTGCGACACCGCTTATGACATCTGCCAAGCGTTCAACAGAAACAGTTCGTGTGTCAACAGGCTGCCGTCCGGCAGGTTTTTCTGTTAAACGAGACACTTCCATGTCCCCATATGCTGTAAGCATCAGGGTTCTCGGGATGGGTGTTGCTGTCATAACAAGCATATCGACGCCGGCACCCTTTTTGGCAAGCGAAAGCCGCTGATGCACACCAAAGCGATGCTGTTCATCAATTACAGCCAGTGCGAGATCTGAAAATTCGATGTCATCTTGAAATAGGGCATGGGTGCCAATAACCATTTGGGTTGAGCCGTCGGCTATTGCTTCCAAGATCACTTTTCTAGATTTTCCTTTGTCTCTCCCGGTAAGAATAGCGACTGAGACACCCATTTTTTCCGCAAAAGGTTGAAGGGTTTTATAATGCTGTCTCGCAAGGATTTCAGTTGGCGCCATAATAGCAGCTTGAAAACCGCTTTCTATTGCAGCCAACATGGGAAATAGGGCGACAACGGTTTTACCGCTTCCCACGTCCCCCTGAACCAGGCGCAACATCCTGTTAGGGCTTTCCATGTCACTAATGACTTCTTTAATGGCATTGTCTTGAGATCTGGTAAGTTTAAAGGGGAGAATATCTGACATCTGCTCACGTAAAGAACCGTCGCCCTTAATGATACGGCCTTTCGCAGCAGTTTGTTGTTCTCTTACCAATGAAATAGCAAGTTGGTTGGCGAGTAATTCATCGTAAGCAAGCCGTTTTCTGTGAGGGGAAAAGGCCGTCAGTTCTTCGTCGGATAAAGGCGCATGTACCTTTTCAAGGCACTCTTTCCAATTCGGCCATGCTTCTTGAGCTTTATACGTTGGATCAAGCCATTCTGGCACTTCTGGGGCTAGGGCAAGTGAAGCCTTAACCGCCTTGGTTAGTGGTTTAAGAGTAACGCCCGCACTTAGAGGATAAACCGGTTCTACAGTCTTTACGTCAGCTTCTTCCTCAATCGGAACCATGTGATCAGGATGGGACATTTGCAGAGTGTCACCAAAGCGTTCGAGCTTGCCACTGATAATACGTACTTCTCCAGGGGGGAGAAGCTTCATAAGGTAGTCTCCCCGTGCATGGAAAAAGATTAAAAGGATCTCTCCCGTATGATCGTGGCAAATTATCCTGTAAGGGCTACGACGACTGGGGGGGGGAATATGTCTTGATACAGTAACCCTTAATGTTGCAACACGATCCGAGATGGCTTCTTCAATGGTTGGAGAGTAACGTCGATCAACCATGCCAACAGGTAAGTGCCAGCAAAGGTCAACGACGCGGGGGCCAGCAAGCTTTTCATAGAGCGTACTTAGCCGTGGTCCAACTCCCTGAAGGGTCGATACCGGTGTAAAGAGCGGGAAGAGAATTTCTGGGCGCACGGGCTTTGACTTGCAGAAGATGAGTAGGATGTTTATTAAATGTTCTAGTAATGTTTCCTATATCATAGCTTTTTGTGCAAGCGAAACGAACAAGCAAATTTAATTCTTTTACAGGTGAGATTTTATGAGTTCCGAAGCCAGTATTGATTTGGATAAAAGACGTAAGCAGCTCCGTTTCAGGAGTTGGCATCGAGGTACTCAGGAAGCTGATCTTATTATCGGGACATTTGCCGATCAAAATGTTGGTCAGATGAACTTGGAAGAGTTGAATCTATTCGAACACGTCCTCGAAATTCCAGATCCTGTACTTTACGACTGGATAATTGGTAACTCTGAGCCTACGGAGAATATGCACAACAAAGTTTTGGATGATCTCTTGCGCTTTAAGTATACGCCCAAACCCCGCTAGTCGGGGGCGTATTAATCAGGTGCCGGAGTAATCAAGGCGACGTTAATCTTCAAGTCCTGATCACTTCAATTGTGAATGTTAGAAACAAAGAAATATCACTGTGAAAACTCTTGCTACTCGGCTTCAAGCCGCTGACCGTTATCAAATTTCTGCTGTTCCTGAGGGGTATGATGCTCAACTTCTCTCCGAGCTTGCCATCGAACTTGCCCCCAGACCAGTATTGCACATCGCTCTTGATGATAATCGCTTGGCGGTTCTGGCGGAGTTAGTCCAGTTTTTTGCACCAGACCTGGAAGTAATTGAAATACCAGCCTGGGATTGTCTGCCTTATGATCGCGTGAGCCCTCACAAAGATATCCTTGCTTCGCGTATCAATGCTTTTGCACAACTTATAGCCACTCCAGTACCAAAGGCTGGCCGATTAATTTTAACAACGATATCGTCTGCCCTTCAACGTGTTCCCCCAAGAGAACTTTTTAAAAACAGGACGCTTGTCGCAAAATCTGGATCTGAGATTAAAACGGACCATCTACTCAAGTTCTTTTCTACTAATGGCTATCTACGTGCTGACACCGTAAGCGAGTCCGGTGAGTTTGCAATTCGTGGGGGGATTGTTGATGTATTTCCTCCGGGAGAGGAAAGTCCCCTACGCCTAGATTTTTTTGGTGATGAACTCGACACCTTGAGACGGTTTGATCCGCTTACACAGCGTACAACTGGTGAAGCTGAGATCCTGGAGCTAAAGCCGGTTGGTGAAGCAATTCTTGATGAGAAGACGATTGAATCTTTTAGAAAAGGGTATAGAGAAACTTTTGGCGCTGTAGCTAAAGAAGACCCGTTGTATGAAGCCATCTCTGAAGGGCGGCAATATCCTGGAATGGAACATTGGCTTCCCTTATTTTATGGTGATCTTGAAACTCTTTTTGATTACTTACCAGAGGCCGTTATCACTTTAGACGGGCAAGCCGAAGAAGCCCGAGATGCCCGTATTGAATCGGTTACTGATTTTTTCCAAGCCAGAAAATCCATGGAGGCTTCATCCGAGGGTGGTTGGGTTTACAAACCAGTTCCCATGCAGCGCTTGTTCCTTTCCAAAGAAGATTGGGACAACACTCTCTCAAGCAGAAGTACGACGCAGTTCTCAGCATTTGCATTACCTGATCATGTCGAGAATTTGATTGAAGCCGAAGGCAAGCAAGGAAAAGACTTCTCGGAAGCAAGAAACCGCGAAGACGTCAATGTTTTCGACGATGTCAGAGATTACATTCGGCTTCAGCAAAACGATGGTAAAAAGATTGTTATAACAGGCTACACTGATGGGTCACGTGACCGCTTGATTTCTATGTTCCATGAACATGACATCACTAATACTGATGTTCTGCGTGATTGGAAAACTCTTAAAAAGACCATGCGCAAGCAGGTGCAGTTCCTGACCCTCGGACTTGAGAGGGGCGTTGTTACACCCAAGGTCGTTTTTATAACTGAGCAGGACATCCTTGGCGAAAGATTAGCCCGCGCACAAAAAAGACGCCGGAAGTCGGATAATTTTCTTAAAGAGGTATCATCTCTTCAGGATAAAGATTTTGTCGTCCATATGGAACACGGTATCGGCCAATACATTGGTTTGGAAACTGTTGATGTTGGTGGTGCACCGCACGATTGCCTTAAGGTTCTTTATCATGGCGGTGATAAACTCTTCGTTCCTGTTGAGAATATCGAAATACTCTCACGTTATGGAGCAGAAGACAGTGGTGCAGAGCTTGACCGTTTAGGTGGTGTTGCTTGGCAGGCGAAAAAAGCGCGTGTTAAAGAACGTATCCGCGCTATTGCGCATCAACTCATTGGAATTGCTGCTAATCGTTTATTGCGTAAGGCAGAAACCATTGATGTGCCTGAGGGGATTTATGACGAATTTGCAGCACGGTTCCCTTATCCTGAGACCGAAGATCAGCTCAATGCCATAGAGGATGTGTTTGCCGATCTACGTTCAGGCCGCCCCATGGATCGCCTGATTTGCGGTGACGTTGGTTTTGGGAAGACTGAAGTTGCATTGCGTGCAGCCTTTATTGCCGTGATGAGTGGCAAGCAAGTTGCGATTGTTGTCCCAACAACTTTATTAGCCAGACAGCATTACCGTACTTTTCTGGAGCGTTTTAAGGGGTTACCTGTTCATATCGGACAGTTATCCCGATTGGCAACCGCCAAAGAACAAACAGAAACCAAGAAGGGCTTGGCAGAGGGCACTGTTGAGATCGTCGTTGGTACTCATGCTGTTTTTTCCAAGAGTATGAAGTTCTCTGATCTGGGCCTTCTTATTGTTGATGAGGAACAGCATTTTGGCGTTAAGCAAAAAGAACGCCTCAAAGAGCTTAGGTCAGATGTCCATGTTCTGACTTTGACGGCTACGCCAATACCGCGAACCCTGCAAATGGCGATGTCGGGTGTCAAGGAAATGAGCTTAATTGCAACGCCACCTGTTGACCGTTTGGCGGTAAGAACTTTTGTTCTTCCCTTTGATCCAGTCATTATACGTGAAGCCATTTTGAGAGAGCACTATCGCGGTGGTCAAACCTTTTATGTTTGTCCACGACTGGCTGATATAAAAGATCTACACGAGCGTCTCAAAAAACTTGTTCCTGAAGTGAAAATTTGTATTGCCCATGGCCAGTTGCCAGCAAGTGAGCTTGAGGATGTGATGACGGCGTTCTGTGATCATCAGTATGATGTCCTTCTCTCAACCAGTATTATTGAGTCTGGTCTGGATATACCGAGTGCTAATACGATGTTGGTACATCGTGCGGATATGTTTGGCCTCGCCCAACTCTATCAAATTAGGGGACGTATTGGCCGGGCAAAAATTCGAGGATACTGCTATCTTACTCTTCCAGTTGGCAAATTATTGAGTAAAACCGCAGAAAGACGCCTAGAGGTTATGCAGACGCTGGATAATCTTGGCGCAGGGTTTAATCTTGCAAGCCATGATATGGATATTCGCGGGGCAGGTAACCTTGTTGGAGATGAGCAATCGGGGCACATTAAAGAGGTTGGTGTTGAACTCTATCAGCAAATGTTAGAAGAAGCAGTTGCCACACTTCGTAGTGATGATGGCGAGGGTGAAGAAGATCAAGTATGGTCCCCTCAAATCAATATTGGTACTTCTGTCCTTATTCCGGATCGTTACGTGGCAGATCTAAACGTACGACTTGGTTTGTACAGGCGCCTCTCATCGCTAGTTACCCGGACCGAGATTGATGGCTTCGCTGCCGAACTTATTGACCGATTTGGCGACTTGCCTGAAGAAGTGGAAAACTTATTACAAGTTATGCTTATCAAAGGTCTCTGTAAGCTAAGTGGTGTCGAAAAAGTTGACGCTGGTCCTAAAGGGGCAGTTATTTCCTTTAGGAACAATAGTTTTGAAAATCCATCTGCGCTCATCATTTTCATCCAGGAACAAGTTGGGACCGTGAAAATTCGACCTGATCATAAGCTGGTTTACCGTCGGGCATGGGAAGATGCCGGCAGCCGACTTAAGGGTGTTAAAATGATGATGGAAGAATTGGTTAAACTGGCTAAATCTTAAGAGGTCATTTGCTGCTGTAATGAGGCTAGAAAGAGTGATCATAAATTTATATGATCACTCTTAGAGCTTATTTTTCTTCGCTTAATTGCTGAAAGCCGATATCAAGCATTTGAGCGAGGGTGTCAGGGCTCTGTGCGCCGGGCAGGATATGCTGTCGATTAACAATGAAGCAAGGGACACCGGTTAATCCTAGAGATCGTGCATTTTGATCGGTAAAGAGGACATCTTCATGGCCCTGATCGCTATTTAGATAAGTTTCGGCTCCGTTTAGGCCAATTTCACCAGCAATGGTCAGAAGAACTTCTCTATCGCCAATGTTTTTACCTTCAAGGAAATAGCTCTCAAACAGACGTTCCATTAAAGCATCCTGTGTGTCTTCCTCTCTGGCGAGAAGAGAAAGGCGGTGTGCGTCTACTGTGTTGGGGGTTCTTTTGATTTGGTCAAATTTGAAGTCTATTCCATCAGTTATACCAGCGGCAGAGATTTGGCTGTAAAACTGGGTTGCATTGGCACGTCCACCAAACTTTTTATCAAGATAGGTTTGGCGATCCATACCTTCTTCCGGCATTTCAGGATTTAATTGAAAAGTTAACCAACGCGTCTTTACATCAAAATTCGGTCGTAAGACTTGAGCTTTTTGAAATCTTTTCAGGCCGATGTAGCACCAAGGACAAATGGGGTCGGAATAGATATCGATTTCGATAGGTGTTTTCTTCATGCTAGTGACAAGCCTTTAAGAGAAATTTTGATCAATAGAATATGTTTCAGGTTTGAGTTTGTTTGCGCCTTTGCTATGAGGGGCCTAGTTATGATTTCCCCAGTTATGTTTATTAGGAGTAAATGGTGGAGCCAATACGTTCTGACAACATAAAAACAGATGCTTTGGCAGAGTTTGTTGGTCAAGTCCTTGAACGTCAAGGGCTCGTCATTGATAACATGTTCACAATGTCTGGAGGAGCCATTCAGGAAAATTGGCGACTGGATTTTCACTGTTCGTTAGGAGTTGGTAGTCTTGTCATGCGTGCTGATGCCAAAACAAGCGTGCCGGGAAGCCATACAAAGAGGCGTGAATTTGAGATATTATCGTATGCCTGGAAGGCGGGGATTAAAGTTCCCAAGCCTTTAGCCCTATGTGAAAACAAAGGCCTAATTGGGCGATATTTTATTTTAATGGAATATCTCCCTGGGACCACAGATTTTGAACAAATCAATTCTTTTGAAAATGGTGAAACTCTTGGTTTCGAGCTTGGGGCTGAATTAGCTCGCTTACATAACCTTCAGCCAATTGAACTTAAATTTCTCGAGAAAGCTGTCGCTAATCCTGTTGTAGATCTCATCGAGCAGTATCGTCATTTTTTTGATGAGAGAGAAGTACCTAATCTTGTGGCGGAATGGGCCATACGTTGGTGCTTGGTACAGCTCGGTAATTTATCCCCGCAGCGGGAGGTACTGGTGCATGGTGATTTTCGAACTGCGAATTATCTTGTGACTTCCGAAGGCTTTACAGGGTTGCTTGATTGGGAGTTCTCAGGGTGGGGAGATCCTTATAGTGATCTCGGATGGTTTACCGCCCGATGCTGGCGGTATGGCCATGAGACAAAACCAGCAGGGGGAATATCAACCCGACTTAGTTTCTATAAAGGGTATTCGTCTGTCTCAGGAGAGGAGGTCGATCACAACCGGGTTTTGTTTTGGGAAGTCATGTCATTGTTGCGATGGCTTGTAATCGCTATTCAACAAGGCGATCGGAATTTTATTGCCGGAGAAAAAGATCTAGAACTCGGCCTTACCGGTCTCGTCCGTCCGCCAGAAATCGAAATGATGTTGCTTGAAATGACTGCTCCAAATTATTGGTCGGAAATATCTAATGAATAGAGAGTTAAATAATATGCGTACTCTTTGTGATCAGCTTTTAATACAGGTTAAACAGCTTGTAGAAGAAAAAAACAATATGAGTGTTGAGCTATCTCTTGATGAAAATAAGGCTATTCAACGCATTACCAGAATTTCAAAGTCACTAAACTCGACCAAAATTGCAGCGCAAAAGAAATTCGATAATAATCTCTTAGACTTTAATGTTTCAGAGGATATTCGTTTTGGTTTGTGTGACGGAAATTTGGAGCTTTATCAAAAACTATCTCAACATACCCGATCAAAATTGGAACGAATTAGCCCTGAGAGTTTATTAGGGTATGTCGCGTTGCTTGATTGATTGTTTGAAAATATAGCAATATCCGAAAAAAACATATCTAGTTATCTAAATGTAATTACAGGATAAATTTAATTAATCTGCCTTTTCAATACAAATGTTCTCTTTTTGTTCTTGACGGTAACTCCTATTTTTGAGTATATATGTTCTTGTAATGTTCCATAAGGCAGGAGGCAGAAATGAGAGATGATATAACAATGCTAGATTATTTTCTGAGTAGTTTGGTTGCATTTGGCAGTTTTGGTTTTTTTCTGTTTGTACTGTCTTATGGATGGCTCACGGCTTTTCAAGTCATGGCCCAATAGTTAGGGTTAACCAACAACTTTAAAGATATAAAACATAAAAAAAGGACCGTTGAATCATCTTCAACAGTCCTTTTCTAGATCTACGGATATGAATTATTCAGATTCAGGCAGGTCATTTATATCCAAAGAAACTTTTCCAAGGGTTTTTGCCATTTCCAGTAGGCGACGACGGACAGTCGGATCGTCAATTTTGTAGTAAGCACGTACGAGTTCGAGGGTTTCTCTTCGCGCCATGGGATCCTTTTGGAAGGGGAGTTCCTCCCCTTCTTCAGCCATGCCTCTAATTTGACCTGGGGATCTATGCGATACTTCGTCGGTCATCTCGTTAAAGAAATAACCCACATCAATATCCAGTACTCGCGCAAGGTCATAGAGACGACTAGCGCCAATACGGTTTGTTCCACGCTCATACTTTTGGACTTGTTGAAAGGTTAACCCCAAGGCCTCACCAAGCTTCTCTTGGCTTAATCCTAACAGAGTGCGACGTAACCTTAGTCGTTGTCCTACATGAACGTCCACAGCATTGGGTACGCCAGTGATACGCTTAGGGAGTGTTTTTTTATTTCTCATGCTAAACCTTGATGTTTGCGATGGTAATACGACCATTCCGCGCACATTAGCCTAAGTATACATATTAATCTCTCAGGCCAAGAAACGCTATTTGATAATAGATGCCAATCTTTTCCAATAAAAGAGTGACCAGGTTTTAGAACTCGCTGTGCGAGCAAATTCAAAAGCGTGCCCTTATTAAGTATATATGCTCCAACCGCCTTAATAAATCACTAAAACATGATATATATATTTTTGAATAAATTCCTATTTACAGTAACACCTTCATCTTTTAGGCGAAAAACATACCAGTGTATTCATTTTAAGTTAAATGTATCAAGTACCTTGGTCATGTTTAAGTAAGCTTTCACACCCTCTAAGTGGCTTTCTTGTTTATTGATGGATCAAGCATCCGATTCTAAGTTACTTATAGATAGTTGAGAGCCAGCTCGGTTCAAGGGGTACAATATAACGCCATGAATTGATTGAAAATTAGTGCCATATCACTTGCGATAGCCCGGAACAAAAGGCAGCAAGAGTACACATACATAATTGGTGTGGGAGAGAGTCATAGGCGCAAAGTAGATTTGCTCATTGTATAGATCTCATTCCATTAAACTCATTACATTGATATTGTGGATGAGCGGCAATAATATACCTTATTCAGAATTATATTTACGGTTATAACTCGCCGAGAAGTTTTGGGTTTCGGTTATTGGTTTTCAGAATATCAGAGGCCAGAATATCAGAAGCCAGAAAATCAGAAGAAAAAAGCACTCTGATCAGTGAATTATGAACAAATTACCAATAAATCTTATGAAGAGATTAGAGGGTTAGTGTCTGTTATCCCTGAGAAGGTTCGTGACTTGCATTAATATGTTCAGCAGCTTCGCCAAGTAATCTTCCTTCAAGGGATAATTCCAAAAAGCGTACATAGTCTTTGGTATCTGATATTTGTTTACGCGCGACGGGAATAACATCTAATGGGTTTTGGGCATCAAGCTCGTATTTCTGAATAAGTGTAATCAACTCCTGACTGATAATTTCCAACTGGTTTTGAATGTCAGGGATCGTCGTTGGCTTATTCATTCCTTAGGCTTTCAAAAATATTTTGAGAACATCGATCATTATATCGATTTCATTTTCAGTATAAAAATAGTGTATTGATGCCCTTACTAACTGGCTAATGACACGTTGGTCAAATAAAACAGGATTTCCCATTCTTCCCGGCGTTGATACGTTAATTTTTTTGTCTGTAAAAATAACTTATTTCGCTGCAGCTTTTAGATGCAGAATATAAACTGACGATGCCGCATTTTTCTTGGCTAATATCCAAGAGGGTTATTCCGGGGATAGGTTATTTCTCAAGTAAGGACTTGGGTGTTGATCGGCTCTTTATCATCATTGAGAACAAACGCAATTTCTACTTCAAATCTTTTGGCCTATTGCAAGGATGCAATAATATTGCTGCCATACTCACTGATGGTCGTCAGAACTTTGTCACTAGGCTTGAATTAAAAACTATTAAATACCTACCCCAGGCGCGGGTTGTAATTTCAGTAAAGGCAGTTTTATTTTTTTACAATTTTAAAGTTTAACAGCAGCAGTGTAGAAATTATCTAGAGTGTCCACCTTAATTGGGGCCGTTTCATATCCGCACAACTGTCCTTTATAATTTAGATATTTATGCAATATATCAAAAACGGGTATCGGCATTAGAGATAATCCTGTCTTGTTGAAATGTATGGATTTTTCGCAAGCTCGTGTTTCTTTGCGTGCACGTTTTACATCAATATTGTTTGTTGCCATTTATGACCTGATTAATTGCAATGAAATGAATTGTGATGATTACACAAAACCATCAACGTTAAATTAAAAGTAAATGAAATTATAAGAGTAGTTAGCTATAAATAAATAAGAATATAAAACTAAGATAATAAATCAATAGTAGTAAATATATTTATATAAAATAATCTAAATAGTAATTAAAGTAATTAAGGTGTGTATTTAAGTGACTTATACATAATCATAAAATATTAATACATAAGTAAATGTAAAAAACATACATACGTATGTCGTTTTTTTAAAATAAATTATATCTAAAATTTTATTTACTGTTATCATTGTTTTATCATTTTCCTCAACCGTGGCCTGACTGTGATTGCCTGAGGGGGCAGAGCCAGTATTTAGGAGCCCGAGGAGGCTAAAATGTCAGATTCCAACACCCCACGTAATCCTGGTGATGAGACCCTTGAAAACTCAACACCTCAAGAAGTCTCGACAACACTGGCTGTAGAGTCAGTTGAGACAATTGGCCAGGAAGCAACAGATATTCCGGTTAATTTACCCGCTCAAGGAACGACACAATCGATTTCGGCACAAGCCGGACAACGGTTACAATTAAATTTTGATGCCACACAAGCTGCTGCAGCTGTAGATGGGCAAAATTTGATTTTGAATTTTGATATTGATCAAGACGGAACACCAGAAAGTAGTATTGTTTTTGAAGGCCTTGCGGGTGATTTCGCGGATGGCGAAGCACCTGTTCTTGTTATTGATGGCGCTGAAGTTGCAGCAGGCCAGCTTATTAATCTGGTACTCGCGCAAGCCGGTGAACTTCCTCTTGAAACCGCGGCAGGTGCAGGTGCAGGCCCAACAGGTGGTGGCGGTAGCACTTACAATGATAATTTGGGAGGTATTATTGACCTTTTAAACGCTCAAGGCGTGATCGACCCCACTGAATTAGAGTTCGGTTTACTAGAAGGCCTCGAAGATATAACCGATCTTGCAGGAGGATCATTCCAACTTAGCTTCTTAACCGTAACCACTGATATTCCTGATGACGGTGGTGAGGGTGGTGAAGATGGTGGTAATGAGAACTTTGTATCTGGTTCTTTCGCTGGCGGTTTTGAAGATTGGCAGCCAAATCAACATCTTGGGAATTACGATGAATTTCCAATGCAAGTCGTCTTTACTTTTGTCCCTGAAGACGATGAGGTAATGACTTCTGTTGTAATTAATGCATTACCTGCGGGTGCAACTCTCTTTATTGGTGGGTCTGGTTCTGGGGATATATACACTGGTCCTTTCCCTGTAACTGTTTTACCTACAGACTTTGATGACGTCTATATACTTCCCCCTGAACATTCAGATGCTGATATTTTAGTTTCTGCAACTGCAAACATTGTTGACCCTAGTTCAGGCGATACCGCTGCTCTCCCTGCGTCAGCAACAGCAATAGTTGATGCTGCGGCGGATCTTCCATCCTTCGAAGAAGGTGGTGGTTCCCTTAACCCTGAAGACGCCTATGTTGGCTATTACGATATGAGCCAGGGGCAGGGTAATTCTACACAACTACCGTCTATCAGTGCTTCTGGTGCAAACGCCGTCAATGTTTTTGACTTGTCGCCGGGTGAGTTGGCGGGGCTGGATGTTCTTATCGTACAAAATCCAAGCAATGGTAATTTTGGAAGTGAGTACCTTTCTAGTCTAGCTAATATTCAAGCAGCTGTAGCTAATGGTTTGGTTTTGATCATAAACGATCGTTTCGTTGCTAATGCTGAAAGTATTCTTCCTGATAGTGGCGGCTTTAATATTTTACGAGACTTTGCAAATGGCTCTAGTATTGATGTCGGTGACCCAAGCTCTGTTCTTGTGACTGCAGGAACAGCAACGCCAACAGATGATATCACAGACAGCAACCTTGATGGTGGGAACTCCTCTAATCATGGATATGCCGTTGTATCAAGTCTAGGCGATGCAGAAATTCTTTTAACCAATGGAAATGATGATCAAGCTGTTGCATTCTCATATGAATTTGGTGCCGGTACGGTTTATTATTCTTCTATTCCGCTCGACTTCTACTTAGGTGGTAGTGGCCCTGCTGGTGTGGGTGATAATTTTCGGGAAATTTATGCTGAGAACCTTGTCGACTACGCAATAAGTCAAGCGGGTGGATCTGCTGAAATCGAAGATATAAAAATAAATGAAGAAGGTTCTGAACGTGTAAGTGAAACAGGAAGCAAAGAAGATTTTGTAAATCCTGACATTGAAATCCCAGTATCTGTTACCTTTCCAGATTATGCGGATGATTCAGAAGTTCATGAACTCGTACTTGACGGTGTTCCAAAAGATTGGGGCATCCGTGAAATCGAGGGCGCAACAATCTGGCAAGTCGATGGTGATGATGTCTATCTGGTATCCTTTGATGATGGAGGAGAAGGAGGAGAAGGTGGTGAGAGTAGTGAGCCAATCCTTACTCTCGTCACAGATCCGTCTGATTTACCTGCCGCACTTCAATTCGCCATTACTGACGACGATCCTACGGATGGGGATGACCCATTCCAACCACTTGAAGATGAAGTTCCTGGTGATGGTTACGTCCGCTATATTATTGATGTATCGGAAAATGTTGATGCTGAGAACGATGATGTAAACGACGGCGAAAATTTTGACGAAGGTGTTGATGGAAGCGGTAGTTTAACAACAAATGTAATCTTTGATCCAAATGATTGGACAGATGATCGTTTGGCAAATGGAGAGTCTCACGACGATGGACCAGCTGAAATTTCTATTCGTGCAGTTGCAACAGAGGTTGGTAACCCAACTTCAGGTGCCGAACTAACAGATCCAGATGGCACCCCTGTTGATGAGAATAATCAAGCCATTACAGAAGCCGTAAGTTTAGAAGTATCTGTTTGCGAAGATGCACCTGAACTAGCGCCTGTTTCTCTTGTTCATGATGAAACACCCGGAATTATAAACGATAATGATATTGGCGGCGATGATGATGTCGAGATAGACGTTCCAACAGCCGTTGAAGATAGCTTTGATCGTTTAAACGGCGATGATATACCTGACGGACCTGTTTTAACTATTATTGATGATGGTGGAGAAAATGGTGGAAAACCAGATCCACGCCCTAGACCACCAATCAGCCAGGATGAACTTCCGGATGTAATTGGCCAAGCAGAACAAACCGTCTATTACGACCTCTTTACTGATGGGTCTAACGACGAAGATAATCTTTCTGACCAGGCCAATGACAACCCCCCAACAGATGCTCAAGAGAAAATTGAGTTCGATCTAGGCTCTTTTGCTCTTAGTGGTTTAAGTTCTGCTGGATCTCCTGTTCATCTCTACCAAGACCCGGGTGACACACAAGTAGTGTGGGGTCTGAATGATGATAATGAAGTCGTTTTTGCCTTACACATCACGGGCGATCTATTAGATGGTGATAATACGGGCACTCTCACTTTTGTACAATATGCTCCTATCGACCACCCTATTGCTGGGGATGGCGCAGAGGGGTCACATGATGAGCCTGTATCCTTTACTCTTGGTTACAGAGTGACTGATGATGAAGGTGATTACGGCGTAGAAGAAGTAACCATTACAGTTCAAGATGATGGTCCATCAATCGATCTCTTCAGATCTGATCCCGGAGCCATGCTTGTTCTTGATGAGAGCCTGGGTGATGGCGGCGAGGGCGACCTTAATGCTGCTGATGAAGAAAATCCAAATGCAGATTTAGGTGCTATTGGGTATGCTGAAATCTCCGGTGTCGATCTATTCGATCTGGTCGTCGACCCAGGCACTGATGGTGAAAAATCTCGTGTATTTACCCTGACACTGACGGGTGGGGCAACGGGACTGACTGATACGCTTAGTGATGATCCCGTAGTTCTTTCTATGGACGGTACTGACATTGTTGGTATGGCGGGAGCGGATGAAGTCTTCCGTATAACTGTTGATCCAGTGACCGGCGGAGTAACTGTTAATCAATACCGCGCATTGGTTCATGATGACGACAGTGATCATGATGAAAGCGATACTCCGGAGATCATGGCATCAGGACTAGTTGATTTGACTGTGACAGTCACCGATGGTGATGATGACACTGATAGTGATTCCATAGAACTCGGTAGCCTCATAAAATTTGAAGATGACGGCCCTGTTGTTGATATCAACCTTCAGCGTGGTGCAATGCTCGTCCTTGACGAAAGCCTTGGCGGAGAAGGTGCCGAGGGAGATCCTAACGCTGGTGACGAACTCAACCCAAATGCTGACGATGATGCAATTGGCTATGCTGAAATTGAAGGTGGTAGCCTATTCAATCTCACTTCAGATCCCGGGACAGATGGCGAAGATTCTACAGTCTTTACCTTTGATTTGATGGCCGGACCATCCGGACTTACAGATACAGAAAGTGGTGACCCAGTTGCCTTGTCCATGGATGGCGATGACGTAGTTGGTACCGCAGATGGTGAAGAAGTCTTCCGTATAACTGTTGATGAAGACACCGGTGATGTGACCGTTAATCAATATCGGGCGCTTGCCCATGATGATGTCAACGATCACGACGAATTCTCTTCTCCTGAAATCATGAATTCAAACCTTCTAAAACTCACAGTAACAGTTACAGATGGCGACGAAGATACAGCGAGTGATTCAATTGATCTGGGAAGTGTCATCAAGTTTGAAGATGATGGTCCATGGATCAAACATATTCATAACAACGATGATGACTTAGAAGAATGGGACCTTACCCGTGGCGACCATAAGGATACAGTCACTGGACGGGTTCATGCCAGTTTCGGTACTGATGGTGGTAAATTTACAGATCTAGAATTCCATCAAGTAACCGATCCGGACGGAACTGCAGGTGATGCAGTTCCTCCAGGATTTGATGGAACGCTGACCTCAGGAGGTGTGCCAATTACTTTTGCTCCAGCAACATTGATTGGTAATACAATTACCTTGGTGGGAACAGCTGGGACAGATGATGTCATCATGGTTCAAATGAACCAGTTTAGTGGTAACTATAAAATTACACTTTTAGGTCCAATTGATCATCCTGATCAAAAAGGTAATACCCAAATTGGTGGTCGGGACCAACTTCGTCTAGCCTTTACCTCAACAGTGACCGATGGTGACGGTGACACCGATTCTGCAGACTTTACTGTCCGGGTAAAAGATGATGGTCCTCACGTCCATGGTGAATGGGCTGGGCATCTACACGAGGATGACCTCCATCAAAACGGTAGCGAAATGGTTACTGGTTACATCAATGGTGATTTTGGTGGCGACGGTCCGGGTTCTACTCAGATTACCGATCTGCTATATGTTCGAGATCCTGAACACAATGATGGAACCCCTTACCCAGATTTCACTTCGGGAGGAGAGCCAATCACCTTTGGCTCACCTACCTTAATCGGTGGCATGATGGTCTTAACAGGGTCCGCAAATACTGGTCCAGGCGGGTCACCAGAAACCATTATTACACTTAGTGTCGACCCAATTACGAAGTATTACGAAATCGAACTTCATAAAGCAGTTGATCATCCTGATGAAGATCGCCTGGGATACAGTGATGAGCTTGAACCATACTTTAGAATTGCCATCACTGATGCGGATGGCGATGTAGCTACAGCCAAACTTCATTTCCATATCACCGATGATGGCCCGGTTATCAGCGGTAAAGAATATATCATGGTCGATGAAACTGACCTTGATCCCGGCAGCTCAATTACAGCCAGTGGTCAATTTGATGTGTTTGATTATGGTGCAGATGGACCTAAAGAGGACAACCCAGGCACCCGCCCAGATGAGGCTCTTTGTATTGTCCTCAACACCGATGGCTTGACAACATCTGAAGACGATCTTCCGGTGACCACATCTCAGGTCGGAAATGTTCTGACCGGGTGGGCAGGCGGCGAAGTCGTATTTACCTTCACAGTTGATCCCGATGGTAGCTATGAGTACGAACAGTTTATCGCACTCGAACATCCAAATCCAAATAACCACGACGAACCTCTTGGTCTTAGTTTCGGTGTTAAAATTGTCGATGGTGATATGGATCGTGATTGGGGATCAGTAAACGTTACAGTCAAGGATGACGGCCCAAGACTTGATCTCACCAATGAACGTGGCGCGATGCTGGTTCTTGATGAGAGTGTAGGGTTCGATGTTAGCGATCCAAACGCAGATGATGAAACACACCCCTTGGCAGATCCAAGTGCGATTGGGTTTGCCGCAATCAGAGGAGACAGCTTCTTTGACATCTTTGTGGATGCGGGTGCTGATGGCGAAAAATCACGTGTCTTTAGTCTATCTCTAGCACGTGGCCCTTCTGGATTGACTGATACTTTAAGTGGTGACCCTGTTGTCTTAATTCCTGACGGTGGTGATATCGTTGGCATGGCTGATGGTTCTGAAGTCTTCCGTATCTCTGTTGATCCTGATACGGGTGCTGTATTCGTTAATCAGTATCGTGCTTTGGTACATGATAATCCTGCAGATCATGACGAATCTGCTACGCCAGAAATCATGAGTGCTGGCCTTGTCGGATTGACCGCGACCATTACCGATGGAGATAACGATACTGCTAGTGATACTATTGAACTTGGTAACCGTATCAAGTTTGAAGACGATGGTCCTACCGTAGTAATCACACATGAAACCAACTCCATGTTGGTTCTTGATGAGACACTCGGTTCAGGCGTTCCCGGTGATGTTAATGCACCGGATGAAACACACCCGGATGCACATCCTGATGCCATTGGTTATTCTGCAATTGACGGTGATGACCTCTTTATGGTCGATGTTGATCCGGGAACAGATGGCCTGCTATCACAAGTGTACACTCTAACCCTCATGGGTGGCCCTTCCGGCCTAGCTGATTCTATGAACGGGCTTGATGTAGTCCTGTCTATGGATGGCGGAGATATCGTTGGTATGGCCGGCGGAGATGAAGTTTTCCGTATCTCGGTTGATCCTGTGACTGGTGGCGTTGAAGTCAATCAATTCCGTGCCTTGGAACACAATGATCCAACGGATCCAGACGAAGCATCCTCACCTGAAATCATGCAGTCCGGTCGTGTGAAACTTACTGTCACAGTAACAGATGGTGACGATGATAGTGCAAGTTCATCAATGGAACTTGGACGTCTCATCAAGTTTGAAGACGATGGTCCTCAGGCAGTCGATGACAAAGAGTTTGTGGACGAGTCTGATAGTGTGGATCAGCCACAAAACATCGGTATTGTTATGGACTTCAGTGGTTCTGTTACTGACCCTGATCTTGCTACAGAAATTGCCAGTGTGAAAACATTTGTTGAAACCTTGTTCTTATCGGGTGCTACTGTTTCTGTCACCCTTGTGGCTTTCGGCGCTGATGCGGCAACCATTGGTACCTTTACCGACTTTGCTTCTGCTGAAGCGGCGCTTGATGGAACCTCAAGAGGGATCGTCAATTCCGGTGCCACCAACTTTGAAGCAGCAATGGAAGAGCTCTTCTCTGATGCTGGCGGGGATTTCGCTAATATCCCAGGTTCCAACAATGAGGTCTTCTTCCTCAGCGATGGCAATAGAAATGCGGGTGATGAGCCTCTAAGTGATGTAGATATTGTCCTTGATGACGGTGGTAAAGCTGATCTTATTGATGGTGATATCGGATTTACGGCCATTGGTATCGGCGGCAGTATCAGCCCATCCACATTTGTCGACTTCTTCGATGGTGGTGTGGTTGATAATGTTGGTGAAGTCATTAGCTCTGCAACCTTTGAAGATTTGGCTGACATTCTTGTCGGAACAATTGGTCTTGGCAGCAGTGTCACCGGCAATGTGGTGACTAACGATGATGCTGGCACAGACGGTCTCGATCGTATTTGCAGTATTGATGTTGATGGCGAAACCTTCAGCGTTGATGAGTTTGGTGTTCTAAGCGGCCCAACCACGGGCACACCATCTGCAAGTTATGACGATGGGTCCAAACTCCTCACCGTAACCACAGACAAAGGCGTTCTGGAGATTTATCTGGATGATGCCGGAGGTGATGCAGCGGGCGATTATACTTATACAGCCTCACCTGCTGTACCTCACGGAGCACCAGGCTCACCAACTGATGATGTTGTTGAAGATGTCTTTACTTATGCAATTGTCGATAATGATGGTGATAAAGCTTCGGCTGACCTCAAAATCTGTATCCACGATGGCGAGCCTGAAGCCGTTGATGACAAAGTAGTTACGATTGCTGATACGGCATCTGTTCCACAGAATGTTGGTGTGGTGATGGATTTCAGTGGTTCGGTGAGTAATGGAGATCTTGCTACTGAAATAGCTGGTGTAAAAACCTTTGTTCAAACTCTCTTTGGTTCTGGAGCTTCTGTCTCTGTTACCTTGGTCGCGTTTGGAGCTACAGCGGCAACACTTGGTACCTTTACCGATCTTGCATCTGCAGAGGCGGCACTTGATGGAACCTCAAGAGGGATCATCAATTCGGGTTCAACCAACTTTGAAGCAGCAATGGAAGAGCTCTTTGCTAATGGCGCTGGCAACGGTGACTTTGATCATATACCAGGGAGCAATAATGAAATTTTCTTCCTAAGTGATGGTAATAGAAACTCAGGAGCTTCGGCCTTAAGCAGTGGTTCTGTCGTTCTGGCTGATGGCGGTAAAGCAGATCTTCTTTCTGGTGACATAGAACTTACAGCAATTGGTATAGGCGGCAGTATAAGCCCCTCAACCTTTGTTAGTTTCTTTGACGGTGGTGTTGTTCCAAATACTGGTGAAGTTTTACTAGCAACAGATTTCGAAGCCTTGGCTGAAACGCTTCTTAGCACGATTAGCCTTGGTGCTATAGCATCAGGTAATGTGCTAACCAATGATGACGCTGGACCTGATGGGTTCGGGGCACCTGTTGCAATTACCGAGGTAGAACACGATGGTGTAGTTCACACGGATGCCAGTGATGGCAGTGCGGACGGCTTTATTGAGTTCACAACGGCTGAAGGCGGAACCTTCTCTATCAATACAGAAACGGGTGCATACGAGTATGTTTCCGGAGTTGTGGATACTGATTTTGAAGAAACCTTCACTTACACAATGGTTGATGGTGATGGGGACCCTTCCTCAGCAGATCTTGAGATCTGTGTGAAAGCCCCAGAACCTATCGTAGCTCATGATGATGTTGTCCTAACGAACATCACCTTTGGCGATATCGATATACCAGATACTGCACTCCTGTATAACGATGAAACCAACCCATCCACGTCACTTACCGATGCCGATAATCCGGTTAATGGTACAGTAAACGATGGTGTTAATATTGTTACTTTCACTCCTGATAGTATACCAATCTCATCACTTGGATTTGGTTCTGGTACTGTTGTTCAGGACATTGCTGAACGAGAGTTTAGTTCTGATGGGTATATATATCACGACCATTTCTTTTATGATGAGTTACATGGCAGTGATCTTAATAGTCAGCGGGATACATCTGGTTCCAACCAATCTACTCAGCTTGGACGTTCTAATTGGGTCAGGGACGGTAGTACACCATCAAATGAAGTTGTTCATCTGATTGATATCCATGGACGAATTAAAGACGCTCGAGATAATTCAAACTATAAATTTGACCGGGATAGTTACCAAGTAGCCTTACTATCAGGTGAGACGTTCTCTCTAGAGAGCTTCACAGGCCATTCTAATTTGAAGGTTGTTCTTTATAGTCCTGGAGGTTCTGTACTGGATTCCAATTTCAACCCAGGTGAGCTTTATACAGCACCAAGTTCTGGAAATTACTACATCAGAGTTGAATCTACGGATGGTATTTCTAATGACTCAGATAGAAGTCGTTCTTACGAAGCAGAACTCAGTATCGAAAGTACGGATCTTGTATCTCCAGAAGATGGTGCATTTGATTACACAATTTCAGACACATTAACGACGGATGTTGCTGATGTATCGGTTAAATACCAAGATGGAAGCACCATTACTGGTACAGATGATGGCGAAATTCTAGTTGGTGGTGATGATGATGATACGCTTGTCGGCAATGGTGGGAATGACACTCTCATTGGTGGGGCTGGTTCAGACACCTTAACAGGTGGGGCTGGTTCAGATTTGTTCCTCTTCTATGGCCAGAACGTTGGCGTTGATGTTGATACAGTCAAAGACTACGACAAGGCCGAAGGCGATATCCTTGATGTGAGTGATCTCATTACCTTCACCGATGGAACTGGTGATGTGGTTGCAGACTTTGTACGGGCTACCGAGACAGGATCTGGTACGTCGCTTGAAGTGTCCAACGATGGTGTTACCTACACTGAAGTTGCTGTTCTCGAAGGGGTTGTTGCAACTGACATCCTGACGGTCATCCTTGATGATGATGAAGTGATGGTTACAGTAGTTTTATAATCACATAAGATCCAAAGGGAAAACTGAAGCCCTGCTCGTGAGAGTGGGGCTTTTTTTAAGGTTTTTTTATAAAAGCGGGGATAATTTCAGGGGAGTAAGTCACAGGAAAGATATTTTTATTATCTTTATGTTTACCGCTAGAAAATATCCTGTTCTTTATGATGCGAGCTCATACAACCCTAATGGTTATATTCTTTCTTCTGCTTTTTACGCCAGTAAAGGCACAATCTTTTCAACCTTTTTTTGATGATGAGAATGAAAAGGCAATTGATCCAACACCCAACGCCCCAGTTATCACGCCGTTTGGAAAAGAAGTTTTAAAATTGTGTGGGGATTGGGGAAGCCAGGTTTCAGAAAGGGGCTTTCTACAGGCTTTGAGTGGTTCAAGTGGAGAAGAAGTATTGAACGTGCTTCAAGTCAGAATGAGAAAGGAAGATTTATCCCTCAATTTATCAGCTAAATATTCACTATGGAGTTTGGCAGAAAAAAAGAGGAACGAGCTTGGGCTGATTTGGTTTGGTGCCAATGGATTTCGTCATATTTTCTGCGGTGAGCCAAAAAGAAAGAAAATTGGTGGCTTACACTATCGAGGGCGCTATTTGCAGATGCAAAAAGAAGGCTGGGGTGGTTTAGATATCAGTTGTCATAAGATGCAAATCTCTCCACCAGTTTATACCATCGGTGTGTTTTACCAACGCTCTAATAAAACAAAAGGAAGGGCTTGCGTGAAGGGGTATAGTCATAGCCTTGATGCAGAAGAACTCTTTGTTGAGGTTACGATCGCTTATTTACGTGTTGCTAAAAACTTTGAAGATTATGCAAAAAAGAAAGCTGTTTGCCTTCATGAAATTGAAGAAGATGGTCATAAATATTCAGCAGTCTTTGTTGCAAACCCAAAAGGAATTATCACTTTTTATCCGATAGTCTTTGGCACCCGAGAAGATGTAGTCAACTGTTAAGAACCTAATTTTACGTGATTTTATTAAACAATTTTACCAAAAGAGAAAATTTGTTTGATGAAAGTCAATGCGAATAACTCTTTAAAATTGCTACATTCCTCCTATTTCATCGGTATTGCCAAACTAGTCGACTACTAAGCTGGCAATTCTTAATTTGGAACGTAGAAAACCATACGGATGCAGTTCTTAAAAGAAATTGTATCTAGAGAAGGAGTGACTATCCAAAGAACGAAACTATACAGGTTTTGGAAAACTGTCTAAAGGAGATAAGCATCCTTTGATTCGTTCAATTAGTGCCAAAGAGCTTTCTAACTGAAAAGATAAGGATGTTATAAATTCTTTGGTCGATTTTGGCTTTTATGAATCAGGCCAGCACAAAGACGAAGTCGGTCTACTACTTCGTAAAATAAACCTAGAACAAGCTTCTACGGAGTTGATGAAACGGATTGAACATGAAAATCCTATTATGTGGCTTTCAGCAATAACAATGTTGAAAAACATTCACAGTCCACATCACAGCTCTGATCAAAGTCATTTAGCTGCCTAGAAACAAAGATGTGCCAAGAATGACATAATTTCATCTCATAGAGGATACACTTTTTGGGTAATTAATTATCTAAACCTGTAAGCATTATTTTATTGATGTTTACAGGTTGGATATGAAACGTAAATACCTTTTGTTATCTTTTGTCGCGGTATCCATTACGGTGCTGAGCGCATGTAGTGGAATGTCAAATACGCAGCAGCGTGTTTTGAGTGGCGGTGCTATTGGCACTGGTGTTGGTGTCGTTGGTACTGCGTTGACTGGAGGGTGTATAACCTGCGGTGCTGTCATTGGCGGTGCCGTCGGGGCAGGAGCAGGTTACCTGGTCGATCAACATGAAAAAGGTAACCTCCCGTAACCTACCTATAACAATAATAAATAAGCTCCCAGTTTTGGGGGCTTATTTATTATTTAATTGAAAAGAGTTCTTTCTCTTTCAAAGAGATCATTTAGCCAGTCCCATACAACACGTATTCTCGGTTGTTGTAGTGCTTCGCTATGGGCCACTAGCCAATAATCTCTTTCCTGGCCAACAACTGTCGAAGATACTTTCACAAGCCCATGATTATCTTTTGCATACCCTGTCGTCCATATTATGAGCCCCGCACCACTAAGAGCCAGATCCATCATCACATGCAATGATCCACAGCGATAAAAAATATTTTCTTCTTGAATATTTTCATTCATCCAGACTGTCAGTTGTTTCGATGCAATGGTCTTGAGAGGAAGTATCCATTTGCACTCTTTATAACGACTTTCTGTTAAGGCCTGAGGATTTTCCTTAAGGTATTGGTGACTGGCGTAAATGGCGGAATGGGTGTTGTACACCTGTTTGGCTCTAAGATCACCTTGTCTTGGTAATTCAGTTCTTACCGCAATATCAGCTTCGCGACGGGAAAGGTTGACGAATTGATTGGAGGTTATAATTTCAACCCTCAAGTCTGGATATAGCTTTTGTAGGGGAGGCAACCTCTTGGCTATAAAGCGACTGGTGGTCTCTGGAAAGGCAAGCTTCACTACTCCTGAGATATCTTTCTCTGTGGTTTCTTCAATGGATATTGCTGCACGCTCCATCGTTTCAATTTTTGGTAACAGTTCTAAGCCAGATGTTGTGAGTTGGTAACCGCGTGGGCCTCTTTCAAAAAGCCTTTTTTGTAATGCAGATTCCAACACTTCCACATGCCGACCAACAGTCGGTTGGCTTATACCGAGTTCTCTTGCAGCAGCTGATAAGGAACCCTTATTGGCAACTACCGCAAATACTTTGAGATCATTCCAGTTCATATTATTCATTTTTGAATAGATAGTTACATAATTAGTCAATTTTACAATTAAGAAAAATGAAGTCAACTAGAAAGGAGTTAATCAAAATAGGAGTGTAGTATGTTGAAAATTATATATAAATATTTTTTATCTAGAAGTAATAAGAAAAAATTTAGAAACCTGGATGACCATTTAAATGAGCATACCCTTCGAGATATGGGTTTATTAGACAGCCAATCTTCATTTATAGGGTCCAGCCTGAAATTCGAGGATAGAAACCAAATTAAACATCCACCATTTTAAATGCTGAATCCAACAATCTTTAATTGACCGAAACATCTTGGTATGCGACAGCCATTAGGAGTTTTTAATCAGGTTAATCCGGGTGTAACCATGACTTTAAGTGCGCAAAGCTTTATCACAGACAATCACGGTTGGGCAGAGCTTTTACCCTCCAGAACAGCAAAACAAACTTTAAGGGGCAGCCATCGTGTGCCCTATGTTGTTATTGGCGCTGGAGTTACAGGATTGTCTTGCGCACGCAGGCTTGCTGAACTTCATCCCAATGATGAAATCATCTTGCTAGACGCTCGGAAGGTTGGGCAGGGGGCATCGGGGCGAAATTCTGGTTATGCCGTTGCTATTAGTCAATTTTCGGGATCCTTTGATAAAAATCAGGCCGCCAACTATCGTAGGGTAAATAGGATAAATCAAAGCGGGCTTAATCTCTTACGTTCGAATGTCCATGATAACGCAATTGACTGCCAATGGCAGGAAGAAGGTTTCTACCATACTGCTGCAGATAGTCATTCTGATCGAGAGTGTCAGTTTTTTGATGACTACCTCAACCAATTAGAACTTGAACACACTTTGTTAGGTAAAGATGAGCTTACACAGAAGCTGGGTACTTCTCTTTATAAAATTGGGGTCCATGTTCCCAATGGCGTACTACTTCAACCTGCGGCTTTGGTTCATGGGTTAGCTGATAGTCTTCCAAAGAATGTTACGCTTTATGAAAATAGCCCTGTTTTGAAAATAGAGCGGGGTACTCCCGTGAAGTTGACTTTGGAAAAGGGCGACGTCATAGCTGATAAGGTATTTGTGGCAACAAACTATGAAGCCCCAAAGCTGGGATTTATTAAACGCAATATAATGGGGAGCACCTTATCAGGAAGCTTCACTAGAAAGCTCACTGAGGAAGAATTAAACAGCCTGGGCAGTTTAAGGAAATGGGGCGTTCTATCCCTACACGGTGGTGGCGCAACTGTTCGCCTGACGCTGGATGGTCGTATTTCATTGCGAAATACTGCCGAGTATCACGGTGCACTCCTAATGTCAGATAGCTTTTTAGCTAAAAGACAGGCCATACACCGAGCAGCATTTGAAAAGCGGTTCCCGCAACTCGCTCACGTTCCTTTTGAATGCTCATGGTCGGGGGTCGAGGGCATCAGTCAGAACTTCACAAATTTCTTTGGAAAACAAAGCGAAAATATCTATCTGGCTGGTGGTTATAATGGATCTGGTGTGAGTAGGGGAACGGCTTTTGGTGCGGCACTTGCTGATTATGCCAATGGTGGGCAAACCCCTTTGATTGATGATTGTCTCGCCTCTGCCCCGGCTTCATGGATACCTCCGCGGCCATTTCTTGATGTCGGTGCGTTCTTTAAAGTCAAAATGCGTTTTATCGGTGTTGGCCTAGATCGATAAGATCCCTCTTATTGTGTATAATACAATTTCATGATCCTAGATTTATATGAATTGATTTAAGTCATATAGCTCGTCCTTAAAATGCGGTAATTGTATTTGAAATACCCATTTTACGGCCTACTATGGAGGGCTATAGGTATGCCAAGTCACGGGACAGATGAAAAAGAGGCTCCAAACAAATGACCTCAAAACATTTACACGGATATCACGGGCGTGTTTCAAAAGAGCAGAGCCTTAAATCCCCTTTTCTCGAATTGGCAGCTGAAAAAAAAGAACTACTTCTCCCTCTCAGCCGGATAGAGCATTTTCCTGCAGGTGATACGATCGTTGAATTTGGGGCCAAGGCAGCTAATTTTTATGTTATCGAAGATGGCTTTATCAGATTAATGCTGCCTTCTTCTTATGGTGGGAAAAAATCAACTATTGATGTTCTTGGTCCAGGCGGAGCATTCGGTGAGGCCTCGGCTACGAACTCGGGTCTTTATGAATTTACTTGTGTAGCCTTGGATGATGTTGAGTTACGTGTCATTCCTGGCGACGTCCTGCGCCGAATTTTATTAGATGACCCGGAACTGGTATTTAGAATGATGGGGCGCCTGTCCTTAAACATGCATTCTTTGATGAGCCAAATTGCCGATTTAAAAATGCGCACCACGGCTGAACGATTGAGTATGTTTTTGATAGAACTATCGGGACAAGTTGAAGGTGATAGCCTTTTAACTCTTCCTTACGATAAGCGCGTCGTTGCGGATAAACTGGGTATGTCACCGGAAACCCTGTCGCGGACTTTTGCAAAATTACGCAAAATAGGTGTGCACACAACTTCTGGAAATAAGATTAAAATCGATGACGTTGAAAAGTTAGCTGACTACTGTGGTTATTCACATATTTAAGCTGAGATAAGGGGCGTAATAATGAGACGCTATTCCATTGGAGAAGACGAGTTTCAGGCTTTGTCACGGGTGGTCATCTTTTCCCAGCTTCCAAAAGCTCTTTTGGAAGGCCTTTTTGAGAACGCTTCAGCAACTATATATGATAACCAGACAAATTTGTTTATGTCTGGAGACAAAGCAGATGGGTTTTATGTACTACTTCAAGGAGAGGTCCACCTTACAGTCTTAACAGCAGAAGGGGCTCAAAGTCTGGTACGTATTGTTGAACCAGAAGAAAGCTTTGCCGAAGCTGCAATGTTGGGATTAGGCGTCTTTCCGATTAACGCAACAGCAATGCCAGGATCGATGGTGATCAAGGTATCTAAATCGGTTTTTGAAAAAAATATTTCCAGTGATCCCGAAGCATCATTACATCTTTTAAGTGCCCTTATTCAAAGACAGCAATTTTTGGTCAGTGAAATCAAAATCCTTAAAAGCCTGTCTCCCTGCCAAAGAGTAGCGTCCAAGTTACTCGCGCTATATGAAAGTCAGGAATGGAAAGGACATGGAAGTTTGCCACGTTGTAAACAGACAATTGCAAGCAACATTGGTATAGATCCGGCCAGTTTTTCTCGCGTTCTTCGCCGTCTTGATGATGCCGGTATTATTTGTGAGGGACAGGAGGTCATAATCGAAAATCCTGACAAACTAAGGCGTTATTGTGCAGGTTTTGGCTATGTCTTTGATCGAGATAAATTATTAATGTCAGCTTAGAGGCTGGAGCCACAGTAAGGTGTCTATAAAATAGAGTGCCTTAATACGTCCGAAAATGATCAAGGAAATGGTTTGAAAATATGTCTTTTAAGGCCGTACGTAATTGTTATGAATTGAGTGTTGAGGACTTGCTCTCGAAAGGATTGGTTCCGATTGATGCAGTAATAGATGCGATATTTGGTGACAATGCCTATTCAGAAGTCAGACTGAAATCTAACTTTGATCCAATACCCCTGCGCCTTCGATTGAAAAAAATGGGCTGCAGGATTGAACGTGAAGATATTGAAAAGGGATGGTTGTTTTTAATTTCGCACGACGGCTCCAACGAAACACAAGCAGAGCATAAGACCTTAAACAAAAAGGCCACCTTTAAGTTCGATGGTGAAATGGTAACTATGGATGTCATGGAGCTTAAATTTCCGGATAACTTCCTGGAAGTGATACGTTTTATCGATCGATCGCCAGAAGAAGAAAGGTTGCGTGTAAAAATAACTGCTTACCCTCAAAGGCTACAATTTCTTCTCAAGGAGCGAAATTGGTCCGGACAAGTTGAAGACAAGCATACTGGCCATATCATTTTACTATTAGATAAGCTTTGATCGTCCGTTTCTTTGAATGATTAGCGGACTGATTGGCTTAGTCCTCTACCCTTAAGTGACCTCATCCGCAACGATCCGAAATCCAAGATTATTTGGAGGAGACCCCACTGAGCATCCGCCAATTTTGGCATCTCTTATGAGTTCGGATTGATAAGATCTATGCTCTCCCTGCATTATTCGCACCCCACCACATGCGACAGTTCTTTCTTTAGATGTTTCTAACGTACTGTAATCTGAGTTCCAACAGGTCTGGGTCCATTCCCAAACATTACCTTTTAAATCAACTAAACCGTATTTGTTCATACCATAACCACCGATTGGTTTGGTTTTACTGGTCTTTGGTCTCTCTAAAAAGGTTACATATTCAGCAGCCCATGCCATCCGAGGATCATCGTACAGTTTTTTCGGGGGGCTGATGACATCGCGAGAAAAATAGTTCCATTCAGATTCCAAAGGTAACCTGAAGTTTTGACCTGTTTTCGCTGATACCCATTTTATGTACTCTTCTACATCGAAGTAACTGACCTTTGTTACCGGGTGGAAGATTGTCTCATTTGATCGTATTTTTGGGTTATGATCACAACCGCCGTCTTCATAGCAGCTTTGCCATTGGCCTATTGTAACTTCTGAATAGGACACATAAATTGTCTTAGGTTCTTTGTTTTTTTGTGAGCTGTTTGGCTCTAATTCAATACTGACAAGTTTGGGATGAAACTGAGGGTTTTCTGATAAGACAGCGTTTATCCGCGCTGTTTTTTTAGAATTTTGGGACACAAAAAGAGCGCCCCCTCCCAGTAATATTCCAACTAAAACTATAAATGATAAACTTCTGTATTTTACCATTTTAACACCTTGTCTACGTTACTAAATTAGAGCCAAAACATTCAATAAGTTTTTAAAGGAAATGTTCTAGGAAACATCACCCTTTTTCACTTGTTTCATCAAATCATCATTCCACTCTCCATCGACAATAACGTGAGCTACTGCACCAAGTTCTGTGGCTTCAATCAGATTATGATTTACATAGGCGTAAACACCGGGTTGTTCGAATGTATAAAGGAACGTGCCAGCAGAACCTCCGCGGACAAGGGAAGTCTCGTGCCCTCTACCAGGGATGTCATCAAATGATCCAGTTTCCCAGGAATAGTTCCAGTGTCCACCAATCAAGTGTGGACGGCAGTCTCTATTGGCTTGTGAGTGAACAAATAGAACGCTTTCACCGACTTTGGATTTAAGCGCATTTTCGCCAGTTAAAGCGCCGACTTTACCGTTAAACACCTCATGTGTTGGAATGAGCTTACGAGCGACTTCCATTACTTCATCAAAGTCTTCGCCGGCATCTTCGTATTTCTTGTAGTTGCCTTCATTGTCCTTTGGAACATAGAAATCTTGCTCACCAACATAATACATTTTGTCATATGTAAGGGCGTTGCCTCTGCCATCGGTTATGCCATCACGTGGAAGAACAACAACAGCGCCATTCATGCCTTTGATCACATGGTAAGGGATCATGGATCCACCTGGTGCACAGTGATAAACAAATGCCCCTGGTTTGGTTGCTTTCCAACGCAGAATGGTCGTTTCACCAGGTAGGACGTGTGTTAAACCACCACCACCAAGGGCGCCTGTAGATGAATGGAAATCAATGTTGTGTTCCATGGAGTTAGTTTCTGGATTAACCATTGTCAACTCAACGTAATCACCTTGGTGGACCACGATTAATGGTCCAGGAACGCTACCATTAAAAGTCATTGCTATTGTTTCAGATTCGTCACTGATTGCCCATGGCTTTTCTTCAATGACAAATGTGACTTCTACAACTTTAGGGCCACCTTTGGCTGCGTGATCGTGAACCGGGGCAAAAGGCGGTGCAACCATCTCCTGTTTTACGCGTGGTAACTTTGCGATTTCTTCTTCAGTAAGAGAGACATTAATTGTTAGTGACGCATCAGCAACTTGTCCGGGTACTAAATTTTTCAGATTTTCCGGTGTGGCTGCGTCTGCTTTTCCACCCAGAGTAAGTGCGCCAATTGCAACACTGGTGGATGCCAATGTTGTGTTTCGCAAAAAGCTACGGCGATCCATTGTTTTAATATTATTATTTTCCATCGTTTTCTTTTGCTCCTCATCAAGATTCCAATTTATGTTTGGAATTCTTCTTAAAATCTCCTGGGATCGCTATGAAAGGCGATCCTCTTATGTGAGCTGACCCATTTCCAACTCACATAAAAAAACTAAGCCTGAGGAGTGTTTGTAGATTTGACTTTAGGCAAGGAGGGGGAATCCTATTAGATGATCTGTATTTAAAATAATTTAACTATCAGAAATATAATAATAAACTGTAATTTGTTACATTTTGTCACAGCCCATTGAATACTGGTGATATTTTGCAAGTAAGGTGAAAAATAGCAGTAAAATGGTTCGTAAAACCCTCACAGTTACCTTCCTTATTTTTATCTTATCTTATCTTCCTTTTAACATTGGTTTTAAAAATCAAGGTGAGAAATTCTAAAATATTTTAATTCTGAAGATGGATTGACCTACATCAAGTTTAAAGATGCGGATTGGATGTATCTATCATCTTTGATGGAGAGGTCGTCGGGCGTTGTGCTGTGATCTCTTGCATCTAGCTAGCAGTGGGGAGATCCATTATGAATGAGCGCTTATCAATCAGCGCCGCCCGGAACATCTTCTACGGAGGAACTATCTTCTTTGCCGTAATATTTGTCGGTCTGGTCATCAATTCGGTGAACTATGCTACAGATCCAGAAACGTCAAATGTTGAAGAGCTCAATGAAAAAGTTGCGCTAGGTAAAGAAGTTTGGGAACGGCATTCTTGTATTAACTGTCATAGTCTTCTGGGGGAAGGAGCTTACTTTGCGCCTGAACTTGGTAATGTTTGGGCCCGTCGTGGCGGAGAAGATGACGCAGAAGGGGCCAGTGATTACATCAAAGAGTGGATGAAGGCTCAACCAAGCGGTATCGAAGGTCGTCGCCAGATGCCTCAGTTTAATCTTAGTGATGAGGAGTTGAACGGTCTTGTTGAATTCTTCAAGTGGACCAATGGGATTAATACCCAAAATTGGCCACCGAACGAAGAAGGCTAGGTCAAAAGGAGACGTCGAATGAAATATCAATCTCAAAAAGTTGCACTTTACTACTTTGTAGGTGCGCTTGTTTTGTTTCTTGCTCAGGTAACTTTTGGTGCCTTGGCAGGAGCTGTTTATGTGTGGCCAAATTTATTAGCCGAAGCTTTACCCTTTAATATTATCCGTATGATCCATACTAACAGCCTAATTGTCTGGTTGTTGATGGGCTTTATGGGGGCAGCTTATTATTTGGTTCCAGAAGAAGCAGAAACCGAAATTTACAGTCCGCTGATAGCCAAGATACAGTTCTGGTTGTTCCTGTTCGGGGGGGCGGCTGCAATAATTGGTTATATAATGGGGGTTCACGGAGGTCGTGAGTTCCTAGAACAACCTCTTTGGATTAAATTGGCAATCGTTGTTGTGATGCTGATGTTCCTCTTTAACTTAAGTATGACTGTTCTCAAAGGCCGTAAAACAGCTGTATCCATGATCATGATTGTAGGTTTGTGGATGGTTGCATTACTCTTCCTTTTTGCTTTCTATAATCCCGTAAACCTTGTTTTGGATAAAATTTTCTGGTGGTTTGTTGTTCATCTTTGGGTTGAAGGTGTATGGGAACTGATTATGGCTTCCATCCTTGCATTCTTAATGATCAAAATGACCGGTGTTGATCGTGAAATTGTAGAGAAATGGCTATATCTCATTGTCAGCTTGGCTTTGTTTACAGGTCTATTAGGAACGGGGCATCATTACTATTGGATCGGGACACCAGGCTATTGGCAGTGGATTGGTTCCGTCTTCTCTACTCTTGAAGTCGCACCTTTCTTCGCAATGGTTCTCTTTACCTTCTACATGGTTTGGAAAGGTGGCCGGAAACATCCAAATAATGCAGCGATACTATGGGCGCTTGGGTGTTCTGTCTTTGCCTTTTTTGGTGCTGGTGTATGGGGTTTCTTGCATACGCTTGCAAACGTCAACTACTTCACTCATGGCACGCAGGTTACAGCAGCACACGGGCACCTGGCATTTTACGGTGCATATGTAATGGTCAATCTCGCGATCATGACCTATGCAATACCTAAATTGCTTGGCCGTGAGCCATATAACCAAATGCTTAACATGTGGGGGTTCTGGATCACATCATCCGGTGTTGCGTTTATGACCTTTACCCTGACATTTGCAGGTGTAATCCAAGCTCATGTTCAAAGGTACCTAGGTGAATCTTACATGGATGTGCAAGATCAGATGATGTTCTTCTACCAGCTTCGTCTGGGATCTGGGGCTGTTGTTGTGATTGGCGCTTTCATCGTTGTTTATTCCCTCCTGGTACCAGGTCGTGAAACTCAACGTGTGAAATCTTCAGCTCAAACACAACCTGCTGAGTAGAACCCGCTGAATAGGGAATGAGACGTCGGGGCTTTGTATTTCAAAGCCCCGACACCCCTTCTTCCGAGTTACAATTATATATTTTGTTTATTCGTTTTTTCATTTTTACTAAATGGTGTTTGTTATGGCTCAATCACAACCTTATTACGAACCAACTGCAAATGAGTGTGTCCTTTTCGAACAGGCATTCAAAAATAAATTACCTCTATTGTTAAAGGGGCCAACCGGATGTGGAAAAACAAGATTTGTAAGTCATATGGCTCACAAAATTGGAGTGCCACTACACACGGTTTCTTGCCATGATGATTTATCCGCATCTGATTTAACGGGCCGTTTCCTTTTGAAGGGTGGCGACACTGTTTGGACGGACGGGCCTTTGACAAAGGCAGTACGTGAAGGTGGAATTTGTTATTTGGATGAAGTGGTCGAAGCAAGAAAAGATGTAACCGTGGTCTTACATCCTTTAACAGATGATCGGCGGTTACTTCCTCTTGAGAGAACAGGGGAGCTTTTGGAAGCACCGGATGATTTCATGTTGGTGGTCTCCTATAACCCTGGTTACCAAAACATGATGAAGAGCCTGAAGCCTAGCACCCGACAACGGTTTATTGCTGCTGAGTTCGATTTCCCCGATGCTCAAACTGAAGCGCGTATCGTCTCTACAGAAACGGGACTTGATCTCGATCGTACCATGGGACTTGTTCGTTTGGCTCGTAAGTTACGTGATATGAAAGGGCAAGACTTAGAAGAGGGTGTCTCGACACGTCTATTGGTATATTGCGCAACACTTATTAACTCCGGTTTCGATTTTGACGAGGCAATCCGACACGCAATGATCGAGCCACTAACGGACGAATATGACGTTAAAAAAGGGTTGGAAGAAGTCGTGCGAGTGAGTTTTGGGTAGTTGTTTAAATCCTATCTACGCTATTAAAAATATAATGTAAGCCAGGAGAACTCGTCATGGGTATTATGGAACTCATTGAAGTAGAAGAGTTCGTAGGACGTAAATGGCACACACTAATTTCTGGTGCTGATAGTTACGCTTCCTTTGAGGATCAAGTTGTATCCTTAGAGGATGTCAGGGCTTCCTTAAGCGTCTTCTTCCGTGCACTTGGTGGAGAGAACGCTGTAGAAATAGCAGCTACCGGACAAGAAAAATCAGAACACCGACTTTCTTTTCGCCAGAAGCTAGGCATGGATATCGAAAAACTACAGCGTTCAACATTGGATGGTCGCACTTTGATGTTGCCGGAGAAAATTTCGATTTTTCCAACATCTGCTCTTAATCGTGATCTCTTTTTTTGGCTTGCAGCATTTTTTACTCAGAATATTGAAGATGAGGGAAGGGAACTTTCCGATCCACTTCATTATGACTTGGCATTTATTAGACGTTCGAACCAAAAATCTGAAGCCGTAATTAGCCGTTTACCCGGCCTCAAAAAAATTAACACTGAGCTTTCATCGTATTTACGAAGTTTGCGTCCGGTTCGAGATTATCTTCCTACGCAAGAAGGTGCCGTTGAGGAGGTTGTTCTTCATTTTCTTGGCCAAAAAAACACTCTTTCTTCATTGGCGGAAAACTACTTATATTTCGTCAGCTCTTCAGATCCCGAACAGGTACGCCTTATGGCTCTGGAAAAGGCGGAAAATAAATATAGGCCCTTCTTACCTGTTCCCTTATGGGGGGAAGTCATCGAAGCCTCTTTCAGCACGGACCAGTCAGGAAGCGAAACTGGCGGAGGAAATTCTAAGAAGTCTGAGGATCGTAAAAAGCGAAGAGCTGAGCGCCAAAATCTTGATCAAACGAAGAAGGACGACGGTTTTTTTGTCAGTGTATATGACAAGCTAATGGCCGTTTCTGATATCATAAATCTTAATCGGAATATTAAAGAAGACGAAGAAGATGATGCATTAGAAACTGCGGATGATATCGATAGAATAACATTAAGTGATCATGAAGAAAAAGTAGCTACTAAGATCAAAATTGATCTTGATCTACCAGCAAATGAGTTGGACGAAAGTCTTATTGAGGCCAAGCGTAAGGTTCATGAATGGCATTATCGTAAGCAGGCATTTTTACCCGATTATTGCGCTGTTACCATGCGTGAAGCTTCCGAAGAGGGTGACGGATGGACCCTTGATGAAAAGACCTCTCGGCAAATAAGGTTAGTAAGGCGTCAGTTTGAAGCCTTTAAAAACGATCGTAAACAACTCAAAGCGCAACCTGATGGAACAGAGTTGGATATCGAAGCATTGGTTCGTGCTCGGGGCGATTTTCAAGCCAGTGGTATTGGGTCCGATCGAATTTACTTAAATACTCGCAAAGTAGATAGAGATATTGCGGTATCAATTCTTATGGATGTCTCGCTTTCTACCGACAGTTGGCTCGATGACAGGCGTGTTATTGATGTCGAGAAAGAGTCCCTTGCCATATTAGCCAACGGTTTGGATGCTTCGGGTGATGATCTTTCTATCCATACTTTTACCTCTCGAAAACGTAACTACGTCCGTATTGATAGGGTAAAAGGTTTTAACGAGCCCCTCAATGATCAGGTCATGAGAAGAATTCAAGCTCTTAAACCCGGATATTACACAAGAATTGGAGCGGCAATTCGTGTTATGGCCGAGGAATTAGAACTCCGTCCCAACAAGCAAAAATTACTCCTCATCCTCACTGACGGTAAGCCTAATGACGTGGACCATTACGAAGGGCGTTATGGTATCGAAGATGCGAGGAAAGCGGTTCAAGAGTGTCGTAGAAAAGGAATTACCGTATTCGGTGTAACCATCGATCAGGAAGCTAAAGATTACTTCCCAACCATCTTCGGACGTGGCGCCTACCATATCGTTGGTAATGCGGCTCGTCTATCTCAGGCGCTACCAAAAATCTACAGACAACTGGTTAAATTTTCTATTTAGCAGTGAAAAAATTAGGAATATTTAGAAGAGGCCTCAGCAAAACTCTGGCCCTTTTTTAATACGCTCGATTTAGTATTTTTTGGATAGATAATAGCTTTAATAATCCTGAATAAGACCTTTTTATGAGATCTCTACTCGTCAGATTAGTGCGGCTCAGATGATATAGTATCCACATTTATGATTTTACCATCATCGGTGTTTTTTGGAAGGAACGTTGTATCATCTTGCAACAAAATGATAGAAATTCGTCTGTTTACTTCAGCTGTCGGGTTTTCTTCATCAAAAGGTTCTGTTGCAGCTAGACCTTCTACCGAAGCAACACGTTCGGATTTAAAGCCAGCATTGATAAGCGCACGCCTACTTGCGTTAGCCCTATCAGCGGATAACTCCCAGTTCGTGTACCCATTTGAGGTACTATAGGGTGTTGCATCTGTGTGGCCTTTAATTGCAATTTTTTGATCAATATCTCCAATAGCATCTGCAACAAGCGCTAATAGTTTTTCTGTATGTGCCATCATGTTTGAAGTACCGGAAGGAAACATAGAAGTACCGTGTTGGTCGACAAGCTGGATACGTAATCCATCAGGGGTTTGATCAATGAGAAGGTTTTCTTCAAGACCAGCAAGGTCAGGGTTTGCTGCTATTGCTGTTTTAAGAGCAACCGCTGTTTCTTCAAATTGTTTTTTTTCCTGTTCGCGGCGAAACTCTTCAAGTTGTTCCTCGTCAGCTTTCCCTTCGCCTTTTAAAGGATCTTTTTCAGCATCGGGATCGGTCTCTTCACTTTCTTCTTCAGGGGGCAGTTGCATCTGAACCCCAATACTAGAAAATTGGGACACAAGTGCACCTTTACTTGAGATCGATTGACCACCAAGAAGGCCATCAGATCCACTTGTTGACTTTGAAATATTTGAGGAGGGTGCAAAATAATCAGCAATACCGAGTTTCTGTTCTTCAGTCGTTGCATTCAAAAGCCACAACAGTAGAAAGAAGGCCATCATTGCGGTCACAAAATCAGCATAGGCCACCTTCCAAGCCCCGCCGTGAGCAGCGTGGCCAGACTTCTTAATTCTCTTAATTATTATTTGGCCTTGCTGTTCGTCACTCATACTGACTTTCCAGGATCACTTGTTTGTCACTAAACTATAGAATAATCATGTTAAAAATATGATTTTGAATGATCTTTGGTTTGATTAACCTGGAGCAGGCAACTCATTGGCTGCTTCTTCAAGTTCATAGAAGCTCGGCCGCACGTGAGACATCAAGGTTTTGCGCGCATATTCAACAGAAACAGTTGGTGCATTACCGGCCATGTGAGCAAGAATACCTGCTTTCAGACACTCAAAATAACGACTGTCTTCTTCTGTCACTTTACTATAGGCCGATGCCATTGGTGCGACAAAACCATAAGACATTAAAATACCGAAAAAGGTTCCCACCAGAGCAGCGCCAATCAATTTACCCAAAATTTCTGGAGGCTCACTAATCGACCCCATGGTATGGATCACACCAAGAACAGCAGCAACAATACCAAGAGCGGGTAACCCTTCACCAAGTCCAGCAAGTGCGGCCTCTACGTTGTGTTCTTCCATATGGTGTACTTCTAGCTCTTGATCCATCAAAGCCTCTACTTCATGTGGCACATCCGCACCAAGGCTCATCATACGAAGATAATCGCAGACAAAAGCTACGGCATGGTGATCGCCATGAAATTTTGGAAATTGAGAGAAAAGAGCTGATTCATCCGGGTTTTCAACATGTGCTTCCAAGGCCAACATGCCTTTGGTTTTCGCAAGTTTAAAAATTTGGTATTGAAGGCAAAGTACTTCGAGAAAATCTTCTTTTTTATATGCAGGGCCTTTAATCATTCTACCAACAGAACCGCCAAGGCTTTTGAGCGATACTTTAGAGTTTGCTGTGATCGTTGCCCCAATGCCAGCCCCAAGAATAATTACAAATTCAAATGGCTGCCAGAGAACACCAACATGTCCACCACCAGCCATATAACCACCTAGAACGGCTGCGATAACAATGATGATGCCTACAATAACTGTCATGATTTAAATTCGTTTCCTGTTAAAAACCCTATTTTTGAATAGTCTTCGAATAAGGTTAACAAGTCGTAATTATCTGAATGATATGGTTAAATATTCCTTGGATTTTATCTAAATAGCCATTTCATCAAGTAACACGGCGACGTTTTCTTAAAATCTTTGGAAGCACTTCAACCATTAAGATGGCGCTAAGCAACATGGCACAACCGATAATTTCAATATTGCCAATTCGCTCTTGAAGAAAGGTTGCGCCCGCAATGGCAGCAAAAACAGTTTCAAGGCTCAAGATTAAAGCTGCGTCAGTTGGCAGCGTATGAGATTGCCCCACGACCTGAAGCGTAAAAGCAATACCAACAGAGAAGAAACCTGCATAAGCAATGAACCAGGCGGCAGAAAGCAAGGCATCAATGGAGACCGTTTCCACTGAAACTGCCCATAGAGTAGAGATCAGGGTTACAACTGCAAATTGGATTGCTGCAACCGTTAAAGGCATGGATGTTTTTGATGCAATAACACCAACAAGAAGAACGTGTAATCCCCAGAAAATAGATGATGTGAGAACTAATGCATCTCCATAACCAAGCTCAAGAGAGCTATCAACACCACTTATCAAGGTCGTACCCGTGAGTGAAAAAGCCACAGCAATCCAAATCACCCAGTGAGGATTTTTTCGAAAAATTATTAATCCAAGTAAAGGAACCAAAGGAACGTACATGGCCGTTAGAAATCCAGCATTTGTAACACTTGTATGGATGATTCCTATCTGTTGAACAATGGTTCCAACAAAAAGAATAACCCCGATTAATACCATTAACATCAAATCTTTATTTGAAAGCGGCCGTTGGTTTAGGTGACGAGAAAGAGATTTTTTTCTGTTCCACTCTCTTATCGCCAAGGGGGCAACAGTGATCAGTCCGAGAAAAAAACGTGCGGCAGTAAATGTCATCGGACCGATTAAATCCATGGATACTTGTTGAACAACAAACGTTGATCCCCAAATAATAGCGGAGATCAGCAACAGTAAATTTGCCTGTAACCGAGACATGACTTTTACCTTATAGGAGTGAAAGTTTGGACACAATTTGTTCGATTTCTCTTATCCAGTTCTGAGAAAGAGAACAAGGATAGTTTATCTTTAGGGAAAATTTTGGCGGAATTAGCAAAAACAACACCAGCTTAGTGGTCGCTTTCAGGATAATTTTAGACTTTAGTGTTATAAAATTATGTGGAAATAAATATTGTGTTGTTTTTTAATCTGCATTCTCTAGTGTGCCGATAAAAGGTTGTAGTAAAACAACATAAAATCTTGGGAATAGTGCTGGAAATGGCTTTTAACTCTAGTGAGTTTAGAAAAGTGCTCGGTAGCTTTGCAACGGGTGTAACGATTGTAACGACACGAGATAAAAGTGGCGTTCCGCATGGGTTGACCGCGAACTCTTTTTCCTCGGTATCTCTGGACCCTCCATTGGTTCTCTTTTGTATTGATAAACGTTCAAATTGCCTACCCGCCTTTCAAGAAGCCGAAGGGTTTGCAATAAATATCCTAACAGATATTCAAAAAGACATTTCAGACCGCTTTGCTTTTTCCGAAGAGCGGTGGGATGGAGTAAAAACGACGTCTCTCGTGACAGGTGTACCAGTATTAGAAGACTGCCTTGCTAATTTAGATTGTTCTATGCATGCCCAATTCGATGCTGGAGACCATATTATCGTCGTTGGTAAGGTCGAGGATACCCTTGTTAAAGAAGAAGGTGATCCCTTGCTCTATTTCCGTGGCATGTATCGTGGCGTACATATCGAATAGGTACTAGGCACTCCATATGACACCAAACAAAGGAGCTCGGTGCCCCTTTGTTGATAGCGTTATCCTATTTGCTTAGGGCAAAACTCAAATCGTTAATTAAATCATCAACATCTTCGACACCAACCGACAACCTAACCAGATTATCAGTGATACCAATGGCGGCTCTATGTTCAGCTGCTACAGCCGCATGGGTCATACTGGCAGGGTGTTCGACCAAGCTTTCAACACCTCCTAGACTCACTGCCAATGCAAAAAGCTCAACACGTTCTAAGAAGCGTTTGGTTTGCTCTATGCCTCCCTTTACAGTGAAGGTCACAATGCCACCACCTGCTTTCATTTGCCTTTTGTGCAACTCATACTGTGGGTGACTGGGAAGGCCTGGATACCAAACGTCCTCAATTCCTTCTTGTTTTTGCAAAAAGGTTGCGATTGCATATGCGTTAGAACAATGCCGTTCCATGCGCAAGGCAAGTGTCTTAAGTCCACGTAAGGCAAGGAAGGATTCAAAAGGCCCTTGGATAGCCCCTAAGGCATTTTGCAAATACTTAATTCTATCACATAAATCTGGATTTTCGCCAACAACCAGAATGCCACCAATGATATCGGAATGTCCATTTAGATACTTCGTCGCGGAATGCATGACGATATCAATGCCTAATTCTAATGGTCGCTGTACCCACGGGGAACAAAAGGTGTTATCAACACAAGTAAGAATACCCTTACGTTTTGCGATCTTTGCAATGGCCTCTAAATCTACCAATTGTAATAGCGGGTTCGTTGGCGTTTCGATCCAGATCATTTTTGTTTCTGGTCGGATAGCGTTCTCAAATGCCACAAGGCTTGTGAGATCAACAAATTCAATATCTAACCCTGCAGACCGAGGCCGGACATCTTTAAATAATCTGTGTGTTCCGCCGTATAGATCGTGCATGGCAATCACGTGAGAGCCGCTATCCAATAAATCCAATGCCGTACTAATAGCTGCGAGCCCTGAGGCAAATGCTAGACCAAGCGTCCCGCTTTCTAAATCAGCGATACAACGTTCATATGCCTGACGGGTTGGGTTTTCGGTCCGACTATACATATAACCTTTGTTTTCACCCAAACCATCTTGCACATAGGTTGATGTGGCATAGATTGGTTGCATGATTGCCCCTGTAGATGGGTCGGGGTGTTGTCCTGCATGGATTGTACGAGTAGCAAAGGATAGACGATTTGAACGATGAGGCTTATTTGGCATTTAAGGTGTTCTCGCTATTTATTGTTTTAACTTTTTAACGATGTCAAACACTGCCTCGTTCGGAAATTCATTACAAGTTTTAAGGGTTTGTTCTATCATATATTCAATTTCATCTGGCTCCGCGATTGGGCTCTCATTTAAACCAGAAATATAACCATCAAGCCAAAAAGAAAAACTTGCCAAGTCATCTTCTTCCTCGACATCAATACACTGTATTTCTCTTATGTCAGGTTCGTCGGAAAGAGCTGATTTAAGATTGAATGTAAAGACGAGAGTTGTAACAAGAAGGAAGTCAATCAGGTAGTGCCGCATGAGATATCTTTCTAAATTATTCTTTAGATATATCCCTATAATCCGTTTAGCTGACAGGTACCTGATAAGGTAATTTATTGCTGTAGAAGTATAATAAAAAATTAAGGGAGAATATTAAATACCTCCCTTAATTCATTCGAACTGTTAACTAATCACAAGATCTACTTGATAAAACGCGGCTGTTGATTCCACCTTCTTCGAGCTTTTCCATGATTTCACTTACATGATCACTGTCTCGGGTTTCGATGATAAAATCGATTTCAACCATCTTTGCCGGTACATCATAGAAATGACGTTGATGCATTACATCAATGATGTTGCCGCGGGATTTACCAATGATGTTTGAGATCTTAGCCAGAAGGCCCGGCTGATCAACCATCTCTGTCCGTAAGCGAACCAGACGCCCATCACGCATGAGGCCACGCATTAAAAGACCAGATAGCATACGAGCATCAATATTGCCGCCACAGATGACTGTTGCAATTTTTTTGCCCTTGAACCTATCTGGATTATTCAAAATTGCCGCAACACCCGTCGCACCAGCACCTTCAGAAACAACTTTCTGTTCTTCAACCAGGGTCAAGATGGCGTTTTCGATCTGGCTTTCATCAACGAGGAAAATCTCATCAACCAGTTTATCAATAATTTCCCGGGTAATTTTCCCTGGCTCTTTTACCGCAATACCATCGGCCATCGTAGAGCCACCAGAGGTCGCGGGTTGATGCTTTAAGGTCTGAGACATTGATGGAAAGAGATTTGCCTCTACACCATATAACTTAATCTTTGGGTTGATAGCTTCAGCTGCAAGAGAAATACCGGAAAGAATACCACCGCCGCCGATAGGAACAATGATAGCATCAAGGTCAGGTTGCTCTTCCAACATTTCCAAACCAATAGTACCCTGACCTGCAATGACATATTCATCGTCATAAGGATGCACAAAAGTCAGGCCATCTTTAGCAACAATTTCATCAACTACTTTACGGGAATCATCCAAGGTTTCTCCTGAGAGGATTACCTTGGCTCCGAGGGCGCGCGTGCGTTCAATTTTACTAAAAGGGGCCGTTTCAGGCATCACGATTGTTGCCTCAATACCTAATCGTTGGGCATGTAAAGCAACGCCCTGAGCGTGGTTACCAGCTGACATGGCGATAACGCCTTTGGCTTTTTGCTCTTCTGTCAAATTTTTGATCTTGTAAAGCGCACCACGATCTTTGAAAGATCCACTAAACTGTTGACTTTCCAACTTTAAATAGAGTTCACAGCCCAGAGTTTTAGATAAGCGTTTTGCATGAACAAAAGGTGTTCTAACTATTTCCCCGTTGATTTCATCCGCTGCTTTGCGGATATCTTCAATTGTTATTGTCACCCTATCAATCCTAATTTTGTCTTTTTTTAATTGGTTATTGTTGTCTGTTTGTTAGTTCGTTTTCGGGTACAAAACTAAACGGTGTTTTGGTTCCCGAGAAGTGTCATTATCAAGCTTCACATAATTCCCGTCACGCCAACTTGACAGGAAGTTTCCGTAGAAACTCGAAAGAGGATTTCCCGACTGCCCGGTTGCTAACAGAAAGCGGGAATTGTCGAGATTGGTCAAGTCATAAACTGCCCGATATGATGGCCCATGAACGTTAGGAAATAGTTGCTGGTTACCATTCCTCAACGAAGGACTTCCTCGATTTATAGTATCGTGTCCGCCTGGAGAGGCTATCTCTAGCTTTAACACTTGATTTAAAAGGGGTATTTTATCAAATATTGGATGTTCAAAATGAGCTTTATGAATTTCTCCCCAATTTGGAATAACACTTAGGTCATTTGAATTAGAAATCACTCGATCCAGGGTTTCTGTCATCTGTGCGACACAGTTCCCTTCAATCGCGAGTCTTTCACCATATTTACACCAATTCTCAGGATTGGCCTCAATTAACGATTTCAACCGAAGGACATCAGGAGATTGAAACGAAGATGCATCGGTGGGAAGGTTCCCAAACGCCGTTCTATTTAACCAATAGAGCCAACTATGAAACAACACGGGCTCAATCGAATTGATATTCATCTTGCCATCCCACTTACTAAGAACCGTTAAAACCTTTTCGGTCTCAGCATTATTGGTTTTAGTTTGGAGCAGGAGTGGGAGTAACTCTAGCGATGCCAGTGACAAGGTATCTGTCTGGATCTCAAGGTTATCTTCTACAGATAATTTTTCCTTACTATCAATCAGCTGATGTATTCTTCTCGCTCGATATGACTTTGGCCAATCCTTGGTGATTAAATATGGGTAATCAGGCCCTACCAACCTGTTGTTAGCTGTAACGAGCTTACCTCCAACCGGATTGATACTCGTAGGAAGCTCATTTTGCGGAATAAAACGTTGCCAATCATAAGCTCTCACCCAACCCGGAACGGGATGCGTTCCTGTCCCTGTTGTTCTGATGGGAATACGACCAGAAGCTGTTAGCGCAATATTGCCTGTAGTATCCGCCATAACGAGGGTTTGCTGAGGAGAATGGAAATTTCTAACGGCCTTTTCAAAGTCTATCCAGCTCTTAGACCTATTGATATCAAACATAGCCTGAGCAGTAAGGTCATCTTCTCTAAGGGCAGCCCAACCAAGAGATAATTGAACTAGTTGATTTGAATGTTGCTGCTGGCCAATTACGGAGGAAATGATCGGTCCGTGCCTGCTTTTCCGGATCGTAACTTCTACATCGGGTCCATCTTTAACTTGTATAATTTCAGTACGAGTTTCAAATTTTTGATAACCCTCAGGTGTTAAATATTGTTCTGGATTATCTGGATTTATCTTCTCGAGAAATAGGTCTTGGGTATCGCTATGGGTGGTCGTAAAGCCCCAAGCAATATGGTTGTTGTGCCCAAGAACAAGTAAAGGAACGCCCGGAGATGTCGCCCCAGCCCAAGTATACTCAGGCGTTTCTATTCGAACTAAATACCATGGACCAGGAGCATCAAGAGAGAGGTGAGGGTCATTCGCAAGGATTGGACCACCGGTCGTAGTTTTATCACCTGAGATAACCCAGGCATTTGATGCATCTTTTGGCGCCATCGCCCAGGGAAGAGGAAGTTGTCCAGCAGGTATTTTTGTTTGAGAAAACTCAAGATCTTCAAGGTTAGAAATTATAAGAGGATCTTTTTTATCTTCAGGCCATAGATCATTAACATCATCTAAAGGCATGTTATTTAATAATCTTTGACGCAATAACTCGCGGTTAAAGTTATCTGACAATTGAAGAGCCATTAACCGCCCCCACAAAAGAGAGTCACTAGGCTTCCAGGGTTCCGGTGTATAATTTAATATGTGAAATTCCGGAGATAGGGTGCCAGTATGTGTATCTAGATAATCATTAACCCCTAGGCTATAAGCCTCGAATATTTTTTTAACATTGGGGGGAAGGCGCTCATAATTTTCAATAGCTAAATTTTGAAAGCCAAGGGTTCTCATAAAGCGATCGATACCTAATGTAGCCTCACCACTGACTTCAGATAATCTTCCAGCTCCTGCGCGTCGCATAAAGTCCATTTGCCACAAACGATCCTGAGCGTGAACATAACCGAGAGCTCTATAGGCATCATTTTCATTTTTGGCTTTGATGGTGACCAGTCCATCTTCAGACCTAAGAATTTCGGTGATCGATGCCAAATCTGTGAGGGTTATTTTACCATCAAGTTGCGGTAGGGATGATCGAAGCCAAAAATATCCCCCTGTACCAATAAAAACAACCAAGGTAAGTATTATAAGCAGAGATATAGCAGTAAATTTTAGGAGACGGTTCATGAAAATACCGCTTGTAAATTAAAGGATCAGAAGAAGAAGATTGAACCTTCTCATATGTTCCTTATGATGTCGCTTCCTTTATGAATTTCAGCAACACAAATTACCTTAGACCGTTACGACGGGGGAAATCAATATGGCCGGGCATTCATCAAAAGTCGTTATCTTCGCTGCATTGGCAGGAAACGGCTTAATCGCAATCACAAAAGCTATTGCTGCAGCCTATACAGGTAGTTCTGCAATGTTTAGTGAGGCCATCCACTCTGCTGTTGATACTGGAAATCAAGGCCTGTTATTGTACGGTTTGCATAGGTCTGCACGCCCAGCGGATGCGCGCCATCCTTACGGGTATGGTCGAGAGCTATATTTTTGGGCTTTTGTCGTCGCGCTATTGGTTTTTGCAATTGGTTCAGGCGTATCGATTTACGAAGGCATACATAAAATTATTGATCCGCAGCCCATTGTAAATCCTATGATTAATTTTATCGTCTTGGGCGCGGCCTTGATATTTGAGGGAGCTGCATGGTTTATCGCCTTTAAAGAATTTAATAAAAAAGTAAAAGGCCGGAACTATTTTGCGGCAGTTGCGGCAAGTAAAGATCCCTCAATCTTTGCTGTACTTCTAGAAGACACTGCAGCACTACTCGGTTTGCTGGTTGCAATAGCAGGGCTCGCTTTGGGGATTTTATTGGACATCCCTGAACTGGATGGTTTGGCATCGGTTATTATTGGCATTTTATTGGCTGCGATAGCTTGGGTTCTTGCCTATGAAACCAAAGGGTTGCTCATAGGTGAGGGAGCTGATCCTGAAGTTGAAACAAACATTCGCCGGATCATCGCAAAACATCCAGAAATTCTTCGGGTCAACGAAATACTATCCCTACAAAATGGCCCTATGGATATCCTCGTTACTCTATCTTTAGACTTCAAAGACGGCATTCTTTCGCAAGAAATAGAAGACACCATATCAAAGATGGAAAAACAAATCCGAACGGCGCAACCCGATGTACGAAAAGTCTTTATCGAAGCACAAAGCTGGCGTGCACACAATCGAGCAGCAAATAGTAACTAACTGTTAATGTAAGAGTTTCAGTAGCGGGCTACGCAATTTCTTTGAGTAACCATGTTCTGAAATCACTTGCTGCTGTTTTTGCAGGGTGAGCAAGAGGACTGAACAGATAGTAATGTTGTAGTCCTTTTACCTTAAGATCGTCGATACAAGGAACTAGGCCGTGAGTATCCATTAAAGCGTCACTTACAGGTGAGCGGGCAAGCGCGATGCCATACCCTGTTGATGCCATCGCCATGGCCGTTACGGTATTATCTGTAAAGCTGTAATTTGCATCAGACAAATCACCCTCCACACTGGTGCCCAAAACCTGTAACCAACCACTTTGATGAGTAGAAACTTCAATAAGGCGGTGTTGCAATAAATCCTGAGGTTGATGGATTGCATCTGCTATTTCGGGGAGGGCCACTGGAATGACGGTTTCTCCAAATAAGCGTTCCGCATTTGCAGGAAAATCAGTGGCAGATCCGAAAGCTATTTGAAGATCCGGTTTATGGCCCCGAAAATTACCACGGATATCGTTTTGAAAATCATTAGGTGTATTTCCACATGTTACCTGCAAATGAATATGCGGGTGTTTTTTTTCAAAATCAGCAAGCCTTTCGGGTAACCAACTACATGACAATAAAAACAGAACCTGTACTGTCAAATGTTCTGATTCACGAGGCCCAAACAGTGCAGCGGCAGTGGCTTCCAAAGAGGATAAAGATTGCTGCACAGCGGGTAGAAAGGCACGACCTTCATCCGTTAGTACGACATGGTGTGCGCCGCGAGAAAACAATTCCCTACCAAGATACCCCTCTAGTGCCTTGACCTGTTGACTAACAGCAGGAGCGCTCATGTTCAAAAGCTTTGCCGCTTGGGCAAAGCTTTCAGTTCGAGCTGCAGTTTCAAAAACTCGGACCCAGTTAAGTGATGGAATGCGTCTAAAAGCCATATTTTAGGATAAGCTGAGCTTTTGCTGAAATGCAATATTATTTACTATCTTTGTTTCTGATTTTTGATGAGATTGATAACAAATCGAAAAATGGAACAATTAGCTATGACAAAATCACTTACAATTGATCAGGTTAATCAATATCAAAATAATGGATATCTGATGCCCCTTGACCTTTTTACAGCTGAAGAAGCTCAACAAGTCAGAGATAGCATTGAAAACCTTGAATTAACTCATGACCAAGACATTGAGGGTAACGCCTTAAACCAGTATTTTAGGATCAATGGACAAGTCGTTATTCCCCTTTTGGCTGAAATCGCAAAAACGCCAGCCCTCCTTGATGCCGTCGAAGATCTTCTGGGATCAAATCTTATGGTTTGGTCGTGTGAGCTGTTCATCAAAGAAGCTGGGACGGAGAAAGTGGTCAGTTGGCATCAGGATTTAACCTATTGGGGGCTTGGTGAAACGGATGATGAAGTAACGGCATGGATTGCCTTTTCTGACGTATCAAAACAAGCAGGGTGTATGAAGTTTATCCCCGGTTCACACAAACAAAGCATTGTTCCCCATAGCGACACCTTTAGTGAAGATAATTTATTATCACGTGGTCAGGAAATAGCCGTAGATGTAAATGAAAATGAGGCCGTTTATAATGAATTAAAGCCGGGACAGATGTCGCTTCATCACGGCCGATTATTCCACGCTTCTGGTCCCAACAACAGTAGCGACCGCCGGATAGGGATGGCCGTACGGTTTGTTACCCCTCAAGTGCAACAGGTAGTGGGTGAACGGGACTATGCTATGCTGGTTCGCGGTGCTGATCGTGAACAAAACTGGATTAATATATCTGCTCCTTCGAGCCTATTCGGGACAGAAGAGATGAAACTTTATAATGAAATATTGGTGGCTCAATCGGCTGCCTTAACGGAAAATGCCGAGCAAACAGTAAATCTCTATGCTCCCTCCAATGAAACGGCGAATGAAATGGCGAGTGTTTAAACATGAAAACGATCAACTTTACCCAGATGAAAGACGGCACGAAGGAAGAGTACGACTTCCTCGCTGATATGGAAAAACCTTATCTCGCCTTAACAGCAGACCGAGTGCTCACTGAATTAAAACGCCAAGGTGAGGATTCCCTTACCGGTTATAAAATTACCCGCCTGGAACATGGACTTCAATCTGCGACACGTGCCTATAGAGACGGCGCAGACATTGATTGGGTTGTTGGAGCACTTCTACATGATGTCGGCGATGGTCTAGCCCCGCAAAACCATGATCGGTTTTCAGCGGAAGTGATCCGTCCTTTTGTGAGAGAAGAAGTATCTTGGGTTGTTGAACACCACGGCATTTTTCAAATGTTCTTTTACGGTCACCATTACGGCTGGGACAAAAATGCGCGAGAAGAGTTCAAAGATCATCCAAGTTTCCAAGCCTGTGCTGACTTTTGTGAACGTTGGGATCAAAGCTCTTTTGATCCTGATTACACCTCTGAAACCTTGGATTTTTTTATACCAATGGTCAAAGAAGTCTTTTCAAGAAAAGCTTATGATCCTGATGTTATACAGGAAAACGTCGCAAAAGGCCTTCCTGAACTTACTGCGTCATAAATCTTATTACAATAAACAGTATGGGCACAAAAATGTTGTGTGGTTTTCCCAATTCTAAAAAACTCAAGTTATAAAATATTCTTTGAAAATCATAAAAACCTTGATGTGTCTCAAACAATTCACTTGAATACCATTGGTTGATATCAAAAGTACTATTAAAGATATCAATCATTGGAGGTGAATTATGACGGATACTTCTTCGCCAAAAGAGGGGCCGCCAAATGAAAGTGCCCTGTCACAAATTTCAAATACCTGGCGGGATATAGCTCAAAGTGCTGCGCGTAATCTGGGCCTCAATCGCTCAGATACATCAGTGAGTTCTAAAAACCTAAAACGGATGATGAGTGACTGCCTAAGCGGGCGAGGTGGCGATGTTTCTGCCCGGATGCGAACAGCTGAACTGGGGCGGACTTATCTGGAACTTGATCTTGATGGTAAGAAAGATTTCCTAACCCTTTTAGCGAAAGATTTTTGCGCTAACGAAGAGGATATTCGCCAAGCAGTAGATGAATATCTCTCAGCCAAAAATGATGCCGAACAGGTGGTTGCAGCTTACCATTTACGTCAGTCATCTTCTCCCATAAGGTTAAAGTTATTAACTCAGTTCAATGCCTTACCCAATGGTGTAAAGTTTTTGGTTGATATCCGTGCTGATCTCTTAAAGATAAAGGGAAAAGACCCATATCTCGAGGCTCTTGATCGAGATATTCAGCAACTCTTGAACTCTTGGTTTGATACCGGCTTTCTTGATTTTGTAGAGATGACATGGAACACCTCTGCTGCACTCCTTGAAAAGTTGATCACTTATGAAGCAGTCCATCAGATCACCTCATGGGGTGATCTCAGAAACCGCCTTGATTCCGATCGACGTTGTTATGCGCTCTTTCACCCCAGGATGCCCGACGAGCCATTAGCTTTTGTCGAAGTGGCTTTGGTCAAAGGCCTAGCAAGCAATGTACAGAATATTTTAGATGTAGAAGCCCCCCTTGGAAATCCGAGGGATGCTGATACTGCAATATTTTATTCTATTACAAATACCCAGACGGGATTACGCGGGATTAGCTTTGGTGAACATCTAATTAAACAGGTTGTTCAACATCTTTCATACGAAATGCCTTGGATCAAAAGTTTTGCCACACTTTCTCCTGCCCCAGGGTTTAGATCTTGGCTTGCGGATCTTGATAACACTTTGCTCCAAGATGGTGTTACTAAAGAGGAAATGGAGCGCCTAAAATCGCGAACGGGAGCAGATGTAGCAAAAACGGCTATTTTCCTTTGCTTTCAGGATAAAGAATGGTTTCAAAATAAAGAACTTGCGGAACTACTCCGTGGTCCTTTGTCTCGGCTTTGCGTCGCCTATTTTCTAGAAAAGGATTCAAAAGGAAGAGCTTTGGATCCTGTTGCTCGTTTTCACTTAAAAAATGGTGCACAGCTTAATCAGATTAATTGGTTGGGAGATACATCAGAAAAAGGTATCGCGCAGGCAGGTGGGATAATGGTGAATTACCGTTATGATCTCTCCGAAATCGAGAAAAATCATGAGCGCTTTATGAACGACGGTAGAGTAGCAATGAGTTCTCAGGTAAAAACGTATCTAAAACAACTGGGAGGGACGCTTGGAGAGGAAAGTACTCTGCAAAAATTACGCAGAACATTCAGCGGTACTTAGGAGGCGGGTTCATGAAAATTTGTAGAGAATAAATAGGTTCCTATTTTTTCCGAGAGGCCGCTATTGCCTTTTCTGCCCAAGCCAATAAATCATCCTCGTCATCAAGTATGTCTGCAGGAACTTCGTAATAGCTTTTGACATATACCCGACCTTTTTTGGTAAGGTAGCTAAAGGGGGCACTATCACGCTCGAGATACAAATCTAGGTTACTTTTGTTTACACGAAAATACAGCCTGTTCTTCATGATCATGCAAAACTGAGTATCATTATACTTAAGAGAAGTACCACCAAAAAAACGACCCAAGCTTATTTCTCCCAAAGGAGAGAGTAGCTCAAGGATATAATTGGAAAATTCGCTTCTAGAATTCACATGAATTACCTTTTAGATAGAATTTATTAAGCTCATGAAATTTTAATTTCATGAGCTATTTCCTTTGATAATAGTTTCTATCTCTTGGTCTAATGTACGCTCAATTTGATTTATTCGAAGGCCTGCGCGTACAAAAACCAAAATTCCTTGGTAAAGAAGTAACAATTGGAAAGAAGCTTGTTGAGGTGAAGAGTGCTTTGGTATTTGCCCAGTTGTACTACATTTCTCAATTTGCCTTTTGAATCCTGCTTCCAACAACGAAAACCCGGTATCCAAATCTTGAGTGATAGACCTCAAGCGATTATTAAACTCGACAGCCGTATTCGTTAATAAGCATCCATTACTTGATCCATCGGGTTCTTTTAGCAAAGAATGAAATAAGTCTTTTAACCCTTGTAATGGGTCTTCTGACTTATCCAAATAAATACTTATTCGCTGCCTAACGACGTAATCGTTGTAATGGCTCAAGGCAGCGTCAAAGAGTGCTTCTTTTCCACCAATCGAGTTATAGAGACTTCCTGAAGTAAGACCTGTCGCTTTTTCCAAGTCTTTTATGGAAGTTGCCTCATACCCTTTTTGACGAAAGGTGTTGGTTATCTCCGATAAAACCTTTTTTTCGTCAAAACTAAGATTTCTACCCATTTTAAATCACTTAAAATTTTAGATTAATTGATTTAAAATGATTATTATAAAATGTGACTTATGTCAACGGTGTGAATATTTTAAATGTTTCTCAAGCTCTTAGCCGATTGTCAAAATAAACACTTTTAAAAAAACTGAATATGATCAAAAAAATATATATACAATTTTAAAGATTATTTACCATTGATTTACAACTTAGTAATAGGATTTTAAATACCGTCGAGAAGTTTTTTGGGGAAAGAGAATTCATGTTAGGTATGCTTACAATAACGTTGGCAATTTTTCTTTTGCCAACTGTTGTTTATGTAACCAGCAATGAAAAAAAATTAGGACGTTTACCATATTTTATTCGTACATTATTTCTTGGTTTCATTTTGTGGGCACTTTTTCTTATGAATTTTGCCCAAACCGCTTTAAGTGACGATCTCACCAATATATTAAACGACCCAATGAATGAAGAGTGGCTTGCAGGTAGCTGGACACTTTTGATTGGAATAACGGTGATATTGTGTATCCAAGTTTGTTGGATGGTTCATCGTCTTAACCATATTGGTTGGTCAAAATGGTTCGTGTTTTTAATGTTAATTCCAATCGTTCACGGTTTGCTTGTTATTGTTCCTGGCAAAAGGAAAAACGAGGATTATTCCGAACTATTGTCAGAAATATGAACTAAATATAACCGCATAAACTCAGGTTACCTGACTTTACCCTCTAAAGAAAAAAGCCCGGCGATTACTCACCGGGCTTGATTAGAAGAAACACACAACGCTAGTTGGTTATTTGTTAGGCTGTGGTGTCACACGTAGATAAGGCTTATGAGCGACCCAGCCTTTTGGAAAACGCTCTTTGGCTTCTTCATCACTTACTGCTGGCACGATGATAACATCTTCACCATCTTTCCAATTAACGGGTGTTGCCACTTTATATCCGTCAGTAAGTTGAAGAGAATCAATCACACGCAAGATTTCATCAAAATTACGCCCTGTACTTGCAGGGTAAGTGATAATCAGACGCACTTTTTTACTTGGATCTATTACAAACACAGAACGTACGGTCAGTGTGTTGTCCGCATTCGGGTGGATCATGTCATAAAGATTAGAAACACTACGGTCTGCGTCGGCAAGCAATGGGAAGTTGAATTGATGGCCTTGAGTTTCTTCAATATCACCAACCCATTTTTCGTGATCAGATAGAGGATCAACGCTCAAGCCCAGAACTTTAACATTACGTTTTTCAAACTCAGGTTTTAATTTACCTACATAACCAAGTTCAGTTGTACAAACCGGGGTGAAGTCTTTGGGGTGTGAAAACAAAACAGCCCAACTATCACCGACAAAATCATAAAAATTGATCGGCCCTTCAGTGGAATCTTGAGTGAAATTTGGTGCAACATCGCCTAAACGGATTGTCATTACAGCCTCCTTTAGAAGAATAAAATATAGAACGGATCTTATCCGTTTGTGAGATACAACAAGAAAAAGAGAACTCTCTCTAAAAAATTATGCGTTTATCTTAACGGGAAATTTCTCAGAATAATAGTCAATAACGAATTGATTTTTTCAAGCCACAAAAAAGGACATAGAAAATTCTATGCCCTTGATATTTTTATATTAAAGAAAGAACCTTACGACTTCAATAATCGAGCAGCTTCCAAAGCAAAATAGCTCAGCACAGCGTCAGTACCAGCACGTTTGAAAGCCATGAGACTTTCCATCATCACCTTATCATGATCCAACCAACCATTTGCTGAGGCGGCTTTGATCATCGCGTACTCTCCACTCACCTGATAAGCCATGGTTGGAACCCCAAAGGTACTTTTAATGCGATAAATTATATCCAGATAAGCAAGACCTGGTTTGACCATGACCATATCAGCCCCTTGCTGAAGATCATATTCGACCATCCGAAGGGCTTCTTCACTGTTGCCCGGGTCCATTTGGTAAGTCTTTTTATCGCCTTTGAGCGCGCCTGTTGCACCAACTGCATCTCTAAATGGACCATAAAATGCGCTGGCGTATTTTGCGCTGTAGGACATTATTTTTGCATAGGTGTAGCCAGCTTCATCAAGGGTGTCGCGAATGGCGCCAATCCTGCCATCCATCATGTCGGAGGGACCAACGTAATCACAGCCTGCCTCAACCTGAACCAAGGCTTGTTTACAAAGTAATTCAACAGAAATGTCATTTAAGATAACACCGTCTTCTACAATTCCGTCATGTCCCAGAGAATTATAGGGATCTAAGGCCACATCACCGATCAGGGCAATATCTTTATAATGGTTTCGAATAGACCGCGTTGCGGAACAGATTAAATTATCTGGATTATAAGCCTCGCGACAATCCTCGGTTTTTGTTTCCGGGTTGTTGTAGGGGAACAAAGCAATTGCTGGAATATCCAACTCGACAGCTTCCCCAATAGCATCTACCAAACAATCTGGGCCGTAACGTTTAACCCCAGGCATAGATGGTACTTCGGTAGAGCCGTTATCTTCTTGCAAGAAAATCGGCCATATCAGGTCATCAACAGAAAGGCGATTCTCTGCCACCAATCGACGTGTCCATGCATCCGTACGAATACGACGAGGGCGGACGGCGAGATCCTGCCTAAAGGTACTACTCAATGATCTACTCCTGATGAGATTCGTTTTTGCTACTTTCTCTCGAACCCTAATCAATTGCAAGTATATGGCATAGCGCTGTATGGGGCAGATCGTCGCAAACAAAGTTTAGGAGCTCCAAATGTTTAACCAGATTACAAAACAGGGTATACGAACTTAATATTATATTGATTTCTCAACCAATTCTCTGAGAGTTAGGATATAAGAGAGGCAAATATTTATACCCACCTTCTTCGCCCTAGGCAGATAAATTTATTGCAACAAGGAAAACCATTGATGAATTACCGTAACAGTCGTTGGTTTTTAGCACTGATATCAATTATTATCGCTTTTCTTCTATCACCCGATTTATGGATCGCCCTTGTTCAAGGCTATGAAGGAGATAGCTTTTATACCCTTGGTTTTCTAGAACGTGCGGGGCTCATCACGTTAACGATCGCTCTATCCGGACTATTATTGTTTATAGGCACCTGCAAATCGCATTTTTTATATAACCTGAAGTCCACTATTCCTTTTCAGAAGCTCTCTGTCCCCCTTATTGATCTTTTAGGTGCTTTTGGTCTTTTCTACGTGTTCATTTGGTTTTCCCCTCAAGTTTACTATTCTTATTACTTGTTTGTCTTTAATGACCTGTCTTGGCAGATTGTCATTAAAGACGGGCCGAGCCTTTCCGAAATTGTGAACTTGCTTTTATTAGAAGATCAACAAACCCTATCTCAACACGGGCAAGGTCTATTGGGGCGGGCCTTACTTCTACACGTTGCCTTATACAGGTTTGTCATTTTTGTGAATTTCGAAAATGCTAAGTAAAGACTGTAATTTTAGTGTGTCATCTCAATTTCAATAAGCTGTCACAGATATGTCCTTGGCTGATAAGCAATCTCATGAGTAGACTGTCTTGTCTCGCATACATACACAGGTGGCATAATGAAAAATTATTTACGCGCTGGTGCTGGTATTTTTGCGCTCGGATTGAGCACAGTATCTGCATCAGAAGTCCAACTCCGCATTCTTGAAACAACAGATATCCATGTCAATATTGTCGATTATGATTATTACGCAGATAAACCCTCAGTTGCTGTTGGGTTGGCGCGAACTGCGACATTAATAAAACAAGCTCGAAACGAAGTTAAAAACTCTATTCTTATTGATAACGGTGACCTTATTCAGGGTAATCCGCTTGGCGATTACATGGCCAAAGAACGTGGGTTAGAAAAAGGCGATGTACATCCCGTTTTTAAAGCGATGAATTTACTAAAGTACGATGTGGGGAATTTGGGAAATCATGAATTCAATTACGGACTGGATTTTTTGAACGAGAGTCTTAATGACGCAAATTTCCCTTATGTATCCTCAAATGTATACTTAGATGATGGTGATACGAATTCTGCCAATGACGCACCGATGTTTGATCCTTATGTCATTTTAGATCGTACTGTTGTTGATGATAAGGGACAAAAACATTCAATTAAAATTGGCGTAATCGGTTTTGTCCCCCCACAAATCACACAATGGGATGAAGTTAACCTCAAGGGCAAGGCGATCACGCACGACATTGTTGAAACTGCAAAGCGTTACATACCTGAAATGAGAGAGCAGGGGGCCGATGTCGTTATCGCAGTGCCTCATTCCGGCTTAAGTATAGAAACGGCCAAAGGCCGTGATGAAAACGCAACCTACTACCTATCAAAGGTTGATGGTCTTGATGCCATTTTGTTTGGGCATGCTCATAAAGTTTTTCCATCTGACGCTTATGCTGATTTAGACGGCGTCGACGTTGCCAAGGGAACGATAAATGGCGTCGCTGCAACAATGCCTGGTTTTTGGGGCAGCCACCTTGGGCTAGTTGATCTTAAATTGGATGTTGATAGCAATGGTAAATGGACTGTCCTTGATGGAACAGGTTCTACTCGTGGCATTTATAAACGCGATGGCCGTAAAAAAATTGCCCTTGTCGATGTTGATCAACAGATTGTTGACGCAGTAAAGGATGAACACGCAGAAACAATTTCCTTTATGCGTAAAGCTGTCGGCCAGACTGGCGCCCCAATAAACTCATTTTTTGCGCTTGTACAAGACGATCCATCTATCCAGATCGTGACAAACGCTCAAAAGTGGTACGTTGAAAAGCTGATTTTAGGAACAGAATACGACGGCATACCTGTTCTATCCGCCGGTGCCCCTTTTAAAGCAGGTGGCCGAGGTGGAGTAGACTATTACACCAATATACCAGCGGGAGAAATAGCTCTTAAAAACGTTGCAGACCTCTATATTTATCCAAATACACTACGTGCAGTATTGCTGAACGGTGCGCAGGTGCGTGAATGGCTAGAAATGTCGGCTGGGGCCTTTAATCAAATAGATAATAACAAATCAGAAGAGCAACCGTTGCTTAATATTGATTTTCCATCATACAACTTTGATGTCATCGATGGTGTCGAGTACGTCGTCAATCTGACCCAACCTTCACGGTACAATAAACAAGGTGATATTATAAACCCTGATAGCCACCGTATCGTCGATATGACCTATCAAGGCAAACCTCTCGATATGTCAGCTCAATTCATCGTAGCGACCAATAACTACCGCGCCCATGGTGGTGGTAATTTTCCCGGACTAGATGGGTCTACCGTGATTATTCAAGCACCGGATGAAAACAGAACAGTCTTGGCTAATTACATCTTCGATCAAAATAAAATTGATCCAAGTGCCGATAGTAACTGGCGTTTTTCTGCCATAGAAGGAGATGTAAAAGTAACCTTTGAAACCACACCCGCAGCCAAAGATATTCTGGCTGAGAAAGATATCATAAGTTATTTAGACGAAGGCAAAGATGGCTTTGGAAAATACCTGATTTCTTTTAAGTAAATAGTATTATTTTTACTCAGAGAAAAAGGGGACCGCTTATGGTCCCCTTTTTTATTGGAGATGATTCAGCTAACCGTTAGAGGCTTCGAGGGCTTGGCTGAGATCTGCAAGAATATCATCAATATGCTCTATACCAATTGAAAGCCGGACATAACTGTCTGAAATTCCGGTCAATGCTTGTTCTTCTGCATTAAGCTGGGAGTGTGTCGTTGAGGCAGGGTGGATTGCAAGGCTACGCGCATCACCAATGTTTGCTACATGGTAGAACATTTTTAAGTTATTGATGAATTTACGACCTGCATCTAAACCACCCTTAAGTTCAAAGCCAAGTAGGCCGCCATAACCGCCCTTTAGATAGGTATCGGCAAGTTCACGTTCTCTTCCAACAGCAAGACTTGGATGGGTAACTGTTTCTACAGACGGGTGTTTGCTAAGGAATTCAGCCACGGCTGTTGCATTTTGACAATGTTCTCTCATCCGGAGAGGAAGTGTCTCCATGCCTTGAATAAACTGGAACGCGTTCATTGGGGACATTGCGGAACCAAGATCACGTAATAAAACGACACGGGCACGAATGATATAAGCAATGGGTCCAAGTGGCTTTACTGCTTCAGTCCAGACAGCCCCGTGATAACTTGGGTCTGGTTGAGTGAGGAGGGGGAAACGTTTCGCATTAGCTTCCCAATCAAAATTACCGCCATCTACGATCATGCCGCCGATAGATGTACCGTGACCACCAATGTATTTGGTTGTTGAGTATACAACAACGTGAGCTCCATGAGCGATGGGGCGGCACAATATGGGGGCCGCTGTATTATCCATGATCAAAGGCACGCCAACCTCGTTACCAATATCTGCGACTTCTTTAATAGGGAAAACACGAAGGCGTGGGTTTGGCAGGGTTTCGGCGTAATAAGCTTTTGTATTTTCGTCGGTTGCCCGTCGGAAATTCTCTGGATCGGATGGATCGACAAAACGAACCTCGATCCCCATGTTGGGAAGTGTGTTGGCAAAGAGATTGTATGTTCCACCATAAAGTTCAGTGGAACTTACGATGTTATCGCCCGCTTTTGATATATTCTGAATTGCAAGTGTACTTGCCGCTTGTCCGGAACTTACCGCCAAAGAGGCAGCTCCGCCTTCAAGAGCGGTAATCCGATCTTCCAACACGGCAGTCGTCGGGTTCATTATACGGGTATATATGTTGCCAAATTCTTTGAGAGCAAAAAGGTTTGCTGCATGCTCAGCGCTATCAAACTGATAGGATGTGGTTTGGTAGATAGGAACAGCAACGGCACCTGTTTGAGGATCGTTTCTATAACCTGCGTGCAAGACGAGGGTTTCTGGATTTTTTGTCTCAATTGTCATGGCTTCACCCGTTTAAATGTGATTCCCTCATGGGAAGAATATTCGAACTATAGCGTTTTTGGCTGAATTAAACGGGCATAAAAAAAACGCCGCAGCATAGCTGGGCGATTCCCCTCTATTTAGCTGCATTTTTTAAGCGCCCGCAATTTGAGTAACAAATCAGCGCTGTATACCCTCACTTTAGGAGCGACATACAATCTGAGCAAGTAAAAATGAAGGGTCGTTCATCTTTTTGTTCTAAAATATCGTACAATTTCAACGTATTTATTCAATATTTTATGGATAACTAGATTCTCGGTTAATCCGGCGTTAACGCATCTTGCATAGAATAAGGTCGAATTTACTTTAAAGTTTTTGTTAATGTGAGGACATCGTGAAGGCTGCATATCTGCAAACTATTTCTCTCGTGGAGCGCTTGCATCGTCAGTGTCTAGAGGTCGTTAAGGCTGAACTAGATCGTCGTGGCATCCGTGACCTGAACAACATTCAGGCTCTAATCTTATATAATATTGGTGATGAAGAACTCTCAGTTGGCGAGTTGACCCATCGTGGATATTATTTGGGATCTAACGTTTCGTATAATGTGAAAAAGATGGTTGAGAACGGTTATCTCAATCAGGAGCGCTCTCCACATGACCGTAGATCATTTCATGTACGCGCGTCAGAAAGTGGCTTAGAGATATTCACAGCGATCTCTACGCTTTTTGATGCCCATGCTGCACTGATCAGTGGCGGGGTTGTTACCGACGAAGATCTCAGAGTAACAACGGCAACTTTGCATCGATTACAGCTATTCTGGGCTTCGCCAATGCCGATGGGAGGCATTAACCCTGCCGGACAATAGCATTTTTTGATGTAAATGGAGTATTGAGAATATTAGGGCCTCTGCTATTTTGCAGGGGTCTTTTTGTTTTATATTGGTATTAGGTTATGAACAAAGTTGAAAAAGGCGTCATTATTGAGTTTGCGCAAGTAGGTGCATACGTCAAAGTTAGTGCATTCCACGAGGCTACGATGACCGAAGTATCTATTGTGGGTGATCCCCGCGAAACCGAGGGTAAATTGAAACAAATAGTTCTCAATAAACTTCGATACGTCCTAAATAAATCGCAAAAACAAAGTTCAGATAAACTGGGTACTGAAAAGCCAAGTAAACGGGGAATTATTGTTTAATCTAAACATGAACTAGGATACTCTTAAACATCTATTTAAGTAGAGGGACGCGGAAATGAAGTGGGTGTTGGGGGGAATTTTGTCGTTATTTCTCTCTGTTTCATTTGCAGCAGATAATAGTGCGTTACCGCGAAGTATTACGGGCTATTACCTGGTAAATGAAAATCAGATCGGGGGAATGGCTGGACGTTTAAATCTGGAAGGTCCTGCTCATTTGGATTTTACTTGGCCAGAACCCGCCAAAGAAAAATATAAAATAGCACTCCTTATTCCCCAGCTCGCTGATACCTGGAAAACATTTTCATATGCCGCGATGGAGGCATCTAAACGGTTAAATCTGGATTTAACTATTTTTTCTGCCGATAGTTATATTAATTATGGTCTTCAAATCAGACAACTAACAAGAAAAGCTGTCAAATATGATGGCATTCTATTGTCCACAATTGATAGTTACAAAATGACAGATGCAATAAATAAAGTTAGCAGAACTACTCCTATTGTTGGTTACGCTAATGAAGTTTTTGCCTCTGGAATAGATGCCAAGGCAATGGTTTATTACTTTGATGTCAGCTACCGATTAGGGCAGTGGGTTAAAGAGCATATCCAAAAAAACAAACCTCAAGGTAAGATAAAGGTTGCCCTGGTTATGGGGCCGAAGACAGCTCGTTGGTCTGAGGATATGCTTGAGGGATTTATTACATCTCTCAACGATGACCCGATTTTACGAGATCGCCTAGAAGTCATTCCAGTGTTACACGGGCACACGAAAGCAATTATGCAAGAGCGTTTGGTCCGCCTTGTTCTCGACCTCAATGATGACATAGATTATCTTTATGGGATTGCGCCCGCAATAGATCGTGCGGCAGACCTTAAGGATGAATACAGAGGAAAGCATCCCAATCTCAATCTGATAGCTGCTTATTTGAACGCTGAACTCTTTCCCGCAGTACAAAGGGGGGAGGTCTTAGTTTCAGCGAGTGATGATATGATTTCCATAGGGAATATAGCTGTTAGTAATTTGTTACGGCTTATAAGAGGCGAGAAGCCTAATACTTCAGCGGGAACTTTCCCTTATGTAGCTGGGCCAATTGCTCAATTGATTACGGCAGATAATGCCCATGAATATTCCTTTGAAGATTTGTTTGGTCCCAAAGGCTTTTCTCCGGAGGTATCGCATTAAGTTTTACATCAGGATGAATTCAGTTTTTTCACCCTGATTTCATAAAATGAATACCTACATTGTTTAAAATGATAAAAAAAATAGTTGACTTATTTTCAATCTGCCGTATATCTCCTCTCAGAAGCGTAGCATTTGTTTTGTGTTACTGGAATAACCGGTATCCCTGTTAAATTAGTTATCCCCTGACAGTGTGAGCTCTATAAACGTATGTTGCACCGTGTAATATACGAAATCTATACTCCTGTGAGAGGAATGTTATTATGCCTAATGGTACAGTTAAGTGGTTCAATCCAACTAAAGGTTTTGGTTTCATCGAGCCTGACAATGGCGCGGACGATGCTTTTGTTCACATTTCAGCTGTTGAGCGTGCTGGTCTTAGCACACTAAACGAAGGTCAAAAGGTTTCTTTTGAACTTCAAGCTGGAAACAACGGAAAATCTTCCGCTGAGAACCTAACCATTATCGATTAATGGTATATAACTCCGCCTCCAAATATTATTTGGAGGCGGATGTTACTTACAATATGTATCTAAATCATATTGTCACTTTTGATAAAAATTCTTCAAAGCCCTGCGCTTTAGAATATTTTTATCTAGTTAAATAAAAAACTCCCCCTCAAAATATATCTGAATTTACATCTTAATAGATGAAATTTATGGTTTAGTTATTCCTGAAACTAACCATCTCCTTATATGATCCATCCATTTTCCTATATAAATACTGGTATATGAAATGAAGATGATAAAGGCGAGCCCAAAGCTTAGCCACTTCTGGGGCAAGATTTTTAGAATCACCCATTCTCAAGGCTTTGTGACCAGCTTTGTTATTTACAGCATATCAATTACGCTAACTAACCAGCGTAAGGTACTTATCCTCAACCCCTTTTGGTCACCGTCTACTTGAAAAATTGAAAGTCCAACCCGACAGCCGTACCAGTATAGTTAGATGCAGTGCGCCTAATTTGGCCCCTTCAAACATAACTTTAACTCCGGCTTCACCGGCAGTATCGTGTACTTTACCTACGGAGTGCTGGAAAAAAGGAAGTATTTTTTAATAGTTATGAGTTTGGGCTTTTTACATCTTTGATGAGTTTCGAACTTTTGCCCCGCCATTTTTTTATGGTGAGGATTAGTAGAATTATTCAAGTTACAATCAAAAATTTTCTTGATTTATAAAATTTGTTTTTAGATTCAGATGTATAGGCAAATTAATTGAGGTGTTTAAAGTGTCCAATCGCCCGCGACAAAATAGCACACATTATTTATCAGGTTTTAAATAATTTTCCTTTATCTCAATATTTTAATAACAATATTTAAATGTGATATTACTATAAAATCTTAGTTTTAGATGTGTATTCAAGCCAGTAGTACTAATTAATGAAATATTTTCCTACCTCATTGATTTTATCGACAAGTTGTCTCGGTACAATAATGCCGCAGATGTTCTATAAAGTGTACGTAAATTGTCTAGCATCAAACAAAAGAATCACATTATAACAAAGCATGAAACTTAAACTCACTAAAGTTAGTTGGTGATTGGATAACAAAGTCAGCTTGGTAAACAATCAATTCCGTTCGGGAATGAACTATATGCCACGCATTCTCATTTCAACGGAAAGTCTCTTGTGCTATTTATGCAGCTAACTTTTTTGAGATAACAATAAGTGCGGAAACATGAGTAAAAAAACCATTGTTTTAGCGGCAGACCATGCCGGATATGAACTAAAAGACTTACTAAAAGAAGATGTCATCGCATTAGGGTATGATGTTCTCGATTTAGGTACAAATAGCCCGGATCGTGTCGATTATCCTGACTTTGGGGCCGCTTTAGCCAAAGCAATTCAAAGTGGTGAAGCTGATACTGGTATTCTTGTTTGTGGATCGGGTATTGGCATATCGATTGCTGCGAACAGGCATACAGGAATCCGCGCTGCACTGTGTCACGACGAAACCTTGGCCCGTTTAGCTCGAGAGCATAACGATGCCAATGTTCTGGTACTAGGGTCCAGAACAACAGGTATTGAGGTAGCAAAAGCTTCCCTTAACACCTTCCTTAACACTGAGTTTGCCGGTGGCCGACATATTGGACGCATCGAAAAACTTAAATAATAATCACCTTTACCTGAGAGTGAAGTTGTCATGAGCTTAGATACAACGACCTTTTTTAACGCGCCATTGGCCCAAACAGATCCTGAAGTTGCAACTGCAATTAATCAAGAGCTGCACCGTCAACAAAATCAGATCGAACTTATCGCTTCTGAAAATATTGTATCCCTGTCTACGATGCAGGCATTGGGTACAGTGTTGACCAATAAATATGCTGAGGGCTATCCTGGCCGCCGCTATTACGGTGGTTGTGAATACGTTGATGTGATTGAAGACCTTGCAATTGAACGTGCTAAAAAACTGTTTAATTGTGCCTACGTCAATGTACAACCCCACTCTGGTGCCCAAGCGAACCAGTGCGTTACTCTGGCTCTAATTAAGCCTGGCGACACCATCATGGGGCTCGATCTTGCTTCTGGTGGACACCTTACCCACGGCTCACGGCCTAACCTTTCTGGGAAGTGGTTTAACGCTGTTTGTTACGGCGTGGATAAAGAAACTAGCCAGATTAACTATGACGAAGTTCGTGCTCTTGCTGTTGAGCACCAGCCAAAGATGATTATTGCTGGTGGTTCTGCTTACCCCCGCGTTATAGATTTTGTTAAATTCCGCGAAATCGCAGATGAAGTCGGTGCTTACCTCCACGTTGATATGGCTCACTTTGCTGGCCTAGTTGCTGCAGGTATTCACCCAAGCCCACTTCCACATGCACATGTCGTGACAACAACGACGCACAAAACATTGCGTGCTGGCCGTGGCGGTATGGTTTTGTCTAACGATCTTGATATAGGCAAAAAAATCAATTCTGCTGCATTCCCTGGTCTTCAGGGTGGCCCATTGATGCATTGTATTGCATCGAAAGCAGTTGCATTGAAAGAAGCCTTAGACCCAGATTTTAAAGTTTACGCAAAACAAGTTGTTAGCAACGCTCAAACGCTGGCTGCAACACTCGTTGAAAATGGGTTTGCCATCACGACAGGTGGTACAGATACTCACCTCATGCTTGTTGATTTACGTCCAAAAGGACTTACTGGCAACATTGCAGAGGAAAGTCTCGACCGTGCAGGTCTTACCTGTAATAAAAACGGCATTCCATTTGATCCAGAAAAACCAATGGTTACTTCTGGTATCCGTCTTGGTACTCCAGCAGGTACAACACGCGGCTTTAAAGATGCTGAATTTAAGAAAGTTGGTGAACTAATCACTAAAGTTCTTGATGGACTGGCAGCAAACCGCGAAGATAACTCCAAAATCGAAGCGGAAGTTCGTAAAGAAGTCCAAGCACTTTGTGGCGAATTCCCGATTTATACAGATTTGGAAATCTAGGAAAAGGTCCGAGTTATGCCTTCCAAATAATCATAACTCGGACCACCCTTCGGGGTAAATCAGTGAGGGAATATGCGCTGCCCGTTCTGTAGTAGTGAAGATACGCAAGTCAAAGACTCGCGTCCAACCGAAGATCACACGGCTATTCGCCGTCGACGTCAATGCGCCAGCTGTGGAGCTCGTTTCACAACTTTTGAACGTGTTCAGCTCCGTGAACTGACTGTCGTAAAAGGCAATGGTCACCGCGAGCCCTTCGACCGGGAAAAAATCGCCCGCTCAATGAATATCGCCCTCCAAAAAAGAGATGTTGATCGTGACCGTGTCGAACGGGTTGTTAGTGGTATTGTTCGACGCTTGGAATCATCTGGCGAAAGCGAAATTGCTTCAGATTTAATTGGTGAATTGGTTATGGATGCGCTCGCCACCATTGATCAAATTGGTTATGTACGCTTTGCATCTGTCTACAGAGACTTCAAGGAAGTAAGAGATTTTGAAGAATTTGTAGGTAAGCTTGGTGATGATCACGATATTTTGGACCCTGAACCGTCTTAATGTCTGTTCCTAAACTCCGACCGTAGTTAAATAGAAAATTTGATATGTCTAGCGAACTTCGTAACGAGGACCTTCAACACATGCATGCTGCTCTGGGGTTGGCTGGGCGCGGGCTTGGTTCAACGTTTCCCAATCCAGCCGTAGGATGTGTAATTGTTAAAAATGGTGCCGTTGTTGGCCGCGGATTTACTCAACCAGGCGGACGTCCCCATGCTGAAACTGAAGCTCTTGCTCAAGCAGGTGATAATGCACGTGGTGCCACTGCCTACGTAACTCTTGAACCATGTTCCCATCATGGACAAACGCCTCCTTGTGCAGAATCCCTTATTAACGCTGGTATTATTCGTTGTGTTGTTGCAATGGAAGATACCGATTCTCGTGTCCAGGGAAGTGGACTGGAATTAATGAGAGCAGCTGGTATCGACGTTAATCTTGGAATTCGACGACACGAAGCCGAAGAACTCAATGCAGGTTTTTTAACCCGTATCAGGCACGGAAGACCCTTGATTACCCTTAAAGTGGCAACAACTTTGGACGGTAGGATCGCAACTAAATCTGGACAAAGTAAATGGGTGACAGGTGAGGCGGCCCGTCGTGCAGGCCATATGTTACGAGTAAGAAACGATGCGATTCTTGTTGGAAGCGGTACTGCTGTTCTCGATAACCCGCGGCTTGATGTACGACTTGAAGGATTAGAGAAATATTCCCCAATACGTGTGGTTATGGATGGCCGTTTAAGACTGCCCCTGACTCATGATCTAGTTATAAGGGCCAAAGAGTGTCAGACTATTCTTATGACCTTTGGTGACAACGACCCAGCACGTCTTGACGCTTACAAAGACGCAGGGGTTGATGTTGTTTCCTTGCACAAAGATGAGTATGGATATATTAGTCCCGCCGCTGCTATGAGAGAACTTGGCGAACGGGGCATTACAAGGCTTTTAATTGAAGGAGGCAGCCACATCATAGGTTCTCTCTTAAAAGCTGATTTAATTGATCGCGTCGTTTGGTTTCGAGCACCTAAAGTGTTTGGGGGAGACGGTATTTCAGCCTCAGTAGGCTTTGGCCTTGAACAACTTGACTTAGCTCCCAGATTTCAATTGAACAGTGTATCAAAACTGGGCGATGACATAATGGAAACCTATCGTCGGGACCTATAAATTAGGCCCGCTGTAAAGCCTAAAGGCACAATAGAATGTTTACAGGAATTATTACCGATTTAGGTACGGTTCGTGAAATTGAAAATAATGGTGATAAACGCTTTGTTTTCAATTGTTCTTATGACATGGAAACAGTGGATATTGGCGCATCAATCGCCTGCTCAGGTGCATGCCTAACAGTTGTTGAAAAAGGCTCTGGCTGGTTTAGTGCTGACGTATCCGCAGAAACATTATCCAAAACGACTTTGGGAAACTGGCGTCCTTATACACCTGTAAATTTTGAACGAGCGCTTCGTTTAGGTGATGAACTCGGAGGTCATTTAGTTTCTGGTCATGTTGATGGGGTAGCATCAGTGACCAGTATCATTCCTGAAGGGGATTCGCTTCGTTTTACTTTTGAAGCGCCAGAAGAGCTTTCAAAATATATCGCTCCCAAAGGATCTATTGTCCTCGATGGTGCCTCTCTGACTGTGAACGAAGTTAATGGGAATTCATTTGGGGTGAATATTATTCCCCACACTGCCGAGATGACGACATTAGGTCAGTGGCAACCCGGAAACTACAAAACTGGTGAATGCCAGGTAAACCTAGAGATTGATTTGCTGGCTCGTTATGTGGGTCAACTGCTTGAAAGGCAACAAAATGGCTGAAAGTGGAACTGAACAACCTATGACGTTCAATGATATTCTGTCTTCACCAGAAGAGATTATTGAAGCAGCACGTAATGGCCATATGTTTATATTGGTGGACGACGAAAGTCGTGAAAATGAAGGTGACCTTGTCATTCCGGCGCAAATGGCCACACCTGAAGCAATTAATTTTATGGCAAAATATGGCCGTGGCTTGATTTGTCTCGCGCTTTGCCGCGAAAGGGTTGAAGAATTAAACCTTCCCCTGATGGCGCAAAAAAACGAAACTCGTCATGAAACGGCCTTTACTGTTTCAATCGAAGCCAAAGAAGGTGTAACCACAGGCATTTCCGCCCCAGATAGAGCACGTACAATTTCTGTCGCAATCGATCCAACTTCTGAGGACGGAGATATTGTGACACCTGGACATGTATTCCCCCTAGTTGCACGAGATGGTGGCGTACTTGTCCGTACGGGACACACTGAGGCCGCAGTTGATATCTCACGTCTTGCAGGATTAAACCCTTCTGGTGTTATTTGTGAGATCATGAACGATGACGGCACCATGGCTCGTCGTGATGATCTGATTGATTTTGCCCAAACGCATAATTTAAAAATTTCAACCATTGCTGATCTTATTGCTTATCGTAGGAAACATGACCACCTGATAGAGCGGACACTTGAGAGTAAGCTCAACACCAGTATAGCTGGTGAATTTAACATGGCTGTTTTTGTAAATAACACAACATACGCAGAACATGTTGCTCTATGGCGCGGCGAAATATCATCTGACAAACCGGTTATGGTTCGCATGCACGCTCTGAATGTGCTTGATGATGTCCTCGGTGATAATTACAGTGGAAAAGCAGGTGATTTACACAATTCTATGAAGATGATTGATCAAAATGGCGAAGGTGTCGTGGTTTTAATCAGAGAACCATCCCCACGTAGTCTCTCAGATACGATCAAGACCAGAATAGGAGAGCCCGTAGAAATTAATCACGACCTCAGAGATTATGGTGTTGGCGCTCAAATCTTGCTTGATCTTGGTGTTCAACAGATGATTCTCCTTACAAATTCAGAGAAACACATTGTAGGTCTTGACGGATACGGGCTTTCTGTTGTTGAACAGCGTCCAATCGTAGAGTAAATCATCGTAGAGATATTTTGAGATGACGAACGATACAGCATTAACTTTTTTGCAAGGTAACTGCGAATGACTGACAAACCTCACGTTTTAATCGTCGAAGCTCGATTTTATAATGAAATCGCTGATGAAATGAAAAACGCAGCAATTGCTGAGCTGGAAAAAGACGGCTGTACCTATGAAGTCGTCCAGGTTGCTGGCGCATTTGAACTACCAGCAGCAATCAAGTTTGCCTCTATTCGAAAACAGGATCAAAAAATTGATGGTTATGTTGCTCTTGGCTGTGTCATTAGAGGCGAAACCAGCCATTATGACTATGTTTGTGTAGAGAGTGCTCGAAAACTTCAAGATCTGGCCGTAGATTCAAACATGGCGATCGGTTATGGTGTACTGACTGTTGAGAATGAAGCTCAGGCTTGGGCAAGAGCACGCAAGTCAGAAAAAAATAAGGGTGGCGTCGTTACCCGCGCCTGCCTTGATATGATTGCATTAAAACGCCAATTTGGCGTTGCATAAGGACTGTTATACCGTGACTGATGATAATTCGAAACCGACGAATGACAGCCTGAAAAAAAGCAAGGCTCGCCTTGCTTTGATTCAAATACTTTTTCAGATTGATTTTAACAAGGCGAGCGCCAAAACAGCACTTAATGAATTTTTGAGTGACCGTTTGGATGAGGAAATCGACGGTCTTAATATTGCCGATCTAGACCAAAAGCTCTTGATTGAACTTTACAAAGGTATCAATCAAGAACGTGAACTCCTAGACGATATGTTAATTTCGGTTCTGGATAAATCTTGGCCAATACACCGCCTGGATCCCATCCTTCGGTTAGTAATGGTTGCAGGTGCTTATGAAATTCAACAGCATGTAGATACCCCTGCTAAGGTCATTATTTCAGAATATGTTGATGTGGCTCACGCCTTTCTTGGTGACAAAGAAACCGCCATGGTAAACGGATGTCTGGATCGTTTGGCGCATGGTTTGCGTAAGGATGAGTTTGATAAATAACCCCGTTTCAAGGGAGGGGTATTTTTGTGGACATAAGTGAATTTGATCTTATCGAAAGCTGCTTTGCCCCACTTTCCATCGGATACGATGAAGCTTATGCGCTAAAGAACGACGCCGCTTTAATTTCTGAGCATCCAGATAGATCGACCGTTGTCACAATGGACACCTTAATCGCAGGTGTCCATTTTTTCATTACCGACCCAGCCGAAGATATCGCGCGTAAGTGTCTAAGGGTGAACCTTTCTGACTTGGCAGCTATGGGGGCTGAGGCTTTCGCCTACACCCTCTCCATGGCCTACAACGAGAATATAGATGGTCAGTGGGTGAAATCCTTCACTAGCGGTCTGGCTGCCGATCAGAAGCTATTTTCGATACATTTAATCGGCGGAGATACGGTTAAAACTCCAGGGCCGCTTACAATTACGGTTACCTGCTTTGGCCACGTTCCACGCCATCATTGTCTTAAGAGGAATACAGCCTTACCCGGCCAAGATATCTGGGTCAGTGGCACCTTAGGGGACGCTGCAGCTGGTTTAAAGATTTTGAATGGCGATGCTAACTCAAGTAACTCTGAATTCCGTCAAAACCTGATCAAACGTTTTCGCGTCCCTCAGCCTCGAACAGAACTTGGTTGTTACCTCCTCAAAGAAAGTATTTCCAATACAGCCATGGATGTTTCTGATGGGTTACTCGCAGACCTAACCCATATCACCAGTGCTTCAAAGGTCGGGGCGACTATACAGGAAAAAGATCTCCCCTTTTCAAACGCTTTTAATTCTTTGATGAGTGAAAATAAGGATTTGAAGACAAAACTCGCTGTCGCGGGCGGCGACGATTACGAACTCTTATTTACAGCGGATCGAAATCAAAGAGATAAAATAATAGCTCTCTCTCGTACTCTGTCGATTAAGCTCACACGAATTGGAATCGTTGAAAAAGGTGAAGAAGTGTCTTTGTTACGCGAAGATGGCAGCTTATTTCAAATTACTAACTTGGGGTGGAAACATTTTTAGATCATGGCCCTCTAAAATAAATCGAAATAAAACGTTATTATCTTAAGCCGGAAAGCGATATTTTACCAAAATTTAACCGGATTCATTCTAATAGAATACCCTACGTTTGACGTATATTACTGGTGCCCTTTATGAAAAAACTCATCATTATATTTTTAATACTTCTATTTTTGGGTGGAGGTGGGTTTGCTGGTTGGTGGTTTTTCCTTAAACCATCAGATACTGAAGAGGAGGTTGTTGAAGCTCCGCCTGAGATTCCATCAGCTTTCCTTGAGTTTCCCCCAACAGTTATTCCTCTCATCAAAGAAGGAGTTGTTACCCACCATGTAACTGTCAAAATTACGCTAGAAGTTGCAGAAGGGGACGACTTGATCAATACAGAGAGATGGCAAATTCGACTTCAAAACGATTTTATTGCTGAACTACATTCACTTTATAACTACCGCTACTTTACTGCGAATGGCTATACGAGTGATAAAATTACCAAACGACTACAAAATGCCGCCGATAAGGTAATGGGCAAGGGTGTCATACGTGGTGTTGAACTTATCGTCGAAGGTATCGCCAAACCGTCTAACAGTTAGCACTTATTTTTTGTAAATTCTGATTTTCTCTCTTGGAATCCTTTAAAAGTCCTGTGTATGGTTCATTTCAATAGAGTGAGATACCTTGTACATGTCCGACTATGATCCAACTAAAAAAAATGTCTTGTTTCTGGCTATTTGTCAGGCTTTAGGTATGAGCTGCGGCTCGATGCTTATTTCAATGAGTTCTCTTGTTGGAACCACACTTGCTGAAGATAAATCCTTTGGTACTTTACCGCTATCTTTGCAATTTTTAGGGATGATGGTTTGCGCTCTGCCTATTTCTTATTTTATGAAACATTATGGCAGGCGCGCTGGCTTTAGCCTTGGATCAATATGCGGGGCCTTGTCAGGCTTCTTTTCTGCACAAGCCGTTTTAGATAATAACTTTGAACTTTTTTGTTTGAGTTCGTTTCTATTTGGCGCCTTCATGTCAACGGTGGCTTATTATCGTTTTGCTGCCGCAGATACAGCAACCGAAGTCTTCAAAAGCAAGGCTATCTCTCTCGTTATGGCAGGCGGTGTTATATCTGCGTTTGCTGGTCCTGAACTCGCTAAGTGGTCAAAAGACCTAGAGTTTTTCGGTCCCATTCTTTTTGTTGGCAGCTTCTATGCTATTACGGCCCTTTGTGTCGGCACTCTGATTATCGTTCAATTTATAAATATTCCTCGGCTCGCTATACATGAAATGAAATCAACTGGCCGCTCTATTATTGAAATTGCAAAACAGCCGGTATTCTTTGTTGCCGTTCTATGTGGAATCGTGAGCTATGCCTGCATGAACCTGATAATGAGCATTACACCTGCTGCAATGATCGCCTGTTCTCACCCATTTGAATCAGCAGCTTTTGTCATTCAGTGGCATGTTTTCGGAATGTACGCGCCGTCATTTTTTACAGGATCATTAATCAACCGTTTTGGCTTGGTAAAGATACAATTGATGGGTGTCGTTCTTATTGCCATCGCCGCAACCATTAATCTGACAGGTGTTGAGGTTATACAGTTTTGGGCTGGCTTGGTAACTTTGGGGCTTGGTTGGAATTTTCTCTATGTTGGCGGTAGTGCAATGCTTACAGAATCGTATCGCCCGGAAGAGAGGGCAAAGGTTCAGGCCTTTAACGAGCTATTGGTCTTTGGTGTCGTCGCAACAACAGCCTTTAGTTCAGGTTTTGTCTTTGATAAATTTGGTTGGGCTGCGGTGAATACTCTGGCGTTTATTCCAGTTTGTATTTTCCTCATTGTTCAGCTGGTTTATAGAGGCCAGCTGAACAAAACCGTTGAGGCGTAACTTATGGGAATAGGTTTTATTGAGAAGAACCGCCTGGAGTAAATTTACCCAGGTTACCAAGTAATTGTTGAATTACTGTCAGATCTTGCCCTTCGGTAGGTGTTTCCCTTGTCACAGGATCAATAACTCTACCGTCTTCCAGGGCATATGATCGGGATTCTTCAAGCTTGCCCTCAGGTGAAAAAGAAACAACAAGAATACTACGATCAAGGACAACAGGATCATAGAAAGCCGTTTTTTCAACTTTTTCACCGATGTAATACCAGACTTGGTCTTTAAAGGTTGAAAGAGTGGATGGCGAACCGAGTAATTCAGCCACATCACGCCTATTAGAGACACCCGTTTCTAATTTGCCGACTTCATCGGGATCAGGGAAATTTCCACGAACGTTAACTCTGCTTTCACATGCGCTGATCGCAAAAGGGAGCAACACAGCTGCCAAAATGGTCTTTGTTCGTAGAGACAATCTAAAAGACATAACCAAACTCTGATATTAGTTAAAATAATTCCACGTGTTGTTCTTTAGCATAAAAGTTGTTCGTGCTAAACCAATCGCGTTACACAGGCACTATACTCGTCTACATAAGTTTTTCGAGTCATAATTCAAAGCACAAGAAAACAAGAGGACTGATACTTGTTCCGTAAGCTCTTTGGTCGCGATAGCGACTCTGATGCCGTCCATGACCTATATGTCTGCATTATAACTCAGGCAAGAGAAAAAGATTTTTATCATGAGATGTCTGTTCCCGACAGTCTTGATGGTCGCTTTGATATGATCACTCTACATATGTTCCTTATTTTGCGTCGTTTAAAGGCCGAAAATAAGGTGACTGCAAAGTTCTCACAAAAACTCTTTGACTTAATGTTCAGTGATATGGATCTGAGTTTGCGTGAAATGGGAGTCGGTGATGTTGGGGTCGGAAAGCGTGTTAAGGTCATGGTTCAAGGCTTCTATGGTCGGATTTCGGCTTATGAGGAAGCCTTAACTGGGGAAGGAGCCTCTCTGGAAACGGTTCTTGAGAGAAATCTTTACGGAACAGTTAAAGTCACCCCAGAAACCTTAATCCAGATGAAAGACTATGTATTGAAGCAAGACAAGTATCTAGCTGAACAAGACATATCAAGAATTATGTCAGGCCGAGTGGGCTTTATTCAGTAGTCCCGTATGGCTGGATTGCAATAATCTCTATTGACCCGTTCTAAGCGCGCTCTTATTGTGCGCCATCTTGGCTTTTATGTTATGATTCTAGCTCTTAGAGAGCTATTCAACCGAGAATATTGTTACATGTTAATCAGAATGTTTATCAGGAGTTAATCAATGGAAACGCAGTGCGAAAACGAATTTTCGCGTCGTTATCCTGTTGATAAAATACAGGCACGTACGCAAGCCCTTAAACTCAAAGCAAAGCCTGAAGAGTGCGAAGCTATAGCCAAACGGTTTAATTTAATTGAACTTGATGGTTTTACTGCCACCCTACAGTTGGAGCCCAAGGGAAGAGGATCTCTCTTGGAGGTACAAGGGATTTTAAAGGCGAATGTTGTACAACCTTGTATTATAACTGCTGAACCAGTTTCATCTTCACTTGATGAAACGTTCGAGATTCTTTATAGCTTTGACCCAGTTGATGATGCTGGTAATGAAGTCCTAATAGATATGGATGCTGAGGAGCCACCAGAAATGGTTGATCCACAGGGGATTGATTTTGGCGAGGCTGTTGTTCAACAGTTTGCTGTAATGTTAAACCCATATCCTAAATCACCTGATTCGAGTTGGACAGGCGATTCTGTTGAAGAGACACCAAATGAGGAGGACGTGCAGAAATCGGAGAAAATTAACCCGTTTTCGGTACTAAAAGACCTCCAAATTAGAAAGTAATGCATCATTACTGTGTTAGGGCTTGCCGTCGTGGTATTTATTAGCTTATAAGCGGCGAGTTTTTTTATTGAAGCTAAATGCGAGAGTTGAGCAATGGCTGTTCCAAAGAGTAAGATTAGTAATTCCCGTCGCGGTATGCGTCGGTCACATGATTCGCTTCCTGCAAGCATTTCACAAGAGTGTTCAAACTGTGGTGAGCTAAAACGCCCACACCATGTTTGTGCATCATGCGGAACCTACGACGGTCGTGAAGTAGCTGAAGCTGAAGCCTAAGGCTTGTCTAGATAGTCTTTTTTGATAGGCCGATCATTCTGGTCGGCCTTTCTTTCATGGATCAATTAGACAAGACAGGAATTCAGTGAGCGCTCACATAACCATAGCCTTGGATGCAATGGGAGGTGATGACGCACCGGGTATTGTTGTACATGGAGCCGAAATAGCTTCTCAACGCTACCCAGACGTCAGATTTCTCATGTTCGGTCGTGAGCAAGAGGTTATGCCTCTGCTCAATCAAACGACCCGTCTAAAAGATGTCGTTGAATTTATTCATACCGATGACAAGGTCCTTAGTGAAGATAAACCGGCCATAGCACTTCGCTCTGGCCGAAATTCTTCCATGCGCCTTGCTATAAATGCCGTACATGATGGCAGAGCAGATGGTATTGTTTCCGCAGGGAACACTGGCGCTCTCATGGCCATGTCTAAATTCGTTCTTAAAACCCTCCCTGGTGTAGATCGTCCTGCAATAGCATCCTTTTTCCCAACGTTACGTGGGGAATCATTGATGATGGATCTTGGTGCAAACCTTTCTTGTGATGCTGACAATCTTGTCGATTTTGCAGTGATGGGTAACGCATTCGCACGTTGTGTACTCGGTGTTCAAGAACCCTCCGTAGGTATTTTGAATGTCGGTTCAGAAGATGTGAAGGGGCATGAATATCTTCAGGTTGCCAGCTCCATGCTACGTCAAGCTAACCTGCCAGGTGAGTTCGTCGGTTTTGTCGAAGGTGATGACATCGGTAAAGGAACCGTAGATGTCATCGTTACCGATGGCTTTACTGGTAATGTTGCCCTGAAAACGGCTGAAGGAACGGCTAAACTCATAACCGAGTTTTTCCGCCAGACCTTCAAGAGTAGTTTTTTAGCAAACCTTGGTTACTTTTTTGCAAGTTCAGCACTAAAAAAATTGAAAAAGCGTGTTGATCCGCGACTATATAATGGCGCGATATTTCTTGGTTTAAACGGAATTGCAGTAAAAAGTCATGGTGGGACTGATGCCATTGGCTTTGCAAATGCAATCGGCGTTGCTATTGATATGCGAGATCAAGATATTATACGAAAAATTCGCAAAGATTTCGATTCGCTAACTCGTGACCCAATCAATGAACAGGCTGCGTTTGAATGATGATTCGTGCAAATATAAAGGGCTGTGGCTCTTACCTTCCTGAACGCATTGTTACGAATGATCAGCTTGCCGAACGCGTTGAAACTTCAGATGAATGGATTCGCCAGCGGACTGGGATTCGTCATCGCTATATTGCAGGTGAAAACGAGCTAACATCTGACCTTGCAACCAAAGCTGCTCTTGCAGCTCTTGAACATGCAGGTATCGACGCCTCTGAAATTGACTTGATTGTCTGTGCAACGGCTACTCCCGATGAAACCTTTCCAGCAACAGCAACTGTTGTGCAGAAAAATTTAGGTGTAATCAGAGGAGCTGCCTTTGATATTCAGGCGGTCTGCAGTGGGTTTGTATATGGTTTAGCTGTCGTCGATAGTTTGCTGAAGACAGGTCAGGCTCGGACCGCATTATTAATTGGTGCTGAGACTTTTTCACGGATTCTAGATTGGCAGGATCGTTCTACCTGTGTTCTGTTCGGGGACGGGGCTGGCGCGATTGTACTAAGAGCTGAAGAAGGCAATGGCGATAACTCCGATAGCGGCATCTTAAATACCCATATTTATTCTGATGGACGATATCACGATGCGCTTTATGTCGATGGGGGACCATCTTCAACGGGGACAGCCGGGTTCTTGCGTATGGAAGGCAAGGAAGTGTTCCGCCAAGCTGTATCAAGAATGCCTGAAGCAATTGATACAGCACTACAGACTTCTGGGCTTAGCTCATCTGATATTGATTGGCTGGTTCCTCACCAAGCCAATATTCGTATCATAGAGGCAATGGGGAAAAAATTAAAACTTCCCAAAGATCGTGTTGTGGTGACGGTTGATAAACATGCAAACACGTCCGCAGCGTCTATCCCTCTGGCTTTAACCGAAGCCGTATACGACGGTAGAATTAAACGTGGTGACATCGTTATGATGGCCGCCATGGGGGGTGGTTTCACATGGGGTTCAGCTCTGCTACGATGGTAATAGGATTGGTGTCTTAAGACACAATTACGAGATAAAACTTGTAATTTCCTGTTAAGTCTAGCAAAATTGCCTTGTGTATCATATGGGTTAGCGGAAATTTCGTATAATCCGGATAAAGATAACAAGGGGAGTGGAACTTCATTATGAGCACTACAGTAACCCGTGCTGATCTCAGTGAAGCAGTATATCAAGAAGTTGGATTATCCAGAAACGAGTCTGCGGATCTGGTTGAATCAGTCTTAAATGAAATTTCCGATAACCTGATTAAGGGTGATGCGGTCAAGATTTCATCGTTCGGTAGTTTCGCTGTTAGAGAAAAAGGTGAACGTATTGGACGTAATCCTAAGACTGGAGAAGAAGTTCCAATCTTACCGCGACGAGTTCTTGTATTCCGTGCATCGCATGTCTTGAAAAACAAAATCAATTCATCTTTGTCTTAAACAAGAATTCTTTCGGAACGTGTCGGTTAGTAAAACCCGACTAAATTTGAATGAGCAGGAGTTAAATCTGCATAATGTCTGCTGCAGAATCGACAACTAAATCTGCGACTGCGTTCCGGACTATTAGTGAAGTTTCTGGCGATCTGGACGTTCCGCAACACGTACTGCGGTTCTGGGAAACAAAATTCCCCCAGGTTAAGCCTCTGAAACGTGCTGGACGCAGACGTTATTATCGACCTGAAGATTTAGTCATTCTTCGGCAAATCAGGGATTTGCTGTATAAGGATGGCTACACGATCAAAGGCGTACAAAAGCTGTATAAAGACGGTGCGTTTAAAGCAAATGAGAGTAAACCGTCAACAAAAGCAGTTAAAAAAGCCACAGCAGTCCCAACGACAAAAGCAGAAGCTAATCCTTTAGATACATTTCAAGGAATGTCGTTAAACAATCAAAAGAAGCTTTTGATTGAATTGAAGAAAATACGCTCCCTTTTAAATTAATATTCGCCCATTTTTTAGTTTCCGGCATTGCCTTGGGTAAAAGCCAAAGGTATACAGAACGAGTGGACGATATTAGCGTCCCGACTAGCGGAGTATAGCGCAGTCTGGTAGCGCACTTGGCTGGGGGCCAAGGGGTCGCAGGTTCGAATCCTGCTACTCCGACCAATAAAAATACCTCTGATCTTCCGGATCGGAGGTATTTTCTCTTATAAATATTTCATTATAAAATTATCCGTGCTGAGACTGGTTTTTAAGCTGTTCTATGATAGTCTTGCGCGGTTAAATGACTACAGGGACTGTCGGAATGAGTGCTGAATTAAAAATTGCTGAGCCGGTACTAGAAATTCAAAATTTATCTAAAAGCTTTGGCCAGTTAAAAGCTCTTCAAAATGTCAGTTTTTCTCTAGAACTAGGAAGTACCCTAGTGATCATTGGCGCATCAGGTAGCGGTAAGACACTTTTACTGAAAACCATTCTTGGCATTGAGCAACCAGATTCAGGTCTGATAAAAGTCGGTGGAATAGACACGTCTAGTCACCCTGGAAATAATCAAAATCTGCTTGACCGCTTCGGCATGCTGTTCCAACAGTCCGCCCTATTTGATTCTCTGACGGTGTGGCGCAATATTGCCTTTAAAGCCCTTAAAAACCGTCACGCTGACGAGGTGAAAATCAAAGAAGAAGCCATAGAGGTGTTGGACCGGGTTGGACTTAGACCTGATGTGGCAGATCTCTACCCTGCAGAGCTATCAGGGGGGATGCAAAAGCGTGTTGGTTTAGCGCGGGCCTTTGCTGGAAATCCAGAGTTTCTTTTCCTTGACGAGCCTACAGCAGGCTTAGATCCGATTATGAGCAACTCTATAAGTCAATTGATAACATCCCAATCAACAAATAATGGGGTAACTTCGATAATCGTAAGCAGTGATCTATCCTCAGCACGTAAAATATCTGATCACGTAATCATGCTTCATGAGGGCTGTATTGTTTGGAGTGGTTTAACGAAAAACTTGGATAATACCGATAATCCTTATTTAAATCAGTTTATTCACAAATCAGCTGAAGGACCGATTTCCGTTTTAACTGAATAAACAAATGGTGATCGTCGAAAAAGAAACTGTATCTAAAATTGAGGTCAAAAAATCTCTTTTTATCTCTCATCTTGTCCCAATTGGTACCTTTCAAGAGCGTCTCAAGGATCTCCGAGAGGAACATAAAAAAGCAAACCATCACGTTTGGGCTTTTCGTCAATTAAATGAGTTTGATCAAATTGAAGAGGGCTCAACAGATGATGGGGAACCCTCTGGAACATCTGGTCCGCCAACTTTACGTATCCTACAGGGTAATGATTTAATAAACAGCGCAGTCATTACTACCAGGTATTTTGGCGGTACAAAGCTTGGCACTGGAGGGTTGGTAAGAGCTTACGGTGAAAGCGTAAAAACCGCCATAAAGGACGCAATCCTGAAGCCTTACATAAAGCTAACTACAATAGAGTTATCCATCCCATTTAAAAACATTCCACACGTTGAATATTTATGCGAAGAAAAAGGCGTGCGAATTGTGGAAAAGGATTTTGGCGCAGATGGGGCAAAATTTATTTTAGAGGGCGTTGAGGGAAACCTGGAATTGATACGCGTTACGATTACTCTTCGGTGAGCGCTTTTTTAATAGTTGTAACTGCTTTCAATGATTTTGCCAGGCATAGGATTTCATTACGCGAAAGCATAAGAGCTTCTTTATCTTCTTGAGACAAATTATGCTGAGTTAGACGGTAATGGTAAATACGATTAGCCTGTTTACGGAGAACAGCCCATTTACTGTTTGGGTCGTTTATTAAAGACAGATGATCACGTGGCTCGCGCCTAAGCGCCGCCTCTAAATTAGTCGTCTGTTTTATTGCCCCCTGATGCATTAAGCTTGCCCCCGATGCAGTAGCTTTTCATCTTTGAAATATTAGTTAATAAACTATTACCTTAAATTTGTATCAATTTCCAGTATTAAGGTAGAGGTCGAATAAAAAAACTTATATTCAAAGAAACTTTACTTAAATTTTGTAGTATATTGTACTTCCTCTAAGTTTACTGCGTGCTCAACAACATATTGATTCATATCGCCAAATATACTTTCGTCTTCGTTATTAAACATTTCTATATTAACGTGGTCACCAAATCTCATTTATTGGGTCGTGACTTCTCAACGGGCGAGTATCTCTAGCATTCTCCTCCCCATTATTTAGCCGCTGATATACCACTTCAAGAGAAGGCGATAGTACCTGCTAATCATCCAAAGCAGCTAATAATGTTAAGGCAATCATTGGAACATCTACATATTGAGTGGGGGATCTGTTAACCACGACAAGTTTAGCGTTTCATCAGTGGCCTCCAGATAAGCTTTTGCCCCCTATATGGTACTTTACCAAATATTAGAAACTCACTTGAGACCACATCCAGGATTTAATATTTATCGTCAGAAGGTGCAGCAGGAGCAGGATTAATATTCCCCATAGCTTTGGCTTCATCTATGATTGGCAATAGATCAGAAGTGATCGTATCAAATAGTTGCTCAAAGCTGTTAATCACATAATATATTGGTTGATATATATCTATACGGTAATTGGTTCTAAATATTGTTAAGGGATCAAAGGCAAGTTTTGTCGGCTCTAAGCTATCTGTGCAATAAACGGCTTCCCCGGATGACGAAGCAAGTCCCGCACCATATATTTTTTCACCTTTTGGCGTTTGAATAAGTCCAAATTCAACTGTAAACCAAAACAATCGTTGTAAGGACCACATGTATTTTTTCTCAACGGAAAGAGCCAACTTTCCGTATTCCTGAACGTAATCAGCAAAGGATGCATTCGTGAGCATTGGGCAATGTCCGTATATTTCATGAAAGACATCAGGTTCTTTGATGTAATCAAAATCTTTACGAAAACGAATGAAAGTGGCCGCAGGAAAGCGTCTATTTGCGAGAATTTGAAAAAAATCTTTTGGCGGAATGACAGCTGGAACAGATTGTACGCCAAAACCAGTTGCGTCTTTTAAACGCTCACTAATTTCTAATAGCTGTGGGACACGCGAAGAGGATAGACCCAAGATTTCCCGCCCCTTTATAAATTCATCACAAGCTCGGCCTTCTAGGATTTTGTTCTGCCGATTTATGAGGTCTCCCCATACATCATTCTCTTCTGAACTATAATGATAAATTCCTTCAGAATTTGGAATCTTTGATTCGTATTTCGAGCCCAAATGCCCCATTTAATCACTCTCCAACATGTAAGTCTTGTTATAATGCTTATTTTATGTGAAAAAATAGGGTATATTATTTCTTAATCACTAAGTTTAGCACATATTGTGCATAATATATTCAATAAATGTAGAGAATAAGAATTGATTGATCTCGATGCCTTGGATGTGAAAATCCTAAGTTTGCTCCAAAAAGATGCAACAATACCAACCGCAGAAATAGCGGAGAAGGTGGGTCTCTCTCAATCACCATGCTGGCGGAGGATAAAGCGTTTTCGGGATGAAGGCCTTATACGTAAAGAAGTATGTCTTCTCGATCCGAAGGAGGCTGGGCTTGGTGTAACTGTTTTTGCAACAGTAACTCTTGTTCAACATAGTGAAGAGCATGTTAGACAATTTGAAGATATCGTAGAGCGCCGACCAGAAATTATGGAGTGTTATACGATTACGGGCGATAGGGATTATCTTTTAAGAATAGTCGCGAAAGATATTGAAGCTTATGATCATATGTTAACGGAACAATTCTTACACCTTCCTATTATCAACTCAGTTAACTCCCGTTTTGCCTTGCGAAGTGTGAAATATTCGACTGAGCTTCCAATTTAATTCTATACACCAAAAAAAAGGGCCTGACATTGGTCGTGATCAGAAAAGAAGAAACAACCGATAGAGCTTCAGTTCTTCAATTATTACATGATGCTTTTGGTAGTTGGGATGAAAGTGATTTGGTTAAGCAGCTTTACCTTGATGATGATGTCATTTTTGGGCTCGTTGCCGAAGAAGAGGGGGAAATAATCGGTCATGTTCTTTTTAGCCTTGTAGAAATATCAACAGACCAACTATTTTTGGATGCGGCTGCATTAGCCCCGCTAGCAGTACATCCAAAAAGACAAAAAGAAGGTATTGGTGCTAAACTCATAAATGAGGGACTACTGGCATGCCGTAATAGAGAAGAGCTAGCCGGTATAATTGTTCTTGGTAATCCTGACTATTATCAGAGGTTTGGCTTTTCTTCAGAGTTGGGAGCCCATCTTGATGCTCCCTTTAAAACTGAAAGTTTTATGGCTCTGGAATTCAGGTCAGGGATTTTACCTGAACAAGCAAAAGTTAAATATGCAGCGGCTTTTGGGTTGTAGTCATACCGTAAATTGTAATGTTTGACCTCATGTTTTCAAATTGTATATTGCTTCCTCAGGGCATGGATATTTTTGTTGATGCTTAATAAAAAACAATCTTCGACAAATGCAAAAATCACTCGAGAAATATGGATGCAGCGTTTTCGTGATTTACGTTGGAATGTATTAGGATTAGCTTTGTTTCTCGGTGGGCTTCTCGTATACGCGGCTGATACGCGAGAGCCTGGGCCAGACGTTTCTGGAACAGTGATTAGCTTGCAAAATGGTCACTCAGAAGCTCCTAAACCCTCAAAGCTAATAGTTAGACTTGATGATGGGGTAGAAATTATCGTTAATGAAAGTGGAAGTGTTCCTTTTTATAAAGGAAAGCGGGTGCTTCTTCAGCAAACGATAACAAAATTATTTGGCTATCATCGATACTACTTTGTACGATATATCTCTGATAATTAAGAACAGATTAGCAACACTTTGGAAAGACTTTGATCAAAGTATCATTGTTACTTTCCAGCTCTGAAAACTCCTTATCGTTCAAGATTACGTAAGAAGCTGTTTTTAGAGCTTTTTTCCTTTTTCTTTTGTAACCTCACTCATATCTTCATCGTCCTCATCGAAAACCGCTCTGTAGGCAGCGCCCTCTAGGTCATCGTATTGCCCTGTACGCAAAGACCAAAGAAATGCCGCAAGTCCAACCAGACCAAGGAATAAGGCGATGGGGATGAGAATAGCCAATGCAGTCATCTCAAGTATCCTTTTCTGACAGACGTAAGCGAAGTGCGTTCAATGTCACGATTATTGATGATGAGGACATAGCGATCGCAGCAAAAAGTGGTGTAACCAGTCCTGCCATAGCAAGGGGTACTGCAATTGTATTATAAAGAATTGCCAATCCAAAATTTTGGAAAATGAGAATTTTTGCTTTTCTCGCAATACCTATTGCTTCGATTATTGGTTTGAGGCGATTACCCTGGAATATAAAGTCTGCTGTTGTTTGGCTAATGTCTGCTGCAGTTGCAGGTGATGCCGAGACAAAAGCTGTTGCCAGGGCAGGGGCGTCATTTAGACCATCACCTACCATAAGGGCTTTCTTATTTTCGGAGGTCAATTCTTCCAAGCGATTGATTTTATCTTTGGGGTTAGCTTCGGCTTTCCAGTTGGATAGAGTTAGTTCTTGGGCAACCATTTTGACGGCAGAACTTCTGTCGCCGGAGAGTAATTCAACAGAGCTTAAGTATTCTTTTGCAAGGTTAATTGCTGACATGGCATCCGGGCGAAGTTTATCTCGGAAAGTAAAACGTACGGGTATTCCAACACTTTTTGTCAGCCAAAGTTCACTTACAGGCTCGTTACTTATGCTTTCATCTTCTTTTTTAATGCCGCACCAATATTTATTGCCAATTCGAATACGTTGGCCATCAATATAACTCTCTAGGCCTTGGCCTGGCTCTTCATGAATGTCAGGTAGAGCCTTTATGTCATGTCCAACGGCTTTAACGAGCGCTTTAGCTAAGGGATGATTACTAGACAAAGCCAATGAAGCCGCGAGCTCAAGGTCACCATCTCTTATTTCGGAGCGATTAAAGAGCTCAGGTTTCCCCTCCGTTAACGTTCCAGTTTTGTCAAAAACAACAGCGTCCGCATCAGCTAATCGCTCAAGCCCATCAGCTGATTTTACGAGGACCCCTTTTTTGAGTAGCAAGCCACTGGCAACAACTTGAACTGTTGGGACTGCAAGCCCTAAAGCGCAGGGACAGGTTATGATCAGTACTGCCACTGCATTCATCATAGCAAGATGCCATCCACCGTCTCCTAACGCCCACCAAGCAACAAATGTTAGTGCAGATAGCAGGTGTACTGCTGGTGCGTATATTTTAGCCGCACGATCCGCCAATTGAACATATTTTGCCCTACCTTGTTCGGCCGTTTCCATCAAGCCTACGATTTCAGCAAGAAGTGTCTTATCATCTCTGGCTGTAACCATGACTTCGAAGGGAGATGTCAGGTTTAAAGTACCAGCAAATACTGCGTCCCCAATTTGAGCAACTTGGGGGAGGGTTTCCCCGGTAATGAGAGAGGTATCTATTTCAGAAGCACCTAAAACCACTGTGCCATCAACCGGGATTTTCTCCCCCACCGAAATGGCAACCTTCATTCCCGGTTCGATAGACTCTACGGGCAGAGACAGACGCGTTCCATCATCGTTTACAACAGTTGCGGCAATGGCTCTAAGCGAGAGTAAGTTTTGGGCTGCTGATTGAGCACGGCTCCGCATACGGCGATCAAGATATCTTCCAATTAAGAGGAAGAAAAGCAACATTACCGATGCATCAAAATAGGCATTATCTGCACTTTGTAAGGTCTCGAAGACGCTCATTCCAACAGCGAGTAAAACGGCCAGCGATATAGGTACATCCATATTCAGGCTACGTGTTTTAAGAGCTGCGATGGCGGAGCGAAAAAATGGCTGTCCGGAATAAGCAACTGTAGGAAGGGCTATTAAAGCTGAAACCCAGTGCATTAGGTCACGGGTAGCAGGCCCCATATCATTGGTACCAGACCACACGGCGACGGAGAGCAACATAACATTCGCCGTAGCAAAACCAGCAACGCCGACCGCACGCAACAAAGCCTTATCTTCCTTTTCGCCCGCATTGCTAATGAGTTCAGGGTTAAAGGGTGTTGGAGGAAAGTCGAGGTCATCGAGTGTTTTTACGATAGAAGTCGCAGATGTAAGGGTTTCATCCCAAACAACAAAAAGACGTTTAGTTGAAAGGTTGACCCTTGCCGTTTCAATACCGGGTAATTTATGGAGATTACCTTCAATTAAACGGATACATGATGGGCAATGGATTGTATCAACAATAAGACTAAGTTGAGATAACCCAGCCTCAGCTTTTTGAATATAGGCAGAGGGATCGATACTCGCAGGCACAAGCGGAGGAGCTTCTTTAATAGTCGTTTGCTGAGTACCAGAACAACATTCAGACATTATATATCTACTTCACAATGAAACGTTGTTCAATTTTATATGGGGTACCATCCGATGCCGTCGCCTGTAAGCTAACGTGCCATTGACCGTTAAGTGGCAAATCGAGGGTGGCTTCGTAAAAACCAGTCTTACTTTCTGCAAGTATAAAACTTTGGTCATACTCTTGAAGGGTCGGCCGCCTAACTTTAGCCTTCACAATAAAACCAGTTAAAGCGACGTCATTTTTATCGGCTAGTTTAAAGGTAATGACATTTTGATTGCCAAGGGATGACAATTCCAAGGAACCCTTCCATTCAAGTGCTTTTTGGGCCTCAGCGGCTTCTATAGTTCGGTTATAATTCAGGCCATCAATATAGGCATTCTCCTGGTAGAGACCTGTCCAAGTATTGGTGGCAAAGTAGATAAATACGAAGTTCATCCCAAAGATGACACCAAAGAAAGCTAGGATACAAATCAGGAAATGTCTTCCTGTGAATGGTTTAGTTTTCCTGCCTGGTTCTGGTGCATTCATAGAAGGTATTCTTTCTGAAGCAATCAATTGGGCTGTCATTTGTTCGGACCTATAAAGACAGTGTCGTTTGAAACACTGTACCCTGTGGTTTTGTCTGTCACTGTGATTGTAATCGGTTCTGAAGAAGTAGAAAGTTGCTCTAAATCAGCCGTTAGGAATAGGTGGACACTGCGTAAATTATCAGATTTTACATCAACTACAGGTTCAAACCCATTGTTTTCAATGTCGTTTATTTTTATTTCATTAAACGTTAATCCAGTGACAGTTACAAGGAACTGGCGAAGTTCACGCTCTTTGTTCAATATTTTGACGGTATAACCGTTTCGAATAGATCCATCTGATAGTTTCACAAACAGAGGATTTCGATCCCTAAGCACATTTAAATCAAGTGGTGATCGAGTGACAAGAATGTACACCATAAAAGCACAAACCGCGACAATAAGCAGACCATAAAGAGCTGTTCTTATACGAACTAGGCTGAATTTTTGAGGATTTCCATTTTGTCGACGAATCATATTTGCGTCTGTGTCGTACCCAATAAGCCCCCGGGGTGTTCCCATCTTATCCATAATGCCATCACAAGCATCAATGCAGAGCGCACAGTTGATACACTCGAGCTGTGACCCATCCCTGATATCAATACCCATGGGGCAGACGACGACACATTGTTTACAGTCAATACAATCGCCAAAACTTTTCTGATCATCACCTTTTTTATCGCGACCACGGGGTTCACCTCTATCATGGCGGTATGTGACCTGTAGGGAATCTTCGTCCATCATGGCTGCTTGGATACGTGGCCAAGGGCACATGTAAATGCAGACTTGCTCACGAGCAATTCCGCCAAGAATATAGGTGGTAAAAGTCAATAATCCGACAAAACTGTAGGCCACGATGTCAGCATGGAGAGTAACTAACTCCACAAACAGGGTAGGGGCATCTGCGAAATAAAAGACCCAGGCCCCACCGGTTGCCATACCTATGATCAGCCAAATAGTATGTTTGGCGGTAAATTTCCAAACCTTTTCAAAGTTCCATTTGTGACGATCAAGTTTAATTCGGGCGTTTCTATCACCCTCGACCCAACGTTCGACAGCTATAAAAAGATCGGTCCAAACCGTCTGAGGGCATGAATAACCGCACCAAACCCTGCCAAACAGGCTTGTAAAAAAGAAAAGCACGAGCCCGGCAACTATTAAAATACCGGTAATATAGTATATTTCCTGAGGCCAGAGTTCGATGAAAAAGAAATAAAATCGGTTTCCGGGAAAATCGATAAGAACTGCTTGATCAGGAGCGCCGGGACCACGGTCCCATCTTATAAAGGGTACGAGATAATAAATAGAGAGCGTGAGGATCATTATCATCCACTTAAGATTGCGGAATTTACCCTCTGCACGCTTGGGAAAGATAGGTTCCCGTTTTTTATAAAGAGATCGGTTCTCTTTTTTATTCACGGCCTCCACCTGAACGGTGGCTTCCTTGACGATTTGTTCCAGCTTGGTGCTCATCTCTATCGTCGTTCTTTTCTGACGTTTTTATGATTTGTTTTTGTGTAATTTATAATTTGAGTAAATATCACGGGGAACACTTGTCCCCCGTGACTTTTGACTTATTCGCCGCCGCCCAAAGAGTGAACGTATATACTCAAAGCCTTAACTGTTACCGGGTCCAGTCTTGATTTCCACGTCGGCATTACGCCTTTACGACCATAAGAAATTGACTGGATGACTGTCTTCCGATCTCCACCAAAAAGCCAAAGCTTATCAGACAGATTAGGAGCCCCCAATTCACGGTTACCAACACCACCTTCGCTATGACATGCAACACAGTTTTCTTCGAAAATAGGTTCTCCTCGGCTAGCCGCCTCGTTGTCGTTAGACGTACCGGAAAGAGAAAGAACATATTCTGCAACATCAATAACATCCTGTTTCTCAAGGATTTCATCTGCAAGAAAGGCTGTCATGTCATTAAAACGAGTATCATCATGGGTAGAACGGATACCATAATTTATGGTGTAGTAAATCTCTTCAAGAGAGCCACCCCAAAGCCAATGATCATCATTGAGGTTAGGATAACCTTTTGATCCTTGTGCACCACTACCATGGCAAGCTGCACAGTTATCACCAAAAGCAGCCTGGCCAGCTGCAAGTGTGAAGCGATTAAGCGCAGGGTCTTTCGTGATTTCTTCGAGACTGGAAGCAAGAATTTTTGCTTCCTCACCAGCTCTACTTGCCTTTACCTCTGCAATTTCACTGATAACGGCTGCCCGTTGAGAATGCCCTAGCACACCTTTTGTATAGCTCGACATAAGGGGCCAAGCGGGCATCACGATCCAATAACCAATTGACCAGATTATTGTCGCATAAAGTACCCAAAGCCACCAACGAGGCATCGGATTGTCGAGTTCTTCTATGCCATCCCATTCGTGGCCAGTTGTATCAACACCGGAGACCTCATCTGTTCTTCGATTTCCTGCCATGACTAATCGTCCTCTAATGGAATTTGGGCGGCGTGATCAAACTTGGATTTGTTCTTCGGCCAGAAAGCATAAACAATCCCGACAAGGAACATAGCCACGAGGTACACAAGACCCCAAGTTCCTGAAAAAGTGGAAACGTCATCGTAATCCATAACTCTCTCCCTATCGCAATTCTGGGCCTTCAGCCTTGTAGGCTGAAAAATCCACGAGGGTACCAAGCATTTGCAGGTAGGCAATCAAAGCATCCATTTCAGAAATGACCTTGGCGTTATCATCAAAATTACGGACCTGTGCTTTTGGATAACGTGCCAAAAGACCATCGGTATCACCGTCAGGATCAACCTGTGCCCTTAGATCTGATTCTGCGAGTTCAATCATCTCGTCTGTATAAGGAACCCCAACCATACGGTTTGCTTCTAAATGCTCTTTGATGTCATTGAAACGCAGGGGCGTATCAAGCAGGAATGGATAGCCTGGCATTACTGATTCTGGGACTATCCCACGCGGGTTTACCAGATGCTCCTTATGCCATTCGTCCGAGTATTTTCCACCCACGCGAGCGACATCAGGACCTGTACGTTTTGTTCCCCAAAGGTGAGGGTGGTCATACATAGACTCAGCAGCAAGAGAGTAATGTCCATAACGTTCAACTTCATCCCGCAAAGATCTAATCATCTGTGAATGACAAGATGAGCAGCCTTCACGGATATAAATATTACGCCCAGCGAGTTCGAGGGGAGAATAAGGACGCATGCCCTTAACTTTCTCAATCGTGCTTTCCAGAAAGAAAAGAGGTGCAATTTCAATCAAACCACCAATTGATACGACGATGAGAATACCAATCAGCATTATGATCGAATTTTTTTCGAATATGTCGTGATTAAACATGATCAATACCTCCTTATTCTGCGGCTATTGGGCTAGGGACAGGTTCAGGTGCAAGAGAACGAATTTCATCTCTTACATCTCCACGAGCCGTACGCCAGAGGTTGTAAGCCATGATCAGAGACCCGATCACGAAACAAGCACCACCGATTGCACGTATCCAATAGAAGGGGTTCATGGCTTCGACAGATTCAACAAATGAATATTCAAGGAAACCGAATTCATCGTAAGCACGCCACATCAAGCCCTGCAAGATTCCAGAAACCCACATGGATGTTATGTAGAGAAGAATACCCAGTGTGGAGATCCAAAAGTGGTAGTTAACCAATTTCAGGGAATAAAGTTGAGTCCGGTTCCATAGCCACGGAACCATACAATAAAGAGCACCAAAACTTACATAAGCAACCCAGCCCAAAGCACCAGAGTGAACGTGACCGACAGTCCAGTCTGTATAGTGGGAAAGCGAGTTAACAGCTTTGATCGCCATAACGGGGCCTTCAAACGTACTCATGCCATAGAAGGCAATAGAGACAACAAGCATCCGCAGAACCGGATCTGTACGAAGCTTATCCCAGGCGCCTGAAAGCGTCATCAAGCCGTTAATCATGCCACCCCAAGACGGCATCCAAAGCATAATAGAGAAAGTCATACCCAGATTTTGCGCCCATTCAGGCAATGCTGTGTAATGAAGGTGGTGTGGGCCCGCCCAGATATACATAAAAATCAGGGACCAGAAATGAATAATGGAAAGGCGATAGGAATAGACGGGGCGCCCTGCACGTTTAGGCACGAAGTAGTACATTATCCCAAGGAAACCAGCTGTCAGGAAGAAGCCAACAGCGTTATGTCCATACCACCATTGAACCAGAGCATCCTGAACGCCAGCAAAAACAATATAACTCTTGGTACTTGTCCAGGATACAGGAACAGTCAGGTTATTAATGATGTGTAACATGGCTATTGTTGCAATAAATGCGAGATAGAACCAGTTTGCGACATATATGTGTGGTTCTCTTCGCTTCCAAAGAGTGCCTAGAAAAACAAATAGGTAAACCACCCAGACTATCGTTAGCCATATATCAGCATACCATTCAGGTTCGGCATACTCTTTACTCTGAGTAACCCCCATTAGATAGCCCGTTGCGGCGATCACGATGAAGAGTTGATAACCCCAGAAAACAAACCAAGGCGCAAAATTACCAGGCAAACGCGCTTTACACGTTCGCTGTACAACATAAAATGATGTTGCAATCAGTACGTTACCCCCAAAAGCAAAAATTACAGCTGAAGTGTGAAGAGGACGTAACCGACCAAAGTTGAAAAACGAGACATCAAAATTGAGATCAGGGTAGGCTAACTGGAAGGCAAGAGTATCCCCAGCTAAGAAACCTGCAATACCCCAGAATACTGAAGCAATCACCCCTGCTTTTATAACATCAAGGTTATATTTAATCGGTGCATCAGCAGGCTCATTTACCTGTCGTTCTGAAGTATCATAATATGCCTTAATAAGAACAAAGATACCGAATAAGAATGCACCAGCGAATAGATACGCATGGACACTCATTACAGGGTCTTCGGTTCGTGCGGCTGTTAATATGGCATAGAAAGTACCAATTACCAGTGCCGCTGCGATTACCCATCCGTCGATGGACAATCTCGCCTTAGCGGTAGTTTCCCGAGTCATTCCTGAAGTCGCCTTTTTTTTAAAAAAACGTGGTAAACCTGCCAGATAGAACATCCAGCAGCTCTTGTAACCTACCCTTCAAGTACATAAGAGCATTGATCTAAGTCAATGATACGGGTTGACGCACCCTAAAAAGAAGAAACTAAACAATACATCTAATTTTTTAAATGCTTACATAATCGGATCGCGTCACAAACGTATCCCTTATCTGCAAGTTGATTAGGTATAGATTTAGTATAACTACTTTCTGGAATAATTGTATGCTGAATGTCCATTGTCAGATGTATGGCATGGCAGCTTCTAGAAATTGCTTGGCCTTCGAGCCACTCTAACAGGGCTTCGGAAATATCATTACGGCCCAAAAAATCAGCTGTTACATAGTTTGTAACGTCCATAACCATTTGATGCGAAACGTCTTCTACAACTTTGTAGCACAATACCCCCAAATAATAACCGGCCGTGTTTTTGACTGTGATAATGCCACACTCACGACTATTTCGGCCTGTAAAGCTATCTACATAACTTTGCCATTCATCAGTCGTAATGTCCTGTTTCAACGTTTGAATTAAAGGCAAAAGTTGAAGGCAGTTGTTTTGGTCAAGAGTATTAATCGCAAATTGCACTTTTGGTTACTCGCATTAGAGGTTATATTCGTATTGAAGTGCATTTGTTTTAGTTGGTCTTTGATGTAGGTCAATTTGACGCATAGAATTAAACAGTTATCTGTTTCTCATACTTGAGTGTGGTAGTATCACTCTCTTAATAAAATTATATAAAAACACTAACTCAGGAAGAACCATAGATGAGAAGCCGTTCTCAAGTTGCATCATCAATTGCATCGCTTGCTTCTGTAAATTCACCCTGTGAAAAGTGTAACATTGCTGAGATGAGCCTTTGTCATGCGCTTTCATGTGACGATTTAAAACAGCTCTCTGCGATCTCTTCCAGTGTTGAGATTGGTAAAGGCGTTACAATAATAAATGAACAAGATCCTGCTAATTATCTTTTCAATGTAACCGCTGGATCAGTGAAGCTTTATAAGCTTCTTCCCGATGGTCGACGTCAAATGACCGGCTTCTTGTTTCCAGGAGACTTCCTTGGGATCGCAATGAACGATTGTTATGCTTATTCAGCGGAATCCCTCGAAGATACAAGGTTGTGTCGTTTTTCACGGACAAAACTTGAGGAATTACTTAAAATATTACCTCATCTCGAAAACCGTCTCTTAAATATGGTTTCGAACGAACTCGTGCTTGCTCAGGATCAAATGTTATTATTGGGCCGTAAAACAGCAAAAGAAAAAGTCTGTAGTTTTTTACTTTCTCTCTCCAAAAGAACTCAGTCAAAAACTGATCACGCACAGAACATATCATTGCCAATGGGCCGCTCGGATATTGGTGATTATCTTGGACTGACAACCGAAACGGTAAGCCGTACGCTGACCAATTTAAAAAAAGCGGGAATTATCTCAATACCAGCAACTGGTGTACTCGAAATTACTAATATGCAGGAGTTAACGGATTTTGCAGAAGGGCTAGATTAAGGCTTGTTCAAAGTATGGAATTCTCAACGATTTTCGAAAGCAGGTTCTTAAGTTTTCGGGTATTGCTTGAGCTTCAATTGCTAAGTTGTTACATAAGATCTACCTCGACCTGAGAAAATCAGGTCAAAAAGCTTTGGGAAAAGGGATCTTTACGCTGCCTCACGGCGCGATTGGATGCACTTCCTGAAGCAAGCCGCTTATCGTGCTATATGTAAGTCGCGATCCAGAACCTATTTATTTAGTGTTTTGGGAGGATGTGCTTCCCGCACATCCTCGGCAGGCTTGCTATACCTCCTTTTCATTTTTAAAATTCAATGTTCTTGTTTTAACAATGCTTTTCATCAGTTAGCATTGGATTCAGCCTTTTTTTTATTTTAAAACTCGAAAAATAGACAATTGGATTAACAGATAATGACCCAAACCATTCCCAGTACAAAGCTGTGCAATAAACTTGGAGAACATCATCCAGCTTTTGGGTGCTGGATTGATATGTTCAGTCCTATGGCTACCGAAATTATCGCTCAGGCGGGTAATGATTGCTTGATGATTGATTTGGAACATGGGCCTGGATCTGTCCTTGATGCCATTGCCCAGATGCAGGCAGCGAGAGCTTATGGCCCAAAAATATTTGTCCGTGTGTCTCACAACTCTTATTCCGAAATAAAACGCGTCCTTGATGCAGGCGCTGATGGCGTGATGGTACCTTCAATATCTTCAGCTCGTGAAGCACAAGCTGTCGTTGAAGCTGCACTTTACGCCCCTAAGGGGAAGAGGGGCGTTGCCTCTACGATTGTCCGTGGTGCAGATTACGGTGTTAAAGCCAGAGAGTATCTGGAAAGCTTTAACGATGAAATTATGATCATTTGTCAGATTGAAGATTCCGAAGGGGTCAAAAATGCTGCCGAAATAGCTGCTACAGACGGGGTAGATATGATTTTTATTGGACCTTCAGACTTGTCTGCAGATCTTGGCTATCCAGGAGAAACAGATCATCCTGTTGTTATAGCTGCTATCCAAGAAGTGGAAAAAGCCGTTAAAAAAGCAGGGAAATTACTTGGTGCAATTCCTACACCGAAACGTAAAGCTGCTGCACTTTATGAAGCAGGTTATGATTTAGTTTTGGATGGCGGTGATATTGGATTTGTTGTTAAAGGAGCAAGAGCTAAAACAGATGAACTCAGATCCATTCTAGGAAGATAATTTGGGGTGAGATCCCTACGTCAGGTCAATTACTAGTTATCTGATGTAGGGTTGATGAGTTACAGTTTAATGGCCATACAGTATTGTTTTTTCTGCTTAAATATTTTACAGGCCTTATTTGCTGAAGCTTTGGTTTTGTAAGAAGAACCTAGTACTCTAAAAAAGGTACCTTTCCCTGTGATGTTAACAGGTTTTAATTGAAGTTGGAGACCTTGTGTTTCTTTTGGGAAAGCATTTTTAAGTTCTACCCATTCTTGCTCTGCGCTCTTTTTACTTTTATTGGAAGATAAGTGTACTGCGTAGCTACCTTTACCCTTGATCTCTGGCGGTTGAGCCACCTTTTCAGAGGCTTTCAGGGGAGTTGGCGTGCTCGTGCTACCGTTAGTTTGTTTTACAGGTTCGATTGCCGAAGTTTTAATTTCTGATGTATTTTCTTCTGATGGGTTGTTCACAGAATCCAGAGCTTCTTTTGTTGCTTCCGAAGCCTGTTTCGACCCGGCCTTAATATCTTCCCACACGTCATTACCCCAGCCCTTGGTATCTTCGTAGACACGACTACCACTACAACCAGCCAAGGTTATTAGGGAAATCAAAAGGATGACTTTAAAAAAGAAAGATCGTAAATTTAGCATAGGCGAGCACCCATATAGTCAGGTCATTATTCTTATACTCAACCTAAGTAAATTTTCTTTATAAAAGAATAATTATTTTTCTAAAAAAGATAATTAACTCTTGGACTTGGGGTGATGTTTATCAATGAAATCGTTAATCACTTTTGATATGTTATCACGCCATTTTCGTCCATTAAAAATTCCATAGTGGCCGACATCTTTTTCAACATGGTTGTGGTGTTTGTTCTTTGCGAGTGAAGAGCACATTTTATGAGAAGCTTCGGTTTGGCCTGGGGCTGAAATATCATCAAGTTCACCCTCAACAGTCAATAGTGCTGTTTTTTTGATTTTGGAGGGATCTACCTTTTGCCCCTTCCAAACCATTGTCCCACAAGGCAAACTTCGGGATTGGAAAACATGCTCAATAGTTTCAAGGTAAAATTCGGCCGTAACATCCATGACAGATAGATATTCATCATAAAATTTATTATGATTTTCCGTAGAATCGCCATCCCCCTTAATCAGGTTATCATAATGCTGCATGTGCGCATTTACGTGACGTGCTGAATTCATCGAAATGAAGGCCGCTAGTTGCAGAAATCCTGGATATACACGCCGTCCCGAACCTTCGTGATGAAGAGGGACCGATGTCGTTAGGTTACTTTTAAACCAGGATAACGACTTACTGTCAGCAAGTTTTGTTACTTCTGTTTCTGCAGCCCCAGGATCTACAGGCCCCCCCATTAATGTCATAGTTGTAGGTTGGGACGGGTCGTCATTGGCGGCAAGAATGGATACAGCAGCTAAAACCAATGGGGCTGGTTGGCAAACGGCAATGACGTGAAGATCAGGGCCAAGAAGCTTCATGTAATCTATAAGATATTGAATATATTCATCTAGACCAAAATCACCTTCTTCGCTTGGTACCTTACTGGCGTCTTTCCAATCCGTGATATAGACCTCATGATCTTGAACCAATGTCTGTACCGTTCCTCTTAAGAGGGTAGCAAAGTGACCAGACATGGGCGCGACTAAAAGTATTTTCTTTGGGTCTTTAGCCAGATCACACTTAAATCGAATGAGATCAGCAAAAGGTTTGTGGTCAATTCTCGCAAGATCAATGGGATGTATGCCATCGTCTTTTTTTATTGCCTGAAACCCCCACTCTGGTTTTCCTCGATGGCGAATAACACCTTCGACAACATCAGCGCTGGCGGCCATAATTTTTCCCATATAGGTCTGTGACATGGGGAAGAGAGGGTTGTTAAAATAAGTTTTGGTAAGCTCGGTCATTGCACGCATAGGTCCGAGAGCTGCACGTTGCATATCAAAAAACGTATATAACACGGTATCTTCCCCTGACCTGATGGTCATTTTTTATTTTGTTTGTGAAACAGATCATACGATTAATCAGAGTACTGTATAGATCTTAGTTTCTGCGGGCATCACAAAATTGTGCGCTGCACCATTATTCAGAGGCTATTCGCCTTTTGTCGGTCAGTCAACGATTGTATAAAATTTCATTCGACTGACGTATGACTGTCATGAAAATGAGATCGTTGTAGGAAATCTGGGTAAGAAATCTAGATTAGAACCCTAGGCATCGAAATCAAGAAGAGGCTGGGCGCCACACGCTTGTTTTCCTTCTTCGGTAAGTTTACAGACTTGCCAATCTGGTTTTAATACATTGTTGAACCAGAGTTCGGCCCAGTCATGGTCTATACATGCTTTTATGAGTTTGGAATCATAATGTTGGCCATACTCGTCAAAAAGGGGCAATTTTCCACCAGCTTGATTCAGTCCGCGTATAAGCCATGCAAACTGTTTGGCGTTAGGTTTTATTTTTTGAGGCATAACAGGGGGATTTTAGCACCTTCGTCATCAAGAACAAAGGGGGAGGAGATAATCTATTCAAAAATTACATTATCTACGGCAAAACAGCCTGTAATACTGAATGAAACTAATGAGTTATTATATTCATTTTGGGGAAAGAAAATGATTTATTAAATTCCCAACGGAATATGCATTCCGCCCCTAGGTTGAAGAATTCTTTTTACCAACTCACGATATTCTACATCCCAGACCAAACGATCAACGTCAATGTCTTCGTTTCGTTCAATGTATGAGCGATTAGCTACTTTTGCCTGTGTATCCAAGCGATATGTTTGATCAAAATTTCCCATGCCCTTATCTTAAGCAGAAAAAGTAGAGCGGTGGTGGGGCAAAAAAGTGGTAACAATGTGAACACTTTCTTCTTTTGAGCCCAACCCAAGGCCGAAAAACATAAAATCCTAGTTTTTACAACACCTTGAGTTGGTTAATGAATTTTAACAGTTAGATGACATTTTGTTCTTTGACAGGCGTGTTTTCTAAAATTCTAGTGAAATCAAAAATAGATAAATCGAGACTCCGATACCGCCCATGAAGAATAAGTTCTGACAGAGCCCGTCCTACAGCAGGGGCTTGCTGTAAACCATGCCCACTGAAGCCGTTTGCAAAGTATAAATTGTCAATTTGTGGATGCGTTCCCAAAATAACGTTCTGATCCAATAGGTTGTAAGCGTAATGACCTGCCCAGGCGTTTATTTGTTTGATACTTTCAAAGGCAGGTACGCGATGCGCAAGAGTTGGCCAAATTGTTTCATCAAACAAACTGTAATCTACTTCATAATCGGAACTCTGGGGATCGTTGGTCTCGTTTGGAGAAACGCCGCATATGAAATGCTCTCCTTCTGGACGGAAATATACGCCGCTGTTATCAACAACTAACGGGCAACCCTCTATATTATCCCGGCAATGAAAAACAAAAACGCACCGTTTCCGGCTTTCAACAGGAATGTCTAGCTTTGCCATTGATGCTATGTTCGATGCGTTGGGGCCTGCAGCATTTATAAAAGCCTTTGCTGTGATTGTCTGATTTGTCTTCAAAATCGCTGATTGAATTTTATTTTCATCAGTTTTAAGGCCGACAACCTCATTATTTATATAATCGACACCCAGTTCTTTGTTTTTTGTCCTGAATAACTGTAACAAGCTATAAGCATCAAACCATCCTTCACCATGGTTACCCAGAGATCCAAGGGAAAGATCATCGCAATTTAACCATGGGAAACGTTCACACAGTTGCTTCGGTGGCAGTAAACTAATATCTGCTCCAAGGGCTTTCTGAATTGCATTATTACTTCTAAGAACGTTTTCCCCAGCAGAGCTTGCTAGTAAGAGATAGCCTTTTTCCTGCAACCCTATATCGAGATCAACGTCTGTCTGGCTTCCATCTCTTAAAGCGAGGTGTTCTCCAACCTTGCGAAGAAAATCAATACCAAATAGGGAGATTTTAATATTTTCTGGTGTCGAGAACTGTTGCCGAATTGAAGCCGCAGAAAGTGTCGTTGAGGAACTCTTATAGCTATTATCTTTTTCAATAACTGTTACTTTACCATCAAAGCTTGGATCATTTGCTATAAAGAAGGCTGCTGCACTTCCAATAATACCACCACCGATAATCACGACATCTGATGTAAGATGCATAAATACTCCATTTGTTATATCTTATACAAAATAGACATTTACCTTATTTATGTCTTCAATCAACCAAAATGGGATAAAGTTATAAATAATCTTACTAGAATCTCACATTTATTGAGGTAAAATAATACCTCTATTTTAAGTTGTTGATTTTGCTAGTATATTTAAAATGTAAATAAATAAAACAGTTTGACAGACTCACATCTCTGTAATAGAACCCAACCACGCAAGAGCACAGTGTGTGTCTTGCTCCCTATTACAACAGTATGCAGTGGCTCTGTTACATGTATTTAAAAACTTATTCTGCTAAACCCGCAGATATTGAAAAAAAGTGGTTCGTGATTGACGCCGAAGGCGTTGTTCTCGGTCGCTTGGCTGTAGAAGTCGCAAATATCTTACGCGGTAAACACAAAGTGACTTACACTCCACATATGGACTGTGGTGATAACGTCGTAATTATTAATGCTGAGAAAGTTGCTCTTACAGGCAACAAACTCGCTGACAAAAAGTACTACTGGCATACCGGCCATCCGGGCGGTATCAAAGAACGTACAGCAGGTCAGATTCTTGAGGGTCGTTTCCCTGAGCGTGTTGTTCAAAAAGCTATTGAGCGTATGGTTCCAAAAGGACCACTCGGTCGTCAGCAAATGAGTAACCTTCGTGTCGTTGTTGGTCCTGACCACAAACACGAAGCTCAGCAGCCTGAAGTTCTGGACATTGCGTCTAGAAACATCAAGAACAAGAGGAGCCAGTAATCAATGGCTGAAGAAATTCTCAACTCTTTGAGTGATCTTGGTGATGTAACTCCTGCTGCTGAAGAAAGCGCGATTGTTGCTGAACCAAAACTAGACGCACAAGGTCGTGCTTACGCAACTGGTAAACGTAAAGGTGCTATTGCACGCGTTTGGCTCAAACCCGGTACTGGTGTTATTACGGTTAACGGTCGTGAAGAAGCAATTTACTTCGCACGTCCTGTTCTTCGTATGATGCTTGCTCAACCATTTGAGACAGTTGAACGCTCAGGCCAATTCGACATCGTTTGCACCGTAAAAGGTGGTGGTCTTTCTGGTCAGGCTGGTGCTATTCGTCACGGCGTCTCAAAAGCTTTGACTTATTATGAGCCAGGCCTTCGTCCTGCTCTGAAAGCTCGCGGCTTCCTTACTCGTGATGCACGTGTTGTTGAACGTAAAAAATACGGTCGGGCTAAAGCTCGTAAAAGCTTCCAGTTCTCCAAGCGTTAAGCTTCGAAAACAGAAGTTCAGAATACTGGAAAGGGCTGCCGTTTGGCAGCCCTTTTTTGTGCAGTTGTATAATGATTTAACTTACAACAACATAGCCATGTTTCCATTAGTTTTATTTTCAGAATGTACTCATCTATTTTCTTTAAGATTGACTAAATAAAATGAACGTTTTATTTTGCAAGTATGGCTAGATACAAAGAATATAACCGTCAAGACGTACTAGAGAATGCTGTCGCTCTCTTTTGGCAAAAAGGCTATAAGGCCTCATCGATGGCGGATATTGTGCAGTCCACCGGATTGAATACAGCAAGTATGTATAAAGAATTTGGCAATAAGGATGGGTTGTTTGAAGAGGCTCTAGAGTTTTATCGTCAGAATGTTTTGTCTCCTCGTGTTCAAATTTTAATAGAAAATCCAAATATCACAGGTATTAGGGAATTTCTAGAAAGTGTTGTCAAAGGGGCGGCCAAAAAAACATACAAGGGGTGCTTAATGATGAACCATTTGGCCCAGAAGCATACGATCAGTCCCAAATCATTTATAATAATAAGCGATTTTTTTTCATATATTGAGAGCTTGTTGGTTACAGCTATTCGTAATGCACAAGCCAACGGTAAAATCCCTGCCGACAAGGATCCTGTGGTTTTGGCTAGCTTTGTCATGTGTAACGTTCATGGTTTGGTTTTGTATGGTCGGTACCCCGACAGTAGAGAAGTCGTCCTGAAATTGAACGAAGTTATTTTTAATTCTCTTGTGGTTTAATTATTTGCACCATCTAAAATGAATGTTTTATTATATATTGACATTATAAATCGATCGTTTTAGTATGCCAATTAAGTAATCACTAATTCATAGTGTTATAAAAATAACGGACCCAAAATTCGATTACGGTTCAAACAGGAAGTATCAATTATGTCTATTACCGAAACTGCGAAAGCTTTTTTCGTTGCTTGTGAGACAGGCAAAGGATGGGACGGTTGCAAAGAATTCTGTCAGGACGGGGCTAGCTTTTCCAGCCAAGCGGATGCCCTAGCCGAGATTTCTAATTTGGAAGGGTATGCCGATTGGATGAAAGGTTTGATGAGCTTGATGCCTGACGGGAATTACGACCTCAAAAGTTTCTCAACCGATACTGAAAAATCTACAGTTTGCGCATTCGCAGTATTTCATGGCACCCACACGGGAGAAGGCGGCCCGGTTCCGCCTACTGGCAAGAAAGCGGCAGCCGATTATGTATATGCCATGAAGTTTGATGGGGATAAGATAAGCCACATGACTAAAATATGGAATGACGGATATACTCTTAAGCAGCTGGGTTGGTCGTAAATCCCTAACCATTTATGGTGCTCAATTACTACGGTCGTTTGGTGTACATGGTGAATATAGCGCATTGGCAGGGAAGAAAGTATCGGGTTTAAATTCTAAATTTTCTTTATTCGTTGAAATAGCTCCTTAATACTGTCACAAATTAATCATATTTAATTAAGCCTACAAATAACTGATTGTTTTAAAGTGATAGTTTATAGCTTACATCTAACCAAGCGTTAAGCTTCGAAAACAGAAGTACAAAATAATTGGAAAAGGGCTGCCGTTTGGCAGCCCTTTTTATTTGTGTAAAAAATATAAATTTAAGAATGAATCAATACATTTAGTGCAAAATAGCAGTCCCTCATGTTGGACGAAACCCATCGGCTTTAAAAGATACAACAGAAATATTTGTAGCGACGGGAAGTTCCAATATTGGAGCAGACATGCAATACAAGAGAAAACAACACCCAAATAAAATCCCCTTGGGAGGTCGACTATCTCTATCAAGGTTATTCTATGGCAGTCCTGTTTTTGTTCTCATCACCATTTTATTGGTCGCTCTTGGCATTATTGGTTGGCAAATCAATCGACTTCAATCAGATGTTATTCGGAGTCAATCCATTCAAAATGCGAGTTTATTAAGTAAAACGCTGACCGAATTTAGAACTCTCTATACAAAAGATGTCGTTGAGCGCATTCGAAATAGTGGTGTTATTGTCACTCATAATTTTAGAGAACAAGACGGCGCTATTCCTCTGCCAGCAACGCTCAGTATGCTCCTTGGTAATCGTTTTGAAGAACAAAACGAAGGACTTACCGCCCGCCTTTACAGCCCTTTTCCTTTTCCGTGGAGAGCAGAAGAGGGAGGATTAAAGGATCAATTTGCAAAAGATGCCTGGAAGGCATTGTCCGAAACACCTCAACAACCTTTCTATCAATTTGAAACAATTAACGGAGTACCCGTACTGCGATATGCCATTGCAGATCTTATGCGGCCAGCGTGCGTTAGCTGTCATAATACGCGAACAGATACACCAAAGAATAACTGGAGAGTAGGAGATCTCAGAGGTGTTCTCGAGGTCACAAGTTCGCTTTTAAAGCCCTTGGCAGTTAGTCAATCTGGTATTCAGCAAACTGCTATCCTCATGGGGGCGGTTGCCCTATTCCAAATCCTTATTCTTGGAATGGTAATGCGTCACTTAAAAAGAGAGCGAATAAGAGCACAAGGTTTTGCTCAAGAAGCCAATACTGCTAACAGGGCAAAATCAGAATTTCTTGCTATGATGAGCCATGAAATTCGGACACCTCTCAATGGTATTTTAGGTATGACACAATTGCTATTGAGCTCAGATTTAGATCGAAAACAAAGAGAAAAAGCAGAAACAGTCATTACTTCAGGCCAATCCCTCCAGGCTATTATTAATGATGTTTTGGACATGAGTAAAATAGAGGCTGGGAAGGTTAACCTTGAGAGAATTAACTTCGATCTAAATGCTTTACTTTCAAGTGTTATGTCCCCATTCCGCCATATGGCAAGTGAGCAGGGGATTGATTTGAGAGTCCAATCAAATGTTGATGTTCTTGGGCCATTAATAGGCGATCCCACAAGGTTTAGGCAAATTCTTTGGAATCTTGTCAGTAATGCAATGAAGTTTTCTGGGAAAGGGCGGGTAACGGTTTCTTTGGAAAAGGTTGATCAGCCTTGCGAGAAGGTGACAATTTCAAGTGATTATGTCATTCGAATTGACGTTATAGACACTGGCGTAGGTATCTCAGAAGAGAATTTAACCAATATTTTTCATCCCTTTATTCAGGCCGAATTTTCCACGACGAGAGATTTTGGGGGTACTGGCTTGGGCCTTGCTATTGTTAAAAAACTACTCGAGGCAATGGGGGGATCTATCGAAGTACAAAGCCAGTTGGGGCATGGAACACATTTTACTCTTTATATTCCATTTGAAAAATCTAGCCCTGGAGCAGAAACAAACGTAGTTGGGCTCGATGGACAAGGGCCTGTATCCGTAGATTTATCTCAACAGTTCATATTGGTTGCCGAAGATAATGTCGTTAACGCCACAATTGCTCGTGAGTTTTTGCAAAAAAACGGCCATATAGTGACCCTTGCAAGTAATGGCTTAGAAGCAGTGGAGGCTGTTAGTAGCGGTGCCTATAACGTTGTATTTATGGACATTCACATGCCTGAGATGGATGGTGTAGAAGCCACAAAGCATATACGCAAAACGATATCTAAAATCCGACTTCCAATTATAGGTTTAACCGCCGAAGCGTTTTCGGATAGACACGCCGAGTTTAAAGAAGCTGGTATGAACGACATTCTCACAAAGCCCTATACCGAAAAACAGCTGATTGCTACCCTCAAAAAATACGCAACGCCTTTCCATACAGAGCAACCAGAGCCAGGATTCCAATATACGGAAACTTCTCAGCTTAAAAAACCAACAGAGAAGGAGGATTATACTGATGTTCCAATTGGGGATATTGATGGTATTAGGGTGTTTGAACAGACCATAAGTAATAAGATAGCTTGTGAACTGCTTGAAAAAACACACGATAGTATCGTGCTCTTGGTGGCTGATATTCGAAGTGGCTTGGAAAAAGGTGATCCCGAAATAATCTTTAAAGCAGCCCATGCCATTAAGGGAACAAGTGGTTCAATGTTTGGTCAACGGTTATCTCTTATCGCATTGGAAATAGAGAGCTGTTCTGATAATTCAGAAGAAGTAAGTAAACTTCTACCGATTTTAGATCTTACCGTTGAGGCCACGTTCACTTGGTGGCAGGAATACGCTCATCCTGGGAAACAAATTCCAGAGCATTAAAGCCAGAGCGCAAAAGGCAAATTTGTTTACGCTTATACTGTCAGTATCTTGCCTTCGTTAACCGATGAACGTCTTATTTAAGCTAATTTACTATGGTAACCCTCACGAACAGATCGCAAAACGGTAATGGTTTCCTCTTCAAGGAAACCCCGTTCAATTAAGCCGGGTATCGCTCCTTGAAGAATTGGTGGGGCGTTTGGATCTACCACCTCCCATTCCCAATGGTTATGCTGAAAGGCGAGGCGGCCCTTACCTGACCAATAGTACTCTAAGATTGCCTTTTCGGCTTGTTCTATTTCCTTCCAGTCCAGGCCGTAGATCTGGTGATGAATTTCAATCCCGGCTCTGGATGATTCTCTCAACATACAGCTTGCTCCAGGGCTTTTCCCATCCCACAACAAGATCAACCCATCAGCATACTTTGCCATGTCGCGATTTCTAAGTTCACCAGCTTCGCGACCATATTTTGCCCAATCAGCATGGAGAACCTTCTTGGAAATACTCTTACTTTCAGCCCAGCGTTCACCAAGCTCATCAACCCCACGACAACCACCAGAAACGATTTCTTCAATAGGCCAGCCAATGCTTTCAACAAAGGTTACCAGAGCTTCGTAATCATCAATTGTACGGGAACCTGCGATGATAACTTTCATAGAACATATCCTTGGTTTTGCGCGAGAATATTTATTAAGATCAATATGAGTATCAGAGCCAAGATAGTATCCTTTTCAAGCTTGAAAAGCACTGAGAGGAATTGTCGCAACTATTATGCGTTAAACAAATTTAAGTATAAACTATTGGGGATTTAATGTGGTAAAAGTAAAAGAAGCTGGCCTGGAAGATATTGATATTGTTTACGATTTAATAAAAGCGATCGCTAAACACCATGATCAGGAACAATTTGTTACCTCTACTAAGGCAGAACTAGAAAATTCCGGCTTTTCCGACGTTCCTAAATTTGGCGTTCTTCTCGCAGAAATCGATAGCCAAATTGCTGGGTTCGCTTCCTATACCTGGAATTACTCAATTTGGTCCGGTTCTTCTTATATGAACATCGACGATGTTTTTGTATGGGAGGAATATAGAGGCCAAAAGGTTGGCGAAGCTTTAATGAAAAATGCTCGGACATTATGTGAAAAGCGGGGCGTTAAAAGCATTAAATGGGAAGTAGAAGAAGACAATATCAAAGCCATTAAGTTTTACAAACGCCTTGGTGCTGAAGTCGATATCAAAGGAATCTGTCGTTGGAGCTTAGCATCCCCTTTATAAGAAAAAAGCCATTACTGTAATAAATACAAACAGTAATGGATTTTTCTTAATCTAATTTACGATCTCTATTCCGCGGGTTGAGGTAACGATTTTGCACCAAAGACAACTTCATTACCTGGTCCTGGATTTCTTGGCACATTAAAGGCCAGGATTAACGATATCACTGCCATGCCGGCACCGGCAGCAAACACCATCCACATGTTCTCATCTGGGAAAGCATGACCAAACAGTACTGGTATGAATACCGCAGGAATATGATTGATCGAAAAACTAACCCCGGATGTCGAAGCAATATCCTTGGGGTCGGCAATTTTCTGTAGATAGCTTTTCTGAGCGATAGCAAAAGAAAAGAACAGATGGTCGAGCACATAGAGCACAGCAGCTATACTCGCATCCACAACCAACGCATAACCGGAAAACACCAGGATCAGGCCGATATATTCACAGATCAACGCACGGCGTTCGCCCCAGTTAGTAATGAATTTGCCGATCTTGGGGGCTAGCCAGAAATTGATCCCCTGATTAACCAAATAGAGCATGGTGATCTCTGCCACGGAAAAATCGAATTTCACCACCATCATAAAGCTGGCAAAGGCCACAAAGATCTGACGACGTGCGCCCCCCATAAAAGTCAACGCATAGAACAACCAATAGCGTTTTCGCAACAGCATTTTTTTGTGTTGAACTTCTTTAGGCTGATAGGACGGAAAAGCTAAAACAACAAACAGAACCATTATGATGGTCATAGTGCCACCAGCCAAATAAACCCACTTATAATCAAGGCCAAAGAACGTGAAGATCACCCATATCATGCCATAAGCTATGATCGATGCGATGGAACGCGCGGAGAGCTGTCGCCCCATGGACACAGGTGCACGTGATTTATCAACCCATTGCAGGGTGAGGGACATCTGCACGGTTTCATAATAATGGAACCCGAACGACATAATTACCGTGGTGACATAAAGCCCAAAGGCACTGGGGTAAAATCCGGTGACGGCAACACCAACCCCAAGCAGGATTAGAGCCATCAAACCGAAAGTACGTTCTTTGATGAAGAGCAGGAACAAAAGCGCGCTAACGACCAGCAACCCAGGGATCTCACGCACAGACTGCAAAATACCTATTTCTGCCAGGCCAAAATCTGCCTTTTCAACGACGAAGTTATTCAAAAGGCTCATCCAGGTCGCGAAAGCCAAAGGCATCGCGGCTGAGAGAATGATGAGACAGCCTTCCGGTGTGCGCCAGACTTCAGGCTTGAGATAATGGCTGAACGGTTTCATTACGGCGTAAATTCCCATTTGATTTTTTGATTGTGCCCACAATAGGGATAGCTGTAGCGACTGTCTTGCGCTATCATGCCATTAGATATCGCCAATCGGACAAATACTAACAAGAAGAGGGCGCCATGCGGGTTGAACCCGGTCCCAACCAGCCATTGATCTCACTGCCCCGCGACACGCCAGAGCAACTTGTGCGCCCGGTAATGGTACGCGCTGCCAACATGCGGCCCGGTCGCCGGGTGTTGCCGCACAGCCACGAATGGTGTCAGTTGGCCTATGCCTCCGAAGGGGTGCTGGCAATTTATACAGATCAAGGCAGTTGGGTAGTGCCGCCGCAGCGCGCGGTCTGGATACCGAAAGAAACCACGCATGAGGTTTATTCCCCACACGGCTCAAAATGGCGCGCAGTGCATCTGGATAATGCCTTTGCCCACAGCATGCCCAACACTTGTTGTGTGATCTCTGTCTCAGCTTTGTTGAAAGAAATGCTGGTCCACGCCGCGACCATGCCTGTGGAATATGATGAAGAGGGCGCTGATGGACGATTAATGCGGGTCTTGATGGACCAAATTCGATCTGCCAAAACCGTGCCCTTGCATCTGCCAATGCCTCAGGACACCAGATTACGCAGGATCACCGAATGCCTGATCAACGATCCGTCAGAGCCTCGTGGGCTTGAAGAACTCGCAGGCGAGGCGGGCGCAAGCAGTCGAACACTCGCACGGTTGTTTTCCAAGGAGCTCGGCATGACTTTCCGACAATGGCGCAGCCAATGCCGCTTGATGGCCTCAATGGAACGACTGGCACTCGGCGAACCTGTCACAACCGTCGCAATCGACCTGGGCTACGATAGCCCCAGCGCATTCATCGCCATGTTCAAACGCACCCTAGGCAAACCACCCGCAGCTTATTTTGGCGGCCGGTGAAAAGGCCAAATGTCACTTTTACGGTTTTTTATAACCACTTTAGAAATCGAATAGCATACTTATAATGTTTCAAGTATGCGTCACTGGAAACGAGGAAAGAGTAATGTAGTGATAAAAGCTGCTGCAATTATTGTTACAGGATTACCCGCAAGTGGGAAAACTACCGTTGCCAAAGAGCTGGCCTTTGGGCTTGGTTGGCCGCTCTTAGATAAAGATGACCTTCTTGAAAAACTCTTTGAAGAATATCCTGTGTATTCATTTGATGATAGGAAACATCTAAGTAGGTTGAGCGACGATCTTTTTCGGGAAAAAGCAGAAAACCTCAACAACGCAGTCTTAGTATCCCACTGGAAACCGCGCCTTGGCTGCTTCGACACAGGCACCGTAACCGAATGGATACCGGACAAATTTCGTAATATAATCGAAGTTTATTGTGCCTGCAGGCCTCAAATTGCGATGACCCGATTTAAACTAAGGAAGAGGCATCCTAGCCACTTAGACAGCTCAAGAGCGCCCAAAGACGTCGAGCGGCAACTGATGTCTCTAGCTGAATTGTATCCGCTTAATCTCGGCACAACTTTGTCGATTAACACTGAAAAGCCCTATGATATTGAAGAACTACTTCGTCTTATTGAAGCAACAAGTTTTAACCTGAGTTCATCTCAATCATAGTCGTATAAAAAAGTGAATATGATAAAATGTACTGCTCCTAAGGATAATCATTATTTTCCATAATATAGATTATGCGAATCACTGATAGATTTAAATTAACGGAGCGGTTGTCACTGATCTAAGAGCGCTCTTCTTGGAAATTTGAGACTCCCGCTCCTATGTCGATATAGTCGCGCTGGAAAAGCCGCACGTAGGTCTTTGGATCATATACATGGTCAGACTTCATTAAAGGAAGGCCTTTTTCACCATCTAGAATATTACGCTGGAATAAGATCCACCTAACCTTGTCATCCCGGTTAAGCAAAGGTAGTCCCACTGATTCCAACATAACTGTCAGACCACTTTTAAGTACATGTTCTGCAAGCACCCTCATACCGCATGGATAATGAGCAATTTCCCATAAGGCTTGAGACACCTTTTTCTGTCGGTGTGGCTCTATGAAATCTAGAAAATTTTGACCTTCACGTTCTTTGCCAAAATCTTCAGTTATACCAGTACCAAGCAGCCTAATCTTGATATAATCGGATGAAACCAACTCATACATCATCATAGTCGGTAGCAATGTTGCCGCTTTTTCTGGATGATATGCCTGTCGTCGCGGCACTAACCCCTCGCGGGGTATCGTCTGCCAGAAGTCAAAAAACTGTTTACTTCTTCGGTGTTTGAAATCAAACAAACAATCATCGCCTTCGTAAATCATAATTAAGCACTTATTGGACGCAATAAACTGTCACAATCCAGCTGTAAATCGTGAAAAATCATTTTATACGTCCATCTAATTTGATCAAATTTTATAAACTCCCACAACAATTTAATAGATATTATAAATAGAAAACACATCTGTTTCAGTATCTTAAGAACTAAAAAAAATCAACTAGCTGCTTGATAAAGCATCCTTAAGGCCAGCAACGTGAGGACAATATTAAATACGAGTTTGAATTTTTGTTCTGGAATACGCCATAAAATAGCCCGACCTGCTAATGACCCTAGAAAACCTGAAATCAACATCCCACCTAACAACCCAATCCACGGTGTATAGATAAACCCCAAGAAGCCCAGTGCGAATATCTTCAAGCCATGTTGCAACACCATAATAGCGGCATGGGTGGAAACAAGCTCTACGCGACTTAGCTTTGATCTTGGCAGGAATGCCGCCGTTATAGGCCCGGAAGCACCGATGAACATCGATGTGGTAGCGGAGATTACTCCCCCAAATATAAGAGATTTCTTACCATTGCTAAAGTTCTTAAGTTTGGGCCCCCAAACACTATAGAGAATGAAGAATGCCATGATTAATTGCAGGAGATTGAGTGGAAGTGTGACCACGATCTGACTGGCACAAAGAATTCCAACTATTCCGCCCAGGGAAAACCAAACCAAAATAGATAGATTGATATTCTTGCGTAACAGATAGGTTCTACTGGTGTTATTGGCTGTTTGTACCGCGCCGTGAATGGGTACGATAGCAGCAACGGGCATGACATTCGCCATTATTGCCAACATAGCCAACCCGCCCCCGATACCCACTGCTGTCGTAATGCCCGATGTTATAAAGCTGGCGCCAATAAGCAGCAGGGTTACTCCCAAAGATAAGTCAGGTGGGGTTATGAAAATAGTAATAATTTCCATATGTTAGGTAATACATATTCAATATTTAGATTAAGGGATAAGAGAATGATACAGAAAGTACTTTCAATACCAAGTGAAGCAATAACTGGGATAGTAACCATCCATTGAGAGTAATTCAACCTTCCCCAACATAGGTCGATCCTTACGCCCTCACCCAACAACTTAATCTAAGAAGCCCTCAGTTTTCTTTAAGGAAGCAACTAGCGCCTGTGAGACTTGAAAATAACGACACACATTTCAGGCAGATTTAAGCAACATTCCTAACCGACGGATACCTTCTTTGATAGTCTTTTCATTGGCTTGGGAAAAACTCAGGCGCATTGTATTACGATTTGATCCATCCGCGTAAAAGGCATGGCCTGGAACAAAGGCAACACGCTGAGTTTTAATTGATTCAGCGAGCAAGTCCGCGCCATCCCAATCATTTGGCAATGTCAGCCAGACAAACATACCCCCTTCTGGTTTAGTCCAACTCACGCCTTGAGGCATGTGTTCTTCCAAAGCTGCAAGCATACAGTCGCGCCGAGCAGAATAAGCCGCAGAGATTTTAGCAACCTGTTTGTCGAAACCTTTGGAGGCTACTTCATGGATTGCAATCTGATTGATGGTTGAGCTATGTAGGTCAGCAGCCTGCTTCATCAAAACCAATTTACTGATCACAGTCTGAGCAGCACAAACCCACCCAACACGAAGGCCCGGTGCCAATGTTTTGGAAAAACTTCCGCAATAAAGCGTCCGGGTTTCTTCGATGTTACCGTTACGTTCAATATCCAGTGCTAATATCGGAGGAATTGCTTCACCGTCATAACGCAATGACTGATAAGCAGCATCTTCGATAACGGCGATATCTAGTTCTTGCGCAAGATCGAGCAAACGTTCACGGCCTGCACGATCCAGAGTTTCCCCGGTCGGGTTCGCAAAGTCCACTGACATATAAGCGAACTTAACCTGACTATCGTTTTCTGACGCTGTGTCCCGATATTCTTTCGCTGAACGGTTGCCGTTAGCAATCAGACGATCATATGTTGGTTCATACGCATTGAACGCCCCAAGTGCGCCCATATAAGTCGGCCATGTCACGAGTGCCGTATCGTTGGGAGAAAGCAACAGCTTGCCCAAATAATCGAGTGCCTGCTGAGAGCCGGATGTAATGAGGATATTGTCAACGGAACAAGGAATACCTAGTTTTTCCATTTGACCAGCAATCCATTCGCGCAAAGGAGCATAACCTTCACTCACGGAATACTGCAAAGCGGCGGTCTGTTTGTCACCGGTTAAGGTATTGGTAAAAGCCTGTTGAAATTCTTCTGTTGGAAACAAGGCTGGATCTGGAATACCGCCTGCAAAGGAGATGATATCCGGTTGATCCAAAAGCTTTAGTAGCTCTCGGATTTCCGAAGCCTTCATCCGCGATGATCGCGTGGCAAATACTTTTTCCCAGTCCATGAACCATAACTCCTGTTAATTCAGAAATTACCAGTACTTCAGGAATCTCATTGGTGTCAATATTCATGATCTGGATGACCATTGTTTCAGAGACCACCCTAACAGTTGAGAACGATAACTAGTCCTTAAATTTCCCTTGATAAGATCAAAACCCAGTCAGTAAATCTGCAGAGAAAACTTTAAATATCAGCTAGATAACCGATAAAATATGACGAATTAATTTCACTCTTTTATCGATGATCACATATCAAACTTGTGCACTAGGTTTATTTTGGGATTTTGGCCGGAGTACCAAAAGTTTGATAATGTCCTTATAAAGAAATTTCTTTTCCAACAAATCCAGCTCTGCTTCTTCTAAATACTGCTCCGTATTCCGATCAAACTCAGCACCATAGGCAAAGGATACAAAAGGTGCCCAGAGTTTCATGATGAACCGCCGTATAATGTTTTTTGAAAAGGTATAATCGACAATATGGATGGTTCCGCTAGAGCGGCATACCCTGTTAAGTTCTTTCAAAGCAGGTAGCTGGTGCTCTGCATCCAGGACGCAAAAAAGGAACGTAGAGACAATGCTATCAAAACTGTCGTCAGCAAAATCCAACCCTGTTACATTCATCTCAAGCAATTTAACTTGGGTTCCGAACTTGTCCTTACGCCACATGGCTCGCTCAAGCATTGCCGAGCTGATATCCATGCCCGTGACAGAGCAAGCCTTGGGATAAAAAGGAAAATTGCGGCCAGTACCAACACCCGCATCAAGCAGGTTCCCCCTCAGTCCGCCAAACAGCACCCGGCGTACAGGCCCATATCGAATATGTTCGAACGGCCAATCCAGAATATCATAGAGCTGGGCAATACTATTATATTTTTTCCGTTTGAGCATAGAGTTCCTTTAGACCGTCGGAAATATATCAAAAAATATATGCAGACATCCTACAGGAGTAAGTTAAACAAATAGTTCCAGCCTTGATGCCGATCAATAAGAACAATTTGGCAATAAGGGACTATACTAACCCACCTTTATAGCGTTCACCCAAATCCAACGTGTTGGCTTCATGTCACTACCGAAACCATCGACAGTGTTTATTTCAGAAACCTGAAATCCAGTCTCTATTAGTATGGGAATTAGTTTCTCGCTATTAATTCCACAAAAAACATGTCCAAATCCGTCCGTCCAATCGCCCTCACCTTCTTTAAAACTTGCATTAAGAAGCCCTCCTTTCCGAAGGCTCTTTGCGACTAAAATTAATACTGCTTTTAGTTTTTTTGATGGAACATGAAGCAATGAGGCTGAAGCCCAAATACCATCAAAATCACCCTTAAAGTTAATGTCTGAAAAATCTGCTACCAGAACTTTATGGCCTGTTCTTTTTTCAGTTATTGCAGCTAATTCTGGTGAGCCATCCAATAGAGTAACGTCAAACCCAGCCTGAATAAATGCCAAGGCATCATGCCCACCACCACACCCCAGCTCGAGTATTTTGGCTCCCGGCGTTAGTCCTGCCATAAAGGTCGATCGTCTTTCAAGGAAATCACTGCTTGGTGTTCGCTTTGCGTACTCTTTAGCATTATCAGCATAAAACTTTAAGGTCCTAAATTCTAATGACATTATCCGATCAGTTCCTTTGCAAAAATGATCACGAGCCCCACAACAATAACACTAACTTTTGGAATAACTGACCGAATGGCAATAAGCCCGTAAGACAAGCAACTTAACCCAAGACCAATTTGGATAAAGGCTATCAAAGCAGGCAATGGTGAACTTGCCAAAGCTAGAATTTCTGGATTAGCGATCATTCCTAAAGGGATAATATAGAGCCCGACGCCTAACGACATTGCTGTTAGCGCAACCTTAAGCCAGTTCTCACCAACCATACCAGCTGCAATAAAGACGGCGCCACAAACAGGTGGTGTGATTGTTGAAAGCAAGGCGAACCAAAAAACAAACAAATGCGCCTGTAGTGGTTCCAGCCCTAGGGATATCAAAGCAGGCCCCGCTACAGAAACACAAATCACATAAGCCGCCGTAGTTGGCACTTCCATACCAAGAATTAAACAGGCAAAGGCCGTTAAAAATAAGGATGGCCACAGCATACCACCTGAACCAGACAAAATCAGCGACGTGATCTTAACGCCCAACCCCGTGATTGAAAGCACGCCTATAATTATCGAGGCGCAGAGAATGATCGCAGCAATCAAAGAAACTTGTTTGGCAGAACTTAACACCGCATTTTCAATACGTTGTAAGGTTAAATTAAAGTTACAATTTAAATTTTTATTTACACACAATAACAATGCACCAGCGATGATGGCCAAGCAGGCTGCGTATTGAGGTGTGTAGCCTAGCCCGAACATGCTGACCAGAAGGACGGTGAATGGAACAAGAAAAAAGGCAGAGGTGATCAAGACATCCCGTGACTTAGGTTTATCCTTGTTATCAATGCCCTTAAGGTCATGGTTTCTGGCGTAAGCATTTATCCCTACCCAGACAGCCAAAAAATAAAGTATTGCAGGTAATAGCGCTGCCGCCATGATGCTTGTATAGGGAACACCTGTTAGCTCAACCATAACAAAAGCCCCTGCTCCCATTAATGGCGGCATAATCTGACCGCCAGAGGAGGCTACCGCTTCTACCGCTGCGGCTAGTCGCTTGGGATAACCAAGCCGGGTCATAGCAGGAAGAGTAATCGCACCTGTAGACGCAACGTTCGCAGAAGCTGATCCTGAGATTGATCCAAAGAGAGCTGAAGAAATCACAGAGACTTTTGCGGCACCACCTTTGAGGCGCCCAGCAGCGGCGGCCGCGACATTCATAAAGCCCTGCCCGGCTTCACCTGCGTTTAAAACCGCTCCAAAGATGACAAAGATCGCGACAATACTTACGGATACCCCCGTAAGGCTGCCCCAAATCCCTCCCTCGGCAATTGTTAGGGTGCCTAGGAAGCTTTTCAGGGGTGTGCCTGAGTGACCAAACTCCCCGGGGATATATTGACCGAGTAATCCGTAAAGAAGAGCAAATGCAGCCACAATGGGCAGTGGCCAACCAATTGCTCTTCGGGCGGCTTCCAAGACCACGGTCAGAAGAATAATTGCTATAGCTATTTGCAGATTGTTTTCAAGAAAACCATATTGGTCGGCTAAAGTATTGTGGTTTAAGGCAATCCAGATACAACAGGCCCCAGCCGCGATCGTTAAAAACCACCCGCTTACTTTTGAAAATAATCCAGAAGACGTTGGCCCCAAAATCAATATCCAAGGTAGAATAAGAGCCATATGCAGGGGGCGACTTACGAGGTTTGGAACTAATCCAGAGAATATCAACCCGAGGTGAAAGATGACCAGAACTGCGGCCAAAGAAAACAACACAAGGCGCTGTAATTTGGGTTGGAATATAGGATTGAGCAACGTTTGGGATTGATCAGTCATAAAACGGTACTTTTATTGGAAAATGAAATAATCCCGACCGTTAGGAGTAACAGCCGGGATTATATTGTTAACTTTTTCGACTTAAGTATCGAGTTTATTACTTCTGAGTATCAGAAAGGCTAAAACCCTTTTCAACATAGTAACGAACAGCGCCAGGGTGGATTTTACCTTCGATGTTAGCCATCAGCCCTTTATCCACACCATTCCACCAAGCTGCAGTAGTGCCCATTGTTTCTTTTTGTTCCCAATAGGTTTTGGTCAGGGCGTAAGCAGTATCATCATCCATAGCAGTGGTCGTGTAAGCAACAACAGGTAGAGATGTCGTTGTAATATCGTTTTTCTGCCCGGAATAGGTACCTGCTGGAATTGTAAGTTCTGAACGTTTGGAAGCTTTAATTTGATCCTGGCTTAGAGAAAGAACATTGACGCCTGTTGAAGCGGCAGCCTCAATTACATTTGGTGCAGGCCAAGAACCAGCCGTCACAAATCCATCGATTTGACCATTTTTAAGAGCAGGAACCGCATTGGACAATTCTACATTGGCAAGCTCAACTTTTCCTTCGAGGCCAAAAAGTTTGAGATACTTTGCCCCTTCCTTCGCGCCAAAGGATCCTTTTCCGAGTAGAATTTTTTTACCTTCAAGACCGGCAAAATCTGTAACGCCGCTTTCGCTGGAAACCACAAAATGCATCGTGAGTGATGGGATTGGGAAAAGAGCCCGAATTTCATCAAACTTTGGATCACCTTTACCCTTAAACATTGCTTTTCCTGCCTTGGCAAGTCGAACAAGTGCAGGTGGCGTGGTGAATACATAATCACCACCACGGGCACGGACTTCCATCACATTTTGGACAGAGCCTTGACTTTCCTCCACCGTAACAATGATATCGCCAGATGAACCAGCTTTCATGGCTTCCGATATTTGAACTGCCATCTGATAATATGAAGATGTGGTCTTGGCTGACTTATAGGTAATCCGAGTTTCCGCAAGTGATGGCATAATCACGGCAACTGACATCATGGCGGCAAGACTGATTTTCTTCATATGTTTCATTGTTTTTCCAAAGGTGTTTGTTTTTGAATTTTGACAGGCGAACGCTGTTCAAAGGAAAGATTTTCAATATGTTAGGATGCGTGTCCCTAAGGTGTCAACTATGCACAAAATATGATCTTGTCTTATTTACCAAGCAAATTAGCTATTTGTAAACGGCCAGATATCTATTGATGAGTTACACAACGCAAAAGAGGTCAGGCTGAACCTGACCTCTAATTAATTTGTGATTGTTAGAACGAGAACTCAAATATCTTCGATACAACCTTATTTCATCAAATCTTCTTCAAAGGGATATCGAGACAACAGCTCAACACCAGTATCTGTAATAAGAACTTGCTGCTCCAGCTTAACACCTTCGGCTCCTCCTTCTTCACCGATATAGCTTTCCACACAGATCGTCATACCGGCCTCAATTACACCGTCGTAACCAGAATCTGAAAAATCTCCGTGGTGATATAAATATGGATATTCTCCGGTCATACCAACGCCGTGTGAGGATAGGTAATAGCGATTGGCGTAGTACTTATCTGGAATATTCCAAGCCTGATCAGCATAATCACGAAAACTCATACCAGCTTTTAAAATACCCATGTTGTGATGGACCTGTTCAAAAGCCGTTTTATAAAGCGTCTTTTGTACTTCAGTTGCCTTACCGGGACCAGCGTGGAAAGTACGGGAAAAATCAGAATAATATCCATGGCAGCCCACCACATCGGTATCCAAAGCCACCAGTTCGTTATCACCAATTACGTGATGAGTTGATTCCTGAAACCAAGGGTTTGTTCGCTCCCCCGCGTTCATCAATCGAGTTTCACAGTAATCTCCGTTTTGCTCAATAATGGATTTGTGCAGTACTGACCACAACTCGTTCTCGGTCAAACCTGGTCGTAATGCCTCGTGCAATTTACCTACAGCAACCTCTGTCGCTCGTAACGAGGCGTTAATGCATTTCATCTCTTCGGGAGATTTAATAATACGCGCCATTTCGACAGGTTCTTGTGCATCAACAATGCGGAACCCAAGCTCCTTCAACGCAATCGCAGTTCCTGCATTCAACCGTTCGAGCCCAACTGTGGCAGCTTTCCCTGCCAGTTCAATAATCAAGTCACCCATCTCTGATGCCCACTTACGTTCTCGTGCGTAGATATAAGGCCCAGCTGCAACAAAACTTGCCGTAGATGAAGGCCGTACCTCGTCAATAGTTTCGTAGCCCTCCCCCAAATGAAGACATCCTGTGAACTCAAATAAGATTGTACGAGTGGTGGTCATCAGTAAATAACGGGATGGCGCATTACGCATCGAAAATACCTGCATGTTACGAGCGCCGGTGGCGTACCGAATATTGATCGGATCAGACAAGATCACCGCATCCACATTACACTTGGCCATTTCATTTCTAACTCGGGCTTGGCGATACATTCGTACGGCCATTAGATCAATTCCCTCACTTTCAGGAGATCTATCTAAAAGTGTGATACCCGACAAGTCACTACGCTCAGCATGCCAGTCAAAATTTGCCATTTGCTTTTCCAAAACCAGTTGTTATTTTGAGAAAGTATATAACTCGCTGTTTTACTAAGTATATGTCACAAAATTTCTTACTATAGGCCAACTCAGGGTTATGAAGAATTATCGAAAAAACCTCCCTCCTCTCGACAGTCTTATGTTTTTCGAGGCTGCAGCACGACGGTTAAGCTTTACTAGTGCTGCAACTGAACTGTTTGTCTCGCAAACTGCCGTCAGTAAGCGTGTTCACCAACTCGAAGATTATTTGGGTGTACAGCTATTTATTCGAAACGGCAGAGCTCTGTCTTTGAGCGATGAAGGAAAGCAATTACGTGATAAATCAGCTATGGCCCTGGATTATCTAGAAAGTGCGGTACTCAGTATTTCAGCTCGAAAAAGCGAAGCCGTTCGTATTGCTGCAAACAGTGCCGTTTCGATGTTCTGGCTTTTGCCCCGGTTGAAACTTTTTGGCTTGTCCGATAATGCTTGCCCCGTCAATTTGATGACATCAGATGTCACAAGTGACCTGATCACAATTGAAAATGACCTTACAATTGTTTATGGCGATGGCACATTGCCTGGTTTTGACTGCATCCTTTTATTTCTTGAACAACTCGCCCCAGTCGCGGCTCCAAAAATTGTTAAAAAATTACAAACATACTCAAACTGTGATTTGTTTTCTCTCAACATTGAAGAGAGACCCGATTTACTTAATTACACCCGTGTTGGTCCAGACTGGATTAATTGGGAAGTATGGGGAAACTCTATGCAGGTACCGGACATATCGGACTGGCCGCAGGTGATGTGTAAAACCTATACCCATACAATTGGGCGCGCCATCGAAGGGGAAGGCATTGCTCTTGGAAGCCTGAGCCTAATACAAGATGAAATTAAATCAGGACAGTTGATGAGAGTAAGCCCCCTGACCCTGACGAGTACAAAGGGTTACTATGTAGCCTATCCTGAAGGCAAACAGCCACAAGGAGCCATTAAAAGGCTATTTGATTTCCTTTTAAAGTACCCTCCAAAAGTTTGCGAAAAATAAACACTGTTTGAAAGATAGCTTAAGGCTGTTGTCGTTGATTAGTTGTTGATTTTGCGCCCTTCCAACGGATAGCGGGGATCACTATATCCTGGAGTAGAAGTATGTCCTGGAGCGACCAAACTGTTGAGCAATGCTTCGTCTTTTGCGTCATAAGGATAAGACAGTGCGCTAAGGTACCCGTTGAATTGCTCTAATGTCCGTGGTCCAGCAAGGATAGAGCTGACGTACTTATTAGCGAGTAACCAACCAATGGCAAAACCTATAGGGCTTTGCCCTTTCTTCTCACAATGGAGCTTAATTCTCTGAACGATCTCAAGAGAGTCCGGACGCCATTCAGTCTCCATCATACGACTGTCAGCAGCACCAGCTCTAGAATTTTTCTCCGGCAATACATTTGGAATATATTTGCCAGTTAAAACTCCTCGGGCAAGTGGACTATAGGGAACGACACCAAGGCCATAGTAGTTAGAACTCGGCAGGACTTCTACTTCCGGTTGGCGATTCAAAGCATTATAATAAGGCTGACAAACAACGGGCCTTGGAATAGACAACTGATCACAGATGCGACATATCTCTGCTATGCGCCAACCCCGATAATTGCTCAAGCCAAAATAGCGAATTTTACCTGATCGGATGAGATCTCCCATGACCTGTACCGTTTCCAACAAAGGAGTAGTGTGATCTTCGTGGTGTAGATAGTAGATATCTATGAAATCAGTTTTCAAGCGCGTAAGCGAATCTTCTACAGCCTGCATGATCCATCTACGGCTCAAACCTTTTTTCTGTGGATCCAATTGCATTTGGTTAGCCACCTTAGTCGCCAAAATCCAATGATCGCGATCGCCCTTGATAGCCTCGCCCACGATTTCTTCTGACCGTCCCCCGTTATAAACATCGGCGGTATCTAAGAAATTCAACCCCGCTTCTCTGGCAGAAGAAATGATTTCCACCGAATGTGCACGATCTGTACGATCACCGAACATCATAGTACCAAGGCAAATATTCGATACTGATAAACCGGAATTACCTAGCGAGCGGAAGTGTTTATCCCTATCCAAAGAGATTGATTTAATATTCATAGATATAAGCAAACTTTCATCGAATCGAAGAACGAGGTAAAACGATAAAGATCAGGAAATAACAAGCAGTTATTCCCTGATCTTAATCAGACACACAAAATAATAAACGAAAATATTAAAGTACCGCAGGAAAATCCTGAAGAGAATTACCGAAAGTATGATCGGTCCATTTCACGATGACCATGCCTCCAATTGCAACAGCAGCGGCAATAAGAGAAGAATAGATCAATGGTTCCATAAGTAACTGACTATTGTTTCCCAGAATGGGAAGAAGGCTTGCAAATGCGCTTGCAGCAAAAATTGTAGCCAGCAGCGTTCCAATTCGGCTCAACACCCAACCGGAAGACTTAAGTATCACTGGTAAATAGGGGGGTAACTTACGCATGATACAACTACCTTTCTATGTAGTTAGGAAAGTAACACTACCTGTTGTTGAATAGTTTTTCAATCCGGTGCGCAAATTTGCCACAGGTATTAACAGCCCAAAAGGAGACTGTAATGAAATTTGTATCGATTTTATTGCCGGCTTTATTTTAATTAAATTTCTTATCGGATTAGATTTCTCAAATGCTTAGAACTTTGTATGAAGAAATACGTTTGTTGAAATCTGTGAATGAATAGGAACATAAAATTTTATGAAAAATAAATCGTAATATCTAATTTTATTAGAAGTTAGATTTATAAGAATCGCCTATTTCTAGAAAAAACCTCTTTTTCAGTAAGACTGTCCTTGCTGCCTTATTCTCTTACGGTATGCTGTTGCGCAATAGTTTTTGACTGTAAATGAGCGATAATTTCAATGATCCGTATTTCGAGTAATTTTGACGCTGGTAACATAAGTTGCCTTTCTTCTGACAAAGCATCTGATATCCAGTTGGAAATCGAAAAAGATACGAACTCCCATTTTTATCAATGGTTTTATTTTAGAATGACGGGCGCACGTGATCAGGCTTGTTCTCTAAAGATACTTAACGCGGGTGGTGCCGCCTATCCTGCAGGTTGGGAAGGGTATCAGGCGGTTGCTTCTTACGACCGTGAAAATTGGTTTCGAATACCCACCACGACTTACGACGGTGAAACCCTTACGATCGATATAACACCTGGTTATAATTCAATCTATTTTGCCTACTTTGCCCCCTATTCGATGGAACGCCACGCTGACCTTATCGCAGAGGTTCAACATGCTTCCTTTGTTGACCTCGAGGTTCTGGGTAAAACTCTCGATGGACAAGACATAGATCTGCTGACCATTGGTGAGCCAGATAAAAACAAAAAAGCCTGCTGGATTATTGGTCGACAACATCCAGGAGAAAGTATGACTGAGTTCTGGATGGAGGGGTTTTTAGAACGACTACTGGACGAAAATGATCCTATTTCCCGGGAGTTACTGAAAAAATCCGTATTCTATGTCGTACCAAATATGAACCCAGATGGCAGCCAGCGCGGAAACCTTCGGGTCAATGCAATTGGGGCAAACCTTAACCGTGAATGGCAAGCACCTTCATTAGAGAAAAGCCCGGAAGTTTATCACGTCCGCAATAAAATGATGGAAACAGGTGTCGACTTTATGTTCGATATTCATGGCGACGAAGCCATTCCTCATAACTTTATTGCTGGTACCCACGGCATTCCATCTTTTGATGATCGCCTCTTGAGTTTGATTGATCGGTTTAAAGCCTACTATATGGAAGCAAATCCTGATTTTCAGATTACCTATGGCTACCCTCAAAATACACCAGGTAATGGCAATCTTACTATGTGTGGCAACAATACAGCTGAAACCCACGACTGTCTCGCCATGACTTTGGAAATGCCCTTTAAAGATACTGATGACAACCCAGATGAGTTTGAAGGCTGGTCTCCAGATCGCTCCATGAAACTCGGTGCTAGCAGCCTTGATCCTCTTTATCGTTTGATAAATGACCTGAGATAGTGCTCGTAAATATCTGTGTATAATTAGAAATAACATAAAGGCCGCGAGGGAATATGAGACTTGGATTAACTGGTGACGTTTTAAAAGCACATTTCAAAGCGCTAACGATTGTGACCGCAATGCTCTGTACTCAAAGCGCTGTAGCCGAGACTTATTCCTCACCACGATCCAACTTAACACGCGAGAATCTTCAAGAAACTCCTGTTCTTTCCTCTAGTGTCTACAGCGGAGAGCTCCCACCCGTTTCTGAACGCCTCCCCCTCGTTCCTTTTGTTGTAAAACAGACCCATGATTGGGAACCAGGAAAACACGGCGGTAGTATCCGAAGTCTGATCGCTAAATCAAAAGATGTCCGACTATTTTCAGTTTATGGTTACGCTCGGTTAATTGGCTACACACCAGAACTCGGGTTTACAGTAGATATTCTCGATAAGCTTGAGGTCGAGGAAGGACGGATCTTTACACTAACCCTGCGCAAGGGACATAAGTGGTCTGACGGGCATCCTTTTACCTCTGAAGATTTCAGGTATTTTTGGGAAGATGTTGCAAATGACAACAATCTAAGACCTTTTGGCCCTCCGGCAGAACTTGTTATTGAAGGACAGGCGCCAACAGTAGAAATACTCGATGAAATCACCATTAGATATAGCTGGCCCATTCCAAACCCATTTTTCCTGCCCCGCCTTGCTGCAACCCGACCGCTTTACCTTTTCCAACCCGGCCATTACATGAAAAAATTTCACGCCAAATATGTGAACACTAATCAGCTTGATGAGGTCGTAAAAAAAGCCGACGCACGGAACTGGGTCCAACTGCATAACCGACGTGCTAGACAATACAAATTTACCAATACAAAATTGCCGACGCTCCAACCTTGGGTGAATACTGTAAAGCCTCCATCTACCCGCTTTATCGGTAAGAGAAATCCATTTTACCATCGGGTTGATGAGTTTGGGCTTCAATTACCTTATGCAGATGAAATGATCCTTGCCGTTGCAGGCGGAGGGCTAATACCGGCAAAGGTTGGGGCTGGTGATTCTGATATGCAATCAAGAGGTCTGAGTTTTACAGACTATACCTTCTTAAAAGGAAATGACGAGAAAAATGGGTATCTGGTTCGTTTATGGAAAACCGTTCGAGGCTCTCATTTCGCTCTTTATCCAAATTTGAACGCGAATGATCCTGAGTGGCGTAAACTTAATCGCGACAAACGTTTTAGACACGCTCTGTCACTCGGAATTAATCGGCACGAATTAAACCAGGTCCTCTATTATGGACTTGGCCTTGAGGGAAATAATAATGTCCTTCCTGATAGCAGCCTATACAACGAAGACTACTTCAAACGTTGGACACAATATGATCTTTCTAAAGCCAATGAGCTTCTGGACGATATCGGGCTGACCAAACGTGACGAAGATGGACTTCGTTTGCTCAGCGATGGACGCCCTATGAAAATCATTGTCGAGACGGCTGGAGAGAGTAGTGAAGAAGTTGATACTCTTGAATTAATCAGTGATTCCTGGCTCAAATTAGGTATCAAGCTGTATCCTAAGCCTTCCCAACGCGAAGTTTTGAGAAACCGTATTTTTGCAGGTGAAACCAATATTTCACTTTGGTATGGAAATCTAAACGCCTTATTAACCCCACACTCTTCACCCGAAGAATTTGCGCCCCGTTTACAGCAATCTTTTCAATGGCCCAAATGGGGGCAGTATATAGAGACCAAAGGGAATGCAGGAGAAGCTGTTGACCTAGAAGCTGCTCAACAGCTTAATGACCTTTATACGATGTGGCTTAGAGCCAAGTCGACAGAAGAGAAAAGCGCAATCTGGAACCGAATTTTGCTCATTAATGCTGAAGAGACTTTTAGCATCGGACTGGTTGCTGAAATACCTCAACCAATTGTTCTATCCAGTAAACTGAAGAATGTGCCAGAAGAAGCGTTCTATAATTGGGAACCTGGCGCTCTTATGGGAGTTTATAAACCAGATGGTTTCTGGTTTGAAGATTAAAAAAGGGCGGTGATTTTTCACCGCCCTTTTTACTGTTTCTCACATTTAAGGAATATCAATTATTAAACCGTCATAACCGGGCTCAACGCCAGAAGGACAGTTTGAAAGTAGATCTTCATAATCAATTTGCTGGTTCATATGTGTTAGCACAGCCCTCTCAGGCTTGAGACGATCAATCCAGCTCAGGGTTTTTTCAAAATGAGCATGAGAAGGATGCGGTTCGTAACGTAGACAATCAACAATCCAGTACTTTATACCAGCCAGTGTTTCAAAGGCGCGTTCATCCAAATCAAACACATCTGTTGAATAAGCAAAATCCCCAAACCGAAACCCAAGTGATTTAGTGCGGCCGTGATCTTGATAAAATGGCACAATATCAATTGCCCCAATCTTAAATGGTCCATCAATTGTTTGATCATCCATCATTGGAGTGTAACTGCTTTTAGGATCGCATGTAGAGGTGAAAGCATATGGAAACCGGGATGTAATGATCTTACGATCTCCCTCATCCATATAAGCCTCTATAGGGCCACCTGCTTTATAGGCAAGGTACCTGAGTTCATCAAGACCATGGGTATGGTCGGCATGATCGTGAGTGTAGAGAACTGCATCAATATACTCAATATTAGCATCAAGTATTTGGTTCCGAAGATCTGGCCCTGTATCAACGAGCAAGCAGGTATCTTCGTGCTCGACAAGTATAGAGACCCGACGTCGTCGGTTTTTTGAGTTATCTGGATTGCAGTTACCCCAGTTTCCACCCGGTGTGCCTGAACATATAGGAACACCACCTGAACCACCGCATCCTAGCATCGTAATTTTCATAAAATTAATTCGCTATTGGTCGTTGTGCCTTAGAAAACAGGCGGTAGAAATTATCACTGGTCAAAGAATGAATCTCTTCGACACTAACATCTTTAACATTTGCCAGAGCTTCAGCTGTGTGAAGTACAAAAGCAGGTTCATTCTTTTTTCCACGCATTGGTACCGGAGCCAGGTAAGGACTATCGGTCTCAATAAGAAGCCTATCCAGAGGGGCCTCAGAAATAGTCTGGCGAATATCTTCAGCTGATTTATAAGTAATGATACCAGATAAAGATATATAGAACCCCATATCCAGTGAAGCCTTCGCCAGCTCAGGCCCTGCGGTAAAACAGTGAATTAATGCAGGATAGGCACCTTTTTTATATTCTTCACGCATAATAGAAATCGTATCTTCATCGGCGTCACGCGTATGGACAACCAAGGGAAGTCCTGTTTCTCTCGCCGCAATGATATGAGCTCGAAAACTCTCGGCCTGACGATCACGTGGAGCATGATCGTAATAATAGTCAAGTCCACTTTCCCCAAGACCAATAACTTTTGGGTGTTGAGACTTTTCGATCAAGACATCAGGTGAAGATAATCCTTCGGCTTCAGCTTCATGCGGGTGCACACCAACAGTGCAATAGATGTCGTCATTCGCAACAGCAATACCCAAAATGGTCTCAAAGGAAGAGAGCTTGGTCCCGATTGTCACCATGCAACCAATACCAACATCTCGAGCACGCTTTAGTGCATCCTCTAAATCACCGTCTTTCAAAAAGTAATCAAGATGACAATGAGAGTCGACTATCATTAAGCCCCCTCTTCTTCCACATAACGAGGGAAGATACCTTGAGGTTTTTCGATTGAAACGCCAGATTTCAGAGGTGTTGTCAGATCACTAAATTGACGGACATCTGCCTGAAGGCTTATCTGGTCTAGCATCTTGTTCATAGATTGCGGCATAACAGGTTGCAGTAAAATAGCTATTTGTCGAATAGACTCAGTTAGTACGTAAAGGACCGTACCCATGCGCGAGAGATCAGTCTTGCGAAGTGCCCAAGGGGCTTGTTCATCGACATATTTATTCGCTGCAGAGATAACTTCCCAAACAGCTTCCAGACCTTTATGGAACCTTTGTTTGTCAAATTCGGTACGCAATTTTTGATGTAGACCAGATACACTTTCTAGCAATACTTTATCCGCATCAGTAAATTGCCCATGTTCAGGTATTTGTCCCTCACAGTTTTTGAAAACCATGGAAAGAACACGCTGAGAAAGGTTGCCGATATCATTGGCAAGGTCACCATTCATTCGTGATATAATCGCACGTTTTGAATAATCACCATCCTTACCAAAGGGAACTTCGCGCATCATAAAGTAGCGCACTTGATCCAATCCATACTCTTCAATAATTGCAAGCGGATCAATAACATTGCCAACAGATTTAGATATCTTTTGACCCTCATTTGTCCACCATCCATGCGCGTAGATACGTTTTGGTAGTGGTAAATCAGCAGCCATTAGGAATGCCGGCCAATATACAGCATGGAACCGAAGTATATCCTTACCAACCATATGTACTGTCGCAGGCCAAAACTCTTTATAATCTTCACCCGTTTCGTCTGGATAGCCAACTGCCGTTAAGTAATTGGTTAAGGCATCAAGCCAGACATACATGATATGCTCATCATTGCCCGGCACTGGTATGCCCCATTTAAAAGTTGTCCGACTAACCGACAAATCACGAAGCCCGCCTTTAACAAAACTTTTCACTTCATTACGGCGGCTATCAGGACCGACAAAATCGGGATCATTTTCGTAAAGGTCAAGAAGCTTATCTTCAAAGGCTGAAAGTTTGAAGAAATAGGATGGCTCTTCTACCCATTCTACTTCCGCACCAGTAGGGGCAATTTTTTCGCCATTAGGGCCTTTGGTCAGCTCTGTTTCTGTATAAAAAGCTTCATCACGAACAGCATACCATCCTGCATAACTACCCAGATAGATATATCCTTTATCTTCAAGTGTTTTCCATATTTCTTGGCAAGCTTTTTTGTGACGCTCTTCGGTGGTGCGAATGAAATCGTCATTTGAAAAATTACAAACCTTCGTCAGGTCGCGAAAATTTTGTGAGACTTGATCTGTAAAGGTTTGTGGGTCGATTCCGGCTTTTTCAGCAGACGCTTCAACTTTCTGACCGTGTTCATCTGTACCGGTCAAAAACTTAACATCAAACCCGTCCAGTCGTTTAAAACGCGCCAATACATCGCAAGAAAGCGTTGTGTATGCATGCCCTATATGTGGCTTGTCATTTACGTAATAAATGGGGGTCGTAATGTAAAAGGATCGATTTTCTGATCCGCTCATGATGAACTCCTGATAACAAAGCGCGCCCATAAGCGAGTATGCGTTAAGACAGAAGTGTTTGGAGCTCCATAAAGGTTGTCACAACCACTTGTTTTTTGTCCAAATTAGCATGTGTTGCTCGGGCATAATTAGTCGAGCACTTCTCCCACAGGCCGAGCCATTGCGCAAGACCATGTCTTTCAATTAATGAAGAGATCAACTTATGTTCTTCGGGAACTACCAATTCTGGGAATGTTCCCTGTCCAGAAACCTTGGTCAATCGCGCAAGCCACCATAAAAATAACTCCATGCCTGTTTTAAAGGCCAGAGGATCAGACACACTTAGCTTATCTGCAAATGCGTATAGTCGAACCATATCTAAGTTCGGCAGCGTTCCAAGTAGTGAGATCATCTCACGATATAAATCAAGGCCCCCACTAGCCCATAAATCAAGTGCTTTACCAATGGATCCTTCTGAGAGCCGGGTAAGTTGAACTGCATCACTCTCTGAAACTTCTGGAGCTTGCTCTTTAAGAAGTCTTATAACAGTATCTTCGTTCAGAGCCGTAAGCGGAAGATGGCAGCATCTAGAGTGAATGGTTTGTAATATTTGCCCCGGTAGATGACAAATTAACATTAGAACCGTTTTTTCAGGTGGCTCCTCTAATACTTTAAGTAAGGCATTGGCAGCATTCCGGTTCATTTCCTCAACCGCGTCAACAATAACGATACGCCAGCCCCCTTCAATAGAGGTTTTATGGGAAAACTTAACAATTTTTCGAACATCATCAACAGGGATTGATGTGCGCATTTTCCCTTTTTCGTCAGGACTTAGCTCAAGTGTGACTAAATCCCCATGGCCTCGGGCAGCAATACGCATAGCGACAGGGTTATCTTGCCCTATTTCAAGAGATGTTGGCGCGATTTGATCACCAAACAGTCCTGGTCCCCTTTCACCTTCATTCATTAAGAAGCGGGCAAATCGATAAGCCAGTGCTGCCTTACCAATTCCTTTAGGGCCTGTAAACATCCATGCGTGAGGCAGTTTTCCGGAATTATAGGCTTTGATCAGAGTGTTTTCAGCTTGTGCATGATCAACCAAAGTATGGGTATTCCGAGGATGAATCCTAGGATTAACCTCTTCTTCGGATTTCTTTTTAGCTGCTTTGGCCATTCATCATCTTCCCAAACTTGCCCATAACATTCTCTAAAATATCTTCTGCGACTTCATTTTCAGACTGAGTAGCGTCTATCACAGTGCAACGTTCGGGATAGGAATTTGCAATTGACAAGAAGCCTTCGCGCATCCTTTCATGAAAAGATACGTCCATATCTTCAAAACGATTTTCACCAACAGAATGAGCTAAAGTACGCTCTAGCCCAACAGAAACAGGTAGATCCAAGATAAGAGTTAAATCTGGCTTAAAGTCACCAAGGACCCATTGGTGCAAACTTTCGATACTATCCATCCCAAGCCCATGTCCTATACCTTGGTAAGCAACGGATGAATCAGCAAATCGATCACAGATTACCCATTTTCCTGCTGTAAGTGCGGGTTTGATAACTTTCTCAACGTGTTCTTGGCGAGAAGCAAACATTAACAAAGCTTCTGTTTTTGGGGTCCAGAGCGAGACATCGCCTCTGACAAGTAAATCCCTTATTTTTTCTGCCCCCGGAGTTCCCCCAGGTTCTCTTGTTTGTATGTTACTTAACCCATTATCGGTAAGGTACTTGGATAAGTGTTTGATCTGCGTGCTTTTTCCTGCACCCTCACCGCCCTCAAGCGAGATAAATATACCACGAGACATAATTTTAAGATTTACCGAAAATTAGATAATTTAAGGCAGAGACTATCCGGCTAAAACCGCCTTCTCTTTCAACAGAATTTGCAGCAACTAACGGGATTTCTACCGTATCTATATCTGGAGCCTCGATTTTTAACGTTGCCAAACGCTCTCCCTGCGCAATAGGAGTTTGAATTGGACCATTGTAACTGACAGTTGCAGTCATCTTGTTCTTGGCGTTTCTGGGCAAGGTAAGGAGAAGGTCTTTTTCAGGAACTAAATTGATAGTTTTTTCTGTTCCGAGCCAGACATCCGCTGTTTCAACCGTTTCACCCGCTTTGAGCAATTCAAAATTATCAAATTCTCTAAACGCCCAAGATACCAGTCGAGCTGATTCTTCTGATCTTTCTTTGGCACTTTTCATCCCATTTAACACGATGATAATGCGACGATCACCTTGTACTGCAGATGATGTTAAGCCGTAACCAGCTTCTTCGGTATGGCCCGTTTTCAGGCCATCAGCACCAAGATTTTTATATAATAGAGGGTTTCGATTATCTTGCTTAATACCTGACCACGTGAAGGATTTTTCAGAGTACACTCCATAGTATTCTGGAAAATTTGTAATAATGCGATCAGCAAGCGTTCCAAGATCTTTTGAAGTCATGCGTTGACCAGGATCAGGCCAACCTGTTGCGTTTGCAAAGTTGCTGTTCTCAAGGCCAATTTCACGTGCTTTTAAAGTCATTTCTAGCGCAAAATTTTCTTCAGAACCACTTAATCCTTCTGCGACCACAATACAGGCATCATTTCCAGATTGGACGATTATTCCCCGAAGGAGATCGTAGATTGATATCTCCGTCCCCACTTCGACAAACATTTTCGAGCCACCTTTCCGCCAAGCTTTTTCACTGACGGGAAGTTTATCGTCCAAAGACAGTCGGCCATCCTTTAAGCGCTCAAACACCATATAAGCCGTCATGATTTTACTCATGGAGGCCGGCGGCATGGACCGATCTGCATCTTTATTTAGCAGAACAGTTTTTGTGGTGTAATCAATCAGATACGCTTCACGAGCAGTGGTCTCAATCGCCTCGCTGGACTGCGCTAAAACCAACAGGCATGCGCTCCCCATAAGGAGGGATTTCATGGCATAACGGATAGATGACATCTTTGAGTTTAGCAATATTTTGACCCGATAGTCTGAAAGTGAGAATAAATGATGTTTACTGATTTCTTGTTTAAGCGAAAAATGAGCCCGTATTAAGGCTTTGATAAGTAAAGTCAGTCCACAATAACACGCGCATCATCGTAGCCATTGTCATGAAGTATTTGTAGTAATTTATCAGCTTCTTGAACATTCGTAAGTGGCCCAAGGCGTACCCGATAAAAAGTGCGCGCACCAACAGGCGCATCAGCAACTTGTGCAGTCCCGAGCGATGCTAGTCGTGCTCTGAGGCGGTCAGCGTTATGAACTTGTAGGAATGACCCAGCTTGAACATATATACCGCTCGGCGCTAAAGGTGTCTGTGTGACGACACCATCAGTAAAAGTTGCTACAGGTTCAGTACTTACAGGCGCAAGACTGGTTGCTTGAACAGGCTCGACAGAAGCACTTTGGGTACCGCCTAATGGTTCGGCTGTTACTTCATCAGTAGGCGCAGCCAAAGTTGCATTGTCGCTTGATGCTAATTGTGGCGCGTATTCTCCGCCCTGGGCTTGTGCGGCCAACTGTCGACTTTCGGCTTCGAGGATCTCAACTTTAACTTTTGCTGTTCCCTGTAATTCAAAACCCAGTAATTGTGCTGAACGGCGAGAAACATCAATTATACGATTGTTCGAAAACGGACCTCGATCATTAACCCGCAGTTTAATTGAACGCCCGTTTCCAAGGTTTGTAACTCTGACAAGAGAAGGCATTGGCAATGTTCTGTGAGCTGCGGTTAAGGCGTATTGATCGTAGATTTCACCATTAGCGGTTTTCTTACCATCAAAACCTGGGCCATACCATGAAGCAATACCTGTCTCGCTATAACCGTAGTCAACAGCTGGATAATACCAGATATTTTTAACCTGATATGGTGAGCCTACCTTAAAACGGCCTTTAGATTTAGTCTCGTTGGTACTGACAATTTGTTTTGTGGCATGAGATGCAAGTTCAATTTCTGCGCAACCACTCAAGCCAATTGTAAGAGCAGCAAAACATGCTGCCATGATATGTGAGTTTCTTAAGCGCATCGTGCCCCCCAATATAAATTTCATAAGATTATATGCTTCTAAAGAAGATGGATCAATCTGTACTAATAACGTTTTGTATCTCTAACTTCGATCTTCGTTTCAGAATCGAGTTTGAATTTACTGTGAGTTTTATGATTTCCTCAGTTTCAATAGGAGTTCCTCATTAGGATAACCATCACCTGGAAGACCCACCTTTATCTGAAAATCCCGAATACCATCACGGGTTTTCTTTCCAACAATACCATCGGCTTTCCCAACATCGTAACCCTGCTTTAAAAGAAGACTTTGTATTTCTTCTATCTCTGTACGATGAAGCGGGCGTTCATTTAAAGGTCGTTGAGTTTGTAGCGATGCCTTACCTGCAATTCGATCGGAAAGATGGCCAACAGCTAAAGCATAGTTAATAGAGCGGTTCCAATTAAGAATTTTTCGGAAATTATTGTAAACTAAGAAAGCGGGCCCCTTGTGACCTGAAGGGAGAATTAACGAAGCTTCGAGGTCTAAATCCGGGAGGGTATTACCCGATATTTTTCTCATTCCAAGACCATGCCACTCTTTAAGGGATTTTTTAGTACCCAACCCAGCAAGTTTCCAATCAAAACTCTTAGGTAAAGCGACCTCTCTGCCCCAAGTGTGTTCATCGTCCCAGCCGATTTTTCCAAGGTAATTAGCAGCAGACCCAAATACATCTGGCAAAGTATTCCAGATATCTTGGCGGCCATCCCCGTCTTCATCCACAGCGTACAGGTTGTAAGTGGATGGAATAAATTGGAGGTGCCCCATGGCCCCAGCCCAGGAACCTTGCATGTTTTCTGCTGTAATATGGCCCGCTTGGATTATACGTAAAGCTTCGAGTAACTGTGTTCTAAAGAAATCACTCCGCCGTGTATCATAAGCAAGGGTCGTATCTGCTGCGATGACCGAAAACCCACCTGTGTGCTGACCAAAATTGCTTTCAAGGCCCCAAAAAGCCAGTAAAAATCGGCTCTGAACACCGTATTTTTTACTAATTCCATTGAGTAAAGAGGCGTGAGTAACCTGTAGTTCTTGCGCTTTTTTTATTCTTTGTGGACTTATGGCTCTATCAAGATAGCTCCAAAAGGTATGAGTGAATTCAGGTTGCCGTCTGTCATATTCAATTATTTTTGGTATAGGCTTTACGCCTTTAAAGCTCGTTTCCAGAGTTTGGTTGGAAATGCCCTTGCTTCTTGCTTCGACTTTAAAATCGTCAAGCCATTTTTCAAACGGAATTTGTTTTTCAACATCCGTATTCGAAACCCCTTCCGCAAATCCGCTTGAGGAAACAATAGCTGAGATGATTAAGCAACATGACAGACTGGACTTGGTAACACGACACAAAAGAGGAAACAAAGCGAACTCCGAATCGCAAAAGGAAGAAGGATGAATAATTTAGATAACTTTAGCCGATAAAGTCATGTAAACACCACTACGATTACAGAGATAAATCTTTAAATATTGTCGCCAAATTAAATTTATTAAGAAAAACGTTACAGTTTGACGTTCCTTGGCCTTTAAAAAGATAGATCTTATCCTTATTTCCAAGCCCTTTAGGATCATGCAGCATGCTATTTTTATACAAAGCTGCTCCATACTTTCTCCCCCCGACGACAGCGATATACTGCATTTCTTTTTTTTGAAGAAATCTACCCCGTTGGCAAGCCAGGCTCAACTTAGAGTCTTTGGTGAATAGCTTATTAATAGAATTTGTTGTTTTATATATGAGACGGCTACCGAGGTAGGGCTCTTTTTTAACACGCTTATTCGTCCGAACTCCAGGCTGTAGTGGTACCGATCGGGAAGGATCTTTTGGGGAGAGATATCCATTCTGTCCAGCTTCAACACTGTTTGTTGGTAGCAAGAAAAAGCAACCAGCTAGAATGATGAAGATTTTACCAAACTGAACAAACATATTTTAGTTACTCATTATCTTTATTAGGGTGCGTATTATATGATTAAAAGAAAAACGTTAGGTTAATATGTTGTTTCCACTTTTGTGGGACCATATTAGCTGTAAAATCATATATTTAATATCGTTTGGGACTGAGCTTGATCATGATCAAGAATTTATTGGACAAGCTATTTGGCAAAAAAGAGATTCGTCGTGAAGGCCGTGAGTTTGGCATTACCGGGGAAATCATTATTAACGGGAGCAGTTATCAACTTGATAACTGGAGCTCAAGTGGCTTCGCCGTGGAAGGTTATCAAGGCCCCCTTATCCGCGGAGATCATATCGAAGTAGAGTTTAAGCTTCAGTTAAATGGGGGGACGATAGAGTTTGATTGTAAATCTATCGTTGTGCGGGTAGATGAAGTTAAAAGAGTGCTCGCCGGAGTGTTTGTAGAAATGGATACAGACACACGCGTGATCATTGCAAGTTATTTTGATAGCTAAGCAACCAAAGCAAGCGTATTCTTATTCTGTAAGTAGATATTCAGTATAAAGTAAAGAAAGTAATTTCTATGTCTGACGAAGAAGAAATGAACAACGACGATGTCGATGATATGTTCGATCAGGCACCTGATACTCCTCCTGAAAAACCTGAGGTACCTTCTTCAGAAGGGAGCAGTATAGTCAACCCTATCGTACCCGCGGTTCATGGTGTCGGTCTTGAAGTATCTGCTATCTTGGGAACGGCGCAAATGCCTGTGAGTCAATTGTTGAAAATGGGTCGTGGAGCCGTTGTTGAGTTGGATAAATATATTGGCGACACCATTGATATCAGTATCAATGACCAGATGATTGCCCGTGGCGAGGTCATGATTAAGGAAGATCGTTTGTGCGTTGAGATTATAGAGATGATCAAACGGACAGGAGACTGATATCTTCGTATAACCTTTGAAAACTCATTTCGTTTTTTAAAGAACTTATAGACTCCTTTTCATTTTTTTGAATTATAAAACAAAAAAAATCATTTTTCTAATCTAAGCATTTGACAGTGCGTTCAAATGGGGATATTTCAGAGCCCGTCGGAGCGATTAACCTCACATAAGGTTCTCAAAAACCTCGTTAAGTTACTCGTTTACGATATGTGGAAGGATGGCAGAGCGGTTGAATGCACTGGTCTTGAAAACCAGCAAGGGTGCGAGCCCTTCCAGGGTTCGAATCCCTGTCCTTCCGCCATTACCTAAAGATAAAGCGCCTTAACGGCGCTTTTCTTTTGTCTGGATATTCAACTTATATAAAAATCTTAGCGTTTTTTCTCTAACAGAACCTTCAGAAAATAGTTTAACGTGAGTAATCATTTATAGCGCAATGCCTTTGCTTAAGAGCAAACACTTTTAAAATTTACACGTTTAGCCCAGGATGGTTTGATTTTTAAACTTTGTTTCGTAACCCAATAAAATTAAATTAACTAAAGTAATAAAAGGTCTGAGCTTTGCTGAGATCTCTTGAAGATAGAATAAAAACTACCTATGTGTGATTAATGAACAAATTACCTTCCCTGCGATTAAAAACACGTCATTCCGATATCAGATTTGATTTAAGTTCAATCAATATTGAGGGCGTCCCGTTTAACCGGATGCTGGCTTACCTGATTGATTTGATTATTTTATTTGTTGTGGGACTTGCAATAGGTTTTGCTGCATTTGTTCTCACTTTAATTTCAATTGGATTGCTTTCTCCGATCACGTCTATCGTTTTTGTTTTACTTCCTCTTCTGCCCTTGGCTTATCATAGTTTTTTCCTATCTCAACAAGGAGCCACTCCTGGGATGAATGCTATGGGAATTAAGATGATTACAATGGAAGGTGATCATCCGACATTACTTCATGCTTGTATAACAACGATAATTTTTTACCTATCCGTCCCTGCAACAAGCTTTCTTATTCTCATTGTTATGTTGTTTAATGATGAACGTCGCACGCTACACGACCTCTTAACAAATACTGTTGTAGTGAATGATACCGACAGGGCATGATATCCTATCCTATGAGAACAGTAGGTGTGAGCGCGATACTTATGGGCGGATTTGTATTTATTAATCAAGTTGCCGTCTGTCATAATTCTGCCTTACCTCAACTTTAAAAAATCAAACACATTTTCGTCTGGTCTTCTGCGACGATACTCGCTAAGAACTAACGATATTTTTTGACGATCAAAATAAAGAAATCGGTAAAATGCAGCGTGATTTAATTGGAACACAGTGGCAGCTTAAAAAACTAGCTCTCTCATTTGTCGTGGCCATCGTTATAGGCTTATCCTACATCTGGACGCCGACAAGTGATCTTTGGCGCGAGATAAGTGAAAAGTTTTTCTTTGCAATAAATGCCTCTCTCCTCTGGGGAGAACCTTGGCAAGTCTTTTGGGCAGCTGTAAATACACCGGTATTTGATAAGTTAAACGGTCTGATTATGGCTATCCCCTGCATTTGGTATGTAACCAGTGATCGCAGCAGGCCGCTTTCCTTGCGCATTTCACACATGGTTATAATGGGTATCGCCATTGTAATCGGTGTTTATTTCGCAAAACACGCATTTAGATCTTATGAATCTCTCAGCCCGTCGCTCGTTCTCACACCTTTTAATGATCTCACCCTGCTTGTGCCGTGGTTGGAATCAAAGGTGAGTGCTGACGACAGTTTCCCTGGAAATCACGCTGTTGTAGCTGGTATTTATGGATTTTTCTTCTACTTTGCAATTGGTAGAAAGTATTTCTGGTTGGCATTACCAATTGCATTATTAGGTGGAACGGCCCGTGCAGTAGCCGGTGCACATTGGCTTTCTGATTTATTGGTTGGGGGGGCAATTCATATACTCCCTCTTCTCGCTTTGTCTTTTGCGACACCAGTCATTCGTTGGATGCAATCGGGAATAGATACTTCTGCTGACGTATTCGTTCTGAACTTGCCTAAATTTTTGACATCGCCTTTTGTCAAACTGGTTCGTAAAATATCTTAATGAAAACTGAACGGGCTTGCTGTTTTTTGTAATTGCAAGCCCTTTCAAATGGTATCTTTCGATTAATGATCGTTGATCTATAATAGCCTTATTAGCAATATTGCGACTGAAGTTCATGGTGTTTTTGAAACCCCAGCTATTTTTCACCACCCCTCCTTCCCCTTGCCCCTACAAAGAAGGAGAAGAAGAACGCAAACTTGTTACTGAAATTTCTCATAAAGAAGCAGTACTTCAATACGACTTGATGATTAAATCGGGGTTCAGACGAAGTCACACCTATCTCTATCGCCCCCAATACAACCGCCCAGAATACTGCTTATCTGTTCGTGTACGCGTCAAAGACTTTTCGATGAGAAAATCACAAAGGCGTATATGGAATAAAAATAGTGATTTAACAGCACTAACCTACAAGGCGATTGCAACAAAAGAACAATACCAACTCTTCAAACCTTATGTTGAAGGTCGTCATGGCGATGGAGACATGAGTGAGATGAATTGGTCCGATTACAAAGATATGGTGGATAGTAGTCCCTTAGACACCGAAATTATTGAATTCCGTTCGTCGGAGAACCTTCTCATCTCAGCATGTATTGTGGATTGGGTTCATGGTGGTATATCTGCTGTTTATAGTTTCTTTGATATAACGATGCCGGAACGAGGACTTGGAAGTTATATGATCTTATGGTTGATTAAGCAGGCTAGTATCAGAAAACTTGACTATGTCTATCTTGGTTATTGGATTAAAGAGTCTTCTAAAATGTCCTACAAAACTAAATATCAACCGATAGAAGGCCTCGTAGATGGGCTCTGGAAAGATATTAGTTTGGATTAGGTTTCAGGCCCATTCACTATTTCGATCTATTACCCTCTGATATCACTATGCTTTGCGATTATATTCATCCAGCTTTGCATAATTAACCCATTATAATTGTTAGACATATATTGCACTAGCGAACGAACTTGCTTATTCTGTGCAACACTTCTTCGTCAATAAATCAAAAAGATCCTACACCAAAGATGGATCGATACAGGGAGACAATTTTTATGAATCGTAGAAAGTTTCTAACCGGTACAGCTACGGCTGTTGCGGCAGGTG
>JBALWN010000049.1:0-936 GCA_036960845.1 Halopseudomonas aestusnigri | reverse complement strand
GGCGAAGTGTCGACAATCGCCCACAACCGGCTTAACCGTGAGTTTAATGTTGTTGAGCCGAACAAGGTCTGGGTTACTGACATTACTTATGTGCGCACTCAGCAAGGTTGGCTGTTCCTTGCTGTCGTCATAGACCTGTTCTCACGACAAGTGATGGGTTGGTCGATGAGCAAAAAGATCGACACTGATTTAGCGCTAGATGCACTGACTATGGCGTGTTGGCGTCGAAACCCGAAGCAAGAAGTGATTGTGCATTCGGATCAAGGTTGTCAATACACCAGCTATGCTTGGCGCAGTATGCTCAAAGCTAACAACTTAACGGCGAGCATGAGTCGACGCGGTAATTGTTGGGATAATGCCTGTGCCGAAACATTTTTTGGGTTACTAAAACGTGAGCGTATTCGTCGAAAAGTTTACGCAACACGCGATGAAGGGCGGGCTGATATTTTTAATTATATCGAGATGTTCTATAACTCCGTTCGACGACATGGTTACAATGATGACCTGTCACCGGCAGAGTTCGAAAATAACTATTTTGAGAAGCAACTGAGTGTCTAGCTTAGTGGGTGCGATTCATTAATCACTTAAAAACAATGAGTTAAGAGTTTACAATTACTGGCGATGTAGGTGTAAACGTTTCCCGCCGACTCCACCAACATCTAGATGGTTGCCACCTTGAAACGTCCGCTTTGGCTCGTAATCTGACAATTACATTTTGGCCAAAGGTAGGACAAAAGCGAAGCGGAATTCTCCACTTTGAGAAAACACAGGTATTTTAGGTGCTCATCTGTCTCTACGGTGATATTTGAGACAAATTATAGAAGGCTATAGTCAGCTATCTAGCTAATTCTTAAAGAGTTCTGCCGAGTCTCCACAAGACTGTGAAAACTCGGCAGACTGCATGGCGGTGAGAGAGGGATTCGAACCCTCGATACG
>JBALWN010000048.1:0-949 GCA_036960845.1 Halopseudomonas aestusnigri | reverse complement strand
CGTGCTCACATCAATTTTGTGCTTTATGGCTGATACACAGCCATTGGTTTGCTTAGTCGACAGCTTAACTAGCATATTATTTGTGGGATTTAAGTGCTATTTCCGACATCCAAATTGTTTGCCTGCACGTATCCAAACCACTTGAGACGCACCCCAAACACTAACTCAGTACCGTCTTCCGTTTCTCAACACTTATAACTAGTGCCGCTACAAAAAATCCAACTATCACACCAATGACAAGTGATACCAATATTATCAACGTTCGCTTTGGCTTCACTCTTTTATCAGACGGCATTGCTCGAGCATCTACGTTTGCAGTCCTTACCAGGAATGCCTCTTGAGCAGCTTGCTCCAATGCCATTCGCTTCTCTTTCAGTACAGCCAAACCTGGTATATACCCTTCTAAACTCTTCCTACGGCGCTCCAAAGTTCCAATTTCCGCCATAAGCGCCTTACTACCCAGCAAATACAGTGCTCTCAACTCCATCACATTGGTAAAGACTGGATTATTCGTTACAAAAATCTCTGTTGTAAGAGCAGCAGGTTCAATAAGACCGTTTTGGACAGCAATAATTTTGGCTTCCCCAAGCCTAAGCAACTCTGTATCCAGCTGTGACAGCGCTAACCTCTTTTTCGTTTCTATTTTTTCATCAACCAATCTGATCTCATATTTAAGGGCAACTCGAGCATTTTTTAAGAGCTCATCCCGCGCGCCCTTCATCGCCAAATCAACCCAAGCATTGACCAGTTCGGCCGCCTGACCAGAGTCATGCCACTCAACAGAAACTTCTGTGCTATTTATTTTCTTTTTTGCATCTGGCAGTAACACCACCATTGCTTTCGAAAGTGACTCTAACTTCTCGAACTCTGTTTTCCCTGGAAATGCTTGTTCTATATATCCAGCGATTACTGGGCTATTTAGCAGTGCTTTTTTCACTTCCGTTGACTC
>JBALWN010000047.1:344-956 GCA_036960845.1 Halopseudomonas aestusnigri | reverse complement strand
GTGGTGCAAAGCCGTTTGAATCATCCGAATTGGGAGCGCAATTTGTTATCCGCGTCACGTTGTTGGCGAAGAGATGCCATGAGTATGCGTACATTACTTGCAGGTGAAAGAGAAAAACGAGTTCATCTCGTTCGCTATGAAAACCTAGTTTCCAGTCCAGAATCTGTATTGAAAGACATTTGTGGCTTTTTGGGTGAGAAATTTGAAATTACTATGTTGGGGGAGGGTGGTCAAATGAACGAGTCTTGTCTGCACCCCGAGTATTATCAACAGAACTGGATGACAAAGAGTACTACGGCCCTCGATCCTAGCCGGGCTGATGCTTGGAAGACGGAATATAGTTCATGTGAGCTTGCCTTGGTTGAGAAGCTAATGTCATCAGAATTGGAGTATTTCGGATATGATGTGTGTGCTGGGAAGGGTTTTGGATGGTTGCCCTTGTTAATCAAAGAGTATGCACGCCATCTCCTGTTCCGTATTTTGATCCGCACCATCTAGAACGGACACTCGTCTAAGCGACATTTCGTTTTTCATATTGTTCAGGGCTAAGATAGCCAAGAGCACTGTGCCTTCTCTTTCGATTGTAATCAACCTCAATGTTACATTGAGGTT
>JBALWN010000047.1:0-334 GCA_036960845.1 Halopseudomonas aestusnigri | reverse complement strand
TATTCGAAGACAGTTTGACGCATTTGATCTCGGTTCATCAGTGGTTCATATTGGATCGCCTCCACCTTGAGTGAATGGAAAAAGCTTTCCACACAAGCATTGTCCCAGCAATTGCCTTTGCGGCTCATGCTCTGCTTGTTCGGCGAGTTGACGCCTGAGTCGAGCATTCTCAGTCGCTAAACCGGATTCTCGCTTGCTGGTGGAAGCCTTTTTTTGAGCAGCGGATCGCCAGCCGTAAATCTGGGACGGATAAATACCGAGTTCTCTTGTAACTTTAGTCACACCAATTTTACTGGCCAGTCGAAGAGTCTCTTCTTTAAATTCAGGCGCATAG
>JBALWN010000046.1:0-962 GCA_036960845.1 Halopseudomonas aestusnigri | reverse complement strand
GTCAAAAACGTATCGATACCCAACACTCAAAGGGTAAATTGACTGCAAGAGAGCGAATTGAATTGCTGCTTGATCCGGGCACCTTTGAAGAGTGGGATACTTTCGTAGAGCACCGATGCACAGACTTTGGTATGGAGCAGGAGCATATTCCCGGAGACGGTGTTGTCACGGGCTACGGTACAATTAATGGACGATTAATATTTGTTTATAGTCAGGACTTTACCGTGTTTGGTGGCTCTCTGTCTGAGACCCATGCCGAGAAAATCTGCAAGGTGATGGATCAGGCTATGAAAGTCGGGGCGCCGATAATTGGTCTTAATGACTCCGGTGGTGCACGTATTCAAGAAGGTGTCGCCTCTCTGGGTGGTTACGCCGATGTCTTCCAGAAAAATGTTATGGCTTCTGGTGTTGTTCCTCAAATATCCATGATCATGGGGCCCTGTGCGGGTGGTGCGGTGTATTCACCCGCCATTACAGATTTTATCTTTATGGTAAAAGATAGCTCCTACATGTTTGTGACGGGCCCGGATGTGGTCAAAACAGTGACTCATGAAACAGTGACTGCCGAAGAACTCGGTGGCGCAATTACCCACTCTACTAAGTCAGGCGTTTCTGATTTGGCCTTTGAGAGCGATGTGGATGCTTTGGTGAAACTGCGTCGTTTTGTCAGTTATCTCCCGGCTAATAATCAGGAAAAGCCACCCGTGTGGCCCACAGATGACTCGGCCGATCGTGCAGAAATGTCATTGAATACATTGATTCCTGGCGATCCCAACAAGCCCTACGATATGAAAGAATTGATTACTAAGGTGGCAGACGAAGGCGATTTCTTTGAACTGCAACCCGATTATGCGGGCAATTTGGTGATTGGCTTTATTCGCATCGAAGGTTCTACCGTGGGTGTTGTGGCCAATCAGCCTATGGTGCTGGCCGGTTGTCTCGATATCGATGCTTCCAAGAAA
>JBALWN010000045.1:0-964 GCA_036960845.1 Halopseudomonas aestusnigri | reverse complement strand
ACCATTTGGACCCAAAGTAGCTCAAAAAGATGAATTACTTAATTATTTCAATCATGAATGCTGCTTTTGTGGTTCATCAATTGACCGTAAATCATTATCTCAAGATCATTTAATTCCAATGAATAAAAGTGCATTGGGGTTGCATGCTTGGGGTAATGTGGTCCCCTGTTGCTCATCTTGCAATAATGAGAAGCAGCAGAAGCCTTGGTATCAATTTATCTTATTAAAAGCAGGCGAAAACGCAGCTACTCGAACCGAGCGAATACAAGAATTTGTTGCGTCAAAAAATTATGATCCAACATTAAACCTTCATGGGTTTGCTGACAATCTCTACGAAGATATTGGTGAGGTGGCAATGACACTTATAAACCTAAGATACAAGCAGGCCCAAGATGGCATCAAAAAGCTACTTGGGTAATGCGCTTAACAAGGTGCTAGAAGAGTACATTCAGGGCAGAATACGGTAAAAATCTATACCTTTTAGCATCAATACCCCCTTTGATACAGTATCTTCTAGTTAAAAGGCCTTCAGGCTTATTAATTTACAGTTATATTTCCCGAGCATGGAATATTAGATTTGAGTAAAGAAACGTATCAAATTCCAAGGAAGTCAGACTTCATTTGTCTAACAATTCTTTTGTATGATTTGAAGTGCTTTGATGAGGAGCTCGCAGAGACAATCGAAGATATTGATACCCTTTCTCATAAGATGAGAAGTACAAGAAATGTATTTGTATCCTTGCATAATCTCAAAGATTCAATGAATAGGATTAGGGTTGATGGTGAGGAGCAATTTACTTCGAAAACAAGGGTTTTAAGACGGGAACTCGAGTTTATTGTACATATCAGAAATAAAGGCGTTGGCCATCTTGATAGAGCTCTTTTAGAAAGGGCCGCACAGTGGACTCCTTCGTTATTTCATGAGAGGTCACGTGATAATGATGACTATTTAGTACTTTTGTCT
>JBALWN010000044.1:0-977 GCA_036960845.1 Halopseudomonas aestusnigri | reverse complement strand
TTCGTTTTGTCCGATAAAGCTCAGGATGTTTCTGGCTGTCGGTGTAACGCATTGGCTCTCCTGATGTAGGGCTAACAAACCAAGAGATTTCTGGGCGCGGCTCACCTAGCTGCTTTTTTAGCGCTTGTGATGTAATACCTAACGCTTTAGCTGCCGCATTGAACGTGCAGCGTGTTTTTACGTGGTTTATGTAATCAACCACTATCCTAATTTTGTCCTGCACTACAAGATGCTCCTTATAAAGTTAACGCTTTGCTTTGGGGCGGCCGGGTTGTGATATACAAACCATTAGCTCACCCATTAGTATTACTTTTATTGAAAAAATAAGTTATTGAATCAATAGGGTTATATTTAAATAGTGTACAGTCCTCTCCTGGGCTCCTTTTAACTATCGATGCCTGATAAAGCCAACCATTTAAATTCCCTCTATCACCATTTAATCTAACCTGAACCGTAGTCTTGATCGGTGCTATACCCGCTACGACTGAGCAATACACATCGACAAGCCAGCCCATACATTTCTAGTACATTCTACTCGTACAATGTGCGGACAACATCCAAAGCCTGCAAGGTGAGCGCCTAGGGACATGGGCTCGATTCTATACCGGCATTCTTAGGGACTTCTCTGACCTGAAAAAAACAGCCAGCATATAAAATAATGATCCCTGCCAAAATTCCAGGCAGCCCTTCGTAAATCATTTCTGACAATCCAAATACCCGCCAAACAAGTGCTACAGAAAATCCAGCAAGCATTGCTGTAATACAGATAAATTGTGATGGCTGCTTGCCAAAACATAAAAATATCAACAAGGGCGCAAACGCACTGGCCAAACCTGACCAAGCCATGATCACCATACTGAAAACACTTTGATTATTCGTGAGCGCGAGTAAAAGTGCGATTCCGGTAATCATAATGGTCGCTAATTTTAACAGCCAGGTTTTCTCAATTTTGTGAGGCAGAATGTCGTGAGTTATGG
>JBALWN010000043.1:0-981 GCA_036960845.1 Halopseudomonas aestusnigri | reverse complement strand
GTGTTGTTGCCACCTTTCCTGGTACTGTTCGAATTTTAACGCAAGCCTATAATGAAGATGGTACGTTTTTGGGTGATAGATCCAATACTGGTATTTCCAGGGGTGCTCCTGAGGTCTCTGGATTATCCGATGGTGGTTGGGTTGTAGTTTGGCAGACTAATAGAAATGAGATTAGGGGTCAGATTTATAATGCAGATGGATCAGAGGAGACAGGGGAGTTCAGAATTTCTTCCAATCCGGTAGGTAGAGTGCTAACTCCTTCAGTATCGGATTTATCTGGTGGTGGCTTTGTTGTTACATGGGAAAATGATGTCCGAGACGGTGATCAATTTGGTATTTATGGTCAGGCATATAAAGCTGACGGTACAACTCAAGGTGATGAATTTCTCGTTAATACTGAAACTGGAGGCGTACAAAGGAACGTTTCGGTAACAAGCTTAACTGACGGTGGCTGGGTTGTAATATGGGAGAGTTATGGTGTAGATGGGAATGATGTCGGTGTTTATGGTCAGGCATATAAAGCGGACGGTACAACTCAAGGTGACGAATTTTTAGTGTTTAACAGCCTCTTTTTTAGGTCTAGCACCTCCACTGATGCCTACGAATTTATTGGATCTCCTTTTGTAACAAGTTTAACTGACGGTGGCTGGGTTGTGACTTCGGTTGATGGTAATAATGGATTCTTTATTTATACTAAAACGTTCAATTCTGACGGTTCGGTCCGATCCTATTATGATCCAGGTACTGGTTTACAATACTATGCTTATAATGAAGGGAGCGATGCATTGGTTGTGTTTACTGATCTGTCGATTTCCGATGCGGATAATTTTAACCTTTCTTCTGCGAGCGTAAGTGTTTCCGATTTTGTCACCGGTGATATTCTTGGGCTGGCTGATGGTTTTAGTCTGCCGTCTGGTATTGACGTGTCCTATGATCCTGCAACAGGTATTTTGAGCCTGACAGGATCAGCCGGCCTGGCTG
>JBALWN010000042.1:0-990 GCA_036960845.1 Halopseudomonas aestusnigri | reverse complement strand
ATCAATAGGTTATATTTAAATAGTGTACAGTCCTCTCCTAGACACCTTATAACTATCTACGCCTGATAAAGCCAACCAATTAAATTCCCTCTTTCGCCATTGAATCCAATCTAAACCATAGTCTTGACCTGTGCCATTTCAGCCACGACTGAGTAGTACACATCGACAAGCCAGCTCATACATTCCTAGTACATTCTGCTCGTACAATGTATGACCAACATCCAAACCCGTATTTTAAATTAATCGCTTAAAAACAATGAGTTAAGAGTTTACAATTACTGGTAACGTAGGTGTAAACGTTTCCCTCCGCCTCCACCAATTCGTTGAAATATTCTTTATTTTTCAACACATTACCAAGTGCACGGGAAACCAGAAATGGGGACCCGTACATTTTGGTCATACATTCTCGCACGCTGTTTCTAACGTAACACTCCAAAAAAACCTGTATTGAATACTGTAGTTTTCTTAACGCCTCAAGCAGCGGCGCGTATTCGAACCCAACCAGAGCAACACACGATAATGAAGTGCAAACGTGGCTTTGTAGTGGAGGCGAAGCCGCAACGAAAAAACCGTCGCCTTGGCTGGCCTTGTTACATACTACTTTTTCTTACCTATAACTTGAAATTGATCTGCAAATAGCCCCTGGCTAATAATCCAACTTTTACTTGGCTTATAAAAATAAAACTCCCACGCGACAGGATGTAATTCATGCTTAGCTATTTCAACAATGCGAATGAGAGAGGGGGATAATTCTTCGTAATGAACATTTTCAGTTCCAATAATTTTTCCGTACAACGTTGATACAGCGCCAAGCTGTTGTTTTAGCAAAGAGAGCTGTTGGATTTTTTGGCTCATGACTGGGTTACTGCTATATAGATTATCAACTGCTTGTGTAGGTTTATCGGAAGAAAGATCTTTGAAGAACTGGGCTACTTGTTCCTTTGGGTGGCCTTCATATGCTAAAGCCCCACTAGCACTTATAAATAGCAC
>JBALWN010000041.1:0-1001 GCA_036960845.1 Halopseudomonas aestusnigri | reverse complement strand
GATGATTGTGATTCTTAAAAAGGATTAAAAAGGTCTTTCGGGTACTTTTTTGTTGCCAGCGCTCTGAATTCATACATTTTTTTTGCATGAATTACCTTTCCATTGCGCTAGCGCAAATGAATGCCACGGTAGGTGCTCTTAATGCGAATACGGAGAAAATTCGTACGACGGAAACTAAGATCGCTGAATAAGGGTTTTGGCAAGTTAACTGAATAGGCTGTAGGAATCTGGTATTCGGGCTCAGGCAACCGCCCTAGTCCATACGGCGAACGCACTGACCCTGAGATTTCGATAGTGTTCTACCCTGTAACATAGGATGCAATTCAACTCCCGACTTTTCCATTGAATCCAAACTTATGAAACCGAACTCTTAACCAACTAGTAGCATTTTATTCTTATTCAAGGTCGCACATAGAACCTGCTTGAAGCCATACATTCTGCTCATACAATGTACGGGCAACATCCAAACCCGTATTTTAAATTAATCATTTAAAAATAATGGATTAAGAGTTTACAATTACTGCCAATGTAGGTGTAAACGTTTCCCGCCGCCTCCACCAACTTTATAAACCCTATGGTCTACCAGCTGCAATGTGCTGAAAAATTCTTCCTTAAAGACCCACAGCTCGTACAAGGAAATAGGGGGCAGCGGTCTACGAGAAGAAGGCCTTAGACTTTTGACCCGCCCCTCCGCTGATCAGCTAACGTCGCCATAAAAGCCGCTCGCCTTTTATGGCGAGCGGCTTTTTGCCAAGTCCAGTGGAGGCCGCTTTTTGACCGTAACGGTGTTTAATAAACTTGTTATGCCTTTTTTATGAAATACAGGACATTGTGGATACTCTGGCTCAACATGTTTACCTTTGTTTGCAACCCGGCCTAGCTCCTGAAGCTAGGTTGCGAGTTTTACCACTAGATCTTTTTCCGTTTCAGAGCGCTATCTGTAGGGTTACGAATAAGTTAAAACAAACAATAATCACATTCTCTTCATTTGAAAATTAATC
>JBALWN010000040.1:0-1025 GCA_036960845.1 Halopseudomonas aestusnigri | reverse complement strand
AACTGCTTTTCAACGGGTAGCAATAAACTCTCAGCTCGAAGTGCAGCGGCGAGGAAGCCGTGGTTGTTGGAACCTTTAGATTGATAGAGTGATTTGAAGATGATGGCCTTGAAGGGTTTGTCTGAACTGGTGCTTTCTATGATGTCCAGAATGTCATTCAGAGCGACCCATTCATACGAGAAGAAACCACCAGAGTTGGCAGTGATACGGAAGTGAAAGGATTTTGAATTGTTGTTATAGCCGATATGATAGGTGAGGGAGCCTTGGGCCCGAGGTGATAGTTTTGGAGCAGTTGATTTTTTGATGATTCGAAGGGTATTCGTCATGGTTGTTGCCTCTTGTTGATTGATAAAGGGTGGAGAGGCTTTCTCCATATAAGAGACCCAAAGTCCCGCAGTTGTTGGTGATGGAAGACGGTGGGGGCGGCCATCCAATATCATTCGTTGATGACTCGAGACCAAATTCGCCAAGCGGTTTTTGAATACAGAAAGAGAAGGCACAGTACTCTTGGCTATCTTAGCCCTGAGCAATATGAAAAACTAAATGTCGCTTAGACGAGTGTCCGTTTTAAGTGGAGCAGATCAGTTTATAGCAAGCCTATAGATGTAGCAGGTCACTTAACGAAGTGTCTGAAATTAGTGGTGTAGATTAGTAGAAACCAGGGTATGCCAAGCACACAAATTGTATTGATATGCTTGGCATTTTTTAAGATTACGGCTGAAATATGGTTTTATCCATTAAGGAGTAGATGCACCGCAATACTCGCACCATATCCAAGAGCAATTACAGGCGTCCATTTCAGATGACTCATAAATGTGTACTGGCCTCGAGCCTGCCCCATGAGTGCAACTCCAGCAGCTGAGCCAATAGATAACAAGCTTCCCCCTACCCCGGCGGTTAGTGTTACCAGCAACCACTGCACATTAGGCATATCTGGATTCATAGTCAGCACAGCGAACATTACGGGAATGTTATCAACAATAGCCGACATAATACCAACCAAAATGTTGGCATTAGTAGCCCCG
>JBALWN010000003.1:0-568401 GCA_036960845.1 Halopseudomonas aestusnigri | reverse complement strand
CAATCTCGGCATTAAGCGCGGCTTCTACTGTTAATTTAGTTAAATGCGCACTCAGTCTAGAGAGATCTTCTGGTGTTTTAATGTCTTTTGCTAACTCTGCCGCTAAAGCCTTTAATTTATCATTTGTCATTGTCGTACTCATTATTTTTACCCGTAAAGAGAGTTAAAGATAATCAGTACTTACACAATCCTTTTTACAGCCCCGATTTTTTTCAACAAGGCTGTTTTCTTTGCTTAGATCTATCGTCAATTTTTCTTTACGCCGTTCTCAAATACGAGTTTCCATTCGCAAATTTCAATATTTTTTCGCAATCCTGTGGGGTGAAACGGATCCTCTCTTACTAATTTTTCTACGTCTTCGAGAGCATCGGCTTCGACAATCCACATTCCCCCTGCGCCAAGGCCTGTAGTTGTTTTAAACAAAGGTCCTGCTCCCAAGATCGAACCTGAATGTAAACTCAAAAAGGCAAGGTGATCTTGCATATACTCTTGTCTTTTGTTGGCGAGCTCTTCGTTATCGGTAAACAGTACAGAAAATCGCATTTTAATCCCCAATTATTGTTATCGTTTCAAGCTGGAGTATTAACGACTTTCAATGACTGGGGAACGGCATAAATTGCAATGCTTTCTTGCATAAATTAACGCCCTAAGATCTAGGGCCGTTTGAGAATACTGTCGAAAGCCAGTTAATCACCACTCGCATGCGGCGCGTTTGGACAAGGTTGGGATGAGCAATCAACCAAATTTCTCGCTCAAGAAAAGCTTTATCACTTTTAATTTCAACTAATTCAGGAAATTTAGAAGCCACTTTAACGGGTAATAATGTTTTCCCATAACCAGTCAGAATGGCCCCTAATAAACCTTCTGCATCATAACATCTAAGTGGAGAAATTGGTTCGCCGTAAGTTTTGGAGTATTCCAAAATCCACCTGGCTTGTGGAAGCTTTGCCATTTCGTCATTGTAAGTCAGCCATGGTAGATGATCATGTTTGAAATCACTAGATAAGGCTTCTCGTTTTGTGAATATGCCATACTGAAGAGAACCCAGTTTCCTCGTCAGGGTATCAGCTTCTGTGTTTGGTCTTGCCAGTCTTAATGCAATGTCTGTTTCTCGACGGAGAAGACTCAGTTCTGCAGGAGCACCTACGATATCAAGCTCTAATTTTGGAAACTCTGTCATCAGTGATGGGGCCTCGCCCATCAGCATATGATTAGCGATTATCGGTACTGCTGTAATCCGGACATAGCCTTCGGGTGACGATTGTGAAAGCTGTGCGGCTTCGATGCCCTTCTCTATGTAATTTTCAGCATTGATGACTTGGTCAAAAAAATTAAGCCCCGCTACCGTTGCTGCCATTCCGTTCGGGGTTCGTTCGAAAAGGATTAACCCAAGATGCCTTTCAAGCGAAGTTACTCGGCGTGAAACAGTGCTTTCCGTTATTCGAAGCCTTGTCGATGCAGCCTTGAGCGAATGGGCTCTATGGACTTCAAGCGAAGTTCGTATGTCTCTCCAATCTGCCTCAACCGGTATAGTTGCAGCCCCCGTTTGCATTTTACGCTACTCCCAATTCTTTGAAATATAGGCAACTTCATTTTTATATCTAGGTGGAAATTATAGTTTTGTGATGGCAATGCTATTGTTTTCTACTTTGTAGCGGATGTCGAAGGGAGGATTATTGGATACGAGATCCCAACACCTAAGGTGGACAGAAACTTAAGCATGCTGTGCAGCTAATTCATACTGATAACTACAGGTGCTTTTAATCAAGCTCCGTTCTATTTGCTGCTGTATGGCAGTGATTGAATGGAAATTGAATAATTGATTGTCAACGATTTTGCTGGATCAAGTTGTATTCCAGTGGGAATACCTGCTGCTGCTAAAGGGGTCTCTAAATCGCCTGATTGAGCAATGCCAAGGTCAAAAGGTGCTGCAATAGGCTCAATTCCAATGGCTTTTACGCGACCATTCCAAGGGTAATATTCTCGTCCTCCACAAGAGATCCAGAGGAGGCAGGAGGGTAGGGTCTCTGAGTCCCAGTTTAATGTTGCGCTATAACCTCCCTGTAAATGATCAAGTTTGACTTCTCCCCCAGTGCCTGACAGCAGAACCAAGTCTTCGGATGGTTCCTCAAACGGGAGAGATCTTAAGCGATCTGTTTTTCCATTACGTTTAACGAGTTCATTGAGTTTGCAGTCTTTTTGATTGGCTTGAAACCAACTGTTATCCGTCTCTACTTCGACTGGATATGTCCACGCGCGTGTATTCTCGCTTACAGATATTCTGGCCGCTGCGGGTAAGGTCGGTAAGGTGAAGACAGGGTGTAACCCGATGGGAAGAAACGTACTTTCTCGAGCATGAATGGTCAGGGAAAGGTAAAGGGTTGGTTGGTTTTGGGAAAGGACGATGGTTCGTTCCAGCCGTTCTATTGGATGGTCTTTGGGATATTCAAGCTTGCAGATCAGTGATTTGTTGTCTTTCTTCTCAAGCGACCATTCAGAATTTGAGGAAATACCATGAGGATTAATTTCGCTGGTGATGTTTTCTGCTGGAGCTTTGATTTTCCAGTCACTTTTTAAGCCCTCTGGTGGTGTTGTTCTGCCGAAGGGAACGCAAGGCCATTCTCCGCGCAGTTTTCTTAATAGGGGGGGGAGCGAAGTGTAGAGCGGGTGATTGGTCTCATCACTCCAGGGGGCACTGAAAAAGGGGTCGATTGTCTTTCCCTCAGGCAGTATGAACTCAGCAGGGCCAATCATAGCGCCAAGAGACTGTACCTTTAGACGGATCGTAGTTGTTTCGAGTGAAACAGATTTTTGACCTTGTTCGGCCGTTCTCATTTATTCTGCTTTATTGTGTCGAATATGAGAGTTGTTTCCTGGAGGTGATTGAGTTTACTCATATCCTCTCCCCGTAATCTTTGTTGTAACAGAGTGCCCATCATTTGACCCGCTGTAGCGAGATCTTCGTAAATTGTTTCAATTTTGGGTCTGATTTGATCGAGCAATGGAGAGGTTTGCTTTCCAATAATATCAACATCCTTACCAATTTCTTGCTCGGCATCGGTTAAGCCCGCCAAAGAGGCGAGCGTTGAAACTTCACCCCCACAAACATATCCGTCGGGAGGGTTTTTATTTGTGGCTGCGTTGTAGCAGTAATTTCTAATCTCATCGGCTGGGCTATAAATGCTTATGTCGTCGGGTATTCTAAACGCGATCCCGGATTCTTGAATTGCTGTCATAAAACCATGTTGGAGGTGCTGACTGAATGTCAGGCTTGAATCTGCTGGAAATAAAACAATATTCCGCCGTCCTTTCTCAACCAGTCTTCTTGCTGCCTGGTACCCAAAGTCAAAGTTATCATAGTCGACGTAAGGATGGGGAGTGCTCAGTTCTGTTCGCCCATGGCAGATAAATGGAAAATCGTTTTCTAATAAGAGCCTAACTCTTTCATCGAATGGCTTTGTACGTGAAAAAACGATGGCATCAGCCGTTTTGTTACGGAGTATATAATTAATCGGTTCAATTGCTGGTGTGTCGTGAAATTGGGGTGTCACGTTGAGGTGATAGTCTGTACCTCGCAGAGATTGTGTTAAGCCTGATATAAGTGAACTTCCGAAGCCAAGAATTTCTTCGTGGGGATTCAAAATCAAACTTATGACATTTGTTTTACCTGTTCTCAGTTTTTGTGCAGCACGATCAGGCATGTAACCAACTGCTTGTGCGGCCTCTTGTACGCGATCGCGTGTTGCTTGGGCGATTGCAGGATCATTTTTAAGGGCGCGTGAGACCGTGGTTAGGGCCAGCCCCATGCTTTCTGAAATAGAACGCAACGTGGGTTTTTTTGTGATCCCATTAATTGGCGCCTTACTTGTTTTTCTCTCAGCCGTCATTTTTTAATGCCTTTAGTGCTACGCCCGCTCAAGCTGGTTGTGATAATATATAATAATTATAACGATTTAAAATTACAAATATAATTTACTGTATCTTGAATTTAATTCTGATTGGCAGCCTTAATAATGTTGAATAATGGGATAATTACAAGGATTATTGATTTTTTATCTTGACGATAGTGTTATTTATAACGTTATAATTATTTACAAATATAAAACAAAACTAAAAGAATGCAAAGCTGGAGGCTTCAGATGTTTAAAAGTATAATGTTGGGTACGGTTTTTACGGCACTTTTGTCTTTTCAGGTTCAGGCCGAGCAGAATGTTGAAGTTCTGCATTGGTGGACCTCAGGGGGGGAGGCTGGCGCACTAAATGTTTTGAAGGATGATTTGAACAGTAAAGGTATTGGTTGGAATGATATGCCTGTGGCAGGAGGAAGTGGTACTGCTGCAATGACCGTTTTGCGAGCGCGTGTCGCAGCCGGTAATCCACCAACTGCAGTTCAGATGTTGGGCTTCGATATCCTGGATTGGGCAAAACAAGATGCTCTGACAGATCTTAATGCTGTTGCTAAAGAGGGTGGTTGGGATGCTGTTATTCCAAAAGCTTTACAGAAGTTTTCGAAACATGACGGTAAGTGGATTGCTGCTCCCGTAAATGTTCATTCGACAAATTGGATCTGGGGCAATAAAGCCGTTCTTGATGAGCTGAATATCGCTGAGCCAACCTCTTGGGACGAATTAATTGTCGCAATGGATAAGGTAAAGGCCAGTGGCAAGATCGCCTTGGCTCATGGTGGGCAGCCTTGGCAGGATGCGACGGTATTTGAATCTGTTGCGCTGCTAACAGGCGGGGGCGATTTTTATAAAAAAGCTTTTATCGATCTGGACGAAGAAACGTTGAGCTCTGATACGATGAAAACCGTATTTAAGCGCATGGAAGTACTTCGGGGCTATGTAGATGATAATTTTTCCGGTCGTGACTGGAATTTGGCTTCAGCCATGGTAATCAACGGTGATGCAGCATTCCAGATTATGGGCGACTGGGCAAAAGGTGAGTTTCTGAGAGCAAATAAAAAGCCTGGTACAGATTTCCTTTGTCTGCGTGTTCCTGGCACTCAAGGTTATGTAACTTTTAATTCAGATCAATTTGCGATGTTTACTGTTGATGATGATCAATCTGCATCACAGGCGCAACTTGCGAAATCAATTATGGCCCCAGAATTCCAATCTGCGTTTAACGTGGTAAAGGGTTCTGTCCCTGCAAGAACTGACGTCTCTAATGCTGCCTTTGACGACTGTGGTAAGAAAGGGATGAAAGATCTTGCCGAAGCAAATGAGAGCGGCAAACTTTACGGGTCTATGGCTCATGGCCATTCAGCACCAGCATCTGTAAAAAATGCTTTTTATGATGTTATCACCGCACATTTTAATGGTGAATTTGATAGCGACGTAGCTATTACTGAACTCGCGGATGCTATTTCGATAGCCAAATAATGTGGATGCACCGTACCTAAGTTTAGGGTGTGGTGCATTTATTTTCCAGTTTTCTGCAAGTTTGTTGAAAGAGATCACAGCTTATGTCTTCGTATTCAAAGCCGGATATGACAAGTCGTGTGCAGAGTATTTTGCCAAAGATCGTGTTGTCGCCAAGTTTGTTTTTAATTTTGATCTTTGTTTATGGCTTTATTTTGTTTTCAACGGTGTTGTCTTTTACAGATTCCAAGATGTTACCCAGCTATGATTTTGTGGGGTTTAGCAATTATGTGAAGTTATTTGGGCTTCGGCACTGGTCTATTGCCTTAACAAATCTCGTCATTTTTGGTGTTTTATATATTGTTATCTGTACGCTCCTCGGGCTTGTTTTAGCGATTTTTCTCGATCAAAAAATTCGTGGAGAAGGTTTTCTAAGGCCAATTTATCTCTACCCGATGGCTTTATCTTTCATCGTGACTGGCACGGCATGGAAGTGGTTTTTAGATCCTGGGATTGGCCTTGAACATACCATGCATCAATTGGGCTGGGAAAGCTTCGCATTTAACTGGATCAAAGATCGAAATATGGCGATTTATACGGTGGTTATTGCTGCGGTATGGCAAACGTCAGGTTTTGTCATGGCCATGTTCTTGGCAGGTCTTCGTGGAATTGATAACCAAATATTGAAAGCTGCGCAGATTGATGGCGCATCTAATTTAAATCTATATCGACGCATCATAATTCCACAATTACGCCCAGCATTTTTGTCAGCCTTTGTGATTCTCTGCCATCTCGCTATTAAGTCTTATGACCTTGTGATTGCCTTGACCAACGGGGGGCCAGGACGGGCAACTGAAGTTCCTTCAACCTTCATGTACTCTTATACATTCGCACGAAACCAAATGGGTATCGGGGCGAGTTCGGCTGTGATTATGTTGCTGACAATTGCAAGCGTCATTGTTCCTTACCTTTATGCTGAATTGAAGGAAAATAAGCATGGCTAGTATAACTCAGGATACAGCCATAAATACTGGACGTGTTTCAAGGGCATTAATTTATCTCTTTCTCCTTCTTTTTGCCTTTTATTATCTTTTGCCTTTCGGGGTTATGGTCCTCAACTCGCTCAAACCATTGGATGAAATTCTAAGTGGTAATATGATTGCGCTTCCAACCAGTTGGACGATTGAGCCTTGGTTGAAGGCTTGGTCAACAGCACAGGTCGGTATCGAACCAACTGGGCTTGCGCCATATTTTTGGAATTCGATAAAAATTGTCGTTCCTGCTGTAACAATCTCGACCCTCCTTGGTGCCTTTAATGGATACGTATTTACTAAGTGGCGCTTTAAAGGCGATACAATACTGTTTGGATTGATGCTGTTTTCCTGCTTCATTCCTTTCCAGATCGTTTTGATACCCATGGCACGAATTTTGGGAATGACGGGTTTAGCAGGATCAACAGGTGGTTTGATCTTTGTTCATGTCATTTATGGAATTGGGTTTACCACTCTTTATTTCCGTAATTATTACAAAGCAATACCAAACGAGTTGGTTATGGCCGCACAAATTGACGGCGCGGGATTTTTCCAAATTTTCTATCGAATTATGTTGCCAGTATCTGGGCCTATTATTGTGGTTTGTGTCATCTGGCAGTTTACAAACATTTGGAATGACTTCTTGTTTGGGGCTTCGTTTGCCGACTTCGATAGCCAACCAATGACTGTAGCACTTAATAATTTGGTATCTTCATCTACAGGCGTCAAAGAATACAACGTACATTTTGCAGGTGCGATTATAGCCGCACTACCAACGCTTCTCGTTTATGTCATCGCGGGGCGTTATTTTGTACGCGGTCTTATGGCCGGATCAGTAAAAGGATAACTCACACGATGACTTTTCTCGATATCAAAGACGTAAGTAAATCTTATGGAAAAGTAACAGTACTTCATGACATCAATATCGCTGTTGACGAAGGGGAGTTCCTGGTGTTGGTGGGGCCGTCTGGTTGTGGAAAGTCGACCCTTTTAAACATGATTGCTGGCCTTGAAGAGATTACGGCAGGATCAATGGCGATTAAGGGACGGGAAATGAACGGTGTTCATCCCTCTAAACGCAACATTGCTATGGTTTTCCAGTCTTATGCGCTTTATCCGAACATGACAGTCGCAGAGAATATTTCCTTTGGTTTGGAGATGCATGGAGTACCGAAAGCCGAACGTTTAGCGGCAGTGAGGGATGTTTCAGGTATGCTCCAAATCGAACCGCTCTTAGAACGAAAGCCCTCTCAATTGTCCGGAGGGCAGCGTCAGAGAGTTGCAATGGGACGTGCTCTTGTTAGAAATCCGGATGTATTTTTGTTTGATGAACCGCTTTCAAACTTGGATGCGAAACTTCGGGTTGATATGCGTACTGAAATCAAGAAATTACATCATAAACTAGGCTCGACCATTGTTTATGTAACTCACGATCAAATTGAAGCAATGACCCTGTCGACCAGAATTGCCGTTATGAACGGTGGTCATATACAGCAACTGGGAACGCCAAAGGAGATTTACGACAATCCAGCAAACATGTTTGTCGCAAGTTTTATGGGATCTCCTTCTATGAATATATTTCCAGCAACTATTCGAGAGAAGGGAAGTGCGTTAGGCGTCGAAATTTCTGTCGGGTTAGGGGCAGATAAAAAGCACTTAAAGCTTATAGACGGTGGAAAAAGGGCGAAGAGTGAACTCCATAATTTTATCAATAAAGATGTCCTGTTAGGCATTCGGCCTGAAGCTATTACTGACCCTGATGGTGCTGATCGAAATGCACAGATTATTGAGTTGGTTGAAAATGTGGTCGATGTAACGGAGCCCGCAGGTTCTGATACATACGTTGTCAGTCATCTCGGCGGTCAGGAAGTTGTTGCTCGGATGCGTGCTGATGCGGTGGTGAAACCGGGAGAGGGGGCGGTCTTTGCTCTCAATATGGATCGGGCCGTAGTTTTTGATCCAAAAACTGAACAACGAATTGATTAGGGTTGAGGACGTATTATGATTGAATCTATGCGATGGTTTGGACCATCAGATCCAGTTTCTCTTGCCGACATTCGTCAATCTGGTGCGAGCTCTGTCGTAACAGCACTCCACGAAATTCCCGTGGATCAAGCTTGGTCGAAACAAGATGTGCTGGATCGTCGGGATATGATTAATGCGGCGGGCTTAGAATGGGATGTCGTTGAGAGCATTCCAGTTCACGACAGTATAAAGCGGTTTGATAATGAAGCTTTCGGTTATATAAAAATCTGGATTGAAAGTCTAAGAGCTGTTGCCAATGCTGGAATAACAACGGTTTGTTATAATTTCATGCCAGTGCTGGATTGGACGCGGACTGATCTTGATCACAGGTTGCCCAATGGTGGATCCGCGCTGAGATTTGATGCCACAGCTTTTGCCGCTTTCGACCTCTATATTTTGAAGCGTCCTAACGCAGATAAAGATTTTTCAAACTCCAGAATTGAGGCGGCTAAGAATTTTTACGACAAGCTTTCGTCAGAAGAAATTGGAAAGCTGTCAAATTCCGTAATAGCAGGTCTTCCAGGAGGAATGACTGGGGGGCATAATCTTGATGGTTTAAGGAAAGCCATAGAGCTTTACCAAGGCATCACTCATGACAAATTACTGGATAATATTAGTGCTTTTCAAGCCGCTGTGGTGAGAGAAGCCGAAGAGTTAGGCGTCCTGCTCGCCATACATCCTGATGATCCGCCTCGTCCCTTACTTGGGCTGCCTCGTGCCGCATCAACTCGCCAGGACTTTGAAACAATGTTTAGCAGAGTTCCCTCAATCTCAAATGGCTTGACCTGGTGCTTGGGGTCTCTTTCTGCTGGAAATCCGGAAGAAGCCATGGAAATTGGCCGAGAGCAAGCACAGCGAATACATTTCTCTCATCTTCGTGTCGTTGAAAGCGATGAGCATGATCTAGAATCATTTCAGGAAGCGGAACATTTGGGGGGAGATGTTTCTCTGGTGTCAGCGATCGATCTTTTATTGAACGAAGAGAACAGGCGGCAAAGCTATGGGATCAACCAACCCATTCCGATCAGGCCTGACCATGGCCACCGTATCCTTGAGGATTTAGAGCAAGAGACCAACCCTGGTTACGGGGCAATTGGCCGAATGAAAGGTTTAGCCGAATTGCGCGGAGTTGTGGCAGGGCTTTCTTATCGGAATGAACGATCATTATGACTGTACGCGTTTTACATACCGCCACTTCACAATGTGTCCTCGGGGAAAGTCCCGTCTGGTGTGAGGATCAGCAAGAACTTCTTTTTGTGGATATTCTTGGTAAGGCTCTTTTTTCTTGGAATGATAATTATGGGCTCACCAAACTAAATTTATCGCAAAGAGTTGGTTCAATAGTCTTGTCTCATACGGGTGATTTGGTCGCGGCAAGCGAACGTGATCTTTGTCGTGTTGATCGTCATTGCGGGTCTATATACGGAATTAATGATACTCAGATAATACCTGACACTGCCTTAATGAATGACGGAAAATGTGATCGTAGAGGCCGGTTTGTATTTGGGTCTAAAGCATTAAATGAACAAGACCTCGTTGGTGAATTGATGACTGCTTGCGCGGGGGCAATTCTATCTCACACAAATGGGGCCGTTATAAACGGCCCTGCATTCAGTCCCGATGGGGGCCGAATATATTTTGCAGATTCACCTTCGAGAATTATTTATACAGCTCTATATAACCTTGAAACGGGCACTTTGGGTAAGATCGAAGAATTTGTCATGCTTTCTTCCGGTTCAGGTTACCCGGATGGTATGACTGTGGATAGTGAAGGATGTCTTTGGAACGCACATTGGGATGGATGGCAGATTTCTCGCTATTGGCCTAATGGAACGCTTGACCGTGAGATAGAAATGCCGATCTCAAAACCCACTTCACTTGCATTTGGGGGGGATGATTTGAAAACGCTTTTTATCACGTCTGCCAAAAAAGGTAGGCAAGAAGCTGATAACTCAACTGAAAAACTTGCTGGAGATCTTTTTCGCATCGAAACCGATGTGAGGGGAATAGAAGAAACATTATTTTTAGGGGCAGGTAATGCTTAAAGACCGCGTCATTTTAGTTACCGGATCGCACTCCGGTATTGGGTATTCGACAGCACAGCTTTGCCAAGAATACGGTGCAAAAGTTGTCATACATGGACGTGATAGTGAGCAACTCAAAATCTCGGCCGAAAAACTCGGACCTGACGTCTTGGCCATTACAGCGGATCTGGAAAATCCTAATGCGCCAGGGGATATAATTAAACAAGTTATCTCACATCATGGCCGGATTGACGGCTTGGTAAATAATGCGGCACGTTTGGATCGATCGACACTAGATACGTTGTCTGTTGATGTTTTTGATCAAGTAATGACGGTGAATGTCCGCGCTCCTTTGATGCTTATAAAGGCAGCCTTACCTCATTTCGAAGAGCAAAAAAATGGCGGGAGTATTGTCAATGTTGGCTCTATTAATGCTTATTGTGGTGCCCAGAATCTCTTGGCTTACTCTGCTTCTAAGGCCGCATTAATGACGGTTACCCGTAACCTCGGAGATTCTCTGGGTTCACGATCTATACGTGTTAATCAGATAAACGTAGGCTGGACACTCACAGAGAACGAGCACCGATTGCAATTGTCAGAAGGTCAACCCGCGAACTGGCTTGAAAACATACCAAAGTCCTTTGCTCCCAGTGGTTCAATTCTGGAACCTAAGCAAATTGCAGAGCACATTGCTTTTTGGCTCTCAGATCGAAGCGCACCAATAACGGGGCAGGTATACGAAGCTGAACAGTACCCAGTCATTGGTAGAAACCCGATATCGGAACGATAAGGTATCCTAGAAGCCCTCTTGGAATGAAATTAAATTAAATTATGTTCAGTAACCGCTTGTATGGTGTTTAAGATTGTGACTGATCTTAAAAGTGGCTCTGAACCCAATTCAATCATAGCTTCTTCCACAATTTTAGGGGCGACAGTGAAATAGACATGTACCGCGAACTTCGTTTTAAAACATGTCGAAGTTTTGTTACAAACACCAATAATTTAAATAGATGGTGTTGATTTCGCTCTATAGCTAATTGGTGGCTGCTGTTGCAGGACTACCCGTTTGTGGAGCTCTAAACCGTGCCAGACTTAACCTATTTCACTTGTCACTAGAGCCTGATCCCAAGAAGCGTTTTGAGATCGTGCTTGCCCTTTGGCGTTACGGTCAGCACTCGTCGTTCCTTCGCCCGTACAACCCATCTTTTTTCAAAAGCCAGATTGGCAATTGCTGCACCGACCGCGCCGGCAACATGGTGACGGCGTTCGCTCCAGTCTAAGCATTGACGAGCGAATAGGCGGTTAGATTTTTTGAGGTCAGTTATAGAAATCCCAAGCTCTTCGAACAGCGTCTCTCCTTTCGAGGTCAGCTCATAGTCACTGCCCAGTGCAATCAACGCACCTTTTTGTACCAATGCATCTGCAATCGATACGCCAAGTTGCCCGGCGACGTGGTCGTAACACATCCGGGCGTTCTGGATCGGTGTGCGTGATCTTTTAACTGGATGCGCGCCGGTGTTCACATGTGCGGTCTGCATGACCAGTTGTTCCAGTGCACTCGCAATGTCCGCCGAGGCCAGTCTGTAATATTGGTGACGCCCGCTTTTCTCACGCGTCACAAAACCACCAGAAAGAAGTAACCCTAGATGCTCGCTTGCTGTGGCAGGCGATACCCCTGCGACACTTGCGAGTTCGGTCGCAGTCAATGCCCGGCCATCAAATAGCTCGGTTAGCATCAACGCCCGCGCAGGCGACCCGATCAACGCGCCAATATGGGACATGGGAGGTTCATTATACATACTTCGGTATTATCCGAAGTATGTCGTGCCAGTCAACAGGTAGTGTCATGGAGAACAAATGAAAAGGGAAGTCGATGAGTAAATTTTTAAACATAGAAACTGATGCCGCAGTTCTGGAGAAGGAATGGGTTTTGGTGATACAGACACCCGTGACCGGGATGGATGTTTTTCTTGAAGCTCTGCGCGCCAAGGTGGAGTTGAAGCAAGGGTATTATGAGTGTTGCTTACACATTTCTGCGCCAGGCGAGCAGCAATTTCGTGCGCTGGAAGGATCCCATGCCGGGACCGAAGAGACTGTACAATCCGTCACCGTGGTGGACATCACGATTTCGATAGCACCACAGGAACTTCTTTTGAAACAGGTCCTTGGTGTTGTTTTCGAGCATCATGTTCACGAAGATCCAACAATTAGGATCACTGAATGCTGGGCGACCCGGTCTAAATACTCAGACGACGGTGAAAACCCCAACAAATACTGGAACCGGGATGACGCCGCAGAAATCCACGGAACCGCAATTGATAGCTAAAGTGAGAGGCATAAACTGAGCTGTATTTTACGCGGGGTACGCGCTCGGCGTAACGCTGGTCAATGTATCGGCGATCACCTTCAGTAATGGCTGAATATGGTGACTGTATCTATAAAACAGAGGCCGCAGCGTATATCTCTCGCCTTGCTTCCGTCTTGCCCAATCCATTGGACAGAGAAGCTGCGTGGCCCCGTCACAATGCCAGAAAATTTCCAATTGTAATATGGGATATATCTGAGTTGGCTCTGCTGTCTTCTGGTCCTGTCTTTAAGCCAGAGTTTTATTGCAGAAGAATAAATTTTTTTGAAACTAATTCGTAACGAGGTTTTCTTCGTCAAACCAAACTGAATCTCCGAGGTCGTAACGCTCAAAAAACTTTTTGGTTTCTCCCTTTGCCATCATATCAGCCAGAATACCGTTTAAGTCATCATACACTTTTTCGAATTCAGAGGTTTTAGGCACGCCGAAATAATAACCACTGCCCTCATTATATATGATGTAGGACGCGAAGACGTAGTCATCTATCCCAGCGTTATCCAAAGCTGTCAGAATTGAAACCAGATCTGCGATAGCCATTATTCTGAACCGACCACCATTAAACATCTTAGCCATATTTTTGTCATCGACACTGACTATTTTTTTAATTCTCGTGTCCTTGTCGAACTTATCGTTATAGGTTGTTCCGCGTTTAACTCCGATCGAATATTTATAAAGATCCTCATAGCTACCGAGGATGTCCTTATCCTTTTTGTGTACCAAAAATAAAACACGTGTCCTGGCAAAACCTATTGGCCCGAGGTACTTAACGAAAGCTTCTCGCTCCTTAGTTTTACGAATACGGGGGACAATGACGGGTTTCATCCTCTTTAATTGTTGAAGGCTCTGTGCAAAGGGGACATTCTGCCACTCTAATTCATACCCTAATTGTTTAACCGCTTCTTCAAGCAGCTCAACCATGACACCTTTGACTTGGTTATTATTGTCTTTAAATATATAGGGTGGACGATCACGCCAATGAACGATGAGTTTATCGCCTTGGGAGAAAGAAGAAGCTGTAAAGAATGATGCAAGCAGTATGAAGATTACCGCAAGCGTAAATACCGCACGTATTTTCATAGCTTTCTCCAGACCGTTTGGCACAGGTCCATTATGCCCGTTGAAAAGTTAATTTTTGAAAAAAGCACTGAAAATGGTACTTGAGAATGACACTTTTGGAACGACCTAATAACAAGAGGATTATAATCTGTTATTACTAATAGATCTCTATGGCTGCTTTCGTAATTACTGTATCAAGGGAAGTATCTTGGAAGTTCTGGAGCGAGTTACCCGCGATCTCTTTCAAGGTTGTTGTCGAAGTGTTTTATCTGCCTCTTGAAATTCACTCGAAGTTTTTTTTGCAACAACACCTCCAAATACTCCGTTTGCAGATGAGAGACTTTGATGGAAAATTGATGGCTGAATAGATCTAAATGGCTTATTACAGCGGCTAAGTTCATAAACCAAATTGTGATAAAATTGCTTTCCATTCTTGAGAGTTCTTAAGCAGTAAGATTTGAGCTTGAAGATATTTATGTAAAGTATGGTTATTTTTAATGAGTAGGTGACGTTGATAACGACTATGTTTCTTAGCCGCGAAATGCAACTTATATGTTAGGCCATGTCTAATCAGAAAATGTCTGGCTACAGAAGTCGGGATTATAGCTACATCAACTTTATTTACGACAACTGCACGTGTTGCCTGCCAATAGCTATCCATATCTTTACGAATAATCATTCCTGAATTTATGGGTTCTTCCAGTCCGACCCACCGTCCACCTCTCAAGCCAGCCAAAATTAAGCCTTCAAGTGATTTTGGGCCATTATATTCGATTGGATTTATGCGAGAAGAGACAAAGCTGTTGCTGTCTTCAAAGTAGCCACTTGTCCAAAGATATTTTTCTTGGTTTACGTCTCTAAACCATACTGGATTTACCCAAGGAACAACCACGTCGCCTTCTCGAGCGATCTGTTCATTTAACTCTGGGCGGGAAAATGTCTCCACATGAAACTGAAAACGACCTTCTGATTTTTTCGTAAGGTAGCGGGCTAGTTCATAGGTTAAACCTAATTGGGCTTCAGTATCAATTATGAAGGGCTCACTTATATGATAGGTTATAAATCTGATTACTTTGGCAGGAGGTCTGGGGTTTTTCCTGCAGTATTTCACATGGGAATTAAACATCTTAAGAAAGTCTGGGCGGGAGGATAAAAAATGCTTTGAAAAATATACACCAAGTGGTTTTTTCTTATGCACGATCCTACGGACTTCACTTTGTCCTTCTTCAAGTAGTTTTGACATAACCTGATTGTTCGCCAAAATACCGTCAAGGCGTTTGGATGTAAGCATTCGCAAGAGATGTTCGGTCGTTGGCGGAGGCTTATCTAATACACGATACTGATTATCAACTAACCATTTGTGCATATTAGCCCCAAAGAAACTTGAAACGATTGCCTCATTCTTAAACTTCTCAGATTTGGGGTCAAAACTAGAATCCCGCCTAATGTACCAAACCCAATCCTGATCAGCGATATAGTCTGAAATTACTGCGAATTCATCCCGTTCAGCATTTTGTGAAGCAGCAAAGAAGCCGTCAACTTCATTTCTTGAAACTAGTTTTTGAGCCCGTTTCCAAGGCATTACCCTTATCTCAAGAGGAATATTCGAGCGTTGGAAGACACAGCGTACAACCCCTATAGCTGATCCTATTAAATTTAGGTCTTCATCAAAGTAACTATAAGGCGGAAGGTTGTGGGTTGTAAGTATTATAGGTTTTTCAGCATTAGCAACTGAAGACAACTGGAATAGCAATAGATAGGATATGGTCGCTAAGAGTTTATATATGGGCACGCGCGCTTCACCTTTTCCCCCTTAGTACGGCATAATAATTATACGATGAGTTTCTTAATAAAAAGATATCTTGTCTTCTCGTTAACTTTGCAACAGCGCCCCTTATCCTGCACCCACCCAATAAAACAGGCTGGACGGGTGCAAAATAATTTACTGTTGATTATCTATTACAATAGGAATTACCCAACACAAAACCTTCTGTCAGGACCTGATCATAATTAGCCTGCCTTGCCGTGCTAAACCCAGAGTTTGTAGCGGTAAAATTATCTCCACGGGCAGAACTCCAAAACAATTCAAGCAGTTTTTCCCGTATCGTGGTTAAGTGGATATTTTATTCGCCCCTTATAACCGAATTCATGACACTCAATCTGCTCTATTGGATGACTGGTACCTCTGCCAGAACCCTTGCGGCTGCACGGGCCATGTATTTTTCACATGGGTTAGAAGCGTGGATTGTTCCCGTAAAATTCGGCTTCCACCATGCGGACCAATGTTTGCTGTCCGGCCACCCAATATTTGCACCACGATCGCGTTTGAAATATAGCATTGGTTCGGAATGGGCCATGTTGAACAAAATCACCCAATCCTTGCCTTTTTGCACTGGCGCGCGATCTCGCCCGCCAAGCACTTTCCATTCATAACTAGGGTTATGCGCCCAAACTAGGTTGATACCCCACTCGCGCTTCTTATAACGTAGGTAGGGTTTTCTTTGTCCCCAGCTAAGAGCGACAACGTCACCATATCGCAATATCTTCCTGTTATTGGGGAGGGTGGCTGCAAAACCTCGACTATCTTTTTCTGTTTGTACGGCTGCATTATCGGTCCATCCCAGATTAATACCGTACTTCTGCTTTTCATATTGAAGAAACCGCCGCCGGGCTTTGTTTTTCAAGCTGTGCTTAATTGGGGTGGAATTAGCCTTTGATGGGGTCACCGTACCTGTTGTATTTGCGTTAAACATCCATTGCCGCAAAGGGGCGACATCAGCGATTATCTCGTTAAGGGACACCTCTTTATAATGCTCTTTAGCGCTAAACCAGCAACTCCATTCTGGTGTGCTCAAGTCTGCGGCTGCAGGAAATGGCAAGAAAATGAGGGTTGCCAACGACGCTATGAAACGTGCTATGAATTTTGATTTCTTGCTTGCTACATCACGAGCTAAACGAAGTATTGTTGAGCAACTATTTTGTCCATACTGGATATTAACTCCACTTGGTATCTTAACATCATCGGTATTATGATGCTTTTTAAACGTTGTGGCTTCGGCAAACATTTTTCTCTCCTAAGGTTAGATATTTGAGTTGCACATATTTTTTAGAAACCGATTACAAAAAATAAGCATCCTTAATGGACCAGGACTTGGCTCAGTGTTGCCTTCAACCTGGGCTTAACAGGATTTAGGGAGAGCCTATTGGATCAACTTTTAGAGCTGGTGATTGATTAAGGATTGGTTTGCCTTGCTGTACAGGGCGTTTTCGCAAAATTGTAGAGCAAGTCTGATTAGGGACAATTTTAAGAGGATCTGGGAGAAATTGAGATTAAAACGATTGCTGTCGAGTACAACTCTCCCTCATTCGACAGGAGGCAGACTCAGCGCAATACGACCACTAAATTGATGCTGTCTTTTTTCTTGCATGGGATGGAACTGGGCCGCGTGAATATCACGTAACATCCGTTCAAGACCATGCTTTCGATAAAACCCTGCTCCGCCAGCCGCCTCCATTGCCTTTTCTACGGTGTTCACAACTGCATTTACGGCGATTGTTTTGCGTATTAAAATAGCGTTAGAAACTTCGGCTGAGGCTGTAAACTCAAGATTGTTTGTAAGTGATATCATATCGTTTACGGTAATTTGGGCGGTCGTCAGATGGTTGATCATTTCGCCGATAAGAAAAGGCGTAACTTCATCACCCTCTCTTTTTTTTGCGAGATCGACAGCAATCTCTGCGGCCGCTTCTGCGACACCTAAATACACAGACATGATCAAGGGTAAGGCGCAGGGTAAGACAACGTCGAAGATTGCACAGTACCCCTGTTGAGGCCGGGTCAAAATAATTGCCCTATCGGGTATGAATACACGTTCTAAAATGATGGTCTGAGATCCAGATTCTCGCATACCAAGTGTATCCCAGTCATTAGAAAATGAGATTCCGTCGGTCTTTATTGGAATAGAAAAATGCAAAACTTGTGCACCCAATTCCGGATCGTTAACCCGAACAGAAGTGACGAGGACATGGGCAGCAGTAGAGCCGCTTGCAAAGGGTTTGCGCGCTGTAACAATATATCCACCTTGTGTGCGGATGGCTTCACCATTTGATTCCATCCAGTCATTTGCGCCTGTACTAACCAATATGGTTTCGTCAGCAACAACTGTGTCCATCAGCTTGCGACCAGGCTTTCCGTTTATATTATTGTATACCGCAGCTGAAATTAAATGCTGATGCATTGCGAGAGCAAGAGCCGTAGAAGCATTGTATTTCGCAATCTTTCGTAAAAATTTTGCCATTTCGCTGTACTTGGCACCACCGCCCCCGATCTCAAGTGGGATTAAAGCTGAAAACAATTTGTGCTCTTGGAGATTTTTGTGGTTGTTGGTGGCAAACGTCGCCGATAAATCGCGTTCTGCCGTATTTTCTGCCATCCCATGGGCAAGTGTCTCTGCAAGGCTTTCTAGGTTAACCCTATTCATCATACTTCTCCTGATGGTACGAGATCATACCTTGAGCTATTTGTCGTATGCCGACTACTTCAAAAAGTGAAGTTGTAATATAATTCCTGATCACAGATGATACTCGGTATGAATAAGATAAATAGTTATGGGCAGTTTTGCCCTGTCGCGCTGACTTCTGAAATCATCTGTAATAGATGGACGACACTAATCTTACGGGCTTTTTATTGTGGGGCCACGACTTTCACTGAAATTCAAAACAGTGCACCGTTGATGTCCTCGGCAATTTTGTCTCGACGTTTAAGGGAGTTGGAACACGCAAATATTATTGAGCAAGTTCCAACAGAGACCAAACGTCGTAAAGAATACAGGCTCACCCAGGCAGGAGAGGCGCTGTTTCCGATCATAGATCAAATGGGTATCTGGGCACAAAAATGGTTGCGCCGTGAAATAACACTTGAAAAAAATATGGACCCTGATGTTTTGTTTTGGGAACTGAGACAACTGAATATCTTACATGGTTTTACCACAGAAAAACGAAGAGTAATCGAGTTCAATGTCAGTGGCGTTTCACCTAAAAAACAACGTTACTGGTTAATCTTTGAGCCCCAAGACATTGAAATATGTTTGAAGGATCCGGGCCATGAAGTTGATTTGTGGGTTTCTGCCCATATTAAGACACTCGTTGAAGTCTGGCTTGGCCATACACCATTACAATCAGCTCGTGAAAACGGTACACTTCGTCTAGATGGTACACTCTCAGAGGAGAAGGCATTTTCGAAGTGGTTTATTCTCAGCCATTTCGCAAAGGATGAGTTGGAACATAACGAAGCGAGCCAATAGTCATTCTCTGGTTTTGTTGGAGTGGACCTTTTACCGCATTAATCTTGATCTACTATTGTGGGTTAAAATAATTTTTGCACAAACGACTGAAAATAATATTTCATTGATTAGTGCTCTTCTTGAGTGATTATCAAAAATGAATAACCGCCCGAATAAAGCGAGTTATTAACAATACGATTAGCGTTGGAAAAGGTATAGCAGTATGGGAATTTTTGAGCGCTTTCTGTCTGTTTGGGTTGGTCTTAGTATTGTGGTCGGGATCGTATTTGGTTTATGGCAACCGGAAATTTTCCAAATAGTTGCTGGACTTGAAATTGCCCACGTCAATATCGTAGTTGCCATTTTTATTTGGGTGATGATTTACCCTATGATGGTACAAATCGATTTTACGGCCATAAAAGACGTTGGCAAAAACCCTAAAGGCCTAGTGCTCACCATTGTGATTAACTGGTTAATAAAGCCTTTTACTATGGCGGCGTTAGGCTGGTTATTTTTCAATATATTATTTGCTGATTTGGTCGACCCTGCATCAGCACAGGAATATATTGCTGGGATGATTTTACTCGGTGTTGCGCCATGCACGGCAATGGTATTTGTTTGGTCGCAGTTAACCAAAGGTGATCCTAATTACACCTTGGTTCAAGTGTCCGTTAATGACGTCATTATGGTTTTTGCATTTGCGCCTATTTCTGCGTTTTTACTCGGAATAAGCGATATCCAAGTCCCATGGGAAACGTTACTAATTTCAGTAATTCTTTATGTATTGTTGCCATTGATTGCGGGCGTTGTTACTCGAAAGGTTTTGAACAATGGCAATGACCAGCAGCCATTAGATCACTTTCTATCAAAGTTGAAACCTTGGTCAGTTATCGGGCTATTAGCAACCGTTGTATTACTGTTTGGGTTTCAGGCAAATACAATCATATCTGAGCCAGAGACCATTGGTTTAATTGCTGTACCCTTGTTGATACAAACTTATGGAATTTTTATCATTGCCTATATTGCGGCCAAATGGATGAAGCTTCCGCACAATATAGCCGCTCCCGCCTGCCTTATTGGTACATCAAATTTCTTTGAATTAGCCGTCGCCGTTGCAATTTCGCTTTTCGGCTTAAACTCTGGTGCTGCTTTGGCCACAGTTGTTGGGGTCTTAGTCGAAGTCCCTGTCATGCTCTCGTTGGTAGCGTTGATTAATCGAACTCAGCACTGGTTTAAATGAAACTTTTTTCTATAGAACTATTTTTTTAGGGTCCAAATACAAGATCACCGTAATGAGCACTAACCCAAGCACCCGTTTCAGCTCTCTTTGTAAATGTTTTAATGCACTTTTATTTTTGAAATTGACATATTCTCTTTATAATAACGTTGGAGCTAACAAGGCAATTAAATAGCTTGTTATGCAAAACGCCAACACCGCGTATCATATTGGTTTTGGGCTTAACGGATCTAGATGAGGCTCCGTTTTATAGACCTGCATTTTCAAGAGTTCTTGCACCTTGAATAGGGATCGATAAACTCACATGAACTGGTGCCTAAGCGGCAGATTTTGGATAGAAGTAGCGGCTTCTCTATGGGAAAACGACATGGATTACGTAAATTGATGAAGTTCTTTCTCCGTCGGCTCATTTGGGTGAGCGTGTTTATCGGCCTGGTCTTTCCGGTGACGACGATCCTTATTTATCGGATACTGCCACCCTTGGTAACGCCGCTCATGCTAGTTAGAAACTCTCCCATGCAGTACGACTTTGTAGCGCTGAAGAATATCTCTCCAAGTCTTATTCAAGCGGTTTTGGTTTCAGAAGATCAACGCTTTTGCGAACACGCGGGTTTTGACTGGAAACAGATGGGAATTGTCTGGGACGAATTGGTCGATACCGGAACGGCTTCGCGCGGGGCCAGTACCATCTCAATGCAGACGGCCAAGAACCTGTTTCTCTGGCCCTCTCGCAGTAAAGTTCGAAAAGCTCTCGAGGTTCCTCTAACGCTTATGTTGGAAACGCTGTTACCCAAACGTCGGATCTTGGAACTCTATCTAAATATCGCAGAATTTGGCGATGGGATCTATGGCGCCGAAGCCGCAGCACAGGCTCATTTTAATCGAACCGCAAAAGCACTGACCCACGGGCAGGCCTCTCGTCTTGCGGCTGTCTTACCCAACCCATTGGACAGAAATGCCGCCCGCCCCAGCCAGAATGTCCAAAAACGTGCCAACCGTATTTCGGGAAATATCCGGGTTGCCCCTGCTACCCTCTGGTCCTGCCTCTAAGCTTGAATTTCTTTGCTGCAAAGCTCTAGACATGGCTTTCGAGATTTTACTGTTATCCTCTGCAGAAGGTAATGAAATGAGATTTAAAAAGAAGACAATTATCGTGACAGGGGGAAGCTCTGGAATTGGTTACGGAATTTCCCGCAAATTCGCGCAGGAGGGGGCTCGGGTTGCGATCATAGCTCGTAATGATAAGAGAGGGATGAACGCGGTTAGAGAGCTCCAGTCTTCTGGCTATGAATGTGCGTTCTATAGGGCTGACATCACGGAAGAGAGCCAGGTTAAAGCAGCCATCTCATTAGTTGTTGAACAGTATGGTGAAGTGCACACACTCGTTAATAATGCGGGATGCGGTCTTATCAATAGCACAATTGAAAGCGCGTCTTCGATCAGCGAACGCCTTAACTTTTATCAAAGTGCAAATTTCAATTCAACATATCTCGTCACTGCGCATTGCCTACCATATCTGGCAAAAACATCTGGCAGCTCTGTTATCAATATATCTTCTACCGCCGCACAGCATGGCAATTGGGGACTTTATGGTGTCGCTAAGGCCGGGGTCGAAGCATTAACCCGATCATTTGCGGCTGAAGCGGCGCCTTTCGGCGTTCGTGTCAACTGTGTCAGTCCTGGTTGGATAGAAACGTCATCCGAGCAAGCTGCCAAGGCACAAGGAACAGGTTCTTCTGATTGGACCTGCCCTCCGTCGTTGTTGGGGCGCATGGGGGATCCTGAGGAAATTGCAGGAGCGGTTTGTTTTTTTGCGTCTTCTGATGCGTCCTTTATAACCGGACAAACACTTGTTGTTGACGGCGGAATGATGATCACGGATTACCCCTCTCAATCATCGTTGAGTACAATGGGAAATAGAGGCTTTTCACAAACGCAGATTAAACCTTGAGGCATAAAGTGACGATGACACCTAAGATAGCCCCTAAAAGCCCCTTCATAATTCGTAGAGTAAAAGCGCTGGATGCTGAAAGTTATTGCGAGTTGCGTTTAGAAGGGCTCAAGAACAATCCTGAAGCTTTCGGAGCTTCGTTTAAGGATGAGGCACGTAAGCCGCTGTCTTGGTTCGAAGAGTTGTTGGAGAAAAATACTGTACTTGGTGGCTTTACTGACGATGGCACTCTGGTTGGTGTTGTTGGGTTTAAGGTGTCGACGGCCTCTAAACTGAAACATAAAGGCGTATTATGGGGGATGTTTATTAAGCCAGAAGCACGCAGGACTGGGCTTGCTAGGTTATTGGTAGAACGTGTCATAGAACATGCAAAAAGCGTTGTCGAAGAAGTAATGCTTTCTGTTGTTGCTTCCAACGTGGTCGCGGTGAAGTTGTATGAAAGACTGGAGTTTGAAGAATATGGCCTGGAACACCAAGCCCTTAAAATTGGAAATGAATATCATGATGAAATACTAATGCGATTGCCCTTTGGAAATTAATCACGATCCCAGTTCTGGTGAGTAATAGGTAAAATTGTGATTATGACTAAGGTACTGTAAGCCAAGTTAGTACTTTTCATACAACTAGTGTCGGTTTTGCGCTTGTGTTTCCCAATGAATTTTGACACCATCCCCGCGATGGTTCCTGGATATCTAAGCTGAATCCGGGATGAAAAGGGAATACGGTGAGGTGTAACCTGTTAGGTGCCAATTCCGTGACTGCCCCCGCAACTGTATGTGGTTAGCCACTCTGAGAGTACCACTGGATTTATAAAATCTGGGAAGGTTCAGAGAAGCTTTGATCCGCGAGTCAGGAGACCTGCCATCGTGTTATTAACTCAAACCGGGCGGGGTGCCTCGGAAATGATGATAGACATGGCGACAGGTTTGTTTGCGTCATATCACATCAGTTTTCAATCCTCCTCGCGCGTGCACGGAGGGTGCCATGGAACTGATTACGCGATACCAAATTCTCATATCCAAATCCCATAAAGCTTTTGTACGCCAGCCTTTTGGCAAAATTCCAGAGATTGGTGATTATTTTCATTTAAGAAGATGATCTTGCTATTGTGTCTTGATGAATATAGTTATGTTATAACATAACATATAAACGCTATATATGACCTACACTAGATAAGAAATACCTTCATATGAAGAAAACGGCTTTAGAAGCCCGTAATCTGTCCTGGGGACCGAACGGGCGTGATGTCATCTTGCATGAAACCAGCTTTAAAGTTGGTGCCGGTCGTATTCTCGGGATTGTCGGACCCAATGGCGCGGGAAAATCAACCCTGTTGCGTTTGCTTTATCGCTACTATCGTCCTCGAACCGGGCAGGTTTTGGTTGGTGGTGAAGACATTCAGATCATGGGCGCGCGTTCGTCGGCGCAACGCATTGCCGCGGTGCTTCAGGAGCAACCCACAGATTTCTCTCTTAGCGTACGGGAGATCGTCGCGCTTGGGCGAACTCCTCATCGCAGAGGGTTGTCCGGGAATGGAACGCGTGATGTTGAGATCGTATCATCGGCACTCTCTCAACTTGATTTACTCGAATTTGCCAATCGTTATTTTGGCACACTTTCTGGTGGTGAAAGACAGCGAGTGATGGTCGCTCGAGCACTCGCGCAAGAACCCCAGATCCTCATTCTTGATGAACCGACAAATCATCTTGATATCCGACATCAACTCGAAGTGCTCACATTGATATCAGGATTGGGGCTGACCATCATCACCAGCCTGCACGACTTGAACTTAGCCAGCCAGTACACCGACGATGTTTTGGTCCTGGCTGGGGGGCGTAGTCTTGCTTTTGGTCCGGCTGCAACTGTGTTGAGTGAAGAGCTAGTCACTCGTGCGTTTCAGGTCAATGCCCGGATAGAGCGACTGGAGCCAAGCGGGCGCTCACACTTCACCTATCATCTTTAATTTTTCAGCTTCTTTCTGTTATGGAGAACGCAATGCGTAACCTTTCACACTATATCGTCCTATCAGCCCCGTTACTTTCCATAGGGATTAGCCTTGGTTTTCCGCTAACAGCAGCGAGTGCTTCTGATTTTCCTGTCACGGTGCAAAGTTGTAACCGCGAAGTCGTATTCGACGCCGCACCAAAAGCAGCAGTATCCAATGATGTTAATCTGACAGAGATGATGCTTGTGCTTGGCTTACGGGATAAAATGGTCGGTTATACCGGCATTTCGGGCTGGAAAACCCTGGATGAAAAAATGCGCGAAGGCGTGGCCCAATTGCCAGAACTTTCTGCCAAATATCCATCAAAGGAAGTCTTGGTGGGGGCTGATGCAGATTTTTACTTTGCAGGCTGGAACTATGGCATGAAGGTTGGTGGTGAAATCACCCCAGAAACTCTGGAACCTTTTGGCATCAAAGTTTATGAGCTCACAGAATCCTGTATTCACATCGGCGATAAGCTAAAGATCTCTATGCAGGATATGTACAACGATATCTTGAACCTTGGGGCAATTTTTGGTGTAGAGGAAAAAGCAGAAGTCCTGGTCGCCACCTACAAAGACGAGCTTGAGGTCTTTCAGTCCACTCTTAAAGCTCCTGTGAAACCCGTTAGAACCTTTGTTTATGACAGCGGCGAAGATCGACCATTTACAGCCGGGCGCTTTGCTATGCCTACCGCGATGATTGAAGCCGCGGGTGGGCGTAACATCATGGATGATTTTGACAAAAGCTGGGCTAAGGTCGGTTGGGAAGCGGTTGTCGAGCGTAATCCTGAGGTTGTTGTCATCGTTAACTATGGCAATGTTACCGCAGAGCAGAAGATTGAGTTTATGAAAAGCAATCCTGCTTTTACAGATATCGATGCCGTCAAAAATGACCGCTTTGTGGTACTTGAATACGTGGAAGCAACCCCGGGACCGCGTAATATCAATGCGGTTAAAAAACTAGCAACTGCTTTTCAGGTCCAGTAGATGAGCTTGAGCAAAATGGAACAGCCCCTATCAGATGAAAGAATTTTAGTGGGGGCCGCAACGACATCAGAAAATACTGCCAGGGTTCAATATCTTTCTGGTCCAAGTCTTACGGAGAGAGGTCTTTCTGGCCAGAGTTTTTTGGGATTGGGTCTCACAAGACAAAACCGATCACTTGTCTTGTTATTGGTGGGTGGTGTCGCTTTTCTTGTGTTCTCTATTTGCGTTGCCGTCAGTGTCGGGGCCATTTCGGTCCCGATGCCGACAATATGGGGCATCGTCATAAATAAGGTCTTCCCAGGAGCGGTTGAGCAAAGCTGGTCGGTGGGACGAGAAGCTATTGTCTGGGATATTCGTTTCCCCAGAGCCATTTTGGCGGGCTTAGTTGGGGCGGGGTTGGCTTTGGTTGGTGCAACACTTCAGGCAGTAACCCGAAATCCCTTGGCTGATCCTCATTTGCTTGGAATTTCATCTGGCGGTGCTTTTGGTGCCATACTTGCATTGCTGCACACGGGATTGTTCCTTGGTCTTTTAACGGTCCCGTTGCTTGCTTTTCTCGGCGCTCTTTGTGCTTCTGCGATGGTCCTTGGAGTGTCACGCTTGGCGTCGGCAACATCTGCTGATCGCCTAATTCTTGCCGGTGTCGCCGTCTCGTTTGTCGTTATGGCAGCGGCCAATGTATTGATATTTCTGGGCGATCCCCGTGCCACACACACCGTGGTGTTCTGGATGTTGGGTGGTCTTGGCCTCGCACAGTGGTCTCAATTGATATATCCACTGGTTATTTTAGTGTTTTGCAGTCTGTATTTTTGGATTAAATCGGGTGATCTCAATGCCATGACCGTGGGAGATGAAACCGCATCTACTCTTGGGATTTCTGTGGCGCGATTTCGACTCACGATCTTTATTGTCGGCGCCCTTATCACGGGGGTGATGGTTGCCTTTTCCGGTATTATCGGCTTTGTCGGTCTTATGATCCCTCACATCGTGCGCATGATGGTCGGTGGCGATTATAAACGCGTATTACCAATTTCAGCCCTTATCGGAGCGATTTTCTTGGTTTGGTCGGATGTTGTTGCCCGTACCATCATGGCCCCCGAAGATATTCCAATTGGCATTATCACGGGTCTTGTCGGAGGTCTGTTTTTCATCTGGCTACTTGGCCGCCGAAATAAAATTTAATTATTTTCTTAAAATAGTTCTGAGTTGGCTTTTTCAACTCCCCGAAAACTATAGATAAATATTATAAGAGGTACTTGAGGGCGTTGTGAGGCGCTCTATTTCAAATTTACGTTTATAAACGGTAATCATGGTCCTAAAAAAGTAATTTCTTAGCCACTGTATCGTAAAGATGATCATGAGCACGTATATATCCAGGGCTAAGGCAGGTTCTGTTTTATTGCCCCCGTCTCCTCTGTAACTTGGGCTTAACTTTCTGTGTTCTGTTCGCTTCGTTTACACGCGTGGCTACAGAGGTTGTAGGCCACGTTTCCTTGCCTTTATACGACAATTTTTAGCCTCAAAATTCCATTTTTTTAAGCGGTAAAATTAATACTCTGACGTCGTCGAAAATAGCTATACAGAGTATTTCAAAATTGTCATGGTTCCCCAAAGAAGTATGTATTTTATTCGGGGTGAGGACAACTATGCCGACGGTACTTATTATTGAATCAAACTCGCCTGAAATCGTTGACCGTGCACGCTCTGCCCAAAAAGCCACAGCGGCTGATTTTTATGAGGCGGCGTTAAAAGAAAATGCCCCGAATATTGAAGTTCGTGTGGCAGAACCTTATCGCAAATCACTCTCGCGAGATGATTTACTAGATATCGATGGTGTTGTTTTTACCGGATCAGGCGTGGCTTGGTCTACAGATGCGCCAGAGGCTGCCATGCTGCGAAGAGCTGGGCAGTTGGTGTTTAATACGGGGCTTCCTACCATCGGTTCTTGCAATGGACTTCAGTTAGCTGCGACTTTACTGGGGGGAAAGATTGGTCCTTCGCCCAAGGGCATGGAAATTGGCCTGGCGCTGGACATCAAATTGACGGCTGAAGGACGCAATCATCCCATGATGTTGGGTCGTCGTGATGGCTATTGTGTCCCCTGTGTTCATCGTGACGAAGTACAGCGCCTACCCGATGGTGCAAAGCTTATCGCTGGTAACGACCATTCCCCTATTCAGGCCCTGGTATATAATGCAAATGGTGTGAATTTTTGGGGTATGCAATATCACCCTGAATTGCCGACCACCGCTATTGCAGACTATGTTCAAGATGCCCAAGGTATTTTCTCGAAAGCCCAAAACTTGGCAGAAGATCTATTGGCCGCGCAAACCGATCCAAAAGCCGCATACCGTTTAGGCAGTAAACCAGAAGATCTGCTTGAAAAGGTGAGAACAACAGAGCTTTCCAACTGGTTGAGCTCTTGCTTGAGAGCCCAAGTAAAACAGTAGGTCACAATTTCTCAGAAATTATGACCCAGTAGAGAAAGACTTGACCTTCCCCCTAATGGAAAGCTTAGAACCGCTACTCTAGGGGGCCTTGTTCCCGAGTGATGGTTGGTGATGGCTTTAAATTAGAGCCTGAGAAGGTGTTGGGAAGATGAGAAAGTTACATCTGTTTTTGGCTTTAAGCGTAGGGATCATTTTAGTCGTGCTTGGGCTAAGTGGGTCGCTGCTTGTTTTTCGCGCTGAAATACGGCAGTCAGCGGCTCCCACTGTTGAAGCAGTAGATCTGGATGCTCAAATTCTTGATAGTGATGAGATCAAAGTCAAACTTTCCAAGCAATACAATAATTTTGAGCTGCGGTCGGTTCTTTTGCCTCGCAAGCGTCAAGATCCTTATGTGTTTCTCTTCCGTCATGAGATCAATGGTGCGTGGCAGCTGGAAAAATTCTATGTTGATCCAACTACTGGCCTGGCGATGTCTGTCGATCAACATAAATCCATGCTTGAGGCATGGGCTTATCAGCTACATGCCAATCTGTTTCTTTCTTCTCACGGGAACCAACTGGTCGGTTATGTCGGTCTCTTTTCTTTGGTATTGATCACTCTCGGCCTTATGATCTGGTGGAGAAGTACTCGTGGATTGGGGCTTCGCGGCCTCAAAAAATCTCTTTGGGTACCGCGCCGGGCAAAAGGTAACGCGCTTTTGTCTGGGGTCCACAAAGTATCTGGCCTGTATCTTTCGCCCTTGCTGATACTTCTCTCCATTACAGGCGCAATGCTTGTTTTTCGGGAAGGCCTTATAGATCCAGTCGAGACATCGAGACAAGCGGCGAGTTTGCCTGAAAATAAAGACGATGAACCGATGAAAACATGCCTGCGGATGGCGGTGCTCGAAGATTATATCTATGAGGCAGAAAGTGCTTTCCCAGAAGCAATTACAACCTTTATTCAGTTGCCCCGCCGTGTTGGACGTCCGGTCGAATTAACCCTTCGTCATACTGATGAAATACCTTCGCCATTGGGCCTAACCAAGGTGATACTTGATCCCAGCTGTGGTCAGGTCCTCAAGGTATTGGATGGTCGGGATCTCAGCTTAGGCCAAACTCTCACGGAAACGATTGTGGCCCTGCATAATGGTTCCTTCTTTGGCCCAGTCGGCCGCTTACTATACCTCGTCCTAGGTTTGGCTCCGATGTTCTTATTTGTGATTGGGATACTTTTCTGGCTGCGAAAGAAAAGGCGCAAAACGTGACAAGTAGGCACGTTGATCCTCTGCAAAGAGTGTTGACTGGTTAGTATCTGGGTTAGTATTCGCTTTTGAAAGCATGCAAATGAGATGAAAACTCTGTCCTTATTTGCATGTATATTTTAAATTCAGACATATAACGTTCCCCATATGGCAGTTTCATTTCTTCTGCATCAATAAGAAAAAATTCCTTTAATCTTGACTTGAATCAAGTTTTCTCTCTCAGATCTCTTATAAAGATAGAGTTTGTCATAAATTGAGCGCTTCGAAATTTGTGTTGTTGAGGTGCCTATTTGGGGGAGCGAACGTGGAGCATCTGGGCCAAGAAGTATTTTTTGATCGCGACAAGCTAATTGTAAGTAAGACGGACCTAAAGGGGCGGATCACTTATGCAAATGACACTTTTTTAAAAATCGCGGGTTACAGTGAAGAGGAGATTATGGGGAAGCCCCATAATATTATTCGAAATCCCAATATGCCCCGCGCCGTATTTGAGGTGTTATGGCAGGTCTTATCCCAGGAAAAGGAAATATTTGCTTTTGTGGTTAACTCAACCAAAAAATCTGATTATTATTGGGTCCTTGCGCATGTCACTCCCAGTTTTGTAAATGGCAAAATAGTTGGTTATCACTCTACCCGCCGAGTTCCAAATTCCGAAACCATAAAACAGATAATTGAACCTCTGTATGTCGAGCTAAAAGAAATAGAAGATAGAAATCAGAATAAAAAGAAGGGGACAAAAGATGCTATTGATGCCCTCTATTCAATCCTCCGAGAGAAACAGCTATCTTACGTTAATTTCATGGCTCAATTAATGGATTTTAATTAAACGAATCCAGGTTTGATTATTATAATATTCGTATATAAAACGTAATATATTGTTTGTATTATTTTGTAAGTTTTTCGATTACTTATTGATTTTAAAAATAAAATTTACTTATCAGCTCAATCCTAAGTATCCAACTATAAATCCAAAAATCTATATACCAACACAGAATGTGTGGGATTAGAGTTTTGTTAACCACTTTCTACATACCGTCGTATGTGAATTTCAATAAGAAGCGTAAAGCTTTGATAAGAATAAGAAAAGAAATTGGGAAGATTTGAGATGGAACATCTGGGAAAAGAGGTCTTTTTTGACCGCAATGAATTAATTGTAAGCAAGACGGATTTAAAAGGTAGGCTGACCTATACGAACGAAATCTTTTTAGATATTGCGGGTTATACCGAAGATGAAGTTATGGGTAAGCCACATAATGTAATTCGAAATCCTAATATGCCTCGCGCTGTTTTTGAGCTTCTATGGGAGACGATCGCTCAAGGAGAGGAAATTTTTGCTTTTGTCGTGAACTCTGCAAAAAATGGGGATCATTACTGGGTTATCGCACATGTCACGCCAAGCCGTGAAAACGGGGAAGTTATCGGCTACCACTCTACACGCCGGGTTCCCAATCAAGAGGTCATTAAGAAGATTGTTGAGCCTCTTTATAATCAACTTAAAGCCATCGAGGATACTCATCCAAACAAGAAAGAGGGTATCGCGGAATCAGTTAAGGCTTTTAAAGCGATTTTGGCTGAAAGAGATCAATCCTATAATGAGTTTATTGCGAGTTTGGTAAAGGGTGTTTGAGATGTTTGCGGTTAGAAAGATGAAACCAGTTGAAGATCGTTTAAGTGATGAAACTATTGATAAAATATTGAATGTTTGTGAGGCAATTTGCGAGGGAAATTTTGAAGCTCGAGTTCTCGGTATTCCAACGAAAAATGGTAAAGAACGTGACCTTTGCAACAAGGTGAACGAGATGATTGATCGTACAGATGCCTATGTACGTGAATCAACTGCTTGTCTTGGTTTTATTTCCAACAATCAATATTTTCGACGCATTGCTCAGGACGGCATGGTTGGGAGTTTTGGAGAAGCCACCCGTGAAATCAACCGTGCAGCAGACTCAGTAGAAAAGAAGATGACCAATTTCCAGGAGATGGTAACATCGATCACTGATATTTCTTCTCAACTTAACAACAGCGCTGCATCTATGGATGGGGCGGCTTCGGAAGCTGCAGAACAATCGGTTTCTGTTGCATCAGGTGCAGAAGAAGCTGGAGTGAATACGCAAACTGTCGCCACAGCGGCAGACCAGCTGAACTCTTCAATCCAGGAAATTAATCAACAAGTTACCCAATCTGCTTCCTTAGCCACTGCCGCTTTCGGAGAGGCTGAGCAAGCCAATGTGTTGGTGAACGGTTTGTCGGAAGCCTCCACTAAGATAGAGCAAGTGATTGGTTTAATTAACGATATTGCGGGGCAAACTAATTTATTGGCCTTGAATGCGACAATTGAAGCAGCTAGAGCTGGAGAAGCAGGTAAAGGTTTTGCTGTAGTGGCATCAGAGGTGAAAACCTTGGCAACGCAAACTGCTAAAGCAACTGAAGATATCAAAAAACAGGTGGCAGAAATCCAAGGAGTATCGAGCAATGCAGTTGCTGCTATTGCCGAGATAACAAAATCCATTGGGAATATCAACGAAGGCTCATCTGGTATTGCCGCAGCTATGGAAGAGCAGGGTGCCGCAACTCAGGAAATTGCCCGTAATGTTCAAGAAGCCGCTTCTGGGGTAACTGATATTACCACTCATATTACAGGTGTTACCCAAAATATAGGTGATGTCCACGGTATTGCCGGAGAGGTAAAGGAAATTTCTGAGAAACTAAGCACCCAGGCTGATATGCTGAAAAGGGTGTTGACTGGCTAGTGCCTGACTTAGCCGATCACTTTTAGGAACATGCAAATGAGACTGAAATATTGACCTTATTTGCATGTTTCTCAGAAATTCAGAGGGATAACGTTCCCCCTATACGTCGGCACTCTTTTCCTCTCCATCGATAAGCCATTTCAAGAACGGTGCTTTATCTCGGTCTGAGAGGGCACTTTCCCTGAACAGGCAATGAAATCCTGGGCCCTCTAAGGTGTTTTCTCGGCATAGTTGGACCAGGAGGCCCTGGGCGATGTCGTCGGATACGAGCACACGGGGTGCCAAAGCAATGCCAAGGCCGTTGATTGCGGCTTGCAGGCTGAGGAAAAAGTGATCGTAGTATTGTCCGGTCAGGGTTTGGGGAACGGAAATATTTGCGCCCTTGAACCAACGGCCCCAGGCATCCGGTCGACTTTTTAAATGTAGTAGGTTTCCGGAATCTTTTAACCTCTTGGCACTGGTTAGGGCTTCTATCCCAGGCAATTTTGGAGAGGCGACGACAATCATGACATCGTCTAGAAATTTACGGCATTCATGTTCGGGACGTTCCATATGATCCCTGCGGATGACGATGTCGAAAGTCTCGTGGATATCGTTGATGCTATCGAGCGCCGAGGTGACAATGTTTACTTCGGTCTTCGGATGTGCGGCTTGGAAAGAAGGCAAGTTTGGGATCAGCCATCGCATGGCGAAAGAGGGTGTCGTATTTACGCGTATTGCTGATTTATGAGAGGGGCCAGCCATTTGTTCCGATGCCAACGCCAAGCGATCAAGACACGCCCGGACATCTTCTAAATAGGCCCGCGCGGGTTGGGTTAACTTCAAAGAACGGCCTTGTTTCTCAAACAATGGTTTTTGAAAATAAGCCTCAAGGATACGGATCTGCTGACTGACCGCGCTAACGGAAACATTCAACTCTCCTGCAGCCAGAGTAAGGCTTTCGTGGCGGGCGGCGGCTTCAAAAGTTCTGATTGATTTTAACGGCGGTAATTTTCGCATAGCATTGCTTATAGTTAAGAAAAACTACAGTGTCTTTAAAATTTTTGAAATTGTTATCCAAAATCAATGCCCTTATCTTTCAGATGTTATCAGCTGCCTCCTTTTGAATTTACAAAGTTGGTTATTTAGTAATTCTAAATTTGAGAGATTTGATATGGGCATCGTTGCCAAACAATTTTTATCCGTAAAGCCCTCTCTGACCAAAGCTATGACCCAGCGGGCGAGTATTCTTAGAGAGCAGGGGCGTGATATCATTACCTTGAGCCAAGGGGAGCCGGACTTTCCTACTCCCGTATCCATATGTGAAGCTGGTATCGAAGCTATTCGTGCAGGAAACACACGATATACCGCCGTGGCTGGGATTGAGCCATTACGGGAAGCCATCATAGAGAAATTCTCTCGAGACAACGATCTCAATTTTTCGGCGGATCAAATAAGTGTTGGCTGTGGTGCCAAGCAGGTTTTGTTTAACGCATTGATGGTGTCTTTGAATCCTGGTGACGAGGTGATTTTCCCAACACCTTGTTGGGTATCCTACCCTGACATGGTCCATTTGGCTGGAGGCATTCCTGTGCCTGTATCCTGTCCACCGAATACAGGGTTCAAAATGACCCCGGATGTACTTGAAGCCGCGGTCACCAATAAAACCAAATGGTTGATGTTAAACTCACCGTCCAATCCAACCGGGGCCGTTTATAGCCGAGATGAGCTGAATGCCTTGGCAGTGGTACTTAGAAAATATCCAAATGTCTGGGTTCTCTCTGATGATATCTATGAAAAGCTGGTCTACGGAGATGTGGAGTTTTCCACGCTGGCTCAAGTAGCGCCGGATCTTAGGGATAGGATATTGACTGTGAACGGGGTTTCAAAAGCCTATGCTATGACGGGATGGCGCGTTGGCTATGGCGCAGGGCCTGGGCAATTGATCAAGGCGATGAACACCCTTCAAGGTCAGACAACATCTCATACCAGTTCGATCTCACAATACGCCGCACTTGAGGCCCTGAAGGGGGCTCAGGATTTTATAGCAGCGTTTCAATCAACTTATCAGTTTCGCCGCGATCTCGTCGTGGATCGTCTGAACAGGATAGAGGGTATGTCGTGTCACAGACCTGATGGCGCATTTTATGTTTTCCCAGATTGCTCGGGGTTAATGAACAAGCAGACCCCACAAGGTAAATTGATAAAAACGGACAGTGACTTAACAATGTACTTGCTGGAAGAGGCCGGAGTTGCGACGGTACCCGGAAGTGGCTTTCTGGCTTCGCCGTTTATTCGAATTTCCTATGCAACATCAACGACTGACATAGAGAGAGCTTGTGACAGAATATCCTCCACTTGCAGTCTGTTAAAGTAATCTCAAATTAAAAAACACCTTAAGGAAACACCAGTATGAAGTTTTGCAGCTATAATATTCAATACGGGATCGGTAAGGATGAGCTAATTAACTTCGACCGTATTGTCGCAGAAATTGGTTCGCAAGATGTGATCTGTTTGCAAGAGGTTGAGCGCTTTTTACCTGAAACGGATATGGGCGATCAGGTCGGGGAATTTGCAGCTCGTTTTCCAACCTATCATTGGGTCTATGGACCGGGGGTTGATGTCGATGCAGATTTGATAGAGCCCAACGGCCACGTGCGCCATCGCCGCCGCCAGTTTGGCAATATGCTGCTGTCTAAAACTCCGATCCTCTCTTCGCGCAGCCATGTCCTCCCTAAACATGGGCTGTTAGATGCGTTTAGTTTGCAACGTTCCCTTTTGGAGGGCGTGATCAATACACCGAGCGGTCCCCTTAGAGTATTTTCGACCCATTTTTCCCACTGCTCCCCACAAGAGCGCGGTGATCAAGCAAGAGCCCTATTGGATATCATTCGTCATGGTCCGGCACAGGGTGGATCTTGGTCAGGAAATAATGCTTCGACCCATTGGACAGATAGCGGAAATCCTCCACCAATGCCGCATCAGGCGATTGTTATGGGGGACTTTAACATGACGCCGTTGGATGCTGAATACGACATATTGGTTGGTCCCTGGGATATTGCTCATGGCCGCTTGAGCAAACTCGATAACTTGGTTGATGCCTGGGATTTCTCCAAAAGCGGTTCGTTTGAACAGCCGACCTGTACCGAACGTGCTCAGGGAAATCGCCCGGTACGCAGTGTTCGTTTGGATTACGCCTTTGTGACCCCAGAACTGGCGCCCCAAATAATGTCGATGTCGGTCAATGTTGACGCGCAAGGGTCCGATCATGAGCCGATTTTTGTCGAGTTAGAACTCTAGGTTTCCAGAAAAGTAACAAGGTCAAAAGACATGAGTAAAGCGACACAACTGCGCGAGACCATCGCGCGGCGAGGACTTGCACGCGTGATGGCCGCGCATAGCCCACTTTCTGCACGGCTTGCAGAAGAAGCAGGATTTGATGGTATTTGGGCTAGCGGTTTTGAGCTTTCAGCGCTTTATGGCTTGCCTGATGTCAGCCTGATATCCATGACCCAGCATCTCGACATGACACGGGCGATGGCGGCACAGATTTCTTTGCCGATTATCGCTGATATCGATACAGGCTTTGGCAACGCAATCAATGTCATTCACGCGGTAAAAGAATACGAGCGGGCAGGGGCAGCGGCTGTGGTCATTGAAGACAAAAGCTTTCCCAAGGTAACAAGTTTGGTTGAAGGTGGTAGGCAGGATTTGGTACCCATCAAAGAGTTCCAAGGCAAAATTGCTTCCGCAATCGAGAGCAGAAACTGTTCGGACTTCTTGATTATCGCCCGAACAGAGGCACTTATCGCCGGTCTTGGTGAGGCAGAGGCACTGGAGCGTGCGTGCGCTTACGAAGAGGCCGGGGCGGATATGATCCTTGTACATTCCAAACAAGATACCCCTGCTGAGATTGATAGCTTTGTCCGTAACTGGCAGGGAGAAGTCCCTATTGTTATTGTGCCGACATCCTACCCGGAAATGACCGAAGAACGGGCTCTGGCGTTAGGAAAAATCAAAGTGCTGATCTATGGCAATCACGCAATACGTGCCTCAATTCAAGCCATGCAGCAGACCTTTGCCAATATCATCAAACACAGTGGAGCCCATAACGTTGGTGCTGATATCGCATCTGTAAAAGAGGTGTTTCGGCTACAAAAAATGGATCAGGTCAAAGAAAGTGAAGGGCGTTATCTCTAACAATGAGGGCACTGAATTGGTGATTTAACATTGCGCTTAGGGCTAAGGAGGGCTTTAGTTCTATTTTCAATATCGTTAAGTGAAAAGATTTTTATGAGTACCAAAGATCTCAGTGAAATCCTCGAGTTCCTCCGAGCAAGTGAACCTCTCAAATCAACATTGAGGAGCGGGTTCACGGCCTCCGGGCGGCCGGAGAGTACTGCGGAGCATACCTGGCGACTGTGTTTGATGGCGTTGCTTTTGGAAGATGAGTATCCCGATCTGGATATTCTCAAGCTGATGAAAATCCTTATCATCCACGATCTTGGTGAAGCCATTAACGGGGATATTCCCGCGATCGATCAAAGCTCGGGCAATAACAAGAACGTTGAGGAGCGCAAAGATTTGGAACAATTGAGCTCTGTACTTCCTTCTGCCTTGAAAGACAAAGTCATGGACTTGTGGGATGATTATGATCAAGGGAAATCAGAAGAAGCTCGCTTGGCCAAGGCATTGGACAAGCTAGAAACCCTTCTCCAGCATACACAAGGTGATAATCCAGACCATTTCGATTACGAATTCAACCTCAGTTATGGTAAAAAACAGACCGATTTTGATGAACTAACTCGTGGAATCCGCACCCTCATTGATCGAGATACGGTGAAGCGATCTAGAGGAAAATAGGGCGAGAGGAATTGAAAACGAGGTCTCTCAGGGTAAATTACGGTAATGATCCAATAGTCTTGGCATGTTTTTTTCTCTGTATTCCCCTATCTCATCCCACAGTTTTTCAGAAACTTTAGGGTTTTTGTTATAAAACCCATGGCTGATCATCAGGTACCAGTCATACTGGGCAAAAGGCACTTTGATTTCCATCAGGCTGTTGCCAAGATTTAAATCACTGATCAAGTTCTGACCGATATTGCTTTCAATAATGTACGCATCTAAATGCCCATCAGCGACATGGCGAAAGCCTTTTGAAGCCGTGTGAACAGTAGTAGCCTCTATGCCATGATCTTCCCTAAGCTTTTTGACGACGACATAACCCAAGGGAGCGCCTATTGAGCGGGTCATATTTGAAAAACTGTAGCCATTCCAGTTAAAGGGCGAGTCTTTTTTCTTGAAAAGGCTATAGCTAACACGGACCAGTCTACGGTTTGGATCGGGAACGGCGGGTGAATTGATACTTTCGATCTTTAAAGGGTAGCGTCCAATATTTTCTCGTTCTTTTAGATAGATAGAAGCAAAAACACTATCTACTTGGTTCTGTTCAAGTAATTTCATACAGCGTTTCCAGGGTCGACGAATATGTTGTGTTTTAAGGCTGAGTTGTTTCCCTGCCATGGCAAGGATCTCCACGAGAATACCCGGGTTTTCTTTGGGGTACGTGTCCCCATATCCCAAGCCAAAAGGAGGGTAGCTCTGCTTTTCTGAACAGACAACGAAGCTTTTTTCAGTGGTATCTTCTGCCAAAGTTACGTTTGGTGATGACAAGAGAAGACCTAAGCTTAAGGAGGCGATAAAAACGTGTTTCATTGTTACTCTCTTTTGGACGGCATAAACCAGTGTGCCTATATAGAGTTAACAAAATTTTATTTAAGTAATATTGTTGAGAAACAAGGGTTTTAAAGAAAAATTTCTTCAGGGCAAATTACGATAATGCTCTAATAATCTTTGCATGTGTTCTTCTCTGTACTCACCGATCACAGTCCATATTTTTTCAGAGATTTCAGGGTTTTCAAGATAAAATCCGTGGCTGACCATCATGTACCAGTCGTACTCGGCAAAGGGTGGCGTGATTTCAATCAGGCTGTCACCGAGTTTCAAGTCATCGATCAAGTTTCGTCCAATATCTCCTTCTACAATATAAGCATCGAGATGCCCCTCGGCGACGTAACGAAGGCCTTTTGATGGCAGGTGTACGGTGTTGGCTTCGATGCCATATTCTTCCTGAAGTTTTTTGACAACGACATATCCCAAAGGAGTACCAATGGAGCGATGGATGCTGGAGAATTTGTCCCCATTCCAATTAAAATCGGAGGCTTTGTTTTTAAACAGGCTATAGACAACGCGCCTTAAACGCCGTTTTGGATCAACATGTAGAAGTTTATTGGTTGCGCCGGGCATTAAAGGATATCGACCAAAAATATTTCGCTCTTTCAAGTAGATAGAGGCAAAAATACCGTCGATTTTATTTTTTTCGAGCAACTTCAAGCAACGCTTCAAAGGTCGTCGAATAAATTTAGGCTGAAGTCCTGCTTCTTTTACAGCTGCAGTAATAATTTCAACAAGAATTCCGGGGTTTTGTTTTGGAAAATTATCCCCGTTCCCCATTATAAAGGGCGGGTACTCCTGGTTTTCAGTACAGGCGATAAAAGTACCTTCTCCTGCTCTGACTTCTTTGCCAAAAATTGACAAACAAAGGAATAAGGCAAAGCTCAGGACAAGGAAAGTGACATATTTCATACCAACTCTCTATCTGACAGCATTTAAGAGTGTGCCAGCAAAGAGTTAACGAAGGTTTATTTGCCAGGCAAGAGACTAGACAGCGTCAGAAGATAACGACAACTTACGTGCAATAATATTCATTAAACGGGTGGCACATAATACTGTTAGAATATGTCGTGATAGCCAGATGAATAGGTGAAGATTTTTGTTTGAGAAAATCAGAAGGAATGGAGAAGTATGTCGTAAAAATTTGGCTCCACCACGATGGTTATTATTATGAAGTATAAAATTAGCGCAACACTGCCATCATAGCGCTACCACCCATCAGGCAGCCTCCAGAGACATAATTAATGCGTTTTCTTGCAGCACCCGTAAAGAGAAGTTTTTTTGCTTTTGCTGCAGCGAGGACATAGGCCGCAAGGACAACTGCGACGACAAGGGTTGAGGTCGCAAGCAGTATTATGATTTGGAGCTCGGCATTGCCAGTGGACACCATAAACTGTGGTAAAAAGGCCAGGTAAAACATGATGCCTTTTGGGTTCAGAGCGGCAGAGAGAAAGCCAGCTTTGAAGCTGGCCAACTTTTTGCTCGGTTGAGGTGGGTTCAGGGAGTTTGTGGGTGCTTTACGGGCTTCGACAATCTGACAATAACCAAGATAGGCCATATAAATCACACCCGCCCATTTTACCACTTGGAACAGGATTTCGGAAGATCCCAGTATTGCACCCAATCCCATTAGGGAAAGCAGCATCAAAAAGATATCGCCAAGTAAAATGCCAGCAATACTGGAGAACGCCGCAGTAATTCCACGTGATAAGGCTTGTCCGATGAGTAACAGCACACAAGGCCCTGGTACCAGCGTAACCACTGTACAAGCAACAACAAAGGCAAGCCATAATTCGAACGACATACTGCGGGATCTTTCGGTTTTATATTGGTTTTAGAGCGTTGAAGAAGCCCAACAAGAGGAGTTATTTTTACTAACACTGATTGCTATAATTGACAAGAATACGGGAAATTTCAAGTGGCAGTCTTGTTGCTGGAAATAAGGGAAACACGGTTTATTATTGGGGCCGAGTAAATTTTGAAAAGGAGATGTTTTGTCTGACAATAATATACGTAAATTTCAGAAAAAGGGATGGTACTTATGCAACGAAATTTTATCGATATCGGTTTTGGCGTTTCTAATTATAAATATTAAAATCAAAATATGACGACGACCTCTTGACCTTCCCCCTAGTGGAAACATTATCTATAGCTCATGAACAGAATTATTCACATATTGCTGGTCGTGGTTTTAGCTGTATCTGCTCCTCTTATGGGGGCGGGCGCCTTTGATCATGACGGTAAAATGGGCCACCATGGTATGGCTGGGGAAAGCTTGGACCTCAGTCCAATTTCCGTGGATAAGGTTAATTCTGAAAAAGATGGGTCTGGCTTACTGGCTTCACTGGATGAATGCTTAAAAGTTTTTCATTGTAGTTCGCCAAACACGCTGATTTCTTCTTTATCAGAGCAAGAGGCCGTGAGCTTTTATCAACATGGTCTTTGGGGCCTGCACAAAAGCAATTCTCTTCTCTCTCAATCCCCAACGGTTGATCTTCGCCCCCCGCGAAGCCAGTAACTCCCTACGGGACGACCCTGTTCAACACGAACTCTAGCCTATTGACCGAGAATTTATAAGAAATCTCAGCCAATAGCTGCCGTCGTTCCCTGCTTTCAAAGTTTCTAATCTATTAAATATATTACTGCTGGAGTTGCAGATGAAATCTACTGTTTTTGGCCAGAAGGCCCCCGTATCTCGTGCTATCGTATCGCGGGCCCTTATTTCCACTTTTACTGGAATAGCTCTCTCAATTGGGGCGGTCTCCTTTGCCGCTGCAAGTGCCGGACACGGAAGCGCAAAAAAACCAACCATCGGTCAAGAGGGTGAAGCTGCCCATGTTTCCCGGACGATTGAAGTTAACCTCGAAGACAATTTTTTTAACCCGGAAAACATTAAGGTCAGTAAAAATCAGACGGTACGTTTTGTGATAAAAAACACCGGAGAATTTGTCCACGAGTTTAATATTGGTACTGCTGCTATGCACGCATCTCATCAAGAAGAAATGATGATGATGGTCGATCACGGCATGCTTGAAGTCGACAAGATCAATCGAAATATGATGATGGACATGGGTGAAGGTGGGATGATGTCCCACGATGATCCAAACTCTGTTCTATTGGAACCGGGTGAAACCGCTGAGATTATATGGCAGTTCCCTGAATCTGCCGAGCTTGAATTCGCGTGTAATGTTCCCGGTCACTATGACAGTGGCATGATGGGAGAGCTCACCGTTGGTGAACCCGATCATGATAGCGTTGAGCTTTCAACTGAATAAGCGCGTTTAAATCTTCTTGCGTCTCGTAAAACTTAGGCCGCCGGTACTTTTATTTGAGTGCTGGTGGACCTGAAGAGATGGAAAGAACAAGAACGTTTTTAATAGCAAAATAACAGGTGCTTTTTCTCTGGTCCAATTCCCAGATCTCATTCCCAGATCTAGTTCATTGGCCCCAAGGTGAGATCCTGTGCCTGATAAGGATAAATTTATGAAACAAGGCAAATCCCGCCTTGCTTCTGCAGTCTCGGTGTTCGCCTTTGTTGGCATGCTGTGGACTTCAGGGGTGCAAGCGGCTGTCTATGATCTCAGTGTCGATAACGTGATGATCAAAACGGCCGACTTTAGCAAAAATGGCATTGGCTATAACGGAAGCTCTCCGGGGCCGATACTGCGCTTTACAGAGGGCGAAGACGTTACCATTAATGTCAAAAATAATCTCGATACCACCACATCCATTCACTGGCACGGATTGATCCTGCCAACGGATATGGATGGTGTGCCGGGGATCAGTTTTGATGGCATCGCACCGGGGGAGACTTTCAGCTATCGGTTCCCGGTGGTGCAGTCTGGAACCTATTGGTATCACAGTCATTCGGGCTTTCAGGAACCCGATGGAGCTTATGGGGCGATTGTGATCACACCCATGAAACGTGAACCCTTCAAATATGACCGCGATTACGTGGTTCAACTCACAGATAAACATCCGGACTCTGGGGCTGAGATCATGCGCAATCTCAAGATGATGGATGACTATTACAACCGCACCCAGCGTACCTTGGGCGATTTCTTTTCCGATGTTTCAGAAAAGGGATTTTCGGCGACCGTCAATGATCGCAAGGCATGGGGGGAGATGCGCATGACCCCAACAGATATTGAAGATGTCCAAGGGTTTACCACGTTAATCAATGGGCGAGATGCAAATCAGGATTCTGGGAAGAATTGGACTGGCCTGTTCAAACGAGGTGAAAGGGTTCGCCTGCGCTTTATCAACTCTTCAGCTATGACCTATTTTGATGTCCGCATTCCCGGTCTGGAAATGACGGTTGTCAGCGCCGATGGCAACAATGTTCAACCAGTTAAGGTTGACGAATTCCGTATTGCCGTCGCCGAAACCTATGACGTCATTGTTCGTCCTAAAGAAGATCGCGCTTACAGTATTTTTGCGGAATCTATGGGTAGGACCTCTTATGGATTGGGAACCCTTGCTCCCAGAGGAGGTATGACCGCAGAAGTTCCAAAAATGCGTGAAGCCCCACTCCTGACCATGTCTGACATGGGCATGAACCATGGCAACATGGATATGAGTACGACCAATATGGAGGGCATGGATCACTCTATAATATCGAATACGGAGATGCCAAAGTCAGACATGAAGGGTATGGACCACTCAAGAATGTCCGGCATGGATATGTCAGCTAAACCAGATCCATTTTATGCCGTGGGCAGTGGGCTTGCTCCTATTGCTGCACCAGTAGAAGGTCGGGCCAGTAAGTTCCTTTCTTATTCAGATCTAAAGGCGCAAAAACCGCTTTACGAAAACCGCGAAGCCACCCGAGAGATTGAGTTGCGCCTGACCGGAAATATGAGCCGCTATAGCTGGTCGATCAATGGGGTGAAGTACGAAGATGCTGATCCGATACGGTTGCAATACGGAGAGCGCGTGCGTTTCAAATTCATCAATGAAACCATGATGACACATCCCATGCACCTGCACGGCATGTGGTCCATTCTCGATAATGGCAATGGCAAATGGAACCCGGTAAAGCACACTATTTCTATTGCGCCGGGAACTACGGTCTATTCCGAAACCGAAGTGGACGCCTCAGGGCAGTGGGCTTTTCATTGCCATCTTTCTTATCATGCCGCGGCGGGTATGTTCCGCAAGGTGATCGTCGAGGGGGGGCCGGATGTGGCGACTGTTCCTGTGATAAATGCCCCTGTAATAAATAGAAGTGAGGGCTAAGGCGATGAGCTCCATATATTATAAAATGAGGCCTTCAGGCCTGGAAAACGTGGTCTCTGGTTTCATGCTTTTTGTACTACCTGCTGCGGGGCTATTGTTGGCAACAAAAACAGCAACCGCTGGCGAAGACCCTTATGTCTATTACGGCATTAACTTCGAACAGTTCGAATATCGCCTCGGCGACGAAAAGGACTTATTGGTCTGGGATGGCGATGCCTTTGTTGGTACCGACGAGGTTAAGTTTCGTTTGCGATCAAGTGGTGGTTACTCTCTGGATGACAGTGCCTTTGAAGCTCTCGAACATCAGGGGCTGGTGCAAGTTCCGGTGTCAGATTTTTTTGATGCCAAAGCGGGACTGCGTTACGACAGCCCGGTGGGCGAAAATCGCGGGTATGCGGTACTGGGCTTTCAAGGCATGGCCTCGCAGTGGTTTGAAGTCGACGGCGATGTTTTCCTCAGTGAAAAGGGAGATGCCTCAGCCCGTCTCGAAGTTGATTATGAACTGCTTCTCACCAATCGGTTGATCCTGACCCCAACGGCCGAGTTTGACGTAGCTTTTTCTGATGACGCAGAAATAGGTGTGGGCTCTGGACTGAGTTCGATAGAGACAGGCCTTCGTTTGAGTTACGATCTAGTAGGCCGCTCCATCGCACCCTATGTCGGTGTCAATTACGAACGCAGCTTCGGTCGGACCCGGGATTATGCCCGAGAAGATGGTGAAGAAACTGACGATGTTGCATTGGTTGCAGGCCTGCGTTTGTTGTTTTAGCGATTGAGATTCTTAAAGGGAACAAACACCTCCGGCCCAGTATCTCCAATACTGGTCCGGAGGAGTTTGTTGGGGGTACTGTGCTGGATACTTTTCTACTTTGAGAGTTACAGCGGTGAGACATCTACATAGACCTGATAGTCTTTGATCAGGTCATTTTCGATCTGCAATACAGTGGCAAAGGGAATAGTGAGTTCGCTGTCATCCAAACGGATGTAATGCACCTGCCCAGTACAGATGATATTATTTCCGCTTTCCCAAAGACCGTCGAAACTGTGGGCCATAGATTTTATGCTAGCAAAGAAGGCGGCATTGGCGTCGAGTACAGCAGCCTTGCCGTGTATCGCTCCAAAATTTCCAAGTTGAAAGCGGAGGTCTTCGTCGAGGAATTTCTCGAGTTGGTCGACAGATTTATTATCAACAGCCTGATAAAGTTCAGTTACGAGTTTACGAACTTTAGAACTTACGGGATTTTTATCTAACATCACAAACAGCTTTCTTATAATGAAATGGTCTTTTATTAAATGGGATCAATTGCCCCCTATGGCGTGTCGTAGAGGTTGCGTTCGGCGGGGATGTCGCTGAAATATTGAATGAACTCGAATTGGAAACCTTGCGGGTCGAGGAAATACACCGTCTTGCGGAAGGGATGATCGCCGCCTTCGATATCAATCTCGAACCCTTTGGCTTGCAAACGTGCGATGATGCCATCCACGTCATCGACTTCAAAACCGAGATGGGCGAGGCCGGGTTTGTGCCCGGCGAGTTCTCTGTTTTCGCCTTCGCCGTTGTCGTTCAAGGTGATGTAGGTTGTGTCATCGCCAACGTGGAGCCAATAGCGCGGCTTGCCCTTCCAGTTCATTTTACCTTCGCCACGCACGGTCCATTTTGGGAAGGCTGTTTGAATGAAATCCAATGTCGCGGCGATATCTGTGACAACCAGATTGGCGTGTTCAAAACGGACCATGATTTATCTCCTCATTTTTGTTAATCGCATCATTGATGCTTTAATTTCTTGCCTGAGGTAGAGATAGGGTGTTTCCTAAAGAATGATAATTAGGCGATATGGAAACATATTGGTGAGTAAAAGTTGACAGTTAAAAGGAAGAGTTGTGCACGATAATATTGGCGCAATCCCAGTTTTTGTGGCCGTGGTAGAAGAGGGTGGGTTTTCTGCGGCGGCGAAAAAGCTTCAGGTTTCTAAGTCGGCTGTGAGTAAACGCATTACCCAACTTGAAGCTCACCTTGGGGTGCAGCTGTTGTATCGATCCACTCGTAAGCTTAGCCTCAGCGAGGCGGGAGAGCAGTATTTTACCCACGCCGTGCAGTCTCTTGCTGCTGCCCGTGAAGCAGAGGACGCGGTTGCCCAATTACAAGGAGCACCGCAAGGGCGCTTACGCATCAACACACCGATGTCGTTTGGTCGTCTTCACGTTGCGCCCCTGGTTCCTGAATTCCTCCGTATTCACCCGGGTGTGGCTTTGGATATGGTGATGGATGACCGGGTGGTTGATATGGTCGAAGGCGGATTTGACCTCGCCATTCGGATACGGAGCCTGCCTGATTCAGCCCTGATCGCACGAAAACTCGCGCCCTGTCATAATGTGCTCTGTGCTTCGCCAGAGTACCTGAAGACCCACGGCACCCCGAAAAAACCTGAAGATCTACTTGTGCACAATTGCCTGCAATATGCCTATGCCAGCAGTACACATATCTGGCAATTTTACGCCCCCGTGACAGAAGGAGGAGAGACGATCTCACTCGAGACGAGAGGGACTTATCAAGTCAATAACTCGGAAGCTTTACGCGAAGCATTAATTGCGGGTGTTGGCATAGGTCGTCTGCCAACCTTTATCGCTGGCCCTGATGTTGCGGCTGGTAAACTGGTTCCGGTGATGTCTAAGTATCACCTACCAAGCCAGATTATCTACGCCATCTTCCCCGAACGCCGTCACCTCCCTGCCAAAGTCCGCGCTTTTGTCGATTTTCTGGTTAAGAAATTGGGCGATGAGGAGCCTTACTGGGAACTGCCAATAATTAGCTAGTATTTATTTTGTTTCGGCTTCTATTTCAGGAGCCCCAATGGCGCAGAGGTATCGAGACACTGATCTCTCGACGGCTTTCTTGCCATCGTGTGCAACTGTGCGGCCGGGAAAAGCGCCGTGGATGGTTTCAAACTCAAAGGCTTCAACGGATTTTCCAATTTGGCGAACCGCCTTGGCAGGTAAAGGAATGTAGTTGGGATAACTACGCATAAAACTGACATGCTTAAGGTCGGCGACGACCTGCATGATATCCCCGGTAAAGAGCATCCCTTTGCCTTGCTTCCAATGAAGCACGGTGCCGCCTTCGAAATGCCCCCCGCTGCGGATCAGGGTGAGATCTGGATTGATAACCTGCCTCTCGCCCGACCAATGGTGGATGGCGGGGTGTGGTTTTTGAACCCAATTGGCATCATCAGCGTGGAGATAAATCGGGATGTTATCAAAAGCATCAGGCCCAAAAGCATCAGACCAAGCGCCCATGGCAGTGTAATAATGCGGATGTGATATCGCTATTGCTGACAGACCACCATTGTCATTGATCCAATCAACCGTGGCATCGTCAACCATGGCGAGACAATCCCAGAGCACGTTTCCTGAAGGTGTTTTGATGAGAAATCCACGTTCTCCAATGGCAAATCCCGGCTCAATGGTCAGAGCGTGGAGCCCTGGCGACATCTGGGTTCGAACGATGTGATGATCTTGACGTAAATCTTCGGCTGTCGTCCAGGCTTGCCCAGTAGCTGGAACGTATTGCCGCTCATCTTCACAGATTGGGCAACAAGCTGGAGGCGTAATCGCGTCTGGATACTGAGTGCCACAAGTTACGCAAATTGGTTGTATCAAATCGGTCACTAGGAAAATCCTAAGGTGTGTTCTTAACTAGAGTACAAAGTTGTAAGTTCAGGTAAAGCTTAACGCCTATGCCAAAACTTACAACTCTTAGGCAAAGTCCTACTGCGGTGGGATCAGCACGAGCTTTCCGGGGTATTGTTTGCTGATGAAATCTTCTTGAGCGGTGGCAATATCGCTTAAGGGATAGGTCTTGGATATTAACGGTTTGATTTGGCCTTGGTTGATCAACTCCACCAGTTCCGCAAAGACTTCTTTGGGTTGATAGGTGCTGCCCAATAGGGTGAGGTCGTTGAGGTAAATTGTGCGCAGGTCTGCGGCAACGATGGGGCCAGCGATAGCTCCAGAGACCGCGTATCTACCGCTTGGCTTCAAGGCGTTGATAAAGTGCGGCCAGTCGTGGCCACCAACAAGGTCGATCACGACGTTGTAGCTTTGAGCTTGTGGAATATCGCCACGAGCAATGACATCGTTGGCACCTGCTGCTAACACGTCAGCTTGTTTAGCAGGGCTTGCTATTCCGGTGATCTTGGCGCCGCGCAATTTGGCCAGTTGAACCGCTGCCATGCCAACGCCGCCAGATGCGCCGGTTATGAGAACTCTGTCCCCCGCCGACACGTGAGCGCGGGTCAAAAGTCCCATCGCAGTACCAAAGGCACAGGGTAGAGCTGCGATCTCTTGGTCACTCAACGGCGAAGTGCTGACATCAAAAACCTGATCCGCGGGTAAGGTGCAGTACTGGGCAAAGGCGCCATCGTATTCAGAGCCGAGGGTGACAAATTTTGTTGGCTCATCCGCCGTCGGGATTGCTTGCACGGTCGCGCTGGTGATCCGCATGCCGATCTCAAAACCCTTCACACCATCGCCAAGGGCGACGATTTCACCACAGATATCGCCACCTTGAATAACCGGGAACGGAAGGGCGCCAGACCAACCGCCGTTTTCGATCTCTGCGTCAGGATCTACATCAGCGGTAGAATTCGTTACGGCGCTGGAATACCAGCCGATCCGGGTGTTGATGTCAGTGTTGTTGACTCCAGCGGCTCTCACGCGTACCAGAACTTCACCAGCACCGGGCTTTCGAACTGGAATATCGTCACTCCAGACCAGGGTTTCAGGTCCGCCGTGCCGGGTAAGTTGAACGCCGCTCATCGTTTCTGGAAGTGCCATCTTGTTCCCAATTCTTTCGGTGATATTTTTGTGCCTGTTTTTAACCAATTTAAAACCGTCAATTTTTAAGTGTATCTTGACCGACACATTACAATGCTTTTGGTGCAATGTTTTTGTACAATGCTTTTTTGTGGCGTTCTGTCCTAGGCTCGCCAAAATTGCATATTTTCTACAATGCTGCTTGCAATCAAGAATGAAAGCTTGCTCTATAGTCCAGAGTATCTTTGAGACTAAGTCTCTTTGGGGCAAAATCTCTATAAGACAGAGTATTTTCGAAAATGGATAGATAGTTATGGGCTCAGTAAACACAAATAGTTCTGGGGTTTCTTCTTCTGAAAACTTCAAAGGCGCTGCCTTGATGGTGCTTAGTCAGGCGATGTTTGTCTTTAATGATGCCTTTATGAAACTGGCTTCAGCCGATTTGTCATTGTTCCAAACTATCTTTCTACGAGGGCTGTTTACCACACTATTTCTGGGAATTTTAGCCTGGAGAGCAGGCGCACTCTTCCGCCCACTTTCGATGCCGGATCGTAAAGTCTTGAGCCTGCGGGTCGTTGGAGAAGTCGGCGCCACACTCTGTTATTTGACGGCACTTTTTAACATGCCGATTGCCAATTCCACCGCGATCCTACAGGCATTGCCGCTGGCGGTAACCTTGGGTGCAGCGTTGTTTCTAGGTGAGGCTGTGGGCTGGCGACGTTATTCCGCAATCGCGGTTGGTTTTATTGGGGTCATGATTATCGTCCGTCCAGGGGCAGAGGGCTTTAACGCTTATTCTTTTTGGGCGCTGGCCGCGGTGGTCTTTATCGTGCTGCGCGATCTCGTGACAAAAAAGGTCTCAAACGAGGTGCCTTCTATCTATGTCGCGCTTTTGACTTCAATAGCCCTGACCTTCACTGCGGGGGTTTTATTACCGACGACCGGATGGCAACCCGTAGAGGTTAAGTCGATTAGCTATCTCGGCGGGGCGGGCTGTTTGGTTATGGTTGGGTATCTTTCTGTGATCGCGGCGATGCGCACGGGGGAAATCTCTTTTGTCTCGCCGTTCCGCTATACCATTTTGATCTGGGCGATCCTGCTCGGCTTCTTTGTCTTTGGTGATTTGCCCGACAAGTGGACCATTATTGGTAGTTTGATACTGGTCGCCACGGGCGGCTATACCTTCTATCGGGAGCATAAACTCAACAAGCGTTTGGCCTCAGAGCAACAGCACCACGACACGGCAGATCTCGGTGACTGGCCGGAAAAGACCACAGAGTTAGAACAAGCCGAAGAACTATCCAACAGATAATTCGCCAATATTAATATCAATATTAATACCAAAATTATTAACGGGGCAAGCCCCCAAATATAACCACTGCTGGCTTGCCAATTTGTGGCGTTGAAGCAAAGGAATAGATAAGTGAACGGCCCAGAAGGGACAACACCAGACGGCGCGACACCAGAAGGTATTTCAAAAGTATCAGGCCTAACTGCATCTGATGCTAAGGCGAAAGACCTATCTGGCGGCAACCTTAAAGGTGCTGCTTTGATGTCGCTTGGCATGGCAGCCTTTGTCGGTAACGTCACCTTTATGAAGCTGGTGTCTTTTGAGCTTTCTCTTTTTCAGGCGATCTTCTTGCGTGGATGTTTTGCTGCGGTTGTGCTTGGCGGTTTTGCGCTTTATCGACGGGAGCTGTTCGTCAAAATTTCCCGCAAAGATGCCAAGGTATTGGGGATCCGGATCGTCGGGGAAATTGGAGCCTCGCTTTGTTACTTTATGGCACTATTCAACATGCCGATTGCCAACGTCACGGCGATTTTGCAAGCCCTGCCGTTGGTCATTACCCTCGGTGCGGCGATCTTTTTTGGCGAAACCGTGGGCTGGCGACGCTATGGCGGCATAGCCCTTGGTTTTGTGGGTATTTTGATCATCGTCCAGCCGGGCACTGATGGCTTTAGCGTCTATTCACTATGGGCGCTGGCGTCTATGTTTTCAGTTGCAATCCGGGATCTGGCAACCCGGAGGTTTTCCTCTGGCCTGCCATCGCTGTTTGTTGCTTTTACGACGATGGTCTGCGTCACCCTGATCGCTGGGTTGTTGTCACCCACCATGGAATGGAAGCCAGTAAATTTGAGCACGGTCGGACTGTTGGCTGGGGCGGCGGTGTTTATCATGATGGTGCACATTACCCTGATCCGCGCTATGCGCGTCGGCGAAGTCGCCTTTGTGACACCGTTTCGCTACACCGTCATGGTCTGGGCCATAGCCCTGGGATATTTGATCTTCGACGAAACTCCGGATAACGCCACCCTGATCGGCTGCAGCCTGCTGATCCTCACCGGGATCTATTCCTTCTGGCGCGAACGCAAGGTTAAGAAAATGGCGGTCAAAGACGAAGGTTCTTCGCTCTAAGGAGTTTATCCAGCTTGTGCCATTTCTATCGGGAGAAGGAAGGCTCAGGCTTTTCGTAATAGCCTAATTTTCTCTAGGTTTATTGCAGCATAAACGCCGAGAAGGATCAAGCTGGTCGCGATTGTAATTCGCCAGGTTAATACTTCATCAAGTAGGACGATACCGATAATGATTGTGGTCACGGGAATGGCATAAGCCACCATAGTGGTTTTCCCAGCCCCCCATGCTTGGATGAGGTAAAAAAACATGTAATAGGCCAGGCCTGATCCTATTGCGCCCAACCAAAACAGGGATACGTGTGTGGATAGCAAGGTTGGGATTGTGAACGGTTCTTCGCTAAGGCCAACTGCGCTCCACATAAACACTGTGGCCGATGCCATAGATGCTGTGGCAACACAGAGAGGGTTAAGATCTTTTACCGTTAACCGAGAATAGACAGCACCAACCGCGTTGCTTACTGCTGCACTCATCATAATAAGGATGCCGTACCAGTGACCTGAAATGGCTATACCTGAAAAATTCACGTTTTCACTCAGAAGTACCATCAGTCCTGCAAAACCAAATAGGCAACCAACGAGCTTGGGGCCTGTAAGCCTTTCATTGGTAATGACAAGAGCCGCCAATAGCATGGTCAAAAGTGGGATTGAACCATGTATCGCTCCGGCAAGAATTGAGTCTATTTCCCTTCCCGCAATCGTAATAAGCGTAAATGGCAGTGCTGTGTTAATGACACCAAGTATGGCCATGTGAATTACACTTTTTTTATCTCTAGGGAATTTAACCTTGGTAAGAAAAGCAATTACACAAAGAAAAACCAAACCGATGGAAATCCGCCAGGCGACAATATTGAGTGGTCCTAACTCTTTGAGAGAGAGTTTGATAAAAAAGAACGATGGTCCCCAGGCAAATACCGATAAAACGATAAAATAAAACCAGGCCAACATACTTTTTATATCCTTAATTTAGTATTTTTAGGATTTCGAGCAAAAGGCCCATTTACGATAAATAATAGCTTAGCGAGTTGTTCTTGAATTATAAATACATATTATGATTGCTTATGTTTAAAAGCTATACGCGCATATGGATATGTATTTAGTTGACATAGGGTGGCGAGAAGAGAAATACTTTTTCACGCTATGGCTTTAGTCGCTGTAATGTCAACGATAAACAGGGAGAAGTTATTCATGAAAAATATCGTTAAGTCTTCAACTGTGAAAAGCGTGACCAGCAAAGAGATCAAAGGCAACGCCTTTGGTTCTGGTGTTATTCAACCCAAGAAATAATCTTAAATTAACAGGGAGTTTTCTTATGAAAAAGATCGTTAAGTCTTCATCTGTGAAAAGCGTAACCAGCAAAGAGATCAAAGGTAACGCCTTTGGTGCTGGTATGATTCAACCTAAGAAATAATCTTAAATTAATGGGGAATTTAGTTATGAAAAAGATCGTTAAATCTTCATCTGTGAAAAGCGTAAGCAGCAAAGATATCAAGGGCAACGCTTTTGGTTCTGGTATAATTCAACCCAAGAAATAGGATACAAACCAGGTTAGGGCATTACCTTGACCTGGTGTTTTCTTTTAAAATGGTCGGCCTCTGCTGATGAATTTATTTAAAGTGGTGTGTAGAAATGATTGAATTCTTCAAATGCTGGCCTGATGCACCGGACCCAGTGTGCCCTAGTCCGGATTTGCGCGGTGAGATCCCAGCACGAGGGAAATTCTGCGAACCTTTTACCGCGGCCAATACTTCGGGTGCTTTGATTTGTCCGCCAATTGACTTTTCCTTGACCTGGACAGGGACTGAAATTCTGGCAGATCTTGAAGGGGTTGAAGACACTGTTATCGTCGATAAATTATATCTACCTGACTATGCGGATTATTGGCAAACTATAGCACCCGATTGGGCACTTGAAGTCATTCCACCTTTTTTAGAGGCAGTGCCGGAAAGAGGTCTGTTGCAAGTTTTCACGGGCCTTTACGTTCAAACTCAACCCGGTATCAGCACCTGGATAAGGGGGCCGATTAACTGGCCGCAGTCCGGGAACTGTATGGCAAACGAAGGGATCGTTGAAACCGACTGGTGGGCAGGACCGCTTTTCTTTGTTCTACAAATGCAAAAAACCGATTACCCGGTTTCTTTTTATCGCCATACCCCCTTTGTACAGGCCATACCCGTTGATCGGAGCCTGTTAAATCTGGGAAAAGAGCTCAAGGTTAGCAATGTTGCCGATGCCCCTGATGACTTCTGGGAGTCTATGGTCAAAATATCAAGCCTTCACAATCAAGGCCCCCCTGGATCTTATCGAAGAGAGTCGCGAATACGCAAAAAAGAATGCCCGATGGTTAAGCGAGAATTATATACAGGAAGTTAGTTTCAAGCACCAAAGAAAATACCTGAATTGATGTTTTGGTGCATATTTAAAAAATCTTTGTATCTAAAAATCTTCGGTGTGGCACACTTTGTCAGCTAAAATCGTGAGCCATGAAATGACTTCTTTGCTTTCGGGTGAAAGCTGAGCTCTTGAAAGTTGTTCTTCACTTGCGTGTACTTTTAGATCACTCCACTTTTGGCAAAAATCACTGAGATCTCGCGGATTTGGAGAATCTTGATCTGGTATCAATTTTGACATTAATTCTGGGGTCGGGTCATTACTTCTGTTCACAATACTGTCCTACCTTTTAAATCCAAACCCTTATAAGAAATAGCAGTTTTGCTATAATTTCCTATTGTCGACTTCTTGGAGAAGGATCAACAGGGTTTAGGTATTTTTATTACCCGCCAATTTTATAGTTATTTTTTATATGGCTCATTATGAAGCAGATACCAGCACAGGTAGCGTCCAAAAAGCGTGAAAAAAATGTAAATAGTTTTTTAACTTAGCGGAAAAGTGGTAATATTTGTGAACTTACGGGGGTAATTTAGAGGCACACATTGTGTTAACTCTAAAATCAGGGAATAGGGTCTGGGTCAATAATAATGTTAAGTAGCCCTGAAAATAGAAAATTAAAGTTACGGCTCTACGGGGCCTTCTCTGCCGAATGGACTGGAGGAGGCAAACTTGATATCCGCAGTACAAAACTACGGGCTTTGATCGCTTTGCTTGCGACGGCACCGGATATGAAGCGTACACGGTCCTGGTTGCAGGACAAACTGTGGAGCCTATCCGGCCAGGAATTGGGTCGGGCAAGTCTTCGTAGGGGCTTAAGTGATCTCAAGCGAGCGATTGGTCCTGATTTCGACGTGTTGTTCGATATTTCTCATGACGATGTTGCACTTTACCCTGATGTGATTGAGTTTGTAGGTGCTCCTTCTGAAGGAGAATTTCTCGAGGGGATCACTATTTCCGAAGCTGGCTTTACGTCCTGGGTGAATGATCAACGAGAAAGCCAGCCACACTTAAAATCCGATCTTGAATTTTTTACACCGTCGGAAAAGACCGGTATTTTGCCCGCGGTAGCTGTCTTACCTTTCTTACAGAGTTTTCGTAGAGAAGGTGAGAACATTCTTGGCGACATGTTAGCTGAGGAGGTGTCACGCGCCCTATCAAGATCACAATTGATAGATGTGATATCGCACCTGTCCTCTCGTAACCTTAATATGCGGTTGCTCAATCTGGCAGATGTAAGACGTGCTCTTAATGTGGAGTATGTGATCCATGGAAGTTATCGTCAGGATGGAGAACGTTTTCATCTTGATGCAGATTTTCTAGATGCAGAAAGTGGTCGAATTATATGGTCACGGCAATTTTCAGCAAAGATGTCCGACTTTCTTCATGGGGGGCAGGAGATCGTTGCGGATATATCTCGTCAAATTGGGCAGTCCATACTTGCTAGTTCAATCGAACTTTCGATGAGTAAGCCTCTCCCAGAAGTAGCTAGCCATGCCCTACTCGCTTCTGGGGTTACTTTAATGCACCGACAAACTCTGGCGAGTTTTGCTAGAGCTAGACCTTTGATTGAGGAAGTCATTCGGAAGTCTCCTAAGTATGCACCCCTCTACTCTTGGCTTAGTAAGTGGTATGTACTTTCAATCCTTCAGGGTTGGAGTAGTGATGTGCAAAAAGATAGCCAGATAGCCCTAGATTGCGCTTCTCGGGCATTGGATCTTGATCCTAATAATTCATTTTCACTCGCCGTAGAAGGGCTTGTTCTAAACAATTTGTTTAAACAATTTGATGAAGCTTTAAAGCGGTTTGATAGGGCGGTTGATCTTAATCCTAATGATGCACTTGCATGGTTACTCAAAGGTACCTTACTCGCATTTGTAGATGAAGGTAAGGATGCCGTGTCATTTACACAACGTGCACGATCATTGTCTCCTCTTGATCCGCATAAATATTATTTTGATTCTTTAGCCGCTACAGCTTTGAATTCTAACGGGCAATTCGAAGAAGGGTTGAAATTAGCAAATAGCTCTTTAAAAGAAAATTCAAAGCATACTTCAACTTTGAGAACGAAAGTTGTTTCTTTGTTTTGGCTTGATCGAAAAGAAGAAGCAGAAAAAACGACTGAACAACTTCTTATTCTTGAGCCGAATTTAACAATCAATGGATGGTTAGATACTCATCCAGCCGCTTCGTTTCAATCCGGGCGAGATTGGGCTGAGGCTCTCCGTGCCTCTGGAGTACCAGAAAATTAAAAATACAATGAATGAGCAACGTTGATTGAAGAGAGTTTATTCATAAAACCACAATTTCTTTCCAACGCAGGAGTAGGACATGTCAATAAATTCAACATTATCTGGGACGTCAGGCACATCGGGTACCTCAGGTACTTCTGGTACTTCCGGAACCTCGGGCACTTCTGGGACGGGAAACCTAGAAGGTGTCGTCGGTGCTTCAGGTGGTTATAGTTCTTTGTTAAGCTCAGCACTTATCAATGCAACGGATGCAATACGTGATCCTTGGAATCTTCCTGAGCCGGGAGTTGAGCCTCCAAACATGGTTGCTGATAGCACTTCTAACCTCTCACAATGGGCTCCATGGGCAAGAGCATTTGCCATTCGTACAGACACTCTTTCTCGCTTTTCTTACAAGGGAGATAGTTCAGAAGGGACGTTTTCTATCTGGTTTCAACATGACCATCCTCATGGTGGAGTAGATCATGCACCTCATCCAAGTTATTCAAAGCTAATAAAGTTTTCGAGACCAAGCGAAGCCGTATTTCGTCAGCAACTTGAGTTTGTTCGTAACTATGTTGATCAAAGACCAAATAGATCCGCAGAAATTCTGACACAACTCGGATTTCCTACTGAATTTTTTGGTGCAATTGTACCTCTTAACGCATCTAAGCACAAATGGACCCTAGAGCTTCTGGGGCAAGTGCAAATGATTTCTGATTATGTTGTCCTACGAGTTAAACATTCCTTGGCTTGTCGCCGTCCAGATATTTATTCGGCTCAGATCCAACCTATGATCCCAACACCTGGTCATGGTACACTACCTAGTGGGCATGCCACGGCGGCCTTTATAGTTGCGACCGTTTTTGGAGCATTATTGGATGGCACTCTTATGTCCTTCCAACAAAGCCCATCGATCAAAGAACTTCTCCTTTCTGTGGCAGAACGTATTGCGGTAAACCGCACTGTGGCGGGGGTTCATTTTCCGGCTGATAGCACAGCAGGGGCAGCACTCGGCACCACACTTGGCAATTATCTGCTTCAGATGGCTTCAGGTGAAAGCGGGGATGTTCAGGCGCTTGAATTTATTGGTAACAACGCGACGGGTGATTTCACTAAAGCCTCTGCCATTCCGGGCGATAGCTCTGCGCCAGTGACGGAGTGGGGTAATTCTGAGGTTCATGCTGAGCCGGACAATATGTTCCGTTGGCTGTGGCTCAAGGCCAAAAGTGAGTGGGAGGAAGCTCCAGCAGGTGGCTCTCATGGCTGATCAATTTCAATGGCAAGATGATGGCGTGAAAGCGGTTGATCCTTACGAGGATTGGCTGCTGGACACGGGGAAAGGCTATGGCTTTCCCTTTGGTCCGCCATTGGAGACACATTGGCATACCGGAACTGAGGCCTCTGCAGACTTTACCGCCCATGACTCAGGGGGCGATAAAGATCCCAATGCCATATATCCCAGGCTCTATCAGCCTGCTGGATCTGGGCCAGATGATTTTCAGCCGAGCTTTCGCCCGTTTGTTTTGCGCGATATCCCTGTTACCGATGTTCCTGTTACAGGAGGGGATGGCAGCAGTGTAAAACGACGCTTAAGTGTCCCGCTTCGAGCTGCAAGCGTGAATGTGGGCTATAACCCTGATTTGGTTTTTGAGCCGAGTTCTCTTGTGGAGGGTACGGCCAAGGTTGTGATCGGTGTTATCGATGATGGCATTGCCTTTGCCAACCGTCGCTTTCAATCGGCACTTGGAAGCAGTCGGGTGGACTTTGCGTGGGTTCAAGATGGCGATGTTGCTCCGGGATCTGATGTTGCCTTTGGCCGGGAATATACCCGCGCACAGATTGAGGGTGCCATTGCCGAACACACCAATACGCAGGGTTCCACCGACGAAGCCGCGCTCAACCGGGCGTTGGGGCTGACCGACAGCAAACGGGTGATGCCCAACTCGCTGGATAATAAGGCCGCGCACGGTAGTCACGTGCTCGATCTTGCTGCAGGTGCTGACTATGATCAACACGCGCCTGAGGAACTGGAAGAGGACCGTATCATTACGGTTCAGGTTCCCGCTGCTGTGACCTGGGATACCTCGGGCATGGGGTTGGATATGTTTATCCTCAGCGGTGTTCATTATATCCTCGAGCGCGCAGATCATATCGCGCCGGGCTTGCCCGTGGTGATCAACTTCAGTTATGGCGTTTTTGGTGGCCCACACGATGGCACGGCTCTGCTGGAAAAGGCGATTGATGAGATCGTTGCTGCCCGAAATGAACGTATCGCGCCGACTTCAGTAGTGTTGCCTGCGGGAAATCATTATCTGGAGCGTTCCCACGCGGTGGTGGCTGAGGAGAATTTCCTTGAAGAGCCAGCCGGATCCTGTGATCTGCCGTGGCGGGTGCAGCCCAATGACCGGACTTCGAGCTACCTCGAAATTTGGATGCCAAAAGAAAACTACGACGAGGGCGATGTTGAGGTTGAGGTCATCCCGCCGGGAGGTATCGCAAGCCAAAAACTTTCGGGCGTGGCGGGTACTGCCGTCGTGCTCAACCAAGGTATCCGAGCTATCGCTCGGTTGTCTTATGATCGACACACGCCCCTTGCCACGACGGACGAGCGGGGGCGCTTTATGCTGACGTTGGCTCCGACCGAAGTTCGAAACGATGCTGATATCTCGGTTAATCCACTAAAGCCTGCCCCATCGGGTATGTGGAAGGTGCGTTTGATCAAGACCTCTACTAAAGCCATGTCAGAGCCAATCCACGCCCGCATCCAACGCGATGCCAGCCCCTTTGGTTATCCAGCCTTGGGACGGCAATCGTATTTCGATGATCCTGCGTATCAGGTCTATGGCGCCATGGGTAAGCTTGAGCTGGATGATAATCGTTCCATCGTTAAACGGAGTGGATCTTACAACGGCCTTGCCACCGGGGGTGAACCCATTGTTGTTGGTGGCCACGTGGAAAGTACAGGGCAGCCTTCGGTTTATAGTGGAAATCAGCCCGCAAATGTTGGCTATCCGGCTTCTTCAATTGGGCCCTTGGTCTCTGCTGAAAGCGATCGGTCTCCGGTGTTCCGAGGAATTCAGGCTACAGGTGTACGCAGTGGGGTTTCTGTTGCGCTAGATGGAACCTCAGTCGCAGCACCTATTATAACTCGCCGTGTGGCCAGCATAATACGGCTAGGGCCATAACAGAAACTGGAGATAGACATGTCTGATAACACAGATACCAGACCCGAGCGCCGTAGTACCACGCCAAAGATAGATATCCTCTGTCAGGCAGAAACTATTGAGGCCGAACGACGAGAACTCGGACACTTTGCCGAGCGCAACCCAACCCGGCAAGGCGCCGGACGTTTCCCTCAGGGGAAAATATACGAGAGTTAATTCTCGGCGAAGATGCCCTAAATAAAGATACGCTATTACGAGGCATCTGATATGAATGAAAATCCGGCCTGAAAAGGTCGGGTTTTTCATTATATTTTCTGAATTTTTGAATGTACTCTTAAATATTAGGCAAAATGTGTAACTTTAATTTGAAACGGGACAATACTTGCCAACAGACAAAATTGGAAATTCGAACGGTAATCAAGATCGTATAGGCCTGGCTATTTTTCTTATGATCTTGGCTGTTTTTTTATTTGATGCACAAGGTGCCATTATTAAACATATGGGCAGCCGTTACCCCGTCCAGCAAATCGCGTTTATTCGTAATGTGTTTGGGCTGGTACCGAGTATCATCATGTTATATCTGTCCCGGGACTGGCATCGCACGGGGCGTTCGCTCAGTGTGTCACAATGGAAGATTGCAATGGGGCGAGGATTGGTTTTGACAGTCGCTCAATTTTGCCTCTACACCTCACTTGTGAAGCTGGAATTCGCAACAGCATCGGCCTTAGCATTTGCAGGGCCATTCTTTGTTACCACACTTTCTATTCCTATTTTGGGGCACCGGGTTTCCATATGGCAGTGGACCGCTGTGATTATGGGTTTTGCGGGTATACTGATGATTGTTCGCCCAGGTAGCGATCTTTTTACACCTTGGGCATTGTTACCAGTTATTGCGGCGTTAGCTTATGCCATGTCCAGCGTTATGGTGCGTTTGGTTGATGACAACGTGCCGAGTGCGACCATCTCACTCTACTCATCTGTTGGAGCTATTATTGGCTCGGCTACGCTCATGATGGTGACAAGTGGGTTTCTCGAAATCTCAACTCTGGAAGACGGCTTGTGGCTCATGGGGGCAGGGATCGTCGGTGGTATGGCTGTTCTAGCGATGATTATGGCCTATCGTTTGACCATGCCCAGTAACGTCACACCATTTGAGTATTTTGGCATCCCATTCTCATTTGCTATGGGGTGGTTTCTCTTTGGTGAAGCTCCCTTCGATAAGCTGATACCAGGAGTGTTTTTTATCGCTGCCGGAGGCTTGTTGATCGTCTGGCGCGTGCGAAAAGGACGTTCTTAAAAAGCCCCCTTCGTTGGAGAGGAACGCGTCAATACGGAATATCATTATTCACAAAAGGATGGGGCCCGTCAGAAAGGGGGATATCTGACAGGCCCCATCGGTCAGGTTTCGATTGCTCAAAACCTAAAGGGTGATGATGTTATCTTATCTACATATAAGCCTGATTTTACGGTAATCAAGCCGGAGAGAGGGCACCAGCTTTACTCTTGTTGGCGACAAGGACCAAGATCAGTGCAGCAACACCACAAAAACACAGGGCAATAACCATATGCATGATGGTCTCGTCATAGAGACGACCTGCTGAAATCGATACTGCCACCGCCACCAGACTGGAAACTGAGGCGATTACCGAAGCACCCAGGCCGGCCATTTTTCCCAGAGATTGCATCGCCATGGCATTGATATTTCCAAAGAGAATGCCGATCCACAAAAAGATGAAAAAGCCATTGATCATAAAGATCGGAAAGGGAGGAACCCCTTTGTACGGCAGGGAAAACAGGAATAATGTTCCTGTGAAAAAAATCATCCCGCACAACGCCGCCACTACCATTCTGTGCATACCAAAGCGCATCACTAATTGTGAATTGATCAGCGAAGACAGCGCAACAGAGGACGCCAGTACAGCAAAATAAAGCGGGAAGTTATCAACCACTCCATAGAGATCTTCGAAGATTGATTGTGAGGTGCTGACGTAAACCAGAAGCGACCCAAAGATCATGCCACCGGATACAGAATAGCACATCACTTTTCCGTGCTTGAGGATACGTCCGGTTGAACGGATCAATTTTCCGGGCGACAACGGGATCCGGTTTTCTGGTTTCAAGGTTTCCGGCTGGCGGATCATGAGCCACAGTCCAGTTGAACAGGACAAAACCAAAAAAGAGAAGAAGATATAGCGCCATTCGGCTACGGCCAGAACCAGCTGACCAAAGGCCGGGGCTATCATTGGTATCATGATGAAAATCACCATGATAAAGGACATGATCCGGGCCATGGCTGCGCCTTCGTACTGATCGCGGATCAAGGCACGAGTGGCGATCTTGGGACCGGAGGCACCAATGCCTTGAATGATACGACCAAGGATTAGGATCTCAAAACTTGACGCGGTCATAGCGACAATCGTGCCGCCGACATAAATGCCGATGCCGATAAGGATAGCGCCTTTGCGTCCGATAGCATCAGAAATTGGACCGATGAAAATCTCGCCAAAAACCATCCCAAAAATAAACAGCGAGATAATTAATTGACTGTCGAGTGGGTCAGATATGGATAGACTCTCACTGATCTGGGGCAAGGCCGGTAACATGGCATCGATACTCAATGCCGTAATTGAGGTTAGAAGCGCAAAAAGGATAATAAATTCTGGTAGGCGTAATGGGCTCTTATTCATAATCTCACGTTTAATCTCTTATGACTTTCGGACAAAACACTTTGGTTCTATCCGACAGGCCATAGCTGGAACTTTATCTATTGTTAACTAGCTATGGCGCGCTGAACTGCGGGGCGATTTTCCATACGTTTTAAATGCGCGTTGACACGTGGGAGTGCAGCGATGTCAACACCGTCTCCCTCTAGCCAACGCGCGATGGTATAGAGATAAGCATCGCTGACCGTATAGTTCGCGCCCATCACCCAGGGTTTATCTTCAGAACCGCTAAGGTAGGTTTCTTCAATCAGGGTAAAGAGCGCCGTCATATTTTCTGGCACCTTGGCATGCATGTCATCCAATGAGCTTTGCTCATTCGCCCACCGGCTACCGCGAAAACGGTGCGCGTGTGCAACGTGCACAGTAGAGCAAAGGAAATTATTAAATGATTGGAGCTGTGCCAGAGCAAAGATATCATCGAGTGGTGCAAGACCTGCCTCTGGATAACGTTGGGCCAGATAGAGCAAAATAGCCGGGGTTTCTGTGAGGATACCCCCTTCTGTAAGGAGAGCCGGAACTCTCCCCTTGGGATTGATACGGAGATACTCAGGCTTGTGTTGATCGCCACTCGCAAAAGAGACCTTATTGACCTTAAACTCAGCACCATTTATTTCCCGGATTTCTTCCAGGGTGATGCAAGAGGCCAAAGAGCAGGTTCCAGGTGCATGAAAAAGCGATAACATTGTAAAATTCTCCAGTTTTCTCTCCCAAAATTTGGCAGAGGATGTCTATTCAAATAGCCTTTGATAATAATCGCAAAGGTTAGAAAACCGACAGTCCATTAGGTCTGTGGTCAAGTCGACAGATTGGCTGGATCACCCTGATATTACTCCAGATGTTACCCTGAGTAATAGGCAGAAAAGGAGGGAATAATAACCTGTAGAGGTTGTCAAAGCCCTGGATCAAGATTTCATCAATATGAAATCTTGATCCAACATCCGAAATCTCCAAAAGGAGATCCAACGTACTGTTCTCGTTTTATGGTTTTGGCTGGGGTCCAGTTCCTGTCGATATCAGCTCCAATTTGGAAGGGATGATAAGCGGGTCGGATCCAGTCGGTTGTTTGTTTAATCACACCGATTTATGATTGGGTACAACTAAGACAAGTAAGCAGTTATGAAGTGCAATCGCATCAAACCATTTGACTTGATGAAGGTCAAGATGTAACTGAAAATCATATAGTTGAGTAAGGTGCCAAGCTATTCAATTGCCACAAAAATTCCACAGTCTTCATGCTTTAAAAATGTTTTACACTCTATACTGTGTATCGTGAGTTGGGGTGATTGAGTTCGCTTAAGAGTACTAAAGGGTGGTAACTTGATCGAGATAAAAAATTCGAAAAACCAGCAATTTTATGATTACTGGCGTAATTTGGAGCGTAAAGGAGAGGGTATCGTACCTCTCAAGAGTTCTTTTATGCCCGAAGAAATCGGCCACTTGCTCCCGAACATGATTGTTTATGAACTCATTTCCAAAGAGAATATCAAAATTCGCCTTCAGGGAACCGCTATTAACGAGCGCCTAGGCCAAGACATGACCGGGGGTAATTACCTGGACTATGTTGAGGGGTCCAGAAGGGAAGTCGCTTCACGCGCTTTTTGGTTGATGGCGCAACAGCCCTGCGGTGTTATCGCAACCTTGGAACATGCTCTATCCGGTGGTCGAACGATCACGGTTGAATCTATCGGATTTCCCTTTGAAAATGATAGCGGGGAAAACCCAATTATTATGTATCAGAGCAACGAGGTTGAAGCCTACAATCCGATCGCGCATAAAAATGATGGCCAACTCAAATTGATATTTGTTGTCGATCGCCAGATTATTGATATCGGCAATGGGGCGCCAACGTTTGTTGACTAGGTCTCATTGATATACACCAATTAAAAATTACGTGTGTTTTTTGACAACCTTAAGCCATGAAAGTCATTGATCTTTCGGGTTTTGAGTTTCAGCTTGTTCATCATTAAGCACTATAACAAAGGAAACTTGAGTGATGGATATCCTAACGGGTTTGGATTATGCCGGAGTTGCTGTTTTTGCCGCAACAGGTGCTCTGGCCGCATCGCGTAAGCAGCTTGATTTTATAGCCTTTTTGTTTTTAGCAGCCGTGACCGGGATCGGTGGTGGAACGATCAGAGATACTATTCTTGGCCAAACCCCGGTGTTCTGGGTCCAAGATCATATCTATCTTTTAATTTGTGCAGCGGTTGGTGCCATAGTGTTCTTTACCGCACACCGTTTTGAATCACGCTATAAAGTGCTGCTTTGGCTCGATGCTATCGGGATGGCAGCCTACGCTGTAAAAGGGGCCGAGATTGGCCTCTCAGCCACGGGGTCTTCTGTTATAGCTGTCGTCGCTGGTATTTTGACCGCGACCTTTGGGGGGGTACTACGCGATCTTCTCTCTGGCGAACAATCGGTGCTGATGCGCCGTGAGATTTATCTCACTGCCGCTCTTTTTGGTGCGCTGGCCTGGGTTGTCTGTCATCACGCAGGGCTTAGCCCGGTTGTGGGGTCGAGTATTGGTTTTGTCGTTGCCATGGTGATCCGGGGTGGAGCTCTGCACTATGGTTGGTCACTGCCGACCTACAAAGGTAAACCCGGCCGCACCATGGAAGAGATCGAAAAACTATAAATTGTTCACGCGAGGCTTTCCTGCCCAATATTAACGGCCCAATTTTAACTGCCGAGTATAACCGGAAGCATCGACCCGATGAGTAGCAGTGCCATAACACGGTTAAAAATGACGATCCGATTACCTTGGTCTAGGGCGCGTCGAAGAAAGGTGCCGGATAACGCCCAAAGAGAGATACTCGGCAGGTTCACCATGGCAAAGAAAAGAATGAGAAGCATTAAGCTGGGAAAATAGTTTCCTTGGGTGGTGAAGCTTACAGTGACAATCAGAGACACTGCCCATGCCTTCGGGTTGAGGAGTTGCAGTAAAGCGGCCTGTAGAAAACTCACGGGCTGGTTCTTTTGTTCAGACTTGTTTGAAGCCCCTGGAGCCTTCCCAATAGATTTGCTACGGGCGATTTTCCAAGCGAGCCAAAATACATAAACAATACAGGCAAGTTTGAGGCCGGAATAAAGCAAGGGAACAGTGTTTAATATCTGTCCAAACCCTAATCCAACAAGAAGAACCATAGCTAAAAATCCAAGGCTTATGCCAAGGATCAACGGGATCGAGCGGACAAAACCAAAATTCACCCCGGATGTCAGAAGCAGGAAATTACCGGGCCCGGGGGAAATAGAAGTAACAAAAGCAAAGCCAAGCAAGGCGAACAGAGTTTCCAATGACATCAAGTTATCCTTTAGGAAAGTAAATCAATAACAGCAGTAAAGCTCCAAAAGGCTAGATTACTGCTCTCTCCTAAACTTGACAGTTGTCGGTCTGAGTATCACTTTTCATTTGTCCCTGTTTTTTATTCAATCGTCTCAATTGTGGGGCAAACGGATATTTTATGATTTCTAATGATCTATTAAGTGATGTGTTTTCTACTCTTCGGATACAAAGTCAGCTCTATTTTAAGACGGACTTTAAAGGGAATTACGCAATTGAAATTCCACAAGAACAACGACGTATCCGTTTTCATCTGGTGTTACAGGGGCAGTGCTGGTTAACACCAAAGGGAGAGGAACCGCTGTTGCTGTCAGAGGGCGATCTGGCATTGGTGCCGGATGGTATCGCGCAGGTCCTTTCTCATGATGAGAATGTGGACTTTCCCACGCCGGTTTCTCTGTCCTCTGCTATGGGGGCAGGGAATTTTACGGATGGCGTTTTTTCCTATGGCAATGGCGATGGTGGCTGCCGACTTCTTTGTGGGTTTTGCCAGTTTGATGAGGCCTTAGACCATCCCGTCCTGATTAATTTGCCGCCGCTTTTGGTGGTGCAGCAAAAAGATCTTGGTCGTGAACCCTGGACGGCGGCAACGTTACGCTTATTACTGCTCGAAGCTGAGTTGGTTGGGCAAGGGGGAAGAGGCGTTTTGGCGCGCTTGCTTGAAATCATCCTTATTCAAGTGGTGCGGCGCTTAACTCTGCAAACGGATGCTTCAAATAAGGGTTTTATTGCCGCGCTGTCGGACCTCCAGCTTTCAAAGGCGTTAAATGCTATTCATCAACAGCCCCAGAATACATGGAAAGTGAGCTCTCTTGCGGAAGCATCCGGAATGTCCCGTGCGCGCTTTTCAGAGAAGTTTACCAGGCTGGTTGGGATGCCGCCGATCGAATATTTGACCTTATGGCGGTTAATGCGTGCACGCTTTTTACTTTCGAGTACAGCTCTGTCCATGGATGAGATTGCTGAGCTTTGTGGTTATGCCTCCGTGCCCTCTTTTTCCAGCCGCTTCAAACGACAATTTGGTGAGGGCCCCGGGGCCTATCGGAGATCAGCAAAGTCATGAAACCATTATCAATCGACAATGCCACGTAAGAGATAGCCAACTCCATAAGATACGATAGCTGCAAGCGTGCCGATAGCGAGGGTTTCGCCGCCTGAACGCCACCAAGGAGCGAGGGACCAGCGGCTCTTAAACATGCCTGTGGCAAAAAATGCAATCGCAGTCATGCCGATAGAGACTTCAAAGGCATTGGGCAGGGAAAAGATAAACGGCAACAAAGGGATCGCGCCGCAGACAAAAAATGCTGCGAAGGTGGTCATTGCTGATTTTAAAGGCGCACGGGTAACGGGAGATACCCCATATTCTTCTGTTACCATAGTATTAATCCAGAGCTCTTCGTTCGAGGTGATCGCATCCGTGGCTTCTTCCAAAGTAGTACCCGTTAGTCCTTTCGCGAGCAAAATTTGACGAATTTCTTCACGCTCGCCTTCTGGAACTTCCTTGATGTGTTTGCGTTCGATTTCACGTAGACGTTCGGCGTCATCAATCTCTGATTTGGTTGCGCTGTAATTACCTGCGGCCATGGAAAAACCATCAGCAAGAAGATTGGCCACACCAAGGATCAAAATCACCCGTACAGAAAGCTGCGCCCCGATCACTCCGGATACTACGGCAAAGGTCGTCACTGCGCCGTCAATAGAGCCATAAACCCAGTCTTGTAGATAGCTCGCCTTATGGCCTTGGGCAAAGCGTTCTTGAATGGCTTCGGCCGAGTGGTCGTGTTCCAATTTCATTGCTGATCCAATTGCGTTGGGTCCTGTATAATGATGTCGATTATTCGGGCTTTTTCCATAAATAAATCATCCAGTAGACAGAAGCGACAAGAAAGCTGCCGCCCATAATGTTTCCGAGAACAACAGGCACAAGGTTTGCCAGAAAACCATTTATGGTGATTTCGGTTGCTCCAGCCATGTAGCCAACGGGGATAAAATACATGTTTGCGACGGAATGTTCAAAACCCAAGGCAACGAAGGCCGAGACTGGAAAAATAATTGCCAGAATTTTACCGGCAACGGAATGGGCAGCAAAGCATAGCCAGATTGCGAGACAAACAAGTGTGTTACATAGTAATCCGCGGAAAAAAGCCTCGGTAAATGGGATTTGTGTTTTGGCAACGGCAATGTTCTGCGCGGTAATTGTAACAGCGCCATCACCAAGGTTAAGCACGCCAGAAAAATGAACAATCAGTGCTGTTGCAATGGCACCAACAAGATTTCCAACAAAAACCAAACCCCAGTTTATGAGGAGTTGGTAGAGGCTTATGCGCTTTTCTACCCATGCCATAACAATAAGGTTGTTTCCTGTGAATAGCTCTGCGCCCGCAATAACAACCAGAATTAGGCCAAGTGAAAAGACAATCCCCCCGAGCAATCGTTCTGGGCCCAGTCCCATTCCTGTGTTGGTAACGACAAGAGTGTAAAACATGGCACCAAAGGCAATAAATGCGCCGCCCAAAATTGCAAGAACGAACGTTTGTAAGGCAGGAAGGTTCGCTTTACCAACACCTGCATTTTTCACTCGGGTTGCTATTTGTGCCGGTGTATAGGCGTCCAAATTAGTTGTTTTCAAGTTGTTAATTTTCTGGGCTGACATTTTGATTATTCCCCGGTTGTTAACAGAGGAATTTGAGCCGTCTGCTACTCTAATCTAGCCTAGTGTGCCATGCTTTACCCTGATGTGTATCAACATCTTTAAATCTTTATGCTGATGAATTGTGCTTAATCGGTATGAAGTTGAGGAACAAAATAAACAAACATCAGCTCATATCTTTTTGCAGTGAGACCAATGACACAAATCAAGGTCTGAAAATCAAGACTAGTATATATTAACGGTAGGATGATCATCGTTTATCATCTGCCGTGTGTTCTCGTTTTGCCATCTTAAGCAGCCGTTCTGATTGGTCGTGATTTACGGTGATTAAGCCGAATACAGGAAAGGAAATACCATGTTTGATAAACCATCATTGGTAACCCGGATAGCTATCGGGAAAGGGGTTGGGTTTGTTTTTGGATTGATAGGGTTTATGTGCATTCCCTATTTTTTACCTGAAGCGGACTGGATGATCCGTTGGGGTATTTTACTCTGGTATCCGACATTAGGTGCTGTCGTTGGTATGTTTGGTGTATTTACCCGACATCCTGTGTTGAGCTTGCCAATGCCCTGGTGGTTCAGGGCGCCTGCTATTGGCGCATGGATGAATTTTGTTCTTACCTTTTTTGCGTATGAAAAAATGGAAGCCATGCTGATGAGTGTATTTGGCCAAGAAGGTATTTTAAGTAATCCGTTCTGGTTTGTTGTGGAAGGTGCGATTGTGGGGTTAATCATTGGCTTCCTTGCTACGCGGTTTGGCGGCGAAGGGCGTGATACGATAGGGAGTTGACTACAGATGCATGCTTAAAGGTGTTGGCGTGAAGATATCAAAAAAATGGAATAGAGATTAATAAGGTACCACCCCTTCACAAAGGTCATATGAAGGGGTGAATATGGCGGATATCTTAGTGGGGAAAACAAACTTTGTGTGGATCTGGTAGGACCATGACAAAAAGGACTCTCTCACCCTAATTCTTGCGAGGGGTACTGTTAATTCGGAAATTTTTGATGATAGTATTTTTTCTAAAACTCACAATAGATATGAGACCGTCAGTCATCTCCACGCTGTTGTACTAAGTCCATTGCAAAGACGCCATTTCCCACCGACCAATCAGAATGGTCATTCTCATGGATAAATATGAATACATTTTTTGGAGAAACTTCAGTGGTCTTCACAATGTTATTGACGATCTGTGCATAAAGATCGCGTTTCATGGCGTCACTCCGCCCACGTCGCATGGTGATTTCGATCGTCACAAAATTGACTGAACGCGCTATGCTATTGAATGTTTTGCTATAAAAGTAATTTTCATCTGTGTACTCCGTAACAAGATTAAAGAGTTCGTCAGTTGGCATGTTAATACTGCTGACAAGCGCGTCATGTATGCTGTTTACAATATCAGATCGTTGAGTTTGTGCCATGAATTTTGGTACTGCTGTACGTACGAAAGGCATGAGATCTCCTGTGTTGAATAGGAGCGTAATCTAGCTTTGGAAAAAATATTTAAAAAACGATTTATACGCTTCATGTATTTGAGCTAAACTCACATACATGAATATTGTCTCTCGGACTGCTCCGCCCTTACTTGCGCTACGCGCTTTTGAATCTGCAGGTCGTTTGGGAACAATGACAGCTGCTTCGCATGAGCTTTGTGTAACACCGGGGGCGGTAAGTCGCCAAGTCAGGCTACTTGAAGATTATCTCGGCGTAGCTTTGTTTACAGGACCAAAAAATAAACCTGTATTGACCTCTCAGGGCAGCGCTTTACTGATGACCGTCTCAAACGCAATGTCTCAGATTATAGCCGGTGTAAATGCTGTAAAATCAAATACTCAGAATGTGCTCAATGTATCTTGTTTGAATACTTTTGCCATGCGTTGTTTGATCCCAAGGCTTTATCGCTTTAACGCGGCCTATCCAGATATTGATGTTCGGTTGAGTACATCCTCATTAGATGACCCGCTCAAATCAAACTATGATGTTGTGATAAATGTGCGGGATAACAAAAGACTAGATCACAGAACCATCCCCTTGTTCCCTGAAATGTTGGGGCCAGTAATTGCCCCTAAACTCGCAGATGAATATGAGATTGTGTTCCCAAGGGATTTATCTGATAAACCCGTTTTGAAAACACGTACCCGCCCAGATGCATGGTCTCGTTGGTGCACTTCTATGAACCTTCGGGATATGCCTTTCAAAGCTGGGTCCGTATTTGAACACTACTATTTTGCCATTGAGGCCGCATTGGGAGGGCTTGGTATCTGCATCGCTCCGCAACACCTTGTTGAGGATGAAATCAACGCTGGACGTTTGATCTCTCCCTTTGGATTTAAGCCGAGTGGTTACACATATATTGCGGATGTTCTTTCTGAAAGTAACCAAGCGGCAAAACATTTCGTATCTTGGCTTCAGGGTGAGATCGGATCTTCTTAAATTTCAGGCTCTGTTATTAGAGATGAATTAATATTGGTAGGTCCCGATGGTGTGTTTAACCCACGGGTGCTGGGCGGATGGAACGAGTCTGGATTATGGAAATAAGCCCCGTACCCCTCGCGCTTGTCAGGCGAGGGGGTTAGGTTATTGCTTAACCTTATTGCGGGAAAGCAAACTTTGTGTGGATTTGGTCTAATCTGGATACCGAGGCTGATAGTAATGGCGCAGCGAGTTTAAAGCCGGGGTCCGCCATCAGGCCGTAAAAAGCAGCGGTGCTGTTCCATTCTACAATTGCCGCCATATCAGAGCTGATGACATAACTTCCTTCCGGGGGATTTTCCAATGGCTTTAGTTGAGCAATGAATTCTGGTGGGCCATATTTTTGTTTTGGACCTTCAGAAAGCTTGAAGTAAGCAGGCAGGGAAACCGTCGATGCTATGGTGAGCCAAGCATTGAAGAACTCATAGGATTTGTTTTCCTTGAACACCAAAGGCGTGTCCTGATCAACAGTATAGAAAGCCTGCTTGAAATAGGTTAGCGCATCATCACGCAGAGGGAACAGCTTTTGCGCGGCTTTGTCTTGATGAAGTTGAGTGCGGGCTTCCAGACTGGGCCACTCAAAAATAGCCAACATTTGCGGTTCAACCTCGCCACCAGTTACGGCGGTTACCTGAAAACTCCCAAGCATTTTACCGCCATAACTCGCCACAATCGGCATGATTTGTGGCAGGTAATCGCCCATCAACTGCTTTTCTTTGCCGCCTTCGATAGACGCATAGGAAATCTCGATGATGGTACCAGCCTTGAGTAGCATGGAAGCTTCGCGAGGCGGGGTTTTTGTTGGTTGGGTTGGCTGAGCTTCCTGGGCATGGAGAGGCGCACTTATCAGTGTAACAACCGCCGTTAACATACTTGCCATGGTCGCTAGGCGTTTGATTGATCCTCTCGGCTGTTCCCGGTCAAATAGAGGGCTCCGGCCAAGTATTGAATTCATAAACATTTTTAACATCTTCCGTTGGGTTTCTAATCAGTAGGGGAGATGTAGGGGTTTATGTTGAAGCTGCACAGGCAGCGATGTTGCGTTTACTAAAAGCAATATTGTGTTGGACTTTATAAATTGTCATCATTGACAATAAACGATTCTGTTTTATATATTGTCCATAATGACAATTAATGCGGCGAGATGATAGATGCCAAGACCAAGTATAAAATCAGAGCGCAAGGAAGAGATCTTACAAGCCTATGAACGCTGTATGGCTCTTTATGGCGTAGAGGGCGCGACCCAAAAGCGTATTGCGGAAGAAGCAGGGATTGCCCGGCCGCTATTGCGTCATCACGTCGGCAACAACGAAGAGCTCTTACTTGAAGCAGCACGTCGTTATGCAGAGCGTTGTAAAGTGAGTATGCAGGAACTAGCTGATTATCCCTTTTCAGGCATAGAAGGACTATTGGATGTCCTCTTTTTGGATAACTCAGATGTGACCAGCCCGGCTGATACCATGATTGCAACCGGGCTCATCGTCGTGGCGCAAACCGATGAGCGGATCAAAGCGATAATGTCTGACTGGTTTGATGATATCCAAAACAAATTCGAGCAGGTTTTGGTTGGTCTTTTTCCAAGTGCTGAAAAGGAAGAGATCGCTTCTATCGCCTCTGGTTTGATTGGTATCTATTTCAATCTTGATGCGCTTTTCCCGATCAAGAAAGCCGACGTTGATTTTCAGAAGAGATCATATCGGGCGGCAAGGGTTCTCTTGATGTCTCTGGTTTCCAGTTCGGGTAATTCATGTCCGGGTAATTCGGGCCCAGATAACACCAGTGTGAGAGGGTAATCATGGATTTTTGGACACACATGTTCGACGAGTGGGCGCTCTATGAATGGCAAGAGTTGGCAGATGGTTGGGTATTTGTCTTTGCGATGCTGTTCTTTGTCTTTGAACTTATACGGCTGGTCCTCAAACATGAAATGTCATGGGCAACCATGGGGGATAGTCTCTCTAATTTCATCACCTTAGCGGCCCATATGGGTTTGGCTGCTTTGTTTGCAGGGATATATCTCGGGGCCTTCTATCTGATTTATCCTAACTATATACTAGAGCTTTTGCCGACCAATTATTGGACAATAGCAATATGTATCGTCCTGGCGGATTTCGCCTATTATTGGGAACACCGTGTTGCACATCGTATCGGGCTTGGTTGGGCAACCCATACCGTCCATCATAGCTCGCCCTTTTTTAACATCTCGGTTGCTTATCGGCATGGGCCGTTGGATGCCATATTCGGATTGCCGTTTTATCTGCCGCTGGTTCTAATCGGCTTTGATCCCTTTTTGGTGATTTTCGCAGCAACCATTGTACAGCTCTATCAAACGATCTTGCATACCGAGACCATTGGAAAATTACCGAGGTTTTATGAGGCTGTGATGAACACACCCTCTCACCACCGGGTCCATCATGGCTCCAACCCTCAGTATATAGATAAGAATTACGCCGGCATTTTCATTATCTGGGACAAGATGTTTGGCTCCTTTGCCGAGGAACAGGAAAAGGTTGTCTATGGGGTGTCCCCGGCGATTAATTCGGTTAATCCCCTTGTGGTTTTCTTTCATGGGTTTACGGGATTGGCTGCAAAAATGTGGCAGACCAAGGGACTGGGTAACAAGCTGGCCTATCTGATCCAGCCCCCAGGGTGGCAACCCCAGGAATGGCAGCCATCAGGACAGGTACCCGGTACCAAGACCGAGGATGTTGCCAAGAACTTGGATGTAACCAAAAATACGGCTGAAGTCAGGAAGCATTTGAAATGACTAATATCTGGATTTGGATTGGGGCTGCTCTACTTGGTTGGGTCGTTTGGGATCTTTATTGGGGCCATACTCTTCTTTGGAATATAATCTACCGAGAGGATAGCCCCACATTGTACTGGAGTGTGGTTACGGCCTGGTTTGTTCTCGCAGTAAGCTGTTTCTTCTCTGGAAAGGACAGTTCGGCAAAGGATGTCTGACTGTTTGTCAAATGGCAGATACGAAGTGTTGATACTGTTGAGTTAGGCTAGTTTGTTGTCGGGCTGGGCGATTTTTCGTGAGCAAAGGTCTGCTCTAGTGCAGTACGAAGCCGGGCAACGAGTTTGTCATCGGTACCCTTACTGAAAGCAGCATAAAATTTGAAATCTTTAAGGAACACTGCAGGTGATACATCTTTTGGATTAATATCTGCATCGGCTAGGATTGATTTTAGGTTTTCAGAAGATTCTGCTAATAGGTCTGCCCGACCACTCATTAACATTTGTAATCCTCGAAATGGATATGAAGTCACGATAAGGTTTGTATTATGACTAAAACCTAACTTTCTGAGATATTGTTCACTGTATGCGGAACGGGTAACTGCGACTGAAAATTTAAATGCCTCTTCAAGGTCTGTAACCATTACTTCTTCACGGTCGGAGCGTTTGTATAAATAAGTTGAAACAGACGGTTGAATTTCTGAGACCCACTTAAACAAGGGTTCACGTTGTTCTGTACGGACAATTGTGTATATGAGAACATTTGGTTTTTCCTGTGCAACCTTATAGGCTCGAGCCCAAGGATAGGACCTTATTGTATACTTGATATTAGCAGCCTTAAGCGCTTTTTTTATGATTTTAGTCGACGAACCAGCTATTTCGCCGTCAACCGTGTAATTGTAGGGAGGCCACTCTTCTGTAACGACTTCAATAGTCTGTCCAAAGGCAGTACTTGAGATGAAAAGAAAGAATAAGCAGTATACAGTCGTGTATAACTTGAAATACTTCATGTCTTATTCCTTCTGGATTTGTAGTAACCTTAAAATCGAGAGTGTCATAAAAACATTAATATTATATGGCGCTGTACCAGGTATTGCGTAACGGGTGTCTTTATCGTGGGTATGGGGAAAAGCCGTTTAAGCCTGTTTAAACATGATCGTTTTATCGATTGTCAGGACAAGGCTGTCTATGGCGTCATCATCCAATCAGAAAACACGGTTATTTATTGGACCACTTATTGGTGTGTGGATTGTAATGGCTATTAGCTGTTTTATCTCTTGCGCGATTTTTTCGGGGTTTTGTGTCGATATAATCTGATGATCAGCAAGGTGCTGATAAGCCTCAACGCGGGAGAGGTATTTAGTTCTTTCGGTATCAGAATTTAGACCAAAGCCTCTCTGTATTTGGCGAGAACAAATCATCTGTGCTGCCTTATTAGGCTCAGATGATGGTAACAACAGTACTGACGTACCGGTTTGTTTTACGAGCTTACGATTTTGAGCAACAATTTCTGGTAAAACATCCGTGGCTAAGAAACCAGATGATAAGGCTATAACAGCAGGATCGTCTTGTGATGTAAGGAGCACAGATAATAATTTTGAGTTCTCTGTGATATATTTCTCATAACTATAAAGCCGTATATATTCACCAATATTGCCCAGCCTTCGGCAAAACTCTTGATCAAGATCGATGAAGGAAAGCCGCAGTATATTGGCAACGATTGGGCCAAGGGTGGTTTTTCCTACGCCACCTGGTCCAATAAGGTATAGATGCTTCTTGTGAAACACGCTGCGCCTAATCTCCTTTCTCAATCATTTGCTTGATCTTCACAGCTTTCTCAAAATGATCAAGTTTATGCGTCTCAATCCACCAGGTTGCCGCTTCCATCAATAACACGGGGTCATCGTTTTTATTGGCAAAAAATGCGTAGAACGATAGACCGACGTTGTCGCCCTTCTTGTCAATTTTGAGGCCACAGACCTCGATGAATTTTTGTCTAAGGGACTGTCTCATACCAATTTATTTCTTCTTCGTAAGAGGGAAAAACTTTCGGTGAATTCTTGTTATGTGATAGTGTTTTATACCAGATACCAATATTCTATGAACTGTTTACCCCCTAAGATATCCTGAATACAACGCGTTATTACCATCAATTCCCTGCCGCCCCGCACCCAAACCATGATCAAGAAGGTGTTGTGTTATGAGAGCTATTACATCCCCTACATTTTTATTTCTTTTCGCTGGAGGCTTTTTGTCGTGTTTTTCTTCGGCCCAAGCCAGTGAAGAACTTAAAAGTATTGTAACCGAGGGGGATGTCTTCGGTCAGGTGCGCTATCGCTTTGAACACACAGATCAAGATGGCTTTTCAAAAGATGCGTCTGCTCATACGGTCCGTACTGATCTCGGCTTTAAGACTGGAAATTTCTATGGCTTTCAGGGATTGGTCGAAGGGTCCGTGGTACGCCATATTGGGGATGATGATTTCAATGACACCACGAATGGTAATAGCCAATATCCGGTCATTGCTGATCCAGATAATGAAGAGCTTAACCAGCTTTGGCTTTCTTATGATAATATTCCAGATACAAACGTAAAATTTGGACGCCAAATTATCAAACTTGATAACCAACGCTTTATCGGGTCAGTAGAGTGGCGACAAAACAATCAAACCTATGACGCGGTAGCGATCAACAATCAAACCATAGATGATCTGAGTTTGACCTATTCTTATGTGGGCAATGTGAACCGGATCAACGGTGATGACCACCCCAAAGGGGATCTGGATAGTAACAGCCATATTGTTCACGGTAATTATGGGTATGCTGATTGGTTGGGCGTATCTGCTTATGCTTATCTGTTGGATGTTAAAAAATCTCCGAACCTTTCTTCTGCGACCTACGGCCTGCGTGCGACAGGAAAACAGCCGATATCCGATGCTTGGACGTTCTCTTACGAAGCGGAAGTTGCACACCAGACCGATTATGCTGATTATACGGATGGGTACGGCGTGGAATACATCCACCTTAGCCCCGCGATTTCTGGTTATGGTTTTACTTTTAAACCGGGTTACGAGTTGTTGGGCAGCGATGGTAGCAATGCTTTTCAAACACCCTTTGCAACCGGACACGCCTTTAACGGTTGGGCGGACCAGTTCCTGACCACACCAAGTGGTGGGCTTCAAGATCTTTACTTTACCGTGAAGTACCGCGTATCCGATCTACACCAATGGGTCGATGGCACGACAATCACGGGGACTTACCATAAATTTGACGCCGATAAATCCGGTGACTTTGGCTCCGAATTTGACCTCGGCCTAACCAAATCCTTTGCACTTGATGATGTCGAGTTCCTTAAGGCCGTTGCAGTGACTGTCAAATACGCTGACTACCGCGCCGAAGACGCCCCTTTTGCCGACAAACAAGTCTTCTGGACCCAGTTTGGTGTAACGTTTTAGGCCTGCTTGAGCAGGGGTTATGTCTTTGTAGAGATTTCAATATCTATCGGATCAAAAGGAATATGTCCTTCCAATCTCAGCTTTTCTGATAATTCATCAGCATAACGATTAGCATATTGTTCCCGTTCAGAAGAGGGCTTTGCGTCGTAGAGGTCACCAGCAATATTATAATCATCAGATAAAGCAGTATCTTCATCGAGTACTTCTACTACGTACTGTTTAAGGTGGCCGAATTCATGAAGCAAAGTTCTGTAGAGGACAGTATTACGGTGGGCCATCGGACACAGCTTTGAAACAAAAGCGCGCTTGGTTCTTTCGAATTTGTGTCCGTCAGCTTTTAATCGGTTAATTTCATCCTGACCTTCAAGAGATATTTTTCGAGGCCAAAATAGCTCTGAATTGTCTTTTTGGGCCTCTATAATAATCGCGGGTCCTAGGCCATTTCCAACCTCAGCGCAGTATATCAATCTGCCCCATACTGGAGATTGTTGGGATTGTTTATTTGTAGGCTGCCTAAAAATAATGAATTCCAGTAGGTAATGGTGGTCCTCAGGTATCATTGAAAGTAGATGAAGTACGTCTTCTGGAGTGCAGCCATAATTGTAACCTTCTCGAGGATTTTCATAAAGAACTGTGATCTGGGTATCATGGACTATCCGTTCGATCACGCAATCAAACTGCATCCGTTCATAGAATTCAGTTGCATTGCCAAAACGATCCATACGTGAGTTAGGAATTGCCATTTTGTTGTTCTGACCATGCCCCGCTGCCGCTGTTCCGATTTTACGGTTTCGCCTTTCCGGCCTTCGAACTGGTGTCGCCATGAACTTCCTGTGTGATCAGATTACATTTGAGCAAACTTTAGTGTTTAAATCGGTGGATTGCTATAGTATAAATTGATAGTGCCGTTTAATTTTAAATGCTTGGTTGTGAGGTGAAGTTTGCGGGCAAATAAACTCTGATGTTCAAGAATATACTTCATCATCTTTTGGTGGGATTCATCTATATATTTGTTTGTATATTGGCATTGATTATTTGTCGTGTACTACGCGTACCAGATACCGTTTATGTTTATGACAGGGTAGTCATTTTATACACATTGGTGTTATTTATAGTGAGCTACGCGCTTTATAAGTATCTAAAAAAATATCTGAAACAGAAATATTTCAGTAAACAAACTTTTACGATTGTCGTTAGTATGTCTGCCGCTGCATTTACTGTAATTCTCTTTGAGGTGCGGGCAGAATTCTCGTCTTTAAGCGTTTATATTTCACCATCTTTGTACTTCGTTTTTTCGACATTGGTTGTTTATACTTTACTGATTGCGACTATCTATCGATGGAGAGAAGAGGAGCACTTGAAAGATTTAGGTCTATTTAAATAACCAGAGTTTTCCATGACTGCTAAACAAACACATCAAGGCCGCTGTCTTTGTGGTTCTGTTACTTACCAAGTACAGGGCGCGCCGATCATTGTGGCGCATTGTCATTGTGAGGATTGCCAACGCCTCACCGGGGGGGGGCATTCTACTGGGGCTATGTATGCCGAGGATAATTTCCGACTTGAAGGCGCGGTTGGGAAATACGATCTCAAATCCGAGAACGGCAATATCGTGACCCGGGTTTTCTGCCCGTCTTGTGGAAGTCCCATTCACGGCCAAAATACAGGCATGCCCGGTTTTGTTACGGTGTCGCTAGGTACGCTTGACGATAGCTCAGACTTTAAACCAGAAGTCGTGGTCTTTGCCCGCAATCGAAAACACTGGGATATCATGGACGAAACTCTGATGACCTTTGAGGCACAGCCTGAATGGAAGCCCGAAGAAGCGTAATGATCGAGGTTATAGTGTCTTGTAACAAGTTAGAGGACCTCGCTGAGATCCTCTAACTTGAGTTATAAAATCATCCTAATAAATCAAGCCTCGCGAACGCGAGCGAGGAATCCGGAGATTTCGTTTTCCATGGCTTGGGCTTGTTCGTTGAGGTTGCTGGCGAGTTGTTGAACTTCGCCAGCGGATTGGCCAGTTTCGCTAGAGGACGCGCTGACCAGAGTGATGTTCTGGGTGACTTCCTCTGTTCCCACAGCAGCCTGTTGTGCGTTGCGGGCGATTTCAGAGGTTGCGGCGCCTTGCTCTTCGACCGCAGAGGCGATCGCTGCTGAGACTTCCGAGATATTGTTGATCTGTTCAGAGACAGAGACGTTAGATCCTACGGCATCTTCGGTAATTCTCTGGATGCTGGTAATCTTGGCGGCAATTTCCTCTGTGGCTTTGGCGGTTTGGCTGGCGAGGTTTTTAACCTCACTGGCGACGACAGCAAAGCCTTTGCCAGATTCACCCGCCCGGGCTGCTTCGATGGTTGCGTTCAATGCCAGTAAATTGGTTTGTTCGGCAATGTCCTGGATCAAATTAATCACAGCGCCAATGTCCTCGGCTGATTGTGACAGGCCTTGCAGTGTGTCTGTAGAGCGCTTTGACGCATCGACAGCTTTTTGTGCGGAAACTGATCCGTTACTGACTTGATGAGAGATTTCCGAGATAGAGCTTGAAAGCTCTTCGGCGGCACTGGCCATGGTTTGAACGTTGCTAGAGGCCTGTTCAGCCGCAGCTGAAACCGATGAGGATTGCTCGTTGGTTTTTTGGGCGGTGCCTGCCATTGTTGTCGCTGAATTACCGAGAGTATCCGACATGCCAGAGAAACTGTTCAACAGGCTGCTGACCTTTTCTTCAAAGCCATGGATCAAACGTTCGATGTTACTGGCGCGCTCAAGTGTTGCGGCACGCTGGGCTTCTTCTTCTTTTTGAAGTCGGTCTGTCGTTAGTGCTTGTTCTTTAAAGACCATGACTGCACGGGACATATCCCCGACTTCATCCTTAAGGCCTGCACCAACGATATCGATTTCTTTGTCACCTTCAGCCAGACGAGTCATTGTGCTGGTCAGGTGGACAATGGGCTTGACGATAGATCTGACGATGGCGCTGACAACAAGCACCGTGATAATGATCATGCCAGCAACAGTGGCGAGAAGGGTGTAAAAAGATGTTTCGACAGATTGCCTGATGTTGGTGGCTTGTTGGTTGAGGCCAGTTGCAAAGTTGTCTTCGATTTGTTTAAGGAGTTCAATTTTCAACGTAATCGCGTTGAACCAGCGACCTCCCTGGATGCCTTTTGTATCCTTACTGACCACGCTTTCAATGGCGATTTGGCGCAGTTTGTCGACCTCAGCGATGGCATCCCCTTGTAAGGTCTGCTCTATAAACTCTATCTGTTTTACGGTTGAGAACTGGTTTGTTGTCTTGAGGAAGGCGTCTTGTGCTGCGATCAGTTGGACAAAACGACGATAGATTGTTGGTTTGAACTCCCCGGCAGAAAACCCGGTGGTTCCCATTGCTCGTTCGATCCCGGCACGTTCTTTGGATTGTAAGAATGCGGTATATGCCGCAATGCTGCGGTTAACTTCGGCGTCATGACCGAGAACGGCCATTAATTCCACAACTGATAGCAGATTCTGAATGGTAGCAGAATAGTACTTGGCAAGCTCGGGTACTGTTGCCTTAAAACCGGAGATATCAGTGCGGACATTTTCCAAATTACTGAGGGCGGTTTGCGCCTGGGTAACCCGGGAACTGAGAACGTTGCCAAAACCAGAGAAATCAAACTTTTTCAAATCATTCTCAAGTATTGCTCGTTTGGTATCGGTATCTTTGCGGACCGCAAGGAGTTCATTACTGAACTTTTGCCCTTTACTGGCCGTAAAGCCTGCGGAAGTACCGCGCTCTTTTTGTAGTTCATGAACCAGGGCTGAAACCTCTGGTGCTAGATGAGCCAATTTTTCAACAGATTCAGCCCCGGTTAGACGCTGCCGAGAATCAATCAAAGATAGAATTGATAGGGTAAGGAATCCGAAAATTGGCAATACAAGGCATAGTAGTACACGTGTAGATATTTTTCGGTTATATAGATAATTTTTCACGAGCTCATCCATTCGAGATTATGGTATGCACTGCGGTAACAGGCTACAATTATAGGTATAGTAGAGTCGGTTAAGGTCGAGTTAAAATATCCACACAAAACGTGTGGAAATACCTATGATGTCATTTGGATTTTAGATGAGGGCGTTATCTCGTAGGTTGTATTGTGGTGTAGCGGGTCAGAATTTTTTCCAACAATTCCATAAGTTTTTACACCAATCCCATAAAGGGTCGTAGTCCCTGACTACCCGGATAGATATCACGGGTGAGGACAGCTTGGCTGAGGCCATAGTGATCGCTGAGGAGGCCAAGCATAATGGCGCGCAGATCAGTGGTGGGGTTGAGGTCGCGGTTTTCGTAGAGTTGGGCTTTGGCGAGACCGGGCCAGTTGTGAATGATACGGCCCTTGCCGCCATCTGACTTTAGGGCACCACCAAAGAGAAATGCTGTGCCTGCTGTGCCGTGATCTGTGCCAAGGTTGCCGTTGGGATGGGCGGTACGACCAAATTCGGTCATGGCGACAACGACGGTTTTGGACCAGCTCGACGCACCGTCCGTGGATTTGGTCATTTCTTGTTTAATCGAAGCTATACCTCGGGCCAGAATGTCCAAGTTATTGGCAAGGCGTCCGCCCTCTGTGCCTTGCCGGGCGTGGGTGTCCCATCCGCCGAGCTCCAGTGTGGCTATACGCGGGCCGTCGGGATCTCCTAACCATCGCCCAGCAAGTGAAGCGAGATTGAGGAAGGATTTGTTCGAGTTATTTTGTTTTGCCATTTTTTTCTCGTTACCCGTCATGTCTTCACTTCTGGCTTGCAGGTCGAGGGCTTTGGTCAGGTTCTCCGACAGCAGCGGGTCATTGCCGTAGATGCGTTGTACCAATGACATATAATCGTCGCTGGTATCAGGCATGGCCGAGGGAGACCAGGCGTTGACGTCGTGATCTCCGCGCATGATCAATGGGAGGCCGGAGCCAAAGGCAAGCCCAAGTTCACCCACTGGGGAAGTCGGGCTTCCCGCCTTATTCTTAGAGCGTGTGTTGCCTTTTCGCGTGTTGCCCTCGAGCACATTAATAGCCCCGACCAAACGGTTGAGCCAACCAGAGTTTAGGGCATGGGGTTTGTCCGATCCGAGCTCTAGTACGTTCTGGGCATCAAAATGAGATCTGTTGCGATAGGGCGTGGCACTTGCGGGCAGGGCAATCATTTCTCCCTGTTTATAGAGGTTAGCCAGGGGGGAGAGCGCGGGATGCAGTCCAAAGAAAGGATCGACTTTGAGTAGGACATCCTGGTCGAGGGCAAGATCACCTCGGGTTTGACGATAGGCTGGATCTCCGTAAGGAGCGAGCGCCGCCAAACCATCCATGCCGCCACGTAGGATGATCACCACCAACCTCTTATCCGTACGGGCCGCTGCAAAAGCTTGCCCTGGAAAAAGGCCCCCACTTAGAACTGTACTGAGGCCAAGAACCGACCCGACACCCCAAGCTTTCAAAAGCTTTCTTCTTGATATCTGGTGTATAGATGTCGCTTTGCCAGAAATAGGGGGATTTTGCTCAGTCATTGATTTTAACTCCATCCATACATCGTCTAGTTTTTTGGCTCTTTGGCTTAACGGATACTTGTCTCCTCATCGTCTTTGCCATTCTGGGCTGGCAAGCAGGAGAGCCAGGCCTTCAACAGGGCTTGGGGCGCGTTCGATCCAGATCAGAGTTTCCGGACCAGAAACAGCGCCAATGGCCTCACGGGCAAGCTCCAGCGGATTTACCTGTGGGCGCAGGGCCTGAGCAAAGGCATGACACCACTCTATCCTGTTCAATGTTGCCTTGGGGGATATCCAGTCCACGGCACGATCTGGCCAGCCAGCTGGTGATGGGGCGCTAAAGGGCAATTGCTCAAACGTGGACAACGTCTTTATCAATCGGCGATAAGCACGATCGTCAAAAGGGAATTTGGATGAGGTGATATCATTGGATTGAGCAGCCATTAACCGAGCAGAAGAGATCAGTAACTCATAGGGGGATTTTACTTTGCTTAGGGGAGAACGCCACGGGGCCTCCATCCTTATGAGGGTGCGGTACATTGCCTTCAGATCGCCGTTACTTGCGAGATAGGTTTTGCTCAAAGTTCGGATGTCTTCTTTAGCAGGCTCATCGGCTATGAAATGCCGCGCAAGTTTGGTGGCAATGAATTTGGCTGTGGAGGGGTGGAGAGCAAGATCATCCAGTGCTGCCAGACCTTGGGATTCCCCTAACTGGCTATAGTTTTTCCCCAACAATTTATGGCTACCGGGCTCGTGCAATCGTTCAATAAAGCTGTAACCTCCGCCACCTTGCCGTCGCGGTGTGAGGGTCCAGCCTGTGATGATCTTGGCAAGTGCTATGACATCGTCTTGGGTATAGCCGCCGTTCACGCCCAGGGTATGGAGTTCCATGATTTCACGAGCCAGGTTTTCATTCAGGCCCTTGCCACGACGTTTCCCTGCCTGTGAGTTTGGGCCAATGGAACTCGCATTGTCGAGATAAAGCAGCATTGCCGGATGTTGGATTGCGGCGCGTAGCATTTCTGGAAAAGTTCCAAGTACGTGAGGGCGAATGGCTTCTCGTTCATAAGCGCCTACAATGGGGCGGATCACGTTTTTCTTGTTGGCAGAGACTGTGAAGTGGTTGCTCCAAAAAAGTACCAGTCGTTCATAAAGGGGCTGTTCACTGGTTACAGCCTGATGAAATCGGGCAACACTTTCGTTTAAGTAGTGCTTTTTTGCTAGGGACCTAACCGCTTTTTTTGCGGCTTCGCTATCTCCCCGTTTACCAGCCACTTGTTTGATGATGTTGGTACTGCTTTCAAGTCGAGTTTGTTTCGAAAGCCCAGAAGTGAAAGCAGGGGGTGTTTTTATTTGTGATTCTAACCAACCACGGGGATCAGACATAATTGGCTTCATTGAGCCATTGTTGCCTAGAGATCTCGCAGGACCCATTCCATAACGTTGTACAGCAACAAAGGCACTTATTTCTTTAGTAGAAGAAAGGCTCATATTCTTTGATTCCATTTAACGATAATGTCGATACTCGTCTCTGGATTTATTTTGATCTTAGCTATTATACGCTCGTTAGAGATAAATCTGTCGCGGGATTAAACTTTTTTATGAAATTATGGTTGAAAATCAGGAGGGAACTTGATGAAATTCATTGGTTTACACCGTGATTTTGAGTTTTCCAAACCGTAAATTTACATATTTTGTACTTAAAATCACGCCATTGGTGTGTTTCTAAAATTCTAATTCCACCATTGCTGTTAATATAAATAAAGACTTTGTTAATCTTTTGTTAACCATGTTAGCTTCGTTGGCTTGCTTGATGAAAATCAATCTTAGCAGGGGGAATTAGAGTGGGGCTCAGGGGTGGAATGGTTGATTTCAAACACACAAGAAATCAGAATTTTTATGACTATTGGCTAAGTTTACCGAGGGAGGGGATTTTACCTCATCGACGTAATTTTTTGCCTGAAGCCGTACCTTCTTTGCTGCCCAATATGACGATTTATGAACTTGTTTCTGACGATTTTATAAAAATACGCTTGTTGGGAACCAGCGTAGAAGATCGTTATGGCCAAAATAGTACTGGCAGTAATTATCTTGACTTGGTTGAGTACGACCGGCGCCCCAAAGCTTCAAAAGCGTTGTGGTCGCAAGCCAAAAAGCCCTGTGGCATGCATACCTTTTTGGAACAGGAACTCCGAAGCGGTCGTACAGCCTATCTTGAGGCCGTCGGGTTACCTGTTCTTCATGATCAGGATGACACGCCGCTTTTGCTTTTTCAAAGCAATGAAATTGTAAATTCTCTTAAAACGCCTGGTGAAGAAAAGGGCGCCCTAAAAACTGTCAGAGTAGCCAAGAGATCCTATTTTGATCTTGGCGCAGGCGTGTCGGATTTTTGTGACTAAAACCTTGGGGTTTTTTGGGTACTTGATTATCAAAAATACCACTTTTTGAAAGTAAGGTTAAGAAATTTATTTCGTATTTATAATATAATTAATATAAAATCTATATGTAACTATTTGATTTATTAGAATTAATATAGTTAGTGTGAGCTTTTCTAACATACGTTGTGAAAAACATTCTGGTTCTCTGGAACTAAAAGTCGTTCTCAACCATTGTCTTTAAGCTGGCATTCTTTTAAGTGAAAATTTTAGAGGAAGCTGAAAAGAATATCATGCAGGGGTAGAGTAAGTCGCTTGATGGATTTCAGACATAAAAACACAGTGAACTTTTTTGACTATTGGCTTTCGTTGCCTAAGGACGACAAGGTCCCTTTACGAAGTAGTTTTCATCCCGAAGATGTACCTGCTTTGCTCGGCAATATTATGATTTATGAGTTGTTCTCATCCGCTAAAATCAAACGTCGATTGCTCGGGTCTAAACTGGATTATCTCGAAAAACCTGTTGGCACAGGTGGTGGGGATATTAGCGAAGATACCCAAACGTTTTGGACAGTTGCTACCCAACCCTGTGGCATGTTGATATTGGCGCAACAGTCTCTCAATAGCGGTATGAACGTTATCGTCGAAACGTTATGTCTTCCTTTGTTGGGCGATAATGAAAACAATGCCCAACTCATCATTCAAAAAAATATACTTGATGATACAAAGTTTCAGCCAGATGTGGCAATTCTTTCGGTTGATCATAGTTCGGTTTTGCAACGTGATTATATTGATATTGGAGCGGGGATTCCAGAACTTCAAATATAGAAGGTGTCAGTATTTTACAGAATCGTTTGGTGTAATATCTACCTAGAAAAATAATCCAAAAATGAGCATAAAAATGAAAATCGATTATGGCTTGGGGCAAGGTTAAGTCTGATTGGCACTTTATAGGTGCAATTTGATGTGAGGGCTTAACTTTGTCGCGATATTATTTTTAAAAAAGAACTAATACGCTGATATTTCTTGATTAATTAGCCTTTACGTTAGATGATCACTGCCTTATCTAAACAGAAGTTTATATTCCTAAACCGAGGCGACGGCTTGTTTGAGTTCAGTAACAGTAAATCTAAAGAGTTCTATGAATTTTGGTTAAGTATGCCGCGAGAAGGATTGGTTCCTAGTCGCAGTAGCTTTCGCCCTGAAAGTGTACCTTCGTTACTTTCAAATTTCATGATCTATGAGTTGATTTCAAAGGACTATATTAAAGTTCGGCTCATGGGGTCTGCCCTGAGTGATAAGCTTGGGGGCAATAGCGCTGGAGAGAATTATTTGGACTTTATCGAAGGTCCGCGTAAAGAGATTGCCTCTGAAGCTTTATGGTCTGTGGTCAATAAACCTTGCGGCATGCGTGTGGTTCTCGAGCAGGTTCTCAAAAGCGGCCTAACCGTGTGTATGGAATCAATTGGCTTGCCACTTTTGAACGATGAGGGTGGAAATCCCATGATCCTATTTCAAAAAAATGAACTCGATTGTGAAAAACGTGTCCCGGAGGCTGGCTACGACCCGATAAGATATTATCGACTGTTTCGTCGGGATTTTATTGATATCGGCGCCGGTTTGTCAGAGGTAGAACACCTTGTTTTTCACAGTGAAGCCGCCGTCTGAAAAAGTGCTCTGATATCACCATATGATATTGACTGTTGAAACCCTTTCGTAAGGGTGAGATGGCTAGTTTTATGGTATATTTGGACCATCTCAGGCACGGGTGACTGCCCGGGCAATTTCAGTGACATGACGCAAGTCTGACCCACAACATCCTCCAAAGATATTGAGCCAAGGCATCTTATTATAGATTGTCTTATACTGGCGGCCAAGCTCATCCGGGTCACCGGCATCGAGTTCAGCGCAGTTATCAAGCTCGGCGTGACTCATGCGTGACGCATTACAGCGAATGCCCTTGATCCTTTTAGCCCAATCACGATCTTTGGTGTTGTTCTCAAAGAGACTATTGGCAGAGAGAATATCAGGGGAGGGTCTAATTGGAGCGGGGCTATCTGTTGTAAGGTCATCTGGGAAGTGATCAGGATGGGCGCAGTTAACCATGAAATAGATGGCACCTTTATCGGTTTCCCGGTCGACTTGATCAATGGCATTTTGAAGGCTTTGCCCAGTTGGCAACAGCCCGTCGGTTTCGACTGTGAAAGATACCACGATTGGAAGATTTGCGGTCTGGGCTGCCCGAACTGCTCCAATGGCTTCTTCTGCCTGAGTAAAAGTCATTGCCGTGATCATATCAACCTGAGTTCCCGCAAGCCAAGATACCTGTAAGGCATGATAGTCTTCGGCTTCGCGTATAGAGATTTGATAATCCGGGGCGTAGGCATCTCCTCTAGGGCCAAGCGAGCAATTGAGGAGAATAGGGCGTTTGTTGTTGGCGTACTCATCGCGGAGCTCTGCGATGTAGGCAACCGACGCCTGATTGGCTGCGCGTAAGTCATCGATACTTTCACCCAGTTCATCTGCCCAGTGAGCGTGAGCTTTCCAGGTCGTTCCATCTAGAATAAATCCGGTATTCATGGTCTGGGCGAGGGAAAGAAAACCACGGTAATAATTGGTCAGCGCGAGGCGGCCCATCTTTTCTGGTAGCAGGGTGTGAGCTGCAAAACCTTTAATATCGATACCGTGGTTAAAAATCAAATCTGTTTCAAGGCCTGCATCCGTGAGATAGAGATCCCCATTTAATTGAGGTAGCGCGTTTCTATATCTGGCTTGGTGGGCGGCCATTTCTGGGCATCCTCTTGTGGGGAAATATTGATCCCCCAATAGTACAGTCTTCTGCCCAATTTTCTATCCCAAAAGTCCACCTGTGACCCCACCTGTGACCAGTGCTATGCCAAAGCCAAAAAATATCAAGGCAATGAACTTGTTGATCAGCCTCACGACGGCCTCTTGTCTGATAAGCCGCGCAAGCTTAACGGCGGTGAGAGCAAATCCGCTGAGCGAGATGAAAGAGAGACCCATAAATGTCACTGTCATAAGGAGAAATTGAGGTGTTGCCGGTTGGGTGTTATCCAAAAACAAGGGGAATAGAGCGAGCAAAAATATGATCATTTTGGGGTTGGTCAGCCCAACGATCAATGACTGGTTAAAAAGGTAGGGGGCTGAGCCTACTTTAATCGACTCAGATTTTTTTACTCCAGCATTTGATGGAGAGCCTGTGGAGAATTCGGTTTTTGCATCAGTCTCAGCATTACCCACAGTTTTCTTCTCGTTATGGAAAACCTTACTCTCGGTGAGATGATCCAGCGAAATCATACCGTTTTGCCAGTTCTGATAAGCAAGCCAAATAAGATAACCGCCGCCTAAAACGCGCATGGCGGAAACGATATTTGGCTCTGCGGTAATGATGGCTCCAAGGCCGAGGGTAACGGCAAGGCCAACACATCCAATAGCGGTGATGTTGCCAAACGTGGAGTAAGCGGTCTTCCCCATGCCAAGCGACAGTCCATTTCTGATCGCGAGGACTATGGCAGGTCCGGGAGCCAATATGTTAGCACTGGCAGCAAAGACAAAGGCGATCCAGATTTCAAAGGTCATTATGGGTTCCTGATTTTTCCCCGTCGTTTCGGGGGTAGTTCCTTAAGGTGTTTTGTATCAGGAGCAAGAAAACACTAATTTATTAATCAAAAAAAATAATTTGTTTTGATTAATAAATAAAAAATAATGATATATAGGGTTGTTACTCGTAAATTTCATGGGAAGTACCAACTGCTCTGAAAGGCATAGATATGGACTTACAGTCCTTACGGACCTTTAAGCTGGTCATGGATTTGGGCAGTGTCACGGCGGCGGCAGAGCAACTCAATACTGTCCAGCCAAATGTGACGGCACGTATTCGAAAGCTCGAAGGAGATCTGGGTGTCTCACTTTTTTTACGGGCCCATCGGCGATTGATCCCGACCCACGAAGCTGAAAAATTGCTCGATTATGCTAATGCTATGTTGACGTTGGAATTGGCAGCCAAGGGTGCGGTTAATCCTCGTGATCAAGGCCATATTCGGTTAGGTTTTGTCGATACTCAAGCCGCGCATCTGTTACCCATTTTTATGACAAGGTACCGCGAACAACACCCTGATGCAGAAATCACGGTAGATACGGGAGTATCTGGTTTTCTTAATCGAGGGGTCGAGGAGTGTCGTTTGGATGCCGCCGTTGTGGTCGATCGGCGTAAACGTAGTACCGATCAGGACAACTTAACCACTCATATGCTTTTTTCTGAGCCGCTGGTTTATATAGCTCCAAAAGGGTTGAGCCGTTTAGAAGAAGCGTTGGAGCTCCCGATCATGGTTCTTATTCAGGAAGGTTGTGGGTATCGCAATTTTGCTATCGACTGGTATCGCTCTCAAAAATTGACAGCGCCTAAAATGACCGAGATTTCAACACTGGATGGTATCCTTGCCTGTATCAAGGCAGGGCTTTGTGCCTCGGTACTCCCAAAATCAATTGTTCAGAGTTTTGATCTTGAAAACCGCACCGCTATATTCCCGCTACCTGGTGACAATGCTGAAATTAATATCGCCCTCGTTCATCGCCCTGAATTTAAAAATGATCATAGGATTAAATCTCTCCTGAAGATGTTCAGGAAGTAACAGAGCCAGAGATCAGGGACAGAAAATCTTTGGTAAACAAAGATATCGCGTTTCGTTGAGTAGAAGACGTTCGTGTGGCTAATTGAAAGTCTGATTTCCAGACAAAGGCTTCATGTTCCAGTGCGCGGAGTTTTCCTTGTTCAACCCAAGGTCTTGCGTAGTGATCGGGGAGCGCGCCAAGAAATTTACCGCTCATGATTAGGCTGGCCTGGGCTTCCATATTGGATACCAGCGCGGTTTGGCCTTTGCCTTCGAGTAGCTCAATGCCGGAATGAGTATTGTAGGTCCGATGGCACAAGTTGTGATCCCTGAGGGTTTTGGGTGTGATCTCTATCGGGGCAGCACAAAACAGTGGGTGTTCTTCCCCGCAATAAAGAAAATGAGTTTCAGAAGAGATGTAATGATAGTTCAACCCGTTCATTGTTTGAGTGAAGGGACCAATGGCAAGATGAAGAGTGCCGTTGATGAGCTCGAGTTCCAATTCACTCGGTGAGGCGACCTTGAGCTCAAGCTGGATATCGTTGTCGCGATCAAAGAATTTTTGAATGGCAGCGCTTAAGGGAACTGCATCGTTGCTGAGATGGGCATCAACAACCCCAATTCTAAGAGAGCCTTGGAGCACATCGCGTAGCCCTATAAGCTCGGTTTCAAAGTTCTCAAATTGAATAAGTATCTTTTTACATTTCTCGTAAGTGTTGTGACCGCGTTCGGTGAGATGAAACCCGCTGCGTCCGCGTTCGCAAAGCCTGTAACCGAGGATGGTTTCCAAGTCCCGAATGTGACAACTGATAGCGGGCTGGCTTATGCCGAGTTCGTACTGAGCACCAGAAAACCCACCGTGTTCGACGACTTTACAAAAGGTGCGCAGTAGTTTTTCTGAAAAGAGGTTCATTTGAATAATCTCACGGACAGGCTTGTTAATTCAATTTGCATTATAAAACGTAATGTAAAGATATCATATTTCGTATTTAATAATGCAAATATTTCTGCCTCAATGTTCGCAGTTATAGTTATTAGAACGGTTGATGGAGAAAATGCATGTCTGATCATGGATACGCCGCAGGACGTTTAAACCTGCCTTTCGTCGGGATTTCTACTTTTGGCAAACGCGATTATGTTGCCGATTGGGATCAGATTGATGCAGATGTAGCTGTGATGGGTGCGCCTTTTGACTTTGGTACTCAGTGGCGCTCTGGTGCACGGTTTGGTCCGCGTGCAGTCCGTGAAGCTTCGACATTGTTCTCCTTTGGCCATGCTGGGGCCTATGATCATGAAGATGACGCGACTTATCTTGGGTCTGAAGTCCGTATAGTCGACATTGGGGATGCGGATATAATCCACACGAAAACCGAGGAAAGCCACGCCAATATTGAGTACGGGGTTCGCAAGATACTCGAAGCGGGTGCCTTGCCAGTGGTGATTGGTGGCGACCATTCGATCAATATTCCCTGTATCAAAGCCTTCTCTGATGATGCTTCTACAAACGGTCCGATCCATGTGGTTCAAATCGATGCCCATCTTGATTTTGTTGATGAACGTCACGGCGTAACTGATGGTCACGGCAATCCCATGCGCAGGGCGATTGAAAAGGACTATGTTTCCGGCATGACCCAGTTGGGTATTCGCAATGTCTCTTCCACGGCTAAGGAAGGTTATGAAGACGCCCGTGCTCGAGGATCAGACATCTTGTCTGTTCGCCAGGTAAGAAAGCTTGGAACCGAGGCCGTGCTTGAACGCATTCCAGAAGGAGCGCGGTATTACGTCACCATTGATATTGATGCGTTCTGTCCTTCAATTGCACCGGGGACAGGCACCCCAAGCCACGGCGGTTTTACCTACTATGATGTACTGGAGATCCTTCAGGGCTTGGCCAAACGTGGCGATGTCGTTGGCATTGATCTGGTCGAAGTTGCCCCGGCCTATGACCCAACCGAAATCACCCAGGTTTTGGCCGCTCAGCTCCTGATGAACTTTATCGGATTTATCTATCACGAGAAATAACTAAATCATTTAATTCAATGGTTTATATGAATATTCTCATTGTTTAGGTTATCAAATTAGAAAAGTGTTCTCTAAAAGCGTCCAATTGGTGCTATAAATAGAACATTATGTTGGAGATGTTTTTTGCTAAAATCTGTATTCGATTTATAATCACCAGATAAAAATAACTCAGGTAAAAATAATAATGCATTCCAGAGACCTAACCAGTAAGCGTTTAAGTCTGCGTCCTTTTACCGAGGGAGATGCAGATAAGCTTTTTCAGCTTTATGGCAATTCTGATGTTATGGCCATCCGTAAGATCGGTACCCAATCTCGCGCTGGAAGTAATGTCCAGTTAGAGATTATCCTCGATCATTGGCAGCGCAGGGGCTTTGGTCTTTGGGCTGTCTATGATCGTGGAAGCAATGTCTTTATGGGCGAATGTGGTCTGCGTGAAGAAAACGAACATGATGACATGGTCGAGCTATCCTACGGTTTGCTTCCACAATTTTGGGGTGGCGGCCTCGCCACGGAAGCCGCGACAACAGTTCTGGATTTTGGTCTCAAAGATCTTGGCTTGAAAAAAATCCATGGTTTTGCCCAGAAGAAAAACCAGGCGTCCCTTCACATTCTGACAAAGCTCGGTTTTAAGCACGAATGTGATTTTGATGAAGATGGCGATATCGTTACCCGCACGGTCCTGACACAAAACTAAATCAATTCGTAAATAAATAGAGTTTGCGTCTGCAGTTCATGTTTGGAAAGGCTCTTATTGCGTATCAATCTTCACCTTGATCGTTTCTTTTTTGGGCTAGAAAAGCTACACATAAATATGGATCACAGCCGGGATAATGTCGCAAAAGTTATCCAGAATTGTGTCGTGTTATTGGGACAGAGCGATCCGCAATGAAGCTTACCAACCGAATATCCCGCTTTTGAGAAATAAACCAATACTGAGTGTAATTGAAGATAACAAATACCCCCGGCCTGCTTGTGTGTGTGGCCTGACCGGGGGTATTCTGATGCAATTAAACCACCCTAACCGTAGTTAATACGGCTTGCACCAGGTACTTGGGCGTAGGGACGCCGTTTTTCTTCTTATATTCTGTCATTTATACTTCGCCGGTGTATTCACCGCGGCCTGGATAGTCGTTGGCCATGATGAAGTCGATGGCGCCGATCATTTCTTTGAACGCAGGACGGATAAACGGCATGGTCTGGACCGAAGCGTAATAAAGCGTTTGATCAGGGCGTACCAAGAAAACACCGGGCTCTGAGAATAGGGCTGGTTCTTCGATGCCGATAGAAGTGGTGCCGCGTGAGGTGGAAATGAACAGGCCCCATTCTTTGGCAATACTGAGGGAGAGATCGTATCCAAAGCGAAGGTTTTTGGCGTCGATTTTGTCAGCCATGGCCTGTGTGCGCTCTTGCCCATCAGAACTGAGGGCGATGGTTTTTACGCCGCGTTGCTCAAATTCTGGGGTCAGACGCTCGAGTTCTTTCAGGTAATTGGCGCAGATCGGGCAATGCAGACCGCGATAGAAAGTCACGAGGGTAAAATTTTCTGCCTGATCGGTGCCGAGATCAAAGCTGCCACCGTTTAGGGTCGGGACGGAAAGGTTTGGTGTCTTTTGACGGGGGATGAGCATTCCAAGAGTGCCTTTTCAAAAATTCATGTAGCTGGACATCAGCTGTTGAATAACAATATAGTGAATTATTAATCTCATATGGTGCATAATACTTAACCTAGAGTACAAAATTATCTGGTGTATAGAATGCAAAACCCGAAAGTAAAAAAACCTGATCGTCTCTCTGCCTTGATTTCGCGTTTTCACGTGCACGCACGGGTCAGGTCCTTTGTACCTAAATCATTGGCATTACAAACCGCAGAAGATATTGAGGCGGAAGTAGAAAATGATGCGAATTTTTTTATCGCTCAATTGGGGCAATTAGGTTCGCAAATAAAAAAAGGAATAAAAGGGCAGGTCTCGCCTTCTGGAGCCACCGCCTCAGGACTAGAGCTTGAGGGCATTAGGGATGATGTGCTTTTGTTAGTGTTTTATCCTCGTGGCGTTCCTTCTACTGAGACGAGGAGAGGAGGCATTAAGAAAGATGTTCCGGCCGATCACCTTGTTCCAGAGGGATACGTTTGTGCAGCGGTTGATACTGGTGGTGTTGCCAATCCCATTGCCCTTGCTCTACCTGATTTGGTGGTTGTACGTCTGGATCAATCCAAACCGTTGCAGGCTGTCGCCAATATGCTGATGGAAGAAGCCAACGCTCCGCGGTGTGGTGGGCAGGCGGTAATAGATCGGCTGTGTGAAATCGTGGTGATCCGACTGTTACGGCATTTAATTGAGGCAGGTCAGGCCGAAGTGGGTCTCTTGGCGGGCTTGGCGCATCCAAACCTCGCACTGGCAATCGTCGCTATTCATGATAATCCAGAGAGGAACTTTCATCTTGAAGATTTGGCAGAGATTGCGGCGATGTCCCGGACACACTTCGTGAATTCATTTCGTAAATCTGTGGGGGTAACGCCAGGGCAATATCTATCCAACTGGCGCTTGACCTTGGCCCGTATGGAGATAGCCAAAGGAACCCCGCTTAAGGCCATCGCCCGACGGATTGGTTTCTCAAGTTCAGCAGCTCTCTCCCGTGCTTTCACCCGTCATTATGGGGTGAACCCCAGAACTGAGATGCCCTGAAGTGAGATGTCTAAAGGTGAGACATCTCACTAGAAGGAATGTAAACGATTATCGTTTCGTTTAGCTATTCCCCTTACCTTTACCGTTTCCACCGCCATTGTTGCCGCCGTTATTCCCGCCTTTACCTTTTCCCTTGCCGTTTCCACCCTTGCTGGATCCCGTAGATCCGTTGGCTTTTGCCTGGGCGTTCTCATTGGAGGCTTTCTTGGCTTTGGCGGAAGTTTTACTCAGTCCTAAAGCTTTGCCATTACCTGATCCTGTAACGCCAGGTGTTTTGGCTTTGCCGTTGTTAAAGTTTCGGCCTGTGGTGTTTACGCCCAGAGCAGCAAGGGAGGTTCCTGCGGCTAATCTTTCAGCCTTTTTCGCGTGTCCGAGACCAAGAGTGGAGGGATGAACGCCGAGTTCATGAGCGATTTCGCCCCAGCCCATTCCATCTTCGCGCATTTGGGCAATATCCTCAACGCTAACAGAAGAGGCATCAGCGAGGGCTTCATCCGCGGAGAATTGCGCGTCTTCCAATGCGGCCTCTGCTTCTGCGATAGCGGCGGCATCCCCACTGGCGATGGCATCGGCTAGGTCAGATTCAGCTTCTTCAAGCGCGGTATTGGTATCTTCGATGGCCTCGGCATTTGCTTCTGCTACGGCAGCGGCCAGGGCATCTGCTTTGTAAGCTTGCGCCTCATTGTTAAAAAGGGATTCTTCCTCTTCTTCTTCCACTTCTTGGGCAAGAATAGAAGAAGAATTCATTCCAAAAACGATGCCGAGGCTCAGCAATGAGAAGCCGAGGAGAAAGAAAAAACTTCTTAGGGGGCTCATTACATTATGCATGTGGTAATCCTTTTCCTTGTGGCTCATTTATTGAACCGCAGTGACAAACATGACGGATTCCCCAAGCGTCACGTGGTTTATAGAGGTTTGGACCTTTTCGGCCTGTCCAAACCAACTCAACGGTAAGCGTGAAGAGGCGATACCTTCTTCTTGAACTTGAATATAACGCCTGATGGCATGCGCTCTTGCTTTTGCACTTGTCACATCAGAGGCATGAAAAGCGATAATATTCAATTTTAAATCTTTATTTCGGTGCATGACAGCAGCAATAACCTGAAGAGATTCTTTGCTGACGTCCTGCAGTACATTGCTGTCCGGCCTGAAATCAATGCTATGAAGGGTAATGTTCCGATTGCCGATCAGGTGGTTTCTATAAGTGTAGTCACCCCTCGCATTCAAGGCAGTGGTTGCCTTTAAGGTGAGGCTGCCATCCGGATAAGAGCTGATATATTCTTTGAGCGCTGCAATCTCTTCCTTGGGCTTGTTAAGCTCGCCCAAGGCAACTGCACGATTAAACAGTGCTTCAGGATTGTAGGCTTCGTGTTTCAGGACCTGATCATATTCGCCGAGCGCCTGATCCCACTTTCCTTTGTCGAGATAGCCGTGACCAAGATAAAGGTGCGCGGAGGTGTAGTATTGGTCGAGAGCAATAGTTTTCTTGTATTCAGCCTGCTCTTGGTCAAACTGGTCCACGCCCCAATAGCTCACGCCAAGCCAGAAATGATAATCTGCATCCTCAGGGTCTAGATTTACCGCCTTTTGTAAGTAGGGCAGGGCTTTGTCTGGTTTTTCAAGCCTTAGGTAATAGCGGCCGAGATAATAGGCGGAACTGGGTTCATTTGGGTTTTCTTTATATGCCTGTTCCAGACTGTTGATACCCTCTTGATATTGACCTGTTTCTAAGTAATAGGGGCCAGTTACCTGAACACACCCCGCGAGTAAAACAGAACAAAATAATAGCACTGGAATATTGAGGGCGACGAGCAAATATTTAACATTTTTTATCACAAGAACGCTCCGATTATGGACGTAAGCAAGGGCGTTCTTTCAAAAATCATCTATAATTTAAGAAGTAACACTCTTGCACTAAGCCCTAATATTCCAGGGGTTTTCTCTAAGTTATAGGAAATCCGACAGCTGTACGAATTCTTTATCTAGGATAGATTAGGAGAATTAATTTTGGGTAAAATATACGGGGGATTTTGCTCAAATTTCCCCCCTTAATTGCTCCCTTAAAATAGATTTTTCTATATTGATTTTGGGAAACGGTGTGTTTCGAGTTCTAGATTTTTGAAAAACTGAGCGATATGCAGGCCATCGGCCAAGGCGTGATGGGCAGTGAGATTTACCGATACATACCAGGTTTCATCTATCGTGCTGTCTTTACAGGTAGTCCCTGTTCCGTTCGAAGTAAACTTGCCCCAGGCAAGGCGGGGGATGCAGTCTTCCGGTCCTTTTAAAGGGTGTTTCATCTCAGTAAAATCTAGCCAAGGTAGGCAAGACATAAAGACCCAATGATCCGTATCTATGGTATTTTCAGTGAGTTTAATTTGTGATTTAGCAGCTAGAATAGCGCTCTCACAATTATTATTGAACTCTGTCCAATCTGCTACATAAGGGATTTCGCAAAAGGCAAAGCGGTCGTCTTCAATGGGAACGGTGACGGAGGGATGAATGAGGACGTGTTCAATGACGCTAGGCTCTTCGTTCACATCTTTTCTAAACCGGGTGCGAAGTTCTGGCACGGTGTTTATTGCGCTCATAATGCAAAACAACATCGCATTAAACGGGGCAACGGCGTTGTCTTTTTTAGCACGCATGATCCCGGTAGCATCGACACGTGCGGTAATACTAACGTGGGGGGTCGCAAATCCTTTAAATAGGTCGTACTGGCTGCGACGAGGCCAGCTTTTCAAATCAATAAGTTTTTCGTTTGGCGTGATGCTCATAGGGGAACCTCAAAAGGCTTGTCATAAATAGAAACGTCAGGGGGCATCGATTATTTAAATATTGATATAAAATAGCAATTATTACTCGAAATGAAATAGGGAAGAAGAAGTAGATGTATTCCGGAACTTATCCCGATAAATGGACAAAAAAAGAGGGTGCAAACTGCACCCTCTAGTCTTACTTCTTCTAATCATCTGGGAGACAGATTAGATCATTCCAAATGTGGGGTATGGAAATGGGTCGTGTAATTTAAGCGTGTTTGACTTTGTGGAACGTAAGACCTGCCATGAAGCCTTTTGTGGAAGTCAGTACAGCGCGGAAGAACTTGTTTACAATCTTGCCTGCGTATTCAGAACGGAGGCGGTGCGCTTCACGGATATGAAATTCAATATCTGTAGCAGCAAAATCGAAGTCTTCGGCAGTTACGAGCGGTTTCATCAGTTTGGTCCTAAAGTTTGTTTGCCCTTGGTGACTAACATATGCCTTTTTCACCAGATGATAATGTATTTAAAATTATAATGATTATCGCATTATTTTTGATAATCTACTTTAATAGGGGGATCCAATAGACCCTTAGGGAACTTCTGGTAACTGGCAAGAATAGATATGATGCCCCTTGAGTAATTAACAGTAAGGGTTTTCTCCCTGAATATCACCTGGAATATCGGCTCGAACATCGTCAGGAATATTGCCTAAAATAATGAAGTCTTATTGTTTTCTTTTTCGCACATACCTTCAAACACAATAAAGATCATTTCAGGCTCACCCTCTAGTTTTTTCAGAGGGCAAATCACCCGTGCATATTCCAAACTGGGACCGTCGTTACGCCGAAGACTTGATGGACCAAAGAGAGGTTGTCCTTTGTCAAGGACGCTGGTCATCGTTTTTAATGCCTGCGCATTACTTTCTGGATCTAGCATTTCATCGTAACGTAATCCCGTGGCGCTCGTGGGGAGGCCTGTAAATTCCTCCAGGACGACGCCAACAAGACGAAATCGGCAAAAATTTTCATCTCTGTGAAATTCGGTCAGGACTTCATATCCAAGGACAAAAGGAATTTCTAAGGGGTTGATATCCTGACGGGAAGGAAGTTGCCCCAAAGTGTCTTTCAAGGTTGAAAACCACTGCCATGTTTTAAAAAGACGTGGATAAATTCTAAGGTCTGATAGATCTGAGTGTGACGTAAGAAACATTAAATCTCTCCGCAACTTGTATCCCTATGTCATACTGGAGCACTCTTAACGTTAGCAGGGTTTTGTAATTATATCTGTATAAAATTAATATAAATATTTGTTTTTGTTAGGAATTAATACCTTATTCTGGTGCCGTATATATTAGAGTTTAAATAGCTGCTTGTTTTAGTTAACGAACCACCCCGATTGGATTGTATCCATCAGGGTAGTTCGTTCATAAAACTAAAGGCTGATACCGATCTTACCAAAGTGAGAACCACTTCCTTGGTATTCAATGGCTTCGCCGAGATCTGCAAAATTAAATATCTTGTGAATAATGGGCTTGGTTTGATGAACTTCCATGGCTTTGAGCATCCGGGTATGCATAGCTTTGGAGCCAACTTCGACGCCTTTGATGTTAACGGCTTTATACATAATTTCTGCAGTATCAACGGTGCCATCACAAACGCCCTTGATCGCACCGATTTGGGCAATCGTACCGCCAGAGCGGATGCACTTTAGCGATATGTTGAGGTGGCTACCACCGACGACTTCAGCAATGTGGTGTACGCCCTCTCCATCGGTGAGCTTTAGGACCTCGTCCACCCAATCAGGATTTTTGGCATAATTTATGGTGTGATGTGCACCGAGTTTTTTAACGTCATCAAGCTTCTGATCACTGCTAGATGTAACAATAACTTCGCAGCCCATCATCAAAGCAAATTGCATGGCAAAGAGTGAAACTCCACCAGTGCCTAAAATCAGAACACTGTTGCCGGGTTTTAAGTCTGATTTTTCGACAATAGCATTCCAGGCGGTTAGGCCTGCACAGGGTAGTGCCGCGGCTTCTTGATATGACAGATAGTCGGGTATTTTGATAACACTGGTTTCATTAAAGAGCACGTATTCAGCCGCGACGCCATCAGCACCGGGTCCGCCAGGTGAACCCTGAAGTTTAGCTGGGGTCATTTCCCCGTCCTGCCAGTTGGGTACGATCAGGCTACTGACGCGATCCCCCAGGGATAATTCAGATACTGCGGTGCCGACCGCAACAATTTCACCTGCACCATCTGCAACAGGAACCCGGCCATCTTCTTTTAGCTTCCAGCGCGTAATACCATTTACCACGAGGTGGTCCCGATGATTGAGGGCGAGGGCTTTCATTTTGACCAAAACCTGATTAGGGCCGCAGGTTGGCATCTCAATATCTACAAGGGATACGGCGTTTTGTTTGATCTGATAGGTCTGCATTATCTGATGTCCTTAAATATCGTTTACTGTCTGGTTACGATCAGTTTGTGATCCGTTGCTCATTATTTAGCATCTTGCTCTAAAGAAGATAATAGACGTAAAATCGATTTCTTAATTTCCTGTGGAGAAATAATGGTGGCACAGACTGATAAAATATTTCTCATGCAGCTCTTTGTGCAGATTGTTCATTTGGGTACTTTTAGTGCTGCTGCGCAAAAGATGGGGGTTACCCCTTCGAAAGCATCCAAAGACATTCAGAAACTCGAGAAAACCCTGGGCAGCGTTTTATTAAATCGCTCAACCCGCTCCATCGGTATCACCAGTGCAGGAGAGCTTTATTACGATACTGCCATAGAAGTACTCGCCTCCTATGACGGCCTTATTGATAACCTGAATTATATCAAAAACCGCCTTACGGGTGAGCTTCGACTTACTGCGCCAGAACTTTGGGGAAACGTTGTCCTGTCTCCCTTAATATTTGAATTTAAAAAGAAATACCCCGATGTTTCGATCCGGGCTAATTACAGCAATGAGGTTATCGATCTGTTTCGCGAAAACACTCACATTGCCTTTCGCAGTACCACGCTTAACAACGAGCCTTATCTGTCGAAAAAGATTTGCAGTGATGACACAGTACTTTGCGCCAGCCCAAAATATATACAGAAGGTTGGTAATCCAAAAACAATAGATGATTTGAAGGCACTGGACTTCATCACCTTTAGTCACACGGTCAACACCTATAACACTCTAGAAATCATCATCAAAGGGGTTGGGCATAGAATATCTGTCGACGGAAGCTTGTCCTTTAATAGTAAAAAATCGATATATGATGCGGTACTAAACCATCTCGGTGTCGCAAGCCTTCCTTCATATCTAGTGAAACAGGATATTGTCGAGGGTCGATTGGTTCAGGTTCTTCCTGAATTCGAAATTCAATCTCTGATTTTTTATGCTTTTTATATGCAGCGTAAAAAAGAGAGTATTCTAATCTCGACCTTTGTAGATTTTATTCAAGAAGAAATTCAAAAGAGCGAAGGCGCCAATTAGAACAAGAGGTCTTAATGTTCTCCGCCGTTTACTCATGACAAGAGTTTCATAACCACCCGCCTCAATTTTTTTTGTTTAACCTGAGTTGGGGTGATGCCGATTACTTTTTGCCGGGATAATGCGACTGATTGTTGTTATTTGTCTTTATTATAAAAATGAAATCCTTTGTAACTATTTGAAAACAAATCCTTAAAGAAACATCACTATTGAGAGTGTAAGTTCGGAAAAGTTGGTGGGTTATTTTCTAAACCGTCTCATCCCTTAGGATGATGTCCTTTGATTCTGTCTTGGGGAATACTTGTCTCATCAATTTTAATAATACCTGAAGATCCAATTGATTTGTGACCAGGTTATTTGAGTAAAGGTGAGTTCAATGGGATTTCCGGTTTCTGATATTCGTGCGCTGTTTCCGGCCTTGTCACTATCTGATAAGGGCCATAATCGCGTTTATCTGGACAACCCTGCAGGAACTCAGGTTCCAGCTTCTGTTGCCAAAGCTGTTGCTGATTATATGCTGACCAACGCCAGTAATGGCGGAGGACACTTTACCACCAGTGTTAATACGGATGCGATAACGCTAAAAGCACACGAAGACGCTGCCGTTTTTCTTGGCGCCCGCTCTTCCAGGGAAGTTGTCATCGGCCAAAGCATGACGTCTTTGACGTTTCATCTCTCCCGCAGTATTTGCCGAGATTTTCAGCCTGGGGACGAAATTGTTGTTTCTCGGGTAGAACACGAAGGCAACGTTGGTCCTTGGCTGGAGATTGCCAAGGATAAGGGATTGAACATCGTTTGGGTTGATTTTGACCGGGATACTTGGTTGATCGAACCTGAAAATCTTGAAGCTGTTCTGAGCGATAAGACCAAGCTTGTGTGTTTGAACTACGCAAGCAACATGACCGGGTCTATCAATGATATCAAAACTCTGGCCCGGATTGCACAGGATGCTGGAGCGCAAGTTTTTGTTGATGCTGTCCAATTGGCCCCACACCATTTGGTTGATGTACAGGCGCTTGGATGTGATTTCCTTGTTTGCTCGGCCTATAAATTCTTTGGCCCACACCTTGGTCTTTTATGGGGAAAAGAAGAGATCTTGGCTGGACTGCATCCTTACAAGGGGCGTTGCGTTTCTAATGATTTACCTGACCGCTTTGAAGCGGGAACTCCGCAGTTCGAACTTCTCGCCGGATTATCTGCCACGGTGGAATATTTTGAGACGCTCGGTCGAGGGACATCTACATCAGAAAATCGACGGGATCTGATCGCGGCTGCTTACAAAGCTTCGCGGGATTACGAAGAGCCTCTTACGAACACCTTAATCGGTGGTTTGGGACAAATACCCGGTATCTCAGTCGTTGGGATTACCAATCCCAACCGCGTCCATCAAAGAGTGCCAACTGTTTCAATTCGGCACAATTATTTCAAGCCAACAGACATCGCCAAGTCGCTTTCCGAAAAAGGCATCTATGTCTGGCACGGCCATAACTATGCATATGAGCCAACCCGCTTCTTAGGTATTCCAGAGGATGAGGGCGTGGTTCGTATTGGTTTGGCGCACTACAACACAGAGGCTGAAGTCAGCCGCGTGTTAGAGGCAATTGATGCGGCTGTCACCCAATAGGTGAGGCCAAATAGTGAATAAGAATTCTAACCAGAAGTTATAAAAAACAACCAAGGGAGAAGACTATGAAACTCAATATGATTAAAGCCGTGGCACTGGGAGCCTGCGCCTTTCTTACAGTGGGAACAGCTTCGGCTGAGACACTGCGTGTTGGTATGGAATGTACCTATGCGCCGTTTAACTATCGTACGGCTGACGGTGAATTGGCGGGTTATGATGTGGATGTTGCCAAAGGTGTCGCCGAGATTATCGGTGCGGATCTGGAATTTGTTTGTCAGGAATGGGCTGGTATGATTCCGGCGCTTCTAGCCAATAAATTTGATCTGGTGGTCGCTTCAATGTCGATCACTGAAAAACGGTTAGAGAAAATCGATTTCTCTATTCCTTACCGTGATTCAATTGGTCGGATCATCGGGAAGTCCAGCAAAGACTATAAGCTTTTTGACGAGACTGGCGTGGCCATTCCGGCTAACTTCTCTGGCCTTCGTGTCGGTCTCGAGCGGGCATCAACCTATGCCAATTGGTTTGAAGCAAAACTCCCAGAGGCCGAGGTTGTCTTCTATGACAGCTCCGAAGCTCAGTACCTTGATTTGCGCAACGGTCGTGTTGATCTGATTATGACCAATCCGATGAAAGCCTATCTTCGTTTCCTAAGTAAAGATGAAGGTGATGGTTATGGTTTTGCCAGCCCGGCTATTGATGAAGTGAAATACTTTGGAACAGGTGTCGGCATTGCTATGCGTAAGGATCAACCAGAGTTGAAAAAACGCTTAGATGACGCTTTAGCTCAGTTGATCAAAACCGATAAATTGACCGAGTATTCACTGAAAATCTTTCCTTTCCCAATCTATAACTAGAATTGGGTAGAGTAAGATCTACGAGCGCTATCGTGACGGCGTAGAAAACCTGCGCCGTCACCTACGACCCTTTGAATTTGAGGATGTCTTGATCGTGGCACTTGTTGAAATACATCAATTGTTGTGTTTGAGAAAAAAGTAAAAACTGATCCAAACTGAAAACAAAAATAATAAAATTGGATCAAGTGAAACTGAACGACGAGGAGGAAGCCTGTGGAAGCTGTTACAGGATGGTGGGATGATTATTTTTGGGGATCGGTGGTCGTTCTTCAGGTTTTTGTTGCCTCTCTAATATTGATGGTGTTGTTCGGATTGATCGGGGCTGCTGCCAAGCTCTCTCATAACCGAATTGCACAAAAAATTGCTGCAGGCTACACGGTCGTATTTCGCGGTACCCCAGAAATTTTAGTGCTCTTGCTGCTTTACTTTGGTTCAGCAGAGACGCTGACCGCAATAACAAAATTGTTTAATCCTGAGACCAAATTTGTTGATATTCCCCCTTTTTGGGCTGGAACTCTAGCGATTGGTCTTATCGTTGGTTCCTATGCGACGGAAACCTTTCGCGGCGCCTTTCTTGGTGTAAAGCCAGGTAGTGTAGAAGCCGCACGCGCGCTTGGGATGTCGAACTTACAAACCTTTATTTATGTGCGCATTCCTGAAATGTGGCGTCTGGCATTGCCTTCTTTTGGCAATCACATGCTCTCGCTCATCAAAGACACCGCCCTTATTTCTATTATCGGGCTGAACGAAACATTTTTTGTTTCAAAGCAGGCAATCGCCAGCACGGGTAAACCCTTCACTATGTATATTGTTGTTGGCTGTATTTATCTGACATTTTCAACCGTGATCACGCTGGCCGTTATGGGGATGGAAAAATACGGTAATAAGCACATGGAGACAGCGCGATGATTTTTGATTTTGAACTGGTCGCCGACAGTATTCCCAAAATGTTGATGGGAATTGGCATGACCTTTCAACTGCTGTTTCTCTCCGCTTTCCTCGGTTTGATACTGGCTATTCTATTGTTGTTAATGCGCATCAGCGGGAAATGGTATCTGTCCTGGCCCGCTCAGGTCCACATTTACATATTCCGCGGTACGCCGATTTTGGTACAGATTTTCATAATTTACTATGGCCTACCTCAATTTGAATTTATTCGTGACAGCATCTTTTGGCCTATCTTACGTGAACCTTTTGGCTGTGCAATTCTGGCACTTACACTGAATACTGGCGCTTATGTTTCAGAGATCCTACGTGGCGGTGTTCTCGGTGTCGATCGGGGAGTTCTCGAGGCGGGTGCCGCGCTTGGTTTATCAGCGCGACAGAAGTTTATATATCTAACGGTTCCCATTGCTGCGCGTCTGTCTTTGCCAGCCTACAGCAACGACTTTATCAGCTTGATGAAGGCAACAGCACTGGCCAGCACCATAACATTGGTGGACATGATGGGTATTGCGCGGACAATCGTTTCTCAAACATTTGCACCTTATGAAATCTTCATATCGCTCGCAATTGTTTACATGATCCTCACTTGGATAATTCAAAAAACCTTTGGCCGGATTGAGAAATATCTGAGCAGGTACGTAAAACCGGAGGGCCTAGCATGACTACCCCAACACCTGAAATCCTGATCCAAATGAAAAGCGTGAATAAATACTTCGGTAATTTTCAAGCCCTAAAAGATATCAATTTGGAGGTCAAAAAAGGGGAGAAAATTGTAGTCTGTGGCCCATCGGGGTCCGGTAAATCGACCATGATCCGCTGCATCAATCGTCTGGAAGAACACACCGACGGACATATCGTTATTGATGGCAACGAACTCACCGATAAAGTTAAAGACATCAATGCAATTCGGCGCGAAGTCGGCATGGTATTTCAGAGCTTCAATCTGTTCCCGCATATGACGATTTTGAAAAACCTCATGCTGGCTCAACGCCTGGTGCGCAAGACCAGCAAAGCAGAAGCGCGAGAAATTGCGATGCACTTCCTTGAGCGGGTAAAGATACCTGAACAGGCTGATAAGTATCCAGTTCAACTCTCTGGTGGGCAGCAGCAACGTGTGGCTATCGCCCGGGCGTTATGTATGAAGCCCGAGATCATCTTGTTTGATGAGCCAACCTCTGCGCTCGATCCTGAAATGATCAACGAGGTGTTGGAGGTCATGACCGACTTGGCAAAAGAAGGCATGACTATGATCTGCGTTACCCATGAAATGGGCTTTGCCAGATCAGTCGCGGATCGGGTGATCTTTATGGATGCAGGAGAAATCGTTGAAGAAGCCGAACCGGAAGATTTCTTCCTTAATCCCAAGAACGAACGCACTCAAAAGTTTCTGAGCCAGATCCTTACCCATTAAAGCCTAATCGTTATACATACCCCAGGTTTACGCAAACCCAGTTTTTACGCATACAAAGAAGATCACAATGAAAACTCAATTTCCTCCGTATGAAGTGTTTTTAGAATTTGCTGAAAAACTTGCTGATGTCAGTGGTGAAATGTTATCAGCCGCGGCCGATAAAGTCCCAGAAATTGATGTCAAAGCTGATGCGTCTTTTGTCACGCAAACCGATAAGGCAGTGGAAAAGACAATGCGTGAGATGATTGCGCAGGCTTTTCCTGATCATGGAATTTTGGGCGAGGAGTTTGAAAACATCAACCTCGATGCTGAGTATGTTTGGGTGCTGGATCCTATTGATGGTACTGCCCCCTTTATTGCGGGGATTCCCGTTTATGGCACATTGATTGGCTTGGCCTGGAAGGGCAAACCTTTTGTGGGTGTGATAAACCACCCCGCAACATCTGATCGCTGGATTGGTGTGTCTGGCCTGTTTGCCAAACGCAACGGAGAACCCGCGAACGTAAAAGCCTGTGCCGAACTTTCCAAAGCCTTTGTCACTTGTAGTAGCCCGGACTTTATGAGCGAAGACGAACTCGCCCGGCTTAGTAAATTGCGCAAGATCGTCCCTTACGTCCAATACGGCGGCTCCTGTTTTGTCTATGGCACCTTGGCGTCAGGACGCACTGATCTTGCGGTTGATAGTGGCCTTGATCCTTATGATGTCTATGCCAGCGCGGCCGTTATCCAAGGTGCCGGAGGTCATATGACTGACTGGGATGGCAATGAAATCACCTTGGATTGGTCCGGTAAGGTCATCGCTGCAGGGGATCGGGATTGTCTCGAGGCTGCCATTGAAATCCTTAAGGCTGACTAAAGTTTCTAAAGCCTAGGGTCAGGACCCAAATCACTACATTTTTCTGATAATGAGAGGAACTGCAATGATATCAAAATTGCTGATCAATGGGGCGTGGGTAAATGCCTGCTCTGGAGAAACTCTTGATGTAATAGATCCGGCCACCGAAGACGTTATTCACCAGGTTGCGTCAGCTGGAAAAGAAGACGTCAACGCTGCGGTGAAGGCTGCACGTGTTGCTTTTGATAGCGGTCCGTGGTCCAAGATGAATGGTGCTGTTCGGGCGGTTATTCTCCGTAAAATGGCAACTGAAATTGAAAGCCGGACCAGTGAACTTGCTCAGCTTGAAGTGTTGGATAACGGCAAGCCGTTGCCCGAAGCTGTCTGGGATATGCAAGACACTGTTGCATGCTTTAATTTTTATGCTGATCTGGCAGATGAATTCCAGAATACGCCAGATGAGAAAATAGCTCTCTCTGATGATCGATTTACGACGAGGGTCACGAGAGAGGCCGTTGGAGTGGTTGGTGCTATTATCCCCTGGAATTTCCCTCTGCTGATGGCGGCGTGGAAAGTAGCTCCCGCGCTTGCCGCAGGATGTACCGTTGTTCTTAAACCCTCGGAAGTTACGCCAATTACGGCGCTTGAGCTGGGTGGAATTGCACAAAGAGCTGGATTGCCTGATGGGGTTTTAAATATCGTCACCGGGCTTGGGGCCAACGCAGGTCAACCGTTAAGCGAGCATCCTGATGTGGACAAGCTCGCCTTCACCGGATCGGTGCAAACGGGCGCGCGTATCATGCAAACCGCAGCCAAAGATATCAAAAATATATCTCTCGAACTCGGGGGGAAATCTCCTTTTGTGGTTTTTGCTGACAGCGATATTGAACAAGCTGTTGAGTGGATTTTGTTCGGTATTTTTTGGAACCAGGGCGAAGTTTGCTCAGCGACGTCACGCGTTTTGATCGAAGAAGCTATCTATGAGCCTGTTATCGAACGGCTCAAGGAAGAAGCGAAAAAAATTACCATTGGTAATGGCATGCACGATGGCATTTTGTTGGGGCCACTTGTTAACAAGTCTCAGTTCGACAAGGTTCTGGGATTTATCGATCAGGGTATGAAAAGTGGTGCGCGCCTCGTGACTGGCGGTGGACCAGCAAAGGGGTTGGACAAAGGGTATTTTATAAAACCAACCATTTTTGCCGACGTCGAAGAAAGCAGTTCTATTTGGCGAGAAGAAATTTTTGGTCCCGTCGTCTGTATCAAATCGTTTAACAGCGAAGAAGAAGCCGTCAGGCTGGCTAACGACAGCGAATTTGGTCTCGCTGCGGCGGTGATGTCTAAAGACGATAATCGATGTAATCGTGTTGCTTCTGCTCTTCGTGCTGGAATTGTCTGGATCAATTGTTCTCAACCAACTTTTGTCGAGGGACCTTGGGGAGGATCCAAAAAATCTGGCATTGGACGTGAACTCGGCAGATGGGGATTTGAAAACTACCTCGAGGAAAAACAAATCACCCGCTACAACTGCGACGAACCCTGGGGATGGTACGTAAAATAGAGGTTGCCTGAAGTTTTTGCAGAAATTCGGATGGGAAGCCTGTATCCCATCTGAATTTTGCTTTTGATTTACGAGTAAACTCTGTTGGAATTGGACATTGTTTTTGCTAGGATATGTTTCCGTAATTGAAGGTAGCAGACCTAATGGCTCCAGTGCCCCCTATGACCCGGGTTTGTGTTCCTGCATCAACAGGAAGTCTCGACAGTGAAATCTATGCTGGCATCGTAGATGCGATCGGTGTTGAGGCGTTTTTCTCAAAAACTGGAAAGCTGTTAGAAGAATATATGTCCTATGAGGGCTTAAATATCTTTTTATACAGCAAAAATAATGCGCCGACAGTTTTGGCGAGCTTTAAAAATGCTCTCAACTTTCAGGCTGGTTTGGATAATTTCTTAAATTACACCTATATCATTAATCCGGTCTATCGGGCCTTTCAAAATGACATTGCATCCGCGACTTATTTAATTGGCGATCTGTTACCCGTTGGATATACCGAATTGATTGCCAATACCGATTTAAACATTTGGATCGATGATAAAGAGACGATTGGTTATCGCACGCCAGGGTGGCCGAAACATTTAACCGAGGTTCTTGCCCTGATCCGGTTATCTGATAATAAAATGATAGAGTTTAGTTTTCTGACTGCCTTGTCGGGAGATCAAACCGAAAAATGTCACGCTCTGTTAACGCAAATATATCCGGTTCTCTCCAGCGCTATTTTGAAACACTTTGAATTTGCATCCCAGGACTTTGATGTCTCTGGAGGCAAGCCAAGCCAGGAATATCGTTTTCAGGAATTTGGCAAAGACATCCTGACCAGTCGAGAGCAGGATATTACCAAACTTATCCTAACGGGGCATTCCAGCAATTCTATTGGGTTAAATTTGGATATATCCTTGCCGACGGTTAAGACCCATCGGCGAAACATCTATTCAAAACTAGAGATCTCTTCACAAGCTGAGTTGTTTAACTTGTTTGTCAAGAAACTGATGGCAGAGTAGTGAATTTACTACAGTAGTTTAATAAGGAGGACTACCTTTATTGTTTGCAGGTAGTTATCACACCTTTACTTAGGCGCAGAGGTGGAACCTCTAATAACGATTTCGCCTTTGATCGTTTTTTCCTCAGGGGTATCATTTTCCGAAAATACATAAGCCAATGCTGTTTCTGCGAGTAACTCCGTAGGCTGCCGCACGGTGGTTAATCTGGGCACAATAAGCGATGCCAGTGCGATATCATCAAAGCCGGTAACGGAGAGATCAGCAGGTATTTCAAGTTTTAAGTCTCGCGCAGTTCGAAGAACACCAATGGCGAGCTGGTCGCTTGCCGCGGCAATTGCGGTCGGGCGCCATTCATCAGATGCCGTTAAAATTTGTCGGCCGATGTCTTCCCCTGACCCGTAGTCAAACAGCCCTTCAAAAGTCCGAAGGGTAACCGGGTCGTCATTGCTGTTTAGCTCTTCCATGCGAGAGATAAAACCATCTTTACGGCTGCGCCCGACTTCAGTGTTTTGAGGTCCGGCAATATAGGCAATGTTCCGATGACCGAGTTTGTAAAGGTGGTTGGCAATCTGGGCCGATCCCTCAGAGTGATCAGTTGAAACCAAAGGGAAATTCTCAAATCGGCGATCGAGGGAAACAATGGGCACATCGGTGTTGTATCCAAGATCACCGGTGTCAGCTGCAGCGACAACAAGCATCCCGCGGGGAGAGCGATCCAGAAGAGCTGATATTTGTTTTCGTTCGGTATTGGCATCATCGTGAGAGTTTGCCAGCATGACCGAATGCCCCCGTTTGGCGGCCTCGGTCTCAATACATTTTGCAAGTTGGGCAAAGAAGGGATTTGTGATGTCAGGAACCACCAAAGCGATTACATCAATCCTGTTGGTTCGAAGGGCTCTTGCGGCAAGATTGGGTTTGTAATCCAGCTTTTGTACGGCTGAGAGCACCCGTTCTTTTAAGGGTTGTTTGACGGCTTTGTTTTCAGACAGAACACGCGATACAGTACCGACAGAAACACCAGCCATTTTTGCCACGTCTCTCACAGTTGTCATCGGTGTTTCTCTCCATTTCGTCGTGTTTCAAATTTCGTTGGTACTTTGACCTAATGGTCAGGGTTGTGCAATTGGCTCCTTATACAAACTGACCACATGCCCGAGACAACAAGCCTGCAACAACAAGACTGTTACAACATGCCTGTTACAACAAGAAGGTAACAAGCGGGTTTTCTTTTTAAAAAACGACACCACTGACCAAAATTATGTTGGCGTAGGGGGTGGTTTCACCTGTACGGATGATCGCCTTTGATTGTTTGGAGCGTGATTTCATTGCCTCATGGGATGTTTGAGATAAGGCTATGGGCTTGTTAATTTCTATGGCCCAATCATCCAATGCCCATTTCATCCTGTCGACAAGACTTGCATTGGCCTCTTCGGCCAAGATAGCTGATTCTATAATGAGTTCTGATCGAAGCGCCTGGAGGACATCTAGAAAACTCGGTAAACCCGGAACCACGGCGAGATCGATAACATCCACCCCCTCTGGCGTGGGAAATCCTGCGTCTGCGACGAAAACCTCATCAAGGTGCCCAAGGCGTGCGATAAGGGCGCTTAAGTGGCGATTTATCAGCTTTGTTCGTTTCATTTTTTGGCATACCTCGCACGGTAATAATCAAGGATGACAGCAATAATGATCACCACGCCTGTTATCATTTGGCGCATAAAGTCGCTTAACCCAATCAAGATCAGTCCGTTGGCAAGAACTCCGATAATAAATGCACCAAGCAAGGTGCCGATAACCGAACCGCGTCCACCGCTGAGGCTGGTACCACCGATGATTACGGCTGCGATGGCATTGAGCTCAAACCCAATACCGGCAATCGGACTCGCGATATTCAGGCGAGCCATATAAACGACGGCAGCGATACCTGCGGTTAGGCCGCAAATGGTGAAGGCGGCGACTTTGTACCAAAACACGGGATGCCCTGCCAATCGGACGGCTTCTTCGTTGTTGCCGATGCCATAGAGAAGGCGACCGAACACGGTACGGTTTAAAACAAACCAAGCCAGCAGGACAAGTGCGAGGGCCACAAGGAATACAACGGGTACGCCATAGATTTGTGCAGATCCAAACTCTTCGAAGGCGAAAGGGAAAGAGTAAATTGTCTGAGCATTTGAAACGTGAAGTGCGGCCCCACGGGCAATATTGAGCATGCCAAGGGTAATGATAAACGAGGGGAGCGCCCAATAGGACGTGATAAGGCCGTTTAACAGGCCGCAAACAAACCCAGCGGTAACTGCGGCAATACAGGCAAGCAAAATGACTTCAGTCGGGCCAAATCCGGGCAGGGTAATTGCCTTACCTGCGACCACCGCAGCAAAGGCCATCACAGACCCAACAGAGAGATCAATGCCGCCAACGAGGATGACAAAGGTCATACCGACGGCCAGGATAAGATTGATGGTTATTTGAGTTAGAATATTGGTAATATTGTTGGGATTTAAAAAATGCTCGGTAAAGATCGAAAAGAAAAGGATCAACCCTAACAGGGCGAGCCCGATACCAGCATTGTTAATAATGGAGCGGATGGAAAAATCACGCCCTGTCGGTTCAGCAAGAATATCAGATTGCTCGGCCATTAGCTTATTCCTTCGGCGTTGGTGTTTTGGCCGTAAGCCAGCTTGAGTATGTTTTCTTCGGAAAATTCAGAACGCTCCAGTTCGCCTTTGATTTGGTGGTCGGCGAGGACAAGAATACGATCAGACAGGGTCATAAGTTCGGGCATTTCAGATGATACGATGAGTAGGGCGACGCCTTCGCGTACGAGCCCTTTGAGAATTGCGTAAATCTCAGCCTTGGCACCAACATCTACACCGCGGGTGGGTTCGTCCAGAATGAGAATTTTGGGGTTACGAGCGAGCCATTTCGCCAGAACAACCTTTTGCTGGTTGCCGCCAGACAGGCTCGACGCCGGGTCCGTAATCTTTCCGTATTTCAATTTTAGGCGTTTGCCACCTTCACGGGCTTGTTGTTTTTCTTTGAAAAACCGCAAGAGCCCACTGGCGGATACATTGCGCATATTGGCCAAGGAGATATTGGCAGCAATGGGCATCTCTAGAATAAGACCTTCGTCTTTACGGTCTTCTGTAACAAACCCGATACCTGCGGCTATAGCGTCACGCGGGCCCTTAAATTTTACAGGCGTTCCGTCACGCTCAATCGTTCCTGAACGTAATGGATCTATACCAAATACGCCGCGTAGAAGTTCTGTGCGTCCTGCGCCGACAAGACCAGCAATGCCGAGAACTTCACCGTAATGAAGGTCAAAGGAAATGCCGGTGTCATAAGGGTTTTGGACGACACATAAATCCTTAATGCCGAGCGCGATATCGCCTCTGGTATGTAGCTCTACGCCGTGTTCCATCTCTTCGGCGAGTTTACGCCCAACCATATGACGAACAACACCTGCTGGAGTGGTATCTGAAATATTTTCTGTTGTGATGGTTTTACCATTACGAAAGATCGTGACCCGGTCACAAATAGCAAACACTTCGTTGAGGTGATGTGAAACAAAGACAATGGTCACGCCTTTGGCTTTAATGGATTGTACAATCTCAAACAGGCGTTTGGTTTCGCGCTCGGTCAAGGTTGCCGTGGGCTCATCCAAAATGAGGATAGTGCTTTCTGATTGCAACGCGCGGGCGATCTCGATCAATTGACGGTGGGCAATTCCGAGGCTCTGTACCGTGGCGCAGACATCAACGTCACGTAATCCGATTGCATCAAGAGCGACGCGGGCGCGTCGGTTCATCTCAGTTCGGTCAAGCAAGCCGAAGCGGGTCTTTGGCATCGCTTCGATAGAGATGTTTTCAGCGACGCTTAAATGATCAAGTAGATTGAATTCCTGATGAACGACTTGCACGCCATGAGTTTTTGCGTGGTGGGGATTGGCAGGTGCATAGGGCGCGCCATCGAGCGTAATCTCACCGGCATCAAATGGGAACACACCGGAGAGAACTTTAATAAGTGTTGATTTTCCAGCGCCGTTTTCGCCAACCAAGGCATGGACTTCGCCGGGTTTTAGGGAAAAATTGACCCCATCCAGGGCTTTGACGCCTCCGAAGTGTTTCTTTAATCCGGTGACAGATAAAAGATTATCTGTGTCTTGCGATGTTTGTTCACCAATCGGCTGTACTGCGACCATCACTCTTTTCCCAGTATTGTCAGTTGGTTTCAGCATGAACGAAAACGCGTGCCCAAATCAAGTAGTTAGGGGGAGGACATGTTATTAGGGGCAGGGACCTCTAATAACTAACTCCTTGAGGGCACGCGTTATTCGTTCAGGCGATTAGTTGCCTTTTACAAGCTCGATTGGTGTTTTAACCCAACCTTCAAGTTTATCGCCGCCGGCAATAACACCAAGGGCGAGGTCGATTGAGTTTGCGGCCATGGCCTGACCAAACTGGTCGACAGTGGCAAGCATACGGCCATCTTTAATCATCGGGCCAACAGCAGGAATGTTGTCGAAACCGACAACTTTAATGTCCTTGCGGCCAGCTGATTCAAGAGCTTTCACAACACCAATTGCCATGGAGTCATTGGCAACCATAACGCCCTGAGTATCAGGGTGTGCAGTTAGAATGTTAGAGAAAACAGTGTTGGCTTCTTCTGTTTCCCAATGCGCTGTGCGGCTGTCGAGTAGTTCTAGGTTGAACTGCTTAACTGAATCTTCAAAACCGAGGCGACGTTCGTTGGCATTGTCTGCACCTGGATTGCCTTCGATGATGACTACTTTGCCACCAGCACCAAGTAACTCACCCAATGCATCGCCAGCTAGTTTCGCGCCACCGCGGTTGTCAGGGCCAACAAAAGCAAGATCAATACCCTGTTGCTTTTTAGCATCAGCATCCAAAGAAACGTCAAAATTCACCACAACGATGCCAGCTTCCATAGCACGTTTAAGTGGACGTACCATGGCACGTGAATCAGCGGGGGCAATCACGATTGCATCCACGCCCTGTGTAATAAAGTTTTCAACCGCATTGATTTGAGATTCAAAGTCGGTTTCATTTTGCATGCCCACAGCACGGAGTTCGTAATCGCCGCGTTTGATCTCATGCGCTTTTGCGCCTTCGAGCATGTTTTGGAAGAACTCATTGGCAAGTGATTTCATAATCAGGCCAACAACAGGTTTTTCCGCCGCTTGTGCTGAACTTGCAAGCAAAGCGATAGAGGTTGCTGCAACAGCAGCGAATTTCATAAATTTCATTAGAATCTCCCAGAGGATGTAAGTGGCCGCTTTGCAACTTATTAAACTCTCGCTTTGCGACAGGTATATTGAACACTCGATGGGAGCTTTATGTCAATATGAAACGTTTCATTTTTATGAAACCATTCATATTTATTAAAATAGATGATTTATATCAAATGATTAAACAAAAAATGTTTTTTGAGAATCTCTTTGGGAGGTTTTAGTTAGAGGGCGTAAGTTTAATCCGTTGTATTTGCTTAATTTTCCCGGATGAACCGACGCCCTCTCATATTTATCTGATAGCAGGTCGTTATATTATCGTGCCGAAATTTCTCTGACCAATTCCAGGAATTTATCGATCTCATCAAAATCATTAAAATAGTGTACCGATGACCTGATCAAAATTGGGAGGTTATTGTTGGTGGCGTCTAACAGGGTGCTGCTAGGGGATGAGCCGCTAACATTAACCCCTTTGGCTAGGATCTCTTTGACGGCTTCAAGAGAATTTATGCCTGAGATTGAAAACGTCACGATGCCACATTGTTGTGGCGCATCATTTTGCGCACCAAAGGTGTGAAGTTTAATGCCAGAGATTTTACTTAAGCTTTCCCGCAGATAACCCGCGAGTTCATCGATCCTTGCCTTGATATTGTCGAGGCCAACCTCGAGCGCGTAATCAACACAAGCGCCGAGGCCAAGTTTGGCGGCGTAATTGTTTTCCCAGTTTTCAAAGCGGCGGGCATCGGGACGCAGAACGTATTCGTTGGGGCTGGTCCAGGTGGCCGAGTAAAGGTCAATCATTGGTGGATGGAGTTGATCCAGAACGGAAGAGCGCACATAAAGAAAGCCAACTCCCCGAGGGCCGCGGAGGAATTTTCGCGCTGTTGCCGTCAGGATATCACACTTGATTTTCTCTACATCCAAAGGCATTTGTCCGGCGGATTGGCAGGCATCCACCAGGTAAAGAATACCGTGCTTTCGGGCGATGTCTCCGATAGCTTCTACAGGGTTTACCAGGCCAGAGTTGGTTGGCACATGGGTGACGGAAATCAACTTGACCCGGTCATCGATTAATTCCTCCAAGGCGCTGAGGGATACCTGGCCGTTTGGCTCACTTGGAACGACGGTGATCTCGACGCCCTTTTGCTTGGCCATTTGTAAATAGGCCACATAATTTGAAGCATATTCCGCTTCGACAGTTAGGATGCGGTCACCTGCTTTGAAAGGGATGGCGTAAAAGGCCATCGCCCAGCCTACAGTGGCGTTTTCAACCACAGCAATTTCGTCACGATGACAATTTATCAAGCGAGCGACGGAATCATAGACGCCTTCTATTGCATCTAATCTTTTATTTGCGGCTTCGTAGCCACCAATGGTGGCTTCGAGTTTGAGGTGGTCGACCTGCGCGTCCAACACAGACTGAGGCATCAGGGAAGATCCACAATTATTCAAATGAATAGAGGTTTTTTTGCCGGGTGTGTCGGTGAATATTTTTTGTAAATCGATGCTCATGTCTATGACCTATGGTGAAACAGATAAAGGGGCTGTGAACTTCTATTGTTTGTTAGATCATGTTAATCGTTGCTCCGACAAACGATTAAATTAACCCCATCTCTTTACAAAATGTAAAGCGTGTGGCGTGATAGCTATCTTGTTTGATCCTGAATAAAGCACCTGAGTTCTATGAAACTTCCACCACTGACGGCTGTTCGCCATTTTAATGCTGCTGCTACTCACTTGAGCTTTAAGGTGGCAGCGAAAGAACTCTGTGTGACCGAAGGCGCGATTAGTCGCCAGATAAAACTATTGGAAGACTATCTTGGGTCTTTATTGTTTCTGCGGGTCCATAGAGGGGTTCAATTGACCGAGGAGGGTCAAAAACTTTACGCAGTGACCGATAACGCGCTTTTCCAAGTTGCTCAGGTTGCAGAGGAACTTCGTGGCGTTGTGCCACAGTTTACCCTTTCGGTGACGACCAGTTTTGCCATTCGCTGGTTGATGCCCCGGTTAACCAAATATGAAACGTTGCACCCCAATCACCCGGTAAATTTGCAGGCGGTGAGTTATCCAGAGTTGACTGCTAACAAACGCTTTGACGCCTCCATCATCTATCTGTTGGGCGATCCATATGAAAATAAGGTGCGGGTGCCTGATAATGCTGAACGCTTTATGGTTGAGTGGTTGTTGCCGGTGTGCGCTCCTAGCTTTCTTGAAAAGCATAAACCTCTCCAGCTCTGGGATCTGGATAACCACCGAATTATTTTTAATGAACCAACGGGGAGAGATTGGCGCAGTTGGGCTGGAAAATTGGACGATGCCAAAATCAACTTGGATACTGCTCTTCGGTTTGAGCACGATGATACCGCTATTCAAGCCGCCGTCGCAGGTCATGGCATCGCCCTGGCAAACCTGGCCTATATTAGTAATGAATTGGAAATGGGTAGCCTGGTCCCTGCCGTGGCGTGTGAACCCCTGCCAATCGGCGCGCACTACCTGATCAGCGAGCCAGGAAAAGCGGCACTGACCCATGTGAAAGCATTCCGAGACTGGCTCGTTAAATCAGCCAATGATTGCGGATCGCAAAGATGTTTAAGCTCAATAAATAATTAGCACTACTTTCGGTGGAATTTATGCTGTACGGTTTGCCGAAACTCTAATCTTCATACATTTCTCACATATTTTGGAACTATGGAATGGGTGAAGACACGCCATGACAGAACTGACGCTAATTCGGCACGGACAAACTCAGACAGGTGCTAAAGACGAGAAGAGTTATGACGACCTCAGTAATCTAGGACACGAACAATCCCGATGCCTTGGTGTATATTTTCAGCAATCCAAAAAGTTTGATAGGATTGTTTCTGGTACAATGAAACGACAAATCCAAACTGTTAAATCACTCTCTCTAGTTGATATCCCCCACCATACAGATTCTAGATTAAACGAGTTTGATTATTTTGGGCTTTCCAACAACCTACAAAACACTCACGGCGTTTCTCTGCCCTTGAAAGGGCAATCGTTCGAGACCCATGTTTCAATGGTTCTAGACATCTGGCGCAAAGGCAATATTAGTCCTGAGATAGAAACTTATGAAGCGTTTTGTGCACGGATTATTGGGGTTTTGAAGGATGTCACTGAGTTTCAGGGCAGAGTACTTCTCGTTACCTCTACTGGAGTTATAGCAACCCTTGCAGCCCTTGCACTGGGATTGGATACAAACATGAAAAGCAAGCTATTCCTTTCTGTCGCTCATACCTCTATACATAAATTTGATCTCCGCGGAGATGAGCTGCACCTTACACAATTTGGAGCTACCCCGCATCTCGATAGGCATGATCTACCCCACTCGAAAACATACGCATGAAGTGACTTTTTTGCTAGTATCTAATCTGGTGAATAGCGGGCAATTTCGCAGTTGTTGAGCATGCGGCCGAGCATGGCTTCGAAAAACAGGCCGTGGCCGACGATCGCGAGGGGGCGGGTTTTTGATGCCTCTAAGATAGGGGTGAAGTTACGGACGCGTTCTTGGAAAATTTCTACGGGCTCATGGGGAACACCATGTTCGTTTTCAGTGCCGCGGTGCCACCAATGAGGCTCTAGATGATCAAACTGAAGGGTCGGAAATTCGAGGGCGAGAATTTCCGGGTGCCGTCCGACATCGCAACTGTTGCACACCATCTCGCGGTGGTGGGCCTCGACAGATATCGGCACGGTGCCTTCGAAAATCCGTAAGGCGGTTTGAACCGCGCGGGTAAGGGGAGAGCAAATTACTTGTTCTATGCCAAGCTCTTTGACCCTCTCGCGGGCTTCGTCGGCTTGGGAACGACCGAGAGCTGTTAAAGGGGCGTCGTAAATCAAGGGGTCGATACCGTCCTTGGCGACGGCGTTAAATTCGGATTGGCCGTGACGGATTAGATAAATAGGCATGTAAAAAAACTCTCGTAACAAGTAGAGGCCTGTTTTAGTCCACACAGACAACACATACGGATAATCGTAATTGGCAATAATTATAGGTATCCCGCATAGGTCAAACCATCACTAATTTATGATAACTGAAAAATGCCCGTTCCAATTCTTCTTGACGAGGATTACTTTGCGACCTTAATGTTGTATATACAAGTTGTGGAAAAATTAAATAATAAACTTAAACTGTCAGCTAATAAGCCCCACAGGGGGGATCTCTAGTTTGTTATAGGTATGGATTAAAATAACAATGGACCGTTTCGATTTAGGGGCTCTCACCCGCGAGATTTCAACAGCTTCACCCAAAGCGCAGTATTGGTTCAATTACGGTTTGAACTGGTGTTTTGGTTTTAACCATGAAGAAGGCGTAAAGTGCTTTCAAAAGGCCCTAGAATACGATCCCGAATGCGTGATGGCCCATTGGGGTGTCGCCTATGGATCTGGCCCTTTTTATAACCTTCCCTGGCGCCATTTTAGCGCGGCCGAGGCCAATGAAAGTACCAAACTGTGTTTCGATCACATCAAAAAAGCCAAAAGTCTAGGTCATAAAGCCACGGAGCTTGAAAATACTTTAGTTGAAGCACTTGGATTTCGATTTCAAAAGCCGCACGCCGTAGAGCCCGATGAGTACGATCACTGGGATGACGCCTATAGCGATGCCATGCGCCGGGTCCACAAGCGCTATCCTGATGATCATGAAATCATGGCGCTTTTTATAGAGGCGATGATAACCCGGACACCCTGGAAATTGTGGGATGTGAAAAAAGGTGTGCCTGCACAAGGGGCTGATACTCTGGAGGCCATGGAGGTGTGTGAAAGATCCATTGCTCTGGCAGACCAAGAAGGCAAACAAATACATCCTACCATTGCTCACTTACATATCCACACCATGGAAATGTCGAACGAGCCTGAACGTGCCATGCGCTCGGCTGATGTTCTGGGTACGCTTTGTCCTGATGCTGGTCATATGAACCACATGCCGGGGCATATCTATGTTCTGTGTGGCGAATATGAAAAGGCAAAAGCCGCCAGTGAAAAGGCGATCCGTGCCGACGATATCTATGTAGATTATGCCGGATCGTTTAATTTCTACACCACCGCCGTCTGTCACGATCTTCATTTGATGATGTATGCCTGTATGTATCTGGGCCAGTACCAACCTGCTATCGCAGCAGCCGAAAAGATGTGCAATACCCTCAGCAAAGACGTTTTGAGCGTTAAAGGTCGCCCTCAGTTGGCAATGACTATGGAGGGCTATTACTCCATGAAGATGCATGTCCTTGTCCGCTTTGGCCGCTGGCAGGATATCATTGATACCGCGATGCCGGATGACCCCGATCTCTATTGTGTCTCGACCGCCATGCATTACTACGCCAAAGCTATTGCCCATGCTTTTCAAAAAGATTTTGAAGCGGCAGACCAAGAACATGACAAATTCTATGCCTCTCTCAAACGCATACCTGAAAGCCGAAAGTTCTTTAACAATAACGCCTTAAGCACCCTTGGTGTCGCAAAGAAAATGCTAGAGGGTGAGATCGCATATCATAAGGGAAATTATGAGGTCGCCTTTGAATACTTACGTGAAAGTGTCCGCCGAGACGATAATCTGGAATATACAGAACCCTGGGCTTGGATGCATCCGCCACGTCATGCCCTCGCGGCTTTGTTGATGGAACAAGGCCATTATACAGAAGCTGAACAGGTTTATCGCATTGATTTAGGATTGGATGACACATTACAGCGCTGCGCCCATCACCCCAATAATGTGTGGGCATTACATGGCCTAGTTGAATGCTTGCAAAAGCGCGGTGAGATTGTTGAGCTACCGTTGTTCGAAAGTAAACTCTCCCTGGCAATGAAAAAAACGGATGTGGCCATTACATCGTCTTGCCTGTGTCGGACAAAGGTTGCCAACCCAGCTTGTTGTTCGGCTTAACCAAGTAGCCAAATAACCCAATATAGTGAGTGAAAAATGATTGCCAATTTAATGATGTACCAGCGCAAGCAGCTGGTCGGTGAGCACAACAGATATTGGGCTTTAATAAGAAATTACCTGTCTGATGAAAACATCGATAGCCCAGAAGTTCTTGCGCAAGACGCCGAGGAATTCGCTGTTTGGAATGATCCTGATCTGGTGCTAAGTCAGACCTGTGGTATGCCCTATCGAACCTGGTTACACGACAAAGTAAGCCTTGTGGGGACGCCAGACTTTGGTGTCGTGGGGTGTGAGCCTGGGTATTATCGCAGTGCAATCATTGTCCGGGCTGATGATGAGAGAACCGAGCTCAAACTATTCTCAGATGCCACATTCGCCTATAATCAAGATTTCTCTCAGTCAGGATATGCAGCGCCTTATTGGCATGTGAACCCACAGGGGTTCTGGTTCGAAAACCGCTTACATACAGAGCAACATCTCATCTCGGCCCAAGCTGTTGCTGAGGGGAGAGCGGACATCGCGTCTCTGGATGCGGTGTCCTGGCGGTTGATGGAGGAGTATGAAGACTTTACACAGAAGCTTCGGGTTCTGGAGTGGACAAAACCAACGCCCGGATTGCCTTACATTGCAGCAAAAAGTGCCAATGTTGATGCAACGTTTACTGCCGTCGAGAAAGCAATTGCGAGCCTGTCTGATGAAGACAGGAACAAACTTGGAATTCGGGGCATCGTTCAAATCCCCAAGCAAGTATATCTCACTATTCAAAATCCGTAAGCAGATCTTAAGGAGTGGTAGGCTACTCCTAGTCGAGGGATTATTTTATTTAAACTTACTAAGACGGTTGGGCATATGAGTGAAGAGATCGCCACAGGCTTTTAAAAATAATATATGATGTTATGCTAGATCACGTATTAAGTACGAAGAGTTTTTTTGCCAGAGTGGGGACGACCAATTATCGATTTATATCATCCTCGTAGTCAGGCATTGTTTGACCATTGGTTAAGTCTTCCGCGCGAAGGTGTGCTTCCACTACGGAGCAGTTTTTTACCAGAAAAAATTCCGCAGTTACTTCCTTCCCTGATTATTTATGAGATGGTTTCCCCAACGTTTATCAAATTTCGTCTGGCTGGAACTGCTGTGCGTGAGCGCATGGGAGTGGATGCAACGGGACAAAATTACCTAGACTATGTCTTGCCAGAGCGCAGGGAAAAGGCGAGCCAGTCTTTCTTTGCCGTGGTTGGACAACCTTGTGGTATGCGCGTGGTATCTCATCACGGAATGGCATCAGGGCAAAAAAAGTACCTTGAAATCATGATGTTACCCATGAAGAACGATATGGGTGAAAACCCGATTGTTTTATGCCAGGGCAATGAGATCAAGCCGGAAAAAGAAGAATTTTTTCAAGATGAGGACCGGCTTAAAAACATCTCAATAGTGCGTCGTGATTTCATCGACATTGGCGCTGGGATTTCTGACTTTACAGATTAAGCTGTCGTTGCTTTCTAAAAAACATTCTGAAATTAAACTTTCGGCTTTGCATTGTCTTCCGTGATCAAACTGGTCCAGCCTTCTTGATCGAGTTCTTTGATTTCTTTGAATGGCCAAACCAATTGGGCGGGGAAGCTTGAGGGCATTTCTTCCGTAATGCCAATTTTAGCTGGCGGGCGGCGATCTGGATTGATCCAGGTGCCAAAAATCATATCCCATACCATCAAGTTTTCGCCGTAGTTTCTGTTCCCTTCGACAATCTTTTTACTGTGGTGCCAGCGGTGAAGGCCTGGGGTGTTGAAAACCATGGAAAGCAGACCAAAGCGCATGTCCACGTTACAATGCGTCAGTATCCCAATATAGGCGGTGATGGCCGATAACCATGTGATTGCTTCTAACGGGGCACCCAAGGCGAGGGGAATACTGATGCCCAGTACAATCGATAGGAGGGAATCAATAAAATGAAACCGCCCGGTGTTGACGATCCAAAGTTTTGTTACGGAATGATGGATTGCATGGAACTTCCAGAGCGGCTTCCATTCGTGGGAAATTCGGTGTGCCCAATAAAGACCAAACTCTGCAATAACCAAGGTCATAATGACCTGTATAAACAAGGGCCATTCCCGTGGCCAGATGCCATAGCCTTCGCCCTGCATTGGGGTGATATAAGCTGTGATTCCAATGACACCACTAAAGATGACGAGCCCTTGAACCAAACCCTTGCTGGTGAGGGTATGTGCAATATTGGCAAAAGTCTGTCCGTCGCTTTCAAGCCAAGTGCGCTCAAAAGGCATGGTGCGCTCAAGAGCATAAAGAGAAATCGCGAGCGTGAGGTAAGTGAGGTTAAAGACTATCACGGGGCGCTCAATGGCAAAACCATATGCGGTGGCACAAATACAAAGGGTTAAGAGTACCGGCCATGACAGGCTGGAAATTAATCGTCTGCCCAAGCCCCCAGAGGCCGTTATATTTTCAAGCGCCATGAAATCCCCACTACCCACCATTACTTTTCACACAAGGAAATACTCTAAAGAGCCCGTAAAAGCAAAACCCTATAATTTGTGATGTTACTGCATAAAGGGATTAGAGATAAATAGATTTTCCCTGCAGATACTCACATTGATGCGTGCCAGAGGAAGAGGTCTTCAATCTTTGTCTTATTAAGCCCGTCTATAGAGTACAACCGTGTTTTATAAATCTCTGATAACTTCTTTTTTTAAACACTAAAGTGGTTATGGGATATAAGGACTCGGAGCTCATCTCCACCGTCGTATTCAAAGCCTGAATATTGGAGATGTCGGAAAATGTAGTTTTTGCGCCATCCCTTATGTCGCCTACGACAACGTCCTGTTTTTTGTTCGTAATGAGTTATTATTTCTTTGCCGAAAAAAGGCTCCAAAATACCTCTAAAAACGCCTTCGAATAGGTGATTTATTCTGGAAGCGACACAATTGTAATCGCGGTGGTGTTTTTAGAATATCTGCATGCAGGAATTGCATAGCCAGAATGAAAAATTGGCATTTGTCGATTGGAAGGAGCGAGCGTATCTAGGATTCAAGAGAAAACAAATAGGCTGACGGGATCCAGTGGGACCGGGCCTCTATTAGGATTTAAGACCATGGCAAATGTATCTGTAAACGCAGTTCAGCCCGTTTCCTTCTTCAAGGAAAATGTGATTACCCACGTTATGCATTCAATTTCTGATGCAATGAGTACATTCAAAGCAAAGCGTCAAGAACGCCGCGTAGCGAAAATTCTTGCCGGTCTTGATCCACGTATTATTCGGGATATTCTCCCACAATAAGGACGATATAAACGGTAGAGCAATAGCCTCCCGTTATATTGAAATGAAATAACTCTCGGTCCCCCCGGCCGAGGGTTATTTTTTTGTTCAGTTTATTGAGTTATTGGTTCGCTTGTGTTTGAGCGTTGGCTTCACCGTCATCCTTCTTCCCAAAAGCGAAACCAAGTGCCCCGGCAATTATTGTCGCCGCTGGCCCATCAAGAGCGTCGTTAAGCGCCAATATAGCCACAATAGGTAAAGCTATGCTGAGAACCGTATAGCGAATAAACTGCCAACCAATCCCCTTACTCCCTTTGCCATCGGCCCTTTTCCTATTGAGGTGTCCTAGCCACAAAACCATAGGGATCGAAGCGGCGAGTATTATCGTCGTGGCGGAAAGTAGTATCTCGGAAACGGTTTCCATAGGCTTTGCTCCACTGCCTTATTTGATGTTTTGGAGAAACAAAATAATCAATGCACCTGTTGATTGTAATAAGCCGGAGCGGTATAGGTCTAGGAGTATTTATTGGGGGATTGATGTTGCGTATTTTTATTACTGTTCTGGTTTTACTGTGGGCAGAGACAGCTTTAGCGCAGAGTTTTGATGAATACTCCATACAATGTAACTCTAAAACAAAAGATACTGAGGTATTTATCACTGCTTGCACTTGGTTGATTGAGTCTGGAAAACTTCCAGATAAAGGTTATGTGATTTCTTATAGAAATCGAGGCTTAGCTTATACAGAAAGTAGAGATTACAGTAAGGCGATTATAGATTTTAACAAAGCTCTGCAGATTGACCCTAACCGTGCAGAAATATATGTTTCTCGAGGATACGCTTATTCTCGCCAAAGAAATGATGTGCAAGCAATCAAAGATTACTCTGCAGCGATCGATTTAAATCCGGATAATTCTCTTGCTTATAAAAATCGGGGGCTAGCCTATACCCGTCAAGGAAAAATTGATCTCGCCATAGCCGACTATAATGAAGCAATCCGCGTGAAACCTGATAACGCGAATATTTATCACTTTCGTGGCCTGGTTTATTTAAAGAAACGAAGCATCGATTTGGCGATTAAAGATCTTGATAAGGCGATACAGTTAAATTCAGAGAATGCGGATTATTATTTTTTTCGTGGCCTAGCCTATGTTTTGGAAGAAAATTACACTCGAGCGATTTCGGAATTAACAGAGGCAATCCGATTAAATCCTGAGTATGTACTCGCGTTCAACCATCGAGGTGATCTTTACGATGAAATTGAAAAATACTCGGAGGCAATGAACGACTTTAATGAAGCAATTCGCTTAGATCCGAATAATGCTACTGCTTATAACAATCGGGGCCGTGTATATAAAGATCTAGGAAAACATGAAAAGGCTATTATTGAGTACACGGAAGCAATTCGCTTAGATCCGAATGATGCAGACTTTTATAATAATCGAGGCATCAGCTACTATAATCAGGGTAAAACACTGCTGGCTGTTAGGGATTATAATGAGGCTATCCACCGGGACCCTGACGATGGCGATGCTTATTATAATCGCGGCGATGTTTTTGATGATGAAAGCAAATACGATTTAGCGATCTTAGATTATAAAGCTTATATCCGTCTGGAACCTAGTGATCCCGATGGTTACAATTCAGCAGCTTGGTTACTCGCAACGGCGTCTGATAGAAAAGATAGGGATGGTTATGATGCAGTCCTTTATGCTTTAAAAGGCGTAGAGCTTGCCCCTAAAGATGTTGATATCTTGGACACTCTCGGCGCAGCATATGTTCAAGCCGGGCAACCTGAAAACGCTCTAAAGGCCTATCTCAATACCCAAAAAGTAGGAGGAACTGAGCGGGTGAAGTCCGATCAGATATGGCTCAAGGAGTGGGGGTTTTACTCAGGAACAGTTGATGGACTAGCCAGTAAGGAAACCGAGATTGCGCTTGAGAAGTGTATCGCGGCTGGTTGTCAGATGTACGTTGAAGAGTAAATATTAGTACTCTCACAAGCGATATCTCGATAATTAGAAAGTGCGTCAGATATGGGGCTAGCAATCGCGGTTACCATATTTGGGGAGCGCAATTCCGGCTTTTATTATGGCCTTATATCTGGGCAAGATAAGGGAATAGGAGAATTGCGCAATGACAAGCCAGCCCACACCCCCGCCCCAAAGGCAATCACAGACACGCCTGAAAAATCCTGACATACCAAAAACAAACACCGGACAGGATGCGCGCGAGGGATATCGGGTTATCATTGATCCTGCTCAAAACCGGATCCGCGCCATTTTCAATGGTGAAGTTATTGCCGATAGCTCCCACGCTATGATCATGCATGAAACGCGTTTTCCCTGGGTTTATTATTTCCCACCAGAAGATGTGAACCTAGATTTACTAAAGCGTACAGATCATCTCACCTACTGTCCTTTCAAAGGCAATGCATCCTATTGGACGATTAAGGTTGGCGAAAGTGAAGCTGTGAACGCGGGCTGGAGCTATGAAGAGGCGTTTGATGAAGTGTCTCCCGTCAACGGCTATATCGCGTTTGACTGGCAGACGATAGATAAATGGATCAGCGACGAAGAGGTTCTGGAAAAGCAACCGCGTGACAGTGAACACGAAAAAGATAATCCGTTTGTCAATTGGCTGGTGCATGAAGCATGCAAAGCAAAAAATATCCCGGAACTACTCACGGCTACTGCAAAAATGATGAATGCTTCCGGGCTGCCAACATGGCGGTTGCGTTTGTTCGTTCGGACGTTAAACCCACAGCTGTATGGGCTCTTTTTCAGGTGGGATAGAGATATCGACGGGATCGAGGAGTATCAGGCCACCCATGTAGGCGTTCAATCTGCCCAATATCGCGACAGTCCCTTTGCCCCGATCATTAGCGGAGAGGGCGGCGTACGACGTCGGTTGGAAGGGGACAATCCGGAATTGGATTTCCCGATCCTAAAAGACATCCTTGAAGAAGGCGCAACAGATTATGTTGCTTTGCCGCTCAAGTTTTCTGACGGGCTTATCAATGTACTCACCCTTGTTTCTGATCAACCGGGCGGGTTTTCGACAAACCACCTGGGATATCTCTACGAGATTTTACCGGTTCTTGGCCGTTTGGTCGAAGCATATGCGCAGCGGCTGTCGGCTCTATCTCTCTTGCGGACCTATCTTGGCCGTGATGCGGGTGAACGCGTCATGAATGGTCTTGTCAAACGCGGAGATGGTGAAGACCTGCATGCGGTTATCTGGTTTTCCGACCTGAGGGGCTCAACCAAAATGGCCGACATGATGCCACGCGCCGAATACCTTTCTGCGTTAGATCAGTACTTTGATTGCGTTGCAGTGGCTGTTTTGGAAAATGGCGGTGAAGTACTTAAGTTTATTGGCGATGCGGTTTTGGCAATCTTCTTGATTGAAGACACCGAAGAACAACATCCAGAGGCCTGTGCGAATGCGTTATCAGCGGTAAAGCAAGCTTACACACAAATCGAAACAGTTAACGAAGAACGCTCAGAGCGTGGAGAACCCGTTCTTAAATTTGGAACCGGATTGCATCGTGGTAATATTACATATGGCAATATAGGTACAGAAATGCGCCTTGATTTCACCGTCATCGGACCAGCCGTAAACGAAGCCGCGCGTATTGAGAACCTGTGTAAGGGATTGGGTGTTTCGGTGCTAACGTCTTCAGAATTTGCCGATGGGGTGGCAAGTGCCCTCAGATCTCTTGGGACACATGAATTACGTGGCGTTGAGAGAAAACAGGAAATTTTCACACCAACAACTTTGGAGCCCTAAAGTTCCCAGGACCTCCATGTCCCTGCGGCAATATCGAGAACCTTGTCACCAATACCAATTTAGGTTTGATCAAGCATGAATTCGGTGGCAATGCTCAAGAAGTCGTTGATAGCCGGGATCCATTTTTGTCACGCCTGAGCAGTATTACCCCAATCTTGCATTTCTGTCTGCTGATAGCCTAGGTGGTTAGATACCATTGCGCTCATATTTTCTTTAGTTGATTTTGAAATAAAATAATTCTCACATTCTTCAATTTTTTCAACATCTAATCTTAAATAAACCTGATCGTAGTGACCTAAATTTAAAGCTTGGTGACTGAGTATCATCATTCTCCTTTAAGGATTATTTAATAACCAACCTACAACCTAGGGTATTAAGACATTCGATTCTACTATATTTGAGTGTGATTTTTGAGAGTGGGTAGATGAGCTGTAATACGATTTTTGCCTTTTGGGTGTTATTGATGGAGCCGAAACCAATATGCGCCTTAAGGTAACGAGTATTATAGATTATCAGTACTTATTCAGAGGGTACTCATAAACGGTAGTTTTATTAAATAACAGTCCTGTTTTGCGTTTGTTACCAGCACAAAGGATTAATTAAATGCTCGCCTTATTCACCAATTTAAAAATATCATCCAAAGTCATTCTCTTCATGGTGGTTAACCTTACGGTTCTCGTCATCGTAAACGGTATGACAACTTATTCTCTGATGCAGGTCGGGGAAAAGCTCACTGAAATTGCAGAAGAGGATATCCCTCTTACCGATGCTGTTGCCGGAATTACACTTAACCAGCTAGAGCAGGCAATTAATTTTGAGCGGGCCATGCGCTACGGCGAACATATGGCAACGGATGAACACGCCAAACCTTTGTTTGATAAAGCTGTGCAACATTTTAATGAGCTAACCCTCAAGGTCGATAAAGAAATAATTGTTGTAGAGGAAATGCTCGAAGGCTTCCTTGTTCATAGCTCTGATCCTGAACTTATAAAAGAGTTCAAATATGTCGATACCGCTTTGAAAACAATTGAAGCCGAACACGCTGATTTTGAGCACCATGCCGTCGCTGTTTTTGAAATGCTCAAGCAAGGAAAAGTTGCGGAAGCGGAGAAGGCTTCTGAAGTTATCGAAATTGAGGAAGAACAACTCAACCAGGAACTCAGGGCTTTGGAAGAAGAGCTACAGAAATTTACCGAAAACTCTGCGTTGACCGCAGAACATATGGAAATCCAAGCGCTTACAACTCTAGGCATTGGTTCTGTCGTTGCCTTTGCTCTGAGCTTATTGATGATATTTGCATCCTGGAAGTACATATCTATCCCGTTAGGCAAGGCTATGGATGCCCTTATCAGATTATCAACCGGGGACACATCGGTTGAACTGAAGGTTACCACAAAGGACGAAGTCGGAGACCTCGCCCGAATTATTGAAGACTTCCGTGAAAAAACCTTGAACCTTAAAAGAACAGTAGAACTACAAGCTCAAAATGATAAGGAAAAAGAGATCAGAGCGAAAAAGGTTGAAGACTTGCTTGGTGGTTTCGAAATCAAAGCAGGAGAGATGACTTCTGCTGTAGCGAGTGCGTCAACCCAGCTTCACCAAACAGCGCAAAGCATGAGCGCTTCTGTGGGCAGTGCGACCGAACAAGCGGGTGAGATCTCAACTTCAAGTGAGCGGACATCGGCTAATGTTCAAACCGTTGCTGTGGCTTCAGAAGAAATGGATGCCTCTATTCGGGAAATTTCACGTCAGGTTCAAAGTGTTACCACTGCTTCAACCACTGTATCTGATAAAGCGACTGCTGCGAATGCAACCGCCGAAGAGCTACAAGATGCCTCCAACAAAATAGGTGAAATTGTAAAACTTATCCAAGATATCGCAGAGCAAACGAACCTATTAGCATTGAACGCCACAATCGAGGCTGCACGTGCGGGTGATGCGGGTAAAGGTTTTGCTGTGGTTGCCAGTGAAGTGAAAAACCTTGCCGGGCAAACTGCTTCTGCAACGGCTGAAATTGGGGAGCAAATTAATAACGTGCAAAAAATTTCAGGTGATGTTGTCGAGGTTTTTGCCGATATTCAACAAGCTGTTTTGGGTCTAAGTGATTCAGCAAGTGGCATTGCCGCCGCGGTCGAGGAGCAAAGCTACGCCACCAAAGAAATAGCAGGTAACATGGCCACTGCCGCCGAGGGTACGGATCAAATCCGGGTTAATGTCGGAGAAGTCAGTCAGTCCATTTCTGAAGCCAATACGGCCTCATCTGAAGTGGTGAATACTTCTGAAATGTTATCGGACCAGGCAGAAGTGATGAACCTGGAAGTGAATAAATTCTTGCGAAATATTGCCGCGGCCTAATAACGCTCTGTAGCATAAATAACAAAACCCCATCGGTTGATATCAAACCGATGGGGTTTTGTGCTTTTAGTGGAGATAGCAGAGCTGCAATAGTGCTTTAGGAAAAGACGTTGAGAGCTTTCTGTACGGGTTCTGCCAGTTCACTATTTGGGCCTTGATAGTGTTTAGTGAGGAGATCCTCTGCCGCAGCCAAATACTTATAGGCGTGGGGATCTTGGTAAAGGGTGGCAAAAAAATCAGGTTTTGGTTCAAACGCGTCCATTTTTTCAAAACTCTGTTTTTCAATATCTCTCTCGGCATTAGCGAGCATTTTTGTGTAGAGGACTTCATGGCGATGCCAGAGTTGAAGCCCCTTTTTTGAATATTCTGTAAAGCCCAATCGCCCCAGTTCCAACACGGCGTGCAGGTAAGTGAGGATATGGATTTTAGATCCTGAGAAGAACCAGGTTCGTTCATCCCCTGGGGCATCTTTGAACGTCGGGACAGCATTCAGCAAGGTGTGTTCAATCAAGGCATCGGTGGTGATATCTTCGGGCAGAGGCGATACCTTTTCCCTAGGGTGATCTGCGATGCCATAGTAACGATTATCGTCCTGGACTAAGGCAACTTTAAAGAGGTCGCCAAGCCCAGATATAACGTCATTGGTGGCCAACGCTGGCGCAGAAGAAAATACCCGTGCTGCCCACATGAAATAAATCGTGCCGTGGCCCGAATTGCGAAGCTCTTGAAAGAGAGGTTCTGCCAAAATCCCAAGCTTAGTACGCCAATCGTCAACCTCTGGCCCGCTATCTTCGAGCCAGCGAGTTTGGCCGCAATCATCTATAAATTTGAACGATCGAGTTCGATATTCCGCTATCGCTGGAGCAAGTTCATCTTGCGTGTGGGTTTCTTTAAGGGCATCCAGCGCCAGCAACCCCGCACCAACATGACCAAAAAACCACCCGCGTTTCCCGGCAGCAGCAAGCGCTAAAATACCGAGTTCCTGATCAGAAATCGCGGCTGTTTTTGGCATGATTTTCTCCCCCTTAAAGCAATTATTATCTATTGAGTTATGGTGCTGGAGATAGTTTTTCAATGGTTAATAGGTGGGAGCAACTGCTAATCAGTCAAAAATTTCTAGATTACTTTTCCAATACGTCTCTCTGTGACGATAGAGATAGAACTGGGCAACCCAGGCAGAGACACCACTGATGGGGAGCGTGAGCATGGACCAGTAATAAGGAGGGGGGTATTCTAGAAATTCTCTGATGAAATAGCCGATGAAAATGAAGAAGTGATCTTCTTTCGGGTTTTTCTCTAATACTTGGGCCGCGTCATTTAGGAATGACGGATAGAGGCTAATCGCATCATAAATCAGCACGAAGGGGAGGATTAAGGTGCTGACGGATATTCCCCCAAGAAAGGCCCTCCAGGGTTTGTACTCACGACTGGATAGAAAACGAGGCATTATGTAAATGCCGCCTATGAGCAATAGCGGAGCGAAATATAAGGCCTCTCCTAAATCATATAGATAAATTGATCCGGGACTAAGCATCTGCAGGATTGAGCTTTGGAAAAAAGTAACCAGAAACAGAAATATAAAAAAGCTAAACATGAACTTATCCCAGTGGGACATTCTGGGTTCTTTAATAAAGCGAGGAAGAACGAGCATGCCAAGGGCAAGAGATATTATTACTTTTACCAGAAACTCAATTGTGAAGCGATCAAGGTCTATCGAAATAATCCCATCGATATCCACCTGAACAAGGTTGCGTATATAAAAACCAATTTCCCCCTGCATGATAAAAGCATGTGCCCCTATAAAGAGTGTGAAGAGGGCGAGGAGAATGCGGAGCTTTAATGTTGGTTTAATATTCATTGGCCGATTAAGTAGTTATCCGGCTGATAAATCAAGGTAAAATTGAACTGACCATTTTTGTGATTTTAGAGATAAAGGTGGGAGCACCATAACTCCCACCCTTATTCAGTATTACCTAAGTACTCAAACAGCGTTTGAAGATTGCCATGTTGGCCTCAAAATTTTCTGCTTCGAGGGGGCCGAAGGAGAAGCGCATCATTTGCGCGTGCGGGCCGTCGTTGCCGCGGCGGTGCATGTCACACAGAGTACCGGGGAGAATGGCGGCTTTGTGCTCGTAGAGCCGTTGGTTGAACTCTGCGGCTGTGAGATTGCCGGGGAGTTTACCCCAGTGGTAAAAACCGCCTTTGCCAGTGAAGAGCTTAATGCCGAGGTCTTCGAAGGCTTTTTGATAGCGCTGGCGTTGTTCGCCGTAGAAGTTAGCGATGGCCCCTCGGGCCTGGGTGACACGCTCAAGCTTCATAAGGTCGGCAACATAGAGTTGGGTCGGTCTGGCGACACCGCCCATGGCGAGCGAGGAATAATTGCGGAAGATCTCAATGTTTTTCTTGGAGGCAATCATCCAACCCGTGCGCATACCCGGAACTTGTAAGCCTTTTGTGGCGGCGCCTATGACAAAAAGGTTGGTGTCATCGATGTCCTTTACATATTTCATGGAAGACACTGCCTCGGGAGTGTGGAAGAACTCGTAGGCTTCGTCGATGATACCGCCCTGGTTTTCCTTGGAACAAAACTCAACCAGGCTTTTGAGTTGGTTGCCCGTCCAGGTCACCCCGGTGGGGTTGCAAGGATTGCTTTTGATGACAAAGCTTGCGTTGCTGGATCTGTCGGCGAGGTCCTGGTAATCGTCGATGGTGGGCCGAAAGTTGTTGCTCTCGTTTGATGGCACCAAAGCGTGATCTCGGCCCAGCAGTTTAAGCACATCGTAGTAAGGGGTATATTCTGTTTCTTCGATCAGGACGCGGTTTTCCGGATTGAGAAAAGACAGAGTTGCGTATATCGCCGGGCGACCACCAGCAAATATTGCGATGTTATCCGTGGTGATATCTGATCCATAGAAGTGATTGTAATAATCGCGGATGGCTTCGAGAAGTTGCGGCGTGCCTGTCGCTGGCGGATATTTTAAATCAGCCGCGCCAAATTCGACTGAGCCCGGCAGCTCTGGACCGCCGGGTATTTGAGTGGTCAGCGGAAAACCCTGGGCCCAGGGATGGGTTCCGGGATTGCCAAGATAAGATCCGGTGGCGGCTTCAAAGCCAAACAGAACTTCGTAAATCCCCATCGGTGGGAATTGCTGTAACACGGATTGATCAGGGCGTAACATCGGGCTCTCCAGAAATATGTAGCTGTAAAATCAACTGTAATTATTCTCTGGGTTTGAATAAGCCTTTGTTTTAAAATAAGCCATTGCCGTTTTCGCAAGCCCCTATTCCAAAACGGAATAAGCCTGTTTCGCCCTATATCACAGGAGCACCGCGTTGAATTTAAAATTGTTGATGGATGTGTTGGCCCTGATAGAGGAACGGTCTTTTACCAAGGCGGCGCAGCGACGCAATGTAACCCAGTCGGCTTTTTCTCGGCGGATACAGTCGATGGAAGATTGGCTCGGTTACAAATGTGTAGATCGTTCCGGCAACACCATTACAGTCACAGTTGCGGCGCTTGGAACCGAAGAGCGTATTCGATCATTGATCAATCAGATGAACGAGCTCAAGGGCTATATGGCGTCTGAAGATCAGCATAATAAACGCGTTATTTTTACCGCGCCCCATACCTTGTCGGTTTTCCTTTTTGCTCGGTTGATAGAGTATCTCTATGCGGTTGGGGCCAAACAAAAGCCTCCCGTTGGTTATAGCTATCGCCTTAAGTCTGAGTACAAAAAGGATTGCTTGGCGACTTTCTTACGCGGGGACGCGGATTTTTTTATCTGCAACGAAGAAAAGGGCAGCACGTCGATCCCCGAAAGCTTTCAATGCCGCTCCACCGTGCTGGGGTCTGATCAACTTATCCCAGTTGTCAGCCCAAAATGGCAAGGCGACTTGAACAACAAAGCTATGGGGACAAACCCCTTGCCATTGATCACCTATCCAGAAACCAGTTATCTGTGGATGATGCTGAACAAGGAATGCCTGCCGGCTTTGCAGGAAAAGCACAGGACTGAAGTGGTTTGCGAAACAGGACTATCGGCCAGTGTCAAGGAAATGGTCTTGCAGGGCCTCGGCCTTGGCTGGTTGCCCAGGAGCTTTGTGGCCCAGGAATTATTGGACGGCGATCTGATCAATTTACAAGAGAACTTTGGCCATTGCGATCTCGATCTGATGCTCTATATGGCGCAAAGTACGACGTCGATTTCGAGTGAGTCAGGGTCCGGGCTCGGAAACGTCTTTGATCAGATTGATGCCATGAACACATTTGAGCGCGAGACTTTGTGGGGCATTAGCTGAAAATAGCTAATGCCCTGCTAAACCCGTTCTTTAAGACTGTTTTGAGGTTAGCTTTTTGTCTCAACCCTTTTCAAGATAAGGTATAGTCCCAGCGAGATCTACGGCGTCCAGAATATGCAGGCGGCTAACAGATCCGTCTTGCCTTGCTTTTGCGTAAGGAGCGTATTCGTCACTGCCAGCAAAATTTTGCACTGATGCCATATCCGGAAATTCGATAATCGCTACCAGTGTGGTATCCATTGGTTCGCCCTCGACAGTGGTGATGTTGCCTGTGCGGGTGAGGTATTTACCACCGTATTTATGCACAATGTCGTGCACGTTGGCTGCGTAGTCGGGGATCCAGCTGTCGTCGGTAACTTTAATGTCTGCAATAACAAAAATGCTCACGTGTTATTCCTCCATAAAATCTAATGTGGCAAAACGCGAAGGGCGTGTTGCCTGTGCGAAAGTATGTTTAAACAAGAATAGGGTCGTGGTGATACGGAACGCTCTAGAGAGACACAGGGTAACCTGTTTTAATGAAAATAGCTGTTAAAAAGTGGTGGCAGCTTTGGCGGAATTAATCCAACTTTCCAGATTATTATTTACTTTTTAGTTATTGGTTAATTGTAGGCAGAGCTCGGTTTTGCAAGTTCTTTAAGATAAGGAGGTAAATGTATGCGGAAGGTCGTGCCTTTGCCTTCCTGACTTTCAACAGTTATTTCGCCGCTAAGTTTTTCAATCAGATCTTTGCAAAGGTGGAGGCCTAACCCAGTGCCCGTTTCACCACTGGTGCCCGGGGTGGATATGTTTTCGTCTAGTTGGAATAGCCGGGAAATTCGGTCCGTTGATATACCAATACCAGTATCTTTTATCTCGATTTCAATCCAAGGGTCACAGTGCTGAACATGAACCGACACGCGCCCATGGTCGGGGGTGAATTTTATCGCGTTGTTCAAGAGATTGCGAATTACTGTATCTACCATGTCAAAATCAGCCAGGATCATAATCGGATTATCCCAGTTATCATTAAGCTTGTCGTCGGCTTGGTCTTGGTAGTGTTCGCATAGGGTAATGTCTTTATTGTTCGCAATATTTTTAAACAGCTTGAGATTTGATTTTATAACATCGTTTAAATCAACGGGGCGGAGGTCACATTCCATTCTTCCCATTTGTATCAAAGACCATTCAAGCAGGTTTTCCAAAAGCTTAAAGACCTGTTCAGCAGATTGGTGTACTGCCCCGCTATACTTCATAATTTTTTCTTGATCCAAAGTATTACCATCTCTTGATAGCAGGCTGGTATAGCCCAAAAGAGCGGTAAAGGGACCTTTGAGGTCATGTGCTATAATGGAAAAAAATTTGTCCTTCTGGTCGTTGATCTTTTCCAGCTCATCCCGGGCACTTGTCAAGTTAGTGGTCAGCCTGAGCAAATCCTCGGCTTGCGCCTCAAGACGGGCTTCGCTTTGTTTGAGTTCCTCGACCTGATTTTTGAGGAGTTCTTCACTTTTGCGCAGTGCTTTTTCAGTTAATTTTTGTTCAGTAATATTGGTTTGGACATGAATATGCCCCCCCAGAGTTGATCTGCAAATTTTGTATCGGTAGCTCATGCCGTTGGAATGCAGACTTTCGCCGTGAGTTTCTTTGTTACCTCTTTTTTCTGCCAGGCGCATGGCTATCCACGCCTCAGGATCGGTTCTGGAAAGGGGGGAATCTATTTGCTTAGCTTGTATAGTAGAACGCAGCATATCTGTGAAGGTACAGCCGACGATTTTATCTCTTGGGGGAGAGGCGCGATAAACTTCGTGATAACGCGCATTGGTAAAAACAACTTCTTCGTTTTGATCGTAGAGAATAACGCTGTCTGTGAAGGTTTCTATCGCCTCTCGGAGCATTTGAGAGGTGCGTTCTTTTTCCAAGATATCCGTTAATTCTGTGAAGGTGGTAATGCGTCCAAGTTTATTCATTGGATAGCGATTGACCTTAAAGATACGGCCGGTTTTGCTGATATGTTGGGACTCAACCAGAGGGTCCTCCTTGAGGATTTCCTGATATCTATTCTGGGCGAGAGCTTTAGGATCGCCTTCGCCATAATGACCTTCTTTGGCCATATAGATGATTATTTCTTTCAGATGAGTGCCTGGACCCATCAATCCTTTGGGAATGTCAAAAACCTCCCAGAAAATATCATTGCAAAGCACCAACCGTTTTTGCTCGTCCCAGACAACGAAACCCTGATTGATGGCGCCCAAAGTTTGTTCCAAAAGCTTTAGTCGTGTTCGAAAGTGGAACTCGGTTTGCTCCAATGTTTGAAGCTTGGCATGGGACGATCTCGTAATCAGGTCGCGCAACAAAGCAGGAAGGAGCTGAAGATAACGACCTTCTGGATCTTTGGTTACATAGTTTGAAATACCATATTGCATTGGCAGAAGGGCTTCTTGTTCCTTGCCTTTTTCTGCAATCATCAGGACGGGGAGCTGGTTTTCCTGGGCGATTATATTTTGGGCTAGCTCCGCCACTGGTTGTCCTGACAGCGTACAATCAATGGCCACAACATCAAATGCATTTGTGGCGCATCGCTCTAAACCGTCTTTTCCAGTACCAACCGCATCGACCGAATACCCGCGTGCTTCTATGGCAATTTTGAAGTTCTGGTGGGTATCAAGATCATCCCCAATGAAGAGGATGCGTATGTCCAAACATTCCTCCATATCACTTTAAAGGATAGAAGGAATTCGTTAACAAATTTTATTAAGCATCTGATTTTTTTGTATCTAGATTTTTTCTTGCATTGTGAGATGAAGGGAGACAGTCAGTAGCAGTTCTGAATGTCAATTTTACTGGATGAGCAATTCCAGCCTTTTGGTTGCGAGAACGACTTGGCTAAAAACGTCTGAAGGTTCGATGTTTTCTCTTATATCAAAGCGATAATACGGAGCAAAAGATATCTCGTTTCCATAGACGATAAGTTCCCATTCCTGAAGAGAATCAAGCACGAGAAGTGAGTTTATAAAGACGGTGCGAGGCTGCATAGCTTTGGTGGAGAGATCCCGGGAATTTGAGCTGGGTGACAAGCGATGGAAAAGGCGATTTTGGTCGAGTACAATTCGGAATTTGTTAACCTGGCCAAGAACTTCACGAGGTATCTTCCCCTCAACTTTGGAAAGAGTAAGAGATTTTATTCGGGTGATTTTCGCTTTGTCTTCAAGGTTCTCCTCGGCAATTGTGATCAATAATTTGTTTATATTTATCCATACCGCGAGCACATGACTTGGCGCTGTTTCTGATAGCGGCCAAAGGGAAAAGGTTTCCGCGTTGGCTTTAGATATAGAGATTGAGGTAGCATTGAAGCTTATTATCAGGGCTAATAGTATGGGGATGATCCTAAGAGCCATGGTCACTCCGTAAAGACTACCTGAATTGATCTTCATAAGCATTGAGGCAAGTAAATAGCTGATTTATAGCCGTTCTCATGCAGTATTATTCTATACTAAGAATAAAATAACCTTAACAAAATTAAGATCTATATTGTATTGGAGAGGTTGGCTTGTAACGATTATTTGAATGTAACATAGGCCAACGTTTCAGACACCTGACCATCACGTTCGAGGGGGATAATGACTGCATTGAGAAATTGGAACTCTTTTCCAAGCCAGTGAATGTTGGTGTTGAGATAAACGGAATTGAGATCGGTTATGACATCCATATGGGCTTGCCAAAAGGTATCTTCCGTCTGTTTGAACTCTCCCCGACGAATGTATTTTCCGGTTAAGTCCATGCCATACACTGTTGTGAGTTTTGTTCCCCAAAAGCTATAGATGAAATCTTCTTTATCCTCGTGCCAACGATTGAGGATCAGATGAGGCCAGTATCTGCCGAAAGGCCGTTCTTGCACCAAAGGGACCGTCATATGGCCATCCCTACGCGCCCTGTCACAGAGCTCAAGAAATTTTATAATATCCGGATGCTTAATACTTTCATCCAAGTTCCTAAAAATTCCTGACACACTCTTCCAATCTTGATTGCTGGCACTGAATAATTTTCTACAGAGGATAGTAAAAATTCCTTAACGCGAAACTAACCAATAACTTAACCTCTTTGTAATTACCATTAGTGAAAGTACTTGGTTGTTGTGGGGAGGGTTTAATACAAGTAGAGCATGGAATTTGAATTTTGTAGCTCGGAGGTAGGGTTTCTGGAGAATGGAAATCGTAAGTTAATCACATTTAAACAAAATCATAGATTGTATTTTTTATGAAAAAAATTGTTAAACTAATCTCGTTTTTAGGGCTAACTATTTTTAATTATTGTCTTTAATTGTAATTCATAAGTTCAAAAATTAAATGGATAAAATTTAAGATATATTTACTGCATATTTTACGACTTGTTTTTGTATTTTCTTCAAGGCAAACTCAAAAAAAACAGTAGTGTTGTATAACTATAGCTAGTTATTGGTAAAATTAGACGGAAAATTTACGACCGATCTAAGATTAAAAATTGAGCTCTAATTCTTGCAGCTTGATTTTATGGTTTTAGATACCTGGGTGTTCTGCTGGATTACGGGGGTGAAACATGCCAAAAACGACAAAGTTGGGAGCAAGATTAGCTTTGTTTCTGGGGCTGATAAGTACGTCGTTGGTACTTTTTAGCAATATCTCTTATGCTAGCGAAGCTTGTGGTCGGCTTACGGTGGGTTGGATTGATTGGCCACCTTACCAAATGGTGAACCCAGCTTTTCCTGCGGATGCTGTTCCCAAGGCAAAACCAATAGGGATTGATATTGAAGCCTCGGAAAAATACCTCGGTGCACTGGGGTGTGAGCTTGAGTACGTTAAAAAACCCTGGGCACGTTTGTTAAAAGAAATGGAAGCAGGCAAACTGGATGTATTGCTCGGTATGTCGGATACTGCAGAACGGCGACAGTTTGCCAAGTTCAGTAAAGCTTATCGCAATGAAACCGTTTGGCTTTTTATGAAGGCTGGACGTACAGAGTTTGATCACTTTCAAGGTTTAAATGATATTCTGGGAACAAGTTTCCGCCTTGGAATTTCACGTAATGCTTATCTCGGCGAAGAATTTGAACTCTTGTCAGAAAATCCTAAATTTCGTGAACACTTGTTTAAAAATATCGGTGGTGAAAATTTTCATATGTTAGTCGGCGGCCGAGTAGATGGGTTTATGGTTGATATGGAAACTGGCAAAGCACGTATTAAAGCCGATGGTTTAGAAGGTCTTGTTGTCCCACATCGTAATGTGAAAATTGATTTAGGATCTATCCATATCATGATTGGTCAGAATTCTTTGTCTGATGAACTCTTGTTGCGCCTGGATGAAATTATCGAGCAAGATCTGACACAGAACCAAAAAAATGCCATGTTCAATCATACGACTGATTCCAGCAGTTAGTATTCTAAAGTAGGGCGTCTTCTTTAGAGGTGGCTTCGAATTTTCAGATCCTCTTAATCTTTCTCAGGCATGATCTCTAGGACAACCAAATCCCATAATTCGGGTTAAGCCAGAGTTCTGGGCAGGGAAGAGGAGATTATAATGAAAAAATATGAACTGGTACTTGAGCACAGTCGAGAAGATCTCAATGAAAAAATTACCTCCATGCTCAATGACGGTTGGGAGGTTTCTGGAAGTCTTTCAATTAGTAAAGATGACGAAGGTTTTCCTTATCTATATCAACCCATGATCAAACATGATCTCGGTTCCCCAACCTGAACGACTAAATTTAGACCTAGATCCGAATTTGTAGCTTAAAGTCTTGAGTTCATCTCTAAATCATGGGTCTAGGTTTGACTGTGATACCACAAGAAACCTCACATTTTAGCGTCTTAACGCAATACAGTCGGAAGTCTGTCCGCCGATACTATTGCTTCTTTGATGAAGCGCGAGATGATTTTTTCTGCGGGCTCAATTTCATTAGCGAAGCAGGCGCTCTGGCCATAATCGAGTAAGCCCTGGCTGGTATCACCTGATGTGTAGGCTTCCTTTGCCAAGGAGCCCTTGAGCAGATGAGCAAAGCTATCGTAATCTTTAGCGCCTTGGCGTTCTAGCTCCATTACGGCCTCAGATGTTTTGTTGTGCAACACACGGTGATGGTTTTTGATGGTTGTCTGGACCACAAGGCTATCTTGCCCGGTACCTTCGACCACACGTTGTTTATAATCCCGGTGTGCCCATATCTCTTCGGATACCAGCATCCGCGTTCCCATCAAAATACCTTCGCAACCCATAGCAAGGGCGGCTGTCAATTGGCTGCCGTGTCCGATACCGCCACCGAGAACCACAGGAACAGAAAGGTTTAGGGGGCCGTCTGCGCCTTGTACCATGGACCCAACCATCATATTGCCGGGGTGACCGCCGCATTCCGCGCCGACAAGGATAATGGCGTCGACACCTGCGCGCTCTGCAGACAGGGCAAAACGAACTGCGGGGACTTTATGAATGACCTTTATCCCAGCTTCTTTCATGATGGGGACGATAGAGCCAGGATTTCCCCCTGCTGTCTCGACCACAAAAACCTGTTCCTCGAGGACAACGGAAAGCAGACTATCCAGCCTGTTATTGGCATCATTGCGTGGGGAAATATAGAGGTTCACGCCAAAGGATTTATTCCCAGTCAGACCACGGCATTTTTGGATCTCATCCCTGAGCTGTTCTGGATCTGGAAAGGTGAGGGCCGAGATAAACCCCATTGCCCCGGCATTGACCACTGCTGCAACATAAGTTGCATCAGACAGATGCATCATGCCGCCACAAAGGATTGGGTGCTGAATATCGAGTAATTCGGTAATGCGAGTTTTAAAACCTAGCGTCACAATCGTTCTCTCAAATACGTTATCTAATCAGGGATGGTTTAACTAAATCTGGTTTTATCGGGAGATAACAGGTCTTAATGTAAGTCTTGAATTTACGGAGGGATTTGGCTGATTGCAAAGCTAATTTGAACAAAAGTAGAAGCAACAAAGACCTCTTTAGGCAACTGACATTTTCTCCACTCTTTGTCGGTGATGTTGACATGGAAAGTGTGTCGCCTATTGTTCTCTCTTTGGTAGTAAAAGGAGAGAGTGTTGAGTGAGAAAAGCAATGTTGCCGTTCGAGCAGACAATATCCCATTGGCGATCGGTGCAATCGTATTCACTGTCTTTGCACTATCTCTAGGTGATGCACTTATTAAACTCACAAGTAGTAATTTCGTCATCTGGCAGATCTTTGTCCTCAGATCTGTAATAACGATCCCTGTTCTATTGATTGTCATGCGTATCCAGCTAGGCGCTGGTTGGCAGTGGCCTGTTCAATTTGGTTGGACAGTGTTTCGAAGCTTGTTGTTGGTGTGTATGTGGATCAGTTACTATCTGGCCTTACCCCATTTACAGCTTTCTGTTGCTGCGGCTGCGTATTACACGCTACCAATTTTCATTACTCTCTTCTCGGCTTGCTTTGTCGGAACCAGTATTAGTCGTTTTGGTTGGGTCGCGGTGTTTTTAGGTTTTTTGGGGGTGCTGCTCATACTCAAACCGAGCTCTGGCGATTTCAATTGGTATGCTTTGTTACCGCTTGCGTCAGCGATGCTCTATGCCGTTGCTATGATCTTAACCCGCACAAAATGTAGCGCAGAACATCCATTGATACTCTCACTCGCCCTTAACGTTGCCTTTGTCATGGTAGGGGGAGGCGCGACGATCCTAATCAATTTGTTTGCGAGTTCCGAGGGCGACAGTTTTCTACTCGCACCTTGGGCCGTGATGGGAGTGACGGAATGGGGTGTTATGGGATTGCTCGCGACTGCGATCTTTATCGGAAGCATCGGGGCGGCAATCGCATACCAAAACGGCCCTTCTTCAATGGTTGGAACCTTTGATTTTGCTTACGTGGGGTTCGCTGTGCTCTGGGGTATTTTTTTCTTCTCAGAAATACCTGATCTTACGTCGATCTTTGGAATGGGATTGATTGTCTGTGCTGGTGTATTGTCAATACGACAATGACCGTAAGCTTAATATATCGGCATGATCGATACGTCTTATGTAGATGAAGGTGACATAACGTCAATCTGGAAACTCTATTCGCATCACCGGAAATTAAGCCGTAACTTAAAAACAAACCCCGTCAAAAGTGACGAGGTTTGTTGGTAATCAGAGGAGGCAAATGCTTCCTCAAGAGTTTGTTGTGGATCTGTTACTTTTGACGTACGCCTTCGAAGAAGACCAAGATTTCGACTTCCTGAGCGGACGGGCCCATGTCGATCATGCCGTAATCACCAACAGGGATAACGGTAGAGCCTTCAAAACCCTGACGTACATTACCCCAAGGATCATCGCCACCGCCAATCCAGTTTACTTCCATGGAAATTGGTTTGGTCACACCTTTAATAGTCAGATCTCCGTTCAGAGTAGCCGTTTTTTCACCTGTTGATTTCAAGCCAGTGCTTACAAAAGTTGCTGTTGGGAATTTGGAAACATCAAAGAAATCGCCGCTGCGAAGGTGTTTGTCACGCTCGGCATGATTTGAATCCAGGCTTGCTGTATCGACAGTAATATTAACTGAAGAAGCTTCTGGTTTGCTTGCATCAAATTCGAGCTGACCTTCGAATTTATTGAAGCGAGCCAATACCCAGGAATACCCCAAATGACTGACTTTGAACTGGATAGAGGCGTGCGCACCCTTGGTGTCCAAAGTATAACTCTCTGCAGATGCAGTAGTAATATTACCAGCGATACCGCCGGTAATCCCCAAAGATAGTATCGAGGCGATTACTGCTTTTTTGAATTTTGATTTAAACATAGTATTTTCCTGTTTGTTGAATTAGGACGGATTTTGAAATGAGGCTGATTGTTTAGTTCGTCTCTTTGAACATGCGAATTAAGGTGCGGTCTTTATCAATAAAGTGATGTTTGAGGGCCGCGAGAGCGTGGAGAACAACGATACCTGCCAAAGACCAGGCGATGATTTCATGTATAAGACCTGCAATGTCTTCCATTCCCTTTACGGCTGGGAAAAGTGCTGGAACTTCAAACAGGTCAAAAACGGAGATGGATCTGCCGTCTGCGGTTGATATCAAATAGCCAGATATAATAAGGGCAAAGGGCAGAGCATAGAGAACAAAATGAACCAGTGATGCGACTTTATGTTCCCATGGCTTACCCCCAGCGACTGGGTCGGGAGTGATCGTGAAGAAGCGCCATAACAAACGGGTTACCATTGTTATGGCAACGATAATGCCAATCGACTTATGCCAGTGCGGGAAGGTTTGGTAGTTGGCATCGTAATAAGTGAGCTCAACCATATACAAACCCAGGCCAAAAAGACCAATAGCAGCCAAGGCTACTAGCCAATGCAGGGATCGGGAAACCCAACCGTAATTATCCTGTGTATTGCGCATCATGTTATCTCTCGGTTTTCTTGCCGGGTTTCTTTACGGGTCTTTTTTAGTGTTGGTAATTATTTTCTCACTGCATCAAATATCGGATTGAACTTGATTTAAAAAAGTATAATTATTTCATTGAATTGATATAAAATTTAGATCGAGTTGAAAAATGACCCTGGATCAGTTGAAGGCACTTTGCGCAGTGGTTGACTATGGCGGCTTTCGAGCAGCATCGGAAGCCCTGCATAAAAGCCAGTCAGCCATCAGTATTGCCATTAAAAATCTGGAACAGGAGCTCCAAATTTGTTTGTTCGAGCGCGAAGGTTATCGGCCCCAGTTGACGACAAGGGGCAAGGTCATAGTACAAAAGGCGCGTGCCGTGTTATCTCAAACCAGAGGGATATCGGACCTTGCTCATCATTACGCCCAAGGGATAGAGCCTGAGTTGCGGGTTGTTGTCAGCGAAATGGTTGACATGCAAATGATTTTGGATGCCTTGAGTATTATCCGCGATCGCTTTCCTGCAACCCGGCTAACCTTGTTTGTAGAAAACTTCGCTGCCCCGTTGGAGTTAATAGAAGACAACCTTGCCGATATTGCCATTGTCGGAGGAGGCGGAGCACTTTACGATCTCCTTGACAGAACCTTGTTTGACAAATTATCCGCCATTAACCTCATGCCAGCGGTTTCAGAGACATCTGACTACGCCATAAACGCTACCCAGCTCACCACCGCAGATATGGATGGTAGCACGCAGATTGTGGTCAGTGATCGCAGTCGTAATCGAGATGAAAAAGACTACGGCGTGCTTGAAACCACCGTGCCGTGGCGAGTGAACGATTTTTTGACCAAAAAGCAGATCATTCTCTCCGGCCTCGGGTGGGGACGTTTGCCCATGCATATGATCTGTGATGAATTGAAATCAGGTCGTTTGGTTGCGCTAAATTCACCTGATTTTGGCCCCGTCGAAGTCGACGCCTTTATGGCCCGCAGCCGCAGCCACCCCTTTGGCCCCGTCGCAGAGGCCTTTTGGGATTTGGTGATAAAAAATATAAAATAAATGCATGGGGCGTGCGCTAAGAATTCAGTTCGTGACGAAAGTCAGGACCATAAACCGCTAATCATTCTTCTGCGGCAATGACCTCTTCGTACGGATGCCTAAACCTGCCCTGTCTCAAGGTAACGCACGTCTTCAACGCTTAACAACGTTGCTATCTTTGCATTGTAGTCGGCGAGTTGCGCCTCATTCAATTTACCCGCCCACTTGCGACCTTTGCCGCTATTGAAAAAGGCACTTGGGTCTTTATACAAGCCGCCCGCAATGCCCGGTGCGGTGAGGAGGGCGTTTGATTTCATACTTTTGAAGGTGGCTTTGGCAACTAATTTGTCGAACAATTCTGGAGGGTGTGAAACGCCAATCGCTGCGGCCACGCGCTGCATCTGGCCGTGGAGGTCATGAGACATTGTTTCGTAGTGAAACATTTGGACATTTGGTAGATGGGCTATCGCGCGTGCGGTTTTCAAATGGTGGGCGATCAACTCAAGGCTTGGCTGGTCTAGCCCTTCATCCTCTATGCTGTTGTTGAGGAAGGCCTCAAAATTGGCGGTGGTGTCATCGGTATAAAGGTGGTCGTTATGGCCAAGGTTCATGTTCTGCACGTGATGCCACATCGAGAAATGGACATCCAACGGGTGGCGATGAGCGACCAGATACGTGCAATCCTCAAAATATGGCACCCCGTCCAGTGGGCTGTGGGACTTGATATACCGCTGATGTGTTTGCGCTGAAAGTCGGGCAAGACGGGTTTCTATGCTCTTGGAGCTAAGCCGAAACTCAATCCACGGTGATATTTCTGCGTAAGGGATTTCGGCCTCGGGATCACCGAAAATCAACAGCCCACAGATTGATTGCATCCAGGTAGTGCCGCTTTTAGGAGGCACGCAAATGAAGACATCACCTGGACGGTGTTCAAAATTATCCCAGTTGTGGGTGTCGGTACAAACGCCGTTGTAATGCTGAATAGGACGAGATGAGGTCATAGATGTCTAGTGTTCCTAAATTTGCCCGTAAAAATAACAGTTAGTAAAGTACGGGGCAATGTTACTTGTCCTATTGGGGAAGCCTCTTGGGATTTGATAACAAGGGAGAAGCTATGAATTCTCTTTATTAATATGATCAGCTGTTGAAAGGGGCCTCTTCCACGAAGCCTTCTGTTGCTTTTCGTACTATTCCGCGTACATAACCTGCGGCTTTGGTTGTGGTTGCAACAAATAAATAATGCTCACCATCAAGATAGACCCGAACACAATGAGTGTAGGTTGTAGAATCTCTATATTTCAAACACAGTCTGTTATCAAATATCTTCCAGTGGCCATTTAGTTTTATGGAACAGTTCCACTTATTTCGGATGTTGGAAGTGTCGCAATAACGGTATTTGCTTGTCCCGTCAGCAAGATAAAATTCCATCCAACGGGTGGCATAGTCATTTATCGGCATTGAAGGCGTACTTACATATTCCCCAACCACAGTTTTGTTGGTAATGAGGCTTGTAATGACCGTTCCTGATAAGGGTTTAAGGCCTTTGTCTAGAAGGCTTTCCTCTGGCGTATCCCAAAAACTATCAGCTGTTACAACGTAGTTTTGTTCGCTTGCGACACATCCTGTTAAAATCAGAAAGCTGGAAACCAAGAGTATTTTCAACAGCATTATCGGTCCTTAAATTTAGTGTTTGTAATATTTATGGGGTTTCTATTTATACAGCAGCATTCACATTGATAATGGGTGTTCTACCTATGTTTGTGAAATTGTCATACTTCAATATCTCAATGATTTGGATACCAAGAAGCTCTGGCCTTTTGGCGAGGATAACTTTTACACGATTGCTCTGATGTGTTGTCAAATTCTCTGCCTTTGGGATGACCAGTGGTACAGCCTCTCCCAACAGACAATATCGCTGGGACAGGCTATGAAAATGTTACTTCCATTTCAAGTTGTATTATTTGTGGGAGCTAATATGCCAGAGGTTAGGCCGACACAGGCTCTCTTTTCGGCATGATGGCTGCATCTAGGTTAGCGCCTTCCATTTTGGCATCGGTCAGGCGTGCATCCCGAAGATCGGCTTTGCTGAGATTGGTACCGAGCATGCTTGCTCCAACCATATTTGCGCCGTTGCATTTGGCATTTATGAGCTGAGCGCCATCGAGTGTTGTCATGGAAAGATTGACAGCCCACGCGCGTCTAGTGGGTTGCCCCGCTTTGTCCATCAGCATCAGCGGAACCAGGCTCGCGTTGGTTAAATTGGCTTTTACCAGGGTGGCCCCACGCAAATTCGCCCCATCCATTCTGGCCTCTGTTAAGTTCGCATCGTCCAAGGTTGCGCATGATAAATCTGCCATAATGAGCCTTGTGCCAGTTAGGTCCGCGCAGCTGAGATTTGCACCTCGCAAGTTGGCACCGTCAAGTATGCTATTAGAGAAATCCATGTCGCTTAGATCTGCATTTTGAAGTGAACAGCGTTCGCCAGTGGTACCGTTACTATCCACCCAGAGCTTGTGGGCTTCTAGAGTGAGTGAAAGTCGCTCGCGAATACGAGCTTTGATTTTCCGAGGAGTTTCCCCGCTTTCTTGCAGGTTAATTCCGGTAACACCCTCAAGGTTCGCGCCTGACAACTGGGCACCAGACAGATCTGCTCCAAAAAAGTTTACCTGCTGCAAGTCGGCACCTGAGAGGTTGGCTCCTTGTAAATTGACATCGCTTAGGTCAGCGCCTGTGAGTGTTGCGCCACACAAATCAGAGTTCTCAAAGTTAGCCCCAGAAAGATTGGCTCCGGAAAGATTGGCATCGTTAAAATCGCAATCACCAAACATTGCACCCCGGCAATCTGCGTTTAGAAGAGATGCTCCTGCTAAACAGCCGCCCGTTAAAATGATGTTTTGCATATCTGCGTCATCGAGTTCTGATTGGCTAAGATCGGATGTGATGACCTTAACGGCCTCACCCTCGCTGTTCAAAAGCGTGCCCCTGCGCAGATCAGCATTTCGGAGCTTCGTTCCGTGTAAAATTGCTTTATAAAATTTTGTACCCCGTAGATCTGCTCGTGATAGATCGCTGTCGGTAAGATCTGCGCGGATAAAAGAAGCACTGAAACCGTCTAAATCCTGTAAATCGGTATTACTGAGATCACACCCTTCGAGGTTTGATCCCACCAATTTTGCCGAACGGAGGTTGGAGCTACTAAAACTGAAACCACTCAAATCGGAAAGCGTAAGATCGGCACGTTTGCCATCATTTTGATCTATAAGCCATTTTTCATGGTCATCAATAAGAGCGACGAGACTATGTGGATCCATTGTGTAACTCCCCTAGTAAACAGATAGGAAGCCCCAGCGCCAATATTGCCGTTGTGATGAGCGATACAAAGGTCGTCATCAAAACTGCTTATGAATGCTAAAATTTACAGCAACGCGAGACTTGCATTTCAACATGACATAGCGAGGTATGTATGAAATACAATCTTAACGGGAAATCGTTAAGATACTTTTATCAAGCGAACTTATCTGCCGATTTAATAATTAAAGTGCAGAAGGTAGAGTAAATAGCTGTATAAAGTTTGTGGTCAGGGGCCGTTTGTGCCGCCCCAAAGATCCACTTTAAGGATATATCTTTTACGTTATTTGCCCTTCCAAACGGGATCGCGTTTTTCTGCAAACGCGGTGATGCCTTCGACGGCGTCTTCGGACGTGACCATTTTTTGATAAATTGGGCAATCGCAGTCGCCACCTGGTTTAACCTGAGCCATTGATTGTTCTACAGTCAAGCCGTCCATATAACACAGGACCTCCTTGAGCGCCTGTAGGGCGAGGGGGGCGCCTTGGGCAACTTCCTGGGCGAGTGTCATGGCTTCGGCTTCAAGCTCGGCAACGGGAACAGTTTTGTGCACCAGGCCCCAGCGCGTGGCTTCTTCAGCGTCCATCACTCGACCTGTTAAGAACAGTTCCTTGGCGACGTTGGGCGGGATCATGCGTGGGAGCTTTTGCACAGCGCCGCCATCGGGTAAGATACCGCGCTGCATTTCCGGCAGGCTGAAAAAGGCGTGGTCGGCCATAAGCACGATATCGCAGGCGAGCACGATCTCGAACCCTCCGCCAACAGCAGCACCATTTACGGCGGCGATTACGGGCTTGGTCAAGTCATGGAATTCTGTAATCCCGGCAAAACCTCCAGGGCCGTGACCGTGGATGGGATCAACTTCAAGCTCGAGATCAATGCCGCCTTCGCCAGCCGTTTCTTTGAGATCCCAACCGGCACAGAAAATCCGCTCTCCGGTGCCGCGGATGATGCCGACGGAAAAATCAGGATTGTCCTGTAACTCCCTTAGGGCCGCATAGATAGCCCGGCTCATAGCGCGGTTGATCGCATTTGCCGGGGGGCGATTGAGAATGATCTCAAGCACACGGCCGTGCGCTTTTGTTAGGACCCATTCTTCAGTATTATCTGGCATCGTCATTTCCCCCTCAAGCAGCAGAATTTATGGATTGGCACATGATGTCACGATAGCGTTTTAGGTGATAGCGCGGATCGCCAAAGGTGGCGTTAATCATGGTGATGCGTTTATAATAGTGGCCGATGGGGAGCTCTGTCATCATTCCCATACCGCCGTGAAATTGAATACCTTCTTGTCCGACAGAGCGTGCGTCCATGCCAACTTGATACTTTGCAGCCGATACTTTTTGCGAAACTTTTTGCGCAATATTCGTTATGTCGCCGTCTGCACTTTGCTTGAGGACATAGAAGTCATCCCCGAAGTCATCCCCGAAGTCATCAAGGGCACAGACGGCGTCATATACCAGCGACTGGCTGAGTTGGCATTTCATGTAAACCTCGACTAGTCGGTGCTGTAACGCCTGGAAAGATCCCAGGTTCTGCCCGAACTGTTCTCTGGTTTTAAAATAAGCGCCTGACTGTTCAGATATCGCCCACATCGCACCAGATGCCTCGGCGCAGAGTGCGACAGAGACTTGATCGATAACCTTTTTCAGGTGCGGGTAAGCGGTGCCAACGCCACCAAGCAGAGCTTTATCTGGTAAGAAAACATCATCAAATACGATGTCACTGGCCGTTCCGCCATCGTGGGTGCGATAGTTTTTAATTTCCAAGCCATCCATGGTCGGGTCGAGACGAAACAGGCTGAGGCCTTCTTGGTCATCAACAGCACCTGAAGTCCTTGCGACCACGATGATTATATCAGCGGATTGGGCGTGAAAGACCGTACATTTAGAGCCGTTTAAACGATAGCCGGGGCCTTCTTTTTGGGCTGTTGTGGCAACTTGAGTGATATCGTAGCCCGAAGCGGGTTCAGCAAAAGCCAGCGCGAGTTTTAACTGACCTGTGCCAATTTGCGGGATCAGGTCGCGTTTTTGGCCTTCAGTCCCCGCAGCAGCGATTAGCTGTCCGCTCAGAAGAACGGTTGAGAGGAAAGGGCTCACCAAAAGCGCGCGTCCGATTTCCTCCATAACAATCATGCTATCAACCGTGCTGCCACCGAGGCCGTCGTATTCTTCGGCAAAGGGTAAGGCAAGCCAACCGAGTTCCGCGAGGCTCTGCCAAAGCTCTTCTGGATAGCCATTTGGGTGTTCCAAAGTCTTGGCACGGGCCTCAAAGGGGTAGGTTTCTTCTAAATAACGGCGGATGGAATCACGGAACAGGTTTTGCTCTTCGCTAAAGGTAAAGTTCATGTCCTATAGTCCCAGTACGGCTTTGGCGATGATGGTTTTCTGGATCTCGTTAGACCCGGCATAGATCGAGGTTTTGCGGAAATTGTAATGCGCTTTGGCGATCGCGGCGGGATTGTGTGCCGCGTCTATAGAAACCTCATCAACCATGGCATGGGCATGATAGCCAAGCGCCTGATGGGCCAGCTCCAAAATATCCTGCTGGATTTCCGTACCGCGGACTTTCAACATAGAAGCCTCGGCCCCCATTGATTCCGAGCCGCCGGGACCAAACAAGAACCGTTGTTCAGTGACTTCCAATGCACGCAAGGCAATCTCTGCCTGAGCGACTTCGTTCATAAAATCGCTATCGTCCAACAGTGTGCCAGATCCGACCTTAACGGTCTTAGCCAACGTCTTTAGACGTCCGAGACTGGCGAGGGAGCGTCCGACTTCTGCTGTGCCAAAGCGCTCTAACCCGAGTAGGTACTTGGCAACACCCCAGCCTTCGCTTTCGGCGCCAACCCGGTTGTCTACGGGTACGCGGACATTATCGAAAAAGACCTGATTGACTTCGTGGGTGCCTTCAAAGTTTTCTAACGGGCTGATCGTGACACCTTCGGATTTCATGTCGATCATCAAGAAGGTAATGCCCTGTTGTTTGCGACCCGAATTATCGGTGCGAAACAGGCCAAACATCCAATCGGCAACATGTGCGTCGCTGGTCCAGGTTTTAGAACCATTGATGACGTAATGATCACCACTACCATCCGCGGCACACTCTGCCTTGCATTTGAGCGAGGCGAGGTCTGATCCTGCATTGGGTTCAGAAAACCCCTGACACCAGAGCTGATCCCCGGTGAGGATGCCGGGAAGGAACTTTTCCTGTTGGGCCTTGCTGCCGTATTCCATTAAACAGGGCGCAAGCATAACCACGCCATAGGGGATTGGCCGTGGCGCATCGGCGAGGGCGATTTCGCGCTCAAACAAATAGTGTTGCTCGTCGCTCCATCCCGCACCACCGTGCTCTACTGGCCAAGAGGGACAGCCCCACCCCTTATTATAAAGTTCATGGTGCCAGCGTTGCATCATATCGCGCGGCAGGATCATTTCTTCTTCGGATACTTTTGCTCTGATATCATCGGGAAGAGTGCTCTCCACAAAGCTTCGGACTTCGGCCCGAAAATCTTCGGCCTGAGCATCAAATTTCATATCCATCGCGCTTATCCCATTCTCTGCTCAGTACTCAACGAGATCACCTTATGATGCGGTGTTTAACCCCCGTTGCTTATCGTTGTCTCACCCCAAAAGACAACCATATATTCGCAGTTCAAATTGTACGTTATTCGACAAAAACAATACAAATTTATCTGCGAATATTACAGCAATGAAGCGTTCGGCCAAATGCTCTGAGGCCAGGACTATTGCTGCCGGTGAATATCACCTCGCATGGCTTTAGTGTTTTAGCCTAGTTGCAGAACGGAAATAGCGTAATAACCATACATAAAGCTGTAGGTTATTTTCATCTTTTAATTGTAAAAAATGGAAATTTCGATAAAGTTATTTGTAATTAATTTTCTATCTAATTGCTTTGACAAAGATCAGAGCAATTTATACAGCAGGTTTGTACCGGGGGAATATTATGGTTGCCAAACAGGCACAGCTTTCTTCTGTCTCTATTTCAGGGGAAGAAGGGCAAATTATTCTACTGGGACAAACAGCCTCCCTTACCTTGGAGGCACCACAAAATACAAACCAGATTATCGAACATCGACTTGAAAGCGGTCAACGGGCTGTTCTTAATTTTGATGCATCTACTGCTGTTCCTTCGATGGAAGGGGATAATCTTATTCTTTCCTTTGACGTGGATGGTGATGGAACGCTGGATAGCAGAATTGTGTTTTTGGGTATTGTGGAGCAGGCAAATCAAGGAACTGATCCGGTTCTGGTTATTAATGGTGTCGAAGTAGCCTCTGGCCAATTGATAGAGCAAACAATTGCTTTAGCCGACGGAACCGACACGCTTGAAACAGCCGCGGGACCAGGTGCGGACCCTCAAAGCGGAGGTGGAAACCGTTACGAGGATAGCCTTGGCGACATTCTAACTGGATTAATATCGCAAGGTCGCCTGATGTCGGACAGTGGTGCTTCGTTTGACCAATTCGTCGAGGGCGGCGGCGGTGTGGCGTTGAGCCGTGATGCAATCCCCTTTAATGATACGCCAATTGCTGTTGATGATATTGATAGCCTAGGTGAGGGAGCTTCAAATACGCCAACAGAGCCAGCAACAGGAAATGTTCTAACCGGGTTGGATAATACTGGCGTCAACACTTCGGGCGGGGACAATAATAGCACGGATGGTGTTGCTGATATCATCGGTGCAGACGGGTTTGGAGGAATTTCCTGGGCGAATGCACTCGGCGTTAACGCGTCAGCCGGCACCCTCGTTGGCATTTATGGTACTTTAACGATCGGTGCTGATGGCAGTTATAGTTATCAATTAGATAACCAAAATCTGACTGTTGAAGGCCTAAATGTTGGGAATTTTCTTGTTGAAGAGTTTACTTACACTCTATTGGATGGGAACGGAGACACTTCGACGGCCAAACTTTCCCTGACCATCAATGGCGCGAATGATGCACCTGTTGTTATGAATGACAGTGCATCAACGAATGAGAATGATGCCGCGATTACCATTGACGTTCTCGCCAATGATCATGACGTTGATTCCGTTGGGCCCTTGACGATTGATGGGATAAAGGTTGTTTCTGGAATCCCGGTTGGTTCAGGCAGTGTCAAAATTTTTAATGGCAAGCTTGTCTTTGATCCGGGTAGTTCTTTTGAACACCTCTCTGAAGGACAAATGACGAATGTAATTGTCGAGTACAATGTCAGTGATGGCGACGGTGCATCCTCAATCGGAACGGTTACAATTGTGGTAACGGGCACTAACGATACGCCAGAAGCCAAAGCAGAAAGCGTCACAACGGCAGAGAACAATACGATTATCATCGATGTACTTGCCAATGATAGCGATGTTGATGTTCTGGATACTCTGACCCTTGATGGTATTAAATCTATTTCAGGTCTTTCGGCTGGCACGGGCAACGTCAAAATTTTTAATGGCAAACTGGTTTTCGATCCGGGGACGTCCTTTGACTATCTAGGAGAGGGGCAACCTGCGACCGTCACTGTTGAATATGAAATCAGTGATGACAAAGGGGGCACATCAACGGCCACAGCGACTATTATTGTGACAGGCACCAATGACGTGCCAGTGGCAAGAGCTGATAGTGCATCGACGACAGAAAACAGTGCGATCACGATTGACGTTCTTTCCAATGATAGTGATGTTGATAGCGTGCTTCTTACTCTGGACAGCATAAAATCTGTATCCGGCCTTCCCACGGGATCGGGTACAGTTAGGATTGTAAATGGTAAACTGGCATTTGATCCAGGAACGTCCTTTGACTATCTAGAAGAGGGGCAACCTGCGACCGTCACTGTTGAATATGAAATCAGTGATGACAAAGGCGGCACATCAACGGCTACAGCGACTATTAATGTGACAGGCACCAATGATGTGCCAGTGGCAAGAGCTGATAGCGCTTCGACGACAGAAAATAGTGCGATTACGATCGATGTTCTTTCTAATGATAGCGACGTTGATGTTCTGGATACTCTGACCCTTGATGCTATTAAATCTATTTCAGGTCTTTCGGCTGGTACGGGCGATGTCAAAATTTTTAATGATAAACTTGTCTTTGATCCGGGGACGTCTTTTGATTATCTCGCCGAAGGCCTGAACGCGACTGTCACTGTTGAATATGAAATCAGCGATGACAAAGGGGGCACATCAACGGCTACAGCGACTATTATTGTAACGGGCACCAATGATGCGCCAGTGGCAAGAGTTGATAGCGCTTCGACGACAGAAAATAGTGCGATTAGGATCGATGTTCTTTCTAATGATAGTGACGTTGATGGCGCACTTCTTACTCTGGACAGCATAAAATCTGTATCCGGCATTCCCACGGGATCGGGTACAGTTAGAATTGATAGTGGTAAATTGTCTTTTGATCCAGGTACGTCCTTTGACTATCTGGCTAAGGACGAAACCGCGGTTGTTACGGTTGAGTATGAAGTCAGTGATGATAAAGGCATGCCCTCAACGACGACAGCAACAATTGTTGTTACAGGCACAAATGACGCGCCTGTTATCGTGGCGGATTCAACCGCTCTTTCTGAACGTCAGGTCAACAGCTACACATTTGGCAGTCAATCCGACTTTTCCGTTGCTATGCTCTCAGGTGGTGGTTGGGTTGTAACGTGGACCAGTATTAATGATCAAGATGGTTCTGATAGTCAAGATGGCTCCTATAGTGGTGTATTTGGGCAAGCCTATCATGCTGATGGCAATAAGTTGGGGGCTGAATTCCAAGTCAATACCTATACTTCTATCCACCAAAATGACTCATCCGTAACTGCTTTGTCCGGTGGTGGCTGGGTTGTGACTTGGACAAGTAATTATCAGGATTCTGATTTTAGTTCCGGTGTATTTGGACAAGTTTATCATGCAGATGGTACCAGAGATGGTGACGAGTTCCTGATCAACAGCCATACAGCCGGAAATCAGAAGGTATCCTCTGTGATCGCGCTCAACAGCGGAGGTTGGGTTGTTACCTGGATTAGTGACGGGCAAGATGGTTCTGGTAATGGTGTTTTTGCTCAGGTTTATAAAGTTGATGGAACGAAATTAGGGGATGAACTTGCCGTTAATAGCTATACGGACGGGGATCAATCCAATTTTTCTGTAACGTCGCTTGCAGACGGCGGGTGGGTTGTGGTCTGGAGCAGTATGGGGCAGGACGGTTCTTCTTTAGGTGTATATGGACAGGCCTATCATGCAAATGGAACCAAACAGGGAATTGCGTTTCCGGTCAATAGCTACACGGATGATGCGCAGTTTCAAGCTTCGGTTGCACCTCTTGAAGACGGCGGCTGGGTCATTACCTGGGTAAGTTATGGTCAGGATGGCCCAGGCTCTGACTATGGTGTTTATGGCCAAGTTTATAATGCGGATGGCTCAATCCAGGTGGGCGAATTTCTAGTCAACACCTTTACTGATGGCTTCCAATATCAACAATCTGTCGAGGGACTTTCAGGTGGTGGTTGGGTTGTCATATGGCTCAACGAGGCGCCGAATAGTGTGACTTTTGGGGAGATTTTTGGTCAGGCCTACAATGCAGATGGCAATAAGTTGGGGACTGAATTTCAAGTTAATACCTATACAGACAGTTTTCAAGTTGATCCTTCGATAACCGCCCTTTCAGATGGCGGGTGGGTTGTAACCTGGACCAGTTATGGACAGGACGATAGGGGGGCGGGTGTCTTCGGACAGGCCTATCACGCGGATGGAACCCGACAGGGAAACGAATTCCAAGTGAATAACAGAACCTATAGTAATGAGGAAAACTCTTCTGTTCATGCACTTGCTGATGGAGGTTGGGTTGTTATCTTCACTGGGGAGGACAGCCCTAATTCAGTAGGTATTTTTTCTAAAATATTTAATTCAGACGGAACCGAGCGGCCTGTAAGGGGTATTTACGGAGAGGGGGGAGGGATACTTCCATTCTGGAATTCAGATGTGTCTGATGTGGATGATGTCGAATTTGTTTCTGCGCAGGCAACTATAACAGATTTTGTCGCTGGAGATATCCTTGGTGTTTTTCTCCCGCCTGGATCAAGCGGAATTACCGTTAGCTGGGATTCTGCGACAGCTACTTTAAGCTTTAGTGGTGTGGCAAGTGTCGCTGAATATGCGCTCATGATGCAGAATATCTATTTTAAGTCGACCTCGGATAATCCAGATAATTACGGGACTGATCAAGCCCGGACCATTCAAATGAGGCTGAATGACGGGGAAAATGATAGCAACGCGATTTCCAAAATAATCAATGTTTTAGGCAATAATGATGCGGCTGTTATTGTCGATTTATCGAATTCTAGCGAAGTGTATACCGAAGGTGGTCCTCCCGCGACGGTCTTTACTGATTTGTCTGTTTTTGATGCGGATAACACGGATCCCGCTTCTGCAATTGTAACGATTACCGATTTTATTGCCGGGGATGTACTGGAAATCGTAGCAGGTTATTCTAAGCCAGCAGGAGTTACGGTTACCTATGACGATGTAACGGGGGTTTTAACTCTTAATGGTGCAGCAGATTATGCTGATTATGAAGATCTGTTGGAGCATATTGTCTATCGTTCAACATCTGATAATCCCGATAATTTTGGGGCGCTGCCAACGCGGACGATTTCTGTTAAAGTTAATGATGGGGAGGATGACAGTAATCTTGTTTCTAAGACCCTTGATGTTGTAGATGATAATGATGCGCCGATCATAGCGGAAAATGTCGCCTCTGCCCCTGATCATCTCGTTAACAGCATTACAGGAGGGGATCAGGCTCAGTCTTCGGTTACGGTATTGAATGATGGTGGTTGGGTCATTACTTGGACCAGTCGAGGTCCGAATAGTAACGTGTCTGAAGTATTTGGTCAGGCCTATAACGCAAATGGAACAAAACAAGGCGTTGAATTTCAGATCAATAGCTATACTGATTCCATGCAATCTAACTCTTCTGTCTCAGCCCTGAGCAACGGTGGCTGGATTGTGACTTGGTCAAGTAATGGTCAGGATGGATCTGGTTGGGGAGTTTACGGGCAGGCTTATAATTCTGACGGGACATTACAAAGAGGCGAGTTTCAGGTCAGTAGCCCTTCAGTTGGATTTCAGCATGAACCTTCTACAACAGTTTTGGGTGATGGTAAGTGGATCGTAAGTTGGACAGGTAGTGGTGGAATAGGCAGCCCGTCAAATATTTATACTCAGATCTTTCTCGCCGATGGCACAAAGCAAGGTAGTGAGTTTCAGGTCAGTAATTCCTCGGATGCAAGTTACCCGCTTGGATCGTCTTCTATTGCAACGCTTTCAGATGGCGGTTGGGTCGTGACTTGGGACAAGATTGATACATTTGGAAACGGGCGCGGTGTTTTTGGTCAAGCCTATAACGTTGATGGTACAAAACAGGACGGTGAGTTTCGGGTTGATGGACCAAATTTTTACGGGTCAGGGGATCCTTCAGTAACGGCGCTTACCAATGGTGGCTGGATTGTAACATGGCATAGTGATGGCCCTGGGAGTTCGGGTATTGATATATATGGTCAAGTTTACAATGCGAGTGGAGCAGAGCAGGACGGTAAATTTCTAATAAATAGCTATGTTGATAATTCTCAGATTTCGTCTTCGGTCACCGCCCTCAGCGATGGTGGCTGGATCGTAACTTGGTCGTCAGGGATCAGAGGTGTTTTGGGCCAAGCTTATGATGCGGACGGAACGAAGCAGGGCGACGAATTCCAAATCAATAGCTATATGCTTGATACACATGGCGAACCTTCGGTGGCAGGTCTGCCTGATGGCGGCTGGGTTGTTAGCTGGACTAGCTATGGTCAAGATGGCTCTGTTGGCGGAATTTACAGTAAAGTATTCAATTTTGATGGGTCCTTGCGCCCTGGGCCAGTGGGATATTATGAAGGCGAAGGCTCTGTAAAGTTGTTCTTGGGGATGTCAATTGGTGATGTCGATGATGTGGAGCTTGCATCCGCAACGGTCACCATTGAGGATTTTGTCGCTGGAGATCTGTTGGAACTAGCGGCTGGGTACACTTTGCCTGTCGGGATCATCTTGAGTTATACCAACGGGGTTCTGACGTTGACTGGCGCAGCCCGTTTTATCGACTACGAAAGCGTACTTGAAAACATTACCTATCGATCTACATCAGATAATCCGGATAATGGTGGCGCAACAACAACGCGGACTGTGACCGTTACTGTCAATGACGGACAAGATGACAGTAACGCGATGACGACTACGGTTCAAATCAATGTTGTACCTGATGTGACTGTCTCTAATGCGCTTATTAATAATAGTGATGTTAGCGCTCTTTTATCCAATGAGAGCGATGTGCTTTTGATCGGAGATGATGAGGATAATGTTTTGCTGGGTGGTTCCGGGCGGGATATCCTTATTGGTGGCAAGGGCAATGATGAACTCACGGGTGGTTCTAATGATGATACTTTTGTTTTCCGCGAGGCTGGCAGTACGAACTCTGACCATATAACCGATTTTGAAGAGGCAACGGTTGTTGATGGCAAAGTCACTTCCGGGGACATTCTGGATCTCTCAGATCTTCTAACAGATAGTTCGACAATTTCAATCGTTGATGACGGCGTTGACGGTGATGTCGATGCCCCAATCACGCTTGCTGTTGATGGCAACGTGGTTGCAACGCTCTCGGGGACTGATTTAAGCGATGGAGACTGGGTTCGTTACATCGACCATAATATGGACGAGCAATTGATGAAGATTGAAATTGATCCGTTATCAGGGATCGCTTAGATATTTTTCAAGAGTGATATCAAAAGCCAGTTTTAATGGTATCGATATTCTGGTTACTACAAGAGATATACACTACCTGCGAAACTTTTGGTGATGTGCGAATGAAGCGGAGGGTGAAACGGAGTTATTTCGTTCTGAGGTTATTCTAAGACCTGATATCATCTGGAAGGTTACTCTTCACAAAGCTTCGGACTTCGGCCTGAAAACCTTCGGCCTGAGCATCAAACTTCATATCCATCGCGCATTCCCATTCTCGGCTCAGTACTCAACGAGATCACCTTATGATGCGGTGTTTAACCCCCGTTGCTTATCGTTGTCTCACCCCAAAAGACAACCATATATTCGCAGTTCAAATTGTACGTTATTCGACAAATACAATACAAATTTGTTTGAGAATATGGTGTTGTTGAAAGGTAGGAGTTAATGCAAGAACGGATGCTCAGGTGAGTGAGGGATAGTTTGTTGTATTGACGAGAATGCTTCTGCTGCACTCATTCGATTAATATAGTTACTTATAAAGCTAGCATTACTCATATCTGCTTCATGTAAATCAGCGCCGCTTAAATCCGAGAAGAACAAACTCACGCCGACCAAATTTACCCGCCTTAAATTTGTATTGAACAAATACGTGCCCTGTAAATCCGCCCTCGCCGGTTCCGTTACGAATTGAATAAGCACGATGTAGAGATACAAGGAGTTAGGAAACTAGGGACTATTCAGACTACCCCATTTTTTATTATTTGATTGTTTTTAGTTTTGAGGTGTGTTTGATTATATTCAATTTAAAGTTGAAAAATTGTGACATGTTTATACAACAGCAAGTTCATACAACATCTTAAGAAGGGTTTTCCAATGGCATTTAATAAATTAAGTTTGGTTACCTGTTTGGCAGCTTTATTGCTTTTTTCTACTAATGCTTTTGCCGATAGTAAGCCCAAAACAACTACCCAGCTAAAGCTCCCGAAAACTCAGATTGTCCAACCGACGAACTCAAAAATATTAGGCAATAAGCAAGGGGTTACCTCACCAACGGATGGTTTAGATGCGTTAGTTCCAAGAATTGGCCGTGCCAGCACGCGACAGGAAAATGGGCGTGAGTCCGGAGAGGTCGATGGAAGGAAATTCACTGCTGTCTTCATGGGAGATCCCCGTGATGACAACTCCTACGTGAGTTTTCTATGGGCCGATGCTGAAAAGAGTGAGAGAATGAGTTACGAAGAATATACGGATTATTACTCTGCCTTCACTGATGAAGAAGAGACTGCGCGCGCAAACCGTGAATACAGGCGTGAACAAGAAGAAAGAAATGAGGAAAGGGCCCGAAAGGAGGCTGAGGAAGCGGACGCAGAAGCGAAACGCCTGGCTGATGAGGCTGAGAAAGCGGAAGCAGAAGCGAAACGCTTGGCTGAGGAGGAGGCTGCTGCTTGTAAGAAGAATAAAGAAGACTGCAAAAAACCAACTGCTGGTGACGAAACGTCGGTGGCAGGAGACGATGAGCCCGATGGTAAAGGTGCCACATCCGAAGACACGCTTTTAAGCGGAAATGGTGGTGATACTACAGGTGGGGTAAATCAGGGCGATGAGCCACAATCATCCGGCGAAGGTGGTGCTGTGCGCCTAATTACAGGGCCAGGATCACAAATTCAGGACTTCCCCGGCAGAGCAGCAATCAATCCGGAGTATCTTAAATCTCTTAACATCATTACTGAAAGCACAGGCGGTGGCCCAATCATCATTCAGGAAACTGACTGAGCGTCACGAGAAGTTTTGGCTGTATTTAAAAGTCAGCAACACGCGTGCCGTCCCTTATATCCCTATTCTGAACGAAGGGGATATAAGGGGGGTAACGAGAATGAAACTCAATCAGTTGGATTAACGGTCTTCAGAAAGATAGAAACTTCTGACCGTACACGATCGGCCTCTTTTGCTATATGATGAGCAGCGTTTAATGCTATTTCAGCGGCAGATCCGGTTTCAGCGACAGCGCTGTTAACGGATGAAATTGACTCAGAGACTTCTGCCGTTCCGTTTGCTGCTTGTTCCACGTTTCGGGCAATCTCTTGTGTTGCAGAGCCTTGCTCTTCGACTGCGGCTGAAATGCTACTACCAATTTCATGTATAGTACCAATTGTTTCACTTATTGACTGTATTGCACTGACTGCTTTACTTGTCGCCTGTTGGATGTCGGTTACTTGGGAGGCGATATCTTCGGTTGCTTGGCTTGTTTGGGTTGCTAGATTTTTTACTTCACTTGCAACAACGGCAAACCCTTTCCCTGCGTCACCAGCACGTGCAGACTCTATCGTTGCATTCAGAGCGAGTAAATTTGTCTGCTCTGCAATATCAGAAATCAAGCCAACAACTTCGCCAATTTTTTCTGCTGCAGTATCTAGACTACTAATTAAAAAATTAGCGTCCTTGGCCTGATCAACTGCATTTGATGCTATATCTGATGAACGAACAACTTGTTGGCTAATTTCGGATATGGAAGCCGACAATTCTTCGGTAGCGCTCGCCACGGTTTGCACGTTTTTTGAAGCTTCATCTGCAACACTTACAACGTTAGCTGATTTCTGTGATGTCGTAGATGCAGTTGCCGTCATCGTCTTTGCTGTTTCTTGCATACTATCAGAAGCAGTTGTCACAGATGTTAATGCGGCCGCAATTCCACTTTTAAAGGTGACTGTTGCGTCTTCTATTTCTTGAGCTCGTTTTGCACGAGATTCTTGCTCAGCAGCGGTTATTTTACGCTCCTTTTCCGCGACTAACAGGTTATCTTTAAAAATGCCGAGCGCACGGGCCATTTTCCCCATTTCATCTTTGTTTTTAGTCGCAGGAATAGATATTTCAAGATCCCCATCCGCGAGCTTTGATGTCGTTTCTGTTATTGCGGCAACAGGTCTTGTGATGCTTCTCATAATAGGAATACCTACACCCAAGAAGACGACGACGATAAGAATACCGCCAATGATCAGGGTGTCGACTATCGATGAAAACACTTGGTTTTTTTCGGAATGGGCAAATGCCAATCCGGCTTCTGAATACTCTATAAGTAAATCCATTGGCGGCAGGATGGTATCAAACACTTCTCCCATCACTAATATTTTTTCAAAAACGACTAGAGATGTGGAGGCATAAGTAACCATATCTTTGGCATATTGATCTAACAAATTTGATATTTTTGTGATTTTATCTGCAGATAGCTCAGTATTACCCAACTTTTTCTTAAATGATGTGTAATTTTCCTCAAATGCTTTTAAATATTTTTCATCGCCCCAAAGTTTGAAATCTTTTTCCAAATTACTTAAATTGAGCATTTGAATCTGTAAGGTCTGATCGTTACTTTTTTCCACAACTTTCAGAAGCTCATTTACTGAATTTTGTAGCTCTCCTTCTAACCCTTCATTGGGTTTCAATCCCAATATTTTCATATCTTCAGTAATTTGAACAAAAGTTTTGACGTACGCGGCAATCGCTTTTTTTGCATTGTCTATTAACTGGACGCTTTCAGCGCCTTCTGGGATCGAAGAAATGTTATCTAAAGCTTTAATAGCGTTCTCTGCACCTTTTGCATGCTTATCAATATATTTTAATTTTTTCCGTGTTATAAAATTCTTTTCCCGATTTCGTAATTGCCGAATGTGTTGGTAGGCATTTCGAGTTGATGCATTAATTTGAGAATACCCATTGAGAACATCAACCGCATTTCCCAACTTTCCTGCGCTTATAATAGAAAACCCGCTGACTGCAAAAACGGAAATCAATGCTAGGAGAATCAACATCCAAATTCGAGATGAGATGGAGTAATTTCCAAGAGCCGTTTTTGAAATGACCTTTTCTTTCATGGTCGTTTTTCCTTCAGAAAATATGTATCGGCAGCGAAAAAAAATATACATTTAGTGTGTATATTTTGTTAATTGTTAAGCTTAGAAAGGCCTCGTGATGCCGCCGAATAACTCCTGCAATCAAGCGTAGGCCACGAAGATGGTTATCCTCAATGGAATTACGGCACCAATCTTGGCTCCGATTTCCTTGTTTCTTTGATAAGTATAAATCAGCCGATAAGACTAGCTCTAAAGCGATTGTCTGAGTTTGCTGCGACCACCAAAGGGTCAATGGCAATTAAGGAGAAAATTACCGCACATGCTAAGATATAGCGATGCAATCTCTAAACGATTACTCCTTCTAAATCTCTAAAGTAGATCATGTGTCGTGGAAGGAGTTTATATTGAGATCTGTGCCCAGGGGCGAGGTTGAAGCTTTTCTTTTAGAAAATCAACGAACACTCGGACCCGTGGTAAAGAAATTCGGCCTGGGGGTGTAATCGCCCAGATGGGAACGGGTTCAGCAATGTGATGTTGCTCAAGTAAGATCTCTAACGCACCTGATTGTAAGGCCTTCCCGCATACTGTTTCCAACAGGCGCGTAATGCCCTTCCCCGCAAGGGCAAGGTCGAGTAAAAGGTCCGTGTTATCGCACTTGATATTACCTGTAACGTCGATGGATAAGGGTTCATTGTTCACATCAAACTGCCAACGCGAAAGAGAGGGAAACCCCGAGGTTGTCATACAATTGTGCGCTCTAAGGTCGAGAGGGGTTACGGGTTTGCCATGGCGGGCAATGTAGCCCGGGCTTGCACAAATATGACGATCTGCTTCAGCCAATTTTGTACCAATTAAATTGCTATCGATCAGGGTGCCAGGTCGAATGGCAATGTCATAGTTTTCTTTGATGATATCGACGTGTTGTTCGGTAATGTTGAGATCAATTTCAATAGCCGGAAAACGTTCAAGGAACTCTGGAATCAGGGGAGTGATCTGATGTTTAGCGAGAGCCGCTGCAATGGTGAGGCGCAAAGTGCCAGACGGAGTTTTGCTTGAAGAGGCCGTTTCTGCTTCTGCGCGTTCTATTGCAGCGGCGATGTCTCGTGCGTGTTTGAGGTAAATACCGCCCTCGCTTGTAAGGTTGAGGTTCCGCGTAGTCCTTGCCAGTAAACGAACACCTAAACGATCTTCCAGTCGGGATATCGCCTTTGATACAGCAGAGGGCGTAAGCCCTAGATCTTCGGAAGCCCGCACAAAGTTACCGCGCTCAATGACCCGCAGAAAAATGGCCATATCGATCGGTACACCTGCTAATTGATGAATATTTTTCACTTAATAATTCCAATATTATCAATTTATCATCTTTGCATTCACTTGTAACCTAGTCGGCAATTGGAGGGAACTACAATTGTTCTCTCATCCAATGGATGTTCAATGTGTTGGGCAAGATAAAGGAAATGAAGAGTGGCGATAGAATTGGGGAAGCCGAATGACAGTCCTTCCATGTTGCAGATGTTCACCCGTTACAAAGCCTGGGCCAATAACCTCACCTTTCAGGCAATGGCTGAAATCCCGCCAGAGGAATTAGTGAAAACCCATCAGACAACCTTTGGATCTATGATCCATACCATGAACCATACTTATGTGGTTGACGATATATTCAAAGCACACCTTGAAGGGCGCAAACATAACTATAGCGCGAGGAATACCGACACGTCGCCGCCGCTTAACGAGTTGAGGAAACTCTGCGAGGATATGGATATCTGGTATATCAAGCAGGCTGATAGACTGAATGACGTTCAGTTGGCAGAGGCTATCGAGTTTGAGTTTGTCGGTGGCGGGCAGGGGGCCATGTCGCGTATGGAGATTTTCTTGCACATCGTAAATCATGGCACTTACCACCGCGGTATGATCAGTGCCATGATGCACCAAATCCCGGTCATGCCAGTGGCAAATGATTTGCCAGTATTTTTAAGGGATGCATGGCATGCAGCGTAATTTGGCGTTGTTTATTCAGGAGACAAAACATGTTTAGCCACGTAACTGTCGGCTCTAACGATCTTGACCGGGCAGAAGCTTTTTACGATGCGGTACTAACGCCTTTAGGATTGCAACAGCGAAAGGTTACCCCGGATGGTGGCCCGGGGTCCCTTTGTTGGGTTGTTCGTAATCAACCCTTGCCTCGATTTTATGTGTACGAGCCTTTGGATGGCGCGAGCGCATCCGTGGGCAATGGTGGCATGGTGGCCTTTCAGGCGGCGACGATTGCGGCAGTTGATGAGGCCTACCGTGCAGGCCTAGAGACCAAAGGGGTAGATGCAGGAGCTCCGGGGCCGCGTGATCACTATGGTGTGGGGTATTACGGTGCCTATATGCGCGATCCCGATGGGAACAAAATCCATATCGTCTATCGCGGTGATGTCTAACCAGAAAAGCGCTTGGGGATCTGGGGTGCTTACTTCATCAGAGCGGGTACAGCGGGCGTATCACAAGCTGTAACTTGTTTGCTGTTTATTAAGCATTTGTGAGCATTCTTAAAAACGTGGAGGGCCATGTATGGTTCGAAGACGTTTTCATGTATGCACGATTTTGTTTTTTCTGAGTTCCTTTTTCTGGATAATGCAATCCGTTGTTTTTGCGGATGGTGGAAAGTGTAAGTCAGTTCGGATCAACGGATCTTCGGAGTGGTATCCGGTTTCTATGTTTTCGGAAGATGCACAAGAGCTCAATGGGTTAGCACTGGATGTGGCGCGTGAAGTCTTTCGTCGCTTGAAATTACCCATAACAGTTGAAGCGAAGATGCCCTGGAAAAGAATTCTACATCATCTTAGTAATGGAGATCTTGATCTCTTGCTCGGGGCGTATTGGACTCAGGAGCGCGCACTTAACTATAGCTATACAGATCCAATCTTTAAAGATGAAGTCGCAGTGTTTGTCCGAAAAGGAGAAGAATTTCCGTTGGAGGAGCTCGGTAATTTAATTGGGCGTGTTGGCCTTCGACCTTTGGGTGGGTCTTATGGCGAAGAATTTGATCTTTTTGCAAAAACTTACTTGTTTATACACGAAGTCCCAGAGGACCATACGCTTAAGTTATTAGCATCTGGGCGGGCCGATTATGTTGTGTTGGCCCGATATGATGGTTTTGATGATCTTCGGGAAACGGGTGATTTTGATCGTATTGTAGATCTGCCTTGGCCAGTGGCCTCTAATAATGTTCATTTTATGCTGAGTAATATATCACCTTGCAACTATCTATTGGAAGATATTAACAAGGTGATTGGTGATCTCCACAAAGAAGGATTTATTAAAGAGCTTGAGGTTCAATACCTTGGAGGTTTTTGAAGTCGGTTTATGAGTTCAATTGATAACGTTGAGCTATATTCCCAACTAAGAGGTGTTGATCTAATTGTTATTTTTTTACGTTTCGATTTCCCCTTAAAACGCGACGCAGAGGGAATAGTTCATGATCCTTGATTTCACGGTGATGGGGCCTACGGTTAATCGTACCACGCGTTTGGAGAGCCTGACTAAAATAACTGGAAGCCCGCTTTTAATGACCAAGGACTTTGTCAGGCTGGTTGACCGGGAAGCCATATCACAGGGCTTTTACACCATGAAGGGGATCACAGAACCACAGGAAGTCTTTACCCTGCAGTTTTGCGAAAATTGTTCATAGTGCTTCAAGCACAGTTTTGAAATTATACACCGCCATCTCCGATAACAGTAAAGGGGGCCCAAAAAATTGGGTGCGCATAGGAAAAAGCGAGCTTGCCTTCGAAGTGATAACCTTCGTTTTTGATCATTTTAACACGAGCTCTACGCATTCCTTCGGCGCGTGTCATTGCCGGGTTTTCTGACAAATCAGTAAAGAGTATCGACATCAAGGACGTGGTGGCCGCGGAATGCACCGGCCAGTTTGAAGCCAGCAAAGAACGGGCGCCTGCATAAAAGAATGCACGTCCAAGACCGGAGACGGCCTCTGCGCCCTGACCATCTGCTGCTGCAGTGTTACAGGCGGATAAAACAATAAAATCGGCTTGAAGTTTCAAACTTAAAATTTCATTTAATGTGAGTAAGCCATCACCCTCAGTGCCAGATATCTCAGGGTTTGTCATAGCAAGGGCAGGTTGTTCCAGTCCGTTCAAATCTCCGGGGACCAATCCATGTGTTGCAAAGGATATGACCTTATAACGAGACAGGTCGGTATTTTTTACGACTTGCTCGTTAGCCTGTTTTCCGAAAAATTGAAAATTTGTTAGTTGTGCTTACAGATCGAGTTAATGTTCGTTTCATCTCGTTATGTTATTCTTACCGGAAATGTATTTTAGCTTGGTACACGATGAAATCGATTAATGTCTTATTGCGATTGATGCTAGATCGTTTCCGTAATTTATTCCGAGGCGCGTTACTTCTCTCGCTTATGCTTTTAGGCGGCGTGGGCCTTGTTTTTTCTGGAACTCACGCAGCAGAGATCAGTTTTGTTGTTCCGTCCAATGTCACGGCTTCTCTGTCGGTACGATACGAAGAAATTGTTCGCGATTTTAATCAGGCTCATCCAAACCACAAAGTTAGCTTTCTTCCGCGTTCAAGTTATAATCAAGTTCTTGATATTATGCTCAAAAAAGAGATTCAAGGTATCTTCGCAGCCGAAGTCGCAGAGCTTTATACCTTGCAAGATGCAGGCGCGATCGCAGCCATTGATAACTTCATTGGTGATGAGGTTGAATGGAACGAATATCTAGAGAGTTTCGTGCCCGCTTTTCTCGCCAATAGCCGTGATGATCATGGCAGGCTTTTTGCGCTGCCGCTTTATCGTAGTACGCCGATCATTTACTATAATCTGGATATGTTAAAGGCGGCGGGACTGGATACCAATCACCGACCTAAAACTTGGTTGGAACTTACCGATACTCTTATTGCTTTGCGTGATCACTTTAAAAGGCCACCCCTCGCGTTGCCGGGTGTGTGGCGCGAGTGGATTTTTGAATCCTTTGTTCAGCAAAACAACAGCACACTTTCCAGTTCCAGAACGCAACTCAACTTTGATAATCCCCGTACGGTTGAAGCACTTGAACGGTGGGTTGACTGGAATGAACAGGGCTTGGTGCTTTTACCCAAAAATTGGCGAGATGGCATTCATGGATTTCTCAGGGAGGTTTTCCCCATCACCTACTATTCTACTGCAGGAATGGGATTGGCGAGAGAAGAGGCAAACTTTGACTGGGTTACCGATGTTATGCCGGGAAATCCTGATCCAGGCGCTGTGGTCGGGGGTGCAAACTTGTTTTTATCCTCTGGAATGGATTCCGATCAAGACCAGTTGGCTAAGGAATTGTTGCGCCATTTACTCGTACCTGAGAACCAGGCGAAAATCAGTGCTGTATCTGGGTATTTCCCGGTTGTTAAATCGGCCTTTGATTTGACAATACTATCTGATCTCTATGGTCGAGAACCGGCCTATATCAATGCCCGTAAACAGCTTGATTATACCCATGCTCGGATAATGGTGCCCAGACACAAAGAAATACGGGTCATTTTCCAACAGGCCATAGAAGACGCCTTTGCGGGGCGCTCTTCTGCGCAAGAAGCGCTGACCATTGCTCAGGAAAAAGCCAGCAAACTTCTTGCGGAATAAGTTCTTAGCAGTAGCTAACCACCCGCAAGAATTGGCAGGAGTAAGACTTTGTTGTGGGGCGATTAAATTCTCGTGTGCTCTAGTGTTTTATGTCAGGAATGCATTTAAAGCAGAATAGGCCCCTTCTGGTGCTTCTTCTGGGATGAAATGACCGCTTTGTATTGGCATGTACTGTGGGTTCTTGCACCAGTTATCCCAAATCTGGCGGATATCAAAATGGCGCCCAACGATACCTTTTTCTCCCCACATAACCAGTGTTGGGCATTGGATTTTACGTTGGGTTTTACGATCTTCAATGTCGTGCTGGCGGTCAATGCCTAAACCTGCGCGAAAGCACTCGCACATCGCAATGATAGCAGCCGGGGTTGAAGCCGCCTTTTTATAAAGTTCAAGTGTTGCTTCGTCATAAGGTACTTGGATCGGTGATAATCCCGTTAGTATCTCTGACATGAAACCTGCCGGATCGCCCCCAATAAGGTTTTCAGGTATGGGGTGAGGTTGGGTCAGGAAGAAAAAGTAGTAATACTCCTGTGCGATTGCTGCATTGGTGTTTTCATAAAAATCATAAGCAGGCACGACATCCATTACAGCAAGTTGATCAACAACTTGTGGATGATCAAGAGCCAGACGACGTGCGACACGTGCGCCGCGGTCATGCCCAACGAGTGAGAAAGAAGTGAACCCGAGCTTACGCATAACATGGAGCTGTTCGGTTGCCATCGAACGTTTAGAATATTCTATGTTGTTCTTCGATATTCCAGGTTTATGGGTTTCTCCGCGTCCTCTGATATCCGTGAGAACAACTGTAAAGCGTTCAGCGAGGCGTGGAGCAATGAGATGCCAGCAAAGATGAGTTTGTGGATCGCCGTGGAGCATGAGGAGGGGAGGGCCGCTACCCCCAACCAGAGTAAGGACGTCTTTACCATCGACGGTAATTATTTTCCGCTCAAAACCGGGAAGTAGCCTTAAGTCTAGTTCTTCAAAGTGTATCATTTAGCCACCCTTTGTATTCTGTAATGCCAGCTTCGTTGCGCGCAAAAAATGACCAACGCCCGATCTTGTTGACGCTTAGGAAATCTGCGCGCTTTAAAAGCTCTAAATGCCGACTAACCGTTGGTTGGGACATCCCAAGTTTTTCAGTGATAAGCGTGACGCAAACCCCAATTTGAGACGGATCACTCGTTTGTTGGTGAGAGAAGTGAGCGTTCGGGGAGGCCAACCAGCTAAGAATGGATAGCCGTGCATCGCTTGCTAACGCTTTTGATTGCTCTAGTCGATTTGTCATATATTCTTATACATAGTTAAAAAGCTATTTGTAAATGTATTTATTCATACAACATTACCTTTCCTCATATTTTGGGAAGAGGATACGCCGTAAATCACGGATTGATAGGGAATCTGAAGGTCAGCTAAGACGCAAGCATCCGGGCTATTACGTTTTTACTGTAAGGTCTATTGGTCTAGATAAATATAGTAGTTATAACCCTACATCTATACTCACAGTATTATTAGATGAAGCTGAGAATTTGGTCAATGCAACACCGGGATTAACGAAATGACTTTACGAGGTTCATGGCGCGAGGAAAAGTTAAGGGGCAAGTTATTAGCTTTTAGAGAAGCACTTTTCAATAATGTTGAAGATAGGAAAATGCTAATGTGGTTGATGAAGGCCTATCCAGATATGTATACAGCCTACCTACTTCATTGGATTCCTGAACAAGGTGAAGATATTTATCATTATCTAATTAATGCTGATAAAATTTGTATTATCGAAGTCTCCAGAGTTGACCCAAAATTAGAGCCAATTATTGAAGATTACCCATTAGAGTTCTATAAAAAGGAATTCGGAAAAGAAGACAGAATACAATTTGAAATAGCACAAGAACTAGTTAAATCGGATTTCAAAAAATATGTTAAATAATTGGCACACAGAAATTTAAACCGTTTTCTCGGTAATTAAAATGGTTCTGTGTGTCTGAACAGTTTAGCTGAGCTTTCTAAGTGAATTATCAGCCTTTGTTAAGTTGCAAGCGGGTGTGGGTATCCATTGTTGTAACTGTTGAACTAACAGATCAACCCGACGCTTACGATAAAACTCAACCACCCGCCAGTCTCGGAATAATAAAAACTTCGCTGTCTTCTGGGATGGGTTGGAACCAGTCGTCGCGGTAGATGGTGCCGTTGATGGCGACGGCGATGCCTTTTTCGATTTCGGATTTTAATTCAGGGCACTGCTTTTCTAGACCGCCTAGCAACTGGCGGATATTCTTTGCTTCTATTTCAAGCGTAGAGATACCACCAGCGACTTGTTGGAATGTTCCGGAAAGTGTGACCTGAACCATAATTCCCTCTGTTTTACGCAAGCCATGTAGTGAAGGCGGCTCTCTTGGTTAGCGAGGGCCGCCTTGTTCTTTTCCGTTGCTCTATTGAGCAGCCACTTTGGCATCATCAATAGCTTTAAGAACGCGCGGTGGTGACATCGGAAGTTCTGTCAAACGCACACCTGACGCAGCCGATACAGCGTTGGCGATAGCAGCTAGTGGCGGCACGATCCCGGTTTCACCAACACCACGCACACCGTAAGGGTGGCCCGGGTTTGGAACTTCCACGATCACGGTGTCGATCATTGGCAGGTCAGAAGCTACAGGCATACGGTAATCAAGGAAGCCTGCGTTTTGCAAACGTCCGTCTTCGCCGTAGATGTACTCTTCGTTCAATGCCCAGCCGATCCCTTGAACGGCACCGCCTTGGAACTGACCTTCGACGTAATCCGGGTGGATTGCCTTGCCAGCGTCTTGCACAACGGTATAGCGCAGGATATCTACGCGTCCGGTTTCTGGATCGACTTCGGTATCGACGATGTGCGTACCAAAACTTACACCCGCGCCATCGGCGTTGTATTCGTGGTGTCCGGCGATAGGGCCGCCTGTTTTGGATGCGCTCGCGGCGATTTCAGCCAGCGACATCGGCTCAAAATCACCTGCATTGGCACCGGAAGGTTTGGCATGGCCATCTTCCCATGTGACGGCTTCAGCTGGGATATCCCAAATCATTGCGGCACGGTTGCACATTTCAGTGACAGCTTTTCGGGATGCCTTGATCACAGCCATACCGCTGGAAAAAGTCACGCGGCTGCCTTCGGTGGTATCGTTATACCCAAGTGACGAAGTGTCTGCGACAATGGTGCGGACCCGTTCATAAGGAATGCCGAGCTCTTCCGCAGCCATAATGCACATGGCGGCACGAGAGCCACCGATATCAGGCGTCCCCACAGCAATGGCAACTGTACCATCGGCATTGATGTTGAGAGTAGAGCAGGTTTCCCCGCCGAAGTTAAACCAGAACCCGCTAGCCACGCCACGACCCTGATTGGGACCGAGAGGGGCGGAGTAATGCGGGTGATCTCGTGCTGCTTCGAGTGTTTCCACCAAACCACAAGAGCCAAATTTCGGGCCGTATGAGCTTTTTGTGCCTTCACGTGCAGCATTCTTCAAGCGCAACTCAATCGGGTCCATACCAATTTCACCAGCCAGTTCTGCTATGACGGACTCAACGGCATAAACAGACATCGGGGCACCGGGGGCACGATATGCTGCACCCTTTGGACGATTGGTGACGACGTCATAAGCAACGGTTTTCACGTTGTCGAGCGCGTAACAGGCAAAGGCAGACATGGCGCCAAAATCAGCAGGCGCGCCCGCAAAGGCACCGCCCTGATAACGGAACTCGCCTTCACCAGCGGTTATGCGACCGTCTTTGGTGACGCCGATCTTCACGTTCATGCTGGAACTTGCTGTCGGGCCAGAGGCTTTGAACACTTCATCGCGAGACATGGCGATCTTTACCGGACGGCCAGCTTTGCGAGAAAGGGCAAGCGCGACAGGCTCGATGAAGACCGTAGTTTTTCCACCAAAACCACCACCGATTTCAGATGCGGTTACACGCAAACGAGATACGTCGATACCCAAAAGCGAAGCACAGACCTGACGGACATGGAAGTGACCCTGAGTACAACACCACAGCTCACTCATACCATCAGCGCCAACATTGGCAACACAGGCGTGTGGTTCGATATAGCCTTGATGGGTTGCCGCAGTTTTGAAGTCACGTTCGATAATGACATCAGCTTGAGCAAAGCCAGCTTCGACATCGCCGTGGCCAAACTCACTGCGTCCGGCAACGTTGGATGGCTTGGTTGGCACTGGTGAAACACCAGAAGTAATCATATCCGCATGAAGCAAAGGTGCATCGGGCGCCATCGCCAGATCCACATCGGTAACATGCGGCAGTATTTGATAATCGATCTTGATCAGCTTTAAGGCTTTGCGTGCAACTGCTTTACTGGTGGCAGAAACCGCAGCAACGGCGTGGCCTTCGTAAAGTGCTTTTTCACGGGCCATGATGTTACAAAGGACATCGTGGTGATCTGCATTTTCTGCAAAATCGTCACGGGTAATGACAGATTTAACACCGGAAAGCGCTTCGGCTTCGGTGGTATCAATGCTCACGATAACCGCGTGCGGATGTGGGCTGCGCAGGATAAGACCGACCAATTGGCCCGGCATTACCATATCAGCACCAAAGCGCGCCCGGCCTGTTACCTTGTCCATACCATCTGGACGCGGAGGGCGTGAGCCGACGACTTTGAAGGATTTTGCTTTATCCGCGTCAAATTCGATCGTGCTGGTTTTAACGGCTTTTGGTGCCGGAGCATTATCAGCGTCTGGATTACGTGCCATGATTATTGCCCTCTCATTTCAGCCGCAGCGTCCATAACTGCGCGAATGATTTTGTCATATCCTGTGCAACGGCAGAGATTACCTGCGAGCCAGAAACGAACTTCGGTTTCAGTCGGGTCGGGGTTCTTTTCCAAAAGTGCTTTGGCTGCAACCACAAAACCCGGTGTGCAGACACCACATTGCAGCGCGGCGTGATCAAGGATTTTCTGCTGGATCGGGTGGAGTTGTGTACCCTTGGCAACACCTTCGATGGTGCCGATATCGTGGCCTTCGGCCTCTGCACCCAACATCAGACACGAACAGGTCAAACGACCGTCAACGGTCACTGAACACGCACCGCAATCACCAGAGGAACAACCTTCTTTGGATCCTGTCATGCCGAGCTTATCACGCAGGACGTCAAGCAGGGTTTCTTCTACATCACAGACGAACTCAACAGCGTCGCCATTGATTTTGGTTGAAACATGAATACCGGACATTGTTATTTCTCCCCCCCGTTTGAGGCTCTTTTGTTAGCTCGCACGTTGGCTCGCTCAAGGGCAATTTTGGCTGCACGTCTCGCCAGAACTCCGGCAACTTTGGTGCGGAATTCAATGGTGCCACGTTTGTCGTTAATTGGCTTACAGGCCGCAGACGTGGCCGCAGCCATCTTCTCTAATGCTGCGTCGTCAAGTTTAGAGCCGATCAGTGCTTTGGCGGCATCTTCAACTAACAGAACCTTGATTGCGACTGCGCCAAGACCAACGCGGGCGTGCGTACAAACACCGCTGTCATCCAGCTCAATGTTCACGCCAACGCCGACGACAGCAATATCCATTTCGGTACGCGGGATGAAACGCAAGTAAGCATCTCCGCCACGTTTTGCCTGAGCTGGCAGAAAGACGCTCTCAACGATTTCGCCTTTGGCCAACGTTGATTTACCAGGAGCAACCGGAATATCGATGACGGGCACTTCACGACGGCCGTTAGGTCCGACAATCGTTGCAATCGCATTTGCGGCAACCATGCCTGGGACACTGTCAGCGGCTGGGCCACAGTTACAGAGATTACCAACCATTGTGGCGCGTCCTTGAACCTGAGTAGATCCGATAAGGTCAGCGCCTTCCATAACGCCCGGCCACATGGCGCAAAGGCCAGCGTGCTCGTTCATCACAGCAGAGGAAACCGCAGCACCAATCCGGTAGCCACCGTTTTCTTCTGTTATAGAGGTCATGGTCGGGATGTTTTTAACATCGACCACCAGATCAGGTTCAACCATGCCAGAGCGCAGTTGTACCAATAAATCAGTTCCGCCAGCGAGGACGCGAGCCAAACCCGCTTCACTAGCAAGCAAAGCGGATGCTGCTTCTATTGTTTGGGGGGATTCATAACGCATGTAGTAGATCCACTTGTTTCATCTCAACGAAAATTTCTTCCTGATCACAGATTTAGGCCCCAACACAAAAGTGCTCAGGCCCTTTCCGTTCATTTTGTATCTTTGTTAACAGTAAATAGGGTGCAGGGGCCATTTGTAAACATCAAACAGACGACAAACCGGATTTATAATCAATATCCTGCCATCTCGGACGCCGAGCGCTTTTTGCACTGTTTAAAAAGCGACACGCATGTCTTTAATGAGCAACTGTTCAGTTTTGTGTGTGGTTGTGCGAGTTTGAGGGAGATCTCGGGAAATTCAAACGCCTCAAATTAGGTATTATAAACTTATAGGCATACAAGACTGTGAGTGTACGCAAAGCATTGCTGAGCGAAATAGCGCGGTTTTAGGTATTTCATTAGCCATCAACTTTCCACCAAAGTCTCTCGTCATCCAAGGGTGTGTCTGAATGTAGAAATGGATTTTTCAATTCAAGTAACTTCCGTTCTTTCATAGCATTCAACATGCCAAAAACACTTTTGGTTGCCGGATGCTCTTGCATATGTTCTTCAAACATACCGTTATCTAGCAATAAATTGAGCCCGATAGTTAGTCGCTCGGCCAATTCAACATCTTGTTTTTTAACATAAAAATAAGTTGCGAATGGGTAGTGTATTAACCAGGTGTTCTCTATAATAAGATCGGGGAATTTATCTTTTCGAGCAAGAAGTTCCAAATAAGGTTCATGAACTGCGCGTGGAAAGAAATCACAACGGCCAGAACTCACCATTTTAAATAAGCCTTCGTAGGTTGTTGACTCGTGAACCTGTAACCCACCCTCTTTCAAAATATCGCTATCTGGCCATCCCACACCCTGACAAGCTGACAACTTTGCCAAATCATCAATAGTGCGAGCATTTTCAAAAACCTCTTTTTTATCGGCCCTGATGATAAATATCCTGTAGCCCAACATACCTTTTGCTAAGGGCACTCTGATTGGCAGAAGCATTTTGTCTCGAATGGCTGATGCTCCGGAAAATGCTAGATTGATTTCACCTTTTCCTGCGGCCATTTCCTTTAATACGCGTTCTTGGACACGGTCGGTATTTGCCCATTGTATGTCATAAGATCCATGGGTTTTAATGGTTACATCAAGAGCTTTTCGGAGAAGCTGGGTAGAGTAATTACTACGATTATCTGTCGCATTCCTATCCGCAGGTAAAACAATTATAGTCTCAGCCATCGTTATGTCAGGAAGGTAAACAACCAGACATAAAGCAAATATAAAAACCCAAATCAAAGATCGCATTCGCAGTCTCTCTAAAATTGCTGACACAGCGTAGCTCAAGGTACTACTCAAGCATTTTTTAATAATGAACATACTCATTATTCATATTAATTTTTGCAGATGCAGATATTTCCAAAATCCCGATCAGTCATTGTCCTCAAGGTCCTACTGTATTTTTGGGGTAAGCAATTCAGGGGTGTTCTCTTCCAACGGCCCGGCCGCCCGACTGATTATCAGAAGGGCTCTACCGAATGGCCTAGGGCCAAGTTCAGTACAGTATGGACATTCTCAAGCCGGGAAAGGAAATCAGGGCAACCGAACCTAAAACAAAGGCCCGATCCCCAGACAGTGTGCTCAATAATACTTCAGTAATCTACTTTTGAATCATCTAAACTAGTCAGAAATTTTAATTTCTAAAAAGCCAGATCTTTATATTTATGTACCGTGCAGCCTCATGGAATATGATTATTTTCCAGCTTCTAACTTTCTTTTCGCTGTATAGATAAAGCGAACAATTTCATATTCGAAAGGGGATCCTGTCGTATGATACCTAAAGGCATTATCTGCACGAGATGTTAGCCCCTTTGCTGAACCATACATCCATTGTCTTTCCGAAAAGTTAGAAAAATTTAATGGATCAATAAGGTTAAAAACTGCGGCATCGAATGCCATACCGCTAACATCCCTGAGATTACTTGGGCCCAATGCCGGTAAGACCAGATAAGCTCCTTCGGCAACACCATAGGATGCTAAAGTTTGCCCGAAATCTTCTGGGGCTTCTTCAAAACCTACTTTAGTCGCAACATCAAAAGTGCCTCCGATCCCAACAGTAGTGTTTGTTGCAAATCGCCCTAAAGCAGTCATTGCAGCTCTTGGTTTAAGCTGTAGTGTTGAATTGGTAAAGTTTCGTAACTCACCAAGGTTACCTAGAAAACTTCTTACTCGATCGCGTAGAAAAGACGGTGTAACGGTCGTGTATAAATCTGTTACTGGAAGCAAAAGGTAACGATCAAATTTTGCATTGAAAATGTAAACGCGTCGATTAACTCCTTCAAGAGGATCATAAACATCGATAGGATACTGATCAGCAACAAGTTTTGCACGAGCTCTATCGGTTAACGGCGGCCATTCAACGGCATATGCTTGAGTATGGACACCAAAGAGTATGACAACTGAAGTAGCTAATTTCGCTATACTTCTAGAGAGTTTTAATTTCCCCATCATTTCTCTCCCTTAGCGATTGATATTAGATGAGAAACAACTGTTTTTTCTTCCAGGTTTCCTAGATGCCCACCTTTGGGAAATAATATCGCTCTGTCTCCGAAAACTGATGCCAAATATTTAGGGTCAGTGGGACGTAAGGCTATATCGTCTGTATTCGTAACAAGGTAAGTGGTGGGGCTTTCTCTTAAAAAGAGTTCAATTGAACGGAGATCAGATTCAAAAGCCAGAAATTCTCGTGTAATTTCATTATCTCCTTTCTGATAGAAGGGGAGCAAATAGTCTTCTAAGTATTCTTCATAGCTAAACCGGGCAGTTGCCTGAAAATATTGGGTGAGGGGTTGTGCAGGGGAGAGTTTATAGCCTTTCGGTTTAATAAAACCGCTGTCGGTGACAACATCAGAAGTAAAAAGCATGTTTGCCAAGGACATTCTGAAGGAGAGGCTAATTAATCCAGACATAAATTTTTCGTCAAAATTTTGATCTTGTTGAAGTCGGTAAAGAAAGTCGTCAGAAAAATCGAGCTTTTCATTTACAGCATAGAAATTTGCGACACGGCCAAAAATATCTTCGTAAAAGGTATGAATATTATTCATACCTCCAGGGATGCTATTAGCAAGCATACCATCAAGCACATTTATAGATTCAAACAAGCTAACTGGAGGATTTATAGCGATGGTTTTATCAATTGTTAATTCACCTGTTCGCTCGACGCGTTCTGTTATAAAAAGAGCATGCATGGCACCTAGGCTATACCCACTTATGGACATGCCTGTAATTTCCAGTTCCTTAGATACTTGTTTATTTACCGTTTGAATTACGCGAACCAAATCATCGATATCAGTTGCAATCCTGCCAGGAACGCCATCTTTTGAAGCTGCAGCTATAAAGGAGGGGTAAGTCGTCGATGGTAACAAAACGACATGATACCCCGCCGAATAATAAATATTCCGGAGTGTAATCATTTTCGTTGAAAGGTGGCCTGATCCAGTGCCTGCGAGAACATACATAATTGGTGCAGGTTTGTTTTGACTGGATACAGCAAATGGAAGGCCTTTAATGTACCAAAAAAGTTCAGGAATTTCTCTTTCAGGAAAAATTTGTGAAATCCCGGGCTCCATTGGAACTTCAATTCTGAGATCAGCCTTAAAAGCTTCAGGGGTACCGATAAGAGTAGCTTTTATCGGATCATCTATTGGATAATTATAAGAATTGTATTCTACAAAACCGCATTTACAATCAGTTGCGGCATAACTTGCACTGGTAATTATAGATAAGAAAATAATTGTTAGAAAAAATTTGAGGTATTTAATGCCTTTTATTGTCATCGTTCCACGTTAATTCCCTGTTTAGTAATTAGTAGGAGCAAGGGTAGTATTTTTATTACGGTTACAATAAGTAAAATAAATGGGCTTATCCGCTACTTCCGATAATATCCCCTAGAATTCATACACCTATTGAAATTAGTCGTTTTCCGCCTCTTGGCTTCCTTTTGGTCGAATTTATTTCGAATATTGTACATTGTGGATTTTCCACCAGTAAAATCACTACCCATTATATCTTGTGAAGTCGTCATCTCATTTGTCACCGATAATTTTGCGTTATCGTAGCAATATGCATAATCAGATTCATACCTATCACTAGTTGAAAGTTTTGATTCTGGAGAAAAACTATCATCTTTTGATTTTGAATCTTCACCTTGACGAGAACCTGTCAAATCAAGTCCTGGAATTGAGTTGTCATCTCTGGGGAGTGTGAGGTTTTCTTGTGAGAGTACAGCTTGTCCCTGAAGTAAAAATAGTGAAAGTATTATGCATGATATTAGTTTAAATATATGAGATACCATCTACATCTCCAGTATAGAAAAAAAACTTAAACAAATGCGTTAAGATATAAACAACAAATCCGTGTGATTTTTGCTAAACTGCAGCATTTGTTCAAAACGGACAGTATAACAACTGTGCTTTTTGTTAAAGGTACTAATTCTCAACATTAGATCGAACTTTAATGTGATAAAATAAATGGTTTTAACTCTAAAGCCGAAGACAGGGGATAGCACACAAACTAATTGTCCTCTAAATATGTAACTGTTATAAAATACTTATAAGCAAGTATCCAGATTTCCAGACGATTTATACCGTAAGGGGAGTTCTCTATGCAGAGAGTTATGTACTGTGATGCAGAACAAGAGTATTTTAGTTCATCACCAGCCCTTTTTGATATTCCCGAGTTTATCTTTGTCGACCAGAGTAAAAATGAGCTTAGAGGCACACGGTTAACTGGTAAATTGGTCACAAAAGAAATCAAACATTCAGAACAGTTTACTGAAAATTCTATTTATCAAGGACAGAAAGCCGGAAAGGCTTGGTCACTGAACATCGAAAACAACTATGGACGATTGGTCTTAACGGTAATTGACAAATATAGCTCATACTCTGGGTTTGGAATTTGTAAGCTACAAGGCCAGAATAAAAAATAAAGAGGAAAAATAAGGATGTTAAAACTTATAAGGTATACTTTCGTTTCTGCACTTGCGACACTAATGTTCTCTCAGATTTCATATGCAGAAACACAATCTTGTCCAGAGAGAGAACTCGTCAAGGCCGGAACCTTTACCGTTAACGTTAAGTCGGTTGGCCTTATCATCGGTGCTCGATGGGGTACGGGTAAAATTACCTTAAATGATGGAAGTTCAAAAAAATTCACTCTAAGCGGAGGTAAAATTCTTGATATTGGGGCATCCGAAAAAATTATCACAGGTACCCTCTATAACTTGGATAATCTAGACGAGTTTCCCGGGGTTTATCTTGGTATTGGGGGAGGATTAACAGCGGTGACCAAAGGGTTGGGAAGAATGTCAGTAACCAATGGTAAGTGCGTTGTCATGAATGGCGGTGTTGAAGGAGCCAAAGGTCTAGCTGTATCTCATCCGATCGGTCCTGGTGGCGCAAAAATCGAGTGGGCTGAATAGTAATAATTATTGTACTTTAGCATACTTTGTATTGTGAATATTTAACCAAATATTCTTTGGTTTTGTGCCCCCGAAACCGTTAATATCAACGCCTTAGCTCAATAGAGCTAAGGCGTTTTGTGTTGTCTTGAAACGAGTAAGAAGCGGATTACGCCAAGCAACATAGACAGTTAGGCAGGACTAACATCAGTTTTACGGAATGAGCTGATGGCCAGATAAAGCCAACACGCTCCAGCCTTTACAGAATATACAAGAGCCCTGTCCATCCCAGAAAATGATCTCGAACAGTTCCCCACGCCGGCCGCGAAAGACAAATAAATGACCTGAGTAAGGATCAGTATCAGCACCGGTAGTACCAGCGACACCAGCCCCGAACCTTATCATAATATGTGCAACAAAGTTCCTAATTGCCCATGCTTATTAGAAATGGTTATAAAAATCTGTAACCTTACTGAACCAATTCTTGACTAGAGGTTGATTCCAATTTTGGCTTAACGGGTGTTGTTATTGGATCTGTTGGAACGATTTTTTGGTTTGGTGATTGATTGAGAGCTGGTTTCTTGAACTGTTGGAGACTTTTTTTGTCAGCCATTGTACATGTTTGGTTGGGGTTCGTTTTAAGTTCTTCCGGGCAACACATTGGATCACCTGCACTGTCTGACTCAGCAGAGCCTCCATCAAGAAGGCAATCTTGTAACGCTTGACATGAAATCTCGCCCCCACTCACGGTCGTGCAGGCATGTTTTTTGTCTTTGGATTTGGGTGTTGATGTTGCATTCTCAATTACTGAAAGGCTAAGGAATATACCGATAATCATTATGAATATTGGTTTCGTTTTCAACATGATCTTGTTCCTTTAAAATAAGCGCGAATAGAATTACAGGTATTGAAAAGGTGTTCTCCACAAAGTCCGTCAGATTTGATAATTTAATCTGACAAATAACAGGATCAACTTGGTAATACCGTTCTTGAACATCCTATGTGCAAAATTTGTGAGGACCGTTTTTCCTTATTGGACGACGGGTACTTGTGCCAAAACACGTGCGGCTGCACGCGCCATGTATTTTTCACATGGGTTAGAAGCATGGATTGTTCCCGTAAAGTTCGGCTTCCACCATGCGGACCAATGTTTGCTGTCCGGCCAGCCAATATTTGCACCGCGACCGCGTTTAAAATACAGCATTGGTTCGGCATGGGTCATGTTGAATAGAACCACCCAATCCTTACCTGTTTGCACCGGTGCGCCATCACGCCCTCCAAGCACTTTCCATTCATAACTAGGGTTATGTGCCCAGACTAGGTTGATACCCCATTCGCGCTTTTTATAACGCAGGTAGGGTTTTCGTTGCCCCCAGCTGAGAGCAACAACGTCACCATAACGCAATACTTTCTGGCTATTGGGGAGGGTGGCTGCAAAGCCTCGAATGTCTTTTTCTGTTTGTGCAGCTGCGTTGTCGGTCCATCCCAGGTTGATACCGTACTTCTGCTTTTCATATTGTAGAAATCGCCGCCTGGCCTTGTTTTTCAAACTGTACTTAATTGGGGTGAGATTAGCCTTTGAAGGGGACACCGTGCCTGTCGAATTTGCATTAAACATCCATTGTTGCAAAGGGGCAACATCAGCGATTATCTCGTTTGACGACACTTCTTCATAGTAGTTTTTAGCCTGAAGCCAACAACTCCATTCTGGTGTTTTTAATTCTGCAGCGACAGGAAATGGCAAGAAAAGAAGAGTTGCCAATGATGCCATGAAACGTGTCATGGTTTTTGTTTTTTTACTTGTCCTATCGCAACTAAGATGAATTCTTGTAGCGACAAGATCTTGTTTTAATTCACTATTAAACATTATATATTTCTCTTAATGTATAGTTGATATTGATATTGCAGACTATCTATAGTCCGAGTATTTCAGGCCTCGGGCTGAATGTTTTGGTTGAATCGGAACTGGTTTAAAGGATCGTATTTCGTTTTGATCTCAACCAGACGCTGGTAATTATCCCCAAAACTGGCACGCGTCAGTGATGCACTATCCTCGCCGTGCCCGGGGAAATTCAGGTAAGCACGTCCGTGATGACCAAACTGTTCGGAATTGGACCAACCTTCACGTGACCAAGCGATGTTGGGATCATCGTCACCGGGATCTGACCAAACACCATCCAGCGAATACATCCAACCCATGGACCGGTCGCCAAAAGCAGTGGCGTCTGCTGCTACCTTGGCTGTCGCTCCGCCAAAGTTCCAAAGGGAGGAGAGCGAATTTTTGGAAGGTGCGGCCGTTGCGTTGGCCATGGCCAGGTCAATCATCTCATCCGGCAGATCAGATAGATAACGGGCCTTCCAGTAGCAACGAAAATCGCCAGCGGGCATCAAAGTATCTGTGAGCTTTTGCACGTCACAGTAATTCATACGACTAGAGAAATCGGCCACTAATTTGCCAAGTTCACTTAGAGGTTGGAGTAATGCCTCGCCTTCTTCTACCTCACCGTTGTAAAGGCAAGCTAGCGTATAGACCTTCTTACCCCAGTACTCCTCTGGAAAGTCTTCGCCTCCTGCTGTAAAAAATTCACACAATGATCCTACCCGGTCGCCGTGTTTAGCCAGAAAATCGCGCCAGGCACGGATAGGTTTTGGTCCGTCTTCAATAGCATAAACCGGGGAGGCGAACATAACTTCAGGGCCGATAGGGTGCAGAGAAAATTCAAATTGTACTACAACACCAAAATTTCCTCCGCCTCCTCTTAAGGCCCAAAAAAGATCGGAATTTTCGTCGGCGCAGGCGTGAACTAATGATCCGTCTGCTGTGACCACATCGGCTGCAATTAGGTTGTCAATTACCAACCCGTGTTGTGCCCGTAACCAGCCAATTCCGCCCGAAAGCGCCAGTCCGGCCACCCCTGTGTCTGAAATCAATCCCCCAGGCGTTGCAAGCCCATGCACCTGGCTGGCCGCATCCAGGTCACGCCAAAGGGCACCACCTTGAACTAATGCCACCCGGCGGGTGGCGTTTATGTCGACACCTCGCATCAATGTAAGGTCGATCATTAGACCGCCGTCACAGACTGCATGTCCGGCGACGTTGTGCCCACCGGCCCGGATCGCAATCGGCAGATCCTTCGCAAGCGCCAGTTTGACCGCCGCCACTACATCATTTGCATCGCGGCAGCGGGCGATAATATCCGGCCGTCGGTCAATCATCACGTTCCATACGGCACGCGCGTCGTCAAACCCGGGATCTTTGGGGCGGTATATCTCTCCGCTAAACCCACCTTCCTGTCCTGCAAGGGCTTCTCTTAAATCGTCCATCAGGCAATTCCTTTTCATTTCTCCCCCCACAGTATGGTAGTAAGGTTGTCGGCGTCAGTGGCAATTTTGCCAAAAGTATGGCATACCGGACAAACAACTATACATATCTGTCAAAAATGTGCTGATTCAGACAGGAAAGCATTATGCCTCCCAAAAATAAACCATTGATAGTATTGTTGGCCGCGCCTGAAACATCAGCCTCTGTTCTTTATGGGCTGTATGATATTTTGCTGTCCGCGGGGGTGGCTTTTCCCGACATGGTGATCGGCTCTCCGGGCGACGAGCTTTTGGATGTTCGTATCATTTCCGCTGACGGAAAGCAGTTTCGTTGTATCGGAAATATTCCGGTGGACCCCCATATGGGGATCACCCAAATTGATAAACCCGACGCAGTGGTCGTCTGTGATATGTACACCTCGATATATGATGTGCCTAGAGGACGCTATCCGCGTGAAGTTGAATGGTTAAAACAAAAACATGCTGAAGGTGTACTGATTACGTCAGTGTGTTCCGGTGCGCTTTTGCTGGCAGAGGCGGGATTGTTGAACGGTCGTCAAGCCACTGCCCATTGGGCTTATCGGGATATGTTTCAACGCCATTTTCCTAAAATCGAATTCCGCAACGAGTCTGTCTTGTGCCTGGCTGCTGAAAGTGACCAGATCGTGACCGCTGGTGGCGTTAGCGCCTGGAACGATCTTGCCGTTTACCTTATCGCCCGTTTCTGTGGATACCAACATGCGATTGATACAGCTAAGGTCTTCCTTATCAGCGGGCATTCCGAAGGGCAGTCGCCCTATTCCGTGATGACGCGCCCAATGGAATCAACCGACGGCCCGATTACCGATTGCCAAGTCTGGATTGCGGATCATTACCCGAAGTCCAAGCCCGTTGAACAAATGGTTGAGCGTTCGGGCCTCAATCCTCGCACATTCACGCGCCGATTTCGGGCTGCGACAGGGTTTTCGCCAATCGAATATGTACAGGCGCTTCGGATCGAAGAAGCCAAACAAATGTTGGAAACCGCCGAGCTTTCAAATGACGAGGTTGGGGCCTTGGTCGGGTACGACGATCCCGCTTCTTTTCGGCGAGTGTTCAAGCGTGGGGTTGGGTTATCCCCCGCTGCTTACCGGAAAAAATTCCAACGCATTTCTCAAATCGCCAACCCTGTTGAACGAATTTGAGGAAATTAGTTAGGTTGTGTTCCTTCTTGGTATTGCCAAATAGATAATGTAATTTTTAGGGTATTGCGGGCGCTATTACAAAGAAATATTAGCTACCAAAAATATCCACTCAGATTTGTTTTTCTGTATATTTTGGAGTTGTCAGATTAAACGTCCTGCGATTAATCTATCCATTCAAACCCTGTAACTGGTGATAGTTTTCATCGGTGAATTTCAAGGTTTCATTGGTCTCAGTATTGAACAGGCTTCGGTCCACGGTACTTAGCTTGCCGAGATAGACGTGGATGCCACAACACGGTTCGTCACTGATACAAGTTACGGAGTGAATGGCACTTGGGCCGATAGATAGAACTTCACCAGGAGAGAGCTCGGCCTTGCCGCTTTTTCTTATGCCACCGAGGTCGCCATTATTTGTATCTTTGGTGGGATCTTTTTCATAAAAGTCGTTGCGTTCTGACCCGCGATAAATCCCGATTGTTGCCGACATTTGGTGGTCGTGCGGGGGCACGGAAATACCGGGCATAAAGCGGCAAAACCAGATGGATATGGTATCGTCTTCAAACAAAATGGCTTCATTCTCGGTAAAGGTAGGCATGCCAATGGCTACGGCTTCTGGAGCAGAGACAGTTTCTTCTAAAATAGCCCGAACAGCTCGGGCCGCGTCGGGGGTTATGGCGGCCTTTTTCAAGCGCGCGAGCAAATCGTCGAGATCAAACTTATCTGAACCAGTATGATGCATTCTAAAATCTCCCTTTTCTCATTGTTAAAAGAGATTAGGTCTTTTGCCAACTAACTTGATCGGTTCGCTTGGACGCTGATTGGAAAGTATCATGATACTGGTAGCTATTGCGGATCGGGGTGTTAATGGCCCAGGTGGCGCTGGCACCCTCACGGATGGTCAGGGTATCTCCGGGCATGAGGTCAACAATCTCGCCGTCAGAAAAGGTCAGTACAGCAGCGCCTTCGTGGACATAAAGGGTCACTGTGCGGTCGTAGTCGTGACTAAAAGTGGGATCAGAACATTCCCAAATTTCCCAACCAACTACTTTACGTTTGGTATCTTCGGTGGCTTTGCGACGTTCAAATAATGGGGCATCAATTCGGCGTTCTTCTAATCGTGTCATGATTTTAATCCGTTTTGCTGGTAAGTCACGTGTTGTGGAGGTAAAGGCGCTTTGCCAAGAATAAGGTCAGCGGCTTTTTCCGCGATCATAAAGACGCAGGCATTGATGTTGGCACTTGGCACTGCCGGGATGACGGAGGCATCGACAATTCGTAAGTTTTTGATGCCCCGAAAGTTCAACTCCAGATCAACAACCGCGCGTTCATCGTTATCTGACCCCATACGAGCTGTACCGCAGGGGTGATAGGCAGAGGAAGCATCGTGTCGAATGAACTCGTCTAACTCGGCGTCACTTTGCACGTGTTTTCCCGGGAGGTCTTCGCGGCTGTAGAAGTCTGCAAAGGCAGGTTGAGCGAGCAGTTCGCGGGCCAGTTTTAACCCCTGGCGCATTTCGTACCTGTCGCGCTCGGTCGCCAAGTAATTGGGATCAATCAACGGCGCATGGTTGGGATCAGCAGAGGCAAGCCGGACCGTGCCCCGACTTTCTGGGCGCATTGTGCCAGCGCCGAGGCGATAGCCGTTTTTATTGGGATCAGGTATCCAATTATCCCCAAATAAAATTGGGAAAAAATGGAATTGAATGTTGGGGTGTGTCACTTGGGGATCTGACCTTAAAAACGCGCCGACGTGGCATTGGTTAACCGCAGCGACACCACCTTTCCATCCAAACCATTGCATCCCGGCCCAAACCATCAGATGGGGTTTGAGGTATTTGTTCAAGGAGACTTGCTTGTCGGTTTCGATCTGAACGTGAGCCTCGAGATGATCCTGCAGGTTTTCACCGAGCATTGGAGAATTGCAGACGACATCAATGCCATGTTCTCGCAGGTGTTGTTCGGGGCCAATACCCGACAGCATCAAGATTTGCGGGGTGCCAAAAACCCCGGCGGCCATGATGACTTCAGATCGTGCCTCAACGATTGTGGTCTTGCGTCCTTTGGCGAACTCAACCCCAACAGCTGACCCATTTTTAGTTATAACCCGCAGGACTTTTACCCCAGTGGCAATATCCAGATTAGCGTGCTTTTTCTGACTGTGGAGATACGCCCGTGCCGAGCTGCTGCGATAGCCCTTTTCAACAGACATTTCAAAGCGACTGACACCTTCTTGGGCGTAGCCGTTGACGTCTGGGGTGAGGGCGTGACCTGCCTGCTGACCTGCTTCGAGGAAGGCGGCGTTTAGCGGGTTTAAATCGTTTTGCGTTTTGACGCCGACCATACCTGTATTGGATCTGTAATCGTCGGCCTCGCCATCCCGGCGTTCAAACTTTTTGAAATAGGGTAGGCAATCTGCATAAGACCAACCCCTGCAGCCTTCAGCAGTTGCCCAGTCGTCATAGTCGCGCGGGTTACCACGTAGAAAGGTCATGCCGTTAATCGACGAAGATCCACCCAAAACCCGGCCGCGCGGTTGATCTATTTCCCGGCCGTTGAGATTAGCTTGCGGGGTGGTCTTGAACCAATAGTTATACTTGCTGGTTGGCTTAAAGGCCGAGCGCAGGCCTGCTGGCATCTGTAGTATCCAACTACGGTCATCGCCCCCGTGTTCGAGCAACAGCACTGAATGTAGTCCGCTTTCACTCAGGCGGTGAGCCAGAACACACCCGGCGGTTCCAGCGCCGACCACGATATAGTCATAACTGGTTTTTTTGGGACTTGTTCTCACAGGTAATCTTCCTCAAACGGGCAATCAGTCAAAGGTACTGGGCCATCTTTGGTTATCAGTACGGGTTGTTCAAGCTTTACGCCCTCATCTCCACCGACAGGCCCGATGTAACTCTCGACACAAACGGTCATGCCTTCCATGAAGGTGCCGGAATACTGCCATGTCTCATGATCTTCGGGGTAATAAATCACGGGGTATTCTACGCCAAAACCAATGCCGTGGATCATTTCAGCGTAGCGGTTCGGCACATAGATATCGTGCATCTTCCACGATAACTCGCCAAATTCTTCAAATGTCATACCAGGGCGTAATAGGGCCATGTTGTGTTCCAACTGCTCATGGGCATGGGCATAAAGCTGACGCTGTTGGTCTGTTGGCTTTTTGTCGCCGATAACAAAGGCACGCGTTTGGTCCGCAAACATACCATCGGGTCCGATCAAATCGCTGTCGAACACCAGCATTTCACCGTTCTCTATCACCTTGTTAGACGTTTCCGTAAACCACGGGTTGGTGTGATGCCCCGAGGAAAGCAGTCGGGTTTCCTGTGCCTCGCCCCCATGCTCAAGGTTGTACTGGTTCATGATCGACAGCAGGTAGTTCTCAGTAACGCCGGGGACGGTATGTTTGCGCATTTCCGCAATCGCACGGGTGCAGACGTCCATGGAGTTGCGAATAATGGTAATTTCATCAGCTGATTTGATCGACCGCGCCATTTCCATCGGTGCCTTGGCGTCTTTCATTTTTATGCCACGGTTTTGTAAGGCCAATAGTGGCAATAAGTCAGCACGATCAAGCCCGAGGGTCGCGCCCCTGCCGCAGGTGTTGTGCAGCAGGTCAATAATCTCTTCTGCCCATTTGGTGGCGTGTTCTTCTGCCCGATTACCTGAACCAAAAAAATCCCAGGATTTAGCAGGACGGGCTTGGTCGATGGTCTCTAAGCCGTCAGACAGATGTAAGGCCCCACCATAATCGAACAATACAACGGGCCCCTCAACCGGGACAAAGACGTAACGTGCCAAGTGGTGCGAGGTCCAGACCTGCATGTTCCGGCAACCCGTCGCGTAACGCAGGTTCAGAGGGTCAAACAGAACTGCGGCATCCATTTTGAACTGGGCCAGTAATTGTCTGGTGCGGTTTAGGCGATAAGACCGGACGCCTTTTTCATCAATAGCTCTGTACGGATCTATTATTTGGGGATCTGAAATCAACTGCCGCACTCCTGTAGGATTGCACTTATACGTTTGGACTTGGATTATTATGGAACCGCTCTATAGTTAAGGCAAACGAAACTACTTTAACTTGTAAGTAAGAAATATTTAATCATGCTGCCTGCATTGAACCTGGAATTGATACGCACATTCTTAACCGTCTTAAAGGAAGGGGGTTTTAAAGCAGGCGCGGAACGGCTTAATAAAACGCCCGCCGCTATAAGCATGCAGATTAAGCGGTTGGAGGAGCAGTTAAACCAGCGTTTGTTAGAGCGAAGCAACAAAGGCATCGTCCTGACGGCTGCGGGAGAAGTTCTTAAGGTAAAGGGGGAACGCCTTTTGAGCCTTAATTATGAGCTTTTGGGGGATATGCGCCATGAAGAGCTTTCTGGCCGCCTGAGTTTTGGCGCGCCAACCGATTATGCGCCAACGCTTCTCAAAAAAATCATGCCGATATTTGTTATGGAATTTCCCAAGGTTGATCCAAAGATTATTTTAGAGCCCAGCCGAAACTTACGCCGTCGCGTGCAATCCGGTGCTTTGGACATGGCGATTGTTGCCAGAGAACCCAATACGGATGAAGGCCATCATCTTTGGACCGAGGAAGTTGCCTGGTACGGTAATAAAACTGATGATAGCGGGGCACTTGTTGTTGGTCTGCTCGGTGTTGATTGTATTCTCAGGGATCGTGCTCTGGGTATGTTAAAGGCAGCCCCGTCACCCCATGTACTGGCCTTGGAATCAGCCTCTGTCGCGTCCTTGTTTGAAGGGGTCGAGGCCGGGTTTTGCCAAGCCTTTTTGCCTGTGAGTGTGGCTGAAAATGAGCTCAGGTCTTTTGTACTGAATAATCAGGAAGCCATGAAGCTCGAGTTTGCGCTTATTTTTGGCAAACGCTTTGAAAAGTTTGATACCAGTGACCTGACCACACGGATTAAAAGGGCTCTTGAGCAGTAATTGGGTTTTGTGTTTCTCAGCGTATTACGAAGGTTACAATTGAGACGGGATAGAATATTTTAGCAGGCTTTTAGTCTGTGTTCTGCTAGATAACCGCCCAGAAAATGCATTTTTAGGCTCGTGCTCCCCCCCCTGAGGATAGGCCGTATAGAGGCCGAAAGGGTTATTATATATTTCTCTAACAGCAGTTAGGGAATGCTATTCAAAGTATAAAAGTGGACCCAGTCATATTTGGTCAAAATATTTTTGGTTACTGAATATTAATTAAATAATCTGAAACTTGAGGCGGTAAGCTTATTACAATGTCATCGTAGGGTTATTGAGACAGTTTTTTTTACAGGTAAATTGAATTATGCAAGAAACAATTTTGGGGTTTCTGCAAACATCTTTTGAGCTTCTTCTGATACAGATACTTAAGGTGTTGGCTTATCCTTTCCTTCCAAATCAGCGAATTTTTTGGCTGTATATGCTTATATCAACACTCTTGGCTTTTTGGGTTTATTATTCTAGTACGCGCTCCAATCCAGAACACAAACCATCCGTTCATTCTTTTATTCGGTTTTTGTTACCAGAAAAAATTTGGCAAACCTCATCTGCGTGGCTGGATGTCAGGTATTTTTTCTTTCATCAATTATTCCGCGTCTTTATATACGGTGCATTTTTAACTGCTGTTATGAATTTAATTTTTAATATTATTACCAGTGGGCAAAATCTTATTGATGTTACTTCTTCGGCGATTGATCCTCAATTATCAGGCATAATCATTTCTGCGGCCTATATGATTGCTCTGATCTCTTTTATAGATTTTGTGTCCTATGGCATACATTATTTGCAACACAAAGTTCCTTTTTTATGGGAATTCCACAAGGTCCACCACAGCCTTGAAGTGATGCATCCCCTTTCAAATTACCGAGAACATCCCATTGATAATATCGTGTATGCCGCCGGGACAGGATTGGCTTATGGTATGTTTATGGGAGGGGTATATTTACTGTTTGGATATGTACCATCCATGCCTCAGGTACTTGGTGTTCCCCTGTTGATGTTTGCCTTTAATATACTGGGATATAATCTACGGCATTCTCATGTCTGGTTGCGTTGGCCGGGTAAGCTATCGAAGATGTTTGCCTCTCCGGCACATCATCATATCCACCACAGTTGCCACCCTGACCACATCGACAAAAATTTTGCCTTTATCTTTCCCTTTTGGGATGTCCTGTTTTCTACTTATCATCTTCCCGAAACCAATAAAGATGTACATTTTGGCATATCAAAAAATTATGTCAGCGAATATACAAGTTGCCTTGGATTGTACTTTATTCCCTTCAAAAAAATCTTAGCCTTGATAAAGGGTAAATCAGTACGGTCGAGTGATGAAAAGTTATGAAGCCAAATGTTCTGCCAGGTAATCGATCAACATACGCACCTTTAGGGTCGAAGCGGCCCCTGGAGGATAGACTGCAAAGAGGTCCAAGGGCGCCATTTCATATTCAGGGAGCAACATAACAAGATTGCCCTTGGGTTGTTCCCAAAACTCATGTTCTGGCAACAGGCCGAGGCCGTGCCCGCCGAGGACGAACTGTAATCGTGCTCCGGCGTTGTTGGTGCGAATTGGTCCGGTAATACGCACCTTATAGGAACGCTCGTCTCTGTTTAGGGATATCACGCCGGAATGGCGGCTGTAGGTGACCCAGTTGTGTGATGCAAGTTCTTCTGGCTCGGTTGGCGTACCCGTACTTTCCAGATAAGCCGGAGCCGCACAGATCCGTCGTACCGTGCTGCAGATCTTCTTGGACATCATATCGGAATCAAGCAGGGGGCCGGAGCGGATTGCGATATCATACCCTCCCTTAACAAGGTCGGTGAGCTCGTCTGTTAGTTCTACATCCAGCTCAATTCTTGGATATAGGTGGCGAAATTCACTGAGCAGGGGGACAATTCGCTTGAGGCCAAAGTTGGCGGAGCAGGTGAGAGATATTCGACCCACGGGCTCGTCACTAAGGCTCTGGATACGTCGGTTAGCGGCCTCGGCTTCTTCGCTGATGCGTTTACAGCTCTGATAATAATCTTCCCCGGCGTGGGTCAGGCTGAGGCTGCGGGTACTGCGATGAAGAAGGCGGATACCAAGTCGATCTTCCAGCAACTTGATTTGGTGGCTGATGGCGGCACGGCCGAGGCCAAGCTTGCGCGCTGCTTCCGCAAAACTGCCACTTTCCACCACCCGAGCAAAGGTGATCATGCCCCTTAAATCATCCATGTGAAACTTCTCATGTAAATCACCCCCGTAAATCACCCCCGTAAATTTCACAAGTCAATTTATGGGCCTGAAACCTTAGTGTTCGGTTATTGTCAAATTAAATCATACAAAATGTATTCAACTTTGGCTATTATCATTTAAGGGCGCACGAATTATCTTTCTATCAACACTCAAGCAAGCACACCAAAACGATTTAATTAGAGTTGATAAGGATTTTGTTATGAAGATTTTGATGGTTTTGACCTCTCACGAAGATTTTGGCACCAGCGGACGTAAAACCGGTTTTTGGATGGAAGAGTTCGCCGCCCCTTACTATCGTTTTAGTGAAGCTGGCGCAGAGATCACTCTTGCTTCTCCTGCAGGTGGCAAGCCTCCTGTAGATCCAGCAAGCCTTGGGGATGATTTTAAAACCAACGACACCCGCCGTTATGAAACAGACGCAGAAGCTCAAGCGCTTCTCGCCAACACCAAGAAGTTGGATGATGTGCAAGCCAGCGATTTTGATGCAGTGTTCTATCCCGGCGGCCACGGCCCTCTATATGATCTCACCGATAACGTTGCGTCTCTCGCACTTCTCAAAGAGTTCCACGCTGCATCCAAACCGATTGGTGCGGTATGTCACGGGGTGGCTGCCCTGGTTAAGGCGATGACAAATAAGAATGAGCCGATAGTGGCAGGTCTGGAAGTGACGGGCTTTACCGACAGTGAAGAAGCCGCTGTCGGTGCAACTGACATCGTTCCTTATTCCGTAGAGCAAGGCTTAAAAGATGCAGGTGGAAAATACCGATCCGCCGATGACTGGGCTGATTTCTCCATCCGTGACGGTCTGCTTGTTACCGGACAAAACCCGGGATCTTCAGACTCATCTGCACGTCTTTTGCTCGAAGCTTTGAAAGTCTGATCTTCATCGTTTTCTTATAACTCACCTTACCTTGGGCTCTCATCCATATCAAATAGAGTCCAAGGAACGAGGACATAATCGCAACAGAGAACTACAGATCTCCGCCATATCTCTCACTTCCTCCATGACCCCGGCCCAGCACCCATAATCCTTCCCGAAGGAGGTCGTTCGAGCGGCAACACTGGTGGTCCTTGGAACAAAGAGAACGCAAAAAACTTAACAAAAGAAAGCCCCCGCGAGTGCGGAGCCTTTGAGCGTATTATTTCGAAAGAATGGGAAGAGCTTTTCAGCTGGAAAACATTGGGAACATTATATCAAAAAAAATCATTTTAGTTTACCACCCCAATACCATTCGGGCTCTATTTTTTCTTCGCCCCAGAAGCCATTAAATTCATTCAGCGAGTTAGTGAAAGTAATTTTTAAAATACCTACCCCGTATTTATCCCTCCAGCCGCAAAGAAGACTACCTTTTTGATCAGCTTGGCAATTTGTAAATTTTCCTTTTTCGTTTTTGCCTTCATCATCAAACTCATACACCCCCATAACCTTATCATTACCGCTATACTTGAAGGTAGAAACGACTTTGTTTTTCTTATTATTACTCAGCAAATGTCCTTCATAAGTTCCGTCAATCAATTTATACCAATCTGAACTATATTTAGGTTGTTCGGCTTGAACTGCATGAAAACTAATCATCACTGCTAAACAGACAAATACTTGTAATTTTCTTTTCACATTATCTCCCTTTTAAATAATGAACAGAGTTAAGAGTAAAACAAATCTTCTCTATAAGTAGAAAAGTATTACCGTTACACCATGTTTGGATTAATAACAAAATCCAAAAGACCATCCGCTTAGATCACTTATTAATTTCATTTCCAGACTTTTGTTCCGAAAACATCATATACTTTACAAGTTAAGCCCTAAATTGAAAAACTTGTGTTTCCAGTTTGTCAGGTGCTGTAGCTTATATTTTCGTTAACTCGTGGCTTATCGGGTTTTGGTGTGGGGTATTGCTTCTTGTTTACGACTTTTTCTGGATGAGAACCCTAGTTAACACACGCAAAGTCGGCTTTAATCAACATTAAATTGAGATCTTCTCCTTCTTTGTTTACGCAGGTTTTAAAGCCTACGGTGGAATTAAATAATAATATTTCATACAAAACAGTAACAGCTATGTATGATTGCCTCCAATAAATAACTAATATTACGTGTGAAATGTAAGTTTTGGTTTGGGGAGTTTGTTTTGCAGCAGGGGGAAAGGCTCTTTGAGTTTTCAAGGGCAGCATCAAGCGCTAACAATTCAAATGAAATCTGGGACACTCTAAAAACATCACTTCAGCCACTCGGCGTGAATTGGATCAATTACGCTTACGGTAATCCTGAAGAAGAGCTGTTGCTCTATTCCACGATGTCAGAAAAGTGGTTGAGCCATTATTTTGATAATTACGTCACTTCAGATTTGCTCGTACATCACTGTGCAAATGAGGACGATACTCTCTTCTTGGACAACCGCTTCTTCAAGGGCGAGGCTGGTCTCGATAAGCAGAATGATACCATGTTGCAGGAAGTAAGAGAGCAAGATACTCATGCGGGCATGGCAATTCCATTGCCAAAATCCAAGGCGGATTATCTGGCTGCGACCGGGGTGTTTTTTGGCCTTAGCGAAAAAGATAGCCAGGACGTTATGCGCATGCATGGCCAGGAAATCACCTTGATCGTGAACGCCGCCCACCAGTTTTTTAACGGGCATGAACTTACTCTTAATGAGGAACTCTTTTCTTCTCGCGATGGTGAGTTGGTGAAATCAAAGGGCATTCTTACCAACCGGGAAAAGGATGTCTTGCGATATCTCGCCCTTGGTATAAGGCCAGATCGTATTGCTTATAATATGGGGTTGGAAGTCGTAACCATAAATATGCACTTAACTAAAGCCCGCCGCAGGCTCCGCGCGACCACTCGGGAACAGGCTATTATCAAGGCATTACAGATGCGTCAGTTGGTCTTGTAAGTGTCGGGAACGATATCTCTTACTTAGCTTAATTGTGTAGCAGGATCATTGGTTGCGATTGAGATTAATTCAGCCGCTGCCCTAGCAGCGTGATCTGCTTTTGGACCCTGGTGGGGCCAAACAAGGCGGCGCTGGATCGTGAGATTTGGTCCGTTCTGGGCGATTTCAACCAGGTCTCCTAGTTCAAGATGATTTCGGATCACCATTTCGCTGCAGAGCAAGACGCCTTCCCCGGTGATGGCTGCTTGTGCCGCCATCACTGTTAGCCCAAAGCGCGATCCCTGATCGTGGCCTTTTGATTGTAATCCAGCGGCAGTGAACCAGTCGTTCCAGGTGGGATAAACGTCATCGCCCATAGAGGGGTCAATGTGTAAAAGCGGTAGTGTATTGAGAGTATCGACTTGGTTCGGAGTTTTAATTTGCCGGATCAACTTTGGTGCACAGCTTGGGATGACCCGCTCGCTTGAGAAATTTAGCGACACCAGAGTGTCGGGTATTTCGTTTGAATAGCTGATGGCGAGGTCAACCGCTTCTTCAAGCAGGGTGTCGAGGGGAACGGGAGAGACGATCCTGACATCTAAATTCGGGAGTACCGCGCGGATCTTGTTCAAATGAGGGGCAAGCCATTGGGACGCAAAAGACGTATCAACTGAAATCGTAAAAGTCTCTGCCCGACGTTCTGATCGCAACCGAGACATACCCGTTATCAAGGCATCAAACCCACGGGTGATGTCTGGAAGAGCGCGTTCCGCCGCGCGGGTCAAGACAATGCCGTTGCCAACACGCCGGATCAATTTGATCCCTAACCTTTCTTCTAGCTGTCGTATCTGGTGACTGACCGCCCCGGGCGTCACACCGAGTTCTTCAGCTGCACGGGTCAAGCTGGAGGTATGTGCCGCAGCTTTAAGGGCTCTCAGAGCAGAAAGGGGAAGGTCTCTTGTTTTCATCATAGTATTGAGAATAACTCAAAACTTGGAGAAAGAAACTCGTTTGAATGTAAAGTTTAAGAATTGTAGGGTCAGAGAAGAAAATCAAATAGTTCTTAAGGAACCTTCTATCATGCCTGACGATCAGATTTCATCTGTTTTTCCCGACCAGACAAGCAGCCAACCAACCGGCAATACTTTCAGCCATCCTGTTGGTTATCCGGTCAGGGACAAGATCCGGGCAATTCGAAATGAAGGTGATCTTCTCACGCTAAATTTCGATAGTAAGGCAAGCACTCGGTTGTCGACCCGTTGGCTTCGGTTGGCATGTAATTGTGAGGTATGTGGCGATACACAATCGGGAAAGCGGTGGTTAACACCTGCTGATGTTCCAGCGTCCGTGCGCGCTGAGAATATTGATATTTCAACACCGGGGGAGGTTACGGTGGTTTGGGATGATGGTCATGTATCTCATTATGATGCTGGTTTTATTGCGCGTCACTGCGAAGGGGCAACCAGATTTCAACCTAAACTCTGGGCCAAACTCTGTGGAGGTGATCTGAATGGCAGCATTGGTAAGTTTTCATATGAAGCGGTGGTGGGCGCTGATGAAGCGTTGTTCGGTTCTCTGCGTGCTTTGCGTGATCATGGCGTCATGATGTTGACGGGAGTGCCGACAGAAGCAGAAGACACCATGCGCATTGCCGAGCGTTTTGGGCCGATACGCGAGACCAGTTATGGTAAAGTTTTTGACCTGATTTCAAAACCAGAGGCACGGGTCGCAGGGGAAACAGCGCGCGCTCAGATCCCCCATACCGATGAGCCTTTCCGTTATTCACCACCCGGCTTTATCTTTTTCCATGCGATCAAAACAGGGGCGCACATGGGCGGGACGTCGCTCATGGTTGATGGTTTTCACATTGCTGAACTGATGCGCACTCAAACCCCGGATCTGTTTGAGATTTTGTCGCGACATGGGGTGACCTTTCACCGGGAACATGCTGGCGAAGTATTCTTTAGTACAGAGGCACATGTGATCAGCCTTGATAGTAAAGGGCAGGTGACGGGTATTCGCTTCAATGACCGCTGCCTTGCGCCCCAAGAGGCACCTGAAGGCCTGATAGACCCTCTGATAGACGCCTTAGCAGAGTTTACCCGGTTGGTCTGTCTGCCGGAAAATCAATTCCAACATCAAGTCCAGCCGGGCGAAATGCTGGTTTTTGATAACCAACGCATTCTACACGGTCGCTCAGCCTTTGATCCGACTATTGCGGAGCGACACTTAAGAAGTTGCAATATTGACCGCGACGCTGTCCACAGTGCTTTTCGAATGCTTGCCCGTCGTTTCGCACCAGATGAAGCCGAGCAGGTTCTCTATCAGGGAGCTATCTTGTAGAAGTTAGGATTTGGAACGCATTAATGTTTTGCGAGTAATTATTTAGTTTTAACTTAGATCTTTTGGGATAGCTCAAAAGGGTTATCCCTGGGATCTGAGAAAAAGGTGAACTGGCAGCTGATGTCATCGACAACAAAAGGTTCCGCGTCCTCAGAGACCCGCGAGAGCGTGGATCATTCCAGTTTATTGAGGTTGTAAAATTAATTTTATATCAGGTGGTTAGCAAGTTTAATTTCTAGACGAACTCATACGAATTGGCCTAACAAGCGGTTAAAATCACCATCCATTTTCATGTTTTCTAAATGTCCACAGAAAATATCGACTTGCTTTTTGCTATCGGGATAACTCTTACGGATACCAAGGCGGTGCAACGATTTTTTCTTGGTCGTTATTGGTCTAAACTGGAGCTGGTCCTCTAGCCCAAGAGATTTTATACGATAAAGGGCCTGATACTCTCCAGTTACAAATACGTCGGCCTGTCCCTGGGCGAGAATTTTCATTGCACTTGAAGATGTGTCCGCCCATTCTACATCAAATTCTTTCAAGTTCGATTTGGCCCAGCCATTACCAAGATAGCTAATATGTCGAAAACCTTTAAGCTCCGACAAATCGATGGGTGTATCACTTGTGTTGTCTAAGACAGTGCCGCGTTTGAATATTACCATTCTGCGGTTTTCAATAACTTTTTCCTGGCAAAAATTCATATAGGCTTGCCGGGTAATTGTGGCATTTGTGCAAAAAACATCCGCGTCTCCGTGTTCAACTAATAGCTGAGCACGCTTCCAAGGTAATCCAATATGCTCAACATTGAACCCCATACGCCGACCCAATATTTCATCAAATAGCTCTACATAAAAACCCCTCATACGATTATTCGTATCCAGGTAACTCAAGGGGATGAATTTAGTTGAATAGACGATGCGTATTGTTTGGGTTTTAATTAAATGGAAATAAGGATTTGTTGTGGTGGCAATCAGACCTAACCCGGCACCCATAAATGAGCGTCTGCTGATTAATTCAGAACAAGGTTCCCCTAAGCGAACCCCTTTATGTTCAAGCATATTCCCCATCCAAAAATATTGTTGGATTTATTTATGGAATTTAATAACAGTGTCTCATAAAAAACGAATTTTATCGTTTTTCTATTATCTATCCCAATTTATTTTAAGTGTTATTTTAAGTACGAACTATTTCTAAACGATTAACTTAAATCTATGGGTGGCGATGATTGTACTGCATTAAAATAACAATATTTTGATCCAAAAAGAGGAGCGCTGCCTCCTCTTTTTGGAAATTGTAATGAGATTTAGATCTTTTGGGAAAGCTCATAAATGTTATCCCAGGGATCTGAGACGAAGGCGAGCAGGCAGTTGATGTCTTCGACAACAAAAGGTTCTGCGACCACTTTAACGCCTCGGGATCGGAGCTCTTCCAGCGTCTTTTTTGTGTCCTCAACTGAAAAGCAGATGTGATGCGATCCGCCCTCGTTGAGGCTGGCACCAAGATCAGCGTGCTTTGTGCGCGGGGTGTCGAGGGCACCGCCGATAAGCTCTATGAGAAAGCTGTCATCAGCAGGAGGAGCAAGGTAGGCGAGTTTGAGATCACCAAATGGCCACTGGTGTATCACCCGAAAATCAAATTTTTCGATGAACCAGTCTCGGCTGGCATCAAAATCAGGCACCCGCAGCGCGAGGTGATCGGCTTTCATAGATGACAGAGGGCTTAGGTTGTTTTGGGCGGGGTAGCTTGGAATGGCCATGGTAAATACCTTGAAATGTTGAACGTTATCTGATGGCCCGACTATGGTGTTAAAGTGGGGATTAGCGTTATCATGTTCCTCCCAGTCTCTTGCCTAAAACTACAACTTTCCCCTTTGATTGATGTTAAATCTGCTTTTATATGTCATGATCCTGCATAGTACTTAATGTCAGGCCGAGATTTGATACGACGTAATGGATGATGCAAACAAGTTGATAGAGATCGTAAACAGGTTGGCCCCGGTTGAGGGCGAGAACCTGACCACGATCCCTGATATCAAGCTTTACCGTCATGAAGAGAGCTTTGTTCGCCGCCCTTATATGTATGGGCCGTGCATCTGTGTCGTGGTTCAAGGGCGAAAGCGGATGTATTATGGTGGCGCAGGAAATCAGGATAAGTTCAACGATTACAATCCGAGCAATTACCTGATTAATTCTGTAAGCTTACCGATTGAATCTGACGCTTATGATCTCTCCCCAGAAGTACCGTTTTTGGCGATCCAATTGGATATTGATCAAGCCCTGGCCAGTCGTTTGATCGCAGAAATTGGGCCAGAAATTGGACCCGTAATAGATCATAATGTCGGTGCAGGTGCTCTTGAAAAATCGCTATTGACTGGGTCTGCGGCGAAGCTTGATGTTTCGCTTTCAAGTCCCCTGACCAATAGCCTGTTAAGGATTGTTCTACGTCTTATAAATACCCTCAACGATCCTATGGATGCACGGGTTCTTTCGCCAGCGATTACGCATGAGCTTTATTACGAAGTTTTGCGCGGGCCGCGGGGGCAGTTGTTGCGCAACTGTGTTGCCAATGATGCCTATGCTCACAAGATCGCCCCAATTGTTCACTACATCGAACGCCACTTTGATCACCCGATTGAGATAGATGCTTTGGCTCGGGTGGCGGGCATGTCTGCTTCGTCGCTACACAGTAAATTCAAACAAGCCACGACCATGACCCCAATCCAGTTCATTAAGAACTTTCGCCTGCATAAAGCACGGCGCTTGATCCTTTCAGGTACCTCGGCCGGAGACGCTTCTTTTGCTGTGGGTTATAATAGCCCAAGCCAATTTAGCCGCGAGTACAAACGCCTGTTTAATCAGTCACCCAGAGAGGCCACTACTTAAAAATAGGCTGATTAATGTTGACGTTATATTAGCAAACTCAATGCCTTACATATGATGCTAATATTGTCGTTTGAACCAGTAGGCTGAATTGGGTAGTATTAACGGAGTTTTATTGCGATTGATGGTATTGTGTGGCTATAAAAGTAGATTGTTTTAACCCTAATAGGGTTGAGGAGATTTATAGAATGCAGCGTTTATTTGTCCTCGCGCTAGGTTTGTTTCTTTCCCTAAGCCTTGTCCCTTTTTCTGCGCAGAATACTGCGCAAGCCGCGGATGATAAAATCACCGTAACTGTTGGCGAATGGCCACCCTTCCTGTCCCAAAAACTTGAAGGCGGGGGTGTTATTGCAGAACTCATCAGGGATATTTTTGCTGCAGAAGGTGTGGACGCAGAGTTAGCATTTTTACCCTGGGCACGTGGATACCACGAAACCTCGATCGGTGACCACAATGCTATGGGCGTGTGGATGCATAAAGACGAGCGTGAAGCTGAGTTTCTCTTCAGTGATCCGGTTTTAATCGAACAGTTTGTATTCTTTTATCTAAAAGAGACCCCGTTCGAGTGGCAGGGGCTGGAGGATTTAACGGGTTATCGAATGGGGGGCGGGATTAAATATAGTTATGGTCCTGAATTCGATGCGGCCTTGGCAGCGGGAAACTTCTTTATGGACCGAGGGCCCAATGATCGTAATAATTTTGAGAAACTATTGGCGGGGCGCGTTCAACTCTATCCTCAAGAAATCTCGGTAGGCTATTTTGCAATCCGTGAAAACTTTACGCCTGAACAACAGGCCATGATTACCCATCACCCCAAGGCAATTTTGAACAATCTAAGTTACGTGCTTTTCCCCAAAAGTCTGCCCGGTAGCGAAGCCCTTTTGGCGCGATTTAACAAGCGCCTAAAAGAGTTTAAAGAAAGTGGTAAATACCAGATCTACATCGACCGCTTGACCGCAAAAGAGGCGTCTTGATCCTTCGCGACTGATCCATACCCATAATTTATTAACCCCTTGGTTGTAAACTTGTTCTATTCGGAACTGTGGGAGCAAACTTATCGCCTCGGGTTCATTAGGATATAAAATTGGTACGGGTCTGTTTTTAACCTTGGCCTTATTGATGTCCCCAATAACAGAGGGGATGGGGTCTTCTTTAACTCAACCCATTCCAAAAATTCTTCATCAAAAGACTTCAAAAAATAATTTCAAAAAGATAGAAATCGCGGCTGTTTCATCCCCTGCTAATCCTCATATTAAAAATACGATCCCTAAAGGCGTTACCCCAGATCGTTCTGGTCAGGATATCTATATCCGAAATCACGGTTTGCAGACCAAACGCCATGGCGCAGCGGTGGCCAAGGGGATTATCCTTCATATCAATGCTCACAACGAAGTCCGGTCCAATGCGGCAGCGATGGTTCCTGCAATTTATGGCGATCTCAATCGCGAGGGCTGGGATGTGCAAGCGCTTTATCTGACCTTGCCTTTGGCACAGATTGTTGCCAACCCACCTTTTAATTTTGCCTTGCAAGAAGTTGCGGCTTTGCCAGAGGTTGAAGGATCGAGAGATCCCCAGATAAACCTTGATCGGAGGATCTTTAATCGGCGGATCTCGGTTGAAATATCCAGGGATGCGGGGATAGATAGCACTGATGTCTTTGCACGGATTTTGGCACGTATGTTGTGGGATTACCGCCGTCAAGGTTATGAGCACATCGTGCTGTCTGGCCAACGGATACCCGCTTTTCATCTCTTACATGCGAGCTTGGTATACCCGGACCTGCCTTATGATCATCTGATCATCAACGATCCAACCCCCGATTGGACTGGGCAGCTTGATAATAGTTATGGCAACTGGTTAATCGGGGCGATGCAAAACTTCCCAACCAACCGGGCAGTCCTATTGAGCTTTTCTGAAAACAGCAGTTTTTTCCCCGGCAGTGATTATTTTGACGAGCTAGAAGAGGTGATGAAACGCACCGGGCTCACTTCCTATGTGATCCGCGGGGATGAACAACGGGTACGCCGCAAACTGACCAGCTGGTCCTTTTCCCCGCAAGTGTTCTCCCACTTCTACAAACATTGTTTGGCTGGCTTTCTTGACCGATCTTACGGGGAGCGATCTCGAGAGAGTTCATCAGGCTTTTACGACTGTGCTCCCAACGACGATAGAAAGGCAAACGCAGATTGGATGCAACTGCGTTCCGATATCATCGAAAGTAGTGCAGAAATGCTCACGCCGACAACTTTCCAACAAATGTTGGTCGGTAGGCCCTTAGCCATCAAAACCATCTTGGGTATCCGCGCGCAGAGTGAATACACCTCAGACGGCCGCCATATCTTCCACGCCCAGGGCAAGAGCTATGAAACCACCTGGTTCTTTGAGGGCTATAACATCTGTACCAAAAGGGGTGAAGGCCAAACCTGCCGCCGGATCTACCGCTACGCCGACAACAACTTCATCTTCCTCAACCCCGCCAACGGCAAAGTCACCAGCTGGTCGAGGTACCAAGAGGACGCAAGTGAGGAGATGGAATAGGGGCTGGAATAGGGATTTAAGCTAATGAAGTATGATTGACTGGAATTATTTAGCTCATTAGTGAACTAATCGACTTTGTATCTTTTCACATAGCTTTATTATCCTTAAATGTTCTTTCGTACTTTCTCCAAAGCCCCATATGAGAATATCTAAACCTACAAATAATTCATCCAAAGTGTCCGTTTTGTTGTTTTTCTCAATCTCTTCGAAAGCTTTGATCGCGGTCTCGAAATCATAACAACGAGCTATTAAATCTGTCACAAACAACCTTAAGCTATGATCAGTAAATAACTCATAGTTACAGACAAATTTCTCAAGTAGGACATTTTGTTGTTCTAGTGTGAGATCCTTAAAGTCCTGATACATTATGGATACAAATCTATAGGTTCCTCTTTTTGAGCAAATCTCGGTGTTATCGAACAATGAGAGAATAAGATCATAATACTCAGCGGTGTCGGTATTGCCTCCAAGAAGAGGACCGACATTCATATCAAGTGCAATCTTCTCTAGATATTTCCCTGATTTCTTAGCGGGAATACATGACAGACGCTCTTTAAAACTCTCAATACTCATTCATATCTCCAATAAGCACTTATCTCTTTTGCAACAAAAAATCGTTTCATTTAACCTGTGCTCTAGTGTATTTCTTTTTAACAATAAGGTAGATAGACAACGCGGGCGCCCCAAGGACGAAGGCAATACCTAAGAAAAAGAACACCGTAGATTTGAATTGAAGAGTGGCAATTCTTTTTGGTGTTAGCTCAGGGAAACTTGATAACCAGCCCTGATAAATCGAAGTGAGCAAAAAGTATCCACCAAGACAGAAGATCGGGATGGCCACTAGAAGGGTAATGATAATAAATCGACGGATTGTCATGAAAAATTTCTAAAAACAGAAAATGTGATCTTGTTCAGCGATATCAAAGAGATCATAGTTTGTATGAGTAACCAATCCGTTAATAATATCTTGCATTGGTAGTATCTACGTGCTGCCCTTGGTGACTAACTCAGTTGTTCTCTCACGTGGGGTTTGATGCATATTCTCTTTCGCTTTTTCCTGCTGTTTTGCTCGAAAGATTTCCTTTATATCTGGGCTTGCTTGCGTGTTCTAGTTTTGGCTTTGGTTCCGACCTTGGCAATAGGTGAGGCCAACGGGGCTTTTGCGCAAACGCCCACGCCTTCATCTTCGGAAAAGTTGAATACTCATTCCTGGGTCACGGAAAAGGCCAAGTTTCTCGATAGTGATGAGTTTGCCAACGTGCTTTTTCAAACCACGGGCGGGTTTCCAAATTTCAATGGTGAGCTGAACTATAACGATACTGCCGATGATATTATGGAGCTGTTGTTGGCCGAACAAATAGGGTTGAAAGGCCGAGACGGTAAACACGGTCATATTGAAACTACCCTGACGACCTTGGGGGCTCTGGCGGGGTTTTCTGCTCAAATGGGGCTGCGTGAAGTCGTGGTCAACACGGGGGAAATGAGCGAACAAGAGGTCTTTGTTGTTATCGATACTGTCGCGGGCGAAAAATTCTATGCGGGCGATGCTCTCAATGAAGCCCTGTTTGAACCCAGTTCGGGTAATCTGTCAATTTGGACCCTCGTTGGCGGCGCTGCGGAAAGCATGGGTGCCAAAGACCTCATAGAGATGAAACCTCTGGCGATGCATGTCATCTCGAGTATTGGCAGTAAAGACTTTGGCGTTCCCCGGCTTCCAGCAGAAAATATGCCGCTTTATTCTCCACTTGAGCTTCTTGATAAATATTGGAATCCCATGCGTAATCTTTTGGCATCCAGTGTGAAAACGCCCTTGGCTTGGCCTTTTGTTCTTAGCCTCGCAACCCAAAAATTAATTATTGCCAGTAAGGATCAGATCGACCCCGCGCTTGCAGCAAAAGTGGTGATGGAAGCCGCTGTCCCTATGGCTAAGATTGACCCGGCTAAAGTTCGGTATGCTCACTTTGCCAAACGGTGATTGTTAACATCTGGCTTTGTTTTTTTAGCCTTAATTTTTTTATTATGGCAGTTTTATAAAATAGGTATCCCCGTTTATGTCCTTTCTGTTTCGGTTTTTCCTTTTGTTTTGTTCTCGGGAATTCATCACGTTTTATGGTGAGTTGCGTCGCCAGGACAGGGTGAACTCTGATGTCTTGGCGATCTATATGGCAAATTTTGCACGCTGGATGGGGCTTTATCTCTTTGTGGTTGGCGTGTTTTATTACAATGCTTGGCAGTTTTATCTCGCGCCGGAAAATCCCTGGGTGCGGGGTGGTGGATTGTTTGTCCTCGTATTCTTCTTTGGTCTCTTCCTCTGGCCTCGTATCAAGGCGCTGGAGAAAACCGCCTTTGCCTATAGCGACGGTGCCTTGGCGGAGGGCAGGGTTTTTGACAAGGATTCCTATCGTAAGACCCGAATTTTGAAATACGCCTACAAGGTTGATGGCAAGGTTTTTACATTTCAGAGAGCCGGGCAATCATTGCTGGATTTTATCCGTAGAAAGCAGGGCGAGGAGGCAACAGTGATCTATGCTCAATCTGCCCCGAATGTCGCGGTTATTTTTGATCCAGACCTCTTTGCCAAACGCTGTCTGGATCGGGATAAAGCGTTGCCCCTCAACCAAAAAAACTGATCATTATGAATATCTTATATCTACGTTAAATATAGTACCTGAATTAACAGGGGTGTTTGATTATAATTGAGCCTACTTCATCCACTTTTTTCGAACCATGATAGCTTGCTCAAATTATACAGTTCTATTGTTTTGATTTCTGAATTTCGCGAGGCCAACTTACTCTCTAAAGGAAGGATCCGTCTTGTCGAGCATAGCCTTAAGGTGATCAAAGTGGGCAAAGGCAGCGTCGCCAAACTCTTCCCAACTTTGTGCGGTTTTCTCAGCAATTTCATCACTTAAAATATTGAGTTCCTGTCCTGTGGAATAAGCCAGGATCAAAGTTTTGGCAGCGCGTTCGAGGAAATAAAGATCTTCAAATGCCTCTGCCACGGTGTCGGCGGCCACTGATACGCCGTGATTACCCATCATCATGATCGATTGGTTACCAAAGGCGCGGGCGATGCGCTGGCCTTCTTCTGCTTCGTCGGCGAGGCCACTAAAGTTACTGTCTATGGCCATGCGGTTGAAAAAGCGGGCCGTATTTTGATCAATTGGTTTTATCGACGGATCTTTCAGGGTTGCCAGGGTAGTGGCATAAATCGGATGACAGTGCAGAATAACCCGGGCATTAGGTACGGCGGCATGGACAGCACCGTGGATACACCAAGCGGTGGTATCGGGTGCGTCGGGGCCGTTCATGACTTCGGGATCATCAGCATCCAGCAAAAGCAAGTCGCTGGCACAGATTTCCGAAAAGTGTTTCCACTTCGGGTTCAACAGGAACTTCTTGCCGTCGCTAGAAACCGCCGCAGAAAAGTGATTGCCCACTGACTCATGCCAGTCAAAATGTACAGCCAACCGAAAGGCAGCGGCGAGATCTACCCGAAGCGCCCATTCTTTTGCATCGTAGTCTTTACCAGTTCGTCGGTTTGTCACGATCGACATTGTTATATTCCCAAGATTTTTATGTTTGTCATATCTGATGGCCTTTAACGCCGATCAGTATGCTGAGTTTTTTTAATTCTGATTAAGATTGAAAGACTTGGCCTTACTTTACAAACGAGAAAAGTGACGTACTGTCATAAGTCAAACTAATGGGTAGTTAATGAGTACGGAGCCTAACGTGTTAAACATTAGGAAAAGAAACAAAATATGAGTGGAAAAAAGCTACCGCCGTTGAACTGGCTGCGGGCTTTTGAAGCCTCGGCCCGCCATCTTTCCTTCACCGGGGCGGCCCGCGAGTTGAACATGACCCAGTCGGCAGTATCGCAGCAGATCAAAAGCCTGGAGCAACATCTCGGTCACCCGATGTTTATTCGCCAACCACGGACCCTTCACCTAACAGAAGCGGGAGAGCGCTATCTTCCGGTAATCCAAGATGCCTTTGAGCGTCTTCAAGCTGGCACACAATCTCTCACTGGAGGGGAGCGTCATCAACGGCTAACCATTCAGTGCAACATGGCCTTTTCAATTTTTTGGCTGGCACCGCGCTTGCCAAAGTTATTCGAGAAGCATCCCTGGTTGAGCGTCAACGTGGTGCCGGAAATCTGGACCACTCAGACGGAGCCATCGGCCTCTGTTGTGGTCCGCTATGGCCGTAAAGATGTGACAAGTAGCCGATCTGAGGTCGCAGGGGCCGAACGCCTCGCTCAAGGTGATTTCTATCCGGTATGCACCCCAGAACTTGCTGCCACAGCAGATTGGCGCAAAGATCGCCTGTTTGATTGCAGTGCGGTGTTCTGTTCGTGGGAGGCTTGGGTATCTGATCAGGGCTTGCGTTTGCCTGATGTCCAACGCGTCAACCTTGCCTCGACCTATTCCATCACCCTGACAGCAGCGGTTAATGGTGCAGGCCTCGCATTAGGCCACGACGTGCTGGTTCAAGATATGATCGACCAAGGGCGGCTGGTTAAACCCTTTGATCACAGTGCCCCCATGCAAGAAGCCTATTACCTCATGATCCCCGCCCGCCACAGCCAAACCCCCGCCACCCGCGCCTTCATCGACTGGATCCAAGGGGAGTTTGCGTGAGGAGCCTTAGAGTTGAAACATGATTTCTAATATAGTCGTATTGTCGTCGTATTTGATTACTAGGTTAACCTTTTCGCTAGGGTGAACGAATGAAATTGTTTTATTCACAAAATTCTCCGTTTGCACGAATTGCTCGTGTTGCATTGCGCGAGTGTGAATTATTAAAAACTGTGGAAGAAATTGAAGTAATCAATCGTTCTCCAGACAGCCCCCTTTTGGCGTATAGCCCTGTTTGTCGAGTGCCGACATTTGTGCACGATGAATTTGTCTTGGCAGAAACACGAACTATTTGTTCATATTTTGATCAGACGAATTCAGACCCTATTTTGTTCAGTTCTTCAAATGAGGGCATGAAAGATAAAGAACTTGAAACGATGGCTCTGGGATTTCTTGAAGGTATTGCCGCTTGGGTAAGAGAATTACGGCGTGAGCCAGAAAATCAATCGCTGTTTCTTTTGGACATTGAACAACAAAGAGCAATTCGATGTCTTCAATACTTTGAGAAGAAGATGAAAAAGATGGAGATCAAAGCTGATTTAAGTTTTCAAAATATTGTCTTAGGGTGTGCTTTATCATTGATGGATAAGCGGTCTCTTTATGGTGAGTGGAGGGTTGAAAGGCCTTTTACGAGCAAATGGTTTGATGACATAAACGGCAAGAAAAGTATGGTTGATACCGCGCCAATTTAGGGGCAGGGGCGTTGAGATTTTTTTACTCTTATTCTTTATACACAAATCGTACGCTTTCGTGGTCTCGCAATGTGAAAAATGCTTCGACCTAAAATAAAGGCATGAATAACGGCAATGGTTCTTTTAATAGCTTGTGTTCATTTCGTGTCAGAATTGGAATAAATTTTGCGCTGGCTGTGCAACACAGGCACTATAGCCGCACTACTCTTCTATAGATCAATTTCCCTTTTTTAAGATTGTTTAGATGTCGTTTCTTTTTGAATTTTTTCTCCGTATCGGTGCCCGTGATTTTTTACCTTATTACCGTGAACTGAAAGCGGCCGGGCGGGTTAATCTGGCTGTACGGTCTTATTATCTCCTACGCTTCCTTGGCTATAGTTTGCTCGCGGTTGTGATCGCGGTGTTACTGCTGTGGGTTCTGGGCGGACTTACTTTTGCGGGTGGCATAAAGCTTGATCTAACTCTCAATGTTCCGGTACCGATTTCTTTGCTGGTTTCGATCTATCTGTGGTGGACCATGATGGAGATGGTGGGCAATACCCTGCATATCTATAGCCGTGGAAGTCTTGCTATGGCGACGGTGATGGGAACCAAATCGCGTATGGGGCGCGGCTTTAACGTGCTGCACCGCTTTGAAATCGACGGCGAAGTCATCGAAACCAGTTTTAACAAACAGATCGGGCAAAAGTCCTATTGGGATAGCCTGGGCGGGCAAGGTCTTGAGATTATCTATGCCGAAGACAACCCAGAACAGACCCTGGAATACAAGGCCGAGACATTTACGGATCGGTGTTTGGATCGCGAACGTATCAAGCCAGGGGCATGATCATCCACTGTTGCTGATAGGGTTATATTAACCTGTCTAATGTTCGCACTTCAGGCCTCTCAAAGAAGGCATAATTTAAAAGAGTGAAAAATCTTTACGAATTTTGTTTTTATTATGGATAAGATATTTCAACGTCGACGATACATAGAAATTATTGCGTAAACGGGGCCAAGTTGGGCACCAATGGGGAGTGAGACTTGGCGCAAGAAAAGGCGAGGGCATTAAAGCAGGGGTTACCTCTGTTGCAAGAGATGGAAACTGGTGATCTGGTGGACTTTCTGTTGCAAGAACGCCAATCGTTTATTGCGGGACTGGAAACTCGCGCCCCTCCCATATCCTCTGTTGAAGCTAGAAGTGAAACTGAAAGCTTTGATGAGGCTGTTCAATTGGTTTTGAGAGAGCAGATTGAGGCACAGGACAACCTTCAAGCTCTTGATCAAGACCATGTCAGCAAAGTATCCGAAAGTAATGTGTTATCAATTCGCGACGATGCAGGTATTGAACCAGAAGTTCTAGATCTGGAGCCGATTGAGGGTCTCTTGATAGCCGATCGGCCTGTCTCTGGTTCTGTTGGAGAGTTAGAGGACACTTATCCTGAAGATTGGCCGGATGTTTTTCCAAAAATTTCTGATGGGCGTGATGTGGATGATTATAAGAATGGTTATGTGGATGAAGGCCCACCCGTCCTGAGAGCGGATAAGCGGCGAGAAGTAAAATCCATTGGTGGTCCGATTGGGATGTTGATCGGGGTGATGGTGTTAGCGATCTATATTCTATTGCCACTATTGGCGATGACAACACCATTGATTACGCCGGCGATGGCCTGGAGCGAGTTATATAACGTCGCGATTGCCAGTGGGATCATCGGAGTGGCTATTTTCGTTCTATCAATCTTGAGTTATCAGCGGTTTAGCTATGCGTTTTATGCTGGTGCAGTCTTCTTTGGTTTGAGTTATGGGGCGCATAACTACACCCCCGTACGCGATTTTATAGAAGGCGAGAAGTATGTTTTACCGCCTATTGCCGCTTACATCGTCGAGGGCTATTTCCGCGCAGCAGAATATAGCGAATTAGCAGAGAAAACAGGCGCGATACAACATACTCCGGGGGAGGCGAAGTTGTCGCTCAAACAACGGCAGGCCTTCTTTGAGCAGGAGGTTGAAGCATGGTTGGAAAATTAATAAACCCTTGTTTCAAGTCATACTTTATAAGAATTATCAATATTCTTTGGGTGTCCGCATTCTTGTCCCTGGGGCTTGAAAGTGCCAATGCGGATATTGCCGGGCGCGAAGCCGGGAGCTTTCAATTTCTCAAACAATCTACAAGCCCCCCTAAAGAAGGCGTTAGAATACAAAGTGACTACCCAGGGTTTGACTATGATGTCGGATGGCAGGTCGAAAATGTGGACGGTCAAGCAGTAACCCAAGCACAAATTATGTGGTGGTTTCCTAACGATACCCGTTTTCCCTTACCTCAACCGCCGGGGGGGAGTTCAGCTCTTTCCCAAATTCCTGAAAATATATGGAGTTATATCAGTCTTTACGATCTGAAGTTTCAGGCAATTATTCACCGCAGAGGTTGGCCACAGAAACGTTATTCTTTAGTTCTTGATCTTGGTATACCGAACAAACCGGGAGAGAAAAAGTGGAGCCTGAACATTCCAAAAACACTACAGTGGGATCGGCTGCTGACCCATTACCAAGGCCCGGGTAGAAACAATAGTATATATTTAAATGCGGGGGAGGCCCAAAACGTAATAGGGCTCGGAAGTCCCGCTGAACAAAATGATGATGATATGATCGTGGTGGAGAATTCATGGCTGTTAGATGCCAGAATGAGCACTGTAGAGTTTAATCACAAATTGCTCGCCACACGCTTAGATTGGCATGCCGATGTTATGCTTGATGCCGTTCGTGACCAGCTGGATAACCTAAATATAATAGCTGGTTTACCGACCGAGAAACTAGAACTCAGACTGGCAGCTATCGTTCCTTCTATTACGCAGGACATGGTGGCTATCCCAGTGGATCTACAACATCTTTTTGACAAACTGAATTCTGGTGTACCAGAGAAATACATCGTTCCCGTACGTCGTGCGTATTATCATAAAGAGCGCCTTAGAATTCTCGAAAATGCGAAACGCGAAGCTTTGCTTTTGAGCTTGGGGCGCTACGTTGATGAGTACCCGGTATGGTTTGATACAAAAGTGAAAGCTCTGGGGCTTTAATAACTGGCCAGTATAAGTAAACAAAAGGCCAACTCACGCGGAGTTGGCCTTTTGTTGTATTCGGATGTGTTGGTAGCTTGGTTTGATACCTTCTTAGCTATCAGGTGATTATGCCGCTCTTATGTTGCCTAAGAAACTCTGTATCGAACTGCTAAGATCATTAGATTGATTTGTAAGATTATCTGCAGTGTTTAAGAGATCGCCGGCTGCATTTTCTGTGTCCTGGGCTGTATCAGAGGTTACAGTCAGATCTTGACGCATGGATTGAGCAATTGTTGCGGTCTCTTCTACTGAACGGGCAATTTCAGAAGTTGCTGCGGCCTGTTCTTGTACTGCAGCAGCAATCGCAGAGGCAATTTCATGAACACGCTGGATGGTCGTGGTGATTCCAGTAATGGCTTCTGCTGCTTGAAGAGAGGCATCCTGTACCCCATTAATCTGCAACGCGATTTCATCTGTTGCCTTGGATGTTTGGTTCGATAGATTTTTCACCTCGCTGGCAACAACTGCAAATCCCTTTCCGGCTTCTCCAGCGCGTGCGGCTTCGATTGTGGCATTAAGAGCTAAAAGATTGGTTTGCTCTGCAATGTCGGTGATTAAACCTACGACTTCGCCGATTTTGGTCGTTGATTCTGAAAGTTCAGCCATAATACCACGTGTATCGTCGGCCTGTTGAACTGCTTCTCTCGTTACTGTCGTGGACTGTTCGACTTGTCGGCCGATTTCTTTGATAGAAGCAGAAAGCTCTTCCGATGCTGTGGCCACAGTTTGCACATTTTCGGTGGCGCGGGTGGCTGATTGTGCAGATGTATTGCACTTTTCTTTAACTTCTTTTGCGGCTTGACGCATAGAAGGTGCGGTTTGCGTCATGGTCTCAATTGCGCCATCTACTTGTGAGATTACATTCCTGACTTCACTGTCAAAACTTGAGACCAATTGACGAAGGGTTTCCGCTTTTTCGAGCTGTTTTTCTTGTTCTTCTGATTGCTTTGCGGTGAGGCGTTCGTTTTCTATAAGGCTCTCTTTAAAGAACAGAACAGAGTTTGCCATTTTCCCAAGTTCATTGGTTGCGGCTGTATTGGGGATTGTGACTTCCCTATTACCGTTGGTGAGCTCTTGCATAACTGCAGTTAGTCCGCGGATAGGTTTAGACAGTAAATTGCTGATCCAAAACCCAACTGCAAAAACAAACGCCGCAGTAAACAAAATTACAGCTCCCATAATAACCGTGGTCTGTTCGCCATTTTCTGTGGCCAATTGCTTTGCGTGGCTATAGCCTTCATTAGCTGCTTGCTCTAAGGCGTGCATTGAAGGCGTACCTTTGGCATATATCTTGCTCAAGTTCTTCTCGTGGGATCTTAGGGAGAGTTTGAGTTCAGCTAATTTATTAAAAGCGGCTTGATATTGCCCAAGTAAGTTATTTATTTCTTTAGTATCATTACCAGAAAGTGCCGTATCCTTAAGAGCTGTTTTGAATTCACTAATTCGTTGGTCTATTTGGGCAATATATTTGGGGTCATGACGAAGTAGGAAATCCTTCTCATGACGACGCATCATAAGCATCAAGATAGTTAAATTTTCTTCTTTGGTAAGTTTGAGACGATCTTCGATATTGTGAACGGCATTTCGGAGTTCTTCTCTGAGGCCTTGTTTCTCGGTCAGCCCAATAACTTTATGTTCTTCTGCAACAATGTTGAACTGGTTGCCATACTCTTGTGACATCTTTTTGAGGGCAGTAACATATTTAAGATCTTCTGGTGTCAAAGCATTTTCGTGTAATTCTGTCAGCAAAGAATTGATGCTTGTCATGAGTTCTGCATGTTGCTTGGCATACTTTTCGTCATTACGGAGGAGGAAATCTTTTTCACGACGCCGTGCGTTTAAGAAACCTTTATCCAAAGCTTCCTCAAGCTGAAGTATATGCAACGTTTCCTCTTGGTGAAGAATGAAACCTTTTTGGATTTGGCTGCTTACAAGGTACACACTGCCAATAGCGATAAAGCCAAGTAGAGAAAAAAGGCAAATAGCAAGAATTTGAAAACGAATGCTCATGTTGGTAAAAGTGTTTAGCTTCATAGTGTCTCCTAAACCCTGTTTTACCAGAGAATTTTTATAAATAAGTGTTTGTTTTTTAGGTGATGTTTTTATGAGTGATCACATGTATATCAGCATGCGATGGTATTCGGATTAGTAATAAGAAAGTATTAAAATATTTTACTTCTTATGAATGTTACCCATTGTTTTATATGTGTTATTTTAAATATGTACTGTTGATTTAAGACGTAATTCTAAGTTATTATTTTGTAATTGGTCGCGCGGGTGAAGAGAAATTTAACCTTGAAGGTCAGGGTTTTCTAGTGGCTTACAAAGCTACGTTTATGCGTAGTGTAAGTTAATGGTCACACCCTAATTCATAGCAGCTTGGAACGTGAGTTTAGCTTTGATAGGAGCGATATTAATTCATCATTTTTTGTAAACGCGCGATCAGTGTTTCCATCTTAAACGGTTTTCTCAATGTATCCGTTGCCCCCAATGCTTTAAAAACAGTGAGATATTGGGGATTTGCCGATATACCAAGGATTTTTATCTCGGGGGTTTTGTCTTTTACCCAGCCCAGGGTTTCAAAGCCTTCTCCATTTTCCATCATCATGTCCATGATGATGGCATCAAACTGGCCTGATTTGAAAATTTTTAAACCTTCAGTGCCTCCTGTGGCTGTGATAATGTTATAGCCATAGTCTTGCAAACCGTCTTTGATTAAACCGAGAATATCTTCGTCATCTTCGATAACCAGAATGGATTTAACATCCAAAAGTGCACGGGTTTTCGAGAGCAGATCCACCTGTCGATAAGGCTTCTTTAACAGAGGTTCTCTGGGTTTTACACTAGCAGTTTCTGCTATTGCATTTTCGGAATACCCTGTTGTGTATAATATCTTTATCTGGGGGTGAAGTTGCATTGCCTGATCAGCAATTTCAATACCGTTCATACCACCGGGTAAGACCACGTCGGTAAAGAGTAAATCGAAAGATTTTGATACTTTAAGATGTTTGAGCGCTTGCTTCGGCGTTCGAGCTTCGGTGACATCGTAGCCATGGCTTTCTAGAATATTCTTGGAAACAGCGCGCACATCATCGTTGTCTTCAACAATCAGGATGCGGCTATTTTTTGGTGCGCTGGAGTGAATTTCTTCAACAGCGAGTTCAACGGGTTTGGGAGCTTCTTTTGAACGTGGAAAGTAGAGTTTAGCTGTACTGCCTTTGTCTTCTTCGCTTTCTATAATGATGTGGCCGTTGGATTGTTTAACAAAACCATAGACCATAGATAGACCCAGTCCACTGCCTTTACCAATGTCCTTTGTGGTAAAGAAGGGTTCAAACACCTTGGCGAGCACCTTTGGGCTCATTCCAATGCCGGTGTCATTGATCTTGATAATTATGTAATCCCCGATCAGGACTTCGTCCTGGCAAACATCTTTTACGCTATTTTTAATGAAATCCAGATCTCCCTCTTTCAGAGTTACATTGGACGTCTCAAAGGTAAGTAAACCTCCATTGGGCATGGCATCTTGGGCGTTTAAGGCAAGGTTGACGAGGGCATTTTCAAATTGATTAGGATCTAGCAACGCTGGCCATAAACCGGGTGCCAATCTGATTTTTAGATCGATGGTTTCACCGAGGCAGCGCCGTAACAGATCTTCAAGTCCTGAGATCATATCAGTTAGTTGAGTTGGTGTTGGGGAGAGGTCTTGTTGGCGAGAAAATGCAAGAAGGCGATCCGTCAAAGAGGAAGCTCTTTCCACCGTTCTGATAATAGCATTAATGTTTTTTTGTGAACTTTCATTGGCACCAAGCTGTTGAGCCAATACTTCCGTATTGCCCATCATAACGGCCAACAGGTTGTTGATGTCGTGGGCCACGCCCCCGGTAAGTTGGCCGACAGCCTCCATTCGACTTGCTTGCCGGAGTGATTTTTCGATCAACTTTAGTTCTGTTATCTCTTCGACAACACCACTCACGCCAATGATGATTCCCCCTTCAGATCTCACAGGAATAAAACTATGACGAAAGGTTCTGATTACCCCAGGATCTGCGGGGGTCTCAACCAACGCTTCTCCGCCATAAAGGGGAGTTCCTGTCTCGAGAACTTTTCGTATCGGTTTGCTTATATGTGCTGCTGCTTCAGGAAGAACATCGGCAATGGAACGTCCAATATGTTGATCAGCAGGTAGGCCATTGATCTCTGCCAACCAGTCATTAATGTAGAGGTAACGAAGATCTGTATCAAAGTGGCACAATCCAATTGGCAGGTCTTTGAAGATCAGGTTCATGAGCATTAGTAACGTCCCCCATTACTCTTTTCTCGACGAATAGGATATGTAGTTTTTGTGGGTTGTGGCGTATCACTGCGTTCAATTGCGATTAATATCAGGAACTCCTAGCATTTTCTGATGAAACATAAACACCGCAGCTGTTGACGTGTATTCAGGATTATTTTGAATTATTAAATTCATATTCATATGTTAAAGACTGTAAAATATCGTTTTATCAGTACTGGTTGTTAGATAGCTATTTATCTCATCGCCTTATGTTTTTCCGATTTAGTTTATAATATAGAATACTACCAAAAGATGAATAAACATAGCCTTATGCAACAAAAAAATAAATCCTCCAAAAATAAGTGTGAATTAATAAACTCAGCATTGCGTTAAATTGGTAATTACGGGTTTATTAGAAAATTGATAATGTGTGTCGTAACTTCTTTTCCGTACTTTCCAGCCAATAAATCCTGTCCATGAACAAAGCCGTCGTATTCAATAATTTGTTTAGGCTCACTGGCTTCTTCAAAAGTTGAATAGCTATCGGATCCCCACATGTCTGATTGTTTTTAACAATAAGAAATTTGTCAATTTAGGGGGTGGTATTGCGTATTAGACAGTTATCATCAGTAAATTAGAATGATTATGGCACGATTTTACACGGCCTTAACGACGGGATGTTCCTCGTGATGTGGTGATATTGGCTTTGCTGATATACTTCTTTCAGGAGGGAAACAAACGGTAACCGACGTCCCCTGTCCAAGCTGGCTTTCTATTGTCAGGGTGCCGCCATGGAGCTCGGTGAGGGAGCTACAGATCGAAAGCCCTAGGCCAGTTCCTTCAAGAGGGGTTGAATGAATGTCGCCTCTGATTTGATGAAAGGGTTTGGTCAACTGTTTGATATTATCGGGGGCAATTCCAGGGCCGTGATCACGAACCACGACGACGATACTACCTGTATCAGTGTGGCGCGCAGAAAAAGAGACACTTTCTCCTTCAAGGGAGAACTTGATCGCATTGCTTAGTAAGTTTGTAAAAATTTGACTGATACGTCTTTCGTCACCGTAGAGTTTCGGAATTTCATCAAGAATATCGACCGATAGTGTTACTTCTTTTTGATCGGCAAGAGACTCAATGCAATGGAGGCAATTACTCATAACAGAAGGAATATCGACTGGATCTTCGTAGAGTTTTTCTTCACTTGCTTCTATTTTTGCGAGGTCGAGTACGTCGTTGACCAGAGCTAACAAGTGTATGCCAGAAGTTCGGATGTGATCTATGTATTCAGCCTGTTTGTCATTTTGCTCACCACAAAATCCCAAGAGTAATGCTTCGGAAAAACCAATGATGGCATTTAAGGGCGTACGAAGTTCGTGGCTCATTTTAGCAAAAAATTGATCTTTGGCCTGATTGGCGAGGTCTGATTCTCGCCTGCGGCTTATTTCTTTTTTTAAGCTTTCTGTTTGTTGTTCCAAACGTTGTTGAGTGAGCATCAACCCGGTAAGGTCATTGTGGGCCCCGATCATGCGAATAGGAGCTCCTTCATCATTTCGAATAATCATTCCCCGGCATCTGACCCAAACGGTTGATCCATTTTTATGTTTGTATCTAACTATTTGGTCGTAGGGTTGATCGGGGTTTTTACAATGCTCTTCATAGTTTTTCATAGAGGTGGCAAGGTCTTCTGGGTGGATAAGTTCTTGCCATTCAGAAACAAGGTGTTCTTTCGTTTTTGGATCATGTCCCAACAGGTTCCAAAAACTGTCGTTCATCCATTCAATTTCAGGTTTTTCCAAGTCCCAATACCACAAGCCATCCAAAGTCGAGTGTTGTAAAAAATCAAATATATCCTGATTTGTTTTCACCAAAAAAGAGAGTTCTTTTTCGAGATAATGCTCATTATCATTCATCTGGAGGCACCCTTCGGCAATGGCACTCATAAAATTCTAAAGCCCGCCTTTTATTGACGGTTAATACCCAAACGCTTTTTATTTAAATGACCTCGTCATACTCTATTGTTAGGTAATTGTATTTTGGTTGATACACTATACACTTTAACTCGTTAAAAGAGTGTTATTTTTGAAGCCTTATGTACGAAATATAGTTATTCGTTTTTTTACGATATAACCTATAGTAGCTTTTAAGGATAAGTTGTATTGGGCCGTTTTCTAATAACGATATATAGTTTCACTTCCGTTATCAGAAAACGGCCTATAAAATAGAGAGAATATTTAGTGAAATATTCTTGCGTAGTATAAGAGGGAAGAAATGACAGGTCATATCCCAGAGCGAACTATTAGAAACGTATACAAATATCTTTTATCCAGTGACTTGTTCTCGAGATTATTCTCTCTAACACTCGCCAAAAAATTGGTTGTTTCTTCCTGTTTAGTTTTTATCTCTTCTTTAAGTCAAGCGGATGAGCCTGTTGCAATTGTTGATGATATCGTCGGTGATGTGCATGAAGTACAGATCATGGACCTCTTGTGGGAGGGGCAATCTCTGACACTGGATAACGGTACCCAAATATCCATCGGCTATATGAATACCTGCCTTTCAGAGACGATAACCGGGGGTAAAGTAACAATCGGTGCTGAAAAAAGCACAATTGTCGGAGGCAAGGTTGAAACGAAACAATTGGATTGCGGCCAGAAAATCCAAGGCAAGAGTGCTGGTAGTAAAACTGTGGCCCTTACGGCTGTCTTTAGAAACCCTAACACCCCGAAAACCCCTAAACCTGACATCACACTTTATTCGCTTTACCCTGCAGTTCTGGTGTCTGATTTGAGCTCAATAGGGGACAATAAAATACTGGTCTTGCGCTTGGACAAAAAAAATGTCGATACTTTAGAGGTAGCGCTCGAAAAGGGGCGGATCGATTTTCACCGTCTAGATTTGCTTTTGTCAGCGGGTGGGGTTTATAGCATCGCTCTTGGTGAAGAAAAGCAGGTAGTTAAGATTAGTCCGCATGCCAAGGCTCAGAACCTTTCTCTAGTTCAGCGGTTGGTAAAGTTTTGAAGTAGTAGTGGTTAGAGTTTCTTGAAAAATATTTCCTTCCAACATTCAATTGCACAGGGCAAGTTTCTAAATAAGGCCTTACACGGCCTTGGGCTTGGCTTGTGCATTATCCTAATCGTCGGATCGACGTTGCACTTTGGTCGCGATCTTTTGCGCGGTCTATCGATTGATGTCCTTCAAAGTATGGCCTTTGCTAAACATGACCTTCTCGATAACGGAGAAGAGCCATCTATGAGATCTGACGTCAGCCTGATCATGCTCGACGAAGCTTCATATCAAAGTACTGCTTTGGCCAACACACCGCGGGTTTTGTGGACACCGGAATTTGCTGAAGTCATTACTGCGGTTATGGAGGCCGACAGCAAAATTCTAGGGCTGGATATTATCTTGCCTACGACCGCAGCGAACTGGACAGGTAATCGTACTCACGATCGAACTTTCATGCAGTCTTTGGCAAAATACGGCAGAAAAGAAGATCGTTTGTTAATGGGAGAAGTTTATCTCCAAAATTCAGCTCTGCGCCCCTTTAAGGGGTTTATCCATGCTATCGGGGGAGACAAAAATATCCGCCCTCTAAATGTTACTCCCGATAATGATAATATTGTTCGGCAGATCCCGGATTACGTTTCTCTACTATCCTCCTCTGGCGAGGAGATAAATGCACCCTCATTTACCTTGGAAATTATCAAAAGGGTCGCGGGTCTTACTCCCCCTAAACAGGGAATAAGACCGGAAAAAGGATCAGAAAAAGAAGAAAAGCGCTCCTATATAAATTATGACCCCACACGCCCGTTAGAGGTTCATTCTTTCAGTCAGGTTTTAGGATGTGCCAAGGCCGGAGCTGATGATTATTTCCGAGAGGCCTTTGCGGGTAAAGTTGTCTTGCTTGGGTTGGATCTTGCCGTAGAAGATCGCTTTCAGTCTTCAAATCGTTTTTCCGCGCAGGATAACACGCTGGCCCTTGCGGATTGTCAGGGTACTGTGCAAGCACGAGGAGAAGGGTTGTTTGGAACTGCCGGGGTGACCATTTTGGCAAACGGTATAAGTAACAAATTAGCTGGAACATCTTTAATTACCAGTGACCAAAATACGGTTTATTTGATTGTTTTTCTGATCAGCCTTCTCGCGATGATAATCGCTGTGCGCCTCCAATCGTGGCAATCCTTTTGTGCGGTCTTGTTTGTTTTTCTGATGACGATTGTAATCGTCTTTGTCGTTCGGGAAAGTAATCAGTTGATTTTGCCTTTGGTAGAGGTTTTGACAGCAGGCACTTTGGTGTTCTTTACGGGCACTTTATATCGCAGTCTTATCCTTGATCGACAACGCGCCCAAATTCACAAACTGTTTTCGCATTACCTTGATCCCGTTGTGATCGACAAGATGGTGGATGAAGGATCTACGCCGAAAATGGGCGGTGAGACCCGTTTACTCACCATGCTCTTCAGCGATATCGAAGGTTTTTCTGCGATCTCTGAAGAAACAGAGCCAGAGCTTTTGGTGAAATTCCTCAATGCCTATTTCAAAACCTTTGAACGCGTGATCAAGACGCAAGATGGGATTATCGATCACTTTGTTGGCGATGCCTTAATCGCTATGTACGGCGCGCCTATCGCAAACGAAGATCACGCCGCTAGTGCCGTTGCCACAGCCTTGGCCGCGAACGAAGCCCTTCAACCTATTGGCCCCGCCATTCTTGGTCGTGAAGTCCGGACCCGATTTGGCATCAACAGCGGAATGATGACTGTCGGAAACGTTGGTGCGGAAAGCCGGGTGACCTATACGGCCATGGGAGATGGCGTAAATCTGGCTGCGCGTTTGGAAAGCGCCAACAAGCAACTGGGGTCAATGTTATTAGCCGGCGAAGAAACCTATAATCGTTGTGCGGAAAAATTTGAATGGCGCGGGGTAAACAGGGTTCAGGTCGTTGGACGAGAGCAAGCCCTGGATGTGTACGAGCCCCTATGTCTAAAAGGGGAGCTATCTGAGGAGAGAGCAAAAGCCCGCGATAGCTACGCGCAAGCGTTGGAAGTCTTTTGGGCCGGTGACTTCGATAAGGCTCTCAGTATTTGTGAAGCGCCGCTCCTAAGTAATGACCCAGCCGCCATGTTGATGAAACAGCGGATTATTCAAGGACAGGCAGAGAGTATTCAACGTAAAGGCGTCTTGAAATTGGACGAAAAATAACTCCCAAAAGATCAAAATGATAATACTTTTGGGAGTTAAATTATATTTTACATCAGTGCTGAGGAAGAAGTCTCTTAACTCGCAGGGGCTATTGCCTCACTTGCCGTCCCCTTGCCACCATCGCCGATCACCATGAAGGGTGCCCAGAAAATGGGGTGGCTGTAAGAGAACAGCATGTCACCGTTTTCATCCTTGTAGCCGCCGTTTTGGATCAGATTCAGGTTTGATTTCTGCAGCGCCTCCATAGGAGAAGCGTCTTTTACCTTGCCTAAATTCTCGAACAAGGTGGTGGTGAGCTGGCGGGCACTGGTGGTTTCTACTGGCCAACCGGAAACCAGCATGGTTTTTGCACCAGCATAGAAAAATGCGGCGCCAAGGCCAGATACAGCCTCGGAACCTGCGCCATCTGCGGAGGCCGTGTTACAGGCTGATAAGACGACAAGATCCGCATTGAGACGCAACCCTAGAATTTCAGAGGTGGTGAGGAGGCCGTCTTCTTGGGTTCCTGTTATCGCTGGCGATGTCAGGGCCAAAGCAGGTAAATTCAAGCCATCGAGGTCGCCGGGGACCAAGCCGTGAGTGGCAAAAACAAGGAAACGTCGATTTGAGAGGTCTTGAGATTTGACGTTCGCCTCGGTGGCGTTGATCCCGGTAAAGAGATCGCGGGAAATATCGGCCTTGAGTGCCAAGGCAATGCCTTCGACCTCTTGCAAGGTATCGGGCAACCGCGGCAAGTCAGCAAGACTGGCTGAACTTGATGACCGCGTGACAGGCGCGGCGCGGCGTTTGAGTTTAAGGCCCCGACTTTGGAATACGCCCCTTGATACTAACCCGCGCGATACCAGGTTATCTGTTCCCCCTTCTAGAGCCGCGGTTTGTTGGGCGGGGTTGAAATAGGGATCGCCAAAGGCGGCGAGCTGAAGGCGTTCAACTGCGGTCTTGGTGTTATTGCGTTGGTTGATCAGCACATTGGCTGAAGGTAATACAGCGATGGCATAGTCATTGGCCAGCCAGGGCGCGTTTTGGTAGTTTTCAAACAGAACTGTTTGATCTTCTGGCAGTTCATAAGCTTTGGTGGTGAGAACGCCTAATGGCACTTGCCAAAGATCGCCATGTGGGATCACAAAGAGATTATCTACGCCTTTGAGGCCATTTGAGATCGGTGCGATCAGGTCGCGATAGAGCGCATAGGATGCTTCCATATCAAAGGTTGGAATATCACCCAGAGTTTCGGCATTGGGTTCCAGTGCATTTCGTAATCGGCTTACATAAGATGAAAGTTTCTGCTTACTCATTTGCACTTCGGTAAATTGTGCGGGGTGCCCGTTACGTACCAGAAAGACCAGGGCTTTTTTCCCAGTAAAATAAAAAGAAAGCGCAGCTTCGTTAGTAGAAAGCTTTGCTGAAAGTTGATCCGGGCCTTGCGCTTTGGGGTTGATCAAAGAGGCGTAATCCGGGAATTCGGCTTCAATCTGCTGAAAGATAGCGGCCCTTGCTGCGCGCAGGTTGTCGATGGAGGTGCGCAGGGGCACAAGGTCTTCTTTTGTGGTTCCCTTGCTTGTTGCATCAGCGAGTAGGGCATAGAGCGCCTGAATTTGGCGTTGGGCATCTTGTTCCCTACGGGCTAGTTCTTGGAGCTCCGGATTGTCAAAATTTGCCCGTACTGCACTGGCTGACATTGACTCTGCAACCATTTGGCCACGTGCAGTAGCGGCAATTTTATAGGCTTGAATGATCAGGGCGTCTTTTGTGGCTCCTTCCGCCTGAAGAATTTCCTGCGAAAGCAGATCAAGGTATGCTTCCATCAGGAATATGGTGCGTAGGCGCTTGAGTACATTGCTTTCACTGCCATCGTTCGCCCGCCGGGATCGCGCATTGAGAATATTAAAAGCATCTTGAAAAAGCACCATGGCTTCGGCTGCTTTTCCTGTCTTTGACAGGTAAGTTGCCTTGAGCGCAGCAAATTCTGCCGTCTTATAGTGCTTGGCCCCAAGACGCTTTAAGGCTTTGGCATAGTTGCTTTCAATATCCTCAAGATCTGCTGGTGATGGGCCCGTCAGAACATTGGTGAGCAACCGGTTTATATTTGGCTTGTACCATTTTTCATAGGTGAGTGGAGACACGGTCTCATAAATACGTTGCTGCTCATCAAAGACCGAGCGAGCTTTGTCAAATTGGCGTAGAGCGAGATAGGCTGTTGCCTCGGTTCTATATGTGCCGGCTGTAATCCAGGATGCTTGAGGGTAATTGATATCGCTCAGGATATCTTGGATTTTACGCGTGAGGGCGATTGAATCATCAAATCTCCCTGCGGCCTGAAAGTTGGCAGATAAATCATTGAGCAGGACGGCTACAGTTTCGGTTTTGGATGTTTGCGTTCTCTTTAACAGGCTGTTGAGTTCATTGCGGAGGATTAATTCTGATTCTGAAAGTCGTCCCTGCTTTCGTACTGTCTTGGCGATACGTCGGGCGTTAAAGATCATGGATCTCTTGGCCCAGTCTTCTCCTTTTCGTGCACGCAAGGCTGAATGGGTGCTTCTGAATTGAGCTTCTGCTTCGGCCCATTCCCCTTTACTTTGGGCAATCATGGCAAGCAAGCGGGGGACATGGTGATCGTTTCGTTTTTCTGAACGTGCTTGTTTGGTGCGGGAAAGCATTACTTCTGCTTCATCGAGTTTTCCTTGCCAAACAAGAAAACGAGTCATCTGGCTATAGGTCCAAGAAGGGGTCGCATTGGCGGCAATGGCTTCTTCTGAAATCTCGATTGCTTTGCTAAAGAGGCCGAATTCAAGTTCCTGCCAGGCAATATTGGTGAGCATGCCACCGCGTGAAAAATCTGATTCAGGTTTGGCGCTTTTGTTGTATTTTCTCACTAAGGGTAAGACATGTCTGGCATCGTCTAGTGCCTCCTGACCCATGCCGAGATCTTGTCGAGCCAACATGCGCTTGAAAAGAAAATTCATTAAGCGTTTTGGGTCGGCTTCCACCTCTGGTGAGATGGGTTTATTGGCCTTTTCCTTGAGCTTCGCAATTTGTGGATCTGGCTTGCCATCATAACTGTCCAGTGTCGCCAATAAATCTTCGATACCGCGGGGTGGGGTCTCAACTGATTTACCGACAAAATTAGCCGTGATTGATTTTGCTTCGTTCAGGGAAACTGATTTTTGTGTTGTTTGGCATGCAGCCAACCCAATCACTGGAATAAGTAAAGCGGACCACCGTGTAATAGACCAACCAGAAAACGACGACATAATCATACCCCCCGAAATATGCCGAAACAATAATCGACAATTTAGTTCCTTAGACGACTTATTGTCGTCAGGGTAACAAATTATACGAAAAAATATAAGGTATGAATTCTTATATAGGTTTTCGTTGTCTTGCTTCGGTGAGTATGACGCCTTTGTTTCTATACCAAATGCGGCTAACAGAATTGTCGCAATACTAACGCATGTGAGGGTTAGGAATGGGAGTGGCATTCTTCATAGGCACACAAAAATTCCCTAAAGAGAGAACTGTGTGATGAATGAGGGGAGCGAAGGGTGGCTTTCTGTGAAAGGGCTGCTTGGGATAAAACCTCAAAAGCCCGGTTGATCTCAGTGCCAGTGCTTAAGACAAAGTTGCGAATTTTCTCAGTGAGAGCATGGTCATTACAGATTTCGTATGCGCCTTCATGATTGTCGTCATACCCATAGAGTTCGACTTCTCCCGCAATCAAAACACCGTCCTCTAAACCGATACTCACGCGGGCATCAAACTCTGCTGCCACCCGACCGCCACATGTATATTCATAGGTAGTTTCAAGTTTAGTTTCAGAAAAAGAAAAAGGTGATATTACAGGAAAAATAACGGCCATTCGTCACTCCAAATACTGGGGGCAAATATCGGGGAAGGTCGTTATTTTACTGCTCAAGCTATGGAGCTGGCAAAGTATCTCAGTATCGTGATTTACAAGCAGATCTAATAGTGATTGTCATTCAAAGATTGTGACATCCTGGGACCAGAAATGATGTTGGCGAGGGTGGACCCAGCGTTGAATCAGCCAGCCAAACAGTCCCCATATAGGTAAGAGAAATAAGCACTTGAAAGCATAGAGTTTGAAAACACCGTTCGGGTCAAAAGTCAAATTTCGGTCCATTAGGATGTAAACATAATTATAAAGAAACGGGTATATGTTTAGCAAAAGATAGTTACCTGCAGTGACAAGGAAGAAGGTGGTAACAAGGTTGAAGGTTCCAATAAAAATCCCGCTCCAAATTCCTCTCGAAATCCTGCGGGTTTGGGTGTTGTGGTTAGTACTAAAGTGGCGGGGTAAGCAAATAGATCCGACACAAAATCCTGTAATGAATGCGATTGGGGTAATACCTCCCACATTGATAGTGATTTTAATATAGAGAGAAAGAAGAAAAAATAGTAAAGGGAGAAGGAACAATACCGAAATAATTAGTGTCATGCATTTACCAAGGGCGTCACTATTTTTGAATAATTTTCTTGGGGTTTTCTTATCTGCTGCGTAAACGTAAGTAAGTGAAAGAACCCCAACTAAAAGGCAAGAAATGATAATTGAAGTATCAATTAAAGATCGAGTATCAATCCCAAAATTGAGTTGCGGGTCTATTCTTTTTGGCCAAGCTGCATTGACATAAATGTATGTAAAACAGGAGATAAACCCATAATAAATGCCATGATAAATTCGTAATTTTAGAGATACAATCATTCAAATACAGAGAGATCTTGTGACCAAAAATGATGCTGGCGGGGATGGATCGTTTTGTGCGCAAGCCATCCAAAAAGCCCCCAAAATGGCAAGGCTAGAAAACTAAGTAGGCCTACGGGAGAGAGAATTGCATTTAAAAACCCACTCAAGAGGTCAATGAGATTAAATCGAAACCATAATTGCATTTCGAAAGCTGAAGACGAGCCAGAGAGTAAAGAAGGGAACTGATTGAGTTGTAGCTGTGTGTGGATAAGTTTGAATAAAAGAATACTAAGAAATCCAACAAATAAAGTTCCGACGATCGCACGGCGTGTATTGAGTAAGTTGCTAAAAATAAAGCGTGGAATTGAAGAGAACCCCAAAATAAATCCGGCGGAGGTCGAGGCGATCAGGGCTGTTTGCCCTTCAGTTTTATCGAAAAGATAGATGCTGTAGAAAAAGAATAAAGTGCTGATCAAACAAGTTAGGCTCAGGATAATGGTAATTACACGTCTGACGATTTTTCTATCCCTGTTGAGGTTGATTTCTTTTTTTCGATAAAATCGTGAAAACAAAATACTGCCCAACAGTAAATTGACAACAACAATAGAAAGATAACTATGGTGATTAATTCCTCCAAAAAGTTGAGGACTCAAACCATAGATTTCCATTGTAATCATGTCGATGATTAGCATTGAAAAACAGGCGATTAAGCTTGCGTACAAACCCAGGAGTAAGCGAAGACCGAAAGGAACGTTATATGTCATGGGTGCAGTTAAAATAAAAAACACCCGTAAGTCGAGTATTTTTTTTAGAGGCTACTAATATTTATGCTTTGCTCTGGCTAGAGCCAATGGACCGTTCAATCTTCGCAGCTTAAGTAACCTGTCTGGTACCTGTATTATGAGAGAGCAGAGCCATTCCAATGGAAAAAAATTACACTGGAAGGTGGTCTATAAAACTATACTTTTAGAGCGGACGGCTTCTGAAAATTTGGATCTTAAGCTGATTAAGTTTGAGAGATAAAAATTTGGCCCAAGCCAAGCTGCAAACTGCCGGCCTGTTTCATAAGCTTGTTCTGAGCTTTTCAGGCCGGGATTGGGGCCTTTGCATTTATTTGGGTATTGAAAAGGCAGCTCGCGGCGGTAATCCTCATATCCTTTTTGGAAAGCGTCGGAGCGATAAAGCTGATCGACAGACGTGACGATAAATCCTTTGGAATTCCCCTGGGTTTCTGCGTGTTGTACCATTGCTTTAGTCTCTTAAGTTTTGTCTAGATGCCAATAGGCTTGATTTTTGTTATTATGGTAGGTGTGGTGATATAGAGGCCAAGCTGTGAGTAAGCCATAAATCGCAGATATTAGAAAACTAATCAAAAAGAATATGCTCAGGGGGCCTAAATCTTGAATTACGGTATTCGGCGCTTGTGCTTGGCCGAAAGACGGCGAGGAGTAAATTCCGTGTTCGGCAAGCAAAAGTGACAACAGGCTATTATTTCCTGTAAGAACAAAAGTACTTGAGACGATTGGGGTGCTGAGAATAACGAGTGCGAAAATCATGGCCAGAATAAAACTCACTGTACCCCCAAAAAGAGCCTGTTTCTTGTTATAGAAATCAGGTGAGAAAAATGTTGGCAGAATATAAAAACCTGTAGCAGCAAAGCAGAAAATAATGATTACAGTTCTTATTCCCAGAAATTCGTAATAACAAAAATACTGCTGTAGGGAAGCCATTGAAAGGACCTTAGAGCAAACCTCAAACGCGATAAACCCAATGCCTCCACAATAAAGGGCGAGTAACATACGGAGCCGAAGAGTTGGCATTAGCTTCATGATGATGCCCTAAATTGATTGCTCGAATGAAGGTATGGTGAATTGGTGAAAATATGACTGAGTGTGTGCGACCTACTTTTTGGCAAAAAAGAACTGCTAATCAATATGCGATGGAGTGCATCGTGGCATGTTATTCTTGTTTAAGTGTTAATTATTGGCGTGAGAAAGAGGTAGATTTAATTCAAAATGCTTTGAATTTTTTCTCTTGGAATAGAGGGGCTGTTCCAACATAGAAGAAGAGCGGAGCCAGATTTTCACTGGCTCCTATTGTCATAATAATCAGATCTATCTAACTGGGGCTTAAAGGCTACCCAGTTTCATATGGCGATTGACGTCTTTGTAAAGTAGATAACGGAAGGGGCCGGGGCCGCCAGCGTAGCAGGCTTGAGGGCAGAATGCGCGCAGCCACATGTAGTCGCCAGCTTCAACTTCTACCCAGTCCTGGTTTAGACGATATACCGCCTTACCTTCGAGCACATAGAGCCCGTGTTCCATGACGTGGGTTTCGGCAAACGGAATTACGCCGCCGGGTTGGAAGGTAACGATGTTGACGTGCATGTCGTAGCGCAGGTCATCAGGTTCAACAAAGCGGGTAGTCGCCCACTTTTCGTCGGTGTCGGGCATAGCGGTGGGGGCAACGTCTTTTTCGTTGGTGACAAAAGCTTTGGGCTTATCAATTCCCTCGACTGCTTCATAGGCTTTGCGTATCCAGTGGAACTTCACTGGCGCGTCGGTATCATTGACAAGTGTCCAGTTACAACCTGCAGGCAGATAAGCATAACCACCCTCAACGAGGGCATGAGTTTTACCTTCGATGGTAAGAGATAGTCCGCCTTCAACAACAAAAATCACGCCCTGTGCGTTCGTATTTGGCTCAGGTTTTGTACTTCCGCCTCCGGGCTGCACATCCATGATGTACTGGCAAAATGTTTCCGCAAACCCAGACAGGGGACGCGACAGTACCCACAAGCGGGTTTTATCCCAATGGGGAAGGTAGCTGGTGACAATTTCACTCATGGTCCCCTTCGGGATCACGGCATAGGCCTCTGTAAACATGGCGCGGTCGGTCAAAATTTGGCTCTGTGGTGGCAGGCCACCCTGGGGGGAGTAGTAAGAAGATTGCGACATGTTTGGACCTCAAAAAGCGGGTAGTGGAAATGAAAAGTGCATAACTGAATATTGCTGTGATGTAATATCACTATTCTATGCCCCAGCTGGCAAGCCTTAAACGTGCAAAGACCTATTCCTAAGGGGATAAACCGGTTGGATTAGTTCTTATTGTAGTTACACTTAATTTCTACCTTAGGCGCAAAGTGTGGGCTACTTACTACAGTGACAAATAAAAAATTTCTTGGATCTGGTATTAGCGGGCCGATGGTCAAAATCAATTCCTGTTCAAACAAATAGGAAATTGCCATTTTAAACTGTTCTTCATTTGGAATGACTATTATTTCAATAATCTGGCGTGATATTTGTAAGCAAGTGCTAAGTGTGTCATTGAAATAGAGCTTATGAGCTAAAGAGGTTGCTCTGATGCATGGAAAGTTAACTGTCGCTGCTTTTACTAAATTCTGTCTAATCGTTATGGCTTGCTTTATTCTCTTCGGAGGAGGCAAGAAAAGCCTAGCCCAGTCTCGCTGCGAGTTCACCCTGGCCTGGGAGAACTATCCCCCCTTTATTTACCTCGATGAGCAACAGCACTTAACCGGTTTCGATGTCGAAGTTGCCGAACAGGCTTTTACCTTGATGGGCTGTGATGCCAAATGGCTGGAAATGCCTTGGGCGCGCGCACTGGTAAACATGGAGAATGGCCATGTGATGGTGTTGGCCAGTGCCAATATGACGTCGGAACGTAAAGCCTTCAGTCATTACTCAATACCCTATAGAGTGTCGAGGCAATCTTTGTTTTTAAGAGAGGGCTCTCACCATAGATGTACTAGTTTAACCAGTTGCATTGGGAACGAAAATGTAATCGGAATTCAGCGCAGTTATCTTTATGGTGCACCGTTTGACGATGTCATTCATGATAATGATTTTCGATCAAACTTTACGGTGACGACCTCTATGACACAGTCTCTTAAACAATTGCATTCAGGGCGCATTGACGGCCTGATCGGAAACATTCCTGTCGTTTGGTATCTCGCAGAGCAGGTCGGTGTCAGCAGTGTTTTATATCAGACTAAAATCAAAAATACTGCGGGATCTGAGCAGCACTTTATGTTTTCAAAAAAGGCCACCCGTGCTTTGGATGTCGTGGCCTTTAACGCTGCATTGAAATCATTACAAGTAAATGGCGTACTCGATGCGTTGAAAAGAAAATATCGGGTGGAGTGATTTTTAGGGGACATGTGATTAGTCAAATTTATTTATATTTTGTAGCCAGTATTTATCTCTTCTAGCATACAGGAAACGATAACCCAGCCATGAGAAAAAACCTCCTATAGGGGCAATGATCAATGAAATGATTATAAGGGTTGGGGCAACACTAATTAATAGATCGGTTAGTGGTAGAGGATATTCATTTTCAAGAGAAGTTTTTGTGGCTTGATGAAGATAATAGCTTATGCGGAAGGCACTATATGAAACTTGGATGAGAGAGCCTACGAAAAAAGCGAGTGCGCCTCCCCAAAAAGCTTTTCCTCCTTGGAAACTCTTTTGTGACAGTCTTGGTGGTAACAAATAGTAGCTTGGGAGAAAATAGGTGCCCAGAATTAGAAAATCTTTAATGTCAGAAGGCCATAAAAGAGATAGGTCGAAAGTAAAAGAGTAATCAGAGTGTTTTAATGAAAAAATAAGTTCCCCCAATAAGTTACTGGTAAAGTAACCTGCTAAGGCCATGTATAGCGCAAGATATATCCGTGGGCGAAAGTGTAGCCCAATTTTATCTGTTTTGCTCACTTCTATAATTCGCTTTTCATCAGGTAACATTTGCCTCTTGATAGAATTCGTATTTTACGAGGGTTCGGGTTTGGTGTTTGTTTCGGGATTTCGATAAAGGGCTAGTCTATAGGAAAATACGACGGCAGCAATTGCGCCGAGAATGCTGTAGGGAATGGCATACATAATTCCGAGAAGTGAAATCAGAATAAATCCGTTAAAGGCTTCTTGGATTTTGTAGAGGCTTATTTCTGAAAAGGCGAAGGTAGAGTGTTGACCTAAATTAAACTCTATCGAGATGGAGAGGAACTAGGCAGCAAAAATGGCTGCGGCCAGCGTGGTTAGGCACCCGGTTAGGATGCTGCGGACTACAGAATGTTCGTTTGGGTTGAGAAGGGCGGGCGGAACAAGGACGCCACCCAGAAATCCCCCTAAGAAAACGACCAAGAGGAAATGATACTCGCGAAACATAATAGCCAAACTCAAGGTGGCCACTACCGCAAAGTATATTCCTGAAACAAATCGCTCTGTTTTTGTGAATTTTATTTTCATACCTGAATGTTATGGTCTGTGTCGATGAGAATGTCACCGGGGTTTTGATTTTGTCTGTGCTCCCAAAAATGTCGATCCAGTCGTATAAAGGCAAGGCAGACAAAAGGGGTAAAAACCGACGCGAAAATAGGTGCAAAATGGAGTGGGACCAAGCCATAAAACAAAAAATGAATATCCCAAAATTTAACAGCCATAACAACGTCGAACACTTTGAAACATAAGAAGAAGCTGAGGAAGGTGGCGAGGCAACCGCCTAGCAAGATGCGCTTGATGTCTCTTTTTTCTCTCGATACAAAGAGCGACAGAAAAAAGTATCCAACGGTAAAGCTAACGAAGAGAGGCAAAACTGCATTGCCAATGGGAAAGCCTCCGGCGAGTACCGCGAGAATGACAAAAACATTCAGAAAAGCACCGCAAATCAGTTTTTCTCGTTTCCGCAGTTTTTGATCTGTTTTTGCTGTCGCGTTTGACCCGTTATGAGAATTAAGAGTTGCCATTATTCAAATACCTCAAGGTTCGTCGTGTTTTCACTCTTTCGGCGATTAAAAAGCCATCAACCCAAGAAAAACTGCTGATATCAACCTTTCCTGTTGATTGATTTTTAATTTAGGTTGAATTGGTGGAGGATTGCCCGCCGATAAAAAATGGTCTGTCATAATAGCCTTGTCATCTCAATAAGATATAGAGGTGTATTCTTGATGTTATTGAACGCAAGGGTAGTGGTCTAGTGGAAATTAGGTTCCGTTGAGTTCTGGGCCAGTAATTTATAACGAACTCCCGCACCTAAACCCGTCCTTTACACCCGTCTGCCATACCAAATGATGCGGCCGATGATGTTGACTTCGTCGAAGGTGCGTTGGTATTCGGCGTGGTTGGGGTTGTCAGAGCTGATGCGCAGTAGGGCTGGTTCTGAATTAGGGACATGTTCAAGGCGTTTGACCACAACGCCGATACCGTCCCAGAGGGCAAAAATTCCTGGAGGGCTGGGGCGTTGGTCGTTGGTGTCAATCATGACGCGGTCGCCGGAATGCAGGGTTGGGGTCATGGAATCTCCCTGAACCTCGATAATGCGGGCGGCTGCCGGGCTGACGCTAAGCTCAGAGCGCAGATAGTCGCTGGGCATAAACCAATTGCCTTTGACATCATCGGCGATTGCAGTGCCGCCTTGGCCGTCGTGGCTATAGGCAACCCCGGCTTCACCACCGCCGCCCATGCCGCCACGTACCGCTATCTCTGCCACGGGATCACAACCGGGCGCGGGGGGCGTTATGGTTGGCTTTGCTTTAGGTTTGTTATTTGGACGCCTTTGTTTTCCCTCAGAGTTTTTTTCGTCGTAGCGCTTTACGTTTGAGTTGAAGTCATCTGACTGATTGTCGTAGAGGTCGCTGCCCTCATTTGGGTCTTCATCAGAGTTCCGATCCAGGCCTTCATCGGAAAGGTTTCTGGTCGCGCGATTGGCGCCCATAAGTTCTTTTGGATCACAGGAAAGGGCCAGGGAAAGTCGAACCATCCAGACATCTGTCAGGCGACGGTCTCCCTTTTCCAACTTCATGACTTGCGCTTTTGTGGTGCCCGCTTTCTCCGCGACTTGTTGAAGGGTCATGCCCTTGTCAGTGCGGATTTGTTTAATTCTGTTTTCCATTTTTTGGGCCTGACAGTTTCAATCGTTTGGTCTGTATTTACGCTACATTAAGTCTTGGTTACTTCTCGAACTCTTATCGATATATCTCGTAAGTCAAAGGTATCCAAAGCGAATTAAACTCTTTTTTTGTGATGCAGTTTGAAATCACAAACCTCATCAAAAGTGTAATTTATAAAACCCTACAGTTTCCATAGTGGATACCATTTGATACTAAATTTGTTTACACTTTGGATACTTTATTCTTGACTATTGTTTCCACTATGGATACATTTTGACCCTGAAGTCAAGCAAAAACCGGGAGAGCCTTATATTCTCTGATTTACACGTTATGGAGGGGCAGTGGGCTATTTAAAAAGTGACGATAAGCTTGAGATAAACAGGGATAATCATTTGTGTTTGTGTGAAAACAATACAGATATACCTTATGTAGTTATTGATAAAACATACTCTTACCGCTTTCTAAGCCTTAAATTGCCACAAGTGTATCCAAGGTTATATTTGTCACTCTTTTTACGGGATTTTATTTTCTACTTATTAGCCTCATATAGTTCGTTATGAATTGAATTAAACCGGGATATGCCGAAAAGTGAAATCAGAAAATTTGTAACCAAGTATCCATTAAGGATACTGTAGAAATAATTAGAACAAAAAGTGAATATTGATATTGGTTAGTTATTTGAACGTTAGATTTTATAAATTGGGAGGCGGAATGAAAGAGAGAAATGACTGGCAGGCATTTTATCGTCAGCAAGTCAGAGTTGCTGAGCAACTTCATCAAAACCTTCATCGTCTGGGTGACGTGTTGCCACCACGTATTCGTAGATCAGATACAAGGAATTCCAAACCTGAACCCTCTGATCAAAAGCTGGTCGGGCAGGATGCAAAAATCCCGAACAAATTCCTGATGAAGAGGAAGCCAAACGAGGGGAAGATAAGAATGCGTATGAATGAAGAGAAGCAAGGCAATACTAAAAATCAGGAGACACAGGAACCTCCTTTAGACAAAACGGCACTTAGTGCCTTTTCAGCCCGCACCTATTAACACCGCCCTTTAATATCAACCCCGTTTATTTCTCCGTTTAATTTTTGGCCAAGTTATTGACCTGTTTTAAGGACTGGATAACTGCGCCTTCATTTTAGGATCGAAAGTTCCAAATCATGAAATACCAGCTCGCAGAAGACTTCCACCCCGATCAATCCATCGGGTTTTCACAAATTGAAGATCCCTTATCCACGACAGAAACACCCATAGCCCAAAAGACAGTACTAGAAACGCCAGCTATAGAAATTACAAAAATAATTCAACTCACCCCAACACCTTATGCTGTGTTCAAAGCGCTAACCGAGGCCCGTGGGCAAGAAATGGATTATCGTACACTTAAAGACAAAAGTGGCATGGGGGAGGTCAACTCTTTCCCTAAGCACATCCAAGAGTTGGTCGCCAAGGGCGTGGTTCAGTGCCTTGGCCCCCACCGCGCCCGCTATGTAATCCTCAAGGTAGATCCTGCGCGTGTGGAACTGGTGCAACGCTATGCCCGTAAATCGAGCCAGCACTCGCGGCCTGAAATTAATACGACAGCCAAAAAGCGCAAATGTCTGAGTTGCCGAGAGGAATTCCTCAGTGAATGGGCGGGCATGCGCGTTTGTCACGAATGTAAAACGACGCCATCATGGCAAGACCCCGACAACCCCTACACCCCCGAAGGTGACACCGACGGTTCGGGCCTGTCCGAACTCACCACGGGGCTTTATTGAATGGGAAAGGTGTTAACAATCGTTTGCTTCAATCAAGGCTTTGCGAATAAGCGACGGCGCACTTTGCGACCATTCTGCGGGATGGTCGTCAAGATATTCCATGACTTGCTCAACAAAATATTGATAAGGATCACCGTAGGTACAGAAATCTTCGCGTTCTTTAAGGCCATCATGAATGCCCATGATATAGCCAGCGCAATAAAGACCTCCCACAGTTTTTTTGGGACTTCCTGGAACCGGAGAACATTGTTTGTACAAGGATCTACCCGTGTTAGGGCGTGGGTGGTCTTGTTCCGTAGGGGCTTCCGATCCGAGAACTATGCCTGTTGCAAGAAACAGCAAACCAAAAGAATTCATATTAAGTTCGTACCTTTGGGTAAGTTAGCTACAGGGGTGGGTTTCTTTAAGGGCAGCAGTAACGGCGATACGCGCGTTCTTTCTTGCCAATTCAGGATGGGAATCAAAGTAGTAAAGGATCGCTATAAAGGATACTCCAGTGGGGTTATTGGAAAGGCAGATTTCACCTTTCTGACTAAGATCATCTTCAACAGCCTGTATGTACCCTATGCAAAAGATGCCTTGTTTGGTCCCCAGAAAATTTCCAGGCATAGACAAAAGTTCATGATTTTTAAAGGAACGCACTGCTGTTTCCTTACCACTGTTACAAAAGTCATAAAGGAGCTCGCCTTGAGTTGGGTACGCCTGAGCAGACTCTGCCCACAAAAGTACTGTGACAATAAGAACAACCAAACATTTCATGTAATACATACCCCCATAACGTGTATGGGGAATGTGGAGAAAAGGGCACGTGTAGTCAAGACCGTACTCAACTCATACCTTTTACCGTTACGAGGAGTTCTCGCATGAGCAAACTTCCTTGGTTTAAGTTTTTCCCAACGGACTGGCGGGCGGATGTGGGGTTGAAGTTATGCTCGCTTTCCGCTCGAGGTTTGTGGCTCGAGATGATTTGTATCATGCACGAGGCCGGGGGATATTTAGAGATCAATGGCAGCTCGGTAAGCACACCTGCACTGGCGGCCCTGTCTGGCACTACGCCCCAAGAGATCACCGAATTACTCGGCGAACTTGAAGAGGCCGGAGTGTTCAGCAGGGATCGCAAAGGCAGGCTTTATTCCCGACGCATGTTACGTGATTTAAAAAAGGCTGGCGTGGCCCAAAAGAATGGGCGTAGGGGCGGTAACCCAACTCTTTTAAAACAAAGGGATAATTCCCGCTTGGATAAGCCTGAAGGTAAGTCCCAGGATAAGTGGGGACTTAAAACCCAGAAGCCAGAGACCAGAGTCCAGACTCAGAAAATAACTCCCAAGGGAGTTAACAAAAAGGCTGAGAACAGGGCTGCACGGCTATCTGCTGATAATCCTGAAGATGGACATATGTTGGAAGATATTTTGTTCGATCCAGAGGTGGGAGAGCTTAGGCCGTTATTACGCGAAAGTTTGGATAGGAACGATGAAAGCTCTGAGATTTTTTCTTCAGAGCCAACTGACAAGACGCCGACCCATAAAAAACGGGGGAATGGCCCCAAAAATGACCAACGCGGAGCCCGTTTGAGAGAAGATTGGGAGCCAACAACAGATGATATTTGCTTTGCCAGAAAAAGGGGCCTTGAAGATGAGTTACTTGCCACCGAAGCACTCAAGTTTCGCAATTACTGGACCAGCCTTGCCGGACGCAAAGCAGTTAAAGTCGATTGGCACCGCACCTGGCAAAACTGGATCTTACGCGGATACGAAAAAGGACCTGGCAACTCTTCAAAGGGCGGGGGCACGTTTGGCCGAGGTGGTACGCACGGGGTGCAGTCCGGCGGACAACGACCGGGCGGTCTTGACCTCGCTGAAATCGGTGCTCGGGTGCTCGGTCGGGCTCAGGCACAAGACGATCTTTCCCAAGAACGGAGGCAGTCTTTCGCGACTGGAAGAGGTGGTTTTGCCAAAGGACATGACGACTGAGCAACAGGGCGAAGTGGTGCGTATTCTGAAGCTATCGTTGGCGCCTTTACCACGCACGGAAATCATCCGTGAGTTGCTCAAGCTCAAGGTCAAGACCAATAGCCGCAATATGGATGCAGCAACTTTGGAGTTGCAGTTGGAAGTCTATGCGGACGAGTTGGCAAAGTTTCCCGCCGATTGTGTCTTGCAAGCACTCAAGGATGTCGGGCGACAAAAATGGTGGCCGGAATGGGGTCAGCTTGAACGGTTGCTCACGCCCTTGGAGGGAACAAGGCGCCGCGTGCTACGTGAGGTCGAGGCGGTAAACGGGTTGACCAAACTGAGAAGTATAAACGGGCGAACCACTGGGGAACCATCCAGAGGGCAATCGTTCTCCGGAGGCGCAATCAAACGTTTGGGTGATTTTATGGGCGATATTCCTACTCAAAGCTCGGTCTAACTCAGCTTAAAAGCACAAGCCACCCAAACAGAAACTCCAACCCAAAACTTACCCAAGTTTTGGCAAGCGTGAACACGCGCCGGAGCTTATGCGAGGCAAAGCCTTAGTGGCGTTTGAACGAAACCCAAAAGGCCTCAAGTACAGGATTGCCAAACTAAAACTACAATCCAAAACTTACCCAAGTTTTGGCAAGCGTGAATACGCGCCCGAGCTGATGCGAGGTAAAGCCTCAGTGGCGTTTGAACGAAACCCAAAAGGACACTCATACATGGCTAAAAAACTAGACATTATTACCCCGGAGCGCCTCAACAAAGACGACCAAATTGTCGAAGGATCTGCTCCTGGCAGAAGCTCTGGGACCAGCTCTTCTGGCGAGAGTACAGAAGTCTTGCGTGTTGACGCGCAAAGCCTGATCGAAACTCTCTATGAGCGCGGCGTGTTTGGGCTTAAAGACAGTCGCGACCATCTTGCTGAACGCCGCCGGGATAATGGTTTTTGGCTGATGGAACTCTATGAGTTTCTCTATCATTCCGAAGGGGTAGCCCGCTATGAGCCCTATTCGGGCGGAGCCAAAGGCTATGGCGCGGAAATGAGTGACGCCGAAGCTGAGTTGCGCGCGCTCTATCATCGCTATCTGCGCGCTCTCCCCGCCACCGTTACACAGTCCTTACGCTTTCTCTGTAAAGACCAACAGTTACCAAGGGTGCAAACGGTACCAATTGCCGATTGCCTGGATCAACTGGACACCTGGCGCGAAAAGGAACGCCGGGAACGAAGAGAAATATAAGGAAGTAGAAAGTTGAAAGTGAAACAGAGGAGCTTACTCCAGCCCTATTGAATTGATAATTTGAGTGAATAAGTTAGGAGGATTATATTTGAGTGGTAACGATTTGATTAAGTTCACGATAAACTCTGAGGTTACTTCATGGAATTAGCCACATTTGGCGCGGGATGTTTTTGGGGTATTGAGACCGCCTTTGCTAAAGTTCCGGGTGTCATCGCCACTTCTGTCGGTTTTATGGGAGGGCGCACTGATAATCCAAGCTATGACGCAGTTTGTATTGGTAACACGGGGCATGCGGAGGTTGTACAGGTTACGTTTGATCCAGAGGCGACTTCTTATGACAGCTTACTCGATCTTTTTTGGACGCTGCACGATCCAACCATATCCCTTCGAAATGAGTTGGATGGCACGAGCCAATATCGATCTGTCATCTTCTTTCACTCACAAGAGCAAGAAGCGCTCGCTTTGCAATCCAAGAAGATTGTCCAGATCCTAAGCCGAGACCCCATTGCAACAGAAATTATACCAGCTGGAGCTTACTTTCTGGCTGAAGAATATCATCAGAAATATGAAGAAAAACAGCACCGGCGACAGTTCAGGTAATGGTTTAGTCTCACTGTAAAGTTACTAGAGACTTATCCCAAGGCCGAATAGGATCGCTTAAATTTTTTTATGAGCGCATTTTAGGAACTGTTTATGGATGACATTAAGTTTGTTCATCTCTTTGAGATTAAAGAAGAACAAATCATCGAGCTTATGAATAACGAGATGGTCGGTAAGCAGATGCCTTTACTTGCCAAAGAGGGGCCAGAAAGAGGGTTTTCTGCTGAGAACTGTCAGGATTTTTTAAAAGCAAAAAAGCAGCTTTGGGACGAGCATGGCTACGGCCCCTGGGCTTTTCTGATCAAAGGTGAATTCGCCGGCTGGGGCGGGTTGCAACCAGAACATGGCGAAGCTGATTTTGCCCTTGTGCTTCATCCTAAATTTTGGGGATGGGGTCGTAAGATTTTCAATAAAGTCAAAGACCGGGCTTTTAACCAAATGGGGCTAAGCTCGATTACGATTTTATTCCCGCCAAGCCGGACCAATTGGAAAGCCATTACGCGTATGGGCTTTACTGATGATGGCCAATTGACCGTAGATGGTGAGCTTTTTAAGAGGTTTCGCCTTAATAAATCCTAGCTCTAAATCAATCCAATTTGAAACATCAGAAAAACACTCGGGTTGTTTTTAATAAAATATCACCCTAGAACTCTTTAAGTGATTATACTCTTCTAAAATTATCGCTAAATCATTTGATACCAAAACTTTAACGGAGATTAAGCCATGCCCAATAAATACGATATTATTATTTTGGGTGGTGGTAACGCCGGTTTTGGTGTTTCGGCAATTGCGCATGAAGCGGGTAAGAAAATTGCTTTTGTCGAAAATTGGGATTTTGGCGGCACCTGTCCCAATCGCGGTTGCACGCCGAAAAAATTCCTGGTCTCTGCCGGACAGGCCCTTCACGATATTGAACGGGCCTCTTTCCACCACATTGATGGCCTTTCGCCCAAGCTTGATTGGGCAAAATTAATCCAACGGAAAAAAGAAGCGATCGATTTTCTTCCCGAAGCAATGGCAGGATTGGCGGCAAAACGCGGTGACGTCTTTACCCAAGCAGGTAAGTTTGTTGGTCCCAACTCAATCCAGGTCGGCGATCAGATCTTGGAAGCTGAGAATATCGTCATTGCCACAGGATCAAAAACACGGCCTCTCCCCATCCCCGGGGCAGAACACATGATAACTTCGGATGAAGTCATGCTTGAGGAAAAACAGCCCGGGGAGATCGTTTTCATTGGCGGTGGGGTTATTGCCATGGAATTTAGCCACCTATACGCCCGGGCAGGCACTAAAGTTACGATTTTGGAAGCTATGCCACAGCTCTTACCACGCATAGATACTGACGCTGTTGCCGTTATCCAAAAGGAAAGCGAGCGCATTGGCATTACCGTCGACACAAACGTTCAGGTAAAAGATATATCGTTTAAGGATGGCAAGTTCCACGTCTGTTATGAGGCTGGTGGGGAAGTTCAGACGATCGCCGCTGATAAGGTCGTCAACGGAACGGGAAGAATAGCCAATGTCGAAGGCCTGGACCTTGATGCCGGAAATATCAAACACGACAGGATTTCCATCGCCGTCGACGAGCACCTTCGCTCTGTAAGTAATCCCTCTGTCTGGGTTGCGGGTGACGCTTTAACAACCAGCCCACAGCTTGCACCCTTGGCAACTTATGAAGGGCGAATTGTTGGGCAAAATATTGTTGAAGGGCTTAAACATAAACCCGATTACGCGACCATCCCAAATACGATTTTCACCGTCCCGACATTAAGCTCGCTCGGGCTCACCGAAGCTGAAGCACAGCAGAAAAAAATCAAAGTAGCTGTCTCAGTTAACGATATGACCGACTGGTTTACGGGCAAAAGTTATGCTGAGTCAGCGGCCTGGTCAAAGATCCTTGTCGATACAAAAAAGGACCGGATTGTCGGCGCCCATCTTGTCGGGCATCACGGAGAAGAAATCATCAATTTATTCGCACTTGCCATGCGACACGACATCCCGGCAAGCCAGTTGAAAGAGGGCATTTACTCTTATCCTACCTTCTCCTATGACGTGAAGAGCATGTTCTGATCGAGGGTATGCCGGAGCGCCCTATAAAACGGGCGTTATGTTGTCAAAGTAAATAGGCTGTAGCCCTTGGAAATCGAGGGCTAAAGTCACATGTTTTCTTTATTAGCCGCTTCCATATTAGCCCAATTCTTATCCCTAGCAATTGAGGCTGGTATGAGTAGATTGGTTGACGTCGGCAAGTCGGCCAGAATATCAGCATGAACATCGGCTAATATACTTGGATGTTCTCACTCCCATAGCGTTTATCCTATAAGAGGGGTGGCGATATGCGGTGATCCTAAAACGCAAACGAGCATAATTAATTGTTTTTAGTAAGAGCGTTTTTCTTCATCGGGACGTTCAGCCACCAACAAACTTTCCCCTTATAAATACCCCTAAAAATAACATTACGCATATATGAAGTATATTGTTTGTAGAGTGGTGGTGTTTTGACATTAAATTATACTTATTAGTTGTGACCGACGCGCGCTCTGTTATAGTTTTCCGGTGGTTATAATCAAATAAGAAACAAACCAAAAACTGGGATCAGGTGAACATCATGGCAGGTATAACAGTCGGACCGGTTATTGGTTTGGTGACGGATACAACAGCGCGGGTTGCGATTGAAATTGATGCGGCGGCAGAGGTTATCTGTCGGGTCACAGATCGACACGGTAACTGGATTGAAGCGTCCTTATCATTAAGTAAGGATAGATTTACCGCCTTTGAATTCTCGGGTCTGGAACCTGGGAAAACCTATGACGTTACTTTTGAGGGCGCTGAAAGCCCGGTAAGTTCAAGCTTTCATACCATTCTAACGGTACCTGAGCGCATGAATGTCTGCGCTGTGAGCTGTAATTTCACCATCTTTCGCGAAGATACCGATTGTTGGCGCGATCTCTACGACCGTAATATCAAACCCGGAAACATTGATCTCTTGGTCCATATTGGTGATCAGATTTATGGCGACAGTGCCTTTCAAGAAGCCGAGAGTATTCTGGATGGAGACCTGTTCGGAAGTCTCGACCAACAAGAACAAATCAAAGATCTTTATCGACGTCTCTACCGTATGACTTGGCGCTTTCCTGCCACCCGCGATGTCCTGGCCAACGTTCCCAATCTGATGATCTGGGACGACCATGAAATCCGCGATGACTGGGGCAGTCGCGCAGGCGATAACAATCCCGAAACTCAGGCCCATCACATCGGCACCCTGGCGCAAGAGGTCTTTCGCGAATATCAACGTCAACTTTGGCAAAGTGCGGATGACTGGCCGGGTAACAAATTCGAGGGGCATTTTCATAAGTGGGGGCAAATTGGAGTGCTGTTTGTTGATCAGCGCGGCGGCCGAACTTTTGAATTTGACCCAGCACGCCCTTATTTGGGAGCCGAACAATGGGATCGGATTTCATCAGCCTTATCCCCCGGCGGTTATTTTGATGACGTCCGAGGCTTAATCGTGATCACCTCAGTACCTCTGGTCTATCTCGGCGATGCGATAACCAACGGGGGCTCTGGTCTGGTCGATGATCTGCAAGATCATTGGGCTTATGGGACTCATCGGGCCGAGCAAGTTGAAATGCTGCGTGCTTTACGCAAATGGAAAACCGTTGGCGGGCGGGAACTGCTGGTGGTGGGCGGTGATGTGCACATCGGATTACACACCGATATCAAACACCATGACAAGACCTTGTTTAAACAGTTAATCACCAGCCCGATGACCAATAAGCCACCGGGGTTTCTCGGCTTTAAAGCACTCAAGGCGATGTTGGAATTGGAAGAAACCCTGACCGATAGCTATTCGTTTGAGCACTCAGACTATACCAGACTTCGCAACTACGGCATGATCTTGGTCCGCATCCCCGAAGACACCACTGCCATCCCCAAAGTCAGCGGAGGGCTGGAAAAACCACACAACCAAAAGAGCGGTGGGTGAGGGGCTCGTCAAGAGACGTTAAGGAAAGTCAATAAGTCAAAATGGAAGGGAGAACTCCCTTCCAAACCATCCCTTTTCGTTAAATTTATTTAGAGAATTTGGCTACAAAAAATTCCCTTTTTACGGTTGAAATTCAAAATAATTGCTATCAATACTTGCTTGTATCCTCTGGGTTGTTTTACTGTTTAGCTCAAACAAGCCTCAAAAATAGGCTCTTTTTCCTCAATCCCTTAGATTTTCTGTTCTTCTCTTGTTCTTGTGTCATAGGTTCCAGATGAAATATATTGTTCTATTCATAAGTCTTATCCTTGCCTCACCTGTATTTTCTGATGATTTCAAGAAGGGAGAGGCTGCTTATATTGAAGGGGATTATGGGCTGGCATTAAAGGAGCTTAAGCCTCTCGCGGATCAAGGGCTGGCTGAAGCACAGTATATACTGGGCGAGATGTATCATGGAGGTAATGGGGTGCCTCAAGATATGAAACTTGCAAGTAAATGGGATAAGCTAAGCGCTGCACAAGGCTTTGCTCCCGCCGAATTCAGCCTTGGTTTAAGGTATGAACACGCTTTGGGTGTCGAAGAAGATTTTAACCTTGCTCTTGAGTTTTACCACCGCTCGGCTGAACAGGGCTATCATCATGCACAGTTCTATTTAGGGATTGTTTTTGAAAATGGAGAAATCGTCACTCAGGACCTTGATCTTGCCGCAAAATGGTATGGCTTGGCTTCAGATCAAAATGAGCTTGCTGAAGAACTTCCTGCCAATTTGAAAGAGAAAAAACGATCTAAAGGGGTGCAAGCCTATTTTGATCAAGATTATCCCCTGGCGTTGAAAGAATTGAAAATATCAGCAGAAAAAGGGGATGCAGAATCAAAACATTATTTGGGTGCCATGTACTTGTTAGGGTTCGGAGTTCAAGAGAATTTTCAAAAGGCCTTCTGGTGGTTCAAGGCTGCTGCGGAGCAAAATCATGCGGAAAGCCAATATACCATTGGCGCCATTTATGCAGACGAGGATTATGACCTCCTTGATCTTGATAAAGCGGTAAAATGGTATCAATTGGCTGCTGAACAGGGGCATCAAGACGCCATAAAAGAGTTGGGTTTGTTAAGAAAGTCACTAAATAAGCCCAAAACAGAAAATATTAATATTAATGAAGATCCATCTGTCCGTTATGAAAAAGGGCTATTGGCATATAATAATGGCGATTATGACACTTCCTTAGAACTTTGGAACGTTCTTGCGGAGGAAGGTAATGCTTATGCCCAAGCCGCATTGGGGTGGATGTATAAGAATGGGCTTGGTGTGCCTAGAGATGAGGAAAGGGCTTTCAAGTTAACGACAAAGGCTGCGGAACAGGGGCTTGCTCAAGCTCAAATTGACCTTGGTTTGTTTTATGAATTTTCCGGGGATAAGAAACAGGCGGTCAAATGGTTTAAACTCGCGGCAGAACAAGGTCATATCTATGGCCACTTTAACTTAGGCATGATGTATGATAACGGGCAAGGTATTGCACAAGATACTAAGGCTGCCATTAATTGGTACACCCTTGCAGCTGATCAGGGACTGGGACAGGCTCAGTATCGATTAGGTGATCTCTATTATATCGGGGCAGAAGTCGAACAAGATCTGGAACGTGCAAAAAAGTGGTATGAGTTGGCGGCCGCACAGGGGCATGAAGAGGCACACTGGGATTTAAAAGGAATTGCCGAAGCAAACAGTTCTCCAAAAGAAAAGAGTAATTTCTCAAAAAGGCCAAACTCAGAAGCGAAAGACATCAAGTGGATGGCCGCTTTGCAGAAGGGGGACCCTGTTACGGCCGTAAAAGAGCTCACCCTTCTTGCTGAGCAGGGCGATAAAGCCGCTCAGTATAATCTGGGGGTGATGTCTTTTCTGGGCCAAGGGGTACTACAAGATTATTCTGCGGCTCTTAAATGGTACAGGCTGTCGGCTGAACAGGGTTATACGGATGCACAATTTAATCTTGCGGTGATGTATGCCGATGGTCAGGGCGGCCCTCAGGATTTAGATGCCGCAATCAAGTGGTACAGCATCGCCGCGGAGAAGGGCGATCACTATTCTCAAGCAAATCTTGGCGAGCACTATCGTTATGGCAAAGGGGTTTCTGAGGATAAGGAGGTGGCTTTTACATGGCTGCAACGTGCTGCCAAACAGGGAAATAGTAGCGCTCAATCGAGCCTGGCCACGATGTATCTTGAGGGCGAAGTTCACTTCATTAATGTCGATAAAGCACTCTTGTGGTACAGGCTTGCCGCCGATCAGGGAGATGCCAAGGCTCAGGCAAATCTCGGGCATCTACACTTTCTTGGCAAAGGTGTTCCCCAGAATTACAGAGCCGCGATTGACTGGTTTAAGCTTGCGGCCGCACAAGGCGAACACTTTGCGCAGCGAAATCTCGGTGTGATGTATTATAAGGGAACGGGCGTGGCCGAAGACGTTCTGCGCGCCCAGATGTGGTTCACAATCGCTCGTCAGGCTGGCTATGAAAAAGCCCAACGGGATTTTGATAACCTAAACCCTGATCTTACTCAAGCACAGCGCGAGCAAGTGCAAATACTTGTGCGAGAATGTGTTGAGCAGCAGTTCACGGGGTGTTGATACCTCAATGTTTTATTCTCGTTCACCAATTTCTATTTTGTTCTTATGCGTAGGTCACCCATGAAGCGCTTTATCATATTGTCTGTTTTCCTCCTCGCGGTTGCCGGGGGTGTCTCCACGGTGATTTCCCAATATATTGCCCCTGATTACATGAAAGGTGTTGAGGCTTACGAGGACGGAAATTACACCGCTGCATTGAACGAATTTGAACCTCTCGCCAAAGAGGGCCATTCAGAAGCCCAGTATTATATGGCAGAGATCTATCTAAGAGGGCGTGGGGTGGTTCAGGATAATACTCAGGCAAGAGAATGGTTTCGACGTGCCGCAGAACAAGGCCTTGCTCAAGCGCAGACACTTGTCGGCTATTACTATTATAGTGGCGAACAAGTTACTCTTGATTTTAAAAAGGCTTTTGGCTGGTACCTCTTGGCAGCAGAGCAGGGGGACGTTACGGCACAATACAAACTGGCACACATGTATGAAGCAGGGCAAGGCACGCCCCGCGATGTTACCCGTGCCTATATGTGGTGGAGCCTAGCTGCAGAACTGGGCCATGAATTGGCACCCAAAAGGGTAACGTTTCTTGAAAAAGGACTTGTTCGATTGGATGTTGTCGCAGCAAGGATCAGAAAAAATGACTGTCAGACCCAGAATTACCAAGGCTGTTGATCGATTGCCAACTTACGCAACTATTTCGTGCGTTGTGTCTTTGAGTTTGATAAAAATAACGCTTGGCAATATCATTTAATTTTCAGGTCTAAAATGAAACGCTTATTTGCACTCGTTCTCTTTTCTCTAAGTTTGAGCGTTGTAGCTCCCGCCTTTTCTGCTGATTTGCACAAAGGCGAAAAGGCTTTAAGCAGAGGAGATTTTCCGGCTGCATTGGAAGAGCTGATGCCCCTTGCCGAGCAGGGCAATGCTAAGGCCATGTATTATCTTGGTGTGATGTACAAAGAAGGTCAAGGCGTCGTCGCCAGTGACGAACTGGCCCACAAATGGTTGTTGCGTGCTGCAGAACAAGGAGACGCACAGGGGCAGTTAATTATGGGAATGATGTACCACTTCGGATCGGGTGTGCCTGAAAATATGGATGCAGCTAAAAAATGGTACCAACTAGCCGCCGATCAAGGCGTTGAAGAAGCCCAAGGTATTTTGAAAATTATCGCTGAGTAGGCTTGATAATACTTTAAGGTGTCAATACGGGATTAAATAATCTTCATTTTCTTATACCACCTTTCCACTTACGATACTGATCTTAGTATCCTTTATCTGCGAGCTTCTATGAAGAATTTTTTTGTTACCTTTGCTCTATTTCTTGCGATCCTTTTGCCAAAACCTTCTTTATCGGCAATTTATCAAAAAGGGGCGATCGCCTTAAAGAGAGGGGATTATGAAACTGTCTTAAAAGAATGGACCCCGCTTGCAGAGCAAGGCCAAGCGTTAATTCAGTTCAATCTTGGACAGCTTTATCGCGAGGGAAAAGGTATTCCTAAAGATTATGTAACTGCTGCGAAATGGTACAAGTTATCGGCAGAACAAGGGTACGTTGGTGCGCAACTCAATCTAGGCCTAATGTATCGAGCGGGGCTGGGGGTTTTAAAAAATTATCAATTGTCTCGAAAATGGTTTCTTTTGGCTGAGAAGCAAGGAGAAGTTGCTGCCCAAGCTAACCTAGGGGATATGGCTGAAGAAGGGTTAGGGGAGCAGCAAAGTAACAAAACAGCTTTGAAATGGTATAAACTTGCGGCTGAAAATGGGAATGCCAGATCACAATATAAAATGGGATATTATAATTATCACGGTATAGATACCCCCCAAGAATACTCCTTGGCACTTAAGTGGTACAAGCTCGCAGCGATTCAGGGCAATGAATTTGCCCAAGTGAATTTGGGGACCATGTATAAAGCAGGGCATGGAACTTCTCAGGATTACACATCCGCTGTAAAGTGGTACAGGCTTGCTGCAGAACAGGGAAATTCTGCAGCTCAATATAATATGAGTATATTATTTTTGACTGGTGAAGGTTTACCGCTTGATTATGAAACTGGGGCAAAGTGGACACAGCTTGCAGCCGACCAAGGTCATATTGATGCTCAATTTAATCTAGGCATGCTGTATTATCACGGACAAGGTCTTTCTAAAGATTATGATAAGGCTCTTAATTGGCATACTCTTGCGGCAGAACAAGGGAATGCTGGATCTCAAGGACATCTAGGAGCCATGTCAGCCTTAGGATATGGAACAACCAAAAATGCCGTCCGTGCTTATATGTGGTGGTCTATAGCAGTGAAGAATGGAGATCCCAATGCTTCTAATAATTTGAAAGTTCTTGAGCGCGATTTATCCTCGTCCAAAATAGACGGAGCCAAAAAACTAGCCCAGGAATGTATTGCCAAGAACTACAAAGGCTGTTGAGCTAAGCTCTGATTAAACTCCAATCGAATACGATTAAGCGCTCTGTACTACTGCCGTTTATAGATCCCCATAGTAACGCCTTTTTTTGTAGTGTCTGACTTTGTCAGGGTCAGGTTTTGCGGGATAACGCCTTCACCAAACAGGCGCTTGCCTTGGCCGAGGATTATGGGGAAGGTCCACAGGCGGAATTCGTCGATCAAATCATGTTTCAGCAGTGTCTGAATTAAATCACAGCTGCCGTGGACTTGAATTAAATTTCCCGGCTGTTGTTTGAGGGCTGTAATTTTCGAACAAACATCGCCAGTGACAAGCACAGAATTTTGCCAACTTAGATCAATATCTTGATTGGATACGACATACTTCTGGGCGTTGTTCATCATTGTCGCGAGTGGATCGTCGGTGCTTGCCGCCGCCCAATGCGGTGCAAAAAGTTCATAGGTTTTGCGGCCAAAAAGCATGTCATAGGGCTCGCTCATGGCCTCGGATTTGACCTGCTCCATGACCTCTGCCCAATACTCGCTTGCCCACCCGCCATGTGTGAACCCGTCTGATGTATCTTCTTGCGGACTAGAAGGCGCCTGCATGACACCATCGAGGGTCATAAAAGACAGAATGGCAAGTTTACGTGACGGTGCTGGTGTAGAGTTCATATGTAATCTCCGATGGTCACAAAGGCATCGTATGGAAACTAACTGCTAGCAGTTCCTCACTGACGCACCACTTCATAGCCCAGTTGATCTAGGAAATGTTGCACGGATTTATCGCCGCCGAGGTGGCCGGCACCTACGGCGATGAAGATTTTACCGGACCCGCGCATCATCTTGTGGATCTGATAGGCCCAGTTCAGGTTACGGTCCGTGAGCAAGGCAGCTTTCATTTTATCGTCGTCGCCGAAAGATGCGTTCATCAACTCGGCGAGGTCCTCGATTTTGCCAGCCTTCCAATACCCGAACAGCTGATCGAGCATGTCAGTGTCTTCGACCAACTGCTGCATGGAGGCTTCGAAAAACTCGATGTCTTCTTGGGGGTTCAGGTTGCCAAAAATGCTGAACTGTTGATCGAGGGTTTCGAGATACCCAAGTTTTTTACCGTTTGCCTTAGCAGCGTTCCATAAGGCTTTGTCGACACCCGCTTCCGGGTCGATGCCTTGCTTTTGCATCTGGATGGTCACCAGTGTGACCGCCACCAACCAGGGACGCATTGGGGCGAAGTTTTTAACCGCGTTTTCTGGTATGCCGAGTGATTTCAGGGCCTTTATGAAAAAGTCCTGCCCCTCGGGGCTGAGGTCGTTGTAAAATGGTACTCCGGAATGGTTGAGGCCATATTTTTGCATCAATGGGGCCATTATTTCTGGTGTGGCCTCGTTGACTGGGGCTTCCATGTAAAAGGTCGACGATGCATCAAAGGCGTTGTTAATCTTGTTCGTACGCCATTGTAGGCCTTTTTCTAGCGCATGTACGGTGCCAAACAGCCAGATCTCGCTGTCTTCATCGCTGAGCTTCCATAGGGCGGGATTTACGTGGTCTTCTGCCCATACGGGGGAGCTTCCCAGGGAAAGCCCTCCGACGGCAACACCCAAACCCAGGCTCAGGCCCAAACCGATATCAGCGGCCAGAAATGCCCCAAGAGTTACAGAGATCAGGGACTTTGAGGTCGTGCGTTTGATAACAGAGAGTAAGCTCATGAGGTATCCTTGGGATTGAAGTCGCAGGCCACTAGGTATTAGGCTAATAAGTATTCGGCCAATAAGGTTACTGAAGATAATAAGTCAAAACCTAACTGGAAAACGTTACCAGATTGTTTTCAAAAAACATATTTAATTTCGTGTTTGGGTTCGGGCAAGGGTTTAGGCTAGATTTTACGAATGATAATGCAACGCTTGTTTGTTCGTTTTATGGCGTACTTCACCAATTTATAATTATCAATCGTGGGATAGAACTGGATATTTGGGCGGGGAACTTCTATCTCTATATACAGGTTCTATATACAGGGTAAAAAAATCGGGTTCTAATAAGGGCAAAATAGAAGCCCAGTAGAGGTCCAGTAGAGGTAAAGAGGGAAGTTCATGTCCAGTTTGTTGCTTGAGAAACTCGTCACCGAAGTGCGCCGTTATCAAAACCGTGACTTCCTGCACGCCGCCATGGCCGTGTGTGCTCTTACGGCCTATAGCGATGGCGAGGTCTCTATTCAAGAACGTTATTCTATCGATTATGCCATGGATAACATTGAAGCCCTGAAGACCTTTGACCCCGAACGTGCGATAGAAATCCTCGACGATTATATCTATTTACTGCGTGGTGAAAAAGGTGGTGTATCTGAGGGTGCTAAAGCCGAGCTTTATAAGAAAATCAAAGTTTTCGAAGGCAATTACAAAAAATCCCGGACCCTGTTGCGTGTCGCGCACCTAATCATCTGTGCCGACCGCGAAGTCGATCCCCGCGAAGAAAAAGAGTTTGCGATGCTCTGTAATCTCTTAGGGTTGGAATCAAACAAGCTCTGGAAACAGATCACGGCACAAAGGGCCCTCTAGGTCAGGTTAATAAGTGAAGGGTTCGAAAGAGAGCCCCTCCTTTTCATACTTTTCCGCTTTATAGAGCCAACTATAGGGATCATTTATTCTCTTTCGGGAAGGCTCTTCGCCTGGATGCTATCCTAAAGATCAGGCGTGTTGAAACTGGGCACTGCAAAAGGTGCTCAGATCTTGGTCATGAGTTTGAAATTCCAGGGAAATACGGAACCTCATACGCTTGGACGATCTGGGTTTGAATTAGTCCACGAGGCTATTAAGTGACGGGATCGTGTTTACAAAGGTTTACTGGTTCGTGGCCTGGTCATCGGGCTCTCTTATTTGATCGAGTACGTTTTCTGTCAAGAGTTCACCATGATAAACTGGCAGCTTAAAGCTGAACTTTGTGCCTTTGCCTTCAGTGCTTTCTAACGAAATATGACCGCCCTGACGTTCCACAAAATCTTTGCAGAGGTAAAGCCCCAAACCAGTACCGGTTTCTCCGCTGGTTCCTGTCGTGGTTGTGTTTTTATCAAGTTGAAAGAGACGAGCTGCTTGTTCGTCCGAAATACCAACCCCGGTATCGGAAACCTCAATCTCCACCCAGGCATCTTTGTGCCGAGCGGATATGACAACTTCGCCTTGTTCAGGAGTATACTTGATCGCGTTGTTGATTAGGTTGCGGATAATTGTATCGACCATGTGGGTATCGGCCAAAATTGTTAAGGGGGTGTTGTCTTCAGGATTGTTTTTAATATCGCATACCAGGCGAATGTGTTTTTTTTCGGCGGTGGGGCGAAACAAAGTCAGATTTGAAAAAAATAAACTATTTATATCTACTGGCCCGGGGTCAAAATCAATCCGGCCCATTTGTAGCCGTGACCACTCGAGTAAATTTTCTAAGAGTTTGAATACATTTTGAGCTGATTCATGGACAATATTACCATACTCTTTGGCGGTTTTTAGCGTGAGATCGTCACCCGGATCAGACAATAAGCTGGTAAAACCAAGCAAGGCATTGAACGGACCTTTGAGATCGTGAGCTATGATCGAAAAAAACATGTCTTTTTGTGCGTTAAGTTTTTCAAGTTCGCCATGGGTAAGAGAGAGATTTTCGGCCAGGTTAACCAAACTGGCTGCTTGAGTTTCCATACGCTCGTCTTTGTTTCGGAGCTCAGCGATTTGGCGATTGAGGTGCTCTTCACGTCTGATAAGGGCCTCTCCATCCTTTTTGCGCTCTGTGATGTCCGATTGGATGTGAATATGACCGCCACTACTGGATCTCTGACGTTTATAGAAATAACTATAACCATTGGTGTGGGTTGTCTCACCTTCGGTATCGTCTTTTTCACGCCGCTTTGCCAAGGTCATGTCAAGCCAGGCATCGGGGGCTGACTTTGCCAAGGGGTGATCGATCTGCCCTGCTTCTAAACTACAGCGCAACATATCTATCATTTTTAATCCAATAGCCTGATCTTTTGGTGGCGAATTTGGATAGACTTCGTGGTAGCGGTCGTTGGTGAAAATCACCTGTTCTTTCTCATTGTAGAGGACCACGCTATCAGAGAAAGTTTCTATTGCTTCGCGAAGAAGCTGGGATGTTTTTTCACGCTCAATAATATCGGTGACATCCGTGAAGGTTGTGATCCTGCCTAAGCCTTGTACTGGATACCTTCTTACATAAAGGTCTCTGCCTGTTTTTGTTGAGTGCTGTTGTTCGTGTAAATCTTGTTCGTTCAGAATTTCAATATACCGTTTCTGGGCCTGTTTTTCTATGCTGCATTTGCCGTAATACCCCGATTTTGCAAGAAAGCGCAGTAGGTCAATCTATGTCGTGCCCGGCTTGATCATATCAGGGGGAATGCCAAAGATTTCTCTAAATCGATTGTTACAAATCACCAGGCGCTGGCTCTCATTCCATACCACAAACCCCTGATCAATAGAGCTTAAGGCCAGTTCAAACAGTTTGGATTGGTCAGCTAATTTTTGCTCGGTTTGTTTTCTTTCGTTGATCTCATGGCGGAGCTTTTCTGTGCGCTCTTCGACTTTGAGTTCCAATTGATCTCGGGCTTCTTCTAGGGCTTTCTCTGCGAGTTTACGTTGAGTGATATCCTCTGTGACCCCCATCAACCGAGTGACTTTTCCTTGATGATCCGTGATCGGATCAAAGCTGCTGGAATAGTAAATAATGCCATTTTCTCCAAGGGCTTGAAATTCAAAGCGAGAACTTATTCCTTGTTTGGCCTTTTCTATAAAATCAGCAATCCGGGCTCTGTCTTCGAGGACCGGAACATCCAAATACTTAAGTCCACAAACTTTTGCTTCGTCAGTTTCCCCCATCATTTCAAGGCCGGCAGGGTTCATAGAAACAATTTTACCACTGAGATCTACTTCATGGATGCATACGGGAGAGGATGAAACCAGTGAATGGTACTTTTGTTCGCTTTGTTCTATGTCCCTTTCTGTTTCAAGATGCTTTAGTCTTCTTTCTTTACGCAAAAGTAATTTATTGATGATCAGGGGAAGAAGCTCTAGATAGCTCTGTTTTTCATCCCTGATGATATAGTCCACCACTCCGCGTGACATCGCCTCGACAGCTAGACGTTGATGGCCTTTACCCGCCATCATAAGAAGAGGAAGGTTTGGATTGCTCGCGAGGAGTTTGCGCGCGATGACTATCCCGCTCAGATCAGGAAGGTGGCAATCAATCGCGACGAGATCGTAACGGCACGCTGCCGCATTCAATAAACCAGCTTCTCCGGTTAGTGCAGTATCCACTCTGTAAGTGCAGGGGGTGTCACATATTTCTTTGGAATTATCGCGATAATTTTCAACGGCAGACTTGAAGGTATGGCTGATACCAGGATCATTTTCTATATAGAGAATGTGAATGTCAGAACATGCGTTCATAGCAAACCTAGAGTTGGCATAATGCGCTTATGCTCTGTTGTCTTCCCCCTAATCTAATTCCGGAAAATAAATTCCGATATATTACTCTCGGCATAAGTATTATTTACAAGTACAATTAATTTTCGGTTTCAATAATTCATTTTGTTATGAAAATTTCATCAAGTTTTTCTTTCGTAACATTTTTTTTAGCAGCAATAGAACTTCTCCTATCTGTTAGCCGTTGGTGCCGTCCTTATTCACTCTCTTAAAAACATGGCAGTGTAATGGTGAATTTTGACCCTTGGCCCTCAATACTTGTTACGTGAATTTTACCGCCCTGGCGTTCAACCAGATCTTTACATAGATGGAGCCCAAGGCCAGTCCCTGTTTCGCCACTGGTGCCAATGTTTGAGGTGTTTACATCTAAACGAAAAAGGCTTGCTGCGACCTTATCTGAGATACCAATCCCTGTATCAGCGACTTCGAGCTCAACCTCATTTTCACGGTGCTTGGTACTAACTGTGATCTCCCCTTCTTCGGGGGTAAATTTGATCGCATTGTTAATGAGATTACGTACGATCGTGTCTACCATATGGACATCAGCGCGTACTTTGTAATGAGGATTTGTAAGATCGTCTGTTGCACCTGACAGGTGTGTACTGTGCAGGTGAATATTTTTTTTAGCAGCAACGGATTTATACAGGGAAATGTTGGTATAAATTATCTCGTCCAAATCAACGGGACCGGGCACGAATTCCATCTTTCCCATTTGTATGAGAGACCATTCAAGAAGGTTTTCCAATAGCTTATAAACTTGTTCGGCTGACTCGTGAACGAATGTGCCATATTCCAGAATTTGTTCAGGGGTAAGGTTTGCTTCTTTATCTGTGATCATCCGGGAAAAGCCGAGTAAGGCATTGAAGGGCCCTTTAAGGTCGTGGGCGATGATCGAGAAAAACTTATCTTTTTGTTCGTTTAACCGTTCAAGTTCACCGTGTGTCACCGAAAGGTCTTCGGCCAAGAAAACCAGTTCAGCGGCTTGTACTTCCATGCGCTCGTCTTTGGCTCTCAATTCTTCTATTTGTATTATGAGTTGTTCTTCACGTTTGAGCAGCTTTTCTTCGGCTTGTTTACGCTCTGTAATATCTGTTTGCACATGGATGTGCCCGCCGTTGGTCGACTTGCTTATGTTATAGAAATAAGCCAACCCGGTAGCGTGGTTAGTCTCTCCGTGGGTTTGCATGTTTTCCCGTCGTTCCTTCAATCGCATAGCCAACCAAGCATCGGGATCTGTTCGGGCTAGAGGGTGATTTACTTGTCCAACCTCAAGTGTCCGACGTAATAAATCCGTCATTGAGTATTCAGTAATTTCATCTTTCGAGGGGGAGTACGGATATATTTCGTGATAGCGTGCATTGGTAAAGATTACTTTTTCATCTTTGTCATAAAGAATAATGCTGTCGGAAAAGGTCTGCATTGCTTCTTGGAGCAGGGCGGCGGTTCTTTCGCCTTTTCGAATATCTGTAATGTCTGTAAATGTCGTTATCCGGCCAAGGCCTATAGCCTCATGTTGTAATACATGAAGAATACGCCCGTTATTGGTTGTCTGCTGCTGCTCGGGAACAATTCCTTCGGTCACAATTTCCAAGTATCTTTTTTGGGCAAGCTGTTCGGGATTACCTTTACCATAAAGACCTGATTCTGCGAGATAACGAATGATCTCAATCATTTCTGTGCCAGGCTTGATCGCTGCTTGGGGAATACCAAATAAATCACAAAAAAGATTATTGCAAACCACCATTCGCTCGTTTTTATCCCAGACAATAAAGCCCTGATTTATTGAATTTAAAGACAATTCAAAGAGCTTGGATTGAGCGACCAACTCTTTGCGTCCCAATGGAGCAGGGTTATTTTTATTATCTAACTCTGTGGTGTTCGCCTTGATGTTTTTATTTACAGAGGACCGCGCTTTTAATTTTGTTTTTGTGGATTTAATGCGTCTTTTCGTATTTCTAGCACGGGCAAGAAGTTTGCTTATGAGAATAGGAGCGTACATTAAATAGCTCTGATTTTCATCGCGTATCAGATAGTCCGTTACTTCATGAGACAGAACTTCAAATGCCAAATGTTCATAACCTTTACGGGCTGTCATCAATAAAGGACATTCAGGGGTTTTAACCAAAAGAGTACGCGCTATAACACTCCCGGACATATCGGGTAGGTGGCAGTCAATTATGACGAGATCATAATTATTCTTATCACAAAGAGAGAAAGCGGTAGATCCGTTATCTGCGATATCCATCGAACACTTTTTTAAATGTTCAATGGCCGATCCAGATCTTTCCAAAGCTGTTTTGAAATCATTTGAGCAATTGGGATCATTTCCTACGAAAAGAAACCGTAGCTGAGTAACTAAATGCTGGGCCGGAATACTATTTGTCAAATTCTAATACAACTTTACTACGTAAAAGCCCCCATAGCTTTCGGCTTATTCAGTATTTGGTATTAGGATTAATAATACGTTTCACTTGGGAAATTTAATATTGCCCGGATCTGGAAGTATTCTGGAGATATAGAAGACACAGAGATTTAAGTGAAAGATCAAGCCTTCACACAGGAATAGAACTTGAGGATATTTTGATCGATCTGTTGTAATCGGCGATTCAGTGTTCTCCGGGTGCGTTCTTGATCTGGACTATCGTCACGGCACCAGACCTTCATGATGGATAGAAACAACGCTGTGAGCCCAATTTCTTCGATCTGTTGACGGCGGCCTTTGGCGTGAAGTTGGGCGGTATCCCGAAGTAATTGGATAGTGCGCGAAAGTGAAAATATAGCTGGCATCCAATGATGAAAATGGGGGGCATGTGTTTTCGCCGTGAGGATCTGGGCTGCAACGGCCCGGTGGGGCGCTAAGGTATCGAACCACAGCATCATCAAAAGGTGTATACGTTCTCGCACCGGTAAATCATAAAAGCCTTTGGGAGGGTTAGCCAGCATGGCATCTTGCGCGCGGCTAAACCAGGCATTGGCAATCGCATTGGCGTCGGGAAAATGGCCTCGGATGTCATTGACCTCTACGCCCATATGAGCAGCGAGCAGCCCAAGCGTGGAGTGGCTCCAACCGTGGGCATCAGCAAAAGCCAAGGCCTCGTCGATAATATGGTTTTTGAAATCTTCACCCTTTATGTCGGATGCTTTCCTGGGAGTTGAATTTCTCTCTGCCATAAGCCGAGCCTCTTTTCTGTCCTAACTATAACTCAAAATCTATAAACGAGGAAAAAATATCTTGCGGTATTGCAGTATAGCGCAGTAAAATGCAAAACTATGCATATATTGAATTTACTTTCTTATTATCCTTTAGATTGGCAATCATGACTGGTCCTGTTCTCGACCTAAATAACCCCGATACACGTCAGGCGGTGATGTTGGAACGCTTGCAGGTCGGAGACACGTTGGTCGCACGTGAAATCGTCAAAGAATTCAATGTTTCGATCGATACTATCCGTCGTGATCTCATTGCTTTGGAAGGTTTGGGGTTATTAAAACGGGTCAAGGGCGGCGCTATCCCGATCAAACCTTTGCAGCAAATACCCGCGGCCCCAATGGCACAACGTTTGCAAACACAAACGAACTGGATGGAAAAAGTAGCGATCGATAACCCTAACAAGACTTCAGAAGCCTTTTCAGATTTAATGGTGGGCTCTCCTACACTTTTTCTTGATGGTGGAACCTCTGTATTATTCCTAGCTCGTCAATTACCGCATGATTTTTCGGGTGTTGTGATCACCCCTTCGCCGCTGATTGCTGGCGTGATGCTGGAAAAGGAAATTGAAACCGTCATGATTGGAGGCAAGATCAAACCCCTTGGCGGAATTTCTACAGGGCTTGAAGCGGTGAGGTCTCTTTCAGATTGTACTGCTGACTATGCTGTACTCGGGACTTGTGGACTAGATCCCAGGTTTGGCCTTTCTGCAGATGATTTGGATGAAGCCGCCGTCAAGCAAACCATGGCGCGTAATGCCCAAAAGACAGTAGTTCTGGCGAGTGCCGACAAGGTGAATACCCAATCGAGACACAGGGTCATTCCCTGCATGGATATTGATGTTCTCATTACCAATGCACCTAAAAGCGAAACAATGGTGTACAAACTGTCTGAGATTGAGGTGCGCCATGTCTGATAAGACATCAAACAATGGGTCTGATAAGACATCAAACAATGGGTCTGATAAGACATCAAACAATGGGTCTGATAAGACATCAAACCAACAACTGAGTTCCTTTAATACAACTTCAAAGATGCGATCCCCCAGGTGGGCGGTGGCGGCAATGTTTGTTCTCAACGGTGGGCTTTATGGGACCTGGGCTGCGCGTATTCCCTCTATCCAGCAACACTTTGATTTTTCTCCAGGTGACTTGGGGCTATTGCTCTTGCTACTGGCGGGCGGGGCTATCGCGGCCTTTCCACTTTCCGGAGCCTTGTCGGACCGTTTTGGCCCTTCCCGGGTGACGCTGGTCTGTGCTCTGGTTTACTGCCCGGCATTGGTGATGATTGGCTATAGTTCTAATGTGGCTTTCTTGGCGATTTCTATCTTTATTTTTGGGGCGGCTCACGGGGCCATGGATGTGGCGATGAACGGCTGGGCTGCGGAGGTCGAACGCTGGTATGGCCGCTCTATCATGTCGAGCTTTCACGCACTATTTTCTGTTGGTGCCGGGATTGGGGCTGGCTTTGGCGCCATCGCGGCGTGGGAAGAAATTGGCTATAGTTTGCAATTCTCGGCCTTTGCTATGATGTTGGCGCCCTTGATCTGGTTCTCAGCGATACCGCCTAAAAGTTATGGGGCGGTTATTGGCAAGAGCACTCCGGACCTTAAAAAAGAAAGCGATCTCTCACCTAAAACAATTCCCCATGAGACAAGGACAAAATCTCCAAAGCTCGCGCTACCCAAAGGGGCTCTGCTCGTGGTTGCTCTGGTGGCGTTTTCCTGTGCGGTGGGCGAGGGCGCGATGGCGGATTGGTCCGCAGTCTTCTTGGCGACGGTTATTCAGGCTAGTGAAGGGCAGGCGGCGCTGGGCTTTACCGTGTTTTCCATTTCGATGGTCACCATGCGCTTTGCCGGGGACAGGATTATTACGCGTTTTGGCCCGGTAAACACCTTACGGTTTTGTGGCGTTGCAGCTTTGGTGGGCTCTGTGATCACTGCAACAGCAACCATCCTTTGGGTTGGTTACATAGGTCTTGCACTTATGGGCGTGGGTTATTCTATCGTCTTCCCGTTGGTGTTTTCACGTGCCGCCAACAGCAGTCAGCTTAGTCCCGGTGTCGCCATCGCCTCGGTTGCGATCTTTGGGTATGGCGGCCTGTTGCTTGGCCCGCCCATGATCGGCTTTGTCGCCGAGATTTCCTCGCTGCGGTTTTCCTTTGGTATTTTCGTGCTGCTTTCCTTGGTCCTGATCATCGGTGCGGCGGCTTTTCGCCAGAAAATAAACCAAAATATAAGACCTCAAAAAGAGAGTGATAACGATCTTTCCCTTGTTTCAGAATAAGATAGATAAAATCGAATTTGAACTTCATTGTTCTTGCACGTTTTATTCACAGTTTATTCACAACAGGTACCTTCTTGCTTGTGCTTTACTTCTTGTCGATGGCGGTGGGAGGCCATCTCAATGAGTAAGAGGTTTCTAAGAGCAAAAATGGTAAAGCTCTATTTGACCCCCTTGTGACGTAATCGTTTCCTAAATCGTTTTATTTGCGATTAAGTTGTTGATGAATAAGGAGAGGCCATCAGGGCATGACTTCTTTTTCGCCAACTCTTTTGTTCAGGGAAATACTTATGCATCAGTTTATGGGTCTATGCTGCGTTTGTTTGCAGTGTTTGACTACGGACTTGTGTACAAGGAAGCACTGGCACAGAATTGATCCATCACGGGTATATTTATGGGGGATATATCCTTAAGGGAAAAATTATGATGCTCGAACTGCATTTTCAAGAAGGTTTTGACGGCGAAGATATAGAAATCATCGTTGGCAATCGGGTTGTAACACGCCTAAAGCTACGAACTCGTATGCAAACCGGATTGGCTCATATCGAAAAGCTTATGCCTTTTGAAGATGAAGCCCGTCAAGAAGTGCAGATTGCGATTGCAGAACTTGGTCAAATTTGTTGCATAAAGGCGGCTGATAATGACACGGTATATGAAGTTGGGAAGTCTGAACCAGAATTCGTTTTGGTAAATCTTCAAGATGGAAAATTGACCTTCCAAACGACCTATACGGCCCCTGGTTACCTTTGATTTTAGAACCTCCTTTTTAAAACTAACATCGTTTTAAAGGAGAAATACAATGGCTGTTAAAACCCCGAGTGCCGGGATGAAAACACCAAATTCAACACTCAAAAATAAATCCAAGGGCAAGCAAGTTGAGTTAGATACGGACAATTTAGCCCAAGATGTCGTTTTGTTACACAACGAAGAACATCCAGATTATATTGACGGGGTATATGCTGACGAAGAGGGGTTACTGGATCCTGATGGTGAAGAAAACGATCCCGATTTAGAAGCACTGACACCTGTACCAGGTGGTCCAATTCCGGGGCCATTTCCCGGGCCTTTTCCGGGACCCACACCCAGATTACCAGGGCGCTTACCAGGTCGATTGCCAGGGCGTATACCGGGGCGGTTTCCCCCGTTGAATTTCTGTTCGGCAGTGAGTGGAACTTATAGCTATTCTTCGCCCTTTAGGCCCACCACACCCATACGCCCGCTTCCACAACCGTTACCGCACCGGTTTCCGCTGCCTGTTCCCTCCGTACCAGCGCGTCCGGCTAGACCCGTTGGGCCTTTTATTCCCCTGTCTTTGATCAGTATAAAAGTTCGCGTAGATGTCGATCGGTTCTTTCCGCAAAACCGGATCTCTATCGAGGTTAATCGCCGCTTTCCGTTTTCAACCGCTCATGCAATTGCCGAAGTAACGTCCGACCGTTGTTTGGGTTTGAACAAACGTAAGGTCGAGGCCAACATCACTTACCGCGATGGCAATGCCAGTTTAATCCAGGGTGATCGGGTGATATTTGAAGCCGCACGCGGTGTCGGTTTTGGATATGGAGCGTTCAAGCTTACTTTGATTACAGCAGGCGGTAGCCGTCGAAGCTACAATCTCAATTTCAACAGTCAGCATTTTGATGAAGTCGAGTTTGAGGTTGACCGCGTTGCAAATGCTGCGGCACCAACCACCACTTATGATATCGGCTCTCACCACAACCGTCCGGGAAATTTACCCGCAGAAAACATTTCTCTGAAAACAGTATATGAGCGTGCGGGCTTTGGAGTTTCCATGTCGCCCAATACCTCGGTTATTCCAACTGCGGGCGCTGGTGCCAATAGCACCTGGAGTGACGCAGAAATGCATAACGCCATGGTGACTTATTGGTCGCGGTTCCAAAACAGACCACAATGGGCACTTTGGGTGCTGTTTGCTAAACGGCATGATAACGGCCGTGGTCTCGGTGGTATCATGTTTGATGATATCGGAGCCAACCATCGCCAAGGCACGGCGATCTTTACCGATAGCTTTATCCAAGATGCCCCGGCAGGCGATCCCAATGCAGCGGCATGGCGTCAACGCATGGTGTTCTGGACAGCAGTACATGAAATGGGCCACGCCTTTAACCTTGCCCATTCATGGCAGAAATCTTTAAGCCATAACGGCGGCGATCCTTGGATACCGCTAGCCAACAACAACGAAGCACGTACCTTTATGAGCTATCCTTTCAGGGTTGCCGGCGGTGAAAATGCCTTCTTCTCTGATTTCCGCTTCCGCTTTATGGATGAAGAACTCACCTTTATGCGCCATGCGCCAAGACGTTTTGTGCAGATGGGCAACGAGGACTGGTTCCATAACCACAATTTGGAACAGGATGCAGATCATCGTCTGTCAAATCCGGGTAACTTTGATCTCCAGATCAGGCCCAACAGGTCTGAAAACAGCTATCAGTTCCTGGAGCCAGTTTCTCTTGAACTCAAACTACGCAACGCTTCTGATCAAGCTCTTGAAGTCGATCATGATCTCTTGGAAGACGGCCGTCATATCGCGCTGTTCGTGCAACGTAAAGAGGGTAAAACCCGCAAATGGCGTGCGCTATCCAGTCATTGCCATGAAACAAAAACTGCCACGCTTAATCCGGGTGAGGCGATGTATGGCTCTCATCTTGTCAGTGCGTCTACTGATGGTTGGACCATTGATGAGCCGGGTTTCTACAACGTTCAGGCGGTTGTTGATATCGACGGTGAAATTGTGAGCTCTAACGTGCTCAGCATTTATGTAAACCCACCCGCTTCAAAAGAGGAAAGCCGCTTAGCACCGGATTACTTCACCGAAGACGTGGGTCGTGCGCTGTCTTTTGCTGGGGCGCCGTCCTTGGATAAAGCCAATGATGTACTGCGGGATGTTGTTGCGCGGTGTGCTAAAAACCCGGCTGCGCGTCATGCAGATTTGGCTTTGAGTACGCCAATGCTTCGGGACTTTAAAGTCCTCAACGATGCTGCCGATAAATCGGAACTGGGCATTACATCGATCAAAGCCAAAATTGATCAGGGCGCAAAATCCCAGATCACGGCATTGATCAATGATCCGGATAATGCGGCCGATACTCTCGGTCACATCCGCTATTACGGCATGCTTGACCAGTTGGCCACTGCAATGACAACTGCGGGTGATGAAAGGGGCGCAAACAGAGTGCTCACATCAGCAGTAAGTTCAATGAAAACCCGTAAAGTCCTGGGTTCTGTGATCAAAACCGCAGAGAAGAAAATCAGCGGAAAATAACGCTTCGCGTTTGATATCTTAAGCGTTTGATTTTCTGGGGGTATTTGGTTTCGATCTCCCGAATACCCCTGAAAAAAGCGACCTCCTGTCCCCAAACCGGAGGTCGCTTTTTTATGTAGTGACCTATTTCGTTGAGGGGTTATCTGCGCAAAACCAAAGTTCAGATTACTATGGCTGTCTGGTTTAGTGACCAGAAACAGAAAATAGAATCTAACTTTCAATGTGGCTAATTAAATTGTGGTAAACGTCTAAGGTGTTCTGGTGGGGGATTAAAAGGATTTGGATACTCAATAGATGATATGTCTCTTATTTTACCATTTTCATCTCTAACCAACTTGTATGGAGAGGGGAATTTATTTAACCCAAGTCCATGGTCTAGACCTTTGACGTTTGGAATGTTTTCTTCCGGCTTAATGTTTGCCTCGTTGAGAATAAACTGAATGGCTGAGTTACTATTGGGTCCTAATACATCGTAATCTATATTACTTTCAGTTATTTCTTTGGCAGTTTTTGCCATATTTATCCATAAGTTCTTGGCATCTTCTCCGCTAGAAAGAACGATGCTGCCTCTTTGTTTTGGAGTATCGGTACCCCGAGCATCAATTGATTCATTAATGGGTATAACTTCGACCATAAGATTACTAATCAATGCTGTGGACGTTCCATAGTCTTTTGGTCGGGCGCTTATTGCCACTTCTTTTCCATCCTCATTTCTATAAACAAGGTAGAGATGTCCTTTAGATTCAACACCGTCGACTGGCCGACCCTCTATTCTGACTTGAGGCACAAATTTTGGTTTTGGTTTGCCGTATAATTTTTCTGCATGGTCAATTGCCTGAGCCATTTTAGATCCCTTATGTTGTGAGGTATTTAGGATCATCGCTAGGGCATAGAGTTACAATTCATCACGATAAAACGTAGGAAATTTTATTCTCTCTTTGGCTATTTCGTTGGGGGTTTTGCCGGTGCATAGCCGAAGTTCAGATGCTTGTAGATATTACAGGTGAAACACTATTTCTACTGCGGGTTTACGGCGTGAAGACACAGTAACAAGGCCATTCAGTTTACGATCAGAGAAGTACTCATCTAAATTTTCATTGAGCAGATGCATTTTTATTTAAGTGTTATGAATTAAGTAACAATGAAATGTAATTATGATCAGCAATAGCGTGTGGTGTCGACTTGAAGCTTTGAAAATAAAATTTATTTCATTGGTACGTTTCGGAGAATAATATGCTTGGCCTTTTCCCTAAATTTTCTAATTTTAAAACTAAGCCGAAAATTTTATTTGGCATCTGTTCGCCCTTGGTCTTGCTACTCATTCTTGGTGGTGTCAGTGTTTATTCAATCAATTCTATAGTTGAGACTAATAGGTGGGTCCAGCACACCAACAACGTGCTTGCAGAGGCTACGGAGATCGTTGGCTCGGCAGTGGACATGGAGACAGGCATGCGCGGCTACCTTCTCGCGGGCCAGGAAGGTTTCCTTGTAGGGAGGTCGTTTTTTTATACGAGGACATTATCCAGCTTCTACAGGGCTCTTTTTCATTTTTTTCCAGGCCCAATAAGCGTTAGCGAGGCCTAATGACACGAATAAAAGTGCCGCAGGTATGGACCCAATATTCTCGACGGTAACGTTAATGATATCAGCAATAAAGTTGAAGAACGATCTTTCCCTGCTGGATAAAGATTCTACAGTTTCATTAAGTAGAGACCCATAGGCCATATAAAACATTAGCCCTGTCGTTACGCCGATGCTGAGTATAGCTCTTAGTCTTGGGCTCATATGCATTATCCCCCAGATAATTGAATAAATAGGTTTAAGTTATTGGCCTAGATTTGTTGCACATAGGTGTGAAAGTAGTCAATTAATCTCCATACAATTATGACTTTAACAATTTTACCTTTGAAATTTTGTGATACTCATAAGGTCGATAATTCATTCTTTCGTCGCTAAATTCCCAAGCGATCTCATCCTTTATAAGGAAAGCATTTTGAGTAAGACAGCGCAGACCCTCGCCCAAGTTAAGCTGGACACGCCGATATATCTTGTGGGGCTTGGACATGGCGCGACGCATTGGATGATTGCAACATTTTACTTTCTGCTGCCGTTTATGGCGCGAGATCTGGGCTTGAGTTATGTCGAGGCCGGGTTGTTTGCCTCGATCTTTTCGGTGGCGTCTTTTGGGGCCAATTTCATCAGCGGCCCAGTGGTGGATATGACCGGGCGCCGGGTGTTGTGGCAGGTGGTCTCTCTTGTAATCGGGGCGGTGGCTATTTTCCTTATGGGCAATGCCAACCTGTTTTTCGTTCTCGTCATCTGCATGATCTTTATGGGGGCATCCAATAATCTGTGGCACCCCGCTGCAATATCCTATCTTTCCCTTCGTTATCCCGAGAGACGGGGGTTTGTGCTCTCCATTCACGCGCTCGGGGCAAATCTTGGTGATGCCGTCGCCCCTGTCGTGATGGCACCAATATTGGCGGCCTTGAGTTGGCGCACGACCATGGAGGCCAGTGTTGTCGTGCCGCTGATTGTCGTGGTGCTGTTGCTTTGTTTTGTCGGCAGAACTGGCCGCGCAGGTCACAAAGGATCTAATACTCCCGCCCACGATGAACCTCCTACGATCAATTTCCAGGAATATCTAAGTGGGGTCGGTGCGTTGTTGAAAAATCGGGCGGTGATGGTGTTGTGCTGTATGTCCGGCTTTCGCAATATGGCTCAGATGGGCCTTCTTGTTTTTCTGCCACTTTATTTGGCAAATGATCTGGATCTACCGCCCTTTCAAATGGCGCTTGCGCTGTTTGCCTTTCAGGCTTCAGGTCTGGTTGCGGCCCCACTTGCTGGTGTTTGGTCGGACAAGGTTGGTCGTCGCCCCTTGATCGTCGGCGGACTTGGCCTGACGACTGTGATGTTGCTTTTGATAACTCTGATCGACAATCCCACCGTCTTTGTTGCGGGGATTTCAGTGCTCGGGTTTGGTCTCTTTGCCATCCGACCCGTGGTTCATAGCTGGCTCATGGACATGACCCCGCCTCATATGGGGGGCACAGCGACATCTGTTCTGTTTGGCGTGCAATCCGCCATGACGATCTTTGCGCCGATTATCGGCGGTGCCCTGGCTGATCGTTACGGTTTGATTTCGGCGTTTTATTTCCTGGGTGTGGCTTTGTTGATTGCCAATTTTCTGGTGCTGTTAATCCCCAAAGAAGTATCAAAGTAGCTCTTAAGCTGTGTTTGGTACTCGTTTGTTTGATGTGTAAGGGGGCTAGTGAGAGTTATTGCTTCGCAGGAGTTCCTGATCGGTGTTATCCGGTGCTATCTCTGAGTGATCTTCGACTTGTAAAAGGGTGTTCGAGAGACAATCATCGATTTCCTGCAGTTGTCTTGCCGAGATATTGATATCTATTTCGTCAGGAGGAAGCTCTGCGGTGATTTCAGCTTTGCCACATAGATCACGCAACTGGATGAACCCTAAGTTGAGAGCAAGATTTCTCAAGATATGAATGTCTTGTTTGTATTTTGCCCAATCAGAAGCGTCATGACTACTGTGAGATGTTTCAAGGCACTCTATTGCTTCTTTTTTGAACATTTCCAAACTGTTTGGAAGAAGTTCAATGGCCGCGTGAAGTGACTTAAAATCAACAAGCGGAATATCATCAATTTCAATGATTTCAGATGAAAAACTTGGTTTGTTTTTATCTTTGCCAAGTCCAAGTTTGCAAAATTGACTATTGAGCAATTTGAAGTCAATTGGTTTGGATACATAGGCACTCATGCCAACGCTGAGATAGAAGTCGATATTATGAACTGCGACATCGGCCGTTAGGGCGATGATGGGAATGTTTGCTCGGATTTGGTCAGGTAACTTTCGGATCAACTTTGTAGCGTCAACCCCGGACATTCCTGGCATGTGTATATCCATCAACACAACATCAAATACATCTGACGTAACCTTATCGACAGCTTCTTTGCCATCACATGCTTCGCTAACCGTGTGACCAGCCTTTTGCAACAGAAGACGTGCCATGATGCGATTTAATTCTATATCTTCAACAAGGAGGATCGAAAGAGGTTCTATTTCAAAGTCTTGATGCTGGGCTGTGACCTCTCGGGTTTGAGTGGAAACGGGCAGTCTAGCTTGGAACCAGAAGGTGCTTCCTCTACCTTCTTGACTTTCAACCCCGACAGACCCGTTCATCGCCTCGGCTAATTGTTTGCTGATAGAGAGCCCCAAACCGGTTCCGCCAAAGGTGCGACTAATCGTATTGTCCACTTGTGTGAAACTTTTGAACAGTTTGCCGATCTTGTCCTCAGAAATGCCTAGACCTGTGTCAATAACAGAGACCTTTACCTCAACATGTTCATTTTCTAGAGATAGGCACTCAACTTGGAGGGTGACGGTTCCGTTTTGGGTAAATTTCAAAGCGTTAGACAGAAAATTCATTATAATCTGCCTGAACCGGGTTGGATCACCAATAAGCCATTGTGGAAGGTCTTGGTCAATATTGAGAACAAGTTCGCTGTTTTCCTCACGTGCTTTGATAAGGAGCGTGCTTATGATCTCTTCTGATACCTCATTGATGCTAAAAGGTATTGATTCCAATGCCATATTGCCGGTTTCAATTTTAGAGAAATCGAGGATGTCACCGATAAGGCGCAGCAAATGACGCCCTGCAGTTTGGACGCTCTGAAGATAGGATTGACTGGTATCGTTTAGGTCTTCGGTTTTTAATAAATCACAATAACCCAAAATAGAGCTTAAGGGAGAGCGCAGTTCGTGGCTCATGGTTGAGAGGAAATCATCTTTAATTTTCTCAAGCTTTAGCCGCTCCGTAATGTCGGTGGCAATAATAACAGCACCGGTTATTTGGCCAATATCGTTTCGTGTCAAAGCGCCGGACAAGAGCACAGGTATTTCTGTGTCATCTCCCGCGATCAAATTATATGTTTCCCCACTATCAGATATTTCTTTTAGAAAAGCGCATACATCAGATTGGGGAGCATCGTTTGTTTTGAGGCGAATAAAACGATTAATCGTTTGATTAAGAATAGAGGTATCCGGTAATCCAAGTAAGGTTTGAGCGGCATTGTTGATCGTTTGTATCTGGTTGTTTGGCAAGACGACAAAAAGCGCGCTGCTCATGCTCTGTACGATGCCATCTACCTCGTTTCGCGATACAGTGGTTCTCTCTAGCTGGTCGCTCATTTTGTTAAAAGCATTGGCTAGAGTACCTAGTTCATCTTGATAAGAATCGTCTATCCGGTAAGCCAGATTACCGCCCCTCAACTCGTCTGTTCCTTTAACGAGAGAGCTAATTCGTTGTACAAGATAACGTCGACTAAAGAGAAAAAGCAGAATGATTAAGGCGAGTATTCCACCGACAGTCCAGATCGTCATAAGGTTTTGAAGCCCCGTAGCAGGAGCAAGCGTTTGTTTTAGATCATTAATGATGACCAACTGATAAGACTGTTTGTCCTCTTCATTTAGGGCAATGCTCCGCCAAAGATCATTGTCGCCAGGTGATACCGTTTCTCCGGCATTCTGGTTGCTCAGTTCACCCACTGCAGCAAGAATTATCCCTTTGGCATCCGTGATCAAAATTGACTTCGTCGGATTACCGACACTTTCGAGGTTGGATTGAATATCAGCCAACAAGCGGTCAACCTCACTTGCCCAGTCATAGGAAATGACCACAGAGCCTATAAAATTACCCCGTTTTTCTATGGGAAAAACATACCATTGTGCCGCTCTGTCAGGAAGACCGATATCTGATAAGTAAGGGTCTGAACCCGATCGACTGATAAAGGCTTCTCCTGAGTGGTGGTTGCCATAAAGCGGGTGCTCCGACACATCTTCACCCAAGATCATTTCACCATCGGTCTTATTACCCTCAGAATCACGGGTCGTGCTGGCAAAGACGTAACCTTCTGGATCGACAACCAGAATATAGCTAAAGTAGGGGAAAATCTGAACGGCATCGTTGATTTCCTGATTTATCCCACGGCTTTCACTCAGGTATAGTGCCTTTTCCACTGTTCTATTGGCCGCAATTGCCGTCGTGGTGAAGAAAACGCTTTTTTGCCGCTGCTCCAAATTTTGCCGTGCGTTTTCCAGGTTAGCTTCTAGATAACGGTCAATTTCACCCGAGAGAATATCTCGGCTTTTCTCACCAATAATATAACTCGCTCCACCGTAAACCAGACCAATGATGGCTGTTACCGTGAGTAATATTTTCGGGGTCAATTTCATGGGGGAAATCGCCTTTTAAAGGGGGGGTAATCGATTTAGTTAATCAGCACAGCGTTGGAGATTTCTTCTTGTTTTATATCCAGACCGATGGTCTCGGCACTTTTCCGATTGATCAGAAACAACGGTGGATCTTGAAGTTTCGATTCAAGTCGGCTTGGGTCTGTATCATTCAAAAGAATATCCGCAGCCATATTGCCGGACAGTTGGCCTAGGGTGAAAAAATCAGCCACAGGACCAAAGGTAGAGCCTGCTTCAACCCCTGATTTGTTGGAGCTGAGGATAGGAACGTGGTGCTGTAGAGAAAGCGCAATCAAGGCTTCTTCACCTCCGCCTTGCATCAGGGTGTCGGTGGTGGTGACAAAAGCATCCACCTGCCCTATGAGCGCAGCTGCCTTTTCTTTTATGTCCGCGACGGTTGTTGCGTGAATGATTGTTGGTTCAACGCCTTTTTTCTTGAGTAGGCGAACCAGGTTTAAGGCTTGAATTTTTGAATTGGGCTCGCCTTCGCGGTGGAATATTGCAGCCTTTTTCGCTTCGGGTAATAAGGTTTTGAATAACTTTACGTAGTGCCGTAATGAGATATAATTGCTTGTTCCCACTAAATTGTTTCCCGAAAATTCAAATGAGTCTATTAGACCTGAATCAGCTGGATAGGTGACAATTGAGAATACAATGGGAGTATCTTCCGAGAGCTCTTCCTTTATGATCGTGGTGCCGGGGGTGGTCAGGGTATAAACCATATCCACGTTTTCATCACGAAATTCTTTTGCTATTTCACGTTGGCGAATTTTATCACTACCACTTTTACGATAGAGAAACGTTACGTTTTTACCTTCTTCGAGCCCGTGGGATTTTAAGGCATCTTTGAACCCTTTGACACTATCGGGATAACCGGTCCAAACGGATATTCCAATGGTGTAGATTTTATCAGGTTTTTCAGATAAAGCATTGTTTCCAAACAGAATGATGGTTATTAAAAAAATGAAACCGCCTGCACGGATACCTGATAGGAACTTGTTAATCCAAGCCATGAATAAATAACCCCGGTAAAAAGATAGACAGCAAAGCAGTGTTAATATTCAAAGAGAAAGATTAATATATGATTAGGGATGTGTAATCGTATAGGTTGTGCTGTGAAGGTTAAGTTGTTTTCATTTCAATTTTATTTTGGAAAATAACATTTGTGTTGAAAATCACTTAGTATCTATTCGTGATTTTTTTTCTATCAAAGGCAGAGCAACCGGTACAGTCGGATCTTTTTTACGGACGGATATAACCGTGAGTTCAATTCTGATGTTCCTGCATTATCCCCGGGTGGTGCTGTCGCGTTGGATCAACTCAAAACCGATGTCGATTTGGTTCTGTTGTGGTATTTCACCCTTGAGCCTATGGAAGATGTTTTCTACCGCGAGTTCACCGATTTTATATCTGTTGGTGCGAACGCTGGTAAGCGAAGGGTAAGCGGCGCTCATCATCTCGAAATCGTTAAACCCGATCAAACCCATTTGATCAGGCACGGATATTCCTTGCGACTGGCATTCAAACAGGGCACCCAAGGCAATATCGTCATTGGCACAGACCACGGCGTCTGTATCGGGGGCATTTTCAAGCAACTGACGCATTAATGCCCGGCCGCAATTTACTGATGAAGATTTATCTGTGAGAACCACGCGTTTGGTATCGTAAAGATCAAGGGGTTTAAGCTTGTTGCGGTAGGTTTCCAAACGTCGTTCCATCCGCGGATCCATCCGCGCGGCCAAATAGCCGATTTTGCGGAAATCTTGCGCTAGCAGGTGTTCGATCATGGCTTGGCTGGCAGCGATATGTGAAAGGCCGATGCTCATGTCGATGGGATCTTCGCCAATTTCATATATTTGAACGATTGGTATTCCAGCATTACGGAGCAATTGGATCGATTTTTCCGACTGATCAATGCCTGCAACGATTAAAGCAGCAGGTCGATGGCCCAAGAAAAGAGAAATCAGGCGATCTTCTTCTTGCGGATCATATCGGGTATTCCCGATCAGGACTTGGTAAGGTGTGCCTTTTACCCCGTCATGGATAGCGCGCAAGGTATCAGCAAAAACAATGTTTGAGAGGGAGGGAATAAGAACGCCGATGATATCTGCCTGTCCTGAAGCTAGAGCCCGTGCTTTAGGATCTGGGATATAGTTTAGGGACTTGATCGAATGTTCGATGCGAGATCGTAGCTTATCCGAAACTTTTGACGGATCACGTAACATCCTGGAAACGGTGATAGCACCAACCTTGGCGTGTTCGGCAACATCTGTAATGGTTGCTCTTCCAGAGCCTTTACGTTTCCCCACCGATACTTATTCCTCACTGTTTATAACAGATCTATTCTAAGACCTTTTTTTTGGACCTGAGTTTGATCCAATTTTTGACTATATTCTTAAGCCTGACCCATAGGTTTATCAAGGTCGTTTATACACATCGACAGTCTGATCTATTTGACACAATTTATTTCTACGATTGACAATATGGTAGCGCTACCATATTGTCAATCGTGACTGTGGTAGCGCTACCATAAAAATAAAATAGCTACCAACGACAGTCTCAACTAAAAAAATTTAGAAATTCAACAGGTTGTTATAAATTTTGCTTTTTCAAAGAGCATCAATCTGCACGAAAAAGTATAGAAAATGATAGAATATCGTCCTTGGGAGTAATAACACGATGTTTAAGAAAATCACCAAAGGTCTCGTTATGGGGCTTTCAGCAGCACTAATGTCCACAACAATGTCTGGGGCGTCAATCGCTGCAGAATATAACTTCAAATTCCAATCAAGCGATCCCGCAGGCAACCCAAACTTTATGCTCAAACAAGAATGGGCAGAGCGCGTAGACATCATGACGGGTGGGCGTCTGAAAATCGAAATGATGCCTGTAAATTCTGTGGTTCAGCACTCAGAAACGCAAGACGCAGTCGCGGGCGGTATTCTTGACGGCCATATTACCGATACCAGTTATTTCGCGGGTAAAGATCCTGCTTTTGGTTTGATTGCCAATCCTGTTGGCGCTTGGTCAGATCCTTCTGAAATGTTGCGTTTTATCAATTATGGCGGCGGTTCCGAATTGATGAACGAAATCCTGGAGCCTTATGGCCTGCATTTTATTGGTGCTACAACACCGGGTCTGGAAGCCTTTATTTCCACCAAGCCACTTGATGGTGTTGCGGATCTCAAAGGTCTAAAAATGCGTGCTCCAGAAGGTATGGTTCAGGAAGTCTTTGCTGCCGCGGGTGCTTCACCTGTTAACCTTCCGGGTTCAGAAGTATTCACATCTTTGGATAAAAAAGTAATCGAAGCCGCTGATTACACAGTGTTTTCAACCAACCATGCTCAGGGCATGCACGACATCGCGAAACACCCGGTTTATCCTGGTTTCCATTCCATGCCGATGGTTGAAGTTTCTATGAACAAAGCCAAATGGGATGCTTTGCCAGCAGATATCCAGAAAATTCTGGAAATCTCAGTACGTGATTTTGCCATTGATATGACTTCCAAATTGGCGATGAAAGATCTGAAAGCTGTTGCGGAAGCAAGTAAAGATCCAAGTCTTACCATCCATAACTGGTCTGCGGTTGAGCGCGCAAAATTTCGTAAGATTGCGCAAAATCAGTGGGCAGAAGTGGCTAAACGTTCAGAAAATGCACAAAAAGTTTATGATGTGCTTTTGGGCTACCTTACCAGCCAGGGCCTAATCTGATACGTTATTGATGCCCAATAAAAGGCACCAGTAGATGAGGTGCGAGAGGGGAGTGCCCTTTCGCGCCTTTCTTGCCAGGAGTAAGTTATGGCCGACCCCAATACCCCCGATAATGTACCAGAAATTTCAGAAGACCCAGAAGTACTCGAAACTCTTGAAAATGAAACTGCTCCAGCCGAAGCAGGTGCTCTCGGACGGATTATTAACACAATAGGTTCTGTGTTTGCTTTTTGCTTTGTCGCGAGTATGGCGGCACTGATCTATGAAATCGTGCTGCGTCATCTCTTTGATGCGCCGACATTATGGGCTCATGAAACCACCACATTTCTTTGTGCTACAGGCTTTATTTTTGGGGGGCTTTTCAGTGCTTCGCGCAATAAGCACATCCGTGTCGTAATCTTTTACGATTACGTAAGCCCAAAGGTTAAGCGTTGTTTGGATATCGGGATTTATATTACCTGTGCGATCTCAACCGGATTTTTCTCTTATGCGGCGTGGCTCGTGGTTAAGCGGGCGATATTTACACCAGGCGGCGAATTACGTTTTGAGACCAGTGGGAGCGCGTGGAACCCACCAACGCCTGCTCTGCTGAAGATGTTCTTGTTGGCGGTACTCGTGGTCATGACGATACAGTTCATTGTATTTGCCATTTCCCACATTCGCGGTAATGCACCTTCTGATGGCTCAGATTCAGATAAAACCTCCCCGAAAAACGCCTAATATCGGAATAAATTGATGATTGATCTTTCTTTGCTCGGCGTTGAATACGGGACGCTGGTCATGTTTATAATGCTGCTCGTAATGTTGCTCACGGGTATGCCGCTTGCGTTTGTGACCCTCCTTGTTGCGTTGGTTTTTGCCTTGGGGTGGTTCGGTCCTATGGCCGTTCCCTTGATTACCAGTCGGGTATATTCGTTTGTATCCTCCTTTGTTTTTGTCTCGGTCCCGATGTTTGTCCTCATGGCCGCGTTATTGGATAGGTCAGGCATTGCCCGGGATCTGTTCGATGCCATGAAACTGGTTGGTGGACGGGTCAGGGGTGCAGTTGCGATCCAAACGATCTTTGTTGCCGTCGTTCTCGCGGCCATGAGTGGTATTATAGGGGGTGAAATTATCCTGCTCGGCCTGTTAGCGTTACCGCAGATGTTACGACAGGGGTATGACCGTAACCTTGCGATTGGTGTAGTCTGTGCAGGCGGATCGCTTGGTACCATGGTGCCACCTTCTATTGTTCTCATCATCTATGGCCTAACCGCAAACGTCTCCATTGGCGATCTCTTTACCTCTGCTTTTATTCCCGGTTTGATGCTGGCGAGTTTCTATGTCGCTTACGTATTGATCCGTTGTTATCTTAATCCGAACCTCGCACCTGCACCCGAAGTTGAGCCAATACCACTTAAGGAAAAGCTCAAACTTCTCAAGGGTATAGTTCTGCCGATCATGGTGGTGATCTTTGTTTTGGGATCGATCTATGGTGGGATTGCATCTGTGACCGAGGCCTCTGCCGTTGGTGTTGCCGGGGTGTTGCTTTCGGTGATTATCCGTGGTGAATTTACTTTCTCAATGTTCAAAGGCGCTGCGATCCAAACCCTGTCCACTTGTGGCATGATCGTCTGGATTGGGATCGGGGCCAGTGCGCTGGTCGGCGTTTTCAATCTCATGGGCGGGATCAACTTTGTTTCTTCTTTGATCACAGGCGTTTCCGACAGCGGGATTGTCATCATCCTCTTTATGATGTTGATCTTGTTCGTGCTAGGAATGTTCCTTGATTGGGTTGGCATCGCGCTTTTGACCATGCCGATCTTTGTGCCGATCGTTATCTCTCTTGGTTATGATCCCGTATGGTTTGGGGTTTTGTTTGCGATGAATATGCAAGTGAGCTTTCTATCACCACCCTTTGGTCCCGCTGCGTTCTATCTCAAATCTGTGGCCCCGCCCGATATTAGTTTGGGGATCATCTTCAGATCATTATTACCCTTTATCTGTATTCAAATTGTCGCCGTTGGTTTGCTGATCGCATTCCCTGGTTTGACTGGACGTTAAGGGATTTAAGACTATGACAGAGAATAAACCACAACTTCGATCCAGGGCTTGGTTTGATAATCCCGATCATCCCGATATGACGGCGCTCTATCTCGAGCGCTATCTAAACTATGGCCTGACCCGTGAAGAGCTCCAGTCCGGCAAACCGATTATCGGCATTGCTCAAACCGGGTCTGATTTGTCGCCGTGTAACCGTCCGCATCTGGAACTTGCTAAACGTATCCGTGATGGCATTAGGGATGCGGGTGGCATTGCGATGGAGTTTCCGGTGCACCCGATACAAGAAACCGGCAAACGACCAACCGCGTCACTGGATCGGAACCTGGCCTATCTTGGTCTGGTCGAAATTCTGTATGGTTATCCGTTGGATGGTGTGGTCCTGACCGTTGGCTGTGATAAGACGACGCCCGCGTGTTTGATGGCGGCAGCCACCGTGGATATTCCGGCCATTGTCTTAAGCGGAGGGCCGATGCTCAATGGTTACTCCGGTGGGCGTTTGTGTGGTTCTGGAACGGCTATCTGGGAAGCGCGGGAAGAGCACGCAAAGGGTGAACTTGATTACGAAGGTTTCATGCAGCGTGCGGCTGATTCCGCGCCATCTGCAGGCTACTGCAACACCATGGGCACAGCCTCAACCATGAACTCGCTCTCCGAAGTTTTAGGCATGCAACTCCCCGGTGGGGGATCGATCCCCGCGCCTTATCGTGAGCGGGGCCAAGTTGCCTATTATACCGGGCAACGCATTGTTGATTTGGTGAAAGAAGACGTCAGGCCCTCAACGATCTTAACCCGTGAAGCTTTTGAAAATGCGATTGTAGTTAATTCTGCGCTTGGCGGATCAACCAATGCACCCATTCACATCACTGCGATTGCCCGTCATATCGGGGTCGAGCTTGAGATCGAAGATTGGGAGACCCATGGTTTGGACGTGCCCATGCTGGTCAATCTCCAACCTGCTGGGGAATACCTAGCAGAAGATTTTCACCGTGCAGGAGGTGTCCCGGCGGTTGTTGGTGAACTTGCCAAAAAAGGTTTGATCCACGAAGGCTGCCTAACCGTGTCTGGCCGAACTATCGGCGAAAACTGCAAAGGCCGGGGATCGGAAAATCCGGATGTTATCAGGTCGTTTGAAAACGCTTTAATGCCGTCCGCAGGCTTTAAGGTGATCAGTGGCAATCTGTTTGATTCCGCGATTATGAAGCTGAGCGTTCTGTCCGACGAGTTCCGCGGTCGCTATTTGAACAACCCGGAAGACCCCAATGCTTTCGAAGGCGACGCCGTGGTTTTCGATGGCCCAGAACATTACCGCGAATTGATCGATGATCCGAGCTTGAACATAACCAAAAGCTCTATCCTGTTTATTCGCGGGGCAGGGCCTATTGGATACCCCGGTGCGGCAGAGGTCGTAAACATGCGCGTTCCTGAGTACCTCCTCAAACAAGGGGTGAAATTCCTCCCGTGTATTGGTGATGGCAGGCAGTCCGGGACTTCGGGCTCTCCGTCCATTCTCAATGCGTCACCAGAGGCCGCGGTTGGTGGCGGGCTCGCATTGTTAAAGAATGGCGATCGGATACGTATCGATCTAAACAAAGGCCAAGCCAATATGCTGGTATCCGATCAGGAGCTTCAAAGCCGACAAAAAGATTTTGAAGCTGCGGGCGGTTACGCCTATCCTGAAAACCAAACGCCTTGGCAGGAAATCCAACGCGGGATTATCGATCAGCTGTCAGAGGGCATGGTTTTAAAAAATGCAGTGAAATACCAAAGAATAGCTGCAACAAAGGGTATTCCCAGGGACAGCCATTAAAATAGGGCAGCCACTAAATAGGACGGTCACGAATACGTCTCGATAAAGCTTGAGAGTAAGGTCGATTGGTCCATAAAAACGAATGATTGAATAACGGTTATGACAAAAATACTGGCGATTGGTGAAGTCATGCTCGAGATGTCCGATGTGGGCGGCGGGCTGTTTAAAAAGAGTTTTGCGGGCGATACTTTTAACGTGGCTCACTACATCAATGTAGCAAGTCTAGGCCGGATAAAAGCTGACTATTTCACAGCCCTGGGAGAGGATGACAGCAGTCGTGACTGTTTATCTTTTCTCCAAGAGATGGGTGTTTCTACAAATAAGATACAAACCCTTGAAGGACGCACCATTGGCTTGTTTGTCCTTAGTAACGATGCTGCGGGTGAAAAGAAATATGGTTATTGGCGTGGTCAGTCAGCCGCAAGACATCTGTTTGATCTAGTTCAAGATCTCACCGGCTTTGATATGGTTTATTTTTCGGGGATCACGGCGGCAATCACTGAAAACAGAAACAATCTAGTTTCCTCTCTCACTCAAGTTAAGACACAAGCCAAATCTGATATCCCAAAAATCGTCTATGATTTCAATCATCGGCCTCAACTGTGGTCAAAAGACGAAGCTCGCAGCTTTGCCAATGAGATCTTGCCTCTGGTTGATATCGCAAAAATCTCTGATGAAGAGCTCGTTGTTCTCTATGGCGATAAAGACGTGCAATTGTTCTCCAAACAATACCCAGATACCGAATGGGTTCTCACTTGTGGCGGAGAAAAGGCCGAAATCTGGCAAGCGGGCGAGCTACTTGCAAGCCAAAGTTTCACATCTGTAAGCAATGTGGTGGATACGTCCGCTGCGGGCGATGCTTTTATTGGAACCTATCTAGCAGCAAGATCTGAGGGTTCCTCATTAAACCGCTGCTTAACTCGGGCCCACGCCATTGCGTCTCAAGTTGTTTGTGCCAAGGGATCAATCGTTAAAATAGATCTCTCAAAACTCAATTAATCTCTGGAAGAATTCATGTTTAACGACTTAAAAAAACAAATTGAACAAATGCCTCTTATCGCGATTTTACGTGGTATTACCCCGGATGAGGCTGAGGGAGTTTCAGATGCTTTGGTGGAAAACGGCATAACCTTTATGGAAGTCACCCTCAATAGTCCGGATTGGGAGGAAACTCTGCGACGGATAAAGGCAAGGCAGGGGGATAATATTATTCTGGGGGCGGGGACCGTTCTAACCCCAGAGGATGTCGACCGCGTTAAAGCTGTTGGCGGTCAGGTGATTATCTCACCGAACATGGATGTAGAAGTTATCCAGCGGTCAAAAGAGCTTGGCCTAATTTCCGTGCCGGGTTGTTACACGCCGTCAGAATGTTTTGCGGCCTTAAAAGCCGGTGCCGATATACTGAAGATCTTTCCGGCAGACACACTTGGTGTGCCTTTTATAAAAGCGATATCAGCGGTGTTACCTTCAAGAACACCTATTTGTCCAACTGGCGGCGTAACTGCTGAGAATATGCACACCTTTATCGCCGCAGGCGTTTATGCCATGGGCATGGGCTCTGCGCTCTATAAACCTGGAAAGCCGAAAGAGGACGTTGGCGTTCAAGCTGCGAAATTGGTTGGAGCTTATCAAGCTTCTATTTGCAATTAAGAGGCCAGCAAAAAAGAGCAAGGTTAATTCAAGGGAAACGCCACGGTTACAGTTGTTCCAACCCCGACCTCGCTTTTGATATCCATAGCTCCATCGTGGGCTTCAACAAGGGATACCACGATGGAAAGCCCAAGGCCTGTGCCTATTTGTGTTGTATGCGGGTTTGTATGAAGTTGAGAAAATGGTTTGGTTATATCGGGTAGTTTATCGGCCGGGATACCAATGCCTGTATCAATTATCGTAACGAATAATTCCTGCTCTGTAGCCAAGGCAGAAATTTTAATTTCCCCATGAGAGTTGGTAAACTTGACCGCGTTGGAAAGTAAGTTGAGAAAAATTTGGCGCATTGATCTGACATCAGCATAAAGTATAGGTAAATCGGCGGGGATGTCAGACGAGAGAGAAAGGCCACGTTTTTCCGCAGTATGCTCAACGTTTCTAACGGCACTCTTTATCAAATCATCCAAGGCACAGGGTTCTTTGCTAAAGGGACGTTTGCCTGCTTCAATCGCTGCAATATCTAGAACATCGTTTACCAAGGCCAGCATGTGTTCACCACTGACGTGAATATCATTGGCGTATTCCTTGTAAGTATCGGAACCCAAGGGGCCAAAGAACTGTAACCGCATGACATCACTAAAACCAAGAATGGCATTCAGCGGAGTACGAAATTCATGGCTCATTGTGGCCAAAAACTCTGATTTGGTCTTATTTGCGAGCTCAGCTTCTCGAAAAGCATCATCCCTGGCATCTTCAGCCAACCGCTGTATTGTGATGTCGCTTCCTGATCCACGATAACCAGCAAAATTTCCAGCCTCATCGTAGACGGGTTTGCCGCTGATACTTACTGTCAGTTTGGTATTGTCGGCCCTAGTAAGGTTATATCTAAAATCCCGAAATTGGCGGTGGTTATCCAAATCTTCAAAATGTCGTTGCCAATTTTCATTCTTGGTTTTACCGACGGCAACTTCTCGTCGCGACTTACCAATATAAAGGGTGGGCTCAAAACCGGTTATTTCTTTATTGCGCTCTGAAAAATATATGAAACGAAGGTCTTTATCCATTTCCCATAACCAATCAGAGGCAGAGGCCGCAAAATCCTTAAACCGGGATTCACTTTTCTTGAGCGCGACCTCGATCCCTTTTCGTTCATTGATTTCGGCATTAATATCGGAGGTCCGTTCCCTGACTTTTTGATCCAGTTCGCTGTGTGATTTACTGAGTGCGGCTTCAGCCTCTTCCCGTTTCGTTATGTTATGGGTAAGGGCGGCGCGCCATCTGGCTATCGATCTGTAGACTGCAATCCAAGTGAGAAACGTCATGAAAAGAAGTATGAGAACTCCTGCGATTGAAAGGGTGTCTTTGTATCGTTGGTCCAAGATGCGGCTGTCGATATTTTGAGTAAGGAGATTTAAAAGGTTGGCCATTCCTTTGGCATACATGACCTTTTGTTGTCTGTAATCCTCACCAGATAAGAGGGCGTTAGCTTCCTTTGCGTTTCCTGCATTGAGTAATTCAAAGGACCGATGCTCCATTTCGACAAGTTTGATGTTGGCGGTTTCAGTTTCCTTTACCGCAACAATCATGTCGCTGCTATGAGAAAGGTCGATAACTTTTTTGATTGCACCATCAAGGAGGGGTTCATATTGAAGATAGCGTTCAATCCAGGATTTTTCACCCGTTAAGGCTGCCATCCGGGCGGACATTGTTAAAATTTCATCGTACTGGAGTATTTCGCCATGAAGACGCTCAAGGGGGAGAAATATTGTCTTGGTCTGTTCCGTAAAACGAGAGACATCAAAAATAACCCAGCCCATCCAGGAAATCATCATTAGTGACAACAAGATAGCACCGCTAACAATTTGCGATGGAAAGGATAGGGAGGCGGAATTATTCTTGTTCAATCAACTATTCTCATCGACCTGCATAATATTGACCATAGCTTACGCGATTAGATTTCCATTGTAAGGTCAATTATTTAAAGATGTGTGCATGTCTGTACCTTCTTCAATCCCATGGTTTTGTAGGGGTGAATATTTTCTCGTTATCCTTGTGAGGGATGGGCTTGGGCAGTGAAAACTTCAGAACCCGCACGGCTTTAAAAATTACCGATGCTTAATGCAATCTAGGGTCCAGATCCTAGGTCGTTTCACGTTTTTCCAGCTGGGCTTCGCGCAGGACGATGAAAAGGCCACTACCACAGATCACGGCAATGCCGGCCCAGGTCAGAAGGTCGGGGAAGTCACCAAAGATAAAGTACCCGATCAAGGTGCCAGAGATAATTTCGACATATCCAAGGGGTGCCAGAATAGAAGCTGGAGCCAACGCACAGGCTTTGGTTAGCAGGAAATGACCAAGGCCAGAGCATAGACCGAGAACAACCATCCAAAGCCAACTGTCAGCAGTGGGCATTGACCAGTAAAACGGGACAAAGAGAGACATCACCAGGGAGCCAACGACCCCGGTATAAAACAGGGTGACGATGGCAGGTGTCTCGTGAGCGATGGATCTTGTCAGAACGATGTATCCGCCGTGTAAGATCCCGGCCGCAATAGCAAGCAAGGCGGGGGTGCTGATATTTCCTGATTCCGGTTTTAGAACCAAAAGGACGCCAAGAAAACCAACCACGACGGCCGCGTATCTCCGTGGCCCCACCTTTTCTTTTAGGATCAGACCGGACATCACGGTGATCGCCAGCGGATAGACAAACAGTAAAGCCAGCGCATCAGCAATAGGTAGATAGGCGAGGGCCCAAAAAAACAAAAAATTAGAGCCAATGATCAAAAGACCGCGTAGTCCTTGCCTTCCAGGGGATTTTGGGCGTAACACCTCACGTCGATAGCGCAACAAAATGAACGGCAGCAGGATCACAGTCATAAAAATATAACGTGACCAAACGATCTGTGATGTTGAATGATCTGTGCTGAGATACTTGGCTATGCCATCCATTCCAGGCACCACAATCATTGCCAGAGCCATAAGCCCTACGCCGAGATAAAGTCGGTTCGCGGATAAGTGCCCTGGTGATTGACAAGCTAAATGGCTCGGTGATTTATCAGGAGGTCTTTGGGATAAACTCTGCGATGAGTTTGAAGGCTGGTTAGAGCTTTCTTGTTCGAGCCCCCCTTCATGGGGGTTATTCCCCATAAAGCTTGATCATAAGGCCTTCATCGGCGGTTGGCGATACAAAGTAAGCGGTAAGCTGGTCAAACTGTTCGTCGGTTGGATTAAACTCATGAGAGCCAGAAGCATTGCGTTTGTGCAGGCGTTTTTTACAAACTTTGTCCGACACATCCAGGTAATGCAGGCAGTTGTTAACACCCGCGCGAACCGAAATGCCCAGCATCCACTGGCGAATATTGAGAGTGTTGGCTGGAAAATCGAGAACCACTGAGAGATCTGCTTGTAATAACGTCTGGATATGGTCTTCCATAATGCTACGTAGTCGGGACGAACAGCGAATATAGTCCTCAATAGAGGTGATCTCATCAGGATAAAGCCGTGAAAGCCATGTATCTTCGTTGATCAAAATAACTTTTGGGTCAGTTGAAAGTTTCCGCGCCAAGGTGGATTTCCCTGAAGCAATTTTCCCGCACACAAGATGTAAAGTGGCTTTGGTGTTGCTCATTTTTAAATACTCTTAAACTTTTCAAATAATCAAAATAATAGCAAATATCTGAATGCTATCTTAGGACGATATTATTATTTTAATAAATACAGTTGGTGTTCTTTCTCTAAGACTAGCTCATTATTAATCAGATCTGTAGCAATGATTTTGGAGAAAAATTCAGTTTAATACCTTTTTAAATAAAAAGGATGCTCCCACTTAATATTAAACATGGATAAAGACGAGCTTGAAAGTACTTCCAGCTTCTGCCCATGTTTTTATCCGGCTGTACCGAAGTCACCGGTTTAATGCGCGATTACATTGAAGAGCAAAGCAGTCATACCTGAAGCTAATAAGTTCAAGCGTTAAAATATCCCAGGCATAATATTTCCTAGCCTAGATACCTCAAAGCTCCAAGATCTCTCTAGCATCATCAGGCGTTGCGAGCGACCCACCGAGGTGGTCGACGATATCAGCGGCTTTTTCCACCAGTTGAGCATTGTCACGGCACAGCTCCCCTTTGCGGATTTGCAGGTTGTCTTCCATGCCGACACGTACATGACCTCCAAGCAGAAATGACTGCGCAAGGATTGGGAACTCGTGACGACCAATACCAAAGGCGGCCCAGACGGCATCCTTTGGCAATTGAGAGGTGAGATACATCAGACTTTGTGGGTTGGGTAGGATGCCATAACGTACGCCCATCACGATCTGCATCATAACGGGGCCTTTGAGAATGCCTTTACCTAGAAAATCCAGTGCCATATTGAGATCGCCAACATCAAACAACTCAATCTCTGGCTTTGTCCCTGCGGCGTAGATACGCTCGGCCATGATCTCGACATTGCGCGGCGTGTTGATCACCACAGCTTCCCCGGACCACATCGTATTAAAATCCAGGGTACAGACTTCGGGTTTGAGCTTTTCCACGTGCGCAACACGCAATTCCGGTGGACAGAGCGTACTGCCTAGTGCCGCGATCTTGGGTTGATCATCAGAAGGGACAAAGCGGCCGCCTTCACCCGTGGTCAAGTTGAGGATCACATCCTTGTTTTTCTGCCGGATCAAGCCAACCATCTCTTCATAGAGATCCAAGTCCATGGATCCTTTGCCTGTTTGTAGATCACGGACATGCAAATGAACAATTGCTGCGCCCGCTTCAGCAGCGCCAAGGGCTGCATCGGCAATCTGTTGGGGCGTAATCGGCAGACCCGGATGCTGCTCCGGCTTGGTCAAGTTTCCGGTAACGGCACAGGTTAGGATAGTCTTTTTAACGGCTTTGGACATGGTGTGGGCTCTGGTGTTTTGGAAAGAGATTTGTAACTTTATGACGGTACTCTGACGCAATTTTTTAAGAAAAACAAGTTGTTACTATGAAGGATGAACGCGGTTAGGAGTAAGGATCTGTAAAATAAAAATGGGTTTATCCAAAATAAAAAACAGATGAACTTCTCTCGGATTGTTTGTTGAATACTCGGCTCTGGACTTTATTAAAGCCACCACTTCCAGAAGGGCGAATATTGTCATAATTCGAACCTATTACGTTAAATATGAAAACTTTTAGTGTGAAAATTTAAAAAAATTGAACCTTCTCAAAACTTCTAACGACAACCTTATATAACCGCAGCGTTGTCTTGCTGTGATACTGGGTAAAATATGATGATCACTGGAGATCTTGAGATGAAGACGATTAAAACATTATTATTAAGTGCAAGTGTTCTGGCTATTGGTCTGAGTACTGGTGGAATTAACAATCAGGCACAGGCCGCGCAAGGTAGCTCTAAATACGTCAAAAATGTCGATATCGATTTTCCGGGCTTTGCAGCTGTTGTGAATGTCAAAAATGTATCAGCCAACAAACTTTTGAGCTCTTTGGATCTCAATGTTCAGGAAAATAAGTTGGATTTTGAAGTTGGTGGTTTGATTGAATGTAAGGGCAACAATCTTAATGTCGTTGCCACGCAAGCTTCTTTTGGACCCGTTAGCATAAGTGGTACAGGTCTTAACGCGAATTCTACACTTCATCAGGCAAGCATCGCTCTTTCTGAAGATCTTGATGATAATGGGATTGTCGAATATACGGCCCCAAGCATATTCTCTGTACCGTTGAATAAAATTAATAACGGTCATCCTGCTTTACGTGTTGATCCTTTGGCAGAGCTTGAAAAAGCGCGCCAGGCTTTTAACGGTAGCGATCTCGAGTTTTATCAACAAGACCGGGAAATTGTGTTGCAACGTCCCCTTTCTGTCAGCGGTGCTTGCAGAAAAAAGAACAATCCAAATAAAGTCTCGTCTGGTTATGAAACCAAAAACCATGTCATTCAGATCAAATATAAAGGCGATCCAAATTTGACTGAAAAGCCTGTGGTGAAACTAAGCGCACAGCTTGCAAATAACCCAAATCAAATTCAGCAGAACCCTGATCTACCCTTCCAGTTGAACAAAGCTGAGTTCATGCCCAACCTCCCGCACTATACCGGGAAGTGTCTGCCCGCCCAGAACCCAAAAATTCGCATCAATTTTCAAGAAAGCGGTGGTAAAAAAGGTTTGATGGACTTGCGGGTAAAAGCTGTCAGCAATCAATATGCGGATTACGGGTATTATTTTGAAACCCAAGGCATCATCAATGACCCAAAAAACAACAGCCATCTGGATTTTTCTTTCCCGTTAAAAGAAATGCTGTCACAGGATAAATATTCATGGATGGTGACTTTGAGCAACAAAACCTACAACCACAATATGCGTGTTGAAGTTCGACATAAAAATCTGGAGGGCGGTAATTGGGGCCAATGGAAGCAATATGACACTGCTGTCTTTAAGCACCGCTGCGTACCACAACTCAACGATAAACTTATAGGTCGTGACAATGGTAGCGTCGGTGGCTACAGCAATGGTCAAGTGCCGATCACAGCTAAGCCAATCCTTGGTACAAAGCCGAAACTTGTTCCGATCAATAAATTTAAGGTGCAGCCTGTACCTGCACCAAAACCAAAGCGCGCCCCGGTTAACTAGGTCTTAGCATCTACTTTCTAATAAAACAGGCTCCTCACGGAGCCTGTTTTATTGTTCTGTTATCTCTTCCTGCCATCGGCAAACAGGCGGCCATCTGTATTGCTGAGAGTGTAGTAACCACGGTCAAAGATCTTTAAGAAAGATTTACTTTCAACATGATATCTGGAATCACTACTTTTTCTGTTTGGCTGTGATGATCCCTAAGCTTGATTTGTTAATGGTTAAGATCGCAGAATATTCGAGAGAATGCAGATAGTAGTTTTTGCCACGCACTTCGATTTCGTTTAGGGGGGTGGATAGGATTATTTTGCGACAGAGATTAACTATCTCGCAATTGGGCATATCTGAAAGTTTCAGATTTTTCGCAATTCTAATCAATCCAAGCTTTGTATTTTTGAAATTCTTTGCAATGAACTCTCGGGTGTTTTCTGTGGTGTGGGACATATGATCTTGTATTCCTTGAGTGCTACCGCCTAAAAATTGTCTTTGAGGGCACTGTTAATCTTCCTGCTCTCAATTTTCTCACTGCCCATATCGGGCCATAATAGATTTCCATTCTCTCGAATTTTGTAGATAGGGGATCTGGGACTTAAGGTAGGCATGAACTTCTTCATCACCTTTAGTGAGAAGATGCCGTAGAAACTGGCTATGGGGCTCACTTGAAAAGTGTATTTGCCCGGCAAGTTTTCGTTTGGCAAGGAGGTACTTAGCGATCGGGGTGGGAAGAAGCCCTGCATCAACTTTTTCAAAATATACCATTCGCATGGTTTCCCAGTAATTTATAGTGTTTACACGTTTAATTCTGCCGTCTTCAACCAAGGTATCCAGCCCGACCCATTTCGCACCTTCTTGCCCAGCAACCGTAAGGCCCTTGAGAGAAGGGGGGCCGGAATATTCAATTGGATTAGTCGGTGAGGAGATTATGCTATTGCTGTCTTCCATATACCCTTTGGTCCAAAGGTATTTGGTTTGATTGATATCACCAAACCAGGCCGGGTTGACCCAGGGTATGACGACCTTGGGATCTTGGATCAGTCGTTTATTGAGCTCTAATCTTGGTAAGGGCGTTACCTCAAATATAAACCGCCCGTCAGAGCGCTTGCTCAATGCGTCTGCAAGCTCATAAGTAAGGCCAAGCCTTGTCTCTGTATTGACAATAAAAGGCTCCCCAATGTGGTATGTGAGGAAAGGGATAACCTGTGGAGATCCCGGCTCTTGTGCCGATACTCCAGAGGAGAACAGCGCAGAGAATAGCGCAGAGAATAGCACAGAGATCAATGGGGATATCAGACCAAAACTAAAAGCAAATAGAGTTCTGCTAAGAACAGATTTGCCAAATGTAGGTTTGTTAATCATCGCGGAAAGGTCTCACCCTTCAAACGTTTACCATGTTGTGTAACCTGTAATGTGAAAATTTTACGGCACTTGGATTAAAGAACTTATAATTAGGTTTTTTTCAAACGAGCCAAAAAAATGAGTCACAATAATAAGGCGGGGAGCTTGAAAGAGCTCACAGTCAAACTTAAAGTTTGCTCTCCTTTAGAACATCAACAAGTATTTCGTGGGCGTATTCTGTCAGATCTCCTGCGGCCGCTTCTGAATTGGCCATGAGCACCAGCCCCACGTTGTCGCTGGGGACAAGGGCTAGCACGCTGACAAAACCATCATAGCTGCCTGTGTGCATAATCACGTAGGTATTTTTGTAAGACGTTTTCCACCACCCCAAAGCATAGTCCCCTGTTATCGGCTGCCAGGTCTTGACCAAATTCTCTGAAGACACCACACGTGCCCCATTTGGCGCTAGGCCTCTGTTTAGTTGTGTGCTGATAAATAATGCCATTTCCTTTGCGCTCGATTTAAGAGAACCGGACGGGGCCAGTGCATCACCATCGAGATCATTAGATCGCACGTAAATTGGCTCACCCGTGTTCGACACGTCATAGGCCTTAGAGAGATTACCACCCTCACGCGCTTCACTGGCATAGATAGTCGATCTCGACATGCCAATGGGATTTAGAATTTTTGATTGTAACAAAGCGGCATAATCATCAAACAAATCCAGATCATCTGCGCCATTTGCAATTACCCCAATATAACCTGCAATAGCGGCTGAGATATTACTGTAACTAAATTGTTCCAGGGGAGCGCCCAAGAGGATCGATTGACGGGCCGTCTCAAAAACATCCAAAGGGGTTGCCTCCAGAGGCAAATGATCTTCGACGCTGGCCGGGATGCCACTGCTCATGCTCAATAGGTGGGAAAGGGTAACCGAGTTTGTCGAAGCCTGAGATCTCAATCGGAAGCCAGGATAATAAGTGCTGACTGGAGTATCCCAAGAAACGACATTATCATCGACGAGGGTGGCGATTAGCATAGCGTTCATCGATTTATGGGTAGAGGCAATATTAAACAGGGTGTTTTCATCAACTGCCAAATTGTTCTCAATATCCCGTAAACCGTAGCCCTTGGCCAAAACGGTATTGTTGCCGTGAACCAAGGCCACAGCCATACCGGGGATTTTGTTCTCGCGCATTTCCTCCTTCATTCTGGTGTCGAACTCCGTAATCCAGTTCGCCTGATCACCCGCGTAAACCACAGATGTCGGAATGACCGTTAGAAACAACAAAATAGTAATGAAAATGCGCATGATAACCGTTCCACATAACACTTGTTCCCGAATAATAGCCCCCGAATAATAGCCCCCGAATAATAGCCATTGCGGGTTCTGTTTTCATTTTAACTATCACGGCATTGGGAAGGGGACAAATTCAGTAGGGATGGTTTCTCTCTTCTTCCCCTCGGTCTCTTAATAGTTATTTCGAGAAATTTTTACAGAACCTGAAGTCGTGAGCCTAGAATTGGCTATTACAGGAAAAATTCAAATTTCGACAAGCTTTGAAAAAGCCGATGGGGTAGTGTCTGGATATAACAATGTCGCAGAGTTCCTCAGGCATCGGGATTTACGGGCACTCAAGAACCGTTAGCATTTTTTAAAGGGAATTATAAAGCCATGAATAATAAGTCAGAAATCAGAAAAACCAAAGGCCGTGGCAGGTTATTTGACAGCATTTTGGATACGGTTGGTGATACGCCTTGTATTCGTATCAACAACCTCGCACCAGAGGGCGTGCGGATTTATGTCAAAGCCGAATTCTTTAACCCTGCCAGCTCGGTCAAGGATCGCCTTGCGCTAAATATTATCGAAGCAGCCGAACGGGACGGAACCCTGAAACCCGGCCAGACCGTGGTTGAAGCCACCAGTGGTAATACCGGGATCGGTCTGGCGATGGTGTGCGCACAAAAGGGCTATCCTCTTGTCGTGACAATGGCCGATAGTTTTTCTATTGAACGCCGTAAACTCATGCGCATTTTTGGCGCTAAAGTTGTGTTGACGCCACGAGCTGAAAAAGGCTTTGGCATGTATAAGAAAGCTGTTGAACTCGCCGAAGCAAACGGCTGGTTTTTGGCCCGTCAGTTTGAAACTGATGCCAATGCAGACATCCATGAAAACACCACGGCACAAGAAATTATGGCCGATTTTAAGGGTGAAAGACTGGATTACTTTGTCAGTGGTTATGGCACTGGCGGCACCATCACAGGTGTTGCGCGTGTCTTACGTAAAAAACGGCCAGACACCAAAATCATCATGACGGAACCTGCCAATGCGCAATTGATCGGTAGCGGCCAACCCCAAGAACGCGGTGCGGATGGGTCGCCAGCCGTAAGCCACAGCGCGTTTGAACCCCATCCAATCCAAGGGTGGACGCCCGATTTTATCCCCTACGTGTTACAGGAAAATCTGGACAGCAAAGGCTATGATGAGCTGATGCCAATTACAGGACCAGACAGCATCACCTGGGCGCAAAAGCTTGCACAAAAAGAAGGCATTTTGACCGGAATTTCTGGTGGAGCAACTTTTGGCACGGCCATGGCCGTCGCCCAAAACGCCGCCCCGGGATCGGTTATCCTCTGCATGCTCCCAGATACTGGCGAACGCTACATGACAACCCCGATGTTCGAGAGCATCCTCGACGACATGGACGCAGAAGAAACCGCGCTTTCTAAATCAACACCTGGCTACCAAATGGGCTAAGCCCTACGGCACAGCGTCTTATGGTGAGGCGCTGTGCAAGTTGGCAGGTGTATAATTTTGGAGGGAAATTTTGTTACTAAAGTGAAAAGTAGAACCGGAGCGATTAACTTGTCATACCTTTAAACTGCAATTTGTTTTTTTCGTAATACGGGAGATAGTCGAGATAGATTGTCGGATATTACAAAGTCGAGAGGACCAACAGTATTTCATGCCGTTGTTTGATTTCACATTAAAACCTTTTGAGGATATCGATCCCTTTTCTGATCAGGGTGAGCCTGTATTAATTTGGTTTGGGCTTACAGATGCCTATTACCATGTGAATGTGGGCGATGAGCAACTTTTCCGTTATACTCCTGAAATTGAAGAGTATTGGTATAAAGAGTATCCTGACAATAAACAGACAAGCCCAGTTGTCGATTATAATGTCATCCGTTTGTATGAGGATCTATTCGAGATCCTGCCAAATATACTTCAACCCCTTCCTGATGAAATTCACGCCATTGTTTCGACAAGAGACACACAGGATCAGTGGTTTGGACAACTCAGGGATAAGTTCCACCTTATCATCGATGCGTCTGATGAGCTCGAAGACGGTGTAGAAGATAATTTTGACGAGCTACATAATATTTATCTAGAAGCAACCGGATGGTGGGGCAATCGACAACTTCCGACAAGTCATCTGAAGATGGGGCCTGATATTTGGATCTGGCGTTATAAAAGTGACGTTTATATCCGATGGGATTGCACGGATGTTTCTGAAGAAAAAGAGCCTCCCTTTTGGACGGCTGGTAAGGGAGAATTTAAGCTTTCTCTGGATGAGTTCCTAGAAGAGATTCACGACTTTCATGATCGCCTAATGTCGGGCATGGCTGAACGCATTGAACAGCTCAAAACCAACAATCCAATCCCTCATATCAGAATAGATCTGGAGAGCGTGGCACGTGAACACGAAGTTCGGATAAAGTCGTTGGATGAAATTTTACTTAAGACACCCTCGGTTAAGGATTGGGACGCAGTTATGCGGGCCTATAAAGACTTTCAGAGTCTGAGTATCGAAGAGATTTTTAGGAAGAAAGCAGAGCCAGTAAAGTAAATATTACGTAGTGATTTAACTGCCTTTCTACTGTGCAAAGATAAAATGGGATCTTAATGCAATATCTAGATCCTGTTTGGCCATAGCCGTTGCTTCATTGGTGGTTTTACTAAATCGGGCCTTATAGAATTTGGCCAGTGCTTTTTCCGCCTTTGGGTATTGGGTGTAAATCTTAGTATAGAGGTGCTGGTGGCTTTTGCCTCTTTTCGCCCAGTTTTCTAATTCTGCATCAACGCGTTCTCGGGTGTTGTATGGCTCATAATTTGAAAGTGCCCAAGGCCTTTGTATCATATTGGCTAATACATGCTTCACCCTCACGCGTATTCCGGCTGTTGATTGTAGCGTGCCATCATCTTTACCACTTCCGAGCGTGCCATCTAGATAAGTGGCCAGTCTTTTTACTGAAGAAGGAAGTAAGTCCGTAATTCTTTCGATTTCTGGATGGAAGTTGATGGCACATCGTTCTTTGGCACCATCCTTACCAATTGATAACATCGACCAAGCTCCTAAAATCACATAGGGATTGCCGACGTCTAACGCCCATACTTCGTCGTTATCTTCGGTTTGTATCATCAAAGGTGGGTTCCAGCGTTCTTCAACGATTGGGATAAATTTTCTTTCCGTATGGCTTCGGCTGTATCCATCGATAAATGATGTTGGGGAGATGTCTTTAGGGATGGAAAATAGGGTGTATTGATCGCCTCTCCAACCGAAAGCATCTTCATTGATCACATATCGTAAGTCATGGGCTGTTTTTACCTGCCAATAAATACTACGAGCAAAGTTTTCATCCTCATTACTCTTAGGGATTTTCTGAAAAACTGAAGGGTCCGCAATTAGGGCGTCACCACCAGATAAGTCTAACCCTATCGGACGAAGGACAAGTTTGCTCTTTATACTCGTAGGAATGTTAAGCGGGCTATGAAGATACAAGCTGTCCGAATTGTATTTTAGTGTCGCAATTTCCAAGGCTTGAGTACAAAATTCATGAGAAGAGTTCTTGCTAAGTTGCGGCCAAGTTACAACCTCAGCCAAGGTGATTTGTGGTAGAGAAACAAGAACCATTATAGGTGCAAGTGTTTTAAGTAATCTACCAACTGTATACATAAAATGGTTCATGACATTTACCTATATTTCGAGTGCCAGGTATTTTTTAAGTTCATTGGTGTGTTGTAGGGTTTTTAGCCTATCCAACTGCCACCTGTTCCAATTACCAGTCTTTCAGCGCTTTATTACTTGCCTTGCTTAAGGGGCGGTTTTTGGGGAGGACGAGGTAGTAGCTTTTGCGCTCAGGGGCAGGTTCTGGTTGTGGCGGGTGGGGTCGATAGCGAGTATGTGTGTATCAGAAATTAGTATCGTGTTCAGATTCTGGCAGGGGGGGAGAACTGTTCCAGCCATTCCACCCAATGTTAGGGCCTGTGTCCGCCTTATTTTTTTATAGAATAAACTCGATAATGTCAGTGACGGTTGTGCCGTCATTAGAAAGCGGCAATTCAACGATTTCTATATGTTTGTGCCTTAATCCGTACCAAGGGACCTTCCCTGACGCACGTGTTATCAAGCATTTCTCACAAGCCATTTTATAAAACTCTACGCTAGCATCGTAATCAACATGAATTGATTCAGCATCAGAGCCCTTTTTGTTCGTCCAATCTTTACCGTATAATTCTACAAATTCCGTGCCAAAAATATCATACTGCCAATCATATGGGTCATAAGAAATAATTGATGCTTTCGTGACCTTGCCGTGCCACCCTTTAAAGTCATAGAAATCAAAGCTAGCCCATGAAGGAACCTTTGCACCTTCAAATTTTGATCGCCATAAATTCACAATAGGCTCCAACTTTCCAAACTCTGTAGCAGGTGTATCCAGATCAAAGCATTCGAAAACCCAACCATCGATCTCACTGCAAACAGCCACATGACCTCCTAACTATGAAAACTGTTATTCCCAGATAATTTACTAAATCTCTACGGAAAGTCAATTTTCTAGAGATGACGAATTACCATTAAAACAAGAGCTTCTTATTAAGGTAAGTTTCTGCAAACGATCTGAAAATAAATTTTTAAATATTGTTTTCAATTGGTTATAATTAAGATCTTGTCGCTCACCCTGCAACTTGATCCAACAACCAGTCTTTCAACGCTTTACTTGCCTTACTCAGGGGGCGGTTTTTTGGATGCACAAGGTAGTAGCTTTTGTGCGAGGACAGGCGCAGATCGAAGGGCTCTATCAACTCTCCGTTTTGGGCTTCAGGGCAGGTTAAGATTTCATTGCTCAGGGTCAGACCCTGGCCGCGGCGGGCGGCGTCGATGGCGAGCAAGGCTTGGTCGAAATGCATCCTTGGGATTGCGTCTCGTACGGTCATATGTAGGATGGTGAACTGTTCCAGCCATTCTTCCCAATGGTGGTGCATGCTGGTATTGAGCAGGGTGGCTCCGGCGACATCTTCAGGTTTGTTGAGCGGGTGTTTTTTTAAATAATCTGGTGAACAGAAAAGCCGCACTTCATCCGCGTACATCAACTGGCTTTCAAGGCTGGGGTCGTGGCCATCGTAATGGCGAATGGCGAGATCTGCGGGCTCATGATGAAAATCCACAGGAACCAGTGTGGCGTTGATGTGAACCTCAATATTGGGATGCTGGCTGACAAAATCTGACAACCGCGGACCGAGCCATTTGGCAGCAAGTGTTGGCGATAGCGAAAGCTGCACGGTATTTGAGTTTTGGTCTTTGTAACTGGCGCTCGCTTGGGAAATTTGTTCAAGCGCGGGGGCAATGCCGGCGTAATAGCCCATGGCTTGATCTGTAACCTGAAGCTGGCGCACCTGACGTATAAACAGCGGAAAACCCAACCATTCTTCCAATTTTTGCACCTGTTGTGATACCGCACCCGGCGTAATGGAAAGCTCTCGTGCCGCTTCTTTAAAGGATGCATGGCGCACTGAAGCTTCAAAAGCGACCAGAGCACGTAAGGGGGGCATAGTCTTGCGCATATCGCTCCTGGGCTATTTTGGTGTGATTTTTCTGTACCTATTATCTGATTGCTTACAGCTTAACGCGCGAGAGTAAAAACGACAAATGAAATAGTTTTACTATTTTATGTGTCAATTAAAATCGTTTGTGAAAAAGAAGGGAGAGGCTTACATCCTACAAACTTATTAACACCGGAGCCCGCCATGTCCATCGCGTCTATAAAATCATCTAAGTTCTTTCACAGTACTACATTTTTGATAGTGTCCGCCTGTTTACTTCTGATGTTCTCTTTTGGTTATCGCTCTGGTTTTGGACTGTTTCTTTCTCCGATGAGTGAGGATAATGGCTGGTCGCGTGATATCATGTCTTTTTCTCTCGCATTACAAAATCTGGTCTGGGGTGTGGTTGCGGTGTTCGCGGGCGGGTTGGCTGATCGCTTTGGGAATGTCCGCGTGGTCCTTGGCGGTGTGGTGCTCTATAGCCTTGGCATGTATCTGATGTCGGTCACCGACAGCATTTGGATGCTGCACACTTCGGCAGGATTGATCGTTGGCTCAGGCATTGCGGGCACGGCCTATGGCATCGTCCTGCCGGCCATGGCGCGTGCGGTGGGTGAAGAACGCAGACAGTGGGCGCTCGGCCTCGGTACAGCTGCGGGTTCTATGGGGCAGTTTCTTGTGGTGCCGATTTCGTTTCAGTTGATGAATAGTTACGGCTGGGTTATGGCGCTACAGATCATGGCGGCGTCTGGCATTGTCATGGCACTGCTCGCGATCCCTTTGGCCCCTTATTCCGGGGCTCAGGATGCTTCTGCCAAGGGGCCAACTCAAGGCGTAGGCGATGCCTTGAGGGAAGCTTTGCGCCATCGCTCATTTTTGCTTTTGGTTGGCGGTTTTTACGTCTGCGGGTTCCAACTTGCCTTTGTCACTGTGCACATGCCTGCTTATCTGGTCGATCTCGGCTTCGGGCCAGAAGTCGGTGCCTGGGCCATTGCGCTAATAGGTCTTTGTAACGTAGCCGGGTCTTATCTGTCGGGCTATCTCTCCGGCCGCTTCCCAAAACGTGAGGCGCTGGTGGTGATCTATGTTGCCCGCGCTGTCGCAACCACGGTGTTTTTGTTGCTACCGATTACACTGACGTCGGTACTGGTCTTTAGCGCGGTGCTCGGCTTCTTCTGGCTCGCCACAGTGCCGCCGACCTCCGGTCTGGTCGCGGTTATGTTCGGCACCCGTTATATGGCCATGCTCTATGGCATCGTGTTCCTCGGCCACCAGCTCGGTAGTTTCACCGGTGTGTGGCTCGGCGGCTATCTCTATGAAAGCACAGGCTCATACGATCCTGTCTGGTGGATCTCCGTACTGCTCGCCCTCCTGGCCGCGCTTGCCCACTGGCCAATCAAAGAACGCCCGGTAGCCCGGTTGCAGGGAGCTTAGGGGCTACTGCAAGTTAGACGGAAGGGAGCTTCCCTTCCGGACTATCCCATTAGTTGTGTTCTTGACTTTCTCTTGCTCAGTTGAGTAGTGTTTTTTTTACACAAAGGTGGAGGTCGGTAAATTGGGATTTCTGGGGAAAATATTTTCTAAGTTAAATATTGGAAATACTTTGTTTGGCGAGATTATTTATGAATCTCGCGCTATTTCTGGCCAAACTAATCACTCTTTTTGTCAATGGAGAGTGAATAGGAAACTGGATGGGGAAAGTTTTTTACTGGGGCTAAAAATGCGGTCCGATTATTATGCCGGACCTGAGGGAAGCCCTACGAATTATATAAATTTTGATATTCACTCAGCAAAAGTGCTTAGAGATGAATTGGATCGTTGCATCTCTGAATTCGAAAGAAGTGAAGTAAGCAAGGTATCGGAATCTCGGTAAATTCCTATTTAGGACTCAGTGAGATAACTAGCTATCACAACATTAACTTATGGGGGGAGTATTTAAGTTATTAGCTCTTCAACAAATATTCCAAATCGTCATACTCTGTTGCTAATAGCAGGTAAGCATCGTGCCAACCATTTGAGATGGCAATTTCCTGGATTGGACCTGTAACTATAAATAGAATTGTTGCATATTCTGGGAGAGGGTTAGCTTCTGGCTTTAGCACGTGAGAAATTGTCTCGTTAACAAGGCCTGTGATCTCAATAGGGTCTTCATCTGGCCAACCTTGAACGGTTGATCTCGATAACAACTCTTTTGTTGTTGCTAAAATTGTTATGAGTTTTTGCCTATCTGACAAGCGATCTTCTGGTGTTTTAAAGCCGAGCCAACCCATGCTGGATACCTATTCAAATTAACTTATCTATCGGAATAATCATAAGTTTTGAGGATATATTATTCAAGTGAGAAAGGTTTTGGGCTTTGAAATGTCCCTAGTTATCTTTTTTGTAATTTCGGGTGGTGCGCTGTGATCCTTGACACCTCTTAGGCTCTACCGCAGTGTTTTACACTGGTTGGGTAAGGATTTGTACAAGCTTTGGGCGGTGTTTGGCCCTCTTAATCCTCTCTCGGTTAAAACCTGAAATTGTAATTATCAAAATTTCAGGGTGAATATTGTGATGTGATATACTGACTTGTCACCTCACTCTTGCTAATCAAATTTATGGTGCGTAATCACTGCTTGTAAAAATAGGGCTAAGACCTTGGATGCTTGACGTTACCTTTAAAACAGCTGCGGTTGAATTGGCCTATAAATATTGGCTGAGTAAATGTCCGTCTGTTCAAAATCTGAGTCAAATTTCCGACCAAATACCGGGCCAAATCCCTGGACGCGCCCATATCGATCCTATGGAAATGGTAGATTTTCTGCCGAACATCTTGCTGTTAGATGTACAAAGAGAGCCTTTGGATTTTCGTTTCCGCCTAGTGGGGACCAGGGTGATCCCTCTTCTTAGTAGGGACTATACTGCGGAATGGATGAGCAATATTGCGAACCTGAAAGCCCCGGGAAAGGTTTGGACAAATTGTAGTTCTGCGGCTGAGTTTGCCGAGCCCGTTTATGCCTTCACGCCCTATACGGGGCCTAAACGGGACGTTATGGATGTCGAGGATCTCATTCTTCCTCTCGCCGCGGATGGAAACACTGTCGATATGTTGATGATCATTCTGGCAGAGACCAAGAAAAAGCCCCGGCGCTAAAGCCTTTTCTCGAGTTAGCCTCCCAACGATATTGCAGACGCCCTTGACAGACGATCCCGATACTTATATATAGTTAGTTATACGAACTAACTTAGGTGAGTTAATGTCTTTAACCCGATCCCTTGAACGGCTTCACCGCCAGCTTACGGATCTTTGGTCGGATACGTCTGATCGGCCGTGTGAGCTGACCCATAGTGAATATGGCTATTTACGTGCTATTGAACGGTTAGATGGGGAGCAACTCGCCCGGGCGGCGGGTGAATTCGTTCCCGAAGTTGTTCAGGCAGGTAAGCTGGATGTAAGCGCGAGAGGGAAATTGAGCGTCCCTAAAGATAACGATGCTGAAGGCAATGATCTTCATTCTAGTGATCCCAAGCCTGGTGATATGGGCCATCATCTTCAGGATCTTGTCGCTTTGTTGAAGGTGCGAAAGGCCTCGGCCAGTGTGGCGATAGCAAAGCTGGAAAAACGAGGGTTAATATGTCGTTTTGCCTGCCAGTATGACGCCCGTGCTCAACACATTGTCCTCACAGATAAGGGAAAAGAAAATCTTCGCGCGGAAGAAGTGATCTATGAGGCAGCGACGTCTCGGATTAAAAATATTCTTACGCCAGAGGAACTTAGCGTGCTGGAGAGTTGTCTTTCGAAAATCGACAAGGCGTTTTAAGGCCTTGGATTTTAAGACACCGGTATTGTGGCTCAGGCTTTAGGGTGATGCGCCCAAATAATAACCCAATGACAAACTTGGAAAGCAAGATCCCGCACAGCTAAATGTTAAACACAACATTTGACTTGGAGTGTACCTCTTAAGGTAAAAAAATTTTAATTTTTATGGTTAGTTAGACTGACTTATTAAATGAAAGAAAAAACCAATGAATGAAAATATTGAGCAACACGACAGTGAAGGAACTGTCAGCCATATCTGGAATGAGGAGGTCGCGACGACCTATGTAGATCAGTACGGCGAACATCCAATCAATCGTCTGACTGCAGAGCGGGCAGGGCTTACACCGGATGATTGTGTGCTCGATATCGGTTGCGGCAGTGGCTCAGCCTTGCGAACTGCGGCAACGATTGTGACCAACGGGGAGCTTATTGGTGTTGATCCTACTCCGGCGATGGTGCGTATTTCTCAAACCAAGAGTGCGGATCATCCAAATTTTGAACGGATGCGTTTTCTTCTGGGTGGGGCAGAGGCTTTACCGTTACCAGACAATAGGGCAACGGTATGCTGGGCGATTAATTCTCTGCACCATTGGCAGGATATTGTTCATGGGTTAGCGGAAGTCCGTAGGGTGATTGCTTCAAACGGACGGTTTGTCGTTGTGGAGGAAATTTTTCCTGACGGCCATGGCTTCGAGGTCGATGAGGTGAGGGCGCACTTAGTTTCTGCTGGTTTTGAGATTGAAGGTATCAGCATCCAAGAAACGGATGATGCTCAATTCAACGTCTTGGCCACACGCAACGCAAAGGAGGCCTGATAATGGATCTGACAACAACACTTATTGGGTTTTCGCTTTATATCTTGTTTTGGGAAAAATAATCGGAATGGGGTACTTGGTTTAAGGCGCTTCTAAAATTTTGCCCCGTCCACTTCAAGCCGTCTATGAGCAGTGGCGTTGTCCATATTGCGTCGGGTTCTGGATGGCGCTGGTACTCCATGCTGCGACAGGGCTTTGGGTCCTTCCGTTGTTAGTGAATCTCCCTACCTTTTGGGGAGAAGTAGGGCCTATTATCGGCTGGTTCTTTGATGCCTTGGCGACAGGAACCCTGATCCTTATTTGTAAACTCACCCTCGACGAAATTGGCCTTCCGGCAATGAAAGCGCATATGTTGAAGAGGGAGTTTAAGAAGCAAAAGGCTGAAAAAGCCAAGGGGTAATGTTTAAAGTTATTCCTGAGAATTAAGGCTGGCGAGGCGTTTGCTCGAGATGTGTTCGCGTTTGATTTGAGCGCGCCACAGGCGGAAGGAGTTTTCGACAAAATTCAGGTGGGCGAGGGCGGCGGCTTTGGCTTTTACGGGGTCACGATCTAAAATGGCGGCCCCGATTTCCTGGTGTTGTTGGAGAAGCTTTTCACCGGTACCATCGATGGAACGCAGAAAGTCCCGACTGTAGAACACGCCCTTGCGGGTGAGCTCATATATTGAGGTCATGACGTGGACTAGTAGTACGTTGTGGCTGGCATCTACTATGGCGGAATGAAAGCCGATATCGGCTTCTTTGGAAACTTCAGTGTCGCCGTTTTCGTGGGCATATTGCAGTTTATTGAGGTAAAACTCGATGCGCTGTCGGTCGAGGCGGGTGGCGCGTTCTGCCGCCAGTTGCGCAGCCAAACCCTCTTGTTCTTTACGGTATTCCAGGTAGTCAAAGAACACGGACTTGTTGCGTGCAATCAAATTTATCAAGGCCGGGGTCATGGCATCGTTCATCAGCGGCGCAATAAAGGAACCTTCGCCGTGCCGGATTAGGATGAGCTGGTTTTCTTCCAATCTCTTGAGGGCTTCGCGTACCTTTGGCCGAGAGACTTCCATTACCTCTGCTATTTCGCGTTCGGACGGAAGTTTTGCCCCTTCTTTTAAGACACCTGAAATGATCAGGTCTTCGATTTGCTGGGTTACGGAATCGACGACAGATCCGCTTTTAACAGGTTCGAAAAGGTATTCATCAGATTGCATTTTTATCCATCCGGGTCGTGAATAACACTATAGTGGTAAATTTTATTTCCCAGTGCAAGTTTTGATATTTGAAGTCAGATATTGAACGGGATCAGTCGTGTGAAGTGACACACAAGGTACTCTTAAATAACAAAACATTTATTTAGAAAGGGACGTTCAAGAGAAGGGAGAGGCGCGTTCCTTTCCTAGCAATCCTGGCCAGGAGTGCTTCATTTTACAGGGTTTAAGATAAAAAATTGTTGATTTTTATAGAGGTAAAGTTTATTTACCACTATGCGATTTGTTCAGGGAGGCGGCATATAAATGTTGTTTTTGAGACAGTCGTTAACAAAAACAATGGAGAATAAAATGAAACAATCTCTTCTAAGTATTGCAGTCGCCGCCTCTGTGTTATCGGCACCGATTTCCGCAACAACGGCCCTTGCCAAAGACAAACTTCTACTTAAAACCCCGATTGCTTTTTCTACGGCCTTACCAGGTCTGGGAAGTCCGATTCCACGCGTTGCAGAGCAACTTAGCACTCTGTCCGGGGGTACACTGAAAATGAAAGTGTACGAGCCAGGTAAATTGGTTCCTGCCTTTGAAATTCTGGATGCTGTGTCCTCTGGTAAAATCAATTCTGGTTATGCTACGGCGGGTTATTGGGCGGGTAAAATCCCTGCATCATCCTTGTTTTCTGCGGTTCCTTTTGGGCCTGAAGCGGGTGAATACATGGCGTGGTTGTACTATGGCAACGGCATGAGCCTCTATCAAGAAATGTACGATCAGGCAGGTTATAACGTAACCGTTCGCCCTTGTGCTGTGATTGCACCGGAAACATCTGGTTGGTTTAAGAAAGAAATCAATACGGTTGACGATCTCGCCGGATTGAAAATGCGTTTCTTTGGCCTTGGCGGTAAAGTAATGCAGAAGCTTGGCGTCGCGACATCTCTACTTCCCGGTGGTGAAATTTATCCGGCACTTGAAAAAGGTGCGATTGATGCGACCGAGTTTTCTATGCCCGCAATCGATGCCCGTCTCGGCTTCCACAAACTGGTAAAGTATAATTACTTCCCAGGGTGGCACCAACAGGCAACTGTGTTCGAACTCCTGATTAATAAGGATGTTTGGAACGGCATGAGCGATCAGCACAAGGCAATCGTTGAAACTACCTGTAAAGCCTCCATGGCTGATAGTTTTGCCGAAGGTGAAGCCATTCAGCACGCAGCAATGATCGACAACGTTGAAAACAACGGTGTGATCATCAAACAGTGGTCTCCAGAAATGCTGGAAACTTTCCGCACAACTTGGAACGGTGTTGCCAAGGAAGAAGTAGCCAATGATCCTTTCTTTGCTAAGGTTTTCGCCGATCTTACAGAGTTCCGCGATGGGTATTCTATCTGGAAAGAAAACGCGTTTCTTCCTAGAAAATAAAGCTAAAGACCATAACCCAAAATAAGACCTAAACTTTTGGTCAAAGAAGGTTAAGGGTCTAGACCCTAAGTCAGGGTCGGTATAACTCCCAACCGCACCCTGACTTATCCCTCTTTACGACTGCGAATATATGGAAAAAAGAGGTCGAAAAGACCTGATCCTTATGAACTATGATTGATGCTTTATATGGTGATCAACGATAGTGAGCAGGCTTTTAAAAAACAGGCAGGTAAGTATGTCCAGCAACAGTTTTGAAGCATCTAAACCCATTTCTGACCCTGGATTAGATCTGGCTATAGATCCTGTCGAGACCTATGAGGCTCTGATAGAGCAGGAAGACAGTGACAGGCAAGGCTTTGCAGTCGCCTTGGACCGTTTCGTGAAAACCACGGGACATGTGGTGATGTGGGCAAATGTTCTGCTGGTCCTTGCCATTGTCTTTCAAGTCAGTATGCGTTATCTCTTTAACCAGAATTACCCAAAATTGGATGAGATCCAGTGGCACTTCTATGGCCTGGTGACCATGATCGGTATTTCTTATGCGCTTGTGACCGACAGTCATGTCCGGGTTGATCTCCTGCACATGCAACTTAGCCGTCGTGCCCAACGTTTTATTGAAATAATTGGTATTTTAGTACTGCTTTGCCCCTTTATCTATTTGATGATTGATCAAGGTTACGACTATTTTTCTGAAAGCCTACGGGTCAATGAACGTTCAAGCAGCCCGACCGGATTACCGGCACGCTGGGCATTAAAGGCCGTTATTCCGTTAAGCTTTACGCTCCTGGGCATTGCTGCCTTGGCGCGCTTAATACACGATGCGCACGCCCTGTTTGGCGCAGCTGATAACGACAAAGAAAAAGAACGCCAGGGTGCGGGTCTTAAATTGATTTTTTGGGCTTTGGCCGCGTTTGCGCTTGTTACGCTAGGTCTTTCTTTTTTGGTTGAAAGCACCGAAGAAAAACTCGTTGTCATTATGTTTATGGGCTTCATTGCCTTGTTGTTTACGGGCTATCCCGTGGCTTGGGTGCTGGCGGGTGTTGGTGTTGCTTTTTGTGGATTGGCTTATCTGTTTGATAACGATCTCATGTTGTGGACCGGGCTTGAGGGCACTCTGACCGGGCTCGATTATCTCACACTAGGGGCAACGATCAACCGGGTATACGCAACCATGTCAAACCCGGTGCTGGTTGCGCTGCCAATGTTTATCTTTATGGGATTGATGTTGGATGAAAGCGGTGTCGCCGAGCGCTTGATGACATCAATGCAAAAGTTGTTTGGTACCGTACGCGGTGGTCTTGCCATTACCGTGACATTGATCGGTATTATCCTGGCTGCTTCCACGGGGATCATCGGGGCATCAGTTGTGTTGCTTGGGGTGATGTCTCTACCATCCATGATGCAACAGAAATACTCCAAACCTATGGCTACCGGGGTGGTGGCAGCATCGGGTACACTTGGAATATTGATCCCGCCATCAATCATGCTGGTGATCATGGCTGATCAAATGGCCTTGTCGGTTGGCGATCTCTTTATGGCAGCCGTGTTCCCTGGTGTGATTATCGGCGGACTTTATTTGCTCTATATTTTCGTTGTTTCTTATATCAAACGCGATGTTGCGCCTGTTCCCGAAGGGGCAGTTGCCCCGGATTGGGCTGCCGTGAAGGATGTGTTGTTTGCGGTACTACCAACCTTTGGTTTGATCTTTGCGGTACTGGGGTCAATCTTCGCCGGGATTACCACGCCGACAGAGGCTTCTGGCGTTGGCGCACTTGGCGCTACTTTACTGGCACTGGGGTATCGTAAGCTTACCCTGCAAAAACTCTTCAATGTGCTGAAATCGACCTTCAATACCACAGCTTATATCTTTGCGATCTTCCTTGGCGCGACTGTGTTCTCTTATGTTTTGCGCGAACTCGGTGGTGATGAGTTGATAGAGAGTATGGTGGCCTCTACGGGTTATGGGGCTTATGGCACGATTATCTTTATTCTCTTTATTGTCTTCCTGCTTGGCTTTGTGCTCGATTGGATTGAGATTACTCTAATCGTTCTTCCTTTGATGCGGCCGATCGTGAACGGTCTGGGCCTTGATATCCCTGGATTTGATGTCATTGACGAACCTGTACTTGTTTGGTTTGTTATACTGGTGGCTGTCACGTTACAGACCTCGTTCTTGACCCCTCCGGTTGGCTTTGCGTTGTTCTATCTCAAAGGTGTATGCCCGCCAGAAATTAAACTCAGGGATATCTATCGTGGTATTATTCCCTTTGTATTGTTGCAACTCACGGGCTTGGCTCTGGTGTTCTTGTGGCCCTCTCTTGCGACATGGTTGCCGTCAGTTGCTTACTAGGAACCCGTTATGACAAACCCAGAAGATCATCCCGAAGATAAGAATGGTCTTATCCAGAGTTTTCGTAGCATTGTCGGACGGCGTTATGTCTTAACTGATCCAAAAAAAACCGAGCGTTTTCGCAAGGGGTTTCGCTCTGGTCAGGGGGAAGCTATCGCGGTGGTACGACCGGGAACCCTTTTGGAACAATGGAAGGTCCTCGAAGTCTGCGTAGCCGCCGATAAGATCGTCATCATGCAGGCGGCCAATACTGGGTTGACTGAAGGCTCTACGCCCAAGGGAAGTTACGACCGGGATGTGGTGTTGATCAATACCAACAGGATGAAACAAATCCAGGTGTTGGGTCAAGGCAAGCAAGTGATCAGCTTTCCGGGCTCCACCCTTTTTGATCTTGAGAAGTTACTAGCCCCTTTAAATCGTTTGCCTCATTCTGTAATCGGGTCATCTTGTATAGGTGCGTCAATTGTCGGCGGAGTGTGTAATAATTCCGGCGGTTCTTTGATCGAGCGCGGGCCGTCTTATAGCGAGCTCTCTCTCTTTGCTCAGATTAACAATTACGGTCGGTTGGATCTGGTCAATCATCTCGGAGTTAAGTTGGGTGAAGGGGCTGAAGAAATCCTTACCAATCTGGAGGCTGGGAACTATAATCCGTCCGATATCCTGCAGACCAATAGTAAAGCATCAGACAGCGAATACCACGAACGTGTACGCGAAACTGACGCGGATACGCCCGCGCGTTTTAATGCGGATAAACGTAGATTATATGAGGCTAGTGGCTGTGCGGGGAAATTGGCGGTTTTTGCTGTCCGACTGGATACCTATCCCAGGTATGACAGCGAACAAACTTTTTACATAGGCACCAACGATGCCGACGAGCTGACCGAGATCCGCAGATCAATTTTGGAGAACTTTGATAACCTGCCGGTGTCTGCCGAATATATGCATCAGGAGGTTTATGATATTTCTGAGCGTTACGGCAAAGATACCCTGATGATGATTAATACCTTGGGGACGGATCGCTTGCCGACCTTTTTTGCTTTGAAGGGCGCGATTGATGCCCGGTTGAACAAGGTGACATTCTTGCCCAAGAACCTGGCCGACAAGTTTATGCAGGTTGTTGGGCGCTGCTGGCCCAATGTATTGCCCAAGCGCATGCGCGTCTTTCGAAAAAGATTTGAACACCACCTGATCTTAAAAATGTGTGATAAAGGCTCAGATGAAGCAAAGGATTTTTTAACGGATTTCTTTGCTGAGAACAGTGGTGATTTCTTCGATTGCACACCCGGGGAGGGCAAGATCGCCGGGTTGCACCGTTTTGTCGCCGCGGGGGCCGCGATCCGTTATCAGGCCGTGCATGCGAAGGAAGTTGAAGACATTCTCGCGCTTGATATAGCCTTGCGCCGTAATGATCGTAATTGGTTTGAAACCTTGCCAAAAGAGATCAATGACAAGCTGGTCTACCGCCTCTATTACGGCCACTTTATGTGCCACGTCCTGCACCAGGATTATATCGTCAGAAAAGGTGTAGATGTCGCGAAACTTAAAGCGGACATGCTGGCGATCCTCGATCAACGCGGCGCAGAGTACCCGGCAGAACACAACGTTGGTCATGTTTATAAGGCCAAACCCGATCTGGCCAACTTCTATAAATCCATCGATCCAACCAACAGCTTCAATCCGGGCCTTGGTAAGACTTCCAGAAATAAGCATTACGGATAAAAGACTATTAACGCATTTTAATTATCAAACCAGAAAAGAAGTTTTGATAAAACCCGATGAGCCAGTAGAGGGTGATATCTAGGCATCAGATGAAATGCTTGTTGTTTTCACAGAAAGTAAAAAATGACCACTTTTGAGATGTAATCGTCTAGCGTGTGTTTCTGATGTTTAACGAAATGTAATTTTATTACATTCTCTCTGTGTTTTATAGAGCCGGGTTCAGTCGATTTTTGGTAGAAGGGGGATAGTTAGTTTACCATCTATATTTTTTGTAATTTCTAATTCGAATAATTTGCACAAGAATCGACATATAAAATTACACTTATGTCCCGTAAAATAGTGAAATCTAACAATAATTCATTTATTTCGATTTTTATTTGGAGATAGAGCTTTTTGATTAAAACATATGTCCGCGTGTACTATCCGTTTGATTTATAAGTTGTATATACTTGAGTAAAATAGTTGGTTTATCAAAGGTTTGGTTCGTATGGTGCGGTGCGGTACACTTAATGCGGTTGTTTTTTAATGACTCTTTAAGAAAATCACCGTAATTTTCCTATATCCGGTCTCCCGGGGAACCCAAAATGTACTGTTTTGTTTGGTGGTGTGTGGTTCAAGTTTTACACAGTTCATCAAGTTTATAGTTTGGTATTGATGATAATTTTGGGATGCGGAGGCAGGGTACGAAATTGGATTAAGTCGTTTCGATTTTTGGGCCTTGAAGTTTGATGGTTACAAGTGCGCTAGGCCTGATTGAGTGTGGTATTTATTGAGTATGGTAATCGAGCGTATGGTACGGCCCTAATGTTTTAGGCGTCTGATTTCAAGACTTCAAAGGCACTTCCTTATGGGGGATCTAGCCAACGTGGAAACCGAATACTAGAACAGGATAGTTTCATCCTGATCAATTGTAATACCTGCAGCGTTTTTACTGTGATGTTAGCTAAGCAAGATTTCGGCGCGATAGTTTAAGTGGGGTGATCGCGAGGGTTAAGTTTAGTGGCGTGTGGTTAAGCATTGCTTCAGCGGGTATCGGGGTAAGTACAGATCGTAAGATGGCCCAGGTAGCGGCCTTGGTTAGATGAGCGCAGGTAATATCTGAGGGGGTATTTAGCGCTCTGCCTTTGAATTTTGTTGCGGGGTTTGATGGTTGGAATAGGATCGTGGGGCCTTTAAGTAGGTGCTGTCGGTAGGAGACGCCCATCCTTTTCTGAGTTATCGGGGGATACCGTTAGACCCCCGCAACAAAAATTTATTAGCTTCTCATTCTTTTAGGTTCATCTCTAATATCCTTTAGCCCTATTGTCGGCCTGCACTCCATTTAACTCACGTATTCAAGAAGCGCCCACCTGAGCAGGAACGGTTGTAGATGTAGATAGTCTCAAGCCAATTGAAGGTGTGAAAATTAAACATGTCCGACTTCAAGGTGAGGTAGCTTATGAGCTGTCTGGAAACAAAAAATCGCTACTCTCTCAGAAGTATTGGGATGATCCCGTTATCAGAAGTAATGCCTCGGGTGCTTTTTATCTCGATGGAATAGTCATCGATAGAATAGGGATGCGGTTACCCGTTCGTGGTATGGTTTGTGAGGATGCGTTTATATCTCTGCAGACGTATAGCGTATAGCCGTATCTAACAGAACCTGTGCGCCGGCGATCAAGGATGCATCCCCTGTGTGTTCCAGTGGATTATGCGATATGCCATCCCGGCTTGGAACGAAAATCATTGCTGTCGGACAGATACGAGACATCATCTGGGCATCATGTCCTGCGCCTGAAGTTATTCGGCGGCAGGACAGTTGCCGTTCAGCGGCTCCGAGCTCAATCATTTCAACGATCTGTTTGTCGAAAATCACAGGCTCAAATCTAGCCAGGCGTTTAGTTTCGATTTTTATACCGTCGTTCTTTTCCAAATCGTTCAAAAAGGTAATTAAGGCGGCCTCGCGAGATTTCAATATTGTTTCATCAGGGTCGCGCAGATCAACTGTGAATTCAGCAACATCAGGGATCACGTTGATCGCATTGGGGCCAAATTTCATAGTGCCTACAGTCGCGACACTATCAGAACCATCGACTATTTCACGAAGGAAACAGATTACTTTTGCCGCTGCCAATCCCGCATCAGTTCTCAATCTTGTTGGGGTGGTTCCTGCATGGTTTGCCACGCCAGAAAGCGTAATTTTTTGCCATGAAATTCCTTGCAGATTGGCCACGGCTCCCATCAATTTACCTTCGTCTTCCAATACAGGGCCTTGCTCAATATGAGCTTCCAAGAAGGCCGAGGGGATTATTTCTCCTGGTTCCATGTCGCCGGCATACCCGATCCGGGCCAATTCTTCACCCAGGATGGTACCGTCTATTCCCTTGATGGCAAGCGCTTCATCGGTATTAAGGCCACCCGCATAGACCAGTGATCCCATCATGTCGGGGGCATATCTTACGCCTTCTTCGTTCGTGAAAGCACCGACGATAATCGAACGATCTGGTGTGATTTCAGCCGCTCGCATAGCCTCGATCACTGAAAGTGAGGATAATACACCATAACAACCATCAAAAATGCCCGCGTTTATCACCGTGTCGATGTGACTGCCCATCATCAAGGGGGCTAAATCACTTTGTATATTCCAAACACCAAAAACATTGCCAATTCGATCCACACGAACTTCAAGTCCTGCCTCTTTAAGCCAAGCAACAAATTGATCACGGCCTGCTTTATCAGCGTCTGATGCCGCTAGACGGGTTAAAACACCGTTTTCTCGTCCAATGTCACCCAAAATACTTAACCGAGATAAGAGAGTTTCACTGTTAATACTAATAGCATTGATCATCTGTGTGGTCTTTCCTTTGGTGCTCTCTTGCGGGTAGTTTCTCATAAAGAGGGGGAGTGTTCCTAAGAGAGATTATATCAACTCAACCAGCTCTTTTTTCTCGTTTATTGATCATGATATGATTTGTTTTATCTTGTTTGATGGTCATTGGTATTATTTTAATCGCGAGCGTTGAATTGGAACCACTGCCTGTTAAGCACTTATAATGCAGCTATTTATAAATTCAAAATAGAACGTATCATTATATCGGATCTTAAGAATAAGAGCGGCCAAGAAGAGGCGTCTAGCATTGTTCCTCTTATGTTGAACGTGAATGTCTGAGTTTATAAAGTGGCCTGAGTTTATAAGGTGGCCTGAGTTTATAAGGTGGATAGTATCCCGAGTGCCTGTCAAGTAAATGGCACTCGGGATACTATCCCGGCTCTTTAATGATCCAACTTGTTTATAGACTTTTAACCTTTGGTTTAGACGCACTTAGCCAATAACCAACACCCATTATAACAGATCCAGCAAAGGCGTTTCCTAGAGTGACAATACTTAGGTTTCGAAAAGCACCTGCAAGAGAGATTTTGTCTGGGTGATCAGAGAGCAAGGCGACGGTGAAAACAGTCATGTTGGCAATGCTATGCTCGAACCCCGCTGCGATAAACGCATAGAGACACCAGGAAATTATGATGCATTTGAACACATCATTGGAACTTCGTGCAGAACACCATAAGGCGAGACAAACAAGCCAGTTACATAAAATCGCACGGCTAAAGAGCTCAAGCGCAGGAGCGTTCATTTTTTTTGCGGCCAATTTATGCAGCAACACAGGCATATCGGTATCGAGAATAAGACCTCCACCACCGAGAACAAATAACAGAGCGAGCAAGCCTGCACCAACAAGATTGCCAGACCAACTGGCCATCCAGCAACGGGCCAAAGCCCCAAATCCTGTACGCCCTGTGAGCCACCCGAAGGTCATATACATGGTATGGCCGGTGAATAGCTCCGCGCCGGCAAAGACGACCAAGGTTAAGGCAATCCCGAAACTTGCCCCCATCACAACAGGGCGAATAGAGGCATCAATTCCCTGCCCAACAGATAGAATGAGCAAGATGCCAACCCCGACATAAGCGCCAGCTTTCATCGCTAGAATGAAAAATCCAAGCGGGTTATTGCGAAAACTTTCATCTTTTGCGAAAGCTGTTTCAGAAAACCCAAGTACTGTATCTTTATAAGTCATGTTTAACTCGCTCAATCGACTGTAGGGTGTCATCGTGAGAGACACGTTGAGGGGAGCCAAAAACTAGCGACCAACCCCAATAATTGGATAGCGATATGGCGACATAAAAGAAGCCATAGCCAAGGTTTTGCTGATCCGTAATCAAGTAGGAGTTACAAATTCGGATCGGCGCGTGGATATAGAGAAAAGCAAATATGCCAAGCATGGAAATTGCGTTTGCTTTGAGGAACCCGCGCAGGACGGGATGAAGGTGTTTCCAGCTCAGAACGAGTGGAGCACCAGCCAGAAGTGGTAAGGACACAAATTTCCCTGCATTGTGCCACGGCGAAGATAAGGCAGCATCAATGCTCCGGGGGAGCATCCAATATATGAGAGTAACCAGTGCAATAATGAGAAAAACGTAGGCGATGTCTTTCGAAATTGTAACCCGGGAGGCAAGCAAACCTCCTGATAGGAGTAGTAGCGGAATTTGGACGAGCACATGCAATACCGGGTCACTTATAACATAAGGTGATAAGACAAAAGCTGAGGCCATAAAAACGGCTGCTACTCCGTATCGGAACATCAGGAGCGCTCCAACACTGTTGTCACAACCTGATCAACGTCATCGATGTCGAAGACCTGTGAAAATTGCCCGTTCTCGTCGATCATATGAATTGCAGTGTTGTGTTCAAACCCACCCCACTCGTTTGCAATTACGGTTACGCCGAATAAGTTGAGAAGGTCAGATAAAGATGTTTCGCCTGAAAGAGAAATGGGCCGTGCAACAGTCCAAAGTGTTCCATCCGCATTATGAGCCTCCCCATAATAAGAAAGCTTATCGGGTGTATCTTGCTCGGGATCAAAACTAATGGAAATCATCCGAACATCAGCGTTTTCTAATGCAAGTTGATCACGTATTTCTGAAAAATCCAACGCCGCAACCTGACAGATATCACCACAAGACGTGTATATGAATTCCACCAATACGGTTTCATTATGCTGGGGGAGCAACGCAACGCTAGTTCCATCCATTGCCTCCAGATAAGCCTCTGGCACAGGTCTCGGGTTTTCAGCAACCGAAATCCGACGTGCTTCTTCTGTTGTAATTGCGCGAAGTCCGTCTGTTGACTGCCACAAGAACCCGCCGCCCAATAGGGCGGCGAGTAGGGGGAATATCAATCTAGTCGTCATGTCTTCTGTCCTAGAGATGGCCGGATCCCTGAGGCTGGCATGCCATAACCTGACTCTTCTGAAACCGGCACACCAGTGGATATGCCCCCAGAAGACTGGTCTCCAGAAGCCTGGTCCCCAGAAGCCTTGTTTTCGGAAGTCAGGCCCAGAATGTAACGGATCACAAACCCAAGGGTTCCGAGCACAACGAGTGCGGCAAATATGGTTCCCACCCGATCTTGTAGTATCCATTCTGGTAAATGTACTGCCCAACGACGTGGAACAGAGGCTGCGCCAGAGATGAGGAACACGAGAATAAAACCGACAGCACCAAACACATAAGTGATAAAGGCTGCTTTATCCAAACCAGAGAGCGAGCGGATTTTTTTGCCGCGAACAAGCCATGCCATAAAGCCAAAACTCATCGCGACTTCGCCCAAGAGCAAATAGGTATGGAAGTGGCCTGGAACCCACTGTGTGTTATGCATGACCTTATTTACGGCAATCATGCCATCGATTGATGCAGGGATGGAGCCCACAGACCAACCGGCTATGGATATAACCAATAAAGCAGAGGTCAGGTCCCACTTCATATTCGATCCACGGATGTAAACACATAGTGAAAAGGCGGTAACGGCAAGGAGTGGAATGCCGCTAAAATAGGATATCAACTGGCCTGTAACCAACATCCATACGGGAAGCACGGTATCTTGCAACAGATGATGCCAATAGATCGCCATCACAAAAATCAAGACAACATTCCATGCAATGGCAAAAATTCGGGTCGTTTTCCAAGGTCTTCCTGTATATTCCGGAATAATTTCATACACAGCGATAACGGCCATATAGATCGAAGCATTGATGAAAACGTGGCCAAAGAAATAGATCAGGTTCTTGGCAAGCAGGGCGTCGACTTCAAATTCCGGTGCCAGCAAATTAACAATGCTTACGACGAGAACGGCAGCGCCGAGGACAATCGCAATCGAGTTAAATATAACCACGGCTGCTGCTGCGACAATTGCGGGGGGAGGGATGTCGTCGGTCTTGCGGCCGAGAATGAGTTGCCATCCCAGTGCATTTGCAAGTCCGCCGAAGCGTTTGATAATTTGGCGCCCAACCTCGATGTAATAGATCAGGAAACCAACCCCGATAAGAGTGTAGCCCAGCATAAAACTGACCGCTGCGCCTACTTCCCATAAGCCACCTGACATTGCGGGTAAGGGGAACAGGAATGTCCATCCACCAGCAAATCCACCTACAAATATCGAGCCGAGAATAAATACAACACCGGCAAGAAACAGGCTCAGAAAAATCCAGAATACGGCTTTGGTCAGTGGAATGTGACGGCCAAGAAAATACCACATGATTGCGGCACCGGATAACCCGGCGGTTCCCACCATTCCCGCGCCATGGGCGGTCAAGATTTGGTAAAATAACTCAGGCTCTATATCGATCCATTCGCCTTGGGCAGCACGCATTACCAGGCCTAGGACCATCATCAACGCAAAGACTGCACCAGATAAAATCATGGTGAACTTTACGGCTCCGGATTGAGGGGTATAGCTATTATTCATTTATTGATCCACCGCTACAACGTTGAATTCATAGGTCATATCGTGATGACTGACACCGCAATATTCCATGCAAAGAACCTGGTACAGGCCGGGCTCATCAAAGGTATATGTGACTTTGTTCGTATAACCGGGCATGGCTTGGACCTGGACCAACAGACGCATATCACTGTTGTAAATGCCCATGCCGTGATTGACGTCTTCGGTTGTGACAAAGAAGTTAACAGGCTTACCAAGCGGCACTTCTTCGGTGTCGATCTCCCACCACCATTGACCCCCGGTAACGTTGACAACAATAGCATCTTCAGCAGAGGCAATTGCATGGGGCCATTCTCTTAAAGAGGCGATGGATATAAAGACGCCAAAGATAACCAGGCCCCAAATAAGTTGGGTGCGGCGCTTGGCGACGTTTTCTTCTTGTGGAGGCTTTGAGGCCGCGCAGACCGATCTCCAAAACAGCAATGCTACAACGGCCATCACCACCAGAGAAATCGTTAAAATGAGGGGTTGCATTTGAAACTCCATAAGATGTATTTAATATACATGTTTTCGATTCTAAAGATACATATTAAATACATGTTTATGTTAAATAAGGAAATTTTGTCAACAAAAATTGAAAGATTTTTGAATTACTTCGTTGACACTATCGATCATCGAGCACCGTTTTCTGGTATGAAAAGGTAATATTTATGCGAAATAAAAGGTACTTTGTTTCATACCAGTCTATCGCACGACATACTGGAAAAACGGTTTATGATGTTTCAAAACAAACCTGCTTTTTAGCTGAAGAGGGGCTTAATCAGCAGGATATTTTGCTCAAAGCCGAAAATCATTTGGTTAAGATATTTGGCTCAAAGCGCCGCTTTACGATTAACTTTGTTGGTCCCCTGTACGGCCAGTGTTTTGGGTAGGTTGACTGTGAGGAGCTTCGATCATTGGACCAAAACGATAACCATAACCGTTCCTTGGTCGAGTGTAATAATACTAAGGGTTGTGCTCTAATTTATTTTCTATTATGCCTGAATTCTGTTGAGGGCTTACGAAAACGACCCATAGTGGAAGTTGAGATGACTGAATTTAAATCAGGAAGTATTAATGAAAGCATATATTATTTTGGATTTTACAATCACAGACCATAATAAATTTATGGAATATGTACACGAGATACCTACTCATATTAAAAGGCATCAAGGGACATATATAGTTGAAGGCATTAAACCTGAAGCAATTGAAGGAGATTGGCACCCTTCAATAATGGTGATTCTGGAGTTTCCATCTCTAGAAAACGCTAAAGAATTTTTAAATGATCCTGAAATCCAGCCTGTATTTGCAATCCGTCATAAGTCAACAATAGGCAAAATGGTTTTGGTTGAAGGCGGCTCTTGGCGTGGAGCTATATAATTCTTCTATAACTTGTCAGGCTTTGGTTTGAGACTTTACGATGAAGGTCGCTTTTATCATCTTATTCGAAGGCTTGGTTACTTTGTAGCAGGTAAAGAACTGTATTAAAGCCTACGATATATAGTTTTGGCTAACACCACGACCCGAAATTTATTCACAGTTAATGTTGTCTTAGATCGATGATTACAGCTTGCTACAATTATCTGCAAAGATTAGTGGCAAGAGGATGTTTATAAAATTCAAAATAGAACGTCCCACGATATAGGCGCCCAATAATAAAAGGGCGGTAAAGAAGAGGCGACGGAACGTTGTTTCTGAAATTTTGGCGCGGACCTTCTGTCCAATAAACACACCAACTATTGTGGGTAGCAAAGCAGCAAGCGACTGCATTCCAAGTGAGGCATTAAGAATATTGTTGCCTTTAAGACTGAACGCGAGAGCAAGGGTTGATAGGCTAAATAATATTCCCAATGCCTGTACGAGGTTGTCTCGTGAAAGGCCTATTGCCTGAAGGTACATGCCTCCTGGTATCACAAACGAGCCCGTCATGCCTGTTAATACCCCATTGATACATCCTAAAATTGGTGCGATCCAAAACTCTTGACGCTTGGTAAAGGAGAGACGGAACCCTTTTAAGCCTATGCCGCCATAAAGGACCAGCAAAGTACCAAGAAGAAGGGATAGCAAGTTCCAATCGACGTTGGTAATTGCCATCGCGCCGAGCCAAACCAACCCGGTTGCCGGTAGTAAAAAGGGCCAGATCCGCCTGATAATCTTTAAGGGATTTCCACCAGCGAATGATTGCCAAATATTTGTCAGCAGGGAGGGGACAAGAATAAGGACCATGGCCGTTGGTAAATCGACAATAGCGGTAAGGAGGCCGAGACTAATCGTTGGGAGACCCAAGCCAACGATCCCCTTCACCGTGCCAGCAAAAAGAAATATGACAGCGATAAGGGCCATGGTCATGGGTTCAATCATTGCGGAACCATAACAGCTTATGATTTATCGGGAAGGATTTATTAGAACGATTGTAAGAGTACGGTCCGTCGGAAATAAGGTTACGGCCTATAATCATTGAATATCTTTTTGCTCGAAACACATAGTTCATATGAATAACTTTCCTTAATAAAAGTTGAGAGAATATGCCATCTTACTGATTACAAACTTTGTGATTAATCGCTTTCTCCTGATCTAATCCAAACGATAAATATGATGGTATCGGAAAAGGATTAGGAGGCTTATTAAGGAAAACGACAATGACGCCAAATCAAATTCCTAATACAGTATTTCACACGCGTGTTCGCAATGAAGCCCTCGACGGGCCAAATCCATTTGAATGGAAAACGGTTACCTCTGATGACGTTTTCAAAGGCCGCAATATCGTCCTCTTTGCGCTGCCTGGTGCGTTCACTCCGGCTTGCTCGGATAGCCACTTGCCTGGATTTGAGACTCTCTATGATGATTTTGTTGCGCAAGGCATTGATGATGTTATCTGCCTTTCAGTCAATGACGCCTTTACGATGTTTCAGTGGGGGAAGCTTCAGGGAATAGAAAAAGTTCGTATGCTACCGGATGGTAATGGCGATTTTACCAAGGCTATGGGGATGCTGGTCTCACGCAGTAATCAGGGAATGGGATCACGCAGTTGGCGTTATTCGATGCATGTTGAAAAGGGTGAGATACAAAAAATATTTGCCGAAGATAATTTTCAAGATAACCCTGAGGGTGTGCCATTACAGGTCTCTGATGCTGATACCATCTTGAACTATTTGAAGTCCCGCTAAACGTTATTGTTCAACGCAGAGTGTTTTCGCCATCTATTCTTGTACGTCCAGAATTTAGAGGTAATCCCCTATAGAAGTTGAGCCGTTTTCTATTGCCCAGATCTGGCATAGCCGAAATCAAAATTCCCTACGGCATCAATGGCTGTGCAAAATATCGGATGCTTTTTCTCTCGCTCGATAACAAAAATTGCTGAGGTTACCTGCCGTCTCCCTATTGAATACTTAATCCATAAGGGGAGGGAAGATAAGCCTCAGCAAAAGGGTTTGTGGGAGATGAAATGTTAAGAGGTGATTGTTATTACTGTTTTCTCAAGCCATTTGCAGGCTTTCTTCGGGCTTGTGCAGGCTAACGACCACAAGAACAGTCAAGCCGTTGGCCCAGTAATAGGCGGCATCTAGTCCGTTAAAACTCAAAACAAAGGGCGCGAGGGTAAAGACCACACCAACCATAAAATCGAAGGCCAAATGAAGCTTATAAGATAGGACCCGGATTACTCCAAGATGATGGTCGGTTAAGACGGTTAGGAAAAACGCTGCAACCCCAGTCACAACAGATAACCAGAAAGCCAGCGGATTGCTTTGTCCCAGGTTCAATAAAAACGGCATTGCTATAAGACTGGCAGCAACGGGGTAATCGAGATAGGCATGAATTGACTTGGTGATAAAACGCGGCAGCATGATGGTATTCCCTTTATATTGGTTCATATTTTCTTCACGACGCTCTATCAATTTAAAAGAGCGGTGATCGATATAGAGAATATAAGGGGTGTTTTCTGAACGTTGTAGTGCGAATAGTCCGCATTTTATTGCAGATCGTCCGGATATTTGGATATAATGGTTTTGTAGTTAAGTTTTTTGACTAAATTTGAGTTTGATCTAGATCTTTTTTCTTTTTCCTACCCATTAGGAACCGTAAAACCCGAAAAAATATTTTGAGCTTTGGACGCGCTTTACCAAGTTTTTTATATGCATAGTTATCTGCTTCTTTCTCTTGCTCGGGCATTGCACCACCTTCGATATGTTTGTGATAGTGGTGGCCAATTTCATGGTAGAGAGTACGTTGTTTTAAGAAGCGATTTATTGACTGCATTGGATTGTACGGGTGATCATTTGTATCCCAAACAATGTTGATGACGCCAAGGAAAGGAAGATAATAACCTGCAAAATCATAATGTGATTTGTAGGGGATGATATAAATTCTGGGTATTCCCTCCAAATCGTTCAGCGGAATAGTTTCTAACCATCTCAATATATGTTTTGTTGCCTGGTATCTATTGTCGATGGTCTTGTCTTCAAGAATAAGCGTATTACTAACCCTGGTTTCCAGGAAATTTGATTTCTTAAAACGCAGGATCGAATTGAATGCTCTGGCTGTTGTTTCATCGCACTTTTCCGATAAGGCTTTTCTAACAAATTTTTCTGATATCTCTTCATCAAGATCATGAACAATAATAAGAAGCCCAGTTGCCAAGACTAAAATTTCTGGTCGTTTATTCTTTTTCAATTCTATGAGCTGGAGTTCTCGGAGCAATAGGGGAATAGACTTTGCTCCAACCTCATGTAGTTTCTTATAGGCTTTCGCTTGGGTTGGGTAATGTCTACTGACCAAGCCCCGCTTCAATTGATTGATTACGGTTTCCAAGTCCTCCATTTCTGAGCCATCCATTTTCGGATCATCCATTTCTGGGTCGTTTGGTTCCAAGTGGGAAGTTCCGTTATTAATATTCGTCACCAAGATCGATCTCTGGAAAATGAAGAGGAGGAAGGTCGATACTACTTATCCTTGATATTACCTTTTCTGTCCATATAGTTAGCGTTCTCTATATGGTTTTGGTGGCGCAGTACAATGTTTGAAGCGATCGTATTTATCGGGTTACGGGCCTGTGGGAAGTCCAGCTTTTATCAGTGGAAGTTTACCAATACTCATCTGATTCTTAATCTGGATATGCTTAATATCCGGAACCGTGAAAACTAATTTTCCTTAGGGATCTATATTTCAAGAGCATTTGACAAGGTGGTGTTGCAACCAAGAGTGGAGAATTATATATTAGCTTAAGATATTAAATAAATGTCAAATGCGAGAGTGAATTGTGAAGGAATTGATAGAAATGTTTAAGAGTCCAAAAGCGATGGCGACTGCTTTTACTCTGTTGCTGCTTGTTTGTTGGATCGTGTATCCATTCCTTTCAAAAACATCAGACATATACCATTTTGACCGTCTTCCGGAGCTAACAAAGGTAGGGGTTTCTAGTGATCATTTCGAGGCTTGTTCCCATTTGAATGTAAGCGGAGAGTCTTGTGAAATAATAGCAAATTCAGTATGTAAAAAACAACGTAGAGAACTACTTTCTTTCGACTTTCCATACAATGAAAATACACCTGAGCATCTAAAGACTGATATCAAAATTACCTGTCAGGGTGAGTATTATAATCTTTTTATCTCTATACTTGCCCAGAATAGTAAATAGCTTTCATTCAATAATACTCTTTAAAAAACTGTATAAGAGAAAGCACCCTGTTATCTTCTATTTTTCAATATTGGCCAATGTACTTTTGTAACCTTGATGGATAGGCGGAATAAAAGAAATAGGCGCTTTATAACCGAGGGCTTTTGGTAAGCATAGGAGGTTGGTAATGGCACAAGACTATCTGAATTTTGTTCAGTAATGGGATGATAAATCATTGGCTGGAGACCTAAACTGCTTTTTCAAAGCTCTCCAGTGTTCCCTGTTCTTTTCGCTGCAACAATAAATCCTGCATGCTGCTCGACATTATAAAACCCCTTCAGTTTGGTTGCGAAACTCCTGTGCTCAGGAAATCTTCTTAACCAATGAAAATATTTTGTTCTGAAGGGTTACACGGCCTTGGTCGGAAAAACTGTCTCTGTTTATAAGTAAAAAATGATTGCTATCGGGTTGAGCTCACTAGTTCTCCTAGTTCAATGACAGCCAGCTCAAGGGATTTGCTCCATTCATAACCGCAACTGATCCGGATGCAGTTATCGTAATTATTTGTGGTCGAGAACAGGTTGCCCGGGGCAAAGCAAATACCTTGCTGGATGGCTTGTTCAAACAGACTGCCGCTATCGATGTGCGGGGCCAGTTCCAACCACAATACAAAGCCGCCTGATGGACGAGATACCTTAGTTCCAGCGGGGAATATTTCCTCTATCGCGTATCTGGTGCGTTCGACGTTCTTTTGTAGTGACCGCCTGAGCCGCTGAAGGTGTCTATCGTATCCACCACTGGCGAGATAGGCGGCCAGTGCTGCTTGCGGCAGTGTCGGACAACACAGAGATAAGGCAAATTTTGCTTCGGTTATGGCCTCAATATATCGGGGGGCGCAGACCCAACCAACACGATACCCCGGAGCAAGTGATTTAGAGAAAGAACTGCAATAGAGAATATTGGCTTCAGGAGCGAGCGAGAGAAAAGATTTGGGACGTTCGTCGCTAAAGTGGATATCCCCGTATATGTCGTCTTCAATCAGGGGGATAGCATGAGCATCCAAAAGGGTGATTAATTGATGTTTTTGCGCGAGTGGCAAAGTACATCCAAGGGGGTTGTTAAAGCTGGAGGCAACAAGACAGGCTGTGATTTTCTTTTGAGTAAGGGCGCTGGCCAAGGCATCGAGATTAATACCATCTTTGGAGGTAGGTAGCTCAAAAGCCTTGAGACCAAGGATTTCTAACACCTGCAACATGCCGAAATAAGTAGGGGATTCAATTGCAACCGTATCCCCCGGTTTTGTTGTGCATTTTAAGGCCAGTGTTAGGGCTTCGGTGCAGCCGTTGGTTATGGCTATGTCGTTTAAATTTACATTTTGTCCAAATCGGCGTGTGCGTTTGGCGAGTTCAGAGCGTAGATCTAGATCACCCTGTGGCGTGCTGTAGATGTTGTATTTGTCGCCTTCGCGGCGGGCTTTTTGAGCGAGTATCCGATCAAGTTTCCCAGCCGATAAAAGTGCCGCACTTGGAATAGCGCAACCCAAAGGCTGTAGCGTGGGATCAGAAGCATAATTCAACAAGCGAATTATTGGTTTTCCTATGGAAACGGAACGGGAAACCTGTGGCGGATTGGTTTGATCGGGTTCAAGTAGTCTTGATGTCAGGCGCTCGCAAACATAATAGCCTGACTGGGGGATGGGTTCGATAAGCCCGCGATCTTCCAATTGCTGATAGGCCAGAGTTGCCGTTGCCAAACTAACGTGTTGGGTGCGCATGATCTCACGCAGTGAAGGCGCCCGGTCACCGGGTTGCAAGGTGCCATCTTCGATTAATGCGTCGACGAATGTGGCGACTTTTTCGTATAGGAAAGGCTGTTTTGTCATCGAGTACTCAAAGATAGGTGCGGTAAATTAAATTAACTGTATCGGTCGATTTTAAAGTTTACTGTAACTGTTATGGAAATGAAAGTTCTGTCATGGTGATCTGAGTAAAAATCTCGACGACAAAGTAACGAGGAAACAAAAACACAATGTCTAAAATGAAAAGCTATTCTCCTATCAACTTGCATCAAAAATTAGCTCTGGTTCACGATCAATGGACCCCACGTGTTATTGCAGAAATGAACGATTATCAGTTCAAGATTGTGAAAATCGAAGGTGATTTCGTCTGGCACGATCATCCTGAAACTGACGAAACTTTTATTGTCTTGGAGGGAGAGGTTCGTATCGATTTTCGCGACGGAGCGGTAACCCTTGGTGCCGGTGATATGTATGTCATCCCCAAAGGCGTTGAACATAAGCCTTACGCCGAGAAAGAAGCTCAGATGATGCTCATTGAGCCCCGAGGTGTGTTGAACACCGGTCACGTTGGCGGAGATGTCACGGCAGAAAATGATCTCTGGATCTAGTGGATAAGAAGCAAACAATAGGCCAAATAAAACGACCTAATAAGTAAGGGGAGCAATACTCCCCTTACTTATTTAAACTTCTCAACGAAAGGCAATACTTCTTCCATAGAGGTAATGATCTGCGCACCAGCTGCGGATAAGGTTTCTTTGGGGGTAAAGGTGTCCCCGCAATAACCCAGCACCTGCATCCCAGCAGATATACCGGCCTGGACACCAGAAAGAGAGTCCTCAATGACAATGCACTGATCGGGGGCATAACCCATTTTTTCTGCAGCAAAGAGAAACACATCAGGGTGGGGTTTGCCGCGGGATACTTGGCTAGATGAAAACAGAACTTTATCTAGCTGAGTTAACAGGGACGTTTGGCCAAGGGTTATGTGCATCTTTTCTATCGTACCTGAAGAGGCGACGCAGACGTCAATACCTGTATCAATAAGTGTCGATATCAGGTTTTCCACTCCTTGGATGGCTTTGACCCCACTTTGAAGGGCGTGGTTTATTTCTAACTGAATAGATTGGGGCTGTAGCGTGTGTCCAATATGAGAGGATACATCAGCACAAACGGTTGTCATTGATTGGCCTTGATATTTCTGACGACACTCCGGCCCGGTAAGCGGATAACCAAACTCGGTGAAAATTTCAGCCATGCGTTGGTTGGCCAAACTTTCAGTATCAACCAGAACGCCATCACAGTCGAAAATAATCAAAGGACTCAATTGGGGGCTCCGTCATATTCATTGTGCATACATACGAAGTATAGGAAGGGGCAACATTAGGTCAATTCAAACAGTGGAAATGTTCAAAGAATACTGTTAATCCAATGAGATAATCTTACCCCGTAACCTATAGGTGTCAGCTTAGTTTCTTTGTGAAATCCATGGTCCAGTTGATTTCCCAAGTAGTGCCGTTATCGGGAGAGAATGCCTGTTCCCATCGAGGAGTAGGTGTGTCAGTTCCAGTCCATCGAAAGCGCACTTTGATCGGTTTGTTATTCAAAATATCTTCGGCGTAAAATTCCCCGATACCAGCCTTGAATTGGCCCAGTACAGGAACGTCAAGGCTGTGCGGTTTGCGTCCATCCAGCCACCATATCGCCCATTTATCACTGGCTGGATCATATGTACGTAAAGAGATCGCACGGTAAGGATCATCGGGCAGGTCGAGCACGTTGTCATCCATGTTTCCGCCCATATTATCTGGTCCACCAAGTAGGGGACGCGCAGTCATATGTCCTCCAAATTCCTGCCAGTTATCAGATCCGATTAACCGATCGTTGAGGCGACGATGATGCACGTTCCAAGTGCCCATCAGAAAATCAAAGGCGTTTGCCTGAGATAACCTATTCGGGGAAATTGTATTCTGGGAAGAGGTGTCTTCATTTTCAATAGGTGCTGGTTGTGCCATGTGGTGGTCCTGTTTTTCTGCAATGGTTTTTAATGGAGCTTACAGATTAATTCGTTATACTTGCCAAATAATGTCAGGTTTTATTTGCGACCAAAAATAAAAGAGAAATAAATGCGGGCTTCGCGACTTCTTTCTATCCTCATGCGTTTGCAAAAGGGTCAGGTTACCGCCGAGCAACTCTCTACTACGCTCGAAGTTTCTGTGCGTACCATCTATCGGGACATGGATCATCTCAGCCTTGCGGGCGTACCGGTTTATGCTGATCGGGGGCGCGCAGGCGGATTTCAATTGTTGGATGGCTGGACCATGCCGGCTACGGGGCTCACCGGGATAGAGACCGAGGCGTTGTTGTTATCTGGTATGCCGGATCAGGTCAGGCAACTTGGCCTGCACGCCGCGATGCTCAGTGGTCAGGACAAGATTATGGAAACCCTGCCCGAGAGCCAACGCGAGTTTATTGGAAAGATATCTAACCGGGTTCATGTCGATCCTGTTTCCTGGTTTGGTAAAGAAGAACCGGCGGAGAAGCTCCATGATATCGCCGAGGCGGTCTGGAACTGTCGCCGTTTGTCGTGCCGCTATGAAAGCTGGCGCGGGGAGGTGCAGCGAACCATTAACCCGCTTGGACTGGTGGTAAAGGGCGGTACTTGGTATTTGGCCGGAGAAGTAACCCGAGAAGTAACCCGGGAAATAGCCGGAGAAGTGAAAGGTGACCAAAGAATATACCGGGTCGCAAAATTTCAAGAGGTTAGAGTGCTTAAAGAAACCTTCGCCCGCCCCGAAGGTTTTGATCTGGTTGAGTTTTGGCGCCTTGCGGTCAAACGTTATGAGGCTGATATCTACCGTTCAACCGCCAAGCTCAGACTGAACGCAGAAGGTCTCCGCCAAATCCATAAACTGGGTGAACCTGTCGCAAAAGCCGCAGAACTGAGTAAATCGGGTCCTGATGAGACGGGGTATTTTAACGTAACCATCCCCATCGAAAACATAGACCAAGCCTGTTCTGATATCTTGCGGCTTGGCACTGACTGTCAGGTTTTAGAACCGCCGGAATTGGTGGATTATATGAAGCAGGAGTTAAAGGCGATGAACGAACTTTATATGAAGCCCTAAGGGTTTGTTTATGTCTGTGTTTTCGCACCGATCTTAGTCTCGGTACCGATCAGAAGACGGTGTATGTTCTGGTGATGGCAAATGAAGATCAGCACGGTCATAAATGCCGCTAATTCCATGATCTGCACGTTACCAAACCAGTAGGCATATCCTGGTCCTGCTAGCGAGGCGATCAGAGTGGCGAGGGATGAGTAGCGCCGCAGCAATGCCACCGCCAGCCAAGTCAGACAACACAACAGACCTGCCGGCCAATTGGCGGCCAACATCACGCCTAAAAAAGTCGCAAACCCTTTTCCGCCTTTGAATTTCAACCAGAGAGGAAACAGGTGACCGATAAAGGCACCGCCTCCGGCCAATAAAGCGATTTCCGGTCCATAGATGGCGCCTATAAAAACTGCCGCCGCACCTTTGCCGCCATCAAGGAGCACCGTCAGGGCAGCCAAACCTTTGTGACCTGTCCGCAACACGTTGGTGGCACCGATACTGCCGGAGCCAATGGCACGGACATCACCCAGTCCAGCCAACCGGGTCAACACCAAACCGAAAGGAATAGAACCCAGCAGGTAGCCGAACACAGCAGCGGCCAGAAGCGGCCAGATATAAGTTAAATCGCCCAATGATGCCTGCATGCTCTAATCCCCATCAATGTCGGAGTATACCCTGACATTTCACCAAGTAAATTTCCATCTATGGTAGATCGTAAACCAGTCTGACTAGAGATGGAAGGGACATCGTTTCGTAACTATTCGAAAGACCTGATTTAGTAACGGCTAACTTCGTTGACCAATCTCTTCAGGTTATCTTTCCTGTAAATTATTACGGGTAATTTTAAACACTGGGTTTCACGACCAAGGATTTTTTCTGAGTTACTGCTCGACGCATAGCCAGGGTCGCTTCTATGGCGGCCAAAGCTGCGACTAGTATGAGAAGGGATGTAATGCTGATCTCTACAATAAACCAGCCAGCGATGAGGGGAAATCCGAATATTCCGATGAAATAAGTGAAGGCGAAGACTTGTAGGGTTTGGGGGAGAAGATCAGGCTCTGCATCGTTAGCAGCCATTGCAGCAAGAACGGGATATGACGCGCCATATCCGATACCAAACAAGACCGCGACCAAGGCGTATAATTCTTGGCTTGCTCCACTTACAATAAATAAGATGACACTACCACACATGATGTACTGCAAGGTGGCTATAATGGCATAGGGGTTATTCCCGCCTTTGAATTTGGCAAGTAACACACGGCAAATGACGACAGTTATGGTGTAGTAGAGGAAGAAGTCCGAATAATTTAATCCGCGCTCTTCAGCAAACACAGATTGGAAATTATTCATTCCTGCAAATACGCTGGCCCCAAGCCAAACCATAACGATCGGCAACAATGCCTTTGTGTTTAGGATCGATTTGATCGCGCCAAGAGTTAAGCTGGATTTTGGGTTGGCTTTTGGATTAACAGCTAAATTTTTTACCGGGCCGGACAAGATAAAGAAGATAAAGGCACTCAAAAAGCAAAAGATGGCGATGATATAAAATGATTCCGCAATTACAAAGCCTTGTCCTTCTAGAAAAGACGCCATAACCGGAGACAAACCAAACCCGGCCATTAAAAATACGCTATACAAGGAAAAGTACCGTACCCGCTCATGATCTTCGACAATGGTCGTTAAAGCGATCGGTATTAAGGAATATGTAAGTCCCCATCCCGCTCCGAGTAAAATGCTGGCCAGAACTATTTCCACACTGATGCTGTTGGCGGATCCATACAACAACAATGCTACAGCGATTGATAAACAGCCAATACTTAAAGTCTGCACCCGACCAATCTTGTCGGCCAAATGCCCCGCATAATAAACAAAAAATAGCGTAGACAAGGTTGTAATAAACAACATCATGCCGACGGTTTTTTCATCGGCATGAAAAACTGAAAACAATTTCGGTAACATAAAAGTAAGGCCGTAGGCTCCTGCTTGAAGGAACACTGCAAGGAAAAACAAAGTAAACGTAACTGAGCGGGCCATCATCTTAAACCAATACAATATAAAAACAGGACAGTGATTGGCATAAAACAAGATTAATGGTGCTTTAAAAAGGACCATTTATAATTGATTGATGGGGCCATTTGTTGGTGTCACAGCCAGCTAAAAATGCTTGACGGTTTGATGTTGCACCTAGGTGTGTGGGTGAAGCATTTAACCTATGGTTATTTATTGATTTTTTACGCGATCTAGGCATAGCTATATGTGGCGATGAATACCTATTTGCGTATTCAGGAGACCCGTTTTTTCAAGTATCCGTTCGCCAGCTCAGACAAGAGGACAAGGATAATCACAGTCAAAGTCGCTGTTGCGGCTTTTTCGTATTGGAAAGATCTGACATAGGTTTGGATGTAGAGGCCAATCCCCCCGGCACCGACGACGCCAAGAACCAGGCTTTCACGCAAGTTCAACTCAAAACGGAACACGGTGTCACGTAGGATAACGGGTGCCATTTGTGGCCAAATACCATATCTAAGCTGTTGTTGACGGCTTGCTCCCGCGCTTTGTAGAGCGGTGATAGGCCCCGCAGCGACGTTATCAATCGCTTCGGCATAGAACTTAGACAACATCCCAGTTGCATGAAAAGTGATTGCGAGTATCCCGGGCAACGGCCCTAGTCCGACAGCACCAACCATTAACATGGCTACCAGGATCAAGGGGATCGCCCTTATTGCGGCGAGAAGAGCACGGGTCGAACGCCAAATATAGGGCCGCATTAAAGTTTCAGAAGCCAGTACGCCAAGAAATACGGAGAGGATAACCGCAAATAAGGTGCCAAGGATGGCGATTTGTAAGGTTTCAGCCAGGCCACGTAACATATCTTGCCAGATGGTGAAGTCCGGCGGAATCATGCGACTAAGAAAGTCCCACAAACGAGGGCCAGCCTTGGCAAATTTTGCCATTTCCACATCTGCTGTAAGCGCGGCCCATGCAATAGCGCCGACCACAACCAGCCAGGTAATTGTCTTGTGCATTATTTGACCACCCGTAAACCAGGTTCAGGCGGGGCGCCGAAGTATAGTGATTTAATTGTATTCTCTGAGACCTCGTGGGTCGGCTGATCAAATAGAATACGCCCATCGCGGAGGCCGACAATCCGATCGGCAAAGCGTTGTGATAACTCTGGCTGATGAGAGGTGAATACCACCCCAATGCCACGTTTTCGAGCTTCACCTGTGAGCAGTTGCAGGATCTTTTCTGCCAGAGCCGGGTCCAGGTTACTAACGGGTTCATCAGCTAGGATTAATTTAGGCTCTTGAGCCAGGCAGCGGGCAATGGCAACGCGTTGACGTTGGCCACCAGAAAGCTGGTCCACCCGTCTGTCTGCCAGTTCGGCAAGGTCGGTATCACGTAAAATCGATCCAACGATCATGTGGTCTTGAGTGCTAAACCGCCCAAAGACGGACGCCCAGTTATTTGTCCGGCCTAGTCGCCCGTTCATTACGTTTTGATATGTGGTTAGACGGTCTACTAGGGCAAAGTCTTGAAAAATAAAGCCAATATCTGCCCGCGTATTTCTTTGCGGTGGTTTGTTGGCATCCAAGGTTTTTTTCAAAACACTTGCTGTGCCGCTCCATCCCTTTAAACGCCCGTCTAAGAGTGTCAACAAGGTCGATTTACCAGCACCCGAAGGGCCGATCAGCGCAAGGCATTCGCCTGTTTCCATCGACAGATTAATATCCGATAAGGATAGCTCCCCGTTGAAATCATGGCCAATGCCTAAAAGAGTTAGCGCTGTAGTCACTTTAAAAATCCGTACCTTTTCGCTGTTGACCTTACACCATCATAATCGCGTATGTCGGCTGGAACATAGCCATCTGGGCCATAGAGGTAAGACAGTAAATGTTTGTTCTCATCTGCATTGAGGCTGAGCATTGCCTTAATAAACCGGGCCTGTACGTCTGCGTCAAGGCCGTTTCTGGCTATCACGACGTGGCTTGGGATTTGTTCGGATTCAGCTATCCATGTGACCTCGGCCTGTTGATCAGGTAACAGCAACAGATCCGCGTATTGACTTGCGCCGGCCGCATCGACCAGTCCAGAAGCCATGGCTTGCATCGCCTGTTGATAGCCACCAGCAAAGAATTTATGGCCAAAGAAATGATCCGCCTGATCCGGCGAGGCAATCAAGCCGTCTTTGACAAACAGGTCCAAAGGATAAAGATAGCCAGATTCAGAGATCGGATCTGCAAAGGCAATGTCGCGTCCTTTCAGATCGGCCAAAGTTTTGATCCCGCTATCCCGACGCACAAATATGCGGCCGGAATAACTCGGTGTTCCACGATATACTTCTGACAGTAAGGGAATGGCACCAATTTCGGCTTCGGCCAATACGAAAGGTAGCGCTCCCATAAAGGAAATATCTGCATCCCCATTGCGCAATGCTTCCACGGCGGCGGCATGATCAAAGGTCACAAATCCGTTGACTGGCACGCCCAATTGTTCTGATAACCAAGCGCAAATCGTTTTGATATCGCCCAACAGTTTGTCGGGGTTTTCCTGGGGAATGAAGGCCAATTTTAGACCATCGGATTTTGCAGCAAAGACAGCCTGTGTAGGCAGGGTCAGGCCGAGGGCCGTCATTGCCAAAAAAGTACGCCGTGACAGCATTAGAACATCCTCGCATCATATTCGTTTTGCAGGGTTTGGAATTCCTGCCATCGTGTTTCAGCTACTTTCCAGTCACCAGTTGCCACGGCATCACCGACAGCACGTAAGGTACTTGCCAGTTGATAGACCTGAGGGCGTGCAGAAAGATTGCTCATAGTGCCAGCATCCGCAGCTAGATCAGGCGCCACAGTGTCGACTAGAATAGCGATGTTTTTGGTATCGCGGGCAGGCAATAATGTATTAAGTGTGGAGGCAAAGGTGGTCAACTCTTCGAACGCCAGACGGAAGGTACTTTCTTTGCCCTGGAAGACTTGGTAGGGCTCTTCGCCATCACCAACATCTTCAAGATAGGCGGTGAGGTCTGCGCGTTGGTTTGTATCAAGCCCAAGAGATTTACTGTCATTGAACCATTCCACCACACTCGCCAATGTCGGAAGCGACCCATCATGCATGTAGGGAGCGGTAAAATTGATGTTGCGAAGGGTCGGTGTTTCAAATGCTGTTGCTGTCCCATTTTCAAAGGGAGGTTCTGAACTTCCGATGTCATAATTTTTACCGTCACGAAAATTGCGGTCTGGTGTATGGCAAGAAGAACAGGCACGTCCGTTTAATCCGTCAAACGGGCTGTTGAACAGGACTTCGCCTCGTAAAGCCGCAGCTGAAGCTATATCAGTCAATAGACCGCTGCGATCAATTTTTGGATTTGGCAGAAAATCGAATTGACGCATGTAGGCCACCAAGGCATCAAGCTGGAACGGTGTTGGCTCTTGCCCTGCAAATTCCGTAACGATTACATTGCGGGTAAAGCGGCGCAGGCTGGCCTCACGCCCATCACGGCCATAAGGGGCAGTGAAGCGGATGCCGCGCAGGGATGGCGTATCGAGCGCATCATCGTTGCGATCGTTAAACAGTGGATTGAAAAAGGCGCTATCCACATCCATGCCGCCAGCACGATGGCTAAGACCTGGAATAAAGAAGTCACGGTTTATGTCAGAACGGTTGTGACAGGTGGAACAAGCAATGCCCAATTCACTGGCTGGTTTGCCAAAAATCACCGGGCTATCAAATAACATATCACCATAAGCAACCAATGGAAGATTGGCTTCGTCTTCGCCGGCCTCTTCAAACTGCAGGATCAAACGCGGTAGTTGCTGTTGATCTGCAATATTTGACCCAGGCGGTAGGGAAGCAGGTAGGTCGATCTCATCAACCCGAGAAATTGCACTCTCTGGAATGGAGCTCAATTTCACTCGATCAAAGAAATTATCGGGGGCGTAATTGGTATTCAAATAGTTTTCAATGGTCTCACGTGCTGAATTAAATAAACCCGCATCTGCTTTAAAAGACCCGGACCCCAACACACCTTTGGAGCCGAGGGCAGAATTTATTTCCAACCAAGCTCGACCCAATGAACGATATGATTTGGGATCAGCGGCCTTGATACCATCTTCAAATGCGCGAAATAAAGCCTGGGCTCTCGCAACATCCAGGGCTGCTTTTGGCGTCCCCATGTTTTTATCTGCAGCAGCTAAATTCCTCAGAATTCCTTGGTGGATCGTCTTGGTAGCGGCTTGAAACAGAACTTGACGATCTTCACTAGATAAAGCGCTCTCAAGCGAGGTTCTGTCTGTTGCGCTCAATAGCGACAAGGCGGGAACAGCGACAGAAGCACCACTCACAGGTTTCTCCCAGCTGTCTTCTATTTTTTGCCAGGGAACAGGGCTGAGATTGCCCATAAACAAGGTCAATCGATAAGCAGCCGCTTCCGGTGCCCAAGGCGCTTGCTCGACAACAGTAGCAAAACTTAGTGAAGGCACGAGGGTGAGTGCCAATGCGGTGAGGATACGTTTCATGTTAGCCCGATGATTATAATTTAGCCATGGCTACATTACTTAGCATCTGCTGTTCAGATGTCAAGTTTAGAATACATCTAAATACAGTAAAAATTATGTGGGTATTCAGTATTTTGTGAAACGATTATGAGACGAAATTTCGAAATTTTAATGATAAAGAGTGATGGGTGTAGGCAGATCAATCAATTAAATTTGGAGTTGATGAGAACACTTAAAAGAGAAAGGAGGAGGAACACGTCACAGTTAAGTTAAGGCTTAAGCAGCTTTAAAACAGTCTATGTTCGCTTTTAGGTGCGAAACCTTGCTGGTTCCTGTCAGGACAATGCCGGAAGGAACGGTATTTTTTATAAAGCCGAATGCTTTGGTAATCTCAACATGGGGAGAGGCGTTGTTTTTGATCATATGTCCCATGTTTAAGGGGCGGTTAATAATGGGTTTCATGTTGGTTTCGTCCAGTAATTTTATAAGACCTTTTAAAACGTCATTTTCAAAGTTAAAGGGAAATTGTAGAAAGTCATATTTCCCGCTTGAGCAAGCGACAGCCGCACTTTGTAAATTCGATACGCTTGCGCCAAAACGATGAATGCCGAGCTTTTTTGCATAATCCAGAGCTTCTTGAATACCTTGAGATTTCAAAACGATATCTGTCGCTTTGTGAACTTGTAGAATATCAATCTTGCCGAGCCGATCCATACTTTGATCTAGGCTTTCTTTCAAACTATTAAAAGAATGATCAACAGTGGTGAATTTGATGTTTTCGCACCAATGCTCCCCAAATTTGGTCGCGATGGTTATGTCGTTTAATCCGCCATGAGCTTGCAAGAATTCACCAAAAATTTCTTCACTGGCGCCATAGGCCGGGGCTGTATCAAAAAATCTTATACCGAGGGTATAGGCTTGTTCTAACAATTCGAATGCTTGGCTTCTGGAGGGAGGTTCTGTGTTTGATGCACCCCATTGTCGACCGATTGAGAGAAGGCCGAGACCGAGATTTAAATTATCCATTCTTATATCGCTTCTTGGGATGGAAATAGGATTGATCATGTAAGGTGATTTCGGATGAAGCCTCACCTACAACGGCAACTTTTCCCGTATGAATGGTCTGGTTTCGAATGAGGCCGTGCCCTTTGATGACGGCAGCTCTGAGATCCGGGTCTTGTCCGGTATAGGGCTCCCCGGGCTCTAAAACGCAATTTTGAACAGTAATCGGTCCCAATATTTGGGAACCATCGCCGAAGGAAGAATTTCCAAGTATTATTGGGCCAGAGAGATACCTGCCATTATCGCCAATTTCGATCCGGGTGTCGGGGGTGTTTGCCTTAATAGTAACGCCACCCTCTGGGCCAAATTGGTTACCGTTGCCAATCTCGATAATACCGCATCCCTTTTCTGGGGCAGCATTTTGAAAACTATCGCTGTCTGGGCCAGATGCTTCTATGTAGGTCATAGGATAAAAGGTGTTCGAGTTCCCAATCCTAACGACCTCTGGCTGATCGGCCCGCACGGTAACGTTGGGGTAAAAAACGTTATCGGTACCAATTTTCGCATGGATCGAAATCAAGGTCGAAAAGGGATCAAAAACTGTGTTGCCCGTTTGTGTAAGCTTCATCGTATCGCTTATGGACAGAAAGCCGTTGTTTTGTCGTTGGGCATCAATGTCAGAATGTAAATTTTGCTCAGGCAATTTGGGGGATCTTCCTTGTCTTTTTATCAGGAGAGAGTTCGATGGCGGCAGCTTATTCAGCCATAACAAGACGAATACCAAAGCCGACAAAGACTGTCCCGGCAAAGGCTGTGAGGCCTCGCTTGGCTTTGGCTAGAGCTTGAGACATGACTTTTGTGGTAAAGGCGAAAGCAACCAGCGCGTACCAGCAGAGAGAAATCGAGACCATGGTCAAGACGGATAAGGCGCCATCACTCCAGATGTAGTTTTCTGGAAGCGCCGCAGCAAAAAGACTGGTAACAAAGATAGCCGTTTTCGGATTTGCCAGATTTGTTGTCAGGCCTTTGGTGAAGGCACGTTTAAGAGATTTAGACGTTGATTTCCTTTCGGGTTTTTTAGACCCTTGCGACCAATCCATAGGCTTTCGGGCTGCCCAGATCATCTTTGTACCCATCCAAATCAGATATGCTGCGCCTATAAACTTGAGCGCGACATAGAGCATTGGAGCTGCCGCAAAAAGAGCAGAGATCCCGAGCCAACCCGCTATTCCCCAAATCATTGTCCCGAGGCCAATCCCAAGCACCGTCATAAGGGCAAAAGCTCTGTTTGAGGTCGTCGCCGCGCTTAGGACCATAAAGAGGTTCGGCCCCGGCGTAATCGCGGCAATCATCCATATGACCCCGACAGATATAAGAAAGCTCATGTTTGGTTCTCCTCTGCGACGGCTTGAAGCTCAATCTACTTGCACATTTTTGTATCGTTTTGAGAGGCACTAGCAAACACAAACTGGCCGCCATTCTTGGCAAAATCTGAGTAAAGAATTTTTACATATTGCCCTGATTTCGCATGATTTTTAGTTATATAGTACTTACTTGTTTCTGTATTTTGACAGGTGCTGGGTGTTCGATAAGCGCTACTATTCACAGCACTTTTTTCCCAATGATCTATTAGGCGGATAAAGTCACCCTCGCTGATGTAGGTCGGCATACCGTCATAGGGATTATTAAATACACAATGGCGATAGGGCTGATCTTTATACTGTTTTTCATGTAGATCCAATGTCATTGGAAAGAGCTTACTCACCCATTTAGACTTGAGGGACCCATTACCATATTTACCCAAAGGGATTTCCGTCATTCCACTGGGGTCTGGGATGCCGGTTTTTTCCAGTGCACCAATACATCTTTCAAACAGCACATACTTCATGGCTTCAACGGCGTATTTGCGGGTTGCGTTAGAAGCAAGTGGGATGTTGATTGTGAAGCTATCGGTTAACAGTTCGCTGTTCTTTACTTCCCCGGGTGCCAAAAAGCGATTGAAGTTTTCTTGTAATGCTTTACCGAACTTAACTTTAGTTGCCTGAGCTAGGAAATCCCCTTCAAGATCAACAATTTCTAATTTACCTGTTTTGCTTTTTATGACCTTCACATAGAGAGTTTTTTCTTCATCAAACCTCTCTGCTAAGGGGTGCTCTGTTAATGTACGAATTGTTACCGATATGATTGTAGACCAGGGTTTTCCATGGGGGCGAGCGAATTGTTTATTCCACAAAAAGTTTTCTGTAGGAACGACGGTCACTGGCCGCCACTCTTCCGCCCCATCGGGAATAGGAATTGATCCGGCCGCAGAGGCCGGAGCAGAACAAAGAAGGCCAATAACGAGACAGGCTAATGCCGTCTTATAAAGAGATATCAATTGAAAGGTACGTCCATGGGGCGTTCTGGAGTTAAGGATTTATTGTGTACTACTTATGCTTGTTTTAAGATGGTCTGTCTATTTTAAGTAGCTGTAAGTGTTTAACACTACATAACAAGCATGCCATATGCCGTTAATAAATCAGATGCTTGGGATTTTGAGATAATGGCGCCGCGAAAGTTTGCGGCGTCTCTCAAATCGACTAAGCCAAGGTCAGCACCCCGAAGATCAGCCCCTTTGAATTTCGCGGCTCTTATCGATACGCCTACAAGTTTACAGTCCTCAAACTCTGCGCCGCAAAAGTCACAACCACCAAGATCAGCTTCCGTTAAGTTAAGGGCTCGAATGATTTGGTTTCTAAACGAAAACTTTCTGATTATTGCAGAAACGAGATTGCATTCTTCAAACTTTACACCCAAATTCCGACTATTCGAAAAATTAGCTCCGAGTAGTTTACAGCCTACAAATTTAGTATGCGCGAGTTGTGTCCCAAGCCAACTTGATCCAGAGAAATCACATGACTTTACCGAATTGTCGACGCAATTGGCATAGGCTAAGGACAGTCGGTGCCCTTTGCATCGTAACCAATGACAGTTATCAAGGTTGGCATGTTCCAAAGAGGCGTCCCTAAAGTCACAGTCTTCAAAGATCGCGTTTGTCAGAGTTATGTTTTTCAATTTTGTGTCTGAGAAATTGCACCCAATGAAATGGAGATCATTTTTAGTGTTTGAAATCAGATCGCTAATGTTCCCCTGATTGATTGTCTCTTCACGTATGACGTGACGGGAAGGTACTGATTTTATTGAATTTTCCATAACAAAATTTCTTTTTATAAAGTCGTGATTTAAAATACGATAAATTCCAACTTCTTCGTTATCAAGCATGATTGAGGTAAATTATTTTATTCTCTTTACCGACGATCAGCCTTCTTAACAACTTCCAATAAGGTTTTTCTAAATTACCGTGTTGTTGCCATCAAAAGGCTGCCACCGATGAGAAATCCTCCGCCTGCATAACCAAAGCGCTTTCTAGCGGCATGGCTTTGGAATGTCTTTCGTGCGCGAGCGGCGGCGAGGGCGTATCCTGAGAGAATTAGTCCAACCACAACTGTCGAGGTTGCCACCAGTATGGAGAACTGCAGTAAGGTATCACCGTTCGGATCCATAAACTGAGAAAGAAAAGCCACATAAAAGATGATTGCCTTGGGATTGAGAACCCCTGTGAAAAATCCGGCCCTCATGCTCGCAAAGCGATGTTTGGGCTTCGTCGAATCTGGAGCGCTCTCTGATATATCTGATGTTTCTGGGGCAGGGCTTTTCCGCGCATCTGCAATCTGTCGATACCCAAGATAGGCCATGTAGCAAACACCACCCCATTTGACGAATTGGAAAAGAACCGCCGAAGTTGCCAAAAGCGCTCCAACCCCGAACAGAGCCAGTGTCATCAGAACAATACCACCAAGTATATCACCGAGGATACAGAGTAAAGCTGCAGGTAACCCACGGGTAAGGGCCTGCCCGGTGACCATAAAGACACTGGGGCCGGGTGTGATAGATATCAATATATCTGCAGCAATAAACGCCAACCAAAGCTCTAAATCCACAACTCATTCCTCCGAAGAAATACCCTTATAGGAAGCGTTTAAAAGACGCCGCTGTAAAGGAGTATTTCTTAGAATTATTACCTTATAGGATAATCACACGCTTTCAATAATGTCCTTTCGTTCCTTAATCCGTTGCACAAAGAAATCAATAAAGGTTCGGATGCGGGGGACGCGGCGGAGGTCTTGGTGCATGAGCAGCCAGATGTCTCGGCTGCTGACGGTTTGGCCGGGGGTGAGGCGGACGAGGTTGGGGTCTTGCTCGCCGACGAAACAGGGCAGGATGGTGGCGCCGATGCCAAAACGTACGGCCTCTAAAAGAATGGCCACTGAATCAATACGAAGACGGCACATCTTGTCGGGGATTTCAGGGGCCAGTCTCGGCCAGCTTGGGGTTGCGGAACCATCGTCCCAATTCAGCCAAACCATATCATCCAAACGCCCTTGCAGGCTGTCGACATAACCCCGCGCGGCGTAAGAGGCAAAGGTTGCGGTGGCTAGTTTGCGGCCAAACAGTTCTTCTCTGGGATTGTTGGTGGCGTACAAGGCGAGATCACCAGGCAGGCGTTTGTCGTCGATTTCCTGGGTCCGAATACGCAGGTTTATATCAGGAAATTCTTGCAAGAACTCGGATGTGACAGACATCAATAAGTGGTTGGACAGGATGTCCGTGGTCACGATGTGGACGGTGCCGCCCTGGTGTTCATCGAACCCAGCGATGTTTTGGTTAATCTCTTCGACTTCTTTCTCAAGCCGCGTGGCCCCCTCAAAAACGGTTTGTCCTGAAGGGCTTAAGGTGTTGCGTTTGGCAGTACCCATAAAGAGATTGAGGCCAAGCCTCTCTTCAAATGCCTGTAGCTTTCGCGATACCGTGCTCTGGTCGAGGCCGAGTTGCTGTGCGCCTGCAGTTATTGATCCACTGCGGGCGACGGCTAAAAATATACGAAGATCATCCCAATTTTCCATCCATGCAATATAGCATGGTTTTCATGCAGTTCCATCTATTTACGGTGTTTATGCATTGTGTGAGGGTAAGCTCAGTTAACAACATGACAAACCTAGCCAGAAGGCTCATTAAAAGGAACCACACTATGTCTGCGTATCTCGTTGCTCACTTTGCCGTTAAAGATCCTGCTAAAATGGCGGCTTACTCCAAATCTGCAGGGCCTGTTATCGCTTCTTTTGGCGGGGAGCTGCTTTTTAAAGGCGGCGCAGACGGCGTCTTAACAGGTACGGATGCGTTACCCGGAACCGCTGTGTTCCGCTTTCCAAGCCAAGACAAACTCAATGCCTTTTATAACTCTTCGGAATATCAGGCCCTGACTTCTGCTCGTGAAGCTGGCGCGGATATGGTGCTGTCTGCTTTTGAAGCGGCGTAAGGCTTAAACATAACAAAAGGAAAGCCAGTTGAGGGTGCTCAGTTGGCTTTTCTTACGAAAGGAGAGATTATGTCCAGCTTGCCAGAGGGGATAAATATTTTTGTAATTGATCTGCAATATATCTCACCGTTTGAGCAGATAGATCCACTTCTCGAAGACCATCGAGCTTTCTTGGAAAAATACTACGCGCAAAAGGTTTTCATCGCTTCGGGGGCAAAAATCCCAAGAGAGGGCGGTGTTATCCTTGCCATTTCAGACGCTAGAGAGAAAGTTGAAGCCCTGATTAAAGAAGACCCGCTCTACCAAAGTGGCGTTGCTAAATATTCAATTACGGAATTTATGCCAACCATGAAGGACTTTATTTAAATCGTAAGGGTCCGCTTTCCTGCCTATATCTGAAGGCTATAAAGTGCCAATGCATCCTGTTCACCGCGTAATGCATTGCTTATTTCAGTTAATATTAACCCTTGGAACTATATGTTATATTGATCTCCTAATGTGCCCACTTAAAATGAGGTGTGGAAGTGGAAAAAGGGTTACAGACGTTTATTGCGGTGCTCTTTTTTCTTTGGCCAGTTTCTGTGCTTGCACAAGAACCGCTTGTCTTTACCGGTATTGAAAATTCTTCTTATGCAACCATCAGCGAACGCGTGATGCTGGAAGCTTATGGGCGTTTGGGCATCGACGTTCAATTCTCCCGTTTACCTGCGGCCAGATCGTTAGTTGTCGCAAATTCAGGAAAAGTCGATGGAGAATTATATCGTATTAAAAATATCCAGTTAAAATACAAAAACCTCATTATGCTGTCCGTACCCATCGGGATCATGGAAGGGGTTGCCATCACAACCAATCCAAAAATATCCTTGAAGGGATGGCAAAGCCTGGAGCCATACCACGTTTGCATTCGCAACGGTGTAAAATTTGCCGAAGCGGGGACCAAAGAACTGGAGGTCGATGTCAGCAACTCGAACGATCAGCTTTTTAATAAGTTGGGCAAAAATAGATGCGACGTCATTATTCTGGCTCGTCTTACAAGCATAGCACTCGCCCAGGATTTCGAGAAGAAAATGAAAATGCCCGTTCAGTTTAATGTGGTTCAGACATACCCGTTGTTTCATTACCTTCATAAAAAGAATAAGCATTTGGTTCCAAAGTTGACGGAAGTCTTGCAAACAATGGAAACAGATGGAGCCATTGCAAAGATACGAGCTCAATACATTGAAGAAATATCTTCTGCAAAATAAGGTTTATTTGTTGGCCCCTAGTGCCTTATCTCCTTTAGTGTAATTCTTTAATCATGATTAAAGAGATATTTCGAATTGGGTGAGGGGAAAATACAAATGTTTTTCAAAGGTAAAAACGCATTTTATCGCCCTCTATCTCAAGATGATTTAGCCGCTCTATATAGGTGGGCATGTAATCCAAAGGTCACGAAATATAGCTCGTCATGGTTTGTTATCCCAAAGCCCTTGGAATGCCATAAGGCTTGGTTGGCCTCTCTCATTGAAAGAGATACATCTATCGATCTGGCGATCTGTTGCAACGAAACTCAAAAGATAATTGGGTATACGGGGATTACCTCTATTAATCACATCAACCGCTGTGGAGAGTTTTATATACTCATTGGGGAGCAGGAGTATTGGGGGCGCGGTATTGCGACTGAGGCAACCAAAACTATAACAGAGCATGGCTTTCAGAGCTTAGGTTTACATAGAGTAGAGCTAACTTCCTTCGTTGATAATCCTGCTGCAATCGCGGCCTATGCCAAAGCAGGTTACATACATGAAGGCGTGAAACGCCAATCCAGCTTTCGGGATGGGAAATTTCTGGATAAGGTAATGATGTCAGCTCTATCCACAGAGTGGGCGCACTAGCGTTTATTATTCATCTCCTTCCACCATTCCTTCCCGACGGACCTCTTTCATGATCATTCGTAAGGCACAAGAAAACGACTATCTCTCCGCTGTTTTACTCTACGCTGAGTTTGGGGCATCGGTCCCGGTTATTTCGGGTGGGGAAGGGAAGCGACAATGGTTGAGCTTGCTTAAACACTCGGGGACGACGGTTGTGGTTGCCGTTGAAGAAGGGGCGGAAGATGCTGAGGGGAAAGAGGGGCAGGTTTGCGCTATTGTGACCTTACATCTTTTACCCAACATGACCTATCTAGGCAGGCCCTATGCTTTGATAGAGAACGTGATCACTGCCGAAAATTGTCGCGGTCAGGGTTTGGGGCGACAGGTTATGGAGCACGCCATTGAAATTGCCTGGGATGCCAAGGCCTATAAAATCATGTTGCTCACCGGGAAAGGCCGACGAGACGGCGGTGCCAAGGGCTTTTATGAAAGTCTTGGATTTTCCTGTGATGATAAGTACGGCATGACCCTGCGCAAAGTTCCCAGCCGGAAATAAGCTGGCTCTCTTTTCCTCTTTACGTGTAGATTTCTCGGTAACTAGCCTAGGACTTCGATTTCTCCAGATGCAGTGAAGGACGTTGCGCCACCGACCCCGACTGAGATCAACTTGCTATTTTTCACAACAGCAGTAGCGGTAATTTCGCTTCTCCGTCCCATGGCGACACCTTGAAGCACAGAGAAGGAGAGTTCGCCCTCGTTGAAGCCTAGGTTGATAGCGGCGACCCCCGCAAGGGCTGCTATGGCACTCCCGGTGGCAGGGTCTTCTTCTATACCCAGGGCGGGTGCAAACATGCGTGCGTATATTTCACCGTTTTGAACGGCGTCTCCCGCGTATAAGAAGAGGTTCGAAGACCATTGATCAGAAAGAAGATCTTTCCAAGCGGCTTTATCTATCTCAGCACGATCAACGGTTTCTCTTGATGACAGTTGTGCGAAGCAAAAATTCAACCCAACCCCGGCGAAACAACCACTGAGAACGTCTCCATTTTCGAGCGAAAGTACTTTCTTAAGGGAGGTTAGGTCTGGTTGATGCGAAGGATAGGCAAGGGGGGAAGTGTTGGTTAGCGTTCCGTTGAGGATTTTGCCGTTCTTTACAATGGCTACCGGAACCAGACCAATGTTCTCTTCTAAGATTATATCATGTGTTTTGATGTGACCGCCGTATAACAGCGCACAAGCTGTACCTACTGTGGGGTGGCCGGCAAAATCGACTTCTGCTTTGGGGGTGAAGATCCGTACCTTTGCTGTTGCCCTCTCATCCCTAGAGGGAAAGACAAATGTACTTTCTGCAAAATTGAATTCTCGGGCAATTTTTTGCATGGCCTCTGTTGAAAGGCCTGTTGCGTTTGGTAACACAGCCAACTGGTTACCGCCGAAAGGGCGCGAGCTAAAGACATCAACAATATAGAAGGGATATTTCATGTCTTACATTGAACGGGCAAATCCATTCACCTTTCATTTGTCTCAAAGCAGGGTCCCAAAGTAGTGATGATGATCGCCAAAAATTGAATTGTTGAGTAGCTCCAATCATCTCATAGCGTGGTGCCAGCGGATGGCATCAGTGAGTAAATTGTAATCAGATTACGCCAAAGGCGAAAAAAATCACAAAAAGGGCGTGAATGAGATATCCGACTAAAAAATTCAACCATTCGTGTCGGCGATAAGAGAGAAGTCATCTCAAAAATATGCTTATTTAAAATCAACAGGTTATGAGGTGGTTAGATGTTTCAGCGTCGGATTCCCGAATGGCTTCGCCATGCCCCAACGCCAGGTGCAAAAGGCTTTGCTGTACTCTCTGGTATCGAAGCGATTTCTCGCGGTATTTTGATATCAGTTTTTCCCTTAATTATGTATAGGGCCTATCAAGATACCGTTGTAGTATCGGAGATATATTTCTATGTCGGGATCATTTCCCTTGTCTGTGGTCTGCTGGTGCCATGGTTGACCCGCTATATCCCCAGGCGGTGGATGTATTCTGGTGGCGCGGTGCTTTTTATTGTCAGTGCTTTCCTCGCTATTGAAGGCTCGGCGATCGCTATCGCCTTGGCGCTGTTTTCCTACACCGTGGCGGTTGTTGTACTCTTTGTCTGCTTCAATGCCTATGTGCTTGATTATGTGGCAAAGGTGGAGCTGAAAAGGTCAGAAACCTTACGATTGTTCTACAGTGCTGTGGCCTGGTGTGCTGGGCCCGCTGGTGGCGTGTGGTTGATGCAGTGGTGGACACCTGCGCCTTTTATGATCTCTGCGATTGGGGCGGCGATATTACTCGTGGTCTTTTGGTGGATGCGTTTAGGGGATGGCAAGCTCATCACCAAGGCACGTGCTCCAGCCCCAAATCCAGTTGCGTTCTTAATGCGATTTTTTGTACAGCCTCGGTTGATTTCAGGGTGGCTTTTTGCGGTGATAAAGTCCTGTAGCTGGTGGGTTTATATCGTCTATTTACCGATTTATGCGGTTGAGTCCGGTCTTCAAGAAAGCATTGGCGGCATTGCCCTTTCAATTTCAAATTCTCTGCTTTTTATCACGCCCTTTATGCTGAAATGGATAGATCGTTATTCGGTGCGTTATGCCATCAGGTTTGGATTTTTTGCCGGTGGGGTTGTCTTTATTGCAGCGACTTTTAGCGTTGATTGGCCGTGGGTCGTGGTGGCTTTACTGGTATTTGGTACGCTGTTTTTAATCTTGTTGGATATTTGCGCTGGTCTGCCGTTCCTGATGGCGGTGCGGCCCTCTGAACGTACCGAAATGTCTGCGGTTTATTCGACCTTTCGGGATGTCTCTGGCATCGTGAGCCCAGGTGTTGCCTGGCTTGTCTTATTGATCGCGCCGGTCTCTACCCTCTTTGCCACTGCAGGGATTGGGATGTTCGCCGCCTGGGCTGTCGCTGGGCGGCTTCATCCTCGTTTGGGCGTCGCTAAAGGGGCTCCTGTCATTACGGCAATCCCTTCTCCTGAAGCTCAGGTTTCTGAGCCCGCAGAGCTTTCTCCCACAGAACTTTCACCCATACCCTAATCACAAAAAAAAGAAATCGGTATCCAAGTTTTATAAAAATGGACCAGCCCCTTCGGTAAGAAACCGAAAGGGCTGGTCCATTTGAGGAATATTCTGTTTTAAGGCGTTTACAGTTGGATTAACGAAACTATTTTCTAAAGCTCCAGATCATCCAGCAATTACTTATTTCTCTGCGACAACCTTACGATAAAGGTGCCAGGTCGAATGGCCGAGCACGGGCATAACCACACAGAGCCCGACAAAGAACGGGATTGAACCTAAGAGCAGGGATCCTGCGACGACTATCCCCCAGGCTGCCATGGGGATGGGGTTGGTGAGAACAACTTTTACCGATGTTTGAACGGCTAAAGCTGCGCTGATATCCTTGTCGAGGAGCATGGGAAAAGACACTACGCTGATAGCAAGGACAACGACGGCAAAGCCAAAGCCAACACCACAGCCGATAACGATCAATGCCCATCCTGCAGGAGTGGTCATCACCTGAGCGACGAAGGCGCTTATTGAGGTGGGTTCAACCGCGCCTAAGGTCATTTGATATATGCTGAGCGCCGCCACCAACCAGATCAGGAAAATCACCATTAATAAAATTCCGAGCGCGCTTATCGATCCAATTGCAGGGGAGTGGCAAACATCAAATGCGTTTTTCCAGGCGACATTGAGGCCTTTTTCTCGGCGGCGGCTAAGTTCATATAAACCAATCGCGGCCAAAGGACCGATCAGAGCAAATCCTGTCACCAGAGGAAATACCAGTGGTAATATGTCATATCCCGCGGCCATTCGAGCAGCCAATAGGCCGACGATGGGATAAGTGACAACGAGAAGAAGGATATGGCTGGGTTTTTCTTTAAAGTCGCTGAGCCCTTTGGCTAAAACGTCTTTGAGGTCGCTTACGCTAATTTTGTTGATATTGGGTATAGAGTGAACAGTTGGTCTATCCGTTGCTGCAGCGGTATCATGATGCGTAGCTGTTTTAGGCATATACTTTTCTCCTGAACCAGATGACCCTAATTTAGGGGGTTCAAGCGAAAACGGTGCTTATGGACCGTACATAACAAACACATCAGGGGCGATCAGCTCAGCCGCCAAACAGAGAAGAGTATCCAACATGATACCTAATCAGAGAGGGGCGGTAAATTGAGCCCCCCACAAGGGACCGCTATCCGCTTATTTCAGACTATTCTACTCGGGTTAACTGAATTTGTCACCTTTGCTGTGTTTTGTCCTGTACAGCAGGTTTCAGGGCAACCTGAATTACTGATTATCTCGAGCCAAAATATTGAGAGCTGACGTTGAACTTTCCTTATTTTTCTCATGGCGCCCAACCCAGAGTTGATAGCGTGAAATAATTTTTCACAGCATTTTCACTTATTCACAAGCCTGATCTATGGCTTAATAGGGGAAAGGCAATATTAAGGCGCCAACGTAGCGGTTGAATTTGACTCTTTTCGTGGCTTGTCTTTTGCCTAATCATTTTCACGGTCTGAAGCCAGACCTGTATCTAAATAAAGAGGGGCATAGTCTTGGCTGATCCAACTGATACACCCGTACTAGAAAAGGGGGCACTAGAAACTACGGCGGTGCCTACCGCTAATTCAGATGGTAATCAGCTTCCCAAGTGGGCGAGGTCGATGATAGATGGCCAGTTCAAAAAACTGTTCGGACGACCCTATTCCATTGATAAAGCCATTGAGTTACTGACCGCGATTAGCACCCTGTCTGAAGTAGCGGATGAAGACGTTGTCGAGATTGGCGTAATGTATGCCTATTACCTTCAGCACCACCAGAAAAGCATGATGGCCGCCGAATTATTGTTGTTGTACCTCAACCAAACTGACCCGGTCGCCTTTACCCCCACAAGCTTTCAATTTGATACAAGTACTCGCCGGGCGGTTATTCCCCAATTAACGGTGCGATCACTTCCAAGCTTTGATAGTTTGGTGTGCGCGAATGCTGCGGTTATTTTGGAACGGGCCATTCAAAAACGACTAGATAATCCCACAGATCTTCATCCAGGTTCGGCAGCAAGCTTTACTAAGCCTGATGGCAGTGTCGAAAATATAACCCCCGCGATCAGTCCTATGGAGACTGGGGGGGCTGAAACGATCTATTTTGATTTTAATATTCTGTTGCCAGCAAGTGAAAAACTCCCAATTAAACAGGCGCTAGGTACCATTACGGTTGTTGCAAAAGTAAGTGTAACCAGTACTCCATCAGCCACAAATTCACCGCAAGATCCAAATAATAGTTGGCAAATCTCCATCGATAGTTGGGAGCACTGGGGCTATGACGAAGGTGATTTCGAATGGAATGTCTTATCCACAGATCAAGAGGATAAAAAGACGCAAACTGTTGGAATATCAATTGAAGATCTGTTGCCAAGCTGGTTACCAGGTAAGAAAAGGTTATTAGCCGAAGTAAACAAAGTATTCCCTGATCTGAAAAGCTTATTGGATGGTTTTCAAGTCAAAGACAAATATATGCATCAAATTGAAAACAAAATTATTAACCTGCCTGATGGCTCCAAATATCACCCCAAGACCTATGAAATATATATCGAAGGCTGGGAGATTGATCCGAATTCAGGAAGTTGCAGCGTGAAATCTGAATTCAAGAAATCAACCTAGGAAGAGAATTAAATAAACCAAGATCATACTAAAATAGGAGGGCATTTCCCATGAGTGACAGCACATCGTGTACCCCAAAAGAGCCACTAATTAAACTCGACGAAGCTGGTTCTGCTTCTATTCTCAATTACAATTTACCGCAGTCGACAACTTACGATGTGGTCAGTTTTATCAAGCTGGACATCAATCCCAAAAAGTTCAAGGCCAGACTAAGAATATTGCCCAAAAATCACTTTTGGGCCCAACTGGATCTGCTTAAAAAAGACGACAGCTTTACCGTAAAAAGCATTGAAAGCATTATTACAGGAAAGCAGTATTCTGCCATTCCAGAGCTACAAAACCTCAGTATCAATCTCAATGCGACAAAACCACGGACGCTTAGGAAAGCCGTCCCAGGTGTGAACTCTCTTGCCGCACCTATCTTGGCGACAGGTCTCGTTTTGAAATCGGCTAATATTCCGGTGTCCACGTCTTCTTTGGAGTTTTCAACCAGTCATATCGCCAGTCGAATTTACGATGGCTACATGCCAAGTCTCTATACCCGACTGAGTGGTCGACAAGGCTTGAATTTTATCAAGCGCCCGAAACGAGCGAAGCCTGCAATTTACATGGTTATGAAAATGAAGATGGCGTCATACCTGGGTGATTATGGTGCGGGTCAAACGTTGAAAACTTTTAGTCTGCTGCCGGGTGAGACAACGACTATTTCCGTTAAAAGCTATCATCAAAATGAAGAGACCAGTAGTGCCTCTGAAAGTGTACTGGACAGTTATAGCGAGTCTTGTACCGATGAGCTGCAAACAACTGTGGAAAATTCGACACAGCAAAACGAGAGTTCCTCCGAAACAGATACGGATACTATGTCTGTGGAGGCTGGCACGAGTGGCGGTGTTAACTTGGGAATTGTCAGTTTTGGTGGCAGTGCAGAAGGCGGAGCTTCATCGGTTAACACCACAACTGAAGCTGTTGAAAGCCAAGTAAATAGTTTGGAAAGTGCGGTCGACCACCATGTTCAAACTGCTGATACTAACCGTCAAGTCGAGGTCAATACCGAAACCAGCAGCACCAGTACAAGTGGTGGGGAAGAGACCATCACGCGTACTCTTGAGAATATCAATCGTAGCAGGGTTTTGAATTTTGTCTTTCGCCAGTTGTTGCAGGAATATTTCACCATTACTTATTTAAACGAGGTGACCTTTGTTTATGATAATGGGGTACCTGGAGGCCGAAAAACGGCCAACTTATCGTCTATTGGCAACTTGCTCAAAGAAGTGTTAACCGATCCAGCAGAGGCCGAAAAGGAAGAGAACAGAATTTACGAACATCTGTGCAATATTCCTGATCACACGGGTACTCGAGTGAGTTTCATAGAACTGATCAAAGGCACAAATAATAACTGTATTAACCCCAGTGCATCTTCTACTAAATATGAGTACGTCAAAAAACGCGGAGATCTGAAACAGGAATATAGAGGGAAGTCCGTAAATGGTATAATCCTGAGTGTGAAAGATCGCATTCTCAGAACTCCATCTGTTATTGTTGACGCCCTATTGGGGCAGGGCGAAGCGCTTGATTGTTATAACATTCAACTACAAGAATCCGCGAACAAAGAAGCTCATCTTGAAAACGATCTTACCGAACAGGCCATGGCGATAATTGATGGCATAACCGATCCAGAAGTAAAAGCAGCACTCTACAAGAAGGTCTTTGGCGAATGCTGTGAAGGTGAGGACACCAGTACGCCAGAATAACAAAACTGGTATGTTCAAACGAAAGTCAAAAGCCATAAAAGAAGGATTATTTTAATTCTTCTTTTATGGCACTTCACAGGTCATGATATTTTTTACAAAAAATATTCTTTGGACAATATCTTTTGGTTCTTACGAAGAAGAGGCGAAAACTACCACCGACGCCTAAGTTCAAAATACAGAGGATCATTCCAAGCGCGGTGTTTACCTAAGGGGTCAATTTTTCCTCTGGGCTGATTGATATCCCTTAACAAATGATCGTTCAGATACGTTAATTCTACTTGAGCTCTGTAATTTTTATAACGCGCCCATAATCTATGAAATGTATGAGATAAAAGGCGAAGCGCTCTATTCGTTTGGGGGATGGAAAGAGTACCGGATATATTACACCCGGATAAATTACGCCCGGATATATTATACGGTGTCTCATGCAATATTTGAAGTGGTTTGCAGGATACAGTCATGAGTTTCTCTCCTTCTAGATTTGGTTGAATATCTTGCTTACCTCTAATATTTATAAATTTATTACAAATGTACAAACGCCTTTGCTTGACATGTAGTGTTAGAAAAAGTCACATATAACCATGCCGCGTTATTTACCTCCCTTAAATGCAGTTCGGGCCTTTGAAGCTGCAGGCCGCCATGAAAGCTTCAGTGGTGCCGCTAAAGAATTGAATGTGACCCATGCCGCAATTAGCCGGCATGTGCGCGGGCTTGAGAAACAGCTGGGGGCGCAACTTTTCAAAAAGATTGCTCGCGGTGTTGAGTTAACCGAGAACGGAAAGATTTATCTTGCAAAAATAACGCCTGCAATGGATCTGGTCTCTGAAGCTTCAGAAGCTCTTCGATGCCAACAAACCGGAACGTTATCGATAAGTTGTGAGCCAACCTTTGCAATGAAATGGCTCATGCCACGACTTGGGGAGTTTCAAGAAAAGTTCCCAGAGGTTGATGTGTCGCTGGTTGCTTCATCTGTGCTTGCAGATATCAAAAATCATGAGTGTGATCTTGCTATACGTTATTATAATCAGGTTCCTATCGGAATAAGTTGTGATTTAATATCAACATCCCCTGTGTTTCCTTATGGTATTCCAACCTTTGCAGAAGCAGATTTGCCTGGGGATCTTTTGAAATACAAGTTGTTGCACGAAGATAAAGGCCAGTCTTGGACCAGTTGGTTTGCGAAAGCTGGACACGCAAATTTCCAAACACCTCAAAAACCCACACCCCTTTCATCCCTACTCGCAATTGAGGGGGCCTTGGCAGGGCAGGGAGTAGTACTCGCGTCAGCAGAACTTGTTGCTAAAGACGTCGAAAATGGGCGGTTAAAACGCTTGTCTAACGTTAGTCTCGATTATGGTAGATATTACCTTGTCTTTCTAAATGAAGTTGTTCGAAAAAAGCATGTTGCAGTCTTTCGCCAGTGGATCATTAGTTCCACAACAGAGTTTCGCGATAGTTGATGTCGAGCCAGGGTTCCTTAATTGTCGCGCCTAATTATTCTAATTTTAATGCCGTCATGGTGTGACCCATAACTTATTTGCGGCACTCATAACCTGCTGTTTGCGAAAGAAGGCCTCTTCTTCATTCCCACCATCATCCCCCAGCCAAGCGGCAAGGGGTTGGGTGATGTTGGAACAACGGAAAATACCCACGCAGGAGCTGATTTCCTGATCAAAACGCAACTTGCTGATGTCTTTGATATTAGTATGAAAAAGATCAAGAAGGTCCTCAAACTCTTTAATGTTTCCCCGGATATTTTCAGCAGCGTTTAAGACGTTTTTTGCGAGGTGAATAGGCTGTCGTCCAAGCTCTGCAGATATCAAAGGACGCGCCTCAAGCATGCCTTCTCTGGAACGGGCCGACCCAATACAGGTATCCTGAAGGACGCGATAGCTTAGACAGCATTCTTTTTCACCGATTATATAGGCGGAAAGGGCAATGATATCAAAATCGATGGACTCCATATCGTTGGCCAAATTATCAACCTGTCGGACAATGTAATTATGATCTTCGCCGTGCGTGACAGCATTTTGGAGTTCTTTAAAGACTTTAAGAAAACGTCTTTTGTCGAGCCTGTATAGACTGTCTATGAGCCTGAACCCCGCTGACCGAGGTAGGAAATAATCGTTGCCTTCTGAGTGAAGTTTTAACTTGTCGAGCAGCTCAAGTATCAGGCTTTCCTCCTTGGAGTAGTCTTGAATTTTAGCGGGGATTTTATTTGGAGAAGACTCTTTGTTTTGAGCCTTGCGGTAATTCATAGTCTCTTCAATTTCGGTGGCCCAGGCAAAAATTTCGCACACGGTTTTGTCGAGATAGACGTGTTTATCTTCAAACAAACTTTCTGGGTTTTTGCCTTTGTCGATATAGTCCCGCTTCATCGGTTCGTAGATATTTTTTTCGATTTGTTGGGTGCGAAACTGAACCATCAGTAATTGACTTATGAGATATCTCAATCCGCTGGCAAAGACCGGCGCAAAAAAACAAAAGGGTGGCACGGCTTCTTTTCGGCGTCCTTTGCCATACCCTGGATGGGATGGATGTTGACCCTGGACAAAGGAAAGTGTTTCCGCCAACCGGTTACTGAGATAACCAACCAACATGTTTTCTGCCTGCAGATGCTGGTAATCATCGACCATAATTGGTTTCGCATTTTTTTTGCTATAAAGAAGGGGCAGAATGTTCTTTGAGATTGATTGCGCCAGTTCACTCCGACCGGGGTGGGATCCAACCTGTAGGCTATTGAGAAAATCGAGAAGATCGGCAATAGCTTTGCGAGATTTAGCGGTATCGTGAGACTTCTCTATTGTGGCGCGCAGATCGTTAATGACAGCGACAACAGCAGCTTTAACGTCGCTGGAGGCCGATTGGCTGTCCAATGAAGCAAAACGTTGTAACGATGGTAAGGGGGAAACCACACGACAACTCCTACTATATGACAACAGGCCATATTACCACACAAGAGCCAGTTTAGTGTTAACGGGTAGCATTTGGGAGGACTTCAGTTGGATTTTTTACCAAGTTTTTTACCAAGAGTGCCAAAGGGGAACTGGCGTAGTGGTTTGTTTTTTAATCGTATTTTTCCTTGAAGGATAATTCATTGAGTGAAAAGAAAAGAGGTGTTTTTGAGCTCATAGACTCGCATCTATTGGTTGTAACGTGAGGCGTTTTGGGGGAGGGTTCATTCCGTGTTTCAATGTCTTGTCGAGTAATCAATCCCAATAATATATTCTTAAACCAGGAGCCCTATCGCTTATGCCATTTCTACCTGACCAATTACATGCCGTTATCTTTGATATGGATGGGGTTTTAATCGATTCAGAAGCCCTGTACCTAAAAGCGGCCAATGTAGCGGCGCAGGAATTCGGCTTTGTATTCAGTGGCGATCTGCATCAATCCATCGTTGGTTTGCCTCAAGAGATTTGTAACATTAAAATTAAAGAGACTATGGGGGCTGACTTTCCTTTTGCCGATTATGACCGTCTCTATAGTCAAATTTTAGCCACTGAATTTCAACGTGAGATACCGATAAAGCCGGGTGTGCGAGAGCTACTTGTCTTGTTGGCAACACTCGAAATTCCCACAGCGGTCGCGACCTCAACATGCCGGGATCTCGCCAATGATCACTTGTCACGGGCAAAATTATCACCTTACTTTAGCGCGATTGTCACGCGTGATGACGTGAACAGGGGCAAGCCTGACCCGGAGCCCTATTTGTTGGCGGCGAAGACGTTAAACGTTGATCCTCAATATTGCCTGGCACTGGAAGATTCTCATAACGGCGTCCGCTCCGCCCATGGTGCGGGAATGCAAACCATCATGGTGCCGGATATGCTCCCCGCAACCGAAGAAATTTCGGGCCTTTGTATCGCAGTGATGAAGGATCTGCATATGGTAAGAGAACGCTTTGAAGCAAACTAGGTTAAGTTAATCATCAGAGTGTATTATGCTTGGCCCATCGAAGATAGAGTAAGAGATAGCAAGGCAATCCAGAGTATCATATTGGACTATTACACTTGGTATATGCCTTTTGTAATCTGATTTTTCACGCACTATTCACTTCTACTTTGAACGAAGTATATGGTTCAATGATCGGGTAAGAAGAAGCTTTGCTTCAAGCTGGCCAAATTACATTCGCAATCTCACAACTCGAATTCCCTATTTAACCTGATCGAGTTTTCAGATTTTACATGGGATTACAAAATGCCTCTTCTAAAGGGGCATGATGCGGGTAGGAAATTGGATCTATAATCAGGGCAAATAACCGTGAAATAAATTTTGCGAAAGAACCCTGCGATCACCGATACTAAGGAGAGTTATAATGTCTGTATCCATCAAGGATTTACTTGCAAAAATTGGGCATGAACTAGCGCCTGAACTCGTCAGCAAATTGGCAATTAATGCCTTTGCCAATGCAACGACCTCGCGACCGAGACCCTATAGTCTATGGTCTGATGAGAAGGGAAAAACATGCGATTATGTCTCCTGGCCTTCCCTGACCGATCGCACGTTTTCTGGACGTCATCTGAGGGCTGCAGCAGAAAATTATACGGCAGGATTACCCGAAGATGCTCCTTATGATGGCGTAGATCCGGGGGAACATGGGGTTGTTACCGGCCTTTTTAAGCGAACGGAAACCATACCTTGCCCGCGATCAACCTTATTGTTTCCGCTTTTTGCTCAGTGGTTTACCGATAGCTTCCTGCGCGCTGATCCCACAGATAGGCGGAAAAATACTTCAAACCATGAAATAGACCTCTGCCAGATCTATGGCTTAACAGAAGAAACCGCGAACTTGCTTCGAACCAAAACGGGCGGAAAGTTGACAAGCCAAATGATTGGGGCAGAAGAATACCCTGATAACCTGTTTGGCAGTGACGGAGAGGTCAAAGCAGAGTATGCAGAATTACCTTATGTAAAAGATAACAGGTACAAAGGCATAATAAAGAGGTTTGGCGACCCGGAAAACCGTAAGGAAAATTACTTTGCCACTGGATTGGAACGCGGTAATTCCACAGTCGGCTATACTGCGATCAGTACCCTATTCCTAAGAGAACATAACCGACTTTGTGAGGAGTTGAACGCACGTAATCCTGCTTGGAATGGGGACGATGAACGTTTGTTCCAGACCGCACGTAATATCAATATTGTTCTGTTGCTTAAAATCATTATTGAAGATTACATCAACCATATATCCCCGGTAAAAACTCCTATATTTATGGTGGATACCTCTTTCGCTGAAGACGAAGAATGGTATCGCACCAACTGGATGGCCGTAGAGTTTGACCTCCTGTATCGCTGGCACGGGCTTGTTCCCGATACTATGACCTTTGGCGGCACTACTCTTTCTCCACCAGAGTTTATGCTCAAAAACGATGCCATGATTGAAAAAGGATTGGGCGTGATCCTTGATAGCAGCTCTAAACAACGTGCTGGTAAAATCAGTTTGCACAATACACCAGATTTCTTACTGAGAGCAGAATATGCCGCTATTAAAATGGGGCGGGATTACCGTTTGAGGTCTTTCAACGAATATCGAGCGCAATTTGGCTTAGACGAGCTTGATGACTACGATGATCTGACCTCGGACAAAGACCTTGGGGCTGAGTTGAAGGCACTTTATGGCGATATCGATAACCTTGAATTTTTTATTGGCCTTTTCGCAGAGCAGGGCGATGAAAATGAGCTGTTTGGTGATTTAATGCTTAGTATGGTGGCATCTGATGCCTTTACTCAAGCCTTGACCAATCCCTTGTTATCAAAGCATGTTTTCAACAAAGATACCTTCACTAAATACGGTATGAAGGTGATCAAGAATACGAGCTCACTTCAGGATTTGGTGGAACGCAACGTGGACAATCCGGAAACGGTAAAGGCTTCGTTTACGTTTTAAGTCGTGTCTAACGGAATTGATCTAGAAGTTTTCCGGTAAGTATTAGAGGCCCTGTTATCAAAAAAAACGGGGCCTTTTCTTAACCTCAAAGATATGTAATTTCCTAAGTGTGTATTCTCGCTATTCATTGATTTTTCACGCATCTTATAGATGTAATAATGGTATATTCATCGAGAAGTGAATTATATAAGGGATCGGATTATGGAGGATATTGCCAATATTATCATCGTCGCAATAATTGCTCTTCTAATAATTTCATTAGCCAGTGGCTTACTGGTCTGGAAGCACGGGCCCTTACCATCGCGTGTTACCCTTGATAATGGCGGCCAAGCCGTTAGTTATTCAGGAACCTTTGCAGGCGCAGTCATGCTTGCCTCTATAGCGAGCATTGTGTTTTGTGTGAATACTGTAACTGAGTTGGGCGTCGATAGTTCCGACCCTATAATTCAGGGCAACCGGGGTGAGGCACAATCAATTGATAGTTCTGATCAAGTGCTGGGGTACCTTCTCAACGAATTAATTGGAATAAAGTCAGCACAAGCCCAACAAGTTACCAACACAGAAACACTTCGTAACTCTAATAACCTAAAAGGTTGGGCATACCTTGGTCCGGATGAGGATCAAAGTGACTGGTATTTTGACGATCTGGGATCGGAAGCTGGTAAAAAAATCCTGCAGGCAAAAGGCAAAATAAATCTGAGAGAAAAGCACCTTTCTGGCTTACAGGGTACTTCTCTTGGTAAAGCGTTTGGTGTGAAAGTACCAAAAAGCCTGAAGGTAATACAAAAAGGCGACTGCGTTCTTATGTCTGAGCAAAAAACCATCGGTTTGGGACGTGTTTGGGGCGAAGTCGAGACGATACCCTGTCCCTCTCACTAAATTCACTAAGTAAATTGATGCAGAGCCAATTTAAAAACAGTCTGATGTCTTCCCGGCTAGGACGACGTTGGTAGTTGAGTTTAATTTTGGGAGTGCTAAAGGGCATATCCATGCAAGTACACAGTTTTGGAAAAAAATCGAGTTTATTCTTTCAAGTTCTTCATAGTTTTATCGCTCTAATGATTTCTGTTGGAGCAAGCGGGACCAGTTTGGCCTCAATGCAAACGACTGAAGAAGGGTTCACATTTTTGATGAGATATTGTGAGGCTGGAAATGCTGAGAGTTGTACTCAACTGGGGTGGATTTATTACGTTGGAAGCGCAGGCGGTATTTCTTACGATAAAGAAAAGGCATTTGGGTATTTCAAGCGAGGTTGCGATATGGGGTCAGCCATTGGCTGTACACACCTTGGTGATATGTATAATGAAGGATCTTTCGTAAAACAGAACTATGAAAAAGCCCGAGCTTTATACATGCAAGCCTGTGATAGCGGGCTTGCATGGGGCTGTATGCGATTTACCTATGGCAATAAAGTTCGTGTAATAGAGTACAAAATCATTAAGTGATTAATAAATAGAATGTTTTATCGTCATTTCGTTTGAAAACTTAACTGAGCAACAATTCACTAAGGAGATTATTTTAAGTTAAGATATCTCCTCTTTCCTCTCCACAAAATCCCAAAACAACCCTGCAGCTTTTGAGCTTGGCTCGAGTGGCTTGCGAGCCAAAACTATGTTGGTAGAGGGGGCATTGTTTAGGGGGATTTGGTGTATTCCGCGTGTCTGTTCTGGTAGGGAGAGGGCGGCGACGATGGCGTTCCCGAGGCCGGCGCGGACAAGGGCCAGGATAGAGTGGGTTTGTTGGACCCGTTGGGTAATGACGAGATTTTCTATGTTATCCCCAAACCAGTTGGTGATCACGGGCTCGCTGCCGCCAAGTGTCATGATAAAGGGCGTGGAGGCAAAATCCTTTTGGCTTAAGGAAGCCCGGTTCGCCAGTTGGCTGTTTTCTGGCACCAAGGCGATCAATTGATCAGTGGCTAAGGGGATCACGTCAAAATCTTCACCGGGATCAGCCAGAACCGCCATATCGACGAGATCGCGTTGTAGGTTCTCAAGCGTCTGGGCATCGTTGGCTTCGTGAATGTTGACCGCAATCGCGGGGTAAGGCTTGGTGAACCCCTTGAGCAACGGCGGGAGAATATGGGTTGAAGCACTGGCGCCAAACGATCCGATACGTACAGAGCCCGCTTTATTTCGCCTCAAAGCAGTCAGGCGGTCATCGAGGGAAGTCAGGGTTTGGATGACATCTTGAGCGTGAGCAACAACAACTTGGCCCTCTTCGGTGAGGCTCAAGGGGCGGACGCCGCGACGCACAAGCGTGAGCCCGACCATTTTCTCCAATCCTGCGATGGAACGGCTGACCGCCGATTGTGTCAGTCCCAGTTCGGCTGCGGTTTGGGAAACACTGCCGGTTTCAACCAGGCTTTTTAATGCGTAGAGCGCAGTAAGGGAGGGATCAAAATTCATAATTATGATTTTAACTCATTTTTATATGTATATCAATTCATGTAAATCATAATTGTAAAAAATGAACAAGGAACATTAGGATGTCAGATTTCATCTCTCAAATCTCTCGGCCCTCATCTGCTATAACGGGTCCTGCTGCCTGGATTGGTGCAGAGATGGCGGGCAGAGAAGACAAGTGGCTGGTACAGCTCAGTGAAAATGATATCGCTGATTTGGAAAATGCTGCCCGTCACTATCTTTCTCTGGGCCGCGATGTAGGTGAAATCAGCGCCGAAGATTTTCCCCTGAGTACTTTTGCAGATCATCTGAAAGCCTTGCAGAATGAGCTCTTATCCGGGGTTGGGCTGGAAGTCCTGCGCGGGTTGCCCATTACGGACTATAGCCAAGAGTTCGCCGCGACGATCTTCTGTGGCATCGGTGCCCATTTGGGTTCCGCGCGATCTCAAAATGCCAAAGGCCACATTTTGGGACATGTTCGCGATATCGGGGCAAATGCCAACGATGCCAATACCCGGATTTACCAAACCGCAGAACGTCAAAGCTTTCACACCGATAGTGCTGATGTCGTCGGTCTGTTGTGTTTGCGTACCGCGAAAGAAGGCGGCAGGTCTTTGTTGGTCTCTGCCGTTTCGATCTATAACAGAATGCGCGAAGAACGTCCTGACCTGCTTGAAAAACTGTTTGATCCTATCGCAACTGATCGCCGGGGAGAAATTCCAGAGGGTGCCAAGCCTTATATGGAAATCCCGGTATTGAGCTGGCATCAAGGATATTTGACTGTATTTTATCAACGCCAATACATCGACAGTGCGCAGCGCTTTGAGGGGGTAATGCGCCTGAGCGATGCCCATATTGAAGCACTGGACATGTTTGATGCGCTTGCTAATGATCCGAAAATGCACTTTGGCATGCAACTGGAGCCGGGGGATATGCAGTTCGTCTATAACCATTCCCAACTGCACGACCGCACTGGCTTTATCGATTGGCCCGAGCCAGAAAACCGCCGTCACCTCATGCGCCTTTGGCTGTCAATCCCGGGGGATCGGCCACTGCCGGAAAGCTTTAAGCAACGCTATGGCTCAATTGAAGTTGGTAACCGCGGTGGAATTATCACCACAGAGACTAAGCTACACGCGCCGCTCGACTAGCAGCAGGTTGAACCTGTACGTCTATTAGAGTGTAACCAGGAAATAACGCCTCACTACAATGTCTTAATCTTATCCACCCCAAAAGGGTGGCGAGGACTATTGTGTGGGAAGCCCATGGAATAATTGAGATATCCAATGTTTGATACTGCGCTACAAATTGCCCCAATTTTTGGTTTGCTTATTCTCGGCCAAATCTTGCAACGGGGTGGTATTCCCAGTCTGGAATTCTGGCGTCTGAATGACAAGTTGGTCTATTGGGTGCTGATGCCCTCGTTGTTGTTTTATAAGACCTCAACCACAAATTTTGACACGGTACCGATTGGGGCATTCGCCTTGGTTATTTTGGGTGGTTTTACATGTGCGGTGATCTTTGGTCTGTTATTGTGGATGAGGTCCTCAACAACAGGCGCGGTAGCAAGTTCGGTGCTTCAAGGCTCTGCCCGGCACAATACTTTTATTGCGCTCACGGTGGCTGAACAGCTCTTTGGTTCCGAAGGCCTTGCTCTTGCGACCTTACTCTCAGCTTTGTTGATCCCCGCGACCAACTTGTCGATTGTCTCGTTGATGGTTGTGATGACCTCCGACAAAAAAGGCGGTGGCATCATTCCCGCGATCTTGCGTGATCTTTTACGGAACCCTTTGTTGCTGGCAGTAGGTGCCGGGGTGATCAGTAATTTTGCCATAGGAGCTGAAGTGCCTGTGGTGCACAATATGACCCGTATTCTCGGACAGGCCGCTTTACCAATTGTGTTGCTCAGCGTAGGGGCCAGCCTGCAGATCGGTTCCATGAAGGTGTTCACGGCCCCGATGGTTTTTGCCACAGTTGGAAAAATGATTGTCTTTCCTCTGGCAACCTTCCTGCTTGCACAGGCCACTGGCCTGTCAGAAATGCAGACCATGATCGCGATGCTGTTCGCTGCAGCCCCAACAGCCTCTTCCGCCTATACCCTAGCCCGACAAATGGGCGGAGATGCCACTCTGATGGCTGAAATGATCACCGTCCAAACGGGTTTAAGTTTTCTGACTATTCCTGCGACGTTGGGTTTGGTGGGGATGGTTTTGCATTGATCGTAATTATTAAATAGAGGGCCAGTTAAGCTTTGGTGACATATTTTACCGTTTTCTAGGGGCTAAAACCTAATCGTTGGTATTAATTCCTTAAGGCGAAAGTATTGTCTAACTTTGGCCTCCTTTTCTTCTTAAATGGCACATTTCTTGTATGTACTAATGGTAATAGAAGGAAAGGAATATAGGATGTTTAAAGTAACGTTTTTCCTTATTTCATTAGCAACCGGGCAGCAGGAAATGGTCCTTGATGGTTCAGAGGCCTATACCGATTTTGATAGCTGTAATTCTGCCGCGACCTTTGTCGCAGAGAACACGCCGGTTGGTTATAAAACCACTTGGGAATGCAAAATAAGCCTGGCGATGGAATAACCCTCGCAAGATGCTGGTTAAGTTTTTGATATTATCCAGCTTATAAAGAACCACATTTTACTTCGTTTGATAACCGCTATTGTTCGAAATCGAATTACACTCCTTTGTACTCTCCTGACATAGTGCTGTCAGGAGGGGTTTGTTAGAAGCTAAGCTTTTAGACATACCGAGTGACAACACATGCAATTCGATATCGACTTTCAATCCGAAAACAAAGACCTCTTTCTCGAGGCCCGCGCCTACTTGCTTTCATTTGAGGGTATTACTGAAATTAAGAAAGAGCGCATCACCACCTATATGAACGTTAAGGGCGGCATCTGCCATATGCGAACTATGCCGCATGGAATTGACCTTGGTTTTCTCAAAGGAGCTCGGATGCAAGATGGTCTTGGCCTCCTCACGGGTAAAGGGAAGGCCATGCGGGTATTGCCGCTCAAAACTATGAATAGAGATGCCATAAAATTTTATGTGGATCAGGCTATTCGTTTAAATGAGGAGAAATAGAGCAGGGATATGGTTCTGCTCATACATTACCTCTTATGCATTTGTTTTTATTGTAAAATTATATTTTGAAAGAATGACCATGACAAAAATAGCTATTGTTCTAACGCAGGGCTTCGCCGATTGGGAATATGCTTTAATTGCAGGAACGGGAGGTCCTTACTACGGCCTTGATGTCCAGTTTTTTTCGACTGAAGCCGGAGAGGTTCACTCGATGGGTGGCCTTGTTGCTGTTGTCTCGCAGAAACTGAATGAAATTGCTACTTGGTCGCCTGATGTGATCGTTGTCGTTGGCGGTACGATTTGGGCATCAGAAGTCGCGCCAGATGTTGGAGAATTACTTAAAGCGCATCATACCAACGGCGGCATCGTAGCGGGTATTTGCGGTGGAACTCTGGCGCTTGCCCGGGCGGGACTTCTCAATGAAATACAACACACGTCAAATGATGAGAATTTTCTCAATCAAAATGCAGAAGGTTACTCTGGGGCAGAGCGCTTTTGCAAAAGTGCCTCGGCAATAATAGATAACCGTGTGATCACTGCACCCGGAACTGCGCCTGTTAGTTTCACGGCGGCTATACTTGAGAGCAGTGGACTAGGAGAAGATACAGCATTGCAATTTAAAAAGATGATGGCAGCGGAACACATATAAGAGCGTTAATTAAAATCATTGGCGGCCAGGTAGATTTAATCCTGCGCCTTGGGGTTGTGAAAACAACTTTTAAATCAAAAATTTTGAACCTTTTGCGAGTTTGGCCCGACAGAGTTGGGGTAAGTCATAACTTGAGGTTTGATCCAATGTCCGTTTTAAAAGTATCCGGTTTAGTAAAAATCGCATGTATTTCTATTGTTACGGTTTTGACATCTACGATCGTACTGGCGGAACAAACTAATCCGGAACAAATTACTTCTGAATTCCCTCAACGGGTACTGAAAACATCTCCGTTATTGTCATCAACTGTCCCTAAGGTGCAGGAGAGAAAAGCGCCAAAAGTTATCCCGAGATTTTCAAGTCCCAAAAGACAAAACCCATTGGGTAAGCCAATGGGTTTTGCGGGTCCGCTACCCGATATTCGGATTACGCCGCTGGATGGAAATCTTGTCCCGGGGGCAGTTACCGATAAACTTTGTGGAGATATGTCAGCCCTTGGCGAGGTCCAGAATATTAAGTTCCGTTTGAAAAATTTTGGTGGTCCTGCACCTTCCAACTTTGTCGTTGCCGTTCATTTCTCAGGGCAATCCGGACCTGCGTTTAATGCTCAGTTGATGATCAATGGTTTGCCGCCTGGAGTTATTGTTACACGTACAATAACCATTCCGGGTAATGCTTTTCCAGTAGATGATAACGCGGTCCTGCCAATAGGTTTCAAATTAACAGCGGATGCCACCAATCAAATTGTTGAGAGTAACGAAGCAAACAACAAAGTCATTGGCACATGTGCTCTCCCAATTCCGGTACAGTAGGATTGGGTTCTCTTGCCGATTATCTAGAAGAGTTAAGTAACATCTACTAATTATCATCTATAGGCTTGTTATCGTTTCAACCTTGGCTGGATGTATCTATAAGCGTTCGGTAGAGTGTTATATTATTTAATGGGTTGGAGTTGAAAAAAGTGTTGCGTTATAGATTGGTTCTTTGGGAGTTTTTCCTGGCGATTTTTTTTGTCGCAACCCATTCCACTTTCGCTTCAGCTCAAACAACAGAACAAGACAATAAGCAGAATGTTACAAACTATTCCTTGCTATGTGAGGCGGGGGATACGCAGGCTTGTGTGAAGTTGGCGGCGATCTATCAAAGGGGGGAGGGCGTAGAGGTTAGTGTGATAAAATCAGCTGAACTCTACGGTCTTGCTTGTGCGGGTGAAAATTCTGAAGGCTGCACTGAACTTGGCAAGATCTATAGCGAAGGTCATGGCGTTGAGGTGAATTATCCAAAGGCGGTAGAGCTCTTTAAAACCGCCTGCGACCTCGGATACGCTAAAGGCTGTTCCGGTCTTGGGTACATGCATTTGACGGGGCGTGGTGTAGAAAAAGATGCTCTGTTGGCTTTTATTTTTGCGGGCCAAGGCTGCAAAGGTGGCGATGCTTATGGCTGTAGCAACCTTGGAATGCTGTATGATAAAGGTCACGGCGTAGTTGAGAACCCTGCTAAGGCAGTAGCGCACTTTAAAAAGGGCTGTGAGGGTGGCGATATCACGGGCTGTACTCGTCTGGGTGTTATGTATCAAAGCGGACGCGGTGTGGCTCAAGATAAGGAAAAAGCCGCGATGCTTTTTACCAAAAGCTGTGATGGTGGGCATGCAGATGCTTGTTCGAAATTGGAGCTTCTCAAAGCAGAATAAGGGAAAAGTTGAGAATTCTCGAGTGTCTTAATTATCTATATGTCATAATTTCAGAGTACTTTATAAAGTAATTAGCATGAATTCGATACAAAGTATTTAAGTAATTACATCTTATTTTTAAATGATATTTTGTGTTTATTTTGTGTCTTAAGTAAGTGAATTTATATTTCACGGTTAATTCACTCGTTTGTTTTGACGGTAGTATTTATGTTGGTGCAAATACTATGAGTGTGCTCGGGTCCCTATGGTGTTTGGGTGTGGGTACTTTTTTCATTATTTGTGAGCTTTAATAATAAACGTTTTTGATAATAGAACGTCACTTCCGCGGTTTTATTGTGTTCATAGATAGTGATCTTCCTGCCTTTTGTTAGGCGACAGGTGAAGGATCTAATATGCTTTACGATAGTGATAAGCCCATCTTTAATTCCAAGTTGAAAGTCAGGGAATTTGCCACTCGGGTATACGAAGTCGAACCCGTTGAAGAACAGGCACTTGCCAATGCATTGACTTCTTTTGAGCTCACGATCGATAGTGTTGTGGCGACGGCAACGATTGAATACGACAGCAGCCATCGGTTCATCACCCTTTTCTGGGGAGACAGCGACGTTGGCGAAACATTAGATCTTCGCCAAATTAAAAATTCTGGCCCCGTTTTGGGTGGTAATCCTCTCCCCGAAAATACGATCAGAATTCAGCACGTTTATGATGTTCCTCCTCCACCAAATCGTGGATCAAACGTCTTGTTTTATACTGTATTACAAGATGTTGAGGGCCGCCGAAGTTTTGGTCCAGCCCAACAATTGAGCGTTATTCCTCGTTACGAGTTTATCCTGAGACCCGTGATCCTGGAATTTAATTCGCATCTGGATAGCAGTCTGGAAAAGGAAACTGAAATTTCAATCGACATGACAGCCGTTCACGCCGGGGAAGACTTTTACCATAAACATTGGGAACCAAATGTTGTAACAAACGGAAATATTGGCCCTTTACCTCATGAAGAAAGGTTCCCTGTCTTTTTTAAATTGACTGGAAGCCAGTTACGACACGAAATTCCTCTGGATAGTGAGGATGGTATCATTCTTAATTTTTCAGCTAAAGAACGAGAGAATTTCGCCAAGGATGCCTGGCAGTTTCTTGCAGATGTTTTTACAGTTGAGTTTGATACCAGTAATACGGCAGTCGGTGATGGCAGACCACGCGGGTTTCATCCTTTAAATTATACCGGGGCTAAGCAAGTGAAACGTTACCTCGGGGTTCAAGACGGTTACTTTGAAGCAATTTTAAATACAGAAATGAATTTAATTATCCCGCTTGATCGCGCTCCAGTACTCGTCGCGTCTGGTTAAGGCTAGGTTTCAGTAAGTTAACTTTATCTGTATACCCGGACCTAGCATGTGTTTCAGGTCCGGGTATTGTTCTTAATACTGATGCTTATCTGCGATAACGGCCGTCTTCTATATTTTTTTGATCTCGCTCCATGGCCTCGAGTAGGTTGGCCGAAAAAGGATCGTCAGCATGTCCAGTGTATTCTTCAAAGTTGACGACATCTGACATGGGCAATCGTGGCAACCATCCCGCCGATTGCAGTTCAGGTTTATCAAAGAACTCGGACACATAACCCAGGCAGAGATAAGCCACGGGTGTCACGCGTTTGGGGAGTTTGAGGGTTTGTTTAAGTTTCTTCTGATCCAGAATACTGACCCAACCGACCCCAACGCCTTCGGCACGGGCCGCGAGCCAAAGGTTTTGTACCGCGCACACAGTGCTATAGAGATCCATAGCCTTAATATGTGTGCGTCCGATAACAACAGGCCCGGTGCGGTCCTTGTCACAGGTGATACAGATATTAAGTGGAGATTCCATAATCCCTTCGAGTTTTAAGGTCTTGTAGGTATCGCGCTTTTCACCTTCGAACATATCTGCGGCCTCGTCGTGGGCCTTTTTGAACAGGTTGTGCACTCGTTGTTTGGTCTCATCGCCGCGAATTAAGATAAAGTTCCACGGCTGCATAAACCCGACTGAAGGTGCGTAGTGCGCGGCGGTTAAGATCCGGCTCAGGACATCCTCGGGAACAGGTTTTGATGTGAACTGCCCGCGCACATCACGGCGGGAAAATATAGTTTGATAGAGCGCGTCGCGTTCCGCTTCACTAAAGCTATGATCTGTAAAATTGAGGCTTGAAGCGGTATTGGTCTCGATACCTGTTTCAGTATTCAAATCTGTCTGGTCGCAGGTTTCCATTTCAGTCCCCTTGATGGAAAGTAAAAACAGCGCTTGTCCACACGCTGTATAAAATTCTCCAGGCCGGTCTTCTGACTTGGGTTCATATCAATCCCGCCCCTTCCCGGATGTGTGAAATATCAGTGGGTAACTTGCAGGATCAATCCCCCTTACAGCGTTGGGCACGTGACGGAATTCCACCGCCTTCCCGATTATCCCCGTCCAGATTGCAATCTTTCTGAGACACCTGAAGATATGATCGAAGCCGGGATTACACCCCGGCAGCTTCTGTCTTTATCTCAAGAAAATAGGGATAGTCCTTGAGCTTGATCAAGGATGACCTGATCTATACGGGATCAAAGCAGTTTATGGTTGAGGTTGTTGGTTTCTCTATATAATAACAACGTATGGGGGAATTAAAATGATCAGGTTTGTAATGGGATGCTTATCCCTTGCGTTGTGTGTCGTTGGGTTGAGTGTGTCAGTGCAGGCAACAGAGCAGGATGATAAAAAAATACAGTTGTACAAACAATCCTGCGAGGCCGGTGATGCTGAGGGGTGTTTTGATCTCGGTAAAATATATACCGAGATCTTTGATAGAAAACGTGGTGACCAAAAAGCTGTTGAGCCATTCAAAAAGGCTTGCGAAGGGGGATATGCGGAGAGCTGTACGGTACTTGGTTGGATGTATCATTACGGTCGTGGCGTCGAGGTTGACGTTACCAAAGCCCTCAATCTTTTACTAAAAGCATGTGATCTTGATGATGCCGAGGGCTGTATTGACGCTGCTGATATGTATAAAACTGGTAGGGGTGTCGACCAAAATTCTACACAAGCAGTCAAAATCTTTACTGACACTTGTTTTAAGGGAAGTGCTCTTGCCTGCGCAAAATTAGGTGTCATGTATAACGAAGGGCAAGGTATTCAGCAGGATAATAGAAAAGCTGTCATTCTTTTTAAACAGGCTTGCGATGATAGGCTCTCTCTTGGTTGTTTCTATCTAGGTTATATGTATGAACACGGATTTGGTGTTGATTGGAGCATTAAAAAAGCTGCTGCTTTATATAAATACTCCTGTGATCGTGGAGAAAATTTCGCTTGTATGCGCTTAGAGGAAATGAGGAAATAAACCTCAGATTTCGGGTGATAATCTGAGTATGAGCTCTTCAAACCTTCGCCGCGATATTTTTCTCTAAATCGATCAATTTTTGTTTGCGCCATAGACCTCCGCCGTAGCCGGTGAGGGAGCCGTCGGCGCCGATGACGCGGTGGCAGGGGATGACGATGGCGATTTGGTTGGCACCGTTAGCTCGCGCAACGGCGCGGGTGGCCGCGGGGTTGCCAATAGACCTTGCAATGTCGCTGTAGCTTCTGGTTTCCCCGACCGGGATTTCGCGAAGTGCATGCCAGACGTCCTTGGTAAAGCCTGTGCCATGTAGGGCGAGGGGCACATCGAAACGATCGCTATTTCCGGCAAAAAAATCTGAGAGTTCGGCTTCTATCTGATCGGTTGGTCCATATCTGCCGATGCCCAAATCACCGCGTACTTGTTGGCGCAGCTTTTTAAGCTCTGTCGGTAAGGCTTTACGATCTGCAAATTCTAGAAGATGAAGCGCTGATTTGTCACTAACTGCAACCATGGCACCCAGAGGGGTGTCAATCCAATCGGCTTTCAGAAAAGCATCCGTTTTGTTGAGGCCATCAGCTGTAAAGCTGGTGGGTGTGGTGCCGAGTAGTTTGGCAAAAGCGGTGCGAAAGGCACTGGGAGAGGAGAACCCGGCATCGAGTTGAGCGTCGATCACCCGGCCGCGGCTGGAAAGGGTCTCAAAGCCGTCGCGAATACGCGACAACCGAGCCATTTCAAGGAAAGTAATACCAAATTGTCGTTTGAAGGATCTGCGAACAGTTGAGGGATCAAACCCGCGTTTGATAATATCACCTTCACTCCATTTGTAGGCTGGATTGCTTTCCAAGGCAGTTACCAGAGTTTGAATGGCGGGGTCGTTTTCTGCTGATGGTACCAAGGGATGACAACGTTTGCAGGGTCGAAACCCCGCCTCGATACATTCGGAAATAGTATCATAGAAATGGCAGTTTTCAGATTTTGGTTTACGGGCCGGGCAGGTCAGGCGGCAAAATACACCGGTTGAGCTGACACCGACAAAGGCGCGTCCGTCATAGGCGGGATCGCGTTCCAAAAGTGCTGTATAAAGCGTGGTATGATCAGGTAAATTAAAAAGCATGTCCGTAATATAAACGGTTCAATAAACTCTGTCCGTCTAAAATCGGGCGGTTATTAAAAATTAATGCAGTTATATAACTTTTAATAACCGCTGTCAGGGACAACTCCGCCCCTCGGGTGCTTACAGTGAGATCTTGAAAAAAGCATGGCTTTATTATTCGAGACTAACTGGTTTGCCCTTATTTCTCCGGCAATCTTTTGCGCAGGGCATCAATCACCTTGGTTTCGGCGGAGGCTGCGTAGCCGTCATCCATGGCGCCTTGGAATGCGTTGAGCGTGGCTTTACCAATGGCGGGGTTAAGACCGAGTTTTTGGGCGTATTTTAGGCCGTAATCGGTATCTTTCAGGCGCCATTTTGTGGAAAATAACACATCTTTTTCGTGCTCACCTTCGACCATCAGCGCAGCGTTGCGGGCCACTTGCGGGCTACCGCAACCACCAGAGGCCAAGGCTTTGGCAACGAGGTCGAGATCTAGACCAGCGCGTTCGGCTGTGATCAAGCCTTCTGCTGCGGCGGCGATCTGGATCGAGCCCATCAAATTCACGATCAGCTTGTAAGCGCTGCCGGAGCCAATGGGGCCAAAGTACATCTGGTTCGAGGAGAGGGGCTCCAGCAAAGGCATGGCTTTGTCGATAGTGGGTTGCTCGCCCCCAAGAAATAAAGTGAGTAGGCCGTTGGCTGCGGCCTCTGGTAAGCCAGTCACCGGACAGTCGAGGTAATCAAGCCCGGCTTCTCTTGCTTGCGCTGAAAGCTCCATTACCCAGTCGTGGGAAAGGGTCGAGCATTCGATTGCAAGTGTTCCCGGTTTAAGCTCTGCGGACAAAACACCATTGGCTCCAGTCCAAAGGGCACGTGAAGCGATATCGTCCCCGACCATAACAAAGACTGCATCGGCACCCGACGCGGCTTCAGCAGGGCTAGACGCTAAGGTTGCCCCCCGTGTGACCAAAGGCTCAGCACGTGCAGAGGTACGATTATAGACATGGACATCGTGACCCGCGTCGATCAGACGTCCCGCCATACCCGTGCCCATGAGACCTGTGCCAAGAAATGCAATGCGTGCCATGTAACTGTTCCTAAAAGAGATTTTTAACGTGATGGGAACGGTAAAATAGAACGGAGAGCTTTGAAAGCAGAATGTTCATTCCCCCATTTTTAATCGGGAGTTTTTAAAAGGGGGCTTTAATCAGGAAGAAATATAGGCGCTATATGGCTTTGATTAGACTGAGGTCTCAGGTCTCAGGTTTTGGACATCAGGAGTTTATAACTGGCAAAGCAGAAGAATGTGCCCAAGCCAACCTCAATCCATCTTCGGGCACGCTGATAGGCGGCAACCATTGGTGATGTGGAAAAGGCGATGGCATAGGATAAATGCCCAACCAGTGAAATCAATGTTGTACCAAGAACAATGGCACTACCAACCCATAGCGGGGCTGAGACATCAACGGCCAACGACATTACAGCAACCCAAGTCAAGGCGGCTTTTGGATTGGTCATCTGGATTAACAGCCCGCGACGGTAGTAGGCAGATGGGGCACCTGTAATACCAAGGTCGCCAGCGACGATCTTCTTGGTCGTGGCTGCAGATCGGAAAGATTTGAACGCCAGCCAAAGCAAATAGGTGGCCCCGAATATTTTAATGGCAAACATCACTGAGGCGTAAAGCGAGAGCACGGTGGTAAAGCCCAAGAATGCCAACAATCCCCAACAGAAAGTCCCTGTTGCCACCCCTAGAGCCAGTGCCTTTCCTGATTTGCGACCCACAGACATGGAGGTGCCAATAACCGACATAATGTTTGGCCCCGGGCTCATCATACCAAGAGAAAAGGCACCGAAAGCCAGGAGAATGCCGGGTAGATAATAGCCGAGTTGTTCCATGTCGTATCCCAATAGGCGTGTTGATTGTTGATATTCAGCTTAACAATTCTGGATGTTAGAAAAAGGGCCAATTAAAAAAAGGAGGAGGGGCCATTAGGGCGTATTACTCAATTTCCTGTTCTTGGCTCCTTACTCTCACATACGCATCACGCAACAGCTTTAAATTGGATTTCACCGTTGTTTAAGAAACAAGTTTTGTTAAACAGGGCCAAATCAACGGGGTTGGGTAAGCGGACGTCAGATATGTCGGGCAGCGATTTTCCGGAAAGATCATATGAGCGATCAATTTGAGATATGAGGACAACAATTAGCCCTGCTTTGTTCGCAAACCATTTCAATTCTGAAATTTGAATTGAAAGCTCTGGATTTTGCCGCTTCTGGTCCAATAGTTGTAGGTAATCTATGACGACGACGCTTCCACGTGGTGCAGATCTCAGCTTATCAACGATATAGGCAGCGTTGATGTTGTTTGAAGTATCTAGTTCGAAAGCGCCTGACAAGGTCGTCGGTGCCACGCCGATAGTCTCAAACCGCTTTAGAACATCTTTCTCGGTGTATTCGAGAGTATAAAAGAAACCCTGCCGTCCCTCTTTTATCGCTTCGACGATAAGCCGAAGTCCAATCATTGTTTTGCCCTGGCCAGGGCGTGCGCCTAGTAAAACTAAATCCCCTGGGGACAATCGGGTGAGTAATCCATTCGTGGATTGATTGGATGAAACACGTTCAGCAAGCAAGCTCCAGTTTTGAAAGCCTTCTTTTTTTGCAATACAATCAAGTGCTAAGTTTAAGGAAATACCTTCAGTCCGGCACAGTGATTTAGCTTGGCGCTTTAGCTGGAAAATTGGCGCAGACAATCTCATACGAGAACCTCCTATTGCGAGCAGTTGTCACAATCCCTCCTTATGCTGGATGCTCGAACAGTGGGTTCGATGAGTTCAAGACCCTATATGTCGTATACTTTCCCTGATGGAGGGGGGAGGCACGGGCCATGCCTAGGTAATAAACTTACTTCAAGCTATTTCTAAGTGCAAGATACTCAATCCACCTAGGATGAAATTGTTATGAGCGGTCTTTACATATATCAATAGTACAACGCCCAATTATTGGGTTTAAAACTTCAGCGGGGCGTTGTCGGTGACTTCTTTCATGACAAAAAAGGTGCGGGTTTGGCGTACGCCGGGTAGGGCGATGAGTTTGTCGCCGTGAAGTTTGTTGAAGTCAGCCATATCCCGGACCCGGATTTTTAGAAAATAATCGAAGTCCCCAGCCACGAGATGACAATCCAAGACAAAATCGAGCTTTTTGATCGCTGTTTCAAACTCCGCGAAACTCTCGGGCGTTGATCTGTCGAGCACGACCCCGACCATGACCAAAGCGGCACGGTCAACTTTGTCTGGAGATATCTCTGCGCGGACGGATTTAATGATGCCCTGATCAAACAGCTTTTGTGTGCGCCTATGACAGGTAGCGGGACTGACGTTGACCAGTTCTGCTAATTCAGCGTTGCTGAGGCGTCCATCGCTTTGCAGGTGTTTTAACATCTTACGATCAATGCGATCTATCTCATGTTGCATGGAAGATTCTTCCGATAATATTCAAATTATGTATTCAATTAAATCAATATTTTTCAAAATTGTCAGTAAAAATGATTTTTTGATTGAACATTGGAGAGCACCTTTCAACAAATTTTCGTTAGGCTTTTTGAGATAAATAACGCCGATAACCTCGAAAATTGATGAAAGGTATACTCAGATGAATTTGAACAAATTCGAACGTTATCCTCTTACTTTTGGACCGACCCCGATAGAATATTTACCAAGGATGACCGCAGCACTGGGTGGCAAAGTTGAGATCTATGCAAAACGCGAAGACTGTAATTCCGGGCTCGCCATGGGTGGAAATAAGCTACGTAAACTGGAATACATTGTGCCCGATGCCTTGGCCTCAAAAGCTGATACGCTGGTTTCTATCGGCGGAGTGCAGTCAAACCATACCAGAATGGTTGCGGCGGTAGCGGCGAAGATTGGCATGAAGTGCCGTCTGGTACAGGAAAGCTGGGTCCCCCATGAAGACGCGGTTTATGATCGGGTTGGAAATATCTTGATGACCCGGTTGATGGGTGCGGATTGCCGGATTGTTGATGATGGTTTTGATATCGGTATTCGTCATTCCTGGGAAGAAGCCATGCAGTCCGTCCGTGACGAGGGCGGTGTGCCCTATGGTATCCCGGCCGGGGCGTCGGTGCATAAGTATGGTGGTCTTGGATATGTGGGCTTTGCCGAGGAAGTCCGAACCCAAGAAGAAGAGCTTGGCTTCACGTTCGATTACATCATTGTCTGCGTCGTTACGGGATCTACTCAGGCAGGGATGATTGTTGGTTTTGCCGCAGACGGTCGGGCAGATCGAGTTATTGGCATTGATGGATCAGGCACGCCAGAACAAACGCGAGCTCAAGTGCGCAATATCGTTGATAACACCGCTGATCTGGTTGAGCTTGGGCGTGTGGTGCGTGATGACGAGATCATCATAAACCCAGATTATGCTTATCCGGCTTATGGTGTGCCGAGTGCTGAGACCAATGCCGCCATTCGTTTTGCTGCCCAGACCGAGGCCATGATTACAGACCCGGTCTACGAAGGTAAATCAATGCAGGGCATGATGGATTTAATCGAGAAAGATTTCTTCCCACGGAGATCAAAGATACTCTATGCCCATCTCGGTGGAGCCCCTGCGCTCAACGGGTACAGTTATACCTATCGCAACGGATAACATGGACGAATGGTTGTGATTATTCAGTGTGGTTATTTAGACGAAGTCTGCTGTTTCTTTTGCTTGAGATAGTTATAGATCGTGGCTCGACTTAGACCGAGGGCGCGAGAAGCATAAGCGGTGGAATTCTTACCGCTGAAGGCACCGCTATCATCCAGGGCAAAGACCAGTTCTTTACGCTGCGCTGAAGTCATCTGCTGGATAATCACACCTTTTTCGATCACCCAGGCATTGATGAATTCGTTGATGCGTTCGTGCCAGTCTTCTTTGAAGAGAACTTCCGGCTTCTCGCCGTTGTCTGGCACCGCAATCAAGGCATCAAAGGCTTGCTTTGCAATGTGAAAGTGAGAGACATCGGCGTTTAGGCACATAATCCCGGTTGGTCTGTCATCATCATCGCGGATAACAACGGATATGGATTTAAGCCGTTTGCCATCCCAATTGACCTTTTCATAGGGGCCGATGACCCTATCGTTTGGATTGAAGTCAATCTCGTGCAGCAGCGATGGTTCGCCTAACTCGCGTTTAGAGAAATTATTGGCAATATGGACCACTTGTTCGGTTTCAAGATCGTGGATTACGACCTCGATGTAAGGCCGGAACAACGCAGAAAATGCGTTGGCAATCTCTGCGTAATTTCTCAGTCCCGGCTTTATATTGGGTTTCATGTCAGGTTCCATATTTGGCTTAATAAGGTTATCGGGTTAACCAAAGTTACTTTTGGTATAACCGGATAGCTCTTTCAGCCCGACCCGTAAATGCTCGATTGGGGCGCCGATGCCAATACGGATATACCCGTCGAGGCCATAAACATCACCGGGAAGCAACATAATGCTGCGTTATTCGCGGATCTCGTGGATCATTTTGGTGGAATTAATCGGCATGGCATACCGCATAAAAGCCATCCCGCCCGCCTTGGGAAGGTGACAGCTATACTGGTTGTTCTCTTCCCGCCAGCCCGATAACAAGTCGACGTTGGCGTTTAACAATGTACGGCTTCTGTCTAGAACTTCGGCACGTTTTTTAGGCTGGATTACGATGTTGGCCACGTACTCGCTTATGGCGCTGGTAGTGATAGAGGTATAATCCTTGGCCTGCCAAGTGGTGTAGATGACATCAGCAGGACCAACCAACCAGCCAATACGCAAACCTGGTAAGGCGAGTGCTTTTGAAAGGCCCGCTGTGATGATGGCTTTTTCATACAAATCTGCAAATGTTGCTGTTTCCTGACCATCTAGCTCTGAGCCGCGGTAAACTTCATCTGCGTGCAGATAAAGATCATGTTCACGCGAGATATCCACCAGCTCCGTCATTGCTGCTTCATCGAGCAGGCTACCTGTCGGGTTATTGGGGTGGCAGATCGTAATCATTTTGGTGCGCGGGGTAATGGCAGCGTGTAGTTCATCCATATCGGGAAGCCAGCCGAGTTCTTCACGTAACTGAACTTCGACAACATTCACACCCAATGCCTTGGCCCAACCCCACATTTGCAAATAATTGGGAACAAACACAATCAAATCGTCGCCGGGATTTAACACCGACATCACCAGCAGGAAGTTGGCCTCTGCAGAACCGTTGGTGATGATGACATTATCAGGGGTGCGGTTCTCATAAAGGTTTGCCACTGACTGGCGAAGTTCTGTCCCACCATTGGTCCAACCATATCCCAACTCAACATCCAATAAGCTTGCGAGCTGACTTGGGCTCAGAAGTTCACGTAAGGTATAGGGGTGGACACCACTGTCTGAAAGATTGTGTTCGACTGTGTTTTCGTAAAGCGACTGAATACGCTCTAACGTGAATTCCTGGAATTTCATATCGCACCTATATCGTGAATGACGGTTTCAAATTTGATGTCATCATAAATAGACTACTTATAAAATAAAGTCTAAAATGGACTATTTTGTAAAATTAAATGAAATCCGGACCTTAATTATTTAAAAATTACATTTATGATAGCGTGATCTAATCAATTTCCAGCTTTCTACTGGTGTGGCTTTAATGAAACTTCTTTGTTTTCAAAAATCTGTTTTACTGATGGTAATCGGTCTGATTTTCAGTATGAGCTCAGTATGGGCAGCCGAGAAGATAAAGGTGATGGCAGAACTGGCACCACCGTTTCTTAATGCGGATGGCAGTGGCTATAGTATTTCGTTGCTTCGAGAGATCGAGCAAGAAGTGGGGATAGAATTCTCTGTACAGGTTGTTTCCTCGTTTGATCGCGCTTGGCGTTCTGTTCTCAATGGAGATGCAGAGATTGTGCTGCACATCGCCAAAGGTAAAGAAAACCCTGAATTCTACGATACTATGATAGAGAGCAAATGGTTCTTCCCGGTTCATCCAACTGTTTATTTTATAGATCCCCAAAAAAGAGAACTCTTCTTAAAGGCAACAAGTGGCCCCATCGATGAAGTTCTGCGGGTTGGGTTGCCAATGGGAAATGTTCACTATGGTGTGGGTAGCTTGGGTCTCCCCTCTGGAACATTCCTTCAAGCGCCCATGGGGAGTTTGGTACAGCAGTTGGATCATAACCGCATAGATATTATCTGGTGTATGAAATTGACTGTGGATAAGGCTCTTAAAGAACATAACATTCGTGGGGTGAGCTCTATGCGCTATCCTGTGGACACCACCATTCGTCTGGGGGCTGGGTATCGCGATACACCGCGGGGGCGTGATATTAGGGCAAAAATTGACAAAGCCATTGGAAGGTTAAACCTCCAAGAGATGTTTCCCCTTATCTATCAATAATCCCAAGCCTTTGTTTTGCTTTAAATTCAATCATTATCGACGGCCCGTTTTAATGCGGCATTGTTTTTACAATAATGTACGTATCAGTTTATTTCGCTCTGAGTAGGTGCAAATGGGTGACTGTATTGCTTTAGACGTTGGTTAAATATTTCTGTTTCAGAATGTAGCCAACGTTTAAAGGCAAGAAATCTTACGTCTTTAGCCATGTGATCTGGGAATACAAGGCAATAGCCAAAATTCAGTGGATTACAATACTCAAAAAGAATTTGTAATCGTCCTGTTTCGAGCTCCTCTAGACATAGCGATAGTCTTGTAAGTGCAATACCTTGACCTGCCAAAGCAGCAAGGACGACATCGTCGCTTTGGCTGTATTCAACGATGTTAAGTTGGGATCTATCTAGATTTAAAGATGTAAGCGCCTTTTGTGTTTGTTGAGCTGTAAAGTCGAGGGTATTGGAACCACCAAGGCGGCTTCCGTCCACGACGAGAGTTTGTTCATAAAGCGCATGGATATTATTACCGAGAGCTTTCTTGAGTGCAGGCGTCGCAACTAAACACAGTGCGTCAGGCACAAGCAGTTCTGAATGTTGACTGGGCTCGTTTGATGCTTTCTCGGTACCTTTTATCGCGCGTAATCTAATTGCGGCATCGATACCGCTCTTCATAAAATTTACTTTCGCCCCGGATGTGTGAACATGGAGTTCTATATCCGTATGCTGTTCTTGGAATTTAGATAAGCGCGGGATTAACCACCGGGAAGCAAATGAAGCAAGCGTAGAAATTGTTAGTACGCCTTGGACATTGGTATCTGTAATTTGGTCAATCGTATTTTGAATACTATTGATTGCAGCGCGTGTAGTCCCCGCCAACTCACGCCCGGAAGCCGTCAAACTTAACTCACGTGTTTTGCGTAGGAATAGATCCACACCGAGTTGCTCTTCCAGCCTGCGAATTTGCTGGCTGATAGCGGCCTGAGTGATGTGAAGCTCGACTGCTGCCTTGGTAAAACTCAGGTGTCGTGCTGCGACTTCAAAAGCACGTAAGCCATTTAAAGAAATATTGGTCATATGGATAATGTATTCTAATGCATGAATAATATCATGTTGTTTTTTATCTTTGTTTATTAAGAGTATGAAAGAGGGAGTTAGAAACAGCATAATGAAAAGTTATGATTATTGTGTTCAAAGTGTTTTAGTGCTGTGGGCCTAATTTATCTTTTCTATATAACTACTCTTTAAAGAGGAAAGAACGACTTTATGAAGCTATATTACTCTCAAGGAGCCTGCTCCTTCGCTCCTCACATCGTACTGGAAGAAATAAACATACCATACACGGCTGAGTTGGTATCCTCGATGGACGGCTCAACACGCGCTCCTGAATATTTAAAAATAAATCCTAAGGGCCGCGTTCCTGTACTGGAAACGGGCGGAGAAATTATTACCGAAGCCGCTGCTATTATGACTTATCTGGCTTTCAATAACCCGCGGTGTGGGTTGATTGGAAAGACCCCATTGAGTATTGCGCGTACAGTTGAGTGGATGAACTGGTTATCGGGCGTACATGCGTTTGCAATTGCACAAAACTGGAGAACCGAAAGGTTCAGTGATGACGTCCGGGCGCATGAAGGTATTCAAACAAAAGGAATGGAGAACCTGAAAGATATTTACAGCCTCATTGATCAAAAATTGAGAGATGTAAAATGGGCTGTTGGGGATGAGTATTCGATTGCAGATCCTTATCTGCTCGTATTCTTTCGGTGGGGAAATCGTTTGGGCCTGAACATGAGAGAGTATAAAAACTGGACCCTTCATGCCGAACGTATGGAACAACGTGCCGCAGTCATAACGGTGTTAGAAAAAGAAGAGATATCAATCTGGGAGTAAGCTTTACCACCTTTGATGAGCTGCTTCATCCACGATGTTACTATCAGAAGAAGACGTGTTCTTTTGCACGAAAATGATGCGGCATTTTTGTTTTGGAAAACCAATTCGACCAATAAGTGGTTCATATTTTTCGTATAATCCTCCTCATCCTTCCCATTAAAAAATCTCTCTGGTCAAAGCTCACCAATAAAGCAATCATAAGGTCCATCAAATTGAATGTCCTGTGGGGAATTTTAAAGCATGATTGATGTGTCTGTATTGCCGTTGTTTTTTACGGCGATTTTCTTTTTGGTGATTTCTCCAGGCCCGGATTTGGTGTTGATAACGGCTTATTCTTCTACCCGCGGATTTCGCTTTGGGTTGATGATCACGCTTGGGATTTTTCTTGCCGGGGTGGTCCAGACGTTGCTGGTGGCCTTTGGCCTTGGTCAACTCATGCAGGCGATGCCTAACTTTGCTTATGGGGTTAAGATCGTCGGGGCGCTTTATTTGTCTTGGCTTGGGTTCAAGATGCTCAAATCCTGGTATAATAATAAACAACTGCCAAATGCGCGGAAAAAGGCAACATCTTTACGCGCGTTTGATCTTATCTCCAAAGGGTTGTTTAGTAATTTGTTCAATCCCAAGGCTTTGATTTTTTTTAGTCTTTTTATTCCACAATTCACACGCGGATCAGACGGTTTGAGCCTCCAAATTTTGTTCCTTGGTATGTTGCTCTGTTTTTCAGCTTTCCTGGCCAACCTTGGTTTTTCGTTGATTTTCAGTAAACTGGGCCAGGTACTTGGCGGTAAAATAAAGTCGGGGGGAAGCCTTGCGCGCCATATTGATGGCTTTCTCGGCGTTATCTTTGTTGGCATGGCAACACGCCTAGCGTTTAGTAAATAAATATAACCCGTTGAGTAAATAAAGAGAGCCCGTTGAGTAAATAAAGATTGCCCGTTTCGTAATCCTGAGGCGCTTAGCTTACAAGAAAGAGAATTGATGAGACCTGTTGTTCTGGTTCATGGCTTGTTTGGCCATTTAAACGATCCACGTATTCTAAACGCGATCGCAGACCGGAACATCTTTGCGCCTGACCTCTTGGGTTACGGCGTTTATCGAAACTCGAGGATAGATGGTCTTACCCTGATGGAACAGGCCGATCATGTTGCGGGATTTATTCGCGATATCAATCTGGAACCTGTGAATCTTGTCGGTCATTCTGTGGGCGGCGCGGTGTCCGTCTTGCTTGCGGCTCACTATCCTGAACTTGTTGCCACGCTGACATCTATCGAGGGCAATTTTACTCTCAAGGACGCCTTCTGGTCCGCACAGGTCGCCGAGCAGGATCTGGCGGAGGTTGAGGCAACCATTGCGGGCTATAAAGCTGATCCCGATGGTTGGATTTCAAGCGCTGGTGTCGAACTCAACGATTGGACAAAAACTTTGGCCCGCAGCTGGCTGGATAACCAACCCGCCACGACCATAAAAGCCCAAGCCCGCGCCGTGGTAGAGGCAACTGGTAAACCTGAGTATCTCGAACACGTTCGTCAGTTAATGGCATCGCACATGCCCTATCACCTGATTGCGGGCGAAAACTCACGCCAAGACTGGGATATTCCTATCTGGGCAGCCGAGAGCGCCAGCAGCAACCAAGACATCCCCGGCACTGGCCATCTGATGATGGCAGAAAGCCCCGAGGCCTTTGGTGAGGTTATTTTGGGAAACTGCGTGTAATTTTAGATCATATATTAGTTAATAAAATTGGGTTTTAATCAAACTGTGGATGACAGTTTGGATGTGCTCCGGCGGTTGGAAGAGGAATTCGCCCCAAGTTTCTATTGGAAAGCGTGATTAGGCTCCCATCAGGTTTTTGATAACTCCTAAAGTAGTCAATCGTATTCTTTAGGATCTCTCTTTTACCTTTTGTGTCCTTGGTTCTTGTCAGAATAAATCGGCAAGGAATTACGACCTTTTGACTGTCTTGTTTAATGCTCAAATTAAAGTGGGATATCATCCAGTACTCATAGAGGACGTCTTGGTTGACGCTCTCTAGCCTTATGGTATGGGCTACTCTTGTCCCAAAACCTACTTTTACCTGAATACTGTTATCTGCGTCGTAGATTGGGGTCTCCCACAGTGAAACATCCCAATCTTTGTTCATTTTGTTTCGAAGGATATCTCTGTCCTCTCCTTTTTGATAATATAGGGATAATCCTTCCTCAATGAACCAAGTACTTGCTGCGTTCAAAGAACGGACAGATTTATGGCTTAGGCCATCTGGGTTTCGCAAGTAGCTTATAACAAGCAGTGTACCGATGATCATCACGGGGATAAGGAAGATGGTCAGTAAGGCTCTTTTCTTTTGCGAAATACGTTTGTTATTCAAACTTTGACTCTATTCTTTGGTGTGTTCATCCGGCCTAACTCGGGCAAAAACATCTTTGATTAAAGTTGATAGCCAGTCATCAATAGTACGGATTTCTATTCCAAGTGTTTCTAATCGAGAGGGATCTATTGTTCGATTAGCACTTACCAGAAAATCAGAAACTAAGCTGCTTTCAGCGCTATCCACTAGCTGTCCCTTCTTTCCGACGATGGCCTCTATCTGATTAAGCAGATACCCTGTTGAGATCGCGGTTTTAGGTGCGATGTTTATGGGACCGTCATAATCAATATCTTTTAAGTCACATAGGGCTGCTGCGATATCGGTTGAATGGATCATCGAGAGGCGAGATTCAAGCGAGGGCGCATAGATCGGGTCACGGCAAGCTATGGCCTTGATAATTTGTTCCAATCGTTTCGTGTAATCCTCAGCGCCAAAGACAAAGGGGATTCTTGCTGCAACGATGGGGATTTTCGCGTTTTGATACAAAAAGGCTTCTGCATGCCTTTTTCCCTCTGCGTAGGAAAAATCTGATCGAGAACCGGTTTCATAAGAGAATGTATTGGGATCAAAGTCGGTTTCGGATTTATTCAAACCGTCTTCATAAACCGCTTCGCTTGAGGCGATAATAAGTTTATCTGCTTTACTATTGATGGCTCTCAGGGTTGCTGCGGCATCATTGCTGCAATAACAGATTTGATCATAAACAACATCCCAATGTGTGCCGAGATCATCTAAAGGGCCCTCCAGGTTATCGCGATCCGCTTTTATATGGGATACCTTATTTGACACGGGAAGGTCTTGATTGCCGCGCGATACAACCGTGACGTCATGACCTTGCCCCCCTAACTTGATAACAAGTTCTTTGCCAAAAAACCGGGTTCCCCCAATGACAAGTATTTTCATTGTTACTACCCTCGCTCCTGTAGGTTTTAGACGTTAGATCAATAGTTTAAATGTTACAATCATAGCTTTTAAAAGAACTGATTTTACTGACTTAAATGCTGATGTGAAATAGATCAAATAGCTCGACTGGGCAGATTAAGGGTCATTGTCGCAATCTGTGTCATAACCTGAGCCACTACTGACATAATGCTGTCAGCAGTAGTGTACTAGTATGTCTTAAGGTTGGTTATTGACTATGAAGAATTTTTTGCCAAACCAAACGTGCGTTCCATTCATAAGTTATTGAAATTTTAAATATATTTAAAGCGTGTGAGGTAAGGTTCCGTGAAGACAATATCCCTTGAAAACATAGAGACTGCTGCAGGTTCCATTAATCCGATATATTTGAATTCACCTCAATATCGAAGTGAAGGTTTGAGCCGACTTCTTAACTCATCACTCGTTTGCAAGGTCGAAACGGTTAACCCTATTGGGTGCTTCAAAGGGCGTGGCGTTGATTGGTGGGCGCGATGTAATCCTCATATTAAGCAATTGGTCTGCCTATCCAGCGGGAACCTCGGGCAGGCATTGGCTTATGTTGGGAGGGAAATGGGGATTGAAGTACATATATTTACAATTGAGACAGCTAACCCAACGAAGGTTAAGTCGATGGAAGCCCTTGATGCTATTGTCCATTTGCACGGCAAAAAATATCGTGAGGCAAGGGCTGAAGCGGCCCGGTTTGCAAAGGCTAACGACTTTTATCTTCTTATAGATGAAGAAGAGTTTGAAATATCAGAGGGTGCGGGAACGATTGCTGTTGAGCTCGGGAAATACCCTGATGCTATTGATGTCTTATACGTACCTGTCGGCGGCGGCACGTTGATAAATGGTGTTGGCACCTGGTTTAAAGCGAATAGCCCTGAGACAAAAATAATTGGAGTTTGTGCAAAAGGTGCTCCCGCTATGCAACTCTCTTGGAAAGAAGGGCGTGTTGTATGTACCGATACAGTAGATACTATTGCTGATGGTGTCACTGTTAGCGAACCGGTGCCTCAGTCTGTTGAATTACTTGCGACCAGTGTTGATGAAATAGTTCTCGTTGATGACCCAGACATAATTCGGGCAATGCACGCCTTTAATGAACATGAAAAAATAGTTCTTGAACCTGCCGGAGCAGTTTCCCTTGCCGCTGCTATGGTCGATGGCCATAAAAATGTTGGCAAGACAGTTGGTATCATTTTATCCGGCTCTAATATATCGCCTCAAGATCGCGATAAGTGGTTTTAGGTTTTCAATGCCCTTTAGCCAATTGAGGTGAAAGGGCCTGAAAATAAAGCGTGTGATGTTAGGTGAGGTTTTATTGCCAAGGACCTGTTTGAGCTCAAAAACTCTGAACCCGTGGAAGGAGCCACTCTGCGAAGGCAAGGGCGGGTTCAGGCAGTTTTGAAAAATCACGTGCAACCAGCCAATAAGAACCCTGGTGGAAAGGGGCGTCAAAAGGAATGGTTAAACGGCCTGATTTGAGATGCCCTGTGATAAATCTTTTGTCACAAAACCCGATGCCGTGGCCATCTAGGACCTCCTGACAAATTAAGGCTGCATTGTCATAGATCGGACCGCGTTCGATCTCGGGATCTGTAATGCCATGTGTAGCGAACCAGCTTTTCCAATCTTCGCGGTTGTCTTCATGTAGGAGGGTGTAGTTCAGCATATCGCCTGGAGTTATAAGCGGGTTATCTGGGGCGATATGGCTGGTTGATATGATGGGAACCATTTCGATATCAAGCAGATGCTTGCTCTCACAGGTGGGCCAGGCTTTGGGATCTGTGCCAAAACGAATTGCCAGTTGTGCTTCTGAGATCCGAAAATCAATTACGTGAATATCTGAATCAAGATCGAGGTCAATCGTGGGGTAATTCTCTCGGAAATCTTTTAGGTGAGGCAGTAGCCAGCCTGAGGCAAAAGAGGGCTCGACACTGAGCGTCAGGACGGATGAAGCCTTAGAAGTGCTGAGATCGCTCAAGCAGCTGTCGATGGTATCGAAGGACCGCCTTAACACGGCCAGTAATTGCGAACCTGCAGGGGTTAACTGAACCCGCCGATGACTACGAACAAAAAGCTTTTTGCCGATCTGGTGTTCAAGATCTCGGACCTGACGGCTGACGGCGGCCTGGGACACAAACAGTTCCTGCGCGGCAAGGGTAAAGCTCTCATGTCGGCCCGCGACCTCGAAAGATCGTAGTGCGGTTAAAGGGAGACGATCACGTTTCATGCATAACCTCAGGTTATTCTAATCTCTTGCATAACTCGTTTGTCAGACCTGCGCAAGCCTGCCCTTAATATGAGAAATAAGAGGCCCGGAAAGTGATGGGGACTATGATCAATAAAATTATTGAAATACTGAAAGATGCGATTTTGCTGATGACCTTTCGTGATGGCAACGAAAGGGATGCTCAAGATCACAAGTGGGGAGCGGGAACACCGTCGATCAGGAGACCCCGAAAATAATACAATAGATAAGTTGGTAAAACCTTCTTTGGTCGGCATCTTTAATTAAGTCATAATTACGGGTGATAATGAGCCATTAAGTTGGATTTAATATCCGGATGAGCGGAGAAGCGGAGAATGAATTTCGATAGTTTTGATCGTGACAAAGAATTTGAGAGCGCCCTGATTAGAAATAACTCCCATTCTTGCCTGAAGAGCTTTAGGTTAGAGCGAGGTACTCTGTCGATTACAGTCGCTCCCTTTCACGATCAAGATGATGAATTGATCGCAACCTTCCAAGATGTCCGTTTGCAAAATTTTGACCTCTTTGACGTTGAAGAAAACGATGGCTTGCCGTGGGATATCATGGGGCTTAACTGCAAGGATCACGAAGAGGACTTGTCGTTCTTTTGTATTCACTGTCAGGAATGTGAAATGATTTTCCTCGCCCGCTGGCCTAAAGTCATTATTCCCGCCGAAACTAGGGCTAATGTTATATCCCTGGTCCCGAGATCTTAACCCTTAAAAGTTCGCGTGGTATTCGCGGGGACTACTCATGAGTTCTATGGCCGATATAATCGAGTAGAGAAGCCAGCCACACCAGATGGTAGTTGATGGGCACATCAGTACAGCTCGAGAGCTTGGTCATGACATCGTAGTTATCCGAGAGTTTCCCAAGCATCGTAAGCTCTGGCTTTACGGTAGGGTTTACGGCTTCTTCGTGATCAACAACCCAGTGATAATTGTGATCTAACGGGATTTCTGAGATCCCAAGTTCTTCGAGATGAGCAAAGAGCATTTCACTCGCGGTTTTGAGGACTTCAACCTTGATTGTCATTTTTCCCTGACCCCAGTTTATTTTCTGTTCTCAGTATTACGTGCCAACACCAGCTTGTCTCTCATCTTAGCGCAAATTTATTCCAGAAGGGATTATTTGTTCTTATGTGCATTATGCCCGATATAATCAAGTAAGGTTGCTAGCCAAACAAAGTCATGAGTTATTAGATAGTTTTGATCTTTTAGGATCCTGTTCATTGCATCGTAATTATCGGTTAATTGACCCAGCATTCTAAGTTCGGGTTCTTTGGTTGGATCTACAGCTTCTTTGTGTTTCATGACCCAATGATAATCATGGTTTAAAGGAATTTCGGAAACCCCTATTTCCTCCAAGTAAGCGAAGAGCTTTTCACTGGCAGCTTTGATAACATCAATCTTAATCGTCCTTTGCGGAACAATCTCTCTTGCTCTGTTATATAATTCTATGAGGTCATTAGGATCAACGTCATATTAGTATTTTGCCTCAAGAGATATAGGTAGCGCTTCTCCTAAGATCTCATGGAGTTGGATCAGTACCATGCCGTCGATGTTTATATACTCTGAGCTTTCACCGTTAAAGCGGTTGATAAAGCGACCAAACCGGGTCTTGCTCTTCTTTAAGATCGGCTCGATCTGGTTGAGTTTAATCGCCACATGTAACAACAAATTTTCCGGGGTGTAAGTCATTGTTGCCAAATGCTCGGTCACACCTTCTACGATACGATCTTGAAGCGTATCTGGTTCTGGGTACCGGAGTGTTCTCTCTCGCTCATTTCGGTTATCGTGTCTTTTGATAATCATCTTCTTCTTCCCGGAACTTTATGGCTTTGGGTGATCTTAACCCAGCACAAATCGCAATGCCACAAGACTGACCAGTCCGGCTGCAACGCTCATCATGAGCGAACCTCGTAATGCGACAGCTCCGGCGATAATGATAGAGAGCGCTTCGGCGGGGCCCTGGTTGAGCAGGGAAGGGGCAACCAGGGCCGTAAGAACCGCCGTTGGAACAGCTTCTAAAGCTGCCTCAACCCGATAGTGAGGTGAACCAAACCTTGAGAGAATCATATGACCGCCAATGCGGGTCATATAAGTTACAACCGCACAAGCAAGAATGATCAGGTAGGTATTATCATGCATTGGCTGTGCCCTCCTCTAGGCCAGTTCCATCTTCGTGCGCATTCTCTAGAATGTTTCTGTCGGAGTTATTTTTTTCAGGGTTGTTTTTTTGGGGAGGACGGCTTTGGGCCGCTGCAACGATGAGACCGGCTATGCCACCCAGTGTAATGTGCCAAGGACTTCCAATAGTGAAGTAGGTCAAGAGAGCTACACCACCACTGACCAATAAAACGAGGATAAAGTTTGGTCTTTTGTGAAATCCTGCGACGAGACCAGTAAAGTAAAGCGGCAGAATAAAATCAAGACCGTATGTTGCGGGATTTTCAATGAGGGACCCAAATAAAGCCCCCACACAGTTTGAAGCAATCCAGGTGATGTAAATCACGGCGGCATAGGAAAAGTAGTAGGCTGGGCGCAGACCCACTGTCGCAGCCCGTGTTTCAGAGGCGGCAAATTGCGGGTCCACCAGCAAGAAAAAGGCACAGGCCTTTTGAAAAGGGCTAAACAGCGTCATTTTCCGCCCGATAGATGCAGAATAAAGGACATGGCGGAAATTCACTGCAAAAACAGCGAGTACAATCGACCAGACAGGAAGCGACTGTCCCATGAGATCAATCATCACGTATTGACTGGCTGCGGCATAGATGGAGAGGGAAGTCACCAGCATTTCTTGAAAATCAAGGCCGCTATCAATGGCGACGGCCCCAAATACAGCCCCAAATGGAACAATCGCAGCCATTATTGGTAAGGCGTCGCGTAGGCCGTCCTTGATATCCCGACTTACATACTGGTTGTTATAAGACTGGGGCCTATGAGACTGGGACCTATCAAACTTGCTGGTCATACTCTTTTCCTGATCGCTAGCTACTCTTGGACTACGGAGTTGTGATTGGTGTTCGTTCGTTTATTGACATTCGTTCGTTTAAACGAGATATTGTTCTGTATATTGAACGATTATCAACTGTTCGTCAAATCAAACGTTTGTTCGTTATGGTAGTTCTTGTGAGGCAACAAAAAGAAAAACATGACTCCAGTAAGCCTGATCGCAAAAGCAATAGTAAAAGAGCGCAGCCGCGCAAAGATGAGCTTATCAGCACTGGCTGCAAAGGCGGGTGTTGCAAAATCGACCTTGTCACAGCTGGAAAACGGTCATGGGAATCCCAGTATCGAAACCCTGTGGGCTATTGCTTCGGCACTGGATATCCCGCTGAGCTATTTGTTTGAAACACCAAAATCTGAGTTTGTAATTGTCAGGGCTGATGAGGGCGATCATCTTGCTTCGGATGCATCTTCGCTCACCTCCACATTGCTGGCGGATTGCCCCCCTTCGCGCAGACGAGATATCTATCGGGTTACGATAAAAAAGGGGTCGGTGCGAAAGTCTTCTGCTCACCCCGAAGGGACGGTAGAGCACGCCTTTGTTTGCAGTGGAAAGGTCAGAATAGGACCTGATGATAATTTAAAAGAACTCAACGAAGGCGACTATTTCCGCTTTCCCGGCGACGCCGAACATTCCTATGAATCCCTCACAGATAACTCACTATATATTTTGATTATGGAAAGCCCTGTGTAGGAGGAAAGCCTTTATCTTCGGCGTTTTACGGATGGAGGCGAAAGCGTCTCTTTAATCTTTGACTCTGGTGTATTTTCATCGATGATTGTTTTCGCCCTGGCGTAGAGATCACGGAGTTCATTATGATCAATATTGTATTGATATTGGATCTCGATCGAGAACGGCGTTTTTACGCCAACCACATCATGTAACTGCTGAATAACAACACCATCCAAGGCGATTGAAGTAATGTCTTCTCCTGAGATTTTATTATAAATTCGGCCAAAAAATGTGTTTTCTCTTTCAAGAACGTCATCCATCTGAACGATCTTGTTGGAGACATGAATACTTAAATCTTTAGGGCTATAGACAAGGGCTGTCATGGCTCGTCCAACGCCACGGGCAATCTTTCCAAACAGAGATCCTTCAGGTAGATGATAATTTTTGGTATTGACCGGAAAAGGATTACTTCCCTCTTTTCTCTCTATCACTTGGATGGGCCTCTGATATTGGTTTCTGGTTTAGCTATTTATCTTGGTCATGGTTGTAGAGTAGAGCAAATATTCACCATATGACAAATGCTGATTACATTAAATTTCTTATATTGAAGAGCAGCTTATCCGTTTCATAATTATGTTACATACTGTATTCTCAAATTCATAATTAAACTATTGAGACAGTGGTTTCATGAAAATTGGTTACGCGCGGGTATTGGGAGAAGGGCAGAATTTGGCGCAGCAGACCGCGGCGTTGGAAGAGGCCGGGTGCGAGCGTGTGTTTTCTGAAGTTCTCCCCTCCAATCGGGTCGTTTGTCCTGCTTTGGAAGAGGCCGTCGCGTTGGCGGGGCCAGAAGATACCATTGTCGTTTGGCGGCTGGATCGGCTTGGTCGACGCACCATGGAGTTGATTGAGTTTATTCAGGATTTACAGGCCAAAGAAGTCAACTTTCAATCCCTTTGTGAAGGGGTAAATACCAGCACGCCACTTGGTAAAATGATCTATACCTTCATTGCGGCCCTTTCAGATAATGAACGCGATTTGGTAATCGAGCGCACGCTTAAGGGCCTTGAAGCCACACAAGTACGCAGCTTAAAGACGGCAAAGCCACTGGTCGCCCACGCAGGTAGTCGCCCGAAGAAGTAAAAGCCGACGATGGCTTCAGCTTGACACACTAGACCAGAGTGGAAAACGACCCTCGCGCAACTGTGTTGTCGAGGCCCTCAATTTCAGTACACGACCTTATCCGGCGTTTGAGAGAAACCTCACACGACAAAAATTCGAAAGAAAATTTCTCTGTGCGCAAGAGAACGTTAGTGGCTGCCGAGTTCTTTGATCAGGTGCTTGAATTCACCTTCGGAAAGCTCAAATTCTGAGCCTTCTTCCATAGAGGTGAGCTGCATCAACTTGTTATCAAGGTAGGGACTGAGTTCCCGGCAATGATCGTTATGAATTTTACCTGCCAACCTGGCGACCTTGGTGGCGCGATAACCATGTTCCATTTCTTTCCCGAGATCATCACATAAATTTTTTGCACTGTAGGCCACAACCCTAACTCCTTGATAGAGTGGTTAAAATTGGCAACGCGAAAAACTGTACCAAAACGATAAGGCAGACCCAAAGCTGATAAGGGACACTGCCTAAGCGATGCGAACGATATGAATATCGGCATAAACAAACTTAAAAAACAAAACCGAAAACAAAAGGGGTGCATATGTTCAAGACATAGCATCCCATAAAAAATTGGCTCAAATCAACAGTCAAAATACTCGTGAGTCGAAGCCATTATAGGGTGTAACTTCTTAACAAAATGCTTAACTGTTTGGCATCTGATCTGAAGAACTATAAAGCCGTTAAATAGGCTCATTTCTGTACCTGGTGTCATCATACTAGCACCAAATCTGTCGTCCACCTACAGGAAGAGGTTCCTATAACTTGTGATGCATTGATGTGGCCGTTAGAGGGTGTTTTGATTGAAAGTGCGGAATTTTTTGTCGAGTCTGGGACTGCTCTAGGGGTGATCGGGGGTTAATATGAAAGCTCAAAACGGCGATGAAACTTGTGTTTTCTGTTTATAGGTAAGGAATAAAGTTATTCTTGCCAATAGCTTGAGGCGAGCGTGACAATTGGTCCCAACTTTATTGGATGAAATCTCTACCCTGTAGTATAACCTTCACATAGCAGTGGTATGCTAATAAGGTAGGCATATTCCTGAAATAGGAAGTCTGGGTAAAGGAGTGGATTATGTTTGGAAGAGTATCACGAGATAACGGAGCTTTAGTACCGTTCCTCACTCTACGCATCGAATTCGCCCGATTTTGTGACTGGTTAACTAAAAGAGTTCATCCAGAGAAATTAGACCCAACGAAAAACCATCCAGAGACAGCATCTCCTGATGCGGATATACCAAAATAACGGATCGAAATTAAACTCGCTTAGCAGGTTTTTTACTTTCATTTCGGAGTGTTAGTTTGGTAATTTTTTCGACTAAAACCTCATGGCAGTTGCTCTCAGTCCATTAAGTCTTTAGTTCAGACTGACGCTTCAACCACTCATCGGCGATATCTCCCATTATTTTGGGATTTCCCCCTTTTATCCAGGCCATAAAAGGGCGATTGAATTTGAAATCTTCACCACACTCTTTTTTCATAAAGCGGCGCACGTTCTGGGTGTTTTTGTAACGATCTGTTATTACCGTTTCTCGGGTGAGGGGGGAGCTGTGCCAATCAAATTCGTTCATTCTGTTGGCCGCCATCCGCAAACCAAAAGTTCCCCAGAAATAAAGCCAGTGCCGTGGTATTTAGGCTTGCCTACTTTTGACCAAATCAGGGAAAAAATATCACCCTTTTGCGTGATCTCAAGATCCCAAGGTTCTGCTGGCTCACCGTCCGGGTCGTAATAGGTGATGCTGTATTTGCCAACAAAGTTGATATTAGCATCTCTTGCTTCAGGTATTTGGGGTGTTGCAATGCCTTTACAGACGGTCTCTACACCTGTTTGCGCACTAAAAACCCATTCGGCTTCCAATTCGCCTGAGGATAAGGCCAAACGATAGGTCACAACGCCAATGGGCAAGTCTTGATGTAAGTTACCAAATTTGTTTGAGCTCATCCCTATCTCTTTCTCATCGTTTTTCCGTCAGTTAACTTACGGATTACCTAATGTTAACAACCATCTTATGACAACTTACACATTTTGTTCTCTATAAATCTACAAAGAATTTAAGATCATCACTAAAGGATACATCATTCATAAAACTCATCAATTGATGAAAATATATCGTTTTTATTCGCATCTGCACAAATGCTATATCCTCTTTAAATTAAAGGATGTTGAACTTGGATGAGCGATTTTCATTCATGTTTTTGAATGGAGATAAAGTAATGACGCTGGCTAATAACCTTGCTAATACTAACGACAATTTTGTATCTAAAAACGAAATCCGTGCACAATTCTCACTGGCGATGTCAGCGATGTACCGTGAAGAAGTGCCTGCCTATGGCGCACTAATGGAATTGGTTGCAGATATTAATGTCTCTGTTTTGGAACGCGATGAGAGCTTGCGTTCGCAATTGAGCAACAGCAATGGCCTGGATCGCATTAGCGAAGAACGTCACGGTGCCATTCGGGTGGGGACTGAAAAAGAACTCTTCACCCTGCGCCGTCTTTTTGCGGTGATGGGTATGGAGCCTGTCAGTTATTATGATCTTGCCGTTGCGGGAATTCCTGTGCATTCCACAGCATTCCGTCCGGTAGCCGAGAGTGATCTTAACCGAAACCCATTCCGCGTGTTTACATCTTTACTGCGGTTGGAATTAATTGAAGATGCGGATCTTCGCGCTGCGGCCCAAGAAGTCCTCGACAACCGAGAGATCTTTACAACAGCAGCGCTTAACCTAATCGAGCTGGCTGAAAAACAAGGTGGCCTTAGCAACGAAGATGCGACGCAATTTGTCACAGAAGCATTAGAGACATTCCGCTGGCACTCAAAAGCTAACATCGATCAGGAACTCTATGGCAAACTTCATGACGAACATCGTCTGATTGCCGATATCGTTAGCTTTCATGGCCCACACATCAATCACCTGACCCCGCGCACTCTCGATATTGATGCGGTTCAAATTGCAATGCCAGAGCGCGGTATAAACCCAAAGGCTGTGATCGAAGGCCCACCACAACGCGACTGCCCAATTCTCCTGCGCCAGACTTCTTTCAAGGCTTTAGAAGAAAAGGTTCTTTTCAAAGGCGAGAATGGTAATTGGGATGAGGGTTCACACACAGCACGGTTTGGTGAAATCGAACAACGCGGTATTGCTCTGACCTCCAGAGGTCGAGCGCTATATGATACTTTGCTTGATGATACCCGCGCTCGGGTACGTGCTGGCGAGGGTGCCTACGAAGACCTTTTGGTCGAATGCTTTAAAGCATACCCAGATAGTTACTCTGAATTACGGACTGAAGGCTTGGCATTCTTCCGCTATTCCTTGAGTGGCAAAGGTGAAGAGATTGCACGTTCTGTTGGCATCAGTGGATCACTCGAGGGCCTTCTCGAAGCTGGATTGTTGCGCATAGATCCGATCATCTACGAAGACTTCCTACCCGTTTCTGCGGCTGGTATCTTCCAGTCTAACCTCGGGCTTAATCTGGGCGAAGGTGGTGCTGATGTTGTCTACAGTAATCCAAGCCAGCAGTCTTTTGAACAAGCTTTAGGCACCAAGGTCTGGGATGAGCTCGCGCTCTATGCTGATTTGGAACGTGCATCGCTCAATGCCTGTCTTGCACAGCTATCGGAAAAAGCTCTAAAAGACGATGCAGCAGTAGCTGCTTAATACTTAGTACCCAGATAGAGATAGAGACCCAAATAATGACCGCTCCAACCCGTAAAGACCTCGACGCCTTACAAAAAATCGTGGGCAATAAGGGGCTTTTAGAGCCCGGAAAGGGTCTTGAGGCTTATGAAAGCTGCGTACGGTATGGGGCGGGAAAGGCAGCGTTTGTGGTGCGTCCAGCTTCCAGTGCGGAAACCTCTAAAGTCATGGCCTATTGTGTGGGCCAAGGCATTGTTTTGGTGCCGCAATCTGGTAACACTGGTCTGGTCGGTGCCTCAACGCCGGATGGTTCCGGCCAACAGGGTGTGCTGAGTTTTGATCGCCTAATTGGCACAGCCACCTCTGACGGAACCTCTTCTAATGTTTCTGATTCTGATGTTTTTGGGGCAAACGACAAGATCATCTTCGACGCAGAAAACCGCTCAGTCACAGTGGGGGCAGGCGTGCGCTTGTCTGATCTCAATGCTTTCCTCGCGCCCAAGGGGTATGTATTCCCCATTGATCTCGGTGCGGACCCGCGTATCGGTGGCATGATCGCAACCAATACTGGAGGGGCGCGTTTCCTGCGTTACGGCGATGTTCGCCAAAATACTCTTGGGGTGAAGGTTGTACTTGCGGATGAAGCCGGGACTGAGCTTGATTTCATGTCGGGCCTGCGCAAAGACAACACCGGGATCGACTGGAAGCATCTCTTTATCGGCACGACAGGAACATTGGGTGTTGTAACCGAAGCTGTATTAAATGTGGAACGCCTGCCGCAACAATCTGCGGCGGCCTTATTAGTGCCCCGTGATGAAGCCGCGGTTCTCAAGTTATTACTGGAAATGGAACAGCGCTGCGATAGCCAACTTACCGCCTTTGAAGGCATGTCTGCACAGGCAATGGCAGCGGCCTTTGATCATGCGCCTTCCCTACGTAATCCTTTCCCCGGCGGAGAATTACCGGATTACGTTCTGCTCGTCGAACTCTCTCGCACCTGGGCGATGAGAGAAGGGGAACAAACGTTGGATGAGCTGTTAGAAACCGTCCTTGCCGAAATTTGGGAAGACGAAGAAGCTCCATTAGAAAACGCCTTTATTGGCCGCCCCGAAGAAATGTGGTCCTTGCGCCATGCGCTGTCAGAAGGTGTGAAACACGCCGGAAAGCTGGTGGCGTTTGATGTTTCCTTCCGCCGAGGTGACCTGATGAAATTTCGCGCCTTTATGGCGGAAGAACTACCAAAGAAATTCCCTGATGTACGTATCTGTGACTTTGGCCACGTCGGCGATGGTGGCCTGCACTTTAACTTGGCCCTCGCCAAAGATGACCCTCGCCTGAACGATGAGGCCTTTATCCCCAACCTCCGCGCCTGGGTGGTTGAGGTCGTGGTTGATAAATACCACGGCAGCTTTTCAGCCGAACACGCTATCGGCCGCAGCAACCAAAGTTTCTACGATCTCTACACACCAGAGAAGGTGAAAGAGTTAGCGGTCGGTATGAAGACCTTGATCTCTCCGGGTGATTTGGGTGTTGTAACTTTTGGATAAGTATTGTTTTGCTCTAAAATCGGACATGGGTTGAGGTTTTGTGAACGACAATAACCTCGCTTTTATACCAACCAAAAAAATTACCCTTAGAAAGCCCCCCAGCTTATATATGCTGAGGGGCTTTTCTTGGACTAGCTTGATTGCTTGGCCGTCAGATCAGTGAGTGAGACGCCTGTTACAAATAGTGACGCGGCGAGTAGACCGAGATCTTTCAAAAGAAACTGACCTGGCGCTACAGAGATAGCAGGAAAACCCAGGTTTGGCTCGAAGACACCAGGAGTGCTTGCCATGAAGCTAAGCGTGGTTATGAAGAGCCCGCTCGACAGAAGCCCACCAATGGCGGAAAACTTCGGCGAGGCAAAGCGACACGCGATCAACAGACCGATAGAGATTTCGATAACACCTAGGATACGAGAGAAATCTCGAACTGAAAATATTTCATAAACCCAAGAAAGAAGAGGGCTGTTCGTTACGAGAGGTGCGATACCTTGAGCTTCGTACGCGGTGAATTTCATTCCCCCGAACCAGAAATAGATAATACCTAGGGAGGCGAAAATACCGTAGGTCCCAAGCTGGGTGAAAACCGTACTCATTTTCGAGAGTAAGGTAGCGGGGTGATTGAAGATGTCCGTGCAGGATAATTTGGAGACAGTCATGAGTAATCCTAGTTTTTGAATATTAATACCAATATGAATCGTAATTCAGTATTTGATAGCTTGAAAAGAGAGTTAATAGTTTTGGTATTGAAATTCAATAACGTTGTAATCACTTTTCTGTGTTATGAGTTTTTTGTTATTTGGACTATAATGGAACGCAAATACCAATAACGGAGTACAAGATGGCGCGGCCCCGGAAATTTGATACGGACACTGTTCTAGACGCTGCTATGCAGGTTTTTTGGCAGAAGGGTTATGACGGAACAACGACGGATGATCTTGAAGCAGAGACAGGATTGAAACGTGGTAGCATCTACAATGCCTTCGAAGATAAACGGGGACTCTATCTTGCTGTACTGGATCATTACGGTCGTCGCGAAATGGGAGAGGCGGCTTTTTTGTTTCGCGAGGCAGGCTCTTTTGTTGAGGCCGTTGGAGGGTTGATGGAACGGGCTATCAAACAGACAGAAAGGGAAGGGATACGCCGAGGCTGTCTGGCCTGTGACGCCGCTGTTGAGCGAGCCTCACATGATCCAGAGGTTGCTGCACGTGTGCAGGTAGCTCTCGATTTATTGCGCAGAGCGATTGTAGAACGCTTGCGTGATGAAGGGGGTTGGATCATCTCTTTAGAAGCTGAAGCCGATCATCTAACTTCCGCTTATATGGGGCTGAGGGTCTTTGCCAAGGCGGGTTATCCGATGACTGTGCTGCGAAACATATTGAAGACCTCGGTCGAGCGCTATGAGCGAGCATCGTGAAGGGATTAGGAAAATTCTGAATTTTAATGTTTTTTTTGTTTTTGTAACCTTTTGAAGAAGTAGTGATAGTTAACTTGCGATGTAAGTCTTTGATTGATTAAGGAACACCTTTTCCAGGCACCAAGTTTTGATCACTTGCAACGGTTATGAAGGCCCTGATCTCTCCGGGTGATTTAGGTGTTGTTATGTTCAGGTAGAAAGGTGCTTTTAAAGCTTGTCACCTATTCAGGGTATTTTTTCTTAACCTTTGCTTTGGCGAGAATTTCTCCTTCAGTGTCATATGCTTTGGCTGTCCACTGGTAAGTGTGCACGCCTCTGGGCGGGCAAGGGCTTTCATATTTGAAGGCGCCGCTTTCGGTGATTTCCTGCCCGCTGTATTTAATCTTCCCGCCGCCGTGTTGATAACTTCTGGCATTTAAGTCCTGTAGGGAAAACTTAATTAAAACAGTTCCCTCTGGCACTGAATTGAGCTTGAAAAGAGGATTTGTAACGCGTATCGGTCTACCCGAAGTACACTTTTTAAAATCGCCCCATTCCTCAAATGAAATACTGAAATCATCAGCTTTAAGAGGAGATGAAAATAAGATACTTGTGCCAAAAAGAGCGGAAATAAGGATATTTTTTTTCATGACGACATCCTGAATTTAAAAGACGCTAAAAAGAATAACAACTTAGAATTGTTAATCAAGGTGTGCATGCCAAATATCTTGAGATTTCTGTTGTTCTTAAGGTGTAGGACTCAATTTTGGATTTTTCTTTCTGAGGTTAAGTAAGTTTTGCTTCACTGCCATCACCAAGCCAGCAATAAAGCGCGAGCAGGGGCTGATCTCCAGTTTTAGTTTCATGGACCATCCACGGGGGGTGATGGATGGTCGAGCCAGCTGGATGTGTGAGCCAGTCTTCTTGGTCACGACGCCATAGGGTTTGGTCGCCTGAAAGTACGTGATAAATTTCTTCTGCGGCGTGATTATGCGCGGGGTAATGAAGACCGGGGCCGAGCAAGAGCAGCCCACAGCGGACGCCTTCAGCTTCATAAAAGGCAGCCTTGCTTCCGACCAGCTCAATAAAACCATAGTTATTCATATACCCCGAGCCCATGAGATCGTCGTTGTAGTTGGGGTTCTGCATCCAGTGAAAACTCGGAGCTGTGGCAGAGAGAGCGCCGCGTAGCCCTGAATGGTTGGGGAGAACCACGTTCTCCATCACACGATCCCAGTGCCTCGTTACACTAAGTGAGTGAGGTTCAGGAACCGTCAATGGTGTAGCATGTTCAAGGCGGGTTATGACCTCGCTCAACATGGTTGAGACAGCGTGATTACCTTCGATCAACCGCGCTCGATAAAACGCCAGTACTTCATTAAACAGGTTTTTGACATCATTCATGACTGGTCTCTTCCGCAAATAATCGAAAATAACTATAGGCGCGCTTGTGATTCCTCATTACTTGAAACAACTCTGTCACTCCGTCTCGATAAAATAAGGATCACAAGAGCACAAGCGATAATTATCAGCGAACATTGTATCGCGGTTTGGTAGCTATAGGCGCTGGCGATCAGACCCATGGATACGTTGCCGATCATGCCCCCGAGGAACAGGCTGTTCATATAGAGCGATGTGGCGCGGCCTAAGCGGCCGTTGGCGAATTGCTGGACGAAAGAAATGCTTACGCCTGCAAAAAGACCATAATAAAGCCCTTCGAGGGCAGCGCCCAGTGCCAATTGCGACAGGCTTTCGACCTGAGAGAGAATGTAGAAAGTTGGCATGGCAATGATCGCTGAGAGATAAAGGGCCGTTCTGGTTCCGAACTTTTCCATGATATAAGGTGCAATCAGAATGGCGATCACTTCCATCAAACACTTGATAGTAAAGGCCATGCCGGGTGCAAAAGTGGGCAGACCTGCTTCTTGTGTGAAATAAAGTGGCAGGGAGGCGCTTGTTAGAATGTGGGCGGTGGCAAAAAACAGACAGGCACCTGTCGCCAACCATAAGCCTTGGTTGATTGCTTTGTTTTGTGATGCTGTGGCTTGATTACTATTACCTGACAGATATTTTTCAGCAGTTGGGGCCGTAAAGTCTTTTGGAATAGCAAGAAACCAAAGTAATCCCCACAATGAAGCCAGGCATGCAGCGGTATAGAACACAACCTCGTTGCCCCACTGTCCTGCGATAAAAAAAGAAAGGGCTGGGCCAAACATCCATCCCAGAGAGGTCAAGCTGCGCAGATAGGAATTATATGATGTAATCGCAAGGCCTCGTTCCACTGCATAGGCGCGGCCAAAGCTATACATGATAGATGTTGAAGCATTGGAGAAACTGAAACAAAGGCTGAAAAAGCCGATGATGACCCAATAGGACGGGTAAAAAGACAACGTGATGGTGGCAATCATGAAGGCACTGACCGATATGGCGATAAGCGGACGCACCCGAGCCCCCTTGTCAAAGCGTTCTCCGAACTGGCGGTTCATCACAAGTGATAAAGCTGTGACCAGCCCCACATAAACACTTATTTCCCAAGGATCTCGTCCCAGACCATTTACAATGAAATACCCCATAAAAGGTACGATCATAGCGTTGCAAAACACCCCAATAAAAAGCAGGAGTAATATAAGAACGGCTTGTTTGTTCAGAGGCGCTGCCTTTAGGACGATTTTTATTCTACGGAATTATGAATTTTTTTTAAGCGTTTGAGTGACTTCTATTTTGCCGACAATGTTGTCGTTGAACTCGTTCATTTCTTCGGCTGGTATCCACCACTCGGTGTGATTTCTTCCACCAACGCATTCAATTTTAAATATTGAGAGATAGTCCTTTCGGACTTCGAACTTGGTGACGTAGCCAATACCTGTTGTGTTGACATTCCAACGGGTGAGTTCAATGGCGTATTCTTCGTTGGTAACAGGATAAAAAATAGGCTGATCGGGCAAGCGCGGAGGCCATTTTTTGTAATCACTCTCAGCGACCAGATCGAGCTCTTTTTGCCCAGTAGGTCGGTAGCAGGTGACTGTTTCCATTATCTTTTACCCTCAAATATATTCACCGCATCTCGGAGCATAGAGGCGGCGGTGGGGGTGGGTTCGCGCTCCCAGAGTTTGTGGTACATGATGCCGTAGATGTCGGTGTGCATCTCTACCGCCATTTCCCATCCTGTGCAGTGAGCGAGGAAGCTATCACCAGGCAGGGCGACCGGGGCGACGGAGAGTTTGCCGTCTTGGGCGTTTGCGACCAATTTGATTTGTTCGCCGCGATCACGTGCGGCTTTGAGTTGGGCCTCCGTGATGTTCTCTATGCCTGTGACACTAACGTCTTTGAGGGTGACGTTCTGGTGTAAAATAGCATTAGCGATGATCACTAGTTTGTTGGCGGTGTCCCAGCCGCCGACGTCGAGGGTCGGGTCTGCTTCGGCAATGCCACGGTCCTGCGCTTCTTTTAGAGCGTCGTCGTAAGAACGCCCCGTGGCCATTTCATCGAGGATAAAGTTACTGGTGGCGTTAAAAATGCCTTGGAGCTTGTGCACATCGCCGGCGATCAGATCGCGTTTGCCCATGTTGAGGATCGGCAGGCCGCCGCACACCGTGGCACTATAGGCCAACCCTGCGCCTGTTTTGGCTGCTAGATCATGAAGTTCCTGAAATGCCAGTACCACCGGACCTTTGTTGGCAAGGACAACGGAAATTCCCTTGCTCAAAGCGGCACGGGTGATGCCCAGACCGGGAGCGCCAGTATCAAGATTAACGGGCGAAGCTTCAAAAACCAGATCAATAGAAGTGTCACCGAGCACGTCTTCGATGGTGGCATCCGGGCGATAGCCCTCAAAACCTGAGGCGCGCTCGCGGGCTTCCTTGCGGGTAATGAGATCGCGCGGATCAAAACCTTGTTCGTTTACCGCAACACCAGAGCTATCAGACACGCAGACAATCTTAAACTCCATGTCATGGTCAGCCAAAACACGCGCGTGCTTGTTTGCCAATATGTTTAAAAGGTTTTTGCTCACACTGCCGAGGCCAACAACGGCTGCCTTGATGATCATGGATATGTACTTTCGGTTTCGTCTCTCACAGATAGGATAAGTTTGGTGTGAGTTTGATATTAGATGGGGAGTATATGAAACAACGCCCAGCAGTTAAGCACAAGTATAAATGGTTGTAATACACCGAGAATATATTAAGTGAATATAACAACTTATAAGTGCCAAAGACGTAGGCGAAAGAAAAGTAGTGAGGACAGATGGTCGGAGACATAGTGGGCTCTATTTTAAAACACATAATATGGGAGTTTGTGTTTGAAGGACTTTGGAGGCTTCTTTGCTTCCTTATTAAGGGGTGGGGAGCACTTTGGATTAGTTTCTACAGTTTGTTTTTAAGTCATAAACCCAAACTGGCACAGACGTTGGGGGTGATCTCCGCCTTGGCGATCAATCCAATTACTCTTTGCTTTTTGGTTGGTTACTGGCCGGAAGTGGTTCTGCTTGCCCAGAGTATTGGAGAAGGAACATTCTCTCAGTGAAAGATTTTTGGGCCGTATTTGGCATGCTGGAGTTAATCTTTTCCTTGGTTAAGGGTATTATATGGATCATCAGATTTATTTTCGGGTGGTGGGCAAATTTTTGGACTGGGTACTATGATCGAAAATTTCCCTTAAGCCCGATTTGGGCAAGAGTACTCGGCATTGTTTGTTCAGTATTCACGCACCCGATTGTTGTGATCTCAGCAGGTATATTTTTAGTTGTAAATTGGATTTGAGATAAGCAATCACCATAAGTATTTTGCACGGATACTTAACAAATTAATGAAAAATATTTGATATTTTAACGAATGCCAAAGCGTGCTTGATATATAATTAAGTAGGATGAGAGCAAACTTATGCTCTCTTTGCTTAGGGCTCTTTGTGATTGAGTTAGATTGAGCGTTTAATACCCAAAATTAATTTGGGAACCCTATGCGTTAATGACGCATATAGATATTAGGTATTTAACCGTCGAGGTATTTAGATGATCTCGGTATTAAAGGCTAAGGCGAGAAAAACAGCTTTAGATTGGGCATTCCCTGAAGTTTTGTGGGGATGTTTTGGTGCGATCCTTACGGTCTTTTTCACAGTCATTGCCATCCCTTCGTTTGCCCAAACAAATTCTCTGTCCTCACAAACGAGCTCTCCTCTTGTTATCGGGGTATCTGATTGGGCGCCTTATTCCGGCTATGGTCTTCCAGGGCACGGGTTACTGACGGAAGTCATTCAAGTGGCGTTGAAACGCGCGGGGTTTGAAACAATTGCTCAAGACACGCCTTGGGCTCGCGTGATAAAGGGAACTTCTCGCGGCGAAATCGATATTATTCCAGGAATTTGGTATAGTGACGAAAGAGCTAAGACCATTCTTTACGGCACAGTCCTTGCCACGGCGAGACTGGTGTTGATCAGTCGTGCAAATTATCCACAAAAAATTGAAACACTGAAAGATCTGGATAACCTCACTGTCGGCGTAGTTCAGGATTATGCCTATCCCCAATTTTTTTTAGAGGCTCAAAACTTCGATAGAGATTTCTCACGCAACCTGGATTTCAACCTCATAAAATTGGCCAAAGGGCGCATAGATGCGGCCTTAGGGGATGAACTGGTTGCCCGTCACACATCTCGAAAATTATTCAAGGGTAAGGTTCAATTTCGCTATGGATCGAAATCGTTGGATACCAAGAATGTATATCTTGGGATTTCTCGCGCTCATCCTGAGCATGATCGTATCCTGTTTCTTTTTGAAAAGGCTCTGGAGGAAATGAAGGTTGATGGGACTTATAAAAAATTACTCACTAAACATGACATACATGAATTAAAAAACGCATCATAACAATGTGGTAGAAAATAATACTGCTGAGGTGGAAATATGAATTTAACGGGGTTGTTAATGAGGTCATCCTTCTTAAGGTCGTTATTCTTGGCAATCGTATTTTTTGTGCCTTTCCTGTTCGCCTCTTTTCATACTCAGGCGCAAACTAATTCGTCACCTTATCGGGAAAATAAACCTCTATTGATCGGTGTTTATACCTGGGCGCCTTATACGGGCTTTGACCTACAAGGACATGGGCTACTGACAGAAGTTATTCAGGTGGCCATGGACAGGGCTGGTTTTGCCACAGAAGTTAAAAAAGTCCCCTGGTCACGGGCGTTGAAAGAGGCTGTGCGAGGGCGGATCGATATTCTCCCTGGGATTTGGTATCAGGAAGAGCGGGTCGAAAACATTGCTTATGGCTCTGTCCTTGGCGTTAATCGAATGGTGTTGATGAGCCGTTCCTATCGGGAAACAAGAATAGAAACGCTCGAGGACCTTGATAACCTAATAGTGGGGGTTGCTCAGGATTATGCCTATCCAAAAGCCTTTGTTGAGGCACAAAATTTTAAAAGAGATCTTTCCAAAAATCTGGAAGTCATTCTTAATAAATTGAAAAACAGTCGTGTAGATGCTGTCTTAACCGATGAACTGGTGGCACGTTATACGGCAAACGAGCTTTTTTCGAGTGAAACGCTCTTTGACTATTCAAAAGAGGCACTTGAGATCAAAAATTTGTTTATCGGGATATCTCGAAAAACGCGTAATTATCGTAAGATACTATTTTTGTTTGATCAGGCGTTGGACGAAATGAAAATAGACGGCACGTATGAGGCCCTGCTTAAAAAACACGGCCTATCGGGTGAAGGGCCTTCTTGAAATCGTAAGTTCTCAAAAGCCGTCAGTTTCCCTTAGTTGCTTGTTATTCCCCAGCAAGGCAAGGTCACGGATACTTCAGTACCTTGTCCGAGTTTGCTTCTGACGTGCAATGTCCCCTTGTGTGCCTCAATGAGGGCTTTGGCAATTGAGAGACCAAGGCCAGTCCCTTCTTGAGCTTTGTGGGGATTAGCATCCCCTTGGGAGAAGGCGTCGGTAATGGTGGGCAGTCTATCGGCCGATATTCCGATACCGTTGTCCTTTACCGTGATCTTAATACGCTTTCTTTCAGAGATCGCCTGCACTTCTACCTGACCATTTTTCTCGGTGAATTTGATGGCATTTGATAACAGGTTAAGCATTATCTGAGTGATGGCACGTTTATCAACATAGAGCGTAGGGATGCCCTTTGGGACATTCAAGATCAAGTCGATGTTATTGTCGCGGGCCCTCTTTTCGACGGACTTAATGCAGTCTTCGAGCACTTCAAGGGTGTCGATTTGTTTGTTGGTCAGGCTGCGTTTTCCGGCCTCAATTGCTGCAATATCCAGAACGTCATTTACAAGGGAGAGCAAATGCTTACCGCTATGGTGAATATCATTGGCATATTCAGTATATTTTTCCGATCCAATAGTGTTTGACCCCAAGGGGCCAAAAAATTGTTCTTGCATCATTTCGCTAAACCCTAATATCGCATTTAGGGGCGTGCGAAATTCATGGCTCATGGTTGCGAGAAATTCTGACTTGGCCTTACTGGCCTTTTCGGCGACCTCTCGGGCTTCGAATAAAGCCTGATCAATTTTCTTCAGACGGTACATTTGAAAAATCACGATAACCGTAATCAGTAGAACGCCAACGAGGAAGAAGATGATTGCGTTTCGAAAAGTGAGAATTTGGCTCGATTGTTTGCTCAAAATAGTAAAGGTTTGCTGTTGGGCCTTGGCAAACATGGGACGCATGGTGTTGATAGCATCTGTGGCACGGGTATCAACCAAAGCTATAACAACGGGAGAGTCTGCGGGTAAATTATACACCCCGACGCTCAGCCATCGTTTTATGTCTGCCAACGCGGGGGTAATAACCGCATGCATGGCCGAAGCCCCGACAAGGCTGTCAAAGTTATAAGTCCCTCGCATGAGCCCTAACCGGCTTTCTATACGTGATACTTGATTCAATATTTCCTGGATTTGTTTGGTAGTGGGATTGCTGTTGGCAAGTTTGGCCTGCCAAGCGAGGTCAGATACATCCTGGACCAAGAGGGCAATATCGCGTTCTTGTTTGGCAACAGTTATGGGCAGGGCTTTTTCAATATCTTGGAGACTGAACCAAGAGAAATAGATAATGCCAAGACAGCCAGCGAGTACACAAAAGATCAAAATAATCGGGCGGGTAATATACCGGCGGGCAAGCCTCAGATCCAATCGTCTGCTTTCTGATGGATTGGTTTTACTCGAAAAGGTCGCCTGAGGATTGCGCAGTTTATCTGATTGCTTTTCCGAGAGTTTTCCAAGTTGTTTTCTTGTCGGGGAGGCCATGATCAAGGACGCACCCCCATTTCCTGATAAAAACGCTCTGCTCCAGGGTGAAGAGGAATTGCAATCCCCTCTAAGGCGCGCTCTATGTCTATGGCTTTACCTTTGCTGTGGCCATTGTCGAGGATTTGCCGTGACGAGGCATTCCAAAGTGCTTTTGTGATTTGGTAAACCAATTCTTCATCGACCTTTTCGCCAACAATCCATTGGGCACCCACGCTGATTGTTGGTGTCGTGGGGATACCGTCATACGTATTTTCGGGGATGGTATCTGGTGCGAAGAAGCTCCATCGTTTCAGTAAGCCAGTGGTTTCTTTACCGCCGATTGTCACAAGCTTGGCGCCAACCCCAGAAGCAAGTTTACTAACGGAGGGTGTTGGATAACCCGTAACGATGAAAAAGGCATCGAGCTCACCGCGTTCAATCTTGCCAATTGCATGTTCGGGTTTGATATATTCAGCCTTGAGATCGTTTTCTTTTAAGCCATAGGCATCAAGTATGATCCGTGCATCAACAAGCGTGCCTGAGCCTGCTTCGTCCAGGGAGACCCTTTTACCGCGCAAATCGCGAACCGTATTGATGCCCGACCCTTTGCGTGCAACAAGATGTAAGGTTTCTGGGTAGAGATTTGCAATGGCTCGAATATCTTTTACAGGTGGTTTTCCCTCGAACACTCCCATGCCTGTGTAGGCCCAATAGACAACATCGGATTGGGCAAATCCAGATTCAAGCTCCCCTTTGGAAATAGAATGTATGTTGGCGACAGATCCGTTGGAGGATTGTGCAATGGCAACCAAGCCTGGTACGCCACAACTGCCACCTTCCGCGCATGCACGCGAGCCCGGTGGATTGCTGATGGCCTGTGCTACCATGCCACCAATAGGATAATAGGTGCCCGCTATACCGCCGGTACCTATTCGAAAGATCTCGATTTGTTTCAGGTAATTTTCTTGTGATATAATTGTTTTTGATGAAACGGGCTGTGAAGAAATTTCAGGGGAAGAAACAGTTTGTGCTGCGGTAGTTTGGGCAAAAAAGAATGTACCAAAGATCAAAGCAAAGTGAATCATCTTCAGATGAATTCCAATAAAATTTCTTCCTCGGCACGTGCTCGATTTGATTTTCATTCCGCCCATAAAGTTGCCTTACTAAATCCCGATGATTACAGTTGATCGAACGATTACACCTCTTTGAATGTCTGGCAACCGGTCTTTCCGAAACAGGTCGATTTTAACCATACCTGTTATTGTTTTGTCAGGGGTTTACTATCTTTGGTTTTATACCACTTGAGCATATGGTCTCTATGGGTTGCGTTTGGAGCCATGTTCTAGAAGCCTACTAAATCATATTTATAAATTTTGACTCTGGTTTGGCCATAGCTTCTAGGGCTTGTCGAATTTCCTGTTCTTTGCCTTTGGTGTATTTAGCAAGGTCGACATCATTAGCAAGAATTTGGTTATATAACCAAACCCGTGTTTCTTCCTGAAAACGTGGAATAAAGTCTGGGTTATTATTTTTGGTTAGGTACCAATTGTTCTGGCGGTCTTTAAGTTGGAGAACAAAATCTTGATGGTGTAAGAGGTGTCTATCCAGGTTGGGGTAATTACAGGCTTCCATTACGACTTCTTCACGATGGAAGTGGTACTTGGTGTAGGCGCTTAATTCTTCGAAAAAGGTATCAAGTCTCCGAGCATCGAAGTCTTCGTGAGTGATGCTATTTAACAGGGAAACGAGATATTGGTGATCGCGATCTATACTGTCGACCCCGACCCGCATACTATCGTTCCAAACAAGAACTTTATTATTGGAAGCCAAGGGTAGTTCAATCCAAAAACGACTTCCTGTACCCAAGGTACTTTCAAAGCCAATAAAACCCGCCATGCGTTCGATTAAAAGCTTGGTGACCGTCAGACCAATACCTGTACCCTCACGAGATTTCATGGCATCGGCACCGATACGATGAAACATCTGAAATACTTTATCGCGGTCTTTGATATGGATACCAATACCCGTATCGATCACAGATATACGTAAAAATCCTTTATCTGTTATCTCACTTTGAACATGGACTGTACCATCGTCTTTGTTGTATTTAATCGCATTGGAAAGCAGATTGATCAAAGCTTGTTTAAAGCGCAGTTTATCGGTGTGTAAGATGATGTCTTTTGGCTGATTGTACTCGTTAATAATGATGATGGAACGTTGCTCCCCAAGAGGAGCAATAAGGGTAAGACATTCACTTATGACGTCATATACATTGACGTCTTCGAGGGCTAGATCCAGTTGGTTGGCCTCTATTTTTGCCAAGTCCAAAATTTCGTTAACCAAATCTAGGAGGTGATTACCGCCACTTAATATGCATTCTACATGTTCATATTGTTCTGGGGTGAGTGGTGATTTCTTATTGATTTGCATGATCTGTGCAAATCCCAAAATGGCATTGAGAGGGGTGCGTAACTCGTGGCTCATGCTTTCTAAGAATTGAGATTTGACTTGATTGGATCTGTCTGCTTCTTGAAGGGCAATATGGAGGGCGGTTTCTGCTTTTTTACGTTCAGTAATATCGATGATGCTTACGGCAACGGCTTTATAGTCCTTGGCGGATTTGGGTAACCGTAGGGTTATGATGGCATCAATATGTTTGTCATTGAGAGATCTGTATGCAGCCTCTGATCGAAACAGATCTTCTTTGTTCCACATAGCGCACAACTCATCGATAAAGACATCGATCATTTGGAGGCCAAAAGTCTCTCCGATATGTTGAAAAAAATCTGCTTCATTCTTGGCATCAAATAGCTTGAGAGTAGCGTCATTGACCTGCAGGATTTCTCTGGAGTTGGCGAGGTTCCTGACAACCTGATCATTGTTTTCCAGATACCCGCGTAGATCGGTAATTCCATCTTTTCGAAGTTTTTCCAAGGCATAGTAAATTTCGGTTAAATCTTCATTCCAAATCGAAACTTCGGCGCTGTTAAAAAGCTTTTTGGTATTTTGCTGTGAAATCAAACTGGTCAGCGCATCGGATAGGCGGTTACCGAGTGCTTCGAAGAGTGCGCAGTCATTTTCATTATAAATGATAGGAGCGGAACAATGGTGTATACCCAATAGCCAAGGGTCGCCAACCTTGGGGTGGATTGCCATAACTAGCTGGGATTTGATATGGAATTGTTGATTAATAATGTAATTGGGGTCGAGGGGATTTTCCTCGGGGTCATATCTGACAGGAGAGGAACTCTGTAGTGCTTTTTTGAAAATTTCACGACTAACATCATCAATAGGAATTTCAAGACCATCTGTTTCCGCACCTGGCCATGCGGGTACAGTGCATTCCATAGGAACGGTTGTGATGGATGCTTTGATACTACAGGGAAATAATAACCAGGCACGATCGCAGGAAAATAAGCGAAGGAAAGCTTGGAGAGCTCTTTCAAGCATTTCATCCTGATCTATGCTGTCCATGATTATCTTATTGATATCATCCAGAGCATGGAGAATACGAACATGCCCCATCTGAGCCAATTTCAAGCGGTCAATTTCACTCTCAAGGGAGGAGATTGTTTGTTGAAGAGTATTTTTTTCGTTTGACGCAGTATTCAAAAATAGTTCTCCAAATAACTAATTCTTATGGGTTACTTCCTCGGAGATAATCAAGGAGTTCCGAAATGTTATTCTTCGGCAGAGAGTTCAGAATGGCAGTTTGCCTCTAAATGGTAAAATTGTGAACCGAGAATTCGTGTCACCCAGTTTTTGCCAGTAAAAAATAATATCTCGGATAGGTTAAATTTTTGGTAGCGTTGTATTTCGTCTAGTGTTAGATAAAGCCCAAGCGGTATTCAGACGACAAGGCCCAAAAACACGGCATCCAAGACCATTCGGTGCTACAATTTTTTGGGAATATTATTGCATGGCTATTTCATATTGAAGCCTGCTAATCTGAAAGAAGTACCGTGGATCAATCCATTTCAAGTAACCATCTCATTCGTAAATATAAAAATACTGATCTCGACGACGTTTTATGCTGTTGGGAAAGTGCGTTTCGGTTGGCGCATACTTTTATAGAAGAGACCTTTATCGCCAAAGTACGTGTCGACATTCCCGCGATTTATCTCCCAAACACTGAAACTTGGGTTTGCGTAAAAGAGGGCAAAGTTGTCGGATTTATTTCCCTCATGGGCAATGAAATCGCCGCACTTTTTGTTGATCCTAAAAAACATGGCCTAGGCATTGGCCAAACACTTGTCAATAAAGCGTGTGAATTGCGGGATGAAGGATTAACTGTCGAAGTTTTCAAACTTAACTCACTTGGCCGTAAATTTTATTCGGCTTACGGATTTCAGTACGTCAGCGAATATCTGTTTGAAGATGTAGGTGAGACCGTCTTACAGCTTAAGTTGTCTCTAAATAACGATTTAGACATTAGCGGTAAAAGCTAAGGTCGCGCCGACCACGGGGAGATCTGACCGTTGATGGTCTTCTCGTGGTTGTTTTTGATGAGTCCAAATTATGTAGTTGATGTATTATCAATATTCAGCAATCGCTTAACGCGCACAAATCCGAAATTAATATGTATTCTCTGGCTGTAGCCAACGGCTTCGGCATCGCGTCTATGCAGGGCTAGGCACAAATCAGATAGTTCTTCGATCAGGGCAAGAGTTACTTTCTCCTCATCGAGTTTGGCAATGCGATACCATGTGCTCGCCGCCTGACTATAGAGTTGCTTCCACATCGCCTTAAGAGCCACATTACCGATAATGTCCTGGATGAGATTGTTCAGTTCATGGTTGATCTGAAAGTACTTATGAGCGTCAAAGCTTTTGTGTAATTTCTGGGTCTCCGCTAGCAGACGCTTACTGATTTCTTCGTGTTCATGCGTAATAGTATTGGGAGTCAACTTCCCAATCAGAACGGCGAGTTCAAGACGCATTTCATAGATTTGGGAAAGAATTTGTGGGGAAAGCTCAACTACAACTGTGCCGACCCCGTTGCGGGTTTCGATTAATCCCAAGTGATGCAGGCGGTTGAGGGCCTCTCTCAAGGGGGTTCGACTAACCCCAAATTCAGTGGCAAGTAGGGTTTCTTTTAAAATTGTCCCTGGGGGATATTCAAGGAAACAAATTCTCTCCCGGATAACCTCCTGGATTTCTTCAATATCTGATTTGGGATTCTGTTTTAAGGTCAAATTATTCATTAAACTTCTTTTATGCGTCGCCGTTGTCATAAATCGTTCGAGTTGTTGTCTGGACCGTAAACAAAGGGTTTGTGTCCAACAAAGTATTGAGACCGTAAATCCCAAGTTATTGTGCAAAGCACTTTATCAGAAACTATCCTTTTGGCTATAGAAATGCCTCTAACCGAGATATTATTTTTTACTATTTAGCGCTATGATGTATGCAGCATATTGGTATTGTGTCGATATTGTGAATAATAATGTGTATTTACAGCTTAGGTGTATACAGCTATATGTGAATTTGTCATAATGAACTTGGACGATTTCTTTGGGTTCAGGGTGCTCAGGTGAAGCCTTTATTTACGAGGATATTTTTATCATGCTTGAAGAAACAATTGTACGTACACGCCAATTACAGGCGCGGATGAAGGAAAACGGCATAGAAATTGCGGTTTTCACGGATGAGAGTTCCATTGCCTATCTTGCAGGTTTTTGGGGATATCTTGGTATTGAATTTGGCCGTCCAACTATGTTGGTTGTCCGCCCTGATGAAGAGCCGATTGTTGTGACCCCGCTGATGGAATCAGAAATGGTCGCAGCCATGACCTGGGTAGGGGATGTTCGCACTTGGGAAGATATGGGGCAGCGCTCTTGGGCACGGGTTCTCAAAGAGATCATAGGTGCGAATGCTCAAAAGATTTGGATTGAGCGCGAAACCATTCCTGCGATCGTCCGCAATTTCTTTGATGATCAATGCAAGGGGGCTGAACTGCTTAATATCTCTCCGACTTTAGGGCAGATGCGTATGATTAAGTCTCCGCTTGAGGTTGAGATCATGAAAAAAGCTGGTCAGATTGCCGGATCAATGATGAGTGCAGCGCATAAATCACTTGAGGTTGGGGCCCAAGAATACCAGTCTGCTCTTGATGTTATTAATGCTGGAACCAAAACTGCTGCGGGCTTTTTGACTGACAAGGGTTGGGAGCGTTTCGTCTCACCGATGGTGCACAACCTGCAAATTATGCAAAGTGGGGTTGATACCTCTATGGTGCATCGCCGGGCAAGTGTACGCAAACTTGAAAAGGGTGATCCTGTTTACTTCTGTTTTTGCAACATGATCCAGTTCAAGCAGTACAAGCTTGGCTTTGATCGGATGTTCCACGTCAAAGAGATCTCCGATGCTGCTGCTCATGTCCAGCAGGCTGCCATCGACGCACAACAAGCTGCAATCCACGCCATAAAGCCGGGGGTATTGGCTGAAGATATTGCAGCTGTTGCCAATGAAGTCTATCAGGAACGTGGTTATAAAACAGGCTATCGTACAGGGCGTTCCATTGGGGTCGCCTATCTCGAAGCGCCAGAACTTAAGGCAGGGGACAAAACCATCTTGCAACCAGGGATGACCTTTGCCGTTGATGGTGGAATTTCTGTGGATGGTGCCCACGGCGGACGCATTGGAGATTCCATTGTCGTCACAAAAACCGGCTTTGAGTATATCACTGATTACCCGCGCCAACTTCTGGTAACTTGAGAGTAAGAGATGGAAAAAACGATTAACCTCGCCGTCGCTCAAAGCCCCGGTGAGTTAACAGGGCCAGAGGATCGCTTGCTTTGGCTGTCGCGCAAACTTAAAGAGCTCGACGACGAATTTGATGGGAAATCGGTTGATTTGTTGCTCTTACCAGAGCTTTTCCTCACGGGCTATAACGTCGGCGAAAAGCTGATTGAATGGGCAGAACCTTGTGATGGTCCAATGGCAATGCGTGTATGTGAACTTGCCTGTCAGCATAAAATAGCTATTCACTATGGCTTTCCTGAACGTAAAAGTGAAGGTGTCTATAACGCGGCCCAATGTTTTGGAGCTGATGGTAAGCAACTAAGCATTCATCGAAAGCTGATCTTGCCGCCCGGTTTTGAAGGGGATCATTTTACGGCGGGAACAGGCTGTCATCTGTTTGAAGTCAGGGGTTTCAAGGTCGCGACTTTGATCTGCTATGACGCTGAATTCCCGGAAACCTTTCGCCATGTGGCGTCACTTGGGGCGCAGCTCGTCCTTGTTCCTACGGCCCTTGGCGCACAGTGGGGCGTGGTTGCACAAAAGGTGATACCAACCAGAGCCTTTGAAAACGGTGTTTATGTCGCCTATGCAAATCAGGCGGGAAGTGAAGGGGGCATCACCTATTTTGGAGGTAGCTGTATCATTGGCCCAAACGGTGATGACGATGCTCGGGCAGGGGTAGAAGAGGAAATTCTGATCTCTTCCCTGAGCGCATCAAAAGTTGATGCTGCACAAAACAGATTGCCTTATCTCAGCGACCTAAAACGTATTCAGCTTTAGATCACTACTCAATCTATTCTGACACTCTGCTTATAAAAAAACTCCGCTATTCTAAAAGAATTGCGGAGTTTTTTGTATCTTGGTTTAAATCAGCGGGATAACCCTATGCAGGACGGGCGTTCCGGTTACCAGATCGATTGCCACCACCGGGTTTGTTGCCGGTTTTGTGTGATGGGCGGCCTTTGCGTTGGCTATGTTTACCCGGACGTGCATTGGGTGTTGCACCGGATGTGTTTTCGCCACCACCAGCACTTGCGCCAGAGCCGCCTTCTGATCCATGAGCCTTTGGCTGATTGATCCGGCGATTTTCTTTATGCTTACCTGCATTCTGGCGGGGTTTACGGGCGCTAGGCTTGGCGCCTTTTTTACCTGTTCCTGGTTTCTCAGCCATGCCTTCTTCGTGGAAAGGATGGTCTTCGAACAGCGGTACGGGTTGGCGAATATTTTTTTCGATGTCCTTGAGGAAAGCCCGTTCTTCGATATCACAGAACGAAAGTGAAATCCCGGTCGCCCCTGCGCGGGCTGTACGGCCAATCCGGTGGACGTAGCTATCGGGCTCGTTTGGAAGCTCAAAGTTAATCACGTGGGTTACGCCATCAACATCAATACCGCGGGCTGCGACATCGGTGGCAACCAGGGCGCGGATGTCACCAGCACGGAATTCATTGAGGGCCTTTTGGCGCGCGTTCTGAGATTTATTACCGTGAATGGCACCGGATGTGATGCCAAGTTTTTCAAGGAAATCTGAAACCCGGTTGGCGCCATGTTTGGTTTTGGTGAAAATCAGTACCCGCTTGATGGCATCATCCTGGAGAACGTGTGCCAGAAGATCGCGTTTGCGATGCTTGGGCACCATAAGCACATGTTGATCAACTTTTTCTGCGGTAGTAGCTGCAGGGGCAACTTCGATACGGACAGGGTTGATCAATATGGAATTGGCAAGGGTCTCAACCGATTTTGGCATCGTCGCTGAAAAAAGCACTGTTTGACGTTTTTTCGGCAGTTGGGCGATGATTTTCTTAATGTCGCGAATAAAGCCCATATCCAGCATACGGTCGGCTTCGTCGAGAACCAAGAATTCGACCATCCGAAGATTAATCAGACTACGGTTCATAAGGTCGAGCAAACGTCCCGGTGTAGCAATTAGGATATCTACGCCCGGCTGCATGGATTTAATTTGTGGTTTTTCAGATGCGCCACCATAAACCAGAGTACTGCGTAAATGCAGATGCTTGGAATAAGCGCGGACATTATCAGAAATCTGTACCGCCAGTTCACGTGTAGGCGCAAGGATCAAAGTCCGCGCAGCTTTTGCTGTACGCTGGCCTTCAGCCTTGAGCAACATCTGGATAATGGGCAACGAAAACGCCGCGGTTTTACCCGTACCAGTCTGGGCAACACCAATCAGATCTTTGCCCTCAAGTATTTGAGGAATAGCCTGAGATTGGATCGGGGTCATTGTCTCATAACCACCCTCTTCAATCGCACGAAGGATGGGAGCACGTAGCCCGAGTTCCGAAAATTTGCTCATTATAGCCAAATGGTAAGTTAAAGGTTCCGGTTACCTATCCCCAAGCAGCGCCTGTGTCAATAAAGTAAGCCATTTGGCACTTTATCGCACATAAGTAAACATAAGGGAAAGACGGGTTAAGTCTCTTTAGCCCGCTGGATAAACTTTTTGAAATCACAGAAAAAAGTCTTTGAGCGCAGAAAAGAAAAACAGCTTATCGCGTTGGGAAACAAGATTGATAATATTCTGGACCCGGTTGACAGAAACTCATCTTAAATGAACTTGGCCAAAAGCATAGAGCGAATGAAAAGGTATTACTCCTAGAAAGAACTTCTTATACGCTCGAGGAATTTTTCTACCTTGATCGGTGTCAGGCTCTCGCTTGAATAGAGGGAGTGCATTTTGAAGCGACAGTTCTTGGCGCAAGTTCCAAGAATAGCCAGCTTTAGAATGCGTCGCACCGGGCGTCTCAGCACAAACCAATCAACCCACCATGGGGAGCCTAGCGTGGTGATGACTTTTACTTCCTTTAAAAGATCAAGACGAGGAATAATACCCTTTAAATCGGGTGAATGATCGTAGGCATGACCCGGTACCCACACCCGGTCAAACCAGCCTTTTAAAATTGCTGGGAAGCCAAACCACCAAGTTGGAAAGACCAAAACCAGTATTTGTGCTTCTCTGAGTTGGGCGAGATCCTTCTCAAGGTCACTGCTTTGAAATTCAGTTTGGTAGTAACTGGTGCGTTCTTTCACTGTCAGCTTTGGGTCGAAAGCTTCGTCATAGAGGTTTTTAACCGTGACGTTGTGCCCCCGGGCTTTCATATGGGCGACGGTCTCATCGGCGAGATGTCGACAAAGACTATTTTCCAGAGGGTGTGCAATAACGACGAGACAGTTCATTCTTTTTCCCAATGTTATATCTGAAATTTATATAACATTTCCTCTAAAATTTTGGAGGTTGTTCTGAAGTTTAATTGGATAGTGCCAAGGAAATATTATGGGCGGTCTGGCACACAATAGGCGCGAGTTCCTCTATTACACGTTCTTTCGTCCAGGCCGGGCGGGTGACACATATATTTACCGATCCCGCACCAACACCGTCAGGTCCCCATATAGGCGCGGCAATGGTAAGTTCGCCGACGATACATTCCTGACAAGCTGTGGTGTATCCGTTGAGAGTAACATCTTCGATCCGTTGCATTATTTCTGATCGATCCGTTATCGTATGCCGTGTGATCGGGGATAAATCAGAGGCATCAAGTATGTCTTCAATGTCATCGAACGCCAGTGTTGAAAGATAAGCTCGGCCACTTGATGTACAAAACATCGGCGCGCGACCTCCAACAATGGGGTGCAGGATATGCGAGTTACTACTTGATAAGCGCGCAATGTAAATGACGTCCTGTTCCATTGGCAGTGCCAGGTTAACGGCTTCACCGCTGTTTTCTCTTGCTTGTAAGAGATAGGGCGCGGCAATGGAACTAATTGGATTTGAAGCCAAATAGGTGTGAGATAATTCTAATAATTTGGCAGAGGGGCGCATACGCCTACTGCTTTCGTCGCGCTCTAAAAATCCTAGTTGCACTAAGGTATAGCAAAACCTTTGGGCAGCACTTTTTCCCATACCGGTCTCGGCGGCGATTTCTGTCAGGCTTAGGGGCTTTCGGGATCGACTGAAAGCTTGAAGAACAGAAAAACCTTTTTCAACGGACCCAACAAAGAGGGAGTTGTCTGACTTTGAGATTGGGGAATTTTCAGATTTACTCTCATAATTTTTAGTAAATTTTTTGGCGTCGGTTTGGGTGATTTTTTTTTCGGGTCTGGTTCCGATTTTTGACTTTAAAGGTGTTAATCGACCGCTGGCATTTGTCATCTAGTTTATCTTTTTTTGCCAATTACTTCCAATTGAAATGGCTTGAAAGCTTGGTTCTTTGTTTCGGTGTTTAAGTTAGTTTTTATCCTTGGATTAAATCATAGAACTACAACTGGATTTTGACCAGTTCCTTCCTTTGAACTTCTGCTTACAAAATAATTTTCGTTGCAAAATTTATTCAATTTGTTACACATAATAGCGATATACGGTACTAAGTATTGCAATACAATACAATTAAAATAACTTGTGTTTCTACACAGACTGGGAAGGAGGGGACAAAATGAATGTACATCTAATGACCTCACCTCAGTTGTCGCTAACTTCTGGATCGTTAACGGGCTGTTCCATCTGCTTGGGAAAAATCAATCAGATGAACTAGGGATCCAATAAATCCACAAAATATAATCGTGGAAATTAAGACAAATCGTCGAATTTTGTTGAAAACAGGGAAAGAGACTTATGAGAACGAAACTTTTATTATCTGCCGCGATTGGCGCGATGTTGGTTTTTCCAACCTTCTCAAACGCAGAAGTGATCAATGGCGAACAATTAGCAGCGGATCAGGTATTTACCTATCGCTTGTTGGATGACATCAAATCATTTGATCCCCAGATTAACACCGACATTGAAGGTTCTGGTGTTATCCGGGATATTTTTGAAGGCCTGATGAATGAAGATCAAAAAGGTGGTTTAATCCCCGGTGCTGCTTCTGGTTATACCGTAAGTGAAGACAAACTTACCTACACCTTTAATTTGCGGGATGCGAAATGGTCAAACGGTGACCCTGTTACGGCTCATGACTTCGCCTATTCATGGAAACGTCTTGTCGATCCAAAAACGGCTTCTGAATATGCCTGGTATATGGAATTGATGGGTGTAAAAAACGCCAGTCAAGTTGTTAAAGGTGAAGTAACCCCAGACGAGTTGGGTGTACGGGCCGTCGACGATAATACTTTTGAGGTCACACTTGAAAAGGCAATACCTTATTTCGCTTCCATGACCGTTCATGGGTCAACGTTCCCGGTACTCCAATCTGTTGTTGAAAAGCATGGTACAGACTGGACCAAGCCAGGAAACATTGTTGGAAATGGTGCTTATGTTTTGTCAGAATATCGTTCTGGCGAGAAGGTCGTTCGTGAACGCAATCCTATGTATTGGGATAATGAAAATACCATCATTGATAAAACTGTTGCGTTGGTGATCAATGATGAAAACCAAGCTTTAACACGTTATCTTGCTGGCGAAATCGATAAAACAAACATTCCTTCAGGCCAGTATCCGCGTTTGTCCAAAGAATATCCTAAACAAGCGATTTCAAACCCTTATTCCTGTTCTTATATTTATTGGTTTAATATGGGAGAAAAGGGACCTGAATCTCTAAAGGATGTGCGCGTACGTAAAGCACTGTCCTATGCGATCAATCGTGAAGTCGTTACTGACCGTATTTTGCAAGGCGGCCAGTATCAGTCTTATAACTTTGCTCACCAAAAGACTGCGGGTTTTGACTTACCTGAAATCGACTATGCAGGTTGGACACAGAAAGAGCGTGATGCCAAGGCTGTCGCTTTACTCGCTGAAGCAGGTTACGGGGCTGACAATCCATTGGAATTGACCCTGAATTACAACACCTCTGAGACCCATAAAAAAGTGGCTATCGGGGTTTCGCAGTTCTGGAAACAAACCCTTGGTGTGAAGCTAACGCTTGCGAACAATGAATGGAAAATTCACACTACCAAGCAACAAGCGGGTGATTTCGAAGTAAGTCGTTATGCCTGGTGTGGGGATTATAACGAAGCCTCAACCTACCTTGATCTTCTGACGTCCTATTCAGGGCACAATGTATCTGGCTATTCAAACGCCGATTACGATGCATTGATGGTTGAATCAAAAACCATGGCTAATCCGAACGCGAATTATGCTAAGGCCGAAGCCCTTCTTGCTGCGGACATGCCGTTTGCTCCGATCTATCAGTACACTGGTAATATTATGCTTCAGCCTACACTGCGTGGCTGGCCGGTTGATAATCTGATGCAGACTTTTTATTCCCGCGATCTTTATATCGTCGAGAAATAATCAAGACGGGGCACTCTTAAACGGGTGCCCCCTTTTTAGACCTGCCATCAGGTAATTAGTAATGTTGAACCTCATCCTCAAACGGCTTGCCATGGCAGTGCCGACTATACTTGTGCTTATTGTATTTTCGTTTTTACTTATGCACTCAGCCCCTGGCGGACCTTTTACCGCTGAACGGGCCCTTTCCCCTGAAATTCTTGCTAATCTCGAAGCAAAGTACGGGTTAGATCAACCGCTTTATAAACAAATTTTGATTTATATAAATAATGTCGTGTTCCATTTCGATTTTGGACCTTCCTTCATTTATAAAGACCGCAGCGTAAATGAAATTATTGCGCAAGGCTTTCCAATTACACTGACATACGGGTCCATCGCTTTTGTATTGGCCGTTATAACCGGGGTTTCCCTTGGGGTAATGGCGGCGATTTATCACAACAGTTGGCTAGATTATCTGGCAGTGGGTATTTCGATCGGTGCCCAGGTTTTACCTAACTTTGTTATGGCTCCTATCCTGGTTTTGGTATTCACGCTTATGTTGGGGTGGTTGCCGGGTGGTGGCTGGGAATACGGTGATCCTAAATATATCATCATGCCCGTCTTGGCCCTTTCGACGAGCTTTATGGCGTCCATTGCGCGTATTACGCGCTCCTCCATGCTTGAAGTCATGAATGCCAATCACATACGCACTGCACGCTCCAAAGGATTACCCGTCCGCCATATCATCCTGCGCCATGCGCTGAAGCCCGCGATGCTGCCTGTTATATCCTACTTAGGACCAACGTTTGTGACGATGGTTACAGGGTCTGTCGTCGTGGATCTGTTCTTTTCTACAGGGGGAATGGGGTTGTTCTTCGTCAATGCCGCTTTGAACCGGGACTATTCCGTCATGATGGGAATTACGATCCTGGTGGGCGTTTTAACAATATTTTTCAATCTTGTGGTCGATATCCTTTATGCGTGGATTGACCCGAAAATCCGGTTATAGGGCAATGTTGTTTAAACAGGAAAAAATCAAAAACCTCGCGATCGCAATTGCAGAGCAGGATGTTAAAGGCCGCTCTCTTTGGGCCGATGCTCGCAAGCGTTTCTTTCAAAATAAAGCGGCTGTCGCAGGTCTCGTTATTCTCATCTTAGTGGCGTTATTTGCCTTTGTTGGTGCCCAGATATCGCAGTTCTCTAATGATGAAATCGATTTTATGGTGATAGGCCAAGTTGCTGAACTAGGCGGGCCGTCTTTCTCGTCTGGGCACTATTTTGGCACTGATGATCTCGGTCGAGATCTCTTCGCCAGGGTTGTCCAAGGGACGCAGATATCACTTATGGTTGGTGTCGTCGGGGCTGCCATCGCGGTCATAGCAGGGACGCTTTATGGGGCTACCGCAGGTTATATTGGTGGCCGTGTTGATAATTTCATGATGCGCATCGTCGATATCCTGATGGCGGTGCCTTATATGTTCGTGATTATTCTGCTGCTCGTGATATTTGGGCGCTCGATTTCTATGCTATTTGTTGGCATTGGTCTGCTGTCTTGGTTGGAAATGTCTCGGATCGTACGTGGTCAAACCCTTAGCATTAAAAACAAAGAATACATTGAGGCCGCTCAAGCAACGGGCGTTCCCAGTTTTAGGATCATTCTTCAACATATCGTGCCAAATCTAACGGGGATCGTAGCAGTATACGCCACACTTTTGGTGCCGCTTATGATCTTAACCGAAAGCTTTATTTCCTTTTTGGGACTTGGAGTTCAAGAGCCAGATACATCTTGGGGCGCTTTGATTTTTGAAGGGGCGGGGACCATGCAGTATGGCACGCTCTGGCAATTGGCATTTCCCTTGTTTTTCTTCGTTATCACCTTGTTCGCCTTCTTTTTTGTTGGCGATGGGTTACGCGATGCCCTTGATCCAAAGGACAGATAATATGGCGTTACTTGATGTACAAAACCTTTCGGTCAAATTTCGAACTAACGACGGTATCGTTAATGCTGTAAATGATGTCAGCTTTTCAATGGACCCCGGGCAAACCCTGGCCATTGTCGGGGAAAGTGGGTCTGGGAAAAGTCAGACAGCCTTTTCCATCCTTGGGTTACTTGCGCAAAACGGCTTTGCCACGGGATCTGTAAAGTTTAATGGCAATGAGATTTTAAACGTCTCAACCAATGAATTGAACCGGGTGCGTGCCGCTGAAATCGCTATTGTATTCCAGGATCCCATGACCTCTCTTAATCCCTACATGCGGGTGTCAGAACAAATGACAGAGGTCTTGATCCACCATAAGGGGATGACAAAGACCGAGGCTACAAACGAAGCTGTTCGTATGCTGGATGCCGTAAAAATTCCGGACGCAAAAGGCAGGGCACAACAATATCCTCATGAATTTTCAGGAGGAATGCGCCAGCGTGTCATGATCGCCATGTCTTTGTTATGCCGTCCTAAACTGCTAATCGCGGATGAGCCAACCACGGCACTTGATGTGACTGTTCAGGCGCAAATCATGTCCCTGTTTTCTGAAATCCAAAAGGAATTTGGCATGGGTGTTCTTTTAATTACCCATGATTTGGGGGTTGTCGCTGGATTTTGTGAAGAGGTTCTTGTTCTTTATGGAGGCCGTGTCATGGAGCAAGGCCCCGTCGATCCCATCTTTGAACAGCCTTCTCATCCCTATACGCGCGGCCTCTTAAAAGCAATTCCACGCATTGATCAGGGAACAAAAGTTTTGGATACCATTCCGGGAACTCCCCCGAACATGATGAACCCACCCTTGGGCTGCCCGTTTGAGCCGCGTTGCCAATATGCGCTCGAAGATTGCGGCCAAAACCTTCAACCATTGAAAGCATTTTCAAAGGGGCGTTTGCGATCATGCAATCGGGCCGTGGAGGAATTGGTATGAGCACACCTCTTTTAAAAGTCGAGGACCTCAGAGTTTCGTTTGATCTCAGATCTGGGGGAGATATGCCCTGGACGAAAACGCGAGTTTTACAAGCCGTGGGCGGAGTGAATTTCGAATTGAAACAAGGGGAAACCCTTGGAATTGTCGGTGAGTCTGGTTGTGGAAAATCCACGCTAGCCCGTGCGCTGATCCGAATGGTCAAAGCGACAGGCCGCGTTGTTTGGATGGGAGAACAGGAGCTTCTTGGATTAAGTAAATCCAAGATGATGAAATATCGTTCAGAAATTCAAATGGTTTTTCAAGACCCTCTGGCTTCTCTTAATCCCCGAAAGACCGTCGGTCAGATCATTGCTGAACCCTTACGTACCCATAGTCCCAAGCTTTCCAACGATGAGGTCATTGCCCAGGTTAAGGAAATGATGCAAAAAGTGAGCTTGTTGCCTAACCAGATCAACCGTTATCCGCACGAATTTTCTGGGGGACAGTGCCAACGGATCGGCATTGCCCGCGCCCTTATTGTGAAGCCGAAGTTGATTATATGTGATGAGCCGGTTTCAGCCCTTGATGTTTCTATTCAAGCGCAGGTGATCAATCTATTGATGGAATTACAGCAGGAAATGGGGCTTTCCCTGGTCTTTATTGCCCATGATCTAAGCGTCGTTAAGCACATATCAAACCGTGTCATGGTTTTGTATCTGGGAAAGGTTATGGAAGTGGCAGATCGGGATGATCTCTACGATAATCCCCGCCATCCTTATACACAGGCCCTGATCTCTGCTGTTCCTATTCCTGACCCTAAAACTGAACGGGCCAAGAATGTCATCTTGCTTGAAGGTGATTTACCAAGCCCGTTGGCGCCACCGTCAGGTTGTGTGTTTCGAACCCGTTGTGCCAAGGCACAGAAGATTTGCGGTGAAGTCGTTCCGGAATTGAAAGAGCCAGAAATGAATAGCAACGGGCAGGCGAGTTCACATCGTGTCGCTTGCCATTTTGAGTAACTGATCGCCAAGCTATCTTGTCTGAGTGTAAGCTGAGCATGATGATGTATTTATGGGATAGTAAATGAACAGGCCCGCTTTTGGGCCTGTTCAACGGTGTAAACTAACTAGGTCTTGTGATTAGCCGTTAGATGTCCATTAGTCAGCAGCAAAGCAATAAAATAGACCTGCACCACCTGTTTTTGGCAGGTCGGCTTCACCGCAGCCACGCGAGTCATGAGCAGCATTCCACGAGGTATTGCCGCCGCCATGGCGATCATGATGACCGAGCGTGGCATTGCCTTCACCAGAACTGGTCCAATTGCTACAGGTGTGATCGGCAGTTTCTCTTGGAAAATAAGCGGTGCCATCGCTCATGGATCCGGTGAGAATATCGTGGCGGTTTGGTTTGTCGCCGCGCCCGTTTACCCGGTTGCCGCTTTCATCTACCGCAGTGCGTTTGACGATGTTCGGATTGAGGTGGAGTTGATCAAGGTCGCTGGCGATGAGAACCCCGTTGGCATTATACCATGGGCCTAAGCCAATGCGGTCGCGTGCCGACACACCGCGTTTATCTTTTTCCTGAGTACTGAGATAGGCCTTCCAGGTTCGTCCTTTTGATCCCGCAGCTTCTCCCAATTTTGTGCAATGGGCATCAGCGCCTTCCAATCCACCAAGATTAGCGCCCTGGCCAAGACCAACCGAGGTGATAAAGAATCCCATGGGGTGATCTTCTGCAGCAATTGCATTGGGTATTGTGGGCAGGCCCATCAGGACTAAAGAACTTGCGACAACGAGTGTTTTTGAAATGCTCATTTAGAATTTCTCCCTGTTGTGTCGTTCGGTACTTTCAACTGTAACGCTAAAGGTAGGTCTGATGTTGGGTTATTTTATAGAGACAGTCGATACAAATCGCCGTGATATCGATTTATTTGAATTCTGAAATTATCAACCCGGGGTAATTCAGCTATCTGGTTTTTTCTTTATGATATCGCGAATACTATCAATGATATCTGGAATTGGCAGTGTGGGTGGATTTAAGGCAGAGCGAACCAGTACAATGGGTTCACGAGCTTCAGGGGTGATGATTGGTACCGTGTGCAGTGGTTTGCCATCGTAACTGACATCTGTCGGCGGGATGGTATAACTGATACCAACGCCTTCATTGTTTGCGGCAAGTGAACGCATAACCTCCAAGGAAGCCGCACGGTGCACAACACGTGGAAGTAATCCCTGAGCGCGAAACAGGTTGATCATGTGGCGAATGGAGAGCCCTTGTTCTGAGAGGATAAGAGGCCTGTCTGCGAGATCGTGCAGGGTTAAGTTGGTGCACTTGGACAACGGGTCACGAGGGTGAAAAAAAGCATGGGGTGAAATCATACTTAGGAGCTGTTTGTCAAAGCTGGCATCAAGGCCAAGATCATAAGTGATGGAGATGTCAATTTGACCATTTTTCATACCCGCGGCGAGGTCTTCGAACCCAGTAACTCGCGGGATAATCTCAACTGCAGAAAAGACGGTTCTTAGATGCAGCAGGATCGGAGCCAGATAAGTTGGGGCTAGATCATCAAAACAACCAAGTGTGATGCTACGTAATCCACGTGCAGCGAGAATTTTTGGGTCTTCCAAGCGTGCGGCGTCCGCCAGTAGGATTTCGGCATCGACAACAAAGGCGCGACCAAATGAAGTCAAGGTGATTGGGGTACCTTTGCGGCGGATGAATATCTTCTGCCCCTGACGTTGTTCAACCTGGGTAATGGCAACGGATAGCGCAGGCTGAGACACGTTGAGAGTTTGCGCGGCCTCGGTCAGGCTGCCGGCACGGGCGATCGCAACTACGTATTCGAGTTGTCGAAGCGTTAAATATAACATGAAATTATATTTAACTTAATCAAATATTATTTGAAACTAATATGTGGATCACACACACTCAGACCCAACAAGAACAAGCAAAACAAGACAAAACGGGAATTTACATCATGTTACATCCATTTCTTACGCAAGACCATGTCGACGCCTATCAAAAGGACGGTGTGGTTCTGATCAAGGGACTACTAAAGGATTACGTAGAACCGCTACGTCGTGGGATTGAAACCAATATGGCAGAGCCGAGCACCTACGCCGCCGAAAATTTAAAAGCAGGGGATACCGGACGGTTCTTTGATGATTATTGTAATTGGAACCGGATCTCTGAATTCGAAGATGCCATCCGCCACTCACCCATGGCAGAGGTGGCGGCTGATCTTATGCAATCACAATCCGTGCAGGTCTTTCATGATCATGTGTTGGTAAAAGAACCCGGAACCTCAAAAGCAACACCCTGGCATCAGGACGAACCTTATTACTTTGTCGAAGGTCAACAAAACGCCAGTTTCTGGGCACCGCTTGATCCGGTAAAAGAAGCCTCTTTACGCTGTGTTGCCGGATCACATCTTTGGGAAAAGCCAGTGTTGCCTACACGTTGGCTTTCAGAGGAAGATTTTTATGCGGGCGAAGACGTTTATATGCCTGTCCCTGATCCAGATGCCGAAGGGATGCGCATTCTGGAATGGGAGATGGAGCCCGGTGACGCCGTAGCGTTTAATTACAAAACCCTACATGGAGCCCGGGGAAATCAAGCCAGTACCCGGCGGAGAGCATTTTCCCTGCGCTTGGTGGGCGATGATGCCCGTTATGTCGAGCGTGTAGGTCCAACCTCGCCACCTTACCCAGGACATGGTATGAAAGCGGGAGAGAAATTACGCGAAGATTGGTTCCCGATAATATTCTCCAAATAGAGAGAAAATCCGGGGCCAGTTTAATGATGCTGGCATAATGGGGCTAGTATGAACAGGTATATGGGGGTGAGTTTTGGAAGACAAAGCTGTTGAAATGAGGGGAGTTTGATGAAAAATAACAAGCTTTTCACGCCTTCAGGGAAAACACGTTCCGCGGGGCTTGGATTAAAGTTCCCTGGGGTCCCCGGGACCAACAATAGTATCACCGATGTTGCAGGTGTTTCTGTTGGCTATACCACGTTGATTGAAGGCTCGGGGCCGCTTGCGGTTGGTAAGGGGCCGATCCGAACAGGGATCACCGCAATATTGCCGCGTCCGAAAAGCGAGATTTGTCAGCCTGTATTTGCAGGGTGTTTCAGCTTTAATGGTAATGGAGAACTGACCTCTTCACACTATTTGGAAGAAGTAGGCCAGCTCACCCTGCCCATTACCATTACCAATACCCACGCTTGTGGCCTGACACGCGACGCAACGCTTCGTTGGATAAACAAAACTTTCCCGGATGAGTTTGCCAACAGCTTTGGATTGCCGGTTGCTGCTGAAACCTATGACGGGTTTTTAAATGACATCAATGGCTTTCATGTCACAGATTTCCACGTTTTTGAAGCGATAGAAAATGCCGTAACTGGCCCTATTGAAGAGGGCAGTGTTGGTGGTGGCACCGGGATGAAGTCTTTTGATTTTAAAGCGGGCTCCGGTACGGCTTCTAGAGAAGTTCTTTACGATGGTAATCGTTATACCGTCGGCGCCTTTGTCCAAGCTAATTTTGGCAAAAGATCTGACCTCACAATTCTTGGACACCGACTAGGTCATGAGCTTGTTGAACCCGCTATGATACGGAGCACGCCAAATACAGAACTAAGCTCTATCATTGGCATTATCGCAACCGATGCGCCCTTGCTACCGCATCAGCTCAAACGTCTCGCGCGGCGTGCCGCACTGGGGATGGGGAAAACCGGGGGCATCGGTGCTCATGGCTCTGGTGATATTTTCCTGGCTTTTTCCACGGCAAACCAAGAAGTCTTGGCATCAAGTGAAGCGAAGAAACATAGGGCTGAATTTATCCTCGATCCTCATTTGGACCCTCTTTTTGAGGCAGTGGTACAATCCACTGAAGAAGCCATTATCAACAGCATGATTGCAAACGAAGATATGGAAGGTCGGGATGGAAACTTTGTGCCAGCGTTGCCACATAGCGCAATCAAAGCCCTGGTCGAAAGGATCTGAAATATCTTAGGACGGTTGAAAAGATAGTTTTGTTATAATGCTTGATCCTGTTTTTAGAACTAGCTTTTTAGATCCAAGTTTCTAAAACCCAAACCTCTAAGTCTAGTCCTTAAAACAAAGCCGTTAATGCATGGTTGAGGATTGTTGCTCTTTGGGTTGCTCTGCAAGCATTTGATAAGCCAGTTTTGTCCAGTCTTCAATTAAGGCTTGGCCCATAATTTCCTGACAGATGTTTTGTGTGTCCTGATATTGTTCATCGTGAAGAAACAAAGCTTCAAGAATGGCGTGGATCTGCATTGGGTTGAGTATTACTTTGAAATGATCTGAAGCGTCATCGTCATTGTCTATTACATCGTCGGTTTTTGCATTTTGGGCTTTTGTTTCTTTAGGTTTAGTAATCTGGGATTCATTATTTCTCGGCAAGGGATCACTTTGTAGGATATCGTGAATAATTTGAGCGAGCTCAGCATCGTTTTCGCGCAATAGCTCATAGGTAAAATTCAAACTACCGCGGCTGAAAACATTCGGATCGCGGGTACCGTAAGAAGAGGGTGCTTGGGTCATTGCATTACTCTCTTAAGTTTTTCGTCATTCTCCTGTAAGTTAGTAAAACATTATTTTAAGGTTTTGTTAAAAGAAAATTCAACCGGGAGTGAATTTTGTGGTTCCCGTCAACAAGGGGAAGTCATTATGTCATTGCAAGCCAGCCAATTCGTGGGGTCTATTCCAGAAAATTATGATCAGAGGTTGGGGCCGCATATATTCCACGAATATGCAGAAGACTTGGCAAAAAGAGTATTAAAAGCCAGCTCTAGCCTTACAGCAGGAAAGGTTCTCGAAATTGCCTCGGGGACGGGGATCGTTACCCGAAAGCTCAGAGACGCACTGTCCTCAGATTTTCACTTGGTAGCGAGTGATTTAAATCCTCCTATGCTGGCCGTTGCGCAAAGTAAATTTTCTGATGGCGAAAAGGTAGAGTTCAGGCCTGCTGATGCGATGGCTCTACCCTTTAAGGATGCCGAATTTGAAATCGTGGTTTGTCAATTCGGGGTTATGTTTTTCCCCGATAAAACACAAGGTTACCGCGAAGCTGCGAGGGTATTAAAACCGGGGGGGCGTTATATGTTTAATGTCTGGGGCACGTTGGACGAAAACCCTTTCTCAGCTATCGCTCATGATGCCGTTGAACAATATTTTCCAAATGATCCTCCGGGTTTTTATAAAGTTCCCTTTGGTTATACCAACCAAGATCAAGTGATGTCTGAAATGGAGACTGGCGGCCTTAAAAATATCAAATGTGAAACCGTCAAGTTTGAAAAATCAGTGTCGGATTGGGCCTTATTTGCGCGCGGCCTTGTCTATGGGAACCCTTTGATTGATGAAATCAAAAACCGGGGCGGGGTTGATCCGAATGTGGTTGTACAGTCAATTCAGGATGCTTTACGCAAGCATTTTGGATCTGAGCCCAGTGCGATGCCATTACTCGCTAAAGTATATAGTGGATCAGTGTCTTGATATTATTGTGTAATTGAGGTTTAGTTCATCTCAATAAATGGGGAGAATTAACTTTGGGAAAATTTCTGGGAATGATTGCTAAACTAATCGTCGTTTTGCTTGTTGGCATTGCTTTGTACATTGCTGTTGTCGGTCGCGAGCGAATTCTTGAGGTTGTGTTTGGTCCAATGATTGTTAAATCGATTGATTTTCCCAATCTTGCGTTGGGACCAAATCCTAATCAATTCCTAGTTTGCCCTAAAGGGTATTGTACCTCTACCCCCCACCTTATCAGCCCAAGTTTTGCACTATCTGCACAAGATCTTAAAAAGAGCTGGATGGCGATGGTTGAAGTACAGCCACGTATTGAAAAAGCGTCCGTCGATGATGCGGCTTTGCAGTACGATTTCATTCAACGTACAGAATGGGTGCGCTACCCAGATAGTATTACTGTGCGTTTTATCCCGCTGGGAGAGGCAAGTTCCACCCTCGCAATTTATAGCCGCTCTCACTATGGGAAAAGTGACTTTGGAGTCAACGAAGCGCGCATTACAAGTTGGCTTAAGTTTTTAAAGTAAAATGAAAAAATCCCCCTGACGCCCCAGGAAGTTTTGGCGGCAGAGGGAAGTGAGCAAGTCATAAAACTTGCTAGGGGACGCAGTACAAAAAGAGAGTGTGTGTGATCTCATTTTGTACCACCCATGGTAGATGATTTTTATAATTGTGTTTGAAATTATCCGACAAAAAATGTTCTAAATGCGGAAAAACCACACTTGTTTAGGCTTCTTTTTTGTCTCGAGTGAGAAATCGGATAAGTAAAGGCAGCATTAAAATCAAAAATAGAATACGGAAAATGTGGTGGGTGGCGACAAAGGCGGGGTCATAATCTAACGATAGTGCCATTGCGGCCATGGCTTCGACACCTCCAGAGGCATAGGCAACCCAGATTTGACCAAAAGGAACGCCGAGAAAGCCAGACATGAAAAAAGACACGGTTGCGGTTAAGGCGGAACTCACCAAGAAAATGGTCACCGCGGCAATCAAAAGGCCTTTGAGGTCATGACGGCTTATGGTGGAAAACCGGGCCCCCACTACTGCACCGGTCAGGGTGAAGCCGATAAAGAGGATTTCCTTAGGCATGTTCCCAACAAGTAGGCCTGAGGCGTGTAGTGACCCACTTATAACCATGCCAATGAGAATGTAGGCCGCTGGAATTCGAAGTTTAGTGCCCAGAAGGCCCGCAGCATATACCGCAGCCATTAAGATAAGTGAGTGACCATAGGGTAGCCAGGCTGGCGTAACGTGCAAAGAGAATTGGCCTTCTTCGCCGACAGTTGAGAGAATGATCGGCAGACAAATGGTGATGATCAACAGGCGTAAGCTTTGTAGGATTGAAACCGTTTTGATATCACCCATTCCCGCCTCTGCAAGAGCAAGAGTATAAGAAAGCGCCCCGGGGGAGGTAGATAGCACCGCGGTTCCTTTTGAAAGCTTAAAAAATCGAACCAAAATCAGGCTGGTGACAAACATAATCAAAAGCAGCAAAAGCGTGAGTACCACAAGGCTGAGCGGCCACCGGGCGGCGTTGTTGATAATTTCAGGGGTTATTCCTGTACCCAGCGAACAGCCAATTGTTGTAAAACCAATGTTGCGTAAAAAGAGGGACATTTTCATCGGCAGGCCAAAAAATGAGGCTGCGGATACGGCAAAGGTACTACCCAATAAGGCGGGGGCTGGCACCCCAAGAAGAGATGCCAGCCCGGCCCCTATAAATCCTATCAGCAAGGATAGGCTTATCGATTTTATCGACCCGAAATCCAGGCCAAGGTGTCGGCTAAGATTTTGACCAAGGTTACGGCCAAGGTTACGGCCAGAATTAAACATTGCGATTAGGTCCCTTCGATAACGCTTCTTTTGTTGCCGAATATTTCAGGGGTTATTTCTGCGACTGAACCATATCCGCACGATAACGATACAAAGGGTGAGAGGGTAAAGATGATTACTATCCCTTGGTATGAATGATCGGCTCATAAACGGGCACACCGTTGCTATCAAAAAACGGGGAGGGTTTGTGTCGGCCGAGGATTTTATTTTTGATCATGCGGGCGAAGATGTTCACGATGATGCTTAACGGAAATTTCGTGTGTGATCCTTTGGGCAACGGCGCTTCACCTTTTGCAAACTTCCCCATAACAGAAAAGCGTACCGGGCCCAGGTTGTTATCGCGCTGGTCTTTATCATCCATGAAGTTATGAACAATACCTGAAAAAGGTAAGCTGGCGTTAATCGTATTGGCAACCGGCGTTTTACAGCAGTCCGTGTACCAGCGAAACAAACCTTTTGGCTTCAGACGTACACAACGTAGCTGATCTTTGCCCTGGGTGATTTCTATTTGGGAGGGCGTGGTCTGGAAGACATCGGTGCCACCGCTTTCATCGAGAATAGCATCCTCACGGTTCAGATATTTCGCAAAGGCTTGGCAATCATCACAATGGCAGACCAGACGCAGGCCCGTTTGGGGTGATATATCGTGAGCAATACCCTCCACCTGACCACAGCTACACTTCAATACGACTTCGACCATTTCGCTTTCCCCGGGGTTTTAGAATTTCTTTATTGGCGGTGAGTGTAAATGATTATCCCGCAAGAACAATATTCATCTTGTGACCGGGACGCTTGCTCGCTGGCTTGAGAATTCAAGAGCATAAAAAAGCCCCTAATGCCTAAATAAGGGGGGGGCATCAGGGGCAGTTAGCAAGTTGACAAGCAGGGTAAACTTGCTCAGGGAGGTACAGTTAAACCGTCATAAATTTTTGCGTTCAGCACTCAGGCCTTTCCAAATACTTACACACATCAAAAGAAGGACAGCAGCAAAGGGAAAACCCATTGTCACCGCCATGGCCTGAAGGGCGGCCAGTCCACCACCCAGGAGCAAGGTGATGGCGACCAACCCCTCGAACACACACCAAAATACGCGTTGAGGCATGGGACCGTCGGTTTTCCCACCGGCGGTAATAGTATCGATTACAAGCGAGCCTGAATCGGATGAAGTCACAAAGAAGACCACGACCAGAATGATGCCAATGGCAGACGTGATCTGAGTGAGCGGCAATTCAGCCAGCATGGTAAAGAGGCGAAGCTCCGTGGCTGCATCTTGCGCCCCGGTGTAACCATCTTGCACGATCTGGTGCAGTGCGGTGCCCCCAAAGACGGTCATCCAGAGTACGCAAACCAGTGAAGGCACAAGCAATACACAAACGATAAACTCACGCACGGTACGTCCCCGAGAGACGCGGGCGATAAACATGCCTACAAAGGGTGACCAGGAAATCCACCATGCCCAATAGAATGATGTCCAACCTTGGCTAAAGTTTGCATCTGTGCGTCCAAAGGGGTTGGAAAGGGCGGGAAGGTTGGTGACATAAGCACCAAGGCCTGTGAAAAAGCCCATGATAATATCAGACGTCGGCCCTACAAAGAGAACAAACATCAAAAGTAGGAAGGCCAATACCATATTAATCTCAGAGGCCCGTTTTACGCCACCATCCAGACCGCGCATAACCGATACTAGTGCAACGGCGGTAATGGAGATAATGAGGATAATCTTAGTGCCATCGCTATCGCTGATACCAAAGAGAAAGTTTAAGCCCGCATTGGCTTGCGCAGCGCCAAATCCAAGGGACGTCGCAAGACCAAACAGGGTTGCAAGAACAGCAACCACATCGACGATATGGCCGAACCACCCCCAGACGGCTTCGCCCATAAGAGGGTAAAAGGCAGACCGCAAGGAAAGTGGCATGCCTTTGTTGTAGGTGAAGAACGCCAAGGCTAGTCCGACAATGGCGTACATTGCCCAGGGATGTAATCCCCAGTGATAAATAGTTGCGGCCATACCTAATTTTGCAGCAGCTGCCGCATCACCCGGTGCACCTGCAAGCGGGGCCCAGCTTTCGGGCGTGCCAGCAGACTCAGATATGGAACTGCCAAAATGCGAAATTGGCTCTGATACTCCAAAGAACATCAGGCCAATACCCATCCCTGCAGCAAAGAGCATGGCAAACCAGCCGATATAACCATAATCAGGTCTGGCGTCGACACCGCCTAGTCTAATTTTCCCAAGGGGCGTAATGATAAGAAGGAAACAAAACAGCACAAATATGTTGCCGCTGAGTAAAAAGAACCAATCAAAGTTCACGGTTACCCAGCTGCGCATAGCCTTAAAAACATCTGTGGCCTGCTCCGGTACCATAAGGGTACCAATAACAAAGGTGAATATTGCGATGCCGGAAATAAGAAAAACGGGATTGTGAATGTCGAGCCCAAAAGGGCCTAATTTGGTGGTTATATTATCCTGACCAACCTTATAGTCGGTCTCAGTCTCTTCAGACATCTGGCTTCCCCCCTAGTTGTACAAAACCATACCAGGCACCACACGCTCAAATGGCAACTCAGTTGTAACAGTCTGCCCGTTATGAATACCAGTAAGGGCAACCTGCCTATAAAGACGAATTGAGTGCATTTTCATGGATATCTTACCCCATAAAAGTTATTTTAGCGAAAGGATAATTCACCAATCTGACATAGGGATAGTGTGTTTTGATTTGAAATAGGCCATATTTTGTGGATATTCAGGCCTTTGAGAGTGTGTGGAAGCTTGTAGAAAAAATGACAAATTTACTCAGGTATAGCATAAAAAGTATCTGCGTCGGTCAAATATCATACCGATTCAACGCCCGATTGGCCTGTCTTGGATATATTCTGTGGTAGCTGGTATTGAGTTGTTAGTCATAAGGCTGGAGACTCCCACTCTGAATACCTTTTCATAATACCGGTCAGTATATTCTTGACTTTAATCCCTCAGAACTCACTGAACCTTTGCTCTTTCCTTTGGATGAACCAGCGCCATCTCCTTGGCAGTTCAATGATTGTGAAACTGGTGATTTGGTGAATTTATCGATGGATACTTTGAGAGGAAAGTATTCACCCCTAATAAAGCCTATGACGAACGTGCCGCGGACCATTCTGCTCTTGTTTAAGATATTTTTGTCGATATCGACTGACTTATCTTCAGGTTGCCCTTTAAGTATGCCTTAAGACGAGGACACAAACTACCCCATGGATAAGTAACACTTTATTTCTAAAGCGAAATCAGTGGAAAGTTAATTCCTGCTTTTTAAGGCGGAATTGTTCTTTGCAGGTATCCAGAAATAACCGCGCCAAGTGTGAAAGGCTTTGAGGACCTTGATGAACGGCGGATAGGGTAATTTCTGGAAAGGTCCAATGAGGTAAAATCCTCAACACTTTTCCCTCTGCCATGGACTTTTGAGCGAGAATAGAGGGAACTTCAGCAATGCCGAGACCAAGGCGAGCAGCTTCTAATACATCCGCATAGTCATTGATCTCTAACTTTGGGACGAACTGATGTTCATATATCTTTTCTTTGTCCGTTAAACTCCAAATCAGTTCAGGCTGATTATGCAGTCCAAAGCCAATTAAAGAGTGGTTTGGGAGTTCTTTTGGGTGTTTCGGCTCTCCGTTCGCCGCAAGATAACTGGGTGACGCTATCATTGCGTGATGATGTTTTAAGAGTGTGACTGCGACATGTTTTGGATTTTGTGGTGGAGATACGCGAAAGGATAAATCCAGGTCATCTTCGACGAAATCCAACAGTCGTTCAGAAATAGAAACTCTTACATTGGCCTGTTTATAGCGGCTTTGGAATAGCTTGATGATAGGAAGGAAAAGTGGTTCAGCCATGTTGGGGGCAATTGAAATGTGGAGGAGGCCGTGTTCTTCCGTGCGGCTTTGTCGTAAACTTTGATTGGCAAAATTAAAGGCATCAACCCCTTGTTGGCAGTGTTGATAGTAAACCTTTCCAAGCTCGGTTAGTCGTAGCGAGCGGGTTGTTCTATCCAGTAATTTAATCCCCAGATCAGCTTCGAGTTCAGATACCTTCCGGCTGACGGTGGATAAAGGCATGCCAAGTTCATTTGCAGCTCTCGTGAAGCTTTCAGACCTGACGACATGGGTAAAAACAACCATGGAATTGTAGTTCATTTTATTCTTCCGTTTTTGGAATAGTACTTTCGATAATAGAGTATTATCTCAAAAATGAAACGTGATTATTCTATGAGAAGATAAGCAAAAACTTGTCTGTTACTTGTTCGGAAAATAATCGGGGAAAGGCAGCAATGCTATGAACACAAATAATCAAATAAATTATGTAGAGTTCCTCTTGTGGGATAAGGCCAAGACCAAATCGTTTTATCAAAACTGCTTTGGTTGGGAATTTGAAGACTGGGGCCCTGGTTATATCAGCTTTAGAGGCGCTGGCCTCGAAGGAGGGTTCAATGGAGAAAGTGATCGCCCCTTAACCCAACCTGGCACATTGATCGTTTTATATAGCGATGATCTCAAATCTATTCTTTCCAAAGTCAAGAAAGAGGGGGGTACAATTAAACAGGAACCCTATGACTTCCCCGGCGGAAGGCGCTTTCACTTTGAAGATCCAAACGGCAATGAATTGGCGATTTGGTCTGGTGCATAGCCAATCATTTGCCGAGATATTTAGCAAAGATTGCGTCGATGGTGCCGTTTGCTTTTAGTTCTTTGATAATGGAACTATATTCTTCGATCAGTTCAGAAACATTGGGGTAGTCTGAGGCTTTGGTAAAGACATTGTAGTAGGGTTTTGATTTTAAGGCTTTTGGTAGATAAGTGATTTTATCAAGATTACCCTTTTCTCTCTCTTCATAGAGTGTACTGATTGTGTTCATTGGCACGGCATCAAACCGTTTTAGCAGTAGCTTTCCAATCTGCAAATCATTGCGTGTGGTCATCTCTAGTTTGAGCCCGGCTTGGTGGAATTCCGGGGTATATGAAATATCAACCGTGGCGCCGATGGGAATATCTTTAAGATCATCGAATGTTTTAAATTTGATTTTTCCCTCATCTTCAGAACGAATAAAAAAGTTCCATGTAATGTTCACATAAGATTGCTCTGGATAGATTAGATATTCTTGTCGGGATTTTTTCTTTGAAAACAAAAGCAACATATCCGCTTTGCCTTTTCTGGCCTCTTCCTGGATACGCGCATCAGATTTAATGAACATAATTTTGTAGGGAATGCCGAGCCTTTTCATCACGATATCAATAACTTCGACATCAATGCCCTTGTTAGTGGTTCCTTCTTTGAATTTATAAGGTTCTTGAGGGTTGGCGATAATAATGAAATCCCTGCTGTAGGCAGTGTGATTGATCAGGGCACACATGAAGCTTATGAAAATACACAAACTAATCTTCTTCACTATTCTTCTCCACTTCCACCCAAGCCTCATTTAATCAGGATGATGATCTTGTTGCCCTGATAATATAATTGGTAATGGCTTCTCGTTCTATGTCGAGGTTGGATATTATAATAGCGCGTACCGTAAACATCTTCATAACGCAGAAGCTTTTGGTGTCGTTGATAGGGGATTATGTAACCAGATTTTTTTTGATGATGATTATAATAATGATGGTTTGTTTTGTATTGTTGGTGTCGTATCCCACTTTGTCCCCAACCCTGTCTCCCACCTTGTTTGTGTAAATTGGAATGCCAGAAGGGATCGGCAGAAGGGTAAGTATTATAGATTGAGTTCTGTCTTGAACCAGCTTGAACAGGTATGGGCGCTAAAGACAGATAAGGTAGAGTTGTTAAACCGATGAACAAAATCCCGGCTAGTATATTTAGTGATTTTCTGGATAGTTTTTCCAGTATCTTATTAATAAATCTGTAAATTTCACACATAGCGCGTACACCTCGGTTCTTCCCCCTCGGTGGTTTACTTTTACTGCTTTAGTTGGGCCAATTGTTTTTTTAAGTCTATTGTTCCAATTTACTCTACAGATATCCATCTTCATTTGTAAGTCACAGTGTTTCACATTGCCGTTAATGGATTTGTAATTGGAGAGTTCTTCTGTCGATTGTTATATTCACTTGATAAACCTGTATGCTGGTTGCAGTCTATGTGGAGAGTTCTACTTCCTTGAAGATTGCTCGCTTCACTTAAAGGAAGTGCCAACCTTACGCATCTTATTGCCCAACACGAGACCATCATGACAGTTTTAAATGCTAAAGACCTTGGCATCACCCTTGGTGCCCCGCTTTTCAGCAATCTTAATTTTTCGATCAACAAAGGCGATCACATCGGCCTTGTCGCGGCTAATGGCCGGGGCAAATCAACCCTGCTAAGCTGTTTGGCGGGTAAGTTTGAACAAACAGAGGGTGACATTACTCGGGCCAGGGGCTTGCAGGTCGGCTTTGTCGAACAGAATGTGCCAGAGGAAATTTTGGCCCTCTCGCTTTATGATGCGGTGCTATCGGCTTTACCAACCGAACAGGCCGAGTACGAGAGCTGGCGGGTTGATGTGGTCTTAAATGACCTCGCTGTGCCGATAGATTTATACCAGAAATTGGTCAAAGAACTCTCAGGCGGTTGGCAACGGGTGATATTACTGGCACGGGTTTGGGTGATAGAGCCTGATCTTTTACTCATGGATGAGCCCACCAATCACCTTGATTTGTCACGCATTGGGTTTTTACAAAACTGGTTCAAGACCGTCGCACGCGATATCCCGGTGATTGTAGCCAGTCACGACCGTGCCTTTTTGGACGCTGTGACCAACCGCACCCTTTTCCTGCGCGAAGATCAGTCTCAAATCTTTTCTCTGGCTTTCTCTTCGGCCCGTGCGGCACTGAGCGAAGCGGATGCAGCCAAAGAGCGCCAGCATGAGAATGACAGTCGCAAGGCCCAACAACTGCGCCGTCAGGCGGCCAAGCTCAAAAACATAGGGATAAACTCTGGCAGTGATCTCTTGATCACCAAAACCAAACAACTTAAAGACCGTGCCGATAAAATCGAACAGCAGTCCCAGTCTGCCTACAAAGATAAATCCGCCGGGGCTATCCGTCTGGTCAACTCAGACACTCACGCCAAGGCCTTGGTAACGCTGGACGATGTTGAAGTGACAACGCCGGATGGGCAGCTTTTGTTCAAAACGGGCAAGCTTTGGATCAAGAAGGGCGACAGGATCGTTTTGCTGGGTAAAAATGGCACCGGAAAGACGCAACTGATCCGCAGAGTCCAGCAAGCCATAACGGGGGAACATCCGAGTATAAAAGCCGCACCAACGGTTGTGATGGGCTATTCGGATCAGGCGCTATCCCAATTGAGCGATAAAGCCACGCCTCAGGAAATCATCACCGAACGCTTTGATGTCGGCGATCAACGCGCCATCGGCCTTTTGGCGAGCGCAGGCATTGGTATCGATTTGCAGTCTAAGGCAATATCAGCACTTTCAGGAGGGCAGAAGTCTCGCCTGGCGATGCTGGAACTACGCTTGTTGAACCCGAATTTTTACCTTCTGGATGAACCTACTAACCACCTCGATATCGAGGGCCAGGAAGCACTGGAAGAAGAGCTTCAGGCCCATAACGCCAGCTGCCTTCTTGTCAGTCACGATCGCACCTTCGTCCGTAACACGGGCACGAGGTATTGGCAGATCGTGAAAAAACGTCTCGAAGAAGTTGAGGGCCCGGAAGCCTTCTTCGATGAAGCTTTGAGTGAGTAGGGTATAAGGGATTATTATTTCGGTGGATCGCCGTCGGGTATGCCGAGGCAGATAATATATCCATCAGGGTCTCTGAGATAGAGCTCTTTCATACCATACCATTGCACGACTGGTCCTTTGACAATTATGTCTGAGGGGACTTTATTGATTATTGCATCGGGTGAAAAGCCGCGAAAATATAGGGTACCTGATGCCGTAGGGCTTGAATTTTGTGCATAACAATCAAGCTCGGTTGCGAGGCTTTCCGCGGTTTGCAACATAAGCTGCCCTCCAGACGCAGGATCGCCCTCCATTCCTTTCCATTCAAGGGTAGCAAAGGCAGCACCTTGCCCACTTCCTTCGAAAGAAACGTCCTTTTCAGGTGATACCAACACCACGATCTCCATGCCGAGAAGATCTCTGTAGAAACTTAGGGATCGGTGAATGTCACGCACCATAAGGTTGGGAATTATCATCTGTCTTTATCCTGCAAGAACGAATGTTGAGGCATGGTAAGCCTATTTAAGTTTCGTGGCAATTAGAGCTCAAATTTCAAAACTAACTCATCCAAAACTATAAAATTTACTTTATTGTAAACGTGAGAGCCCGATTCAGTTCACATACTCGGTTTAACAAAATGCCTTGATTACAACAGCTTGTTAAGAAGGCGACAGAGGGGATGTCATTTTTTGCAACACAGGTATGCAAATATATTGTGCAATTATATTCATTGTGCAAATATAATTGCTACATCCAACAAAAAGGAAATCTCATCATGAAAAAGCTTTTTGCTCTCGCGGCTAGTGCGGTCCTCGCTTTCACTGTTTCGGCCAACGCGGCTGAAAAATTAATCATCGCAACTGATACGGCCTTCGTTCCCTTCGAATTTAAACAAGGCGATAGCTATACTGGTTTTGATATCGACTTGTGGAATGGCATTGCAGAAGAATTGAACTTGGAATTTGAACTGCGTCCTATGGACTTTAACGGCATCATTCCAGCTCTTCAGACCAAACAGGTCGATGCCGCACTTGCTGGGATCACCATTAAAGACAGCCGCAAAGAAGTCATAGATTTTTCAGATGGTTATTACGACAGTGGCTTTTTGCTCATGGTGCCAGCTGACAGTGATATCAAAGGATCAGCTGATCTTAGTGGTAAGACGATCGCCATGAAAACGGGTACTTCTGCGGTTGATTACGCCAAGGAACATTTGAAAGATGCGAAGCTTCGTCTCTTCCCGAACATCGATAACGCATATCTTGAGCTAAGAACTGGCCGTGTTGATGCTTCCATGCACGATACCCCGAATGTTTTGTACTACATTAAAAACGCGGGCAACGGCAAAGTGAAAGCTGTAGGTGAGCAAATGCAAGCCCATCAATACGGCATTGGATTTCCAAAAGGCAGCGCCTTGGTTGGTCCTGTAAACAAGGCCCTTGCCGCAATGCGTGCCGACGGCCGCTATGACGTCATCTTCGAAAAATGGTTCGGTGCTGCGCCTGCTAAATAAGCGCCAAACTATAACTCAACAGGCTGCGTTTTGCAGCCTGTCTTTTTTCTCTAACACAGTGGTTTGATATGGAAATCGATTGGTCGATAATTGTGGGATTTATCCCTGAACTTATCAACGGTGCCAAAGTCACAGTGATCATCACTCTTTCGGGTCTTATCGGTGGAATGATCCTGGGAACGATTGCTGGCTTGATGCGCGCCTATGGTAATAAGTTATTAAATTCAATAGCATTTATATATATTGAAATCATCCGGGGCACGCCAATCGTTGTACAGGTGATGTTCCTCTATTTTGCTTTGCCTGTGCTTGCAGATGTCCGTATTGATCCTTTCGCAGCAGCTGTTTTAGCAATCGTTTTAAATGCTGGTGCCTATATCGCTGAAATTGTTCGGGGCGCTTTCCTGTCAATTAACAAAGGCCTGAGCGAAGCAGGTTTGGCACTTGGGCTGCCTTATTGGAAAGTCCTGGTTTATATCGTTGGCCCAGTTGCATTTCGCCGTTTGATCCCGCCCTTGGGCAATCAGTTCATCGTAAGTTTAAAAGACACATCCTTGTTCATTGTCATTGGGGTCGGGGAGTTGACCAGAACGGGTCAGGAAATTATGGCCGCGAATTTTCGCGCTGTCGAAATATGGACTGCCGTTGCCGTGTTCTACCTCATCATGACTGGTTTTTTGACCTTAACCCTTCGTCTGATTGAAAATCGCATGAGGATCCTATGAGTATTATTGAATTTCACGGCGTTACGAAACGATTTGGATCTCTCGTCGTTTTGGATGAAGTCGATCTTAATATCGAACAAGGGGAAGTTGTTGTTTTGATAGGACCTTCCGGGTCAGGAAAGTCGACGTTATTACGATGCATCAACGGGTTAGAGATAATTTCTGGCGGTGATTTGGTGGTTGACGAATTGAGCGTGAACACGGGTAAAACCACGTTGATGAATATTCGTAAAGAAGCTGGCATGGTGTTTCAACAATTCAATTTGTTTCCACAAATGACAGCGCTTGAAAATGTTGCCTTTGGGCCCCGTCGTTCCCGCGGCGTCTCAAAAGCGCAGGCACAAGAAGAAGCGATGGCGTTGCTCATTAAAGTTGGGCTGGGTGATAAGGCGAACCACACACCGAGCGAACTATCCGGCGGGCAGCAACAACGCGTCGCCATTGCCAGAGCGCTCGCGGTAAAGCCTAAGGTTATGTTGTTTGATGAGCCAACGTCTGCGTTGGATCCTGAGCTAAAACAAGAAGTACTCAGTGTGATGAACCAGTTGGCCGAAGAAGGTATGACAATGGTCGTGGTTACGCACGAAATGACGTTTGCCCAACAAGTTGGAACACGCTTAATATACATGGAACACGGTAAGATTTCCGTTGATGGTAACCCACGCGACGTAATAGCAAACCCTCCGAGTGATCGTCTGAAGGATTTTCTTGTTCATGTTAATTGATGTTACCGAGCTTGGTTGGCTGAAAGCGTCTGGTTCTCCTTATGAGATCGGGTATGCTCTCGGTCATAGAGGGAGAGAGGCCGTCCACTCTCATCTCGTTAAGTGCGATTTATGGAAAGAAGTTACATCCGCTAAGCACAGTTTGGCCGTCACTCGGATGGCGAACAAGACCAATGATCTATATCCCGACATTTATGAAGAAATCAGGGGCTTGGCTAAGGGGTTGGATTTACCTTTGGATCAAGTGTTTGCCTGGAATTGTAGAGGAGATATTTTATCCGATACTTCTGATGGGTGTACGACTGTTCAAATTCCCACGGCTCAAATTCCCGGAGTTCTATCACCTGGAGTTCAAAAAACTGATGAGCGCATGCTCATCGCCCACAATGAAGACGGGTTACCTTTCTTCGATGGTGAGTGCTTTATCGCAGAAATTTCCGGGGAAGAGAGTGCTGGAGCAGAGGATACTGGAAACTACAATTTCATCTCATTTTGCTATCCCGGTTCAATACCCGGGCATACATTTGCTTTGACGGGCAGCGGCATGGTCATGACAGCGAACAACCTAAGGCTCAAAAATATTGTGCCGAAAATCCCACGAATGGTGCTTGGCCGGGCAATTCTCAATTGCGTGAAGATAGATGAGGCTCGGGATCTGTTACAAAACGCGCCTATTAGTGGAGGGTTTCATTATACGATTGCTCAAAGCGGGGACAGCCGGCTGATAAGTTTGGAATTCGGTGGCGGAGCTTATAGCGAAAAGATCGTTGAAACGCCTTCACTGCACGCAAATCACGCGATTTTGGGTGACAACAGACATCAGCAACAGCTGATCACCCAATCTTCTCTCGACAGACAAAAACAAGGGAATGTTTTAATTGCGAATTCGGTTAAGTCACCTTTAGAAATTCTACGTGATAAAGCCGAGCATTGCCTGCCAATTTGGCGGCGGGATGCGAATGATCCAGATAGTGAAAATACCATAGCTTCCGCAGTTTTTGAAATAACATCTTCAAAAATAAGCTGGACATTCCATGCCGGAGCGTCAATAAAATTGTTGTATGAAAGTTAATGAAAACAACGATGTTCAGATGCCAGTGCCGCCACAAACGGCAGAGCAATTACGTGCCTTACTTGTTGAAATAAAACAGGGGAAGAGTTCTATTAACTTGGGCTCTAAGGCGGCACGTGCTCTGGGGCAGATACTCGAGCTCGGGGCTGATCAGTCGGTGTTGAAGATTACAACTCTGGCTGAGCGTCTGGATATTAATCCTTCAACGTTAACCCGCCTTGCTCGCAATCTTGGCTATTCTGGTTTTACTGATTTTCGCAATACTCTCTTAAGTGAAAGTCTAACCCCCGTTCCGGCATTTTATACCCGGCAAGCTCAACAAGCCTTACAAGCAAGCGGGTCGGACCTTTCTGATCGGGTTAACCAGCTTGCTGCTGAAAACAAAAAGAACATTGAGTACTTTGCAAGCACATTTGATCAGGCGGAATTTGATCAAACTCTGAAGCTTCTTGCGGATGCACCACGCGTGAGAATTTACGCCATTCGCCAGTTCCTATCTATGGCAATGTTTCTAAGTTATGGATTGGGTATGATCCGTTCAGATGTGAACTTACTTGATGCGCCAGGACTTGGCACGGCCGAAGGCCTGGCAGGAATGTCTGAAAGTGACGTCCTGGTGGTTTTTAGCTGCAGCCCTTATTCAAAACAGGTGATAGAAGTTTGTAAGGCTGCTCATAGTTCTGGCATGAATACCGTCGTCATCACTGATCGCGCAAGCTCACCCTTGGTCGAATTTGCAACGCGCACCATCCTTGTTCCCCACTTAACCAGCTTTCTTTCCAACAGTGTTACCACGTTTGCGTTTTGTGTCGAAAGTCTGATAAACGGTGTTGCAACAAGACTTGGCGATGCCGCTGAAACTGCGTTACAACGCCGGGATGAAATGATCAACTCAATGAATATTGAGACACTTTAGCCCAAGATAAACTCTGTCATTGCCTCAGGATCTTGTTTCCAAACGGTTACCAGAGCTAGAGGGGCCTAAGTTTCATTTTACGCTTTCATCAATAATACTAAGAGATCTACTCTGTAGGTAATCAAGTATTTTGGTAATTCCGTCTGGATTTCTCATTAATAGAATTGGCGCATCGCCAAGGTAGTCATTCTCCATTTTTAACCATTGTTTTACAAAAGCACGATCTCCATTGCTTATGGAGTGTAAATAGGTATGAATATCTATGAATAAATGGATTAAATGACTGCTTTTATTCGATAATGAAAATTCAATCCCTCTATTCCTGTATTGGAATAATGAGGCCTCTGATATGCAAAGAATAGTCGCAAGTGTTGTGTCGTCTATATCTATTGTATTCGCAAGTTTAATAGCTTCATCAATGCTATTATTTGAGAGGAAATATTCGCCTCTAATTTCGGCAAACACTTTCCGCTTTTCTTGATTTAACATTCATCAGCCACTTCACTTTTTATCGGGTAATTGATGGCCATACGGTTCTTATCGTGCCCGTGCATCTGCCAATAGGCCTCGTTGATACGTTTTGATAATGAACCAACAGAGCCCAAGCCTATTGGCATATTATCAATTGTGGTAACAGGCATGACGCCGCCTGCCGTTGACGTGATGAATAACTCATCTGCCGCTTTAATTTCATTTGTGGTGATATCACGGGTCACGCAATCAATTTGCATCTCTTTACAGAGATCAAAAATTGACTGGCGCGTTATCCCCTTCAACACCCCAAATTCAGGTGTGGAAACCACGCCGTCTTTCACAACAAAAATATTAAAACCAGGACCTTCTGCGATATTGCCGTTGCTATCCAAAAGAATGGCGGTATCAGCCCCTTGGTCATAGGCTGTGTAAAGTCCCTTCACCAAATCCAACCAATGATAGTTCTTGATTGTTGGATCAACCGATGGAGGAGGGATGCGCACAATGTCAGTGATTGCGATATGCAAACCACGTTTCATCTGTTTCTCGTTTGCGACTGAGCCAAAGGGAATGGCAAAAGCGATGAAACGATTTATGGCATCACGCGGATCTCGACTGAAATCAGGAGAGGTACCGCGTGTGCATATGAATTCAACATATGAATTTTGGAGCCCGGACAAGGCCACGCAATTGTGCAGTATTTCAATCACTTGTGCTTTATCGTAGGGGATAGACATGTGGAGCATTTCCATCCCCCGAAAAAAACGGTTTAGATGATCTTCGAGCCTGAAAAACGCACCTTTCCACACATGCACCACATCATAGGTGGCATCAGAATGAAGAAAGCCGTAATCCAAAACCGAGATTTTTGCCTTATCCATCGTCAGATACTGACCATCCATAAAGGCCACGCCAGGTGGGTAGATGCTCGGGTCAATATGTTTTTCGGCTAATCTGGGTAAATTGCGCATTATTTTATCCGTATAGATTGATTTGCATCCATAATGTGACTATATCAGAATATATTGAGCATATTGCTCGATATTTAGTTAAAAAATGTGCAGATTGCCTTAATTTCTGGAAAATGGAAAACCAAAATGCCCACCGTTTTAGATGATGTGGATAAAAAGATTCTGAAAATTCTTCAGAGAAACAATCGTCTGGCTGCGGATGAGTTGGGTGACATGGTTGGGGTATCCCGCTCCTCTGTTCAACGCAGGATAAAGCGGTTTCGGGATGAAGGTATTATTGAAGCGGATATTTCAGTACTCTCGCCTAAAAATATTGGTCGTTACATGACTATGATTGTAGAAGTTGAGCTGGAACGAAAACGTAATGACCACCTTGATGAATTCCGACGCTCTATGCAGTCACTAGAAGATGTCCAACAATGTTACTATGTTATCGGCCATACTGATTTTGTCATAATAGTAACTTCACCTGATATGGCTGCTTATGAGGAGTTCAGTCGGAAAGTCTTTGCCGATAATCCCAATATTCGAAGATTTCATTCCAACGTCGTCGTCAACCGTGTCAAATCTGGACTTCAAGTGCCTATATCTGAGGCAAATTGATCAACCATTATCAATACTTCTATGCGTGATCTTTGCGTTTCCAGAACGCGGATAGCTTTTGTCCGGAGGCGAGGTCGTCCCAAGCGGCGTCTTGACCTCGTCAGGGGTAGGCGGCCATAAATGCGTCATAGATGGCGTGGGTTCTAACAGTGTAATCCCGTCTCATGTTGTTTGCTGCCGAGCTAACGTTCTCCTTAATATCCAATGGTATTGATAAAATTTCTCCTAAAACTTTAATGTGATTTTCTCAAAATATTTATTGTATACAAATTGTATTTTTAATGTATATAGAATTAATAATTACAAACCCACCATGGTTTTTACAGAAATATTCGAAAAATGGTCGGTGGTGAAATGGAGAGTTACATGAAAGAAGATGCCCGAAATCGTAAGGGGGTAATGTATGAAATTTTGAAAAAGGAAATTCTTACATTGGTGAGACGTCCGGGATCAGATCTGGACGAAACCCAGCTTGCCGAAGAATTCTCTCTTTCAAGGACGCCGCTTCGTGAAGTTTTCCGCCAGTTGGCAGGCGAAGGATATGTTGAGTTACGCGAAAATCGTGGCGCAAGAATATCCGATATGAGCCATACTACGTTGCGTGATTTTTTCCTCGCGGCCCCTATGATCTATGGTGCCGTGATGCGTTTGGCGGCGAGAAATGCGAAGCCTGCTCAAATCGACGATTTAAAAGCCACACAAGAACTCTTTAAAGATGCTCTGCATCGCGGCTCGAACGAAGACAGGGCATTATTTAATAATAGGTTTCATGAAATTACGGGCGATATGGCCGACAATGTTTACCTGCTGCCGAGTTTTAATCGCCTTTTGATTGATCATGCCCGTATCGGGATGACTTTTTACCAGCCCCAAGATAACCAAATGGCTGAAAATTTAACAGCCGCCAGTGCGCAGCATGATGCAATCATAACGGCGATAGAAAACCGTGATGAAGTCTCTGCTGCTCAGCTCGCGACAGATCATTGGAATTTGTCTCGAAACCAGATCGAACTGTTTGTGATGCCAAGCCAACTTGATATCCCGCTTGGGTCTCCTTCCACAAAAGCCGAACGAGGATAAAATGACCCCGATTATGAATTTCAAAGGGATATATACGCCCCTTGTGACCCCGTTCTATTCTGATGGCAGTGTTAATTATGATGGCTTGTCAGATGTTATCGAGAATTTGGTCGATAAGGGCGTCCATGGCTTGATTTCTGGTGGCTCTACCGGGGAGAACTATGCTCAGGATGTCAGCGAACGGCTTAAGATTGGACGTTTTACCAAAGAACAAATCAAGGGTCGCTTACCGCTGATCATAGGTACTGGGGCGATGATGACACCGGACTCACTTGCTCTTGCGACTGGCGCAAGGGAAATGGGTGCTGATGCTATTCTGGTCGCAACGCCCCCTTATTCGGTGCCAACTGAACGTGAAAATGCTCTGAATGCTCTTGCCATCAACAAGGCTGCCGACCTTCCTATCATGCTTTACAACTATCCAGGTCGTATGGGTGTTCATATGGGCGAAGAGTTTCTGGATATTGTCAGTCAATCTCGGAATGTTTGTGCGATTAAAGAAAGCTCTGGAGATATCAACCGGGTGCATTTACTGGCGCTAGATTATCCTCATATTCAAATGGCCTGTGGCATGGATGATCAGGCGTTGGAATTCTTTGCCTGGGGCGCACAAAGTTGGGTTTGTGCTGGGTCAAACTTCTTACCAGATGAGCATATTGCGCTTTACCAAGCGTGCGCTGTTGAAGGCAACTTTGCGAAAGGGCGCCGCATTATGTCTGCGATGATGCCGTTGATGCGTGTGCTTGAACAGGGCGGTAAGTTTATCCAGTGCGTTAAACATGGTGTCACTCTTGGCGGTATAGATGCAGGGCCAATGCGGCCACCGCTCAAAGGGCTGAACAAAGACGATAAACGCGAACTGGAACAAGTCGTTCGCGTATTGAAAACCACGATTGCAAAAATACAGGCAGCGGACTGATCCATGGACTTGTTAACCACTGAAGAATACCAAACTATTGTTGCGAATATAGCCTTGCCGACCAATGCTTATATTGATGGCGGTTTTCGTCCGTCAACTTCTGCCAATACGTTTACAACTATAACTCCGGCAACGGGAGTAACTGGAGTATAATCTGAGTGTAATTGGTAAGTGACCTGGGAGCGCTTGTTCAAATGAAAGTCCATCAGGCAAAACGATTACCTGAACACAGAGGGAGGGCAGCCTGGCGCGATATTTTACCCACGCGGCAGGCAACTCAATCTCTGGATCAGGATATCCTTGCCGATTTTGTTGTCATCGGTGCGGGCTTTGCTGGGCTTTCCGCTGCCCGACGCCTGACGCAACTCAACCCAGGCGCCCGGATTGTTGTGCTCGAAGCCGGAGAAATCGCCGAAGGAGCCTCCGGGCGCAATTCTGGCTTTATGATTGATCTGCCCCATGATCTGGCGTCAGATGACTATGCTGGGCAAGCCGAGAACAGCGACCTAAAGACGATTAAACTCAACCGTATGGCCATTGGTTTTGCCAGAGAGGCAGTTGAGGAGTATGGCATCAATCCGGCCTATTTTGACCAAATCGGTAAAATAAACGGGGCTGCGAGCATCTCTGGTGATAGGCATAATCAGGACTATGCCAAACATCTGGAAAGATTAGGCGAGCCTGCACAAATGCTGGATGCTCAGTCAATGACTGAGCTTACGGGCAGTCGCTATTACCTGTCCGGGCTTTATACGCCAGGCACGGCAATGTTACAGCCCGCAGGCTATATTCAAGGGCTAGCGGATGGTTTACAGCGTAATGCCCAGATCTTCGAAAACACGCCGGTTACCCGTTTTTCGAAAGTAGGTTCTGACTGGCGGCTCATGACACCCAAAGGATCTGTGACTACGTCCCGTATTATTGTCGCTAACAATGGACACTTGGAAAGCTTCGGTTTTGCACGCGGTCGATTAATGCATATCTTTCTCTATGCCTCTATGACACCAGAACTTGAGCCGGATGCGCTTAAGGCTCTTGGCGGGAAACCTCGGTGGGGGATTACTCCCGCTGATCCCATGGGCACAACTGTGCGTCGGATTGATACGGCACTGGGGGGGAACCGAATAATCACTCGGACATGTGCAAGCTTCTTGCCTGATATGAAAGCATCAAAAGCAGGGCTTGCTCGGGCTGTTGGGGTGCAGCAGCAGAAGTTTGATGCTCGCTTTCCAGCGCTTGAGGGGATTAAAATGGAATACAGTTGGGCAGGGCATCTCTGCTTGAGTCAAAACAATGTATCGATCATGCGAGAAATTGACGACAACGTCTTTTCCGCCTGTTGCCAAAACGGCCTTGGTACAGCACGGGGAACCATGACAGGCATTGGTGCCGCAGAGCTCGCCAGCGGCCACAGTAGTGAAATTACGGGTGCTTTTCTGTCTGAGGCAGAGCCTCAAAGACTCCCGCCACGGCCGTTTTCTGCAATTGGTGCAAATATTTATCTGCGCTGGAAAGAGTGGCGTGCAGGGCTTGAATAATTTTATATGAGAGATCTTAAGTTTGAATGGTGCTTGAAATAAACGGAGTGAATAAATTGTTTGGTTAGTCAAATAAACGGTGCCATTTATTTACAATAAAACTATAGAGTTAATTAATAACTGTCTCATCAGTTAGGTCTATTAAATTTTCAGGTCCGTAAATGTTGCTGTAGGCCTCAGTTGTCATGATTTGTTCAATTGCTTTATTCAAAGCCGCAAGTGTAGATTTTTTGACGGATTTACTTAACAAAAAATGTACTTTGTTACGAAATACGGGAAACTTAAGGAACACATAATCATCGAAATCAGCGGTCTCAGAAAAATATCTGAGAACGCCTGAATCACTAACAATACCGTCAATTCTATGACGACGAATAAGAGTTACTGCTTGATTATAATCGGTAATCTCTCGGACAAATTTTTGACCAGGCCCATGTTCAAAAATTTCCTTGAACTCTTCTCCGTGATAGGTACCCCGCACACTACCAATGAGAAAACTCTCATCAACCAGAGAAGTCATCGATGTGAGGCTGTCAATTGCTGGAAAACTTTTCCGTGCAGAAATCAATTGAGTTTCCCAGCGATAAGGCCGGGTGTACTGACCAAACTCAGTCCGTTTCTTTCGCCAGGACGCCATGATAATAACGTCAATCTTGTCTCTTTGTAATAATTTTAGCCCCCTTTTCCAGGGTATGGGCTTGAAAATTAGCTTACAGCCTGAAACCTCAGATACTTTTTTCAGTAGTTGAACATCCTGCCCATTAAAGCCGGTATCATTCACATGGATGGAATAGGGGGGGATGTTAGGTAAGGCGACTGTAAGGGTTTCGCTACAGCGCTCTTGTGATTGGGCTGGGTCATTAGCCATCAGGATGGGCAAAAGAAGAACCCATGAAAGTTGTCGTAAACGTGAAACCCGAAAAACAAACAAAACGATTTCCTAATATTTCAAAGGCTATTTTTAAATTACAAGTAAGGTGTTAAATATTTAGTAATCACCCATCCCTTTGTTTATGAGGTAGAGCCTTAAACCTCCTGAAACGGCTCTTTTCCTAAATGTTTATCTACATTGGGAATAATAATATGCGAGGCTGGAGTAAGGTTAGTTTCACTACAGAAATTATATTAATTTGGAGATTATAAATTTATAAAACAATGCTTTATGGTGTGTAGCGAAGTTTTAATCAATTCTAGTTTATCTTAATTTTTTTAAAGTAAACGTTGGTTCTTTTAGTATGTTGTTATTAAAAAAAGATAGATTTATTTTATTGTTAAGTCTCATTTTCTTCTCAAATTTTTATCCTCAGACATCAAATGCAGAAGTAAAATCGATAAAGGCTTGTCATGATGGTTGGCCACCCTTTTATTATGCAACATCGGAATATAAAGCAGGGGGTGTAGTTGTTACACTACTGGATGAAATTGCTGCGGAAACGGGTTATGAAATTGAATACCGACTTTTACCGTTTAAACGGTGTCTTAAACAAGTTGAGCAGGGGAAAATAGATTTTATCATGGTTACCAGTAACCATGGGGACAATGTTCTAATGGGGCAAACATCGTTAGCGACATGGCAAATTGGTGCTGTTGTTCATAAGAACTATCCAGAAGATCATTTTATTAACTTGGAAAAGTTCTCGGGAGAGAAGGTATTACAGATCCAAGAATATGTTTATCCTGAAAAAATAAGAAATTTTGCACCAAATTGGAAAGTATCTGACGTTGGGTATTTCAATTCAGATGATTTGGATAGTATCCCACATCCATTTACGATGATTGAAAATGGTCAAGCTACAGTTTTTTTTGAGGATACAGTTTTCTCTCAAAAAATCATTAATGATAATGGCATGAACCTCAAAGTATTAAAACCTGCTGTTGTTCTTGAAAATCATTATATTGGGTATGCATTAGGGCGCGAAAAGCTATATAGAAAATTCGAATATGCCCTTCGAAAAAGAGCTGATGATGGTCGGTTGGATCAGTTCTATAAAGATTTTTTAGGACAGAGTTGGGCTAAATTTGGTAATAGAGTTGATCAGGATGTTAAGCTGTTTTAAAGCTGTTTTAAAGCTGTTTTAAGGTTGGTTTTTAAAGAGAGCTGCTTCGGTTTTAGCTTTAGGCTTTCTTTATTGTCACATTCTCCCTCGGTATACCTCAGTAATCCTCTTGACGTATTAGCTGGACTATAATGCTGTGGTCTTCGAGCCCGACATGACATCGTGAGTATCTTAGGGTTGGTCTGCCTCGTACGGCTTGGTACCAGGCAGACATAACGATAGTAGATTTCAAATTTCTATAAAATACGATCACTCCTTGGGATGCAACTAGGCAGGAGCCAATCTGTCTAAGGCTTCTATTGCCATAGCAACACGTTGCTGATCTGTGGTGTTCAAAGGCAGGATTGGCAAGTGGGGTGATGCATCTGAGAGCGACAAAATATTGGCCGCAGCATAGACGACCCTCACGCTCCCAAACTCTTTAAATAGGGTCCAGAGCGGTTGGAAAAATCTATCAATACGTTGGACTTCGTCTGTGTCGCCAGCTTGCGCGGCTTTTGTCAGCCTCATGGCTTGAACAGGGAAAATACCGCCGACCACACTGTACCAAGTACTTGCACCCGCAAGAATGCCAGCGGCACAGCCCCAGTCTCCGCTATAGCCGACGGCAAAACCATCTGGTGTATTTTGGCGGAGCTGCGCCAGATCAGCTTTGAAAGCATCATCTTTTGGCAAAGGCATCTTGACTGCGGCAATGTTCGCAACCTGCGAGAGGCGTTCCAAAAGTGCTAGAGAGAATGTGAAATGGGTCGTGCCTGGATTATTGTAAATACAAACGGGCAGGTCTGTTGCCCCGGCAACCGCAACAAAATGCTGATACACTTCCTCTTGCGTTAAGGGGGTATAAGAAACGGGCGCCAACAACAATCCATCAGCGCCAGCATCTCGAGCATCCCTTGCCAAATGTTGGGCTTCATCGGTTCTGAGAGCGCCAACACCAGCGATCACAGGTATCCGCCCACCCAGAAAATCAACAGCGGCTGCAATTGCGCGCTGCCGTTCTGATCGTGTCAGGTAAGCATAGCCACCTGTGCTGCCTAGCAACCCAATCGAGTTGACCTCGGCCTTTACGAGCCGATCCAGTAAGAGAGAAAGTGTTTTCGTATCTATCCGACCATCTGTGTCTGTCGGGGTGATTGGGAAGGCGGAGAGCCCGTCAAAGAGCGTCATAGTGATTTCCTAACTGGTGGGTGGCGCACGCGGGCTATGGCATCGAATGATTTATCAAAATGTCTCGTTGTCTTACATGCTTTTTTTTCCTTGGCATAGAGCCATTAAATTTCCTGATATAGGGCCATTGGGATGATTTGCGCTAAGACATAAGATGTTATGCCTTAAATGGTTCGGTCATGATCTATGTTGAGAGTTCCTGTTTGTGGAATTGACATTATATTTTTAAACATGTATTTAAATTACATGTTTAAAAATATAATTATGAAGCACTTGATATTTGGGTGTTGAGTTACTGAGGAAATATAAAAAAACCGTGCGTTATAACCTGAGTAAACATGAGCAGATCGTTGTAAGTCTTACAATGGATCTGTCCCAAAACGAAATAAAGGGCAGGGCTGTATAATGAATATGCGCCATACAATGATTATAGCTCTGAGCTTTCTATGGGCAGGGTTATCTTTGGGCGGGAATTTGATCGCGGCACCCGCCAAATTTCAAGTGGCGAGCCTTCCTGTGAGTACTTTGCTTCAGATTGGCCAAGCACAATTTAATTGGTTGGGGACGTCGCAATGGATCTTCGTTGTTTTGATTGTATTGCTTGTGGCTATGTCGGGAAGGACCTTGTTTTTAATCCTTAGCATACCTGTGATGATCTTCATTGTGCAGGAGTGGTTATTGATGCCAGCCCTTGATACCAGGACGGTCAGCGTCATTGCGGGACAAACGATTTCCGCCAATCCTATGCTCCATTTCGGTTTTGTCGGAGCAGAGATAATCAAATGCCTATCCCTTATACTGGGAAGTCTAATTCTTATTCAGAAAATGGTCGTGAGGTCCCAAAAGCCATGTTGAACACATTCCCAAATAATCTAGTCAGATACAGTGAAACATCTGTTTTTAATGAAGACACCGTGCCTGAAGGTTTGCAGAGAAATCACAAAACCAAACCAGGTGTCTGGGCAAAGGCTATCGTGAGTAGTGGTTCCATAGACTACATCTTGGAAGACACACCAGAAGCCGTTGTCAGAGTTGATTCAGGTAATTTTGCTTTGATTGAGCCAGAGGTTCCTCACCATATACGGGTAACTGGAAAAGTTACCTTCCAATTGGAGTTTTATCGCGCCCAGAATGCAGAAGAGAGCTGAGAAAATTCCGCCGGTTTTGATGATGAGAGCTATTTATTTATAAAACTCCCCTAGTCGAAGCCCCATAGTTGAAACTCAAGAGACAGCTAAAGAAACCTCTCTAACCTGATCCCACGGTAATTGTCGGCGTGTTGTGCTGCTGTAGTGAGCCAGGGACGGCGCGTATCAAGGCTAATGAAAGTATATATAGGATACTCGAAATGAACGACGACCCATTGGTAATTTTCACACCTTCAGGTAAGCGTGGACATTTCAAAATCGGAACTTCACTACTTGCGGCTGCTCAACATCTTGCTGTTGACCTCGATAGTGTGTGTGGCGGCCGAGGTGTCTGTTCTAAGTGTCAGGTAACACCATCTTATGGAGAGTTCCCCAAACATGGCATATTTGTTGATGATGGTGCGTTGTCAGAATGGAATGCCATAGAGCAACGTTATAAAGATAAGCGCGGTATGTTGGATGGTCGGCGCTTGGGATGCCAATCATTAGTTACTGGTGATGTGGTCGTGGATGTCCCGCCTGAAAGCCAAACCCACAAACAAGTCGTGCGCAAACGTGCAGAGGCGCGTGATATTGAGATAAACCCCGCCACAAAGCTCTTTTATGTAATTGTCGACGAACCTGATATGCACGACCCCTCAGGGGACTTGGAAAGGCTTTTGGAAGCCATACGAGATCAATGGCAAATTGAAAACATACAGACGGATCTCTTTTTACTTAGAATTTTGCAACCAGCCCTGCGTAAGGGGGAGTGGAAGGTAACTTGCGCCATTCGATTGGCCACACACAATCAACCGGCCAGACTTGTCCATGTTTGGCCAGGCCTCTATGACAAAGATCTATATGGTATCGCTATAGATTTAGGATCGACGACCATTGCGGCCCACCTTTGTAATCTCGCAACCGGAGATATTCTCGCTTCTTCAGGGATAATGAACCCTCAAATCAGGTTTGGAGAAGACCTGATGAGCCGCGTGAGTTATTCGATGATGAACAAAGGCGGTGATATGGAAATGAGCGAGGCGGCAAAGCTTGGCGTAAATGCTCTCGTGAGTGAAATTTCTGGGGAAGCAAAAATAGATCCGCAACAGATGATCGAAGTCGTCTTTGTATGTAATCCAGTTATGCACCACCTGTATTTAGGCATTGATCCGTTCGAGTTAGGGCAGGCGCCATTTGCTTTGGCAAGTTCAAGAGCCCTAAATCTGTTGGCCAAGGATCTGGATTTACCAATTCATCCTCTGGCTGGTGTTTACATCCTACCCAGCATTGCGAGCCATGTTGGTGCCGATGCCGCGGCGGTCTTATTATCGGAAGCTCCTGAGAAGTCTTCTCAACTCACTTTGGTCGTTGATGTGGGGACGAATGCTGAAATTATATTGGGCAACAAAGATAAGGTTTTAGCCTGTTCAGCACCAACAGGTCCAGCCTTCGAGGGGGCTCAGGTTTCTTGTGGGCAGCGTGCTGCACCAGGGGCAATAGAGCGTGTCCGAATTAATCCAATTACAAAAGAGCCAAAATTTAGTGTTGTTGGGTCTGATATCTGGTCTGATGAAGACGGTTTTGAAGATGTTATTTCATCCACGGGCATTACCGGCATTTGTGGGTCAGGTATTATTGAAATGGTTGCCGAGATGCGTTTGGCAGGAATTGTCGATGGCGGCGGATTAATTGGTTCCCCAGAGCAAGTGGGAACGGAGCGTTGTTATCAAGAAGGCCGCACTTTTTCTTATCATGTATGGGGTGATTTATCGAAAGAAGATGATCGTCGGATTACTATCACCAACCAAGATATCCGTGAAATTCAAATGGCAAAGGCGGCTCTTTTCTCAAGTATTCGTCTGCTTATGGATAAGTTCAAAGTCGATAGTGTGGACCGCATTGTTCTTGCTGGGGCCTTCGGGGCTCACATTTCCCCACGGCATGCGATGCTTCTTGGAATGATACCTAATTGTGAATTGGATAAAATAGTATCTGCTGGAAACGCTGCGGGTACAGGCGCGCGTATTGCGCTTTTAAATGTACTATCCCGTTCAGAAATTGAAACCACCGTTCATACGATCGAAAAGGTTGAAACGGCTATAGAACCAAGATTTCAAGAGCACTTTGCAAATGCATCTAATATCCCTAACGCTGTCGAAATTTTCCCGGTACTCAATACTAGCTACACTTTTCCGGACGTGACTTTTAATCGAAGGAATAAAGGCAATCGAGTGAAAAGAGGCTAAGATACAGAAGGTTCAGGCTGAGTTTGGAGACTACGATGTCGAAGTCTTTTGATATTGGCCTTCCGGGTTGGCAAAATACACTCTAAAGTTCTACAGAGTAATGTTATTCATATTCTGAATTTTTTGGGTGTTTGCTCCGTGAGTAGCTTTAATACACATAAATTACTGTCAGCGGGAAATTGTGTTTTGAATACACAACCTTAATTAACTTAAATGCCTCGCTTTTCTAACTTAAGAGGTGTATCCTCAAGATATATTTAAGACCCCTTTAAATATATCTACTGCGCATTTTAAAACACACAATTTAAAGATAGTGGCAGATCCTCTCAATATCATTAGGTTACTGAAGGGAAAGACGATTATGTCTTCCATGTCGAGAAAAGATGAAGATCTGCTTTTCATGCCAGATTTACTCGCCGCTGAGTATCGTAAAGGGCGTAAACTTGCCTATGTTTTGACATTTTTATCGTTCCTCTTTTTTATCGTATTTGGGACGTGGGCAACCGTGACTGAGCTTGATGAAGTCACCCGAGGAGAAGGCACGTTTACCCCGGCCCAGAAAACTCAGATTATTCAAAACCTAGAAGGTGGCATTATCTCTGAAATCCTAGTGAAGGAAGGCGATATTGTTGAAAAGGGGGATACTCTGGTCCGGATAAACAATTCATCTGCAAAAGCGAGCGCAGATGATTTGGAAAGCCAACGAAAAATACTCTCAATAACGGTTATCCGACTGACCGCAGAATTATACGACACACCGCTGGAATACACGAAGGCCGAAATTGAAACATCTCCTGATGAAGTGGGGGATCAAACTGCACTCTATACAGCGCGAAATAATCAGCACGCTTCTCAAATTCAAGTTATCAAAAATCAGACAGGGCAACGCAAACAGGAAATTTCGGAAGTTAACAGTCGTATTGGACAACTTAAAAGCTCGCTTGGCCATGCCAAGGAAGAATATAACATTACCAAGCCACTGGTTGATAAAGGTGTTTTACCTCGCTTGCAGCTTATTCGTATTAACCGGGAAATTGTTGATCTCGAAGGGGAAATCAAAACACTTGGCGTTAGCCTACCCCGATTACGGAACGCAGTTTTAGAATCAAAACAGCGCATTGAAGAAATGGTCCTCACGACCAAAGCTGAACTATCTGAACAGTTGAACAGGGGGCGTTCAGAACTGAAATCCATTACTGAAAGTATGGAGGCAGGTGCTGATACTGTTCGGCGTACAGATGTTAAGTCACCAGTACGCGGTACGATTAAAGAACTAAAACGAAACACTGTTGGGGGTGTAATCCGTGGAGGCGAAGATATTATTGAAATCGTTCCCTTGGACGATACGCTGATTGTCGAAGCTAAAATCCGGCCTTCAGATAGAGCGTTCCTACTTCAAGGCCAAGAAGCGACAATCAAGGTGTCAGCTTATGATTTTTCTAAATACGGCGGACTAAAAGCAAAGCTAGAGAGAATATCGGCAAGTACAATTAAGGATGAGGAAGGTGAGAGTTTTTACCGGATCTACCTTCGCACAGACGATAATAAAATTGTCAGCAAGGGGAAAATCCTGGAAATCATCCCTGGCATGACAGCCACTGTCGAAATACTGACAGGTAAGAAAACCATCTTGGATTATCTTTTGAAACCAATTTTCAAAGCAAAAAAATCAGAAGAAGAAGAGAACGAAGAAAAAGTAGAGGAATAATTTCGGTTCCTGTTTAAGAGATTATCTCTTACCTATCTTTTGTGAAATACGACGTTTGTCGCTTGAAAAAGTGACAAACGTCGTTATAGTAATAAAGATTAGAGAGGAGATAGTAATGTACGCTACAGAATATGCTCTACTAGGTGGTGACACCAAGGTTATGAAGACAACAGAGAGCTCTCTTAATGTGATCAGAACAGGTTTGCCCGTAAGTATGGTTGACGAGGCGGTTTCGGTTTTAAGATTGTCCAAAGGGGATTTAGTGCCTTTGATCGGGGCAAATTTACGTAGTTTGCAACGGAAAAAAAATACAGATCACCTTACGCCCCAACAGAGTGAACATACACTGGCTATTATGAGTGTTTTAACCAGTGCGACAGAATATTTCAATGACAGGAAAACGGCTTTAACCTGGATGAAATCACCTCAGGTTATTTTGGGAAACAAAACCGCTTTTGAATATTTGGACACAATGTCAGGGATTAATTTCGTAAACGATGTCATTGCCCGGATGAAATTTGGGATGACGGCATAAGGTGGAAATCTATCGACTGGCACATGCAAAATACGCGGACTTGTCGGGGAAGGGTGGTATCTACGGTTCAGGCCGTTGGCATAACAAGGGGTATCCAATACTTTACACGGCTTCCTCTCGTTCTCTTGCCGCATTAGAGCGATTTGTACACGAGACAGCAAGCACGCTCCCCAAGTTAAAGCTAATCACAATCTGGCTGCCTGATAACTTCACAATTGTGCGTTATACAGAAACAGAGTTACCCAAAGGGTGGGATCAGCTACCAGATACATCAGCTTCAAGAAATTTTGGGAGCAAATGGCTCGAAGAAGAAAAATGCGCAGGATTACAGGTGCCGTCTGCTATTGTGAGAGGTGAATATAATCTACTGATTAACCCTAATCACCCAGACGCAAATAATATGAAGGTAGTGGATGAAGTGAATTTCTATTACGACCCGCGTCTACAAAAGATGATCAGATAGGAAACTTCTTAATCGAAGGATAGTTCTAAGTACCTTTACGTTGCTTATCTATATAGGGTTCCAAGAGTTAATAAGTTGCATCAGGTATATTGATGACGTAAATTTCAAGAAAAATCTCCTATAGATTGTGGTGATAAAATGTTTATGAATCGTAAGTTTTTGTACATAAAATTAAGCCTGCTGAGTTTAGTTGGTTTATATACAAAACCGGTAACTGCGGAAGAATTTTTTCTTAAAACTCTTATTGACAAACAGTTAGCGAGTAACCATCAAGTTGTATCTTTTTCCCAAGATTATAAAGCCATTTGTACTGAGTGGCGGGGTGCTTCTGAACCTGATAAAATTCTCCAAGTGTTAACTCCAGATGCTAAAAAAATGTCCATAAAAATAAATCAGGATCCAAATAAACTTTTGTCGAAAATTATGACTGCAACTCAGGTTGCGGGATCTGGTGGGATTACAGGGTTTTATCGAGTTCGAAAATCAAATGATAGGCTAGACACGTCCAATTGTCGAATGAGTGTAGATGAAGTTAAACTTAAGTACATCAAGGAGAATTTATTCGACCTAACTGAAATGGGTAGTTCAACACCACCATCTTTTCCAGCTAAGTTTGAACAAGTTACACTAGAGGTTCCGTTTCGTGAAGCGTATGCTGAATTACCTGAAGAAGTACATGAGATCTTTTGGAGGATCGATCCTAGTCGTCAGTACCTATATTTAAGCCAATAAAAATGATTCGATTATAACGAATAAAAGCTTGTGGTGATAAGCCATGGCTTATCATTTGCCTGATTTGGTTTTGGTTGGCGCAGTAATGTTGGGATCAGAAAATTAGCTGTACGCCCTAGGTAAGGCTTTATTCGAGAGACTTTGTTCTTAGAATTTGAGTACCCTTACGTTGCTTATTCATATAACGCTCCAGGCGGCGTTTGGAGACTTCGATGCGGTGGTCTTCGCGTTCTAGGTCGCGGATGGCTTTTTGTACGTAGGTAAGGTGGTCACAGGCGGCATCGTGGGCTTGGTCGGGTTGACCTGCCATGATGGCGTCGTAGATGGCGTGGTGTTGGGCGAGTAGGAGATCGCGTGACCCTTGGTGGGTGTAGAGCTGTTTACGGCTTAGGAACACGCCTTGTTTGAGGACTTCGACCATGGAGCGGATCACGTGGAGCAAGACCACATTGTGCGCTGCCTCGGCGATGTTCATGTGGAAATCGGCATCAATGCTTGCCTCTAGTTCCAGATCACCTTTTTTGTGAGCGGCGTCCATGGCGTTGATACAGGCTGTGAGGATTTCTCGGTCTGCATCTGTGGCACGTTCCGCAGCATAGTAAGCAGCGTTTCCCTCAGAGATAGAGCGAAACTCCATAAAGTCATCGATGGTATCTGGGTGGTTTTGGAATATCGCGGTGAGGGGGGTGGTAAGAGACGGCCCGAGGAAGTTTTTGACCAGAGTTCCACCGCCTTTTTGGGTTTCAAGCAGGCCTTGGGCTTCGAGCTTCTGTAAAGCTTCGCGCAAAGATGGCCTGGAGACATCCAGTTGCTGGGCCAGCTCACGTTCAGCCGGAAGGTATTCACCTGGAGGGAGAACTCCTTCGAGGATATAGCTTTCAAGCTGTTTGGCGACAGTATCAGACAGTTTTTCGGACTGGATCTTCTTTAACGCCATTTCATGACTTTCGTGTGAAATCAATAATTGGTAATAATAATTTACCACTTTACAATATTGGTAAAATTATTTATCCAATATGTCAATGTTATTGAAGCTACCTAGACCAGATAATCAAATAGGAAAACCTGACATGGCACAGATACTAGAAATTGCGGACCTGAAAAAGCTCGCTCAACGCCGGGTGCCAAAGATGTTTTTTGATTATGCTGATTCCGGATCTTGGACCGAAAGTACTTATAACGCTAACGAAAGCGATTTCCAGAAAGTAAAATTCCGCCAGCGTGTAGCCGTGGATATGACCAACCGTACCCTCGCCACCCAGATGGTTGGACAGAATGTTTCTATGCCTGTTGCGATTGCGCCGACGGGCCTGACTGGCATGCAGCGGGCTGATGGTGAAATCCTTGCGGCGCAGGCCTGTGAAGAGGCTGGCGTGCCCTTTACGCTTTCGACCATGTCGGTATGTTCCATCGAAGCGGTGGCTGAAAAAACCACAAAACCGTTCTGGTTTCAGCTTTATGTTATGAAGGACAAGGAATTTGCAGGGCGCTTGATTGATAGGGCCAAAGCTGTGGGTTGTTCTGCATTGGTACTTACTCTTGATCTTCAGATCTTAGGGCAACGTCATAAAGATTTGCGCAACGGCCTTTCCACGCCACCCAAATTTACGCCACATCATGTTTGGCAAATGATGACCCGTCCGGGTTGGTGCTTAGGGATGCTTGGGACCAAAAATCGTAGCTTTGGCAATATTGTTGGCCATGCTAAGGGGGTTGAAGATTTGAGCTCGCTGTCTTCTTGGACTGCGGAACAGTTTGATCCCAAGTTATCGTGGGATGATGTGGCCTGGATCAAGGAACGTTGGGGCGGCAAACTGATCCTCAAAGGTATTCTTGATGCAGAAGACGCGGTGATGTCTCTTAAAACCGGGGCAGATGCCATTATAGTCTCTAACCACGGCGGTCGTCAGCTTGATGGTGCAATCTCTTCGATCGAAGCCTTACCTGAAATCGTCAAAGCTGTCGGCGATAAAGTCGAAGTACATATGGATGGCGGCATCCGTTCCGGCCAAGATGTGCTTAAGGCTGTGGCGCTTGGAGCCAAAGGAACTTACATTGGCCGTCCTTTCCTCTATGGTCTCGGTGCCATGGGTAAGGCAGGCGTTACCAAGACACTAGATATCCTCCGTACCGAAATGGATATCACCATGGCCCTATGCGGCAAACGCGATATCAAGGACGTCGATCACTCTATTTTGAGATAGCTCCCCATCGAGGGTGGATACTTGGGCCTGAGCTAAAACCGGACCAGCCTAAGGTTGGTCGACAAGTCCGACCAGTATGTGGTTGCCTTTGTTATCGAATTTGAAAACTCCGTATTTGGCGTTGTTGTACTTGTTTGCGTGACCTTCTTGGAAAAAGAAAGAGTCCGGGACAATGCGAACCCCACCATATTCAAGATGGTAATAGAGCCGTTTTTCATCTTCTGCTAATGGGGTGTTGTCTTCAAATCGCACGAAGCTCGCAACCTTCTGCTCATTCGGCTTGACGATCATGTATCCGCTTTGGATGTCAGGGATCGTAATGTCTTTGCTCAGATTGCGCTCTATCGCATAGCGCAGGCGCATATAATCGCCTTGAATCAAGGATCTGGGATCAACTGGCGCAAGTTCTAGCAGGACGGTTTCACCGTTTTCGATGATCTGTTCTTTGTCATAAATGGCATAATTCAAGACAATGAGAACCAGAACAGAGAGCGCGACCATGATTTTTATCCGCATGTTGCATCTCCTTGCCCGCTGTTTTCACTTAAGTGTCGTGGGTCTTGATCCCAACCTTTGAGTTTTAAATAGAACTTCCCTGCCAATAGGATCACGCCACTGCTGATCAATATAGTTGATTTTTGGAGCAGAGTTATATCGAGATTGTAGTAATAAAGCCCCAAAAACAGCGGCAACAGTAGAGCGCCCAAAAGCGTATATAACCTGTCGTGGTGGGCGTAACCAAAGATCATCAATCCAATGGCAAGGATAACGCCCGGAACTGAAAGCAAGCCAAGAAGAATTGCCCCGGCGGCTCCCAATAAAACAGGTTCTCTTTTTAGTTTATCCAGTCCCCCAGCAGCCCAGATCATCAGGGCTATCAAGGTTGCAGCCAATAAGATGTTTACAGCCACTGGCGCGACAAAAATCCGGTCGTCCAGATAACCAAACTCGGCATGGGAACTTAGGAAAAGAACCGAGATGCAAAGTGACACCACAAGAGCTTGGGCCAAAGGAGCGATGCCTGGTTTAATTTTGGGGTAGGTGAGCAAAAACGCAGCAAAACCGAGTTGAATAGCAAAGAAGCTGTTGTAGAGAATGTCTTTAGATATACCGAGGTTATCGTTCCAAAGAATATTAAGTAACACCGATACCAGTACACCCGTGCATGACAGAAAGCGTTCAATAGACAAGCGGTACATTGGATAGGTTATGGCTGTAATCATCAGGGCGGCGAAATTGATCGCCCACCCATCCCAGTCGAGAAATTCTGCGATGCCAAAAATAAACAGGAGTTTACCTGCAGCGATCAGCGCGAAGGATGTTTGAAGGAAGAAGCTCTGCTTAAGGGAATGGTTGGTTCCCATCATCCGGTAGATACTTAGCGCTGCACCAATGAAAAGCCCGCCCCAGACCAAGGCTTCGATCTCATTGTTAAAGCCGATAATATCTGCTGCGACCAGAAAGCCAATAAAGCATATTGAGGCTATAAAGGCACCGATCCCGGCAAGTATTTTGAGGTAAAAAGGAAGATCTGGATCTTGTTGTTGTTTAAGAATAAAGTCAGCAGGATTTGTGTCTGGGGTGATTAAGCCCTTCCTGCTGAGGATTTTGAGAAGTTCTGCTGCCGAATAGTTTTGTCGAATATTCTGATTATGAATTGTGGGTTGATCAGGCATTTTCGACCTCCAACTGTGTGGTAAGTCTGCGAAGGAATAGCGTGAGCCCCGTAACAACCCCGATCGTCATTATTCCCATTAAAAGGAACATGGCTGCGTCTTCGCTTTGGAAAAGCTCTGCTATTGATCTGATAACACCAACTTCAATGATAATGCTAACCGCTATTACAACAGCGGCAAGAGACCACATGTCTTTAACGACATAGCGGTAGAAGTAATAAAACCCGGCTTGGCCAACCACACCAATAAGGGTACCTAAAAGAAGGGATGAAGTGGCCTCGTCGGGATTAACAATCAATATGAGGATCGGCGCTAACATGAGAGTTAGGTTTGCTATCAATAGCAACCAGCGGATCCAATTTTTCGATAACCATATGAAAGAGTTTTTCGGGGCAAGCAACTCACGGGCAATAAGAGCTGCACCATTGAGCGCCATCATCAACACAATAACGAATGGTTCATTTTCCGGGCTTGGTAGTGCTGCCTGAAACCACCAGAGTACGATAAAGGTATTGGTAATCACTAACCATAAGATCCAATGGGCTGCAAAGTTGGAAATGATCGTCCAACCAAGGATGAGCAGGGACCAAACCAAAAAGAGCTGATATGCATCCGCTCCGGTTTGATATATCTGCCCAAAAACAGCTAGGAACACCCCCACAAAAACACTCGTCGCTAAAAGAGAAAGCTGCCCGGAAAGCCGGGTGTGCGAGCAAAAATACGCAGAAACAAGGCTAGTGATAATGCCAAATTCAATTAGTCCGAGCTTAAAATGAGGCGGCATTTTTGCCCAGTTAAAGGCAAAAAAGAAAACAATCCCCGAAAGGACAAGGCAAATGCCCAGCCCTAACAACATCCTTGAAACCCATAGCCCCCAGAGATCGTGCGGAGTTAATGTTTTTAGGGCTTCATCTCTTGCCTGTCGGGTAATTTTGCCATGGCTGTAGAGCAAGTCAACCAAACCCCGGTTCGCTGGGATTTGATCCAGATTAAGGGCAATTTTATGGTTTGGTTCTAACGCTGTCATGTATTATACCAACCTAAAAATGGATTTTGATTTGTTACGGGACATTTACTGTGAGGCCTGAATTTAAATAGAGTATTTATCATCAGTGGTCGTAGAGATAAGGTCAATTATCTTTTTGTATCAAAGTTGTCTGTGTTCGTTACTTGGTCTGTTTTTGTTAAGTTAATTTGGGTGGCGAATATAAGGCGAGTGTTCTTCACGCGTATTTTTAAACTATTATGAGTTTCTGATGATTTCCCATGTTTATATCGGTGTATCTGATTTCAAAAAGTCTTTTGATTTTTACGAAGTAATCTTGTCGAAATTGGGGCTTACCTTAAAGTTTTCAGAACCGGAAAAAACCTGGGCAGGCTGGATGATGCCAGGGAAGGTACGGCCGTTGTTTCTGATCGGTACTCCGGAAGATGGGCAACAATCTTCCCCTGGAAATGGTCAGATGGTGGCGCTTATGGCTCCAAGCCGAGAAGCCGTTGATCACGCTTATAGTGCTGCTCTTGATAAAGGAGCACAATGCGCTGGAAAACCCGGCCTGCGTCCTCAATACCACCCAGATTATTACGGTGCCTATTTTCGGGATTTAGATGGCAATAAAATATGTGTGGTCTGCCATGACTAGCCTTAGTACGGCAGTACCCAATTTAAGCTGCTTTGATGGTAAATAGCTCGGTCTCAACCTGTCGCCCGCGTAGTTGAACTGAAGTCAGACGCTCGGTTTTGTAATCATCAGTGAGGCTTATTCGATTTAATAGCTCCGCTGATATCACCAGGGAACAATCGAGAGCTTTACACTGATGTTCGATCCGGGCCGCAGTGTTGATGGTATCTCCAAAATACGAGATCTCTTGCTTTTGATCACCACACTGCCCCATCACCACAGGTCCCCCGTGTAAGCCAATGCGAAAACTCGGGACCATACCAAAGGTGCGTTGATATTCATGGGATTTTGCCATGATCAAATTGTTAATCGCAAAGCAGCACTGAATAACACGCATATTTATCGGTCCGGTTTTTAGATCCCATGTGACGATAACCTGATCGCCGACATAGCGATAAATCTCACCGCCGTGTTCTAATATTGGATCGGTGATGTCGAAAAAGAATTTGTTCAACATCGATTGCACCCCGAGATCCCCAAGTTTTTCTGCTAGGGCCGTCGATCCCGTAATGTCCAAAATCATGAATATTTTATCTTCGTGAACAGGCTGCCGATATTTACCGAGCATAATATTAAGGAGGGTTTTTGCCCCGATAATACGGACAACCTGGGTGGCGGTCTGCAGCACTATTATGAGGATAAATACGATAATAAGAATGCGAGTGAAATGAGATTGAGTAAAGAATATAGTATTGAATTCACCTTTAAATACATATCCCGTTAAAATTGCTGCGAACGCGACAATAACGGCGACAACCAAAGACTTTACGATGATTGCAGATAAAAAGTGCATACGCCGGAAAACAATACCAAGTCGACTTGGTATAAAGAAAAGTTCAAATCCCCATAGCATGGTGCTTCCAACAATCCAGCCACTTAGATCGCGAACAAAGTAATTATTAAAACTAGAGCCATTCTCATTCGAGGGATAAGAGAAGTAGTTTTCGACTAAACCTACCAGAACAGACAAAGTAACAAGAATAATAAAGAGCTTTATCCTGTAGGTGGTAAGTCTCGACAATTGTTTCTTCTCCCCTGGAGCGTTTTTCGGATAAATTGAATTCTGTCTCAATATACGTTTAGTGCTTATAGGACCCTTTTGTTGACCTTGTTATCATAGGTCGGTCTGCTCTTAAAATGAATAGAGGAAATGGGTTTTCCTTTTTCCTTTTTTAAGATTTTGAAATATATAGATTATTATTGAGTTTAATGAGAGTGAACAGAATTGTGGAAGAGGTGTTCGTGACAAAAGCCTTCTTGATTGTCGGTAATACCGGTGCAGGTAAAAGCACCTATTCAGCTCAGTTGGCTGAGCGGCATAACGGAATTGTCTTTTCCGTAGATGAATGGATGAAGACACTCTTTTTTATGGATATGCCTGATCCTCCGCTCTATTCATGGGCGTTGGAACGCACCCAGCGATGCGAGACCCAACAGTTAAATGAAAGCCTGAAAATACTGGGCAAAGGGATCTCTGTAATTCTTGATATTGGCTTCTTTGCCAGAAGTCAGCGTGAACGGGTTCAGGATTTTTTCAAAGATCACGGCGTGAGTTTTGAAACTCATTTTCTCGATGTGGACAAAGCAACCAGATGGGACCGTGTTGATCACCGTAATCAAGCCCAGACTGAAACTTTCCAGTTCGAAGTTTCGCGTGAGATCTTCGAATTCTGCGAAACTATTTTTGAACCTTTGGGCGATGATGAACGAGCCAAGGCGGTGGTGGTTTCTGAGTTTTTAGGAAAAATTAGAAACTATCAGATAACCGAGAATGCCAACAATACAGAGTAAGAACTGTTTGGTGTTATCCTCGCGTTGAGTGGTGATTGTACCCAGCTTCTTATCCCAAGATGTTTTTTTCTTCATGGTGAGATCTAAATAGCCATAAACTTGGGTGATTAGGTTTATTATTGGAATTCCAAAAGCTAGCCCGTTTTTCCAAACATAAAATTCACGTTCAAGTGCAGAGCGAAAACCTAAGGGAGAGAAGTTTTTATCTAAGGTTTTTATACCGAAAATCCACCTACCGAGTGTATTTCCAACCAAGCTAATCAGAACAGTATTCAAGAATATCGCAAACAGGAAGAATGAGAAGTAGAGGGAAATTAGGAGGGCAATTAACTCTGTGGGTGAGGATTGCTCCACTCTCGCAGGGCTTATGCCTGAGGTTAAAAAATATATACCAGGGATATACAGAAACTTTGAGTAGATAGCGATATCAAGAAAACGAGCGAATGAACGTCTCCAGGGGTGAGGGGAAGTGTCTTTCCATTTATAATTTATCTCAAGCGGGAGATTATCAAATTCTTCTTCGTTATTCTTCAAACGTGATTCTGAGGACTTTACTTGGACATTTCTTACCATTGGTATGAAATGAGAGTTGTTATCCAACTCTTCTGATGTGAAATCGCTTTGGTGGATGTCGATATCTTTATATGAGGTCCACTCTTCTGATCCTTCTGGCCTAACGAAGTTATACCCAGCAATCTGTTTTTCTTTGTACAGTGTAAAGAGCTGTAGTTTTGTAACTGGACCAAATTCAGTATTGTTAGACCAATAGTACCAAGTTTGCATTGAGAACCCGAAGTTTTGAATTGTATTAAATTGATTGTATGACAACCATAGCTATAGAATTGATCATGTTTATTCGCAAGTTCTAACATTCATCTAAAATGATGGTGGATGTTTTATACATCTTGACCTAAATCAAATTCAGATCTGCCAATAAAAGCTATTCTCCTATCACTGGCCACTTGATAGAATTTCTGAAAACGAATTCTGTCCTCAAGGGTTGAAATGCCAAGTCCGCATGGGCTTGGTTTCTGGAACCCGTAGGTTATTCCTTCCCAAGCCCATAAAAGATTTTTTTTTATGGAGAATGATATGACCATTCAATCCTGGGCCGAACCTTACAAAATTAAAATGGTAGAACTGATCAAGATGACGTCGCGCCAAGAGCGCAATCAGGCGATCAAAGAAGCTGGTCTCAATACCTTTTTGCTCAAATCTGATGACGTTTACATCGATCTATTGACCGACTCAGGTTGTGGCGCCATGAGTGACAAGCAATGGGCGGGGATGATGAACGGCGACGAAGCTTATGCGGGATCGCGAAATTTCTATCACCTCGAAGAAACCATTAACACTTGTTATAGTTACAAATATACTCTGCCGACCCACCAGGGACGTGGTGCTGAACATATCCTCAGTAAAATCATGATCAAGCCCGGCGACTATGTCCCCGGCAACATGTATTTTACCACCACCCGTTTACATCAGGAGTTGGCCGGCGCGACGTTTGTCGACGTGATTATTGATGAAGCCCACGATCCAAGTTCCGAGCACCTTTTCAAAGGCAATGTGGACCTGGACAAACTCCAGGCATTGATCGAGCGAGTTGGAGCCGAAAAAATTCCTTATATTTGTGTGGCAACCTGCGTGAACATGGCGGGAGGACAGCCGATATCGCTCGCGAACCTCAGGGATGTCCGCAAGCTTTGTGATGCCCATGGTATTAAGATCATGCACGACATGACCCGAGTAGCTGAAAATGCCTTTTTCATTCAGCAACGCGAAGAAGGCTACGGCGATAAAACCGTCGCGACGATCACCCATGAGATCTGTTCCCTTACCGATGGCGCGACCATGTCGGCGAAAAAAGACGCCATGGTCAATATTGGGGGATTTCTCGCCCTTAATGATGACGATCTCTATGAAAAGGCCTGTGAGTTGGTCGTGATCTATGAAGGTCTACATACTTATGGTGGTATGGCGGGACGCGATATGGAGGCGTTGGCAATTGGTATTCGCGAAAGCCTCTGTGATAATCACATTCGTGCCCGTATTGGCCAGGTTGAATACCTTGGTAAAAAGCTTATGGATGCCAATGTCCCCATTGTTCGTCCGATCGGCGGCCATGCAATCTTCCTGGATGCAAAAGCAATTCTACCACACATCCCTCAAGAACAGTATCCAGCACAGGCTCTCGCGGCGGCGCTTTATGTTGAAAGCGGAGTACGCACCATGGAACGCGGCATCGTTTCTGCCGGACGTAACCAGGAAACTGGAAAAAATCATGGTTCAAAACTGGAGTTGGTCCGTATGACCATTCCCCGTCGTGTTTATACTCAATCCCATATGGATGTAGCTGCTGAGGGGGTCATTTCTCTCATGGAAAAAGCAGATAAAATTCGCGGTCTTGAGTTCACTTATGAGCCCAATTGTCTGCGCTTTTTCATGGGCCGATTTAAAACAGTTGAATAATATGAGATGGGGGTGTTGGTATGCACCCCCATTTTTGTCTAAGTGTCTGTGATAGTGTCTGTGATACTATTGAGGACAAACGAAGAGAGCCTTTATCTATAAAAGGTAAGAAAGCCATCTATAAAACATAGGAAAGGTTACAACGAACCTTTAACTTAATTTAAATGAGTAATACCTATGGTTGTTGTGTGGAGCGAGACTGTATAAAGAGGGTTCGCGTTGACCATGCTAACAAGTAAGAGCCTATTTTTTCGATGATTGATAAGATGGTCAGGTGTTTACCATCTTGTTAAAAAAATGAAAAAATTGCCAAATATTGTCTCTATATCTCCTTAAGTCTTTTTCTTTTGGCCACGTAAATTAACGGCTGAAAGAAGAAGGGAAACGGTTTAATGACGTAGCTGTCCGTTTTTATACTTGAAGGATTTTAATATCACGATGCGGATATTTCATAAGATATTGATACCGAGTGTAATTTTGTTGCTGATGCTCTTCAGTATCGTGATCTATGCTGGTTATGTATTTTATGACGAGGGTAAAACCCTGGATGCATCTTTGACACGGTTAAAACAAACCGAAGTTCAGCTTAATACACTTGTAAATGCTCAACACACAATTGAAGTCGCTGTCTTATCATACAAAGGATATCCTGATGAAGGGTATTTGGAGAAACTCTCACGCGCAGAATCTGATATTGAACAAGCACTTATTGATATGAGAGCGATCTTGCCTTCTCTTAAAGGGCGTAGGCTGTTGAGCGATTATATTGAACAGCGTTATGGCATGAAGGCCATTCGAAATGAGTTTTTGGCAATGATAGAGCTAAAAGACTTGGAAAGCACCAATGCCACCTTTATTCGCTGGTCAAAAAAACGCGAAGAAATGCACGCTGTGCTTAATGAGATCGTTGATTACAACATTGATCAAATTGAACTCACCTTAAATAATTTTTTGTCCTTAAGGCAAACATTTTCCAATGTTGTTATAGGACTGTTTATCATAGGTATTTCTTTACTTTCCTTGTCTTTTTATTTTTATCGACGCTTGGTGATCGAACCCATTAATGCTTTGGAAGATATGGCGCACAGTTATGCCCAAGGGGACTTCTCTGTAGGTGTTCCTGAAATCTTACTCGAGAAGAATGGTGATTTTTATTCTTTGTCTCAGTCATTTTTGGATATGGCAAAAGAACTGGGAGAAACCACGGTTTCTCGTGATGAAGCACAGGAAATGGCCAGGAAGTTAGAGGATGCCCGTCACCGGATTGAGGCAAAGGCAAGGCAGCATATTTCTGTGTCCGAAGCCCTATCTGCCGCCCGTGACGAAGCCGAAATGGCGAATAATGCAAAGTCAGAATTTTTAGCATCCATGAGCCATGAGATTAGAACACCGATGACTGGCGTGATGGGGTTGGCGGACATGTTACTCGATGAAGATCTTGATGATGAATGCAGGGATAAGGTATTCAAAATCAAAGATTCAACCCGTTCTTTGATGAGAATTATTAATGACATTCTGGATATGTCAAAGATGGAAGCAGGAAAGATGGAGTTGGAAAATATCGATTTTCATCTCCCATCACTCATCCAAGAAACATTGGATCTTTTTGCAGATGATAAAAGCAATCAAAAGAAGAAAGTGTTGTTTTTTAAAGCTTCATTTGAAGACAGGTTTCCAATTGGAATTAAATGTGATCCCGTACGCATTCGCCAAATATTAGTAAATCTGATTGGTAATGCGGTAAAGTTTACCCAAGAAGGGAGTATTACCGTTGAAGGACATATGGCACGTGCGCTTGACGGGCAACCATTGCTTCGTATTGCAGTTAAAGATACGGGTTTAGGCATTCGCCCGGGGACTATCCCAAAACTCTTTTCAGAATTTACTCAGGCGGATGCTTCGATTTCCAGGCATTTTGAGGGCACAGGTTTAGGTCTTGCTATCTGTAAGCGGTTGGTTGAACTCATGGGAGGAGAAATTGGCGTAGATAGTAAATTCGGCCAGGGATCTGTCTTCTGGTTTACGCTTCCCTATACCCCTGCGACCACTGCGGTACATGAAAAAACCGATGAGAGACAATTTCAAGGATCGAACTTTATAACGTTAAGGCCATTGTCGATCCTGATCGTTGAGGACAATAATCTTAATCAGCAGATCATCTCCTCTATGATGGTGGGCCTGGGGCATGAAATAGACTTGGCTGAAAACGGTGAAGAAGCCACTGAGAAACATCTGTTAAACAGCTATGACATTATTTTAATGGATGTGCGGATGCCGCTTATGTCTGGCCCGGATGCCTGTCGGATTATTCGCCAAATGAAAGGGAGTAAAGCTAATATTCCAATTATTGCTTTAACGGCCGATGCCATGGAAGAGCATAAAGCTGGTTATTATGACGCCGGCATGAATGAAGTTGTGACCAAACCTATTGATCGCAATGAACTGGTTATTGCTATAGACAAGGCCATTGGTGAAAAAATACATGACCCCATTTCAGATCATGAGTATGCCCGGTCTCAAAAAAAACCTGCATCTCATGAAAACACTGGGTCTGATGAAAAAACAGGGACTAAAGGCAAAGGACAAGCGGTCCATAAAACTGCAGTCCAATCGGCGCAAATTCTGGACCAAACTAAGAATGTCAAAAGCGTAACGGAAGATCTTGAAAACCTCTTGAGTGAGATCAATTCTATTTCTGATGATGAAGATAGCCCTGAGGATAATAAAGTTGTTCGGTTAGGGAGCTAATACTCCCAGTCGTTTATATTCTTCTCCTTTATCTGCCTTTGTGACGGCGATACAGTCAAGATGCAAAAATGCCTCAAATTTGAACATACCTTAATAGGCTCAAATTCAAGGCATTTTTATGGGACCTAAAGAGTACTTAGTTTGAAGGCTAAGCTAACTTGTACCAAAAATCGAGCTCTACGCTTTTGGGATCAAAAATACTGAGAAGTTCCATACATGTGTCATCTTGGATGTAACCATTACAGATTTGGCGTGCCATGCCGAGGTTCTCTACAAAGGCGATTTCGGAATAAGTCTTTTCATCTACTCTTCCCATAAAATGTGCTCTGGGTTCAGAAAAATTAGAGAGGTATTTTTCTTCAATCTTTGATGAAATATTGAGCATTAACGGTTCTGAAAAGTTATTATTTGGGCTAAAGGTTCCAAATTCTATACAGGAAAAATCCTTGGGAACAAGTACTTCGCTTTTAAGGATCTTATTTGGGGTAAGGCGAATAGATTCTGGTTTAAGGAGCTGCATAAAAGCTTGAGAACTTGAGGCTTTGGGATGGTTTTCTGACATTGCCATAAATGCCTTCTCATCAACAGCCATAATGGCATCTGCAAATTGCCCTTTAGTGTTGGCTAAAAAACAATGCATGGCGATGCCTTCTTGTTTTTCGAGGAAATCATGTCGCCAATTCAAAGCCGCTTCAATGAGATCCTCGGTATCAACACCTTCGCGCTTTTCATACCGGGCAAATCCCATCATTGATAACGGGCCTAGGTCTTTTCTTAACATCTTAAATGTCTCCAAATAATAACGATAACAATGCATTGGAAAATAAAAGCGGATGAATTATCTCTCTGCTTCTAGATTGTGAAAATTGTTATACTGGATACCCCTGACAGTTTATGTCAGGGTGGTGCGTGTAGTTTGGAAAAATGATGCGTACTCAAAGACTTTTTGCCATTTTAGATCGACTGCGCGCGCGCAGACACCCGGTATCAGCCGAGACCTTGGCTGAGGACTTGGGTGTATCTTTACGTACGATTTACCGAGATATGGTGACATTGCAATCTATGGGCGCCCCCATTCGTGGAGAAGGCGGCGTTGGCTATCAAATAGAAAAGGGTTTCTTTTTACCTCCCCTGCATTTTGATGCGGATGAACTCGATGCCATTATTATCGGTATGCGGTTGGTGGCAGCCAGGGGGGACAAACCATTGGCGGATGCGGCAAACCGTGCTTCGGCAAAGATCTCTGCCGTTCTTCCGGAAGATATGGAGGACAGCTATTATGATGCACCTCTGTTGGCATATTCGGTGCAACCAAAATCAGAAGAAGAAACCATCGATTTTCTCAGTCCGCTACGCACCGCTCTTCGCGATCGTGCCCTGTTGCACATCAATTATCTGGATTTAAAAGATCAACTCAGCGAACGCGATGTCCGTCCTTTAGGATTGACAGCCTTTGATAACGTCTGGCTCCTGACGGCCTGGTGTGAAAAAAGTGATGACTTCAGAAGCTTTCGGGTCGACCGATTGAAAGCAGTTGATCGCACAGGCCTGACCTTCCGCCGTGAGGCTGGGAAAGAGTTCAAAGACTATCTCAAAAGGCTGTAGAGATTTTGTTTTAATCGAGAGCCTATAGAAAAGGATTAATAATCATCTCTGCATCTTTTTTCGTTGGATAGTATTTTTTCTTATGCCCGTTTTGATAGAACAGAGTACCATGTATCCCCAGCACTTCTTTCTTATCAACCTCATTTTTCCATAGTGGAGTTAAACATATCAAGGCCTTTTCTTGCCCTAAACGTGTCATGAAATCTTCGATAAATTCAATATCTTGGTTGTTAGGGAATATTAATTCGAAGAGGTGATCATCAATGTTGAAAATACTATAGGTACAGTTATCGGCCCCATCAATGATCTGTATGTTTTTCATAATCTTGGTTTAGTTCTTACCATATGCAATTATTCCTAGATAAAATAAAAACCGCCTTGAAGGATAAAGTGGATGATCCCTGCAGCGAGCGCGGAGAGGCCAATGACTTCGGCAAGAGGGGCCAGGCGACTAAGAGCACCAATCAGGGGTTTGCTCCAAGGAGCTTTCTTCAAAACATCGTCTTTTTTCTCATCAATGCTTCTCTGTGCAAGGATGATTCCAACCAAAACGGCTGTGATTTGTGGGATAATGCCGGCAAAGAGATTGAGGCTCAAAGTCGCGAGAACAAAACTGATAATGCCTAGGGTCGCAGCTATCAAACCAATGGTGTTTTTGTGAGATGACAGTTTCTCGACCAGATTGCTAACTTGTTTAATAGGAACCAGACGTCCTTGTGCCAACATCAGGCCGCCAAGCAAGTTAATAAGAATAAGGGCGACCCATAAAATACTACCTATTATCTCACCATTAACGCTCATATTTAATCATCCCCCGCGAATAAGCTCGCTTATACATCAATCAAAAACTCTTGTAGCATGCCGCCTTATCACCAGAAAATTATCGTTATAAAGCTGCATTTAATTCGAAAGGGATGCTAGCATTTTTTCTTAATCAAAACTAATGGTTTAAAATATTGAAAATAAAACCCGTGACGAGAGCCGCAGCTCGATAAGTGAAGGCGTGAAACAATTCAATGGTACGAACCTTTATTGAGAATATCCACTCCAATTATTAGTATTTGTTAACGAGTTTTTTGTACTATAACTCAAACACCATAATAGCTTTTAATTAGGAGTTGTTAATGACTGGTCACATCTCTCGGAGGAACTTCTGTTGGGGGATCGCTGGTCTTACTGCTGCATCGAAACTGATACCTTACAGTCTTGCTAACGATGGTTCTAAAACACTTAGTTTTGTTTTTTCGGATTCCGATCCGCCAACTTCTTATCTTGAAAATAGTGTAAGTGTCGGGATTTTTCCTGATTTAGTAAAAGGCTTGTTTCAGGTTATAGACGGTTATTCTATTGCTCAATTTTCGTATCCTTGGAAACGCGCTAAATTAATGGTGGAGCATGGAGAGGCCGATGCTTTTTGTACAGTTCCATCGAACGCCACACAAGAGTACACCTATTTCCAGAGGGCTCCACTTTATACAGATGATTTTGGTTACCTGATTTACAATAAAGATAATCCAAGAGCAAAAGGGATTGAGAAGGTAAAATCATTTGAAGATCTGAGGTCTTACCGACTTATGACGGATGGGAAAGGTAGTGGGTGGGAGTTTGATAACATACCCAGTTATATCAAACGAGTGTATGCCCCAACTAATGACATATTACTAACCCAGTTTGTTAAAAGAAATGTAGGGGAGTTTTTTCTAAAGAGTATCTACGAGGCCAGATATCAAGTTGGCTTAAAAGGTTTTGGAGATAAACTGGGGTATGTAAAGTTGAACTTTATCCCCAATTCAAAACTACCGTTTCATATTGGAATTTCGAAACAAAGACCTGATGCTAAAAAAATAATTGGCCTTGTCGATGACGCAACAAACAGTCCGCAATTTAAACTTCGATCTGCGCAAATCCTCAGCCGCTATAGTTAAGTTTATAAATCTTTGATTGACCGGTTTCTTGAAGGTTTTCGCCCTCAGTCCGGTAGTTTTGGCCAGCTTAATAGCTAAGGAGCAAGATTATGACTTTACGATTTACCCACATAATACTCATGTCGGGATCTCTTCTAATTTTTGGATCTTCGGCAGCACTCGCCTATAGTTGCCCGACAAACATCGCTGCGTTCGATGCAGCAGTTGCGGAAGGCCCCAATGTTTCTGCCGAAGACTTGGGACATGCGGTTGAACTTAGAAATAAATCTGAGGCCAAACACATCGCAGGTGACCACGGCGGCTCTATAGAGTTGATTAATCAGGCGCTTGATCTCATAGGTGCTGAATAACGGGTCTTTATCAAATTGTGTTACCGAAACGGTAATCGCAGTTTTTTGTTCGACTAGAGATTTCCTTAGCAGAAAGTTTTGGCTAGGATCACTCAAGACAAGATGTGAAATATCTAGAATTAGAAAGCTGCAAACATGAAGTATCTCCACACCATGGTTCGGGTGACGGATCTCGACGCCTCTATGGATTTTTATTGCAATAAGCTCGGTCTTGTTGAAACCAAACGCTATGACAATCCCGAAGGGCGCTTTACCCTTGTGATGTTGGCAGCACCTGGACAGTCGGAAGTTGAGTTGGAATTAACCTACAATTACGATCGAGAAGAAATGAGCGGTGGGCGTAATTTTGGACATCTCGCTTATGCCGTTGATAACATTTATGAGTTTTGCCAAAGAATGATGGATCAAGGTATTACCATCAACCGTCCTCCACGCGATGGACGCATGGCTTTCTTGAAATCGCCTGACGGTATTTCTATTGAACTTTTACAAGCTGATGGTTCGCTTCCGATCCAAGAGCCTTGGGCTTCTATGGAAAATATTGGCAGCTGGTAATGTTTTAAGTTCCCTGGCTTGACACTCCTCGTTTTTGAGAGCTTTGGTTTATGATCGGTAGTAGAGAATAAATCAGTTAAGGCCTTATCAACCTCCTGATAGGCAGCCTGATAGACTTAAGGAAACGAGGATAGTGATGATGGAACTTGCGATAAACTTCAACCTCTGGCTTGCATTTATAGCGGCGACGGCTGTGCTTGCGATTATACCCGGGCCAATTGTTACGCTGGTAATTGCCAACAGCCTAAACCAAGGCGCACGGGCCGGGGCGGCCAATGTTGTGGGTACGGTTTGTGGTAATGTCGTTTTGTTTATGATCGGCGGGTTGGGTATGGCTTGGGTGCTCACCGCTTTGGCCAACTGGTTTGATGTCTTACGCTTGGCTGGAGCACTCTACTTGGTTTATCTGGGGCTAAAGTCCTGGTTTGCCAAAGGGGAGGGACTGGAAAGCCAAAAGGCAACAAAACCGGGGAAATCATTATTTTTACAGGGCGTGGTTGTTGCCATTACCAATCCAAAAACCATTATCTTTTACGCGGCCTTTTTTCCACAGTTCATGGATCCTAGTCTTTCAACACCAGGGCAACTCTTTATTCTCAGTGTAACTTTTCTGGTGGTGGCAAGCGCCTTGGATCTTAGCTATGCAATACTTGCAGGGAAACTTCGGCCCCATCTGCTTGGCGAGCGCCGGGGCCGCATCCGCAACAAAGTTACAGGTCTGTTGTTGATGGGCACAGGGGTCGCGTTAGCTTTCACACGGCGAGCGTAAACTACTTTTCTGAGATGGGCGAATTTGTTGCTCAATCGCACGTCGTTGCGGTGACAACAATTTCGATCAAATCATTTCCTGCGAGATCGGCCCCGACACAAGCACGTTGGGGCCAGTTTTCTTTTGGGCCAATCCAATCGCACCAGACCTGATCCATTTGTTCTTTGGCTTTCATGTCTTTGAGATATACCGTTGCCTGAAGAATGCGGGTTTTATCTGAGTTAACTTCTTGGAGGTGTAGATCCAAATAGCCAAGAGCACATTGGGTTTGCTCTATAATACTGGCACTGTCGTTATTTGCGGTCACCACAGTATAGGCTAAGCCACCATACGTGACGGTTTTTGATCTGCCAGCTGATGACGCTGGAATACGCTGGATATTCATATCTGATTTTCTTACTGAATATGAGAGGAATTAATTGGGTTTTGGCGCTTGTTTATTAGGTTATAGGCTACGCTCTTGATTTAAAAGTTTAAGAATAATTTGTATATATATCTAGAGAAATTTTGTTTGGTATCGTTATTTTGTACGAAGCATACTCACGTATGTAGTTGAGCTCAAACACTTATATTTGTATTTTTGGTTGCGTTTAAAACAAATATTCCTTCTATTTATGATTGTTGTGACGTAAGGTAATTTTTCCCCGCTCGCGTTAAGGGGTTTAATGTTTGCTTGCTGATTAACAAGGATACTTATGTTTAAAGAGCTGAGACAGTCTATTGCTGTTCAGTTAGTGCTGGTGTTGTCTATTACGATTTCCATTTTGGTCATTGGATTGGCCAATAACTATCGCGACAATCAGCAAAGATTAGCTGCGCATAGTTACGCCAGCAGCTATGGCAGTGTTATTCGCAATAATGTGGTTCAGGCTCTTTCCGCGACTTACCCTCTTGCCGCACAAATCCAGATGAAAAAGGGTGATGTATCTGGTTTTCGTGAATTAGCTACTGAAATGTTACCGTTTTATCCGGGGGCATCTTCATTTCAATTGGCGCCAGCTGGTGTGGTTTCTTATATTGTTCCTCTTGAGGGCAATGAAAAGGCTCTTGGGCATCAATTGCTCAAAGATCCCGAACGTGACAAGGAAGCCTTCCTGGCAAAAGAGACTGACCTGCTTACTCTTGCGGGCCCTTTTGAGCTCAAGCAAGGCGGGGTTGCGGCCGCAGGGCGATTACCGATATTTATTCAAGATACTTCTGAAACGGATCGATCTTTTTGGGGGTTTTCGACTGTTCTTATTCGCTTCCCAGAGGTTCTGGAAGCAGCAGATCTAAGCAGTTTGGTGGACGCAGGTATTGCGTATGAACTCTCTCGTATTCACCCTGACACTGGGAAAAAACAAATCATTATCAGTGCTGGTGGAGACTTATCGATAGAGCCTGAAACCTATAATATCGATATTCCAAATGGTGTTTGGACTTTTTCAGTCTCACCTATCGCCGGATGGTCTAATTCACTTATGGTGTGGTTCGGAATTATTCTGGGGATTGTTTTTTGCTTTCTGGCAACTTTTTCTGCGAGTTTGATCACGCGTTTGAGGAAAACAAACCAAAATTTGGAATTTGAAGTTTCCCGTAGAACCGAAGCTTTTCAGTATTCTGCAAAAGCTGCACAAGAAGCCAACATGGCAAAATCGAAATTCCTCTCTTCCATGAGCCATGAACTTCGAACACCAATGAATGCTGTTCTTGGCTTTACGGATATGCTGGTCAACGACAATGAAAACCCCTTGTCTGAAGATCACCTGGAATCAATGGTCTATGTCCGTGAAAGTGGTGAGCACCTTTTGTGTTTGATAAATGAAGTATTGGATCTTTCTAAAATTGAAGCAGGACATGCTGAGCTATCGTTTCAGCCGGTTAACTGTACTGAACTTCTGGAACAAGTTATTCAGCTGACAATACCTCAGGCCGAAAAGGCTTCTATAGATCTTCTGCCAAGATTCAGGGACGAGTTTCCACTTATCATTTGGGCGGATCAGACAAAGATTAAGCAAGTGATGCTTAACTTCGTTTCTAATGCAATTAAGTATAACAAGGTTAATGGGAAAATTGATCTGTGGTTTGAAAAGGTTGAGAACAACAAGGTTAGGATCAATGTCAGAGATACAGGGGATGGTGTTCCAGAAGAACAATTAGAACTTGTTTTTGAACCCTTTAACCGGCTGGATAAACATAAATCTAAAACTCAGGGTACGGGGATTGGACTTACCATTTGTCAGAAGTTGGTTGGGGTTATGGATGGTGAGATAGGTGTTTATCGTAACCCTGATCAGGGGTTAACCTTCTGGGTCGAATTTAATGAGTGGGAAGATGAAAAGGTTCAGGTTGCTCAATAATGCTTTGAGTAACGATTTTTTATAATCCAAATATTTAAATCACTTTGCCCTCAATACTAATAGCTGATCGAAGAAGTGTAGTTTTCATCCGGAACAGCTGTTGTCAAAAATTAAAACCACCACCAAGATTACTTAAATCGTGATGGCGGTTTTACACTTTTTGTAATGTTAGAATAAAAGTATCAAATTAAGAACCTAGGCCGACGGTGGCTTTGCGGAAGTTCCGCATACGTATGTCTTCTGGGATAGTTCCTAAAGCTTCTACTGCTTTTGCAAAAGCCGGGCGAGACGTACAGCGGTCAAACCATGCCTTCACATGTGGCCATTCAGCCAAATCCCAACCTAAACGCTGAGTTGGTGGCATCCAGGCAATTGAGGCAATATCTGCAATTGAATAATCACCTGCCAGATATTCACGACCTTCAAGACGTGTGTTCATAACCGATAGCAGACGTTTTACCTCTTTGTCGTAACGCGCAGTTGCCTCTGGGACCTTGTTCTCGAAAGCGGCGGCAAAGACGAGCAGTTGACCAAACATAGGGCCTAGCCCGCCCATTTGCCACATAAGCCACTGGTTTACTTCTGATTTTCCTTTGGCGTCTGTCGGTTGGAAAGCGCCATATTTTTCTGCAAGATATTGCAATATTGCGCCGGACTCAATAATCACAAAGTCGTCGGCATCGTGATCCACCAGCACTGGAATTCGACCATTTGGGTTGAGCTTTAAAAAGCCGGGCGCTTTTTGATCTTCGTTGCCAAGATCCACTTTTAAGGATTTGTAAGGCACACCAAGTTCTTCGAGCATGATAAGCACTTTGAGGGGGTTGGGTGTTGATTCTGTATAAAGGGTGTAGGACATAAAGTTCTCCAATAAACAATTACTCATTACTTCGGCTTGTGCTCAGTTGCGCACTGTGACCGGGATGATACTAAAGAGATAAGATAATAAAATTTAACCACCAGTGTTGATAAGTAACTAACTGTGGTGCATATTTGCACTTATGTTTGATTGGGATAATATTCGATTTTTTCTTCATGTGGCGCGTTCAGGATCAATCCGTGGTGCTGCAAGTGTGTTGGAAGTCAACCATGCAACTGTTCTTCGGCGTATTGCCTCTATGGAGAAGCAACTGGGGGCACGGTTGTTTGAGCGCCTGCCTTCGGGATATCAGATTACCTCTACGGGGGAGGAAATCTTGGTTCTTGCTGAAGATATGGAAGCTGATGCGCTGGCATTGGAGCGGCAAATATATGGCCGGGATACGGCTCTTACTGGATCTCTCCGTGTAACTCTTCCCCAATTATTGGCAACTCATCTGTTGATGCCGGACTTCGCGAGGTTTTCCGAAAAATATCCAGGTATAAACCTGGAACTTATAACGTCTAATGAGCCCTTAAATTTGACCAAACGGCAAGCGGATGTCGCCATTCGAGTTGCATACACGACCCCACCCGAACACTTGTTTGGCCGTAAACTCGTGAGTGTGTATCAAGGCGTCTATGCATCGAAAGCATCTCTCGAAAAGTGTCTAACTTCTCCGCCGGATGCCCCAATGCGCTGGATCGTTAAAGAAGAAGATGGGCCTGTACCTGCGTGGGCGACGCGCCCTCAAGAGAGGAAAACTTTACAGACCTTAATTGTGGATGATCCCCTTTCACAAATCATGGCGGCGCGTGAAGGTTTAGGATCAAGCGTACATTTTTGTTTTATGGGGGATCCCGATCCCGAACTCGGTCGTGTACCACCAGGAAATACGCATGTTTACGGTGACATCTGGGTTTTAACGCACGGCGATTTACGGCGTGTCCCACGGGTGAAAGCATTTATGAAATTTATAACAGAGGCAATACTCGCCAAGCGTAAGCTTTTAGAGGGCGACCTTAATAAATGAAACTGGTAAAGTAACCTCTGTGATCTTTAGATTTAAATCAGAATTGACCCAAAAACTATCCAGAGATCAAACAGATAGCCCAACACAAGTAAACGACCCATAAGAGATATTCCGTAGATCAACATAGCAGGTGGTTACGGAGAGCTCAGGCTTTTACTGAGGAGGAATAAATGAGTTGGAACCCTGAACTCGACATAGGCTTCCCAACCGGGGATCAAGTTGATCAAGTGGAAACCCTTATCGTCCCCACGGCGCAAGACCTGGGGGGATTTGAAGTAAAGCGTGCCCTACCGTCGGCAAAGCGAAAAATGGTCGGGCCGTTTGTTTTCTTCGATCATTTTGGCCCGGCAGAATTTATCAAGGGAACCGGGGTTGATGTGCGTCCTCATCCTCATATCGGTTTATCCACCGTCACTTATTTGTATCAGGGATCAATGTGGCACAAGGACAGCCTTGGTACTTCGGCCTTAGTTGCGGCTGGAGAGATCAACCTTATGACTTCGGGTAGTGGGATCACGCATTCAGAACGTACGACACCTGAAGTTCGTGAACATGCGCATTCTCTCTTTGGTATTCAGACCTGGCTTGCCTTGCCTGAAAATAAGGAAGAAATGGCCCCGACCTTTGAAAACCAAAAGGAACAAGCGCTTCCGGTTATTGAAGGGGAGAACAAACATGTCAAACTTATCTTGGGATCTCTCTATGGAGAGCGCTCCCCCGTTAAAGTCCAATCCGAGATGTTTTATGCGGATGCAGTCTTATCTGCGGGTGCAAAAATTCCCTTAAGACCGGATCATGAGGAACGTGGGTTGTATGTGGTCCAGGGAGAAATCATTATTTCAGGCCAAAACTTCAAACAAGGGCACATGATGACCTTCCGTCCGGGTGATGAGATCACAATTGAAGCAAAAACCGACACCCGGTTAATGCTTCTCGGTGGCACATCCCTAGGCAAACGTTATGTGTGGTGGAATTTTGTGGCCTCATCGCGAGAGAAAATCGAAGACGCCAAGCGGGCTTGGCGCGAAGGAGACTGGCAACACGGCCGTTTTCAGCTGCCGCTTGATGATAATATAGAGTTTATGCCCCTTCCAGAAAAATGAGTGCTAAATGAATACCAGATGGCATCTTAGGTTGGCAAAAGAGAGAGGCTCAAGCAATCCCAGGCTTGAGCCTCCTGTGGTCTCGACTAGATAAATTTCTTAAAAGCGTCATCCACTGGTGTATCTGCCAGGTGGTTGACATAGTTACTCATAATTTTTTGAGCGAGACCAAGTGTGATTTCCAGAAGTTGCTGGTTTTTATAGCCCGCATCTACAAAATCTTTGAGATCTTCTTGGCTAAGATGGCCACGATTGCGAACCATCGCTAGTGTCGTTCTGCGCAAAACTTGAAGATTTTCAGATGGTAAGTCTGTTTTGTTGCGAAGAGCTTCGGTAATGCCAGCGTCAACACCCATCATATGGGCGACGCCGGTATGTGCAGGGACACAGTAATGGCACTCATGTTCGATGTTGATGGTCTGCCAAATTACTGTGAGTTCATCGGCATTAAAGCTGGTTTTTTGAAAAAGGGTGTGCAGGTTTTGATAGGCTTCAAGAACGGCCGGGGCTTCGGCCATAACCGCATGTAGGTTTGGAACCATACCAAATGATTTAAGTGAATTTTCCAATAGTGGTTGGCTATCAGAAGGGGCTGTCTCTTGGGTGTGCAATTTAAAAGCCATGATGATTTTTCCTATTATTACGATTAAAGTTTCAGCGTTCTAAAATATGGGGACTAAATGGTCTTAAATAAATAAGGACTGTTTGGTCCAAAAATCAAGAATATTTATTAAATTTCTCAAAATGGAGTATTCACAAACCTGTGATGCATTGATTTTTTTGGACAATTTTAAAGGATGACTGGTTGGGAGTAAGAACCATAACCAAAACGTGTCTTTGCTTTCGCGCCAAAGCGGTATTAAAGTTCTTTCAAATAATAAAAAATACCTGACAAAGAACACAACGACCAACCGTACTCTATTTGCCATACAAAACCGCGTAAACCAGATGGCTTAATCCTGGATGACTTAACAAAAGTGGGCTCATGATCGAACGTTTTCCAAAGTTTCTAATTCTTAGTCTGACCCTCATAGCATTAGTGCTTGTGCCTCTCATACTTGATAAACAAGCCGTACAGGCCCAAACAATTTTCTCAAGTGATGATGACGGGGACGGGAAAGAGATCCCGGAAAACCTGACACCAGCATTGATCGACCGCTTACTTGCGGGTTTGAGCGATGAAGAATTGCGAGAACTGTTTCGCGATGAGTTGGTTCGACAGGCAGATGAGAAGGTCGCGGATGAAGTTTTTGATGGCACTGTGCTTGCTGCGATAGAAACCCGTTTAAGCGAAATGGCTGAACGTATCGAAACTCGTGTTATTCGGTGGTCAGGAGCACTCGCAAATCTGGGATCAAGAGGTCCAAAAGTTCAAGAACGGCTCGCACTCGCAAAAGGGGGCCTCTTTGGCATGATCCTTTCGGGCGGGCTCTTGATTGGGGTTGGTTTTCTTGCCGCTTGGTTGATCAATCGTTCAACCAGAAAATGGCAAAATTGGCTTACAAAGATTACACGCTGTGGTTATTGGGAAAAAGTGTATCGTACTATTGCGCTTGGGGTTCTTGAAGTTTTACCCATTCTGGGATTTGTTGCTGCCACCCGTATTTGTGCTCTGGCGCCTCCTATGGAGAGTGCTCTTGGGCCTCTTAATGCCATGGTGTGGATCTATTATGCTGGTGTTGGCTACAGCTGGCTTTTCATTGTTATTTCCAGGCGCGCTTTTGCACCAGATACGCCTCAAATCAGAATTGCTCCCTTACAGGATAAAGCGGCAGAGGGAACGCACCAACTGTTACAACGCGCTGTTTGCATCGGGGCCACTGGGTGGTTATTTGCAGGCTTTTTCCCGACCCTTGGGCTAGGGTTTCCACCTGCTTTGATCACTGTTGCCTTAGCGGGGACAACAGTTGCTGGGCTGCTTTTATTTGCTTTGTTCCAGAATTTTGAACGTATTCAAGAAATTAGTGCTCTCGTCCTTGATGACAGGGCTCTCGATGATCGACGCCAGGTTGATTTAAATCTGGATGATTTGAACCAGGACTATTTGAACCAGGACTATTTGAATCAAGACGGTGAGGATCTAGAGGATGACAACATAGAGGGCTCTGAAAATGAGGCCTCTGAGAATAAGCTTTTGGAAACGGTTAATGAGGTGACGCCTTTTGTCCGTATCATTTCAAACGCTGCCCCACTTCTTCTTGGTGGATACGTCCTCTTTGCGTGGTTATATTGGCTCGCTCACTGGTTGGAGCGTGGGCAACATCATCTTGAGGGGCCAGTTGGCACTCTGATTGTCTTTTTCTCCCTGCCAATTTTTGATCGTCTGGGCCGCGAGATCGTTAGATCTCTGCTGCACAGTTATAGTGAAATGGCTGAACGTTTCCGTGGTGTGTTTAACGGCGCTTGGCGTGTGTTTATCTCAATTATCGGCTTTCTGGTGGTCACCAGCCTTTGGGGTCTAGACCTTATGTCTTTTGCCAAGGGAGAGGACGCGCCGATATGGGCCAGCACCGGGTTCGACATTCTTATTACCTTACTGTGCGGGATATTGATTTGGAATATGATTGGGGCAGCACTTCATCTTGAAAAACGTGTCAGTGGTGCTTCTGAAGATGTTGACCCTATGGATATGCCTGCGGCTTCTCGTCTCGACACTTTGACACCGCTGTTTCGCAATACCTTGCTGGGCTTTCTCGGCATCATCGTGATCATGACTGTGCTCTCTTCTGTTGGCGTTGATATAGCGCCTCTGATCGCTTCTGCCGGGGTTGTTGGTATCGCTGTAGGTTTTGGTGCCCAAACTCTTGTGAAGGATATCTTCTCAGGAATCTTTTTCCTGGTAGATGATGCTTTTCGAATTGGTGAATACATCGAACTGGACAAACAAACCCGGGGAGAGGTCGAATCAATTTCGATCCGCTCCCTACAATTACGCCATCATCGTGGATCAGTTATTACTGTCCCCTTTGGTGAGCTCAAGAAAATCACCAATCACAACCGGGATTGGGTGATTTACAAAATGCCTTTCCGTCTAGAGCCTGATACCGATCCAAAGCACGTGAAGAAAGTGGTCAAGCTCGTTGGCAAAGAGTTCTTAAAACATCCTGAGCACGGTCCGAAGTTCCTCGAGCCTCTAAAATCTCAGGGTATTTTGAGTATCGATGATGATTCCGCGTTGATTATGCGGGTGAAATTCAAGTGTAAACCTCGGGCTCAATTTGTCTTAAGACGAGAGATATACCACAAGCTCAGATCTGTCTTTGCAGATGAGGGGATTGAGTTCGCCCGCCGTAAGGTTGAGGTGGTTGGCCCTGATGGTGAGAAGGTCGATAGCGCTGCTGCTGGTGCAGTGCCGCCCGAACAACTCGCAGACGCAAGTGCGACACCTAAAAGGTAGGTCGATAAGATTTCTGTGATCATGTTTAAGTATTGTTGGATTTAGTTTTATTGGGGAGGGGGAACCCATGTCACAAATCATCGTAACGCCAGATACCGCTAAACAGGTTCTAAAGGAGCTGAAACCTGGAACGGAAGTTGTCTTTAAAGCGGGACGCTATCTGGATGTACTCAAGATAAAGTTTCGTAACAGTCTTGAAAGCCCTCTCACCATTTTGCGTGGCGAACCTGGCGCGATCATCACAATGGGCCTGAGCGCAGATGATTTTCGCGAAGAGGGAAACCGAATTGCCAAACGTGTTCAAGATGGTGAAATCCCCAGTGCAAATCGTTATCCAGGTCTCTACCCCTTAAAGATGGATGGGCGGCTAAAGATAAAGAAATCGGCCAATTTTCTTATCCAGGGACTGACCTTCGAAGAGAGTTGGCCCACACACGTTGCGATTAAAGAATGTCAGAACCTGACCTTCAGAGACTGTGATTTCAGGGATGCAACCTTTGCTGTCGCGGCGATGGGGAAAACCACTTACGGTTTGCGCTTTGATCGCTGTCGCTGGGTCCAGGACCGGATCGCGGGACGGATATGGAAAGAAATTCCCTGGGGGAGTATCCACGGTGACTATCGCGATGACCCTAAAAAATACGGCAAGGTCGATGTTAAAAACGATTGGCGTCTGTTTGACGGTGATTTTATCCGGGGCGAAGATATCGCCGGCGGTGTCACCCTGGAACACTGTGAAATCAGTCAGGCCTTCAACGCTATCCATCTTTATAATCCGAAAAATAAGTTGGATCGTTGTGTGGACGTCAATGTTCATGACTGCCATTTTTTTGAGATCCGCGACAATGTTCTTGAGCCCGAGACTTGTGCCCATAACTGGTGGTTTTGGAACAACACCATCAAGAATGCCCACAAACCATTTTCATTGAATATTATTAAAGGCGGGGCTTTTTACATTTTTTCTAATCGTTGGTGGTTTGATTCTATCCAAGGCCCTGACTGTCCCAAAGAAAGCCGGGGCGGGGGGATGTTTAAGTTCCATAGTAATAACAAGCAGAGCCAACTGGCCTCTAATTATGTGTTTCACAACAGCATAGCAACCCGGAGCGATTATGCCCGCAAGGGACAGTTTTCAGGGTTACAGCACTTTAACAATGCAATCTGGGTTGCCCACAAGGGAGAGAGTTATGATAGATACATCCTTGATGAGGCGGATTTTTTTGGAAACTTAAACGTCCCAACGTCAGAACCGGGATACCTAAAAAAACGCTTTATTACTAACTGGGGTCTGTATAATATCCGCTTTGAAAGTGATGTGATTTACGACCCATCCTGGCCAGAAAAACTCCTCGCTGCGGGATACGACGGCGTCACCAAATCCCATGCGGAAGATCCGAGGTTTCGAAATGTCTTTGAAGGGGATTTTGAACTGGGAACGCGTTCACCCTGTTATGAGAAGAGCATGCCCAAAAAGATTACCATGCCTGCTGGCGATGACTGGATACTTCCAGGTGGTCAGGATGTCGGGGCTTTGCAAGGTGACGTGTTAACTAGAGGACCTGAATTTCGTCCAACCTATAAAGCGTCAAAGTGATACCGACATGAGAAATAGCCTCTTAGCCATTTGGGTAACCCAAGCAGAGCAAAATACACAGGCTCTTGTACTGCCCGATGGCTGTCGAGATCTGATTTATAAGGCTCGCTCAGGTGAAAAACCTTTCTGGTTTGTGTCTGACTTAGAGAATGAAAGCTGTACGGTACCTATCAACAAAGGCGATTATCTGAAAGGATTTCGATTAAAACCGGGAGTGAAGATCTCAAAGCAAAACCTTCTTTCAGCTATGGAGGAGCTTGATCCGGATAATGACAGTGTCTTAAATCGACTTGATAGGTATACCGGGTTAACTCCATCCGTTGAAGAAGCCTTAAACTGTCTTGCCTCTGGTGTTGATAGCGTAGCACAAGCGGCCCGCCTGCTTGGGGTTAGTGCCAGGACCCTGCAACGGCTTATCCAAGAGGCCACGGGAAAACCTCCGGTTTTTTGGCATCGTTTAGCAAGAGTAAGGAAAGCAGGACGAGCCCTTAATTGTGAAGGAGAAAAGGCAACCTCTTTGGCGGAGCTTGCCTTTGATCGGGGGTTTTCTGATCAAGCCCACATGAGCCGGGAGTTTAGAACGTGGTTTGGTATCTCGCCTTCAAATTTACGAGTAGAGGTTTCTGATGATGTATCCTCTGATACTACCTCTGATATATCTGGGGCAGATCAGTTGTTTGCGCTCGGATATGCTTAGGCCGCCATCGGGGTGCAGAGTTCAACCAGAAAACCGTTGAGATCGGTGACATAGGCCGTAGTCTGGCCCCATGGCATATCTTCTGCACTTTGAACCAATGTTGCTCCTGCTTCTAAGGCCTTATCAAGTGCTTGAGGTACGTTGTGAGTGGTAAAGGCAATCTCAAATGACGGCTTGCCCCTAATCGGTTTCGTCGGATTTTTACCAATCTGTTCCATCAATGCCAGAGACGAAAAAGACAATGTTGTGGAGCCAGTATCAAGCTCACCATAGTCGCCGCTTTCGTGCAGCATCTTTTGTTCAAGCCCAAATGCCTCGACATAAAATTCCAATGTTTTACGAACGTTTTCAACATAAAGAATGGTGTAGGTCAGCTGCATAAAGAATTTTCCTATGATTTATGATCTTAGAAAACCTTAATATGGAGTATAGGAGGCACTGTCTTGAATATTTCGGACAGGTAAACATTATTCCTAACTATTATCGGCTCATCAAGGAGACCTGAGCCGCCGCATAACTATAAGCCCAAAGCCCATTAGCCGGAGAGAGATAGTTCCTTATCTTTTCACAAAAAAAAGTGGGGGCCGTAGGGGAAATAACTGGGGGGCATGCTTGCTGAAGCACTTTCTTTTATGGATGATGAAGGCACGATCCAAACGGATCGTTGATCGAAATAGTCAGGTTATCAGGGTAACTGTTAGTTATATTTTAAATCATTTTCGATATATTTAATTACTCCATCATTAGGGGATCATGTTTGCAGGGGGAGAAGTCGTAAACGGGGAATAGTGTAATGATAAAACAATATCTTGCTAACTTTGGTCTTCATCTTTTACTGATATTTTTCATTTTAGGATCTGGGACTCTTCATGCACAAAATAAGTTGAAATTGGTAACCGGGAATAATTACGCTCCTTTTACCGATCAAGGCCTTCCTAATCGTGGTATCGCGACCAAAATTGTCGAAACAGTTTTCTCACATTCTAATGTTCCCGTTGAAGTAACTTTTTTGCCTTGGGAACGTGGCTTGCGGGAGACAATAGCCAACAAGTATCGTGGTATTTTTCCTTATATTAAACGTCAAGTCTGGGAAGAAAATTTCATATATTCGGATCCATTCTTCTCTATGGAACTTAGAATTGTCGTCAAAAAAGATAATCCAAAAATTATTGAGAGTTTTTCAGACTTAAAAGGTCAGATTTTGTGTCTTCCTCTGGGGTATGAGCCGGATGAACGATTTGCCGAGATGATAAAACAAAAGGCCTTGTTAGTGTATCAACCATCTGAATTGAACAACTGTATTAAGATGTTGCTCGGTGGTCGGGTCGATTTTATGACAATGCCAGATTATATCATGAACTATTCCTGTGTGAAGTTATTAGAAGATGATCCTGAAAAGTTCATTAAATATGTTGGACCCAGTATGGGTAACATTGAACTCCATTTTTTAGCACCAAAATCTAACCCAGCAAGTAAGACACTAATCGCAGAATTTAACCGTTCCCTTGAAGCCTTGAAATTGAACGGTTTTTTGGACCCAATAATCGAAAATTATCCGGCTTTTTAAGAAGTACTTTACTCTTCTATATGACTATTTTCAGGTAAAGCTGTCATTGCGACATCAACAAAAGAACTTAGGGTTTCTTTTGTGGCGTTGCTGCTGCCGAGGACACCGAGGGCGAGGGATTGGGCGGAGAAAAATTCTGCTAGTGCTTTTGCATCGGCATCTGGGGGGAGTTCGCCTTTTTTCTGAGCCTTGTCGAATAGATCTATAAATGTGTTTCGCCGATTTTGGTCGAAATCACGTCCGATTTTTTCCATTGCCGGGTGCTGTGAAGCGCCTTGAACCAGGCTGTTGACCACAAAACAACCGCTAGGGCTGCTTTTGTCGAGCATGGAATTGGCCACTTTAGTTAGGAAATTGCGGACACTTACTTTCAAGGGATCGGGTGAGTTGCGTAATTCATCGATCAAGGGCGTGCCGAGGTTGTTGTAGTAATGGGATAAGGATTTTTTATAGAGAGATTCCTTGTCGCCAAAACAGGCATACAGTCCGGGTTTTGCCATACCTGTTTCACAGGCAAGATCGTTCATGGATGTGCCATCAAAGCCTTTGTCCCAAAAGACTTTCATCGCAATATCAAGGACTGTTTCCGGGTCCATTTTCCGAGGGCGGCCACGTCCCATAATCTCACCATTTTCTATATATAGTTACCGATCGGTATTTTAAGAATATCGCCGATAGCTTTGAAGTACAAGTTTTCGCTTAGGGGATAGGTATTATTTGGACCGGGCGATAGTTCTTAAGAGATAGAACATCATCATAAATAAAATACCACTCAGTATTTTAATGTTGACAATATCATTCGGCGTACTAATTTAATACCGTACGGTATTTTAAAGATCGTCACTGAACAACAATTGTAATTATTAGATTTCAAGGGAATGAATAATGAGTAGAATTAAAGGTAAAGCAGTTTTGGTTACGGGCTCTAACCGTGGTATTGGTCGTGCTTTTGTCGAAGAGTTGTTGGCGGCGGGTGCTTCTAAAATTTATGCCGCCGCCCGGAGCCCGGAAAAATTGGGTGCCTTGGTCGAAGGTAATGAAGACAGAGTAATTCCCGTGACGTTGGATGTGAATGATGCCAGTGCGATAGAGGCTCTAGCGGCTGATCTAAAGGACGTTTCTCTTTTGATAAATAATGCTGGGATTGCTCGGTTTGTTGGCTTGATCTCTGCGTCTTCTATCCAAGATGCACGTGATGAAATGGAAACCAATTACTTCGCACCATTAAATTTGATCCGCGCCTTTGCCCCAACCTTGAAAGAAAACGGCGGTGGCGCAATCGTCAATATTTCTTCTGTTGCAGGCTATGTGAACTTTCCAATCTTAGGTTCTTACTCAGCATCAAAGGCTGCAGTGCATTCACTTACTCAGGGCGTACGCGCTGAACTTGCAGCACAGGGGACCCATGTCGTTGGTGTTTACCCGGGCCCCATTGATACGGATATGGCGGCAGCTTTCCCCATGGATAAGACTTCTCCAAATGTTGTGGCCAAGGAAGTACTTAACGCGGTTGAAGAGGGTATTGAAGATGTGAACCCGGACCCGATGGCGGTTGATTTCCACGCGAACTATTTTAATGATCCCAAAGCGTTGGAGAAACAAATCGGCGAAATGCTGCCTCAGTAGATAAGCGTATAGGTCAGCCGTTCACTTAATCTGAGAGAACCTGTAGCAGGCTACTCGATACGGCCTCTGGCAGGGTCTCTCAGATTTGAGGAGTACTTTGATCAATTCTTATTTATTGAGAGCTTTATCAATCGTTGAAAGTTCATCTAACAAACCTGCCGCCAATTCAATGTTTCTGGCTGACCCAGTGATAGCAGATTCGGTATTGGCTTTGATTTCGCGGATGTCATCTGTAAGGCCGTTGAATTTTTGCAATTCATTATTAAAATCGGAAAGTTGATCACGAGTTTCGCTCACCAGAGAAGACATCTGTCCGCTGGTCTCTTGTGATCTTTGCGCATCCTTTTGGGTCTCTTGCTCCGTATTTGTCATGGTTGTCTCAAGAGACTGGATCCCTTGGGTTAAATCCTTGAGACCTTCGTTCAAAGTCTCGACCAGTGCGTTTACCTGAGTGACTGATTTAGAAACATTGGTAGCGAGGTCTTTTACTTCGTTCGCCACCACGGCAAAACCTTTGCCTGCTTCTCCTGCACGTGCGGCTTCAATCGTCGCGTTGAGGGCAAGCAGGTTTGTCTGCCGTGCGACCACAGCGATATCACCCGCAACGGCATTGATCTCATCAAAACTTGTGTTGAAAGTCGTAATGTTATTAGCTAGCTGTGAGCTGTTTTTACGGCCTTTGGACATTTCATGATGGATGGTAGAGAACGTGTTGCTCATGGCGGCAATGGTTTCGCCCATGCTTTCTAGGTCACCTTCGTTTTTTTGCATTTTTTGGATCAGGCCATCTATATTACCTGAAAAATCTTCCGCTTTACCGATAAGGTCTCCGATAAATTGGGTCCGTTCTATGGATGTGACATTTACTTTTTCAGCATTACTTTTGATATTTGTCCCTTTTGTAATCGCGGTAGATAAAGGCGCGTTCAAACCTGAAATTTGATCCAGGCTCTTCTGGCCTTTGTTGTTGTTTTGAACATTTTCCAACTGTTCTTCTAGATCAGAGTGGATGGTGCTCATTGATTGTTCTATTTCAACCGTTTGAGCTTGTAGTTCATCCAAAGTGGATTGATGATGTTTTGTATGGGTCACCGTCGCAATTAGACTGGACACACTTGATACAACATAAGGGACGCAATAGGTGAGTATAACTTTTGGAATGTCCAAAAGAACGGCACCAAATACAGCTTCCCACTGATTGATCACTGTCAAAATCGTCCCCGCTGTCAAAGCTACAATAAGAGCGCGATGTACCAGATCTCTTTTGCAGAGAATGCGAATATCAGAAAGTTGCATGTATCACCCAAATTTTTAGAGCAGCCCGTAAACTTCTTTACCAATTGATCATAAAAATAACTTGGTAAATAAATCTTTTACAACGTTTGTTTGAATAAGTTCTCTACAAACCTGTAAAGACTATATCCGCATAAACTATGCGGATGTGATGGGATCTTGCTAATAAAAAGGTCGTGAAGGGAGGGTTAAGTGGCTAGATGAGGCTGATGATGGAGGAAAAGAACCAGATCTTTGACGGTATCCATTTTGCCGTAATAGGGATTATTTTGACTTCGATAACATCTTCTAGACAAACTTTAGAAACCTTAACTGCGTAAATAATATTATAGTTCTATGAGGACGATTTGATCAGATTGAATGGATAAATGAGCAGAGTTTAAAATTATAAGATGTTTTAGAGGATGATATGAACAACAGAGATATTGTGCCTGAAGGGTATCATTCGATTACCCCTTATTTTATCCTTAAGGATGCAGATAAACTGGTGGATTTTCTGATCACTGCGTTTGGCGCATCTTTGATTAAAGAAAATAGAAACGATGACAAACGCATTCAGCACGCGCGTGTCCTCATTGGTACCTCAATTATAATACTAAATGAAAGTTCAGATACTTATCGGGTACACATCTCAAATGCACCTCTATGTTGAAGATACAGATACGACCTATGAAATGGCATTGCGATCAGGAGGGGTATCATTGATGGAACCCAATGATCGACCGCATGGTGATCGAATGGCGGGTATAGAGGATCCATGCGGGAATGTTTGGTGGATCGTAACTCATTGTAGTTAAGTCGTTTTTGACGCAAGTTATCGTATTGCTATTCCCCCTGTCGTCGGTCGACTTGGTTCCAATCGGATAGGGCGTTGGGGATCATGTGGTCCATGAGTTGGAAGGAGTTTTGGCAGGCGCGGTGCAGGTTGGCTTCGAAATCTTCGCTCGCACTATCAGAGGATGAATCTGAAAGGGCGCGAATTACCACGAAAGGCAAGCCGTTGAGCTTACAGGTGTGACCAAAGGCGGCGCCTTCCATTTCGGTGGCAAGGGCGGCAAATTCACGCTGCAGCCAACGCAGTTTTTCCCGGTCTTGAACAAAGGTATCTCCAGAGGCAATGGTGCCAAGCATCAGGTTTGGCGCGCCCTCAACCCCTTCAAAGGCTTTATCAAAAGCGGTGGTGGCTTTACCGACCAGATCAGGTTCGCATTCGATCATCCGCTCTCGACCCGGGGTTTCACCATGACGGCGACCAAAGGCAGTGAGATCCATATCGTACTCAACAACGTGACTGGCGATGATAATATCCCCGGCCTGCATATTGGGTAGTAACCCGCCCGCAACCCCGCTGAAAACCAATTTCTCGGGTTTAAAGAGGTCGATTAGCATCTGGGTGCAGATGGTGGCGTTAATTTTGCCAATACCCGATTGGGCAAGGGCAATTTTTGTTCCCTTGTAATCACCCTGAGAGACCGTAATCCCTGCATGTACGCTTTCTTTTACGTCGGTCAATTCACCCAACAAAAGCTGAACTTCTTCGCTCATTGCGCCAATTACGCCTAGCATCCCGGTCTCCTTAACTGGAAGATGTGTTTGCACTATAAAGTATCCGGTTAAAGGAATAGTAAATTGGGAAAGTATTTAGAGCCAATAAGACGACAATTGCTTTATCTACCGCGACCTAATTCATCATTTTGCTAAATAAGGGGAACAGAAAACACTATATGTTATTCGGACACTATTAAGGCATAAATGTAATAGTTAGTTCGTCGCAGATCCCGTGACTTTTATGATTTTATCGAAGCTTCTAATGGCACGGGAGGTTAGTTTTCCATCAACCTCAAAGATAACGATTACAGTTAGGTGGATTTCATGGCTCCCGGTTTCTCTGGGCTGAATATCCCATTTCCAATCTGTCTGTTGGAACCGGGATACTTCCTGTTCAGCAGGTCCTCTAGGGGAAATTTGAAAGCTGTCACCAGAAAGAAGCACTGCCATTTTATCGCTTACCTTTACCTTGGCGCCGACTTTTAAGGCTTCGTTGATTATTGATAATCTAAGAACCTCAATAGAATTGGCTAAGCGCAAAGATACCTTTACAGGTACGTCATCATCGATGTTCACTCTACCAGGGACAAGGATGGTTATTTTCTCAAACTCCATGAGATCCAACAGGTGATCAACACGGCCTAGATACCCTGGTCTGACTTCTTCACCGACCGAAAGGTTATAATCAGCCAAACTCTTAGAAGCGTTGTCGCGCTTATTGATTTCCATATAAAAGAAGACAAGTGACGTGGCAACCACAAGGGCAAGAAGACCGCCCATGGCACTGACAATTATTTTAGATTTTCCCTTCATGTAATGCTCCTCAGTGGTACAGAACGATAATTTTTACAACCAGCTACTTTTCCAAATTATATTGTAAAACAGTATATTACAAACCCTATCAGTCTCCTAATAGGAGGGAACTAATTGTCGGAGAAAATATGGACACCTAATAATATTTTTCAAGCTATACGACTATTGATGTTTGACTGTGCATAAGTGTTAGGGAGAACACTCAGGTCGACTTATTCGATATTTGATTGTCGGTTTTGATCATAAATTTCTACAATATGGGTATAATATATTCAGGACACAGACCTCTTTTAAGAAGCTGTCTATAAAGAGCCAATGCCTTAATAGACTACCTGTAAGGGCCAGAAGAGGATCCCCTAATAAGGACCCTGAAAAAGGACAACGCCATGAACCGAACACAACAAGAGAAATTTGAAGCCTTTAAAAATCTCCATGAAAGGGACGGTACCTTTCTACTCCCTAACCCTTGGAACGCAGGAACGGCGATGATGCTAACGTCTCTCGGGTTCGATGCTTTGGCAACAACTTCTGCAGGCTTGGCCTTTGCCCTCGGTCGGTGTGATGGCATCGCGGCATTGTCACGAGGCGAAACCTTGGTGAATTGTCGTGAAATTGTTGAGGCAACGCACCTTCCGGTTACAGCCGATTTGGAAGAAGGATTTGGGGCCTCACCAGATAGTTGTGTTGAAACCATCCGTCTTGCTGCGGGGGTGGGGCTGGTCGGAGGATCAATAGAAGATGCTACAGGCAACCCTCTGGATCCAATATTTGATTTTGAACAGGCGGTAGATCGTGTCCGTGCTGCCAGTGAAGCCTGTCGTGATCTTCCGTTCTTGTTAACCGCACGATCTGAAAATTATCTCCATGACAAACCTGATCTAGACGACACCATTCGTCGCCTGAAAGCTTTTGAAGAAGCGGGAGCAGATGTGCTTTATGCACCAGGATTACCAAATTTGGATGCGATCCGCGCTGTGTGTGAGGCTATGGACAAACCTGTCAATGTAGTTATGGGGCGAGGGGGTGCAACTTATACGGTGGAAGACTTACAGGATGTAGGTGTCAAACGTATATCTGTCGGAGGATCTTTTGCACGTGCTGCACTTGGGGCCTTTATGGCAGCAGCTAAAGAAGTGAAAGAGCATGGGACTTTTCACTACGCTTCTGACGCTCTGTCGCATAAGGAAGCCAGTGACTTTATGATCCAACCTAAAAAAGCATAGGCAAGTTTGATTGAATTAATCTTATAGGTAGTCACGAAAGAAATTTCAACTATGAGATTTATTGTGATTATGTTATTATTTGCAAAATTATAAAGTCCTACCAAACACAATTTTCAACTAATCAGTTACTCTTCGCTCATCAAAAACTCTTTGAATCTAACTAATCTGAGAGATGGGTAGATATTCAACAAGGGGACAGAATGTGATCAGATATACAAATTGGTTAAACAGGATGTTACGCAATTCATTGTTGCGAATACTCGCATTACATATAACTACCCTCAAAAAATGGGGTCGTAGTTTGTTTGCTTTTATTTTGGCAAGTGTTTTGTTGACTTCCCCAGCTATAGCCATTGAAGAAGGCGATATAATTCTAATTGAGTCGGTTAGTATTCCCAATCATTTTGTCCGGCACCGTAATTATCAAGGTTTTATAACACCGATTGTATCTGCTACTGATAGAAAAGATTCAAGCTTTGTTTTAACTCGGTCATTGGGATATCCATCTGAAAGAAATACCATATCCTTTGAATCCATTAATTTTCCAGATCATTATTTAACACATCGAAATGACGACATCAGACTAGAGAGGAATGATGGTTCTAGTCAGTTTCAAATTGCTGCAAGTTTTCGCAGAATTCCTGGCTTCAGAGGTGGAAGCACTTCTTCTATTGAAGCCATGAGTCGTCCTCGTTACTACATTAGACAACAAAACTCGGCACTTATACTTGAGCCGCTAAGGAATACAAGTTTATACCGTGGAGACGCTAGCTTTACATTACACCAAGCAAACGAACAGGGATTTAACCCTCAACAACAAGACTATTTTAGAATTCAAGCCGTCCATAGCAATGCATGCCTTGGGGTGGCTGGAGCTTCAAGAGGACGTGCTGATATAGTTCAGGCACCTGCGCAGAATTGTGCCAGTTCTCTTAATATGCTGTTTACACTTGATAGGGTAAACGGTGGGAACTGGATTAGAACGAAACACACCGATGGTTGCTTGGGCGTTGCTGGGGGTAAGCGAGATCGCTCTCCTATTGTACACGTTCCCCGTTGTGATGATGTAGACACATTCAAATATAATCTTCAAGCGGTTGGTATACACAACGGTCAGCAAACCTATAATATAAAAGTTAGACACACTGGAGGATGTATTGCGATTGCTGGCGCTAGCCTTGACAGAGCTCAAGTCGTTCATGTACCGCGTTGCGACAACACAGAAAACTTCAAATTTAAGCTCCTACCTCCAGGATAACTCACTAAAACAAACCCAAATTACATAATACAATTAGGATGCTTATGAAAAGATTTTTAAGGGCTTAATTCCAATCCTCTGTAACAAAGGCAAAAGGGTTCCTGCATTGCAGAACCCTTTTGCCTTTGGCTCTTCTTGAATATGATTTAGAAGCGGGGCAATTTGTGACACCCTTCGGCAGAGAAAATAAATATGAACAATCCGACTAAGATACCTTTGCCCCTTACCCCAGACGTGATCGTTGTTGGCGCTGGAATTGCGGGTGTAGCTTCTGCGCGTAAACTGATGATGCACGGAGTGTCGGTTCTTGTGCTCGAAGCTCGCGATCGCATTGGCGGGAGGGCGTATACCGAAAGTGATACTTTTGGCGTTCCTTATGATCACGGTTGTGCTTGGTTGCATTCGGCAGACGTCAACCCGCTGTCTACCCTGATTAAGGATACTCCTGGTTTTGATATTTTTGACCATGGCGCGCTAGAAACGCAATTTTATTGCTCTGGACGCAAAGCTTCCCCTGAGGATTATGCGAGCGCAGAAAAGTCAGAGGATGCGCTCTATGACGATCTCTGGGCTTATGATGCCGAGGCGGGGGGTGATATCTCAATCCACGACCTGAGGCCGCCGAAGAACGAATGGGATCTCTTGGCGCAACTCCGTAAAGGAGAATTCGAAGCAGGGCAAAAAACACAGGATCTTTCGGTTATTGATTACCAAACTCAGCACGAAAGTGGTACTGAATGGTTGGTTCCTCAAGGGCTGGCAGCTGGTATATTTAAAGCTTTGGGAGAGGTACCGGTCAAGCTCAATACTCCGGTTAACAAAATCAATTGGGGCGGTAAGGCGGTCATTATTGAAACGGATCAAGGGAATATCAGTTGCAAAGCGGTGGTTATCACGGTTCCAACCGAAATTATTGCCGATGAAACTCTCAAGTTTGAACCGTGTTTACCCGCCGACAAAGTAGAGGCTTTTTCCCAATTACCCATGGGGGTGTTGGATAAAATTACCCTACAGTTTAAAGATGAGTTTAATTCCCTGTTATCAGACTTACACACGACAACAGCTTATATTCGTGACCAAAGTGACCAAGGTGATGTTGGATCTGGTATGTGGCGCGATCATTTGATCAGACCATTTGGGCAAGCTCTGGATACCATGTTTGTTGGCGGGCAATTTGCGCGTGATCTTACGGCTGAAAAAGACGCCGACAGGCTGGCTTTTGATCTCGCTCTGAACTCGTTGTCTGATGTTTTTGGCGCAGATGTTAAGAAGCTGTTTGTGGGAGGTCACTTTACCAAATGGCATGCGGACCCTTGGGCACGAGGTGGGTATGCCTATTCAAATATTGGGCACAATCATAAACGTGAGACGGCACGCTTACCTGTCGAGGGCCGCCTGTTCTTTGCTGGTGAAGCCTTACATGGCAAGTGGGCATCAATGGCACCAGGGGCGTATCTGACAGGGCGACAAGCGGCAGAGGAAGTTCTGACGTCATTGGGGGTATCCTCTTCTTAAATCTTGCCCGCGGGTGAAAGTCGTGGACATTCGCGACGGTGGAGATTAAAACTTAAAGTAATCAGATAAGATATTGAAAGATTTAAAAGTATGTCCTGGTTCGAGGAATCTATTCATCCCGAGATTCGCCAGTCTATCCGTATCGATCGGGCTATTTTTGAAGGCCAGACAGACTTTCAGAACGTATCGATTTTTGACAACAATTTGTTGGGTCGCGTGCTGGTTCTAGATGATGCAGTACAAATTACAGAATTTGATGAACACATCTATAGCGAGAGCATGGTTCACATTCCCATGGTTACTCACCCAGAACCGAAAAGTGTTTTGATCGTTGGGGCCGGTGACGGCACTGTCTTGCGTGAAGTCCTCAAACACGAAGCGTTAACTCAGGTCACTATGGTTGAGATCGATGGTGCTTTGGTTAAGCTGTGTCATGAACACTTAAGCGATATCTTGCACGGTGCTTTTGATGATCCTCGACTGGATTTGGTTGTTGGCGACGGGGCCAAATATCTGTGTGAAAGTGATCAAAAATTTGATGTCATCATCATTGATTCCACTGATCCCGACGATAATTCTACAGCCCTCTTTACCAACGCTTTTTATGGATATGCCAAGGCACGTTTGGCTGAGGGTGGCATTATTGTTGCCCAGGCTGGTTGCCCCGCTTATCAACCCTCCATACGCACGCATATGAGAGAGCGGATGCAGGCGCATTTCCAGTTCGGTGGCTTCTATCACGCTGCAGTGCCAACCTATATCGGCGGCCTGCATGCCTTTTCATGGGCGAGTGATGTGCACGATCTCAATGAGATTGCTGAAAACAGTCCAAAAATCACTAAAGAAAATACTGAGCTAGAACTCTCCACACGTTACTACACTGGGCGTTCACACAAAGCTGCGTTCTATATGGAAGCAAACGGATAGAAAAGCGTCTCCGAGTAGGTTTTAGCTATTGCTGTGCTAACCAAATTTCGGCCAATTTTTTTGCCTCTTCTAGCTGTTCTGGTGTCATTTCCTTGGCAATGTCATTGCGCATTTGAGCGGCCTTGAGTTGTAACTTCTTTGCACCGTCGATTTTTCGTTCAGAAATAATGTTCAGCCATTTATGGGCATGGACAAGATCTTCGGTGATGAGGAAATAAATCCGTCCAGCCTGGAGTTGGGCGAGTAAATGGCCTTGTTCGGCTGCCATTTCATACCATTTCGTAGCGGTCTTAACATCCTGCTCTGCCCCCAAACCCTTACTATACATTTCTCCCAAAGCATATTGAGCCTCGGCTTCGCCCTGTTCTGCGAGTGGTTTATATAGAGTAAAGGCAGTTTCATAGTCATGGCGTTTAACGGCTTGTTTGGCATCTTTTAGAGTATCTGAAAGAGCAGGAGATATGAAAATAAATGTTAACAGCAAGGTTGTGAGAAGTTTGCGCACTTCAATTCTCCTGATTTGACACATGGTTGTTGAGTTATTTTACCTAATGAAGTTAGGCATGTTGAAGCAGATCATGCCAATATCTTTATAGGAGATCAATTGTTGATTTTTTTAACGAGGTTCTGATCATGCTGACAACGGGTTATGTTTAAAATTTAAATTACGTAAATAAAAATAACACTTGATTTAATTATCGTAAAACAATAATAAAATATGAGTTATATAAAATAATTATTTAAGGTAAATTGTGGTGTTTAAATTTTTATCTCCCTTTCTAGCGCCTTTATCTCGGTTACTCGCGATTGGCTTTCTTTTGTTGAATGGTGCTTTGTGGTTTGGGGGAGAGTTTGCAGAGTTTCCTGCCCGAGCCTATTCAGGTATGGCAGAAACAGACTTTAACCTGGGATTAAATAACCGAATTTTTGGTGTTCTTATCTCTTCTATTCATCTTGGTGTTCTTTGTTACGGGCTTTGGGCGGTTGCTAAAATTTTTAGCAGGTTAAACACGGGGACATGGTATATCCCTGAATTTAGCCAATGCCTTCGTCGGTTTGGCCTGTCGCTTGTTGTCTTCACTCTGATGATCCCCCTGGTACAAGCATTGATGAGCTTGGCGTTAACCTATGACAATGAAGTTGGAGAACGCCTGATTGTTTTGGATGTGGATGCTTCTACTGCGCCAATCAGTTTTGTTCTACTTTTGATCGGGGTGTTGCTTTCGCTCATGGCGGGTGTTCTTGTGCGAGCGCGGGAAGTGGCTGAAGAATACGAGAAGATTGTTTAATTATGGACACGGATAAGACCACGAATGGTGAAATAATCATCAATAAAGAGATTGTCGTGACACTGGATGTGATGCTGGCCAAGCGTAAAATGCGCTCTAATGAATTGGCTAGCCTGGTGGGGATAACAGTCCAGAATGTGTCTTTGCTTAAATCTGGCAAGGTCAAAGGTATCCGCTTTAGTACCTTGCAAAAAATTTGTGAAGTTTTGGACTGTCAACCTGGCGATATCCTCCGTTACGAATAATTGAGGGTACTTAATTTAAGCGATCATTACGGAAGATAAGTAGGGACCGTTTGTTCTAGTATTTCTATCAATTGAGGATCCATAAAGGGATAATCATCTGGTATGTCGAGTACGTGCAGAGGTATGTATTCAAGATGGCGACGAAATTCTACTTTCAGCCTGCTTTTGTGTTTGTCCTCCATTACTAAGATAATGTCTGCCCACTGGATATCATTAAGAGTACCCTGGCGTCTTGCACTGGAAGAGGTTCCTGCTGAGCGAACGGAGAGATTAGGGTTTTTACGGAAAAGACTCTCGGCTGTCGGGCTGCGCCATTGATTTTTACTACAGATAAAAAGAATATTATTCATGAACTTAACCGTATAAAATTTGTTATAGAAAACAAGTGAAAATTTGTCATTAATTTATATTTAATTTTAGGTAATGGTTTTATACTATAATATAATAACCGGAAATATATGTGCTGTTTTAAATGTTGCCAGGCAGCTTGATAAGGCCTTCTTGTTTAAAGAAGAGGGCCTTGTTTAAAGTAAAGGAAAAGGCGCATGATTAGAAAACAGTTTGTTGAACGACAACTTTATTTAAAAACAAATCCGCTTTTAATACCTTTAGCGTTTAGGTTAGCTGTGGAACGTTTTTGCCTTGCCCTTCTAACATTTTCTGCCCTTTCTATCCTCTTTGATGTTCAGGAAACTTCTGCTCAATCAGGTCCTAAGTCATCTCAAATAACTGAAGAAAACCTCAAGGATATTCATGTGAGTGTTGGGTTTTCTGTGCCCCTTATGTGATCGCGGGGCAAAATAGAGGTGCTGAACTGGACATTGTGAGAGAGGCAATGGCTTTGGAAGGGTATCGGGTGGTTCCTTTTTATGTTTCCAATAAACGTCGTAATGCCGAATATACTGATGGTGTTACCGATGGTGCAATGACGGTTTCCCCTCATGAAGAGTTAGAAGGGCACTATTCTAAGACCTATATTACCTATCAAAATGTGGCAATTTCACTTGCTGCAAGAAAGTTTGATATTAAAAAAATAGCAGACTTAACCGACAAACGGATTGTTGCCTTTCAAACGGCGTCAAAAGTTTTGGGACCGGAATTCTCTCGGGCTATATCGGGCAGGGATACTTATCGGGAGGTCGCAAAGCAGTATGAGCAAATCATACGGTTATACGCCGGTGATGTAGATGTTGTGGTTGGGGATAAGAACATTCTGCGCTGGTTTGTAAAAAACTCTGAGTACCCTGAGGAGTTGGATACGGCTCAATCAATAGCTATTCATCAAATCTTCCTACCCGGTCACAAATATGTAGTGTTTCGCAACAGGTCTTTGACGATCGCTTTTGATCGCGGGATAGATGTCCTTAGGGAAAATGGTCGTTACGACGAAATTCTCACCAATTACGGTTTTAATGTTATCCCTCAAAACGATCCCAGCTAGAACGTTACCTCAGAGATGTCAAAATTATCTGATTTAAGTTATCTCTTTGAAATTTATTATGATTTAAGATTTGTTTTGTGTGTTGAAAACAAAACCGGATATCAAACGTCTATAAGTGATGTCTTGTGTAGATAAGAGAGGGGTGACTTATGGCTTTCGCTTGATTATAACAGCAAAGAAATCGACCCCATTCACATATAAACTTACGAATGTTTGAACATGATCAAAATTTTTGGCCATCTGGCTCCTGACACCGACGCGACATGCTCTGCTCTTATCTGGGCATGGTATCTAAAGGAAATCAAAGGCCAGGATGCAGAGGCATTTGTTTTGGAAACACCAAACACCGAAGCACAGTTTGTTCTTAAGCGTTGGGGCTTTGATATGCCTGCAACTCTTGGCACATTGGAAGCTGGCCAAGATGTTGTGATTGTTGATACCAACAACCCGGATGAATTGCCTGCGAATGTGAATGAGGCCAATATCATTGAGATTATTGACCATCACCTTTTGGTTGGCGGTCTTAAAACAAAACAGCCTATTAACATCACGATCAAGCCTGTTGCATCGACCGCAACAATCATGATTGATCTCATCAATCATGCGATGAGAAAAGCGCCTGCTGGGATCAAAGGGCTAATGCTGTCTTGTATTCTGTCAGATACCTTGGCGTTCCGTAGCCCGACAACAACGAAGACCGATATCAAAAAAGCCAAAGAACTCGCCAGCAGTCTGGGAGTTAATATCAAAAGTTACTCAGAAGAAATGTTCGCAGCGAAATCAGATGTATCGCATTTCTCTGATGCAGAACTTCTCCGTCTCGACAGTAAAAAATACGACGTTGGTGATACGAAGTTCCGGGTGTCAGTTTTGGAGACCACAAGCCCAGAGACAATCTTTGCTCGCAAAGAGAGCCTGATTACTTCTATGAGTGCAGTTGCCAGCGAAGATGGCGTTGATCAGGTCCTTCTGTTTGTGATCGATATTCTCAAAAAAGAAGCAACCCTGTTGATTGCGAATGATCAGGTGAAAGCTATTGCAGAAAAATCTTTCGATGTAACTGTTTCCGGTGACACAGTTGTCTTACCAGGTGTGATCTCTCGTAAAAAACAGATCATACCAAGCTTGGCTGTTTAATATTTTTTGATCAGTTCCGAAGAATTTTAAAAAGGGTGGATATCTCGAAAGATATCTACCCTTTTTCGATCTTGCATTTTGTGTCTTGTGGGATCTTTACAGAGTTACCTTGGGGCGGAGAATAGTGTTTGAGATCAACAGTCCTGCAGAGATCGCCAACGCAACAATAAACATTTGCATAAACTGATCCATACCTTGATCGGTTTGGCCCGAGGCAGCGACGATTAAACCCCTGAAGCCAATTGAACCACTGACCAACACAGTGATAGCGGGGATCAGGACGATTGAGGTCGGACGCCCCGTTACTCGGACCCAGATATTGGCAAATATACCCGCAATCATAGCCCCAAAAAGAGTGCCGAGATCTGCCGATAGTAAAGTGCTGCTAATAATCACGCCGCCATAGGAAAGGGCGCAGCTGATAATCACCCAGATGAAATCTCGTATTAGGGTCTGATAAGCAAAACAAAGCCCAAGGAACAACATTGAGATAAAGATCCAAATATCAATCCCCGAAGAACTGGTGCTGGTCAGGTTACTTTCCGTCGTCCAAAGAATGCCGATAGTGGCGATGCCAAGCCAGGCCCCGGTGAATTGTTTGATTAGATAAACCAGTCCCCCCATCAGACGCGCAGATCCTGCAACTACATGGTTTTCGACGATTTCGATAATTCCAGCGGACACCGCAAAACCGGGGATTAGGATGACGATGGCGGAAAGGGTGATAACGCTGTGATTGATCTCTGGTAAAAAGAGCTTGATTCCGGCTGCACAAAAACCTGCAAAATAGGCCGAGACAAAGGGTAGGGCATCGGCAAAGCGACCGCCAATTCTATCAGCTATCACAACCAGAACATAAACGGCTAGGCTAAGCAGTCCAGAGATGCCAATATCCCAGAGGCTTCCTTGGATCAATCCTGAAAATCCGATGCCAACCAGGAAAAAGCTCAAAGCATAGGTCAGAACGCCCCATGGGTTTGCCATGTGATCGATCTCATCCAATCGAGCGGTTGCTTGTTCTAGGCTGAAATCTCCGGATACTACCTTGTCTACCAACTCACCGACATAGCCAAGTTTGGCCATGTTATAACCTCCGACAGGTACTGGGGCGATGTGGGTTCGTTGCCACAACTCATCACGTTGCCAAAACGCAAAGGTAATTTCAGAGGGTGTGGAGCGAAACACGCCGTGATAGCCAAGCGCATCGGTGACGCGGTTAAGAAAAGATTCAAGGCGCGCTGCGGAGGGGCCGTAACCATGAACGGAAGTTCCGAGCTTTATGATAAAATGGCAAGCCTGATCATAAGCAGGGTCATCCGTAATCCGCCTGGTTTTGGAACTGTTTTTCAATTTGTTTTGTGATTTTTGGGGCATGCCCGTTTACTTCTACAGTTAAGATCATTCAATGTTGGCAAAGTTTATCTAAACGAGGCTTTAATAAAGAGCCTGCAAGATGAAGAAACAATAAAAAATGCTGTAAGCAATGGAAATAGCTTATCCAAGAGCAGTCACGGGGGTTATTTTTTTTGATCTTAAATCCCAAAGTGCAGCAAAACAAAGGAAGGTGAAGCCAAGTAGTTCTGTCGCGAGGTGATACTGCACATACATCGAATAACTGATGATAACCGCGCCGAGCCCGCCGAGAGTAACTGGCCAGGGATTATTGTGCCTGTACAGGCCGAGAACAAGGCCAAATACCGAAAGCGTCGCCGTGGTAACGATACCACCAGCCCATATGATTTCGTTCAGAGAAATCCCAACGCCGAGATAATGGAGCAGACTGATAACCATTAAGGTTCCGTAGCATAAAACGACTGAAAAAGTTGCGCAAATTCCCGCAACAAAGCCGATTTTAGGGGCCTGAATGTAATTATTTTGTTCCCCGGTACCCAACTCTATCTCACTCCACTTTAGCCTATTTCAGACTTTTTGGCTGGCCTTTATTCGTTCCAGCTCATTTCTACGACGACCTGTAACAACTCTTAATTCCGTTGCTCTTAACCCAAATGGTCAAAACTCAGATGGAGAACGGTGTGGCGTATTGAGCCGACACTTTAAAGAATCTTCACCAACAGGCAATCATAAAGTCATTCATGCGGAATCAATTTTCTGTGTGAAGTATAAATACAATAAGTGTTAAATTAACCATAAATACAATACTTAAACAATTGTATTTTATCTATATTTTACTTAATTGTTATTTAACTTGATTCTTGTCTTAACTTCTTGTTAATGTTTCGAACGAGACAAAGGTCAAATCTGTTTGCCGAAACAGATCTTTGGAAATTTGGGGGGCTATATTGGGTGCACAACTGGTTATACCAGCTGGTCATGCCTTTACTGCCAAAGAAAAAGTAAGGAATAAATGGTGGTAAAGCGGATCATGACCATGGAGGGGCGCGCAACTCGTCTTGAGTTCTGGATGGTGCACCTTTTTTCCTACCTTTTCTTGGTTACCGGGATTGTTTTTCTGAGCATTCCGCAAGTAAAAATTCCACTGCACAGCATTAATCCCAAGCTTGCTCTTGGCCTTTTTGTTACCCTGTTTTGTATTTGTATTGCCACCCAAATCCTGGTCGGTATCCGCCGCATCCACGACCTCAACACTGGTGGTTGGGCTTACGGTATCACATTGATCCCCGTGGTTGGCTTTGCAATCTACTTCCTCTCCGCGGGTTTTCTAAAAAGCCATCCCGAAGACAATCGCTACGGCCCAAGTTCGGCTCCCTAAAGGTTCCAAACTATTATTTGAAATGTTTCTAGTCGAACACTGCTGCTACCTGGTTCGTTGACTTTGGTTCCTTGGAAAGGATCAGAAAGTGGTAACTTACCGTAACTATGACAATAGAATAAACAAAGGTAAATGCCTCTATCATTCCCGGCACGATTATGGCAATTTCTGATCCTGTTATAGGTAAAAAATTCATTGTCAGGAGTAATTGATAAATCGTTTGCAAAATGTATTTTAAAACAATGGTAAACAACAAGATTCCAACAATTGATAAGTAATTACCTTTTGAAAGCTCTAAGCTCTTTTTTAAACTGCCTTTAATGCTCAGCTTTTCGATAATGAGAACAGGTATGAGGACATAAAAAAATATTGCGGTGATGAAGGCCAATAAGCTGAGAAATTGAATTATTGTCACCATCGTGGAGGGCTCCATATTCATGTAAGAATAGGAGACAATTACGAGAACTTTAAGCCCTGAGTGAAGTACATAGATTATCCCTAAAAAGATCAAAGAAGATTTTTTTAGGGAATGACTGACAAGGCAATTCACTAAACCAGTTTTGATGCCTGTCAGGTTTTGAAAAGTCACACGAGTAATTATTATGTTTAATGCATAGTTGATGAGGATAAATCCAAGAATTACAGCGCCATACTTTAGGTTAAAATATAAATCCGGACTAAAGAAATCATAATTTCCAGGTCCATAAAAAATATTTAACAAATTAGGGAGCTGGTAGAGAAAAGCCAGCAAAGTAAAAGGTATGTAGTGCTTTAATACAATGGAGAGCGCCAGTTTTAACGTTGGGAAGATGCGAAAATCCGAAGTTACATTTTCTGCAATAGATGTCATTCTACTTTTTCTTATGTGATGGTGGGTTTGGGCATAATACTTGGTTGAAAAATATGTGGAAATGTAAAATTCATTGATTGATATAATTCAGTAACAGTCAACATTTATTGTTTTGAGGTAAAGCATTACTCATCTTCCAATGACAATCGGAATGTAACCATTTTTGACGGGGTGAAACCATGTTTTTGATAAAAGCGATGGGCGCCTAAATTGTCGTGATCTGTAAGTAGCGTGATGCGTTTACAGCCGTTTTGTTTGGCGAAGTCGATGGCATAAGACAGTATTTTTGAGCCCACGCCCATTCCGCGACCAGACGGGGCGACCACCATGTCTTCAATGATCCCAACCCGGGCACCAAGTACTGTCGATACTGTATAGAGCAGGTTTACCATGCCCAGGATCTCACCCGTTCCGGGGAGTTCTCCTGATTTGCGAGCAATCAGGATTTCGCCCATATCTGGGCCGGATATCACGGCATCTAAACCACGCGCTTGAAGCTCGGGGTTGGGGGTAAAGTCGGCCTCTTGGGTAAAGAGGTGATCAAGCAGAACACAGAGTTGGGGGATATCCGCCTTAACCGCCTTGGTCATTTCCATAAAACCGTGTCCTGAAAATAAATGATAAGTAATCGATGTTTCAAATATTTTTAACGTTTTATAGGTTGGACGGCTAGGCGAAATAATCCCTTTTGATTATGCCTTTGCAATAAGCTCAATACGATAACCATCAGGGTCTTCGATAAAGGCGATGGTTTCGCGTTCGCCGGTTTCATCTGGGGCGGCCATCATCGGGCCAGGGGCGCGGGTAACTTTGACACCGAGATTTTCAAGACGTTTGCAGGCGGCATATATGTTTTCGACTTCGAGGGCGATATGGCCATAACCAGTGCCGTGTCGATAAACATCTGTGTCCCAGTTGTAGGTAAGCTCCAGCACTGCGTTTGAGGTCTCGTTACCATAACCGATAAAGACCAGGGTAAAACGGGCATCGCTAAAGGTTTCACGGCGTAGTTCGCGCATACCAAGAGCATCCCGGTAAAAGGCGATTGAACGATCAAGGTCAGTGACCCGAACCATGGTGTAGAGAATACGGGATGGAACAATCAATGGATTATCAGGTGCGCCCATAGTTATTTTTCCTCAATTTGAATGTTTTGGTGAGGATATTGGCGAGGTTGACGACACCCACCAATTCCAGCTCACTTCACCGAATTAAAAGTCTCGAAGGAGACCTATTCACAAACTTCACCGCTGTAGCGGATGAGGCCCTGAAGTTTTGGCAGGTCGACTAGGCCGTAACTGTTGAAGCTGCCTTTGTAACCTTTGAGGGAACCGGATGTGCTGGCTTCTTGTACGTGGTAAGTAATCTCGATCATGTACTGGCCTTGCTTGCCAACAACACTTGTCAGAATGCCAAGATCTTTGGTGTGCATAAAACCACCGTCTTCGGTCATGAAGTAGTGCTCCATATCCATTTCCAGGCCTGTTGCGGTTTCACGCTGCCCGGTAACTTTACCAGCGGCGTTAGAAACGGATCCAGTCAGAGGGGCGACGATGGTGATAGTGCCGTCTTCTTGGGGAATAAAGTTAGGCATGCCAACACCACCGATAACGGTACATGTTTGAGTGTTGGTCGTTGCCGCATAGGCCGGGGCTGAAACAACGCCGGTAAGGACTGTGAAAGAGGTTAGTACTAATCCGAAGGTTAAGGTCTTGAACATGTGCTTATTCCTTATAGAAGTGAGTTCTTAATTTTGAACAGAGGAACGAACCCGCTGAAGGGAAAACGAGGGGCCCGCACTTTTACCCGCACTCATTCCGGTAATTATTTGAGGGTGTAGGTAATCACCTTGGCCGAAACTTCTGCTGATGCGTTGGTGATGCTTGCACCGGATGCTTTGGCCGGAATAGCAAAAGAGCTACCTGCGACGATGCGTTGGGTTTTGCCGCCCTTGATGGTGAACTCAATTATGCCTTCAGCAACGATCCCCAAAGTTGGCTCGCCCACGGTAGGATTTATAGAACCACTCGGCTGTAGGTTGTTTTCAAAGACATCAACTTTGCTTACCATTTTATCTGCGATATCTATGGTGGGGAGAGTGCGTCTATCAATTGCCTCTGTTGGTTGATCCAAAAAGACAATGAAGGGCTCCCCTTTTTGTTCCAGGTTAAAGTCCAGGAAGATGGCTTCTTCAGTCGCAGAGGCATTATCAAAGCGAACGATCTTGGGACCAACGGGCTCGTAAAACGCATCACCGGCACGTAAAATTTGGGGTTTCTCACCTTCGATCTGATAGATAATCTCACCCTTAGCAACGTAACCAACAGCTGGTGCGGAGTGAGAATGAAGGGGAGCAACTTGACCCGGTTTGAAGTGGAAATCACCAACTTCAACCTGAACGACATGACGGGGTTCAAACTGAGCCGTTAACAGTTTTGTTGAATTAGCGGGACCTTCTGCCTTTGCAATCCCGGTAAAGGCTAAACTTGCAGAAAACGACGCCGCAAGAACGGCAGTTAGGGTAGCGGTTTGGAAACCATTGAAGATTTTAGTCATGTTAAAATTCCTTTGTATTCTCGAATTTCAGGTTCAAATATTGGGTATAAACTTCAGGGAATAATTGCCATACCTATTGGCACAGCAAAGTGACCCATGCCCCGAAGTGACTTCGTCACACATATTTTGTTAGAGTTGATTTGCTCTAGGAAATAGAGCGCACACTATGTGTGCCTTAAGCTGCCTTGATATTCATAGCGGCTTGAATATCTGCGAGGTGGAAGATCTGTCCAGCACCAGCCCAGGAACCTTCATCAAGTTCTGTCAGCATGGTCCAGTGGTTTAAGCGACCTTCGTAAGGGCCAACGATGTCATCGACGATTTTACCAACAGAAGCGACAAACTCGGCACGGGTATCGGCGGTCAAAGCACCTTCGGGTGTTGTCACGGCGATACGAAGAGGAGCTTTGTCGAGATTTTCGCCCCCAACATAAATCGTTCCTGCAGGCTGTTCGGTATAATAAGCCCAAGCCAAAGACTGTGCTCCCGCATCTTCAATAGGCGCACGTTCTGCTTCGAGCAGTGCATTGGTCAATCTGGACATAAGGTTGTCCTGATCTGCTTTGTTCAAAGTACCTTGAGCGGCTGTAACCTGTAGTAATGGCATCGTTGTTTTCCTCTTGTTCTATGCCCCTGCTCGATGTTTAGGGCAGTGAATTTATGTAATATAGTGATCGTTATATTTTTAAATATAATAACGATCGCTATTTAGTCAAGAATAATATGTAGTGATCGTTATAAAAATAATAAAATTTAAGTGCGAATAATTTGAATATTTAAATTTATAATTTTGAATCAAATGGATAACGTGAATTTAATTGCGGTTTCCTAGGGTATGAAATTACCAGTAAATGGTTTCGTTCGGAATAAGTTTGATGAAAAATCCTGTTTACATCATGAAAAATGACTGACTAAGCTGGGATGACGCTAATTCAATAAGACTTACATAGGTATGGCAATGCTCTTTAAATTTGTGACGGCTGCCTTTGTCCTTATGGCTCTAACGTTACAGGCCATAGCGCAAACGTCTGAAATAAATCGTTATGTACGGTATGAGTACCAGGACGAAACGCACTATGGAGTATTGTCGGGCGAGGAGATAACTCAATTAAAGGCTGGTATATTCCCCTTATCTGAGATGACAGATAAAAAGCTGGCCCTTGGTGATATCCAGCTCTTACCCCCGAGCGAGGCAGGGAAGGTCTTTGCGGTTGGGATGAACTTCGCCTCTCACATGGCATCGGCATCAAAAGAACCGCCGCCGATGTTTTTGAAACTGCCAAGTTCTTTGGCCGGACATGAGCAGGTTATTACGGTGCCGAGGGATGCTGGCAATGTGCATTTTGAGGGCGAGCTGGTACTGATTATTGGCAAGCAAGCAAAAAACGTTTCTGAGCAAGAGGCGGGGGAGTATATTTTTGGCGTTAGTGCAGGCAATGATCTGACCGAACGCTCTTGGCAGGGTCGTGATCTTCAATGGATGCGATCTAAAGCCAGTGATGGATTTGGTCCTGTTGGCCCAAACGTTGTTACGGGTCTTGATTGGAATAATCTGCTTTTAACCACCCGCTTGAACGGTGAGATCGTGCAGCAGGAAAACACCAGCCATATGATCCACAAACCGGAAAAGGTGGTGAGTTACCTCAGCAAGTATTTCACGCTTGAACCCGGTGATATGATATTTATGGGGACGCCTGGTCGCACGTTAGCGCTTAGCCACGGTGATGAAGTTTCTGTTGAGATCGAGGGCGTAGGGCTTTTGAGCAACCGTATTGAATGGCCTTAAGGCTTAAGGGAGTTACTCCTCGAATATCTCGGTGTGTCTCATTCAGCTTTGTCAGCTATGCCATGCTTTCTTACTTCCCAATTTTCACCTGTTGGCACAAGAAGATATCTGGAACAACTGTGCAAACCTGCTTATCAAGTTGGTGAGATCAAAACAACTTTAGCGTCAAGAATGCAAGGGTAAGTGCCAGGGTGACCTTGATAATAATATCCGACGTGCGTTCACTCAATTTTGTGAGCACCTTTTTTCCATAAACAATCGAAATGACCATAATAGGGATAAGATAGAGAATAGGGAGTAAGACTTCTGGCGTTACTTGGTTGGTTTCCAAACGTATGAGCGTTGAGACTGTCCCCAACACAACGCTTAGAGCAGACGTTGTACCATGCATTTGTTGTAACGATAGGTTTTCAGAGAGGAAATACACTTTGCGAAGTGAGCCGCCTCCACCAAGTCCTGTTCCCTGCATGAACCCGGTCATTATCGCCATGGTTACAAAGCCTAAGTTTTTCTTTTTCTCGTCCTGTGTTTTCACGTTTAGTTTTTTCTCAAAAAGAGACGGGCTTACTTTCTTCAAGACAAAAAACAAGGTCATGAGAAGCATCAGAATATAGAGGTACGTCTCGGGAATGAAACCGATTACAAATGTTCCGGCCACTGCCGTTATGAGTGATATTGGTAACATATGTATGACGTATTTAAGGACGATATCATGCCGGAAAATGAATGCCTTAAGTCCACTGTTTATCATAAAGAAAAATACCGTGAGGCTAATCGCAATATGAGGTTCAACAATTAATGATAACAAGGGATTAAGGATAATCCCTCCAGATATGGGAATCACTACAAAAAAGAAAGAAGACACGCCAATTAGCGCATATATCAATATTGTCATACGATTTAATTCTATAGGTCTGAAAATTAAAAGTTAGGCGTACATAGAACGGAAGGAGGACTGATCTAATACAAGTTAGGTACTCAAGTTAAGGGCTCTTGAATAATGTGTCTAAGGGAAAGTTTAGAGAAGAAATTGGTCAGTATTATCTCTTCGGTGCTGCTCGCTTTCTAGCTGTGGCCGTCATTCCGTGGGGATAAGGTAATGAGCAGCGTTCTGTGAAATTACTTCGTCTCGTATTAAGCCAATTTTGCTCCACAAGCGTTCGACAAGCGCTGGATCACGAAGGTAGAACTCGTCACTGATGACAAGGTAATAGTTTTTGCTTTTAATCGCAGGAGCCGCTTTCTTGATACCTTTAATATTATAGGTCTTTAAATAGCTGTCTGCTGTTATTGAATGAAGGGCAACGGCATCTATCCGGCCAGAAAGCGGTCATAGGTCTCTGGATTATCTTCTCGGTAATAGAGATGGTAGCTGTATTCAAATACCCGCCGTGATTTATCGAGCTTGCCTTCATGCCAGGGATAAACGCCCCAATTTTTCCGCTCAGGTTTATATGAAAACACAAAGGCGCCATCAATTTTTGATTGGTTGAGATAACTTTGTACACGTTTGTTCGGATAGCGCGAGAGGGTAAGCTCTATCCCTAATTCATTACAGGCGCGTTGTATGATGTCGATTGCAAGGCCGGGGGGAGAGGCGACGCCAGATCCTTCACCCATTTGGGTTGGGAAGGTTTCAACATTTGAATAAGCAAGGTGTAGGGTAATGTTTTTGGAAAACCCTGTAACCGGATAAAAAGCCAACAGGAAGAAGAACAGCCAAAGTGCGGTCTTTATGTTTTTTGATTTTTTGATAATAAAATCCACCCAATACCCTCAACTTAAAGTCTTATATTCGTTTTATCTTCCCAGTATTACTTCGCTTCAATCGCCCCTAGAAACTCTTTCACTTCTTGTGGGGTAAAAGAATTTTGCTTTCCTGTGTCACAATTGTACCCAAACAAGAGGCTGCTTGCCCTGGCGTGGTCCGAAAATTTGTCACCTTTATAAAAATCTCTTTGATAAAACAAACAGTGACCATCTCCCGTTGGATCTGCAAATATAAAACATGTGTAACCAGAACATTTGAGATCTTTTACGTTTGATGCCCTAACATTTCTTAGTTCATGCCAATCTTTTATTTTATCTTTTTTTACTTTACTAGCTTTTTCCCAATAAAATTTTGGCTTTAGGGGGAAATAAACTGCTTCTCCATAACTGAGATAATCGTTCCATTTCCAACGAACTCTATAAGCATAGTTCTTGTTAGAAGGGTCAGTTCGTCTTTGGCAATCCTGTTCATTTAATTGAGCCGCAATCTTCTCCCCGAGATTAACAGGGCAATCGTAGGGCGAAAGCTCTACGGCCCAACTGTTTTGTGCTGTGGAAAGTTCAAGAAGTAAAATTGTTAGAATTGAAATAGAAAGGAATAAGGAAAGTTTCTTGACCATAAGTTATTCTCAAAATGGAGCTATTGAATTTAAAGAAAAATTCAACCTAAGGGAGTGTTATGGGGAGGTAAACAATTTTTTGACAATAGAGTGTGATGACAACAAGTTAGAACATCTTATTGGTATCTCTGAATAATATCTTGATACTGCGGAGTATCTTGAAAGGTGGTCAACGCCTTTCCGATCAAGGCTGCAATGTCTTTTTTGGCCTTGGGAACAGCGATATATCTTTTTACGGTTTCAAGGGCAGGGCCGACCTGTTTAAATTTTCCACTTAGGTTCTGGGCCAAAGCTTCTGTTGCGAGAACGTGTTCATCCCCAATGATTAAATCTATCCGGCCAAGGGATAACATCTTGATAAGTGACCTGTTGGTGGTCGTCATTTCCAATTTTTTGAGATAGGTTGCCTCTTCAAATTGTTTTGGATAGGCATAACCAGAAATCGTTCCAATTCGATATTCCGATAGGTCTTTCAAGTGGGACCAGCCATCGAGGGTGAAGTCTTTCCTTACCCAGAAAATTGTTTTGCTACCGTATTTGGTAATGGGGCCTACCATATTGTATTTTTCAAACCGTTCCTTTTTAGAGCGCCAGGGTAAAGAAGCATCTATTTCTGAACGGTCTGTCATGGCAATGACGCGTTTCCATGGGCGCCCGATTATATTAAATTTGATATGGGTGTGTTGTAAGGCACTTCTTAAAATTTCAACAAAGAGGCCGCTGGTCGTTTCATCGCTATTTTGTACCGTATAGGGTGGGAAATTGTCATCGATAACGATCTCTAGTGTCCCAAAATATTCTTGCGCGTTTGTTGAGGCTGGCGCAATGGACAAAGCTGTCATTAAGCTAATGAAAAATATTAAATTATTCATTTTTTTGACGGCTCCCATACATAATCTTGATTATAATTATTGAATCAAAATGATTAAGTAAATCATATTATTTCAAGATTAACGACGGTCAATACAAACAATTGATTGCTTTAGTCCTTACCTCAAGATTTTTCTTACAGCCCTTTCTTTACGGAGATCTCAGCGCTTGGTGCCACATTTTTGATGACGAGTTTATAACATGGGGACTTTTGGCCTGTGTACCCAGTGAGTTGATTGATTTATCGAATACAATGGAGTGTAATTCGAATATTCATTGTGGTTGAGAATAAGGTCAGAGAGGATATCAAGGATTTTGATATCGTCCTGATCATAATTAGCCAAATATAAAGGTGATCCGAGATTAAAGGCAGTCAAAACTATAACTTAGCCGGCACCAAAATATGTCACTCGAGATGAGAAAATGTAGTTTGCCTCTATGATCATCAAGGTGACCAGAACAAAAATAGCCAAAGGAGGCACTAGAATAGCTGCCTTAAGGGCGAGGCGTTCCCATTGCATGTGCATGAAGACACTTACAATCAAGCCAGCTTTTAAGACCATGAAAATCAGGATAAGGGACCATCTGACATAGCCCTGAAAACTAAGGTAATCGACCATATAAGACAGGGCGCTTAGAACGAATAGCATTCCCCAGATTTTAAGGTAAGTACTGATAGGGTGTAGCTCGTGTTCTTGTTGTTCGGATTGTGTTGTCATAATTAATTCCTGATCATTTCCTTAATCGTTGACGATCCCACCCTATTTTATGGCTTTGCTCCGCCCCGGCTCTGGTTTAGTTCTCAATAAAGCTTTCTCTTTTCGTATATTCTGGGGTTATATTTACATTACAACAATGGGTTAACTTTACCACAAATAGAAAAATGCAAAAATGAACACCCAAACCAGATCGACAAAATGCCAATAGAGTCCGGCGATTTCGACACCTTGATAATCTCCTGACCGTTCAAAATCTCCACGCAAGACTTTAACCGCTACAACTGTCAGATATATGACCCCAGCGGAAACATGAAGGCCGTGAAAGCCCGTGATCATAAAGAAGGTTGAGCCAAATTGAGCCGCGCCAAAGGGATTTGCCCAAGGCCTTACTCCTTCCTCAATCAATTTGCTCCACTCAAAAAACTGCATACCAACAAAACAGGCTCCCAAGAAAGCGGTCGCAAACATTAATGCTGCACAAACCCCTCTGTTGCGGCGATAGGCGAAATTGACCGCCATAGCCATGGTGCCACTGCTGCTGATCAGAACAAAGGTCATGATCGCGATCAAAATTAGCGGTATGTGTTGGCCGGCAATGGTGAGGGCAAAGACCTCACTTGGATTTGGCCAAAGTTCCGTGGTGGTCATACGTACCGCCATATAGCCAGTTAGGAATGACCCAAAGATAAAAGTATCGCTGAGTAAGAAAATCCACATCATCGCCTTGCCCCAAGAGACAGACTTGAAGGTTTCCTTATCCGATGACCAGTCGTCATTAAACCCCTGCCAACCTTCTGGCGGGGAGAGTTTGCTCCCGGGTATATCTTGTGTCTGCTGTGACATAGCTGTCGTCCTTTATCAGGCCTTTGTATTAGATCGCATTTTAGTCCCCCAACAAAATTCCTCTACATATCGCTATTAAGTCGAATTTTCCGTTGTTATCCAGTACGAGTAAGACAAACATCAACATCCAAAGCATCAGTAGGAAATGCCAATAGCTGGTACATAACTCGAGGCTTTGTCTTATTTTGTCGGTGGTTGCTCCATACCAAATTTTTACTGCCGAACGGCCCCATGCGAACATTCCCCCTAAAAGGTGAACGGCATGCAGGGCGGTAATGAGGTAGAAGAAAGTTATCGCGGGATTGGTGTTCACAAAATTGCCTTGGTTGTAGAGCTGTTGCCAGGCCAAGACCTGACCAAGAATAAAAGCAACAGCAAACACCCCACCAAGAGCCATAAGCCCATTTCTAAATTTGATTTGCTTTTGAGGGGAAGGAGAGGAGGCGGAAGGTAGAACCATGGCTTGCTGTTTTCGCACGATGATCCAGGCGCCATGAAAAGCCATTGAGCTCAGGGCCAAAAAGATAGTGTTTAAGATCAATAGATCAGGCTCGATAAGAGGAACCCAATCTTCAGATGCCATACGCGTGAAAAAGCCCAGAGTTAATAGCGTGAATAATACCGTGATGATCGCGAAAAAGGCCGTTAGACCTAACTTTCCAGAAGGGGTGGAGCAGACTTGCCCTCGGTCTATGGCTTCACCAGACCCGACCTCCCAGGGCTTGCTCATCAATGTGTGGAAGAAGCTCACGTATCCCCCTTATCGTCGTCGGGACCTTGGTGAGTTTCCCCTTTTGCGTGAGGGACGTTTTGAGGGATGAAGTCCTCTTCTACGCCGGGGACGCTGTAATCATAGGCCCAGCGGTAAACCACAGGATCTGTCGGTCCCCAGTTACCATGACCTGGGGGTGTTTCAGCTGTCTGCCATTCCAATGATGTGGCATTCCAAGGATTTGGACCGGCCTCTTTGCCTTTATAGTAACTCCAGATCAAATTGAAAATGAACAGCAATTGAACCGCTCCAATAATCAAGGCGATCACGGTAATAAAAGCGTTTAGAGTTTGGGCAGATTCTGGGATAAAAACGGCATCTTCATAGGCAAAATAACGTCGGGGTACGCCGACAAAGCCCAAGTAATGCATCGGAAAATACATGAGGTAAGTGCCGATAAAAGTAACCCAAAAATGAATGTGTCCCATTTTTACGTTCAAGAGGCGTCCGGTAATCTTTGGATACCAATGATATATTGCCCCAAAGACAACCAGGATTGGGGCAATCCCCATTACCATATGAAAATGTGCGACCACAAAGTATGTATCGGAGAGCGGGACATCAATAACCACATTGCCCAAAAATAGTCCAGTTAAGCCCCCGACCACAAAGGTGAGGATAAAGGCAATCGAATAAAGCATTGGCATGGTAAGATGAATATCTCCACGCCACAGGGTCAAAACCCAGTTGTAAACCTTGATCGCAGTGGGAACGGCGATAATTAAGGTGGTGACAGCGAAGAAAAAGCCAAAATAGGGGTTCATACCACTGACATACATATGGTGAGCCCAAACCACAAAACTGAGGGCGCCAATACCAACAATGGCCCAAACCATCATGCGATAACCAAAGATGTTCTTACGGGCATGAATAGAGATCAGATCCGAGACAATACCAAAGGCAGGCAGCGCGACGATATAAACTTCAGGGTGGCCAAAAAACCAAAACAGATGCTGAAAAAGTAAAGGGCTGCCGCCGTTGTATTGCAGGGCTTCACCCTGAGCAATAATGGCGGGCATGAAGAAACTGGTGCCAAGCAACCGATCGAACATCATCATCACACCGCCGACAAAGAGCGCGGGGAAGGCCAAAAGGCCCATAATAGTGGCGACAAATATTCCCCAAACACTTAAGGGCATGCGCATCAAGGTCATGCCCTTTGCGCGGGCTTGCAAAATAGTCGTGACATAATTCAGACCGCCCATGGTAAAGGCGACGATAAAGATAACCAGAGAGACCAGCATCAAAATGATGCCCCATTCATATCCAGGAGTTCCAGGAAGAATGGATTGTGGTGGGTAGAGGGTCCACCCCGCGCCTGTGGGTCCACCCTCGACAAAAAAGCTCGACATTAAGACCAATACAGAAACTAGATAGAACCAATAACTCAACATATTCAGATACGGAAAAACCATATCTCGAGCTCCGATCATGAGCGGGATGAGGTAGTTGCCAAAACCGCCCAAGAATATGGCCGTGAGCAAATAAATAACCATGATCATGCCGTGCATGGTGACGTACTGATAATAGCCTTCTGGATCAATGAAATCAAAAGTGTCTGGGAACCCCAGTTGCAACCGCATCAGCCAGGATAAGACCAAGGCGACCATCCCTACAGAGATTGCGGTTATGGCATATTGAATGGCAATTACCTTGTGGTCCTGGCTCCAGATGTATTTCGTCAAAAAAGTAGTTGGTCCATGATCTACGTGGTCTGTTGGCGATATTGTCGTCCCAGTCACGGTATCTGTCATTGCTACTGCCTCGTAATTCTATTGTCGAAACAACACACTATTTTCGAATATTACTGGTTGGGTACTTCGGATACTTGTGCTTCGTTTAAAGCAGTTTCTTGGGCAAAGGTTGGGTGCTCGTTGAGCCATTCTTGGAAAGCAGGTTCTTCATCGATAACAACCAGGCCCCTCATTTCTGAATGGGCAACCCCACAGAGTTCTGCGCATAAGATTTCAAACTCTCCAATCTTTGTCGGGGTGAACCAGAAATAAGTTACCAGCCCTGGAACCAAATCCATTTTGGCTCGAAACTGTGGGACGTAAAAATCGTGTAATACATCCGTAGAGCGTAAGAGCAACTTGTAAGGCTTACCAATAGGGAGGTGGAGTTCACTATCGTCGACAAGAATATCGTCTTGTCCATTGGGATCGCCAGGGATTAAGCCCCAAGGATTTTCGTCGTTGATTAAACGTGTATCAACTGTCCCGAGTTTTTCGTCCTTACCAGGGAACCGAAAGGCCCAAGTCCATTGTTTACCAAGAACTTCAACTACTTTAGCTTCTTTTGGGACGGTTATAAATTGATCCCAAACAATTAAGCCCGGGGCCAACATGGCAATGATACCTATACCAGTTAGGACGGTGAGCCAGATTTCCAGCTTTTTGTTTTCAGGCTCATAATCCGCACGGCTACCCTCTTTGTGGCGATAACGAAATATCGCGTAAGCCATAAACAGGACAACGGCAGCGAAGACGATGCCGGTAATAACGAAGGTGATGATGAGGGTCGTGTCAATGGCTCCCCAGTTTGACGCTAAAGGGGTGAACCACCAGGGGCTCGTAAAGCTAAAAATGACAGAACCAACAACAATCAAAACCAGTACAATAACAAGAATCATAGTGTAATACCTCTATGTTTCTAAACCACACTGCTATGTCTATTAAATAACCAAGCGACGGTCTCTAATTTGCCGTATTACTCAGTCCTGCAAAATCCTACTCAACTATCTGTTGCATGTAACAATACGCTAATTTGTTTATTTTTACAATTCGTAGACTTAAATTCCTGAAGAGCCTACCAGGAGAAGGGTTAAGACGGGTATTGATTAATGAGGATCGGTAGAGAAACCAAAATCTTTTGTTAAAGGGCAGATGATAGGATTTCTTTCTAATGTATATATCCCTCCAACCCGTTTGAACTGGACTTAGTCGTGTCGCATACCCGGTTATATTTTGGGATAACTTTTACCTTGTCCTGTTCAATTATTGTGCTGAATTCTTCGGCTTTTGCTGACCGTGATCCTAATCGAGATATACTCTGTGTGACCAAACAGATCAAAGTCACTAAAGCTGAGTTCGAGAAATGTTTTGCCCCGGTGAAGCCAGATAAATCTCAGGCTCCTGATGGCAAACGACAGCGGATCAATAAGGCTATTTTATTGCCATGCTTGCAAAAGGCCAATCCAACTCTGACCAATAGATCGTTGGATCAGGCAATGGATGCCTGCCGCCCAGAGGGACCAATAAAAAAGTAATCAATCTGGCTACACATTTTCAGTTCAACTATTTTCATAAAGTCTAAAGTTATCAGCTTTAAGCTGTTTGATTATGTTTTCTTTGCCGTCTTGAGGGGGCAAAGTTTTGGGATAGCTATTTGTCGAGTATGAAAAAATATACCAGTGCTCCGTCGATTGTTATACCGACATGTCGCAGTGTTGGTATTGGAAAATTAATTCGGACAATTTTTATAACTGGATATCTACGTCGTATTCTATTCGTGTCCCTTTTTATCGCAATCATCTTTCCTCTCGTGGATCGATTTGTGATCTATCCGCTCTTTTTGGATTTTGTGATTAAGAATACTGAAGAAGAAGCAATACGTTCTGCGCGTCATTTGGCTTTGGAACTCGATGTCGGGCCAGAAGGGGTAACGATTAAATCCCTTCCCAGTCGCTTTTCACAAGACACGCAACGTATTACTGAAGCTCTTGGCTTAATGAAGTTTAAGGTTTTCGCCCCTACTGGAGAAGCGATTTTTTCAACGGATCGAGAAGACGTTGGGAAGCTGAATGAAAATGATTATTTTGTGAACATTGTTGCAAAGCAACAGGTCTATACCAAGCTGGTACGCAAAGACACGCTTAGCCTGGAGGATGAGCTGGTTAGTCTGGATGTCGTTGAAACCTACGTTCCCATAGATGGGCCCGGAGGTGACCAGGTATTTCATGGCGCATTTGAAATTTACTATGATGTCACTGTACGGATGACTAAAGCGGATCACCTGCTGGCCATTTCCTTTTACACTTTAAGTGCGGTGGCTTTGGGGCTTTTACTTCTTGTTCTTTGGACACTGCGTTCTGCCGTGGTGGTCAGTATTGAAAGAGATTTGGCGGGTGCCGCTTTGCTGGAGGCCAATAGTAACCTTGAGAAAAGGGTATCAGAACGAACACAAGAATTAATACAGGAAAAAGAGCGTGTAGAGTTGGCAAGTCGAACGAAGTCAGAGTTCCTCGCCAATATGAGCCATGAAATTCGAACGCCTCTTAACGCAATTATTGGTTTCTCTGAAGTCTTACAACAGGGGATATTTGGTGCCTTGGGGAGTAATAAAAATATTGAGTACGTTGCCGATATTCATAAATCCGGTGAATTTCTTCTGGAACTTATAAACGATATTCTGGATATATCCCGCATCGAAGCTGGAGAGATGGTGCCTGAGTTTGAGGAAGTAAATATTAAAGAAGCGGTTGAGGCGGTACTGTTTTTTGTAAAAGAACGAGCATTGTCCAACAGGATTATGGTTATGATCGAATTCAGGGCTGAGGGCCTTCATGCCCTTGTTGATAAACGTCAGTTCAAACAAATCTTGCTCAACCTTTTGACAAACTCAATCAAGTTTTCTGATTCTGGCGCGAGTGTTTCCATAAAGGTTGAGATGGTATCGGATGGTGGCTTTTCTGTAACGATATCTGATACAGGGATCGGTATTGAAGAAGAATATCTGAGTATGGTGATGGAACCCTTTGGGCAAGTCGCGGGCAGTATGGTACGTAAACACGAGGGGACGGGGCTTGGTTTACCCATCGTCAAAGCTTTGACGGCCAATCACAATGCTGAGTTTTTACTGGAAAGCACCGTTGGTAAAGGCACCATCGTGACGATTATCTTTCCAAAAAAGGCCGTGTTGAGATATTAGCTGAAATTTTAAAAACAGCCCTTCACGTTTGAATAGAGCTGCCCTTTTGAGATATTTGGTACAGGATTATTTGAATGAAATTCTTCTTATAAATTCCATAACTTCATTGCTATCAATAGCACTTGGTTTTTTTTATCACATGTATTTTCTTTGAGGATACTTGTTAGTTGATAGACATAGCCATATTTTTCGTCTGATTTTGCGTAGTTTTTTCCTGGAAAGAGTTATTTGCATTTCCTCATTCTTTGATTATCGCGAATCAAAATCAGCAATGCAATAGTTCATAAATACTGTCAGGAGCGGAGATAGTTTCGATCCAACCTTGTGAGCCAAAACGATCTGAGTTGGTTCAATATCTTCTGTGATTTCAAGAGATACGATTTGGTGCCCGTCATAGGTATTAGGATCATTCCGGCGCATGGTGAGCAGTGAAAATCCCAAACCATGCCCTACTGCACTGCGAACGGATTCAAGCGAAGTTGAGCGAAAGGATATACGGGGCGTGATCTGATAACGTGCAAAGATCGAATAGAAATATTCCCGGCTAGCCGGCGCATCAAAAAGCACATAAGGCTCTTCAGCCAGTTCTTTTAAGCTAATGGTGCTTTGAGAACTTTTACTGTGATCGCTCGGCAAAACAACATAGGGCTTGGGCTTCGAAAGCACTTTCCAGCCAAACAAGGAGGGGTCCAGGCCAAGATCGTACAAGATGGCCAAATCAATTTTCTCAGACTGTAGCTCACTTACAAGTTCATTTTGCAGTAACTCGCTGACCTCGACTTCGACATTTGGATATAGCTTCTGATAGTTGCTTGATAATCTGGCGACGTGAAACGGTGCGATAGATTGAAAACAACCCAGCCTGACGGTGCCTGCGAGGTGTGCTGAGATATTAGAGACATTGCGTTCTACCGCCTGTGCAGCAGTAACCAAGCTTTGCGCTTCTTTGTAAAAAGCTCGGCCTTGTGTGGTGAGATCCATGCCACGGGCATGTTGGCGATCAAACAGCTGTAACCCTGTGATATCCTCTAGCTTATCAATCGCCTGTGCTATGGCAGGTTGAGAGATATTCATAAGTCGTGCTGCTTGAGCAATTCTGCCTTGCTCGGCGACGGCTATGAAATAACTGCATTGTTTGAGTGTAAATCTAACCATATTTTTCTTATCCTTTGGCAAGATAATACAAGTTTTTGCTAATGATAGAAGTGCTGTATTCTCTTCTTTAGAGTTTAATCTAGGAGAAGATCTCAATGTCTGTAGCTGAAATTATCGATCTTAAGCGATATCCCCTGATGGATGAAGATTTCAGGCTGTCTTGCCGGCGTTCTGTGGATGATACAGGTGTTCTCGTTCTTGAAAACTTCCTCAATACTAATGCGTTGGAGCAAGTTCTTGAAGAAGGGGAAGAGAATGAGGATAAGGCGTATTTTTGTACTCAAGAACATAATGTCTATTTGACGCCGTCTGACCTGGAATACAGTGATAATCATCCTCGAAACCGGAAGGTAATTTCCTCTAAGGGCTGTATCACTGACGACATCATTCCAGCGAACTCCCCCTTGCGGGAACTATATGATTCCCAAGAGTTTCGGTCTTTTCTATGTTCTGTATTGGGAGAAAAGCAACTGCATCGCTATGCCGATTCACTGTCTTCCATAAATCTACATTATGCTAATCCCGGGCAAGAGCTTGGCTGGCATTTTGATAACTCTTCGTTTGCGACTACGTTGATGATCCAAGAGCCCGAAGCCGGTGGTACGTTTGAGTATGTCGGCGGGTTGCGGGACGCGGACAATAACGAAATGAATTTTGACGGAGTTGAACAAGTTTTAAACGGTGAACGTCCCGTTAAAAGTCTGTCGATGGGTGCGGGTGCTTTGGTTCTTTTTCGAGGCCGAAATGCGATCCATCGTGTTGCCCCAGTTGAAGGCAACCGAACCCGGATGTTGGTGGTCCTGGCCTACAATTCAAAACCCGGTATTGCGCTTTCAGAATCTGCTCGCATGACCTTCTATGGCCGTCTGGGGTGAACTGAAAACGAGCAATAGGTAGAATTGATATTTTTCAGCTGAACGGACTGATAGGTAAAAGAATTACGGCAGTATATTTAGTTCGTTCGGTTGTATAAGTCTAAATTTAGTAAATCACATGCGGTACAAAGCGGGAGCTGTCCTTGGTGATAGGGGAGTTATCTTCGCGGATGCCCATGCCACAAGGTTGGCTGGCGACAAGCCAGGAACCGATCACGGTGTGATTGCCTTCAAATACGGGGAGGGTGTGAAGCGCTTGTACGACAAAGCCTTCACTGCCATAGGGGCCATCAACACTTATCGGAGCTTCACCAGGGCGAATGATTTCTATGTTAGCACCCTCGCGCGAGAACAACGGTTTTTTAACATAGCCGCCCTCGAGGTTAGAAATCCGAGGATCATCAGCGAAGAAAGCGGGCAAAAGATTAGGATGACCTTCGAACATTTCCCACAACAGGGGTAAAAGTCCCTTATTTGATAATATGGCTTTCCATGCGGGCTCCATAAAGCTCACGCCACTTTTGGGAACAGACTTACCGAACTCATCGGTCATAATCCATTCCCACGGGTAAAGCTTAAAAAGGGTTCGGATGCCCATGTCGTCTTGATCGGTAAAGTGACCATTGTCGTCAATACCGATATCTTCGATGTGCAGGAAGTTAGTATCAACACCTGCTTGAATAGCACAGTCCTGGATATATCGAACTGTTCCTTCATCTTCAGGGCTGCCTTGGCAAGACGCGAGGTGTAAACGGCCATCAATATCCATGTTCTGGAAAGCTTCGACCAGACGTTCGTGGACAGAATTGAACTGATCACAGCCCTTTGGAATGATATCGCGCTCCATAGCCTGTTCAAGCCAGAGCCATTGAAAAGCCCCGCTTTCAAAAAGCGACGTCGGCGTGTCAGCGTTATATTCTAGAAGCTTGGCCGGACCATTGCCATCATAGGAAAAATCGAGACGGCCATAGAGATTTTTTTCTTTATTGAGCCAGCTTGAGCGGATGTAATCCCAAAAACCTTCTGGGATCGCCAGCTTAGACATGACCTCTTCAGAATTAATCGCGCGATCGACGACTTCAAAGCAAAGACCTTCAATGGCCTCGCTGGGGTCCTCAATGTCATTTTCGATCTGTTCAAGACTAAAACGATAACAGGCGGTCTCATCCCAGTAGGGGGCATCGTCTATCGTATGGAAATGAAAGCCCATCTTTTCGGCTTGTTCTTTCCAGTCGTCGCGCTCTTCGAGGGAGATCCGTTGCATTTTTGTACTCTTGTAAAGGCAGGACCTTAAATGAGGTCTTGCCGTTTTACATATAATTTAGGGTTGGAAATAACCCGCTTTAGCCACCAAAACTTCGGGATCTACTGGTTGTGCGTGGAGCGCTGGCACCAAAACCACCACGTCTAACTGTGTTGGTTTTTGTTGTCGGGGCTTTGGCTACGTTTCCTGGAACTTTGGAAATACCAGTTTTACCTGCCACCTTTTGATTGTCACCTGTACGGAAGTTCTTAGAATCGTCAGCTGAACGATAAAGCGGTTGCGTTGCTACTCTGGAATTTCCACCGAGCATATTGCCCATCATATAGCCCATCATTAAAGGCATAAAGACGGAACCGCCTCCGGAGGTTTGCATCGGCGCAATTTCACATTGTGTTGCACCGAAATCGACTTCGCAATCTTCAACGGATGTATATTTGGGCGATACGCGTATATGTTCAGCTTCGGCCAGTTTCATGTTTTCTTCGCAGGATGAGCGATCAAAGCCATCTTGCTGGGTACATTGGTCCACATTTTCAAAGATCGCGACATCCTGTGGTTCTTCGCAAGCAGTCAAGGCAAGAGCACTTGCCCCCATCAGGGCCAGTTTCAGGGTCTTCGATCTTTTCATGGGAGGTCCGTTACTGAAGTTATTATTTTTATGGATAATCTCAACCTTAATGTAAGTTTCCACGCCAGGGATGCAAGAGAATTATTTGTTAAATTATAAGCTTTGTTAGGATTTAATTTATCCCCTCAAGGTAGTATTCCATCCTTTCTCTGATCTGGTAGGGCGCATGTTACCTCGGAGCCATAAAAATAAAGTGCTTACAAGTATTCTGAAACTGGGCTGTGTCTTTGCCTTGTTATTTACTATGCCTGTTGTGGCACAAGAAATTGCTCAAGAGATCGCTCATAATAAAATGGGGCATAAAGTGGTTCGATTGCAGGTCGGTATGGCTTTGCCTCCTTATGTTATTAATAAAGGAAATAGTGGCGCAGAGCTTGATATCATACGCGAAGCCCTTGCATTTGAAGGGTACCGAATAACAATAGCAGTAAGAGAGAACTCCAAACACGATGTGATGAGGGCTGTTGTCAGCGGTAATGAGTTGGGTGGATGTTACTCCAAACCTTATATCTTTTATCGTAATGTGGCGATTTCTCTCTCGTCCCGGCGTTTGATCGTTGATGACATTGAGGATCTAAGGGGGCAGCGTGTAATTGGAACATCCTCTTCCTCTGAAGCCTTAGGGGTCAATTTTTCCGACCTTCTATCTGGCAGCGATAGTTTTAAAGAAGTTATAGAAGCCCGTGAACAGAACGTTCAATTGTTTGAAGGGCATGCTGACTTTGTGGTTGGAGATATCAACGTATTCAATTGGCAGGTAGAAAATGGCAATCTCCCTAAAGATGTGAATAGTTCCCAATCCATTGCTGTTCACCCTATATTTGAAACAAGCCCAAAGTACTTGGCTTTTCGTAATCAGGGCCTTTGTGAGATTTTTAATCGAGGCCTAGAACGATTGGAACAGAGTGGGCGCTATCAGGAAATTTTGAATAGTTATGGATTGTTTTAGAAAACATCCCCCAACATTTATCACGGACATTTTGGTCTGATTTTATGCGTACATATCCGTATATTCATTTGCGAGTCCAGCCCATCCTGACCGGTTGGCTAAGGACCGGGTCGTCCAAGTAAGTATTCAACTGTTATTGCAGAATTTTCTGTGAGGAAACTTGGCGTAGGGGAGCAGCAGTTCCTGTAAATTAATAGAACCCGGCATGGTGTTGTTGTGCAATCTTCGTATGGCATAAAAATTGCTTGTTATAGTTGAGTATTTTCTGTTGATATTAGACGGACACAACGATGCAAATTGGTGGAGCGGGCAGTCTCCTTGGGTTTGACCGGAATAAAGAGCAACTTAGGCTTACTGAGCTTAAGGCTGTTCATAAGGTTGAGCGGGAAAAATTTGCCCAGCCAGAGCCGGATAACACGGCAAATAAAGCAGCATCAGCGAATGCCCGGGCATTTTTTACCCGGGGTTCCGATGGTGTATCTTCTGTCGCTCATCCTAAAGATGTTCCGACCGGAGGGGCGCAAGCAACTCTCGCTTCTAGTCAAACGTCACAAACTCTTTTTTATGCACAGCAAATAGCCTCGGCTGTTCCTGAGGCAAGTTCAGGGACCAATTCTACGTCTGTACAAGGTGCTAAATCTACATCCCATAGTGATGCAGTGGAGGCTTATAGAGAATTAGTTGGCAAAACTCCCGGAGAACGGATGAGGGCTCAGGTTCTGAGATCTTTGGGGATGACCGAGGAAGAGTTAGAACAGTTACCACCCGAAGAACGTAAAAAAATTGAAGAAAAAATAACCCAGCTCATTGATGAAAAAGTTAAAAGCTCGGTTGCTGAAGGCATTACAGAGCAAGAAGGTGTGAGTGGACAGACCACTTCAAATGACAAAAGGGGTTCTGGTTCTGAGCAGGTATTAATCACCCAAAAATCGGGCGTTTCCGGTTACTCTGTTCAAGCCCAAGGTGCAGAAAAAAGTGATAAATTACACAAAGCATTAATGCAAAGTATTGTTTAAATACCAGTTTTTCTTTTTTGGCTGCGATCTACAACCCGTGTGATTATTACGTTATATGGAAGAAAACCCTTCATTGTGGTTGGCTTTTTGGATAAGCTGATATTGATCTGATTTCATTCCGGTTATTGAGCGTTTGTTTCAGATATCTCTTCTGAGTGAGTTTTGTAAAAAAGTTGGGGCATATATCGTGGATACAACCGCCGACACAACCGCCGATACAAAAGGCCTAACCTTACCGATACAGGGTATTTTAGAGTATTGGAAATCACTGCCTCTAGAACAAGATTTACCATATAAATCAGCGCTAGATCCCTTATTGATTTCTACTGAAATTTTGCCTCACATTTTTTTGATTGAATTGAGCTACGATCCTTTCACCGCTTACATTCGGCTTCAGGGGACTTATCTCAACAATTCTCTTGGGCAACATTTTACCGGACAGTTTATAGATGAAGGCAACTTTGGTCCTTATGCGGCCGAAGTTTTAAATTTGTACGAGCAAATGGCTAATCGGCGCACCCCTTATATATCTCATGAAGAAATAATCTCTCATGATGATATGAATGTCATGGTCGAGGCGATCCACCTTCCTCTTCTCGATGATCAAGGGGGTGTCAAATATATCCTTGGCGCCATATCTCGCCTGTCAGGTCTTACTAACCCAGAGAGTGGATTTGTCCCTAGCCGTTGGGAAGTGAACAGTATCAAAGAAGTAAAGCTCGATTAAAATTTTCTGTTCACTGGGTTTTTCGTGTCTGTAGCACAATTATAAGATTATCAATCTTATTTGAAGTGGGATCGTTGATTTGGAGGAAATAACTCTGCGCCCTGAAATAAATCAGTCAATCGTATTTACCTACTGTGATGATCTAGATATCGCTTCAAATTTCTTCCGGGATACAATGGAACTGGAGTTTGTTGTTGATCAAGGAGCTTGTCATATCTACCGCCTGACAGAATTGAGTTATCTCGGGGTTTGCTGTTTGCCTGATCGCCCTCGATCTCAAGTAGGGGTTATGATTACGATTGTCTCAAATGATGTCGATGGCTGGCATAAGTTTTTGACCTCTAAAGGAGTTGAGTACATCAAAGAACCTTCCCATTCTGAAAAGTTCTCGGTTTATAGCTCGCTCTTTATGTCTCCACACGGTTACCGTATCGAAATTCAAAACTTTGATGATACAAATTGGCATAAGCGCACAATAAGTTGAGTGGAGTTTTCCACGAGCTCTCCTTCTTGCAGATGATACGTACAGACAAAATGTGCTGAAGTTGTTATCCTCTTTAGCTTGAGATCTTGGTGTGGTGCTGTTGTTAACAGGGAACCCTGAATTATGACCTCTTCGCAGATTAAATGGCCAGAGAAAACCCGCGAACTTCATAGCCATCATTTTGATTCAACCATCTGGAATGAATTCAAATTTCGAGACAACGACATAATTATTGCCACTTACGCAAAAGCGGGTACGACCTGGCTTCAACAAATCATCAGCCAATTAATCTTTAAAGGCAAAGAGGAACTTGCCGTGGCTGAAATGTCGCCCTGGATGGATCTTCGTGTCCCGCCCAAAGAAATCAAATTAGATGAAGTCGAGAAGCAAACACATCGCAGGTTTTTAAAAACCCATTTACCCGTCGACGCGTTGGTATTTTCTCCCACCGCAAAATACCTCTATATAGGTCGCGATGGTCGTGATGTGGTCTGGAGCCTTTATAACCACCATTTTAATGCCAATGAGCTCTGGTATCAGGCTTTGAACGAGACCCCAGGGCGGGTCGGCCCCCCTATAAGCCCACCACCGGACAATCGGGAAGAGTATTTTCACGACTGGTTGGAAAAAAATGGTTATCCCTTTTGGTCGTTTTGGGAAAACATCCGAACGTGGTGGGAGATCCGCAATCTACCCAATGTTAAACTTCTACATTTTTCTAACTTGAAGACCGACATGCCTGGAGAAATCAGGCGGATCGCCGATTTTCTTGATATCCCAATTGATGAGGGCAGTTGGGATAATATTATCGAGCACTGTAGCTTTAATTATATGAAGGAAAATGCCAATGAAAGTGTTCCCCTCGGAGGCGCTTTTTGGGATGGTGGTGCGACGACCTTTATTCATAAAGGCACCAATGGCAGATGGCAGGAAATCTTGTCTGCCAAAGAAAGCGCTGCTTACGAGAAAAGAGCGCTTTCTGAACTCGGTCCTGAATGCACAGAATGGCTATTTACGGGTAAAAAGTAAGCTCTTTAGGTTAGGGCAGGACTTGTTCGTTCAGCAGACCGGCTCTCTAACATCCGAGAGCTGATCCTAGGGTGTTTGTTGCTCCATAAGGGCACGCTCGATGGCTTTAGCGGTGGGTGTCATGGCAAGGCCGCCTTTTCCTGTACAGCGGAGTTCACATGGTAGGGCCTGTCCCACCTTGTGCATGGCAACAATGACTTCATCCAAAGGAATGAGATGATCAAACCCTGCTAGTGCCATGTTTGCCGCTGAGAGGGCATTTCCGGCCATCATGACGTTTTTGCCCAGACAAGGTGCTTCTACCCGGTTGGCGACGGGATCACAGATAAGACCAAAGGTGTTTTGTAGTGCCATGGAAGCGGCGGATACGCATTGTTCAAAGGTACCGTCCATGAGGGTCACCAATCCAGCCGCGGCCATACCTGAGCCAGATCCTGTTTCGGCCTGACATCCCCCAAGCTCTGCGGAAAAGGTTGCCATACGTGCGATAAATACGCCGATGATCCCCGCGGATAACATGGCTTTGACTTTCTGGTTTTCGGACATGTTTAAGGAATTGGCGACCCCGAGACAGGTGCCAGGTAAAGTTCCACAAGATCCCGCTGTCGGGGCTGCAACAATGACCCCCATAGAGCTTTTTACATCCATCAAGGCAGTAACGGCTAAGATCGCATCGTTATAGAGCCCCATGTTGAGGAAGTTATTACCGGATATTTTTTCCTTGAAAGCTGGCGCTTGTGCTGGATAAATTCGATCGATGTACTGAGTGCCATTAATGCCAGCGACAATAGATTTGTCGAGAATTTGCACAATCTCACGCATTTTCTCAAAAACGGTATCTTCAGAAATATTGCCGCGCGCACTTTCATACTTGAGCGCCAGTTCCCACAAAGACAGATTTTTGTCTTGGTTATAGGCAATCATCTCTTCACTGATGGTAAAAGGCAGATCCGTTTTTGCAGAACTACCAATCGGAAGTATAGGCGCGAGAGTTTTAATGGCTTTGATATCGAACTTTTCAGGAAGTTTATCTTGAGTGAAAAAGGCCTGGCCTTTGATCTGAAACACCTGTCCTTGGATGCCATTATGGACCAGAATAGTATCCACCTCTTCTAACCCTTCTAAATAACTTAAAAGGGTCTGATCTTCACTCCAAATCAGGGTTTCTGAATAATCACCGTACATTGATAATTTCAGATCATCGATTGCGATGACTTCAATAATGCCGCCGCCGATAGAGATCGCCAGAATGCAGCAGCTTTCATGGTCGTTGGTAAGAGTAAGCTTGTAGGTGTTGGGGTGGATGGCGCCATAGTTTGTGATCGCGATTTCGACATCAACACCTTCTTCTTCAAGGTGTTTGACCGCATCAACCATCCTGTCATCGGTGATCTTCCAGCCCATTAATCCGGTGAACAGACCCATATCGGACCCCTGGCTGTCGTGGGTCGGTTCCAGAGAACCATTGGGGTCATATTCAATGAGTACCTTGGTGAACTGTCCGCCCATAAAATCCCGACCAAGTTTTCCTATGCGATAAGCTGCAGCCACGTGTGAGCTTGAAGCTCCGCGCATTACAGGGCCAATTGCATCATTGAGAATGCTTGGGAAGTAGTTATTCATGGAACGGCCTTAAGAAAACCAGAGATGATAATTATAATAAAGTACTGGACGAAGAACGCGCAGGGACTTCGTCCAGTATAGGTGGCATAAGCGTTAATGCCTTAATTATTTATAACCAGAAATTCCTAGAGCGTCGGTAATTCTGGACGACAAGCTATTGCGTCACGAATGATCTTTTCAGCCTGATCACGCTGAGCGCCAACCAAAGGCATGCGTGGCATACGGCAGCGATCGTTGGATCCAATTTCGATCTGTTCAGCGAGTTTGATATTCTGAACCAGATAGGTGGACACATCTAGATCAAGAAGCGGACGGAACCAGCGATAGATTTCAAGTGCTTCCTGGTTACGGCCAGCCTGCATCAAGCGGTAAATCGCGACAGTCTCTTTCGGGAAAGCAACAACAAGACCCGCAACCCAACCAATAGCGCCAACGCTCAAGGCTTCAAACCCGAGGTTATCAACGCCGGTAAATATAGCGTACCGATCACCAAGCTTGTTGATGATTTCTGTGGTGCGGCGAATATCATCAGAGCTTTCTTTAACCGCAACAAAGCGCGGCTCGTCTGCCAGCTCCAACATAATTTCTGGTGTTACATCAACGCGGTAAGCAACCCGGTTTGAATAAATCATGATCGGCAGGTCGCTTGCCTCTGCAACGGCGCGCATACTCGCTACTGTTTCGCGGTGATCTGTGTGATAGATCGGGCTTGGCACCAACATGATACCATCTGCACCAGCTTCTTGAGATGCTTGTGCCATAGCACAGGCATCACGCGTGGCGGCTTCGTTGATGGTCATAAGAGTTGGTTTGTCGCCTGTTGATGCTTTGGCCGTCTTTAAAGTGGCGATTTTTTCTTCTTTGGAAAGCATAGAGCCTTCACCAAGAGACCCGCACACGATGAGGCCTTCACAACCTGCATCCATCATGTAATCAAAGCAGCGTTTCATTTCTGCATGATCAAGGTTGCCGTTTTCATCAAACTTGGTTGTGACGGCTGGGATAACGCCTTTCCACATGGTCTTATTCCTGTACTGAATTAAAATTATTAGAGAGTAGTTTTTAGTGTTCCCATTTCATGTTTTTCCCTCGTTACTGCATTGCTCATGTAGAAAGTCTACACATCGCTATTTGCTCCTAGGACTAACATAAACTGTAAACACTATAATTCATTTCCTTGAAATGCGTGGGTCTTAACGAACATTTGCCAGAAATTTTTGAGTGTGAACCGATTGAGGTGCGCCAAAAATCTGTTCGGGAGGGCCAACTTCTTCCATAACGCCTTGATGGAAGTATGCGACACGGTCTGATACATCGCGCGAAAAGCCCATTTCGTGGGTGACACAAATCATGGTCATACCTTCATCCGCGAGAAGACGCATAGTATCTAGGACTTCGCCGACTAATTCTGGATCTAGGGCTGAAGTAGCTTCGTCGAAGAGCATGTATTCAGGCTCCATTGCCAGTGCGCGTGCAATGGCGAGACGCTGTTGCTGTCCACCAGACAGAGCAGAGGGGTAGACATCAAGTTTATCAGCAAGTCCAACGTGTTTGAGTTGTTTCTCTGCTATGGATTTTGCTTGATCCTTCGAGAAATTTTTAACGATCTTAGGGGCCAGAGCCACATTCTCCAAAGCGGTGAGATGGGGGAAGGAGTTCCATTGCTGAAAAACCATGCCCAATCGCTGGCGCAATTTATTGATATTAGTCTTTTGGTCATGGACTGTAGTGCCATCAACCAAGACTTCACCTTGTTGAATATTTTCCAGGCCATTGATGCAATAGAGCAGGGTGGATTTCCCGGAACCAGATGACCCAATGATGCTGAGGACTTCGCCTTTACTGACATTGAGATCAATACCCTGCAGCACATGGAGGGCACCGAAATATTTATGGAGTTGCTTGATCTCAATCATGAGGTCCAACTTTCTTCCAGCTTTTGGGAGTATTTTGAGAGAGGATAGGAAAGTGCAAAGTAAAAGGCACCAGCACAGGCCAGAATGATAAAGGGCTCTTGAGTTCTTGTGATCAATATTTGGGACGCTCGTAGCAGCTCCATATAACCCAAAACAGAAACAAGGGCGCTGTCTTTGATGACGCTAAGGGCTACTCCTACCCAGGATGGGAAGACTGCGCGAAGCCCGATGGGCCAAACCACATACCGTAGGTCTTGCCAATAAGACATGCCCAGAGATCTTGCTGCACGGCGCATAGGCTCACCTACGGCTTCAATACCGCCACGTACGACGTTTGCCACTAGGGCCGCCGTGTAGATGCTGAGAACAAAAGCCCCCGCAGCAAAGGGTCCCATCTTCCAACCGATAATCGGGAAGAAGTTATAGAACAAAATCAATTGGATAATGAGTGGAACTGATCTGAAAATATCAAGAATGGTACCGATGGTCGCTTGGGCAAACCATTTGGAAGCTTGTAGGGACCATCCAAAGAAAATACCGAGAACGGTTCCGATCGAAATTGATACCATCGATATGCCGAGGGTTCGGCCAGCAGCTTCACCTAGGAACAATAAATCCGTAGCCTGAAAGTCCGTGAAAAAGGAAGCAGAAGTACTCATTGTGTCTATTCCTTTCTCAGTATCTGAACAGCCGACGTGCGGCAAAATTAGAGGCGAGGAGAATAATTTTGACGATGATGTAATAGATCACAGCCGTCGCAGCAAAATATTCAAAGATACGATAGGTCTTGGAGGCAAAGAACTGGGTTTCACCGGAAAGTTCCCGAAATCCAACCAGCATACCAAGAGAACTCATCAACACGGCCCAAACCATCTGATTGGTCATGGGGTGATAAACGATTTTCAATACTTGGGGGATGATGATCCGGATGTAGGTTTGCGTTGCTGTCATGCCCAGAGACCTTGCCGCGCGTACTTGTGTGTCTGGGATGGCATTGAAACCACCTCGGAAATTTTCAGCCAGATAACCGGCATTGTTAAAGGTCAACCCTGCCAGCACAATCAGGTAGGGGGAGAGATGCAGACCGAAGGCACCGAGACCAAAGCCAAAGAAGAACAGTTGAAACAGAGCGGGGGTGTTTCTTGCGATCTCAACCCAGGTTGTTGCTATTTGGCGTAGGGGCGATGGGCCCTTCATCCGGAGCAAAGCCAAGCCAAGTCCGATTGTTATTCCAAGGATCATGGAAATAACGGCAACTTCAAGGGTCAATAAACCAGCCTCGAGAAGTTCTGGAATTTTCCTAAATACCGGGCGCCAGTGAAAATTATAATCCACGCGGGGAAACTCCTACTGTTCCCCTCAAAGCATAAACATACAGCTTTGAGGGGAGGGTAGATTAGGTACTAGAGGATAAGCCGTACAATACAGGCCTAGTACAGCACACCGGGAATACGGAGCTCAGGAGCTTCACCACCTACATAGGCATCCCAAAGTTCTTGGTAACGACCTGAGCGAACCTGATGGGTAACAAAAAGGTTCAGGTAGTTGAGCCAAGTGGTATCTTTACGAGGACCAACAACAGACGTGTAATCTGTAGTCCACGGCATACGTGGTCCTGCTGAAATAGTGTCGTACTTATCGACGATTGGCTTAACCGCTGTATTGGTTGTGATACCAACATCAGCTTTGCCCTGTGCAACAGCGAGGAAAACTTCGTTTTCACTCTGATAACCCTGGTAGAGGTCTTCAGTTCCCCATTCCTTGGCTATTTTAAGAAATTCCTGCTCTGGAACGGTACCAACAGCTGCGGCAACGCGTTTGCCCTTCATGTCTTCAAAAGACTTGATTCCTGTTTCTTTACCAATCACCGCTTGTGCATAATAAACGGCGTAGGGAATTGAAAAGCCAACCGTTTTTGCACGAGCCAGAGAGTCAGATGTACCACCAAAAACAACATCGGCAGTATTGGTGACGATCACAGGAAGACGTTCAGCCCAGGTAACTGGAATAATCTCGTGCTCAACTTCAAGAGCAGCCGCGAGATCTTTACAATACTCAACATCAAAGCCTGCTGGTTCGTTGTTAGCATCGCGATAACCGATTGGTGGGAAGTCTAGCACCACGCCACAACGCAGTACGCCTTCGTCGATAACATCATCGAGTTTATCTGCATAAGCGGCGGGTTGTGTAACAAACGCAGCAAGGCATCCGCCGAGTGCTAGCGTCTTCATAAAACCTTTTAACATGTATTCCTCCAACTGTTGGTTTGCTTCTTTATTCGGTCTCTTGATTAAGCCTCTTGCGGAATTGGCTTGAGGCTGATTTCAACAAGTCTTTTTGCTTGCTTTCAATTGTTGTGGAATATTGTATACTGCACATTGTATACAATATTCAATATAATAATTTCACTTCATCATTAATCAAAAGGGTTTCTCATTCCAAAAAATTAAAAACCAAGATTGATGTGTTTGAAAAAAAAGAAGATTTAGAACAGGAGAGAAAGTTGAAAATATTTGCTACCGACCTAGGAAAAACAGCCTCTTCGTCAGATGTTATCTTTGATGCGCTTCGAGGATCGATCATTAGTGGCCAAGTTCAAGCTGGGGAGTCGATCCGCCAGGAGTACATTGCCAACCTTTTTAATGTATCGCGTATACCCGTCCGTGAAGCCCTCAAAAGGTTGGAGGCTCAAGGACTTGTTCAAAGTCTACGGTACAAAGGGTATGTGGTATCCATGCTTTCCCATGCCGAAACCGAAGAGATCTACGAAATCCGCGCTCATTTGGAACCGATTGTGATTGAAAGATCTGTTGCTTCAATGAGCAAAGAAACATTGGAGGAGGCCCGTGAATACTGCGACCTGTTTAATACGGAGGTCGATGCGACCAAGTGGGGGGAGTGGAACCGCCGCTTTCATGAAACGCTGTATCGTGATGCACAACGCCCCTATCATCTAAAGCTGGTCGGTGAAGCCATCGACAGGGTAGATTCTTATTTGAGGGCCCAATTGATTTTGACTAACGGCATGGATCAAGCCCATCAGGAACACCTTGGTATTATTGATGCGTGTATCAAGGGGGATGGGGCGCTCGCGGCCAGTCGAACCCGTGACCATATTCTTGGATCTTATAAGATGCTGATTGAGTATCTCAATAATCAGAAAAAGTAAGAGCAGACAAAAGCTATTTAAATCTCCCCTTTGAGAGCTTTTTCATGGCGGGCAAAAGCCGCGTTCATAAAATCCATAAAGGCTCTTACCTTTGCATTTGTTGCCATGTCTTTGTGGGCAAGTATCCAGAGCCAGTCTCGGGCCTCTGTCTCTGCACCAGGGATACGTTCAATGCCAGGGGCTTTGTCTCCGATAAAACAGGGCAAGGAGGCGATGCCCATACCTTCGGTAATCGCCGAGAGTTGGAGTACATCTGAATAAAGGTTCCCACGAACGGGAATAGTTGGGTATTTCTTTTTTTGGGCCCATTTCAAATGATTGGTTTCAACTCCCCAGCCAAGCCAACGGCATTGTTCTGGATTGTTAAGGGGATCATGCGTCTTCAAATATTTAGTACTGGCGTAGGCCGAAAAATATAAACGGCCAACCCGTTTTCCTGCTAAAGATTCCGGCGGGTTGTCGGCGTGGCGAATGGCAACATCTGCCTCTCTGTTTGCAAGGTCACTATATCCATAGGTCATGTTAATCTCGACCTGCACATCTGGATAGAGTTCCATAAAAGCCGTCAGATCAGGCATTAGTAAATGAGTTGCAAAGCCATTTGGGATGGTAACTCGGATATTACCCTCTAATCGGGTGTCTTTTCCCAGTAAGCTGCCCTCGATTTCGGAGAATTCATCCTGGATGTTTTGCGCTGAAAATAACAATTTTTCACCTGCTTGGGTGAGGGCGTATCCACTGGGAAGTCGATCGAACAGGCGGGTGCCGAGTTCTTGCTCCAGAACTTTGATCCGTCTGGCACAAGACGTGTGATGAATGTCGAGTTTTTCTGCAGCCTTTTTTAACCCCTTTGCCTGAGCAATGGCGAGAAAAATTTTCATGTCGTCCCAGTTCATCATCTTCCTCGTAATTTGAGTTTATCCTTAGGGGCTAATATTTGCATTCAGTAAATGCAAAAATGCCATCTGTGAATTATATTTACAACATCCTATTTTTGTCTTCTGTACTTGGGAAATTAAAGAATTAAAATTAAATAGAATTTAAAAAACAACACTTAAGTTAAAGCGAGAATTGCAATATAATTTTAATTACTAGTACTATCTAAGGAGAGATGCATACCTTATGCAGTTGGATACATGGCTATAAGAAAACAAACCTTATGTTCTATCCTCATGGCGAAAGCGGGAAAGAACTAGCTATGCAAGGAAGTCCAAATTCTATATTATTGGAAGACTAAATCAGATTAAGCCGTATATTTTGCGGATAGTGTGAGGCGTTGAATGAACCATTCATTTGAATATGAAGAATTCGGAACCCTGATAACGCTCATGGGAAGTTTTAATGTAGAAGACATTATGGATCTCCATAAAAACATCTATAACCATCCCAAACCCGATGGAAGTAGTTATTTCATCATAGACGCGACAAAGATGACCATTGTGGAAGAAGCACAGGAAGTACCTTTGGTCATACCTTTTGCGGACCGGGTTTTTGCAAGTTATAAGCCGCACATGCATGCCATCTTTGTCTCAACGGACGATGATTTTATAACACTTTATAAAACTTACCGGGACAATCTGGCGAGTACGGATTGGATATTTAAGCTTTTTGACACTCTTGTAGACGCTAGGGCTTATCAAGCCTCAATCTGTTGAGGCGTTGGTTTAGAGACCTTTACTTTATAGATGCTATGACTTTATGTGATTTATTATCAAGGACCCAATCTTAGGGTGAGTGCTTCAGTTGAGATTGAAATTTTTGTGGAAGCCACCAACTGGTATCGATAGGGTCAGTTTTTTCTGGGACAACGGGATTTTGTAAGACAATTAATTTCCGGCGTTCCAGTTGGCCTTGTTGTATTATGTGAGAAAAGTTCTCTAAAAATAGCTTTTCAAATGATCCATCCTCTACGGCTATTTTTAATCCTTTTTCAAGTTGTGTAGCCAATTGAGGACGCTTCTTGGTGACAAAGTAATATACAGGGTGGGGGTAAAACAACATCACGTTATCGACAATGCTCAACTGATCTGAATAGCGGCCTTGTTCTTCCCATATTTCATTAAGCCCACGGTGAAAATAGTCAAACCTTTTGCCAATAAGCATCTGAAACAAATTGTCATAATTGATGTGAGTTACAACGGGTAGGTTGTTGGCTTGATAGACGGGTAAATCTCCCCAATGCAACCCGTGCCCACCAGCATAATTTCTAAGATCGTCTATGGTATCAATTGTACCGAGCTGGTTGCTTCGATCATTTTTAACTAACAAAAGTCTTAATCCTAGAATTCCTCTATAGATCGGGATCTTGATAGGTATCATTTCGTTTTCTCGATGTGGGGTCGTTGACATCCATTGAAGGTCAAGTTGACCAATTATGACCTGGTGCTCTCCTCTTTTCTCATTCGCATATTGGTGCTCCGGCGTTTGGATTTCGAAGGGATATTGTAATTTACTTAGTGCCAGAGTGAGAACTTTAAGGCCAAAATTGTAACGATCATGTTGTTGATAATGTTTGACGATTAATTTTTCTTCCGCCCTCAGGGGGCATGCTAGAAAAATCAAAACAAAGAAAAAAACTGAAATGTAAGGACGCATGTTACCAACCCTGGAATAAATTCAAACTAGATAACGAAGTACTCATCCTATCTGCGTAAATGTATTCTTAAATTCATTACTTTATAAGGGAGTATAGAATCTACTTACTTCGGAAGGGTTAAAGTGCTTTTGATCGACAGAAAAGCTCTCTTCATTCTTAGTTTTTTGCTAAGTGTCATGCCAACTGAAGCAAAACTTGCCAGAGCACAGTTTGCTGTCGATTGTCCTGCCACTCTCGCAACAGTTAATAATGGTTTTCTCTCTGATACCGTTGGGGAAAAAGTTAAGGAAATATATAAAAACCTCAATTGCCGAGTGAAGTTAGTTCAGGTGCCGGGACGCAGAGGAATTGCTTTGTTCAATATTGGACGGGTTAACGGTGAAGTAATGAGGTTAGAGAAAGTCGAGCCCCTTTATTCTCGTGATTTTGTTCGATCGAAAATCAAGTTACTGAACGTGCATTCTTCGCTCTGGGTTCATCCCAATATGATACACAATACAGAAGTTCCCGTAGGATATACTTTTGGCGTCATTTGGCAGGAAAAGTACGTTGAAGGCAGAAGAGCTAGAAAATTTAACAATAATATAGAGCTATTTAGCGCCTATAGTTCGGGTGAAACATCAAGTTTTTTGGCTGCTGATATTACGGTTGTCAGAGCTATTAATAATGAACAGTTAGAACCCGCCCCGATCAGGTTGAAATTAATATTATCAGCTCCGCTCTATCATTATCTCGGTTCAGAATTTTCTCCATTTATGATTCGGTTTTCTGAATATTTAGAAAAGAACGATCCTTTTACTGAAATTATTAAATTTCAAAATTAAAGAGCGCCCACCCCCGTTTTTCTGATGGAATAGCGAGATCTTCAATGGAAGGTGTTTTTCCTTTGAAGAACGATACAAACCAAAAGTCGGTCAACGTCTTGGCCATTTTCTGATAACGGCAACATTAGTCGAGAATACCTAATATAGTCTTTGTCAATCCAGCTTGCATCGAGATCGTGCAGAGTTGGTTTCTTTTCATCGATCATCGTATCAAAATGCTGTTTAACCGAGGGGTAAAGTGGTCCTAGAACGATGTCTTTCACATACTTACCAGTATAATCCACCCCCCACATATCAACGATAGAGGTGCCCATCAGGGTGGTTTCGTATTCCAGGGGATCTTTGTGTACTTTGTATATACAAAGGTTTGGCAGAAGATATGGAAAATCAATAGGGTCGATATCTATGCGCTTTGGGGCAAACCTATTTCCCCTCTTTTCGTTCCAATAGTCATAGAGCTGTTGGTGTTCAGAGTAAAAAAGATCTTCCATTTAGTATTGATCCAATCAAATTTCTCTTTAATTATATTCATGGTAATTATATTTTCACAAATAAAATTTAGTTGATGTAAGTAGTATTACTAAAGGTGAAAGTATTTATTCTTACTTGCTACTATTTATAGTTGATTTATTTTAATAAAATTTACGAATGCGTGAAGTAGTTTAGGGATCTCGGAAGGTATTTAGAATTCTTGTTCTCTGGTCTCGTGAGTGATATCTAGGTCGCAGAATCTATTTGGCACGACACCAGTCAGAGGCAGGATCGCAATGAGCGACAAAAATCAGGACTTTCAACAGGCACTCGCCAATCGTTTAACCAATGCCGCATACCCAGAACTACCAGAGCATTATCAGGGTAAAGTCCGCGATGCGTATGACTTACCAGATGGTCGCCGTATTATGATTGCAACGGATCGCCAGTCTGCTTTTGACCGCATTCTTGCTGCCGTTCCTCACAAGGGCCAGGTTCTAAATCAAACAGCTCGCTTTTGGTTCGAAAAAACCAAAGATATCTGTCCCAACCACATTATAAGTTTTCCAGATCCCAACGTGGTGATCGGCCGTAAGCTTGAAATGTTGCCGATTGAAATGGTGGTACGTGATTATATGACTGGATCGACCGAAACCTCGATCTGGCCAATGTATCAACGCGGAGAGCGGACTCTTTACGGTCATGATTTCCCCGAAGGTCTTTCAAAAAACCAAAAATTGCCAGAAACCATTATCACCCCGACGACAAAAGCAGCACAGGGTGAACACGATGCTCCAATAACTGCTACTCAAATAGTTGAGCAAGGCGTGCTGGAACATAATGTTTGGGAAGAGTTGGCTCGACTTTCTCTAGAGCTTTTTGCCCGTGGCCGTGAAATCGCTGCCGAACACGGTTTGATCCTGGTTGATACTAAATATGAGTTTGGTGTTGATGAACAAGGACGTATAACCCTTGCAGATGAAATCCATACCCCTGATTCTAGCCGTTACTGGATTGCTGAAAGTTATCAGGAGCGCATGGATCAAGGACTTGAACCCGATAGCCTGGATAAGGAGTTTCTACGCCTATGGGTCAGTAAGCGTTGCAATCCTTATAAAGACGATATTCCCAATATCCCTGATGAGACTCTCGAGATCTTTAGCGAGAAGTACATCAATTTGTTTGAACGCGTAACTGGCGAAACCTTCAAACGTGAAAGTTTTGATCAACCCCTACGGGAGCGTATTCGAGATAATCTAGCAAAGGTTCTTCCAGAGTACTTCTAACGTGTACTTATGATGAATAAACAGCCCAATACTTCCTATAGCTATGTCTGGGAATTTATCGTTAGAGAGGGGTCTAATGCTGAATTCGAAAAACGCTATGGCCCAGCTGGTGACTGGGTTGAGTTGTTTAGGCTTGGCGCTGGATTTCTAACAACAGAATTGATGTAGGATCAAACCAATCCCCAAAGGTATCTTACCTTTGATCACTGGCAATCTTATGATCATTTCTTGAGGTTTAAAGAGACTTACAGTTTAGAGTACCAATCTCTCGATAACCAGTGTGAAGGCCTCGCGCGTGAGGAAAGAGAAATTGGTCAATTCACCAAGATCGTGTAAATATTTTTCTTGGCTATCTTACCCTGGCTACTCTGCCTGGCCCAAGACATGATCTATCGATATAATAATCAAATTGTATAGTCCGTCAGTGTCTTCTCTTTGGGTCGGACTAAGAACAGCATACCCCTTCTTAATTGGGGATTTAGGGAAATACTTCAGAGGCTTTCCTCCCTGCTGTAAAATCAGATCTCTTTGATCTTCGGGTAATTTTAAGGCAAGTCCGGCAGGACTGAGTGACATAAATACCTGTCCATCAGCATATGCAGCAGCTCCGCTGAAAAAGTGTTTACAGCTTATGGTATTCTTGTTTTGATTTTGAACTACTTGCTTCGTTAGGGTGATACGTTCTGTAAGGAAGGGTTCTGCCATGTGTTTCAATAACATTCTTTTTTATTGAGAACTAGTCCTATCCATAAGAGGCATAGTGACGAGGAAGGTCGATCCTTTACCTTTTCGGCTCTTCACCTTAATTTTTCCTCCTTGCCTTTCTACAAGATCTTTACAAAGCGGAAGACCCAGGCCTGTGCCTGTTTCCCCACCCGTACCCAATGTAGAGGTCTTCTCATTTAGCTGGAATAAGCGAGAGGCCTTAGGGGCGGGAATTCCAACTCCGGTGTCAGAGATTTTTATTTCAGCCCATTTACCATTGGCTTGACTTGTTATCGTCACTTCGCCGTTCACGGGGGTGAACTTGATCGCGTTATGGATCAGGTTTCTTACTATGGTATCAAGCATATAGGTATCAGCCATCACTATAATACCTTGCTCGCAATGAGCGGTTAAGTGGATGGCTTTTTCATCAGCGGTGGGGCCAAATAGTTCTAAGTTTTCTTGGATAATTTCTTCAACGCGAACGGGGCCAATTTCAAATTCCATGCGATCCATTTGTAGCAACGACCAATCGAGGAGGTTTTCCAGCAGTTTAAAGACTTGTTGTGCGGACTTATGAACCGCTACACCGTATTGAACCGTTTTCTCTGGATCAATTTCAGAACCCTTGATCGACAGCAGGCTTGAAAAACCGAGCAGAGAATTAAAGGGGCCTTTCAGATCATGAGCGATGATGGAGAAGAACTTATTTTTCTGTTCATTTAATTGTTGGAGCTTCTCTTCGGCTTGCTTATGTTCTGTGACATTAGAAAGCCAGATCATAACAGCATCTTCTCCAGCAAAGACGTAGGGGCTCCAATCCGCATAGGCCCACCAAATAGATCCATCTGTACGTTTTCGTTGTTGTTCAAATCCGTTTATGGTGCCATCACGTTTATAACGTGACCAGATCTCTTCTCGGTCTGCTGGATTGTTGTAGCTATTAGATATTACACTCTCAATGTCGGTTTCATTTTCTGGAATATGGAACATTTGGGTGAAACGGCGATTGTTATACAACTGCTTTCGGCCATTTCGAGAGACGATAGATACACCAAAAGGACTGTTATCGAGAATTTGTATTAAGCGAGCTTCACTTTTACGCAGTAAAGCTTCGGCATGTTCGCGATCTTTAATTTCCTGTTCCAAGGTAAAGGCTTGGCTGATCCTATCTGATGATTGGTTAATTGATCTTACGACCAAATCCAACTCATCGGGAGATTTCGTAGGATCATTATTACGTGTAAGTTCAAGGGGAGCATAAGGATGTGAAAGATTTAAAGTTCCCAGATAATCGGTAATACTCGTTAAGTGGCGGCTTACCATCTGGTGAAAAATCATAATAGTGAAGATTACGACCAAAGCCGTTTTAAGGGCATTACTTATGAGAATAATTAACGCCCGATCGAGGACGCGTCGAAAGGCTGCTTCATCATCAATGGCAACAATTAAAGTACCAATCTCATCAATTTCTCCAAGGTAACGATAGCGTAAGGGGAAAATTTTTGTCCCCTTGTCATTGTTGGGTTTGTCCCCGATTGACAGTAAAATTTCATCGTTATCAATAATTGCCGCGTAGTTTACATCACGGATATTCGCGAGGCCTTCTATAATGGTCTGTAGAAGCTCTGTATCTGTGGCCCATAAACCTTGGGTTATGGTCTCTAAATGAACTTGTCTGATTTGCTCAAGCCCTTTGTCTCGCTCAGCAATGTCTGTCTGATAATCTCTTTGGAGTTGGAAGATGGTGAGCAAAAGTGTGACGAGTGAGCTGCATAGTACAATGTACATTATCAAGCGTCGGGAAATCGACTTGAAAGGAACGGGTTTTGTATTATTGCTTACCAATTATATAGGCTTTCAAATTTACTTAAAATTTAAGCGTATTTTATATCAACCCACTTAGCTGCCATGGTTGGTTTCAAAACAGTCATACGTATCATCACAGAGGGGAAGATTTTGTTCAGCCAATGACATCAGAACTTTAATAACGTGTTCACGGATACGTTGGAGCTCTCCGGATGTGGCCATCTCTGTGAAAACTGCCGAAAGTTTTGGTACCAAAGCAGCGTGTTTTTTATGAAGATAATGGAAGAGTTCAAATCTGGCGATAGCAGGGGACAATGGAGTAACGTCATGGATGCCAAAACGTTTGATTTGATATAGACCATTGAGCCGGGGGGAGATGGCTACATCAATTCGGTCTTTGTTTAACATCCTAAACAAGCTGGCATAGTCCCTTGCTACGTAAGTATCCATGCCCTTGGTATTGTTTTCGGCAAATTTGATACCGCGGATTAGACCAATTCGATAATCTTGTAAGCTTTTCCACCCATCTATGGGAATAGTTTGGGACTTGCTAAAGGCTGAGCCTTCAATGAAATTTATAGCGGGGCGGATTTGTATCATATTGGTGTATTTGGCCGATAAGCCGTCGATGCGTTGAACGTCGCCTGCGACCTCACCACTGTTGGCAAGTCTCAGCGCCCGCTCGCCCGGATGTTTTTCGATATAGATTTCAATCCCAATGCGTTGGTAGGCCGTTCGTAAAATAACTTCACTGATGACGGTATCAACGGTTCCCGCTGCCGCAACCAATGTTAAACGATCAGATGCAGTTCCTGGTTTTACTCCCGTAAGGAATAGAATTGTCGTAAAGACCAGGGCTATGTTTTTTAGATCTAGCCCGCGGTTAAAGTTGACCAATCCATAGAAGAGGTCTGAGAGTAATATTAGCCGAGGATTTATCGTCAATATATGCCCCTCTTGAAATAAAAATACCCCTTTATTGATACTTTCGAGGCATTCTTGGTATAAAGTTAGGGTAACAACTAACGTATAATATGACACAGATCGTTAGTATTTATTTAAGACAAAAAAGAGGTAAATATCCTTGGCTCTTAACTCCTTAAGTTGTTCGCATGGTGAAGTTCGTTATTTCTGATATGAGAACGAAAAAATACCGTTGACCTGATGCCTAAAACATCGGTCTTTGTTTTAGCCTTATAATAAGAAGCTTTGAGAGGGCTTCTTATTTGGCCTTATTTAGCTGTGTTCGTATCTAAAGCCACTCCGGTTTTCCGGGTGTTTGTCGTGATGGCTGAAATGGCCGTGGATAGAACTAGAAACAAGGTTTTCAAAGGTCCTTGCTTCCATGTGAACCAAGGTCTCATGATCGCCACCTTCAAAGAATAAATCATCGTTTTTGTTCAAGCTGTCTTCGACAACCACTTCCAAGCCGTAAGCCAAGCCCAATGCAGGGACAGCCCCTTTATCGCAATCAGTAAATAGTGCTGAGAACTCTTCTTCAGAGGCTAGTTCTACCTCCCGTCCAAGCAGTTCAGTAAGTTCTTTCAAACGCAGATGGTGAGAAGCAGGTAAGAGGGCCATCATGTACTTAGTTTGGTCCTTTATCACGACAGCTTTAACGAGGCGTGATCCTGGTACATGAGAGACTTCGGCAGTCATTGATGAGGTTTCGGTGTGTTCGTGCTCGAGTGGTACATAACGAACGTTCAAGTCTTTCAGGTAATTCTGAATTGTGATTGATACAGCCATGGTACATCCCCTGGATAGTTATGCTAAGGGTTGTCGAGGGCAGGAATTATAGCTGTTTTGGGGGGGATTAGCCAGTTCTCAAACACGATGAATTACCAAACCAATTGAGGATACACTGGGCAAAGTAAAAACAATTCACTTGGTGAAAAGCAGAGCCTTTATATGTTTCATAAAAGATCTCGTTTTAACGTATTGATTTTGCACGTTCTCTCAGCATGAATTTTTGTACCTTTCCTGTCGATGTTTTGGGGAGGATGTCAAAAATAATACTCTTAGGTGTTTTGAACCCGGCAAGGTGTTCTCTGCAAAAGGCGATTATTTCTTCTTCACTACAGATCGTATTTGGTTTCAGTTCCAAGAAAGCAGAAGGGATTTCGCCCCATTTGTCGTCTTGTTTGGCCACCACGGCTGCCACTGCTACAGCTGGATGTTTGTACAGAATGTTTTCAACTTCGACCGAGGAAATGTTTTCGCCACCTGAGATGATGATGTCCTTGAGCCTGTCTTTAACTTCTATATACCCATTCGCATGGACAACAGCGAGGTCGCTAGAGTGAAACCACCCGTCTTCAAAAGCTTCGGACGTTGCCTCTGGGTTTTTTAAATAACCTTTCATGATCGTGTTGCCGCGAACTTGAATTTCGCCCATGGCTTGACCATTTGAGGGAACTTCTTTTCCCGTTTCTAAGGAAACCACGCGAAGTCCCTCAGTCATAGGAAAGCGCACGCCTTGTCTGGCCTTTAGAATTGCCTGCTCACTCGATGGGAGATGATCCCATTCTTTTTTCCAGGCACACTGAACAACATGGCCATACGTTTCAGTGAGGCCATAAACCTGCATGACCTCAAAACCTAAACTTTGGACGCCCTCTAAGATAGAAGCGGGCGGAGGTGCGCCTGCTGTCATAACTTTAACGGGGTGGTTGAACAGTTGGCGTTCATCTTCAGTGGCGTTAACCAGCATGCTAAGGACAACAGGCGCGCCCCCAAAATGGGTGATGCCGTGATCTGAGATAGCCCTAAATATGGCTTTTGCTGTGATGTGGCGACAACATACAACAGTCCCGGCAAGAGCAGCCATGGTCCAGGCATGACCCCAACCGTTACAATGAAACATGGGCACGGTATAGAGGTAAACGGGGTGACCTGATAATTCCCAACCAAGCACCGTCCCCATTGTCATTAGGTAGGAGCCGCGGTGATGATAGAGCACTCCCTTGGGTCGACCACTGGTCCCAGACGTATAGTTGAGAGACAAAGATTGCCATTCGTCACTTGGAAGAACCCAATTGTAATCATTGGCACTGCCTTCAAGAAAGCCTTCGTAATCTATCGTACCGAGTTTGTACGGATCTTGAGCTTCACCTTCGACTTGGGTGTCTAGGATATCTATCACAAGAATATCATGGCGGTTTAAGAGAAGAAGAGCTTCTTTTACGGCAGGAGAGAAGACTGTATCGATGATTAAAACCTTGGCTTCTGCATGTTCGAGGATATAGGCAATAGTAGTAGAATCTAGCCTTGTATTGATGGTATTGAGTACGGCTCCAGCCATAGGAACACCAAAGTGTGCTTCGAACAATTCAGGTGTGTTCGCGGCAATAATTGAGACAACATCACCTTTTTGAATGCCATGGTTATTTAAGGCAGAGGCGAGCTGGGTGCACCGTTTGTATGTTTGGGCCCAAGTGTATTTTCTAGAGCCATAGATCAAAGCGGTACGCTCTGGATAGATATCTTTGGCTCGCTCAATAAAAGAAAGAGGAGAGAGCGGGACATGGTTCGCTGGATTTGGCATCAACTCGGAATAATCCTTGTCCGTTTTCATAATGTCTCTCTCCTCAAGAGTAGTGCGGCTTTATAAGGTGTTTACTAACTGGACCAATCTATTTGGCAGATCTCGGCACTGCGACCTTCGAAATCCCAGACACGTCCAAAGGCCCTGACACGCCCTCTGTTAGCTTTGGCAATGGTTACATTGGCACCCATCCAGTATTCTGTGTTGGTTACCTGAACTTCTTGGCTTTCGTCTTTGCCACTAATGGGTTCAATCTCTCCGATAATCTTGCGGCCGACTGCAAGGCGACGTTTGTTGCCATCGTTATGATATTCCACAGGAGCCCGTTCGGCGCCGAGGAACGTTCCGACCAACATGGAAAATAGGGCCGTTGTGCCACCAGCCTGACCAGAGAATATTTTCAAGATGCCGTCATAAGCTTCTTCACTGGCACGTTCGTCAATATAGGCACCAACTGTCCAGTTTCCCCGACCCATGTTGCCAGGGATATCAAGAACCATACCAACGTTTAATCCGGAAAGATCAGCGCCATTGAAATGACCGCTATCAATGCGAACACCCATCCAGGCCTGGCAATAGCCTTCTGTTGGAGGATGTTTGCCAAGGGATACAACACAAGGACAGAAGACCGTGCAGTTACAGTTCAATATAAGCTCGCCCTTGAGGGACCAATTTGTTTCTGAGCTGGAGGACATAGATTATAACTCCGTAAATTAAGGCCTATAAATGTGACCTATGAATGAGTAAGGGCAGCCGGTTTAAATTAAGCCAAGGGTTTGACATAAAACGAGAATTGCAGAAGCTAGTAGGGCTATACCCAGGGGTGCTGTGATATAGCGGCCAATGTCAGGCAGCTTTTCAACGATCATTAAAATCATTGCGCCAAACATCCAAGCGGGGTTCATGGTCCCGCCGACAAAACCAAGCAGCATTAATGCCCAGCAACAGCCCACACAGACTGCGCCATGATGAAGGCCCATACGATAAGCACCTGCCACTCCGGGCTGCCAGCGCCCCATAAAGTAAGCCATAGGAGAGCGGCATTTGCTTAGGCAGGCTTCTTTGATGGGGGTAAACTGGTAAATACCAGCCAAGGTTAGTAGTCCAGTCGTTAGCCAACCGGATAAAATACTCCCATCAACCGTTACTAAGCCGAGGTTTGACAACAGAAGTTGAAGGCCTGCTGCAGGGAGGGAGAAAAGAAGCCAAACGCTGAGATACCCACCGAGTAAAGCCCAGAAAGCTTGTGCAGGAACTTTACCTTTGCCGGCAATAAGTATGTCTTGATAACTCTTAAGCATTGGAACGGCTGTGGGCGCCATCATAGCAAGAGACATAACGGACCACATTGCGACAAGCCCAAAAAGTGTCAGCTCATTTGTGGCTGTTAAACAAAGGGATTGTAAAAAATCAACACCAAAACTTGAGACGCCGTTACTGGTAATTTCTGTGTGTTTGGCTGATATCCATAGTAAGCCCCACCAGGAAATCATGATGGCGACAAAGAACGTAACCCAAGCTAAGCTTGGAAGATAGCTGCGCACCACATGTGGCATAAATGATGTTGTGGTTTTCAGTGACATTACTTTTAAAAGAGCCATTCCGATTACAAACATTTTAATAAACGCTTCAAGGTGTCTCTCAACACTTAAGCAAAATTAGGGAGATGGTGTAATGCCGGAAATATTCATGTCGTTATTGAAAAAATTGATAATGGGAGCGCAGGTAATATTTTTCTTCTTAATTTGTTATCAGTAATATTATACTAAGTTTCAGATTGAATTATATTTTCACCAGGTAATTCCAAGTAATAATTCCCCATTAGCGTTAGGAGGAACTATTCTTGATTTTGAATGAAATTAAAGGAGATGTTTTGTTATGATTAAGTCCGTTGTGGAAATTGTTGCTAATGCCAAAAAGGCAGTGCCAACAATAAGTCCCGCTGGTTTAATGGAAGTTTTAGGTCAAAGTAATATTGTTGTTGTGGACGTTCGCGACGAACCAGAATTGGCTTCTACGGGCATTATCCCAGGTGCCATAAATATTTCGCGTGGCATGCTGGAGTTTCGGGCGGACCCAACGACCCCTATGCATCACAAGGACTTAGCCCGTGATAAGATGATTGTGCTCTATTGCGGCTCTGGTGGGCGTTCGGCTTTAAGTGGTAAGGCATTGATGGATATGGGCTACGGAGATGTGCGTAACCTCGGCTCTATAAAGGATTGGATCGATGCCGATGGGGAGATCGAAGCTCCTGATACTGGAAACTGATCATAACGAATAAGCGTACTGAAGTGTAAAAAAGGCCTGAAGTTTACAGGTCTTTTTTAGTGTGTGTCTTGCCTATTGGAAACGTATTAAGCTGGAGAGAAGATCTTTAGCCCTAAAATACCAGCAACGATGAGAAGCAGGCACATGAGGCGCATGATGTCGTGGCTCTCGCCAAATAGGGCCATGCCAAGGATAGCAACGCCGACTGTACCTATTCCGGTCCAAACAGCGTAAGCGGTACCAACTGGAATAGTTTTCATAGCAGCTGACAACAGCCAAAAACTTATAGCCATGGCGATTACGGTGAGAACTGAGGGGACAACCTTGGTCCAACCATCCGAATACTTTAGGCCAATCGCCCAGCCACATTCAAATAAACCCGCCAAAACCAGATAAACCCACGCCATAATGTCTTCGCCTTTTAATCAATATTGAGAATTTTTGTGCCCCATAGGATTGGGCCTGATATTAGCTTATATCAATTGATATCCCAAATATGCAGCTCAGTTTGACGCCTGTCTTCTAGTATACGTGTATCTGTAGGCGGATTATTCGGCACGACGAAAGAGTTGCTGATGAATTTACTGCCTTTGGGCATTTCTGATATGACCTTTTTGAAAAGCCGGGGCATTGGTTCGGGAGATAAAAACGCATAGGCCCATTGGTATCTTGAAAGATCCACATGCCAGAGGCTTTTGCGTTGAACGTGTACATTATCAAGACCTGATAACTGACACCTGATAATCGATACAAGATAAGGAAGAGGGGCCGTTTCAGCACCCGTGAAAGTATGCCGGGGGAATTGTCTTGCGAGGGCGACCAAAGTGCCTGAAAAACCGCTTCCAAGATCTATAAAGTGGATCGGTTTATTATCCCCGCTTAGCCGATCTTCTTCTAGTAAATCAGCGAGCGCTTTCCAAGTCGTTTTGTTGCTTAGGTATAAGGGAACGCGTTCGTCCGCACTATTCCAGTAAAACAACAGTAATGCAAAGAAAGCGAGAGGGTAAATCCAAGTAGGAAGGTCAAAGATAATAGCGAGCACGACAGCAAACGGAATAATGAATTGTATGGCAATCCACCAAAGGGGGTGGCGAAAAATATAACTTACCAAAACAGCCCCCGCCGCTTGAATACCCACTTTTTCCCAAAGCGAAAGGGTGATGTTAAACCACTGCCACAGCCCCTGAATAAGAAGGAACAATCCTATTAAAACAGCGAGCTGTATGCCGATAACAGTTAGTATGGGACGGAAACGTTTTAACAACTGCAATTTTGGGCTCGCACAATCAGAGGGTTCGATTTGGTTAACTCTGATTTGGAGTGTTAACCAAAAACTTTCTAATTGATAGGATTATCTTACTCATATCTTTGAAAAAGAGGATGGCCCATTTGAGTTGATTTATTGTTTACAAATATCGCCCCGTCAAGGCGGACGAGGCGATATAATTGTGATCAACGCATTGTCAGCAATTTAAATCCGGCGAAACCAAAAATTACCGACGCGGTACCTTCGATCCAGCGGCGGAAAGAGCCGTAAAGGGTGATCATCTTTTGCGTCGAAAAGGCGAGGGCGTAACCACCGAAAACAACAATCCCCATCAACCAGCAGCCGCCAACGATTACAAAGGAAATTTCGACCGGGGCCTGAGGGCTGACACCGAGAGCAATAATCGAGAGCCAGGCAAAGATAGACTTAGGGTTGGTCAAATGAATGCCGAGACCCAACATGAAGTACTGTAGTCCCGTCCTGTTTTTGCCTGTGTCGAGTGCTTTGGGTTCTTCTGAGCGTAGGCAGGATCTGAATGATTTATAAGCAAGCCACAACAAATAGAGCCCTCCGACGATACGCATCGCGATCATAAGCCAGGCATAGGAAAATAAAAAGCTTGAGAGGCCAATTGCTGCCAAAATTCCCCATGTAAGAGATCCCATTACCACGCCTGCAGCAAGCAGTACGCCAGGTTTACGTCCCTCACTCATAGATGTTGCCATAATCGCAAGATTGGCGGGTCCAGGGCTGATGGTTGCAACCAGATATGCGATATAAGAAACGGATATTGCTGGAAGGTAAGGCAGGAGATCGTTTAAGGAGTTCATTATATCGGCCTTATCTCTCAGTTTGGATTGCGGAAAGTTTGTTCGGTAAAGGGACTTGTTTCATAAGACCAGCTATTGCTGCTGATTTGGTGTCTTGTCTTTTGGCAAATCGCTTGGCTCCGGCGACACAGAACACCACAGCACCTGTGACCGTAATCATAGACCAACTCACGGTCTCTCCCAAAAGTCCTGCGGCAAGCACGAGGCCAAAGAAGGGCTGTAATAACTGTAATTGTCCAACGGCTGCGATGCCACCTTGAGCTAAGCCACGGTACCAGAAGATAAAGCCGATCAACATGCTAAAGAGTGATATATAAGCCAGACCAATCCAGGCGGATTGTTCAATACCGACAAAAGAAGCTGGCATGGTATAGATCGTGAGCGGCGCCATAAGCGGGAGCGAGAGCACCAGAGCCCAGGATATCACCTGCCAACCGCCGAGTTTGCGAGACAGTTTTGCCCCTTCTGCGTAAGCTAAGCCACAAAGGATAATGGCGATAAACATGAGGATATCGGCAAAGCCTGTTCCACCTACGTTTTGGGTTAAGGCGTAACCCGCAACCAGAGCTGATCCAAGTCCAGAGAAGATCCAAAAAACAGGGCGGGGGCTTTCGCCCCCGCGTAATACCCCAAATATCGCCGTTGCCAAAGGCAGCAGGCCAATGAATACGGTCGAGTGGGCTGAGGTTACAGTTTGTAAGGCGAAAGCTGTGAGTAGAGGGAAGCCGATAATGACACCGCTGGCAACAATCACAAGAGAGAGAATGTCTTCTTTAGCGGGCCGTTTTTCCTTAAAGGCCAGAAGTAGTGCAAGGGCTAACAAGGAAGCAATGCTTGCTCGGGCGAGAGTGAGAAATAGCGGATCAAATGAGGCCACGGCGGCCCTTGTTGCGGGGAGAGAACCACTGAAAATCAGCATCCCTAAGAAACCACAGATCCATCCATTTGTTGTTTTGTTCATATCACTACTACCCATTTGAGCCTGTAAAACTGCCAGCTCTTTAATCTTATTCGATTACAATTCAACTTCTCTGGCACCGTTACTATCTAGGTTGCGGGAGAGAGTTTAACCAGATACAGTTCAGGACAATTTTTTTAAACTGTATTGGTGACAGAGTAAGTACAGATGACGAGTGACGAGAGATTAGGTGACCCAAGATTAGACGATAAGGTAACGGGTGACATTGAAACTCATCCCTTAGCAAGAACCTTGGTAGAACAGGTGATGCAGGCGATTAAGCAACGTATTTCTGCTCGAACTCTGGCGCTTGGCGCAAAGCTTCCTTCTATTCGGAACTTTGCAGAGATAATGCAGGTTTCCAAATCCACGGTTGTTGAAGCTTATGACCGACTGTCTGCTGAGGGGGTCATTCTCTCCCGACGTGGGTCTGGTTTTTTTGTTGGGGGGTATAGTTCTGGACACCTTACACCTTTAACCCTGGCTGAAATCGGGCCAAAGCTAGACCGTGAAGTTGATCCTCTTTGGGTGTCGCGTCAATCGCTGGAAGCAGGTGAACGGTATCTCAAGCCTGGCTGTGGCTGGATGCCAGCGTCGTGGATGCCAGAGGTCCCCATTCGAAAAGCGTTGCGTAACCTTTCGCGCGCCAACGATGCAATTTTAACTGAATATGGATCCCCTTTAGGGCTTTCTGAAATGCGACAGTTCCTTGCGCGTCGCGCATCGACCTATGGCATTGATGCGAGCCCTGACCAGATTATTCTCACTGGTTCAGGAACACAGGCCATCGATCAACTCTGTCGTTATTTGCTGGAACCGGGTGATTGCGTGATTGTGGATGACCCCTGTTACTTTAATTTTCACGCCCTACTACGTGCACATCGGGCCAAAGTCGTGTCGGTTCCGTTTACGCCTAACGGCCCTGATTTGGACCAATTTGAACAGGCCCTGAAGGAACACAGGCCTAGGCTTTATATCACCAACTCCGGTCTTCATAATCCTACGGGCGCTACTTTATCACCTGTGGTGGCCCACCGCGTTCTCAGACTAGCAGAGCAACACGACCTCACCATTATCGAAGATGATATCTTTGCCGACCTGGAGCCTGAACCTGCACCAAGATACGCGGCCTTTGATGGCTTGGATCGCGTGGTGCATATCGGCTCGTTCTCAAAGACCTTGTCGGCTTCGGTGCGCTGCGGCTATATCATCGCCCGCCCGGAATGGATTGATAGCTTGGTTGATCTACGCATTGCGACGTCATTTGGCGCAGGCCATTTTGCGGCAGAATTGGTGCTAACAGTGTTAAAGGATGGAGCTTATCGTAAACACCTTGAAGCCCTCCGAACTCGCCTAGCTGGTGTCATGGGAGTTACTTCAGCACGTTTGGACAAGCTTGGTATAAAACCATGGGTGGAGCCACGAGGAGGCATGTTTTTGTGGTGTGAGTTACCAGAGGGTGTCGATGGCGCTGACCTTGCTCAACGAGCTCTCGCCCAAAATATTGTACTGGCCCCAGGAAGTGTCTTTAGCCTGAATAATACGGCCGATAGGTTTATGCGATTTAACGCCGCTCAAGCTCAAGATCCTAGAATATTCGAGGTTTTGGGAGCGTTGTTATAGACGAAATTTCTTTAATAAAAGGGAATTGGAAAAGATAATTTTTAGATGGCGTTATAGCAAAATATTGATAGCTGAAAGTACAACAATCATTTTATATTACCCTCAGTCTTCCTCTTATTTATTTCTTATTTAAGATCTAGCCAGTTTTTTGAAAAGAGCATGCAATGGTTAATATCTCTCATGAAACTTCATCAGAAATAGCCTTACGGCTTGAGCGTGTTATTCAGGAAACTCGCTTAACTGTTTACAAAGGGGCCTATATTTTTGAGGAATTTCCTTTAGATGAATTTAAGTCGCGTGCTGATGATAAAGCTCTTGCTCTTGTACGGGATGATCAAGTGTGGAGCCAGCTCATAGAACGTAATGATCCTAATGAAGAACAGTTCGCGATTTGGCGCTTTCACTTTCCGTCCGGTGCTGATAATTCCGGTTTTGTCGGCTGGCTTGCAATGCACTTAAAAACCCTGTTTGGTACAGGTGTCTTTGTTGTTTGTGGACAAAACTCAAATGACGGAGGTATCTTTGACTACTGGGGATGCCCATTGGAATTAAGTGATCAAATTATTACAGAAGATGAACGTTTGGTGGGCCAAAAATAAGCCAGGATTATATAGCCTTTTCCATGGTGATATCAGTCGTTTTGTAACCTAGGGAAGCGTAGAGGGCGTGGGCGGTCTTGTTGAAGGCGAAGACGTGCAGGCCAATTTTGTCGATACCGAGCTTCTTTACCTCACCTTCTAGCGCCATCATGGTCGCACGGCCAAGGCCTTTGCCACGGTTAGCGAGGTCGATTTCAATATCATAGATAAAGGCGGATTTCTTACCATAGTGTTCTTTAACTGCGAACCAGGTCGCGCCGACGGGTTGTTCTGCAGCATTGAGAATAGAGAAGATGTAATTGTCAGGGGTTTTTAGTCCCTGGGGTAGGCCACTTTCGTGTGATTCTTGTGAGAGTTTCAAGGCTTGTTCGGCGCTATAGCCAGATTGCTGTTTGTCATCGGCAAAAGCTTTGATGCCGTGCATTTTCCACGCTTCATAATCTGCCTCTGCCATGGGGACAAGTGTGGCGGTACGACCTGTTTTTTCTATCATAATAATATTCCCTGAATGGCGAGCTTGAAAACCTAGTCTAAAAAAATGGCCTGAATACGTGGTCGGGATATTTGACTGAAATAATCGGAATAGTATTTATCTGTAAGGTTACGATAACCAGTAGATGTGTGTTTTGAAAGTGTTCGATAAATACAGTAGAAATAAAAAGAGGAACAGCTTCAGGACTTTTTCCGCTGTTCCTCTTAATTTAGCCGAGATCAATTATCTCGTTAGTCTTTTTTAGGAGGACTTTTTCGCTTTAGCGAAGAAGACCCGGTGTTATCCCGCGCACCAGTATTCGGTTTATCACCGGATGGTTTGCCTTTGAAGGGTTTTCCAAAGGCACCATTATTACCTGAGCGGTTGGCGGTTTTATTATCGTAAGATTTTCTACCGCCCTTGGGACCTTTATAACTTCTTGGTTTATCAGCTTGTTCACCGCGACCTTCAGCGCTATCTACGCCATCCTCAAACCAGGTTTTTTTAGCGCCATCAGCTTGCGGGTCACTGAACTTCCCGTCAGAACCAAATTTGCCTTTAGATTTAGGTTTGCCACTTTTGTTGGCGTAATCACGTTCGCCAGCTTTACGATCACCGAATTTCTTTTTGGCGAAAGGTTTATCACCAAATTTCTTTTCACCGGACTTTTCTTCTTTGTTGCCAAAATCTTTACCTTCAGCAGCCCGGTTACTGTATTCTTTACTACGATCGCTTCTGTTGAAGTTATCGCGGAACGGCTTTTGCTTTTTGCTGTCACGCGGTTGACGGTGAAAGCCTTTGGCGTCTTTGTCGTCCATAACATCGTCTGGCTCTTCAGGAATACCTTCGAGACGTTTGACAGTAATGGTTTTTTCAATCCGGTTGTTGCCGCCAATAGTTTCAAAGAACTTTTCAGCACCTTTAGGGGTCAACTCTACATGGGTTTCCGCCATGTGAATGCGAATGGCACCGATTTCATTTTTGGTGATGCAACCTGCGCGACATACCATTGGCAGAAGCCATTTAGGATCGGCAGTGTGTTTGCGACCAACAGTCATGGAAATCCAGACGCCGTCTTCAAAATCTACACGTTCTTTGCGCGTGGCACCGAAATTATCATTGCGGCCTCTACCACCGCGATCGCCACCTCTATCATGGCCTCTATCTCCACCACGATCTCCGCCGCGGTCGTCTCTGTCTCTACCACGATCTCTATCTCTGCCACCACGCTCATTGCGGTCGCCACGATCTCTGTCCCGGCTGCCACTGTCTGAGCGGCTGATAAGCTCTTCTGGTGCCGGACGTCCAGCATTTTGGGTACGGATCAGGGCTGCAGCAATTTGTTCTGCGCCGTGTTTTTCCAAAAGTTCTTTTACAAAAGATTTTTCGTCGTCTTTTACAGGCTCAATAAGTGTCGGTGTGGCGAGGAAACGTTCGCGGTCACGTTGGATGATCTCGTCGACTGATGGTGGGTTAGCCCAAGTCGCGTTTACTTTGGCACTATCAAGCAGGCGTTCGGTACGTTTGCGCCAGTTGTAAGGTACGATCAGCGCGGAAATACCTTTACGGCCCGCACGGCCGGTACGACCTGATCTGTGTAACAGAGGCTCGCGACTTTTAGGAATATCCGCATGAACCACCAATTCAAGATCGGGAAGATCCAGACCACGCGCAGCAACGTCAGTTGCGATACAAACCTGAGCGCGACCATCACGCAGGGATTGGATAGCATGACTACGCAGGTTCTGGCTCAACTCACCAGACAAGGCCACAACAGCGAACCCACGATTAGCAAAGCGGCTTACCATGTGGTTTACCGTGGCACGTGTCGCACAGAACACGATGGCATTTTTTGGCTCATAAAACCGAATAAGGTTAATGATCGCATTTTCTTTGTCGTTAGGTGCAACAGTCAAGGCACGGTATTCAATATCGCTATGCTGTTTTTCTTCAGCTTTTGTGCTGACACGAACGGCGTTACGCTGATAGCGTTTGGCAAGCATGCCGATAGAGCGTGGAACCGTTGCAGAGAACATCAGAGTACGACGTTCTTTTGGTGTGGTGTCGAGCATGTACTCAAGGTCATCACGGAAACCGAGGTCAAGCATCTCATCTGCTTCATCTAGAACAACAGCTCTAAGTGCGCTGATATTCAATGAACCGCGCTCGATATGATCGCGTAGACGGCCAGGCGTCCCAACTACGATGTGAGCACCGCGATTAAGCGCGCTACGTTCTGCACGCATATCCATGCCACCAACACAGGTCGCTGTGTGAGCGCCCGTATTTGCAAAGAGCCACTCCAACTCGCGCATTACCTGAAGGGCAAGTTCGCGCGTTGGTGTAATAATCAGGGCAAGAGGCGCAGCAGCACGTTTGAAACGGTCATCGTCGCCAAGAAGGGTTGGTGCCAGCGAAATACCAAAAGCAACGGTCTTACCAGAACCCGTTTGAGCAGAAACCAAGGCATCAGCATCGCGAAGTTCAGGTGCAAGCACAGCCTTCTGCACAGGGGTCAGAGCTTTGTAGCCTTTTTTACCAAGGGCTATAGCAAGGGAAGGGTGCACACCTTCAAAAGGATCGCTCTCGATCACAGGTTCTGCTTCTACTGGAGCTTCTACTTCTGTTTCTTCTAGGGCGTCAGCTGAGGGGGCGTCCGCTGGAGCAGTCTCTGCTTCTACAGCTTGAACAGGCTCAATAACTTTTTCTGCTTCTACTGCTTCGGTTACTGGAGCCTCAACAGTTTTTTTCACTTTAGTCGTTTTTGTTGCGGTTTTGGGAGCTGCTTTAGGCTTCGTTTCTTTTTTGGCTTTAACAGCTTTAGTTTTTATCTCAGTGTCGGCTGAAGCCTCATCTACTTTTTTAGGTTTAGCAACTTTCTTCGGCTTGTCAGCTTTTTCTGTAGTTTCAGCTTCAGCTTTAGCTTTTGTTGGGGCTTTAGCCTTAGGCTTAGCCTTCGCTTTTGTTTCAGTCTTGGCTTTCGTTTCAGCCTTAGCTTTTGCAGGCGCTTTAGCCTTTGCCACTTTTTTCGGTTTAGCGGCTACTTTTTCTTCATTTACTTTGTCGTCATTTGCGTTTTCGTCATTTACCGGGGTTTCCGAATTAGACATGTTCTTTTTCTCTCTGAGTATGAAACAGAACTTTCCCGGCTTTTGTCGTTCCGGAGGACGTTCTGGCTGCGCGGCAAGGGCCATCAGTTTGATGGCATCATTTTAAGGCGCTGCAATAATAAGTAAAGTTATAGGCCGCAATTCACTGCGGGCGGCCGTGAGGTCTTATAGTGTCGTTAATGCTGGCGCCGTTGTACTTGGTGTCGTCTGGGATGTAAAGCTTACAGATAAATCCCTACCTCTTTCTTTACATAAAGAGATTAGTTAGGATTTTACATAAATATTATTATAACCATTAACGTCAACACAGGAGAAGGCATTGGAAGCCACATGTCATTGTAAAGCCGTCCGTATTACCGTTGCACAAAAGCCTAAATTTTTCGTGAGCTGTAACTGTTCCTTATGCCATCGATACGGCACACTTTGGTGCCACTACACCCCTGATAAGGTCACAGTGGTTTGCAAAGAGGGTGCAACCAAAGCTTATAGATGGGGTGATGAAACCATCGACTTCCACCACTGTACTTCATGTGGCTGCGTGACCCACTGGAGCAACGTCGAAGGACAAGCTGATCCCCGCGTAGCCGTTAACGCTCGCTTGTTCGACCGCACCGAAGCCGAAGATATCAAAATCCGCAAGTTTGACGGAGCCGATAGCTGGCGGTTTATTGAGGAGTGATGGGGTAAGGTTGAGTACTCATCTTTACGTCGTTATCCTGAATGATTACGAGAAAATTCAAACCCTATAGTTGTGGATTAAGCAGGTTAATAGCATGAAATACTTTGTCTTTTTTGTCTTTCTGTCGTTGTTTGGTATGGAGTTTACTCCAAACTTGGCGATTGCTGACACATCATCAGAACACACACAAAGTGAAGTTGAGTTTCAAAAAGCTATTTCTGCTTTAAAAGCGGGTGATCGAGATTTAGCTGTGTCAGTTTTAACAAAACTCGCTGAGCAAGCTCATGTCGAAGCACAATATGAGCTTGCGACAATTTACTTCAAAGAGCGTGGGGGACCAGAGGGGAAAGGAAAAGAGGCCTATCGCTGGTATAGGTTAGCAGCAGAAAAAGGTCATGCTAAAGCGCAACATAAACTTGGTTTAATTGCTTCAGTTGGAATGTTTGGGCTGAAGAGTACTGAGGTTGCTATTAAGTGGTATGACAAGGCAGCAAAACAAGGGTTGGTCGAAGCACAACATGATCTTGGTGTGTTTTATGTAAAGTATTTTACCCGTAATTATGTTCATTCTTATGCTTGGCTCTTAATTGCCTCACTGAATGGCCACCCTGCTGCAGAAAATAAACTTAAAGTTTTGGAGCCAAGAATGGCGCCTCATCAACTTTTAGAAGCGGAGGGCTTAGCTGAAAATTTTGTAAGTACAAATGTTTGGACTGATCCTCCCGCCGGGCTATTAAGTTGGCAGGTTGAAAGTGGAATAGCCATGTTTCGACAGAAAGAATACAAGACAGCCTTTTCTATACTCTATCCTCATGCACAAGAGGGATACCCACACGCACAATTTATAATTGGCTTTTTTTACGAAAGCGGATTGGGTGCTCCTCAGAATTATCAAGAAGCTTATAAATGGTACAAAAAGGCAGCCTACAGAGGAGATCCTGAAGGGCAATACTTCCTTGGAAGAAGCTACTATACCGGTAAAGGGGTACAGCAAAATTATGAGGAAGCATATAAATGGATAGCAATATCAAAGGAAAACGGGAAAAAGAACATTCAGGAAAATATAAATGTTGTGCTTGAAAATCTTCTGCCTAAGAAGAAGCAAGAAATAGACATAGAAGTCTCTGAATGGTTGACTGCTCATCCTAAATATACTTCAACAAGGCAACCAAAAGGTCCGTCACGTCCAAAATTTTAATCTGAAATTTTTCGGGTAAGCTCATTATTTTTCTATGTCATAGATTTGTATAGTACTTGGATATTGATATCTAAAATGAAAACAGACTGTGGAAAGGTTCAACTCTGGGGAGGAGCATTACCAAAATATCGAACACTAACACGATAATAAACGTTAGTAAGTTCCATAACATATAGTGTGCATATTTATCGTAAGCGGCCTCGTATTTAAAATCATCAGGCCCTTTGAGTATTTGAGGTGGCGTTGAAATATCGTCATCTGTAACAAAAATGCCTCTACTGCGGTAAAGTCGAAAGTTAGTGTGGTATTCGTCCCGATAATGACTGTTCAGGAAATAGATATAACGATTATTGGACTTCACCCGGTAGGTGAGGATGGCAAGCCAAGACGATAATATAATCAAAATCTGGATCAGAATAAATGTATCAGAGACTTCCTTAACTCCCACTACTATGTCCCGCAAAACGTAGCTTGGACGATTTCTTCGGGTTTTGGGGGCAGTTCTAGATCGGCTTTATCGGATTGCTCGTTGTAGGGATCGGATAACACGGCTAGCAGTCGTTCGAAGGGGGCGTAGTCTCCGGTGACGGCGGCTTGGATCATGGCTTCAACTTGGTGGTTTCGGGGGATGAAGACCGGGTTGACGGACTGCATCTTTTCGTGCCGCTCGGCAAAGGTAGTTTCATCTTGAGAGAGGCGTTTCCTCCAGCTCACGAGCCAAGTATCTAGCGCCTTGGGTTCCTTAAACAATCCTCTGAGAGTTTTAATACAGTCCTCATCTCTAGACCCCAACTTAAAACCAGCGAAGCTGGTGAGATGGCGGAAGAAGAGAGTGAAATCGACTTCGTTGTCGGAGAGTAGTTTCAGGCTATCGCCGATAAAGTCGGGGTCGCCTTCTGTTAGAGTGAGCAGGCCGAATTTTTCGGCAAAGCCTTCGAAATAGTAATCACTGAAAACCTCTTGGAAACCATCGATAGCTTCTTGGCCGATGCCAACGGCGATATCCGGGTCTTCGTGTAGGATGGGCAGGAGGGATTGAGCAAATTGGGATAGGTTCCAATGGGCAATAGAAGGCTGTTTGCCCCAAGCGTAACGCCCGGCGTGATCGATGGAACTGAACACCGTGCCGGGGTGGTAGGTATCCATAAAGGCGCAGGGACCAAAGTCGATGGTTTCCCCTACGATTGACATGTTGTCGGTGTTCATGACGCCATGGATAAAGCCGACCTGCATCCAGCACGCGATCAGACGGGCCTGTTTGTTCATCACAGCCTCGATCAGAGCACGGTAGGGTTGATCAGCCTTTGCAGCCTCTGGGTAATGACGGGCGATGATATAATCTGCAAGGGTCTTGGTGGCTTCTGTATCTTTGCGGGCATAATGATATTGAAAAGTGCCAACGCGCACGTGACTTTGGGCGACGCGGGTGAAGACAGCACCGGGAAGCTGCCCTTCTTCACGAAGGATTTTTTCGCCTGTTTCAACAGCGGCGAGGGCACGGGTAGTGGGGATACCAAGTGCCGCCATGGCTTCGCTGACGATGTATTCACGCAATACCGGCCCAAGCCAGGCGCGGCCATCTCCACCACGGGAATAGGGTGTACGGCCTGATCCCTTGAGGTGAATGTCTCTGCGGATACCATCTGTCCCCACTGTTTCCCCAAGCAAGATCGCCCGGCCATCCCCCAGCCTTGGTGACCAACCACCAAACTGATGCCCGGCGTATACCATCGCCAGAGGCGTTGCTCCGTCTGGGATTGCGTTACCTGCAAAAACGTTTGTTGCTTCGGCTGTCTCAAGCTCAGTTGGATCAATCCCTATAAGTTCGGCAAGAGCAGTGTTCACTTTGATCAGCTTTGGTGCAGCCACAGCCTTTGGGCCCTGACGGGTATAGAACTGTTCTGGCAGGGTGGCGTAGCTGTTATCAAAAGGAATTTTCATAAAGGGGTACCGGGCTTATCTTAATAGAGGACATCAATAGCGCCGTTAAAAGGTAGGTGCTCTGCTGAGTTAGAACAATGGATAATCATGGAAGGCTGGAAATAACTAGTTTGAACACTTATTGTATTGAAGTAACAATACTAAAATATGTATCTGATATAAATTATGATGATCGAAACCTGGGAGCAAGGAATTGGCTCTAAAAAACAGCAACTACAATCCAGATCTCTCTACGGATGTGGATCTGACAATTAAGCGGGCAGAGCACGCGGGGTTAAAGCTGGCGATAATTGGTCGTACAGTGTCTTTGGTGTTGCTTGGTTTGTGGTTGGTGCTTTCGCGTGTTTCTAACAACCCAGATATTGCGGTTAACTTTGCTTTTTTGACCGGAACTTTTATTGTCCTAGGCCTTCTACACTATCGAGTGATTGCAACGCGCTTTGATCGGTTCTGGGTGAAGTATCTCTTTAAAACGCTGGATATTGTCATTATATCGATTTTGATTGGAACACAGCCTCTTTATCCCGATGTTGACCTCCCTGCAGTCGTGATTTTCCGTAGCTCTCTTTTCCCGTTCTATTTTGTGATTTTGGGTGTTGCGGCTTTTAGTTTTTCACCGCGCCTTGTGCTATGGTCAGGTGTAAACGGTGCAATCGGTTGGCTTGGGGCCTACTTCGTAGCGATCAAAAGAGATGGCAATGTGTTGGATTGGACAGATATTCCGCTCAATCCAACGGGACAACAGGTGACTGATGTCATCCTTAATCCAAGTTTTGGTGGAACGGGCAGTCGAATACAAGAAAGTATTATTCTGATCGTCGTGGCGTTGTTAATCGCGATCGTTATGCACCGGGCGCAAAATACACTTCGCGAAAAAATTACAGCCGAGCGTGATCGCCAATCCATCACCGGGATTTTTGGTCGCTTTGTGCCAGAACCCATTGTAAATGCCATGATCGCGGATCAGGGACTTCTAGAACCCATAGAGCGCGAAGCCACCATTCTCTTTACCGACATTGTTGGCTTTACCAACTTAACCGAACGCTTGGGGCCAAAGAAAACCGTCGAGATCCTCAACAATTACTTTGATGAGATGACGGGGATTGTGACCGATCATGGTGGTATTGTTGCAACCTTTCATGGTGATGCCATTTTGGCGATATTCAATGTACCGTTGGAAAATCCGGATCATGCCGATCTTGCTCTCCAGGCAGCGCAAGAAATGTTAGTCAGGGTGGGTGACAAAACCTTTGCCGGTGAAAAGGTTTCCATCCGCATTGGTATCAATAGCGGCTCTGTTATCGCAGGGAATGTTGGAGGCGGAGGCCGCCAGAGCTATACCGTCTATGGTGATGCAGTAAACCTTGCCGCCCGCTTAGAAGCACTGGCTAAGGAGCATACTGTGTCGTTGCTGGTGTCCGAACATACGGTTGCCAAACTTAACGCACATGACTTGGTCTCTAGAGGGCAGACAACTGTTAGAGGGCAGACTAAACCTTTTGAGATATTTGGCGAAGGTTAAACCTCTTGCATCGGCAAGGTTAGTTCGACCTGAAAACCGTCCGTGTTTTCAAGTTTTAGCTGTCCATTATGAATTCGGATAACCGCAGCGACTAGGGAGAGCCCTAGTCCGTTTCCGGGAAGGTTACGGCTTGTTTCCACGCGGTAGAACCGCTCCAGAACTTTGCTTTGCTCGCTCTTTGGTATGCCTGTCCCCTGATCGTGAATGATAACCTTTGCATTTGTTTCATTTGGCTTTTCCCCCGTTTCGCATGGGAAGAGTTTTATGATTATAGTGCTATTCGCTGGGCCGTATTTCAGGGCGTTATCGATCAGGTTTGAAAAGCACTGAGTTATTAAATCGCGGTCGCCAAGAATGGTGTAACCTTTCAGCTTGTCTTCAAGGACGATCTTCTGGCCCTTGTCTTCGGCGATTGGCTCGTAAATATCTGTTGCGTCTCCTATCAGAGTGCTGAGAGAAATCGGGTTAAAGTTGGTTTCTAGTTCTCCTGTTTCCAAACGGGTAATGCTTAAAAGTGCTGCAAAGGTGACCAGCAGCTGATCGACCTCTGATATCCCTGCTTCAACAAGTTTTCTGTTTTCCCCATTTTTAGTGAGAGCAACCAGCCTTTCTAATCGACCATGTAATCTGGTGAGCGGTGTTCTGAGATCGTGAGCTATATTGTCTGTTACATGTCGGATCCCGTCCATCAGGGTTTCAATACGATCAAGCATGCCATTGAGAGTATGGGCAAGTGTGTCAATTTCATCGCTGGTTTTTGAAACAGGGATACGTTTGGAAAATCGTCCGAGCATGATTTCAGAGCAGGTGTCGTTGATAAGTTCAAGGCGTTTTTTGAGGCTTTTATGCAGGATGATGCCTGTCGTTACACCGCCCGCAAGGCTGAGAAGTAGGGCAGCCAAAAACATCAAGAATACTTGGTCTTCCAGCTCTTCTTCTTTGAAGGTATCGAGCCCTAAAAGCAGGTGGTACTGATCACCGAGATTCACGCTCAAAAATTTATATTCAACAGGGTTGTCATGATCATCTTCAACCTCAGACCAGCCCGGATTTTTTGGAACTTCTTCGGGCCAGGAAGAGATGTTTCCCGATAACTTGTTAAAACCAGCATCGGTTAAAAGATAAATTTTGGTTTCGGCGTTTTCCTGTTCAGTACGACGCTTGATTAATTGTTGAACAAGATCAATGCCCCCGAGTTCATAGACATCACTAAGATCTCGGATTTTGGTCTGTAAGCGGTTATCAATTTCCTTTTCCAAGAAATGCTCAGATGTCTCTGAGACAAAACCTTCAAAAATAAAGGTTGTGATGACAAATATACTGCCAAAACTGAGGGCGAACTTTAAGGCAATTGATAAACGGGGTATGGACAATCGAGGCATCTTAATCTTCACGAATACAATACCCCGCGCCACGAATGGTATGGATTAATTCGGTTGGAAAATCCTTATCGATTTTAGTGCGCAACCTACTCATGTGGACATCGATGACATTGGTTTGTGGGGCGAAATTATAATCCCAGACTTGTTCTAGTAATATGGTGCGGGTTACGACTTGGCCAGCATGGCGCATCATAAACTCCAGAAGCTTGTATTCTTTGGGTTTGAGGTCAATCTCCTGACCTGCGCGAGTGGTTTTGCGTGACAAGAGGTCAATCCGGAGCTCGCCGACCACCAACTCTGTCTCTCCTCCTGCTGGCAGGGTGCGCTTTAAGAGGACATGAACCCTCGCCACCAATTCAGCGACTGAAAAGGGTTTGACCATATAGTCATCCCCACCAGAGCGCAGCCCGTCAATGCGGTGGCGTACTTCTCCTAATGCCGAAAGTACAAGCACAGGCGTCATCACATCGGTTGAGCGTAAGGTTTTCAATACGGACAGGCCATCTTTACCGGGGAGCATTCGATCTAGGATGATGACATCATAACCCTCGTTTGCGGCCATGTACAAACCTTCACGGCCATCGTGGACGGCGTCAGTTATGAAGCCTTCCTCCTTTAGGGCTTGGGAGACGAAATCAGCGACTTCGTGGTCATCTTCTATTATCAGCGCCCGCATTTATGAATTTCAGTCCTTGCTTGTTTCACTCTGTCATAGAGCCCCAATCAGCTTTGTGAGAGTTGATTACAGTCTCGTTGTTCTCAGGGGATATTAACATGGGAAATAGCTAAATAAACAACATGAACAAAAATTTAGAATTCAGCCACCCTGAAGAAAGATAGCGCGCTTTAAATTGTTCTTAATTAAATAAGATCGCCACTGAGATCTCCTGTGAGGTGGTCAGTGAGGTGATCTTAGAGGTGGCTGCGAGGCGGCCAATTAATTGGGAAAGATCTCCTTCCAATTTTCGTTCAATTTTTGGTCACCTCGCGGGCTTTTTTACAAATTAGAGGGTTTAAGAAACGCACATGATCAAGAAACGGAAATTCAGAACATTTTTTTCTCTAACTGTTATCCCAGTTGCCGTGTTGGGGGTGCTAAATTTTGAAACTGTGAGGAGCTTCTGCACTCAAAGTTATCTTGGCCTGATTAAAATGCCTTTGTTGGTTGGAGCGGTGTCAAAACCACCACTATATTTTGCCCAAAACAGTGCCAGGATCTTTGAAGAAGAGGCGGGCGTCCTTCGCATTCAAAAAGGAATATGGAATATCGACCACCCGATAATTTTAGATGGACCTTTGACAATTTCTCCAGGAACGACCCTTAACTTTGCGCCAAACAGCTATTTGATTGTAAGAGGAACTTTAACAGCTCTAGGTTCTAAGTTGGCTCCAATAACGATACAGGGACAAACAGGACGGCTTTGGAAAGGGATCTACGTTTATGAGGCCGATAGCTCTTCTAAGCTCGAAAACGTTTATATTTCGAATACGAACGCTCTGGTCGATGGGTATCTACAGTTATCCGGTGGAGTGACTTTTTATGAATCTGATGTCGTGATTGGAAACTCGGTCTTTAAGGGCTCTCAGGCTGAGGATGGTTTGAACATTATCAACTCTGAATTTACCCTGACAAATACTCAGTTTAAAGACATGCGTTCAGATGCGTTCGACAGCGACTTTTCCCATGGAACTATAAAAGCCAGCAACTTTAATGCTATTGGTGGCGATGCTATTGATTTCTCAGGCACAAAGAGCTGGGTTGAATATCCTCATATCTATAACGTCCGGGACAAGGCTATTTCGGCCGGGGAAAACTCCATTGTAAATGTTCTTGGTGGTTACGTTAAATCAGTGGGTGTTGCTGCGGCCTCAAAGGATGGCAGTGTCGTGGATATCGTCGATACCCGGATTGAGAACGTCTCACTTTTTGGCCTGATGACTTACGTCAAAAAAACATCGTACAGTTCTCCAACTCTCAATGCATATAACCTTTCGTGGGGAGATGATGTTTCAAAGCAGTCTTCGAACAACTGGATCCGACAGGTAGGCACGGTTTTGACAATAGATGGCCAGAAGGTGCCAGAGAAAGATCTCGATGTAAAAGCTCTCTACAAAGGGACGGTAATGTCTAAGTGATGGCTGGTGCTTTTTTGTGTGTAGAGAGTTCGTTGGCAAAGTTAGGAGGGATGGATATGCAGATCTCAGTTACCAACCGTTCTTTTTTAGTGTTGATTTTGTGGGGGGTATTTTTTGTTATCCCGTCGGTTTTAAACATTCGGCCCCTTATGAGAAATACAGATCAGCCAACAAACTGTTGTCAGCAGTCCACCGATAGTGGCTCATCAAGTGAGATTATCTCAGAACAACTAGAGGAAATGATATCTGAAGATCAGGTTCGTAAGGTTGCCGAAAGTCGTACGGGTGGGAAACCTGTTGAAGTTTCTTATGTTGTTATAGGCAAACAACAGTTTTATCGGGTGAAAACCATAACTCCGAATTCCGGGCAAACATACTTAACAGGAGTTGATGCAAAAACCGGAGAGATCCTCTTTAGCGATGAAGTATGGTGGTTGTTCGAATTGTTTCGTACATAGTTTTCCAATAGTTGTTCGGGGGCTTTCATTCTGAACAAAACCGAACAGGTTTTTTCCTTTCCAGAGTTGGTTTTTTTCGATCTGGGATCATCTAAAACTTCATTTAATAAGAGGTTATTGATTGCTGAGGTGATAGTCTTGTAATAGAGGAAGTAAGTCCTGATGAGATACCTTAAGTGCATGTGCTGAAATCTTAATCGGGGTACTTTGCGAACTCGGGTTTAACCAGTTTAACGCCTTTATCAAAAAGGAACATTTTTGATTGTATTGCAGAGGATTTGTAACCTCAATCAAGATGATTTTTGACATTCGAAAGGGTGTTCTCTGGATTGCGGTTATTTCGCTCCAGGGGATAAAGCCAAAGTTTACCCCGTTTGAATTCACAAATAGCCCGTCATTGCTAATGATTAAGCCGGGGGTTGAGCTTCGAAACATCTTAAAGCCAATAAAACCGCACCCTGCAGAAAAAGCAAAGCAAAACAGAGCGATGCAGATAGTTAGATAAGGCGCCACACTTTGTTGAGAGTTAGCTAGTTCTACCAAAGAACGATCGAGTAGCTTAAGGCCCAAGGCGGCAAACACAACAGTGCCTACTATCAAGATAATTGCCATTACCTTACTGAAATGGATTACCTTTTCCACACTCTGGGTCATATTTCTTGGCCTTTAATTTTATGGGGCATTTCTATGTAACTCGACAATTATAATCGAGATGCTTTTTTAATATTCAATTTCGCAGGGATGGTGCCGTGGGCAGCCTGAAAGGGCAATGCTAAATTGCTGTTACATTCAATCTTTCTGAATCGTCTTAAAAGGGAATAAAAGAAAAATTCTTGACATGATACTAAAAGGTATTACATTAAATGATACCAAATAGTATTACATTGAGAGTTAACATGAAAAACAGTAATTCATTCATACTTGGAATAAGCGTACCTCTGTTATGGGGCCTTTCAGCTCTTGCTGAGCCTATAACGTCTCTTCCGATTACTGCCATTCAGGCCTCACATCTGGATTGGCAGATCACGGGTGAGGGCGTGGCTTTTGCAGCGCTCAAGGGGGATCGCTTTGTTGAGCCCTATATGGCGATGGTTCGCTTGCCTGGGGGGCTCGTTAGTCCACCTCACACCAAATCAGCCAATATGTTCGGCGTGGTGTTATCAGGCACGATGTATCACGTCCCCGTGGGAGAAAATCAGGCTAATGCAGTTCCGTTATCAGCGGGGTCTTATTATCAAATCCCGGCTGGATTGGCGCATGTGAGTTCCTGTGTTTCAAAAGAAGAATGCGTCACTTTTCTCTATCAGGATGGCAACTTTGACTTTCTGCCTGTAACTGAGCAACCAAATACGGGAACACCAATTTCCGGGGAGGCTCCAAAATGAGCCCGTATGTCCAAGAGACTTTTAAGGCCCTGGCAGATCCTACCCGGCGGATGATCCTGACCCACTTAAGCAACGGGGACATGACCATCGGAGAGGTGACCGGTCATTTTGATATGACCCGGGCGGCGGTGAAAAAGCACCTGACCATCCTGGAAGATGGCCAATTGATATCCGTTCATACCCAAGGGCGTGAGCGTATCAATCGGCTGGAACCGGAGGGTTTGAAAACTGTTTCTGAATGGATCGGCTACTTCGACCAATTCTGGGATGATCGTCTGGGTGCCTTGAGGGCTGCCGTTGAAGGTGATCAAGCAGGCCAAGATAAATCACTTAAGGGAAAAGGCTAACACAATGAGCAGTTCAACCATCAAAAAGACCATTTTTTTTAACGCAACCCGCGATACCGTGTGGGCCTATTTGACCGAGAAGGACAAAATCGCTCGGTGGTTCCATCCTCCAAGAGCTGATCTGAATGAGGGTGGCGCTTATGAACTGGTCCAAACCGCAGAAGATGGCAGCGAGCAAATGATGTGCTGGGGCACGGTTTTGGAAATGTCAGCACCAGAGAAAATGGTGTGGTCCTTTACCGTCAAGCCGCTTAATGGCTCTTTGACGACAGTGACCTGGACCCTGGAAGAAGTTCTTTACGGCACAAGACTAACCCTTAATCACGAAGGGATCGAAGCCGCCGCCGGAGAAGCCGCGATGGGACTTCTTATGGCCCTAGACGCGGGTTGGGACGAACACTTGGCCGTTTTCAGGAAGGCGTTGGTCTAGAGAAAATGCTACGGTGTGACTCTTTTAACGATCACCCTCTTAGAGGATTATTCTACGATTTCGGCAATTTGCATGATGGCGACGGGGGGGAAGAGTTTTAGTTTTTTGGCGGTGTTCATGTTGATCACATAGGCGTATTGATCAACGGAACGCACGCTGAGGTCGCCGGGTTTTATGCCATCTACCAGAATTTTGCTGATTTGTTCTCCGGCGAGGAGGCCGACGTCGTATTCCCTGGCAGCGACCGACATATAGGCCTGGGCATTTCGAACTAGAGTTTCATATGGGCTGAGGATGGGGATTCCTTCTTTCACCGCAGAGCTGGTGAAAAGACCCATATTATCTTCGAGAAAAACGCTAGATCCGAGATAAATGAAATCAACATTCTGTTGTTTTAGCTCACTTACTCGTAGAGGGATCGCCACTGCTAAGGGATTGCCTTCATCGTCTTTGTCCAACTCAAGTGCGATCAACTCGAAGCCAAGTTTTTGTTGAAGAGCTTTGATCTCATTGACCTTGAGAATGGAATTTTTTTCACTCTGATTATAGAGGATGCCCAAACGCTTAAAGTTAGGTTTGATTTTGCGGATGATTGTAATGTTGAGGTCTTCGGGAACCCGGTTGCGGGTTCCGGTGATGTTTGCACGGCCTGTTTTGTCGTATGCTTTTATAATCTTGGATCGAACAGGGTCAGACACCAGAGTGAAAACAACGGGGATATCATTGAGGTATCGGTCATTCTTTACATCATCCAGAGTTCCGGTGATCCCCAGGGTCGTGGTTGTGCCCCAGGTGACAACAACGTCGGCCTTGAGCGCACGAGCTTCTTTGACAAAGCCGGGGAGTTTGGACTTGTCGCGACCAACATCTCGGATAATCAGTTCAGCGTTGAGGTTTTCTTTTTTGATGTAATCCTGCAGGGCCTGACACACGTTTTCACATCCGGTCCAAAATACGCCGTAGATGATCTTCTTATCTTCGGCCTGTACTGTATTCATGTAAAGCAGGCCTGCAAGGAGAATGAGAACTAAACGTGAGAAGGTTCGACCTCTTATGTTTAACAAGGACTAGCTCCCATTTATGTTTCAGACCCTGAGGTCATTTTTCTCTTATTGAGTAACTCTATTAAGTTTGCACCGAGGTAATAAAGAACAAAAACGACCAAACCGCCGAGAATTAATAGACCAATGGCGCCGATGGCCGCAGAAAGCCCCCAATACCCTGCTATGGCGGCAATAACCAGAAGGCCGACAATGCTGCCGCCGCGTTCAAATAATCGAAGTGCTCCAAGGACGGAGTTAGATCCCAAGTGTTTAAGCTCACCCTCTGCAAGCTTCATAGTTAGTTCAACCTGGGGACCGCGGAGAAGGCCATGACCAAATCCAGTACTTGCCGCGGCCAATAACATGGTCCATTGCGCGGGAAGCGCGGCCGCTGCCAATAGCCCTACCGCTGTGATGAGTGAGCCAACAACGGCAATGGAGCTTTCCCCGATTTTTAATTTGGTAAGTAAACCCAATAGGCTTCCTGAAAGCATAATCATAAGAAAATACACCATTAGCATCCGACCAATATCCGCTGCGGACGCATTTAGGGCATCCAGCTGTAATGAGAATAGGTAGGATATAAAAACTTGATCCATAAGACTTTGCGGGACGGCAAGCCCCATACAAACAGCAAAAAATTTAGGATTTTTCAACGTAGAGAAAATAGATTTAAGCTTAAGGGGAATTTCTTGTTCTGTACTGACGCTCAAACCTTTTGGAATCATACGGCTTAATAAGGCGGCTGAGAGCAGAACTAGAAAAGCGCTAAACATGAAGGCCGTAGATGTACCAAAGCGATCGGCAATTACGCCACCCAGGGCTGTTCCAGAGAAAATTCCGCCAAATAGTGCCGTCGAAAAAATACCAAGAGATTTAGTGCGTTGTTCCTTTGGCTCAAAGTCGATGACGTAATCCTGACAGGCTAAAACCGCGAGGGCATAGCCCGCCCCCCCAAGGGATCGCCAGAAGATTATCTCGAGAACGTTGGTGGCAAAAAACATTCCGAAATTTGAGAGGAAAACAAAGACCAATGCCCCGAGGATAAGGTTCTTATGGCCCCAGCACCCGGTTAAGGTTCGTGAAAAAGGAGAGGCTGCCATATAGGCGATTAAATAACCGGCGATTGGCAAGGAGATCACAATTGCTGGATCAATCCAGGTCAGGGGATTTTCGGCTGCACGAGTGAAGATTGGGAAAAAAGACAGAGCGAGTTCATCGGCGGCGGCAAAAAGAAAAAGCGATAGCCTGATATCATTAATGTAGGGGTAAGTAAGGGTGCGAGCACCTCTGCTATTTAAGTTGTATTTTTCTGCAAAAGCGATGAGTTTATTTTTGAGGAGATTGTTTGACGCCTGCTTTTCAACAGAACTTAAGAGAGAAAGATAACGGTTGTGAAGAAGGTGTACCCGCTTTGAAAGGCGCGTGATCAGGTATTCGGTGAGATTACCTCGCCTTGGAATGATGCCGCTTGAGAAATCTCCATCTGCTTGTAATCTCGAAAGGTGATTTAATCTATTGAGGGGCGAGGTCAACGACATTGTCATGACAATGATCATGATCTCATAGGCTAAAAGCAGTACAACTAAGACCACCACAGCCAAATCCAGAACCACTTCTCTAAATTGTTTGGCGATATAGGTTAGATCCGGGCGGATAATAATGTATCCGATTTCCTCTTCGTTAGAGATTATTGGATATATCGGGACATTTTTCTTATCCCGAAAGGTGGAAAGTAGTGAATATTGCCAATCCCCGGCTTGAAAGATGAACTTACCGGTGGCGACGCCAAAAAAGGATATCTCAGGAAAATTGGACAGTACATTATCAAAATATCCATCGAGCCCAACCATGTATTCGAGAGGAATGCCTGCGGATACGCCGCGTTGGATATTTTCGGTTGCAACTTGGGCGATGAGGTTGGTTCGTTTAGCCATTTCTGGCTCAAAAGAATTGTTGATTGAGCTATAAGTAATCAATCCGAGTGAAAGAGTAGCGCACAGGATCATACCGATGACCCAGGGTAAGAGTTTACGCCCGTAAGTGCGGCCAAGGACCGTATCAGTCATTGGGCTCATAACAATTCGAGGGGCAGTTTTAATATCTTTTACTTTTCCTTGATTCTCCTGCCCATGAATTTCCTGGGGTTGGGGATCTTCCCAACGCTTCAGTTGTTCATCAATTTGATGATAATTTTCATCCGCAGAGTTTAGTTGATCGCGTAGCTGAATGAACTTTGGATCATATTTTTCATAAGAAGAAGTTTCTGAATTTTGTGGCTTTTGTTCAAACCAAGTTTTCAACATTCCAGAACCCTTGATTGCTTGAGAAAGCCGGATACGGAAAACGATTAATCCCACGACAGAGAACAAACAAAGGAGGCTGAGGGTTGCTATCAACACGCGTGTAGTTACGTCATTGACAGTGGTATTAAATTCTTGTTTTGAGTAAATGGCGACTGTGCCGCCTATGGCCTGTTTTTCGGGATTAAGGATACTGACGTAGCTATAAAAATGGTCGTCAGTTTCACTGTTCCACCTCCCTGAATTACTTAAATTCTGAATTTTTAAGTTTTCTGCTGATAGAGAGGCAGGCTGGGTTTCATCAGTTGTATGAACCATAATCCCGCTGGCATTAAAAACATGGATGGCTTCTAAATCTTGATCAAGTGCCTTTGCTCTATCCAATACATCGTTGGCATTGCGCATCATTGAAAGAGGGAGGCCAAGGTCGGCAACAGTTGAAAAGGAACCTTCCACCGATTGAGCAATGACAGATAGGCGCTGACGCGTGAGATCGGATAATACCGAATTGTGTTGTAGGACTGATAATATTGCCAACACAGCTAACACAGTCGTCAGCAGTGCAACAAAGGCACCCCAACTCCGCCACAAAAGATACAAGATTATGTCTCCCCGACTGACTTCTTGTTTGTATATTTTTGTGGGACTGTATCAGTATCCTACCTCTTGGGGTAGAACTTTAACCATTTGGTAATAAAATTAAGAACCGGCCATACTCACATAGATTATCTAAACAGCGCGAAGGGGCGTGATGTGAAGAGTGCCGTTCGTGCCTTTGATAATATCCGCTTCCACACCGTAGAGTTCCCGAATCAAAGGTTCGGTTAGCACATCTTCTGGAACGCCATCGGCGACGATATTCCCTTGGGACAGGCAGATTAGGCGATCGGCGTGTTTTGCTGCGAGGGAGATGTCATGCATGGCGGCCATCGCAACCGTATCGTTTCGGTGGCAATGATTAGCAACTCGGTCCAAGACCAGAAGCTGGTGACGTAGATCTAGGGCGGCGGTGGGCTCATCTAACAAAAGAATGGATGGGTTTCGAAACAGGGATTGGGCGAGATAAACCAGTTGCCTTTGTCCACCACTTATTTCATCGAGAGTTCTGTTTTCCAAAGACTTCAAACCAAAAGAGGCGAGGCTTTCAGAGGCCTCAATTTGCAGACATTCAGGAACACGCATCCCGAGGGAACGCAAACGTCCTAATAGGATAACTTCGATCACAGTAAGAGATGATGTGGCTCCCGCGTCTTGTGGCATATAGGCCACGAGATCGCCACGTTTTTGCGGAGTTAATTCCCCGTGGTCACTGTGATAAAATGATCCCTTGGCCGGGATAAGACCCGCCATGGCTTTGAGCAAGGTTGATTTTCCTGTGCCGTTTGATCCTAAAAGAGCTGTAAAACTACCAGGCTTAAGGGAGGCGTTGATGTTCTCGAGCACCCTGTGGGAGGCGTAATTAACGCTGAGATTTGAAATACGAAACATTACCAATGGCTCTTTTTACGCATGAGGATCAGAGAAAACAAGAACGGCACACCAATGACGGCAGTAACGATGCCAATGGGGACAACATATCCAGGGGATATGAGCTTTGATACGATAGAGGCCCCAACCATAAGCAATGCCCCCATTAACCCAGCCAAAGGCATAAGAATACGGTGATCTTCGCCGACGAGCATTCTGGCGATATGAGGGGCTACCAAGCCGATAAACCCTATGGTGCCGACAAAGGCGACGGCGCCTGCGGTTAAAAGGGAGACCACAAAGAAGATCTTTATGCGGAGGTGTTGAACATTTACTCCAAGGCTTCTGGCGCGTTCATCGCCTAGTCGCAAAGCCGTAAGTTTCCAACTGTTTCTTGCTAAAACTATAACGGCGATCAAAAGAATACCCGCTGATACGGATACGGAAAACCACGTGGCTTTGAGCATACTGCCAAATAACCAGAAGACGATTTCCTGAAGCACTTCGGGTGAAGCCATATATTGCACAAGAGACTGTAATGACTGAAACAGAAATAGTGTCGCGATCCCAGCGAGGATCATAATTTCGGCAGTTACTCCGCGAAGGTGAGCAAAACCATAAACCAGACCGCAGGCAAGACATGCCATCAAAAAGGCGGCTACTGGTACCGTGAATTCGGGTAAGTATGGCAATTGAATGCCAAAGACAATTGTGAGGGCCGCACCAAATCCAGCCGCTGCTGAAAACCCCAATGTATATGGTGAAGCCAGGGGGTTGCCTAATATAGTTTGCATCTGCACCCCGGCAATACCGAGAGAGGCGCCAACGATTAAAGCCATCAAAGTCATGGGAAGGCGAATGCTGTGGACGATGACATACACAGTCGGATCTGTGTTCTCGCGGGCCATCATTAAGGCGTCGAGTACATCAAATACATTCAAGAATGCCGGCCCGACCAGGATATCCGTGAGAGTTAAAGTCAGTAATAAGCCGAGCGATAAGAAGAGCCAAAAAAGACGTCGATTAATCATCTTCGTATAGGCGGAGGGCTCAGTGATTACTTCTTTGTAGGTGGAAGCTTCAATGGTCATGATGAACTCATTCTCACAGGTTTATTGCACGAGCGTTTAGACTGTTCTTTCAAAACAGAAATAACCCGCGATAGAACAAGAAGAACCAATAGCTTCCTTGCTCTATCGCTTTAATCTTTAGGCTATTTGTTGAGTTTGATCATAAACACACCCTCTGCCTTGATCGGCAGATAGCTTTCGTAGAATTTACGATGTGTTTCATTCGGGTCAATGTCAGCAAAGGCTTCTGGGTGAAGCACTTTGGCGACATACTGCAAGAAGGCATAGTCATAAAGTGTTCTTGCTCCGCCATGATAAAGGGCGTGGACATCCCCAGATTTTACACCGTCGAAGTTCCCCCAACCTGCACGTTCAACATAAGGCTGAAGACGTGAGCGGGTTAATTCTGGTTTGGCATCAAAGCCCATCAGAACGGCCTTGTCGCGCTTGGTCCAGTCTGACCCGGCAATGAAAATGGCCTCTGGGTTCGAAGCAACTACATACTCTGGGTTCAACGGAGCCCATTTTTCAACTTTACCCAGGGCAATGTTATGTCCACCAGCAAGATCAACAACGCCACCCCACATGGTATTAGCATAGGAGTTTCCGTATTCTTGCGGGCCTTTGTTCCCAAGCTCGATATAAACTCTTTTTGGATCGCCACCTGCTTTTTTAACGCGGTCGACGACATCTTGAACAGCAGCTGAATATTCGGAAGCCAGTTTTTCAGCACGGGCTTCGGCGTTGATGATCTTGCCGATCATAAGTGTTGAGGCAACGTGCTTTTCAACTGTCTGTGCATTGAAATCAGCAACCACAACGGGGATGCCCGCTTCTTCGAGTTTTTTGATGGTGTCTCCAAGTCCTCGGTATTGCCAGGCCGCGATAATGGCTACATCGGGTCTAGAGACGAGGGCTGTTTCGATTGAGAAGGTGCCTGAATCTACTTCGCCAACATCCACCAGAGTATCAATGCGTGGGTTTGCTTTAACGTATTTACTCCATTGCGAATTCCGCCACCCTTCCCAGGCGTCACGGGAAATTGCAACGACGTTGTCATAAGCATTTTCGCCACCAATGGCATAAAAATCTTCGAAGTAGAAGCCGAGTAAGATGCGTTTCGCCCCTTTGGGGACTTCGACAGTTCGACCGACTGTGTCGGTTACTGTTATGGTTTCAGTTTTTGCATCAGCTGCGGCGGATGAAAGCTGAAACGAGAGCCCCATGGCTAAGGCCGTCAGGCCTGTGAGCAATTTATTGAACATGATAATTTCCTGAGAACAAGCAAGGTTGGTACCCACCCGAAATCGGGCAGTTTGTTATTACAGTGTTGCTTGGTTCAAAGGAGGGCCGCGGATACTGAAAGTATGGTCGTTTGATTTTTCGATTTGTACTCTGGTTACAGGATACCAACGTGTTTGAGAGAACAACTCGGTCGAGGGAGAGACATTACCGAAGGAGACCGAAGGTAGAACCGTTTTTGCAAAGCCCATGCACCAGCTACAGGGCTGTTCATGATCCTCAGTAGAAATTGGAATGGAGCCATCAGCCGATAACTGGATTGTTTTAAAACCCGTCGGAGTACAGATGACTATTTGATTTGTAAGAGGGCCAAGCTCAGTTACTGGAGGTGTTGCGTTTGCTGAGCCAACAAACCCGGTCATGAGCAATTGTGCGATCAACCAGACAACAGCTGGCAACAATCGAAGATCGCTATATTTTCTCACGTTATAAAGCACAAAGGTTTCCGGGTAGCTTCCTGCTCACAGCAGAAAAGGTTTGAGTGGTGTGGCCCTTAATTGAGTGGAAATTATGAAATAAGATGTTTTTAACTGCAAGTGATTATCAAGACGAAGACAATATGTCGCAAAAGGATGATGGTTTCTCAAGGTACATCGTACCTAATGCAAATAATGCAACGTGCGTAAAAATGATTTGGAGAAGGGATATGCCGTTAAATAAAGCCACGGGGTAACAAAATAGGGGCCTGAAATACAGGTTAGGTGGATGGTAATGTAACGGGTTTTATTAAGTTATATAATCCATAAAGAGCACGTATTTCTTCCAAATTATGAACTTTTGGGAACTCAAATTACTGATCGGGGAGGAGCGTATTGGTTCTGTTCGTTTAAGCCAGTACACTTAAAGCAAGGATGCTGATAAGAACGAGATATGTGCCGAGAATTGACTTTAAAAACCATAGAGTTCCATTGGAGAGTTTTGGTGGGGTTGGCAAGTTAACCTCCTCAGACATGCGAACAGAAAACTCGATATTAAAAGAACGAATGTTCCTCCTAAAGGCGAGCAGCGTATTGCGAGCGAAGATTGTAAGTTAAGGAATAACTATTAATATTGAACTAATTGTTATCGTTCATGTCATTTTATTTGATATTTTGTATATAACGAGTGATATGAATATTTCGCTATTAGAATACCTACTATATAAAGATGGTTCTCATATTCAGTCACTTGCGGTTTCATGGTGAGGTTATAGCTATGGGAATTTACAATATCCTGAAAGACAAACACTTTGATGGAGCGCACGCGCCCCGGTGGCACGACAGCCCCAGAGAGTGAGTTTATAAATCGACCTCTTACAACATCAAGGTAAGCTTCCGATGTGGCACACTGGACGCTTACACTATAACAAAGACTGTATAGTTAAACCGAGGTGTATACGAAGTTAATGCGATACAGGGTCAGTATTAAAAAATTCTCTGATAACCTTCGCAATAGCCCCATCTTCCCTCAAGCTTTTCGTCGCTAATTTAAGACGCATAACAATAGGACTATCTTTATACTGCTTACCGCAGATCAAACTCATGGGAAAACTATTAATAACATGTGGTTCCCCTAGTATATGAGATGGTTTGCCGGGGACAAACAACGCACTGAATTTAATGCTTTCAATTACCCCGACGACGACATCTATATCACCGCGGTTTAATAATAGAATACCACGCTTATAATCAGGTGTATTTATTTTCGTTAGGCTTTGATCCTCATCAAAAGGATTTCCAATAGTCATACCGGCCGGTATTGCTATACGTAGCCCCTTGAGATATTCATAGCTATTTAACTCAATTCCTTTTCTAGGCATGAAGCCAACTTCAACTGTATGCCCAATATCTTCTACGGGTTCAAAGTGCTCTTCTGCGAAGGGAGATTTTGCAGCTACTATGCAGGTGGAATTTCCAACCTTAAGATTCTTTATTAAACGATTTACGGGCACAGCTCGAGGCTCAGTAACATACCCCGCTTCCTTTAAGATAAGCCCTGCTATTTTATAGAGATACCCATCTTGTTCCCCAGCAGAGTTCACAAACCCATAAGGCTCTTGTTCAATTGTCTGAATGATCGGCCAATTTTCTTGCCCCTGCACGAGAGAAATATAGCTAAGTGGGAAAATAATTACCGCTAGTAAAAAGAGCTTGAAAAAGAACACAAAATCGATCCTTGTCAAATAACGATACTAACTAAGGTACCCTAAATTAGGTTTTTTGTGTAAATATTCTTTTAAACGAGATAAATTTTTTGTCCTGATTCACATCGATTTACGCTGACACTAAACGTACACTTACGTTGAATCGTTGTTACTATTCTTACTTTATTCCCTTCCACAATTACTCTCCATCAACGTAACCGTCCGATCAAGGTTATCATCCAAAAATAAATCTGTGGCTTAACCTGCATTTCAAAATTTATATTATTTTTAATATTAGATTGTAGAAACAAGGCTAACACGGCACCATCATCCTCAATTTGCAGTTGAAATCATCATTTAAAACATATGGCTAGCCGTAAACTGTCGAGCCATTAGTGTAAAAAGAGGGAAGATATGGAATTGGGTACGGAAAAAAGCATTCCACTAAGTAAGAGAACGCTCACCCTGCAGATGATTGTTGCCATAATGTTTATTGCCTTGGGCAGTTGGATACTAACTGAATCCCCTGACAGCATTGAGAATAATCGTCGTTTCAACAACATTTATCTTATTTACGGCGCGGGCATTTTATGCGTTACGTTTTTTGGATACCGTGGGTTTATTGGTGTGAAACAAATGTTCACTTCTACCCCCGGTCTGATCTTTAACAAAGAGGGTATTACCGATAATTCAAGCGGTGTAAGCGTTGGCTTTATTCCATGGAAAGACATCACAGATATAAAAATTTCTCAGATAGTAAACCAAAAATTTATTTCTATTGTAGTTAGTGACCCAGAAAAATATTTCAAAAAAGGAACCCGCATCCAGCAACTCTTAAACAAGGGTAATATCGGTATGTGCGGTACTCCGATTAACATTTCTACCAATGCTTTAAAAATAAAGCACAAAGATTTACTTTCTCTGCTCGAAGAATATCATCTGAACTATAAGATTTCAGCTTAGAAATAGATACGATCCCATCTCTAATCACCTCATTTTGGGGGCCTTTACAGTAGGGGGCGAAATGACACCCTAAGTTTTGGCAACCAATATGTAGCGCCTTACCGTAAACATTCATCAGGCGCTTATGTTGGACCGACTGCAAATACCCGATGGTAGTTACGTAAATGTTTATCCAGGAGGAGAGACACGTGCAGGAAAGTAATACTAGAAACATACAGGTTATTGATAACGCAGAAAATTGTACCTATAGCATCTTTAAGCTAGAAGAATCTGTTTTTCGTGTAATATTTCCTAATGGGCAAGATGTTGAGTTTATTGAAGATTTAGTTAATCGTATTGGCGAGGAAAAGGTGTTGGAGCTATTAGCACCGATGTGGAAGTGTGAGGAGCCAAAGAGTAAGGTAATTGGGATCCATGGAACACTTTTTTATCAATTGGAATTTAAAAAAAAGTATTATCCTTCAAAAAAGGAAAGTGAGATGGTGATTGCTTTATAATTAATTAGGTGTGGTTTTAGGTAAGCTTCCGGTGTGCCACACTGGAAGCTTACGAAGAGAATAGATCCTAAAGATATAGAGTTCGAGGATGAAGAAACTCAAAAAGGAGACGCTAAGCCTTTTGTTGAGACTGAGAAAATAGATCCTAATGACCTTGGGCCAAAGCCGCGTAAACCGAATACGCTAGCAGAAAAAAATAATTATTATTTTAGCTCAATTGCCTCGAATACTTGGTAAGTTGTAGTTCATGAGCTTATAATAAACACTGAAATCTAAGGTGTGAAATGATGTATGTATATCGTATTTATAAAGCAATAATGTATTGTATTTACTGGGGACGGGCACGTTCATTTGCTTTAGAAAAAAAATTCCAAGACGCTCTAACATCACTAAATAAATGTGATCAGCATAATGAAAATCATCCTGACTATTTTATGATGCGTGCATTCTTACTTATAAGATTAAACCAAATTGAAGACGCGAAAGAGGCGTCAAGATTAGGCTTTTTAGCTATTTCGTCAGCAAAAAAAATTAATAAATGTGATGAAAAATACATGCTGGCCTACTTAGCAGAATTAGAAAATAGGATGGATGGATTAAGTCTTGAAAAAAATCCCTTTTTAAAAAGCAAGAATTTTGATGTAGGAAAAGTCTCGAGACATTTAACAAAGACTTTTCCTATTACTATTAAGTAAGTTAGCGATTGTGATTATTATTGTAACCGTCCGATCCCCCACACCTATCAACACTGAATATCCCAACTATACTCAGCTCTGCAGAGTATAGTTCCAAGGTAGTAGCTCGTTGATACGGTTGATCTTATGATCGGCAATGCGTCCCAACACATCTGTTAGCCAGGCTTGAGGATCAATTTTGTTAAGTTTAGCCGTTTCAATGAGGGTATAGGCAATAGCAGCAGACTTGCCGCCTCGATCAGATCCCATAAACAAGTAGTTTTTACGACCAAGGGCAATGGGCCGCATAGATCGCTCTGCTGTATTATTGTCCAGTTCCAGAAAACCGTGATCCAGATAGGGCTTCATGCGCTTGTTATGCGTGATGGCATAACGGATTGCCCAAGCCAGAGGTGTCTTGCCGGATATTCGAGAGAGTTGATCATGCAACCAGACTTCCAACTGCTCAAACACAGCTTTTGATTTGAGTTGACGTCCTGCTTGCCACTGATCCGGTGGCCGTCCTCGCAACTCACCTTCAATCTGATAGAGCTTTGCTATGCGTTCTATGGCCTCGGCAACAATCTACTTTTTGAAGCCATCGCTAAAAACACGACGTGTCTGAGATTTTTTAGTCATAAGATAGTCCCCGCTTGGAAAGTTAGTGGACACTTTGGCGCTTTATAATCCTAAGGTATAGGCAGGGGAGACCGGACACTTACGCTATTAGGGTGTTTTATAAAATAGAAGTATTTGTGCCTTTTTAAAAGCTAGAATAACAAGGATAAAGCATAATTTTTAGAATGAGAACTCCCACAGCGGCATTGTTTTTTTCAGTAAGAAGTGTAAGGCTTTATGTGAATGTTTGACGGTTATATTACTTAAACTGTTAATCAGCCGTTCAGGTTCTTAGACATTAGGTCCCCAGGATGAATTCTAGATGAATACTAACAGAGTTTGGTACACAGCCGTTCTTGCTTGGGTTCTTATCTGTGCCATTTTTACTTATTGGTCAGCGACAATTCTTAGAGCCTGTAAATGAATCTGTGTAAGTTCTGATCAGTTGATCATATCTTCCAAGTCATCAAATTCAATCATAAATCTG
>JBALWN010000039.1:0-1031 GCA_036960845.1 Halopseudomonas aestusnigri | reverse complement strand
ATGTTATTAAAGAGCTTCGTCAATATGAAGAGACGAAGAGAATTCCTACGCTCGCGATGAGTGCCGCAGCGACAAAAGAAGATATTGAAAAAGGAATAGCAGCAGGTTTTCAGCAATATCTAACCAAGCCTATCAATATTCACGAAGTTATTGAGGTTATCAAAAATAATATAGAAAGAGGTCAGTCATCAACCGAGGCGTGAATTCGGTTTTTTCTTAAAAATTGATGCTGTCTCAAATTGGCGCATTAACAATAAGTTGGTAATGTTAATTGCTTTGTGTTGATTTTAAGGTCCGCTTCTGGCGCATAATGGGCATTCAAAATTTTATATATCTGTGGCTGTAACAAAAACTACAGTTTTCAATACAGGTATAGGGGATATTACGTTAGAAACAGTGTGCGAGAACGCATGACCAAAATGTACGAGCCCCCATTTCTGGTTCCCCGTGCACTTGGTAATATGTTGAAAAATGAAGAATATTTCAACGAATTGGTGGAGGCGGCGGGAAACGTTTACACCTACACTACCAGTAATTTTAAACTCTTAACTCATTGTTTTTAAGCGGTTAATTTAAAATACGGGTTTGGATGTTGCTCATACATTGTACGGGCAGAATGTACTAGAAATGTATGAGCCAGATTAGTGTCTGCATAAGGTGGGGCGGGTCAATACTACAAAAGGGCATTCAAATGATCTAGGCTTGTATGGCCGTGATAGAAATCAGCTACAGTATGAGTCCATTTGTCATATTTTCATCGCCGGTTATGAAGAGCTTATATTCAACGGGGGGGGTAGTTGATGGATCGTCGATTTTTACATAAATCCCGTGAAATGTTTTCTGAAAGCCAGTCTTCCGTGCCGTTGGTCGTGGGTTTTTTTCTGATAATCGTGTTCCTGATTGTCGGTTTGGTTTTCTCGCTTCGGCAGATCAATTTACTGGCTGATACATCAGAGGAAATGTACAAGAATGATTTTGTGGTTTCCCATTCGGCTATAGATGCATTTTCACGTATTGAATTACTTCACCAC
>JBALWN010000038.1:0-1055 GCA_036960845.1 Halopseudomonas aestusnigri | reverse complement strand
TAATTATTCTGAGTCGGTAAAGTTATGGTGTTAAATATTTAATCGCCAGCTGTGAGCTAATAAAGCAAATCAAGAAAAAGATAATCATTGAAACAAATCCAGACAAAATAACAGATTTTGGGTTGGTCTCTAGTAAGTCCGTAGCCCTCTTTAAACCTGACCTCCTTTGTAATTGAAAGATCAAACAAAATGCTTGAGCAATGATCTCAAAAAAGTTGAGATTCTTTTTGTTCACTTCCTCTGCGTCCGTTTTAAAGACAGGGTGAGCATCATACTCAATCTCGTTCTTTTCTTGATTTGTCGACATGATCTCTGCTGCTCAACTATTGGGAGACGTTTACTGTAGTTCTAGCAATACCATAAGTACAGATACAGAAATTATATTTTTTTGGGGTACAGTTCTATCCTAGACACCTTATAACTATCGACGTCTGATAAAGCCAGCCAATTAAACTCCCTCTTTCACCATTAAATCCAACCTAAACCATAGCCTTGATCTGCACCATTTGAGCCATAACTGAGTAGCACGCATCGACAAGCTAACTCATACATTTCTAGTACATTCTGCTCGTACAATGTATGACCAACATCCAAACCCGTATTTTAAATTAACCACTTAAAAACAATGAGTTAAGAGTTTATAATTACTAGCAATGTAGGTGTAAACGTTTCCCGCCGCCTCCACCAACTTTCGAAGCCTCATTATCTATCAGCTACAATTGGATGGCTGGCTAAAATAGTGTCTTTACAACCCATTAGCATTACTTTTACTGAAAAAATAAGTCATTGAATCAATAGGTTATATTTAAATAGTGTACAGTCCGTCTATGGGCACCATTATTCTAAAGGCCCCGCCCGTGACGGAGGAACTATTTTTTAACCCATTTTACTCAAGTAATTTGTAAGCTCTCCAGCTCATCGTGAAACAACAGCCACTTTTCTTCTTGCTGGTCTTTTTCGGTGTTTAGGTTGGATTGCTCCAACAGCAAGTTTTTTAGCACTGTTTTGTTTGCCTGTTCGTACAAACTACTGTCTGCCAGTTTTTCGTCAATCTC
>JBALWN010000037.1:0-1128 GCA_036960845.1 Halopseudomonas aestusnigri | reverse complement strand
GGATTGTGTCATCTACACTGTTAACACTGGTGGTGCTGCCTGCTCTCTATCAACTGACACACCGCCTTGGGCGACAGCATCAGGAGATTTAATCGATAAAAACAAGTCATACAAAAAACCACCCTTTGGGTGGTTTTTTACTTGTGGGCTGATATACCTTTGATGAAATATAGCTACTCTCCCATGAAACGATGACCCTATGGCAATAAATTTATTAATAGCTCAAAGTAACTGAGCAGGGCCAAATATACAGCGTTAACGCGGTGAGGAGTGACTGATCATCCCGAGACTACAGAAGAGGTGACTATCTCCAGTGAAGGCTACTTTTTATCATCAGACTCCATCTTTACGCTGTGTAATAAATACTACAGCTTTCAATACAGGTATAGGGAGGGTGTTAAGTTAGAAATAACGTACAAAAATGTATGACCAAAATGTACGAGTCCCCATTTCTGGTTCCCCGTGCACTTTGTAATATGTTGAAAAATAAAGAATATTTCAACGAATTGGTGGAGGCGGCGGGAAACGTTTACACCTACATTACCAGTAATTGTAAACTCTTAACTCATTGTTTTTAAGTGATTAATTTAAAAAACGGGTTTGGATGTTGCCCGTACATTGTATTAGAAGAATGTACTAGAAATGTATGGGTTAGATTGTTGGTACATATTTGCCAACCGTAGCTGATTCGGTGTTGATGTAGCTTGTGGTTTAGATTGGGTTCAATGGCGAAATAAGGAATTTAACAGGAGGGCTTTGTCTGGAGTGGGTTGTGTCTTAGGTCAGCTATTAGACCCCCGGGGGTATACCTTTATTTTTTTTAGACGTCTCATGAAAGGCATCAAGCTTATCGGTAGTCGTGCTTTGGCGATCCAAAATGCCAATATCTAGTACCGGTGAGGCATCGATATGTTGAGCATCCATCATTTGTGCGACTCTCTGCAGGGACGAAATGATCATGGTCTGTTCCCATTCTTGTAGATCACCAAACTGCCGTGTGAAGTGCTCCTGTAGTGGGATAGGGGCTTCTTTTAAGATTTCGATGGCTTGATCTGTGAGGTATGCATGCACCTTACGCTTGTCTTCCTTAGAGCGTTCACGGTATGACAAATCTCGTTTTTCGAGCCG
>JBALWN010000036.1:0-1133 GCA_036960845.1 Halopseudomonas aestusnigri | reverse complement strand
GCTAAAGCTTGATCTGTTGCTGCTGCATCGGCTGCAGCTTGTGCTATCTCAGCATCTAAATCGGCCTGTACTGCTGCTTGGGCATCTAAATCAGCATCGGTGGCTGCTTGAGCGTCGGCATCGGCAGTAGCGGCATCTACTGCAGCTTGTGCTGTTGCTTCTGCTTCTATTTCTGCTGCAGCTAACGCTTCTTGATCATCGGCTGTTAAAGTCGTTATAAGGAGTTCAGTATCATAAAACTTCTGAGCGTCAGTACCTTCTTCTGCAAATGCTGGAGAAATAACTGAAAGTGAAACTATTAGTGAATAAAGTGCTGATCTTTTGAACATTGTAAATGCCTCAATATAGAAATAATGGTATAGGCAGAATTGTAAGTCCAAATTTAATTGGGAGCTGCGATTTCCGTCACAAAGCCGTCCTTAACCATTGACTTGCAACAAACTAGCCACGCCTGAGCAGAAGGCAACAATAAGCCTAACTCATACATTTCTAGTACATTCTGCTCATACAATGTATGACCAACATCCAAACCCGTATTTTAAATTAATCACTTAAAAACAATGAGTTAAGAGTTTACAATTACTGCTAATGTAGGTGTAAACGTTTCCCGCCGCCTCCACCAACTTTATAAACCCTATGGTCTACCAGCTGCAATGGGCTGAAAAATTCTTCTTTAAAGACACCCCGCCCCTCGACCACCTTCAGCTTTGTGGGTAATGTATTATTAGCCGTTCTGAAAATGCCCAAATGGCAGTGTGAAAAATTTATTAAGGTGGCGGTCACGGAATGAAGGGGCTAGGACTTCAATAGCCCCCCATAACTACCGTAACCAACATAACTATTTACAGGTATAACGCTCTGAATAGTTACGATAGTTAGGGTGGTTAGGGGTTCTTTTTAGCCGCATCCCATACTTCATCACGCAGTTGATACCGGCCCCCATCGAAGCACTTCATTAGATAAGCGTTCTGGCCTTCAGAACCACGCCATATGGACTGCTTTACTCGGTTGTACTCCGAGCCGCTAGCCTTAACCTCTGCACCATGTATTGCCCGTGCAGCATCGATGATTGATAAAGGCCCATCACAGAAAGCCTTTATCATTTCTTGCCGCTCTGATGTCATACCAACGAC
>JBALWN010000035.1:0-1143 GCA_036960845.1 Halopseudomonas aestusnigri | reverse complement strand
TATCCTGCCCCCGATTTCAAATTAGCTTGAATTAAGATAGTCTTTTTGCAGTTTTTCTACCGGGAGACCGAAGTATGAAAAGACGTAAATGGACCAGTGAGATGAAGAGCCTGATTGTTTTGTCAGGGCTTAAGGGACAATCGGTTAGCGATATTTGCAATGAGCATGGCATCAGCCAGGCACAATATTATCAGTGGCGAGACCAGTTTCTGTCGAATGCTTCCAAAGCCTTTGATACGGAGAAGGTTGGTAAAAAGCAGGCTCGGCTCGAAATAGAGAACCAAAAGCTCAAGGGACTGGTTGGCGAACTGACATTTGAATTAAAAAAAGCGAGCCGTGGCTGTGAGGCGGGGCTTGTATACAGCAGTCGCTGCCAAAAATGCGCCCATAGTCGATCGTATCAGGGAGATAAAAGCAGACCATCCCTTCTGGGGCTATCGTAGGACATGGGCGCACTTGAAATATGTTGATGGCATCAATCTCAGTAAGAACCGGGTGCACCGACTGATGAAAGTGCATAATCTTCTGGTGACAAAAAATATGAAACTTAAGGCTATTCGCCGCGCAAATACCAAAAAACCAAAACCTGATCGTCCAAACCAGTGGTGGGGTATTGATATGACCAAGGTCATGATCGAGGGGCATGGCTGGGTCTATGTTACGATTGTTATCGATTGGCACACCAAGAAAATCGTCGGCCATCATGCTGGTCTGCAATCCAAAGCCTGGCACTGGTTGGTGGCTCTTAATATAGGTGTTAACCGGCAGTTCCCTGATGGCGTCAGAGAACACGATCTGAAACTGATGTCAGATAATGGCTGCCAACCAACTGCCACTTCTTTTATGCAAGCCTGCAACACAATGGGCATAAAGCAGGCCTTCACCTCTTACAATAATCCAAAGGGCAATGCTGACACGGAACGTTTTATGCGAACACTTAAAGAAGAACTTGTCTGGATCAATGAATGGACAAGCCCAACTACTTTTTTTAAGGCATTAAACCACTGGATTGAGTATTATAACAGCAGCTATTTGCATTCAACGCTTGGCTATATGCCACCTGAAAAATTTGAGAATGAATTTAACCAAAAACAGCAGGAGAGGACTATCTTAAAACAGGCTTGCTAAAATGGGGGCATTACA
>JBALWN010000034.1:0-1170 GCA_036960845.1 Halopseudomonas aestusnigri | reverse complement strand
CTGCGAATTTTCTGCCAAGAATTTTATATAACCGTGGTATTCGCATCAAAAATTACTAACTTTTATTCTGATAGTTCAAATCCCGTAAACAGGAATACAGGCCTTTTACTACAAGAAGTTCTTTAACTTTAAGTACAGCCGTTGAAATTCCCAGACTAACAACCTAGCTAGCAAAGAAGTTAACACCTCTGACCAGAGCCCAACTCATAAGGCTGTAACGTATCAAAAGGCCGAAAAGAAACTTCATCTTTACCAACTAAAATCGCTCCCTAGTGCTTAAACACGTTATCACAGTCTCAGTAAATCGCCATAAAGCAAGCGTAACTTACACCACAGGTAAAACAGCGAAGGTACAAAGCAATATCAATACCTGTTTCTGCCAAAGATCAGCACAAACCTGAAACAAGTCTATCTCGTCAGAGTACACAGGGTGGCTGTTATGAGAATTTTTCCCCGGTTCCATCTATTTAATCCTTTAACCAATCTGGTGAAAAAATGAGGCCTGAGATTGTACCAGTAGCTAATCTGGACAGACAGAATAAATCGCCTATACATGACTCTTACTGCTCACCGCTGTGACAGGGTTCTCTCATCACCTTTCCCCCTATCCATTTTAGGTACATCCGATCAAACACACCCGAATACCCTACTGCCCCTTGCTTTCTCCCCCTCACTTGACCATCATTTCCCGTTTGCCTTTCGGAACCTCCCCTCTCCATGAAAAACATCTCCATACGCGGTGCAAAAACCCACAATTTGAAGTCTGTGGACCTCGACCTCCCCCGCGATAAATTGATTGTCATAACGGGCAACTCCGCTATGTGGAGTCGCTTTCGGCCTATGCTCGTCAGTTCCTCTCTATAATGGAGAAACCTGACGTAGAACATATTGAGGGGCTTTCTCCAGCTATATCCATCGAGCAGAAATCTACCTCACACAACCCACGTTCTACCGTGGGGACTATCACAGAAATACACGATTATCTGCGCCTGCTTTATGCCAGAGTCGGTGAGCCGCGCTGCCCCGACCACAACGAGCCATTAAAAGCTCAGACCATTGGCCAAATGGTCGATCAGGTTCTCGCCCTGCCCGAAGACTCTAAATTGATGTTGCTGGCACCCGTAGTTCGTGGTCGAAAGGGCGAACATGCTCATATTTTTCAGAGCCTAC
>JBALWN010000033.1:0-1208 GCA_036960845.1 Halopseudomonas aestusnigri | reverse complement strand
GTATTAGTGGGGTGTCCGCTGTAGATCAATAGTTACCTATACGCTAATGATTATTTGGTGTTCCCAGTGTCACTATCTTTCTGTCCTGTTAGCTTGCTTGACACGGACATCTTAGTGCTGAGGTTGCTCCGTGATTTTCATAAATATGGTAAACTGAGCGTGTAGGTCAGGCGACTGTTCTCAATCACCGATTTAATAGCAACTTGGAGGTGACTAAACATGGCTAAAGCGTTGAGGTACTTTATTCCTGCCAGCCTCTTGCTGGTTTCGTAGGAACCTCAATTTTTCTGTTTGTAAGTTAATCAAAGACGCTGTCCTTTAGGGAGCTTGGTTGTGTAGTCACTCCGTTGAGGAGGATTCATGAATACCTTGGTGTCATAGGTTCAACGTTCTTGCGAGTTATATCCCCACTATTTGAAGGCAGCTCAAGTAGAATCAGAGACAACTGTTTGTAGCGTAGCTTCCATGTAATAAATACTACACTTTCTAATACCCGAGACAGCGAAAAAACGGAAAAACATGGTTTTTCCCCGTTTTTTGTTATTTCTTCGATTTTTTTTGAGAGAAGATTTTCTTAAGAGTCATTGTTTCCGGCCGGGAGTGACTCGCCACCTACAGTTTTCAATACAGGTATAGGGAGGGTGTTAAGTTAGAAATAGTGTACGAGAATGTATGACCAAAATGTACGAGTCCCCATTTCTGGTTCCCCATTCATTTGGTAATAAGTGGGTTCGAGGTTTGTTTGCCTCTAAACATAACAAGTCAAGCGAGCAATACCACTTCGTGACTGGACGCAGTAGAATACACATATGATCATAAATTCTCTCACGACAAAGCAAGTTGTCATCAGGATCATAGCCATTGTTTCGTTGGTGGAGTTTTTGGTTATGTTTGTATTCGCTATTATTGACAGTGAAGTAAATCCTTTTGTAATGGCCGCCGTCGATATTATATTGCTAGCGGTGCTTTCCACGCCTTTAATTTTCTTCTTGGTCATTACCCCGTTTGTAACGGCACGAGACGACGCGCTAGAACAATTAAGTTATCAGGCAAGAACAGATCCATTAACAAAATTATCGAATCGCCGCAGCATATATATTAAGTTGGAGGCGTTTATTGCCAGTGCTGTTAGGCACAAATTTTGTGGGGCTATTTTCCTATTAGACTTGGACGGATTTAAATTTATAAACGATGCATACGGACATGAG
>JBALWN010000032.1:1029-1269 GCA_036960845.1 Halopseudomonas aestusnigri | reverse complement strand
CGGCTGAACTGACCAATGCCTGGGTTGAGTTGGCGATGAAGGGCGCACGGGACGAGCTCATAAAAAACTTTCAAGTTTCCATCACAGATAAGCTTAAGAAGCTTGGTGATGAAGTGGGCATGAAAAAGAGGCTGGCGTTATCACAGCTTGATATGGAGTTACTTAAGCTTAGGGAAGCCCAAAGAATTGCGGATCAAAATGGTTTTGTTGATCCTGTCGATCTTGCAACAGAGGGCCTTG
>JBALWN010000032.1:743-1019 GCA_036960845.1 Halopseudomonas aestusnigri | reverse complement strand
AGGCCGTTCTTTGCTGATGTGATGGAGCTGAGATCACTGTATTTACTGGGTAGTAAGGCACTTTCGTCAGAAATAGAAACTTTGGTTCGCAGGAGAGTTAATTTTGAAAAGTATATGCCGGATTTGACTGAACTGTACGAACGCCAAAGGAGGTTGGAGCGGATAGCTCTTAATGAAGATTTGGTATGGGCCGCAAGAGTAGATGCTCGAGCAGTGCCACCTGCACACAGGTTTAAGCCAAAACAAACATTGATCATGCTGGCATCACTTGTTCTC
>JBALWN010000032.1:0-733 GCA_036960845.1 Halopseudomonas aestusnigri | reverse complement strand
TGGGTAACAGGATTGTCGGTTGGGATGATGATAACGCTTGTCGATAACAGAGGTCAGATTATTGTAGTGGCATAGTGAATTTGGCCATGTGAGTAGAGGTGATAGCATCACCTCATCCATTGACAGGTGAACCAATGACTAGAACATCACGACCTAACTTCAGCCCCCGAATTTCGATCAACCTAGAAACTTAGTAAAATCAGTGACAGTAGAATAGGGCTCGATAAGGGGGGTTATGCGCGTTTAACGCCGTCCCCTTTGAGCATGCCACCGCTTGGTGTTGAAGAGAGTAACAAAGAGTCACGCAGAGCTATTCGTGAAAGGGTTAATAACCACGTTGTTATGTACGTTAAAGCCGACGTTGAAACCTGTAAAAATAGAGACTTTAACGGCACTTATGCAAAAGTTCTAAGTGGCGAGTATAAGAACTTTCCAGATATGGTACGCAGAGCCGGAACATACAGAGATTGTGATTGATGGGGACACAACATGCGTAAACGAGGCGGGTTCTATTATTGTGGAACCTATAAAAACGAATGACGTAAAATAGGAAAAAAAATGACTGACAATACCGTTTGGCATGAGCATCACGTAAGCCAACAAAAACGCGCCATACTCAAACAGCAAAAGCCCTGTATTTTATGGTTTACAGGCCTCAGTGGCAGCGGAAAATCAACGGTCGCCAATGCAGTTGAAAACCTATTGTTTGGATTAAATAAGCATACGTACCTAT
>JBALWN010000031.1:748-3100 GCA_036960845.1 Halopseudomonas aestusnigri | reverse complement strand
CCATCAATACGTGCTCGGATAAAACCCTGCGCCAATAGACTTTGAAAAATATGCGCATGTTCACCCTTTCGACCGCGAACGACAGGTGCCAACAACATCAACTTAGACTCTTCAGGTAGGGCGAGAACCTGGTCGACCATTTGACCAATGGTTTGAGCCTTAAGTGGTTCGTTGTGATCGGGGCATCGTGGCTCACCTACTCGCGCATAGAGAAGCCTCAGGTAGTCGTGGATCTCAGTGATGGTCCCCACAGTAGAGCGGGGATTGTGCGATGTGGACTTTTGCTCAATAGATATGGCGGGAGAAAGCCCCTCAATATGCTCTACGTCAGGTTTCTCCATCATAGAGAGAAACTGGCGGGCGTAGGCAGACAGCGATTCCACATAACGTCGTTGCCCCTCGGCATACAGCGTATCAAAGGCGAGGGAGGATTTTCCGGAGCCTGATAGGCCCGTAATGACAATCAACTTGTCACGAGGGAGATCCAAATCCACAGACTTCAAATTGTGGGTTTTTGCACCGCGTATAGAGATGTTTTTCATGGAGAGAGGAGGTTCCGAAAGGCAAACGGGAAATGATGGTCAAGTAGAGAAGATAAAGCAATAGGCAGGGGCGTGTTCAGGCATGGCCAATCGCTAAATATTCGAAATAGGTGGCGGAAAAAGTAAAGTAATGAGAGAACCCTGCCGCCGCGCTCAGCGGTAAGAGTTCTGTGGAAGGCGAGTATTCCTGTCTGTCTAAACTGGGTGCTGCTACAATTTGAGAACTCATTTTTTCACCAGACTGGTTAAAGGATTAAATAGATGGAACCGGGGCAAAATTCTCATAACAGCCAGCTCGCTTATGACGATGAAATAGACCTGTATAAGCTTTGTACCGATCTTTGGCAGAAGCGTGTATTGATCTCGTTTGTTGCATTAGCTGTTTTAGCTTGTGGAGTGAGTTATTCCTATTTGGCGCCTGAAGTCTATAAAGCAGAGGCTTACTTGCTTCCAGCGCCAGTATCATCGCTTTCTGAGCTGACAGCAGTTTCTGAGTTGACCAAGGTTACCAATGTTTCTCAGAGTATGGCTTTTAACCTGACTAATCAGTATTTAGCATCAGAGGAAGTGAAAATAGCGCTGCTTAATAGTCCGGCTATTTCTGGATATATAGGTCATGCCTTTCCAGAATCAACAGAACTAGGAAAGCTGAAGGTACTTTCGGAGATAATGGTGGTGTTATTACCCGATATAAAAAAGAGAAGAAATAGCACCGAGGTTTCCATTGAGTGGCACGACCCTGTTCAGGCGGCTGAACTGGTCAATACCTGGGTTGAGTTGGGAATGAATGGTGCCCGGAGCGAGCTCATCATAAATATTCGAGCGTCCCTCAAAGATAAGATTGAGAAGGTTAGTGAGGATATAGAAATAAAAAAGAGGCTGGCGTTGTCACAGCTGGATATAGAGTTACTTAAGCTTAAGGAAGCCAAAAAGATTGCTGGCCAAAACGGTCTGGTTGATCCTGTCGATCTTTCGACAGAGAGCCTTGTAACGAATAAGCCGTCCTTTACCAATGTGATGGAGCTGAGAGCTCTGTATTTACTGGGTAGCAAGGCACTTTTGTCAGAAATAGGAACTTTAGAGCGCAGGAGAGCGAATTTTGAAGGGTATATATGGGGCTTGGCTGCATTGAACGAACACCGATTGAAGTTGGAGCGGACTGTTCTGAATGAAGGCTTGGTATGGACTGCAAGTATAGATGCTCGAGCAGTGCCGCCTGAAGGAAGGCTTAAGCCAAAACGAACAATGATAATGCTGGTGTCACTTGTTCTCGGTACGATGGTTGGAATTTTTGTGGCGTTAATTGTTGTAAGTGTCGAGAAAAGAAAGGCGGCATCGAGTTAGTGGTTTTTTTGGTAACAGGGTTATTGGTTGGGATGATGATAACGCTTGTCAATAACAGAGGTCAGGTTTTTGTAGAGGCATACATTGACAGGTGAACCAATGACTAGAACATCACGACCTAACTTCAGCCCCACGAATTTCGACCAACCTAGAAACTTAGCAAAACCAGTGGCAGTAGAATAGGGCTCGATAAGGGGGGTTATCTGTTTTTTAACCCCGCCCCCTTTGAGTATCATCAGCGACACCACCGACTGGTGTTGAAAAGTGTAAAAAAGAATGACGTAAAATAGGGAAATAAAAATGACTGACAATACCGTTTGGCATGAGCATCACGTAAGCCAACAAAAACGCGCCATACTCAAACAGCAAAAGCCCTGTATTTTATGGTTTACAGGCCTCAGTGGCAGCGGAAAATCAACGGTCGCCAATGCAGTTGAAAACCTATTGTTTGGATTAAATAAGCATA
>JBALWN010000031.1:249-739 GCA_036960845.1 Halopseudomonas aestusnigri | reverse complement strand
ATGTTCGCCAAGGCTTAAATAAGGGCTTGGGCTTTACGGAAGCCGATCGAATAGAAAATATTCGTCGTGTCGGTGAAGTAGCGAATTTGTTTTGCGATGCGGGTTTGGTTGTTGTTACGGCGTTTATTTCACCGTTCGCTAAAGACAGAGAGATGGTGCGTAACATGGCGATGTCGGGTCAATTTGTGGAAGTGTTTATCGACGCGCCACTCAGTGTTTGCGAACAAAGAGACCCTAAAGGCCTGTATAAAAAAGCCAGAGCTGGTGAAATTAAAAATTTCACAGGTATAGATTCGCCCTACGAAGTGCCTGCTAATCCAGAAATACACATTGTTAATGATGGTATCTCAATCGATGCCGCCGCCATTCAAGTGTTGGATTACCTTAAAAAGCACGTTTATATTTAAAAAGATGGACAAAATCTTCGTATTTACAGGGTAGCAAGGCACTTTCGTCAGAAATAGAAACTTTGGGGCGCAGGAGAGAGAAA
>JBALWN010000031.1:0-239 GCA_036960845.1 Halopseudomonas aestusnigri | reverse complement strand
TTGGTATGGACTACAAACATAGATGCTCGCGCAGTGTCGGTAAGCCAAATGGTAATGCTTTGGCTCTGGCTGGGTGTAAGCATAGGGCTAAAGTTGAAGGGTAGGTTTTGACGGCAATGAGAAATACACAAAGGGAGCTATTAAAGTAATATGGATCCAGTTATTACAGAGTGTTCTAGTTATTTTGATACCTGCGAGTGGGTTGACGGTGAAACTTTTGTTTTTTCAAAAGGCCGTAG
>JBALWN010000030.1:0-3107 GCA_036960845.1 Halopseudomonas aestusnigri | reverse complement strand
TGCGATACTTTATTACCAATTTTGTTTGTGGATTTCAGAAAGACGAAGAAAAATGTCCTTTAGTATATAGGATAGGCTATTTTGGTTTATAGTTTCCGTGAAAATCTACTTAGGAGGCATCATCATGAAAAACAAGCTGCCCAATAGTACAGACGTGACGATAACGGGCATCCTCGTATCCGGTCGTGGTTATGGTGCCGATATGGTGATGGTAAACCAACGTATTATTGAAGATAAATTGGATGCTACACCTTATCCGGGAACTTTAAATATTGTATTAGACGTCCCGCTTCTTTTGAAAAGAGCTGATCAACTAGATGAAAAGGGAAAATTATTTGGTGTTCGAGGCATCATAAATGATATCCCCTGTCTCTTATACCGGTTTAATTATACCCCATTACACGTGCTGGAAGTTATTGCACCCGTGCATTTGCGTAAAACGTTTGGTCTGAAAGATGGACAGGAAATTGAAATCTTAGTATCTGAAGAAAATATTACATCCCCGACATCATGGCGCTGTCGTGTGTGGGAACTGTTCTATAAGGGTAGATTAGAAGTTTATTATGATGACCGTATGATCAAATTATTTTTAAGCCGGGGTATTAAGTTTTTTCATAAAAAAGCCTGCCAATCAAAAAATGAGTTTATGTAAGATAATGATAACTAACTTCCCTATAGATTCACCTGATGAAGACCTAGCCTGTTTTGCAATTTGGGAACATGCCCGTTCAAAAGAAACGGAGATAATAAATGATCTTGAAAAGCACTTCGAAATATTAGGAATATTCCATGTTTACTGGAGCGACCAGCACTATAATAGAAATGTTGCCCGTTTGTATGAAAACGCGGAACTGACAAACCCGTTTTATAGATATGATAAGAAGATTGGTAAGCCCCCTTTTTGTTTTATCATCGTTCGAGACAACGCACCCGTGTACACTTATATGAAAACTGTTTCAGGGGCGATTGAGGCTGTTAATAAAAACATTGTTGATCGGAAAAACGAGTATCGCACCTGGTTTGAGAAACACTACCAAATTCATAGTAGCTGTAATTTTAATGAGTTTTCATCGCAAGCGGCCCTAGTTCTGGGAATGCAAACCTTGGAGGCGACTTTACAAGGCGAAAACAAGGGACCCATCATTGAATTAAAAAAGGACCTGGAAGGGGCTGATGGTTGGCAGGACTGGCAGGAGCTGTTTTTAATACTTAATTATAGCTCGCACTACCTTATTCTTAGGGAATTTAGTGGTTCATTAGATCAAACGCAGATGAAAGGGTTGGAGTTCTTATGTAATAGCTATCAATCCTTTGCATCAACAGCCAATATTCAACAAAATTTATCCAGACCTTATAGCGGTACAGTGATAGTGTCTGATCAGGTCAACCATATAAATATTAGGTTTATTGGTGATGGATATTTTGCGAGTTCCTGGGAAAAAGATATGCTGGATCGCAGAGTTCTAGATCAAGGTGTTTACACTCCCTGCACTGAAGATTTTTTCTTTAGCTTGCTTTACCATACAAAAATACATCAAAAAAATATGACCGATCATGACGTGCAGACGCTCAAAGAACTCGCTGTGACACTTTTATATGATTGGTTTCCATCTGAGAAAATGACCAGCACTCAAGATATCAGTGCCATTCTATCAGGTTATATGCGTGCAAAAAAATACTATCACGAACAGCCTATCGACCGCAGTGTTCACGTAAATTTCTCTGTCGTAAAACACTTACCAAAACTAAAAAATATTGGTATGAGTGCGGGCGACCAAAGAAAAAAGCGATGGAAAAGCGCCATTAAGAGACTGAAGCACAAAATCCGAACGTACTTCAAAAAATCCAAATAATTATAACATTGGATTCCCATACTATTTATTTCATCAGCTTTAATGCCTCAGGTGCCAAGATTGAAAGGTACTCATAAGTCTCGTGTGTATTGTCACTTGTGTGTACAAAATTGGCACGTTGTTCTTTTGGGAACTGGTTGTTGGTTTTGGTTCTCCATTTGTATTTCTTAAGTACCCGAGCATTTTCGACAAATGGCTGATGTCTCATTTGTTTGCGTGACATCTTAAGTGGTTTGGGGTCGTGGACTAGGAACAGATAAAATGGTTTACCAGCCGCAGCTCCCCATCCACTACCTGCCGTCCAATTTCCACCGCGAATTTCAGTTGATGCGTGGTTCCGGTCAATCTCTGTTAGTTCCTTTTCACACAGAATTTTGAAACCCATTTTTTTCAAATCATCCCTTAACGTCGCTAACAGACCCCATTCCTGTACAATATCCCGTAGCAAAATGGCAGTGTAATCACCTTTGAAACTCTTAGCTTTAGAGGCATTATTTCTAACGCGCTCTTTTAACCAGTCATTGTTAATAGAGAATTTTGCTATTCGATCAGCAGGGGGTAACCAATTCTCCTCTTCAAGATATGTTGCTAGATCTTCAAGGTTTAAAGCTACACCTAGACTAAGTTTTTCGTTCAGCGGCGCCAAAACTTTATAAAATCTATTTTCTGTATCAATAGGATCATTAGCCGTTTCAGGAAGACCCGAAGCAGCACCTTTATCAACGACAGCATGATAGGAAAGAGATAGGAAATAATCTTCATCAGAAGGTTTAAAACCACCATCAGCGGTCAATGGTTGACGGTTTTTTAAGATTCTACGGCTGATTTTCGGAGGGAAATAGGCCATCTGATCAGCTTTTACGGATTCGCTGCCACCCACGGAATGCATATGTAACATCTTGCGACCAACCATTCCGCTCAAGCTTTCGGTGATTTTACTAACGTCCTCGTCTGCGATCAAGATATCCAAATCTTTCATTGGTTTGTCATCGATGATTTTATCATGCCAGCGCAATGAAACATAGTTGATACCCATATCATCAATGAACCGCAGGAAATCCATAGGTGACCAGTCACTGGGGAAATAATCAAATTCGCCAAGTCTTTTTTTGTTAGAATAAATTTTAACTCTTAGAAAACGGCGTTTGATGCCATCCGTTGTTTCCCATGTCACAATTGAATTCGGCCTGATGCGCGCGCGGACAAGATAACGAATGCTGAACAAAAAGGCTTTGAAAAGGCGGCCAGCACCAA
>JBALWN010000002.1:746037-746322 GCA_036960845.1 Halopseudomonas aestusnigri | reverse complement strand
TCCCGGAGACAAAGATCCAGCTCTGTATCGTCCACATGGTACGTAACTCATTAAAATATGTCGCATGGAAAGATTACAAAGCCGTAGCAGCCGGGCTTAAAGCTATCTACCGCTCAACCACAGAGCAGGAAGCAAATCTGGAACTGGATCAATTTGCCTTGGCCTGGGATCATAAATATCCCCAGATCAGTAAATCCTGGCGCAAACACTGGCCCAATCTGATCACAATATTTGACTATTCCAAGGAGATAAGGAGGGTTATTTACACCACAAATGCTATTGAAT
>JBALWN010000002.1:0-746027 GCA_036960845.1 Halopseudomonas aestusnigri | reverse complement strand
TCTGTCAAAACAAGAAAGCTGTTCCCAAACGACGATGCCGCCATTAAAGTTATCTTTCTAGCTATTCAGGCAGCATCAAAAAAATGGACAACATCTGTTCACAATTGGAAAGAAGCTATGAGCAGATTTATGATTGAATTTGATGACTTGGAAGATATGATCAACTGATCAGAACTTACACAGATTCATTTACAGGCTCAAAAAATCAGCTCAAGATTATCCTTCAATAGATTTTCATCTAATTCTAGAGGTTTCCCTATATCTAAAAGCCCTCGTAATCTATGCCATTTTACGTATTGTTGAAATTATACTGCCTTGGCTTCTTTTTCAGCAGCCAATCTCAACGCTTTTAACCGGTCGGTTTTGTCCTGTATTTTTTTCTCTCTTGCTTCTTTTTCTTTGATGAGTTTGGTGTCCGCATTTTTACCTGGATTACGATCTTTAAATGCGCCGCCATCACCGCGTTCAATAGCCGCTATCATTTTGTCATCGGCATTGTTCGGTCGTGTTGATCCTGATCCCATTATGCTACCTTCTCTGCTATATGTTACTTACCTAGTTTAAGAGCATTTTATACCCTACTTGTAAACCAACCTATAGTAAATTCAACAGCGCGAGCCGCTGTAAATATCTCGTTAGGTATTTATCTCACCTTTAATAAGGTGCAACAGAGCCATGATAACAAAGTTTTCTCTCCAACAATCACGTTCTCGATTTATTAAAATTGCCCAATAAATGCTGTAAAATGTGGAGAAACGAAAGCAACACATAGCAAATTACGCGTGACACAGTCCGTAGGTAGATTTCTGAATAAAAAATCTTAGAAATATAATGGCTCTATACGCTCTATCGGCAGTAATAATATCTATAACTCACAGGGGAAATTAATTACTCTTGCCCTTTCCTTGTAAAATACCCCCCTTATTTACAGCCGATTAAGCCCATTCCCTGAGAGACCAGAATGAACAAAAGAAACGGCTTCGTTAGAAGCCGCTCAAGTGAGGCAGCCTGGGAATACTCGGCCGTATATGGCGAAAGTTGTCTGTTGATAGCCCTAACCTTATCGGCCTATGCATCACCAATCCCCTGAATGACAGTTTGATTTTTAGCGCCCGCGCCTTTCACAACAATTGCATTACCTCGTCAATACATGGTGGATGAACGTTTAGGTGCTTACCTCATGACCAAGCATCTCTTTTTCTTCTGGCAGCGGCATATCATGAGTAATAATACCAAACTGTTCAGACAAGCTTGGGCACGCCGCTTCACGAAGTCCGCAGACGCCATCTGCTTCTTGATCTTTTTTCAAAACGGTTCCGTCCGTTATGAACATCTCTTCAAGACCTGCTGGAGCAAGTAATATGACCATATGTGAAGGACTATTAGTCTCGTTCCGAAAACCCCGCATTGTTCCAACTGGGCATGTTATGAAAGTACCTGTTTTTGCAATAAACCGCTCTTCCTCAGAATAGAAAACCATTTCGCCCTTTGTTATCAAGAAAGCTTCTTCTTCGCGGCTATGGGTGTGAAATGGCGCACCTCTTCCCGGTTCCACCACGCTTTCCAACACCGCCAGTTTGCCGTTTGTTTCCTGCGCTGTGGCTAAGTATCGATAGACATTACCCGCAGACACGCACCGGATACCTTCATCTGGACGACGTACTGTAATTGTTGAGCATGCATTATTCATTATGTTTCTCCTTAGGTTATAAAATAGAACTGAGGTAAGCGCAGGGGCCAGGCCCCTTAAAATTTTGAGGTGGATGATCAGGGGGTGTTCTCAGGGGGGACATGTTCAGAGGAAAAGATTTTAATCCCCATGTAGCCGCTTCTGATTTATAGGCTTCTTGTTTGTGGCTTTAATTTCAAAACCAACTCAAGCCGAACGCCGTCAAATAAAGGCCTAGTCCAAAGGAAACATGCGCGTTTAAGCTTCTTAATCTGGCTATGGGTGGGTTCGGTGTTTTTGATGCAGCCAGTCCAGCACCAAAAGCTGGCTGAAGGATAAAGAACGGAAAGATCAACGTAATTGCGCCGAACACGACAGCAGGTACTAATTGGGGATCTTCCTGCCAGTTCGAGCCCACGATAAAACCAAACAGAACTGAAAAGACTGACCCCGTAAAATAATGACTGACCCAACCTATAAATTTTTCATACCGGATCACAGGTGATGTTCCAATTTGTTCATGAAACATCACACCAGACAGCAAATGCCCAACCCACCGACCGACAAGACCATAGTTCATTGATGGGACTTTCCAGATAAGGCCCAAGATCAAAGCCCATATATCCATAATCAATGTTGCCCCCAGCCCAATTGCAACAAACCAGAACACGTTATCTTCCATAAAAACCGACCTTTTCAATTGAATCCATACTTCGAAAGGTATAGCCTACTACTTGAAGTCAACTTTAGGTCAAGCATGAAAGATATTGATATTGGGGACGTGTCAAAGACGACAGGTTTAACCCCCGCAACACTCCGATTTTATGAGAAAAAAGGACTAATTGTATCATCCGGGAGAAACGGGCTACGCCGCCTGTTTGATCCTTCCGTGTTGCAAACTCTTTCACTGATCATGCTTGGCCAAAAGGCAGGGTTCTCATTAGATGAAATACGTGAATTTGCTGCGTCTGGTGGTAAGACCAAATTTCCGACCGAAACTCTACTTAAAAAAGCGGACGAAATTGATCAGCTTGTTAGACAGCTTTCGGCCTTGCGGGATGGTTTGAGACATGTGGTAGAATGTCAGGCTCCCACCCACACCGAGTGTCCGAGGTTCAACCGCATAATGAAAGTTGCTCTTGCACGAACCAACAAAGGTGCAACCACGCGCATTCGAAAAGGCAAATCTATCCGTTAAGCATCCGCTGTCTGGTTCCTGCTCGGGTGTAACGAAAAGATCGGCTTACAAGTTTTTTAGAATACTGTGCTTAGGATTTTTATAACAATGAAGCAGCCTTCCATCCCAAAGATCTCTGCACAACACTTACGAGTATTAAACTTTGATGGTCTGTCCGATTTCTATTGTGGTTTATTGGGAATGCAAGAGGTCAAAACCGAGAAAAACTTAAGAGCATTTGGCTTTTCAGCTGACCAATGCTCTGTGGTCTTTCATCAAACAGAGGTCGCTCCATATCAACCCCAAGCAAATGATTTCTACTGGAAAATTGGTGTCACTTTACGAGATCTCGACGCCGCGGTCGGCTATTTAAGAGATCGAGGGCTCACTCTCCCTGATCCCTATCAGTTTCGGGATATTGGCTACATGAGTAAACTGACCGATCCTAAGGGGTTATCGATAGAACTTTTACAACAAGGTTTTGAAGGCAACGCAAAATCGTTACCAGACGGGCACCCCGTCGGCACGCAAGCAACCCTCGCCCACATAACTTTGCGTGTCACGGATATCGCCACAGCCAAATCCTATTTCGAAGAAACCCTCGGCATGCGCCTAATGTCGGTGCAGCCCGTCGAAGATTTTGGGTTTTGCCTCTACTTCTACACCTGGAGTGACGAGCCATTGCCAGAACCAGAGCTGACATCGGTATCCAACAGAGAATGGCTGTGGTCCAGACCTTATACCTTTATCGAATTACAACACCTTGAAAAACCGGGCTTAAGTGTAAATAAATCTACCTTTTCTGATAGTGGCTTCGAAGGTTTTTGCTATCATCCAAAAACAAGTGACAAACCTATTTTCGTTCACGTTTCTGACTTAAGTCACTTGTCTTAAGCAAGACAGAATGAACATTACGTGTAACAGGCTGCACTGATCCGATTTTGAAACCTTGATTTAGAAGCTAATAAGATCACCCAACACTTCTCATCCTTGGTTTCAAAATACTGGACCGTCATGAAATTACACCAAGGGTTGTGTGTGAAGTTGTTTTCTATAATGTCTAAGTCCTTTTAGAACTTCCGCAACCAACCCACAGCGGACGTAACTACCATCTTGCTTATGACCTAACGCATGTCAGATTTAGCTCCCAAAAAAGACAAACTGTGTCTCACTCGAATAAGTCCAATTATCTTTACCAGCATAAGTTTAATTAACTTAGCTGAAATAAATTCAACTAATATAAGTCGATAGAGGTGTTAAGCATGACCACAAAAGGGCATTGTTTGTGCAAAAAAACAAGTTGGGAATTTCAGGGTGAGGTTACATGGGCCTGCTACTGCCATTGCGATGACTGCCGCCGAAATTGTGCCGCTCCCGTTGTTGCATGGTTAGGGGTGCCACTTAAGAATTTTAAATGGTCAGGAGCGGCACCGAAAACATATGAGAGTTCCAAAGGCGTTTATCGATATTTCTGTGAGACTTGCGGAACGCCTATGGGATTTGAGGCAGAACACTATGCTGGTGGCATGCATCTTTACGCAGCAAGTTTGGATGATCCAAATGACTTTAAGCCAACTTTCCATGTCAATTATGAAAGTAAACTTCCTTGGCTTGAAATGCATGATGATCTTACGAAATATGAAGGCACTCTACTTCATGCACCTGAAGACCTAAGCGAGTATAAATAAGTGGGAAACAAAATTATTTTATGAATGCTGTGAACATGTAGCGCAAGCTGTCTGCTTCTGGCACAGATCAGCCGTAATCGACACATATCATACATTTTATAAATTAGTTGATACCTTTATATTGTTAATATAATACGCGGAAAAGTGTACTTATGGATAAACGGTCGTCTTTTAGTATCACTTTTCGCATCCCTTAAAGAAGGAGTGTTGAGCGAACTTTGCAGCGTCCGATGCAGGAATCCCTTCTGATTGTACAAGCTCCCAAGCCGCATATAACGTGCTTTCAAAAAAAGTAGAAACCCACACGGTTGGTAATTCAGTTTTTATGTCACCAATTGTTTTAGCATCGTCGATAAGCATCTTTAGGTCGTCTATCTGCTGGGTATTTATATCGGCCCATTCTTCGTCTTGTTCAACTAAACGCCACAATTGCGTAAGGAAATGATATCTGTCTCCCAGTGGCACCAGAATGTTGAATATGTCTTCAAATGCCATTTTCCCTCGCAAATCAGCAATTGGCTCAAGCGCAGCCTCTACATCTTCAAGACAGATCCTAGCAATAGTACGAATGAGAGCCTCGCGTGTGTCAAAATGCCTATACATGGTCGCGCGTCCAATTCCAGCAGCTGCGGCAATGTCGGTTAAACTGGCAGATGAGTTACTAATTAGAACCTTGATGCCAGCTTCGATTATGGCCTTCTCGGATTGAACTTTTCTCTTATCTTTTTTTTGAGACATTTTTGTATCACACCTTGACATTTATTTATGAGACGATTATATCCCATAAATAGTCATGGAACGTCAATAAAATATTTTTTTGGCATCCCAACCACAGCAGGAGAAAACTATGAAAAATAGTAAATTATTAATCATGGCTGCACTATTTACAGGGATCATTGGTTCCACCACCGCAGCAAATGCTGCAGAACAGTGCAACATCTACACATCAAATAACTGTTTTGGCGTCGACTGGACAACCGTGACACAGAACGGCATAAGTTCTATTGACATCAAGATTCAAGATTCAAACGGACGAACTGCTTTACATTGGGCTGCCTCGAGAAGCAATTCTCCTGAGCTTATAGAGGCTCTAATCAAAGCCGGAGCAATCATCAGTGCTGAAGACTATCTTGAATATACTCCACTTCATGCAGCGGTCGAAGGGCGTAAAAGCTCCAAAAATGTTATTGAAGCTCTCCTCAAGGCTGGTGCTGATGTCAACGCGATGGGTGCAGATGGTATTATTGGGACGCCCCTTCATGCTGCGGCAATTACTGGCGAACCCTGGGTGATCAAATTTCTTCTGGATGCGGGGGCTGATCCGAATTCAGGTGACTTCGATAATATGACCCCGCTACACACTGCAGCCTTTGGAAATCCTGATCCGAGAGTATTGACTATGCTCATTGAGGCAGGCGCAGATGTAAATTTTGTATCTAAATCAGGAAATCGCGCGCAACAAGCTGCTTATAGCCCTCTTCATGCGGCTGCAAAGAGCACACGTAACCCAGAAGTTGTTCGCACATTGTTGGCTGCTGGAGCTGATTTGCAAGCGCTCAATAGGGATGGTTACACCCCTTTGCACATTGCAGCTGACGCAAATAGAACCCCGGAAGTCCTGCAGGCGTTCATCGACGCGGGAGCTGATATTCACGCTACGAACCCTGAGGGATTTACTCCCCTTCATGCCGCGGCCTATGTGAACTATCCTGAAATGATTGAGGTTTTTATCTCCGCAGGGGCAGATGTAAACGCTGCTTCATCGGAAGGATTGACGCCACTTCATGTCGCAGCGCTTGCGAACCCTGACCCAGCGGTTATTCCTTCACTCGTTGCTGGCGGTGCAGATTTGGATGCCAAAGACAACTCAGGTCGGACGCCTTACGACTACGCGAAAAATAACAAACTGATGAAAGAAACGGATGGTGACGGTTACCGCATGCTTCAGATGTCACAATAGGCAATTGTTTATTGTCTAAAACACAGCGTTCACGGCCACTGAAATAACAAAGCCATACCCTAAACTCAGGGTATGGCTTCATGTTTCCTACGTAGAAGAAAACTAGGCGCTGTTGGTAATAAATAGCCTTATTCATTATTATTGTTAAATCATATAACTTTTCAGGGTAAACGTCTGGTTAGTATAAAGAGAGGCTAATGTAGTTAATTGAGCCTCAACGGCCATGTCCGCTATTGGCACTTTGCAGACATTTCAAAAATTAGTTGATAACTTTATGTTGTTAATATAATACGTGGGATTTGTTAGGGTAAGTAGTGGAGATTAGATTGCCAGATACAAACCCAATTCAGTATCCTGCCGCACAAGCCGATATTTCCTGTTTCCCTCAGGCCTATTCGGCAGATGAAAGCGCAGAGATTTTCGAGCTACTGAAAACCGATCTGGATTGGCAGCAAGCGCAGATCTCCTTACATGGCAGGACCGTGCCGATCCCCCGTTTGCAGCAATGGTATGGAGATTCGGACTATACCTATTCACGTCTGCACATGCCAGCGAGACCGATGACGCCTTTGCTGTTACGCCTCAAACACCGGGCTGAACACCTAACCGGATTTACCTATAACAGCGCGCTCTGCAATCTTTACCGCCATGAGCGAGATAGCGTCGCCTGGCATGCGGATGATGAGGCAGAGTTGGGAATTAATCCGGCCATCGCCTCTCTTAGCTTCGGCGGCGATCGAATTTTTCAATTCAAGCCAAAGTCAGGCGTGACCCTGCCGTTCGATATCAACCTGAAGGCGGGTAATCTGTTATTGATGAAGGGCGAAACCCAGCACTACTGGTTACACCAGATCCCCAAGACCAACAAACCAACAGGCGAGCGCATTTGCCTGACCTTCCGAATGACTTATTCCTGATCTAGGTAAACTACTCAGACGTTAAGGTAATGGCTCTTATCGGCTATTCACCTTAACAGGTAAGAAGGTCATCTCTGCTTCAAGTTTTTTTTCATTTGAATAGCCGATTTGTATTCAGCTCATATCGGCGGGCCACTTCTGACCAGGATGCATCTGACTGGTTGGCTTCTGCCATAACTCGTCGTTTCTTGAATTCATCGCTGAACCGGCGACGTTAGATCTTGGGAGCATTTACTCTCCCTTAAGCCCAAAATAATTTATTCTGAAATGGTAAAGAGATTAATATAATGTTGCTTAGTAATTATGACATTGCCTTTATCGTCACGGCTTATATCTGTTGTGTAAATATTTTAAGTTTTTGTCTTTTGCGTGGGATAAACGTTGTTCCATTCGAGGAGATTGGCGTATTTCAGAAAGAATATTACTTTTACTCGCGCTTGCAGGGGGATCTGTAGGTGCAGTAATAGGTCAATATGCTCTGCGTCATAAAACCCGTAAACAGCCCTTTAAGTTCTATCTTCAAAGTATAGTCGTTTTGCAACCGCTTCTACTGGTACCCCTTTGTTTTGATGAGGGTCGATTTTTTATGCAGCAGTTATTTGTTCCGACTTGAAAATTGAGAGGGTTTAGGTGCCTGCTTATGGCACTAAGCCAACTATATCAGAGCAGTGAAAATGGGTCTGTAACTGCGCAGTAAGCGAAAATCGATAATCATAAAAATTCTCGAGTTGCAGAAAATTGATGATGCATTTACCCTTTAGTCTTGGCTGGTAAACTACTCCATTTGGAAAGGTGCCACCGGATACAAGGGGGATCTCATGGGTAAGAAAAGCGACGGACAGACCCTTCTGGAAAACGCGTACAAACTGTCCAGTCCGCAAGACAATACAGAATACTATGATGAATTTGCATCCTGTTACGATACGGATTTTTCCGATGCTCTGGGATACCATTATCCCGCCGCAATTGTTGCGGCTTATCGGGATAAGGCCACACCAACGGACACACCTATTGCTGATATAGGATGCGGTACCGGGCTTGTTGCGAGTGCCTTGATGTTCCCCCGAGAACAAATCGACGGAATTGATATTTCCCCTGAAATGCTCAGTGTGGCGTCAGAGAAGCAACTCTACCGTTCACTATTCCAGGTGGATCTTACGAAAACATTGGATGAAATAGAAAATGACTACGGGGCGGTTTTGTCTGCGGGAACATTCACTTCTGGGCACCTTGGTCCCGAACCACTTCGAGACCTGCTCGGTATTGCACGCTCAAACGCTCTCTTTGTAATCGGCGTGAAAAAGGCATTTTTCCATGAGGCGGGATTTGAGCCCGTTCTTAGGAATATGGAAGTCAGTGGCCTGATTAAAGACCTCCAGCCTGTCGAGGTGCCTATATACTCAAAAGCAGGGCATGATCATTCGGAAGACGTGGCGTTAGTACTGGTTTACCGAAAGTCGTGAGTTTCCGCTTCTGGCACGAAGCGAGCTAAAACACGGCCCAATTTATATTCACCGTTTATTCGATTTAAACCCTACCGATAAATGCAGGTAATATGGTGTCAAAAACCGGATAAGTGCAATTCGTTACAATTACGTGGTGTTACGCTCGCCTAGGTCACTGAAAAAGCGCAACAGATAGCCATCCGGGTCCTGAACTAGGAATTCCCTGTTGCCAACTTCAATATCACCAGCACGGTACCATTGGTCTTCTAAGGGACGAAAAAGAGGCCATTTAGCTTTATCGAGACGGTCATGAATGGCTTGAACATCCGAGACTTCGATCTGGAGGTTAATGCCACGGCCATATGGTTTGGTCGCCGGTGCAGTCCACCAGTCGCTGTCTTGATCTAAAATGGCATCGTCAGACACCTCAGGGGTTTCATCCAACATAAGTTCGGCCCCATCCATACCGAGATACGCAAAGCGGTTTTCCGGCCTGTCGTAAAGCACTTCAAAGCCAGCCAAATTCAAATAAAAATCAAGACTGACATCCAGATTAGAACAGAGCAGTTCGGGGACGACTTTACAGCGCGGCATGAAGGTTTCCTGAATATTCTTTGAAGAGTATTGGTCTTTGAAGGGCTTTGGTTTTATCTCTGGCTTTTAATAGCCCAAATCAGTGCCAGGAATAGGATCAGTACTCGCTGGATTTTCTACTGTACCCAATTCCTCGTCATCCTCGTCCACACCTTCGAATTCACCAATAGGCTCCAGATCGTTGCGGGTCCACCAATATCTGAACCCTTGGGCACGCAGCCATACTTCGACCCGGGCAAGGTCATTCCACTCACGCCCAAAGCCCCGCGCAGAGTTTATTCGGGCGAGTTGAGTGTCGACATAAACCAGCACTCCCCAAGAAAAAGGATGCTTGCTTTGATCACCAAAACCACCGCCTTTTTGCTGACGATGGACGCGGTAAACCACTGGAAATTCACCCAACCTTGCCGCTTGACGGAGAAAAACAAGATCGGCCTGAGTGACAGCCATTGTTACGCCCAAATTTACATCTTGGTCCATGGTGTTGACAGCTTCCTTTTTTTGATACAGCATGAGGCATGATGTTTGGAGAGTATTACCATCCAAACCGAACCTGTCAAAGAGGATATGCTTAAGATGGCGCGCAAGATTAACCCGGTACCAAAAGGTTATCACACATCTACACCTGTACTTGTGGTGAAAAACGCAGCCGCAGCGATTGAGTTTTACGCTTCGGTGTTTGGTGCAAAAGAACTTTCAAGAATTGTCGATATCGACGGCGTAACTATTTTACGTGCCGAGCTTAAAATCGGAAATTCGATTATTCACCTGAACGATGAAATGCCAGCTTACGGCATCTTGTCACCTATCTCCCTTGGTGGCAGTTCCACTGCAGTTCAGCTTTATCTTTCTGATGTAGATGATGCCTGGGACCGTGCTGTAGAAGCGCAATCGGCTGTCGTACTTCCGCTCGAAGATACCTATTGGGGCGAGCGTACAGGTAAAATCGTCGATGCTTTCGGCCACGTCTGGATCCTGAGCAAAAAAACAGAAAACCTGAGCAAAGAAGAGATCGAAAAGCGCTTTGCAGACCTTACGGCTGTAGAGACGCAAGCTGATCTAGAAGTTACAGAACTTGAAATCAGTGAAGAAGAAGTCGTAATTGAAGCTTCTGTTTCTGATCAGGACGCTGTTCCAATCATTGATATCAGCGAAGCGCTAAATAGCTAAGCTAAAGTGAGAACAGGGAATTCGGCCCCAAAGCTAAGTCTCGTTTTGGGGTCGGTAACCCAAGTTTTGGTAACTCCGATTTTGGTAACCCAGGTTTGGGTAGAGACATAAGGTAAGTCAATTATGGATAATCGCTCTCTTTCTGCGCGGCGTGATAACGCTATTCCCCGTGGTGTTGCAACAGCGACAAACGTTTTTGCTGACCGGGCTGAAAATGCTGAACTCTGGGATGTTGAAGGCAAACGTTATATTGACTTTGCTGGCGGCATTGCTGTTCTAAACACTGGCCATCGCCACCCAACGGTTATGTCTCGCGTTCAAGAACAGATGGAGCGCTTTACCCATACGGCTTATCAAGTTGTGCCTTACGAGAGTTATGTTGAGCTGGCCGAACGCCTAAACAAGATCGCACCGGGGCCAACGCAGAAGAAAACCCTATTCCTCACCACGGGTGCTGAAGCCGTTGAAAACGCGATCAAGATTGCCCGTGCTCATACCGGTCGTCCCGGTGTAATCGCTTTTTCCGGTGGATTTCACGGCCGTACCAATCTGACGATGGGGCTAACGGGTAAGGTTGTTCCCTATAAAGTTGGCTTTGGGCCCTTCCCTGCTGATATTTTCCATGTACCATACCCGATGGCTAACCATGGTGTTAGCGAAGAAGATTCACTCGACGCTCTTAACACCGTCTTCAAAGCAGATGTAGATCCAAACCGGATTGCTGCCATCATTATTGAACCTGTTCAGGGCGAAGGTGGATTTTACATTGCCTCTCCCGCGTTTATGCAAAAGCTGCGCGCAATTTGTGACCAACACGGCATATTGTTAATCGCGGATGAAATTCAAACTGGCTTTGCCCGTACTGGCCGTACTTTGGCTATCGAACACTCCGGCATAGAGCCTGACATGATTACCATTGCCAAAAGTTTGGCTGGTGGCTTCCCGCTTTCAGGCGTTATCGGTAAAGCAGACATTATGGATGCGCCCGCGCCCGGTGGTCTGGGTGGCACTTATGGCGGTAGTCCGATTGGCTGTGCTGCGGCGCTTGCCGTTTTGGATGTGATCGAAGCCGAAAAGCTAAACGAAAAAGCGGACATTCTGGGCGAAAGAACAGTTGCACGCTTGCGCGAATTTTCAAAAACCACGACAGGATCAACCGTAGGTGACATTCGCAATCTGGGTGGTATGATTGCTTTTGAACTGATGAAAGACGGTGTCCCTAATCCAGATCTGGCCAAGGCATTGTGTGCCAAGGCGATGGAAAATGGGCTTATTCTTTTATCTTGTGGTATATATGGAAATACGATCCGAATTCTGGTCCCTCTCACGGCAGAAGACGCCTTGGTTGACGAAGGTTTGGATGTCTTGGAAGCATCACTTGCTCAATGCATTTCTGATGCTCGGTAATGGTGTCTTTGGTACCTGACGTAACGAATAAAGCCCTGTGCAGGGTAGAATATAAAACAAACGACCTTGCACATTTGGGGCACATTTAGGAACTTACGCCAGCAGTAAAAACGTGAAAAGAAGCATATGACGCCATTTTCTATCGCAGGCATACAAATGTATGTATCTGCAACGCATGAAAACGTTTCCGCTATGAAACTGCGGACAGAAGTTGCGCTCGCGCGCTTTCCTTGGATCAATATGGTTATCTTTAGTGAGCTGGCTCCCTTTGGCCCGCTCATTGATAACCATCCAGAAACGATGACCGATCAGATCGAAATCTTTCAAGAACTGGCGGTGCAATTTGGTATCTGGATTATTCCAGGATCCATGTTCGAACGCCGCGAAGACGGCGTGTTCAACACATCTGTTGTCATTAACCCTGAAGGTGTAGTGGTTGGCCGTTATGACAAGATGTTCCCCTTCATGCCTTATGAACAAGGTGTTACGGGCGGAACAGAGTTCCTCGTCTTTGACGTACCCCAGGTTGGACGTTTTGGTTTTTCCATTTGTTACGATATCTGGTTCCCGGAAACGACACGAACCCTAGCAGCGATGGGCGCAGAAGTCCTGTTACACCCCGTTCTAACTGGTACAACAGACCGTGATGTAGAGCTCGCCATCGCCCGTGCAACCGCCGCTCAATTCCAATGTTATGTCTTTGACATCAACGGCATTGGTGCGGGTGGCATCGGCCGATCCTGTGTGGTTGGCCCTGGTGGCAACATGCTCTACGAAGCGCGCGGTAGTGAAGAGATTATCCCGATTGAAATCGATATGGATCTGGTACGGCACCAACGCTCACTTGGTCAAAACGGATTAGGACAGGTTCTCAAGAGCTTTAGAGACAAGAATGTCGATTTTTCCGTTTATGATGATGACAAATTCAATCACGAGTACCATGATGGTCTTGGACCACTGCAGATGGCACGTCGTCATCCGCATAATTAAACCAAAGGTTAACCTCGAAATTTAACCTGGAAACATAACCGGGAAAATCGAGGTTTATTAGATAAAATTATAACGAATACAAAAAATGAGTACGCACTAAAAACAGGAAACAAAAAAATAAAAATCAGCATCTTAAAATAGATGCAGCAGGGAAGAGGACCATATGGAGAAAGCTAAGAAGATTCATAATAAGAAATCGCTCAGCCATTATTACAATGCCTCACAATTTCGTATCGACACTTGGAACAAACTAAAAAGCACCACCCGTCAGCTCGCAAATGGCGGTCCGAATACAGATAACCACTTGGTAAAAGTGCGCGAACTCCTTGACTACCTTGCCCCTGTCGAAGTTTATTGGGCGTTCCCAGGAAAACAAGTTTTTCAACAGCTGATCCGTGATGAAGAACAAGAAGATTATGAAAAACTTTCAAACAAAGTAAAACGCATCGCCACAGCACTTCTGAGCGGTGAATACAGGCGTAAACACATCAATCTTAACGGCGACGCCGAGACCGAAGCCGATCGTGATGCCACAATTGAGCCCGGTAGTTACACTAATTTTGATCGCGCACGCAAACGTCCTTATTTCGAAATTCTTATCGTCGACGATCTCTCTGATGCCCAGCAAGAATCACAACGCGCTGCATTAGCTACAATGCGCAGCGATGATGACCGTTTTACCTATGCTCCCGTTTTTGTGCCTAGCCTTGATGACGCCCTGATCGCAGCCTCGTTTAATCACAGCATTCAATCTGTTGTCATCCGCTTCGGCTTTGATCTGCATTCCGAGAACGGCTTACCAGTGCTGAACAAGTTTTTAAGAGATGCAAAAATCGATGGTATTGATAGTGCCGATAGCAGTGAATACGCCATCATTTTGGCCAATGCGATTTCTCGTATTCGCCCAGAATTAGATCTTTTTCTCGTTACAGATCAATCTGTTGAGGATATCGCTGGTAAAGTAGGAAAAACTTGTCGCCGGGTTTTCTATAATAGCGAAGATTTTTTTGAGCTCCACTTGAACATTATGCGCGGCATTGACGACCGTTATAATACACCGTTTTTTACCGCTCTAAAAAAATACTCAACTAAGCCTACTGGCGTATTTCATGCCATGCCGATCTCTCGCGGAAAATCCATTATCAAATCCCACTGGATTCAGGATATGGGTGAGTTTTACGGCCTGAACATCTTCTTAGCAGAAACGTCCTCTACCTCTGGTGGACTGGACTCTCTGCTTGAACCTCATGGTCCTATCAAAGAAGCTCAAGACCTTACCGCGCGAGCATTTGGCTCTAAAGTCACCTTCTTTGCCACCAACGGGACCTCCACATGTAATAAAATTGTGGTTCAGGCACTCGTACGCCCAGACGACATTGTCTTGGTTGACCGGGATTGCCACAAATCCCATCATTACGGCATGGTGCTTGCTGGTGCCAATGTGGTCTATCTTGATTCCTACCCCTTAAGTGAATATTCCATGTATGGCGCGGTTCCTCTTCGCACCATCAAAGAGAAACTCCTAATGCTGCGCAGCGAAGGCAAGCTTGACCGCGTTAAGATGCTCTTGCTCACCAATTGTACCTTTGACGGTATTATCTACAATGTACAGAGGGTGATGGAAGAGTGCCTTGCCATCAAACCAGATCTGGTTTTCCTCTGGGATGAAGCCTGGTTTGGTTTTGCACGGTTTGGTCCTACCTACCGTCAACGTACTGCCATGTTCTCTGCATCAGAACTCGTCGCGCGATATAAAACAGAAAGCTACCGCGAGGAATATCAAGCCTTCAGAGATGAGACCCAAGGTTTAGATCCTAATGATATAGAAGCATGGCGAGACGTGCGTCTCTACCCTGATCCAGACAAAGTTCGAATACGAACCTACGCCACCCAATCAACCCATAAAACTCTGACAGCATTACGCCAAGGATCGATGATCCATATTTATGATCAGGATTATAAATCTAAGGTCGAAGAAGCGTTTCAAGAAGCTTATATGACCCACACCTCCACATCGCCAAATTACCAAATTTTGGCCTCGTTGGATGTAGGTCGACGACAGGTCGAACTAGAAGGTTTTGAGCTGGTCCAAAAGCAGGTCGAAATGGCCATGGTTTTGCGTCAGAGCATCATGACCCACCCAATGCTCTCTAAATTCTTCCGTATCCTTACAGTGGGCGACGTTGTTCCTGCTGAATATCGTCAGTCTGGAATTGAGAGTTATTACGACCCTGACCAAGGGTGGAATGATATTTGGGATGCTTGGGAAAAAGACGAATTCTGCCTTGATGCAACACGTATTACGCTTTTTGTCGGCAGTACCGGGATGGATGGGGATACCTTCAAAAACAAGATCCTGATGGATAAATACGGTATCCAGATTAACAAGACATCACGCAATTCCGTCTTGTTTATGACCAATATCGGAACCACACGAAGCTCTGTTGCATACTTGATCGAAGTACTCGTTAAAATTGCCTATGAACTTGAGCAACAGCTCGAAGATATGAGCCCGGCCGAGCGAACAATTCACGAAAAGAATGTCAAATCAATGGTGGAAGACCTCCCACCCCTACCTGACTTCTCTCGCTTTCATGACGCCTTCAGACACGATCTTTCTGGTGATGTTGCCGAAGGTGATTCAAGAACCCCCTTCTTCCTCGCCTATGACGCAGAAAATTGTGAATACATGAACCTCGACGATAACTCAATCGATAACGCAATGGCAGAAGGCAGAGATGTCGTCTCTGCATCGTTCATTATCCCCTATCCTCCGGGCTTTCCTATTCTGGTCCCCGGCCAAGTTGCCAGTAAAGAAATTATCGAATTTCTGCGCAATCTTGATGTGAAGGAAATTCACGGCTATCGCCCGGAACTCGGGCTTCGGGTATTCACCCAAGAGGCTATTGAACGCAAGATGCTAGATAAAAAATAACAACAAAATAAAAGCTGAATTAATCAGACATATGAATACCTAAACAGGGAGCATAAATATGGACAGTATTGTCGCAAAAAAAACTAAGGCTACTGGAAAAAAATCACAGAAGAAGGTGCCAAAAACATTAGATAACATCTCGGAAATTCGGCGATTTTTTCATCGTAACGACCAACCTATATTTTTTATAAGCGCAACCAACTTTAATCTACTAGGCATCGATGAATGGTGCCGAAACTTTAAATTTATTAGTTATATTGATTGCTTTGATGGTCGTCACCCCAACGTATTTGTTCCGACAGAAATCGAGCATCAGGAATTTGAATCTATAGAAGATATCAACGTCTATTTGCTAGAGCACAAGGAAGTCATCGACCAGATCAAGGCCTGCAAAAAGAAGCCCAAAGTGGTGTTCTTGATGTTTGATGCCCGGATTGAAAAAATCTGTAAAGAACTCAAGATTGACGTCTGGTTCCCCAAAGCCGCGCTGCGTGAGAAAATCGACCACAAAATCGAAACTGTGCGCATTGGTAATGCCGCAGGTGTGCCAAGTGTGCCAAACGTTCTCAGTCAGGTAAAAAACTGGAAACATTTGCAAGAGGTCGCCAAACCCGTGGGTACGGATTTGGTTCTGCAATCAGCCTTTGGTGATTCCGGCCATACCACATTCTTTATTAAGACCGAAAAAGACTTCAAGCGTCATGAAAAAGAAATCGTCGGCCAGGGCGAAATCAAGATCATGAAACGCATAAACAATCGCGGATCCGCGGTTGAAGCCTGTGCCACCAAAGAAGGAACACTTGTTGGCCCGTTGATGACAGAACTGGTTGGTTTCAAACAGCTAACGCCTTATCGCGGAGGTTGGTGTGGCAACGAAATTTTCCCCGATGCCTTCGATGAAGACATTCGTGAAAAATCCCGTCGTTATACCGAGCAGTTCGGCGACCAATTGGTCAAGGAAGGCTATCGCGGTTATTTCGAACTGGACTTCCTGATCGACAAGGAAGACGGTGAAGTTTACCTCGGTGAATGTAACCCACGGGTAACGGGCGCAAGTTCCATGACCAATCACGCCGCCTTTGCTCACGCCGATGCGCCGTTGTTCTTGTTCCACCTGCTTGAGTTTTCCAACATTCCCTTCAAAATCGATGTCAAAGAGTTGAATAACCGTTGGGCTGATAGCGATAACATCGATGACTGGTGCCAAATGGTGATCAAACACACCGATGATAGCGTCGATATTCTCACCGAAGCGCCCGAAAGTGGCATTTGGAATCTCATGCCTGATGGTAGCGTAGAGTTTAACCGTTTCGACTATCACCGCCGAGCAGTCTCCTCAAATACAGAGGCGTTTTTCCTCCGTATTTCCAACGTTGGCGACTACCGCTACGAAGGTGCAGATCTCGGTATTCTGGTGACCCGTGGACGGGCGATGAACAAAGCGTTCCAACTCAACAAGCGGTCCAAACAATGGATCGAAGGCATTAAGTCAAAATTTAAGGCCAAGCCTTTACCAACAGCAGAGGCTCTGCCGATAAGTGATCCTGCCTTTAAAATCATGTAGGCAAGCTCACGACCTTAAAGATAGAGCCCAGATAACATCAAAACTTATCTGGGCTCTATATATGAGAAACAAGTAAGCCAATAAGAAACAAGTAAGTCGAGTGTGGTATAGCGTACTATGGATTTGATCTTCGATAAAATTCACGAACTCAAGGCGGGTCCAGCCTGGCAAGAGCAGTTTAACAAGCTCTGGCCTGCCTATGAGAAGTGGTTTTTAAGCGAGAGCCTATCTGCGCGCCAAACCTATCTCTCTGGTCTTCGCGCGTTAAAGCAGCATATGCCCGAGCTTGTCCCCACGTACGAAATCTTGTGTGAACTGGCTGGAGGTAGCGATCTCGCTGCACGTTTTCTCAGTTTTTATCGCCCTCCGCCTTATCTGTCGGGCTGTTCTCAAGCCGTCTGGCTCGGGGATGAGCCGATGTTGGTGCGCAACTACGATTACAGTCCAGATCTCAGTGACGGTATTATTCTAGATAGCGCTTGGAACGGCAAACGGGTCATCGCAACTTCAGATGGCATGTGGGGTGTGGTTGATGGTATGAACGAAGCTGGACTGGCTTTATCGCTCACCTTTGGTGGTCGCAGGGTTGTCGGTGATGGCTTTGGTGTACCCTTGATCCTACGCTATATTCTTGAATTCTGTGACACGACAAAAGAAGCTATAACCGTGCTCCGACGGGTACCCTGTCACATGGCTTATAACATCACCTGTGTGGATCGTTCCGGCGATTTTATCACCGTCTATCTCTCTCCTGATCGCGAGATCGTCATTACTGATACCCGGGTTGCCACCAACCACCAAGAAAATGTTGAGTGGCACCAGCATGCAAGGGCTACCGGAACAGTCGAACGTGAGCGCTTTCTCCTGCGTCGCCTGACCATGCATGAAGAGCCCGCCGATAAATTTATCGCTGCATTCCTAAAACCACCGCTCTATTCAACCAACTTCTCCAAGGGCTTTGGCACTCTCTACACTTCAGTTTATTGGCCTGCCCGCGGTATGGCCGAGACGTACTGGCCGGGTGCGGTATGGCAACACAGCTTTGATCAGCCCACAAATGAAAGCCGCCTCATTCGCTACCCCGACCACAGTATCCCAGGCGGCAGCTATGCCCATACTGGTGGGTAAGAATAAAAGAAAGGCCTTCATCAGTTGATCTGCGGAGTGCGTTTGTCGCAAAAACTTCTCACCTCAGACTTGCTACCGTCATCGCCCTGTCATCTCCACAAGCTATCGAAGAGGACCTTTGAATAAACGCTTCTGGATAGTAAATAATCATGAAAAAACCTCGCCTTCTCCTTCTCGCCTGTTTTCTGCTCGGCAGTTACGGCTTTACTACGCAGGCTGCTGAAATTCCACAACAACGGTTGGACAAAATCCTCGCCATGGACCCGACCGATATGGCCATAAGTGGTGCCTGGACAACCGCGGCCTATGACCGCCTGATGGGTTATATCAATTCGATTGAGGACCCAGAGCTCAGAACCCTGGTGCTCGATATGTATGCCACACCGGAATCAACCGTATTCAACAGTAAGGCATCTGTCGATGCCCTACGTACTGCTCCGGCAACGGGTAGTCCCGGTCATCACCATTATCCCGGTGGTCTGGCAGTGCATCTAGTTGAAGTAATCGAGATCGCACTGGGTTGGCTCAACACTTTTGATCAAGTCCACGGCATCCGTAACAGTGACCGTGATCTGGTGATTGCCCAGCTGGCTCTCCACGACTGGAGCAAGGTCTGGTACAACTGGGACGTAAAATCTGGAACCGTGGTCAAGCCGGAATGGTTTCCCAGTTCCTGGGGTGGAAAAGACGGTGTAGCTAAGTGGGGCTGGATGGGCGAACACGGAGCAGTGGTTTATGCAGAATTACTCAAACGTAAGGCGCCGGAAAACTTACTATTTGGCGCCGCCTCTACCCACTTCGATCCTCATTGGGATGTAGAAGTAACCAACAAGGACGGTAAGGCCGAAGGCTTTAACCCCGCCATGAAAGAAGCAGCTGAATACGCTGGTACAAAAGCCCCACAGCTTAACCTCGACAAGCGTATGGCCGAATGGTTCCTCTCATCCTATTCCGATGGCAGCTGGTCTTTCTCCCACTATGTCGCCGGAAAATCTGCCCACAAATGGATCAGATCCGTTGCCACTGGCCTGGGTTTTAAAGAAGAGTCCCCCGAAGCTGCCCGTCTGGCCTGGTTTGTACTCAGCCGGATTTCCGACTTCAAGCTCTACAAGATCTATCAGGACGCCGACTTCTCTGAAGAATCTGTCAAAGATGTAATCCACTCCGTAATCGCGGACTCAGCTGCCTACGAAGTAAAGTAATCGCAGAGCTCTCTTTAAAAAGGTTCATCACAAAAACATCCTGCCAACTTTCTCCGAGCATATATTTGAGACTGTTAGGCAGGGTGTTCTACCTTTGGATGTTGGCACAGCGCAGCTTTGATCATAACCGCCTCATCCACTCCCCCCACAGTATCCCAAACGGCATCTATGCGCATACAGGTGGAAAATTCTTATCTTGAAACTCAAATAAATCTTCTCACAGGAAATTAATTTGTCACACCTGTGCTCTTGCTGTTGTCTAACTATATAGAAGGCAAAAAAAGACCCGGACTTTAAAGACCATAACTTTAGAATACCAGACCGGGTCTGCCATATAACAGATAAGCAGTTGGCGAGATGAGTGATAGATTAAATGAGATCGTTGAGCGCGCAAAAACTGGCGATCAAAAGGCGCTTGAAGGTGTGGTGCGCGAGGTACAAGACCAAGTACACCACCTCGCCATGCGTATGCTGGTTAATCCGGATGACGCGTTGGAGGCAACACAGGAAATCCTCATTCTGGTGGTGACCAAACTTTCAACCTTTGAAGGCAAGAGCGCCTTTAAAACTTGGGTGTATCGGGTCGCGGCGAACTATCTCTTCACAGCCCAAAAAGTTCGTAACCGCGATCTTGGACTTAACTTTGAAATGTTCCGCCACGATCTCGAAAGTGGTTTGGTACCAGAAGCGACGCCCTCTGGAGAAGACGAAGTCTGGCTCAATGAACTGCGCATATCCTGTACCATGGCCATGCTGCTGTGCCTCGATGTCAAACACAGAATGACTTATGTGCTCGGCGATATTCTCGATCTCGATCAGGCCGAGGCCGCCGAAATCTTATGCTTAAGCAAAGCCAATTTCAGAAAGCGTCTATCACGGGCCAGAAATGAAGTGGTTGCCTTTACCACAAATCATTGTGGAATCGCCAATGAAACCGCCAAGTGCAGTTGCCCACGTAGGCTTCCAGCGGCCAGAAAACTTGGCCGCATTCCCAAAAAAGGAGATGGGCAGGCACCAACTTATGCCACCAAAAGCGCTCCTGATTATAACAGTGTGATTTCAGGCGTTAAGTCACTGGAACAAGAGCTCAGAACCCTCAAACTTCAACGCGCAACACCTGAATTTGTCAGCCCTAATGATTTTGCAGTCAGACTTTCAGAAATCCTTGATCCAGACATAGCGCTGGCCAAACAAAGTTCTCCATCCGGTGCACCGCCGACCAACAACAACGGATCTGATTTGATCCACTAACCATACCGCTTACATAGCCCTTTAACGGAGACACAAATGTTCAAGAAAACCTATCTTTTGGGCGCGATTTTGCTTGGCCTTTTTTCGGCCAATTCCCTGCCAACAATCACCCTCGCAGACACATTAACGTCTGATACACAAACCAAAGGAACCAAAGCCATGACGAAAGAAACGACGATACAAATGACACCCCCAATGACACCGGAGCAAACTAATGTTCTCTCCCTGATCGAGAAAATGACCTCCAATTTCGAAGCGGGTAACCTCGATGTGGTAATGTCGACCTATGAAAAAGGCGCCGCAATCATGTTTGAGCCCGGCACATCTGTTACCGATCCCGCTGTCGCCAAGCAGATCTTCGCCGAGTTCTCAGCCATCAACCCACACTTTACCTATAGCGGTCACGAGGTCATTGTCGCGGGAGATATCGCGGTTCACATAGCTCCTTGGTCAATGCTCGGCAAAACACCCGATGGCCAGGAAATTACCCAATCCGGCCTCTCAGTAGCCGTGCTCCGCCTACAAGCCGACGGCAGCTGGAAAATGGTCATCGATAATCCCCACGGCAGCCATTTGATGAACGACTAGTATCAACTGATCAAGACCCGTCCCGGCTTTTGGGACGGGTTCTATCTTCTGAAATTCCCTAGTTGTACTTTGCCATGATATTTTCGATAGTCTTGCTCTGATGAAGACGATTAACCGTATCCACAAGAATTTCGAGAGTTTCCGGGGTCAATTTTTTTGATTTTTCGGAGACCTGTAACCATGCAGATCTACTGCTTAGAAAAAAAGATTTCCCCAAGATACCCTTTGAAGATCCGTGTTTTTTCAAGTGATAAGCAATGGATATTTCTGGCCCCGCCACAAGATCAGTACGGTTCTGTAACAGTTGATTAACCGCATTGGAAAACCCCGGAACAAGCATTTTTTTCAAAACCAGATCGTTATCGAATTTTTCTTGATAAAAGGTTCCCCTTGGTACGGAGATCGTGTGTTTGTAAAGGTCTCTATATGCCAAGAGATCAATTCCCCGCTTGCCGACAACAATATTGCGCAGGGTATAAATTCGAACTTTTGGCGTAGCAATCAGCTCGCTTTTGGGTGTTCTGAAAAATATTGCAAAATCCGTATCGCCGGTTTCGAGTTCGAAAAACATCCGCTTGTACGGCACCACCCTCACATTGAAATCAAGCCCGGTTTCCTGAGCGATCTCTTGAAGAATTTCAGGAATAATCCCGACAACATTCCCCTCAGCATCCCGCCCGCCAAAGGGGTGGAGATCAAAGACGCTGACTTGTAACGTTGCTGCAGAAGCGAGGCTACCCCATAAGCAGAGCATAAAGCCAAATAGCAACGAAAAGAGTGTTCTAGGCATCAAGGTTTTAATTTCGATTTCTCTCACGAAAAGATAGAGCTTAGCCAAACTATAATTGTTTTGTCAGTGTGACCGGATTTACTTCATTTATCAATAAAAGCCGAGTTGTTATATGATTTAAACCAATCAATAAAACACCAAAGATACACAACCTTGGATTACCGCCTATCTCGACTTTATCTACCTCAGCATAGCATTTTTTTCTTAATACTGTTGATAAATATCCGTGTTAACTCAAAAAATGGATAGTTCGAAATAGTGCTACTTTAGGCATTGAGAATGATGAATATAATACCGATATTAAAAATTAGACCCATTCAATTCCTTTCGCCCCTTAAACTACGTAAAGTGCTCATAAGTATATTTACACTCTTTGGGATTTCTTGTTCCGGTACGCAAGAAAACCCCAAAAGTAACCCATTTAAATCTTTTCGTTTCTGGCAATAACTTGAAAGCGCATAACTACTAATGCCATTTTGGTTTAGTTTATTTTCAACCTCTAAATCACAAAGTTCATTTGAAAGAGACGCTATTATCCTTAGGCCGCTTTCGGTCTTTATCGGCTCTATTAAACCGTTAGCATTCCGGCTTAATTCATGCAGTAAAACTTCACGCCGCCGAGAATACTCATTGCGCATTTGTCGCGTATGGCTTGCCAGATAGCCCCCTTGAATGAACTCAAATAATACCGCTTGCATCCAAGAATTAGGTCCGCGATCAATAAGCCCATTTGCCGTTTCAAATGGCTCAATAAGTTCTGGCGGTACAATCATGATACCAAGGCGTAATGCCGGGAACAAAATATTACTTAGGCTCCAAGTATATATAACGCGATTATTCTGATCTAGGCTTGCCATTGCAGGAATGGATCGTTTCAAGAAGCGAAACTCACAATCCTCATCATCTTCGATAATCCATGCTGCGTTTTGGTTCGCCCAATTTAACCAATCCAACCTACGTGCAACTGGCATTGTTACGCCCATAGGGTATTGGCAGGAAGGGGTCATATAGGCCAATTTTGCAGACATGTTTTTCGAACTAAGCTGATTAGCGTCTATTCCATCGGCATCGACCAGAAGAGGACAAAGGGTTGCGCCTTGCGATCTGAACGATTGTTGCACAATGTTGCTTGCGGGGTCTTCGATTAGGACTTTATCTCCCACATCAGATAAAAGCGAGGTAACCAGAAGTAATGACCGCTGTGTTCCTGTGGTGATGATAACTTGTCTTGGGTCACATCTAATCCCGCGGTAACTGTATACATATTCGGAAACGGCTTCTCGCAGTGGGAAATACCCCCCAGGATCACCATAAGTCATCAAATCTCGACGCTTAGAGTTTCGAACCTTATTTTCAATTCGGCTCCACGTTTTATAGGGAAACAAATCGATTGCTGGCACGTTGGGGGCGAAAGCTCGAGGTACAGTCGGGTGGAATTCGGATGAACTAAAATTTGAAATTATCGTCTTACCACGTTTGGAAATTGAGCTGGATGAATACCCCACGACTTTGTTTTTTTCTAAATTCAATGAATTTTCATTCATTTTGGTAGGTTGCACATTCATGTCAACAAATGTGCCTTTACCAACTGTACTTGTGAAATAGCCTTCTGCGACAAGCTGTTCGAAAGCAGCAATTACTGTACTCCTCGAAACACCTAATTCTCGCATCATAACCCTCGTTGCAGGAAGCCTTTGACCTGCTTTTAACTCACCTCCTAAAACCATTTTGCGTAGTTGTTGGACTATTTGCATATACAACGGGCTATCAACATTATGATGCAAATTTAGAAAAGGTAGTGGTAAGCCATGGCCGGTTTCCTTAGCCATAAAAACTCCTGTTTAACGTACAATGGTATGGTCAATATGATAATAATGGATATAGACGCCAGGACCAATTTGATCAAATGTTTTGTCTAAAAATTCAATCACACAATCCACTAAGGGCCTGGCTTAGAAGTGAATTGTGTCTTGTGAGATATCGGTGATTACAACATGAGAGAGAATAATGTCGAATAAACTTAACTATTTAGCGGCACGTGCGGTAGGTGGAAAACTGGATCGCCGTGAGTTTATGGGTCGAGCAGCTGCATTGGGTGTAACAGGTGCAATGGCAACTAGCTTGCTCACAAGTACCGCAATGGCAGCAGGCCCGAAAAAGGGTGGCCTGATTAAAGCAGGCCTTCAGGGTGGTGAAAGTACAAACAGTCTTGATCCCGCAATTTCAGCCAGCTCAGTGCCTGCTAACAACTTATCTTGCTTCGGTGATTTACTTGTAGAAGTGCAAAATGGCCAAGTTGTGCCGCGTCTGGCGGAAAGTATTGAGGCATCGGCTGATGCCAAAACTTGGCATTTCAAAATCCGTAAGGGTGTGGAATTTCATAACGGAAAAACATTAACCCCCGATGATGTATTGAAAACCATGCAGCGTCATTCAGGTAAAAACACCAAATCGGGTGCACTTGGTATTATGCGTGGTATCGAAGCAATGAAGGTAGATGGCGACACGTTTATCGTCGAACTCGCGAGTGCGAATGCGGATTTACCATATCTGATGGGGGATTATCATCTGGTAATCCAACCTGGCGGAGGCATAGATGCGCCCGATGCCGGTGTTGGCACGGGCCCATACACTCTGGAAATCAATGAACCGGGTGTTCGTCATGCGTATAAAAGGTTTGAAAATTACTGGGATAATGGTCGGGGGCACGCGGATGAAGTTGAAATCGTTGTTCTGAACGACAGCACTGCGCGTACTGCAGCACTGCAAAGTGGTCAGGTCCATTTCATAAACCGGGTTGAGCCGAAAATTGCTAAGTTGATGGCCCGCATTCCCGGCATCAACATTGAGCGTGTTGCTGGTGGTGGGCACTATGTGTTCGTCATGCACAATAATACAGCACCATTCGATAACAATGATCTGCGTATGGCGTTGAAACTTGCCGTCAATCGCGAAGAATTGGTTGATAAAGTTCTACGTGGTTATGGATCAGTTGGGAACGACATGCCAATTAACGCAGCCTATCCTTTGTTTTCCGATGATATTGAACAGCGTATGTACGATCCAGATCAGGCAAAACACTTCTATAAGAAATCAGAACACGATGGCCCCGTTGTTCTACGTGTCTCTGATGCAGCATTCCCGGGTGCGGTAGAAGCTGCACAGTTGTTCAAGCAAAGTGCTGCGGTAGCGGGTATTCCGGTAGATATCAAGCGTGTGCCAAATGACGGTTATTGGTCAGAAGTTTGGAACAACAAGCCATTTAGCGCTTCTTATTGGAGCGGCAGACCTGTTCAGGACCAGATGTATTCAACAGCTTATAAATCTGACGCCGATTGGAACGATACACGGTTCAAGTCTGCCAACTTCGATAGCCTTCTCGTTCAAGCAAAAGGAGAACTTGATTTGGTTAAACGAAAGGCACTTTACCGCGAAATGGGCGTAATGGTGCGTAATGAAGGCGGTGCAATTGTCCCTATGTTCAATGATTTTGTTGACGCGGTAAGTGATAAAATAGGCGGCTGGGTGGGAGATCCTCTGGGCGGTACAATGTTTGATAACGCACTTCCTAGAACTTGGTTGCTGTAAATTAACCTTGATGATGGGCCTGTCATGAAATTGGAGGCTCAACGCTATGCGTTGAGCTCCTTCTTTATCTTGGCGCTGATATCTACCTGAATACAAGTTCAATCACAGTGATGCGCCTGTGTACTTACAATTTATCATGACAAAGAACCTAAAATGAAAATAGTCACATACAATATACGTTACGCTCTCGGCTTGGACGGGCAATATAATTACGACCGGATTGCAGATGCTGTACGTGATGCCGACATTATTGGGCTACAAGAAGTAGAGCGTTTTTGGAGGCGTAGCGATATGGTCGATCAGGTTGAAACCATTGCCGAGAAGCTGAAGGATTTTTACTGGGCTTTTTGTCCTGCTTATGACATGGACGCCAGTGTAAAAGATGAAGATGGCCGTGTTAAAAACCGACGTCGCCAATTTGGTCCAATGTTACTTTCAAGATGGCCAATTATCTCTTCTCGGATAATTGTTTTACCCAAACTCGCCACCAGCGAAAATTTCAACATGGATACTGGGGCGCTTGAATGTGTGATTGATACACCTTCAGGGGCCGTTCGGGTGTACTCTCTGCATCTTTCAGCAGTCTCTGTACGCGAACGTTTGGTACAAATTGATTACTTACTCAATCTGCATCAAAACGCACAACGCCGTGGGGGAACATGGACCGGAACGGGACCTGTCGATGACCAAAGCGAATATGAAAATTTTTGTACCATGGATTGGTCAAATGGTGCAGATCCTCCCCCCATGCCAGCGCAAACGATAATGATGGGCGATTTTAACTCCCTTCCAGATGGTGTGGAATATAATAAAATTGTTGGTGAAATTGACCCGCCAACCCAGTTACGTATTCCCCATGCAGATAGTTTTGTCGACAGTTGGTCTGTTGCAAAGGAGACAATTGGGGAAGACGCGCTATCTTGGTGGCCTGACCCAGCAGATCGAGCCCCAGGTTATCCGGTGCGTCTGGATTATTGTTTTCTAAGCCCACATTATTCTTCGAAAGTTAAACAGGCATGGGTAGATAGAGAAGCCACAGGATCAGATCACAAACCCTATTGGGTCGAACTTATTGATTAACTAACCAATTGATATTACCTGTAATTGATATGAAAACGGCTCTGAAGGAATGGTAACATCCATCAGAGCTAGTTTCTGTGTACCTTATCAAAAAAGACCCCGTTTCTATTTTGGCGAGTAGGTAAAATCCATAAAAGGCTAAGGAAAAATGGAACCTCCCTCTTTCCCCTCTAGATGCACTTCTCCTTAACGGCGGTGATGACGCCTTGAATTGGAATAAGAACGATGACGGGTGTGCTTATTATAATAAGAGTGGGAATTATGGCGTTGAAAACGGCGATGTTGGCGCTTGTGTTTAAAGCCACGGTGTACACGGTTTGACTTATAATAACGGTTATGATGACCCGGCTTAACATAATAATCGCCAGAATTTAGTTTATAGGAATAATACTTCTTTGGTGGGTGGGGCTTGTTATAAACATTATGGTTCTTAGAAGAATGGTACTTGTTATAGGCGTGATTCTTCTTGGACGAGTAGTGTCTCTTTTGGCCATGCTCGATAATCACGTATCCTGAATTCTTTAAGCTAACGCCCGAATAACTATCGTGCCCAGAATACCTTGGTGAAACAGTTTCCTGAAAAGCATAAGATGCAGTCGCCATCCCGAAAACAACCGTTGCAAAAGCTATAGTTGCTGTAACAACATTGAGAATTAAGCCTGGATAGTAAAACAACATAAGGCACCCTCCTGTTGGTGAATACCTTACTTAAGAACTTAGGTTATCAACTACCCATCACATTCAATTGAGACGTTAGTTAGCAATCTTTCTAGTTCATACAGTTCTAGAAGAACAAAGCGGGCTTGCCATTTACCATGACAAGCCCGTTTAGATTAACTAATTTTGGAGAGTTCCTAGTCTCCCATCACCGTGCCTTCACGACGGGTGTCGGCCCCGCCGATGAGTACGCCGTCTTTGATCTGGATAACGTGCAAGCCAGAGTTCAGGTCACGGACTTTGGTTTCATGGCCGAGTGCTTCCAGCGCCGGGATCATGGCGACGGCATCGGTGTTTTCCTCCACATCGGTCGCACCATTACGGTTGACGATGTGCGGTTGGCTGATCGCGACTTGCGGGTCCATGTTAAAGTCAAGAATACCAATGATGGACTGGGCCACGTAGTTGATGATCCGAGATCCGCCGGGAGATCCAATTGCCAGTACAGGTGCACCGTCTTTTAGGACAATAGTCGGGGCCATAGAAGAACGCGGACGCTTGCCACCTTCGACACGATTGGCAATCGGCTTGCCGTCTTTTTCCGGTGCGCGAGAGAAATCGGTGAGCTCATTGTTGAGCAGGAAGCCGTTGCTCATAACCCGTGATCCAAAGCCGGTTTCGATGGTGGTGGTAATTGACACCACGTTGCCTTGCGCATCAACGATGGAGAAGTGACTGGTTCCCGGACGCTCAAGCTGCGTATCAGGCGCATAGATGCTTGCCTCTTTCCAAGGCGGTGTACCTGCATCGGCCTTTGCCATTGCTTTGTTTGGATCAATCAAGGCAGCTCGACTTTTGAGATAAGCTTGATCAAGCAAGCCTTCGGGCATTTTTACGAAGTCACTATCAGCCATGTAAAGACCACGATCTGCATAGGCAAGCTTGGCGGCCTCTAGATAAAGGTGCGTACTCTCAGCCCCCGGCCCCATGGCAGGAATGTCGTAATTTGAAAGAACTGACAGGATTTGCCCAACTGTCAACGCGCCAGATGAAGGCGGGCCCATGCCGCAGACTTCATATCCCCGATAATCGGCACAGGCAGGCTTACGTTCAACAACGGTATAAGCCTTCATATCTTCCATGGTCAAAACACCGCCGTTTTCTTCTGTTTTCACAGAGGCAACAATGTCTTTGGCAATCTGACCTTCATAGAAAACTTTGGAGCCTTCTTTTTGGATCATCGCAAGTGCTGCGGCAAATTCTGGATTACGCAACAAGGTGCCTGCTTTAAGCGGGTCGCCTTTCTTGTCAAAGAAATATGCCCGGGTGTCCGGCATGGCTTCGAGCTTGCGTTTGCCTACAGCCTTGGCAATAGAGCTCGCCATGCGATGAGAAATTTGGAACCCACCCTGCGCTAAGGCACGGGCAGGCTCAATCAATGACGCCCAATCTTGATTACCATAACGCTGCTGCACAGTTTCGATCAGCTTCAGCGTTCCTGGCACGCCAACCGACTTACCGCCAACCACGGCATCAAACCATCCCACAGGCTGTCCATCTGCACCCAACCAATAGTCTGGTGTGGCAGACATCGGCGCTTTTTCACGGCCATCAAAGGTGGTCAGGGTTTTGGATTTGGCATCCCAATAGACCATAAAGGCGCCGCCACCAATGCCTGAACTTTGTGGCTCGACCAGATTGAGCATGAACTGTACCGCAACAGCGGCATCGGCAGCAGTACCGCCGCGCTCAAGCACTTCATAGCCAACTTGGGTGGCGATAGGGTTGGCCGAGGCCACCATGAATTTTTCTGATTTAACAGACTGTTTTTCCACAACGGCATGGGTGGCTTCAGGCTGAACCGCTTCTTGTGCAGAGAGGGAACCAGAAAGTATGGTCGAGGTAAGCAAGGTGGTGGCAAAGGCAAACGCGGCCTTTTTGGGGCTAATAAACATCAATGTATTCCCTGTAATCTATTGGGTAATCATATTATTTGGGCTGGTAACGAGCAGGTGTTTTTATGTATTTTTATAACTGTAGAGCTCTTATTATAGATTTTATTTATGAACTCAGAAATTAACGTCAAGAACTGTAAATAATATATATTCCCTAAAACATAGGGTATATACGTTATAATCACAGCTAACTACGGCTACAACGTTATGAAGTAGTCGACAATCTTATAAAATAAACTTATGAACTTATAGGTTGCTTTAATAGCATAGCTCTTAATGAAATTGTTTGGCAATCTGACACGTTAAATGACACATCTTTTAATAACAATCTCAGACTGCAGCTTAGATTTCGGAACAAAAAAACGAGAAACCCACCTATGTTTAGCCTTAAAGAAAGCAAACTCTCTCATCTGAAATCTCTCGAGGCCTTCGCAGCGGTGATGGAGACGGGAAGCCTTACCAAGGCAGCGGAAAAACTCGGAGTAACTCAGCCCTCGATCAGCCAGCACATCCAGCGCCTAGAAACCACTTTTGAGACTGAGCTTTTCATGCGTCAAAACGGGCGGGTTTTCCCAACCGAGCGTGCCAAAATTCTTCACGAAGATGTGGAAGAGTTACTTACGGGGATAGATAAGACATTTACCAAGTGGCGTCGTGGTCAGACCCGCCAGGTCAACCAGTTGCGTATTTGCGCTTCGTTTTCAAACTCGTCTTTAGTGCTCCCACACCTGCTTACCCGATTACCCCGACAAGGTAGTATGCACTTTCAAGTCACGTCAGCGTCTCAAGAAGAGTCCGTTGCTTCGTTAATCGAAAACCGAGCTGATGTCGCTTTTCATACAAAACCCCTGGATCATAAAAGCATAGAGAACCGACGATTTCTTTCCGCGCGTCAGGTTTGTGTCTTACCAAGAGCGCACCCTCTGGCTGAAAAAACAACGTTAGCTGTGACAGACCTTCAAAACCAGAAAATGATCTCAGTTCCCAAAAGTGATCCTTGTTACCTTGAACATCAGGAAATCGCCCAACGCCACAATCTACAGATCCAAAATCTGCTGGAAACGCCCTATTCAACCCTCGCCATGCAAATGGCCGAAGAGTTTAATGCGCTTTATATCGGTAACGTTTTAATCGCTGAACTTTTCTGCCAGAAGAACCCCGGCCTTGTGTGGCGGGATATCGAAGAGTTTGAGCAAAGGACTCATTTCTATTTTGCCGTCTCCCCATGGCTGCAAAGCTCCGACACAGAGAACGAACTCAAACGTGCCATTGATGATGCTTTTACAGAGTTATCCCAACAACTTAATCTCTGGTAATATTTCAGAATTATGTACTTTGGAATGAATGGGGCGGGAGAAAAGGAGGAGAGAAATAGGATCACAAAATTTACGACCCTATTCCTCTCAAATTCGTTAAATTTCTATCGGACACCGCACTTTTAATTCTTGATAATCTTCAAGCCCGAAGACACCGCCTTCGCGACCGTTTCCAGATTGTTTGTACCCTCCAAACGGGGAGCCGTAGTTACTGCCTTTGCCGTTAATAGCGACAGCCCCAGCCCGCAATTGATCTGAGACGCGTATCGCGCGTGCTGCATCTCCGGTTTGCAGGTAAGCAGCCAGACCAAAGTCAGTATCATTGGCGATGGCGATGGCTTCGTCTTCGTTATCAAACGGGATAATAACCAGAACAGGGCCGAAAATCTCTTCGCGGGCAATGCGCATATCGTTGTTCACATCCGCAAAGATTGTTGGCTTGGCGTACCATCCGGCTTCCAGGCCGTCTGGTTTACCTAACCCGCCCGATAAAAGGCGCGCACCTTCGTCGATCCCGACCCCAATCATGGTTTGAACCCGATCGTACTGTAGCTTATCAAAGAGCGGTCCGATATGATCGCCAATCTCAGAAGGATCCCCAACTTTTTGTGCATCCGCCGTTTGCTTGGCAATTTCCAACGCTCGGACATAACAACTACGTTCCACAAGCATGCGTGTCGGCGCATTACAAGACTGCCCCGTATTGTAAAAACACTGCATCACGGACGCTTTGACCCGGACATCCAAATCACAATCGGCAAACACTAGATTAGGTGATTTACCGCCCAACTCCAACGTCACGCGTTTCACAGTTTCAGCAGCATCTTTGGATACCAAAATACCTGCACGAGTCGATCCCGTAAAAGACATCATCGCAATATCAGGGTGACGAGACATCGCAGATCCTACTGTCACACCATCCCCGTACACAAGGTTAAATACTCCCGCCGGATACCCGGCTTCATCGACCATTTGAGCAAACAGCTCGGCTGAAAGCGGTGTATATTCCGAAGGCTTCAGCACGCAAGTTGCCCCGATTGCCAAGGCAGGAACTACCTTTTGAGCAATTTGGTTAATCGGCCAATTCCAAGGCGTAATCAACCCACAAACACCAATAGGTTCTCGAATGAGAACATCTCCACTCGGAAGAGTTTCGTGCGTTTCCTGGGATTTCAAAGCCTCAATAAAACTCTGAATATGCCCTATACCGCAACCTGCCTGAGCATCACGGGACATTGAAATCGGTGCGCCCATTTCCGAAGTAATCGCCTGGGCCATTTCTTCATTGCGAGCTTTCGCAATTTTTAGCAACCGTTCCAATAACGTGAGGCGTTCAGCCTTAGTTGTTTTAGAAAAAGTTTCAAAAGCTCGCTTGGCTGCAGTAACAGCCGCATTTACATCATCCGCGCTGCCCAGTGCTACTTCCCCAATTTGGGAATTGGTGGAAGGGTTCATGATCGGGAAGGCTGTGCTCGTAACTGGATCGACCCAAGCACCATCAATATAAAATTTGTTCAAGTTCTTCATTACTTTTGATCTCATCTACTAAGATTTTATAGATAATTATTTTTGAGCTATTGTACGACTGGCTCAGTTGCCATCTCAATATGCAACTCTTTACCCGTATATGGATTGGCTGCGATAACCGCATCATCTAGCTCGACCCCAAGACCTGGAGCGGTTGGCGGGATCACATAGCCGTCTTCCCAAGTAATCGATCCTTTGAGGAACGATGTATAAGGCCCATCAAACGTGCCGATTGATTCAAGGATCAAAAAGTTCGGACTGCAAGTGCCGATCTGAATGTTCGCCGCAGCAACCACTGGACCACAATAAAGGTGTGGTGCAATCTGAGCAGATCTGGTTTCAGCCATGGAGGCAATTTTCTTGGCTTCGAGAAGACCCCCAACACGCCCCAAATCCATTTGAAGGATCGACGCCGCACCTGCTTCGAGCAATCGTGCGAACTCATGCTTAGTACAAAGCCGCTCGCCCGTTGCAATGGGGATAGATGTAAAACGGGCAACCTCTGCCATATCAGCTGGATTTTCCGGTGGGATTGGTTCTTCAAACCAAAGCGGATCATAAGCTTCTAATCGGCGTGCCATACGTTTGGCACCCGATACCGTGAACTGGCCATGAGTACCAAACAACAAATCAGCGCGGGTCCCCACAGCTTCGCGAATGCGTTTTACGAACAACTCTGAGCGTTCCAAATCTTCCAAACGAGGTTGGTGCCCATCATAGATCGTATAAGGTCCTGCAGGATCGAACTTCACCGCGGTAAAGCCTTTGTCCACCATCTCCAATGCGGTTTGGGCAGCAATGTCTGGATCGTTATAAACATTTGGCACATTTGGATCAGGATAAACATCACCCGTTGTCGGGTAGAGATAGGTATAGCTACGCAAGCGCTCGTGGACTTTACCGCCCAAAAGCTCATAAACGGGCTTATCTGCCGCTTTACCAACGATATCCCAACACGCCATTTCCAACCCACTAAGCACTCCCATGACGGTGACGTCAGGGCGTTGCGTAAAGCCTGCCCCGTAAGTCTCCCGCCACAGTTTCTCTATGTGGTGAGGGTCACTGCCGGCAAAATGACGCTCAAATACTTCTTGAGCCATTGCCGCACAGAGATCTGGGCTGAAAGTCGCGTTATAAATTTCCCCAACACCCGAAATGCCACAAGCCGTGGTCAAGCGGACAAAAATAAAATAGCGACCGCCATGACGCGGGGGTGGATTACCTACGACAAATGTTTCTATTTTTTCCAGATGCATTTGATCTTCCTGTTCATCGTCATTTTAAGTTTTTATTCAGACTGACATTTCAGCGTCTTGCAACACCATTTTAGCGGCTTTGGTCGCGAGCATTATCGTCGGAGCATTGGTATTGCCCGAAGTCACATTCGGAAAAGCCGAAGCATCGACCACCCGCAAGCCCCTAATACCATGGACCCGCAGGCGCGCATCCAGTACGGAATCATTCTCATCTCGTCCCATGCGACAGGTGCAGGAAGGATGAAACACAGTTCCTGCTCTGGCGCGAAAGTTCTCCAATAACTCTGCATCGGTCATTGTCGTGATATCCGGAGTACTTCGCTCTCGTGTGACCTTTGAAATGGTTGGGGACTCAGCCAAGTTCTGAAGTAGCTTACTCGCCCTGATAGCCATATGTTGATCGTGTTCTGTCGAAAGAGAGTTCGGTTGAATTATTGGTGCATCAGACGGGTTTGAAGAGGCGATATTAACCTCTCCCCTGCTGGTCGGGCGGCAAGGTTGAACGCTGAGTAAAAAGCCAGGCTCTTTATCCATTTTTGGCTGGCCCGAGGCGGGTACTGAATAAGAAGCTGGATTACAGTAGACCTGAACATCTGGTCCCGTTGACCCCACGTCCGAACGGATGAAACCGCCGCACTGATTTACCGGTACACTCAGGGGCCCACGCCGGGTCAGTACATACTGTATACCCGCTAATAACTGGCCCAGCTTGTTACCCAGCCTATTATTAAGAGTGGGTTCATTCGCCTGATAAAAATGCGACACTGCAAGGTGATCTTGTAAGCCCTGCCCGACCTGAGAGAGATCGTGTTCCACCCCAATATTATGTTGTTTCAAAAGCCCTGCAGGGCCAACCCCTGACAATTGTAACAGTTGCGGTGAATTAATCGCTCCGGCACTAAGAATGACTTCACAGGCGGCTTTAGTCTCATGAGTTCTATCACCCATGCGATAACGAATTCCGGTGGCACGGCCTTCGTTAATGATGATTTTTTCTACGAGGGCATTTGTTACCACGTGAAGGTTTGTACGTTTTTTGGCCGGTCGTAAAAAGGCATCAGCAGATGACCAACGAAACCCTTTACGTACTGTACTACGTATCAAGGAAAGGCCATCTTTTTCAGGCCCATTGAAATTGTCCGTTACGGGCCACCCAATATCTTTGGCAGCTTGTAAGAACCGTTGTGAAAACGGGTGCATCTGATCACTCAGATCACTGATCCAAAGGGCGCCATCGCCCCGCACCTGCCGTTTCCCATCGGCCCCAAACTCATCGTTGATCTCAAGAGCATCATAAGCTTGTTCTACTTGCCCCCAATTCCAGCCCGTTGCTCCGGCGGCTTCCCAGTCATCATAATCATCAGGCAAGCCTCGGGAATAAGCCATGGCATTGATTGAGCTAGAGCCGCCAAGAACACGGCCCCGTGGCCAGTAAGCTCCACGCCCATTTAGACCAGGATCATTCTCGGCATTGTAGCGCCAGTTAACTTTGGGATCTGAAAAGGTAAAGCCATAACCCAGAGGGACCTTGATCCAAAACTTTCGATCCGTTCCCCCTGCTTCGACCAACAGAATTTTATAGCGACCGCTTTCACTAAGTTTGTTCGCCAAAACGCAGCCAGCAGACCCGGCTCCCACGATAATATAATCAAAATTTTCTGGGATCATCGCTCTGGTTCTCTTGAAGGCTTCGACACAAAGTTGTCGGATTTCTCAATTGTTTAAATTTCTCACGAAGCATCTTTCGTGGCACCAATTTTTGTCGGCGTTGCATAATGATTTGCACGCGGTTAGGATTAATTCAAACAACCCTTTTATAGCCTATGGCATAATTTTCATTGAAGGTAACGATGGCCATTTTACCTCATGTCACTTGGCTCAAAGCCTTTGAAGCTGCAGCACGGCACAGCAGTTTCTCAGCTGCTGCTGCCGAATTGAACCTGACCCCAGCAGCCGTCAGCCAACAGATCCGATTGTTAGAGGGTCATCTGAAAGTTCAACTTTTCGAACGCATGCCGCGGGGGGTTGCCCTCACCGACATCGGGCAGGCCTACGCTCACCCCATTCGAAAATCCTTTGTCGACATGGAAACAGCCACAAAAGGGTTGTTTGGCACCAAGAAAAAACATGTGATCAAAGTCCGGGCATCGATCTCTTACGCGGCGTTAATAATGGCGCCCCAACTGGCTCAATTTCATGCTGAAAACCCGGATATTTTCATCCAGCTAACAACTACAGTTTGGGCTGATCGTTTCGACGATGAAAGTATCGATATTGATATCCGTTACGGTCATGGAAACTGGCAAGAACCCAATACCAGACACCTAGGCCACGAATATGCTTCTCCAGCGTGCCACCCCAATTTTGCCGCAGCCTTTGGGCGTAACCTTACCATCGATAAAATTGCCAAATCAGAAGTCGTCCAAATTATTGGATCAGAAGGTGATTGGATTAAACTGTCAGAACATTGTGGGCTTGATCTGGAAATGCCCCCGGAATGGCTCAAGGCTGATTCATCCCTCGTGGCTCTTCAAATTGTCATGTCTGGGGTCGGCAGCACCATCGTCCGAGAAAGTTTTGCCAAGCAGTATATTGATGCTGGCTTGCTGACATTCCCCTTGAAACATCGCTTTCCCCTTCAACGATCACATTTTTTGATTGTTCGCGAAGGGGCTGAAAAGCGTGAAGACATAAACCTCTTTTGTAATTGGGTCGCTGGGCTTCATTAACCCCGGCTATTTGTTAGAAGCAGCCGAGATCAAACCTTCGATATGACTAAAGGTTGCCGCTGCCCCAAAAGCATCGTTGAGGACCCCTTTTTCTAAAATATCATTAGCTGCGCTCAACGCTGCACCTATTGCTGTGCGGGCAAGGACACTCCCCAAACTGACCCGTTTAACCCCCGCGTCTCTGAGATCCTCTAAAGTCACACCGGGAAGGCCAATCCCTGCCACCACGTTAATTGGTTTATCTGTGGATCGGCAAATCGTTGTTACCGCTTCGAGATCAGGTAAACCCGGCGCATAGAGCACGTCTGCACCAGCCTCATCAAAAGCCTGTAGCCGTTTTAAAGTGTCATCTAAATCTGGCCGTTCATGCAAATAATTCTCCGCACGTGCCGTGAGCATGAAGGGATGATCTAGCGCATTTGCCGCTTCCACCGCCGCAGCGATCCGCTCTCTTGCCAGACCGAAATCATAGATCGGGGCGGCACGGTTTCCTGTTGTATCCTCAATAGTGCAGCCCGAAAGGCCCGCTTCGCCCGCGAGCTTAACCGTTTTAGCGACCTCCTCCGGTGTCGCACCATATCCATCTTCCAGATCCGCACTGACCGGTAGGGCCGTGGCATGAAGCAACTCACCAGCATGATGGAGTATTTCATCCCTTGATAAAGCTCCGACCCAATCAATCTTACCTTGGGAAAATGCATACCCAGCACTGGTGGTCGCCAGAGCCGGAAAGCCCAACGCCGCCATCATCTTTGCACTACCTACATCCCAAACATTTGCCAGCACAAAAAGGCCATCTTTAGAATGAAGATCACGGAAAACTTCAGATTTAGTTTGGGTATTCATGGGCGGATGCCTCCATTAACTTAAGTGACGTAGGATCTGGGAGTATTTTCACGGACCGTCGAGAACAAAAAAATGTACAAATTCATTACGAGTGTAAAGGTCAGCCGCTGACTATAACCAGGCTTATGTTGAATGAGATCGGGCTTAAGGCCTCGATAACTTTTTATTGCCCGCAGCGCGTTTGGGCATATTGATCGCGGCGACACCCACGATAGCAGCAAGCAAACCAATACCTACGATAAGAGAAATTTGTTCTCCAAGGAACAAGATCCCTAGCAAAACACCGATACCCGCTCGCAGATAAGCTTGGCTGGCAACACCCATTGAACCCAAAGTCTTGATCAACCGAAAATAAATCAACAAAGCAATACCAGTACAGAAAATGGCTAGAATAAGCGCTGCAGAAAGAGCTTGGCTTGAGGGCTCCAAAGTCCAGGGCTTGTCTATAATAAGGCTGAGAGGAACCAAACACAGGCTCGCCCAAATCATCGTACCTGCTGATATCACTGTCGCCGAAAGATGGGTAAATTTTTTGCCGTAAATAGCCGCACAAGCATAAAGGATTGCCCCTGCGATTGCACACAGTTGCCCAACAACTTGTGAACCCAAACCGTTTAGAACATCGGTTCCAACAATAAACAAAACCCCAAGCAACCCAAGACAAGCACCAAATAGCTTCATGCCATTGACCGTTTCGTGACGGGTTATAAGCAAGGTAATAAAGAAGACAAATATCGGAGATGTTGAGTTCAGTACACTTGCCAATCCGCTATCAACGTATTGCTGCCCCCAGGCAAGGATAGTCCAGGCTGCAATTGAATTAAAAATGGATTGCACAAACAACATGCGCCAAGTTTTGCCATCACGCGGTAAGCGTTCTTTCTTAAAGAACATAACAATGAGCAAAAATACCGCCGCAACACTCACACGAATTGCAATAAGCGTAATTGGAGGAATTTCAGTAACCGCGACTTTGATAAAAAGATAAGACGACCCCCATAGCAGGGCCAAGAGGGCCAGGAAACCCAGTTCAATAACGAGATTTGGCTGTTCTTGATTATTCACAACGAGCACCTATCGATTATCACCTATGCCTGTTATTAGGCTTAGTTCTTAATATGAAGCCGTGATTATAGAAGAAAAATGCGGATAGATGTTTCGTTCACGGACGAACTATTAAAGTATTTTTGTAACAGGAGAAATAGAACCTGAAAGACCGAAAAACACGTTAATGTAAAAAATGTCGCAATAAATTCTCTCTTAAGTTATGGTTACCAAGTAGTAAACAGGGAAAAATTAAATCAAAAAATTGTAACCGTCTTACAGGAGCGCTTAATAGGGAGGTACCAAGCGGTCTTGCTAATACAGCTACATCTAACAAGGGGGAAATAGATGCCTGCTACATTAATCGTAGGTCTTGATGGCACTGGATCAGGTGATCGTGCCGTTGCCTACGCCAAAAAGCTCGCTAACCTTATTGGTGATTGCGAACTACTTGTGGTCTATGTGATCGAATGGTCGCCTTACACTTTTCAAACAGCAGAAGAAAACTCTGAACGGCACAAGCGCCGCGAAGAAGAGATATCAATGGCGACGGAAAGAGTCGTTAACCCTGCTGTATCTTCTTTGCTCGCGGATGGGATCTCCGCCAGAGGTATCGTACGACACGGAGATGTCGCCGATCTATTGAACTCTGTAGCTGTTGAAGAAAGTGCTGAACAAATCATTGTTGCCCGTTCATCCGAGGGTGGTTTTGTGAAACGTGTCTTTGGCACTTCCACAGCCAATTTGGTCATGCACGCCAGCGTTCCCGTTACTGTGGTCGGATAAGGAGAGTAGCAATGAATAAAATTTTCAAATTTTTCTTACCCGTGCTCGCCCTTTTGAGCACGACATCAATCTCTCTCGCACAAGAAGCCGGGAGTTTAGACGAAAAGATCAATGCCGGGTTTGCACTGGCAACCGGATGGTTCGTGAACTTCATTTTTGCGCCATTCCCGGGAACCAGCTTTCCGTGGATTGTGATGTGGCTTGTTGTTGCTGCTACCGTTTTCACCCTTTATTTTGTCTTTGTGCAATTTCGCCTCTTTGGTCATGCAATCTCGTTGGTTAAAGGCGATTATTCTGATCCAAATGACGCGGGTGAAGTCAGCCACTTCCAGGCGCTTGCCACTGCGTTGTCGGGGACTGTCGGGCTTGGTAATATTGCAGGTGTTGCTGTTGCCGTTGGTATCGGTGGCCCAGGGGCAACCTTTTGGATGGTCCTTGCTGGCTTGCTGGGTATGGCATCCAAATTCACCGAATGTACCCTGGGTGTGAAATACCGGAATGAATACGAAGACGGCACCGTTTCCGGTGGCCCAATGTATTACATTTCCAAAGGTTTCAAAGAACGCGGATTACCTTGTGGTAAATACCTCGCAATCCTATTTTCGATCTTCTGTATCCTTGGCGCTCTTGGTGGCGGCAACATGTTCCAAGCCAACCAAGCCCATGCACAGATTGCAGGCATCGTTGGGGATTATCCTGGCTGGATCACGGGTCTGATTTTTGCTGGTGTCGTTTTCGCTGTTATTGTTGGTGGTATCAAATCCATTGCCAATGTCACAGAAAAAGTCGTCCCATTCATGGGCGTACTCTACGTTGCTGCAGCCCTCGTTATTCTGATTATGAATGCAGGACAAATTGGTTGGGCCTTTGGTCAAATCTTCGAAGGCGCCTTTACCGGACTTGGTATTGCAGGTGGTTTTGTCGGCGCGTTGATCCAAGGTTTCAAACGTGCAGCCTTCTCTAACGAAGCTGGTGTTGGCTCTGCTGCTATAGCCCACTCTGCGGTTCGGACAAAAGAGCCGATCACAGAGGGTGTTGTTTCCCTACTAGAGCCTTTCATTGATACCGTTGTTATCTGTACGATGACCGCACTGGTAATCATCATTACCGGGCAGCTAACGATCAATCCTGAGACGGGTAACTATATTGTTGAAGGTGGTAAAATCGTGACGGCAACAGGTGCTTCAGGTGTGGCACTTACCTCTGCTGCTTTTGCCTCTGCTTTCGACTGGTTCCCTTATGTCCTAGCCGTTGCTGTGGTTCTTTTTGCTTTCTCCACCATGATTTCATGGTCCTACTATGGCCTGAAAGCCTGGACCTATCTATTCGGAGAAGGCAAAGGTTCAGAACTGACTTTTAAAGTCATCTTCTGCATCTTTATTGTTATTGGTGCTGCGGCCAGCCTTGGTCCGGTTATCGATTTCTCAGATGCTGCAATCTTTGCTATGGCCGTGGTTAACATCACCGCGCTCTATTTCCTCATGCCGATTGTTAAACGGGAACTTACCAGTTACCTCGCCCGTTTAAAAACCGGAGAAATCAAGAAGTTTACCTCAGAACCCATCTCGGGTAAGAGCCCTGCAGAGTAGCTTTAGCGAAATGTAAAATGACAAACGGGCGGCCCCACGGGCCGCCCGTTTTATTTTACGATATTTCATCCCTCACCTTAACCAAACTAAAATTGAGATTTAAGGCCGCTCCAGTATGAGTGTGATCTCATTCATGAGGGCGGCTTCAGGGTTCGGCAACTCCGGATAACTTTTCCTGACAATATCTGTCACCCCTTGCGGGTATATGCGAAACATCAGTTTAGCATCCAGTGTCAACGGGTATTGAATATCCAGGGGTAAATCATAAACCTCATCCCGGTGCCCGCCTGCGGGGATCTTGGTGTCTTCAAGCATCTTTTCATAACGCCAGAATACGAACCCAACGGGTTTGCCATTTTTGTCACCAAAGACCTTGCGGAAGAAACGGGCATTTACATCTACAATCCCCTCTTGGCTCATTTTACCGCTCTCAAGGACCACATTACCCTTGGCATCTTTAAGAGAGACATCAAGCCAAAGCTGGCGAAAATCGGCGACACCGGTAGGCAGTGCGTGGCCGGTCCCAGTATTATCAACCCGGACCACTAACTGACCCGCCTCGTTCAACCTCCCAGAAAGGCTGGCTGCTGTTTTGAGCAACTCTATACTCATCTTCGCGAGTTTTTCGTCTCGCAAACCAACCAGATGGTGATTAGCTCCTGTAAACTGGTGGGTCACCACATTGTCTTTCACCTGCCCGCCATCGGTAGAGATACCAGGGACATCCTCGCCAATTTTACTTATGTCTCCATGCATATGACAATCGATACAGCTACGGTGTTTTATCGGATCATCTAGGCTATTAAAGGGAGATTTTTCCCATTCACCATAGGTGTTTACAATTTGACTGCCACTGCCTGGGGCAAACTCGTTGTGACATGAACTACAAAGTTGGGAGTCTTTATAAAAAGGTTGGCGATAGGATTGTGCATGCTGCCCAGGTTTGGCGTTAATTTGATGATCCCCAACCCATTTCAATACTGGATTGTCATTATTTTCAAAAACATAGCGTTCGCGGTCTTTCAGATTGACCGTGAAGCTGGCATTGCCACCGGAATTTTTCCCCTGTGCCGCCTCAAGTTTGGTAATACGATGACAAAACAGACACCCGGTTCCTTCATCCAGATCGGGTTCATTGCGTTCCAACGCTTCAAACAGAGAAGTGCCGTTCTTTTCGAACATATGTCCTTTATTGGTCGTTGCTGTGAGACCGGACAAGATGCCTTGCGGGTGGTGGCAACTCATGCACCATTTGCGAAACTCTTCGCCCTCCGTTTGCGCTGCGATATCTTCAGCGACTTTATAATAGGGATTGGAATCTCCCATTAACCGATGCAGAGAGTTTGACCACTGCTCGAACATATCCGAATGGCATTGCGCACAAGCCGCGGAATTGATCCACTCGCTTTCATGAACCGTCTTTCTGCTATCATCCAGTCGCAACCAAGAGGCTTGGATCGGTAGATTTTCATTGGCCCCGACATATGCACGCAGCTGTTTCATAAGCGCAATCGTTTCAAGATCTGGTGCCTTAGGCTTCACATCCAAGGCCTCATCCCTTTCGTCGGCGCCCATCCCACCTTGGGTTTGGCGAATAATGCGAAGGTAATCCCCCACAAAATTCCCGGCGATCATGTTGTTAAGGCCCCGGTGACCCACCACCGCATCTTGATATTTATTGATGGGACTGGCGCGATATAAATAACCATTGGTAAAGTTAAACCCATCAAGATGACAGGACTGACAACTCATCCAGAAATCACCCGCCATCGGTGTTTTGGGCAAATCATCGCTGTTCGCGCTATTGAAGAGCGTTTTGCCGCGACGAAGATCCCCCAACAGAGGATCCTTTGCCACCAGCGCTGCAAAATTATCGTTCGCCAATTTCACACGACTAAAAGCGGAACTGCCGCCGCGGCTCAATTTCACAAGATTAAGGCTCATAGCATTTTGCACGTAGATGTCATCGGCATCGACAACCAAACCACGGGGATTATCGCCTGGTATATGACGGAAGATTTGAACAACCTTTGCCCCGCCTTGATCTTTTTTGCCTTGTCTTCTGGTACTGAGCTTTTTCTTTTTGCCAGTTTGTCTGTAATCCCCGGCTTGCTTGCGATCCAAAACTTTCCTGGCTAAAGGTTTGCGGCGTGAGAGATCAAACACCATCAGGTCTTCACTGCCCGCCAAGGTAACATAGACTTTTTTGCCATCGTCCGAGAAGCTGGCATCATGCGGGTTAGAGACGATCCGGGTCCGATTGTTGGATTGGACAATATTGATTTGCCTGAAAAGATGTTTGCGGCGGCTGGGTAATTCCCTTTCTGCTCCTTTATCCAGCGATAATACGGAAACATTGGGAAAGACCGTCGATTGAAACTGGAATGGATGATCAAAGTTCCATAACACATGAGGCAACCAGGCTTCTTTTTCATCCGGGCTTACGGCAATATCATCCAACAATCTTGGCACGCCTTGAGACATCGTCTCTTTGTCTTCTTGAGTTTCATGCAGCTTGATGGTTACAGGATCTTGTAAGGGCAAGGTGTTGATATTAAAAATCGACACTTCCCCAATCATGGCGTGGCTGACCAATAATCGACCATCCGACAATAACGCTAATCCCCTGGGCGTTTCGGCAACTTCTTTTTCCACCACTATTTCGCCATCCTGGTTCAACGCGACTAGCTTGTGATCTTCAAAGATCGTGACCCAGAAAAGATCGTTTTTGCGATCATAAATAATTCCAAAAGGACGCGAGGGAACATCGGTTTCAGCAAAAACCTGGTTTGTTTTAAGGTTGATAAATAGAACCCGATCGCCGCTATAATCAGTCGCGGCTAAAGTGCTGCTCTCAAAATCTGCTGTCAGCCTGCGAATATCGCCGCCAAGGTTTACTTCGACCTGTCGCACCCCTGTTTCTCGATCGATTTTTGAGATGCTCCCTGCATCATAATTAGCGCTGTAAAGCGTGGTTCCATCTGGACTGAGTAATAGTGCACCACTTTCGTTAGGTTTGAAGTCTGCCCCGCCCAAGGGGGAGGATGCGAAAGCTGGAAGCGTGAAGGCACAAATTACCAAAAACAGTATAGCCACCCACTTAAACAGCCTCAACATGCTCCATCTTTTTGCATGGTAAATAACGGCGAGTATCAACGGAACCGAAGGTAGAAGATGCACCCAATAGGCCAAGTCACCATCGAAACCTCCTCGGTTGCCAAAAAATACCAAATAAAACCCGCTGATAAAAAATAAGGTCAGCATGATTTCGATCACCTGCCCAGTAAAGCGCAATACCGGTTTTCCCGAGGTGCTTAACAACTTTCGATGCCATAGCCAAAAAGGCAGAATAAAGAGCGGAAAGATAATGATGGACAATACAAAGTGTACCACTAATCCTGATCGAACCAACGGCCAGGAGACATCAAACCCTTCCCACAACAACAACCCGCTGATGCACAACAGATACAACACGAACTCGGCCTGTTTGGATTTATAACCAACCGTCTTCCACAAGGGTTTCCAGGTGAAAACTTTCCTATTAGAACCCAAATTTGAATAATTCGTTGTGGGGGCGGTAGGTTTTGACATGGCAATAAATCTCAAGGGTAAGAATTCAAAAGAACCGTGGATAACTAGGGGAAATTGGAATTGTGTATTTGTTGCAATATCCTAGGGACACACAAAACACCGGAAGCAATTATACTTCCGACGCTCTGATGTCGAACAAAGGCTAGTTCTCTGCAGAAACCAGAACTTTACCAGCCATGGTCATGGCTGTGCCATACTTGCCACCCGCTGCGGTTATCAGGGCAACACCGTCTTGATCCAAATCACCGGAGCTGTCCTGAGAAGAAATGTTCTCCCCGGTATCACCAAGCCATTCGGCCAATTGCATGCCTTCGTGAGTGTTGCGGCCATTGATGATGGTTTTGAACCAACTTTCATAGCGACCCGCCAGATGACCCAGTTCCAGAACCTCGACATTCTCCCCCTCTTCATTGCGTAATGTCAGCAACAGATTGCGTAAGCCAGAGCTGATTGCCGCCACTGTATAGGGTGTATGTTCGGTTGGTTTTCCCGGTACATCCGCGTAAGTGCCAATCGCAGGATCAAACATCTGAATTTCAACTGCAACAAACAGTGCCCGTGCCGCCTTTCGATAGAGTATATCTCCTGTTGCTTTGAAAGCTGCACTAAGGCCACGGATGACTGCAAACTGAGTGCCGATATCACGTTTGCCATCGGAACCGATACCAATCTCAAATCCACTGACCGCAAGACCATCAGCATCAATCAAGTTTTTCAAAATGAAATCAGCCTGAGCCTTGATAAGATAAGTTGCTCGTTTACCCTGCTGCGTATCCAAACTAGCGCTTGCATCCGCCGAAGCATATCCCACGGGCAAAGCATCTTGCGACCGCTGATAAATCGTCAAAGCCTGTAACAGATAAGCCGCATCATAGGTCGTTATGTGGTTGCTTTGCTTGCCATCATAGCTATCAATAAAACTGCCAATCTTCTCATTGAAATGCAGAGCATCCAGGTTTTTAAATGCCGCATTTACCAAGGTGCTGGAAACTGAGAATGGATCATCGGCAGCGATATCATTGGTCAATTCACCATCCATATTGGCCACCGGGGCATTGGCGAAGGGTGCGCCATCAAAGACCGCTAGGAAAGCCGGGTTTTGATTTTCATTAACGGTGCGTTGATCCGCAAAGGCATAAAATTCACTTAACGGCCATAACAGCATCCAGGTATCACGCAGCGACGAACGAGCATCCTTAACCTGCAATCCTCCCACCGCCTTGGTCCCGTTTTTTATTTGCTCGGAAATAGCGACTTTATGGGGAAACCAAACCGGAGTTTTCAAGGGATCATAATCAGGCCCGATGATCGCCCCAAGCTTGTTCCCGTCGTAACCGAAACGATCGCGAAGCATCAGCAGTTTATCGTGGGTAATTTCCGTTAAAATCACCCCATTGAGCCCATCAGCCGAGGAAACCCCAAGCGCATGAACACCGTCCTGATCCATTCCCGATGACGTAGCTTCAACTTCCGTATCGTCAAGAATAACGTGCATGCCCCCGAGAAAATCTTGAGACCACATAACATCCTTTAGCATCTGCCCGCCGAGAGTTGCCGGGGTAAAACTTTTATCCATTTTGTCTTCGCGCCACCCAAGGCTGCTATAATCTTTCGCGTAGGCAGGAATATCGACCAGAGCGACCCTGGTTTCTTCTTTGAAATCCAGCAACTCAACTTCTTCTGTCCCCACAACAGTGGTATCAAGTGGGCCAGCATATTCAGGCACTCCCTGCATATAGGGGAAACTCAAGGGATACATATTTCGCGGGATATCTTCGGCAGGAAAGCCTACCGCGTCTGAGAGCTCAACCATTCGGCTCCCCAGGCTTTTCATGCTGCCGCCACGCCCAGCATTGGTAGGGCCGTTCACCAGATGTGGCCCCATTCTGGATTGGTAATTTACCGCATACATCGCCTCCTCAGAGTATTCGTAACTCTCAATACCTGTCGCATAATCAAAGGCTGTCGGTTGATTTAACTGATTGGGATCAAGTACATCCAGATCTAACCCAAGACTTTCTGCCATCGGCTCACCCGACAATTCAAACTCCGTATAGGCGAGAAAACCTCCCGCAGGCTGATAGGATTTGTCAATAATTTCTACCCGTACATTCAAGGGATCTGAAAAGGAATTAGATGTAAGGGCAAGCAAGGATACACAAGCGAGAAGGACAGTTCTTTTGGACATGTTTAACTCTCATATAAATTGGAACAAGGCGAGGATCCCCTTTCATACAAAGAGTTCTGCCTTAAAATAAATCATATGATATTGCAACTCATTATCAACTCATTGATTTTCGTCAATTGATCAAAAACAAATACGGACAATGAATATTTTCACTCCTTCTCGACTTAAGAAGACGCTCCTCACATCCGACAACCATGATCATCACAAAGCACGCTTTGAGATCTTTTTATTTGTTTAGAAATTCCATCCGCTTGTTCCAAACAGATATCATCGACTACCTCTTCCTTGATCAATGCCATGATCTCGGCGCCAAGTTGTAGATCAGAGATCACGCCAAATTTTTGCCGACGCAGGTAACCACGGCGATCGATCAGGATCAGGCTTGGGGTTCCTTGTAGTTGATAGCTCGCCATGGTTTTTGGCACCTGCCCCTTATCAGCAGGAGTATCTATACCCACAGGAAAAGAAATCCGGTATTCATGCAAAAATGCCTTCAGGCTTTCAGGTCCCATGGCGGCGTGGTGCTCGAACACGGTGTGTAACCCCAAGACCACCAGGTCATCGGGAGAGAAAAGCTGGTACGCTTTTTGGGCCTGAGGCAGCCCGTGTTCGACACAACCGGGGCAAAGCATTTGAAAAGCCTCGATCAGAACAACCTTTCCCAGGCAATTTTCCAACGAGATATCAGCTTTTGAATTCATCCATTGTTCAACCTGAAGCTCAGGAGCCTTCTGCAAAGTTTGTCTCATCACCTATTTCCTTTTCCTGAAAATTAAAGAAGAACCTGTCAGGAACGGGGGGATCACATCCCTGACAAGTCTCCTATCTCGATAGGATTGGTCTGTCTTGGACGCCTATCGAGTTATTCTATGAACTAAAATCTGACGAAGTCAGTTGCTGGCGAAGTTGGACTCGCCCTTTTTCATGATGATACCCGGGAAAGAAAGATCACCTGAAGCCACATCATGAGCCTGATTTACACACAATAATGGTTTGTCACTGCCTTCGTTTGAAACGTTTAACACAGCTGTCATGGCATCAAAGTTCGCACCTTCAGCCCCTTTAACTGGAAGCGTGACTTTCAGCTGATTATCAAACAGGATTGGGCTTTGGCCCGGCGCATCTAATGCAATCGGCAGATCCGGCATCGTGGCAGGAACAAGATCTTGGCCAGGAGATATTTCCCGCACCTTGAAACCAGCACCACAAGCCGCATCCTTTGCAAGAACGGCCCAGTGCGCATGCCAGGTCTTACCATCGTTGGCCGGATCCCCATCGGCATTTTCATCATAAAGCGGGGTATCATCAAAATCCGGATGCGAAGTAATCGCCAATGCCAGAATGCCAGAGTTAGAAGTAAAGCCAACCCCTGCAGGATCAATCTTTGTAGGCCAGACATAGGCAAACACAGCTGAGCCACGGAAGTTACCAGTCTCGGCGGGTGTAACAGATCCAGTCTCTCCAGCAAGTTCCATCAAAAAGGTCGCCCAACGACCGTCTGTATTTGCTGAGGCCTTGATGATATCGAAAGGTGGGATGATGTCTTTGTTTACCGCGCTTTTAATATCATGTGCGTTAGCATTTTCGATCGCACCGAGAACGCTCGTACTTACAATTGCGGCGGCCAAAAAAGCTCCTGAAGCAAGGCTTGATAAACGGTGCTTGTTTGAAATGTTCATGTTCTCATTCTCCATTTATAGTATCGACTCAATACAATTTAAAGCTAACACGATTCTTCTCACTTGCAAGTATTGTTTTTAGTCGATACTATTTTTCTTATGAACAAAGCACTCCATTCAAACCAGGCCAATTTCATCAGTTTGCTTTCCAGGCTTTCCCGCCTGGTTAATCATGAGGGCCATGCCGCAGGTCTCAAACCCGCACAGTGGGATGCACTACGATATCTGGCGCAAGCAAACAGGTTTTCCCGTAGTCCCGGCGCACTGACGTCCTATCTCGGTGCCACCAAGGGCACGATTTCACAAACTCTGATGTCACTAGAAAAAAAAGGGTTGGTTGAAAAAACGCAAGACCCTAATGATAAACGTTCCGTAGGACTGGATTTGACGACGGTGGGGAAAAACCTCGCGAGGGAAGATGCCCTGCGCCCCTTTGCTGATGTGCTAGAAGTACTCTCAAAAGAAGACCAAAAAGACATCGAAGAGGCTTTGCAAAAACTATTGATCGCCAAACTTAGAAGCGAAGGCAACAGGCCCTTTGGTATCTGTAAAAGTTGCCGTCATTTCCGAAAAGATGCCCCCTCAGGCGATCCACATTTCTGCGATCTGCTCAAGGAATCATTGAGCGTAGTGGGTAGCGAAAAAATCTGTATCGAACAAGAAGCGGCTTAGTTGATTGTGAAAAATCATCTCTTAGAGCGATAAAGGGAAAAACAGTACACAGAAATCCGGAAAAATTGTTCGGATCATGGCTCCAAATTCACATTAGAAAAAACCATCTCACACCACCGATTTAAAAATATATTTTATAAAACCCCATTGCGTCTCCTATGAAAGAGGCGCAAGTTGGGATATACTTTATAGCTCATTTCTATCCTTTTTCGAGCTTGCTCCTCGTCGGTTAGTCACCTTCGACCAACTTACTTGTGCCCCTGTACTGGTTCTCCTTTCGCGTATACGAAGAGCCAGCCTTTGCAATAAACCAGCAAAGATCTGACAGCGTTCACCTTAACAGGGCACCTTTCAACTACGACCTGTATTTTGCAGGCCCCATTACTTTCACTTCTCTACCGAGGATGGAAAATAGAGGATTTTCGCTGCTATGCAGTTGGTACCCGAACGTGTTTCGACCTATTGGTTTGATAACTTCCTTCCTACTTTCCTAGGTCGTTGGCAAACCATTCCAGGCAATATTCGTGGGGCAATCCTGGTGCTGCTTGCGACCTTTAGTGGGGCCGTAATGGGCGCATTGATAAAGGTCGTGGGTCAACGTATTCCTGTTTTCGAGATCCTCTTTATCCGTCAACTCTTTGCCTTGATTTTACTTTCCCCAGTGATCCTCCGTTCTGGAGCTGAAGTTTTTAAAACATCCGTCTGGAAACTCTATTTACTGCGGGGGATATTTTCTTTTGTCGCGATGAGTGCCGGGTTCACTGCTGTGGTATATATGCCTTTGGCAGAGGTCACGGCCATTGGTTTTGTTCGCACACTTTTCACCACCTTACTCGCAATCGTTTTCCTCGGCGAAGTGGTCGGGATCAGGCGTTGGTCGGTGACCATTATTGGTTTTATTGGGGTGTTGATTATTATCCGACCAGACACGGATGGCCTTAATATTTATGCCGTAATGGCCTTGGTATCAGCGTTTTTTGTCGCCGCTATTATGGTCATCTTGCGCAAGCTATCCCAAATTGATAAGCCGTCAACCATCATGATGTACCAATCAATCTTGATCACCCTCTTCATGATGGGGCCGGCAATTTGGTATTGGCAAGAACCCACCCTAAACGAGTTGATTATCATCGTCACAATTGCTGCGCTGCTCTCGGCGATGCAATGGTTCTATATCCAAGCCTACCGGGTAGCTGAGGCCGTAACTGTGGCTCAGGTAGAATACGTACGGCTGTTGTTTGCAACCGGGATCGGGGTCATGTTTTTCTCAGAAATCCCTACACTTTGGACATTAGGTGGCGCAAGTATCATTATCGCCTCAACCTTCTATACCGTGCACCGGTCAGCGGTGCGCAAGAAAGAACGCGAGAAGCAATCTTAAGCGCCTTAAGTATACACGATTACAGCACCCTCATAAGCTTTAATTTAAAATCATCTCACACCGTTAAGAAAATCATAACCATCCTCAGATACTCTACCATAAGATACATACATATTTTTTACTCAATTTATGCGTGAGGGCGTTGTTATGAGTTTAAATGCAAATTCAGACCCCTTAAACTTCTTAGTTGCTGAAGATCAAGTCAGCATGCAAGAGCTAATAAAGCCTATGTTGATGTCACTAGGCCTCGTAAATATCCACACCAGAATTAAGGGGCTGCTTTGTATTAATCACATGTGAAAGATATTGAGTTATGGATAAAACTTTGGATTTTGGATTGTTGGAATATTGTATCGCCGAAGACGATAGCTTTATGCAAAATCTGATTAAAACCATGTTGGTTACTCTCGGCGCAAAAAATATTCGCATTGCGTCAGATGGCACTGAAGCTTACGAGTTTCTGCGGATCAAAACACCGGATTTAATTTTTATTGATTGGTCTATGAAACCGACTTCGGGTATTGATCTCGTTCGGCAGATCCGAAAAAACCCTCATCCATCAATATCATCCGTTCCCATTATTATGTTAACCGCGCATTCCGAACGCGAATACGTAGAAAAGGCTATGGTCGCAGGGGCAAACGATTATTTGGTCAAACCCGTCTCCCCCCTTCTTTTGCAAAAGCGTATTGAGGGCCTTTTTAAGAACCGCACCCCTTTAAGCTTTCAATCATCACCTGGTGAGGATCCTTTGGCTAGACAGTTCAAAAATAACACTTCATCGGAAGATGATGATTTTATGGAACTTAGCTTAGAGGATGATGACAGCCCGCCCCATAGTAATCAGGCTGCAGGATAATAGATTCGTGTACTTTTAGAACAAAAAAAGGGACTTCCTATTACAATCTAGAAATCCCCTTCTCTTAGCTTAATCATTACCAATCAAGCTATAATGTTAAGCTTGGTCTGGCTTCAGTTGATCTATTCCACCATACCCAAAGATTTCAAGAACTCATGTTCCGTCATCCGCGGGTGTTCACCCGCAAAATTATAGCCCGCTGGCTTATTATCAAGATAAATTTCTCTCTCAAGCTCGAACCCCTCATTGTCATCAAAAGCACCAGCCCACACCACGGTCATGTTGCCTTCTTTCAAGCGGTAAAAAAGATGGGTGCCACAGTTCTTGCAAAATCCACGTTCAGCCCAATCGGAAGAGATATACGCCGAGACATTTTCCTCATCTTCGAAATCGAGACTTTCGACATGTACTCCCATGGTCGGGCCTCCAGACCATTTACGGCAAGTGCCACAGTGACAAACACCGTGGTTGCCATCCACACCTGTAGCCGTGAACTTTACGGAGCCACAGAGACAAGATCCTGTTAAGGTTTGTGTACTTGAGTTTTTAGTATCTTTGTCAGCGGCCATGGTATCAGTTGTCATATTTTTATCCCCTAATAGGCGTCCTGTTGGTGAGATAGCCTCACCACATGTGTCATCGTTAATCACGGATATTAGTTCATGAGCGTCATTTTCTGACTTTAACTTTAGCATATATAATCACTCAGTTTCGTCCATGTGCGAGACCATAACCACCCCCTACTGACACCATTATGTCAGTAGGCTTTTCCAAGAGAATAAAAAGTGAACAAAATTCTCTTAATCGCCCAGGGTAAACTACCTTTCACTGATAGAGGAATCTTTAGATAGAATTTGCAATCCAAAGAAAATCATCAACCACGTCTTTGGCGGTATCAATCGATGCGTAATCGTTACTCACAAAAAAATCTCTAATCACGAAATAAATGTGTCCGTAATAACCTCGTTTAGGTCTTCTCAATTCCTACATTTATTAAAAAAAACAATATCAACCAATTTATCTTGTTGAGAAATACCTCCTTTTGATAAATCATGCCGATATATTTTAATTCAAAAGCTCATGACACAGCCTGATATAGAACCTTTTTTGGAGAAAATCGTGAAAAACCTTGGTTTAGCTCTCGCCGGAATACTTATATTTTCATCAGCGGTACATGCTGATACCTACAGTGATGCGGTAATGGCTTACACCAAAGGTGACTACACTTCAGCGCTAGATCTATACACTAAAGCTTCTGAAGAGGGCTCTGCCAAGGCACAATACAATCTTGCGCGGATGTACCGCCGTGGCCTTGGAACTCCAATTAAAGCAGAAGAAGCTTTTAACTGGATGCTCAAATCAGCACAGCAAGGTTATGTATTGGCCCAAGATCAACTCGGCGTCATGTATGCACGTGGTGATGGGCGGCTAATAGATGGAAACGAAGCTTACAATTGGTTTCTAAAATCAGCCGAACAAGGTTATTCCAAAGCACAATATAAACTTGGATTTATGCATGCAGATGGTCTTGTCGTTAAGCAAGATTATCAACAGGCTTTTAATTGGTTCAAAAAATCTGCCGAGCAAGGGTTCGCGGAAGCCATGTACAGCGTGGCTGTAGCCTACGCCAATGGTCAAGGAACAGATAAAAATCCACCACAAGCCGTACATTGGTACTTATCAGCAGCAGAAAAAAATATTCCAAACGCCCAATACGACCTTGCTGTCATGCTCAGTAAAGGGACTGGAATACCCCAAGATCTTGTTCAAGCCTATTATTGGGCAGGTACTGCTTCTCAAAATGGCGTTAAAGATGGAGAAATATTGAAAGAACAAATTTCAAAAAGCTTAACGCCTCTCCAAATTGAAGAAGCTAAAAATATAATTCGTAACTAAATTCTAAAATACAACAGAAGCGCAAGACAGTAACTCAACGAATTTTAGGAATATATTCTCAAATACGGTAAGTAATCACTTTTGATTTCACGTCAATTAACGATGAAATTTCTCAACATAAACATTGAGGATACTTGTCATTTCATGTTGATATATGTGTACTATTAAACGTTAACTTTACGATTCGCGGGAGTATCAACATAAACACCACAACAATATTCACTCTAAATCCGTGAATTCCACAAATTGCATATAATATAATATTATATTTTCCCGTATAAAAACTCATTAAGTAACAACTATTTAGCGAATACCCACCACCCGCAATGATTGTAAGGAATATTTTCACGCATTTTTCACTCCCATTAAATGTGAAAATAGGTTTCAATAACTCCCGCAAGCAAGCAACTTGTCTCGGTTCTTGGAGCGCCCGCACTGCGCAACCATCTAAGCCAAGAACCGAGATTGGCTTTTTTCACTTAATCGCTATCTCTATGACTTGCCAGCTGATGAACTGCTGGGACATTCGCCGTCGGTACATAGAATTAAGAGTTGGAGAGTTGCAAGCGAACCTCCCAAATGCAGTGGTCCTGATTTCAAAAATATATCGAAGTCACAACTCTTCATAAAACAACACAACTACCCACAAATATTAGAGTTTCAACTTGCATTTAAAATTCAATTCTTATTATTTTTCAATTCACTAGACGAAACTCTACACCTACACATTCCGTGAATATTCTTTTCACGGTCTTTTCACTAACACCTTTGCATCAAAATACGCTTCACTAATGATGCAAACACTATTTTCATCCCAAGAGTATTTAGTTCGTACAGTATTACTCATTGGCAGGAACTTTCATCCGTGATGATTTCGTAAGAAATCGCCTGGAATTCAATAACTTAAAAGAACAGTCTTTTATTAAATGAACCCGTAATAAGGCTTCCCTCCCAAGAGAGGTTAAACCGAGAAACCAGAATAGCGACACTCTTAACACCAAGTCGGGATACTCAAAAAATACCGGTACAATAAAATACGCTTTAAGAGTTCGATACAAAAACAGGCCCGCAATAAGGCCGAGTGAGTTAAGATCATGAAAAACGCCTTGCCGATAAGATATACCGCCCTGCGTTCCAAAGGCAGCCATAGAAGCACTGTGTCTTCCGTCTTTGGAAATAGTGCTGCCCATATACTTAAGCGCCATACAAATCAGGATAATACTGTATCTGGGAACAAGAATACAGAATCTGGAACAACGACAGCAGGTTACGATATTTCGTTTGAAAGCCTTGAAGTAAGGGACATTGCAAATGCGTTGCAAGACCCAGAAATCATTGCCATCGCCCCTATTATGCCAACCAAAGTAAATGGTCCTGCGCTACAAAAAATTTCAACAGCCACGAAAAAGAGATCAACCAAGACCAAAATCGATGAGGCTGATATTCTTCAGGAACAAAATGTCCGGTCAAAGGCTGCTAATTCTTTTGGTTTCACGGGCTCTTCTGGTCGCTCGGGGATCAACAGGTCTGGGATCAATGGTCTTTATAACGCCCTTTACAATCAGGGATCGGCAACCTGGGGCGTAAAAACAGTTAAAGCTGAAAAATCACGCTATACTGGTGAGGGGGTAAGCGTGGCCCTACTTGATACCGGGATCGACAACACCCACGAAGCCTTTAACGGTACGGTTCTCGAGGAAATAGATTTCACTGGTACGGGTAATGGCGATGACAACGGCCATGGTACTCACTGTGCAGGGATATTCTTCGGCAAGGATGTCGATGGCAACCGGATTGGAATTGCCCCGGGCATAGACCGTGCCTACATTGGTAAGGTTATTGGCCCCAAGGGTGGGGATAGTCATATGCTCTATCAGGGAATGGAATGGGCCCTAAATACCGGGGCCAAGATAATTGCGCTTTCCCTAGATTTCGACTTTCAAGGTTTTGTCTCAAGTTTAATAAAACAGGGCTATCAGGAAACTGCCGCAACAGCCATTGCTTTGGATGCCTATCGTCAAAATATGGACCTGTTTGACATACTGATGGATCTCATTACCGTCCATAAAGAAGTAACCGGTGGGGCCATTGTAATCGCTGCTGCAGGTAATGAAGACTTGTCGGAAAGCCAATTCCTTTTGGGTAACGAAAATCTGCCAAGCGCCTATATTGCGCCGGCCCTCCCCGGTGTTGCCAAAGGTGTTATTTCAGTAGGTGCCATCCAACTTTCAACGATCCAAAATACTTCAAAAAACTTAAGCCTTGCAAGCTTTTCAACCAGTCTTCCTGATATCGTTGCACCAGGTACATCTATCATGTCGGCCAAACTCGGAGGCGGTTTAACCAAGATGAGTGGTACCAGCATGGCCAGTCCACACGTCGCGGGCGTTGCGGCACTCTATTGGGAAGAAGTCTCTAAAATGGGTTTACGGCCTGGTCTCCGCTGTGAAGCTGTTAAAGATAAAATTGCATCCAGCGCCACGCATCAATTCTTTGCTGATAACATAAAGGATCAGACAGACGATGTTCTTGGCCCTGCCTCTTTAAGATATGGCGTTGGGTTGGCTCAAGCACCGCAATGACATAGGTACTCCCTAGCTGGCCACACCCTGTTGCCTGCTCACTTAAGGTATTTGGATCACACGATATTTAAAGTGTCATCCAAATACCTTTTTTTTACCTTCGGGTGAAAACAAAAAAAGCCTCGAGTAGTGATCGATTGGACCACGTCCTTCAAACCCATTTTATAATGGTAAATTTGTACCTAAGCCGCAGCAGCCATCCGCTTTTGGATCTGATGCGCATCTTCTTCTAGGCCGATTTTCCAATAGGCAGAAACATAAGTGTCTTCCTTTGGAATGCCGCGTTCTTTATGAAGGTGATTGCGTAACTCTTTCACAACACCAGCTTCCCCAGCAACAAAGACACTTGGATGTCCCGGCCGCCAGCGCATTCCACGAATAAAGTCGCTTTGTTGAGTACTTGGTTTTTCCGGATTTTCATGCACCAACCACTGAATATCAATACCAGGTGGGGCTTCGATAGGTTGGCGATCATCTTCCGAAGTCACTTCAAACACAGCTGTACCAACAGCGTCTTTAGGGAGCTCTTCCAACGCGGCAGCAGCCGCGGGTATCGCCGTCATGTCAGCCGCGAGCAAGAACCAATCCGCATCCAGATAAGTCATCTTTTTCGGCCCAGGGCCAAAAAGCCCGATATAATCACCCGGTAGGGCCGTCTTTGCCCAATTACTCGCAGGACCGCCATCACCATGAATGGCAAAGTCGATGTCGAGCTCGTTGGTTTCAACCCTGTGATGACGGATGGTATAGGTCCGCTGAACAGGACGATGTCCCCCTTCTATTTCAGCAATAAAGGCAGCGGGGTCGAGATCACCTTCAGGGATCAGCACTTTTACATGCGCTCCCTCTTGTTTTTCAGGAAATCCATGCAGGCCAAGCCCCCCCAATGTCACACGTAACATGTGTGGCGTCAGGTATTCTGTACGGACCACAGAAAGAATTCTTGGTGGTTTACGTTTACTCATATTTAATCCCCCCATTCGGATAGGTTGATTTGTAACAACAATAAAACGATATCGTGGCAAACGACATACGTTGCAAATGATATACAAGGAAATGCCAAAGGGGCTTGCGAGCCTCCCTTGATGGCTTTCCAACGCGGGTATATCTACCGGGAATATAAGACGAGATTATGACAATACAATGAGAATCGTTATCACCCTATACGATTTCACGTTAAATTCATGGTTTCTATGAGATATTTTGAAATTTTATTTTTAAAAACAGCAACAATTCCTTCCCTCACCAGCCTGAATAGGCGTAATCATCATAGTCGTTTCAAATTCCAGTAGTACTCTGACGAGAGAATCATCATCAAGAAGCGTTCTCACCATCCATTTTCCAAAACCTACGAAGCCAAACTCGTAGAAATTTACCTACCCTATAGCTTGGGTGGCCGGCAAAAGGATGTCGGAAATATAGCTTGATGAACGGGCTCTTTATGTCAGCCTTATAGGTAACTTTCGAAATCTTGCTTATTGGTACGTGATTTAGCATTAGGCATTAAGGTCAAAGGCTTAATCGGAAAACAATTAGCCCGTGGGAATGGAATAGCCATTTTCGTGGGTTTAATACATCCTCATGTAAACAAGGGTAGAAGTGACAATACTAGCAACGTCGCAATCGCGAGATTAAAGATCTTTAAAACTCTAGGTGATTGTAAATATTTAGCAATCGTACTGCCAATAACCGCCCAAATTGAGACAGAAGGAAAGGCCACCAAGGTGAAAATTAGGGCAATCAATGAACTCTGCAGAAGAGGTTCCGCATCAGGCATTGAGAAACTCGCTACTGCAGATATTGAAACGATCCAAGCCTTTGGATTTACCCATTGAAACAAAACCCCTTGTATAAAGCTCAACGGCTTCTGCTCTACGTTGGTCTCTTTCACTCCACCTGAACCTGCAATTTTCCAAGCCAAATAAAGCAAATATGCAACGGCAACGTATTTCATTATCTCATGCACTAAGGGGAAAATAATGAATATTTGCCCCAAGCCGAGCCCCGACGCAAAAATCATTGAACCCAACCCCATGGCAAATCCTGATATCACCGGTAAGCTCCGGCGATAACCAAAGTTGGTTGCAGAGGCCATGGCCATAACGTTGTTTGGTCCAGGAGAGACCGTAAGCGAAAAGGCAAAGGGAATTATGAGAACGATGAGAGACCACATAAAGCAAATCCTTATAATCGATGTAACTCCTTTTATATTTCGCTCTAGACTATTATAAATCAAATTGATACAACTCAATTTCAATATCAATTATATTGATTTAATAATATGAACCGACAAATCAGCCCTGAGCTTTTAAAATCTTTCATCACCATCGCAGACGAGGGTTCCTTCCAACGCGCTGCCGGTCGCATTGGCCGTACCCAATCCGCCGTATCGATGCAGATCAAGCGTTTAGAAGATATGCTCGGCCATAAACTCTTCACCAGAGAACGCCCAAATGTACGCCTGACGCCAAAGGGAGAAACCCTGCTCAGTTACGCCCGTCGCTTCCTTGAACTCCAAGATGAAGTTTGGGAGGTTCTTGCCGAGCCCAAAGCCGAAGGCACTGTTCGTTTTGGCATTCCAGATGATTACGCCAGCGGCTTGTTACCAAAGATCCTCGAAGGATTTGCACAGAGCGAACCTCAGATCGAAGTCGCCGTCTATTGCGCAACAACCGTTGAATTAATGGAAATGATCGATGCCGGGGATTTAGATCTTGCTTTGATCTCCAGACGCAACGGAAGTTCTCTAGGACAATTGATCCAGCAGGAGCAACTTGTCTGGGCCTCATCTCCTAAACATGCCGTCCATTTAAAAGACCCGATCCCGCTCGCGGTCTTTCAAGAGGATTGCATGATTCGCCAGTCTGCCACGGATAATTTAATGAATACCGGACGCCGTCATCGCATTGCATACAGCAGCCCCAATCTAGCCGCCCTGCTTGCAGTGACGAACTCAGGCCTCGCGATTGCTGCGCTGCCCCTATCCAGCGTTCCCCAAACTTTGCGTATTTTATCTGAAAGTGACGGCTTTCCTAAATTACCTTCGGTCGAGATTGCACTGATTAAAAATACCAGCAAACCATCAAAAGCAATTGAAGCCCTCGCCGTTTCAATCAAAAACCTGAACTCTCCCTATTAAGACGGCCCGGCTTTAAAAAGACGAGTTCTTAAGACGACACATTATTTCAGCGTAATAATTATCATTGACTTGGTGCGAATTCGCACTATATAGTTCGATATCGCACAACAATATTTTATCAGGAGATCAACATGTCGATGTCACGCCGTAAAGCACTGGGAATAATTGGGGGCGGTACTATTTTAGCCGCAACAGCCTCAGTTGGAACTTTCCTTTCCACACGCACACCTGACATCGCCATCGCTCCCTGGGCCAAAGCTGGAAACTACACAGACATAAGAAGACGCGCTCTCTCTTATGCGATCCTAGCGCCAAACCCACACAACAGGCAGCCTTGGCTTGTTGATCTAAGCGAAGAAAACACCGTGGTTCTTTACCGAGATCTGGAACGTGATCTACCGGCGACAGATCCCTTTTCCCGACAACTAACCATTGGCCTTGGTTGTTTCTTGGAACTTATGACTATAGCAGCCGCACAAGATGGTTACGCCGTGGCGCTCGACCTCTTTCCAGAGGGAGAACAAGGCCCGGTTGCACGTGCTGTCTTCAGCAACAGAGATAGCCAAGCTAACAAGGTCAAAGCCGATCCCCTCTTTGATCAAATTCTTCATCGTACCTCATGCAAAGAACCCTTTGAAAACAGAACTGTTCCTATCGATAAAATCGCCCGACTTACCCCACTTGCCAAAACCTATACAGATCCAATAGAAGTCGCGACCATCAGAAAGCTAACGCTTGATGCCTGGATGAGTGAAGCTGGGACACCCCATGCTTTGAAAGAGTCCGTTGATCTCATGCGGTTCGGCAAGTCGGAAATCAATGCCAACCCAGATGGCATTGACCTCGGCGGTCCTTTTCTTGAAAGCCTGATGCTTGTCGGCGTGCTCTCGAAAGAAGGCCAACTTGATCCAACCTCCTCCGGTTTCAAGGAAGGCATCAAAATGTATACCGACATGCTAACCGCGACCCCGGCCTACGCCGTCATTACAACCAATGGCAATTCACGCATCGACCAAATTGAAGCCGGGCGCCGTTGGATACGCCTGAACCTGACCACGACAGAACTCGGTCTTGCTCTTCACCCTGTCAGTCAGGCTTTACAGGAATTCCCTGAGATGGCAGAACATTATGCTAAGGCACATCAACTCCTAAGCAAACCCGGCGAAACCGTGCAAATGCTCGGACGTCTCGGTTTTGGACCCACCGTTGGCAGCTCGCCGCGCTGGCCTCTCGAAAAGAAAATCATAGCTTAAAAGGGTCATAAATGGACAAATTACCACCTAACGGTCCAGAAAATAATCCGGCAAATAACAACGATCCCAATCATAAAACCGCTCCTCTCGATCCACAAATTCGGGGTCTGTACTTTGCGTTCTTTAATGAGATCGGGATCATCAGCCAACTCAGCCGCACAATGATGGAGGCCAGCCTGCCCGATGGCCTCTCGGTGGCGCACTTTTCAGTGCTTAATCATCTGGTACGTCTGGGCGATGGTCGAACGCCTCTTGATATCGCCCGAGCTTTTCAGCTGCCTAAAACCACGATGACCCACACCCTCTCTGTGCTCGAGAAAAACGCTATGGTAATCCTACGACCCAACCCCAAAGACGGGCGCAGTAAATGCGTGTTCCTTACTGACAAAGGTCGGAAATTTCGCGACAACGCCATTGCCAGCCTAGACCCCGATGTCGCCGCGCTTTCCTCTCGCATTCCTGTAAAAGTTGTTACAGAACTCGTAGACAAACTCGCCGATATCCGCAAAACCCTCGACAGCTACCGCGATGAGTGAGGATACTGTTCTCTCTATCTTATGGATTTAACTTTCTGCCCCACTTCGAACTTGCTCGGCATCAAAAGACACCGAAACCACAGCTTTCCTTCTACCAGCGAAAAGCAGTCCATAAACGCTGAGAAGTACAATGGAGAGTGCTATTAATTGGTAGGTCTCGACCTCCACATTTAAAAACATGATCGCAAGCAACATTGTAACTACGGGCGATGGCGCCGTAATTGAACTCGCCACTGAAACATCGACATGGCGAACCGCATAGAACCAATTAATCAACTCCACATAATAGACAAAGCCCATTACTATCGCGATTTTTTGAAAGCTAACCTCTCCAATGCTTTGGATAATACTGGCAGGTCCATCGACGATGATGAGAACAATCATTAGAAATACCGTAGAAACCAGTACTCGGAAAAATGTAATCTGAACGGGGGTTATCGGCGTCTTGTCCAACACTTCTTTGATAATGACATGCGCTACGCTCCACAAAAACGGGATGCTCAACGCCAAAAGAAACCAAAATGATAATCCCTCAATCCTAAATGTTCCTTTTGTGGCTAGAAAATAAAGTGCAACAAGCAGGATAAAGGTAAAAAACAATTCAACAGAAGTTTTCCTCCGCTTGAGAAACAGAGTTTCCCAAAGAATGGCAAACAAAGGATAAGCCTGGATGGCAATAACTGCGCTGACCGCTCCCGCTTTTTCAACAGCAAGTACATAAACATAGGTGGATAAGCCAAAAATTATTCCCGTAAGCAAAATGATCACAATCGTTCTGATTTTCAGTCTAGATGGTAGTTGAGCTGCAAAGATCCCTTTATCAGAAAATTTCAATTCCCAAACAAGTAGTGGGACAGAAAACACCAACTGCCAAAGAGATAGAAAGAACGCAAAACTAAGTGCGTCAAAACTATTAGGCCGACTGTTCGAAATAATTGGCATAACACCTAGAATAAACAAACAGATAAACGCGAGAGTAATACCGATCCTTGGGCTTTTTCTCATCATAATACCGCCTTCTCTGATACAAAAAACTGAAGTTAACAAGCACACTTTTCCAGAGATTGTATTGATTTATTGTATCGATCAATCTAAACATTGTTCTCATGACAATATGGCGTCCTGACTTAGAAAAACATGCCGGCCCGGTCTACCGACAAATCTCGGATGCAATCGGCAAAGATATTTCATCCGGCAAATTGGTTGTTGGCGACCGATTACCTGTTCAACGCGATCTCGCCTATACGCTTGGGATCTCTCTCAATACCGTCAGCCGAGCTTACGCCGATGCAACAACTCGGGGGTATCTACAGGGCGAAGTCGGCCGTGGAACCTGGGTCCGTGCAGCGGGCGCTTTTCCGGTTCAGTCTCCGCAAACGGACTTAATACGACGAGCAACTGGCCCGATTGATTTTTCACTCAACCTACCAGTACCGGGCATGGCAACAAAGGCTTTGGCACAGACCCTCGCCACCCTAAATAATGCCAGTAATCTTAGTGTTTTTTTGGACGATCAAACTCAGGGGGATCAAAAACAACACACTATTGCAGGTGCAAAGTGGTTAAGCAGAGTGGGACTTGAGGCGGATCCGGAAAATATCATTCTGACAACGGGTGCTCAACAAGGGATAATGGTTGCCATGCTCGCGACTATGCGCCCCGGTGATGTAATGCTTACTGAGGCGCTCACCTATGGGCCCATAAAGGCACTCGCGCAGCATCTCGGCATAAAAATCATCCCCGTGGGGATTGATGAGGGCGGATTGTCAGCGGAAGATCTTGATGCCGTGTGCCAAAGGGTTGCAGCCAAAACACTTTACTGCATGCCGACACTTCATACCCCCACGACAACGACAATGAGTGCAGAACGCAGGGAAGCGGTCACGTCAATCGCACGTAAACACGATCTTCTTATTATTGAAGACGATGTCTTTGGTTTCCTACCTGTTAAGCGCCCGCTTCCTTTGGCAAGCTTCGCGCCAGAACGAACGATTTACATTACGTCTGTCTCAAAAAGTCTCGCGCCCGGTCTTCGGGTAGGTTATTTGCACGCTCCCGACCATTATACCAACGCCCTGCGAGCGGCCGTAAATATCTCATGCTGGATGCCGCCACCGCTCATGGCTGATATTGCGAGCAAGTGGATCGATAACGGCACTGCGGATAGCTTGAGCGAATACCAGCGCTCAGAAGCAACAGTTCGCCAATCTTTAGCACGACAAATTTTGCCTGAGAAATACCTTAAGGCGGAGCCAAATGGGTTTCACCTCTGGCTTGATTTACCGTCAGGTTGGCATGCCGATACTTTTCGAACGGTCGCCGAACAACAGGGTGTAAAGGTCCTGACGGCAGAGATATTCTCGGTCGATCAAACCAACTCTCCACCCGCTATACGGCTATGCTTAAGCCATGAAGCATCCAGAGAACGTGTCACCAAAGGTCTTCAAATAATCGCAAATATTTTGAGCGAACCAAGAGACCCCGGTGCTTTCATTTTATAGGTGGCATTTATGATATCCAGTTTCAGGTTAAACCGCGCTGACCTCGACACGATCCAATGCAAAGGAAACATGACCATGTATTGCGGCAACTTGATCGTGGGCTTCAGGGTATAACCACACCACATTTTCAATATTCACATCATCAGCTTTATAGCTGAGATACTGCGCCTTCCCCTTCCACTTGCAATGGGTGTTAAGATTAGAGGGAACAAGGTATGTCTCATTAATATCTATACGGGGAATGTAATAAATCGGCGCGCGATCACCTTCGTGAAATAAGATTGCATTTCGGCTCCGGGCCACTTCTCTACCCTCGATTTTTACAACGACCTCCCCTTCCGCAGGTTCCATCGTGATATGGCCATCCCAGACAATCGTTTTAGTGGCGAGGTTTGATGTACTTTTGGTTTCTGGCATAATAATATTTCCCTTTATTCAGCCGCAATATCAGAAATTGCACTGATCACGGTTTCGATCTCTTGCTCTGTATTAAAGGCATGCGGAGCAATCCGGCCCACAAGGGGGCGTTCTTTGAACCAGAGAGGAGCATAAATTTCTTTTGGCACGCCGATATTGATATTACGTGCTTTAAGACCCTTTTGAAAATGCGCTAGGTCGTATTTTTCGTGACGGAAGGTAACGATACCACTGAGAAAAGGCCCACGATCTTCAACCTGTATTCCCGATATCCCAGATAGCCCACTGCGTAATGCTGCACCATGAGATGTGATCGTGGTTTGTATGTCATCCCAGTTGTCCTTAAGCGCCAACTTCACCGCTTCGATGAGGCCCATGCGCACGATATAGCTCGACTCTCCATATTCAAATTTTTTAGCATCTTTTCTAATGTTTGGAATGCCCTCGTCAAAGGGGCCCGAAAACTGATCAACCCCACGCGGTGTTATCTGTTCCAAAAACCGCTTGCTGAAAACACTAAACCCAAGACCCCGTGGCCCGCGGATATATTTTCGGGTACTCACGGTTGTCACATCAAACCGCGGGTTTGAAAGATCCGTCGTCCCCTGACCAAAGAATTGCGCAGCATCCACAAAGAACCATGCGGGATGATCAGATAAAACTTCAGCAATCTCGTTCACAGGATTAATAAGCCCGTTCACAGCGGGCACCCAGGTGACACAGACTACGCGCACCTTATCATCCAGCATCTGCGAGAGAGCTTCGACATCAATCGCACCGTTCTCATCTGAGGGAATAATATCCATTTGAGCGTCCGTCTGCTCACATCGTCGGTGGATCGCGCTGATATTGCCGCCCCACTCGGTCTCTCCGACAAGGATGCGATCCCCCGGATTAAAATTTAGGCTAAGAAAAGGCGTTTGCCAGGCTTGAGTATTACTGCCAAAGAGCGCGATCTGCTCACCCGGAACTTGAATGAACTGACCAAGATTATCATAAAGTTGCTCAAGCTTTCCGGATACAGAGAGCATCGCCTCTGTGCTGCCCATCCTGGCTTCAAGCTCCATATGCTCGGTCATCGCAGTATACACACTTCGATCAGGTAGCGAGCCTGCGGCATTATTCAGATGAATAAAGCCATCAAGATATGGAATACGATCACGCATGACGATAGGTTCTCCGGTTCTACTCACATCCTCCTATTAACGATAGGATACATGTGAGTTGTTAGCTCTGGGTTACGGCATTGACATTTTAATCAACATCAATTTATATTAATAGATAGATTGTTATATAGGGATATAGCTAATTGACTATATTGTCAACACCCCACGATACTGCCCCTGCTATTTTTGCGGCTATGGGGAACCCAAAACGCATGCAAATCGTGACATGGATGCACGATCCAACCACTCACTTCCCGGCCCAACGCGATGGTGACTTGGTCAACGATGGTATTTGCGTCGGTGCAATAGTTACAAAGCTAGAAGTAAGCCAGCCCACGGTCACAACACACATGAAAATCCTTGCCGATGCAGGACTTGTGACATCCAAGAAGATCAAACAATGGACTTTTTACAAGCTCAATGTCGAGACACTGCATCAAGCAGAAGCAGAGTTAAAACGGCTGTCGTCTATACTGGGTTAACGGCTTTAGGGCTCAACTTTCTTCATCAATGATCCAGAACAAATACAACATGGACCTTCCTCCTACTAAGGCATCAGATCTCGGCAGAGGCGAAATATCAAACTTATATGTCTATATGCATAAGGTCTCTTTCAATCATCTTTAAAAATGAACGAGGCTCGGCTGTTATTAAATTTATTTCAATACGTTGTTTCAACATAGTAAGGCCTTGTTGGCACACCAACACCGCCTTCATCGAATAGTTATAACAGGCTGTACTTATAGAGATTTAGAAATCACATTAATTGTTATAATAGTTTAGGTTTTGGCTTTAGCCGCTTCGTGCCAGGAGCAGGCATCAGCCAGTCAAGTGTGCAGGTCTGCTCAGAGCCCAAAGCTGACTGTTGTGAGTGACGGTTGTTGTGTCCGAATGAACTCCCCAGAATTTCCCTCTTTACAGTCTATGAAAGCTATGGCTGGCTACCATAAAATTTTGAAAGGTATTTTAATGGATATTCAAATCTGGCTGGCATTTGTCGCGGCCTCATTAGCACTTCTTCTCATTCCAGGGCCAACAGTCTTACTCGTTCTCAGCTACGCACTCAGCCAAGGAAAACGTGTTGCCCTTGCTACGGTAGCAGGGGTTGCATTGGGTGATCTCATTGCAATGTCAGCATCATTGGCGGGGCTTGGTGCTCTGGTTCTTACCTCGGCTACACTCTTCACAGCATTGAAATGGGTTGGTGCAGTATATCTTGTTTACCTTGGTATAAAGTTGTTTCGCAGTGCTTCTACTGCATCGCTTGGTGATGTTGAGAATGTAACAGAAACTAGCGCAGTAAACGTATTTGGTCACGCCGCAGCGGTTACAGCACTCAACCCCAAATCTATCGTATTTTTTATAGCCTTTGTTCCTCAGTTTATCGTTGTGAACAGTCCTCTTCTTCCACAGTTTTCTATTCTGGTCGCCACCTTCGTTGGCCTTGCTGCTCTTAACGCATTAGCGTACGCGCTATTAGCCGACAAGTTGCGTGCAAAAATTGCACAACCGTCTGTTTTAGCTTGGTTTTCACGGATAGGTGGGGGCGCATTGATAGCAATGGGCATAGCGACAGCGGCATTCAAGCGGGCATAATGCCCTTATGAGAGTTTGAAAGTAAGACGCTCCGTGATGTAAGAAACGAAAGCTCGCTTGGGTGATGTTTTGTGTTTCAGGTAAAGCTAAATCGTTTTGAACAAAAAAAAGGAAGAATATGCCTGATAGCTCAACATTCATTGCGTTTGTCGCTGCGTCAGTGCTCATTCAGCTCATCCCCGGTCCGGGTTTCCTCTACATTTTTGCACGTAGCATCAATCAAGGCAGGGTCGCCGGTCTATTGTCAGCTGTTGGGCTGGTGGCTGGAACTCTTGTCCATGTATTCTTGGCAATGATTGGTCTCTCCGCGGTTTTGATGGCGTCGTCCGAGGCGTTTACTTTGATAAAATTGGCTGGCGCAACTTATCTGATCTATCTTGGATTAAAGGCGTTAATATCAAAAACATCACCGATCAAGTTGTCTCATTCGGAGTATAGCACTCTGAGTAGAGTTTTCATCGATGGCATCATTGTTAGTGTCTTCAACCCGAAAGTAGCTATTTTCTTTTTAGCGTTTTTGCCTCAATTCGTCGTCGCTGAAGCAGGTTCAATCTCGACGCAATTTCTCATCCTCGGCCTAACATTTTCTGGACTAGCACTCTTGATTGACGGTGCCTTTGCACTGTTATCAGATCTTTTGCGTCGTCAACTGAAGCCGTCTGTACTATCTGGGCACGTGCCTCGTGTTTTTTCTGGAATTGTTTTCATTGGCCTAGGAATAGCAACAGCATTGATGGGGCGTCGTCCAGCCTGAGAACTCTACTCGGCTTTCAGGACGTCGGCTTGATTGTATCCAAGGTCAGTTTTGTGCCAAAAGAAGACATTAGTGCATTGTGCAGTGAACGACAGCTCTGAGCCCAAACTGACAACCACAGTCAGGTCCGGATTGTAGACAACACGTCGAATGACGTAAGGTGGTTGGCAGGGGTCAAGTAGGATCAGCGATCAGAAGAACGCGTTGAAGTAAGTCCTCTGGCACTCATCGGGAGGGCCACACAGTTCTGAATTTTATGGAAGCCACACGATGAGTAATCCGAAAGAGTTCTGGGATAAATCTGCCGACAACTACGACCGGACCGAAGAGCGATTTGAACATATCCATCAAACATCAAGGGAATGCGCAAAGAGGCACCTCAGGGAAAGCGATGTTGTTTTGGACTATGGATGCGGAACAGGCACTACAGCCTGTGAATTAGCCAGCCATGTTAGAGAAATCCAAGGCATTGATATTGCTGGCAGAATGATTGAACTTTCAAATGAAAAAGCAGCCGTAAATGGCATTGGTAACGTCAGCTTTTCGCAGGCCGATATTTTTGACGAAGGATACAGCAAGGGCTCGTTTGATGTCATTTTAGCCTTCAACATGCTTCATACAGTACCCGATCCGCAACGCGTCGTGCGGAGGGCACATGAACTTCTAAAGCCTGAGGGGAGTTTTATTTCTGTAACGCCGTGCTTGCGGGATAAGATGTCTCTTATTGTTAGCGCCCAAATTCAGTTTGTTCGTCTATTGTGTAGGCTTGGGATCATTCCTGTCCCGATACGACGGCTTCAAAGCTCTGACTTGGATGAGTTGGTAAGTGGCGGTGACTTTCAAGCTGCGGAAACACAGAAAATATTTTCGGGGGCATCTAGCTACTTTATTGCAGCCAAGAAGAACACAAATTGAGTTTTACTAGCAGGCTGAAAGGCTGCTTTGTCATGTTGAACACACCACTCAGAACTGCCGTTAACACACACAGAGCCGGCCAATGCCTGCTTAGGTTGGTTGCGGCTCTGTGCCAGAAGCGGACATGCTGCAATGGACTAAGGATAGAGCCGTATCATGACGCATCCCCAGAGTAATCCCCAGAGTAATCCCCTGCCAAATCCTCAGCGAGCATCAGCGCATTGTCGTCAGGATCATAGAACGTCGCAGTTTTGACCATGCCATCGATCACGTCGGTCGGGCCATCAAATCGAACACCAACATCTTCCATCTTAGCCCTTGCGGCATCAAGATTCGCTATTCCAAACACAGGAACACAATTCCCAGGTGCCGGTTTTGTGTGCTCGCCGAGACCAATCGTCACGCCTTGTGTGTTGGTTTTAATCTCTGACCAGCCCGCTTCATCCATATGGTAAATAGCCTCAAAACCAAGCATTTCCTTGTACCAATCAGCGCTTTCATGGCGGTCTTTGACCGACATCGCAATTGTGATCGTTTTATTCAGTTTTACGAGCGACATGGGCTTTCCTTTTTATTTTAAATATAGTAACTATACTTTATGGACATAAATATTTTTGTCAACATCACTTCAAGAGCTTGGGCACTGCCTATCCTAGCGAAACTCCACTCAGGCATACCGGGGCGGCAAGCCTCATTGCTGATCGCAACTGGCGCAAGCAGGTCGGCCTTTACTCAAAGTATGGAGCATCTGATCATGATTGGCTTGTTAGAGCGTAATCCCGGCTACGGTCACCCTTTACGCCCAGAATTTCGACTAACGCCTGTTGGCCAAACGGCAGCAGTAATTGCAAATAAAATTCTGGACGTATCGGAAGAAGAAGAGCAGGACTTGCTTCGTAGATCTTGGACATTGCCGGTGCTGGCAACTCTGCAAAAACCAAGTCAATTTAGTGAAATCAAGCGGAATTTGTTGACGATTTCAGATCGGGCGTTGTCACAGTCGTTGCAGCGCATGGAAGACCGAAGCTGGGTCCACAGGCGCGTTGACAACGCGGCTCGTCCGCCGATGCCACTTTATTACCCAATCAATACTGGTGCGATGATCAGCAACGTTACGAGCGCTGTAACTTTAGCCTGATGGTAAAAGCTATTAACTGCCGTTTAAATGTTGCGTATGAACGGCAACAACACCTGCATAGTTATTATTCCGCGATCTGAACGGTGACGCGCACTTTGTCCCGTTTCCAGCCGATATGTGCCATGAGCAGTCATTCAATTAATCACGTATACTTTAAAGGGTGGGTAAAATTATTCATTTCTTATGTGGATTTTGTAGGGATGCTTTTCCATAAATTTGTGATTTTAAACCGTTGACCGTAACCAAGCAGGATAAGAACAAGTGCCGAGCCAATAATAGGTAAATGTCCGACAAATTCTTTCAAAGCTGCATCGTTATTACCTTGTACTATAAAGACAATATTTGATGTCAGCATTAACCCTGAAATTGCGAGCATTGTTAAACGCGTCGTGGTGCCTAAAATGAGAACTAGACCCAAAATGACTTCACTCATGCCTGCTGAGAGAACCAATAACCGGTCGTCAAACAAATCAAAGCCTAGCAGTTGCATAAAGTTCCACTGATAGTCCGCCAAGAATGTCTGGCCATATACGGCACCTGTCAATTTTTCTGTAACACCAAGTGTGGCCAGAGAAATGCCCGTAAAAATCCGCAAAGTATCAACGGAATAAGTTTTTATGCGCTCACTCAAATCAGAACCAGAAAGATGATTGAATAGTAAGAATAAACCAATCCCAAACACGTTAGAGTATTCAAGCGCACTTAAAAAACCAAACTGAATAATTACTCCCAAGAACAGAGTGAACATCATAAGTGCGGCGTATTTGATAAAACGATTGCCAATTAACATGATACCGATAACAGCCTGCAAAAACACCATTACGATGCCGACCGGACCATGAGCCAAAAGATGTGGCGCTAACAGTGCACCTTCATAAGCCGTTAGCAAAAGAGACATACCCGTGAAAATTCGCATTATCTCAATAAAATCATGTCGTGTTTTGCTATCTGCAATGCGTATTACTGGGAGCTTCATGTCTAAGATGATAGACAAAAGAATGGCAACGACCATCACACCAATCCAAACAAGCACGGGCAAATCAAATAAATGATAAGCTTGAAAATTCTCTACGCTGGCTGTTTCAGTATCCACGAACCATTTAACATGGGCAGACGTATTTGGCGCATATAACACGCTTAGAAAAATAATAAGACAAAAGAAATAAAGTATATTTGATAACGTTATTTTTTTCATAATCATGAACATTTCAATTTAGGTTATTCAAATAGGTGTTGACGGCAGAGACTGAAGCGTAAATTCATATTTGCTTAAAGTCGAGCATTTCTCAATGAGGTTTTTAACCAAATTTCGTCACCGAGCCCAAGCATCAATCATAGGAATTTCTATAGCCGCTTTGGGTCGAGGGCTGCTATTCCTCTTTGAAAAGGCCGTGTTTCTTTTTCCACTCTGCATTCCATGCATAAAACTTTACATGATGTACTTGAGTGCAACTATTGGTCTTTTCAGACTCTAGCATCGAGGTCGTAAGTTCATAACCAGCCCAATCCTTTGAGCGTAAATGATCATGATCACATTCATCTGATTCAAGTTTAGAGATCATTGAGTCAATCGTGCTTCTTAGCTTTTTTAGACCACTTAAATCTACATGTACGTAAACTTGGTCACCATCAGGTTCTGTTACAACACTAAGAAGTTCCGGTTTTTCATTCATGATTTCAGCTTTTAAAGTTTCTTTTGAAATTGTGTTTTTAAATACAAATATACATAACCCTCGAACGTCCGGTTTGGGTCGTTTCCGGCAAATTTGTGCCAAGAGCAGACATATAGAATTTGTTTCAAACTCAAATTTTTACTAGCTGTTCGACAATAAATGCCTCTACCAAATAAATTTCTCACATGTAATACTTGTTTTGAATTTATTCTTGGATTTTTAATTTATTTAACTCCCATTTTTCAGCTAATTTTTCAGCGTCTTGAATTTGTTGGGAGGTCATTTTCTTTGCTATTGAAGTCATTTTTAATATGGCATCATCGGTCCCATTTTTTTGAGCCATTTTATACCACTTATAAGCAATTACTTTGTTCTTAGGTATCCTAAAACCCTGTTCATACATCATACCAAGGTTAAGTTGGGCCAAGCCATAACTGTTTAGAGCTGCTTCATTGTACCAATTAAAAGCTTCAGAATAACTTTGCGATATTCCCTGACCGGTATAATAAAGAACACCTAGATTATGTTGAGATTGGGCGAAGCCTTGTTCTGCAGCTCTTTTATACCATCAAAAAGGCCAAGGAATAGTTACAAAGCTAGAAGTAAGCCAGCCCACGGTCACAACACACATGAAAATCCTCGCTGAGGTGGGACTTGTTACGTCTAAAAAAATCAAACAATGGACTTTTTACAAGCTCAACGTCGAGACGTTGTATCAAGCAGAAGCAGAGATAAAACGGCTGTCGTCTGTGTTGGGTTAAGGAGGAGGCCTCTCGCTCTAAACACATAAAGCTGGCTTTACAAACACAAACAACCACCTTTAGATGTAATTCCTAATATTATCAGCTACCGAGATACATCAAGTGAGTGCGAAACGAGGCGCGTCTTACAATCTTGTGAATTGTATCTAAAGGACTATCTATGCCCCTGATATCTATTTCAAAATTTAGTGTTAAAATCTTATTGACCATAGCACTCATCTTCTCTTACCAAGCTCCCGTAAAGGCTTCCCCATCACTCCTTTGTTTTGATAACTACACTTGGGGTAATTTTTTAACTCCTGGTGTTCAACTTTATGAAAAGGGGGTAAATTTTAAGACAGATACTCACAGTTTCATGCCAATAACATATGGAGAGCTTAAAGGGCCAGTTGCGAAACTCTATACTTTTTTTGTCACTGATTTACAAAAAAACTGTATCGTCGCAGCCATATCAGTAGGCAGTTATAATGTTACAACTGAGGCTTCGCGAGCGTCAGGTCGGATTGGACCGGATGAGCGACTTTACCATGTAGACGACTACCGTGTTAACAGCCATTCAACTCTCGGAATGATGAAAATAAAACCAAGTTATGATTCAGTAAAAACATTCGTTATAGACATGTTTAAAGAGTAAGAGACACACTTAAACTTTTATCAAAATCATTAAAGCAGTTTATACATATAAGAGGTTGGATCGAATTTGTCCGCATCGTTGGGGTCTTGAGCAAAGCCTGGAATAACTCCTGCTGTTTCGTAGCCCAATAACTTATAAAGCGGTTCCGCGTTATCACCTGTGCGGGTATCCAAAGTGATCAATGTGAGATCTCGGTCTCTGGCTTGTTTTTCAAGCTCCGCCATCAAAGTCTTGGCGATCCCGCGTTTTCTAAAATCTGGAGAGACCAACAATTTGGACACCTCGCCTCTGTGGGCTTGGTTCGGCATACTACCTGCACAGAGCTGTACGGTGCCTGCAACTTCGTCGCCCACTTTGGCTATCATCAGGGTCGTGTCTCCACTCACAAGAGAGGGGCGGACCTTATTGATCCAGAAGTTACGACTATTTTCCAAAGAAAAAGGTTGGATAAAACCTACGCTGGCGCCGTCATGAACACAGGCGTGCAGTAAATCTGCGAGATCTTCTCTGTGAAAATCAAACCCCGTAACGTCAAGGCACGAAATAGATGGCTGTTTCATTTAGACCTCACAATACGACCAGTAGATAACGTGCGCCTAGTTTTTGATCGGCGCGAAAGGAGTTGGCACCGTGCAACTTATAGCGCAGACAATCACCGGGATTTAGAATATGAACGATGCCTTCTAGGGTGATCTCTAAACCGCCTTCGCGCAAAACCAGATGATGTTCCAATCCTTTTTTTGCGGGGCCAGGATAGTCAATTTCAGCTCCCGGCAACAGCCGACATTCCAACACTTCACAGCTTAAATTCTCCGCCGGAGGTGACACTGAACGGCGCTCGAAACCAGTAGCATCATCACGCCACACGGGTTGTTCAGATTTCACCACAAGGGGCTGATGATCAGCTTCGATCATTGCCATCAACCGCGACATGGTCAAACCATAAGCCTTGCAAAGCCTGCCAAGCACCGCGGCCGTTGGGCTAACCTCGCATTTTTCCATTCGCGAAAGCGTGGCCCGACTGATCGCACTTCGCCCTGCCAAATCTTCGAGGGACCAACCGCGCCCTGTCCGTAATACTTTCAATCGTTCAGCAAGACGAATATCATTATTCTCTGTTTCAAGCATTTGCTAATAATTTACCCTTGTTCATATTAGAGATATATTCCCAAATACGAACACTTGTCAATAACCCAAAATTTTCTGATTTTATCTGGTCCTAATTTTTGTTTGCTCTGGCCATATGGTTCGAACAAATCACACCTTATTGTTATGCAAAAATAGGAGCGGAATGTATGACGCGTTGGGTAGTGATATTTCGAGACACGCCGCAGATGTTAGATATCAGGGCGAAAAAGGAATTGCGAGATGCACATGTTGCATATGCCAAAGCTCATCCTGAGTTATTAATTGGTGGAGGTTTAAAGCCTGAGACAGATGCTGATTTTTGTGGTGCGCTTTGGGTGGTTGAGGCGGAAAACAAACAAGAGATCGAAAAATTGGTGTTTGATGACCCATTCTATTTTTCGGAGTACCGCACATTTGAAATTTTCACATGGGGTAAATTACTTGAGGACCAGACAGCGAGACTATGATGGCTGTAAATTACCGGTGACCAAGGCCTCGGGATTGTGGCATAGCTAATATAAGGAACTTGCGGCAAAAACCATCCTTTTTTGCAGCGTTTTCCATAATAGTCGATCATGCTGCTACAATGGAAAGTTGCCCCGCATGAGTTATCATGCGAGGCAACTTTCTTTACTGTCGTGGTGGAAATCTCAGTCGCTTGTACTAAATGAGCACGTTAGTAATTCGATGCAGGTATTATCTTTTATGTAAAAGATGATCGCCAAATGGATTGTCAATCACCATCAACCAGCGCCCATCCGGCTGTTTACGGAGTACCACTACGGAAAATCCACTCTGCTCAATGGGATGGCCATCGGGTGTTTTTCCAGACATCATCCATGTTGAAGAATGAAGGGCAATATCGTCTGTCTGAATAACGTCATGGCTCGTAACGGTAATCTTAGGATCAATCGCCATGAATTGTTTAAAAGCCTCCCGTAACGCCGGCGTTCCCATGGCGGGCATTCCCGGTTGACCCATTAAGACGCCGTTTGGCTCAAACGTAGCGAGAACACTTTCAATATCACCAGCGGCAACTGCTGAATTATTCGTTTCGATAGTTGAGTGAATTTGGTCATGTTCCATGGTTTGGCTTTCCTGATTATTTTGTGCCTGAGCGTAAGCTGGCTGGGCGTGAATTAGCTGAGTGCCAAGCAGTAAAACTGCAAGACAAATTAGTCTTTGAAATCGATTTGATGTCATTTGAAGTCCTCTGGTTACAGAAGAAGACTAATATGATCGCATGTCAGAAAGTGGCAGTAGTCATTTCTGTGCGTTCTCACAGGCCTCAGCCTCTCGCCAAAGCTTTATAAGCTCGTGGCGTCGACGGGGATATCGCGATGATGTTTCCGAAAGTGTATCAATGCGGTCCGTGCGAAAATGCCGGATGCCATCACGTAACTCACACCATGCCGAAATAATACGCCCACCACTAAAATAAATAAGAAAAAAGGGCCATATGACACGCTCAGAACTTTTACCAGCGCCATCGCGGTAATGAATGAGCAACTTATGTTCACGCTGAATTGCCCCCCTTACAGTCTCCACATCAATCGTTTCTGGATCCCACTCCTCACTCTTCCCAACGACGGAATATTGCGCTTCAACGCGATCAACAAGTTCAACGGGCATAACTGCTGTTAATTTTGCCATCGCTTTACGTGCTGCTTCCGCTAGGGGTCTGTCAGCTTTATCTGCGACCCAGAGCGTGCCCAGAACGAGTGCGTCAACCTCCTCTACTGTAAACATGACTGGGGGCAATAGGAAACCGGGGCGCATGACATAGCCAACGCCAGCTTCTCCCTCGATACCCGCCCCAAGGGCTCTTAATGAATCAATGTCGCGATAGAGTGTACGAATTGAAATGCCCAATGCTTGCGCAAGATCTTTTCCAGAAACGGGGCGACGATGGCGTCTAAATTCTTCTATTAAGCTCAAAAGTCGTTCGGCTCGTGAAATAATGACCTCCCTTAAATTTGTTCAGTACGTCGCTCATTCAAAATTTATCAAACATGGTGCTTCACGGAAAGCACACAAAATGTCTGGTTCGGTGCTGGCGCACCCAACACCGTATTTCGTGTCTCAACTTTTAGCCCAAGACATCTTGGATAGATGGCCGCGTAAGAATTCAACAAATACTCTCTGTTTGGCAGGAATAAATTGGCGATACCCAACAACGGCCTGAATAGGAGTGATCGTCATTTTGGGCTCAAACCCAGGCAATACTCGGACGAGCGATCCATCATCAAGATGTGTTCTCACCATCCATTCCGGTAAGAAACAAACTCCGAGACCTGTGAGAGCTGCACTTAGAAGTGCGTCCCCGTCATTGGCATACATACTCCCGGACACTTGGATAGAATGCTCCACGTCATCTTTCATAAAACGCCAGGTGTTAGATCCGGGGTTAGTTCTAAATTGCAGACTGTTATGAAGCGCGAGATCCTCAACAGCCTTCAAATCCTCATGAGCATGAAGATAGGCTGAGCTCGCACAGAGAATAGAAGTACTGCCAGTTAGACGGCTGGCGATCAATCCAGAATCTTGAAGCTCCCCCAAACGAATAGCCACGTCGAAACCAAGACCAATGACATCTTCAATGATGTCACTGAGCGACAAACCAATTGTGATATCCGGATAAAGATCGTGGAATTCCTTTAAGGCGGGCGCGATAAACTGGCGGCCGAAAGAAGCTGGTGCCGCAACCCGTAACAGCCCCTTAGGTGCTGCGTTCACATCCCGGACAGCTTCGGCAGCCTGATCCAACTCAGTTACAATTCTCGAAGCACGCTCGAAATAGATCTGCCCTGCTTCTGTCAGGGTTAAATTACGGGTTGAGCGTTGTAACAAACGAGCGCCCAACCGTTCTTCCAAGCGGGAAATCATGCGCGAAGCAGACGATTGCGGCACTCCCATGCGCGCCCCAGCCCGGGAGAAACTGTTTTCCTCAACCACCCGTACAAATAAGCGTAAAGCTAATTCATTGTCCATTCACACGCCTTTAATTGCCAAGATTGGATAAATCATTTCCAAAATAACCACCTAATCTATTTGAAGCAATAATACTATGTCTAATCCAGACTTAAAAACAGGAGCTGGAAATGAAAAAAACACTATCAAGATACGGTAAATGGGCCCTCGTTACCGGCGGCTCATCCGGTATTGGCCTCGCCTTTGCCCGCGAACTCGCAGCTACAGGTCATAACCTCATTCTTGTTGCCAGAGGAATTGCGACATTAAACAACAGCGCCAAAGACCTCGCCGCGACATACCGCATTGAAGTTCAAACCATTGCCTTGGATCTCACAAAATCTGGAGCATCGGCTGAGCTTTATGAACAAACCAAAGATAAAAACCCCGGTTTGGTCATCCTCAGTGCTGGAATGGAAACCACGGGCCACTTTACCAAAATAACCCCGGCCGCACATCAATCCCTGATTGACCTAAACATACAAGCACCTGCTGAACTGGCACGTCTTTTTGGCGCTGACATGGTGGCCCGTGGTCGTGGCGGCATTGTTTTCCTCTCCAGCCTCTTTGGCTATCAAGGTGTTCCTCTTGTTGCGAACTATGCGGCGTCAAAAGCCTATATCCTTGCCCTTGGAGAAGCTCTTCATGTTGAGATGAAACCTCAAGGCGTTGATGTTTTGGTTGTGGCTCCTGGATTGACCGACACTGACATGCCTGCGCAGATGCCCGTAAACTTCAGCAAGATGCCGATCACACTTCACAAGCCGCAAAAAGTTGCCCGTGTCGGCCTCAAAGCTTTGGGCCATAAAGCAACCGTAGTTCCTGGCTTGTTGAACAAAATTTACGCCTTTGAAAATCGCTTCATTCCTCGTTTGTGGCCCACGCGTTTGTTTGGTTTTTTGATACGCAACGCCTTGCACAAGGATAAAAAAGCTGAATTACTCAACTCAAAAGGATCACACCATAAAGCTGTTAGGAATGCGTCATGAGTTCAGCCAAAATCGAATTATACTCTGCCTGGTACTGCCCTTTTGCCCAGCGCACCTGGGCGGCCTTGGAATACTTAGATGTGCCCTATATCTACAAAGAGATTGACCCCTATGAAAAAACTGAAAGTTGGATGGAACTTTCTCGAGGAACAGGCCAAGTTCCCGTTCTCCAAATAACAGAAGAGAACCGCCCCCAAATCCGCATTCCAGACTCTCTGCGCACCATGGAATACCTCGACGATATATCAACTTCCAAAACATCTCTGTTCCCATCAGATGCAAATGATCGGGCAGAAGCTCGCTTCTGGTTGGATCAACAGGGCAGGACAATCATCCCGTTCTTTTATCGGTTTTTAAAAGCTGACAAAGGCAGTCCTGAGGAGGCTGAAGCTAAAGCTCAAATGTTGGATGGCCTCAAATCTTTCACCCAAGCCATGTCTTCCTCTGGGCCCTACTTCTTTGCTAATCAAGCAGGGATCGTAGACTTGGCCTTAGCTCCTTTTGCTCTTCGCATTGAGCTCTTGCTCGCCAACTTTAAAGATTTCCATCTTCCAGATACAGGCGAACACTGGCCCAGATATCATACCTGGCTCCAGGCAATGAAAGCTCACCCCGCGATCATCGCCACGATACCCAATCCTGAGAGTTATGAAGCCAAATTGTTGGAGTTTTATCTGCCCTATAGCCTGGGTGGCGGGCAAAAGGATGTCACGGTCGTCGGATAACTACCTCACCCGGTTTATTGAATAGCTAGGGTCAAGACGACCCTAAGCTGCTTTAATTTGCATTGCCCGTGCAGCTTGTGTTTGCCCGTCATAGCCCCAGGTGGTGGCGGGCAAATCATGGATAATGACGTAGCTCGCCTCAGGCGGTTGTCCGATAACCTCTTTAAGCATTACCATGGCCTGCTTAATCATTTCTGCCTTTTCTGTATCCGTATTGGTACCTTCTGTAACCTTGATATCCATATGAACCGCCACTTTGCCCGTCACAGTCATTGATGTGCCGCCCACGGCCCAATTCTCTGCTGCAAACTCATCAATTCGAACAGATGTGAGTTCGGGGTTTTTTCTTAAAATTTCGCTCATTAACCTGGTCGTCTCATCAAACAATTGTTGTTTTTGTGAACTTGTGAGTATGGCGCCTGCCACAGAGATATTGATAAAAGGCATCGTGAATTTCCTTAAGTTACGAGTTAAGATCACAGGCATTCTAAGAAAATTCATAAGATTAAATAAGTTTATTGTTTTTATTCAATAGATTTATAATACTTATCAATTATGTATACAAATTTAGATATGGACTGCTTACGAACATTCGTCACTATCGTTGAGGTTGGTAGTTTTGCCGAAGCTGGACAGCGTATCGGACGAACCGCCCCTGCTGTAAGCTTGCAGATAACCCGGCTTGAAGAACAAATAGGAAGCCGGCTATTTCAAAAGCAGGGGCGGCGAATGATCCTGAACCCTGCAGGCGAGCGTCTTGTCATTACGGCCAGAGAAGTTTTAGGTCTAAACGATCAGATTGTTGAATCTCTTTCTCATCAGAACCTAACAGGCGAGATAAGTATCGGTATGATCCAAGATTTTGCTGATACCGTTCTTCCAACGATACTAACCCGTTTCAAACAAGCTCACCCTCAAGTTCGAATTATTGCTAAGGTAGATCGGACTAAGGTATTGATAGATGCTGTCGAAAGTGGCGCTCTCGATATTGCCGTTGGAGTCGATAATTTACTTGGTCTTGCTCATCAAACTTTATGTCGAGAGAAAATGGTATGGCTCGGGAACAACTCATTTAAGCTTGAGAGCGAAACTCCCGTACCGCTTGTTGTGTTTGAGCCCCCCTGTAGCTTTCGGAATGCGGCAATCAACGCATTAAATAACGCAAATCGCGCGTGGGAGATCGTCTTTACCAGCCCAAGTCTTTCAGGCCTAAAGGCAGCTATTGAAGCAAATATTGGGATCACTGTTCGTACAGCAAACTCTTTCAACAGCACATTGCTACCCCTCCCTAAATCTTTTGCTCTGCCGCCTCTTCCCGCTGTTGACTTTTCTCTTTATGCAAAGCCTATCTTAACCGAACCAGCTAAACGGTTGAAAAGCATAATCACCGAGGAGCTAAGTAAATAAAGGACTTTGGGAGTTCTTTGACAATTCATCCGGTCTTCCTCCTCGCCTACATATTACGGATCTCGGAGTTACCTCGGCTTATACGGCACATTACTTTCTGCCACTTCTACGCCATAACGTGCTGAATACGGCGACCACAATGAGGGTTCCCCCAATCCAGGTTGTCTGTGTGGGAAATTCAGCAAAGAAAAGCCATGCTAAAATCGGCGCCAGAGGGGTATCCAGCGCACTTAATAGGGCAGCCTGTCCTGCTGGCACCCGCTTTGCTCCCTCTGTCAGGGTCACAGATGCGACAGCAAATACCAGACCGAAGGCCACAAGGATTGCCAATTCATGGATAGGAATATTGAACGGATTACCAAGAAACAAAGCAAAAGGTAATAACAAAATCGATGACAAAACCACAGGCCCTGCGGTCGGTGTTTTAGGAAACCGTCGATAAATAACCATGAACAGCGCCATGGAGATGGTCATCCACAACGCAAGCAAATCTCCGGTAAGGTTCACTCCACCCACAGACCCCCAGACAATAATCCCAACACCAGCCATTGCAAATAAACAAGCGAAGAGCATTTTCAACGTAACACGTTCTCCCACCCAACCCCAGGCAATCAACGCTGCCAACAGAGGAGCTGCAGCGTAGATCAGAGCAACATTAGCAATAGTTGTGATTTTAAGAGCTGATATAAAGGCCGCAGAACCTGATGCTCCGATTATCGCGGCCATCCACCCCCCGATACCTATGCCATAAAAATTCTTACGAAACGTGCCTCTTTTCATGGTCCACAGAACTGTAAAGATTGCCGAAAATAATCCACGCCAGAAAATAATCTCCCAAGCCCCAGCCTCGACGCCTTTGACAAATATCCCAACCGTGCTGAACACAATTGCCGAAACTACAATCAATATCACGCCATGATAGTGATTTTCCCGGTCATCGGTTTCCACAGACATTTGGGAACCTGGAGAGCTTAGGGAACTGGGGGAGCTTGGCGAGTTGGGATTTTTTCCAATCTCGGCGAGATCATTGATTTTCTCGGCTCCTGCCACTTCTCGATCTCCAGTCCCAAATTTCAAAATATTGATTGCCACAGCTAGCACCCGAGTGTCGAGCCCCAGCGGTATTTTTATATTACTTAGCAGAACACTACTGACATGTAGCTGTCAGTAGTGTTCTGCTAAGTTTGCTTAGGAGGTAGAAATGAGCAAGCCACTTCGAATGTTTGAAATTATCCAGCTACTGCGCAAAGCGAAGCAGCCGATGAGAGCCGTAGATATTGCAGACACACTTGGTGTATCTCAACGCACCGCTTATAGGGATATCCTCGCTTTGCAATCCATGAGCGTCCCAATTGATGGCGCAGCTGGTGTAGGCTATATCCTCCGCCCCGGTTTTGACCTCCCGCCGATCACCTTCACCCCAGAAGAAATCGAAGCCATCATAGTTGGCCTCGCCCTTCTTCCTCGGACAGGTGACGTTGGCTTGCAACGCGCCGCACAGGGAGTTGTAGGAAAAATCAGTGATATCGTCCCAAAAGCAACGGCCTCTCGTTTTAACACAGCTTCGCTGGAGGCTTCGGGCTGGCACGCCGTTCCCAAAGCAAAGGTCGATATTGCCCTAATTCGAAAAGCAGTTCGCAATGAACAGCGCCTTGATATCCAATATACAAATGGTGAAGGGCAGACCTCAGAAAGAACCATTTTACCCCTCGCCGTACTTTATTATGTAGAGGCCATCGTCATAGCTGCGTGGTGTGAAAGACGGGGTGATTTTAGGCATTTTCGCATAGATCGCATAGATCACTGCACCCTTTCTGACAGCAACTTCTCAGATATTGCCGAAAAGTTACGAGCAGATTGGCAGGAGCAACATGGTTTGACCTAAAGATGCAATCAGAACTAGGGTTTCAGATCATCCCAGCTAAAGAGACTTGATAGAGCTTTCGAAGTCTCCATAGCCGCAGAACTTATATTCGTATTTGAGTTTCAAGCGAGATGCGATCTCTTGCGCTTTAATTTCAAGCTCAGGATCTTTGACCTGCGGCATAAAAAGTAACTTAGTATAATTGCCAAAAACAAAGTCCACCATGTCTTCACGACGATCAAGGCCTAAAGCTTCCCAGACAAACTTATCAAAGAAACGACAGAAATAATCCGTTAAAAAGAAGGTCGTGATTTCGTCCTCTGAACTCTTAGAAAACGTGTCATTCCCCATAAAAAACGAGAAACAATGAGGGCCTGGAATACGTTCAATACCGCCCTCTTCTTCAAGAACTTTATCCAGTAGGCCTCCGGTTCCACAATCGCCGTATAGGACATAGATTTTGTCATAACGATCCCCTGCCGCTTTTATTTTTTGACGCACAGCCTCTGGAATTAATTGTGGATTGTGGTGCAGCTTCCCCGGTAAGCAAGCGACATCCAAATGTCCCCATCGGTTCATCTTAATCAGGTCAATTATTTCACGACCAAGAGCGCCGCAACCAATTAACAGAGTTGAGCCTTGCCCTCTCTTAAAGATGAAATCCGATTTCTGTGTCATAATTTAAATACTATAGCGTTCCCGCTATTCAATATATCATTTTCACGCCAAGAACTAAATTCTCTACGACGATGCTCTGCTCAACTATTTAAACATATTGTCGTAACAACAATCCTAAAGCTACTATACCCTATGATAACCAATCCACCTCAAAGCCAAAATTTGCGAATTTAAAATTGATATTGGCATAAACATACGAGCAGGATAGATATGAAAGGCTTCACTTCCTTTCTCACCCTATTTATACCCCTCTTCTTCTCAAGCGCTCTTTTTGCTGGAAATTACGAAGACGGTGTTTCTGCGTATAGGTCAGGAGAGCATGATAAGGCCATTGACCTGCTCACGAAGGCAGGAGATCAAGGACACACTCAGGCTCAGTATTATCTCAGTATAATTTACGAAGGCGCTTCAGGGGTTGACCGGGATAGCGCCGCGTCTTTTCTCTGGTTAAAAAGAGCTGCTGAGGGTGGTATGGTTGAGGCGCAACGCAATCTGGCTGCCTTCTACCACGATGGGGTTGATGATCCCGATGACGATATCAATCAAGCGATATATTGGTACCGCAGAACCGCAAACCAGGGCGATCTCAGCGGGCAGCTCAATCTTGGGATACTCTTGGATCAAGAAAGCAATTCAGCACGAGATCACAGAGAAGCTATCCGCTGGTATTTGCTCGCGTCACGACATGGCGTCGCACAGGCACAATTTAACCTTGGCCTTATGCATGATCGCGGCAGGAGCACACCGGTAAACCCAGACAAAGCGCTAACCTGGATTACCAAGGCGGCTGAACTACGCTACCCAGAAGCGATGTTTACACTAGGACTTAAGTACGATCAGGGCCAAGGGGTCGAGCAGGATTTTATCGCGGCTTATAAGTGGTTTTTGCTCGCCGATCTCAATGGCCACCCCTCCGCAAAAAAGCATAGAAAAGCCATTGTGGTTAAACTCACTCCAGAACTGATCGCTGTTGCAGAAAATCTTGCTGACGAGTGGCTCGACAGCCATTAATTCTCACCGCATACCCCATACGTCTTTATGAGAATGATGGTCTGTCTACCTCAATCCATACGCTTTAATCTTTGCCTTGCCCAATATTGTCTGTGCGCATTTTAAAGACCTTACCCCCGCGTATTACCGTACGGTTTTGCTGGCTTCGGGTTTGGCTGCTACGGCTGGTCACGGACAATCTCTGGCGCCAGTTAGCAACGGTTTGCGGTGACGCCCCGACCTGACGGGCAATTTCACGATCAGACCAGTTTGTGCGTTCCGGATCCGTTAAATAAGAGGTAATGGCCTCGCGTTTTTGGGCATTGGTCAAACGGGGTTCGTCACTGCTTTCACGTAATAGCCGTTGCTCCAAAGCATCAACTCGGGCCTGTAAAGCCTCGATCTCACCATCCCGGATTTCAAGTAAATCTTGAGCCCAACTGCCCCACTGCTCCATCTGAGATACGGACTGACGTAAGCTTTCTTGTAACGCATAAAGCTGATCACCCGATTTATTCAGGCCCTTTGTACCAGCACTCTTAATCTTGTTTTCTTTTGTCATTTCTTTGGTGTCATTTATTTGGTGTCATTTCTTGAAATCAAATCCTTAAGCTTCTGCCTGAATGCCTATGGTCTGCCCCTGTGAAGCTTGTCCGTGTGAAGTTTGTCCGTGCGAAGCGACACTCCCGTGGGTATCATTTCCGATGTCAGCCCTGATATCGGCGCCCTCGACAATCATTTGGTGCTTTTCTTCAATTCGGGCCCAGCGAAATTCTTTGCCAAAGGATTTATCTTCTCCTCCGACCAAATTCAAGGCGCCTTGTCGGACGGTTGCATTGTTCTTTTTTGATGCCGCACTACCTACTAACGAAGGGTTTTTCTTTGAAGCCACAAGCTTGGACGACATCCCCTTGGATGACGACTTCTTGGATGAAATATCCATGGAAGACACCTCCGTGGAGGCCAAATATTTTGAAGGTGGACCACTCGCATCATGAACCTCACTTTCCATATTTGTAGCAGCACCACAAATCTTGGCTTTTGAGTTCTGTTTTCGGGATTTTATGCCCGTTGTCGCTTTGACGATTTTAGAGGTTTTATGTAGAATTGAGGTATTCGGACCAATACCCGTTATTTTTTCAACCGCTTTGTAAACTTCCAGCTGCTTTGCCAACTTATCAGCTTCCTCTTTTCGATTGAGGGCTTCTTCCATTTGCACGGCATGGGCTTTTCTAAGGCCTGTAAGCTCTCCTTCATGAGCGTAGCGTTTAGTCTGCTCTATCTGAATTTGGCTTGACTTCTCTTCGACTGACTGACGCAAAGTCGCAATCTGCAACTCATGACGTGCAAGGGACCACCGGAGAGATTCAAGCTCATTCTCAAGCTTTTGAACATGGGCTGTTTCCATATCAACACCCTGATCATCGCCTTGAAAACTGGAGATCCCCACCTTTAGCTCGTTAAAGCTAATACCCGCACCCGCAAGAAGGTGTTTGGCACGACCAAGAGCGGCCAACGCCTCTCCTTCGCTTGCTGAATCTAGCAAACCCAAAACTTTCTCAAACCGGTGCAAATCCAGTTGTGATCTCTTCACGATGTCCCCCTGCAGAGCGTTTATTCACTCATCTATCTAATTTGTTAGATGATACTATTAATTTCTTTTAATCATTGCAACTATAAAATTAGGTAGATGAGTGAATAATTGATATATTTCAAACACAAGGCCTCAACCCCGCAGAAAATAAGGCCCTTGTAATAACCAAAAAATTTGAACGGGAGATTTGCGAACGATTTTTCTCTGCCCCCCAAAGAAAAACCCGAGATGACTATCAAATTTAGACAGATGCTTAGCATCAGGCCCCTTGCCTGCCAGATCATAAATTTGGCCAGATCGTAATATTTGGAGACAATCAGGAGATATGTTTTCAGCCCTTGCGGGGATATTTAGCCGCAACCTCGCCAAGCTATCAGCCATCTCACTGCATTTGAGATCATCTAAGAAGATCAGGGAAAAGAAGTCTACAGGAGGCAGAAATTGCCTCCGGCTCAAATTCTACCTAGAGAATGACGACACCCTCAAGTTCAGGTAATTATTCCGTTGGGATCAAAAGAGTACGTTCATCTTCTGGCACAGGGTGTTCATAGCAATCAACATTGGCGAGTGATCGATAACAATAGGTCGCAGTTTGAGGCGCTGAAATTACTCTAACAGGTTCTTTTTCCATAAAACCTCCAGAGCAACCAACGACAATGAAAAATGCTGAGGCACCTAACACAACTTTATGATAACCCATAATCGTTCTCTCCTCCGTCGACAGTATAGCACATTCCAAACACCTCTCACCTTACAAGTTTCACGCCAACTTGCAGGTTTTAAGAAACCCGAGTTACAAATTTTTTCAAACAAAGCCTCTTCGTGTCCATGATGGACAATTGAGATCGCCGGAAGCTACTGGAGAATAAAGACAATAACCCTTCATAAACAAATTCTTAACCGATTGCTGTCAGCATATCCTTATAGTCGTAAAACCATCGTGTCACTACAAACACATCATATGTGTAGTGAAATGGGAATAAGGGGGTCGATATGACGGTTGAAACTGATAATGAATTCGAACACATTGAGAGCTCTCTTGATGACCTAAGCCATGCAGAATACTTGATGCTTTACCGCGAAGCTGGGGAAAATCTTCTCTTTGCCAAGCGCCAGCAATGGTTGGTTCTAGCCTATCTCAGCATGGCTTATGTCGGAATTTATCTTATCGCCAAAGCGAACCCCTACGACTTAAAATTTTTAAATTATTTGACCGCCTGCTCTTTTATCCTGACAATTTTTGCGATCGCTTTCGTGATTTTCTTACAATTTTGGCAGATCAACGAGAAACGCATCATACGAAACATCGCAGGTGGACTTTCAAACTCCCTACAGCGGATACGTTCCCTAAAATCCCGGGGTGAGTCTGATGCACACCGATACATCATGCTCTTTATGCTGATGGCTTATATACTCATGGCTCAAATAGCCATGTTGCGTGCACTATGGAACATGACAAATTGAACGTTCACTCCTAGCCTCCGTTCCATAGTTGCCGAAAAGGCCCGCTCAAATTGGCGGGTCTTTTTATTACTCGATAATTTAACAAAATAAGGGACAAAGAGTATAAATTAGATTTCCCTTTAGGATTTTGGTCTGTTAATATCTTGTTATAGTTGATGATCTATACGAACAAACTCTCAAGTTGAAACTTAGGGAATGCCAAATGGAACTGAAATTGTTTAAGTTAAAAATACCCACGTTCCTTGCGGTCTTTTGCACAGGATTGATAATTGGCAATACTCAATTTGCTCAGGCAAAATATGTAACCCTCTCAAAAGCCCCCAAGAGCTTTATAAATAAAACTCAGCAAGCGCAATTTCATCATCGTTGGCTTCAGGAATATCACTCCTACAACAAAAACAAATCTAAACGGGTCAGAAACTGGTATTCCACGCTGATGAGTAAAAAATCCACGGACTCTCTCGCTGAATTGAAGTCTCTCTATGGCCTGGCTGGCCGAATGGTAAAATATAAGGCTGAACGTACTGACTTTTGGTCAACACCAGGAGAGACCATTTCTCGCGGCTTTGGTGATTGTGATGACTACGCCCACGTATATCTTACATCCGCATCACTCTTGGGATATGATATGAAAGATTTGTGGCTCGTGGCGGGAACCTTTTACGGTCGCTATGGCCCAGTTGGACATGCCGTAGCGGTGATTGAAACAAAAGAAGGCGAGCAATACGTGCTCGACAATTTATACCAGCGCGTTATTTCTGAAGAAAAACACCATAGCTTTAAACCCAGTTATGAAATCAACATGGAAGCTCAAGCAGCATTCGTCAGCGTGAACACTCAATTCCACGATGCCTATTAATGACTTTGTGACTTTTACATTTCACTCAGTACTCCATGATACTCATAAAAAAATGCACACAGTTGGGATAGATACATGATTGATATTAGAACAAATTTTCTAACCAGCTTTGCGCTCATTACAGCAATTTTAGCTATTACATCGCCCCAAACTCTGGCATCAGACCCGACTTTGGATCGAATAGCAGCGACGAACACTTTCGTCGTAGGGTATCGAACTGAAATGCCTCCCTTCTCCAACTTTTCCTCAGAAGGACAGATCGAAGGCTACTCAATAGATCTTTGCAAGGGGGTTCATTCCGCTCTAAAGAAAGAACTCGGCAAACCTGAACTTCAGTTAAAGTTTGTAGAGGTCACATCGGACAGCCGGTTTGATCTCATTCTCAACAACAAAATAGACATTGTCTGTGGGGCAACATCTTGGACCCTTGGCAGACAAGCCAAAATGGGATTTAGCCTCCAGACCTTTATCACGGGCGCTGAAATGCTGGTCAAAGATGACAGCAGAATACGTAGTCTGAAAAGCCTTGGTAATAAAAAAGCGGGTGTCATCCTGGGCACTTTAACCGCAGAAGCGATAGCGAAACGGGTTGAACGAGATAAAATCTCAGCTGAAATCATCACCTTTGAACACCCCCATGATGCACTCAAAGCACTGGAAAGTGGAGAAATCGAAGCTTATATCGCAGATCGCGTTCTGCTAATTGGTTTACTTGACGAAGCAAATGCACCTAATGACCTCAAGCTGGTCAACAGGTTTTATACCTTTGATCCCTACGCCCTGATGTTCGCCCGTCAATCCCTAGATTTTAAACTCGTGGTCGACCGCTATCTTGCAGATATTTATCGTAGCGGAAAGGCTGTAGAGTTGTTTGATAAGTGGTTTTCACATATGGGTGTTCGGTCCAACGAAAACATCCAACGCGCCATGTACAAGCTACAGGGAATTCCAGAATAGCCGTATTTCCAAGAACCTTATTGTTGAGAGGGAAATGCCAATACTCTCAGACCTTCCCGCTCAACATTTTTTTAAACCAACGGCTCCAGAATTGAGACATAACTGGCGACAGCTGCACCACCCATATTATAAATTCCGGCCATTTTAGGATTGGCGATCTGAATTTCAGGTGGGGCTGAACCTGTAAGTTGCATGGCGGAAAGTACATGCATGGATACTCCCGTTGCACCGACAGGATGCCCTTTGGCTTTTAGCCCACCCGATAAGTTGACGGGAAGCTTGCCGCCCGGATACACCCAGCCCTCTTCAAGCGCTCGAAACCCTTGCCCCGGAGGCGTTAAGCCCATGGCTTCGTATTCGATCAATTCAGCAATTGTAAAGCAGTCATGAGTTTCAACGAGCGATAGATCGTCCAACGTCACCCCTGCTTTTTGCAGTGCCTGTTGCCAAGCCTTGGTGCAACCTTCAAAACGGACGATATCGCGCTTACTCATAGGCAGATAATCACTTACCTGGGTTGCAGAGCGGAACCGTACCGCACGCCTCATAGAGCGGGCAGTTTCTTCATCCGCCAACACAATTGCCGCAGCACCATCTGAAACCAAAGAACAATCCGTGCGCTTTAAATTCCCAACCACCGTTGGATTTTTATCCGATAATGTTCGGCAAAAATCATACCCAAGATCTTTACGAATTTGGGCTAAGGGATTGTGAACACCATTTGCATGGTTCTTCGCCGCAATTCGTGCCAGCGCATCCCCCTGATGACCGTAACGTTGATAATAGAGATCACAGATATGCGCAAAAATTCCGGCAAAACCACCCCTGATATCCCCCTCCTCCTTAAGGTAGGCCGCTTTTAGTAAAGTATTACCGATCTCAGGACCGGGAAGGGCTGTCATTTTCTCTACCCCCACCACAAGCACCATCCGCGCTTGACCAGATTCAATCGCCCGCAAACCATGATGAATGGCGGCAGATCCAGTCGCACAGGCGTTCTCGACCCGAACAGCGGGCTTAAATCGCAATCCCTCATCAGCCTGCAAGATCAGCGAAGCCGGAAACCCTTGTGGTGAAAAACCCTCGTTAAAAGTACCCAGCACAACCTCATCAACATCACTTGCTAACAGTTGCGCATCTTGTAATGCATCACGAGATACTTGTGTTATGAGGCTTTCCACATCTTCATCAGCGTGTTTTCCAAAAGGTGTATGCGCCCAACCAACAATACAAGCAGACATGATATTCTCCCGAGATTTTGAGATTTTGTTATTTTATTAAAAGCAAAAGGAACCGTTTTATTTTGGTCAGCCTAACATAGCTATTTTTGAAGCCAAGAATTTTACGCTGCATCGCAACAACCCCCCTAGCCGCTACTCACCAAAATCCACTTTCACAACTATACCCTGTTATTTTATTTTGAATTAAACAATTATTATCAAAGTTGTTCCAATATATAACCTGTTACGATGTATCCTTGTTAATTTAAAGGACACATCTGTTTAGCCGAACAAAGCTCGTGAGATCAAATGACTACAGGGATGAAGTCCAATACAGCACCCAATTTTGCTGCCTTCAACAATGATGTTGAATTAGAGGGCGCGATATATGAGACAGAAACCGTCTTGGCACCTATAAAAACCATAGAGCCGAAATGCCCTTCAGGTAATGCCTTTGCTATTTTTGACTCTGACGGGAGTCTCACAAATTACAGCGATAATTTTAACACCTATTTCAAGTCTATTACAGATTTTATTAAACTTGGTGTTAGCTATCAAACTCTTACACATGAGTTAGTAGAACGTGATGGCGCTTATTTAGATGAAGTAAGCCGTAAGGAGTGGACCCAACGCCTAAATGCTCATATGCAAGGTGAAACCCCTACTATCGACTTCTCTGGCCTTGGTGCACTTCGTATCCTCAGTAATAGAATTCCCCTTCAAGACGGAGGGGCTCTTTTCAATTTTGATAACTCTTTGGTCCTCCCATCTACTCTCAGTGAAATCTTGGTATTAAGCCGACAAGTCCTTGCAGCTATTGATGACATTGATCTTGGCTTCATTCTCTATGACGACAAAGGAAGAATGATTTATTGCAATACCCGTCACCGAGAACTTTACCCTGAAATTGCCCATCTCATGGTGCCGGGTGTTGATCGACGCGAAGTCCTTGAAGCCTATTGGGATAAGGTCGGAAATGTTGTTAGCAAAATAGATAAAGGCACCCGAAAGAATAATCATTCCAATACGGCAAGAGGTACCAAAGAACGCCAACTGCCCAACGGAAGATGGTTACAAATCAACGAGAAACCAACCCAAGGCAACGGCATCGTCGCAATCCGTACAGAAATAACAGATTTGAAAGCTCACCAATCTGCACTTTATAATGCAAATGAGCGTTTGATTGCACAAGCAGAAGAGCTTGAATCAGCTTCTATTGCGGCCCGACAAGCAACCGAAGCAAAATCAAATTTCCTCTCAACAATGAGCCATGAAATTCGCACACCCCTAAATGGTATCATTGGTATGTCACAGTTGTTATCAGGCTCAATTTTAGACGACGAACAACAAACCAAACTAGATACCATTATCTCATCCGGTCAAATTCTTCTTGAGATCATCAATAACATTCTTGATATGAGTAAAATTGAGGCGGGTAATGTTGACCTGGAACTTACGGCTTTTGACCTTCCAGCATTAATAAATTCAACGATTTCCCCTCTTCAAACACTTGCTGAAGACCACGGACTTTATTTGAAAAATTGGATTGAAGATGGCGTCTCACAATACATAAGAAGCGACGGCACACGCCTCCGTCAAATACTGACTAACCTCCTGAGTAATGCAATAAAATTTACCCTAAGTGGTGGCATCACTCTGTCTTTGGAGGAATTAAGTAACGATGACCCGCGCTGTATAGATCTAAAATACCCGGTCGGCAAAAAGTATTCGAGAGAAGAAGGTGATACTATCGGTAAAATCTTACTTTTTTCTGTTACTGATACAGGAACTGGTATCGCTGCAGATCGAATAGAGGCAATTTTCAATCCTTTCACACAAGAAGATGATTCTATAACCCGTAAGTTTGGCGGGACGGGCCTTGGATTATCTATCGTAAAAAGTCTCGTGGAGATGCTCGGTGGCACCATATCAGTAAGCAGTACTGCTAACTTTGGCAGTCGTTTTGATGTCATACTCCCTTGTCAATTACCCGACAGAAAAGAAATCGATCAGCTGCAGGCCATGTCTAAGCCGTTGGAAACATTAGACTGCCCCGCTCTAAATATTCTTATTGCTGAGGACAACATGGTCAACGCCATGATTGCCAAAGCTTTTATTGAAAAATTTGGCCATCACACCTTACTCGTAAGTAATGGCGCTCAAGCAGTAAAGGCACTAGATCAACAAGACATTGATCTAATCGTCATGGATGTTCATATGCCGCAAATGGACGGTATCGAAGCGACCATTGCCATTAGGAACGGAAACACTCAGCCCAACATTCCGATCATAGGCTTAACAGCAGAGGCTTTTAGTGAAAGGCATGCTTATTTTCGAAGTATTGGCATGACTGATGTTTTATCAAAACCTTTTACTGAACAGCAGCTTAAAAGCATAATTCATAGAAATTACGTACTTATTGATCAAAAACATCGTGATGAAAAAATGAGTACTGAAATTGACTCCCAGACAGAGGCCGCAGAAGATAACACAAGTGATGAGAGTAATTCAGCAGCTATTTCTCCTAAAAAACTCACTCAATCAGTAACGAAAACTCCTGATCAAAACACTGAGGTTTATATCAAAGTGCCAACAATAAATCATGACGAAACCCCTATCGGGTCTGAAAAACAACTGGAAGAAATCCGTGCACAAATTGGCGATGAGGTCCTTGCAGAATTATTGGCGATGGCTCCAGATACAATTAATACCCATACAGAAAACTTACTCGGTGCCATCAAAACCGAAGATAGTGATGCTATATATTTAGCTGCTCACACAATAATGGGGACTGCCGGTTCAATGTTCGCTACAAGGTTGGCAAATGTCGCTAAGGAGATGGAGGGAGTATCAAAGGACACGACCGCCGCGCTGGCACTAGCACCAACCCTGGAGAAAGCTGCTGCTGAAACCATTGCCTGGTGGCAAAGTAAAATGGTTTAAAGACCACGGCTTAAACAACAATATTCCCAAGACAAACGAAAAGAAGCCACGCATTTGCGCGGCTTCTCTTAAGGTTTCTAGAACCTATTACTCAGCAGGCTGTACACTTTCACTCGCTTTGGAGCGAAGGTTATCCCGGTAAAGAGCTTTTGCCAGAGAAATAACCATCAAAACCATCACCACAGTAAAAGGCAATGCCCCGATAATCATGGCATTCTTCAAGGCCCCGAATGGGTCAGCCTCTGCACCACTGTTACCAGCAATGATCAACGCACCAATGACGGTTGTCAAAATCACGCCCCAGATAATCCGGTGCTTAATATCGGTTTCCTGTTCGCCACCAGACATGATGGTATTCATAACTAAAATACCTGAATCAGCAGACGTCACCAAGAATGTCATAATCAGAACCACACACATAATGGTTATACCTGACAAAAATCCACCAGAGATCATATGACCAAGAGTAACAAACAGCTTGGCTGTATTAGAGGCACCAATGATTGAGCCGTTTGCAACACCACTTAACTCGAGATCAATTGCTGTTCCGCCCAAAATGGTCATCCAGAGGAAGCAAACGATTGCAGGCGCAATCACACAACCAACAATGAACTCACGTACAGAGCGACCTTTGGAGATACGAGCAAGGAACAGACCAACAAACGGTGAGAAAGCAATCCACCAAGCCCAATAGAACGTGGTCCAACCTGCTTGCCATCCATATTGGCGACCTTGTGTACCGGCCTCATACAGAGAAGCCACAACAACATCAGAATTCTCAAGCGCCAGAACAGAAGCTGGCAATGCGCCCTTGAAGCCTTCAAGTGAGCCCCATGCATTGGTTGCACCGCTATAAATGGACGCAATGTCTTCCGCTGGCAGAGATTTTATGACTTCAGGGAGTGCCGCATTAAATGCTTCAGCTGATTGTGGCGCGTAGGCTCCAAAAGACAACTGGGCAAAGTTCAAGATATAGTCAACTAAGCCTGAACCGAACGTTGTCATGGCGAAAGCAAATGAGCCAAAAACAACAAAGACCAGAAGCAGGATAATCGAGAGGACAAGATTAAGGTTCGAAAGATATTTAATCCCTCTGCCAACACCTGATACCGCCGACAAAATTGACATTCCCATGATCAAAACCAAAGCCGAGATCAAACCAACAGTACTCGGTTTAGGAGCTTCCGCATCACCGTTCATGAGCCATTGAAAATCAGTAACAGCATAAATACCGTCAACAAACTGGCTCACGCCAAATCCAATAGTCACTGAAACGCCTAAAATCGTGGCAACAACGCCGAGGACATCAACAAGATGACCAAGCGGGCCATTAATTGCCTTACCAAAAAGGGGTGTAAGGGCTGAACGAATGGTCAACGGCATATTACGAGTGTAAGCGTAATATGCTAGTGCCAGACCCGTGGTTACATAAATTGCCCATGCGTGGAAACCATAGTGCAAGAAAGTGTAACGATAAGCAGCGCCCACAGATTCTTTACTTTTAGCGACGACATCGCCATCCAGAACAACCGGGTTTGATCCCCAAAGTCCAATAGGTTCTGCGGTAGCAAAGACCATCAAACCGACACCAAGGCCGGCACCAAACATCATAGAAAACCAGGAGAAGTTTGAAAACTCCGGCTTTTCCCCTTCGGGACCCAAGACCTTCTTTCCAGTTGCTGGTAACAACGCAATCACAAAAAGAAAGAATGCAAACCCGCCCACAGCTATGATGTAAAAGGTATTAAAGTTATTCAGTACACTAGAGTTTATAGACGACAACACACTATTGGCATTCCCAGGCCAGACCAGTGCCCAGATCACCAATAAGGTCATACTAATCTTACTTATCAAGGCAATGGGGACACTATGTCCCTCATAAAATCCTGATGACGCTTTCTTTATCTCAAGCGCTGTAAATGGTGGTTTTATTGACATGTTTTCTCCCCGTTTTAATTTTCTTGTCGTTTTTTGTACGATCTTTTATGAATCTTAAATTCTCTAAACACGACCTAACCAAACTGAAAACGACCTTATTGTGACCAAGGCGACCTCATTACGACAATAACGACGTTCCGTAATTAAGGCCCCGTTTGTGATCAGTTTTCAGGTCTTTTCCGATTTTGACATGCTTACGCAACGCGTAAGTATGAGCGGGTAATGCAATTTCAGTCAAATTCATACATTTTAAGTAAATTTCAATTTTATTGAAATTAATCATGATTATTGAAACAACAAAAATAGCTCCAAACGCCCTAACTTCCTCTAATAACTATGACTTTCTAAGATCAGGATTTTAAATTTTCGAAACAACCATTAACTAGAGAAGACGACAGTGGAAAATATTTTCTCGGGATTTAATTTGTGGTTTTACTGGAACTTTTTCTGGAACTTTTTCTGAAGTTTTATTCAGCCTCACCCAAGAAACCCTTCTCCTGCCCCCCTACGCTGTGATTGCCCGTTTGTGACCAAGGAATACGACCTCCCAATTGTCAGGTATCAATTTGACTGCATTCAATTGAGTCCATTTAATACGACCTCTTGTCTACTCAGTGTCCTCCCTCGCATACTCTACGTACTTTAAAAATGGCGCGAAACCTTCAAAGGCATCAAAATGGCAGATCCACTTTCCTCCAGCCTCAATAAATCTGGCTTTGAAAAACCAATTTATAAAAACAAAAAACTTTGTCGTATCAGAACAGTGACGGCTTTTTTGGTACTTGATAAAGAAAGAGAAGCTTGGAAGAGTGAGATTACAAAGGCGTCTAATTTCTGTAGAGACCTCGCCGCGATCTTCTTCGAAAATGGATATACTGTACAAACCATTAGAATTGTCACCAATCCGTTTGGCGAATACCTCAACACAGATACCCTTGAAACGGCCAAAACAGATCTCGCCTATATTAGTGAGTTGTTACAGACAGATCCCATGCCTAATTTACGTATTCGATTTGCTATCGGAGAGGCTAAAACTGAGGCAGAAATAAAGCTGCTGCCTGAATTAATCCAAGATTATGGAGATTTATGCAATGCCTGTGTAAACATTGGCCTTGATGAGCATGGCATCCTCAACAACAACCTCATTACCCATTCAGTAAAGGCCGTAAAAGAGATAAGTCGGCTGACGCCCAGAGGCGAAGGAAACTTCAATTTTACGGTAAATTTCAACTGCGCACCTCTTATTCCCTATTTTCCTGCAGGCTATCATCGTAAGGAACTGGGGAACTGTTTTGTGGTCGGTCTGGAAACTCCTAACCTCATGGTCCAGGTTCTCAAAGAGTTTAATAAAATCAATCCTGGTCTAGATCACAACACTGGCTTTAGAGGGTATTTTGAGGCTATGAGCACCGCTCTTCAGCATCATTGTTCTCAAATTACATCCATTATAGATCGTGCGGGTATGGACGACAGCTTCAGCTTTGCTGGAATTGATAGCTCAGCCGCCCCATCAAAAGACTGTGCCTCTTTGGCAGAAGTGTACGAACTTATGGGCGTGGAATATTTTGGCGCCGCCGGCACTGTCGAAGCCTCATCTCTTTTGACCCGAGTATTTAAGTCGATACAGGGCGTTGAACTTGTCGGGTTCTCTGGATTAATGCTCGCGGTTACTGAAGATGAAGGGCTCGCCGAAGGTACAAGAAAGTCGGATTTTGATATTCGCGCATTGTTAACTTTCAGTTCGGTTTGTGGGATTGGCCTCGACACAGTGCCAATCCCAGGAGATACGTCTATTGAGAAAATTTCTGCCGTCATGCGAGATACCGGCACAATGGCCTTTCGCTTGGACAAACCTCTCACCGTGCGCCTTTTCCCTGTTCCTGGGCTAAAAGCAGGCGATCTCACAGTTTTTGAAAGCGACGATCTCTGTAATTGCGCAGTAATGAAAGTGCCGTAGATCTTCTGAGTTCTATTTCGACTCAAGAACTAAACTAATGAGTTGAGCCAGGGTATCCCGTTATCGAAGGCTTATAGCGATCATAGCGTTCTTCTGGAAAAACCTCTCGTAAAACGGAACCTAAATGCTGTGCGCTTAACACCAGCCCCTTAGTATCATGTCCGTCCAAGGTCAACACGGCTGCGGTTTGCATGGCAACCGTGTTTTCAGTTCGGGCTGCTTGGACTAACCAAAGAACGTTCAGTTCTGTGGTACAGATCTGTTGCCGGCAGGAGGGACAGCAAGAAACAATAAACTCAAACGACGTTCGGCGTCCGTTTCGAATAGATCTAATTAATCCACTAACGGCAGACACAATCCATGCTCCATCATAAGGACCAAGTTCATCCTCACCGAGTTTGAACACCTTTTCCCAAGCATGAGATGATGGATCAGCATAACTCTGGCAATAAAACCGCAACATTTCTAAGACTAGTAGTTCAGAGGGTAGAAATGAATAATTTTTCAGAGGGAAACTAGAAGTTTGTTGAGGCCACTTTTGTTGGCCATTCATATTAAGGCAGGTCATATATTGCTTTCAGGCTCATCACTTTCCAGCCAAGATCTCTCCCCATTGGGCAGAAGCCTGGTCCAGTTGTTATTGGTAATGTCCTGGCGTGTTTCTTTCTTCTGCCCGTTCTATCGCGGATCTAGACAAGTATTAAGAAAAGGAATTGACCTAGTCAAGAACGACTCGCAACTAGCGTTGGTAATTGTTGAAAAACAAGCAGATCTACTTCTTATTTCCAGAAAAGATCTCTCTTCCCTGCTCTCATCTGTTAGCACGCCTTTGTATGTACCTAATGTAATGTTAACTATTACTCGTTACATTTTCACTCAAATAGTTTAGTTGTGGTAGGTAAAAAATGGACACGAATTCAATTGTTAGTACGGACCAAACTGAATTTCGTTTTCTAAGGATATTACGGCCGCTTACGACACGTAACACTTGTGGGTAAGGATCGATGATGTTCTCAGTCCTTGATAATAATAAACTTATTTTAAGAAGTATCGCAGATCGTGGAGAAAACTATTTCCCATGACACAAATTAACCTTACCCCACCTATTACAGCTCTACTTGTTGATAACGATCTACAATTCGCTAAAACACTCACATCAGCCCTGAAGCCCTTAGGTTATGTGGTATTGGTAGAGCAAACAGCAGCTAAGGCCCTCGCCCACCAGGAGGTAAACCCTGCAACGCTGGTCATTGTCAATCATACCTTGCCTGATAGGCCCGGCATAAGCCTTATCAAAGAGTTTTTGTCAAAATTCCCCGACTTACAAACGGTCTATATAACCTCATCCGAAACAGAGTTTTTGGCCGCCGAAGCACTTCGCGCTGGGGTGACTTGTTATATTAACAAAGATCCCCAAGCCGTTTTCTTTGAGGTTTTACCCGCCATTTTAGAGAGAACACTTTATCGAGCTAAAGACGTGGAACGCCAAAAAGATCTTTCCAATAAACTGAGGAAAAATCAACGACGCCTTTCGCAGGCCGTAGCTGTATCTGAACTCGGTTTTTGGGAATGGGACGACGTCATGGATAGGGCAACCTATTATTCCCCGGAGCTACTCCAACTCTATGAAATGAAAGAGAGTGATCTTTGTCATGGAGCCTGGACTGTTCAAAAAGATTTAAAGCATATACACCCCGATGACGTAGAAGAATATAACAACAAGTCTCACTTTTATGACGGCACGACTGACCGCTATGAAGTCGAATTTCGTATCTACAAAAAAGACGACACCGTCGTTTATCTTCGCGAAATTGGGCAAGCAACCCGAAACGAAGACAATCAAATAATCCGTTCTTTTGGCACAGTTCAGGATATATCCAAGACAAAATTGGCCGAGATAAATCTGAAAGAAGCCTTGAATGAAGCTGAAAAAGCAAACAGAACAAAAGCATCATTTCTTGCAACCATGAGCCACGAACTTCGCACGCCCTTAAATGCCATATTGGGGTTTAGCGAAATTTTGGCTGGCCAATATTTTGGGCCTTTAGGAAAAGAGAAGTATCTCGACTATGCAAAAGACATTCATAACTCAGGTAAAAATCTACTCTCTCTGATAAGTGATATTCTCGAAGTATCCTCACTTGAAGCCGGAGAGCAAAACCTCATTATGGAAGATGTATATATTTCCCCTCTCATTACTTCCTGCAATGACTCATTGAAATCATCTTTTGATCAGGCAAACATTACTGTTTCTCTATCCCTCGCAGAAAACCTGCATCCTATTTTGGCCGACACACGCGCGTTACAACAAATCGTACTAAATCTTTTGTCAAATGCTGCAAAATTTACCCCGGAAAACGGGTATGTAAAAATCACCCTCGCCCAGTCAAAAAACTCGGTAACCCTGAGTGTTGAAGACAACGGCCCAGGAATTGCTGATGAACATCTCGCAATATTACTCAAACCCTTTACACGCCTGGAAAGTGATCCTCTTGTATCTCAAGAAGGTATTGGGTTAGGACTTTCTATCGTCAAATCCCTTACAGAAGCTCATGAAGGCCAACTAGAGATCAAAAGCAAACTCGGTAAAGGCACAATCGTGCACGTCCACCTGCCATATGTACGCGCTCCTATTTCAGGAACTGCTTGAACTCGGCAAGTAGAATAATTTATCTAAAACCAACGAATTACCCCTACTAAAAGTCAAAAATATCGCCTAATCTATGTCAAAAGGCATGCAAGCATCCTAAAGCAAAAAAATGCAGCCTAAACAGGGAGTAACAGGTAAATGGATAAAAAAGCTACTCAGGCTTCTCAGACAACATCAAAAAAATCCAACTGGCCTGAGGTGAATACAGTAAATGTTCACATCGTTCCTGAAATTCTGATGAACGGTCTTTCCGATTTTTTTGCCGCTGCTAAATACGGCCTATTTTTTGGTGGGATATATGCTGCTGGAGGATGGCTCCTAATAATTTTACTCTTTCAACTCGGCTTACCATATCTGGTATATCCTCTGGCCATTGGCTTTGCCCTCATTGCCCCCTTCATCGCTTGTGGATTTTATTTTATTTCCCATCAACTGGAAGAAAAAAAATCTCTGAGTTGGGGCAGAGCATTCGGAGTAGTAAAAGAAATGTTCAGCCGAGACTTGGGATGGATGGCTCTTGTTACGGGGTTCTCGCTTTTCATTTGGTTGGATATGGCCGCTTTTATAACGCTCAGTTTTTTTGGCTTTAAGCTTGTAAGTATCCCAGATCTTTTCGACCTGATCCTGACGACACAAAAAGGCGCAATTTTTCTGCTTGTCGGCAATACGGTTGGTGCTGTCATCGCATTTATTGTCTTTTCGTTCTCCGTTGTTTCCTTTCCCATGCTTTACCACAGAGACGTTGATTTTGTGACTGCTATGGTCACATCCGTGAGGATGGTTATGAAGAACCCGGTTCCTATGGCCGTTTGGTGCATAACTATTGCAACTCTCATTCTCCTCTCCTTATTAACGGGCCTTATAGGCCTTCTCATCGTGCTGCCTGTGCTTGGTCACGCCTCATGGCACCTCTACCGTCGCGCCGTTTGTGATGCCAAAAATTAACAACAACACCCTAGAAGGTGAGCACTTCTTTCATTAATTTAAATAGGTATTTATTCAGATTCGTTATTCGAAAATAAATTCCCCCTTACCTTTAAACACGCAAAATTTTAAATGATAAACCTCAATAAACTCATTAATTTACGCATAAATTTCTGTTAAATTAACACCCTTAACACTGCGTTAACAGCAGGAGTCTAAACTCGCCCTTAAATATGGGGCGGTTGATATCTCAAATTAGAATCGATACAGCAACAAAAACAGAGGAATAGTATCCTTTATTTTTAAAATACCTAAGATTGCTGAAGATTAAGATTATTAGTAAACGTTGCCTTCCACCCCAGACAAAAATTGGGAATTTTTCTATGGCTACAGCTGCGACAGACGACCGTCTACATAGCGAGCTCGACAACCTCATTCATTACGTAGAGCGATTACGTCTGGAACTCGCAAATATTACCCGAAAAAAAGGCGAACGTTCCGACTTTGAAAATATGTCCGATCAATTGGATGCTCTTGTTAAGAATACAGAAGAAGCCTCCTATGAAATCCTAAAGTCAAGCGAGGTGATCCTCGAAACTGTTGATAAATTACGTGAAGACAATAGCGAAGAAGACCGTAATAAACTCTGCGATACGATCACCGTAAGTGCGACAAACACCCTTCAGGCCTGTAGCTTTCAAGATATAACCGGACAGCGGGTCACAAAAATTCTGAGATCAGTCCAGTTTGTCGAAGAACGGGTTAATACTATGGCAGAGATCTATGGTCAGGGTTCCATTAATACACTCGGCCTTGAAATAACAGCTAATGAAGAACCTGACGATGAAGTTCCCATGGAAGGGCCAGCCATGAAACTTGATGAAGCCATTTCACAAGATGATATCGACGCACTGTTTGATTAAAACCGCCTATTTCCCAACAGCACACCTACAAACGGAATGTGATAAATAAAAGTTGATAAAATTTCAATAAACCACCTGCGAAATGACATTTCAAAGCAATAGCCCCGATGTTATACCCTCTGTGAACTGAGTTTTTATATGGCTTGTGTTCAACCACCTGATGAAGGCTATTCGTGACACTCTTTATATCCGATCTTGATTTCACCTTGCTCGACAGCAACGGAACGTTCTCCCCCAATTCCGCAGAGCGTCTAAATAAACTGATTTCAGATGGTATGAAATTCACTGTCGCTACAGCTCGTGCGGCACCTTCCATCCAACACTTGATGTCACAGGTCGATCTGAAACTTCCTATTATAGAGTTAAACGGGGCAATCCTACGTGATCTAAAAAGTGGTCTTATTTTACAGCATAAGGGCTTAGGTAAAGATAAAGCAGCCCTCATCAATGACTGTTTTATGGAAGTAGGACTTACCCCCTATGTGTCCGCTCTTGTCGGCGACAGCAATCCGTTGTTTTATCCAGAACTCAACAATCCTGGAATGCAGTGGTTTCTCGACGAAAAGATTGCTCGTTCAGATCCAAGGTTAGTTCCTCGACCAAGAGATCTCTTTAATCAAAAAATCACACCCAATTCACTGACGATGGATAAAACTTTCGACGACATACTCGCTTTTACCTATCTCGGTCCAAAAGCTGAAATCGACACCATATCAGAACTTGTAAGCCAAACAGCTCCAGATGTCCTTATCACCACCTACCCCAATCATTATATTGGAGATTGGGAAGTGGTCATTGCCGCTGCTGACGCCAACAAAGGCAATGCCATCAACCGATTACTCGAATACCTCAATAATGATCTTGAAATCAACATCTCAAGGACAACCGCATTTGGAGACAGCTCCAACGATTTGGAGATGCTCAACACAGTGGATCATCCCGTTGCAGTATCAAACGCAAGTGCGGAAATAAAAGCCCGCGCCCGAGAGATTATCGGCCATCATAAAGACGATGCAGTGATCGACTATCTGGAAAGAGCCCACCGATAATCCTGACCTAAAGAAGTAAGGGCCGCGTTCCCTCGTCAAAAAATGACAAGCCTGTCCTCGGGCTATGTTCCCATCTTTGATCCATGTCCAACAGCTCTTTCCAGGTACTGGCCTCTGGACTCCAACTCATGCAAAACTCGAAGGCCCAGGATTTTTAACTCGGCTGAGATGAAAAAATAACGTATTTGCGACGAAACTCATAAGATAACCTATATTTCCAGATGACTTATTCGCGACACCCTCAGGCTAATATTTTTATAAATCACGTCCTACAACCGATTGGAGAATAGAGAAACCCTAAGGTTTTACCACCCAAGTCCCTGCGACACATACCCGCTCTGTATCCCGCAGAAAGTGTCGGTTTTGTGACATGCACTTTCTGCATATCGGAGTTGTAGGAATGCCACTCGTAAAAATGGATCAACGGGATTATATCTGTTTCATCAGACGAACACGAACCTTTCGCGAAGCGTCTAAACTTTATATCTACTGTTTAGGAGTTAACACAATGGCTACAGTAACTTTCACTGAAACACTTCCAGTAAACCCGGCTGCAAACTATGCAGATCGTATTGGCTTTGCTCTTGGTAATTTTTTTGTTTCTGCGATCGAAGCCGTTGAAAGCTTTAAGCTTCGCCAGGAAACACGCATCGCTCTTGAAAAATGCAGCGACGCACAACTAGAAGACATCGGCTTGGCTCGCTGTGATATCGCTGGTATCATTGCTAAAATCTAATTCTAGAGCCGACCGCGTTCAAAGAATGCTCACGTAGACACGTTAAATAGCTTTAGCTAGAAGTTCATTTATACTGCGTCGGAAGCTTTCACGATAAAGAAAAAACCCTGATGATTAATTTGTCAGGGTTTTTTCTTGTCTAGGACCAGGATCAATTCATTCAGAAATATTGGTTTAAGAGGTTCAGGTCAGAAACACCCCGTTTTTTTTATAAAGGTAGCCTAACTGTTAGGGCCTAATAAAAAATCCTTATCGTTAAAAAGAAGTTCTTCTAGATTTAAATTGCTGTACTGAAAAAAGCAAAACGATATTAACCTTATCATCATCATGGGAAAGCGGTAAAAAAAGAGTCTCATCGTAAAGAACTTGCGCTTGGTCTTCTGACTCATTGTTATGATCATAAATAAAAGATTTACTGTCGCATACGTAATTATAGTTCTCTTCGACCTCTTCCAATAGGGCACCATAAAAGGCTTCTCTTACTGTTTTTCCGGTTGGATCATTGCCGCGAATTTCAACCTCCTTGGTACCAACCAACCTATAACGGTAATCTCCAGTCGCCTCATCCACGTCCACAAGCGTGATACTGGGTAAAAATTCTTTCATTTCCATAGGGTCAAAATCTTGTCGACAAGGCATTTTACGGCCCTGTTTTTTTGAACAGTAAAACTCGTAAAATTCACGAATTTTTGCATCGCAAACAGCGAGGAAGCTCTCATCATATGTCTTGTTTGAGGTAAAACGTAACTGGATCACTAAAAAACAATCTCCCTATAGATCCCAAGTATCATAACCGATTTTCACAGCTAGGCTATAATCTCTTTTTTTTAATGGCATTTCACGAAGGTTAGGCTACCCAAAGCAACCCTTGTAGATCTAATTCAGGAGTTCTTCACACACAGCGTGAAATTTCATTCCTACAGCATGAGAAACCTCTTAAGACCCAGACAGATTGAATCTTATGGGGCTTTATACCGTAAATGGGCAGGTTTCAGGAAAACAAAGTCTCGCAGTCGTCCCACGGTCGGGCTCGCTTTCTATATCAAGGACACCGCCATGCATTTCAATAAAAGATTTGACCAGCGGTAATCCCAGCCCCGTTCCAAAATCCGATGCCGTGGATACATCACCTACTTGGCGGAAGGGTAACAATGCGAGCTCAAGATCCGCTTTGTTCATGCCGATACCAGTATCCTGTACGGAAATTATATTTTGATTTTCATCATCACGATAATATCTGAGTAAGATTTTGCCGCCAGCAGGTGTGAACTTGCAGGCATTGGAGAGAAGGTTCACTACCATCTGCTTTGTCAAACGAGCATCAGCACAAAAACGAGCTTCCTTATCCTGAACTTGAATCTCCACTACGACTTCTCTTGATTCAGCAAGTCCTCTGACTAAACGTGCACACTCTTTGATGATTTCATCTGCATTGAGCCAATGGCAATCGAGCTCCATCTTACCAGATTCAATCTTTGCCAAATCGAGAATATCATTGATTATGGCAAGCAGGTGATTGCCACTTTCGTTGATCATTCCCGGATATTCCTGATAGCGCTCATTGCCCACAGGGCCAAAGATTTCTTCTTGCATTAGAGATGAAAAACCAATGATTGCATTCAGAGGGGTACGTAGTTCATGGCTCATCATCGCCAAAAATTCACTTTTAGACCGATTTGCCTGTTCTGCGGCAATTCGGGCATCAACTGCATTTGTGTGAGAAAGCGCCATAGCATCTGCAGCTTCTTCGAGAATCTGATTGGTCTCGTTCATTTCGTCGCGGTATTTTTTTTCATCCGTAATATCCCGACGAAGGTTAACAAAGCCGACACCCGGGATACGCATCTCGTTTACGAGATGCCACTCGCTTGCCGTGTTTTGCACAAACGGCCCATCTTGCGGGTTATGAAGCCGCGCCATTCTCTGTGCGAGATAAGCTTCTGGGTTTTCAGAACTAAGCGGATCAATAATCGCACCTGGTTGCGCCATAGAGATACGAACAATATCGAGATAGTGTTTACCTTCTAATTCTTCGAAAGGCGGCATATATGGGAAAAAATTTCTATAAGCTTTATTGAAATATATCAAACGATCATCAGTATTGTAGATAATCATGGCATCCGGCATATGTTCAACCGCTAGACGTAAGAGGGCTTTAATTCTCGTTTGACGTAATTCTTGAGAAGCTGGAGTTAGAGTCACAACGATTTGACGCTCCCCCTTCAACTCAATAACCCCCGCAGAAGCCCTGCAGAACAAGGATTGGCCATTGGCATGCAGAAGAGAGATTGTCTCTCCTATGTCACACCAAGATGTTTCTGTTTTTTGGGAAGAGCCAACGACATGCGATCCATCGAGTAAATCATCGGGAGAAAGCGAAAGTAACTCAGCTCGGCTATAGCCGAGCATATCCTCTGCGCGCGTATTGACGTCGAGCAAAGACGAGCCATCTTCACTCAGAATCAAAATCCCTGCTTCAAACTTGTCTTCGACTTTTGGTGTCGTCAGCGAAAAATCTGCTGCGCCCCTGATTTCAAAAGACATACCCACCCTCACTCATGATGTAAAAATCATAGCGTCTCAGGACAAAAGAAGAAAGAGAATCAAGAATTTTTCAATTATAACGATTTATAATTCCGCTTCCTTCAACACAATGATCCCCAATACTCCAAGTTTCCATTTGTGATTTACGTTAACTTTTTTATAAACCGCAACAAAATTTCGCTATTGTACGTAAACCAACTTAGGCACAACCGCATCACGTTTTATACCTTTAGACAACAAATCTAACGTTCCCTTAACTTAGCTGTGATATAATTAGGGATCGGATAGGTACCTATTTTGACACAGGCTAACGAAAAAAATGGCCCATCCAAAAATCGGGGGAGCTCGTAGTTAGGAGCTTATAATGGACCGTCGACATTTTCTTGCCACCGCTACAGCAACAATGGGAATAGCCTTTAGTCGCTTATCCTTTGCTGATAGTCGTGTTATCCAGCTTGTATACTTTCACAACTATTCTCCTTTTAGCTGGGATGAAGGAAATGGCATGCAGGGGATCTTAATTGATCTTTTGAACGAAGCTTTGGAGAAGCGCATGAATATTCAGACGATACATAACGGATATCCATGGAAGCGTGCCCAAAAACTCGTGGAGGTAGGTCTTGCGGACGCCTTTTGTACTGTGCCCACTCCCGCCCGTCGTGAGTACACCGCCATAAGTAAAGAACCCACCATTTTTGCGACCTTCACTCCTTTTATACATCGCAAAAGTGAAAAGCGTGAAGCGTTACTCAAAATACGAACTCTTGATGATCTAAAAGGATTTCGGATCGGACATTATCTCGGTTCAGGGTGGGCTCAAAAAAACTTAACAGGCCGTGGCTTTGATCTCGACGAAGCCGCTACTCTGGACGCAGCACTGGCCAAACTTGCGGGCGGACGTTTAGACGTGGTGATAGATACCAGTCAGGTCCTACGTTATCGTGTTAAACAGTTGGAGTTTCAAGAAATAATCGAAGAACTACCACAAGTGCTAGACCAAGCTCCTTTCGCTCTTTGTGTACGCAAAAGCTCTTCTTTTGCAAAAATTCTTCCCTATTTTGAATCTACCATGAGAAAAATTCACCAAGATGGCACCTTTGATGCAATAGTTAGTAAATATGGGTAAGCCTATTTTCTGGCAAATTATCAAGACTATGAAAAAGCAGGAAGACGCCAAGACGGTTACCCCATATCACCCGTCGACGATTAATCGTGTCGTTACCTTTAAAATCATAAGCCGTTACAACAAAGTGCATTCAATAAATTAGATACGATATAAAATATTTAAAATGAATTTCATACCCAGAAAGATTTTTTAACTATTGTTGCCTATCTTCAAAAGAACCCAACGACAAATCCAACTCCGGCTGTACGTATCTTCAATGACGCTACAGTTTAACAAAGAGGTGTCAGATGTCTTCTCGCTCGCAGGCAGGCTTTCGTAAAGCTGGTGATATTTTCAAATCGACTGCATTCTCTCTGCTAGCGCTTGGTGCAACTATTCTTTTCACCCACTCCCCATCTTACGCAACCAGCATTCCTGAAAGCCCTCTTCCAATCCGCCTCGTTGTCAATAACTGGACCAGCCAGATAGTGATGGCTAAAATTCTCGGTAAAATATATGAAAGCAAGGGCTACACAGTAGAATACAAGGAGCTAAGCTCAAAAGATCAATGGGCACACCTCCACCGCGGCCTAGAGCATGTGCAAGTAGAAGTATGGCAAGGAACTATGGCAGAGGATCTAGCCCGTGTGAGTGCTTTAGGGCAGGTCGTCGAGGCCGGCGATCACGATGCTTTAACCCGAGAGGACTGGTGGTACCCCACATATGCTGAAGAAATCTGCCCAGGTCTCCCAAGTTGGCAAGCACTTAAAAAATGTGCACATCTTTTTGCTCATAAAAGTACATCTCCACAAGGACGCTATGTTGCTGGCCCCTGGGAAAAACCGGAACGCGCTAGGATAAGAGCTCTGGAGATGGATTTTGTCGTGAAACCAGTTCAGGTTGCCGATGAACTTTGGGTGGAACTCAAAAAAGCCTCCGCCAACAAAGAGCCCATTGTCCTTTTTAATTGGAGCCCTAATTGGATTGAAGATCGCTTTGAGGGTAAATTTGTTGAATTTCCCGAATATGATCCAGAGTGTGAAACAGTACCAACCTGGGGCGTAAACCCGGAACGTATCCATGATTGTGGCAACCCCAAAAATGGATGGTTAAAGAAGGTAGCCTGGGTGCAAATGGAACAAACTTGGCCCTGTGCTTTCGCAATTCTCAAAGACATGAACTTCAACAATGCCATGATCAGTCAGATAGCCGCATTTGTCGATGCGGATGGCATGACCCACGTCCAAGCTGCGGACAAATGGAGATCAGAAAATACCACCTTAATTTCTACCTGGGGCACAAATGCCTGTGAGTAATACCCATACGAAAAACAAAGCCATCCACATTAAAAGAAGATATCTCTAAGTGTCTGACAAACAAACAATTGAACCCAAAATATCAAAGCGGATAGCATTTAAGTTATCCCGCAATGTTGTATTAGTATCTCTTTTAATTGGATTGTTAATCAGTGTATTTCTTGCTTATAGAGATATCCATTCAACTCAAAGATCATTCAAACAAACTGTTAAAGAAGTCATTCAAACTGTAAATCAACCCGCAGCGAGTGCGGCTTATAACTTGAACGCAGAACTTGCAGGTGAGGTCGCAGATGGCCTGATGGAATACAAATCCATAATATCGGTTACCATTCACGATGATCTGCATAATACATTGACAAGTAAATCTCAGAATTTGAAACCCTCACCCTATCGTTGGCTTGCGGAAGATGCCTTCGGCGGATTACAAAATTACGAAATAGAGTTACGAACCGTCGATGATGCAGAAGTAAAAGCAGGTTATTTACAAATCATTGCAGATCCCATTGTTGCCGTCAGTGATTTCATTGATCGAACGGTATCTGAGTTTATTTTCAATATATTACGTAGTTTGATTGTCGCTGCGATACTTTCGCTAGTTTTCTATCGGCTTTTGGTGCAGCCGTTACAACACATTTCCCATGACTTAGCATACGCAGACCCTGACAATCCAGAGGGGACGCGTCTCTCTGTTCCCAAAAGTAATATCGGTGACGAACTCTCTATATTAGCAGATTCCGGAAACCGATTATTAAACTCTATCTCCACGAGGGTCAAAGAGCGCGACACAGCAGAAGCAGAGTTAATTAATGCAGCTGAAATGCTCGAACAACGCATTATAGAAAGGACTGCCGAACTCGCCAAACAATATGAGGCGGCCCAAGCAGCAAATAAAAGCAAGCAAGAGTTTCTGGCGACAATGAGCCACGAGATACGAACTCCAATGACAGCCGTTATGGGGCTTTCTGATATGCTACTTGATGACGATCTCAAGCTAGAAACTCGGGAAAAGGTAGAGAAAATAAAAGGCGCAACACAATCCCTTCTGGTTATAATTAACGATATACTCGACCTCTCCAAAATCGAAGCGGGCCAATTGAAACTAGAACACACTGATTTTCATTTTCGGTCTGAAATTAAAAAAACTATCCAGATTATTGAGCGATTGGCTGAAGAAAAATCCCTCAACCTTACTGTAAACATATCCGATGAAATTCCAGCAAGCGTAAATGGGGACCCAACACGCATCCGTCAAATCCTCATCAACTTACTTGGTAATGCCGTTAAATTCACAGCTAAAGGAACCGTATCTCTACAAATTGAAAGACAGATGATTTCTACAGGAAATGTGAAAGAACCCTGGTTGATATTTAGAGTGAGTGATACGGGGATCGGTATCGCTCCAAACATTGTCGAAGAGTTATTTAATCCCTTTACCCAAGCCGATGCTTCAATCTCCCGTCGCTACGAAGGCACCGGGCTTGGCCTTACAATATCCAAACGCCTGACCGAACACATGGAGGGCACTATAAGTATCAAGAGTGCCGAGGGAAAGGGATCCACTTTTGAAGTACACCTACCGTTAATAGTGTCAAATAACGAGGTACAGGATGAAAATATTCCAAGCCAAGTAACTCACTATGAGACCCAATATCCTCTGACAATTCTCGCCGTTGATGACAACCAGCTTAATCGACGTATCATCCAGGTAATAATGGAAAAAAATGATCACAAAGTAATTCTTGCCGAGAATGGACGGATAGCTGTTGATCATTTAAGCAAAGCAATTTCAGGGTCTCACACTGATCATTATCCACTACCCGATCTCGTTCTTATGGATGTAAGAATGCCCGAGATGAGTGGCCCAGAGGCAACTATTACTATTCGAGCAATGGAGGGGACTATCGCCCAAATACCCATCATTGCCTTAACTGCAGATGCAATGGAAGATCATGTGAAAGAATACTACGAAGCCGGTATGAATTATTTTGTTCCCAAACCCATCGACACTTTTAAGCTTTTGCGAGCAATAAATCAGGTGATGGGTAAAGAAATCCACAAAGCCGTACTCTCCCCCAGCTCCCCACAGACTGAAAACAGAAGAGAACCCCCTTTAATAGTGGAGAGATAATCGAGAATAGATCCAGATAATATGACGGATTTTAAGGGTATGTGATTAGGGTCATGCTCTTAACCTCAGTTTCATGATTTTCGATACATTTGTATCCTAAGAAAATTCATTTCAAATCATCAAATATCCCTCAAATTAGCATATATTTAACAAACACTACATACTATAGCATGCAAATCATAAACAGTTTTGCCTGTTCTAATTGGCTTCATAATTTCGAGACAAAGCGATAAAGATTAAGAGATATTATTATATCAGACCTTAGGCGTCGTGCTTGCTGAACTGTTTTATTAAGACCATTACAGATCGGATATGTCCAAACGTGAACTCCATACGTAGTAAACTGATCCTTATTTTTATCCTCGTAAAAGTACTTCCGCTTATCCTATTGGCTTGGCTTACTTGGGTTGCCGCAAGCTATCTTTCAGAGACTTTGGATGAACGGGTTAATACTCTATCTGGTTCCATGCGTAAGACAGTTACCGAAATTGGTGATAATGTAACAAAACAATCAATTGAAGCTATCGATCGCCTGTCTCAGGAACAAATTGAACGTCTAACCGTAGATACAGCTGACAGGGTTTCACATTTTCTACATGACCGTGACCGAGATATTATTGTTGCTGCAAACATACCAAGAACAGAAAGAAGCTATCGCAATTTTCTAAATCACTATCAACGCGCCCTAACCCGCCATGGCCCTTGGGTATTAAATAACGACAGCAGTGGTTGGGAGGCACAGGACAAGGAAAAGCTTTCTGAAAATCAGCGTCGCGCAGCCCTTGTGGAAAATGCCACCAATTTTCATTATCACCCCCCGGAAAGCCTAATCGCGAAAATCAACGCACCTTTGTATTTGGAAATGACGTTCCTCGACGTTGAAGGGCGAGAGCAATTCAAAGTAACAAATTCATCTCTATTGCCGTCTCAATTGCGAGATGTCAGCCTTAAGGAAAACACTTGGCTCAAAGCAGAAGATTACTTCCAGCGTCTAATAGATCTCAACCCTGGAGAAATCGATGTCTCAAGGGTTATTGGCGCTTATGTCCCATCTCAAGTCATTGGGCTCTACACTCCAAAGAGTGCACAACAAGCTGGTATTGCTTTTGAGCCAAAAAAATCTGCTTATGCAGGAAAAGAGAACCCAAGCGGCAAAAGGTTTCGGGGCATCATTCGTTGGTCAACTCCAGTCGTAGAGAATGGCATCCATACCGGATATGTCACCTTAGCTCTCGATCACAGTCATATTATGGAGTTCACCGATCACATCGTCCCAACAGAAGAACGGTTTAGCAATATCTCTGACCCGGGGTCAGGGAATTATGCCTTCATGTGGGATTTCGAAGGCCGAAATATATCTCACCCTCGGGACTACTTCATCGTCGGTACCGATCCAGAAACTGGTGAACAGGCCGTGCCCTGGCTTTCAAAGGAACTATACGAAAAATGGAAAGCATCAGGGTTGGGACATGTTGAATTTCTACAGGCAATACCTCCCTATTATCAACAATCACGGGAAAAGAAACCTTCCCTCGAATTAAAAAAACAGGGCATGCTGGCCCTTGATTGTCGATATCTCAACTTTGCTCCACAATGTGATGGTTGGCGAAATTTGACCGCCGAAGGTGGATCGGGCTCTTTTCTCATATTTTGGAGTAAGCTTTGGAAAGTCACAACGGCTGCTACTATTCCATATTTTACGGGACAGTATGGGAAGAGTCCACGTGGATTTGGCTGGGTGACAATCGGCGCAAATGTTAACGAGTTTCATCGTCCTGCGCTTCAGACGAAAATGGATATTGACGAGAAAATTAAACGTAGTGATCAACATATCTCAGAATTAACCCAATCCCTTTTGACCGTTATAGAAAATTCAACAACCAACCTGATGGCCAAACTAGGTATCTATACCTTTCTTATGGTGATTTTTGTTATCCTTCTCGCTATATGGCTGGCAACGATTTTAACTAAACGGATATCAATCCTCGCAACAGGATTACGCAATTTTCAACTCGGGGACCTTGAAACCCGGTTCGCCAACGAAAACAACGATGAAATAGGACAACTTTCGGGCGCTTTCAATGACATGGCAGACCGTATACAGGTTGGCTTTCAATTACTCCAAGAGGAGATAGAAGAGCGACGCATGACAGAAAAAGCCCTGGAACACTCCAGGGATTATTTAGATGAACGCGTCAAAGAACGCACTGAAGAACTCATGATAGCCAAAGAAATGGCCGAAGAAGCTAGCATCGCAAAAACTGATTTCCTCGCCAATATGAGCCACGAACTCCGTACTCCGCTTAATGTCATCATCGGCTTTTCCGATGTTATCGCGCGCCAAATGATGGGGCCTATCGACAATAAAAAGTACCTCGAATATATCGAAGATATTCTAAATAGTTCACATCACCTTCTAGGGCTCATCAACGACATACTGGATGTTGCAAAAGCTGAATCTGGAACCTTGACCATTAACAACACCGAGATTGATTTAAACGAGCTTGTGCTTTCTTGTGTCCACATGCTCGATGATGTTGCCAAAAAGAATAACCTTGAAATTATTGACAACTACTCGAACCTCCCCCTTGAACTTTGTGTCGATGAATTACGGCTTAAACAAGTTGTTATCAATGTCCTCAACAATGCGATCAAATACACCCCTGAAAGAGGAACGATTAAAGTATTAACCCGAAGGAACAAAGAGCAACATTTTGTGATAAGCATAGAAGACAACGGTATAGGTATAGAGCGCGAGGATATTCATCGGATCTTTGAGCCCTTTGGACAAGTTGATTCCGCCTATACCCGATCCATCGAGGGTGTTGGCTTGGGATTACCTCTATCCAAAAAACTCATTGAGGCTCAGGGCGGCACGATTATGCTAGAAAGCACAATCGACAAAGGTACAAAGGTTACGATTATTCTCCCTGCTGATCTTGCAGTTCAATCTGCCCAAAAAGAAAAACCCCTGTAGCTCTCTCCCGCTTAGAGTATGTGAAATTATCAGATCTGAGGCTCTAAAACTCTCCGACCAACTACGACGGAGTTCAGGTGTTTGGCAGAAATGGTGAGAACATACGCCGCCACAAGAGACCCCAGATACGAAAAGTATTACAATGACATTCTCGACATAAGACAAGGTAGTATTCCTGGCCTCACAAACGACCACGAGGGTTATTGGGATTTTGAGGTCCTAGCTCTTGAGTACCAGAATACTCTAAATTTATTGTCTTTTTAATCAGCCGTGCAGGGTTGATTATTCCAATCTGTAAGATGGCTGTCCAGTATCTCCTGATAGACCCCTTCATCTTTCAGCTCAACCATGGCCTTTTTAAAAGCCTTGACCAATAGTGGGCTACTATTATTGCTTAGAGTTGCCCATAAAGGTTTTGCCAAAGATTTTATGGCTATGACAGGCATCAGAAGATCACCGTTAAATCCATCCCGACAAGCCGCATTCCGGGCTAAGAACTCGGTTAGCGGCAGCATATCAATTCGACCATTATAGAGCATCTTGATCCCTTGGGAATAATGGGTGTAGGTCGTATAGTCCTTGCCCGGTTCAAAACCGAGTTGTTTCACAAGACTATGAACAGATCCTCCCCGTTGGATACCCAGAATAAAAGAGCCATCACGAAGGTTCTCAAGACTATCCACAGAGATGTGGCTATTATTTTTTATCCGAAAAAAAGATTGTCGGTAGGGAGATACCGTCCCTAACCATTGATAATTCGCCTCTCTTTCCGGAGTTCTGGACAAGGAAAAAAACAACGTGTTAGGGTCATTTTTCGCCTCCAGTAATGCCCGCTTCCAAGGAAGAAAATCAAATGAAGATACATCAAGAGGATAAGACAATTTTACGCGTTCTATCGTCGCCTGAATAAACTCAGTTACATAGCCATCAGGCGTGCCGTCATTGAGATATTGAAGTGGCGCAAATCCATCTGTGACAATACGAATATGTGTTATCTCGCCACGTATTATCTGGTTATTTTCTAAGGTAATTTGAGGGGAATTAATAGGGGTGCTAACTGGGGCCTGAATTGCATCCTCAACGGGAGGGAGAACCTGTGTATTGATTTGCGCATGGACTTGCGCAGGAATCACCCCTGTCCCTGTAAGGAACAACGTTACTATTAGAAATAAAAATTTCATGGCTTTAGCAAACGGCAAAAGTTTAACACATAGCTTCACAAACACTATCGAAGCTTTCTTTATTGAATATCACAACGACTGATACAGGTTTTATCCTAGATAAGCTAAAATTTAATGAAAGCCATTTATCTAAGTATTAGTAGAACTTTCAATAGATTACTCTGATTTTAATGATGATCTAGCACAAAATTATATATCGATGAGGTTTTTATTAAAGTAGTAACGTATTCACGGTAAAATAAGGAAAAATATAACAACAATAGATGCAGTAGGTCGTTTAACATGAGAAGTCAGAAGGTAGGGACACATCCCTCCTCTGCTCGCATTAACTCTTCGGATTTTGCCCCTCCGAGTACCCTGACAGATCACTGGCAAGAGCTGGTGGATACTGCTGCTGCGATTATTGACGTCCCGAGTTGCCTGATTACACAAGTCAAGGGACCTAACCTCGACATATTAATCAGTAGTAATAGTAAAGACACCCCGTATATCGGTGGTGAAAGCTTGCAATTAAGTAACAATGTCTATTCAGAATATGTCATATCCAACCGCAAGGCCCTGCTGGTATCCGATGCCCGGGAAGAACCAGAATGGGCGGGTAACCCTGATGTTCTGGACTATGAAATGGTCTCTTATTTTGGACTTCCGCTTTACTGGCCGGATGGGGAAATATTTGGAACGCTCTGCATATTGGATCGAAAGAAAAATGGCTACAATCCAATCCACTTAGGCATGTTGGAAATATTTCAAAATTTGATTATCAAGGATCTGGTGCTCAATGTTGTAATATCTCCAAGTACAGAAAAAAGTCATTATCGATCATCACCAGGTATCATCCGGCAAGAAGAACAGCACGATTCATCCCGCTTACATGAATTAAAAGAAGAAATAAGCGAGAAAACAACCAAACTTCTTGAGTTGGAAAAAAGGATTGAACAAGAACGCTATTCGTCTAAAAGCAAGACTGATTTCATGGCGAATATGAGCCTGGAACTTCGTTCGCCCTTAAATGCCATCATTGGTTTTTCAGAGCTAATTCGGAATGAGAGTTTTGGACCCCTCGGCAAAGACTGTTATCGCGATTACGCAAACGATATTCTCTCGTCAGGAAAACACCTTCTAGCCGTCGTTGATGATGTCCTTGATATATCCAAGGTCGAGGCGGGATCTATGACGCTTAGAGAAGCCGAGTGTGATCTTATTGATTTGGCCGCTTCTTGCCTGAGGATGGTAACATCTCGTGCCGTTGAAAAAGGTGTTACGCTCAGTGATTTTAGTGAACGCCCACTGCCCCTGCTTTTTGCCGATCCCGTACGCCTCAAGCAAATTTTAAATAACCTTTTAACCAATGCGATAAAATTCACGCCTGACAAGGGCACCATTACGATCTGTACTCACGTCTCTGATACTGGAGAAATGATCGTTGAAATCAGCGATACCGGCGCAGGAATTGCCCCAACAGAGCTTAAGAAGGTACTCAAGCCCTTTAGTCTGACAAAACGTCAGGTAAATAATCAAGAGAGTACCGGTCTGGGTTTATCAATTGTCAAATCAATGATGGATCTACATGGAGGTTCGATAGAGCTGATAAGTAGCCTTGGGGTCGGAACTACGGTTCTTCTTACCTTCCCAGAAAACCGCGTGATACCCTCTACTTAACCGAGCTAGGATGTGTTGTTTTTTAAGAATTTTTAAGACAGAAAATTAATGCAATAACGGCGACCACATTTGATCATAATCGGAAACGATTTGGGCTCCTCTCGGTCAATGCAACGCCGCTAGGAAGCCTTGATAACAATATATTTATCAAGGCTTCCTCATTTTTAATCGATCATACTTTATAATCATCTCAACCTATTGACTTTGAACCTGTTTTTACGGCACCATTTCCAAGTACTTTCAACAAGCCAAACCCTCCTTAGTAGAAGGCAGCACCTTACCGTAAGTTAGCAGGAGGCAAAATCATGCCAAAACCTTTCGATCGCCTAAGCGTCATTCAACAAGACATCACCACACTTAAGATCGAAGCCATTGTAAATGCAGCAAACTCATCATTGCTTGGCGGTGGTGGTGTTGATGGGGCAATCCACCGTGCCGCAGGCCCAGATTTATTGACGGATTGCAAAGATCTGAACGGGTGTGAAACAGGAGATGCCAAATCCACTTTTGGATATAACTTACCTGCTTATTATGTCATCCATACCGTTGGCCCGGTGTGGAAAGGGGGGGAGCAAGGGGAAGCAGATCTGCTTGCCTCTTGTTATCGGCGCTCTTTAGAGGTTGCTGTTGAAAATGATTGTCCTCGTGTGGCTTTTCCCGCCATCTCTACAGGCGTGTATCGGTTCCCCGTTGATGCAGCTGCCCGAATTGCTGTGAAGGCAACAATTGAGTTTTTGGCAAATTCAAACAAAATTGAACAAGTAATATTCTGCTGCTTTGATGAAGGCAGCAAGTCCCGCCACGAACAGGCAATTTCTGAGCTAAGCGGCAAATGAGCCTTCCAAAAATCCTAACTATAAAAACGGATACAGGAGAAGAGCTTACTCTTTTCCAAGCTCTGAATAGCTTCTGGTGCTGCCCAGCCTGTGGCTCAGCAGAACTGACACAACAGCCATATAATGAAAAGGGTTCTGCTACATTTGAGATTTGTGATTGCATGTTTCAAATCGGTTATGATGATAACCCACTGGCCAACGAGGAAGCCATCGAAGGTATCCAGAACAATTGGCACCGATGGCGGAGACAACTTTTAAAAACCTATAACGGACAGGTCGACAAGCTTTCTAAACTTAAAGCTCAACTATCCCAAATAGGCATTAAAGATTTGCCTTTCGAAAATGAAGCCCCAGAACAAACCCTCACGCAAAACTCTGAGCCGTTATGCTCCTCACACAATCACTATCATGATCCCCTGCTCACCCGTCTATATGATCTTCAAAACCCTTGGGGTCCAGATTGCGATTTCTATCTCTCTCTGGCCAAGGATCATAGCCCCCCTTTAAAGGTTCTTGATCTTGGGTGTGGAACAGGTCTTCTAACCACAGCCTTCGCCAAGGCAGGCCATGAAGTTACAGGCATTGATCCTGCCTTGGAAATGCTCAATATCGCAATCCGAAAACCATTTGGCGAGAAGGTCATGTGGGTAAAAGCCACTGCCCAAACATTTGCTAGCGAAAACCACTTCGATTTGATCGTTCTCAGCGGGCATGCCTTTCAGGTATTCCTCACCGACGAAGACATTCAGGCCGCGTTAAAATCCATGAGAATGCACCTTGCTCCGAACGGACGCATTGCTTTTGAAATTAGAAATCCAGAAGGAAAGACCTGGCAAAACTGGACACCTAAAAATACCCTGAAGAGTTTCACCCTGCCCCCAAGCAATGCTTTCAGTGCGCCAGAAGATATCGAGGTCTGGCATGACATTGACGATGTTGAAAATTGTGGAATCGGAAAATTGGTTCGCTACAACACGCTTTATCGAAAAATCTCAGCAACACAAAACAACGCTGTAAAAACCACCGATACGATCAGATTTCTCAGCAAAGAAGAATTACTCTCGCACCTCGATCAGGCAGGCCTTACCCCCAACAAAATCTACGGAGACTGGGATTATTCGCCGTTCAAGCCAGACAGCAAAGAGATCATCGTTATTGCTGGATTGAAAGCGGATACATAGAAAGGCCCTTACCCAGTTATCCCAGGTAGGGCCTTTTAAAAATTTTGAACTTAGTGTTATCAGGCTTTCGCCCAAGCCCAGTATAGTTCGCGGGCCAGTTGGCTTACAGGACCAATTGGGAATTCAACATCTTCAAATTTCACAACAGGTGTGATCTTGGAGATATTACCACTCGTAAAAACCTCATCTGCGCCTTCGAAATCTTCGAATGACAGCGTGGTTTCGATTACCTCACGCCCCGCTTCTTTCAGAAGTCCGATGACACGCTGGCGGGTAATACCATTGAGGAATGTACCATTTGGAATGGGTGTATAAATCACATCATCCTTGACCAGGAACACATTAGATGTGCCGGTTTCTGCGACATTACCCAATGCGTCTGCAACCAGCGCATTGTTGTAACCACGGGCCACGGCTTCACGGATCATGCGGCCATTGTTTGGATAGAGACAGGCAGCCTTTGCGTTAACCGGGGCCATGCTAACCAAGGGGCGAACAAAGCTGGTTCGGCAAAGTTTCTGACTATAAGTCGTCGGCGCCATCGGGAACTGCTCAAGGCAAAGGCAGAACTCCGTCGAGTTCTCATCCGGCACCACTGTGCCAGCACCACCCTCGGTAGACCAGTACATCGGGCGAATGTAAACCGCGGCATCATCAGCAAACTTCTTGAGGCCTTCAAGCGTCAAATCGATAAGCTGCTGGGTGGTCATGGTTGGTTTCAAGCCCATGACTTCGGCAGAGGCATTAACACGGGCAGAGTGCAAATCCAAATCAGGCACAACACCTTCAAAAGACCGCGCCCCGTCAAAAACTAAAGACCCAAGCCAGGTTCCATGGTCAGCCGACCCCATAATTGGTAGGTTGCCTTCGTGCCACTCACCCTTGAAATAGGTCCAAATTACGTCGCCGATAGCCATCCCATTGCCTTCTCTCTTGTCTGTATTATGTTTATGATCTGTTAGAGAAATATTATTATATACATCAGGTTTATTCGCTCAGACAAAAATCATCAAGCCTAGTTTATCTAAGGTACAACAAAAAAAATCCTAATCTGAAACAAGATTAAAAGCCAAATGAGAAATTTTATCCTTGCCTATAGCAACTGTGTAGACGAGACACCTTTTGAGAAATTGAAAATACCTACCTTGTTACGTCCGACACAAGAGTATCGATAAGGCAAGTATCTTCAATTTATATAACAAGCAAAGCAATGTTTACACTGATTGACTTAAAATTCGTTTTCAGTGGTCAAAAATCCCATTGCTCTCCACGCCGTTACGCCGCCTGATAAGCTGAGCGCATTGACACCTTGAGCACGTAATTCTTCTGCAACTTTTTGACTCACCCAAAAACCATACATGCAGTATACGACTACAAGCTTGCCTCTTGGTATCTCAGACGTCCAGCTTTTGACATTGAATGAATCACGAAAGTCTGTTTCCATTATTCGAAACCTGTAACGTTTTCGATCGTCATCGTGGCGTACGTCAATAACCGTATAACTATCGTCACCACAATCCACTAAGCCCTTTAGCTCCTTAACGGAAATATGGCCATCCGCGACATCGGGGCTTTTTTCTTTTTGCCTCTTATTTATTGCTTGATGGTTGATGGTCTGAGTGAAGCGGTGCGCAACACACCCCCACTGGATGTTGTTCATAAATGCATCAACATAAGATTTTCGGTCTGAACCATAATCTAACGCATAAGCATCCTCGTTGATATTCAAAACCAGTATCGGGTGAGCATCTACGAGTGTTTCCGAAGCTTTGTTCGAGGCTATATTGATAAGCCGCCTTTGTCGGTTTGACCATGCCAAAACAACCCAGCCATTCCCTACAAATTTACTTTGAGTAGATCCATTTTGTGTAGCTAATGCCATTGCAGTGAATATAGTCTGCCATTTAGTTATACTACCAAAACTGGCTAGCAAGGCGCTTTCAAGTGTTTGATCATCCAAGACTTCTCCACCATCTTCACCGATGCTATCGAAATAAATTTCATGAAGAATAATTTCATTTACAAGCTGCAGCTCTTGGCTTTTCAACCTTTCAATGTTCGTACTCCAAGGAGTGTCCTTGGAATACGCTGCGATCATTGTCTCGACGTCATTTAGGCACCGAATGGCACCGCCATAGATATTCTCATAAAGCCCTTCCAATAGTTCTGGAGAGATCCCTACAATCTTATGCGCTTTAAAAGGTATGTCCCGAACATAGTGGTCGCCCGGGTTATAAGTTGGAAATGTTTGAAGAGTGCCCATTTACGCATCCTCCCATCGTTTAAGGGTTATTTGGATGCGAATCTTTGACTGGCGTCTCACGAGGCATTCGCGGCCCCATGAGAAAATGTTAGGACAAAATAATCTTTGGGTCAATAAATGACACGTAATTTAATCCGGACATGATTGGATAGAAACAGGCAAAAATTAGTGCGCATGAACAAACGTTATTGAAATAACTATGCCAGCGGAAGGCTAACCGAAACGGTCGTACCCTGCCCCAATACACTTTCTAAACGAAGCTCCCCACCTTGAGCAAATGCTAAACGTTTCGCGAGACTAAGGCCCAACCCTACTCCGTCATGCGAACGCGTCATGCTGTCTTCCACCTGATTAAAGGGCTCAAAAACCTTTTCTAAGTTTACTTTGGAAATACCAATACCCGTATCTTTGATAACAAAGTTTATATACCCCTGCTTTGTTACCTCTGTATAAAAGGTAACATTACCTTCGGCAGGGGTAAATTTGATTGCATTAATCAATAAATTCGCAAGGATTTGTTTAACGTGTTGTTTATCTGCAAAGATATAATAATCCTCATCTGGTTCAATAGTCTGATAGAACACCTGTTTTTCATCCGCCTTACTCTTGACCAACTGAATACAACATCCCATCAATTTCGAAACGGATAGCCTTTCAGGCTCTGGAGATATTTTCCCAGCTTCGATTACTGATATATCAAGAATATCACCAATAATTTCGAGTAAAAAATGTGCTGATGTCTGAATATCTCCGGCGTATTCTTTATATTTAATTGTGCCAATTGGCCCCAAAAGCTCTTTCTCTAGTATTTCTGAGAAGCCAAGCACAGCATTCAAGGGTGTTCTTAATTCATGGCTCATATTTGCAAGAAACTGACTTTTTGCATGGTTTGCAGCTTCCGCGCGGTTTTTCTGCTCAATCAACTCATGCCGTGTATTATGGCTTTCTATCGCTCCACGACAAAAATAGGCCAAGGACTGGATGAGATTGAGTTCTATTTCAGTCGGGCGACGTGTCGTTTTATAATAAATAGCAAACGTGCCATAAGTCACTCCTGCAGAACTCACAATTGGATGCGACCAACATGCGTGAAAATCTGTTTGTCTAATCTCATCAAGATATGTCACCCAATTGGGGTGGCTATATAGGTCTTCAACCACAACCAGTTTTTGAGTTTTTGCAGCCTGACGACAAGAACCTACGTTCTCCCCGATCTCTATGCCATCCACAGCCTTTGCATACGCTGGCGGTAGATTAGGACCGGAGACACTACGAAGGTATTTTTCCTTTTCAAGCAACATAATCGCACATGTCATATAAGGAAAAATAGCTTCGACGTTATGAATTAAACGATCAAAATTATCTTTTAACGCAACACCTTTGGTAATGTTTACAAGCATTTCATTATAGGCAGCCATCGTTTGCCCGCGATTTTTTAATAATGTAATGTCTGTGCTAACGCCCAAATAATATTTGTTCGAATTATCTTTAAGCGTTAGCGGGCAAATTGATAATTCTTCCCAATAATAAGCTCCCGATCGGGCCGTACAACATAATTCACCTGTCCAGGTCCCTCCCTCACGCAACACACTCCACATGTCTGCGTAAAATGAGTCAGGGTGATATTTTGACCGTAACTCACGAACGGAACTCCCCTTGAGTTCTTCAACGGAATAGCCACAAAGATCAGACAATTTTTGATTTGAATATTCAATTATTCCGTCATCAGATAGAATATAAACAAGCGCATGATTATTAACTAATCGAAGTAATTCTTTAGTATGACCATCAATAAAATTATTAAACGCTGGCGGTTCATCCATCAAATAACCCTCAAAAGAGGTTAGAGTTTTCTGTATTTTCTAAAGCCTTCTCAAACCCACGCTACATCCCTGACCTTAATTAGAGTTTATCAGTTATCATGCCTAAATCCATGAATAATCGACAATCATAGCCTTTATCATAATTAATAAACAAAACTAATGAGAGTTTTATTATTTAATTTGGTAACAAAACTGTAGACCCAGTCGTTCTACGGCCTTCCAACTGATCATGAGCTTTTGCAGCCTCTGAGAGGTCAAATTTTTGATTGATATTGATTTTGATTTTTCCAGATGAAATCATCTCGAAAAGCTCGTCAGAAGCTGATTGTAAATATCCCGGTTCAGCCGTGAAGTGGAAAAGGATTGGACGTGTAACAGAGTAAGATCCCACGGCAAGGTCAGATAGTTTAAAATCCAACGCCGGACCGGAAGATTGTCCAAAGTTTATGAGCGAGCCAAAGGTTTTCAGGCAATTTAAAGACCCTGGGTAAGTGTCTTTACCAACGCTATCATATACCGCGTCGACACCCTGCCCGTCTGTTATCTCTTTCACCCGCTCGACAAAATCCTCAGATGTGTAGTCAATAGTGTGGGCATAGCCATGTTGAGCCGCAAGTACACATTTTTTTGGTCCACCTGCTGTCCCGATTGCGTTCACACCTTTGGCGGCTAGCCACTGCCCGGTAATCAGGCCAACGCCGCCTGCTGCGGCATGAAAGAGAACTGTCTGCCCACGCTCTGGCACATAAGACCTGTGTAGAAGATAGTGCGCGGTGAGCCCCTTGAGCATAGAGGCTGCCGCGACTTCATCGGAAATACCTTCCGGCAACCTCACCAGGTGTTTAACCTCTATCGCCCGATGGGTAACATAAGCCCCGTTGGGCAGGGTATAAGCCACGCGATCCCCGACAGAGAAGCCCGTTACTCCTTCACCTAATTGCTCGACAACACCTGCCGCTTCACTGCCGAGCACGAGATCTTTCTCAACTGGCCAGGGATAAAGCCCGCTACGAAAATAGGTATCAATAAAGTTGACGCCAATTGCGGTGTGACGGATCAACACTTCGCCCGCTTTAGGGCTGGGGATATCAAGATTGATTTGTTCTAGAACATCCGTGCCGCCGGTTTGGCGCGCGATAATGGCGTAACTCATCTGATTATTCCGTAAAATTTATTTATTAAAACTTGGCTACCACAATAAACAAGAGCCTTTAATTTCAGCCATTAAGACCTCTATTTCTCGCTCCGGCAAGCCTAAGGTGTCGCCTTTTATCAATTAATTTTCACCACGAGCGAACCCTTTTCACGTTCCACGGTGTCTTAAAGGGCAAGACAATATTCCAGTTATTATTTTTACCTGAGAAGGAATTCAAACCGTGGCAGACAAATCAAATCGTGCCCTTATCATTGGTGGCAGCAGTGGAGCAGGCCGAGAAATCGCCCTGGGATTAGTGAAGGAAGGATATGAAACTTACGTCGTGGCCCGGCATGCCAAGGGACTGGATAGTCTGAAATCAGAAAACCCCTCACTTGAGACCATCACGATTGATGCCAGCCAAGACGGTGTTGCTGCTGGCTTGATAAAGGATCTTTCCCCAGATCTGCTATTGCTCGTTGGTGGCCACCAACCCCAGATGGCGCCTTTCCATGAACAGTCATGGGACCAGTTCAGCGCGACTTGGAACAACGACACCAAAATTGCCTATGAGTTTAGCAAAGCCGCGATTGAAAACCCTATGCCAAAAAGAAGTATCATCATCAGTTTTTCCAGCGGCGCGTCTCTTGGTGGTTCTGCCCTATCTGGTGGTTATGCCGGAGCAAAACGCATGCAACACTTTCTGGTAAACTACGCGCAACGTGAAGCTGACCTACTCGATCTTGATCTTCAATTTGTTTCCATCATCCCGAAACAACTGATTGCCGGGACAGAGATCGGCAAAGAAGCCTCCAGCGCCTATGCTGCGTCCGTTGGCAAAACTTCTGAACAATTTATGAGCCAGTGGGAAAAACCGCTTACCCCTGCTATGATTGGTGATAATATTCTGGATCTTATTAAGAACGGTCCCCCAGAAGGTACCAACGCCTTTGTTATCACAGGCCTAGGTCTAGAGGCTTTATAAGTTAGGATCTGCTTACACACACGACCCTATGAAATGAGAAACTTGATAGCAAACCGGGGAAGCGTTTATGCCTGAATGTGAAGAAAGAACAGTGTGCATGGCAGGTTTTGAAGAGGCCCTGCCTGCTCTCCGCCCAGAACTCCATCGATACTGTGCCCGCATGACGGGCTCGGTTATCGATGGCGAAGACATTCTCCAAGAAACCTTGATCAAGGCCATGCAGGCACTTACCAACGGTGCGCAGGTAGAACACTTGCGCGCCTGGCTTTTCCGTATTGCCCACAACACAGCTCTCAATCATTTCCGAACGCAAAAATACGAGTTGGACATGAAAGAATATATCATCCCCTTGGAAGAAGCCCATCAGAACGCCTTGTTGCAACAGGCCCCAACCCACAGTGAAACCGCGGATAACCTGCGCCCATTTTTAGCGTTGCCGCCAAGACAGCGTAGCTCTGTGATTCTTAGGGATGTGCTGGGGTATTCAGCCAAAGAAGTCGCGGAATGCACAGATAGTACTGTCGCATCGGTAAAGTCCGCTCTGCACCGCGGCCGCAGCCAGCTAAAAGAAGCTTCCCTTAGGGTTTCACCCCAAGATAATACCAGTATACTATCCAGTGAAGATCAGGAAAAACTCAGTCTTTATGCTCGATGTTTTAATGCCCATGACTTCGACAGCCTACGAGATATGCTTTCGGCAGAAGTAAAACTTGATCTCGTCAACATGGTCAAACAAGAGGGTAAGGCCAAGGTCAGCGGTTATTATGGCAACTACACCAAAGCTTCAGACTGGCTTATGGCCCCCGGCCTGGTCGAAGGTCAACCAGCCTTACTGGTGTTTGATCGCGATGATGCTAGCCAACCACCGCTTTATTTCATCCTGATGGATTTCACTCCGGCTGGCCTCGCCTCTATCCGAGATTTCCGTTATGCCCGTTACGCTATTGAAGACACGCAATGGCAGAGATTTTAGATGGGAATGATAATTTACTAATATGTTGCATACGCTTTCCCACAGATAAAATAGCCTTCACCAAGTGTGAGATATATAAAGTCGCCAGATATATCTTTACTTTTAATTACATTAAAATCGACCTTTTGCCCCTTAAGGAATTCACAAATTACTACGCAAATTTTTTCAGGGGCATTTGACAACAAATATCTCTTTTCTAAAGTTATATTTCTGAAATTGGAGAACGATTTTTCATGTCCCATATTTAAATATTTATTTGCAGAATATGGACAGGATAAAGATCCTAAATAATCGTCTAAATATGCATAAAGACTAAAGGGGTCTGCAAGTGGAGAAGAACAGAATATCTCGCATTGAACACCTTTGGCCCATTCTTGCTCCGCAAGGAGGTTAGCGCTTAGATTTTCCAAATCTTCTTCAGAGCAGTCTCTGCAAATAACTTCAGCACCGACACAACCCTCAATAATATCCTCTATATGGAAACAAATTTTTCCTTCTGAGGGTGTTTGTGAGTTCCCAAGCCACCAAGGATATCCACTTACTTCAATTCGAAATTGCCTCTCAAATGTTGATTCCATAAAGTTTATTTTTGTCGGATGACATAATTCTTTACTGTTCAACAGCTCAATCAAGTCTATTCGCATCTTCCATCTTCCATCTTCCCACAGTAACTTTCTTTAAATATTCACTCTTACAACAAAAACTCTGGATCTGTTGGCACCTGTAAAGCGGGGGCAAGCTGGTTGGTTTTTGAGGCCAGCGCCACGATCTTGAGCACTTCGGCATGCTGGGCCTGGGTCATGCCTTTGGCTTTGGCTCCAGCGGTGTGGGAATGCACACAATAATTACAGTTATTGATGATAGAGACTGAGAGATAGAGTAATTCTTTGGTCAAGGGATCGAGATCTGATGGCGTTGCCATCACTGCTTTTACTTCTTCCCAGGTGTGCTCAAGTAGATCCGTATCAAACGCGAGATAGCGCCAGATATTGTTAATGAAATCCGACTGGCGTGTGGCACGAATATCATCAAACACCGCCTTCACACGGGGATCACTCTCAGGGCTCTCTGGCGGAAGGACGGTGGACATGGTGCGCTCCTGTGGAAGGTTAGATTAACGGTTTGTATTTTCGATATAAAAATACACCATAAAATAATGAGGGCAATGCCCTCTAAAATCGAACACCAAAACTCAACGCTCCGAATACTCCGGGATCGTCTTGGCCTTCGAATTCCTTGGTGCGATAGACCATGGTGTAGCTGAGGCGGTATTGCTCATAGGTGAGCGCGAGACCAGCGTTGGCATCCGCAACAAAGTATTTTTTGTCGACGGAGTGTGAGTTACTGAAGGTGTTGCCATCAAGGAAGATATTACGGGCGACAGCGCGGCCTTCAAGCCCGGCAAAGAGATACCAACTCCAGCCATCTTCGGGAGCCTCAAAATACCCCGTACCGGGCAGTGCCGGGCGAACGCGGACGGGAGCATCTTGCCATGTGTCTCGTTCAGGGCTCAGACGGAACGTAACACCGGCATCAGCAAAAGTATGTGCATTGCCAAGTGTTGCACCGTAATACGGTGAAGCCGCTATAGACACGCCTCCTCCATTGAGTTCCCAATAGCTCGGAAAGCGCCGTTGCCACCCCAAGCTAAAGGTTGGCTCATGGTTGAGCTGATTAGACCAACCTCGGGGTGTCGGGCTATCCGTGGTAATATGGGTATGTACAAACTTCTGCGCTTGTTCTCCCAAAGCTGCTGGCCCGACAATACCAAGAGAAGCTTCGATCTCATCAAGATGATTATCGGTTACAGTGACCAAACCAATCGAGCCATAAAGATGCGCCGCCCACGGCCGATCATCTGGATCCTGTTCCGTTTGAGAAATACTCTGTGGGGTATAGATGTTCTGGCCAAGAGAATAAAAAACACTCGATGTTTCATTGATGCCAAAAGTCGGCACCACCCGATCCAAGGTATAGGCGATTTCAGGGAGATCCGCGTTGACATCCAGATAACCTAAGCGCACACCACTTGTGTAATTTTTGTCAGTGCCCGCTGCGCCTAGTGAATCATTTTCGACCACAAGAGTAATAATTTGGTCCTGTTCATTGCCAACTACTTTCTTGGTCAATTGTTCCTGGAAAGTCAGATCAGCATGATCCTGCTGAGATAGCTGAGATTCCAAGAGGCTATCCGTGGTTTTGGAGCTTTCTTGAGCTGCAACAGGCGTCCCATAGTAAATGAGCGTAATTATACCACCTTTGATGACGCCCTTACCAAACTTCAAGACCATCGATTTCCCCAACTTTTTTCTCTAAGAAACTCTACAAAGGCAGCTTTAAAGCCAAATGATGGCATAAAGATGTTAACGGCATCCCCAATATTAAACACCAGACTAATTAAACCCACCAACATTTTTTGGAAACTGCTGATGTAAGAGGCAAGATGTCCTATCGTCTCAGATTTCCTGAGTATTACAGGAGATAGTGCCTTGGTTGTCACGGTAAACCAAAAGAAGAAAGAGACCTTACCAGCGGTAAAGAAGAAGGCGGAGTTCTCGGCCAACTCGGCGGCGCAATCAACGTGGCCATTTATCACTGATATGGCGCCCCGCTTAGATAAATTGGAAAGGAGAGTAAAATTAAAGTCCCTCCTTTCATAGTATGTGAGTTCGTTACTCAATTTTCATACTTAAGGTCAGGACTTATTCATTCTGATCTCTATAACCTTTGTTGATTTTGTAATTGTCTGTTCTCGAAATATATCCAATTTAAAATAAGATAAATTTTACCTTGAATTATTATAATTAGCACGCTAACTATAAGTTATGAAATTAGACGATAGCCTTGGCTTCCTGTTGAACAAATCCGCAGGAGAGATGAAATACGCACTGGAAACAGCGTTACGACCCTATGACCTGACACCCGGTCAATGGTCTGTCTTGGCAAGATTGCTACAGCAAGATGGTCAAACCATCAGTGATATTGGCAAGTCGCTCTATTTTGATCGACCGACAATGTCAGGCATTATCCGTCGGCTCGTCTCTAAAGGCCTATTACGAAAGGAAGTGGACATCAATGATCGACGTGTAACGCGAATTTTTATCACAGATGATGCTAAGGAAATCATGAAGGACCTCCCCATTTTAGCTCAAGGAATTAACAAGCGGGCTCTTGAGAAGTTCAGTGAAAAAGAAGCAATTGAACTCAAAGGCTACTTACGCCGAGTTTTAGTAAACATGACGACCTAGTTTTTTTATCAATTTAGTTAGCGCGCTAACTTATAGCAAAGAAAATCAACATGAAATATTTATTGAAAATTCTTCACCTCATCAGCCTTTCAATCTTTTTTGGTAGTATTGCCACCTTTATCTTTCTCGGAGAAATCATCCCCCCAGATGATCTTTCGGCTCTCAAAATAAGTCGAGAGTTGGTCGCCAGCGGAACCGCATATCTGACACTGCCAGCCCTTTTTGCAACTGGCTTGACGGGAATTTTAATGAGTGGCAAGCCCAAGTCCCGTTGGCTTTGGTCTAAGGTCGTCGGCTTTATCCTGATAGCCCTTAATACTACAGCCTTCATTTACCCGGCCATTGAAACTTCTTTGTTACATATGGACAGTCATACAAATGGAAGTAGCTCGGGCGCATTTACCGCCGCGATGCAACAAGAAGCTATTTTTGGGGGCTTAAACCTGCTGCTGATCTTCAGCCTGATAGCGATCGCAACGATAAAGCCCTCTTTCAAACGTCGTAATAAAGCCACCTACGCAACGTAATATCCACTTGAAATCGAGAGTGCTCGTTCAATCCGGTCGACACTCTCGAGAGGCTAGGCCCTACTTGATAAGGTCTTATTTAATAAGCCAATTTTGAAAAATACCTGGGTTGAGACATAACTCTACGTCTGCCAAGTGGTGGTAGAATTCCTGAGCGAGGTCTTTTGAATAATTGCGTGAACACACATTCATAAACCCGTGCAAAGCCTCAACCTGATGGCAATTAACTGCCCCCTTAGCATTAAGGGTATCCATAACGTCATCGACCGAAAAATGATTTTCTTCTTTGGGGAAAATCAGGGTCGTGGGGCACACAGGGTTAAGAGAGAGGTGATTTCTAATTTGACCTGGGTAAAAGCCAATAAAGTGATGAATTTTATTCGCGATTGAACTATCCAAACATCGCCAAATAGCCGATGCTCCCACGCTAAAACCAACAAGTAACAAGGGACCTTCTAAGCCAGCTAGTTTTTGGTGCACAAGTTCTGCATAATGGTCGTGCCCGCAATGGGTTATGAAAGAGGCATAAGCATCGTCTTCGTTGGCAAAGCTGTTTTCTATCCCGCGGTATGGATCAATAACAATAGTCTCGACGGATTGTCTGGACAAGCACTCAACCATCTGTTCAGGCCCAGACGTTCGTCCAAATATATCAGTAACAATGACAACCTGCATTCTAAGCACACGACCTTTTTATTTTAGAAAAAGTATTCTCCGTAATAGCAGTAATTCATATTAGTGGGAATTCATTGTGGTGATAAAAAGCTAACTCTACCTTGAAAGATATAATTAGTTTTTCACCTCCACAAAGAGAAACCTTAAATAGAGTTTCATCTGAAATGATAAAACTCACAGAGCGTTATTAAGCTACACAAAAGCAAATATCCGAGACTGCCCGCCCGTACCACCACGGTGTTTCGGGGCGCCAACGATTAGGGTTGCGCCCTTGGCTGGAACCTTATCGAGATTGGCAAGACATTCTATGCCCCAACGATTTGTCGGAAGCCAGGCATAGTGGGTTGCAAAGTCTCCCGACTGACCAAAATCCAGCGATAAACTATCTGAAGCCAGACCAACAGCTTTGGTTTCCAATAGCATTTGCGTAGCTTCGACATGGAACCCGGGAAAGTGCATTTTCTCATCACTACCAACATTGCGGAACTTGTCGCTGTCCACAAACTTATCCCAGCCGGAACTCATTGCAACGCAAGCCCGATCTGGAATGGGACCATGATCTGAAATCCACGCTTTTATGTCATCTGGCGTCACCTGAGCATCTGCGTTGTTCTCTGCTTTTTCTCTTATATCAACCACACAAAGTGGAACGATAAGATTATCGACTGGAATTTCAGCAACCGACTGGCCATTTTCAGAAAAATGTAATGGCGCATCAATATGAGTTCCTACGTGCTCGTTTACGCGAAGCTCGAACAGATTAAATTTGTGTTCTGCATAGTTGAACTTTTGCTCGCGAAAGAACTGCTGTGTTCCAAAAAAACTTGGAAAATCTTCATGGAGTTCGTGGGTCATATCTTCGACTTTATTCGCCCCAGCGGCCATAACCGGTGCTGAAACAGCGGCAGTGCCAACGGCCGCAGCGGCAAGCCCTGCAGAAGCTGTTTTAAATAAATCTCTTCGGGAAAGCATTCTTTTCTTAACTGAATCAATAACACATGCGTCACACATAACGGATTATCTCCCAGGCTTATGAATTAAATTTGATAAATTTTATGATAATAACTGTACGGAGGAGTATGAGCCTATCACGAAATTCCACCTTGTGACTTCACAATTTTTCGTGTGAATTATCATCCGTTTAAGTAAGCTTATTCTCAAGCTGTTGGCGAAAACCTACATACTTTCAATCAATTGTTGTTCAAGTTCTCCAATAGCCGTGTTCATGGCGTCCAAATGCTTTTCGGCAGCTGTCGTGGTATTCATGGCTGAGGTGAAGAACACCAGATTAATGGCAGCAACAATTTGCTCTTGATAATAAACCGGACGCGCAATCGATGATATCCCAGTGACGGTCTCATCCACTGATTGGGCATAACCTTTTGCCCGTGTGATCTTGATCAAGTTTGCGATATAGCTTTCGTCCCGGGCAAGACGATCGGCCGGATCATCTGACGATTTCAAAACTTCAAGAATTGAAAGCCGAGTTGGTTTTGAGGAAAAACAAAAAAAGGCACGTCCTAGGGAAGACATTAAAACTGGCCACCTCACACCGATCATACTGCGGTTTTGGGATAGCGGGCTAAACTTATGTGTCGTCTCGCGAATAACCATCCCTTTGCCATCAAAAACGGCAATATCCGTGGGCCAGACAACTTGTTTTAGCAACTTACCAAGAACTGGTGCCCCAATTTGGGTGACCCAATCCCTGTGGTCATAACCTTCGCTAAGAGATTTTACTCCCATTTTCAAATGCCATAACTTGCCTGAAAGGGGGCCAGATTGAACAAACCCATTCTCCTCCAGGGTTTCGAGTAATCGATAGACGGTTGTGCGATTAACCCCGCTTTTTAACGCTAAATCCTGAACAGAAATGGGACCTTCTCGGTTCATAATTTGTAATAGTAAAAGCCCCCGCGACAAAGCCCTCACCTGTTTATGAATTGAATTACTCACACTTACATCCCCGATGATAAACCATTTACATCAATTGTTCGCTATGTGAACATTTATTATCATATGATTGCATCATGATCAAAGTAGGTTAGATATTTAGGTAAGAAGATAGTATCAGGCCTGCCGACTGTTCCTATAGTGATGAACCAATACAATCTTGGTTGCCGAACCTAGATTGTACACTGGGCTCCTTCAACACGAGAGGAACGACCCTGGTATTATCCTCATAACAGTCGGTACCATACTTATATGATAGCGCTTTAACTAAATAAGAGGCCGCTGTCATAAAAAGAGGACCGCTGTGTTTGCGGTATCCTGGGGGAACGTGCTCGTACTCCCAGGAACCCCTTAAACGTGAATTTTGTTTAAGCCGACGTTTCTAATCGCCGAATGAAAAGCCCACCAATACCAGAACCGGAGTTAAGTGAATTGATCCCCTTTGATGTACTATTGTTGTTTTTCCCGGTTTGCATTTTCCTAGCCCTTACTCCTGGGCCAGATAACATTTTTGTCCTCACTCAATCTGCCCTTCACGGCAAGGTGGCCGGTATCTTTGTTGTTCTGGGCCTTTGCACGGGTGTCCTGGTCCACACGACTGCAGTTGCTCTTGGTGTTGCTGCCATTTTCCAAGCCTCCAGCATTGCTTTTAATACCCTTAAGGTAATCGGCGCTTTTTATCTGCTTTATCTTGCGTGGGGAGCGCTTCGGGCTAAGGGAGAAAAAATATCCCTGGACGAGAGCGAGCCAGAGGATAGTGAGAAAGGCCTGGCACAAAAAGTGAGACCTAAAGCCGGTCACGGTAAAATCTATCGTCGCGGTATTATTATGAACGTGACAAACCCAAAGGTTTCAATCTTTTTTCTTTCCTTTTTGCCACAATTTGCCGATCCCTTAAGAGGGAGTATGTCGCTTCAGATGATACAACTCGGTGGATTTTTTATCCTCTCCACTCTGCTGGTATTTGGCGCCATAGCATTGTTCGCTGGCAGCATTGGAACTAGGCTTCAAAGATCAAGCCGAGCCCAGGGCATAATGAACAAGGCTGCGGGCTTCGTTTTTATAGCTTTGGCTGTAAAACTGGCAACAATTCAGCAATAAGCAACCTGTTTTGTCCACGCATAAAGCCACTTAATATGGTTAACAATAATGAGTTTTCGGATTAGTATGGCTCTCTGTTAATTCTAGATTTGATATTATTAAGCTAAATTGAGATAATAATTAGGTAAATTGAGCCAATAAACGGGTTTTAGAGAAAAACACTAAAATTAGTACCCGTTAACACTATTTCAGAACTGAAGTGTTACTTTTGTCACATTACATTCCCAATGGATTTACCTCATGGCTTCTCCTCTGCCATCATTACAAAATTTTGCAACCCTGAATAGTCGCTCCAATAAGGATGAAGTTCAGACATCTGTTGCAGCCGTTATCAAAGATCTTCGTAAAACTGTCGACACCACCGAAGACACTGCTAAAGCCCGAAAATCAATTGCTGATTTGTTGGACTTTCTGAACAGTCTGAGATCAACAGTCCACCCCGGGCGTGTTGAGCTTGCCCAATCTATTTCTCACGAAATCATCCCTCTTCTATACCAAAAAGAAAACAATGATAAAGAGATCGATGATTACAAACATTTAAGAGCGGAATATCTTCTTATCAATCACTTAAGTAATACTCTTGGTGATACTCTTGCCTTCATACGTGGAGAACTTCCTTCACATCCAAGCTTTCGTCAGGGGCGTCGCGAGGAAATCGTTCCTCCATTATGTCTCTTCGCGACCCTTTACGCCTCAGGCATAAGAGATTTACTCACCAGTCTCATTATCACCAGATTCAGGTCCAAGAAAATTGAAACCACGATCTATGAACCCTTAAAGAGAGATTTCATCGACGAAGGAAAGAACCCCGCTACCTATTTCGAAGACAACCGTATATTTATCAAAGAGCAAGTAACCAAATTATTTGAATGGGCTATATCTATTGAAGAGGAGCTTAATTATCGAAAAGCTGGTGGTAGGGAACAAAGCCAGATCGGAGAAAGTGACTTCAGTGCAGAAGAAAGTTTAATACAAGAACTGCTAGATAAACTGAAATTGCATTCCGAAATTAATGAATATTTTCTCCCCCGGTCCGCGGGTTTTGGTCTCCTCGCTCATCTCTATAGCCTCAACAGGGGACGTTTTGCAGTTTCGATCAAAGAAATCGTAAACGCCACCAAATACGGAGATGACCATAGCCAGATTATCCTTCAAATCGATGCGTTACTTAATGATATGGCAGATCTGGATTTCGACATCATTGCCCTATCTTCTTATGTTGTTGGGGATGAGAAGAGCCGCATGACGTATAGGGCTTTAGTGGATTGCTGTATCGGCTCTGCAACAAGTCGTGATGCAATGATAGAAGCACGACCCCTCATTTCAGCTGAAATCGGTCGCCAACCAATACACTTGGCAAAACAAATCGTTTTCACCGCAGATAAAAAGGTTGGTAACCTTCAAAAGATGGAAGAGTTACTGGAACATTTTAGAAATAACATCAAACACATAAACAAAATTCGGTTTAAGCAGGAAATAAATACATGCGCCAGTATTTTCCTCGGCTCTGACATCATGCGGCCGCTTGCGAAATGGCTAGAAACAGAAGGCGCCGAAGAAGGCACCTTCTTCTTACGAACACAACAGATAGAAATTACCCTGAGGGAAAAATGGAATATATAATAAGCTAGTTCATTTGGGCCTTCGACTTTGGCGCCTCTTTTATTACATTCTTATGACCGACCTTACTCACCCACCAACGAATAGTATCTTCGCTACTTTCCTGAAGAAGAGGCATTAATAACTTAACAGCCTCAATATCCCTACAATTTTGCTCCATGATACCCGCAACACTAGAAACACGCTGTGCACACAGAGAAGCCGTAACGCCTCTAATAGCGTGAGAAGCCTCTTTTATCATTTGTATGTTTTTATCTTCAACCCCCTTGGCCAAGCTTACTATTAATGAGTTGAGATTGTCTGGAGCAGGTTCCAGCACGGAAGCAAAACTCTCAATTCCTAAGGCCATGATAAGCCTATCTATTTTATCATCATTTCCAAGAGGTACTTCCTCGGCCTCTTTTTTAAATTTTAGCAATTCAGCAGACGTAATCGAAGTAAATCCATTCTGTTGCTCGCCACAATTTTGAGACACTCCTAGTCCAGATTGAACACCGTCTTCACCTACATCCAAGCTCAGCGCCTCTCCTATTGAGGAAAGAGGCTCTTTTGAATAAGTTTCAAAACCACTCGTCTCCATTTTTACTTCATTCGTCAGCTTTCTTTTTTCCGCCGCAACAATGGCTGATACTCCATATTTAACAACAGATGTATGCATTTGATCTTCAGAAAACGGCTTGGTCAAAACACCGTTCATACCCTCCGAAATAAACTGATCGTGGCGATCTTCAAAAGCCTCTGCAGTTAAACCAATTATGGGAATATCAGCACAATTTTCCATTAAGCGAATGGCCTTGGTCGCTTCGATCCCATTCATTTCGGGCATGTGAATATCCATAAAAATTAAATCCGGGAGAGAGGATATAACTTCTTCTATGGCACGTAATCCATCGACAGCAATGCGTACGCTGTGTCCTGATTTTTCAAGAAAGGCACGTGCGATCATGGCGTTAACATCGTTATCTTCAGCAACTAATATATTTAATCCACATCCAACAGAGATTTCGATTTTTTTCCGACGAACACTCAAATCCTCTTGTTGTTCAAGGGTCGCAATATCAAAGGGGATATAGACATCAAAGCAGGAACCTTTCCCCAATTCACTTTTAACCTCAATATATCCCCCCATTAGCACGACCATCTTACGCACGATTGACAACCCCAATCCGGTGCCACCATAATTGCGGGTGATGGTATTATCCTCCTGGATAAAAGGATCAAAGATACTATCAAGGCGGTCAGGGTCGATCCCTTTCCCTGTATCTTCTATGCGAATACGCATGACGATATCTCGAAATGCAGTAATACGATTATCCTCAACATCCTCCGCCGCAATCGTCACCGTAACACCTCCAGTACTGGTAAATTTAATAGCGTTACTCATTAAATTCCAAAGAATTTGGCGTAATCTTACGGGGTCACCAACCAGATATTTTGGTGTATTACCTGGCTCATTTAAATGAAAATCCAGGCCCTTTTCAGACGCCAGACTGTAAATGGCAGTGATCGACGTTGAGAGTATATTCGAAAGGCTAAAGGCCGTGTCTTCCAACTCAATGGCACCTGCCTCGATTTTGCTCATATCCAGGACATCATTGATGATTGCGAGAAGTGTTTTCCCTGATGTCTGTATCGTTTCCAATTTAAAAAGCTGATCTTCATCGAGATCAGTATCAGACATCAACTGAGCTACACCCAATATACCATTTAAAGGGGTGCGAATTTCGTGGCTCATTGTTGCAAGGAAATTGGTTTTGGCTTCATTCGCGAGTTCAGTTTGTTTTTGAGCCGCGAAGATTTCGTTACGCCAGCGTCTTAACAAACGTAGGACGACCACCCAACCCGAACATATGATAATGGCAATGACGGATATTTTGATAAGCAGGTCATTTTGAATATCTGTATTTGGAAATTCGGTTGAATAAATAGACCAAATTACCCAGGAGAGCCCGATTATTGTCAGCAATAGCGTGCCAATAAAGACTCTTAAAGGTGATCTTACCGAACGGTCGGGCATGGCTACTGTTCTGTCTCCAGCGTAACCCCTTATATTAACTTACTAATATCACCTTGAATGCTTTAATTTATTATTTGGCTTTTAAACATCAAGATCCCGGCCTTCTCAGTATATACGAAAAGTATAGAAGAGTAATGTAAAGACTTTCTCAAGAACTGTAGGTACGAGGTATATGGCCGCTTCACCAGAACAAGACATATACCTCATTTACCAACTTCTTTATCGGAAGTTTTTTTCATCTCAGGGCTATCTATATAGGGCCTCCTACCTCAGCGGTTCAAAACTTGAGGTGAAGTGACGAAGCATTTTAGGCTCCTGAGTAATTTGATATCCCGGCAGGTGATCCTTAATCTCAGAAAGTTCGGCAAAGACTTCGACCAAATAATCGGCATGGGATTGGGTATAAACCCGACGCGGAATTGCCAGCCTCACAAGGTCCATGGCTGCGGGATGTTCAGAGCCATCGGGACGGCGGCCAAACATAACTGTGCCGATCTCACAGCCCCGAATACCGCCGAGTTCATAAAGAGCGCAAGCCACAGCCTGACCAGGATATTGCAATGGGGGAATGTGCGGCAACCATGATCTCGCATCAATAAAGACGGCATGTCCCCCCGCAGGTTTAACCACGGGCACACCGAGAGCATCCAGCCTTTCACCAATATATTCGTTGGTACGGATGCGATAACGCAGGTAATTCTCGTCAACGATCTCGCTCAATCCTTGCGCAATAGCATCAAGATCACGCCCGGCTAGGCCGCCGTAAGTAGGAAAACCCTCGGTCATGATCAAACGTGCCCGAGCTTTTTCAGCTAGCTCGTCGTCATTAAGAGCCAACCAACCTCCGATGTTGGCAAAGGCATCCTTTTTCGCTGACATGGTCATACCGTCAGCAAGCTCAAAGCAATCACGGACGATATCTTTGATGGTTCGACCTCTTTGTCCTTCTTCCCTTTGCTGAATAAACCAAGCGTTTTCTGCAAACCGACAGCCGTCAATAATAAAGAGTTTGCCGTGGCGTTTTGCAACCGCCGCAGTGCTGCGAATATTTTCCAGAGAAACCGGTTGTCCGCCCCCGGCATTATTGGTGATGGTGAGCATGACACAAGGCACATGGTCCCCATGTTGGTTGAGATAGCTCTCCAGTTTGCCCAAATCCATATTTCCTTTAAACGGATGGATCAAGGCGGGGTCTTTGCCCTCTTCAATCACCAGATCTTCAGCTTGCGCGCCACTGTTTTCAATATTACCCCGGGTGGTATCAAAGTGCGTATTTGAGGGAATATGCTTTCCTTCGCCGCCCAATATTGAAAATAAGATTGCTTCAGCAGCCCGGCCTTGGTGGGTCGGAATGATGTGCTTGAAATCCATAAGATCTCGCACCGCCGCTTCGAAGCGATAAAAAGACGGCGATCCCGCATAGCATTCATCGCCCGACATGATGGCCGACCATTGCTGAGAGGACATCGCCGACGTTCCGCTGTCGGTCAGCAGATCGATTAAAACATCGTCAGAATGGAGTTTAAATAAGTTGTAGTGCGCCGCCTTCAACAACTCACACCGCTCTTCAGGCGTCGTCATGCGAATAGGTTCTACAGACTTTATACGAAAGGGTTCAATTATGGTCTTCATCAAAGGGATCTCCGCTTTCGCCCCTTTTGAGAGCTTCACTTCTCTCTATTAAAAGAAGAGAAGATGAAGACCGTATTCAATCAGGGCAGAAGCGCCGCGGTTGCCTGCTGACCATCAGCATGCCGCGCTCAGCGCCCAAATTCATACCCATTCAATATAACGGGAAGGATTTCCTCTGACAAGAGACACAATCAAGCCCGATAATTAACACCCTTTAGTCTGACCATTTACCCTGATGCCGCCATCGGTGATTTTTCAATATTCGAACTCTGTGTACATAACCGCCCCAAAACCCGCCGCCTGACTGATTTAACCTGACGTAATTTGTATTGGACATGAGAGGCTTCACCGTGGCGGTTGGATTGATAACTTGCTTCGTCCAATATTTGAATTTCATAAGGGAAATAGAAACGGATACGGGTCCCATCCTCCTCTTTGAGCCCGATACGTTGGCGGCAAGTGAACTGCAGCGAACGATAACTCGCCCCGCTAAAGAGATTATCAGTTACCCGCCCCTCTTCGTCTGGATACATAATCTGCTCTGGATCAATTTTAGCCCGTTCCAGATCGGCTATATCCTGCCATCGATCCTCTACCCAATCTACATCAATCAAGGTATTACGAGAGCGAGAGGGCTTGATATTTGCAAACATGACGACGTTATACTGACGCAAATAACAAAGAACTTTCAGGGCATCCAGCGGATCACGGGTTACAATCCGTATCCCCAGCCAATCAAAAATATCCGCCGCAACGTTTTCGGCCTTATGTAATAATTTGAGAACTGCAGAATGGCGCGTTTTAGAGGATCTGCTTTCATAAGAAGCAAGCTCTATATCGCCGACATAGATCCCATTGGATGTATGCCGGATGTGTTGTTCAAAACGCCCGAAAATCTGTTCTTTTATCTGAGCATGATAACGTTCATTGAAATAAGAGCCACAGTGAGAAATAGTGTGCATGACCCTCAATAGGGCACACGACCATTGTGATCGTACAGTGGCAACTGGTTCAGAAACCCACATCAAGAGCTTCAACACACTTTCCTGGTTGCGCACTTCTGGATCTATTATTTCGCCATCTTGGAGCAACACCTCTTCTATAAAGGTAATTGCTTCCTCTCGGATTCCTTCTATCTCTTGTCGGTCTTCAGGCTGGCTTAAATTAAAGCCATAACATTCAAGAAAAGCTTCCGCCTCTTCTATACTATTCACCTGCAATTTGGGTGAGTCTATTATGGATTGGCCTTCAAGCACCGTCTTGAGAGATGCACCTGACCACAATTTTGGATCATTTTTCATTTATAAGTCGGTCCTGAAATGTGAAACCGATACACACTTCTAAATTGTAATTAGAAGCGAAGCGTCACTACCATCGCGCCAAAGGAATAATTTTTAATTAAATCCCATGTTTTATCCTAATGACGCATGAATAGTTACTGGTCTTATGACTAAAGCTAGGCAGTTTCCCATACGTTTTCAAGGTTAGGAACCCTTTGTCACAAAGCTGTGAAAACAAGTTCAAAAACCTAATACCAACTATAATTAAACTCTGACTACCTAAAAGCTGGCCCATGAACCCATGCAACCAAAGCATAACGAGTTCCCTTTGTAACCGGCCGGACCTGATGTTGAAGAAAGCTGGAGAAAACCAACGCCGTTCCCTGATCTTTTGGCGCAGTCCAGTCGCGGCCTTCGTTATCAACGCTTAACTCACCGCCATTATAGGCAGCGCCGTGACTGAGTTGAATTGAAATCGAAAGCTTCCGGCTAACAGTTGTGCCAGAAGACCCAATATCCATATGAGCACCATAGTGACCTGCCGGGGCAGTATCATCCGCAGGTGCATCATATTTAATCAACTGAAGACCTTCTTTAAAATCTTCCAGATCAAACTGAAACCAGTCCTGATTTACCCTTGAGACAAGGCTCGCCAGCTTTTTGAATATCCATGACGTTTCTTCGGTATCATCTAACCAAAGATACTGGCATTCTCGAATGTTACTTTTCACACCACCAGCGAGTTTTGCAATGGCAACGTCCGGAGACTGTTCAAAAAGATCAATCAACCGCTGACATTCCAAACCAGTAAGCACCTTTTGTTTAACGCAAGGACGGGTCATTACCATAACAGGATCAGCTTTCATTTTTTGTCGATTGTTCTCTCTCTTTGTCTTAAAGACCAAAAGAAAATGCAAGGAGAAAAGAAAAATCTTGAGCGCTGGATGATCTTAGCCTAGAAGCGCCCCACCAAATATTATTTTCTTTTTAATTCATAATGATAGACCTTCACATTTTTCAACTCTATATTAATAAAAACCATCTATTTCAATTAACAGGTGCAAAATACACACAAAATAAAAAGCAGCCGAGATAAGCTGCGACTGTTAACTAGACGTTAGTATTGTTCGCTCCAATATAAACGCCTCAGGGGAGATTTAATGAAAAAAATAGAACGGCGAACGTTTTTGAAAGGTGCTGCCGCCCTTTCAGCCGGTGGCATCGTATTCCAAGGTATCACAAGCAGCGGATTTAGTTATGCTAATGAGCTTCACGCAAGTGTCTCGCCGTTGGGCATTAGCGATGACTTACCAAACCCACCAGAATTACGCTCAGTAGACGGTCAGCTCCGCGCTGAAATGTATATGAGTTATAACAAAGTTGAACTGCCAAGTGGCACCGCTATGTTGCGAAATTTTAACAACAGCCTGCCCGGCCCAACCCTCCGAATTAACCCTGGCGATACGCTAGAGTTAGCCTTTGAAAACCGGATGCCGGAAAATACCCCGGACCAACCGTCGGAAGTGAACATACCCAACCACTTCAATACAACAAACATGCACTATCACGGCTTTCACGTCAGCCCAAAAGGCAACAGTGATAACGTCTATTTAAATATAGAGCCCGATCAGAATTTTAATTACGTGGTGAAAATTCCAGATGATCATCCTGCCGGAAGTTATTGGTACCATCCCCATCGCCACGGCTCAGTCTCAGCGCAGGTCGCATCGGGTGCAGCAGGTATGGCGGTTATCACAGGTACCCTTGATGAAGTGCCTGAAATAAAAGAAGCCGTAGAACGCGTCTTGGTTATTCAAGCACCAATCCCCGGTGTAGATGGTATTTTAGATGCCGAAGATCCTATTTGGCCCCTAGATGCCGAGCGGGATTTTCTTGTTAATGGGGTATACAAACCCCGGATATATATCCGTGAAGGTGAAGTTCAGCGCTGGCGTATTCTCCACGCTGGTGATGCCCAGTTCTTCCCGTTTAAGATCGATGGCTTAGAAGTTTATGAAATTGGCCGTGATGGTAATCCTCTACCAAAGGCCAAGCGTAGGGATGAGATTTATCTAGCACCAGGTAACCGCGTTGATGTTTTGGTCAAGGGTGTTAAATCAGGCGCATATCTCTTGGCCCGCCCTTTCTTTGATCAGGGAAAGGCATCTCTACCCCAAGTCCACTTAGCCAATATCTTTGTTATCCCCAAAGACGATGCCCGTGTTCCAGCAGGAACGCCTTTTGGTAAGGAAATTCCTCAGGGTGATCTTCCCAAGAACCGGATCCTGACCGACATCACCGACGATGAGATCACCGCGCATCGGAAAATCGTACTCGGCGTTGAGGACGTGAAGGGTTATTTCCACGATACGCTATTTACAATCAATGGAGAGCCTTTCGATCCCAGACGAGACGATGTGGTATCAAAAGTCGGCGCAGTCGAAGAATGGACCCTGATTAATACCACGCCGTACCCACACCCCATTCATATTCACGTAAATCCATTTCAGGTGATGTCAGTCAATGGCGTCCCTGATCCAGATAAACCCTGGATGGATACCATTGCCGTACCAGCGGCAGGATCAGTAACTTTCAGGACGAGATTCCTGGATTTTTCAGGTCGCTATGTCATGCATTGCCATATTCTCCCCCATGAGGATACAGGCATGATGATTAATGTGAATATAGAGGCCTAGTCCCCAGATTGGATTACTGAACATGAACAAATTACACACAATTTACGCTGCCAGAGCCCTTTTGGTTGGTGGCATCATTCATAGTGGCTTAGCTGTAGCCGACACACCAACGCCGTCAGCTATTCCCCCTATTGGCTCCCAGTGTTTGTCTTGCCATGGCACAGACGGCCGCCCTGCACTGGCCGATGTTCCGATCATCGCGGGACAACAACCGATATACCTTGCTAATGCGCTCAGGCACTACAAGTCCGGGCAACGAACAGGCGGCCAAGCGCTGGTCATGCAGGAAATGGTCAAAGACCTTACAGATAAAGATATTGAAGCCCTCGCAATATGGTTTGGAGAACAGAAATGAGAAAATTCCTTTTAAATACAGCAGTTGCCATCGCTCTTGTTGCGGTTTCCCTTTCCGGAACGTTTATCGAATCAGCACGGGCCGATAGCACCACAACAGTTGATACCAACATCTACCTCACTTCTCCCGAAGGCGAGCAACTGTTCAGAGATGCTGAGATCTTCACGGATTACCTCAAACTTGCCAGCTATCTGGAAAGCGAGCACATCCTGACCTTTTGCGGCCCTGCATCTATTGCTGGCGTGATGAACTCCCTCGATATCGATCGTCCGCAACCACCAGAACTCTATCCTTGGCCTCTCTTTACTCAGACCTCGATATTCACCGAAGAGAACCAAAAAGTGAAGCCTTATGCCCAGGTGGAACACGATGGACTTGAGCTGCCACAATTGGCACAGTTCTTCATCAATCTTGGAGCCAAAGCGGAGTTTAAACACGCGGACGATTTCGACGCGGGATGGTTGCGCGAAACCATTACAAAAACGTTGGCAGATCCTAACAAACGCTTTGTAGCCAACTATTCTCGCAAACCGATTGGTCAAGTTGGCGGAGGGCACATCTCTCCTGTAGCAGCTTATGACGCAGACACTGATCGTGTTCTTGTTCTCGATGTTGCGCGATATAAGTACCCTCCGATCTGGCTGACTATTGATCAGCTTTACGCGGCTATGATGGATAAAGATTCTACATCTAACAGAGCTCGCGGCGCGGTTATCGTCAGTCAATAAGACCCGTTAGAGGTCAGGAGAGGATAAGCAAAATGAATTTAAGCAGACGCTCGTTACTCGCTTCTGCTGCGCTGATCCCTTTAGTAAGTCAAGCCCACGCGTTAAGCTTGGGCTCTGGCTTTCGGGTATTTAGCGAAGCAGTACGCCAAATCGGTGGTGTCGTTGATATTGCAGACCATATGGTCCGCGCCGTCGAAAAGGAATTCTTATTCCAATACGGTCAAGGCGGCATGAACTCCTTTATTGCTGCCATGGATGGCCGCTCTATTACAGAGACCCTTGCCAATGGGAGCGATGAACTCAAAGAGCAAGCAAAGCTTGTCGCACGGGTTCTCTATACTGGGGAAATCACGCGCCAAGACGATAAAGGAAACTCAATCACCACAGTGCCTTATTACCCTTGGTCCGTAGCTTGGTCTTCACTGGCTTTTGCCAAGGCACCCGGTATTTGTGGCGGTCCAAAATTTGGTCATTGGGCACATGGCCCCCTAAAGGGAGGCGTAATGTAAATGGCTAAAGAAAACAAAATGAACGCGGATGTGGTTATTATAGGTGCCGGAATGGCCGGAGCTCACCTTGCCAGATCACTTCGAGAAAAAGGCGTCGACATCCTTATGCTTGAGGCCGGGGATAAACGCTCTCGCGGTGATTTCCTCAAAATCTTCTATGAAAACCCGGTAAAGGGTCCTCAAGCCCCCTACCCGAGCATTCCATCAGCACCACATCCCGAAGATAACGGTTATGCTGATTTCTATGTCCAGGATAAAGATACCCTCGAAGAGAACCTCTTTATCGGTGCATATTTAAGAATATTTGGTGGCACATCCTGGCACTGGACCGGCTTTGCCGATCGCTTGCGCCCAGAAGATTTTCGCATGAAAAGCCTCTATGGCGTCGCCGAAGACTGGCCGATTGATTACGAAACGCTGGTTCCTCATTACCTGACTGCTGAAAAGCGTTGGGGAGTTGCTGGTGATCCCAACCATGTTTGGGGCGCACCAAGGGATGGGGCACCCTACGAAATGCCACCAATCCCAGCGACCTATCTCGACAAGCAAGTCACTAAGGCCCTTGATAAAATGGGTCTACACTCTGCAATTTTCTCTCACGCACGTAATTCAGAGATTTACGACAATCGCCCTGTTTGCTGTGGTAACAACACCTGCGTGCCTATTTGTCCAATCGGGGCCAAATACGATGCCTCTGTCGATGCCCAAAAAGCAGAAAACGAAGGCGCCCGGGTCGAAGTCAACGCGCTTGTCACCTTTATAGAGTCTGACAAAGACGGCAAAATCTCCCGGGTTAAAGTACAAAAACCAGATGGCAGCACCTTCTGGGTTGGCGGCAAAGTCTTCGCACTTTGTGGACATGCCATCGAAAACCCGCGTTTACTCCTGAATTCTAAGCAAGAATATGCCCGTGAAGGGATTGCGAACTCCTCAGATAGTGTTGGACGTTACCTGCTTACCCAGGCCAACCAAGACACCACCGGCCTGACCCCAGATCCAGTGTTCCCTTACCGCGGACCGCAACAAACATCTGGGTTGGTCGAACGTCGAGATGGCGATTTCCGCAGCAAGGTTGCCGCCATTGGTACCTCGTTTATGAATAATGGCTGGTCTGGAAACAGTGATGCCATCAATATGGCACATGATCTCATTGATAAAGGTGTAGTCGGTCAGGACCTCCCACGCCAAATCAACGAACAGGTCTCGCGCCACCTACGCTTAAACTCCTCCGCTGAAGTTCTGCCGGACCGTAACAACCGTCTGGAGCTATCGGATCAGATGGACACTGCAGGTATCCCCAAACCCAAGATTACTTTCAAGATGGATGATTACACCAAAGAAGGCCTCAAGGTCGGTTTAGATATCAATCTGGAAGTGTTCAAAAACATGGGCGCGACAGAAGTCAAACACAACGACCCTTATCTCTCCAATGCCATTATCGGCGGCACGACACGAATGGGAACCGATGTTAAAACCTCTGTCGTAAACAGTGATCTGGTTGCGCACGATCACGACAACCTTTATATCATTGGTTCCAGCAGCCATATCACCATGCCGGTCAACGCACCGTCCCTGACCATAGCGGCACTTGCTATTCGTGCAGCAGGTCATATGGAGAAGAAACTTGCGGAGACACCATAAATTGAACCAAGAAAAATTCTAGAGAACAGGGTACTTGCTTAATGAATAAAGTGCTTGGCGTCGTCAGCCTAGCTGTTCTCTCATTTGTCTTCCTCGGAAACGCCCTAAAATCTGTTGTAACCTCAACGGTTTTTGTTTCCGAGGGCGAATTTGCCAGCTTCTTAAACATATCCGTCGACAAAACCCAGATCCTGGTCGAGCTGCTGATCGGCAGTTCGGTTATGGCACTTGCGGTGGCTCCCTTCTTACTTACGCGAGATAGGGCGCAAAAGATCGCAACGCTCTCAGCCCTCATTGCCGGAGGTTGTTATGCTGTACTGGGTCTGACCATGCTTTGGGGACCTCCGCTGTTCCTGCGCGAATTGATAGTGATCATCACCTTTGCTATGGGCGGATTTTTCATCTCTTTCTTTGCCCCGATCGCGCAACTGGCAATTAACGAGGTCGATAACGAACAAGAGCGTGTTCTGCTCACCACCGTTTGGACTGCAGCACAACCTGTCGCCTTTTTAATCACGCCCCAACTGGTTAAGTACGTCGCACTGGATATCGGTACTGGTAATTATTTTTTAATTTTTGCGATCTTCCCGATCTTCTATCTGTTTCTGACCCGGACGGTGCTCCGTAAATCAGCAAGTGAAGTGACTGCGGTTGCAGGGAAACCTCTTGCGGCATCAAAAATCGACTGGCAAACCATTAGCTACATCATCGTTGCCATCGCGGCATTCGAAGCCTGGACCCTGTCCAACTCTCTTGCAGGGGTAACATCATCGATTAGCTTGTCTTTAATGGGGCTCTTCTTCTGTATCGCTGTGATCACGGGTCTTTATTTCAAGAAAAAAAAGCAGGCACAAGTCGATATTTTATCAACACAGGCGAGCACAACTGCCTCAAAAAAGGGGCTCCCGCCAACAGCAACCTTTTTACTTGTCGGCCTTTTCCTCCTTGAGATACCCTCCACTGGATTTTATGACGGGGCCTACCTCGTCCGCCACCTCTGTGCCTCCAACCTGATCGAAGACCGGGCTTCACTCGGTGCCGCCGCCCAGATTGCCGCTGTCGTACTGGGGGGGGCCATCTTTGTGCGCTGGCCGCGCATGATGCCAGCGCTTCTGATCACCGGGATCGTGCTTCTACTTTTAGGCTCTATGGGCTACATTCGTTATCCAGACCTCCCGGTTGATGCGTCTTTCTTCTACACCACCAAGATCGTAGCCTCTGCCGGCATGGGTCTCGTGACCACTGTTATCGTCGGTGTCGTCATGGTAGAGTGTCGGGGTAATCCCGTGATGGCCTTACTGCCAGCTTTAGTCATCATGTTCGGTACTGAATTTGGTCTTGAAGTCCTCGAGATTGTCTATCAAGGCGCCAAGCTCTATGGGATGCAAGAAGTCGAAGCCTACCGCGTGATCTTCATCGCTCAGGTCATCGCCATCGTGATCGCGTTTGTCCCTTGTATCGAAGGCCTATACCTCAGGCATAAATCCCTCACAGAGCCTCAAGCGGCCATAACATCTTAAGGGCATCATGATCGAAGCTTATAAAATACTCGAAGATAACGAACAGCGGATAACTTACGAGTATAACTCAGTTCTCACCTGGAGCATTTTTGGCGCGCTGGGCGTTGGCTTGCTCGGGGTTTATCTCGGAGTTTTCTTGCTGCAAGTACTGTGTGGCGTCGCGATGGTGGTTTACCTCTACATCGGCTTTACCAAAGTTAACCCGATTAACAAGAAGGTACGCGCGTCTTTACGTGAAGGGAGCCTCACCATGGAAGGCAGCAAGTATTCCTTTTCTAAACCTTTGCGCCTGACCATCACAAAAACAAGTAAGGACGCAGCTTAAATAGCTACGCCCTCTATTATTAACCTAAGCAGGATTAGAGATCAGTCGATAACGAGGTTATCGTTATCGAGTAAAGACTGGATTGCATCGTGATTGCTGACCGTGCCTCCGAGTGTCAGGTCGACATTCTGCAAAGTGATCGTCGCAACATCGGTACCGGGATCTGATCCGTCCGCATCGACCACGATGGTTGTATTTGTGCCATCGGAGGAGATCTCTAGATAGCTTTCCAATGCGGTCGCAAGTTCTGAGTTATCACCAGCAGTACTCAGAGAACCATCATCCACCAGGAGATCCATCAGAACCAGCGTGTCGTCTTGCTCTGCTCTAAAGTCGCGAATGACATCACTGCCACCTAGGTCATCGCCCGTGAAGATAAAGCCATCAGCGCCGGAACCACCTCTTAAGATATCATCCCCTGCGCCTCCGATTAGATAATCGTCGCCACCTTCACCGTAAAGCTTATCATTTCCTTCGGCCCCAAACAGGATATCGTCACCACCTCCGGTCCAAATGGTGTCATTCCCTTCGGCGCCATCGACAAGGTCAATTTCAGCCCCCGGCCCATGGTCATCAAAAGTATCATTACCTGCACTCAGTTCGACCACATTAGCAGAGCCATTTTCATCCTCAAATAGAGAGCATTCGTCAGAATTCACCGTAAAGTAATTTACCGTCGTCGCGACATTGTTCCCGTAAGTATAATCATCACCTGAAAGGTTCGCTTCGGTAGCAATGGCTAGAACTTCGATCTCGGCATGGTTCCCCCCAGATCCACCCCCAGTATTGCCTTCAACATGATCAGGACCTGCGTCCTGATCGCCGCTGTGATTGCCACAAGGCGGTGTCCAATTTTGTGGATCAAATTCAATCGGCAGACTTGCAGAACCATTCCCTGCGTCGACCAGGTCAGAAACGTCAAACTGATAACTAACCAGATCTGGATAGTCCGGATCTGCTGTTGGGCCACTAATAAGAAGGCTGTCGCTGAGTAAAGCCCACTCTGCAGGAACGTTATTCAGAACGACCGTATGATCTTCGGACCCATCCGCATAATCATCAAAACTAACATCCACAGAGATCGTAATATGAGCATTCACATCTGGCTGAACACCGTCCTGAGCATCAGCAATCTCTATCGTTCCCCGATCCGCAACCGCATCAACAGAAATCGTGTAGCTATCAACGTTGGAAGCGGTTCCCAGAACGTTGTAGTCGTCATTATAGAAAGTGGTTTCAACGGTGACTTTGATATCAAAATCCACGTCACTGTGCTTGGGTAGGACTGTCTTTAACAAGGATTCAAGTTCAAGCTTACCGACCATCTGAGGGCCAGATTGCCCGTCGACAAATTTCAATGTGATCCGATTGCCATCTTCCGAACGCATCAATTCAGCCGTTATTTTCGTCGTATCAGGGCCTTCCCCTCTCAGGTTTCCTTCCTCGTCGATATAAAAGCTCACCTGATCGCCCGCAGGATTGATCTCTACCCCCTGCTTGAAGGCCAGATCAACATGCTCACCCTGCTCGCCATCAACACCCTGATAATTAATATCCTGGATTGCAACAAGCTCTACCGTAATTTCGGTAATCGCTGTAGCCGATACAGTCTCATCTAAAGGCTGGTCTTCGTTGTTCTGAGTATTACCCTGTTGGGCTGGACCCGGGCCAGTATTTCCAGAGTAACCCGATCCATAAGGCGCAGGATAAGAAAAGATAGAATAACTTCCGGCCGCATCAGCACCAACTGAGCCTGCGTCAGAAGAGCCTGAGGCGGGAGAGCTTGTGCCTGAAGAACTCAAAGACGTAGCCGCAGAAATAGTATAGGACACATCTATTTGTAGAGGCCCATCCGAACCACTTGCTTGATTGGTTGAATCAACCACGCCATCTTCTGCAAAGTAAAATACGCCGTTTTCAGCGTTGATAAAGCCTCTGTCCTCAACTGAGTATTCTTCCACGACAATGCCGTTCAGAGCATCAGGGCTTTCGCCCACTAATTCGATGCTACCTTCTTTTATGAGCGTCTCGCCATTCCCATTGGGGAGGAATATCTCTGAATTTTCCAAAGTTTCTGGGTTAGTCTGGAGTTGCTCAAAATAAGCCTGAAGCGCTTCACCATCATAAAGAACGATGCTTGCTTCGGTCGTTAGAGTTACCTCACTAAGCTCTTCGTCTAGTATTTCTAAGGAAACCCCTAACTCACCAAAAGCAGAAGAAAGGGTGACGGCTTGAACCAAGGGTTCCTCAAAGGTGAGCGTTAGATCACCTTTCAGATCAAGAAAGACAAGACCGGCGATTGGTCCAAATTGAAAGTAACCAGTCTGATCAACGTAAAGCGCCATGACGTAGATAACAGAGTTATTTCGGATCGGCTCTTCATTGGCAAAGAAGCGCCCCAACTTGTCCGCTTTGGAAACAAAAATATCTTGAATTGCTTTTGAAATTTTTCCCGTATTAACCAGAGGACCCTCGTGAAGGATATCTTTCAGACCGAAAGTATCTTCTGTCGTTATCCATGAATTCACATCAACATATGCCTGTTGTAGATCCCTATCAGCGTCGATATCTACGTCAATGTTGTCGGCTGTACTTTCTGCGGTATCACTATTGTTATTTGAAGAACTATCCCCATCCTGATTATCTGGGCCGGGATCAGTTTGGCTGTTGTCAGCTGTGGAGATGTTCAGGTATGAAATATTAAGGGGGGCTTTATCAACTGCTTGTCCATTCGCATCAAAGCGCTGGGCGTAAATTTCAGGTTTGGTATAACCAAGATCACTGACCTCAGAATTCCCGCCACTGACGCCCCAGGTAACAATAAAACCACCATTCCAAAGCGCGCTGACCTGCGGCACTGTAGTTCCCTCAACACCCACAAGACCCGTCAGGTTAAAATGGTCGACCTCAACATTCCGGTTATCATACATGTGGATTTTAGTGCCTGTGCCAAAATCACTACCCGACGCAGCAAAGGAAACAATAAAACCACCAGATGTTAGTCCTGTTATTTCAGGGGTTTGATAATAATCTGATCTCGGAACCAACAGCACGGTACTAAAGGCTAGGGTGTTGTATTCATCATAGCGTTGGACTGGTATAGGGGTGAATTTAGGCCCTGCATTACTATCTGCATTACTGCCAGCATTACTATAGGTATCATTGTTCCAGACCAGAACATATCCGCCATCCGGCAACGCAGTGACATCTGGCGACAAGTCATAATCAGGCACGGGGATCTCTTGGATTTGCGCTACCGCATCACCATTGGCCGCAAAGCGCTGAAGATAAAGGTCCGGCTTGTTAAATTCCGGAGTGCTAATATTGGGGGTACTAATGTCTGGAATATTATTTTCTGGATTAACAGGGTGTTGCGATGCGCTATTTGTGGCCATCGCCCAGGTAACAACAAAACCACCATCTGTAAGTGCGGTAACCGAAGGTGCCTCGACATTTCCGATGTTTTCAATATCAGACATATTGATATCAAGGACCCAGCCGTCATTCTCATTCGAGCCTATGATTCGATATTCAATGACCTTGTCGTTGAGCCAAGCGGCCACAAAGCCACCCTCAGACAGCGCTGCGATGTTAGGATAATCCCCTTCTGCACTGAGCATGGTGGGCCCAGCCGCAGCATCGTCAGAACCGTCAGTATCTATTGATCCACTTAGATCGATATCTGCGCCATAAACATGCGCCATAATGGCGCTGTTATCATCAGACCAGAGAGCGACATACCTACCACCAGCGAGCTGCTCAACTGTGTAGTTTTTATGAGCGGAAAAGCTCACATCACCAAAAACATCTACAGCAGAATCAACAACAGCTTCGCCATCTATGTGTTTGAGATCATCCGTCACGTGAGGCCCCCACAGACCTTGTGCAAAGTCACCAATTGCTGGCGCTTCTTAAGCACAATGCCAAATTATGTAATACATCTCCATCTTAGCGAAAACTGCCCCCCGACACCAATTCCGCTAAGTCACTGCTAACCTACTCTTGATCCCGGCCGTTATGCAAGTGCTGGCCTCGAATTTCGAGGCCATAAGCTAGAGTTACGGTGGGTTGACACAGAAATAACATCTGTTCGAGAATTTGAGAATTTCCAATGGCCCTGACAATTCAAACCTTCCCAAAACGATCAGAAGATTGGGCACCTGTGATCTTGATCTCCGTACTCCTGCTGGATCAAGCAGCTATAATACCTTAAGGGCACCATGATCGAAGCTTACAAAATACTCGAAGAGAACGAACAGCAGATAACCTACGAATATAACTCTGTCCTGACCTGGAGCATTTTTGGTGCTTTAGGCGTTGGATTTGCGGGTATTTTTCTCGAGATCTTCTTTTTGCAGGTGCTCTGCGGTGTGGCGATGGTGGTTTACCTCTACATCGGCTTTACCAAAGTTAACCCGATTAACAAGAAATTCCGCGCCGCCCTGCGCGCAGGCAGCCTCACCATGGAAGGCAGCAAGTACTCCTTTGCCAAGCCGCTTCGGCTGACGATAGCTAAGACCAATGCTTAAGTGGAAGAGTAAGCGTACATAAGCAACATATAGCATTCTCTCCTATAAAGGCGTATGAAGGCGTTCGAACAGATCCAAGCGTCAGATCATCGATACTAACCGCATCATTTTCCACCCAAGAATTCACAACCAAAAAGGGCGCCCCGAAGGACGCCCTTTTTGTATTTAGTAGATGATGTAAACTATTCTAGTCAACGAGCAGATTATGTTCCGTTCCATCAAGAATGATCGTAATGGTTTCACCGATAGCTACGTTTTCAAGAACAGCAACCTCTTCGTAATCACCAGTTCCGTCAGAACGGATACTAACATGAGTCCCATCTGTATCTGTTGATGTTTGGATATAGTTAGCAACAACATCCCCGACATCGGTATCATCAAAGTCAACAATTTCACTGACATCTAAGATATCACCTTCAGTAGAATCGTAATCCTTGATGGTATCAACATCAACACCAACAACATGACCAGTGAAGTCGAAGGTATCAGCATCATCACCACCGACGAGGATATCATCACCTTCACCACCGATGAGAACGTCCTCACCACCATTACCGATCAATGTATCATCACCCTCACCGCCGATAAGAATATCAGCATCGTCACCACCGATGAGGATTTCATCGGCATCCGTACCGGTAACCGTATCACCGACTTGAACTTCAACCGATACAGTCGCATCATCTGTCGCAAGACCATCGTCGGCTGTATAATCAAAACTGTGATCGACGAGAGCTGTACTATCGATTGAGAGCTCAATCTCATAGTCGTTCTCGCGATCAGTATCCGGATCAATGAAGTCTGAATCCTCCGCCCGGATATATAAATTGATCGATGCACCGGTGGTATTGGTATAGCTATCCCCGGGTTGGAAATCAGAATCAATGGTCACACCATCAGAAACACGACCAAGGCGGAAGTTTGGAGTGCCATCAACTTCGATTAGGGCAAGAGAGAGGGTCTCACCATTTAGAAGGGTGACACGGAAAGCATCTGTATCTTTCCGAACAACATTTCTATCCGGCAGTATAATTCTATTATCATAGTCGCGAGCTGACTTCAAAGTTCCTTCAAATCTAATCTTATGAACAATATTGTCAGTGTCTGCGGTATCCCTCACCCAATCTACACGATGAAGATTCCGGGATCCAGCAAGCCCACCGTTAGCATTGTTGCCAACAACATTGTCCGTAGGCAAAGGAATTGGGCCTGGCGTTACACCAGTCACATAGTCATACCCGTCAGATCCGCCAAATCTCTCACTGTAGGTTGTGACTATCAAACCACTACCAAAACCAAGGAAACTGAGATCTGGTTCGAATGTTGTCGTTTCAGTACCGCCATCATGTGATACAGCCCCTTGGATGGGATCTGAGACACCATCAACGGTAAGAGTATCACCATCAATATCGATATCATTCTGGAGCAAAGCCCAGTCAGGAATATCAATAGGACCTTCCACGTTGGTCAGGACAATATCATCAACCGCTTCTGGTGCATCGTTGGTACCTGTAATGTGAATAACCAATTCGGCGGTTGTTGTATCGCCATCCCCATCTGTGATTTCATAGGTAAAGGTATCGGTAACGGGTTCACCTTCGGCTAGACCTTGCACATCTAACGATCCATTATCCAGACCATATCTGTAATTGCCATCAGCATCGATTTGGATCCAACCGTACGTACCTCTAAATCCAGGGATTGGTGTTACCGCACCACCGATAGCACCACCATCGGCACCAAGATCGTCATTATCCAATACATTACCATAAGCGAGACTAGACACATCTTCCTTAACGAGGTCGAAGTCGTCACCAGTATTGGCATCGTTTGTTGCACTCGGGCCATCGTCACTGAAGTTGATGAAGAGATTTGCAACATCAGAAGTATCACCTTCATCATCTGTCACAGAGTAATGTAACAGCTTACTAATCAGTTCATCATGAGATCCTGTATTCGGATGTTGCAGGCTTTCAAACTGCTCCATATAGATCTGGATATCGTTGAGACCATTCGCCAATGGTGAAGAGATTGTGATAGCAAAAGCCACACGACCACCCGAAAGAACACCAACTGTTTCTATCGCCCCTGCGATACCATAGACGATGTTTGGATCATTCTCGTCACTATAGAGAGCAATCACGGTACCATCAGTTGTCATGAAACCAGATGGCTCACCGCTGTAGGCAGCGCCGCCCGCATTGACGATCTGAATGCTTTCCAATCCGCTGGTATCAGCAGGGTTGGAATCATCCGTACCATCGGTTTTCATATCCACCATGTCTTCCATAACACGGAAAGCTTGGCTGATTGCGGCACTTGGAGGTGTAATTCCATTGTTGTTTTCAAGGAAATAGACACCACCGTCGATATCGCCATGCGCAGCAGCTACTTCTACCAAGTTATCAGGATGAGCTGCCCCACCCTCAGCAGGTGTCTGAGCGCCAGCTGTTTCATCTGTCCAGATAGCAGCCTGAGTTGCCTCAGGAACATCCTCGGTCACATCAACGTTGTGAACTTCACTGTTGGTATCGGCGTTGTTGCCCTCTTTTGGCTCTTCGCCAGAATGGTTGACTTCAACTGCAATACCGTTCACGGAAATTTCTGCTTCATCATCGCTATGGGCTGTGCCATCGCTCCAACGATCAGAGGACCAGTCCTGTGGATTAAACTCAAGATTGTCGATGAAATCTTCACCCACATTTTCAAAGACCAGTGTGTAGTAACCGTTGACACCTTCATCACCAGGGAATTTACCCACTGGTAAACCTTCGACATCCCAACCCGTAAAGCGCGGGATCCAGTCGGATGGAATACCAGAGATGGTTACAGTATGGGTCTCGGAGCCGTCGTTATCATCAAAGCTTACGTCCACCGGAATGGTGATGAAAGTTTCTTCAGATTGGTCAATATCAGTACCTGCATTTACATGGGCCGCATCCGCAACCGCATCGATGATGATGTTGATGGTATCCGTTGCTGTCGCAGTAGAGACCACAGAGTTATCAGTGTCATCGTCATCATATTCAGATGTCACCACATCCACAGTCATGGAGAAGTCATCATCTGAATGCTGTGTTGGCAGAACAGACACATGATCGCCAAGATTAATGCTCTGAGCTCCGTGTGTATCACTGGAAAGTGTCAGTGTCAGAACATCGCCAACAATGGAGAGATCATAGGTATGACCATCAATCGTAACTTCATTCGGGACGGGGGTAACAACTTCGAAGACCGTACCAGCCGGCGCACCCGTTAAAGTCAAAGTTACAAGAGTAATGCCCTCTGAGTGCTGTGCATCGGTTGAAGCAGGAGTATTGCTATCCTGCCCGACACCATCTTCGGTATTGAGGATAAAGTTCGCAGGAATGGAAAGAGTTGATCCATCCTGATTATCAGGATCACCTTCGCCATCTTCGTAGAAGACAAAAGTTGGATCGCCAGCAGGTGTGATTGAAATTTCACCCGTATAGTTGACAGTTGTGCCAGGGTTATAAACCGTGAAGGCATAGCTGCCAGCTGAACCTGCAGTGAAGCTCAGGGTATTCGTGGCTTCGTCATAGGTAAAGCCAGTTTCCCCGATCATCCGCGCCATAAGATCGTCATGACCAGTTAGTTCAACCGTAAGAGTTTCGCCCTCTTCAAGTTCGACCTTGAAACTATCACGGTAATGGTTCGTACCATTACCATTTGCGTGAACAGCACCTTCAACCGTAATTTCGCCCTGATTTTCGCCTTCGTTGAAGTAGAACATCTCACGACCAAGGTCTTCAGGATTGTTGGCATCAAACTCGCCAAAACCATCTTGGTGCTCTGTAATGATTTGTGGGCCATCGCCATCAAAGCTAAAGCCTTGGTTAAACAAACCACAATAACCCTCATCGTCCTTTGCGTTGAAAGGATCCAGCTCAATACGCGCAGCCCCGGCAACACCAGTAACTACAATATCAACAGTGTCCGTTGTGGTCGTTGTTTGATACACGCCCCCATCATCATCAAATTCAGCAGTTTTAGTTACCGCTGTGATTGAGAAGTCAGAACTGTCATCGATTGGCAGCTCAACCTCGACAAAACCATTGAGGTCAATGCCTTCAACAGAGTTAGCACCCGGACCAAAGTAAATCTCCAGATCGCCATCTGGGTTGACAATCACAGAAGCAGAGTGAGTTCCACCATCCAGATTTGGCACATCGAAATTCTGCCCAATGGTAACTACCGTACCGCCAACAACCCAAACACCATCAGCCTCGGACCCGTCTGCATAAGCCTTGCTTAGGACAACAGATTGAATACCTTCAGAACGCGGATCATCTGTCGTTGTACCATCGTCATCCTGTGTTGCGGCCTGATAGTTCACCTGGACACGTAGCTGGCTCTCGTCAACATCAGCACCATGGTCAACCACAAGAGGCTCAGCATCTTCGTCGTAGGTTACAGTATCTTCAGCAAAACCAGCATCAGCTTCGGCAACAATACCAACAACTTCAAAGTCGATACTTGATGTTGTGTCTTCCGTGCTAATCGCAGAAGAACCATCGTAAACACCGCCTGGGAAGCTATCATCATCGTATTCCGATGTTGTTGTCGTCACTTCCAGAGTGAAATCAGTACTGTCATCCACTGGAAGTTTAATACCAACTGTCCCTGCAAGATCAACATTCTGAACGCCAGGATCAGCAAAAGTCAGAACCAGGTCATCACCATCCAATGACACCGTAGCTGTTGAACCACCCAAAGTAAGGGTTTCGCCGCCAGTAAGCGCGATAGCTGATCCGCTAGATGTATCCACCCATGCGCCGTCACTGTCACCAAAATCGAGAACGATTTCAGTAATACCTTCGGAAAGATCCGCATCAACAACCGGTGTGCCATCGCCGTGCTGACCTGTACCATCTTCGGTACCGGCAGAGTATTTAACGTCGATAACCAGGGATGTTTCTGCATCACCACCTTGGGCCGCGATCGCAGGTTGGTTGTCTTCGTAGTAAGTAACGGTATTACCATCAACAGAGAAGTTCGGTGTCACACCAACCTTCAAGTCATAATCCGCAGCACTACCCGGAGATTTCACCGACAGATAATAAGTTCCATCACCATCGATAACAAATCCTTCGCTGCTGCCGTCAAGCAAGAGAACTTCAACCACAACACCATCAGGACCAACCAGAGAATATTCTACGGTCGGATCACTGGTGCCTAAATCAACGGACAGAACTTCACCATCACGCAATTCCAGCTCAAATGTATCAACGTAATCTGTTGGGTTACTATTATTATCAGCAAGGCTACCACTGATTTCAATACAAGCGGCATCCCCATCAAAGTGTAAGTCACCGCGATCAATTTCGTGTGGTTCCTGGCCAGGTGTGTCTGATCCAGAACCAAATTCACCGTTTTCGCCACCTTCACTCAGTACAATAACCTCTCCAGTACCAAAACCGAAGGTTTCATCATCGTAACCAAAATCAGTTTCAGCCGCACCAGCAACACCTTTGACAACGATTTCGATGCTGTCATTAGTTGATGTCGTATTATCAACACCCGCTGCAAGAAGTTCTGCTTCAGTAATGGTACCATTTAGATATTCTTGAACGTTATCATCATCGTATTCAACGGTTGTCGTTGTTGTGGACAACGTAAAGTCCGTTGAATCATCTATATCAAGTCTTACAGCAATACCGGCATCATGACTTGCATAAGGTGTCAGTGTAACTGCTTGGACCAAAGGCTCATCAAAAGTAAGAACAAGATCATCACCGTCGAAGGATGCTACTGCTGTGATTTTACCAAAGACAACATCGCCATTTGTATTCACATAAAGCGCCATAACAGTGACTACGGAATCAGCTGTAATTTCCCCATCTTTACTGAAGAACGTCCCGTCACTCTCACCTTTAGAAATTTTCACGCTCTGAATAGCTTCAGAAAGATCTTCCGGTGCCGTATAAGGAACAGGATAACCACCGGAAGTGTGGAAATTATCGATAATAGTTTGAAGATTGTAATCATCTTCAGTAATTGCCCAGGAATTTACAGCGACATACTCATGATGTTCGCTGGCAACATCACCGTGGCCACTTGTCCAAAAACGTCCGTCTTCTGAATATTCAGTAGACAGGCCAACAGAAACTTCTGCGTTATAATTGTGGTGCTCGCCGCCGCTTAATGCACCTTCATTATAGATTTTGACTACATACTGGCCTTCACTTTGGACATCGTAATCAAGCTCACCTCCGGAAGAAGTTGCAACGAGTTCCAGGTCGCCATCAACCAGCTGATAAAGCTCGACTATATTGCCATCTGAATTACCATCACCAGTGACATCGATGTTAACCAATTCACCTTGATAAAACTCAACCACAAACCCGTCTTGATGGGTTGGATGCCCAGCATCGTTTTGCAAGAGTGCCCCTTGCAGATCAACGACACCGGCTCGAGCTTCTTCATCATAGAAGAAGGCAGAACGGTCAACGTCCTGAGGATCTTCTGCGGTATTTTGCTCAACTTCTTCTACAGTCCCGCGCTCGGAAGCAGTGAAGTCAAAGAACTGATATCCCAAATCTTCGAAGAAACCAGTACGAGCTGCACCAACAACGCCCTGGATATCAACATCAATGGTGATTTTGTTGTCTTCCTCATAATGATGACGAACGTACTCACCTTCGGCATTCACTTCAGCAGTCCAGTACTTAATATCAATTTTGAAATCAGAACTGTCATCAATAGGCAACTGAACCAAAATTTGACCATCAAGATTGATGTTCTGTCCCAGTAGAACCGGGTTAGGCGAACCATCTTCTAGGTACTCTGGTAATAGAATGTGGAGGTTGTGGTCCCCATCCATATGATAGCTTGCCACAACTTCATCGCCGTTTGGACTAGTTGTTAATGTTATGTCACCACTGTTCTCTAATGGGATTCCTTCAGCTGTTGTAAACACAGCATCTTCGGAATGGCCACCCTTAAGCTTGATCCGGATCTCAGTAATTGATTCAGAACCATCTTTATCAATGAGATCAGCATTAACACGGATAGCAACATTGAGATTTTCTTCTTCAGTGTAAGCACCATGTTCATCAGGAGAAGATTTCGTATCTTCAACATAAGTAAGTTTGGTTTGGCCTTTGTTATTTACACCAATATCGACGAGACCAGGGTTGTCGTCACCGTTTGTATAATCACCGCTAGTGAGTACAGTACCATCGGCGATGGCTTTAATTTCAACCTGAAGGGTTCCCGTAACAGTGGTTTCATTGTTATTGAGATCACCATCGGTAACGTCTAATAACTCACCATCTGTCGGGTTATCGCGTGTTGTTACGCTGTAGTTAACATCGAAATCATCATCGGCGTGATCAGGTAACTGGATTTCAAGCAAAGAGCCATTAATTGGATGGCTTACGTCGATAGGTTCGCCTGTTTCTAAATCGCGAACGATTTCACCGTTTTCATCCAAAACGACACTAGGTGCAGAAACGTCATAACCCTCATGCTTCAATGAAAGGATTGTGTCGCCTTCATCTTCATCCTCACTTTTTGGTAGGTCATAACCAGTAGGGTGAGATCCATCTAGAAACACTTCCCAAACGCGCAGGCCAGAGTTTACATCAATATCAAAATTAAGATCCAGTGTACCATTTACAGTGTCAATCGAAGCTTCCGCCTGAACATAACCGCTGTAAAGGACAGGCTCACCATCGACAAGAACGACATTTCCTCCAGCATCCAATTGAGCCCAGATCGCCCAGACATCAATCAGCTCGCCGTCGGAAACCTGATTGTCACCAACAACAAGATATGCATCGCCTTGTTTCGGATCTGGGTTATGCTCAGTCGCGGTAAAAGTGGGAACCTCACTCGGCTCTTCTGGTGCAGAAACAAGATTAAAGGTCCGTGGAACACCTTCGGCACCTTCGGCACCATTTGGCTCAACTTCACCTATAAGCTGATCCGTAAGGCCAATTTTAACAAGGGTTAGCTCTTCTGAACCATCGCGGTCGCCACCGATTGCGGCGTCAAAGGAAAGGTCATAGCTAGAATCACCGCCCCTTACGTCATCATAATGATGGCCTTTTGGATGTTCGTTGTCTTCAGTAAAGGTTTTTGTTGCATCTGTATCATCACAGTCGAGATCATCAACATGGGTATCTATATCGCTACCATTCGGAGCGAGAAGAGGTAGGATAAGGGCTGGATCTATCTCAACAGGCACACCTTCTACAAAAGCTTCGCCAGCTTGCGTAAGCGGTCGTCCAGCTGAATCAAAGCGCTGGCTGTACACTCCAGGAAGCATCGGCGATTCATATTCAGATTCGCTTGAATCCTCAGACGCTTTATTAATAGGTTCTCCTTGGGAGCGACCACTTACTGTCCAGGTAACAACAAAGCCACCGTCGAACATAGAAGTTACATGAGCATCGCTGTCGCCCATGAAAGGTACATCCAGAGTTACCGTCGTGACTTCTGTGTTTGTATTATCAAAGACCTGAACAACTATCTCTGATTGGTCATAATGACCAGATGAACGGCTCGTAAAGGTAGGAACCTGATCGCGTTCTTCTTCAGTAGTATACACAACGACGAAGCCGCCATTATTCAAGCCAGCTACTTCTGGATTGAAATCATCAGAGCCTTCAGAACCGGTAAGCGACGTGGCAAAAATTAGATTATTTTCACTATCAAACCGCTGAACAAGAATGTTCTCTTCATCATCGGATTCATCGTTTGCGTCTAATTCTGAAACCAGGATATAGCCACCATCAGAAAGGGCAGACAAATCAGGTTTTGAATCGTCCTCTGGGGTTTCAATTTCGGTAATTTCTGTTGCAGGGCTTCCGTCCGCATTGAAGCGTTGAATGTAAAGACCGTCGAATTCCTGTTGCCCTGTTGGACCATCATCAAGTGTTGTAAACGTATTGCCACTAGGATCTTCAGAAGGCTTCGTAAATTCGTTGTAGCCCTCTGCAGTCCAGGCAACGACAAAACTACCGTCGGCAAGAACTGTTACTGACGGTTCACCAACCATTTGGATAACAGCAGGGTCTTCGCCATAAACTACATCAGGACCTTCGCCTGTGCCCTGACCCAACTTAGACATATCTATGGAAATGGCATCACTTGCTTCCTCACCATAGCTAAATACGCGAATATAAACGGTTGCAGAGCCATCGGTATCATCAGGTTCAGATTTAAACTTTAAATCATCGGAAATCTCAACTTCTTCATTACCCCGCCATACAGCAACAAAACCGCCATCATTTAACGCAGCAACATCCGGTTGAGAGTAATCTTTCCCATCTCTATCAAGACGATTATAATCGGCTTCACCAACGTCGATCGCTTCACCGCGAGGTTCACCATCTGGGCCATAAATTTGTGCTTTTATGCCACCTTCGTTATCTGAGCGGTCAGAGCCCTTGCTACTAGGACCACCCCTTCTGGAACCACTATCTTCCCAAAGCACGACATAACCGCCATTGGCAAGAGATTCAACAGAAGGATCTGATTCATGATACCCCTTAGTTTTTCCCGTATTATTGGCATCTACGATGTCACCATTTAAAATATCAGCTGCATCATGGCCATCGTGAACGTTACCGTCACCAATTTCGCCCACGCCAATAACATTGCCTTCACGATCTACGTACTGCCCAGTAACAACATATGGAGCTTCAGTCCCATGATCGCCAGCAATATTCAGTTCAGCCTTATCAACTACCGCGTCAATTATAGCTGTTGACACAATGACTTCAGTTACGGACTCGCCAAAGTCAGTTACAGCAGAGGCTGTAAATGTAAGGGCTATATCGACGTCGCTGTTTTCTGGTGGCAGTAGGAAAATGCCTTGGGCGAGGTCATCCAGGCTTAGGAAGATTGATCCGCCGCCATTGGTCGTACCACTGCTGAGGATTTCAGCATCTGCCTCATCATACTGTCCATCCGGGCCAACTGGATTTCCAATAAAGAACAAAGCCCCGGCTGGTATATCTGCGATCGTCAGATCAACAAGATCGCCACCCGTGAAGGATACTTTGATTTCCATTGGGGAGTTATCGTCTTCGCAATCATCCTGACGATGATCCCAGTCTTCGAAGCCACCATCAAAAAGCTGACCATCGATTTCTGTACCTGCGATTTCAGTTTCGAAATCAACAATAAGTGTAAAAGCACCAGGATCAATATCTTCACCATCTGCAAGTAAACCAAACTCTAGGGCCGTACCTGCAAGGCCGTCTTGAGCGTTCAATAGATCAATAATCTCACCGAGATTTTCACTATAGGTACTACCACCGCCGCCAGTTGGGCCTGCGCCGGCACCAGCTGCTGTCTCTAGGGTTTCCCCATCGACTAAGGCTTGCGCCTGACCTATAAGAAGACCTGCGGATAGCTCAACGCCACCGATAACCAGAATAGGAGCATCCCCACCTTGGGATTCTTCGACTAAATTCTGGAAAACGATGCGACTGTCGGCACTGCCATCCCCATTGCTGTCAAAGGTCAAGACAAAGTCGTTGCCCTCAATAACCGGGGTTGCGGCAGTTGCGTCAAAATTAAGGTTGGCAGATTGCCCTTTGCTCAGAGTTACGTTGACAGTTTCGCCCGCGCCCGGCGCTGCGATTTCTATCGGAGCCACGGCTTGTCCCACAAGGACAGAGCTTCCGGTATCGCCACTTAGGCTTACATCACCAGAATTAATTGCAGCTTCGCCATTATTACGAGTTAGATCATCAGTCATCGGATCCCCCTGAGGTTCCAGTTCTAAACGCTCATTGCAAACGTCTATTGTTCGGCTTTGTAAACCCTTGCCAATAACCACACCGCGAACATGCAAAGACCTACATACTAAATTTGGTTAAAATACTACCTATGTCGTTTTTTAATGCAAGCGCGACGTGTGAAAAAACGACATTAATATGTATGAGATTTAGTATTTTAGCGTGAAATCTGCGTGATTGTGGAAAACCTACTTTCCACACAAAATCCAACCTAAAAGGTAAACAAAACGTAAACATTTTTTGATGAGTGTATAATTATACATTTGATTTAAAGCACTTAGTTAAAACACAGAAATTGTAAATAATACAAAATCCACAAATTTTGACAATTATTCACAATTACCCAATACACAAAAATCTAATAAATAGAATCGATCCATAGTATTTCCTACCATAAGGTTAGTCTGAAAGTATGGTTAACAAACATTCGAACCATCCCCTCATAACCATGAGTTGTCACCCCCTCCAATCCACCTAGATACAGAGCACTAATCAACCGAAATATGAGCACAGACAAAAAAAGGGCGCCCCCAATGTATGGAGCGCCCTTTAACCTTAACCCGATGAGGGTTTGGTTTTAGCTTAGTCGATAATAATCTGGGTTGCTGCGTTGTTTACCAGATCATCGATAGTGTCGATTGTGGATGAAGAAGAACCCAACCCTTCAAAGGTAATAGATGCACCATTATTGAAGTTAACCACCACATCGTTACCGTCGCCGTTATTATCAACACTAGAGACCATTGCGTTTAGATCGTTAAGATCCAAGCCAGTCTCTCCACCGTCGACAACATCACTGAAGTGAAGCACATCATTAGCAGCATCAAAATCGCTAATCACATCACTGCCTTCACCACCAGATGCAGCCGCACCCGCAAGAGAGAAGGCAAAGGTGTCGTCGCCAGTACCACCAATCATAACATCATCACCAGCACCACCAGCAAGGAAGTCATCTCCAGCAAGCCCCATCAGAGTATCATCACCGCCACCGCCGTTGAGATTATCGCCAAGAACAGCTGGAATTTCAGCATCAGAAAGCGATAAATTTTCAACGATGAGACTTGAGTCTGCAATTGTGTCGGTTTCGTTGAAGACAGCGATACCTACTGTTACAGGGCCGCTGTCTGTAAAGGTGTAGGTAAAGATCCCATCCGCATCAATATTTGATGATTGGGACAGAAGGAACACTTCGTCACCGATAACAATTACAGATGCATCATCCCAAGTAGTACCGCCACTTTCCTGATTAATAAAGTTGAAATCAAGTGTAAGAGTTTGGCCGGCAGCTACCGTGAAATCACGGTACAGGGCAGACCCAGAAGTAAGGTCTTCACCAGAGTCAACACCATTATCGGCAGCAACATTCAGGTCATTAACGCTAACCCCAACAGCGGCAGCAAAGACAGCTGCAGATACGACAGATCCGGTATTATCGGAAGTATTTAATCTCGTATCTTGTCCACTATTAACGCTCGTAGTGTTCCCAAGAACTGTCCACTCACTCACATTAGAGAAATCTTCATCAACGCTTAGATCAACCTCATCAGCTGATACAACATCACGGCCAATTAAAATTTCGTCTGCGTCAGTACCTGTAACAGTGAGATCATCGACACGCGTAACACCAACTGTGCCATTCGTGCTGTCTTCACCATCGCTACCGGTGTAAGCGAAATCAGTATCTCCACTAGCGACATCAACATTAGCTGGAGAAATAACAACGTCGTCACCCTCTGCATCCGATGAGTAACGCGCAAGAAGATCACCTTCGAAAGAGAAGTTCTCTGCGTTATTTGTCAAAAGCGCCAAGGCTTCGAGAACTGGAGCATCGTTAGATCCTGTAACAACAATCGTTGCAGTGGAACTTGATACCGCTCCGTTCTCATCACTTATCGTGTAGTTAACAACAACTTCTGCGGTTTCACCCTCAGCAAGGTAATCAAAATCAGTACCTGGGTTAAAGACTAACTCATTACCAACAACGGTAGCCGTTGCTGTCGTCATTGCAGAAGCAAAGCTTACAGCATCCAGAGAAAGAACCGCGCCGTTATCAACATCTGTATCATTCGCGAGAACATCAACAGTCAAAGAAGCATTTTCGTCCGTTGTGAGTGTTTCCACCCAATTATCGCCAACGGTTGAGATCACGAGATTTGTTATATCTGCACCTTCATCGTCCCCAGTAACAACTGCGTTAAATTCAATGGCAACTTTACCATCAGAATCTGTCGCCACTTCAAAGGTATAATGTTTTGAGCCACCATCGTGGGTAATTAGAACCTCTACACCGTTAATCGTGACAATGAAATCATCTTGATTACCACCGTTTTCATCCCAAGAACCAACTGATTGGAAATCAAATTCAATGCTCACAAGTTTACCAGCATTTTCAGGACCGAAGTCGAAGTCACTAGTAGAAGTTTCACTATTATTGGTCAGCTGTGCTGGTGCAGCATCTGATGCAAGCTCCGTTCCTGCAGCTACAGGAACATCGGTATCTGCAACAGCGATTGGGCTGTCATTGGTGCCCTTAACAGTAATGGTCACGTCCTGAGTATCGGTTGCACCGAACTCATCAGTAACCGTTACAGTGAAGGTCTCTGTCTCGTTTTGACCTTCAGCAAGTGCATCTGTATCGGCATCGCTATTATCAAGAGTGTATTCCCAAGCTCCTGTAGTCGGGTTGATGCTAAATGAACCGTAGGTTCCATCGGCATCACCACTCCAGGTAAGAACAGCCCCATTATCGACGTCAGTCGCTACCATTGAACCTGTAACAGTATCTGTGCCATCAACTACAGTGCCATCGTCGAGATTACCCGCTTCTACAACGGTCGAGCCAGCATCGAGTTGGAAATCGAAGTTGTCAGGCGTGAAAGTTTCAAAAGCACCGCCATTAAAGCTTAACGCAGGCTGGAAGACATAAGCGCCGCCCTGATCCCACCAAACCATATCGACATCGTAATAACCATCTTCCGCAATCGTGAATTCAGCACCAGTACGTGTGGTTGGGCCTTGATTATTGGCATATTCAGAAACGGAATCACCATCAATTTTAATTTGGAAACCATCATCTGCACGGACCTGGAACTGATAGGTTCCAGCAGCAAGATAAACTTGCCCGAACATGTGTAGGCCGCCATCAGATGTGTTGCCCGGATCAGAACTTAGTGTATCCGCATCATCACCAAGGAATTTCTGCAGGTTATCCCCACGGCTAACTGTGCCACGACCAATTGAATAGCTGATTTCAGAAGCAGTGAAAGTCGCATCAGGATCATTGCCATCAACAATACTACGGAACTGGGCAAGATTACTGATTTGACCATTTACACCGTAGTACTCACCATTCAGACCACCGATTACAGGCGCATCGTTAGTACCTGTAATTGAAATTTCTAGAGTAGCTGTTGATGTATCACCATCAGCGTCTTCAATTTCGTAAGTGAAGGTTTCAGTTACAGTTTCGCCCTGAGCCAGGCTCTGAACATTGTCAGCACCGTTGTTAAGGTTATAGGTGTACTCACCATCAGCATCAATTGTAACAGACCCGTAAGTGCCGGTCATTTCGTCGGTTGTTGTAACAACCGCACCGTCTGCACCAATGGTATCGTTATCCAGAACATTACCTTCAGCGATGAGATCATCATCTTCTTTAACGGCGTCACCACTGTTTGTATCTGCAATAGCAACAGACTGGTCATCTTCGATGATGATTTCCAGAGTGCTGATATCCTGATCGCCATCACCATCAATTGTTTCGTAGCGGAAGCTAAGAGTAACAGGATCCCATGGGTTGCTATTAGCAGAACCATGATCAGGGTTATCAATTGGACCCTGAAGCTCAATAGAGTATTCACCAGTTAGCTTGTCGATTGTTACAGTAACGATTTCTTGAGTACCTACCTTACCAACAAGAACCCAGTTCCCTGAACCATCTTCAACGGCATCGGCAAAAACAACCGGATTTCCACCAGATGTCAGAGTTTGACCATCCGGGTTGCCATCTTCGCTATCTTCCCAAGAGTCGAACCAGACATTGGTAACAGATCCACCGTCAGCACCAAGGCCAAGCTCAAGAGTGCCTGAAATAACAGAGTTATCATCAACACCATCAACCAGTGTGGCTTCGTCGATGAAAATACTATCATCAGCAAAGACAGAGCGAGAATCAACTTCATCATCTTCTATAACAACGGACAATTCAGCAGTCGCGGTATCACCATCACCATCGGTTACAGTGTAATCGAAGCTAAGCGTGATTGGATCATAATCATTGCTGTTTGTTGGGCCATCGTTTTCAGAATCATAAGATACGTCTGGGTGATCAATTGGACCAAGCTGAGTGATAGAATACTCGCCAGTTTCCTGATCAATAACAACTTTGATAATCTCAGCTGTTCCAACAGAACCCGTGTAAACCAACTCACCATTAACAATTGTAGAGGCAAATACTACAGCCACACCACCTGAAGTCAGAGTTGTTCCAGAAGGATCTTTATCTTCAGTATCGGTCCAGCCTTTGAACTCAATCCCTGTGACAGTACCGCCATCAGCACCGAAATCAATATCCAGCGTACCATTTACAGTACTGTTATTTGGATCAGTGTCATCAAGACGCTTTTCCTTGATCAATCCAGCATCTTCATCAGCGACTACTGGCGTGTCATCATCAACGGAAACATCAAAAGTACCGTCTACAGTATCGTCGTCACCATCTGTAACGCGATAATCAAACGTAAAGTCGACATTATTTTCGTCAGATCCTTCAGGATGAGAAATCGGTGAGATCAGTGTAACAGTGTAACCACCTGAAGAACTATCCTGCAGTTCAACAGTCATAACCTCAACATCACCCTGACTTACTGTCAGAAGTGTGCCGTCATTACTAACTTCGTAGCTAAAGCCTTCTGGAGCACCAGTATCAAGAAGAAGTGTTGTTGCACCTTCTACGTCACGGCCATAGTCATGAACCAGAGTTCCAGAAACAGCCGCAGGTGCGTCATCACCAACGCCGCTAGCATTACCGTTTGCGCCGATGACATCATCGTCATCTACAACAACTTTAGCATTGTCACTAGAGATAACCGGTCCATCATCTTTAATCTGAATAGAGGCCGTTGCAGTAGATGCATCGCCTTCATCATCAACGATGATGTATTCAAGATTTAGAGCTGAAGTAAGATCCTCATTATGAGAATCACCACCATCAGGATGGTTTACAGACTGGAACTGAACAAACGAAATTGTTCCGTCATTTACACCATTCTCTAGGCCACCTTCTATGTACACATAGAATACAAGGTCGCCATCCGCGGTAATACCGTATACACCTTCTGGGTTTGTAGGATCAGAATGTAGGAAGATCTCTTCCGGGGCATCGATGCCACCGGTAAATAGACCGCTCGTCTCACCGTTATATTCAGCAAACTTGATATCTTCCAGTACATCTTCAGCATCAACAGCTTCAGGATCAGCACCATCGACAGTATAAGGATTGTTGTCAGTTGTACCGTCAGTTCTCAGATCGTAAGAGATATCAATTTGAGCAAAGGACCAATTTCCTTCGCCAATAAAGTTCACTGTATCACCTAGCTCAGACAAACCATTTATGAAGATAGGGTACGAACCAACAGGCATTACCTCGGGCAGAATATCATCAGTTCCAGCGTCTATTGCTGCAGTCTCATCATGAACAAGGGTTACGTTTTCAACAACAGGAACGTCTTCGATGATTTCAACAGCGAAATAATCAGTCGTTACAGCTTCGTTGTTAAGTTCTGTAAGTTCTTCACCAGAAAGATCTGTTTCTGTAGCGATTGCTTTAACTTCAATGGATACAGAACCCTCTTCGTTTTCGGAACCATTGTCCAAGCGATCTGAAGACCAGTCTTTAGGATCAAAGATAACTGGAAGGCTTAGGTTGCCATTGCCATCATCAACAAGATCGGAGACAGCAAAGGTGTAACTTACAAAGCCTGGATTTTCAGGATCAGCAGTCGGACCCGTCGCGATATCGAGATAATTAGTGAGTTCCCAATCAGCCGGAACGTTGTTCAGGACAATAGTATGAGTTTCTGAACCATCATCAAAATCCGGGAAAGTTGCATCAACCGGAATAGTGATTAGGGTTTCTTCATCGAGAGATACACCCTCTAACTCAAGAGAGAGATTTTCGAGGATGAGAGCTGGGATTACGGATGTATCACCTTCATTAAGAACAGCGATGCCAATTTCAACTTCGCCGCTTTCTTCAAAAGTATAGGTAAAGACACCGTCTTCAGATCCTGAAGCAGATTGACCCAAAACATGAATCTCTCCATTGATAACGATAAAAGCTGTATCGTTGAATTCAAGCGCTTCGTCCCCGACTTCCCCGTCAAGGAAATTGAAGTCAAAGGTAAGGGTCTGACCGGCCTGAACAGTAATTGTTGATTGAACAGCAGAGCCGTTGCCATTTTCGAAATTCTCACTTTCGGCATCACCGTTATCTGCAGCTGCATTCAGCTGATCAGTAGTAACACCGAGGAATTCAGCAACAGCTGTACCGTCAATCCCAGATCCATCTAACTGGCTATCTTCGCCACCATTAACGGAAGAGGTGTCTGAACCCTTAAGGATCGACCAGTTATCAAGATTAGAGAAATCGTCACTGAAGAAAGAAACGTCTTCAAAGCTCTGCTCGCCGCCAAGGGCTTTTTCGCTAAAACCAAGATCCGCTTTATCAGCGGCCGCATCGATAATCGCCGTAGAAGTGAATACAAGTGAAGCAGTTTCGCCGCTATCAGGGTCAGAAATGTTTGCCTGGATCGTTACGGGAATGTCTGCGTCGCTGTGATCAGCGCCCTGCAGATAAACGTCACCGATATCAGAACCAAGAATGTTCAGCGGTAGTGAACCGACTTCGGAACCAGAGACCGAGCTGAATACGATATTGCTGTCTTCAAAGCCACCGACATAAAGGGTAACGCCTTCTGGCAATGAAAGAATATCGACAGAATCAACAACTTCGTTATCGTTTGGTGTAAAGGTGAAGACAATCTGCATTGGAGAGATTGCTTCATCAACATCAGGTGTATCTGGATTGTCTGTCACGTCTTCATCACCGAGATGTTGGTTTGCCTGCCAGTCTTCGAAACCGCCAACAAAATCGCCTTCAACACCACCTTCAATAAAGGATACAACGTTTGTTGTCGCAAAAGTAAAAGTAAACACGCCTTCGGCTGGGTCTGTACCATCTGTAACTGCAGCCAATGCAGCCAACTCAGCCAATGTACCTTCAATAACGCCTTGAGCATTCAAGCCATCGATTAGGTTACCGAAGTCATCTTCGTAAATGTTATTGCCACCGCCTTGTGGGCCTGCACCCGCGCCAGCTGCAGTCTCTAGTGTTTGGCCGTCGACAAGTGCTTGTGCTTGACCAATCAGAAGGCCAGCAGAAAGCTCAACGCCACCAATAACCAGAACAGGAGCATCTGCGCCTTGTGATTCTTGAACCAGGTTTTGGAAAACAATACGGCTGTCGGCGCTACCATCACCGTTACTATCAAAAGTTAGAACAAAGTCATTACCTTCAATAACTGGGGTTGCTGCCGTTGCATCAAAATTCAGTGTTGCCGTTTGTCCTTTGCTAAGAACAACATTTGTTGTCTCGCCCGCTGCTGGTGCAGCTACTTCTACAGCCGAAGCCGCCTGACCAACGAGAGATTCGTTTGTTACTTCACCTGAAACCATCTCGTTACCACCCTGTGTCAGACCGTCAGTCATGTATGAACTCCATTCAATTTTTCATCAAAAAGGGCTGTCCTGACATCTGGTCAAAGCAACCCATAGGGAATTTATTTCTATTGGCGACCAACATACAGAATTAGGAATTTATGACAATCACGAGTTCGCAGAAAACTACACCATTATGTATGATTTATTTATAAAAATACCTTCAATTTTATCTTGAATTTATCTTTAGTTCGAGAGAGTTACTGAGATTAATCTTTTATGGTGCAATTAAAAGAATTCAATTCCCCTAAGGCGTGCTTTTTACTAAATAAATCGAGAATATTTAGGTACTTATATAACCATAAATTGTAAAACAACGAATACATCGTTTTATAACCACCACTGCTCAGCATACGGTGGGTAAGATCAAATCTGAAAAGCAAAAAAAAGGCGCCCCCGTTTTATTCAGGGACGCCTTTTATAATTTTTTCTCTCAAAAACTGAGGAGGTAATTTAGCCGATCACAATCTGATTTGCAGGATCATTTACCAGTTCATCAATAGAGGTAATAGTGCCTGTGCCTAGACCTTCGAAGGTAATTGAGGCACCATTTATAAAGCTGACGACGACATCACCACCAGCAGCATCATCGACGACGCCACGGATTGCAGCGGTAAGATCATCCAGATCCAAGCCGTCACCATCACTATCCACAACATCGGTAAAACGCAGGATGTCTTTATCGCTTTCAAAGTCAGTAATAGTGTCATGGCCATCGCCCTCTTCACCGCCTTCGGCTAGAGAGAAGACAAAGGTATCGCTGCCAGATACAAGTACGGAATCGTCCTCAACCTTAGCGAATACAGAGAAATCGCCGGTCAGCGTATCATTACCCTCACCGCCATTAAGAACATCATCACCCCCTGTGAGAACTGAATTACTGCCGTAAACATCCAGCGTTTTATCAGGATCAGAGCCTTCACCTTTATCATGGCCGATTTTAAAATCACCGATTAGAACATCGTTATCAGATCCACCATCAAGATTATCATTACCTCCAGTTAGAGTGTGAGCCCCATCTTCAACGTTGTCATATATATTAAGATCGCCAACCAAAACATCCTCGCCACTACCACCCAATAGAGTATCCGCACCACCAATTAGAATGTGTGCATCACCAGGACGCCCTTCAACAGGACCGTCCTCGGTAAAGACAACAGATCCACCTTCAACATCATCACCGATTAAAGCGTCACCTGAAATCTCATCATTACCAGCACCACCATCGAGGTAGTCATCTCCACCATTTAGGGACGTCGGAGATAATTCATTGGCATCATCCCCGCCAAAATCATCATCGACATAGAGATCACCCACGAGAATATCATTGCCTTCACCAGCTTGAATACGGTCATCTCCACCAACAACAGAGGAATTTATAAAATCACTGCGGCTTGAAAAATTATCATCGGAGTTTTCGCCCTCTTGACGGTAAACAGCGAAATCTCCGACCAAATGATCATCTTGGCTGTTACCGATAATGGCATCTCCAGCTCCCTGAGCCACCAATCCGGTCACATCACCACCACCAGAGGCAAAATCACCAGAAATTTCGTTTTCAACATTATCCCCGACAATGATCTCAGAGACTGAGGTTCCCGTTAGTCTATTTTTATCTTCAAAACGAATATCTGCTGTTGAGCTATCACTGGTATCGCCATCACCAGCCGCATAGTCAAAGGAGGCCGGATCTGGTGTAGAAGATGGTTGATCAACAACTTTGCTTTCACCACGAATAGCGAAAGTAACCCTGTCGGCGTCTGTATCATGGCTGACTTCACCGTTTACTGGATTAGATACGTCCTCAACAGAGAGTTTTTCTTTATCCGCAGCAGTATCATTAAATAAGAGTGCCCATTCAGGGATTTTAATATCACCCTGCATAATGTTAGTCAGGATTAAATCATCATTGGTATCAACGACTACAGGCACTACTTCGGCGACTGCTTGGGCAGGGTCCAGATCTTCTTGTCCCTGAAGCAATCCAAGTTGCTCAAGATCAGTACCCGAAGCCAAAGCACCTAGAACACTCAATAATGTCAGACTCTCACCTGTGTCTTCACTGTACTCGCTGCCACCACCACTTTGTATGTTGCTGCTAGTAGGGCCTGCTGCGGTCTCAAGGGTTTCCCCAGATAAAAGAGCCAGCGCCTGACCAATCAATTGCCCGGCAGAGACTTCATTTCCGTTGATGATGAGGATCGGAGCATCGCCAGATTGCGCCTGCGCAACCATACCAAGGAATACGACCTTGCTATCCGCCACGCCATCGCCATTACCATCGAAGGATAGAACAAAGTTTGAACCTTCAATTGAAGGGATCGCAGAAGCGGCATCAAAATCAAGAACAACCTGTTGGCCGTTTTGAACACGCTGCTCAATAACCTGCCCTGGGGCTGTCGGCGCAGATATTATTAAAGGAGCTCCTTGCCCAAGAAGTACATTCTGGCTTTCTTCTCCAGATACCACACCATTATTGCCTAAAACTTGATTTTCAATCATATACCGCACTCCATCATGGGCACCAAAAAAGGCTGTTCTGATATTCACTCAGAGCAACCTAAAAGGAATTGTTGTTTATTGACGGCGAGACTAAAGAAAACGATCAACACTGCAATAAAAAATCCCCAAAAACCGACATACCATTGTATGATTTCTCCAACTAACTCAATTAGTTAAAATTAGTAATTTACCCATAATTTCAATGCATTACAAAATTTACACTAAAAAATTGAAAATTCGAAAATCGTTATACAATCACTGGCTTTGTTTTTAATTCCCCTTGCCTTTCCTCTGCTACAAATATCAAAATAACTAATATCGAAATTCCTTTTATTTTTTATTCAAATTCAACCCATTAATTTACGGGCTCGAACACCATGAAAACGATTGATTATTACTATTCAACCCGGTCCAACTTTACCTATCTCGGGGCGGGGCGGTTGAATGCCTTGGCTAATAGATTTGGACACAAGATTGTCCACCGTCCAATTGTACTCTCCGTCATCATGCCGGCAATCGGGGGGCAGGCCTTTGGCGAGCGGCCAACCATGTTGCGAAACTACACCATGAATGACGCTCTACGTTGGGCCAACTATCTAGGTATTCCTCTACAACGCGAACCGATCCATCACGACGGTCCGGTTGAGCTTCCATCAGGTATCGTGATTGCCGCACAGCGCGCCAAAGAGCGGGGTGAAGACGGTGATCTCGATCTGCTCAGCCTGAAAGTAGTTGAGGCCCTATGGCGCGATGACCGTGACATAGCAGATGAAGCGGTAATTTTTGAGCTTTGTGAAACCACAGGTTTTCGAGACACCAGAGCTTTGATCGGTGAAGCTCTCTCTCCTGCTGTCCAGGCTGAGCTGGATCGCAACTGCCGTGAAGCCATTATGCGCGGCGTTATCGGCGCACCGACTTACTTTGTCGATGGTGAGAATTTTTACGGTCAGGATCGATTGGAGTTTGTTGAGCGTGCTCTTATTCGTTCATAAAGCTCACGAACTCAGTCCTCCTAATTTAAGCTCAAAAATTTAAACAGAAGAATTCAAGCTGGGGTCTGCAAGCGTGGGCTCCAGTCCTCAACTTCAAGACGTTCCAAGCGTTTTTGCACCAACGCATGCCAGTTTATCGCGAGTTCTTTGACCCCCATCAAAGCTTCTAGCGCCTCTTTGTTAAGCGTATCCACGTAGAGAACATGTTGGATGCGCGCCAGAGACCATTCGGGATTACTCCGCTCAATGAGTGAAACATTATCTCCAGCCTGAACTTGCCCTTCATCAAGTACTCGGTAGTACCACCCGGTACGGCCAGTAGACTGAACCATTGCGGCCATTTTGTGAACATCAAAGCGGACGTTGAGCTTCCAGCAAGGTTGTCTCCCTTGAGAAACCTGAACAAGAGACGTTCCTAATTGGTATATATCACCAACACAAACCTCAGCCTCGCTCAAACCCGTCGTAGAGATATTCTCCCCAAACCCACCTGCATTTAAACGATTGGCATCAATCTCGGGAAACTCATCTGCCCAGGTGGTATAGTGATCGGCGGCATAGTGATGGATCGCTTTTTCAGGACCACCGTGGTGACGCGGATCGGCCTGTTCATCCCCAACCAAACCTAATTTCGTCACCCGGAGAGCAGCAGATACTGGCATTTTATCAATCGCGCTCATACGATCTTTGGGGCCAAAAGGCACGGCTCTACCCGTCATAACCTTATCAATCAAGTAAACGGTGCTTGCTGTCACAACTATCTCCGATTGGGATCATATGATTATGAAGAGTTCTCAGATAATTAGCGACGCCTTCTCTTGGGTACAAGGTAGAGGTCAAAATAAATTGGGCGTATCAGGTCCCCCCAATACGCCCATTTATTACGCTTAAAATCTGCCGACAGGCTTTAAGAGTTTTTGGCGGGTTCAGTGTCGGCAAAGCGAACTGGCTTGCCATCAGGATCGCCAATCAGTTCGCCGTCTTTCATGACCACATTGCCACGAATGATTGTTGCCATCGGCCAACCCTTAACTCTGACACCATCAAAAGGCGACCAGCCGCACTTATAAGCCAGCCATTCTTTGTCGATGGTTTCTTCCTTATTCATATCGACGATCGTGAAATCAGCATCAAAGCCAAAGGCAATACGTCCTTTACCCGCGATATTATAAATTCGTGCAGGACCTGCAGAGGTTAAATCGACCAGACGTTCCAAGGTCAGATTACCTTTGTTCACATGGTCGAGCATCAGCGGGATCAAAGTTTGCACCCCCGGCATACCAGAAGGTGACGTTGGATAAGGTTTCGCTTTTTCCTCAATGGTATGTGGGGCATGGTCTGACCCAAGCACATCAACGGTTCCATTACGGATACCTTCCCAAAGACCAAGACGGTGTTCTTCTTCGCGGATCGGCGGGTTCATCTGGGCATAGGTGCCAAGACGCTCGTAACAATCAGGAGCAGATAGTGTCAAATGCTGAGGCGTGGTCTCAACAGTAACCAGGTCTTTGTTGGCGGCAAGAATTGGCAACTCATCCTTACTCGTCACATGCAGGACATGTACCCGGCGGCCAGTTTGACGGGCCAAACGACAAATACGGGTTGTGGCAATAACAGCAGCTTCGGGATCGCGCCATACAGGATGCATAACAGGATCAGCACCATCGCGTACCAGAGCAAAACGTTCGCGCAAACGGTTTTCATCTTCAGCATGAACTGGGCAACGACGATTACCATTCGTAAGGACGTCGATTAACAAACCTTCTTCTTCAACCAAAAGACTTCCCGTCGAGGAACCCATAAAAATCTTGATCCCGGCGCACCCAGGAAGTCTTTCTAACTCAGCTAGCTCGTCTACGTTTTCTTCAGCTGCTCCGATAAAGAACGCGTGATCCGTCCAGGCCCGGTTCTCGCAACGAGATAACTTATCGGCAAGTTCAACAGGACCAAGCGTGTTGGGGTTGGTATTGGGCATTTCAAAAATAGCGACAATACCCCCAAGTGCGGCTGCTGCCGTCCCACAGGCAAGATCTTCTTTAGCCTCAAGTCCTGGTTCGCGAAAGTGAACTTGAGTATCTATCGCGCCAGGTAAAACATGTTGTCCTGCCGCGTCATAGGTGTCTTTGGCAGTTGCGTTGGAGAGGTCCCCAAGAGCAACAATGCGGCCGCCATTTACGCCGACATCGATTTTCTCGATACCGTTCGGGGTAACAACTTGTCCCCCTTTGATGATCAGGTCATAGCTCTCGCTCATGAAACAGCCCCTTTATTTTGTGCCAATAATTTAGTGAAGAGATCTATGTAATTTTTCACACACGCCTCTTCGGTGTAACTCTCTTGATAACTTTCTAAGCCAGCAGCCATCAGGCGCTCAGCCAATCCTTTTTCATCTATAACCCGGGTAATCGCCCGAGCCATTTCTTTATAATCATCAACTGGAACCATCAAGGCGTCTTTATTATCAGTTGCCATTTCTTCCGGACCAGCAGTTCGCGTGGTTACCAATGGTGTTTTTGTGGCCCAGGCTTCGATCATTACAGAGCCAAAAGGCTCAAACCGCGAAGGGAAAACACAGATATCAGCCGCGGCTAGTAAGGCCCCGCGATCATTACGCCATCCTAAGAACCGTACTCTCTCAATAATACCGAGTTCTTTTGCCAACGCCTCAAGTTCTTCACGCAAAGGCCCCTCGCCGGCGATCCAAACATAAGGCCGTGTTTCCAGTTTCGCAGCTCGAAGCAAGATATCAAAGGCTTTATTCTCATGCAGTCGTCCCAAAGAAAGCAACACGGTTGCATCTTCTGGAGTATTGAGATCAGCTCTATTTACCGGGGTGTCATTCGCACTAACAGAGGCAAAGTTAGGGACGTGGTGTGCCCGATTTTCTGGCCACCCGACAGACTTCAAATAATCGACGATATCTTTTGTGTTACCGATTAAGTGGTCACAGTTTTTATAGTTCTTGAGTTTGTAATAACCGCCAAGTCGCGCAACATGCAGGAAATCGCCCTTTGGGCACAGACTGCTTGCGCGGTTCATATAGGTGAGGACGACATCCGGTTGGAACTCTTTGATTTTCCGCTTTAACCCGCGTTTGGTTTTAAAATCTAGGATTTTACGAAAGGGCAGCACCTGAGTTTCAATACCAACAGCCTCAAAAAGGGCTATACGATTATCGTTGTGACGAATAACAGCGTGGGTTTCAATGCCAACCCCGGGAACAATCCCAAGACCAGCGCGGTGTAAGGCCAGGGTAAATTGGGTAAAGAAGGTTTCGGCGCCACCTTCGCCACCTGCACCCAGTACTTGTAGGATTTTCACCCTTATAACTCCCCACCTTACTATTATAATCGCTGATAGAATGATCTAGCATCTCTTTACCGGAATTCCCGCTTAATTCAAACCAATCATGCTGAAAAAAGAGAGCTGGAAGGTAATACTACCTTTGTGACCAATTTGCGGCCAATGACCACAGACAGTTTTAATTGCTAAAGTCTTATATTATAAGGTTTTCAGTAATACGTTTCTAGATTAGATCAAACCAACAAAGAATTTTATTTAAAAGTATGATATGCTTCCCGGTCTGAATTTAGTTTAGTTGTGTGTGTTAGAGCGAAATAGGATGACCTATAACGGCCAGGAATTAACCCGGAACTAAATGGTGAAAACATGACGGTTGAACGCCCTGATATTACGACAGAAGATCCGGATATGATACTGCACGGTCATGAAACTGATGTCGTGTCCAATACAAATTCATCTGACGATCCCCGGCGTATTCTTGTAATCAAGCTTTCCGCCTTTGGTGATTTCATACTCTCCATACGATCTTTTCAAGCCATCCGCGCTCATCATCCAAATGCAGACATAACCCTACTGACAACCAAACCCTTTGTTCGATTAGCAGAAGCAAGTGGCTGCTTTAATTCAGTCCTTTTAGACACACGCCCCAAAATATTTGAAATCCCGGCACTGCTAAAGCTTCGAAAAAATTTACGATCTCGTAAATTTGACCGTGTCTATGATCTACAGCGCAACGAACGCACCAGACTTTACTACAGACTATTTCCCTCTCAAAAGCCCGAATGGGTTGGCAACGTCAGGGGCTGTTCACACTATTATGAAAAGCCAGAAAACGGCATTTACCACATTTCGGTTAGGGAAAAGGCTCAGCTAGAAACAGCTGGCATTACCAATATCAAGCAACCAGATCTCTCTTTTATCGAAGCTGACTTATCCGAACTACATCTTCCCCGAAACTACGCCATGCTGATACCGGGCGGAGCACCGCACCGCCCTGAAAAACGCTGGCCGGTAAAGGCTTATTCAGCCCTTGCAGATCACCTTACACACCTTGGTATTACACCGTTATTGATTGGGACAGAGGCCGAACGAAATGAGTGTGATGCAATAGAGAAAAATTGCCCTGCCGTTTTAAATTTATGTGGCAAAACGTCACTTGAACAAATTGCAGTTATTGCCCGAAAATCTCAACTTTCTGTAGGTAACGATACTGGCCCCATGCACCTTATCGCCGCTGCGGGTTGTCCCGTAATTGTCTTGTTCTCAAAAACCTCTGACCCCAACAAAATTTCGCCAATAGGGCCAGATGTACTGATCATCCGCGAAGATGACCTGCAAGACCTCTCCATCGAAAAAGTCATATCCGCACTTCCTGTCGTGACTCTTGGATAAGGACTTCGCCAAAACGTACAGGAAAATAAATTCAGGTTAGGATTTAAGTTGCTCGCTCTCATATCGAGCTTTGATATGGGACACCACAGGATAAAGTGCGGCAAAAGTTGCAATCAAAAAGCCATAACCTCCCTCACGATATCCTCTTCGGCCGATAAAACAGCGCCAAAATCGGCTGAAAATGCGCCTGATATTATGGGGCATAGTACCGATGTTACCACTCTCAACCAGATCCTTTGCCCGGGCTGTACTATAAGAATCAAAACGACGTATCATATCGGAAATATTATCATCGACATAATGCACAAGTCGGTGTTTAAGCTTTTCGCCACGACGCGCGCCCTGTTTCCAGTGCAAGGCTGGATGGACACGTTCCAGGCCCCATGACTTAGTACCCTTGCGGCAAAGCCGGGAAACTGAGGCGGTGCCAAATTGGGCGCCCCAACCATAACGTACCAAATGATCTCCGATATAGTTATCAACTGGGATCAGGTAATAATCAGCGTCCCCGCGAATAACTGTCTGTCTAATTTCTTCAGCGAGTTCAACAGGAATACGTTCATCGGCATCAATCTCAAGTATCCACTGTCCACTGCAGGCATCGTTCCCAACGTTACGACGGTCGCCCTCGACCGGCCAACCACCTTCGATTATGCGATCGGTATATTCCAAGACAATGTCTTTGGATCCATCGGTACAACGATCAAGAACCACAACAATTTCATCACAAAACTTAACACCTTCTAGGCAGTCCCGGATGCGTTTTTCTTCGTTATGAATAACAAGAAGTGCCGACAACTGAACACTTTCAGTAACGTCATCGGTAGATTTCATCGCTTCTTGTGGCATTCTTAAACCTTGTGATTAGTACTGTTGATAAAGCCCAAACTTAAAATTTGAGCTGAAGGTTATTCTGTTCCTCGGTTGTAAAGCTCCTGCGCAGCCATGGCAACCGTCTCTACATCGAGGTTTTTCATATAGCTTGCCACCCCATGTCGATAGTCATATTCGGAGTGTTGAATGATTTCCAAAAAGCCCTCTGGTGTGCGAATACAAGCACAATCAGCACCCCAGGGGTGATACCGCCATTCAGGACTGGGACCAAAAAGTCCAAGAGTTTTTACCCCAGATGCTGCTGCCAGATGCATAAGTCCGGAATCATTGCCAACAAAAAGGCTACACCGCTTTAAGCAAGCCGCAGCAGTTACTAGGTCGTGCCCAATCAGATCAATGATACGATCATCGGGCAGGCAAGAGAGTATTGGTGCTATCTGTTCGCGTTCATGCGGCGCAGCCAGCACGGCAAGACGTGCGCGCGGCAAAATCCCCGAGCTTGATGTCAGGTTCTCAACGAGTTCGATAAATCGTTCCGCAGACCATTGCTTACCACTCCAATTTGCAGCGGGTCCAATAGCAAGCACTTTACTACCTTCTGGGATCAGTTCCGCGGCTTTGGCGTCGTGGTCCTCGTCCGTCCAAACCACTGGGGATGGTGGCTCAACGCTATCTAACATCCGTGAAAGCTCCACCACCCGATGAACCTTTTCGTCTTTAGAGGAAGCCACCAACCGTCGCCCAGCGAAAAGGAAATAACTTATGCCCGTGCCGCGCATATCTATTACAGCATCCCAACGCCGATTAAAGCAATGGGCCCAAAGCTTTAACCAATGGACATGGTATTTTTGTTTTGTTATGGGGATAATTTCTTCAAGACCAGGAACGGCTTCATAAAGAGACGCAGAAACGCTCCCTGCCGCAACGGTAACTTTGGCACCGGGGTATTGCTCGAGCATCGACTGCAAGACGCCATTGGATAAGACAGCATCACCAATGCGGTTCGATGTAATAAACAGTATTCTCAAGGTGTTCCTTCCCCTTTATAAGGGAGTTAAGCTGGGAACAAATGATTTATACCAAGCTACCTCTTTCATCAACAGTTGTAACGCCTTATATATCACAACAGAATGTATCTCCGACTAAACAACTCAGGCATAATACGGAAACAACAGTATGAGTGAATTACGGTTCATCCCGCTCCAGCACCGCACAGTTATTAAACTTGATGGCGAAGACTTGATCCCGTTTCTTCAAGGTGTTGTCACTCAGGATGTAACCAAAGTTACTTCTGAAAACTCTGTATGGTCTGCGTTACTCACCGCCCAAGGTAAATTCCTGCATGAGTTTTTCATCACCATTAATCCTCAGGGTGGGTTGTTCATTGATTGTGAAAAAGATCGTGCGCCAGACCTCCTTCGGCGACTTAAACTCTACAAAATGAGGTCCAAAGCCAGTCTCGATCTCGCTGGGGATGAATATACTATTGTTGCAATAATTGGGAAAAACGTTGCCCAAGCACTTCAGCTTGAAGATAAAAAGGGCGCCAGTCGAAACAAACAAAACAGCACAATCTATATGGATCCGCGTCACTTAGATCTCGGTGCACGTGCCATCGTTTGGACTGATCACTTGAGCACTTTCATCGAAGAACAGAAGCTGCAAAGTGCCACATTGGAAGAATACGATAATTTGCGAATTTCGCTTGGTATTCCAGATGGCAGCCGTGATTTGGAAGTAGAAAAATCCATCCTGCTAGAAAACGGCTTTAATGAGCTTGGCGCTATTGATTGGGATAAAGGCTGTTATATTGGGCAAGAATTAACAGCACGTACCAAATATCGCGCTTTGATCAAAAAACGCCTTGTTCCGGTACAACTGACAGGACCAACACCTGATATCGGTACAGATATCACCCTAAACGGTAAAAATGTCGGAATTCTCAGATCAGTCTATGGACAAACGGGACTTGCGACACTGCGAATTGACGCCATAGGGTCGGACCAACTCTTGTGCCAGGACGCGAACGTCACTCCGGATATGCCAGATTGGATTGAGATCGCAACGTAAGCTCTCTTATTGATGAAGACCGATCTCCTACATTAGAAAGCGACGTCTTATCGGCAGACTTCATTTTCTGAATTAGTTTTTTAATGTCCTGATGCGTTTGAAATAAGGTTAAGCACCAGCACTCCGCTAATAATCAATGCAATGCCGATCACTCCGGCCAGGTCCATTTTTTCCCCATAAATGACGATGCCTAATCCAGCGGTGAGAACAACACCTGCACCGGACCAAACGGCATAAGTCACCCCAATGGATAATTGGCGCGTGATAATAGATAGCAAATAAACCGCGAATATATAGCCGACGACAACAACGATTGAGGGTATCGGTTTTGTAAAACCATCAGCGGCTTTTAAAGACAGAGTTGCGATAACTTCACTTACAATCGCAATACTCAGCAACATATAAACCGACATATCTGTCCCTTCTCGAATGAACCAATCTTGCATTAATCATAGTCTAATCATTCTTGCTAGCTTGTTTGCGGCACTTTGCTTTGATTCCAAAAATACATTTATCGGTGGTTCCGACCTAGTTCTCTTTTTAAGCTAATGTTGCCTCGCAAAAACAATCTTTTTTTGAATTTTTGACAGTACCTCAAAAGGCGAAATACCATCTGTTAAATCAAGAGTAAAATCTTCTTGTTGTATGAATGACAATCCATTTTTGCCATATAAATCACGGACGGATCCGATTAGCCATTGCTTGCCCTGATGGTTCCTCTGCTCTAATAACCGCCCTTCTTTTTTAAGCCATTTATAATGCTCATCAACGGATGACATAAACTCAGAAAGGCCCGTTCTATCACTCGAAGAAAGAGTAAGGATTTTTACAGCCCAATCGTTTTGGTCTTCACTGGCAAGCGATAGTGCACTTCTTAAATCTGATTTTGTTCGTTCTGCGGCCTTTCCCATGTCAGCTTTGGTTACCAATGCGATGTGAGGAATTTCAGCGATGCCAGCTTTCATAAATTGTAATGAGTCCCCGGATCCCGGCTGCACACAGAACACGACAGTATCGGTCACTCCCGACACATCGGTTTCTGACTGGCCAACACCGACGGTTTCAATCAACACTATATCAAACACTGCGCGCATCAAAACCATAGCCGCGATGGTCAAATCAGCAAGGCCCCCAAGTCGTTCTCGTGCGGCCATGGAGCGAACAAACACCCCTTGATCTTCGGGGTCCGTTGAAAAACGCACGCGATCTCCAAGGAAAGCACCGCCAGATCTTTTTGATGATGGATCAACCGCAATCACGCCAACCGTGCGGCCCTCAGCCCGATAGACCTTAATCAATTCAGCCAAAAGCGTGGATTTCCCCACTCCAGGCGGTCCTGTTATGCCAACAACATGTGCTTTTGGCGCCTGATAACAATCGTTGAGCAAGTTCAACATTTTTGCAGGAGACTGTTCTAACAAGGATAGGGCACGAGAGAGCTGAAGTTTCCCACCGTTACAGACTGTTTTCAGATCTAGCGTTTCTTCAACACTCATTTGTTAACTGTTCCCTATTCTATCGATTTTCTTATTACCAAATGTGATGCCTGTCGGTGCGCCAACTGGGACATTGTCAGAAGCACCTGAAGACTATAATCGAGAGGATGCTATCAAACACATTTAATTTGAGTATAAATAACTGTCCCTTTTTCAATTTTCACTATAAATTTCTATCTTAACGCGTTCATTATATACATACGGTGAGATGAATAAGAGTGATTTTGCGACCAAAGACATACGATAAACAAGACCAAAGAATTACAGATACACCCAAAACCACATACTAAATTTATATAAAAAAGATGTAGAGGAATTCTGCCGAGTATCGGAGGACATAGAATGACAAAAAAGCCACAGACTGCTCAATATGGTAGTAAAAAAAATCTTACCACTTATGTCGCATCTTTATTGGACAGTAATGATTCAGATGCCCCTCAATACAGCGCCCAGGATTTCTCAACCTTTGATCATCTGCATTCTCGTGGTCGTGCTGCCACGCGAGAGTTAAGTGAACTTTTATCCGTTCATCCGGGATCAAATCTGTTGGATATCGGCTGTGGTATTGGCGGCCCAGCCCGATTTGTCGCAGAACGATTTGCCTGTAACGTTCATGGTATCGATCTAACCGAAGAATATTGTAAAACTGCTGAACTCCTGAACCATTTATGTGGCTTAGACAAGCGTATTAAAATCACCCACGGCAACGCCCTGTCCTTACCGTATGAAGATCAGAGTTTCGACACCGTGTGGACACAACATGCATCGATGAATATTGCCGATAAGAATAAATTTTATAGTGAAATTCATCGGGTTCTTAAGCCCGGCGGCATGTTCTTGTTTCATGATATTTTCTCAAGTGAAAGCATCCACTCCAAGAAAGAGCGTGAAATCCTTTTGCCTGTCCCTTGGACGAGCAAACCTGAACACAACCACTTGGTTCAGGGTGAAATCATTCGTGATATACTTGGGGATCTGGGGTTTCATCGAGAAATATGGAGTGACCTAACCGCCGAAACTCATCTTTGGTTTCACGCCGACAAAATAAATAACGTCCGCAAAGACAGTAATCAAAAATCCCTTCCAAAAGAACTGGGACCTGAATTGTTTATTGGTGAGGATTTCAAACTCAGAGTACAAAATTTGAAACAGAACCTCGCAGATAAAAAATTGACTGTTATTCAAGCTGTGTTCAGACGATTATAATTAGAAAATCAAACCCACGCTTAATCAAAACAGAAAGTCTGACTATGTTAACGCCTTTCCACATTGCCATCCCCGTTCGTGACATCGCAGAAGCCAGAGAGTTTTATGGCACCAAAATGGGTTTCCCCGAAGGGCGTAGCAGCGACAAGTGGATTGATTTTGACATGTACGGTCATCAGTTTGTGGTTCACCTCGACGAAAGCCTCGGTAAAGATGGGTCGGTCAATCAAATCAAAAATGCAGTTGATGGCCATGGCGTGCCTGTTCCCCATTGCGGTGTAGTGTTGCAAATGGAAAATTGGGAGAAACTTGCTGACAAAATGCGGGGGATTGTCTCTGATTTCATTATTGAACCCTATGTCCGTTTCAAGGGTGAAACCGGAGAGCAAGGCACAATGTTCTTTACGGACCCAACCGGAAACGCACTCGAATTCAAAGGCTTCAAAGATATTGAAAAAGAGTTATTTGCTAGCTAAACACTTACAAACCATCTGGCTATCACTGTATTAATTTCATGATAAGTTGGTTGCTTTCGTATCCATAACTACCAGCTTATCAATATCACATCATTCTAACGGTTATGAACTCGATCTTGTATCTTTAAAACCGTGTTCCAGTTTCTACTCGTGCCTTCTACGCCCAATTTCTTCTCTATAATACTTGGTGTTAGCTTTGATTTGCCGACCCCATGGGGATAATAGGAAACATAAAGTCGATCCTCTACCAAAACGATCTTCTCCTCGCCTTTTATTGCAGCTTCCAATACCGCAAGCCCCACTAAATTCGGCTTTTGATCAAGAAAGAACACCAACAATTGGTTTGGATTTGTTTCAGATAGCTCTACAAAGGGATTATCGATCACCGTCCTGTCTAAATACGATCCTTCATGGAAAATAACCGTGGGGCAAAAACCAAATTTTGCCTCAAGCCTTTTCAAGAATTTTTTCTTGAAAGCCTCATCGAGAGTTGCTTCAAAAAGCAAATTTCCAGTCTGCAAGTAAGTTTCAGGCTGCGATATTCCCATCTCCAAACAAAGGCTCTTTAACTCTGCCATTGGTAGTTTGTTACGGCCGCCAACATTAATGGCACGTAATAAAGCAAGTTGAACTGTCATGTGAGGACCGCCTGATAAGTAAAACACTAAAAACAGAATATTAGCAGGAGACTATCTAAGGGAAAGAGAGAATGTTTCGAGTTACAACATATTACCACAATTGAAAAAGGACCGCATGATGCGGCCCTTTTCTTCTTTGCTTCTGGCGGAACCTATCGGGGAATAGAAAATCCAGAAGCTAAGAATTTTAATAATCAGTGTGCTCTAAAAAAAGTAGTTGAAACGTACCTGAACATGATCATCACGACGGGTATCGTAAAGTGGCTCACTACTGCTAATACCGTCTGACAGGCGGAGTTCGCCTTCAACGGTCCAACGATCACTCAGGCGACGATCAGCTTCAATAGTAAAACTGCGCGCATGGGTTTTACGATCAATAATCATTCCAGCTAGGAAATCTGTGTCTTCAACATCATTAAGTGTAACCCGCGCTCCAACAAAGATATCATCATCAAATATCGTTCCCGGGGCTTCGTCTTCGTCACGCCCATCATAATGGTACTCAGCAAGCACACCAAGATCACCAGCATCACCAATCAACCCAAAGAAGGTGTATTCAAGACCGCCTGAAAAAGCGACAAAATCATCCCCTTGTCCACGGCGGTAAATACCTTCCCACTTCCAAAGCCACTCGTCGAAGGTTGCCTGAACATCAGCCGAGCTCTGATTGATAATATCGTAATGTGGAACCAAAACTGGTGCACCATTACTATCAGATTTCACGAGGAGACGTGGTTCCCGACTAGTGCCATAAAAATGCGCAAGTCCAAGATCCCAATCGCCAAGAACGGTTGCATAGCGCAAGGCAAAGTCTGGATGAAATTCTTCCAAATCGGACTCGTATTCTGCTTTATCCGTATCTACCGTCAATGAAGAACGCAAACGCCCCTTACGACCAGGGAATGTGCGCTCTCTGAAATACGGCATGGCAAAGAAATTAAAATCACCTATCTCATTTTGGATACCCAAATTGATCATGGGTTGACCTAATTTGTCCTCACCATCTGTATCTTCAACGCCATCCGTCTGATTAATAATGTCAACAAGATGCCGTGATTCAGTTACCCCCCAAAAGACTTTGTCGGCACCAACTTTAAGATCCCATCCATCGTCAATATGTAGGTATTTCAACTCACGAATATCTCCATGGCGGCGTTCGTTATCTTGAGCATCCAACCGCAAGAAAGGTTTAAAGTCGATGCGATCATCACCGTCATTCCATTCGACTAAAAATTCAGGTTCAAGAACGATGGAAGGGTTTAAGTGCTGATCTCTTTGGCCACTATGTAATGCGGAATCTGGAAAGATACGCAAATCCAGCGATGCCGATCCTGAATACTCCCAGTAAAGGTCGCTTTCCTCGTCATCAGCATGAGCCTGATTGGCAGATACAATTGATGCCACCAATGCCACTGCCCCGGTTACAATAACCAGGGCAGCAAGCTTGATGAGCTTCACTTTTTTAAAAAGTCTGAAACGCGACCTCATCACGGAACTCTCTATTTAACTCGTTTCAGCGAATTTTTTGTCAACTCGCTCTCTTTAAGACCCGTTTGAAATTCGATCTTATCAAAGATGAGGCGGGTTTTCTTACCAGTCTGGTGATTTTCCATATACATATCATATGGACGCCAGTACTTGCCAAGGTGCTGTTTAAAATTGGTAGAAACCAACGTTTTAAGCAGTTTGTTTTTACGATCGTAATAATCGATCTTTTGCTGACGGTACTCGGCGAGATCGTACCAGGTTACCATTTTGGTATAACCAGAGTTCTCATAGGTTGGTGTCTGCTCAACAACGGAACATTGAAGCTCACCACAAGGCTCGTCTCTAAGCCATTTGTAGGTGTACTTCTTCAATTCCTGTGCGGACAAATCTTCATAGGCAAATTCTGATCCCAAGAAAGGCCCAGATTTGTTTTTAGACGAAATACGTTTCACACGCTTTACAGCAGGCAGGTACATCCACTGATCATCAGGGTCAAAAATTTTGGCAAAGCTTAAGAAAGCTGTGCCTTTAACGTCCCGTGGCTTGTCAAAAATAGTCAGGCTTTTATCGCCATCATCATGCCCTGGAACTTCAAGGGTTTTCTGACGCATCTGACGGATGGACTGATCACCGTGACGGTTTTCCAACTGCATTTGCATGACGGATTCAGTGTCACCAAATCCCCAATCTCGACGATCCCATTCTTCAGCTACTGCAGTACCTTTGGCAATATCTGCTGCTTCATCTGCCAGGGCAGCGCTCGAAAGCGCCACACTGGAAGTAAAGGCCACCCCAGAGGCTAAAACCCCTAAAGAAAGACTGAATACAGTCGTTAATAGTTTTTTACTCATTTTAATAACTCCAACTATCGAACTGATTTGGCTTATTCGGCAGGTGCAGCAGTTGCTGCGCCTGGTGCCGTCGCCTTTTCTCTATCAAGTAACATCAACAGAGGTGGCAGAAGTAGGAAATCAACGAACAAGGCAATGGCAATTGTTATCGCCGTTAGCAAGCCCATGTCTGCGTTCACAGAGAAGGTGGATAGCGACAGGATCGCGAAACCAGCGACAAGTACTGCCGTTGTAATCCAAAGCGCTGTACCGACCGTTTTGAAACCATAACGAACAGCATCCGCAGGGGATTCATTTCGTTCAGTCCGGGCACGGTTGTACTTACTGAGGAAGTGAACCGTCGCATCAACGATCAAACCCAGAGACGTCGCTGCAATCACGGATACCGCAAGACCAACCTGCCCCACAAAGATCCCCCAAACACCGAATGCCATAATCGCAGGTACCATGTTCGGGATTAGACTAATCAGACCAAGCTTCAGATTACGCAAGGCAAAGATCAACGAAAGAGAGATCAGAACGAAAGCTAAGGCAGTCCCCATCAACATTGATTTGATATTACGATCAGCTAGATGAGAGAACATAACTGCTGCACCGGAACCATCAGCTTCCATGTAACCCGGCGCATTATCACGTAACCACTGAGTTGATTCTAATGCTATATTACGCATATCGTTAGAAGAAACATTATCCAAAGTTACTGTCATACGTGAAGCAGATTTGTCGATGTTGATCTGACTGTTGAGGTCAAGACCGTAAGGCAAAGACATTTCATAGAGCAATAGATATTGAGCTGCGAGATCACGTTCTTCAGGCAGCTTGTACCAGGTCTCGTCATCCCCATGCATAGATTTGTTCAGACGCTTAAGGATGTCAGTGACAGAGTTTACATGAATAACCTCTGGTTTTGCCCGCAACCAATTCGCAAAATCTTCTAGGTGTGCCAGATAAACCGGGCTTGAAACTCCACCTGAATCTTCTGCATTGATTGAAAACTCAACCTGATAAACACCGGTCAGGTTATCCCGAGTAAAATCGCTGTCGACACGGAAAGGAACCGACGTATCAAAGTACTCAATGAAACGGTCATCAAGTTCAATTTTTGAGATGAATGACGATGTGCCAACAACAATGACGCCCATGACAAGCAATAGTTTGGTTCTGTTCCCAATCACAAACTCACCAAGACGTTCCATCGCAGAAGATTTATTACCAGAGGCCGCTTTAACTTTTACTGGCATTATCGAAATAAACGCTGGCAAGAAGGCAATGGAGAAAACCCAAGCAGCGACAACACCAACCGCAGCAATGTTGCCAAGATCATGGAATGGGGGAGCTTCTGAGAAATTCAGGCTCAAGAAACCAATGACTGTCGTCAAAGATGTCAGGAACACAGGTTGCATGTTTACACGCATACTCTCAATGATTGCGTCACGTTTGTCTTTACCATGGCGCATTTCATGGAACATCGTCACCAAGATATGCACACAATCCGCAATCGCAATGGTCAAAATAATAGTCGGAGCCATTGCTGAGGGTGGCGTTAATTTCACGCCCATATAACCAGCGGTACCCATAGCAACCATGACCGAGAAGATCGTCACCAACAGTGTCGCAATCGTGCCCGTAAAAGAACGAAGGAAGACAACAAGGAAGATGATGATTACCAAGAACATCAGCGGTGTCAGTGTGCCCATGTCCGCCATAGAAGCCGTTGGGAATGCATTACTCAATGGCGCAAGACCCGTTATAGCAACTTCCAGTTCTGGATTTGCAGCTTCGATTGTTGCAGCCAATTTTTCAGCAAAGCTTACGGCTTCATTCAAAGCTATGGCATCATCCGGGGGAAGTTGAAGGGTAACTTGAATACCTGTCGTCGTGCTATCACCTGAAATAATTCGATCCGCAAGCGCAGGCTCATTAAGCGCAATCTGCTCTATTCGATCCAATCCAGCTTGGTTAAGTCCACCCGTTTCTTCCACGAGATCCGCAACTGTCAAATCATCTCCAACAGCTTCTGTGTGTTGGAAATTGGTAATGGAATCAACCCGAATAGAATAAGGGATTTGCCAAGATTCTTCGGTTACATCCTGAACAACTTGAAGCCACTGTGGCGTAAAAATTTTGCCGTTATTAGGCTTAAGAACAAAAAGAATATTATCAGTTTTGGTATAGATATCCTGCAAGCCTTCAAAGGCATTTAGCTGCGGGTTATCATCACCAAAGAAGACACGGTAATCACTTGTAAAAGAAAGAAAGCGCCCACCTGATGCAACACCAAGTGTCGCCAGTATGGTCACCAGGAGAACAAGCCAACGCCAGCGAATTATACCTTTTGCATAACTCACTGATAGGCGGTCCATGAAAGTACTCATTACCTCAGCTCCGAAAAAATTCCGTCAATTTCAATGCCAGGCTCTGAACCCGAAACGCTTTAAACCGGACAAACCCTGAAGATTTGCTTTTAATTCCGGAGGTTTTTGCGTTATTACCATACTTGCTATACGGTAATACATTAAAGTAAACTATCCGGTGTAGTTTACTTATTTATAATTCAATGTAAACTACACCGTGTAGTTTTTTTGGAGTTTATTTTGGCAAAAGATAACTGTATCCTCGGCGCACTGGGGCGTAGAGCAGATAAAAAGAAAAGCAAATCTGGACAAGACTCGGGTAGAAAACACTCGGGTTGGGACAAAGATAAGTGCCTTTTTGCTTCTCTCGGGCAGAAATTAACCAGATCTGAGCAGAAGCGTAACGACATTCGCGATGCCGCGGTCGAAATTTTCATGACCCAAGGCTTTGAAACCACGAGTATGGATCAGGTCGCGGCTTTGGCTGGCGTTTCTAAACGTACCGTCTATAGCCATTACGGTTCCAAAGAAGAGCTTTTCGCCCAGATTATGAGTAGTATTTGCGAAGTCAAACGCGAAGAACTCGACGTCAAACCCGACCATAGCCTTCCGATTAAAGAATGCCTGACCAAGCTCGGGAACACTTTTCTCGACATGTTGCACTATCACGGCAGCATCTCCCTGTTCCGTATTCTGATCTCCCAAGCGGAAAACGATTCAATCCATGGCGAAGAGTTTATGAACCAAGGGCCAAAACTCTCTCGGGAGCTTCTCGCGGCCTATCTTCAGGAAAAAATTGACGCCGGAGAAATTGAAGTCGACGACCCTATTGAAGCGGCGCAAAGTTTTTATTCCACCCTCTTCGGCGCTCGTTATCTAAACTGTTTGGTAACAGCAGCTCCACCACCTTCACACGAAGAAATTGCCATACTTGTGGACGGCACTGTCGATCGTTTCATCAATGGTCTTAAAATAAAGAGTTAAGAGCCGTTGAAGCTCACGTCCCTCCCTTTCAAGAGGGAGACAAGATCGAAATCTTTGCCAAAATAAATGATGTTGGCCTGTTTTCCAACGGGCAAACTGAAATATGTTGCTCAGTACCTTTAAGCAAATAACTCTCTCCGCTTTGTATTTGAACGTCCCCTTGATCGCCAGACAGCACTATCCCTGTGAATGTGTCTGGAACATGTAAGAAATAGATGTCTGCAGCCGACAGAATTAGCGGCACCTCATTTTCAAGCGCAAAAACGACAACACTTGCTTGAGCAAAGCGTCGATCTACCATCACATTAAAATCGGTAATCGGACCGTCGTGTAATCGTGCAACGACATCCGCTTCTCCCGAAAAAGTGACCGATTGCATCGGCGCATCCAAATTCAGATCACCCTGACCAGAAACTTCCAACACCATTCCCTTACCTCCCAATATCGTCAAGTTCCGATCGATGTTGGGAAAGTGAGAAAAAGCACCGTCTTCACTTACACTTGCAATACTGATGCGCCACAAAAATGGACTGTCCTTTACGCCAGGATCATCGTTTGGATCGTGTGGTGAAACCGCAAGCTCCAGAGTTGTTCCCAGACCGTTTTTCCAAGGCATAGATTTATAATCAATTTTCTTGAGATGCTTTTCCATATCGACCTGTGCAAGATTCTATTTTGGTTATGCCACTTAGAGTTAAGGCACCTTAGAAGTATAAGGGGGATAAGCCGAGATTAATCCTCTGGCTCATATCGATAACGAAAGTCACAATGACTTGCACCCTGCATAATGGTTTGGCTGCGATCCAGAAGTATTTGAGGGTCATAGCCAGTACAAAAGGTTCCATCCCGTCCACAGGATAGAATGTGACCAATATCGCCTAAGCCCATCTCGCGGTACATTTCTGCAAAACGGCAACGAGTGACATTGTAATCCACATTTTTATCGTCTTCCTTGAGTATCTCTACTTCAAGGGCACCATCAGCCATCCATTGGGGCAACAAGGCATGAAAACTCATCAACGATGTCGTTTCTTCTTGCGCCTCAGCGTAAGCCTTGCCGTGGGCGATGGCATTTTTGACGATAGCTGTTTCCAAAATTGATTTGGCACGCTCAACCCCAAGTTCCGCTGCCATTTCCTCATATATCGGCTTGACGATATTTGCCTCTATCCGGCGCTGTTCAAGGATAGGAAGGTCGGTTTTACTCATATTAGGGGCCTATTTTTTCAACTTGAATTACTCACATCCCATCTCAATCTTATTTTAAAAGAGATGATATCAGTAGAGACATATATAGATAGAAAACCAGCATCACCACCCGTAACATCAAAAAAGGGCCGCCGAAGCGACCCTTTTCTTCAGTAAAAACTCACCAACAAGGATATCAGTCGATATCGAAGGTAATGCCCTGTGCCAGTGGTAATTCGCGGGAATAGTTGACAGTGTTGGTTTGGCGACGCATGTAAGATTTCCAAGCATCAGAGCCACTTTCACGCCCCCCACCCGTTTCCTTTTCACCACCGAAAGCACCACCGATTTCTGCGCCACTTGGGCCAATATTTACATTGGCGATACCACAGTCGGATCCAACGTCAGAGAGGAACTGCTCAGCTTCTCGGACATCAGTAGTGAAAACACAAGACGACAGTCCTTGCGGAACATCATTTTGCATCTCAATCGCCGCATCAAAATCTTCGTACTTCATAGCATAAATGATTGGGGCAAATGTTTCGGTTTTAACCACCTCGCTTTGCTCTGACATTTCAACCACTGCCGGGCGTACATAATAGCCATTGGGGAAGTCATCTGCCAATTCACGATCACCGCCGTGGACCTTACCACCAGAAGCTTTCGCTGCGGCTAAGGCACTTTGCATGTTATCAAACGAGCCCTGATCAACCAAAGGGCCGACCAGTGTGCCCTGAACAAGTGGATTTCCAACTTGAACGGAGGCATAGGCTGAAATCACACGAGGCAGAAGCTGGTCATAGATATCTTTGTGCACGATCAAACGACGCAAGGAGGTACAGCGTTGTCCAGCAGTTCCCACAGCAGAGAAGAGGATGGCGCGAACGGCCATATCCAAATCAGCCGTTGGCGATACGATCATCGCGTTGTTGCCACCGAGTTCAAGAATAGAACGGCCAAAACGAGCGGCAACCTTTGGTCCAACTTGACGGCCCATTGCCGTAGATCCCGTAGCTGAAACTATAGGCACATCTTTGCTGCTGACCATGGCATCACCTACATCACGACCCCCGATAAGAACGTGATGTAAACCTTTAGGCGCATCATCACCAAAGCGAGCGAGAGCTTTTTCAAAAATTTTCTGACAAGCCAGAGCCGTAAGAGGTGTTTTCTCGGATGGCTTCCAAATAACAGAATTACCACAAACCAGGGCAAGTGCCGTATTCCAAGACCAGACCGCAACTGGGAAATTAAAGGCTGAGATCACCCCACAAACCCCGACCGGATGCCAAGTTTCACGCATGTGATGTCCTGGACGTTCAGAGGCAATGGTCAGGCCATAGAGCTGACGAGATAGACCAACCGCAAAATCACAGATGTCGATCATTTCCTGAACTTCGCCCAGACCTTCTTCGTAAATTTTTCCACATTCCAGCGTTACCAAGCGGCCGAGATCTTCTTTCGCAGCGCGAAGCTCTTCACCGAGCAGACGGACAAGTTCACCACGACGAGGCGCAGGAACAGCTTTCCAACTTTTGAATGCAGTCTTTGCTGAACCAATAATGCCATCAACATCTACCGCAGAAACTTCCTGCACCGTAGCAATTTCAGTCCCATCGATAGGCGAAGTAACTTTGAGAGAACCACCGGTTATTTCAGCCGAAGTCAATCCGAGGCGTTCTAAAATTTCTGAATAACTCATGCGCATTTCCTTATGGTACCCATAGGTACAGATCTAGTATGCCAAATCCGCTTAAGTGGTATCTCTCTTTTGAAATCCCGAAAATTCGAGTTTTATGGAGAACACAGCACAACACGAATCAAATTGTATATTTTCTACAATTTTAATTTTAAAGGGTGTATACCAAACAACAAAGAGAGAAATAATTGCAACATCATACTAAAAACTCATGATGTAGTTGAGTATCCTATTACCCCACTCGCTTTTTGAGATTGCAAGTGTATCAGTTGAAGAACACTCAGTTCCCGGCTCTGATTAGAACAGGCTCAGATCCTGGAAAAATAAAACTTTTTCTTATAGGTTGAAATACTTATAGATAACAATACCCGAACATGACACGATGAGGGAAATAACACACCTTAGAACTCAAGTATGATTAACACCAAAAAAACATCGTTATATCAGTTTTTCGAAAAGCTCTTTTGAGGAGTTCCGGTAAAAAAATGACACCTGAAAAATTTCTAAATGAAGCGAGTAATACCTCTCAGAAACATAAAAGACGTACGTTCTCCGTCCCTCTTAATTATGATTTGAATACTCCGCCTGTTTTAAATCCGCCGCGCGTAGAGTGTCATCTGGATAAAGAGACTTTCGTTCGTAATATGGTTTACATCGGCACTCTTCATCATGATCAATTAATCTTACAAGTGTTTGATATTTGGTCGCAAATTCCTGACCTTGAAAAGTACGATAATATTATTGATATGAGATTTCATAACGGTGACGTTGGCTGGCATACAGTCAAAGAAATTGGCAAACAGTGGAACCTTCGGTTTGAGGGACATCCCCCAAACAAACGTACGGCCTTTGTTTCTAATCACACGGCTTTCACCATTCTTATCAAAGCTATTCGGGCTTTCGCGCCAGAACATACTTTTCAAACGTTTCCAAGCAAACCTAAAGCCTTAGCCTGGCTCCAAAATAAGTCCTGAAACTCGTTCTCATGCAGAAAGTCTTGCATCGACATATAACGTGTTACGGCTGGTCTGCTCCAAATGCGTTTTAACTTTATAAGTTTGGTCAATTGCCTCTAATCCCAAAACTTTGTTCGGAATACCATCAGCAAGGATGCGGCCTTCTCTGAGCAATATCAAACGATCACAAAATTGTGCTGCAAGATTAAGGTCATGAAGGGCGGCCATAACAATCATTTTCCGCTCCTGCATGAAATGGCGAATACTTGAGAGGATCGAGAGTTGGTGGTGCAAATCCAATGCCGACGTTGGCTCATCAAGTAACACCAACGAAGGCTGTCGCACCAACGTTTGTGCGACAGCCACCATTTGGGCTTGTCCGCCACTTAATTGAGATAAGCCCCTATTGGCGAGAGCCGTCAAATCCAATGCCGAAAGAATTTGTGAGACCCGATCAAGATCATCATTTCTAACGCGCCAACCCGTGGTTTGCTTTAGAGCTAGTAACACACACTCAAACACGCTCAGCGCAGCATTGCAGCCAAAGGCTTGCGGCATATAAGCAATTTGCCTTGAGCGAAAATGTCTGCGCGAAGTTGTTAGCTCTACTCCCTTAAGAGTGATGCTGCCGCTGTGAGGACGAACAACCCCTGCAATGGATTTAAAAAGGGTTGATTTCCCAGAAGCGTTTGGGCCGATAAGACCAACGAATTCCCCTGGTTTAATGCTTGAAACGTCGATGCCTTGGAGAACTTTTATTTTTCCATATCCAACGTTCAGATCTGATATCTGTAAGCTCATGATAATCTCTCTTTTCGAGTGGACAAGATTAAGGACACAAACACAGGCACTCCAATAAGAGCCGTAATAATGCCTATAGGGTAAATTACCCCAGGGGTAATCATTTTACTGATGATCGATGTCAACGACATCACCAACGCCCCGACCAAGGCCGAAAGTGGAATGAAAAAGCGCTGATCTTCGCCCACAATTAAACGTGCAATATGAGGGCCAACAAGCCCGACAAATCCCACTGCGCCCACAAAAGCCACGGCTGTTGCCGCAAGAAGAGAGATCACAATCAACATCTCAATACGGAGCCTGGAAACATCAATACCAAGACTGATTGCCGTGTCATCCCCCATACGGAGTGCTGTCAGTTGCCATGTTCGAATAAAGCTGTAAGGCAAAGCAAAACAAAGCAGCAGAGATCCGATACCTATTTTTTCCCAACTCGCCCGAGAAAGAGACCCCATCATCCAAAACACAATTCGAGAAAGTTGATCTTCGGAGGCCATGTATTGCATCATTGCAAGCGCAGCATTAAAGGCAAAAAATATCGCGATACCAAATAGGATCATAGTCTCAGGACCGACACCTTTGATCCGGGTCGCCACAAGAATAAAGGCGCAGGTTATCAGCGCAAAAACAAAGGCATTGATCGTAACCAACAGCGGTCCAACTCCTGGAATGATGCTCCACCCAACTACAATTGCCAAAGCAGCACCAAAGCTTGCCGCTGATGAAATACCAAGCGTAAAAGGTTCTGCCAGAGGATTGTTCAATACCGTCTGCATTTGAGCACCAGCCAACGCAAGTATTGCCCCAACAAGGAGGGCCGTCACAGCAATCGGTAACCGGTAGTCCCAGATAATAACTTCAAGTTTGATGCCGTGTGCCGTTTTATCCAACAGCGTGTCGAAAACGACCGATAAAGGAAAATTACCAGGGCCATTGGTGACATCAACAAAAAAGCTGATCATCATCAGACAAAAGACAACTGCCAGAGTTAGGTAACGGCGATAAATTTGACGGGTGTAATCAGAACGTAAGGTCTGAACATCTGGAATATCTAGGGTTTCTGGAATATCTGAGCTCGCAGACATTGGTAATCCTTTGGCTGATAGTAAAAAAACCCGCGTTCTCATATAAGGGCAATTGTACAAGAACGCGGGTTTATTTCATGCGTTACTGTGTTGCAGGAAGAGAGCCCCAGAACACACCGCTGTAGTCAATCGGTAGAAACTTTTCATGCAATTCGACAAAGGTCGCTTCCGGATCGAGATCGCTGAATTTTTCAGGATAAAACCACTTAGCAAAGGCTTGTAACGCCACGAAATGATAAGGGCTGTTGTAGAATTGGTGATAGATAGAATGGAATTGGCCCGTTTTAACCGCCTTTAATTCACTCCAGCCTTTACGACCAGCTAGCGCAGAAAGACGTTGTGCCACAAGATCTTCACTTGCCTCATAACCAAACAGTACCGCCATAGTACCCGGCTGTGCTTCGGCCCAGTTTGCACCTGTTCCAAGAATAATGTCTGGATCATCAGTAAAGATTACCTCAGGATTTACTTTACCACTGAAGCCTGGGAATTTACGTGATCCCCAGTTAATGCCACCCGCGAGATCTACAAGACGCCCTAGATTTGCGCCTCCAAAAGTACTGCAACATTTGTCAGGATTATAACCAGCTGCACGTTCGATAAAGACAATGGGTTTGTCTTCATCTTTGATGGTCTCAACCCTTGAAAATACTGCCATCATATTTTTTTGATAGTAATCAACGAACTCGTCCGCATTATCACGCTCGTCAAAAATACGACCCAAAATTTGCAGACTTGGTACGGTGTGCTGTGTTGGGCGTTGACGGAAGTCCAAGAACACAACAGGAATACCAGCTTTATCAAGCTTATCAATAATACCGCTTTCTTGCGCCTTCAAAAGGTTACCCAAATTCAAGAACACAACATCCGTATCCAGAGATATTACGGTCTCAAGGCTGTATTCAGCCGCGTAAGGGCTACCCAAATTTTGAATATCAACCACTTCTGGGAAGCGTGCCTTGTATTTTCGGTAGGCGTCGGGGTCGTACTTGATGAGATCATCTTTCCACCCCACAACACGTTTAAAAGGATTTTCCCGATCTAGTAAGGCGATAGAATAAACCATACGTCCTTCCCCCAGAATAATTCTCCCTGGGTTCTTTTCTACTTCGACTGTACGTCCAGCAATGTCCGTAATGGTGACTTTATCAGCCAGCGCAGTACCTGAAACCATTCCAAGTGTCACTGCCGTCGCCGCAATGGCGGCAAAAACCTTTAAGCTTTTGATATTCATTTGTATTCCTCCAACGGGATCAAATTCCGTATTCCGTTTTTTTGAGCAAAGAACCTGCAGTTTTTCAGATGTTGGGGCATATCATTTCAAATGACGATCTGAACACAGTTTGGATAGGAGCCAACTACGGTCCAGTCTCAATCAATTTATGGATATAACCCCAACTACTGAATCCTGCTAAATAAAGTCAGTACAAAACGCACCACCCCTTATTTTAGTTTTTCAACCCTTAGCGTTCAGTAGAGGCACATTAACGTACTTTATTGAGAATGCAAATGATTCGCATTATTATATTCTCATGTCTCTCAAAACCTTAAAATCGCGCCAACTATCTGCACCTATCATTAATTTCATATTGGATATATCAATCACCCCCACAGATCGATAATGTGAGTTCAAATATTATTTCCGGATCAGTATGTTATGAAGAATGTAAATAAACCAACATGGCTAATAATAGCGCCTGTCGCCTTTACCCTACTATGGGCTGGAGGCTATGGCATAGCTAAAGTGGGTCTTCAATATGCAGAGCCTATGACCTTACTTTCCTTACGCTTTTCTTCCGTCGTGATTTTACTTATCCCGTTTTACTTATTCTTTAAGCCGGCCTTCCCTAAGCGTCTGAACAACTGGTTACATCTGATTGTCGTGGGGGTTCTGGTACAGGCCGTTTATTTTGGATTTTGCTGGTGGGCATTCAAAACGGGGGTCTCAGCTGGTGTACTGGCTATTTTCATGTCTTTACAGCCCATACTGATCGCTATTTTGGCACCTAAACTAGCACAAGAAAACGTAAGCTGGTTGCGGTGGTTGGGTTTATTACTCGGGCTTGTAGGTGTGCTCATCGTTATCATCGCCAGATCAGATATAGAACCCCCAACCCTCGTCGGTGTCGGGTTTAGTATTATGGGTTTATTGGGCATAACCAGCGGTGTGCTATACGAAAAACGTTTTGGCGGCGGCTACCATCCCATCGTCACAAATATGGTCCAATATGCCGCCGGGTTTGCAGTTGTCTTCCCCATCGCCTTTACCTTTGAGACTATGGAAGTCCAGTGGTCAGGCGAATTTTTCGCAGCTCTTGGTTATTTGGTTATCGGTAACTCTATTCTGGCAATGAGTTTATTACTGGCAATGATCCGCGCCGGAGAAGTCGCACGCGTATCCTCTTTAATGTTTTTGGTTCCCCCACTCGCAGCCTTGTTCGGATGGTTTCTACTGGGAGAAGAAATGCCCCCGATTGCCTGGGCAGGAATGGCGGTTGCTGCTGTTGGTGTCTCGATAGCTTCTCGGAAAGCCGTCGTTAAAAGATAACAATATTTAGATACGAAGTAAGCATCCGGTCTCCTCCGCCTATATCTTAAGATTATAAAGTGCCAAAGTGTCCACTAACATTCCTAGTGATAAGATCAACCGTATCAACGATACTGCTACCTTGGAACTATACTCAGCAATACTGAGTATAGTAGGGTTATTAATAACTGATAAGTCTTGGGGGCGGACGATTACGTTATAGCTAACATTCTACTTTGTGCAGCATAATTGGATAGATGCGTTCATTTAACAATCATCGTTTGGGTTGTAATGCTGTTTGCAGCCGAATAATAAACAGCCACAATATTCATCCATAATTACTAATTCAGTAACAGGTTTACCGTTCTCAAAACTAGATTTCAAGTTTCGTTTGATTGAGATCTCTGACCGAAGTTCTTCAATTCTTTCTAGCTTTTCAGAAGCAGAAAATTCCTCCCAATCCTCATGATCAGTTTCTAGTTCTACGATAAACTCTGTTCTTTCTTCAATCCATTCTGAAATCGTTTCATCGAAAAGTATTGGGTGAGATATAAACAGTGAGTAGGCCAATTCAGGCCAATCTGCCAAGTCTATTCCATTAATACCTAATTCGATTGTTAATTTGCTTGCTTCTTCATGTTGATTTAAAGCTGCATAAACAGAAGCAATTTCATAAGTACAAACAGGATCTATAAAGTCATTTTTGAGATTTTCTTTTAGAGATATGAGTAATTCTTCTGTTTCCTGAGTATTCTTAAGCCTTAGCGCTGTCACCGTTAAATTGTATAAAGATCGATTTTCAACATCCTGGAGAAATGAACCTTTTTTAAAATACTTGTGGGCTTGTTCATAGTTACCAAGCCTATAGTGAACGACACCGATATTATTAACTATATTCCTTGCTTCAGACTTACTCTCTGCGATTAATAGATAATGAAGTGCATCATAAAACCTTTCTTCCTCTAATAAAATATTACCAAGTAAATTGTATGGGAAGTATGACTTTGGCTTTAAAGCAATACACTCTTCAATGATCGTCAAAGCTTGCTCTGCAGTGCCAAATTCAAAGTAAAGTTGCCAAGCTAAATTATTAGTTGTTTTGACAGTTTTCCGAATTAAATAAGCTTTTCTAAAAAACTTCCGATCCTCGTCATCCGTTATCATTTCAGGGGTTTTGTAATATTCTATAGCAACTTCATTCATAAGATCTAAATTGGCTGGGTCTTTTTCAAGCTTCTTGATTAACGCTTTTAGCTTAAATGACATAGTTATTTTCTATTCTTATTTTATGTATGAACTAAATAGAAACGACAATTTAGCATATGAATAACGGTAGATAATTAATTCTGGGGATGTCTCACTCAAGGGCTTACTGGTTTTATCCTAAAGGTTAAAATGGCCTTTTTCTGATGTTAATGACACTCTATTTCTAGAAATGTAGTTTTTCCCATGATGATTGTTAAGTAATTTCTAGCTCAACCAAATTTTGACTATTTATAGGGGCTTTTCGATAACAAGAGCCTACTAAATAAAGGTCTTGGTTAGAGCTTTGTATTCTCGCTCGTCATAGGTTTAGAGCAAACTTCGTTTGGAAGAAGTTTGATATTGTTCGAGCTTCATCAGGAAATTACAAAATGAAAACATATTCATCTATTGAAACCAATATAGATGACAACATCATTTATCATATTTTTGTTAAGCTTATGGTTCAAATATTCATAAGCGTCCGGTGTGTTTCACTGGACGCTTACGATACGAATAAACATTTCCTCAAGGCATAAAAAAGGGTGGCCCAAAAAGCCACCCTTCCCAAACTGAATACTCAGTAAAGATTATTTTTTGATCGCAGCTTGAGCAGCAGCCAACCGGGCGATTGGCACCCGGAACGGTGAGCAAGACACGTAATCCAAACCTACGTTTTGGCAGAATGTAATCGATGCGGGATCACCACCGTGTTCGCCACAGATACCAAGTTTGATATCCCCACGGGTTTTGCGACCCCGTTCAACAGCAATTTCAACCAGCTCGCCAACACCCTCTTGATCAAGAGAGATGAAAGGATCCTGTTCGATAATGCCATTGCGTTCGTAGGCCCCAAGGAAGTTCCCGGCATCATCTCGCGACAGGCCAAAAGTTGTTTGCGTAAGGTCGTTGGTTCCGAACGAGAAGAATTCGGCTTCTTCAGCGATGTCAGCCGCACGAAGGGCCGCGCGAGGAAGCTCGATCATGGTACCGACAAGGTACTTCATCTCAATGCCTTCAGCCGCCATAACTTCTTTAGCAACGCGATCAACCAAGGCTTTAAGAATCTCGAGTTCCTTTTTAATGCCCACAAGCGGGATCATGACTTCAGGCTCAACCGTCTGGCCTTCAGCTTTGGATACTTGAGCGGCTGCTTCAAAGATAGCCCGGGCCTGCATCTCGTAAATCTCTGGATAAGAGATACCAAGACGACATCCACGGTGACCAAGCATTGGGTTCGTTTCGGACATCTTTGCAGCACGTGCGTGCAATTTTTCAATTGGAACGCCTGCGGCATCGGCAACATCTTGCATTTCGGCTTCACCGTGCGGCAAGAATTCGTGCAACGGCGGATCAAGTAAGCGGATCGTTACAGGTAAACCTGTCATGATCTTAAAGATCTCGACAAAATCTTCGCGCTGCATCGGCAGGATTTTGTCTAGGGCTTTACGACGACCAGCTTCATCATCGGAGAGGATCATCTCCCGAACAGCAACAATACGATCAGCATCAAAGAACATATGCTCGGTACGGCAAAGGCCAATACCCTCCGCGCCAAAACTACGTGCGGTACGACAGTCGTTCGGTGTTTCGGCATTGGTGCGTACCTTCATGGTACGAATGCTGTCAGCCCATTCCATCAAGGTCGAAAAGTTATCAGACATTTCTGGCTGGATAGTTGGAATTTCACCCAACATCACTTCACCATTACTGCCGTCGATGGTGATGATATCACCCGCTTTGAGTTCCTGGCCGCGAACGATTATGGTACCGTTTTTATAATCCATACGCAGATCACCAGCACCGGACACACAAGGACGTCCCATACCACGCGCAACAACAGCAGCGTGAGAGGTCATCCCACCGCGTGAGGTCAAAATACCTTTAGCCGCGTGCATACCGTGAATGTCTTCAGGTGATGTTTCTGTCCGACAAAGAACAACGCTTTTACCCGCTTGGGACATTTTCTCTGCTTCATCCGCAGAGAAAACAATTTGACCAGAAGCTGCACCGGGGGAGGCCGGAAGACCATGCCCGATCACATTGCGTTCAGCATCTGGATCAAGGGTCGGGTGTAATAGTTGATCCAAAGCAGCTGGCTCAACACGTCCAACAGCTTCTTCCTTCGTAATCAAACCTTCTTCGACCATATCGACAGCGATTTGAAGCGCCGCAGCAGTGGTCCGCTTACCTGCGCGGGTTTGCAGCATGAAAAGCTTGTTGGACTGAACCGTAAACTCGATGTCCTGCATGTCGCGATAGTGTTTTTCAAGAATATGACGGGTTTCATCAAGTTGCTTGAAAACTTCAGGCATGGTCTCTTCCATTGAAGGAAGATCTGAGTTGTGTTCTTCACGTCCTTTGATGGTCAGGTTTTGTGGGGTACGAATACCAGCCACAACATCCTCGCCCTGGGCGTTAATCAGATACTCACCATAAAAAGCGTTCTCACCCGTGGAAGGATTACGGGTAAAGGCAACACCGGTCGAGCAATCTTCGCCCATGTTGCCAAACACCATAGCCTGCACGTTGACAGCTGTTCCCCAGGCTGCGGGGATACCCTGCAATTTACGATAAGTTGTCGCGCGGGCATTCATCCAAGAACCAAATACGGCTGTTATCGCGCCCCAAAGCTGTTCTTTGGGGTCTTGTGGGAAAGGCTTCCCATATTCTTCCACAACAACTTTTTTGTACTGCTCGATAACCACTTTCCAGTCATCAGCAGTAAGATCAGTATCGAGGTAATGACCGCTATCTTCTTTATGGAGTTCTAGGATTTCTTCGAAGAAGTGGTGACCAACTTCAAGGACCACATCGCTGTACATTTGGATAAAGCGTCGATAGCTGTCATAGGCAAAACGCTCATCGCCAGAAACCTTGGCCAGGCCTTCGACGGTTATATCGTTAAGGCCAAGATTTAGAACTGTATCCATCATACCAGGCATGGATGCCCGAGCGCCTGAACGTACAGAAACCAGCAATGGGTTGGTATTGTCTCCAAACTTCACACCGACAATATCTTCAATATCGGCCAGAGCACTATTTACCTGGTCTGGTAAATCATTTGGATAGTTTTCATCATTGTTATAATAGGCCGTGCAGACTTCGGTTGAGATTGTAAATCCGGGCGGGACCGGAAGCCCCAGAGATGACATCTCAGCAAGGTTAGCCCCCTTGCCGCCGAGTAGTTCCTTCATGTCGGCCTTGCCGTCAGCCTTGCCATTACCGAAACCGTAGACCCATTTGGTCATTTTCTCATCTATCCTTCTATGCGTGAGAAGTCTGCAACTTGTCCCAGAATCACACCGACCCGGGATAGCAAGCCTAGACGGTTTTTACGTAAGGACGGATCATCATCGTTGACCGTTACCTTATCAAAAAACGCGTCCATATGTGTGCGAAGTCCAGCCAGAGCCGTCATCGCTTCTTTAAATTTATCTTTGTCGAGAGCCTTTGTGGCTTCTTTGGAAGCCGCATCGAGAGCTTCGTGCAACGCCGTTTCTTCTGGCTGTTGCAACAACGCGACATCGACAGAACCGTCGTAAGTGGCTTTGTCTTTTTTCTCTTCTATACGGACAATGTTACTTGCACGGCGGTATGCCGCCAGCAAGTTTACCCCATCATCAGTATTTAGTAATTCAGCCAAGGCATCTACGCGAGAAAGCAGTCGAACAAGATCGTCTTCGTCCCCAAGTGCGAAGACCGCCGTAATAAGATCATGACGCACGCCCTTGTCTTTCAGGGCTACTTTCAAACGATCCTCGACGAAAGACATCAAAGCAGCTGTTGTCTCTTGTTCGCCTTGAGTAAGCTGATCTGTATAGGACGCATAACTATCACTAAAAGCTTTGCGTAAACTCAGCTGTAATTCGTTTTCCGTAATCAACCGAATAATGCTCAGCGCAGCACGACGTAGAGCGAAAGGGTCTTTTGATCCTGTTGGCAACTCATTAATACCAAAGAAACCAACAAGCGTATCAATTTTATCAGCCAGAGCAACCGAAACAGAAATTGGCGCAGAAGGGCAACGATCAGAAGGACCTACTGGAGAGTAGTGATCTGCAATTGCCTCGGCAACAAGCGGGCTCTCCCCATCGTGTAACGCGTAATAGCGCCCCATAATACCTTGCAGCTCTGGAAATTCATAAACCATCCCCGTGGTCAGATCAGCTTTGGCGAGTTCAGCTGCACGACGAGCTAATCTTGCATTGCACCCTATTTCTTCTGCTATATCACTGGCCAGAACAGATACACGTCCCATTTTACTTGCCAGAGTGCCAAGCTTGGCTTGGAAAACAATAGTTTCAAGGGCGGGAACTCGAGTTTCCAATTTGGCTTTTTTATCTTGTTCCCAGAAAAATTCTGCATCTGAAAGACGAGAGGCAAGAACCCGCTCGTTTCCAGCTACGATGGTCTTACCTTCGTCAACAGCTTCCGTGTTGGCAGCAAAGACAAATCTGTTGGCCAGATTGCCTTCTTTATCCAAAACAGAGAAATACTTCTGATGTTCCTTCATAGACGTCGATAGCACTTCGTGGGGAACAGACATGAAACGATCTGCAATCTGCCCGATAAGAACAACGGGCCATTCAACCAAGCCTGTCACTTCACCAAGAAGTCCCGGATCATCTTTCAGGGTTAGGCCTTCAGCGGCACAAAGGGCTTTTGCTTGTGTTTCTATCAGATCACGGCGTTCGGTCTGATCGACCAACACTTTAGCAACGCGAAGTTTATGGAGATAATCATCAAGACCCTTAACTTCAAACCAATCGGGTGCCAGAAAACGATGGCCCCTTGTTTGATTACCAAAGCTAAGTGTCTGGTTACCGAAATCGAACGAACCATCAAGAGTTTCGCCCTTAAAGATCGCCAAAATAGAATGCAGAGGACGAACCCAACGGAAAGAATTCTTGGACCATTTCATGGACTTAGGCCAAGGGAAAGCCTTGATCGTTTCAGTTACGATTTCAGCAAGAACTTCGGCGGTATCCCGCCCTTTGATCTCACTGACGATAAAATAAAAACTACCCTTTGGGGTTTCCCGGACTTCTGCCTGATCAATAGACGTCAGGCTGTTGGCCTTCATAAAGCCTTCAAGTGCTTTTTCGTGAGCGCCAACCTTAGGGCCTTTTTTCTCTTCGCTGACATCAGGCTGTTTTTCTGGCAGACCGTCGATGACCAGGGCCAGGCGACGCGGTGTTACAAAAGAACGGGCATCTGTAAAGGCGAGCCCCGCTTCTTTAAGGCGATCGCTAACGATCTTTTTCAGGTCAGCCGCAGCTTTTGTCTGCATGCGAGCCGGGATTTCTTCGGAATGTAGTTCGAGTAGAAATTCAGACATACCTTTAAACCTCTTCCAGCTGGGTTTTATTCCAAGCTTCACAACATGCTTTTGCCAAATCACGTACACGACCAATATAGGCCTGTCGTTCTGTCACGGAAATAACACCGCGGGCATCCAGCATGTTAAAGAGGTGGCTGGCTTTCAGACATTGGTCATAGGCTGGAAGCGGTAAGAGGTTACCTTTGGCTTTACCGTTCTTTTCTGCGTTCGCTTCGCCAAATTTCAGGATGCGTGCGCATTCGGCCTCGGCATCTTCAAAATGCTTGAACAACTCGTCCGTAGAAGCGATCTCAAAGTTATATGTCGAAAATTCAACTTCGTTCTGGAGGAAGACATCGCCATAAGTTTGACCACCGTCTTCGGCAGGAACGCCATCCCAGTCAAGATCATAAACGTTTTCCACGCCCTGAACATACATGAATAGGCGCTCTAAACCATACGTCAGCTCTAGCGGAACCGGATTACACTCGATGCCCCCGACTTGCTGGAAATAGGTGAATTGGCTAACTTCCATGCCATCACACCAGACTTCCCACCCAAGACCCCAGGCGCCCAAGGTCGGGCTTTCCCAATCATCTTCCACAAAACGTAGATCATGTTTGGTTGAATCAATACCAATAGCATCCAGCGATCCAAGATAGAGTTCCTGAGAATTGGCTGGTGACGGCTTCATGATGACTTGAAACTGATAATAATGCTGCAAGCGGTTTGGGTTTTCACCATACCGACCATCAGCAGGGCGACGACAAGGCTGCACATAGGCTGCGCGCCATGTTTTTGGCCCCAGAGACCGAAGCGTGGTTGCAGGGTGAAATGTTCCCGCCCCAACTTCTAGGTCATAAGGCTGCAAAATTACGCAGCCCTGACGAGCCCAGTAATCCTGGAGTTTTAGAATAAGACGCTGAACACACTTTTCAGGGTCAACAATGACCTTGGATTTTGGTGTGCCAGATTTCATTTCGTCGGACTTTGCTGGGTCAGACTGAGTCATATCTTTATTTGTCATTTTGCTGCAGTGCGAAATTTGAATGAACTTATAATGACCGGCTTTAGGAATCAACAGCCTGAATGCCGGAGTCGAGATATTTTTCGTCGCTTTTAGCCGTTACCGCCACAAGAGCACTTGCTCTTGGCCGGAATATAAGCCTTGCAAGCGGGACACTGAACCATTTCCAATGACCCGCCATCACTTTGATTTGTTTGGCTTTGTGCAGGTGACCTACTAGAATTATTACGCCCTCTACCAGCGCCATTTTGGTCTCGTCTTTTGGCTGCTTTAAAAAACAGATAAACACCGGCAATAACAAGCCCTAGAACCAGTAACTTTCCTATAGAGGGTATTCCAAACATAGTGTCCTCACCTATACCGCGCATAACGGCTGTATTTTATCAAGAATCCAATCAAATCAGATATGGATTCCCCACCTTCAACAAATCATTTATAATATTTGCCAAGCGTAAAGGCTCATAAGTTATAGACCGAAACGATCCCAATGAGCGCGTTCTTCAACCGCGGCCATCATGCCACCTGCAATGTCAGCGGTATTTACGCCACCAAGAGCAGATAGAGCATCACCACCACCAAAACCGAGCTTACTCTTCAACCAGCTTTTTTTGCCCTCGACTTTGATCAACTTAACTTTATCACCATACTCGAACCGCATGATTTGATGCATGGACCCAAGACCATCAATCAAGCCAAGTTCATTGGCCGTAGTGCCCGTCCAAAACTCACCGGAAAAGATTTCTTTTTCGTCCTTGTCGAGTTTACCTGCACGACGACCTTTTACCCAGTCGATAAAGTTCTCATGGATTTGGGTCAGAATACCTTTTAGACGCTTCACGTCCTTTGGGTTTTCTTTTTCAAAAGGATCAAGAGTGGATTTCAAATCACCAGCGGTTCGAACTCGTCTTTCGATCCCATATTTCTTGATCAGCTCAGGAAAACCGAAACCAGAAGATATAACCCCTATTGAACCTATTACAGATGATTCCATCGCATAGATTTCATCGGCGGCACAAGCCAACCAATAGCCTCCAGAAGCAGCAACATCTTCACAAAAAGCAAAAACTTTTACTTCGTGTTTATCAGCGAGATCTCTAATCATCCGCCCAATCAAGTCTGATTGAACAGGGGATCCACCGGGTGAGTTAATTGAAAGAGCAACGGCCTTGATGCCATCCATTTTGAAAGCTTCGGTCAACTGGTCTTCAACAGACGCCAGTGTCAAGCCAGAGCGCATCGGGCCCGCGGCACCGATCACACCATGAAGAGCGACAACAGCCACCTTTGCAGGAGGGTTACGAAAGCGTTCGACAGGAAGTTTAGATAAGAGCTTCTTGAGCTTCATAATTAGCCTTAAATCAAGTTGTTTCAAAAACGTTGTAACCCTTGGAAAGAGATCCCACAACAAGGAACAGAGTGCTTTTTGTTACACAAATCAAAAAACCGCTCCGCTTATAGGCTCTCCTTCAAACTGGCTCTCTTAAAATAGGAGCTCCTGCCCCATTCTTAAAGCCCCCTGAATTTCAGGTGTATAAGAGCCGTCTCTTTCGTGTAAAGTTTGACCAGCAGTAATAAGCATGGGCTTTGATATACCGCGCCGAGCCCGGACAATAACACGTTTAGCTGGTTGGCCGGCATAAGGCCAAAGAGGATAAACCTCAACAGCACCAGCTTTCTTCTCTCGAAAAATAGATAAGATTTCATCGAGACGATCGGCACGATGCACGATCGTAACAGCCCCCTTAGGCTTCACGAATTTCAAGGCAGCAAGCATCCAGTCGCGCAAGCAAGCATCACCTTCATGGTTTGCCAAGAGTTTAATCGGGTCCGGTGACGCGTGTGACGATCCTTTGGGCATAAAAGGAGGGTTACAAATCACTTGATCAAACGATCCTAACGCTAGGTCTTTTGGTAAGTGCAAAAGATCGGCTTTTATCAAAGACCATCGATCCTCAAAATTATTTGCTTCCCTATTTTTTTTGGCAATCTCATAGAGAACGGATTGCAGTTCCAGCCCTGTGACACGAACATCTGCAAGCCGACCCATCAAGCAAAGACCAACGGTCCCGACCCCACAGCCTAAATCAAGAACATTGTCCTCGGATGTGGCTTGGACAGTTGCGGCGAGAAGAACAGCATCAATTCCTGCCCGGTACCCTTTCGCAGGCTGGAAGATCTTTACTTTCCCACCAAGAAAATCATCTTCGGTCAAATCAACATCTTGGAGAAACCCACCTGTCACGGCTGTTCTTCCAATTCACCTGCATCTGTCAAAACCCGTCTCGCTTGATTTGCATCTTCTTCAAGCACCATAATTCTACGCTGGATAGCGCCTATAGATCCCTCAATAATGGATGCGTGTTCGTCTAAAACAACACACTCAATTCCAGCATCAGACATCAACGCCTGTATCCATGAGAGCTTAACAATATCGTTGGTTCGATAAATCTCGATCACGCCAATGGGTTCCTACAGGTTTTAAAACTGATATTTGTTGAAGCTAACTATAGCCCTTGAGCTCCACAAGGGGAGAAAGTTGAATTATTGCAATAAAGTCACGGAGCGTATCCCCGAGACCCTGAACTATATCAAAAACATAAGTACTAACTTTACTGAATTTCCTAAGTATTAATAATTATTCTTTAGTATTATTTTATGTATAGCAGAGAAAAAGCTGAGAAAATCGCATCGTCATTTTCTATCGATTTTCAAGATTTTGGTGTATCGCTCACCCCAGATTTTCATACTGAACGCCTCGATACTATACTACAGGGCTGGAAAGCCGTTCGGCGTGAAAATCACATCCCTACGCGTGCCGAGCTTGACCTTTTGCTCTATCCCAAGATCATGCCATATATGGGACTTTATGAGCCAGCGCCTGGTGAAGAGGATTGGATATTTCGATTGTGCGGCACTGCAATGGTCAGGATCTTCGAAAAAGATGCTACTGGGAAGAAAATGTTTGCAGACGGGGTTATTGAGGATTGTATAAAACCAGCATTTATTCGGTACTTCAATCTGGTATATAACTGGCCACATCCTATTTGGTTTAACGGCACTATCTGGTATTGGCGTGATAATCATCACATAAGTTATAAAGGGATGTCTCTGCCTCTGAGTAAGACGGGTCCAGAGATAACCCAAAACCTACAAATCTTTCACTACTATTGTGGGGAAGAGGTCTTCTAAAAAAGAAAATCTAATGAGAGAGACCGAATAGGCCACCCATAGCACCAGATACGATTAAATTGAACGACTTCTTATACTTTAAAAACAATCATTGATATCAACGTTATTAATTCACGAGAGAGTAGTCCGTTAATCTATCGTAACTACCGTCTTGTCTCATTTCAATCAATGTTCGATCCACCAAATCCCGTAGTAGGGCGTGGTTTCTTTTTTTTGAAAACGCGATGTAACTCGGTACGGACTGGATTGGCGGAGAAAGCTCCTCGACATCGCCAGCCACGCCAAGTTCGCGAAAGCGATAATAACCTCCCAATCTGTTAAAAGGTACGATATCAACCCGCTTATTTATTAATAACTTAATCAAGGCATTACCATCGCTTACCCGGTAAACCGATTGAAGAGTGCCCTCTTCCACAGCCTTATCAAATTTTGCCCCGTAGCTAACACCTCTTCGGGCTCCGAAATGGTATTTAGCCAAGTTCGTAAAATCGTGATCTTGAGGAACGTGAAAACCTTTGCGAATAAAAAGAGAGACTTCTTGAGACATCAGAATTTCATTGGAATAGTCTAAAAACAATTCTCTTTCTGGTGTACGATAGGCAGTAAATATAGCGTCAGCTTGTCCCAACTCTACTAATTTGAGAGACCTTGTCCAAGGTAGAGCTTTGATCTCAACCTTGTAATTAAGCCGCCTAAAGACTTCTCTTACAACATTTACCGCAAGGCCCTTGACCTCTCCATTCTCACTATATTCGTATGGAGGATAATCCAGTGTGAGCAACTGTAGGGTTTCAGCCGAGCTCGCTGAACGAACAGATAACCCAATAAAGAATAAGCTAAAGAGTAAAAGGATGAGGCGATCTCGCATAAATGATCCTGACCATCCAACAAGAGGGCAATGTTTGTCAGATATTTTTATGCGAGCAATTAATTCGATTTCGTAACGAGATAAGTATACAAAACTTATCTAACCAGAGTATTAACCAGCCCTCGAAATGTAATCGACCGTGTAAAACGGCTTCGCTCTCAAACGGGCATCCCCTTGCGACACGACCCGATTAATTATGTCTGCAGGAACCAAATTAGGTGCTAGGCGAGCTCAAAGCCTCGGGAAACTTCCCAGTCAGTTACACGGCGATCGAATTCTTCCTGCTCCCACTCTGCAGCACGGGTATAGTGATCGATAACATCATCCCCCATAGCCGCGCGGAGCATTTCAGATTTGTTCAGGGCAAGCGTGGCGCCACGGAGCGTATTTGGAATAGATCGTGCCTTCTCAGAGTGATAGGCGTCACCTTCGAATTCCGCCTCAAGTTCTCTTTTGTTTTCAATGCCATCGATACCAGCCGCAAGCAGCGCAGCCATAGCTAAGTATGGATTAAGGTCTGACCCACCAACACGGCATTCTATGCGAATTGCTTTGGTATTTTCACCACAAAGGCGATAACCCGCGGTTCGGTTGTCCTTACTCCATATCGCTTTTGTCGGAGCAAACGTACCTTCGGCAAAACGTTTGTAAGAGTTGATGTAAGGCGCAAGGAAGTAGGTCAAATCACTGGCGTTGTGCAGTAACCCCGCGACGTACTGGCGCATCAACTCGGACATACCATATTTACCATTTGGATCATGAAAGAGAGATTTCTTACCATCTTCAGACCAAAGCGACTGGTGAACATGTGACGAACTTCCCGCAGCATCATTGTGCCACTTGGCAAGGAAAGTCAGGGCTTTGCCTTTTTTCCAGGCTATTTCTTTACAACCGTTTTTAATGAATGCGTGGTTATCTGCAGACTTAAGAGCATCGTCATATTTGACGTTGATTTCTTCTTGTCCAGCAGAACCTTCACCTTTGGAACATTCAACAACGATACCTGCGTCGTGCAATCCATTACGGATCGCGCGCATGACATCTTCTTCCTTAGTTGTTTGAAAGATGTGATAATCTTGGTTGTATTTACCAAGTGTTTCTAGGTGGTGATAACCTTGTTTGTTCACATCTTCGAAAGAGTTTTCAAACAGATAGAATTCCAATTCTGAGGCCATAAAAGACTTCATACCCATAGCTTCCAAGCGAGCGACCTGTTTTTTGAGGATGGCACGGGGAGAATGGGGAACTTCAGCATGTGTCACGTGATCTAGAACATCGCACAAGACAAAGGCAGTTCCTTCGAGCCATGGAACGCGACGCAAGGTGCTTAGATCAGGCTTCATGGTGTAGTCGCCATAACCTGCTTCCCAGCTTGTGGATTTGTAACCTTCAACAGGCTTCATCTCCATGTCGGTGGCAAGGAGGTAGTTGCAGCTGTGAGTTTCTGAGGCACCTGTCTTTACAAAGTAATCGGCATGAAATCTCTTACCCATAAGGCGGCCTTGCATATCGACAAGACAGACAAGAACAGTATCAATCTCGCCGTTGGAGACGGCTTGCTTTAGGTCTTCATAGGAAAGATTACCAGACATCGCATAACTCTTATTACTAATGGTGTTTAAAAAAAACGGACGTACAACATCTGAAGGAAGACAAGGTTGTGGCTAGAAACAGGCAACCAGTTAGGTTCATAATGTCGCCGACACCTCAGCCCTTTGTCTATTGGGCGTTACTTTCAGGACTGGCTTTGTCAACCTGATGGGGGCTGCTGAAGAAATCTTATTTACCTTCGATGTTCGTAAGGCTTGTTTAAGCGTTTGCAGGAAAAACTGGATGTCAAACTCTGTCATTTCTCCAATATTCCCCACCTGAAATACTTTGTCTTTGAAGCAACCTTTACCGGCGTAAACGATGATCGATTGTTCTCGGAGGCTTTGTTTCAGATCTGTCACATTGATTAAATGAGGAACGCGCACAGTCGTAAGGACAGAGCACATGTCTTTTTCGTCAATCAAGAATTTGAGATTTAATTTTCGCATACCACTACGCAAACTTTGCGCTCGCTGGCGAATAGTTTCAAACCTCTTTGATACACCTTCTTTCAAAATATTTGTAAGGGCCTGTTCTAATGCAAAAAATAATGGAACTGCAGGTGTATTTGGTGTTTGGGATCTGGATTTTAAAAATTCGTAGAATGTTGCTAAATTTAAATAAGTAGTCTTGGCTTTGTGTTCTTTAAGTTTTTCAAAGTGCTCTTTGCCCCCAATTACAAAAGAAAGGCCAGGATACGAGCCTATAGCCTTAGAGCTTGAGCTGGAGCAAAACGCGATATTGCTGCTTTCCATGTTAACGATCTCAGCCCCGACACTGCTCACCCCATCGACGATGAAGAGGGCGCCATGTGCCTTCGCCAGTGCCCCAATCGGCTCCAATGGGTTAAGCATTCCCGAACAGGTTTCGTGGTGAACGGTAGCGATGACGTCGATCTTATGAGCCTTAAGATAATCCTCGATACGTTCCAGATTAAACGCCTGCCCCCATGGCTCTTCTATCAGATGTGTCTTTGGATTATGGATTTGAGAAGTTTTGTGCAAACGTTCGCCAAATTCCCCGTTGGACAAGATCAAGATCTCTCCTTGACCAACGACTGACGACAGCATTGCCTCGTTTGCTGCAGTACCTGAACCTGTGATCACAACAGCGCGATATAAATTACGTTTTTCTATCTGAAACAATGAAAGGAGTTTTTGTTCAATACTGCCAAGCAGAACATCAAAATCCCTCTCTCGGTGGCAAATATCCTCTTTCGAGATCGCCAATCGTAAGTTTTCCGCCACGTTCACAGGGCCAGGTGTAAAAAGAAGAAATTTATTATCCACTTGAATGCGTCCTTCCACATGCGTGTGGCAAGAGAGCCGGCACGTGTGCAGTTTTGCGCCCCCATAGACGTGCCGCTCAGAAAATTGAGGAGCTTTATCAAAAGGACGTTTGTAAAAAAAGAAAGCAGCCCAAATTTAAGAAAAAAATGAAGCGAAAATTTAGCTGCCAGAATTGTGATCAAATTACTTGGTGTAAATCAGATACCAACGTTGTTTGCGGTAAGAATATGAAGCGAATGGTTTGTCCTGAACGAGAAGAAACTGTCTTCTGTTTTCAAGAATATATTCTGATAACGACCACATTCGCCAATCATATATCCTATTGGCGACCAAACATGCAAGGTATATATCCAAATAGCGACCTTATTTAATAAATATCCTGATAGCGACCACACTAAAGAGGCGCCATAATTTATATTCTGGTGGAAGATCCATACATTAAAGCCAAGAAAAGAGTTTTCACACTGTCAGGAACAGCCAACTAGTCAGACATATCCTTGCTTTAATAATTTCCCTCAAGCATGGGACGTTTTAAGGAAATAGCCTGGACGAGGAAATCCATGCAGGCCCGAATACGGCCGACATTACGTAAGTCTGGATGAGTTAATATCCAGAGTTCGTTATCAAAGTCCTCCAAAGGAGATTTCAAAGCGAGTAAGCTTGAATCTATCGCCGCCATAAAACAGGGTAAAACAGCTACGCCACCTCCATTTCGAACCGCATCGGCCACAGCTAATAAACTATTATGACGCGTGCGTACGCGAGGATATAACTCATGATGCTGAAGCCATTTGTATATGTGTAAATGAGCGAGACTCTCGTCAGGGCCAATCCAATTTAGCTTTTTAAGGAGTTCAAAATCTTTAAGAGTTCCGGTCTCATCGAGAAGATAACTATGACCCTTTACGTTTCCATAAATACCTACATTAAGATCAGATATTTTCCGCCCGACCATATTATCAGGTGAGTTTTTACTTGGCCTGATAGCGATTTCCGCATCTCTTCGGTTGAGATTAACCAACTCATTTGAGCAATTTATTTCCAACTCGATATCGGGATAACTCTTTTGAAGTTCGGCAAATATGGGCGATAGAAAGTTGATCAACAGCGTGTCGGTTGTGGTAATGCGTACCAATCCACGAGGCTGAAGTTCCTGGCCTAAGAGTCGGCGTTCCAAAACAACGAGGTCGCGATCAAACTTTTCAGCCAATCCAACCATCTCTTCGCCGGCAGGTGTCGGACTATAACCATCGCGGTTTCTCTCGAACAGTTTAACCTCAAGTTTTGCCTCAATCTGGTTTACATGTCGAAAAACGGTGGGGTGGCTAATACCCAATTGCCTTGCTGCCGCAGAAAGTGAACCTGTTTTAGCAACAGCTAAAACAGTTCTGAGATCGCGCCAATACTCACCCTGTTCATTCATGAAATGTATTTTTTCACTTTCTTCTAATTGATACCCGTAGATGTACAGATTAAATTATAGTCAACAGCAACACAAGCGGGTGACCTACGATGACAGATCCACTGTTAAACTCAGACCAAACAACATTACACGCCCCAAAATCTTGTCCAAAATCTTTTGGGGATTCAGAACTGGAATTGATTAGCTTCAACCTTTGCCCTTACGTTCAGCGCGCAGTCATCGTTCTGGAAGAAAAAGGAATTCCTCATAAACGTAAATATATCGACCTTTCTGATAAACCTGATTGGTTTAATAAGATTTCTCCCATGGGAAAAGTACCTCTGTTAAAATCAAAACAGGGCGTTTTGTTTGAATCTTCCGTCATTAGCGAATATCTCGACGAAATCACCGAGAGTACAATCCACCCTGAAGATAGTTTCGAAAAAGCCCTTCACAGATCATGGATTGAATTCGGATCAACCATCCTTGCAGGCATTGCCGGGTTCTATAGTGCAAAGGATCTCGTAACTTTTAATGAGAAGCGCGACATTCTGGTGGGAAAATTCCAACAACTCGAACAACAACTGGGCCAAACGAAATTCTTCGCCTCAGACACTTTTCAGCTTATTGATGCGGTTTACGGACCAATCTTTAGATATTTTAATATCTTTGAAACCTTCGTTGATTTTGATTTCTTTGAAACCACGCCAAATGTTTCACACTATAGGAAAAACCTAATGACACGCCCTTCTGTCGTCGGGGCCGTTCCTGAGGACTATCATGAACGATTAATTCAGTTCCTCATCAACAAACACTCCCACTTATCATCTCTGCTGCTCAAACAAGCTGCTTGAATACGGTATTATTTGTTCGCAACAATAAGTGAGTTCCCCGTCTCAGTTTCCACTTATTGTTGCGAATTGGAGTATGAGACGTAAAACCAAAGGGACATTGCCAACTGTCAAAGGGTACAACTGCGCCTTGCCCCTTATAATCTGCGCTTGTACCGAATAGTCACAGCACCATAAAATTGCCGTTATCTGGTTTACTCCCCCCCGGCCTTCCTATAAGAACGACCTATCGGGTATGTCGGGTGCCAATATCAGAGGTGCCAAGTTATTTGTTAGGGGATGAACGTGGCCATTGCTGCGGATGTAAAAGCTGATCAAAAAGAAGCTGTGTCTCAAAATGGCATGGAGGTTCTTATGGATCTCGTTTCTGACGATCTCAAGACAGTAAATGTCTTGATTATGAAGCACATGCAATCAAATGTCGTTCTGATCCCTCAGCTCGCAGGTCATCTTATTGCCGCAGGTGGCAAGCGTCTGCGTCCCCTTCTGACACTCGCATCCTCAAGGCTTTGCGGATACCAAGGTGATCGTCACTTTGGCCTTGCTGCGTGTATCGAGTTCATCCACACAGCAACACTTCTCCACGATGATGTGGTAGATGAAAGCGATCTGCGTCGAGGACGTGACACTGCAAACGCAATTTTTGGTAACAAGCCTAGCGTTTTAGTGGGCGATTTCCTCTTCAGTCGTGCTTTTCAACTTATGTCTCGTGATAGCTCACTAGAAGTTATCCGTATCCTATCTGATGCTTCCGCGATTATTGCCGAAGGTGAAGTTCAGCAATTGATGACATCCAACGATCTGGAAACAGACCGTGATGCCTACCTCGAAGTCATCAGTGGCAAAACCGCGATCCTTTTTGCAGCATCATGCCGTCTAGGCGCCGTTGTTGCTGAACGCCCAAAAGTAGAAGAAGAAGCCCTGGAGAATTACGGCCAATTCCTTGGCATTGCTTTCCAACTTGTAGATGACATTCTCGATTATTCAGCAAAACAGGCCGCGTTAGGTAAAACCGTTGGAGATGATTTCCGTGAAGGAAAAATGACTCTTCCCATTATCCTGGCTTTTGAGCGAGCCAGTGACGAAGAAAAGATCTTCTGGACACGGGTGATTGAAAAACTGGAACAAACTGACGATGATCTCGACACGGCTCTTGGTCTTATGGCAAAACACAATGCCCTGGAAGACAGCATGGCGACCGCAAGGCAATACGTGCAAAAAGCCATAGCCGCCCTGGAGATCTTCCCAGATAGTATTGAAAAAAGAGCTCTTATTGGTGCCGTAGAATTCTCTATCGAACGTGAATTCTAGAAGCCCTTATCACTCGACCGACCAGTCTCACAATTGAAATAACAATGGTTGTCTTTTTAAAAACACCCCTATAGGCTACGTGTACGCGGGCTCTAACACCTAATTCCATTCCCAATAATATTTAATCAAAGTAAGCCTAACCTGTAACAGCAATCTAAAGGTATTGACGATGAGTCTCGAGTTCTTCCTCACCTCAATTGTTATTATTCTGGTACCTGGCACCGGGGCAATTTACACGATAGCAACGGGGCTTAGGTCAGGAAGGTCAGCTTGCATTGTTGCCGCCTTAGGCTGTACTTTGAGTATATTACCTCATGTTTTTGCCGCCGCTTTTGGGCTGGCTGCAGTTCTTCATACCAGTGCGCTTTTGTTCCAGGCAATCAAGTTTTGTGGCGTCGCCTATTTGCTTTATTTGGCGTATCAAACACTAAAAGATTCCGGACCTGTTAAGATGGAGGTTGGGAAAAAGCTACCTACTGGAAAATTGAAAATCATTACCAACGGCGTGTTGATAAATGTATTGAACCCTAAATTATCAATTTTCTTTCTCGCTTTTTTACCCCAGTTCATTAGCACGAACACCACGTCCCTTATTACAGAGACCTTAGTTCTGGGTGCTATCTTTATGGGAATGACCTTTATTATTTTTGTCATTTATGGCCTCTTCGCAGCAATGATTGGTCAAATAGCTCTAGGAAGTGAACGATTTATGCGCTGGTTCAGAAGGACAACAGCGCTGGCCTTCGCAAGTTTTGGTGTAAAGCTGGCCATAAGCGAAGCACCATAACGTGCCCCATAGCTTTTCGGGGCAAATTAACTGGTTAACGTCAGTTAACACTCTGTCAACGCTGTTGCTTTATTCTACCGTTTGAGGGAGTACAGCTGCGTTTAAATGAAAAAATTCAAGACAACACAAGCCATTAGCCGCTTAAGCATAATACTTGCTATCGTAGTACCTCTGATATTTATCGGCGTTGTTATGTTGAAAAGTCAGCAAATTCCTGCCGGGTTTGAAATTCTCAAATTTGGCGGCATCATGCTTGCTATCGCCGTAGTGGTCTGGTTGTCCGTTCGCATTACAGCCCTTCTCGCCAATATTTTGATCGATTGGCTCGATAAATTACTAGGCAGAGATCCCAAAAAAAATGACGGCCAAAAAGATAGTAATAACGGCGAGAGCAGTCGTTTTCAGCCCAAGATAATTGACGCCGAAATCGTCGAAGAAGAAATATCTGATGGAGTTTGGCAAAAAGGTAATAGCACAGAAGAGGATGGCAGAGTAGAGCCTGACTGGGCCAAAGCCACTTCCGATCCACACTTAGCGCTCTCAGCACATTCGCAACAACAACCCAAGCTAAAACGTAAAAGAATCGTTGGTCCCCCCTCTCGCCTTAGCAAGACCATTATGGTTGTCCTTGCCTTTGGTATCCTATTTGTACTGATCAGCAACCTAATGTCAGATGTATGGTTAACCCTACTTGCTCCAATTCCTGGTCTTTGGGCAATAATCAGCCTTTGGCGGATCTGGGACCCAAAAAACAACCCATCAAACACGCCACATGAAGAAAATCGTTCTTAAAAATTGTCATAAAACAAAGAATAGCTTTCCTATCCATGCAAATATAGCTCACAGCACCTAGCTTAATCATCTTGTAGGGCTCAGTGTTACTGGAATAATATTTGGACATCTTATCTTGTTGAATATTCATGACAACGCCAGCTCAGTTAAAAAGGCCGAGCGTCCTCAATTAAGAAGGCGCTTAACACTGCCCCTTCTCATCTTGTATGGGTTAGGTGTAACGATTGGGGCAGGGATTTATGTTCTCGTGGGAGCAACCGCTTCTAAAGCAGGAATATACGCGCCAATTTCATTTCTTATTGCAGCAAGTGTTGTAGCATTCACAGGATTTTCATACGCAGAGTTAGGGACACGTTACCCCGTAAGTGCCGGAGAAGCTGCCTATGTCAGTAAAGGCTTTAATTCCAAACACCTACCACTAATAACTGGATTATTTGTCATTGTATCAGGGGTTATCTCTTCTGCTACAGTTGCAATAGGGGCCGCTGGATATCTACAAACGCTGGTTTCGATTTCTACTGATTATCTTATCACTTTAATCGTCATCATAATCGGCATTATCGCCATATGGGGAATTCTTGAATCCGTTATACTCGCCGCAATTTTTACTGTACTCGAAATAGGGGGATTGAGCTTAGTAATATGGATTGGTGCAACATCAAATCCAGATCTGGTCAATAAAATTCCGTCACTTCTCCCTCCATTCGAACTTGCGGTTTGGAGCGGCATTCTTTCCGCAGGTTTATTGGCTTTTTTCGCTTTCATTGGCTTCGAAGATATCGCTAACGTAGCAGAGGAAGTAAAAAACCCGCGAAGAACACTCCCTCTGGGTATAATTATTACCCTCGTTATTGCCACGATCATCTATTTTGTCGTGGTATCAATCGTGGTCTTAACGATACCAATAGATATTTTAACCCATTCTGACGCACCCTTAACTTTGATTTTTGTGAATACAAGCCAGAATACACGCAATATATTTAATGTCGTTGCAATCATTGCCACTATAAATGGAGCTCTAATTCAGGTAATAATGGCATCACGGGTTCTTTATGGATTGGCATCACAAAATAGTCTCCCAGAGTTTTTGTCCTATGTTCACCCCATTACCAGAACACCAATTACTGCCACTTTTGTTGTAATTTCCTTAATTATTATACTCGCACTTTTTTTCCCTATAGCTGAGTTAGCTGAAGCGACTTCACAAGTTGTCCTTGTGGTTTTTGCTTTGGTGAACATGGCTTTAATCTTAATCAAGCGACAAGAAAAACCATCCTCATCACCCACGTATTTTCAAGTACCTGGATGGGTACCTTTCTTGGGTTTTATTTCTAGTAGCTTGTTATTTCTAGCTAGTTTTATCCAGGCTTAGCTAGGGCAGAATATACAAACGTCCTATTTTCGAACTGCCTATTTTACAAATCTATTCCATTAGATTTTCTAATCTAATGGAATAGATTTTATCGTCTTGCCTGAAATAACAATCAAGCTACAGTCCGTGAATAAAAATTACCCAAATATCAAACTAAAATACAGAATAGAATAATGTAATGTATCTTGTTGAGATTGCAGCCCTTTCAGCGGCGACCTGCTGGGCCATCGGTAGTATAGTATCTGTCATGCCTGTTGAGCGTCTTGGAACCATAGGGTTCAACAGAGTTCGCATGCTTATCGTCTTTGCCATGCTCGGTAGTTACGTCACTATATTTGGCGGCTGGGAAACCATCCGCCAGGATCAGATCGCAGAAATTCTGTTATCCGGTCTGATCGGAATATTGCTTGGTGACACCGCCCTGTTTGCAACCATGAACCGCCTGGGACCTCGACGTACAGCTATATTATTCTCAACAAACGCCCCCATGAGCACTTTGCTTGGATGGATATTTTTAGGGGAGGCCCTCTCCCCTACTGCCTTAGTCGGCACCTTATTTGTCATAGCCGGTGTAATTTTAGCTATTGTGTACGGTAAACGGCGCGATCAAATGCATAAATGGGAAGAGGTAAAAGGCCCTCTTATCATTGGCGTAGGCATCGGATTACTTGCAGCACTGGGCCAGTCTGTAGGTTCTCTTATTGCGAAACCCATCATGGTATCAGGCGCAGACCCTTTTGCCGTATCAGCAATGCGTGTTGGTATCACAGCAATCGGCCTAGTTATTTTAAGTTCCGCCCCGGTTCAAGCCTTTAAGCTTCGAAATAAGCTCAACACAACAATCGTCACTCACATACTGATCTCAGGTTTTCTCGGTATGTGTGTCGGGATGACCTTGATCCTCTATGCCTTGGCCAAAGGTGACGTTGGTATCGTGGCGACCCTGTCAGCTACCACCCCTGTCATCATGTTGCCATTCATGTGGATGCGAACAAAAGAACGCCCCGCAATCGGTGCATGGATTGGGGCACTAATCGTTGTGTTTGGTACTGGTTTGATCTTCTTAGGATAACTAAAGTAAGTTCAGAGTTGATTTCTTAAAGAACAATCTATGGCAAAAAGATATTTTTAATCTTTTTGCCATAGTGTCGTAATCCTGGCGTCAAATAAACCGGGAAGAATAATGCAAAAAGCAAAAAAAATGGGTTTTCGTATCGGGCACAGACTGATCGCTTTGATCATCGTTTCATCGCTCGGTCTCCTTATTGTCGGGGGATTTTCACTCAGCAGTCTCAGAAATGATTTATTCCAACAAAAACAACAAGAGCTGAAACATATTATCGAAGCCGCGATTAATTTATCGGACGGTTTTTACAAACGTTCACAAGATGGCGAAATGAGCGAAGAGGCGGCTCAAAAAGCAGCTTTGACCGCGATCAACGGCATCCGGTATGGCGACGGTGATTATTTGTGGGTCAATGATATGGACTCCGTGATGATCATGCACTCTGTCAAATCCTCTCTTGACGGCAAAGACCTCAGTAAACTTGAAGATACTAATGGCAAAATGATCTTCCCGGCTTTTATAAGCGCAATCAAGGCTTCAAAAACTGGGGGTGGTTATGTTGATTACCTATGGCCTAAACCCGGACAAGAAGACCCGGTTGAAAAGCTATCTTACGTTCAACACTATAAAAACTGGGGCTGGGTTATAGGTACTGGTGTTTATATGGATGATTTTAATGCCGACTTAGAAGGACAGACACAGCTTCTTATCGGTATCATGGCTGCGGTTTTCATCATTACCATTATCATATCAACATCCGTTACCCTTAGCATTACCAGGCCTCTCCGACGCATGACTAAAGCCATGATGGACCTCGCAAATGGAGATATCCATACTGAGATACCTCAGCCAAAGTTCAATGATGAAATCAAGGACATGGCCGAAGCTATGGAAGTTTTCCATGGCAATGCGCTTGAAAGAGAACGCCTGCAACAAGAACAAGAACAACAGCAACGCAAGGCACACGAAGAAAAACAGACAATGCTGGCAGAGCTGGCAACTAACTTTGAGCAATCAGTTGGCGCTCTTACCCAAAAAGTCGCAGATGGAGCCGTTCAATCTAGTGCCGGCGCTCAAGAGATGGCTGCTGTGGCAAGCGCCACATCAGAAGAGGCCAGTGGCATTGTCGAAGTGTGCCAAGTTGCGTCCAGAAGTGTGAACGCGGTGACCAATGCGTCTCAACAACTCACGAGCTCAATAGAAGAAATTGATACCCGGGTTCAAGAATCATCCTCTGTCGCAACAGAAGCCGTATCACAGATCAAAAAAACTAATGAAGAAGTTGAAGGTCTATCCGAAGCTGCCCGTAAAATCGGGGATGTCGTGGGTCTCATTTCTGACATTGCAGAGCAAACCAACCTGTTGGCCCTGAATGCCACAATCGAAGCGGCACGTGCGGGAGAAGCAGGCAAAGGCTTTGCTGTTGTTGCCTCTGAAGTAAAATCCTTGGCTACCCAAACAGCAAAAGCGACCGAAGAAATATCTGAACAAGTTGCCTCTATGCAAAATGCGACGGGTTCAGCGGTTGATGCTATCAAGGGAATTCAGAATATTATCACTCAGATTGATGAGATATCTGGATCAATTTCTGAATCCGTCGGGCGTCAAAACCAGGTGACACACGAAATTGCACAAAATGTTCAAGAAGCCTCTTACAGTACAGGGCAGGTAACCGACACAGTTGATCGCGTCCGAAGTACAGCTGAAAATGCAAGTGCTGCCGCCCAAGCGGTCGAAGGCATGATAGTTCAAATGACAGACCATGTCGATTTACTCGGTAAAGAAGTTGAAGCCTTTTTGAGCAAGGTTAGGGTTGCTTGATCTCCACTCCTTAACCTTTGTTTGATGAATAAGCCCCGGCAATCCCCCCGCTGGGGCTTATTCTTATCTAGTTATTCGCGCCCCAAGAAAGAGGAAAATACTATCGGCCATATGATCGATTGGACGACATGTGCTCGGCAAATTCTTGGCCTCCAAGTAAGCCAATGAGGTGCGGTACCATTAAAACAATAACGATTAAGGCCAGGAATTGAACTGCGGTGGGGGAAATCCAGCGTATTGTCCCTGGCACCCTCGGTCGTTTTGACCACCAACCCGCAAGGGTAATAATCACCACGCCTGCTCCCATAATCACAAGAGTGACGAATAAATCTGGTCCTGGCATTCGCCTATATACTCTCACTAAATAAAGTACAAATATGAGGAATGTTTAGACTCTCTCATATAAAATTCTGTGTACATCAGCTTATTACACGCTCTCAGTTACGGCTTACGCCATAAAATTTCATGAGGCCAATTATCGATCTTCTTAAATCCCAGGACTCAGATCAATAAAAAAGCGGTCAGAAAACCTGACCGCTTTTTTATTGTGTATACCCATAAACGAGAAGTTAACCCGAATATTGTTGTAGCTTTGCTACCAGATATTCAATTTCATTAGGGCTTAATTCTTGGTCTGGAAGCTCAAACACGGTGAGCAGGCGTTCAAGAAGTCGACTGGCAAAAGCCTCACGATCATTTCCATCTCCGCTATATTCCATATCGCGATAGAGATTAATTGCCGCCTTCACAAAGGGGTAATATGCCATCAACATCCCAGCTTTATTATAGAGGGATTTCAAACCAAGTTGACCATCATCATGAATAAGCGCTTGAGCGTTTGTCAGCTGAATACCAGCCAGCTCGGCCATCGAACATTCGAAAAACATCATGTCGCCAGAACAAAGCGCACGTAACACAAGGGAAGGTGTTAACTTACCACCCCTATGAAGTTGTTTAACCAACTTTTCGAGTTCTTCATGACTTGAGCCTTCTTTTAAAAGAGAAACCGTTGCTCTCTCACGCACTTGCATGATTAAATTTGAGGCTTGGTCAAAATCAAGCTCGTGCCGACTAACAATATAATGTCTTAGGCGATCTGAAAGCGTATTCATCAATCGCTCTGAGATAGATGCAGGTAAAGAAGGACGACGAGAAAGAGAACCCGCAACAGCTTCGCTTTCTTTATATTCGTTCATCACACGCCCATAACCATTTTCGGTAATAGACGCACCTTCATTAGAAACCAGTTTGGCAACCGCATTTTCGTTCCCGGTATCGATTACCGCCTCAGAAACTGCTTCAGAGACATTCGCCCGCAAGGCAATTGCTTCTTGTTTAGCAGCTCCCTCTTTAGATAAAATTTCAATGAGATCTTCATCAGTGAAGACATCTGAAAATTTCAATATCGGTAGAGATACAGATTCAACATCTGCGGCCATGGCCAAGGCAATATCTCTTGGCAGATCATCAGCAACTTTCAAAGAATTAGAAAGTGCTTCTCGAACAACGATCTCTGCATCCTTAACCAGGGCACGAAAAATCTCTTCCGCCACGGCTTTTTCTTCTGTCGTAAAATCCTTCGCTTCGAAATGAGATGCAACTTTAACCGTTGTCTCAGCACGCACAGCGGGTGAGGAATCTGCCAGAAGTTTGGCGACATCTTGCTGCGTTAGGCTCATAGCGCTCCAGCTTCTTTCCAACCGTTAATAACAGGTACCCGAATGGTACACTGACTATTTCAGAATCTATTATCTGATTCTCCAGTTAATTCATGCTTAATAAAAAAATAAAACTTAAATTATTTTCGATCATCCATCTTATCACAATATTTAGTAATCGTGAAATTTTGTACTTAAATCACAATCACTTACATAAAATCACAACTATTTAGCGAGTAATGCAATTAATGAGACAACTAAATTAAGCGATCAAATTAGTTGCAGACATGCCTTTTCATAGCCCCCTCATTAGTCTTAAGCATTTTCTTTTTAAAAGACTTCCAACAAATTGTCTTGCCAACTTGGTAAGCCATACCTTTGCATTATATTGGATATTTGCCCCCTAATAACAATCTCTGACATCCTTAGATCAAAGTATTTCATGGCTTTCAGCACAAAGGCTCTGTGTTTGAGATCAGGGGTAAAAGCCATATAAATATTAGCGTTTGAGACACACCCTGCAGGCTTTATTTTATAGACGAGGTCGCTTTGTTGAAGTTCATAAACCGTGGAATTATAGGTAAAGATAAAACTATCTAACCTATTTCGCTCTATCATATTGAAACTGTGCACTAAGTAATTGGACCCATAAGGAGAGAAATAAAATTTATCTTTGTGTTCGCTGATATAGGTATTCAATTCCTCTATTGAGGTATCTATCGCGATCCCAATTTTTTGATTGCGCAGGGATTTAATTCCCTCATATTTCCAACGTGAACTTTCTTTAACGAAGAAACACATTTTTTGTGTTCCCACTTCTTGTTGAGGATAGAGAAGATCGGGGGCTTCGGGTTTTGCTGGCGATAAAAGGGCGTGAACTTTTCCAAGACGGGTTAAACGGATAGCGCGCGACCAAGAGTAAGCAACAACTTCAATATCATAAGGGCTATCTTCGAATATTTTTTTTACGGTATCCAGAACGTAGCCCTCTTTATCCCCCTTGGGACAAAGTTGAGGACACCAGTCGATAGAAGCTATACGCAAAGTTTCAGCTTGAGCAGGTGAATTCTGGGCAGAGGCAACCAAGAGCCCCGTAAATCCCAGAGCCATCATAAGAATAAGGTTAGAAATATATCCCACCAAACCTCCAGGCACGATAACACCATATCAAGATCTAAGACCTTGTCATAAACGTATTATACCTCATAAGCAGGATTAATTATATCGCTTTGGGTTTAACCCCAATCACCCTGTCATAAAGACATCATAGCGGGTGGATTTACCAATAATTTGATGCGACGGTTTTCTTATATTTTCCAAAGGGTCCCCTTTTACGGGCCACTTCAACACCACACGTTTTGTTGCAACCGACAATGCTGCTTTCATAAGCTCTTCAGCATCGGGATCTGCGCCGACATAGCTTCTAAGCACCCGCATTTCCTTCTTAACCAACGCCGTGGTCTTTCTTGCAGGATGCATGGGGTCAACCACGACAACTTCTGGAGACATATCTTTTAAAAGCTCTTTGGCATCCCCAAAAAGCAAGGTCATACGTGACATAATCACAGCAATGCGCTCATCAGCTTCACAGGCACGTTTCATCCCCTCTTCAAGCATGGCATGCACTTCAGGAGAACGTTCGATCAAAGTCACTTCCGCCCCCAGAGATGCCAAAAGAAAAGCATCGCGGCCAAAACCTGCTGTGGCATCAACAATTTGTGGTGTTCGTCCTTTGGTTAGTCCTGCAGCTTTTGGAAGAGCCTGTCCTCTTCCGCCCCCAAATCTCAGGCGATGCCCGACGGCCCCGCCAACAAAGTCGCAAAAGAGAGTATCTTCCGTATTTTCTAAAGAATTTGGGTCTGATTTATCTGCAGGATTGTCGGCACGACTAACCGCAGGGGCTTGATTATCGCCCTTGTTTTTAACCTGTGCTTTTGCCGACCTTTTCATACCCGCCAGTCTTTTACCATAATGTCAGACAGGAAATAATTTCTACGCTATCCAGCTCGTAGGGTAAACTATTATCAGATCGAGAATATCTCATCTCCGCTATGGCCTTATTTTATTGCCTCATAGGCCCTATTTGGTAGCCCCCTGGGCGATGGCATCAAAGATGGCATCCAGCTCTTTTGCCATGACATCCAATTCTTCAGAGTTATAAGGCGCAAAAACCGCAGAGGGTTTTCGATAGGTGAGATTAGTGGTGCCATCTTTGTTCTCGGTCAGGTAAAATCGGATCGGCGCTTCTATACCTGCGGGAATAGAGGCTGCGAGCATCCGTCGGGCAAAGTCATTGCGATAAACACCAACCACCATATTTCCAGGAATAGTAATACCTTGCGCCGCAGCGCCCCCACTGGCCGTGGCACGAGTTACTAAACCCATTTTATTCAGTTTGATTGCATCTTTCAAATCAGCACTGAGTTCTTTGTACGGCTTCTCGACCTTGATGCTTACCACGCCATCATAAGGGTAGCTCTGATCTGCCATGGCAACCGAGAAGCCACCCGCAACAACAGCACCTACCAGTAAAGGTAACAGTTTGAAAAAAAATCCAATTAAACCATAACGGTGTCTGATCACGGGTCTTCTCCTCTGGGGTCGAGTATGGGATCTAAAATAATGGAATTATTCACTTGGGGATCAACCCCTCTGGTAACAAGAGAAGAATTAAACCCCAATTATTAAAACATAAATCCAATAGCATCACAGGACAGAAGACAGAACAACAGGCCTCACCGACTTGTGATATCGGACCTTTTGTTGACACAACATTATATTGGGTAAGTAGTAGGTAAGAACTTGAAAAGGTCTTGTTGCAGAATCATTGGAAAAACGGCATAAACCCTAAGTCTGTTTGAAGAGATACCCTTACGATCTCTCGCGGACAGTTTTATTTCAAGCCTTCCATAAATTGCCCAGAAAAAAGGGACTGCGTTATTATGAGCATCGACCTAAAAGATCACATCCGGGAAGTTCCAGACTACCCAAAACCCGGCATTCTTTTTTATGATATCTCTACCCTTTTGGCTCACGCAGAGGCTTGGAACGAGACTATTGAGCGCCTTGCTGTGATCATTGAAAAAGAAAAACCCGATATACTTGCAGGCATTGAATCTCGTGGATTTCTCCTCGCCGCCCCCCTTGCGATGCGCTTGGGCATGGGATTTATGATGATCCGTAAAAAAGGTAAACTACCGGGTAAAACCATTTCGTACACCTATGATCTCGAATACGGTACCGATACCATCGAAATCCAGGAAGGCGCCGTTAAACCTGGTCAACGCGTAATTATGCTTGATGATCTATTGGCAACAGGTGGCACTATGGAAGCGGCCATTGCGCTGATGGAGCAAGCTGGTGGAGATGTGAAAAAAGTCGCCTGCATTATTGAGCTTAACTTCCTCAAAGGAAGAGACAAATTGGGTAATGTCCCTGTTACGAGTTTGATTCAATACGACGATTAAAACACGATACAGTAAGGTCTAGTACTGAGATTTATTAGACCTTACTTAGGAGTGCATGCGGCAAAGGCGGTAGTACGACTAAGATTTGATCCCCCGCCCTGACGATTCCACCTTCGAGGATAATTGCCATCACACCCGATTTTCGGATTAGATTATTCTCCGCATCCCGGTCCAGCACCGCGTTCATCAAACCATCTTGATAATCATTGAGCTGCTTGCAAGGATTACGCAAACCCGTAATCCAGACCACCGCTTTTGATCCAAGACGCAGGATCGTTCCAACTGGAAGTGCGAGTAAATCGATCCCCGTGGTTGTTATATTCTCCCCCATCACGCCTGGTCCAACCTTGAAACCCGCGGCAACAAGCTCGCCATGAAGTTCAGAGTGGATCAAATGGATCTGACGTAGGTTCGGTTGACTTGGCCCCTTTGCAACGCGAGACCTGTGCTTAACCGTTACCCCACAGTGCGCATCGCCTCGGGCCCCTTGCCCAGCAATAAGTTCGATGTGGTCCACTGCAGGTTTGCTAAAACTATGCTCTCCGCTCAAGCATGTTGCGATAACTTTTGTTTCTATGGGCATAGATTGGCGACCTGCGGATAGAGCTTAAAGCTCAAAATGGTTACGAAAAAAACTATCAGCCCTGCTTAGAATGGGGATAGCGACTGGCTTTCTTCTTCACCGCCACAAAATTTCTCTGCAAAAGATAAAAGTTCAAGATCCGATCCTCTTGCGCCCATCAAAGACAACCCCAAAGGACAACCGTCTAGAGTTGCAAGCGGCATGGTAATTTGAGGGCAACCGCTTAAACCTGCAGCAGAAGTAAGAGCCAACAATTGAGAGCGGTGTGCCATCAGGGCTTCAGCGTCCTCGTTAATTCGTGGCGCAATTCCGGGGGCAGATGGTAAACATAGCACTGTTTTTGGCGTTAATAATGTCGCCAAACGTTTATTAAAGAGCACCCGCTTTTCTGCAGCATCAATCGCCTGTTCATCGGTGATGGTCTTGCGCCAATCCATGCGTTGTTGAATTTCAGGTCCCATCTTGGGTTTTACCCGCTCTATCCATTCTCCGTGAGTATCCCAAACTTCGCGGCCCTGCACTATTAGAAAGAGACTTGCGAGGCCAAGAAGTCCTTGCTGAGGCTTTTCACTCAGTCCCGTTGCCTGAAGATTATCAGGATTGAGGCTCACGTATTCGGCCTTGCCAAGGCGCTGTTCCAGGCGTTCGAGATGAGGTCTCAAAGCCTGGCGGCCCCGCTCATCAAGCGCTTCAAAAGCATCAACAGCAACAAGCAGTTTTTCAGGCATCGCCTCTAGATTTGCTTTGGCTTCCATCAGAACTTCGCCAACCAGATTTAAAAGCCAGGCATCTCTGGCAAACCAACCAACGGTGTCAAAACTGTCCGCGAGTGGCAGAACCCCTTCTTTGGTGATCCGGTCATGGGTGGGTCGCAAACCAAAAAGTCCACAATAGCTTCCGGGTATTCGAATTGATCCTCCGGTATCTGATCCAAGAGCAAAATCCACAAGACCTCCCGCAACAGCAGAGGCAGAACCGCTGGAAGATCCCCCAGGAATGCGGCCTGGGGCTTCTGGATTTGTGGGGGTACCATAGTGATAGTTTTGGCCATCTAGGCTACTGGCAAACTCGTCTGTAATCGTCTTACCGATAACCATCGCTCCGGCATCGAGTAATTTCTGGACGACTGTTGCATGATCTTTTGAAGGGCGACGACGACTTTGCCAATCCGGATTGCCATAACCTGTGACATAGCCTTTCAGGTCATAAATATCCTTTACCGCAAATCCAAAGTCCTTCAAGGGGCCTTTTTCTGCGCCCTCAAAAGTCATATTTCCACCGGGGACAAATGCACCTAAACTATCAAACATGGGGTCGTTCCTTTAAACTCATATCTACCTAACTGAGTTACCCCGCGCGGAGCTTTGCTGCAAGGTCGTCCTTACCTCCCCGACAAAATTCCAGATAAAATCCTAGATAAAGCCTTCTGGCAAAGAATAGAACAAACTTATGTTTAAACTTTTCATAATCAGATTATTAAGCAGATATTTAAATATCTTTAGGAGCTTCTTCGTCTTCTTTTGGCGTGGCCTCAGGACTATCGTCTTGGTCTTCCCAGTCGTCTTTTTGTTTACGGCGGATAATAATATCTCCACTATCATTAATAACCGGCATTTCATATTGTGGGATTGCATCGATGACAAGGCGCAAAGACTTCATCATCAACTCAATACTCTCACGTGCCATTTCGCCCGGATCTTCTTCTTGAGCCCATGCTTTTTGAACCGATAACGGTGAAGCCATCACAGTCGCGCTAACCCCTCCAATAATAAGCAGGGCAAAAGGTAATTTTTTCAAACGCGAATATTTCTCTTTATTCACTTCGTTTTGTACCTTTGACATAAGATTATCCTCTTTCAACGCATCCCAACAAGCCATGTTCTAAATGACTGAAACACACACCTGTCCCAGCGAAATTGGGTACTAATTAAATATAATACTAGTTAATAATATAATTCGGGCGAAAGTCTGACTGAATTAGGATTTATACTTATTTATAATAATTAGCGTGCTCTAAACACAAAAAAATTCCCCAAAACCTAAACTAGCCCCGTTAAAAATAACGGGGCTAGTTTATAGTTCAGTCAGACACCTCAAGAGTGCTTGAAATCAAATCAAGTGTTAAGCTGATTTTGTCTCAGAAGAAGGCGTGCCAGAAGCTGGTGAAGAAGTTTCTTCACTATTTTTTGGAACACTTTCCAAAGGCATCAAAGTTTTCTTAGATCCACGGCTACTTTTCGTGATGTAAGCTCGTGCACAGTGTTCAGCACAATAAGGCTTACTTGCAATAGCAGGCGCACCACAGAAATGAAAATCATCATCTCCAGGATCGCCCTCAGGCCACAGACATTTAGGGCCTTTACGTTTTTCAAGCGCGCCACTGAAAAGCTTACGGTCCGCAGCATCAGAACTCGCTTTACGGCGCGCTTTCGCTGGAAGCGCCGCAGCTTTTATTTCAGCCGCGGTTGGAGCCTTTTCAACTTTTGGCGCAACGGGCCGCGGTGGCGGAGCGAAACCTCTTGGTTTCGGTGGGGCAACAGGTGCTTTAGCAGCCGCTGATGCGGCTGGTTTCGCCACAGGTTTAGCAGCCACAGGAGCAGCAGGTTTAGCAGCTTTTGGAGCAGCCTTTTTAGCTGGAGCATCCTTTTTAGCGGCATCACCCTTGTTCGCACTGCGTTTAATAGGAGATGGCCTTGCAGCCAGTTTCATCCTGTGGGCTTTACCGACTACGGCGTTTTTAGAAACGCCCAGCATTTTGCCAATTTGTGAAGCACTATGACCTTCTGCCCATAGTTTTTTCAGAAGCTCAATGCGCTCTTCCGTCCAGTTCATCTAGACTGCCTTAACGTATGTAAAAGAATAAATATGAAGCGGAGAGTTAGAGAACAAAACTCCGCAAACGACGGGCTACCTTATAGTTTTAGGGAACCCGAGTCGAGTCTCAGAACTGAAATAACTTGGTATATTTCAAGATAACTACAAAAAACACTGCAAAACGATCAATATTGCGACCCAAAAATATTAATTATCAGGGCAAAATATTAAGGAAGTGATCCAATATACGAGGTGCGGGGTACGGGAATCTCATTCTTTCCAAATCAAAGTTTTGAATGTTCCAGAATAAAATTAATGCGTGACCATAGAAGCAGATTCATATGAAACTTTAGTTTTATCGGCTTCGAGCACTGGTTCTACTGGCACCTTACCTTCAAGGGTTTCTAACAGAAGTTTCCGGACCAAACCAGTCTGTTTCTGCGCGTTATCTTTTTGGAATTTTTTGACAGCTTCAGAGGTTTTAGGGCCAGATTTACCATCAGCACTGCCCTCGAGATAGCCCAAGGCAATGAGAAGCTGTTGAGCCTGTTTAACTTGATCTTCAGGAAGTTCCATGGATGAGAAATAACGCGCGACACTAACATGTCCTGCTTGTTCGGCCATATATTCAGCTGTCTCACCGGCGCTATCTTCTTGCTCGATATCAGCCCCAGATTTGACCATATATTCGACAAGTTTTTTGTTTCCCGCAACTGACGCCGCCATAAGAGCTGTCATACCGAGAGAATCGGTAACAGTTAAATCTGCACCAGCTTTAATCAAATTAGACGAAGTCACTTTGTGATTATTCAAAGCGGCCAGCATCAAAGCGGTCCAGCCATCGAGGTCACGCACGTTAACATCAAAGCCAGCCTCAACCATTTCTTTAATGATCTTAACTTTGCCCTTTTCAGCGGCTATAAACCAACGGGCTTTTTCTTTATCAGCAGCACTAAGAGGAAGTTTTTCTGAAACGATGGGAACATCGATAGGTTCCCAGCTTGCCATCAGTTTGTTGGCAAGTTCAGTGTCTTCTTCTGAAAAGTTTTTTGCGAGAATTTTTTGTTCTTCACTGGCTTCTTTTAAGTTTTGGACCGATGCCAACGAATAATAGAGAGAAGCAGCAACCTTGTCTTGGTTTGTACCCATTCCGTCACGATAAAGTCGTGCTAAATGTAGCTGAGAACGGGCCTCGCCCTGGTCTGCGCTCATTTGCCAATATCTAAACGCAGCAGAATAATCCTCTGCTTCGAAAGCTTTTTGGCCTTCTTCAAAGTCCGCATAAACAACCGATGGATTGAGCAACCCTAAGGCAATACCCAGAGCCATCGTTCCGATAAGCGGCAACATGCCGAAAATAGGCTTTCGCATTACTAACACCGTGATATATTCCGCACCCAACAACCCGGTGTTAATGGGATCCCCCCAAAACACAGGCCAAACCTTGTACATACCCAATAAGGTACATAACTAAACACTTCTGTTTTAAACGGGAAAAGAGAACAACGCAACCATGCTTAAAAACTGGAGGATCATCGGAGCAGTCCCTCTGATCATAATAATGGCTTATTCAACATTCACCTTATTCTCGCATAAAGAGGATGAGATAAATGAACGTCAACAGATCCATTCCTCAATCGCTGATTTTGGCAACCTCACAGATAGAGGCATAGGCCAAGTCGAAATCCTGTCTGATACTGAAATTCGGTTCCTCATTACGGGTGGCCAAGCAAAGGATGAATTAGATACAGGCTTGATAGAATTTTGCAAATTACTCGTAACTTACAAACATTTACAGGCTTCGGCACAACCGATCAAACTTACGTACCAACATCGCCAAATTCCTGCCATAAGCGGAGATTATACCTGTTCTAATGGCACCTAACCAAAAATCCCCTTTTGAAGAAAAGCGGTTTAATGCGCCCATAGGCGTATTTGATTCTGGCTCTGGTGGCTTGACCATTTTACACGCGTTGCGCGTCAGTTTACCCCATCAAAATTTTATTTATTTGGGGGATCATATTCGCGCGCCTTATGGTCCGAAAAGCGGTCCTGAAGTTTATGAAATGACCCGTCAGGGTGTTGAGTTCCTGTTCAGCCAAGGCTGTAAACTGGTCATCCTTGCCTGTAACACCGCCTCGGCCATTGCCCTGCGTAAGTTACAACAAGAATGGCTTCCCAAACATGCTCCAGACAATCGCATCCTTGGTGTTCTCGTACCCATGGTCGAAACCATTACCGATCGACCCTGGGCTAAATGGGAACAACACCCTCAACAAAATTTACAGGGAACCGTTGGCATCTTTGCGACCGAGGCCACGGTAAAAAGTAAGACCTACCTGGTCGAAATTGGCAAACGCGCTCCCATGCTCGATGTTATTCAACTCGCTTGTCCCGATTTGGTTCCTGCACTGGAAAGTAAAAAAGACACCGCAACGATGGAGACCTTGGTGGAAGGTTATGTTCGGCAACTGGTTGAGGATAATAATAAAATTCCCAATTGGATTATGCTGGGTTGTACCCACTATCCCCTACTGAAAAATGCTTTTGAAAAAGCAGCAAACAAAATCGTCGGTAACATCATGGGGCAAAGTGTGCCAATTCTCTGCCAGCCCTCGGTTTGCGCCGATAGTCTAAAGGATTACCTGACCCGGCATCCAGAGTTAATTACAGCAAAAAATAAAGTCAACGCGACTGGCACCATACAGTTTTTCACCTCTGGCTGCCCCAAACAGGTAGGAGAAACAACTCAGGTTTTTCTACCTCAGAACGCTATCGGTACTGACTTCGAGGATAAGTGGAAAAAAGTAATACAGTCTGACACAAAAACCCTTGTGACTTAGTCCCTAAATATCTATTGAAATTTCGCACCTTAAGTGTATTTTGGGAACATGCTTTTCATTCCGAGAAGCGCCACTTACATACTGTCTTTGACTTAGGGTAGGGAAAGCCTACCTATTTAATTTGCCCTCAGAACATATCGCGATGCAGCTCGTTACGGAAGCCTGCACCTTTAATTTTCACCTGAAACTTGCCTGTTTACAAAGTAAACTCTACGACTTCGACGTTGAGATTTTACTCGCCTCGAAATTCAAAGGCTATTTACCCGACAGTTTCTACTGTCGGCTCTACAGGAAAGACCTTTCTGAATATATTCAATACTTCCAAAACCACTACCACCAATTGATTGCGACTGATGGCTGGTATGAATCGCCTGAATTTATACCCTCTTTAGGAATGGATTTCACACTTCAATGTCATGAAGGTGAAATTGAGAATATCGCTAATGGGGATTTTGCGATCACAATTCTGATAAATTGCGGTAGTACCTCAGAAGATACTGCAAACACTTATTTTGGCTTACGGACAAACCTTGACACCTTAAATATGAGAGACTTTTGTGATGATCTAGCCAAACTGTCTTCACTAACAGAATCTGACTTTGGTGATTTGGCTTGTAAGCTCTGTTAGATCTGATGTTTCGGGCATATTGGTGGATAAGCTATATATAAAAAAGCCAAGCCTCCAATATGCTTATTTAACTTACGGAGCATACCCCAGGCGGAGATTCCCCCACTGTTTACCTTTGACCACAATCGGTGTGCTGAGGTCTTTCATCAAGACAAAATTCCCACCACCCATATCTCTTAGATAACTCTGTAATAGGTAGTTCTCCGTGTTTGCTCCCGCGGAGGCCCCGGTACGATCAGTGAAAATACGACGATTGCGGCAATTTCCGGCGTTCCATACCGGATCATCCGCTTTCTGAGAATTATTGTATTTTAGATTATGGGTCGGCAGGTAACCGTTCATATCAACTGCAGCGCAAAAACCAATGCGGTCATCAAAATCCAAAACAGGCTCTTGTACTTCTGGCAAAATTTTATCAGTAAACGCTAAATAACGGGTTAGGTGTTGCAATGGATTACTGCCTTCGACTGACTGGTAATCAACATCAAAGAGCTCATCCATAGAAATTTCTCCAGCATCAACTGCTTGAGAAAAACGTTCCCCAATGCGGTTAGCAGACCGGATCCCTTTAGCGATAAAGGGTTGATCAATGGCGGTGTGCCCTTTTAGGAATTCCAAAGTGAGTTCTTTTGCTGAAGTGGCAAACTCAACTTGCTGCCCCTCGCTTCCGGCCCCCCTTACTACAGCGGATAACGTTCCCAAAGGCGGCAGATCAATATCGACCTTATCACCGCTCGCCAAATCATGTTCAAGTCCAATCAAGACACCACCCAAAGAACTCATATTTCGAAGTTCTGCGGAGTGGTCTTGGCCGCCCTTTTTAACGCTGACAGAAAGGTCAAAAGGAATACGATCCAAGGCATCAGTGTTGGAGCTGTTGGTTTCATCAACTGCGGTCTGCAGGCGGAGGTTTAAGGCTTCGATCAACTCGCGCATTTTGTTCGCGCTTGCTTCCTGTTCACTTGTTCGATCAGCTACATGATTAACTTCACTCACAACTTCAGACATGGACTCAGTGACTTGCCGTGTACTAACGGCAGCTTGTTGCGCGTTTCGGCCAATCTCATTGATGGCAGCAACTTGTTCTTGCACCCGATCAGCGACTTCAGAAGAAAAATCTTCAACTGAGCCAATGACTTCGGAAATGTTTGCAATCACATCAACCACCTGGGCGGTGACACTTTGGATTTCATTGACCTGATTTGTAATATCCTTGGTCGCATTCGCAGTTTGCTGAGCCAGGCTTTTCACTTCACTGGCCACCACGGCGAAGCCCTTACCTGCATCGCCTGCCCGTGCCGCTTCAATGGTCGCATTTAACGCCAAAAGATTAGTCTGTCCGGCAATACCTTCAATAAGCTTAACCACATCGCCAATACGTTCGGATGCTCTGGCAAGAGTTTGGATCGTTTCGGTTGCACCACGCGCCTGTGTAGAAGCTCCTTTTGCTCCCTCGGCTGTCTTGGAGACGTGCTCACCAACCAACGCAATAGAGGCGTTCATTTCTTCGGTTGCTGCCGCAACAGCATCGACATTTTGCGTTGCCGTATTGGCGTCATTTTCCAAAACTTGCGCACGAGAACTAACGGAATCAATCGCCTGACGGGTCGCAACACTTGCCGCTTGCATTGCATCGCCCGCTTCTTTTGCTTGCGACATCGTGCCTTCGAACTCACCCTGCAAGGCATCACCGAGCGTATGAAGTTCTCTTCGCGCCGCATAGGCTTGCCGTTCGGCTAAAGTGAGCGGATCACTCCCGGGGGCAACATCTACCATTTCCATTATACCAAACTCTCCATATCGCCAAATAACTCATACTGGCAGAGCACTTCATTGCGCCCATATTTTTCATTTTCTTTATTTGCAGCTAGGAAATGTCCGATATTTTAGTTAATAATTCGTTTTTCCACCTAAAAGCGGCTTATTCTTCATCTATTTGCGATCCCGTAAGAACACAATACATTCTCTTTATTGTGCATCATGAAAAATAATGCCGAGGGTGTGGCGTTGACCAGATCGTATTTTGCTTACGCCGTGGCGCATGTTCACCCGGTAGGTGCCGCGAGTACCTTGCTTTGGACGATTTCGAACTGGAAAGATCACCACATCGCCTTGTTCAAGAGGCACGACCTCAGCTCGAGATTGCATCCGGGGGCGCTGCTCGGTCAAAACCAGTTCACCTCCAGTAAAATCCGCACCAGGCTTGGATAACAGACAAGCTACTTGAAGTGGAAACAGAAGCTCCCCATAAACATCTTGATGCAGGCAGTTGTAATCACCTTCGCCATACTGCAGCAGTAAGGGTGTGGGTTTGGTTTGGCCTGCAGCATGACAAAGATCGAGATATTGTTTGTGAGTTGCGGGAAAGCGCTGGTCCATCTTCATGGTTTCATTCCAGCGATTGGCGATCCCCGCTAATGGGAGATAAAGGCCCTTTCTCAAATCAGAAATCAGATCAGGTAACGGATAGGTAAAATATTTGTATTCGCCCTGACCAAAACCGTGCCGTGCCATGACAACGCGGGAGCGAAAAGGATCGTCTTGATCATAAGCCTGAGACAACCTCACACAGTCGTCAGCTCCTATCATCCCCTTGAGGATAGCATAGCCTTGTTGGTTCAGATCGGTCTCGACCTGATCCGCGTTCAAATTATCAAGTGAACTCATTGTGCGGCAACCGCTTCACAATCGAGCAGCTGCTGTTTGCGCTCTACCCCCCAACGATAGCCTGAGAGTGCGCCGTCATTGCGCACCACACGATGGCAAGGAATAGCAACGGCAATATGGTTCGCAGCACAGGCCGACGCCACAGCACGGACAGATTTGGGTGAGCCAATTTTCACGGCAACTTCAGAATAACTCATACGGCTACCAACCGGAATTTCACCCAGGGCTTTCCAAACTCGTTGCTGAAAGGCAGTACCTCTAATATCGAGCGGTAAATCCAGACCAATACTCGGATCGTCAACAAAGCCCACTACTTGTGCGACCCACGTTTCAAACTCATCATCCCCGCCTTTTAAGATTGCTTTAGCAAAACGATCTTGCAGATCTTGCACCATCGCTTGCGGATCATCACCGAGCAAAATAGAACAAATGCCTTTGTCACTGGCGGCGACCAGTATTGAGCCTAGTGTACATTCCCCCAACGCAAACCGAATTTCAGTGTCAGCGCCACCTTTACGGTAACTACTGGGTTTCATGCCCAGCAACTTTTCCGTGTTGGCATAAAATCGCCCGTTGGAATTAAATCCAGCGTCATAAATAGCTTCGGTGATGGTTTCGCTATCGCGTAATTCTTCACGCACCCGGTTGCCTCGGTGGGCGGTAGTATACGCTTTGGGCGTTACTCCTGTGATCGATTTGAACACACGATGAAAATAAAACCGGCTCATACCTGCAGTTTTAGCCAGCGTATCAAGATCAGGCGCGTCTTCAGCTTCTTCGATCAGACGGCACGCCTTAGCGACAGCTAACGCCTGTCGCTCTTCTTTTTTGATTTCATTTGGACGACAACGTTTACAAGCACGATAGCCCGCTTTTTCAGCCTCAGCACAGCTATCGTGAAAGCTCACGTTTTCTCGCCGAGCCAAACGGGCTGAACAAGAGGGGCGACAGTAAACACCAGTAGTGAGTACGGCGTAGTAAAAGATGTCATCAGCGTTCGCATTGCGATCCACAATTGCTTGGTAGCGTTCATCATCGCTTTGAAACTGTTTTGATTTACTCATAGCCCTATTACTCATCTCAGGTGCTCCTGTGCTCGATCTAATACCACATCAATTTAGTTAGTGTCTAAAATCTAACTGAGCATTCTTCTCACCAAACTCTGATTCTTGCTTTTGTATTTCAAAACTCTTTTTAATTACCGAACAAGAAGCGGAGTTTTTCAAAACTCGATCATCGCAATCATGGGGTTCTTCATTTTAACACAGTTTAATTTTTTAGGACCAGTAGATGAATAGATTAGATAACCGCGTTGCGATCATTACAGGGGCGAGTTCAGGCATTGGCCGCGCTGCCGCCAAGCTTTTTGCCGCCCAAGGTGCCAAAGTCATCGCCGGGGCAAGGCGTCAGGCTGAATTGGATACACTGATTGAGGAAATCCGAGTAGAAGGCGGACAAGCTCTAGCCATAGCCGGAGATGTCACCGATGAAACCTATGCCAAAGCGCTGGTCGAGGTTGCAACCGGTACTTACGGTCGGCTCGATATTGCCTTTAACAACGCTGGTACCCTCGGGGCAATGGGCGACACACCTGATATCACTTTGCAGGGTTGGCTGGATACTCTCAACACCAACCTGACTTCAGCTTTTCTCGGCGCCAAACACCAGATCCCGGCTTTACTTGAAAGTAAACAAGGTTCTCTGATCTTTACCTCCAGCTTTGTCGGTCACACTATTGGCATGCCCGGAATGGCAGCTTACGCCGCCTCAAAAGCTGGGATCAATGGCATGGTGCAATGTCTGGCGGCAGAATTTGGACCACAAGGCCTTCGCGTAAACAGCCTATTGCCTGGCGGCACTGATACCCCTATGGGACGCAGCGTGGCGAACAGCCCGGAAATGGAAGACTTCGTTAAAGGTCTGCACGGCCTAAAACGGATAGCAGAACCGGAAGAGATTGCCAAAGCAGCTCTCTTCCTTGCCTCTGACGATGCCAGCTTTGTCACCGGGACTGCGATGCTTGTTGAGGGGGGCGTCTCTATCAACAAAACCTGATTTTAAACAGGTATTCTTACATCAGGTAGGGAGGGCCTTGGGTCCTCCCTGTAGTATTCGCCCAATTCCCAATATTTCAAATTAAGATAATCCGCTGCACTTCATTATTCCAATGACTTAAAAAAGCTTTTGCAATGGCAGACATCGGGCGATGTGCAGGTGTTAAACAGGCAAAGGTTAACGGAACAGCGGGCACAAAAGGTACAAACTTTATCACCTCTCGGCCTCTAGCATAGATCCGGTAGCTTTCAGCGCTCAATGGGTCGACGATAGCACAAGCTTGGCCCGCCTCGATAAAGCTCAAAAGCGGTATAAAATATTGGGCATCAAATCGGATATTCAAATCAGACCCACTCTCTTCAAAAGCAGCCACCGTGCGTCTGTAGGTCGAATGCTCCGGCTGTAAAACGCCCATTGGCTTCCCGCTCAAATCTTTCGCCGTTATGACATCCAAGTTTGCTAAGGGGTCATCTTTATGGACGGCGCAAAGACAACTCCCCTCATAGACATCACAAAGGTAGTTACCCTCTAAAGCCTCCCCATTTAAGAGACTATCCTTGTGATCAGGGCCACTCATATCAGCGATACCAAGGTCGTAACTTTGCGTCGCAATCATCTTGCAAACTTGCGGAGAGCTCCGCGTGGTCAATGTTATCTTGATATCGCCGTGTTTGGCGGTAAATTCACTGATCACCTTGGGAAGCAAAAATACCGAAGGTCCCGGCATGGCGACAATCCTTAAGACACCCTTCTCAAAATCCCGCATCGAACGCATGTTTTGTTCTGCGGTATGTAAGCGCGAGAGAATATCTGTCGCCTCAGACATGAGATAGTGTGCTTCAGGAACAGGGACAAGGCGGCGGTTACGGCGCTCAAAAAGAACCATGCCCAGTTCTTCTTCTAGTGCTTTTATTCCAGCGCTTAAGGCAGGTTGGGTCCGATTTAAGTTACGTGCTGACTGAGAAACGGACCCGGTTCGCATCACTTCGCGAAATATTGTGAGGTTCTTTAAATTCATAGACATGATTATATATAAATTTTTCTTATCGAATCAAAGATATTTCAAATTTGTATTTATGAATAATTCTTGCCAATCTACTCAAAGTTGTTTTCCAAGACCCGATAATAAAAAGCTTCGTTACAAACGAACACACAGATAACAGTGGAGAAGAAGATGAAACACATTGCCAAAATTACAGGCGCTCTTTTGGCCTGTTCTATGATCGCCGGAGCAGCATCGGCTCAAGAAATGAAATTTTTTAGAATTGGCACCGGTGGCGCTGGCGGGACTTATTTCCCAATTGGTGGCATCATCGCCAATGCGATCTCCAACCCGCCGGGATCTCGTGCTTGTGACGCAGGCGGAAACTGTGGCGTTCCAGGTTTGGTCGCCATGGCACAATCCACCAACGCTTCCGCGCACAATGTAAACGCTATACAAGCAGGACAAATGGAAGCTGGCCTTTCAGGTGCTGCAACCCTTCACTTTGCCTATAAAGGCATTGGAAAATACGAAGGAAACGCCAAGCCAGATCTTCGTATCATTGCCAATCTATATCCTGAAGACTTACACCTCGTCATGCCAAAAGGCGGCGCCCTCGCCGGACTGGAAGCCCTAAAGGGTAAGCGGGTTGGTATTGCTCAGGCAGGATCAGGAACCCAGATCGCTGTTGAACTTATTATTGGCGACTACGGTGTTAATCGCGAAAACATAGACGAAGCAGAACTAAATAACTCACAGAGTGCAGAACGATTGGCAGATGGTCAGCTGGATGCTTATTTTTATGCAGCTGGCACCCCAGTCGCTGCCATGATCCAGCTGGATAACACCAAGGGGATGGAACTTTATTCTTTCACCGATAAAGAAGTAAAAATGGCCAACACGACAGTGCCATACTATATTCCTTCAAAAATCCCAGCCGGGACCTATCCTGGTGTCACTTATGATGTGAACACTGTTGCTGTTTCAGGTATTTTTGTCACCAATGCCAATCAGGATGAAGAACTCATCTATCAAATCACCAAGGCAATGTGGTCCAAAACTGCCCGTAGGCTTTTGGACAACGGGCATGCCAAAGGAAAATCCATCACCTTAGAGACCGCGCTTGACGGTGTTGAAGGTATTGGTGTGCCACTCCATCCCGGTGCGGAACGCTTCTATAAAGAAATCGGCCTGCTGAAATAAGCCGTACATAAGCTAATGCAGAGGACTGTGTAATCCATGGTTCTCTGCATGTTTTGTAACCCTCATACGTTTTCAGAAAAGTTATGCAGGAATTCCAGCTGTTCCTGTGGTGATAAAATACGGGTGTCCTATGTCCTTACAAGCCGAGTTAGATCAAGCAGCTCTCGACGAGATCGAGAAAAAATACGATACTTCCCTAAACACTAGGGATAACGGTCATTTACTAACCCGGTTTATTTACTGGGCCACTGTTGCTTTTGCCCTCTATCACCTTTGGACAGCCGGATTTGGAACCCCTGTGGATTACGTTCACATGGGAGTTCACCTGTCGGGATTATTCCTGTTTGTTTTCATTGGCTTTCCACTGTTAAAAACCAAAGCTAACCTGGCTTACAACCCAACACCCTATCTAAAGCCAGGGAATGTGCCACTTTATGACTGGGCCTTCATGATCCTTGCTACCGTTGCAGCACTATTTTTGTGGGTGAGCTGGCGTGGTTTTTCCGGGCTTGGTCTAGAAGTCCCTAGCCAAATGTTAAGACAAGGTAATCCGACGGATATAGACGTCATTTTGGGCACCGTCCTTATCCTCGCGGTTTTGGAAATCGCCCGTCGCACTATTGGTGCAGTCCTCCCCATTATTATTTCGGTCTTTATTCTGTACGCCCTACTCGGTCCCTATATCCCAGTTCAGATATTACAGCATCCCGGTGTGGATTGGCATCAGTTTGTCAACAATATGTACTTCCCATTTGAAGGCATATTTGGGGTTACACTTTGGGTTGTCTCAACGGTTGTGTTTCACTTTGTTCTCTTTGGTGTTGTCGCCCAACGTATGGGCTTGGGACAGTTCTTTGTCGATAATGCCATGATTGCTGCTGGGCGCTATACGGGGGGACCTGCGAAGGTATCCGTTGTGTCATCCGCTTTCTTTGGCACCATCTCGGGCTCTTCCATTGCCAACACTGTCTCCACTGGCTCGCTTACCATTCCAAACATGAAAAGGATGGGTTATCCCGGCCACTTTGCAGGTGGGGTTGAAGCTGCAGCCAGCGCAGGGGGACAAATCACGCCTCCGATTATGGGTGCTGCTAGCTTCTTGATGGCTGAATACCTAGAAGTACCTTACACCACGATTGTAATTGCTGCGATTGTTCCCGCTTTGATGCATTACATCGGCGTGATGTCGATCGTTCACTTCACCGCGAAAAGACTTGGCCTCAAGACCTACACCAAAGAAGAATTACCAATCTTTATCAGGGTCTGGAAAGAGGGCTGGCATACAGTAATTCCGCTTGTCGCCCTACTGGTCGTACTCTTTTCTGGCTACTCCCCCAATATGGCCGCCTTCATAGGTTTAAGTCTTTGTATCACGGTCGGTTTTTCTTCTATTCGCAAACCCCTCACCCTGATAATGCCGTTGGCTTTACTCGCGTTCGTTTTTTGGAAAGCATCGGCCTATAGTGGAGAAGGCTTTTCGCCAACCATGGCGGGAGTTCTGGCTGCCTGTATAATTGTGGGTATGATGCATAAGGGCGAACGTCATAGCTTTAGATCGCTGTTTGATAGTCTGCATGTTGGGGTTCAATACGCTCTGGCCGTTGGGGCCGCATCGGCCGCCGTTGGCATTGTTGTCGGTGTCATCAACACAACAGGCGTTGGATTTCGACTGGGCTTTATGGTTACGGGCGGCGCAGCTGAAATGGCAGAAACATTATATGCCGTTCTAGGTTGGATCCCGGTCGATGCCTTCACTCAGGCCTCTATCCAACAGTTCCTGTCTCTCGTACTTATCGCAATCGCCTGTATTTTGATGGGTGCCGGACTGCCAACGACCGCGCTCTACATCATGCTTGTGTCCGTCGCACAGCCAGCCTTGACCCAACTCGGCGTACCGCCGCTAGCAACTCATATGTTCGTGCTCTATTACGGGGTTATATCAGAGATTACGCCGCCCGTTTGTGCTTCGGCTTATGCCGCGGCAGGAATAGCCGGAGCTAATCCGTTTCGTACTGGGATCAGCGCCTTCACTCTTGGCCTCGGTAAGCTCATGGTTCCCATGGTCTTTGTCTATGCGCCGACGATGCTCATTGTTTTGCCGGAATACTTCACTCTTGGCTCTTTCCTCCAGGTATCCATCACCTGTGCCTTAGGTATATTTGCCATCGCAACGGCTGTGTCAGGTTATTTCCTCGCACCTTTGTCTGGGTTTTGGAGATTACTGATGGCCATTGGCGGCCTATTACTGGTAGCGCCTGGACTAAACAGTGACCTCGCATCCCTTGTGGTGATGGCGCCCGTTCTTATCGAGCAATGGCTCCGACGAGAAACCAGCGAACCCCTTGGTGTGCCCGGCCAGTAAATGTAAATGCAAAGGCCTAAGTAAAGGTAGTCAGCCTCATGAAAAATGTAACAGTTATAGGTGCCGGCATCGTCGGCATATGCTCAGCCTTGTCCTTAGCACAAGCAGGCGCGAGGGTTCGGTTGATTGATCGTGACCTTCCAGGGCAAGGAGCATCGTTTGGAAACGCGGGCGTTATTTCACCCTGGTCGATCATTCCGCAATCCATGCCGGGTGTCTGGAAAAACATTCCTCGCTGGTTGCTTGATCCCAATGGGCCCGTATCGATAAAACTCTCTCACCTTCCCAGCCTGTTACCATGGACAATGAAGTTTTTATCCAACGCCCGAATGGACCGCGTCCACGCCACCATCACTGCGATGGAAACTCTCAACCACTCAAACGTAGAGTTATATCGCGCGCATTTGGCCGGTACAGGACATGAGAACCTGATCCGGGATAGTTATTATATTCACGCCTTTAGGAATGCAGACAGCGCACGGCTTAACGCTTTGGAATACAGCCTTCGTCAAGAAAGGGGTGCACAACTTGAACGTATTGGGTCCAAGGATCTACAAGAGTTAGAGCCCGCGCTAACAAAAGAGTTCAAGGCCGCAATCTTAATCAAAAACCAAGCCCGTGCTATGTCCCCCGGAAAGATCGGCGAAATCCTTGCCGACAAATTCCGAGCCTTGGGCGGGATCATCAAACAGACTGATGTCCATGTCCTACAACCGAATGAAGGCACCTGGCAGATCAACACCAGCACAGGCACTTTAAACGCTGACAACCTCGTCCTATCAGCAGGTGCTTGGTCGGCTGATCTCCTACGCCCTCTTGGCATTAAGATCCCAATGCAGGCCGAACGGGGCTATCACGCTATGTTTGAAAATCCAGGCATTACGCTTAATCACTCGATCATGGATGTTGATCACAAGTGTGTGGCAAGCTCCATGGATGGCGGGCTGCGTGTCGCTGGACAGGCCGAGTTTGCCGACATTAACGCTCCGGAAAGCCCTGCCAAAGCTCGTCGGATGAGCAAACTAGCCCGCAAAATGGTGCCTGATCTTCCCAACACACCGGCTTCGACATGGATGGGTGTGCGTCCTTCTTTGCCCGATAGCCTCCCCTGTATTGGCCCGGTACCAGGTATGGAAAACCTCTATGCTGCCTTCGGGCACAGTCACTACGGTCTGATGATGGCACCAAAAACTGGGCGTTTGATTTCAGACATCGTCATGAACAAACCCATCAACGATGATATCTCCCCCTTCCGGGTGGATAGATTCAACTAGCTCCAGGAACGATCAATTGAATACACACGTAGCAAGCCAAACCCATAAGGGCGGCCATGTCCATAAAGGGGATCGCAATTTTTATGGCGTTTCTATCGGAGTGATTTGTCTCGAGAGTTATTTCCCCAAGCCTCCAGGCCATATCAAAAACCCCGCAGGGCTTTCTTTCCCGGTGCTGTATCACACCATAAAAGGTGCAACGGTTCAAAAGCTTCTCAACGAACCAAACGACAAACTACGGGATCTCTTTATCGCCGCCGCCCGCGACCTCGTTCAAGAAGGCGCGCGTGCCATTACCAGCAGCTGTGGGTTTTCAGCGCTTTATCAAAGAGACCTCACAGAGGCAGTTGATGTTCCCGTCTTTGCTTCAAGTCTGATCCAGATCCCCTTGGCCTGGCAGATGACCGGGCGCAAAGCCCCCGTTGGCGTGCTTACTGCTAGTCAAAATAATTTGACAGATCAACACTTTAGAGCAGTCGGCGCAGCAGATATTCCGGTTACAATTCAAGGCATGGAAGAGTACCCCGAATTTGCCGATGTTATTTTGCACAACAAACGCACAGACATGGATCTGGGCTTGGTTGAAGAGGAAATCGTATCCGCCGCCCATCAGCTTCTAAAGCGCACACCAGAAACAAGAGCATTGGTTCTCGAATGCACAGACATGCCCCCCTATGCCCACCGTATTCAGAACGAAACCGGCCTCCCTGTGTTTGATCTCACAACCTTGACAGGCATGGTCCAGGATGTTGTTACTCCCACATACTATTCAGGGGTGCATTATTCTGGTTGGCGTAAATAATTCGCACTCTGGTCTTGGAACATATATTTATCACAAAACCCGAGACCTACGGCCGAGAGCCACATTGCCGTTAAAAGTTCATAACCTCACATCTAAACCCAAAGCCTAAGTAACTTTACGCAGCAGATTTTCAACCAAGCTATGTTATTATCCGCCCAGAAGTAAGAATTAAGGGGGGAGAATTCAATCCAATCTTGCCCCCTATTCTTTTCGATTATCAAACAGGTGTGGCTGTAATTCCTAGAACACAAGAGGCAAGAAGCGAAGTGTAGGCATCCTACATGAGCGACGCGCGACGCGGTGTCATGATAAATTACAACCACACTTTAAGGGGAGGGTTTTAAGATGAATACGAAGGCCTACGGCGCTGAATTCCTCGGCACATTCTGGTTGGTTTTTGGCGGTTGCGGATCTGCGGTTTTGGCAGCAGGCATCCCAGATCTCGGCATTGGTTTCGTTGGCGTCTCGCTAGCGTTTGGTTTAACGGTTGTCACGATGGCCTATGCGGTCGGACATATTTCAGGTGGGCACTTTAACCCAGCGGTAACCCTCGGCCTTTGGGCGGGCGGCAAGTTTGAAGCCGGACAAATCGCTCCCTATTGGATTGCGCAACTTGCAGGCGGCATCGCAGCCTCTGGCCTGCTCTATCTGATCGCAAGCGGCATCCCGGAATTTTCACTCAGCGGCGGCTTTGCCTCAAACGGATATGGTGAACACTCCCCCATGGGTTATTCCATGATGAGCGGTCTGTTAATCGAAGTCCTTCTAACCTTCTTCTTTCTGTTTATCATTCTCGGCGTTACGGATGACAAGGCCCCCGCAGGCTTTGCCCCACTGGCGATCGGTCTTGCGTTGGTTTTGATCCACCTGATTTCCATTCCGATCACGAATACTTCAGTAAACCCAGCCAGAAGCACAGGCCCCGCCCTCTTTGTTGGTGGATGGGCGCTTGAGCAACTCTGGCTCTTTTGGGTAGCACCCCTGCTTGGCGCACTCGGCGCAGGCTTCAGTTATCGTTGGTTCAAATCTTGAATTGATACTGATTAGAGATACTTGTCTCGATGCTTACTCAATTAAACCCCGATGCTTTATAACAAGCTTCGGGGTTTTTCTTATCAGGGATTATGATGTCACTAAGTCCAGGTTTTTATTGATCTACAAATAGCGCATTGTGATTAAGGAGATCAGTAATTAGGTCAAGGCCCGTGGTAAATGCTCCGCCGTTGGTCAAGTCAACACCCGTGAAGGTTATCGTCTGATCAATGCTTGATCCTTAAGCTTGGCTAACAGATGTGTTGGAATGGATTTCCGATCATAAGATTAACCGTATCAACGAGCTGCTACCTTGGTACTATCTTCAACAGAGTTGAGTATAATAGGGTTATTCATAGCTGGCAGATGTGGGGATCGGGCAGTTACGTGGTTTAGTGAAACTTTACCTCCTTTTCGCCAATCCAATCACCTATATTATATTTTTTCAGTATGGAATCTAATTCATTACTAGACCTTAATTTTTCAATTCCATCATCAAACATCTCGCTTAGTTTGAGGCTCTCTTCCCTATTTTTAGGTGTAAAAGCTATATACAAAATCATTGATGAATAACAACCAGCATTCCTGTATTCACTGAGTTTTTTATTCTTAATCATTAAGTTCTTCATTACACTCGGTTCAGCCCAAAATGCATCAGCTCTATTTAAGTCAACCAGCCTCGAAGCTCTTTCATGGTAATCACTATCAAAGGCTATTTCTTCGAAAAACTTAGAATATTGTTCATTCCCTAAGTACTTTTTAAATTTTTTATTGTGGGGTCCATAGATGAATGAAACGACCCTTATTTTTTTCAAACTTTTTACTGATTCATATTTCCACGTATTATTCTTAGCCGTAAAAAAACAATTTTTTTGAATGGCTATAGATCTTTTTGGAAAAATTGAATCACTTGGAACTTCGTCTTTTCCTGGCGCTAATATTCCAGATACTCTGCCCGCAATGACTTGCTCAACGGTTCTAGCCCAAGAGGCCATTACGAAATCTACTTTTATCCCGTTGCTTTTAAATATTTTTTCTGTGATCTCAACGGTAAAACCTTTTTTTGCTACATCCGTACAGATAAATGGGCAAAAATCATTAGTTGCAATAGTAATATTCTCTAAATTTTCAGCTACAACTACCTTATGTCCGGCGAAAAATAACACCAAAAATATCAATTTGGTTATTTTCATTTTAAATCCCAATGCATGTTTTGACAGCAAGCATAGCTTTAAAACATAGCGTCAATTATATAAATTTTTGTAAATTCTGTTCGAATTTGTTTTGCTATCTCAATTGGGGTCTAACCCAACAAAGCTACATATAATCTCATAAATATAAGCGCCCGGCGTACTCGTACCGGAAACTTACCGGATTAGAAATACTTGTCTCGGTACGTAATCAACAAAACCCCGAAGCTTTATAACAAGCTTCGGGGTCTTTCTTATCACGGATTATGATGTCGCTAAGCCCAGATTTTTATTGATCTACAATTAACGCATTGTGATTAAGGAGATCGGTAATCACGTCAAGATCCGTGGTAAGGGTGCCGCCGTTGGTCAGGTCAACACCTGTGAGGGTAATGGTTTGGTCTGTGCCTGATCCATCGCCATTGGTATCAATAGAGATGATTGTATTGCCACCATTCTCGGTAAAGCTTAGATAGTTTTCCAGATCGCCAGCTTCTTCGCCAATCAAGAGATTACCAATATGCAGGATGTCCCCCTGTGCCAAAGAGAAATCGGTAATGGTATCATCGCCATTTTCGCCGGCCTTGAAATGGAAAATATCCGAGCCCGTGCCGCCCGTAAGTGTATCAATTCCACCGTTTCCTTCGATGAGATCATCCAATACTGTACCTGTTAGGGCCTCGTCTCCTGATGTTCCTGTTACAACCGTTCCGACAGCCGTATTTATAACCGAAAAGGTCTTACTGATTACGGCACTATCATCTTGTCCATCATTGACCTGAACGTTTACAGTTCTGGTTGAATTCAATCCACCAAGAACAGGATTGTTTGAGGTTGAGCTAAAACCAACGTTTTCTAAGGCTGCCTCATAATCTGCGAGGCTCCCAGCCCCGCTCAAGATCAGGACCCCCGTTGTAGGATCCCAGTTCATCGAAAGCCCTGTGGGCAAACTGTAACCTGTGACCAGACCAAGCACATCACCAATAACAAAATCTGAAACTGATACTGTTGCGGATGACAATGTCAGATCATCAACATCTGAAAGAGATAAATCAGCAAATACAACTAGCTGGTCGCCGTCTTGGGTATAAGCATAATGTTTTTGGCCTGTTTCTGAATCATAATAAGAGCGCATTGACCCATCCGAATTGAAGGTCTTGCTATAAATCTTTGTAATTCCGCCACCTGGTCCCGCACGGCTTGCCCAAGAAACAACCCAACCACCATCAGGGAGCCCCGAAACGGAAGGATTGGTTTGGAATGATCCTAAATCTCCTTCTACCGGAAACTCTTCACCTCTACGGCTCCCATCAGAGTTAAAAATTTGTGCCGAAATTTGAGAGTACATCCGATGAAGAAAAGTAACGTCAATTACCCATGTAACGACCCAGCCACCATCTTCTAGAGCTGTTACTTGAGAGTTATCCTCAGAACCATAAAATACCGTATTAACTTGGAACTCTCCTCCCTGCTTAGTCCCGTCAGCATGGTAGGCTTGACCATAAATCCCGTATTCTTCGCCATCTTGGTCATTACTGCTCCAAGTGACAACCCATCCTCCATCTGAAAGGGCCGTAATTGACGGCCTTAGCTGGTTATCTTCCACATGGGTATTAATATGAAATTGGCCACCTGCTTTTGATCCATCAGGGTTAAATGCTTGACCATAAACCTCATATTTATTTTGAAAATGATCGTCAACGGTATTTTCAGCCAAAGTCATCCAGGTTATGACCCAGCCGCCATTTTCCAAACTACTTATAGAAGGGTTTGCATCCCGGAAATAAAAAGGCCCTGGATCATAAACGACAAATTCTTCCCCTAGCGTCTCTCCATTTGCACTAAAGCGCTGACCAAGAACTTTATACTTAAAAAAATCAGGACCTCCTGTTGGCAAGACATCCCAAGTAACTACCCAACCGCCATCAGCGAGGCTTGTGACAGCCGAAAATTTTGATGCTCCCTCTGTATCCGAAAAAATTGAGAGCTCATTCCCTCGTTTGGTTCCATCAACATTAAAGACCTGTCCAAATGTACCGTTATCCCTAGTCCAGGTAACAACCCAGCCACCATCGGCTAGCCCTGTGACTAGGGGGTTTGATCCTCCACCTATTGTTTCGTTATTTATTTGAATCTCTGTACCTTGCTTTGATCCGTCTGCGTTATAAACTTGACCAAGGATATCTATTTCAGAATCACTACCTCTAAAACGGACATTTAAAGGTGCCTTCCCCCAAATAACCACCCACCCTCCGTTGGAGAGTGCTGTTACGGAAGAAACGGTTTCGTAACCGAATATGGAAAGTAACTGCCCAGTACTGCTCTGGGTCACATCTACTGAACTAGATAAATCAGTAATAATCGGTACATCATTGGTATCATGCACAGAAATGGTTTTCGAGATCGCGTCGCTGTTATCCTGTCCGTCATTGGTTTTAACCGTGATGGTCCGCGTTGGATTTGCCCCGTAATTATCAGGGTTATCAGAGCTAGAGCGATAGGTGATGTGCTCCAACGCATCTTCGTAATCAGATGAGCTGGCAGCACCAGACAGGCTCAAAGTGCCCGTCGCGGCATCCCAAATCATGCTCATCCCAACGGGTAAACTGTATCCCGCCGTCAACCCGAGTTCGTCGCCTGAAACAAAATCGGTAATAGTAACAACAGCAGAAGACAAGGAAGTACTGTCCGCATCGGAGATACCAAGATCAGCAAAAACTATCGATGCGGGATCACCCTCGTTATAAGCGATTGGTACGGAGGAATCATCACTGACAACAGGCGCATCATTGATCCCGATGACGGCAACATTTTTACTGATGACATTGCTGTTATCCTGACCATCATTAATCTGTACCGTAATTATCCGTGTCGTATCTGTTCCATAGAGGTCGGGATTATCAGAAATAGAACGATAGGTAATATGCTCCAACGCATCTTCATAGTCAGACAGGCTTGTGCCACCAGACAGGATCAGGGTGCCCGTCGCGGTATCCCAACTCATTGTGATCCCAGCAGGTAAGCTGTAGCCCACCGTCAGCCCAAGTTCATCACCTGCTACAAAATCAGTAATTGTGATAACCGCAGACGACAGAGTTGCATCATCCACGTCAGAAATACCAAGATCAGCAAAGACAACCAACGGCTCTCCACCTTCGGTATAGGCATAGTACTGCAGGCCCGTGCCGGGGTCGTAATAGGAGCGGACCGATCCATCAGAATTGAAGGTCTTGCTGTAAATGCCATAACCTGAACCGTCTTGCCCATCGCTTTCCCATGTGACCACCCATCCGCCATCGGCAAGGCCTGTAATTGAGGGATTTATCTGGAAGTTATCGGTTTCAGTGTTTATGCGGAACTCGTCACCCTGCACAGATCCATCCACGTTATAGGCCTGACCATAAATGCCATATTTTGAACCGTCCTGCTCAAAACTTTGCCATGTGACGACCCATCCGCCATCGGTAAGACCTGTAACTGAGGGATTAGACTGGTGGCCCACGGTTTCAATATTTATGCGGAACTCGCCACCCTTCACAGATCCACCTGCGTTATAGGCCTGACCATAAATGCCATATTCTGAACCGTCCTGCTCAAAACTTTGCCATGTGACGACCCATCCGCCATCGGTAAGACCTGTAACTGAGGGATTAGACTGGTGGCCCACGGTTTCAATATTTATGCGGAACTCGCCACCCTGCACAGATCCATCTGCGTTATAGGCCTGACCATAAATGCCATAATATGAACCGTCCTGGCCGTCGCTTTCCCATGCGACCACCCATCCGCCATCGACAAGGCTTGTAACTGAGGGATATCTCTGGTGGCCCACGGTTTCGGTATTTATACGAAACTCTTCACCCTGCACAGATCCATCCGCGTTATAGGCCTGACCATAAATGCCAGAACCTGAACCGTCCTGGTTACTGCTTTGCCATGTGACGACCCATCCGCCATCGGCAAGACCTGTAACTGAGGATAATATCTGGGAGCTATAGGTTTCGGTATTTATACAAAATTCTTCACCCTGCACAGATCCATCAGCGTTATAGGCCTGACCATATATGCCAGAACTTGAACCGTCCTGGCCGTCGCTATGCCATGTGACCACCCAACCGCCATCGGCAAGGCCTGTAACTGAGGGATCACTCTGGGTGTCATCGGTTTCAGTATTTATGCGAAACTCGCCACCCTGCACAGATCCATCAGCGTTATAGGCCTGACAATAAATGCCCCAATCAGAACCGTCCTGGCCCCAGCTTTCCCATGTGACGGCCCATCCGCCATCGGCAAGACCTGTAACTGAGGGATCTAACTGCCAACTATCGGTTTCGGTATTTATGCGGGTCTCCTCCGTAAATACCGTCGCATCTGCGAGGACAGGGGCATCGTTGGTATCAATGACTGTAATGGTCTTGCTGATAACGTTACTGTTGTCTTGGGCGTCATTGACAGTGACTTCCAATGTTCGTGTCAGATTCTGGCCAAATCCATCAGGATTATCGGATGTGGAGCTGTAGGCAACATGCTCAAGCGCGGCTTCATAATCAGCGAGAGAGGCCGCGCCTGTCAGACGAAAAACACCCGTCGCAGGATCGTAACTCATTGTGATCCCGACAGGCAGGCTGTAGCCCACAGTCAGACCAAGCACATCCCCGGCAACAAAATCAGTAATGCTCACCGTAGCAGAAGACAGCGAAGTATCGTCCACATCTCTAAGCGTAAGATCGGGGAAAACAACCAGTGCTGCGCCATCTTCGCTATAGGCATAGTACTGCAGGCCAGTGCCCGGGTCGTAATAGGACCGAACCGATCCATCCGAATTGAAGGTCTTGCTGTAAATGCCAGAACCGGAACTGTCCTGGCCATCACTTTGCCACGTGACCACCCATCCGCCATCGGCAAGGCCGGTAACAGAAGAGTTGAGCTGAGAACCATTGGAAAAAGAGTTAACCTGAAACTCGCCACCTTGTTTCGTGCCATCGACATTGTAGGCTTGTCCATAGACGCTATAGCCGTCTATTCCTACGCTGTGCCAGGTTACCACCCAACCACCGTCAGAGAGACCTGTGACAGAAGGAACCAGCTGAGAACCATCAGTGATAGAATTCACCTGAAACTCGCTGCCCTGTTTTGTGCCATCTGCATTATAGGCCTGACCATAAATGCCTGTCCCGTCGCCATCCTGGCCGGAACTTTCCCATGTGACGACCCATCCGCCATCGGCAAGGCTGGTTACTGCGGGACTTGACTGAACATTATCAGTCTCAGAATTTACAAGAAACTCCTGTCCCTGAGGCTCCCCTGCTGCGGTGTATACACGTGCATAGACGTCTTCCGCCGAGCTGCCAGAACCCTGGTCGGTCCAGGTAATAATCCAACCACCAGTGGCAAGTCCTATAACAGTAGGCAAGCTTTGAGAACCCTGGATTTCAGTGCTCACCTGAAACTCAATCCCTTTGGGCGCACCGTTAGAATCAAAAGCCTGAGCATAAACACCATATCCTGATCCATCCTGACCATCACTCATCCATGTGACAATCCAGCCGCCATCAGAAAGGCCCGAGACAGAAGGCTCGGTCTGGTCCCCCGTTATATGGGTATTAACCTGAAACTCGCCGTCTTGCTTTGTGCCATCCGCATTGTAGGCTTGGCCCATAATATCAAAAGTAAAACTATTAAAGTCAGTCATACTCTCCCAGACAACAACCCAACCGCCATCAGGCAATGCTGACACCGAAGAGGAAAGCTGAGGAGCATAGGTTTCCGTATTAATTTGGAATTCACTGCCCTCTTTTGATCCATCTGCACTGTAGGCTTGTCCAAAAACACCGTGACCAGAACCATCCTGAGCGTAGCTTGTCCAGGTAACCACCCAACCACCACCAGACAAGTTCGTCACCGAAGGGTCATTCTGATCATACGATGTTTCTGTGTTAACTCTTATTTCCTCGGAAAGTAATGCCTTTTCCGTCAAAACGGGTGCGTCATTCACATCAATAACAGCTATATCCTTGCTAATGACATTGCTATTATCCTGACCATCATTGGTTTTAACCGTGATAGTCCGCGTCGGGCTTGCCCCGTAATCATCAGGGTTATCAGAGCTTGAGCGATAGGTGATATGTTCCAACGCATCTTCATAGCCAGACAGGCTTGCACCACCAGACAGGGTCAGGGTTCCAGTCGCGGTATCCCAAGTCATGGTCATCCCAAGAGGTAGACTGTATCCCGCCGTCAACCCAAGCTCGTCACCTGCGACAAGATCTGTGATCGTAACAACTGCAGAGGACAGCGTTGCATTATCGACATCGGAAACGTTAATGTCAGCAAAAACTATCGATGCGGGATCATCCTCGATATAAGAAATTGGTACAGAGGAAGCATCACTAACAACAGGTGCATCATTGGAACCGTTGATGGTCAGCGACAGTTTAGCAATTGCTGTATCGCCACTGCCATCACGGATGGTATAGCTAAATTCCTCAATCAGGCTATCGCCGATATTTAACCCATCAACCAGAGAGTTATTGTCGTCCAGTTGATAACTATAGCTGCCATCATCACCCACTGTTAGCGTACCATAAAGACCAACAACCATTGTACCACCAGTGGCATTGGCCCAGGATATTCCGCCGAAGCCATCGCCCCCAAGAATATCAGCCTCGCCATCCGTAGTATTAATATCGCCAGAGGCGCTATCAATCCCGGTAACAACGTTCCCCGTTGCAGGTAAGGAGCTATCTTCCAGCACACTGTCAATGTCATCAAACGCGGCTGGTACCGGATTAAAAACGATATCATTCTCACGGAGAAGTAGGCCTTCCTCGGATAGTCTTTCCGTTGAACTCGCAAGCCTCCCCTGTGCAATAAGTGAAGCAAGTGTGGCCCCGAAATCATCGCTGTAGGTGCTGCCGCCTCCGCCGACTGGACCACTATTTCCGCCCGCGGCAGTTTCCAGTGTTTGCCCTTCGATAAGGGCCTGTGCCTGACCTATTAGAAGTCCCGTGGAATATTCGATACCACCGATCACCAAAATAGGGGCATCTGCGCCTTGAGAATTTTGAACAAGGTTTTGGAACACAATGCGACTGTCGGCACTGCCATCACCGTTAAGATCAAAAGTCAGGACGAAGTCATCGCCGTCAATGACAGGAGTTGCTATCGATGGCTCAAAAGAAAGTTTAACTAACTCTCCCTTGCTCAGGGAAATTGTGACGATTTCCCCGACACCTGGCACCTGAATTTCAACTGCCGGTGCAGCCTGACCAATAACTTTGTCACGCCCTTCATCTCCAGAGATATTTGCCGTTTCAGACAAATAAGAAACCTCGTTGAAAGTTTGAGTTTTAACCACAGTAAATTCCCCTCAGATTCCTTGAGATGCATTGTTATAAATTTTTGAATTAAGATTTCTCGTATTCGACAGGACAAAACCGAGAACGCCAAAACAACTCTGATCGGCTTCAGAGAAAATGCTTCAGCTATTTGTCACAGCTCAATTCATGTTCGTTCAAATAACCTCATAAAGAGGTGTTGAAGCTTTGTGTGACTCTGCAAAGTGCCATTTTAATCCTGCGTACCTGATTTAGTATAACTTCTAGCGTTAATAGCGCCCCAAAATACAGAACCAATTCTGAGTATTTTTCCAAACCACAGCATTTTAGGCATTGTTTTAATTGACTAATTTATGGTGTGGTTTTAACTTTCTCTTAACTCTTTCGATACTTGAAATATTAGGAAAACAAAACATGGCACTTCAGCATGTTCGTTTAGAAGGCATCACTCTAAATTCTGAAGGCCCCGGCCCGCTCTATCGGCAACTCTGTGATGAAATCGTATCTCAAATTACATCGGGCATTCTGGGTCCAGGGGATATACTGCCGCCCAGCAGGCAGCTCTCAAAAGACCTTGCAATCGGCCGTACCACCGTTATTCAAGCCTATGATATTTTAAAGTCAAACATGCATCTCGAGAGTAAGCCGGGCATTGGAACCTATGTTTCTTTTTCAAAAAGAGATCACAAAAAAGCTCCGCCAGAAAAAGCATCGCATGTTGCAGATGAACATATGGGGCTATCCAGATACGCCAGTAACTTTAAATTGTTTGGGTGTAGTCCAGAGCCAGATACCCAGATGGCTTTTTTACCCGGCATGCCCGATATTGAGAGCTTTCCAGCTGATTTATTTGGACGTTATCTCAGTAAGTACGCCAAAAAATCTCGCCCTGAGACGTCGTGTTATGGTTATGAAGGAGGCTGGCCAAAACTAAAAACGGAACTGGTAAGGCACCTGGCTATTTCCCGCGGCATAAAATGCCACGAAGATAACGTGGTAATTGTCACCTCAGCGCAATCTGCTTTGAACACCTTGTCCTTGGTTCTTGCCGATCCAAATGACGTCGCATTGCTCGAGAACCCGTTCTATCCCGGTGCAAAAATGGCCATGGAGAATGCGGGCCTGCGAATAAAACCCGTTGAAGTAGATGATAACGGCGCTGATATCGAAACCGCGTTGGAACAGCACCCAAATGCCAAGCTGATCTATTTAACGCCGACCTCACAATATCCGCTGTGTAAAACTCTCTCTCTGACAAGGCGAAAACAACTCCTGAAACACGCCAAAAAGTCAGGATTGTGGATCATGGAAGATGATTACGACAGCGAGTTTCGCTTTACCAAACGGCCAGTAGCATCGTTAAAATCGATGGATGACCAGGGCAAGGTTATTTACATTGGCTCTTTCTCAAAGACACTTCTGCCGGGATTTAGAGTTGGTTATATGGTCCTGCCGGATAGCCTGTCTAATGTTGTTAAAAATGTTGTCTGGCAAACTGCGATAGAGCCTGCTTTACCCCTTCAAGCTGCCATAGCAGATTTTATGATGGATGGGCATTACAACAAACATCTCCGCAGGATGCGCCAGCTCTATAAAAAACGCCATGACCTCCTGGTTAAACAACTGGGAAGCTCTTTCCCTCGCAATATACCTATCACCCCGATTACAGGGGGCATGAACCTTCCTGTTCTTCTTGCGCCGGAATATAACGATCAGGCTATTGTGGACCTGCTCTCCAAGGAAAACATCACGGCCCGTGCCCTAAGCGGATATAGTTTTGGAGACACCGTTTATAACGGCCTATTCCTCGGTTTCTCCTGTGTAAACGAAGCCGATATAAAAGCTGGTGTCAGCCATATTCTAAAGGCCCTTTAAATTAACCATCCCCAAAACGAGTATTGTTTAAATGAACTCTGCTCTCTTTTGATATTTTACATAAAAAGGAAATTCCAACTGCATTTCCTTTTTAACCCAGTGTACTGAATAATAATCCAAATTTTCATATAAATTATCACTGCATTTAAGTGCAGAAAAATAATGACTTCAAAAAATCTATCCGAAGACGAAAAGAAGATCGTGAAGGAGTGTCTTGTGGCCATTTCTGAAGGCCCATTTCTTTACGATTGGGATTTCCAGACCTTAATGGGCGTAACGTTTGCTGAAACTCAGCAAGTTGCAGAAGTATATCCTGATAATGATGAACTTGAGTCCCAAGACTTAGATCTCAAGAGCTTTGAAGAGATTAGTTGGCTTACGATCAACAATTCTTTTGTCTATTTACTATACTACCAAGATTGGGCCCAAGCCCTTTGGAAGCGGTATATTTCTGTAACGGAAGAAGAAGTCGCCAAGACTTTTAAGAAGTGGAAAGGTGAGCTAAATAATCCACGCATTATGAACATTGAGTGAAACATTTGACTCCAGAATTATTTCACATCCTAAAGGAAGTTTCATTTTCTTTGGGCTTTTTTCATTTTCGGTGAAAGTTTCATCATTCACAATTTAACGTTTACAAATCAGCTCCTTAAACAAACTCAACCCCAACTAAACCGGACAACGTTCGTGTAATATTGTTGCGTTTTTTCATTAAAATGAAATTTTGACTATCTTTTTTCATTTAATGCTGCCTTTATTGTGCCGAACAACACAACAAGTGAGTTTGGTGAGATATGGCCCGGTTAAAAGTTCAAACGCCTCAGGTTGAAGCTCTATACAAAAACGACCTTGAAGAAGAGTCTGTGACCGTTGGGATGCAGATCAGGGATTTGCGCAAGGCCAAGCGCATGTCGGTGACAACCCTCGCTGAAAAGATCGGCAAGTCGGTGGGTTATGTCAGCCAGATCGAACGCGGTATTTCTTCGATTTCCATTCCCATCCTGAACAAAATTTCTGCGGCGCTCGAAGTCTCAAATTCGTGGTTTTTCCATGGCGAAGACGACGCTGATCCAACCGAAAAAGCTCACGTCGTGCGCGCCAGTAATCGCCGCCGTCTCAGCTTTACTGGATCTGGTATGGCAGAAGAGCTTATGTCCCCCGATCTCAGCGGCGATGTCGAGTTGATCATGGGCACGTTTGAGCCTGGCGCCGCCACAGGCGAAGAGAAAATCACCCGCGAAACCGTTGAAGTCTCAGGCCATGTCATCAAGGGATCTATCGTGGTGGAAATCGATGACAAAGCTTACGCCCTCGGCATCGGTGACAGCTTTCGCATCAACCCCGGCGATCCCCACAGAACCTATAACAACGGCACGGAAACAGCTCAAGTCCTCTGGATACTCTCCCCTCCCCATTACTAAAAGGGGGCCCCTCCCCATTATTAGCCGTCGGTTGACGGGTTTTAGTTGGGCATCAATTGACGGGCAATTGACGGGCAATTGACGGAGTTAATTTGGGCTTGAGTTCAAGACACAGGACCAAACCAAGAAGACGCAAACATAAGTAACAGACGTAAGTAACGAACCGAAGCTTAGAAACTAAACCGGGTTTACCAGCCCACCCTAAAAAAGAAACAGGGGTCTACCGGCCCACTCTCTAAAACAAACAGGGTCAATCGATCCTCCCTAGGGATAAGTTAAGATGGCGAATAAAAAGACACTTCCAAAACAGGCACAGGTTGTCATCATTGGTGGCGGCGTAATTGGGTGCTCAGTGGCCTATCACCTGACCAAGCTTGGTTGGAAAGACGTTGTATTGCTTGAACGCAAGCAACTGACGTGTGGCACCACCTGGCACGCGGCAGGTCTTGTGGGGCAGCTCCGTGCGACGGAAAACCTGACCAAGATGGCGCAATACACCGCCGAGCTTTACAGTAACCTCGCCGCAGAAACCGGGCAGGAAACCGGCCTTGTGCACACGGGTTCTGTCTCTGTTGCTCAGACAGCCGGTCGTTTGGAAGAGCTCAAACGCGGTGCGTCTATGGCGCGAAACTTTGGTCTTGAAGTCGACGTCATCACGCCAGAACAGATCCTTGAACACTATCCGATTGCCGATGTGTCCAACCTTGTCGGCGGTGTGTATCTGCCGGGCGATGGTCAGACCAACCCGATTGATACCACGCAAGCCCTTGCCAAGGGTGCGCGCATGGGCGGTGCCACCATTATGGAAGGCATCAAGGTTGAAGACATCATCACAGAACCCGGCCCAGATGGCGGCAAGGTTACAGGCGTTGTCACCGATCAAGGTGAAATCCGCGCCGAGATCGTGGTCAACTGCGGCGGCATGTGGGCGCGTGAAATCGCCAAGAAGGTCGGCGTCAACGTGCCGCTTCACGCGGCGGAACACTATTACATCGTCACTGAAGCCATCGACGGCCTGCCCAAGCTTCCGACCCTGCGCGATCCTGATGGTTATACCTATTACAAGGAAGACGCCGGAAAGCTGCTGATCGGTTGTTTTGAGCCTAACGCCGTGCCGTGGGGCCACGAAGGTATTCCCGATAATTTCTGCTTTGATGAGCTCCCGGAAAACTGGGACCAGTTCACCCCGGCGCTTGAAAACGCCATGACCCGTATTCCATTGCTGGAAACCGCTGGCATCCATACTTTCTTCAACGGTCCCGAAAGCTTTACCCCCGACAACCGTTTTTACCTCGGCGAAGCGCCAGAGATGAAGAACTTCTACGTCGCGGCGGGCTTTAACTCCACAGGTATTCAGTCTGCGGGTGGCGCAGGTAAAATCCTGGCCGACTGGATTGTTCAGGGCAACTGCCCTCAAGACATGTGGGATGTGGATATCCGCCGCGTGCAACCGTTCCAAGGCGGCGACAAGTACCTGTTTGATCGCACTACAGAGGCCCTCGGCCTGCTCTATGAAATGCACTGGCCGCACAAACAACCCGTGACCAGTCGTAACGTCAAGCGCTCTCCAATCCACGACCGTTTGGAAAAAGCCAATGCGTGCTTTGGTGAAATGGCGGGCTGGGAACGTGCCAACTTCTTTGCCCCTGAAGGCGTAGAGCCAAAATACGAATACTCCTACGGTCGTCAGAACTGGCACGACTGGTGTGGCGTGGAATGTAAGGCCGCACGTGAAAACGTCGCCCTGTTTGATATGAGCTCGTTCGGTAAATTCATGGTGCAGGGCAAGGATGCCTTGGGTGTGCTGAACCGCATTTCCGGCGCCAACATCGACGTACCAAATGGGAAGATGGTCTATACCCAGTGGCTCAACGATCGCGGCGGGATCGAAGCCGATCTGACCGTGACCCGTCTGGAAGAAAACAAGTTCATGGTGCTGTCATCTGGTGGCACCCAGACCCGTGACTTCCACTTCTTGAACTCACACATTCCCCACGATAGCCACTGCATCGCCACCGATGTGACCTCTGGCTACGCGCTCTTTGCCCTTATGGGTCCAAACAGCCGTAAAGTATTAAGCAAGGTCACCCCGACCGATCTGTCCAACGACGCCTTCCCTTTTGGTACCTGTCAGGAAATCGAGCTCGGCTACGCCAAAATCAACGCAGGCCGCATTACCTATGTCGGTGAACTGGGGTGGGAGCTTTACGTCCCCACAGAATTTGCGGTCCACGTTTATGACACCCTGATAGAAGCAGGCGCAGAGTTTGACCTCAAGCCCGGCGGCATGCACGCGGTGAACACCCTCCGTCTGGAAAAAGGCTTCCGCCACTGGGGCCACGATATCACCGACGAAGACACGGTGCTTGAAGCTGGCCTCGGCTTTGCCGTTGCCTGGGACAAACCCGGTGGGTTTATTGGTCGCGAAGCGCTACTAGAGAAAAAAGGTAAACCCATGCCTAAACGCATGGTATCGCTGAAACTCGAAGATCCAAACGCGATGATGTACCACAACGAACCGGTCTATAAAGGCGATAAGATCGTCGGTAAAGTCACCGCAGGCATGTTCAGCCATACACTAGGTGTAACCATAGGGTTGGCGTACGTTTACAATGATCCGGGCGTGACATTGGATTGGGTCAACGAAGAGGATTTCAGCGTTGAAATCGCCTGTGAGCGTTTCAAAACCAGCCTATCCCTAAAACCGCTTTACGATCCAAAAGCGCAACGACCTAAAGCAGAGGACTGATAAGTTTGGTTTAAGAAATCTCTGCCTTGGGCGTACCAGCCAGTCCTCAAGGTGGAGCATTCTTTTATTCAAAGCCTTGAACACCCTTTGCGAACCGGGCCTTAAGAAAGCCCTCGTACGGACCTCTAGACCCCACAAAGCCTCGGGGACCCGTACGAACCATTAGCTGGGTTCCAAATTCAAGGGACCAACTCTGCCGCAGCACTCGCAACGAGTGTTGCGGTTTTTTTGGGAGGGAGAAAGATCACGCGAGTTCCAAGTTCTCGTCTTCGTCTAAGTCCTCTGTGTTATCTTCTGGTAGATACTCAGTGCCACAACGCCTTAGCTTCTGGGATTTGGTAATGCTGTCTTCCAGTCCACTCAGATCGACCTCGCGAATACTTGTTCCAGCCCCCATAGCGGACACGGCATCAAGTGCAAAGAGCAGTGCATTACTACCCACTATTTCGGTTGTCATTTTAACCCCTCACATGCCAACTCTTAACTCGGCCAACTCTTAATTAGGTTCCTCGTGTCTAACGCTGGCATTGCAACTCCAGTGTTCTAGCTGTTGTGTCGCAAGATGGCGTTATAAATTATCGTTATTCTTTCAGGATCTTGGCGTACCCCCACGCACAGAAAAACCCAGAACAGTGGACAACATCAGATAGCTCTGGTTGACTCGAAGCTGTTATCAACTAATAAGTGTATACACTAAGCAATAGACAAGCCTAATGATACCCTAGGAAATGAGGGTATTTACGATTAGTTATATTTTTAATCCAACAACCCAAGTTCTAACGCTCGGCGTACAGCTGCTGGACGCGATTGCGTTCCTAATTTATGTAAAACGCCTGTGATTAGTTCGTTGATATAAGCCTCTGATTTACCAAGCCCAGCGGCAATTTCTTTTGAAGACATCCCGTAAGAGGCCATGGTCAAAACTTGTTTTTGACGTGGTTTTAGGGAGATATTTCTTTCATTAAAGATATGTATTGCGACCTGATGAAAACATTCCGAAAGAATAGTGGCGAACGCGATCTGTTCGGCAGTCGCCTCGGTTACGTTTTTATTTTCGTCCGTTTTTGCTGCGGCCATTGTCATAATGGCCTTCGCTTTGGCTTCAGACTTCAATGGTGTTGTAAGCCCGTTAAAAATTCCATACTTCGTTGCTTCATCAAAAAATTCTTGATGTTGTCTTGTAAATTCAGGCATGCAAGCCGACCAAAAAAATGTATCGTTCCTGTTAAAAGCCTCTATAAAAACAGGGTCAATTTCATCATATTTTTTTTGAAAATAAACAATTTTCCAAGCTTCGCTAAAAGTATAAATCGAAACTTCTACTGCAACACTGTTTTTGGTAAATCGGACATAAGCAAATTGTTGAAATCCAAGTTTCTGAATTATTTTTGTAAAAGATTCCTGTAAATCAGATGTTGTCTGACACCTTTTCATCTCGTCGACAGACTGCACCAGATCAGTATATTTCATATAAAAAAATTCCAAAATATTAAAGCGCTTTACCCTAACAATATAGGGTAAAGCGCGGCAAGAGATTGCGAACAGTATTACACCTTAGCTTGCAATTTTTATTTTAGCATTCTGGTTCATACTCATCACAGGTTGGAATAATACCGGGCGTGTCATTCCTGCTTTCTCTCTAACTGCAAACAAAGCTTCCTCAGATACTTCCCCAGCAATAGCGACAGCCTTTATTTCTTTCTGACCATCCATTTGTCTTTGCGGTTTTCCCAACCGCTCATAAGGCCAGCTGGCTCGTTTGACCAATCGTTCCATACGCAAATCAGTAACGGTTATGATCTTGCTTAATCCTTTGCTTAAGCCAAACTCAATCATTGATATGAACAATTCATAAGTTGTTTTGGAAAGTTCCGTCTCGCCTCGGCTGCGCAGTAACGATGTATCTACAGAAAACCGACTTGATTCCATGATACTTTCCTCGGCAGGACACTCCCTTCCCTCCAGTAGGTTGGCAAAAGTATCCCGGAGCATATTTGCCCCCGTAGATGGTAAAAGACGAACACAGGCAGATACCGCCCCGTCGGCCTCTTGTTTGATAAGATAGCTAGGCTTTTGATCATCAAAATCGTCACGCTCCATTTGATTTTCACCCGGCACCCAGCCCAACCGTTCACAAAACACCCGGTACCGCAACTCAAACATCGACTTGATCTGTGGTTGGAAATTTTCGTGCTGGCTCGGATCAATTTGGAAAAACATTTTACTCTCCGTTGGTTTTTTAGGAGAGAAAATCTTAGTACAATTAAAGAGTGATCATTCTATATACTTTACAATCATTCGGAGAATGGGAGACCTCACCCTGTGATGAAAGAGTCTTTTGCATGTTAAGCGGAGGATACAGGCGTGATTATGGAAGGCATAGCACGCCGATTAGATAGGACAAGGCCTTGGATAAGCAGGCTTGGACACCGAGACAGGTCAAATAAACTCAGGCCAATTAATTCAATAAAGCAGGCGCTTTAGTCCGTCGCGGCCATCTTCTGACCCAGGTCATGAAGTTGCGCCAACAGGGTGCGGAATTCTTTGTTATCCAGCCCCGTGGAACAGGCAACCGCCTGTTGCATTGCGGCAATCCCCTCACTGAGCGCACGCCCCTCTGATGTCAGGTTGATCATGACCTTGCGCTCATCTTCAACGGCACGGTTACGACTGACGTAACCACTGGCTTGCATGCGCTTGAGCAGCGGCGACAGGGTGCCGGAATCAAGGCCGAGGTCTGCGCCCAGCGCCTTAACAGTTGTGGTGTCTTTGGGCTCTAGGGCCAGATAAACCAGATATTGCGGATAGGTCAGGTTCATCTGTTTTAGATAAGGTTGGTACTTCTTGATGATCGCCTGTGAATTACTGTAAAGCGCAAAACAAAGCTGCTCGTCCAATAAGGATACCCCAGAAGATTGAGCGGAAGGTTGAGCAGAAGGCTTGGTTACAGCAGTAACAGAGGTCAGTTTTTTTGGGCTCATGTTTTCACAACAATCTTGGTTTTGGGAATTACATCTTAGCATTGAGAATTATTCGGGAAGAAACAACACTTAAAATCTCTATTTACTCACGTTGTCATCAGGCTTGAAATACAGCCAAACCATGACGCCGATAAAAACAAAAACTTCAATATTCATCAAGGTATCGACAATATTACTCATGAGATTAAATCCGCTCTCGTTTTAAGGCTTTAAGCAAACAAACCACCAGTAACAATACTATAAATACAAATGGTAAAGCGCCTAGGGCAATAATTGATTTCACAGCATCAATGCTACCGGAGAGAATCATAGCTAACCCCAAGGCACCTAGAACGCCCCCCCAACACAATTTAATTTTTGTGCTTGGGTTCAAGTCGCCACCTGTTGAAAACATCCCCAGTACAAATGCGGCGCTCACGACGCTTGTAACAAGAAACAAAAACGCCGCAACAACAACCGCTGTGGTTGTTAACAAAGAGAACGGGAACTGCTCGAGTACATAAAAGGTCACCCCTGAAACATTGTTGCGAACGACATCTAGAATGGGGAGGTCAGCGCTCAATACGCCATGAAACCCAATGCCGCCAAAGACACCAAACCACACAACTGAAAAGGCTGTTGGCACCAAAATAACGCAACTCAAGAACTCACGAATAGTTCGGCCTTTTGAAATACGGGCGATAAAAACCCCAACAAAGGGCGCCCATGCCAACCACCACACCATGTACGTCAAAGTCCATGATTGGAACCAATTTCCAATATTTTCATCCATAAAAGTAAATGTCCGAAATCCGTGTACGAGGAATGAGCCGAGATAATCACCAACCGCCTGAACAATCCCGCCCATCAAGAAATGGGTCGGCCCTACCAACAGCAGATAAACCAATAAAGCAGTCGCAACGAGCATGGCAGCATTTGACAACAGGGCCATGCCTTTGCCTAAATCAACTGTGAGCGGCAGAATGAATGCCAAACATAAAACACCGAATACAGCCATGGTTAGTGGCATACCGCTATCGGTCAGATTAAACAGGACATCAATACCCTCTTTAACCTGAAATACCCCCATCGCAACGGATCCGCCCAACCCAATAGCAATGGCAACGATAGCCATCAAATCACAGAGCCAACCAACTAGTAGGGGAAGCCTTGTGTGCCCAAAAACTTCAACAATCGGGGCACTGACAAGGCTTGGACATTTTAATCTAAAGGTAAAATAAGCGATCACCAGGCCAGTTACGGCATATATCGCCCATGCATGGAAACCCCAGTGAAAGTTTGTCAAAAACAGGGATATACCAGCCGCAGAATTACTGCTTTCGTATTCAGTCACCAAGAGATAATGGCTTAAAGGCTCTGCCGTTCCCCAATAAAGTAACCCGACGCCCATACCCGCAGAGAAAAGCATCGCGAGCCAAGAAACCGTCGAGAACTCTGGCTCATCCGTATCTTGACCAAGTTTAATAGAGCCATACTTTGATACAGCCAACCAAAAGCAGACAATCAACAGGAAACTAACCGTCAACATGATAAACCAGGCACGACTGGTAAATTGCGCGCCAACCAGCTTTGCAGCAATGGTCGAAAGTCCCTGACTATCGACAGTTCCCCATATTGCAATGGCAGCTGTGATCGACAAAGCAACGATCAACAAAGGGTTTTTTAGCATGTTTCCCCAGCAGTCCTATTTCGAAATCATTTTTACGGGGTATCAATTAGATACAACAAGAGATCAAACTACTCTCTCGTCATGCAACTTTACACATAATTTTCGAAAAGACCCATTTGGCTTTTATTAATGTGACCACGATTTTGAAGCGATTTAATTATCATTGCACCTAACAGTGTCAAAAGAACCTCTGATAATGTTTCACAAATAAGGAAACATCCTAAGTAAAACAAAGCCTCCAGCCTAAATAATTGATCTTAATTGGTGCCCAGGACATGGGCACCAATTAAGAGGGGGCATGTAAGGAAAATAAACATGCCTACCCAAAAGACAGGTATCCCCTAACTTACGAGTTTCAATTCGACATCAATGTTACCGCGTGTCGCGTTGGAATAGGGGCAGACCTTGTGGGCTTTGGTAATGAGATCATTGGCAACACCCGCTTCAAGGCCCGGCAAGTCGATGTTCAAGGTTACCGCGATGTTGTACCCGCCCGTAATAGGACCAATGCCAACTTCACCCCCAATTTTAGTGCCTTCGGGAAGTTTGACCTTTTCCTGACCGGATACAACTTTGAGCGCGCCGATAAAACACGCCGCATAACCCGCAGCGAACATCTGTTCCGGATTAACCCCAAAAGTCCCTGCCCCGCCAAGTTCTTTCGGTGTGGTCAACGGAAAGTCCAGCGCACCGTCGTTAGATTTCACAGTGCCTTCGCGCCCGCCAGTTGCCTCAGCAACAGCAGTATAGAGGATTTTTTCAGGTCTTTGCGTTTGGGCTGTCCCGGCTTGAGATGTCATAATTTTTCTCCTTCTGTTTAAATTAATATAAATTGCGTATTATTATATTGTGCACAATTTATATTAATCAAGAGAATAATATTTGAAGTTCAGCAAACAGTAAAATTGAGATTTGCAAAGGAGGCTTAAATTCGAAAAGATCGCCTACCAACCCAAAGGGCGAGATACACAGCTAACTTCCAAAATACCTGAGAACCACCGTTATCACGACAACCGAGCGCTCGGTTGGCTAGCATGAACGGATGGCCTTCTACCCACTCGCAAGTAAATTTCTGCCACGCCGAGGTTGAACAGCCAACAAACCCAAGACAGCGCGATATATCCGGTTTGAAACTCATATCCTAGGGCCGGGGCAATGGGCAGTCCTAGGCGAAGGGTGATTGCTGCGGCAGTCAGAGCAAAGGAGCGTATCATCCATTCTCGGTGTTCTTTGTATCGGCCGTCCCTTGCGGCTTGATAGCCCTGGCCTGTCACATAGAGCCAAAGCAAAGCTAAGGTGGCAAAACCAGCAACCGCAATTGGTCCAGATATTGATGTCCAAGCGACGACAAAGCCACCGATACCCCCTATTAATACCGCAACCATATAGGTCCGCCCCATCCAACGATGTAAAGTTGGCCAGCGACCGCGTATGGTTTTGACGAACTGCCAGGGCCCGATTAACAAGGCAATGAGACTGCCAAGCACATGAGCTAGGAAAGCAGGTTTATGCGCCAGAAAATTTTCCATGATCTCCGGACCTACATGGGGTGGCTCGGGTAGGAGAAAGCGGGTCGACAACAGAGCAATGGCTGTAGCCGACAACATTAAAATAATCCAAAATCCGTTTTTAACAATTACTCGAAATTTCATTTTGGGATTTATCCTGCGCTTAATTGGAAACTCGTAAAATCATTTCTACATCTGGTTAAAGAGAGTTATACAAAGCTTGCCATTACACTAGATCATTATTAATATAATTATCATGCATAATATTAATAATGATCGTATTGATCTGAATTTATTGAGAGTTTTTCAGGTCATTTACACGGAAAGGCACATTACCCGCGCCGCTGAGCAACTGGGGATGACCCAATCTGCCGTTAGCCATTGCCTGCAACGCCTACGCCATAGCCTAGATGACCCACTTTTTATTCGCTCAAAAAACGGAGTGGAACCCACCTCCCGTGCAGATGAAATTGCGGCACCGATCCAACAGGCTCTGACGCAGATCCTCGATACCGTCAGTCAGCCTTCCCACTTCGATCCGAAAACTTCAGAACGAACTTTTCACTATGGATTGCCCGATCATGCGGTCGCCCAATATGCCCCTTTGATACTCAACCGCTATGCAGAACAGGCCCCCAACTTATCTCTCAGTCTCTACCACGAACCCCTCCCTCGCTTGCTAGAAATGATCGAGGCAAACAAGCTTGATATGGCAGCCTGTGTTTATAATAAACTCCCACCACGCTTCCGGTCTTGCCGCCTTTTTACAAGTCGGCACGTGGTTATCGTCGCAAAAAATCATCCCTTTATTCAGAGATCTCTTAATTTCGATGATTACTTAAAGGCTCGCCACATCATCTATTCGAATGATGGCAGTCGAAACACCTATGTTGATAACATCCTGCAATCACTGGGCTTAAAGCGCGATGTTGCCGTCACCGTCGCCAGCCATATAGCGGGACCTGTCATCGTTTCCAACAGCGATCTGATCGCGACTTCAACGATGGAGTTGGCAGAACCATTTTTGGAACGATACGAGCTCCAGCACTTTGAAGTTCCATTTGAGATCCCTGATATTGATGTGCATTTGATTTGGCACCAACGCCACGACCGTGATCCTGCCCACCAGTGGATGCGGCACCTCACCCAAGATATTACCAAAGATGTTATCTAGATCATTTATGAACACTAATCGGTGAATTACGGTTTCTTTAACCCAGAGTTAAAGTCAGAATGATAAGATGACCCAGAAAGCTTCTTCATTTGATCAAGACTTCTCAAGGCTAAGAGAAAAGCATTACCGGGGAGATGCCTCATCTCAACATCACGCAAGGGGTATGGGAATTGGCCTTTAGCCGATGGATACCTTTGCTAAAATGCACGGTCGTGAACTCATCATTGATAGTACAGTTGGCAAAGACAGTTGCTTTTCGGTTATCTTTCCACCTGACCGTGTAATGTAGTCGGTTGTTTGCTCATCACGAACTGAGAGAACCCTGTAAAACTGGAACCTTCCCAATATAGTCCTGCATAAAATCGCGCAAACATTTAGCACGAGCACTTAACAGCCGGCCCGTGGGCCAAACAGCAAAGATATCTCTTTCAGAGCCACCCCAAGCCGGAACCACTTGCTGTAAAAGACCTTGGGCTAGCTCTTCGACAATCTCGCTAAGTGGCAACAAAACAATACCGAGATCATCCCGGGCGAGTTGGGCCGCGAGACCTATGTCATTGACCAATGTTGCAGGGCGGGGATGAAGCGTTTCCTCTGCTCCGGTTTTTTGGTTTCGCAACTCCCACACGGGGATAGTGCTTACTAATATTAGGCGATGATCACGTAAGTCATTCAAGCCTCCTGGTTCACCGTGTGTCACTAGATATCCAGGGGAAGCGACCAGGATCGTTTTAACCGAGCCAAGCTTTTTCTGAAATAATTGTGAGTCTGATTGCGGCCCAATTCGAAGAGCCATATCAACTTGATCAACCGTCATGTCTTTGGTCTCGTTACTCACATACAGATGTAATTGAATTTCGGGATAAGCCTTCATAAAAGCTGACCACATCGGTTGTAAAATTTTTACCGATACATTTGTCGGAGCCAGCACAGTAAGCTTGCCACTGAGTTGATGAACATCTGCACTTAAATTGCGCGACGTGACCTCAAATTGCTGCACCAAATCCGCATAGGCCTGATAATAAATTTCGCCCTCTGCGCTCAAATTAAATTTACGCGCAGAGCGGTGAATGAGCCTACAACCAAGGATGTCCTCAAGCTTTTGTAACCGCCGGGTTACTGTTGCAGCTGGCAAATTTAAATGAACGGCTGCAGCTGCCAATCCCCGCTTTTGAACGATGTGAACAAAGAGTGCTATGTCGTCAATCATGATTTCATTTATGGAATATATCAGTTCATTATTCAATATATACCTGATATTTGAAATTATATAAACCTATTCCTTACAAGAAAACGACATTATCAATGGAGCGAATAGATATGAGTAAACTATGGATTAGTGCGGGTATAGAACTACAAGACGACGCAGACTTGAGCGAAACCAAAAATGCGCTTTGCCAGCTTGTTAAAGAAACAGTAAACGAACCGGGCTGTATCCAGTTTGAAATCTTGCAACAACAAGACAAGCCTCAGTGCTTTACTCTTTGGGAATGCTGGACAAATGACGACGCCCTAAAGGCCCATTTCCAAGCCCCACATACTCTAAGCTATCTGTCACATGATTACACCAAGGTGAACTATATTGAGCGGCTGCAGCTGAATTCCGGATCATAGGTGAGAGGAAATAATTATGAAACACCGTATGGTTTTTTCCATCCTCATGTCGCTTATTCTCTCGATCCTCATGACCTGTTGGGTCACCTGGATTAATCTGGGTTGGGGTCCTGATTTTATCGTCAAGTGGATGGCCGCTTTTCGGCTTGCCTGGCCCGCCGCAGCCCTCATCGCATTCGCTCTTGGGCCTTTTATCCAAGGAGCAACTCAACGGATTGTAAATAAACTTCCCTAAACCATCACAATTTTAAAAAGGAAAAAATATGAAAATTCAACGGATCAATTTCCCCGAGTTGGGTATGCCAGTTGGCCCCTATACCCACGCAGTCGTGCACGGTGACACACTCTACACTTCTGGCTTTACCGCATTTGGCACAAAAGCCCAGTCAGGCACGCTCGCGGAACAGGCTCTTGCGATTTCTGCTCAGCTGAATATTATCGCGACGCAACAAAATACCACTATGGAGAACCTGATTAAGGTAACCGTTTTTGTGACCGATCTAACAGATATTGTTGCCTTGAGAGAAACTCTCATTGACCTCTATGGCGACCACACTCCCGCCAGCTCTCTCATCAAAATTGAAGCGTTATTTGCCCCCGAGCTCAAAATAGAAATCGAAGCCGTTTTTGCTCTCTAAGCCTAGGAGAGCTAATTCCCAATGCATACGCCTTATCAGGAGTTACGGCAGGACCATTTTATACTGATGTCATTTTGATAGGACAACTTCTACATCACCGGTACTTTGCATGAATTTCTTCGTAGAGACCGATCGATTTTATGTGAGCGAGCACCTTGTTAAATTCTTTAGCGATCCCTTCAATATTTGGGTAGCTTTTGCTAAAACAAAAATGAAAGCTTTTAGTAACTAAGGGATGATATATAAATTTGTCAGATAGCCCCATGTTTTTAATGGTAAAAGCCGTCGTTTCTACCGCGACATTGAGGTAATCAAAGCGCCCCGCTAATAAGGTTTTGATTGCACTTTTAGTATCAGCAACTTCAAGAGGCCTTAACCCTGCATTTTTAAGTACTTGTAAGCTTTCATATCCCTTGATGGAGGCGACCTTATATCCTGCTACATCCTTAATTGATTTAGGAACTGGCCCGTTAAAATTTGACCTGACAAAATAACCGTTTGTAAAGCTGCTGATGGGATCAGAAAACAAGATAAAATCTTCACGCTCCTTCAGATAAGCACAGGTTAAAATTCCCACTGTTTTACCTTTACGCGCGTTCATTAAAGCACGGTTCCAGGGAAGAAAATCGATTTCTGACGAATACCCCATCCGTTTAAATATTTCGGTTACAACTTCGTAATCAAAACCCCTCAACCCATCTTGGGGTTTAAGTATTTCGTAGGGTGGATAGTCCTCGGTTACGATGTAAAGCTCGACGCCATTTTGAGCAACGGCATTCAAAGCCGCACTACAATACCCAACAATGAAAGCGAGGACTTTCAACCCATGTCCAATGAGACTAACTTAAGATAGAAGCCCGGCCATTAAAAATTGCTCCCTAAAACCACCCTCACGAGCATGAATATCGGCACAATTTTATAACACACCCACCAACGTAAATCGTTAATTTCCAATTAGGTGTTCACCATCAAGACTGAATAACATCTCTATCCACTCCTTTCTCGCGTGCCAACACAGTAAGACCATGATCATGAAGGACGGTAGAACCACCATCAGTGTCGAGGACATCAAGCCAACGTCTAAAACGATTATCAACCCGGCGGCCTGTCGAATGCACCATATGGTGCGGCAAGATAACGAAGGCCTTCTATAAGGCTAACAACCAAAGTCATGATAAGGACGATTGGGACGACTTTCATAGCCTTGCCGATATCCCCGCGAATAAAGGCGAGCAAAAGAAAGATACTGACCAAAGAGAACACGTAGATCTCTACATCACATTTCTGACACTAATCATCGTACATCTTCCTCATTTAGGTCCTGATCACGCCTCAAGTACAAAGCATAATCACGCCCCACAGAGAGAATTCAAACAGATATTCTGGGACACTTTAAGACACCCCTGAGGCAGCCCAATGTTCGGGCAAAGTTCAGGCCTCGCTATTTAGGAATGTCATTAATGTAGGCCCAAAAAGTTAGACACATAAGGGGACAACAATTATGCAAAAAACAAACAAACACTATTATCGTATGCGGGCCTTGCTGCAAACGACAGCACTCATTGGATTAGTGGCGATTACCGCCTGCTCACAAGAAGAGAACGGTAAAAACCACACCTCTACGGAGCTTACGAAAAAATCAGAAAATATTGAGTTTCACGAAAGAGACGAAAACGTTTCCAAAGACGGTACAGCACGTAAAGTTAAAAAATCTGAAGGGCTAGCTCTGCAAGGATTAGGACAGCAGATGGCGATGCCATCTCCTTCTATTGTATCCGGTCATGATAACGCCATCGCCCCTCTCCCCGAAGTCGATAGAGAAAATTATGAACACATCGCGGATAACCCCGTTCATCTAGCTATGGAAGATCCGGTTTCTACTTTTTCTATCGATGTTGATACAGGGGGATATTCCAATGTCCGTCGCTTCCTTGAAGATGGAAGCATACCGCAAGAAGACGCCGTACGAATTGAAGAACTGGTCAATTATTTTTCCTATGACTACCCTCTGCCAAAAGATCAGGCACAACCTTTTAAGGTCTTTACCGAGGTTGCACCCACGCCGTGGAACGCAAATACCAAGCTGATCCATATCGGCATCAAGGCTTTTGATATTCCTGCTGAAGATCGTCCCGCTGCCAACCTGGTCTTTTTGGTCGATGTCTCCGGATCCATGCATGACCCAAATAAGCTCCCCCTCTTGAAATCCTCCCTCCGCCTGATGGTCGACAAGATGACAGAGAAAGATCGCATTTCACTGGTGACCTACGCAGGCTCAACTCGGGTGGCATTGCCAGCGACACCTGGCAATGAAAAGGCGAAAATCCGTGCCGCCATAGAAGCGCTATCTTCTGGTGGTAGTACCAATGGAGGTGCTGGAATTAAACTCGCTTATGCCGAAGCCCAAAAAGAGCTAATAGAGGGGGGGATCAACCGCATTCTTTTGGCTACTGATGGCGACGTAAACATCGGCACCGTCGATTTTGACGCCTTGAAAGATATGGTCGAGCGTAAACGTAAAGGTGGGGTATCTCTGACCACGCTCGGGTTTGGCACTGGAAATTACAACGATCATCTTCTTGAGCAACTCGCTGATGCTGGCAATGGTAATCACGCCTATATCGACGGCCTATCAGAAGCGCGTAAGGTCTTGGTTGAAGAAATGTCGTCCACGCTTCTCACTGTCGCCAAAGATGTTAAAATTCAAGTAGAATTCAATCCGGCCGTGGTCGCTGAATATCGTTTGATTGGGTATGAAAACCGTGTGCTCAACCGCGAAGATTTCAACAATGACAAAGTTGATGCCGGGGAAATCGGAGCAGGCCATACCGTCACGGCCCTCTACGAGGTTGCCTTGGTCGGATCAGAAGGCAAACAGCTTGATCCCTTGCGTTATGGCATTACAGAAGACAACTCTGATGTGCCCCTAGGAACAAAACTTTCTGTAGACGATGAACTTGCTTTTGTGAAGGTACGCTACAAAGCTCCTAACGGAGAAAAGAGTAAGCTTTTAACCTATCCCATCGAAGTGGCAGATATGAAAACTGCCAATGAGAAAACCGAAGATCACTTTCGGTTTTCTGCAGCCGTCGCAGCCTTTGGCCAAATCCTTAAAGGCGGGAAATACACCGGCGACATGACCATGGAAGACGTCCACAAACTTGCCCGCTCAGGTCTGGGTGATGACCCCTTCGGATATCGCCGTGAATTCCTCGGGCTGGTAGATCTGGCTTCTTCAATGGATGTGGCGACCAAATAATATTTAAAGTCTAAAGTAAAATAACGCCCTCTCTACAAACTCTGAGAGGGCGTTATTTTACGCAATATCTTAATTAGAAAGCTGGCTCAATAAAAACACTCCTATTCAGGAAGAGTAGAGCCTCCCTCATTCAAGGGACGCTGCATGATCACGCTATCCATCCAGCGTCCAAACTTGAATCCGATTGATTTGATGACACCAGCATGAGCAAAGCCCATGTGTTTGTGAAAATCGATTGAGGGCTTGTTTTTTGAATCCCCAATCACCGCGATCATTTGACGATATCCCCGAGCTTCACATTCAGTGATCAGGTCTTCCAATAACAACCGTCCTATACCAAGCCCACGCGCATCCTTATGCACATAAATCGAGTTTTCCACTGTGTAGCGATAGCCCGGACGCGGCCTATAGGAAGAAGCATAGGAATAGCCGACAACCTCTCCCCCCTTTAAAGCGGCGCGATAGGGGAAGCCACCAGCCAGGATGACATCACGTCTATGGATCAGTTCTTCTACGTTAGGGGGAACTTCCTCCCAACTGGAAACTCCATGCAAGACTTCATCCGCATAAATTTCCTGAATTCTGGCCATATCCTTATCTGTCACATCACGAATAAGGATATCTTCTCTACTTCTGGTCATAGCCGTGGACTTCCCGTTAATCTCTGTCATATCTCGGAATAAATCCTGAACGTTAGTCATCTCACACGCCCAAGACAGTGAGGGCAAGTAGAATTGCCAAGCCAACCAAAGCCTGTAGGGTTGCCCCACCAGCAAGTACAAAAATAGCTCGCCCTTCACTCGCCAAACCGAGACCATCACGGCGTACCAGCCAGTAGAAACTGTCGTTTGGCAGAATAGCCACAAAAGAACCAAGACAAATGGCAAACACAGCCGCTGAAGGCGGTAAATTTGAGGCCGCCACGATTGGTGCGGCAACCGGGGCCACTGCAGCAAAAGTTGCCATACTAGATCCCTGAGCCAGCTTAAAAATAGCCGTAAGGACAAAGAGACTGATAATTCCAAGCAATCCAGCCTGGGCAGGTACCAGATCGCCGATAGGTACCACCGTGGTCAGTACCGCGCCAAATGCACTCGCGACACCGATCACCAGAAGAAGAGATCCTGTCCGGCGTACAGCGCTATCAATACACTCTCTTCTATCGCCTCGACCAACCGATAGAAGCGACCAAGCTGCTGCAAAAATCAGTGCCCCTTTGGGTTGGGTTAGAAAATCAAACAACGGGATGTTTGAAAAGTCCATCACCCCGCCGATCACTATAAGCCCTGCCAATACAAGAAAAGGCGCAAAGGCTATAATTAGGTTGGTTTTTTCCCCAGAACCGGGGGAAACACTTTCTTCAGTCTTAGCGTCCTCTTTCTCGGATACTGACCAAAACTTTACCCATCCCACAGCAACCGCCCAAACCGGGATCAATAACGCTAATCCATAAAGCATTAAAGATCCGCTCTCTACCCCGAGACCTGTGGCAACGATCAGTGGGCCAGCCGGGAATAAAAGTTTAAATCCGGCATAGGACCCAAAAGCCAACGATGTTTTATGTTCACCGGCCACTGGAGAAAGAGCAGCATAGGCTGTATCAGGACATACCATAGAAGCCGCAGCAAAAGGGGAGGCAACCGCCGCCAGACCAGAGGCAGCACCACTCGCTTTTCCGGTTGCAGTGTGTTTTGCTAAAGCTGCCGCGAGGGTAAAGGAGGGTAATAGGATCAACGCGAATTCCCCTAGGGCCCGCCCCCAACCCACATTAAAAGTGTGGATCAGCTGGTCTGCTTTCATGCCGTAGCTGAGACCTAATACCAAGGTCGCTGTGATCATCCAGATTACCAACGGCCAGTCGGGTAGAACTGCAATTATCGTATTTACCCATGCTCGATCCTGACTTTTGTCCTGATCATGCTGCCCGTTCATTACTCTCGACATATACGCCTCCTTTATCAATAATTAAACTCATGATAAAGTTGCACATACTTTTAGAAAAACGAGTTTTGTGATGCAGTCATTATGATTTTTTCTCATGATATAAAACATCTGCCTTCCCTGAGAGCGATATCAGCGCTTGAAGCTTCCGCACGTCTGGGGAGTTTCACGGCGGCGGCTCAAGAACTCAATGTCACCCAGGGAGCCGTCAGTCGCCAGATACAAGAACTTGAACGCCTGCTCGGGACCAACCTTTTTATCCGCTCGGGCCCCAATCTTACTCTTACTGAAGTTGGGACTGATTTTTCACAAAATTCGGCACGGGCGTTGGATATTTTACGAGAGGCTGTTTTCGAAACTCAAAAAAAGCGAGACGTAACTCACGTCACCTTATCCATGCTGCCATCAGTTGCCGCTAAATGGTTGGCGTCACGTCTAGGCCTCTTCATTAATCAGTATCCAGATATTGACTTGCGGATCTCCGCAACGCGCAATCTGGTGAACTTTGAAGCCGAAAGTATCAACGCAAGTATTCGTTACGGCCGTGGGAAATGGGCTGGACTGGATGCGATTTTACTCGCACGCGAAACCATTTCACCAGTTTGTACCCCCGCTTATGCGGAGAAGATAAAGCTGGCTTCGCCATCGGACCTCACCCGTGCGACCTTGTTTCATACCGATATCGAAGAAAATTGGGCCGCATGGTTCCATGCCGCTGGCTATTCAAAAGTCCAAATCCCGCGTGGGCTTCAGTTAGGAGATGATGCTGCCACATTACAAGCAACTATTGATGGGCAAGGAATTGCCCTTGGCCGTTCAGTTCTGGTCGCCGATGACATCGCCATGGGGCGTTTAATCCACCCTTTTAAAACCACACTCAAAGCATCTTTTAGTTACTGGTTTGTCACGCCCACAGGATCGGAGCTAACCTCGGATTTATTGGATGTCAGGTTTTGGATACAGTCGGAATTTGGCACGGAAGATAAGTCAGGGACATGACTATAGAAATCATGTGCGTTTGTGCTGTTCTTCAATAATACGCTTATTGAGAATACGCACATCACCAACCATCAAAAGACGCATGTCTTCAACGATGTAATCTGCCAAGGCCTTATCGGGGATATCATCGCCAGCAATATCAAGGCGAAATTCCTGTCCTTGAATACCGCCACCATTTGAAAAATCCACCTCAAAATCAAAAACAACTCGCTTGTCCATTTCCATCACCACTTCAGTTTAAAATTTTGTAATTCAATATCTTTTGGCTTGCTGTCTACGCGCCAACATCTTGGCTTTGTTGCCACGCCCCGCCGCAGAAGAACCCCAGCGCTGCTTACCTTGACGGGACTTCTCGACAAAAACAATCTGACACCCATGTTTGTATGAGAATTTCTATATTTGCGCTAGGTCTGTCACCTTACGGTCATCTTGTGCATTTCCAGTATTAACAGTTGAAGCTGGCTCAAGGAGTAAAACTTCACACACATCAGACATGGCAACAGGACAGTGCTCGACACCGTGAGGGACAATGATGAACTCCCCTTCATTAACGATTTCATCCCGATCGCGGAACTTCATCATCAGGCTACCCTTGTGAACAAAGAACAATTCATCTTCAACAGCATGGTAATGCCAGACAAAATCGCCTTCAAACTTTGCAAGTTTAACCATCATGTTATTAACCTGGCCGGCGACACGAGGGCTCCAGGTTTCATTAAACTTACTAAAAGACTGATCAAGATTTTTTGTCGAAATTCCGGAGATATGATTATTTACTTCAGCAACATCCTTCAGGATAGAACGAAGCTGAGCATCCAGATCTTTTCCTTCTGCTGGATAAATTCCATCCAGTGCGGCTGTGCCAATTGTAAAACCAACAGCGCTAGAGTTTTTGACATCAGCAATACGTGTTTTTGTATCAATTGATCCAGCCATGATCACGGGTTTATCTGTCGCAGCACAAATTGCAGCCATCAATTCCTCTACATTCTCTGAGGATCTGTAGGCCAATAGATCCAAACCATGGACGCCTTCTTTCGACGTCAGATCCTTTGCACTGGCAACAATTTCGTCAATAGATCCCTCCAGAACACTTGGGTGTCCAACGATATTTCCCGGGAAAGGGTAATACTGAATGCCAGTCCCCTTCAGGACAGGTAAAACCGCGTCAACATTAGTGCCGCCGAGAAGAATATCTACACCAATTTCAACCGCTGCCTTAGCGGAGGAAATTTCACTTTCCTTGTCCAAAGAAACCACTTCAAGATAGCTCGTAGCGCCACCTTGCTTGATTGACTGATTTAATTTTTTCAATCGAGGAAACGGAAGGCCAACATCTTTAAAACCAATATGATGCACACCTGCAGCAAGTGCCGTTTCCAAATGTATCTCAGCGTCGTCGACAGTCTTATCATTGCGGGTAAGCATAAATATAAATCGTAATCCCATTACTTTTCCACCTTCATTCTTGCTGTAACTAATTGATTGGCATAGCCTATAGCCGTTTCAAAGCTTGCTGAATCAGCAATCCCTTGGCCGGCAATATCAAATGCGGTTCCGTGATCAGGGCTCGTCCGAACGAATGGTAAACCAAGCGTAATGTTCACCCCCTTTTCAAGCCCCATGTATTTCACCGGAATTAATCCCTGGTCATGATATTGAGCCACGACAATATCAAACTGTCCCTTGCGTGCTTGCATAAAAACGGTATCTCCAGGCCATGGACCAGATGCGTTAATGCCTTCTTTTTGCGCTGCTTTGATCGCGGGTGTAATGATCTCAATCTCTTCACGACCGAATAATCCACCTTCGCCTGCATGGGGGTTCAACCCAGCGACGGCAACCCGTGGGTTTGTAAAACCAAGAGCTATTGCCCCCTCATGTGCCAATCGAATAGCGACCATTTGTGCCTCAAAATCTGCGCCTTTAATTGCGTCCAACAAAGAACAATGAATGGTCACAAGAACCGTGCGAATTTCATCATTTCCCAGCAGCATAGCTACACGCTCAGCACCACCTAAATCCGCTAATATTTCTGTATGACCGGGATAGTTGATGCCCGCAATTGAAAGGGCTTCTTTGTGAATTGGCGCAGTAACAATACCACTTACTTTCCCATCGACAGCATCTCTAATGCTCTGAACGATAGCATCATAAGCAGCTTTTCCACACTCTGGACTGACCTCTCCAAATGAAGGCAAAGAAGTGAAATTACTTGTTGGCATGACTTCAATAGTATCTGGAGCAAAGTCGGCATCAGTTATCTGATCAAGTATCCGTACCGACATATCAACCTTTGAAACCAAAATAGCGCGAGCCATGACACTGGGACACCCGTACACAATGCTTCTCGCCTTGCGTGATTGCTTACTAAGACTTGCCACAATAATTTCGGGACCGATGCCCGACGGGTCTCCCATTGTGATGGCTAAGGGTTTTTCGACATTACTCATTAGATCACTTTCGATAATGGAATACTGGAAAACATAAGCTGTTCAGCCGCCCGACACAGAGTATCATCAGAGCCAAATCCACCGGCTTTCATGGCAATGATAATGTCTTTACCATTCGCAAGTTGGGCAATACCGACCGGAAATCCCGGTTCAAACTCACTAATAAGTGAAAACTCGAATATGTGTAATCCGTCGAGCAGCGCCTCCATTGTGTCACCACCTGTAGCAATCAAAGCCCCATAGTTACCACTCTTCACGAGTTTCGTGGCATTTAGGATGAGTTCTGATAAAATCGACGCAGGATTTTCAACTCTTTCTTCCGGGGTTGATAGGCAGGTAATACCTTTTTCCTTTTGCACATTCTGTGCTTGGGTTTTGCTAACAGCATTTGCACTCCCAACGACAATCAGAGGATTTTCTCTATGAGGTATTGGTCGTTTATCGACCTTTTCACCAAATTGTGTGGCTGCCAACGCAACTGCCAATCCAGGTGACCCAACCCACAATATTTCCTCCGGGCGATCAAAAGCTGCAACCTGCTCGTTAAGTTCGCTTTGAGTATCCGCATTCAAGATGACAACACTCTTGATAATTGACGAAATCAAATCAACTATCCTCGAAGTTTTCGCGGGGTGAACAGGATCACACGCATAACTTGTTTGGGAAACGGGGACGCCATGAACCAATTGAACTCCGTTTTTTGTTGTCCTTCCTGCACTTGGAAACGCTGGCGCAATGACGACCCTCTTAAGACCAGAGGCTTCATAAGCAGCTTTCAATTCTGCTTTGATATGCCCCCGCAAGGTGGAATCTATCGTCTTTAGAAGAAGAGCACCATCTGGCTTCATCTTCATGGCTTGCTTTATTGCGAAAGTAGCTTGGTTTTCTGTCATGGACCGACTACCGCAATCAATCGACACAACATCTGCCAACACCTTTGACGAAACAGCCAACCTTGATCTTCGGACGCTAACTTTGCAGCCTCTCTCCAAGAATGGACCTGCGCCATCTGCAGCACTGGTAAGATCATCTGCAATAACAATCACTGTTGGGTATTTTAAGCTAATATTTTTCATATCGTGATAATAACAAAACAATAATTATTGAATATCCATATGAACTGACAGTTATTCGTGATATATAATCAACAATGAAACGTTCAATTATTCCTTCACTTGATGATCTCAGGGCTTTCGAAGCCGTCGCAAGGCTCGGCACTGTCAGGGAAGCTTCTGAAGAGTTGGCCCTCACCCATGGTGCGGTAAGCCGCCGAATTTCCAAACTCGCAATCGATATAAACGCGCAACTATTTGAGCCCAAAGGGCGCGGCATTCGTCTGACGAGAGATGGTGAGATTTTAAGCAAAGCAACCTTTGGGGCTTTTGAACAATTGTCTGATGCCCTGACTGAAATCAAATCATCACCAGAGAACGAACCAATTGTCTTATCCTGTGAGAGATCCGTAGCAATGCGGTGGCTCATCCCCCGGCTCAGCAAGTTTCAGGATTCACATCCCGATGTCGACTTGCATCTGTCTGTCGGAGGTGGAACTCTTGATTTTCAACGCGACAGAATTACGCTTGCCATTCGCAGATTGGATTTCCCGATAGAGCCGAATTGGTCCGTAATCCCTTTGATGAAAGAAACCATAGGACCTGTAATGCAACCCGCGATGAAGGTTCACTTCATCAACCACAATTATATTGCCCTGGGGTCTAAAACCCGCCCAAAAGCTTGGGACGAATGGTTCAAGGAACACCCCTCTACTCCACGCCCAAGGGAAACTCGTTTTCAGGATCACCACTTCCTAATGATAGAAGGAGCTGCCAATGGCTTAGGCGTTGGTCTCTGCCCTTATGTACTGGCAATGGATGACATTAAACGCGGGAGGCTTATCGCCCCTGAGGGTTTTTCAGAGGATGGCAGTGAGTACGGTTTGATACACCCCACCGACCTTTCAATGACAAAACACATTGAACTGGTGAAAAGTTGGTTATTAGAAATCTCTATTGAAAGCGAATAAAAGCCTTAAAGAAAACTCGCCTTTCACATCTCTTATGCTTACCGCTGCTGTGCCAGCATGGATAGTGTTATTGTAAGGTTTCAAACTGTTATCTGAGTTTGTCCGGCGGCTTTGATTGCTGCACTCTTAACTGCTTCAGAGATCTGTTCTGCCGTATCCAAATTATTTATGGCACGGGTTATATTCAAGCCACCGATCAGAACGGCCAACATTGCCCAAGCACGGGCGATACGGTTTTCTTCAGATGTTCCCGCAAGTCCCTCTGCGATTAGCGAGGCGATCTTTGACATTTTTTTCTCGTAGGTGAGTTTTAACTCATCATTTGATCGGCCCACCTCAGGGGTTAAGCTTGTCATAGCACAACCACAGGCTTGATCTTCGCGGTGTGGCTTTCCAAGATAATATTCTGCAAAAGCCTGAACCCAGTCTTCACCGTGATTGGATTGAAATACAGGGACGCCGGCAATCACCTCATCCAAGCCGTCCCTAACTGCAAGGGAAAAAGCACCATCTTTAGATCCAAAATGAGCATAGAAGGCCCCAGAAGTTACCCCTGCTTCCTTCGCGATGCCATCAACACCAATGCCGGCGTAACCGTGGCTACGAAAACTCCGGCCGGCAGCCGCCAGCATCCGCTTATGGGTTTCTTCTCTTTTGCTCAACTTTTGTTGCATCTAAACAGGTTCCATTTGATCACAGGATTTTACATCGATCGTTATTACTCATAATAAAAAATAGCGATCGCTACAAAGCAACGTAACATTGTGATCGTTATATTTCAATGTAATTTATTCAAGAATATTAATTACGCCACACGTTCTGAACTCATATTCGTCTTACAAGGATCCCGCGTTTATCGATGCGTCACTGGAGAGTGACCAAGCACTTCCAAGTAACGATCGTATATTTTTTCGTACTCACCGCTATCTTTAACTTGCTGTAATGCTGCATTAAACTCATGGCAAAGTTCATAATCCCAAAAGCCCATTCGGCTAAATACGACGGGTAATATATCATGAACTCTGAAATCTTTTGCCTCAGCAACACTTCCCGGATTGTTTTTAATACTGTGTAAGAAAATAAACAGATCTCCGATACTAACATCTACTCGGTTATCCGCCAGAGCCTGTGCCTGTAAGCGCGGCTCTGAAGCTTCTGAATAGTTACTTCCCCCCACAATCTTAGAAAATTCAGGGCCAAAAAAATCCTTAGCCCCCTGAAAGGCAATAATTTTCTTCTCCCCGAGATCCTGTAAACTTTCAATAGTAATATCAGAAGGTTCCCTCGTTATGATAACATCCCTAAACCTGAAAATCGGATCAGAGCGGCAGCCTTCAATTTCTACTGTATCGAATAAGTTTGAAACCGCATCGACCTTTTGTTTTTTAAAGTCCTGCCACAAGCGATTGTTTGGTCGGCCAAATATAAATACTGGTTCGTGATCAGGTAACAGTTTGAAAACAGCAACGATAAGGTCTGTAAAAATACCCGTATTATCTTCCGCAATATAATAGGGTTCAAAATTACCCATACCTATAGCGACATCGCGTGCCTTAACCTCAGAAAAGGTGAACACAAAGCAAATAACAACCAATACAAAAAATTTCAAACACGCTACCAAATTACTCATAAGTCCCCTTATCCCAGGGCTCGCCAAAACTCTAATCACATAAGCTTACAGTATTTTTATAATTGACGATAATTATATCCTCATATCTTAAATCATAATATTTCAATAAAACTATACTCCTAAGGTCGGCGGCTTTTCTCACAAGCTTCTAGGTAATCTATACACCGGTAAGTTAGACTTTCACGCGGGGCATTTGGAGGCCAGATTGCATAAACAGGTAGGCTTTCAACTTTCCAATCTGGTAACAGCTCGACCATCTGACCACTTTCGATTTCCTTGGTGACCAAAAATCGTGGTGGCGTAACAACCCCAAGCCCTGCTTTGGCCATTTGAACAACTGCGTGGATGTTATCCAATACAACCTGAGGCTCATATTGAATCCTTACCGACTTTCCAGCCTCATTGGTCAAAAATTTATCGTTCGGCCTCATCCTTAACCCTATAAAATCCCATGTTTTCAAATCCGATGGTTTTTTAGGCGTTGAATGTTTGGCACAGTACTCGGGAGAAGCAACCATCATTCGCTCAAGATCCGTGAGCTTTTTTGACTTCAAAGTACTATCTTGTACCGTGCCGACACGAATTGCGAGGTCGATCCCTTCACGTATAACGTCCAATTGATGGTCACTAAAATTAATGGTGAGGGCAACCTTTGGATGAGCTTGAGCAAAGGCCGCGAGATCATCAACCATCGGGCCCTGAATAAAGCCCGCGGGAAAAGTAACAGTAAGTTTCCCTGTGGGTTGGTTTGCGCGTTTAGCGATGGCATCAAAGCCGCTTTCAGCAGAAGTCAGCATTTCCTTGGCGTAGTGAAAAAGTTTTTCGCCGTCATGGGTCAATGACAACCGCCGCGTTGAGCGATAAAGCAACGCAACACCAAGCTTATCTTCCAATTGGGATACATGATGGCTGACCACAGATGGAGAGAGTGAAAGCTCTCTTGAGGCAGCTCTAAAAGAACCCGTTTCTACAGTTTTTGCAAAAACCGCCATGGCCCGAAGCTCATCGATCATTAGTTAATATTTCCAAATAGTAAGTTTCAATTGCCCTAGATTATCACAGTTTAAATTGAAGACTATAATTCTTTACTCGAAAATATGGATACGGGGAAACATAGTCCCGGGAAATGTCCTGTGGCGAAGAACCCAATGCGTTTACTTGTGATTTTTTTAAGGATTAAGAATGTGGATGGATTTACAGATACGTTGAACAAAGCAAAGAATACATCCGAATTGAAACCTGTATCTGAAATCACCCCAACAGATAAATGCGTTATTATCATTGATCAGGAATTACCGCTTGGCTTCATCGCCAACACGGCCGCCATACTTTCTCTTTCAATTGGGAAACGCCATCCAGAAATGATTGGAAATGATATCCCTGATCATGCAGGAGATATACACCAAGGCATTACAGTACTTCCCATCCCCATTCTCAAGGGGACCGCAGCATCACTTCAGATTTTGCGCGAAGCCTTAAAACCTCATGAGCCTGAATTAACAGTAATTGATCTCATCTCCGCTACCCGCACCACACAGAATTACACCGAATATTCACATGAAATGCAGTCTACATCATTAGACGAGTTGGTTTACGCCGGAATTGCGCTTTATGGCAGTAAAAAACTGGTCAACAAATTCACGGGAAATCTCGGCTTATTGCGATAGAGGATATCCTTCCCCTACGCAGATAGTGCCATGCGATCCTCGCGTGGTGTTGAGCCATAACACCCCCGATATACCCGAGAAAAATGTGAGAAGGAGGAAAATCCACAAGCAACAGCCACTTCGCTCACAGGAAGTGCTGTCTGACGCAATAGAGATCGCGCTCTTTTGAGCCTTAGGCGCTTGTAGTAACGTTTGGGGCTACAGCTGAGATGATAGGAAAATAATCTCTCTATTTGTCGTTTGGAGCTCCCACTCTCAACCGCTATCTCTTCTGCCGAAAGAGGAATTTCTAAATTTGCTTCCATGATCCGAACGGCTTCAGCCAACTTACCTGACATCTTTTGTAAGGTAAGGTTACGCTGGCGAAGGGGAATAGATGCCCCACTCCGTACGTCATGGTTAAATTCCTCAGCAACCTCTCGGGCAATCTCTGTTCCGCACTGATGTTCAATCACATTAATTATCATATCAAGACAGGCAGCCCTCCCCGTACAAGTAATACGTTTACGATCCCACGAGAACAGCGCATCACGAATTTCAACAGTTGGGAATAGCTCCAGAAAGCTATCACGATAAGCTTGGGAAACAGTACATTGATAACCATCCAGAAGATTGGCATTGGCCAGTTCATAACAGGCACCACCAATGGCCCCGAGATAAACTCCATGACGATCAAGACGTTTGAGCCAATTCGAAAAATTAGTCAGCTTACCTGTATCAACACCCCACTCACCAAAGACAAGGGCCAAATCAATCGCCTCATCCTCCCCAGCCTTCATTTGTGACTGTAGGATAAATCCGTCTTCAAGATCGATCGGCTCACCAGAAAGGGTCGCAATACGCCAATGAAAGGCTGCATAACCAGAAACAGCATTTGCGGCCTTCAAAGCCTGTATTGTTAAACTAATTTCAAGAGAACTTGTCCCAGGTAAAACAACCAGAGCAACACGGCGTAATTCGCGCTGAAGCGATACCCCTTTGGCCTCGAGTTCTGAACTATACACCTTTAACTGCATACTCTCTCTCCTGACTTTAGATAATCAGCCACGCCTACAAATGGGCTATTATCATCTCTTAAAAGCCGACTTCGAAACTAACCGCTTACTTGGGATGCAATGCTCTTTGACACTTTTTGATTTTCCCAAAGCTATTATTGAGTTTGAAGAACAGATGAGCGTCGGGCAATTGACTCTTTTTCACCTGTTGATCAATTTTTTTCACCATTTAGCATCAACATTTAACACTTAATTTTCTCTCCTTTGGGGTCATAAGCAGACGTTTTGATAAGCTTCGCACGACTACGTTTATCAAAGGCCTGAACCTCAAATTCCTCTTTACCTATAAGTTCAATTGGCAAGTAAGCCAGGACAAGGGACTTCCCGAGCGAATAAGCAAAGTTTCCGCTCGTAGTCTGCGCAACGACCTGCCCTTCGCAATAAACCGCCTCGCCGCCGAAAACAGGAAGTGGATCATCCAAAAGTAAGGTTACCATGCGCTGAGACACGCCCTCTTCCTTGATTTCCAACAAGGCTTCACGTCCGAGAAAATTGCCTTTTTTCCAGTCGATAAGAAAGTTCAACCCGGCTTCGAAAGGATTATAGTCTGAATTAATATCCGCGCCCCATGCCAGATAACGCTTTTCCAATCGCAAACTATCAATGGCGCGATACCCCATATTAATTAGACCGTCGTTCTGGCCTGCTTCCATTATCGTTTCATAGGCATATTCAAGATATTCCGTTGGGATATAAAGTTCCCACCCCAACTCGCCCACATAGGTTACGCGATAAGCCAGTGCCGGAGCGTAGCAAATGCGGATGTTTCTGGTGCTCATAAAGGGAAATCCCGAATGTGAAATGTCCTCATCGCACACTTTCTCCAGGATCTTACGCGCATTAGGCCCTTGCAGATTAAGGACACCGAGGGAAGATGTTATATCTCTCAGCACAACATCCTGCGTCCCAATACTTCCCTGATGATGTTCGGAAAAAAGTAACAATCCAGCATCAAGCCAAGCCCTATCCCGCACACCCAAAGCTGATCCCGTGATCAGCCAGAAACAATCTTCGGCACGGCGAATAATGGTGACATCCGCTTCTATGCCACCCTTCGCGTTACAAAATTGGCTATAGGCGGCACCTCCAACGGGTTTGTCCACATTGGCCACGGCCATATATTGCAGAAATTCACATGCTTTCGGGCCCGATATTTCAAACTTAGTAAAAGAAGTTTGATCAACCAGCACTGCCTTTTCTCGAGCCGCCTTGTGTTCACGGCCAACAGTTTCAGCCTGCCCTGGCCTATCAAAGCCAAATTTATCTTCTTGAAGGATATCACCGTGCGCAAACCAGTTGGCACGTTCCCACCCAAACTTAGAGCCAAAAACCGCCCCCTCTTGTTTGAGCCTGCTGTACAGTGGAGACCTGCGGGCACCGCGGGCAGTTTCCAATTCTTCCCCCGGCCAATGGATATCATAATATTTACTATAACTTTCCACCGCGCGGTCATGCAGAAATTTATGACCAGACTGCAAAGACCCAAAACGCCTGATATCAAAAGCCCAGAGATCCAAACCAGGATCGCCTTCCAGTATCCAATTGGCGACGGCCTTACCTACGCCACCTGACGCTGCAATGCCTGAGGTAAAAGAACAAGCGGCAAAGAAATTATCCAATCCCGGAACCGGGCCAATAACGGGTTCACCATCCGGGGATATCGGGATTGGCCCATTTATGATCGTACGCACACCCAATTCATTGAGAATAGGAAAACGGTGCAAAGCTGGTCCAAAAATCTCTTCCAAACGATCCATATTAGGATCAAAAAGATGGCGTTCACAATGCCAGGGGAAACCTTCTTTCGGGTTAACTTTATCCGTGCTCTGTTCCCAGCCGCCAATTGCCAAAGCCCCTGGCTCAGGCTTGGCGTAAAATCCGCCATCGGGATCACGAAAACAGGGGATACCGTCCGGGATATCGGGCGTCTTTTCAGTCACAAAATATTGATGTTGAACAACTCCCGCAGGCAACTCAACACCCGCCATCTGCCCCACTTGCCGCGCCCAGAGCCCTGCCGCATTGACCACAATACCAACTTCTATTGTTCCGTGATCGGTGACTACATGGGTGATGCGCTCCTTATTACCAATCTTTTCTCGGACCAGCTCTTTCACCATCACCCCCTCTATCACACGTCCACCTTTTTGCCGGACCCCTTTGGCATAAGCCTGGGTGAGACTATAAGGATCGACATGACCGTCTTCAGGAATAAAAGCTGCACCGACAAGATCCCCCGCTTCCATAAGGGGATAAAGATCTCGGGCCTCATTTGGAGAAAGAACATCCATCTCAAAACCGACCGCACGGGCAGCGGAATGGGACTTAAGCAACTCTTGCCAACGATCCTGAGTGGAGGCAATGCGAATTGACCCCACTTTGCGCCACCCCGTTTCCTGCCCGGTCTCTTCAGCCAACGTATCAAAGAGCGTCACTGAATCCCGCATCAAGCTCATCAGATTTTGTTGGGACCGGAACTGACCAACCAAACCAGCCGCATGCCAAGTGGCCCCTTCGGTTAACTTAGATTTTTCAAGTAAAACCACATCTGTTTCCCCCGCTTTGGCGAGGTGATAGGCGATAGAGGTCCCAATGGCACCACCGCCAATGACCACAATTTTAGCAGAGGTTGGAAAAGCCTTACGCATCGAAAATTCCTATTGCTTCCTGATAAAATCAGGTTTTATTCAGTGTTTAATCGGGTGAGGTAGAGCGACATTTAAACCTTACGCCGCAGTACTCTTTGCACGACGATTGACACGGCGCCCCCGGGTGATTTTATCACCGCCAATGTCAAGTTCCTCCCAGCCTTCAGGCATAGTTGAATCTCCAGAAACCATCCCAGCGAATTCAGCTCGAATACGAGCATCGGTCTCGGCATCAAAGGCCGCAACATTCGGTTGGGAAAGTATTTCTCTGGCCTTGTTCATGGCACGCTGGTGAATCGTGGAGGAGCCTTCAGTTTCCCATGTTTCACGCAACTTACGGTCAGCCAGTTCTGGCATAAAGGTAGTGGTGGTCATATTATCCAGGGTCATTGGCAATCCGGCAAACAGGGCACCGGGACCGACCTGCTTGACATCATCAAGAGCAATTTCTGCATCAGAAAAAGCAAACCCAGAACGCACACGCTTGACCATGCCAGCAATTTCGTTATCGATGAGGAGTTGGCCAAAATCGAAGGTCATCAAGGCATCTTGCAGCCCGCCCATAACAATGAAATTCACCCCGGATAGAGCGCCAATCAGAGGAGACATACCCTTTTCAAAGCCAGCCTGCGCGTCTGCTACCTTGGAGTTTGTCAAACCCAGATATCCGCCAGCCGGAACATTGTAAAAACGAGCCATCTGACAAACCAGAGAGTTCATCATACCCACTTCTATTGCACCAGGCGCATAGGCACCATCGCGTAAATCAGCAAAAACTGGGAGGAAGTTATAGATCTGTTCGGTCCCAGCCTTGGACATCTGGGCCAGACAAGCCGTAGCTAACCATTCAGCATTAATCAGAGTTAGCATACCCGGTAACGACTGCGGTGTATTGATCCCCCCCATAGGTGCAATTGTGCCGTAAGCCGTCACCCCATTTTCTGCAAAAAACATTAGGTTCTCGGTACTGTCGTAATCCATGGTGAGAGGTGTCACGATTGAACAATACCCAAAATTAATAAAAGGCCGTTCCCAAAAAGCTTCGGGTGAACCCGCAATCAACTCTCCCAACTTCAGAATCTGTTTAGCCTCTTCCACAGTCCAAACTGAAGTACGGATTGGTTTCAGGCAATTCTTCAGCGCCGGATAAAATCGTGACAGGCTAATTTGATCGCTTGGTGCGTCATCCGCCAGAGTCGAGATTGAAAATACATCAATGTTATCAGCCTCGTTTACCACATGAGCGATCCGGGCAATATCGTCCGAGGTCGCCCTACGGGTTATACCTGTAACAGGATCAACAATATCTGGGGCTGAACTTGCCGTTGCGACCACGGGTAACTTTCGTGGGAAAGTCACATCATTTTTTGGATCCCGACCGCGCAACGTAATCGTTGGAGGAACCATCGCCCGGTATTTCTCTACCACGTCCCGGGGAATGCGCACCATTTCGGTTTCATGATCGACGATCGCGCCATGTTCGGCAAAGCGGTATCGTGCCTTTTCATTACGCACCAACAAACCGACTTCTTCTAAAATCTCCAGCGATGATTCGTGGACACGACGAACCTCACCATCATCAAGAAAGGAAAAATACTGCACGCAAGCCTCCGGAAAGATGTTTATTTTCCTGAATGGTAAGCCTTAGTTTCGCTTGCAAACAAACGAGATTTAATGCAGCTTTGCATAACTAAACCTTATGCGAATAAATCCATGCCTAAACGCCCTCGCCTCAATCAACTGCGCACATTTGAAGCAGCAGCACGCCATCTCAGCTTTTCTCTAGCTGCAGAAGAGCTACATGTTTCTCAGGCAGCAGTCAGCCAACAGATACGCCAGTTGGAGGATTATCTTGGTGCCCCCCTTTTTGTGCGGAACAATCGTACCATATCACTCAACAGCGGCGGACAAGCTTATTATCCTGCAGTACAGGAAGCTCTTGATCGGCTCGACACCATTACTGATCAGTTGTTCCCGGAGAAAAGAAAACAACTCATCACAGTTCGATGCACCCCCAGCATTGCGTCCTTGTGGCTGGCGCCTCGACTACGTCAATTTCACGAAACCAATCCCGACATTGATGTCCACATCCGTACCCTGGATCAATTACCGGGTCAGTTCGCAAGCCAAGAATGCGATCTAGAAATATTTGTCGGTGCTCAAGAAGCAATTAAGAACCCCGGTGTCCGCAAGCTTTGGGATGCAGAAATTGTTCCTGTCTGTTCACCGGGTTATCTGGAGAAAGTCGATAATATTAACAAAGCAGAAGACCTCTTTAACTGCGACTTAATACATGTTCTCGGCTATGAAAATGACTGGCATCGTTGGTTTCGAACTTACTGCAAGGGGGCATCCGATATTCCACAAGGTTTCTCTGTTGATGGATCCCTCATCGCTCTGGACGCAGCCTGTCGGGGAGAAGGTGTTATTCTCGGCCGTCGGCCTCTCATCGACGGATATCTGGCATCAACTCAGTTGACCAAAATATTTGCAGATCCGCTCTCTCTCTTTACCAGTTATTTTATCAAAGAGAATAAAAAATCTGCTAATTGGCGGATCAGTAAAACCCTCATCGAGTGGCTTCTCCACAGTCAAGTCAGTGATATGAAAAATTATACCCATCGTCTGACTGATTTTTTGTAATTCTCATAATCCTCGCCAAAGACATCGGCCATGATCTTTTCTTCAAAGGCGATATACCAGCAATTTGCGACAATGATGAACAAAACAAAAATGCAAAATGGAGAAAGAGATCCTAAATAAAGCGCGACACCAAAGGTGGATATGGCAAATCCCACATACATAGGATTTCGACTGTATTTAAAGAGCCCAGATGTCACCAACTGATCCGGCTTGTTAAAGGTTTTGAGATTTGTTTTTGCCCGCATGAACTGGGCTCCCGCGACAAGCGTAATTGCTATCCCACCCCCGAGATCTATTAAACCCAATAAGTTCCATGGATATTCCACGAACCGAATAGTCGGTACAAATTTATTCAACAAGGCCATGGCGATGAGACACAACAGAAAGAAAAACGGAGGTAAGAGGCGTTGCATTGAACTTCCTAAATTATTGTATCAAAGCATTATGATTTAGCGGCATTACCGAGCTCAAACCACGGTTCTATGAAGTGACCGTTTCAACATTATTTCGGCCATTCTTAGTTTGATCTTTACTGTCGTGATAATGAGCCTGTCCACGGCTAATGAAAACGACGACCCCCGAAGCTACCAAGCCAATACCAATGCCCATTAAAAGCTGTAGAGGGAAACAATTTCCTATAAATAGAACCCCCCAGGCATTCGCAATCGCCAGAGAGAAAATCCACCCCGTGAAGAGATTTTTCTGGTTCCAGAAAAAACACGAAAAGCTCAGAGTAAAGAGTAAAATTGGGTAACTTCCGACCCATTTTCCGTATCCAACACCCCGCATCCACTGTTGGCCCACTCCCAAACCTTCAGGTGTAATCAAAGGATAAATCCAACTGAGAAATTGATTTAAACCAATGGCAAATAAAACAGATGTACAAATCTTAACGAACCAGCCAAGGCCATATTCGTTTTTGCATAAAAGAAGAAAACACACGGATAAAATGGCAAAAATTTGTGGCCACCACGTTAGAAACCGCCCCCAATCCAATAACCAAAGGGCTGTATCTGACGTCGCATTCGCCAAACCAAAAAGATATAAATTTAATTCTTGCATAAACACACCTGCCAAAAATTACAGGCTTATTTAGAACAGGAAAAGCCGACACTATCCTTGTTTCAAATCAATCCTGTATTAAGTTCTTCCCTTGAATATAAAAAAAAATATCAAGGTAGAGAGGTATGTTTTATTGGATTTATCTTACAGTAACCTGACCGTTTTTGATTATGTATCCAACTTTTAAGAAAAATACTCAAAAAGATAAGCACCCCAAATCAAAACCGCTGCGAACATCGCAAGCAACACGGCTGCGGACCCACAATCCTTGGCCAAGCCAGAAAGTTCATGATGCTCCACGCCCACGCGGTCGACCACAGCTTCTAACCCGGTATTAAGAACCTCGACAATCAAAACAAAGATTAATGGTAGAGTAAGCAGTAACCAGTCCCAAACCTGGGAGGAGAGAAATACTGCAACAAGGCTTAAGGGTAAAAAAAGTAAAAGCTCTTGTTGAAAGGCTCGTTCCTTACGAAAGCAATGGAATAAACCCATCATGCTTGCGTTAAAAGCACGCTTAATTGCCCCAATATCACTTACAGCCATCTTTCCCCCAATTCCACAGATTTAGCTCCTGAAACTTCAGAAAGCCAATGCAAGCATAGTCTAGGGAAAGGGTTATTGGATCAATAGATAATCTGTTTAAAGGTTCAGGCACTCATTTTAGCTGGTATTGAGAATTTCATGGTCGTACCTACGTTGTGATCTGTGTTGTCGATCCAAATATTGCCGCCATGATATACAACCAATTTTTTAACAATTGCGAGCCCCATACCACTACCTTCAACTTCATCCCGGGGTCGAAGCGTTTGAAACATTTTGAAAACTTTATCCTGCATTTCATTTGGTATCCCCGGTCCATCATCCGTGATTGCAAATACGTGCTTCTCACCCTCGAAGTTATGCTCAATTTTAATCAAACCTTTATCCTGATCATGATGTTTGATCGCATTGCTAATTAGGTTATGAAAAGTTTGATTGAGAACAGTTGAATGTGCCTTAATGGTTGGGAGGTCGTATAAAACTTCAAAGCCATGATCCTGTACTGCCAATAAGTCAGTAACATCCCCGACCATTACATTAAGATCGATAGACTTGAGGTCTTCACGACTTTGACCTACACGCGAATACTCGAGAAGACTGGCTAACAAATTTTGTAGCCTGATAATCCGGCCTTTCATTAAGGCTAAGTAATTCTCCGTTTCTTCAAATTTTTGATTTTGAATGTTCAATTCGATCAACTCAGCTAGCTTGTGTACTCCGCTAAGGGGTGCTCTCAAATCATGAGAAGCCACATATGCAAATTGTTCAAGGTCTGCGTTAGATCGTTTCAATTCCTCCGCATATGCCTGAATAGCGACCTCAGCAGTTTTTTGTCGATGAATATCCTGTATCGATCCAACAAAACGTGTGTGGTTACCATTCTCATCACTTCCCGCGCGCCCGCTACAACGGAACCATTTGTAATCCCCTGACTTCGTTCTCAGGCGATACTCAATATCGAAATCACCTTCGTCCTTTAGATGTGCATCCATCATTTGATGTGTTCGTTCAATATCCCCTGGGTGGATGAAGGTATCGAATTGTTTTTGAGAAGCTATAATCTCCCCGCTTTCATATCCCAAAAGATTATAAAATTGAGACGACCAAAACTGTGTATCCTCATCAATACGAGCCCAATCCCAAATTCCAACACTCGTCCCAGCAGCCGCTAAAGAAAATCGCTGTTCACTCTTTTGCAAATCTTGGGTTTTGGTTTCAACCGCTTGATAAGAACGCATTAAAAAATAAGTGTAACTTCCTGATAGACAACTAAGGAAAATCGCTCCCAATAAAAACAAAAAATCTATTATCTGCTGGTCATTGGTGTAAGCACCGGGCTTTGGATAAAGACTAAACAACCATTTTCTTTGACCAAACGGCCTCGTTTGATGAAGAGAAAAATCAGCTTCAGCCTTTGAGTCCGTTCGACTGTCATATAGGATTTCGGAACTTACAATATCCGTAACCATTATATCGAGATGGCCATCAAGGTTTGAACGAGGTATCTCAATCAAATCCCCAATCCTCAACACGATGAGGACAAAACCAGTCAATAGTTCACGACGTTTCAGTACAGTGTCTGGCACATTGTTTATTACTTCATTCCCGACATACTCTTTTGGTTGATACATTGGTAAAAACATAAGAGTGCCTGATTGAGAACCCGTTTCCTGAACAAGTGTAATCCCCTGAGACATAACAAATTGGCCCGTATCTCTTGCGATTTCCAAAGCGTCCAAACGCTCCGGGTTTGAGCCCAGATCAAATCCAATTGCAGCTTCATTTCCTTTTAATGGGTAGGCAAAAAATACTGGATAATATTCAGGGCGTCCAATGACAGGAACCAAAAGACTTTTACCGTCGTTGACAATCCTTTCTTTTATAGAAAACCCTTCGTAACCCTCAGCCTGAGCTCGAATCTCATAACTATGGCGCTTATTATTAGCCACCCTTGGTATCCACTCCAGTGCCTGAACTTCCGGATGCCGTTTTAATAGATTGTTTGAAAAATTATCGAATTGCCCCCGCTTTAGGTGCTCCGTATTTTCTATAAACCCTTTTAGAGCACTAAGAATATCTTGGGTGGAAAGCATGCGCTCTTCGACAGCAAAAAAATGATTGTTTGCCTGATGTAAAAAGGCCTCCTTACGATCAGACTGGTGAAGCTCAACCATTAAAGAATACATGTTAATGGAAACCACTATACCAATAACAAACACCAACAACGGGATAAGATATGGGCGATGAAGGGCGCCGGCGAACATTTTAGAAGCCCCACAATATAGTTTTATTCAAATAATTTTGAAGACAGGTAGCCTTAGCCATACCGCCTCCTTGTCATGCCAAGCCATTGCTGAGGATTGGCATGATATTCGTCGTGAGCTTGCTGGATTAATGAAGCTTCAAAAGTTAAGGGGTCAAGAGCTTTACTATAAAAAAAGCCCTGTAATTCATCCTTTGCAAACAGAGATAGCAGCTCAAGTTGTGACTGTTTTTCAACGCCTTTAACGACAAGGGTCAAGCCCAGAACATTAGCAAGTAGAGTTATTACGTTACAAATTTTTCTACTTGATGCCGATGTTTCTATCTGACGGACAAAGGATCTATCTATTTTTATTTTAGATACCGGCAACTCGCTTAAACGACTGAGCGAAGACTGTCCAATTCCAAAATCATCGATAACCCAGATGCAACCGAGCTTTGTCAAAACTTCAAGCTTTTCCGAAAACTGGGTAAAGTTTTCCATAAGGGCAGTTTCTGCAATCTCAAACTCAAACAGTCCAGGATCGAGATCATACTTTGCAAGCATTTCCACGACATGCGGAACAAATTCATCTGATTGGAGCTGTAAGGGGGAGATATTGATCCCCACGGGTACAACTTTCGTACCCGCATCAATCCAAATACGTTGCTGGCGACAAGCTTCCTCTATAACCCACTGTCCTATTTCGAGTATCTTCATTGATCGTTCAGCTATAGGGATGAATACATCTGGGTTAATTGGTTCATCATTTTCTCTACGCCAACGAAGTAAAGCCTCTGAACCACAAATTGACTGGCTACCGACACTTATCTTAGGCTGATAGTGTAATTCGAATTCATTGTTCTCAATAGCCAAAGCTAATGCATTTTCAATTTTAGCAACCTTCTCAATATGCTCCCCGATAATTGGATCAAAAAATTCACAGGAATTCTTACCGTTTCCCTTAGCCTTGTATAACGCGCCATCAGCGGCGCGAATAAGATCTTTTGCCGAGCGATTTTCTTGATCGGGATGCATTACCGCGATACCAACTGAACCTTTACATTGGAAAGTTTGTTCACCAAAATATATTGGACTTTCAAATGCCTTTAGAATTTTATCTTTGAGGGGAAGTATATCTGCTTCGCTCCGATAACCATTAAACACCACGCCAAATTCATCACCCCCTAATCGAGCGACGATATCAGACCTACGTACAAGCGCTTTTAAGCGGCTGGATACCTCCTTTAACAGAGCATCTCCTGCAGGGTGACCATAGATATCATTGATCATTTTGAAATCATCAATATCTATAAGGAATAGGGATAGATAGGTGTTAGCCCGTTCTGTTGTAAGAATTGCCATCTCAAGAGCAGGATCAAATTCCATCCTATTAGACAAGCCCGTCAGTCCATCAGTAAGGGCCGATTTGACTAATCTTTTTTCTTGTTCCTTTTGGGCAATACTAAACCGAACAGAGCGGTTTAACAGAGCAGCCGTGAGGTCAGTTTTAAGAAGGTAATCTGCGGCTCCGTAATAACAAGCCAATTCATCGAGAGTTTGAGTATCTTCACCCGTTAACAATATCATCGGGGTCAGGTAGCCGGCTTTCGTGAGCTTCTGAATAAGATCTACACCTCTTTGTGACCCCATATATTGGTCAACGAGGCAAACATCGTAGTCGTCTATTTCATCACTTATATCAACTTTTGATGGATCAGATATCCAACTGACGACAACATCCTCTTTAGGAAAGGCACTACTTAACAAGTGTTCCGTATAGAGAAAATCAACTTTATCATCATCGAGCACCAGTACGCGCATTCGGCAACCCTCCACCCCCCAGTTTCGGACTTTGATAGTAACCCCATGCAAGCATAACTACACCTTAGAGGGAAAAACTTAATGACAAATAAATTTAAAGTTGTTTAAAGTAAAAATAACAACCTAAATTTCCTGTTAGCATGCATTTTTAAAATACTCTTTTTGTCATTTTCTTTGTAGAGACATAAACAAATGACACCTCAAGTAAAAACATTATGTATCAGTCAACAATCTGTTATAACTATCTTATAGTGTTAATGTTTTTTGAACCTATTATTTGAGCTTACCAAGTAGTTACATGACAACTCTTTCTCTTTTTAATATTGCGACCATCACAATCACGCTGGCAGCATTTTTTGGATATATAAACCACCGTTTATTACGTATGCCGATTTCAATTGGTCTGGTCGTAATTGCTCTCATCGCTTCAATTATTGTTATGCTCGTTGACATCGTCGTGCCGGAACTCGGCATACAGTCCGTTGTCAGGCTCTCGCTTGCACAAATTGATTTCCATGAAACCCTGATGAAGGGCATGTTGAGCTTCTTACTCTTTGCGGGTGCTCTCCATGTAAATATTGAAGACCTTATCCATCGAAAATACGCTATTACTCTCATGGCAACGGTTGGTGTTTTAATCTCAACCTTCCTTATTGGCTTCTCTATGTATTATCTCACAAGCTTCATTGATCTTGAGATACCCTTAATCTATTGCCTGATTTTCGGGAGCCTAATCGCTCCCACAGACCCTGTCGCAGTTCTCGGTATCCTTAAGACGGTAAGAGTTCCAAGGTCCCTCAAGGCCAAAATTGCAGGAGAGAGCCTGTTTAATGACGGTGTAGGTGTCGTGGTTTTCACCATTTTAGTTGCCATAGCCAACCAACCATCCACAGGGATCGGTTCTGATGGGGAACAAATGGGCGCTTTTGAAATGACCCGCTTCTTTCTGCTTGAAGCTGGTGGCGGTGCCGCACTCGGACTCCTCACAGGGTATATTGCCTATCGAGCTTTAAAAAGTATCGACGAATACACCATCGAAGTTCTCATCACACTGGCTTTGGTCATGGTGAGCTATAGTCTCGCATATGCGCTGCACTTCTCAGGCCCCATTGCAGTGGTTATTGCAGGCCTTCTAATTGGTAACAGCGGAATGCGATTTGCTATGAGTGAGAGCACTCGGGACCATGTACAAAAATTCTGGACCCTGCTTGATGAAATCCTCAACGCATCACTATTTTTGATTATCGGCTTTGAAATTCTGGCGATATCCGAAACAACAACTAATCTAATAGCAACTTTGGTTATGATCCCAGTTGTCTTAATAGCGCGCTTTATCTCAGTTGGCTTGCCGATTAGTCTGCTCAGTCTCAAGGAAAAATACACTCCAGGAGCTATTGTTGTTTTGACTTGGGGAGGACTTCGCGGCGGTATCTCCGTGGCCCTTGTTCTCTCTCTACCGAACGTTCCAGAAAAAGAGAGCTTGCTTGCCATAACCTATGGCATCGTCATCTTTTCCATCATCGTACAAGGACTAACCGTCAAAAAAGTCGTCGAGCGTTTTGTGAAGTAAGGGCATCGAAAACAAAAGGCAGCCTCATGGCTGCCTGCTATATCAAATTTAAGATTTAGGCTCCAAATAAGATGGGGATGTTTCCCAATCCGGTATGAAATTTTTACCTGGAACCCGTCAGACCCATTTCCCAAAATCCGGCTTCTAGTCTTGTTGCGGTGGCAAAGGTTTCGCAAAGTTGTTTCCAGCGTCCCGAGGACCTGTAATCTTCGCCTAGCCGAGCCATAGCGACACGTTCCAACTGACCATATGCTCCTGCAGCGACTTGTTGGTACTCATTACTCGAATACATATCGATCCATGGGCGATAAGGGTTGTTTTCAAGCTCTATTGTCTGCTCATCAGCCAGACGAGACCCAATTTCAGCATAGCCCATAACACAAGGGGCCAGTGCGACGAGAAGATCAAGAATATCGCCCGACATTCCCCGTTCCATGACATAGCGGGTATAAGCAATATTCGCAGCGGCTTCAGGCTCTACTTCAAGGACAGATTTTTCAATCCCCCAATCCGCGCAGTAACTGATATGCAATTTCACTTCGTCATTCAACAATGCGTCCATCGTTGCAGAAGCCTGACGCATGTCGTCCAAGTTGTCACTTTTAAAAACAGCCAAGGCATAAGCTCTGCCGAACTGGACTAAAAAAAGGTAATCCTGAATTAGATAGTGTTTAAAAGCAGCCTCTGACAAAGACCCATCACCCATTGACTGAACAAAGGGATGGTAAACATACGATGCCCAATCCGTCGGGCATTCTGCTTTAAGGTCTTCATAAAAGGACATCTGATATCTCTTATTGGAGAACCCGGCGGTAAAATTGCCGCCAGAAAAAAAGCGGCCCATAATAATCAGACCGCTATCTAAAAACTATCTACGGCTCAAAGAGCCTCGGGTAGCTTAACCTTCAGACCATCAAGTTCTTCAGACATGATCAGCTGGCAGCCCAGACGAGATGTCTCGGTCAGGTTAAATGCAAGGTCGAGCATATCTTCTTCGTCTTCAGATACCTCTTCCAGCTTTCCATACCAGCTTGGATCGAGAACCACATGGCAGGTCGCACAAGCGAGAGATCCTTCACAAGCGCCTTCGATATCGATATCATTACGTTGAGCAATTTCGAGAACTGAAAGCCCAAGAGGGGCATCAACTTCTTTTTCGGAACCGTCTGTTTCGACAAAAGTCATTTTTGGCATACGCCAATTCTCCTAACATAGCTGGGGCCAAAGCATGATAACTTTTATAAGCGCCCCTGTAACACCGATGTAGCATCGATCCGTTGCCGTATTTTTGTCGGCTGTTTTTTATCATTTATTCACTGTGGCTGACTATATACGCCGCTTAAGTCTGACTTGGGAAGTGCTTTTTCACATCACAAACCGTGCGGAGTTGATCGTAATTTTTCAACGGCCGTAATTAAGAGATCAATGGCCTGATCTATCTCGTGTTCTTTTGTAAAGCGGCCGAGGCCGATACGAAGTGATGACAACGCCTGGTTTTCGTTTAAACCCAAAGCCTTAAGAACATAGGACGGGTCGAGATCAGCCGAGGTACAAGCAGAACCCATCGACAGGGCCAGGCCAGGAATAGACTTCATCAATTCTGCCCCAAAAACACCTTCGAAAGTTACGTTGAGGTTACCAGGAATCCTCTGTTCGGGATCACCATTAAAGCTCACACCCTGCATTCCCGCTTTCAGTCCCTCTTGAAAGCGTCGACTTAAAGATGACAGCCGATCGTACTCGTCAAACATTTCTTCATTTGCGTATTGAGCTGCAGCGCCTAGGCCGACACAAAGGGGCGTTGCCAGTGTACCTGAACGAAATCCTCGTTCCTGCCCTCCCCCATCGATAAGAGGCTCCAGGCGAATGCGGGGGCGTCTGCGTACATAAAGAGCACCGATCCCTTTGGGCCCATATATTTTATGACCTGATATGCTCATCAGATCGATCTGCATTTTGTTCACATCAAGCGGTATTTTACCAACGGCCTGGGCTGCATCGGTGTGAAACTTGGCGCCAGCAGCCTTACATATTTCACCAATTCGACTTAAGTTTTGGATGACGCCGATTTCATTATTTACAGCCATAATAGATACAAGAGCTGTTTCTTCGGTGACGACTTCTGACAACGCCTCCATATCTACCAAGCCCATGGCATCAACGGGAAGCTTGATAACGTCAAAGTCTTCACGTTCCAATCTGTTTACAGATTCCAAAACGCACTTGTGTTCAATTGTTGTCGTGATGACCCGATTGCGTGGGGGGCCTTTGGGGTTATCACGCAGGAAATGAGCCAGGCCTTTTATTGCGAGATTGTTTGATTCAGTGGCACCTGATGTAAAAATTATTTCTCTCGGATCGGCACCAATCACATCCGCGATTTGCTGGCGTGCTTGATCCACCACCTCTTCGGCTTCCCAGCCATAGGCATGATCAACCGAGTGTGGATTACCAAAACTCTCACTAAAAAAAGGCAGCATGGCGTTGACCACACGTGGGTCTGTAGGTGTTGTCGCCTGATAATCGAGGTAGATGGGTTTAATTGACCTATTGGCTTTATTGTTCTGCATTACACTCTAAACACCCTCTGGCCGTTCTCCTTTGCGCTGGAACAAGGCAATCCAGGCATCCGTAAACAGATCCAAATCTTCCAGACTTGAGTTCCACCCCGTCGAAATACGAATAGCTTCACCTGCCGCTTTATCATCCGCCCCCATGGCCTTGAGCACGTGCGACGCTTGAACTTTACCGGAAGAGCAAGCTGATCCAGAAGATACCGCATATCCTTCGAGATCAAGCACCATCAATTGAGTATCTGATGGGACCCCCGGCATCGTAATTGTCGTGGTATTGGGAACGCGAGCTGCATCTGCGCCAAATACACGTGCCCTCGGTGCCGCAGCCAAGAGTTTTTGCTCCATGTCATCTCGGGCTTGAGATTTTTTTTGCATATCAGCAAGACCTTCCAGCGATAGTCTTGCCGCCACACCAAAACCGACGATCCCAGAAACATTCTCTGTCCCGCCGCGTCGGCGTCTTTCCTGCCCACCGCCCAATTGTTGAGAAATGATCTCGAGACCTTTACCCAGGATCATAGCCCCTATTCCCTGAGGCCCACCGAGTTTATGAGAAGAAATCGTCGTAAAGTCTATCGCGAGTTCTTCGCAGTTAATAGCCACTTTTCCAGCGGCCTGTACCGCATCACAATGCACCAAAGCACCTTTGGCGTGGGCTATTTTCACAATCTGTTCAATGGGTTGCAAAACACCTGTTTCATTGTTGGCCATCATGACAGAGACAAGTGTCTTGTCTCCGTCTTCGGTGAGCAACTCTTCCAAAGCAGATAGTTTAATATTGCCTCGCTCATCTACAGGAATTTGAACCGCATTCTCATGAACCTGCAACACAGATGGATGCTCAATAGAAGACACCAAAATGCGACTGCGGCCTGAACCTTTGAGAGCTAAGTTATTTGCTTCAGTACCGCCAGACGTAAATACCACCCTTGCCGGCTTACTGGCTACAAGTGCCGCAATCTCGGCACGCGCGTCTTCAACCAGGCGTCTAGCCGCGCGCCCAAACCCGTGAATAGATGAAGGATTGCCGGTTTGTTTAAGCGCAGAAGTTACGGCTTCTATCACTTCAGGACGAACGGGTGCCGTAGCATTGTAATCAAGATAGACAGAACGGCGCATTTAAGGTCTCATATCCAATTTAAGCCAAGCTGATTCTTCACCAGGCCCAATATAACATTCGGGTCAATATCACACTGGACCAAATAAAACACAGGGTCCAATAGATATATGGTGGTTATTCAGCAGCGACACCATCATTTGGGCCAGAAGAAAGAAATAAACTTGTTCCTGGCTCAATACGACGTTCGATTACGTCTGCCAAGGAAACACTGTTCAAATAGCTATAGATATGGTTGGAAAGCCCCATCCACAGATCATGAGTAACACAACGGCTTTTATCGCTCCGGCATCCCTGAGGACTTGTCGGCGTGCAAGCGGTTGCCTTTATCGGCTCTTCAACTGCTTGGAAAATTTCAGAGATCATGGTCTCACTGGCTTTTTTAGACATTTTGTAGCCGCCACCGGGTCCGCGTACTGATGCGACAAGGTTTTCCCGCCTCAACTTGGCAAAAAGCTGTTCAAGGTATGAAAGAGAGATTTCCTGTCGGTCTGCTATCTCGGCAAGAGACACTGGCCGCTCATCAGCATAGAGTGCCAAATCAACCATTGCCATGACGGCATAGCGACCTTTAGTGCTTAGTTTCACTGCCCATCACTCCTAAACATTCGATAACAACCTGCCCCGTAATATCCGCCATACTATAACAGCCTCAATTATATAAGCACCTCTTACAATGAAGAAAGCTTAACATTTCCTCTGCGGAGAAATATCTTCGCCAGTACTCTCATTCTTGTCAGAATCTGCCTTTTTTGTCAGCAGATTACCCTGATAGTCATCCTGACCTTCCAAAGAGTTCAAACGCCTGCGCAGCGATTGAACTTCATTAAGAAGTCCCTCAAGAGTACGTGCCACAGGATCAGGAACATCCCCGGTAGGTATTCCATAGGCCACAAAAGGTTGTTCGTCCACCACTACAGGTTTCGGGTTAACCACTTTACCAGGAATGCCCACAACAGTTGCACAACAAGGCACATCCTTGGTCACGACAGCATTTGCCCCAATTCGGGCATTTCGCGCGACGACAATCGGGCCAAGTACTTGCGCACCAGATCCAACGATTGTCCCACATTCCAAAGTTGGATGACGTTTGGTTCCGCGCTGAGCATCAGAATCAACACTAGGAGCTACCCCCCCTAAAGTCACGCCGTGATAGAGCGTCACATTGTCGCCGATGACAGATGTTTCACCAATAACCACACCCATGCCGTGATCGATAAAGAAGCCTTTACCGATGGTCGCGCCGGGATGAATTTCGATTCCCGTTACCACGCGTCCAAAATGGGATAAACACCGCGCAAGTAATTTCCAGTCTTTTCGCCACAATTTATTGGATAGTCTGTGCAGACTAACAGCTTGAAAACCTGGATAACAAAGCACGACCTCTACGCGTGAACGCGCGGCGGGATCACGTGACATTGTCGCATCAATTTCAGCTTTTATTCTGTCGAACATTCGTTCGTTCCTATCACTACCTTTTACTTTCTTGAAAAAGGTATTTGGCTAAGAGCACCCTGTAGATTATATACAATGCATTGAAATCACACTGCACATCCTCTGCGATATAATTATCCGGGTCGTCGAGGTCAAGTGTAGCAAGTGTTTAGACCAACTGCACAATAGCTTATTTGGAGCTTATGTGAAGGTAGTCTAGACAGGTGAACGGCTGAAATAAAGCCTCGAAGTCAACTAAAGGGAACAGTGACTGTATGCCTGATATTATTCTGAACGGCCCAGAAGGTCGTCTTGAAGGACGCTATTTTCACAATCCAACCCCAAACGCCCCAATTGCGTTGATGCTTCACCCGCATCCCCAGCACGGCGGCACAATGAACAATAAAATCGTCTACACGATGTTCAACTCTTTCAAAGCTCAGGGCTTTTCGGTTCTGCGCTTTAACTTTCGCGGTGTAGGCCGTTCTCAAGGAACGTTCGATGACGGTGAAGGTGAGCTTTCTGATGCAGCATCTGCACTAGATTGGCTTCAGTCCGTCAATGCAAATGCTAGCCAGTGCTGGGTATCCGGATTTTCATTCGGCGCCTGGATCAGCATGCAGTTGCTCATGCGTCGGCCTGAGATCGATGGATTTGTATCAATCGCACCACCCGCAAACATGTTCGACTTCAGCTTTCTGGCACCCTGCCCGTCATCTGGCCTGATCGTTCAGGGCGAGCGCGATGACGTCGTACCAGAATCCGCAACGGCAAAACTTGTCGATAAGCTGAATTCTCAAAAAGGTATCGGGATCGATTATCGGATCGAGCCAACTGCTGGCCACTATTTCGAAAACGAAATGGAGATCGTTGATAGTCATATCCAAGATTACGTCAGCCAAAACTTAGCCCCCGCTTCCGAAGAATAAACCCTTCATTTCTGTCTTGTCCTGAAATAAGCGGCGATTTATACGCCTTATTTCAGGATGAAACAGAAAGAACACCAAATTCATGCCTAGCTGAATTTTCTGAGGAGTTATTATGTCGGGACATGATTATTTTCGCTCCAACTCCTTTAATAACGCTTGGGCAAATTACAGGTTATTAAAAACCTGCGAACAACTAAGCATAGAAGAACTCACAGCAAAACGCTCCGGATCTTTCCCGACCATCCTTCACACCCTGAACCATATACTGACCGTTGACTGGTTTTATATCTCTGCTCTTGAAGGTAAATGTGTCGGGCATAGTGCCTTTGATCCCGAAATTCCCTTTACTGTTCTCGACAAACTGTTTCAGGAACAAAGAATAGTAGATCGGCGTTTAATAACTTATTGCAGCCAACTTACCTCTTGCGAGTTGGAGCAGTCGGTTGACCTTATCCACGGCAAACGCATCCAGACGGAACGTGTTGATAGAACCTTGCTCCATCTTTTTCAGCACCAAATCCACCACCGCGGACAAGTCCATTCCATGCTCTCAGGCACAAGTATGTCTCCCCCACAGTTAGATGAATTTTATCTGGAAGATGAAAACGAGAAAGCCAGCCGTAAAGAAGATTTCAGCACACTTGGTTTTTCAGAAACTGATATTTGGAAATGATTTATTTCCCCGGAGTAATTCAATTTAATTTTCGATAATCTTGCTTCAAACAAGGGAAAGGTATTTTTCACAGATCCCAGTCCCTCTTTCTAAAAAGAAACAATCGCCGATAAATTATCGGTAGCCTGGGCAATCCGAAGATGGGCTACTTTGATCGACATGCTTGTCTAAATTATATTTATGTTATCAGGCTGCATGTAGAACGCCACCAAGACAAGGTTCAGGAACCTTCGTTGTCGTTGGCAAGGATAACGGCAAACCGAGTTGGCTGCGTTTGGCGAGGAAGGCAAAGGCTTGTGCTTCAAGGTGATCCCCATCCCATCCAACGCTCTCTACAGGCTCGACAGAAACTTTAAGAGCCTTACGCAGGGCGTTCATCAGAACAGGGTTATGACGTCCTCCACCAGTTACATACCAATTCTCAGGCAGTTCGGGCAAATACGAAAGCACCCTTGCATTCGCGGCGGCTGTAAAAGCAGTTAAAGTTGCGGCCCCATCTTCGGGGCTCAGGCCTTGTACGTGCTCACTTGAGAAATCGTAGCGATCCAATGACTTTGGTGGTTCTTGGGAGAAAAAGGGATTATCGAGCATTTTTGAAAGTACGGCTTGATTAACTTGACCAGAAGCGGCTATCCGCCCCTCCTCATCCATGGCTTTGTCAAAGTGTTTGAACATCCAATCATCCAGAAGGCCGTTGCCGGGACCGGTATCACAGGCAAGCACTAAACCGTCTGGACCAAGATAAGTGATGTTGGAAACGCCACCAACATTGAGAACAACTATTGGCTTGATTAAATTTCGCGCCAAAGCTTGATGATAGAGCGGTGCAAAAGGAGCCCCCTCTCCACCTGTGGCCACATCGGTAGAGCGAAAATCATTTACGACGGGTATGCCACAAAGTTTAGCAAGCAGTTTACCATCGCCAATTTGCTTGGTTATGCCACGTGCCGGGTCATGAAAGGTGGTCTGTCCATGAAATCCGATCAACTCAATATCAGAAGCTTGAAGTTCTGCTTTGTTCAAAAGCTCTTGCACAGCAAGATGATGCCAACGGGTTAAGGCTTCCTCGGCACGTGCGGTGTCTTTACCTTCGCCCATCACGGCCTGAAGCAAAGCGCGCTGATCAGCGGTATAGGAAAAGCTATGAGTTGGGCCCTGCTCTAAAACACTCACACCATCACTCTTGATGAGAGCCACATCTATACCGTCCATAGACGTCCCACTCATCAGACCTAACAGCCAACCGTTATTCTTATCCGTCATGCTTCTATCTCTAAATTTCAACCGGGTTTAATGCCATTTACATACTATCGAAGATTGTTTCCTTATAGGGATTGTGGTAAATCCCTGCGGCTACGGCAAGGAGTGGATTGCTTTTCTGCCGTACTTTCTACATTAATTTTGGCCTTTTTCGAACTAAGCGAGATTTACAATGACCGCGCCACAAGCAACCAACTATCGTTCAGAATTCCTTCGCGAACTGAGCGCTCGTGGTTATATCCACCAATGTACGGATATGGACGCCCTGGATTCAAAACTCGAAAAAGGTCCAATCGCAGCTTATATCGGGTTTGATTGCACAGCAGACTCTCTGCATGTCGGTAGTTTGGTTCAGATCATGCTGTTGCGTTGGTTACAAAAATCCGGCCATAAACCAATCGTCCTAATGGGCGGCGGCACCAGTAAAGTTGGCGACCCCTCTTTCAAAGACGAAGCGCGCAAGCTAATCACAGTTGAAGAAATTCAACACAACATGGACGGCATTAAAAAGGTCTTTTCCAAGTATCTGACCTTTGGTGACGGCCCTACCGACGCTGTGATGGTCAACAATGCCGACTGGCTCGACAACATTAACTACCTAGAATTCTTGCGTGATTATGGTGTGCATTTCTCCGTCAACCGCATGCTCAGCTTTGATTCCGTGAAGCTTCGTCTTGACCGTGAACAGTCTCTCTCGTTCCTTGAATTTAACTACATGATCCTTCAAGCCTATGATTTCATGGAGCTGAACAAACGTCAGGATTGTTTGTTGCAAATGGGCGGATCTGACCAATGGGGCAACATCGTCAATGGTGTTGATCTCACGCGCCGGATCAGCAGAAACGAAGTGTATGGTCTGACGTCTCCACTTCTCACCACCTCTTCCGGTGTCAAAATGGGTAAGACTGTTAGCGGTGCGGTGTGGCTCAACGAAGAGCGCCTGTCCGTCTATGATTTCTGGCAGTACTGGCGTAATACAGAAGACGCCGACGTCGGACGCTTCCTTCGCCTATTCACTGAACTTTCAGAAGACGAGATTAATCGTCTGGAAGCTATGGAAGGCGCGGACATCAATGAAGCCAAGAAAATACTCGCCACCGAAGCAACCAGACTTTGTCACGGGTTGGAAGCAGCAGAAGCTGCTGCAGAAACCGCACGCAAAGCTTTTGAAGAACGCAGTATGAGCGCCGATCTGCCGAGCCACGAAATTGAAAAATCTCGCCTCGAAGAAGGAATACCAGCTTTCTTACTACTCAAAGAAATTGGCCTCACGACCAGTAACGGCGAAGCTCGTAAGCTGATCAAAGGCGGAGGTGGTCGTTTAAACGATGTACAGATCAAAGATGATAGTTTTTCTATCTCTCTTAGCGATCTAAATGCTGAAGGCTCAATCAAGCTTTCTGCTGGTAAGAAAAGACATATCTTGGTGAAGCCTGTTTAAAAGGTCAATTCTTAAAATATCATGTCGTACAAAAGGGCTGCAGATCTGCAGCCCTTTTGCTTTATCTAAATTTGATAAATTTTACTTTTGATCGATTTTAGGTTTCTTCTTTTTTTGGGGCTCATCTTCACCTGAAGTTTGCCCTTCGGTCGTAGGCGTTGCATTACCAAAGATATTACGAAGGAAACCGGGAGCAAGACCCGACAAAGGATTGATCGAAACTTCAGGCTCTTCCAAGTTTCCTTTCAAAGAGTAATTGAAAGCCACGATCCCTTCGCCTTCCCCGCCTGTCAGCAAATTCCCGATCAAAGGTATGCCGCCAAGAATTCGATTAATCGTATAGGCTGGAACAATCGTACCATCCACAGCCAAAATATTCCTGTTGGTATCAATCTCACCTTTTCCGGTCAAACCTATGGAAGAAGAATATAACCTTATAAGATCACTTCTTAGTAGCCCGTTCTGAAGGGTGAAATCACCTTTCAATTCATTAAAGGCGATCCCTTCTGTTGTCAGTGTGGTTACAGGTCCTGTAAGAGATGCAAAGGCCAACATTTTCCCAAGGGTCGGCGCTTTCACCAGACGTAAGCCCCGGGCCTCCATGCTACCATTAAGAATGGTCTCTGTTCGATAATCTGCAGCAACCCCATTTATTTGAAGCGAACCGCCTTCAACAGTATCAAGTACGTCCAAGGCACGCAGCATAGCGCCGAAATCGTTTGCAGTAATACTTAAACCCTGACGTCCATCTTCGAGTGGCTGATAGGCCATGGCAAATGTCCGTGTGACATTGTCTGTCTCTTCAGTTCCTTTTACCCCTTCAGCGTGCCAAAGCTCTTTTGGAATCTCACCCGAAAACTGTATCCGTTTCCAGCCTTCAGCCTCTTTATCGATCCATAAAGAAGCATTTCGAAAGAACCGTTGTTCTCCCATGTAAATCGCATCAAGGTTTTCTGCAATTACAGTAATTGGTGCTGTTGTTTTCGCCTCTGGTTCCGGTACCACTTCTGGGACTATAGCGTTACCATTCTCAACCGCGGTTGTCGTAGTGCTCTCGTCAGGCTGAGTTTGTGCCTCTGCTATTTTGTCATCACCAATAAAGCGTGTCGCATCAAGAACCCCGCCTCCGATAATAACCACAGGCTTATCATTAATCAGATCCAGTTTAACATCGGTGAGTAAAGAATTACCAAGTTGAAGTTGATCAAGAAAAGCACGAGAAATTCCCTTCTCATTCAATTCTAACTGACCCGTAACGGCTAAATCATTTGCTTCCAGATCAAAGTTGTTAATTTTAACAGCTTCACCACCTTGTAAGGTGACTACAGCCTGCAATTGACCGGGCACACCTGCTTCTTTTTGATAATCGAGCTCTTCAAGCTTGAGCACAGCGTCTTGAAGGTTCGTTGCAAGCTGAACAGTTCCAGTGTTGTCGGTTCTATTTTCCAAAGCAAGAGAGAGCGAAACCGGTCCTGAGATATAATCAGAAACAGGAATACCGAGTTTTTCCAAACCATCTGGTTGAATACGTGCAATTTCAGCCTTTAATTCAGTCCGAATGGTGACATCACTGCCAAAATTTTCATTCCAATCAATTGTTAAGGGAACCCCAGCAAGTAATAACGGTCCAGTTACGTGCATGCCTTTTCCCGTTACATTGAGTACTAAGTCGCCCTCAGTTGCATCGAGCCCATTATAGATTTTACCAATCCGCGCTTTCTTGATTTCAGCTGAAGCATCGATAGAGATATCCTCAAACTTAAGGTCCTTTAGCAACAGAAAGTCAAAATCGACAGCAATTGCGGCATCACCACTGGTTTCTTCGGGATCGATGCCCAATTCGTCGACAAGTTTCAGATTCTCACTGTTTAGGATCGCCAATGCAGTATTAACGGGGCCCTCTACAGCCGTCTGTATCGCTATTTTTTCGTCCTCGACATCAAGCCCTGTTATTTCTATCGTCGAAGGCAGAACCGACATATCTTCGAGTATGCCACCCTCTGTAAACAAAGTAAGTCCATCCGACCGGACTTCTGCAGTCCCGGATACTTTTGTGACCGGTGGAAGGGGGCGTAAATAATGCACATCAAGGTCTGTATATTTCATACTCCCCTTAAGTGAGACTAATTTAGCCTTCTCAAAATCACCATCAGGAACATCAAGAACAACTTTGACTACGGCTTCATTACCAATCCCCGTTTTGATGTTTTCAGTAACCCATTCACGCGCGTCAGTGGCCATGCCTTCAGGCCAATAAAGCGAAAGATCATCAAGAGGCACCTCAACAGCTTTAACGCCTGCGAGGATTTGCATATCACCTTCCAGGCCAGAAATGCTCCCCGCGACGGAGAGTTGCGGTCCTTTTTCACCCTCGAGACCAAAATTAATCGCTGCGTTATCAAGCGTCAGCTTTTGATTTGCTTTACTATAACTGCCTTTGAGAAAGAGCCCTTGCACAGGAAGTTTGGGGACATTTTGGCTCGGAATTTCAATAGTACCGCTGCCTCCTGAAACCTCAAAGCGACTGCGGCCAAATTCACCTGATAAGTCCAGCGAAGTCGCAACTGATGCTGCGAGCGGAATATCGATTGTTGAAAGTTCGGATAGACTTGGATCAAGTTTAGCCAAGGTAGAAGGCTTTAGGCCTGAGAGCTGAAAGGCGAGGTCTATAATTTGCAATGAGCTATCATAGACAAAAGCGCCGTTGAGGATCGCTTCTTCTTTTGCTATATCAACAAGGAAATCCAATTCACCCTTTAGACCTAGCTGATCACGACGAATATTTATATCTGCATAAGGTACATTATAAATCAGGCCAAGCTTTTTATCATCAATAACCAATTTTGCGCCCACGATTTCGAGCTGATTGAGATAAGCCAGGGGATGCCCGACATCTCTGTCTTTCATCAAACCATCCAGAATTTCTGGCAAGACATCGCCAAAACTCGGCCCATCGGCACTGCTATCATCTGAAGGATCATTAACAATTTCAAAGTGCCCATCTTCAGCACGAACCAGATACAGTCTTGGGCCAATCACATCGACCCCCGTTGGAACGATTTTACCCCGAAGCAAAGCACCAACATCAAAATCAATGCCCATTAAAGGCACAGCAGCGATAACATTATCTTCGCTATCAACAATCTTGACCTGTTCAACCTGCACCGCAATAGCGCGCTCTTTCGGCACCCATACAAGCATCGTTGTCGCAACATCAAGACGCATTCCCTGCTCTAGATCGACAAAGGCTTCTTCCACATAGGGTGTAAGAAAATCTATTTGAACAGGTCCTGACGAAAGGCGCCAAACAGCAATGCCTGCTAAGACCGCCGAGATAACCAGCAAGGCGGCAATCAGTTCCAAAATGAACAGAGAAGACTTACGAATCATAAAATAATGTGGCTCCGCTCGCCTAAATATCTACCAAGATCGATAAAGTGCTGCATAATTTTATTTACTCAAACTCTTGACCATTTTCTACAGCCTTTGCACTGTACGCTATACAAGATGGGTACACTAACAAGATGGGTACTCGAAACAAGGTAGCAGTGTTCATGATACTTTCATTCTCTTTTTCAGAAGAAACATTACCCAAAATCGGTAATTCCGAACGCGCCAAACTTGGCTGTACTCATTGGGATGAACGAATTGAGCGTATTGAAAATTCTGATGTAAAGCAGGATCTTATCGATTTTTATAACACACCGAAAGTTAATTCACTGTTGAGATCTGTCTTCTCTAACAGCCCTTATCTTTCAGATTGCCTCCTTAGGGATATGGAATTCCTATGCCAGCTTTTAAAGCAGGGAGCTGAAAAAAGTCTGACAAATATCCACAATCACCTTCTCGAAAACATCGCCACCTCGACAGATAGACAAACTATTATGTCCTCTTTGAGGCGAGCAAAAAAGCAAGCATCTCTGGCCATCGCTTTTGCCGACATAACCGGGCAATGGACGGACAGACGCGTCGTAGAAGAGCTCACAGGTTTTGCTTCAACAGCCATATCCACGGCCGTGTCTCACCTTCTACTCGAGCTAGAAAAACGCGGTCACATCAAATTAAACACACCTGAAACGCCTGAGGTTGATTGTGGTTATGTTGTTCTCGCGATGGGAAAACTTGGTTCTTGGGAATTAAACTACTCGTCAGACATTGATCTCATCATACTGTTTGATCCACAAAAAATTAATTATCTTCATGACCGAGGCCCCCACGAAGGCATGGTAAGAATGACGCGCGATTTGGTACGCTGTCTAGATGACCGCACCAAAGATGGTTACGTGTTTCGAACTGATCTTAGGCTACGGCCAGACCCCAGCGCCACGCCCCTTGCCTTATCATTCAATGCCGCAATGACCTATTACGAGACCACAGGTCTCAATTGGGAGCGTTGCGCCATGATCAAAGCCAACCCCATCGCCGGAGATAAGGAACTTGGCCACAGGTTCTTGAAAGAGATCAAACCCTTTGTTTGGCGCAAACATCTCGACTTTGCCGCTATCAACGATATCCACTCCATCAAACGGCAAATATACGCTCATAAAGGCGGGGCTAAGATTGCAATTAAAGGTCACAATATAAAACTGGGGCGTGGTGGCATTAGAGAGGTTGAATTCTTCGCCCAAACCCAGCAATTGATATGGGGCGGCCGCAATCCAGAGCTAAGAAGCAGCTCAACTGTCTATGCCCTTGAGCAACTCCATCATGCACATTTGATATCCCCAAAAGTTCACACCGACATGACAGAAGCCTATTGGTTTCTTCGGCGTGTTGAAAACCGTCTCCAGATGGTGGACGACCAGCAAACACAATTTTTACCTGAAACAGACGAAGGCCTGTCTGAGATCTCAGCCTTCCTCGGCTACGATAACTCTGATGATTTTAGCGAAGAGTTATTGTTCCACTTACACGTCGTCGAAGATCACTACGCCGCATTGTTCGAAGAAGAACATGAGCAACCCACTGCAACCAAGAACCTCGTTTTTACGGGGCAAGAAGCCTCTCCTGAGCTTGTAGAATCGCTGCACAACATCGGCTTTGCGGACGGGGTACGGGTCTTTCAACTGGTCACCAAATGGAAACAAGGACGCTATCGCGCTGTGCGTTCGGACAGATCAAGGCGCTTAATGGCCGAAATTGTTCCGATCCTGCTCGAAGCCTTCGGCAAGTCCACAGCCCCTGATCACGCCCTTACTAAATTTGACGAATTCCTCGCCGGCCTGCCAACAGGGGTGCAGCTTTTCTCGATGTTACAGTCCAATCCTAATTTGCTGGATTTGTTGGCTGAGATCATGGGATCGGCCCCGGCCCTTGCCGACAGGCTTAGCCATTCTCCCCGCCTTTTGGATGCGGTCCTCAGCGAAGATTTTTTCAAACGCTTACCGGATCAAGGCGACCTGTTAAAACTGCTATTAACCACACTAGATCAAGCCCGAGATTTTCAAGACGTTCTAGACTTTAGTCGAAGTTGGGCCAACGATCAAAAATTCCAAGTCGGCCTTCAAATCCTCCGCGCCACAGGATCAATTGAGCGCTCCAGCCGTGACCTCTCAAATATCGCACAGAGCACAATAGAGGCCCTACTACCTCGGGTGCACAACGAGCTTAAAGCCCGTCACGGAGAGATAGAGCAGAGTAATTTTGCCATCCTCGCCATGGGAAAACTTGGCTCTCATGAAATGACGGTAACCTCTGATTTAGATCTCATCAGTCTCTATGAATTAGCTGATGTTTCCGAACAATTGAACGAGATACCCTCTTCCGGTGTCCTCTCTAACGGTGATCGACCACTTGATCCTACCCAGTATTTCGCCCGTCTAACTCAACGCTTTACCAACGCCCTGACCGCCATGACACCCGAAGGTAAGCTCTATGAAATCGATATGCGTTTGCGCCCTTCCGGTGGGGCTGGGCCACTGGCGCTCTCTCTCAAAGCTTTTGAACGTTACCAACTCAACGATGCCTGGACTTGGGAACACATGGCCCTAACCCGTGCTCGTGCTATCGGCGGCGACAAGATTTTTTGTGCAAAAATAGACAAAGACATCAAAGAAGTGCTCTGCCTGAAAAGAGATCCGCAAAAACTGGTCAATGATATCGCAGGCATGAGATTAAGGATCGCAAAAGAAAAACCAGCCAGGGGTATCTGGGACATCAAACAAGTAAGCGGCGGATTGATCGATCTTGAATTCCTGTCTCAGTACCTCCAGCTTAAACACGCTCACGATAATCCAAAGGTGTTGCACTCCAACACCAAACAAAGCTTTAAACAACTCGGCCAGGAAGGACTGCTTTCCTCACCAGATTGTGCAGATCTGATCGAGGCTTTTGACCTCTTCCACCAGCTGCAGAACCTGCTCCGCCTCACCACAGGCGAGAAGCTAGACGAAGATACCGCGCCGACGGAAGTCCTCTCCCGTCTCGCCACCGCCGTGAGTGAGCCCGGTTTTGCTGAGCTAAAGGTGAGGTATCTACAAACGACTGAGAGGGTCGCAGAGATTTATAGTCGTTTGATAACAGCTGAGGCTTCAACTGAAAAATAGTGAGCTTCGAATATCAAGGTAACCTGTTTAAAAGGATCAGCAGTAACTATTGGATTTCTGTTTTTTCTATCCTATATAAATTTATCTTACTTTTATGACTAAACTTAGCCTGTAAATAAATTTCGCTATAGACAGAAATTCCTGTAGCAATATCCATTATATAATACCCATCAAGGTTCCCTTTTACCTTCTCATGGTTAATAATCAGAGATGATAAAGGACCTCTATAATCGACAACAATGGACTGTCTATTATTAAAATTTGTTTTGAACTTATAACCACTCTCGATACCTGATGAAGGCAATTGGACAACGACCTCCTCCGCCATGTCGGACATCGCTTCTTTGGTTAACTGTAATTCTTCAAGCGTTAGATCTGGTGAATAAAGACTAAAATTATGTACTTTCCCAAATGGGGAAATATTGAAAGACATCTTTTTGCCATCAGTGACAGTTTCTTTTTTAGCTTCATTTATTAGTTCTGTTGTAAAAGATGAAATTAACATCTTTAAACTTTTGCCTTCTTCTAATATTTCTATAGCCCCCTTAGAAATAGATTTATGATCAAGGACCCGACCATTTAGCTTTCCGAAGGCAGATGAAGTATTAATAGTTCTACTTTTAGGTAATGATGAATAACGAACAATGATTGGCTCATTAATAAGCTCTATCTCTCCTTGAAAAATTGGATTTTGATTAAACTCTTCATTCGCAAACACTGACGTTGCCAAAATAAATAAAATAAACAACATCAGAGATAACGAAGATATTTTTTGCAACATGAGACCTCACAACCATACAAAATAAAAAATATAGAAATACAATTATGTTTGTTCCTTAGTATTTTTTGAAATAAATACGATACTTGGTCACCCTGCATTTTCGCTCTATAAATCAGAAAAAGATCTTAAGGATTTTCACGATGACACTTGAAATTGGCAGCGCTGCCCCGGATTTTATCGCACAGATTAATGGCGGTGGAGAGCTAAGTTTAAGTTCTCTTAAAGGACAAGCGGTTGTGCTTTACTTCTATCCTAAAGATTCCACGCCGGGCTGTACCACAGAGGCCTGTGAATTTCGTGATGCTTTGCCTGATTTTTCCAAGCTCAACGCTAAAATTATTGGTGTATCCAAGGACAGCATAAAACGTCACGACAACTTCATAGCCAAGAACGAACTAACTTTTGATCTGGTTGCCGATTTGGATGGTGAGATCTGTGAGGCTTATGGTGTTTGGGTTCTTAAAAAACTCTATGGCAGAGAATATATGGGCATCGAGCGGGCCACATTCTTAATCGATGCAAAAGGCGTCATCCAAAAAGTATGGCGTAAGGTTAAGGTGAAAAACCATGTGGCAGATGTCAAAGCAGCTGTAGAAGAGCTCGCCCAGTAAAATGCAAACGACATCCCCAAAAAATACCGATTAAGAACATCCGGTATATTTTTAGGGATTACTTCAAAACGCTGTCTGGAGAAAAACCACACCAGGCTGACATTTTACGGTACGACGCAGAAAAACCTTTCAAGGAAGCAACATACAGATCTCCCCCTGAATATTCATCAAGCAGCACAACCTGACGTCCTTTGGCAAAGCCGCGCAAAACATTTAACTCATCGCCATTTATACTAACATTCGCATAGGGAATACCTTCTTCATCGACACCGGCATAAGCCTCAGCTCCATAACTGTAGCCCTTACCGCCTGTATGAATGATCCATCGAACGGCTTGATTTTGTTGTAATTGAGTTGGATATCCACGGGCTGTCGCTTCTTGGTATTCGATATAAGGCATTCCATCAGGAGGCAATACATCACCATTGGATATGGATACAGTAACGGAGCTATCGCCATCGCCACCAGTGTGAATGGAACAAATGGTTCTCAGCTCACCATCTTCAGTAAAGAAAGACTCTGCTGCGGCCTGCCAATCCCCGTATTGTTCAAACAAAGTACCTTCTTTGTTCGGACTTTCATCTGTAAGTTGGGCCTCTGCGTATACAGGCGCACAGTAACTTAAACTCCAAATGACTGTCATCAAAAAGGCACCAGGTCTAACTGAATACTTATTCATAAATGATTGTCTCCTTCAAAACTCATCAAATATTTGCAGGAAGAGTGGTGTATATGTATTACCATAGGCTTAAGGCCATAAAGCTACAGCTTGCTACGCATCTATAGGCAACCTCGCCACGCTTATGACATATTCCCTAGTTTAAGTGTCATCCATTAGAAATGGGGAATATTTACGGATCCGATGTTAAAAGATTTTCAGAAAATATATAAGCTCCTGAAGTCTTCCCGGAAGTTTGATATTGAACCTCCGAAGAGTCCCCGCGGTATTGACAATCATCCGGCAAACTCCGGGCGTTCAAGTGATTCACCGAACCAATTGACTGATGAACCCACGACAACTATTGCGCCTTCGGGTAAACAACAGGGCACTTTGTCCACTCCCTCCAATGAAGCCATAATTGTTGAAATACAAAGATCTACAAAAATACCCAGCTTTTTCAAACGCCTCTATACGGCTTTATATATAGATGCCCTTCTCTTTGTTTTGGTGCAGGCCAATTCGGCACATGCTGCTCCAAAATTAGATGAACAGTCCTCGGACGATATAGCTGTAACCAATCCAGAAGATCTTCCTTTGGTCAGTCTATCCAGTCCTCTTACGGGTATAGTATCTCCCTCTGAGAACGAAGTTTACGATCAAGCCCATTTATCAATAAACGATTTCATTGATCCAACAGAAAAACCAATCACCTTAAATATCGATACCAAGGAAGGTAAGTTCTTATCTTTACTTGATAATTTAGCCACGCACGATAACTTCAAAATTCTCGACACAAGCCGATTACAAAGTAAAGCCAGCACTCGCTTATCAAAATACAGCGAAGATAATCAACTCCAGATCTTCGACACCGATGATTACATCATCATAGAATTGGATGATGATGATCTTCTTTATTCCGATGAGGATTTGGCTTTATTTAGTATGGATGACTATAATTTCCTGCTGGTCAACAATGACTTGTTGAGCATGTTTAACAACAACACCGAACACAATTCGTGGGAAAGTTTAAAACCCGGCGAAGAGTATTACATACTTCAACAAGATGATATATTCGAGGATGACATAGAGATCATCACGGTAGACGAAGAGATATATCTGGATGAAAACAATCAGATATCGCAACCCGTCAGCGTAGATTATTTTGTCTATGAAGATACGGTAATTGGTATGGTCTTTACCCTGCCTGATGATTTTTATCAAACTCATGCCAGTATTGATTTTGAAACTCTGTTTGCCTAATTTCCGTGGCAGCCTTACATCTGATCTAACCACTTTTTCACAATCCACAATTGAATGCTATCGGGATGCACAATGGCACAGCAACTACCAGATAGCTTAACCCCAACGAGTTTAGCTCAAGCCGCAGTTATCGCGCTTGGTATTGCCAATTCTATGGATAAAGCAAAGGCGACCCGGCGGTTTGCAAAAGCTTGGCAAAGTGGGGCGATTTCAGAAATAGGCAGTGCCCCAATACCGAAAGAGCCTGCGCGAGAAGAAAAACCTATCCTCGTCCCACCCCAGGAAGTACCCCGCCGTAAAGTCACTCAAGAAGTTGTAGGTCGTGTGGCTATGCTCCATGCCCTAGCCCATATCGAACTGCATGCTATCAATCTCTGTTGGGATATCATTGCCCGCTTTGCCGCGACACCGATGCCAAAAGATTTTTACGACGACTGGGTTTCGGTTGCTGATGATGAAGCCCGCCATCATCTCCTACTTTGTGAAAGGTTGGATCAGCTTGGATCTTTTTATGGAGCTCTTCCTGCTCACGCTGGTTTGTGGAAAGGTGCGGAGGTCACAGAACACAATCTGAAGGCACGGCTTGCAGTGGTCCCCATGGTGCTTGAAGCGCGTGGAATTGATGTAACGCCTGGGATCATCAAAAAGCTCAAAGCAGCGAAGGATTTTGAAAGCGCAGACCGTCTACAGGTGATTTATGATGATGAAATCACCCATGTTGCCAAAGGGAAAAGATGGTTTGAATACCTTTGCGAACAAGATAAAGAAGACCCAATTGAGAGCTGGCAAAACATTATACTCACCCTTTTCAAAGGCCGAGTTAAATCTCCCTTTAATGAAGAAGGGCGGAACAAAGCCGACTTCCCAATTGATTTTTATGGACCGATTGCCGACCTTTAAAGCTAAGCTATTTCAAATTTCATCGTGAGAGCAAGAAATGACAAGACAGTCGTTATTCTTCCCTTATAATCCCTAGATTACCCCAAATCGTTGCCTTCTATTTCTTAACCTATAAAAACGTAACTACCGCTTCTTCAGCGGTTATTCGTTTTGCCGCCCTGCCTATAGGCCAAGACAATTCACTTCAGTAAGCCAAGGAACTATCTGTGAACCAAGCCGCCAGCAATTCAGAAAATATATTCCTTTTGGGATCCCTACCAAAATTATTTTTAAAAACAGCAACACCCATTATTTTGGTCATGTTGGTGAACGGTCTTTTCACACTGGTTGATGCGTATTTTCTCGGAGAATTTGTCGGGGCCAATGCTTTGACAGCTGTCACCATGATGTTTCCGGTTTTCATGCTTATTGTTGCCCTATCCACCTGGGTATCTGGTGGATTTTCAAGCGTCCTTTCCAGGCTTCTTGGCGCAGGAAAGCATGCGACTGCAAGTTCAGCCTATGCCAGTGCCTTGATCTTATCGGCCATGGTTTGTTTGGTTCTCATCCTATTGTTTTTAGGTGGTGGAAAGGAGTTAATAGACTGGGTCACAAAAGGATCCCCTGATCTTTCTCAGATGGGCTACACTTACATATCTTTACTGATTTTTTTCTCGCCTTTGATTTTTATGCTGACAATCAGTGTTGACGCCTTCAGGTGTGAGGGAAAATTGGGATTTATGACTTTCATCTCAGTTTTCTCAACTCTGCTAAACGTTGTCTTCAACTACATCCTTATCGTTAAGCTTGAGCTTGGGGTCGCGGGATCTGCTTATGGAACACTCTTAGCACAATCTCTTTCTCTCTGTGCCGTGGTTCTCTACCGGTTCAATACACAATCAGTCATCACGTTTGCGAACATCGGGACACAAAAACTGAACTCCTTTTGGCGTGAATATTTGGCTCTTGGAGCACCAATTAGTTTGGGTTATCTTGGCGTTTCACTGACATCCGGTGCTGTTTTCTATTCCCTACAACAATGGGGAAACGAGAACTACGAAGCAACCGTAACCGCCTATGGCATCATCACCCGAATACTAACTTTTAGTTATCTTCCCCTTCTCGGTTTGAATATCGCTTTCCAAACCATCACGGGAAACAACCAGGGTGCTCAGATCTGGCCCCGGGTCAATAACAGCTTAAAGCTCGCCGCTTTTGCCGCTTTTATTTATTGTGCTGGTTTACAGTTACTGTTCAACGTGTTCTCCGACAAACTCGGCTTTATTTTTGTCAACGACCCTCAAATAGCTGCTGAGACGGGCCGCATACTTCCGCTTATTACAATGCTGTACTTCTTCTTTGGCCCCAGTATGATCCTCTCAGGTTTCTTTCAAGCCATTGGTGATGCCAAACGTTCTGCCCTAATAGGTCTGACCAGAACATATATGTTCTCATTACCGTTCACTTTTATCCTGCCACAGTTTTTTGGAGAAGTTGGCATTTGGCATGTTGCTCCCTTAACAGAAATATTAATGATCCTTCTTTCGGCAAGCGTTCTTTACCATAATGCAAACAGAACGGGTTATAAATTGGGGCTTTTTAGACAAGCAGTTTAATTGATCGAGGCCCGCTCAACCTAGATGCTACAAGCTTAAACGGTGAGTAGTCTTTTCCTGATGACAAAACTTTCCCGCAACAATTTGCCATGCACCAACCTTTTCTGTTATTTTGCTCACACCTTTCTATAAGGGCCTCTCGAGTTTGAGGCATTATTGGTAGATATACAAAAGAACCTATAGATCGGCTTTTATCTCCGGATACTCGCATCTGGAGTAATAGAGGTTGAGTTTAGTTTGTTACTAAAGGATATGTATGCCTGCGCTTGATACTTTGTTGCCCGACTTTGCTCTTGATCCCACAGAACTTGTCGATGCCCTTTTTAGTGCCTCAGGCAACTATCTTGTCATAACCGACCCTATTACAGGGTTGATTGTTGCGATCAGTGACGCCTGGTTATCAATCCTTGAATACGAACGTGACGAAGTCGTTGGCCGAACCTCAGAAGAGCTTAATATTTGGCTCCACCCCGACCAACGTCTAGAAATGATACGCCGGATAAAAACCAATAAGATTGTCAGTAGATTTCATACATGTCTACGTGGGAAAAGCGGTGTTCTACACGATTTTTCAGTAACTATTCAAGCAATTACAATTAATTCCAAGAGTTATATTTTATTTACGGGCTATGACATTACCGAAGAACTTCAGGTCAAAAATTCGGTCGTTACTTCTCGAAAAATACTTATCGATGCACTGGAAGCCATGAGCGAAGGTTTCGTTCTCTACGGCCAAAATGGCCGCCTAATAAGCTGTAATTCGAAGTTCAAAGAATTTTATGGCTATAGCGACGAAGAAGTTGCCGTTGGAGCTTCGGGACGACGACTTGGTGAGTTAGATATGGAGCGAGGCACTGTTCTTATCAAAGATCGTGATCACGATATTTATATTCAACGCCGTGAAGACATGGAAAAAGGTCCGCCAAATTCTATCGTCGTTCAGCTCAAGGATGGCCGATACCTCCTATTGAGTGATCGTGTGACCGATGAGGGCAACATCGTCAGCATTCAAAAAGATATCACAGATCTCAAAACAACCGAGATCGCTTTGGTCACAGCCAAAGACGAAGCCGATATTGCCAATAATACTAAATCAGAATTCCTGGCCCATATGAGCCACGAGTTACGAACGCCTCTCAATTCTATTCTTGGCTTCACTCAAGTCATGCGTGATGAACTCCTTGGCGAATTGGGACACCCGAAATACCGTGAATATATTAACGACGTCCATCACTCTGGGGAACATTTGTTAAACCTGATCAACGATGTACTCGATATATCAAAAGTTGAAGCAGGAGAATTTGTTCTCAACGAAGATACCCTAGACTTGAAAGATACCGTTGCCGCTTGCTTGCAAATAATTCGCGGCAAACAAGATGTTGCAGCCCTCAACATTATCGTTGAGAGCGATGAGGGGAATATTTACTTTAGAGGTGATGAACGCATTATTCGTCAGATCATCCTCAATCTACTTTCCAATTCTGTAAAGTTCACCAAAGCAGAAGGGACCATAACTCTCTCCCTTACCCAAAAAGACGCAAATGGGATCACCCTTAGTATTTCAGATACAGGTTGTGGCATTGAAGAAGACGACATTTCTCATGTCCTAGCTCCCTTTGGTCAGGCACGTACAAACGCACGCACAGCGCATGAGGGAACTGGGTTGGGTCTTTCTCTCAGTAAGATGCTGACAGAGTTACATGACGGAATATTGAATATAGACAGCGAAGTAGGTGTAGGAACGACAGTCACTCTTAGCTTTGGCCCAGAAAGAACCGTCGAAGCTTTTGAAATTTTATGAAATAAAGACATTTGTTAAGAAAGCTAGCCTATGGAGCTATCTACGCTCTTACTTTTCTCCTTAGCACTCCTTATTTCTGCGGGATCTCCAGGACCAAGTATTGCTGCATTAGTGGCTAGAGTGCTTGTGCGAGGTTGGCGTGACGTCTTGCCCTTTGCCGCTGCAATGTGGGTTGGCGAAATTATATGGTTAACTTGCGCCATTGCTGGTCTTGCAGCTCTCGCGGAGAGTTTTTATTGGGCTTTTGAGATTATTAAGTACTGTGGCGTAATTTACTTAGGGTATCTTGCTTGGAAAATGTGGACTGCCCCAATCAATATTGCAATTGAAAATCCAAAAATTTCTCGTAAAAACAACAACTCTTTTCGTATGTTTTTTGCAGGAATGGCCGTTACTCTCGGCAACCCAAAAATCATGGTATTCTACTTAGCACTCTTGCCCACCCTCATAGATCTTAATAGTATAACTTTACTGGGTTGGGCAGAGTTGTCTCTGACTTTATTGGTCATACTCGTTTTTATTGATACTGCTTATATCATTCTTGCAATTAGAGCTCGTCTCTTATTAGCAACGCCAAAGGCAGTAAAAATTGCAAATAGAGTGAGTGCAGGGATGTTAACTACAGCAGCAGCTATTATTGCTTCACGCTAAGAATACCCCCATATTGTAAATCTTACTAAAAGTGTTTCGATATAAAGCACCAACCTAAATTTGGGACCCGGATTTGCCGATTTCAGATATCGTTCTAACCATCGCTGGTCTTCTCATTGTTATTGCCTGCACCCAGCCTATAGCAAGACGAAGCGGCCTCCCCTTTACTGTCGTGTTGGGCGGTGTTGGCGTCATCATCGCTCTGAGCGCCAACTGGCTACTTCACACAACGCTCACCAATAGCTTTAATGAAGTCGCCGCTCTTGTCATAGACATCCCCGTATCTTCTGCAACTTTTCTTGATGTTCTATTGCCTATTCTTTTGTTTCAAGGTGCCATAACCATCGACGTCCGGCGTCTAGCGCAAGATACCATTCCCGTCATATTCCTTGCCGTATTGGGGGTTATGATCGCCCTAGGTCTCATTGGGGGAGCCGTCTCATTTGTCTCGTCCGCGCCACTTGTTGTTTGCCTTTTGTTTGGGGCTATTGTCGCAACTACGGACCCTAGTGCAGTTATAGCGTTGTTTAGAGACCTTGGCGCACCAGCACGCCTCACCCGATTGGTTGAAGGAGAAAGTCTGCTCAATGATGCCACGGCTATCGCAGCTTTTAGCGCCTTCCTTGCCCTCACTATTTCAGGCGGAGAATATGAGCAGGGTTATATCCTTAAACAGTTATTCTCTTCGTTTGTGGGAGGAATTCTAACCGGGCTAATATTTGGTCGGTTGGCAATTGTACTTCTTACCTGGTTACAATCCTTTCGGGCTGCTCAAGTCACAATAATAGTTGCACTCCCCTTTGTGGTTTACAGTATTGCCAATACATACATTGAAACATCTGGTGTCGTTGCGGTTGTTACAAGCGGCCTTGTGTTAAGCGCCATGGCACGTTCGCGTGTCCAGCCCGAGACATTCAAATTTTTTCAAGAAACACTGGATCAACTCGCTTGGTGGGCTGGGGGCCTTGTCTTTGTACTCGCAGCACTTGTCGTCCCAGATCTACTCTCAGATTTTGCCCTCTCTGATCTGCTGACGACCCTTGTTGCTGTTGTTACCGCTCTCATTGCCCGAGCCATTATACTTTTTGGTGTCTTTCCAATACTTGCAGCAGCGAAAGTCACCCAGAGCGTGAACAATCCAACAAAGACAATTATTATTTGGGGTGGGCTGCGCGGGGCTGTTACACTTGCACTGGCCTTGGCAGTGACTGAAAACCATCTTGTTGATCCCGAAACCCAACGCTTTATCGCGATTCAAGCAACAGGCTTTGCTCTCTTTACACTTCTCGTTCAGGGAACAACTCTTACGGCTTTGATGCGATGGCTCAAACTAGACCAACTATCTCCCCTTGAACGCGCCTTTCGCACCCAGGTTCTCACTCAATCTCTTTCTACAGTTCGTAAGGGTCTCGGCCATTTTGCCAATCGGTTTGAGCTCGATCAACAACTCGTCGAAATCGCCATCAAACCTTATAGTAACCGCTTATCTCAGGTCGCAGAAGATAAATCCTTCGAAGAGGCAATCAGCGATAAACAACGCCTAACCCTTGGACTTATTGCTCTGGCAAACCAAGAAAAAACGTTATTATTTGAACAACGTCTCAGCAGTGTATTACCTCATAGGCTAGTAGATCAGTACCTCCTTACTGTTGAGAACATGGTTGATGCAACCAGAGAAAATGGTCGTCTTGGTTATCTCAATGCGGCACGTACACTCCATAAGCACAGTTTAAAATTTCGGCTTCTAAGTTGGTGTCATAGCCATCTAGGACTACACAAACCACTTGCCGCTCACTTGGGAAAACACTTTCTGTTTCTTATGATCAACCGCATCATGGTGATGGAACTTGCCACTTTTCTCGACCTAAAACTTGGGTCCCTTCTTGGGGAACGTCCACTAGAAATTCTACATGAAATCCTCAATCAACGACTTGATGAAATAGAGCGCCATCTCGATGCTTTACGCCTGCAATACCCTAAATTTGCGCGCACTCTGGAACATAGCGTTTTGGAACGCTTCGCTTATCAAGAAGAGGTCGATCAAATTGAATCCTTGCGAGAATCAGGAATTATTAGTGATGACGTTGCCCGCAGCTTGAGCACCGAGGCAAATTCCATTCACGTCATAAGTCGCCCAAAAACCACGGTTGATATAAAAGCGACAACAGCAGAGCTTCTAACATCATTTCCTGTATTCGCAGACCTTCAGGTAGAAGAGCTTGAGCAAATAGCTCACCAGCTAACGCCAAGAATACTTGCTGATGATGCCTTTGTATTTCGCAAAGGCGATCGCGCTGATGGACTTTACTTCATAGCAAGTGGCGCCGTAGAGATTAAGATTGGCGATACTCTTCACAGGCTCGGTCATGGTAATTTTTTTGGTGAAATGGCATTACTTGATGAAACCCAACGCAGCGCAGATGTTAAATCCATCAGTTATTCTCATCTCTTATTACTAGAGGTTGATACTTTTAATGAATTGGTCCGCTCACATCCAAATTGGCGTAGTAAGCTTTCTGAGATAGCAGGAAAGCGCAAGGCAATGAATGAAGCCAACACATGAAACTTAAAGCGATGGAAATGTTTCCAGATTTAGGGACATAAGAACAATTGGCTAAACAGAAAAAATCCAGAGAACGTGACCTCATTCAGGGGAATATCGCAGGACACTTCCGCGCCCTTGCCATCCCAGCAGGGATCGGGATGTTGTTCAACACACTCTATAACGTGGTTGATACCTTTTATGCTGGCTTGCTTTCCACGGATGCTCAGGCAGGGTTATCAGTTTCTTTTACTGTGTTTTTTATCTTAATTGCTTTTGGTATTGGCCTTGGTCAGGGAATCTCAGCGCTGGTAGGGTCCGCTGTTGGGGCAAAAAAGGGTACGGAAGCCAAAGATCTCGCCGCTCAGGGCTTAAGTTTTGCGTGTCTCTTTTCAATCTTCATAGGTATAGGAGGCTACTACGCCACCCCACTATTACTTGATCTTCTTGGGGTATCAAACGGCTATAGAGATCTCGCAATTGCTTACCTACATATTATTATGTTCGCCGCACCCGCTTTTATGGTTGCCTTTGCAAGCAATGGTATCTTGAGCGCGCAAGGGGACACAGTAACCAATCAACGGGCCCTTATTGGCGGGTTCCTTGCTAATTGCATTCTCAACCCTTTATTTATTTTTGGTATCCCCAGTTTTTTAATTATTCCCGGATTTTCCGGACTTGGTTTTGATGGCCTTGCCACATCAACCGTGGTGATTGAATGGGGCGTGGCATTGTACATGCTCCGTCAGGCTGTAGGATCGCGGGTAATGGAGCACAGTAAACTGCATTGTTTCATCCTCCGTTGGCAAACTGTGAGAGACATCATTGCCCAAGGAGCCCCTGCCAGCCTCAATTTTCTGACCATCACCATTGGCGTTTTTGTTATCCAGTATTTCCTCCAACCCTTTGGCGCAAATGCTGTGGCCGCCTACGGCATTGCACTACGTATTGAACAATTAATCCTGCTTCCCGGTTTGGGTCTTACAATTGTGCTCTTGCCTTTAATTGCACAAAACTACGGCGCTCAGAATTTTGACCGCATCCGTTATGCCTTTTGGTGGTGTGTCTGTATTGGCTCAGCCATGATGCTTGGAGGTGCGTTTATTCTCCTCTTAGGAGGGCGCTTCTTATTAGGTCTCTTTACCGCTGACCCTTCTGTAATTGATATTGGCTATGATTATCTCTTAATCGCAGCTCCGATGTTACCAGCCTATCTGACACTTTTTGCTATGATGTCTTTTTTACAGGGCATCAAACGACCTATCTGGACCGTTTGGATTGGAATTTACCGACAAATCTTTGCCTCGGCTGGCTTTGCGGCTCTCTTTGTCTACATACTGGATTGGGGACCTTGGGGCGTTTGGGTTGCCGTATTTACAGCGGTTTGGACTGGATTGGTCCTTTCCAGCGTCATTTTGTACGCAGTTGCTCGTACACGCATAGGACATATAGGGTCGCCGAGAATTCTGACCTCCTATTTAAAAAATGAAATTACTTAATCTCAGTAAGAAAAATCAAAAACATCCCGAAAGAGAAACATCAGGTTAACCAATCAGCATTATAATCAACATGCCGACTGGAGGACGAGATGAGATACATACCGTTCAGCATACTCTTAATATGCGGTATCCTGTTAGGTACACTTTTTGGCACCACGTCAGTACAAGCCGACTATTCATTGACGGTATTACACGTCAACGATCTTCATTCACGCATTCTGCCAATTGATAAACACAACAACCCTTGCAGTGAAGAAGATCTTTTGTTGCGCAAATGTTATGGCGGCTATGCCCGGCTGGGCAAGGCCCTATTGGATCGTAGAGCGGCTCTCTCGTTGAAAGGTCAGGACACAATCCTCCTTCACGCGGGTGATGACTTTGAGGGATCAATCTTCTATGCCCAATACCGCGGATTAGCATCAGTTCAGTTGCTCAACAGAATAGGCTTTGATGCCATGGCTTTGGGGAATCACGAATTTGACGGGGGACCTGGCAGCCTTCGGCGTTTCCTCTCAAAATCCGAGTTTCCTGTACTCAGTGCAAACACCAATGTTAATAAAAAATCTATCCTCGCGGGGAAGATTCGATCCCATGTCATCATGGACAAGAGCGGTCAGAGTATCGCAATTATTGGGGTCATTACCGAAGAGACTGGTAAGCTATCTAATGCTGGAGAAAACGTGCATTTCAGTAAGCCCGCTGACAGTTTGAAAGAATTGATCAAAGAACTGGAAGCTGATGGCATTGATAAAATCATTCTTCTTTCTCATCTTGGCTATGAACAGGACCGGGAGATCGCGGCAAAAATATCAGGCATTGATTTGATTGTTGGAGGTCACAGTAAAACGCTCCTCTCCAACAGCGACAACAAAGCGGAAGGGCCTTACCCTGTCGTGGTAAATAACCCAAATAACCAGCCTGTCCCCATAGTTCAATCGTACGGATATGGTAAATACTACGGCGAGATAACCCTGAACTTTGATGACAATGGTAATCTCAAGAATTTTTTGGGAGATTCTGTTCTGCTCGATCAAAATTTTGGTGAAGATACCGAAATTAAACACCAGATAAGTATTCTAAACAATCAGCTGGAAGAACTCCGTCAAGTGACCGTCGGTGCAACGACAACTCCTTTAAATGGATCACGGACTGATTGCCGGACCCAAGAGTGCACCATGGGCAATATGATTGCAGATGCCATTTTATGGCGGTTTAAAAAACGCGGTGTGGAAGTTGTAATTCAAAATGGAGGTGGGTTACGCGCTTCCATAGACACCGGCCCCATAAGTTGGGAGAAGGTTCTCACAGTTTTGCCTTTTAGAAACCGGATTACTCTACTCAAGATTAACGGGGCTGATATTATTTCCGCCCTCGAAAATGGATTTTCCAGAGTAGAAGACCAGGCTGGGCGCTTTCCCCAAGTTGCAGGTATGCGGGTAAAATGGTCCCGCCAAGCACCTGTCGGCAAACGCGTACTAAGTGTCGAAGTTGGAAGCCCCGAAACCGGATATATTCCACTCGATTTACAACAAAACTATATGCTTGCAACAAACGATTATCTTGCGACTGGCGGAGATGGCTATGACGTTTTTAAAACTCAATCCCAGGGCTCTCAACATATCGGACCGAGATTGGAAGACGCTGTAGTTGAGTACCTGATAGAGTTCTCCCCTCTGACAGTAACCATTGAGGGCCGAATTCAGGCCGAATAACGCTACGCCGCCCCTTTCATAGAGATCTCAGTTCCAAAAGCCACGCGAATGTATTTTGCTAACTCTTGTGCCAAACTTTCATTTGGACCGCCCGCCAGATACAAATTGATACTACATTGCGGTAAAATGGGAAGATCTCCCCGGTGTACAATTTCTTCAACCCCCGGATAATCAAAACTTGGCAGCTCGGGACGAATGGCAAAGTCCGCAGCCACGGCAACGGAAGTAGAATCTTCACTATCAGTATCAACCGCATCTACCCAGGGAATACCCGCGGCTTCCAACGCGTCAACGGTTGGCTTCCGAAAAGCACATCCCCTCACGAGAGCAATGGGTAAAGGCCTCGAGAGCCAGGCGTGACCATCAAGCGAACCTGTCCAAAGCAAGGGCTCAACATTCAAAAGTTCCCCATTTGGAAGAGAGCCTTGTTCCTCTCCATAAATTTCTGTCGTAAGAATTAAATCTTGTTTTCCTTGTGATAGAGCTGCTTTCAAGTCGAGTGATCCAGCCGTCGTCAACTTCACGCGAACTCTTGGAAAGTCCCGGTTAAATTGTTTGAGTACATTGGGAATATGGGGTCGTACAATATCGCCTGGTACCCCCAACAAAATGATACCTTCGTATTTGGGTGCTGTAAGCCGCCCCCAAATCTCATCATTCAAATCAATCATCGAACGGGCATAACTCAATAATTGTTCACCCTCTGCCGTCGGACGGATACCTCGACCACCACTTCTATCAAGCAACGATAGGCCTACGCTTTCTTCTAAGCGCTTGATCTGCATGCTCACAGTCGATTGGGTCATATGTAGTTTATTCGCAGCTGAAGTCATGCCTCCGGTTTCTGTAACCGCTATAAAACTTCGCAACGTTCCCAAATCAAAATTACGATGCATCAAACTTCCTTCCTAATATCGATGACAATATACCAGCACGCCATTGCCCCGACCTTCCTGAGCTTTCCATCCACAACTTGTTAGCTACAAACAACTATCAATATTTGTGATGAACACTATCAAAACTATTCGCTTTAATAATAAAGCATTTTTGCCATATATCAATAGTATTGATAAACAATAGCCGAACCATCACAATCCACAATGGAGGATGAAATGTTAAAACAACCATGTCAGACCCTAAGCACCAACAGTGCATGTGGCTCTTCCTTTATCCAAGATCACAACCTTGCATCCCAAGTCACCATAAAGAAGACAGAGATTCTAACACTTTTTGGTCGGGTGATTGCGTGGGTGGTTATGGCGTTTACCGTCAGAGAAGAACGACGTGTCCTCGCGGCATTAACAAGCCAGCAATTGCGCGATATTGGTTTGAACCACGATGACGTTCAAATCGAAAGCCAACGGTCTTATTGGGACGTACCTTTCAATCGTAATGCACGTTCTGAAATATACCGATCCATTAAACTTTGACCGGACTGCCGGGCAATAGAGTTAAACACCCTCTTTTATCTATATTCAGGTCACTTGATTGGATCATGGGGTGTTTATCTGGGGCTTTATTTTGCCCCAATGCTTAACGAACCTGCTGTTTGACAAGCAAAAAAAGCCCGGTGATTACGTATTAAGGTAATCGCTGGGCTTTTCTATTTATCGGCTTTTATCTATCAGGAATTTCGCTTCTTAGAGAATATCCTCAAGATCTTCATCTTCAGACGTGCCGCCTTTAAGCTTCGAAGCAAGAGAAGCTTCGAGGAACATGTCAATATCACCGTTTAGAACAGCGCTTGAATTGCTGGTCTCAACCCCTGTTCTCAGATCTTTAACCATCTGGTATGGCTGCAGTACATAGGACCTAATTTGGTGACCCCACCCAATCTCGGTTTTTGAATCCGCTTCAGCCTGAGAAACGGCCTCGCGTTTTTGCATTTCGTGCTCAAAAAGCCGCGACTTCAACATATTCATTGCCGTTGCACGGTTTTTATGTTGCGAGCGATCGTTCTGACACTGCACCACGATCCCGGTTGGTTCGTGGACAATACGTATAGCCGAATCAGTCGTGTTGACATGCTGTCCCCCCGCACCAGAGGCACGGAATGTATCAACCCGTAGATCTTTATCCAGAATTTCGATATCAAAATTATCGTCAATTACGGGGTAAACCCATGCAGAACTAAAAGATGTGTGACGACGTGCTTGTGAATCATAAGGAGAAATACGGACCAGTCTATGAACACCAGCTTCTGTTTTAAGCCAGCCATAAGCATTGTGACCTTTGATGATCACTGTCGCCGATTTTAATCCGGCTTCGTCCCCGCTACTTTCTTCGAGCCATTCAACCTTGTAACCGTGCTGATCAGACCAACGCGTATACATGCGTAAAAGCATCTCGGCCCAGTCCTGAGCTTCGGTACCACCAGCTCCGGCATTAACTTGCAAGTAGCAGTCGTTAGCATCGGCCTCACCAGAAAGCAGGCTTTCAAGTTGTTTCTTGTCCGAAAGTTCTTTGAGAGTAAAGATTTGGGATTCGCCTTCTTCGACGGAATCGCTATCTCCCTCTTCATCCCCCATCTCAATCAAAAGACTGGCCTCTTCCACACCGCTTTCGATCTTGCGCACGGCAGCGATCGATTGCTCGAGGTGGGTTCGTTCTTTCATGAGAGCTTGGGCCAGTTGCTGGTCATTCCACAGCTCTGGGTCTTCGGCGCGAACATTAAGTTCGTCTAAACGTCTAAGTGCAGCATCCCAGTCAAAGATGCCTCCTTAGCAGGACCAACGATTGCTCTATATCGTTAACCGCTGCTTCGATCTCGGCGCGCATGGCTATACGGCCTCCTCATAAGCTAATAAAATTAATACAAATTTGAATTCAAGATCTTCTACCTGCCTATAACAGGTTAGTACAGCCCCTCTGAATTCAAGATATCATTTCCTGATAGTAAAGGATCATCGTTCTCTTCACCGACACCAGAGAATGTGGGTGACGGAACATTTTGAGGTTTAAAGGCTTCAACTATAACATTGCTGTCATTTGGACCAGCCAGACGCCCCGTTTCAGCGTTGATACGCACAAGTCGAATCCCTGCTGGCACTCTAAACGGTGTCGCAGGCGCATCCTTTAAGGCTTCTTCCATAAAGGACTTAAATATAGGAGCAGCAGCACTCGCTCCCTGCTCTTTCCGGCCCAACGTTTTAGGGTTGTCAAAACCAACATACGCCCCAACAGCAAGGTCAGGAGAGAAGCCTAAGAACCAGGCATCCAGGCTTTTATTCGTCGTGCCGGTTTTCCCACCAATAGGTTTACCGATAGATTTGATACGTCGCCCCGTTCCCCGAATGACAACACCCTCTAACATGGAAACAACCTGATAAGCAGAAGCAGGATCTGCAATCTGCTCACGCGTATCAGGCAAGATGGGAGCTGATTGGTTATTCCACGCTCCACTTACCGTACAAGGCAGGCATTCTCTATCATCATGTTTAAAGATAGTACGCCCCCGCCGATCTTGAATACGATCGATAAGTGACGGAGTAATACGCTTGCCACCGTTCACCAACATCGCATAAGCCGTCGTCAGTTTAATAAGGGAGGTTTCCCCAGCACCTAGAGACATAGACAGTACGGGTTGCATATTATTATCAATGCCAAAGCGGTCGACATACTCGACAATTGTTTTCATACCAACATTTTGCGCCAACCGCACGGTCATCAAGTTACGAGACTTTTCAATGCCAACCCGCATTCTCGTCGGACCGTAGAATTTATTGGTATAGTTTGCTGGTTTCCACTTTCCCAATCCCGCGCCTTGATCCAAGGCAAAAGGGGCATCTTGAATAAGAGTTGCTGGCGTATAGCCATTATCCAAACCGCTGAGATAGATAAAAGGCTTAATGGCTGATCCGGGTTGACGTATTGCCTGAGTTGCCCGGTTGAAAGAGCTTCGAGCAAAAGAGAACCCACCTGACATAGCCAACACCCGACCGGTATGAGGGTCAATTGCAATGAGCCCACCGTTCACATCTGGTATTTGGCGCAGACCATAGGTTCTTTCAGGGTAGTCCTTGCCCTTGGCTGTTTTCAACACTGACTCAACAAGAACAACATCCCCCACAGTAAGGACATGGCCAGGTGTAGAAGGTACGCCGCCAAATCTCTGATCTTTGAGCCATTTGCGCGCCCACTTCAGCTCGCTCATCGGGATTGTGCCCCGAACTCCATCGACCATACCGATAGATACGTCCTTCTTACCTACTTCCAGTACAGCCGCCAATTCCCAAGGCTTCGCACCCTTTGGCAACTCAACATTTTCCAGATTTTTCTTCCACCCCTCAGGGGATTCAGGATCAAATGTGGACACGGGACCACGCCAACCATGACGACGGTCATAAGAAATCAGACCTTTCCGTAAGCTTCTTTGCGCGATGTCCTGAAGGTTGGGCTGCAAGGTTGTCCGGACCGATAATCCTGCTTCGTAAAGACCTTCGTCACCGTATAAATCAACTAGTTCGCGACGTACTTCCTCTGCAAAAAAAGGTGCTTGGACAATTTCAGTACGGTCACGTTCTATAACTTCGAGTGGTGTCTGCCAGGCAGCCTCAGCTTGTTCGCGTGTTATCTTTCCGTTTTCCTGCATACGTTCAATAACATAATTCCGTCGAGCGAGAGCCGCTGCATGATGACGAACAGGATGATAATTTGAAGGTGCTTTTGGCAACGCCGCTAGGTAAGCGGCTTCGGGTATCGTAAGTTGATCTAGAGATTTATTAAAATAATTCAAAGAGGCTGCGGCGACACCGTAAGACCGATATCCAAGAAATATCTCATTGAGATAAAGGTCTAAAATCCGCTCTTTCTCAAATGCCTTTTCGATCCGAATTGCAAGGATCGCCTCTTTGATCTTACGTTCATATGAGACTTCATTGGTTAAAAGAAAGTTTTTTGCAACCTGCTGCGTAATCGTAGAAGCCCCAATTAACCGCCGACCAGATCCTGATACATAGTTCTTAATATTCGTCAGCATTGCACGTGCGAGGGCGAGGAAATTAAGCCCGCCGTGATTATAAAACTCTTTGTCCTCGGCTGAGAGGAACGCATCTTTCACACGGGCCGGGATTGCATCGATAGGGACATAGATACGCTTCTCCTTTGCGTACTCTTCCATCAACCGACCGTCACCAGCGTGGACGCGTGTGACAGTTGGCGGGTCGTAATTCGCAAGCTCTGTGTGCTCGGGAAGTCCCTTTCCATACTCATAAAAGGCATAGATCACAACGCCTGCTACAGCGATCGTTGCAACCACACCAAGGCCAAATAGGTAACCGAGTATCTTCAGAAACTTCACACCAAAATCCCAATCATTTTCATGGACCAATGTTAACGAGCTAACTTTAACGCCCCAACTTCAGCAGTCCAACTTCACAGGCTCATTTTTTGGGCCCAACTTCTTTTCTCTCAACACAATTTTGAACCGGCAAACAACTCAGAGTATAAAATAAAGGGGCATCAAACTCTGTGCCCCCAAATAAAATTAAAACAACCTTCAACAACCTTTTAGGTGCCACACTCTTTCTATAATGTGCGATAGAACTGTGACCTAGTTGTGGCAGGTTCTTCCTTAATCAAAGCCTAGTCCAAGCAAAGCATATCAAAGTAATTTCGGTATTTATTATACCAGAATAAACAAACATGCCACCTATTGAAGATTATAGCTTTCTAGCTTGCCAAAATACTGATCAACAGCTCTGGAAATTGCGACGACAAGCTTATGGCGATGAGCCTCGCTGCGAAGCAGTCTTTCTTCTCTTTTGTTAGACATATATCCCAATTCAACAAGTACTGAGGGGATAATTGGCGATTTTAATACCGCAAATCCCGCAGATCGATGCGGCCGACCTAACATCGTCGCTTCGTGCTCAAGCTCTCCGACAAGAACATTGGCAAACTTCTTGCCTTGGTTATTGGTTTCGCGTTGCGCTAGATCGATAAGAATTTTACTGACATCAGGTGACTGTTCACTGAGATCGAAGCCGATGATAATGTCTGCCTTGTTCTCTTTTGATGCTAAGGCTTCCGCCTCTTTATCAGAACCATCTTCAGATAGACTATAAACTGATACGCCCTTGATTTTACTAGAGGCATGTTTATTGGCATGTAAAGAAATGAACAGATCCGCCTCAACCTTTTGTGCCACCTCAACACGCTGACGAAGTGCTAAGGATGTATCACTGTTACGGGTCATAACCACCTTGTAACGACCGCTTCGCTCTAAAGCTGCTTTCAGGCTTCGTGCATAATCAAGGGCCAGTTTCTTTTCTTGTACACCTGATAAACCTGTCGCCCCCGGATCAACACCCCCGTGACCAGCATCGACAACAACTATTTTTTTAGCTCTCTTTTTCTTAGTTGGTGAGGGAGCAAGTAAAGCGGGTGGCGCCGGATTTGAAGCGATCTGGCTCTGCATTTTCAAAGGTTGTTTTGAAACATTTTTTTTCTGTTGTTCACCAGATTTCACATAAAGAGTTTTAGATATTTTGGTGATATCAACAACAAGCCGATACTTATGTCCTTCTTTTGGTGGCAAGACGAACACTGATGATATTGAAATCGGATAGCGAGCATCTAAAACGATACGGCTCACCTCAGGCTCAAAAAGGCCAAACCTTAGCGCCTGCACGGCTCCTGCAGCTTTCGGAACCTTATTTTTAGGCACTTTCCAGTTCAATCTTGGCAGGTCAATAACAATTCTGAAGGGGTCTGGTAAAGTGAATATGCGATAGGATGGAGCTTCAGATAATTCCAGAACAAAACGGGTTTTATCCGGATGCTTTCCGATTCGAATAGCTTCAAGGTCAGCCCCTTGAGCGACACTGCCCCACAAGAGTGCTAAAGCGATAAAAACCAGCCCTATGCTCTTCTTGAAAATAAGAAACCTAACGTTCATGCGCCTTTTAACTCAATTATCACAACAAAATACTACCAAATTTAGGTTTACTTTAAGTATGTTACAGGAAAAATCCATCTTTTGCAGACCTGAATCACTTTAATCAAACAAATTAATCCAAAAAAATGAAATTACCTTCTAGCACAGAGGCAACACTACTGTTAGTCTACAAACAGAAAATTCTGTGCTAGTGGTGGCCTCACAAAGACCATTATTTAGCGTTCGCTGATGCTCCGGGAGGCTCTGCAGTTAACACCTGTGGATTTCGGTCTTTACAATTAAGACGCCCTGGAAAGCAAGCGTAACAAGCCAACACGACGAGGCAAGGTTTTACAAAAACAACTACCTCTTCGATATTTCTAACCTAATTGAACCATTTTTTTGGTTCCCACACGAGAGCGTTCCCGTTGTTTATGCGGTTACGCAGGACAAAAAACGGTAATGAACGCTCTTGATCATATAAATTCATCTACAACGATGTACCGTGCGCCGCCTCCGTTATGGCTTACCGGAGGGGCTGGCCGCACGCTGGAGTTACTCACGTATGGCAAAGCGTATGTTGATCGATGCCACCCACCCGGAAGAAGTCCGGGTAGTGGTACACAACGAAAACAAACTTGAAGATTTCGATTTTGAAACACTCTCTAAGAAGCAACTAAAAGGAAACATTTATCTCGCTCGTGTAACACGTGTTGAACCTTCTCTTCAGGCCGCATTCGTAGAATATGGCGGAAATCGTCACGGCTTCCTTCCTTTTAGCGAAATTCACCCGGACTATTACCGTGTCCCAGTGGCTGATCGTGAAAACTTGCTGGAAAGCGATTCTGGAAGCGACACTGAAGCAGAAGATAAAACCAAAGCTACACCTGCAGAAGATGATGTAACAGCTAGTTCTTCTGACGATCCTGAGAGTCTCGCGAAACAGCAAGATGATACTATTGAAGAAATCGCGGGAGAAACTTCCGTCGATAGCATCAATGATGATGACTCTGATTTCGTCGAGAAAACGAAATCACGCGTAAACCTCATGAAGCGCTACAAAATTCAAGAAGTGATCAAACGCCGACAGGTCATTCTGGTCCAAGTTGCCAAGGAAGAACGTGGCAATAAAGGCGCTGCCTTGACGACCTACCTCTCCCTCGCTGGCCGTTATTCGGTTCTGATGCCCAACACCAACAAAGGTGGTGGTATCAGCCGCAAGATTAGCAGCCCGAATGATCGCAAGCGTTTAAAGGATATCCTTTCAGAGCTCAAAATTCCTGAAGGCATTGCTGTAATCGTACGTACCGCTGGCAGCCAGCGGACGAAAATGGAAATTCGTCGCGATTATGAGTACCTCATCCGTCTTTGGAATGAGATCCGGGAAAACACACTTCAATCTGAAGCTCCAGGCCTGATTTACGAAGAAGCAAACCTGATCAAACGCGCGATGCGTGATCTCTATACCAGCGACATGGAAGAAATTCTGGTCGAGGGTGAGCGCGGCTACAAAATGGCAAAGAGCTGTATGCGCTCCTTGATGCCGAGCCACGCCAAGAAAGTCAAAAATTACAAGGGGATGCAGGTTCCTCTCTACCACCGCTTTCAGGTGGAAACGCAAATCGATGCCATGCACAACCCAATTGTTCAGCTTAAATCTGGCGGTTATCTGGTCATCAATCCGACCGAAGCTTTGGTTGCCGTTGATGTGAACTCTGGGCGTGCAACCAAAGAACGCCACATTGAAGAAACGGCCTTTAAAACCAATCAGGAAGCTGCTGATGAAGTTGCACGCCAGGTGCGCTTGCGTGATCTTGCAGGACTACTGGTTATCGATTTCATTGATATGGATGAGCCAAAACACAATCGTGAAGTCGAACGACGGTTGAAAGATGCCATGCAGGCTGACCGCGCCCGCATTCAGTTAGGTCGAATTAGTCCTTTCGGTTTACTTGAAATGTCACGGCAACGGCTGCGTCCTAGTATTGTTGAAAACTCAACGGTTACTTGCCCTCATTGCGATGGTATTGGAACGCTACGCACAATTGAGTCTACTGCTCTCCATGTGCTTCGAGCATTGGAAGAAGATGGTATCCGTCGTGGTGGCGGCAAGATTGAGTTGTTTGTACCAACAGATGTTGCTCTTTACATACTCAATCAAAAGCGTACCCGCCTAATCGAAATTGAACAGCGCTATAAGTTCAGCGTCGACATCAATGCAGATAACACCATTGTCATTCCGAACTTCCGTTTGGAAAGGCTGGTATCGAACAACGACGGCCCTGTCGAAGAAATTATGCCACCGGAGACAGTTAGGCCTGCGTCAGTAAAATCCACTCGCAGACTATCAGAAGAGCGGACTGAACGTTCTGATTCCAGGGCTGATTCCAGGACAGATTCTAAGACCGATCCCAAAACTGATTCTCGGACTGATTCTCGGGCTGATTCTGGCGAACAGGTTGATGGAGACCAAAAACGTCGCCGTCGCCGTCGCCGTCGCAAAGAAATGCCCGAAAGCCAGGATGGAACGACAGAAGGCACTCAACAGGCCCTACAACCTGACGAATTGGCTGATGACCAAGCGAAAACCGATGGCGATCAGCATGACGAAAGCCTCGATGATGATGATCGTCCCCGCAAAAGACGTCGTCGTGGTAAACGCGGTGGTCGTAGACGGACGCGTCGTCCAGAAAATGAATCCGATGAAACTTCAGATTCTGAAATCGAAACGACGAATGACAACAATCCGGTAGAGACTCCTTCATCTGAAGGTACTCGGCCTGATACAGAAGTTGCCCCTCAAGTCACGAGCTCAGACCCGAGTTCGACGCCTGATATCTCGGCAGAAGCCGTTGAGGAAAAACCAAAAAGACGCAGAGCTCCTCGCAGACGTAAGGCTGCTCCTGCTGAAGCTGTCGATGCTATTGTATCTCCAACGGAGCCCCTCCCAGTTGAAGAGAGAGCATCCCAAGCTTTGTCGAATGCAGCAGACCAAACAACTGAGATAACGGCAACCACAGACACTGAAGACAAACCGGCCAAGCCAAAGCGCGCCCCTCGAAAACGGGCAACCGCGGCACCACGTCGTCCTCGAAAAAAAGTGGAACCAGAAGCCGTTCTCGCTGATGCAGGCGATGATGTATCGGTTAAGACTGCCTCTGCAACTGTTAGTACAGAAGCCTCACCTGCTGCGGCATCTGATACTGTAGTTGAAACAGTAGAGAAACCTAAACCACGAGCAAGAACCCGAAGTAAAGCACCTGCAAAACCGCGGAGCACCACTACGCGCACCCGTAAAACTGCAAAAACTGAGGTTTCCAAAGTTGAAGCTTCCACGGGTACTTCTGAAGTAAAAAAAGTACCTGTAGAAAAAACAGTCGCTTCAGTAGAGAATAAGCCGTCAACACCTGCTGTCTCTACTCCAGCTTCAGCAGCAACACCTCCGCAGCCTACTTCGACAAAGACTTCGACAGCTGACTCTAAGAAAAAAGGGTGGTGGAGCCGTATCACTGGTCACTAAGTAAAGTTTGAGCTGGTCAAAATTACTCCAGCTCAACCCTAAATAAAAAAGCCCCATGCTTAAACAGCTGGGGCTTTTTTATTGGCATGAGAGATTACTAAGTATTCGCCAAATGTCGTTCGTAAAGAAAACTATTAGCTACTTCCAATTTTTCAACCTCTTTATGGCTTCGAGCATGGTTTCTTCAGATCCCGCAAATGAAAATCTCATAAAATGATCCCCACTAAAGGGGTCAAAATCAACCCCTGGTGTTGCTGCAATACCCGTGTCGTTTAAAAGGCGACGGCAGAATTCCTGACTATTGTTTGTTCTGTGGCTAATATCAGCATAGATATAAAAACCGCCATCAGCTGGAGCAATATTACCAAACCCTACCTGGGGTAATTCGTTCAAAAGAATGTCTCGATTTCGGGCGTACTGCTGTACGTAATCATCTAACACATCATAACAGTCAAAAACGGCCGCGCCTGCAATCTGAGAAAGTGTTGGTGGAGAGATAAAGAAATTTTGCGCCAGACACTCTTCTGGACGGACCATATCTTCGGGAAGCACCATCCATCCCAACCGCCAGCCTGTCATGGAAAAGTATTTAGAGAAGGAATTTATAACAAAACTATCATCGGTAAATTTTAAGGCCGTAGTGGCTTTCGTACTGTAGCTAATCCCGTGATAAATTTCATCCGAGATCAATCTAATCTGTTTTTTATCACAGTACTCTACAATGTTCTTAAGAGACTGCTCATCCAACATTGTGCCTGCTGGATTGGAAGGACTCGCGATAATCAACCCATCGAGCTTAACATCCAAAGCATCCAGCAATTCTGGTGAAGGCTGAAAACGATCATTGGGGCCGACTTCAATTAGAATAGGCTCAATGCCCAATGCCGTTAGTATATTCCGATAAGCGGGATATCCTGGAGCTGCAAGCGCAACCTTGTCTCCCGGATCAAACGCCGCCAGAAAAGACAGGAGAAAGCCAGCAGAGGAACCCGTTGTCACCATAATACGTTTTGGATCAACGGATTGATTATAAAGATGTTTATAGTGCTCTGAGATCCGTTGACGCAATATAGGTATACCCAATGCGTCAGTATAGCCTATGGCTTCCGTATCAATCGCCTTTTTCACCGCCTCCAGCACTAAGGGCGGAGCCGGCGTCACAGGCTGACCGAGAGAGAGATGCAAGATATCTTCCCCCGCTGCAGCCCGTTCATTTGCGGAGCGAAGTACATCCATTACGATGAAGGGGGGGATATCCCCCCTCGACGATAGCTTTAACGCCATAACCTATATCTAGTCCTATGATGAGCCTACACTTACAATCCGACGGATCGATCGTTCAGTACCTATCCAGAAGTTACTGAGCCAAACGGCTAAGACCGTATCCACGATTATCTGTAGCAGCTACGCAAGTTTCTGGCTTAAACTTCAAACTTTCTGAACAATAAGCCGAATTTACACGGCCAAATTCTGGGGCAGGACGCGCATCGTGGCCTTTTTCTTTTAAAGAGGCGACAAGCTCAGCAGCACTGCTTTTTTCGTAAAAAACCACATCAGGTTTCCCACTATGATGGAGCCGTGATGATTTTTCAGAGCTTTTAAGCCCCTCACCTGCCAACAAAGTGTCCGCCATTACCATACCCAGAGCGGATGCCCCAACAGTTCCCCCTGCAGCCGTACCAGCATACCGTGAGAACTTGGTAGGATCATTCGCGACAACAACGCTAATAAGAGTATCTATGCCATCTACGGATGAGCGAGGCGGCGCGGGAAGAACGATCCCAGTCTCTTGGGCCATACGGCCAGAACCAAACAACCCATTAAGAGTAAAGCTGCAGGCAACAGAGTTGTTGTAGCGATCAATAACAGCAAAACCAGCAGCATAAGGGTTTCCAGATACAGCAACAGGCTGATAGGAAAGGGACGAAACAGGCGTTGCGCGGCTTTCATCAAAGTTACTGAAATCAGCTTCAAGAGCTTCAACACTCAAGCTATCCTGGGCTGATAATTTTCCTGAAATCACACCACCACGGTTTGCTTGAGCTCGTTTTAGAGCCTCAACAAAAATATGAGCGCGTTCTTTTGGGTCGGCATCAGCATATACATCGTCCGCGCTCAACTGCCCTATAAGGTGAGCAGCCACAAGAGCCCCATTGCTGTAATCTCCGGAAAAATGAGCTAGGTCGTCCCCCACTTGAACAGAGAGAGGCTTTTCCATTGTAGGAATATAATTGCGGATATCATCAACAGAAAGAGGTAAACCTACAGCTGTTGAACCTTCGGCAAAGCGCCGCGTCAGAGGTCCAGCATAAAGATACCCCGCACCTTGAGCTCTTAGCCCAGATAAAACACCGGAAAGTTCTGGTTGAGTAAGGTTGTCCCCTTCTCGCGGAAGGCGACCATCAGCCCTTGCAAATTTACTCAACAGTTCAGCATTCACACCCAATCTCTCATTTGCAAGAGCAAGGTCATAGGAGAAAGCACGACTAACGGGATTGCCAAAGCGGGCCAAATTTTCACCGTAAGAAACCAACTTTTGCCACCGAACAGACCCATACTTGGCATGAAGGGCAGCCATTACCCTGGGCGCTTTAGGGACGACACCACCAGAAGGCGACGATTGTGGTAAAAAGTTCAGAGCGACTGCCTCATTATCTTCTTTGTGATAATAAGAACATGCTCCTCCAGCAGCCAAACCAACTCGTGATGGCATTGTGACTGACATCGTGAAATACATTGCTACGGCAGTATCAACGGCTGTGGCACCATTTCCCAAAAGCTCCCGTCCAACCTGAGCTGCGCGCGGTTCATCAGCTGAAACAAGTCCTGCAAAACCCTTCACAGTATGGAGAGTGCCTTTTTCAGGTTCACCTGTTGTATCACAAGCGGAGAGTAGCAATCCCCCCAAACATACTGTTATGATAGCCGAACTGACTTTCGTCTTCCTGAAAAAGTTATCTTGCATTGCTGACGCTTTGCCCCCAATTGGTTGTATTGAACTCTCTTAAACCTGCGAGTATTGAACGTTGTTAAAACGCCTACCCAGCCTGATTTTACGTATCATAACTCTTATTGCCACTGTTACATTCGCGTTACCAGCAAAAGCTCAGGGTTTAAACCTGATCCGAGACGCAGAAACAGAACATGCAATTCGTAGCTATGCCACCCCTATTTTTCAAGCCGCAGGTATTAGCCCGCAGAGTGTAAGGATTTTCATCGTCAATGACAAAAGCCTTAATGCTTTTGTTACATCCGGGAATCGGATGTTTATTAACACTGGTTTGATTATGAAGGCAAAGACCCCTTCTGAAGTTACCGGTGTGATCGCACACGAGACCGGACATATAGCTGGAGGCCACGTTGCTTTTCGCGGTGAAAATATCGAAAAGGCCGCAATTACCAGCATCGCCAGTTACCTCCTTGGTGTTGGCGCTGCTATTGCCACAGGTAAACCGGAAGCCGCTGGCGTAATCATTGGTGCGGGACAAGGCTTTGCTTTACGAAACTTCCTCAGTTACACACGACAGCAAGAATCTGCCGCAGATCAAGCCGCGGTAAAATACCTTCGAGCAACGGAACAATCGGCTGAAGGTTTAAGAAACTTTATGGGCCTGCTCAGAGGACAAGAAGTCTTACTAAGTAAAAATCAAGATCCCTATCTAAGAAGCCACCCTCTTACACAACAACGTTATAATTTTCTCGAAAACGAGGTCCTTAACTCACCTTATTCTGGCAAAACCGATTCGCCAGATATAATTAAATTTCACAATCGAGTTGTCGCTAAACTGGTTGGGTTCTTAGAGCCTTCAAACCAAGTTTTCAGAAAATACCCTGAAGAAGACAAATCACAGGCAGCAAGATACGCCCGCGCAATTTCTTATTATCGCTCTACTGACATCGAAAATGCATCTCGAGAGCTAGACAGCTTATTAACTGAATCACCAAACGATCCCTACTACCTCGAGTTAAAGGGACAAATACTCTTCGAATTCGCCAAAGGTAGCGAAGCAGTACCATATCTCGAAAAAGCATCCGAACTCGCCCCTGACGCCGCTCCAATTAGAAGCTTATTGGTTCGGGTTCTCGTTGAGGAAAACGTTCCTCTTCAAGATGAGAAAGCCCTCAAACACGTAACCAAGATCCTTCAATCAGAGCCCAACAATGCGGGTGTATGGCGCCAAGCCGCAATCATACATGGCCGTAAGGGCGATAAGGGAATGACTTATCTCGCGTTGGCAGAAGAAGCCTTTGGGCGTGGTAAATTCGATGACGCCATTTTGCATTCTGGCCGTGCTACTAAAGTCTTGGCAAAAGGCTCCCCTGCATGGCTCAGAGCTTCTGATTTAAATAGCGCTGCGGACAGAAAGGAAAAACAGCGTAAAAAACGTTCCTGATGAACGATTGTGTATATCTGAGTAGCCGGTAAACGTTTATCAAGTACTGCTGTTGTTCGTATGAAAATTCTTTGCAACGGGCTCTCACCTTCCGCATACTATTGATCTAATTTTTTAAGTAGATAGAGATTATTAAAAGATGTTTCCAAAGTTTGATTTAAAAAAATCTGGGTTAGCTTCTGCACTTGTTTTCGCGACATTGCTCCCAGCGACATCCCTTTATGCGCAAGAAAAAAGCCTGGAAGAGAAAGCCGTATTCGAAGAAGCCGTCCGAGAATATTTACTTAATAATCCTGAGGTGATTATTCAATCTCTCAACAGGTACCAAGAACTTCAGGCTTTACGCGAGCAAGAACAAAAACAACTCGCTGTTGTTGGTAGTCTGGAAGAACTTCATAACGCCCCAGATTCACCCGTACTCGGCAATCCTGAGGGTGACGTGGTTCTGGTGGAGTTTTTCGACTACCGCTGCCCTTACTGTCATAAAGCAGCCACCATTATAAAAACGTTGATCGACGAAGATCCTAACCTCAAAGTGGTTATGAAAGAGTTTCCAATCCTCAGCCCTGAATCAACCATCGCCGCGCGCGCAGCTTTGGCGGCGAATAAACAGGGGAAATACGCTGAATACCATTTTGCTTTGATGGATAACTCAAAAGATCTTTCACAAAGTCGATTACGCGCGCTTGCTGAAGATCTCGACATGGACCTCGAACAATTTTCAGAAGATATGAAATCAACTGAAACTGGGGAAGCTATATTGAGGACCCGACAACTTGCGCAACGTATTGGCGCCAGTGGTACCCCTGCATTCGTAGTTGGAAGCCAAAGCGTTTCCCCTGGCACTAGTTATGAAACTTTCAAACAACTGATTGAGAACATAAGAAGTAATAAGCAAAGCTGACTACCCAGTTAGATGATTAGTAGCATTTTCCAGCTTCTCATCAATATTCGGATAAAAAAGGCGGAACTTGCCCGGCAATGATTGCACCAACCGCGGGGCTATGTTAGGCCTAAATAATTCATTTAACTGAAATGAATGGTGTATACCTTTGCCGTCAGTGTTGCTTTTAAACGGTCCTAATTTGAATCTATTAGGAACCCGTGAGCCAGAGATTTATGGTTCTGAAAACCTTAAAGACCTTAACAACCTGTGTAAACGACGGGCCAAGGCACTTGGGCTTTCTTTAGTGTGCCAACAATCTAACTGGGAAGGCCAACTGATAGACTGGATCCACGAAGCCCGTGGAAACCACGAGGGGATCATCATTAACCCGGGTGCTCTCACCCATACCTCTATAGGGTTGCTTGATGCCCTCAAAGGCGTCGACCTCCCTGTCATAGAGGTTCATATATCAAATATCCATCGTCGGGAAAGCTTTCGACATCAGTCCTTTGTATCTCAAGCTGCTCTTGGGGTGATCTGTGGATTAGGGCGTCAAGGCTACCTACTAGCGATGGATGCGATGGCAAACGTTTTAAACAGCGAACAAGAATTATAATGTCCAAACTTGAAGTAAATGAGAAGGTTATCCGTACCCTTGCCGGCTTGCTGGATGAAACGGATCTGACTGAAATAGAATACGAAGCCGATGGCCACCGCATCCGTTTGGTGCGTGGTGGAACTGTAGTTCAAGCCGTAGCTCCTGCTGCGGCTCCTACCATCAGCGCTCCAGCGGCAAGCGATGGCGGCATTCCTGCCAATGCCATTACTTCACCGATGGTTGGCACTGCCTATCTTGCAGCAGAACCAGGTGCGCCTGATTTTGTTAAGGTGGGCGATCGTGTTAATGAAGGTCAGACACTACTGATCCTCGAAGCTATGAAGGTTATGAACCCTCTGCCAAGCCCGAAATCAGGCGTGGTTAAGCAAATACTCGTCAGTGATGGAGATCCAATAGAATTTGGTGAACCGCTGATGGTCATTGAATAATAAGCTGGCAAAAGAAGGCTCCATGTTCAAAAAGATCCTGATTGCCAACCGCGGTGAAATTGCTCTGAGAATTCAAAGAGCATGTCGCGACATGGGCATTGAAACCGTTGCAGTTCACTCCACTATTGATTCAGATGCCATGCATGTGCGTTTGGCCGATGAATCCGTATGTATTGGGCCTGCTCCTAGTAAAGACAGCTATCTGAACATTCCTGCGATTTTATCAGCAGCGATCATGACAGGTGCTGATGCTATCCATCCCGGCGTAGGCTTTCTTTCTGAGAATGCTGACTTTGCTGAAATGGTCGAAGAGCACGGCTTTGCCTTTATCGGCCCAACCCCCGAACACATCCGGATTATGGGAGATAAAGTTGTTGCGAAAAAAACCGCGATTAAACTTGGTATCCCTGTTGTTCCAGGATCAGACGGGGAACTCAAAAGTTCCGAGCAAGGAATAGAACTCGCCGCAAAAATTGGTTATCCAATTATCATCAAAGCCCGTTCGGGTGGCGGTGGCCGCGGCATGAAAGTCGCCAATAACGACGAAGAACTTCGTGTAGGATTCCGTCTCGCCCGTACAGAAGCAAAAGCAGCCTTTGGCGATGATGTCGTCTACATGGAAAAGTACCTAGGTACACCTCGTCACATTGAGGTCCAACTTCTTGGTGATGGGCAAGGTAATGCGATCCATGTCGGAGAGCGTGATTGTTCATTGCAACGACGTCATCAAAAGGTACTCGAAGAAGCGCCATCCCCCATGCTGACGAACGAGGAGCGTGATCGTATTGGCAAAATTTCTGCCGATGCGATGAAGCACTTTGACTATAAAAGCGCGGGTACAATCGAATATCTCTATGAGAACGGTGAATTTTTCTTCATTGAAATGAACACGCGTATTCAAGTTGAGCATACTATTTCCGAAGCCATCAGCGGGATCGACCTCATGCGTGAGATGATCCTTATTGCAGCCGGAAAAAAATTGAGCGTGACCCAAGAAGACGTCGTCCTCAAAGGACACGCTATTGAATGCCGGATCAATGCCGAGCATCCTTTCACCTTTATGCCTTCACCTGGACTGGTCAAAGGGTATCACGCACCAGGTGGTTTAGGCATTCGCGTTGATTCTGCGATCTATGCTGGCTACAAAATTCCGCCAACTTATGATAGTCTTATTGCTAAGCTCATCGTCCATGGTGATGATCGTGCTGATTGCATTATGAAGACTAGGCGTGCTCTGCAAGAATACGTTATTGATGGTGTGAATACATCCATTCCACTCCATATGGAGTTGGTAGATAACGAACAGTTCCAATCCGGGGTTTATGATATCCATTGGTTGGAAAAATTCGTTGATAGTATAAATAGTAAGTAAGGTACGCTTAAGGATTAGATGAGCATAATGTTTCAAACATAAATGTTTCTGGCATATAGATTCCTGCATAGACGTTTAGGACATAGGTGTTCATGGAGATCACAGCAGATCTGCTACTAAAAGCTTATACCATAGGGGTATTCCCTATGGCTGAAAGTCACGATTCTCTGGATTTACATTGGATAGATCCAGAGAATCGTGGCGTCCTTCCCCTAGATAAAATCCACATTTCACGTTCTCTACGAAAAACCCTTCGTAAAGCACCCTTCGAAATTAGGTGTAATACATCTTTTCATGACGTCCTTGAAAAGTGCTCCGCAACGACTTCGCAACGTCCCGACACCTGGATAAACCCACTTATAAAGAGAATTTACACACAACTCTTTGAAAGGGGCTTTGCCCATACGGTTGAATGTTGGCTTGATGATCAATTAGTTGGTGGACTGTACGGCGTCTCTTTGGGTGGGGCATTTTTTGGCGAAAGCATGTTCAGCCGTAGAAGTGACGCAAGTAAAGTTGCGCTCGTTCACTTAGCTGCCCGACTACAAAAAGGCAACTACAGCCTATTAGATACCCAGTTCACAACCCAACATCTCAGCCAGTTTGGGACAATTGAGGTTGAACGAGAAATTTATAAGCAATGTTTATTTGAAGCTATGCAGGTCCCTGCACGGTTCCCTCTCGAGCTAACGCATAAAGAGCTTGAGGATTTTATAGAAAGTAATAAGGGAAATCGGCCCTCGGTTTATTCCGACGGCTGAGTTTCAATTTCCGTTTCGGGCAATAAAGTCGTTGCCCCCGCGGCATCGCCTGCCGAGACACAATTAACCACCCAAACATCGTATACAGGGTGTTCCATAGCAGATACGGCAGGAGAAGATGCAAACATCCATCCAGAGAACATCCTTGTTTTCTCAACGTTTTCTTTAATGTCGTCTATCTCCAAAAACGAAACAGACTCTGGCATGTCTTCTGGAGAACTCTTACGACAATCTCTCGCTGTGATTTCAAGACTACCAAACGTTACAGGTTGGTTGATCGGCGCTCTGAATTCAGAAACCCGGGCCGTGATCTTGTTCAATCCTTGCAAAACCACGACATCATAAGGGACGAGATCAGCCAGGGATGAAGTCGCAAACAACGTACCCGTAAGACAAATAGCAACTCTAATCGAAGGTGTTCTCATCGAAACTCTCTCAGAACCATTAATCTTCTGAGCCTTTATTACCATAAGGATTAACCAACTCATCAACAATTTTCATAAGAACGGCGCGCAACTGGTGTTCATCCCCGCCCATGAGAATGGCGTCTTCCAAAGCATCTTGAGAGAGCTCTCTTATTTCTTCCAGATTTTCATTTAAAACTTTGATTTTTTCAAGGCAAGATAAAGGCGTACCATTCGGCTCTCGCCAAGTAATCGGCTTACTGTCCTTCTCACCCATACGAAATACGTCTCCGAAACTAAGCCTTAATTTTGATCACATGAAAAAGCAGATGCTTTAGTCAGAATCTGCTGCCGAGAACACAAAGCGACCAAGTAGATCCATCAAATTCACTGCCCCTTGGGTATCCTCAATAGATCCACCTGGTTCAATGAAATCATCTTCCCCACCCGGCTCGAGACTAACAAAACTGCCTCCGAGTAAACTTTCGGCCAGAATCCGGGCTGATGTCCCCTTCGGAATCTTGATCTCTTCATTAATCCGAAGAGTCACAACTGCAAAGTATGTATCTTTATCTAACTCTTGGCGAAGGACGGTACCGACTTTCACACCAGCAATTTTTACATCAGTACCAGATACCAAGCCAGTTGCATTATCAAACTCTGCAACAACCTCATACCCACCAGCTGACCCAGAAGAGTTATTACTAAAGGCGTAGAAGCCAAAGGAAACTGCGACAAGCAATACCAGCCCACCGATAATCGTTTCGACAATACTTCTATTCATGTAATCACCTACGGAAAAAGTAAGGAAAATTCAGGATGTCGAGCTTACATTCAGATTATCTAAAATCTGAGTATAAGCTCGTGGAGAGTGGATTTAAGAGATAGCTACTCTGGCTGCCAAGCATCATAGTCACCAGCTACACGGGGACGTTCTCCAGCTTTCAGAGCACTCCCTTGAGGGCGATAAGCTTCTGCAGTACCGGTCTTGTTAGGTTCGTGGCTGATCTGCCAATCGTGTTTCGCATAACCACCTTCAGGAGGGACATCATTTGTGGTGTGGTGTATCCACGCATGCCAGTCAGCTGAAATCCGGCTGGCTTCGTTGACGCCATTATAGATGACCCACCGACGCTCAGAGCGCAGGCTATTTGTGTGTACTGCACTACTACCCTTGGTGCGGTAAAACTTGTTTCCGTCGCCATCTTGCCCAACAAGCTCACCTTTGAGCCATGTAAACAAACGAGTTCCAAGAGGAGTTCCAGCCATTTCTCTTCCTTATTGGGCAATGCCCTTTTTAGCCTTAGCCTTTAATAGTTATGCCATAAAGACATTTACTACTGAGTTAACAAATCCACATCGGTCTTTGATGCTTCTATAGTGTTCTGGGCTGAATATTACACCGCAACCCCTTTCAGTCCAGCCAAAAGGGCGCAAAAATGTCGTAATTTTATCCTTATTATAATTCAGCCGTTCCATCTGGAGGTGAAAAAAGTCCATCCTTTTCTACGATCGCTTTCCAATCCTGCTCGTCCACGTCATATCCCTCTTCGGCTACATCCTGATTTCGAGCCTCTAAATCTGCTGGATTATAAAGACGCGCAGGCGCGGCTTTGATCCCAGCCTCAAGGCCTGTAACGATATTTTCATAGAGATCAGGAAGATCCAAACAAAGAAGAGTACACCCTGGAAGTAGGCTTTCAGTTTTTGAAAGAACGCTGACCAATAAGTCACCAATATTTTCCGGTGAAATACCCTGAATAAATGCATCGTGGCTGACTGGCAGGCCATAGAGTTCGATATGAAGGACTTCCTCTTGTCCAGGAACCCCGATAATCCCCCGACTATGACCATAAATTTCGGTTAAGAGCTGACCTTCTTCACTTAAAGGGTTAACTACAAAAGAAGCAAAACAGGCATAACCCTTATCAACAGCCTCTTCAACGAGTTGTCCGACACCGATTAAATCACTGACACTCGATACAACCGACAAACCCATACCGCTTTCTTGCGCATGGAGCATGGCCTTTTCCAGCGCTTGAGGTCCAGCAACGGCCAGAGATTGACCTCCACAATCTAAAAAGGATGCATTTCCTTTTTCAGAGGTAAGAGCAACCAAGTTAATATCCGTTTTAGTGAAAGCATCACTTTGGCGCGCGAGATACCGAATACCGCATCGATGAATACGTTCAACCCATTGTATCATTGCAGAAGCACGATCAAGTGCCGTGTCGTGCGCGCCGCGCGCCTCGAGGCAATCCTCAAGTCCATCCCGAAAATCGAGTAACGGTACTCTCATCCATCAGTCTTTCACTAAAGCATCAATAATTGTCATCATTTACCACACCCTCTGGGCAAGTACACGTGCTTAACTCCTATGATGTTTGCCCACAATCTGAGTTTCAAAGAAATGACGGTTTCTCACTTTTTCTTGCGACATGTCTTTGAACAGTCTTAAGTGTCTGTACCCCCATCAGAGAAAGCTATTCACGTTGCTAATCTCTCTTGTTTTGTAAGTCTGACATTTTGTGAGCCAAATTTTGCCATCAGTAACCCCCGATACAAACATAGTACAATCCACCAAAAAAGTTCCACTCATCGGCATGGTGACTGGGTTGGTCGGCGGCACGTCATTTGGCTTAATCACACCAATTTCACCCCTTGCCAATGATGCAGGTATCTCTCCCTTAACGATTACAATTATTCGATTTGTACTGGGAACGGTCTTTATGGTCATAATCCTAAGTGTTGCTCGGGGCAGCTTTCGGGTCCCAAGAGACAAATGGCTTCCTCTGTCTTTAATGGGCTTGTTAATCTTCACCGTGACCGTTTTTTACCTGTCTGCTGTTGTTTATATCCCTGTCAGTCTTGCAGCTATCTTGTTTTACACATACCCAATCATCGTCACGATCATTGATCCCCTTTTGCAACGTAGGATGCCAAGTTTGGCACAGCTTGCGTTATCCCTGTTGGCTTTTACTGGAATATCGATAGCAATGGGCCCCTCTATCAATGACCTCGATTGGCGCGGCATTGGTTTTGTAGCCCTCGCTTCCTTGTCCATATCTGGTACATTGATTATCAGCAGAAAAGTGGTTTCCGATGTCAACAACCTCACCATCGTATTCTATGTAAACATTATTGCCCTTCTATTGTCTGCCCCATATTTATGGATCAGTAATGGCTTCGTTATGACCGGAATTAGTGACGGTATGTCTGAGGTTATTGATGGAATTCTGACTGAACCTATGTCTGGTTTTCACTTTGCAGCGATCATAGCCGGGTTATATTTGCTAGCCACCCTCGCCCAAATCAACACCGTCCGGTTTGTCGGCCCCTCACGAACTGCAATGTTTTTTAATATAGAACCAGTTGTGACTATCCTGGCGGCGGTTGTTATTTTGAGTGAGACCTTAACAACTCCTCAAGTTACTGGCTCCTTATGCGTTCTAAGCGCCGTTGTTATCTCTTGCTATAGGCCCGTCAGAATATAGATAACTCATAGATATTCGCTCATAGTTCTGAATTCATTTTTTACCAAAAAGAAAAACTTTTAATTTCGCAAACAACTTAAATACAACCTATCGGGTTCAACAGTAACGAGCTCCACACTTGTTACCTTGTTTTATTTCCAGTGTTTTTACAGATCGCTAGATGAAACAAAATTTATTTTAAAGTGGAAATTTATTAACTTTTTGACACGAATCGATAACCAACCTTAGTTCGTATTTAGCTATAATTTTCGGCATTAGATTCGCTCCTATTATTCAATTTTTTTCCACCATTTTTTAAAAAGAAAACAACATTTTATATATACCCAGAAGAGCTTGATTTTTCCGCCATTTTTCAAGCACTACAGATTTCACCAACTCTCTATCAACAGATTTATCCACAGGCTTATAAAGATAGCGTGAAGCACAAAATGTAGTGTCAATATGCAAAATACTGATGACGACAACCAAATATTGTGGTTAAATCACTTCAGATCAACAAAATGTGCTTCTCTTCGCAGAAAACCGCAGAGTCCTCGGACTTGCGGACCTACTAATATGAGTGAGCTCTGGAATAGGATATCAACAGCCTTCTTCCAGAGCTTTATTAATGAGTCTTGTTATATTTAAAGGGGATACGGCATGCGCATCGCACGTCGCTTTACGGAAACCGGGAAAGGCGTTTATGACGCCATTGAGTTTCGCACCACAACCAGCGAAATCAAAAACCCGGATGGCTCTATAGTCTTCCAGGCCAAGGACATCGAAGTTCCAGCCAAATGGAGCCAGGTGGCTTGCGATATTATTGCGCAGAAATATTTTCGGAAACGCGGTATCCCTCAGAAGCTTAAAAAAGTAGAAGAAAACTCAGTCCCGTCTTGGTTGTGGCGTTCTGAGCCTGATCACGATGCTATGTCCGACATCCCCGAGGACGAACGCATCATCGGCGAAACTTCCGCAAAGCAGGTTTTCGATCGTCTTGCCGGCACTTGGACATACTGGGGCTGGAAAGGTGGTTATTTCGATACCGAAGAGGACGCACAGACCTACTTCGACGAAATGCGCTACATGCTGACCAACCAGATGACCGCGCCGAACTCTCCACAGTGGTTCAACACCGGTCTTCATTGGGCCTATGGTATTGATGGTCCGGGTCAAGGCCATCACTATGTCGATTACAAATCAGGCAAACTCACAAAATCTAAATCCTCTTACGAGCACCCACAGCCACACGCCTGCTTCATTCAGTCCGTTGGTGATGACCTCGTTAATGACAACGGCATCATGGACCTTTGGGTTCGTGAAGCCCGTCTCTTTAAGTACGGCTCAGGTACGGGTACCAACTTCTCTCGTGTTCGCGGCTCAGAAGAGCCTCTTTCTGGTGGCGGCAAATCATCTGGCTTAATGAGCTTTTTGAAAATTGGTGACCGCGCAGCTGGAGCGATTAAATCTGGCGGCACAACGCGTCGTGCAGCCAAGATGGTGACTGTCGATCTGGATCACCCGGACATCGAAGAGTTCATCAACTGGAAAGTTATCGAAGAACAAAAAGTTGCCGCGCTCGTTGCCGGCTCAAAAATCTGCCAGAAGCATCTCTCTAAAGTTATGGCAGCTTGCAACAATGAAGATCTCGACGACAAAGATCGCGTCGACCCACGCAAGAACACTACCCTGAAAGCTGCGATTAAAACCGCGCGCAGCCACGAAGTACCGATGAGCTATGTTCAACGTGTCCTCCAGTTTGCCCAACAGGGTTACACAAGTATGGAGTTTGATACCTACAACACCGATTGGGATTCAGACGCCTATTTGACAGTTTCTGGTCAGAATTCAAATAACTCTGTCCGTGTTTCAAACGGTTTCTTCCAAAAATTGGAAGAAGACGGCGATTGGGATTTGATCCGTCGCATCGATGGTAAAGTTCATAGAAGTATGAAAGCACGTGAACTTTGGGACCAAATAAACTATGCCGCTTGGGCTTGTGCTGATCCTGGCATCCAATACGATACTACGATCAACGAATGGCACACCTGCCCGCAGTCCGGTCGCATTAATGGCTCGAACCCTTGCTCTGAATATATGTTCTTGGATGACACTGCTTGTAACTTAGCATCCATGAACCTTATGACGTTCCTGCGCGAAGATGGTAGTTTCGATATCGAAGCCTACACTCATACCACGCGTCTTTGGACCATTGCTCTAGAGATTTCGGTGACGATGGCTCAGTTCCCATCAAAAGCGATTGCTCAGTATTCTTATGAGTTCCGTACTCTTGGTCTCGGCTACGCCAATATTGGCGGTATGTTGATGTCCACAGGCGTATCTTATGATTCTTCAGAAGGTCGTGCGATCTGCGCAACTCTCTCTGCGATCATGACCGGTACAGCCTATGCGACTTCAGCTGAAATGGCTGGCGAACTCGGCGCGTTCAAACGTTATGATTTAAACAAAAAAGACATGCTGCGTGTTATCCGTAACCATCGTCGCGCCGCTTACGGTGAAGAAGCTGGTTACGAAGGCCTCGAAATAAATCCTGTTCCGATCGCTGCCAACGATTGCCCTGACCAAGCGTTGGTCGAAGCCGCCAAGGTTGCCTGGGATAATGCCCTCGCCCTCGGTGAAAAGCATGGTTATCGTAATGCTCAAACAACCGTTGTTGCCCCAACAGGCACAATCGGCCTTGTTATGGATTGTGATACTACTGGTATCGAGCCTGATTTTGCGCTGGTGAAGTTCAAAAAACTTGCTGGCGGTGGTTACTTCAAAATTATCAACCGTACCGTACCAGGTGCCTTGAGCAACCTTGGCTACAGTGATCAGCAAGTTGATGACATCATCAAGTTTGCAGTTGGTCACGGCACACTTAAAGGTGCGCCTTCGATCAACCATGATAGCTTGATCGCAAAAGGTTTCACCGAAGCCGCCATAGATGCTATCGAAGCAAGCCTTGGTGCTGCTTTTGATATCAAGTTCATCTTTAACAAATGGACCCTGGGTGAAGAGCTTTGCACTAAGGTGCTTGGTTTCACAGAAGCCCAACTCAACGACATGAATTTTGACATGTTGGTTGAACTTGGCTTTAGCCGCAAAGAAATCGATGCGGCCAATACCTTCTGCACTGGCACCATGACTGTAGAGGGTTCTCCACACCTCAAAGACGAACATCTCTCCATCTTTGATTGTGCAAACCCTTGTGGCAAAACTGGCAAACGTTTCTTATCTGCTGAAAGCCACATCCGCATGATGGCTGCGTCTCAACCGTTTATTTCAGGCGCGATCTCCAAGACCATTAACATGCCAGCAAACGCAGTGATCGAAGATTGTAACGATGCTTACATCTTGTCTTGGAAACTTGGCTTGAAAGCCAATGCTCTTTATCGCGATGGCTCAAAACTGTCTCAACCTCTTTCTTCTGGGGTTCTGCTTGAGCTTGATGAAGATGATGATGTTGCAGAAGCACCAGCGGCCAAACGTGTTGAAGTTGTGACTGAACGCATCATCGAACGCGTCATTGAAAAAGTCGTTACCGAGCGCAAAAAACTACCTTCACGCCGTAAAGGTTACACACAAAAAGCCATCGTTGGTGGCCACAAAGTGTATCTGCGTACCGGTGAATATGAAGACGGCGCACTTGGTGAAATCTTTGTCGATATGCACAAAGAAGGCGCAGCGTTCCGTAGTTTGATGAACAACTTCGCCATCGCGATTTCCATCGGCCTGCAGTACGGCGTTCCTCTGGAAGAATACGTCGAAGCTTACACCTTCACTCGCTTTGAGCCGTCAGGCATGGTTGAAGGCAACGAAGTCATCAAGATGGCAACTTCCATCCTTGATTATCTCTTCCGTGAGTTGGCTGTTTCTTATCTTGACCGTAGTGATCTCGCTCATGTTGAACCTGCAGACATCTTACCGGATTCACTTGGTAGAGGTACAGGCGAAGGCAATCTTCCAACAGCACAGGATGCCGTTGCTGAGACCGTTCGTCGTGTCGCCTCAACTGGCTATGTTCGTAACAAACTCATGGTCGTAAACGGTGGTCGAACACCTGATGAAACAGTTTCAGAAGTGAAACAAGATATCGTCAGTGCTCCTGAGGTAGGAACCACTACCGAAACCGTCGTCACCAAGGCAGCAAACCCTCGGATGGAACGAGTCCGCGAAGCCCGAATGAAAGGTTACGAAGGGGATTCTTGCCCAGAGTGCGGTAACTTCACGCTTGTACGTAACGGTACTTGCCTGAAATGTGACACCTGTGGCGGGACCACAGGTTGCTCCTAACAGGAGCTTAAAGGATCAGCCATAGTGAGGTATGGCTGGTAGAGGTGCGGTGAGCCGCGAACAGGGCCGTTAAGGTTACACTAGTTCGCATCCCGCTTCTTCGCAGCAAAAAGGGTGGCTTCGGCCGCCCTTTTTGTATTCCCCCCATCTCACCTAATGAAACGTCTCAAATCATACTTTTAATCACACGGTCCCATGCCGGTTCAGGGGAAAACTCTCGAGCCAGAAAATCGATTAAAGTTCGTACTCTTCGAGGTAGGGATCTGTTTTCAGCGTAGACAGCATAAACAGCGTTATCGGACCATTCATGGTCCGCAAAAAGCGGGATAAGCGTCCCCTTCAATATTGAAGTGTAAGTGATGAATGTGGGCTCCAAAATAACACCTAATCCCGCTTCGGCGGCGTCACGTAGAATATCTCCGTTATTCGCCGCAAAGCGCCCAACTATATTTACGTTCCCTTTTGTCCCATCAGGTCGAACGAAAGGCCATGTGGTCTTTGAGCGAGATGTTCGATACATCAACCCGGGAAATTTCGAAAGTTCTTCAGGACGATTTGGCCAGCCGTTCTGCTCTATAAACTTTGGGCTAACACAAGGGCAATGATGGACCTGTGTTATTTTTTTCGCAATCAGCGTGCTATCGGCAAGACGCCCAACCCTAATCGCGAGGTCAAAGCCCTCAGCTATTAAATCAACTCTCCGATCATTTAACTCTGCCTCCATCGACACTTCTGGGTGGAGGGCCATAAACCGAGAGAGAACAGGTCCCAAATGCATCGTGGAAAATGTCAGTGGCGCTGCTATTCGAATGCGACCAACCAAATCCCCTTGGCCATCGACCATGGCATTTTCTGCATCCTCAATGTCGGATATAATCTGCCTGGATTTTTGCAAAAAATCGGTACCTGCCTCTGTAAGACTTATCCTGCGTGTTGATCTTAAATACAGAGTTGTTCCCAAGCGCGCTTCCAAAGCCTTGAGCCGACGGCTGACAGCTGACACGGCGATACCCTGGCTTTGCGCCGCACCACTCAGACTCTCGGCATCAGCAATAGCAACAAAGGTTTCCATCTGCTCCACGCGGCTCATTCTTTTCTCCTAATCGCAATAATGTTTTGCCGAACTGCCCTATTATATCTTTTTACAGTAAGGTCTATATAAACTCCAGAAACTAAAACTGGAGACTATCTCATGGCACAATTAGAAAACAAAACTGCGATCATTACCGGGGGGACATCAGGTATTGGTCTCGCGACAGCTCAACTTTTCATCACTGAAGGCGCACAGGTAATTATCACAGGCCAGGACCAAGCCAGGCTCGATGATGCTGTAGACCAGCTCGGTAATAACACCCAAGGGGTAAAGGTCGTAGCTCAAAACCCCGACGATGCAGTATTACTAGCCGCGGTCGCTAAGGAGCACTTCGGAACGATTGATATCTTATTCGCAAACGCGGGTGTTGCTTGGTCCGCCCCATTGGATCAAATTGACTCCAGCTCTATGCTAGAACAATTCGCCATCAATTTTGGCGGTCCACTTTTTGCCATTCAAAACCTCGCCCCTCTCATGAAGGAAGGCAGTTCTATCGTAGCAAACACGTCATGCCTCAACGAACTTGGCATGCCTGGTATGGGTGTTTATTCCGCAACCAAGGCCGCGCTTCGATCTCTTGTACGTACACTTTCCGCAGAACTTTCTGGACAGGGCATTCGGGTAAACTCCATTGCACCGGGACCAATCGAGACACCGATTTACGGAAAATTTGGTATGAGCGAAGAGCAGCTCGGCGAAATGGCACAAGGCATTGTCGCCCAAGTTCCAGCAGGCCGTTTTGGTAATGCAAACGAGATCGCATCAGTGGCTCTTTTCCTTGCATCCGATGCATCATCCTATATGCGAGGCGTCGAAATTCCGGTCGATGGCGGTTGGACAAATCTTTGAGCAAAGAGAACATAAAAATGAATATTCTTCGTATCGACAGCAGCCCACAAAGCGAAACTGGGCAAAGCATTAGGTTAGCAAACCGGATTATCTCTGGGCTTGATAATGACAAGGCATCGATAACAATCCAAAAGCGGGACTTATCCCGCTCGCTTCCCGCCATTGATCAGGAATGGATTACAGCAAATAAAACACCTGATGAAGAACGCACTGCCGAGCAGAAGGATATATTAGAGCTCTCTGACAGTCTTATATCTGAAATTGGTAAGGCAGACGTTCTTATAATTGGAGCACCGATTTATAACTTTACGATACCCGTCGGTTTGAAGGCTTGGGTGGATCTGGTCTGCAGATCCGGTAAGACCTTTGCTTATGGAGAAGACGGTCGAAAGGGTTTGATGACGGGGAAAAGAGCAATTGTTATTTATTCATCCGGTGGTACTCCCTTTGGTTCAGACATTGATTTCGCAAGCGGATACCTGCGCCACATACTTAAATTCATAGGAATCACGGATGTTAAGTTTGTCATTGCAGAGCAGCATTTCATGGACCCAAAATCTTTAGAGAAAGCTGGCGTCATGGCCGATCAGATCTCAACCGAATTATCCGCAGTTGAACAGAAAGCGAGTTGAAATGGGTGAAATGATCGATGGTCTGTGGAACAATGATCAAGAGCTTCCTATTGCTGATGCAAAGACGGATGAATGGAAACGCACACCGTCCGTTGTTAAAAACTGGGTAAAATCTGGGTCCCTTGATTTCCCGTCAACACCCGGGCGATATCACCTTTACGCAGCGTGGAACTGCCCTTGGGCGCACCGCGTGCTCTTAGCACGTGCATTGTTAGGGCTTGAAGACGTCTTGCCCACATCTTACGCCAGCCCAAGGCGAACATCTCAAGGTTGGGTTTTTGAAACGACATCTGGGCTTGAGGACAAAGTATTTTCGCATCAAGCACTTCATCAAGTATATGCAGAGGGCGACCAACGTTATACTGGCCGTGTTACAGTCCCACTGCTTTTTGATACAACAGCAAATACTCTTGTTTCAAACGAGTCCGCAGACATCTTACGCATGCTTGGTACAGAATTTTGCCAATTCGGTAATAAAGAGATCAATCTCGTTCCTGACCATCTCCGATCTGAAATCGACGACTGGAACGTCCGTATTCATACCCAGTTAAACAACGGTGTTTATCGAGCAGGCTTTGCTGGAACCCAAGAAGCTTACGACGCCGCCGTGGATGAAGTGTTTAATATGATGGCCATTCTTGAAACCAGATTGGGTTCACGCAAGTTTATCCATGGTGATGTCATCACCGAGACCGATTTACGGCTTTTCCCAACCCTCGCCCGCTTCGATGTAGGATACGCCTTATCCTTTCGCTGTACACGCCGCCGTCTGATCGATCACCCCAACCTCTGGAATTATGCACGCGAAATCTATGCCCTGCCCAGAATTGCAGCGACAGTTGACTTTGATGTGTACAGACGTGGCTATGCCAGCCCATCACCCAACCGTAACCCTCTTGGCATTGTGCCAACAGCCCCGGATATCAACTGGGCCTTGTAAGGCGTTGTACAGGAATATGATAAATTGGGATAGTTCCAGTCCCCGTTTTGACTTTTCAAATCATTACCCTCTTTAGATTCGAAAAAAGTCATTCTCAATAAACGACATGATGTTTCCCAAAGACGATAGCAACCGTAAGAAAAACCGTCATTTCCCATCTCTTTTGCTAACTTTGCTTGCTTTGGCGAACTGGAACGATAGAATTCGCCTGTTTTTTAGTTTTGAGTATAGCGTGTGAGATAAGGCATCGTTTGAATGCCCGCTATAACTCAGGCTTCAGGACACGTCCCTTTTAATGAGATCCCCAAATAGGGGACGCGTTCTTTAATAATAATGACAGATAAGAAACGAATAAGGATAGAGCTATGACTGGTACTGTTGACGCCCGTTTGAAAGAACTTGGTATTGAAATCCCACAGCCTGCAAAAGCTGTTGCGAATTATGTTGGTTATGTAACTTCCGGCAACACTGTTTTTGTTTCCGGTCAGATCACGGCTAAAGACGGTGAAATCCTCTACAAAGGCAAACTCGGCGACACTATGTCTGTTGAAGAAGGCCAAGAAGCAGCACGTCTTTGCGGCATCAACATTATTGCTCAGCTTAACGCCGCAACTAATGGCAATCTTGATCGCGTAAAACGTATAGTGAAACTAGGTGGTTTTGTTAACTCCACACCTGATTTTGTTGACCAGCCAAAAGTCATCAACGGCGTATCAGATCTGATGGTTGAAGTGTTCGGCGACAAGGGCGTTCACGCCCGCGCTGCTGTTTCTGCACCAAGCCTGCCATTGGGCATCGCTGTAGAAGTCGACTGTGTCGCTGAAATTGACTAAGTAATCAACGATTACACTTCTTGTTCAGCTAATTTTGAGCGAGATAACCGGTACTGAAAGGCAGGCCATCGCGCCTGCCTTTTTGTTTGCCTCACGTGACAAGTGTCTTGTTATTGACGCCTAAGCTTCCTATTTTTATCAGACTGTATTTATTCATATTTTTGTTTAGGCCCCAAAGCATAAATGAGCCAGCTGCGCGTAGAAGTTCACCCTCAAATTAGCGGGATCAATCCCACTGATTGGGACCGTTGCGCGCAAAGCGATGCCTCCGATAATAACCCTTTTATTTCCCATGCCTTCTTACTCGCCTTGGAAGAAAGTGGCTCAGTAGGTGCCGAAACCGGATGGCAACCGCAACACCTCACAGTTCAGGACGATGATGGCAAAATCATCGCCTGCGCCCCGCTCTATCTAAAAAACCATTCCTACGGCGAGTATGTCTTCGACTGGAGTTGGGCCAACGCCTATGAGCGAGCCGGGCGCAATTACTACCCCAAGCTCCAATCCGCCGTACCCTTCAGCCCCGTCACAGGCAAGCGCTTACTGGTTGCACCGACCACAGAAGAAGAAACCAAAGACCTGCGCATAGCACTACTCAATGCCATGCTGCAGATCCTGCAACAATACGAAGCTTCCTCTCTGCACCTGACCTTCACCACGGAAGAAGAATGGCAACAACTGCATGAGGCAGGCCTTCTGGCCCGCACAGGTATTCAGTACCATTGGGAAAATAACGGATACGAGACTTTCGACGATTTTCTCGCATGCCTTTCTTCACGCAAACGCAAGGCGATCAAAAAAGAACGCCGGGAAGCCAACGCTCACGGGCTTGAGATCAAAACTCTCACTGGCCCCGATCTCACTCCTGAAATTTGTGACCAGTTCTATAACCTCTATCTCAATACCGTCGATAAGAAATATGCTCACGATTACCTCAACCGTGATTTTTTCCAAATGCTGGGCACAAAACTATCGGACAAAGTCGTCCTAACCACTGCCTGGGCCACGGCGATAGATACATCTGTTATGGTGGCGGGTGCACTGAACCTAGTCGGCGGAGATACTCTCTACGGCCGTAACTGGGGCTCTCACGGACACTATCCCAATCTGCACTTTGAGCTTTGTTACTATCAAGCCATCGACTATGCCATCAACCACGGCCTCAAAAAGGTCGAAGCCGGCGCTCAAGGCGAGCACAAGATCCAACGCGGCTACCTGCCCACCAAGACCTACAGCCTGCACGGTATCGCCGACCCACAATTCCGAGATGCCATCTCTCGTTTTCTGCAAAGCGAAAACCCCGCCATCGACCACGAGATCGAACACCTCTGTAACATCGGCCCCTTCAAAAAGGAGTAGCTTCGCTACGACTTTTTATAGCGGTAATGTCCGGTGATTTTGTAATCAAACAACATGTTTTGCAGCTTTGGCCCTGCACCGATGTTGTGGACGACAAGTGGTACCCCATCCGCTGATTTCTGGTCGCTAATAATCCCGATATGAGGTAATGAGCCACTCTCTTTCAGGTTCCAGGACACGAGATCCCCAGGGAGATAATTCGCAGGATCTCTCGTTGGGTCTATTGACTGACCATGACGGGTGAAAAACACCCGAAGGTTCGGTACCCGGCGATGATCGATATTTCGATCCGTCGACTTAAGCCCCCAGATCTTTGGATAACTGGCAAAGCTTGCTCGCATGTCCTCATGCACCAGCTTTTGCAGATCAATATCCAGCGCCCGATAACTTCGGATTACGACATCACTGCAGACACCGATGTCTGCGGGAACGTCCCCACCAGGGTAAGACATGGCATGGTAACTGCCATCATAGATAACGCTTTGTTCCGTTCGATCTAAAGCAACTTCAGCCAAGGCCGAACCAAAGCTATTATCTGCACGTGCTTGAGGGGTCGCGATTATGCCTACGATGGTAAAAACAAGGCCAACAATTTTCCGGCTCATAATCAAGCTCCTCAATTTACGACAAGTCCAAACTGGCCAACCAAAATGGACGCAGTAAGGCGGCTTTGTGAAATCTCGACTTTGAATTGCCCTATTGTTTTCAAATTATTCCCGCATTCCCCCCTCAACATGCTGACATCACATCAGAATGGATTATTTGAAAGCAGTACGGTTGCTTCAAGTGGTTACATGAAACCTAACACTTCAAATTTCCTTTAAGGGGGAGGAAACATGATCGATTTTACGACGGTACTTATCGTCATCGCCATTGTCATATTTTTAGGCATTTGCGCGATAATTGGGCTGGTTTGTATGCGTTGGCTCTATAGCCGTTACGCAGAACAGACTTCCGGCTTAACAGGGGACCTCAGCGGGAGGCTCGCCAACTCAAATCCCTTGATGATCAAAGCCGTGATCATTGGCTTTTTGACACTGCTAATGTTGATCCCAACCGCACTGGTGCACGATCTCATGAACGAACGTCACAGTCTTTATCGCTCGGTCCTCTATGAAACCGATCAGGAATGGGGGCAGGAACAAACCATCGCAGCCCCTCTTCTTGTAATCCCCTATACCACCGAAGCACGGGTTACAGATAGCAATGGTAAGGACAAGATTGTGGTTGGCCATGACAAGCTGATTATTCTACCCGATCAGCTGAAACTCAAAAGCAATTTGGAGCACGGGTTTCGCGAACGCTCCATTTATAAAAGTCTGGTCTATACCGCCGATGTCAAAGGCTCTGCGAGCTTCCATCTGGATCCACCACCAATCAAAAACCTGCAGAAAATTAATTACGATCAGGCCTATATCGCAATTGCGCTCACCGATAACAGCGGCATTGGATCTTCTCCCACCGTCATACTAGCAGGGAACGAACTGGAATTGACGCCGGGGACTGGTTTGTCGAACGACTTCCTCAGCCGAGGATTTTCCGCCCAGATCGACCCAAAACAAGATCTATCCACCTTCTCTGTTGAGTTTGCCACTACCCTACGCGGTAGTCGAAATATCAGTGCCATACCGCTAGGCATGAATACACAAATTGAAATCACTGCCGACTGGCCACACCCAAGCTTTCGTCAATTTCTCCCCAGTACGCGGGATATCACCTCAGATAATTTTAGCGCCACTTGGGAAGTCAGCCATCTTTCACGTAATTATCCGCAGGTATTTAACAATTCTGACAACCTGAACCTCGGTGAAATCATCGCGGAAGCTCAATTGTTTGAGCCCGTGTCTCACTACGGCACTTCCATCCGTGCTGCTAAGTACGGCATCATGTTTGTAGCTCTGACCTACCTGATGCTTCTCGTGTTCGAGTTTACCCGCGGCATCCGCTTACATCTGGTGCAATATCTTCTGGTCGGTGTTTCACTCTCGGTGTTCTACCTATTACTTTTGACGCTGTCTGAACACATCAGCTTTAGCCTGTCTTACACGCTCGCCGCAGGTGTCACCGTTTTGTCGATTGCCAGCTACATCACGGCTGCAACACGAGACAAAACCAACGGCCTCGCCATCGGTGTCCTGCTCAGTACGCTTTATGGTTTCCTCTACTCAATCCTGCAGATGGAAGACTACGCCCTAACCATGGGTAGCGGCTTGCTTTTACTCGTATTGCTCGTAATGATGTACATGACACGAAACCTGAACAGAGTTCCTGAAAAGCAAAGAGATAACATCTCTTCTGATAAGGAGATCTTGGAAGCTTAGATTACTCGACCAAGAGGGGTACGAACATCAGGGCGATGTCGGTTATTTTATGGGGGGATAGGAATGACCAGTATAGCACTGAAATCAGAGACCCAAGATAAGGCCTGCCCAGACTGCGGCACCAACATTCGTTCTCATAGAGAGTTTCCGCGTTGGTGTCCGCAGTGTGAGTGGAATCTAGGGTCAGATGAGAACCGAAATACTTCTAGCCATACAGCCAGAATATACCAAAAGATTGGCACTTCTCAGGGTGAAAGTGTTTTCCAATCCGTTCTCACACAAGATCCTGAAAATTTGCGGCCACGTTGGGGCACCTCAAAAATACTGGCCTTTGCGCTTTCATTCACAATTCATCTGTTTTCAATCGCAATGGCTGGGTTGGGTTTTTATGCGCTTAGCTTTGGCTGGCCTGCTATATTATTGATGTTAATCGGAGTATGTCTACTTTGGCTCGCTTGGAGTATGCGCCCCAGATTAGGGACAATGCCCAAGGATTGCCTGGGTAGACAAGATGCTCCCGCCCTCTTTGCATTGTGCGACCAGATTGCAGATAAAGTTGGCTCTCCCCGAGTTGATGGAATATTGATCAATGGAGATTATAACGCTGGATTTGCCAGGGTAGGAATGCCCAGAAAAACGTTGTTGGTAATCGGGCTGCCGATGTGGTTGGTACAAACCTGGTCTGAGCGTATAGCCATTCTTACTCACGAATTTTCTCATGGTGCAAACGGTGATAACACCAGGGGCATGATTATCGGATCTGCGCTAGATACTTTAGAACACTTGATGCGCTTTCTAAGACCTGAATATGATCCAGATTCCAGTTTTACACAGATGCTCATGCACTATCTTCTATTGGCTGTATCCTTGTTGGTGGAACTCGTGCACATAGGATTGTCCCATCTTGTGTGGCGTCAGTCTCAGATTGCGGAATTTTTAGCTGATTACTTGGCGACCACGGTATCAGGTACGCAAGCCATGAGAGATGGCTTGCAGAAGATATCCTACTCAGTACACTTTGAGATGTTTGCGCGCAGGTCAATTATCCACACACAGCAGTCAGGCAAGCAAGTACTTACCAAGTTCGTTTCATATTTTAGGAAGTTGCCTGAGAGCGAATTGGAACGCCTCGATCGCTTAGCACATCGGGAAAATGCACGTCTGGATGCTACTCATCCACCAACCCGGCAACGTGTAGCATTCATTGCGACCCATCCGGTAGCAGAAGCTGCAATTACAGTAAGTAAGAATAATCAAGAACTCATAGAATCTGAACTTGAACGATTGGAAGAAACAGTTGGCCGACAAATGATTTCCGACTGGGCTCCCGAACGGTAGAGGCAGAGTGCTACTCTCGAAAAGAAAAAATGCCCCTCAACCAAAGAGTAAAAAATGCATGACTGGACATTAGTCTCAATCACATTTGACTGGAAGCAAGGCACACTCGTTATCCAGTTTAAAAATGCCATTACTTCTACGGAACTGAGAGCTATAGGGGTCATTGATTTACACGTGCCTCGCCACAGAGAGTGGGGACCAAGCGTTTCTGTGAATGAAGCCAACATCAGTAAAAAGGATGAAAGTGGTCATGCAACTGTGACAATTGAGATGCAGACTGGCGACGAGTTGAAGATAACAGCAAGTGAATTTGTATTACCCAAAGGGTTCTGAATTTTTTTATGTTTTCTGAACCAAAAAGGCCCCGCATTTGCGAGGCCTTTTGTATTCAACTAATCCTGTACGCCTAGATTATGCAGGCTGCTTCCGTTTGGACTTTTTAGGACCAGATCCTTTAGAATCTTTGCCTTTTGGTTCATCCGGGAAGCTGAAGGCCAGCTCATCGTCTTTGACGTCAATGCGGACCATTCCACCACGGGTGAGTTTGCCAAACAGCAATTCTTCGGCCAGTGGTTTCTTGATCTTGTTTTGGATCACACGCGCAAGAGGACGTGCGCCATAGAGCGGATCGTAGCCTTTAGTTGCCAACCACTTCCGAGCTTTTGGAGACAGATCAAAACTAACCTGACGATCGGTAAGTTGAGTTTCCAGTTCCATAATGAACTTCTCAACCACTTTAGACATAACCGCAGGCGACAAGCTCTTAAACGGAATAATCGCATCCAAGCGGTTTCTGAATTCCGGTGTGAACAATTTGTTCACCGCCTCTTCATCATCACCAACGCGGATGTCACGTCCAAAGCCAAAGGCAGGTTTTGCCATATCGGCAGCCCCGGCGTTTGATGTCATGATCAAAATCACATTCCTGAAATCAATTGTCTTACCGTTATTATCCGTCAATCGGCCGTTATCCATCACCTGCAACAAGATGTTGAAGATATCCGGATGGGCTTTTTCAATCTCATCCAAAAGCAAAATACAATGAGGCGTTTTATCAACAGCATCGGTCAATAATCCTCCTTGATCAAACCCGACATACCCCGGAGGCGCACCGATCAAACGTGAGACTGCATGGCGTTCCATATATTCAGACATATCAAAGCGTGTGATTTCAATCCCAAGAGAATGCGACAACTGTTTAGCCACTTCGGTCTTACCAACGCCTGTTGGTCCCGTGAAGAGGTAGCTGCCAATTGGTTTATCAGGTGTCCGAAGACCAGCACGCGCCAGCTTGATCGCTGAAGAGATAGAGCTGATGACTTTATCTTGCCCGTAAACCATTCTTTTGAGATCACGCTCAAGATTTTTCAGAACAGATTTATCATCTTTGGAGACTGTTTTTGGTGGTATCCGGGCAATTTTAGCAACCACGGCCTCGACATCCTTCACACCCAAAGATTTTTTGCGTTTGTCTTCAGGCAAAAGCATCTGAGAGGCACCAGCTTCATCGATCACATCGATAGCCTTATCCGGCAGTTTCCGATCACCAATATAGCGTGCAGAAAGCTCAACAGCCGCCCGTAGTGCCTCGTTGGTGTACTTCACCTTGTGATGTTCTTCGTAATACGGCTTGAGACCGCGTAGGATTTTCACTGCATCTTCGATAGACGGTTCTGCAACATCAATTTTCTGGAACCGACGTACAAGCGCACGATCTTTTTCAAAGTGATTGCGATATTCTTTGTAAGTCGTGGAACCAATACAACTCAATCCACCGTTTTGCAGTGCAGGCTTCAAGAGATTAGAAGCATCCATTGATCCGCCGGAAGTCGCCCCTGCCCCAATTACAGTATGGATCTCATCGATAAAGAGAACCGCGCCGTCCATGGCCTCGACTTCTTTAACCACGCCTTTGAGGCGTTCTTCAAAGTCACCACGATACCGAGTTCCTGCTAAAAGAGAGCCCATATCGAGAGAGAATATTATAGTATCTTTTAGAACTTCAGGCACTTCACCGTCGACGATTTTCTTGGCCAGGCCTTCGGCTATAGCCGTTTTACCCACGCCAGGATCGCCCACATAAAGTGGATTATTCTTGGTTCGGCGGCATAGAACCTGAACCGTACGGTCAAGCTCTGGCTCGCGGCCAATGAGAGGGTCAATTTTACCATCTCGGGCTTTCTGGTTCAAATCGACACAATAGGCATCAATGGCTTCACGCCCTTTGGCTGCAGCTTGTCCGCCCTCTTCCAAGGGCTCATCCGTACCGTTGATAGTCCGGGTTTCTTCCAGGCCTTCGACTTTTGTGATACCGTGGCTGATATAGTTTACTGCATCCAACCTGGTCATTTCCTGTTCTTGCAAGAAAAACACCGCATGGCTTTCACGCTCAGAGAACATTGCGACCAGAACGTTGGCGCCCGTCACCTCTTCGCGACCGGAGGACTGGACATGAATGGCAGCCCGTTGGAGAACACGTTGGAAACCAGCCGTTGGTTTTGCATCCCCGAGATGGACTGTTGTCAAATTAGCCAGATCATTATCGATATAGTCGAGTAGATCTTCGCGCAGGGTCTCAAGCTCAACACCACAAGCTCTAAAGACCGCAATACCATCCTGATCTTCTGTGAGCGACAACAGCAAGTGCTCAAGTGTAGCATATTCATGCCGACGCTCGTTGGCATAGGCCAAAGCTCTGTGCAGTGTCTGTTCCAGATTGTTTGATAGCATCGCCATAAATTAACTTCCCTTCACAACATCTTGGTCAGATCACCTGGTCATGAATTGGAGCCCTAACTCCCGACCATGTGTCTTTGACCATAATCACAAACTATACCTAGGGAGCATGTATTCGCTCAGCAAGACATCAGGGTAATAACATTTTTCAAAAAACAGTCCTTAAATCCGTATTACAGGGTTAAATCCGTTTGTTTGTAAGGATATTGTAGCCCCGAAAAAAAGAAGAAAGAGTAAAAATAATTTGATTTGAACTGAGAATATTCAAATTTTGAGCAAAAATTTGAGGATGACATGCCTAGAGGCGAGTTCAAAAAAGATAACCAAGAGCTAAAAAGCCCTTAGTCCTTTTCAACGATACACTGAAGGGGGTGCTGATTTTTTCTTGCGAAGTCAACCACCTGCCCAGCCTTGGTTTCGGCAACGTCGTAACTAAACACACCGCAAATCCCAACGCCCTTTTGATGAACTTGCAACATAACCCGGGTGGCGTCGTCCTGATCCTTCCCAAAAAATTGGGTCAGGATGTGAATAACAAATTCCATCGGGGTATAATCATCGTTCAACAAAAGTACCTTATACATGGAAGGTTTTTTCGTTTTTTCACGCGGCTTTACGAGGATGTCATCCGACGTCCCAAAATCGTTATCGCGATCTTTTCCACTCATGGAGATAATACCTGATTTCTCTTTTGTCTTACAGGACATCTGATCCGCACCAGCATAACCCATAGAAACTTTATAAATGATGTACCATGCCCAGCCATATGGACACAAAATAGCAGCCCTATAGTATAGTGATCTCGCAAAGGCTCTTCAAGATGGCCGCACAAGCTTTAAGATAATTTTCTATGATTTCGTTCGTTTAATAATGGATTTTAAAACGCAAAAAGCCCCACAAAACGTGGGGCTTTGGCATAACATGCGCTATTCTATAAAGAATTATGCAGCAGTTTTCATCATCTTTTCAACAGCTTCTGTAACCTGTTTACGAACAGGTTCTACGGCTTCATTTGTTAGGTTGGTTGTAAGCTCGGTAATTTCAGTACCGTTCTTTACCATTGTATCAAAAGAATCGCGCGCAAATTTTGTTTGAATGTCGGAAACTTCATTGAAGTCTTTTGCACCAATAAATGCTTCTGCAACAGCCATATTCTTTTTCATGGTTTCTTGAGCCATGCCCATGAACATGTTGTTGAGCTTTTGATAGCTTTCCGCAAAACTATTGCCTGATTTTGCAGCAAGCTCAGCGTTTTCTTTACCCAAATCAGCCGCGCTTTCGCATTGCTTATAAAGATTTTCCATTACTTTTTCTGCCTGGCCTTGAGAGAAAGAAAAAGCCTGCTCATAGCCTTTAGTGGCAGCATCCATACCTGATTTCATAATATTCTCCACAACTTCATTTTCAATTACAGTATTTTTTACTGTGGCTTTAGGCTCATTAACCCGTTGGGCTTTTGGTGCCTGCTCAGCCTTTGGCTTCGTTTCGGTAGTATCTGCCGGCTTTTTCTTGTTGCTTGTCGTCATGTTGGTCTCCTAGGGTCATATAGTTTCGGAGCGCTCTACCTAGGCCCCGTAGTCATTTCTGATAGGGTGAAGCGTCTCACCCCTGACAACATACTCATCAACACATTCATGCTGCATTGCAACATAACTACTAACATACACTGTTATAATAGAATTTCAAGTACAATGCTGCATTGCAACAAACACATAACTCATTTGTAACCTAATCGTCACGCACAGACCATCGATTGATCAGGAATAGACAAAGGTTACGCAATGATTGTATCGAAGAATAAATCAGGCAGATCGAAAATCTTAAAATCGATCTGCCTGATTTAATAAACTGTAATCATGCGACAAGGGGCGATGATACGCATCTCCCCATCCCAACTCTTTACCAAGATAAGAATTGAAGACTAGTCAGATAAATAAAGAACAAGACCCAACGCGGCTTGAAACTCTATTCCTTAAAATTAAAGCAGCTGAATGTTAGCAACCACGGTTTGTAGATTTTAAAAGAACGAAAACCCCGTAACCAGTCCATTATCGCCAACTTCGAGATCAAAGTGTTTTTGGCGCTCTGCTTTGGATTGGTGCATACGTGCAGCATTTTTCGTGCCTACATCTCTATAGGCATTAACCTCTATGCCCGTGTCATCATGAGCCAGTAATAACGGCATGAAGGTGAGATGCTCAAAACCTTCAGGCGTATCTTTCCAACCATTAAAAACAAAAGCCCCATCATAACAAAGCGCCGATATCCAATAAAAATCGTCTGATCGCAATCGTGCACCTTTGGTAATAGGCTCACCTGCTCCCGATTCTTTTAAACGTTGCTCAAGTTCAGCCATATCAGAAACCGATAAACTGGAGGATGACTTCTCCCATCCAAATTGAGCAAGCGGTTCTGAAATTGAAATTTTGGATCCCCTAAGACCGCTGCCTTCTTGGACTCGAGACACCATCTGTGCCGATCCACCAGGGATACCAGTAATTTCATAGGTTCGTAGCTGTTCATCGTATACCGCGTTGTAAATAAAACGGTATTCTGTCACTCCGGGAGCACAACGATCACGAATATCGTCGGCACCAACGTAACTAAACCAGGTGGCTTTTTGAGTGTAAGGCTTATCGATATCACCTGAATAGGTACAGGACGTAGCCAATAATAGCGGGGCCGCAACCAAGGGCCAGATTTGAGTTAGACGCATTTCATCCTCTGTCTAAAATATTTTACTAATTTCCGCCATTTTTGCCATTTATTAACATTGGCACTATATCTTTACTAATTCACAAGATAAATATGTCATCCTAATGGCAACTAGACAGGAGAATCCATTTTGTGTAGAATCCTTCTGTTTTAGACGCTTAGAAGATATAGTTGAGTTATAACATCCAGTACGCTGGCTAAATATTTTTAAACAATCCCATTAATGAGGGGGAATTAATGAAACTAGGACTGAAGCTAATTACCGCAATGCTTCTGACCCTGTTCGTGCTTATGGCACCTGCGCAGGCCAAATATGCATCCCTCGTATTAGATGTCGATACTGGTGAAATCCTTTATAGTAGAAACGCAGATACCAGAAATTACCCCGCATCTCTGACCAAAATGATGACCCTCTACATGGCTTTCGAAGCTTTGGAGAAGGGTAAATTGAAAATGAAGCAAAAGCTTCCGGTCTCACGACGCGCTGCTGGTATGGCTCCTTCAAAATTGGGTTTAAAATACCGTAGTACGATCACGACACAAGACGTCATCATGGCCTTGGTTACTAAATCAGCCAACGACGCTGCCGTTGTTATGGCAGAAGCAATCGGTGGGAAAGAAATAACTTTTGCCAGCATGATGACAAAACGTGCACATCAACTTGGAATGAAGCGAACAACCTTTCGCAATGCTTCTGGGCTTCCTAACCGAGGACAACTTAGCACAGCACGCGATATGGCTACTCTCGCCATCGCCCTGAAACGTGATTTTCCGCAGTACTATGGTTTATTCTCAACAAAGAGCTATACCTATAAAAACCGTTCTTATCGCAACCATAACAAGCTTCTCGCAAGTTATCAGGGAACAGATGGAGTCAAAACCGGCTATACCAATGCTTCCGGATTTAATCTTGTAGCATCTGTTGTACGTAACAATCGTCGCCTAATCGGCGTTGTGTTCGGTGGCAAGACGGGTCGTTCGCGTGATCGACACATGAAAGAAATTTTGGACAAAAGTTTCAAACGCGTTGGTGTAACCCGCGTTGCAAAGCTTCCTGCAATTCCTAAACGGAACCCTCTGCGCGATAGCGTAATGGTGAAAGCCACACCGCTACCAAAATCACGACCAATCCTCTCTGCCTCAATCAATACCAGCTTACCTGGTCAAATTTCGGCAGTTCAACCAGTAACCAGTGTTAATCAACCTATCACTGCCCCTATCACTGACTGGGGCATTCAAGTTGGTGCTTTCAAGAAATACGAACCAGCTAAAATGGCTGCCGATCAAGCACTCGCACAGATCACGACCAATATTCGTGGTACCGAGGTTCACATCCAACAAGTGGACAAAGCCGAAGGTTCCCTCTATCGCGCCCGCCTTAAGGGCTTGAATGAGGTAGCAGCGCGTAATGCTTGCCGAGAGCTAAAGGAACAGCGCATGTCCTGTGTGGCGGTTCCCCCCGGCTTATTCTGATATTCAAATCATAGTAATAAAAAAGAGGCCTGTGAAATTTCACAGGCCTCTTTTTTATTACTCAATCACAGTTAATAGCTTCTTTTTATAGCCACACTTAATTACCTGTAAATTACAACTAAAACTGGGCAGGCATTTTTACTTGGCTCTGGGCAAGTTGTAATGCCAGCTGATCTTTTAATCTTATTAGCCCTGCATCTGTACTTGCTTCACACCTAGCGACAAGAACGGCTTGAGTGTTTGAAGCTCGCAATAACCACCACCCATCTGCTGTATTCACACGAACGCCATCGACAGAAACTACATCTGCATTTTCTACTGCCAAGCGTGCGGCAACTTCATCAACAACAGCAAACTTTCGCGTTTCATCACATTCGAATCTTAGCTCAGGGGTATTTACAGCTGGTGGCAAAGATTTTCTAAACTCAGAAAGTGAAATGCCTTCTTTAGCAATAAGGTTAAGAACGCGAACGGCTGCGTATAAGGCATCGTCATAACCGTAATAACGATCGGCAAAGAAAAGATGCGCGGACATCTCACCAGCAAAAGGCGCCTTAAGCTCTATCATCTTGGATTTGATATGGGAATGACCGGTTTTCCACATAACGGGATTACCACCGGCTTTTTCAACTTCATCGAACAGAACCTGACTAGCTTTTACGTCGGCTATAATCGTCGCGCCAGGAAGGTCTTTTAAAACACCCTTCGCAAGGAAGAGCATAATCTGATCGCCCCAAAGAATCTCGCCCTCGGAATCAATCAATCCAATCCGATCGCCATCTCCATCAAAGGCAATACCTAGATCAGCTCCTTGCTCGGCCACGGCCTTTTGTAGGTCGATTAAATTTTCTGGAACAGTAGGGTCAGGATGGTGATTTGGGAAAGAGCCATCAATATCAGCAAACAAAAGAGTGTGTTCACCTGGCAAGGTCTTTGTCAGGGCGGTCATAGCTTCGCCAGCGGCTCCATTACCCGCATCCCAAACGACTTTGAAATCGTCTTTATCAAAGCTAACTTCTTCGAGCAGACGCTTGATGTAATCGTCAAAGATCGGATGCTCTATCAGATCACCTTCGCCACTTTCAAAGTCCCCGTTTCGGGCCAACTCATCGATCAGCTTGATCTGTTCACCAAAAAAGGCCTGGCGATTATGCACCAATTTAAAGCCATTGTGATTACCTGGGTTATGCGACCCTGTAATCATAATCCCACCATCAACCGGCAAGGTATAGGCAGCAAAATACAGCATCGGCGTTGGACCACACCCGACAGTATAGGCCGTAACTCCAGATGCCATCAAACCTTTAGAGATTGCCGCAGCGAGATCTGGCGAGGATGTCCGGCCATCGTAACCAACCGCAACTTTACTGCCACCAGCCCGTCGGATAATCGTGCCAAAAGCGCGACCGATAGCAAGAGCGTCAGCAGTGGTCAGAGTTTCATCAATGATTCCACGAATATCATATTCACGAATAATAGTTGGATGAAAATTATGCACGGTAACCTAACCTAAAATTTGTATTCGATTAAATATTTGAGAAAGCCGTCAGCGGACGACCGATACACATATACTCAAATCCAGCTTCTTTCATTTCGTCCGGATTATAGATATTGCGCAAATCGATCATTACTGGAGACGATAAAAGTGATTTTACCCTCTCAAGATCGAGCCTACGAAATTCGTTCCATTCCGTAATGATCACCAGAGCATCAGCGCCCTCCATTATCTCGTAAGCATTTTCGCCATAAGCTACATCTGAGAGTAAATGAATGGCTTCTTTCATGCCTTCGGGATCGTAGGCGCTGATCCGAGCTCCTTTACTTTGCAATATGGGGATAATGTCTAGACTTGGAGAATCACGCATATCATCAGTATTGGGCTTAAACGTCAGGCCGAGGATCGCGATCTTTTTACCTTCAACGGATCCCCCACATTGGGCGACAATTTTATCGGCCATGCGACGCTTTCGCTCATCATTATAGGAGATGACGTCTTCGATCAAACTTACTGGAGCATCGTTTGCACGCGCAGTAAAAGCCAAAGCTTGAGTGTCTTTAGGAAAACAGGACCCTCCGTACCCAGGTCCGGCGTGGAGGAACTTACGTCCAATTCGACCATCAAGACCAATTCCCTTTGCTACCTGGTGCACATCCGCTCCGACCTTTTCACAAAGATCAGCCATCTGGTTGATGAAAGATATCTTGGTAGCAAGAAAAGCGTTGCCCGCGTATTTAATAAGCTCCGATGTTTCCAACTTCGTAAAGAGAATAGGTGTTTCGATCAAGTATAGCGGCCGATAGAGCTCTGCCATAACTTCTTGAGCGCGCTTTGTTTCAGCACCAATCACAACCCTATCTGGACGCATGAAATCGCTGATAGCTGCGCCTTCTCTTAAGAACTCTGGATTTGACACAACGTCAAAATCGACATCTGGTCGTTCTTCACGAATAATGCGCTCTACTTCACGGCCTGTTCCAACAGGTACGGTGGACTTCGTAATAATGACGGTATAGCCATCCATTACCCCTGCAATTTCTTTGGCTGCCTGATAAACATAGGAAAGATCAGCTTGGCCATCTTTTTCGCCAGGAGGCGTCCCAACGGCAATGAAAATCGCATCCGCGTCTCTCGCAGCTGCCGTGAGATCAGTCGTAAAGGTTAAACGACCTGCTTCAGAGTTATTCTTGACCAAGGTATCTAAGCCAGGCTCAAAAATCGGGATCACACCGTTTTTGAGGCCCTCAATCTTGCTTTCGTCTTTATCAACACAAACAACGTTCGTGCCAAATTCAGAAAAACAAGTTCCTGACACCAGGCCAACATACCCTGTGCCAATTATTGCAATGCGCATGTGGTTTTCTCCTCAGGGCTACCTATCGATAGCTTTCATGCATACTTATTAATAATTTCACGCATTTTGCCACCAAGATCTTCGCGTTCGAGAGCAAAGGCGATTGTTGCTTCAAGGAAACCTGCCTTGCTACCACAATCAAATCTTGTCCCTTCAAACCGAAGACCGTGAAACGTAACGTCATCTAGAGTGGCGGCCAGAGCATCCGTTAGCTGGATCTCGCCCCCTGCGCCGCGTTCTTTTTTATCAAGCTCGTCAAAAACGGATGGATCCAAGATATACCGCCCGATAATCGATAGTGTCGAAGGCGCATCTTCAGGTTGAGGTTTTTCAACAAGCGACCGAGCCCGCGCCAAAGTTCCATTATCTTCGATTACATCCAAAATTCCATAGCGGTTGGTTTGATCGCGAGGCACATCCATGACGGCCACGAGATGCCCTCCGGTATCTTGATAGCTATCAACCATTTGTTTAAGACAAGCGGTATCAGACTGAACAAGATCATCGGCCAATAAAACGGCAAAAGGCTCATCCCCGATCAAATTACGGGCGCACCAAACCGCGTGTCCCAGACCAAGAGGTTCTTGCTGACGCGTGTAGGTGACACTCCCCGCTTCAAGAAGAAGGGTTGAAAGATCATCTAATTCTTTGTTTTTGCCCCGGTTTTTTAAAACCGACTCAAGCTCGTATTCGCGATCAAAGTGGTTTTCTATCGCTGCTTTCCCGCGACCCGTCACAAAGATAAACTCTTCGATCCCAGCAGCTTTTGCTTCTTCAACCGCATACTGGATCAAGGGCTTATCGACAACCGGCAACATCTCTTTAGGCATAGCCTTTGTTGCTGGTAAAAATCGGGTCCCTAGACCTCCAACCGGAAAAATTGCCTTACGTACGGGTCGGCGCATCGATCCCCCACTCCTTATCATTTATAAAATCCAACATGGTCATGCCACACTCGCACAAGGAACTCAACCAGCGCCTTTGAGCAGCACGTCTTTTGCTCTGTTAATCTGTGTCGCCAGATAATTATTGCCACCGTGATCCGGATGTAACTTTTGCATCAAATTTTTGTGGGCTTCTCGAATATCATCTTCTGTAGCTGCCTCATCCAACCCCAATATCTCTAGAGCATTTTTCCGATCCAGAGACGCATTTGAAAAACTGCTTCCTTCGCGATCGGCCTGACCTCTTTGATTTGCACCCTCTCCACACTGCCATTCAGAACCAAAGCGGCGCTCTGCATAAGCTGACAACAGATCGGCGGATTTATTTTCCTCGATAACGTAAACGCGATAGAGCTGTTCTATATCTACCAGCGACAACTCTGAAAGCCTCCGCCCTTCTTGCGCACCAGATAGAACCTCACCGTCCATTTCTCCACTGTCATGTAAGAGCACCATACGCAAAAACTTTGTTACCACTTGAGATGTTTTCCCTGGGGTTCCTCCAGCGGCGGCTTTCAAACGCTGCAACAGAGCACGAGACCGCAACAAAAAGGGTATTAATAAAGGTAATGCAGCAAGTACAAGGAAAATGCGGCCGGTAAAGATCAGAAATAAGGCAATAAGAAGGCCCGTAACAAGAACGATGATCTTCAATGTTTTAATAACAATCGCGGGATTAGCCTTGCTATACCAGTGGCTGAGAAAAATCAGACCAACGAAAAGACCTAATCCCAAGATAAAGTAAGGCATTACTCTTATACTCCGTTATCGTAATACATGGTACCTGTTGACTGATTCTAAAAGAATAATCTACGTTGTTAATCAGGCAATTGTGAGAGAAGTCTAACCGAAGCATCATTACTCTCTTGACTAAAGTCCCTGAGTGCTTTGCGCCCTCCAGCAGCAAAAACTGCGACAGCAGATAGTAGTTCTTTAAGCTGTTGTGCACTTCCCTCATCAAAGGGGCAATAAGCACCGCCAGATAATTTTGCAATCTGTTTAAAAACGTTGGCAACAATCGGATCCCCGCCTTCATGAAACATAAAGCATGGAACGCCATGTAAACCGAGCTGGCCAGCCATATGACCGAGGGTATCAACATCTTCTTCCATAGCATCTCCTACATAGACCAAAGCACTCACCCGCTTATTTATGGTCTCCTTAAGAGCACGTTTAAAAACTTTGCCAATCTGAGTTTTTCCAGCGAGACATTGTACAGACGTCATAAGGCGCAATAAATGACCAGCATCACTGACCCACGACGAAGCTTTACATTCGCGAAACCCTCGAAAAAAAATAAGCTGAATATCGAGCCCTCCCACGCGACCAGCCTCTTCAAACATCATGGACTGGATATGGCAGGCATGGTCCCATGTCATTTGCCGACTAGCCGTCGCATCAAGGGCAAAAATCAACCTCCCCCGCGAAGAACTTGGAGCAGGGGTTTGGTCCAGCTTTTTCAAGAAAGCTTTAATATCCTGGTTATCAGATTTGATAGGAAGTTTTTTATCAGGCACGAAAGCTCCATTGTGAAAGGGAAAGTTACACCTAGAGTATATAGAATATAGGTATCGCTGCTTGTAAACAAAAGATCCTCCGCTACTTTATGAGGTTCTTTTGGAGCGATTTTCTAGGTGATGTTTCCGCTTTTGCTCAGACTGCAGCATTTTCCTTCGTCAGCCCAATCGCATTTAAAAGGGCACGAACTTCTTGTCGAGCAGCAACATGGCTCATACTCATACTGATTCCAGAACCTTCTGAATCAAGATCGAGCAAAGTTAAACCTTTGGGAAATAACTCTCTAAAGATAACACGCTCCCCAAAACCCGGGGTGAGACGAAATTGTAACCGTTTTGACAAATGTTCAAGCAACAGGCCTATGTCCCGTTTGTTTTTTGCATCAATGTGAGACAGCCTATTACGCATCACAACCCAATCTATCGGTCGTTTTTTTTGCATCGCTCTTTGCTGTCTTTGCTCCCAAACCATTTGGCTATAAGTACTCGGGGTTAATTTCAGTTCTTTTTCCTGGATCTCCACCTTTGCTAGCATATCCATATCTAGGAAACTATCATTCAAAGGTGTGACAAGGATGTCTGCATAACTATGCCCAAGACGAGAGAGATAGTTATCACTTCCCGGTGTATCAAAAACTATAAAATCACGATCCCAAAGCTCATGCATCGCGAGTTCAAGATTATCTTTATCTTCTTCTTCACTCACAGACTTATTCGCGGCTTCAGATCGATAAAGCCGCCTGTGTTCCGGAAGCAAAATTATATCTTTTGATTTCTCAGCAAAGCGCGCCCGATTTTCTAAATACCTTGAAAGTGTTCCTTGGCGCGCATCAAGGTCAATAGTACCTACAGTATAACCGTCTTTCATAAGAGAAACAATAAGATGCATGGTGGTCGTAGATTTACCCGACCCGCCTTTTTCATTACCAACCACGACAATACGCGGCCTATGTTGGTCATTTTTTTCAATCATCTTAAAAAACTACTTTTATTTAATTAACACTTCGACAAAGTACAGCGTGACATTCGTAATAGCAGACAGAATAGAATCGTTACAAAATATCAATGTCATCTTACTGCCCTGAATTTAACTCAGCAATATTATACCAAAAGTTCAGACTATCTCATACGAACCTTTTCCCTTGCCAGAGCAAGACATATAACGATAGCTCTGTTCCAATTGAAAATTTTAAACGGATAGCTAAATGCGAGCCCCGACCCTTAAGGACTTCCTACTTCTTACTTTTCTTGCAGCAATCTGGGGTTCGGCATTTCTTGCAATTAAGATCACTGTAGAAGAAGTGCCCCCTGCAACAATCGCAGCCAGCAGGCTTTTGATTGCCAGTATCGTTATCTATTTCTACATGCACTCACGATCTCTGGCATTTCCGAGAGATCCAAAATTTTGGCGTCAAATTATCATCGTCAGCTTTTTTAGCATGGCCGCCCCTTTTGCAATGATCAGCTGGGCAGAAAAATTTATTGATTCGGGCCTAACCGCCATTCTCATGGCAACAGGTCCTTTGATTGCTCTGACACTTTCCCATTTCTTCAGTACGGATGATCGATTTACCCCCTTCAAATTTTTTGGTGTTGTTATCGGGTTTTCTGGTGTCCTAATTATCCTTGGTCCCGATAGTTTTTCTGGGTTTGGTACTGATGTCATTGCTCAATTAGCGACCATGGCCGCAGCTATGTGTTATGCCTGTTCGGGCATCCTTGTCCGTAGGGTAAAAGAAAAATCTAACACCGTTATAACCGCCTCGATACTCATTTCAGCGTCGCTATTGATATTACCCGTCAGTTTACTCTTCGAAGCCCCATGGCAGACCCTCCCAGCAAGCAGCTGGGAAACCCTCTCTGCTTTAGTATATCTCGGCATAATTCCTACGGCTCTCGCCTTTGTTCTCAGATTTTATCTTATTCGGGAAATCGGTGTTAGCTTTGCCTCGTATGTTGGCTACCTCGTGCCTTTTTTTGGCGTTCTTTGGGGCGCCCTTTTCCTAAGCGAACGGCTCCCCCCTACGACGATAATAGCCTTAGTTCTCATTGTTTCTGGTATTGCCGTAAGCCGACTGTCAAAAACCACTTTGCTTAAATGGTATAAACGATAAGTTCTAAGTTCACCGCAAAACAAAAGAAAAGGTCGAAGCATAATGCCCCGACCTTTTCATATTACCTGTAAAAGAAGAGTAAGCCCCTTAAGATATCTAAAGGAGCAACTTCTCTAAGCGGTCTGAATTTCCTTCAGGAAATTCTGAACCTGAGAGTTTAAACGATCGCCTTGGCTCTTTAACTCATCTACGGCAGTCATAACCTGATCAGAAGCCTGCCCGGATTTCTCAGCCGCTTCGCTAACACCAGAGATATTAGAAGAAACCTCCTGCGTCCCGCGTGCCGCTTCTTGAGTATTGCGTGCGATTTCCTGTGTCGCAGCGCCCTGCTCTTCAACGGCGGCAGAAATTCCAGAAGCAATTTCATTGACCTGATTGATGATTTTGCTGATACCCTCAATATCACCAACAGCAGAACCAGTTTGTTTTTGCATGGTCGCTATTTGCTCAGAAATTTCTTCTGTGGCTTTAGCCGTTTGATTAGCTAAGGATTTCACTTCAGAAGCAACTACTGCGAATCCCTTCCCTGCCTCACCAGCACGAGCCGCTTCGATTGTCGCATTAAGAGCCAACAAATTGGTTTGTTCTGCGATATCATTGATCAAGTGAACCACTTCACCAATTTTCTGTGCTGCATCGGAAAGCTCTTGAACTGTTTGGCTTGTCTTTGTCGCTTCAGAAACTGCACGGCTTGTGACATTTGCTGAATCAGATACTTGTCGACTAATTTCATTGATTGACGCCGAAAGTTCTTCGGCAGCAGATGCAACCGTTTGTACGTTCATAGACGCTAAGTCGGAAGCCGATGCGACCGCCGCAGATTGAGCTTTGGTTTCATCCGCAATCGTTGACATAGTTGAGGCCGTATCGCCCATCCTACCAGTTGAGCTTTGCAGACCAGAGAGAACATCCCGAACTTCACTGTCAAACGCTTTAGCTAGTTCTTCGAGGCGCCGTGACCTTGCTTCACGCTCTTTGCGCTGTTCGCGTCGCTCAGCCTCATTGCGTTCATTCTCAATCAAGTTCTCTTTAAAGACCAAGAGAGATCGTGCCATCTCGCCAACTTCGTCTTTGTTATCAACGGCAGGAATATCAACATCCTTATCACCTTCTGATAAGCGCGTCGTCACATCCGTGATCAAACGAATAGGTCCTGTCAGACTACGAAGTACAACAATACCGATACCGACCATGAGAATGAAAATGACTATTGCTGCACCAATAATAAGACTACGTACACTTGCTGCATTCTCATCAGCTTCTAAAGAAACCTTTTTAACATCAGCAGAAACAGTTTCTACGTCCGCGGTTACCACAGCAACACGCGCAGCAATTGCTTCAAGTTCCCCTTTACTGAACTTAGCCATTGAATCAATGGGACCTTTAAGGGTGCCAAAGACAGCAACCAATTGGTCGGTTCCCCCGTCAAAACTCAGTGTCGTCTTGGCAAAATTTTCAAAATCTTTCAAATAGGTTTCTACCAAAACTTGAATAGATTTCTTTTCATCCTTGGAAAGTAGCGCGTATTTAACGTTACGATTAAACTTCTTCCCCTTTTTAAGGACAGAAGACATATCTTCTTTTTCATGGGTAATAATGAAAGTCTTTTCCACCGTACGAATAGACGTCATTTCACCCGCGAGTTTGATCAAATAAGGGGCTTTCAAACTATCCTCAATAGCAAAGGCAGAGTTATTCAATTTCCCTTTAAGACCAGCGTTCTTCGTCATCCCAAGAGTAGATTTAGCCTGAACGACAGCACCAAAGCTATCTTCATAGGCCAGAAGATTAGCCTTTAACTTTATCAGGCTCTCTTTCGTTTGCGGAGCTTCAGAAAGACTCTCGAGCTCTTTGAGTTTGCCATTGATAACATCCATTTCTTTAAAAAACAGATCTTCAAATTTCAAGTCACTTTTAAGTAGGAAATCTTTTTCATTTAAAGCCAATCTATTAATACTGACTTCAATTTCATCGACCAACTTTTGAATGTGTTGGGATTTCTCAAGCTTGGCTTGATCTTCCACTAAAAGCTCTTGATTATGGACCAAATTTGCCTGATTTTCAGCCAACTGTGCCCTACTGTTTGCCAGTAGAACATCACCCACAAAATAAATGGTACAAATAACCCCTAGAGCAATAATCCCAAGCAGCATCAAGGCGGATATACGCGTAGAAACAGCAAAATTTCCTAAGAAAGTCGTTCGTTGAGTTTCTCCAACGGCGCCGACTTCTTCGGAAAAGTCACTCGCCACTTCCGCGCCAATAACCTCTTCATGAGTTTCTTCATCGATGGACACCTCTTCTTGGTTGTCATCGGTAGTAATTTTTTGTTCTTCAGACACGACTTAACCCGACCTTACCTATCAAGTCTCATTTATGAGACGAAATTGTTATTGCTTTTACTTCTTTAACTACGATTATTCGTCGGGAGCGTTAACATAAGGTATATCAAAAGCTAAAATTTCCTAAATCTGAGCGATAAGGGTCAAAATGTTAAAAAAAGATCGAGTTGTATATATAAATAAGCGTCTAAAAGAGCTATATCCGACCCTTCCGATTCCCCTCGACCACAAGGACACCTACACTCTTTTGATCGCAGTGTTACTTTCAGCTCAATGTACGGATGAAAGAGTAAACAAAATTACACCTGTTCTTTTTGATCGCGCAGACAATCCATTTGATATGGTAAAAGTTCCTGTTGATGATATCAGAGCCATTATTCGCCCCTGCGGTCTTTCCCCCCGTAAATCAAAAGCCATTTCAGAACTCTCTCAAATTCTAATCGATAAATACGACGGCGTTGTTCCCCAATCTATGGAAGCGCTGGAAGAATTACCCGGTGTCGGGCACAAAACAGCGGGCGTTGTCATGTCTCAGGCGTTTGGGGTGCCCTCTTTCCCAGTTGACACCCATATTCACCGCTTAGCTCAAAGATGGGGCCTGACGAACGGAAAAAATGTCGTACAGACGGAAAAAGATCTCAAAAGGCTCTTTGCCAAAGACCGTTGGAATGATCTTCATTTAGAAATTATTTACTATGGGCGGGAATATTGTTCTGCGTGGGGATGCGATGGAACAAAGTGCGAGATCTGTACCACCTGTTATCCTGAGAGAAAAAATCCAGTTAAAACAAAGAAATCCTAATAAAAAACATCCTAGCCATTACCACTATTGTTCGAGTATAAATCAACTAACGCAACCCCGATTGCGAGTACACTTAATTTCACGAAGACAAGGCTTCTCATGACTGAATATTTTATTCTTGGTATCGTCCTGTTGACCGCGTTATATGGCATCAAGATTTATAACAACCTCGTATCTGGCCGTAACTCAGTTGAAAACGCCTGGCGTCAAATCGATGTGCAACTCAAACGAAGGCTTGATCTGATTCCAAACCTGGTTGAGATAGTCAAAGGTTTTATGGCACATGAAAAAGACGTTCTGACTGAAGTAACTGAGGCTCGCTCTCGTGCGTATAATGCAGGAACACGCAGTGAATCCATTGAGAGCAACAATCTGTTATCCAACGCCACTGCAAATCTTCTAGCCGTAATGGAAAATTACCCTGATATTAAATCACAGGGTAATGTCAGCGATCTAACCGAAGAATTAACAACGACAGAAAACAAAGTGGCCTTCGCCCGCCAGCACTATAATGATGTCACGACCAACCAAAATAATCGCGTTCAACAATTTCCATCTAATCTTATAGCTTCGTTATTCAAATTCGCTCTTGAAGATCTCTGGGAACTCGACGAAGGCACTCGCCAGGTAGCTCAAGACGCACCTAAAGTGTCGTTTTAGCTTTCTCAAAAACATTTTCTGTAGAGTAGAGTAATAAGTGTTTATTAGAAAATGACAGCGCAACCTCTGGCCATAATCTCTACAGACTTCAGGGCTGCTCAAGCCAGGAACAAATGGAACTCTCTTCTCCTTTGTCTCATCATGATTTCAACGGCTATGTGCTTAGGTTATGTTTGTGGCTGGGCTGCAGAAATTTTCACTCAAAGCCACCCCGCTTTGCCTGAAGCGCCCTATAACACAGATATAGTATCGCTACTTAAATTAAGCTTAATAAGCGATTGGGGCCTGTCTACAATGGTGGGCATGTTCGTGATATCCCTGCTTGTCCTCTGTTGGACTTACTTTGCTGCCGATAAAACTCTTCTCAAAATGAACGACGCGAAAAAAGCCGATCCCGAGCAATATGCGGATCTTCATAATATTGTTGAAGAAATGGCCATTGCTTCTGGGTTAGAAAAACCTGCTACATATATCATTGACGATAACGGATTGAATGCTTTTGCGACAGGTTTACGGGTTGAAAATTCATCGATTACAGTGACCTCCGGCCTCTACAATAATCTTTCTCGTGATGAGTTGCAGGGGGTGGTTGCCCATGAAATGGCTCATATACTCAACCGTGATGTTCAGTACGCCGTACTCGTCGCAGTAGGCGCAGGCCTTATCGCAGTCGTCGCTGAAATAATGCTGCGGTTGAGCCGGGTTTTCTTTTATTCACGGTCATCATCAAACCGTACTTCTAGCTCCAATAAAAACAGCAAAAGTGCAAATCCGCTTATGCTCATCGCAGGAATAGTTTGGGTTCTCGCTGCAATTCTTGCTCCATTGGTTGCTTATCTGGTTCGGATGGCGATCTCTAGAGAACGCGAATACCTTGCCGATGCTACTGCAGCCCAGTTGACGAGAAACCCTAAAGGTCTGGCCTCTGCACTTCTAAAGATAAGTGATCACGCGCATTTAAAAGAAAAGAACGCGGCAACGGAGCATCTCTTTATTATCAACCCAAACAGAACCTTTAGTGAATTTGCCAGTAATTTAACCTCGACCCATCCCGCGACATCATTACGTGTCGAACGCTTGATGAACCTTGAATAAGAACGCTCATAACTTTTTGTCTCTTTAACTAAAGACATTTTGAGAAACAGCGTTTAAATTCTTTTTTTCATCCAATTTTGAATGTTTTCAATTTTATTCTCTAGAGCAGGTGACGACATGAGTTTTACGGGGAAAACCGCCATTGTAACTGGGGCGGCTGGTGGTATGGGGCTCAATATTGCCCTCGACCTTGCAAACCACGGTTCTTACGTTGTCCTGATTGACGTCAAAGAACCGGATGCTGACCTTACTCAAGTCGAACAAGGGGTCGCTCACTTTGCCAAAGGTGACGTTACAGATTCAACTTTTATCCAACAGGCAATGAGGGATGCCTACGAGAAAACGAGACGCCTTGATTATCTCGTCAATGCGGCTGGAGTTTTGTGGTTCGATAAGGATCGATCCACCGAACAGACCGATCTAGATGCCTGGGATCGAATTATGGAAATTAATTTAAAATCCATGATTATAACTTGCCGCCATGCATTCCCCTTGATGCGGAAAACAGGATCTGGCGCTATGGTTCATGTCGCTTCTATTCAAGCGATGCGTGGAGATGACAAACCACAAGTGGCTTATCAAGCTTCCAAGGCAGCGATTATATCATTGTCCAAAACCGTTGCTCTGGAAGGTGCCGCTGATGGTATCAGATCAAACTCAATTCTACCTGGACCAACCGTATCTCCGATGCAAGAACGTTGGATTAAAGATCCTTCTACTCAACGTTCGACCGAAAGCGTAATTCCCCTCGGACGAGCAGGAACCACCCAAGACATGTCAAACGCAGTCTTATTCTTGTTATCGGATAAAGCCAGCTACATTACCGGAACGGAACTTATCATCGATGGGGGGCTTCTGGCGCGATCATAAAAAGATAAGAGGGCTGAAAATCAGCCCTCTTATTACCAAAACTTATTTAAGAAAAACAATCTCTACTCTGACATAAAGATTAAGCATCTACTCCAACACCAGCAGCACTACCTGTCAAAGTATCCAATAACAATTGGCGGACACCGTCGCGGCCTTCAAATTCAGGTCCATTCGCACCGTTAAACAGGTGTCCAAGTGGTACCAAAAGATCGGCACGATAGAGTGTGAACGTATCATCACCCTCTTTTTCAGGTTTGATATCTTGTTTTTCACGAAGGCTAAGTAGAGGACCTTCACCAGGAAGCTTCCTCAAAAGCTCGGCATCATCGTCTGCGTTAGTTCTTGGTGGGTTACTGACGAGTTTGTCGATTAACTGCTCTAACCCGGTCCCCTCTCTAGCAAGCGCAAGACTCTCACCCGCTCCGTAATAAGAACCAGCATCTAGGCCTTGCAATACCTTTCCGAGTAAAGCATTCGCTCCTTCTGCAGAACTGGACTGAGCCACAGCTGTAGTTTTTGTTATCTCAGCCTGAACAGAGGCAAAATTAAAAGACAATTCACCAGTATTGTTATTTACGTAGATATCAAGTGACTGTACCGCAAGGTAGGTTTGCTCTCTTACACCAGAAGCAACACCATCCGCACCAGCATAAGAAAGGGCTTTTTGGGTACGTGTGGCAACCGACTGTTCAAATGAAAAACTAAATTCATTCGAATTGGCAGCTGCTTCTTTGATTGAATTCACGAGATTTTGTGCGAATTCTATTGCTGATTCTTTGCTATTGCCAAGACGTTCAAACACTTCAGCCAAGGTGCCAACAATTGAATCCAACGCACTACTTAAGGTGCGCTGTATAACCTCTTTCGGGGTTAAAGCGACACTCGTAGCAGCATCATCACCTTGGTCTGCATTTGCTAACAGGCCTTTGGAAACATCAACCTGATCATCAATCGGATGAATAAGTTGGGTATGGGGCGTTCCTTTCCCGTTTTGGCCAGAAACACCATTTTGCGCTGAGCTTTGACCAGACAAGTTATAGCCTGGAAAACCACGCAAGTTCTCCAAGCCTTGACGTAACAAGCCTAGTGCAGAATGAGCCATTTTCTCCTCCTGAGGTCGCACCTGCCATAAACTTTTCGACCTTGGCAGGTGATGAGCTACGTGCTCCGACAAAAATTCGACTACTCTCTAAGATAATTTACCAATATTAACGATTACTTAATAAATATGCAAAATATAAAATGCGTTAAATAACAACGAATTACCCAAGAACTTCTTATCACCTAAAATTTACAACACCGATTCGATCTTCAAAATTACCTTGTATTTCGGTCCAAATCGACCTCGATATGTTCTTCATTAATGCGCTATTTGCACTCCACAAAAAAATTTAAGACTTTAAAAACGACCCGCTAGAGAGCCATGCAATTTACGAATAGAGCCATGCACAACATGCATATCTGGGCTTCCTTCTGCACATCTTGTCGCAGGTAGTAGATCAGTTTATGAAGGTCCCACAAAAATACTCCATAAACACCAAGGAGAGCGCCTTCCATGAGCGAATTATTGAAATGTATTTCACCTGTTGACGGATCAGTTTATGTCGAACGCCCGCTAGCAAGTGATCGTGATATCCAAGCAGCCCTCGATAAATCCGTCGCCGCCCAAAAAGGTTGGCGCAAAGTTCCGATCAGTGAAAAACAAGCCTTAATAAGCAAAGCTGTCGATTACTTTGTCACTAACAAAGCAGAAATAGCCCAGGAAATTACCTGGCAAATCGGTCGCCCCATTTCTCAAGCCCCCGGTGAGATTGGTGGTTTTGAAGAACGCGCACGTTATATGATCGACATTGCGCCGGAATCTCTTGCTGATCAAAACGTCGGTGATAAAGAAGGCTTCACGCGTTTCATCCGTAAAGAAGCACTGGGTGTAGTTTTTGTTGTTGCACCATGGAATTTTCCATTGATGACAGCAGTGAACTGCATTGTTCCAGCACTCCTAGCTGGTAACACCGTTCTATTAAAACATGCCGCCCAAACACCACTTTGTGCAGAACGTTTTACAGAAGCATTCAAAGCAGCAGGCCTTCCCGACGGTGTTTTCCAGCATTTGCATATGAGCCACGCGGGCGCTGCGAAACTTATCGGCTCCGATGGTGTAGATTTTGTGAACTTCACCGGATCTGTTCCCGCTGGACACGCCATTCAAAAAGCGGCTTCCGGTCGCTTTATCGCTACCGGCCTAGAGCTTGGCGGTAAAGACCCTGGGTATGTTCGTTCAGACGCAAACGTTGCATATGCAATAGAAAGCCTTGTTGATGGCGCGATGTTTAACTCTGGACAGTCTTGTTGCGGTATTGAGCGGATATACGTTCATGATTCCGTTTACGACGACTTCGTATCTGGTGCCGTTGATCTGCTCAAACAATACAAGCTCGGTAACCCAACAGATCCCAATACGAACATGGGACCCGTTGTAAAAACCAGCGCTGCTGATTTTGTCCGTGGTCAAGTTGCCGAAGCCGTAAAAGCAGGCGCTGAGGCCTTAATCGATCCAGGTTATTTCGCAGCAGACAAAGAGGGAACGCCTTACCTGGCTCCTCAGCTGGTTGTCGGTGTTGATCACTCAATGCGTGTGATGAACGAAGAAAGCTTTGGTCCTGTTGTTGGCGTCATGAAGGTTTCTTCCGATGAAGAAGCCATTAAACTCATGAACGACAGTGAGTTCGGCCTAACCGCTTCTATCTGGACTGAAGATACGGATGCAGCTCTTGCTATCGGTGATGACATTAACACAGGTACATGGTTCATGAACCGTTGTGATTACCTTGATCCGGCACTGGCCTGGACAGGCGTGAAGAACTCCGGCCGTGGTTGCAGCCTATCCAAAGTGGCCTACGAGCACCTAACCCGTCCGAAGTCATTCCATCTTCGTACCAAGCTCTAATTGGCTTAAAGGTAGAAACAATTAAGCCCGGTCAAAATGGACCGGGCTTTTTTATTTATCGGTTTCGCCCTGAGATTAATAACCAATCGTATCACCTATACGCTTACTGATTTTTCCAGTATTGAAGGGCTTTATATAGCCCCTCATCCAAGGTGTAGTTCGCTAGGTAGCCAACTTCTTCCTGTAGGCGCTTAGTCACACCCACCAATCGAGATGGCTCATTCTGCCGGTCAGGGTAAGTGCCAGGCCTTAACAGCTCTTCCTTTTCCAGCTTACGTGCAATTAACTTAGCAACATCGAGAAGCTTGCGGCCTTCTCCACTTGCAATGTTCACAGCCCCCTCGACATCCGATAACAACAAGGCAGCGAAAGCCTTGCCAACATCTCTGCTATCCATGAAGTCCCTTATTTGCTCACCAGAAGACATCCACGCTTCTTTTCCTGAAAGTAAGGAACACATTATTGATGGCACAAATCGCGTCTGAGCCTCGCCTTCTCCATAAAGTAAAAACACCCGCCCCCATGCCAAAGATTTTCTTGTATCACTCGCGTCAGTTAGCGCGTTGAAGCAATCCAGCTTACTCTGCCCGTAAAGAGTAGCTGGATTTAATTCGGATTTGTATTCTTCCAGATCTTCACCTGGAGCTAGGTCAGCCCAGTTGTATTCGGCACAAGTGCCAGCACATACAGCGCGGCTTCCTCCATGTTCCCAGAATGCCGTTACCAGCTTAATCGTCTGGTCACGCCACTGTCGATTTGATTCCGCATTCCAGAAGTGACCATGTTCTGTTTCCCAAGCCAAGTGCAACAGAAAGTCAGCCCCTGCAGCCTTAACAATTCGTTCAGGATCCCCTATTTTCAGGAGGTCACCAACGACATGGTTATACTTAGAAAGCGTATGCTGCTCTGAACGGGATAATAGAATGATTTCATGCCCCGCCTTTTCAAGATCAGTGACAGCATGACGACCTATAAAACCAGTCCCACCTGTTACAAGTATCCGGCTCATGAGTTTACATAATCAGGGTAGTTAGCATCGCGATCGGTTATGATTTTGGGCTCTGTTGGCCAATTAATACCAAAGGCAGGATCGTTCCATCGATGTCCTCCTGCGAGTTCAGGAACAAACTCTTCACCCATAAGATAAAGTAGCTCGCTATCATCTTTTAGTGTCAAAAACCCATGCGCACAGCCACCCGGAACCACAAAGGCTTTTCGGTTGTCGGCCGATAGTTCAGCCCCAAACCATTTTAGATAACTCGGAGAACCTTTACGGAGATCGACAACGACATCCCAAACTGCGCCACGGATACAGCGAACAACCTTTGGGTCCGACTTGGGTTCAGTTTGATAATGAAGCCCTCGAAGAGTTCCCTTGGAGATATTCCCAGACAGATTAATTTGATTGATCGAAAAGGTCGCGCCTTTTTCTGCGAACAGTTTTTCACAAAACGCACGCGCGAAGAAACCGCGTTCATCGCTAAAAGGTTCAAGCTCAGTTAAAAAGAGCCCTTCAATCTCTGTCTTGTGAAATATCAAGAAAGTACCTCTGTTGTCGGGACAGGGATAACAAATTGGCACCCCCATTCTCTGACATAAGAAAGAGAAGATGATATCTCAGCTTTTAGATTCCAGGGAAGAATAAGGATATAATCTGGCTTAAGTGTTGTAATCTCAGACGGCGCTATCACGGGAATTCGGCTCCCTGGAAGTAATGTATTTTGTTTATGCGGGTTCAAATCTGCCACATGTGAGATTAGATCGCTTTCTATCCCACAGTAATTCAAAAGAGTATTACCCTTTGCAGCAGCGCCATAACCGATAACCTTCTTTCCATCAGCCTTGGCTTGATACAAGAAGACTTTCAGTTCGTCTCTGAGTTTCTCGACACGTGGCTCGAAATTTTCATAACCAGCAATACAGTCTAGTTTGGCTTGGGTTTCTTTTTCGCGAACACTTTCCAAGCTTTCTGTTTCTTGCCTGGATGATGCCTGTTTACAAGCCCAGACCCGGTATGATCCCCCGTGGGTTGATAGTTCTTCGACATCAAACACGCGCAAACCGTTGCGGTTGAAACACTTCTCTATAGAAAAGAGCGAGAGGTATGAAAAATGTTCGTGGTAAATAGTATCAAACTGAACGTTTTCGATCAGGTTCAGTAAACTTGGAAATTCAAAGCTTACGACACCATTATCAGAAAGAAGAGTTGTGAAGCCCGTTACAAAGTCATTAATGTCCGGTACGTGAGCCAATACATTGTTCGCCGCCATGAGATCAGCAGGCCCATGTTCACTTTGGATTCTTTCGGCTGTTTCCTTGCCAAAAAATGCTACTTCAGTTGGCACGGACTTTTTGCGGGCTTCTTCTGCTACATTCGCCGCAGGTTCAATTCCAAGAACGCGTATGTCTTTGTTCACGAAATGCTGGAGCAAGTAGCCATCATTGGAGGCGACTTCTACAACAAAGCTTGAAGGGCTCAAACCAAAACGTTGCACAACGTTGTCGGCATAGTGTTTTGCATGTTCGACCCAGCTTGAAGCGTAAGAAGAAAAATAGGCATAGTCCGAGAATATATCTTCTGGCGGAACAACGTCTTCTACCTGAACCAAGAAGCAATTATCACACACCCGTGCATGCAAAGGATATTGAACATCAGATGCATCTGCCTTTTGCAGATCAACATATGAATTGGCTAATGGGGTTTCACCCAGATCAAGAAGGGTGTGTTTGAGTTCGGTACCGCATGAACGACAAGTAAGCTTGGTCATTATTTCGCCAATAAATTTTGAAAATTTTCAATTTGAGATCGGGTAATCTGCTTCACGCACTCACCCTCAGCATGTTTTTTATGCCAGGAAACGATCCATTGTAATGTCTCATCAAGATCAAGACGTGGCCGCCAGCCCAAAGCTTTCTGAGCGAGGCTAACATCAAGAGCCAAGGCATGGGCTTCGGCTGGTTGCTCCGCCCCATCAAGAACCCATTTATTTTCACCACCCCACAGCTTAAGCATATTCTCAACAACGCTTTGCACTGTCGCGGATCCGTCCGGGCCAAAATTGAGAGCGGGTAATCGAACTTCTTTTGTCGCGAGGGCCTGAGCATACAGGAGATACCCTCCAAGAGGCTCAAGCACATGTTGCCAAGGCCTCGTTGCCAATGGATTTCTGAGCACGATGTCTTGCAGGTTACAGAACCCATGAATCAAATCAGTCATCAGACGATCTTCGGACCAATCACCACCACCAATGACATTGCCAGCCCGAGCGGTGGCTACGGCGATACCTTTTTCAGAGAAATAACTCCGAGCAAAACTATGTGTGACTATTTCCTGACAACCCTTTGAAGCACTGTAAGGATCCTTGCCACCCAGAGCATCACCCTCACAAAAAGGAACACCGCGTTCATCGTTCTCATAGGCTTTATCACTTGTCACGACAAGGACAGCCTCTAGAGCGTCACATGACCTCAAAGCTTCCAAAAGATTGGCAGTACCCATAACATTAGTGGCAAAACTTTCCAGCGGGTCGCGATAGCTCCTACGAACCAGTGCCTGAGCTGCCAAGTGCAATACCACTTGTGGCTTGTGCTGACGCACTACTTTACTGATTGCCGCAAGATCTCTTAGATCTCCAGTTTTACTTTGAGCATCTTCATGGCCCAGTAAATCGTGAAGATTTGGTTGAGTATCCGGGGAAAGAGAAAATCCAACAACGTCAGCCCCAAGAAGGCGGAGCCACTGATTAAGCCACGCACCTTTAAAGCCTGTATGGCCCGTAAGAAGTACGCGTTTACCCGCCCAATATTCAGGATCTATTTTGACTGCTTCGCTCATTCAAATTTCTGCTCTAGCATGTTTTCCTTTACCACTTTTCTTACCACGTTTTCCAGGGAGCTTTGCCACTTGCCCACATCGCTTCGAGTTCATTTTTCTCGCGCAAAGTATCCATTGGCTGCCAAAAATCCTGATGAGAAAAGGCTGTGAGTTCGCCGCTTTCAGCAAGCTGGGTAAGGGGCTCTTTTTCCCATATAGTCGCATCGCCATCAATCAGGTCAATGACAGAAGGTTCACAGACGAAATAGCCCGCATTAATGCGGCCACGCTCTCCTTGCGGTTTTTCAGCAAAAGCTGACACGCCGTCGCCTTCAATAATAGCAGCGCCAAAACGTCCTGGAGGTGTTACAACCGTCATTGTGGCCTTGCGACCAGCCTTTTTGTGGGCCTCAATACTTTCGCGAACATTTACATTTCCAACCCCATCACCATAGGTCAGGCAAAAAGGCTCGTTTGCATTCAAATAAGGTGCGACCCGCTTAACGCGGCCGCCCGTCTGTGTGCTCGAGCCGGTATCAACCAGGGTAATTTTCCAAGATTCAGCTTTAGACGCATGATACTCGAGCTGATTTTTCGCAAGATCAATTGTCACATCGGCGTTATGTAAAAAGTAGTTCGCAAAATACTCTTTAATAACGTAGCCCTTGTAGCCAAGACAGATAATGAAATCATTGATCCCATGGCTGCTGTATATCTTCATGATATGCCAAAGAATAGGCATACCCCCAACCTCAACCATCGGCTTGGGTTTGAGGTGAGTTTCCTCTGAAATCCGGCTTCCAAGTCCCCCAGCGAGGATTACTGCTTTCATCTTTAAAATCTTTCTTTAATTTGCATCTGCCGCGGGGACAACTGAAGCACGTTTACCGCATAGGAACCCAAGAGCGCCAGCACAACGGGCAGCGTCTCTCCAGGCCTTACTGCGTTTTAGAACAACCGTATAGCCCAAGGTCTTCAAAGCATACTTACAAGCATATTTCCATGCCAACGTTCGTGATTGGCTCAGGCCGTGGTATTTCTTTTCAAAATAGAGCCGCGACCAAGAAATGTGCCAAAATTTTTCCCAGTAATAGGCAGGGTTAGGCCGTACAGACCCCCCGCCGATATGGGTGATAACTGCATCTGGGACGAGAATAATCCCAAAGTCAGCCTGTCGCAGGCGCATACAGATGTCATCATCTTCATAATACAAGAAAATTTCAGGATCGAAAAAGTTGACCGCCCGACCCGCACTCATACGCAATAACATGACCGCACCAGATACAAAATCAGCAGAGAGCGGTCCCTCCGGACGGACCTCACCAATGCGTTTTCCAAGTGCTGCACGATCGAACAGATTAACATCGTGAGAAAGCTCTACTGAACCATCCGGATTTAGAATACTCGGACCAAACAAACCCGCCTCAGGAAACTGATCAGCAGCCCCAATCAAAGAGGTAATAGCCTCTTTCGTCAGGACAGAGTCAGGATTAACCAATAGAGCAAATTCTGTCTTCACTTCCCGAAGTCCGCAATTCATCCCATTGCCGTATCCAAGACCAATTTTATTCAAGATCAAGCGGGCGTGTGGCGCAATCTTGCGAACAATATCAAGGCTGTCATCTGTTGAAGCATTGTCCACCACAATAAGGGGTGCGTCCGATGGTACGGTTTGCAACATACCACCAATCACTTCCCCACCATTATGGGTGACAGTCAAAACTGTCAATCGAGACCATATGTCTTTGGTATTCATAGTAAGTGAAGTCCGCAAAAAAGTTGTGGCATAATTTAGAAACCTTCCCCCCCGATAGCAAGAATATTCACGCAATCGGCATGCCCAAAAGTAGAAAAATACGCTAGATTTAAACTTAACCCCACTCTAGGGGATCAAACCCTACATGCAGGAAACAATGTAGAGTGTTAAAAAATCCACTGAGAGCGACGATACCGACAAATTGGATTTCCTCGAACGAGCAGAACATAGTGATGGCACTGGCGACATACTTTTCACGAAATCCCTTGCCACTTCTGTTCCTACAAATGACAGAGACAATGCCTCAGCTCCGAAAATTGTTACGCGTGAAATATTAAAAGGCTTCTTGGTTATCCACAATGTCAAAGAAGTAGAAAAAGAAATCAAAAATTAATGTACTTGGGTGAAGCCTCCAACCCAGAAAGCAGTTAATTCAATTCTCGCCCTTATTTTCGTAAAGCAAATCCGAAAACATATAATTTGCTAGAGAATACTAGCGACCTGAGCGCCTACTCCTTAATAAAAAAGCGTTTTCTATATTCACTAGGGGTTAAACCCACATGAGTTTTAAAGAGCTTTCGAAACGAGCTTTGATCTTCGTAACCCACTTTCCATACAATTTCATCTATCGTTATTTGACTGGTTTCGAGAAGCTCCCGAGATTTTTGTAACCTTAGCTGAGTGATGTAGACCGACGGAGCAAGTCCCGTGGCCTTGGCAAAGCGGCGTTGCAGAGTTCTTTCGGTAAGGTTGTTTTCTTCAGCGAGTTTTTTAACAGAAACTGCCTCTGTAAAATGTGTCTGTAACCATTGCTGAATTAAGAGTACATCTCGATCACCATGGCCATATTTGGGAACAAAACTCTGATAATAACGCTGATCTCGAGCTCCCGTGTCGATAAGAAAATACTTACTCAATTTCATAGCTAAAAAAGGACCTGCGAAACGCTCAACAAGCTTCAGGACAAGATCAGTCCAAGCCATCATTCCGCCCGCTGTAATGATATCACCATCATCAATGAGAAGCTCTTCTTCACACATAATAATTTCGGGAAACCTTCTCTTAAGTTCATCCGCAAGGCCCCAATGCGTTGTCGCCCGCCTCCCGTTCAAAACACCAGCTTGCGCCAAAAGGAAAGCCCCCGCACAAGCAGAGGCGAGAACAGCTCCACTTTCATGCTGAGTTCTAAGCCAGTTACTACACGATGGCTCAATCAGATTGAGTTCTTTCTCTAGAATACGCGGCGGTATGACAATGATGTCCAAAATTTCCCCTGAATTTGAAAAAGATCGCGTCACCAGGGGGTGAGAAGAATGGTCCCCTTCTGCGGCCCAGTAGCTCCACTCTAACTTAGGCCACGTGGCTTCGGGATATTCGGATCTTATTCTATTTGTAACTTCAAAAATTTCCCCCAACCCATGAAGAGCAGAATTCAACACACCTGGGTAGGTCAGTATTCCAATATTGATTATAGCGTTCATTATGTCGGATTCAGCCTCATTAATGTCATATCCGCCCATATTCTAAATTATATTTCTCCACTTAAATAGCCTTATATGCAATTCAAATGGGAAACAGTTATGACAAACACCGCTCTATTAATTATCGACATCCAAAACGATTACTTCTCAGAGGGTAAATGGACCCTTGTTGGTCAAGAGAAAGCCGCACAACAAGCTTCGCGCCTACTCGAACATTTCCGAGCAAGAGCACAGCCCGTATTTCACGTTCGCCATATAGCAACTAGCCCAGAAGCTCCTTTTTTCGCTAAGGGAACTGTGGGGTCTGAAATCCATAATTCTGTCAAACCGCTAAAAACTGAGCAGGTCATCATCAAATCAGAGATCAATAGTTTTAAGGACACAGACCTTTTGCAAGCTTTGAAAGAGCAGGATGTTAGCAATCTGATTATTGTCGGCTCCATGAGCCATATGTGCATTGATGCCGCAGTACGCGCCGCCTCAGATTATGGATTTAGCTGTACCGTCGCGGAAGATGCCTGCGCTACCCTCGATCTAAATTTTAACGACAAGACAGTACCTGCGGCCCAAGTTCAGGCCTCATATATGTCCGGCCTTGCTTTTGCTTATGCCGAAGTCATCTCTACGGACGAAACGATTAACCGGGTATAAAAGAATAACATTCATAGAGATCTAATCACCTAAGCATCGGCCTTGGTAATCGTATCAATGTCGATGCTTTTTATCGTATTATCACAATCTTCTATGGCCTAATAATTGTTCGACCACCTCAGGCTCATCAACCCCGTAGAGAATATCATTTTGTTCCGGTAATCGTATATCACTGCTACCATCCAGGCGATCAACCCGTTCTATTCGTTTGATATCAGAAAGGGAGTAAGACTTGTATTCAATGGGCCTCCCAGCTTCGAGGAGATAAAGTAACCGAGAAGAGGTAATTGCATAATTAAGCCGGCGACCAAGATAATAAATCCAGGCCAATCGTAAGGTCAGTGCGCCCAAAGACACAAAGAAAACAATCACGATAACAGTCGAAAAAATCGAGAATACAACACTCATCGCACATAACAGCCCAAGCCCTCCTGCCAAAGTTAGAAATACCTTGGTAAGTCGAGACGAAAACTCATTTCGACAGATTGTATCAAACCGTGGGCGGCCAAACCATTTGAGGTCTTCATCGGATCTGATCCCTGCCAATACAAATTCTTCGAGATCTTCTTTATGCACGAGGTTATCTTTCAAATACCGGGCAAATACGCCCCTCAAAAAAAGACTACGATAGTTTATTCTGATCTCAAGGCAATAAAAACCCGGCTATAAATCATCATAGCCGGGTTTTAAATATCATGTTCACTTAAACCTAAATCATAGGGTCATCAAGGAGGTATTCCCGCCTGCTGCAGTTGTGTCGATGGAAATCGATTGCTCGGTTGCAAAACGGTGGAGATAACGAGGACCACCAGCCTTGGGTCCCGTTCCAGACAAGCCCATACCACCAAATGGTTGGACGCCAACAATTGCTCCGATCTGATTTCGGTTTACATAGGTGTTACCAACACGGACCCGCCGACTAATGTAATCTACCGTCTCATCAATCCGACTATGGATACCAAGGGTCAGACCAAAACCAGAGCCATTGATCTGATCTATTATATTATCCAACTCAGAAGCTTTATAGCGAATAACGTGCAGCACTGGTCCAAAGACTTCCTTCTGCAAAACGTGCAATCCTGCTATTTCAAATGTGGCCGGGGCGACATAAGTTCCATGAGATACATTTGAGGGTAGAGGCAATTCGCGTATGAGTTTCGCTTCTTTTTTCATGCGGTCAATATGATTTTGAAGCATTAGACGTGCATCTTCATCAATTACGGGGCCAACATCTGTTGAAAGTTCGGATGAATCACCCAAACCAAGCTCATCCATTGCCCCTGCCAACATCGTTAGAATCTTATCCGCTACGTCTTCTTGCAGGAAAAGAACCCGCAATGCAGAGCAACGTTGTCCAGCTGACTGGAAGGAAGATGCCAAGACATCGCGAACAATTTGTTCCGGTAGCGCAGTTGAATCGACAATCATAGCATTTTGACCACCTGTCTCGGCAATCAGGGGAACGATTTCACCATCACGAGCGGCCAAAGCACGCTGGATCAATTTTGCCGTATCCGTAGACCCAGTAAAAGCAACGCCTTTAATACGTGAATCAGACAGCAACGGTCCAGCAACAGTTGGCCCATCTCCCGGCAAGAGATGAAGGACATCGCCGGGAATTCCCGCACGATGAAAAAGCTTAATTGCAGCAACAGCAATTAAGCTCGTCTGCTCAGCAGGCTTTGCAATAACGGTGTTACCCGCGGCCAATGCCGCACTGATCTGCCCTAGAAAAATAGCTAACGGAAAATTCCAAGGGCTTATGCATAAGAATACGCCACGACCATGGAGGGATAGCTCATTCCGTTCCCCAGTTGGCCCAGGCATAACAAGGGGTTCAGCAAAGTCCTGCCGAGCCTTCACCCCATAATATCGACAAAAATCAACCGCTTCTCTGATTTCTGCGATAGCATCGGCAGTAGTTTTCCCAGCTTCGCGCATGCATATCGACATTAGCTCCGCTGTGTTCTCTTCCATGAGATCCGCCATCCGATCAAGGCAATCAGCACGGTCACCCGCTGGTGTCTGGTCCCAATCCCACCAAGCACGATCAGCACGCGCGAGAGCTTGCTCGGCTTGCTCTGTCGAGGCCCAGGCAATTTCCCCCACTTTATTTCGACGATCACTTGGGGATGTGACGGTATGATTAACACCAGCTTGTTCTTCGCCGCCAATAATTGGCGATCCGCTCCACCCAGTAGAAGCGAACTTTTTTACCTGTGATCCGAGTTCAGCAAGCTTTACAGCATCTGCCAAATCTAATCCTTTGGAATTGTTACGCTCAGTTCCATAGAGATGAAGAGGCAAAGGAATATGTGGATGTGGAATATTAAAAAGGCTTTTTGCCTTTAGGACTGGATCTGTGATGATTTCATCGATGGGTAATTTTTCATCTTGAATTCTGTTCACAAACGAAGAGTTCGCTCCGTTTTCTAAAAGACGTCGAACAAGGTATGCCAAAAGATCTTCGTGGCTTCCGACAGGTGCATAAATTCGAACAGGATGGCCTTTACCTTTTGTGCCAACAACTTGAGCGTAAAGGGCTTCACCCATGCCATGTAATCGTTGAAATTCAAAATCCTGTTCTGGCCCAGCCATTTCGAGAACAGCTGCAACTGTATGCGCATTATGACTGGCAAACTGTGGATAAAAGGCCTCAGGGTCTGCCAACATTTTACGGGCACAAGCCAAGTAAGAAACGTCTGTTGAAACTTTACGGGTATAGACCGGATAACCTTCTTGGCCTTCTTCTTGGGCAACTTTAATTTCAGTATCCCAATAGGCACCCTTTACCAGGCGCACCATGAGACGGCGGCCGTGACGGTGCGCCATATCAGCGAGCCAGTCAATAACGTAAGGAGAACGCTTTTGATAGGCTTGAACAGCCAGGCCTAGTCCGTTCCATCCCTTAAGATCAGGATCGCCTGACACAGCCTCAAGCACATCAAGAGAAATTTCCAGACGATCAGCTTCTTCTGCGTCGACAGTCAAACCGATATCATACATCTTGGCTGCCAGCGCCAGCTCTTTTAAGCGAGGCACCACTTCGCTCATGACACGATCCCGGTGGCTAAACTCATATCGTGGATGGATTGCCGAGAGCTTAATCGAAATACCAGGCGAGTTAATAGCACCACGTCCATTTGCGGCCTTACCAATTCCCTCAATAGCTACGCGGTAGGCTTCAAAATAGCGGTCAGCATCAGGCATGGTTCGAGCGCCCTCGCCTAACATATCGTAGGAATAGCGATAGCCTTTTTTCTCATCCTCGACAGCCCGATCAAGAGCTTCTTTGATACTCCGTCCCATGACAAATTGACGGCCTAAGATTTTCATCGCCTGACGGACAGCCTTGCGAATAACAGGCTCGCCACTTTTTTGAACCATACGATGAAAAAGGCCGGAGAAATCTTTGCTTTCTTCTTTTTTGATATTTACCACCCGCCCCGTCAACATCAAAGCCCAGGTCGAGGCGTTTACAAACATTGAATCACTATGGCCAAGATGAGCTTTCCAATCAGCAGAGGTAAGCTTGTCGCGAATAAGGCGATCAATGGTTAGACTATCGGGCACCCGCAAAAGAGCTTCGGCCAAACACATCAACACTACGCCCTCTTTGGAAGAGAGTTCAAACTCATGCATGAAAGCATCAATACCGCCGTGGCCGATCCGGGATTTACGAACCTCCTTAACCAAATCCCGTGCCCGGGCAGAGATCCGATCAAGCGCATCACTTGGCAAATCCAACGAACTAATCAGGGCTTTCACAGCCTCGCTTTCATCCATACGGTATGCACTACGCAAGGCAGCTAGCAAAGGCGTGGCTTCAGCCCGTTGTTCATCAATAATCATATCTATTAATCCCAGAAACTACACTTGTGTGAGCTTAATTCAATTTTTCTGGACATAATTTTATGCCATTTATAGCGATATGTCCTACCAAAGTTCTAAAATTCACAACATTTCCTCTAGTAAACTAGCTATTTTATAGTTATATATTCTGAATGAGTGAGCGTAAACTTGATCGAATTGATCGTAATATACTGCGGGTCCTTCAAGAGGATGGCCGCATTTCAAATGTCGAGTTGGCCCGGCAGGTCAACCTAAGCCCAACCCCGTGCCTAGAGCGGGTCCGAAGACTTGAACAAAGCAATTATATCAAAGGTTATATGGCGTGGCTTAACCCAGCGCGTATTAATGCTAATTTGCTGGTTTTCGTACAGATTACTTTAGAGAAAACAACTTCAGCTGCTTTTGAAGAATTTCGACGTTCTATATTACAGATCCCTGAAGTCCTTGAGTGTCATATGGTTTCCGGCGGATTCGACTACCTAATTAAGGTTAGAGCAGCAGATATGGCTGAATATCGGGGAATTTTAGGTGATAAGCTCGCTGCGACCGCAGGAGTCTCCCAAACGCATAGTTACGTTGTTATGGAAGAAGTAAAAAACACCAATATATTGCCTGTTAAGGATAACTTCTAATGAGTATCAAGACTTGAAAGGACGATGTAATGGCTAGTTCGAAAGACTTGGATATGTCTGCAGAAATTGATGGCCCCAGCAATTTTGGTCAACATATCGGCTATAGCTTAACGGAGTGGTCAGAAGGACAAGCAACGGTTTCCCTGACCATCGATGAATGTCACCAGAACAGAGCTGGAATTATGCATGGCGGGGTCCTTGCCACCTTGATAGATACCGCATGTGGATATGCCATTATTCACAATCCTGATCCCGCGAAACAACGAAAAGCGGTAACCTTATCACTCAGCACACAATTTACTGCTGCAGCAAATGTTGGGGATCACCTTAAAGCCACGGGTGTCCTTAAGGGCGGTGGAAAACATATCAAATTTTTATCTTGTGAGGTTCGCAATCAATCAGGTCAACTGGTTGGCCAAGGTGAAGCCGTTATGAAGATATTTTAATCATCAGGAAATCTTATCGCCAACAGGTGCAACAATTACAACCAGCCTGATTATGACCCCAGCTCCATCACAAAATGGAAAGCATCCCCGGTAAATATCAATAAAAGCGCGCTCAGATCGGGGAATGGGGCTCAATGTGTATGAAGGGCGCCTTTCTTGGGCCACCATTTCCATTTCTTCCCATTTTGCCTTGGCCATTTCAGGATCAAAGGCCTCAGCTAAAGATTTACCCATTGTATTAATACCAGAAGCTTCAACAATCCGTTGACCTTCGAGCTTTATCACATGCCCCTCTGGATTAGGTCCATTACGTTGCATTACCATTGTCCAAGGAAGTATTTTCCGGATCGCAACGGGATCAAAATCTGACCAGAAGGGAACCGATGACAACTCGGCGCCCTGCATTTCTTCGCATGGCAAAGTCATAAAGTATTTTGCCATAAAGAAAACCGGGCTATTTTCTGGGACTTCTGTCAGATCCAACATTTGGTACATTAAAAAAACCATTTCTGGAAACCAGCCTGCAAAGACATTTCACGGCCGAGCCCCCTATTTCGCATAAGTATATAAGTATTTCTGTACTCAGCGAAACAAACTAATAGTTGAAGACTCTATTAATCCACTTCGAATCAAGGCGTAGCTGTATGAATACATTTCAAATTCTCAGTTAACATCTGGGTCCTGATCCTTGGTCCTGCGCCTAACTCTCCTCGCCAAACCAGGCTGCCATTTTCGCGGTTTCTGCATTCGCAAACTGAGAAATTAGCTGTCGCATCCAGATATTACCGGCATCTCTGTCTTGTCGGGTATGCCAAAGTAGAGATATCGGCGCAGGTTCTACCTCAATTGACAGCGGTACGATTGTAAGCTCCCTTGCCCGAACGGCACTGGCCACAACAGATTGAGGGGTGACACAAACCAAATTACTATCTTTGAGAATAGAGGGGATGAGCGAAAAATGATTTACCGTCATCGCGATCTTTCGCTTCAAACCTTGCTGAGCAAGCGCATCATCGACATTGCCCCGCGCCTCACCAGACAACGATACCATCAGATGATCCTCAGCGAGATAATTCTCTAGTGGTAATATTCCCTTTGGATCAAGTAATCCCAATACCTTATGGTCCGGTCGAACAGCACAAACCAACTTATTACAAAAGAGCCAAGAAGATCGGACCTGTTTATGTTGTCCCACATAATAATGTACCGCCAAGTCGATCGAAGCATCTAACAGTAATTCTTCGGTATTACGATGAATGGGCACGGAGTGAATTGAAATATTCGGTGCATGCGTTTCGATCGCTCTTCGCAACGGCAGCCATATCATATCCACGGGATGTTCAGTTAATCCAACCCGAAACACCCTCTTAGAGGTGGAGGGATCAAACACGCTGTCCGTTGTTACCTGTCGAATTTCAAGCAACGCATCACGTGTTTGGTGCCATAGATTTTCTGCATAAGGCGTTGGTTTAATACCCCGCCCACTTTTCACAAAGAGAGGATCATTCCAAACCTGCCTCATACGTGCCACCGCGTTTGAAACAGCAGGCTGTGTCATCCCAATTCTATTAGCCGCTCCGGTAATCGAACGCTCTGTCATGACAGCATCAAAAACCACCAAAAGATTTAAATCCACATTCGACATCAGCACTCCAAACACATTCACAATTAATATGAGTACTATACAAACAATAAATTAGAGATATGAAAAGATTTTTCCTATCTTCAGATCAGCACCGATTTAAATACCTAATTTTTATACTGGAGAAAATCATGAAAGCCTGGAAAGTAATCCCCGACGACAAACAGTTAAACCTTCAACAACAAGAAGTTAGCGTAAGAGAACCGGCAGATGGTGAAGTGCGAGTGCGTATTCGAGCAACCTCGCTAAACAAACGGGACCTCATGGTCGCCAATGGTACTTACCCCGGGGTAAAAGAAGGAGGACTTATTCCTTTATCTGACGGCGCTGGAGAAATTATCGCATTAGGCAAAGGCGTGAACACCCTCGCGCTTGGTGATCGTGTTGCCAATCTATTCTGGCGTGATTGGATGGATGGTTCAGCATCCCCTGATGGCGTAGCCATGGGAGGCGCCATTGATGGGGTTCTTGCCGACGAAGTGATTTTACCTGCCCATGCTCTCGTCAAGATACCAGATTTTCTCAGCTTTGAAGAAGCCGCTACCTTGCCTTGCGCAGCCCTAACAGCCTGGAATGCGCTTATGGAAACAGGTAATCTGAAACCGGGGCAAACCGTTTTAACCTTGGGAACAGGCGGCGTCTCTCTCTTTGCTCTTCAATTTGCCAAAGCAGCTGGAGCTCGGGTCATCATCACCTCCAGTAGTGAAGAGAAGTTAGCCAGAGCCAAAAAAATGGGCGCAGATATGGGCATCAATTATCGAACAACACCAAACTGGGCTGATGAAGTACTCAAACTTACGGATGGCCTTGGAGCAGATGTCGTTATTGAAACTGGGGGTCCCGGGACCCTAAACCAATCTCTACAGGCTGCGGCATATAGTGGTGACGTAACCATGATCGGTGTGCAGGCTGGTATTGGTGAGAGTATTTCCCCATTGCCAATTCTTTTCAAAAAATTACGCCTGCAAGGCATCATGGTCGGCAACAGGAAAATGTTCGAAAACATGCTCGAGCAGATCGCTAAACATGATATTCGCCCCGTTGTGGATCAGGTATTCAACTTCGAAGATACACCAAAGGCCTTCCAAACCATGGAAGCCGCAAGCCACTTCGGAAAGATCGCAATCGTAAATTAAGCTAGGTATCGAATATTCACCTCATAAAGGCGTTCTCAAAGGGGGGCGCCTTTATGCTATCTGCCTTTAAAATTTGGCCTTCGTTTATCCAAGAAGGCTCTTATTCCCTCTTTGTAGTCTTCGGTATCACAACAAAGAAACGGTTGCGCATGTTCTTCAGGACTGAGGGGCGTGGGGTCGAGAGCCCTTGTCGCATTTTGTTTGTGCCAACGCGCAACTAATGGTGCCCCCTCAGCAATCCGTTTAGCGGATGCATAGACTTCATCCTCGGCATTAACATCATCGACAAGGCGACCGACGAGACCTTTGGTATAGGCTTCCTCGGCAGTAAAAATCCTGCCCTCCAGTAACAGTTCTAACGTGACACTGCGGCCAACAAGATCAACCAGCGCCAGCATTGCCGGATAAGGAAGAACATTGCCAATACGGTTTATGGGGATGCCAAACTTTGCTGACTTATTCGCAATTCTGAGATCACACTGCGCCGCGAGTTCAAGACCTCCGCCCATACATGCACCCTCAATAAAGGCAAGTGTTGGATGTGGACAATTACGAATGGCCTCAGCAGCACGGTCCATCGGCTTTGAGTACTCAGCGGCCTGTTTCGAAGAAAACCGCACCTTCTCAAACTCTGCTATATCAGCACCCGCAGCAAAGGCACGTCCACCCGCACCCCGAATGATCACACACCGTATGCTGTCATGTGAGCCAAGTTCTTCCATGACATCGCCAAGACGTTGCCACATCGACAGATTAAAGGCGTTCAATTTTTCTGGGCGATTTAAAATGACTGTCGCAATAGTGCCCTCAAGCTTGAGCAATACAGACTGGTCTGCCACATTTGTCATCGAAAACCTCTTTTACCTGTATTAACAAAGCTTATTCACATTTGGGAGATTGCCTCTTCTAATACCTATTTGGCAAGTACAGGTAATCACCTCGCATTAACCTGCTATGTTAAGGTTATGTTACGCGCGGATTTACGGCTAAAATTCATTGCAGCAAAGCAGGACAGAGGTTAAACAGAAGCAATTTATTCTATACGCCTCAAAATTGAGGCCTTTGATAACAGACCACCAATGGTAACGAACCAAAGGACCGGACCCGCGATGAGCAAAATCACTGAAACCGCCCGCACAACCGCATCAATTTTGATGGAAATTGAAGCCGTTCTTTTCCGTCCAGAAGATCCTTTTACATTTACGTCAGGTCGGGTCAGCCCGGTTTATGTTGATTGCCGTAAGATTATCTCTTTCCCGCGTGCCCGTACCAAGTTGATGGATATGGCTGTAGAATTGATCCAGCGTGATATCGGGTACGAATCAATCGATGCAATTGCAGGCGGGGAAACAGCAGGTATTCCCTTTGCTGCCATGATTGCTGAGCGTATGGGTCTGCCCATGCTCTATGTTCGTAAAAAACCAAAAGGTTTTGGCCGTGACGCACAAATCGAAGGTTATATGGCTGAAGATAGCCGCGTATTGCTGGTCGAAGATTTGGCAACAGACGGTGGATCCAAACTCAACTTTGTCGAAGCTATCCGCAAGGCTGGCGGCAAGTGTGATCATACCTTTGTTTTCTTCCATTATGGTATATACCCACAGTCTGTGAGCGACCTCGCCAAAGAAGGTGTTACTCTTCACGCCCTAGCAACCTGGTGGGATGCCCTCAAAGTGGCTGAGGAAAAAGGCTACCTGGAAAACGACAATCTCGTCACTGTAAGATCATTCTTGAGTAATCCCAACGAATGGTCTCGTGAACGCGGCGGTAAAGCAGACTAACTATCTGTGAGGCTATACAGTCAAGATTTAGGGCAGCTATTCTTTAGCTGCCCTTTTGTTTTCCAGCTGAATTTCTCAGATATTTACTACCTCAAAGAACTCTGATCACTGCTTCTTCAAGACGAGAAATCCCCTCTGGTATCACGCCCTTATCAATGGCAGAAAAACCCAACCTAAAGTGATTATTAGGCGCCCCTACATCAAAATAGTAAACGGCACCGGGCTCTATTACGACACCTAAGTCCAAGGCGCTCTTTGAGAGCTTTTTACTATCGAGGTTCTCAGGGCCTTTGACCCAAAAGCTTGATCCTCCGCTAGAGGGTTGAACATGAAAATCAACACTCGATTTCTCAAGGGCCTGTTTCATTGCAAGCCACCGATTTTTATACGTTTTATGTAGAAGCCGCCGGAAACTTTCGTGATGCCCCTGAGCCAAGAAGATCGCCATTGTCCGCTGATTATTTGTTGGTGTATGCCGATGCATAAGCCGCCTAAGAGCACGGACTTCACGGATCACGCTTGAAGGCGCAACTAGATATCCAAGACGTAGCCCAGGAAAGAACGATTTTGAAAGGCTGCCGACGTACATCACACGACCCGTTTGATCCAGCGCTTTGATTGCTGGAAAGTGAGTGCATTCGAAATTCAATTCCGGCTCGTAATCATCCTCAATTATTATGAAATTTTCTTTCTCTGCTTTTTCTAATAACTCATAACGACGATCAAGCGACATGGTAACGGTAGTTGGTGCCTGGTGGCTTGGGGTCACACAAACTAGATCGCAATCATTGAGCTGCTGGTCGGGAATCAAACCCTGCTCATCTATTTTGAAAAACCGTGTGCGTGACCCAGTTAACTCGATCATATTGCGAAGATCCGGGTATCCGGGGTTCTCTATACCCGCAAGGGTACTGCGATCTAACAGAATGCGTGTCAGCATAAAGAGGCCGTTCTGAGCGCCAGCAGTCACCATAATTTCATCTTCGGTGGCATGAATGCCTCTTGCTGGAAGCAATTTAGTGCGAATTTCATTGATCAGAAGAGGATCATCATGTCCCGCACGATCTTCGGTCCACTCTGCCATTGCATTTAGACTGAGTGTCTGTCGGGAGCAATCACGCCAGGCAGTAATCGGGAAGAGGGACTTATCGACTTGTGAGGTTACAAAAGGATAGGGATAGTCTTTCCAGTTTATTGGTTTCTCAGTAGTTTCCTGCTTACTTGGAATAAACTTAAAAGAAAATTTTGGTTCTTGAGGGACAATAAAATCTGCAGCTGATTTATGAGATAGGCTTTTAACTGGTAAAGTAAGCTCATCGCTTACAAAAATTCCACTTCTCTCTTTTGTGTGCAAATAGCCATCGTAAATTAAATCCTGATAAGTTTGCACGACAGTAATCCGAGCAATACCCAATTTTGTAGCCAGCTTTCTACTCGGTGGAATTGGAGAGCCAGATGGCAAACTACCGTTAAGTATTGCCGAAACAATCTGCCGTCGAATTTGAGGCTGCAGTTTCTCTGTACTGTTACGATCGAGAGTAAGAAGAAATTCTTTCATGCGTAAAGCGTATGATCAAATAGCGCTGTCTTAATAGCTCTACCTGCCCTGTCCCTGCTACAATAAATGTTATTAGCACGAGATGTCTTGAAAGCTGCTTCCTTCAAGTTAGAGCCGAGTACTAGCCCATAATCATTAAGGAATTATTGCCTCTCACATATGCATCCGTGAGCATTCAATCTAAAGAAATTACTTTAATGCACCTCTTGTATTTTGTTATAGTCACATACGATACTCGTATGTGAGATAATATTTGGCATGAATTTAAATTGGCGTATAGGCACTGCACTTAACCATTTGGCTGCTTTTGAAGTTGCGGTCGACAAAGGAAGTTTTACAAAGGCTGCGGAAAGCCTGGGCACCACCCAACCATCTGTAAGTCGGCACATTGCCTCTTTGGAGCACATCCTAAATGTTCCCTTATTTAATCGCCTACATCATCGGGTGGAGTTGACGGATGCCGGACAAGAGCTCTATGACGCGGTCAAACTTGGTTTGGGACACATTCGTCAGACAGCAAATAAAATTACGACAAAACAGCCCTCCAACGTATTAACAATTGGATGCACTTATGGCTTTGCTTATCTGTGGTTAATGCAACGGTTTTCCGCACTCCAGAAGCTGATACCTGAATACGAATTACGCATGATTACCTCTGATACGGAAACAATTTTTGATTTGGAAGAAATCGATTTTGCCGTTCGGTTTGGGAAGGGCGATTGGAGTGATGGCCATTCACAAAAACTCTTTGGCGAGGAACTGTTTCCGGTGTGCTCTCCGCAATTTTATAGAGATCACTTTAGTCGATGCGACAATATTACCCCCTCTATGTTGGCAGATGTAACTCTCATTCATGAACAAGAAGAAAAATATAGTTGGTTGTCCTGGACACAATGGTTGAAGCACTTTTCTGTCGACTATACACCTGCACCCGAAACTTATTATTACAACAACTACGCCTTAGCCCTACAGACGGCAGTAGAGGGCCATGGCGTGGCATTGGCATGGCCTCAACTAGCCGAGCACCCCCTCAAATCCGGACAGCTAGTCGAACTTACCGGGCTACGCGTTCGAACGGACTATGGCTACGACTTAGCCTATCAACGTCATCATCCTCAGGCCGACATGATTGTTAACTGGGTCAAAGAAGAGGCCAAAGCCCAAGGGTATAATGCGGGGTGATACAGGGCGCAGGGAATAGTGTAGCGCAACTAAATTCGCGACACGATCTACTCAGGCACAACTGCTTCATAATCAGTTTCCCAATAGGGAGGTGATCCGTATTTTTCGCGGAGAAAATTGATCAAAACTGTAATTTTGGGTAGGGTATAGTTTCCCGGAGGATAAACTGCCCATATATCGCCAGTGCGAGCGACGGGATATTCCTTCATCACTTCTATCAACTTACCATCTCTTAGATCTTCCCAAACATGAGCGACAGATTTTACAGTTAATCCCAAGCCATGTAGAGCAGCATCGTAGGCGTAATCCCCTGTATCCCCAGTGATTGATGACCGCACAGACCTGGTAATCTCACCCTTTGGGCCTTTAAAATACCAATTGGGCATAAAGCTTAAACCAATGCAGTTGTGATGCGCCAAATCATCTGGGCAGTTTGGCACACCGTTTCTCTCTAGGTAATCTGGCGAAGCGCAAAGAACTCTGGGGTTCCCACCAAGTTTTCGCGCTCGTAGGCTAGAATCAGGTAACATAGCAGCACGAATTGCCAAATCGAAACCCTCGCCAATCAGATCAACTATGGTATCTGAAAAATTCATCTCAAGCTTTACTTTGGGATAAAGCTGCGTGAATTCATTTAGATAGGGTAAAATGTGTTTACGACCAAAAAACATATTACAAGAAATCTTGAGCAGGCCACGTGGCTCGCCTGTTGCCGTTTCAAGTCGATCCTTGGCGGTATCCATTTCCTTGATGGCTGATAAAGCGTGTTGCAGAAAAATCTGACCCGCCTCTGTAATTGCAATGCTACGCGTTGTACGCGACATCAATTGAATGCCGATGGATTTCTCTAACGTCACCAGACGCGCACTCGCAGCAGACGGCGAAAGACCAAACTCCCGCCCAGCAGCAGAAAGATTGTTTAAGGAAGCCACACGAATAAAGAAACGCAGATCATCAAGACGCATTATACCAAAACTTTGGAAAGTGTTGTTAAAACAAGCCCAATTATACAAACTTATTAATCATGGGATAGTCCTTTCAGTAAAAAAGGAGAAATTCATGTTACACACCAGAAATAAATTCGAAACTCTGGCGCGTCACCACCGCAATGAAACGACAAAAAAACTACTGGCCTCCCTATCTAGTTTGATTAAAGCAATCGTAGGTGGAAAATTGTTCAAAAAACCCAGTAACTTTCGCTGCTAGGATTTAAACCTCCACCTCCCGAAACGAAGAAGTGTGAAGGTTGTGGTTCCTCATTCTATCCCACAAAGTATCTTAGTAAGGTGCTTCCCAATAGGGTGAGGAACCATATTTAGATTTCAGAAAATCTATGAAGATAGAAACCTTGGGATCGGTGAAATTACCGGGAGGATATACAGCCCAGATTTCCCCGCCATTAAGGATCGGGAAATCGGGTAGGATTTCAACCAAACGACCATCCCTTAGGTCTTCCCATATATAAGTGATTGATTTCACCGTAATACCAAGCCCATTAAGCACGGCTTCATGGGCATAAACACCGCTATCTTCTTTAATTACTGTAGGGACAGTGTGTGAGAGCTCCCCCCTAGGCCCACCAAACCGCCATTTTGGAATTGAGGTGACACCAATACATTCGTGCTGCCTCAAATCATCAGGATGTCGCGGCACCCCATTTTTTTTGATGTAATCAGGCGAAGCGCAAAGAACGCGCCTATGATTGGTAAGTTTACGTGCCTTTAGGCTTGAGTCTTTTAATTCAGCAGATCTGATTGCCAGATCAAACCCTTCAGCAATAACATCCACCAAACGATCCGAAAAACTAAGTTCAATCGTAAGCCCGGGGTGCAACTTCATGAACTCACCAAGATAGGGCAAAACATGCTTTCGTCCAAAAAACATGCTACTCGATATCTTTAGCTCCCCCTTAAAGTCAGCCTTACTCTCCCTCAGCAGAGACAGAGCTGTATCCATTTCGTATAAAGCTACCAGCGCATGTTTTGTTAGAGTTTTCCCGGCTGTCGTCACCATTAGTTGACGGGTCGTGCGGATGACGAGCTGACTACCTATTGTTCTTTCCAAAGTAACCAGTCTTGCACTCGCGGCGGAAGGAGAGAGGCCAAAGTCACGCCCAGCTGCTGAAAGATTTTTTAGTTCTGCAACACGAACAAAAAAACGTAAATCCTCTAATCGCATGATTAGTGCTCTCGCTATCAAGAAATTAATATTGCAACCGAACTTCCACTACGCCACTAAATATGCTTACTTGACTTTCATTTTACAAGTTATTGTTTTGCCAAACAATTTCATGTATTTAGTAATTTCCAAACTTTATTTTCGCTAATTTAAGATAACAATATTCGAACACTTCCTTGACAAAAGTTGTACAAAGTATTATTTCGATAATAGTCGAAATATAAATATCGAGATTATGATGGAATTAGATAAGGCAGCTATCTGCTTAGCAAAATTAGGAAACCCTGCCCGACTTGCCATGTTTCGGCTATTGGTAAAAGCCGGAGATGAAGGGCTAGCTGTTGGCGACATTCAAAAAGAACTGGATATGCCACACTCAACTCTGTCTCACCACATCACACACATGATCACATCAGGCTTACTAATCCAGTCCCGTGAAGGTCGAGTATTAAGGTGCAGACTGGATTATCAACTTACTCAGGACTTACTCGATTATCTAATGAAAGATTGTTGTAAGGGCCTGTTATCCGAAAAGACAGCCGCAGCCTAAAAACATCACCCCTAGGATCTCTTTTAGTTCCAGCGGAATGACCAACGAAATGAAATGATTAAACACACACAAGGTCAATCTCATCGCTTAATCATTTCGATATTTCTAGAAATAAGGAAAAGTAAATGTCATTTATTGAACTTACCAAAATAAACGGTTTGCGTTGGGATCGTGTCGTCCTCGCTTTTTTGGCAACTCTTGTTGCAATCGCGGCTCTGGATACTAGTCAACTCATCCCTTCCCTAATTTTTGCCTTAGAAAGTTTGTTTGGGATACTTCCCTTTATTTTATTATCTATTGGGGTCGCAGCCTATACCAAGGCAAGTAACCTCGACAGTAAAGTCAACAGTATCTCTTCAGGTAACCCCGTTGTCAGCATCAGTATTGCGGCCTTGTTTGGAACATTATCCCCCTTTTGTTCCTGTGGGGTAATTCCTTTGATCTCTGGCCTATTAAGAGCAGGTGTTCCATTGGCCCCTGTAATGGCGTTTTGGATTTCATCCCCATTGATGGACCCTGAAATGTTCATTCTCACCAGCGCCGTGTTTGGAATAGAGTTCACAACCTTTAAAACTATTGCCGCGTTCTTGATGGGATTAAGCGGCGGTCTTATTGCTTACACGATGGTCCGAGCAGGCTATTTTCAGGAAATAATGCGCCCCAATACCCAGGATGGATGTGGCTCTTCCTGCGGATCAGATACAAAGCCTGATAACCGTATTTACTGGAAGTTCTGGCACTCCCCTGAGCGTCAGGCGCTTTTTAAAAATGAAGCTATCACCAACAGTTGGTTTCTTCTTAAATGGCTGGCCCTCGCATTTTTGTTTGAGAGCTTGATGGTTGCTTACCTCCCAGTGGATAAGGTTGCCTTACTCTTTGGTGATGACCAATGGTGGTCGATCCCTCTTGGCGCCTTGATTGGTATCCCAGCTTATCTAAACGGGTATGCAGCAATACCAACCATAAACAGCCTTATGGAACTAGGTATGGGGGCAGGAACGGGCATGACATTCATGTTAGCTGGATCCGTATCTTCTATTCCGGCTGCAATGAGCGTCTATGCTCTCGTCAAAAAACCTGTCTTTTTCCTATACCTTCTACTCGGCCTTATGGGGTCAATTGCAGCTGGGTATGCTTTTGAATACTGGATGGTTTTTTAGAAGCTATCTCACTTGTTAAGTTGATATACTTTATTAACAAAGATGCTCCGTTGAGATTAAACACGGAGCATCTTTGTTACACCTCTTTATAAAACGATCACCTCATCAAAGCGTACAAGGAGTAATCCTTGATTGACCCCATGGGCCGAATTGAGTACAAATAATACATGGGGCTTGCGAACACCCCGTGAGGCGTCAGCCCAAGTTTCGCATCCTGATCAACACCAAAGTGTGGAAGGATGCGCATATGCCATCACCAACAGAAATTACAGTATCCCAACTAACGCGTCTCATTGGCACTCCTGAGTGTCCGATAATTATTGATCTTCGTATAGATGAAGATTTCGCAGAAGATCCACGGTTAATTCCACAATCATTCCGACATTCCTTTCGCGATATCATGTCCCTTGTGCCAAAAATTGGAACAACGCGTGTCGTAGTCAGTTGCCACAAAGGTAAAAAGATCAGCCAAGGCGTGGTCGCCATTTTACGTGATCATGGCGTTCAAGTTGAATCACTCGAAGGAGGTTTTAATGGCTGGAGGGATGGCGGGGGACCACTAATGTCCCTGACCAACTTACCTGAGCGTAATACTGAAGGTCGCACCGTCTGGGTCACACGACAACGTCCAAAAATTGACCGACTGGCTTGCCCTTGGTTTATCCGACGTTTTATCGACAGGAATTCCCAAATTCTTTTTGTGGCCCCTTCCGAAGTGCTGGACGTCGCAGATAAATTTGGAGCAACAGCTTTTGATATCGAAGACGTATTCTGGAGCCATCGCGATGATCGCTGCACCTTCGATACAATGGTCGAAGAATTTGGCCTCGAAACAGAGGCTTTAAAACGGCTTGCCACAATCGTTCGCGGCGCGGATACCAATAGACACGACCTTGCCCCGGAATCAGCAGGCCTTCTTGCTGCCTCCCTTGGGTTATCACGCATGTACCGTGATGATCTCGCCCAATTAGAGGCAGGAATGACGTTGTATGACGCCTTCTATCGCTGGGCACGCGATGCCACAAAAGAAGGCCATGATTGGCCTGCAGCTACGGTGCGGGGTTAGTTCCATGACATCTCTTGATATGAAGGCGGATTTAAACAATCCGCCCGCGCCTTCGCTTCTAGATGCGTTCAACATATGGCTCAAAGTAGGGCTGCTGTCGTTCGGCGGCCCAACGGCCCAGATTGCCTTGATGCACCGCATTATTGTTGATGAAAAGAGTTGGCTAACAGAAAGGCAATACCTTAACGCATTGAGTTTCTGTATGTTGCTTCCTGGACCAGAAGCCATGCAGCTTGCAACTTATACTGGTTGGCGATTACACGGCGTAATCGGCGGACTAATGGCAGGTTTGCTCTTTGTTATTCCAGGTGCCTTCGTTGTCCTGTCTTTTGCAGCAATCTATGGACTTTATGGTGACGTCCCCCTCGTGACGGCTTTGTTTCTTGGGGTAAAGGCCTGTGTTTTGGTTATCGTTATCGAGGCTCTTCACCGAATAGCAAAGAAGGTATTGCATCTTCCCGAGCATTGGATCATTGCAGCTCTCGCCTTTGTCGGAATTTTCTTTCTCGATCTACCGTTCCCGTTAATCATCATAACAGCAGCCCTGTTTGGTTTTCTCCGTAGCGCAAAATTAGAAGAGCACGAGAAAAAACATGAGCCGATAAAACGAACCCTTTTTGCAACGCTAATGACCATTTTCATCTGGCTTCTGGTTTGGCTTGCCCCTCTTGTCGTCCTACATATCTTTGCCGAGAACTCTATTCTGAACGAAATCGGCGTGTTTTTCTCCAAACTCGCTGTCGTTACTTTTGGCGGTGCCTATGCAGTCCTCGCCTATATGTCACAGGATGTCGTAACTCATTTTGGATGGCTGAGTGCTGGTGAAATGATGGACGGTCTTGGACTAGCCGAGACCACACCGGGGCCGTTGATACTGGTAACTGAGTTTGTCGGATTCCTCGCAGCCTTTAGAGAAGGCGGCATAGGACTTGGTTTAATTGGCGCCCTGCTCACTCTCTGGGTAACCTTCTCTCCTTGCTTTCTTTGGATCTTTGCAGGTGCCCCCTATATCGATTGGATTGGGGCTCAACCAAGACTTCGAGGAGCGCTGGCAGGTATTGCTGCGGCAGTCGTCGGGGTAATTTTGAACCTCTCCATCTGGTTTGGATTGCACGTTTTCTTTAGCGAGGTTAACCCTCAGAAGGTTGGTCCTATCAAACTTTGGATACCGGAATTAAGCTCTCTTGATTGGCGCGTAATTCTGTTGTCTTCGATTTGCGGCCTGCTGATCTTCAAATTCCACTGGGGACTATCTCGCGTCCTCCTTACAGCTTCTATTGGTGGGGTCGGTTTGATTTGGCTTTCCTGAATAAGAGATTAAGAAAATGATGGAAAAGGCCAGAGCAATATTAAAAAAGCTCTGGCCTTTTTTGTGCCCCCTCATTTAAGATCATACTCTCAGCCGTCGGCACCTGGCACCAATTCTGTAAGTGTTTTTGCGATGACATCAACGGCCCCAATAATAAAGCTGTCTTTGAGCATTGATTTTGTTGTGGCAACTTCAAGTGGGTAGTTTTTCAAACCTATCGGGCATGGGGAAATAAACAGGCCAGCCCTTTTGGCCAGTATTCGTGCCGCGTGACTTGGAATTGTTGCTAAATAATCTGTTCCAGTTAGTAATAGATCCGTTGTCGCAAAATGAGTTGCTGAAAAAGCAACCTTCCTTCTCATTCCCTCTTGAGACAAAACCTCGTCAACGGCGCCGACCAGACCGCTTGAAGAAATCAATAGATGCTCACGTTCCAAAAACTCTTTAAGGGTGAAGGCTTTACCATCCTTTGCGGATACACAACTCACTGTTAGGTATCCCGACTGCCCAACGGATTGTCGCTGTATCCGCGGGCCGGTAAGTCCACCAGAACCAATCGCAATGTCTATGGATTTATCCAGTAATAAATCAGATGAAACACCACTATGCGACTGACTAATTATTGGACGGGCCGCAGGGAATTTTTCACGTAGGCATTGTATTATTTTGGGGCCAAAAGCGATTTCGATATCGTCCGACATACCAACTTTGATAAAGCGCTCAATATTAACCTTGTTACAAAAATTAAGGCTCTTGGACACAGAATTTAAAGCATCCTGCACATGAGGTTTTATTTCAATTGCACGTGGCGTTGGCTTTAATCCTCCCTGAACACGGGTAAACAAGGGATCATCATAAATTTTGCGCAACCGTCCCAATGCGGCACTCACAGCCGACTGGCTCACTCCTATTTTAATAGCAGCCCGAGTTGCATTTTCTTCCTCAAACAAGGCGTCAAAAGTTCTAAAAAGATTGAGATCAATGTTATCCATCACAAACCACTATTAACTAAGCTAATAACAAGTATACTTATTACTTGTTAGATTAATACCAAATCATCTGTCAAATTTGAAGTTATGGGATATCGGCTGCCGGTATGTTAAATTACGCACACCTAAACTAATAACAACAGGAACCTATAATGGGGCACGATCATCCACACGACCACACTGATCCCCCTTCTGATCCAGCTCTCCGGGTCAAAGCTCTGGAATCCCTTCTTGTTGAAAAGGGGTTGGTTGATCCTGCGGCTATTGATGCGATTATAGAGACATATGAGACCAAGGTTGGCCCCCGTAATGGGGCAAAAGTGGTTGCTCGCGCCTGGACAGATCCTGCCTTTAAAGATTTACTCCTTAGTGATGCCAACACAGCAATCAATTCTATGGGTTATGCTGGGCGCCAAGGCGAACACATGAAGGTGGTAGAGAACACAAACACCCGGCATAACCTTGTCGTTTGCACACTTTGCTCGTGTTATCCTTGGACGGTCCTTGGTCTTCCGCCCGTATGGTATAAGTCCGCGCCGTACAGGGCGCAGGCAGTGTCTGATCCAAAAGGGGTACTTGCAGAATTTGGGACGACATTACCCCAAGGCTCGAAGATATCAGTTTGGGATTCGACCTCCGAAATGCGGTTCCTTGTCCTTCCACAAAGACCCGAGGGCACAGATGATTGGTCTGCGGAACAACTTGAAGATCTCGTCAGCAGAAATTCCATGATTGGCGTTGAAGTCGCCCTTACCCCTACTGAGTTAAAGGCAATTCAGGCTGGAGAAGCCTCATGAACGGCGCTCACGATCTCGGCGGCATGCACGGCCTCGGGCCAATCAATCCAGAGCCAGAACGCGAAGAACCTTTGTTTCATGCAGAATGGGAAAAACGAGCTCTTGGTTTGACGTTAACTGCGGGTTGGCTTGGCCAATGGAATATCGACATTTCCCGCCATGCCCGCGAACGTCAGCACCCCGTTACCTATCTTTCCAACAGCTATTACGAAAATTGGCTCGCAGGGCTGGAAACTTTATTGGTTGAACAGGGAGTTGTAACTCCTGAGGAACTTGAGCAAGGTAAAGCTCTGGAGCCAACGCCAGAAAGCCTGACAAGTAAGTGCGCGCCCGCCAGTGCCGTCGCAAATATCTTAAGCTCGGGTGGTCCTTGTGATCTCGCGACTGAGGCCCCCCAACATTTCAAAATTGGTGATAAAGTCCGCGTCATCCAATTCAATCCTACGGGACATACCCGTGCCCCAAGGTATGTGCGTGGCCATATTGGTTCTATAAGCGATTATCACGGCAGCTTTATTCTCCCCGATGAGAATTCAACCGGAAACAAGATAGGGCAACATCTCTATAATGTTTCATTCGATGGCGACATGCTTTGGGGACCAGGAAATGATAGTACAATTCACGTTGACCTCTGGCAGAGTTACTTGGAAAAAGCATGAGTGATACCACCACACATTTTTGTAAAAACCTTCCCAACTTGCCAACCGACGAAGAAGGTCCCGTCTTTGCGGAACCCTGGCAAGCTCAAGCCTTTGCTCTCGCCGTGCGTCTTTGCGATGAGGGTCATTTCACATGGGCAGAATGGGTTGACACTTTTAGTGAGGAAGTTAAGCGCGCTCAAGCTGACGGTGATCCAGATTTAGGCGATACTTACTACAATCATTGGCTCAACACTCTGGAAAAAATTGTATCCCAAAAAGGTGCTGTTAGCCCAGGTGATATGACATCTCGAAAAGAAGAGTGGCGACAGGCATATTTACGCACCCCTCATGGCCAACCTGTAGAGTTATAAAAACCCTGCACTCTCCGCAAAAAGTACAGGGATTATAGAAAGTCGATTTTCTCTAGCAACAAGTCCCATTTTTACATTGATTTTCTAATTGGCTGTTGCCACTTCGACCACTGCCTAGATAGGTCGTCTCTGAAAGATAAAAATCAGTAAAAACAGTTTCATAATCTTCTGATACTGATTTTTCAGCCAGCCCCGTCGACAGGAGGTTACTTTGCCACTGCTTCATCTTTGGAAATTTCGCTAGAAAATCATAATCGCGATGAATAGAAATGATTGCGGCCCTATGAAGGAGAGGAAGCCAAGCGGCATCAACATTACCCAAAGTATCGCCGTTGAAATACGGGCCAACGCCCATTTGCTTTTCAGCTCGCTCAAAAGCCTTATTCAATTTCCCGACACGATCAGTCAAGGTGATCCCATCCGGGCTTGTCATCGTACTGCACTGGACAAGGTAGTGTTTTGTCGCTTGATAGCTCCAAGCGCGATCAGTTGCACGCCGCTCTGGCGTGATAGCAGGTTCTAGTGGAGCATAAACCTCATCCAGATATTCAGCGATTGCATCTGATTCAAACAACGCCTTACCGCCCTCTGTGACTAGTACAGGAACCTGTCCAGTGGGTGATATATCAAGGAACCATTCGGGCTTGTCCTTAAGGCTGATATACTCAATTTGATAGGGGACTTTCTTTGCCTCTAGTAAAGCTGTCACGCGTTGAACAAAGGGGCAGATCTTGAAACTAATAACTTTAATCATTATTCGGCTCTCTTTTTTGGCTCTTTTCTTGTGTAACTATCTATAAGACGGACCAGAAACTAAAAAGACGAAATAAAGTTAGCAATTTTTACAACCATCTGATTTTGCTACAAAATTTACGACACCACCAGATTGGTCAAAAGTGATGTGGCAGCAATTTTCAAATAATCCCTTCAACTCGTGTCTACTTTTTTGCACCCGTGACTTTAGGGTTGAGTAGCTGATACCGTTTCTAAGGGCATAATCTTTTTGGCTTTCCCCTTTGATATCAATAGAAGTTAATAACTCGGATTTTTTTGGAGATAGAGCCTTGATAAAAGGCACTACACATCGGGCGAGAGAAATTTCCAGTTCAGAGTTGTCTTCTTCATACCAGAGGTCATTGGGATTGATAGATCTCGCCTTACTGTCATCACGGTAGAAATTGATAATGGTATGGTTTGCAATTTGGAAAAGCCACGATTTGATTGAGGTTTCGGATTTAAGCCCTTCGATATTTTGATAGGATTTAATCAAAATATCCTGCAGTAAATCATCTACGTCTACAGGATTAGATATCTTTGAGTGCAAAAACGACTTCAAGCTTGTCTGGTACTCAGCCCAAATTGCCTCAATATCCAACATCCGGCTTTACCTCCAAGATACACACATTCATCACACACTCAAAATGCGATGAATTTACCCTCTATGTTATCGCTCGTGACCTATTCTTCAAGCCGTACTTTGCTTAGCAAGGCCACTTTGCCGTCTAGTCATGATGCCATCAATAATCGCGGGTAAGATACATAGGGCTGAGATCAAAGCACAGACGGCAAACCCGGCACTATCAAAGATCGGCTTAAAAGCTACCGCGCCAATAAAGACGCAGAAATACGTTACCGATGAATTGATCCCCAATATTGCTCCTCTCTGACTTTCATCCAAGGCCACCAACCGCCCCACCACAAGATTGAGCCCGAGATGGTTCATCATTCCCCATAAGAGACAAAACGCGACCAGTCCGTAAAAAGAGAACGAAACAAAAGACACGCCGAGATATGTCAGGGATAGCCCCGTAAAAACGTAAACAGCAACCTTTGCCGGCCCATGACGATCAATATACCGATCCAGAAAAACCGCCCCGCCAAAGCCAATACCATAAGCCAATGTTGTAAGCCCTGATGACGCCGTAGATTGCCCTAACGCTTGCTGTAAATGTCCTCCTAGGTAAGTGTAGAGACCATAAAAGGCGATCATGTAAGACGCGCAGACGATCAAACCTCGCCCAATCCCAGGAACCCGAAGTGCTGTCAAAGGAGAGGTTGGCTTTCCTTTGACAATATTGGGTGCAGCACTGGTGTCAGTACTAGCACCCCAAGCACTTGTTAGCAGGATACTCAGAGTAACACCTCCCGCCAGTAACGCCATAAACAGATATACCCCACGCCAATGAACAAAGTCAGCAATGAGGGCAGATATACTTACGCCAACGACAAGACTAAGGGTCCACCCGGTGAGGACGATACCCAGTGTTTCGCTCTCCCGCCCTTTGACGGCTAATTTTACTGCCAAACCATAAGAAGCTGGCAGGGCAACACCGGCTGCTACGCCTGATAAACCTTGTGCCACACACAATATCAACAACGTTGGAGCCAGTGCAGATAAGCCAAGGGCCAAAGCAAGCAGAAACATAGCGATCAGCAAGACGGGCTTCCCGCCGAACCGATCTGACAGTGGTGCAAGGAAGAGCGCGGAAATCGCAGTACAAATTCCGTACGTTGCAGAGGCAATCATAACGCCGGAAGCCTCGGTTCCCACAAAAGAGCTGGCCACCGACCCAGCTATCGGGCTCAAGACCAAAGAGTTTGCGCCAACAATGGCGACCGACAAAGTAAGTAAGAGGATGGGAAGCGTAATCATAACTGCACCTTGATTCATATACAGCTTAGTACAATAATTACCTAATAATATATTGTGAAGAGAGTAAAATGCAGAATAACGAAAAAACAGATAGCATTCGGAGTTCAGGCAAACTTCCCCGTAGTTTGGACAACATTGACCGAAAAATATTAGGTGAGCTGACAAAGGACGCCGATACGAGCTACGCAGATCTCAGCACGAGAGTAGGTCTTTCAGCCCCCGCTGTTCATGAAAGGGTTAAGCGCTTGCGTTCCTCTGGACGCATAAAAGGTACTGCCGCCCTACTGGATGGGCCATCTGTCGGGAAACCATTACTTGCCTTTGTCCACCTGGATACAGAGGGATGGGGAAAAACCAAAGAGCTGATGGAACTCTCAAAATTACCCGAATTAGAAGAGATGCATTCTGTCACTGGTGATTCCTGCATGCTCTTAAAAGTCCGGCTGGAAAATAGTGAGGCACTTGAGGGGTTCTTGGCAAAGCTCTATGAATTACCCGGCGTTCGTAGCACAAAGAGTTACGTTGCCCTTACCACCTACCTCGAACGTCCTGTACAGGCTGGCGTTACTGAAGGATTAGTTATGAAACAGTTCAATGACGATTAGGGGATGTAAATAACCGCTTTAACTCGCCGTATTACTCAAACTCTGAAAAATAGCCTTAAAAGAGGAACGATCCTCTTGAGCTTTATTCCAGCTGGCTTGAAAACTGATCGTTACGGGCTTCCCGTGAACGTCATCGAGCCGTCTGGCATAGGAAAAATCTGTTACCTTAGAAGCGGGTAGCAAAGTTATCCCAATCCCTAGCTGAGCCCACTTTTCAAGTATATGATAACTAAGAGCACGACCTTGATATTCTTCAAGGTCTAGTTTGTGATCTCTGAACAACATTCGAACAGCTCCAGATAACCCACAAACATCTTGTACTAGCAAAAACTGTTTCTCTGTTAGCTCATCAAGTTTGGCCGGCAGCTCTCCCTCTTTATTAATTTTACTTGTCAAAAGCAGAAGAGGTTCAGAATAAATTGATATCGATTGATCATCACTATCCGTTAAAGGCACTGGTCCAAGGCCGAAATCAATGGTCCCACTTTCGAGAGCTGGAATGATATCCGCTTTGTTCATTTCGCTAAGAACAATATCCATTTTGGAATCTAGAGTTTTTATTTTCTTCAGAAAGCTCTCAACAAACTCACTACTGATCAGGGGTGACAAGCCAATTCTTACGGTGCGGTCATCCCGAGCTAGAAACTCCCCCGCGCGTGAAAAAAGGCGCCCACGTGCGGTTAAAATTTTTCGCATATCTTCGATAACATGATCGCCAAATTCTGTCGTTGTAACGGATCGGGTCGTTCTCTCAAAAAGCGAGCTACCGAGTTCTTCTTCAAATTGATTAATGGCGTTTGAAAGAGCAGGTTGAGTGACGCAACAAAGATCTGCTGCCTTGGTAAAAGATCCCGTATCAGCAACGGCAATAACAAATCTAAGCTGTTGAAAATTCATAACCTTCTCCCATTTCAAAACCACACACCCTTGTGACATATGGATATTAGCTCGAACCCTATCATTATTGAGGGCAAAAGATTAGTTCAGAATTCAAATAGGTTTATTCATAAAAGAAATTTTTTATAACTCAGGAAAACAAACACTGTGGGGCGGTCAACATCTATTAGAAATAGGAATAATTAAATGATGAAACTTCGTATTGCCCTACTCTCCCTCATCCTGGCCTTAACGGCCACTACTTCTTTTGCTGATCCAGGTGCATTTCTAGAAATCACCTTGAAGATTAACAACCCGGATCGCGCCGTAGCTGCAGGCGTTTATCAGGACTTCAAACAACCTTTTCTAAATCAAATTAAAGGTGCTGAAAGTAAAAGCCTTCTTATTCGAGACGAAGATGTTCAGGTTCTGCACGGCTTTACTTCTGAAGAGGATGCTAATGCATATTTGGGGAGCAAGCTTTTCAATGATGATGTGGTAAAGGCACTTGCGCCCATTCTTCAAGCCGCCCCAGAAGTTAGAATTTATACAACAAACTAATCCCACTTTGAACTTTCCCGTTTGTTCTCTTCAAATCAAAAGGAGAGAACAAACGGGTGAATCTAAATAATGATTGATGCTCTCATTACCGGGATATACCCCTTAATCATCACAACCCACCCGCATAAGCTTTTACAAACCAAAGAACCAACGGAATGCTGATGAACGAGACCACAGTTTGAACCGTTGAGGTTGCGGCGTATAGTTCTGCATCACCACCCATTTTTTTAGCGAGCAGATAACCGTTCATAGCCGTAGGGACAGCCGCGCAAACCATCAAAACCGAAATCGATACTCCAGAAATACCAAACCAAATCGCCCATCCCGCCATTACAACGGGCGTGAGAACCAATTTACCAACGAGCCCCACCAGTAATTCACGAGAAGGTTTCAGAGCCGCTTTCAAGCTCAAGCCAGCCCCAAGTGCTAACAAAGACATGCTCAGTGCTGCACGACCCAAAAGATCCGCCATGGTCATTATCGGTTCCCAAACTGGGGTTTGGGTCAAATTAATGACAAGGCCGGTGAATACACCCCAGAGAAGGGGGTTAACCAAAATAGTCTTACCTACCTTTAAAAAAGAGGGGCCAGTTTGATTTTCAGCATCCGAAAATGTTGCCAGAATAAGGAGGTTACTAATTTGTAAAATAGGGACCATGACCGCCATGGCTAAGGCGATCAGTGCGCCACCATCCTCACCATAAAGTTTAAGAACAATCGCCAGTGCGATAAAACCGTGCCAACGCGTTGTCGCCTGATAAACCGTCGAGAACTGCCCCCTACTCGTTCCCAAAAATCTCTTTAGGAGAGGCCAAAGTAAAAGTGTTATCAGGCCAATGGTTGCCATCATTGCCAGTAGGGTGAAGACATAAGGGCCAAGTTCGATGGAAGACAGATCAGCCTTGATCAAAGTCGTTGCCAGAATACAGGGGAAGAACAGCCAGAAACACAGTTCTTCCACCACGCGCCAATGGTCCGTTGGTACAAAATTACTTTTACGGAGCCCAAATCCTAAAAGAACGATAGCAAAAATAGGGAAGATACTTTCAAAGACGACGATCATAATAAGTCCGGCTGGAAAAAACGCTTCTGGCTAAGCGATAAAAGAAGAGGCCTTCTTTAGAACAGCTTTTCCATCAGACTTCAATACGACGACCAGACTTCAGAACGACCAATAGCCCTTAAGATGAGCCTTTTAAATATCCGAGTAAACGCTTTGCCATCACCTCTCCTCTCGTATCATAAGGAAACAAGGTGATGAATTTACCGTTCCGATCCATCAAGTAAGTCAAAGTACTATGCGCAGCATCATAATTAACCTCCCCCTTAGAAGCATCACTACCATGTCCATTGTGGGCTGTATGGTCTTCCTCTGAGAGCAAAATTTTATGACGTTGCACTCGATAGCTTTTAGCAACGGTACTGATCTGTGTTTCGCTTCCTGTGAGACCCACTAAGCTTGGATGAAATGAACTAACGTATTCATTCAGAACCTCAACAGTGTCTCTTTCAGGGTCAACGGTGATAAAGAGAGGCTGGATTGATTTTGCATCCTCGCCCAAAATATCAAGAGCGTCAGTAATATCCTGCAAGGTGGTCGGGCAGATTGCAGGGCAATTGGTATAGCCAAAAAATACGAGTTTAAACTGGTCCTCCCAATCGCTATCTCGTCGTGTTTTCCCCTGATGATCTTGTAATTCAAAAGGTCCGCCGAAAAGAGCATCTAATGCAGGAGGAGTCTTCGGAACGTCCGTTGTGACTATAGTTGAATGGCTTTCGTGGGTAACGGTGGTTTCAGCGGAAAAGACTGAGCCAGCAGTAATCATTAGGCAAACAGTAAGCCCCATAAGACAATTTAAAAATCGCATAGATTATTCTTCCTCGTAAACCAAACCAGGGATCCCGAGCTTACCACCTTCATCAACGATTTTGGCAACACGGGGGTCTTCTCGAAACCAGCGTCCCAGTTTTTTACCTGGGTTGGCAGCTTTCCAGTTTTTGCCCCATTGCTTTGTTTTTGACCACTCACCTGTCTCTTCTGAACGGATACGCTGAACAAAATAAATTGTCATTAGAGGATCTGTAATCAAAAGACCATCCACATGAACAGACTTTCCACACTGACCTATAAGTTCTTCCGTTCCGCCCGCAAAGTTTGTCCCCCCTTTGACAACGGGATAAAGCGTACCGTCTTTAAGAAGTAAACCGAGTTGTCTTTTACCTGCCCCACAATTATCCGGGCAGTTTCCTGAAAGCTCGCACGCGAGGTCAACCACGGTGCCATCAAGCTCTTTTGCTTCTTCCCCATCAATGCCCCATTCATTGGCAGCAAAGCTGGATGCAGTCAGTCCGATCACAAAGAAAGAAGCAGTGATAAAGCTCTTGAATAAAATTTTCATCTTTCTACTTCCCAAAAGGAATAATGCCGTAGTCTTCGTGATTTAAGTTCACGACACCCTGATCATCCGCAACTTGATTAACGAAGAGGTACTTAACGCCATCGCGTTCATAAAGATCACCATCAACAGTGACTTTGTGGGTTTGGATATTCACAACAGTTGGATTGGCAACGTTGGCGTCTTCGCTCTCAACTTTGAGCACCATATAAACGTGCCCATCTTCACCGAGGATACTGACGGGAATTCCCCCAATCGCGCACCAAACAGCGCACAGATGGTGGGCTGTGCCCTGAGCATCTCCCATAATCTCTGTCACATAACACCAGGTATCGATAATCTCCCCGGTTACTTGAACACGTTCAGGAGAGGTCGCAGCAGAAACCGCCGCCCCGTTTGCCGAGAGAATACTGGCAATCACAATAAAATATCCAGGCAGTAGCCTCGTCGGTTTTATCATCAAGGAATTTACCACTGACAAAAAAATATCTGACAAATAACGGTTCATCATGCCACCTTTCGTGAGAAATCAAGGCGATTGCCAAGTTTAAGATTTAGACTCTACTGCCTTTGCTTCTTTTATCGCAATCACATCCCATAAATTTACTGTGTAGGAAGTTCATCTCGTCATTTTTTTCACAAAGACCACAACAAAAAGTGCCAAGGTAAAGCTTCCAATAAAGGCTTCGAGTGCGGCAACAATACGTGTCGGTCCAACAGGTGTAATATCACCATACCCGAGTGTCGTGAAGGTAACGACACTGTAGTAGATACTATTGAAAAAGTGCTGCATATTGGCACTGAAACTGAGATCAACACTGAAACCGACAACCTCATTATTTGCGGAAACACCCAGAAAAAAATAAAACAGCGCACAAATAAAAATAAGAAACAGGGAAAATAAAATAACGTTCAGGGGCCGTTCACCATACCCACAAAAGAGGTCGATGAACTTAGATAAAAGACGTCGGCTAGAGTAGAGTGGAAACTGGTAGCGCCGCATGGTCAATTCTTTGCCTAGAAAATAACCACTCATCTCAAAGAGACCTTGAGTTTCTGACAATTTCCTAAGGTCTCGATACACCTCTTCGGCCTGTTCGAAATTGTCGATCGCAGTTGTCTGATCGTTCTGTTTATCGGCTTTTAAAGCTTTGCTTTCCTGCAGTATCTTCTTACCAATTATCATGCCGTCTATTCGTGCATTACCCCACCTTATCCCGAGAAGGTTTGTATCATCAAAAGAACAGAGATGCAGATTAGCTTCTGACAAGTCGGCTTTCATCAAAGATCCGCTTTGTAACTTCAAATTAAACAGATGCGCGCCCTTCAGATTGGCGTGATAAAAATCAGAATAAGAAAGGTCAAAACCTGTATCGCTTCCAAGGTTAACCAGATTAACATCTTCCAAATTGGCATCTTTAAGGAGTAAGCCATGGAGGGAAGCCTCTGATCTCGCAAGTTGTTCGAGTTTATCCTTTAAGGAGAGATCATGTTTGTCAATGTTTGGGTCATGCCAGAAACACTGCCCGTTACTTTCGGCATATTCCAGACAAGGAATTCCTTCTGGTGAAATATATGAACATGTTCGGTTAACCGACATTCATCCTCGCACTTTTCACAGGAATAACGCGTAATGAGCATCATGTTATTCAAGAAAAATTACGAAACAAATAACCTGCCCCATTTTCAAAAACAGAGCAGGTTAGCTTGTGATCAAATCGCCTAACTTTTATGACGCAACACAGTACAGACCACCCTGATCACACTGGTTTATTTCGGAGTGTATTTCATAGCGTCCTTCATGGTCTGTTCTCAGGTTCGGCGTGGCAGTGAGCTTTCAACCAACTCCGCCCAAAAACTTGCCCCAACAGGAGAAATGTCATCGTTAAAATCGTATTCAGGATGGTGAACAGACACACCACCCTTCTCTCCTTCAACACCATTGCCTAAGAAAACATACGTTCCCGCTTTGGCTTCAAGCATATATGAAAAATCTTCACCCCCCATCATAGGCGGCGTTCCTTCATGTACCTTATCTTCTCCAACAAGTTTTTTGGCAATAACCGCAGCTTTTTTAGTGTGACTGGCATCGTTGATCAACACCGGATAACCTTCGCGATATTCAAAACTGGCTTCAGCCCCATGGGCAATGGAAATTGACTTAGCCATATTCTCCATGGCCTTGCGTACTCTTGCGCGCACCTCAGGTTTGAACGTTCGAACAGTGCCACAGATCTTAGCTTCTTGCGGCAAGACGTTATAAGCATCGCCCGCATGAAATTGGGTCACAGATACGACCGCAGATTCAATGGGATCAATCGCACGGCTAACGATGGATTGATAAGCCTGAACAATTTGTGTCGCGACAACAATGGAATCCACAGCTAATTGAGGCATAGCCGCATGCCCACCTTTGCCAGTAACCACGACATCAAAAGTATCTGCACAAGCCATGGTTGGGCCTTCGCGTAGAGCTATTTCGCCTGCAGGAATACCCGGAATATTATGCAAACCATACACCGCGTCCATCGGAAATCTATCAAACAAACCTTCTTCAACCATTATTCGTCCGCCGCCGATATCTTCTTCGGCGGGTTGAAAAATAAAATAAACCGTACCGTCAAAATTACGGGTTTCAGAGAGATACTTCGCAGCCCCCAAAAGCATTGTGGTGTGGCCATCATGGCCGCAAGCATGCATACGCCCAGAATTGGTTGATTTGTGATCAAAATCGTTCAACTCTGACATGGGTAGAGCATCCATATCAGCACGAATACCAATCGCTTTGTCTTGGTTGTTTATTTGATCACCATTTTGGCCCCTACTTTGGCTCCAATCTTGACCATGCAATACTCCAACGATCCCGGTTTTGGCAATTCCACGGTGAATTTCGATCCCCCATTCTTCAAGCTTTTGAGCAACGTAGTCAGAGGTTTTTTCTTCTTGAAGAGCCAATTCAGGATTGGCGTGCAAATGTCTGCGCCATTCAGTCATTTCGTCTTTAAATTCAGCAATACGGTTTTTAATCGCCATGAATATAGGCTCCCAAGCTTTAAGAATACATACTGTGTAAAGAAATCAGACGCCCTACTAAGGTCGCCTTAGAGTTTCTAAGAAAGAAACATATCTACATAATATAGAGCGTTTTTCCATAGAGAAAAATGGATCCAAAGATCTTTCAATAATCATCAAAACTTTATGAGGGTGTCTAATTAATTGACTTCAAATTGGTTCGAGTAATTTATCAATCACCATAATCAGTTGCTCAACCTTTACAGGTTTTCCAACACAATCGTTCATACCAGCTGTAAGATATTTTTTTCGATGCTCGGCAGAATAATCTGCTGTTAACGCAATTATCGGCATCGTTTTGGCCCACTTCACATCCAAGTTTCGTATTTCCTTCGTTGCTTCAACGCCTCCCATCTTTGGCATTATGACATCCATTAGAACAATGTCGTATGCCTTGTTCGAGGCAGATTCAACGGCCTCGAGGCCGTTCTCAACAATTGTAAGCTCATACGGATAGGGAGAGAGAAATCGTTGTAACAAAATCTGATTAATTTGATTGTCTTCAGCCACCAGAATTTCAAGCTTTCTCGTTTTGGCGCTAAGATAATTTACTTTTGGCTTTTCAGGAGACTGGAATATTTTAGGGGTAAAAATCTCTATGACCCGTTCGACATCCTGAGTAAAATCTTTTCCTGTTGAAATTAGTTCTACGTTATCTGGTAACTCCTTAAAACGACCATCGGTTTTGTCCCGGCTACTCAACAAAGCAAATGGAACATTTCGGACCTTCTTAAGCGATTGAAACACAGCGGCAAGCTCTACCCCGGACACCACGGGCATCTCTCCTGATACGATGACACCATTTGGAGGACTCGCCAGCGCATTTTCCAAGAGCTCAAAGGTGCTAGAGAACGCAAAAAGTCGCCACCCAGGAATACTCATGGCGTGCTCAAGGCGGTGATGGTGGAGTTTACTGGAGGTCGCCACCATAATCTCGACCTCTTCAACAATATTTTCTTTTTCAACATCCGAACAGGCTGCAAAACCAACCTGAGGAAGTGATCTAAGTAGCTCTGAGGTTTCAGCCTCAGTCGGCAAATTATCCTGAGAAATTATACCGCGAATATGGTCGAGGTAAATATTGACTTCATTGATATTGGTTATCGCAAGCGAATTCGTTTTTGCGAGATAATCTTCCAATCTATGCGCAATCTTTCCTATTACAGGATAGCCAAATACAGCCCCTTGCCCTTTGAGGTTATGCATTTCCCGACGTATAAATTGTATGGCTTCGACTTCGTCTGATTGACCGTCATAAACTTGGTTTAACAGACTTTCTAAATCATCCGTAATTATTCGGCACTGATCAACGAATTCGTCCCTTAATTTGACAAAGCCATCATCTATATCTTGTGAATTCATACGGTATGAATCTTTCGAGCCTTTTGAAGGTCAATTCCTGAGAGATTTACTAAGATATAATCTTAATCGTTACTTTTCTCATAAAGGAACATTATTTTACCCTCCCCTTCCAAAATTCCTAAATCAAAACACACAGGAATAAGTACTCAGATAAAGTACTATGCTGATTTTTCGACGCCATACGGACTTGTTCAAAACTGGTGAGACACATTTCTGTTCTTGATGTCCTCCACTCTCTCAGGTGTAATCACAAAAATGCCGAGAACTCCAAGTCAGTAATTCACTCAAAGGCCTCGAGGCCTTTGAGTTAAACAGGAATGAACCATGAGTGCAAAACCCAACTCTATTGCTAGCCGTGATGTCGCGTACTGTCTTCACCCCTATACCAACGCACGCGCTCATGAAGAAAAAGGACCTATGATTATTACGCATGGTAAGGGCGTAGAAGTTTTTGACGATCAGGGCAAAGGCTACATCGAAGCAATGGCGGGACTATGGTCAACGTCTCTCGGCTTTAGTGAAGAGAGGTTGGTTCAAGCTGCAAACAAGCAGATGAAAGAGCTCCCGTTTTATCATAACTTTGGTCACAAGGCTTCAATCCCCGCCATCGAGTTGTCAGAAAGGCTTCTCGCCATGGCCCCGGTCCCGATGTCAAAGGTCATTTTTTCTAATTCAGGTTCAGAGGCAAATGACACCGTCATAAAACTAGTATGGTATTACAATAATGCCATCGGACGCCCGGCTAAGAAAAAGATTATCAGTAGAACGAAAGGCTACCACGGGGTCACGGTTGCTAGTGCGAGCATGACCGGGTTACCCACCAACCACGCCGACTTTGATCTACCCATCGCCAATTTTCTACACACCTCTTGCCCACATTACTGGCGCTTTGGTCAAGAAGGCGAAAGTGAAGACGATTTTGCGACCCGCATGGCCAGTGATCTTGAAGAAATGATCCTCAAAGAAGGCCCAGATACCATTGCAGCTTTTATCGCGGAACCTGTGATGGGAGCCGGGGGTGTGATTGTGCCTCCTAAAACGTATTGGAAGAAGATACAAACCGTCCTTAAAAAATACGATGTGCTATTAATCGCAGATGAAGTCATCTGTGGCTTTGGCAGAACTGGAAATGCTTTTGGCTCGGAGACCTTTGGTATGAAGCCTGATATTATCTCTGTTGCCAAAGCTCTGAGCTCTTCTTATCTACCCATCTCAGCTGTCATGATTTCAGATAAGCTCTACCAAGGCATTGCCGACAACTCTGCCAAAAACGGCGTATTGGGCCACGGCTTTACCTATTCAGGCCACCCGGTTTGTGCTGCGGTAGCATTGGAAACTTTGAATATCTATGAAGAACGAGATCTATTTGCCCATGCTGCTGAGGTTGGTAAGCATCTCCAGGATGGTCTTGCCCGGTTTAAACACCACCCCTTGGTTGGTGAAGTTCGAGGCGTCGGGCTGATCGCAGCTGTGGAAATTGTACAAGACAAAGCTAGCAAAACCAGTTTTGACCCTGTAGGCAAAGTTGGTACTTATCTGAATGAAAGGGCTACGGAAGAAGGGCTCATTATCCGCAATATGGGCGATTCGATTGCTTTTTGCCCTCCCCTGATCATTACCCAGGATGAAATTGATCTCGTACTCGCACGCTTTTCCATTGCTCTGGATAAAACCTATGAGTGGGTTAGATCCGAAGGAATGCTGTAAATCGGCACTGAATTGACATCGATCAATTACCCTTGATCCAAAAGCAGATATCAGTCTTTTGTACGAAGACTGATATCTCTATGCGTCGTTCAGTCGCGTTGGTGTTATAATTATGGCGCAATAGTATGCGAATTGTTGTTGAATTGGAGTAAACTAATCATTAATTCAACAGGTGATAGGCTTGTTTTGGGAAGACTCTTAAACAAGCAAAAACAAGCCGAACTAAACGGCTCACGTTAGGCGAGAAGAGCAACATGGATTACGAAAAGTTTTTCAGTACATCAATAGAGGACCTAAAAGAAGAAGGTCACTATCGTATTTTTGCTGACTTAGAACGTAAGGCCGGTGAATTTCCTAATGCAACCCATTTCAGCCAGGACGGTATGCGCCCTGTCAAAGTGTGGTGTTCAAACGATTATCTTGGCATGGGCCAGAACCCAAAAGTCATCGCTGCTATGCATGACGCACTAGACAGGTGCGGCGCAGGCGCAGGGGGTACTCGGAATATTTCTGGTAACAATCACTACCATGTCCTTCTCGAAAAAGAATTGGCTAACTGGCACCACAAAGAGTCTGCGCTGCTATTCACTTCTGGTTATGTATCAAACTGGGCAGCGCTAAGTACTCTCGGATCCAAGCTTCCAAACTGTGTCATTTTGTCGGATTCAATGAACCACGCCTCCATGATTGAAGGTATTCGCCACAGCAAGGCCGAAAAAATTATCTTCAACCACAATGACCCTCAAGATCTTGAAGCCAAATTAAAAGAAATTGACCCCGCGCGGCCAAAAGTCATTGCCTTTGAATCTGTGTATTCAATGGATGGCGATGTTGCCCCAATCGAAGCTTTCTGTGATCTTGCTGATAAATACAACGCCATAACTTATTTGGATGAAGTCCATGCCGTTGGCCTTTATGGTCCTCGGGGTGGTGGAATTTCTGATCGCGATGGTCTTTGTGATCGCCTGGACATTATAGAAGGCACCCTCGGCAAGGCCGTTGGTGTCGTTGGTGGTTACATCACAGCTTCTGCCAGCCTCGTTGATTTCATCAGAAGTTATGCCTCTGGCTTTATCTTCACAACGTCTCTTCCTCCCGCTGTTGCAGCTGGTGCTCTGGCATCTATTCGGCATCTGAAGGAAAGCACCTTCGAGCGGACACGCCATCAGGACCGTGCAGCAGAAACCCGGCGCCGCCTGAAAGAGGCAGGACTTCCTGTTGCCGATTCGGAAACACATATTGTACCCGTGATGGTTGGCGATCCTGTTCTTTGCCGTCAAATCACGGACACTTTGATGTCACGCTATGGCATATACGTTCAGCCGATCAATTACCCGACGGTACCAAAGGGAACAGAGCGTCTTCGCCTTACACCATCACCTGTCCATGCCGATGAGGATATCGATAATCTCGTCAAAGCACTAAAGGAAATCTGGCAAGAACTGAACTTGAAAATTGCAGCCTGAAAATACCCTCAGTTGAGAATTGTTCTCATTTAACTGGACAGAGGTTATACTTCGCGGTACTTTACCTGCGACACAATGACCTATCAGTAATATCTTCTTCTTAGGAGAGAGAACTCTATGTACCGCGACAATACATTGGTCCCAGCAGAAGCAACCCGTCTTCTCGCGCTTGGCTTGCTCATGGAAAAGCCCATGAGTTATGGCATGCTGGCCCAGACTGTCCGAGGCTTTAATGGCCTGATCGTCGGTCCATCTCTTGATCTTATAGGCACGCCATTAGAAGTTTTAAAAGTTGAAGGCTTAGTTGAAGGCGAAGACAGTTCGGCCGAGACCACCTTGTCACTTACTGATACTGGTCGTGAAGAGTTTACCTACCTCATGACGTCGAACTTGCGCGCACCTGTAACAGATATGAGCAAACTCATTATCGCAATAAAAATGCGCCTGTTACATTTATCAGATCTAAAAATTCAAACTATGCAGATAAATCTACTGGTCGACATCTATGAAAGACAGCTCTCCAGATTACTTGAACTCAAGCAGGATTATTCAACGAACAAAGGTCAGTTTGATGGCTGGTTGGACCTCGACATCAAACACACGACAGAACAGCTCAAGACTTATGAGAAGATGGCTGAAAGTATGGCTTAAAGCGAAAAGAACACCGAACAAATTAGGCGACCACAAGATTTACTTACTTTAAAAAACGAGGCTCCATCAGGGGCCTCGTTTTTTATTTTCACTATCGGATTTCTCGTATCCTAATCTGCGACGTAACGCGGGTATGTGACTTTAGATCGCTCAGCAAAACCTGGATCAATATCAACCGTTATAAATGGCTTATCAGGCGAAGTCGTGCCAAGCACGTTACCTTCGGGATCGATTACCCACCCCAAACCACCGAGATTATCGCCATCGCCCTTTGGGTTATAGAGATTTGATGACAAGCAGTAGGCGCCAGAGACAACCGCTGCTGCTTGTCCGCCAGCAAGCCATTTATCTATCGATCCATGTGGCGTTGCACGCGGAACACAAAGAAGGTGTGCCTTTTGCTTTCCATAAGAACGAGCGTGTTCAAAAAACCACATCTCAGTGCAAATTGTTACTCCAATGCGAATATCCTTATATCGGCTGGTGGTGAAGAGTTTATCTCCCCGATCATACCACGTCGCTTCCCAGTAATCTTCTTCATCAGGTAAATTCCACTTGTCATGAAACTCAGCGAGTTCCTCCCCCTTAGTCCAAAGATAGGCACGATTTCGACGGCTCCCCTGGTCCACAACTGGGTGCGTTCCCATAACAGCTTGTACGCCAAGCTCTTCCAACCGCAAAATCATAGTATTGTGTGATTCCACCGCGGCACGCCAAGCGATGTCCGTTGGTTTATCGCTTGCTGCGAGCCAGGATGAAAAAGACATTTCGGGTACCAATACAAATTCAGATTGGGTCTCTTTGACATGATTGATCAAAGACTGAAAACTACTTTCAAGATGATCAGGTCTATTATCGAATTGGCAAACGGTTACTTTCATAATTATCTCACTGTTTAGGAAGCCAAATACTAAGTGTGATTTTGGCAAAAATTAGCGCCAGCAAATAGCCTAATAGTTGCCAGCAAAATGCATATATATTATCATTATGCGTAGCTAATCTTACATATTGTTAAATTAGAGTTGATAAAGCCATGATTGACGACATAGACAAAAAGCTCATAACTCAATTACGGCAAAACGCACGGCAGCCCGTTGTATCCCTGGCTCATATATTGGGAATTTCCAGAGCTACGGTACAAAATAGGATTGACCGATTACTCGACAGCAAGGTCATTCAAGGCTTTACCATCAAAACCAATAACGCAGATAAACAAGCCCCAATCCGCGCACAAACCCGGATCAAGATGCGGTCAAAATCAAACAAACGCATTTTGTCTTACTTGTCTGGAAAAATTGAGGTCATTGCTATTCACACAATAAGTGGGCCATCAGACATGCTTGCAGAACTTCATACAGATTCCTTGGAAGTTCTTGATACAGCCCTTGCAGATATCCGCGCCCACGAAGACGTCATGGAAACCGAAACCAATATACTGCTCGCAACACATTACCAATAGATATGGAGTTAAAGAACTCCTCCACAAACAGCCCATAAAGAAAGGGAGAGGCGATCCTCTCCCTTTTAACAAACTACCTTCACAGACTTACTTATTATACCAGTGGCTCTTAAAAATGTGTCCCGATGGGGTACTCTTAAGGGCTGGTGGTATTACACTGCCCGAATACCGACAAGAAAATTTTCCACTTCGTTTCGGAGCCCATCAGCCTTGAGGTTGAGCTCTTTCGTCGCAACGGACACCTGTTCAGATGCAATTCCAGCATCGTTAGCTGCATGGCTCACGGTTTCAATATTATTAGTGACTTCACCCGCGCCATTAGCAGCCAATTCAATATTACGGGAAATCTCTGATGTCGCAGCCCCTTGTTCTTCAACAGCGGAAGCTATTGCCGCGGCAATCTGGTTCATCTGATCAATCGTCGATGTAATAGATTGAATAGCAACAACAGCGCCTTTGGTATCAGTTTGTACCGCAGAAATTTGTGTTGATATCTGCTCGGTTGCTTTTGCTGTTTGGCTAGCTAGATTTTTTACTTCATTAGCAACTACAGCAAAACCTTTACCCGCATCACCTGCTCTGGCCGCCTCAATCGTCGCATTTAGAGCCAACAAGTTGGTTTGCTCTGCAATATCGGATATCAAACTCACAACATCACCGATCTGATCTGCAGTGCGTGCCAAGCCTTGTATCTGTTGGTCGGTCTTACCGGCTTCATCAACAGCTTTAGCAGCGATATCAGAAGACTGATTAACCTGCTGGCTGATCTCTTTAATCGAATAGGATAGTTCTTCAGTTGCACTGGCTACCGATTGGACATTCACCGATGCTTCTTGTGCGGCACTAGAAACAACTGTGGCACGATCCTTCGTTTTTTGTGCAATACCAGACATAGAGGTTGCTGTTTCTTCCATTTCAAGTACGGCTGATCCAACGGAATGTAAAAGAGCAGACACCCCACTATCAAAATCTTTTGTCAGTTCTGAAATTTTATTCGTGCGTTCTTCACGGAGTTGTTGAACCTGTGCTTGTTCTCTAGCCATTTCATCCGCTTTTTGGATATTTTCTTTAAATACCTGAACCGCTTCAGCCATCTGTCCAACTTCATCCTTGCGATCTCTGCTCGGAATATCCACATCCTTTTCGCCACCAGCCAAGCGTCCCATAACATCCGTCATCTGGTTTATGGGTAAAGAAACACCCCTTCCCACCATGATGCCGATCGCCCCCCCAAATAGAATGGCGATTACACTACCAGCTAATATGACGGTATTCGTTGTCGTCACAGTGGTTGTTGTATCTGTTTTCAGTTGTTCCATTTGAGCGAGTTCACCCGCCTCAAAAGAGGCCATTAGGGAGCGGAATTTTGCAAAAAATTCTTCTCCCTTAGCCTCGGCAACCAGGTCGGCCATATCATCCATGGTTCTTGCTGACCCAATTTGCCTTCGAAGTTCTATCATGGGCTCAACAACGTTGGCCTGCCATTCCTTAACAGTTGCATCCAGCTCGGTTAAAAGGGCAACATGTTTTTTATTACCCGAAACGGCTTTTTTCAGATCAGCAGAAATCTTGAAGAGTTCCTTGCTGCCATCGTTATAGGGTTTCAAAAATTCTTCCTGTCCGGCAAGAAGATATCCACGCATTCCCGTTTCCATGTCGACGGCAGCTTTAAATACAGCATTCCCCTTAATAATGACCCCGTTGGTGTCATTCACTTCTCTCAGTAAATTCCCAACTGATTTGGCATCAAGTTTAGTGAACATTAGAACGGCATCAATTTTACTCTGCCGTTTATCTCGCTTTTCTACAACTTGAGTAATAAGGGATTCAATAAGGTTTTGTATTTTCTCGAAATACACTTTTCCTTTATTTTCTGCGACTAGACGTGCCATATCGTTCATTGTTTGTGCATCCCCGATTTGGCGACGCAGAGCAATCGATGGGCCTGTGATCTGTTCTTGCCATTCACGTAGAGTAGCATCTGCTTGGTCTAAAAAGGCTTGTTGTTCGGGATTATCACCAACGCGTTCTTTTAACGAGGCAATTTGAGCATAGGTCTGCTTCTCACCTTCCTGGTAAGGCGCCAGAAAACTATCACGGCCCGCAAGGAGATATCCACGCATTGAAGATTGCATATCAACAGCCGAATTAATGACTGAAGTCATCTCTTCCAAACCTTGATGGGCACCCTCTACTTTTTTATTTGCAGAAGTAACATTTCCAATAGACGTAATACTCACCAAGCTAATGACAACTAACAAAGCAAGTGGTATCGCCATGCCAATTAATATTTTTGGCATAATTTTAAGAGAAGACCAATTCATTGAACAACCACCCACCCATTATTATTTTCCCAGATCATAACGGCAGATAATTACTAAGACATTAATTCAATTTTTGGGATAATTTGATGCGTTCTCGTGATTATACTTATTTGGCGTTAGTAATTTTTTAACTCATCTAGCGCAATTCTCTACATACATGAGCATGCAGTACTTTATATTTTACATATATTACAAGCTATTAAAGAATTTCCCGCTATCAAAAATACCCAAACAAAACTTCGATCGATCCAGGAGTGACCACTATGAGTAATAATTCCCCCTCTTCTTTAAGTGTTGGCGCTAAAATACTTGGCGTGGTTTCACTGTGTTTATTATCTATGGTCAGCTTGTCTGGATTTTCTATTTACCAGATGCAAAAAATTGGTACCGAACTAGAAGCGATAGCCGAACAGGATATCCCTTTAACAAATATGCTGACTGAGATTACAACCCATCAGCTAGAACAAACCATCGATTACGAACGGGCAACTAAATATGGGGAGAAACTCAGCCGTGACCCACACTCCGCAGAGCTTTATAATGAAGCAAAAAAACGCTTCGAATCTTTTACCCTAAAGATTGAGGAAGAAATTATCAAAGGGGAAGAACTCGCGGAAAAATCCTTATTTAATGCACATAACGCCGGAGAGGAAAAAGAGTTTCAGCATGTTCTTGATGGTTTAAAGAATATTGAACAAGCCCATAAAGAATACGATGCACAAGCCGAACAGATCTTTCATTTACTGGAAGCAGGAAAGATAGAAGAGGCTATAAAGCTTGAAGAAAAATTTGAACACAAGATTGAAGAGCTAAATCACGAATTAGAAGGATTATTATTTCAAGTAGGAGATTTCACATCACAGGCAGCTCTCACCGCTGAATCTCATGAAATATTCGCCCTACGTATTCTCATCATATCAACAATTTTAGTTTTTGCTCTCATTGGCTTAATATCATTTTTTCTTGTTAGAAATAATATTGCCACGCCCCTTAAAAACCTGGTCGCATCGCTTGAACAGCTTTTATCAGGAGATACCGATACTATCGTAAAAGTAAAAAGTAACGATGAAATCGGAAAGGTCGCTCATGCTCTCAATATTTTTAGGGAAAAATTAATTGAGAATAAAAAACTTCAAGCAGAATCAGAGTTACAGAAACAAGCTATAGAAGAAGCCGCCGTAACAGCAAGATTGAACATGGCTGATACACTTGAGGATTCAGTTGGCAAGGTAATACAATCCCTTTCTACCGCTGCAAATCAGATGCATTCTTCTGCTGAATCCATGAATATTACGGCTAAAGCAACCGATACACAGGCTTTGGCTGTATCCGCAGCATCAGATCAGGCATCAAGTAATGTGCAAACCGTTGCTTCTGCTACAGAGGAACTGTCCTGTTCCGTCAGGGAAATAACAAGACAAGTCCAGGAATCGTCCGCAATAACGGAACAAGCCGTCCTCGAAGGCCAGAATGCGAATAGTACGGTTAAAGGAATGGCCGAAATGGCCGAAAGCATTGGATCTGTCGTTAACCTGATCAATGATATTGCCGAGCAAACGAACCTATTGGCGCTAAATGCAACCATTGAAGCAGCTCGAGCTGGTGATGCGGGCAAAGGTTTTGCCGTTGTCGCGAGTGAGGTCAAAAATCTTGCGAACCAAACGGCAAAAGCTACAGAGGAAATTTCAACTCAGGTTTCAGAAATGCAAGCTGTTGCGGGTAACACTGCTAAAGCCATTGAAAACATCGGAGATACCATTAACAAAGTGAACGAGATTACAAAACAAATTGCGAGCGTCGCTGAAGAACAAGAAGCAGCCACGCAAGAAATTTCTCGCAATATTCAACAGGCATCTCAAGGGACACAAGAAGTATCTAGCAGTATTACTGAAGTTAAGAATGGTGCATCAGAAACAGGTGTGAATGCCCAAGAGGTTCTCTCAGCAACAAATGATCTTACGTCTCAATCCAGTATCCTAAAGGGCGAAATAGATAGCTTCCTAAGTCGCTTACGTACCGCTTAAAATCATAAATGGTCGGTTCTCAAGCTATCAATTTTTTAAAACCTATACAGTTTGAGAACCGCCAACCATGGAAACGGATTTTATTTGCGCGTAAATGTCCTGCCCCACGGTAAAATCGAATTTAAGAAGAGATCTCTGTGTGATACGGGCAATAAATTTAGCACCATCTTTCTTGTCCTGATGACCTATCGACAAAAGTAAATTCACTCGTCCCCCTTCTAGAAGATGTATATTAAGAATATGGGTTGGTATCACATTTAATATTGTTGTTTCAGAAGGTTTTTCACGCGCAAGGCTGACATCATTAGCAGCGATGCTGATCCGATGGTTGCTCCCCATAGGACCTAACTGTCCAGGAATTTGAAGAACGCCACCATCGACTTTTACTTCTGATATCCTGTCTGATTCTGAAAAAGACACGATCTCAACGTCAATAACAGAAGAAGTTCTTGGCCCCTTCGCAATGTACAGAGTTGGATCAGAAAGCACCTCACTCAAGGGCCCCATCGCAATGATCTTCCCTTGATCCATAAGGATCATGTTATCCGCTAACCTCTCGACTTCCTCGGTGTCATGACTGACAAATATCACTGGAATATCTAATTTCTTAAACAGCCGATCAAGATAGGGAATAATCTCGTCTTTACTGAATTTATCCAGGCCCGCAAGAGGCTCGTCCATCAACAACAATTCCGGACCAGATAATAAAGCCCGACCAATTGCAATCCGCTGACGTTCTCCGCCCGACAAATTATGTACAGAACGAGAGAGAAGATGCTCAAGGCCAAGTAACGTAACTGTTTCGTCTAGCTCGATTATCGAACCATTGCCAACTGTACGCTTCTGTCCAAAAACCAGATTGTCCTTTACTGAAAGATGAGCAAACAAACTCGCTTCCTGAAACACAAAACCAACGGGTCTTTGATGGGTAGGCATACAGCTTTTATCATCTTGCCAAACATGCCCTTTCACTGAAAGAAAGCCCTGTTCCATATGGCTCAATCCAGCCAGACATCTTAATATAGTCGTCTTGCCACACCCTGATCTTCCAAACAGGGCCGTAACGCCTTTGCAGGGTAAGGTAAATTCTGCAGAAAGATCAAAGTTTTCCAAAGAACCAGAGAACCGAGCAATGATGCCATCTGAGCTGATCATGTTGTTCATCATTTCAGGCGCCTCCCCAATCTCTTCTCCAAAACCATCATGCTGAGGATAACGACAAAAGAGAAGACCAACAGCCCAGCAGATAAGATATGCGCTTGTCCCCATTCCAGGGCTTCAACGTGATCATAAATAGCAACTGAGAGAACTTTCGTTTCTCCAGGAATATTACCCCCGATCATCAGAATGACCCCAAACTCACCCACAGTATGAGCAAATCCGAGCACAGCTCCGGTTAGAAGTCCGGGTCGCGCCAGAGGGAGAGCCACAGAAAAAAAAGTGTCGATTGGAGAAGCCCTCAAAGTTGCTGCGACCTCAAGGGGACGTTCTCCAATTGCATCAAATGCATTTCTGATGGGTTGAATAACAAACGGCATAGAATAGATCACCGAGCCCACGACGATACCAGCAAAGGTAAAGGGCAATGTTCTGCCAAAGATTTGCGTTGTTAATTGGCCTATTGGGCTATCGGGGCCCAAAGCAATCAATAGGTAGAACCCCATTACCGTCGGTGGAAGTACTATTGGCAGGGCGACAATAGCGGCCACGCCTTCTTTCCACCAAGCCTTTGACCGGGCAAGCCACCACGCGATGGGTGTACCTACAATCAAAAGAATAAGTGTGGTGATAAAGGCTAACTTGACTGTGATCCAAATTGGATCCCACATGCGCTGATATCCCCCTACAGCGAAGTATTATTCTATTCTTGTTTTATAGTGTAGCCTAATTTTCGAATGATTACAGCTGCTTCATTACTCTTGAGGAAGTTCATAAAGGCATTGGCTGCATTATTTCCAGCACCTCTTTTTAACAACACGGCTTGCTGATCTAAAGGCGCATAGAGTTCTCGCGGCACCACCCAATGAGAACCGCCAGTATTCAACGCCGCTTGAGCCAGAGAAACAATCGCTAACTCAGCATTTCCGGTGTAGGCAAATTGGTAAGTTTGAGCGACATTTTCCCCCTGCACGATCTTGCCTTTAACCTTCTCATACACACCAAGCTTGGTTAAAGTCTCCAACGCAGCTCTTCCATAAGGGGCTGTTTTGGGGTTAGCAATGGCCAACCGGGTGATTGCATCGCTTTCAATAATACCGCTTTGCTCTAAAGAAGTTCCTTCAAGATTAAGCCGGTTTGGATCTCTGCTCCAGAGCACTATCTTCCCTTGTGCATAGGTAAACCGCGATCCCTTGACGGTTAAGCCCTCTTGCTCTGCACGTTTCGGGCGCTCTCGATCAGCAGCGAGAAACACTTCAAAAGGCGCCCCATGGATAATTTGAGTGAATAACTTCCCTGTAGAGCCGAAACTCAACACCACTTCGTGTCCAGTGTTAACCGTGAAGGCCTGTGCCAAATTCTTAGCCGTCGCGGTAAAGTTCGCAGCAACAGCTACGCTGACCTTTTCAGCGGATGCCGGAGGAGTAATCATCACAGCAGACGTAAAGGCGAAGACAAATACAACAAGACAGAAGATGCGTTTACATTGATACATATTTACCGAATTTAATTCGTTATCGCTGACGGCTTAAAAAAGATGCTGACCACCAGTAACAAAGATTTCAGTCCCCGTAACATAGCCAAAATTAGGCGTGCAAAGTTGATAGACTGCTGAAGCAACTTCGCTTGGTTGCCCCATCCGGTTCATAGGAATTCGAGGAATAAGGGCTTCATATTCCTCACCAATCATATCCGTTTCAATTTCCCCCGGGGCTACAGCATTAACTCGAACGCCAAACTGAGCAAATTCCACGGAAAGTTCTCGCGTAAGGGCCGATAAGGCCGACTTTGAGGTTGAATAAGCAGATCCAGCGAAAGGATGAACACCGTGCCCGGCAATAGACGTAATATTAACCACAGCCCCCTGCCCCCGACCAAGAGCAGATGCAAATCCACGGCATAACATCAAAGGAGCAAAGAAATTAAGTTCGAAGACTTCACGCCAAGTGTCAACATCACCGTTCAAACACCCAAGCCGTTCTTTATAATAAGTCTTGGGTGAAACCGCCGCATTATTTACCAGTGCATGCAGAGGCGCATCTCCAAGGATTTCATTGGCTCTATCAATAAATTTTTGAGTACTTTTTGAATCATTCAGATCCGTTACGATATGATCCGCCCAATTCGGATCGCGCTTACAATGGTCTGGAACATCTTCGCGGGAACAAGTTATCACCTGCCAATTTCTTTGGCTGAAATATTGAACCGTCGCATGGCCAATACCACGACTCGCACCAGTAAGAATTACGGTTTTACGTTCTTCACTCTCAGCTTCAGAATTAGTGTGTTCCGCACCCTGCATTATACTTCTCCTTACCGCATTGGCCCTGCTAATCAGAGTTATTCTTGCGGCGAACAGTCTTACGAACCTCTATCCCGTACGGTTCTTGTAAAACAATAATTTCTGCATGGGGATAAAGCACACAGATTTTCTGATCAACTTCTTCAGCAATAGCATAAGAATGCGCCAAGCTAATGTGTCCATCCAACTCCAGGTGAAACTGGATGAATAAATCAGGCCCTGAAATTCGTGTCCTTAGATCATGAACACCAAGAACTTCAGCATGATTTAGGATTAACGTCTCTATCTTCTCTCGTTCATCATCCAAGAGCTCTCTATCCATCAACATATCGAGCGCTTTTTTAAATATGCTCCAAGCATAAGTAAGGATATAAAAAGAGATTGCCAGAGCAAAAGCGGGATCCACCCATGGCAAATCCAGATAGTGCCCGATCATCAGCGAAAATATAACTGATATATTGACGACGATATCACCAAAATAATGTAGAGCGTCTGCTTGGATTGCCACAGAACCAGTTTGCTTAACCACATAACTTTGATAGCGCGTTAAGGCAAAGGTCATGATGATAGAAAAGATCATCACCTCAATACCAATACCTGTATTTTTCACTTCATGGGGCTCAGTAAGACGTTGACTTGCCTCCAAAACCAAGAAAACAGCTGAACCCGTAATGAAAGCTGATTGTGCGAGTGCCGCAAGCCCTTCGGCCTTCCCGTGCCCAAAACGATGTTCATCATCTGCTGGAGTTAATGCATGATTTATTGCCAGAAGATTGAGCAATGAAGCCCCAGCATCAAGTAAAGAATCAACCAACGTCGTCAAAATAGATACGGACCCGGTATAAGCCCAAGCCGATAACTTCGCGGCGATTAAGATCAAGGCCGTGAGAACAGCGGCATAGGCAGCCCGCTTCATCAACTGAGCCGTTCGTTCTCTGTGATTTGAAAGTACTGCGTTCATTTTAGAGAGCCGTTAGATCGAAACATGAACTTAGTATAGACGAGAAATAATCTTGAAAGATTTAAGGGAATAAGCGTTCCGTATTCCATTTTCCAACTTCACCATCAGGTGCTGCAATATACACCAAACGATCATGTAACCGGAAAGGCCCGTCTTGCCAAAACTCTATCCGTGATGGGCGCACTCTAAATCCAGACCAATGTGGTGGGCGTGGTACTTTACTAAGGCCATATTTTGCAGCGTATTTAGCCACTCTTTTTTCCAGTTGAAACCGCCCGTCCAACGGACGTGATTGATCACTTGCCCACGCACCAATCTGGCTTTGCTTTGCACGGCTCGCGAAATACTCATCAGCTTCTTCAGCGGTGACTTGTTCAACAGTTCCTTCAATCCGGATAGAACGTCTGACAGATTTCCAATGAAACATTAAAGCGGCTTTTGGATGAGCTAACAGTTGCTCTCCTTTGCGGCTTTCAAAATTTGTGTAAAAAACAAATCCCTCATGATCCCACCCCTTTAATAAGACCATGCGTGAAGATGGCATTCCGGTTTCATCAACCGAGGACAGGCACATCGCCGTTGGATCATTAATTTCTTTTTCCTCGGCTTCTTTTAGCCAGACATCAAATATGTCGTAGGGATCAGAAGGTGTTTTATCGCGGATCATAATGGTTATCGGCCCTTTAAAGGAGGAACAATCGTCAATGAAAATAGATCTAAAAATGCCTATCAGATAGTACAGGAAGTAACAACAGTCTACACTGCGGCATGTTCGTAAATTTCACAAATACATAAAATCAGCAGAACACAAAATTAGCCCTAGAGCCATAAAACTGCCTCAATTAAGTTCTATCTAATAATGAAATTAGGTATCGGTGGATGTCAAAACAAGGTTTATGATAAGATCTGAACCCAGCACCAATAATGCAAAATGCACAAAAGAGAGCAAGACCATGAAATTTAAAGCAAGCATAGCAATTCTGTTGATCGCATTTACAACGACAGCCTGCTCTAATGATCGCGGCGTAAAACAAACCGTCGGTGGTCTTGGTGGCGCACTTGCAGGCGGCCTTCTCGGCGCTCAATTTGGTAAAGGGAATGGCCAGATCGTTGCTGCAGCAACCGGCGCTGTTCTCGGTGGCTTCCTCGGCAGTGAAGTCGGTCGGTATATGGATGACGAAGACAAACGCAAAGCGGATGTAGCTTACGATCAAGCTCAATCAGCCCCGGTTGGTCAAACCATCGCATGGAACAACCCAGATTCAGGCAATTCCGGAACAGTAACACCTGTCCGTGATGGTACATCAACTGCGGGTGAATATTGCCGCGAATACCAACAGTCAGTGGTTATTGGTGGCAAGACAGAAGAAGCCTATGGCACAGCCTGTCGCCAACCTGATGGGTCATGGGAAATTCAATAGAATAGAAGATACCCTGCCATAAGGTTTCTCAAGTATAAGCCCCTTACGCTTGTCCTTGATGAGTTTATAAAATGCAAAAGCTCTAGTCTTGTTGGCTAGAGCTTTTTTAATGCCTTTATATTCAAATTAACAATTCAGGGGACATTTGATAACACTGATCAATCCATTAACGGCGCCAAGGGCACAAAACTAGGGAGATCTATGACTTAGACTCTTTTAAAACCATGCTTAATTTACTACATTAGCTTTGCATCAGCTACCATAAGTGACTATGTCTCTATAACTACCTACAACGATAAAATGAGTATCACCCTTTAATATGCAAGACCTGTATAAAACCCTCGGCACGAGCAAGACTGCATCTGATGCGGAAATAAAAGCTGCCTATCGTAAGCTCGCCAAAAAATATCACCCGGATCTTAATCCAGATGACAAGGCTATTGAGCACAAATTTAAAGAGGTCTCGCAGGCATATAACATTCTGGGGGATGCAAAGAAAAAGCAACAATATGACAGAGGAGAAATTGACGCCTCTGGTCAACAAAAAGGTCCCTTCCATTCAGGCTACACTCATCAAGGTAATCCCAGAGGGGCGGCTTCTGGGCGTGGTGGGTTTGAGCAGGAAATGGATATCGGGGATATTTTCTCTGATTTATTTGGCGGAAGACAAAGAAATCCACGCGGTGCTGGCGGGGTGCCCAAACGTAAAGGCAGTGATGTTCGCTACGAATGTACGGTAAATTTTGTCGAAGCGGCCGCAGGTGCCAAAAAACGCATTAATTTGGCCGATGGGAAAACCCTCAACATTACCATTCCCCCGGGAACCAACGACAAACAGGTTTTGCGATTAAAAAACCAGGGCCTTCCGGGTAAAGGCGGCGCGCCAAATGGTGATGCCAATATCGAGATCCGGATCGAAGAACATCCGATGTTTTCTCGCAAAGGCTATAACGTCCATCTAGACCTTCCAATTACTTTAATGGAAGCCGTAGAAGGCACCACCCTCACGGTCCCAACTGTGACAGGTAAAGTTAAGGTCAAAATTCCAGCGGATTCAAACACCGGTACAATCCTGCGGCTAAAAGGCAAAGGCATTGACGACATCAAGGGTCACAACCGGGGAGATCAACTCATCCGCCTCCAAGTGACATTGCCAAATGAGACCGATAAAGAACTACGTGATTTTCTGCGCGACTGGTCTAAGTCAAAAGACTACGACCCCCGAAAAGACACGGGCCTTTTTGATTAGCGGTCTAGTAAACGACACGATAAAGATTGTTCGGACCCTCCTCGTCCTAAGGCTTCCCTTGCAAGTGATGCCAAGAGCGCATAGATAAAGGCGCAATTACTTAACGTGGGGCTTAACGCCACAATTGTTACGCCATGTTTGCGTCGCCACCTTTAATGAGGACCCACTATTATGAAAACCTTTGACGATATTGTCATCGATCTGGATCTAAGTGGATCAGAACTATCTGATTGGATCGAAAGAAACTGGGTCTTGCCAACACAAGAAGATGGGACCCTTGTCTTCAATGAAGCCGATGAAGCACGTGTAAGATTGTTGCACGAATTGATCAACGACATTGGCGTGAACTATGAAGCAATGCCCATTATCCTCAGGTCTATGGATCAAGTATACAACCTTCGTAAACTTCTCGGCCATCTCGCCACAGCCATTCAATCTCTGCCCTCAGATGCTCGGCAAGATTTAGAAGATATCATTCGCAACCAAAGTGAAGCCTAAATCAGACTAGGACACCGTTTGAGAGGTATCTACCAGCAATGAGCCTCTCATACCACTTACCATCCATTGAGTCTGAGTTCTGCAGCGGCTAGATACCTTGGGTCACTATATTCCCGGTATTCTTCCAGGCAGCTATAGATGAATTTGATGTCATGACTGTCTGTTGAAACGCGCCCCCGGCTCGAAAGTACCTTCTGTGAAAGTAGTTCTTCCGGGCCGAAGGCATCTACCTTGAAATCCTCCCCTGGAATGGTCAGAACAGCGGTGACAATCCCAGCAAAAAGCTCACGAATAAAAGTCTCTTGATCGCCAACATAAGGCAAAACCAATCTGGCCGCATGGGACGCCGTAACGGCGTGCAGGGCGGTAAAGCTGTTGGTGTGTAAGAAGACTTGCAAGCTTATTTTTGCAACTTGATCAAGCGAGAGATTCGATGCATTAAATGCGCTTGAGATGATATTTTGTCTCTCATCATCCTTGGCTGTGACAGTCATTCGGCCAGATATTGTCGCCTTGCTAGATAGTACTTCCAATTCACCCGCAAGTCGTTTTCTTATGATTTTCTTGCCGAGATCCCCCGCACCTACCTTTGAAACTACTGCTGATCTGTTTTCTTCGGGAATAACGATAAGTAAAGTGTCAGCCATATAAGCCAACCCCGCAGCAATTTCCGAGGCATCATTGGCGTCGAGGCCATATCCCAACCGGATGAGAGCATGGAAAGCGCTTGCAGAGACCCCTTTTGCCAAATCATCAATTCGCGAGAGCTCTTTTCCCAGGCAACCCTTGTCCTGGAAATATTTTAGATATCCCAAATAACCCTTAGCCTTACCCAAATTGAGGTCAAAATTATCTTTTGTAATCACCAGACTATTATCGGCCCTTACATTTAAGTCCAATCGCGGAAGATTATCCTTATTAAACCTATCAATAAGTTCTTCATCTGCTCCGAGCTTTTTGAGGGCAAAAGAAGCCATCGGAAAATGATTAGAAAATTGTTGAGGCCCAAATATAGGCGCATAAATCTCAGCATGATCAACACTCATAACATCCCCCATAATTATTCTATCACTTCAACTTACAAATGGTGTTTATCGAAAGTTAATCAACCTTGTCGGGATTATTATTCTTGGGATATAAGCCGTTAGTTCACGCTTTGGAGAATCTCTTTAAGAGATTTATCCCGGATATCTATTGGAGTGTCCTCCAGAGTTTTAAGTACACCGGCAACACCATCAGGCCAATTTCGTTTGGGCGCGTAATTGATATCCAGTTCTCGAAGAAGATCACTAAGACTAACTGTAGCCAGATCACGGCATAAGACCCAGCGTCCTCTCCCTGTACGCTCCGTTATACGCATGCCTTTGAGATCCATTAAAACCTCCCCCGTGGCTTGTAAATCAGCAGGCAAGCCTTTCATCATCATCGTTTCTTTTAAAGTTGCCCCCTGTTTGCCTGCCTTTTCAAGTTTTTGTAGCAGGGCGAGAGCGAGGGATAGGCGATCACCAATGCCCTCTCGTTTGATGTCTTTGCGTAACACGGCTCTGCGCTCTGGGAGTGCCGCCGTTAACTCTGCTCCAAGTAAGACAACCATCCAAGATAGATACATCCAAATAAGAAAGATCGGTATTGTTGCAAGGGCACCATAGATTGCCTGATAAGATGGGAAATAATGGAGATAAAGACCAAAACCACGCTTAAGTAACTCGAATAAAGTTGTGGCCGTTACGCCTCCAATCAAGGCATGAGAGAAGAGAACTGGCCGATTTGGAACGACGAGGTAAAGCACGGTAAATGCAGTACAACCTAACAAGATAGGGATGACCACTGTCAAAAAGGAACTCGTATAGCCCGACTGATCAGCCATCTCTGCCATAGCGAAACCATAACTGGAAACCGTAAGCGAAGCACCAAGCATCAAAGGTCCAAGCGTAAGTAATGCCCAGTAAACGAGAATGAGATTAAAGATCGGACGTTTTTCTTGCACGCGCCAAATCGCGTTAAAAGAATTTGAAATGGTATAGAGCAACATAATCGCCGTGACCGCCAAAGCAAGTACACCGATCGCTGTCATATTATTGGCATTCGCCACAAATGAATTTAACTGTTCTGCTATTTGCAATTCAGCAGAAGGTAGAAGATTATTCAACAAAGATGCCTGTAATTCGCCCTTAGAATCCTGAAAACCAGGAAAGGCCGACATAAGCGCGAGGGCAATTGTCATCATCGGGACTATTGCCAGGAGAGAAGAGTAACTCAGAGAAGCGGCAACTCGAGTTCCTTTATCCTTGCTGAAACGCTTAAACACATAGCCGACAAAACGAAGACTATCTTTCAGATTCTGTTTTTTAGCGATTCTCCTGATTTGTACCAAAAATCGCTTAAAAGTCGAATCTACCATCTAAAGTTGCCCCCAAATTGTGCCTATTTTCACATTTAGTACTAACTATCGCTGGCAGAAAGCTAAATTCCCAGCTAAAAAGTCAGAAATGCACTCTACGCGCTGCCATTTCTTTGACCAATGTCGGCAATGTTGTAGGATGCTGCACCTTATTTTTTAGGACAATCTCACAGCGAGGAACCCTATGTCCAACCCACAACCGTTGATGGCTGGAAAACGCGGCCTAGTAATGGGCGTTGCCAACGACCGCTCTATCGCCTGGGGAATCGCGAAAGCGGTTGCTGATCAAGGCGCCGAACTCGCTTTTACTTATCAAGGTGATGCTCTGAAAAAACGTGTTGCTCCACTCGCAGCATCCGTTGGATCCGATATTGTCCTTCAATGCGACGTCACTGATGATGCAAGCGTCGAAGCAACATTCCGTGCAATCGAAGAAAAGTGGGGCAAGCTCGACTTCTTGGTTCACGCGATCGCCTATGCAGACAAGGAAGAATTGAAAGGCAAGTATCTCAATACAAGCCGTGAAAACTTCCTGCAAAGCTTGGATATCTCTTGCTATTCTTTCACATCAATCGCACAGCACGCAGCGCCTTTGATGACCGATGGTGGTAGCCTCGTTACTCTGACCTATTACGGTGCAGAGCAAGTTATGCCGCATTATAATGTCATGGGTGTTGCAAAAGCAGCCCTTGAAGCCTCTGTTAAGTATTTGGCTGATGATCTTGGTCCAGACAATATTCGCGTTAACGCGATTTCTGCTGGTCCAATCAAAACATTGGCTGCTTCTGGTATTGGTGATTTCCGTCACATCTTGAAATGGAACGAACTGAACTCACCTATGCAACGCAACGTTAGTATTGAGCAAGTTGGTGGCGCAGGTCTTTACCTTCTTTCTGATATGTCTGGCGGCGTTACAGGTGAAATTCATCATGTTGATTCTGGCTATCATGTCGTTGGTATGATGAATGTGGATAAAGCACAGGAACTTTCTGAATTGCTGGCTAACTTTAAGCCGCAATCATAAAGATAATATCTCGTCTGAGACCCATAAACACATCAGGCTAGATATATAATACGGGGGAGCGCGGCTGAGCTGCCGCTCCCTTTTTTTAAGATAATTCTTAACGCTGCGAGAGCATTATGGCTGGTAATACTTTTGGTGAAATTTTCTGTTTTACAACCTGGGGCGAAAGCCACGGTCCATCCATAGGCTGTGTTGTCGACGGAACGCCACCGCTTATCGATATAACCGAAGAAGAAATTCAGGTCTATCTAGATGCACGTAAACCCGGTCAAAACCGTTTTACTACCCAGCGTCAAGAAGCCGATCTCGTAAAAATAGTTTCCGGTGTATTCGAAGGAAAAACCACGGGTACGCCAATTGGATTGTTGATCGAAAACACAGATCAGCGATCTAAAGATTATGGGGACATCGCCAAAAAATTCCGCCCAGGACACGCTGATTACACTTATTGGGAAAAATACGGCATCAGGGATTATCGCGGCGGCGGCCGCTCTTCTGCCAGAGAAACCGCCATGCGTGTGGCAGCTGGTGCTATTGCCCGGAAAGTCCTCGATACACAGATTGAAGGCGGTGTGCAAATTCGTGGCGCTCTGGTTCAAATGGGCCCACACAAGATCGATCGCTCCCGTTGGAATTGGGATGAAGTAAACAACAATCCGTTCTGGTGCCCCGACCCGGTTGCGGCAAAAGAATGGGAAACTTATCTTGATTCGGCCCGTAAAGCAGGCTCCTCATTAGGCGCCGTTATCGAAGTCGTCGCCAGCAACGTTCCTGTAGGTCTCGGTGATCCTGTTTACGACAAACTCGATGCTGACCTTGCCAAGGCCATGATGTCGATCAACGCAGTAAAGGGCGTAGAGATTGGTGATGGGTTTGGTACTGCAGCCTACAGCGGCGAAGAAAACGCCGATGAAATCCGCATGGTTGACGGCAAACCACACTTTACCAGCAACCATGCCGGTGGAATCCTTGGTGGTATCTCATCCGGACAAGATGTCGTTGTTCGCTTTGCCATAAAGCCAACCAGTTCTATTTTGCAAACACGTAAAACAGTGACTACTGAGGGTGAAGAAACTGAGATATTCACTAAAGGTCGTCACGATCCTTGCGTTGGTATCCGTGGCGTTCCCGTTGGTGAAGCTATGATGGCACTCACCCTTGCCGATCACTGGTTACGTCACAAAGCTCAAAACCGATAGCCCAAAGGAATTATCCTTAATCAGGTCAGAACCCTTAACCAGGAATTAAATCGGTATTAAGGAGTAATCAATAGCATCCTCAACTTGGCTTGAGTATGGATATAGATACCCGTTAAAAGTAATTCCAATTCTGCGCACCGTAACTCCCTCTTAAAGAGTACGGTACTCTATCGATATCTATTTATCACTTGAGTAATTCTTCACATGCTTATTGCTGAAAAAATTCAGAATACTTATTCCGGGCCCATATTTTCTAGCGAGAAACATATAAGAAAGGGAGACAAGATCACTCATTTCTACAGAGCTTTAAATCCAACCCTGTAGTTCACGCAGGGTGATTTTTTCTATTACGTCCATGCCGCCCTGATCTGCATTGAGACAGGGGATAAAGGCAAAGTTTTCGCCTCCGTTTTCAAGAAAAGCTTCCCGAACCTCAATATCAACTTCTTCCAGAGTTTCAACACAATCGACAGAAAAGCCAGGGGTGAGAATAACCAAGTTCTTAACACCGTTACGAGCCATTTCCTCGACAGTGGGCTGCGTATAGGGCTTAAGCCATTCCTTGGGGCCAAATAAAGATTGAAAACAAAGTTTCAATGTTTCTTCTGATAAACCAAGGCGATCCCGAAGTAGGCGTGTGGTTTTCGCACAATGACAATAATAAGGGTCGCCCTTTTCGTGATATTCCACCGGTAATCCATGAAATGAGGCAATGGTTACATCAGGTTTCCATGATAATTTGGCAATGCCGTCTTCTACTGATCTCGCTAAGGCATCGATATAAACAGGTTCATCATGATAGGCCGGCACACAACGCACTGCGGGTTGCCTACGCATTTCCTTTAACGCGTCAAAGCATTTATCGTAAGCTGTTGCCGTGGTTGTTGCAGAATATTGCGGGTAAAGTGCAAAAAGTAAAATGCGATCACATCCCTGTTTTTGCAAGGCCTCAATGCATCCCTTCACTCCGGGATTACCATACCGCCAGCCCCAATCTACAATAACGTCAGGATAAGCCTCAGACAGCTTTTCCTGCAATTTTTCGGCCTGATCCCTTGTTATGGTTCGAAGCGGAGATTCGTCTTTTTCTGTGTTCCATATTTTCTTATAAGCCTCGCCGCTTTTACTCGGGCGGGTCGTTAAAATAACCCCCTGAAGAATAAGCTGCCATAACCATCTAGGGGCTTCTATCACTCTTTGGTCACTCAGAAATTCACTCAGATAACGGCGCATAGACCAATAGTCCGTCCCATCCGGAGTCCCCAAATTCATTAACAAGACCCCAACCTTGGCAGTTGGAACTTTTTGATGATCACTCGGAAGGGTCTGGATTGTCATAAGTCTCTCAAAATGGTATTAAATCAAATAGATAAAGTTAATCGCCGCAAATTTAAATTAGTCATTCTTTCCGAAGAAATATAAAGGCAAAGCAATTTCATGCAAAGCCCGGAGTTTTAAATTTTAGGAAATTATGCTAATATGCCTCATGCATGCCATCATATATCGCTGGGATTTAAAGCCATCCGCAGAAGAAGATTTTGTTTCTGCATGGAGAGACGTTACCCTTTGTCTGAAAGAAAAAGAAGGATCCGGCGGATCCCGGTTACATAAATCAGACGATGGCAGCTATTTAGCTTATGCCCTATGGGATAGTCTGGAACATCGCACCGAAGCCTTTGAATCCGGCATTCCCCATCAAGATCAGATTATGCAGATGCGCGATTGCACGAAACAACGTCACCCTGAAATGAAACTCGTTGTTACGGATGATCTCCTTCTTCCCATTCCCCAAAAAGATCCCAATGTTTTTGCCAGCTTTTACCATTGGATGATCAATCCCGAGGTCATCAATCCTTTTAAGGAAATTTGGCACAGGGTCACTCTCGAACTCAGATCCCAATACGATGTACAGGGTTCCCGATTACATCTAGCATCCGATGCGCACTGGGTGGCCTATGCCGTTTGGCCCAGTAAGGAAATGCGCGATCACGCCTTTGCACATCCTGTTGTGACAGAGGCTGAAAAAGAAGTCATGCGATCAGCGCTTACGAGCAAACAGATAGAGGTCCCCATGACCGTCCTAGAGGACCATCTATCTTCGCTTAGTACTGCCATCAAATAAAAGAAACAGGCTATTTTGCTATATCTACCTGATCTTCCTCATCTTCATCTTCATCTTCATCTTCATCTTCTTCATAACCAATAGCCTCAAAACAAGCCACAAGCTCTAGATGTCCACTCCAGACAAATTGATCAACTGGCGTAACTTCTTTCAAAGCATAACCGCTTTCGACAAGAATCTTGGCATCGCGAGCAAAGGTCGTTGGGCTACAAGACACATAGATAATCGCTCGGATATCTGATTGAGCCAACTCGTAACATTGCTCTTTCGCCCCAGTTCTTGGAGGATCAAGCACGACACAATCTCCGCCGAGCAACTCATCTGCGGTCACAGGATCTTTAACAAGATCCCGACAATCTGTTGTTACTTTATGATCCGTTTCATTGCGCCTTGAAGCCGAGGTCAAAGCCGTAATAGCGCGCTCATCCCCTTCGATTGCATGGACATGAGCTTTTTTTGACAAGGGGAATGTGAAAGTACCGCAGCCTGAAAACAGATCTGCAACCGTCTCAACATCCTCTGGTAAATAATCCAATACCAATTTTGTGAGAATATCTTGCCCTTCTTGACTTGGCTGAAGAAAGGCTCCCTCAGGAGGAAGAACGGGAACATCACCAAACATCTGTATTGGCTTATCTCTAATGGCAACTGGCTCAGGTTCCCCTTTCGGCCGCCCCCACGCAAAACGAGCAATCTTGTTGGTTTCAGAAAAATTCGTGATGGCTTCACGACCTACTAGGGTCAACTTAGCATCTGTAACGACAAGAATATCAAGACCAGCAGTGGAATCAATAACTGTAATGTCAGCTTTTGATTGATCAGGCCCCAATAAAATCTTCAGGAGTTCTCTCATTGGAGGGAGAATCTCGCCAAGACGAGAGGTCAGTATCTTACAATCGATGATATCGATAATTTTATGGCTTTCGCGTTCGTGAAAACCAAGATCAATTTTTTTACCACGGGCTTCGGCCGCAAAAACCGCGCGCCGTCGTGTCCCCGCATCGATTTGAATCAAATCAGCAACTTCACCACCACTAAAACCTTTACGTCGCAAGGCTTGAATAACGATGTCTTTTTTCCAACGACGATAATACTCAGGGGTCGCGTGTTGTACTGTACAGCCACCACAAGGACCAAAATGTTGGCAGGAAGGATCAACATGATCAGCAGCTTGTTCGTGCAACTCCAGAATTTCTGCTTTCAAACCTCCAGAGCGTTCACCGACAAGCTTCACAAGCAGACGGTCCCCTGGCAATGTCATGGGAACATAGACGGGCTTGCCTTCATGCTCACTGACACCATCACCACGCGCACCAAGTGTCTTGATCTCTAGTTCGATCTGTTTTCCGCCGCCTCGGCGTGCCTTACGTCGCATATTCCTGACACCTAATTTTTTATGATTGTACCAGTCTTAATCTCTGGCAATTTTGCGCCAATTTAACAGCTTTTCAAAAAGCCGCAATCACAAGGTCAGTCTTATTTAGCACAAGCTCGAGAATAAATAGGTTCAAGGCTCATCCCAAGCTTGCAAAAAAGTCGAAGGATCATCATCTTACACGCTAAGATATTCTCATAACTTTTGGATCTTTTGGATCATGTCATTTTTTCGATTTTTATTTAAAGGCATTATAGGCCTTTTTGCAGCACTTGGTCTGCTTGTCATATTATTAACTGTTCTAGTCGGCGTGATGATTAACAACGCCGATGAGTTAGGCAAAAAGGTAAATAATCAAAACCTGCCTTCAGAAATAATCCTGACCATAGACCTATCTCAAGGTATATGGGAGGGGCCTAACAAAACGTCGTACCTGAGTAATTCTTTTCAACCCGGCATTCCTTTACACGATGCAGTTGATGCGCTTTATCGAGCCCAGGAAGACCCGCGTGTCAAAGGCGTCCTAATTCGTGCAGGACGCGGCCCTCTAGGTTTAGCACAAGCACAAGAACTCCGCCGAGCGATAAAAGATTTTGTAAAAACGGGAAAATGGAGCGCTTCTTTTGCTGAAACTTATGGAGAGGCCGGACACGGTACTTTACATTACTACTTAGCGAGTGCCGCAGAAAATATATGGATCCAGCCTTCAGGCGATCTTGATATTTCCGGTTTTAGTATGGAAAGCCCCTATTTACGCCCTGTTCTTGATGAAATTGGTGTCCTTCCACAATTCAGTCAACGTCATGAATTCAAAGGTGTCATGAATATGTTCACCAGCGATAGCATGCCGGAACCTGTACGCAAGAACACCCAAGGAGTTCTCGATTCAATATTTGCTCAAATTGAGAAAGAGATCTCAATTAGCAGGGAAAAACCAGGTGAGATTGGCAGCTTGATGAACCGCTCACCCCTAAGTGCCGTAGAAGCAATTGATACCGATCTTATAGACCGAATTGGATATTGGGACGAAGTCAGCAGCGAAGCTTTGGTTGATGGGCGCGAGTTTGTAAACATTACTGATTACGCCTTTAGCACCACACCAGAGGTTCCTGAAGATGCCTCTCGCATTGCCCTGATATACGGTCTAGGTGAAATTCATCTCGGAGATAGCCAAGGGGATGCTTTCTTTGGCGGTAGTCGTACAATGGGGTCAGACACGATAGCACAAGCTATCTCTGATGCCATCGATGATCCATCCATCGAGGCGATCCTCCTGCGCATTGATAGTCCCGGCGGATCTTACGTTGCGTCAGATGTTATGTGGCGTGAAGTTGTTCGTGCAAAAGAGGTTGGCAAACCCGTTATTATTTCCATGGGTGAAGTCGCGGCGTCTGGCGGATATTTCGTCTCTGCTCCTGCACATAAAATTCTGGCCAACCCAGTAACGATAACAGGGTCAATCGGCGTTGCAGGCGGTAAAATGGTATTAAGCGGATTGTGGGACAAAGTCGGCGTAAAATGGGACGGTGTGAAAGCAGGAGATAATGCCGATCTCTACAGTGCCAATAAAGAGTTTACGAACGAAGGCTGGGCACGATTGCAGAGAACTCTCGACCGTATTTATGAAGACTTCACGGTCAAGGTCGGCGAAGGACGTGGGAAAAGCCAGCAAGAAGTCCACACCATTGCCAAGGGACAGATCTGGAGCGGCCTCCAAGCGAAAGAGAACGGCTTAATTGATGAGCTCGGTGGTTTCCGAGAAGCCGTACAAGCCGCGCGAGAAGCGGCAATGATCCACGATGATATTGCTCATGAACTCGTCATTTTCCCAACACCACGCGATCCAATTGAAGAGCTTTTGGAAAATGCCATGGGCGGCCCCATGATCCTCAGTGATCCTGCGGTATTAAAGTCTGTCAAAAGTCTTTTGAAAATCGCGTCCCCCATGCTGCAAGGCATTGAACACGCGACACAAGATCCGAGGGTTTCCGTACTAAACTCAGGCATAAAACCCTTGGGAAGTAGATAAAATGAGGTATTTAGGAGGTCTTTAAACAAGGACCTCCTAAATGGTTAAGATGCTTCCGCTTCCTTGAGAAGTTCTGATCTCTCGACCAGCCGTTCGGTTGGGAAGTTAACCGTTACCGATGTTCCTTTGTCAGGTTCACTGTCAATCGAGAGCGTTCCTTTGTTACGCTCGGTAATCGCTTTAACGATGCTCAGCCCCAGTCCGCTACGCTCTTCTCCCCCTTCTGTAGATTTCCAGAATGGGTCCGTAACAAAAGGCAGATCCTCTTTTTTGATCCCTACTCCAGTATCGGAAAAGCGAAGACTCAAACCATGATATTCATCAAACAATGCCGAAACTTCTACTTGACCACCCCGTGGTGTAAAGTGAATAGCGTTGCTCAATAAATTAACAACAATTTGTTTAAATCCCTGCGCGTTTGTTTTTAAATAAGGTAACCCTTCTTGCATTGAGCATTCAACCGTGACGCCTCTATCAGCCGCTCTAAGTTCTAAGGCACGCGCGCAGCCTAGGACCTCATCACTAACATCTAAAGCTTCGTCTTGAATGCCTGCTTCCGCTGATTCCAGACGTGAAATTTGCTGAATATCAGACACCATGGTCATCAGGCTTGAGCCAGCTTCAAAGATATAACCCAGATATTCTTCACGCCTTTCCTGATCGACTTTATAATCTTTCTCTTTCATTAATATTTCTGAAAACCCAATAATCGCGTTCAAGGGAGTTCGCAATTCATGGCTCATGTTCGCAAGAAATGAAGTCTTTGCCCGGTTGGCTATTTCAGCTGTTTCCTTAGCCTCGGTAAGAACCCGTTCATGCTGATCGATCGTAATCAACATGTTATTATAAGCTTCTACTGTTTGACCAAGTTCATCATCCGATCGCCACTTCACTAGGATCGGTTTCTTCTGTGTGGCCATCTCTTCAATAGAATGGGATAGCAATTTGAGAGGACGCCCAACCGCTCGGTTGATAGCCACTGCTGCGCCACCACCGAGTGTCAATAAGATAAACAAGAAGATCAGAGCATCAAAGAAAACCCGGGTCCAGACCTCTGAATAAGCGCGTTCGGTGGTATAACCAACCTCTAAATGACCCAGGATTTCGTCGTTATCAAAAACTGTATAAGTCAACGGGATACGAACAAAATCAATACCTGTTAACTCAAAATTCTCTGGATTAAGATCTGATGCCGGATAAAATTCGCCCCCGTTTTCCGGAAGTATAATACGGACACGAACCAAATCGGGATCTCGCATAAGAGTATCAAGAACCAACAGGACGGTGCTTTCATCATAATCCCAGAGCGAACGAGACAAAGGTACAGAAACTTTTTTTGCGACATCTAATGCTCGTTGAGCAATACGCTCTTCTTCGAGTTGGAAAAATCGGACTTCAAAAAACAGGAAAGGGACCAGCCCGGTCACGAGGACCGACAGAGTACAGATGATCAACAATTTTGTGCGGACAGATTTAAAGACCATTCTGATCTAGTTACCTATCTAGTTTCACAATTAAACTATGCGAACATCGGCACTTTGTAACTTGGTACATAACTCGTATCCCCCAGCAACCAACTTGGTATCGTTTCTGTATGATATCGTTATATAAATATATGTTTTAGGGTTGTTAAATATGGTGCAAAAACCAAATAACAGAACGCCAAAAACAAAACAGACGATACTCTTGTACTATTTTCTTCTAAACAAGATACCGTGAGTGGGTTAACAGGTAATAAACGAAAAATTATCAATTAATTACTGAGAGCTAAAATCGAACAAAATGATAAAAATTTTATTTATTGAGTACAACTGATTATTATAAGAATTTTCTGGCTGCAATTAGAAACTCAATATTCCCTTCAGGCCCTTTGATTGGGCTTTCAGTCAATCCAAGAACTGTCCAGTCAGTTTCATTATTGAGCCAGCTTTCGATGCGGTCGCAAACTTCTTGATGAAGCTCTGGCTCGCGGACCACGCCCCCTTTACCAACACGACCTTTACCGACCTCAAACTGGGGTTTGATCAAGGCAATCAATAAAGCCCCAGGTTCAGCCAATGCCATGGACGCAGGCAGTACCGTTTCCAAACCAATAAAGCTGGCATCGCACACAATCATATTGATCTTATCTGGAATCTGTTCCTTGGTTAAGTGCCGCGCATTGGTACGCTCCATAACCTCAACACGTTCATCCTTACGGATTTTCCAAGCAAGCTGGCCATGACCAACGTCCACCGCATAGACCTTGCTTGCACCATTGGTCAAAAGAACATCTGTGAACCCCCCCGTAGAAGCACCAACGTCCATACAAATCAAATTTGTGGGGTCAATACTGAAAGTCTTCAAACCTTTCTCAAGCTTGAGACCTCCACGACTAACCCAAGGATGGTCCTCTCCCTTTACGGTAAGAGGCGCATCCTCGGCAAGAGGTTGACCAGGTTTATCTACACGTTTTGTATCCGTAAAAACTTGTCCTGCCATTATGCGAGCCTGTGCCTTGGTTTTACTTTCAACCAGACCACGATCAACAAGAAGTTGATCGGCTCTTTTTTTTCCAATTTTTGCCACGTTAAATGCTCTTGAAATTAGTCAATTCAAAACGATCACGTAGTGTGAAACGTACAACAGAAACCACTGCCACAAATGTAAGTCCTGCCGCAAGTCCTAACCAAATACCCTGCCCGCCACCACCTAGGACAAACCCACCAATATACGAGATAGGAAGTCCCAGCACCCAATAGCCAAATATAGCTAAAAACATGGGTACTTTCGTATCACTAAGTCCACGCAGCGCACCCGATGCAACAACCTGACATCCGTCGACAAGCTGAAAAAGTGCCGCGACCGCAAGATACGAAACAGCAAGACCAAGGGTAACTTCATTTTCAGGGAGAGCAGGATCAAGGAAAAAAGCAACCAGCGTATTTGGAATTAACCAAAAAGCCAGGCAAGTAAAGATCATAAAGCCCGTCCCCATGGCAATTGAAACCCAACCAGCCTTGCGAATACCATCAAGATTCTTTTTGCCATACGCTAAGCCAACCCTAATTGTGGCTGCCTGGCTAATACCGAGAGGAACCATAAAAGCCAAAGCCGCACATTGAAGGGCAACCGCATGTGCCGCGAGCTCGTTGGTTCCCAGCCATCCCATAAGAATAGCTGCTGCAGTAAACAAACCAGTCTCGGCAGTCAAAGTAAAACCAATAGGCAGGCCAATACGAAAAATCTCTCTAAACCGCGACCAATCAGGTTTCCACAACCTTACAAGTATAGCGTACCTTTTGTATCGTCTGTGCATCAGAATATATGCCAAGATCAACACAAACATTATGACATTTACAAACGTAGTGCTAATACCTGCGCCAGGTAACTCCAACCGCGGGAAACCCCAATTTCCAAACATAAGTGCGTAGTTACCCAAGGCATTCACAATAATACCAGCGATCGTAATGTATAACACAACCGATGTTTTTCCATGAGATGAGAGTAGGCAACGTAAAACAAGGAAGAGAAAAGCCGGAAAGAAACTCCATACACCAAACCGAATGTATCCTTGAGCCTTCGCTGCGTTCTCTTCTGTTTGGCCAAGTATTAAGAAAATAAATTCAGCATTCCAAATCAGGGCAACAAGTATGGTCGCAACTAACACAGCTGCCCAAAAGCCTTGACGGGTTGTTCGCCGAACTGATTTAAAATCAAGTGCACCTATAGCCTGCGCCATCATTGGCGCAACAGCTGTAATCAAACCAATTCCGAACAGAAGAAAAGGGCTCATAAGTGTTGTTGCGAGTGTACCCGCAGCAAGAGACTTAGGCCCAAGCCAGCCCATCATGATGACATCAGTTGTATAGAGAGCCATTTGTGCCAATTGGGCAATGACAAGAGGCCAAGAAAGTTTAAAACTGGCTTTCAGCTCTTCGCTCCATAAAATCGAAGGCGGCAAAAATTGGTCAGGGGCCTCAAAAGCCCTGTCCGTTGACAGTCCGGTTGACATTAACTTGATCCTAAAATGAGAAATCTACCGACGCACGCAGCCTATAAGGTTGTTCGTCGCCACCCATATTGTGGGGCTTAGGTAAATTTAAAAACTTGAGCTCGGAGCTCACCCTAGCGGGTTGAACTAGAGTTGTATAGAGCTTTTTAGAAGTCTCTATACCGCAGAAAAGGAACCTCTAGGTTCCCTCTCTTAATATCAGTCAAAGTTTATACTGATAAATTTAGGCAATCGATGATGAAGGTGCCACAGCTTCCTTACCAAGAGCCGACATTGCTTTAGTAAAGATGCCTTCGGCGTCCAAACCTGCTTGTTCCAACTGCTTGGCGGGAGTGTCATGGTCGATAAAGATATCTGGCATACAAACCGGGCGGAACTTTAGTCCTTTATCGAACAGGCCTTCGTTCGCAAGTAAATTAGATACCAAGGAAGAGAACCCACCAATAGAACCTTCTTCTACTGTAAGAAACACATCGTGGTTTTTTGCAAGGGACCGAACCAGATCTGCGTCCAATGGTTTGGCAAAACGAGCATCTGCTACTGTTGTACTAAAGCCATGCGCAGTCAATTTATCTGCCGCTTTTAGGCAATCTTCCAAACGAGTGCCGAGTGCGAGAATAGCAACGTGTGTACCTTCACGAATAATACGGCCCTTCCCGATCTCCAAAACACTTCCGCGATCAGGTAATTCAACCTCACCCGTTGATTCTCCTCTTGGGAAACGGATCGCACATGGCTTGTCATCAATTTTTGCTGATGTTGCAACCATATGCATCAGTTCAAGCCCATCAGATGGTGCCATGATAATCATATCAGGAATACATCCGAGATAAGCGAGATCGTAACTTCCCTGATGGGTTACACCATCGGCGCCAACCATCCCCGCGCGATCGATAATAAAGCGAACAGGCAGGCTTTGAATGGCGACATCATGGACGACCTGATCGTAGGCTCGTTGCAAGAACGTCGAATAAATTGTTGCATAAGGTTTATAGCCGTCACAGGCCATCCCGGCACAAAACGTCACCCCGTGTTGCTCGGCAATTCCAACATCAAATGTTCGCTCAGGAAATTCTTCTTCGAACAGGTTAATTCCAGTCCCCGTTGGCATCGCAGCCGTCATTGCAACGATCTTGTCATCGTGTTTCGCTTCGGCAATCAGAGCCTTGGCGAATACGTTTTGGTAAAGCGGCGCTTTAGGAGGTGACTTTTGTTGCTTGCCACTGACGACATCAAATTTTGAAACACCGTGGTATTTATCCGCCGCCTGTTCAGCAGGTTCATAACCTTTCCCTTTTTGGGTCACGGCATGAATAAGAACGGGTCCATCAAATCCACAGTCACGAACATTTTTCAAGACGGGTAAAAGGTGAGAAAAATCGTGCCCATCTACAGGACCAATATAGAAAAACCCTAGTTCTTCAAATAAAGTCCCGCCTGTGAAAAATCCACGGGCATATTCTTCCGCACGTTTAGCGGCTGTCTCAATGCGCGGCGGGAATTTACTAATAATTTCTTTCGCCAAATGGCGCATCGATTGATAAGGCTTCGCTGAAATCAACCGAGACAAATACGCGCTTAACGCCCCAACAGGCGGAGCGATCGACATATCATTATCATTGAGAATAACAATCAGTCTGGAATTCATTGCGCCAGCATTGTTCATGGCTTCATAAGCCATGCCTGCGGTCATCGATCCATCACCGATAACAGAAATCACATTGTTAGTTTTGCCTGCGAGATCTCGTGCAACGGCAAAACCTAGCCCTGCAGAAATTGATGTTGAACTGTGTGCCGCGCCAAAGGGGTCATAGATACTTTCTTTACGCGTGGTAAAACCCGAAAGCCCACCACCCTGTCGGATCGTGCTTAATTGCTCTCGGCGTTCTGTAAGTATTTTATGAGGATAACATTGATGGCCCACATCCCAGATAAGCTTGTCATCCGGTGTATTAAACACGTGGTGGATCGCAACCGTCAGTTCAACCACGCCCAAACCAGCGCCGAGATGACCGCCAGTACGCGATACGGCATTGACCATATCCAGGCGAACTTCTTCGGCCAATTGTGGCAGCTGGCTTTCATCCAACGTACGTAGATCTGCAGGATTTTTTACTGTGTCCAGCAGAGGGGTCTGGCGATTATGACCGTACTGACTCACCCGTCTCTCCATCACTTTATCTCTCAAATACCTTCAATAAGGTACGAGAATTTTAGGTCCCTCGACAACCAGCGATAAATTATAATCCTGGTCGCGTTAATATTTCCACAGAAAATTTAACGAATAACTTTAAAGCATAACTTTAAAGCGACTTGTTAAACTAACCTTAAACAGGGTCGCAATTAACTTAGGACCTACGTTCCAACACAAATGTGGCAGTGTCGCGAAGTAACTGCGCCTTTCCTGCGAAAATATCAAGTCTAGATTTAGCCAATTGTACTAATTCTTCTGCCTTTTCACGTGCCACGTCCAAGCCAAGTTGACCAACAAAAGTGGCCTTTCCCGCGGCGGAATCAACCCCCGTTGGTTTTCCCGTTTCTTCTGGTGTTGCTTCGTGATCCAACAAATCGTCAACAATTTGGAAAGCCAGCCCAATGTCTTGTGCATAAAGGCTCAAGGCTTGATATTCTTTGGGTCCAGCCTTACCCAATATTGCTCCAGCCTGACAGGCATAGCGAATTAACGCTCCAGTTTTCAAAGCTTGTAAACGCGTAATCCCGTCGAGATCCAGATTTGTGCGGTTTGGAGAAAGGTCGATCATTTGCCCCCCTACCATACCTGCAGTTCCCGAAGCTGCCGCAAGGCCAGATATCAACTTAAGACGAACTTCAGCATCAGGATGTGCTTTACCATCCGCCAAGACAGCAAAAGCCTCGGTCAAAAGGCCATCTCCAGCCAAAATTGCAGTAGCATCGTTCCATTTTTTATGGACCGTCAGTTGACCACGCCTTAAATCGCTATCATCCATCGCAGGAAGATCGTCGTGCACAAGGCTATAGCAATGCACCATTTCCAACGCTGCGGCGACCTCTAGAGCGTTATTTTCTACCACATCAAAGAGAGCTGCCGTTTCCATGACCAGAAAAGGCCGCAACCGCTTTCCTCCACCCAAAGTGCTATAACGCATCGCCTCAATCACTTCGCCTTCAGGCGTAGGTAACGAGGGAAGTAAAGCATCAAGTCGGTCTTGGACAGCAAGGGCACGAACCGCAAGGGCTGTTTTAATGTCCTGCATAGTTTTAATGTCCTGCATAGAAGGTATCTCCGCTAGCAGGCTCTAAGCCACATCAAAAGGTTCGATACGGGGTTCACCATCAGGGCCAATGGTGATTTTTTCGATTTTTTCTTGAGCTTCCCGAAGCTTGGTTTCGCAGTGGGCTTTAAGTTTTGCTCCCCGATCATAAGCATCAATCGCTTCGTCCAGTTTACCTTCACCCTGTTCCAAGCGCTCCACAATCATTTTCAACTCGGCTAATGCCGCTTCGAAACTCATTGTTTGGATGTCAGCTAAACTTTCAGCGGTTTGTGAATTTTCCATCGTGGGAACCTCGAGAATTATTTTCAGCGGCACTCTACGTTGTCAGCGTAATCCAGACAAGGATTTGTCCCGGAAAATATTAATGAAAAAGGGAAAGCATTCTTGATAAAATTAATCTGCGCCATTCATCATGGCCATTACATGTAAAGAGACAGAACGTGCTAAAGCTTCGGTGTTATACCCTCCCTCCAATATAGAGACGAGACGCCCTTCACAAAGCTCTCCAGCAAGCTCCACAATCCTTTTGCTGACCCACCCAAAATCTTCGTCTTCGAGATTAATAGACGCCAAGGGATCTTCACGGTGCGCATCAAACCCAGCCGAGACTATAATCAGTTCTGGACCAAAGTTCTTTACAGCTGGAAAAACCCTGTCTTCCATGGCTTTTCGAAATTCATATGACCCAGCTCCAGAAGGTAAAGGAGTGTTTAATATATTCCCGGCAACGCCCATTTCTCCGATACTTCCCGTACCGGGAAAAAGAGGCGATTCATGAGTTGAAGCATAAAACATATTAGGATCATCCCAAAGAATGTCCTGGGTTCCGTTGCCATGATGTACGTCAAAATCGATTACTGCAATCTTTTGTAAGCCATGTTCATGACGCGCCTGGTAGGCACCTATCGCAGGATTACAAAACAGACAAAAACCCATGGCACGATGACGTTCGGCATGATGGCCTGGAGGGCGACTCAGGCAAAAAGCGTTATGAACATCTTTGTTTAGAACGGCATCAACCGCAGCACATATTCCCCCTGCTGCACGTAATGCAGCTTCACCGGAATCCTTACAGACAACGGTATCGCCATCAATGGCGACATAACCTATTTCAGGGATAGCCCCAAAAACTTCTTTTATGTGCTCATCACTATGAGCCCAGTGCAGTTTCTCTTTATCTAAAAGAGGAGCCGTTCTACGATCCAATTCGTCGAAGTCTGGCTCAGTCAAAGCTCTTAAGATTGCTTCAATACGTTTGGGAGATTCAGGATGATGCAAGCCGGGATCGTGAAGTTGACTGACAGGGTGACTGAATAAGGCTGTAGCCATTTGTATCCTCCCGATTAAGGCTCGATTCTGTAAATCATACTTAACATTAGCGGGAATTGTGACACTAAACTCACAAACTGCCGACGGAATTATTTATTTTTTTCGTTTAACTTTAGAGAATAAGGCCCATCTATTCAAAAGTAACATTATGTTTTAATATCAAGAGTTAGCCTTTACAGGCTACCTGTCACTCCACTAAAGTACAAAAAGAGAACGGCGTTGCTAATAGCAACCAAACCGTCAATCTCCCTATGAAATCACTGATTGCTCAAGGATCATATCCTAGCTATCAGAGGTAGAATCTATATTAATGCCAAGCTATTGATTTGGCATCTTTCCAGGAGGCCGGTTTGCGCCAGCTGTTTACAACTTCTCATTTTTTGATGGCTTTATGCCTGACGATCTTTCCTTTTACCGCTTCTGCACAGAAAGCATCGCTTGTTCGTGTCGATGAAATTCGTACAGAATCAATGAACCAGACTGTACCCGTTATCGGACGTCTGGTCGCGCGCCAAACAGGGAGTGTTTCTGCTCGCATTGCAGGCCCCGTGGAAGAAGTTTTGATTGAAGTTGGTGACAGTGTAACCACGGGCCAAATAATTGCCCGCCTCAACTCTGCAACACTTCGCGCAGACAGAGATCTTGCCGCGAGTGAGGTATCGGCATCAAATAGCCGGTTAAGCACTTTCCAAGCGAGGCTCGTTCTCGCAGGGCAAGTGCTTAAAAGATTTGAAAAATTAAAAAATTCTGCTGCTTTCAACAAATCAAAATATGAAGATTCTGTCCAAAACAGTGCCATAGCCAAGGCTGAAGTTTCTCAAGCTCGAGCAGACATTAATACAGCAAAAGCTAAGTTACGCAGAGCAGAAATCAACCTAGCCTACACCGAGATTAAAGCTCCCTATAATGCTGTGGTTCTCACGAAAGAAACCGAGGCAGGATCTTATGTGCAGACTGGAGATTCCGTTGCTCGTTTGCTATCTCGTGATAGCCTAGAAATCGAAGTTGAAGTACCAGCACGACGCCTTAAAGCCATTAAGGCTGGCATGGAGTTCTCCCTCAAACTAGAAGATGGCACCCCGTTGAGGGCAACGATCAGAGCAATTTTACCAAGAGAGAACCCCTTAACTAGAACCCGTCCTGTTAGGTTAAGCGCCAAATTACCGAACCCTGAAACCCTTGCTGATAATCAGAGCATTACCTTGTTGGTGCCTGCAGGACCAATACGTGACGTAGCAACCGTGCACAAAGATGCCGTAATCCAAAGTGCCAACGGCCCCATGGTCTTCCTAAATGCAGATGGACGTGCTCAACCGCGGCCAATTCAATTGGGACAACAAATCGGCGAGCGCATAGAAGTCATATATGGCCTTCAGGTCGGCGATCAAGTTGTAACCCGGGGGAACGAACGATTATTCCCAGGTATGCCTTTGCAAATTAATGGTCAAGATGCAGAAAAAGTCATCCCTGATCAAAAGAGCGAAGATGGGGAAGCACCCAAAGAGTCAGATGAGACCAAGGACGAGGAAGCCTCGTAATGAATCTTATCAAAGTATCAATTGAACGGCCGATCGCGATTATATCAGCTGTGATTATGGTTGTGTTATTTGGAGCAGTGGCACTTCAACTTATTCCAATTCAACTTACCCCTGATGTGAACCGCCCCGTTATAACCATTCGAACGAACTGGGCTGGTGCCGCTCCCGCAGAAGTCGAACGTCAGATTATTACCCAACAAGAAGAGAAGCTGAAGGGGTTGGAAAACCTTCACAGCATGACTAGTAATTCTTCGTATGGATCTGGCCGCATTACGCTCGAATTCAATGTTGGTGCCGATATGGGCAAAGCCCTTTTGCTAACGGCAAATCGATTAGACCGCGTCAACGGATATCCTGATGAAGCAGACGAGCCAACTCTAGACACTGCTGGCGCAGAAGATAGCCCAATCGCCTGGTTCGTTCTCACGCGTGAAGATGGGAATACCACACCTATTTTTCACTATGGTGATTTTGTAGAAGACATTGTTAAAGACCGGTTGGAGCGCGTTCCTGGCGTAAGTGGCGTCAATATTTATGGCGGGAGCGAACGCGAAATTGAGATTGTCGTTCAACCTGAGCTCCTCGCACGCTATGGCCTAACAGCTAGTTCAGTGGTTGCCACATTACGAGCAGCTAGTTCTTCAATATCCGCAGGAGACGTCGATGAAGGAAAACGACGTTACATCGTCAGGACTGAAGGCGATCTGGATACTGTGGAAGCCGTCAGACAAGTTGTTCTGCGTAGTTATCAAGATGCGTTGACCGGGAGCGTTGCCCGCGTAACGGTTGGGGATATTGCTCGGGTAAATTTTAATTACAAAGATCCAAGCTCTAATATCAGGGTTTTAGGGGATGCAGCTCTTGCCTTTAACGCCACGCGCGAAACTGGGGCAAACGTTATTGAGACCATGGATGGCATATATAAAGCCATTGAAGATCTCAACGCAAAAGCAGTCCCCAATGCTGGTCTAAAGCTGGAACAAGTTTATGACGAGACCGTCTACATCAATTCTGCAATTGACCTAGTAAGACAGAACATATGGTTTGGGGGAATACTCGCCGCCATTATCCTGCTCATATTCTTACGCTCGGTACGCGCTACAATCATTATTTCCATGGCGATCCCGGTTTCTGTGGTCGGGTCTTTTGTTGCGATGGCAGTCTTGGGCCGATCTATCAACGTGATATCTTTGGCAGGGCTCGCCTTTGCTGTCGGTATGGTTGTTGATGCCGCTATTGTTGTCCTTGAAAATATTTTCCGTCTTAAAGAGGAAGGGAAATCTCCTGCGGTTGCCGCCTACGAAGGTGCCCAACAGGTTTGGGGTGCCATCCTCGTTTCTGCACTAACCACCGTTATGGTCTTTATTCCGATCATGGTAATGGAACTAGAAGTTGGACAACTCTTTAGAGATATAGCAGTTGCAATCTCGGTATCTGTTACTCTGTCTCTTTTGGTTTCAATCACAGTGATACCTGCCTTATCTCGGCGTTTTCTGAGAGATCACGATACCGACGGTAGCGATACAGTGAACCGTATCCATCTCCCAGGTATTGATCAATTTGGTACAGGGTTTGTGAAGTTCGTCATGGCATTTCAGGCCCTCGTCGTTAAAAGAAAAATCATCGCGGTTGGACTTGTCGGTGCTTTAACAGTCGTTGCTACTCTCGGCACATGGAAGTTTTTGCCAAAACTCGAATATTTACCAGAGGGAAACAGAAACCTCGTCTTTGGTATTATCATTCCACCTCCAGGCTACAATCTCGACACCATGACTTCCATCGCCATTGATGTCGAAAATTCCATTCGTAGTTTGTGGGCTTCTGAAACCGGGCCGGAGTCCGCGCCGGGTGAGCCCGTTAAGATGGAGCGTTTCTTTTTTGTTGCCACGAGGTCCAATACCTTTTTAGGCGCCATCGCCGTCGACGGACAAAGAGTTGCCGAACTTATTCCTGTCCTGCAGGAACCCGTATTCAAAGAACCCGGAACCTTTGGTTTCATCAACCAGCCCTCGCTCTTTGGTCGCGGAATTGGGGGGGGCCGGAAAATTGATCTGGATATATCCGGATCTGACCTCAATGAAATTCTAACAATTGCCGGCCAGGCAACAGGAAAAATGTTAGCTGTATTCCCCACCAGTGAGGGTAACCAGTTTAGGCCCCGCCCGGGTCTCGAACTCGGCGCACCAGAAATTCGCGTGCTTCCGAACAGAACAAGGTTGGCGGATAATGGTGTTTCCGTTAATGAACTCGGCACAGCTATTGATGTCTTCAATGATGGCCTTCGGGTCGAAGAAATCACCGTCGGCAACAAACGTCTGGATTTAACTCTCAAGGGTCCCAACAATGGCATTACGCAAACCCAAGGCATTGCCAGTCTTCCTGTCGTCACCTCTGATGGAACGATCCTTCCTGCTTCGAGCCTCGCAGAAATAATCCTGACTTCAGGACCAACAGAGATCAGACATCGCGAACGCCTCCGGACCATAACACTCGAACTTAGACCCTCTGCCGGAGTTCCGTTGGAACAAGCTCTGGAAACATTACACGCAGAAATCATCGCGCCTCTTGAAGCGGCCGGTCTTCCAAGTGATGTGAAGATAAGCCTGAGCGGAACTGCCGATAAACTAGCGCAGACCTGGGACGCCATGGTGGTCAACTTGCTTTTGGCAATCGTGATTGTCTATCTCGTAATGGCGGTATTGTTTGAAAGCTTCCTTTACCCCTTAATCATTCTATTGGCTGTACCTTTGGCAACAGCTGGAGGAGTAGCTGGACTAGTATTCCTCAACACAGTCATCTTCCAGCCCCTAGACATGTTGACCTTGCTAGGCTTTGTCATCCTGGTCGGGATCGTGGTGAATAATGCTATTCTCATTGTTCACCAAACCTTATATCATTTACGTGTAGAGAACATGCACGCTCAAGCCGCAATTTTGGAAGCAACCCGTAACCGTATTCGTCCGATATTTATGTCGACGTTGACCTCAGTTGTCGGCATGTTGCCTTTGGTACTCGTACCCGGAGCAGGCTCAGAGTTATACCGTGGTTTGGGGTCGGTAGTTATCGGCGGATTGTCTTTATCTGCAGTATTAACTCTACTGATAATTCCTCCCATGCTTGCCTTGATGGAGAAGACCCTTGAGAAAGATCGCAAGCATAATCAGGAGCTCAGGGCCCGCCCAGGCTTAACAGAGGCCGCGGAATAACCTCGTAATGAAGAAGCCTTTGACGCTACAAGGGCTTCTTCTTTTTCTCAGTGTCTCACACAAAGTTGAATTAAGGGTGTTCCCTAGTCTATGACCACAAGCCTCTATTCTCCAATCAACACTCTCAAACCTATAGGGGAGAATATATGGATTGCGGATGGACCATGCGTTTCCTTTTATGGCATCCCTTTTCCAACAAGAATGACCTTGGTTCGCCTCAACAATGGGGGACTTTGGGTGCATTCCCCCATTGCTCCAAACCCGGAACTCTTGAAGGAAATAGATTTAATCGGGGCGGTTGACCACGTTATTGCCCCCAATAACATCCATTATCTTGCCGTAAGCGACTGGAAACAAGTTTATCCGGAGGCGACGGTATGGGCCGCACCAAAGGTGATGGAAAGAGCCTATAAATTTAACATCAAATTCCCTCTCGCCAACGAGCTTTCAGACACGGCTCCAACCGTCTGGGAACAGGAACTCGATCAGGTATATGTGCGAGGTAATAAGTTTTTACATGAAATTGACTTTTTCCACCTACCATCCAAAACTTTGATATTAACCGATCTTATTGAGAACTTCGAAGCCCACAAAATACCATGGTATTTTGCGTTGCTCTGTAAGTTAGCTGGAAATATCGATCCTGACGGGAAAGCACCGCTTGATATGCGCATGGCTTTTTCGGGTGGACGAGCACAAGCAAAAAAGGCCGTAGAGAAAATGATCTCCTGGGGACCTGAAAAAATCATCATCTCTCATGGTCGATGGTATAATGAAAACGGAACTGCAGAACTAAAACGAGCTTTTCAGTGGTTACTCAGATAATAAGTAAACAAGAGCTCTTGTGCCGTTATGACGGTTCTGAGCTAGCCAGTCTTCTTAATCATGAAGACCAACACATCATCGTCGCGCTCTTTTGATGAAATGAATTCATGCCCAGTGGTTTCACAAAAGTTCTTAAAATCCGTAAGGGCACTTGGGTCTGTTGCGTGAATTACCAAAACATCCCCTACAGATAGCGGCTTCATGGCTTTACGTGCCCGCAAAACGGGGATAGGACATTTCAAACCTGTTGCATCGAGTATATGTTCAGCCATACTTAGACCTCTTTTGTCTTAAAAGTGAAACCGTAAGCCGCTACCGATAACCATCCCACGATGTAGAGACTACCACCGACTGGTATATAGGGGCCGCCAAGAGACACGTCCGCCAATGCTTTCACAAATAGCCCTCCCGTGAATAATATCAATCCTAGGGAAAAACAGGCACAGGCAACAAAACGGGCACGTGCACAGCCACTTCCAACATGCCCCAACGCTGTCAGTGTCATCAGAGCAAGAACATGGACAAACCCATAGGAGCTACCTGTTTGCGCCCATAAAACTCTGGTTTCATCACCGCCAAAACCATGCGCGCTATAAGCGCCAACGGCAACAGATAGTGCGCCCCAAAAGGCCGCCGAAATAATCCAAAATTTATTCATTTAAACCAAATACCCGTATCAATTATTTCTTTTGCCTGCCTGAGTACAGGAACGAACAAGGGGGATCATCGAAGCAAAGATAAAGAACATGACATACCAGCGATTTTGCCAAATACCATACCCCAACAAGGCAATAACAAACGTCGATACCGCCATAGCCTGCATAGCAACATCTTCGGCTAGGTTATTTCGTTTCAAATATCCAAATAAGGTCCAGATAATCAAAGACACCAGTACTGCACCAATAGCCCCGAGTTCTAGCCAGACCTGAAGAGAGAAATTATGAGGGTGTAGGGAAATAATTCGGCCGTCAATGGCTCTCTCATTACCGTTTCCATCGACATGAATGTAATTTTCTACTCCCTTGTTGGGATAATCTCTAGCCGCATCAAATCCCCACCCTAAAATAGGGTTTTCAACAATTTGATCGCCAACAAATTTCCAAATAAAGAACCTATGCTTGGCAGAAAAAGGAATCGATTGAGATGATTCTGGACCATGTAACAGGGCGGTAACTCTCGTCACTAATGGCATCACTAATATTGAGGCAATGAGTAATACTGGGAGAAGCTTAAATCCAAATCGCGGAAGCGCAAAAAAGAACAAATACCAGATTGATCCCAATAAAACCGCAAACAATGTACTTTCGCTTGGGGCAAAATATAAGATTGCCAAAGACACAACAGGTAACAATAACCTAAGGAATAACGAAAGCCGCATCCCATAAATGGCAAACAGCGCCCAAGCTGTTATCCCTAAGAATGTCGCACCACGATTAAACCGAGAGAGGTTCATAGCAGCGTCAAGCGGCTTACCCTTAACCATTTTTGTAATCGGTGCATCCAAAGTTGATTCAACCAACAAAAATATCACAGCCAAGGCAGAGCCGATCAAAAGCGCTTTAGCCAAGGTCCTATGAGTGTGCTCAGACTGGGTTTCAACCGAAGAAATAAGCAACAACCCGCACAAAGTTAAAGCAAATAACCGAAAATCCAATTTTAACGCATTAAGCGGACTTATCGTCCAGAACGTTGATATCGTGATCCAACCAAAAAAAGCAACCAGCAGTCCAAGTTGTAATTTACTAAACTTAGGCAATTGCCTGCTCTCGTAATAATTGATTACAGCAGATAGCAACCCAACAAATGCAACAACTGGCACTAAGGCATTGGAACTAAAAACACTGATTGTAGGTACGACGAAAAAAAACAGTCGTAATAAATGACTATTCATAAAATCAACACTAGAAAATGAATGAAAACTAACTCTGATGATACCTATAAACAGCTTTATCAAAGCTGTACAGCTAAGGAAGAGCATGGTTGCAGCATTCCCGAACCCAAGCTTCATAATGACGCATCTGGCACATTGTTATTTCACAAATGCGATATACCTTTTATTGAGAATAAAGCACATACATTGAGCCCAAGCCATATCCTTATTAAAAGATACCCAAATGCCCTCTTTTGCAAAGCACCTTCTGACAACTCCAGCTTTCTTGGCCACAGCGATGTCTCGCTTGCCTCATGAAGGAGCTGTTGCCTTCCCTCTTGTCGACGACACAGGGTGCGAAAAAATGCTTAAGGCAATTGAAAACCTTACATTTCGAAAGGGAACACCCGTTGTTGGCTCACCCGGAAATGAAGTTAAGCAGGATTTTGATATATGTATGAATTTCGACGACAAGACAGCACTTGACGATTATCAGATCGCCTTTGAGAAACAGCTAAACTCCGCCTTTGAGGCAATAACACCCCAACCTTATCAAACTCCTTTTTTCTTTAACGACACCGCTGCTCTTCGATATTACGAAGGATCAAAAGGAATTTCACCACATCGTGACCTCGTCTTTTTTGAAGCAGTGATCGCTATATTAACTCTTGCCGGCGAGGCAGGATTTTATATCTGTGATGATCGCGACAAAACTAACGCCACGCGTTTGGAGGCAAAGGCAGGTGTGATGATTTTAATGCGCGGAAAGAATTTTGCAGGCATTGAAGATCGCCCTTTCCATTTTGTCGATGGGGTAACAAAAGAACGTGTCGGATATGGCCTCAGATACAATGTCAAAGAACCAAAAGAAAAAGCGCAGTAGCGCATACGTTTCCATCTCAACTTCCATACCAATAGAGCATAGCAGTTAATAACACCTGCCCTTTGCTTCCAGGGCTTTCTTCTGGTACCTATCGCCCCAACAGCTCTTTGATCATTTAAGACCCAGGATGAGCAACAGGAAACGAATAGATGAAAACGGATCTCTTTGACTTCGAGCTCCCCCGAGCGGTAATCGCCCACCGACCGGAAAGCCCACGCGATATGGCCAAACTCCTGTCGATTGGCAACAGTTTTGAAGATCACAGAATGATAGACTTACCAGAGCTCATTCAGCCTGGTGATTTACTGGTATTTAATGACACCAAAGTCATACCTGCACGCCTAAAAGGCAAACGGGGAGAAGCTGGTATCGAGGTTACACTACACAAACAAGAGCCGCCATCAATCGAAGGTAGCGCCCGCTGGTGGACCTTTGCCAAGCCTGCAAAAAAGCTACGTCCAGACGATATCGTTCGCTTTGCTGATGGTTTCACTGCCAGGGTGGAAAACAAACTCGATGGCGGAGAAGTCCTTCTCGCTTTTGATTTGCCCCCTGAAGAGCTGTACCCTTATCTGGAAGAATACGGCAAAATGCCATTGCCGCCGTATATTCAAAGGGAAGCCGGATCGGATCAACAAGATGCTGATGATTACCAAACGCGGTTTGCAAAGTATCGCGGCGCTGTTGCTGCTCCGACGGCCAGTTTACATTACACCGACCGGCTAATGGCTGCCCTCGACAAACGAGGTATAGAACACCTAACCCTGACGCTTCACGTCGGTGCCGGAACCTTTTTGCCCGTAAAAGTCGATGATCTTAAAGATCATAAGATGCATAGCGAAATAGGGCATATCAACGAAGAAACGGCTGCACGAATTAACGACGTTCGTGCAAACGGTGGCAGAATTATCGCTGTCGGAACCACTGCACTTCGGTTATTGGAAAGTGCCGCAGATAACGATGGCATCCTAAAATCATTTGATGATGAAACTGATATTTTTATTACACCCGGATACAAATTTAAGATCGTTGATCTGCTATTGACCAACTTCCATTTACCACGGTCCACTTTGTTTATGCTTGTATCCGCCTTTGCTGGGTTAGACCGCATGCATGCCGCCTATCAACACGCCATTACGAATGGCTATCGTTTTTATTCCTACGGGGACTGCAGTCTATTGCAGCGTGAGGATCGTCTATGACCACGACATCTAAGTTTGGCTTCGACCTACAAGCCACGGACGGCCTAGCACGCCGCGGTGAAGTAAGCACTGCCCACGGTACATTTCAAACGCCCGCGTTTATGACGGTTGGCACCGCCGGCACTGTGAAAGGTCTGACACCGGATCAACTTCGCACCACAGGTGCAGAGGTTGTTCTTGGAAATACCTATCACCTTATGCTGCGCCCAACAGCAGAGTTGGTTGAGCGCCACGGCGGTCTCCACAAATTTATGAACTGGCCGCACCCAATTTTGACAGATTCTGGTGGCTATCAGGTTATGTCCCTTTCCGGATTACGCAAGATTACCGAAGAAGGTGTGAAGTTTCAGTCTCACATTGATGGCAGTAAACATAACCTCACACCTGAGCGGTCAATGGAGATACAGGATTTACTAGATTCAAACATCACGATGGTTTTGGATGAATGTACACCGTACCCAGCAACTCACGAAGAAGCTGCACAATCCATGCGCCGCTCTATGCGGTGGGCAGAACGTTGCCGTAAAGCATTCCGCGATAGAGACGGATATGGCCTTTTTGGCATTGTTCAGGGCTCAACGTATGAAGACCTACGCAGAGAATCTGCAGAAGCCCTCATCGATATTGGATTTGAAGGTTACGCGGTTGGGGGTCTCGCCGTTGGTGAAGGCCAAGAAGTGATGTTCGAGGTCCTCGATCATACCATGCCACACCTACCAGAAGATAAACCGCGATACCTTATGGGCGTTGGTAAACCTTCTGATCTCGTCGGGGCTGTTGCACGTGGTATTGATATGTTCGATTGTGTTCTGCCGACAAGATCAGGCCGAAATGCACAGGCATTTACCCGCCGTGGCGCTCTCAATATGCGTAACAAACGACATGAAGATGATCATCGCCCCGTAGACGATCAGTGCAAATGTACTTGCTGTACTCAGTTCAGCCGAGCTTATTTAAAACACCTATTTAGAGCGAAAGAAATGCTTGGCCCTGTTCTTCTTACCATACACAATCTTGCTTATTACCAAGAGCTGATGGCTGGAATGCGCGATGCGATTGCCCAAGGTACTTTCACAGAGTTCCAAGAAGAGTTTTACAGCCTACAAAATGGTGGAGATATTCCTGCGCTGGAATAAGAATACTCTGATGAAGCAATCCAGTGGTATTATGACTTATGGAATTGCAAGGGTAAGACCATAACCAACAAACAAGATGTTGAGGAAGAGGGAGGATTTTGAAATGAGTAAAAAAGCAAAAGCCAAACCCTCTTACCCAACAGATCCTGCCGCCGCCATTCGGCAAAAGGCGCTTGAATTACAATTTGATGCTGTTGGGTTCTCCCCCGCCGAGATGAGCCAGCAAACCAAGGATAACCTCAGAGAATTTCTTGCTCGCGGTTATCACGGCGACATGAGTTGGATGGAAAACCGCATCGAGTGGCGAGAAAACCCCACTGACATGTGGGAAGATGCCAAAAGCATTATTGTCCTCGGTGTGAACTATGGTCCCGCCGACCCTCCACTTGCCAATCTTGAATTCGATGATCGTGGAAATATTTCGGTTTATGCCCGAAACAAAGATTACCACGATTTCATCAAGAAGCGGCTAAAAGCCCTCGCTCGCTGGATGGTGGAAAACCTTGATTGCCAAGTAAAAGTCTTTGTAGATACGGCCCCTGTTCTCGAAAAAGTCGCCGCTGCCCAGGCAGGTATCGGTTGGCAAGGCAAGAACACCCATCTGGTCTCTCGTGAGCACGGCTCCTGGCTTTTCCTAGGGGAAATCTACACCTCACTTGAGCTCAAACCGGACCTCCAAGAAGAAGACCACTGTGGGTCTTGTAATCGCTGCCTCAGCATTTGCCCAACAGACGCTTTTCCCGCGCCCTATGTGCTTGATGCTAAACGCTGCATATCCTATTTAACCATTGAGTACCACGGCCACATTGCCAGGGAATTTCGTATCCCCATGGGCAATCATATTTATGGATGTGATGATTGTATTGCAGTCTGCCCGTGGAATAAATTTGCTGAGCCTACGACTGAAGAGCACGTCTTTCCCCGTATTGAATTAACAGCGCCAAGGCTAGCAGATCTGGCTGAACTTGATGATACAAGTTTCCGGCAAATTTTTTCTGGTTCTCCGATAAAAAGGATCGGACGAGATCGTTTTATCCGTAATGTTTTAATCGGATTAGGTAATTGCAGCGATAGCTCAGTTACACCAAGAATAGAACCACTCTTAAAGGACCCCTCACCTTATGTCCGTGCCATGGCCGTTTGGGCTCTAGGAAGATTAAAAAGCCCGGGTGAGTTTGAGAATTTACGCGCTACTTACACTGAGAATGAAGATGACACGGATGTATTAGAAGAATGGGCGACGCCTTATCTATCCTAAATTCATCACCCTCCAGAAGCTGGAGCTCTGGGGCCTTTAGGATAACAAACAAATGAAGCCCTTGTTGCCTGAATGACAGGACAGTCATTCCAGATTAAGTCCTCATCCCTAAGCTCAATACGACCATCACCGCAAGTCTCCCTAGCAAAATCTAAGATCTGAGTCGGCGTGTTTACACGGTTGCCATAACAAACACCAAAAGCCCAGGGAGTATAAACATTACTCCCGTATATTTGCGCACCCCTAGCAACAGCTTTGTTAACGGAACGAGAAGCATCAATTTTAATAGGCTCGTTTGCACAGGCAGAAAGCAGAAGAACAATAACACCAGCCGTAAAACGTAAAAATGTGATGTTTATAGTTGGCATGCCTATTCCCCTATTTTCGCATTTACAAGTGCTGTATCGCCGAGAATTTTTCGGCGTTTTTTACCCAGTTGAGTAATAATAATACCAAAGAGAATAATCGCCAATGCAATAAAGGCTTCAGTATCATAGCTCTCGGAAAGAAAGACAAAGCCCCAGATCATACCAAAGACCGGGACGAGATAATTATTCAAAGCGGTGAAGTTAGCCCCAGCAGTACCCAACAAATAATACAGAATAATATAGGCGATGGCGGTAGATAAAACAGCAAGACTGATCAATGCTCCCACGCTCTGTAAACTTGGATCTAGAGCCAGAGGATCTTCAAGAACAAAGGCCATCGGTATTGCCATAATAGCCGCACACAATAAAATCGCAGAGCCATTAACAATGGGATCTAATTTAACCAACCCGGTTTTTCGTGCATAAACAGATGTTGCACCGTAACAAAAAGAAGCAAAAGCAACAGCCAGTTGCCCCAAAACGGAATCTCCCAACCCTTCTAAAACTTCTGGCCCCACCAAAAGGATAACCCCCGCAAATCCGACGAGGGTGCCGATAATTTTTGGTAGAGACATCTTTTCATCATCAGTCCAAAAATGTGCAACTATTAAGGCCGTTAGGGGTACCACAGACATTAAAATTGCAGCCATACCAGATTCGATATGAAGTTCGCCCCAGGAGATCAAAATAAACGGCACAATATTACCGGTTACGGCGATAAGAATATACCGCCGCCAAGTTATTAAATCTGTTGGAAATTTCTTTCCAAGTACAAACATTAGGGCTGCAAGAGTGAGAAAGGCGAAGAAAAGGCGAAAAGCCGTAAGCGTAATCGGAGACACCGTTTCCAGTGTTATCTTGATAAGAAAAAAAGAACTTCCCCATATTGCCCCTAATAACACGAGCAGGACATATTGATGGATTTTTGGTTTATCAGGGAGCATTGCGTCAAAGGTTCCAATGGGGGTCAATAATATTTGAACCCCCAATGTTTCAAGAAACCAACACAAACGCAAACAGCTTGTTAGTTTTAATCAAGGTTTGTAGATTTTATTCTCACCAAGAAACCTTGGTATCCTAAGAGGCTTCACTTAGCCCTTGAGGTCCTTGGCTTTCAGCTAAAGAAAGGTCTCCTTTAGCTTTGGTGCTTATAACTTTCAGTTGCTCTACGTGAGATGTAAGAGACTGTACTATTCCTCCAATTTCCGTAGTCGCCTGACTGGTTTGTCCTGCTAGTTGTTTAACTTCCCCAGCAACCACAGCAAATCCCTTGCCCGCATCACCTGCACGAGCAGCTTCAATTGTTGCATTAAGTGCGAGTAAATTTGTCTGACGCGCAATTGCATCAATTTGTTGGGCAACATTACCTACATTTTCAATTTCAATACTCAGTTGTGCAATCTCTTCAAAAATCTTTTCCACACTCTGCGCTAAAACACCCTGATTCGAATTCATTTAACTCTTGCTCCCATTAGACCGAACCACACTGATAACAACTTGCCATTAACGTGAGATTAACCGCGATAATAAATTTGGCATTTTAATTATATTTTTTTTACTTGCTGAAAACATGCATAAGAATAGCGCTTATTTGTGATAGTTTTCCGTTTGCAACTATCGTTACATATCCCAAATAGCCATTATTTTATAAAATTTTAACAATAACTCGCAAAAAGGGATAAAATTCATTACGTTCTCGCATAAGGTTGATATGTTCGCCCATTACAATCTATTGTTCTAAATACGAGAAGCCCGTATATTCATTTTTGCTTAAGAGGATGGTGCTACTTTTAGAGCAGCCTTTTCTATAAGAAAAACGAACAAGATAAATGCAACAGTCAAGGCAAGTTATCGATAGGGTGTGGAGCGCCGGTTGAATTTAAAAATACGCAACTCCATTTGTGGAAAGCTGCTGTCAATATACATACCATTGATCAGCATAAGCTTACTGCTTCTTTTTACCGTTCTTGAAAGCCGGAATATTCATAAGTTGAATTCCGAGCTTGGAACGCGTTTAGATAAAATGGTCGACATTCAAGGGACAGCACTCTCGACGCCTGTCTGGAATTATGACTTGGATTCTATCCAGGCTATTCTGCTTGCCCTATCCAGAAACCCTGAATTTCACTCTGCTCAGGTATATGATACCGATGGCTTGGTTTTAGCAGAACTGACAAGTGAAAATGCCCAAACAATAGAAGCCGCCCTTTCTCGAGAAACGGCCATTAAGCATAATTCTTTTGATCGGCTTGAAACAATTGGGACCGTCAAAGTCCTTTTTCATGACGCCCTGATTACCGCAGAAATACGAGAACGACTGATATTTGATGGCCTTGTTATGGTCGTAACTATCTTGGTTCTTTCGGCTCTTACTTTCTTGGGGGCAAACTCTTATATCGGTGTGCCGCTTAAGTTATTACTTGATTCCATCCAGACCGAAAAACAGCACAAAAACAGGGTTGCCGTTAATTGGAAATCAGACGATGAACTCGGAGCGGTTGTTACTGCTTATAACGACCTCCTTCAAAAACAATCTGCCTACGAAGCTGCAGTAAAGGCCAGTGAGCTCCGCGCTAAGCGTTCAGAAGCACAGCTGACCCAAGCCATTGAAACCATGTCTGAAGGCTTTGCCCTATATGACCAAGATGACAAATTGGTTCTTTGTAACAGTAACTATCGAAATATTTCAGCCAAACGCGCTCGCATTATTACCCTAGGATCCCGTTTTGAGGACCTAATGCGTGAGTTGGTTTATGCCGGAGATTTTGTCGGTACTGAAGGTCGTGAAGAAGACTTCATCAAAGAGACTTGTGCCAGTCATGAATCACTCCAAGAAAGAATGATCTTACATTTGAGCAATGGTACATGGTTGCAATTTAACCATAGACGTACTCCTGCAAAAGAGATTGTTGTTCTGGCCACCGACATAACACCGCTTATGAATCAGGAACGTGAAATTCGCCGTGCCAAAGAAGTGGCAGATCAGGCCAACACAGCCAAATCACAGTTTCTTGCAAATATGAGCCACGAACTTCGCACCCCTCTAAATGCTATTCTCGGCTTCTCAGAAATAATGAAGAGTGAGCTTATGGGGCCTTTAGGCTCAAATCATTACAAGTCTTATTGTCAAGATATTCACTCATCAGGAACACACCTTCTCGATTTGATTAACGACATTCTTGATCTTTCGAAGATCGAGGCTGGCGCTTTTGAACTCCAAGATGAGTCTGTTGATCTGGCCCAAACAGCACGTGCCGCTCATAAGCTCGTTGTTGGCCAGAGCACTGCAGATTTTGTCCCTGTCAATTTGGACATTCCGGTCGATTTGCCTTATGTGAAAGCCGATTTACGTGCCGTGAAGCAAATATTGCTTAACCTCCTATCAAATGCCGTAAAATTCACACCACAGGGCGGAGAGGTGATTTTATCTGCCATGGAAAATGCAGATCACAGTCTTTCTGTACAGATTCGTGATACTGGTATCGGCATTCCCAAACATGAACTAGAACGTATTTTAGAGCCCTTTATTCGTGCAGATACACCCATGACACGTGCTTTTGAAGGTACGGGTCTTGGCCTGCCACTTGTAAAATCATTAATGGAACAACACGACGGTACATTGAGCCTGGATAGTAAAATAAACAAAGGCACGACAGCGACCATCACCTTCCCTGCTACAAGGGTTCTTCAAAGACCAGGCACGGCGCCATTCGATCAAACAATATTGAGTAGTAATTTATAAGCCTGCTAAGAGAATAGATATTTTACTCATAACAAAAGGCCCGCTACTTATGCAGCGGGCCTTTTGTTTTTAAGTTTGACCAAGAGGATCAAGAACTATGGTGGTATTCACCCATTGCGTCGAGTAACCAATCAACGAGATACTCCGCAAAAGAAGGGCGCACAAACATACGATATGTCGGTTGATCGTTGAGCATTTGCAAAAGTACAGGAGCTTTCTCAACTCTGGTCTGAACAGCCTGGCCAACCGAGAACGATTGAGGATCCATATCCAGGCGACAGCTCTTCTTCATCACATTACGTGCTTGAGCACCACTGAGATCCAATGCCGTACGATTTCCCGATACGTCAATAATCGCAACATGCAAACCGTCTAAGGCTTCACGAAGCTTTGCAATGAGATCAGCTTGAGCATCGACAGCTCCAACGAGTTGCCACTCGTTCGGGCCCAGCCAAAAGACAGTAAGATCGCCTTTTGTGACATAAGTATTTGGATCAGTCGGAACCTTAAGTCCTGTAGCTTTCTTCACGCCAGCAACAAACTTTTTGTCGTCTGGGTTGCCACGAATATTGACCTGAGCCAAGAAGGAAACTTCAGTCAGAGTAACGCCATTTTCTCCACTAACTGAACCATTAATCATGGCCTGCGCCTTATCAGCGATGATGCTGTTACGGAAGTTATCAACCATCACGACGTTCTCCTTTCGGATCATAAAAGACTGGGCTAACAATTTTAACTTTTGTCACCTTGCCGCGATCATGAGCATAGATCCATTGCCCCATACGATTATGGCCATCCTTAACCAAGGCCATTGCAATGGAATGGTCCAGGTTCGGGCTCCAATAAGAAGAAGTAACGTGACCAACCATTGGGGCTGGTGTTGGGTTCACGCGCTCATAAGTTAGCTGTGCACCCTCCGTCAGGACTTCTTTTGAATTCTCGGTCAATAGACCAACCAATTGTTTGCGATCTGATCTACCAGTATCTTCGCGGGTAAAAGAACGGCGACCAACAAAGTCCCCTTTCTTTTTCGCGACGATCCAGTCCATGCCAAGATCTTGTGGCGTTTGAGTACCATCAGTTTCCTGACCAACAATCACGAAACCTTTTTCAGCGCGAAGAACGTGCATTGTCTCGGTACCATATGGCGTAATGTCATACTTTTCACCAAGTTCCATACACTTCTTCCAGAGATGAAGACCATGCCAATTACGCACGTTAATCTCGTAAGAAAGATCACCTGTGAAGGAAATCCGGAACACACGTGCATCAACACCTGCGACAACACCATTTCTCCACGCCATGAAAGGGAAGTTCTCATTTGAGAAATCCATGTCAGGCGCAAGCTCTTCAAGCAACTGACGTGCTTTTGGACCACCAATAGATAGCGTCGACCACTCTTCGGTTACTGATGTACAATATACTTCAAGATCAGGCCACTCAGTCTGAAGATACTCTTCAAGCCAATCGAGAACACCCGCAGCGCCACCAGTCGTCGTCGTCATATGGAAGTGATTCTCACCAAGGCGAGAGGTTACACCATCATCAAAGACCATACCGTCTTCTTTGAGCATGAAACCATAACGACACATTCCCACAGGAAGTTTGAGCCAAGCATTGGTATAAATCAGGTTGAGGAACTTCGCAGCATCCTTACCCTGAATATCAATTTTACCCAATGTAGATGCATCAAGGATACCAACACCGTCACGAAGAGCTGCTGTTTCGCGGGTAACCGCGGCATGCATATCTTCGCCAGCTTTAGGGTAGTACCAAGCACGCTGCCATTGACCAACGGGTTCAAAAGCCGCGCCGTTTTCAAGGTGCCAACTATACATTGGTGTACGACGTACGGGATCTGCGAGATCGCCATTGATACCACGGCCAGCCAAGGCGCCAAAATTCACAGGCGTATACGGAGGACGGAAAGTTGTCGTTCCAACCTTCGGGATCGCTTTTTCCAACTGTGATGACAAAATAGCCAAGCCATTTACGTTGGAGAGCTTACCTTGATCGGTTGCCATACCTGTTGTTGTATAGCGTTTCATATGCTCGACAGAGTGCATACCTTCACGTGCTGCCAACATAATATCTGCTGCAGTTACATCGTGTTGGAAATCCACAAAGTGTTTGCGTTTACCTTGTCCCACAGGGTGATCTGTTGGAACAACCCAATAAGCTTTGATCGGTTTTTCTTCAACAACCAAGGCTTTTGGAGAAGCTGGAGCTTTTCCTTTACCAAAGCCAGTATCTTTTGCAGCAGCGGCACCCGCTGCCGCCCCCTCATCAAGGGCTGATTGCAAGTCGAAAGATCCTTTACAGGCCCCGACAGTACGTTCGTTTTGAGAAGAAACATTTGGAACGAAGCAGACTTTCTCTTCGTCATAACGGAGTTTACCGATTGACTGAGAGAAGAGATGAACTGCAGGGCTCCAACCACCAGAGCTTAGGATTGTATCACAATCAATCTTGCGCTTTGTACCGGTTACCTGACTTCCATCAGATGAAACAGTGGCAACTTCAACACCTTTAACTCGTCTACGGCCCAATGTAGCAACAATACCTGAGCCCGTAATGACTTCGATGCCTTTTTTACGTGCAGTGTTTGGCAGATCGCCATCAACCACTTCGCGTAAATCAACAACTGTTGGAATGTCCATCCCTGCATCAACAAGATCAATAGCAACAGAGTAAGCACTGTCATTGTTTGTGAAAACAACACCACGACGACCTGGCAATGCACCATAACGGTTGGCATAAGTCTGACCTGCAGCCGCAAGCATGGTACCCGGACGATCGTTATCAGCAAAAACCAGTGGGCGTTCATGAGAGCCCGTTGCCAAAACAACCTGCTTGGAACGGAAATGCCAAATACGCTGACGCGCTAGTCCAGGCTTCGCACCAGGACCAAAGTGATCCGTGCGACGTTCATGGACTGTAATGTAGTTGTGATCGTAGTAACCAAAGGCATTTGCACGCTTTAATAATCGTACATTATCCATGCCTTCCAGTTCAGCAACGGCAGTTTTAACCCACTCTTGTGCAGGCTTGCCATCAATGATTTCTTTTGTATTTAGAAGTGTTCCACCAAATTCAGGGTGTTCATCGCAAAGAACAACACGTGCCCCTGTGCGACCTGCTGCAAGAGCAGCACTGAGACCAGCCGGACCAGAACCAACAACCATGACTTCACAGAACTCATTCATGTGATCATAAGTGTCAGGATCTTTTTCACGTGGCAGTACACCAAGTCCCGCCATACGACGAATGGCAGGCTCCCAAACTGTCATCCACAAGGATGACGGTTTCATGAAAGTTTTATAATAGAAACCAGCAACAAAAATACGCCCTGCGATAGCGTTAACAGCAGCGATATCAAAATTAACTGATGGCCAACAGTTGACGGACTTTGCACTTAAACCTTCATACAACTCAACTTGAGTAGCACGTAGGTTAGGCTCACTCCGAGGACCTGTTTCCAATTGAATGATTGCGTTTGGCTCTTCAGAACCGCAGGTCAAAATACCACGGGGACGGTGAGTTTTAAAACTACGACCAACCAGGTGTACACCGTTGGCAATCAATGCTGAGGCGAGAGTATCCCCTTCAACACCTTTGTAATTTTTGCCATTAAAAGTAAAATTAATGGCTTTGGAACGGTCAACTCGGCTACCCTGTGTTGTACGGAATTGCTCGGTCATCACGCGCCCTCTTTCTTTTTAGCAGAGGTCTTTTTAGCTGGTGCAGGCTTAGAAGTTGAAGCTTCTGGCAAGTCCGGCTTTTCACCTGTTTTGTAAACAGAGACGATTTCATTGGTTACGGTATTACGCGCAACATTAAACCAACGACGGCATCCGTCTGAATGCACCCAACGCTCGCGGTGAACACCCTTGGTGTTGGTCCGCATAAAGACGTATTCCGCCCATTCAGCATCAGTTAGTTCATCCGGATTTTCTGGACGAGCAATGTGCGCCTCACCACCGTAGTGGTATTCGGTTTCATCGCGATCACCACAGAAAGGACATTTGATATAAAGCATCCAATTAACTCCTTAGTGGGCCACACCAGCAGCACCGTGTTCATCCACAAGTGCGCCGGAAATGAAGCGATCGATGGAGAAAGCCGCGTTAAGATCATGCGGTTCATCTTTTGCGATTGTGTGCGCGTAGCACCAACCAGCTCCTGGTGTCGCTTTAAATCCACCTGTACCCCAGCCAGCATTCACGTAGAGGTTTTTGACAGGTGTCTTACCAATAACTGGTGACGCATCAGGACACGTATCCACGATACCACCCCAAGACCGCATCATCCGCGTACGAGAGAACAGCGGGAAAAGCTCCATTGCTGACGCCAACTGATCTTCGATGACGTGCAACGATCCGCGTTGACTATAGCCAACGTAAGAATCAATACCCGCGCCCATAACCAGCTCACCTTTGTCTGACTGTGACACATAGACATGAACGGCGTTGGACATCACAACACAATCAAGTACAGGCTTCATAGGTTCTGAAACCAATGCCTGAAGTGGATGTGATTCGATCGGTAGACGAATACCAGCCATATCAGCAACAACAGATGTATGACCAGCACAAGCCATTGCGACTTTCTTAGCTTTAATATCACCAAGAGAAGTCCGCACGCCTTTTACCACGCCATTTTCGATCATCATGCCCTGAACTTCACAGTTCTGGATAACATCAACACCCATTTCATCAGCACCCCGAGCATAGCCCCAGGCAACAGCATCGTGGCGCGCAGTACCGCCGCGGCGCTGAAGCGTCGCGCCCATAACCGGATAGCGGCTGTCTTTGGATATATTGATGATCGGACAAAATTCTTTAACCTGCTCCGCATTGAGCCATTCAGCATCAATACCGTTCAGGTTATTTGCGTTTACACGGCGTACAGACTCACGCACATCACCCAAGTTATGGGCCAGATTCATCACACCACGCTGAGAGAACATCACATTATAATTCAGCTCTATAGAAAGATTTTCCCAGAGCTTCATCGCGTTTTCATAGAAGAGACCAGATTCATCCCACAGATAGTTCGAGCGAACAATCGTTGTGTTACGCCCGGTATTACCACCGCCGAGCCAACCTTTTTCAATGACGGCTACGTTTGTAATGCCGTGCTCTTTGGCCAGGTAATAAGCTGTTGCCAAGCCGTGGCCACCAGCACCAATAATCACAACATCATATTCAGGCTTCGGATTTGGACTACGCCATTGGCGGGGCCAATTCTGATGCCAGCTCATGGCATTTCTTGCCAAGCTGAAAATCGAAAAACGGGACATAGCCGTTTACACTCCTCTGTTAGTTGTCCACATCCTACGCCTAGTTACGAAACACTTCCATGTACGGCGAAGACAAGATTATTGTATCCTTGCGACATTCTGATAATCTTCATGTCCAGAAGCGACGCAAACCATCTTACAGACTATCCAGCTGAGCTCTCACGACCACATGCTATAACATCGTGTGTAACTAAGCCCATGATCAACCAAGGGAACCCCCGTAGCTTGGACAATAAAACAACAGACTCATCCCTTTGTGTCGCATTCTTACTGCTACCCAACTTCACCTTGACCCCTTTTTCTTCGGTCATAGACACTCTACGACTTTCTGCCGACGATGAAGATTTCAGTCGGCCCTTAAAGTGTAAGTGGTCGATTATAAGTAACAAACCAGGTAAAGCAGTTAAGTCTAGTTGTGGTGTAGAGATTACCCCGCAACACGATACCACAGACCTTGCCCAATACGATTATCTTATTGTCGTCGGAGGCCTCCTCCACAAGGGGCCTCAAGCTGACCCAGAAACCATCAAGATTTTACAAAAGGCCGCGGGACTTGGAGCCTCTATTGTAGGCTTATGCACCGGAAGTTTTGCAATGATCCGTGCAGGCCTCATGAAGGGACGCAGGTGTTGCGTCAGCTGGTATCACTACAACGATTTCCTCGAAGAATTTCATGATGTAAAGCCTGTCGCAGATCAGGTTTATGTGGTGGATGGGAATCGAATTACTTGTGCGGGAGGGGCTGGTGCTCTTGATCTCGCAGCTTGGCTGGTTGAAAAACATCTTGGTAAAGCCGCCGCACAAAAAGCCCTACGCATTCTTCAAGTTGACAAGATCCGGTCTGCTTCAGCTCCTCAGCCCCAACCGCCTTTGATACACATATCAAATAATGATCGGGTTCGAAAAGCTGTTCTAACTATGGAACAGAATATGTCCGCTCCACTATCCGTGGAAGAGATATCAAATCGCGTAAATATTTCAAAACGACAGCTTGAGCGTACCTTTAGCGAACATCTCGGCCTCAGCCCACAGGCCTGTTATCGTGATCTTCGTCTCAGACATGGTTTATGGCAGTTACTGAATACAGATAAGGCCATCAGTGATATCGCTGCTGATTGCGGGTTTTCTGATGCATCGCATTTTTCCCGGCACTTCAGCAAAACATTCAAACGCCCTCCCTCTACCATTAGGAATGACCGTGAAGAAGGACAAAAAATTCTCGCGAACCTTCTTCCAGAAAATATATAAGAACGCTCCAGTAACAACGAGTAACAACAAACAAAAAAAAGCAGGCTATCTTTCGATTGCCTGCTTTTTTATAACCATCTCTCTCCAGAGATCAGGAGATACCCCTGATCCTATCTGAACGTCGACGAAGGATTTCCACTGTCGTCAACATGATTATGGAGAAAGTAATCAAGATCGTCGCCACAGCCAGAATTGTCGGACTGATCTGCTCTCGGATACCAGACCACATTTGAAGTGGTATAGTACGCTGCTCAACACCTGCTATAAAGATCGCAACGATGACTTCATCAAATGAGGTCATCATGGCAAAGAGTGCCCCAGATATAACACCAGTCATGATCAATGGCATTGTCACTTTGAAGAAAGTATAGGTCGGCGTCGCACCCAAACTTGCACCCGCTTTGATCAAGGTATGATCAAAGTTACTCAGTGTCGCCGTCACCGTAATGACAACAAAAGGTGTGCCTAAAGCTGTATGAGCCAATATTAAACCCAAGTAGCTTTGAGAGATACCCATTTTCGAATAGAAAAAGAACATCCCAGCTGCTGCAATAATCAAAGGAACAATCATAGGAGAAATCAACAGCCCCATGATTGCCCCTTTAAAAGGTAGCTCTGAGCGATTGAGACCTAGGGCAGCCAAAGTTCCGAGAATAGCCGAAAGGATGGTGGCACAGAACGCAACAATAACCGAGTTCTTAATGGAATCTATCCAACGATCACTGGTGAGAAACTCTTCGTACCAGCGAAGTGAGAAGGCCTCTGGTTGAAGAGTTAACATCCCTTCAGTAAAGCTAAAGTAAGGTTCCGCATTAAATGAAAGCGGCACGATCACAAGGATCGGCGCAATCAAAAAGATAAACACAGCCCCGCAGAATAAACGAAAGGAATAGTACCAAGTACGTTCCAACGGACCAGCATATGAAGGTACAGCCATAATCTCTATCCCAGTTTCACTTGATTTGAACCGATGACACGGTTGTAGATGGCATAAATTCCCAAAACGAGTACCAGCAACATAACACCAAGTGCCGCAGCCAGACCCCAGTTAAGAGAGCCCTGCATGTGATAAGCGATAAGATTGCCGATAAACTGTCCGGATTGTCCCCCGACCAAAGCAGGCGTGATATAATAGCCAATCGAAAGAATAAAGACGAGAATCGCGCCTGCGGAAATACCAGGAACCGTCTGGGGTAAATAAACTTGCCAGAAGGCTGTCCAGGGAGTAGCTCCGAGAGAACGTGCTGCACGGAGATAGCTTGGTGGTACAGTTTTCATGACGGAATAAAGCGGTAGTATCATAAATGGCAAAAGAATGTGTGTCATTGCGACCACAGTCCCAATGGCATTGTAAATCAACTGCACTCGCGCTTCATCTGCAATCACACCAAACCAGACCAACAAATCATTCAAAATTCCCTGGCTCTGCAACATCGCAATCCAAGAAGTTGTTCGTACCAGCAAAGAAGTCCAGAAAGGTAATAAAACCAATATCATTAAAATATTTGCAGTTTTAGTAGGTAGTGATGCCAAGAGATGGGATACCGGATATCCAAGAAGAACTGTCATAGCTGTAATGAGCATAGACATCCATATCGTCCGCCAGAATAGCTTTAGGTAAATTTGTTCTTTTGGATCGACGAACGAAACTTCACCATCAGGAGAAGTCTCCATATCAAAGGCATTTATATAATAAGAAGTTGTCAGGCTGGTACCCAAGCGTTTGATAATTTTCCAGTTATCAATATCGCCCCACCCTTTTTTTATCTTGATGAGTGACTCTTTGTAAGGATCTTCGATTTTCTTATATTTACGCGCAGTGCCCATAATCAGGCTGCGCATACCACTTTTTTCATAATTTAGACGTTTGGCAGCCTTACCAATTGTTTTGGCTTTACGCCCTTCAATGATATCTTGAGCCAGAGCTGCAAATATCACCTCATCGGGTAATTCTTTCTCGTCCCAGCTTTCAAGTGCAATTGTCGTTTGCGGCATGAAATCGTGAACTAGCGGATTATCGACACTGCGAAAAAGCATGTTACCGATTGGTGCGACAAAGGTCACAATAATGAAAACCACCAAGGGAGCCACTAACATCAGGGCTCTGATCTTGTTCCGGCGTAAGGAGCGATGCAGGTCAATTTTAAGACGCTTCTGCTCTTCAGGGCTCAGATCGCTCGTAGCCTCGACTGATATCGACATGAATTATTCCCAGACGTTCTTTGGTGGCCAAATGTTCGAAGATTGATCACACAAAGAGAATTTCCCCGTTATTGGGTCGGTTATCTTTGTTTTGGGTCAAGTATCTTTTTTAGAAACTCTGTACGAATGAGGGAGCACGAGGCTCCCTCTCGTATTTAATGGCTTATTGAGCCAACCAAGCGTTGAAACGCTCTTTTAGGTCATCGCCGTTATCAGCCCAGAAACCAGCATCCTTCTTGATTGGTGTCTTGAAGTTTGCAGGGTTAGTAGGCATATGTGGGTTCATGTCTACACCAGTACCGATGTGTGTAGTAATCAGTGGTGCAGAAGACTTACGTGCAGGGCCATAAGAAATGTATTTGGCCTGGTCAGCTAGACGCTGTGTATCTGTAGAGAAACGCAGGTAGTCCATAGCAGCTTTTTTGTTTGGAGCATTCTTAGGAATAACCCATCCATCAAGCTCAAACATCTGACCATCCCAGATGATCGTAAAAGGCTGGTTCTCAACGACTTGTGCGTTAAAGATACGACCGTTATATGCAGAAGCGATTGTTACTTCACCATCAGCCAAAAGCTGTGGAGGTTGCGCACCAGCATCCCACCAAATAACGTTATCTTTAATGGTATCAAGCTTAGCAAAAGCACGATCAACACCCTCTGGAGTATCCAGAACGTCGTAGACTTCGCCGTATGGAACGCCATCAGCAACAAGAGCCCATTCCAGGTTAGCTGCAGGAGTTTTTTCTAGAGCACGTTTACCTGGGAATTTTTTTAGGTCAAAAACATCGGAAATAGTTTTTGGCGCATCACCAGAGAAAGCTGTGTTGTTGTATGCAAACAATGTTGCATAAACAATTGTAGGAACAAAGCAACCGCTGAGAGAACCATCAACAAAGTCGTTAAGCGCAGAAGAACCATCGGCACCTTTTTCGAGATCGTTATTGTAATCAATCTCAACAGCTAGACCTTCGTCACATGCAGTCAAAGCATCGCCTTCGAGGATATCAACAACATCCCAAACACCGTTGCCAGCTTCTGCTTGAGCACGCATACCAGCAAGCGCATTACCTGACTTATCTTCGTCAAGAATTACAGTACCTGTTTTTGCTGTGAAAGGGTCGCTATAAGCTCCACGCTGACTGGCAGTATAAGAACCACCCCATGACACAACAGTAAGACTGTCAGCAGCTTGAGCGGCTGTTGCAGCTACCAATGAACCCAGCACGAGAGCTGTGGAAATTTTCAAAGTTTTCTTCATTCTTAATATGCCTCCCTAAGGCTTTGTGACCTTGTGTTTAAAACACCTCGTTATCTTCTGCTCTAACGAACAAAAGATGGTCTTATATATCAGGCATCAAGCGCCCGACAATCGTCAATGCCCCAACCGATAGGAATGGTATCGCCTGCGACGAGACCTTTTTTATCGGAAGAGTTTGGAACCTTGACGATAAAATCATTGTGACCACAGACGTTCATACGTACGCGGATGTGATCACCAAGATAGATAACTTCTTCGGCTTTGCCTGAGAACATGTTCTGGCACTGGCCATCAGTTGGGTTTAAGAAAACACGCTCGGGACGAAGAGAAAGTGTTGTTGCAGTCCCTGCACCATCAGTATTGACATCCAGCGCCTTAACGCGATCGCCGTTATCGAGAACGACTTCGCATATACCGTCAGCTAAAGCATCAACTCTACCCGTAAGAGTATTGTTCTCACCTATAAACTGAGCAACAAAAGCATTTTCTGGCTTTTCATATAGCTCGACAGGAGGAGCCAACTGTTGAATACGACCATCTTCGAAAACAGCAATTCTGTTGGACATGGTAAGCGCTTCTGACTGATCGTGGGTCACGTAAACAACAGTTACACCTAGCCGATCGTGGATATGCTTAATTTCATACTGCATTTGTTCACGCAGATTTTTGTCAAGTGCACCAAGTGGCTCATCCATCAACACGAGATCAGGTTCAAAAACCAGAGCACGAGCGACAGCGACACGCTGTTGCTGTCCGCCGGAAAGTTGAGCCGGACGCCTGTTCCCAAAAGGTCCAAGTTCGACCATATCAAGGGCTCGTTGAACCTTTTCTTCAACTTCAGCTTTACCCATTTTTCGAACGAGAAGTGGGAAGGCCAAGTTTTCAGCAACTGTCATATGTGGGAACAAAGCATAGTTTTGGAAAACCATGCCGATACCACGTTTATGTGGTGCCACGTTATTGATGGAACGCCCGTTGAGAAAGATATCTCCATGGGTTGCGGTTTCAAAACCAGCAAGCATCATCAACGAAGTAGTTTTACCAGACCCAGATGGGCCTAACATAGTTAGAAATTCGCCCCGGGGTATGTCAACGTTAAGGTCTTTAACAACCAAGTTCACGCCGTCATAACTCTTTTGGACCCCATCAAAACGTACATACGCTTCGCTAGATGCGGGATTCGCCATAACGCCTATTGCCTCGCTACCTGTTCAAATTTATCACGCAGTACGCGCGTTTTTCATTAGCACACATTAAAAACACTAATCTTCAAGGAATCAAGCGCTCACAATAAATGTAGCGCCAATTCAAGAAATAGCGTCTCTTAGCTCGTCTGATTCAAGGCTGGTTCTTTGGTATCTTTTTGACTGTACAAGTCCTGCCTCCCTCGCCCGATTTTATACCGAGCTTTTAATTTTTTACTAAACAGTTTAGGCGCCGATTTTTAGTATCCGACTGCCCGCTCCTCTTTTGAGAGCTTATACTTTCTGTTTAGGTAACTGCCAAAACCACATTTACGATGACCCATGAACATCAAACTGTCATGAATGAATGTGACATTAACATGAACCAATGAGACATAATAACTTATTTTTCGTCTAATCGCGACATTTTCATCTCTTCAAACGCCGACTGACAAAATTAAATCCATTACACTCACTCCTCTATACAAGCTAGAGTATCTTGTTGATATCAAGATGGGACAAGTTAGAGCATCTTGTTGGTAACAAGACAACAAAATCACAATGATTCGATAAAGCCAATTGATACATTTAGTATAGCCAATCTCCAATTTTAGAAATTGATTGCCGATACGAAGAGCCAAATTACGACAAATAATTAAAACGAAACATGCTCTAGCAGAGCTTATGACAAAGAGTGTCTATGCACCTCATATCAATAAGCGGATCCTTCGGGACTTGATAAATTATGCTTTTCGGTTCCGGCTAATGGGGGATTAAATACACTTACCAAAACAAGATCGGTTGCTTTTCCGCCCCGCAAAAAATGGCGATCATTTTTATTAAGCACGTATATGTCACCTTGCTTAATTGGAAAGATGTTGCCTTCCATATCCTCAACTTCACCTTCTCCTGCAATACAATAGCAGGCTTCGAGATGATTTCTGTATTCAAGTAGAGATTGAGATCCCGACCGTACAATCGTGTGACATACGGTAAATCCCATTCCATCAACCTCTGTCAGCATTCGATGGCTGGTCCCATTGCCCCAATCTACAAAACGATCTGTCTTTTCAATATCTTTAAGTGCCCGTACAAACATTTGCTTATCTCTGTATATTTTACTAACATAATTTATGCATAGCCGAGATATAAGTTACACCCTGGTTTGTAAAAAATGGCTGTATATCCTCATTCCCCGCTATGACTAAAATCATGGCGCAGAAATTATTCCGCGACAAATGAGTAATTTTTACAAAAATGGTTATTATTTCTAACAATGAAATTACCCCCTTTAAACGCTTTAAAAACTTTCGAAGCAGCGGCCAGGCATCAAAATTTCTCTCGCGCTGGTGATGAGCTCTGCGTTACCCACGCAGCCGTCAGTCATCAAATAAAAAATCTAGAAAACTGGTTTGGTAAAAAATTATTTCGACGCAAAAATCGCCGCGTACATCTCACAAGAGCGGGGCAGCTTCTTTTGTCTCATATATCCGTAATGTTCGAAGAGTTGGCGTATGTCTGCCAGGGTGTAAAATCCAACGGTCAGCGCAACATCCTATCAGTTGGATGCATCCCTTCTATTGCAACCCGTTGGCTCATTCCACACATCGGAGCCTTTTCTCTCGGACACGACGACATAGAGTTACAAGTATTATATGCTCAAGCAGATAGCAGACTGTCGGATGGCGATTATGATGTATTGATCACCCTCGGCGAAGACACCTCATCGCATGTCAAAAGTGAGAAAATTTTCTCCCGCGCCACGCGGCCTGTATGTAGTCCAGGCTTTCTCGAAAGACATCCGGATTTATCCACCCCGGGGAAAATAGCCACCGCGAACCTCCTTCACGACGAAACCAAACAGGATTGGCAAAACTGGATTACGGCAGCAAGGCTCGTAGGGAATAACCAACTTAGCGGCCCAGTATTTCAAGACACAAATTTAATGGCCACCGCGGTAATCGCGGGTCACGGTATCGCCTTGTGCCCTGTAGAAGTATATCGAGACGAAATAGTACGAGGAGATCTCATCATCTTGTCAGAAATCGAAATCAACTCCGATGCGGGTTACTTCATAACAACCGAAAATGAACGATCCAAGACCACGGAAGTTTTTGTAGACTGGTTCAAAGCAATTACGGTTGAGAGTAAATAAGCAGTAGGTAAAAACCGTGCCTCCATACGCTCCTTAACCGGAAAAAGAATTAGCCTTCAGGCACCACCTTACCAGGATTTAACAAACCCTTGGGGTCCATCGCTTTTTTGAGGGTGCGCATCAAAGCAACAGCATTTTCCCCGTGTTCCTGAACAAGATATTTTTTCTTACCCAAGCCAACACCATGCTCTCCGGTACAGGTCCCGCCAAAACTGATCGCCATATCAACCATTGCTGTATTAACTTTACCAGCCCGTTCCATTTCTTCTTCATTATCCGTATCGACAATAAAAAGAACGTGGAAATTGCCATCACCCACATGGCCGACCATCGGTGCTATCAATCCAGCCTCATCAATTAAACGCCGGGTTTCCAAAATACATTCTGCAAGTTTGGAAACAGGAACACATACATCAGTGGGCCACCCCTGGCAGCCCGTTCGCAAGCTGATACCAGCATAATAAGCATCGTGCCTTGCCTGCCAAAGCTTGTTACGGTCTTCCTGCTGGCTCGCCCATTGGAAGCCTCCCCCGCCGTAATCAGTAACAATTTCACCAACGCGTTCTGCTTGCTCTTTTACGCTCGCTTCTGTGCCATGAAATTCAAAAAAAAGTGTGGGAGCTACGGCATAATCGAGTTTGGAATATTTGTTAACCGCATCCATTTGCACGTCATCCAATAACTCAATCCGTGCAACAGGAATGCCCGATTGAACGATTAACATGACTGAATTTACAGCTGCTTCCAGGTCCTCAAAAGAACACACCGCAGAAGATATTGCCTCTGGAATACCAAATAGTTTCAATTGTAGCTCAGTTATAATGCCCAACGTCCCCTCTGAGCCAATAAACATCCTGGTCAAATCGTAACCCGCAGAAGATTTACGGGAACGCCCACCGGTTTTGACAATTTCGCCATCAGCCATAACCACGGTCAGTCCAAGGACATTATCCCGCATCGTACCGTAGCGAACGGCGTTCGTTCCCGATGCTCTGGTCGCGGCCATACCACCGAGCGAAGCATCTGCCCCAGGATCGATAGGAAAAAACAATCCGGTATCTCGCAAATATTGATTAATCTGTTTTCGAGTTACCCCTGCTTGAACCCTGCAATCAAGGTCTTCATCATTAACCTCAAGCACGTCAGCCATTTCGGATAAATCTATACAGAGCCCGCCAGCAACGGCAGCCACATGCCCCTCAAGAGAAGTCCCAGTTCCAAACGGAACTACAGGACAATTGTGCTCATCACACAAACGCATTATTGCCGCAATTTCCTCTGTCGAATGCGCAAAAGCCACTGCTTCTGGCGCCATAATTGGATGATGAGATTCACCCTGTCCATGCCGATCACAAATAGCGGGCGAGAAATTAAGACGATTACCCAATAGCTTTAGGAGAGAAGCCTTCAGCGTGTCATTGAGCCGCGTCTTATTTTTCATTTTCTCACCATATTATTTAATAGAGGAATGCCCAAATATTAAAAATTAAACATAAGAGCCAAAAGATTAGGAATAATATTAGCCTAGCATGCAGAGAGAAATCCTGCCAATAAAGAACCTGTTAGGATATGGACGGGATACAATATCAAATAACTTTTGGCTCAAACAACACATTAACCAGCAACACTTTGGAAAAACCATTGCTAGAGACTGACCTGTACCCCCCGATCAAGACATACCTTGAACAACAAGGATATGAGGTAAAGTCTGAAATTAAAGACTGTGACGTCATTGCTATTAGAGGAGACGAACAACCCGTCATTGTTGAGCTTAAAACAGGCTTCAATTTGACGCTCCTTTTTCAAGGCATTGATCGCCAAAGCATGTCCGAAGATGTGTATCTGGCCTTTGCAATTTCAACAAAGTTAAAGCGGACAAATCCCTGGGTTCGATACAAAAGCGATATTATAAAGCTATGCCGACGCTTGGGGTTGGGCTTGATTACAGTCCGGTTTTCCGAAGGAAATCCCGTCGACATTCAAATCCATCAAGATCCAGGACCTTACATTCCTCGTAAGAACACTCGAAGGCAGGGCTTGCTCCTTAAAGAGTTTGAACGCCGGGTCGGTGACCCCAATCAAGGGGGCAGCAATAAACGCCCTATAGTTACAGCCTATCGTCAAGATGCTCTTCGCTGCGCCGCCTATATAAACGAGCACAGTAAAGCAAAGGTATCTGATATTCGCAAAAACACTGGGGTCGACAAGCCATCCGCAATATTACAGCGTGATTACTATAATTGGTATCAACGGGTTGATAGAGGGATATATGAACTTACCCCTAAAGGAAAAGAGGCTTTGGAAACCTTTGCTGATGTCGTTGTATCTCTTCAAGCCGCCCCAAAAGAAGGTGGGTGCTCGACAAGTTAATCGACACATTATTCAAAAGTTAAACAAGGCCTCTCATAATAATGCAAGGCCCAGAAATTTTATATGATTTGCATATATCGTCCTTGAAAGTATGAGTTCATCAGCTTTAGGTCATAGACCTGCCTCATTTGGCATATAGTTAAGTGGAACTATGCGATATATCCTCAAACCTATCAGACTTCTTACAGCGATAATCTTACTGCTCCTTTTGGGGCCAGGGATAATTATCCTTTCTGGTAAAGTCGACTTGACCACTCCTTGGAGTGAAGCAAACCACGACCGAATAGGCATAGCCCCAGATCCTGCGACCACACCAGAAGCCCTAATTCAAGTTTATGGCGCTAGAACTTTTAATTGGCGTGGCGCCTTCGCTGTACACACCTGGATAGCTGTAAAACCAGAGAACGCAAAATCCTACACCCGCCTAGAGGTGATAGGATGGCGACAACACCGAGGTTTGCCTGTGATATCAGCAACGGTTGGGTGGCCAGATCGAAATTGGTTTGGCTCTAAACCTGAAATATACTCTGAAATTAGAGGGCAAGAAGCCCAAAAACTTATCCCACAAATAATAGGCGCTGCGAAATCATATCCTTATCCAGATAAATACGAAGCTTGGCCAGGGCCGAACTCCAACACTTTTACCGCCCATGTTCTGCGACAAGTTCCAGATATGAAGGTTGACCTCCCGCCAACTGCTATCGGGAAAGACTACCTTGATGAAAGTAATAATTTCATGGCCTCAGCACCGAGTAACACTGGCGTACAGATCTCTTTTTATGGCGTTCTTGGCGCCATTTTATCCAAAGCTGAGGGGATTGAAATCAACCTCTTGGGCCTGAGTTTTGGTCTTGACCCTGATAATCTGGCCTTAAGATTACCTGGTATAGGTAAGGTAGGCTTTATCAGTGATACACTGGCAGCATCAAGGTCAACTCTTGGGGCAGCATCAGGGTCAACATCGGCTCCAACCTCAGATTGACCCCGACAATAAAGAACAAATAGGGATCATCTGTGGTTACAGGATTGACTCAGCGCTACCAGCAGGCTAGTGCAAAGAACGAAATTGTATCGATCACACAGCACTGATGTTCAAACAACAGACCTTTTTGAAAACCAAAGGCAAAGCTTAGACATTATGAGTATTTGGGGAAAAATTTTTGGTGGAGCCGCTGGCTTTGCCCTCGGAGGTCCTATTGGTGCCTTTTTAGGCGCTATGGCTGGGCATGCCGTCGACAAAATGAGGGCTGAACCCGAAGACGGCCCCGATAGCACCAAACAAATTACCTTCACTATTGGGGTAATCGTACTCGGTGCAAAAATGGCCAAGGCTGACGGAGTTGTCACGAAAGACGAAGTCGCTGCCTTCAAACAGGTCTTCCGTATACCTCCAGAAGAAATGAAAAATGTTGGTCGTCTTTTTGATCGTGCACGGCTAGACGCCGAAGGTTTTGAGCCTTATGCCCACCAAATTAGCCGGACCTTCAAAGATAATCCCGCCGTTCTTGAAGAACTGCTCAACGGATTGTTCCACATTGCCAAAGCCGACGGCACCGTTTCTTCTGAGGAAGTCGTTTACCTACAACGGGTTGCAGAGATATTTGGATTCAGTGAACTACAGTGGGATCGCTTGCACGCATCAAACATTGGACCAGACAAAAGTGATCCGTACAGGATCCTTGGCGTTCAACGTAGCGACACCGATAAAGACATCAAAGCAGCACATCGTAAACTTGTCATTGAAAATCACCCCGACAAATTGGTCGCGGAAGGGTTACCACAAGAATTTGTGGACCTTGCCAATGAAAAGCTCGCAGCAATTAATGCTGCCTACGATCAAATCAAACAACTAAGAAGTTAAGAATTAAATTAAAATGGCACCTCCTTCACACCTTGTCGCGCTCAATGGCGCGGGTCTTCGCTTTGGCACAAAAACTCTATTTCAAGACCTCTCTTTTGGTCTGGCACGAGGGGAAAAAGCGTGCCTTGTTGGCCGTAATGGCACGGGAAAATCTACTCTTCTGAAGATTATGTCCGGACAACAGGAGCTTGATGAAGGACAACGTTTTCTACAGCCCGGCATTAAAGTTGCCTACTTGCCTCAAGATCCTGTTTTCGATCAGGATGAAACTGTATTTGAACATGTAAAAGCCGGCCTGCGTCCTGAAGTTAGTGATGCCGACTACCTTGTTGATGCCATGCTGCTTCACGTGAACCTTCCAGGAGATCGCCTTTTAACAGGGCTATCTGGCGGGGAAGGTCGTCGTGCCGCCTTGGCCCGCGCCCTCATCAGTGATCCAGAAGTTCTATTGATGGATGAACCAACAAACCATCTGGATCTTCCAACCATCCAATGGCTCGAAGAAGAACTCCGAAAATTTCGGGGCGCTTTGATGGTCATCAGTCACGACAGGGCCTTCCTCAACCATCTCACCCGTCAAACATTCTGGCTTGATCGCGGTAAGATCAACCGCCTCGGCAAAGGCTTTGAACACTACGAAGCCTGGGCCGAAGAAATGCGCCAGAACGAAGAGCAAGAACTCCATCGCCTCAAACGAAAAATCGTTCGGGAAGAACATTGGCTACAACGCGGTGTAACCGGCCGACGTAAACGTAACATGGGTCGTTTGCGCAATTTACAGGATCTTCGCCAAAAACGTCAGGAGTGGATGAAAGCTCCAGGGACTGCCAAACTTCAAATCGATACCTTGGATACGGGTGGTGACAAGGTCATCACGGCTGAAAATATCAGCAAGTCGTACCCAATCAAAGATGGTGGCATGCGTGAGATCATTAAAGATTTCAGCACCAAAGTGAAACGTGGCGACCGCATTGGTCTTGTTGGCCCCAATGGTGCCGGTAAATCCACTCTCGTTAAAATGTTGCTGGGTAAGATTGAACCAGATAGCGGTAGCGTTAAACTCGGCACCAATTTGACCACGCTTTATTTCGATCAAAAACGAGAAGACCTCGACCCTAACAGTACGCTATGGGAAACCATGTCACCCGGTGGAGGTGATTCGATTATGGTTCGGGGACAACAAAAACACGTCGTCAGCTATCTAAAAGATTTTCTGTTCGACGAAGGGCAAGTTCGCCAACCGATTTACACTCTTTCAGGGGGGGAGAAAAATCGCCTTCTTCTTGCCCGTATGTTTGCCCAAGCAAGCAATCTTCTTGTCCTCGATGAACCAACTAACGATCTGGACATGGACACGCTGGATCTACTGGTCGAAGTTTTGGACGAATACGATGGCACCTTACTACTTGTGAGCCACGACCGTGACTTCCTAGATCGTTTAGCTACCGCTATCTACGCTGTTGAAGGCGATGGTACCGTGGTCGAGTATGCTGGGGGTTATAGTGATTACCGCAATCAAAAAGCTCTGGGCATTGATGCCGACGGCCAACCTGCTCTAGATTCTAATAACAGTAAGCCTTCCAAAAAAGACAATGCGCCTCGCTCAAAATCCTCAAAATCAGGAGGAAAACTCAGCTACAAAGAACAACGCGAGCTAGATTCTCTCCCTAAACTTATGGAAAAACTGACCAGTGAGGCTCAAAAACTTGGAGCTGAAATGGCTGACCCACAACTCTACAGTAAGAACCCCGAAAGATTCCAAACAGCTACAAAGCTGCTTGAAAAGACTAATGATGACCTTGCTGCTGCTGAAGAACGTTGGCTTGCCCTTGAAGAAAAACAAGAGAGCCTAAAGTAAGGGTAACGGCTAGCAATAATTGGATACCCATCGGTAATATGGAACAAGTTGATTGTATCGTTATTGGCGCAGGCGTTGTCGGCATGGCCTGTGCCAGAGCTCTTGCTCAGTCTGGGCGCGAAGTTATCGTTACCGAGAAAGAGCCTATGCCGGGCACAGAGATCTCCGCGCGTAATAGTGGCGTCATCCATGCTGGTATCTATTACCCCACAGCAAGCTTAAAAGCCGAACTGAGTCTTAGAGGGAAAAAGCTTCTCTATCCCTACTGTAAGGATCACGCTGTGCCTTACCGAAAATGTGGAAAACTTATTGTTGCAACATCGGCAGAAGAAGAACCTGCGTTAGAGCATATCAAGCTGCTAGCTCACGCCAATGGTGTTGACGATCTCCACTATCTCTCCACAGAAGAAACCAAGGAACGCGAACCCGACCTCAACATAACAAAGGCACTTTTCTCACCTTCCACAGGTATTATCGACGTCCATAGATTAATACTGGCTTTTCAGGGTGATCTTGAAAATCACGGCGGCATGATTGCACTCAATACGCCTGTGCTAAGTGGTGAAATTACAGATAACGGAATAGTACTTAAGACTGGGGGAGAAAGCCCTATGACACTTTGTGCCAAGACGGTCATCAACGCAGCCGGACTAGGTGCAACGGGATTTACTCAAAAAATTGAAGGCTTCCCCAAAGAACTTATCCCGCAACTCTATTACGCTAAGGGTAACTATTTCAGCTTAAACGGCAAATCACCCTTCAAACATCTGATTTACCCCGTGCCTGAAGCAGCAGGCCTCGGTGTCCACGTTACACTCGACCTAGAGGGACAGGTACGTTTTGGCCCCGACGTAGAGTGGACCAAAGAACTCGAGTATGAAGTCGATCCAAGTCGTGCCGCCCCTTTTTACGAAGCTATACGACGCTACTGGCCTGAATTAAAAGAGGGTGCATTAGCTGCAGATTACTCTGGCATCCGTCCCAAACTACAGGCTCCCGGTGAAGCAGCTGCTGATTTCGTTATTCAAGGGTCCAACACACATGGAATTACCGGATTGGTAAACCTCTTTGGCATTGAATCTCCTGGCTTGACCTCTTGTATGGCAATTGCTGAAAGAGTCCTCACACTTCGACCTTAGTCCAGAAGCGGATGAATTGGGGATGAAGAAATTTGGCCGCGCGAGATTATCTCGCTCTAAAACTCCCCTTTGAAGAGCGGTAAACAAGTCATTCTTTCCAGCAAAAATACCGAAAAATAACACTCTTAACTTTGCATGCATTTTTCTCATCGAAACACACCTTTCACATACAGGCTGAAAACATCTCCAATATTTAGCTATAGTTAGGCCCCTCCCTCTTGTTCTTCAAACTGGAATTTGTCATAGTTAGATGAGATTTTCTCATGGAAAGAACAATGCTGCGACATCTCCCTCCCCTCAACGCCTTAAAAGCTTTTGAAGCCGCGGCCCGACATCTCAGCTTCACCGAGGCTGCCGATGAACTGCACGTCACCCAAGGAGCGATAAGCCGACAGATCAAAACTCTGGAAGACCACTATCAAATTCAATTATTCCAACGTCGACATCGCGGCTTGGAATTAACGGAATCTGGACTAAAATTATTACCTGTACTCAGTGAAGTGTTTGATCGTATCCAAAGTGTCTCTGAAGAACTCACGGGGCACAGTCAGGACCTAACGATCAAAGTTCTGCCTTCATTCGCGGTTAGATGGCTTATTCCCAGGCTAGCAAAGTTCCAAGAGTTGGAACCCGATATAAATGTCAGATTGACGACTGCCTGGCACACGGTTGATTTTGACAAAGAGAATTACGATGCTGGGATTTTGCACAGCCATCATTTGCGTCCTGGTTTGCACAATACGATCATTACCAACGAATGGATGACACCCGTTTGCTCACCTGAGCTTTTGAATAAGTTGCCAAAACCACACAAGCCTAACGACCTAAAACGCTTAACACTCCTCTTTTGTGGAAGCGGTTGCCAGGAGTGGGGCCAGTGGTGTACCGAGGCTGGCGCAACAGAAGTAAACTCAAGTGTCGGTCAATCATTTGATACAACGGACAGCGCACTCCAAGCGGCGGTGAGTGGTTTTGGTATTGCCATGGGAGATATCTCTATGATTGAAGGGGATCTTAATTCTGGTCGACTGCACATGCCCTTTCCAGAATTCGCCTCCCTAGTTGGTCACTACCATCTTGTATGTCCTAAGAATAAAGCCAACAAACCAGCCCTGAAGAAATTCAGAAATTGGTTGCTCGCAGAGTCCGCTGAAGTCACAGCAAACACCTTGATGTTGAAGGAACTGGAAGAACGATATGCAAATCAACCATAAATTCCAGTCCCCAAATTTCGGTACCCGGCCAGAAGATATAAAAATTGATACTTTACTACTTCATTACACCGGAATGAAAACTGGACAAGAAGCACTCGATCGTCTCTGCGATACCCAAGCTCAAGTCAGTGCACATTATCTTGTAGAAGAAGATGGCCAAGTATTTCAAATGGTCGATGAAGAAAACCGGGCTTGGCATGCTGGCTTGGCATCGTGGAAAGGTGAAAACGATATAAACAGCTGCTCCATTGGCATTGAAATCGTTAATCCAGGCCACGAATGGGGTTACCGGATCTTCCCAGAACTCCAGATGCGTTCTTTACTTGAGCTTTGTAAAGAGATCTTAAAATGCCACCCAATCCCAGCCCAGAGAGTACTTGCCCATTCTGATGTCGCCCCGGAACGCAAAGAAGACCCAGGCGAGCTGTTTGACTGGCAACGCCTCTATAAAACGGGCATTGGCATTTACCCAGATGAAACTCCAAATCAAGGAGATGTTCATAAGGGTAATTTTTTACAAAAATTATGTGATTACGGGTACTTCCTAGATCTTACATCCCCGCAACATCCCGCAACGATCGCTGCAATCATTGCCTTTCAACGTCACTTTCGTCGACACAAGTTAGATGGCATAATTGACCAACAATGTTGTGAGATATTAGGCAATTTACATTCCCAACTTGACGCCCAGAACAATCCGACCTAACTGTACCCCGTCAGACGGTCCGACAGGCTGCTCTTTTTGGCAGGTTCGCCTGAACCGAAAAGGGAGGAAAGTCCGGGCTCCACGGGAATACGGTGCCGGGTAACGCCCGGCGGGGGCGACCCTAGGGAAAGTGCCACAGAAAGCAAACCACCTGTAGGTTGTAACTCTGTAAGGGGTTCAAGAAGCAGGTAAGGGTGAAAGGGTGTGGTAAGAGCACACCGCGCGGCCAGAAATGGAAGCGGCATGGTAAACCCCACCGGGAGCAAAACTAAATAGGGTCAGCAGATCCACAAAACTTCGGTTTTGAGGGATCAGGTGCTTTTCCGCATCGTTGACCGGGTCAGTTGCGAGAGGTGTCCAGCGATGGGCATCCCAGATGAATAGCCTTCCGTTGTCAAAAGGCTTCGGCTTCGCGGCAAGCGACAAAACCCGGCTTATGACCGTCTGACATTTTCTTAAACAACCATCTCAACTCCTGGGATCGAGTCTAAACTCCTTCTGTAGAAATAATTATCTTCATTATTCAACTCATTGGCTCAATCGACCTTAAGAATATCATCCTTTCAGGCTAATTAAAGACCTGAAGAACAAGGTATTTCACCTTTGAATATGTCTTAAAAAATAAGCAATTAACTATGTTTTAACCATACAATCACAACGTGCCAAACCATTGACACCCACCATATCCCATGCTATCCCATAAAATCCCATTTGTGACTAGAAATTACCCATTTTGGACCAAATCGGGAACAAGTCGGATCAAGATCGCAGGGGTGTGATCTTAACCAGACCAATGGTGGTCAATTCATTTTGGGGCGAATTCAAGTGACCTTTTTTATAGGTACATTCGAAAACAAGGTAGACAAGAAGGGCCGTGTTTCGGTTCCGGCTACATTTCGCCAAATGTTATCTGACCAACCTTTCCAAGGTATTGTTATCTTCCGTTCTTATCGCGCTGACGCCCTAGAAGCCGCAGGTATGGATTTCATGCGCCGCCTCCACGACAGCATGAGCTCAAGCCTCGATCTCTTTTCTGATGAACACGATGATCTCGCAACAGCAATTCTAGCAGATTCGCATCAGTTGTCCTTTGATGGAGATGGTCGCATTCTCTTACCACCCGCGTTAATCGCCCATGCCAAAATCACCGATCGCGCTGCTTTTGTTGGTAAAGGGGATATTTTCCAGGTTTGGAATCCTGAGTCCTTGGAAGAAAAGAAGCAGGAAGCTCGAGACCGTGCAAAAGCAAAGAAGCTCACCATTTCTTTGGCAGATGTACCCTCCCCCCGCAACAATCGTGAGGGAGAGAATAGATGATGAGTACCTATCGCCTTCACCAACTAGCACAGCCCTGCTTAGCCCCGACCGATAAAACCTCGTCAGATAATGCACCTCCTAGGAATTTAGACGCCCAGCAAGACGGCCACTATTCCGTCATGTTACCTGAAATCATCGCGGGCCTAGCTCCGAGCGACGGTGAAGTATTTGTTGATGGTACTTTTGGCGCAGGCGGTTACAGCCGAGCCATTGCCCAACAAGCCGATTGTAAAGTTTTTGGTATCGACCGCGACCCCTCGGCACATGAAAGCGCCAAGGAACTTCCCGAAGTAAAAGATGGTAAAATCACCACCCTTTCAGGATGTTTTGGAGATATGGAGCGCTTGCTGGCAGATGCTGGTATTACCAAGGTCGATGGCATTACCCTCGATCTCGGCGTGTCTTCCATGCAGCTTGATCAGGCGGAACGTGGCTTTTCGTTCCAAACCGATGGTCCATTAGACATGCGCATGGATGGGCCAAATTCCAGTCTACGCCAACCCGCATCACATGTGGTAAACACCTATGGCGAAAAAGAGATCGCCGATATTCTGTTCAAATACGGTGAAGAAAAGAAATCTCGACTAATTGCGCGTGCAATCATCACTGACAGAGTTGAAAAACCATTCGAGACCACACTGCAACTCTCGGAACTCATTCGCAGAATCATTCGAACTAAACCCCGTAAAGATGGCAAAAACATTCATCCCGCAACGCGCTCGTTTCAAGCCCTCCGAATATATGTAAATGATGAGTTAGGTGAATTGGAACGCGGATTAGTCGCTGCTGAAAAACTGTTAAATCCAGGCGGACGGTTAGCTATCGTTTCGTTCCATTCGCTTGAAGACCGGATCGTTAAAAACTTTTTACGCGAACGCAGTGGGGGGATGCCGCAGGGCTCCCGTCATTCACCGACGGTTGAGCCCGCGGCTCTGCGTAAACAGCCCTTCTCGCTCCCGACAAAAAAAGCAATCGTTCCCTCTGAGAATGAGTGCCGTGAAAACTCACGATCCCGTTCAGCCAAGCTTCGTGTTGCGATCAGGACTGACACTCCCTATGAGACGGGAGGGCAATAATGAAGAATTTTGTTCTTACACTATGGATTGTTGTGGGCGCGGCTTGTGCCATCGTTCTTTTTCAAGTCAAGCACGAGGTCACAGACCTTGAGGATCAACTGGCATCTGTTGAATATAAAATCAAATCAGACAAACAGTCCATTCGCATCCTTCTAGCCGAATGGAGCTACCTCAATCGCCCAGAACGTCTCGCTCGACTTTCAAGTCAGTACCTTGATCTAAAACCGCTGGATCCATCTCAAATCGTTACTGTACAAAACATCCCTAAACGTGATCAGAAATTCGAGGATGGAACCAATATTAAATTACCTGGTTCCGCGACAAACGCGAGTGTGGGGATAACCCAATGAGCGATTGGCGCGAAGATAAAAAACAAGGTCGGTTAACCAATTTAAGGAGCCCAAAAGCGCCTAAATCGGTAATCACCCTTGATGGTCGCGTACGAAATGCCCTTGAGATCGGGCGTACACGCCTGATCGTAGCTGGCACTCTGATGGCCCTCGCGTTTGTCGTGATTTCCATCAGGTTGGTTGATCTCACACTATTACAAGGCCCAAAAACCAACAACAATACAGCTCAGATCATTGATGAGGCACCTCCAGTTCAAACTGTAAGAGCTGATATTGTTGATCGTAATGGAATTGTTCTCGCGACAACATTGCCAACAGCATCTCTCTATGCTGAGCCTCGCAAAGTACCTAATCCAGAATCAGCTGCCCGACTTATTGCCGATATCCTCCCTGAGATATCACAAGACAAACTTTTGAAAAAATTGACTTCAGATAGAGGATTTATCTGGATCAAACGAAACCTAACGCCTCGTCAGCAATACGCTGTTAACAGCTTAGGCATTCCGGGTTTAAATTTTGAAACTGAACAGAGACGGTTTTACCCTCACGGCAACCTCGGTGCCCACCTTATTGGATTCACTAATGTCGATAATAAAGGGCTCGCAGGCATTGAGCAGTCCTTTGACAAAGCATTAAGAGAAAAGCCTGAGCCAGTAGAGTTGAGTATTGATCTTCGCATTCAACACATATTGAACGAAGAAATGTCCCGTTCAATGAAAGAGTTCAGTGCCATTGGTGCCGCGGGCATTGTTATGGATGTAAATTCAGGTGAAATTATCTCTTCCGTTTCACTGCCAAATTTTGATCCTGGAAACCCAGGTGAAGCTTCTGACGACTCTCGCTTTAACCGTGCGACCCTTGGTATTTATGAAATGGGGTCAACCTTCAAACTCCTCACATCTGCGATGGCTTTGGATGAAGGGGTTGCCTCTGTTTATGATGGATATGATGTCAGTAAGCCCATTCGGGTTTCTAGATACACCATCAATGATTATAAGCCCTTAAAGCGCTGGTTATCCGTTCCAGAAATCTTGATTTACTCTAGTAATATCGGCACTGTGCAGATGGCAATGGAAGTTGGGACTGAAGGTCAAAGAAAATACCTGTCCAACTTTGGATTGCTGCGTCCAGCGTCGGTAGAAGTGAGTGAAGTTGGAACCCCACTTGTACCCTCTCCTTGGCGAGAAATTAACACTATGACTATCTCTTATGGTCATGGCATTGCAGTTAGCCCTCTCCAACTTAGCTCCGCGATCTCAAGCGTTGTTAACGGAGGCAAATTAAAACCTGCCACATTCATAAAACGTCCCCCCTCAGACATTCCTGAAGGGCGCCGTATTCTCAGCGAAAAAACTTCCGCTTATATGCGAGATTTAATGAGACTTGTTGTTTTGCACGGATCAGGTAGAAACGCGAATGCCAAAGGTTATCTCGTCGGAGGAAAGACAGGTACTGCTGATAAATTAAAAGGTGGACGGTATGTGAAAAATTCACGTGTCTCATCCTTTGTCGCGGCCTTTCCGATGAACAATCCCCGTTATGTGATTTACGTGATGGTGGATGAGCCAAAAGGCACTAAGAGAACATATGGATTTGCTACGGGTGGCTGGGTTGCAGCCCCTGTTGTTAAACGCGTTGTCGAGCGTATGGCCCCTTTACTTGGGATCCAGCCAGTACATATCGAAGATGCGGATATAAGTGGAAATACACTTTTGAAAAAAGCAAAGGCCCGCATGGAAGGACGTAAGATTGCGGCTAGATGATTTACTATCACAGTTACCAGAAAACTGTCGCCCCTTTGGAAGTGATGACAACAGGGACATTACAGGCCTGTCCTTAGATAGCCGCAAAGTAAAAGCAGGCTACCTTTTTGCAGCTCTCCCACCGTCAAACGCCAGTGGTCTAGATGGTTGTGATTTTATCCCACAAGCCTTAAAATCTGGTGCTACCGTCCTTTTGGTTCCTGCAGATAAAGACGTAACTGCCTTTGCGCAACAAGCAACCATAATCAAAAGCCATAATCCGAGACAAGCGATTGCTCTTATGGCCGCAGCCTTTAGCGCTCAACAACCTGAAAATCTAGTTGCCATTACAGGTACCAACGGCAAAACATCCGTCGCAACCTTCACTCGACAGATTTGGGAAATATTAGATTACAAAGCAGCCAGCTTGGGAACACTTGGCCTCTATCCACCCCAGCCAAATGCGCCAGCAGCCCTGACAACGCCTGACAGCATAGACCTATTCGCTTGCTTGAAAAACCTAAGTGAACTGAGTTTTAGTCACCTTGCACTTGAAGCCTCAAGTCACGGGCTAGATCAATACCGCTTAGATGGCCTTAACCTAAAAGCTGCTGCCTTCACAAACCTGTCTCAAGACCATCTCGATTACCACAAAGACATGGACAGTTATTTTCAGGCAAAGCTTCGTTTATTCGATGAGCTTATGCCTGAAGGCGGTACTGCAGTTATAAATGCTGACATGCCTGAATTCCAACAAATCAGAGAAATTTGTGACCGCAGAAAACTTAACGTCGTCAGTTACGGGCACACGCCCTCTGATCTGCAAGTTTTAGAGCAACGCCCTACAACTGATGGCCAGGAGCTAAAACTCTCGCTCTATGGCGAAATCGTGGATTTAAAACTCCTCCTTACGGGTAGTTTTCAGGCATCGAATATTATGGCATCTGTTGGGCTTGCTCTCGCATGTGGCGCAGAACTCAACGCAGTAATTGATACACTCCCTTATCTAACAGGCGTTCCTGGGAGAGCTGAAAAAATTGGCCAATCGGCAAAAGGTGGAACGGTATACGTTGATTTTGCGCATACCCCCGATGCCGTTGAAGCAATCATCAATGCCCTAAGACCTCACACCAAGAAACAACTTGCTATTGTTGTCGGCTGCGGCGGGGATCGCGACCCAGGGAAACGCCCTCTCATGGGGGGCATTGCTGACAAATTGGCAGATCGTGCATATATCACAGACGACAATCCGCGCTCGGAAGATCCCGCTAGCATCCGCGCTCAAACAATGGCGTTGGCCCCCAATGCAATCGAAGTTGATGACCGCCGTAAAGCCATCTTTAAGGCAGTTGCGGACCTCAATGACGGAGATCTCCTTATTATTGCCGGAAAGGGTCACGAAAGCGGCCAAATTATAGGCGATAAAATCCTTCCATTTGATGATCGTGACGTAGCCCGTGAGGCAATTGCCGCGACCCAGATTGTAGTAACGAATGGGACAGGAGTAACGAATGGCGCGTGAGGTTCTTTGGACAGCTCAAGAAGCAGCTGATGCCACAGGGGGAGAAAACACCTGTGATTGGCAAGCAATGGGCCTATCCCTCAACACAAGAAACCTCGAAGAAGGAGATTTGTTCTTCGCTTTACAAGGACCTAATTTTGACGGCCACGATTATGTAGCGGATGCTTTTGAAAAAGGCGCTTCAGTTGCCGTTGTTCAACGTCGCCCCGAAAGACTGGGGGATGACGCGAGCCTCCTCATTGTCGATGATACCCTTGGAGCTCTTAATAGACTTGGGGCTTGTGCACGAGCTAATAGTGCTGCGAAGTTCATTGGTGTAACCGGCTCAGTTGGCAAAACCAGCATCAAAGAAATCCTGCGTCATTGTTTGAGCCGTCAAGATGTAACCGCCGCAAGTGCCGCTAGTTTCAATAACCACTGGGGTGTCCCTCTCAGCTTGGCGCGCATGCCACGTGATGCCGTCTACGCAGTGAATGAAATGGGAATGAACAACTCCGGCGAAATCAGAGAATTATCCAAGTTGGTACGCCCAGATGTTGCTATCATTAGTACCATCGAAGCCGTTCATTTTGAGTTCTTCAAATCCATAGAAGAAATCGCAAAAGCAAAGTGCGAAATTTTTGAAGCGATGAACAACGATGGTGTCGCCGTTCTAAACAAAGACCACCCGTTATTCGATTTAATGGCCGAAAGTGCTAGAGGGAACGGCGTACAAAACATCGTTGGATTTGGAGAACACCCGCAGGCAGATGCAAGACTTATCGGCTATGAACTCTTTGCCGAATATAGTCGAGTTCAAGCAAATATCTGTGGCGAAGTTATAGAATACAATATTTCAAATCCTGGATTTCATTGGATACTAAACAGTTTAGCCGCCCTTGCCGCAATCAAAGCCGTCGGGGCCGATGTTACAAAAGCGGCAACTGATTTGAACTCACTACATGGCTTAGCTGGTCGCGGAGAAAAAACTATACTTGCTTTAGAGAAGGGTGAACGTTTCGAGCTGATCGACGACAGCTACAATGCAAGCCCTGTTTCTGTACGCGCATCAATTAATGTCTTGGCAAATGCGACACCCAATAATTTGGGGCGTCGAATTGCTGTGCTCGGTGACATGTTAGAACTCGGTCGTAAATCAAAAAAAATGCATTCAGATCTTGCAGGTTCTATAAATGATTCCGGTATCGATCTCGTATTTACTTGCGGTCCACACATGGAAGCCCTACACGAAGCCCTGCCACCTGAAATGCGTGGTGTTCACAAAGAAAATTCACAAGAATTAGCTGCCATCATTACTGATATCGTGCAGGCTGATGATGTGATCTCAGTTAAAGGCTCATTGGGAAGTCGGATGTCCGTGATTATAGATAGTTTAAAAGCTCTTTCTGCAAAAAATAGTGGGGGGCAAATATAATGCTGTTCGAAATTTTCTTTCCCCTTGCAGATGATTATTCAGTCTTCAACGTCTTCAAGTACATCACTTTCAGGAGTGGTGGCGCAGTATTAACCGCCCTGCTGATTTCATTTGTTTTCGGCCCTCGCATCATTCGCATGCTCAAAAATAAGCAGGGCGAAGGTCAGCCCATCCGGGACGATGGACCTGAAAGCCACCTTTTGACAAAAAAAGGGACCCCAACAATGGGGGGGGCTTTGATATTGCTTGCCTTGTCAGTTTCAACCCTTCTCTGGGCCGACCTACACAACCCATTTATATGGATCACCTTGTTTGTAACCATCGGCTTTGGTCTTATTGGCTTTGGCGATGATTATTTAAAACTCACAAAAAGAAATACAAAAGGTCTACCTGGAAAAGTAAAGCTATTTACACAGGTTTTGATATCAGTACTGGCAACATGGGGGATTATGGCCGCAAGTCCAAACGAGATGAGCACCCATTTAGCCATACCCTTTTTCAAGGATCTAATGATCAACTTAGGGCTTTTCTATATTCCCTTCTCTGTATTTGTAATGGTTGGGGCATCCAATTCCGTAAACCTAACAGATGGACTAGACGGATTGGCAACCGTTCCTGTTATGATTGCAGGTGCTTGTTTTGGATTGATTACCTACCTCGTGGGTAACACAATTTTTGCTGAGTATCTTCAGATATCATATGTCGCAGGAACTGGTGAGTTAACCGTGTTCTGTGGGGCATTGGTTGGTGCCTGCCTCGGGTTTCTTTGGTTTAACGCCCCGCCAGCAATGGTATTTATGGGCGATACAGGTTCTTTAAGTCTGGGTGGCGCACTAGGTGCAATCGCGGTCATCACCAAACATGAAATTGTTCTGTCTATTATTGGCGGCCTATTTGTTTTGGAGACAGTTTCCGTCATTGTTCAGGTTGTCTCGTTTAAGACCACCGGCAAACGTGTGTTCCGGATGGCCCCTCTTCATCATCACTTCGAGAAAAAAGGTTGGGCAGAACCCACCGTCGTCATCCGATTTTGGATTATCTCTATGATTTTGGCTCTTATTGGGCTTGCAACTCTTAAACTGAGATAAGGAATTATGATTGATCTGAGCGCATATCTAAGCACACAAGATAAGAAGATCTTTGCCGTATTAGGCTTAGGTCGCTCTGGTCTTACTGCCGCTTGTGCGCTCGCTCAATCAGGTGCTGATGTATGGGCTTGGGACGACAATCCCAAAGGTCGCGAAAAAGCAGCCGATGCAGGCCTTAAAATCGTCGATTTAAATGAGTGTAATTGGGAAAATGTCCATAGCCTGGTCATATCACCTGGCATCCCTTTGACCCACCCAAAACCTCATCCTGTCGCAGCCGCTGCTAAAGATGCCAATGTCGAAGTTATTTGTGAAGTAGAGCTATTATATCGCGCCTGCCCAACGGCTACCTTTGTGGGTATAACCGGTACCAATGGTAAATCAACCACCACCAGTCTAATAGCACACATCCTCGAAACTGCCGGAAGAACTGTTGCTGTCGGGGGAAATCTCGGCACACCTGCCCTTGAGCTACCAATCTTTGATAATAAAGGGATTTACGTGCTGGAGATGTCCTCTTATCAACTAGACCTTCTCGGACAGCTCGTATTTGATATTTCTCTATTTATGAATATCAGCCCCGATCATTTGGATCGGCATGGAGATATGCAAGGCTATATCAAAGCCAAGAAACATATTTTCAACAGGCAGGGTAAATCACAAACCGCCATCATTGGCATGGACGACGAAGACAGCCGCAATGTTTTTGATCAAATCAATGCCACTGGTCATATCAAAACCATTCCAATTTCAGGCAACACCCGGCTGGCAGAAGGTGTTTTCGTGATCGATGGCCAGCTAAGTGATGATTGCTTTTCCTCTACCACGAATATCGCTGATTTAAATAAAATAGAACGCCTTCCTGGCGCACACAACCACCAGAACGCAGCTGCAGCTTTTGCCTCGTGTCGGTCTATCGGCCTAACCAATGAAGAAATCATATCGGGGATGAAGTCATTCCCTGGACTTGCTCATCGTCAGGAACTCGTCACTGTTAATAATGGCATTCGATATATTAACGATTCCAAAGCAACCAACGCAGATGCTGCTGCGCGTGCGCTAGGTAGTTATGACAACATTTACTGGATTGCTGGTGGCCTTTCAAAAGAAGGTGGCATCGAAAATTTAAGTCCATACTTCAGTCGTATTCACCGCGCCTATTTAATCGGGGATAGTGCCAAAGAATTCTCCGTCCAACTCAGCAGTGACGTACCCCATGACCTTTGTGAAACACTGGATCGTGCGGTAAACAAAGCGGCCAATGATGCGACCCAAGATGGGCACCATAATGCCGTTGTCTTACTTTCTCCGGCCTGTGCTTCTTGGGATCAATATCGAAGCTTTGAGCTCCGGGGTGATCACTTTAAACAGTGCGTTAGAGAGATAGTCGCCCCGTCGAACACCCGCAACAAAGAAGGGAGCATCGCATCATGAGCACCTTCTCAAGAATGGATACCTCAGTTGTTGGCCGTTGGTGGTGGACCGTGGATCGTTGGAACCTTGCGGCTCTTCTCGCCTTAATGGGATTTGGTGCATTGTTGGTTCTCGCAGCCTCTCCTGCTGCTGCGGATAGAATTGGCGTCGGCACATTCCAACTCGCAAAACGTCATTTCCTGCTCTTGCCTGCTGCGGCGTCGTTTATGATAGGCATCTCGCTCTTGCCCGTGAAAAAAATCCGACGCTTAGCCGTTTTAGGTATGGGCATAACGATTTTGATGTTGCTCACAACATTGATTTTTGGAGTTGAAATCAAAGGGGCGACACGTTGGATCAATCTACTTGGTTTTTCCCTTCAGCCCTCAGAATTCGTTAAACCTTTCTTTGCGGTAACCATTGCTTGGATGCTTGCCAGTAGTAAAACGGACGAGGGAATTCCGGGAACCTGGATTGCCATAGGTATTTGGCTGATCGTCATCAGTCTTTTGCTGATGCAACCCGATCTTGGCCAAACAGTAGTGATAACAGCAATCGGTGGAGTGCAGCTATTCCTTGCCGGTTTATCGATGATGTTGGTGGGTGTGTTTATCCTTCTGGCCGCTGTTGGATTAATTGCCGCATACTTTATGCTCCCACATGTTACAGCGCGTATTGACGGTTTCTTAGACCCCGCTGCGGGAAGTCGGTACCAAGTAAATCGATCCATGGAAGCCTTCAAAAATGGTGGTCTACTTGGGCAAGGGCCAGGAGAAGGAACCGTAAAGTCTCAGCTACCAGATGCTCATTCTGATTTTATTTTCTCAGTGGCTGGTGAAGAACTCGGACTGATTGCTTGTCTCATTATTGTTTCATTATTTGCCTTTGTCGTTTTGAGAGGGTTTAGCCGCTTGCTTCAAGAGAACAATCTTTTTGTTCTCCTTGCTGGCACAGGCCTTTTAACCCAATTCGGCCTTCAAGCGATCATCAATATGGCTTCCGCCATTCATTTGATTCCAACAAAGGGCATGACACTCCCCTTCATCAGTTACGGTGGGTCTTCCCTTTTAGCTCTTTCCATTGGCATGGGGATGGTTCTGGCCCTCACCCGAAGGCGACCACATGGAGGGCTAGAAGTATGATGGAAAAGAAAATGCATATAGTTCTGACCGCTGGTGGCACAGGGGGACACATGTTCCCCGCACGGGCTTTAGCTGAAGAACTTCTCAGCCGTGGCCATAAAGTAAGCCTAGTCACAGACGCAAGAGGCCAAGGTTTTGGTAAAGATCTACAGGACGTAACAGTTCACAGGGTATCAGCAGGCGGGGTCGCTGGCACTGGTCTTGTTCGAAAAGCTATGAGCTTGTGTAAATTGGTAATTGGAACCTTTCAGGCCAGAAAACTGCTACGGCCAATAAAAGCTGAGGCCATCGTTGCTTTTGGTGGGTATGCTTCTGTTCCCGCAGGTCTCGCAGGAAGCCAGCTCGGCATCCCGTTATATCTCCATGAGCAAAACGCGGTACTCGGACGTGCAAATCGGCTTCTTGCAAGAAAAGCGCGAAACATTTGCACCTCCTTTCGCAATGTGAGCCATGTTCCTGCAGGCCAGGAAACAAAAATTGCTCTCACTGGAAATCCCGTACGACCCGCTATAATGGCACTGAGAGAATTTCCATACAGCACCCCAAAAGAAAATGGCAGTTTCCACATTCTCGTTACTGGTGGCAGTCAGGGAGCCTCTGTCTTCAATACAATAATTCCAAATGCGTTAGCACTGCTTCCTTCTGAGATGCGAAAGCGCATTCATGTCAGTCAACAAGTCCGGAGTGATGGCTCTGAGGACATTGCCGAAACCTACCGATCAAACGGTATTAAAGCAGACTTAAAGCCATTTTTTGATGACATGCCAGAGCGATTAGCTCAGGCCCATATAGCTATTTGCAGATCCGGTGCATCAACGATTACAGAATTAGCCGCTGCGGGTCGGCCGGCAATTTTGGTTCCCTACCCCCATGCAACTGATGATCATCAGACAGAGAATGCACGCGACTTTACCGACGCAGGGGCTGGATGGCTCATGACCCAGGCATGCCTTGATGCTAGTAGTTTAGCAGAAAGGCTGATTTCCCTTTTTTCACACACACAAATTTTACAAAGAGCGGCATCTTGCGCAAGCGAACATGCCATAATCGGCGCCGCAAGCAATTTGGCTGATGTCATTTGTGGAACCCATGCAAATAACGGAGACGAACCATCAACAAACGAGAACGTTTCAACGGGTGCGGCAGCATGAAAGGCATGCCACTTGATATAGGCCCTCTACACTTTGTCGGCATTGGCGGCATCGGTATGAGTGGAATAGCAGAGATCCTTCACAATCTGGGTTATCAGATTCAAGGAAGCGATATTGCTGATTCTGCAAACGTTCTTAGATTAAGGGACATGGGCATAAAAGTCATGATCGGCCACAAAGCTGAAAATGTGGAAAATGCTCGGGTCGTTGTTGTTTCTTCCGCCATAAAAATGGACAACCCTGAAATAGAAGAAGCGCGTAATAGATTAACTCCAATTGTTCGCCGTGCGGAGATGTTGGCCGAACTCATGCGTTTTAAATCCTGTGTTGCTGTTGGCGGCACACATGGGAAGACCACGACAACATCAATGATCGCTGCCCTGTTGGACGGTGGGAAATTTGATCCGACAGTTATCAACGGTGGCATTATCAATGCCTATGGAACGAATGCACGACTTGGTGATGGCGATTGGATGGTCGTTGAGGCCGATGAAAGCGATGGTACTTTCATCAAATTACCAGCGACCGTTTCTGTGATCACCAATATAGATCCAGAACACATGGAATTTTATGGCTCGATCGAATCTCTGCATGACGCTTTTGCCACATTTGTTACCAACATTCCCTTCTATGGGTTTTCAGTTCTTTGCATTGACCACCCGGTGGTTCAATCCCTTATTGGTCGCATAGAAGACCGCCGCATTGTTACTTACGGATTTAGCCCACAAGCAAAATTCCGGGCGGTTAATGTGCGTACAGAAATTACCGGTAATGTTTTTGATGTTGTAATATCTAAAAGAAACGAAGAAGACAGTCGAACAATCACGGACTGTCGCCTGCCTATGCTCGGTAATCATAATATCCTAAATGCATTGGCCGCTATTTCAGTTTCTAGCGAACTGGGTATGAGCGATGCAGAAATTCGCTCCTCCCTGGCTGAGTTCAAGGGCGTCAAGCGTCGCTTTACCAAAACTGGCGAAGTTAACGGCATCACAATTATCGATGACTACGGCCATCACCCAGTTGAAATCGCTGCTGTTCTTCAAGCCGCTCGTCAAGCTGTTAATGAAAACTCTCGCGTCATTGCCGTCGTGCAGCCTCATCGATACTCACGATTATCAGACCACTTCGAAGGCTTTTGTTCCTGTTTCAACGATGCCGACCAAGTCGTAGTCGCCGATGTCTATACTGCCGGTGAGGAACCGATTGAAGGAGCTGATCGTGACAGTCTCGTAAAAGGTTTACTCACGCGCGGACACCGCAATGCGCTTGCTCTGCCTCACCCAGATGATCTTGCTCAAATTATTGCAAGCTCGGCCCTGCCTGGTGATGTCGTTGTTTGCTTAGGTGCGGGTAATATTTCAACTTGGGCACATGACCTCCCACAACAACTTCTGCCTCTAATAAATAAAGCGGAGGCCTCAAAGTCGTAGCATCATGACAGAAACTCCTCTCTCAGATAACCACCTGATACATCGCTTACCAGAAGTTATGGGTAGCTATAAAGCAGATGCACGCCTCGCCAAAGTAACATGGTTTCGTGTGGGAGGACCTGCTGATGTGTTGTTTACCCCTGCAGATCTAGATGACCTCGTAAGCTTCATACAAAGCAAACCCGCGGACATTCCCGTTATGGTTATCGGTGTAGGATCTAATTTACTAGTACGTGATGGTGGAGTAGCAGGAGTTGTCATCCGGCTCGGCCCAGCCTTCTCAAAAGTTGAAACCCAAGGTCAAAAAATTGTTGCGGGCGCAGCTGCTCTTGATGTGAAAGTTGCAAAAGCCGCGTTGAAGGCCAACCTAACCGGCCTTGAATTTCTCTGTGGTGTTCCTGGTACAATTGGGGGCGCGCTTCGCATGAACGCAGGGGCTTACGGCCGCGAAACCAAGGATATACTTCTCTGGACAGAAGTGATGGATCCCCAGGGAAATATCCATCAACTAACGCCTGCTCAACTTGGATACGCATACCGACATTGCAGTCTTGATAAAGATTGGATCTTCCTCGCCGCCTGCTTCCAAGGCACGATGGGCGATCCCGGTGAAATCTCTGCCCGTATGAAAGGCATTCAGGAAGCTCGGGGAAGTACTCAGCCGATAAAATCCAGAACTGGGGGCAGTACATTCAAAAATCCCGGCGATAACAAAGCTTGGCAGCTTATCGACAAAGCGGGATGTCGGGGGTTGCAAATCGGCGACGCGCAAGTCTCCGAACAACATTGCAACTTTCTGATCAATACCGATAAAGCTGCGGCTAGTGATCTTGAAAACCTTGGTGAAGAAGTTCGCAAACGCGTCAAGGAGACCTCAGGTGTGGATCTTCACTGGGAAATTAAACGTATTGGTGATGCTTCAACCCGAGAAAACTCAATAAAGGACCAAAATTTATGACCCGGAACGTCGCGTTGTTAAAAGGTGGGTTTTCCGCTGAACGGGAAGTGTCCCTGGCCAGTGGAACCGCTTGTGCTATGGCACTACGCGAGGCTGGTTATTCGGTTACCGAAATTGATGTTTCCAAAGATATCACATCTCTTGTTGCTCAACTCAAAGAAGCCAAGCCTGAAGTTGTATTCAATGCCCTTCACGGTCAGTGGGGGGAAGATGGGTGTGTACAAGGTTTACTGGAACTATTGGAATTGCCCTACACTCACTCTCATGTACTGAGCTCTGCACTTGCGATGCACAAAGAACGTGCCAAAGCCCTTGTGGATCAAGTAGGCGTCAGGGTTCCTGAAAGTAAAAGCATCCTTGCTTCAGACCTTATCAAGGGCGACCCACTACCTCGCCCTTACGTGATTAAGCCTCTAAGTGAGGGCTCCTCTGTTGGGGTTCATATAGTATTCAAAGGCGACAATAATATTGCGACAAGTCGTGAAGAGTTGGGTTTCGCAGGCGAGATCATGGTTGAGCGTTATATACCGGGCCGGGAATTAACCGTTGCGGTCATGGGAGATCGTGCCCTTGCGGTTACGGAGCTATCGCCTAAACAAGGCTTCTATGACTACGAAGCCAAATATACAGACGGCAAAACAGACCACATTATCCCCGCACAGATCCCTGCAGAGATCTACCAAGAAGCCTTAGATGCAGCTTTGAAATCCCATAAGGTTCTTGGGTGTAAAGGCGTTAGCCGTAGTGATTTCCGTTATGATGACACAGCAGATGGTGATGGCGGGCTCTACTATTTAGAAACCAACACACAGCCAGGTATGACTGATCTCAGTCTGGTTCCCGAGCAGGCAAAGCATATCGGCATTTCTTTCTCTGAACTCTGTGCATGGATGGTGGAAGACGCCCTCCTGAACAAGGAGGGGTAATGAGCAAAACTACTGTCAAAACCAAACGTCGGCGTAAACGCAGTCAAAAGCGTAGCAAGCTCCCCTTTGGGGATACAAACTGGCGTAGGGTCTTTCTAGCCACGGCGTTAGGAACAGTGATTACCGTTGTTGGATTGACAACCGTCCTTTGGACCAACGGATGGATCCCGGGGAAAATCAACCTGGCCGTTGTCAATTTTCATGGCATGACAGCCGATGCTGGCCTATCTGTAGAAGATGTTCTTGTCGAAGGTCGTAAGCGCACGAACGCAAAAGCAATTCTCAACAAACTTGATGTTGAAAGAGGCACGCCAATACTGTCTTTTTCACCAAGTGAGGCAAAGGCTGAAATTGAACTTTTACCTTGGGTAAAGCGAGCCATCGTAGAGAGACGGCTCCCTAACGTGATTTATGTACAATTGATTGAACGCCAACCGCTCGCTCTTTGGCAACAAGAAGGCGTCTTACATGTCATTGATCAAAGTGGTGAAGTCATCCCGACTGCAAAGGCTGCAAAATTTTCTTCCCTTCCCTTAATCGTTGGCCCTGATGCCCCTGATCATGCCAAGGAAATTCTTTTATTGATCGCAAGTGAACCCGATTTGGGAACACAGGTAAAAGCTGCCGTGAGAGTTAGCGGACGCCGCTGGAACATCCGCTTGAATAACGGCGTAGATGTCCAACTCCCGGAAGAAGACCCATCAGATGCATGGTCATTCTTTGCTCGTATTGAACGTGAAGAAGGTGTGTTGGAACGAGATGTTGTACTCGTAGATCTACGGTCTCGTGACCGCTTAATTGTTAGAACCTCAGGTGGTTCAGCTAAAGACAAAAAAATTACTACAAAAGGGAAAAAGACCTGATGTCGATGGTTCAACTCAACCTGACACACGAATGTGACCTTTCTTATGCGAAAGGATCCCGCAAGTCATGAAGCGGAACCCAAGTGTAATCAAACATGGGACTGTTGCGGCTATTGATGTCGGCAGCAGTAAAGTTTGTTGTTTTATTGCACAGATGGATGGAGACAATCCGCCCAAAGTCATCGGTATAGGCCAACAAGCCAGTCATGGAATGAAAAGCGGAAATATCGTTGATATGGAAGCACTCGAAGATTCCATCCTAAATGCAGTCCATGCTGCAGAACAAATGGCTGGTGAAACAGTAAACTCTGTTTTGGTTAATCTATCAGGCGGAGCTCCGTCATCACATAATATCAATTTAGAAATTACAATTAATGGCCATGAGGTCACAGATACTGACCTCAAACAAGCTCTTCAACACGCCAGTCAGGTACAAGGCCCGAAGGGTGACCCGGAACAGGGTCGCCAGTTGATACACTCCTTGCCAACAGGCTTCACGCTTGATGGTAATCGTGGCATTAAAGATCCTCGTGGCATGCACGGCGAAATGCTCGGCGTAACGATGCATCTTATTACCGCTGCGGCAAATTCGATACGTAACCTGACAACCTGCATCAAACGCTGTCATCTCCAGCCAATGAGTTTCGTTCTTTCTCCCTATGCTTCTGGGTTATCATGTCTGGTTGATGATGAGATGGAACTCGGTGTTACACTTGTCGATATGGGCGGAACAACAACCTCCATTGCCGTCTTCAGTGAAGGCAAACTGGTTTTTTGTGACGTAATTCCGGTTGGAGGGCATCACGTTACCAATGATATTGCACGTGGCCTATCGACACCTGTCGCCGAGGCTGAGCGCATGAAGACACTATACGGACATGCCGTCGCGACAGTCACAGATGAACGCGAAATGATTGATGTACCCCAGGTTGGAGAAGCCGCAGGTAGTCAACCTCAACAGGTGCCTCGCTCTCTTCTTGTTGGCATCATACAGCCAAGACTAGAAGAAACTTTTGAAATCGTACGCTCGAGATTGGAAATGAGTGGCTTCGATAAAGTAGGCGGTAGGCGTGTTGTTTTGACAGGCGGCGCTAGCCAACTCCCCGGCTTACCTGATCTGGCGAGTTTGATATTAGATAAGCAAGTACGTATAGGGAGACCTATACGCGTTTCCGGGTTAGCAGATGCCACAGGAGGGCCTAGTTTCTCCACTTGTACTGGTTTGCTAACCTACGCAACCATCGCTCATAATGAAGTTCAAAGCGAAAAAACGCCCGAGGAGACTCATCCTCAGAACTTCGTAAATAAATTTGGAAGATGGTTTCGTGAAAATTTTTAATAAAAAGTTAGGAATTAGCTCGACTGATTCCATAACTTTATAGTACAACTTGACAAACGAGTTCGCCGAGTCGGCGCCCAGCGGAGGTTAGTAATGGCTTTAAATTTAGATGTACCCCCAGTTGAATCCGAGCTAACCCCTCAGATCACCGTCATTGGTGTCGGTGGTGCAGGCGGTAATGCTGTCAACAATATGATCCAGAGCAATTTGGAGGGTGTTGAGTTCCTTATTGCCAATACCGATGCTCAGGCGATTGCTCAATCCTCTTGTGATCGAACAATTCAACTCGGCCGTAACATCACACAAGGTTTAGGTGCAGGTTCACGACCTGATATTGGCAAAGCAGCTGCCGAAGAAGCCATGGATGAGATCCTTGGGCACCTCGAAGGCTCTAACATGGTCTTCATCACCGCTGGTATGGGCGGAGGTACCGGAACAGGTGCTGCGCCAGTCATTGCCAAGTCTGCGCGTGATGCAGGTATCTTGACCGTAGGCGTTATCACAAAACCTTTCCATTTCGAAGGCATCCATCGTATGCGCCTCGCCGAAAAGGGAATTGAAGAGCTCGCTCAATACGTCGACACATTGATTATCATTCCAAATCAAAACCTTTTCAGAATTGCGAACGAAAAAACAACATTCGCAGATGCTTTTAAAATGGCGGATGATGTTCTGCGTTCGGGTGTAAGTGGCGTTACAGACCTTATGGTAATGCCAGGTCTCATCAATCTCGATTTTGCCGATATCCGCGCAGTTATGACGGAGATGGGCAAAGCCATGATGGGTACAGGTGAAGCCGAAGGGGAAACCCGTGCCATGGACGCCGCAGAAGCCGCGATTTCTAATCCTCTTCTTGATGAAGTATCCATGAAGGGTGCACGTGGGGTTTTGATTAACATTACTGGCGGCCCTGACCTTACTCTCTTTGAAGTGGATGAAGCTGCTAATCGTATCCGTGATGAAGTAGATCCCGAAGCCAACATCATCTTTGGTTCTACTTATGATCCCAGCATGGAAGGCACAATGCGCGTTTCTGTTGTCGCAACAGGGATCGACGCTGAATCCATGAAAAATATCCGCCCTGCTCAACTTAAAGAGTTTCAAACACCGCCTGCTCCTTTAAACGTTACACCGGAACAAGCGGAAGCCCAGCTCGAACAAGTAGTCGCTGCGACTCAACAAGATACTCCGATGGCACCCCAAACACCTGCAGCGGCTCCACTTGCTCCTCCAGCAAGTACGGCACCATCTTCTCAACCAATTATCGAAACTGGGCCGTCACAAACCAGTATTGAGTCCGCAATCACCCGGAGCGATGCAGACGGTCACCAAATCATGGCTTCAGCACCTCAGGCCGAGATTAAAAATGATAGTTTTGTAGCTCCTGCACCTGCAACAGTATCCAACCAAAAGCCCGCCGCGCCTCAGCCTGCACCTCAAAAAGCAGATCCCTTCGCTGCTGCGGCGTTAGCAAACGGCACCGACAGACACGAAGACACCTCAAAAAAGGGTCGTGGACTTTTTGGTCGGATCACTGGTGGGGCTGCTCGGGCGCTTCAAGCAGCGACACAAGCTGAAGAGCTTGATGATTTACAGCTGGGCACCACCGTTGCAACACCTGCAGCTGCCAGTGCGGCACCAAAACCAGCCGAATCGCCAGCATCGGGCAACAGCCAACAGCCTCGATTAACAGGCTTGGACCCAAACGACCGGATTCAGTCCACTTCTAGCGATGAAGACTTGCTCGACATTCCAGCTTTTCTGCGGCGCCAAGCAAACTAAACCAAATATTACAGAGTACGTTACATTTCGTAACATACTGAAACAAACAGTGATTTGTTAGAGACAAGGGGAAGAGCTATCGTTCCCTTGTTGCATTTTATCGGATAGACAGCTCCGTTGTCTCCGGGGGATTAACTAACAAGCAAAGCGTACTCATGAAAACCAATATTGCTGCCAATCGTGTACAGAAACAAAAAACTCTCAAGAGCTCTATTAATTGCTCTGGAGTTGGCCTGCACTCTGGTGACAATGTTATCATGACGCTTCACCCTGCCGAGCCTGGAGCAGGCATCGTGTTCCGCCGGACTGATGTTGCAGGAAAAGGCGCTATTATCCCAGCGACTTGGGAATATGCAATCGAATCCCCACTTTGCACGACACTTGTCAAAGATGATGTGAAAATCGGAACAATCGAACACCTAATGTCTGCTCTGGCAGGTTTTGGGATCGACAATTGTTATATTGACATCAATGCCTGCGAAGTTCCGGTGATGGATGGTAGCTCTTCTCCATTTGTATTCCTGATCGAGTGCGCAGGTATCGTAGAGCAAAACGCTCCAAAACGCGCTATTCGCATTCTGAAAGAAGTTTGCGACGAAGAAGCCAATCGCGCCGGTACTCTTAGCCCTAACGAATGTTTCTCTGTCAGCTTTGAGATCGACTTTGAAAGCCAAGCTATCGGCCATCAAGAACTTTACATGGAAGTGCATCCGGATCGCTACAAACAAGAAGTTAGCCGAGCCCGTACATTTGGCTTCCTACATGAAGCGGACCAACTTCGTAAAATGGGCCTCGCCCGTGGCGGCTCTTTGGATAATGCAATCGTTATCGACGGCGATAAAATTATGAACGAAGGTGGCCTTCGCTATGCCAACGAATTCGTACGCCATAAAGTACTTGATTCTATTGGCGATCTTTATCTCGCAGGCGCACCGATCATTGGTCACTACCACGGCATTCGTACTGGCCACGCCCAAACCTATCGTCTTGTGAAAAAGCTTCTCTCTGACAACAGTGCATGGGAATGGGTAACGCTACCTATAGAAAGCCCCACAGAAAGCATAGTAACCCGTGGTGCTTCTTTTGCAGCCCCTGAAAGAGCTGTCGCAGCAAGCGTTTAAGAAAAACACTTCCCCCCGACAAAGAGCCCCGTTTTACTGGGCTTTTTTGCTATTCACCTACATCTCTCAAAATTATTTTACCTCTTTGGGATCAAGATCGCCTCAGTTCTCTTGAGGACAGGATAGCGAAGCCCTATAGTGCTCTAATAATTCAGCCTTTGGTAAGCAGAATGGCTAACATAAAGAGTATCGTAATATGAAATCCGGTCTATTTAGACAGTTATTTGCAACTCCCCTTGTCCGTGCGACCTACGCACTGTCTCTGGTTGCGACACTTGCGGCTTGTAGCTCAGATGAAAAACCAGCATATATCGAAAGACCGGTTGAAGAGCTATACAGCAACGCCAACAATGCTCTTAAGGCAGGTGAAAACTTAGAAGCCGCCCGTTTATTCGATGAAGTAGAGAGACAACATCCTTACTCTGTTTGGGCCTCAAAAGCTCAGTTGATGGCTGCTTACGCGCTCTACACTGAAAACCAATACGACGATGCCATCAGTGCATTAGATCGCTTTATCGAACTCCACCCAGGTAATCGCGACACTCCCTATGCTTACTACCTCAAAGCCCTGAGTTATTACGAACAAATTTCTGATGTTGCTCGTGACCAAAAAATGACCATCGAAGCTTTGTCATCTCTTAGAGATGTTGTACGCCGCTTCCCTGAGAGTAAATATGCTCGTGATGCTCAGCTAAAAATTGATCTTGCCAATGATCACCTCGCTGGTAAACAAATGACCATTGGTCGCTTTTACCTCAACCGTAAAGAATACCTCGCCGCCATCAATCGCTTCAGGATGGTTATCGGTCAGTTCCAGACCACCACCCATGTTCCCGAGGCACTTCACAGGCTTGTAGAAGCTTATCTTGCACTGGGCATTATCGATGAGGCACAAGCAACAACTGCTGTATTGGGCCATAACTTTCCCGGAAATCGGTGGTATGAAGATAGCTATGCGCTTTTAACTGGACAAAATCTTGAACCAGAAGAAAAAGAAGGCTCATGGATTTCTGAAGCCTGGGATTCAATTCTATAAATGGTAGGTGAGCTGTGCTGCTCAACTTAACGATCAACAATGTGGTCTTAATTGACCGCTTGGACTTAGCTTTTGATCAAGGCCTTTGTGTGCTCACGGGTGAAACCGGTGCAGGTAAATCCATTTTGCTTGATTCACTTGGCCTTGCACTTGGTGCACGTGCAGAATCAAGGTTAGTTCGCCAAGGAACTGACAAAGCAACTGTTAGTGCGGTTTTTGATCCAGCACCAAACCATCCCGTTTTTAGTCTTCTACAAGAAAAAGACGTTTCAGTAGAAGATGACTTACTGGTTTTTCGCCGAGTTTTAAATTCCGATGGCCGTAGTCGTGCCTTTCTCAATGATACTCCTGTATCTGCAAATCTTTTGAGACAAGCAGGTGATCTTTTGATCGAAATTCAGGGGCAATTCGAACAACGCGGTTTATTAGACCAAAGTAACCATCGTAATTTACTGGATGCTGCCAGTGGTAACGATGACTTACTTACAAAAACGAATACCTATTGGAAAAATTGGCACGAAGCTCAAAAAGAGCGCGCTGAAGCCGATGAAAAACTTGCCCAGGCACAAAGAGAGGAAACCTTCCTCAGACATTCTCTCGAAGAACTTGACACCCTGTCTCCAGAGGAAGGTGAACTTCAAGGCCTCTCATCACAACGTCAACTCTTAATGCATAGCGAAAAGCTAATTCAAGCGATGAACGCATGCACCCGAGATCTTATTGGCGATAATGGCGTCGGCGGAGCAGAAAATGCAATCAGTGGCGCTCAAGGACACTTACTCGGCATACCTGACAGTGCAAGAGACCGTCTGAAACCAGTTGTTGATGCTCTCGATCGGGCAACATATGAAGTTCAAGATGCACAGGCCTCTCTGCAGGCAATTTCTAATGACATGGATCTTGACCCTGCAAAACTTCAAGAAATAGAAGAGCGTTATTTTTCATACCAGGATCTCGCTCGTAAACATCGGGTTGAGCCGGAAGAGCTCCCGCGTATAAGAGAGACCATCGCAAGGCAGCTATACCTTATTGATACGGGGAATGAACACATACAAGAACTTGACCGCCGCTGTGAAGAAACGCGTGAAAAATACGTTCAGGCCGCTGAAAAACTGAGCAAAGCCCGGCACAAAAAAGCTATGGAGCTTGATAAGTCAATCAACGATGAGCTTCCGCCCTTAAAGCTTGAACGCGCGTCCTTCAAAACTGGAATAGAAATACAAGAAGAAGGAAACTGGGGACGGCATGGTTGGGATCAAGTTTCTTTTCTAGTCGCCACCAACCCAGGTTCTGCCCCAGGTCCTCTCGGCAAAATTGCATCTGGTGGTGAGCTTGCCCGCTTCCTTCTTGCGCTCAAAGTTGTGATGGCCAAAGTCAGTCCCATAGACTGTTTGGTTTTTGACGAAGTAGATGCCGGCATTGGCGGTGCAACAGCGCACGCTGTCGGTGAACGCTTGGCCCGGCTTGCAGAAGAACGTCAGATCTTGGTTATTACGCACAGCCCACAAGTTGCTGCAAAAGGTAGCCAACATCTCATGGTCGCCAAATCTGCTGACGGTGAAAAAACCACAACAACCGTCTATGCCTTAACTGATCAGCAAAGGCGCGAAGAAGTCGCCCGTATGCTTTCGGGAGCAGAGATCACAAACGAAGCAAGATCAGCTGCTGATAGTCTTTTAGGATAATTACCTTGAATAATAAGAACCAAACATTCTCTCTCTTTGACCCAGAGACTGAAGGGTTGACGCTTGAACAGGCCTCAAAAGAGTTAGAAACCCTGGCCAAGGAAATTTCCAAGCACGACAAGCTCTATTATCAGCAAGACGAGCCCGAAATTACTGACGCTGAATACGACGTTCTACGCCGACGTAATTCAGCAATAGAAAAGCACTTTCCAGAGCTCATTCGTTCCGATAGCCCGACGACAAAGGTTGGTGCAGCCCCCTCTTCAGGCTTTAGCAAAGTCAAACACAGCGTACCCATGCTTTCTCTTGGCAATGCATTCGAAGACGCCGATGTTGCAGAGTTTTTAGCGCGTATACGGCGTTTCTTAGGCCTAAACAAAGACGAAAAAATCGACATCTTTTCCGAACCAAAGATTGATGGTCTCTCCTGTGCTATTCGTTATGAAAAAGGGATTTTAGTTCAAGCGGCTACACGTGGAGACGGCGCAGAAGGTGAAAAAATTACAAATAATGTAAAAACAATCGCCTGCATACCGCACCAGCTAACAGGCTCTGATTTTCCAGATGTTCTTGAGGTACGGGGTGAAGTCTATATGCGCCGAGACCGTTTTCAAGAACTCAATGCCAATCAAGCATCCATCGGGGGGAAAGCCTTTGCCAACCCGCGCAACGCTGCAGCGGGATCCTTACGCCAACTAGACCCATCGATAACGGCGGCACGTCCTCTCGATTTTTATGCCTATGCCTGGGGTGAAGTATCCGAACCTCTCGGCAGTAGCCTCACAGAAGTTCGTTCTCGTTTGAAAAGTTGGGGATTACCCATTAATCCAGGGGAACTGTGCGCATCTCTTACAGATATTTTAAGTTACTATCGTAACCTAATGGCTGACCGACCAGGCCTAGACCATGAAATCGATGGTATCGTTTACAAAGTAAATCGTCTTGATTGGCAAGAACGACTTGGCTTTGTCAGTCGTGCTCCCCGATGGGCCATCGCCCACAAGTTCCCAGCTGAGCAAGCTATAACCCGTCTCAACGTAATTACCATACAGGTCGGACGGACTGGTGCTCTGACCCCAGTGGCTAATCTGGAACCGATTACAGTAGGTGGCGTCGTTGTATCTCGGGCCACACTTCATAACCGTGATGAAATTGAGCGAAAAGATGTGCGTGAAGGCGATAGTATCGTCATTCAACGTGCAGGGGATGTTATTCCGCAGGTGGTTGAAGTCCTCCTCGACAAGCGGCCAGAAGATTCCAAGCCTTTCCCCTTTCCAGATCAATGCCCTGAGTGTGGCTCGGCAGCTATTCAAGAAGAAGGCGAAGTTGTAACCCGTTGTACGGGAGGGTTGATATGTCCAGCTCAAGCCGTCGAACGCCTAAAACATTTTGTCAGTCGAAACGCATTTGATATCGAAGGGCTCGGGGATAAACAAATTCGATTTTTCTTTGAACAAGAGCTTATTAAATCACCTGCAGATCTATTTAAACTCTCTGAAAAAGACAAAAACACCCTCATCCCTCTACGCAACCAACCCGGTTGGGGCAGGCAGTCTGTTGAGAAACTTTACAATGCCATCGAGACAAAGCGCCTCATTGGCCTGGATCGTTTTATTTTCGCACTCGGCATTCCCCAAATTGGCCAGGCAACGGCAAAACTTCTGGCCAAAACCTATGCCACTCTGGAGAAAATAGAAGAAATTACTCGACTTGTTCACGATCCAGAAAGTGACGCCCTACCAGAACTCCTTGCCATAGATGGTATTGGCGCCTCAATGGCTGGAGATCTCATCGCCTTCTTTGGTGAACCTCACAATCAAGAAGTTATTGTTGCGCTTAAAGAGCAATTGACTATCCAAGAGTTTGTTCTCGAGGTCAGTAGTAACTCGCCCGTTACAGGAAAGACCGTTGTTTTTACTGGAAAACTGTTAACCATGTCCCGCGATGAAGCAAAAGCAACAGCTGAGAGCCTGGGAGCAAAGGTAGCAGGATCAGTTTCCAAAAAAACAGATTATGTCGTTGCTGGGGCTGACGCGGGATCCAAATTAAAAAAAGCCGAATCGCTGGGAGTCAGCATCTTGTCCGAAGAAGAATGGCATTCTCTTGTAAAATGAGAATTTCAGTCCCTCCACGCCCCCTCTTAAGCTTTAAAATGAAATCGTAAAGGATTCCAAATCAAGGGAAATGCCTTCTGGTAAAACATGTACTCCATAAAGCCAAATGGTCAACGTTATTACAGCATAACTTTTTTCAAAGTGGCTTGGCTTACGCTGCAAGGCTGGTAAAATGTAGTCATGGAAGCGAATATTAAAAGCTACGACAAAGACTTCAAAAGCCATAGTCATAGTACATTTCATCAACTAATTATCCCTCACAAGGGTGAGTTGGAATTGGAAGCTGAACAGTCATCTGGAATCGCCAATATAGATCAGGTCGCCGTTATCACAGCAAATGATACACATGCTTTTCGGGGACTGCATCCCAACAGCTTTACCGTTGTCGACTTTGACTTTGACGACGCGCGTTATATGCCCGAGCTAAATTCTCTTTGGGATCAGGCGCATAACAAAATATTATTTCCACTCGACGAAGGCCTTCTTAATCTTAGCCGTTTCACCGCTTTGAATTTAAAGGATCAAGGCCTAACATCATTGGGGGAGCAAGGGATTAAGCTGTTCTTACTTGCTTTGGCTGATAAGGCTGAGACCGCAGATCATCAACTGCCTGCGAAGCTACAGTCTGCGTTAAAATTCATAAAAGTGAACCACGCTCGGAACCTGACCTCCAAAGATATTGCAGCGGCTTCTTGTTTATCTGTCAGCCATCTACATGCTTTATTCAGTAACTTTTTGGGATACTCTCCTCAGAAATTCCAAACAGGATTAAAACTGGAACACGCGCGCCACCTTGTCCTTGGCAGCACTTTATCCTTGTCACATATAGCCCAAGAGGTTGGCTACTCAGACCAAAGTAGTTTCAACCGTGCCTATCGTAAGATCTATGGCCAAGCTCCAGGCAAAGAGCGAAAAAATCATGAAAATCAACATTAAAATCTGAGGATAAGATCCCGAAATGGGCCCCTACCGCTCAACAGGAGTATCTCAAAACCTGTTAGAAATGATCCCTAGCGGAATCCCGGTATAAACTTTAAGAGCCTCAGACAAGACATTGCTGCCAAAGTGATTAGTATGCCAACATCAACTTTGGGCTAAATAGACATGATAGACAATTCTGCGCTTAGACTCCGAGCAACCCTTATTGGCGGTATCGCAATTCTACTCTGGGCCCTGCTCGCGCTCTTTACGACCTGGGCTAAAGGAATCCCAACTTTTCAACTTTTGATGTTGTCGTTTTCAATTGCCTTTATCTCTGGATTTATTGTTCTTGCCTTCAAGGGAAAAGCAGCACTTTACAAGTTGAAACAACGCCCTCTGGTGTGGTTCGTCTCGGTGGCAGGATTATTTGGCTATCACCTGTTTTATTTTATCGCCCTCCACAATGCTCCCGCGGTGGAGGCCAGCCTCATAGCCTATTTGTGGCCGCTGCTGATCGTTTTCTTTTCAGCTCTGTTGCCAGGTGAACGCCTCTATTGGTTTCATATTGGAGGAACCTTGCTGGGTCTAGCAGGTGCCGTTCTCATCGTTACCAAAGGAAACTCTTTTTCTTTGAATGCAGAACACACCGTTGGATATCTCGCTGCTATTACCTGTGCTCTTACATGGTCAGGTTATTCTGTTCTCAATCGAAAATTTAGCCACGTTCCAAGCGAGGCCGTAACAGGCTTCTGCGGGGCAACTGCTTTACTTGGGCTTGCCTGTCATCTGATTACAGAAAATTGGGTTGCTCCCGACTTCACTCAATCCATTGCAATTATTGCCCTTGGCCTTGGTCCTGTTGGGTTGGCCTTTTTTGTATGGGATTATGGCACCAAACATGGCGACATACAGGTCCTAGGCGCCCTTTCTTATGGCGCCCCTCTTTTAAGCACGTTGATACTGATTGCAACGGGTTTTGCAGAAGCGAGCTGGATCATTGCCGTTGCCTGCCTTCTCATCGTTGGCGGCGCACTCCTAGCATCTATAAAGATCTTACGTACAAATAGACCAAAAAAATTATGAACCAAACAACATCCTAGAAAGGCTGTTATGCAAAACAGTCTATTTAATATCGCTCATCATGGCTGCAACAATTGCTTCAGGCCGGTCTTCTTGCATCAAATGGCCAGACCCAGACACAATGGTAAGCCTCTCTTCAGATAACTTTTCGGCCAGCCTTTTTCCCTGGGATACCGGGATCCATTTGTCTTCTTCTCCCCATAAAATTTGCACTGGGCATTCCATAGGCTGGTAGGAACACGAGATTTCCTCGGTATAGCTCTCATCCATTTGAGCAATTTGTCGATAAAACGCTGGCTTTCCAATAGTGCCCTGCCAAGGTTTCATATAGATTTGGAAGGCCTCTTCATTGAGATCCCTAAAAGCAGCCCCTTGTAAATAAACCCTCAGCAAAGCGTCATGCATATAAGCAGGCATGTTTGCAAAGGCCGCTTCATGATTTCGGATATGCTGCACAAAAGGAGACCCCCAGGGAGTAAGAGCCACTGGATCAATCAAGGTTAAATGGGAGTATCTGAGCTTGTTCAAGTAATAGGCACGTAAGGCGGTAGCACCTCCAAAATCATGAGCAACAACGGCAGGCTTGGTAAGTTGCCATTCCTCTATCAAAGCAGTGAACACTTCATTCTGCACGCCGAGGGAAACATTCTGCCCCACCTGTTTTTCTGATTGCCCATAGCCAATCAAATCAAAATAATATACCCGCCATTTTCTTGCCAGAAGCGGTGCAACTCTACGCCACACCTGGGAGGAAAAGGGTGTGCCGTGGAGGAGAACCAGGGGCTCTCCTTCACCTATAACACCCCAGGCAACTGACTGGCCTTTAAATTCAAAACGACGTTCAAGCTTCAACATTGGAACCTCTGATTAACTTTAAGTTCTGTTATATTCGTGGAGAGAACCAAGTGCGTATCTGCTGAAAAAGAGAAAGAGGGCGCTTTATTCCTTTGCTTCCAATCCTCCTACGATCAGTCTGCCGGTTCGTCCCTCTTGCAGTACCACGAACATTCAAACGTGTTGCTAAAATGTAAGATTCACCTAGAATATTTATCATTGTTCCGTTCCTTTCATGGGATTACTCTCATAAATATCAGGGTTCTTATCTATTTTCTCAATTCAGGAAAAATCACATAATGTTAGTTTTACTTACATATTGATATGCGCGACTTTCCCTCCCTATCCAGCCTGAGAGCTTTCGAAGCCGTCGTTCGGCACAAAAATCTTAGCCATGCGGCCAAAGAGCTGAACGTTACGCATGCAGCTGTGGCTCAACAAATCAAACGACTGGAAGAATGGTTTGGCATAACTCTCTCTCGTCGGGAGGGACGAGGTGTTGCTCCAACAGAAGCTGGCCAGCAGTTAGGGATCGAGCTCAGCAAGAGTTTTGATATAATTGACGACGCAGTAAAAGAGTTGAAAATCACGACTGATGCGCAGCCCTTACGCGTCACAATGACCCCTACTTTTGTCAATTTTTGGCTTATGCCAAGGCTTGGAGATTTTAGAGAAAAACATCCCGATATCGAGATTCTCCTTAACGCCAACAGCGTCGTCGTGGATCTCAGAAGGGAAGACTATGATCTTGCCATTCGTTTTGGAAATGGTTCCTGGCCTGGATTTGAAGTAGAGAAACTGATGAGGAGCTACGCTTCTATTGTCGTTGCTCCAAAACTTTTAGAAGGGGTGTCGATAAAAGACCCTAGTGATATCACTAAACTCCCCTGGGTTTGCGACATTGATGACCACCATTCTGAATGGAATCACTGGCTCAAACACCACGGAATCGAGTTTGCTAAACACAAAGCTAAGATACATTTATCAGGATACCTTACTCGTGATGCGATCCGCGATGGTCAGGGTATAGGGATATTACCCTCTAACTGGGTAAGTGAAGACATTAAGGAAGGTCGATTGGTTGAGTTGTTCTCTTTAACCAGTGGAGAGGAAACAGGATATCATCTCGTCTACAAACATGGCATTGTCCCCCACCATCTCAGCGCTTTTCTCAAATGGATCAGAAGTCAAAAAGCGGCGGAATAACCCATATAAACAAACATAACATTCTTTTCCCTAAGGTAACTCTCGCCACCTTAGGGAAAATAACTCAGTTCCAAAATATACTTAAATAGCCTTGGTTGCTTCTTCGAGCCAATCTTTCTGCTCAGCATCTAGTAAAGGCGAAAGCTCTTTGCGGACCCAAGCGTGATAGTCGTTTAACCACTTTATCTCCCCTGAACTCATAATCGCAGGCTCAACCAAACGAAGGTCAATTGGGCAGAGAGTTACAGTTTCAAAATCATAAAGCGGCGTATCCAAACCAACCATCTGGCCGATATCTCTGACAATGATCAGGTTCTCAATTCGGATACCATACTCACCCGCCTTGTAGTAGCCTGGCTCATTCGAAAGAAACATCCCTGGCTCGAGCGCCACAGGTGATGATCCCTTCGCAATTCGCTGGGGCCCCTCGTGTACGCCAAGGAAGCACCCAACACCATGGCCTGTTCCATGATCGAAATCCAAGCCTACATCCCATAAAGGACGCCGAGCGAGACTATCTAGTTGCATGCCATTTGTTCCTTTGGGAAACTTAGCCGTTGCAAGAGATATATGCCCCATAAGGACACGGGTGAAGCGATCTTTCATCTCTTCAGTGGGTGCCCCGATAATAACCGTACGCGTAATATCGGTGGTTCCATCCAGGAATTGCCCGCCAGAATCGATCAAGAAGATCTCGTCCATTTTTAAAGAGATAGAGCTTTCGTCTGAAACCTTATAGTGGCACATCGCGCCGTTGGGGCCCGCGCCAGATATCGTATCGAAGGAAAGATCCCTGAACATAGGAACGTCTTTACGGAAGGAATGCAGCTTCTCTGCAGCTTCCATTTCAGTAACGGGATTATCTGTACCAGCGCGATTTGTGGCACTTTCGGTTACCCATTTCAGGAATTGAACCATTGCTGTGCCATCACGAATATGCGCCGCGCGAATACCATTTAGCTCGGTGTCATTTTTCCGAGCTTTCGGTTTCATTACAGGATCCATAGCACGTACCAGTTTGGCACCATTTTTTTCCAACACGGATGTAATACGTTCGGGACAAGTTGCGGGATCGACCAAAACTGACTTGCCTTCTCGGGCAAAAGCAACCAAACGGCTTTCAAGAGCTCCGGGTTCTGCGACTTCAACTTTATTATCTAGCGCCGAAAGGGTCTCGCTCGTAACTTTCTCAGAATCAACAAACCACTGGACCGAGCTATCGGCATGAACAACTGCAAACGAAAGAACCAATGGTGTATGATCAACATCTTCTCCACGCACGTTTAGTAACCACGCAACAGAATCTGGCAAACTCAAAACAGCACAATCAGCATCACTTTCAGCTAACATCTTGCCAATCTCTTCACGTTTTTCACGAGAAGAACGCCCCGCGTATTGTAGATCGTACGGCATAGACTTGGTGCAGGGGCGCAGAGGTTGATCAACCCAAACGGTATCCACAGGATTATTTTCAACGGGAACCAATTCTCCCCCCGCCTTTTCAACCCCCTTGCGTAAAACCTTTATCTGGTTCTCACTCTGGAGCCAGGGGTCATAAGCGATGCGCATTCCGGGTTGAACATTCTTGGACAGCCATTCATGGGCTGGTTCATCGATTAGATGTTTATAGGCAAATAAAGATTCTTCGACTTCCTGCCGTACCTGGATTGTATAACGTCCATCAACAAAGATTGCAGCGCGATCCACAAGGGCTACCCCCATACCAGCAGATCCTGTGAAACCGCTAAGCCATGCAAGACGTTGAGCCTGTGGTGGAACATACTCCCCCTGGTGTTCATCGGTCCTTGGAATCACAAACCCGTCTAACCCATCCTTTTTCAGCTGTTCGCGCAGAGCATTAAGTCGAGAAGTATGATTGTCATTCGCCGATTCAGGCATTTTTTCTTCCTTATACAATATACAATTTTGTTTTCAGCACATTATCCAAGCAATCTACTCGAAACAACACATGGTTTTGCATAATGCTATATTATGTAATATCAAATAGTTATGAGTAATAAATTATAATTATTCCCAAAATGCATGGCTCTGTTGCAGAATCACCGCTACCGAAAAATTTTAATTACGCTAGATATACTGCAACAACTCAGCGGCAATATACAAGCAATAGCCGGCCGCAATAACTGATCTAGGAGATATGATCATGAGAGAAGATAAATTTGTATTCGCGGCCAACGAAATCGCTAACCAGCCTGTACTCGTAACTGTTGCTCCACACCGCTACACAAGAGCATATCGTATTTATGCTGCAGTATCAGGCATCACAAAGAGCTTCAAAAACTACATGGAGCGCCGTGCAACTGTAAATCAGCTTTGGGACCTAAATGATCGTGAACTTAACGACATTGGCCTGAGCCGCGGTAGCATCGAAGCAACTGTAAACAGCCTTTACGTTGAAGCAGCTAAAAAAGAGAGCAAAACTTTCGAGCCAGGCTTCTCTTTCCTTTCTTCTTCAGATTTTGTTTCTAACAAAGAAACAAACAAAGCAGAAAACAACAGCAAAGCAGCCCGCGCAGCATAACCCCCCTTTTGCTTGCAGCACTGCATTGTTGAAAAACGCGACGGAATTTCTACAGATTTTCCGGCGCGTTTTTTTGTTATCTGGTCACCAAAATTAAGCTTATAAAAAACGACCGTATCCAAAGATACGATCGTTCATGAAAAAATAATTAGGGCACAACAATCGAGATTTCGGTTATCGAGACAGAACCAATGTTGCCCATTCACCAAGGTGTAATTCGCGGATAACTTTAAGACCTAAGGCTTCGTGTGCCCTTACAACCTGTTCCTGTTGCTTGATCAATAATCCCGAAAGTACAGCAACACCGCCTTTCGCCAAGTTCTTTTCAAGAGCTGGTGCCATATAGCAAAGAGGTTCTGCTAAGATGTTTGCCGCTATCAAATCATAAGGAGCGTTTTCCGACACTTCTGCAGCATCATACCCGTCTCCACAGATGCCGGTAATACCAGATACTTTATTCAGATCAGCATTTTCCAATGCAACACGAACCGAGTCCTCATCAATATCCACGCCAAGAACAGGACAATCCCAAAGGATCTTGATTCCCATAGAAAGGATGCCCGAGCCACAACCCATATCAAGTGCTGAGTTAACCTGACGTTCTTCCGCAAGGTCTGTCAAAGCAATCAAACATCCTTTGGTGGTATCATGCTGACCCGTTCCGAAAGCAACGTTGGCCTCAATCAATAGCGGAATGGAGCCTTTTGGAGGCGTATCTTTAACGTGGGAACCGTGAACAAAAAATTTCCCCGCGATGATCGGAGGCAATGCTTTCTGACTTTCAGCAACCCAGTCAATATCCGGTAATTGCTCGAATGTAGTTTCAGGAACGTCACCACCGACAATTTCGGCTGTACTTGCAAGAATTTCATCAACCTGTTTTTGTGACGGTTTTCCATCAACATAAACCTTGGTTGAAATCATGCCTGCATCATCAGGGTTTGTCACCACGATGGCCCCTTCAAGAGGCTCTAACGCAAGCTCATAAACAGCAAGCTGAGCCTCGGAAATCTCTAGGGAAATGCACCAAACTGCTGAATTATCTGCTCTCATTACATACCTGCCTGTTCAGCGGGAACAACAAAGTTACTCAACACTTTTTTGCTTCCAGCTTTATCAAATGAAATAGTTAAGCGCTCACCTTCGACGGCAGCGACCAGACCATAGCCAAACTTTTGGTGAAATACTCTCTCCCCACGGCTAAAGCCACTTTTACTTTCCGAAACTTTTTGTGCCGCTTTGCGCACCAACTGAGAATCACCACTTGAATAACTACGAGCACGCTGCATCCCAGGAGTGCCTCGGTCATTATCTTGCCATTTTCCAGAGCCAAATCCGCCGTATGATGGTTCTAGCGGCGCAGAATAAATCCCACGATCACTCTCTCGCTCAATATGTTCATGCGGAAGTTCATCAACAAAGCGAGAAGGAATAGCCGACGCCCAAGATCCATGCATGCGCCGGTTTGCCGCAAAGGAAATAATAGCCCGCTTCCTCGCGCGCGTCAGGCCGACATATGCCAACCGTCGCTCTTCTTCCAAACCTTTTAATCCCTGCTCATCCATGGCGCGTTGGTTTGGAAACAATCCTTCTTCCCAACCAGGCAAGAAAACCGTTTCAAACTCAAGCCCCTTGGAACCGTGCAAGGTCATAATTGAAACCATATCTTGTCCGGTCTGGTTATTGGTATCCATCACAAGGCTTACGTGCTCTAAGAATTCTGCAAGGTTCTCATATTCACCTAAGGCATTAATCAATTCGCGTAAATTTTCGACGCGCCCCTTGGCTTCTACAGATTTATCATTCTTCCAAAATTCCAGATAACCGCTTTCTTCTAACACCAAGTCAGCTAATTCAGAATGCGGCATATCATTTTTGAGCCCCTGCCAACGCTCGACCTGAGAAACAAAAGTCGCCATTGATTTTCTCGCGGCAGGGCGAAGCTCATCGGTTTCAACAATTTCCCGTGCTGCCTTAAAAAGAGAAATATCAGCCTGCCTTGCATAACTGTGAACAACCCCCAACGCAGCAGGACCAAGTCCTCTTTTAGGTTTCCCAATACTGCGCTCAAACGCCAGGCTGTCATCCACGGAATTTACGAGACGCAGGTAGGCCAAAGCATCACGGATCTCCAGGCGCTCATAAAAACGGGCCCCACCGACAACGCGGTAAGGAATAGCTAGAGTGAGAAACCGTTCCTCAAACTCACGTGTCATAGCACCAGTACGCACAAGAACAGCCATCTGATCGAGCTTTTGTCCATTACGCTGCAGGCTTTCGACTTCTTCACCTACAAATCTTGCTTCCGCTTCGCCATCCCACAAACCACGAACCCGGAGCATCTCGCCCTCATCATCATCTGTCCAAAGGGTTTTACCTAAACGGCCTTCGTTATGGCTGATGACAGAAGAAGCTGCGGCAAGTATACGGCCCGTAGAACGATAATTACGTTCAAGGCGAACAATCTTGGCCCCGGGAAAATCTTTTTCAAAGCGAAGAATATTTCCAACTTCAGCACCACGCCAACCATAAATCGACTGATCGTCATCCCCAACACAGCATACGTTTTGGTGCCCCTGAGCCAAGAGGCGCAACCAGAGATATTGCGCCACGTTGGTATCTTGATACTCGTCGACCAAAATGTAATGGAACTGTCGATGGTAATCAGCAAGCACGTCAGCATGAGTTTGGAAAATTACCAGAGTATGCAAAAGCAAATCACCAAAATCACAGGCATTGAGTTCTCTCAAGCGCTGCTGGTAGCTCTTATAAATTCCATGGATACGTCCACCCGCAAACTCTTTTGCTTCGCTGGCAGAAACATGATCGGGTGTTTGCCCGCGATCTTTCCAACGCTGAATGGCTCCCAATACTGACTTAGGAGGCCATTTTTTGTCATCAAGATTATTTTCTTTCAGGAGCTGCTTCACCAACCGCAACTGGTCGTCGGTATCAATGATGGCAAAATCGGAGCCCAGGCCAACCTTTTCTGCATGCGCCCTTAACATTCTCACTGCAATTGCGTGGAAAGTCCCCAACCACCACCTCTCGACAGAGGGTTGATTCAAAATTGAAGCAACACGTTCTTTCATTTCCTGTGCGGCTTTGTTTGTAAAAGTCACGGCCAACACTTGCCCAGGAAAGGCTTTGCCTGTCGCAAGAATATGCGCCAGGCGTGTTGTTAAAACACGGGTTTTCCCAGTTCCTGCGCCAGCAAGTACAAGCACAGGGCCATCTGTAGCCTCTACGGCCTCTAGTTGAGACTCGTTAAGACCTTCGACATAGAGCGGTTGCCCATCGATTTGAGTTTGCGATTCGTCCATCATAATTGGTTTATAGCGCGTCCTCTCCGGAAGCTCATCCCCTTTTACTACTTGACCTGTAGAACAATCGTTCCTTTATGGTACAAGATAATTTTAGCAGACTCCAAACAGGATAAATAATGACCCGCATTACTGAGCGCCACACCCTACTTTCGGAAACACCTGGCACTCAACGGGTTGTAACAATTCATCGCTATGGCGCGAACACCAACGGTAAAAAAGCCTATGTTCAGGCAGCCCTTCATGCCGATGAGACACCCGCAATGGCTGCGGTTCACCACCTCCTCCAAAAGTTAGAAGAAGCTGATAACAAAGGCTTGATCAAAGGGGAGATCGTTGTACTGCCCTATGCCAACCCAATCGGTCTTGATCAGTTTCAAGATGACCAATTAATGGGGCGGGTACATCTCGGGGGAGAAGGCAACTTTAACCGCGGGTGGTTTGACCTCACCGAAATGACCAAAGATCGCCTTGCTGACCGTTTAACCAGTAATGCAGACGAAAACGTAACCATTATTCGTGAAGCCATGCAGCAAGCTCTCGCTGAAGTGACGCCAGCTACCGAATTTAAAAGTCTGCGTAAACTTTTGGCAAGTGAAGCTGCAAGAGCAGATTTCGTATTTGACCTTCACTGCGACGATGATTCTCTTCCTTACCTTTATATATCAGATCTTAATTGGCCTGATTGCCAGGATTTTGCCGCCGATTTTGGGGCAGCAGCAGTTATGAAGGCGGAAAATTCAGGTGGCGGCAGTTTTGATGAGGTCTATAGCCGCCCTTGGGCTGAGTTAGCTCGCATTTTCCCAAACAACCCCATTCCACAAGCAACCATGTCAATGACTGTTGAACACCGGGGCCGTCCGGACGTTTCGGATGAAATTGGAGCGGATGACGGTAACGCCTTATTCAGATTCTTTATTCGGCGTGGCCTTGTCGAAGGAGACGCTGGCCCACTCCCCGACACCCTCTGTGATGCAACAGGAACGGATGCTTGTGAAATTGTCTCCTCACCAGGTGCAGGGTTCGTTACCTATTGTAAAGACTTAGGTGCCATCGTCAAAAAAGGTGATCAGATAGGGACTTTAATTGATCTCTCCGCTGAGGACCCGACAAAAGCAAGAACCCCAATACTTGCAGGAACTGACGGCATATTCTTTACCCGTCGCCAGCACAAAGCTGTCAAACCGGGTTCAGTAGTCGGTAAGATTGCAGGGTCAGAACCCCTTAAAGCTGGATATCTTTTGGAAGACTAGATCCTAACACACAGCCTTCTACCAATAAGGCTTCAAGACAATAAGCCCCAGGGATTTCTATGAAGCCTTTGGGGCTTTATTTTGTAGTTAGTAAAATAACATCGAGAATTTAAATTTCGCCACGCTCTTCTGCTCGGGCTTGTTCCATTGCCTTTTTATAGGCTAGAGCAACATCATGCTCGTGAATAACGCCCTTTAATATGCCGTCTTCAGAATTATTCACGACGGGAATATAGACCTCCCCACTTGCGCCATGAGCCTCAAGCGCCTGTTCTATATTAGCGTTTTCCTCTAATTGCGCAGCCTTAGTTCGCGCGACTTCTATTGCCGTAACCCTTTCACCTTTCTCTTCTTGTAAATCGAGCCCATCAGCAAGTTCCACAAAAGAGATACATCCTTCAAGGCGGCCTTTTTCATCCACGACAAATAATTGTCCGAGTTTTGTTTTTCGAAGCTTCATGCGAACGGTCGCAAGATCAGCATCCGGAGCTATGGTTGCCACATCACTGTGGACCATATGACTGATTGTCATCCTACGCATAAGACTTGCTTCACGCCCGCCTCTGATTTCTACGCCGCGCCTTTCAAGCTGCCACATAAAGAAAGACTTACGATGCACTTGTTGAGTGATAACGGTTGAGAGAGAAGTCGCAATCATCACCGCTATCGTCAGTGCATAATCATTGGTGAGTTCAAAAATCATCAAAATCGTCGAAATTGGCGCACCGAGTACCGCACCGGCTACTGCGCCCATACCAATAACAGTGTAAGCCCCAGTGCCTGATGAAAATTCGGGAAAAATTGATGTTACGACAATACCATATGCGCCTCCCACCATTGCCCCAATAAAGAGCGATGGTGAAAAAACACCTCCAGAAAACCCACTGCCAAGAGAAATCGCCGTTGCAAAGGTCTTCATTACAATCAGCGCAAGGAGCAACCAAAGTTCATAACTCTCAGATAAGGCAGCATCCGTTGCCTCATATCCAACACCAATGACCTGAGGGAATAAAAGCGCCATCACTCCTAAGGCTAAGCCACCAATCATGGGCTTTAGCCAAAAAGGAACTCTGAGTTTAGTAAAGGTGTCTTCGGCAAAGATCACCGCCCACATAAAGCCAATCGCTGCAAAGGCAGATACTATTCCGAGGATTGCAAAGGCCGGAAACTCCCAAAAAGAAGATAGCGACATCGCATTCGGCAAAATGAACGCAGGAAAGTCGCCATAGTAAATTCGGCTGATAATTGTTCCGACAACAGAGGCAATAACAATAGGAGCGAATGCTGAAATTGCATAGTGACCAACAACCACTTCCAGAGCAAAAAATACTCCGGCAATAGGAGCGTTAAAAGAGGTCGCAATCGCGGCAGCTACTCCACAGCCAAGCAAGGTTCGAAAGAGTGTATAACCAAGGTGTAATCGTTTTGAAAGCCAAGCCCCAATACTCGCACCAAGGTGAACCACAGGCCCTTCACGACCAACAGATGCGCCGACACCAATAGAAAAAGCAGAAGCCACGGCAGAACGAAGCCCTGTCTTTAAGGACATTCGCCCCCCTTTTAAGGCAGTAGCCTCTATTACATGAGGTACTCCTTGGGGCTTTCCGTCTGGGAGGAAATAGCGAATAAAAATTCCAACAATTCCGCCACCAACGACAGGAACCAGTAAAATCTGCCACCACGGAGTATGGGCAAAACCTTCAGTGATTTTCTCTCCCTGAAAGCCATAGAAAAGATATTGTACAAAATCAATAAAATGGCGAAAGCCGACCGCAGCAAATCCCGACGCACCACCGATGACAACGGCCAAAGCTGATAATATGACTTGTTCATTTTTAATAAATTGCTGGGCTTGAAGCCTTATCGATATTCGCCGGCCGCCTTCATTAGACATAACAGACCTCAGAAAATTTATTGAGGTATAATCTTAGAGAGGTAATTTTATTTGGCGTAAATTCTTGTATCAATTCAGAAGCTTTCGAGGCCGCTATTGGTCTGGACAGTATTATAGCTATTGAGACTCTTATAACGGCTTGGAAAACATTCTTCCAGAAATAGTCCTCTTATTTGACGATTTATTACAATTTAGGGTTATTTACATCTGCCGATAGATCCTTCAGCGCAGACTTTCTCGCCATCAACCCAAATTGCACCGGACAAATTGGCTTTGGTAAGGTCAGCCCCTTTCAACTTTGCTTTGGTAAGGTTCGCGCCTCGTAAAATGGCCTTAAACAACCGCGCTCGCCCAAGGTTAGCATTCGTAAAGTTCGCAGAAGTTAAATTTGCTTTGGTGAGGTCAACCTCAAGAAGTGAAGCTTGTGAAAAATTAGCCTCTGTTAGCGAAGCGCTGACAAATTTGGCCCTATACGCTGACACCTTTTGAAAATTTACTTTATTCAAAGAGCCTCGAATAAAACTCGTATCACGCAGCTTCGCAGAAGATAAATCGACTTCATCAAAATTTAGCCCATCCATGTTGCATCTTTGCCAATCCGCCTCTGGTGCAGGCGGGTCGGTACAAGCCGCTGCAGCGGGTAAGGAGAAAAGGATGAGTGTAAGGAGCAATGTAGAAAATCTAAGAAAATAAATCATAACTCTATTGTTAGGAAAATTACCCTTAACTTCAAGTAAATCAGGACGAAACTTATTATTTAAAAACATTTAGCCCCCCACACATCAGTCAGCTTAATATATTTAAATTTCACTTAATCTTCCCAAGACATTATTGATCGCCCGATATTCAAAGGCAGGGGAAGAGATTGTTGTGACTTAAAAATTTTCTCCAAATTATACTTTAGCTCTTCCTGCATTGGGCAGGATGATCTCTTTTCAAGATTCACGTGAACAGAAATCCATTCGGAGGTCGCGGCGAGATAACCTTTATCATCATTATAAAGAGAGTGATGATAACTCAGTTTCTTATTATCAAATCCAAGCAAACGTGTTTCCACCCTCATCTCAGAGCCTAAATGAAGCTCTCGCAGGTAATTCACATGGTTTTCAACCACAAATGTTGAGCACTCTGTTCGATCCCGATAAGCCGGATCAATGCCAACAAGTTCTAAGAAATGATCTGTAGCATCGCAAAAAACCCTCATATAATAGGACACGTTCATATGGCCGTTATAATCTAGCCAATCAGCAGGAACTTTTCCTTGGTAAGTAACCAGAGGACGCACCCCCTTAAGTTGAATGTCCATTAACTATTCTTTCAAAATGTGACTTAATTACACAGAACTCTGCAGAATCCAACCACGAGTGTAAAAGGTGATAAATATTAAGAAAACATTACATTAATCAGGATTCGAACAGGTATCTTTCATAAAGATACCTTTAAATCAACGTTTGGTGGTGCAAAAATGCAACAGTTAATTTTATCCTCCCCATTTTCTCCTTCTTATTACTGGTCTTAAAAGTAAGGCTGTGATACTCAACCATAATAAGTATGTAACTCTGTTTATACATTTGGATGTTTATCTAAATATTTCAAACGAATTTCAGAGCGGCATTCTAACAGAAACTGTTCACTTGATGTTTGCAAGTTGGCTTCGGGTTATGCTAACAGTATTTTTAAGGGGAACATCTGTTGATTTTAACTGATGTAGAAACAATGATAGGCGAAATGTCGTGGGGTTAGGTATTTTGTCCGAGATTAATTCTGGACTTATAAAACGATTGTCTGCTTTTGCTGCCGTTGCAATTTTTGTAACTGGATGCGCAAGTCAGCCAAATTCAACACTGCAAGACGAGGCTTCAACAAGCCAGGATGACCAGTGGGCACAGACAGAAGGCACAACTGCCGTCGAAGAGGGTGGAAATGACCCGATCGAAACTGTTAACCGCTTCATCTTCGCCTTCAATGACGCAGCAGACACACTTATTTTTCGTCCCGTTGCTGAGGGTTACAGGTTCTTAATTCCTGCACCAATTAGAAATTCTGTTCGGAATTTTATTCGCAACAGTTATTCGCCAGTTATTCTGGCAAATGACTTGCTTCAAGGCGATATCGAAAAAGCAGAAAACACTTTTGCTAGATTCCTTATCAACACTGTTGCTGGTGCTGGTGGACTAGCTGATGTTGCAGGCCAAGCAGGTCATGAATATCACTCTGAAGATTTCGGCCAGACAATGGGCACTTGGGGGATTTCAGAAGGTCCTTACATAGTTCTCCCAATTCTAGGCCCGTCAAACGTTCGTGATGGTTTTGGCCTTATTGGTGATGCTCTACTCGACCCGCTTACTTATGTTGCGAAGACGGAAACTCTTCTTGCTCGCAAAATAACCGATGGTGTCGACAAAAGATCACGTAACATTGAAACTCTCGATGAACTTAAACAAGATTCTATTGATTTTTACGCCCGCGTTCGTTCTCTCTACCATCAAAAGCGTGTAAACGAGATCAATGATGGCGAGTCTGAACCAACTCTTGCTCCAGGCCTAACCGAGATCTTCCCTGAAGATGACGATCAGGTCTCTGTTGTAGATTGATCATGAAACTGATCTCACATCTTATTTCTAATGCAACTGCCCTCCTCGTGGGGGCAGCTTTGTCTTTGGCTTTATCTACTTCTGCCAGAGCTGATGATGCAGGACTTTTCCTAAAGACCCTGCAACAAGATACTATTTCTCAGCTATCTGACGAAAGCATGTCAAAGGAAGAGCGAGAACAACAATTTAGAGTTATTCTTCTTGAAAATTTTGACATCCCCAGTATGGCAAAATTTGTTGTCGGAAAATATTGGCGCAAAGCTGAAGACCAACCTCGAAGTGAATTTATAACACTTTTTGAAGATATCATGGTCCAACGCTTCCTCCCGATGTTTTCTGAATATGCTGGATCTGATTTTAAAGTAACAAAAGTCGTTGAGAAGAAGAATTTCACCATCGTTTTTAGTAAGGTAAAAACAGAGGGAGGCGAGCCCGCTCAAATTCTCTGGAAAATGAAAAATAAAGAAGACACTGGCTTTGTAATCACAGACGTCGCTGCAGAAGGTATTAGCTTACGCAGTACTTATAAATCTGATTACACTTCCGCACTTAAAAGCTTGGGTGGTGATCTTTCTGCTCTAAACGGTAAGTTGCGTAAAAAAATTAAGTCTGGAAATTTAGTTACGAAGAATAACGGCTAGATTCGTAGCCTTTCAGGCACCCCTACACAAAAAAGCCTTGAGGAATATTTCTTCAAGGCTTTTTTGTGTTCTATAACTTAGATAGATCAACACTAATAAAAAGAGGCCGCTAAAAACTTCCAGCGTCCTCTTATCTAAAACGGTAAACATTAATGTTTTACATTAGCGCTTTAAAGGCTTGTATTTAATACGGTGCGGCTGATCGGCTTCAGAGCCGAGGCGGCGCTTGCGATCCGCTTCGTAATCTTCATAATTACCTTCGAACCAAACTACCTGACTATCACCTTCATAGGCTAGAATGTGTGTTGCGATCTTATCCAAGAACCAACGGTCATGCGAGGTTACGAGTACACAACCGCTGTAATCTAGAATTGATTCTTCCAAAGAACGTAGAGTATCAACATCAAGATCATTGGTAGGTTCATCGAGGAGAATTACGTTAGCACTTTTGCGTAACATCTTGGCAAGGTGTACACGGTTACGCTCACCGCCAGATAGTTGACCAACTTTTTTCTGCTGATCGCCACCTTTGAAGTTAAAAGACCCAACATAGGACCGAGATTGATAGGTATGTTTACCAATCTCAATAACATCAAGGCCATCAGCGACTTCTTCCCAAACTGTTTTTTCGGGAGAAAGCGCATCTCGGCTTTGATCAACATATCCTATTTCAACGGTATCGCCGACATTAAGAGTACCGCTATCAGGTTGCTCCTGACCTGTAATCATCTTAAAGAGTGTCGTCTTACCAGCGCCGTTCGGGCCAATAATACCAACAATCGCCCCTTTAGGAATTTTGAAGTTCATGTCTTCAATTAGAAGCCTGTCGCCAAAAGCTTTACTGACATTTATGGCTTCAATAACCAGATCACCAAGGCGTGGAGCTGGCGGAATTACAATCCGACCTGGATCAGGTGCGCGTGTACTTTCTTCTTGAACAAGGGTCTCATACGATTGTAGACGCGCTTTAGATTTCGTCTGACGCGCTTTAGATCCCTGACGCACCCATTGGAGCTCATCCTTAAGATACTTTTGCTTTGCACTCTCTTGCTTTTCTTCTGTCGCAAGACGCTTGGTCTTTTGTTCGAGCCAGCTGGAATAGTTTCCTTCATAAGGTATACCTTCACCACGGTCGAGCTCTAGAATCCAGCCTGCAACGTTATCAAGGAAATATCTATCGTGCGTTACGCAGACAACCATGCCTTTGTATTCTTCGAGAAAGCGTTCAAGCCAAGAAACAGATTCTGCATCCAAATGGTTGGTCGGCTCATCGAGAAGCAAAATATCAGGGCTAGAGAGCAGGAGGCGGCAAAGAGCAACCCGACGACGCTCACCACCTGAGAGCTTGGATACATCAGCATCCCCAGGAGGGCAGCGAAGGGCATCCATGGCGATCTCAACCTGACGATCAAGATCCCAAGCATCTTTGGCATCAATTTCTTCTTGAATATCGCCTTGCTCTGCAATCAGAGCATCCATTTCATCAGGATCAACCTCAGCAAACTTCGCGCTGATTTCTTCAAATTTTACCAACAAAGCTTTGGTTTCAGCAACGCCTTCAAATACGTTCCCAGCCACATCTTTGGTAGGATCCAGCTCAGGTTCCTGTGATAAATAACCGACCTTTACGCCATCAGCAGCACGAGCTTCACCATTAATCTCGGTATCAATTCCCGCCATGATTTTCATGAGGGTTGATTTACCAGAGCCATTAAGACCCAAAACACCAATCTTGGCACCCGGTAGGAAATTTAAGTGGATATTTTTCAGAACTTGTTTACCGCCAGGATAGGTTTTAGAAACCCCGTCCATCTGATAAATATACTGATATGATGCCATTCGGCGCTCCAGATTTATCGTTAAAAACTTGTGCAAAATAATACGTTGATGCGGTTTTACCCTAACAACCCAACCTGTGCAAACCCATCACGTTTTCATAAGCCCTTTGCAAACCCCAAAAGGCTCCTAAATTTACACTGATATAGTTTAGTTGATACACATAAGGCTTTATGTTCAGATTGTTCACTGATTTATTGTCCGGTTTTTACTACTTTAGCTGATGCGACCAACGGTAGGAAAATCCCAAATACGGAACCTTTTGAGCTTGTTTCAACCAACTCTAATCGCCCTTCAAAATACTCCACTATTTGTCGAGAAATGCTCAACCCCAACCCTGTACCATGGGGTTTATCTGCAAGTCCCTCACGACTTTGGTGAAACTTTTCAAAAATATACTCTCTTGCACTCCAAGCAACACCATCACCGTTATCAGCTACAGTGATAACCATTTCATCTGCATTACGATAAACAGATACCTTTACCCAACCATGCTCATCACTACAGAACTTCACTGCATTGGATAACAGGTTAACAATAACCTGCATGAGGCGATCTCTGTCTCCTTTAATTAAAGGAAGATCTGGCGCAAAATCGACGTCTAACTCTATTTCTTTCTCACTCAAAATAGCCGTCATCGTATCCATTGAATTCTCGACAATCTGAGGAACATCGAGATCTTCAACGACCCATTCCATTTGCCCAGCCTCAATTTTAGCAAGATCCAAGACCTGATTTATCAAACGCGTGAGCCTGACACTTTCTTTGACGATAATACCTAAGAAACGATTTTTTTCTTCCTCGTCCAAGTCAGGATGATCACATAAAATTTCGCTAAAGGATCGAATTGACGTCAGAGGCGTTCTAAGTTCATGGCTAACGGTCGAGAGAAACTCATCTTTAAGACGATCCAATTCTTGTAAGCGTTCATTTGCCGCTCGCAATTGGCGGGTGGTTGTTTCCAGTTCTTGCGATTTTTGCTCTAGGTTTTGGCTATACTCGATGACTTGGGATGTTTCATCGAGGATCTTCATGACCTCTTCAATTCGAACTACCTCTCCCTTTACGACAGAAGATATCATCACTCGTGCAGAAGCAGCACCGATTGCGCCAGCCAACAATCGCTCGGTAAAGTTGACAAGATCAGCATCGGCAGTCGTAACCCGTCTACGCTCCAGCCCTCGATCTCGAAAATACCCGCTATAGGAACGATCCGCCTTCGCGCGCCCCAAAAACCTTACCAATAAATCAAACAACTCCTCTACCGAAGCAGACCCTTGCCAGATTTGCGACCGCGGCCCCTGATCAGCGTAACGATAGACATCAACAAACAGGGCGCCCTGAACACGCTCTAGTGCTGTATGCTTAGTATAGAGAGAAACAAATATATAAGCCCCGACGTTAAATGTTGTGGTCCAGAAAAGAGCGTGAGTTAAGTGATCCAGCCCCCGCAGACCAAACAATTCATAAGGGCGCAGAAGATCCATACCCATTGGTCCTGCAGCAATAAAAGTTATGGGTAAAAGGCCTGATTTCGCAAAAGCAGGTAAGAGTAGCGTGTAAGCCCATACCCCAAAGCCAAGAGAAAGTCCTGTTAATGCCCCCAGCCGATTGCCGCCTTTCCAAAACATTCCGCCAAGCATTGCCGGAGCAAACTGAAACACCGCTGCAAAGGATATTAAACCAATTGTAACCAGGGCATCACTCTCACCGAGAAAACGGAAGTACGCATAACCAAATAACAATATAAGAATAATGCTGCTGCGCCTGACAAAAAGTAAGACCCCGGTAAAATCACTTTTCTCTCTAAGACCAAGCCATTTCCATCGCAACAAAATAGGCATAACCAAATCGTTACAGACCATAGTACTCAAGGCAATTGTCGCAACTATAACCATACTTGTCGCAGCAGAAAGCCCCCCGAGGAAAACAAGTAAAGCCAGGCTTTCCTGCCCGTGCGCCATTGGTAAAGTCAGAATAAACGTATCGGCATTTACATCGCCTTTTGGAAATTGCAGCAACCCTCCCAGTGCAATGGGCAGAACAAAAATATTAATCGCCAATAGATAAAGCGGGAAAAACCAAACCCCTTTTCGCAACTCAGGCTCATTTACATTCTCAACCGCAATGACCTGAAACTGCCGTGGCAGGCATACCGCAGCGACCATAGACAATGTCGTAAGGGTAACCCAAGTCGTATAAGCACCTTCTTTTTGGAAGGTCATGAGCTGTAAAAGTTCAGGTTGTTTAGCCGCCTTGGCAAAAAGGTCTCCAAAACCATCATAAATGCCATAGGTGACAAATATCCCAACAGCTAGAAACGCGAACAATTTGACCACGGATTCAAATGCAATCGCCACCACCACACCATCATGGTGCTCACTGTTGTCGATATGCCTCGTGCCAAAGAGAATGGCAAAAATTGCAAGAACCAAAGCAACCCAAAAGGCTGTGTCTGCCACCGTTGCGATCGGAGGTGAGTTCAAAGGCGCAATAACCTCTGGGTATTGCTTCAACACATTGAAGCTGGTCGCCACCGCCTTTAGCTGTAGGGATATGTAGGGAACAATTCCCACGACCGCGATCACTGTTACCAACACACTCAGCGGCGTACTCTTGCCATAACGTGAAGAAATAAAATCCGCAATTGAAGTGATCCGGTGTGCCTTTGTTATTCGGATAATTTTCTTTACGACCAGCCACCAGAGAACAAACACCAATGTTGGCCCAATATATATCGGTAGGAAATCAAGACCACTGGATGCTGCCCGACCAACAGAACCGTAAAAGGTCCACGATGTGCAATACACCCCAAGGGATAGCGCATAAACATAGGGGTGTGATGTTATTCCAGCCCCTCTTTCAGCACGTTTGTCTGCAAAATAAGCAACAGCGAAAAGAAGAAGGAGATAACATATTGATGAGAGAATAATAATCCAGTCAACCAGCATCGCTATCCCCACTCACATTTTCACCATCACTCGGTTTTGGCCGGGTTGGGTCACCTGCAATCGATACTTCAGGCTCAGTAACTGGGTAGGAAGCTGTATCAACATCCTTGTCTAACTCGGCAGTTTCAAGCTTATCTCGGCCTCTCCAAGCCGACCAACCGACCGCTGCAATAATTCCACCCCAAGCAGAAAACAAATAGGCGTAGAGAGGAGGTAGACCGAAAAATAGATCTTCCTTATTGAAGATTGATAAAATTAATGGGCTGAATAGAAGTAAAGCCAGAAGGAACAGCGCAATACTGCGTTCTCCTTTATCACCTGGACGGCTCACGCATCCTCCTTCAAAGGACTAGATACAGGAAACTGTTTGGATGAAACCTTGTGAATTAAACTAAGCAGAATTTTCCTCTACCCCAAGATGCTGTCGAACTAATCGAACAATGTCTTTGGTAGAAAAAGGCTTAGTTACAAAGTCATCCGCCCCGAGTTCCATCCCCTTTAACCGATCTACATCGCGTCCCTTTGCGGTCAGTAAAATGATCCGCATGTCACGCCATGCCTGATTTGAACGCACTGTTTTCAGAACTTCAAAGCCATCACGTCTTGGCAACATAATATCAAGCAGCATCAAGTCTGGTGGACGACTTTCCACCATACGCAAAGCAGCATCGCCGTCGCGTGCAATAAAGACTTCAAATCCGGCCTTCTTCATCAGAAAGCTTAGTGAGTCGACTATATGAGGCTCGTCCTCGACCACGAGAACCGTATGAGGCATTCTCTGCCCTTCTCTGCTATCCGGTTATCTCTTTATATTCCCTGTGGCACATACACTACAGTCAGGCTGTCTCCTTTGCCAAGGCGTGATTTTGAACAGCCTCAAACTAATGCCTCTTTAGCCCCCTACCAACACACTGTCAGGGTGGGCAAAATCCAAGCCATCCGCATAGACAACATGGCGAGCAAAGGACACTTCACACCCCAAACTAACAGCAAATGTATTGCCTGCCTGCCCAACCATGGTACCGGGCTTAGTCACCGTTTTCGAAATGGAGAAATAAACACTTTGATCTTCGGCGCGTAGAGAGTGAAGATTGACCCGGCCAGGTTTAAGAAAGGCATCTTGCACCCCCCAATCAGGTGAAAGCACGCCATAGCGGGGAATACGAAGACCAGAAGCACTAAACCGTTTTGAGATCTGCCCCGCCAAGTCCACTCGGATAAAATGAAACGGCACGCCTTCTTCATCTGGCTTCTGTAACGTTGTCAATCGGTGACAAACCTGCTCAAACCCAACGCGAAAGCGCCTCCGCAACAAATCAATATCGTGGCGTAATTCTAATGCGGCTTCTCGAAACTGAGAGTAAGGCATCATAAGAGCTCCAGCGAAGTAGCTCCCTAGCGCCTTCAGACACAACACTTTGGCTTCTTCACCACTGACGTTAACTTCAGAAAGGGTGTTATCAAGAATATCGGCATAGGCAACTTCACCTATAATGCGCGCCATTCGAAAATTTAATGAACTTACAGAAAGTGTTTCCATCAATCGAAGTACGCCGCCGTCTTCGCCTTCGAGCTCCCACATTCCACGCTTTAAAGAGGAATGCGTTGATACAGAGACCACTTCGACTTTGATCCCGAGCTGTCGATCCAAATACCCTGCGAGCGCATCAAACAACCCATAAGGTTTAGGATCTCCCAAACGTTCTCGTAATTGGTTCGCTGCCTGCTCCAAAGTGGAAAAATAGTGGTCATTCGCAGATAACATATCCACGACTTCATCAGTTGGCGTCTCACTCAAGGCCGCTGATTGAGTGGATTCTCCATTAATAAAATCGAATAGCTCGCCAACCATCAAAGTTAGCTTCTGACTTTCGTCAACCAGAACAGTGGTGAAACGATCACGCTGGTGCTCAGAAAGATCGTCGTTATCTTGTAGGATTTCAGCAAATGAACGTATTGAAGTGAGCTGAGTTAATAATTTATGACTGGTGTCTGTGAAATAAGGATCAGCTGAGAGAACTTCTCTTGCCTTCAAGGTATCTTCACGGGCATTTCTAAACGCCCGATAAAGTTTCAACAGTGCGCGACTGATCTCTGGGTGAACAGCAACAAAGTCACCGAGTGCCGAACTATCGGGCTTTGCCTTATCAAACAAGGGATCAGAAAAAAGTTCGTTCAAAGCAGAAAGTAATCGTGCTTCTTCTCCGCCAGATAACTCGCCTTCTTTTATATTGAAAGCATCTTCTAGCCTTTTTTGAAGCTTCCGTGATAAAGGCCGTTGGTTGTGCTCTACCAGATTGAGATAAGCAGCAGAAATACCTAATTGTGTAGCCATTGCGATCTGCGTTAAGCCAATCTGCCCCCGCAGATGTCGGATTTTACGACCGGCAAAAATCTGACGCGCCATGAGATTTACAACTTTCACAAAATTTAGCGTTATAGCATAAATATATTTACAAAGTTTGCAAAAATAGGCAACGCCTTATTGCCACATCCCCCACATCCTCTTAGCTTTAGCATAGAAACGAACAAGACGGTCCCTGTACTTGTTATTGTTAGTTTTAGGCTTATCGGCCTTTGTTATTCCCTGTCCGTCGTTAGTGGTACGAAGACGACATACGATGCGACGGGTTCTAAGATCTTTGGCAACAATGCAAAGGGTATGTGTGTTTGACCCTATGAGCACTGAGATGCGCCAAGGATATAGGTGAACTGATTACCGCCAACATTGTAATCAGTGAAGCTCTATCGACCTTACTTAAACGAGAGAGGCATTTCCTCTCTCGTTTTTTTCTGATTTGATCTTGCGACCTTAAGCAAATTGTCCCACCGCCATATACGCAACAATCCCCACAGTAGAAATCGCCAAAAACAGATTTACTGCGAACCTCTTTTTGGGGCTCTGTATCGCTGAGATAATCTTGTCCCCTCCCCAGCACCAAATACAGTTTGTTGGAAAGCCTCCGACAATAAAGATGAGGCACATTACCAACCATTGCTCCCAAGCGGGAGAATTTTGATTGGCAAACTGAGCAAATACGGTTGTTGCCATCAACCATGCTTTGGGATTCATCGGATGCACAATAAGACCGTTAAGGTACCCCACTGGTTTCACACTCACACCACTTGATGCCTTACTCATATCCGATCTCGCAATCTTCCATGCGAGATAAAGCAAGTAACAACTGCTCGCAATCGTGATCACAGGTGCTAATGCAGGAAAGCCATCCAAGAGGCTTGTCACACCAAAAGCAGCAACCGCCAAAACCAAAAAGAACCCACTCTGGACCCCAAGAGTAAAAGGGAACGCACGTTTAAATCCCAACGCAGCACCAGTCGCCATCAAAATCATGTTTGCAGGGCCAGGCGTCCCAGACATAACCGCCGCAAAGACAATTGCTGGTAAAATATTTTCTGGTGACATAAGCCTTTTCCTTCAACAAGTCTGTTCATCATTAAGTAGATGTTCAAAACTTACTCTGTATTGTTCATTGAACAATTGTTATATTGTTCCTATGACAATATTATCTCGGATATCCCAGCAGGCTCCAGCTGATGGGCAGAAGTACGTAAAGCTAGAAACCCTGTTCAAACAAGCCATTAGTGATGGCACTCTTAAACCGGGTGAAAAACTTCCTCCCCTACGCATGGCCGCTTGGAATGCAAAATGCAGCTTGGGAACCATGTCCAGAGTCTATACTTCCCTAGAACGGAAGGGACTTGTTACCGCCGAGATCGGCCGCGGAACCTTCGTTCAAGAAAGATCGAATATTGGTGCGGATGTCATACTTCCACGCTCTACCGACCTTCGGGACAAAAGAAAATTAACCGACAGCGGTTTTGTCGACCTTGGTATGAACGCCATAGCCAACGACTGGGGCGAAAATCTTATTCGCTGGGCTTTAAAACGTGCCGCCGAAAAAGCTTCATCCCTTACCCTGATGACCTACCGTGATGGATTTGGAGATCCCGCACAAAAATTACTAATGCGAAATTTCTTACCCCCAACACTTCAGGACATTACAGACGAACGTATTCTCATCACTCACGGGGCTCAAAACGGTATATTTACCGCTCTAAGCAGATTGTCCTCCCCCGGAGACACCGTCTGTATAGAGCCCTTAAGTTACCCAGGGATCTCAGCAGCATTATCGCAGTCAGGCCTCGCTTCTGTTGTTGTTGAAACGGATGACCAAGGAATTTGCCCCAAGTCATTTGAAAAACTCTGTCAGGAAGGAAGAATAAGGATCTTGGTAACAACCGCCACAGGTCACAACCCAACGTGTATTACAACACCGCTTGCCAGACGAAAAGAAATCGGGGACCTCGCTGAAAGACATAATATTCTTATTATCGAAGATGATATCTATGGATTTCTATATCCCGATGCCCCTCCTCCTTATGCGTCCCTTTATCCTGAGAATTCAATTTATCTAACAGGCCTTGCAAAACGAATCACGCCTTCTTTACGGATTGGATTAGCAATAGCTGCCCCACACATCACCATGCTTATGGCACAGGGTATTACGGCACAAACCTGGATGATTTCTCCCATATTGGTGACCGCCGCGATTGAAATAGCTGGACGTAAAGATGAATTATTATCCATGCCTAAAACAATCATGTCCCAAGCTAGAGATCGCGCAGAACTAACCAATAGAATCCTAGGCCCAAAGGTAACAAATATCGAGATCTGCCGTTCTCACGCCTGGATAAAACTGCCAGCGACAATTTCTACGGATACCTTTGTAAAAAGAGCGGAGGTTGCAGGCGTTAACGTTATGGCTGGGTATCGATTTGCAAACAAGTCAAGTTCAGGTCTGCACAACATTCGTTTATCAATTATGGCTCCAACCCAAGATAAAATTCTCGAATCTGCACTGATAAAACTAGACGCCATTCTCTCAACACCAAATGAAACCGTTTACGAAATGTTCTAAAATTCAAACAACTATGGGTAACACAAAGATTTAACCCCACCGAACAATAGAATAAATCAAACGAGTACTTTAATTTTAAAATTACGTATAAATAATTTCTAAAATCACCCCACTAAACAATATCTATTTTCATTAAATTTAAATCTATACTTAATTTTTACTTATCAAGAAACGACAACACCCCCTTCGTAATTGATAATCATTATCACACATTATATTTTTTGAAAATTTACTTGATATTTCAGCGAATCAATTTACATTATTGGAAAGATTCTAAAGTAGATAATATCTACCATTTCAGGAAAATTTCTTTTCCTTTCTGACATTAATTCAAAGCGAGGACCCCATCATGAAGGGCGACAAAAAAGTAATTGAACATTTAAATACTGCTTTGACCCACGAGCTTACAGCAATCAATCAATATTACCTGCATTCTAAACTACTCAAAGATTGGGGCGTAGAAAAACTCGCCAAATTTGAATACAAAGAATCTATTGAGGAAATGCACCACGCTGACAAGCTTATGGATCGCATCTTACTTCTTGATGGCTTCCCAAATCTTCAAAGCCTCAACAAACTCAAAATCGGTGAAGACGTAGAAGAAGTCCTTAAGTGCGATCTCGCTGGTGAACTCGAAGCAGTTGAAGTTTATAAAGAAGGCATCGCGCACTGCGAGTCTGTTCGTGACTATGGTAGCCGCGATCTTCTTAAACAAATTCTGGTTGATGAAGAAGAGCACGTTGATCACATTGAATCACAGTTCGAGCTTATCAAACGCGTTGGCATTCAAAACTATGTTCAGTCTCAGAGCCAATCTGACGACGACTAAGAACAGTTAATTCCATTTCAAAAGGCTGGTACATATCGTGCCAGCCTTTTTTTATCTGTATCCCCTCATACTCCAATCCATTTTCCGGTCGAGTTTGTTCCCAACACCCAAAATACATCGATAAACATTTTCCCCAAAAAAATGCAATTTCGAAATTGCAACTCATTCTCACTTGTGTTAGTTGTTGCGAATAATACTCAACCGCTCCTGCTTTCTGCATGAGCTTCAAGCTTATCATCTCGGCTAACCGCTTTATCGGAAGGCCCCGGTTGTGAATGGGAATAAAATGAGCAACGCTCTGAAAAAGGTCGCTCGTGTAGCGAGCACTGTAACTGTCCTCTCTGTACTTGGCGCTGGTGCAGCCTATGCAGATAAAATTGATGCTAACAGTGTTATCGAAAATTACGCTGATATTGCTCTTGCTGGCTATCAAGATTCATTAACTTCAGCACAGGCACTAGACAGTGCGATCAATACATTGATTGCCTCACCATCAAACGCCTCTCTCAACGCTGCACGTTCAGCTTGGGTTACCGCACGTGCCCCTTATCAACAAACCGAAGTTTACCGTTTTGGTAATGCTATTGTTGATGACTGGGAAGGCCGCGTTAACGCTTGGCCGCTTGATGAAGGTTTGATCGATTACGTTGATACATCATATGGCGACGAATCAGACGAAAATGCCCTTTACACAGTAAACGTCGTTGCAAATTCAACGCTTTCCGTCAACGGAAAAGAAATTGATGCCGCGACGATAACACCCACTCTTATTTCTGAAACTTTGCACGAAGCTGAAGAAGTAGAATCTAATGTTGCCACGGGTTATCACGCCATTGAATTCCTTCTTTGGGGTCAGGATCTCAACGGAAACGGCCCCGGCGCAGGAAATCGTCCAGCAACTGATTTTGATGTAAAAAACTGCACTGGTGGAAATTGTGATCGTCGTGCTCAATACCTCAAATCAGCATCAACACTCTTGATCTCAGATCTTGAAGAAATGGCAGCGAACTGGGAAACCAGCGGTGCAGCAAGAACTGGCCTACTAAAAGATCCATCAGCGAGCCTGAGAACTATTTTCACAGGCATGGGCTCACTATCTTACGGAGAGCTTGCTGGCGAGCGCATGAAGCTTGGTCTGCTTTTGAACGATCCTGAAGAAGAACATGACTGCTTCTCTGACAATACACACAACTCACACTATTTCGATCAGATCGGCATTCGGAATGTATATACGGGTCACTATCGTCGTTTAGATGGCTCCGTAGTAAGCGGTCCTTCTATTTCCGACCTCGTGAAATCTAAAGATGCAACAGCAGATACGGAACTTCGTGGTAAACTGGACAGCACGGTCTCTTCCATGGCTACCATGAAAGCACGAGCAGAAAGCATCGAAGCTTATGACCAGATGATCGGCGAAGGCAACGTTGTTGGTAACGCTGTCGTACAGGCAGCGATTGACGGCCTCATTAACCAAACGCGTTCAATCGAGCGTGCGGTTGTCGCCCTAGACTTATCTGATTTTGAAGTTGAAGGCTCTGATAGTCTCGACAATCCAAACGCCGTCTTTAATTAAAACCTGACAAAATATGGGTACTGCGACCAAGTGCCCATATTTTTCAATATTAATGATGTGATAGTACTGTGGGCAGCTCTGTTTTGGGTTGCCCATTTCACGTATATTAGAAAAGAAAATACTCTCCAATGGCAGCTTCTCTTCGAAAACAACTCATTCTCTGTTGTACTGTCTCAATTGGTATCAGTCTTTCAGCTGGCGTTATTGCGAGCTCCTCTGTAAGCCCTCTTTCGAATAACCTGCGGGATGATCTCAACGAGGTTGATCAGAAACGGGTAAGGGCTGTCACACAGCCAACAACCGACTTCACTAAAGCAGAAAATTTTGAGAATAAATCAGCCGGAGCCGCTACCTCAAAAAAACGAATTAGCAATAAGGCTTTTTCTCATTCATCTGGAAACTTGACCTTTGAAGGCGAAAGAGACTTTAAACTTGGCAATAGTCTTTTCAAAAAAATATGGGTCGCCTCACCTTCCTCAACAAAAGCATCTGATGGCTTAGGCCCACTTTACAATGCACGCTCATGTCAACGCTGCCATTTGAAAGATGGACGCGGCCATCCGCCTGAAAATAACGAAGACCTCGCTACGTCGATGTTCCTACGCTTGTCTGTCCCACCAAGAACACCAGAAGAAATTGGAGCAATAAAGTCAGGCACTGAACTTCGAATAGCCGAACCAACTTACGGCGGGCAACTCCAGGATCAAGCCGTGACAGGCTTACCCGCCGAAGGGAAGATGCGTATTTCATACCAAGAAAAAACCATTACCTTAAACGGCGGTGAAACAGTTTCACTAAGAACACCAAGCTATAGTGTAGAAGAGCTCGCGTACGGGGATCTCGATCCCGATGTTATGCTGTCTCCTCGCGTTGCCCCTCCCATGATTGGTCTCGGATTACTTGAAGCAATTCACGAACAGGATATCCTCGCTCTTGCAGATGAGAGCGATCTCGACAAAGACGGTATTTCTGGAAAGCCAAGTATGATCTTAGACCAAATGACCGATAAGAAAGTTCTCGGCCGTTTTGGGTGGAAGGCTTCAAATCTGAGTATCCATATGCAATCGGCCAATGCCTTTGCAGGAGACATTGGGCTCTCGACACCAGATGTTCCGGCTCCTTGGGGCGACTGCACCGTCAATCAACCAACCTGTAGAGCCCAACCCCATGGTGCTCAAAAACAACTCGGTGATGGTGAAGCACCTAAAAAAGTTCTTGATCTCGTTGTCTTTTATTCAAAAAATCTTGCCGTTCCTGCACGCCGTGATGTGAGCAACACCAAAGTTCTTGAAGGCAAAGAGTTGTTTTACAATTCAGGCTGCATTGCGTGTCACCAACCTAAATACGTAACCCGTCGTGACGCAGGCCAAAAAGAATTGTCCTTCCAATTGATATGGCCGTACAGCGATCTCCTCTTACACGACATGGGCGAAGGTTTGGCAGATAACCGTCCCGTTGGGGACGCCACAGGCCGCGAATGGCGTACAGCTCCCCTTTGGGGGATCGGCCTAACAGAAACCGTAAATGGGCACACTTACTTTCTTCACGATGGCAGAGCGCGTAACTTGCTCGAAGCAATTCTTTGGCATGGCGGCGAAGCCCAAGTATCGCGAGATACTGTCGTAAACATGACACCCGAAGAACGTCGTTCTTTACTTAAGTTTCTAGGATCCCTTTGATGTTCATCGCTTCATTTCGAGTTTCAAAAACGAAACTCTCTCTTCTCGCTGGAATGTGTCTGCTGCCATTCGGGGCGATCGCACAGGATCTCAGCCAAAGTAGTCCAACTCAACCAAACTTTACGCCAATTATAAAGCAAATGATCGAACGATCTGTTCTCCCAGGTTACACAGCTCTTGAAGCCTCCGCCTTGGCCGAAGAGAAAATTATACAAAAGCTTTGCCTAAACCCGACAACCGAAAATCTAAGCAAGGCCCGACAAAGTTATGTAACAATGGTTAGCGCTTGGTCAGCTGTAGAAATCTTTCGACTTGGGCCAGCCAGAAAAGACAACCGCCAGGAAAAACTATTTTTCTGGCCGGATCGTAAATCAATCGGCCTCAAGCAAGTTCGAAATTTGATCGTTGAAGAAGATCAAAAAGCGTTGTCCCCAGAAAAGCTTCAAACAAAAAGTGTCGCATTACAAGGACTCCTTGCCCTTGAATATGTCCTGTTTGGCAAAGGATCTGAAGTACTGTCTACAGGAGATCTAGGAAGGTATCGTTGCCATTATGGCGCTACAATTAGTAAAACGATGGCATTAACTGCTCGAGATATTTCAGAGGATTGGTCGAAACCAAACGGATACGCCGATTTGATGTACAATGCCGGGCCTGACAATCCCGTTTACAGATCTAAAGGGGAAGTTATGCAAGACTTCCTCAGAGTAGCTAGTGAGATGATCCAGAGCGTCAGAGATCTCAAGCTCCACAATTCCATTAAGGATGGGCCAGGAAAATCCAAGCCAAAACGCGCACCTCTTTGGCGATCTGGTCTGACAATACACGCAATAAAAGATAACCTAAATTCAGTTACCAACCTCATGAACACGGGAGGTTTAGGATCTTTTACACCCAGATACGCTAAATCCATTGAGTTTGAACTAGAACAAACCAATAATACTTTGACAAAACTTGAGCAAAGAAAAGAACCTTGGATCGAGATGGTAAAACAGAAAGATGCTCATCAAATTCTATCTTATATCCTCATCCCCCTTGAGGGCGCCAAGAATATAACAGCAGACCTTATTCCAGCAGAACTCGGTCTAAGTTTGGGGTTTAATTCACTCGATGGGGATTAATCGCAGGCAATTCATGGCCGGACTGGCATCATCGGGTATTTTCTCAAGTGCACTGCTTCCCCTTGCCACAATATCGAATGCGTCTCCTTCAAATCACTCAAGGCCGCCTGCTTTTATCGCCGCACGTAAGGATCTTTCCGGGCAATTTTCAGCTGCAGTACTCGATGACCAGGGCAAGTTGCTTTTCAGCGAACATCTCGAAAATCGCGGCCATGCGACAGCTGTCTCTCCAAACAATAAACTCGCCGTCGTTTTTGCCCGGCGCCCTGGCCGCTTTGCGCTGGTTCTTGATTTGGTCTCCCATAATAAACGCGTGGCTTTCACTCCACCAGAAGGGCACCATTTCTTTGGCCATGGATTTTTCTCAACCGACGGACGCTTGCTTTATGCCAGTGAAAACGATTATGAAAACGAGCGTGGTGTTATCGGCATCTACGATGTCACAGATAGCTTCAAACGTGTATCTGAAATTGAAACCCATGGCATAGGCCCGCACGAAGCTCTGTTGATGTCGGACGGCTCAACCATAGCCGTTGCTAATGGAGGTATCCTTACTCACCCGGATTACCCAAGACAAAAATTAAACATTTCCACCATGGAACCTTCCATAAGCTACATCGATGCCAGAGATGGGAAACTACTCTCCCAAGCGAGCCTTCCTCGTGAATTTTACCAACTCTCATTAAGACATATGGCCGAAGCAAAAGGCGGTACAATATGGATCGGGGGCCAATACGAAGGCAGCCCGACGGACAGCCTAAGTTTAGTTGCTCATCAACGCTCAGGCCAAAAGATACGGCAGATATCTGATCCTAAAACTTATCGCCGCATGAAACACTATATTGGGTCTGTCGCCGTAAATGCCCCAAAAACTCTCATCGCAACCTCAGCACCACGGGGGAACCAAATTGCGATATGGAACAACGACAATGGAGAGCTTGTTAAAATAATCCAGCGGCAAGACGCAGGTGGTGTCGCAAGTGCTGGCGAAGACTTTAGTATTTCAGATGGTCAAGGAAACCTGTGGCTGGGCGAGCAGGCTATACATCAGGATGCCGATTTTGCCTGGGATAATCACCTGACAAGTTTCTAGGGTTTGATCATTTATATGCCAAGACCTCTTTGGCTAGGATTACTCATTATTACCCATCGTTTATTAATAGTCTTTTTGCTAAGGTAACTCTCAAGCTAGATGGCAAATTCGGGGAGACAGGGTGCAATGCTAATTACCATCCCAGATATTTTGAGCAAAACAGATCTTTCCAAAATCAACACCTTATTGGCACAGGGACAGTTTAAAGACGGGAAACTAACGGCTGGCTGGCATGCCAAACTTGTTAAAAACAATCAACAACTTTCTGGCAATGACAAAGTAACCCGCCAAGCCATTACAATTTTGAACAACGGTTTGCAAAAAAATGCTGTTTTTTCCAGAGCAACCCTTCCCCGAAAAATGCGTCCACCTCTTTTCAGCCGCTACGAACCTGGCATGGAATACGGCAACCACGTTGATGATGCAGTCATGGGGGCTGACCGGGGTTTTAGGACAGACATATCCTTCACAGTGTTTTTAAACGACCCGGAAAGCTACGATGGCGGTGAACTCGTCATGAATAGTTCCATTGGTGAACAAAAATTCAAATTGCAAGCGGGCTCAGCTGTCGTTTACCCCTCGACAACACTTCATAGAGTTGCCCCGGTCACAAGAGGTGTAAGACAAGTCACTGTCAGCTGGTTACAAAGCCTTGTTCGCTCATCAGAACATCGTGAAATTCTTTTTGATATAGACACGACCCGCCGCGCTATATTCGAACGAGATGGGAAAACCAAAGAGTTTGATCTCTTAAGTAAAAGTCATGCCAATCTTCTCCGGCTCTGGGCAGAGCCTTAGATAAACTGCAAAAAAAAGGCTGCCTAAAAAAGGCAGCCAAAGTTGTCTTGGGGAATTTAACAAGTAAATTAAACCGTTAGTAGCGAGTGAATCGTGTCTTTCAGTGCTAAGCGTTCTTTCTTAATCTCAATGATGTGATCATCACTCAGAGTTTCGACTTCACTTTCATGCCGATGTACCAATCGGTTAACCCGATGATAATCATCCGCCAACTTTGCGAAATGCGCATCAGACTGCTTTCTTGTGTGAATGCTGTCCTTGTACTCTGGAAATTCTTCCAAAAGTTCATGCGGTGTATGCTGAGACATTCTCACTCCCTTATAACTGCCATCTACAATTATAAGAATATGAGAAAAACAATTGCCTCACATTGACTTAGGTCAACACTAGTTAAATGAAGGTACGAAAATAGTAGAATCTTTCGGCTTAACTATAAACCAGACAGCCGCTCAATTCAGAGCGATACCACCAAGGAGCATATCAACGTCACGGCCATTACTTGCCAGAGGAAGAACAAGGCATTCAACCTCAACAATACCCGATTTTTCGCCGATATAAGGTAGCACGGTTCTAACTGGAGATTTCTGCTCCACAACCCCGCTATAAAGCTCATACATCATGCTCGGAGCTATTTGAGTTGGAATTTCACTTACTTTGAGGCCTGTATATTTTCCACGTGAAATCGCATCAATTTTGGTCCCTATCAAGCGGTACTCAAAATCGAGCGGCTCAAGCAGAACATCCAACAATTCACAATAAGGGAGTATATGAGGAATATTTAAAGGATCGACATCCTGCCTTCCTGGCAATGCTCCAGAAGGTGAGATTCCCTTCCAATAGCGCAACAACTCTATTAAATGAGCACTATCTATACATAAAGTTTTGTCGATATCTATATTTTGCACTTTACCAGCTCCCCAAACATACCAAGAGAGAAATCAACCATCTATGGTTATAATAATACAATCTTCTTAACATTCCTTTATTTGCCTTAAAGAACATCTGGCTTGAAAACCATCAAATAAAACACGATCACAACTGCGGGAAAGGCCAGTGATCCAAAGATGGTCCACCAACGGTTCAACACCCAATACTGTTTTGGTAGATCTACACCTGTCTCAAGCGCTAGAGCGATGAGATCTCGCATTTTGATTTGCATCCACACAACGGGTAGCCAACAAATACCCGCGAATAAATATAAAGCCAGTCCCCAATAAATCCAAGTATCAGCTAATTCATACCCACCAAGCTGCATAAGGGCTAAGCCAGTCAAAAATTGAATAATGACGGCTGGAGTTGTAAAGAGCCAATCAGCAATAACAACGTGTCGTACAGCAAAGTTCATAACCACAAGGTTTCTTCCTCTGGTGGCCATAAACATATAGAAGGCGCTGCCAATTCCTGTTCCGAATAAAATGGTTGAACTAATAATGTGAACCCATTTGAGAAGTAAGTATTCCATGGAATAATAGAGACACAGTCAAATGAGAAAGAACAGAGAAAACAAAGGCGTTATAAACTTGTTTCCCCTCTCTCTCCTCGTCTAAGATCATTTATTCCTTCAAAAGAAAAACCCCTCCTATTTGTCCTAATTCGATTACTTGGAGCAAAAATTGAACTCTGAAGAGCCTATTTTCAAATCGGTTTTTGGCAAAGACTGGGACAACCTCCCCCCTGTTATGCAAAAGCACTATGCCGTTCGCGCCAATAGCGATGATCAAGTAACAGTCGAAGGCAAGCTCGACATTAAAATCTCGCCTGTTGTCAGCTGGATGGCAAAGATCACGGGAATGCTATTAGCCTACTCAGGAGATGCAGTCCCTGTCACTGTCATATTTAGAAGCGATAAGAAGTCTGGCCAACAATTATCCCCGCAATCCAAATCATTCTACTTCGATCGTACATTCCACTTCCCGGACAAAGGCGATATCACTTTTCGCTCTCGCATGGAGCATGTGAAAGATAATATCCTGATAGAATTTATGCGCTTTGGTATCGGTTGGAAGCTGAGCTATGAGTGGGATGGCGAGAAAGTAATATTACGCCACAAAGGATATATCTGGCGCATATTTGGCACAATGATACCTGTCCCCCTCTCCTTGATTATGGGTAAAGGCTATGCCGAAGAAGCCCCTCTTTCAGAAGACAGTTTTTCAATGTGGACACACGCCAACCACGACTTATTTGGCCCAACGTTTGGTTATGCCGGCGAATTCAGAGTAACGGAAGTTTCATGCAGCAATCAGTCTTAATCCTCGGCGGTTACGGAAATTTTGGCAAACGCATTGCTGAGGCTCTTACCTCTGATGGTATCCCTGTAATAATCGTCGGAAGAAATTTAGAAAAAGCCGCGAGCTTCTGCCAAGAGCTTCCCAAAGACTTGGCCAGCACGGCCTGTTTTGACGTTAATAAGGACTTAGAAGCTCAACTTAAAAAGCTTAAACCGATCGTCGTTATCAACACTTGTGGGCCTTTTCAAAATAGCGACTATAGTGTTGCAGAAATCTGTATAGGCCAACGCGTCTCTTATATTGACCTTGCAGATGGTAGAGATTTTGTTTCGAAAATCAGCACATTAAACGAAAAGGCAACGGCAAAAGGCATTGCCGTCATAAGTGGTGCCAGTACCGTACCAGGTCTTTCTTCTGCAGTCGTCGAACACTTCAAACATGCGTTCTCTGAAATTGACAGTATGACCTACGGCATTAGCCCGGGACAAAAGGCTGAACGTGGCCTCGCCACAACTCAAGCCATCATGAGCTACGTTGGAAAAAAAATAGGTAAAGTAAAAGGCGACAATACCGAGCGGTTCGGCTGGCAGGATATCTATCAACAAAAATACCCGGTACTGGGTAACAGATGGATGGCCAACTGCGATATTCCAGATCTAGATCTCCTACCCGAACATTATGGAATTAAAAGAATTCACTTTTCCGCAGGCCTTGAGTTAGGCGCGATGCATTTGGGATTGTGGGGAGTATCGTGGCTTGTACGCTTGGGCCTCCCACTAAAACTGCAAAACCATGCCCCATGGCTTCTTAAAGTGAGTAACTGGTTCAATGCTTTGGGTACGTCTGATGGTGGGATGCATGTGATTTTGAGTGGTAAAGATCAGGCTGGGCACGTTCTTACCAAGAAATGGTTTGTCATAGCCCTTAAGGGAGATGGCCCCCAGATCCCAACGATCCCGGCAATCGTCCTTGCAAAAAAAATAATCCGAAACCAAACAAATCTTATTGGCGCTATGCCCTGTGTTGGGCTGGTAACACTGGAAGAATACCTCCAGGAATTGGCCTCCTTTAACATCAAGACTTATAAAGAAGGGATCTAATCACGAGATCCCTTCTTATCGATCCGAGTACTCACCCATTATACTTTATTATGAGAACAGATAATGAAATTTCAAAAAGCAACTGTAGATGATCTTGCATTACTCTGTTCGATCGCAAATCAGGCAAAAGGACATTGGAATTATTCACAAGATTTTCTCGATAAATGCCGGGTCTATTTTAAAGAGGAATTCACCGAAGACTATCTGGAAAGATCGCACACCTATCTGATCATGAAATCTGATAAAGTAGTTGGCATGGGCGCTCTGTTAATGGATGAAGAAGAAGGCCCCATGTTAGATCAATTCTGGTTACTTCCTGAGCACATTGGCAAGGGATATGGTAAAAAGGCATTTGAACTTTTTACTGACAAAGCCAAACAACTTGGCTGGAGTTCTCTCACCGTTATTTCAGATGTCTATGCAGAGGGGTTCTATCTCGCAATGGGTACCAAACGGATAGGGGAGCTTAAGTCCGAGGTTCAAGACAGCATGCTGCCGAAAATGTTGTTGGAATTTGCTTAAACGTTACCCACTAACAAAAACTCAGGGGCATCAACACCTTCGATCTCAATAAAACGGCAGCCTTACCTTCCAAAGACTGACAAGAACGTCTGCTGTGAGGCTTCAGAAACCATCCTTGATGTCGCAGTTAAGAACGGCTTGTGGGTGGCTCCGCTTCTCGGATGGAATTTTGTGGCTCTTGCAAGGTACAGAAAGTATCTGGATCCGTCTCGATGACCCACTCGGGTGGTATCAAAGATGTGGAAATAGAACAGGGACTGATCCTCGCGTTCTGTAGTTATGCACAAGACGATGCCGTACTCGTACTGTAAGGATCGTCATTACATTTCATGTCTACTAAGGGACCCACGACTGCAATATCACAACACTACTTCTGAAGAATGCCTATAGGCATTAAAGGGGCATTTGATTAGCGGCAAACCATTTGGCCAGATGATCCATGACCAATCTGACCCGGCGGGGCTGGATGGCTCCGGCGGGATAGACCATTTGCAGTGCTGTCGGTGTTGGGGCGAAATCCTGTAAAATTGGCACCAATACACCAGACTTGAGATCGTCTTGAATATCCCACTCGGTTTTCAAGGCGATCCCATGCCCCGCACGACACCACAGCCGTACCAAGTGACCATCATTCGCAATGCGGTTTCCACGCACAGTGTGTTTGCGCTCTTTTCCCTCAACACTAAATCGCCACACCTGATCAACCTGAGCGCCAAAACGCATCAAAATACAGTTATGCTGCTCTAGATCACTCGGATGTTGAGGCATACCGTGGGCTTTCAGATAATCCGGCGAAGCGCATACCAAGCGCCGATTACTGCCAAGTTTTCTTGCCCTTAGGGTACTATCGGCCAAAGCCCCAAAACGAAGGGCCAGATCAAGCCCCTGCCCAACAAGATCAACGTATCCATCATTAAGGGAGAGATCGATACTGACTTCTGGGTGTTGACGCATGAATTCATCAAGTAACGGAGAAATTCGATTGTAACCAAGATCTATGGGTGCGCTGATGTGAATGGTCCCCGAGACCTTCTCAACCCCAAGCTTGATACGAGACTGAACTTCATCGGCCTCAGCAAGGATACGACGTGCACCAGATACCAATTCCTGACCTTCATCAGTGAGACTGATTGACCTGGTAGTTCGGGTGAGAAGTCGTGCCCCGTAATATGTCTCAAGCGCGGCAAGGCGTTCTGATACACTCGCAGGTGATAGGCCAAAATCACGCCCAGCAGCAGCCATGCCACCCTTTTCCACAATCCTTAAAAATAGAGTGAGGTTAGCCAGATCCATATAGTAACGCTCCAATTATTCGGATTTTCCAAAATATCATTTTGAATATTGCTCAATTATCTGGACCAAGAGCAAGTGCTATCTGTTGTCCCCAAATAGAGAAGCCCTCTCAATAAAGGAAAACGCGCAATGAAAGCTGTTGCACTTACTCACTACCTACCGATTAAAGACCCAAACTCATTTTTCGATGTTGAACTTGCAAAGCCAACACCATCCGGCCATGACATTCTGGTCGCCGTGAAAGCCGTCGCTGTAAATCCGGTCGACACCAAAGTCCGCGCCCCAAAAGACAAAATCGAGGAAAGCCCACGTGTCATTGGCTACGATGCCAGCGGCGTTGTTGAGGCTGTCGGTGCTGATGTCACCCTTTTTAAAATTGGCGATGAAGTCTATTACGCCGGAGACATCACCCGTCCTGGCACCAACGCCGAATACCAGTTGGTCGATGAGCGCATTGTCGGCCACAAACCAAGCTCGCTTTCTCACGCCCAAGCTGCCGCCCTTCCGCTCACAAGCATCACTGCCTACGAAGCGTTTTTCGATCGCTTGGGTATAAACCGTGATGGCGCGGATAAAGGCCAGAGTATTTTGATTATCGGTGCAGGTGGGGGTGTAGGCTCCATCGGTATTCAACTTGCCAAACTAGCTGGGTTAAAAGTGATTGCGACCGCATCACGACCAGAGACCACTGCTTGGGTAAAAGAACTTGGCGCCGATCACGTCATCAACCACCGTGAGAACATGGTCGATCAAGTACGCGCACTTGGCATTCATCATGTAGATCACATCGCGATTTTCAATGATATGCGTCACTGGGAAACTGCGGTCGAGTTGATCCGTCCCCAAGGTGGCATTGTCACCATCGATGACACCGATCTGCCGATGCCGATGAACGACATGAAGATTAAATCGGCCAGCCTGCATTGGGAGTTCATGTTCGCACGCTCCATGCACAACACGCCGGATATGATAGAGCAACACAAGCTGCTCACACACATCGCCAAAGAAATCGATGCCGGACGCATCCGCACGACGGTTTCGGATATATTGTCACCGATCAACGCTGATAATATTCGAAAAGCTCATGCCCTGATTGAAGCTGGCACTGTTAAAGGCAAAATTGTTCTCGAAGGCTTTTAAAGACACTTGCGGCTCGCTTCATCGGCGGGCCGCACCATTATGAACCAGTATTTAAGCTGATCACTTTACTGCTTCGAAAAATCTCTCACCGAGATTTATTCAAAATTTTCATAAGAGAAGACATCCTGTACGGGGCGACCAAACGCATACGCGATTTGAAAGGCAAGCTCCAGTGAGGGAGAATACTTGGCCTTTTCAATCGCAACGATTGTTTGCCGAGAAACTCCTGTCTTCTCAGCCAGTTCTTTTTGCGTCATCTCATCGTGATCAAAACGTAGCCGACGAATATTATTACTGATCTGTCCCTTTTTCATCTCACACTCCCCCGCGATAGAGGAACAGCTTTACGAGGTCTCCGATAAAGTTGGCAATAAACATCGAGAAGATAATCAGAAGAAACACAATATGAGGCACCACCATCTCTAACGCCAATAGCGCCATCGAAGCCACAAAACCAACACTAAAAATCAAGAGTATAATCTGCATGCATTTAAGACTGAAGAGCTTGTCACGCTCATCATTCATCATGGGCTCGTAGCCCTTGGTTACGATTGCATGGATGATCGTAACCAGGATCTGCACCACAATACTAACCACAATACCGCCGCCGATCAGCACAAAGAAACTCTTCCCAATAAGGCTGTAAACATCTGGTCCGGCCAAGCGTCCCTGCTCGTGCAAGCCAAGCATATAAGAAGCAAAAAATACAAACAATATGAGGGACGTAATAAGCGATACGGTTACGCGCTTTTCCTGTTGTGACATGCCAAGTTCTTCTCAATTTCAATATTACATGATGTCATAAATACTTCACGTTGTGTAAAGTTTATATAACTTCATGTCAAATAAATTTGACTCTACTAAGAATTGATTCCAAGATGCCGTAAGCACATAAAATTGTATGTCTTCGGCCTCACAAATTTTTATTTCAACGCTATCAAAAATGCTAATTAGTTAAATATTTCAAACTACTAAAAAAAATATACGCAAAGGAAGAATAATGGCACAAGCGGCAAAATTTTGGGATCGAATGGCAAACCGTTATTCAAAATCACCCGTTGCTGACGAAGTTTCGTACCAAAAGAAACTGAAAACCACACAAGACTACTTCAAACCAGAAATGGAGATTCTTGAGCTCGGTTGTGGAACGGGAACAACAGCCATCACCCATTCCCCCTTTGTAAAGCACATCCACGCGGTTGATATATCTTCAAACATGCTCAAGATCGCTCAGAATAAAGCCGACAAAGCAGGAATAGATAATATCACTTTCGAGCATTCAACCATCGAAGATCTAAGTGTCGCCGACCAATCAATGGATGCCGTGCTGGCAATGAGCGTACTACACTTGCTAGAAGACAAGGAAGCCGCCATCGCCAAAGCTCACAACATTCTCAAACCCGGCGGGCTTTTCATCACCAGCACCGTCTGCCTTGCCGAAACCATGGGTTGGTTCAAACCGATCGTTGCGATTGGAAAATTCTTCGGTCTCTTGCCTCTGGTAAAATTTATCACCGTACAGGACCTAACAAATAGCCTGATCAATGCCGGATTTCAAATTGATCACTCCTGGCAACCGGGAAATGGAAAATCAGTCTTTATCGTGGCGAAGAAAATTAATTAATCTTGATGCTTACGCGCCAACTTAAAACTACAAGCTGAGAGTAGCCTTGCACCTAGGAACAGCACTCAATTTTCTTATCACAAAGTTCATTTTTGACACTTTAGGACAAATGCCCTAATAATACTTTTCTAGGTCAATCGTCCTAATAACAAGCATTGATGAAAAACCAATTTGATGAGTAATACCAAAAGTACACGTGATCACATAATAGAGGCAGCCGACCTCCTGTTCTATCAGCAAGGGTACGAGCATACATCTTTCGCTGACATTGCCGACGCCGTGAAGATTTCGCGTGGAAATTTCTATTACCACTTCAAAACCAAAGACGACATTCTCGACGCAGTCATTAACCTGCGCCTAACAAACACACAAAACATGTTGGAGCGATGGGAAATAGAGGGCCAGTCCCCGGAAGAACGTATCAGGCACTTTATCCACATCTTGATCAAGAATCAGACCAAAATCATGCAATACGGATGTCCGGTTGGCACCTTGAGCACTGAGCTTGCAAAAATGGGCCATCACGCCCAAACCGACGCAACCAGGCTATTCACACTGTTTCGAACATGGCTCGTTCAACAATTTATCTCTCTTGGTCACACGGCAATCGCTGACGAACTCGCAATGCACCTCCTCGCCCGTAGTCAAGGTGTCGCCACTCTTGCCAATGCCTTTCGAGATGAAAATTACATCGGGCAAGAAGTAGCCCAGATGAATGAATGGCTCAAATTCTATAGCTCAAGTGCAGCTTCTCATCCACAATAATGAAGCCTTAAGCCGTTTGAATTTTGCTTATGAGATTAAGAAACAATCAAGTGCCGTTAAAAAAGAGAAAGACATCTAATGTTTATTGTTCAACTGAAGTTTTCTGACAATAAAAGCCAAGCCAGCCAATTCATGAATGCGCACAAAGAATGGATCAAACAAGGTTTTGATGATGGGGTATTTCTTGTTGTCGGTAGCTTACAGCCCAATTTAGGTGGGGGCATTATCGCACACAACACCACATTATCTGACCTTCAAGGCAGAGTTAATGGCGATCCTTTTGTGGTGGAAAATATTGTTAGCACTGAAATACTAGAGATCACTCCTGCAAGAACAGATGAGCGCCTCAAGTTTTTACTCAACGAGACAAACGCTGCTTAAATAATATCCGATTTTGGATTGAGCTTGAATTTGATGACATGGAAAAGAAAATGAGTACGATAGTAACAGGCCCAGACGGAAAATTACGCTGTAGTTGGGCAAACGCGGCCCCAGAGTTTCCCGATTATCATGATACAGAATGGGGCTTTCCTGTTGGCGATGATCAACGCCTGTTTGAGAAGATTTGTTTGGAGAGTTTTCAATCCGGACTAAGCTGGCGCACAATCCTTGTTAAGCGTGAAAACTTCCGCGCCGCGTTCAATAATTTTGATTACAATAAAGTCGCTCTTTTCGACGAAGATAACATCGAACTTCTGCTTCAAAATAAAGGTATCATCCGTCATCGGGGCAAAATTGAAGCCGTCATCAACAACGCTAAGCGTGCCCAAGAAATGGTGAAAGCCGAAGGCTCGTTAGCGGCTTTCCTTTGGCTCTATGAGCCAGATCCAGAAACGCTCGGCAAACCGCAAACACAAACGACCTCACCAGAATCAATCGCCCTCTCAAAAGAACTTAAAAAGCGTGGCTGGAAATTCGTCGGCCCGACCACAGCTTACGCCTTCATCCAAGCAATGGGCCTAATCAATGATCACGTTGAAGGCTGTATATGTCGGGAAAAAGTTGAGCAGGCTCGCAAAAACTTTAAGCGACCTGGGTGATCAATAATATTTGCAAAGGAAATTGGTGGGCCCGGCAGGACTTGAACCTGCGACATCTCCGTTATGAGCGGAGGGTTCTAACCAACTGAACTACAGGCCCACTTCAGCGCCTAATGTTGCTCAGGCGCACGGAATCTTCAAGTGTTAATTATCCGATTCTTGAAATGTTTTTACAGATTTATGATTAAGCGTAAGAAAGTCTGGCTGCGCCGTAAGAGACTGTCTTCGAAACAGGATCTACTCGCATCAGATCTTCACCAACTAGCACAGGCCCTGTGAAGGATTTTTTCACTTCAGCCAGCAGGTCATCGCGGTTGCTATCAGGCGGTACGATGTGGGTAAGCAGCAGACAACCAACGCCAGCTTGTGTCGCAACCTTACCCACTTCATCTGAGAGGGTGTGATACCCCGCAACCGCTTCGATGGTCTCGGCAGATCTTATGCCTTCAACCACATGCATTTCACGGTGAACAAAGACTTCATGAACCAACAGATCAACGCCTTGGGAGGCCTCGATCAAAGCAGGGCAATAGGTGGTATCACCAGAGAGCGCAATCTTGGATCCAGCAGCGGTGAAGATAAAACCAAAGGCCGGATCAATGGGCTGGTGATCAACAGCAACAACATCAACCATGACTTCGCTGAACTCCAGACGCTCACCAGCTTTAATCTCAGTAATATCCAATTCAAGCGCCGCAGTAGAAGGGCGACGTTCGTGTTTAATACGCAGATCCAGCTCTTCTCTCCAGACCGCCATCAAGCCTTCGATAAACTTAGCTGTCCCAGTTGGACCGAAAATACGTTGTGGTGTGGTACGGCCCTGATGCCAGGCGGAAACAATAACCTGATAGACATCGATGACGTGATCAGAGTGCAAGTGGGTAAGCAAGATAGCATCGAGCTTGGCACCAGAGCTATCCGCACCGACGAGGCGTTGGGTTACACCAGAGCCACAGTCGATCAGGATCTGCGTTTCTCCTTGTGCGCCTGTATGACGGATTAATTGTCCTGCGCCATAGCGTTCGGTATGGACTGCAGGACACCCTGTACCCAAAAGTGTGATATCCATGATCTACTCCCTTAACTCAAACCAAACTACTTATCGTATTTTCCAATTAACTTTATCTCTCCCTAGCATTCAGGGTGATCTATCGCTCATGCAGGATCCCTACACTTTGATTTTCAATAAAGTATCAATTGAAACTAATTTATTGTTGGGTATACCACTTTGAACCGCTCCAACACCAGAACAGTATCTTCATCAAAGATATTTCCTGTATCTTCTGCCCGCCGCTTAAAAAACTGGTGATGCCCTTCGCGCCAATTATTAAGACTACGATCGCCCTCACCTTCTGCTGAGGCAAAGTCGGCAGAGACACATTTGAAAGAACAGAACTCAACCGAGGTTAATTGGATCAAGCAGCAGGGCTGGCCCGAGTAATCAGTAAGGATATGGTAACTTCCTGTAATAGGAGGTTCTTCCCCATCGTATTCATAATCCCAAAGGGCGCCACAAGTTGCGGTTTTCACACCAGAGAGCACCAGCGCCAATAATTCATCCGCAAGTTCCGCACTATCACCAAAGGACCAGGAACGAAAAGAGGCGCTCCGGTCTTCCGCCGGGATATGATCCCAACAAGATTTCCAAAACGCCTCTATTATTTCTTCAGGGCTTTCACCCATAAGTAGATATCGCCTCTATCAGGTATCCAGGAAGCTACGCAGTTTGCGCGAACGACTTGGATGCTTGAGTTTACGCAGTGCTTTCGCTTCGATCTGACGAATACGCTCACGTGTCACAGAGAACTGTTGACCAACTTCTTCCAAAGTATGATCGGTGTTCATACCGATACCAAAGCGCATACGCAGAACGCGCTCTTCACGTGGGGTCAAGCTGGCAAGAACACGGGTTGTGGTCTCACGCAAGTTTGACTGAATCGCAGAATCCAAAGGAATAACAGCATTTTTATCTTCGATGAAATCACCGAGATGACTGTCTTCCTCATCCCCAATCGGGGTTTCAAGCGAAATTGGTTCTTTGGCAATTTTCAAGACCTTACGCACTTTTTCAAGTGGCATGCCCAGACGTTCTGCCAATTCTTCCGGTTGTGGTTCCCGGCCAATTTCGTGGAGCATCTGACGGCTGGTACGAACCAGCTTGTTGATAGTCTCGATCATGTGAACCGGAATACGGATTGTCCGGGCCTGATCCGCAATAGAGCGGGTTATGGCCTGACGGATCCACCACGTAGCGTAGGTAGAGAACTTGTAACCACGGCGATATTCAAACTTATCAACCGCCTTCATCAAACCAATGTTACCTTCCTGAATAAGATCCAGGAATTGAAGGCCACGGTTGGTGTACTTCTTGGCAATAGAGATCACGAGACGAAGGTTGGCTTCGACCATTTCAGTCTTGGCGCGGCTGGCTTCTTTTTCACTGGTTTGCACGACTTTTACAGTCTTGCGGAACTCAGGGATCGGCAATCCTACTTCATCGGCAACCTTGGAAATACTAACGCGAATTTTGATAATATCTTCGTCGTACCGCTCAGCAAATTTTGCCCAGCCTTTACCAGAATAGCCTTTGATTTCTTCGAGCCAGTTCGGGTGCAGTTCGCTTCCGAAATAGGTATCGAGGAATTCTTTGCGCTCAACACCTGACTTTTCAGCAAGGCGTAAGAGTTTACCTTCCTGAGACATCAGATTTTTGTTAAGGCCGTAAAGTTGATCCATCAACTGTTCGAGACGATTGGAGTTAAAGTGAACCCCTTCCATCAACTCGATCATTTCATGTTTCATCTTGTCGTATTTTTTCTCGACAGCATCTGCAACCTTTTCACCAGCAAGCAAAGATGTCAGGCGCTTTTCCTGAATTTTGCTCATTTTATGCTGATGATCGGCAATGTTTTCCAACATTTCTAGGACTTGTGGCAGAAGAGCTTCTTCCATGGCAGCAAGAGACATATTGTTCTCTTCGCCATCGTCGTCATCTTCTTCTTCAGTCTTAGCAGCTTCGCCTTCGGCACCTTCTGCCGGAGCAGGCTTGTTGTCATCATCGTCGTCGGCGACTTTTTCACCTGGTTGAGAGACGAGCTCGTCTTCAACGTCGGCTTTGTCGCCAGCACCAGATTCTTCAAAAGCAATATCATCATCATTCGGGCCGCTACCGTATGTAGCATCCAAATCGATAATATCTCTAAGAAGCAGGTTGCCTTCGATGAGGCCTTCACGCCAGTGCAAGAGCGAACGAATGGTCAGCGGGCTCTCACAGATCCCTCCGATCATTTTATCGCGGCCTGCCTCAATACGTTTGGCGATCGCAATTTCACCTTCACGAGAAAGAAGTTCAACCGTGCCCATCTCACGAAGATACATCCGAACAGGATCATCGGTACGCCCGACTTCCTCTTCTTTGACGTTACCAACGACAGCTTCGTCAGTTTTGGCCTCTTCATCGACAGAATCGTCAGACTCTTCGTTCTCGACAACATTAATGCCCATCTCTGAAAGAAGGGACATAATGTCTTCGATTTGCTCGGAAGACATTTCGTCGGAAGGCAAAACTTTATTAAGCTCGTCATAAGTGACGTAGCCAACTTCTTTTGCCTTCGCGATCATCTTCTTGACCGCCGCTGAATTCACATCCATCAACGGCGCATCAGAAGTGTCTTCACTAGTTTCTGTGCTTTTCTCAGCGTTATCGGTCGCCTTGGTTACCATTTAACCTTGTACCCCAAATAGCAATTCAGCACGCCAGCATATTCGATCAATAGCTAACGTGCCCTCTCCTAACGCTCATTGACTGTCTTCGTAAGCATCCGGGTCATAACTATCTAAATCGATAGCCACGCCAGATGCTTCCTGCCGGAGTTGCTTGTGCGCCTCCAGCTGAGTCAATCCCGTTTCGTCCATATTCGCCGCAAATTCACGACTTTGAACTCCCTTATCCTGCTCTGCCTGTTTTTCACGGAACATAGCCGCAATATGCGTCACGCCATGCTCAGCAGCGGTGCTGTCTGTAGCTGGTCTCGCAAATTTACCGTGATCCAAAACAGCGGGGCTCAAGAGTTCATCCAATAATCGAGAATATCCCTTATCGCACAGTTGGCATTTAAGTGCCTCTCTGTCAAGATCTGGGTCTCTTACAATCACATCTACTAAGTCTTGCAACACCATGTTAAAATCTTGGCTTGGAAGTCTCAAAGTAGCAAGGTCCTCTAGGTGTTTGGTCAATACGCCAGGGTGGTTTACCAGCGTTGCCAATAAAACTTGTTCCTGACGTCGTGCTAATAATCGTGGCGACATATTTGGTCGGGGGATTCTTGGATCGAGATTGAACGAATCCTTTCCCTTTCCACGAGCACCACCTTTACCGCCTCCCCAAGGGGTACGATTCTGATTTTTATTGCCCTGATTATTATAGGCTTTGTTGTAACCCTGGCGTCCATTATTTTGATAGGGAGCTGGGCCTGAATTTTGCCCCTGGTTCCCAAATCCTTGACTGGCATTCGCTCCGGTCAAATTATCAAAACGACGGAACATATCTTTCTGATATTCAAACTTTAGGTCTTTATCTGTAATAACGCCGACCTGTTTGCGTAGATCGGCCTTAAGAGCGGCCCGCCTCTCAGGAGTTTCAATATCCACGCCCTCGATGGTTTTCTTCCACAGCATTTCGGATAGCGGTCGGGCCTGACTTAAATACTCCCGCATCGTCGCGGAACCCTGGGTTTGGATCAAGCTGTCGGGATCCTCACCTTCAGGCAAGGTTGCGAATTTGAGCGATTTCCCCGGTTGAATGATCGGTAGAGCTCTATCAACAACCCTAAATGCGGCGCGAATACCGGCAGTATCGCCATCAAGGCACATAGTTGGCTCTGCAACCATACGCCAAAGCTCTTGAATCTGATCCTCTGTCACCGCTGTTCCCAAAGGCGCAACTGCGGCAGGGAATCCAGCTTGCGACAGCGCAATGACATCCATATAGCCCTCGGTCACGATGACCTCGCCCATATCATGCGCTGCCTGCCTCGCATAAGCCAGGTTGTATAGGACCTTACCCTTATGAAAGAGAATGGTCTCGGGCGAGTTCAGGTACTTCGCCTTACTGTCTCCAAGCGCCCGGCCACCAAAGGCAATAATACGACCACGTCGGTCTGTTATCGGGAACATCAAACGATGGTTAAAGTATTCCCAAAATTCATCACGTTTTAGACCATCAGAGCCACCACTGTCATCATTCTGTTTGATGACACCAATATCAACCAATTGCTGATCATCTATCCCACGGGCGTTCATTGCTTTGCGCAGCAGGCCTCGTTGAGTCGGAGCTAAACCAAGTCGAAAGCGGCTAACTGTCTCTGCGCGCAATCCTCGACGGTTTATATATTCTCGGGCCTCTTTTCCCTCACTGCCTGCCAGCTGTTCTTCAAACCAGCGTGCAACGTCCTCCATAATATCATAAAGGCTGGCGCGTTTTTTTGACTTCTCAGCTTCTTCTTTACTCGCCTTTGGAACCTGTAACCCGGCCTGATCTGCCAGACGTTCAACGGATTCGGGAAAAGACAGGCCCTCCGTTTCCGTAACAAAGGTAATGACGTCGCCATGAGCACCACAACCAAAGCAGTGGTAGAACCCCTTGTCGTCGTTCACCGTAAAAGAAGGGCTCTTTTCATTATGGAAGGGACAAAGACCACTAAATTCGCGGCCGCGCTTGATCAGTTTAACCTTACGACCAACCACGCCGGAGACTGCCACGCGCGCGCGCAGTTCATCCAAAAATTCTGGCGTGAATGACATTGAAAGGCGTGTTCCCAACCGACAGTCCTTTAGATCCCAGATTTCAGTTTATCACAGCATCGAATGTGGCTCTATATCTAGGCACACAAAATAATAACTTGATATCGAAATGTTACGTAAAAAAGAAAACAGAACCCGATGGTCGCCCATGGGTTCTGCTCTTATTAGGTAGTAATGGTCGTTTTAAACTAGTTTGGTTTTGACAGCCGCACTCGCTTTACCAAAGTCCATTTTGCCAGCGTATTTACCTTTTAGCGCGCCCATGACCTTACCCATATCTTTAATGGAATCGGCCCCAAGCTCAACAATAAGATCAGCGACAATTTGCTCAACTTCTTCCGCAGACATTTGCTTCGGAAGGAAGCCTTCGATTACACCGATCTCGCTTTGCTCGCGCTCAGCCAGTTCTGTACGACCAGCTTTTTCGTACATTTCGATAGAATCTCTTCTTTGGCGGATCATCTTCTGGAGCATTTCCAGTACATCATCATCACCGATAGGATCACGACCCTCACCACGCGCCGCGATATCGCGGTCTTTTAGCGCTGCCAAAATAAGCCTAAGCGTTGAAGTTGCTTGCTTATCTTTGTTGCGCATAGCGTCTTTGAGAGTGTCATTCAAGCTGTTACGTAGCATTTTTTGCCCCGAACATGTTGGAAAGGATGAGAACCTACTCCATAAAAAAGAAAATGGCAAAGATTTATAAATAACGTAAGCTACTGATATTAAACAATATTTTCTTTTAGTGTTTTTCTTGACCTCAAAGGGACTTATGCTTATACAAAGGCCTCAGCTATTAAATCGCTGACGCTTTCGTCTGCCTAAAGGACGCCCCATCCATGAGTACTATGAAATCGAATGAAACCCATGTCGCGCCGACAGGGGCTATTGATTCCGCCTGCAAACAACCTGCAGGAGCTACCGCCGCTTTGGTTTTAGCAAGTGGCCAGGTCTTTTGGGGGAAAGGTCTCGGAACTGAAGGAGAAGCCGTCGCTGAAGTCTGTTTCAACACTTCGATGACCGGCTACCAAGAAATCCTGACCGACCCATCCTACGCTGGCCAAATCATTACTTTCACGTTTCCCCATATTGGAAACGTCGGCACCAATGATGAAGACATTGAGACGATCACACCTTCGTCTCGTGGCGCCATTTTCCGTATGGATATCACCCAACCTTCAAACTGGCGTGCGACCCGCGGCTTGGATGCTTGGCTCAAGTCTCATGGCTTAAGTGCTATCTCAGGGGTTGATACCCGTGTTCTTACGCGTCTGATCCGAGACAATGGTGCACCTCACGGCTGCATAGCCTTTCATGCTGATGGCAAGTTCGATCTGGAAGCACTGCGCCAGAAAGCAGCAACCTGGCCTGGCCTTAATGGTATGGACTTGGCCAAAGACGTTACCTGTGCGCAAACTTCTGATTGGAACGAAAAACGTTGGGATCTGGAAGCCGGATACCAAAACCTTTCCGACCCTGAGTTTCATGTAGTTGCCGTTGATTTTGGCGCAAAAAGAAACATACTCAGATCTCTTGCGTCGCAAGGTTGCAAAGTTACTGTGGTCCCTGCTCAGGCAACGGCCGATGAAATCCTTGCACACAATCCTGACGGTGTATTCCTCTCCAACGGCCCAGGCGATCCTGTGGCTACAGGTGAATACGCGATCCCGATGGTAAAAGACTTACTCGCACACGAAGACCTACCTATTTTTGGTATTTGCCTTGGCCACCAAATTTTGGCTCTGGCGCTTGGTGCTGACACCAAGAAAATGCACTTGGGACACCGTGGCGCGAACCACCCTGTAAAAGACTTCACCACTAACAAGGTGGAAATTACCAGCCAAAATCATGGCTTTATGGTCGACAAAAGCAGTCTACCTGATAACGTTGAAGAGACCCATATCTCTCTCTTTGATGAAACCAATCAGGGTATTCGTCTCAAAGGGCGGCCAGTGTTCTCGGTTCAATATCATCCCGAGGCTTCACCCGGCCCTCAAGATAGCCAATACCTTTTCAAGCGGTTCCGTGATCTCATGGTTGCCCGCCAGAAGTAATTTATAGTGGCGGCGCTGATAAAAAAGCGGCCGCCACTGCTTTAACAGACAGCTGAACAGCTTAATGGTCATCGCGACCTTGAATAAGCAAACAGACAAAAGATGAGTAAAGCAGACCATGCCTAAAAGAACAGACATCAAATCCATCATGATCATCGGCGCTGGACCGATCATCATCGGTCAGGCCTGTGAATTTGACTACTCAGGCACTCAAGCTTGTAAAGCCCTGCGCGAAGAAGGTTACCGGGTTATTCTGGTAAACTCTAACCCGGCAACAATTATGACTGATCCGGGATTGGCTGATGCAACTTATATAGAGCCGATCACACCAGAAATGGTCGAGAAGATCATCGAAAAAGAGAAACCCGATGCCCTTCTCCCAACAATGGGTGGTCAAACGGCTCTTAATATCGGCCTGTCACTTCATCACTCAGGTGTCCTCAAGAAACACGGCGTGGAAATGATCGGCGCCAAGGCCGATGTAATTGAAAAAGCCGAAGATCGCCTATTATTCCGCACAGCAATGGAAAAAATCGGACTCAAGTCGCCACGTTCAAGCGTTGCCAATACCTTCGAAGATGCATTGGCAGCCTTGGAAGAAATTGGCTTGCCTGCCATTATTCGCCCTTCCTTCACCATGGGCGGCACAGGCGGTGGCATCGCTTACAACCCTGAAGAATTTGAAGAGATTGTCAAAAGCGGCCTAAAAGCCTCACCAACAACTGAAGTTTTGGTTGAGCAATCTGTTCTGGGCTGGAAAGAATATGAGATGGAAGTGGTTCGCGACAGCGCGGATAACTGCATTATCATTTGCTCGATTGAAAACGTCGATCCGATGGGTATCCACACTGGCGATTCGGTAACCGTTGCTCCTGCTCTGACCTTGAGCGACAAAGAATACCAGATCTTGAGAGACGCTTCTATTAATTGCCTTCGCGAAATTGGTGTCGATACTGGTGGCTCCAACGTTCAGTTTGGCATGAACCCTGAAAACGGCGAACTTGTTGTCATCGAGATGAACCCACGGGTTTCTCGCTCTTCGGCACTGGCTTCAAAAGCGACAGGCTTCCCGATTGCGAAGATCGCTGCCAAGCTTGCTGTTGGTTATACTTTGGATGAGCTAAAAAATGACATCACCAAAGTTACACCAGCATCTTTTGAGCCAACCATTGATTATGTTGTCACAAAAATCCCTCGCTTTACCTTTGAGAAGTTCCCTGGTGCAGAAGATTATCTGACAACATCAATGAAATCTGTCGGTGAAGCCATGTCTATTGGCCGGTGTTTTGCTGAATCCGTGCAAAAAGCACTGCGCTCCATGGAAACTGGCCTCACTGGTTTTAACGAAGTCAACATCCCCGGCGCGGTTGATAGCGATGGCAATATTGATAAAGACAATGTGCGCTCCTTCCTGGCTAAGCCGACCAAAGACCGTATGCTGACGATTGCTCAAGCCATACGCCACGGCTTAAGCGTTGAAGAGATATTCGAAGTCACCAAGTTTGATCCTTGGTTCATACGCCAAATTGAAGATATTGTGACCTTGGAAGAGGACATTCGCAAAAACGGCCTCCCAAAAGATCGCCAGTCATTCCTTAGCTTGAAAAAAATGGGCTTTGCTGACGAACGCCTAGCAGAGATTACAGGGCAGACCGAAAAAGAAGTTTCAGATCTTCGCCACAGCCTAGATGTTCTGCCCGTATTCAAGCGGATCGATACCTGTGCAGGCGAATTTCCATCAACAACACCTTACATGTATTCCTGTTACGAAGGCGATGGGGTTAACCCTGCAGAGTGCGAATCAGAACCAACCGATCGTGAAAAAATTATGATCCTTGGTGGCGGACCAAACCGGATTGGCCAGGGTATTGAGTTTGATTATTGCTGCGTTCACGCGGCTTACGCTCTTAGCGAAGCGGGTTACGAAACCATTATGGTCAACTGTAATCCAGAAACAGTTTCCACTGATTACGATACTTCTGATCGCTTGTACTTTGAGCCTCTCACGGGTGAAGACGTCATAGAGATTGCCCGCAAAGAACAGAGTAACGGCACTCTCAAAGGCGTCATCGTCCAATTTGGCGGTCAAACTCCCTTAAAGCTTTCTCAAGCCTTGGAAGATGCAGGCATTCCTATCCTCGGAACCTCTCCTGACGCCATTGATTTGGCCGAAGATCGTGAGCGTTTCCAGAAATTGCTTCAAGATCTAGATCTTCGCCAACCCGTGAACGGCACAGCAACGACCAAAGAAGAAGCTTTCGCTGTCGCAGATAAAATTGGGTTCCCAATCGTTATCAGACCGTCTTATGTTTTGGGTGGTCGCGCGATGGAAATTATCCATGAAACCAGCCAGCTGGAGCGTTACATCAACACTGCGGTTCAAGTCTCTGGTAAAAACCCTGTACTTCTCGACAGCTATCTACAAGATGCCATCGAAGTTGACGTAGATGCGATCTGCGACGGCAAGGATGTTTTTGTTGCCGCAATTATGGAGCACATTGAAGAAGCTGGTATCCACTCTGGTGATTCTGCTTGCTCACTGCCTCCATACAGCTTGTCACAAGACATCATTGCCGAGATTACTGATCAGGCCAACAAACTGGCACTGGCTTTGAACGTTGTTGGCCTCATGAATGTTCAATTCGCGGTTAAAGACGACGTGGTTTACATTCTTGAAGTAAATCCACGCGCCAGCCGGACTGTACCTTTTGTCGCTAAAGCCACAGGTAATGCGGTCGCAAAAATTGCGTCTCGTGTTATGGCTGGTGAAAAACTTGCCGACATTGATCTTATCCATGACCGTGGCGATCATATTGCAATCAAGGAAGCCGTCTTCCCGTTCAACCGTTTCCCTGGCGTTGACGTTATGCTTGGCCCTGAAATGCGTTCAACTGGTGAAGTAATGGGGCTCGACACGTCATTTGGCCGTGCCTTCTTGAAATCACAAATGGCCGCAGGTGTTACCCTTCCTGACGAAGGTACGGTCTTTATCTCTGTAAAAGATCGCGATAAAAAAGTCATTGAATCCTTGGCAGGTGATCTTATCGCGATGGGCTACAAACTTGTCGCCACCAGCGGGACAGCTACCTATCTTCAAGAAAAAGGATTCGCAGTTGAGAAAGTTCTTAAAGTTCGTGAAGGGCGCCCCAATATTGCGGACACAATCAAGTCCGGTCAGGTCCATCTGATTATCAATACAACCGAGGGTGCAAAAGCGATAGCGGATAGTTTTGATATCCGTCGTGGCGCACTGGATACATCAGTTCCGTACTTCACAACTGCCAACGGTGCGCGTGCCATGGTAGAGGCTTTAAAAGCAAAACGTGAAGGCCTACTTGAAGTTCAGCCGCTTCAAGCTTACTTTAGTTCTTCGTTCTAATTTAAACGACTCCCGATTCTCCCCTCAAAGCGGTGGAATCGGGAGTTGCTATTTGTATTAACGCCTGGAAACGCGAATGAGTGAAAAGTTCCCTATGACCAAGGAGGGCTTAGTCCGCCTTGAAGAAGAGTTACGCAACCTTAAGGTTGTTCAGCGCCCCGCCATTATCCGTGCCATCGCCGAAGCTCGCGAACACGGTGATCTTTCAGAAAACGCTGAGTATCACGCTGCGCGTGAAAAACAGAGTTTTACTGAAGGTCGCGTCATGGAGCTTGAAGCACGTATTTCACGCGCAGTAGTCATTGACGTCTCTACCATGTCGGGCTCAACCGTGAAGTTTGGTGCGACAGTTACGATTGCCGACGAAGACACGGACGAAGAATCCACATACCAGTTGGTTGGGGATTTAGAAGCCGATGTTAAAGCAGGACGTATTGCCATCACCTCACCGATCGCCCGCGCGCTGATCAGTAAGGAAGAAGGGGATTCTGTAGAAGTCAGGACCCCTGCAGGCGATAAAGGCTATGAGATCGTAAAGATCAAATACCTCTAAACGTTTGGTTTTAAAGTAAGTATAACCCGGCCATCTGATGATGTGCCGGGTATTTTTGTTTAGTTAGGTCCATAAAATGCTGCTTGAAAAAGAGTTTTATTACATTCGCCACGGTCAAACCGACTGGAACGCCAAAGGGCGTATGCAAGGCTTCACTGATATCCCTCTCAATGAGACCGGACGACAACAAGCCTATCAGGCAGCTGAATCTATTAAAGGCATCGAAATTACGACCATTTGTGCCAGCCCATTAGGCCGTGCACTGGAAACAGCCAAAATACTCAATGAAGTTTTGAATTGTGAATTAATTATCCTCGATGATCTCAAAGAAGCTTGTTTCGGTGATCACGAAGGCCTCGTCGATGATGGCTGGTTCGCGGCGTGGAAAGACGGCGAATTCACTCCTGCTGGCGCAGAAACAAGAGACCAATTTTTGGAACGTGCAACCGCAGGCATAAATAAAGCTATAGATCGGCCAGGTCCGGTTTTGATCGCAGCACACGGCGGGCTATATGGATCAATCAAACATTACTTCGGTGTTCAAGATAATCAGGTACTACCCAACTGCGCGCTTGCCCACCACACGCCACCAACGGTCACGAATTCTGCTTGGCGACGACGTTTTGTGAACGAGGGATAATACTAATTTATTGAGGCAATTATCTCACGAACCTAAGGTGCTGATTTTTCCTCAATAAGCTCAGAATGCATAAGCAGATTATACAAATACCATTTCACTTATAACTTGCATTTTCCTATCAATCGCGACAATTAGACTTCATGATTAATTTTCATCTACTCTAGGATTTTTTTACAGTGCTCAAAAAAATTGGCTTAACACTTTTTCTTTCTTTATTCATTACTGCCTGTAGCTCTTCCGGGAAATTAACTCAAACCGTTAAACCCACTTCTATGATTGACCATACAGCAACGGTTAGCTTAACAGTTTCTACCGATCAGGAAGAAGCCGCTAAAGACTTTGCAAATCGTTTACAAGATCGGTTGTTTGGTAAACTTGTAAGTCGAGACATCTTTTCTGGGGTTAACCAAAATAACTCTGAGGCTAAATACGACCTAGAGGTTCGGATATCTGGCGCAACAAAAGTACCAACAGCAGCTCGCATTTTCTTTGGTGTGCTTGCCGGATCAAACAATGTTACCGCTGACGTCATACTCAAAGATAAAAAAACCGGGGAAACCATTACAACTTTCCAAGCTGAAGGCAAATCAGCCTCTCACCCATTCTCTTCAGAAAGTGGTGCTGATGATGCCATACGAGAAGTAAGTGATCAGATTGTAACAGGGCTCTTATAAAAGCGTATCACTCAAAGGGCAGAGGTATCACTTCTGCCCTTTGATCCTTATGTCTCAAAAATGCCCCACTTGAGGCATAAGCCAGAAAATATCTCGTTTTCTTTCTTAAAGCCCAAACACCATCACGAGGAAGGCATCCATCAAAGCGACCTCCTTCAGGCGCTCAAAGCGGCCTGAAGCACCTCCATGCCCCGCAGACATATTGGTTCTAAAGATCAGGTGATTTCCATCCGTTTTTAGCTCACGAAGTTTTGCAACCCATTTTGCGGGTTCCCAATAAGTCACACGTGGGTCGGTAAGACCGGCGGTGATCAACATATTTGGATAGGCCTGAGTGCTCACGTTATCCACTGGCGAATAGGACTTGATGTAATCATAGGCCTCTTTCCCTGCGATAGGGTTGCCCCATTCTGGCCACTCAGGCGGCGTTAGAGGCAAGGTCGCATCACACATTGTGGTCAGGACATCGACAAAAGGCACATCAGCGATGATGGCCTTAAATAGATCGGGCCGCATGTTACTAATCACGCCCATCAACATGCCACCAGCACTGCCACCGTGGGCTGCGATTTGGCCTTTTGCCGTATATCCTTCAGAGATCAAATGTTCCGCTGCAGCAATAAAATCGAGGAAAGTGTTTTTCTTTTTTTCCATCTTACCATCGAGATACCAACCATAACCTTTATCTGTGCCGCCACGGATGTGAGCAATGGCATAGACAAATCCGCGATCAACCAAGGAATAACTATTGCGCATAAACCCGGCTGGTATGGCGTTGCCATATGAACCATAGCCGTAAAGCAGTAACGGTGCCTTGCCATCTAGCGGCGTGTCTTTTCGATAAAGCAGAGATATCGGTACCAACGTTCCATCGTGAGATGGGGCCATCAAACGCCTGACTTCATAGTCGTCAGGGTTATGCCCGCTTGGGATTTCATCTTCTTTGCGTAGAACCCGCTCGTGGCTTTCCATATCGTAGTCATAAACCTGTGCCGGCGTGGAAAGAGAGGAGTAGGTAAAGCGCAAAGATGTTGTATCAAATTCATAACCAGCAGACATGCCAAGACTATATGCTTCCTCATCAAAGGAAATCGAGTGCTCTTGGCCATCTGAAATGCGCGTAATAACAATCCGAGGCAGACCTTCAACACGCTCAAGACGCGTTATGTGATCCTTAAAGAGGATCAGGGCCAAGATTAAGACACCGGGTTGATGTGCAACCAAATCTTTCCAGTTATCACGTGCGGGCTTGTCTAAGGCTGTTTCGCAAATTTTGAAATCAATCGCATCATCCGCGTTGGTTAAAATTAACAACCGCTCACCGTGATCCGTGACTTCGTACTCGAGGCCCTCTTGTCGAAGGGAGACAACACAAGGTGGTGTGGCGGGCTGCTCAGAGGGAATTAGGTATACTTCCGAGGTTTGATGATCGTGGGCCATCACGTGAATAAAACGACCGGACTCGCTTTTGCCTATACCAACAAAAAAGCCAGGATCTGTCTCTTCGTAAACCTGCACATCCAACTCTTCATCGTCGCCAAGCATATGACGAAAAACTTTTGATGGACGGTGGTTTTCATCCAACACGGTGTAGAATAGGGTCCTGTTATCTGCGGCCCAAACCACAGATCCAGAAGTATTCTCGATCAAATCATCCAGTTCATCACCCGTGTTGAGATCACGAATTTTGAGGCTGTAATATTCCGATCCTTTTTCATCAACACTATAGGCAACATATCGGTGATCAGGGCTATGCGAACAGCTAGCGATTTGAAAAAAATCTTTGCCTTCCGCTTCTTGGTTTCCATCCAGCAATATGACTTCATCGCCACTTCCTACCGATGGCTTACGGCAAAAGATAGGATGTTGAGCCCCTTCTTCGTAACGGAGGTAGTAGAGCCAAACCCCATCAAGGGAAGGTACAGAAGAATCGTCTTCTTTGATGCGCCCTTTTAGCTCCTCGAATAGCACCTTTTGCAAATCTTCCTGATCCGCCATCACAGCCTTGCAATAACCATTTTCTTGTTCAAGATAATCTCGAATATCTGGAGAGAGCTTATCAGGTTGGCGCATTACTTCCTGCCAGTTATCGGCTCGAAGCCATGCATAAGGATCTTCCCTGCGCTCGCCATGAAGTTCATGGAAAAATGATCGTTTCTCTGCTTTTGGGGCAAAGCTATTCTCTGAAACAGGGATGTTGGACATGGTGGCTCCGTCTGGGAAACAAAAAATTTCTGGTACAGAAGCATTAAATGGTTACATCATGAGATGAAACAAGAAACGAACAGAGATATTTCGCCTAAGTAGAGAAACCTGGGCCAAGGAGAAAACATCTATGACCAACGTGATCAACCTGAAACAATTTCGTAAGAAGAAAGCGCGTGATGCAAAGGCTTCACAAGCATCAGATAACCGTGTCGAACATGGCCGCACAAAAACCGAGAAAGTAATTTCAGAATCTGTAAAAAAACGTGATCTTAAAAAAATCGATGATCACAAGTTGGACAAAGACACGTAAGCTTTTGTTACTCTCTGCCATTCTTTATAAGAGAAACCAGTACGCCCCCTCTTAACTTGCTCTAAGAGTGTCCAACCCTCACATAAGTCTTAGTATGTTAGTTTATATATGGCGGGGCTGAGAAACAAAAAAAGCGCCTCAAATCAGGCGCTTTTTACGAAATACCGTTAAGGCTTACTTCACGTCGAGAGAAGCCACTTTAAGCTCTTTAGATTTCTCACGATAGAAGATATGACGGCCAATGGTCGGGCCTTTATCAAAAGCAGTCCGCCACTTTGGACTTACATAATCAGCATGATACCAAAGAGCACCTTCGCTGACATCATTTGAAACACCCCAGTAAACAAAACGTGCTAACTTTTGTGACTCAATCCAAGATGCCTGATCTGTAATCTCATCTTTTTTGCCATCACACCACCAAGAGAACTGACAGCGATTTAAACGTGAACCACCCTGTTGAACGACGCCACAAATTGTGGAGGGGAAACGTTTGCTGGAAACACGATTGAGTACAACGTGGGCAACAGCCCGTTTACCGCTTGTTGTTTCGCTGCGTGATTCAAAATAGATATTCTGCGCCAAACATTCGAGCTCGGTATCATAACTGGCTTGTGTCGGACGGCGACGCTCCAATTCAGGAAGCACAGCATAATCACGTGCGAGAACTCGGACATCCACAGGGGCAATAAAATCGCCTTCGGAGACCTGAACAGCCAATGCATTTTGCTGAGCTTCAGGTGCAAGTACACCTGCGCTAATTGCAAGAGCAAAGAGGAAGGAAGAAAGTCCGTACCAATGACCCCGGAATTGACCGCGCAATCGGTAACCCATCCGTTTAATCTGTCGCAAACCACGTCTCATCTTTAAGTACCTCAGTTTAAAATTATAACTTCAGCAGCTTTTTCAAGCCCGTGCTCACACAGCCTGTGTCATTGTGAGCGCACCCCGATATGGGGATTAAATTCAAGCAAACAACCTCGTGTCGTCTGTTGATGACAAATGTTTACAAGAGATTAACATCAAGAGTCAAAGAAATATTTATCATGAATTCGAGACAAAAATACATAAAAATATTTACGTATTACATGAATACACAAGCTTAATTTGGCGATTACTTGAGGGAAATCACTTTTACTTATAATAAAAAATAATCAGCCATGCGCAAATTGCATAGTCCCCATGCCACCAAATGAAACAGGGGGGCGTTTATTGTGACAAAATTGGGTCTTGACATCCGTAAAATTACTTACATTTTATCTAATTGATTTAATTGATGTTTTTTTGATATTTATAAATTATCTTATATTTTTCGACTCTTTGGGGATGCTGTCTTTTATTTAAAACAGCTTAAGTGGCATATTTACAACATAGATAATTTAAGTTTAACAGCGCCTAATTTTTGCTGAATTTTATTAACCTTATTACTTAAAGTGTTAACTAATAGGCAATTCCCTGTACCCTTTGTCTTTAATGGATTCACCCTATCAATCCTGCGACATAAGCAGACATACTTATAGCTTTTTCCCCCCGACAATGATAAATCGCATGGTACAGAACAACCGGGGAAATCTGATCGATGAACAAATTCGTCAAAATTGCGAGCATCACCGCAATCACACTTGCCATTCTTATTGTCGGTGGCTTTATCTTTATCTATTCGTCACTTGATTCTATCGTGAAGGCAGCTGTTGAAAGCATTGCCTCTGATATGACGCAGACAGAGGTCACACTTAACGACGTGGAAATCTCACCCACGACGGGCCAGGGAAGCTTGCGTGGCTTCACCATGAGCAATCCAGATGGCTTTAATTCAAATGAGGCTTTTCAGTTTCAAGAAATCTTCGTCAAGATTGATATCACGTCGTTAGCCGAAGATGTCATCGTGATTAATGAGATTAGAATTAATGCTCCCCACATTACCTATGAGGTTGGCCCCAAGAAGAGCAACATTGATACCATCAATGAAAATGCACAATCCCACAGCAAAAGTGGCGAGCCTGCCGCAACGGATGAAGAAGGTCCCAAATTCATTGTCGAACACCTCTACCTAAATGACGGAGAAATCTCTGTCGCGGCGGCACCCCTCGGTGACAAGACAATCGACTTGGGTCTACCAAACATACACCTTAAGGACATTGGCAAAGGTGACAATGGCGCGAGCCCAGAAGTAATTTTACAAGCCGCAGTCGGTGCCGTGACCAAGAACATCACAGGAGCTTTGGGATCTGTAGACCTCAAGGGCCTTGCCAAAGGAGTTGCTGACGGTGTCTCAGGCGTAGCCGATGGTGTAGTTAGCGGTGCCTCAACTGTCACTGACACAGTCGGTGATGCAGCCTCGGGCGCGACTGACGGTGTCAAAGACGCGGCTGATGGCGCAGGTGACGCTCTCAAAAGTTTGCTTGGTAACTAAGCCTTATCTGGAAAATAGGCGGGATATTCTTTCCCTTCGATTTTTGATTAAAAATGGAGCTCACGGCTCCATTTTTTTATTAATTTTCGACTATTTTATCTCTCTACATACCATAGTTCGACTTGCACCCCGGCCGCTTTGGGAGTACCCCAATTAAGAAGAAAAACATCTAGGGACCGCACCGCAGGTGTCGCGCAAATAAATGGCTGATCACACTTCCCAAAGACAAATTGTTAGCCAAGTACAAATCGTTGGTGGTGGACTGGCAGGGCTAAGCTTAGCCGCCGCACTGGGAACTGCTGGTATAAAAACGCTCCTGATTGATATGGAGCCAGAGCCAAGCGACACCCCTTTTGAAGAAGCTAAAGACAATAGAACCACGGCACTTATTCAAAATTCCATAAACTTGCTCAATGCCTGTGGCGCATGGAAGGGATGTGAGGACTATGCAACAGCACTGACCGTCATGCGTATTGTCAACCTTCCACGCGGAGCACAAAAATATCCAAACTCCACAGACTTTGATTCTCGGGAGATTGAAAACAGTCCTTTTGGTTTTAATGTACCTAATGCGGTTCTTCGACGCGTTCTTTTCGACCGTTTGACTAAGCTTTCTTCTGTTACTCATTTGACTTCAACCAAAATGGACAAAATGGAGCAGACACCAGATGGGTATCAGCTTTCATTATCAAATGGGGAAAGAGCAACCGCTACTCTAACCGTTGGGGCAGACGGCAAAAATTCAGCTTGTCGGAAAGCCGCGGGCATCAAGAGTATGTCATGGCCTTACCCACAAACGGCCATCACCTGTTATATTGAGCACAATAAACCCCATCAAAATGTTTCAACGGAAACTCATTATCCTGCTGGCCCCTTCACTCTGGTGCCGATGATGGGTAAACGATCCTCCATCGTCTGGGTTGAAGATACTCGTTTGGCCAAAAAATATCTCGCGCTTGATGACACAGAGTTTGAGCAAAAGCTTAAAGCTAAAATCAAAGGCCGCCTGGGAACCGTAAAATTATTTGGCAAACGTGGTGGCTTTCCGATCTCTGCCATGCTCAGCGATAGTTTCTACACTAAAGATCTTGCCCTGATAGCCGAAGCAGCACACGCGCTCCCTCCAATTGCTGCTCAAGGCCTAAATCTCAGCTTACGCGACGTTGCTGTTCTAGCCGAACTTCTTATCGATCAAAATAAAGCTGGTAAGGCGCTCAACGATAATGATCTCTTAAAAGAATATGATCGAGCAAGACGCTTTGATGTCGTTTCCCGCTTGGCCGCAGCAGATAGTCTGAACCGTTTTGCCTCAAACGACAGTGCCATCCTTCATAAGATCAGGGATATTGGCCTCTCAGCAGTCCGCAACTTTTCCCCTCTTCGTCATTTGATGATGAAATCCGGTATGACGTCCCCTTTGGGAACGCCAAGCCTGATGTCTGGCAAGGAAATAGAACGAAGCTGATATCATTTTGTCGCGAAACAAACGGCTTATGACGCTCTAACTCGATGTAATATAAACATATGCCCTTATGTTAGCGTCAAATTTCCGCTATAAATTTAATAACAGAATTTCAGCCTGCCGATTATTACATAATTGATGAAACCAAAATAATAATCCGCACCTCAGGAGTTGCTTACCGTGGACTTGCGCCAATTAGAACTACTCTGTGCGCTAGCACGCGAAAAGCACTTTGGGCGGGCAGCAAAAAATTGCAACATCTCTCAGCCAGCTTTTTCAGCTAGAATTCGACAACTTGAAAATGAGCTTGGCGTTCCAATCGTCAAAAGAGAGCGAAGCTTTCAGGGCCTCACCACTGAAGGTGAGCTGGTTGTATCTACTGCCCAACGAATATTGGCAGAGGCCCGAACTTTAAAACAATCTTTGAGCCAAATGAGCAAAGGTCTTGCCGGGCACTTACGTATCGGCGCCGTTCCTTCCGCAATGCCGATGATGTCTCTTATCAAAAATCCTTTTTGCGATGCTCATCCAAATATCACGATCTCACTACTGTCACTTTCTTCTGCTGAAATCCAACTTGGCTTGGAGAAGTTCGATCTTGAAGTTGGTGTTACCTATCTAAGTGATGAGCTCAGTAACAATGTGGAAAGTCATGAACTTTATCACGAAGAATATTCTCTGATACATAAAGCAGATGGCCTTCTGAAAGATCGCGAAACGATTACATGGCAAGAAGCAGCTAGCCTCCCCCTCAGTCTTCTTACGCGCGACATGCAGTACCGTCGGATCATCGATAAAACATTTGAAGAGCTCGATTGCTTTGTGACCCCCCATACTCAAACCAATTCAATTACGCAGCTTTTACATGAAACACGCTTTGGCACGACATCAAGTATCGTACCGATTAGCTTAATCCATATACTTAGAAACCTTGAAGGGGTGGTTGCCATCCCTCTCTCAGAACCTCGATTGATTAATAATATTGGAATGGTAATTTCCAAGCGCGAACCGAGCTCTCCTATTGCGCGCGAGTTCTTTAAACATACAAAGCGTCAGGATGTTGAGAAACTTTTACGTGATGCAGGCGGAAAAGAATAAACACTCATTTATGGGATCAGCTTAGTTAAAACTAGATTCCAGAGATTTTTATTCTTTTTGCTGCTAAACTAAAACCTGCTGCACAAAAGGTGGAGAAATTAATGAGTGCAAAAGTTGCTGTAATTTTATCTGGTTGTGGTTTCCTTGATGGTGCTGAAATTCATGAAGCCGTTATGACGCTCTTTGCGCTTCAAAAACTCGGCGCAAAGACCATTTGCTTTGCCCCGAACATAGACCAGACTGACGTCATCAACCACCTCACCAGAGAACTCGTTCCAAACGAGAGAAGAAATGTGTTGGTTGAATCCGCCAGAATAGCCCGTGGCAATATCACAGACTTGGCTGAATTCGACCCAACACAAGTCGACGCCATGGTTCTTCCTGGGGGCTTCGGCGCAACAAAGAACCTCTCCAGTTTCGCCAGTGAAGGCGCTGATTGCTCTATTAATCCAGACGTAGAAGCCGCAATTAAGGGCATGATCAGATTAAACAAGCCTGTCGCCGCGCTCTGCATCTCACCTGCCGTTGTTACCAGACTCTATGACAACCCAACTCTGACGATCGGGCAAGATGCAGATACGGCTCATGCACTTGAAACCATGGGTGCCAACCATGAGACCACGGGGCATGGCGAGGTGGTTGTCGATAGAGAAAACAAACTCGTAACTACTCCTTGCTATATGCTGGATGCGACCGTGCCTGATATTGCCCATGGCGCTGAAAATGCAATGGAAGTGTTGCTCACACTTATCGATGACTAGTCTTTTCTAACGCTTCACAAAACGAAACAATATGTACACCTCTTCTAATGCCATCAAGCTGGATGAAAGCTGGAAAGAATTACTTTCCTCTGAATTCAACAAAGATTATATGCGTAATCTCAAAGCGTTTCTCAAACAGCAAAAGCAGCTACAAAAAATTATATTCCCCAAGGGAGTTGAATATTTTCAAGCCTTAAACCTTGCCCCTGTAGATAAAGTAAAAGTCGTGATCCTCGGTCAAGATCCATACCATGGGCCAGGCCAAGCACACGGTTTATGCTTTTCAGTCAGGCCCGATGTTGCCGTTCCACCATCTTTAAAAAATATATTCAAAGAAATGAAGCAAGACCTTGGAATTGATCAGCCCAAACATGGCTATCTTATTCCCTGGGCTCAACAAGGTGTCTTATTATTAAATTCAGTCCTGACCGTAGAACAACACAAAGCAGGTGCGCATCAGGGCCGCGGCTGGGAACTTTTTACAGATCAGATCATCCATAACCTGAACAAGGCCCATGACAATCTCGTTTTTCTGCTTTGGGGCAGCTATGCACAAAAAAAAGGCGTTGTGATTGATCGGGACAGACACCTAATCCTTCAATCTCCACATCCCTCGCCTTTATCGGCCCACAGAGGTTTTTTTGGGAATGGCCATTTTTCTCAAACCAATGCCTATTTAGCACAACACGACAAGCAGCCTATTGAGTGGCTTTTGCCACCAAGCTCAGAAATTGCACAAGAGTTGCTATAAATATCAGCCCTTTTGAACTTAAAAAATTTAAGGTCAGGAAGGGACAGAAATTCAACAAAAGGCGCAGAAAATTTCTGCGCCTTTTGTAATAAATTTTGAAGTCGATTAACCCGAAATCATTTATAAGGATATCAGAATTTTTAAATACGAGTTACCGTACCCTGAAGATCATCCATAGAGATATCGACCATCAATTGATTAGCTAATTCTTCTAATTCGTCACGAAGGGTATCGACTGAAACCGCCATAGGGATAGATATATTAATCTCAGCACTAAAAATTCGTTCGGAAGACATCGCGCCATCATTACAATCGGTCAGCATTTCGTTGATACCAATTTTCTTCGCTGCTAATGCGTGAGAGATATCTTGTACTATACCGGGATGGTCTGGCCCCACTATTTCAAGACTAAGCTCTCGAACAGGAACTTCAGCCTCGGCTTTGCTCTGTCGCTCGATCTTTAGGTGGAAGCTATCTGATTCCAATGTGTTAAGATCAGATTCAAGCTTTTCATGGTTTTTACTGGGAACTGATACGCGAATTATGCCTGCAAAATTTCCAGATAACTTGGTAATACGGCTTTCTAACCAGTTTCCGCCATGTTGAGTTATCATTGTAGACATATCATCTACCAAGCCAGGCCTGTCTTTCCCTGTTGCGGTCAGGATAATGGAATTCGCCATGCTTATGTTCCTTTCAGCCATGTGTTATTGATTTAGTATAATTCTTAACTTCTCCTTCATTTGAATAAAAACGACTTTTATAGTGCTATTTTTGACATATTATTACAAGAATTACTTAGCAGCAGCTTTCACCTGACTGAATCGGCGGACAAGGGTTTGTTCCATACGAACAATAAACACAGCAGTCCCCACTTTTGGGCTTCAACAAAGCTCCACACCCCTTGCAATCATAGAACCACTGGCAGGCATCTGTGGGCATCAGTTCACGTTCAGTATGCCCACATTCTGGGCAGGTAATTACAGAGTGAGCCTCACTCATATTTGTTTACCCCTCCAATAACCGTACCCTGCTATGCCTAAGAAAACAGCCAGCATCGGTAATAGAATCATATCGAGATAAGCGACCATTGCACCGACACCAAGCGCCCCAAACAGGATAACAAGTAGGGGTGTCACACAGCAGATTGCCGTTAAAACTGACCCTGCAATTCCGATTTTAAGAAATTTATTTTTGCTCATGGGTTCTCCCTACCAAGAAAGTATACGCTTATTAACCCAGATAAGAAGTTCTCCAACGAAAACGTGACCGGATACCAACACTCAAACCATACCCAAAAATTAATAACCCTTAAGCGGCTTTATATTTTCGTACATATAATTCGCGAAGCTCTTGGAACCACTTTGGTTCAGGCTTCCACCAATAAAGCTTCTCAAGAGCCTCACCCTCGTTAAAGGCAAAATCAAATCTGTCTCGAGAGGCAAGATCCAAGCCTTCCTTTGCCCGGGTTACAACGGAGTTATGTCCCGTATGGGCCATGAACATCCCACCACCTTTTATGGAAGACAGCCAATTGATAAGCTCATAGGCCTGATCCACATTTTTAGCCCCCGCTGGCATTACCATTGTATCAAGCCATGCCAGAGCCCCTTCTTTAGGCGCAAGAAACTTGAATTTGCTTTTGGAGTTCTTCCATAGATCGATGGCCACCCCATCCCACGATTGCCCGACCACACAGTTGTTTAGGGTAAAGGCAGAAGTTAGTCCCTCTACATCTGTCCAAAACTGACGAACGTAGGATTTGTGCTCAATTGCAAACAACAGGGCTTCACCAAACACTTCACGCGCTAAATCTTCATTTACATAGGCAGAGTTAAGCCTCTCCCCTGTGCCATCCAACATCAAGGCCATACTCGTTAAAGCTGAATGAGGACGGGTTGCGACAAAGCCTTTATTCTCAGGTGCCCATTGATCCGCCCAAGAGGCCTCGCCAGGTCTATAATCACGAATAGTGCTATCAAACGAAATCCCCTCTGCGCCCCAGCTAAAAGGTACTGCATAAAGTTGACCACGATAAATGGTTCCGAGATCGCTAGATTTTTTCATAATTGCGGGATGGATTTCGTCCAACACCAAACGACTTTCATCAATCGGCTGTAAAAGCTCGTCAGCCACGTACCAGTTCGAAAGCGAGGTTGCAGAGGGAAAAACGAGATCAAATCCCTGGGCTTTACTTGCCTTTAAGTTCAACAATGCCTCAGCGTTTGTTTCAAAATCTGTGAACGTTATCGCTATCCCAGTATCTTTTTTAAACTCAGCAATCATTTCTGCGCTGAAATACCCCTCCCACCCGAAGACTTCCAGTTCACCTGATGAGGCAAAAGAAGAAGAGGAAAAAAGAGGACCAACGGCACCAACACCAGCCACCGCAGCAACCGATTTCAAAAGGCCTCGGCGGGTAAAAGACTTCGCCGCCTGTTGTGTTTTTATGCTTTCAAGAACAGTATTTTTTAACATGGACTGACAATTCCCAGATTGGAGCTTTCTCTTTGTTATCGTTTATCTTGTTAAGCACCCCTCTTAACAAAACCCCGACAACCAAGTTTATTCGTATTTAAAATCATTATCTTTAAACCGTTAATAGAGTTCAGTCCCCAATTCTCTCAACGGCTTAGGTGATCATAGTTCTCGATGAATAAAATTACCACCATCAATAATAGAAATCTATATCCAGTTACATTGAGAAAAACCCCGCCATTAAAGAGACAAAAAAATGGCCGGGCATAAGCCCGGCCAAGTTGTGTGGGGTAAGTTACTCAAAGAGCAACTACCTTTATGCGCTCTACCTTTCGGATCGGCACAACGCATAACTCTTAAATAGAGCGGCATAACGACACCACCGCCCCATTAATTAATATCCCTATCAATCTTCGTTGTTGTTTTTATCCCGTTGAACAAAAACAGCAAATAGGGCCAATGCACCAGAAACGATCATCAGCATCAGCGAAACTGCGTTTAAAGCAGGTGTCGAGCCTTGCTTGAGACGGTCAAACATCGTGATGGTCAGAGGTGAATCAGATCCAACCAGCATCAACGTTGTATTAAAGTTTTCAAAAGACATCAGAAAGCTGATGATTCCTGCACCAATCATCGCGGGTTTTAGAAAAGGGAGGGTAATAGTTTGAACCGCTTCCCATTTCGTAGCCCCAAGATTAAGCGCAGCTTCTTCCAAGCTGTTATCAAACTTTCGCAATCGAGCAGAGATCACCAACGTTGTTATCGTCGTTACAAAGGCAAACTGCCCCATAATCACGATAAACAGGCCTGGTCTTAAAATCTCAAGATCCCAACCAAGGCTGTCCTCAACACCATTAGCAATGGAGTTGGTGAAGATCAAAATCGAAATCCCCAGAATGACGCCCGGAATAACCAGAGGCATAAGCGCAAACATATAGAGAATGTTTTTACCAGGGAACGAATGGCGCTCAAAAAGGAAGGCGTTACATGTCCCAACAAATACAGCGAGAGTTGTTACACAAACCGCCACAAAAGCAGAAAACCCGATGCTTTCCAAAAGTTGTGAATCATTAAAAACACCAAGTCTTGGGGCTTCCGTGCCAATGAACCAATCTAATGTCACCCCGTTCCAAGGCATGGATGGGAACAAGCTATCATTAAAGGCAAATACACCCACAACGATGAGCGGCGCCCCAAGGTAAAGAAAAAACAAGGTTATGTATGCCGCATAAAGCCGCGTACTAAACTTTGACTGAGGTAGAGATGGGATCATAATTGTGCCCCTTACTTAACAGTATCAGCAAGTGTTTGACGGCTTAACTTAAGCCCGACAAAGACAATCGCAGATGAGAGGAACAACAAAAGGAAGCCAAAGGCAGACCCAGATTCCCAGTTAAAGCGTGTAATGAACTGGTTGTAAATTTGCTCTGTAAACCACAGGCTATCTTTCCCGCCCAATAGGGTTGGAGTTAGATAGTTTCCAAGCGTCAGCATGAACACCACGATACAGCCAGAAGCAATACCCGGCATCGCATGAGGGATGACTATTTCTCTCAGAATTGAAACCGTATTACCACCAAGATCATAAGCCGCTTCGATTAAGCTATCATCCAAGGTATCAAGAACTGAAACCAGAGGAACCACCATGAAAAGTATTGAAGTATATACCAAGCCAACCATCAATGTCGCATCAGTATAGAGGAACTCAACAGGTCCATCTACCAAGCCAATCCACTGGATAAAGCTACTAAGCACACCACTTTCACGAAGTAAAATCATCCAACCAAAGGTCCGAACGAGCTCGGAAACCCAGAAAGGGATCAGACACATTATGAAGAGAAGATTACGTTTTCTCCCCTTCATCACCTTTGCGATATAGTACGAAACCGGGAAGCCGACAATCAGTGTTATTATCGTGGCTAGAATGGACATTACGGCTGTTCGGACAAACGTATTCCAATAGAGTGGCTCAGTGAAGAACTCTGCATAATTTTGAAGACTAAAGGCGTATTCCCTATAACCAAGCACTTCACGAAGGGAGACAATCAACAGATCCACATGCGGTAAAATAATCAGTAGAAGCAACCATAACAATAACGGTAGCATCAACAAAAAAGTACCGAGTTTTAATGTGGGTATTACTGAGCGTTGTTCAGTTCCAGAAACAGCGATCTCGGCGCTACTCATGCCGCTTTCTCCTGCTTTGCAGCAGTAGAGGAAACATAGGAGCGCGCTTTATCAACACTCCAGCTCAAACGTAAATTCTCACCTGAAACAAGGTCACTAAATGCACCCGTTTGAGGCAGAGAGACTGTTACTTGATGGCCTGTTTTCTGATCTCTAACCTGAGCACGGCTGTTGGCCCCATCGAAAAGTAAATTTTCAACAACACCTGTCAGAGTATTTTTGCCATCTTCAATATGAGCACCATCTTGAGAAGAAGTGCTCCGCTCTATCGTAATTGCTTCTGGGCGAACGAAGAGTTCTACCTGGTCCCCAAGACCCATTGATGAATTGGTTCCCGACACAGCAGCGATAACACCACCTTCATCCAAAGCGACCATAGCTTGGTCACCATTTACAGATTCAATCTTCCCGCTCCAGCGGTTGCTATCACCGACAAAGCCAGCAACGAAAGCCGTTTGTGGGTTATAATATAGATCTTGAGGAGAGCCGACTTGCTCAAAACGACCTTCGTTCATAACCGCAACGTTATCAGACATTACAAGTGCCTCTGACTGATCGTGCGTTATATAGACAAAAGTCGTCCCGACTTCATGTTGAAGCTGTTTAAGCTCAACCTTCATATGTTCACGTAGTTTGAGATCCAGCGCACCTAACGGTTCATCAAGCAAAAGAACGGCCGGCTCTAAAATAAGAGACCTGGCAATGGCAACTCTTTGGCGTTGACCACCAGATAACTGGTCTACATTTTTTGATCCTGAGTCAGGCAAGCTAACGCGTTCAAGCACATCGGCGACGCGTTTATCAATTTCAGCCTGAGGCATTTTGCGGCGACGAAGACCATATCCAATATTTTCGGCCACATTCATCATAGGGAAAAGGGCAAGATGCTGAAAAACCATGTTTACGGGGCGCTTGTTTGGCGGAACTCCCAACATAGAATTTCCTTTGATGACAATGTCACCTGCTGTTGGCTCTATGAACCCAGCAAGCATGCGAAGCAATGTTGTTTTACCGCAGCCACTTGGACCGAGTATTGAGAAAAATGATCCCTTAGGGATTTCCAGAGATACATTGTCTACAGCGATAAATTTTCCAAAGGATTTTACCAGTTGCCGACACTCAAGATCCAATTGATTGCTCATATTCTTAACCTAGTTGATTGCTGGTACGTTTGAATTCAGGCAAACGTCCGTGCCGTTGTTTTCCATTTTACTTATTTACCAATTCAATGGCTCTGATTAACAGGCCGAGAGATCATCATTTGTCGGTAAACTAGGTAGTGGATGGCATTTCCCCCGATCTCTTTCAAGACCGGGGGAAGCCATTATTTTAAACGTGTTAGGCTGGCTTAGTTAGAAGAAGCAGCTTTTACACGGTCCAGAACTTTACCTTCGATGGTTTCAAGTCCTGGTGGTACAGTTGGGTACCATTTGATGTTATCGAGGTCAGCTTGTGGGAAACTGGCCTGAAATTGAGCTTTAAGTTTATCTTCAGCAAACTGATCAGCACCTTTAGATGCTGTAAAGTTTCCAGCAGCAGCAGTAATCTGAGCAGCGATTTCAGGACGCATTACAAAGTTGATCCATTTATAGGCACCAGCTTCGTTTTTAGTTTTCTTTGGAAGAACAAATGTATCAATCCAACCAAGAGCACCAGATTTTGGTGCAACAAAAGTTACATCAGCATTGTCATTGTTAAGCTTCCAACCACCGGTATCCCATGCCATAGCAGCAACAACTTCACCAGAACGAACTAGGTTCAACAGTGAATCGCCGCCTTCCCAATACGTTTTCACATTGGCTTTACAAGAGATTAGCTTCTCTTCAACTTTGCCCATGATTTCTTCGTATTTGGCTTTATCGTTGTATGCTGCGAATGGGTCAAGACCCATTGAGAAAGCAAAACCAATAAGAGTTGGACGCTTTAGACGGTAAGAAACTTTACCTGCAACGGCATCGTTACAAAGGTCGGTGTAATCTTTAACGCTGCTTGCAGTTGCAGTGTTAAGAACCAGACCACTAGTGCCCCATACGTGAGGAACGCCATAAACGTCACCTTTGTATGTTGTGTTGCCTTTGGTTGCTTCCAGCATGGAACCGATGAACTGGTTACCATCGATTTGAGAAAGATCCATAGCTTTATAGATGCGGTGCTCTGCCTGTGCTGCAGAAATACGATCCTGGCTTGGCTGTGCGAGGTCAAACCCGCCGCCACCAGTTGCACGCAACTTGGAAATCATGTCTTCGTTGTTAGATTTGGTAACCTTAACATCGATACCGGTTTCTGCTTTGAACTGCTCTATAACAGATTCAGGAGCATAACCACCCCAAGTAAGAAGTCTTAGTTCTTCAGCTTGTGCCTGGCCAGCAAATGCAACGCCTGCAATTGCAGTAAGACCCAAAATAGCTTTCGTAGTAGTCATAAACAACCTCCGTGTTTTTTTAATGCGCATGTTCGAATGCGTCGCGGGACAAATTTTTGCCTCTTTTTCACCGAACAATAGCTCTCCAAGTCTTGTTTGATGCCCGGTAAGGGCATCATTGTAATGTAACGGCATACCTATAGGGCATGTGTTACAGTGACATTGAACTTTGTTTGCAATTCCACTTTTTTAAGCGGTTTTACTTGCGGCTTTATTATTTTGGAAATACTACACAGATAGTGGCATCACTTTAAGATCCATTATCGGATGCCTTACCATACCACTTCCATATTAAGTTCAAGAACATGGCAAAATTTGCATCTGGCGCGTTATTAGAGGGGATCAAACTGGACCCTAACTCTCAGAGTCCTCTTTATCGACAACTCTATATTGGAATCAGAAAGTTGATCCTTTCTGGTGACTTAGCTCCTGGGACCAAGCTTCCAGCGAGTAGAACTATCGCGACAGAGCTCGAGATATCAAGAACGACAGTCATCAATACGATTGAACAAATGATATCCGAAGGATTTCTTGAAACGCGCCGTGGTTCAGGGACATATGTCACTCAACGACTCTCGGAAATGACAGAATTTTATCAAACATCCGTCGAAGATGACCCTGAATCTGATGAAGAAGATCCGAATCTAAGCTTATCCAAGCGAGGACAAGGATATGCGGACTTGCCCCATCAGTACGAGCCCGAAGGCATTTACACTTTCCGTCCCAGTCAACCAGCTTATGAACTCTTACCGCATGACATTTTTTCACGACTGACAAACCGATACCAACGAAAGCCAAAAGACGAATACCTGACCTATTCAGATCGTGGTGGTTACATGCCACTTCGCGAAGCGATCTCAAGTTATCTCAAAACATCCAGATCCGTCCGCTGCACACCGGAACAAATCATAATTACATCGGGCACTCAAACGGCTCTAAACCTCGCCAGCCAATTACTGATAGATCCTGGCGATTCCGTTTGGATGGAAGACCCTGGTCACACCGCTGCACGTTGTGTTTTCCAAGGTAGCGGAGCAAAAGTTGTTCCAATTCCCATCGATGAGCACGGTTTTAATCCAGCACTTTGCCCTGAAGAAGATAAAAATAATCCAGTAAAACTGGCTTACGTTACCCCTTCAAGCCAGCACCCTTTGGGTCGCCGTATGCCTTTGACCCGCCGCATTAAACTGTTGGAATGGGCGCAGCAAAACAATACCTGGATTTTCGAGGACGATTATAACAGTGAATTTCGCTACACTGGTCGCCCTCTTTCAGCTTTGCAGGGGTTAGATAAATCCGGACGCGTTCTCTATGTTAGCTCCTTCACAAAAATCCTCTACCCAGGATTAAGGCTTGGGTACATGGTTGTTCCAAAATCGATGTCCGAGATATTTGCTCATGCTTCGACCATCCTGCAACGTTCCACCCCTCTCCTCAGCCAGCAAATCATTGCGGACTTCATAAACGAGGGTTTCTTTGCCACTCATATGCGGAAAATGCGCAAAGTATATCATCAGCGTCAGCAAATTTTATTAGAAGCTGCTGAGGAGCACCTTAAAGGTCTTGTGGAAATTTCAGCCGTTGATCAAGGTTTCCATTGCAATGGATGGCTCCCAGATCACGCTGATCCTGAAATGGTTGAAGCTACGTTGCGTGCCGCAGGTTATGCGGTCAACAATATCGATTATTACTGCATGGAACCTTACCAACGAAAAGGCATCATGATCGGTTTTGCGGGTACTCCTGAGGACAAAATACCAGAGGGTGTCAAAGGAATGGCAAAAATTTTAAAAGAGATACTCTAGTTTAGAGTATCTCTTTTCTCGTCCTTTAAGAGAATGCCTTTTTCAGCCTTCGCAAAGCCTCCTCAAGGACATCCATACGTTTACTAAAGCAAAAACGGACAAGGTTAGTTGGACCTTCAGTGTCATAAAAAACGCTAACAGGCACAGCTGCCACTTTGGCTTCTGTCGTAATGTAATGACAAAATTCTTCGTCTCGTCCTTTGTAAAGCGAACGAATATCCACAGTTACAAAAAATGTTCCATCGCTTCGTAGGACTTCAAAACCAATATCGGCAAGACCTTTTGATAAATAATCGCGCTTTTTCTGAAGCTCACCTATAAGACCATCAAAATAACTCTGATCTTTTCCCAGTCCAACCGCGACAGCCTTTTGCAAATTAGGAGGTGTCGTAAAAGTAGTGAATTGGTGTGCCTTACTAATGGGTGCAAGGATCTCAGGAGCTGCGCAAATGTAGCCTACTTTCCAACCTGTCAGAGCAAAACTTTTACCAGCAGACCCAATCCTAACCGTGCGATCCCTCATCCCAGGCAGGCTAATAAGAGGGTAGTGTTTGCGTCCATCATAAATCTGGTGTTCGTAGACTTCATCACACACAGCATAGACGTCGTACCGGAGGCAAAGCTCGGCCAAAGCTTCCAGTTCTTCCCAATGGAATGCCTTACCTGTCGGGTTCATCGGGCTATTAATGATTATGAGTTTTGTTTCATGATGGAGAGCTGCATCTAGCTCTTCTATGGGCAATTTCCAATCCGGAGCCGACATACTTACGACGACAGGAATGCCTCCGGCTCTTTTAATCAGCGGGAGGTAACAATCGTAAAAAGGTTCTAAAACAACAACCTCATCGCCAGGTTCAATCAATCCAAACAGGCAATTAGAGAGAGCTTCCGTAGCGCCGGAAGTAACCATCACTTCTGTTTTCCAGTCGAGATTAATGCCATAAAATCGCTTATCGTGATCTGCGATCGCTTGCCGTAATTCCGGTAGCCCCATCATAGATGGATATTGATTTGGCCCTTCAATAAGAGCGTCGGCAGCAATTTGTCGAAGTTCCAAAGGGCCATCTTCATCGGGAAAACCTTGCCCAAGGTTGATTGCATCATGCTCCATCGCTAATTGCGACATAACCTCAAAAACTGTCGTGCTATAGGATGACAGAACAGAGTTAGCATCTTTCATGGCGTTGTTCTCCCGCTCTTGTTGCTCTTGTTTATGCACTTACATCGTAACACTCTGGGTTGATTCGATGCAACGAGAGACCCAAATTTATTCTGCAAATTATTTCGCGAAGTTATTCTTTTGGCTGAGAAAAATTGACCAATCCATCAAATAAAATCACTTTTGTATTTTTGAGTTCTGCCCCAAATTCGCTTTAGAAAAAGACTTTAAAATGTTCTCTGTGATTCCCTCATTTATGATGGGTGGAGAACACAACACATACGGAGAAGCCGATGAATTCCCCCGCAGCGAAACAACAGTTTGGGGTTTCAGTCCAATCCTTGGAACAAAACGAACGTTCCATAAAAATCATCTGGACAGATGGTAAGGCCTCTACCTTCCATTATCTGTGGCTGCGCGATAATTGCCCGAGCGGATTTCACCCCTCTACGCAAGAACGGCTTTTTAACTTAACCACCGTGAGCGAAGACATTCATGGTCTTTCAGCCTCATTTGATGAGAGCGCACTTTATATTTCCTGGTCTGAACTCGAACACAAAAGCATCTATCGCCTGGAATGGCTTTATGAGAATGCTTACTCACCAGATTTCAAGTCCACATCTGAAAGCCCTGTTACACCATGGGGCACAGAGATTATGGGAAGCCTTTATGAAGTCCAGTACGACAATTTAATGCGTGATGACAGTGCTCTCTACGAATGGCTGAGCGCCGTAAAGAGATGGGGAATTTCTTACGTTCGAAATGTACCTTGTACAGACCAAGGTGTTATTGATGTTGCCAACCGGATCGCTTTTCTGCGGGAAACTAATTTTGGTAAAGTTTTTGATGTTCAATCAAAACCCAACCCGATCAACAATGCCTATACTTCAGAGGCTTTACCGCTTCACATCGATCTTATTAATCAGGAAACACCTCCGGGATACCAGTTCCTTCACTGTTTGATAAATGACAGCAAAGGCGGGGAATCAACCTATGCTGACGGTTTCAAAATCATAGAAGAATTAAAGGCGACATCGCCTGGCTCGTTCCAAATTTTGAGTACGGTTACAGTCCCCATGCGTTATCATGACGGGGAAACAGATATCCAAACAAGGCACCCCATCATCAACGTTGATGAAGAAGGTCGTTTGGTTGAACTTCGCTACAGCCCACATCTCGTCAGCACTTTTGATATGGATGAAGATATGATGGATCGTTATTACCGCGCTTTCCGCGAGCTCATGGTTCTCATCAACGATGATCGGTTTGTCATATCGATTAAAATGAAAGCTGGTGATCTCTGTATTTTTGATAATAGAAGAGTAATGCACGGTCGTAATGCCTTTGAGGCGTCTGGCAGTCACAGCGGAAGCCGTCATCTTCGTGGTTGTTATGTCGATCGCAGTGAATTTGAGAGCAAATTACGCGTCCTCAATAGACACTATGGCAAAGCACCATCACAGCGATAAGATTTGATCGAAGTAAATAGAACGAGCACTCTGGGAGGCACTACTCTTTCAGAGTGCTAGACCATGCCATCATACAGTAACTTTCCGCCAGCTACGATCATCAAAAAATAACTGATTTGATAGAAGAGTTCTGGAGAGATAACTTTGTGCAAGCGCAGCCCCAACCAAATACCAAGGGGAACAATCGGCACAAAAACAAGAGATAACAACAAATTTTCCGTTGAGAACTGCCCCATCCAAGCATAAGGGATAATCTTGACCTGATTAATAATCAAGAAGAAGGCAACATTCGTTCCCACAAACAGCGTCTTATCTAAATTTTGCCTCAGTAAGAAAAACTTCACCGGTGGCCCGCCAGCATGGGCAATAAAGCTGGTAAATCCAGCAATAATTCCACAACCAACACCAACAGCTGTTGAGACCTTATTCGCGGTATCTTGTTTTCGTTTTCCGACAAAAAAGCTAAGACCAAATAGCAACGTTACCAATCCCAATAATATTCTCACATTATCAGCGTTGACATAACTATAGGTTATAGCCCCAAGCCCTATACCCGACAGAGCCCCCAACACCAAAATCACTAAATTCTGGTGATGGAAATTTTTTCTGTAAGCAAAGATACTCAATATGTCCATGCAACATAGGATCGGCAGCATAATCGCGGCGGCCTTAAAGGGAGAAATAAACATCGCCATCAACGGCACAGTGAGGGCCCCCATCCCTCCTGAAAATCCGCTTTTCGAGATTCCAGTAATAAGAACGGCGATCGCAGCAACAACATAAAAACTGTAGGGGTTATCAAGAAACATGAAAGTACGGTCTTTCAAGAGGATAAGTTAGTTATGCAATCACAGCCCAGCTAACCGAGTAAAAACTATCGAAAAGAGACTAACCGATGATGAGACAAAGAAAATCGTTCAATGGCTTAAGAGTTCTTCATGAATATGCGTACCTAACATAGAAGGCGCCATCTCTGAAACTTCATTTAAGAGAACCTTCCAGTCCGGGCTCTTTTTATATCGTATAGCGGCATTCCTAACAGGTTCTAATTGGGAATATTGAGCCGAAAAATTAGAAAACATCAACATCACAAAACGACAACTCAAGAGATAAGGCTTATTCAAAGCCTCCCATGTCATCTCGTGTTTTTGTAATAAAGTTTTTAAAACGGGATATGAGCCCGTGATCGCATCAACGCGCCTTTCTCTGAGAAGCCATAGAGCTTCAGAATAGTTTGCTGTAGGTATTTTTTTTACCGTGTCGCTTTTATCAATCCAACTCCCACTAGAGGCACCCCGAACTGAAGCCAATCGCAGGCCTACAATTGAGTTTCCACTTTTAATTTTCATCCCCCTGAGCCCGACCAGAACTTTATCCAACCGTAGCGTTGAGGCAACGATAGTTGCCGATCCCTCCCGCACTTGATCAATGAACATGAGCGATAAATCATATCGTCCCATTTCGACACCATGTACCAACCTTTTCGTAGGGACCGCATGAATGGATATCGGTTTCCCCAACTCTATCGACAATGCTTTAAAATAGGTAACGGCAAGGCCACGTAATTGCCTTTTATCATCATAAAAGCCCCAAGGCTTTTCGAGGGGAACTGCAGCTTTCAATGAGATACTATTAGCAGTGGCCTCAAAGGGGACCAGAAACATGAATACCAGCGCGTATAACGAAAATCTCATAAACAGACAAACCACACTCAACCAATGCACGCATAAAATGGTATACTCACGACAAAAGAGACCCGTAGCAATACACAAAAATAGATAAAATCAGCCAAATACGTAAATTTCTTAACAATTGAGAAATATGAAACTATTATTACAGTACGCTCTTGCTCTAGCGTGCTCAGTTGGAAAAGGGTAATAAAGTGTGGTTAGTCCTAAGGAAATAGGCAAGATATGCCAATAGAAAACGAGTATAAATTCTGCCTCCACGATCCAGAAGGAAAGTTGGAAAAAGCACTCTTAGCCTCAGATCATTTCAGGGCGGGTATAAAACAAGGCTATATCCGCAAAGGATCTAGAATCCGTGAGTGGCATGATCTGCAAACCAATGCTCTACGTTATATCTATACCTACAAACATCGTGTTGAAGACGATGTTATTGAAGTTGAAACTGAAATTTCCCAAGAAGATTTCAATAAACTTTGGTCCGTCAGAGAACGTGATGTCCAGAAAATGCGCTTTAAATTTAGCATTGATGATCTGACTTGGGACGTTGATTTCCTGAAAAATCAGAATCAAACCTATTTTGTCATAGCTGAAGTAGAGCTCCTAGAGCATGAACGCAATGTTCCAGAGCCTCCAGCTCTCATTAAAGACTATGTCCTTGGTGGAACTGGTCGTCACGACAAGACGCTATCCAACAAACGCCTTTCTAATGTTGATTATGCTTTACGGGTAACCACGGCTTTTCTTGAAGGCGAAGAGGCCGTTAAAAATTTAACCCAGAGAGCTAAAGCATCGTAAGCTACTTTAAATCTAGCTTTTCCAAGAGTTTACGCTTAAAATACCTTGCACCGATTTATCAACAACGATGCGGTTTTCAAAAGCTTGACCTCTCCTGAAATCAAAGTCTCACAAAATAAGAACGCAACTTTGTGCCAGTTGTCGGGTTCTTGGCTGACCCAGGGGCTTGTTAACGTACTCAAACCTCTTGAAGCAATTCAGCCCCAAAGAGAAGAGACCTTTATTTTTGATCTTTCAAAAATCCAAACTATGGATACCGCAGGCGCGCTGGTACTATTACAAAAACAAACCGCGATTGAGCGCGCAGGGGGGAAAACCTCCCTCGAACATGCTCCTGATCATGTAACTCAGATTATAATAACTGTAGATGAACACAGAATAAAAGACTGTCCTCCAGCTAAGAAAGTCAGGGGATTTACAGATCTGTTAGCCGATACGGGGAAAAGCTTCTTTGAATTAACCTATAAATTTGGGGAGCTTATCAGCTTTCTCGGCCTCGTTCTTATTGCCTCTTATCGACAGGTATTAAACCCACGTCGAATTCGGCTTACTTCACTCATCTCTCAGATGGAACAAATCGGTATTCATGCGTTACCGATTGTCGGGTTGATCTCATTTTTAATCGGAGTCGTTTTGGCTTTTCAGGGAGCCGGGCAACTAGAGCGTTTTGGTGCACAGATTTTCACTATCAATCTGGTGGCTGTCGGTGTTCTGCGTGAAATGGGAATTCTTTTAACCGCAATCATTGTTGCTGGTCGTTCTGGAAGTGCCTTTACAGCCCAAATAGGAACCATGAAGGTTAATGAAGAGATCGACGCCATGCGGACAATTGGCCTAGATCCCATTGATGTACTGGTTCTTCCGAGAATTTTCGGATTGGTAATAGTCCTCCCCCTACTCACTTTTTATGCTGACATTATGGGGTTGATTGGCGGCGCAGCCATGACAATGATCACTTTAGATCTCTCTCTATTTCAGTACATCAGACATTTACAGGATGCAGCATCACTAGGAGACTTTTTTGTTGGCATGTTCAAGGCTCCCATTTTTGCCTTCATCATAGCCCTCATCGGTTGCCATGAAGGACTTCAGGTGAGCCGATCTGCAGAATCTGTCGGCCGACAAACCACACGATCTGTCGTTGAAGCTATTTTCTTTGTCATCGTTCTTGATGCTTTATTCTCAATCCTCTTTTCAGTTTTGGATATTTAGCCATGCCAAAAGAACTGAAAACCAAAGAAATTGTTATCTCCCTCAAAAACATTAGGAATCAATTTGGCGACCAAGTTCTTCACAACGAGTTAAATCTCGACATTCGAAAAGGTGAGGTTATTGGAATTGTTGGCGGATCTGGAACGGGCAAGTCGGTTTTGATGCGTACAATTGTGGGCCTAAATGAAAAGGCTGCAGGTGAAATACTAATTTTGGATAAGAACGTCGACGACGTCAGCTCTAAAGAGCTCACTCAATTACGTCAACGTATGGGAGTGCTTTTCCAGGATGGTGCTCTTTTTTCCTCTCTCACAGTGTCACAGAACATAGAGGCCGTTATCAAGGAACACACAAAGCTTCCTTCAACTCTAGTCCGAGAAATAGCCGCCTTGAAAATATCTCTCGCAGGACTGCCTTTTGAAGCTGGCGATAAATATCCTTCAGAGTTATCCGGGGGCATGAGAAAACGCGCAGGTATAGCCCGTGCGCTCGCCCTCGATCCTGATATTTTATTTTTAGATGAGCCCACCGCGGGCCTTGATCCTATTGGCGCATCTCAGTTCGACCAGTTGATCGCCCGCCTTCAAGAAAGTTTGGGATTAACCGTTGTCATGATCACTCATGATCTAGATTCACTACACGCCATATGTAATCGAATTGGTGTTTTATTAGATAAAAAAATCAAAGTCGATACCATTCAAAATCTGACGAAAGAACCAGATCCCTGGATCAAAGAATATTTTGGCGGACCGAGGGGGCGTGCTGCCACCCGATCCCACAAATAACCTTTTCAACTATTTTAAAAATTTAGCGTATACTATGCCCACTTCGCCTGATAAGGAAACATGATGGAAACCCGAGCCAACCACTTGATCGTAGGGACCTTTGTCATTGCTTTTGCTTTAGGAGCAATGATTTTTGTTATCTGGTTGGCCAAGTATCAAGCGGACCGTGAGTTCTCCCATTACAACATAATTTATCGCGGTGATGTGACAGGCCTCAAGTCTGGAAGTGCCGTTCGCTATAACGGCGTAAACGTAGGTGAAGTCATCGATGTAGAGCTTTCCCCCGACAAACCTTCTGAGGAAGTCGTCATTTTACTTGAGGTTGGTGAAGACACGCCCATTAAAGTAGATACCACGGCCACTCTCCAGCTTGAGGGAATTACGGGCGTAAAATCTATTCAGCTTACCATTGGAGATATGGCCTCAGCCCCCCTTACAGAAAAGGGTCCCTATGGCCATCCTGTCATCAAAGCAAAGACATCTGCTCTGGATGAGCTTTTAAAAGGCGCACCAGAGCTTGTATCCAATGCAAATGTCTTGGTATCGCGCGGAAATGACCTACTGAACGAGCAAAACCGCGCAAGCGTTGCTCAGACCCTTCGAAATATTGAAGCCCTGACAAAAGCTCTTGCAGAAAAAGAAAACCAAATAGCGACCCTGATTGATGACACCGCCATTACCGCAGATAATATGAAAGCCATTTCTCTATCCGTGAAAGAATTGACCGAAGATTTGCAAAGCGGAAGTGAAGGCATAATGATCAAAGCGGACCATGCTGTTGGGTCTCTTGATGCTGCAGCGACATCAATGAACAAACTTGTAAGTGAAAGCGCCCCGGGAATTAAAATTCTTGTAGAAGATTTCCAACAAACCGCCCGCAGCTTTGCTAAAACAAGCGATCAGGTAGAAGCATTAATCCGCGAGAATAGAGAGCCTCTTCAGGATTTCACTTCCACTGGTCTTTATGAATTCTCCAGCCTGCTTTCTGAAACAAGGACTTTGGTTAAGGATCTTCAGTTGATCGCCGGGGAGATCGAACGTGACCCTGCTCGTTTCTTCTTTGGAAATCAGCAAAAAGGGTACGAAACGACACAATAACAAAGTTATATAGACACAATCTTTATGAATAAGTGAGCAGAATGACCAATACGAGAAAGAGTGCTAGTAGAACGAACCACAGGCGTAGTTTCTTGAAATACGCAGCTTTGGTACCCCTCGCTGGAATTATGGCATCATGTACAAATTTGATCCCTGGTCAGGGGCCGTTGCCTGATCTCTATCGCCTTTCTCCAAAGAGTACTTTTGATTCGAGTCTGCCAACAGTTCCTTGGCAACTGGTTCTCGAGCAAACTGGTGCGAATGCCAGCTTAAATACGACCAAGATTGCCTTACAACGTGAAGCCAATCAGATGGAGTATTATGCCAATGCTGGATGGGTCGACAAAGCCCCCATCATGGTACAAACCCTATTGGTGGAATCATTTGAAAACACTGGAAAGATAATTGCAGTTGGCCGAGAAACTATTGGTCTGAGATCAGATTTCATCCTCAAGACGGAATTACGTGAATTCCAAACTCTCTACTTTGACAAATCACCAACAGTCCGCGTTGTGATAAATGCCAAGATCGTGCAGATGCCCCGCCGCACCATCATTGGCTCTCATAGTTTTGAAGAAAACGTCCGCGCTCAATCCGATCAGCTCGACGCTGTTGTCGCTGCATTTGATGAAGGCCTGGGGAAAGTAACCAAAAAACTCGTGGAGTGGACACTCACTACTGCTGACCCAGTTTACCGAAAAAAATAAATGGCTGGGTCTGCAACAGCAAAAGCTTGCCATATCTATTCTTAAATTTCGATTTTCTATATTGAATTTACGATTTGCGTCAAGGCCGTATACCAGCAATTTTGGCTCTTTAACCTATACACGCAATAGAGTTTAGAGCCGCCATGATTATAAGAGACAAGCCCAACGCATTTATGCTGTTCTTTGTAGTCCAAGGATCAGTTGTCCCAAGGATACCTCCACAAATTCTAATCTCTGCCTTTGTTGCTGTTCTCGTATACTTTGGCTCAATTTATTTTCCACATTCTATCCCCGACTTAACGGCTACGCCCTTCGTGTTGCTGGGAAAAACTTAGTTTATTACTACTCATCGTTACCTGGGACAATATTAACCACTTAAATTTTTAAGCTCAAAAAATACTCCCAAACCCGATTAATTTCTTCATGATCTAAAGCGGTTGGGTGGGCCAGCATCGAAAATTGTGTCGCTGAAATTTCTTCATGCCATGGGATTTTTTGCAATTCCAACTGCGTAGCTAAATAGTCCGGCAAAACACCGATACCTATTCCAGCTTGAACGGCACGCGCTTGAACGGGAACATTTTCTGAGCGAAACACTATATTTTGAGACAGGTCCTCCCCATCAAAAAGCGCCATATGGGGCATTGCCATATAAGTTTCATTGAAAGCGATTAGTTTGTGAGACGTCAGATCTGACAACTTTTGAGGGGCGTCGTATTTTTCCAGATATTGACTTGAAGCCCATAAAGAGTTTTCAAACTCAAGAAGGTTTTCTTCAAGTAATCCAGAGGCTTGCACACCCGGCACAAGATCTCCTCTGACACGAAAGGCAATATCAGCTTCCCGCTTACTGATATCTTCGAGTTGATTTCCCGGAAGAAGAAGAAATTTAATGTCAGGCTCCTCTTCATGGAGTTTTCCCAGCATTTCAGGAAGCCAGTATAGAGCTAGGCCGTCAGTACTGGTTATACGCACAGGCGGAGGTTGGCTTTTACCAAAACTTTCGAGTTCTTTCTCTAGACGTGATGCCGTTTCCACAAGAGGCTCAATGCGTTTGGCTAAAAGCTTTCCATATTCCGTAAGCCGTACGTGTTTTCCGTCTCGCTCAAGTAACTTTTGTCCAAGTCGTGCTTCTATACCAGCGATGCGACGCCCAACCGTTGGTTGGCTAACATTCAGCTCTCTTGCTGCCGCAGACAATCCACCAGAATTAACGACGGCTTGAAAATAACGATAATCATCCCAATCACTCATCTATTCATTTTTGTATGAATTACATTCAAAAACAAACATTTTTCTTCTTATGTTATATTTTCTATTATGAGGCCCAACAGAGAAATCCACACGCAGGAGATATTTTTTGGCTCAAGAACATCAGTACAAATCGCTGTTAACATGGACTGGCAACAGAGGTGCAGGTACAAAAAATTACAAGAACTATGATCGCGAATACGATATCATAATTGATGGCAAACCAACGCTCGCAGGCTCATCGGACCCAGCCTTTAGAGGTAACCCCGAACGCCACAATCCAGAAGACATGCTGCTGGCATCCATCTCATCGTGCCATATGCTCTGGTATCTTCATCTGTGCTCGGTAAATAAAATTGTGGTAACAGACTATAGCGATCCAGCAGTTGGGACTATGGTTATGAACCCGGATGGTAGTGGGCAATTTTCCTCGGCAACACTAAATCCTGAAGTCACCGTCACTGCAGGCTCAGATATTCAAAAAGCAAAAGAACTGCATCATGAGGCCAATAAAATGTGCTTTGTGGCCAGGTCAATGAATTTTCCTATTGAACACGTGCCCACAATCAAAACGAAGCAAGATTAAACAAGATAACAAAAAAAGAGGAAACCATATGTTTCCTCTTTTTTTGTTATCTTGTTTATATCGTTAGGAAGTAACGTTAGTCAGAAGGCATTCTGTTCCAGGCATCCAGGGCCGCCACTTTGTAAGCTTCGGCCAAGGTCGGATAGTTGAATGTATTCTCAACAAAGTATTCTAATGTTCCTTTGAGGTTAAGCACAGCTTGGCCGATATGGATCAGCTCTGTTGCCCCCTCTCCGACAATATGCACACCGAGCAAACGACGAGTTTTTAGAGAGAAAATCATTTTCATCATACCGTGATTGAGCCCCATAATTTGGCCCCGTGCGGTTTCATGGAAATGGCAAACACCACATTCATAGGGAATGCCTCGTTGTTGCACTTCTTCTTCTGGCATACCTACGGTCGACATTTCTGGAACAGAATAGATCCCATAAGGAAAATACTCTGGTGCATCGTGAGCATCTTGCTCAAAGGCGTGACAGGCAACGCTTCGCCCTTGTTCCATTGAGGTAGAAGCTAAACTTGGAAATCCGATAACATCCCCTGCTGCATAGATATGGTCGACACCGGTTTGGAAGTTTTCATTCACTTTGATACGTTTTCTGTGGTCAGCTTTAACTCCGGCATTATCCAGAGCAAGGCTATCCGTTGCCCCCATACGACCAGCCGAGAACAGTACCATATCAGCTTTGACAATACGCTTGTTCTCAAGGGTGATAATATTTCCCCCGCCATCAACCTTTTGAACATCCGCGACACCTTGCCCAAATCGGAAGGTGACATTTTGCTGGCGAAGAACGTGCATGAACTCAGCTATTAACTCCCTATCGATAAAATCAAGCATGGTATCGCGTGGCTCAATCACAGTAACCGCAACATCTAAGGCACTGAAAATAGTCGCGTACTCTATTCCGATAACCCCTGCGCCAATAACAGCCAAAGAGCGGGGCAGTTTTTTTAACTCAATAATTTCATCACTGTCGATAATGGTTTCACCATCAAAAGGAATGTAGTCAGGCCGATGTGGTTGAGTACCGGTAGCTATCAGAATTTTATCACCGTGAACCTGGCTACTTTCCCCTTCAGCATCCAAAACCTCAAGCACATGCGGATCAACAAATTTGGCAAGGCCTTGCACCCACTCAACTTTGTTTCGCACAAACTGGTGTTCCAGGTTGTCGACCTCATGTTGCAGCGTCATGTGCAGGCGTTCAAGAAGGTCATCAGCTGTTATGTTATCTTTTACTCGATAAGAACGACCATAAAAGGCGCGTTCTCTCCAACCAGATAAGTTAAGAACAGTTTCCCGAAATGTCTTGCTTGGAAGAGTACCCGTATGAACAGAAACCCCGCCGATCTCGGGGCTTTTTTCAATGACAAGAACTCTTTTATTCCACTTAGCAGCTTGAACCGCGGCGCGGCGCCCAGAAGGGCCGCTGCCAATAACAATCAGTTCATAACGTTCCATATTTTCCCCCAGGGATTATTCAAGCTGCAAAGTACAGGATTTATCGCAATATATCAAAGGACTAACCAAAACCGAGCTTTAAGCTCTGCCTCCATCACCGTCCTTATAAGTCAAGAAGCCCTAAAAGACGATTGATCAAGGTCAATCGCCTGCAATTATCTGATAAGGGTTTGTATTCTAAATCTTGGATGAACAGAATTAATTATACGTAAGAGAAAATTGTCCTTCGGTTACTCCCTGAGGCAACAAATTGTAAAGCAGAAACTAAAGCTTGGAACTTAACTCATTCATCTAGAAAAATGACATAAGCCCGAAGAGGCTCCTTGGCTTAGTGTCTAAACTGGATTTTTCTCAACAGATCCTATTTCAGGCAAAGCTTGAGGCGCCACCCGATCTTTGCCAAGACGTGGATGGAGTTTTCTTGAAAATCCAGCGACAACAAACATCAATCCACCTGTTACAAGGAACACAGACGAAAGCTCATACGACCGGAGTAAAATGGCGAAAATACCTGACGGAATTAGTTCAGAAGCATCACGGTAAGTACTGAATACAGATGTCATTTCAGGTCGTTCTTTAGGGCGAACAGCAGCCATAAAAGGAAGATTTCCAATGGCATCTTGAAATGACATCCCCAGTGCCGCGAACAAAATAAACCCAGCCCCAAGGAAAGCATAACCGTTGGCAAAGAAGACAAGTGATGTCCCCACTCCAGAGATAAAAAACGCAATGATAAGTGTTTTTCTTGCACCGATGCGTCGCACAATCTTCACCCAAAGAGGCAGGAAAAACAGGCAGGCGTTTCCCATTGATACGATCAATCCCCCAACGACCTCTCCAAGACCACTTTCCACAGCGTAAAGAGGCGTATAGATAAAGAACATTGACCACCAGGAAGCACGGCAGAAAGCAAGTATCCATGCCGTATTAAGGCGTGGTTGCTTTAGATATCGTCCTATCATAACCAAAGGGTTTTGCGCTCTTTTACTCTTTGTATCTGTCGTTTTGGCCGGAAATATAACCGTATCTTTACCAAGGCGAAGAAACCAAAAATAACCCAGCATGCTGCCTGCACATACAGCGCTGGCGGCAAAGGGCGCCCAATCCCCTCCCCATTTGAACAACAAGGCACCACATACCGGACCAATTGTCCAACTTAAGGCTGAATAATACACACGCTTTGGTTCTGACTTACTTAGATCTTTTCTGGCAATATAGTCGAGGATATAAAGGTTCATACAAATCGTTGTCGACACCAAACCAACGACCCGTGCCAACATCCCCAAAGCCAAGCTAATTTCGCTGTCCACCATAAACAACATAGCGGCAGTAACAAACAAAGTGGCTCCTATAGAATAAACCCAACGCCTAGGTATAATTCCGACCAACAATGGTAAGAAAAGCGAAACTACCAAACCAATACAACTGGCCCCAAAATACATTACAGAAACATGCTGAGTATCCCCAAATATGCGTAGTAACTGAATGGGAATTACAGACGAGATTAATGATCTCGATAGGGATTCCAATGCAAAGACCATAGCAAAGGATTCTGCTCCTGGTCGGGTGACGCTCCGCAACCACACGGGGTGGCGAACAAACATAGTCATACTCCAGATAAGAAATACTTTGAGACAAAAGAAATAATCTTAGGAGAAATAAGATATTTGAGAAGCGATATTTTCTGATAAGATTAATCGTTATTTCCGATACCTTGCCTTACACTGAGAACAAGCCATGAACCTCTCCCACCTAGACACTTTTCTAGAAATTGCTGTTACAGGGAATTTCAACAAAGCAGCCGAAAACTTGAGCGTTACCCAATCTACAATAAGCGGACGCGTTAAGGCTCTGGAAGACTCTCTAGGGCGGGCTCTGTTCAAGCGAAATCACAATGGGGTTGAGTTAACCCCCGCAGGGCGGCAGTTACAACGCTACACCACCAGTATGCTCAGTCTATGGAAACAGGCGAAACAAGAAGTATGTCTTCCTCATGGCCTCAACGCTACGGTATCCCTTTCCTCTCAGTTCAGTCTCTGGGAGCGTTTAATCCTGCACTGGATGCCCTGGATGCGCCACAACGCTCCGGATGTGGCGCTACGTCTCGACACCAACTATTCAAAGGCAATGATGCGCCAGCTCTCAGACGGGGTGCTCGATATTGGAGTGATGTATAGTCCCAGACAAACTTCAGGTCTTAAAATAGAGAAGTTACTGGAAGAACAATTGGTTATGGTATCAACTGTACCAAAGAGTAAGTCTGATAACTGGCGTGAAGATTATATTTTTGTCGACTGGGGCGATGTCTATCAAAACACCCACAACGAGCACTTCCCCGATATGGCTTCAACGTCGATTTATGTGGGCCTTGGAGATCTCGGTTTGCGTTACATTCTGGAAAATGGTGGTACTGGTTATTTCCCCATGCGTGTAGTGCGCTCACACATAAAGAAAAAAGAGCTCTTCCTTGTTCCCAACACCCCCACCATCCAGCGCCCTGCCTATATGGTTTATGCTAAAAATCCGCTCAACAAAGAGCTTGTCGATCAGGCCCTTGATGGATTGCGCATTGTTGCGGCATCAGAGAGTGAAGAGTAGGAACATCTCATTGAACGTTAATTGGATATTTTCAAAAACTCTGCTGAAATCTGTAGTTCAACCTCATCACCAATAGCCGGAACCAACGAAGAAATACCAAATTCAGATCGTTTGATCGTTCCTTTGGCAGCAAACCCCAGAGTGTATTTTCCAGTCAAAAAGTTGTTCGCGCCCCCATTGAAGGACACATCAAAAATTACGGGCCGTGTAATACCCTTAAGGGTGAGGTTCCCCATAAGTTTTGCCTGATTACCACCAGTAGGTATGATCTTTGTGCTCTCTAAATAACCAACGGGAAATTCTGTGACATTAAACCAACTGCTACTTTTGAGTTCTTTTGCAAATTCTGGATTGTTAACATCGAGACTATCGATTTGAACTGTAGCAGACAAATGTGCATCCTCTGGTTTATCTGGCTCAAAATCCAGCGAAGCCTCCAATGTATTAAAACGTCCGATATAATTGGAAAACCCAAGATGATTGATAGAGAAATGCAGGCTCGCGTGATCAGGATCAAGTTTGTACGCCCCACCTTGCCATTGCGAAACCTCTACCTGTTGGTGCCCAGAAGGAATCAGGCTTCCACAAGCCACGAGCAAGAGCGACATTACCAACGGTGCGATCAGTTTCTTATATAACAACACGGTTATTCCTATTCATAGTTCAAGCAATAAAACCTAGAACAATAACTAGAATATGGCTCGTCACGATTGGTTGATGATACTTAGGGATCATCCTTTTAATTTCTTGTAAGCTGCAGCGCTATAGTCATCCACCTCAACAACCGTATCGGCAAGAGAAATTGCGTCTTGTAACTGCTTTAACTCCTGTTCCGAAATGACGCCTTTTTCAGCAGCAACACTAGGTAAATCTTCCCGTTCGACCCCTTTTAAAATTCCAGATTTGCGCGCTGCCCGAATACGAGTATCTAGAGGTGCCACCTCTAGTATCTTGTAATAGGCCTCTTCCAGCGCTCCCATCGCTTCATCTGTATTTCGTGGAATGGCGATATCACCGGAAAGACGGTCCCGGCCACCTTTTTTACCCATGACACGTTGCGAAAGCTCCAGGCTCTCCAAATCACTCGGCCCATGAGCCGATCGGCCAAAAAAGAAAAGCTTCAAACGTAAACCAGTACCCAAAAAGCGAATGGGGTAGTTATGTGTAATTGTGATCAAAGCTTGTTCTATTTGTTGATAGGCATAAGCACAGAACCAATTGAGGTATATCTCATCGTCTTCGAGGCTTCCTTCGTCCTCAAACCTTTTCACTGCTGCTGTTGCAAGATAGAGCCATGAAAGCGCATCTGCCAACCGGCCGCTGAGAGTTTCCCGACGCTTTAAACTGCTCCCCAAAGCCAACATGGAAACGTCCGCCACGAGAACAAATGCAGAGCTATATCGCGTTATAAGTTGTTTGTGCCTCCGTGCCGTAGAAGTACCCTCAACTCTGATAAATTTTCCCTGTGTCAATCCATCGATCCCGGCACGTACCGCATTGCAAAGCGTAAAATTGATATGCCCCCAAAAGGCATCGTCAAAAGCCTTGAGATCATTTTTGGCTACCGCTTCAAGTTCCTGAGGGACAAAAGGATGACCTCGAATGGAGCCCTGTCCAAAGATGATCATTGATCTTGTTAGGATATTCGCGCCTTCCACCGTGATCGCAATTGGAATACCATCATAAGCACGACTGAGAAGATTTCTTGGACCCCGGCAAATCGCAGCGCCACCTAATATATCCATTGCGTCGAGGAAAACGAGGCGCATGTTTTCCGTTAAATATGCCTTGGCAATAGCGGATAAAACCGAAGGCCGTTCCCCGGCATCTACTGCGGCGCAAGTTAGCTTTCGAGCGGCATCCATCCCATAGGTCAGACCTCCAATGCGCGCAAGCCGTTCTGCAACCCCCTCAAATCGCCCAATGGGCAGGCCAAATTGTTGTCGTACTGTTGCATAAGCGCCTGTTACTCGGATTGCCAACTGAGATGCACCGAGTGAAAGAGACGGCAATGATACGGATCGCCCAGCAGCAAGAGATTCCATAAGCATTCGCCAGCCCTGACCAACACCAGCTTGCCCGCCAATAACCCAATCCAAAGGAATAAATACGTTCTTGCCCTCTATGGGGCCATTTGGAAAAGGAACGCCCATAGGGTCATGGCGTTTCCCAATGGCCATTCCCTTGGTTTCTCTTGGGATAAGTGCGCAGGTAATTCCCAGATCTTTTTTGTCACCCAGTAATCCCTCAGGATCGCGAAGCTTAAACGCAAGACCCACGACAGTCGCAACAGGCGCGAGAGTGATATAGCGCTTTCGCCAGTTTAGGCGAATACCCAAAACATCCTTGCCCTCAAATTTCTCCCTGCAGATCACACCGTCACTTTGGATTGAGGCGGCATCACTTCCCGCTTTTGGTTCGGTTAAAGCGAAACATGGTATCTCTTCGCCCTTTGCCAAACGGGGTAGATAATAATTTTTTTGTTCTTCGGTGCCATAGTGCAAAAGAAGCTCTGCTGGCCCAAGAGAGTTTGGCACCATAACCACGACGGATAGGGGCAAACTTCGCGATGATAGCTTTAAAACAACAGCAGAATGAGCCTGAGCAGAAAATCCATGCCCCCCGTACTCTTTTGGAATGATCATGCCAAAAAAGCGTTGGTCTTTTAATTCCTGCCAAACTTCAGGACTTAGATCTCTATCTTGAGCAACTTTCCAATCATCAGTCATACGGCAGATTTCTTCGACAGGACCATCAAGGAAGTCTTGCTCCTCAACTGTTAGACCCGATACGTCAAATTTTTCGAGCCTCTCCCAATCAGGACGGCCCGTAAAAAGTTCGGCATCCCACCAAACCGTACCAGCGTCTAATGCAGTTTGTTCAGTTTCACTTATTGTTGGCAGGTTTCTTTTCACAATCTTCATCAAGTTCGATGTCAAGACGACCCGACGAACGCTGTGAACGCCCAATACAGTAGACAGAACAGCCGTGAAGATAATCGCCCACCCTGTGAAGACAGTTGCGGCTCCCCCATAATGGCCTCCGGCTATTAAAACCAAGAGGGCAAGCATACCTCCCAAAAAGCCGTGACCAACATACAAAAGGGATACCATCACCAGAACTGCAAGTAGGATAATGACCAATAACATCTTACTTTAACTCCTAGTTTCTCAGGGGTTTTCCAGTTTTCAACATATGATTAACACGCAATATCGTATCCGGATGTCGACAAAGACTATGAAAGGCTTTGCGTTCTAAAGTAAGGAGAGCATCTTCGCTTACTTTGCGCGTCATATCCGTATCTCCTCCACTGAGGACTTCGGAAAGTGCCGCTGAAACCACTACATCATGCGGTGTTGCCTTTCCTGATTTACGAAATCCTGCGACAGCCAAATCCAACGCGACCCGCCCGCTTTTACCAGGTAATGTAATTTCGACTGGTTCGGGCGATTTGTAATCTTTAGCGAGCTCAAGCGCTTTTGCCTTAGCATCTGCGAGCAACCGATCTCGGTTCATGGATATACCATCAGAAGGGCGAAGAATTTTCATCTCACGCGCCTCTTTAGCTGATTTCGCCACCTGAGCCAGGCCAATAATTTCGAAGGTTTTACTTACAGGTGGCATAGGTCCTTTAGGACCATCTTTAGCCAACGCCCATCGACAAAGCAGCTCTTTACAGCCTCCCCAACCAGGAATGATGCCAACGCCGACTTCAACGAGACCAGTATAAGTTTCAGCATGGGCCTGTACGGCGTCGCTATGGAGGAGCAATTCGCAAGCTCCGCCCAACGCAAGCCCAGAAGGAGCTGAAACAACAGGGAACGGGGCAAATTTTAAAGCTTTATAAGTGTCTTGCCCACGCCGAACCATGTAGTCGATGAAAGGAAAGGCCCAAATTTTAGCTGCGAAAGCCATTAAACCGATATTTGCACCCACCGAAAAATTGGACCCGTCATTATAAACAACCAGTGCCTTAAAGTCGCCTTCCTCAATAATGCGAATAGCTTTTCCCATCAAACCCAGGGTCCATAAATTAAGCGAGTTCATCTTGCTATGAAATTCGAGGCAGAGGACACCATCACCGATATCCCAGAGAGACGCTGAGGGATTTTTCGCAACAGGCTTACTCCGGGCTTTAACATCCTCAAGCTTAAGAACACCCGACCGTGTTTCTATTGGACGATACTGCCCTATACTCGAGAGATATTCTCGTTGCCCCTGCTTAAGGCGATAAAAGCCTTCGCTACCAGCTTTGGTTAAAAACTCAGGAACTTTCTGACCGGTTGATGATAACTTTTGGATGAACCACGGAGCTCCGATCTGATCTAACAGTTCAAAAGGGCCATACTTCCAATTATAACCAAGGCACATTGCCTGATCTATCGCGCCAATATCTTCTGTAACCGTGGGGACCAGAGACGCCGCATAGGAAAGTGTCTTTGACATCACAGACCATGCATAACGCCCCTCTGGGCTGTTATCATCCAGAACCTTACGTGGGTTCTTTCGCCCTGCTTTTTTAACAATCGCCACGGGAGGACGAGAAGCTTTGTGGTAGTTTCCAGTTTTAAGATCTACGGCTTCTTTAACTTTTTCTGGGCTGTCAGGCTTAAGGCGATAAAAGCCGCCTTTGCCTTTTCGGCCCGTATAGCCATCAGCAATCATTTCTTTGATGAATACAGGCTCACGATAGATTTCATGGAAAGGGTCATCAGCATCTAGATATTCCGCCATGGAGCCCAAAACATGAGGCATCAGATCCAAGCCAACCATGTCTAAAAGGGCAAAAACACCCGTTTTGGGAATGCCAAAGGGACGCCCGATTAGCGCATCGGCAACCTCAATTGAGATCCCCTGATCAATTGCTTCAACAACAGCGCACTGCAACCAAAATATCCCTATTCGGTTGGCTATAAATCCGGGAGTATCTTTGCAGCGCACGACACCTTTGCCGAGCTGCTTGTCACAAAAACCTTCAACAACCGCCATAAGATCATCAGGCGTCTCGTCTCCTCCGACAAGCTCTAACAAACGCATGTATCTCGGCGGGTTAAAAAAGTGAGATATTAGAAAATCTTTACAGAAGTCAGATGGCATTCCTTCAACCAAGTCTCTACGGCGTAGGGTTGACGTGTTGGAGGAAATGATTGAGCCCTTTTTTCGGTGCTCATCGAGTTGGCGATATAGCCCCTGCTTAATGCCTACATCTTCAATAATGGCTTCAATGATCCAATCACAGGTACCGAGTTTATCGAGGTCGTCCTCGGTGTTCATCGGCAAAACCAATTCTGCATTTTTTTTGCTCATAAGAGCCGCAGGGTTACTTTTCAGCAAACTGGCAACCGCACCTCGGGCAATAGCACTTCGATCATCACCTTCCGTCTGAGGTCGGTCAAACAGCAAAACTTCAACACCAGCGTTGGCGACCTGAGCAGCTATTCCAGCACCCATAACTCCTGCTCCGATAACGGCAACTTTCTTTATAGACCTCATTCAGCGGCCTCCAGAACAGTTGCTATACCTTGCCCACCACCAATACATTGTGTCGCCAAAGCAAAGTTACCGCCTTCCCGTTTAAGAAGCTGAGCGGCTTTTCCTGTGATCCGGGCGCCTGTCGCGCCGAGAGGGTGGCCCAAAGCAATGGCGCCTCCGTCTAGGTTAATCTTATTGGTATCAATATCCAGATCTGAAATACACGCCAAGGCCTGACTGGCAAAAGCTTCATTTAACTCAATGACATCGAGATCCTTGATGGTAATCCCAGCCCTTGAGAGAGCCTTTTTAGTTGCGGCAACAGGACCTATACCCATAATTTCAGGTGCACATCCAGCTACGGCTATACTCCGAATTTTTGCCAAAACCGTCAGTTCCTGTTCTTTCGCAAAATCTGCAGTACAAACAATAACGGCCGATGCTCCATCTGTAAGAGGAGAAGAACTTCCCGCAGTTACACTGCCTTCCTCTTTAAAGGCCGGAGCAAGCCCTCCCAACCCTTCGAGGGTGCTGCCCCCTCGAATACAGCCATCATGATCTATAACAGCGCCAATCTCATCTTCTATAGAAATGATCTCATCTCTTAGCTTCCCAGCGCCTTGGGCGAGAGCCGCTTTTTGATGACTTTCAAGAGAAAAGCTATCTTGATCCTTGCGGGTTACACCATATTTGTCTGCAACATTTTCTGCGGTTTCCCCCATTGAGATAAACGCCGGAGGAAAATCATGGGCAAGAGCTGGGTTCAAGAGAGGGTTAAATCCCATCATTGGTACGCGGGACATTGATTCAATTCCTGCACAGATGTAGGCACTTCCCGCCCCCATTGAGATCGCTCCAGCTGCCATATGGATGGCTTGCATGGAAGAGCCACAAAAATGATTAACAGTCGCCCCTCCAACTGATTGAGGCAGATCGGCTAGAAAAACAGCCAAACGGGCAACATTGAGACCTTGTTCACCCTCAGGAAAAGCACACCCCATAAAGACGGCCTCTAGAGCTCCCCCTTCTATGCCTGTTTTATGCACTAAGCCTTTGATAACCTGCGCAACAAGATCATCAGGACGGATTTTCGCAAGCGCTCCCTTGTGAGCAAAATGGAAAGCGGATCGTGCGTAACCAGCAATTACTATATCTACCATTTCATCATCCTTTGCTTTCTCATTTTACTCTCTCAGGCACTTTCGCTCGGTGCGAGTTAAGAATTAATGCGATCGGTTTCTTCTTGTCTCAGCTCTTTTTTGGATAACTTCCCAATCATTGTCTTTGGAAGCATGTTTCGAAAATCCATTTCACGTGGCATTTCCATTGGCGAGAGGTATTCCTTTAAAAATTCGAGAAGCTCATCTTCCGCTAGTTCCTGACCGGCACAAAGCTTGATAAAGGCCTTTGGAATTTCGCCATGTTTTTCTTCAGGAATACCAATAACAGTGACCTCTTCTACGGCAGGATGTCGGTTAATAGCTTCTTCAATGTTACGGGGATAAACATTATACCCGTTACAAATGATGAGATCTTTGAGGCGATCCAATAAATAGACGTAGCCCTCATCATCCATATACCCTACATCACCCGTATGTAATCGCCCGTCGTTGACAGCGCGGTCTGTTGCCTCTGTATTCCTCCAATAGCCAGCCATGACTTGTGGCCCAGATACGCAGAGTTCCCCCTTTTCACCTTTTTCCAATAATTGGTGAGGAGCTTCTATCCCACGAATTTCGAGTACAGTATCCGGTAAGGCCAAGCCAATTGACCCTTCACGATTTTCACCCTCTACCGGATTACAAGCACAAACAGGCGAAGCTTCGCTGAGACCGTAACCTTCAACAAGAACACAACCTGTTAGTTTTTCAAATTGACGCTTAGCATCAAGCGGAAGCGGCGCCCCACCGGAGATACAATATTTAACAGAAGAAAGATCATATCGCCCAACAACGGGGGAATTGTTCACGGCTCCATAGATAGCTGGCACCCCCATCATCAATGTTGGTTTCAACTTATCGATTGTCTTAAGCATTTGTCCCAATTGGAACCGGGGCAAAAGAATGATTTCGGCCCCAAGGGCTACCCCCATATTAAGCACCGTCGTCATGGCAAAAACATGGAACATAGGAAGCACGCCTAAAATACGTTCTTCCCCGGGTACCGCATCCGAAAACCACGCGGTAACTTGTGAAGTATTCGCCATGATATTGGCGTGAGTTAATACCGCGCCTTTAGGTTTGCCTGTCGTTCCCCCAGTATATTGCAAAACCCCAAAATCTTCTGGAGAAACGTCAACAGGATACCCGCCCTCTAAGCTACTTGCCAGATCTTCAAATTCAATAAATTCATCACCTGAAGGGTGTGTGATTTTATGAAACTGAAGAAGAGAAAAAAGAGCTCCCTTAAGTGTAGGCATCGCTTGAGCAAGACGACATATGACAATCTTTTTTAAAGATGTTTTTTTAATTTGTTTTGTGGCCTTGTCACAGAGATCTTTGATATCCAGCGTAATCAATATCTCAGCGGCACAGTCATTAAGTTGGAACTCAAGCTCCTCTGGGGCATAGAGAGGATTTGAATTAACAACGATGGCGCCAATTTTAAGAATGGCATAATAACTAATCACAAAATAAGGACAGTTAGGGAGTAAAAGAACAACGCGGTCTCCCTTCGACACACCTTGTCGCTGTAGACCCGCGGCAGTTAATTGCACCTGATCAAAAATATCGCGATAACTAAACCTCCGTCCAAGAAACTCCAGACAAGGATTATCCCCGTATACTGAAGTCACCTGTTCAAGGTTTTGATATAGTGAACGATTATCGGGTTGAACTGGATCTTTTCGAGATAGAGAGCCAGAGGGACGCTGTCCCAGGTTTTGTGATAATGACATCAACTAACCTCGCTTTCTTTTGTAATCTCGGTGATAGAATTCTCTTCATTTGGTTCTACATTTTCATATCTTTGTAAATCTGACAAAAATCCCCGAATTTGATTTCGACATTCCCCAATATCATCATAAAGGATGCCATGTTTTTCCGAATCAATCATCGTCAACTCTTTAGTCTTTGTCCCTATTAATTCAAACACCTTGTTGATCCCCTTCGCATCAACAATTGGATCATCCGTCCCTTGAAGGAGGAGTACAGGGCAACTTACTTCTGGTAGCTTATCATGAAGTTCTTCGCGTAACTTATGAAGTTCATATGCCGTTCGAACAGGTACGCTGTGATAATTAACTTCGGGATTTTCAGAAGGGTGTTCTCTAAAGATCGCCTGTTCTTCCATTGCCGGAACCCAGCTGGTTAACTTTTCATATCCTTGTGCAAGATGCGCTAACAACAAGTTTCGGGTCTTAAATTTCCATGGCACAGAAACCGCGGCTACTCCCACAATACCGGAAGGGTTCGTCGCTGCAGCAAGTAAAGAAAGGGTTCCCCCCGTTCCAAAGCCGACAATGGCAATTTCTTCCACATAACTCGCTAGAATTTCTCGCCCTCGTGCAATTGAAGAAGACCAGTCCTGCCAATGACGGTCCCGGAGGTCCCATGGCGAAGTACCATGCCCCTTTAAACGAACACCAAAGGTAACGTAACCCTCTTCAGAGAGTTGTTGGCCAAACTCATACATTTCTGCAGGCGAGGCTAAAAGGCCGTGAACCAATAGTATACCTATCGGTTTCCTTGTTTCGGGTACAATCAAAAAAGGATCAGAAGATGCAATTGCTGTTTCCTTAGCATTAGTCTCTTGATGACGCAGTTTGGTATAAGTTTTTCTATCACAATCCAGAGATAAAATTTCATCATTTAAAAGGTGTTGTGCCATTGTTTCTTGGTCAAAAGACGGCGCTTCTAGACAGGCTTTTTCCACCCCCGACACGGCATGTTCAATCGGCATGACCTCATTGGCGTAAACCTTAATGAGATTTTCCAAACGGACCGTATTATAACTCGATTCTTCAATGACAGAATCATCGAAATAATAGAACTGGCTGTCTTCCGAGACATGTTCCTCACAACCTTCCGAAGCAAAAAACTTGATTAGGGACAGACATCCCTCACCGTTCCAGAGATCCCTGTAGTTTTCTGGTTTAGTTAAACTACGATGGAGATGAGCTCCCTCATCTTTTTGGCATTCCTTAACAGCAAGATAGAGTGTCTTATGAAATAATTTTTTGTCGATTTTGTTTTCGCCCTTATGGACAAGGCCTCTAATAATAGATGAAGCCAAGTGGTAGAGGTTTACGGTCACCCCTGCATAAATTGCTTCCATATAATAATCACGTAAACGGTTTGTTCCACGAGAGCTGCACAGCTTAAAAATGCGTTCGTTCAACGTCTCAGGAGATGTATTCAAATTAAAGAAATCATCGAGGGAATTGATTTGGTTAAAAACCCGCGACAGTAATCGTTTTTCCCACCAGTACCACACGTGCTGGACATCTAAAGGCCTGCTGACACGAATATCCATATCACAATCTCGAAGTAGGATATTAGCTTCTATAAGGACCTCTTCGACCATGCGTGGATTGGTGCCCTTGCTGAAAAATTCAGCACTTCTACTGAGAATATTATCGCTTGCCCGCAAAGGATAAAAAGTAATATTGGCTGGAATGATCTCAGTTGGCTTGCTCGCAACCGTTAATAGTTCTTCGGTTGTTTCCAACTCCAAAGCACGGGCCCAACGCGCCAAACGGTCATACTCACCCTTTTCAAATACAGACAGAACTCGCTGCTTAAATAATTCGACAGTAAGAGCTAAAACAGCTGCGCCAGTATGATGCTTACGCCGTTTTTGGGCCGTTGGAGAGAAAATGCTAAAATCACCGGAGGGGTCAACGACATGTCGATCTTTTACCATCCCGCCTTCTGGAAAGATAATAACCTTATGGCCTCTTAGGATTTCACCGGCAAGAAAAGGAAGTAACCGGGGATGATCATGGGGAACGGCCCCAACCCCGTAGAGGAAACTTGTAAAGGCATCGCTGCCTTCGAATAATTCGCCTGCCGCCACACACCGACAATATTTTCCGGTTGCTTCATGAATTAAATATTGTGGGATAATGGTTTCAAAACGGGCAAAATGGTTGAAGAGATAAATATCTCCACCAGGGAAGCTGTTTGTCTCATCGTGTAAACGGATGTTTATTCCCAGTCGGCTTTTTACAAGAGAAAAAGCCCGGACACACCAGTCATAGGTAGGCTTAAAATCGAGATCTATTTCTGCGTTCATCTCCCCACCTAAGACTTGGTCCGTATCCTCTCCTAAAATATTAGTTGAGATATATCGGATCAATTAATTATAGATATTAGATTAGTACTAAGATACTCACTTAAAAGTCACTTTTTTGAGATTTCAGATTTCACCCCTGCCATTCCTCACTTTACCAGTTAATCACATTACTGGCTAAAGTAGTATTAATAAAAGACTACTTCGCCTCAAAAATAGTTCAAACAAAAAGGAGCTGAAAATTCAGCTCCTTTTTGTTTCTTACCGAATAAGCGAGAACCGATACCGATTAGATGTAACCACGCTCTTTCAAGTCAGCGATAACCTGATCAGCCATTTCTTCAGGACTAGCGCTGCCACCTTCGAGAACAATTTCAGCATTTACCGGAGGCTCATAAGCAGAATCAATCCCTGTGAAGTTCTTGATATCTCCCGCACGCGCCTTTTTGTATAGGCCTTTGGGATCACGTTCTTCACAAACTTCAATCGGAGTATCGACAAAGACTTCAATAAACTCGTGTTCTGCCATAAGTTCGCGCGCCATGCGACGCTCACTGCGGAATGGAGAAATAAAGGACACAAGAACGAGCAATCCAGCATCGACAAACAGATTGGCCGTTTCCGACACGCGTCTGATATTTTCAACCCTATCCGCATCAGTAAAGCCAAGATCTTTATTCAGACCGTGACGAACATTATCACCATCAAGGGTGTAGGTGTGCCGACCTGAAGCAAAGAGTTTTTTCTCAACGAGGTTAGCCACGGTGGATTTACCCGCACCGGATAGACCTGTGAACCAAAGAACACAAGGTTTTTGTCCCTTCTGTTCGGCCCGGTTTGCTTTATGCACATCGAGTTCCTGCCAAACGATATTACTCGCCCGTCGCAGCCCGAAATCAATCATCCCCGCACCGACCGTTGAATTCGTATAACGATCAATCAGAATGAAAGAGCCGGTCTCGCGATTGTCTTTATAAGCATCAAACGGAATAGCACGATCCAAGGCAAGATTACAGACACCAACCTCGTTCAGTTCAAGTGTTTTGCCAGCCTGCTCTTCAAGGGTGTTAACATTCACCTTGTGGTGCAAGTCTGAAATCACAACCGGAACTGTTGTCGAAGCCGTTTTCAAAAGATACGGTCGCCCAGGGAGCATTTCTTCATCATGCATCCATAAAATATGTGCACGTAGCTGGTCACTTAATTCAGGAATCGCGTCCGCTTTGGATAAAACATCACCCCGGCTGATATCGATCTCGTCACTGAGCGTGATGGTAACCGCTTGGCCCGCAATCGCTTCGTCAAGATCGCCATCAAATGTAACGATACGTTCGATTGTTGAGGTTTTACCTGATGGAGAAACCGCCAACTTGTCACCAGGTTTAATACGTCCAGACGCAATCGTCCCACTAAAGCCGCGAAAATCAAGGTTTGGTCTGTTCACCCACTGAACTGGCATACGGAAGTCTGTTCCCGTAATGTCAGTTGTGACATCCACAGTCTCGAGGTGCGCCAGAAGTGTTGGTCCATGGTACCAATGCATTTTTTCGCTTGGGGAGATAACGTTCTCACCCTTTAAAGCAGAGATTGGTGCCGTGATGATGTTGGGAATATCCAGTTTTTTTGCAAACTCAAGATATTCTTCAACAACTTCGTCATATCGACTTTGTGAATAGTCAACTAAATCCATTTTGTTGACGACCAAAACAACATTTTTGATCCCCAACAAAGATACGATGTAACTATGGCGGCGGGTTTGCGTTAAGACCCCCTTACGGGCATCAACCAGTATCAGTGCGAGTTCAGCGTTGGATGCCCCGGTAGCCATGTTACGCGTGTACTGCTCATGACCCGGAGTATCAGCAACAATGAATTTACGTTTTTCAGTCGAAAAGAAACGGTAGGCAACATCGATTGTGATACCCTGCTCACGTTCGGCCTGTAAACCATCAACCAAAAGGGCGAGATCAATATCGTCCCCAGTGGTTCCGACTTTCTTGCTGTCGCTTTCAATCGCAGCAAGCTGATCTTCGAAAATCAGCTTTGAATCATAAAGCATACGACCGATAAGCGTCGACTTCCCGTCATCAACTGACCCACACGTGATAAAGCGCAACAGGCTTTTTTCTTCATGGGTTTTCAAGTAAGCGAGAATGTCTTCAGAGATTAACTTATCTTGATGGGCCATTAGAAGTAGCCCTCCTGCTTTTTCTTTTCCATAGAACCAGCCTCGTCATGGTCAATCATGCGACCTTGGCGTTCAGATGTGGTTGTCAGAAGCATTTCCTGAATAATATCAGGTAATGTATCCGCTTCGGATTCAACCGCCCCGGTCAAAGGATAACAGCCAAGGGTCCTAAATCGAATAGACTTAAGCTCCGGCACCTCCCCCTTATCAAGTGGCAAGCGGTCATCATCAACCATGACCAAAATACCATCGCGCTCAACGACAGGTCGTTTTGCGGCGTAATATAGTGGCACGATTGGAATATTTTCACTGTAGATATACTGCCAAATATCCAGCTCGGTCCAATTCGAGATTGGAAAAGCTCGAATAGATTCGCCAGACTTCACGCGTGCATTGTAAGTATTCCAAAGTTCAGGGCGTTGGTTTTTAGGATCCCAACGATGATTTTCGGAACGGAAAGAAAATATCCGCTCCTTGGCGCGAGATTTTTCTTCGTCACGACGTGCGCCCCCAAAGGCTGCATCAAACTTATATTTATCAAGGGCCTGCTTGAGAGCCTCGGTTTTCATCACGTCGGTATAAAGACCTGATCCATGAACAAAAGGACTCATTCCTTTTTCACGGCCCTCTTCGTTTGTATGAACGATGAGATCAAACCCGTACTCGGCAGCCATTTTGTCACGAAAGGCGATCATTTCCTTAAATTTCCATGTCGTATCGACATGCATTAAAGGAAATGGGGGCTTGGATGGATAAAAAGCCTTACGCGCCAAATGGAGCATAACGGCTGAATCTTTACCAATGGAATAGAGCATGACCGGGTTGCTAAATTCAGCAGCAACTTCACGGATAATATGGATGCTCTCAGCTTCCAACTGTTTCAAGTGTGTCAGGTACGGGTCGCTCACCGTTATCTCCGAGTCCTACCATTAAGCAGGTAAATATGAAAAGGTATGCCCCTTAAGCAGCCAAAATCTCAACAGAAGTCAAGTTCGTTAAGCAAAATAGGGCTCAATACATTTAACATCGAGTTACGCGATAACGATGACCACACAACCGATTAACTTGTGATTTAGTACTTACAGAATAATTAACAACATTAAAAGAGAAAAATAATTATTTAACACAAATTTTTGTAATTATTTGATATTTAAAAATTACCTTATATTTCAACTATTAAACCCATTAATATCGTTTTAAAAAAATTCAGTGCAATTAAAATAATTGATCAACACACTATTCACACAAATAACACGTTTAATTTTACATTGTCTTACCGTAACTTTGGAATGGTCTTCGTCAGAAAACCTGTATTCCTTTTAATAGTCAGGCTATACAGTTCATGACCTTATTTATAAATCGAAACGCCATATGATTTCAAAATTCTCTACTTCCGAATATCCCTTTGTCAGTCAGACAGGTGTATGGGAGGAAAATAGAACCTTATCTGCTCAGAAAAAACTGAATAAATCGCCAGCGCTTTTTCTCGATCGGGATGGCGTCATCGTTAAAGAGGTCAACTACCTGCAGAACCCAAAAGATGTTGAGCTTATTCAAGGTGCTGCTGAAATCATTGCAAAAGCCAACATGAAAAAGATCCCCGTGATAATGGTGACAAATCAAGCAGGTATTGCTTATGGTTATTTTGGTTGGGGAGAGTTCGATGCAGTTCAACATCAAGTTCATGACGACCTTGAGAATTTCGGAGCCTTTATCGATGCGGTCTTTGCCTGCCCCTTCCATCAAAAAGGCGACACGATATGGGGAGGCCATCCAGATCACGAAGCACGCAAACCTCAACCTGGAATGTTATTGCGTGCAGAGAAAATGTTGAATATCGATATTGCAAACTCTTGGATCGTTGGCGACCGGGATTCTGATATTGAAGCGGGTCGCAACGCTGGCCTAGCTGGAGGCTTACACGTGCTCACGGGGCACGGTAGCCGCGAAGGCGAAGCAGGCTTGGCCAATACACTAGAAACACCTCAGTTCAAAGTAAAGTCGGGAGCTAGCATCAAAGACGCGATACAACTACCAATTTTCAGCACCTAACTTAAGGATCATGGCTCATCCCTTAAACGAGTTTCCGCAACTCCGCAGAGGTAATGGCCGACGGCGATATGCATTTCCTGAATGTGGTTAGTTGTATTTGAAGGAACTTTAATACAAAGATCACAAGCATCCGCAAGCTTACCGCCTCCCAGCCCTGTAAAGCCCATTACAATGATCCCCATTCTTCTAGCGACCTCAACCGCAGCAACTATATTGGCTGAGTTACCGCTTGTGGTAATACCAACAAAGACATCGCCCTCTTTGCCAAGACCACTTAGCTGACGTGCAAAAACCTGATCATACCCGTAATCATTCGCAATAGCTGTCAACGCGGAACTATCTACAGTAAGAGCAATAGAGGGCAAAGAATCCCGCTCTATAATATATCGACCGACGAGTTCTGCCGCGAGATGTTGTGAATCAGCGGCAGAGCCACCATTGCCACAGAATATAATTTTGTTACCCCGTTTTAACGCCTGAACCCATATATCCGCGCCATTATCCATGACCTCACCTAAAGCACTCAAGGCTTCAAAGTTTTTAACGACGGTCTGACAATACTTTTCAAATGACACGGTTGGTCCCTCTAATAGGTCAAAATTCGGCACGGGAAATTGGTGCCTCATCGATGTAACACTCGCGGCGGGAACTTTCCAGTAACTAGCTTACGATTTTTCACGAATTGCCGAGAGGCAAGTACCGAGTTCGTGTAATCGATCTAGGTATGCAGTCAAACGCGAAACTGTCACCTCATCCGTAAGCTTCAAATTTTCATCAAACTTACTTTTATAAAGAGGTAATACAAAATCAGGTGCGGATAGTGGATAAGCACCAAGCCCTCCCAAAGATTGCTTTAATTGCGCCTGCGCTTTTGAAGTTCCAAGCCCCCCAGGGCTCGTCCCCATAATACCTACGGCTAAATTTTTAAATACGGATGGCGATCCACGAGAAGCCCAATCAATCGCATTTTTGAGGACGGCTGGCAGACCAGAATTATATTCAGGAGTAACGATTAATAAACCATCAGCCTTACGAATTGCGTCCTTAAAAGCCAAAGCAGTCGCAGGAGTCTCAATAGTTTCAATATCTTGATTGAAAAGCGGCAAATCTGCCAGTTGATCAAACGTTTCGATTACGACACCTTCAGGAGCAGCATCGATGGCCTCTCGCAGTAACGCCCGGTTATAAGATCCTTTACGTAAACTTCCCACCACAGCCACGATATGAAAGGGTTTTATTTGATCTACCGGAACAGCCATTAATTTCCCCTGGGGCTAAACCCCTTAAATTTTGAACGAAACAATACTCATTGATCTAAGGAGAAACACGCCACAGATCAAGTGTTCTAACACGCGTAAACTAATTCTAAGAAAGGCGCCTGAAACAATTTGGCGTCATTCCAGTGGCACGCCTAAATCGTGTGGTGAGGTGGCTTTGGCTACTGAATCCGCATTCTTGAGCAACGTTCGCAAGAGAGGGATCGCGCTCGCCCAAGAGCTCTTTTGCCTTTTCTACCCGGCGACTGAGCACGTATTGGTGAGGGCTCAAACCGACTGATTGTTGGAACATTCGAGTAAAGTGAAAAGGACTTAACTCCGCAATACCTGCCAAATCCTCAACCATTATCCCTTGCTCCAAAGAAGCTTCAATAAAATCACGCACTCTCTTTAGCACGAAAGGAGAAAGACCTCCCCGACTTGGGGATGGTTGGAGTTTCCTGTTTGTATAATTACGCAACAAGTGCTGTATCAATAATTGCCCAGCGTGCGACAAGCTCATCTTATCTGAAGCACTACACCAATTGAGAGGCAGGATGATATCCCGGAACAAGCGTTCTATAACTGGGTCACTTATAAAAGTGAGATCATGAAGTTCTATATTGGCCGGATCTACATCGCAGCTTTCGATAATGTGACGATCGAATTCAGTACGATCGAAGTATAGGTGCATAAACTGGAAAGGTGCCTCAATACTCCATTCAGAAACCACACCCGCCGGCATCACACAAACCGCCCCGGGATGTCCTTTTCCAATCGAACGTTCCCCCAAATGACGTCGTGTCTTTTTACCGCCCTGTAGATAATAACTTAAAGTATGATGATTGGCGCGTTCATATTCGGCATAACCATCATCGTTTTCCCAAGTCGCCAAAGACAAACCACGCCCAATGTCAGTAGACTGACCGGACATAGCCCCTAACCCTAACAGGGTTTTATATACATAAAGTTCTTTGGGCTGCATTTCATCTATACCTAAACTTACTTCCTCCAATTTAACTGAGACACTCAATTAAGAGAAGTGCGGATATTCAAATAACCGCAAGAATGTGAAATTTGGCACAATAAGGTGATAGCAGTAATTCTAAAACCAATTTACTGTGCGCTCAATTAATTGGCCCTGGCCGTGTCACGTTTTACGATAAAAAGAAATGGATATACCCCTGTGAGCGTTCTCTTATATCTTGGTACTGTTTTGATTTGGGGCACGACCTGGTTGGCCATCGCCTTTCAGGTCGGTGATGTCTCAGTTGAGGTATCTGCCTTTTATCGCTTTGCCTTAGCCGCCACACTTCAAGTCAGCGTTATGGTAATTCTTGGTCGGTTAAAGTGGGTACCCTTGTTACAACAAAAATGGTTCGTCCTTCAGGGCTGGCTCCTTTTTTGCGTGAATTTTCTTTTCTTTTATAACTCAGCCACCCACATTTCCAGTGGCTTGATCGCAGTTGTATTTTCGTTGGCAACCGTTTTCAATATGGCAAATAACCTTGTTTTTAATCACGTGACGCCGACTCTGAGATCAATTGTTGGCGCGGCATTCGGCGTTACAGGCATTTGCGCTCTATTTTGGACAGACCTTTCCAGCGGAGACTGGAATGGATCTAATATAACCGGACTATTACTCGCAATCGGTGGTACTTATTGCTTTTCCCTTGGCAACCTGGTTTCGCAACATCAGCAAAAACAAGGAAGAGATGTTTTAACGGCAAATTCTTACGCCCTTGTATACGGCAGCGTTACACTGGGTGCTTGGTGTTTATTCCAAGGATACTCCTTTGATATGGAGCTCACGCCAAAATACCTGGGGTCTCTCTTTTATCTCGCAATACCCGGAACCATTATTGGTTTTGCAATGTACCTCAATCTCGTAGGGCGTGTCGGTGCTGAAAAAGCAGCTTACAGCACCGTACTCTTTCCAATCGTAGCACTATCGCTCTCGACGATTTTTGAAGGCTATATCTGGACCCCGATTTCACTTACAGGTGTCGCCTTGGCTCTTGCTGGTAACCTTGTGATTTTTGCCAAAAAGAAGCCTCAGTTCGTTTCGAAGAATGCAACCACTTAAAAATTAATCTCCCACAATTAAAAACGCTGTAGCACCTTGTATCAAAGGGGCCCCAGCGTTTTTTTATTGATCCTGTACTTGAACTAAGAATTTTTCCCTACAAGGTTCATGCACTGGTCAAATGCACGAAGGAATTCATCTGCATTTTCCATCGAAAAACATAACGGTGGTTTGATTTTGATCACGTTATCCAGAGGCCCATCTGTAGAAAGCAAAATACCACGGTCTTTCATCAAATTAACGACTTGATTGGCTTCTGAAGTTGCGGGCACGAGGCTTTGGGGATCACGAACGAGTTCGGCTCCGATAAAAAGTCCTTTTCCGCGCACTTCTCCAATCAATGGATGTCGACCAGCCATTTGCTTTAAACCGTTCATCATATGCTCACCGACGCGGGCAGCATTGTTTTGCAAACGCTCATCGCGGAGAACTTGGAGAACCTCAAGACCGATCGCACAAGAAACCGGGTTCCCTCCAAAGGTGTTGAAATACTCCATCCCATTATAGAAGGCGTCGGCTACAGCCCGGGTGGTAATCACTGCCCCTAAAGGATGGCCATTGCCAATTGGTTTACCCAGAGTAACAATATCTGGCACCACATCTTGCAACTCAAAACCCCACATGTGACTTCCTACGCGCCCAAAACCAACCTGGACTTCGTCGGCGATACACAGACCTCCAGCTTCGCGAACGGCACCATATACTTTGGACAAATAGCCCTCAGGCAAGACAATCTGCCCTCCACAACCAAGTACGGATTCCGCGATAAAGGCCGCGGGTTTCCGGCCTTCTTTTTCTAACGCCCTCAATTGCTCAATAGCCATATCAGCATATTTACTTCCGCACTCAGGATCTTCCCATTTGATCGGGCCACGATAGCCGTCTGGCATCGGGCAGATCTTCACATGATCTGGGCAGCCCTTTCCGCCCTTTCGATTGAACTTGTAGGGGCTAAGGTCGATCAAAGACGTTAGATTACCGTGATAGGCGTGATCGACGATCATCATATCGTTGCTACTGGTATAATTACGGGACAAACGAAGCGCGAGGTCGTTTGCCTCACTGCCAGAATTTACGAAGAAGCATACTTCTAAAGGCTCTGGGAAAGTCGACAGCAACTCTCGTGCGTAATTGACAATATTGTCGTGCATATAGCGCGTATTGGTATTGAGAACAGGCATCTGTTCGGTCGCAGCAGCCACGACACGCGGGTGGCAGTGCCCGACATGACAAACGTTATTCACCATATCCAGGTAGCGCTCGTCTTTATCAGTATAAAGATACTGTCCTTCTGCTCTGACAACCTTCAAAGGATCCGAATAAGAAAGGCTGAGATTGGGACTGAGATGACGGGATCTTTCGGCGCGGATATTTTTTGAATTGCGAACGACTGAACCTTGGCATTTGGTTTTCATCCCCAAAATAAGGTTAGGGCTTGGACATACTGAGGACCAAACGTTTAATTCACTTCGTGCAGCCACACCACAGACATCATTCTCCATATCCATAAGATCGAGAAGCAACTGAAAATGTACATGCGGTGCCCAATTCCCGTTCTCTGGATAAGGGCCGAGATAACCAATAATATCTCCTTTTTTGAACGTCTTACCATCTTCCCAAAGTTCAAGCGAAGTCCGGCTTAAATGCCCGTACTTGGTATAGAAAATCTGTCCATCGTCGGTTTCATGTTCCAGGATAACCACAGGACCATAGTCATAATCACGCGTGTTATCATTATGGACACGAACAATGCCATCCAAAGGGGCGTAAAGAGGCTCATAGGCGGCTAAGAAAAGATCAATACCCAAATGAACCGTCCGTTTTTCATCAGGATCGACCGTTTCGAAAAAATCACCCTTATAGACATCCCGGTCTTCAAGATAACTTCCAACACCGACCGCTGTACCCGCATTTTCCATCATCTTAAAGATAACGTTAGTGGCATCTTCTGCACTTCTCGGAATACCTTCGTCATTCACGGATATAGGAGAAAGATCAAGCACTAGCAAATTATCCGGAGAAAGATCGTGCTGGACGATTGGCCCGATTTTATCTGCATGCGTAGATAGCCACTGCACTAATTTTCGAGAACCCGCACAGGCCTCGAGACCACAGACATCTCTAAACCGATAGTGAACTACTTTAGGATTTATTTGCTCCATCCGCTGAAGCAAGTCTCGAATATCCTTTTGACTGATAAGCAAGTACTCATTATCGGGGTTTGCAGCATATTGTTGTGCCGCCATACAGGTTGATTCAGCAAGACGCACCCGAATAAGATCGTAAAGCAGTGCAATTTCATCTTCTGATAACGGGTTCTCAACATGATATCCCGACACCACGTCACAAGCGCGGCCGACAGGATCACTCTGTCCAAGCATGGCATAAGCACAAGCAACAGCCAGTTCGCAAATCCTATGACTTTCTATGAAATCCCCAAAATCAATTAACCCGCTAATATGACCTTTGCCATCCACTAAAATATTATAATCGTTGGCATCGTTGTGGATAATTTGATAAGGCAATTTACCAAGCTTATTGACATTCTCCTGCTCAAATTTATCAAGAATATTCGTCACAATAGATTTGATGTTTTGATCTTCGATCAGTGGAACAAATGCCCTATGCGCTGATGCCTGTGCAATGTCCCATAAGAATGTCCGCTTTGCGCCCTTATGGGCAAAAGACTTCAACGCAATATCCATACGCCCCATCAAAGAACCTATTTGAGAAAAATCGAGGTCTTGCTTCTGTGCAGCCTTACTCCATACATCGCCTTCTAACCACGTCAATACCCGGATGAAACGGGCCTCTCCATTGGGATCGACAAACTTTTTCGTTATTGTGCCTTTTTTATTTGGCAAAATTTTTGGCAAAGGAAGGCTTGGATCTCTCTTGGACAATTGCTCTAGAAGCTGATCTTGGGCATTAAGCCAATCGACATCGGTTTCTGGTGCATAAAGTTTGAGAACGTACTCCTCGCCCGCCTCAGAGGTGATCCGAAAATTTTGATCCCTCTCACTCGGCAAGACGGACGCCTTTACCGATAGTCCATAAAATTCCTGAAACAGGAGTTCCGCCTCTGTCGTATCGTATTTATGGAGAGCACTTACAGACATAAGAAAATACCTTCTACCAAATCCTAGATTAATTGATTTTAGTATAGGGAATATTTTTGGCGGTATCTTTCGCCAATATGCACCTTTGATTGTTTTTATGGTTGGTGCCTGATAGGCTCCCGACCATAAAAATTCGATACACACCTTATAAAGATTAAGATTTTTACGATGCGAGAATTGGATGATACGGACCGATTGATCCTGCAAGTTTTGCGCAAGAACGCCCGTGAAACAATCAAAGGAATAGCTGCTCAAACTAACTTAGCTCGCTCAACAGTTCGTCACCGTCTGCAAAAGTTGGAAGACGACGGGATCATCACGGGGTATCGTGTTGAGTTGAAGAATGCGTCGACTAGCGGGTTTGGGGCCTTTTTATTTCTCAAGTTAAAAAAGACACCCGCAATCGATCTCATAAACGAAATTTCAAGTTTTCCAGAAGTGCTTCGATGCTATTCGCTCGCAGGCAACCCGGATCTTTTAGTCGAAGTTCAGACTGAGACCCCAGAAGCCCTAAACGAGATTAGAAACCGGCTGTCTCAAAATCCTGTCGTTTCAGATTTACAAACATCATTAGTGCTCAACAGAGAACTTGATTCTTAAGATAACTACTCGTCATCCTTTACCAATCGACCTTCTTCGGCTTTAAAAAAGAACTGGCTTGCGATCAACCACCCTTTAAGTGGGCGTAGAGGAAGCACACAGGTAATCAAAATCATCGGAAATGTGGTAAGTAAGTGTGCCCAAAGAGGAGGTTCGAATTTAACCTCAAACCAAAGTACAAAGATAACAACAGGAATACAAAACAGCATCTGAATGAAAAATGCCGGTCCGTCGGCAGGATCGGCAAATGAATAATCCAATCCACAAACATCACACTCTGGAGCGACGCTCAAAAAACCGTTAAATATCTTTCCCTCGCCACATCGAGGACATTTACCACGGGTGCCGGTTTTCATCGCAGGCAATTTTGGGTAGATTTTATCGTTCGTGTTTTGCATGTAAATTCCCACAATTTTAATCAACCTCTCGAAAACAGATGAACTATCGGGGCTGAATTTATAAGCTATTAAATAGTGGGCTTTCACGATTTAGACGAGAACTATTGGGCGCTACACAACGTCGCAGCACCCAATAGAGGCAACTTTATCCAAGTTCAAATGACGTAACACCATAAATTTTATTCAAAGGAAGTTTAGGTTTCTCCCCTTTGTACATCCGTGCGGTTTCAAAACTTTGCTCTAGCCCAAAACGCTCTGCGAGTTCGATACCAGCGACATTGACCTCTGGAACATCGAGAATAATTTTACCACCTTCGATCTTACTGCACAGGGCTTGAAAAAGGGTATTCGCAATTTCTGGGTTTTCAGCAAACAAGGGGCCCGTTTTATATCCATCCGCGTAAGGTCGAATTAGACCGTAACCTTTGATATTCCCCTCTTCGAGATAGGCAAATCCCCTGTGACCCTCTTCGCGCAACCAAGCTTTCATAAAGTTATGCCGTTTATCGAAAAAGCATCCCTTATCAAAGTTAATAATCTGTTCGGCAGGCAAAGATTGGATATCAACCAAAACATTTGAGATTGGTAAGGTTGCTTCCGGGCTCCCTTCAAAACGAATATTTCTATGAGAAAGGTGAAATCCAGATTTAATATAGTTATCCTGCTGATCTACCACACCGTCTAGACCGATTACCCGCCCTTCAAGGCTCGCCAAAGCATGGTTCCAAATTTGGATACCATAACCTTGGCCACGCCAGGGTTCGCGTACAATATAAAAGCCGACAAAGCCATAATCGTTCCCGTATTTCACTGCAGATATACAGGCAATCGGCTCTCCATTGATAAGACCAATATAAAACCCCGTTTTATCTGCCTGATAAAAACACTGAATATCACGTAAGCCTGGGTTCCATCCTTCACCTGCCGCGAGATCACACAAGAATTGAACCTCGTCTTCAGCGACCAACCTCATTTCGAAATGATCTTTAGATGTATCTTCTGTCACGAAATTAACCTTTTAGAATAGTAGATTACGGTGCTACGATAGAGATGTGCTAGACTTGATGCCATGCATAAAGTAGCAAAAAAATGTGTCAAAAATTGGAACCAGCTCGATCATGACTCCCGATGAAGTAATTCAGCTTTCGCATTACAATGCCTGGGCGAACAAAACTCTTTACGATACCTGTTCTGAGCTTTCAGATACTGAATACAAACTAGAACGGAAAAGTTATTTTGGATCGATCCACAATACACTCAACCACATCCTTGTTGGTGATCGCATCTGGTTTGGTCGCCTAGAAAATGTCCCGGAAAACTTGGCACTTGAAGACATCCTTTACGATGATTTTAACAACTTAAAATCAGCCCGAGAAACAGAAGATCAGCGGATCATTTCTTATGCTGAAGCCATCATTCAAAAAACACTAGATGGCAATCTTGATTATCAAAACATCGCTGGTAACTCTCATAGCGACCCGATGAGTGCAATTATTCGACATGTTTTTAATCATCAAACGCACCACCGCGGCCAAGTACATTGCTTATTAAGCCAAACAGATATTGCGCCTCCCTCACTTGATATTATGTATTTTCTTCGTGCAAATGACTAACGCCGAAAAACTTCATGTGAACAGGTCCATTTGTCCTGTTGATTTTTTAGAACTTTGAAACTGCTTTGGTACGCTAAAGCTCTCGGTATCAAGTTGCCTGAGAGATCTTCGATTGAGACCATATCTTTGCCGGGATAGGACAAAGCGATCAGCGATCAACTTGGCAAACACACCTTCTCCCCTCATTCGTTTTCCCCAGCGAGAATCATAATCTTTCCCCCCACGCATGGACTGTAAAGTATTCATCACACGATTTGCCCGATCTGGATAATGCATGCGTAACCATTCCATCCAAAGATCACGAATTTCACCTGGCAGACGCAGCAAGACGTAACTGCAACTAACCGCACCTGCACGGGCAGATAGCCCCAGAATACGTTCGATTTCGTGATCATTTAATGCGGGTATTATCGGGGCCACCAAAACAGAAACCGGCACACCCAACCGTGTAAGTTCTCTTATCGCATCCAGCCGCCGCATTGGGGTAGATGCTCGTGGCTCCATTGTGCGTGCAAGCTTCCGATCGAGTGTCGTCACAGACACTGCCACGGAGACAAGATTTTTGCGCGCCATGCGCTCTAAAATATCAGCATCCCGCATAACCAAATAGCCCTTGGTAATTATACCAACGGGTTGATTAAAAGCCTCACAGACTTCCAACGCTTGACGGGTAATTTTCTGCTCCCGCTCTATCGGTTGATAAGGGTCAGTATTCGATCCAAAAGCGATCACTTTACAGCGGTAGGATTTTTTAGACAGTTCGCATTCTAAAAGCCGCGCCGCATCATTTTTGACGAAAATTAAACGTTCGAAATCCACTCCAGGAGACAACCCAAGATAAGCGTGGGACGGCCGAGCAAAACAATAGATACAGCCGTGCTCACAGCCTTTATATGGATTGAAAGAAAGATCAAAGGGAATGTCAGGGGATGAGTTTTTAGATATTACCGAACGGCTCGGATCGGACATTACCTCTGTTTTTGGTTTGTCAGCTTCGTCCAAACTGCCCCATCCGTCATCTACACGTAGGCGTTCTTCACGCTCAAACCGCCCAACCCTATTGGTAACCGCCCCTCGCCCACGTATTGAAGTGGGGTGTAGGTCACCTGTAAATTCAGTGTAACTATTGTTCTCGCCACTAACTTTTTCTTCTGCCATATCTTATATTTAACGCATAAGGAACAAAGAGTGAACATCATTATTAACTTTCCTAAAATATCTTTTATTATCATATCCTTATGCATGATAGTGCAACCGCAATAATTTAATCTTGGGTCAAGACTCCAAGCTATTCTCCTCATCCTGCCAATAATAGATCCTACGGCGTAATGAGAGTTGCTTAATCTGCGACTGTAGGGTCGGAAGATCGATTAAGAAAATAGCGGTAAAAGACCCCCCCAATCATAGGGGTAAGATAAATTGGCACCTGATAAAGCGCGAGAAAGGGAAGTATCTGTTCCAAATTTTCCAAAGGGATCGCGGCGGCGAAGAGACCAAGATTTCGATTTCCAGCAACCATACCGAAAGACAGTGATTGCCTTCGTGACACCACCGGACAAACCTTTTCTATCATCATCCCAAGAAAGGAGAAAAAAGTCTGGGTTCCAAAATTTACAAATATCACGATCCCAAGCAGATACAAAACTTCCACAGGACCAGTTTCAAGAATGCGACTTACGCCGCCCATCGCCGCGCCAACGAACAGCACCATAATCACGGTACTCATGCCATCTAGTGCAAGTTCATTTTTTTTAATTCGCTCTTGGCCAAAAATCTTTCGGGCTAATACCGCGAGTAAAATTGAGACACCAACGGTAATGAACAAACGAGAGAATAGAGCCCAACCGTCAAAGCGAATACTATCCCCAAGTGTTACACTGACCATGATCGGGGCAATCAAGGGTAAAACTAAGGTGCCTGCAATCGTTATATTAAAGACAAGTTCGGCATCCAACTTTAGGAGATAAGCTAGATTAGGCGCTGACCCCAATGGTGGCGCACAGACCATAAAGACCAGCGCCATGTGTAGAGGTAACGAAAGCGCCAGAAACCCCGCCAACCAGTTCATCCCCAAAGGCATAATAATCATGAGAAGCATTAGCGAAGCACACAAACTCACAGGCTTACTGAGATGGTGTATCACCCTAGCTAAATCGACCCTGATCATGGCAACGGTTATCAGGCCCACAATAATATGAGGGAGATACGGCAAAAGGATTTTGCTAATAACTTCGGGTAAAAGCACACCAATTGGCAGGCTAATAGCCAGTATCACAGACGCTCGGCTTCCTATCTTAGAAAACACAGAGAGAACCACAGAAAGTATCCCCGAAAAGATCAACGACATAATGTTCTCTTCACCACGTCAGTATCAAGTCTGTGAAAAATTGATACTGCGCTCATCGAAATCAACTTCTCTAAATGGGCTCTATCAACTTGGCTCGGCGGCTTTTGCGTACTGAAAGCCAGACCCCAAACCCGATCAACAACGCGCCAGCTCCGTGATAATATTCAGGTTCTTCCCCCAACAATAAAATGGCTAGAGTTGCTGCAAATATAGGGAGAAGATGAATAAACTGCCCCGCTAGGCTTGCTCCAACATGCTTAACTCCTTCGTTCCAACAGAGAAACGCAATTATCGAGACGGGTATCCCAGCATAAAATACGGCGAGCAAGTTGTTGCGATTAAATTCGAGTGGCGCAGCTTCAATCCACCCCGGCATATAAAGCAACGTGAGAACAACCTCGCCAATTAGGACATTAAGAAGAATGAACGAAAATGGTGAGACACCAACAGGCTTCCACCGCATTAAGGCTGAATACAACGACCAACTGAGAACCGCCCCAAGGATAAAAAAGTCACCACTATTCAGTGTCAGGCCTACTAAATTTTGAGGATTACCACGAACAAGAAGGGTCAAAACACCACAAAACGAAATAGCAATTCCAAGTATCTGCAGCGGCCTAATGCGCTCGCGAAATACCATAAATGATACAGCGATGATGATAACCGGGATCATAGAGTTAAAAAGTGCGGCATTGGTCGCTGTCGTGGTTTGCAATCCGAAATATAAAAGCGTGTTAAAGCAGCCAACACTCAGTACCCCAAGAACGATCATCTTCCCTAAAACCGGGCGATACAAATGCCAATCTTTAATCAGTGCAGGCACCGTAAAGGGCAAAAGAAAGACAAGAGCTATCGTCCAACGCCAATAAGATAGAGTTAGTGGAGAAATTTCAGTAGAAATCGCACGCCCGACAATAAAGTTTCCAGCCCATAAGAGCTGTGCTGAAATCAGGAACACAAAAGCCCAGCGCGGAGAAGACATACCAACCTCATTTCAAAAGAATATTTGAGTTTCCAAATCAAACACTACTCAAATTACAGTGAAGCTACGTCAAACCCAAATGGGCAGCAAGACAGGAAAAGTATATGGACTGATAAATCGTGACAAAGCCCAGGCAACAAACTTCTAATTAAGGGCAATCTAATGCCCTCACGAACTTGTCGAATTTTAATTTCTAGAAGTGAGGGTCACTTACTGGCTTTAATCAAGCCTTGTCCATAATCAACAGGCAAGACCGTACGTTCGGCTGGGAAGACACAAGTAATCTGGGTTCCTTTTCCAAGTTCACTGTCAATGTTTAATCTGCCATCATGCAACTCAAGGAAACTAGCGGTAAGAGGTAATCCTAGACCAATTCCCCTTTTACTCCTCATCAGAGCGGATGACCCATGCGAGTATGAATCTACCGCTTGGTTCAAAGCAGCCTCGTCCATTCCTTTGCCCGTATCACTTACCGACAAACAAACATTCCCAACGTTATTCAGCCCCCCCCAGAGAACAATCTTACCTCCGGAAGGCGTAAATTTTAAAGCATTAGACAAAAGGTTAAGGAGAGCCTGTTGGATGACTCTCATATCACAAACCAAGCCAAGGGTTTCAGGAACAACTTGCGAAGACAACATTATCCCGGCTTCTCGCGCACGATTGCTTACAACTCTTTCGCAAGTATCAAATAAACCTTTGATATTGTGACTATCTTCTTTCAGCTCGATTTTCCCGGCCTCAAGCTCCGCCAAGTCTAAAATATCATCAACCAACTGTAAAAGTTGTGAGCCACTTTCCTCTATCTGGCTGGCGTATTCCTTATATCGATTATTTTCAATCGGCCCGAACATTTCTTGAGACATAATTTGAGAAAAACCAATTACGGTATTCAAAGGAGATCTAAGCTCATAACTCATATTGGCAAGGAATTGATTTTTTGACCGCACAGCGGATTGAGCTTTCTGCCGAGCTTCATCAAGATCTTGAGCAAAATTACGAAGAAAATCTACTTGATTTTCGAGGCGCACTTCTGCCTCGTTAAGCTCTTCAATTCTGAATTTAAGGACACTCTCATTTCGTTGAAGATGACGTAAGTCATCTAATCTTTTTAAGTTATGGCGGAACAGATCTGCAGCCCGTGCAATGTCCCCGTACTCATCTTGCCTATCCATCCCTTCAAGCTGACCAACATTCCGACCTTCAGCCAAAAGACCAAGAGCTTTTGTCACCCTTGAAAGGTCAGTAACAATGGATGATGTGACCCCCCAAGCCAAACCACCTAAAACAAATAATCCAAGAGCCATACAGGATACAAAAAGAGGAATGTAAAACGAATACCTCTGTAGAAGTGCGCCCATATCGCCTTCTGTTCGTTCACTATAATAATCGACATATCCACCAAAGGCTTCTGATATCCGGAGAAACCAATCACTTGCCTGGCGCATTTGAGTTAGTCTGAGATTATGTCCTCGATCCGTTAATTTTGTCGCGGACAATATCACTTCTTGATACCGATCCAAGCGATCAATCACATTTGTTAAATGGCGGCTTTCTTGCTCTTCCAGAGTTGTATCCAAACGGATATCTTCGAGTAACTTTTGAATGCTATTTAATTCTTCTATGTAGGGGAGTGAGGTTCTGGAAAATTGGTCATCGAGAAAATCGTCACTTGTTCTTGAAAGCAGGACGGCAAGATTACTATTAGTATCGGTTAATCTACGGAATATAACCGTCAAATCTGAAAGCCGTCGAGCCTGATGGTTTTGAGTTTGCTCCAAAATTGCCCGTTCATCTTCGAGGATGTATACCGCTAGGGCTCCTCCAAATATGAAAAGGGCAATCGAAAAGAGTACTACCAAATATATACGCCAACGAAGATGGAGCCTGCTCAATCCTTTATAAATAGGACCGGGATCTTCCCCTGTTGGTAAGGGTGGATCATTTCTGAATTTCTTTACGGGTTTTCCGTCAGAAACAGTCATGATCAATACCCAAACATGTCAAAGAACACATCGTCCAAAACATATATAAAATTATATCCCCTCGATACATAATTTTAGAAGTTAACAAGCACCATCACAAGAAAATCGAATTATCACCTTCCAAGAATACCCCCGTAAGATGGAAAACTTATTAATATACAGCCCATAGATGATAGAGAAAGATCGTCATAGGTAAAGAAATTGATATACGGCTCAAACAACTTTCGCTTCCAGTAATGCCGTATGGATGGCTTTTCGAATTTCACTCGCCAAATAACCAGCCTTTGCCATGACACGTAACCCATTATAGGTCACATTCAGATTACGTGCGTTTTCACTCAACTTATTTGAGTTCAGATGTTTGAAATTATCAGAAGATCTCAAAGCAACAACAAAACCTCTTTCCATACGTCCCATCATCCGTTTGCACTCAGCTTCGATCTCTTTGTCATGAGGGGCTTGATCAACAACTGAATTACAAAGAAAGCAACCTCGCCTGTCGCCATGAACCTCAACAGCAAGAGCAATACTTTCCATCAAGCGAACTATACGGGTAGAACCATCAGGAATGTTCTTATCGCATAACAGCTCAACAGCAGCCGTAATACATGTATCGTCATAATGCCTTAGTGTTGCGAGGAAAAGTCCCCGTTTATCGCCAAATGCCTTGTATAGACTCCCTCGTGCAATCTGCATAGCTTCCAGCAAATCACTGAGGCTTGCACCTTCAAACCCCTTCTCCCAAAAGACTCCCATCGCCTGTTCAAGGGTAGAATTCAAATCAAATTCGCGTGGTCTCGCCAATACAAAAGTCCTTTATAATCAATTGTATATCTTACAAATTTATTCAAAACCATGTCCTCTAAAGCAACAAATACAAGTGATCACGATTTTGTGTTTTTGACCGAACGGTTCCTAACACTATATTAATCGAGACGCCGCAGCAATCAAGAGCGCGGTTAATTTAAGAATTAAATGATCACGTATAAATTGGAGTACACGAAATGATGAAGTTTTTAAAAGTTGTTGCCGCCGTTATTATTGCAGTATCAGCATTCTCAATGACACCTGCTTTGGCTGGTGGTGCCGTATCACATGGCGAGTTTGAAGGGCGCAGCGATCACACTACAACTGGTGGAGTTGAGATCGTTAAAGATGGTCACGGCGGATACAAAGTAATTCTCGCAAAGAACTTTTCACTTGATGGCGCACCAGATCCAAAGCTTGCTTTTGGTCATAACGGCATCGACAAAAGCACAATCTTCACACCACTCCTCAACAAAACTGGTCATCAAGAATACAAACTACCTGCTTCAATTGACCCAACCAAATTTAATGAAATTTATGTTTGGTGCCAAAAATTTGACGTTCCACTTGGTGTTGCAAGCTTGAAATAAGCGATCACGCCCAAAAAAAACGGTCGATCTTCCCCTGGATCGATCGTTTTTTTGCATCTGAGATTATACAGTAACGATCACTTCTTCTCTTCCTCGATCAAACCATAAATTTAAGATAAGAATTTAGATAAATCAGTATTCCCGCCACAAACTAAAACCCCAACCTTCTCATTTGGTTCCGGTTTATAAGCACCTGACAATAACGCTGATAAGGCGGCGGCTCCCCCAGGCTCAGCTATTTGCCTGAACCCTTCCCACAATAAGCGTTGCGCATTGGCAACATCTTGGTCTGAGACTAGGACTGATTTACTCACATATTTATGAGCGACATTGAAACCAATCGATCCAATAGTACTCGCACCTAATGCATCAGCTGCAAGGCCTGAAACAGGTATCTCAACGGGCTTTCCAGCGCTTCTAGCTGAATGCAAGGTCGCGGTTCCTTCTGTTTCAACGGCGATAATTTTTACTCTTCCGCGATACCAAGAAGAAACACCACCTATTAACCCGCCTCCACCGACGGCAATAAGCAGGCTATCCAATTCCGGTGCTTGTTCTTCAAATTCAAGGCCAACTGTGCCCTGGCCTGTCACGATTTCAGACTGGTCATAAGCATGAAGTAGCTTAGCTCCTGTTTCTTTTTGTCTAGCTAAGCAAGCTTCAAGGGCTTCAGAAAAATTACGTCCGACAATATTTATATTGGCTTTGTACTCTTCGAGTTTTGCCAATTTGGCGGGCGAAATAATCTCTGGAACAAAAATTTCTGCACTCAACCCTAGTTTATGGGCGGCGTAAGCTACCGCTGCACCATGATTGCCGCCAGAAGCAGCAATGACACCTGCATCAGATATATCGCCAGAAAGAAGAGCGTTAAATGCCCCTCTTGTCTTAAAGGATCCAGAATGTTGGATTTGCTCAAACTTCAGTGTAACAGAAACATCCTCAATCAATTCTCCCGCTGGCACCCGTAATATGGGAGTTCGCCTGATGTGTTCACGAATGAGTTCATACGAAGTGAGAATGGATGATTGAGAAATCGTTTCTATCACAAAATTCACCTTTAACCTGATTATCAGTTTTTATCGTTACCCATATAACTACAGGGACATGTAGGAAGAGATCTTTGTATTAAAAGGGCAGAAGTAACAGACACAATTTTGCCTCAACCAGAGTACAGCTACCTTAACCACACAAACAAACCGAAGCTAAAGCACTATATTTATTATATTATTTATAGATAATTTCAAATTTTCGCACAAAACACCAGTATTTATTCACACTTTCGTCAACCCTGATGAAATCTGTATTCTCACCCCCATATCCCATAATTGTACTTGTTTTGTTCACACAAATAAAAATACATCCACCAGGGAGCCAGACGAATGTCACCAGACACAGTCCACGATATGGGTAAAAGCATTATCTTGTCTGACAATAATCTTCTAAACACACGCACATTAAAGCTCAACCAAGGAAGCTCGGAAGAAAAGCGGCAAGAAATTCTCGACTATTTTCATAAAACTTTCTCGCTTTATGAGACAATTTTCGAATGTCTCAATGGTGAAGATGCCTTTTATGCACGGGCAAACCCACTCCGACATCCTTTGATATTTTATTATGGGCACACTGCTGTTTTCTTTATCAATAAACTCAATGTTGCAAAGTTCATCGATAAACGGCTCGATGAAACGCTCGAATCAACCCTCGCTATTGGCGTCGATGAAATGTCCTGGGATGATTTGAACGAAAATAGCTATAACTGGCCAACACCATCTACAGTAAAAGCCTATCGAGACAAAACCCGAGTGCTGGTTGACCACTTCATTCGCACCTGTGATATATCTGTCCCTATCCAGAAAAATGATCCTCTATGGATTATTATGATGGGGATAGAACACGAACGCATTCACTTGGAGACAACTGCTGTTCTCATCCGTGAGTTGCCCCTCAATCTGGTAAAACCTCACCGGATCTGGAGTAGCATTTGTTCAGAGAGTTCAATTGCACCTAAAAACGAACTCCTAAAAGTTGACGGTGGAGAACTGACGCTTGGAAAAGGAGAGAACAATCAGCACTTTGGTTGGGATAACGAGTACGGCACGTTCCACACGACAGTCGAAACTTTCAACGCCAGTAAATATCTTGTCTCCAACCAAGAGTATTTCGGCTTTGTCAAAGACAACGGGTATGAGCGAGAAAAATACTGGTCCAGCGAAGGATGGAATTGGGTTTCATACAGAAAAGCTCAACATCCCGTTTATTGGGTAAAAGAGGACGGTGAGTATAACTACCGCACCATGCTTGAGGTTATCCCTATGCCTTGGGACTGGCCGGTGGACATCAACTATCTCGAAGCAAAAGCCTTTTGCAATTGGAAATCGGAAAAAACAGGCAAAACTATTCGCCTCCCCACCGAAGCTGAGTGGTATCAACTCCGCGAACTAGAACCAACGGATCAACCCACATGGGATCATGCGCCAGGTAACATCAACCTTGAACACGGAATGTCTGCCTGCCCGGTTAATCGTCACGAATTTGCTGAGGGGTTCTTTGATCTCATCGGTAACGTTTGGCAGTGGACTGAAACGCCAATTGATGGCTACGAAGGTTTTGATGTCCATCCAATTTACGATGATTTTTCAACTCCAACTTTTGATGGTAAACACAATATATTCAAAGGGGGTTGCTGGATCTCTACGGGCAATTATGCCTTAAAAGATTCCCGTTATGCTTTCCGCCGTCATTTCTTCCAATATTCAGGTCTGCGCTATGTTGAAGCCGCAGAACTTCCCACCACCGAGGTAAACATGTACGAGACAGACGACATTGTCGCCCAATATATCGAATTCCATTATGGCGATCAATATTTTGGTGTGCCAAATTTCCCGGTGGCCTGTGCAAAAATTTGTCTAGATCACGCACAAGAAGGAGCGACGAGCAGAGCCCTGGATCTCGGCTGCGCGACGGGTAGGGCCTCTTTTGAACTCGCCATGATTTATGAACATGTCGACGCAATCGATTTTTCTGCTCGCTTAATACAAGCGCCGTCAGCCCTGCAACAAAAAGGCACACAACGCTATACACTCCAGGACGAAGGTGATCTTGTCAGCTACAAAGAAATCAATCTCGATGATTTTGATGGATATCGTGCCAACAAAGATAGAGTGAACTTCATGCAGGGCGACGCTTGTAATTTGGATGCCAGATATACCGACTACGACATGGTCTTTGCTGGTAATTTAATCGATCGCCTTTATGATCCCCAAAAATTTATCTCTTCGATCAAAGACCGTATCCGTGCGGGTGGGCATCTTGTTCTGACATCGCCCTATACTTGGTTGGAAGATTTTACCCAACGTGATAACTGGCTGGGAGGTTTCAAAGCTAACACTGGCGAAAATTACACGACCCTTGATGGCCTACGTGATGCGTTGGCGCCAGAATTTGAGCTGGTGGGTCAACCAACCGATGTTCCTTTTGTTATTCGAGAAACCAAGCGTAAACACCAACACACTCTCGCGGAACTCAGTGTTTGGAAGAAAAAGGGTTAATACGCCCACACCCGTGCTAGGATCAGGACAAAGCCTCGGCATCACAGCCGGGGCTTTTTTGTTAATAAATCCGACGTAACCAAAATATCTCCGGATCAACACCGGTAACAACCTAATGTAACAATAATTATTCCATATAATTTATACTATCTAAATTATTTTTATTGACTAAGCCTCACTTAACAACATATATTCCTGACATGGACAACACAGACCGGAAAATTCTCGCTCAACTACAAAGCGACAACAGAACCTCTATGGCAACTCTGGCCGAACAAACCGGCTTGAGTGTGTCGGCGGTCAATGACCGGGTGCGTAAATTACAAACCAACGGAACGATCCAAGACAACAGAGCTGTTCTCAATCCTGAAATTATCGGGTTAAATTTGCTCGCTTTCCTCTTCATCGATCTGCACCAAGGGGTAGATGAAGAAAACTTTGTTGAGGCAGTAACGCAACTACCTGAAGTTCAAGAACTTCATCATGTGACAGGTCAACATAACTACTTAGCAAAAGTGCGCGTTGCTAATACGCAAGGCTTGCAACAGTTTTTGAAACAGCGCCTCAAACGACAGCCAGGGGTCGCCCACACAGAAACCATCGTTGTTTTAGAGAGCGAAAAAGAAACGACAATACTGCCGGTGTAATTTTTTTCATCGGTAATCAGCCGATGAAGGATACACAATGTTAGTACTCATAATGAAAGGCCTCCTCATTGGCCTCGCCGTCGCTGCCCCTGTTGGCCCCATGGCTCTTCTTTGTTTAAAACTCAGCTTAGAGCGTGGTATAGGTGCAGGTATTGCTGCCGGCTTAGGTATCGCTATTGCGGATATGACCTATGGCATAATGGCTCTGTTAGGCTTGAGTGCCGTTCTCTCCGCCCTTCTTGATCACACCGAAATCATCCGAACGGTTGGCGGAACTGCTTTAATACTTATGGCCATTTACAGTATTTACAAAATCATGCGAGAGAGAATATCTCGGAGCGCAGCAGTTATATCTGGGAAAAATTCAAAAGATCTGGCCGTCATTTTTTCTAGTGCTTATGGCCTCACCATAACAAACCCAATGACGATCCTTGTCTTTATCTCCATATTTGCCGGTCTTAGCAGTGACAACTCTGATGACAATAAATGGATTATTGCTCTTGGTATTTTTTTGGGGTCTCTTGGCTGGTGGCTTTTCATTGCCCTTGTTGGTGCCATATTAAGAAAACACCTTCCCACTGGTTTTATCAAAGCGATTAACTGGCTGTCAGCTCTAATTATTGGAGGCTTTGGCGTCTACATAATCGCTGCATAAGTTTTACCCTAGTTTGTAGGTGTGTTCACGCGGGGGCGATATTTGGCTAATAAGTCTTGGTATCTTTCGCTTATCAGAACTCGGGCAAGCGCTTGGTTAAAGAGATTTACTTCAGCTGCTGAAACTGAGCTTTTACTCAACATGAAATGGACTGGATCACTGTTGAGTATATGGGGCAGCGTAGTGACCGCGTTTATCCTACCCGCATTTATTACGTGGTGATAACCAACGTATAAATCGGCGACGACAAGATCCGTTCGGCCATCGAGCAACTGGTTCATACGAATAGCGGGGCTGGTATTCAAACTAAGTGCACCCTTTTCCAGGGCTCGTTCTTTTTGTTCGCCATACTCTGCACCATACCAGCCCCCGAGCCCGGCGGTTATGCGAAGTTCGTTATCTACGGCTTTTTTCAAGTTATAAGATTGATACTTATCCAAATTTTCTGTGCGAACAAACATCACGACCTTTTCATTACGATAGGGTATGGAGAAGTTGGCGTACACTTGGCGCTCTTCAGTGATAGAAGCAGCAGCCATCATATCCAAAGCTCCCTTCTTTAATTGTACCTGTGCTCTTTTTGACGGCATAAGATTTAAGCTATATTTGCACCCCATTTCACGCATCACAGCCTCATAGATATCGATATCTAAACCGGCTGGCATGTTATAGGGATTACTGTATTGGTAAGGGATGTACTTGCTAGAATAGCTAATAGAGTAACTTCGGTTACAGCCTGCATGGGCTAAGGTCGCGGTTAATAAGCTTCCAAAGGTAAAGATAATAGTAAGAACGGACTTTACGATGAGAGTTCTTGTCTGGAAAAAGACCATATCAATCTTCCACTTTTATCTGGACAGCAATCCCCATTTCACCACGCCAAGAATTAAGACGTGTATTTAGCATAACACAACACTAATATAGTTTCTAGAATCATCCTCCGATTAGAAAATGAATCTATGTCCAAAGCTCCTCTTCCCTTTCAGGTTCATAGCTATCGCAACGACACATCAGTCCCAAATTTTGACGATGCAAATCCACTGATCATCTATGACAGTGCATGTGTTCTTTGTTCTGGATTTATAAAATTTGTAATTGAGCATGACAGAGAAAAGCAATTCCAATTTACCGCTGGTCAGTCCAAACTCGGCCAAGCACTTTTCAGGCACTACAACCTCGACACCGTCAACTTTGAAACCAATCTTTTGGTTTCAGAAGGGCAAGCCTTTGGGAAGATGTCTGCTTTCTCCAATTGTATGTCTCTACTCCCTTATCCTGCTCGCATCCTTTCCCTCTCAGGCCTTATCCCATCTCCCCTAGATAATTGGCTCTACGACAGGATCGCTCAAAATCGCTATAGCTTCTTTGGCACGAATGATAGCTGCTTAATCCCAACTGGTGACTTAAAGCAGCGGTTCCTGGTATAGTTATTTGGCAGGTCAACGATCTCTACTCGTACCTTTTCTTTGGTACATTTCCTTGAGATCCTCATAGAAACATTTACAACTTCCACGCTCAGGCCGTAGTATCTCAACATAATCATGCAATAAGTGTCGTGGGGGAAAAAGCGTGATCACCATTTATGATCTGAAACCAAGGTTTCAGAATCTGTTACGACCAATTTGTAGTGGGCTTGTGAATAGCGGCGTTACTGCCAACCAAGTCACCATATCAGCCATTGTACTGTCTGCATTAGGGGGGATTTGGATCGCCTTATCCCCTGATCAGAGCCTTCCACTCCTTGTGCTGCCGATCATTCTTTTCATCCGTATGGCCTTAAATGCCATAGACGGCATGATGGCACGGGAATTCAATCAAAAGAGCAACCTCGGCGCAGTATTAAATGAGCTTGGTGATATCATAGCCGATGTATTGCTTTATATACCGTTTGTTATGATTGCAGGTGTTTCAGCTCCCCTTTGTACTGCTGTTGTTTTGCTTGGTATTATCGTCGAGATGATTGGTGTTATTTCGGTGCAAATCGGTGGGTCTCGCCGTTATGACGGGCCTTTTGGTAAAAGTGATCGGGCGTTTGCATTTGGCTTGTTGGCAGTATTGTTAGCCTTTGACTTTATTCCCCCTCCTTGGTCCGATTATTACTTATCATTATTGATCCTTCTTTCTTGTTACACGGTTTTTAATCGCGCTCATCGTGCCTTGAATGAAGCAGGAAGCCAGCCTAAGAATCAATCTGGAAACCACCCATGAATTTTATTCAAAACTTACCCGTTCCAGAAAATTTGCTGTATGCCATAGCTGGTGTTTTCGCTCTTTTGACAGTCGCGACAATTATCGTTGCGATCATGCGTCACGGAAAAGAACCCGAAGACCACCTTGAACTTTGGCTCAGGGTAAAATCCTGGTGGTATATGATCTCCATATTCACCTTTGCCATCGTCATTAATCGAACTCTATCAATTGTATTTCTCGGCCTGATTTCTTTTCTTGCCCTCAAAGAATATCTCTCGATGATCCCGACAAGACGTGCGGACCGCCGTATTCTATTCTGGGCTTATATCGCGATACCCATCCAGTACTACTGGGTGTATGCAGGCTGGTACGGCATGTTCATCATATTCATTCCGATTTGGGTATTTCTATTCCTGCCTTTTCGCATGGTTTTACAGGGAGAAACCCAAGGTTTTCTTCGTGCTATCGGTACCTTGAATTGGGGGTTGATGATGACGGTATTCAGCTTATCCCATGCGGCTTTTCTCTTGGTCCTTCCAGAAACTGCCATTTCAACCGACGATCCAGTATTCGATAAAAGTGGAGCGGCTCTTCTGTTCTTGCTCGTCTTATTAACTCAATTTAACGATGTCGCTCAGTATGTTTGGGGGCGCCTTATTGGGGGACCGAAGATTATTCCAAAGGTAAGCCCGGGAAAAACCTGGGCAGGATTTTTAGGAGGTATGTTTTCCACCGCACTCTTGTCTCTCGCCTTAGCTCCTTACCTTTCCCCCATGTCATTGCTGATGGCTGGATTGGCAGGCGCCATAATATCTTTTTCTGGTTTTATAGGGGATGTAACGATATCAGCTGTTAAACGAGATCTCAGGGTAAAGGACACAGGGAATACAATCCCTGGTCATGGAGGCTTGCTCGATCGTGTTGACAGCTTGACCTACACCGCTCCCATTTTCTTTCATTTCCTCCGATATTTTTACTACTAAGCTATGTTGAACAAATTACTACGTACCTTATTTTTTCTTCTAATTGTCCGACCTTTGGTTCTGCTTGGGTTGGGTTTAAATATTCGAAATCGTATGGGATTGCCTTCAAAAGGGCCCGCGGTCATCGTGGCCAATCATAATTCTCATCTTGATACTTTGGTAATCCTATCCTTATTTCCGTTGGCTTTGTTGCCTAAACTACGCCCTGTTGCTGCAGCAGATTACTTTTTACGAAACCCTTTACTGGCCTGGTTTGCGACAAAGATCATTGGCATCATCCCCGTTGCAAGATCTAAGAAAGGTGGCAATCCTCTCGCACTTAGCTTTGAAGCTTTAAGCCGTGATGAAATACTGATCATTTTTCCGGAAGGCTCACGCGGCACCCCAGAAGAGTTGACCCGGTTCAAAAAGGGGATTGCTCTGATCAGTAAAAAGTATCCTGAAGTACCAATAATACCGCTTTTTCTTCACGGCCTTGGCAAGGCCCTACCTAGAGGAGAGGCCGTATTTGTTCCATTCTTTTGTGACGTCTTTATCGGGTCGCCTCAGACATGGGAAGGCAATAAAGAGCAATTCATGCACCAACTTGAAGAGCAGATGTCAGATCTGGCTGAACAGGGTAATTTCCCCCAGTGGGATTGAGGGTAAGCTATCTGATCTCTTTTTTCTAATGATGCCGAACTAACCTCTCGTTTTAATCTGGAATTTACTTTGAGGGCTTCTTTCCCTCAATCAAGGGTTTCCACTGCTCCATCGCCTCATAAAGGAAATCCAGCAACACTCGCACACGTCGGTTTTCCTTAATATCCGCATGTACAAGAACCCACATTGTGTTGTCGGATACCAGTTCAGTATCCGGCACTCTACAGAGCAAGGGATCACTATCGCCCATATAACAGGGTAGCATTCCAATACCCATGCCATCGCGTAACATGACTTGAACCGAATTAGCTGACGTGGCCGTCGCAGAAATTCTAGCCGGAATCACAGGTTTTGCTGCGCCTTCATAGCTTTGCGATATCCAACGATCCAACGTCGGGCGTTTGGCAAGATATTCCCGAGAAGCATAACAAGCGAGAGGACTTTCAGCGATCCGACGACCCACCGCATTTGGGGGGGGACTACGGGTGATTCTGATGACGACATCGGCTTCCCTTTGGTCCAGTTTGGCCATGAGATCTGAACTTTCTAAGGTTAGCTCGACCATGGGGTATCGTTCTTGAAAGGCAGCGATTGTTGGATGCAGTATACTTAGAAACAGGGTTTCTGACATCGAGAGCCGAACTTTACCCGCGATCTGTGTCTCTCGTGAGAACACGCGCCGATCAAGTTCTTGCATGGCGATCTCAGCCTCTTCGGCAGCAGGTAATATTTCCCGCCCAACCTCACTTAAGTTAACACCATGAGTGACCCGTTCGAATAATGAAACACCGATTGTTTCTTCTAAAATTCGTAACCGCCTGGAGACAGTGGCATGAGTGACTTTCAAACGGCGAGACGCCCCTCTGACGGAGCCAGATCGGCTCAAAGCCAAAAATACTCTGATGTCATCCCAATTAAATGATTGGATCATTTTTCATCCATACTGGTTTAATTTTGGATAATTACATAACCACCCCTTCTCTGTCATCTTTTTCTCAAGCCCAAATACAAAAAACCATAAACGGAGAAAATTGATGAAATACCAAGCTACTCTTATCGAAGCTGATATTCGCGAAGGCATGAACGGAGAAATGAGCATCGCTATCGAAGCCGATGGCAAACAACTCGCCTCGCTGGATTACTTCTGGACACCAGAACACTTTACAGCCCGTTTCAATGGCTCTGCCCCATCCATGCCAAAACCTGCGCATCCCATGGCCTTTCTGGGTAAACCAATCGAAAGTATTAACGCTCTCAAAACGTCACCGGATACATCACCTGTCGACGTCTTTAAAAACAACATTGTCGAGTTCGAAATTTAAATAACGCCTGCCCCAAACACAGGAGATTCAAATTGAATAAATTTACGACACTATTTTGCACGTTGTCTTTCACGGTTTTGAATTCAGGTCTGGCGATAGCAGAAACGCCCTCACATGGCATCCTTGCGCTTCTCGGAGTGAGCGACACGGCGAGCTATGACAATCTACTCTCAAGTTTTGAAGAAAAAGCCCAATCCATGAATTGTGCCATCCTTCGTGAAGGCCCCGTTGTTGCAGAGGACGGTGATATCGACCTAGATCAACCCAATCGATTTATCTATTTTGATTGTGAGACTTCACTATTGGGAAGCTCAATTGGTCGAGATTTCCTGGCTGACCTTGGTAAAGGTAGTGACTACATTGCTGCTATGGAAGGCACACCTTTCTTCCAAGATACCGCCTCTTTTAAAAGGAACGCTGGCGAACGCTCTTATATCCTAAAGGTTAGCCACTACAACAACTCTAACCCTAAGAAAAGAGATCTCGACCTTGCACATTTGGGGGAAACTGTTCAACCGCGTGCTGATGCCTATCAACTGGAAACATTCGTTGGTACGACCCAGGCATACGGCATGCCAACACCCGACGAAGCTGTGGTGCTGTACTATGATAACGCCGCTGCCGGTGATCGTTTTCGAGATAATAATCCAGATGTTCTCAACAAAGTCATCGACTTTAACGACAAACATCTGACCGATTACATTTATTATTTTGCCCAAAGCAGAAGATAAGGTTGCCTAAAATAGTGTAAGTCAGCTCTGAAGCTGACTTACACTCCATTTGAACAGATTACTTTTTGGATTGGCGAGCTCTGTAACCACGGATAGATGGTGACACCCAGTTACTGTCATTCTCTCTATGAGGCGCTCTTCGCTCTGCCACTTATCACACAGCTTATCCGATTGTTCGTGAAAGGCGGAACTCTCGTCTTCTCCAACAGCAAGGAGTATAGGACAGGAACTCTCAAGCGGCATAAAGAGAGGACTAAGAGCAATGGCCTCTTTTACATCAAGACCCAGTTTCGCATTGATCGAGGTCTGGACAAGTTGGGACACATCAAACAGTCCGCTGATCGCAATTGCACTATGGATTGGCTGTACGTTTTCCGGTAATCCGTACCTACTCCATTCTGTGGCAAGCAACATCGCAACTAGATGTCCACCAGCTGAATGGCCTGAGATCTGAATTTTTTCACGATCATATCCGTATTCATCTGCATGCTGCCAGAGCCAGGAAAAACCCTGGCGGACCTCTTCTACGATATCTCGAAGAGAAACATCTGGGCATAAGTCATAACCAATCATGGCAACAGAAACGCCTTTATCCAAAAAAGCTTCCGCAAGAAAATTGGACTGACTTTTATCCATCGCTTGCCAGTACCCACCATGAATAAAGACATGCAGAGGCGCACCCTTTTCCCGGGCAGGATATATATCCAACTTTTCTCTTGGTCCTGATCCATAAACCAAATCAAGATAGCCCTCGGTCTTTTCAAGAAAAGCGTTTGAACGTTTGTCCCATTCCGCAAAAATTTCTGGAAAGGTTGGGATCGCCGCTCGAACGCTATAGAGTTTTTCAAGAGAAGGATCGATGGTCATAACTTATTATACCCCAAGATATCGATGTTGCATGGCTTCATCCGCCAATAAATGTTCAGAGGTTCCTGTCCAGACAACACGCCCCTTTTCCATGACGTAGTGACGATCAGCTATGCGTGCCATGGCTTCGGGATGTTTGTCGATTACTAATACGGCTTGCCCCGATTGCTTTAAGTTATGCTCGAGCACATGCCATATTTCATCTCGAATTAAAGGTGCAAGACCTTCCGTTGCCTCATCTAGGATCATAAAGCTCGGATTAGTCATCAGTGCCCGACCGATTGCCAGCATTTGCTGCTCTCCACCAGAAAGCGTCCGCGCGTATTGTTTGGATCGTTCTCTCAACCTCGGGAAAAGATCCATAACCTTTTCAACAGTCCAGGGCTCGTCCAACCCGGCGTTATTGGCTGCCGTTGCAACAAGATTTTCCATCACCGTAAGATTCGAGAAAACCTGACGTCCTTCTGGAACATACCCGATACCAAGTTTGGCAATATCGTGACTGCGTAAATCACGTATCAGGGTTCCTCCAAAAGAGATCGTGCCTTTGTTAGCCGCCGTAAGCCCCATGATGGAACGAACAGTTGTCGTTTTACCCATACCATTTCGGCCCATCAAGGTAACGACTTCACCTGGAAATATCTCAAAGTCTACGCCAAACAAAACCTGACTGCGTCCATAACTCGTCTCTACTCCAGAGAGTTTAAGTGCTCCCATCAGTAATCCCCTAAATAGGCGCGACGAACATCTGGGTTGGCACGAATTTCATCTGGTGTTCCCGTTGCCAATGCCTGCCCTTTGACCAAAACCGTGACAACATCAGCAAGCGCAAAAACGACATCCATATCATGCTCAACCAACAGCATCGTGATATCCCCCCTCAAAGGGCGAAGTAGTTCCATCATCTGCAATGATTCCGATTGCCCCATTCCCGCCATCGGTTCATCCAGCAACAGCATGGTCGGCGCTGTGGCCAATACCATCGCCAGTTCCAATTGTCGCTGCTGCCCATGGGCAAGCGAGGTAACTGGACGATCAGCAAAACCCTTCAAGCCAACCCGCTCAAGGATTTTTTGCGCTGGAACTCTCAAGCTCTGATCCCGCCGCGCATCTTCCCAAAAGCGAAAGCTATGCCCTTGTTGTGATTGGATCGCCATTGCCACATTGTCTTCCGCAGTGAATTCTGGCAACAAACTGGTGATCTGATAGGAACGTTGCAGCCCTGTTCGAGCACGTTTATCAACAGGCCAACGTGTTACATCCTGTCCATCGAACCGAACCCGCCCAGTATCAGAGCTGAGCTCTCCTGAAAGCTGGGCAATAGCCGTAGATTTCCCTGCCCCATTGGGCCCGATCAAAGCATGGATAGTTCCTCGTTCAACCGAGAATGTCAGCCCATCACTGGCTGCAATCGCCCCAAAGCACTTGGTCAAGCTTATCACTTCAAGGATCGGATCAGCCATTGTCAGCCCCCTTCCCCACAAGGAGTCCATACAGCCCTTTACGGGCAAACAGCACCACAACAACCAAAATTGGACCTAAGAAAATCATCCAATGTTCTGTTAACCCCGATAAAACTTCTTCCATCATCAACAAGGAAGCCGCACCGAGAACAGCCCCGAACAGGCTTCCCATCCCGCCCAGAATAACCATGACCATTATTTCACCAGAGCGGGTCCAGTGCATGAGACCTGGCCCAACAAATTCCGTATGATTGGCAGATAGAGCCCCCGCCAGTCCGGCAATCATTCCTGAAATCACGAAAGCCGTAAGCTTGTATCGATAGACCGGATACCCCAAGGCTTTCATTCGGGTCTCATTCTGACGACAACCTTGTAAAACCATGCCGAAACGGCTTTTGACCAGCCGTTTACAAACCCAAAGACATAACAACAACAAAACCAGACAGGTGTAATAAAACGTCTGGCTGTCATAAAGGTCCAAGAACGGGACTTCGCTGCGTTCCCAAATATTCAAGCCATCCTCCCCACCATAGGTCGGAATAGATATCATCAGGAAATACAACATTTGGGCAAATGCCAGAGTGATCATGATAAAATAAACACCCGATGTTCGAAGGCTTAATGCCCCGACCATCAAAGCAAGAATTCCACTGACAATCATAGCAAGTGGCCACTGGATAAACGCCTGTGTTGTTCCCTCCCAATCTCCTGGGAGAAAAGCAATCGTCGTGCCCTCATAACTATGGTGAGTGAGAATACCAACAACATAGGCCCCGAGACCAAAAAAGGCCCCATGGCCAAAACTGACCATGCCGCCATAACCTAGGATCAGATCGAGACTGACTGCAACAAGGGCATAGATCAAAATTCGGCTGGCGATATCAACGAGGAAGGGATCATCCAAAAGAGCCGCAAGGAATGGTAGTAGCAGTAATAATAGCAAGCCAGTAATAACGACTGCTTTGGTCCGTCCGTTAGGGTTTACACTTAATAGTTTATTCAAAAACATCATTTGGCCTATCCCCCGTATGCCTGGAAAAGGCCCCTTGGCTTCCATATTAAAACGGCCGCCATCAACACATATATCGCAACAGAAGACATCGATGCAGCAACCGAATCTGCGGCAGAGGGCTCCATCAATTGACGCATTATTGAGGGCAGAAAAGCGCGACCATAGGTGTCGACCATCCCAACAAGCAATGCCCCAACCAGAGCACCACGTACAGAGCCTATTCCTCCAATGATAATAACAACGAAGGTCAGGATTAGGATCTTTTCACCCATGCCCACTTCAATCGCGAGCATCGGTCCAGCCAAAGCCCCGGCGAGACCAGCAAGCATAGCACCAATCCCAAAGACAATGGTATAAAGCCGATCAATATTAACACCCAAAGCTCCAACCATTTCTCGGTGAGTTGCGCCAGCTCTGATCAACATACCGACCCGTGTATTTATAATGAGATGACGCAATAAGAGAGCGACAAGTAGGCCGGCTGCGATAATAAACAAACGGTAAGAGGGATAGGGAGCGCCTGGAATAAATTCTAACGTTCCGGTCAAAAGTTCGGGCGTAGAAAGAAAAAGCGCCTGGGGTCCCCAAAGAATCTTCACCAGTTCATTGAAGAATAAGATCATACCAAATGTAGCCAGTACCTGATCAAGATGATCTCGATTATAAAGTCTACGAAGCACAGAATACTCTAGTAGCATTCCGGTAACACCAGCTGCGCCGAGAGCGGCTAGAATTCCAATAACAAAACTATCTGTTGCCTGGGTAACACTCGCAGCGACATAGGCACCAACCATATAAAGCGATCCATGCGCCAGATTGATTAGGGACATAATACCGAACACAAGGGTCAGCCCCGCCGCCATAAGAAAAAGCATGACGCCTTGTTGTAGCCCATTGAGTGACTGCTCTAAAAAGAGTTCTATCGTCAACATTTACTGAATTCCAGACGCACCTGAGCCGGTCACATCTATGCCCATCAGCTGAATTACCAAAACAAGTTTATGGCTTAAAACAGCTGAAGGCCGTAACCGGCTCGGTTAGACTTATAACTTACAATCTGTTGCGTAAGCATCCTGATGAGCAGTGAAAACTTTGCTCACGATCTTATTAGTCACGACATCGCCGTCCTTGTGGACAACACGCACATAAATGTCCTGTATAGGATGCTGGTTTGAACCAAACTTAAAATCACCGCGGACAGAATCAAACTTTGCTTTGCGAAGTGCCGCCCGGAATTTGTCTTTATCGGAAAGATCTCCACCAACTGCTGCAATCGCAGAATCAATCAAAAGTGCTGCGTCATACCCTTGGCTCGCATAAAGCGACGGATTGCGTCCGTAAGTTTCTTTGAATGCTTTCACGAATGTGACATTGGCAGGATTGTCGATGTCTTTGCTCCACTGGGATGTGTTGTAAACGCCTAAGGCCGCATCACCGACAGCTTTCAAGATGCCTTCATCAAAAGAGAATGCCGGACCAAACAACGGCGTATCAGCACTCAGGCCAGCTTGAGAATACTGCTTAACAAAGTTTATCCCCATGCCGCCGGGCAGAAAGAAATAAACCGCATCAGGTTTCGTCGCACGAAGGTTTGCTAGTTCCGCAGCATAATCGACTTGGCCTAGCTTGGTATAAACTTCTCCCGCAACTTCACCTTTATAAAACCGTTTAAAACCTGCAATCGCGTCTTTACCTGCAGGGTAGTTAGGGGCCATTAGATAAACCTTTTTCAAGCCTTTATCTGTCACATACTGACCCGCAGCCTCGTGTAGATTATCGTTCTGCCAAGCAACGTTGAAATAATTTTCGTGGCATTTCTTACCTGCCAACGCAGATGGACCTGCATTAGGGCTGATATAGAACTTGCCCGCACGGGTCACGCTCGGCACCACCGCCATGGCTAAGTTGGACCAAACAATCCCAGTAACGATATCGACATCGTCTTTTTTGATCATCCGTGTTGCGATTTGTTTGGCGTTTTCAACCTTACGTGCATCATCAACTTCAATGACTTGAGTTTCGACACCACCAAGTTTGCCATCCTTCATTTTCAGGCCCAGCATAAAACCATCTCGAATATCAATACCAAGGCCAGCACCACCACCTGAAAGTGTTGTGATCATACCGATTTTCACGGGATCCGCTGCTTGCGCAATTGGTGATGCAAAGCTCGCACTCAAAGCCAAAGCCCCAGCCATCACAACCGGTATAAAGTTTTTCATGTATTTCATCTTATCCCCTTAGAAAGACTGATCTGCACTGACCAGTCGATACGTTCCCATCTCTAGCGAGAGGGAAACCTCCTTATTATTTTGCAGTAACGGTAGTCCAAGCCTTATGAACAGGCAACTTGTTATAGAGTTTATAACGCGATTACAGACTACTTACTGATGCGAAGATCCCAGATCATGGCAACGGACCTAATCTCCTTCAAGCAGTATCGATATTTCTATATTCAACCTCTCCATGCAGATGCATAGGGGCCATGCAAAAGATGACCCCTAGTTTGGCTTGACCCGCTGAAGCCATTCCTATATTGCTGCCTCACTTCGCGGAAATGCGTGGGCTTGTCCTATGTATTATACGCTCTGAAAAGGGGTTTTAATAATGACCCCGCCTTGATCTATTGCGCTTATCCTTGTGTTGGACATTATGTCTCCAAAAGTGCGGCGAAGAGCTAGATTGATCCAGGTATAGCCTTCACCATGCTTTTAAAGGACTTTTCCTGCATGACTCAGTTTTCCGAGCTCAATCTTATTGAGCCGCTTCAACGTGCTATCGAAGCACAAGGTTTCACTGCGCCTACTGCCATTCAATCACAAGCGATTCCAGTTCTTATGGCTGGTAAAGACGTCATCGGCCTGTCTCAGACGGGTGGTGGTAAAACAGCTGCTTTTATACTTCCGCTACTCCAGCGTCTATCTGAAAACAAAGAGCGCTACATTCCAAATCACCCGCAAGCTCTAATTCTTGCACCTACACGTGAAATTGCTCTGCAAATTGGCCAAGTTCTTCGTGCCTTCACGAAGTTCCTACCTTTGCATTACACAACCGTTACCGGTGGCGCCCCGATGTTCCCTCAGTTCCGTGATCTAAATCGCGGCGTGAACATCTTGGTTGCGACACCTGGTCGTCTTATCGACCATGTAAAACGAGGCTCTGTTAAATTCGATCAGACAACAACACTAATTCTCGACGAAGCTGATCGCATGCTCGACCTCGGCTTTTCTGATGAAGTGACCGAAATCGCAAATAGCCTGCCTAAAGAACACCAAACGGTTCTTTTCTCAGCGACTATGCCTAAATCTGTTGATCGCTTGATCAGCAAATTGCTGACGAACCCCGTTCGTATCGAAACAGCAAAAGAATCTACCACTGCTGCAAACGTTACACAGCGTGCGTTTTATGTTCATGGCGGCCAAAAACAAGCCCTTCTTGGTCACGTTCTAGACAAACACCCGGGTGAACGCGTTCTTGTTTTCATGCAAACAAAAGCTGAGTGTGACCGTTGGTGTGACGCTCTTCGTGAAGAGGGCCGTAAGGTCGATGCCATCCACGGTGACAAGCAACAACGTATTCGTACCAAAGTAATGAATAAGTTCCGTCGTGGTGACATCGATGTATTGGTTGCGACTGACGTTGCGGCTCGCGGTATTGACGTAAAAGACATTAAGGTTGTTGTTAATATCGACCTTCCAACTGATCCTGAAAACTACGTCCACCGTATTGGACGTACTGGTCGTGCAGATGCCGTAGGTGATGCCTATTCTTTCTGCTCTCCAAAAGAAATCGGCACACTTAAACGGATTGAAAAATCAATCCGCCAGGATATCACCGTAGAAAAGGATCACCCTTTCCACGTTGAAATCAGCAGCCGTGATGCCTACTCACAAAAACCCGCTAATCGTCGCGGACGTTCCTTTGCCAAACCAGGCGGCGGCGGTAAACCCGGTGCAGGTGGCCGCGGACGCGGTGGCCCAGCTAAGCCTCGTAACGGTGCTGGATTTGGTGGTCGCCCTGCACAAAATGCAAACGGCGAGAACAGAGGCCAAAAAAGATTTACCAAACGTCAGGCAGCTTAACAGCCCAACGTATAATCTTCAGAACTTACTAAAAAAGGAAGACAGCCTCACGGTTGTCTTCCTTTTTATTGTCTGTTTTTTATTTGAGCTTTTAAAGCTATAGATGAATGAAATCCGTATAGGCAACGACCATATTTACAGTATTATCATCGTCTGATAGCGGCAGAAAAATTACGTCGCCTTGCCGTAGGGAGGCCACCTCAGAGAGTACCCCCTCTTGATCGAAGACCGGGCATTTCTTTTCCGATACGATTTCGTAATTGGTCAATACGTCTTCAACTGTCGTTCCCAAAACGCCTTCCCGAACTTCGCAGCCCGTCGGATCAAAACCGCGCGCACTTACTTCTTTGGTGCCGACCAATCGATATATAAAATTTAATGGCTCGTGCTTCACGTCGACCAGAATGAGACTTGATAAAAAGGTTTTCATTTCGATAGGGTCGAGGTCTGAGCGCGAAGGCATCATTCGGCCGTGGCGCTTTGAGTCCCAATAATTATAAAACGACAATATCTTATCTGGGCAATCATCCAAAAAATCTAAGGTCGTTGATCGTCTATATTCTTGTATCATCTCGTTACAACAATTCTGTATGATTACAAAATCACCTTTTAATCGGTTATTAAAAATCCTACCAAAACCAGCCCCCTTAGAAGAATCCCCCTACACGACAACTCTCTATCGTAAATATATAGTTACATCTTCATCTCACAGCTATTCGCAATAGTACCTAGGGATTATTTTCCCATCAATTGATTAATTTTTAAATCACTAGATCGTCCAATATGAAATGAAATGTTGCTTAGGGTGAGTATGCCTGCTTCATTATTCCATAGCTCTATTCACTCTTTGAACACGACCACAGATAACATGACAAACCAACTCCCCATTTTATATAGCTTTCGACGCTGTCCCTACGCCATGCGCGCCAGGCTAGGCCTACAAAGCAGCAATCAACAATGTGAATTACGAGAAATCGTCCTTCGAGATAAGCCAAGTCACATGCTACACGCTTCACCAAAAGGCACCGTACCAGTTCTTATTCTTTCCGATGGTACAGTCATTGAGGAAAGCCTTGATATCATGCTTTGGGCACTCAATCAGAATGACCCCGAGGATTTCCTATCCCCAGAACACAAAAACTTAGAAGAGATGCTCACATTAATAAAAAGGTGTGAAAGCAATTTCAAATGTCACTTAGATCGTTACAAATACGCCCCACGTTATGAGAATACCGATCCCTTAGACCACAGACAGAAAGCCGAAGTTTTTCTCCAAGAACTTGATCAAAGCCTAACAGCATCACCATATTTATTTGGAAATCGAGTTTGCCTTGCAGACATGGCTATTGCCCCTTTCGTAAGACAATTCGCTAACGTTGACCGAATTTGGTTTGAGAAAACACCCTATTCATGTTTAAAAAACTGGCTCAACAATTTCCTAAACAGCCAAGCTTTTAAAAACATTCTAAACAAATATCCCGTATGGAAAGAGGGCGACCCAACGACCTTGTTCCCTACAACGAATGGCACGTAGTTCTCAAGGTAACCTTGACAAAAAGACCGATAAGTCCCTAAATAGGGTATGATGTTAGGACGCCCACGCGAATTTGATATTGATATAGCGCTTGATCAGGCTATGGAGCTTTTTTGGACCCAAGGTTATGAAAGCACGTCATTACATAATTTACTGGCGGCAACCGGCTTATCTAAAAGCAGCCTCTACAAAGTCTTTGGCAGTAAACAGCAACTCTTTGAAATGTCCATTGATCACTATTCAGAAAAACTTCACGCATCTATGAAGAAAGGCTTAGAGGTCAAAGCTTCTGGCTGGTCCTTTATTAACGATATTCTCCAGTTCATCGCCCACGAAGGAGACAGAACACCTGAACCAAGAGGGTGCCTGCTCGTCAACTCTATTAATGAATGGCGCGTTCGGGATCTGGAAATAAAAAAGCTGATTATTGATCGCTTCAGTACATTTGAAGACCTATTTGAACAAGCAATTATCCGAGCTCAAAGAGAAGGCGATATTCCTCAAGACAATAGTTCACAAGAACTGGCAGCCTTCTTGTTCTGTAGTATTTCAGGCCTCAGATCTTCTGTAAAAGCCGGCGCAAGCAAAGAAAAACTCGATACAATCGTACGGTTTATTCTCTCAAGCTTGAAAACTCCCAAATAAAAGACCAATTGGTCTCAATATTGAGATTTCATCCTATTCAATCGATTTTTACAGTCTCTAATAATTAATACTTTCTAGGAGTGAATACGTTATTTCACCCATCTTATATTTCCATTACAGGTGCATAAGAGCAGTCGTCATGTTACTCATCACACTTTTCCTTAATAGAGTTAGTAGAATAAACCCATGATCCGGGTCACAAACCAAATCCAAATTGATCCAGATGAACTGGAAGAAACCTTTATTCGGGCTTCAGGTTCTGGCGGACAAAATGTCAACAAAGTATCGACAGCTGTTCAGTTACGTTTCAATGCCAAAACCAGTCCAGCCATATCCACTTTTGTCTTCAATCGCTTGCGGATCTTGGCCAGTCACTTAATGACCCTCGATGGTGAAATTATCATCACCGCCAACAGTCACCGAAGCCAAGACCGTAATCGTCAAGACGCTCGAGAAAGGCTGGTCGAGTTCATTAAAAAAGCAACTATCCAACAAAAAAGTCGCCGCCCAACTAAACCAAGTAGGTCAGCAAAAACAAAACGCACCGACAAGAAGAAGCAACGAGGCGCAATCAAAAAAGGCCGTGGAAGCGTCTCGAAATCTGATTACTAGCCATATTTGAAAAGATCACTCGACAGCCAACATTGGTACAAAAGTAGTGGCCTTTACCCTCGAAACCACAATCGACGTTTGAAATCTACGTACATTGCTATCGTTAAAGAAAAATCGATGTGTGAATGTTTCATAATCTTTCATGTTCTTGGCGATAACTATAAGAATGAAATCTGATCCACCAGCAACGCAATAACAATGCTGGACTTGCGTTTCCGCTTTTGCACGCCGTTTAAATGCGTCGACTTCATCAATACGGTCTCGCTCCAGGTCAACAGATATGACTGCCGTAACCTCATAACCTGCTACTTCCGGGTCAACGATAACATTTTCTGATTGAATGACCCCAGATTCACGTAAACGTTTCAGACGCCGCTGCACCGAAGCGGTGGATGCATTTGCTTTCTCTGAGAGTCTCGATATAGGGGTACGCGCATCGATCTGAAGTTCCGTCAAAATTCGCCGATCGACATCATCCATAACAAAATTCCTCAATGACTGATAAATACTGATGTGAATACATCAAAATAACTACATATTTGATCAACAATCATCAACCATATTAGCTATGTTGTTACCAGTTAAAATGCACTCGATAGGTAACATAAATGAAATACGGCTTTATAAGTATTCTGCCTTTAGCAGCTGGTGCCGCGGCTTATGGATTTGCCTTTGGCGTACTTGCTGCCCAGTTAGACTTTCCATGGTGGGGCGTCGCATTAATGAGTGCTGCCGTCCACGCAGGCTCCTCGCAGATTGTCGCTGTCGAACAATTTGCGTCGGAAGGTTTTGTCATTGGAGCTGTTTTGGCAGGTTTAGCACTTAATATGCGTTACCTTGGCATCATAGCTTCGCTCAACCCAATACTACGACCACTTCCCCTTACTCATCGATTACTCGCAATTCACATTACAAGCGATGAAAATTGGGCATTAACATTTGCTAAACGAGCACAAGAGACATCTGTTGGAGCCCCTTTTCTTATCGGTTCAGGGCTAACTATGCTTGTTGTATGGATTTGCTCCACTACCGCAGGTGCTCTGATCGGACAATCAATACCCGACCTGACAGAGTATGGTCTGGGTTTTGCTTTTACCGCAGCATTTATCGCAATGGCACGCGCTATGTGGCGTGGCAGACAAGACATTCTCCCATGGCTTATCACATTCATTATTACCATTGGCCTAATCAAATTATCTTTTGGAAACGCATTCGCCATTCTTATTGGCAGCATCACAGGGGTCACGCTAACCGCACTCATGCAGCACTTGAAGGAACAAAACAATAATGACTAATGAACAATGGTTTTTAATAATCACTCTGGCTTTCGGGGCCTATTCAATTCGATTTTTAGGTTTAGTCAGTGGGCAGTTCATTGGTGGAAATGAACGCTTAAATAAGTTTCTGGGTAACTTACCAGGATGCCTCATCATTGCGCTTATCGCTTCATCACTTTCTGATGCCTCGATGCTTACTTGGACAGCAACTGTAATTGCCATAATTGTCGCCATCATTTCAAATAATGTAGTAGCAACAATGTCTCTCGGGTTTATCGCAATCTACACATTGAAGTTTCTGTTTCCCTAGTTCGTGGACTCATCTTACTCAATCTTATCACATTCGTAGAGTTTGTTAATTTAGTTCAGAGTTTGTGATAATCTCTGAGTTTCTCGTAATCCCCTTCACGAAGATATTCAAACAAATGCCGCCGCTCATCTTCACCGACCCCAGCAGCCTCAAGGGTCGAGGCTCCCAAGCGCAAACTGGCTTCAACCGTTTCCGGTATCGCATGAGTTGCCCCAAGCTCTGTAAAGTGATCCGCATCATCCCAATCACGGACACGAACATGTAGTGGGACATCCGGGTACAAGCGTTTCATAGTACGAACAACACCTTCTGCGGCCTTATAATCATCTAGCGTAACTACCATCAGACGAGCTCGTACAGCGCCAACAGCCTTTAGAATTTCTGGCCGACTGGCATCTCCAAACAAGACATTGTAGCCAAGCCGCCTACCCTCAGCGACTTTTTTGGCATCCATATCAACGGCAATACAACTGACATCGACATTTCGAAGCATACCCGCAATCACTTCACCTACCCGGCCAAATCCTGCAATAATAACAGGGCGCTCGGGTACAGGCTCGGACGTTTCCATGGCATATGAAGCCGCCGATTTAAGCCTTTCAGCGATAATCTCGCTCGCTTTCACCATTAGAGGGGTCATAACCATGCTCAGCACAATAACGGCAATGAGGGTTTCCATCATCCCTTCAGGCAAAAGACCAAGGCTGTCCCCCAGGGTAAAGAGAACAAATCCAAATTCACCAGCTTGGGACAACAAGAACCCACTTCTCACGGCAATCGACAGTGGTATCTTCCATGATTTTGCCAAGGCAATGATAACCAAGGCTTTAATTGCGATCAGGGCCAGAGCACCCAGAATAACCTGTTCGTAATTGGCAAACAGAGATTCAGGCACAAAAGACATGCCAACACTCATAAAGAAAAGCCCGAGAAGGAGCCCACGAAAAGGCATGATATCTGCTTCAATCTGTTGCTTGTACTCAGACTCTGACAACAGAACTCCCGCGATAAAGGCCCCCATCGCCATGGAAAGTCCAACCAACTCCATGATCCAGGCAAATCCAAGAACTAGTAAAAGAGCCGTCGCGACAAAGACATCGCTGTTCTTGCTATGCGCAATAGCATGCAGCATGGGGTTTATTGCAAACCGTCCGACAACAAGTACTGAAATGAAAATCCCGATAGATTGAACCAGCGCGAAACCCATAGAGACCGAGAAACGCATTTCCCCCAGCGCCAAAAGAGGTAAAAGAATCAAAAGAGGGACAACGGCCAAATCTTGAAAAAGAAGGATCGAGAAACTGACACGGCCCCAATGACTAGTCGTTTGGTGCTTATCGGCCAGGATCTGCACACCGAAAGCTGTCGATGATAGCGCTAGTCCAAACCCGATAACCAAGGCTGTTTCCTTCGCAATCCCAAAAGCAAAATAAGCAAGTGCCGCAATCAACAATCCAGAAATAGCTACTTGTAATCCACCAAGCCCCAAGACGAGCTTTCGGAGCACCCATAAACGTTGGGGTTTAATCTCAATTCCAATGAGGAAGAGCAGAAAAATTACACCGAACTCACCAATATGGCGCATGTAAGTCGCGTCGTTAACAAGGGCAAACCCAGCGGGACCAATAACTGCGCCAGCAAAAAGATACCCAAGAACAGAACCAAGACCCAATCGACTGAACAACAACACCGCCACTACGGATGCCGCCAGTAGCGATATGATCTCGAGCATAGATATCCCCTTCCCCAAAGTTTAATTGTGCAGTTCATCGCGTGGTAATATCTCAGAGGACCACAGGACACCATTCTTCGAACTCACCTCAGAATAAGAGCATCTCGTTAATAAATAAATATGGTTAACTAAGAAATTTCAGGAAATGACATCATAATGCATTTTATTTTTTGAGATCCATGTCCCTTAATATCTACTTATCTAAAATTACCCCTTTATCCCCTTTGACCAATGCTATGAAGAAGGACAAACTACCTATAGAATTCATTCCGTCGGTCACCCCGTACTTCGAAAGCCCCTTCCTTTGACACATAATTTCTCGCGATCACAAACCATCCACAAGCCAGTCTCTATAACCACAGGAGGCGTTGTCGCTGCACAACATGTCAAAGCTGCTGAAATAGGTGCCGCCGTTTTAGAAGATGGCGGTGACGCCGTTGACGCTGCTGTTGCAGTCTCTTTTGCCATGGGTGTTCTTGAGCCCTGGATGAGCGGGCCTGCCGGTGGAGGCGCCATGATGATTTGGCGAGAAGACGAGCAAAAGGCCTACGCACTCACTTATGGCATGAAGTCGCCCAGGGCACTGGACACGAAGGCTTTTCCTTTAGCAAAAGATGGAAAAGCTGCCGATCTTTTCCCCTGGAAGTCAGTTATTGGAGATAAGAACGTTCAGGGTCCCCTGTCTATCGCCGTTCCCGGTACTGTTGCAGGAGCATCAAAGGCTCATGAAGCATTTGGGAAGATGCCTTGGAATGATTTGCTACAACCAGCAATCAGGGAAGCAAAAGCGGGGCTTCACGTGGACTGGTACGCAGCCCTTGTCATCGCCTCTGCAACTCGTGCGTTAACGCAAGATCCCGATGCCGCGGCCATGTTTTTAGAAGATGGTCAATGGCCAACGATTGCAGGTTGGACAGCTCTTTCAGAGAAACGTATTAGCTTGTCTAAAATCGCAAGCACACTAACCCAACTTGGAGAAGCCGGAGCTCAGGATTTCTACACCGGAGATATCGCTGCGGCCATGGTAAAGGATGTTCAAGACAAGGGTGGTTTTCTTTCCATGGAAGACCTCTCGGCCTATTCCGTTGCCTTTGAAGAACCTCTGGACATTCCCTATCGGGAAAGCCGTATCCTCGCGACGCCAACGTTAACGGCGGGACCAACTCTTGCAGACACTCTCGGACAGCTCGAAAACATGTTTGACCCCAGCCAGGAACTGGGTAAGAACCCAACTGCTGGGGCATTCCAATCCTACGCCAAAGCCCTGCAATCCTCTTACGAACGCCGCCTTGTAAGCATGGGCGACCAAGATGCTCCACATTCTCCCTCTTGCACGACCCATTTCTCCATCGTCGATCGCCACGGCAATATGGTGTCAATGACACAGACCTTACTCTCTCTTTTTGGCTCCCGTGTCGTATCACCTTCCACTGGATTTTTGATGAACAACGGCATCATGTGGTTCGATCCCGAACCTGGCCACCCCAACTCCTTAGCACCTGACAAACGTTGCCTCATGAACGTCTGTCCTGTTATCGGCGAAAAGGACAACCGCCGCTTTGCACTCGGGGCATCAGGCGGCCGTAAGATTATGCCTGCTGTCATGCACCTGTCTTCCTTCCTAACGGATTACAACATGTCCTTGGAAGACGCTTTCCACCACCCAAGAATGGATGTTTCTGGTGGGGACGCCATTGTGGCAGATGAAGATCTTTCTAAAGAAATTATTGATGCTCTTTCTAAAGATAATCAAGTCGCAACAACCAAACGGACAGTATTCCCTTATGCTTTTGCCTGTCCTGCAGGTGTTATGAGGGAAGAAGGCAAGAACATGGGCTGTACAGAAATCATGTCCCCCTGGGGTGACGCGGTATCAGAAAGAACGAAGTAAATGACAACACGTGAAGGCACGATCAAAAAGGCAGAAACTTATTTCGACGACGGTTCTTTTCTAGAGGAGATTACCCGCCTGGTGGCGATTGAGACAGAAAGCCAAAACCCTGATCAACGCGAAGAGCTTTATAGATACCTCATAGAAGGAATTACCCCTCTCCTGACATCCATGGGGTTCACCTCAGAAATATTTGAAAACCCTGATCAAAACGGCGGGCCAATCCTTGTTAGCGAGCGCATTGAGAACCCCCGTTTTCAAACGATTCTCACTTATGGTCACGGTGATGTTATTCGTTCCCAAACGGATCAATGGCGTGAAGGTCTGCACCCTTTCAAAGTTGTCGTCGAGGGTGAGAAAATATATGGACGCGGCACAGCCGATAACAAATGCCAACACCTCATCAATCTCTCAGCATTATCCTGCCTACTCGAAGAGCGTGGCAACCTTGGATTTAACGTCAAAGTGGTCATAGAGACTTCGGAAGAAACAGGGTCTGCTGGACTTGCTGATTTTTTCAGTGAGCAAAAAGAACGTCTAAAAGCAGACGTCCTTATCGCCTCTGATGGACCGCGCCTACATCCGAACACGCCTACTCTGTTTATGGGAACCCGGGGAGCTATCAACTTCGATCTTGGTATTAATTTACGTGAAGGCGCAAACCACTCTGGAAACTGGGGCGGTCTAATTTCTGATCCGGCAATTATCCTAATCCACGCTATCGCATCCATTACTGATGCCAGAGGCCAGATCCAAATTAAGGATTGGCGCCCTACAAGTCTCACCCCTGAAATCAAAGAGGCTTTAAAGGGGCTTCCTATTGAGGGTGGCCCAGAAATAAATGAAAATTGGGGAGAGGAAGATCTCACTCCTGCAGAACGGGCATTTGGCTGGAACTCTTTTTCCGTTCTTGCCATGAAATCCGGCGTCCCCGAAGCACCTGTAAACGCTATTTCAGGCAGCGCCTCAGCTCATTGTCAATTACGTTTTGTCGTTGGTACAGACGCAAATCAAATCCTTCCTGCTCTACGCAGTCATCTTGATAAAAATGGATTTTCGAACGTAACGATTAAGCCCGGTGATGATCTGTGTTTCAATGCAACGCGTTTGGATCCAGATCATCCCTGGGTAAAATTCACAGCTGAATCGATATCAAAAACCAGTGGAAAGAAACCACACATTTTACCCAACCTGGCTGGATCACTTCCAAATGATACCTTCAGTGATATACTCGAGTTACCAACAGTATGGGTGCCTCATTCTTATGGCGGATGCTCTCAACACGCGCCAGATGAACATATCTTGAAATCGATATCTCGCGATGGGCTCAGAAACATGGCTGGTCTATTTTGGGACATCGCTGAAGAAGGCCCCAAACAGCCTTAAAACAGACTCAACTTACTCTCGGCCAAATATCTTTCCGCGCATAACGATATTCAGTTGTGCGCGGATCATTTGGGTAAGGGCCGTCAACGCTTGCGTATAAGATCTCCGCAGCGATGGGTTTAAAGCCATCATAAAAATGGTTAGTTGATTTTATCACCAGTATTTTTTTAGACTTGGGATCAACACCAAGATTACTAAAAAGGCTGGGATCAAAACTCTGACTACGGTTTGAGTTAAGGATTACAGTTATCCCCTTATAATCGATCGCAACAGAATCGCCCAAGGGGACAATAGACTTTCCAAAATCCTGAGTCGCATCCCGGACAATCGTAAGCACCTTAATTTCTGCGTCAATTGGTGGCCCAGCTGTATCTGACATCTTACTGCCAAAACGCAGTTTCAATGTCGCCCCTTCACCGGCCGAAATACACGTCCGTACTGCCATAGGATCCCAAATCGTGCCAACAGCAGCATCAAAGGCCTCATGCTCAACGAGTGTACGCAATAAAATAGTTGAATCACCAGGCACACCTCCACCAGGATTATCCCATACATCTGCAATAACGACGGGACCAACATCTAACTTAATAGCCCTATCCACGGCTTCATCCGGAGATAAAAATTCAGGCCTTGTCTTGCCTCTAAAGGAATAAAGCTCCTGACTCAGTTTTTTTATGAGTTGTACTGGAAGATCAGTGTTGTCTTCTGCAACGACGAACACCTTTGTTCCCATATCCGGGACGTCTCCCGCCATAAAGCCATGAATTACCGATAAAGACAGAACTCCACCTTTCCCTTCAAGACCCTGTAATTTATCAACAAAGCTTCGCATCGGCTCGCGACTGGTTGGGAGCACTTCAATCATGTTGCAATCAGCAACGTGAATTACAGGTTTGATTTCTCCTTTGACCGCGCGTAGGACCAGATCAACGCAATCCTCGGCCCGCTCCACAAAATCGGTATGAGGGAATTCCTTGAACGCCACCAGAATGTCCGCTGAATCAGTTCTTTTATTGGAAAGATGGCTATGGGGATCCAGGGTTGCTCCGATGATAACATCAGGCCCAACGATCTTACGAATTTCAGAAAGTAATACGCCCTCACAATCCTGGCAATTCTGAGTAACCATTGCGCCATGTAAACCGAGAATAACGGCATCAACTGGTAAAGCTTGTTTCAATTGATCCAGAACTTCAGTTCGCAATCGATCCCAGGTTTGCGCGTTAACAATTCCACCTGGTTCCGCCCATGTCGCGGTTCCTTCGATTAACACCCATCCTTCAGCTTGAGATCGACGGCGGCAAACAGGAAACACCGCACTACATAATGTCGGCGTCTCGGGGTGATCGCCAGGGGCAGCATAAAAGCTTTCCATAAAATCACTTATGTCTGCCCGCAAAGGAGAAAATGTATTCGTTTCAGTTGCAATGGATGCGCAAAATACCCGCACAGAAAAACCTCATCGTAATATTTTTTATCAGTCGAGTTGAAGTGAAAGAGGGAGAAACACACAACCTCCCCCTTTTTTAACGGAACTTATTTTAGGTAGCTCCGCGTATTGGCCGTACCGAGTTCTTTCTGGAACAGTCCCAGTAGAGCAACTCCTTCATCACCAAGGGTTTCTTCAATGTGCTTTAGAACAACAGGTTGAGCTGCTGATTTAAACTGGGCACGAGATTCAGCTGAAAGAGCCGTTACTTCAAGTTTGTCTTTCAAGCCGGCAAGGCCCCGGTCGGACGCTTCGATAACACGGCTCAAACCACGACTAGCAACAACACAAGAGTTCGCTGCATAGTTAAGTACGCGCTGTTCATCAGCGGTCAAATCATCCCAGAATGCTTTCGAAACCATAAAGGTATAAGGTGCAAAAAGGTGATTTGTGAGTGTCATGTACTTCTGAACTTCGGCAAATTTTGCAAAAGAGATAATCGGAACAGGGTTCATCTGACCATCGATTACACCCGTTTGAAGACCGGAATAAACCTCTCCCCAAGCCAAAGGATAAGCTTCACCACCCAGAGATTGAATGATTTTTTGGTGCGATGGCAACGTCATGGTCCGGACACGAATGCCTTTAAAATCTTCAAGATTTTTAATGGCGTGTTTTGAGTTTGTTACAGCGAAGAAGCCGCCAGTATCTGGGAAACCAAGAACTTTCACGCCGCTAACAGAAGCTTCGATATCTCGAGAAAGCTCGGCACCGAAAGGACCATCAAACACATCATAGGTTGCCGCATTGTGATCGAAGGCAAAAGCAAGGTTCAATACATCAATACGTGGATAGTAAGATGAAATCGCTCCTGTGGATGTCAATGTTGCCTGGATAACATTATCACGTACGAGCTGAACGTGTTCTTTTGCTGAACCAAGTTGGTTTGAAGGATAAACTTCTACTTCAATAGAGCCATTGGTATCTGCTTCAACGATGTTGGCAAAAACGGCCGTACAGGCGTGGGCCGGATTTTCAAAAGGGTCCAATTTATTGTCGTGGCCAAATTTAAGAATTTTTGGCCCCGCCATTGCGCCACTGATACTTGCACACAACAGTGCACCTACTGCGACCGATGATGCTACTTTTTTCATAAACGTCATTATTACGTCTCCCAATATTTTTTGTAATTTTGTTTCCCAATTTAGCGTCTGTTTCATCCTATTGGTCACATACATCCAATAGGACGGGGAGCAGTCGCCCTCCCTCAATTTCTGAGATCAAACAAATCCCAGCATGCGAGGAAGAGCCAAAGCGAGATCCTCCCAAAAAGCAAAAATAAATAAAATTGATACTTCGGCGATCAAAAATGGCCACAACTTTGCGGCTATGCGTTCAAGCTTTTCGCCTGTGACTGACGAAAGAACAAAGAGGCACGCACCTACGGGTGGCGTCATTAAAGAGATGTTCAAGGCGAGGACAAATATGATCCCGGCATGGATCGGCTCTAGGCCAACCTGTTCGGTCAACGGTACGAGTACTGGTGCAAGCAGTATCAAGATTGCCGTAATGTCCATCACCATACCAACGGCCAAAAGCATACCAATGATAAGGGCAATGATGATGTATTTGTTATCTGAAACAGAGACAATCGCCTCTGCAAGTTCTTGTGGAATACGGTTAAAGCTCAACCACCAACCAAGAATTGCTGCAAAGGCAATGATGACAAAAATGACACCGGTAATTCTCGCCGTACGAATGAGCATACCGATAAAATCTGGAACAGAGATTGAGCGGTAAACAAAAACACCTATGAACAGCGCATAAGCAACCGCAATAGACGCAGCCTCTGTCGGGGTAACGATGCCACCAAGAATCCCGCCAAGAATGATTACTGGCATGAACAGGGCAAGAATAGATGACTTAAAGACGGTCAAAAATTCTCTAAGGCTTGCACGTTTTTCTGCTTCAGGAAGGTTATTCGCCTTAACGCCGATCGCAATGACCACCATACAAGCAAAGCAAATCAACAAGCCTGGCAAAATTCCCGCAGCAAAAAGGCCTCCGATTGATACGCCCATGAGAGATCCATAAACAACCATCAAACCGGATGGCGGAATAGTAGGTCCGATTATGGAACCTGCGGCGGTAACAGCACAGGCATAATCACGGCTATACCCACGCTTTACCATTGCCGGAACCAAGGTTTTTCCAAAGGCTGCGGCATCCGCAGTAGCAGCACCTGTGAGCCCTGCAAAAAAGACAGAGGCCAGCATATTGGTGTGAGCTAAGCCACCTCTAAAATGACCAACCAGCGTCTGCGCTAGAGAAACCAAACGGTGTGTAATACCAGTATGGTTCATAATCTCTCCAGCAAGGATAAAGAAGGGCATCGCCAAAAACGGAAAGATGTTTAATCCATTGAACATACGACTGGGAGCCAATGCAAAGAAGGCCCCACCCCCCATATCAATAAGCCCCAAAACACCAGCTAACCCAAGTGCGAAGCCAATTGGCATGCCTATAAGGAGAAGCACAACGAACGCTATTCCAACAATCATTGCATCACCTCTTCATTTGTATGCGTCATTACTTGTCCTTGATCTCTGAAGGCAACAAACAAGACTTGAAGCGCCGCGATTGCGGCAGAAACAGGGATTGCAGCAAAAGGCATGGCAAGCGTCATGCCGAAGATCATTGCCTGACGGCTACTGCCCCCGTTAGCAAAGTCGATGCCGTACCAACATAAAAAGGCAAAAAGGCCAAAGGTGAAGATATCAACGGAGAAAAGGCAAGTACGGCGTAGGAAGGCTGGCAATCTGTCAATGAGTATGGATAACCCAATATGTTCTCTACGGGCGATCCCTGCAGATATAGCAAGTAATGCAGCCCATATCATCAAGTACCGCGCCAATACTTCTGGCCACGGTAATTGCCAATGGAAAAGGTAACGATCGACAACACCCAGCCAAACATCTAACACCAGCAACAGCATGAGTAATGCGACTAACCGTTCAACTATCCAGTTCAACCTCTCACTGGCCTTTGCCGCAAACTTTCTCATCCAACTCTCCGAAATGTAGCTTAACTACATATAATAGTGAGAATCGCACACTGTAAAGCACATTTACGTAATTTAATTTCATAAATATGCTTTCTACACCTAAAATAACGTCAAAAATCGTGATACACAGTGCATATTTGAATATTTGCGTAATTTAACTACGTAGTATATTGTTTGTAAAATCACCAACATAGGCACGAACGAAATACGTAATTTTCAAGGAATATTGGCTTGATTGGCACATTCGACCTCATTACAAAACTCAGAAAGATGGACGGTAGCTTCAAAGCTCGGGAACAGCAGGTATCTACCTATGTACTTGAAAATCTTGAAACCATCAGCCAAACCAGTGTCAGCAACCTCGCCAAAGCATGTGGCGTTAGCGAGCCAACAGTTATCCGATATTGCAGAAAACTTGGTTGCGATGGCTTTAAGGACTTTAAAATTCAACTCGCACAAAACGTTGCAGTTAGTTTGCAGTATCTTTCTCGCTCAGAGAACTCGAGCCCCAGAACTGACAACACTATAGATCAAGTTTTGACTGGGTTGATTTCCACAACGAATTTCGCCCACAATCAAATAAACCCAGATCAAATCGCAACTGCGGTTGAGGCGATTACAAAAGCTCAAACTTTGATTTTCTGTGGAGTGGGTGGTGGCTCAACAACCGTCGCGTTTGATGCCGCCAACCGTTTTTTCCGCCTTGGCATTACATCCCTATCCCTGAACGACGCCTATCTTTTACGTATGCATGCAGCGACCCTCGGCCCAGATGATATTATGTTTTTCATCTCTTCGACAGGAACCCCGAGAGCTCTAATTGATACCGCAAAGATCGCCAATCAATACGGCGCGACAACGATTTGCCTGACACGGCCAAATTCAGAATTATCTCAGACGTGCTCTCATACGATCGGCATCGATCTTCCTGAAGACCCTGATATCTATAAACCAACGGCATCCCGGCTGGTCTTCTTAGCTATCATCGACATACTCGCGGCCTCTGTTGCCCGAAAAATGCCCGATAAGGCAAAGGAAACTCTCCGCCGGATACGCGCCAGCTTGACCGCACTCCACGGGAATACGGACCCACAGCCTATCGGGGACTAACCAACTTTATGACATTACGCTCTTCGAACTGAAAGAATTTCCCGAATGAATTCTGAACAAGCCATAGAAACACCTGCGGTAGTTATCGACCTAGCAGTGGCAAAAAAAAACATCGTTCGCTTTCAAAAGCACTGCGATCAACACAATATCGCCTTACGTCCTCATATCAAAACGCATAAACTTCCCTCAATAGCGAAGTTACAGATATCCGCTGGCGCTGTGGGCATAACTTGTCAAAAGATTGGCGAGGCAGAAGTTATGGAGAATGCCGGGATTAAAGACATTCTCATTACTTACAATATTCTAGGGGCAAGTAAGCTTGCTCGGTTAACAAACCTGTCTCGAAGGTGCAATTTGTCCGTTGTCGCGGACAATGCTCATGTCATAGAGGGCTTAGCACACGCCTTTTCTCATGATGCAAAGCCTTTGGAAGTTCTCATTGAATGCGATACGGGCGCAGGACGCTGTGGCGTTCAATCCGCAGACGAAGCACTCGATCTCGCACGAAAAATACACACTTCGAAAGGCTTAACCCTTGGCGGATTGATGACCTATCCTCCGATGGGTAATTCGAAGTTCGTAGAAGATTGGCTTAAGAAGGCAAAAGATACGCTCTTAAACAATGATCTTCCCTGCCCAAAAGTAAGTAGCGGCGGCACCCCAAATATGTGGAACGCTCAGGAGGTTCGAACTGCAGATGAACACCGTTCCGGTACATACATATACAATGATAGATCCCTTTTAAGCGCTGATCTTTGTGACTTAGAGGATTGCGCACTTAGTGTTCAAGCCACCATTGTCAGCACCCCAACTGTGGATCGTGCCATCATCGATGCAGGATCAAAAATGCTAACTTCTGACCTCCTAGGCTTGGAAGGTTTTGGTTTGATCAAAGAAGCACCGGATGCCTCAATAAGCGCCTTAAGCGAAGAACATGGTATTATCGACCTTTCAGCGAGTAACTGGGCGCCAAAAGTGGGGGATACCATTCACATTATCCCCAACCATGCCTGCGTTGTAACCAACATGGTTGACCACGTTTACCTTATTGAAAACGGAACAATAGAAAAAACGGCTGTTCTCGCACGAGGTAGAGTTACTTAGCAGCTGTCCAATTTATTTAGCCCTGCATTACCTCAGGTAACGTTGTCAACTTATAACCTGCACTCTCCAAACGCTCTTTTACTTTGTTGGCAATGGCAACGGCTTCTGCTGTATCACCATGAACACAAATGCTGTGTATTGGTGTATCTATTCGCTTTCCTGAAGGCGTAATAATTTTCCCCTCATCCAGGAACGACAAGACTTGATCTGCGGATTGCTCTGGATCATGAATAACCGCATTTGGTTGGGACCTAGGCGTTAGGTTACCATTCTCATCATAAGTACGATCAGCGAAAATTTCACCCGCCGTAGGCAATCCTAATTCCAGCCCGGCCTTACAAAGGCAGGAGCCAGCCGTAGCAAGAAGAATAAGAGATGGATCGACAGAAACGATCGCACGAGCAATTGCCAGCGACATCTCCATATCTTCAGCAGCCATATTATTGAGCGCACCATGAGGCTTTACATGAGTAACTGTCGTCCCCTGACTTTGGGCCACAGCTTGTAATGCCCCTATTTGATAAACCATAATGGCTTCAAGCTCTGGAAGCGGTAACACCATCTTCCGTCGACCAAAACCTTGCAAATCTGGAAATGCGGGATGAGCACCGACGCTCACGCCTTTTTCCTTGGCCAATCTTGTCGTTGTCGACATCACCAGCGGATCGCCTGCGTGATACCCACAAGCAATATTTGCAGACCCTATAACCTCAAGCATGGCAGCATCATTACCAATTGAATACTTACCAAATCCCTCACCCATATCGGCGTTAAGATTAATCAGTTTCATTTGATGTTCCCTCGAGATGGCCAGGAAAATGTCCGGACAAGTTAGCATCGACAACGCCGCCGATCAGATTGGATTTATAGAGTGCTTTTAAATCCATCACCCCTTCGCCAAAGTATTCAGCTATCGAGATAATAGAATTTTTAATTACCGAATTTTGATCAGCTAATGCCGCCCTTGCCTGCACCAAGTTCACGAGTTCAAACCGGATGCTGTCACCTGGCATTAGCTGACCGAGCAAGGGGAGATCAGCCGTAATCACGGTCGCAATTTTGGGATATCCACCGATGGTTTGGCAATCAACAAAAAGAATAATTGGCTGCCCACTCCCCGGTATCTGTATAGAACCAGGGACTAGGCCATCTGAAATCAGATCACTGCCTTTTTCAGGCAGAGGAACCAGCTCAGCCCCCTCCGTACGAATGCCCATACGATCGACATCACCACTAACCTTATAAGCCTCGCAAGAGAATTTTTCGATCTCATATTCAGAGAAATAATCCTCTTGTGGCCCAAGCATAACACGTACAATTTTGCTATCTAACACAGGTGGAGAATTAACGATTTTCTCCATACCATCACGTGGAACATCAAAGATTGCATCAAGCACATCACCCGCTTGAAGCGGCAATCCAGTAACTCCGCCGAGCTTTGCTCTGGCGTAGGTTGAGTAGCTTTCAAGAACGGGAGTAAGATCCAACCCTCCCTCTATGGTAAGGTATCCTGTCGCTCCCTCGCCCAAAGAAGAGACCGCTAGGACATCCCCTTCGTTGAGAACGATCGTTTGCCAAGCGGAAACACTCAGCTTTTCCCCGTTTTCAGCCAAGATAAGCTCTGCGGTTGCATTTGCGGCTAGCCCCAAGCGTATACGGCCCTTATTCGCAACAACTTTAGGACCTAAAAACCGGAACTCAATTGCAGATACAAAAGGATCGTTACCAACCAAGGCATTACCTATTTGCAAGGCAACTGGATCAGCAGCACCACTTCTTGGCACACCGAAACCCGCGTACCCTCGGCGGCCCTCATCTTGGATCGAGGCAAGAATGCCCGGAGAAATTACTTTAAGAGATGCCCCCATTAGCCTCTCCCTTGATCAACAAGAAAGGATTGAGGACTTAATGAACCTGAATTCAAATCACTTTGAAGCTTTTCATATTCACCGACAGAAATGGGATCAAAACGCACACGAACGCCAGGAGACAACAAGCTCGGCTGCTCCCATGCAGTGTTAAAAAAGGGAACAGGGCAACGTGCGAGAAGGTGCCATCCACCAGGACTTTCCCAGGGGTAGACCGCAGTTTGCTCATTGGCAATTCCCACCGATCCGGCAGGCACCCTTACACGTGGACTTGTTCTTCTTGGGAAGCGTAATTTTTTATCGATCTCTCCCAAAAAAGCAAACCCTGGAAGGAAACCGATCAAGAAGACATCATATGTAAAAGAACTATGTAGTTCGATCACTTCTTCTGGGCTTAGCCCACTTCTTTGCGCCACATCTTCCAAATCAGGTGCGTAATCACCCTGATAACAGGCAGGTAGCGACCATAACTGCCCCTCATCTTTGACATCATTACCTGGTTCTCGCGCCAAATTAGCGATCCGATCACGAACCAATTCATAATCTGATGATTGAGGATCAAGACAAACCGTTAATGAGCGGCTGGCAGATATCACATCCAAGACCCCCACCAAATTACCCTGATCAACTTCCAGCTGAACTCTGGCACGAAGGGCACGCACACGCCTTGCCCCCAGAGCCCCTTTAAGGGACGGAAACTCGATTGTGAAGGCGCTATCACCCAATGTAAGGACTCGGATATCCACGTTAGCTCTCTTGTTTTTTCTTATTGAACTACAGCTTCATATACACATCAACAACAAATCGTTATTGTTTTATTGACTATTTGTCAACAAAATGTCAGTGTTTATTCATGCGATGGAAATGACACACGTTTCAAAGTTCATTATTCGCAAAGAAACTGCTCGCTCTGCCTTAGTGTGATTCAAGAATAAACGAGCCAACAAAAAAACGTCGTGGCCATAATAAATCGAGGCCGAATTACAAAACCCTGGGAGGTTTTCCAAATGAAACTATTACGCAACTTCACCGCTGGTGTCGCAGCCATTGCTATGGGCACCGTTGCAACAGCATCTGCTGACACATGGGACATGCCAACGCCATATCCCGACAAAACATTCCACACAGCAAACATCATTGAGTTTGCTAAAGATGTTGAAACTGCAACCAATGGCGATCTAAAGATCAAAGTCCATTCTGCAGGTTCACTATTCAAGCACCCCGAAATCAAAAATGCTGTTCGTAGTGGTCAGGTGCCGATTGGTGAATTCTTCCTCTCCCGCCTATCAAACGAACACGCTGCCTTCGGAGCAGATTCACTTCCGTTCCTTGCAACAAATTACGATGAAGCTGGCAAACTCTGGTCCGCGCAAAAACCTGTAATCAGCAAATTGCTCGACAAACAAGGCCTGATGCCACTGTTCTCCGTTCCGTGGCCGCCTCAGGGTCTTTATACAAAAAAAGAGATCAATTCTGTTGATGACCTCAAAGGTCTAAAATTCCGCGCTTACAATGCAACTCTTGAAAAGTTCGCGACCCTAACTGGCGCAGCTCCAACTCAAGTAGAAGTACCTGATATCCCGCAAGCGTATGCAACAGGTCGCGTCGAAGCCATGATCACGTCACCGTCTACTGGCGCTAACAGCAAAGCTTGGGATTTTGTTTCTCACTACACTCACATCCAAGCTTGGGTTCCTAAAAACATCGTTGTGATCAATAAAAAATATTGGCGTAAACTAGACGCAGCTACACAACAGCTCGTTCTTGCTGCTGCAGTAAAAGCTGAAAAACGCGGCTGGGCGATGAGCCAGGATGAGACTAAGAACAAGATCAAAATCATGAAAGACAACGGTGTAACCATCGTAGATCCACCTGCTGAAAAGCTTATGACAGGCCTTAAAGAAGTTGGCTCTGGTATGCTCACAGAGTGGAAAGAAGATGCTGGCAGTGAAGGTGCGGAAATTCTCACCTCTTACGGCAACTAGTCTTCCCTGATGGGCGGCTTTGCTAATTCGTTAGTGGGTCGCCCATATTTTTAAGGACTAACTGCCTCTGTGATTGCAGCTATCCTTATACATGATCGTCAACTGAAGGTGTGTACGACCATGCGACAGCTCCTCAATAAAATATATTCCATCAGCGGATGGACAGCTGCATTTTTTATCGTTGCGATCTGCGTTACCGTTATGGCCCAAGTCGTACTTAACCTAGTAGATCGGTTAAGTAGTGTGATCACGGGCGAAGCAATTGGCCTTACCATTCCATCATACGCGGACTTCACGGGATTTTTTCTTGCCGGCGCATCATTCCTAGCCCTTGCCTACACCTTACGCGACGGCAGCCATATTCGCGTTTCTTTATTGCTCCAACATCTGGCCCCAAAAATACGCCATTTTGTTGAGATCTGGTGCTTGAGTATCGCCTCAGCAATGGCGATATATTTCACGATTTACACGGGCTTTTTAGTTCACGAATCGTACACCTATAATGACCTGTCTCCTGGCATAATTGCCGTTCCGATCTGGATACCAATGCTCCCCATGCTGATCGGGCTAGCCGTTCTTTCACTTGCCCTTGTCGATGAATTGGTCGGCGTCCTCTGTGGTCGCGAGCCCAGCTATGAAGGCAAAGGCGAGAACTTACTGGAACAAGATCATGCCGATGTTCATGCGGAATAGGGGACCAAAAATATGTCTGAAATCTATCTAACACTTCTCTTACTACTCACACTCTTTGCTCTGCTCGGCTCTGGCGTTTGGGTTGCCTTTTCCCTTTTTGGCGTCGGCCTTTTTGGTATGATTGCCTTCACAGATGCCCCGGTCGGCGATGTTCTGGCCACCACAGCTTGGGGCGCAAGTAATTCTTGGGCGCTTGCTGCTCTGCCTTTGTTTATTTGGATGGGGGAAATTCTATTCCGCTCTCGTCTATCAGAGGACATGTTCAGTGGTCTTTCGCCCTGGATGGGAAAGATTCCAGGAAAACTGTTACATGTAAACATCTTTGGCTGCGCAATTTTTGCTGCGGTTTCCGGCTCATCCGCAGCAACAGCCGCGACCATTGGCAAGATGTCGATCCCAGAACTTTCCAAGCGCAAATACCCAGAAAGCATGATGATCGGGACCCTCGCGGGTTCCGCGACGTTGGGGCTCTTGATCCCGCCGTCAATCATATTGATTGTTTATGGCGTCGCGACCGAGCAGTCCATTGCCCGCCTCTTTATTGCGGGCGTAGTACCTGGCCTTCTACTCGTGGCTTTATTCGTGGGATATGTTGCCATTTGGGCTTTACTGAACAAAGAACTTTTGCCTGATATTATCGAAGAGATTTCGTTTGTAGAAAAGATCAAACGCGCAAGAAGCCTGCTTCCCGTTATCATCTTGATTTCCGGGGTCATTGGCTCAATCTATTCGGGTATTGCATCCCCAACCGATGCAGCCGCCGTAGGCGTCACCCTAGCTCTAGTATTGTCATGGTATACGGGTGATCTCAACAAGACCACCTTTATGGAGGGCTTGATGGGGGCGACCAAGACATCTTGCATGATCGCCTTTATTTTAGCTGGAGCGGCTTTCTTAACTGTTGCCATGGGCTTTACTGGCATCCCTAAACTGTTGGCAATTTGGATTGGTGGCCTAGGACTAAGTACTTATGGTCTTCTTGCAGCCCTAACAGTTTTCTTTATCGTCCTAGGTTGTTTCCTGGATGGCATTAGCGTCGTTGTTCTCACCACTTCCGTAATCATGCCGCTGGTCGAACAAGCAGGCATCGATCCGCTTTGGTTTGGTATCTATATTGTTATAGTTGTTGAAATGTCACAGATCACACCACCTGTTGGCTTTAACCTTTTTGTCTTACAGGCTCTAACAGGGCGAAATATTTTGACCGTGGCTAAAGCCGCGCTCCCTTTCTTTGGTCTATTAATATTGGCACTTGCTATAATCATTGCCGTACCAGAAATCGTAACCTATCTTCCCAACAACATGTAAACAGGATTATTCCTAAAATCGATCGCACCATATTCACTCAATAAGAAGGCCCTGTAATGTCTGATCCTGCTGATACACCAAAAACACCTCGCCCTATTGTTTCTTCGGAGCATCTGGCAAGCGAAAACGGTTGGCAGATGAGTGAATTGGAATACGGCATGATCATCGCCTTTAATGGATTTTCACGCTGGATGGTCCGCTGCATGAATGCTGCGGGCCATCAAGATTTCAACCCATTGGACGTTTTGGTTCTACACAACGTGAACCATCGCAACAGGGAAAAACGGCTTAACGATATTTGTTTTGTCCTCAATGTTGAAGACCCTCACACCGTGAACTATTCCCTTAAAAAACTGATCAAGGCCAAGCTGGTTAAGGGCACAAAACGCGGCAAAGAAATCTTCTACTCCACGACAGAAGAAGGCGCAGAGGCATGTACCGAATATCGTAAGATTCGCGAACTGTGCCTGATTGACCCAGCCATTTCGACGGATTCAAAATCGGATGAAATCACACATACTGCTCAAGTACTGCGCAGTATTTCAGGGCTTTACGATCAGGCTTCGAGAGCCGCAGCCTCGCTGTAACTTTGAGCGCTTCTCTAAACTACAAAACTTAGTTTTGGGTATATTCCTGAAAGACATTCTACCCTTTTCCTGTGATTGAGTTCACTTCCGCGGCATCCTGAATTAGAAAATTTGCGCAAAATCCCGACTTGTTTTACCCTCATCCAATAAGAGGTGCGAAAACAGGCGCGCCCAGCAGACAAAAGAGCTGCGATATATAATAAATAACAATAGGCCGTTTCTACCTTATAGATTTTGGTGTGAAATTTATTCTATTGACGTCTGGGACAAAAAAAATGGGATCTGCGACAAATCACGCGGAGCATGTGGAAAGCACCTTGGAAGCCAATGGCGCCGCCAAGCATGCTATCGCAGCATCTTGGCGGCGGTCTAAACTTCTCCATCAACTTCACCCTGATCACAATCGATCTCCAGAACGCATGTCTTCCCGGGAACTCAAAGACGCACAAGAACAACTTGGCCCTTTGATAAATACAGCAGAAAGCAGTTTAGACAGACTGTATCTCGCGGTCGGAAATGTTGGATGCTGTGTCGTTCTAGCGGACGCCAATGGTGTCGCAGTTGATCGTCGCGGTGCCACTGCCGATGACAAGACGTTTCGGGAATGGGGACTTTGGACCGGATCTCTTTGGAGCGAAGACAGTGAAGGCACCAACGGCATAGGCACCTGCATTGTCGAAAAACGTGCGCTCACCATCCATAAAGAACAACACTTTCACAGCAAGAACACCAGCCTCTCATGCAGTGCTGCGCCGATCTTTGACCACGAAGGCAAGCTTATCGCGGCCATAGACGTCTCTTCCAGCCGCGCTGATCTTACTGCTGAGTTTGCACGTGTTATATCCATGTCAGTCGTCGATGCCGCTCGCCACATTGAATCTGAGAACTTTCGACAAACCTTTTCCGATGCCGATATTATTTTAACCTCATCGCCACGAGGACAAACGGGGTTAGCAAGTGAGCTTAGCGCATCACTTCTTGCCGTTAATCAGGATGGCATCGTTGTAGGAGCAACTCGGGGAGCACGGCGCATTTACGGCCTACCAGATGACGCCTTGAAAACGCCTCTGCTTCTATCTGACCTCTACGGTAGAGAAGTTAACCATGCTAAGGAATACGAATTGGCAGAAAGGCGCGTCATCCTTCAAACCTTAGCCCACACCAATGGGAACGTGTCAGCAGCAGCCACAGCGATGGGAATCAGCCGCGCGACACTTCATCGGAAAATAAAGTTTTTAGGTCTGGAAATTTAGCCCCTACTTCATCCCTAATATTCATTAGATTCACCGTGTTGAAACCCCGTGTTTTTTCAACAATCGTCTAAACTGATGATAACTTAATCCCATGGCTTGAGCTGCATCGGTTTGATTAAAATGATGTCGCTCCAATGCCTCCGTCAGCAGTTTCTTTTCAAAGCCACTCACCGTTTTTGCAAAATCCTCAACGATTTCGGGTATCAGTAATTTTTCACCCTCACCTTGAGGGGCTTCATCAGAACCAAAACGCCAAGGACTATCAAACGGATTGATATAGATATGCTCAATTGCCTTATCCTGGGGCGGCAAACGGCATATAGTCCGCTCTATAGCATTACGCAGTTCCCTAATATTCCCAGGCCATCGATATCCGAGCAACTGCTTATGCGCTTGATCCGTAAACCCTGGAAACAAATCACGCTCAACTTCGCGCGTTACCTCAATTGCAAAATGCCTGGCCAAAGTTAAGATATCTTTTGGGCGCACCCTCAAAGGCGGCAAAGTGATCACATCAAAAGCGAGGCGATCTAGAAGATCCGCACGAAACTCCCCCTTTTCAGCAAGAGCAGGTAAATCCACATTAGCCGCGCCAATTACCCGGACATCAACCTTGAGAGTCTCGCTACCACCAACCCTCTCAAATTCCCCGTACTCTATAATCCTCAAGACTTTCTCTTGAACCGCCTGTGACGCGGTTGCAATTTCATCGAGGATAAGTGTTCCACCATCGGCTCGTTCGAACCGCCCGATATGTGTCTTTTGTGCGCCAGTAAAGGCACCACGTTCATGGCCGAAGAGTTCACTTTCCAACAAACTATCAGTAAGAGCCGCACAGTTGATCTTAACTAACGGACCATCCCAGCGTTTGGACAGATAATGCAGACGAGAAGTAAAAAGCTCCTTACCTGTCCCCCGCTCACCAACAACCAGACAAGGCTTATCAATAAGGGCCAACCGGGAGGTCTTTTCGACCACATCCAGAAAAATGGGATCTTCACCAATTATATTTACACGTGTATCCATGCCTCATTATATCGCTATTCGTTAGCTAAAATCGACACTTATTATCTATAGTTATTAACATCACATCCACTCAATTAACTAACCAATTGATTCAAAACATTTTTATTAACTGGCACGCTGCATGCAAAGTAAGAAGAAATTACTTAGTCCTCGAAAGGAAATTGCTATGAGTATCTTTTCCCGTCTCACCGACATCGTTAATTCCAACGTGAATTCTCTGTTGGATCGTGCGGAAGACCCGGAAAAAATGGCCCGCCTGATGATACAGGAAATGGAAGACACTTTGATTGAAGTCAGATCTTCTTCCGTTAAAGCCATTGCAGATAAAAAAGACATCGAGAAGAAACTCGTAAGCTTAGAAACGTCACAACAAGAATGGGCTGGGAAAGCCGAATTTGCCCTCAATAAAGGTCGCGACGATCTCGCCAAAGGCGCCTTACTTGCAAAGAGAAGAATTGAGGAACAAGCAGCAGCCTTGAAAAATGAATTATCCTTCATAGATGAAAGCCTCGCCAAGTCTAGTGATGACCTTTCAAAACTCCAGGCAAAGCTTGATGAAGCCAAGGCCAAGAAAAAATCTATGGAAATTCGTTTAAATACAGCGGAGAAGCGGGTTAAACTACGCAAAACAACTTATGACGGACGTGTAGATGATGCACTTTCCCGTTATGACAACCTTGAACGTAAGATTACAGAACTAGATGCAGAAGCTGATTCATACGATTTAGGCCGCAAAAAAACATTAAACGATGAGTTTTCAGAACTTGAAGCTGATTCAGAAATTGCTGATGAACTCGCATCGCTTAAAGCTAAAATGGCCAAGTCAAAAAAATAAAGTGACTTACGGCTACGAATGCCCTAGCGGCACGCAATCGGATTAAGCCAGGTTAAAAAAGAAAGAGATCGTAAAAATGAGCTTCGCTGTGGTTTTATTCGTCCCCCTGGTTGTCTTCCTGTCAATCGTCGCGCCGCTATGGATCATTTTTCACTACGTCACGAAGTGGAAAACCATAAAGAAACAAGATTTAGGGAACGGCATGATTGCCGTTCCAAAAGACGAAATACTGAAGCTGCGTGAAGTCGCGAATAAGCTGGCCGACCGGGTTACAACACTCGAAAGAGTACTAGAACAAGACTAAGCGGACGGGATTATTTTAATGCAAAACCATCGAAAAAAATATCACCACTACCAAGCGCCGGAACACCATGGCCCGATCCGCCGCGTAACCCAGGCACTTGCCAATAAATTTAACATTCCACGAAAATTGATTCTTGTTGGATTTATCATTGGTGTATTTGTAAATTTCTTACTGACACTAATTGTCTTTCTAATCGCTCTTTATTGGACCAATAACCCCGAAAAAGTAGAGCGTAAGTTTAACGAAGTGGCTACGAAAGTTCGCGACTGGACATCACCAAGCAAGAGTAGTTCGCACCAAAACCAATACGCCTATGCAGGATCGACGACACAAACTAACCGCCCAGAACCAGCGAAAGATGTTGATTTTGACTTTTCCGATCTAAGTCGCCAATTCGACGATCTCGAACGACGCACTGCTGGTATGGAAAAGCACGTTTCATCAGAAGAATACAATTTGAACAAAGAGTTCAAAGAAATGAAAAAGAGCGACAGTTAACTTAAACCCCTCCGCGCCACATTCTTTCAATAATACAAATCATGACAAAAGGCTCCATAATTGGAGCCTTTTGTCATTTTAAAATCAATTTTCTTAAGCATCACCCGAAAAATTCTAAAGCCAATTCACAACAACAAAATTCTACCCATTTTCGCAATAATCGATTCTCGCAAAAGGCTTGACTTCTACATCGAACACGCCATTATGGAATAAATATTCTATATACTAAAAATAAAATATCATCATTCCATTAAGCGTTGATGCGGGCAACGGGATATCGGAAATGCATAGGAAAATTGGAGCTTGTAGCTGGATACTCGGCGATGCAAGCGATCAACAGATTGCTGAAAGTTGGCAAACTGTGGGACTGAATGGCGTTGAATACAACCCCATCAGAGCCACAGCCAATGCTTCAGCCACAAAACAAATGTTTGATGATCATGGTTTGTCGGTCTTTTCTCTGACACCCCCTGACGCAGATTTATCATCACCAGATGCAAGCATTAGAAAAACTGCAATTGATCGCTATTTTTGGCTCATAGACTTTGCCTCTGCCGTTGGATCTCCCATCATCTCATGCCACGGACAAGTCGGGCGCATTGCTCCGATTACATCGCAACGTGAAGAAGATCAAAATCTGATTGAAGCCGTTGCGATCATTACTGAACGGGCGAGAGAAATAGACATCAACGTTGTATTTGAAGTTTTGAACCGATACGAAACCCATCAAATTAGAACGGCATATGAAGCTTTGGATCTCATCACCAAAATTAACCAACCCAACATTTCGGTATTACTCGACAGCTATCACATGAATATTGAAGAGCCCAACCCTGCAGACGCCATACAGCACGCAGGAAAACACCTGGGCCTTTATCATATGGCCGATTCCAACCGGGAGGCACCCGGACGCGGCCACATCAACTTTGCCTCCCAACTAAGGGCGCTTGATCACATCAATTATCAAGGCCCGATAATACTGGAGATTAATGCTCCTGGATCCAATCCCTTCTCACCAATCAAAGAGCTGGGGTATCAGGAAAATGTTATTTCCCAACTAGTAGAAAGCGTCAGGTTCTTAGAGAAGCACTCAACAGAACAAGCCGCCTAATTTCGTATCTGAGCAGGAAAAACAAAATCAAACTTGCTTGAACCTTATCAAAGAACAATCACCCAACAGGGAGAAATAGATGTTTAAGTCACTCAAAAAGATCCTTATGGCCTCAGCAATTCTTGGAGCAGCTTCATCTGCTGTTTTTGCAGATGAGATCAACATCATTGTTGTCAGCCACGGTCAAGCCAATGACCCATTTTGGTCCGTTGTTAAAAATGGTGTCACCAAAGCTGCGGAAGATATGAAGGTAAACGTTGACTATCGTGCTCCTGAAACCTTCGACATGGTTGCAATGAGCCAGTTGATTGAAGCCGCCGTCAACCAAGAGCCCGATGGCCTTATTGTCTCCATTCCAGATGGCGACGCCCTCGGAGATTCCATCAAAAAAGCTGTTGCAGCGGGTATCCCTGTGATCTCCATGAATTCTGGCTCAGATGTCTCCAAATCATTCGGGGCCCTACTTCATGTCGGACAAGAAGAATTTGATGCCGGAGTGGCTGCTGGTGAAAAACTGGCCGATTTAGGTGGTAAAAAAGGACTTTGCGTCAATCAGGAAGTTGGCAACGTATCCCTAGATCAACGTTGCGCTGGTTTCACCAAAGGTTTTGGTGGCAATGTAAGTATCCTTCCAACGTCTAATGACCCATCCGAAATTGCAGCGAAAGTACGTGCTGCAATTGATTCGGATGATGCCATCGACACCATTCTTGCGTTGGGCGCAGCAACTGCTGGGGAACCATCAATTCAAGCCGTCGAAGATGCCGGCAAGCATGGTAAAATCAACGTAGCGACTTTCGACATGTCTCCTGGCTTCCTTCAAGCGATCTCAGATGGAAAAGCTGCATTCGCAATTGATCAGCAACAGTTCCTCCAGGGCTACCTGCCTGTTTCGTTCCTTGCTCTAAGAGCACGTTTTGGTCTTATGCCTGGTGGTAACGTTCCTTCAGGCCCGAACCTCATCACTAAAGACAAAGCAGCTCAGGTTGTTGATCTAAGTGCTGTTGGTATCCGGTAAATTATAAGCCTTTTGAAAATGAGGGGCCGTGTTTTGCGGCCCCTTTTAAATATCTGTACCTGCCCAAGTTATTTTGGGCGTATGCGGGAGGAACAGTGAATGTCCAACCTTGAGCAACAAGTCAATCAGGCACTACCCAACACGCCACCTGACGCCAACAAGCCATCTGATGAGCGTATTATTCATACAAGTTTGATCACTCGCCTGATGCGCCGCCCAGAACTTGGCGCACTTGCAGGGCTGATCCTTGTCACAATCTTCTTCATGATTGTCGGTAAATCTAGCATGTTCACCCTTGCTGGGATCATGAACTTTCTCGTACCAGCGTCTCAACTTGGCATTCTAGCCATTGCCGCCTCCCTTCTTATGATTGGAGGAGAGTTTGATCTATCCGTTGGGTCTATGGTTGCTTTCGCAGGATTGATTTTTGCCACCGCCTTGGTAGTTTTCGAGCTTCCCCTCGGCATTGCTATTATCATCACCTTTGCAGCAGCAGCGGCCATGGGAGTCTTAAACGGGCAAATCGTTCTCAAGTCTGGTTTACCCTCATTTATCGTCACTCTTGCATTTTTATTTATTCTTCGCGGATTAACGCTCGTCGGCCTCAAAGCCGCGACTGGCGGATCGACCCAACTTCGGGGGGTAAAGGACGCTATCGAAGGCTCTTCTCTGGCCGAAATATTCTCAGGAGATGCACTCGAAGGTCTTTTCGCTTGGCTCGCCCAAAACGATATGATTGATACCTTCAAAAATGGCCTCCCAAAGGTAACTGGCGTCCCTGTTGAAATTTTGTGGTTTATTGCCTTGGCCGGAGTTGCAACTTGGCTTTTGGTCAGAACACAGTTTGGAAACTGGATCTTTGCGGCTGGAGGAGATGCGAACTCAGCTCGAAATTCAGGAGTACCCGTTAACCGCGTTAAGACAATCCTCTTTATTTTTACAGCCTGCGCGGCAGCACTTGTTGCCATCATTACTGTACTCGATGCCGGATCAACAGATGCGCGTCGTGGTTTTCAAAAAGAATTTGAAGCCATTATTGCCGCTGTTATCGGAGGAAGCCTTCTAACCGGAGGATACGGGTCAGCCATTGGAGCGTTCTTTGGCGCTATAATCTTTGGCATGGTTCTGATCGGCTTGGCTTACACTAATATTGATCAAGATTGGTATCTCGTCTTCCTCGGCGGCATGTTGCTCATCGCCGTTCTCTTTAATAACTTTGTACGCAAACGCGTTACGGGGGAGCGATAAAATGAGTAATATTTCACCGTTGATCGAAGTAAATGACCTCATAAAACACTACGGTTTGGTTATCGCTCTGAACGGCGTTTCTATAACTGTCAATCCAGGAGAAGTCGTGTGCTTACTCGGGGATAACGGTGCTGGAAAATCGACTTTGATTAAAACTCTGGCCGGTGTGCACAAACCAACAGGTGGAGAGTTTAATGTCGAAGGAAACCCCGTTAACTTTAACTCTCCCAGAGAAGCTCTAGATGCAGGCATTGCTACGGTTTATCAAGACCTCGCGATGATTCCTCTAATGTCTATCACCAGAAACTTTTTTATGGGCCGCGAACCCACAAAAGGGGTTGGTCCTTTCAAATACATAGACTTTGATCATGCCGATAAAGTCACCCGCGAAGAGATGTTAAAAATCGGTATCGACATACGAGATCCCCAGCAAGCCGTCGGCACTCTCTCGGGGGGAGAGCGCCAATGCGTAGCCATCGCACGCGCCGTTTATTTTGGCGCGAAGGTTCTCATCTTGGACGAGCCAACCTCTGCACTGGGAGTTGCGCAAACTTCTATGGTGTTAAAATACATAAGCCAGGTTCGCAAAAAAGGCCTTGGTGTGATTTTCATCACTCACAATGTACGTCACGCCTATGCTGTTGGAGATCGGTTTACTATTCTAAACCGTGGCGCAACCCTCGGCACCTATCGTAAAGATGAAATAGAGATCGACGCCCTCCAGAATCTCATGGCCGGAGGAAAGGAACTCCAACAGCTCTCTGAAGAACTCGGCGGTACCATCTAAGCAAACATAATGAGAGTAAACGTACTCCCACGTCACAATGACAAAGTTACTAGATCAGACTCATTCTCGATTAGAGAGTATGAGCCGGGCTCTTTTTAAGGAACAAATGATGGATAGCATTGGTGTAGGGCTTATTGGTACGGGCTACATGGGAAAGTGCCATGCAACGGCCTGGGGAAGCGTTAAAGCACGCTTTTCTTCTGTCATCACGCCGCGGCTGGAAATGCTCTGTGATTCGGATGATACCGTCGCTCGAAATTGTGCTCAAGCCTTTGGCTTCAACAACCATTCGACTAATTGGCAAGATCTGCTCGATAATCCTGCAGTAAATGTCATTTCCATCACCACCCCAAACGGTCTTCACCCAGAGATGGCCATTGAAGCCCTCCAAGCGGGGAAACATGTCTGGTGTGAAAAACCGATGGGCCTAACGCTTGAACACGCAGCATCCATGACCACTGCAGCCCAACTTGCAGCAACTAAAGGCATCCAAACTCAACTCGGTTATAACTACGTCCATAACCCAGCCATCATTCACGCTCAAAAACTCATTAAAGACGGTGCAATCGGAAGAGTTATTCATTTTCGGGGTCAGGTTGATGAAGATTATATGGCTGACCCGCTACTCCCCTGGACATGGCGATGTAAGATTGAAGATGGTGGCCTTGGAACCCTTGGCGACTTGGCGTGTCATCTTGTTAGCTTAGCGCATTATCTAGTTGGCGATATAGCGAAGGTTCTCGCCGACATAGACACCGTCCATAAAGAACGTCCCCTCCCCGATAGCTCTACTGGTGAAATCGGAACAGTCGAAAACGAAGACATGGCTCAGGCAATCATCCGCTTTAAAAGCGGGATCAGCGGACTGATTAGCTCAAGCCGTGTAGCTTGGGGCAGAAAAAGCATGCTCCGTATTGAAATCCATGGCGACAAAGGCATGATTGTCTTTGATCAGGAGCGCATGAACGAACTGGAACTTTTCCAGGCAACAGGAGATCGTTCTACCCGTGGCTTCACCCGTATTCTCACGGGTCCAGAACACTTACCCTACGGCGAGTTCTGTCCTGCAGCGGGACACCAGGTCGGCTTCAATGAACTGAAGATCATTGAAGCTGCACAATTTCTAGATGCTATAGCTGGTAAAAAAACGAACTGGCCCAACTTCGAGGATGGGCAAAAAATAGAACGCGTCATTCACGGTGTCAGCGAGTCAGCAAAACAAGCCAGTTGGATCGAAACAAACTAAACAATATTGTTAGCTTTGAAGTCGTTATTCTTGTAACTGCCGTCCCAATGCGACCACTAACGTCAAAGCAAGAGTCATTGTTGCAGCTAGAGAGCGGAAGGCATGGACTTCAATGTCTTCCACCTCTAAGCAAACATCAGAGTTTTGCGTTAAGGGGCTAAGCACGCCGTCACTGATGGACACTACAGGTATATTGTTTTCACGCGTTTCCTTGACCAACTGAACGACTTCAGGCGAATAGCTTTTAAAACTAATCGCTAGCAACGCATCACCCTTTCTGATCGAACGGCCCTGCTCAAAAAACATACCGCCATTGCCATCAATAAGAACACAACGCTTGTCCAACTGGGCAAAGGCGTAGGCGAGATAACTTGCGACGGGAAAAGAGCGGCGTTGTGCCGCGAGGTAGATCACATCAGCTTCGCGAAGATACTTTATCGCAGCTTCAAATTTGTCAGGATCAACCACTTCGCGAAGGTTATCTAGCGCTGCAATTCCACCATCAACGAAATCATCGAGAACAATATTACGCGTATATTCTGATGTCTCATCATCACGACCAAAAGAACGAATACGCTCTTTATAGTTTGCGCCACTTTCCACCAAATGAGTTCGGAAAACGCGCTGCATCTCGCTAAAGCCACTATAGCCAAAGGCTTTTGCAAACCTTATTAAACTGGAAGGTTGAACCGTAGCCCGCTCGGCGATCCCGGAAACCGTTTCCAGCGCCATATCATTTGGATTATCCAACGCATACTCTGCGATTTGCTTGAGACGCTTGCTCAAGTCCTTATGCCGTGTTGCTAATTCATTGCGTAATTCTTCGTAAGTACCCGGAGCTATCATCGATGCCTCTTAATATTTTCTTGATTCTAAATATCAGAATTTCGCAAAAATGGAATAAAAATTCCACACAGAGAATAAATAAATTTAAATTTAGTATGCACAGTGACAACCTACTACGGGGTCTAAAGAGGTAAATTTCAATTCATACCAATGCAAACGATTGCACAAACATATTTCAAAATGCAATATTGTCTTAGATTTATACGTACGGGTTAACAAATGAAGCCAAAGAACATTACATCTGCAGATGTCGCTCGTTTAGCGGGCGTTTCACGCTCAACTGTCTCTCGCTGCTTCAAAACTGATAGTAGAATTTCAGACAAAACCCGTAAACGTGTGATCGAAATAGCAGACCAGGTTGGGTATCAGGTAAACAAACTAGCACGCTCTATGATTACCAGAGAAAGTGACCTTGTTGGCTTAGTATCCTCTGGCCTACACGATCCCTTTGCAGTTGTGTTAATCGACCAGCTCATCACCACATTACAACGGCTGGGATTACATCCCATCCTACTCGACGCTTCGAACGAAACACAGCTTGAGATATCCATTAAAAAGCTCGCCCAGTACCAGGTTAAAAGCATCATCATTACTTCCGGCAGCCCATCGTCAGCTATTGGTGCCCAGTTCGTAAGCCTCAACATTCCAGTTATCCTCCTCAACCGAGCAGGACAACTTGATCAAGCCAACCTTATAAATTGTGACAACAGGACGGGTAGTACGCTCGCGGCCAAAGCTCTCTTAGAAGCCGGACATAGAAATCTTGCATTCATTAACAGTAAAAATAGTACATACAGTGGAACAAAACGCGGAGAATTTTTCGAACAGGCCCTCGCCCTTAAAGTTGAAGCAGGGGAAATTGCTTTGCATCAAATCCAACCAAGCAAAACTGGCTATGAGGGCGGATATGAAGCTGCCTTAGATCTACTAAAAGACTTAGATCATCCTACTGGAGTCTATTGTGCTACAGACAACGTTGCATGCGGATTTATCGACGCAGCTCGATTTGAAATGGGTAAAAAAATTCCAGAAGACGTTTCAGTCGTTGGTTTTGACGACCTGCCGATAGCTGCTCGTGCCCCCTACAACCTTTCAACAATCCGTCAGTGCCCCACAGACATCGCCCAAGCGACCGCTGATTGCATCCAAACCATTGGTATCTCCCCCAAACCTAGACGAATAATCATTCCTGTGAAATTTATCAATAGAGGGACTGTCGCCCGGATCAAAATTACCGAGTGTAAAATTTTACTAGGCTAATCATTACAACCTTTGTTATAGTTTCTTTTCAAACAAACCCTCCCTCCCAATAGAAAAAACATTCTATTGGGATTTTTTATGAAATATTTCTTTCATTTTAATCTCCGCTCTCTTATCATCATCAAAACTCGATAGTATTGGGTGAGTTTTTTTGCACTTTTTGTGCACACGTTTGCACAATATTATTTCAAGCGGGGAAACAACCTCGTTAAACAGACCGACACGGGAGGCCAAAAGGGCATGACGAAAAAAAATATAGCACTTGGTTTTGCACTTGCCGCAGCTTGCGCTATTTCAGCGGTACCTGCTCAGGCAAAAGAAAAACTAAACGTACTCTGCGCCGCGGATGAAGAGTGGTGTAACCTCATGAAATCGACTTTTGAGAAAGAGTCAGGGGTAGATGTTTCAATGGTGCGTAAAAGCTCCGGTGAAATCTTCGCACATATAAAAGCCGAAGCGCGCAACCCAAAAGTAGATATCTGGTGGGGCGGCACAGGCGATCCACACCTGCAGGCAGCTTCTGAAGGGCTCACGACAGAATACAAATCCAAGCAGATTGATAATCTTCTTGAGTGGGCTCAAAATCAGGCAAAGCAAGGTGATTATAAAACTGTAGGCATCTACGCTGGCGCACTTGGCATTGGTTACAACGAAGAGCTTTTGAAATCTAAGGGCCTGCCAGCGCCAAAATGTTGGGCTGATCTAACCAACCCTGTCTACAAGGGTGAAGTACAGATGGCCAATCCGAATTCTTCAGGAACAGCCTATACTGCTCTCGCCACAGTGGTTCAGCTTTTTGGTGAAGAAAAAGGCTTTGAGTTCCTTGCAGGCCTGCACGCCAACATCAACCAGTACACAAAATCGGGCTCTGCACCGATCAAGGCCTCCGCTCGTGGCGAGACCACACTGGCGATTACCTTCATGCACGACATGGTCAAACAGGTCAAAAAAGGCTTCCCGATTAAAGTTGTCGCTCCGTGTGAGGGAACAGGGTACGAAGTTGGTTCCATGAGCATTATCAAAGGTGCTCGAAACTTGGAAAATGCTCAGAAATTTGCGGAATTTGCCCTTCGTCCTGACATTCAGTCTATGGCAGAACAAGCCAAAGCTTATCAGGTACCTTCAAACTCTGCATCAACAGTTCCTGAAGGCGCACCAAAACTTACTGAGATTAAACTCATCAATTATGATTTCGCCACCTATGGCTCCAGCGACACCCGCAAGCGTCTGCTGAAGCGTTGGGATGACGAAATCAAATCCCTACCGCGTTAAGGTAAGTAGGGATTATGGGGACAGAAGGAGGAAATATCGTGCGTACTTCTTTCTTTCCATGGCTGGCTATGGGGTGGATTGGCTTTGCGATCCTTCCATGGTACGTCATCGAAGATGGGTTTTGGGCATTTGAATGGGTTCTAGATGGCTATCCTTTTGATAGCGACTATGCGTCCGCTCTGGTTCAAATTACGTTAGGGAAAGAGTGGTTACTCCCCCTTATCTTCCCTCTTCTGGCCCCCCTTTTTATATTAAAACGGATCAAAAGCGATCCGATTTATGCACAGACCCTCATCATTTCTGGCGGTTTTGGTCTCATATATCTTCTTGGCCAAGGCTTTATCGTCGGAATTGACGGTTGGGAATATGGCGTTTTCGAAAATACTTTCGGAGCCATGGAAACCCGCCAATACGGAATGGGTTACGGTGCTCTTCTGAGCGCTGGAGCCTTTTTAATACTCCTTACAACAGGCTTGGCAGCAACGGGCTATTTACGAGGTGATGTCTTTGTCACATCTGCCATAGGTATTGTCATTGCTCTGGTCGCTACCTTTGTCTTCCTACCTGTTGGGAAGATACTGTTTTCAGCCTTTATTGATGAAAATGGCCTTTATGCACTCAACGCCTTTAGCGATAATTTTTTCAACAAAAAAATCTGGGGCTTAGGCTGCCTCACCTCATCGGTTTCTTGCGGCGTAGGTCTGAACTCTCTTTTCCTCGCAATAATGACGGGAACAGCAACCACGCTTCTCGGGCTTGCTTTTGCACTGGTTGCCACCAGAACTGACTTTCGCTGGAAAAAATCACTCAGAGTATTAACAATCCTTCCTATCATTACCCCTCCCTTTGTCATTGGCCTCGCCTTGATATTACTTTTGGGGCGCGCCGGATCGATTACCCAGTTTGTATCCGAACTATTAAATATTGAGCCCGGTCGTTGGATCTATGGATTGCCGGGTATCTGGCTTGCACAAACACTGTCGTTCACGCCGATTGCCTTCCTGGTATTGATTGGGGTCGTTGAAGGCGTAAGCCCCTCCATGGAAGAAGCCTCACAAACTCTTGGCGCTAGCCGATGGCAGACTTTCAAGAATGTCTCCCTACCCTTGATGCGCCCAGGGCTTGCCAATGCCTTTTTGATCGGCTTTATCGAAAGTATGGCTGACTTTGGCAACCCTATGGTCTTAGGGGGTAATTATGACGTTCTATCCACCGAAATATTCTTTGCCATCGTTGGAGCCCAAAACGATCAGTCTCGCGCAGCTGTTCTTGCCATCGTCTTACTCACATTCACATTAAGTGCCTTTTTTGCACAAAGAATTTGGCTTGGTAAGAAATCCTATACAACAGTTGTCGGCAAAGCTGAATCTGGTGCTCATGCCGGAATGAACCCGCTCCTAAAGTGGATATGTCTTGGCGTAACTATACCTTGGGCAGCCTTCACCATTGTCATATATGCAACAGTACTTTTCGGTGGCTTTGTTGTGAACTGGGGACGTGATAACAGCTTCACCCTCATGCATTACGCCGAAGGTTTTGGTATTAACTGGGGCGAAAATGGCTTAAATTGGGAAGGCACGGCCTGGGACTCTTTTTGGACCACCATCACCATTTCAGCAATTGCTGCGCCTCTTACTGCAGGACTGGGCCTGCTCACAAGTTACCTATTGGTACGACAGAGATTCAAAGGCAAAAGTTTGTTTGAGTTTGGCACCATGTTGAGTTTTGCCATTCCAGGTACCGTAATTGGCGTTAGTTACATACTGGCCTTTAACGTTCCACCTTTCGAGTTAACAGGTACCGCAGCAATTCTTGTACTTTGCTTTATGTTCAGGAACATGCCCGTTGGCGTACGCGGTGGGATCGCAGCCATGAGCCAGTTAGACAAAAGCCTGGACGAAGCATCTTTGACACTCGGAGCAAACAGTTTAACCACTCTTCGCAGGGTTATTCTTCCCCTCCTCCGTCCGGCAATTGTGGCCGCATTGGTTTATAGTTTTGTCCGTGCAATTACATCCGTGAGCGCAGTTATATTCCTGGTAAGCGCCGATCACAACATGGCGACATCCTACATCATTGGCCTGGTTGAAAACGGCGAATATGGCATTGCCATCGCTTATTCATCCGTTCTGATTGTGGTCATGCTGCTCGCTATTATTTTGGTGCAAAAAGTTATCGGTGAAAGAAAACTCCGCCGTCATAACCGTGTAGAAAATATCTCACAAGAAACAACGCCCCTCACTTCATCGTCTCCAAGGGAGAAACAAGCATGAACCTGCAACTTAAACCTGGGTCCGTTGTTTTCGAAAACGTCACGAAAAAATATGGCGCAGTAACCGCAATTAACGATGTCTCCTTCAGCATCGAGCCAGGTCATCTTGTAACTCTTCTCGGCCCCAGCGGTTGTGGCAAGACAACAACTTTACGTATGATCGCAGGACTAGAGCATCCAACCTCAGGCCGTATATTAATCGGCGGCAAGGATGTTACAAATCTTCCCGCGACTGACCGCGATGTAAGTATGGTTTTTCAATCTTACGCGCTCTTTCCCCATATGACAGTGGGTGAAAATGTGGCCTATGGTCTTTCCGTAAGCGGACTTTCAAAAAAAGAGGCTGCTGAGCGGGCAAAAGAAGGCCTTTCACTCGTTGGCCTTGATGGATACGAAGCAAGACTTCCAAGCGAGCTTTCAGGGGGACAACAGCAAAGGGTAGCTGTTGCAAGAGCTCTGGTCCTTGAGCCTGAGGTTTTGCTTCTCGACGAACCTCTTTCAAACCTCGACGCCAAGCTGCGCCGTAAGGTCCGTGAAGAAATCCGAGACTTGCAACAAAAGCTCGGCTTAACAGCCGTCTATGTAACCCATGATCAAGAAGAAGCCCTTGCGGTATCTGACCGGATTATCGTTATGAACAAGTCTGTCATCGCTCAAGAAGGCACGCCAAGGGAACTATACGAAACACCCGCATCATCCTTTATTGCTGATTTCATTGGGGACGCAAATCTGGTGGAAGGCGAAATTCTTGACCAAGATGAGGTCAATGCCAACGTTCGTATCGACACTCTACACTGCAAGCTTCCAAGTCGGGGATTAAGCAACGGCCCGACAAAAGTTGCGATCCGTCCAGATTCAATTCTTCTTGAACAAGATTCTTCAGTTATGACCGGGATCAAAGGCAACGTAACACACGCCTCATATCTCGGTAATCAAATCCACTATTCAGTTGATAGCTCACTGGGTGAGCTCTTCGTTGTCGATTACCGCATAGACAACGCCATTACCGCTGGCAGTGATATCTCCATAACTTTCGCGACTAAAGGCATGTCCCTCATCGCATCATGATTTTTATTAAAGGATTAACAGCGTGATTCTTGATCCTCAAGAAATAAGCCCGGAAACAAAAATAGAGATCGATCGTCGCTTTCTTCACGGCAAAAAAATGATCCAACAAGCTGGTGAAAAAGCTTTGGATTATTTCAATCGCCGCGATGAACTGGTTATCGAAACAAAAACCGACCCTCAAGACGTTGTCAGTATTGCCGATCAAAATGTAGAAGAGATTATACGCAACCTGACCCGCGCAGTTTTCCCGGGCGATGGATACCTTGGCGAAGAGCACGGACAAGAAGCAGGCACCAATGATTATCTATGGGTCATTGATCCGATCGACGGCACAGCCTGTTTTCTAACCGGAATGCGTTCTTGGTGCATTTCTATTGCGCTTATGAAAGGCGACAAAATTGCTGCAGGCTTTGTCTACGATCCAAATACCGACGAGCTTTTCACAGCCCTTGCTGGACATGGTGCCCAACTAAACGGCAAGGCAATTAAAACATACGATATCAAGTCTGTCACCGAAGGCGTAATGGGTATCGGGACTTCACACCGTATTCCTCCATCCGAACTGCTTCCTTTCCTGGACAAATTATTATCATCAGGGGGAATGTTCATTCGTAATGGATCTTGCGCCTTGATGATGTCTTATGTCGCTGCTGGCCGCCTGATTGGTTATTTTGAGCCCCACATCAATTCCTGGGACTGCCTTGCTGGTATCATTTTGATCAAAGAGGCTGGTGGCTGGTCTTCACCTTTCCTAGATCAGGACGGCCTCAACAAAGGTAACCCCATATTGGCAACAGCAAGTGGTGTTGCTCAAGATCTACGCCAGATGGCCAATTTTACATGAAGATGACCTTGAATAAAAAAAAAGAACGCGCCTAAGGCGCGTTCAAGTTCAAAGGAGGACATTCGGTGCTCCGCTACAATGAGGCGGACTTGGCAGAAATGAGGAGTAGCACCACCCCTCCTCACTCAAACGAATACTCAAAATTTATTCGGCTCAAAGCAGAACAGGAACACCGGTTTTGAGAGATTCAGTGGCTGCATCGGCTAGGGCCTGAGCCATGAGACCATCATACCCACTCGGAGTAGGCAGCTCGCCTTTTTCGACAACATCTATAAAGGCGTTAAGTTCATCTCTATAGGCACTCATATAGCGTTCAAGGAAAAAATGTTGGACAGGATCAGCCGTAAAGCCAGACGAAGTTGCAACTTCGACAGTGGTTTCATGGATGTTTCCAGCGCGCAGCATCCCCTTGGAGCCATGGACTTCGATCCTTTGATCGTATCCATAAGTTGCCCGTCGAGAATTCGAAATTTGGCAAACCTTACCACTGGCTGTTTTCAACACGGCAATCGCGGTATCAACATCTCCAGCGTCACCAATGTCAGGATCAACCAAGGCAGAACCAGTCGCATAAATAGAAACAGGTTCTTCACCGAGCAGAAAGCGCGCCATATCAAGATCGTGGATCATCATATCCCGGAACAAACCGCCAGAGCGTTCTATGTAGGAAACCGGGGGAGGAGAAGGATCCCGCGACTGGATCGTTACGATCTCAACGTCACCAATTTCACCACCAGCCAAACGCTTTTGCAAAGCTGCAAAGTTTGGATCAAATCGGCGGTTGAAACCAATCATCAAAGACTGTCCGCATTCTTCCACCACTTTCAGGCAAGAGCGAATGCGTTCAGCGTCCATATCAACGGGTTTTTCACAGAAAATCGCTTTACCAGCACGTGCGCCAGCTTCGATAAAATCAGCGTGGGTATCCGTAGAAGACGCTACAAAAACCGCCTGTACATCATCCCGCTGCAGCATCTCTTCAACAGAAGAAACCACAGCGCCCGTTTTTGCCGCAAGTGCTTCTGCTGCCTCAGAAAAAGCATCAGACACAGTTACAAGTTTTGCGCGGGGATTAGCCATAATATTATCAGCATGAAGCTGACCAATACGGCCCGCACCTATCAATCCAAAACCAATCAACACAACCTCCAAAGGGAATACATATTCTGAATTGACTTAAGCATAGAATATGTGTTTCATATTCACAAGAACAAGATGCATAAATGCCCGTTTTCGATTCTACTCCGCTAAAAGTTAATTAGCGAACAGCATTTACCTGATACAGAAAACCAATGGCATCCGAAAACGCATTGATTGAGATACGAACATACTTAGAGTTTAGCAACAGAGACGATATTAGACATGAAACAAATACATGATATGGCACATGATCTAGATGTAATTACCATAGGCCGTTGCTCTGTTGACCTCTATGGCCAACAAATCGGTGGACGCTTGGAGGACATGGCGAGTTTCGCTAAGTCTGTAGGAGGCTGCCCCGCTAATATCGCCATTGGCACATCTCGACTAGGTTTAAAATCTGGATTTATCTCTCGTGTCGGCGATGAGCAAATGGGTCGGTATATCCGTGAACAAATGCAGCGTGAATCAGTCGCTATAGATGGTTTAACAACCGACAACGACCGTCTAACTGCCCTTGTTCTTCTCGGCGTTAGCGATGACGAAACCTTTCCTTTGATTTTTTACCGCGAGAACTGTGCCGATATGGCACTTTGTGAAAATGACATTGATCCTGAATACATTAAACGATCCAAGTCAGTCTTGATCAGCGGCACACATCTTTCGACCCCATCTGTTGCTGCAGCAAGTAAAAAAGCTATGGCGATCGCAAAGTCAGAAAATAGAAAAATTATTCTAGATATTGATTATCGTCCAAATCTTTGGGGGCTTGCTGGTCACGAGGCGGGAGAAGAACGATTTATCAAATCTGACAGTGTAACGGCACACGTACAATCCATACTGCAAGATTGTGATCTTATCGTCGGTACCGAAGAAGAAGTTCATATAGCCGGGGGATCTGAAAATACCCTCGAGGCTCTAAATACGATTAGATCTCTCAGCTCTGCAGTGATTGTTCTCAAACGCGGACCTATGGGCTGTGTAATTTTTCCCGAAGATATCCCTGAAAATATCGAGGATGGGATCAAAGGACCAGGATTTCCAATAGAGGTTTATAATGTTCTAGGTGCAGGAGATTCCTTTTTGTCCGGCTTCTTACGTGGATGGCTCCGAAATGAACCTTTTGAGACCTGCGCCAAATGGGCAAACGCCTGTGGTGCCTTCGCTGTGTCCAGGCTTCTCTGTTCACCAGAAATTCCAACCTGGGATGAGCTCCAATATTTCCTTAAAAAAGGAAGTGAGCACAAAGCTTTGCGTAAAGATACCGATATCAACCATGTTCATTGGGCAACCACCCGCAGGCCTGCAGATGACACCCTGATGGCATTTGCCATAGATCATCGCTCTCAACTGGAAGAAATGGCCGACAGAGCTGGCGTATCCTATGACCGTATTTCTGAAGTAAAACAGCTCGCCGTTCAAGCCGCAGCCCGAGTAGCAAATGGGCGCCCCAACTATGGTATGCTACTGGACAGCACCTATGGCATGAAAGCACTCTATGATGCCGCGAAACAGCCTTTATGGATTGGTCGTCCCGTTGAACTTCCAGGTTCGCGACCTCTTGATTTTGATAAAATCAAAGACTTGGGATCACATCTAAACGAGTGGCCAGTTGATCATGTTATCAAGTGCCTTTGTTTCTATCATCCTAATGATCCAGATGAACTCAAATCTCAGCAAGAAACATCTCTACTTCGTTTATACGAAGCAGCAAGAAACGTTGGTCGGGAATTGCTGATAGAAATCATTGCAGGCAAAAACGGCTCTCTTAACGACGATACAATTTCGACAACGATGCAGCGATTTTACGATTTAGGCCTCAAGCCAGATTGGTGGAAACTTGAGCCGCAAACGAGTAAAATTGCCTGGAAGAAAATCGACAATGTCATTCAAAAAAATGACCGTTACTGCCGTGGTATAGTCCTACTTGGTTTAGAAGCCCCAGAAGAAGAGCTCAAAGAAGCCTTTGCATCTGCGATCACGTGTCCTCTCGTCAAAGGCTTTGCAGTTGGGCGTACAATCTTTGCAACGGCTGCCGAAGCTTGGCTAAAAGGAGAGATCAGCGATGAAGAAGCCATTACTGATATGGCAGATAGGTTTCGTCGGTTGACTGATGCGTGGCTTGAAGTCGAAAATACCACCCGATTGGCATCATAGGCCGGATTGGAAGATACAAAATGAATACGATTAAATTAACCATGGCCCAGGCCGTCGCGCGTTTCTTATCTGTACAGAAAACCGAAGTTGAAGGAGAAATTCTCCCCATCTTTGGTGGTGTTTGGGCTATTTTTGGTCACGGAAACGTCGCGGGTCTCGGCGAAGCACTCTATCACGTCCAAGAAGACCTTCCGACTTACCGCGCTCATAATGAACAAGGTATGGCTCATGCGGCGATTGCCTTTGCAAAAGCATCCAACCGCCGCCGGATGATGGCTTGCACGACGTCTATTGGACCCGGGGCAACCAATATGGTTACGGCCGCGGCCCTCGCCCATGTAAACCGAATTCCACTCCTTCTACTTCCTGGCGACGTGTTTTCTAATCGAAATCCCGACCCGGTATTGCAACAGGTCGAAGACTTTGGCGATGGCACAATATCGGCCAATGATTGTTTCAAACCGGTATCTAAATATTTCGATCGCATCAGCCGTCCGGAACAAATCATCCCCGCGTTAAACCGGGCGATGGCTGTTTTGACTGACCCTGCGGATTGTGGCCCTGTTACCTTAGCGCTGTGCCAAGATACCCAAGCTGAAGCCTACGACTATCCAGTAAGCTTCTTCGAAGAAAAGATTTGGCGCATCCGCCGTCCAATGCCAGATCTTCAAGAATTGGAAAGTGCGGTTACAGCCATAAAAGCATCGGCTAAACCTGTGATCATTGCAGGCGGTGGTGTCCATTACTCCCAAGCAACACAAACGCTGTTAAAGTTTGCACAAAAGCACAACATTCCGGTTACGGAAACCCAAGCCGGGAAATCTGCGTTACCTCATGATCACCCCCTTAATTTGGGTGCCCTGGGTGTCACAGGGACTTCTGCCGCCAATGCTTTGGCAGAAGATGCTGATTTACTCATTGCTGTGGGTACAAGACTTCAGGACTTCACAACGGGATCGTGGGCGTTATTTAAAAACCCGGACCGGAAATTCCTAGGCGTGAACATCCAACCTTTCGACGCAACAAAGCACCGCTCTCTGCCTCTTGTCGGAGACGCCGATGTATCGCTCAAGCAGCTCAGTAAAGAACTCGGCGACTGGCAGGGCCCCATTGAGTGGTCTGAAACAGGTGACGCAGAATACAAACAATGGTTGGAGGCCGCCAACACAGTAACGGCTCCATCTGATCAGGCTTATCCAACTGATGCCCAAGTCATCGGTGGCGTCCAACGCAGCACCGATGAAAACACCATTGTTGTTTGTGCCGCTGGAGGTCTCCCCGGTGAACTGCACAAACTCTGGCAAGCAGGCAAACCTGGCGGCTACCATGTCGAGTATGGCTTTTCCTGTATGGGCTATGAAATTGCAGGCGGGCTGGGCGTAAAAATGGCGAACCCGAACCGCGAAGTTGTTGTCATGGTCGGCGATGGTTCTTACCTGATGATGAACTCAGAAATCGCAACGTCGGTTCTCCTCGGGTATCGCATGACAATCGTGCTGCTCGATAACAGAGGGTACGGTTGTATCAATCGTCTCCAACGTGGAACTGGTAACCCGTCCTTTAATAACCTTCTGCAACACACCCATCACCAGTCATTGCCCGACATAGATTTCCGCGCTCATGCTGAAAGTTTGGGCGCAATTGCGACCAAGGTTTCCAATGTATCTGAACTTGAAGCAGCAATGATCGTAGCCAAAGAGAATGATCGAACGACAGTAATCGTTATCGATACCGACCCCTTAGCCACTACAGAAGCAGGTGGCCACTGGTGGGATGTCGCTGTCCCTGAAGTATCTCAACAAAGTGACGTAAATTCGGCCCGAGAAAAATACCTCGAAGCCCTAAAGCAACAACGTATCGGAGACTAACCCCTATGGCCATTCGTATCGGTGCCAATCCTATTGGCTGGTCAAACGACGACATGACTGAACTCGGCGGACATATTTCGCTTGAACAGTGCTTAAACGAGGCCAGAGAAGCTGGCTTTGTCGGCATGGAGCTTGGCAACAAGTTCCCAAGAGAAGCCAATGCTTTGAACGAGGTTTTATCCGAACATGGGCACGTACTTGTCTCTGGTTGGTATTCGTCGGAACTTCTTATTCGCTCCGTGCAAGATGAGCTGAAAAACCTTCGCCCTCACCTTGATCTGCTGAAAGCATGTGGCTCTAACGTGTTGGTTTTTGCCGAGACATCAAATGCGATCCACGGCGATATAAACACTCCGTTATCCCAGCGCCCTGTTATGGCAGAAGAAGATTGGGCTGAGTTCGGTCGCAAAATTACCGAAGTTGGCGATGCCGTTTTGGCTGAAGGTGTTCGACTGGTATACCACCATCATATGGGAACCATCGTTCAATCAGAAAAAGACATTCACGCCTTCATGGCAGCAACTGGACCTTCCGTTCATCTCTTACTTGATACGGGACACGCCTCATGGGCAGGTGCTGATCCAGCTGCCTTGGCACAAAAATATCTCAGCCGTATCAGCCACGTACATACAAAAGATGTTCGTAAGAATATCATGGACGTTTCTACCAACGAAGACCTGAGTTTTCTCAATGCCATCATCAAAGGTGTCTATACTGTCCCAGGCGACGGCATGATCGATTTTGTGGCAACATTGAAAGAGCTTAAAGGATACAGTGGTTGGGTTATTGTAGAGGCGGAACAATATTCAGATCAGGTATCCGCGCTAACCTTTGCCAAACTTGGTTATGTCAATCTCACAGACTATCTCACCAAAGCTGGTTTGATAGATAAAGCGGCCTGAAAAACGACAGGATAAATTTTATGAGTAAGCTTCTCGTCAAACCATCTGAGCCAACATCCACGGGCCGCGTCATTGAAGTCACCCCGGAAAGTGCCGGGTGGACCTACGTTGGTTTTAACGTTCATAAACTTGCCAAGGATCAACAGCTATCTGAAGAAACCAAGGACAGAGAAGTCTGCTTGGTTTTTGTCTCCGGCAAGGGCCACGTTAAGGTTGATGATCATGATTTCGGTATCCTCGGAGAACGCATGTCCCCGTTCGAAGGCAAGCCCTGGTCAGTATACATACCTGCAGGAAGTGTTTGGTCTGTGGAGGCTGAGACAGAAGTTGAACTCGCGATCTGTTCAGCCCCCGGAACCATGGCTGATGAAGACAGATTAGAGGCCCGCGTCATAGGACCGGACCAAGCAGGTAAAGAAACCCGTGGTGAAACCACCAATGTCCGACACGTCGCCAACATATTGCCAGAAACAGAGCCCGCCAATAGTTTGCTTGTCGTCGAGGTCATAACCCCCGGCGGTCACTGGTCTTCCTACCCACCACACAAACACGATCGCGATGCTCTCCCAGATGAATCCCTGTTGGAAGAGACCTATTACCACCGCCTCAACCCCTCTCAGGGTTTTGCGTTCCAACGTATTTATACCGATGACAGATCCTTGGATGAAACCATAACCGTTGAAGACGGTAACGTTGTCCTCGTCCCTGAGGGCTACCACCCCTGTGGTGCCCCGCATGGATATGATCTCTATTATCTAAACGTCATGGCAGGCCCGAAACGTATATGGAAATTCCATAACGATCCTGCTCATGAGTGGATGCTGAAATAGAGTTCTATTTTTAGATAAATAGATATTCGCACGCATTGAAACATTATATCCCGCGTCATTACTACCATGGCTATCAGTGATGCGGGATTATCTATTTTAGCTCTTAGAGCTTGAAAGCTCCCCGCCCCGTACCAGATCCATAATCGGTGCAAGCCGGAAAACGTCTTCGCCTTCGGTATGAATGGGTAGCATCGGGCGCAAATTCTCTACTATCGGCCGGACACCCTCTCCCAAAGATTGCATCTCAACTCGCCTTCGCAAGATGGCCCAAACTGAAATAATCAATTCCACTGCCAAAATTTTCCAGGCCGCATCCACTACACGGCTGAGATCATGCACGGCATGTAAGGCATAGCCAGCGGTATCTTCTACGCCATCAGCTAATTGACCAACAGAAATAAGCAAATGTGGCGGCGCCCAGATCTTGGCAGAAGCAATCAACGAAGCTGCGATGTGCCCTAGATTTAAAAACTGCACTCCGCCAGTAGCTGAACCTTCTTCTGATAAACCTGTTGGCAATCCAGAAAAGGCCGTCCACTGTTGTTTGTGCAGTCTTTCGCCAGACAAATCACAAACCTTTGCCAGTGCTTGCCGGAGGCTATCGATGGCCAAGGTCATGCCAGTTGAATCCATATTGCCGTGACTGATCGCACAATGGCTATCCACGTCGATAATCGGATTATCGTGGACCGTATTTAGCTCAACAGTCCAGATGTTCACCGCATATGCCAGAACTTCCCAAGCTGCGCCGTGAACTTGGCTTGCACAGCGAAAGCTAAGCGGATCTTGAAGAAACCGAGGCTCTCCTGCTTGCCACAAGATTGACTTGGCAAGAGTACAACGCATAGCCTGAGCAGATTTGGCCTGCCCCTTACGTCGATGGGCTGCATTCGCCTGTTCTGACAACGCAGTGAGGTTGCCACGAAACCCTTCCAGGGCAATAGCGGCTGATAAATCAAAGGTCGCAAGCAGCCTCTCGGCCTCCACCAACTGTTCAGCGCCATAAGCTAGAGAAATCGCGTTAGAATTAATCAGAGAAAGCGCTTCTTTGGCTCGCGGTAGACCGCAAGCTTTTGCCTCATCTGATGACAATAGCCAGTGAGCTATCTGAGCCAAAGGCACGAGATCCGATGCACCAACAGAGCCACTGGCGTCAATTTCAGGCATTTCACCCGTGTTGATCCTCTTAAGCAGTAATCGAACCAAGTCTTCTGATACACCAGAGAAACCGCGCCCATAAGCGTTCACCATATAAATGAGAGCAGCCCGAACGGTTACAGGTTTCAGAGTTGGGCCTGGCACCCGCGTGGCATGTGCCTTTATCAGGCGTTCGTTGTAGTTTGAAACCGCTTCACTCGATACAACGAAATCCTTTTGTGAGCCCACACCTGTGGTTACACCATAGGCTGCCTGCCCACTTTCAACTATTCCATCCACGATCGCACGCGAAACGGCAATACGGTGCCAAGCCTCCTCCGATAAGATTACTGGCCTATTAGTTACCGCAGCATGGACAAGGGAGGCCGGATTAAGGGTCTCTCCATCAAGGATAAGAGGGTTGTTAGGTGCGCTCATATTCTAAACACTTATATTAACATATTAATCAAACGAAAAAGGATCGCCCGCACACAGTTCAGCTGTGCAGGCGACCGAAAAATACCTAACGCCAGGGAACTCGTAAGCAAGGGAAGAACTGACCGTCAGGCATTATCAAAATTCAAACTCTTTACTCAAAGCTCCCAGGGGAATGTATCAAGTCGTTCTACACCGTTTTCTGTGACTAACACCTGAGTTTCCAATTTGATACTTTCCGAGCCTTTTTCGGCGATCAAGCTTTCAACACACACAACCATGTTGGTCTCAAATCGACCGCCGTGATTATACTCAAAGTCTGGATGCAATAAGATCACAGGCCACTCATCCGCCATGCCCACTCCGTGAGCAGCAAGGGAATAGCGGTATGGCTGAAAGCGTTCTGGGATTTGCCAGGACTTTTCATTGAACTCATTAAAACTTAGGCCATCTTTTATCAAATCTAAATTATGATTTACCTGATCTAAAGCAGCAGAATAGAGCTTTTTTTGTTTATCGTTCATAGGCGTATGGCCGCACGTCCAAGCCCGGGACAGATCAGCGCAATAGCCATAAGGACCAATCATATCGGTATCAAACGAGATCATTTCCCCTTCTTGGCAAGGACGATCCGAGCACTCTTTGTACCAAGGATTGGTATTCGGCCCACACGTCAACAATTTGGTTTCGAGCCAGTCACCACCAGACCTGGCATTTTCAAAATGGAGATGCGCCCACAATTCCTGTTCAGTGACGCCAGGATGAGAGTATTCAAAAATACGCGCCATGCCTGCTTCACAAACCCGGATTGTCCAGCGCATCAACTCGATCTCTTCGGGTGATTTAATCGACCTTGCGCGCTCTGTTATTTGACCACCTTCGACAATAACAGACCCACGCTCTTGAAGGGCGAAAACACCTTCCGGTTCCATACGATCAATCGCAAGTCGTTTGTTTCCACCACCATACTGTTGTATCAGATCTGCGATTTCGTCGGCCCAGTTCCCGACAAATTCAGAAACCCGATCTCCGGCCCCCATAAACATCCAACCCTTGGCAATGCGAACTTCGTCGACCCCTTCAAGTCCTTCATTCAAGTGTTCGCAAGACTTGAACTCGAACATAATTCCGGGTCCATCAGCAAAAATCAGGGCGTAACGAATGGGGTTATGCGCGGTCCACACCTGCATGTTGGAGCAATCAAAGGCATAGCGAATATTCACGGGATCATAGAGTAAGATCGCCCCGCAATCGTTTTCGATCAGTAATTCTCGAATGCGAGAAAGCCTGTACTTTCGTGCTTTGAGCAAGGTTTCGTGTGGCACAGGGCTTTTTAAAGGTTTATCGGCACCTTCGGCGTTAAGAAACGCGCGTTTTTGGTCGCCCATTGGGAAATAATTCATGCGGTTCTACCATAAAAGCCAAGGCGTTCTTTGTCGCTAAACATAACGTTGGGTTCTTCGTAATACGAATACACACTCACAATACGTTCAGTTGGACCCTCGACCGGGGTAACGCGGTGGGCAGTATAGACGCCCTTAAAAACATTCAACGTGCCCGCTTCAATCATCAAGGTTTGCACATCCGTATCCTGCCCGTTCAACAGGTTGGCGACCCCGTCATAATTAGGATCAAAATCTGTGCGCAGGTTTTTACGATACTGGAAAGCTCCCCCTGCTTTGGGGGACTGCAAGATCACCGTAGTGGTAAACTCGGACCGATCGAAATGCCAGTTCAAGGCTTCTCCATGGCGATAGGCCATTACGTTAGCTCGAGCGAGAGGGTCTTCCATACGATAAAGAACATCTTTACCCATCACCGCGGCTAGAAAATCGATAAAGGGTTGCCACTCATACAATTGGCACACCAAACTATTCGGCATTTGATCAGCACAAACCGTGTTGTTAATCGTTTCGAAATTTTGTAAAGCGGGATGATCTGCTGCAACATCATCCGGATCTTTTTTGAAATATATGTTGTGCTTGCGCTTATGGGCGAATGACACCTCTTCTATCAGCGGCTTCATTTCATCAACACATCTGGTCAGCGCATCTGGCAGGATGAACCCTTCGAGACTGAAGATACCTTCGCTGGCCAACTTATCCTGACAATCTGCGACAAGTTTTTCCCCTGCAGCAGAGCTAAGATTATCAATCGGATATCTTACTAAGTCCAATAGTTGGTTCATTGCCATTTCCTCAAAGCTATAAATTGTTTGAAATTTATTACGTACAATTTATCTTTCCATCAACGTCAATTTTTCTTATCTTGACTAAGATACTCTTAGTCAAGATCCATATAAGGAGCTTAACGCCATCAGCAGAAACCTCCCCCCGCTCAATGCTATTCGTGCTTTTGAGGCCGCTGCTCGTTACGGCGGCTACGTTGCTGCTGCGCAAGAACTAGGCGTAACCCCAGCTGCGATTAGTCAACAAGTCAAAAACTTGGAAAAATATTTCGGTAAGCTGCTTTTTAGCCGTCAGAACAACTCACTCACTTTGACTGATAATGGCGTCAAAGTTTATGCCGACAGTACCGAGGCATTAGAACGGTTGGAAAAGATGACAGCTAGGATCTATGAGAAAGAAGTCCGCAGCCGATTAGTCATCAGCGTCTTGCCATCGCTCGCAAATCGATGGCTTAACCGAGTTTTGAGAGAATATTTTGCACTTGATCCCTCAACTTACTTGGATATCCGAGTTGAAAACGATCCCGTAGATTTTGAACGTAATAACATCGATCTTCGTATCAGCTACGGCAAAAATCTCTATAGTGAATTACGAACACAGGTTCTATACGAGGACAAAGTGCAACCCATGTGCACGCCTCAGTTTCTCAAACGCCACTCAATCGACGTGAACAACCCCCTTACCCTTTCAGATGAACATCTTATCCACGTCAACTGGCCACCAAGCTTTGCCTCCCACCCCACTTGGGCGGACTGGTTTGCAAGCGTTGGCACAGAACACGTTCCAATTCACGGCCGCGGACACCGGGTTGATATGTCTGCCTTGGCAGTTGATCTTGCTTTAGCAAACGCCGGTTTCATATTAGGGCAACAATTATTGACAGTAGAAGAGACAGCAACCAGCCAGTTAATTACACCGTTTAATCAGTCGATCCCTTTAGGCCATGCCTATTGCGCGGTTTGCTCACACGTTAAATACAAAAAAAATAATGTTAGAAATTTTATTAACTGGATCGTGCAAACATTTCCCATGAACTGACAGACACAATTCTAGAGTAACTCTCCAATATATAGAGGTTTTGTTCGTAACCGTATCTTAATCACCGATTACTGAAAACGCTGAGGACTATATGCAGAGATATCAAAGGGGGCATTTTTTCCCTCAACAATCGATGAAACAATTTTCCCAGTAATCCCTCCAAGGGTGAGCCCAACGTGTTGATGTCCAAAGGCGAGTATGATGTTCTTGTCTTGCGGTGACGGGCCTATGACGGGCAGCGCATCCGGCATGGACGGCCGAAAGCCGAGCCAACTACTTTCCCGCCCCCCCAAGCCAGGTAGAATTTCTTTTGCTGTGTTTTCCATATAATTTAACAAATGTTCAGTGTATTCCTCTTGTAAACCACCAAGCTCTACTGTTCCTGCAATACGTATCTGATCATCCAAAGGTGTCATATAAAAACCTTTTTCAGCCCACCCCACCGGACGGTTAAGCGCAGCCTTATTTGCGCTCAACATGACGTGATAACCACGCTCCGTATCCAGGGGTATTTTACCAGAAAGAGACGGCAATAAATCCAAAGCATGGGCCCCTGCCGCGACAACGACTTTATCGGCCAAGATCTGCTCTGTATCGCCCCGAATAGAAACATCCTCTGTACCAGAGCTCTCTATCGCCCGTACATTTTCCGATAGAAAGATTCCACCCTGTTTTACAAAATGTTCCGTAAACCGTTCAATCAGTTTCCCCGGAAAGAGGAATTGAAATGCATTGTCATAAAACACTCCCTTATGGAACACTTGTTCAAGGCTTGGTTCCAAATCATGTATCTCACCTGCAGAAATTTCACGAAGCGACACGCCCCGTTCTATCCTCGCAAGAATATCAGAGCCCGCGGCATCATAGCCTTTAACCGTGTTAAATAAATAAAGGCATCCGCGGCGCTGAATAAGATCAGTTGCCCCCGCATCTTCAATTAACGGCATCAAGCCACTTTCTGCATTGGATAGGATAACAGCCAATGCATCAATAATATGGGCAACACGTTTAGGACGGCAGTTCGCTAGGAACTGACCCAACCAAGGAACCATTTTATGAATGTAATTCCACTTGATCGCCAGCGGACTGTTCTTGCTCAAAAGCATCGCAGGAATTTTTAATGGCAAGGACGGCGAATTAATCGGTATGCAAGCGTAGTCGGCGAAGGTGCATGCACTACCACTGGCCGTACTTTCTCCAGGAGGATTTCGATCAATAAGACAAACCGATCGACCACTCTTTTGCAGCCACAAAGCACAAGAGATCCCAACCATGCCCGAGCCAACTACGGCAACATCATATTTTTTTACGTTCAGACCATTGGGCATGCAAAAATCTCATCATTCAAGAAGTAAGGCTAATCAGGTCTATTTCAATTGTGATGAGAATTCAATGACAGTATGAAGGTATTCTCGCACATAAACTCGATCATCTCATTTTGTCTCCTCCCCCACACACAAATACCCCTACCGTTTTAACGATAGGGGTATTTTCAAAATGCCGTTTTCAGATTTTGGTATATGGTCGAATTAGGAGTTTTTGATCGCAGAGGTAACGACATCACTCCTCTATTGTTGTAATTCCCGCGCCTTATGTAATTTTTTATAACTTTCAATCAAATGTAGATGTTTATCTAATCCTTCAAGCTTCATGCTCGTCTTTGTTAAACCGGAAAATTTAACTTCCCCTGTTACAATTCCAACTACATTTTTCATAACTTCAGAGCCATACATTCTAATGAGGTTTGGTACATAATCATCGATATCCAATTCATCATCAATTGTAATATCAAGCGCCGCGCCCAAGGCCTGGTAAAATAAAACACGCTCCACGGTATTATCATTGAAACTTAAGAAGTCGCCGATGATCTCATTCGCATCTTCATATTGTTCCAAAGCTAAATGAATCAATAATTTCAGTTCACGAATATCCAACTTGCCCCAAACCGTATTTTCATCAAACACGATCCCTATCAAACTTGAGATTAAAGTATAATGATCCAATTCCGGGCCTTCTAAACGTTCAAGCAATTCTTCGAGTTCTGTATTCGTTAATGAATGAATGTTTAAAATATCTTCTCTGAACATCAGTGCTTGGTTGGTATTATCCCAAATTAAATCGTCTGTCGGATAAATTTCTGAATAGTCAGGTACCAATATCCTGCACGCAGTCGCGCCAAAGTCTTCATAAGTCGCGATATAAACCTCTTTTCCAAGGTCTTCTAAGATATTCATCAGACCTTCATTCTCTTCCTCCGTCGTGCCGCTAAAATCCCATTCGCAAAACTCAAAATCATGTTTCGTGCTAAAAAACTTCCATGATATGACGCCAGTAGAATCAATAAAATGCTCAACAAAATTACCCGGTTCAGTCACCGCATGGCGACTGAACGTCGGAGGAGGTACATCATTTAAACCTTCAAAACTACGTCCTTGTAAGAGTTCAGTGAGAGAACGCTCCAGCGCCACTTCAAAACTTGGGTGTGCACCAAAAGAAGCAAAAACGCCACCTGTTTTCGGGTTCATTAAGGTCACACACATTACAGGGAATTTTCCCCCAAGAGACGCATCCTTGACCAGAATGGGGAAGCCTTTATTTTCCAGCTCCTCAATACCGACCAAGATATGGGGGTATTTAGCTAGAATTTCTTTTGGCACATCGGGTAGAACAATTTCTTCCTCGATAATTTGACGCTTGATTGCGCGCTCAAATATTTCAGATAGACACTGGACCTTTGCTTCATACAAATTATTCCCCGCACTCATGCCATTGCTAACAAATAGATTTTCAATCAAGTTGGACGGGAAATAGACCGTTTTTTGATCCGAGTTACGCGTAAAGGGTAAGGCACAGATTCCGCGCTCCACAAGCCCTGAATTTGTATCAATTAAATGGGACGCCCGTAATTCAGAATCAGGATTGTAGAGTTGCAGACATCCTTCATCCAACAACCCCTCTGGTAGAGCATCATCTGGGCCTGCTTTAAACCATTTTTCATTAGGGTAATGTACAAATTCTCTATTCGCGATTTCTTTGCCAAAATAAAAATCATTATAGAAGAAATTACAGCTCATCCGTTCAATATATTCACCCAAGGCCGAACAAAGCGCGCTTTCCTTCGTCGCCCCTTTCCCGTTGGTAAAACACATGGGGGATGCAGCTTCACGGATATGAAGCGACCATACATTTGGCACAATGTTTCGCCAAGACGCGACTTCAATTTTAATGCCAATATCTGACAGAATTGACGTCATATTAGCAATCGTTTGTTCCAAAGGAAGATCTTTACCCACAATAATCGTATTGCCATCGCCCTCATACGCTTGCAACAACGACGCATCATCTAAATTTTCTACAGGGTCAATTTTAAACTCAGGAGTCTGCTGGATAACTTTTTTCACAGTGCAGCGATCAGCCGACCTTATAATACCTTCCCGATCACGTTCTGAAATACCAGACGGCAATTCGATTTGAATTTGAAAAGTTTGTTTATATCTGTTTTCCGGGTCAATAATATTATTTTGCGAAACTCGAATATCATCTGTTGGGATATCACGTGACACACAATATAGTTTTACAAAATATGCGGCACAAAGGGCGGAAGAAGCCAAGAAATAATCAAAAGGACTTGGCGCGGTTCCATCGCCCTTATACCGAATAGGCTGATCGGTCGTTATCGTAAAATCATCAAACTTGGCCTCAAGCCGAAGGTTATCCAAAAAATTTACAGTGATTTCCATTTGACTATATCTTTCCTGAAAACGTGCCTTCGAAGAATCGGCTATATGGTAAATACAAATATTATTTTGATTTGTACTAGAACCCTCCCCTCATTACGAGCAACTTTTGCCCCCTTATCCGGTTCCTTTATGCTTTTACGTAACAAACAACGTTTTACCGTTTTCGCAATAAAACATTGTTTTTTGGTACAGGGACACGCAACCACTGAAGATTGTTATGATTAATTTCGTTACCAATACTTATTAATCTACCAACAGCTGGATTGATTTAGAGTTTGATATAAACCACCTTGATCAACGTCGGTAAGACTAGCCCCATGAACAATGACTGAAGCGTTACATTCATACACGCCGATTGAACTCTGTATCGGTTGTTTTAGCAAAGCTTCGCCGGTAACACGGTTGAAATTGCCAACCATGTGATACCTCCAAGGATCTTATCGTAAGTTTCTGGCAAGATTCAGAACAGTCTTCAAACGCTTATTCAAGCCTCCAAAAGGCGATAAGATATGCAAAGCACGAGACCTAGAAGCTGACCCAAATATCTGCGGAAAAATGGCCGCCATTGTTCCAGAGGGACTTAGATCTACATAAATTGCCCCCCCTTTTGCCTCAATATTTTGGACCGTCTCGAACACCCGCATCGGTGAACGTACGATCTGCCAAGCGAAATTACTCGTAAAATTTGTCACTGGGGCGGCTGTACAACTTGACCAAACAGGCCACCGGGGTAATTTCTTCTCGATTGCAAAAGTACATTTCGCCATTCCAGCGGCAGGCTCTATCCAACGGGAGTGAAAAGCATAAGGAACAGCCAAACGTTGGGACGCGACATCACGGCTCAATAAGGCTTCCTCTATTCCATCGAGTGCTTCGGCTGGCGCTGAGAGCACAAAGTGGCCATCCGCATTAATACCAGCTACTTCGCTTGGTCCGGGAAGATCCTTGTGCAGTGATGACGACCCTAAAACCCCTATCATACCTCCAGGGGCACAACTGCGTTGAAATAAGTCTGGTTGCTCGCAGATCGCTTCAAGTGCTTGATCAAATGGTACTACTTCAGCCAGTGTCATGGCAGTGAACTCGCCAAGGCTAACCCCCATCAGCTCAGTAGGCTGCACACCATGATGCAGTAAAAATTTGGCCAAAGCATATTGAACAAGAAAGATCGCTGGGTGAGTTTCTTCAAGCTTATCAAAGGAATCAGCAATACCGCGCTCAGAATCATAAATGGCGTCAATCACCGACACTCCAGAATAGGCCCGTACGAGATCATCGCCGATTTGCATCCATTGTCGGAATACTGGCTCATCACGGTAGAGTCCAGCCGCCATATGATAGTATTGTGACCCTTGTCCAGAAAAACAAAACACAACGGGGAGTGAGGCCAAATTTGTCATATATTTTCCCGTAAAAATAGTACCCAAAGCACTCTATTGATACACTATTTGTTCTATCTCATTATTTCATTTTTTTGTATTAATACGATACGTTAGATACTTCCCGCTTGTCCAAATTAAAAAATTCATCAATCTTGACTCCTATTTCTTTCAATGCTCGCCAAAAAAGAGTATTCTAGTGAATAACTTTCACGCGCCCCGGGCCATTTTCTCTATATAGGCGCAATTTAGGCACGCGCACATATTGGCTGCGCTTTGAAATTGGAGTGATGATATGGCGACAAAAACCGCGGCAGAGACGTCAAAAACTGCTACCCCTGACGAAGCCACTATGGCCTCAGATACAGATTTGACTCGTGCACTGATCGCAGAGAACGAGGTTAAGGATTATGTAGCTGCTTCTGTTGCTGCCAGCATTGTTCCAATACCGGTCTTCGACATTGCAGCTGTAATCGCTATCCAATTACGTATGATTCAACGTCTCTCAGACCTCTATGGACGTCCTTTCTCAGACAATATGGCTCGCAACACACTTTCAGCACTTGCTGGTGGTGTACTTGGCTATACCGCTGGAAAATTAGTTGCTGCCAGCGCTTTCAAATTGATCCCTGGTATTGGCTGGGCCGTTGGCATGGTGTCTATGCCGATTGTTTCAGGCGCTTCAACTTATGCAATTGGTCGCTCAATCATGAAACATTATGAGGGCGGCGGTTCACTATTCGACATCAGCGCCTCAGAACTTTCTGCCTATTACAAAGAACAGTTCGAAAAAGGCAAGCAACTAGCAACCGATGCCAAGTTGCGTAAAGCAAGTGAAGAAGAGCTAGCCAAAGCCTCTTAAGCAAGCCCACACGGACACTTTGAATTTACACGCATAAAAGCCACGGCACCCCATAAGGTGCGGTGGCTTTTTGTTATACGGATAAGCTTTCAGTTTACCTGAAACTATCGGACGGTAGTATTAACGTCGATACCTTGTCGGAAGTCGGCTATCTGATGCAATCAGGACAATAACACCGACCATAGGACTAAACAGGAAAGCAACGAGGAAATTCCCGAAGAAGCCAAACCGTTTTTCCCGACCTAACAAGCCGATAATCCAGCACGCAATAATCCAAGACACGATGAACCAGGGATTCAGAAACAGAGTCATTGATATTCATCCTTTTTTAAATCGGGGGAGTGGCTAGCTTCTTCATTTTGTCGCAAGATATCCCAGTTCAATGGTTGGCGATATTTATCAACAGTTTTAAAACTAGTTCCGTCGTGTTTTACAACATACACATCAGTGTTGGTAATCAAACCTCGCACGTCAAATCCCATGGAGCCCGTAACTCCTACAAATGGATTTTCGTAACGCATGATCCTTAACCTATCAATTAAGTCGCTGGCCTTATGGGAACCCGCCTGTGTAGCCGCATACTTAAGCAATTTAACAGCATCATATCCAACCGCAGCCATGGGAGCGGCCTCCACATTATAGAGCTTTTTAAAGCGTTGTGTGAATTTTTCTGCCTTCTCAGTTTTACTTCCCAAGTCATAGAGAGAAACACCTGTAACCCCAGACATATTCTCCTTACCCACATACGCCTCAATGTGGCCGGAAAGAATCCCGCCTGTACCAAGAACTGGCATACTCAATCCCAGCTCACGGGCGCGTTTTATAAATTGAGAAATGTTGCTTTCCGAAGAGGAATTGACAAAAAAACCGTCAATTTCACTGGGTTTAAAAACCTTATTGTCCAAAATAAATGTCAGTAACCGGTCAATGGAACGACGGTTATTCGAAAGGGACCCATCATAAAGGACATCACCACCATTTTTGGTCAACCAGCTACGGAAAAAACCTGCGGAATCCTTACCCTGGTTTGTATCATCAGAGAGCACGATAAATTTCTTAAGACCCTGGCGTACAGCATAATGCGCCATAATAGCTGCCCCGTCGGCACTTGTTGGTTGCAAGGCAAAGACGTAATCGAAACCATGGTTGGTGAGCGAAGGTGCCGTCGCATGAGTGGACAAATAAAGTACCTTGTGTCGATTATAAACACTGCTTGCTGGTACAGCAGTGGCCGACCAGTGATGCCCCATAACCGCCAATAAATTATCTTGCCTCGCCACCTTACTGGACAGGGCCAGAGTATCAGCAACCAAACGTTCCAGCTCCACTTTATCCGAAAACACCTCTTCTGCTACTAACTCTATTTTTACGGGCAAGCCATCAATGCCACCGTCCAGATTCAATTCATCAACGGCCATACGCGCACCATCAATGAAATCGTCATCAAAGGGCGGCGGAGGTAAAACGACCACAATGCGTAGAAAATCCTGATCACCCCATAACTGGACGCTAATCTTTTTCTTTAGTCCCGCTATTTCCTCTGGCCATAAAAGCGTTAAGGCAATACCTGCCATTAGAATTATGACGAAAATAGCTGCTATCCAACGCCAGATTGGAATACCACGTAGGAGCTTATTAAGGCTGTGATCCGTAACAGTCATACTTTAACGGTCTCCACCAAGAATTAATGGCATGCCATCCTTACCACCACCGATGACGACTGTCTTCGCATTGGGTGAAGCCGCCAGCTCCTTGGTCGCTTGAATACCTTGCCAGCGCAGGAGATCAGGCGTCAGACTTTTTTTGATAATATCCTGATAATCCTTAATGCCTCCAGCCTCAATTTTCTTACGTTCAGCCTCTTTATGTTCAATCTCGAGGCGGAAAGTGAAGGCCTTTCGCTTTTCCAGCAAAGCAAATTTGTTTTCGATGGTCTCACGTACCAATAGAGGCAGCTCAACAGATCGAACGAGAACATCATCAATGATCACGTAACGATCTTCCACATTGAGCAAACTGCTCACCACCAAAGTTTCAAGGAAACCACGCTGTGAGGTGTAGACTTCTTCCGGCCCATACTGACCAACTGCACGACGCAATACCGCCTCAGTTTCAGGGAAAACCACCTTCTCTAAATAGTCTGTTCCCAAAGTAACATGCAACAAAGGCAACAGCCGCACATCAGGACGGTAACGGATGGCTACTTTCATATCGATTGGCAACCCACCCTTCGTCAAGAGCCGGTAATTTCGTTCCTGGGTTTGCAGGCGAACGTTATAGATATGCATCCGGTTCCAAGGGAGAAGAATATGTAGACCTTCTCCGTAGATCCTTTCCATATCGGTACCCGTAAAAGCATTGTAAAGCACGCCCGACTCTCCCGAGCGTATAGGTATAACAATGCGGTCCCAGAGTAGAAAAAACAGCGCAAGAAAGCCAACTGCCATTAGAGACAGAAACATCTTACTTTGACGAATTTTCTGCCTATGAATCAGTTCCAACAGTTCGTCGTCTACATCATCCATGTAACGGAAAGTCCCTATTACAAATAGAAAGGCGGCATTATGCTATTAATATCATTGACATTCCAGAGCTGAATAGCATTAACCACAAATTAGAGTACTTTATACAACTATTCAGCAGCGGCAGTCTTTTTGTTGAAACGCAACAAATTGCATCCCTACAGAAACAAACACTTGATAGTAGCGTACATTATTATAGCAATTGCCTCATTAGTCCTAATTATTTCGTTGCAGTTCAACCCTTTAACAACCCTTTTCTTTAAAGAGAAGCATCGCCCTATCTATTCATTCCAAGCTCCCTGTGCAACGATATCAGTGTTGCAGAATAATTCAGGTGAATTAGTTTTTGGTCTCCCCCCAAAGTCTTCAAAATTTAGGGGGTCGAAATTTCACTCAGGCTATACTACTGTTCCTAGAATCAAACGGGGAGACTGGGATGAGGCGTCGTGTTGTCGCGCTGGCGACCATGAAAGGGGGAAGCGGCAAAAGTACTGTTGCTATCTGCCTGGCCGCTCAATGGCTAAAAAACGGACGATCTGTTGCCATTATCGATGCAGACCCACAACAGTCAGTGATGCGCTGGAAAGCCACAGGTAAAGCACTTGATAACCTCGTTTGTGAAGCATCCCATGAAACCAAATTAGCCGATACTATATCTAGATTTTTAGATTTAGGCATCGAGCGGATCGTAGTAGATACGCCCGGGTTTCGCGCGAAGGTCACCGACACAGCACTGGAATTGGCCGGCCTCTGCTTAATCCCGGTGCGTCCCTCACCCGTAGATTTCGAAGTTGCCGCTGACAAGGTTGATCTTATTGCAGCCCTTAAAGCATCCGGTTCTGAAGGTCCTTTGTCCTATCGTTTCCTCATGACCCAAATTATTGGTGGTAGTGTGATATCAAAACACATGCGACAGGAGATGCAAGCGGCTGGCTACCCTTTGCTTAAAGCAGAAATACACCACCGTGTAGCCTACGCAGAGGCCGCTCTCTTGGGCTCGACCCCAAGTTTGAATCAGCCGCGCAGTTCTGCAGCACGCGAAATTACCACCCTAGCAGCTGAAGTTGACGCATATATGGAGTAAGACAAAATGGCAAAGAAACTCCCCGGGCTCAATCGTCACGCACCTGAGATTGATGAGACGGTCAAATCAAGCCCAAGCAGAACAGCAAAGAAACCGACCTCTTCCAAAAGACCCAAAAAATCCAAGCCCGTGACTTCCAGACAAGGAATTCATGATCAAGAAAACATTATTTTAGAAGGTGAGATCCTTCCTCCACCGGCTTGGGACGAGGCAATTAATCTTCGTATTGCTCAGGCCCGCATGATCGTGGAACGACGTGCCAACTGGGCCGTTGCAGGTGGTGTTATACCAATTCCTCTACTTGATGCCGTCGCAATTTCTACCGTGCAATTAGCTATGCTGAACGATCTAAGCAAACATTACGGCGTCCCTTTTGATAAAAACCGGGGCAAAGCATTAATTTCCGCTTTGGTCGGTGGGGCCCTACCTTATGCAGCCGGAGCCGGCGTTGCTGGAATGCTCATGAAATCCATGCCAGTGATTGGTTGGGGAATTGGATTAATCACTGTCGGCGCTTTGGGCGGAGCGACCACAAGAGCAGTCGGCACCATCTTCATTCAGCATTTTGAGACAGGCGGCACCTTTCTCGATTTCGACCCCGCTGCTACGCATGCCTTTTTTCGAGAAGAATTAAGTAATGCAAAAAGCAATTAACAACCCGTGACTACGTCCTTGCCTGCCGCTTTAAGGATATCGAGCACCGTCACTTCCTTTGCATGTAAGTGGACGTCTGCGTGTGCCTTATGGCGCAGTGCAACAGCCATTGCATAATCCGGACACGTATCAAGACGAGAAAAAAACCACTCCTCCGAGGCTCCATTTACGCACGTAAAAGTCAATGGCTCTAGGGTAAAGGAGAAGCTGTCGAGCGGAAGTGACAGTCCCATACCAACAGCTTTGATATAGGCCTCTTTCAGAGTCCAGAGACCAAACAATGCCTCATCAAGATCAGTTTCAGATAAACTCTTCAGCAATGTAACTTCAGTGGAAGAGAAATATCTATCCGCCAGATCCAGCGTCAAGTTACCACGCGCACACCATTCCACATCGATACCGAGATCTTGATCTAGCCCAATGGCCACGGCCGCCATCCCCCGGCTGTGGGATAAATTAACGCGTAAGTGTGGCTTTCCTCTTGGAATAACTGCCTCGGGCTTACCGAAATCATTAAAGGTAAATCGCCAAGCCTCTGGAGGTTCTGGTATTATGGTCGACAACATAGCACGAACAAGCGCGTGGGCAGCAATGTAAGCACTTCTGTCATGTGCAAAATGAAATCGCGCGGCTTGTTGGCATTCCTTATCATCAAGCAACGTCATGAGTTTAAGGCAATCTACCTCTGTCATGTCGTTCACGCTGATCCAGCTTACTTCGATGTGATTTCCTGCCTGAGGAAAATTCCCACATATTGATACTAATGGCTTGTAAAGATGCATTACACTAGTCTAACTTTATTTCTACTTGAGCTGGTATTTTTCTAACATACAAAATGGGGAAGAGCGATGACCGTTTGCATGTTTCCGGGACAGGGTTCCCAAATCAAGGGTATGGGAAAAGGCCTATTCAATCGCTTCCCAGACGTCACAAAAACCGCAAGTGATATTCTAGGATATTCGATTGAGAAGTTATGTTTGGAAGATCCTGACAAGAAGCTTGCTATAACCAGCCATACCCAACCAGCTCTTTATGTAGTCAACGCACTTGCTTGGCGTCGTTACCAAGAAGACAATGATACATTACCCTCAGCCCTAATCGGCCATAGTCTTGGCGAATATAATGCATTGGAAGCAGCAGGAGCCATTAATTTTGAAGACGGCTTGCGTTTGGTCCAACAGCGCGGAATTTTGATGGTAGCAGCCCCTCCGGGTGGTATGGCAGCAGTCATTGGCCTCAGCGAAATAGAGATCAGAGCCAAGCTCGCGGACAATGGTCTTGATACCCTCGACATTGCCAATCTCAATACACCAAACCAGATAATCGTCTCAGGTCTCAAAGCAGACATATCCAAAGCAGGTGAACTTCTCCAAACAGATAATGTCGGCTTTATCCCCCTCAGAACAGGTGGGGCTTTCCACTCACGCTACATGAAAGCGGCACACAAAGAGTTCGAGACGTTTCTTTCTGATTTTTCATTCTCCCCTCCCAACATTCCAGTGATTTCCAACCTCAAAGCCATCCCTTATGAATCAAATGCCCTCGCAGCTACACTTGCCGATCAGATTACAGGATCGGTACAGTGGGTAAATAGTATTCGATACCTGCTAGCCCAAGGCGAAGAAACCTTTGAAGAATTGGGTCCTGGACGAGTTCTCAGTCGTTTGGTTGATGAGATTAAAAAAACTCCCTCATCAACCCCAAGCTCAACCCAAGATCAAGCCCCTGAGATAAAGGCAGAAGACGTAAAAGGCCAGATAGACAACTGGAACCGTCAACATCAGTTGGGGACCGAAGTAATGGTTGACGGCTATCAAGGACCACTGATGACCCGTACTCCAGCAGTTATCCTGTTCGGGCATCGTGCCGCCATATATCTCGAAGGCTATAACGGCTATTTTGAGCTCTCCAACATCCGCTCGGTGACCTGATCATGATAACCCTCGAAAGCCTTGGTTCCATGGACTTCAAACGTAGACATGGCATCAATCATGCTTATGTAGCAGGCTCCATGGTACGTGGCATTTCCTCTGTGAATATGGTTGTCAATATGGCCAAAGCCGGCTTCCTTGGCTACTTTGGCACCGGTGCTCTACGACTCCCAACCATTGAAAAGGCTCTTTTAGAAATCAAGGCTGCCTTACCAAACGATGAACCTTGGGGGATGAATCTCCTTAGCAACGCTGCATCTTTACAAGCGGAGCTCGATACCGTGGATCTCTTCTTGCGCCATGATGTCAAACGGGTAGAAGCATCCGCCTACATGCAAATTACGCCCGCTTTAGTCCTCTATCGTGCCAAAGGTTTACGCTATGCGAAAAATGGCGAGATCAAGATAGAAAACTTTTTATTAGCGAAACTTTCGCGCCCAGAGATCGCGACGATTTTCCTGGAACCAGCGCCCGAGAAAATTGTTAAAACCCTACTAGGTGATGGCCGTATATCTGCTGAGCAAGCCGAAATTATCCGTAAAATCCCCATGGCAGACGACATCTGTGTCGAGGCAGATTCCGGCGGCCATACAGATATGGGGGTGATGTCGACACTCTTGCCTGCGATCGCGCGATTACGCGATGAAATCGTAGCACGCCACAACTACATAACATCAGTATGTGTTGGCGGCGCGGGTGGCATAGGTACGCCTGAAGCAGCAGCAACCGCATTCATTCTGGGCGCTGATTTTATCTTAACCGGGTCCATCAATCAAAGCACGGCGGAAAGCGGCACCAGTGACGCCGTCAAAGATATTTTGCAACAAATCAATGTTCAGGATACAGGCTATTGTCCATCCGGCAGTCTGTTTGAGCTTGGCGCAAAAACGCAAGTGGTTAAAAAGGGAGTATTTTTCCCTGCGCGTGCGAACAAACTTTACGACCTATGGCGTACCTACGATTCCATTGAAGAGATTGACCTCAAGACACGAAACCAGATCCAAGATAAGTATTTCAAGCGTAGCTTCGAAGAAGTCTGGAAAGAAACTTACGCCTATTATCTAAAGGCTGCACCCGACGAGGCAGCAAAAGCCGCGGCAAATCCCAAACAAAAAATGGCGATGATCTTCCGATGGTATTTTGTCCACTCCATGCGTCTTGCCATGGACGGCACGCCGGGCCAAAAAATTGATTATCAGATACATTGTGGTCCTGCGCTCGGGGCGTTCAATCAATGGGTCAAAGACACTGAACTCCAAGACTGGCGTAAACGCCGAGTTGCTGATATCGCATTAAAATTACTTGAAGCCACCGTCGAGCTATTAAACACACGCATAGCAGAGCTTAGCAGTCCGGCAGAGGTGCATTCGATCCGCGCCTAAATCACTCAGGTCTTTTCTATCGATCGTTACCCAAGATCAAAGGCATACCGTCCTTACCAGCACCAATGATCACAGTTTTGGCATTCGGAGATGAAGCCAGCTCCTTGGTCGCTTGAATCCCTTGCCAGCGAAGAAGTTCCGGTGTCAGGCTCAACTTGATAATATCTTGATAATCTTTAATTCCGCCTGCTTCAATTTTCTTACGCTCAGCCTCTTTACTCTCGATTTCAAGACGGAAGACGTAGGCCTTACGTTGTTCTAATAACGCAAATTTAGTTTCAATATTCTCACGGACCAGTGCTGGTAATTCTACCGAACGAACCAGAACATCGTCGATAAGAACATAACGGTCTTCCACATTAAGCAAACTACTGACGACCAATGTTTCGAGGAAGCCTCTCTGAGAAGTATAAACTTCTTCTGGTCCGTACTGGCCCACAGCGCGGCGCAATACCGCCTCGGTTTCAGGGAACACCACTTTCTCTAGATAATTGGGTCCCAACGTCACGTGTAATAAAGGCAATAGCCTTACATCAGGCCGATAACGAATGGCCACCCGCATATCAATCGGCAACCCACCCTTGGTCAGCAGGCGATAATTACGTTCTTGTGTTTGTAGGCGAACATTATAGATATGCATGCGGTTCCATGGAAGAAGGATGTGAAGACCTTCTCCGTAGATTTCCTCCATATCGGTACCTGTGAACGCATTGTAGAGCACACCCGACTCTCCAGAGCGTATAGGTATAATAATCCGCTCCCAGAGAAGAAAGAACAGAGCTAAGAATGCGACGAGAAACAAGCTGAACAAAATGGTCCATTTCCGTTCTCTGCGATCTCTCAGTAATTGGGCAAACTCTGCATCCAGATCCCATGCTTGATCAACATCATCTTTTTTTCCAAAAGAAAACAGGGCCATTATTCAGACTCCAATTCAGATCCGGCACGATCCCACTCAATTCGGCCCAGATCCATTTTTATGACCCGGTCAGCAAGATGCCAAAATCGTTGATCATGAGTGACTGCAATAACGGTTTTTCCCTTTGCCTTCAGACCAGGTATAATCTCGGTGTAGAATTTTTCACGAAAATGGACATCTTGTTCCGCTGACCATTCGTCAAAGATATAGACAGGCCGATCTTCCATCAGAGCTGCTATCAAAGCTAAGCGCTTACGCTGCCCTGTCGACAGAGTAAGTTGAGTAAAGCGGCCATCTTCAAACAGCACCTTTCCAGAGAGACCCATGTCGTCAATCATTTGATTGACTTCGTCAGGGTTCACCTCTTCCAACCCATACAATCTGTCAAACAAGTGAAAATCGACAAAAACAGCAGAAAAAAGCTCTCTATACCCGGCAATGGAAGTTCCTGTTAAAGGTGTTCTATCAACCCTGATCACACCACTGTCCAATGGTAACAACCCAGTAATATTTCGTAAAACAGTCGATTTCCCACAGCCATTACCACCAACGAGAAAGACTGTCTCGCCCCGATGCACAGAGAAATCGAGAGGACCTACAGAGAAAAGTGATTCCCCATCTTTGTCCTTGTAGCTAAAGGCTAGATCGTCAAAAGTTAAAGTATCAAAATTGCGGTAACGCGGCGCTTCTTTACGTGCTTTATCCGGGGAAATGTCACCGCCCTCTTCCAACTTTCGGTCGATATCGAGGATCGCCTGCAGGCCAACATCTGCACGTAAGAACATAGGAGATTGCGCCGCGATTTTGGTAAGTGCCCCCATACAAAACAACAAAACAGGTATCACTTCAAAAACGACATCTCGGAACCCAGAAACCTCTGCTGGAAAGATAAAAGCCACGGCGCCTAACAGTGAATAGGTAACCAACGAGCCCAACAGTAAGAGAGAAGCCCAATGCTCACCAGACATGACCAATAAGGCTTCTGCCGCGCCGGATGTTTTTTTGTATTGGGAAAAGACATCATCACTCTTGCGATTGTTCAATCGCAATTCTTTACTCCCGTGGATAATATCATCAATAGCATCAACCATGTGGGCTTGCCGAATATTTATGAGCCGCGCCGTAAGTCGAAATGATTGATTAATCATGCGGTAACTCAGATACCCACCCATAACAGCCAGTAAGAAACCGAGAAATACTTCGAAGGAAAGAAAAGCCAGATAAAAGAGAGACACCGTCAACAAGATTGCTTGCTGAAGGCTATCCACCAACATTGGAAAAGTTACGGATAGATGATTGGTCTCCTGCGAAACCAGAGTATAAAGATCACCCCGTCCCAGCTTTTCCAGTGTTTGTAACTCTGTTCTTCTTATCCGATCCATTACGCTCAAACGTAAGTCTTTCAACAAACGTTCAATAATAATATTAGCACGAACCAAAGCCATCTTGTTGCCTTGATAGTAAACCAGAAAGGCAATGAGGAAACTGCCCCATTCTAGAGGACCAGCATGTTTACCGACAGCCACGGCCTTGGCCATATTAATGACAGCGACAACCAGAACTGCATTGGCAACTCCAGCCAACAAGGCAAGACCGCACATGATCCAAAGTTCCCTGCGTGAGGCACGCCCGATAAAGGTCTTAAGAACCATATTAAACCTTCCCCTCGGCTGTTGTCATGGCCCCAAGATCCAGCATAACTCTACGATCACAGCGCGACCAATAACGATCATCGTGGGTAACAGCGATGATCGTCTTTCCCTGTTCTTTTAGAGTTGGAAGAATTTCATCATAAAAGATCTCGCGAAAATGAGAATCCTGATCTGCAGCCCATTCGTCAAAAAGATAAATCTCTCGATCCTCAAGCAAACTTGCGATCATTGCCAAACGCTTTCTCTGGCCTGTGGAAAGATCCAAGGTCGAGAACCGACCGTTTTCAAAACTAACCTTCCCAGTAAGTTCCATACGCTCGATCAATTCGGTCACCTGAGCTGGATCTATATCACCAAGTCCATGCAATTGATGAAACAAATGAAAATCAGGGAAGATAGCGCTAAAAAGCTCTCTATATTCTTGAGCACTCTCCTCTGTAACTTCTGCACCGTCTACAGCTATTCGTCCTGAGTCAGGGAGGTACAAGCCGCTCATCAATTTCATCGCCGTTGATTTACCGCTACCATTACCACCTACAAAGAAAACAACCTCTCCTCTTTTTAACTGTAGGTTCCAAGGTCCCGTGGAGAATAATATTTTCCCATCTGGATCAAGATAGGAAAAAGAAATTTTTTCGAAATCTATCTGATTAAAAACAATAAACCGGGAAGTTTCAGGCTCCAACGCTCCCGTTTGTGCTGCGGCATCAAGCCGTGTTTCTAATTGGTATACATGGCCTAAGCCAATTTCGGCTTTTGCATAGAGATGAGTTGCTGCTGTAATCGCAGTCACAGGCCCAATGGCAAATATCACTGCAGCCACAATCTTGTAGATCACATCTGTTGAAGCATCAAAGAACATAGGTAATACAAAAATCACCACTCCAACGAGCGCATAGAGAAAGGCGTTCGAAAATTGAAGCAAGACAACCCAGCGGCCAGCGACACCAACGACTTCATTTTCTAACTCGTCGACGACATGGGTAAATTGACGGAACAACCCGTCATTTTTGTCTGCATTTAGTCGAATTTCTTGAAATCCGGCTGTGAAGCTTTCCATGGTATCAAGCATCACAGCCTCATAACCATAGACTTTTGCCAGCAGAATATTTAATGCCACTCGACGTCGCCAGAAAATCCACAACCCCCAAGCCAAAAGGGTCGTAACGATGACAAAAGACGGAAGCGATAAAGTTGCAATGTAAAGCATACAGAAGACGAGTAGAAAGGCACTCTGGATGGCGCTAACGAATAAGGGCAGGTTCTGAGACAGGTGATTAGTTTCTTGTGCGACAGCAGCAAACAGTTCGCCATGACCAACGGTTTCTATAGTGCGTAAAGGGGCTTTACGGATTTTCCCAACAATGCGTTGGCGTAATGCTCCTAGGCGTTCTTGTAAGTATCCATTGGCTTGCTTCAAAGAGGCTCTATTCGCAATATAAAAGAACGCAAAGGCGCAAATATAAACAAACCCCAACGACATACTCAAAGGCTTATCACTCACGGCCTGTTCTGCGGCTTCATTAATCAAACCGATAAGCGATGCATTACCTAATCCGGCAAGTGATGTCACCAGAATGATGCCCTTAATCGTCACTCCTCGTTTGATTTCGAGAAGTTGTAGGAGATACATCGGCTGGCGTGACTTGGACGCGTTCGATTTGGAAGGGCGGGACATAGACGGGGCCGATCACAATTAGTGGTTCGTTCGTCGCCAGCTTTAGCAAGCGGAGGGCAGCGTATCATCGCAGACAGGGAGAAAGCAATAGCATGGACTACATGAGCAACACCTCGTCACAGCAGACAGAAATATCTTCTCTATCAAACAGTAAGGAGGTTTTAACGCCTCCCGATACTCCATCAATTCTCATCTAAACAATTGTCTTCATAGCATTATCATTCGAGTTAACGTCATCACATAATTTATCACTACCTTTAAAATCAATGGTCGATTTTTCACGGCCAAGATCGTCGTTTAAAATGATGGCCAATTCACGAACATTAGGTTCGTCTAGAATGTTGTAATGGTTTGCTGTCAGCACTGCTAATTGCGTCAACTGATCAATAGGAACGACACTGTTCCAACCATGATCAATTACGGAATCAAGTCCTTTTCCAAAAGCATGATCCGCGCTAATTAGAGTTACGGCGCCACCTCTATAGGTTTTAGGGACATAGGTATTCATGGCAACCAGATGCGATTTAAACACTTCAAACAGTTCAGCTAAATGAGCATATTCTTCCGCTAAAGTTGAACATAACTTTGCAAACATAATTTTTGCAGGCTCTTTACCGGCCATACGCTCTAACTCAACAAGTACTTCAGAATTGCCACACAATATATCTGTAGCAAACGCCAGAACTCGTGCAGTTTCGACATCAATACTCCAAGCCTCGTTTAGCTTCTTCTCAAGAACCTGCACTGCAGCTGGTGTATAACTGTCAATCAAATCCAAGGATGCAACAACTTCTCCTGCTGCAGTCAATTGCTGGGCCACTTCATAAGCGAGCACACCACCAAATGACCATCCAGAGAGCCGATAAGGACCCTGAGGTTGGTGTGCACGTAACGCAGCAACATGAAGAGCGGCGAGATCTTCCAGACGGGAAGGTTGTTCCGCACCGCACAAGCCCGGCGATTGCAAACCAAATACAGGCAGTGTTGGGTTCAAATTGGCGACAAGGGTGTTATAGACCATGACGCCACCACCAACCGCATGTATTAGAAACAGGGGAATTTCACCGTCCTCCCCGGCTTGCAAATCGACAAGTAAACTTGGGGGTGCGCCACTACGGATAGATAAAAGGACTACTTGGTCCTTGAACGCAGAACAGCTCAAGAGCGACGCCAATGGTAGTTCGCGACCGAACTCAACTTGGATGCGCGACATCAATCGTACTGCCAAAATGGAATGCCCTCCCAACTCGAAAAAATCATCGTCTGCTGTCACGCTGGAAACACTCAAAACCTCACACCAAATGCTCGCCAACCTTTCAACAATGTCAGGATCGTCTGTAACAGCTTTGACCTCAATTGATAGTTCGCTCTCATGTACGAGTAAACTCAAAGCCGAGCGGTTCACTTTGCCACCAGCATTAAGAGGCAGCACATCAAGTTCAAATAGGCGTCGTGGCACCATGTGCGTTGGCAACCCCATCCGTAGCTCATCAAGTATCTCTGATAGTTCACGGCTACCTTTTGCACGTACCACAAAGCCAACTAAATCATAGTCACCATCAGGATTATCTAGGGCAATAACTGTAGACAAGACTACGCCTGGCAAAGCACTAAGGGCGGCTTCTACCTCGCCCAATTCAACTCGGAAGCCACGCACCTTAATCTGGTCGTCTGTACGACCGATAAACTCTATCAAGCCCCGGCGCCCAGGAATCACCCGCACCATATCACCTGTAGAATAAAGTCGTCCCCTCTCATTGAAAGGATCAGGAACAAAGCGCGTTGCCGTTAAATCATCTCGATTAAGATAGCCTTCCGCAACTCGAATGCCACCAACAAACAGCTCTCCTGCGACGCCTTCCGACACAGGTTGACCATGGTTGTCTAATACATAGGCTTTTGTATTGGGAAGAGGCCTGCCAATAGGTACATTGACAGTATCAGTTGGCGCCCAACCTTCTTTAGAAAGATCACAAGTCAAACAGGTAATTGTTGTTTCAGTGGGTCCATAAGCATTAACTAAGCGCGTTTGAGCCAATGGGCTCGCCTGATAAAGACGAATAGTCTCAGGTGTTACCGCTTCACCACCGATGATCATCAATCGCAATTTTTTATGTAGATTAAAGTCCGCCAGTTTCCATGCCATAAGAATTTCACGTAAATAGGTCGGAGGCAGATCCGCTACCGTAATCCCTGTAGCTGCAATCATCCGATCAAATTCCTGCACCGTCCAGAGCCTGTTACCCCGTAAAATCAGGGCTGCACCGTTCAGTAGGCCCGGCAGAATTTGTTCAATACTGGTATCAACGCTCGTCCCAGCGAATTGCAATACTCGGTCATCAGAGGTCAGTGCATAATAATCCGCGATAGTACGACAATGATCAGCAAGCGCGCCATGACTAACGCATACCCCCTTAGGTTTTCCCGTAGAGCCTGATGTGTAAATAATATAGGCAGTATGGCTCGGCTTGATTACCGGACCCTGCCCTTTTCGTTTTTTCAATTTTTTTGATTTTTGATCCAAATTGACCAGTATGGAGTCAATTCCAGTAGGCATATCAGTACTCGTCGCGTCCTCAACCAAGATTGCACGCATATCACATTCTGAGAGTATAAATCGAATTCGTGTCTCCGGATGATCCGTATCCAATGGCACATAAACAGCTCCCGCTTTGAGAACCCCCAGCAGTCCCACGACCATATTGAAAGATCGGTTCAAAAACAGTCCCACCCGATCTCCGCACTTCACTCCCTCGGCATTGAGCCTAATGGCCAATTTATCTGACTGCAGATCAAGCTCTTTATAAGTCAAATTTCGACTTATATCTTCGGCAGAAAAGAGAGCCGGAGCATCCGGCGTCCGTTGGACTTGAGCTGCAAAAGCTATAGTCACCAGTTCAGCGTCTTTCTCTTTCAGGGGCCCGATGTTCCCAACATCCATCAGGGCCTGAAACTCAGCTCGATCCATCAAGGACAAATCAGCGACAGTCTTATCCAGATCATTTAGGGCAACTGAAAGTAACCGCATATACTGAATAAGCATACGTTCAGCGGTCATTGTTTCTAGCATGTCAGCGTTGTAGGACATATGTAGGGAAAAATTACCGTTGTGTTCGACGATTTCTAACCCTAAATCCATATCGCCTTCTTGCCGAACCGACTCAACTGATTCCCAGACCAAGCTTTCGCTCTCCTCGGGCTTTACCATATACCCGTATCCGACTTGAAAAATTGGCGTATGACTTTCATCACGTTTCACCTTCAAATCACGTACCAACGCAGGGAAAGGATAAACGTCATGATCCTGACCGCGTAACATTACAGCACGAAGATCGTTCACCAGATCTCGGAATTTTCGGTCTGGCTCCACTGCAACACGCAAGGCAATAACGTTCACGAAATATCCGATAACACTTTCGAAAAGTTTCTGCCTCCGACCCATAGTCGTCATACCAACGACAATATCCTGTTGCCCCGATAATTTAGCCAAAAGAATTTTGAATACAGTTAAAAATAACACAGCAGGGCTTACCTTCAACGATCGAGCGACCAACCCGACCTGACCTGCTAACTGAGAAAGCAAGTCCACATGTAAGGCCTGCCTGCCTTTCGTCGGTAAGTCAGGTTGAGGATGATCAAACGGCAAGTTGATCACGGGTAACTCGCCCGCCAAAGCCCCCCGCCAGTAGGATAGATGGGTTACCCCCTTATCCCCTGCTAACATTTCTTTCTCCCAAGCAACAAAGTCAGAATAAGTACCTGCTGGTTGCGGGATAGATGGCTGTCCTCCCTTGAAAATAATCTCGTAGGTATCTTTCAGCTGTTTAAGAAGGACCAGCACCGAAACACCGTCCACAATTGTATGATGAATACAGAGGAGTACTACAGAACGAGCTGAGTTATTTTTAAAGAGGTGTACCCGCATTAACGGACCAGCCATGTCAAAGGGCGTTTTGGCGGCTTTTTGCACCCGTAACAGGACCTCATTTTGCTTCAAAGAAGAAACATCCTCTTGGAAAAATGGCAGCTCACCGCTTTCGTTGATAGATTGGAAAGGTACGCCGTCCTCTGAACCAAAAACCGTGCGCAGTATTGGAGTACTATTCCACAGAGCGATGCAGGCAGAACGGAAGGCAACCGAATTAAAACCTTCCTCTGCCATGAAAGAGTACGGGATATTGTAAACACTGGAGTCTGGTTCAGCCTGTTGTAATAACCACAAACCTTGCTGTCCTATTGATAGAGGCCAGCGACTAGATTCATTTTGTTCGCTCCCTAAGACTTCCGCTGTAGATTTGTTTGATTTTCCATTAGCAAGATGAGCCGCGATGAGATCCACTGAATCATATTCAAGAAAATCTGATGGCCATAAATCTAAATCATAAGCTTGATTTAATTCGTTCGATAATCGTGTAAAAACAATAGAATCAACACCGTAATCCATCAACGTTTCCGCAGGGTCAATTTCCTCTGGCCCCACTTGTAATAGGCTTGCAATCGTTTCGAGCACTGCTTTATGGATGTCTGTTGTTATTTTTTCTGGCTTGATTTCTACAGAAACTTCTCCATTGAAAGAACCAATCAAACTGGTTCGTAGCTCAGCTAAGTTACCACCAACCACCATCATTTGTGACATCCCAGATGCCAATACTCGGTACAAAGCCTCAATTCCATCAGCCATACTTAGGGGTATCATTCCCGTAGCACTCAATAATTTTTGCTGGCTGGCTTCGTCGATGGACATGCCACCCGCATTCCAAAGAGGCCAATTTATCGACACCACTCTACCGTCTCGCTCAGAGGCAAAAGTGTCTAGAAAAGCGTTGGCCGTGGCATAATCTGTCTGACCTGCATTGCCGAACAAACCAGCTCCGGAAGAAAAAAGTACAAACATATCCAGATCCAGACCTCGTGTTGCCAAATCCAAGTTTACTGTTCCCTGAATTTTCGGAGCAAGCACGGCATCGAAATCACCTGGCTCTTTATTGACAGCATAACTGTCCTTCAAAATTCCAGCCGTGTGGAGCACTCCCGTTAGTTTCCCATGCTCCTTCACCAATTTTTGGATTAATGTTTCAACATCTCCCTGTTTAGTGACATCAAGCTGGGCATAAACCACTTTAGCCCCCAATGCCTCAATCTCTTTCAAATCAGAGATTTGAGCCTGATCAAGGCTCGAACGACCCACCAAGACAATAGTGGCTCCTTCGGTCTGTGCAGCAATATCCTTGGAAAATACCAATCCAAGTCCTCCTGCTCCACCAGTAAGCAGGTAAACGCCGCCATCTTTCCAAGGAACAGGTGCTGCAGGAAGAATTGTTTCATTCAACATCTTGATTTGGCGATTTCCGCTTCGATAGCGCACCTCTGTAGCCAACGGATGTTTAGCATTTTCAAGTAAATGTGCGTTAACAACTGTCGCAGCTTCGTCGCTTTCAAACGCAATCACTTGGCCCTGTAAATTACGTTGCTCTAAACCAGCACTCCGCAACATACCAGAAACTCCCGCAAACAGCGGAAAGTTCGACGGTATAGCTATTTGGATCAACACTGGTGCAGCTGACTTTGCCTTCATCAATGTTTTTAAACGCAAAAACAATTGCTTATAAACATCGCAACAAGCTAAGCCCAAATCCGTTTCCAGAGTCTCCAACAGCTCGCCTTCAACTCCTTTAGGTCGTGTACCCAGCCAGAAAACTTGACGTTTCATCAGCTCTCCGGAGGAAGTCCCTGCAGGCACATTCTTCCAGATCGGCAAGGCATAGAGCAAGTCGGACTTTGAGGTTCGAGCCATTAGCCCACCATAACGGATATCTTCTGGTGCCCAATATCGTTCACCGAAAAATGGGTAACCCGGTAAGCTGACACGCCGAGGAGGCACGCCGTTATATAACGTTCGCCAATCGGCTTGCGCGCCCTGAACCCAGTCGCCCAAGCCATGTTCAGGAGACGCATTTTTCTCTAACATATCTTTGGAAACGGTCCCTCGAAGAACTCCGGCAGCAGAGCCTAAAGTCGCAATTTCAGCTAACCGACCCTGTACATCCGCAATACTAGTCGCCCTAAAGGCTAAACGTTCCGGCATAGCCCGGCGGCCTACTTGCAAAGTCCAGGCAACATCTAAAAGGTTCAAGTCAGGATTGATACTCAAATATGAGGACAATTGGTTTGCTGTTGCTCGCAACCGATCAGTATTCATTGCAGATAAGATGATAACGACATCATTTCCCTGTGTCGGTATGGGCGTCACTTCCAAGTTCAAATATTCTTCGATGACCAAATGTGCATTGGCACCTCCTGCACCGAATGACGATACTCCTGCCGTCCGTGGCTTGTTCTCTCTCTTTGGCCACGGCGCTAGTTCTCGTTGTATAGAGAAAGGCATCTTATCCAAATCAAGCTTCGGATTGAGAGCTTCCGCATTCAACGAGGGCACCAACTCACCGTGGCGCATCTGCAACAACACCTTGGTAACACCCGCAATACCGGCGGCACTTTCCGGGTGACCAATATTGCTTTTTACAGAACCAACGGCACAGCTACCCTCAACGTCACCGAAAGCCTTTGCCAGTCCACTTAATTCAATAGGATCACCAAGCTCTGTACCCGTCCCGTGTGCTTCAATATAACTGACATTAACTGGATCAACATTCGCTGCTGCAAAAGCTTTCGCAATCAAAGATCCCTGAGCAACGGGGTTTGGCACGGTAAAACCTGAAGTCTTGCCCCCAGCATTAATCATACTGCCTTTGAAGACACCATGAATTGAATCGCCATCTGTAATGGCCTGCGCCAGTGGCTTGAGTACCAAAGCACCAACACCTTCTGCATCAACAAATCCATCCGCGCCATCCCCGAATGCGCTGCAATGACCATTCTTTGAAAGCATTCCAACCGATGCGAGATTATTGATGTGCAACGGATGCACAATCAAATTTACACCGCCAACAATAGCCGTTTCACAAGTTCCAGAGCGTAACCCCTCCATCGCCAAATGGATTGCGGTCAGTGATGACGAACATGCGGTATCCACAGCCAAGCTGGGCCCGGTGAAATTGAACACATAGGAAACTCGGTTGGGTATCGACCAATGACTAGCTTGTGGTAGGTAGAGGCTGTTCATGGCACCAACAAAGACGCCAGTTCGCCCCTCACCACTCAAACTTTCAGGCGTATGACCGGCATCTTCAATTGCCCGCCATGCGATTTCCAAAAACAACCGTTCTTGTGGGTCAATGAATTGTGCATCAGCAGGTGGAATACGGAAGAAACGAGGATCAAAGCGGTCGATATCAGAAATAAACCCGCCCCGATTAGTGTAGCTCTTACCCGGTTTGCCTTTTACTGGATCATGATAATCGCGCCAGTCCCAACGTTCACCAGGAACCTCGGTGATACAATCACGACCATTTTTTAGATTTTCCCAAAAAACGTCAAGATCCGGAGCTTCTGGATAACGCCCTGCCATACCAATAACAGCAATGTCAGTCGTTGCAGCACTCTGAGCGGAAACTTGGTCTGGAACCTTGATCGGAGCAGAAGTTGAGGCGGACACGGAAGGGCTTACCCTCTCACCACCAATCTCTCTTACCAGTGCGTCAGCTTCTGTCGTCATCAGCACATCGACCAAGCCATCTATGCTCTGCACTTCGAACAGTAGTGTCGAGCTGACGCTACTGAAACGGCTCCGCAGGCTGTCAGTAAGCTGTACAACCAGAATGGAATCAATGCCATAACTTTCCAATGGCTCCGAAGCGCGAATGTCCTCATAGGATATCCGAAGGGTTTCGGCCACCAGCTTTCTCACGAAACTAACCGTATTTTCCCTCGTTACGGCAGGAGTTTCTGCGCCAACCAATGCTGCTGTATGACGTGCCAGTGTAGGAGCTAGAGTTGTATCAGAATGAGTTTGTTCTAAAGACTTGTGACGTGCCTCTTGTTCAACCCAATGACGTTCCTTCGCGAACGGATAAAGGGGTAACGAAACCCGCCTGAACCCTTTACCAAATAACTTTCCATAATCAAGTCGATAGCCTTGTACATAAAGAGCCGCAACTCCTGCATTATTCCGTACTGCAATATCTCGTTCGCCTTGAGTAAGCAGAGCCCCCTGCTCACGAATACCACCTTCGTCGATTTCACCAGTCCAAAGATCCGCAACTTCCTCACCAGCCAACCATCTGGACAGTTTGCGCTCCAGACCTTCAATCGAGGTGACAACACAGGCCAGACGATGTGTACGGTGATCTCGGCCCATCAATAAAGTAAAAGCCATATTCCCAAGATCAACGTTGGTGTCACAACGGGCCACCAAATTCTCAACAACGACCCTCAACTGGCTAGATGTACGTGCGGAAAGAACAACCAAGTGATCAGTACGTACCGGTGAAGGCTTCATATTTTGTTCTGGGGCTTCCTCTATCACCATATGAGCATTGGTGCCGCTAAAGCCAAAAGAACTAATCGCAGCCCGTTTGTTGTTTCCTGCCCATGGTTTAAGGACCGTATTTACTTTAAACGGACTGCCCGTGAGTTGGATCGATGGATTACTTTCTGTGAAATTCAGAGAAGGTGGAATTTGATTGTGCCTCATAGAGAGTAGAATTTTCAGAAGGCCCGCAATGCCTGCTGCTGCAGCCAAATGACCGATGTTTGTCTTTACCGAACCAAGCGCACAGTATTCTTGACTGTCTGTGTAATGACGGAAGGCATTGGTTAAAGCACGGACTTCAATTGGATCTCCAAGCTTTGTACCCGTGCCATGCGCCTCAACCATCTGTAGGCTCTCAGGATTGATGCTAAAACGATCATAAACCTGACGCTGAAGGCGCTCTTGCGAGAGCGCACTCGGTGCCGTAATACCGTTACTATGACCATCCTGATTAAGGCCACTTCCTCTGATAACACCTTGGATATTATCACCATCGGCCAAAGCATCGCTCAGGCGTTTTAGAATAACAGCACCCACACCTTCACCCGGCACGAAACCATCGGCTTTCTTGTCAAAGGTATGGCAACGTCCTGTCGAGGAAAGCATTCCGGCCGGATTGGCTGACGCATAAAAACCCGGTGTTGATTGCAAGAACACCCCGCCCGCAATAGCCATGTCCGTTTCACCTAGGCGCAACCCCTGACAGGCGGTATGCATAGCAACTAGCGAACTTGAGCAGGCAGTATCAACGGCCACTGCTGGTCCCTGCAAGTCAAGATGATAAGCGATACGTGCTGGAATTACGGACCCCGAATTACCCCAAAAAGCCTGAGGAGGCGGTGTTTCATTAAACAGATAATGATAATCTCCAGCCGCACACCCGACATAGACACCACAAGACGATCCCCGAACTGCATCCCCGGCATAACCCGCATCTTCAAGCGCGTGCCAAGCCTCTTCGAGAAACAGGCGTTGCTGTGGATCCATATAAGTCGCTTCCAGCCCAGACATGCGGAAGAACAAAGGGTCAAAGCAATCAATCCTATCCAGGAAACTACCATGCCGACAACCATCTTCAGTGGCAGGACCAAGATCCCACCGGCTCACTTCGTCAACCAGATTAGTGCCGGAAGCAAGATGTTCCCAGAAGGCTTCAACATTCTCTGACCTCGCAAAGCGCCCAGCCATGCCGATTATCGCGATAGCATCGTCACGACGATCTACACCAATTGTTCCTTGCGTCAGTTCTGGCATAGAAGGCTGGAAGCTACTTTCTTCCAATGCCGTCATTGAAAGCACCACCTTGCCAATGTTTTCGCGATTTTCCAGATGCCGATAGGCATCCTTCAACTGGCTAAAGGGGAATATTTTAGACAACGTAGGGCGGAGTACGCCCTGCGTTATCAGATCAGCCAATTTCTCACGATAGGCCTTAATTTTTTTCGGTCGTTCCGAAATCAGTCTGGTTAAATCCACACTGAAGAAACTTTGGTTACTGTTCAGGACGGATAGATCCACCGCGCGTGCCGACTTTAAAGCTGCCATGGCGATCTCAACATAGCGGCCACCAGGAGCTAAACAATTAAGGCCCTTTTGCATCGCGTCGCCGGAAAGCGTGTTGATCACAACATCAACCCCGCGTCCTCTTGTTAAGCGTTTGATCTCCGTCTCAAAGTCCATTTCCAGATAATTAATGACATTTTTGATACCCAAGTTCTTTAGGTATTCCAGTTTCTCCTGCGATCCAGCCGTTGCGTAAATTTCGGCGCCTAAATGTTGGGCCAACTGCACAGCAATCAGCCCAGTTCCACCAGTCGCTGTTTGAATGAGAACACTCTCTCCTGGCTCCATATCAGCTTTGTCAAAGGCATCTAACATCGTCAGTGCTACCGTTGGTAAGGCGCTGGCCTCTTCAAAATTCAATTCTTTCGGTTTAGGCTGAACATGTTCTTCCGCACAGGTCACCAGAGCCGCGTGACACCCCTGAGCCATGCAGACAACTTCGTCACCAACCACAACTTTAGTCACCGCACTTCCAACACTAACCACATTACCCGCCGCCTCGGCACCCGGCGTGAATGGATAAGGTGGCATATTGGGGTAAAGCCCTTTAACACAAAGCAGATCCGAGAAATTCAAGGATGCAGCCCGTACTCTCACTCGAACTTGATGAGGTTCAAGGCAAATCTCTCTATCTTGAAAAAGTGCCAGATCATCGATCTGACCGGGGCCTTTAATAAGCGCACGCGTATAAATCTCACCATCACCCTCTACAACAATGGGTGCTTTACATTGCGGCGTTACTTTGCTGTCTCGGACATCTGCTATATGATTTTCTTCTATATGGCGGGTCAGAACATCGAGTGTATTATAATCAAACAACACCGTTGTTTGTAGTAACAGGCCCAAGGCTTCATTGATTTCGTTCACCAGTTTAACCGCAACGATGGAATCAACCCCATATTCTGAGAAACTGCGATCAGCTTCAATACGCGCAAGCGGGATATCTAGTGCCCCTGCAACTACTCTCTTCAAGGTATTCCAAACATGATCGCCGAGCTCTTCTCTACGATTCGTCGGAGTTTGTTCTGGTGTTTGTGTTAGCTTAGCGGCCTGTTCTGGTGTTTTTGCAGTGTTGGTTACCGATTTGGATATGTGTTGTGCCCGAGTATGTTCGGAGTGTTGTTTGGTTACCTGTTTGGCCGTTTGTCTTGCGGCTTGTCTAACGATGCCATCACTCTGAGCCAGGATGATCTGCTGACCAAAATCCTGTGCTTGTGGACTAGGCAGCCAAACCTCATCAAAACCTTCACCGCGGAGTAACCGCTTCCACGTCGCAGGATACAATCCTGGAGATCCAGGTAACCGTAACCCAGCATCCTCATACAGCCACCAGCCATCCAGCAACCCAAAGGTCACATGCGCATAAAGCGAATGCGAGGATAACTCGTTGAGAACCAACAGACCATTGCCCTTGAGCAAAGCCTGAGCGTTACGTAATGTCGTCCGCATATTCGGTGTCGCATGCAACACATTAGCCGCAACCACCAGATCGTATCTGCCAGTATCAAAACCCTGTGCCTCTGGAGACAGACCTACATCAAAGCGTTTGGTCACCAGGAACGAACGTCCATACTGATCCTCAGCATGATGCAAGAAAGCCTTCGATAAATCCGTGTAACAATATTCCTCAATGTTTGCCGCAAAGCGATCCAGCAGTTTCAACAACCCAGCTGAA
>JBALWN010000029.1:0-3161 GCA_036960845.1 Halopseudomonas aestusnigri | reverse complement strand
CCTTCGGCAGCGGACTGACGGACGCGGGTTCAATTCCCGCCGCCTCCACCAATTCGTTGAAATATTCTTTGTATTTCAATATGTTACCAAGTGTACGGGGAACCAGAAATGGGGACTCGTACATTTTGGTCATACATTCTCGTACTCTATTTCTAACTCAATGCCCCCCTATACCTGTATTGAAAACTGTAGGTAGCGAGTCACTCCCGGCCGTAAACAATGACGCTGAAGAATGCAGGCAACACGAAAAATCGAAGGAAAAACATAAATACCCTGTTTTTCCGTATTTTTCGCTGTCTCGGGTATTAGAAATTGTAAGTTTTAATACATGACTAGCACATCAAATTATCTAAATTGATATAGCCCCGAACTGGGCCATAAAAAACAGACCCACTTCTGCCTAATAATCTGGAAGGTGCGGCTTGGAATACCTTAATCCAGGATGCCGTGATCCGGCCCACTCTCTTGCTAACTGGTTCAAAGAAACTCTCGACTAGGGGGTTGCCGAGCTTCGTCTACAGACTGGCTTCGTTCATTCACTCAAGATGGAGGCCGGCCAATATGGGCCGTTAATGAACCGAGATCAGATGCTTCAAGCGGTCTTTGAATACATTGAGGTTGATTACAATCGAAAGAGAAAGCACAGCGCACTTGTGCAGGAGATATTGGGGGTCTGCCGATCGCTTTTTAAACAGCAGGATATTCAACAGTCTGCTCAAAAACCCCCTTTTCAACAAGGTCAGCCAGGGTCGCAGGCCGCGAAAACAAATACCCCTGATAAAAATTGCAGCCCCGCCGCCGAAGGAAATTACGCTGAGCTTCTGTCTCAACGCCTTCGGCAATCACTTCAATCTCCAGCGATGCTGTCATTGCAAGAATCGCGTCAACGATGGCTGCGTCATTGGGATCGATATGAATATCACGTACAAAGGAGCGGTCAATTTTGAGGGAATCAAGAGGCAATCTTTTGATATAGGCCAGCGAAGAGTAACCGGTACCAAAATCATCCAAAGATATCCCAATTCCAAGCCGTCGCAATGCCTCCATCTTGGCTGAAACATCAGCAATATCCTGGATCACAACACCTTCAGTGATTTCAAGAACAAGATGACAACCTGTAAGATCGTAGGAGCACACAATATGCTCAATCTGGTCGACAAAGTCCGCCTGAAGGAAATGACTGGGACTAATATTGACGGCCACTTTCATGCCGCCTTCCCAAACGCCGTCAGCTAAAAATTTAGACCACTCACTAAGGGCGTGATGCAGAACATAGCGCCCCAATTTATTGATGAGCCCGGCTTCTTCTGCAACAGGTATAAATTCATCCGGTCCGACCATGCCCCGTGTCGGATGATTCCAGCGCAGTAATGCCTCGACCCCGAACACCTGGTCGTCAATAGTCACCTGTGGTTGGTAATGCAGGTAGAACTGTTCCTGCTCCATTGCTTCCTGTAATTCTTTGGCCAGATTAAGCCGTTGCTCCACCAATTTCTGCATATCATCACAGAAAAAGCTGGCAACCCCCGGCCCGTTACTCTTTGCATGATACATTGCCATATCCGCTTGCTTTAGCAGTTCTCCAACGGTTTTCTTCTGCGAATCTGGAAAGAGCTTAATACCGATACAGCCGGATACGTTCAATTTGTGACCAGACATAAGTATCGGTTCGTCAAGGGCGCTGATTAATTTCTGAGCTATTGTCTGCGCCTGTTCTGCGGCCACCTGTAGACAGCCATCCAACTCAGTCAATACCAGTACAAACTCGTCTCCTCCTAATCGTCCGAAAAAATCCTCTTTCCGTCCGAACAGACCCAGGCGGTCACTGACGGTTTTTAACACTCTGTCTCCCGCTTCATGCCCCAGTAAATCATTGGTTGATTTGAAGTTGTCTAGGTCCAGAAATAGCACCGCACTGAAATAATTGCGGCGAGAGGCGCGGGAGATTTCGCGCTCAAGAAACTCAGTCAAAGCATAGCGGTTGGGAAGCCCGGTTAGTGTGTCGCGTGTCGCTTGATGTTCGAGTTGCTTTTGCGCCTGTTGGCGTTCAGTTACCTCGGCTAACAACCTCTTGTTGACATGCTCCAAATCCATCGTTCGTTTTTTAACTTGTTGCTCAAGGGAGCTACGTGTGCTCGCCAGTTTGTGAATACTAGGAATCCAGCGGTTAAGTCCCAGCGCCAGAAAAAACAGCCCAAAGAGCATTCCAGCCACCTTCTCAAGAAATGCCTGGAACTTAGTGTCGCCAACAACCACCAGATAGTTGAGTTCGGGAAAATTGTCCGTAATATCAATGAGCAAACTAAAAAACAGCAGGCCAAAGCCGATAACAACCAAGCGGGTGCCAGGCTGGTTGCGCACATCGGGATGCTTTATACCGCGAAGAAGAGTATAGAGGATAGCCGCCACAATAAGGCTGTTAGTCACTTCTAGCAAGATATCGAACATTTATATAGCCTTCTTACTGATCTTGTACCACTTCAGTGGACACTTTTAGGCGAGAGAGAGAAAAATATTATTCCTGCCCGAATGTTTGAGGTGTTGTGAGGTAATTACTTTATTTAAGCCCTGGCTTTTGTCCGTTGTTACATTCATGTTTTATCTTTGGGCATAAGCTTTCGAGCTCCGACACCCGCCTATGACTGCCATTTGTCTGCCTGTTAATTAATAAGCCTGAAGGCCTTTTAACTAGAAGGTTCTGTATCAGAGGGGAATTAATACCAGAATATAGAAGTTTTGACTTTAAAATCAAATAATTATCAGGTTTACCAAGGAATGAAACCACTGACAAAACAAGCCTCCGCGCACATTATTATTAGATTTTTAGGCTATTGATCATAATCGATAGTTTAGAAAAATCAAGGTGTTAGCAGATTCCTTTCCGTGATACAGAGCCTAATGACTTGTGATTTTGTAAATTGACAAGCTAAGGAGCCAAAACCACCAATTAAACTCCCTGTTTGGCCATTTAATCCCGTCCTATACAACAACCTATATCAACACCAATCCTATCGAAACTCGTGCTATAACAGGCAAAGCCTAACCCATACATTTCTAGTACATTCTACTCATACAATGTATGAGCAACATCCAAACCCGTATTTTAAATTAATCACTTAAAAACAATGAGTTAAGAGTTTACAATTACTAGCAATGTAGGT
>JBALWN010000028.1:0-3428 GCA_036960845.1 Halopseudomonas aestusnigri | reverse complement strand
AATCTCACATGGACAAACATGTGCAGTTCTTTAAGGATGTTCTCCACGGCAATACTGACGACGCCGACAAGCACCGTGATTTTTATGATGAATACATGGCTGTTCTCGATATGGATGCAGACTTTTACCTAGAAACTATGGATCGTATTTTCCTCGACCAGCATCTACCTAAAGGGTTAATGAAGCATCAGGATGAAACCATCAACTGCAGTGATATTACTGATGTCGCCATCCTCACCATCGAAGGTGAAAATGATGACATGATCAGTCTGGGTCAAACCGAAGCTGCCCTACATTTGTGTGATAACGTGCCCAAGAAAATGAAGAAACACTACGTTCAAAAAGGAGTTGGGCATTACGGTATTTTCAATGGAAGTAAATACCGTAATGAAGTGGCTCCCACGATCAAAGACTGGATCAACAAGCACCACACATAACGTGTGGCGTTCTGGCCACTTTTATTGAGCAGTCTAATCGCCCAATAGATACTAACCAAAAGGCTTTCAGCCATTGTGTGTACCTCCCACGCGGGGGCGGTTTAGACGCTGGGCACTTATGGGGCCGAACTGATCACTGGATTCACGTAATATCGACTTTTTAAGCTGTTTGTTACCAAAAGGTCATCTTTATTAGATGGCCTTTTTTATTGCTGGGTAACTAACGGGCAACTTTCGTTCAATAATGCGACAAGATCTTAGCCATTGTTGTTGGATTATTAATGGCGATCATCGGCTGGAATTCAATTACCAGCTATAGAATAGTAAATTTATTCAGGAGACTTTTGCTTAACTACCAGGCCCATAGAGCCCCTCAATTATTTATTTTTGTCTAGGAGACATATCATTCATATGCCGCCACCTCTTTCTTAGTTTGTATGACTCGTTCGCCCCACCCCATCTTGGAGAGTTTCAATGCCAACATCTGTTGCTGAATAGTCGGTGTGAACCCGTAGAATTCCTCGCCGTATTCGCGTATTTCACGGATCGCAACGTCCCAATCACAGGACACCTCGTAGTTATTCAATCCAGCTTCTGCCATTCGTGCTATCTGGTGATAGTTCATATGTAACCCCTCTCGGTATATTTACCCGCTAGATAATCAAGCTAAAAGCAATTCCAACCAAGGTGGCGCAAATAGCACGATAATGAAGGATTAATATTAAGGCAGTCTTGATTTCTGATATGTAGCCGTACGCGCCAAATAGGGTGCTCTAGGCGCCAAACTTTCTTGTTGTGGTTATACTGCTAGCCAAATGAAAAGGGCTTGGTAATGACGACAGGAATGGAGTTCTCGTTTCTTTCAACACAAATTCGCATACTGTGGCGATTGCTGGAGTCTCACAAGATTGACTACATGTCTTTGTGTCGCCAGTGTGGCCTCGATCCTGCTTTAGCCAATGATCCTCGCGCAAGATACCCTATTGATCGTGTCGCAGAAGCCTGGACGGCTGCGGCTGAGATGACGGGAATACCCAGTATCGGCTTAGAAGCCGGGAGGTTTTACCGAGCAACAGACTTCCACGCGCTAGGTTATGCCTTCTTGGCCAGCAGTACGCTTCGTACGGCGCTGAACCGCTTGGTCCGTTATGGGGCTATCTGCAGCCCTATCGCTGTCCACGTTGATGAAGACGAACAGAGTTTAAGCCTTTGCAGCTCTCTACCGTCTATTGACCCACCGGCATCTCTTATCATGGAGGATTGCAGATTATCTCTGATCCTTGCTTTTTGTCGCGTAGCAGCTGAAGAAGGTTTGGACCCTATTTCGGTGTCTCTGGCTCACCCGGAACCAAAAGATACGGCACCGTACTATGGTCTCTTTCGTTGTCCTGTCACTTTTGGGGGCAGTGAATGTCGATTAAGTTTTTCTATTAAGGATGCTGGACGTCCGTTCTCAGCGGCAAATCGTGATCTTGCTCGAGTCAATGATTCCGTGCTGGTGGGCTTACTTAAAACACTCCAAGAAGAAGATCTTATATCGAAGGTGAAATCAGCCATTGTTGAAGAGCTTCCTTCTGGTGAACCGGCTGCAGAAACGATCGCCAAGTCGGTGTTCATGAGTACCCGTTCTCTACAGCGAAAACTTGCTGAAGAAGGTACGAACTACACCAAGCTTTTACGGGATGTTCGTTTTGAGCTTGCCGAGAAGTACATTGCCGATGACAAATACCCCATCACCGAGATTAGCTATCTACTCGGTTTCTCTGACACGTCTGTTTTTTCCAGAGCCTTTAAGCGCTGGTCAGGGCACCCGCCCGGCCATTTCAGACAGCAACCAGCATAAGCACACATCAAAATCTGGCGCGCAAAGCATTCGTTTTGGCGCATTAGGTCAAGCTGACCCATTCAAAAATTCTTATTCTGCCGTCTGAATCAACAACAAAAGATTTTTTATTAAGCATCCGAATCAGGGCTTAAAAGACAAGTTGAGAGAAAGGATAAAGGTTAAGGCGATTTTTTATGCAGACGAGCAATTTGATGTTGCTAACTTCGATTTTGATCGCGCGGAGAGATATTTCCTTGATCATGAGTTTTACAATGATGCATATGGAACCACTCGTTGCTGACAAGATAAGCACACGGAAGAAGACAAGTATGGATGAGTTAGATCAACTGTGGAACGATGCGAAACGGCTATAGTAAGAAAAGGTTTTCTTTTTTAAACACCCTAATCAGGGCTTAAAAGACAGGTTAAGAGAAAGGATAAAGGTTATGGCACGTTTTGAAGCAGACACCCAATTTGATATTGCTGACTTAAGCATAAATCGCTTGTACAGCGGATTCCTAGGTGATCAGTTTATCAATAATGTAAACGAAACTGTTCAAGGCTACACATTTGAGGACCTATATTTAGTTGCATGGGCTTTTAATGGGGGATACAACGAAAGCTATTTCGCAGGTAGTTTAGAATGGAATGGAAGCGAGATAACTGGTGGCACTGTTACCGGGTATCTAGAAACTGGAGATAATGCTAATTGGATTATCGCAGGTGTAAGCGTTAGTGCTTTAGCGATAATCAACGCAGCACAAACAACAGGCACCTCAGACGACTACCGTATTATCTCGAAAATGTTATCAGGCGATGACACCATTAAGTTATCGAACTTTTCTGATCGTATGTACGGGTATTCTGGCAATGACAAGATACTTGGGTATGGTGGAGATGATTTCATTAACGGAAATTCTGGTAATGATCTAATAAATGGTGGCTCTGGCCACGATATCCTTAAAGGAGGTTCTGGCAACGACACCCTTAAAGGAGGCTCTGGCATCGATATCCTTAAAGGAGGTTCTGGCAACGATACCCTTATTGGAGGCGGTGACGAAGATGTTTTAGTTGGAGGAGGTGGCGCTGATACCCTTAAAGGAGGCGGTGACGAAGATATTTTAGTTGGAGGAGGTGGCACTGATACCCTTAAAGGAGGAGGTGGC
>JBALWN010000027.1:0-3885 GCA_036960845.1 Halopseudomonas aestusnigri | reverse complement strand
TTACGTAACGCTCAGGCTTTGCTCAAGGGCAATGGTCTGTTGGTTCTCAACGAGTTATCCTCGCATTCGCTTTATGCACATGTGACATTTGGGTTGCTGGATGGCTGGTGGCTGTATGAGGATGCTGGGCTACGGTTACCTGGATCTCCAGGATTGTATCCTGCGACGTGGAAGCGGTTACTCCGCGGTGAAGGTTTCAACGAAGTTTGGTTGCCTAGTCCACAGGCACAGGATTTCGGTCAGCAGATCATCGTAGCTCAGAGTAATGGCATCGTTAGACAAGCCGCAAGACAAACGGCCAAACAGGTAACCAAACAACACTCCGAACATACGCCTGCACAACACACATCCAAATCGGTAACCAACACTGCAAAAACATGGGAACAGGCCGCTAAGCCAACACAAACATCAGAACAAACTCCGGCGAGTGGAAATGGGGATTTAGAGAGCCGTATCGTATCTCTTGTGACTGGAATTGTTGCTGAAATTCTTCGTATGAGTCCCACAAAAATAGAGGCTGATACGCCATTTGAACAATATGGCATAGATTCCATTATCCAGGTTGGTCTAATACGCAAATTGGAGGAGATCGCAGGACCGTTACCAAGCACGTTGTTGTTTGAGTATGTGACGGTTGCAGAACTATGCACCTACCTAGTTTCGGACCATCGTGAAATCTTGTTGGCTTATTTGGGTGAGGTAACTAAAGCGCCTGTTCAGAGCAGAACAGTTGAAAATTCTAATTTGGAATTACCGACGGCTAATCCTGTAGCAGTCGTAAAAGAGATGAGCTCTTCTGATGATGAAGCAATCGCCATTATTGGATTGAGCGGCCGGTATCCAATGGCTGAAACTCTCGACGCTTATTGGGGTAATATTCTGTCTGGCCGCAACTGCATTGTTCGCTCAAAACCTGATCGTTGGTTGGGGGCAAATGTAGAAGTCTATGGCGGCTTCTTGGATGATACCAACCGTTTTGACCATGGGTTGTTTGGTATTCCCTCAGAGCAGGTTACGGCATTGGCCCCGGAAATAAGGTTGATGCTGGAGGCGGCATGGGGGTGCTTCGAAGATGCGGGGTATTCCCGTGTTGCTTTAAGGGAATTTCAAAATCTTGCTGGCCAAGGTGTCGGGGTCTTTGTTGGTGCGATGTATAATCAATATGCCTTGAGCCTTGGAACCGAGGAAGCCGTGAGACAAGCCGCTAATGCGAGTGATTGGCATATCGTCAATCGGATCTCTCATGCGTTTGATCTGACAGGTCCAAGTATTGCGCTCAATACAGCTTGCTCGGCGTCATTGCACGCCATCCATATGGCTTGTGAAAGCTTGCGTCAAAAGTCTTGTTCCATGGCCCTTGTGGGAGGCGTTAATCTGGCGCTTGATCCTTCAAAATATCAATTCCTGGATGATATAGATTTCTTAGGCAGTGGTGGTTTGAGCAAAGGGTTTGGTGCTGGCGATGGTATGATACCGGGAGAAGGAGCAGGAGCCGCGTTACTTAAGCCGTTAAAAGATGCAGAACGGGATGGTGATCGCATTGATGGAATTATTCGAGGGAGTTTTGCCAATCATGCTGGCGGCCGACAGATGTACGGCGCCCCTGATCCGGTCAGGCAAGCGGATTTAATTGCTGAGGTTATAGAACGCTCGGGTGTTGATGTAGAGAGCATCTCTTATGTTGAAGCAGCAGTGAATGGTTCCGAGCTGGGTGACCCTATTGAAGTTGTCGCTCTTAAAAAAGCCTTTGCCCGGTTCACAGATAAAAAAGATTTCTGCGCGTTAGGTTCCGTTAAATCGACGATTGGTCATCTGGAAGCGGCTTCAGGTATTTCTCAACTCAGCAAGGTTGTTCTGCAGTTCCGTCACGGGACTTTGGCTCCCTCTATAAACGCCACGCCACGAAATCCAAATATCAAACTAGAAAACAGTCCGTTCTCAGTGCAGGAGGTTGCGGCGCCTTGGTTATCTACGGAAGGTACACCACGCAGGGCATTGGTGAACTCCTTTGGTGCTGGGGGGAGTTACGCTGCGCTTATTATCGAAGAACCTGCTTCCACGAGCGGGACTCTGGACGTGGATATACCACTTGAACGTCAGTTTGTGTTGTCGGCGATGACAAAATTTAGTCTTGTTGAAACAGCACAACGTTTGCTGACTTATCTGTTGGAACACACAAATACGCGGCCAGTGGATGTTGCTGTGACATTGGCAAAACGTAATAACGCTCTTCCTTATCGATTGGCAGTGACAGCCATCACGATGGATGAGTTATGTACGCGCCTCACCTTGTTCGTGGAAAATCAGGAAGTATCTCCTGGCGTTGAATTATCTGAATTTAATTCCAGGGATGTGAAAGCAGAAGAAGAGATACCAATTGTAGAAGACATTGGTTCTGTCTTGCCTTTGCCAGTCTATGCTTTTGATCATAGTCATTCCTTTATTAGTTCCAAGAGTGAATTGAAACTTACTGGCGAAAATATCCTCTTTCGACCGGACGAACCCTATCTAGCAGACCATTTGGTCGATGGAAAACCAGTTCTAATAGGTATGACTTATGCGAGTATTGCCTTAGATCATTTTAGAAAAAATAATTCTCAGGTTAGTGGTGTCGAGTTAAGGAAACTATTGTTCCTTAGGCCGCTCGAAGTGGAACACGCTACCGAAGTGCGGGTGGATATAAATGATGGTGAAGTTGTCGCACGCTTTCGGCGAGAAGAAATGCACGACTGGGAAGTTGTAGCGACAGGTCGTATTGCTGCGACTGCATCACGGCAAGCGCAGGAAGTTCGAAATCTTGAACTCTTGCGTGAAGGGCTGTCGGAAATGAGTAACGTTAATAGCCTCTATGAAGTAAATCCAATCGTTAATATTGGGCCAAGTCTGAAAACAGTAGAGCAGCTCTGGCATAACGATGATTGCGTATTAGCTAAAGCTTCTATCAATCAGGATAGACACAAATATGGTTTGCATCCGCTGACGATTTACAGTGCTTTTCTGGCTGCTGTACCTTTAACGCAAGGGCAAGGCGATGGTGCTTTCCTTCCCTTCGGAATCAAAAGTTTGACGGTTCATGATTGGCGTATGGAAACGCGCTTTTGGGTCAGCGTTAGAAGAGTAAAAACGGCGAAGGAGTTTATTGAGTTTGATGCTGAGCTTCTTCAAGAAGATGGTGCTGTTTTCCTGACATGCATGGGCTGCACTTTAAAACGGGTTCATGATACAGCGTCAACGATTGAGGATGCGCCGGAATTGGCGCTGAAATTAGCGATGGAACTCGCGGTTACAGCGGATCCGACTGCTGGTGCGCTTGATTATCTCATCGGGTGCGTTGCATCTCTGATGGATGGAGATGATCCTGCTCTTGATAAAAGCTTCCTGGAGTTAGGGCTTAGCTCAGCAGCGGTTTTGCGCCTGATGGTCCTTATTGAAGATGGTTTGGGCGTTGAACTCGAAGCGACGGATTTATTCGAATATCCTAATATTGAGAGTCTCGCGGTTTATCTGGTTGAATTGGGAAGAACGCCTTCGGAGCCTGGAGATGAGCCTGATGTTGAGACGACCGACAGTGTTGTGGCTGCCCTTGAAAAATTGATTGAGGGAACAATTACCGCAGCTGAGGCTGCAGATTTGATTGATGTAGAGGATGGAGTATGACCCCACAGGAAATCCTTACTCTGTATCGCGCTGGTCATCTCAGAGGTAACGACGTGAAGGCGTTACTTCAAACTATTGATGATCAAGAATCTAATCTACCGCTTAATTCCATTCAACAGGGTTTGTGGTCATTGCAAGTTGGTCGTCCATCAATGACGGCGTACAATGTCCCCTTGGGTTTACGTGTACCGAAAGATGTTTCCGAACCCCGTCTTGCGGCTGCTTTCG
>JBALWN010000026.1:0-5617 GCA_036960845.1 Halopseudomonas aestusnigri | reverse complement strand
CGAACCAAGCTGGGCCACAGCTGATTGTGCTATCAGCACGCAGCCAGGATCGCCTCCTGGTCAGTGCGCATAATCTGGCTAGCTTTTTAGAAACCAACAATCCAAGCCTCGTTGATCTCGCATACACATTGCAGACCGGACGAGTTGAGATGAAATATCGTGTCGCTTTTGAAGCCGAAAGTGTTGATGAGGCGCGGATCATATTGAAAGATTTTAGTAGAAGGAAATCCACAGTTGCTCATTGCGGGCTGGCCGATGGTTCGCAAGCGTTAGATAACGTCCTGGATGAAGAAGACACTAATATTCTGTTGGACAAGTGGTTGTCGACCAGAAGACTTGATAAGTTGGCTGCAGCCTGGGTGCGGGGCATGAAGGTCGATTGGATACGTATGCTTGAGGGCATGGCTGTCAGACGTTTGGCCTTGCCTATTTATCCTTTTGGGCGTGAGAAAATCATCCCGGTTGAATCCTGTGAGTTATCTGTGGCCGCTGATAATAAAACTGAATTGCCGGACTGGGGACCATTAGCTTATGCCACTGGTTGGGAAATTCAAAAACAGATCTTTGACGTTTCAGAAGTGACACCTGGGGCCATATTAGTCGTTGCGCCAGAATCAATGCGGCAAGCGGCAGTAAATGCAAGTGTTTGGTATGGAGAGAGTGTACCAAACGCCGTCGTAATTCATATCACTCTCGGTGATGAAACACGTCAAGTCTCTGAGACCGAGTGGGTCTGTAATCGTGATGATACCGATTGTTTCATGACCTGCTTGCAAGATCAGAGCACTGTCGGAACAGTACTGATTTTTGCTGGTCAGTCAAAAGACTTGGAAACAGTTAATCTTGATGCAATGAGTTCGGACGAAGTTCAACTTTTGCGATTGGCCCAGGTGTTAGAAGACGATCTTGCGCAGGCGGCTTGTGTCGATCTTTACGTGATTACTCCGGGCTATTTTCCTTTGGCTCCTGATGCGCCGTCAATCGGCAGTGGTCTTGCCGGACTTGCATATGCTCTTGCTCAGGGCGAGCCCCGTTTCAAAGTCCGTAATCTGGATGTGGACGTTGCCAATCTACTCGACGGGGATGGACAAGAAATTTTCTGGCCTTCGCTGCTGGCAGAACCTGCGGATGAACGTGGCGGTCTCGTGCGAATTAGTTCAGGTGGACGATTTCGTCAAACATTCCATCCCCTGGATTGGGGCGGACTATGCCCGGGTGGTATCAAACAGGGCGGTGTTTATGTTCTTATTGGTGGGGCTGGTGTCGTTGGACGCCTTCTTACTCAACATTTAATTGCCTCATATGATGCCAAAGTGATCTGGATTGGTCGGCGTCCTGCAGATGATCCGGGATTGAAGCATCACTTGGATGGCTTTGGTGAGGAACTACTCTATCTGCAGGGAGATGTAAGCGACGCTACTTCACTAAATGTCGCGGTCACGGCTGCTAGGCACCATCATGGTAATCTTGATGGTGTTTTTCTAATGGCGATGGATGCACAAAACGACGGACCTGCGCTGGATTTAACTTCGGAAATCTTCGCGCACCAGATGAAAGTCAAGACAATGGGTGCTGTGAATGTGCTTGATGTCTTCGCAAACGTGCCCTTGGATTTTCTCTGTGCTTTTTCCTCGGTACAGGCATTTTCGTTCCTTAGTGCTAAGGAAAGTGCAGCTTATGCCACTAGTACAGTCTTTGCCGATAGTTACCTTCGGAATGCGAAAGCTGGGTTCCCGGTTGGGATTGTTCATTGGGGATATTGGCAAGCCTCGATTGCTGGTACAGAGTTAGAGACTGAACTAGCGCCGCATTTTTCAGGACTTAAAGTTGGGGAAGCTTGGGATTTTCTGGAACGTTTCTTGGATGGTTTATCGCGTGGTTTCTTATCTGAGGCTATTTGCCTGAAAGCATCCAAGGATGTGCGGGCTTTGATGCCTTGCAGAGAACCTTTGCAAGTTGATACCGATGCTGGTTTGCCTTTCTTAAATCAGTTTGATGTCTCAAAAATAACGACCATCACGTCTAAATCTGATTGGAAAGCTCCGGAAATTTGGATACGTAAATTGTTGATAGCCCAGTTGCGCAAGCTTGGTTTGTTTACTGAAACGGGGCGTTGGAAAACAGACGATTTACGTCGAAAGTGTCAGGTTCTGGAAGGTTATCGTCTCTGGTGGAGTGAATGCCTAACGGGCATGCTTGATGGCCAAGATTTACTTAGCCAGCATGATGATGAGGTTGAGGTTAGGAAGATCTTGTCCCTGGAGGAGGTCGACAGTATCTGGCAGAGTTGGGATGCAGCAAAAGATGAGTTTTTTGCTGATCCACAGCGTGCACCAGCTCTTAAATTAGCCGAGGATTGTTTGCGTCAGCTACCGGATGTGCTGACAGGTGCCAAATCTCCATCAGAAGTTATCTTCCCTGGTGGAAGCATGGATAAAGTGGCGAAACTTTATAGCGGTACGACTTGGACAGATTCATTTAATGTTCAAGTGGCTGATACGATTGAGGCTTATATCCGTCATCGCTTGTCTTCGAACCCCAAGGCACAGATACGGATTTTGGAAATCGGTGCAGGAACCGGAGGCACAACGGCTCAAATCTTGCCGCGCCTGAACGCGATGGCAGCTCCTATTCAGGAGTATTGTTATACCGATGTTTCTGATGCCTTTTTGATCCAAGCCCGCCAACGCTGGGCAACTGAATATTCTTACTTGAGAACATCACGTTGTGACATCGAACAGCCGCTTAAAGAGCAAGATATCACAGAAGGTGTCTACGATCTGGTCATTGCTACGAACTGTCTGCATGCAACGCGTGACATGCGTGAGACCATAGCCCATGCCCGTTCGGCCCTATGTGGACACGGTCTGATGATTGTGAATGAAGGTGTTGATAAGGGATTATTGATCACCTTGATCTTTGGGTTACTTGAGGGGTGGTGGCGTTATAGAGATGCAGATTTGCGGATTTCGGGTTCGCCGCTACTAAATACAGCGCGTTGGAAGCATCTGTTGGGTGAAGCAGGTTTGCGTACAACTGTGTTGGGCGAGAACAGAGGTGACAGTCAGCAAGTTATTTTGGCAGAGAATAGTGGATTAGTGTCAAAGTCTCTGGTGTTAGATCGTAAACCCGAAGACAAACTGATTAATATTGAGAATGAAACTTCTGAGGGCGCAGGTTTTGAGGAAGAGGCCGTTATAACCAAACCGCAAACGGTTAAGGATATTCTTCGAAACTGTCTCGCGGAAGTGTTGTCTCTCAATGCCTCTTCAATAACGGGTAATGTACCTTTTTCTGATTACGGTATTGATTCGATTTTGAGTGTGAGTTTTGTAAATCGACTTAACATAGTTCTCGGAATTGAGTTGAATCGATCGATAATTTACGACTTCGCTAACCTCGATAAATTGAGCAAACATATTGAGGAAACCCAAAGCCCTCAAATTACTCAGCCAAAGAAAGTGACGAGTTCTCCTTCTGGGGTGAATTCTCAAGAGAGTTCATCCGTTCCGACATCGTCTGACATTGCCGTTATTGGTATGGCATTACAAACGCCTGAGGCACCAGATCTGGAAACATTCTGGAAGAACTTGAGTAATGGCCGGGGCAGTCACACCGGTGGGTTGGAAGAGAAAGATTGTTTTGATCCTGCTTTCTTTGGTCTTTCAGATAGCGAAGCCAAAGCTATGAACCCGCATCAACGCCTGATCATGCAAGAAGGCTGGAAGGCTTTTGAAGACGCAGGGGTAAACCCGCAAGGGTTGGCAGGCAGCCGCACAGGAATTTTCATTGGTGCGGAATCCAGTAATTGGTATCAAGGGTCATTCACCGGAGCATCGGATGCGATCATTGCCGCGCGTTTGTCCTATCTTCTTGATCTGAAGGGGCCGGCTCTGGTCATAAATACGGGTTGTTCTTCTTCTGGAACAGCTATTTATCTGGCTTGCGAAAGCTTACGTCGAGGTGAAACAGATCTCGCGCTTGCCGGTGGTGTGGCGGCGTCTCTCAGCGAGGATACGCTCAATCAATTGCGCGAAACCGGGATGTTGTCACCAAGTAACGAGTGCAGAAGCTTTACCAATGATGCTGATGGTATGGTGTTGTCAGAGGCTGTGGGTGCTGTTGTTTTGAAGCGCTATGGCGCAGCGATTGCGGATGGCGATCCTATCCATGGTGTTATCACAGCTTATGGTATGAATCAGGATGGTACTTCAAACGGTATCACCGCGCCTAACGGCAAAGCGCAAGAAGATTTGCTCAGTGAGGTTTGGCGTAATTTTAGTATTGACCCAGAGACGCTTTCTCATTTTGAAGTTCATGGGACAGGTACGTTATTGGGCGATGCAGTTGAAGGCAATGCGCTCACAAGGGCCTTCCGAAAGTTAACGGACAAGCAAGGATTTTGTCAACTTGGCCTGACGAAATCCTTGCTTGGACATACTGGTGCTGCGTCTGGAGTTGTTGGCTTAATCAAGTTGATGTTGTGCATACGTCACCGGTTCTTGCCTGGTCCTGAATTCACGGGGCTTCCCAATTCGATGTTGGAAATGGAGGGATCTGCTCTGGTACTGCCGGCTGATGGTAAGGACTGGTCTACGTCGGCAGGGCGACCATTATGTGCTGGGCTGAATGTTTTTGGACACAGTGGAACCAATGTGCATTTTGTGGTTCAGGAGGCTGGCCATTCAAATCTGATCGATATTGAGGAAGGTCCTGTGCTGATACCGCTTTCAGCTACGACGAAAACACAACTACATGACGTCGTTCGTCGCCTACTGTCTTGGATTGATCAGAGAGCTGATCCGAACCTGTCAGAAATTGCAATCACTTGTCAAATCGGGCGGGCAGCTCTCGGAGAACGAGTGGCTTTCTTGGTTGAGAGTATCGAAGCTTTGCGAATACATTTGACTTCGTTTTTGGATGGACAGGTTTCCGAGACAGCTGTTTGGCGTGGCAGGGCGAGTGAGAATGAAACAAAATATAGCGGGAGCAATACTTGGGAGGGCTTTGGTGAGGCCTGGGTTCAGGGTGCATCTGTAGATTGGATAGTGATGTGGCAGGGGGAAAGTCCACAGCGCTGTCACCTACCTTTCTATCCTTTTGCTCAAATAAAATTGGCCCCTGATGGAGAGGGCTTGAGATACCAGCACACGAAAACGGTGGCGGCGAGCTCTTATGAAGTCCCGCGGGATAATTTAGTAGGTGATTCTGCAGATAATCCCGTGTTGAAAATTTTAGCTCATCGATTGAAACAGCCAGCGAAAACTCTTTCCCGTCACGCCAGTTGGCGTGACCTAGGTACAGATTCCCGTGTGTTGATTGGTTTCGCCCTTGATCTTGAAAAGGCCTTCGGCCGCGAAATCAAGCCATCTCTCTTGTTCGAGTATCCAACCCCAGCCAAATTGGCAGCTCATCTTAGTATCCGCGGTCTTGCTATCGATGATCAATTTTTGACAGATACAAAAGGGAGCCAAGTTACCGTTCCCATTTCTGATCTTACGTTAGATGCTGTTATTCTGAGCTGTGTTCAACAGGGTTTGTGGTCGTTGCAAGTTGGTCGTCCATCAATGACGGCGTACAATGTCCCCTTGGGTTTACGTGTACCGAAAGATGTTTC
>JBALWN010000025.1:0-5943 GCA_036960845.1 Halopseudomonas aestusnigri | reverse complement strand
CATACTTCGGTCTCCCGGTAGAAAAACTGCAAAAAGACTATCTTAATTCAAGCTAATTTGAAATCGGGGGCAGGATAACAGCGTTTGAAAAATGTACAGGGATGGACGTGGCATTTATACCAACCAGGTATTGCCGTGCATTGGCTTACGCTCAGCGCTATCCTGGGATATGTAAAGGCACATAGCAGCCTTGTCACCTGCTATCGAACAGTCGACGGCATTTTTCAAAACCTCATTATGGTTTTAAAGTGGTCTCATTTAACCTGAGAATAAGGTGTTGAGGAGACCGTCAATTTAGCAAAAGAGCTCTGTAGTCTTCTGCGTTTGAAGGAAATCATTGAAGCGGAAAGACAGGCCAATTATTTTTAACGTTAGATCTGATTATGTTTTGCCAAAACCATTGTATTGTTTTGAGTAATTAAAACGGGAGTCTATATGATTTATGGTATCAAACTTGTGCAGGTAATGAATAGTTACAGGTATTATCCAAAAATATGGCTTACAAGCTATTCTTAAAGGGGGGCAAAATTTAGAGATAACATAATTCTGACAGATAAGTTACTGGTGCTTATTTACTAGAAAGGACATAACCCCACTGGGGAACACAGACTACAGGGTATTACAATGTCTATAATCAAAAGAATTCTGCCTTATCTATTGGCTATTTTTATGGCCTATGTTTTTTTACGCTATTTGCCTCATAAATTCGAAAAAGGAAGCCACTTATTTCAAGTATTGGAAGATTGGAGCGGTCTTGTTTGGTTTGAGCCACACGGTCGGTATCTAACTGGTGGTATGGAGCTATTGGCTTGCATCTTACTTTTTATCCCACGTCTTCAAGCATTGGGTGGATTACTTTCTGTTGCCTTGATGTCCGGTGCAATCTTCTTCCATGTATTTACCCCCTTAGGAATTGACCCTTACAATGATGGCGCTCAACTCTTTATCCAGGCAATTGGTGTATTGTTTTCTGGTTTAGTGATTATTTACCTACGGAAAAGTGAGTACATTCCACTTTTGAGATACTTGGGATCCGACCCTAAGCTTAGAATACATGTTATTTGATGCGTTCTCTAATACATACCGCATAAGAAGCCTTCAAGGTCAGGTCAAAAGATCTAGGCCTTGAGAGTTTAACTTGTCTCGTCTTGAAAGATATCTCCAATATGTATCCTTATTTCAAGACGAGACTGTATGCTGATATTCACCTGATTTTTTAAGGAAAACTTAAATGACACCTCACGCTCATCTACCGATTGCATTTTTAATGAAAGAATGTCCATTCTCCTTTAAATTTCTTTTGTTTATGACAGAAGCAGGTCTACTAGATGAGATAGATATTCGTTACTGCGATAGAAACGATGAATCTTTCAAAAGCATTAAAGGGTTTCTTGCTGAAAAATGTGATAAAGTATCTTTTCCTACTGTCGAAATATTACCTGAAGTGTATATGAAAGACTCTGACGTACTGATTGAGCACTTTGCCAAAAAATATGATATTTTAAATAAACATATGCCAGTATTAAATTTTTATGAAACTGGGGTATTTGCTTCGTTAAATAGGTTATTTGGTGAATACCGTAATGTTAAATCTCAATTGGCTGCTTACAAGACAGATGTTAAACCCACTAAATCTACTTAATGTATTTTTGATAAATTTTAAAATTTGGACTGTATTAGATAATGCCTAAAGAGGGGGCGCATCTTCACGCAGTCTACTGACATCCGTCAGTAGTAATTGTGTCTGTTAATATTGCAAATACAAGATTAGCTATCGAGAACTTGAAGAAACGATGGTGGAACGAAGCATTGAAGTTGATCATTTGACGCTTTACCGCTGGGTTAAACGTTTCGCTCTGGAATTAGAAAATAGGCTCCATTGGTATAAGAGAAGCCGTTCCTTTTCCTGGCGCAAGGATGAAAGCTATATAAAAGTTAAAGATAGGTTGAAGATATAATTTCGATTAATTTTTTGCATCGTTAGATCAAATATATGAATGACGGGCTTGAGCAAATTATGGAATACTCAAACGATTAATCAAGCGCACTCTAAGCTTCAATTTCATGAAAACGGCACACTGCCACAATCAAAGAATTTGAATGTGAGGATATTAAAAAGAGGCCGATTATATTATGGATGCATGAGGAAACTTGAACAATAACTGAAGCAAGATTCATTAACCAGTTATTTGGTTTATAGGCCTAAAATCCGCCCAAAAGGGGATTTCTGTGCCCAGGATAAATATTTGTAACAAGGCTCTTGGCTCTAAAATAGTTGCGATATTTAAGTTCTCTTGATGAAAAAAAGTGTAACTATAAAAAGTTGTACGATAATTCGTACTCCTTTTATCAACTTAAGGGCTTAACTAAAGTAGGTTTATGATCAAACGTTTCTTTAAGATTCTATGCCTTGGCCTTTGCCTAGTGACATTTATATCTGTACCTCTTTTGCTTGAAATTACAACAGTTCAAGCCCAAACGATTTTTTCCCAAAAGGATGAAGCTACAAAAGAGATCCCTGAAAATTTGACGCCTGAGCTGATAGATCGATTACTTGCAACCCTGAGTGACAAAGAACTTCGAGAACTCTTTAGGGAAGAGTTGGTGCGCCAGGCCGATGAGAAAGTACAGGAAAAGGCCTCCGGCGACACTGTTCTTGCCGCGATCGAAACCCGATTAACCGAAATGGTCGAACGTATCGAAACTCGGGTTGTCAAATGGGCAGATGCGATTGTTAATATTGGTTCCAGAGGGCCTAAAGTTAAAGAAAGGCTTGCTCTTGCTCAAAACGGTATTCTCGGTATGTTTCTATCGGCAATGGTCTTGATTGTTGCTGGCGCATTGGCTGTATTGATAATCAAGAGATCAAGTAGAGGGTGGCGAATTTGGCTTACGGCAACGACACGTAGCAGTTATTGGGAAAAGGTCTTTCGTACAATAGCACTTGGTGTGGTTGAAATCTTCCCAATTATCGGGTTCCTTGCTGCGACACGCATTTTTGCTCCCTTTATGGAAGGTGAGCTAGGTCCTCTTACTGGAATGGTTTGGATATATTATGTGGGTGTCAGTTACAGTTGGCTTTTTGTTGTCATATCCAAACGTGCTTTTGCGCCGGATGCACCGCAGATCAGGATTGCCCCTCTTCAAGATAATGCTGCTCAAGGTACATATGAATTATTAAAAAGGGCGGTTTTTATCGGTGCTGCAGGCTGGGTTTTTGCAGGATTTTTCTCAACCCTTGGCCTCGGCTTTCCTCCCGCATTGATCACAGTTGCTATCGCAGGAACAACTGTTGCTGGATTACTTGTATTTACGTTATTTCAAAATTTTGATCGTATTCAAGAGATCAGCATTTTAGTTCTTGGTGATGTTAACTTAGAAAAAGAGGAGCAAGGTATCATTGATGAACCAACCGTATTTGTACGTGTCATCTCAAGTGCTGCTCCTGTTCTTCTTGGCACTTACGTATTGTTTGCATGGCTTTATTGGCTCGCAAATTGGTTGGAACGCGGACAACATCACCTGGAGGGACCTGTTGGAACCTTGATTGTTTTTTTTGCTCTGCCAATCTTTGATCGTTTAGGACGGGAAATTGTTAATACACTGTTACGAAGCGATGGCGAAATGGCTGAACGTTTTCGTGGGGTGTTTTGTGATGCCTGGCGAGTGATAATTTCAATTGTCGGGTTTTTGGTTGTTACCAGTCTTTGGGGATTGGATCTACTATCCCTTACTAAAGGTGAGGGGGCTCCTATTTGGGGCAGTACCGGGTTTGATATTCTGATTACTCTGTTGATCGGACTATTGATTTGGAAAATGATTGTTGCGGCGCTTCACCTTGAAAAGCGTGTCAGTGGTGCGTCTGAGGACGTTGACCCGTTGGACATGCCTGCGGCTTCGCGGCTTGATACTTTGACCCCGCTTTTCCGAAACACCTTGTTGGGCTTTCTTGGACTCATCGTAATTATGACGATGCTTTCAGCTGTTGGGGTTGATATTGCACCTCTTATTGCTTCGGCTGGGGTTGTTGGTATCGCGGTTGGTTTTGGAGCGCAAACCCTTGTAGAGGATATTTTCTCGGGGATATTCTTTCTGATCGATGATGCCTTTCGTATCGGTGAGTATATCGAGATTGATAAAGAAACCCGTGGAGAGGTGGAATCAATTTCAATACGATCCTTACAACTGCGTCATCACCGCGGATCTGTTATTACGATACCCTTTGGCGAACTCAATAAAATTACCAACCACAACCGGGACTGGGTTATCTACAAAATGCCGTTCCGGCTTGAGCCTGAAACAGATCCAAAACACGTAAAGAGGGTTGTCAAAGAAGTTAGTAAAGCGTTTTTGAAAGATCCAGAACATGGACCAAAGTTCTTAGAGCCTTTAAAATCTCAGGGCATTCTCAGCATTGCTGATGATTCTGCGCTTATCATGCGGGTGAAATTCAAGTGTAAACCACGGGCACAATTTATCTTAAGGCGTGAAATATATCATAAGCTAAGATCTGTCTTTGCCAAAGAGGGGATTGAGTTCGCACGACGTAAAGTTGAAGTTGTTGGCCATAATGATGTGAAGGAGAAAGTTGGTAAGACCTCAGCGGTCGCGCTACCAGAGCAACTGATTGATCCAAGCGCTGGTCCTACTCAGTAAGTTCGAATAAATTTGCATTTAATCTGAAACATACCCAGCAGCTTTGAAGAAGTTCCTGTATTCTTGTGGCTCGTATGAGTTTACAGATGTTTCCGATCGCTTGTACCTGGCTTTAGAAGGTTCTGGCGCCCCGATACGCCTGAGATGCGCTTTGAGTTTGGAGAATGTCATCTCAACCCTCTACCGAAAGGTGAATACGAAAAAGCACTGAAAGGTGGGGTTCATGTCTGGACTATAGTAAGCATCCGGTCTTGCCCACCTATCTCTGAAAATTATAAAATGCCAAAGTGTCCACTAACTTTCTTAGTGGACACTATCTCATGCCTAAGAAATCCCGAACACGCCGTGTTTTTAGCGATGACTTCAAGAGACAGGTTGTTGCCGAGGCAATTCAATCAAAAGCTTCCTGGTAACAGGTTGTTCGAAAGTATGACTTAAATACGAACCTTCTACATCGGTGGCGGCGGGATTTAGGAGATCTCACTTTCCTGCCCATTGAAGTAGATGCTTCTTCCGCACAAGTTGTCTCAGCAGAGCCTCATAAAATTGTTGATTGCGTTGAAGTTCCAAAAGACAGAAGGGTAACCATCGGAGACACGTCCCTTGAGATCAATCTACCTTGTGGTACGCAATTGCGATGCGGCAAGAATACGGGGTTGAAGTTCTCTCGCAGGAACTCAATATCTTGAGGCCATACACATGATCCCGGTTCCAAGTAATGCCAAAGTCTGGTTGGCAGCAGGTGTGACAGATATACGTAAAGGTTTTGTAGGCCTGTCGTCACTGGCACAATCAGTGCTGCAGCTTGATCCTTACTCAGGCCATTTATTTGTCTTTCGCGGTCGGCGTGGTGATCTGCTCAAGATCATTTTCTGGGATGGCCAGGGGTCTTGTTTATTCTGTAAAAGGCTGGAGCGTGGTCGCTTTATTTGGCCATTGGCTAGTGAGGGAAAAGTGATCCATTGCAAAGATCTTTTGATCGAGAAGCTTAAACACCAATTGGCGGGTATGCGGCATCATCGCTTTGGGGCAAGTTCAAAAACTCTTGACCAACTGGCCTCTGCAGCTGGAACAAGAAGAGATTGCAGCCTCTGTTTCTGATGCTGAAGAACCGTCTCTGGAACAAGTGGGGCAAAAGGATACCCCAAAGCGCAAACCACTCCCAGATCACTTGCCCCGCGAAGAATTGATCCTCTCCCCAAAAGAAAGCTGCACTGAATGTGGTGGCAAGCTCAAATATCTGGGAGAGGATGTAACGGAGGAACTTGAATATGTCCCCGGCCGGTT
>JBALWN010000024.1:0-9098 GCA_036960845.1 Halopseudomonas aestusnigri | reverse complement strand
GCACCCTGGGGATAATTTCCCTTCTCACAAACTGTTTTCACAATAGGTTGAGCAAGCGAAGATCACCGTGAGAGAGGAAAACGAGAACCGATTAGTGATTGTCGATGGGGTGGATGGGGAAATTCACCAGTCTTATGGGTCCTGGCCTAATATGGCTTATTTAGTCGATCAAAATGGTGTGATTCGTCTTCGTCAGAAATGGACTGATCCAGCAGCACTAGAAATTGCATTAAACATGCTTTTGTTGGACCCGAAGGCAGACTTAACCGGTGTGAAATCTGTAGAAATGGTTCCTGATGCAGAGCTTTTAACAAGAGTTTTTCGCAGGTCAGGAGATGGCGGTTGGTCAGATTTTATCATGTCGTTTCCGGGTATGATCTTCCATACGGTAGACGCATTACTGTCGGAATGAAGCAAGCAAGCAAGGATAGTTTACAAGGCGTGTCTGAGCGTTTCAGATGGAAGCTCTCTGAACTGCCTCCTATAGACCATCGCAAACATCCCCATATGCCAAAACCCCCAGCGGTTGGCGATGTCGGCAATTAAAATCTTGGCCCGAGGCCCTGTACAAAGGTCTTTCCTCGCCCCATTGAGTCGAATTGCCAATAAATACTGTTGTGGCGACACGCCATACCATTTTTTGATAATACGCTGCATGGTACGTTCGTTGATCTGTAAGGCATGGCAAAGTCCATTGACCGAATAAAACTCAGGGTCTGTTTCTTCAAGCCACGATTTTATGTTCTTTACTATTTTGGCCCGTTTACAAAACGGTAACGTCAAATGGCCCTCCTCACTACAGTCAAGAACGTCGAAGATACAACTCGTCACTCCATCACAGAGTCTCTGCTGGAAACTTCGTCGAGTCAGAAGTTCTGGTTGTTGTGTGATCTCAGAATAGATCTGCCTCAAAAAACGTCTCAATGACTTTATTTTTGCAGTTTTCACCTCTACAACACCGCCCGTCTTTAACTTTTCTGCCAAAGCTGGGTCTCCATTCTGAAGTAATTTTTCTTCAACAACGTGATCGGCAAGCGAAATGGTGTAGACCTCAAACCCCTCGATGCTTACTGCATCAAGCTCGCCGTTTTTGGGGAATATGATAAAGCGATCCTTCATCATTTCCTGCATTCGCCAAATAAAAGGCGTCGCCTGCTCTGCCATAATCGCGAATGTTCTCATCCCCAGCGGCTGACTGCCTGTCTGTGCCAGACGACGATCGTAGTTGACATTGGTGAGGAGAACCTCTGGTGTACTTATCTGATAAAGGTCTGTGGAGAAAAGGCCACGATCCAGCTGTTTAAATTCAAGCCCCCACCCCTGGATGCTCTCACAAAACTCTTCAAAGTCGTCAAAGTGCGACTTAATTAGCATAGATTCTGTCTGCTCAACCATTTTTTTAGAAAAATGTCCGATTTGCGATGTTGGGTTTTCTTGTCTACGTTTATGTTTATGATCTAAATCAAAGACAAAACAATTTTTAGAGCATAGCACAATACAAACCCAGTGCTAAAGGGGACACAACAAAGCGCGCTTTATGCCTATTTTTGTCGGAATCTTGATGCTGAAAAAAAAGCTTTTTAGTTAGCATTTAGTTATGAGTATAAGTGAAATATGGCACTGAGTTCGAGTTCAAGTTAAAGAGGTAAGTTCATAAATTTAAGACGTAAAAAGTCCGAGATAGGTTGAATTTCTATGAAAATATTAAGGTTAGCAAAGCTACTCACGATTGCTATTTCATTGCTGTGGGGGAACGTAGTATTCGCTGCCGCTTTTTATCTTAGCGAATTTGGGACTCCATCGAGTGTAGGTACTGCGGGCGTTGGCTCGACCGTCAATACCGATGGTGCGGATGCAGCCTGGACCAATCCAGCAGGCATGACCGGCATAAGTGAAGATACCATGATAAATGGTCTGATGGTGATTGCTCCTAAAGTTGAATTTGACTCCAGAGTTGCCACTGCAGGCGGCAGCGATGGCGGGAACGCGGGTGAAGCAGCTCCCGTCCCCAGCTTTTTTTATACTCGGGTGCTATCCGATAAATCTCGCTTCGGTTTATCTTTCGTCGCAGTGGGTGCTGGCGGCGTAGATTATGGGGATAATTTCACTGGTCGCTATTCGATTCAAAATGTTGAAATGGCCAACATCGGGATTACGCCTTCATTTGCTTACAAGGTTAATGACCGCCTTTCATTGGGGGTTGGTGTCTCCATTATCCAGACAACCCTAGAGCAGGAGCTTGCCATCAATACCCCCGGAGCCGATGGTCAGGCAAAGTTTGAAGACCTCGATGACTGGGGCTATCAGGGGATTTTTGGCCTGACCTACAAGTTGACAACAGATACGTTGCTCGGCGTTGTCTACCGAAGTGAAGCGGATGTCGAGCTTGAGGGTGACTTGAAGATTAAAGGTTTACCGGTGGACCTCCCCAAACAATCTGTTGAGCTGGACTGGACAAATCCACAATGGCTGGAGGTTGGTTTAAGACACCAACTCGACGATGAAAAAACGCTTATGTTTAATATTGGCTGGCAGGATTGGTCCGAGTTCAGTCAGAACAAGGTGACCGTTGATGCGCTCGGTGTTACCGATACGGTGGATCGAAAATGGGATGATACCTATCATGCTGGTGCGGCCTATGTACAGAGACCTGATCCTGAATCATTTTATACGCTAGGAATTTCCTACGAAAGCTCCCCGGTTAAGGATAAATATCGTACATTTGACTTTCCGGTAGATGAAATGTGGAAGCTATCTAGCTCCTATGGATGGAAAGGCAAAAATAAGCTCGACTACTCGATTGGTGCGACATTGTACCTGATAGGTGATGCCCCCATTGATAGTACAGATCAGGGGGTACGTGTTTCTGGCAAATATGATCAGAACACGATGCTATTCTTAAGCGGTACCTTGAAATATGTTTTCTGATGGCATCAGTTCTACCACATTAAGAGTAATTGAGAGAGTTGAACTATGAGCAAGGACAATAAAACCGGATTTTCTCGTCGTGATTTTCTTAAAACAACTGGGCTTGTGGCTTTAAGCGCTGGAGTTACCGGTAGTATTATTGCTCCTGCTACACAGGCGGGGACGAGCAGAAACCCCAAAAAACCTCACAACGGCCCCTACAATATTCTTATGATCGTCACCGATCAGGAAAGACATATGGAGGCGAATGAACTGCCGCTAGGTTATCGCTTGCCAGGGCATGAGCGCCTAGCTGCGCAGGGCGTGACATTTGAAAATCACCAGATAGCATCTTGCGTGTGCACACCGTCCAGAGCAACCATATATACCGGCCAGCATATTCAGAATAATGGCATGTTTGATAACACCAACTTCCCTTGGTCTCAAAGTATGTCAACGGAAATTGATACGATCGGGGATTTGCTACGCAAGCAAGGCTATTACACCGCCTATAAAGGTAAATGGCATCTAACGGACGAGTTTGAAACAGCCAACGATTTGCATAATCCCAAAAAATTGTTGACTGCAGAAATGGAAGAGTACGGTTTTTCTGATTACATGGGAATCGGTGACATCATCGGGCATAACGAGGGTGGCTATTTACACGATAGCGTCATCTCATCCATGAGCCGAAGCTGGCTCCGAGGTAAAGGCGAACAATTGCGAAAAGAGAGTCAGCCGTGGTTTCTGGCGGTAAACCTAGTCAATCCACATGATGTAATGTTCTACAACACCGACCTGCCTGGCAAACCCGTTCAAGGCAGAAAAACGATGTTTCATATTAATCATGAACCCGAATCCGCTCTTTACCAGCAGCAGTGGAATGTTCAACTGCCTGAATCGCGTCAGCAATCTTTAAATGAACTAGGAAGGCCTGCTGCTCACCTGGACTTCAAGGACTCTAACGCCGCGATGCTAGGCCCGATACCCAATGAAGATAGTCGCTGGAAGAGGCTGAATAATTACTATTTCAATTGTATTCAAGATGCCGATAGAAATCTCTCTGACATATTTGCAGAGCTGGATTCCTTGGGCATTGCCGACAGTACTATCGTTATTTTTACCTCAGACCATGGCGAGCTTTCTGGTTCACATGGCGGGCTGTCCGGCAAAGGGGCGACCGCTTACCGCGAGCAAAACAATGTACCCTTGACCATCGTTCACCCATCCTACGAGGGTAATAAACGCTGTAAAGCTGTAACCTCCCACGTTGATATTGCAACAACGTTGATCAGTTTAGCCGGCGGAGATCCCAGCTCAATTTCCAGCTTGCCGGGCAAAGATATGTCAGCGTTGCTCAGTAACCCGGAGTCGGCTTCTACGAGTGCTCTCAGGGATGCCGCTCTCTATAACTTCAACATGTTTGGCTTCATTGATCGTGACTTTATCGGAAATGTGGGTAATTTTTTGGCGGCAGGAGGTGCTCCCGCCGATCTAGCCAAACAAGGATTCAAACCCAACCTGAAAAAGAGAGGCGCAATTAGAAGTATTTACGACGGGCAGTATAAATTCAGCCGCTATTTTTCACCGTTGGAGCACAACACTCCAAAAACGATAGAACAATTATTTGCGAATAATGATGTCGAATTGTACGACGTGAAAACCGACCCTCTTGAGATAAAAAACCTGGCCCTGGATATAGGGAAGTACGGGGAAGTGGTTGCAATGCTGAATACGAAAATGAATCGCCTCATTGAGGAGGAGGTGGGCGAGGACAATGGCCAGATGCTGCCTTCGAGAAACGGCGCCAGTTGGACTCTCTCTACTTCAATTGATGACTTCAGGCCCTAGTTGACGTCAAATTAACTTGATAAAAATATCATTCGTTAATGACCTGAGATCAAATGCGCCAAGCGGTCTTTGAATACATTGGGGTTGATTACAACAGGAAGAGCGGCACAGTACTCTTGGCTATCTTAGCCCTGAGCAATATGAAAAAACTAAATGTCGCTTAGAGGTGTGGCCGCTTTATATGGAGAAGATCTGCTCTCGCCATTTGAAAACGCAATAGGTTTATGCCGATTACGGTAAGGGTGGCATTGATACCGGTTCTTCGAACAACCCTCCAGCAACAGTTTATGCCGGTGATTATAAAGACAATGAAATTCTATTTTTATCCATCAGTGAGAATTGGAAGATAAGTGATTAGTATCTCAACTTAATAATTTAAATCCATAATTAATCGGGTGCAATTATGTTTAGAATAAATCGACAATGCGGGCTATTCGTAATCAGTGCAGCAATCTATGCTGCTTTCAGCTCCCCACTCATGGCAAAAGATATTATCCATGATGCGGAATATTCTGTGATTGAAGCGCAGAACCGTGAAGCTTGGCAGGCGGATAACAAACAAGTTGATCAAAAGCTAAAGGACTTCCGCAATAAAAACGGCGGCAAGGCTCCCAATATTGTTTACATCTTATTGGATGATGTGGGATTTGGTGAAATTGGTATGCCAGATATGGCGGTAACCCGTGGCTATAAAACGCCTAATATGGATAAGCTGGCAAATGCGGGTATGAGCTTGCAACGGATGTACACCGAGCCCTCTTGTACGCCAACCCGTGTGGCGATGATGACCGGTCGTCTACCTGGTCGTACGGGTCTTAACGAAGCCAAAACCACCTTAAGTGGAGAAGGTTTGGCGGCGGAGGAGGTCACGCTAGCTGAAGTTCTCAAAGAAGCAGGTTACCAAACATCGCATATAGGCAAATGGCATATGGGCGATATCGAGCAGGCCTGGGCTCAAAACCAGGGTTTCGATCATGCCGAATTCCCTATTCATCAGCAGGCGCAGTTAGCGTTGATGCATGCTGAAGCAGAGCAGTCAGATATCACTCGTTCCATTGGCACTGATGGTAGTTACCCAAAAACCTTTACACTGGATAATACCTTTTCAGGGGTTGGCGGGGATATGCTGACGGGTGTTGAAGCTCGAAACGGCAAGCTCTATGAGGTGGGTATTAAGGCGGGTGAGAAATGGAGTCAGAAAAAATATCACGAAATGAATGTTCGTTACCAAAAAAGCGCCCTCGAACAAATTGGTAAAATGGCCAAGAACGATAAACCCTTCTACTTAAACTACTGGCCTCTCTATCCTGTTACCTTCGCCCGTAATGACTCGGGGGAATTTAAAACCTTGAATGGAGGTAGTTTCACCGAGGCTATTGTTCAGGTCGACGATTGGATCGGCGAGATTATGGAAGAGTTAAAGACACAGGGTGTTGCAGACAACACTATCGTTGTCGTCATGGGTGACAACGGTACGATGGTCCAATATATGGGCTTGAGTGGCGCATCTGATAGGGTCTATCGAGGTGGTAAAGGGCAGCATCTGGAAGGTGGCGTTCGCGTTAATGCTTTTGTTAGCTGGCCGGGTATGATCGAAGCTGGCAGCATGGCTGAAGACATTATGCATGTTAGCGACTTCTACACATCTTTTGCTCGTCTTGCTGGTGCCACTGATAAAATTCCTCGCGATAGAGTTATTGATGGTGTTGATCAGACTGGGGTCTTGTTGCTGGGTGAAACGCATGGGCGTCGTGATTATATCTTTAACTATGAACAATCGATGCTGAAGTCTGTCGTTAAAAATAAATTTAAAATGCATCTTCCAGGAGCGGGCAAAAACCCTATTATTGATGCGGGCTTCTATGATCTCTATCGCGATCCTCGTGAAGAGCGTCCCATTGATTCAATTAAACTCGGCACTTGGGCAGCAGGGAGCTTTGGTGCGATGATCAAGCGCCATATGGGTTTGAAGCAAAAGTACCCTGACAGAAAACCAACATACGGCCCGGTTTATGGCGGCGTTGAAAACATCCGTCCTGAAACGCAGCGCCTTGTAGATGCCTTCAATGCGGGTAAAAAGAAATAGTAAGCAGTTATCATATCTCCCTTCCGGCATGTTTTAGTGTGCCTGTGGGGAGGTTGTGAATGAGACCTTATGGGGTTGGTTTTAGGGTGATGTATTAATAAACACACTTTTGAACGGAGATTCAATTATGAAAGGGCAAAAGTTAGCTTTAACTACAGCACTTATTGGCTGTCTGTCGGCTTCGTATAGTTTTGCTGAAAAACCTATTGTTCACGATGCTGAGCATTATGTATTACTGGATCAGCATGAAGAGCAATGGCAGCAAGAAGATAAAACTATTGATAGTAGATTGGCTGAGTTAAAAAAACAAAACGGTGGCAAGCCGCCCAATATTATTTATATCTTGATTGATGATGTAGGTTTTGGAGAATTTGGCAATCCTCTTTTAAATGATGTCAGGGGATATAAAACTCCATCAATCAATGAATTTGCCGAACAAAGTATGTCTTTTAGTCGAATGTACTCAGAACCATCTTGTACGCCAACTCGTGCTGCATTTTTAACCGGTAGGCTTCCAATACGAAGTCATATGCTGGAGCCAAAGATTGTTCCGCCAGAAGGAACAGGCTTGCACAAAGATGAAGTTACCATCGCAGAGGTGCTGTCTCAAGCTGGCTATAACACAGCTCATGTTGGCAAGTGGCATCAAGGAGATATTGAACAGTCCTACCCGCATAATCAAGGCTTCGATGAAACCAGTTTTACGATGCATAACCAGGCTACTTTTAGTTTCATGACGAACGAGTCGGAAACAGATAGGTGGCCATATAACGTGTCCCATACCATAGAAGATCATCCTTATGTTTTAGATTCGAATTTCCGTCCTAAAGACTGGGTGTTGGCCTTAGATGCTAAGAAGGGCGAGCAAGCCAAAGAATGGGGCATTGAACCTGGAGAGGCCCTGACTTATGACTATTACTACAAAATGAACGAGCATCAACAAAAAGTTGCAGTTGGTCATTTACAACGTCTTGCTAAAGAGGATGAGCCTTTCTTCCTAAACTATTGGCCACAATACCCTGTAGATTTTAGTCGTCCGGAAAACATGGAAAAAACCGACAATGGCGGATCTTGGGTTGGGAGAATGCAACAGTTAGATGGTTGGATTGGAGACATATTAGATGAAGTAGATAATTTAGGGATTGCAGACAACACGGTTATTGTAATTATGGGAGACAATGGCCCAATGGTTCAGGCCTTAGGGTCTTCTGGTTATACGGACATGATTTACCGAGGTTACAAAGGAGAAACGACTGAAGGTGGTATTCGAGTAAGTGCATTTATCCGATGGCCAAAAGTTATTGAAGCAGGGTCGATGGCTGGAGATATGATCCATGTGACCGACCTTTATACTTCGTTTGCAAGAATCGCTGGTGCTACAGAATTTATTCCCAGAGATCGTATTGTAGATGGGATAGATCAAACTGCCTTGTTCATAAATGGAGATGGGCGTAGTAGAAGAGATTATATACATATGTACAACGGTCCCACTTATGCAGCAACAATAAAGCAGCAATTCAAAGTGCACTGGCCAGCGCCTGGTACAGCCGCATTTAAGTTACCTATCTATAATCTTTATAGAGATCCTCGTGAAGAGAAGCCTTTGAATGTAGAGGGCATGTGGACCGTTGGTTACTTTGAAGAAATGAGAGGACGCCACGCGGCCTTTTTAAAGAAATTTCCAAGTAGAGAAGAAACAGAAGGGAGGCCTTATGCTGGCATTTCAAACCTTCGTCCAGAGACTGTTCAGTTTTTAGATAAATATCTTAAAAGAAGAGAGCTTCTTGAGAATTAATTGATGTATTAATAAACACACTTTTGAACGGAGATTCGATTATGAAAGGGCAAAAGTTAGCTTTAACTGTGGTACTGACAAGTTAACTTGTCAGTACCACCAGTGGTTATCCTGGCCACATGTATTCGTTTAAATAAAGGAAAAGTTTGTGTTTATTTTGATAAAAATAATTTTACTGAGTAGTTTGTCCATTTTCATTGTGTCTGCACAGGCAGAGGAACCGCAAGCTGCAGAAAACGCTTCAAGCCCGCTGGCTAAAGTTAGAAATACCGATTTTAAATTGCGTGTCATTGATACAGGCAACGGTGATCGTAATGACTATGCCATTGAAGGCGCAGTGATGCTTTCTCCCAAACTTAAACTCAAGTACGAAGCACGCTACTGGGAAACGGATATCACTGGCCGCGATACCAGCGGTATGGAAAGTGCGAGACTCAAGGGTATTTACTTTTTAGAAGG
>JBALWN010000023.1:5801-8301 GCA_036960845.1 Halopseudomonas aestusnigri | reverse complement strand
ATTGTTTAGCCTTAAGGGCAAACAAAATTAAACTAGAATGTATTCATATCTGTTTTTTGCCGGCCTGGTGGCTATGGCGGGAGGCCTGCACCCGATCCCATTCCGAACTCGGTCGTGAAAACTCCCAGCGCCGATGGTACTTTGTCTTAAGGCACGGAAGAGTAGGTCGTTGCCAGGCCTGCAAAAAACAGATACTCCTCATCACAACGTCAATTAAAAGCACCCATTCGGGTGCTTTTATCATTCAAACACCCAGCCCAGGGTGACGGATGAAGACAACATAAAAAACGCAACCGGATTGGAATTGCTACGCAAAACCCCCGCCGGCTGCACCAAAGCAAAGCTTTATCGCGGGGTGGAGCAGCCCGGTAGCTCGTCAGGCTCATAACCTGAAGGTCGTAGGTTCAAATCCTACCCCCGCAACCAAATTAACCTAACTCTCGATCTGTGACCTCTGTACTGCAGCGCTATTTCATATGTGCGCGGAAGTTGGGTTTGCGCTTTTCCGTAAGGGCATTGACGCCTTCTCGGGACTCTTCCGTGTCGTAGTATAACTTCAAGGCATACATCCCCATGCCTGCGATACCGGCTTGATGGGCTGTGTCCATATTGAAAGAGCGTTTTGCAATTGCCATTGCAGTTGGGCTTCGCTCACAAAGCTCTTCGCCCCATTTGCGGACTTCATCATCCAATTGATCTTGCGGGACGCACACGTTAGCAAGGCCCATGGTAACGGCTTCTTCCCCCGAATAACGTCGACACATGTACCACATTTCGCGTGCCTTCTTTTCACCAACGACACGTGCAAGGAAAGCCGTACCATAACCTGGATCAACGGAGCCCATTTTTGGTCCAACCTGTCCAAAAACAGCCTTGTCTGAACAAATCGTGAGATCACATATAGTGGCTAAAACATTACCACCGCCAATGGCGTATCCTTGAACGCGAGCGATTACCGGCTTGGGTACATCTCGAATAGCTGTATGCAATTCTTCCATCGGCAAGCCAACCGTCCCTCGGCCGTCATACTCACCATCATGTGCGGATTGGTCGCCACCAGTACAGAATGCTCTGTCGCCGGTACCGGCAAGAACAATGGCACCTATATCACGATCATAGCCTGCCGTATGGAGCGCCTTGATCAATTCTTCACAGGTCTGTCCGCGAAAGGCGTTCATCTTTTCAGGCCGATTGATAATGATCCACGCAACGCCGTTGCGCACCTCATAAAGAATGTCTTGATAATCCATTTTGTAAACTCCAATTGATCTAAAACTGACTAACCACTCATCGTGAGCCCACCCGACACACTTAGCACCTGGCCGGTGATATAGGCGGCATCATCGCTGGCAAAAAACGCGATTGCTCCTGGTAAATCCTCGGGCTGACCAATTCGACCTAGAGGAATCGATCGCTCAAACGCTTTTTTTAATTTGTCAGGATCACCGGCGCCCTCAATGAATTCTGCAAACAGTGCCGTGTCCGTAGGACCGGGACAGACGACATTGACAGTGATACCGTGACGGGCATGTTCGCGCGCTAATGTTTTTGAGAACGCTACCAAACCGCCTTTGCAGGCGGCGTATACCGCTTCTCCCGAAGACCCGACGCGCGCTGCATCGGATGCAATATTGACGATGCGACCATGTCGGCGATCGATCATGCCTGGTAGTACCGCATGATGGAGATGCAGTGGGCCTATCAGATTGATTGCGATCAGACGTTGCCATTCATCAGGGTCGGTCTTCGTAAATGGTTTAAATAGATCCCAGCCAGCGTTGTTGACAAGAATATCGATAGGACCGAGTACTGCTTCGGCAGATGCGACTTCCTGATCGACGGCCGTTCTATCTGAAATATCACACATAAAAGCTTGAGCGGTGCCGCCTTTTTTTAAAATTGAGTCTGCAATTGCATGTGCTGCCTCTCGATTTCGGTCGAAAACTGCAACATTTGCACCTTCCGAGGCCAGTCTGTGACATGTTGCACCGCCAATTCCACCGCCACCGCCGGTTACAATCGCGGTTTGATTTTTCATCCTTTGCATGCTTGTCCTCTCATTTCTCAGGCTCGACTAAGGTGACCTATGGATATTTTTCAGGTCTGGCTTGGCTAACCATCTCACCTACGAAAGATGTAACTGACTTTCGTTGTCCTCTTGTCTGCCTTCGAGCATGGATGACGTCACCTGGCCCGGCAAGATCATTTAAAGAAAGCTAGGCAGCCAAAGACTGATTTCCGGAAATGCGATCAGGATGAATAAAGTCACAACATCCATAAGCAAAAACCAAAGGATACCCTTGAAAATGGTTTCCAGCCTTACTTTGTCGCCGACCACGCCTTTAAGTACATAGACGTTTAAACCAACCGGTGGCGTGATCAGTCCTATTTCCAGGAATTTTACCATAATTACGCCGAACCAAATCAAATCGTAACCAAGCGCCTCAACAACTGGTGTCACGACAGGTAGGGTAAGCAACATGATGCCGAGGGGGTCCAT
>JBALWN010000023.1:0-5791 GCA_036960845.1 Halopseudomonas aestusnigri | reverse complement strand
AAAGGTCCCCAAAATTATAAAAACCAAGGATAGCGCGAGCAAAATACCGATTGGCGGCAAATCAAGTCCGATCGCCCATTCTGCGAGGACACTTGCGACGCCTGTGATCGCAATGAAGCCAACGAATATCTTTGCTCCCAGCACAACCGCAAAAATACTGCTTATCTGGGTCACGGTTTCAACAATAGCGTCTCTTGAAGTTTTGCGTGTCATCCTTCTCGATATAAAACCCAAAACCCAGGCACCGAGGGCACCGATAGCCGCGGCTTCGGTCGGCGTGACAAACCCGGTATAAATCCCTCCCATGATAATGATAAACAAGACAATAATTGACCATGTACCTTTGAGCGAGTGAAGTTTTTCACTCCAAGTCACACGCTCTGGTGTTGGGGCCAGCTCGGGGTTGATGGCGGCTCGCACCCAAATCATTGCCATGTAAATTGCGGCCGACAGGACGCCCGGAATAAATCCGGCCATTAATAATTTACCGACAGATTGTTCGGTAAAGATCCCATACAGGATCATCAGGATACTAGGTGGGATCAAGGAGCCAAGTGTACCACTTGCGGCGACGACGCCGGTTGCAAGGCCCTTATCATATTTGTAGCGTAGCATTTCTGGAACAGCCAGCTTACCCATGGCGGCGGCGGTTGCCAGGCTGGAACCACTGACAGCAGCAAACATGGCGCATCCGGCAACTGAGGCCATCGCCAAGCCGCCTTTAACACCGCCTAACCACATACGCGCCGTGTGGTATATGTCCTTGGTGAAGCCTGCATGAAAGGCCACATATCCCATCATTAAGAAGAGAGGAATAGCTACTAGGGAAAATGAGGCAATAAATGAGAAGGGTTCAAAACTAACAAATGACCAAGCGGCTTCGAATCCTCGTTCCAAATCAAGCTCGCTGCCATTTGGCCAACCGATGGCAAAAATCAATCCAACAAAGCCAACGATCCCTAGTGCAAACGCCATCGGAACCTTAATGAAAATTAATATCAGCAGGATTACGAGCCCTATAATCCCTAACGTTAACGGTTCCATAAGCGACTAATCCCTAGTATTCTTCAGGCGAGCTGATTTCGTCCGCCGTAGGCCCGTGTATGACAGCTGTGACAAGATCAAGAACCAATTTGATTAAGAGTAGTCCGGTACCAACAGTTACAGATCCTCGAGACGGCCATTCTTTGATCTCAAGCGGCCCTTCAAAAATCGATTCATCAATATAAGCGGTATAAGCATCTCCAAAAGAAGCGATCATAACGATCGCCATAAAGGAAATTCCGACAAGAAGGCCAATTATATTGCAAATATGTTTCCCTCTGATCGGCATATGGTCTGTCAAAATCGAAACGCTTAAGTGTTCGCCTTTGCCTTGAACATATGAAAATGGCAGGAATACCATAACCACCAACAAGGCTTGCATAATGATAATGTCATCTGGAATAGAGGTGCCGAGGAAATACCGTCCACAAACGGAAACAGTAATAAAAAGCATTATAAAGATTAGAATTATCATCGACAAAACTGCGAAGACATTACTAATCCAATCAACAATTTTTACCATTATAGATTATCCCCTTTGGGGACTGCGCAGCCTTGCTAAGCAGCGCAGTCCGAAGCCTATCAATACTATTATCGGGTCCAGGGGTACCCTTTTTCAGCCAGTTCTTTTTCGTATTTTGCTTTGATCTCTTCGAACTGGGCGACGAAGGCATCGCCGTCGATGCCTTTTTTGCCAACTTTTTCTTTCCAATTCGGAACGAACTCGGCGGAAGCGGCTATCCATTCATCTCTGTCAGAGACTTCATGAAACACAACTTTTTTCCCATCGATGCCAGCCATCATTGCGGTTTTGGCTTCGGCAACAGACGTCGCATAGGATTCTGCAAAATGTTCCATCATCTCGAAGCTTACTTGGTCCAGAATTTTTTTATTCTCGTCCGACAATTTATTATAGGTTTTCAGGTTTATTCCGAGTCCAAAGCCCAGTACTTGCCCCATGGAAATTTGCGTAATGTGACCGGCAACTTCATACTGTTTATAGGCTTTTACAGCTTGAATATAGTTTTGTGTTCCGTCCACAGTACCGCGGTCCAAAGCCTGGTATAGTTCGCCAAAACCAACTTTAACGGTTGAGGCGCCGAGGTTTTTGAAAAGTCCGGTCCAGCCGCCGCTTGTACGGAATTTTTTCCCTTTTACATCCGCGACACTCGTAATAGGTTCTTTGGAAAGAATATCCACAGAGCCAGTCGTATAGTTGGCGAGGATTTTTACATTCTTTTTCTTGGTTTCCGCAATCAAATCCTCATTGACTTGCCGCATTTCATACCATGTGCGCAGGCCGACCCACTCGTCGTCGACGCCAAAGGGCGCATTCGATAAATTCCACAATGGCAGTTCGGCTGGCGTGTAAATACCCAGGATTGTTCCAGAGTCAGATAGTCCAGAGCCAACCGCCTTCAGCGTTTCTTTGCCCTTGACCAATGATTGGCTCCAATAGAACTTCACAGTAATTTCGTTGTTAGTGCGCTTTGCAAGCTCATCACCCCACCAAATCAAGGAAAGGGCACGAGGTCCGCGGGGCGGACCAATATCTGAATAACGGAGCTCAATGGCTTCGGCTGAAGCTGCAGCGATACCCATTATCATGCCGCTGAGGGCGAGTGTTGATACAATTTTCTTATGAAGGTTTGCAAGTTTCAGCATTATAGTCCTCCCAGAACTGAGACTGAATTTTCTATTTTTTATTATCCGCGCCTTTTCTTCAGATGTGGCGCTGTTTTACGAGTTTTTTTATTTATTGACTTCGCTCGCTATACTGGCGTGTTTTTTAGAACAAAGTCAATATGTACCAACGAGCAATTATTCCCTAGGTTCGACCCTCAAGTGGTTGCCTTTGATTGAATGCTACAAATTTGCCCAGGTCGTCGGGATCGGTATATATGATGAACAATTCGAACGGTTCCTTCACCCAGATAATAAAAATTAATGATATTTTGGATGCGCAAATATCGTTTACGATTTCGATCGTGGCATCAAAGCCTTCTTAGTTATTCAGGTATTTCGAAATCCCGAAATTTGACAAATGGTAAGAAAATGCGAGATCATAAGATCCATTGCCATAAAAACAAGAAACCGCACAAAGAGGCCATTATGCTACAGCAACCAATTTCGTTCCATAGGACAAACGGTGGAGTCGGCGCGTTTGTCGAGAACATCGATCTTTCACAACCCATACCCGCGGAAACATCGAAAGAGATTAAACAAAATCTCGGTGATTATGGTGTGCTGTTTTTTCGAAATCAGAAGCTGGATCCTAACGCCCACCAGGCATTTGCTGAAGGGCTGGGAGTTATTGATGTCAACAGGTTCTTTAAACCAGTTGATGGATATCCAAAAATTGCCGAAGTACGAAAAGAACCCGAGCAGGTTTATGCTATTGGAGAGGATTGGCATACAGATCATTCCTATGACCAAGTACCAGCTCTTGGATCGATCCTGTTGGCGCGAGAACTCCCGCAACATGGAGGAGACACGATGTTCGCCAACATGTATCTTGCTTATGACGCGCTTTCGGAAGGACTAAAGAAAGTTCTGGACGACCTGCAGGCTGAACATTCGTCGCGACATCGGTTTGGAGGACAGGCAACTGTTTCCAAAAATGCAGATGACACCGGCGGTCGGTTGGGTAACCCAGAACTAGCGACGCAGGATGCAATACATCCGGTTATAATCAGGCATCCTATAAGTGGCAAAAAAGCGCTTTATGTGAACAAAGCATTTACATTGGGTATCGTTGGTTGGTCGGATCCGGAAAGCAAGGCGTTGCTTGATTTTCTGTATGATCATGCCAGCCGTCCCGAATTCACTTACCGATTTGAATGGGAGACCGGTTCGATAGCGATGTGGGACAACCGCGCCACATGGCACCGGGCATTAAATGATTACCATGGTGAACGTCGCTTGATGCATCGTATTACCTTAGAAGGGGACGAGTTATTCGCCGATTAGTCCAATAAATAGCTCGTTGGACCGATATTTTTCTGAGGTCATTTTTTGCGCCGGTTTTAAACGACGTCTGTAGAAAACAATCATCCTGCTAATTTATTCCGCTGCTTGTTGTCGTTCAGCGATGAGATCCATCAGGCAGGTATCGTCCATTGCTTCAATGGGACTAAAATCCCGATGGGCAATCCATTCCTCTCTGTTAAAAGCACGGATATGATTATCTACATGGCAGAGGGATAGGTAGACGATTGTCCGATCGAAGGGAGAGATATTGGCGGGGCTTGCATGGACGAGCAAGGACGAGAACATCAACATGCTGCCGGCAGGGCCCGTGGGGGCTACGCATCCGCCGCGTTCCGCAAGCTCGGTTACTTTATCCCGGCCCAGCGTCCAAAGCGGATATGAGGTCGTTTCCAGATCATGTCCAGCGTCGACAACCCCCAACTTATGACTGCCGGGAATAAACAATAACGGGCCATTCGCCGCTGTCACATCATCGAGGAATACGGCAATGTTCATGGCACGTGGTTCCGGCATCTCATCATCGCGTTTCCAGGTACCATAATCCTGGTGCCACTGCCAAACGTCGCCATCAAAAGCTGCTTTTGCATTAACTTTATATTGATGCATATAAACAGAGCCTTCGAGCACCTGCTCTACCGGCTCGATCAAGCGGGGATGTGCGCCAAGCCGTTTGAAACCTTCGTTGTAGCGGTGGGCAGCAAAAGCTGTTCGCGCCACGCCTGAGCTTTCTCGCCAGACTTCCTTACGATCCATGGCATAGACCGTATTTGCTTCTTGCTTAAGAAGTGTTGCTTCTTCAGGCGAGAACATACCGGGGAAGAACAAATATCCGTCCTTATCAAAATCAGCCAATTGTTGATCGGTTAATTGCATTGGAAGCCCGCCTTTCTTTATTATGATTATCTGAAGTTAGGACGCAACGCCGTCTTACTCAAGGGCCTTGAGTTATTACGGTCAATAATTTCTCAAATTGTAAGAGCACTTCAAGGTTATTTTGCTTTGTCTAATGCCCAATTTCACGTTCCTTGATTGTCATCAGAAGCTGAAGGCAATTAGGGATGGCTGAGCTTGCTATGGAAACCTATAGTCGCATAGAAAGGCTCAATGGGGTTCTTGTTGCTTATGAACAAGAACCCCATTGGAATTACTTTAATTGTCAAAGTTCAGTATTACGCCGCACGAACATCATCAAGAAACGCCTCAACATTTTCTTTCAGATTGCTTGACAATTCGGTAAGTTCTTGCGAAGCGGTCTGCATATTATTGGCTGCTTCGCCCGTGTTTTGAGATTCCGTCGAAACTGTTTCAATCTTTGAAGAAACGGCCGCGGTTCCCGTAGATGCTTGTTGAACATTGCGGGAGATTTCAGCAGTTGCCGCACTCTGCTCTTCAACCGCGGACGAGATAGAGACTGTCGCTTCGCGAATTGAGATGATTACTGAGCTAATGCTGTTGATAGCGGACACCGTCGTTGAGGAGGCCTGCTGCATTTCATTGATCTGCTTCTCAATTTCCTCTGTGGCCCTCGCAGTTTGGGTTGCAAGTGCTTTCACTTCAGAAGCGACGACAGCGAAGCCTTTACCGGCATCTCCTGCACGTGCTGCTTCAATTGTCGCATTTAAAGCCAGCAAGTTGGTTTGGCTTGCAATATCGCTAATCATGGTGACAACATCGCCAATTTTCTGGGCTCGATCAGCCAGATCATTGACAGAATCGATACTTGTTGTCGCCTCACTAACAGCTTCTTCTGAGACAC
>JBALWN010000022.1:0-9907 GCA_036960845.1 Halopseudomonas aestusnigri | reverse complement strand
AATTCTTGATATGTTCAGTATCAGTTTTTAGTATTTATCTATAAATATTCATGTTTATTTATTTTTACTTTAATTACTATATATTCATTATTTATTATTATGAAAATTCAAGAAATGAATAGTCTCATAAGTTAAATGTAACTTATTGAAAAGATTGTTCGATTAATTGAAAATTCAGCTATTTGTGCGTTTTTTCTTAAATATACGTTAGGGATTTGTGTATTAAATTTTTAAAGTAAGTGTCAAATCTATCGACTTTGAGTCGATTAGCTTTATCAAGGTTTTCTGATGTTAAAAGTGAAACCAATTCTCCCGAATTCTTTCATCCATCTGCAGTGAAATCGAGAATGACCAAAAGAATTATCAAAGCTTTATCATCCCAACATATTAGAGATTAGTCATAATATGAATGTAGTAGGTAAGCTTCCATATTTTAACTTGTCCGTGTTAATAGACGATAAGTTCATGATACGACTTCGCAACGAAGAAGACATTGATCTCGCTAATCCAGACAGCGGAAAAACTATCAAAAACTACCGACCTCTGAAATTTGGAACGCAATTTCTAAAAGCGCTTGGAAAACGGGGGACTCAGGACACTTTTTCTCGACGCATTAATAATAAGAACCACCTGAAAAATCATTTAGGGCCAATTAGAGAAACAAACCCATATGGAGAGCACGGGTTATATCCCTTTGAACCCTCAAATCTCTCTTCTATTAATTGGGCAAATATATACTGGCAACTGAGTGTCAAAAACGATTAATGTTCATCAAGAAGATACTTATGAGCAGATCGCGAATACATTTTTTTAGAACTGACAGGTTGGTGTATAGGAAGCTCTGCATACAGGGTTTAACATTCACGCCAGTCGCCCCTAACATACAGAGGAAATTATTATCAACCAAAGATAATCAATTACTACAGCTAATTGTCTTCATTTCCCGATAATTCTTGATGTTAAATTTCTCTTTTTGGAAAGGTCAAAGTGAAGGCTGCGGACCTAATTTTCATGGAGTGGATGGCCCCTCGACGGCATTAAAGTATCTAACTAACGCGGTGATTTTTACAAAAAAGTGATAAGAGGCATCCACTCCATCAGGACCCAATATAGGCATGAAGGTTAAATTCGTTTATATAATTTGGGAGGCCATCTCGAACCAAGATTTCTATATGAGTATTTATGTCCAAAATGCAGAATCCTATCACTCTCTTCTCGTATGTAACCAGCCCCTATGCGGCGAAGGTACATTGTTATTTATTATATAAAAAATTACCTTTTGATATTGTATACGTTAATCCTTTTAGATTAGATCGTGAGCTCCCTACAGGAACACAAATTCCAGTTCTCAAAATAGGTTTGGAAAGCATGCAAGAATCAGCACAAATAGGGTTTTGGCTCGACCACTGCTTTCCTGATGCGGCTTCTATTTTACCTGGTGATAAATTATTGGCTCAAAAAGTCATAAATATGGACCAGTGGGTTTCAGAAAGCCTGATACCAGCTGTTTTTTATAGTATTTATCCTCAGTTTAAGAGGCCTTGCTTACAAACGCTATCGAATGCACTCCGACTTGGTTATTGCGTTGATAGAACAACGCCAGGTGGATTACCCTGGAGAACACGATTTCTATGGCCGTTGTTTCTTAACAGGGCCGAGTTTATTCGCCAGATGACATCCCCTCTTCGACATAGCTGCTCAGTCGGTGAATGTCGAAAAGATGTTTTCTCGTTCCTAAGTGAAACACTAAAAAATCGACAGTATCTGGTCGATACGGATACCCCCTCTATGGCAGATCTCAGTGCCTGGCCTCAAATTATGATGCCATATCAACTAGGACTTAAAGGCATGGAAGATTTTAAGTCCTATCCGCGTGTTATGGAGTGGTTGAAAGAAGTTGCCTCGTATCTGGACGCAACCGAAAAGCAACCTCTGCTTATACCTAACGCCTTAAATAAACATCCTAAATGTCATATTGAATAGCTATAGTATTCAATATTTTTATAGATTTATTAGCTATAATAATTTTGATTTTGGGACGTTATACATATTATGACTGGCGGCGCTTCAAAAAACATTCAAAGGGCAAGGGCCTTCGTCAGTCACCTTGCTCCCCCTCAATGTTATGCACAAATTTGAAGCGCCAACTCCCCCCCCCCTCAATATAGGACATTGTTGTAAATAATTCACCTCTACAAAACATTTCACGGCATTGCCAAGTTGTTTAGATTACTTTGCAGTATTGGCTGTGGAGCTATTTCTACGGTGTCATTACGACAGTATAGTCAGTCTAGAAGCTGAAAACATCTGAGTGAGCTTGACGTTAAGATGTGGTCGTAAAAGTGTTGCGTCGGGGGTAGAAGATGGTATTGATTTCGTCATGGGCTGCAAAAATCCATTGAGTTTGTCGCGGCGTTTTGAACCGGCCAGTGGTTTTCTCGGCTCCGTTGCAAAAACTTAACCTGAGGTTATTCTTCCTCAGCTTTTCATTTTTTTTTTGGTTTTTTCTTGATGTCTGAGTTCAAGTGGCGGCACTATCATGGCACGGTGATCCTTCAATGTGTTCGTTGGTATTGTAAATACGGGATCAGCTATAGAGATCTTGAAGAAATGATGTGTGAGCGGGGTGTTCAGGTGGATCATTCGACACTTTATCGTTGGGTTCAGCGTTATGCCCCGGAACTTGAGAAGAAAATTCAGTGGTACAAGAGAAGTATGTCCTATTCCTGGCGAGTTGATGAAGCCTATATAAAGGTTAAAGGGAAGTGGAAATATTTATATAGGGCAATTGATAAGGATGGAGATACTCTTGATTTCTATTTATCGGCAACCCGCAACACCAAGGCAGCAAAGCGCTTCCTGAGTAAAAACTTGAAACGCAACAAGCACCACATTCCAGTGTCTATCACCTCCGACAAGGCTCCAACATATGGTGAAGCTATCAGGGAGTTAAAAGCTGAAGGTAAGATTCCTAATGAGCTTTTGCATCGCCAGATCAAATATCTGAATAACAGGCTTGAGGGAGATCACGGTAAGCTCAAACGACTGATCAAACCAACTCTAGGCTTCAAATCCATGAAAACGGCTTACGCCACGATCAAAGGATTTGAAGTCATGAGGATGTTTAAAAAGGGACAGTTTAGAATATGGATGCTCGGTGAAACAGGACCAATAGCAGAGGCACGATTCATCAACAGATTATTTGGAGTTTATGCCTAAAATTCGCCCAAAATGGGAGTTCTGTGCCCAGGGTAAATTTTTGCAACGGAGCCGCTTCTTGTCTTATCGTATTGCCGCTTCGTAACACCCATCTTTTCTACAACAGTTGCCAGACACTTCCGGTTCTATCGCACAAAATACTAAAACTGGCTTGCCTCCTTTCTGGTATACTTGAAAGGAGGCAGCCAATGTATCTGATACGAAGTCCAGGCTTCAACGCTAGTTCAGCCCCTGAAGGGGATCGCCACCACTACTATGGGGATGACCGTACTTCATCGGTTGATGACCCTTCTTCATAGGTTGTATCCGATTTGTAGTCGTCTGATGAGCTTTCGAAATTGTTTAATGACCAGTTCGATGACCAGTTCGATGACCGTACTTCATCGGTTGATGACCCTTCTTCATAGGTTGTATCCGATTTGTAGTCGTCTGATGAGCTTTCGAAATTGTTTAATGACCAGTTCGATGACCGTTCATCATCTGTTGATGATTGCTCACCATCTGTTGCATCCGATTTGTTATCGTCTGATAATACTTCGTCATCGGATAATGACCGTTCGTCATCGGATAATGACCGTTCGTTATCGGATAATGACCGTTCGTTATCGGTTACTTCCCTTACGTCATCGCTCATTTCCGATTTGTTTTCGTCTGTTGACCATTCGTCGGATAATGGCCATTCGCCTAAGTTAATGCCGCCGCGATCTACAGCAAGGTTATTTACCGCATCAGCCACGACTTGGAAGACATTGTCTGATTTTGAGGATGAATTTACGGCGGCGTTCTCACGAACCAATTTCTTTTCCATTATCGTATTACTGCTATCTTTAGAGGAGGCCCGACTGAAAGCTTCACTCTTTTCTCCTGAGAGAGTAGGTGTTCGATTAAATGGCAACTCGTTCTTTGCACCTATAGCACCTGGTGAACTCATAATAAAATATCCTTTTTCTTAGTATATCTTTGACCATGTGACCAAAGTAATTCTGATTAGACTGATTTCTGTATTACCTGCGATTACCACAGCGGGATAACGCGGATTAATCTTGCTTCCCCCTGATGCTATAATGCGCAAAGGTTTATACTGCCTGCATTAAGGGTGATGTTGTTGTTCACGAGTGTCCGTAAAACGTAAAGTACGGTGACCTTACAGATGGCGATGGTTACGCCCACTTGTTTGGCGAAGGAAATACTCTTCGCCCAGGGGCCATCAGCTGTAAGCGTCAATAGGTGAAACCAACAGCTGATGGCATCCGAGGTGCACCGGGAGGAGCGACGATAGGAGGGGTTCCTGTATTGCGGGTTAGCAATATGTATTCAACATTGCTAAGAGGACGGTTTACAGAAGGTGATTCTTCAGTTTCTTTGGGTGCGTCATCCGTGAAATAGGGTGTGACCAAAACAACTAAATCACTCTGACTTTGTTGATAATTCGTACTTGCAAACAATTTTCCTAATACAGGGAGGGTGCCAAGTCCAGGTACCTGGTCAACGCTATCACGGCCTACTTTTTTCATCAGGCCCGCAATGGCAAATGTCTGCCCGGTCTTTAATTCGATAACAGTTTTGAATTCCTCTGAATTAAAAACTGGCAAGCTTGTTCCATTGATAACGATGGAACTATTTGTTGCTTCACTGGAACTGATGTCGATGTCTAGGCTTACTGTATCTCGGCTTTGTACTGTTGGGGTGAAATTCAAGCCTAACCCAAAGAATTTGTATGTAATTCCGAAGTTTCCTGTGGATACGTTGTCAGCGGCTGCTGAAGTGAACGTGGGCAGGGGAACGTCTTGTCCTACCGAGAAACTCGCGGCTTCACCTGACATCGTTGTCAGGTTTGGTTCGGAAAGAATAGAAGCATATCCGCGTTGTTCGAGGAAATCTACGGCCAGATTGATATCAACATTAGATGAGTTGTAAGACCCACCGATACCGCCGCCACGAGTACTTCCTGCAGCGGCTAGAGCTGCAGGGAGAGCAGGAACGCCCCCTTGAAATATACTAAGAGCAACACTGCCAGTTGCTAGGATCGCGTTCCAATCAACCCCAAAACTCTCATCAATGTTTCGTTGTATTTCCAGTAACCGAACGTAAAGACGGACACGTCTGGCAGAACGTACCCCTAAACGAGTTATAATTTTGTCATCTTTGGCAAATGGCGTAATCGTTTCGAGGATATCTTCTGCATCTTTTGGGGTGTCAGCAGTTCCCGTGACCATCAGGCTTCCCTTACTGGAGGAAACTGTTACCGGATTATTGGGAAATCTGTTTTGTAGTGTTTTAGCTAAGGCCGTTGCCTGATGCTTCACAGAAATATGCCGCTTGAAAACGACATTACCTTCGAAATCTATTGCGTAAATTTCAGTAACACCAACCTTTTTACCAAAGATGAACAAACGTCCAGGGGCCGGGGTCTTAGCTTCCGCAATAGATTGATCAACTACAATGACGGTTTGAACCGTCGTGGGTAAGAAAAAAACCTCTCCGCTGCCTTGCTCTAAAGTGGTCTCTGCAGATAATTCGTCACTTTCCGCTGTTGTGGTCAGCAATAGGGTTAAGAATAGAAGGGAAAGTACTATTGATGTTAAAAACCTGCCGAGGGTTGGTGTGTGCTGCATGGTAAATTTACCTATCAAGGTGTAGAACGAAGTGATTGGAAAACAATGTGGGGAGTGCGTAATAGTGCTCGTTTTTGCAACCGTCTATCCGGTTTAGTTTCTAAAATTTGTGAATCGTTTTCTGCTTTATACATTTCATAGTTCATTACTTCCTGATGATCAGAGGCACCTGACTATCAGTAATACCTGACCTGCTACCACAGACGTTTGGTAGCGCAATTTTATTCCTGAAAAAAAACAAAAGCTGAAAACCTTTTGCCAGAACCAAAAAATTACGGCCAGTAAAAGGGAGCTCTGTAAAAATTGTGTCCCTAAAAAGGCATCCCGTAGATTGCAAAATAAATTAATGAATAAAGTTTGATCAATGGCGTCTTACTAGGGTGCTTCGAAATTGAGTTGTAATATATTTGTAATGTTCTCTTTCGATTGGAGGGTAAGGAAATAAAAAAGCAATACTATAATTCAAATCTTCGTAAACATTGATTAAATTTGAGGAATGTATGATATGAGTAATCAGGTGATCGTTGATATTAAATCCGTCAACGAGGAACATCATAATGGGTGATTTCCTGGGAACAGAAATCTTCGATTACAGTTTAAAAATCTGTTGCCCTAACCGGAAAGATGATCTCCACTTCGATCTCAATGTGCCGTTTCTTCGAATTGGCTCTGGCTTTGGAAACTGTGTCGTCCTTGATGAGGATGGAATAATAGAGAACCATTGTGTCATCGATATTTTACCAGATGGGGTGGAGATTTCGCCGTTGGGTGGATACCTCCTTGACGCACTAGGTGATCGGATCGATGACCGGATACAAGTACCCTTTGGTAAGCCCTTTTCTCTTGGTGAAAGTGGAATAAAATTAAGTTTTTACCTTAAGAAAACAGAGGATGCAGAGGCGAAGAATTTTTTGTTAAAACTGCCTCTTAGTCAGATTATGATTCCCCTTTATAGTTTTTTCTCGGCACTGGGCAGTCTGATAAAAAAGAGAGGTGTGTATAGTAAAATTACCGTCGCCTTCATGATCATTATGGGAACCGGATTTACGATCGTCCAGGGTAATACGAGGCCTGAAGATCACAGAGACTTCCATCCAATTACAAAGCAATCAAAAGTAATGCTCAAAGAGCAGAGTGCGGCTTCTTTGTTCTCTGTGAAACCCTCTTTGGAAGTTCATGACGGTACCTCGCCCACGATTTATACAACGGGTCTCACTGGCTTGACTTTAGAGAATGGGATGTCTGATAGAGATAAAATATCAAAATCAACCAAACAACAAGGTACGGAACAAGCCTTACAAATGGCGCTGGAAGGGCTCGGGGGGAACCTCGAACTGGTTGAGTTTAAGAAGGGTGTCGCCAGATTAAAGGGACAACTGTCGTCGAGAAACGAGATGCAGAAAATAGAAACAGCTTTGTTGGCCGACGTACCAAATCTTATAAAAATAGATACTATTGGTGTCACTTTAAAAGATGGCCCACAGAAAATGGAAGAGGGGTTGACCCCCGAAAATATTGTCGCAGTCTGGGCCGGTGTTGAGCCTTATATTGAAATGAAAAACGGATTTAGGTACTGGGTGGGTTCTGTCATCGGAAATGGCGGAACGGTTGAATCAATTCAGTTGGATCGTGTTCTGATATCTAAGAATAGTGATTGGCAAGAGATTAAGTTAGATGTTTCGCGGACGTCAGAGATTGAAAGTTCTTCAAATTTGTCTGAACTAGAAGGGAGTGAAGGTCTCGGTTGGTATAACCTTGGTGCTGGGGAAGACCATCGTAACACGACATTTCCGACGATTATGTCTGGATTAACCTCAGATTCTACCGGGAATGAAAGTTTATCAGAGTCGGTATATTGTTTGGCACAAAACATTTATTTTGAGGCGCGAAACGAACCTGTATCCGGTCGTAAGGCTGTTGCACATGTTGTTATGAACAGAGTTGCGAGCTCTAGGTTCCCTTCAACTGTATGTGATGTGGTTCAACAGGGAGGAAGGGCCAAAAAGTATAAATGTCAATTTACATGGTGGTGTGACGGGATAAGTGATGAGGTGAAGAATGTCCGTGCTTGGGGTGAGGCAGAAAAATTGGCGCAAGAGGTCTTTACAGGAAAATATGAGGATGTGACCTTTGGCTCACTCTGGTATCATGCCGACTATGTAAGTCCAACTTGGCAACATGATTTTGACCGGGGGCCAAAGATTGGACAGCACATATTTTATAAAGAGAAGAATAAGTCATGATAGTGTTTTTATGAATGAATTATTGAATCTCTGCTAGGTGCCTAGATAAGTGGAATCAACGAAAGTTATAAAACCCTTTCGAAAGATCTATTGGTAAATCTTCTATTCAATGTGAGCCTGTAAATGAATCTGTGTAAGTTTTGATCAGTTGATCATTTCTTCCAAGTCGATAAATTCAATCATAATTATATTCATAGCTTCTTTCCAGTTGTGAACAGATGGTGTCCATTTTTTTGATGCAGCCTGAATAGCTAGAAATATAACTTTTATGACGGCATCGTCGTTTAGGACCAGATTTCTTGTTTTGACAGATTTTGGATAACGCTGTTTCAAGATTCAATAACATTTGTGGTGTAAATAATCCTCCTTATCTCCTTGGAATAGTCAAAGATTGTGATCAAATTGGGCCTTTTTAGGCCAAGACCTACTGATCTGGGGGTATTTGTAGTTCCAGGCCAAGTTAAATTGAACCAGTTCCTGGTTTGCTTCCTGTTCCTGTGGTTGAGCTGTAGATAGCTTTAAGTCCGGCTGCTACGGCCTTTGTAAACTTTCCACGCGACATATTTTAATGAATTACGCACTATGTGGACAATACAGAGCTGGATCTTCGTCTCTGGAAAACAGAGTGAATCGTGCTTCAGGGAAGCCACTGAGACCGGCGACACAGGCAATGAGAATGCGCTTAACACCCCTGTTCTCTAATTCCGTGAGAACACCAAGCCAAAATTTTTCTCCCTCTGGTTTAGCAATCCAGAGCCCCAAAAACTCTTTCTGTCCGTCAGTATTAATGCCGAGAGCCAGATAAATAGATTTGTTGATAACCCGCATATTATGAGAATTTGGATGACAATGTAATCGAGATAAACACTATCAAGTGGGCAGTTTTGCCACTCAATTACCTGATCCATAACAGCGTTCGTCATTTTGGAGGTCAATCCAGCAGAAAAATCAGTACCATACATTTTGGGAAAAGCATCCACTATATCTCGAGTACTCATCCCTTTTGCATAGAACCTGAGGATTTGTTCGTCCATTCCGTGATACGCGTCTGGCCTTTGCTGGCAATCTGAGGAGAGAAACTGGAAGCTATATCGCGAGGATTGAAAACCTCAACCTCACCGTGTTCCCCTTCATGGTCTTTGCGCTGTACCCGTTACGGCAATTACCATAGGGGTGAGTTTTTCGGCCATGCGGCGAATAACCAAGGTGATCTTCAATCTCGGCATGAAGAGTTGATTATACAGTTAATTTGCTTAAATGCGCACTCAGTCTGGAGAGATCTTCTGGTGTTTTTATGTCTTTGGCTAACTCAGCACCGAGAGCTTCTAATTTATCTTTTTTTATTGCTGTACTCTTTGTTTTTTACCTCTAAAGAGAGTTAATAATAATCAGTGCTTACACAATCTTTTTTAAAGCTCCTTCAATATTGATGTTTACCCTTCTTCAGCTTAGATTTTTTTATGATTTCAGTTTTTTACTCTTAACGTTATTTGATTTTTAGCGTTTTCAAAAACTGAGAATTTAAAGTAAATGGAGTACCATAAATCCAATATAGCGAAATAGTCTAATGGGGTTGATTTCTACTCCTAAACGATTTCCTAAATTTCACTCGAATTGCCACAAAAATACTATTCCTACAAGCATGACGCAGTGTGCAAAATAATAATTTAGATATAATTATATCACAGATAAATCCCTTTTTAAGACCAAGACACATTTAATTGATACTATAAAATCTTGTTACCAAGCTGATAGGTTTCGCGATCATAATTATAGGTAATGATGGAGTAGTTAGAGAGCATGGAAAAAGCAGCAACCGATGTTATGGAA
>JBALWN010000021.1:0-10230 GCA_036960845.1 Halopseudomonas aestusnigri | reverse complement strand
CGGGGTGGAGCAGCCCGGTAGCTCGTCAGGCTCATAACCTGAAGGTCGTAGGTTCAAATCCTACCCCCGCAACCAAAGAGATCTTAAAAGCCTCCAGAGCGAAAGCTCTGGGGGCTTTTTTGCGTTTTAAGTTAAGCAGCATCAATCTGATAACCTTGAATATAAAATTCTAAATTCAAGGTTAAGGCATTAGTTAACGGAGTTACTCCGGATACACAGAGCTCATAATTAATGAATGATACACCGAACCAAAATCTAGAAAATGATCATAACCAGGAAAGAAATTACAAATCGTAAAATCGGACAAAATCAGGAATAATTACATCTTCGGAGCAGGTTAATAAAGGTTGGTAATGGCTTATGCCGAAAATGAACCTTGGTATACCTTCATCATCGAGTAGAGGTAATAAAAGTTTTTCAACAGGAACTGTTGCTGGTTTTTGGTAAAACCTTACGTGCATGATTGCGGGCCGATTGATAACATTTAATAGGCGCGTGTGGATTGATTTACTAGTCTTTTTGTCGAATACTTCGTGTAACATCTTTGCAGAATGCGGAAGCTGAAATGAGTTATCTATTTCGCTGCCGGCCAAACGGCAAAGGAAATCGTCGTATTCCGAAATGTACTCGTCGATCCAGCAATATCTTAGGGATCTATGAAATAACTCCGGGGCCATCTCCGCTTTATAAGGGATCTTATTTCCACACTTATATAGCTCGATCCACACATTGGAGATCACATCAAGGTGAGGGCTTTCTAAATTTTTAATCGGGCCAAAAGGATAATACTCATACTTTAAGTGTGCGTAGGGCAGTGGCTTGATCTCCCCTCTTAGGGTTATTGCGTTTATTTTATAACCAGTAAGTTAACAATTAAATAGTACGACATGATTCCGAGAATTATAACAATCTTGTTTCGCGTGGCGACATTATGAGTGGTACAATTCACTAAACAGCATTTCCTATAGGATTTACTCAAGGCATCCATCGGCTGTTATCCACTGGCCGCGTAAAATTTCAGTCCATATACAGGGTATATATTCACCCATTATTACAAGACATTTGTAACATAGTCTTGTTGATTACCGGACAAAACAAAGATTCCAAAATTTTGTTACTCGTTTTATAGGCATCCGAAGTCGTACGACTATCTCATCACTAGTTGTTAAGCTGGCCACCGCATAGAACATATTTTGGCCCTGTTCCATCACATAACAGGAACCATACGCATAACAAATGAGAAGGCCTGAAATTAGGTGCTTTTAAGATGGGATCTAGTTAAGGACATTGCCCTAGTTTGTCTCATGCCATGATGGTCGCCATCTAATCACAGAGCGTGAAGAGGTCCTGTTTCATAACAAATATATATTATATTTACTTTGAGATAACTAAAAACAATCAGGCTTCGTCAGGGGCAAAGAGGTACAAGGTTGCCGTTTTTTTGGGACGTAAAGCGAATTGAGAAAGACAGGCTTGTTTTCCTGCCAAATTATTAAGCCCTCTGAAAAAAGGATGGTCTTCTAAGGTGAGTTCAAAGAGGTCAGTCTGTGGTTCGGAGAGGCCTTCACCTTCAAAAATGAAGTTAAGCCGATATTCTCCACGGTGATCATGTATGACATCCTGCCCAAATCGCTGGAAGGGGGAGTACTCTGGAGTGGCCTTTGTGATATTCTCTGTGATATTCTCTGTGAGGTTCTTTGTCGTCATGCTGAGCGCGGTGATCGTGACGATAGGCCCGTTACCATCCAGAACACAGCCATTCATTCCATCAGGACTAAATTCGAACTTCAAGTTGGCCCCTTCATGGGTGCAGTATCCGCTATCCCGGCATATTGTTAAATAATCCTCTGAGTCCGAAGCTATATTCAACATATGTACGGCAGATTTGGCGTGGGGCTTGCCTTTATTTTGATACCCTGAATTGTCGACGGGAACAGCAACGCCAAAATCAATTTCATTGTTTGCAGGCAGGTCGACTTGATCGCCACCAGAAAGAAAATGTAGTAAATTTAGCGTCAATATTGCGTTGCCGTTATTGGTTTCAACCGGGGTGATCCCGGGTGGCAATAGTGGGCGTATAAGTGCGGCCGAAATTTCGATCTCGAAAAATAGACCCCAGTCCATATAAATTGCGGCTTTATGTTCCATAAATTTACTTCGTTTCGACGGGAGAAGGATCTGCTTGAATTAGCAACTGTAAAGCGTGGGCAAACAAGACGATATTGTTTGTTAGGCTTTTTACCGAGATACGTTCATCATCTTGGTGGAATTTGTTGACGTAAGGGTCTGGATAGATATCCACCGGACCAAAGTTGACGAAGTTATCCACGAGTTTGAGATAAGTCGTGCCCGGTGAAAAATAGAGATAGGGGATTGTTTTCGGGACATCAGGATTGACATCCTTGTAACTTTGAACGGCCAATTTCATTACGGGATGTTCACCCGGGCTATAGATAGGGGGGTAATGGGAGCCCACTCCTTGTACGTAGCTTGTGGTGCCACCGTCCAAATTTACCGTGTAGCTGGTGTGGTCCAAAATTTGGGTGTTGAGGTTGCCGAGCCCTGTGCGGAAGTCAATGGATAGGGTCAATGTATTTTGGTCGTTGTCACTATCGACCAAGCCCAAATTCGAAGATGTTCCGTAATATTGGACACCTGATAATCCGAGGGGTGGTTTGCGTAATCCTTGGGGAGGGGAATAGGGGATACCTTGGTTCTGTTTATTAATTAGGCCGTTGCCATAGTAGTCCAGACCCATACGGGTGGCGACAAAGCGAGCGGCCTGGGTATAGGCGTTGTCAGGTAAGTCTTTAAGTAAGCTGGCGACAAAGGCAACTTCTATAATCGCATTACGACCAACCCATGGAGCACTACCGTGTACGGCTTTGCCACGCGACACTAAAACAAGATCACCAGCAGGGAGGTTCTTGATGTCAAACTGCGCAATGAAATTTGCGTAAGTCATGATTGTGAGATCAGGTGTGTATGGGGCTATCACACCGTAAAAAAGTTCTGATTTTCCAGCCTTTAGTTCAGTGGTAGTTTTATTTATTGCGCCCTCTAAGGCTGCGCGCGTGGCGGTGATATCTGTAGATGAAAATGTCATGTAGGAGAGATCAGGAACACTGTTGATGACGGTTCCTCCTGACCAATCGACAATCGTTTCTCGGGCTTTTTCTGGAGCGGAGATGCCTTTGAAAGCAATTTGCAGATCTGCAATACCCTTTTCACCCTCAATGAAATAGACGCCGTCGGGGACAATGCCGTAATCCGGTTGCTTTTCTTCTTGGAAATAACGGGTTAGGGCCTCAAAGCTTTTTTCCTCTTTTGTGCCGAGAATGATGCGGACTTTACGCTGGATATCAACGTTATTATCAATCAGAAGCTTCATGCCCCATAATGTTGCCGCAAGAGCGCCTTTGTCATCCTGGGCGCCACGCCCCCAGACGTACCCATCAACAACTTTGCCGCTGAAAGGAGGGTAGGTCCAATTACTTTTACCTTTATCATCGACAATCACGTTGGCTGGTACGACATCGACATGAATGAGTACGCCTACAGTCTCACTGTCTTCACCATATTTGTCTTCACCATACTCGAGTACACCCACTAACCCGTCTGCAGCAAGGCGGGTTGTGAACCCAATTTTTTTCGCTTCTTCGAAAGCATACTGTAACATGTCCCGAGTATCCGCTTTAAGGTCATAACCGAAATCTTCGACGGACTTGAATTGGATGCTTTTGGATAAGAAGGCGACAGCATCAGGTGTCTGCGCTTCTGCCTGTTGGCGCAATTTGCTAATTGGTACGGTTTCGTTCCCAGCCAATGCTGTTGACGCTCCCATGGTAATCAGTGTCATTACAATCAGACGAAGGTAAGTGGCTAGATGAGCTGGAATATTCATCGTATGAATCCTTACTTCGGTGATAATGGTTGCGATTACTCTGAGATTTTGACGGTATACGAGTAACGCTGTCAAGCGATCATTCCCCCCTCTTTGAGGAGATATGACGACATAAGTGTACCATAGTATGTACTGGAAATTAAAGGTTTTTTTGATGTTCCAGCTTGACAGTAAAGGGGGTTATAGTGTGTCATTAGAATGGCAGGTATGGATATTCTTGATCTTTAAGATAAGGTCGTTTTTAACTAACCTGTGCGTATTTATCTCTGACTTGACGCTTGGTGCTTCACAAACTTGAGAGCATCGCGGTGAATAAGTCCTGAGCCGAATGTGTAATCCTCCCTCTTGGCTGTGGAGTGAGGGCGCAGGTTTGTTGCGTGCTGATACAGTATGGTCATGGGTGGGTTTCATTATGACACATGTCGTCGAAGACACGGATTTTCTGCTGAGTAATCATGTTGTCTATGGCGAAGGACTTTTCCCAGCTGCAGGTTTTTTATCCTTGGCGGCATCTGTGCGTGAGGTTGAGTATCCTTTCAGGATCACCAACGCTCAATGGCTCAAGCCACTCTCGAAAGCGGCATGCCCGGTATCGTTGGATATCAAGGACTATGGTGAAGAGATTCGAATCTCAGGAATTGAAGGACTGTATGCTGGTTTCAATTTTTCTGATGGCAAAATAAATTCCCGAACACTGCTAAAGCAAGACTTTAAGACCTTTCAAGAAGCTTTGAGTCATAGCGAAATCTATACAACATTCTCTTCATACGGCCTGGATTACAAAGGCCTTTTTACAGCATTAGAAGATTTTCAATTTGATGAATTTAAAGCCAGAGCTTCGTTAAAGGCTCGGACGAGTGTTCGAAAGGATGTCCCCGATCCTGGGTTGCTGGATGCGGCTATTCAAGGTGTTTTGCTACATATTCATAAAACGGAAGATAGCGATAGGCTCTTTGTGCCTTTCTCGGTGGCGGAGTTTGTTTGTCACAGGCCTTTGCCGGAAATCTGTGAGCTTATGGTTAAGCAAGTAAAGGCGGGTGCAGATGGAAATAGTTACCGCTATGATCTGATGCTGGTAGCTATGGATGGCTCACCTTTGGTTGAAATCGTTGATCTTTGCGTGAAAGCTTATGATGCGCCAAGTATACGTGAAAATTGGACTGTCGCGGCTACTTTTACCGCTGAGCCGATTGCAGCGCCCCTTGCTACTTGGTCTTCTTACATGGGGGCTGCAGCGGACATAAACTTCGCTCCATATAATCAAATTTTCCAACAACTTTTAAACCCAGATAGCCAGTTGAATAATGGCATCTCAAATGTACGTTTTGTGCTGTTGCGCTTGGAGGATCTGCAGAGCCAGACACCTTCTCACCTGGAGACCCCTTCTGAGAACAAAATTGACGAGGTGCTAGAGGACGGTGCTCGACATCAATTGCCGAATGGTTTGAAGCTGGCGCATCTCCGAACTTATGAAACCGATTATCTGTATGATGAAATCTTCATCCAGAAAACCTATGCCAAAGAAGGGATCAATTTTCCTGATGAGGCGGTGGTTATCGATATTGGTGCCAACATTGGCATGTTTTCTCTCTTCGTTGCTGGACGCAGTAAAAATGCGCGCATATACGCCTGCGAACCATCACCGGTCACGTTTGAGGTGTTGCGGAAAAACCTTGAACTGTATGCGCCTGAGGCTTTGCCATTGCCTATTGGGGTTGCAGAGACAGACAGTGAGGCTGAGTTTACTTTCTATCCAGAATCTTCTGTTTTTTCCGGTTTTCATGCTGAGGACACTGAAGACAAAGATGCTTTACGCGCGATTGTGACCAATGAGGTGTCTGGTACTGATCGTCTTCAGGATGGTCAAGCGAGTGAGCAATATCTGGAAGCAATGCTTGATCATCGACTAAAACGAGAGGCGTATACATGCCAGTTACGCTCGGTTTCCAGTTTGATTGCCGAGCACAATCTAGAACGGATTGATTTGCTAAAGGTTGATGCAGAGAAGTGCGAACTTGAAGTGTTGGCGGGGATTGCTGATACAGACTGGCCAAAAATCAACCAAATTGTGGTCGAAGTGCATGACAAGACCCGTAAAATACTAGACGAAGTCGAAGATATTTTGCGTAAGCGTGGCTTTTACATCAGCACGATTGAAGAACATGCATTGGAAAATTCTGGCCTGTACAATGTCTATGGACGCCGACAGCAAACTTTGGAAGCAACAGTAGAAACAGGACTAGAAAAGACGTTAGGCGATTTGGTGGCGGCGTGTTCTCAGGCATCATCAATATCCAAAGCACCTTTGATTTTGGGAATTTGTCCTCCTTCACCTGCCTTTATTGCCAAAACTTCAAGTGCTGAACGTCGTTGGCTAGAAGCTTTGCTGATCAACGGATTAATAAAAGCCTCTAATATTTCGGTACTGCGATTAGAAGATTTTGAATCCGCCCATCCTTGGGATGATTCTTATGATGCTCAACGCGACGCCATGGGACGCATACCCTATACAGCGACATTTTTTGAAGCTATGGGGAACCTACTGGCACGTCGGGTGCACTTGTTACGTCGACCGCCTTATAAAGTCATTGCACTTGATTGCGACAATACACTCTGGTCAGGGGTGGTGGGGGAGGTCGGATCAAAGGGTCTCAAAATTTCCCCTGCCTTTCAGGCCTTACAAGAGTTTATGCAAAAACGCAAAGAACAGGGATTGTTACTCTGTTTGGTTAGCAAGAATGAAGAAGCTGATGTTAGAGAGGTTTTTGAGGCGCGAGTTGATATGGTCCTGAGCTGGGATGATATCACTGCACAGCGTATCAACTGGGAACCAAAATCCAGCAATCTCCGAGCGCTGGCGGATGAGTTGAATTTGAGTTGCGAGAGCTTTATCTTTCTTGATGATAATCCGGTTGAATGTGCCGAAGTACGGAGTAATTGCCCGGAAGTTCTGACCTTGCAGCTGCCAGAAGTTAGCACTGACATTCCAAAATTCCTCGAACGCGTGTGGGCTTTTGATACCACCCAAATAACGGTAGAAGATGGCAAAAGAACCGAGCTGTACAAACAAAACATCGCGCGTAAGACATCTCTTGTTGAAGCCCTGACTTTTAAGGACTTTATCGATAGCCTGGACTTAGACATCCATGTAGCTTTGGCTGATCCTGCGGATTATTCACGTATGGCCCAGTTGACGGTACGCACCAATCAGTTCAACACCTATAAAGAAATCAAAGATGAGACTGAGGTGGCCAGTCTGGCCGAGCGTCCAGAGGGTGGATGCCTGAGTGTGCGCGTTGCAGATAAGTTCGGGGATTACGGTTTATGTGGGCTCGCAATTTTCGAAGAAGGTGCGGGCTTCCTTAGTGTTGTTTCCTTACTGCTGAGCTGTCGAGTGCTTGGGCGCGGAGTTGAACATGCTTTGCTTGCCACGCTTGGTGCAGAAGCCAAGAACAGAGGTTTTGCATCTGTTCAGGTGACTTTCGTGCCGACGAACAAAAACTCGCCTGCGGATATCTTCTTGCATGAGGCCGGACCATCAGAGGCGTTGGAGGTAGAAGACCAAACCCTGTTCCTCTATGATGCTGACGCTGTTGCTAATCTGACATTTAACCCTGAAAATGTTTCGGTTACGCCTGCTGCAGTAGAAGTTAAACAGCCTTCTGCGGGAATTACAGCGGAATGGAGTTTCATGCAGCGCACGGGGGCTTTGGGAACAACGGTGCCGGCAGAACGATCTGTGCCCCAAACAGGAGGCGTTGAAAACCTAGCACAGTCTTTGGTACTCAAGGAGCTGTCCAACTTGTTGGCGGTCGAACCTGCCGATATCGACTGTGCAGTGGCTTTCACTGATTTCGGACTAGATTCTATTGGCAGTATTGACCTCATAGTGCGTCTCAACGAAGTCTTGAATATTGTCCTCCCTCCAAGCACGTTATTCGATCATATCTGTGTTGATGCGCTTTGTTCTTACTTATGTAATGAACACGGGGACGCATTTGGTATCGCTGAAGAGCCTTCGGTGCCGTTTGGTGCTGCTGATCCACAGAAACCTATTGTTGAGAAGCTATCGCACAAAACAAAGCTGGACGATAGAGGACGGTTGAATGATGTCGCCGTTGTCGGCTTTTCTGGGCGCTTTCCTGGCGCGATAGATGTGGAGGCGTTTTGGGAACTGTTGACGACGGGACGTAGTGCGATTACCGACGTTCCGAAAATGCTTTGGGATGGAGCTGCTGTCCAAGGGCGAGAACCAGGAGCTGCTTATTGTACCAAGGGCGGTTTTATTCAGGGCATGGAGCTTTTTGACGCTGCTTTCTTTGGTATCTCCGATGCCGAGGCCTCAACAATGGACCCGCAACAACGGCTGTTTTTGCAAGAAAGTTACGCAGCACTGGAACAAGCAGGCTACGCTGCGCCCCAACAGGCCGGAGCAGCCTGGGGTGTTTATGTTGGCAGCGATGGTGGTGATTATGATGAACGATTGAAGGCTGCTGATCGGGCACCAGACGGGAACACTTTTATTGGTAACGACACGTCGATCCTGGCGGCGCGTATTGCCTATTTTCTGAATTTACAAGGAGGCGCAGTGGCGCTTGATACGGCTTGTTCTTCGTCGCTTACAGCGGTGCATATGGGGTGTCGTGATTTAATCTCCGGTGATTTGGACTTGGTCGTTGCAGGTGGTGTTTCTTTGCGAACGACACCTAAATATCACATTCTTTGTAGTCAACGAGACATGTTGGCGGCTGACGGAAATTGCAGACCTTTCGATGATCGGGCAGAAGGTTTCGTTATTGGAGATGCGGTAGGGGCAGTTGTTTTAAAACGTTTGGAAGATGCTCTGGCAGATGGCGATCCAATTCACGGGATCATCCGCGGATCTGCTCTCAATCAGGACGGCACTACTAACGGGATCACGGCGTCTAATAGTCTTTCGCAGACGGCATTACTTCGAAAAACCTACGGTTTTGCTCAAGTCGATCCGAGCGAGATTAGCTTTGTCGAGGCGCATGGTACGGGTACATTATTGGGTGATTCCATAGAAGTGCAGGCACTCACACGTGCTTTTGGGAAGCAAACAGATAAACCCAAAATAGCTCTGGGATCGGTGAAGGGGAATGTCGGGCATTGTCTGCATGCGGCAGGTATCACATCGCTAATAAAGATGTTGTTATGTTTGCGTCACCACCAATTACCGCCGACCATCAACCATAATAAGTCAAACCGTCATATTGATTTTGGATCAACGCCTTTTTACGTCAATACAAGCCTGTGCGAATGGCAAACACAGAACGGAAACCCACGACTTGGTGCTTTGAGTGCCCTCGGCTTTAACGGTACTAATGTTCACATGGTGATTGAAGAGGCGCCCAAATGTGCCGCGCAATCTTCGTCTGCCCCAGCTCACCTGATCATGCTTTCGGCGAGAACTAAGGAAGCATTGGCCAGGCGTGTAAATGCTCTCCTGTATTGGCTTGATGATACTCAGGCGGATTTATCTGTAATTGCCTACTCCCTGGCTTGTCTTCCGACGCATTCTCATCGTGTGGCGTTTTCTGTCACGTCGCTTGACGAACTACGTGCGAGATTAGAGGATTTGGATACAAAGAAGAACGTCCTGATTACGGAGACAGTTGAGAAGGTAGATCCAGCGATGAGCGCTGTTTTTGATCAAGCTTTGAAGGGCGTACGTTCTGATCTATCTCAACCTCGTGATGATGCCCATTATCGAGAATTGATCGGAACACTGGCAGCACTTTTTGTTAATGGTTCTGACTTTGATCCGGCATTTCTTTATTTGGAAAAACCCCGCCGTACTTCTCTGCCGTCTTATCCATTTGAAGGCAAAATCTTTTGGGTGGATGCCGATCAGTCTCATAAAACAAAACCAGTTGTAAATCAATTTGTACAAATTTCTGCTGAGGAAATAACTTCCACAGCTCCGATGACAGGAAGCCTTGATGATCTGTTGCGTCATTTCATTTCTGGTCGCTTGAATGTTGTTCCTTCGGATGTGTCGGCGAATGTGAGGTTTATAGATTTAGGGCTTTCCTCTCTTGATCTTGTTCATATGGCCCAAGCCCTGGAAGCGGCTTTGGCGACTACCTTGTCACCATCCCTGGCTTTCGATCATATAACGATCAATGCAATGGTTGCCTATCTTGAAGATCAGTATGGGCGAGAACAGGTTCTATTCGGATCAACGTTGATCAATGTGCAAGCTGTTCCCATTTCTGATCTTACGTCAGATGCTGTTATTCTGAGCTGTGTTCAACAGGGTTTGTGGTCGTTGCAAGTTGGTCGTCCATCAATGACGGCGTACA
>JBALWN010000020.1:0-15611 GCA_036960845.1 Halopseudomonas aestusnigri | reverse complement strand
TGATGGTCTACGTTTTGCGATCCGTGAAGGCGGCCGTACCGTTGGTGCTGGTGTCGTTTCAAGTATCTCAAAATAAATGAAATAAAACGTTGATAGCGGCGGGGCGTCCTGTTAGAACGCCCCGTCTGCTAGTTGGTGATAACCGAGTCACTTAACTACAACGACAAATGTAGGAGAGTAGCTCAATTGGTAGAGCACCGGTCTCCAAAACCGGGGGTTGTGGGTTCGAGTCCCTCCTCTCCTGCCACTTAAGCCCGGCGTAAGCTGGGTTTTGGTTTAGTTGGCAATTGTTTATATATCTTGATTTAAAACGATGTATAACTAACTATTAATTGTATAGATCTGCCCCGTGTTTTGGGCACTAAGTCAAAGGCGTTTAGGAATGGCAAAGACCAACCCAGGTCAGCTCATGAAAGAATTTCGTCAAGAACTGAATAAAGTTACTTGGCCAACGCGTAAGGAAACTCTCGTTACCACTGGTATGGTATTCGTCATGGTTACACTTACGGCAACTTTTTTCTTCCTCGTCGATCTAGTGCTTAATCAGGGCGTAAAATTTATTTTAGGTCTGGGAGGGTAAAATCATGGCTATTCGTTGGTATGTAATCCATGTCTATTCCGGATTTGAAAAAAAAGTTGCTGAATCTATTCAGGAGCAGGCCGCAAAAAAAGGCATGTCCGACCGCTTTGAGGAAGTTTTAGTTCCTACAGAAGAAGTCGTAGAGATGCGCCGTGGTCAACGTATTAATGCTGAGCGTAAGTTCTTCCCAGGTTATGTTATGGTCAAAATGGACCTAACGGATGAGAGCTGGCACTTGGTTAAAGATACACCAAAAGTTACAGGTTTTCTTGGTGGAAAAGGGCGTCCACTTCCGATATCCGAACGGGAAGCGCAGGCAATGCTGCAGCAGGTCCAAGAAGGTGTCGATCGTCCACGTCCATCTGTTATATTCGAGGTTGGTGAAACTGTTCGTGTTACTGACGGTCCTTTTGCTTCTTTCAACGGTGTTGTTGAAGATGTTGATGAAGAAAAAGCCCGCCTCAAAGTTGCTGTATCTATCTTTGGTCGTGCCACTCCGGTTGAGTTGGAATACGAACAGGTCGAAAAACAGTAATTTGTTTCTCTGTATTTAGTTGGCGACCGCATCTGCGGTCGTTTTTTAGTGCGGTGGGTCTGCCATGACCATACCGCGCACCCATAAGTTAAGAGGGTAAATCAATGGCAAAGAAAATCGCAGGCTACATCAAGCTTGAGATCCCTGCCGGTGCTGCTAATCCATCACCGCCAGTAGGTCCAGCGCTTGGTCAACGTGGCCTAAATATCATGGAATTCTGTAAAGCTTTTAATGCTGCAACAGGTGATATGGAGAAAAACACTCCTACTCCTGTAATCATTACTGCTTACAGTGACCGTTCTTTCACTTTCGTAACCAAAACGCCTCCTGCAAGCTATTTCTTGAAAAAAGCTGCTGGTCTGGCAAAAGGCGCTTCCGAAACCGGTAAGGCTTTTGTTGGTTCTGTAACTATGGATCAAGTTCGTGAAATCGCTCAGACCAAAATGGTTGATCTGAACGCAAACGATCTGGATGCTGCTAGCCTTATTATTAAAGGTACTGCGCGCTCCATGGGCTTGGAAGTGAAGGGATAAGATCATGGCTAAAAAAAGTAAGCGTATTGTTAGCGCCTATGAAGGTCTTGACCGGAGTAAAGCATACACTCTTGATGAAGCTGTAAAGATCATCAAGAATGTTGGTGCAACCAAATTTGATCAAACGCTCGAAATCTCAATGAACTTGGGTGTAGACCCGCGTCATTCTGATCAAAACGTTCGTGGCGTTGTTCCTCTGCCACACGGTACTGGTAAATCAGTTCGTGTTGCCGTTTTTGCTCGCGATGCAAAAGCTGACGAAGCTAAAGCAGCTGGAGCAGAAATTGTTGGCGCTGAGGATCTTATGGAAAAGATCCAGGGCGGCGAGATGGATTTCGATCGTGTGATCGCTACTCCTGACATGATGGCTATTGTTGGCCGTTTGGGTAAGGTTCTTGGTCCTCGCGGCCTTATGCCTAACCCAAAACTCGGCACAGTTACTCCTGATGTGAAAGGCGCTGTTGAAGCTGCTAAATCCGGTCAGGTTGAATTCCGTGCTGAAAAAGCAGGCATTATTCATGCTGGTATTGGCAAACTTAGCTTTAGTGAAGATCAGCTAGTAGAGAACGTTCGTGCGTTCGTTAGTGCGATCAGCAAAGCAAAGCCAACTGGCGTAAAAGGTACATACGTAAAACGCATTTCGATCTCATCTACGATGGGTCCGGGCGTTAAACTGGAAATTTCTTCTACTGCTGCAGAGTAATCTCTGTACGTGGTGAAATTTTTGGTGTATTAGGGCATCACTCAGCGGGAGAATTCGTTCTTCCGCTGTTACTGCAGCGAAATTTTCGGATTTCGTTGCAACCTGTCCAAGACTGTGGGTGTTTCACGTAAGTGAGACTTAAGTCCTTAAGGGGCCTACATAGACGGGAAGCGAGTTGTAGACACATCGGGTCCTCCGGTGTGTAAGGCTTGAACTTCCAGGACAGGCGAACCGAATCTCTCTGGTGATGAGAGATTCTCGTGCAAATCGATCTGATTCCATTTTGGAGCGGATCAAAAACGAGCGGAGCTACCGTGGATCGTACACAGAAAGAACAGCTCGTCAGTTTCCTTAAGGAAGTCTTCGACGACTCCGGTTTGGTTGTTGTTACTCAGCAATCCGGCCTGACAGTTTCAGAAGTTTCCGAATTGCGCTCAGGCGCACGGGAAATTGGCGCTAGCTACAAAGTTGCGAAAAACCGGCTGGCGAAAATTGCTCTTGATGGCACGAAATTTGAGGCACTGAAGCCACTGTTTACTGGTCCAACTGCTGTTACGACATCAGTTGACCCAATTGCAGCGGCTAAAGTCTGCGTCGAGTTCGCCAAGAAGAACGAGAAGCTGACTATTGTCGGTGGTGCTATGGGTGACACTATCCTTAATGCTGATGGCATTAAGGCTCTTGCTGCTCTTCCATCACTCGACGAACTACGCGGCAAACTGGTTGGCCTATTGCAGGCGCCTGCTACGAAAATTGCAGGTGTTACGCAAGCTCCAGCTGGTCAATTGGCCCGCGTATTTGGTGCCTACGGGTCTCAAGGCGAAGCTGCTTAACGGTTTTGTTAAATTTTCTCTGTTCAAGCCTTTACGAGGATACTAATTACTATGGCTGATCTTGATAAATTGGTTGAAGAACTGTCTAAACTGACAGTTATGGAAGCCGCTGATCTTTCCAAGAAACTAGAAGAGCACTGGGGCGTTTCCGCTGCTGCTCCTGTAGCTGCTGCTGCTGCTGCTGGCGATGCCGGTGCTGCTGCTGAAGCTCAGACTGAATTTGATGTTATTCTTTCCGCTATTGGCGAAAAGAAAATCAACGTCATTAAAGAAGTTCGCGCTATTACAGGCCTTGGTCTGAAAGAAGCGAAAGACTTGGTTGAAAGTGCACCTAAAGCTGTTAAAGAAGGTGTTACTAAAGACGAAGCTGACGAAATCAAAGGTAAACTGGAAGCTGCTGGCGCTACTGTTGAAGTCAAGTAATCTTGATTTCTGCGTCACTACCAGTTTTAGAAAACCCGGCCGGTACACAGCTTACGCTGTGTGTCGCGCCGGTTTTCTGCGCCTTTAAAGGGTAAGGTGTAAATTAACCCTCAAACTGTTTAAGTGTCTTGTAGTATATGGACGTTTTTCCAGTGATTTTTTGAGATAATATTTGATGATAGGGAACCTCCCTTTCGTCAAAACCCAATGGGACGAGGACGTTACTGACATGGCGAGATCGTTTACGGGTCGCAAGCGCATTCGCAAGGACTTCGGGCGTATCACGGAAGTGAGCACTATGCCTAATTTAATCGAAGTCCAGAAAGCTTCTTACGATCAGTTCCTACAGGTAGGCGTTCCTACTTCTGAGCGCAAAACTACCGGACTTCAGGAAGTATTTGAGTCGATTTTTTCGATCAAGGATTTTGCTGAAAAGTCTGAATTGCAGTTTCTGCGCTACGAGCTGGAAGAACCTAAATTTGACGTAGAAGAGTGCCAACAACGAGGCATTACCTACGCAGCTCCACTCAAAGTTACTTTGAGACTTGTGGTTTGGGACGTAGACGAGGATACCGGCGCAAGGTCAATCCGTGACATCAAAGAGCAAGATGTCTACATGGGTGATTTGCCTATGATGACCCGGTACGGAACATTTGTTGTAAACGGCACCGAGCGTGTGATCGTTTCACAGATGCACCGTAGCCCTGGTGTATTCTTTGACCATGATCGTGGTAAAACCCACTCATCTGGTAAGTTCTTATTTGCTGCTCGCGTCATTCCTTATCGTGGCTCTTGGCTCGATTTAGAATTTGATGCTAAAGATCTAGCTTATGTGCGTATCGATCGCCGCCGTAAACTTCCTGCGACAACTTTGTTGCTCGCATTGGATAATGAAAAAACGGCTAAGCGACGCGCTGAATTGAGCGAAGCAAATGAAGTTCTTGATCCTGCAGAGGCTCAAGGTATGTCCCCAGAGGACTTGCTGAACTTCTTCTATGATACAGTTACCTACCAAAAAACAGGTAATGGATGGATGAGACCATTTGATGCTGATGCCATGAAGGGCGTCAAGCTAACAAATGATCTTATCGATGCGAAAACGGGTGACGTTGCTGTTGAAGCTGGCACCAAGTTGACACCGCGTTCCATTCGTAAACTTATTGATGGTGGCCTAACGGACATCTTTGTACCAAGCGAAGATTTGTTCGGCGCATTTGTTGCGAATGACCATATCAATGCTGCGACAGGTGAAGTTATCTGTGAAGCTGGTGAAGAAATCACCGAAGAGCTTCTTGAGGTGCTTTCTGGTACAGGCCTGACTGAAATCGATACTCTCGGTATTGATAACATCAAAGTTGGTCCATATATCCGTAATACACTTGCTGCCGATAAGAATGCGACACGTGAAGATGCATTGTTAGATATTTATCGCGTGATGCGTCCTGGTGAGCCACCGACCATCGAAGCAGCGGAAAAAATGTTCAACGGTCTCTTCTTTGATTCCGAGCGTTATGACTTGTCCTCAGTTGGTCGTGTCAAAATGAACGCCCGTCTTGAATTTGAGACTGATGATCAGGTCCGTATTCTTCGCCGCGAAGATATCCTGCAAATCGTCAAAATTCTATGTGAACTGAAAGATGGTAAAGGTGATATCGATGATATTGATCACCTTGGTAACCGTCGTGTCCGCTCTGTTGGTGAGTTGATGGAAAATCAGTTCCGTGTTGGTCTCCTGCGTATGGAACGTGCGATCAAAGAGCGTATGAGCTCTGTTGAGATCGATACGGTCATGCCACATGATTTGATCAATGCAAAACCAGTTGCTGCTGCTGTACGTGAATTCTTTGGATCTTCACAGCTTTCACAGTTTATGGATCAAACCAACCCACTCTCTGAAATTACGCATAAGCGTCGTGTTTCAGCGTTGGGCCCTGGTGGTCTTACTCGTGAACGTGCTGGTTTTGAAGTACGTGACGTTCACCCAACACACTATGGTCGTATTTGCCCGATTGAGACACCAGAGGGACCAAATATTGGTTTGATTAACTCTCTGGCGACTTTTGCGCGTGTTAATCCTTATGGCTTCATTGAAAGCCCATATCGTAAAATTGTAGATGGCGTTGTTACTGACGATGTTATTTATTTGAGCGCGATTGAAGAAGGTCGTTACACGATTGCTGAGGCAAACGCCGCATTAAATGAAGACAACACCTTCGTTGAAGAGTTGATTTCCTGTCGTAAGAATGGCGATTATTTCGTTACGCGTAGCTCAGAAATCAATTTGATCGATGTTTCACCAAAACAGCTGGTATCAGTTGCTGCTGCTTTGATTCCATTCCTTGAAAACGATGATGCTAACCGTGCTCTTATGGGCTCGAACATGCAGCGTCAGGCGGTTCCGTTGTTGAAGGCGGAAGCTCCTTTTGTTGGAACAGGTATGGAACCTCGCGTTGCTCAGGATTCTGGTGTTTCAATCTCTGCCCGTCGTGGTGGGGTTGTTGATCAGGTCGATGCAACACGTATCGTGGTACGTGTCCGGGATGACATGTCTACGGGTGAGGGTGCTGTCGATATTTATAACCTCTCCAAATTCCAGCGTTCTAACCAAGGTACGTGTATCAACCAACGCCCACTTGTTAAAGTTGGTGACCGTGTTGGTCGTGGCGATATCATGGCTGATGGTCCTTCTACGGATCTTGGTGAGTTGGCTCTCGGTCGTAACGTTCTCGTGGCGTTTATGCCGTGGAATGGTTACAACTATGAGGATTCAATCCTGATTTCTGAGCGTATTGTTCGCGATGATGTGTTTACTTCGATCCATATCGAAGCTTATGACGTTATGGCGCGTGATACTAAGCTTGGTCAGGAAGAGATCACCCGTGATATTCCAAACGTTGGTGAAGATGCTCTTCGTAACCTTGATGAAGCCGGTATGGTTTACATCGGTGCGGAAGTTCTTCCCGGTGATATTCTCGTTGGTAAGGTAACACCTAAGGGTGAATCTCCAATGACACCGGAAGAAAAGCTTCTTCGTGCGATCTTTGGTGAAAAAGCTTCTGATGTTCGCGATACTTCTCTGCGGGTTCCTCCTGGGGGCGTTGGTACTGTTGTTGATGTTCGGGTCTTCTCACGCCGTGGCGTTGAGAAAGATGAACGTGAACTGGCGATTGAACGTCTTGAAATTGAACACTTGGCAAAAGATCGCGATGATGAACGTGGTATTCTTGAGCGCAGTTTCTACGACCGTCTGAAAGAATATACTTCAGGCAACGTTGTTGTAAGTGGGCCGACGGGTATGGCAACTGGTGTTAAGGTTGATGAAGCTCTTCTTGCTGACTTTACCCCTGGCCAGTGGCGTCAAATCGCAGTTGAAGATGATGGTGCTCAAACAGAAATCGAAGCTCTTACTAAGCAGTTCGAAGAGTCAATCAACGAACTGACAAAACGCTTTGATGACAAGGTGCAAAAACTTCAGCGCGGTGATGAACTGCTTCCAGGTGTTATGAAGATGGTTAAAGTCTTCGTAGCTGTTAAGCGTAAGCTGCAGCCTGGTGATAAAATGGCGGGTCGTCACGGAAACAAAGGTGTTATCTCTCGCATTATGCCTGTGGAAGATATGCCTTACACTGAAGATGGTACCCCTGTTGATATCGTATTGAACCCACTTGGTGTTCCTTCGCGTATGAACGTTGGTCAGATCCTTGAAACTCACCTAGGTTGGGCGTGTCGTGGTCTTGGTCACCAAATTGGTGATATGGCTGTTGATGCCCGTCGCACTGGTGAGTATGGCGACCTGAAATCTAAGTTGCTCGATGTTTATGGTGAAAAAGACTATAACGACGGCATCGTAGATATGAATACGGATGAGCTAGACGAACTCAGTTACAATCTACGTAACGGTGTTCCTATTGCGACACCTGTATTTGATGGTGCCAAGGAAAAAGACGTTGTTGATATGCTTGTTAAGGCAGGTCTGGACAGTTCTGGCCAGGTTCGCCTTATTGATGGCCGTACAGGTGAGCAGTTCGACCGTGATGTAACTGTTGGTTATATCTACATGTTGAAACTTCATCACCTTGTCGATGATAAAATCCATGCTCGTTCTATCGGACCTTACTCTCTTGTTACGCAACAACCATTGGGTGGTAAAGCCCAGTTTGGTGGACAGCGTTTCGGTGAGATGGAGGTCTGGGCACTAGAAGCTTACGGTGCCGCGTATACCTTGCAGGAAATGCTGACTGTTAAATCTGATGATGTGTCTGGGCGTACTAAAGTTTATGAAGCGATCGTCAAGGGTGACGAAAACTTTGAAGCAGGTATACCTGAGTCCTTTAACGTTTTGGTCAAGGAACTTCGTTCTCTTGGTCTTAATGTGGAATTGACACAAAGTGATGCTTGATATCCGGGGCCGAAAGGCCCCGGTTTCAAACGTTATGGGTTTAGAGAATAAAATTTTATCGGGAGACACCGATGTCCAATGAGTTGATGAACCTTTTCGGCCAAACTAGCGGGCCTGCGACATTTGATCAGATCAGGATCGCAATCGCGAGTCCTGAGCGGATCAGATCATGGTCATTTGGCGAAATCAAGAAGCCAGAAACCATCAACTACCGTACTTTCAAACCAGAGCGCGACGGTCTTTTCTGTGCGCGTATTTTTGGTCCTATTAAGGATTACGAATGTCTGTGCGGTAAATACAAGCGTATGAAATATCGTGGCATCATTTGTGAAAAATGTGGTGTCGAGGTTACTCTTTCCAAGGTACGTCGCGAACGTATGGGCCACATTGAGTTGGCTAGTCCTGTTGCACATATCTGGTTCCTAAAATCCCTTCCTAGCCGTATCGGCCTTTTGGTTGATATGCCGCTTAAGGAATTGGAACGTATTCTCTATTTTGAGAACTTTGTTGTTGTGGAACCTGGACTTACTCCTATGAAGCAGCATCAGCTGTTATCAGAAGAAGAGTTCATGGATGCACAAGACGAATACGGTGACGATGCATTCACGGCCAAAATTGGTGCTGAAGCGATTAAGGATATCTTGGCGGGTCTTGATCTTGAAGAAGAAAAAGACACCATTCGTCAGGAACTTCGGGATACAAACTCTGAAGCAAAACGTAAAAAGTATGTTAAACGCCTTAAAATCGTTGAAGCATTTTTGGAATCAGGCTCCCGCCCTGAGTGGATGATCCTGGATGTTGTCCCGGTAATCCCACCTGAACTTCGTCCTTTGGTTCCGTTGGATGGCGGCCGTTTCGCGACTTCAGATCTGAATGATCTTTATCGTCGTGTTATCAACCGTAATAACCGACTAAAGCGTCTGATTGAGCTACGTGCACCTGATATTATCGTACGTAACGAAAAACGTATGCTTCAAGAATCTGTCGATGCACTGTTTGATAATGGTCGTCGTGGCCGTGTGATCACTGGTGCGAACAAGCGTCCTCTTAAATCCCTTTCAGATATGCTGAAAGGTAAGCAGGGTCGTTTCCGTCAGAATCTTCTCGGAAAACGTGTCGATTACTCTGGTCGTTCGGTTATCGTGGTTGGTCCGGAATTGAAGTTGCATCAATGTGGTCTTCCAAAGAAGATGGCACTTGAGCTTTTCAAACCGTTTATCTATTCGAAACTAGAACTTTATGGAATGGCGACTACCATTAAAGCTGCGAAGCGTATGGTAGAAAAAACCCGTCCAGAAGTTTGGGATATTCTCGAAGAAGTTATTCGTGAACACCCGGTTATGCTTAACCGTGCACCGACACTTCACCGTCTTGGTATCCAAGCGTTCGAGCCTACGTTGATCGAAGGTAAAGCGATCCAGCTTCATCCACTTGTTTGTACTGCATTTAACGCCGATTTTGATGGCGATCAGATGGCGGTACACGTACCGCTTTCTCTTGAAGCGCAGTTGGAAGCACGTGTGTTGATGATGTCAACAAACAACATTCTGTCACCTGCGAACGGTAAACCTATTATCGTTCCATCACAGGATATTGTTCTTGGTATCTATTACCTTTCCATGATGATGGATGGTGAGCCGGGTGAAGGTATGGCATTTGGTGACATGGCAGAAATTGACCATGCTCTGCATAGCAAAGTGATTTCTTTGCATACCAAAATTACTGCTCGTTATCATACTGTTGATGCCGATGGTAATCCGATTACTTCTTTGGAAGAAACGACACCTGGACGTATGAAGCTTGCCGAGTTGTTTCCTCGTCATCCAAAGCTTCCGTTCTCAATGCTTAATCGCTTGCTTCCAAAACGTGAAGTTTCTGAAATCATCGACATGATTTACCGTCACTGTGGTCAGAAAGAGACTGTACTCTTCTGTGACAAAATCATGAAGGTTGGTTTCTCTCATGCGTGTATGGCTGGTATATCGTTTGGTAAAGACGATATGTGTATTCCAGAAACAAAAGTAGCGCTTATTGAAGAAGCTCAGGTTCAGGTTAAAGAATTTGAGCAGCAATATCTCGACGGTCTGATTACACGTGGTGAAAAATACAACAAAGTTGTTGATATTTGGGCACAGTGTTCTGACCGTGTTGCTGATGAGATGATGAACGTTATCGGTGCTGCTAAAGGTCGTGATGTGAACTCTGTTTACATGATGGCTCACTCTGGTGCGCGTGGTTCTGCGGCTCAGATTAAACAGTTGGCTGGTATGCGTGGTTTGATGGCAAAGCCGGATGGCTCTATCATTGAAACACCGATTATCTCGAACTTTAAAGAAGGCCTGACCGTGCTTGAGTACTTCAACTCAACTCACGGAGCACGTAAAGGTCTTGCTGATACTGCGCTTAAAACGGCTAACTCTGGTTATCTGACACGTCGTCTTGTCGATGTTGCTCAAGATGCAATCATCAACGAAGAAGATTGTGAAACCAATATCGGTATGCAGATTTCGGCTGTTATTGATGGTGGTGAAGTTATCGCTTCCTTGAGTGAGCGTCTGCTGGGTCGTACAACAATTGACGACATGGTCAGCCCGCTAACAAAAGAAGTAATTGTTTCCGCTGGTGACATCATTTCTGAAGAACACTTGGATGAAATTGACCGTTCTGGTTTAGATACGATCCATGTTCGTTCTCCGCTTCTTTGTAAGTCAAAGAACGGTGTTTGTGCTCAATGTTACGGCCGTGATCTTTCCCGTGGTACGAAGGTATATACTGGTGAAGCTGTTGGTGTTATTGCCGCGCAGTCCATTGGTGAGCCTGGTACACAGCTAACAATGCGTACCTTCCACATTGGTGGTGCTGCGCAGGGTGGTTCTGAGCAATCATCTATCGAAGCATCTCTCGCTGGTACAGTTCATATTAAAAACCGCAGTGTTGTGATGAATTCTGATGGTCTTCCTATTGTTATGGGACGTAGTCAGGAACTTATCATTCGTGATGAGAATAATCGTGAGCGTGCGCGTCACCGTCTTCAATATGGTGCTAAACTGTTAGTCGACGAAGGTGGCGTTTGTGAAAAAGGTCAAAAGCTAGCTGAATGGGATCCGTATACGATTCCAATTATTTCTGAAAAAGAAGGTATGGCTAACTTTGTTGATCTTGTTGACGGCGTTTCGATGCGTGAAGTCACAGATGAAACAACGGGTATTTCCAATCGTGAAGTTGTTGAATGGAAACAGGCTTCCAAAGGGTCTGATCTGAAACCTCGTATTACTTTGCGTAATGCTGATGGTGAAGTGATCTTGCTCGATAATGATATGGAAGCACGTTACTTCTTGTCGGTTGGCTCTATTCTTTCTGTGGAACCTGGTACACCTGTTCATGCAGGCGATGTCTTGGCACGTATTCCGCGTGAAGGCTCTAAAACACGTGATATTACTGGTGGTCTTCCACGTGTTGCTGAGTTATTCGAAGCACGTAAACCAAAAGATTATGCGGTTATGGCAGATATTGCTGGTCGTGTGGAATACGGTAAAGATTATAAGGCTAAACGCCGTATTATCGTTCGTCCTGATGACGAGACAATTGAACCGCGTGAATATATGCTGCCAAAAGGCAAACATCTTGCTGTTCAAGAAGGAGACACTGTAGAAGTTGGTGATCTCTTAATGGATGGTAGTCTGGTTCTACATGATATTCTGGATGTATTAGGTGTTGAGGCTCTTGCTGATTACCTGATAAATGAGGTTCAGAGTGTTTACCGTCTGCAAGGTGTGAAGATCAACGATAAACATATCGAAGTGATCATTCGCCAAATGCTGCAGAAAATTGAAATAAGTGATGGTGGTGACACAACCTTCTTGGTTGGTGAAACTGCTGATCGTGAAGAATTTGCTGAAGAGAACGAAAAAGCAATCAAAGAAGGTGGCCGTGTTGCTACTGGTCGTCCGGTCCTGCAAGGGATTACGAAGGCCAGTTTGCAGACGAGATCCTTCATCTCTGCTGCTTCGTTCCAGGAAACAACTCGCGTTCTGACAGAAGCTGCGACCCATGGTAAAATGGATACACTCGTAGGTTTGAAAGAAAACGTTATTGTTGGCCGATTGATACCTGCAGGTACGGGTTCTGTAATGAAGCGAGTTAAAAAACTTGCTGAAGAACAGGATCAGATTATTGCAGCGTCTCGAAATGCCGCAGCGAATGAGGCCATTGATTCTGGCCTCCCTGGTGAGCAGACCCCTGCGAAGTAGTTTTACTTCTAAGGGATAGAAATTAAACCCAGTCCTGGAATGCTGTTTACTGTGTTTCTGGGACTGGTTTTTGTGGTAACCGTCAAAAATTGAATGCAAGGCTTGACGGTTGGAGGTCGCGAACATAGTATGCGCCCACTTTCGGGATTCTAGCTCCTGCCGTAAGGTATGAGTTAAGGACTCGAAGCCTTAGTTTTCTAGCTGTTACACAGGATGAGATGTCCGCGGGACGAATTTATCCAAACGCGTGACAATTAGTACTGTAATACTGGCTTTAAGGATTGCCTGATGCCTACAATTAACCAATTGATCCGTAAACCGCGTAAAGCGCCGTTTCAACGGACCAAAGTACCGGCTCTAGAAGCATGCCCACAAAAGCGTGGTGTGTGTACTCGTGTTTATACCACGACGCCGAAAAAACCTAACTCCGCTCTTCGTAAAGTCGCACGTGTGCGTCTTACTAACGGGTTCGAAGTTACTAGCTATATCCCAGGCGAAGGTCATAACCTTCAAGAACACTCTGTCGTGATGATTCGCGGCGGTCGTGTGAAGGATTTGCCTGGTGTTCGTTATCACGTTATTCGTGGTACTCTGGATACCCAGGGTGTCAAAGATCGTCGTCAACGTCGTTCAAAATACGGCGCGAAGCGTCCGAAGTAAGACAAAGGATCTACCATGTCTCGTCGCCATAGAGCTGAGAAGCGTGACATCCTACCAGACCCAAAGTTTGGTGATGTTACGCTAAGTAAATTTATGAACTGCCTAATGCTAGACGGTAAAAAAGCTGTCGCTGAAAATATCGTTTACGGAGCGTTAGATCGCGTCGCTGAGCGTAATAAAACAGAAGATACAATTACTGTTTTTCATGAAGCGCTAGGTAATGTTCGTCCGGATCTAGAAGTTCGCTCCCGCCGTGTTGGTGGTGCTACTTACCAGGTTCCTGTTGAAGTTCGCTCTACACGTGCGCAAGCACTTGCTATTCGTTGGTTAATCGGTGCTGCGCGCAAGCGTTCCGAAAATACAATGGTTGACCGCCTAGCTAATGAGCTGATGGATGCTGCTAACAACCGCGGTGCTGCTGTTAAAAAGCGTGAAGATACGCATAAAATGGCAGAGGCTAACAAAGCCTTCTCTCACTACCGTTGGTAATTTAAAGAGGTCATCGTTATGTCTCGGACGACCCCGCTTGAGCGGTATCGTAACATCGGTATCATGGCACACATTGATGCTGGTAAAACTACCACTACAGAACGTATTTTGTATTATACGGGTGTTTCTCACAAAATTGGTGAGGTTCACGATGGTAATGCGACTATGGACTGGATGGAACAAGAACAGGAGCGTGGAATTACGATTACTTCCGCTGCGACTACTTGTTTCTGGAATGATCACCGTATCAACATCATTGATACACCAGGTCACGTTGATTTCACGATTGAAGTTGAGCGTTCCTTGCGTGTTCTCGATGGTGCGGTAGCTGTATTTGACTCGGTTGCAGGTGTTGAGCCTCAATCTGAGACTGTTTGGCGCCAGGCTGATAAATATGCTGTTCCACGTATGTGTTTCGTCAATAAGATGGACCGTACTGGCGCTGATTTTTATCGCTGTGTCGATATGATGAAAACACGTCTTGCTGCCGTTCCTATGGTTATCCAATTGCCGATTGGCGCTGAAGCAGAATACAAAGGCGTTATTGATTTGCTCAAAATGAAAGCGATCGTCTGGAATGACGAAAGCATGGGAGCAAATTACGACGAGGAAGAAATTCCTGCTGATCTGTTGGACCAAGCTCTTGAATACCGTGAGCAAATGATCGAGCTTGCTGTTGAGCAAGACGAAGATGCTATGGAAGCTTACCTTGAAGGCAATGAGCCTGATGTGGAAACGCTGAAACGTTGTATCCGTACGGGCGCAATGAACTTGTCTTTCGTTCCTGTTCTCAATGGCACAGCATTTAAAAATAAAGGCGTTCAGACTTTACTTGACGCTGTTATTGATTTTATGCCGTCTCCGCTTGATGTTGAAGATGTTAAGGGTGTTCATCCTGATACAGATGCTGAAGATTCACGTCCTACTCAAGATGACGTACCTGCTGCAGCGCTGGCATTCAAGATTATGACGGATCCGTTCGTTGGTTCTTTGACTTTCGTACGTGTTTATTCTGGTGTTCTTCAGACTGGTACTCAAATCACGAACTCTGTTAAGGGTAAACGCGAACGTATCGGTCGTATGTTGCAAATGCATGCAAACAGTCGTGAAGATGTTAAAGAAGCGCGTGCTGGTGACATTGTTGCTATTGCAGGTCTTAAAGATACAACCACTGGCGACACACTCTGTGATAACCTCAAGCCTATTATTCTTGAGCGTATGGTATTCCCAGAGCCTGTGATCGAAGTTGCTGTTGAACCTAAGACAAAAGCTGACCAGGAAAAAATGGGTCTAGCTCTTAATCGTTTGGCTCAGGAAGATCCGTCTTTCCGTGTATCTTCTGATAACGAAAGCGGCCAGACAGTTATTAAGGGTATGGGCGAGCTTCATCTTGATATTCTTGTCGATCGTATGCGTCGAGAATTTAATGTTGATGCTAACGTTGGTCCGCCACAGGTTGCTTATCGTGAAACGATTACACGTGAGTGCGAAATCGATTATACGCATAAGAAACAATCTGGTGGTTCTGGTCAGTTTGCTCGTATCAAGATTGCATTTGAGCCTTTGGAGCCTGGGTCAGGTTTTGAATTTGAAAGCAAAATTGTTGGTGGCTCTGTTCCGCGTGAGTACATTCCTGGTGTTGAAAAGGGCCTTAAACAGTCCAACGATGCTGGTGTGATTGCCGGGTTCCCGATGATCGATTACAAGGCTACCCTGCTTGATGGTGCTAGTCATGATGTCGATTCTTCCGTACTTGCTTTTGAAATTGCTGCGAAAGCTGCTTTCCGTGAAGGTATCCCGAAGGGCGGTTCCGTTCTTCTTGAGCCTGTCATGAAGGTAGAAGTTGTAACGCCTGACGAATACATGGGTGATATCATTGGTGATCTGAACAGCCGTCGCGGTCAAGTTCAGGGCATGGATGCACGCGGTAATGCTCAGGTGATTGACGCAATTGTACCTCTGGCAAATATGTTTGGTTACGTAAATACTCTGCGCTCAATGAGCCAGGGTCGAGCACAATATTCAATGGTCTTCGATCACTATGAACAGGTACCGAAAGCGGTAGCTGACGAAGTAGTGGCTAAACTGGCTTAACGGCCTCTTAAAAGACCAAAATAGGAGTTATAGCCGATGGCTAAGGAAAAGTTTGAGCGGACGAAACCGCATTGTAACGTAGGTACTATTGGTCACGTTGATCACGGTAAGA
>JBALWN010000001.1:1350324-1507896 GCA_036960845.1 Halopseudomonas aestusnigri | reverse complement strand
GAAGCCGCATTCGAGTTAATATTCAAGAATCTAACTGCGGAGTTAGCGGCCGTATTGGTTGAAACTACAGGCATAAACCTATTCCTTCTACATGAAGAATTGTAACAGCCCCGTTCTTCCTGAACAGGGTACTAAGTTTTTTCACGAGTTCAACTTACTGAAGAACCCGAAGAAGCTGTTGTGGCACCTGGTTTGCTTGTGAAAGCGCAGACACAGCAGCCTGAACCAACACATTCGCCGTAACTAATTTACTTTGCTCGGAAGCAAGGTCGACATCTTTAATTGTAGAGTTCGCCGCATCAATGTTTTCAATTGAAGTGGAAATAGCTTGGGCCCGCGTTTCAAACCGGGAAATAAATGCCCCGAGTGTCGCACGCTGAGTTGATACATTAGTCAATGCTGTATCAATTGCCGCTAAAGCAGTTGTTGCACCAACTGAAGTTGTCACTCCACCACCAGGACCAGCAACGGCAGCCAAAGTAGATACAGATGCAACAATCGTATCCCCAGAAGTTGTCCCAACAAGATAACTCTGGGTATAGGTATTAACGATCTGTTGACCGTTAAATTTAGTATCAGTAATGATATCACCAATCTCAGTATTGAGCTGCTGATATTCTGCATCGATAAATGCACGTTCCGCATCCTGAACAGCACCCGAAAGGGACTGAGCAGCCAGCGCTTTTAAACGTTGAAGAACGTCACCGATACGTGCTAAAGCACCATCACCAACCTGCAAAACAGACGCACCCTGTGAAGCATTCACAGCGGCCTGTTTTAGAACTGTTGTATCAGCAGTTAGTTTTGTACTAATTGCCAATCCAGCAGCGTCATCTGATGCACGCACAATACGTGAACCTGATGCAAGTTTACTTACTGAAGTTGAAGCCGCATTCGAGTTAAGATTCAAAAATCTAACTGCGGAGTTAGCGGCCGTATTGGTTGAAACTACAGGCATAAACCTATTCCTTCTACATGAAGAATTGCAACAGCCCTATTCTTCCTGAACAGGGTATTAAGTACTTTCACGAGTTCGACTTACTGAAGAACCCGAAGAAGCTGTTGTGGTATTTGGTTTGCTTGTGAAAGCGCAGACACAGCAGCCTGAACCAACACGTTTGCTGTCACCAACTTGCTTTGTTCTGAAGCAAGATCCACATCCTTAATTGTAGAGTTCGCCGCATCGATGTTCTCTACAGAAGTCGTGATGGCTTGAGCACGGGTTTCAAAACGAGAAACCAGAGCACCAATTGTGGCACGTTGAGTTGATACGCTAGTTAGCTGAGTATCAATCGCGCCCAATGCAGTGGTTGCAAGAGCAGATGTTGACACTGCACCACCCGGCCCAGCAACGGCGGTTAGTGCATTCAAGTTAACATCAATTGTATCGGCAGCAGCTGTACCCACCAAATAGTTTTGGCTATAGGTGTTAACAATTTGCTGACCGTTAAATTTGGTATCAGTAATGATATCACCAATCTCAGTATTGAGCTGTTGATATTCTGCATCAATAAATAGACGTTCTGCATCCTGAACAGCACCTGAAAGGGACTGTGCAGCCAGCGCTTTTAAACGCTGAAGAACATCGCCGATACGTGCAAGTGCACCATCGCCAACCTGCAAAACAGACGCACCCTGTGAAGCATTCACAGCGGCCTGTTTTAGAACTGTTGTATCAGCAGTTAGTTTTGTACTAATTGCCAATCCAGCAGCGTCATCTGATGCACGCACAATACGTGAACCTGATGCAAGTTTACTGACTGAAGTCGAAGCCGCATTCGAGTTAATATTCAAGAATCTAACTGCGGAGTTAGCGGCCGTATTGGTTGAAACTACAGGCATAAAATTATTCCTTCTACTTGAAGAATTGTAACAGCCCTGTTCTTCCTGAACAGGGTACTAAGCAACTTCACCGAATTTCAGATTACTGAAGAACCCGAAGAAGTTGTTGCGGCACTTGGTTTGCTTGAGACAGGGCCGAAACCGCTGCCTGAACCAACACATTTGCCGTAACTAGTTTACTTTGCTCGGAAGCAAGGTCGACATCTTTAATTGTAGAGTTCGCCGCATCAATATTTTCAATTGAAGTGGAAATAGCTTGCGCACGCGTTTCAAATCGGGAAACAAGTGCCCCGATAGTCGCACGCTGAGTAGAAACATTGGTCAACTGAGTATCAATCGCGCCCAAAGCAGTTGTTGCAGCTGCTGAACTCGTAACAGTGCCGCCAGGTCCGGCCACAGCTGTTAAAGTAGAAACTGAAGCAACGATAGTATCAGTGGAAGCCGTACCAACAAGATAACTTTGAGTATAAGTATTAACGATTTGTTGGCCGTTAAATTTAGTATCAGTGATTATATCACCGATTTCAGTATTCAGCTGCTGATATTCTGCGTCAATGAATACACGCTCAGCATCTTGAACAGCACCTGAGAGGGACTGAGCAGCGAGCGCTTTTAAACGTTGGAGAACATCACCGATCCGTGCCAGAGCACCATCGCCGACTTGAAGAACAGATGCACCTTGTGAAGCATTCACAGCGGCTTGCTTCAATACTGTAGTGTCAGCAGTCAGCTTTGTACTGATTGCCAATCCAGCAGCATCGTCTGATGCACGTACTATACGTGAACCTGATGCAAGCTTACTTACAGAAGTCGAAGCTGCTGCGGAGTTTAGATTCAAAAATCTAACTGCGGAGTTAGCGGCCGTATTTGTCGAAACTACTGGCATATATTTATTCCTTCTACTTGAAGATTAATCACCCCGGTCTTCCTGAACGAGGCTCTGATAGCTGTCTTCCTGACAACTAGAACATTCAGCTTCTTCCTGAAATAGAATGTTCCGTAGTTATAATAGCAACAAATAGAGCTTCTTGTAAATAGCTTCAAGTGCCTGGAATCATTACGTTAACCAACTGTTAACCAATAAAATTGTGTGAAACAATGCTTCGAAACAAAGATTCTACCCGCCTCTACCCTTACATTTTATAGGCTTTTCTACCTAACAGATCGAGTCGTTTCATTCCCGAGAACATTACAAACTCTAAATACGTCCCCTTTGGATAAACCAGAATAAAACGGTACTCCGATCACCTTTTCATAAAACTTACCAGCTTCAATAATAGGTCCCGCAACTTTTCGTCCGAAAATAGGATTAAGATGCAGCTCATCCTCCCACCAACTTCTGGAAGATACACCTGCATCTCCCAAACCCGCGATGACATCAACAGCAAGGGTACTATTCAGGTAGAGGTTCATTGTATTAGAAATGCCCACGTCGTCGTTATGGAGAGAACACGCCCCCTCGATATTTAACAAAGCATCATCATACCAAGACCTCACTTCCAAAAGTCTCTCTTTGAGATCACACCAGCGTTTAAGTTGCGCCAACCCCACTGCAGCGTGCATTTCACTCATTTTTGCATTCCCCCCCAGCGACATGGCTTTGCGAGAGTCAGAAAAGCCAAAAGTGGTATATTGCCGAAATTCCCTGGCGAGCTCCTGATCAAGTGTAATCAATAGTCCCCCTTCGCCGATACCAAAAGATTTAGTCGCATGAAGACTAACAATCGCAGGAGTGAGACCAGGCTTAAGCGCATCAAAAGAGGCCGCGGCATCGATCACTACCGGTATACTGTGTACTTTAGAAAAGTTATCCCAAATCGAAACATCGACAGGAGCTCCAAAAGGAGCAACTGGAAGTATCGCTAAAATATCATCATTATTAGACAATGCTATTTTTGCAATTTCGGGGGTAAGTTCTCCCGTTATTGCGTCGACGTCGCAAAAAAGAGGCCGAAAGCCCGCGGCGACAACCGCTTGAGCAGTTGCAACAAAAGTCCACGCAGGCAACAGGCAATAGCCCGGCGAAGACCCATTAACATCACATTGTGAAGAGAAATAACGAAGAATTTCCGTTAATGCCGAGGTTGCATTACTCGCACTGATGACAGAGGAAACTGGAATTTGAAAGTGTCGGGCAATATTTGCCTCAAATTCACAAACCAAGGGGCCAAAATTGCTATACCACTTATTTTTTTCCATCCTATTAAGATAAGGAAGGATTTCAGCAACACTGGGTAAATCGGGTTGGAAAAGCGGTAGCACCAGAACCTCTTAGGCAAATGCAATAATTAAAAATCCATAAATCAATAAATAAAAGAAAATATGACTAAAAGCTACAAACCTTTTCAAGTAATTGGGGTACCCATACCTGGATACCCCAATTACTTATGTGAAAGGATCTTATATTACTGTAGGAGCGACAGTAGCGTCTGTGGCAACTGATTTGCCTGGGAGAGCGCTGACACTGAGGCTTGTACTAGAACCTGTGAGGACACCAATCTTGACTGTTCTGCCGCCAAATCGACATCCATAATGGATGATTTGGCCGCATCAATATTTTCTTTGGAAGTTGCAACCTGCTGACCGCGGAATTCAAATCTGGAAATGATTGAACCCAGGTTTGCTCGCGCTTCAGATATCTCATTAATCGCCAAATCAACAGATGTCATCGCCGTAGTGGCCACAGCAGAAGATGATACTGAAGTTGCGTTAATGGCTGTACCACCAGTCGCCAAAGCACCAGAGGTAAAGTTTGAAGCCGTCGCACTTAAACTGGAGATATTGACATTGATCACGTCTGCAACAGTCACGCCAACGAAGAAGCTAACAGTACCAGCACCGAACTGGGTACCTGTTCCATCAAGTAGGGATTCACCGTTAAAACGTGTCGCTGAAGACATGCCGTCGATTTCTGATACCAACTGCTGATATTCAGCGTCGATGAAAGCACGCTCTGTGTTTGTTGGCACACCTGAAAGTGATTGCGCTGCCAGAGCTTTCATACGTTGCAGCACATCTGCAATTCGACCAAGGCCGCCATCAGCGACCTGCATAACTGCAGCGCCCTGCGCGGCGTTAGTTGATGCTTGCTGTAAAACAGCACTATCTGCACGCAACCGGGTCCCGATCGCAAGACCAGCCGCATCATCGGAGGCGGTCACAATCCGAGAACCACTCGCAAGTTTTGAAATGGACTTACCAGAGGCTAGTGAATTCGCATTCAAAAACCGTAATGCTGAATTCGCAGCTGTATTAGTTGTAACTGTAGGCATTATCTTTCCTTTCACATTCGTCTCAACGAAATAGCGTCCTGCTATTCCACCGCTAGTAATGCGGCATTTGTTGAATTCACGAATATAAATGCAAACAGTGTGCCAGTTTATATTATGACGTGATTACAAATAGTTATATGATAATTACGAATTTAATAAACGATAAGAGGGAATTTTTTCACATTGAGAAAGACGATCTTTACCGATCTAACAGGAAAACAATTCCTAGTTCATTAACAAATGCTTGATAGAAATAATTCAAGGCAATACCGACAGCCAGATTTCTAAAGCTATTTCATAAAACAGCTCGCCGCTAATAAACTCACCAGTTTCTAACAAAAAAAATTTCTAAGAGAGTTAAGAGTTTCCGGCACTACCGGCGTGATTTTTCCTGACTGAGAATATATATTTTCACCACATAAAATGAGATACCAACCTCATCCCCCAAATAGAGCCCTTATATATAAGGTATAAAATTCTACCCTGTTATGAGCAGGAAAAAGGCTAAAATCTATTCATTATGAAGTGTTGGATGTCGTGCTGAAGCACCCTACTTTCCTCTAGGCAAGCGCAATGAAATAGGAAATGTGGTTCATTTTCAAACCACTCCCATTATCAATTTCAAATAAAAACCCATTGATCCTTCCTGCCGTAAGGACACTTATTTCTCACCCGGCAGGAATATCTCAAGTCGATAAAATTACCCGGCACACTTTACCCAACGGCAACGAAGTTCATTTTAGTTTTGCTTAAAATTCATAGAGATAGAGCCCTTTCCAAAACTGGCCCAAGCCTTGCATTAATAACCTTGAGTTTTTGTTACTCGAGATAGATTGGAAGCAAAATGCAATGGCAAACGGACAGTTCAGCAACATCTTACATGTCACTCGACACGTCTTCGGGTGAAGTCCTGATGCTCATCAACCAGGTAATTAATGCACTTGGTGAAGCAAAAACTGCTGTAACCACTCTTGAGATTGAAAAGCGCTTTAACGCTACAATAAAAGCAATGGCATTGATGGACTCTATAGAAGAGGAAATGAAAGCCGACATATCTGAGAATATTCGTAATGCTTTTTCCCAAACTTACTTGGGGATCATTGCCAATATAACACGCACGAATGTGAAGAACGACTTAACTGCGGCGCGTGAAGCGATCGCACAGATGGTTAGCTTCCGCCAAACATGGACAACTCTTTACCCAGCGGCTGAAGAGGAATGTTTCGCTTTACCACATTCAGCAACTGAAAACCAAAAACGCTCTGGTCTATATCTGGCCTAAAGATAAAAAACCAAGGACAGACAGATGAACTACTACGCAATAGATACCAATCGGGCAACAGACACCCAAGTCGCAAGTAAATCTCAGCAGGTAAAAAATGCGAGCCAAGCTTTTGCAGACTTTCTTAACCCAAGCAGTAACACTAAAAACTCGACAACAGTTAACCCTTCCCTGACGCAGGACACTTCTCTACTGGGGAATATTCTGAACAAGCCCTCCTGGCCAGTAGAGCGAGATATCTCTTTTGGTAACGCAGAGCGCGCGATTGATGATGCGCCAGGTGTTGAGCAAGAGATTGATGCGAAAGCCTCCAACGACGACACGGATACTCGTGAAACATCAGAAGATAGTAGCTCTTCAGATGACCACGAGGATACACCTGCTAAAGACGATAACAAACAAGAAGATAACAGAAGAGAAGCCAGAGAAGACACACGCCAAGATACAGAGGTTACCGAAGATCAAAGCCCCGACGGCTCAGAAGCTGACGCCGTTGCCGTAGAGACAACAACAACAACTCAGCAAGCAGCAACACAAGCAAACGCACAAACCAAGCAAAGTGTAGCAGCACAACTGGGAACGCAAACGACCAACTCGGCAGTGGTACAGAACGAAACAAAAGGCGACCAGAAACAAAATGGTAATAAAGTTGGTGTAGCCAATGTACAGGTCAAACAAGCCGAAATCACCTCTAAACCTACCAGTAATCTTATAGCATCTGCACCAGAAACAGTTTTGAACACCCAGGAAGCAAAAGTCGCCGCTGCGTTTAATGCAGGCACAGGAGTTCAAGACAAAGCTAAAGGTCAAACCGCTGTAAACCCGGCGACATCGACTAACAGTAAGGGAGCGGTTTCGGGCCAAACCGGACAAGCTGTGATGGCGGCCAATACAGGTCAGAGCGGAAACAACACCAATAACCAGTCACAAAATAGCAACTCTATGGCCCGGGCTGAAATCGGTGCGACCACTGGTGCAAAACCAACAAGCGCTGGTGCTAATGCTAGTTTCGCTCAATCGTTAACCGCGACAGCGAACTCTGCCAAGACAGCATCCACAGTCCCTACCCAGAAAACTCTGCAGTCAATGAATGTGAAGGCATCTGATCAGCTTTCCATTCATATCAAAAAAGCTGTCGGAGACAATAAAGACAGCATATCGATCAAACTACACCCCTCAGAACTTGGGCGGGTCGACGTGAAGCTAGAGATCGTTGATGGAAGTACCGTAAAAGCAATGATTTCTGCTGAACGGCCTGACACCCTTGATCTATTACAAAAAGATTCTCGGATGCTTGAAAAAGCACTTCAAGAAGCTGGCCTAAAAACTGACGGACAAAGCTTGAGCTTTAACTTAAAGCAAGATGGTAGCGGACAAAACGATAAGACTGACAACGGTTCAAACCTAGCTTCTGGATCGTCTGATAACGACGACGATAACGGAGCAGAGCTGGAAAACATCGAACAAGCAAACCGATCATCTCATGATGGCGATCTGGATATCAGTATCTAACTGGGTGACGGGAGAATTAGAAAATGGATGTAGCAACACAAACCCACGCACCAGTTAACGGTGTAACGTACAAAGAAGGAAGCGCAACTGGATCGCTGACGGGCGGACAAACCCTCAATGATACTTTTGATATGTTTCTTAAACTGCTTACGACGCAGCTTAAAAATCAAGATCCACTGGATCCAACAGATAACAACGAGTTTGTAAATCAGCTGACACAGTTTACTCAGACTGAATCTGCATTGAACACCAACACCAAGTTGGACAGTTTGATTGCATTACAAAGCAACAACCAACTCAGCTCAGCCCTTGATTACGTGGGCAAGGACGTTCGTGCCGACAGTATTATTCTAAACCTCGACGAGAATGGTTCTGATGTCATTTATGCCCTTACAGCAAATGCTTCTGCGACTGAAATTAAGATCCTGGACCCTAACGGGAAAACCGTTCGAACCTTACAAGGATCAACATCTGCAGGTCAGCATGAAATCCATTGGGACGGCAAGGATGATAATGGCAATGTTCTTGACAACGGGCTCTATGCTTTCTCAGTTGTGGCCAAGGATAAAGACGAAAAAATTATCCAAACGGCTCAGGGAATTACAGGGACTGTTTCTGGCGTACAGATCAGCAATGGCTCCGTAATTTTGACCATGGGCGAATTAGAAATCCCACTTGATAGTGTTCAAGCGGTTACACAAAAAACAACCCCAACAACTGGGAGTTCTTAAAATGACTAAGGTTTTAATTCAGCGCTTAACTGACAAAACCGAGGGCTTCCAAGGCCTCATTGCACGATTTACATATAGGGAGTTTGGATCATGAGTATTTACGGTGCCCTTTTCGCAGGTGTATCTGGACTCGCTGCACAAAGTAATGCAATGGGTATGATTTCAGATAACATCGCTAACGTGAATACAACTGGCTATAAAGGTGTGAGCGCTCGTTTTTCAACGCTTGTTGCGCAATCATCCAGTGCCACGCTTTATGCCCCAGGCGGCGTACGATCTGCCCCCCTTAAGAATGTTGATAAGCAAGGTCAGCTTCAGGGAACAGCTTCGGCAACAGACTTAGCTGTCGCAGGACGTGGCTTTTTTGTCGTCGGTGACCGTGCTACAGCAGGAGTAGATAAACAATTTTTATTCTCCCGCGCAGGTTCCTTTAGACCTGATGCAGCTGGGAATTTGGTAAACGCTGGCGGCTATTACCTTCAGGGCTGGCCAATTGCTACAGGCTCAACCACACCAACAAGTGCAAGTACCTTTACCGGGCTGGACACCGTTAACATCTCAAATCTAAACGGGACAGCAACAGCCACTTCAAATTTATCGATTGCTCTTAACCTGCCGTCAACCGTGCAAACGACAGAGCAAACAAGTGATGTCGTTTTAGAAACAAATTTACAACCTGGATCTGGTCCGCATGTATCAAATGTAACTGTATTTGATTCAACTGGAGCATCTCAGGCACTTACATACACTTGGACGGAAACTGGCGCGAACACCTGGACGTTTACTGCAAACGCTCCAGCAGGTGGCTCAGTAACAAGCGGTGGGCCAACAACTGTTGTCTTCAACCCTGCAACAGGCCTACCAATTTCGGGCTTTCCGCCTCCGGACCCAATATACACTTGGAATAATGGGTCGAGCAGTACTATTGATATTGGCTCTTACGGTGCCGGGATCACTGAAACGGCAGCGGCATTTTCATCGACTTCGCAACAATATAATGATCAATACATTGCAACGGTTCAGATTTATGATGATCTGGGTAATACGCATGATATGCAGCTTGCCTTCACAAAGACCGCGGCTAATGCCTGGTCAATGGCAGTGCTTAACCCAACACTAAACGGGACAACAAGTGGGAATGTCACCAATATCCCGCGTACTATAACCTTTAGTGGTGGTACACCAAACCTCATCAACATGCCGCCAATTTCTATTGATTGGACTGTTGGCAACACCGGGGCTTCAGCCAGTACAATCACAATGGACACAGGTACCGTTGGTGCTGCTGATGGGATCATTCAGTTTGCGGGTAACTTCATCGTCAACTCAACAGAGCAAAACGGTGTAACCTTTGGGAATTACCGAGGGATATCCATTAGTGACGATGGTGTTGTTACTGCATTGTTTGATAACGGAGAACAGCTTGATATTTCTCAGCTTGCACTGGCTCTGGTACCAAACCCTAACGGACTAGAAGGAAGAACAGGTAACGCCTACAGCTCGACACCCGAATCAGGTAACTTCCTTCTCAATCGCCCTCAAATTGGTGGCGCGGGGTTAATTGCGGCTTCTTCGTTAGAAGCATCTAACATCGATCTTGCTGAAGAGTTCACAAATATGATCGTTACCCAAAGAGCCTATTCTGCAAGCGCCAAGATCATCACAACAGCGGATGAAATGTTGGACGAACTTATCAGAATTGTCCGTTAGAAAATAACCACCACTAAAACAAAATTTATTTTTTACAGCCCCTCAAATTGAGGGGCTGTTTTTTTTGAGCTAAAAGCCTGTTTACAAAGGCAATTCAAAAAGTAGATACAATTTGAGGCAAATTGTCTAAATTATTGATATTAATAGTTTTTCAACACCCCTAAGCTATAAAGAGAGGAGTAAATTAATAGCTGGAGTATAAACCATGGGGTCTAGCAGTTTAAGCCGGCGTATGAATGACGCTGATATAAGCGCCAATCCCTTATCGCTGGATGACCTTCCGCCGCCCGAGACCAAACGGTGGGTTATTCGACGTAAAGCCCAGGTGGTTGCGGGTGTCCGAAATGGAGTTATTAGCCTTGACGACGCTTGCAAAAGATACAAACTTTCTTTGGAAGAATTTCTTTCTTGGCAAAGACTGATCGACAATCACGGGTTACGCGGGTTACGCACCACCCACTTACAAAAATATCGAGTTGATACTGAGAGCAAAAATACGGCTAAGTTTTAAAATGCCTTCATTTTTTTCTCTACACTCATTAAAAACTTAACTTTTTTCGGAGCCTGTTACCTACTTGGTAATAAGCTCTTGACTTAAATAGATAAAATTTTATTCAATTGCCTCGGCAAATTTTTCCTAGCACTAGGCAAATTTTTCCTTTGTTAACCTCCTATTTACCGAATACCTATAGGTTAAAGCTAACAGGTTTTACTGACATTTAGTAAATAGTAATAATTCGGATATTGCGGTAGTGAATACATTCGTTGATACCTTAAAGAATCTTGGCCCGGCACGGCTTGGTATAATGGCAGCCGTAGGAGCAGCCATTATTGCTTTTTTCATCTATCTTACAGGGCGTGTAGCAACTCCAGAAATGGCTTTGCTATATGCTGATTTGGACCCGCAAGAAAGCGGCCAAATCGTAAGTGAACTTGATCAGTTTCAAATTCCATTCAAGCTCTCCCCATCAGGTGATGCCATATATGTTCCTGGTAACAAAGTCGCGAGAATGAGAGTGGCTATGGCTGAAAAAGGCTTACCAAGCGGCGGCTCTATTGGGTATGAAATATTCGACAAATCAGAAGCCCTTGGTACGACCAGCTTTGTCCAAAACATAAATCACCTAAGAGCCCTGGAGGGTGAACTTTCACGGACTGTGAAATCGATCAACCGCATTAAACAGGCCCGCGTCCATTTAGTTCTACCTCAAAGAGAGCTTTTCAGCAGAGACAAACAATCCCCTACTGCATCCGTTGTCGTGACGACACAAGGCAATACTCTTCTTGATCGCCAACAAATACTATCCATTCAGCATCTTATCTCAGCTGCTGTTCCTGGAATGAAGCCTGTTAACGTCTCTATTATTGACGACAAAGGCAACCTTCTCGCGCGTGGTGGAGAAGAAGGTGATCTTTCAACACTGACAACATCAGCCGACGAAAGACGTGTAGCTTATGAAACACGGCTCATGCGCACTGTAGAAGAACTTCTCGAGCGATACGTGGGCCGAGGGAATGCTCAGGTTCAAATATCTGCGGAAATGGATTTCGACCGGGTAACAGAAAACTCAGAAGTGTTCGACCCCGATGGTCAGGTGGTTCTCTCCACTCAAACAGTAGAAGAAAACGCCAGTGATACCGAAGATGCTGGGAATGATGGAATTACGGTCGGCAACAATCTTCCAGATGCCAACCTTGGGCAACTCGGAGGCTCCTCCGGAACTCAAAGCAGTACATCGAGAACTGAAGAAACCGTCAATTTTGAGAACTCCAAAATTATTAAGACACGTGTACATGAAACGGGTGCTATTCGCCGCCTTTCAGTTGCCGTCATTATTAATGACATTTCTGAACTCAACGAAGAAGGCATACGCACTTTCACAAGTCGTAGCCAGGAAGACATTGCTCAACTAGACGCCATCGTCCGTTCTGCAGTCGGCTTTGATGAAAGCCGTGGTGACAAAGTAGAAATTGCTAATTTCCGATTTGCAGAGCTAGACCCCTTGCTTTTACCCGAAGAAGGAGTTCTCGGGATTGGCAAAGACGAAATGATGCGATTTGCAGAACTTTTTATTCTGGGCATCGTAGCAATTTTAATTCTCCTCCTCGTTGTTAGACCACTTGTTACACGCATCATTGATGGCGATTTTACGCCTGTCGGAGATAGTGGTGGCGGCGCAGGTACGATTACAATCCCTGGTCCAGATGGCCGCCCAATGGTTATGGCTGCTCCCACTGGAATACCAGGTATGGCTCATATGCCGGGAATGCCGGCACAAATTGGTGTAGATGGCCTGCCTATGCTGACTTCAGATACTTCTGAAGGAGAAGCTATGTCTACAGATACGGGAGGGATCGGTTCTGAAATTGAACAAATGATAGATATGAATAAAGTTGAAGGACGTGTACGCGCTTCTTCTTTAACTAAAATCGGCGAAATAGTTGAAAAACACCCTGAAGAAGCTGTGCAAATCTTACGTGCCTGGCTGTATCAGGAAGGTAAGTAAATAACTCTATCCAAAATACAATTATTAAAGAGCAAATAGTATGCGCGACGATTATAGAACAATGACTGGACCTGAAAAGGCTGCTCTCCTTGTGATGGCATTAGGCGAAGCACAAACCGCGCAGCTATTTTCTATTATGGAAGATGACGAGATCAGAGAATTGTCACAAATCATGGCAACTCTTGGTAATGTTAGTGCTCAACTGATTGAGCGGCTACTTGTTGAATTTGCCGATCAAATCTCCACGACAGGCACTATAACAGGTAGCTATGATAGCACTGAACGTTTGTTACAAAAAGTCCTGGATAAAGACCGTGTCGATACAATTATGGAAGAGATCCGCGGCCCTGCGGGACGGACCATGTGGGAAAAACTGGCGAACGTTAACGAAAACGTACTCGCCAATTACCTCAAGAACGAATATCCGCAGACTGTGGCGGTAATTCTCTCCAAAGTCAGACCTGAACATGCCTCTCGTGTACTTGGGCTACTACCAGAACCGTTCGCAATGGAAGTTGTCATGCGGATGCTTCGAATGGAAGCCGTGCAAAAAGATGTTCTGGACGATGTGGAAAGGACCTTAAGGAATGAATTCATGTCAAATCTTGCCAGAACAAACCGCCGAGATTCTCATGAAATGATGGCAGATATCTTCAACTTCCTTGATCGAAACGTTGAAAGCCGTTTCATGAACGCCCTTGAAGAGAGAAACAAAGATTCTGCAGAAAGAATCAAAGCACTTATGTTCACCTTTGAAGATCTCAGCAATCTTGACCCAGGTGGAGTACAAACTCTGCTTAGTGCAGCAGAAAAAGACAAACTGGCTATTGCTCTTAAAGGCTCGTCTGAAACCTTGCGTGACATGTTCTTCACTAATATGTCAGAGCGCGCGGCAAAAATTATGAAAGAAGATATGGCTGCAATGGGTCCAATTCGTCTCAAGGATGTAGATGAGGCTCAAATGTACATGGTTACCATTGCCAAAGATCTTTCTGAAAAAGGTGAAATCGTCATGGCCGATTCAAAAGGCGAAGACGAGTTGGTCTACTAGGAGTTGATGTCGGTGGCGAATTCAAACCAAAAATTTCTCTTCGACACATCGTTTGAGGGATCGAACAAATTAAAAAAATCTAATTCGGACAATTTTTCCGACTTCATGGGCACGTCTGAAACCTCCCCCCACGATTTGGCAACAAACATTCCAGAACCAGAGGAGCTTGTCCTTCCTGAAGGGGCAGTATCATTAGACGATTTCGAACTTGCCAAACAAACTGCTTATTCAGAAGGCTTCGCTAACGGCCAAGAAGAAGCCCACGGTAAAGCTTCTGAAACCAACGAAGCACAAGTCGTTCAAGTACTTGAACAAGTGACACAGGAATTATCTGGTTTAGATCACAGCCATCAACAAACACTTGAAGGGCTACAGAGTATATCTATGGAAGTGGCCCTAAAAGCCATCCAAAAACTCTTTCCAAGTCTAGAACACAGTTCAACACTAGATGAAATCACCCTCGTATTCCGAGAATGCCTAGATAGATTACCGCAGGAACCCAGGCTCGTCATTCGAGTTTCGGATACGACTTTAGATGACGTACAAGAACGTCTTGAAAAAGTGGCAAGCAAAAGCGGATTTACCGGACATCTCGTTTTCTTATCCGAACCAGGCATGTCGCCAAGTGATGTTCGGGTTGAATGGGCAGAAGGTGGCGCTGAAAGAAACAGTGCTGAAATGCGACAAGAAATAGAAACAATTCTTTCGCGTGCGATTACAAATTTATCACTTCCCGGGGATCCCGGACAAACCAGTGCACTTTCGGATCAAGAGAACAAGGAAAGTGCTCCAGCCCATGAGGTTGCCGAATGAACGAAGATGAAAACGGAACATTTCCATCCGTTCCAGAAATGCCAGAGATGGAAGATGAATCCGCTATGCCTGAACCAGGCGGTCGCCCTCCAACTAATGCGAAAGAACTTGAAGCTGTTTACGACATTCCAGTCCAGGTTTCAGCTATTCTTGGTAAAGCGAACATGCAGGTTAGCCAGTTACTTAAACTAGGCAGAGGGGCCGTTATCGAGCTTGATAGAAAAGTTGGAGAAGCGATCGATATTTACGTCAACAATCGATTAGTTGCACGTGGAGAAGTTGTGGTCGTCGAAAATCGCCTTGGCGTGACGATGACTGAGATCATCAAAATGGACCGAAACTAGGTAGTCCTGGGATTTGAACTGATTATGGTCAACACTTCACAAACACGAACGACACCTCGTGGACAAGCTCCTAGCCGGCCTCATTCAGGGCCCACGTTTGACTACGCCACACTTGCAGGTGTTGTCGGCGCATTTATTGTTGTCTCCATCGCAATGATACTTGGAGGATCCCCAGGGTCCTTTTTCAATCTTCCTGCCATACTGATCGTTGTCGGTGGAACCTTTCTGGTTACCACAACATCTTTTACTTGGGATGAAGTTACAAAGGCTCAGAAAACAATGCTCCGGGCAGCATTGTATCATGTCGAAACGCCTGGTAATGCCTCCTTACAGATTTTGTTTTTAGCTGATCAAGCGCGCAGAAACAGTATTTTGTCGCTCCAAAAACACCTGAGCGACATCCAGCATAGCGGCTTTTTACATCGCGCGACGGAAATGCTTGTCGATGGCATTGCCCCGGAACAGCTAGAGGCTGTACTTGAGCAACAAGTCGTCGCCACTCAACACCGACATCAACGTTCTGCGAATATATTAAGACGCGCCGGTGAAGTCGCTCCAGCTATGGGATTAATTGGAACCTTGGTTGGCCTCGTGCAAATGCTAAGTAATCTTGAAGATCCAAGTACCATTGGTCCCAGTATGGCTGTTGCCCTGCTGACCACTTTTTATGGTGCGATATTATCCAATATGGTTTTCCATCCCCTAGCTGCAAAACTTGAACGAATTTCTCAAACAGAGGCAATCGTCAATCAAATTTATACCATCGGCGTTTGCTCTGTCAGTCGGCACGAAAACCCAAGACGTTTAGAAATTATGCTTAACACTATTCTCTCTCCAGACCAGAGAGTGAATTATTTTGATTAAGGCGATTTATAAGTATATCGCCGTCCAGGAGAGTAAGTTATGCGCCTACTAATTGTTGGCTCGCTAGAAGGACACATGATCACCGCCGGCAAGATTGCTTTTGAGCGTGGAGCAAAAGTTGCGACTGTCGACGACGTAGATCAAGCCATGTCCTCACTACGCACAGGTAATGGCGCTGATTTAATCATGGTCGATATTAACTTGGATATCGATAAATTATGCAAACATCTTGATATGGAGCGCTTCTCTGTTCCTGTAATTGCTTGTGGTATCGGCACTCAACCTTCAAAAGCTGGTGATGCTATCCGATCCGGAGCCAAAGAGTATATTCCACTGCCGCCGGATGCCGAACTTATCGCAGCCGTTCTTGCTGCTGTAACAGAAGAAACAAATTCACTGATCTATAAAGATCCCGCCATGGCGGCTGTTATTCAATTCGCAAATCAAATAGCTCCTTCGGATGCCAGTGTACTCATCACAGGGGAAAGCGGCACAGGTAAAGAAGTCATGTCTCGATACCTGCACTCCAAATCCAGGCGAGCAAAGAATAACTTTATTTCAATAAACTGTGCGGCAATCCCAGAAAATTTATTGGAATCAGAACTCTTCGGCCACGAAAAGGGCGCTTTTACAGGCGCACTATCTCGTCGCGTTGGTAAGTTTGAAGAAGCGAATGGAGGCACTTTGCTTCTTGATGAAATTTCAGAAATGCACCCTCGCCTTCAGGCTAAATTATTACGGGCAGTTCAAGAACGTGAAATAGACCGTGTTGGTGGAAATAAGCCCATCAAAGTTGATATCCGCCTGCTAGCAACTTCTAACCGAAATATGGAAGAAGAGGTTAAAAAAGGGAATTTCAGAGAAGATTTATATTATAGGTTAAATGTTGTTACAATCGACATGCCATCTCTCAGGGATAGACCCCTAGACATAGAACTACTAGCTGACCATTTTCTTGCAAAGTATGCAGAATCTAATGGTGTCGCCAAGCCAGCTATTACACCTGAAGCTCTTACACAATTAATGCAGCATCATTGGCGCGGAAATGTACGTGAGTTAGAAAACACGATGCATCGTGCGGTACTGTTATCCAGGGACAACATAGTTGGCCCAGAGGCTATTATGTTAACAGGTACAAGCTTTGCTCCCGTTGCGACACAGGCTCCCATCCCTGTAACTCAAGGCTACCCGACAACACCAGCATCTCATCAACCTCCCCAAAGGCAACAGCCATCTGCACAACAACCTGCCCCTGGTACAGAAACACCTGAAAAGGCTCTCGTGGGGAGAACCGTTGCCGATGTAGAAAAAGACCTCATCCTCAACACTCTTCAACACTGTCTTGGAAATCGGACGCACGCAGCAAATATTCTTGGCATCTCAATTCGGACTCTACGTAATAAATTAAAAATTTACAGTGACGATGGCACCGAAGTCACTAGCCCTGGTAGAGGCGGAGAAGTTTTTAGCCCTTCCTTGTAAATATAGTTTTTTAATAACAAAGCAGTAGAAATTTTATGTCTGACTCCGGACCACAACAAGAGGGAAACAAACTAGGGCTCCCGCCGACTGTGATGTCCGCTCTAGATGCTCTTAGACAGGGAGATATAGCCCTAGCACTCGGTATTATGGCTATTCTTGTTGTGTTGATTTTGCCAATGCCAAGCTGGTTGCTCGACATTTCTTTGGCTCTTTCAATCACCTTGTCAGTTCTTATTTTAATGACGGCTCTGTTTATCCATGGCCCGTTAGAATTCGGATCATTCCCAACTATCTTGCTAATTGCGACAATGCTGCGACTGTCCCTAAACTTAGCCTCAACACGGTTGATCCTTGCCAACGGGCATGAAGGAGCAGGAGCGGCAGGGCAGGTCATTGAGTCTTTTGGTAATTTTGTCATGAGCGGCAATTTTGTCATTGGGATAATCGTATTCGGTATTCTTGTCATAGTGAATTTTATCGTCATTACAAAAGGTGCCGGACGGATCGCGGAGGTTTCTGCCCGCTTCAGTCTGGATGCAATGCCAGGTAAACAAATGGCTATTGATGCCGATCTCTCTAGTGGTTTGATCGACGAGACAGATGCCAGAAAACGTCGTAAAGACCTAGAAGACGAAAGTAATTTCTTTGGGGCAATGGATGGTGCATCCAAATTTGTCCGAGGAGATGCTATTGCAGGACTTCTCATCACTTTCATTAATGTGATTGGTGGCATCATCATTGGGGTCGCCCAAAAAGATATGCCTATTGGCGATGCGGCCTCCTCTTATACTCTTCTGACTGTTGGCGATGGTTTGGTATCACAAATTCCAGCGATTATTGTTTCTACAGCCGCGGGTATTCTGGTTTCAAAAACAACGACAACAGGTTCAGCTGACAAAGCAATTTTCTCTCAACTTGGTGGTTATCCAAAAGCATTGGGCCTATCATCAGCTATGATGGTTGGGCTTGCTCTTGTACCAGGAACGCCCGTATTCCCATTTATATTACTCGCAAGTGTAACAGGTGGGCTTGCCTGGCTCTCGAATAAAAAATCTTTGGAACGGAACGAAATATCCGAAAAGAAAGAAATAGCCGATGCTCAACCGGCCCCAATTGCAGAAGAACCTATCTCTTCATCATTACAAATTGATAATCTTCGACTTGAATTGGGTTATGCCTTACTACCTATGATTAACGGTCAGGGTGGAGAACGGCTAACCGACCAAATAAAGGGCCTAAGGCGCCAACTTGCACAAGAGTTAGGTTTTGTTCTTCCCTCGGTACGGATCCAAGATAATCTACAACTCGGTGCCAATAGTTACATCATACGCATTAAAGAAATTTCTGCTGGAGAAGGTGAACTCCGACCCAACATGCTTTTAATCATGGATCCGCGGGGCGATAAGATCCAGCTTGCTGGAGAAGAAACGATTGAACCGACCTTTGGTCTTCCCGCGATGTGGGTCGACGAAAGCCAAAGAGAGGAAGCCTTGTTCCGTGGCTACACCGTTGTCGATGCCTCAACTGTAATTACAACTCACATTACCGAGGTCGTTAAGGATAACATTTCTGAGCTGCTATCCTATTCCGAAACACAAAAACTTCTGGACGAACTCAGCGAAGAACATCAAAAATTAATTGCAGATCTCATACCCACTCAAATTTCGGTCGGGGCTTTGCAAAGAGTTCTTCAAAACCTTCTTGGAGAGCGAATTTCTATCCGCGATCTGCCAACAATTCTTGAGGGTATATCAGAAGCTTGTGCCTATACACGTAATGCAACCTTTATCACCGAACATGTAAGATCGCGTTTAGCCAGACAAATATCTAACAGCAATCAAAACGAACAAGGGTTTATCCCTATGATCACCCTTTCCCCACAATGGGAACAGTCCTTCGCACAAGCTCTTGTTGGCGAGGGTGAGGAAAAACAACTTTCAATGCCACCAACACAGTTACAAGAATTCATTACTGCTGTTCGACAAACCTTTGAGCGCCACGCAATGATGGGCGAAGCCCCCGTCTTGTTGAGTAGTCCTGTAATACGCCCCTATGTGCGCTCAATTGTAGAACGTTTTCGCCCAGCAACTGTCGTAATGTCTCAAAATGAAGTACATCCCAAAGCAAAAATTAAGACTTTGGGGGTTATCTAGAGTTTATGATGTACTTGTGTGTGATCAATATGAAACAATATAACAAGCTGGAGAGCTGTTAAAATGCGTTTGAAGCATTACATTGCCAACAGCTTGCCAGAAGCGATGGACCAAGTCCGAACTGATTTAGGTGAAGATGCCATCATACTGGCCACGGATGAGCTCGGTCCTGGGCAAGGTGTCCGCGTTACTGCGGGCTTGGATGATGAACCCGCATATGATTTTTCTATAAAAGACCCCGTAGATGACGTTGATATTGTCGATGAAATCACAGAAGTTCTGGATTTTCATCGGCTTCCCGCGGAAATGATCAACAGCCTTGTAGGACAAGCGATAGGCATTCCCGCTTCTGAATGGCATATTTCACTTGCTGGAGCTTTAGATAATCATTTTCAATTTGCACATATACCTACCCGCCCGATGTCGCGACCTCTGATGCTAATTGGCTCACCAGGGGATGGTAAAACCTCAACTATTGCCAAGCTTTGTGCAAAAGCAAGAATTGCAGATATTCCAACTACTGTGATTACGGTTGATTCAGAGAAAACAGGTGGTGTTGAACAGATAGCAGCTTTTTGTCATCGTTTGCAAATAGACTTGGACATCGCAGAGTCACCTGAAAACTTAGTCGAATGTATGGATAAAATTTCAGAAAAGAGATTGGTACTCATCGACACCATGGGGGTAAATCCTTTTGACGAAGATGCGATACAGTATCTGAGCGATTATTCCCAGGCCTCGAATGCTGAATCTATCCTTATTATTCCTGCAGGTGGTGATGTTTATGAAGCCGCAGAAAAAGCGACTGCATTCGAACCTTTAAACCCTAAATTTATTATCCCAACTAAACTCGATATGACCAGACGATTTGGGGGGCTATTAACCGCTGCACATAGTGCAAATCTTACGTTCATGGCTGCAGGAACTTCTCCTCATATTGCCGACGGGCTTTCGCCAATAAATCCAGTCTCTCTGGCACGACTTTTGCTTCCAACTAGACTAGAACCTCAACAGAACACTCTTGCGACAGGCACACGCTGATGAACCAAGCCAAAAACAATGTACAGGCTCTACACAACAAATTACGTTGCCACAACATGATTGCAATTGCTTCAGGTAAAGGCGGTGTTGGTAAAACCTGGCTGTCCATTACCCTGTCTCATGCCCTATCAAGCCTGGGGTGTCGAACATTGCTTTTTGATGGTGATTTGGGTCTTGCGAACGTAGACATCCAACTCGGCCTTGCCCCCAACAAAGATATGGGTGGTGTACTAACTGGTCGCTATTCCCTAAAAGAGGCCGCAGTTCGTTATCCCGATGGTGGCTTTGATGTTATTGCGGGAAGATCCGGATCGGGAAACCTTGCTAACTTACCCGCTCAGCGCCTTAACCACCTCACAACAGATCTTGCTGCTTTGTCCGATTCTTATGACCGAATTATTCTGGACCTTGGTGCAGGAATAGACCGTACGGTTAGACAGCTCGCTTCTCAGGCGCAAGTTTGTTTGGTTATTACAACCGATGAGCCAACATCCCTGACAGATGCCTATGCATTCATTAAACTTACAAAAATGCAGCGCCCTGATGCAGATTTACGGGTTATCGTAAATATGGCCGAGACGGAACATGATGGGCATAAGACGTACAATACAATTAGAAAAGCCTGTGAATCATTCTTACAAATAACGCCTCCCCTTGCCGGAATTATTGTGCGGGATAACAAAGTAAAGGAAGCAATTCGCAATCAAACGCCTCTGCTCGTAAGATACCCAACATCTTCAGCAGCAGAACGCGTTGAACAGATTGCCCGAAACTTGCTCTCAGGTAATGAATAAGGTCCGGCTCCCTCTTGCGACAACCCCGTCACCTCCTTCAGGTACAACTCAAACTGCCCAAGTAAGTACAATAGCCAGTTACCCCCCTTCCCTGGTGACACGTCCGGTACAGGAACAAATCTCAGGGATCGTTCAAGGGCAAAACAAAACGGGGCAACTCATTGTACAAACGTTGCTCGGCGAACTTGCCATAAACAGCACAGTCAAACTTCCACCTGGAACAGAAGTAATCATACAATTCAGGACACACCGTCCTCCATTTGAAGTCCTCCTGGTTCCACAACATAATAATAAAGCGAAACAGCTCGCTTCTCCTTCACCTTTAAACCCAAAAGACAAACTGAGTTTAGGGCACGTACTCCAAGCTACATTTTTAAACAAATCAGCTGTACAAACCCAGGCCGTTGTCCCCAGCCATATCCTCAACTTACAGCCTGGCAACAACTTCCAAGTGAGGATTGAAATAATCCCTGCTTCTTTACAGCAAGGTTCAACATCAAAACTAAGTGCCGGCCCTCAGATAGGACCACAAGCAGGACATCAAGCCGCCCAACCAACAACGGCAGGCTCTCCGCCCCAGAACGTATCTGCAGCAACCAACACATCAACCCAGCCGAACTCAAATACCCTGAAGGCAACCGTAATTGGAGCAAGTAATAACCAACCAATCGTTCAAACGGTGCTTGGAAATATTCAGCTTTCACTTAAAGCCCCCCTACCAACAGGTACACAAATTAACTTGATGTTTCTCCCTCTCGCAGATGATCTGGCTTTGCCTTCGGGAGATGACGCCCTTCGCGGTAACTACTCTCCTCTATTAGGTTCGATACCAGGGCAAGAATTGAGAACAGCCTTGCAATCAGCGCTCAGCTCATTAATGCAACAAGGACAAGGGAATCTTCTTGCAAAACATCTACCCCACCAGGGTTCCGCTCTAACATCAGGTATATTACTTTTTTTAAATGCGATTAAGTCCGGCCCAAACAGGCCTTGGGTAGGCCTAGATACAATCTCTCTTTTAAGATCTAGTGGAAACTCTGAATTAGCTCAACAGCTTACAAATGATAATCCCGCCCTCAATCGGCCCATCGAAACGAATCAAGGTGACTGGCGGATGACCCAGCTTCCGATCCTGCACGAAGCCTCCTTACAAAAAGCAAACCTATTTGTAAGGGATCGCGAGGGTGGGTCTAGCAAGGGAGACAGGCTTGGTCGAGAAGAAGCAACCCGTTTCAAGGTTGAAGTAGAAATGAGCCGTGATGGGGATATGCAATTCGATGGTCTTGTTAAGAAAAACAAATTCGACCTGGTTATACGAAGTAGAGATGACCTCCCCAACCGAATGCAAAGTAAAATTTCTGAATTATTTTATGGTGCTAACGAGGCTACAGGATTTTCAGGGCGTCTGACATTTGAAGCATCTGCTGAATGGGAAAAGTTGACCGATATTGCCAACAAATTGATTGCGGGAACACATAATAGTACCCTCGCATGATTTATAATTTTGGTTACTAACTTTAGTTTAGTGCTCAGAAGCTTTCTTACGACGGTATTGCTGAATACCAATTTCATCATAATCGGCTTGTTCTTTTTTCTTTATCACATCTTGTTGGCGCCTGATGTCATTAGCTTGAGCTTCTTCGTATTTCTTCAAGTCTTGAAAGGTTTCGTTTAATTCTTGCTGAGCGATAGCCTTTAAAGTCATAACCTCTTCAATTGAGGTTTCAAGACGTTTGCGTCGTTCTCGTGCCGCTTCTGCATAAGCAGGATAAGTTTGGGCGACATCAGGGTGCTGTGAAGCAAACTCCTGTTCATGGAGAACTTCTTGATCAAGTTTAACTAAATCTTGTTCTAGCTTTATAAGTAGGGCCTCTAAATCAGATACTTTTTGCTGTGCTTCATCCAGCTTCCAACTATGGACTCGTACCAGACTGTCAATCGGGGTTTTCATCATTCAATACCCATATTATCTAAGTTAGGATCTTGAGTTTGGTTTTGGAATTCGGGCATTTCAGGAGAAGGCTGTTCCCAATTTATGCCAAGGGCTGCAGCAAGTTGTTCATAACCCAAAGCAAGATTACTTTGTTCATATTTTCCTTGGGTAAGAAAAGCTTCTAGCCCACTATAATGAGCGATGGCTTCATCAATAACAGGATCAGACCCTTCGTTGTAAGCGCCAATTCGGATTAATTCAGCCATATTTTCATAGGTTGATAATAGCTGCCGCCCCCGCGTTACAAGTTCATTTTCTTGATCAGAGTTACAGCCAGGCATCGTTCTCGACACACTTCGTAATAAATTAATCGCTGGGAATCGATTTCGCTCTGCAATGACACGTTCAAGAACAATGTGTCCATCAAGTATACCGCGTACCGCATCAGCAATCGGCTCATTATGATCATCACCTTCGACCAATACGGTAAATAAGCCAGTAATCGATCCGTGTTTATTGACCCCTGGTCCCGCCCGTTCCAATAGCTGAGGAAGCTCGGCAAACACCGAAGGTGTATATCCTTTACTGGCGGGAGGCTCTCCTGCAGATAGTCCGATCTCGCGCATAGACATCGCGAAGCGCGTTACTGAATCCATCAAACAAAGAACATCTCGGCCATTGTCTCTAAAGTATTCAGACAGTGCCATCGTCATATATGCTGCTTGGCGGCGCATCAAGGGAGGCTCGTCCGAGGTCGCAACGACCACGACAGAGCGTGCTAAGCCTTCAGGACCAAGATCGTCCTCTAACCACTCCTGAACTTCCCGTCCACGTTCGCCAATCAGACCGATAACGTTTACGTTGAGAGAGGTATATCTGGCCAACATTGAAAGCAAAACCGACTTACCAACTCCAGAGCCCGCAAAAATTCCCATCCGCTGTCCCTGACAACAAGATAAAAAGGTGTTTATTGCGCGTACACCCAAATCAATTTTTCCGCCAACTCTTTGTCGTCCGTGAGCTGGAGGTGGAGATCTTCTTACTTTATAGGGATCGGGGCCCATAGGTAGAGGTCCCTTTCCATCTATTGGTTCACCTAGTGCATTCACAACTCGGCCAAGCCAAGCATCTGATGGATGAATAGAAGGTTCACTGGAAGCCAACACAGCTTTACACCCCAAGCCAATACCATCAAGTGAACCAAATGGAAGCAAAAGCGCATGCCCTTGTCTAAAGCCGATGACCTCGCAAGGCACTTTTCTTTCATCTCTCGCAATCAGGATACAACGAGATCCAATAACTAAAAGACGATCGAGCCCAGAGAGTTCGACCAGCATGCCCAATACACCAGATACTCTCCCATAAACTTGATAATCAGATAGCTCTGAAATTTCCCTGGCCAGACTTTTAAGAGTCATTTCCGAATTCTACCTATGCTTAATGTGCTAAATTTTGTTTAAGGGGCTCGAATACCCAATTCATATATTAATTTTGAACAACGATGATATCGTTTTTCATATTCCTCTTAATAGCAGTTTAACCACTGATTCTTTCCAAAATATCAAAATTCAAAAGATACTTTGCATTTTAATTAAAATAAAACACAAATTTTACCCTATTTTCCAACCTAGAGATGTTTTTGGTAAGGTTTTGTTAATATTCCTTACCGAAAATGGTTAACGACATTCATATTCACTTAACCAACATTAATGACCGGAATTTATTATGCGAGTCCTGTTAGTAGAAGATGATGCCCCAACAGCCCAAGGCATCGAAATGATGCTAAAGTCGGAAGGATATGTCTGCGACTCAACAGATATGGGCGAAGACGGGCTCGAGATTGGTAAAATTTACGATTATGATATTATTATCCTGGATCTCATGCTCCCCGATATGGATGGCTATGAAGTAATTCGACGCTTAAGAGCCTCTAGGGTAGAAACCCCTATATTGATTTTGTCAGGTCTTAACGGCCTTGATGACAAAATCAAAGGTCTTGGATTCGGTGCCGATGACTATTTGACCAAGCCCTTTGATAAGCGTGAATTGATCGCAAGAATTCAGGCTATTGTACGTCGGTCAAAAGGACACGCTGCGTCAGTCATTAGTACTGGCAAGCTTAAGGTAAACCTCGACACACGTACCGTAGAAGTCGAAAACAAATTATTGCACCTCACAGGTAAAGAGTACGGTATTTTAGAACTTCTCTCTCTACGCAAGGGTACAACTCTTACCAAGGAAATGTTCCTAAACCATCTTTATGGCGGTATGGATGAACCTGAGCTAAAAATTATTGACGTCTTTGTATGTAAGCTCCGCAAGAAGCTCTCAAATGCGACCGGTGGTGAAAATTATATCGAAACCGTTTGGGGCAGAGGCTATGTTCTAAGGGATCCCGTAGAACAAAGCGTTGATACGCCACATCTAGTTTCAGCGTAAAGGATATACTTTAAAGGAACTAAGTTACGGCTGGTACCTTTACTCACTTTCAAGTTTAACAAAGCAAAAACAGCAAAACCCGGAACGTTAACGTTCCGGGTTTTGCTGTACTTAATTTATAGATATTTTTTACGCGGTTGCTCGACTAGCAGATTGACCATTACGTACAAGCCCGTAAATTCCACGTTTTCCAGGTATCAACTGAAAATCATCAGAAATACCGAGGACTGTTTCTGCACCACCAAGGTATAGGAATCCATCATCTGGCATCTGCTTAGCAATTTTAGCCAAAACCGTCGATTTGGTTGCTTGCTCGAAATAAATAAGAACATTTCGACAGAAAACAACATCGAATTTCCCAAGCATGGAAGGGCTTTCGAGAAGATTAAATGGCTTAAATGTCACCATATTACGAATTGAGCTATCAATCTGCCACCGATCGCCAGCCTGTTGGAAATATTTCATCAACAGGTTAATAGGCAATCCTCTTTGTACTTCAAACTGAGTATAAACCCCTTCTTTGGCTTTATTCAGAATGTCGTTGGATAAATCGGTTGCAACAATCTCTATTTTCCACCCAGCAAGAGCAGGGCCAGCTTCTTTCAGAAGCATTGCCAAGGTATATGGCTCTTGCCCACTAGAACAAGCTGCAGACCAAATTCGGATTGTTTTACTTCCGGCTCGTTTCTCAAGCAGTTGAGGGAGAACCATATCTTTGAATAGATCAAATGGTTTTTGATCACGAAAGAAGAACGACTCATTTGTCGTCATAGCTTCTGTGATATCACTCAGAATCCGCTCGTCGTTAGACGCTCTAACTTTTTGAACAAGTTCATCGAAACCACTAAGATTCCATTTCCTTGCCACAGGGTTTAAGCGACTTTCTAACAAGTATGCTTTGTCTTGGCTAAGGACTAGCCCAGAACGTTTCTTTAGAAACTGGGAAATATATTCGAAATCACTCACGTTCATGCCGCCGACCTCAGAACAAGTTGTCGCACATTGGAAGCCATTTCCTTAATAGGAAGAACTGCGGAACAAAGTCCAGCTGTCGCTACAGCTCCAGGCATACCCCATACAACACTTGTTTGTTCGTCCTGAGCAATGACTGAGCCGCCTGCGGCTGTCACAACTTCGGAACCTCGTAGACCATCGCTTCCCATGCCCGTTAAAATAAGTACGAGAAGACGAGAGCCATAAATTTTAGATAAACTTCTTAACATTGGATCAACTGCAGGCCGACAAAAACTTTCCGGCGCGTCTTGGTTCAAGCGGATGACTGTATCAGCCCCCTTCTTTTCAAAAACCATATGATATCCACCCGGTGCAAGATAGATGTTTCCACCTTTAAGAATTTCCCCATCTTCACCCTCTTTGCTTGGCATCGAGGCGATACGGGAAATGTGCTCAGCCAGTAAAGCCGTGAACGTTGCTGGCATGTGCTGTGTAATTACAACTGGCTGAGTAATAGCACCAAGGTTACCAAGAACATCAAATAAAGCTTGTGGGCCACCAGTAGAACTACCGATTGCCAAAAGATCAGGCTTGTGAATAACGTCTTTTCTCAAGGAAATATTTTTATTCGGATATAAACTCGTAGGTGCAGGGGGAATTTTTGCCTTGGCTCTTGACTGTCCAATTCCTGCCGAAGGCAAGGGAGCCTTCTTTCCACTACGAGCAACTCGGCCAAGAGCTTTAACTTTTTCCACTAACTCATATTTAAAATCGCTGGCTTTAGTTAAGGCACCAGAACTTGTTGGTTTTGGTATGTAATCAGCAGCACCCAAACGCATTGCGCGTAAACTAATCTCGGCGTTCTTACGTGTCAGTGTTGACGCCATGATAATTTGAACACCAGGATTTACCTCAAGCAACTTTGGTAAAGCCGTCAAACCATCCATAACTGGCATTTCTATATCCAGCACAATGACATCTATATCCTTAGTACCTAAACGCTTAACTGCAATTTCTCCATTTGGTACAGATTCAACCACTGTAACATTAGGATCACTCTCCAGAATTCTCGTAAGAAGACCGCGGATTACGGCAGAATCATCAACAACCATAATCCGATAGGCATTGTCCGACTTTTCAACTTTATCAGTCGTAGATGAATTCATGGACAAGGGCATTAAATAAGGCCCACCTGTATAAATTTAGATTCAATAATGTCGCTATCAAAGGGTTTCATAATATACTCATTGGCCCCAGCAGCAATGGCTTGCTGAATGTGTTGCATATCATTTTCTGTCGTACAGAATACGACAATTGGCTGCTCCACATCCGTCAAAACACGAAGATCTTTCAAAAACTCCAAGCCATCTTTGACCGGCATATTCCAATCAAGCAAAACGGCGTCAGGCATGGAAGCATTACACGCATCTAAGGCTTTTTGACCATCCTCGGCTTCTTCAACCTGGAAATTCAATCCTTCAAGAATTTTCCGGGCGACCATTCGAACGACTTTGGAGTCATCGACAACCAAACAGGTCTTCATATTATTGCTCCAACTTGTTTTATATTACCTAAATCTCTGAACTCAAATAACCTGAAGAGAATTATCATGCCGCATCAGCATTACGACTATAATCCAAAAAGCGATTAACATCGAGAATTACCAACAACCGGCCATCAAGGCGGTAGATACCCTGAGAGTAATCTCTAAAGCGTTGATCTAGAGTTGGTGGATTTCGTTCAAAAGAACTCTCATCAACGGCAAGAACCTCGCCGACACTATCAACCATCAAACTATAAAGGTCAGTTCCATTTTCAACAACGATGCTCATACAGTCTTTACCCTCTCTTGCGGGCAATCCCAGTCTCTTACGAACGTCAATTGCAGTAACGATTCGGCCTCGTAGGTTTAAGGACCCTGCAATTTCAGGAGGAGCCAGGGGAACAGGCGTAATCCGTTGTGGATTAATGATATCCTGTACTCTTAATACAGGCACGCCAAAGAGTTGGCCCGCGATAAAGAAAGTAACAAAATCTTCGTTTTCTTCGTAGTTATCACTCACAGCATTACTCTTTCTAATATTTATCTCAGGCAGCGCCTTTAAGTTCCGCAATCGTATCTTGGATAGTCGTCAGCAAAGCGCCACGATCTGTCTTAGAAACATAATCTCTAAACCCTGCAGCACGCCCCTTAACCAAATCAGCCGGAGAAGCAAAAGCCGAAAGTGCAACCATCGGAATTTTTGACCAACGGTGGTTCTCTTGAACCGCCTCGGCAAATTCAAACCCGTTCATACCTGGCATTTCAATGTCGGAGATAATGACATCGAAAGTCTCGCCATCTTCACAAAGAGATAGAGCCTCGCTTGCAGATTCAACAGCTTTTACGTCATACCCCGCTACAGATAACATTGGCATTAACAAGTTGCGGAAGAATGGGCTATCATCGACAAGTAAGATACGAGAGCGATCGCTCTCAAAGTTTTCTTTACCTGTTTCGGAACCAAACCAATCAGGATATGCCTGAGTTAGATAAAACCCAGCGTCAACAACATCGGTTGCTTTTTCAGCAATAATTGCACTACCAATATAACCTTGCTTTTCAGCGCTAAGCTCTACGTTCATTTTGTCTTCGACAATATCAACTATTTCATCGACAACCAATCCCATTGACCGTTCTCTGTCAGAGAAAACAAGGACAGGTTGGCGACCTTCTTTTTCCAGTTTCATATCAGGTTGCATTGGGATCAATGGCATTAACTGTCCACGGTATTGAACAACATGCTGTCCTCCTGAACTCTCAACTTTAGAAAGGTCAACTTCTTCAAGACGGGCGATCAAAGCGAGAGGTACAGCCTTTGGTGCTCCGTCTCCGGATTTGAATACAAGCATAGCCACGTTCTCTTCACCCGCGGCAGCATGGCGATCTTCATACCCACCCATATCTGTATCAGCAACAGCGATTTCACCCGTTGCAGCAGCGATACCATTCGGATCCAAAATCATAACCACAGCACCATCGCCAAGAATAGTATTTCCTGAGAACAGTTGAATATGTCGAAGAATAGGCGCTACTGGTTTAACGACGATTTCCTCTGTATCGAAAACACGGTCGACAATGATACCAAATGTGTAAGTACCCACTTGAGAAACTACAATGAAATTGTCTTCACGTACTTCAGTAACTTCGCCTTGATCACCTTCAGCTTCAGGATCGGATAATTTCAACAGATCTCGTAAGGTGACAAGTGGCAACAACCTGTTTCTCAATCGAAGAACAGGTGTCGCATTGATGTGTTCTATTTTATGCTCAGAATGTGCAGATGTGCGAACAAGCTCAACAACAGAAAGCTGTGGAATGGCAAACCGCTCTTTACAGCACTCAACAATAAGCGCAGATACGATTGCCAGAGTCAGAGGGATTTTGATGGTAAAAATCGTACCTTTGCCCTCTGTAGAACTGAGCTCGACTGTACCACCAATTTTTTCAATATTGGTGCGGACAACATCCATACCAACACCACGGCCAGATACTGCGGTTACCGCGGCTGCAGTTGAAAAACCGGCCCTAAAAACGAACTGTTGAATCTGCTGATCACTCATTGCTTCCAAATCAGATTCGGATGCCAGATTATTTTCGAGACATTTCGCTCTGATCCGATCTGTATTCAGGCCCTTACCATCATCTGAAATTTGAATGATAATGTGACCGCCTTCATGAAACGCATTCAAGATGACTTGACCCGTTTCAGGTTTACCCGCAGCAATACGCTCGCTTGGTATTTCCAAACCGTGATCAGCAGAGTTTCTGACCATATGGGTCAGAGGATCCTTGATCAGCTCAAGCACTTGTCTATCAAGCTCTGTTTCAGCCCCTTTCATAACCAGATCAATTTTCTTGTCCAGCTCATGAGAAAGGTCACGGATAATACGAGGCAACTTGGCCCAGGCATTACCGATCGGCTGCATACGCGTTTTCATAACCCCTTCTTGCAGATCAGAAACCACATGATTTAAGCGTTGTAGAGGTGTTGCGAAATCACTTTCTTTATGAGCCCGCAGAATTTGTAAGGTTTGATTTCTCGTTAACACCAACTCAGAAACCATTGTCATAAGGTTTTCGAGAACCTCAACACTTACACGTATGGACTGATTTGCTACAGAGGATGCGGCATCAGCTGCAGGCGTTGCTGATGCGGCACTTTTTGCGGCCGGTTTGGGCGCTGGCGCTGGCGCTGGAGCGGGAGCTGGCTTTAGCTCAACAACTTCCGCAACGGGCTCAGGAGCAGGTGCGGATGCTTCGGCAGCATTAGCCGCAAGTTCATCTGGTCCGAGAGCTAATCTAAATGCTTTCTCAAGCTCATCTTCTTCATCATCATCATCGGGAATAAGATCCAACCTGTCCATTCCAGCGTCAACTGGAGCCGGGGCAGCTGCAGGGGCTGCTGCCTGATCTCCACCTTCAGCATGCGCATTCAGACGATTAATAAGGTCTGTGTCATCGCCCTCAGGCTCTTTCTCCGTCGCCTCTAGAGTTTGTAAAATATCTCTAATTTGGTCTAGACATTCTAAAATAAGAGATACACCCGTGGGAGTAACTGCCAGCTCTTTATCACGAAATTTGTTCATGATATTTTCGCCGGCATGGGCCACGGACTCTAGCCTTGGTAACCCAAGAAACCCGCACGTACCCTTAATCGTATGCATAAGCCGGAAAATATTACCCAGCAATTCACTGTCGTTTGGGTTCTGTTCGAGCTTAACAAGTTCCACATCGAGTGTCGTGAGGCCTTCACCGGTCTCAGTCAGAAACTCGCTCAAAAGATCATCCATAACTGCGCTTCCATTCCATCTTGATCAAGCACTACGGACACAATTAAACTGCAATCCGCTATTCATTCATGCACAAGCTTGGCAAAGGAAGATTAATAACCTCTTACCCAATCACCATCCTTTGTTAACTTTAATTGGAAAGATACATAATTTAATGATTTTAAAGCCCTAGAGATAATTTTTTATCGCGCTTTATCCTTTACAAGCCCTAGCTTGAGAGATTAGCTCATGCTCTCAATTGAGACTCGTTACTAATTAGAAGTTCAGTGTGAAAAAAGTTTGACGGATTCGAGTAAAATGCCACAAACCCCGAATGTGGTTAACAAAGATAACCTTGAAATTCGGCCCAAGAGAAAAACAGGCTCTTGGACGTGGATGGCCTTGGCCGTTGCGTCAATCTTTGCTTTTCCAATACTCAATGTTATCAGTGCAGGCTTTACGACAAAGAGTGATGTTTGGGACCACTTGGTTAGTACGGTTCTCGAAAACTATCTCATTAATACGTCAATACTGGCCATTGGCGTCGGCATTCTTGTCGCTGTTATTGGCACCGGTACAGCATGGCTTGTCACGATGTGTAGGTTTCCAGGCCACCGCTTTTTCGAATGGGCCCTCATTCTCCCTCTTGCGGTCCCAGCTTACGTCATGGCTTATACCTACACAGATTTTCTGCAAGTCAGTGGCCCAGTACAAGTTCTGATAAGAGATATATTCTCTGTCGAATTCAAAGAGTACTGGTTTCCCGAGGTCCGTTCGATGGGTGGAGCAATTTTGATGCTGTCACTCGTCTTATATCCTTATGTCTATATGCTAGCGAGGGCTGCTTTCCTTGAACAATCTGTTTGTGCTCTAGAAGTATCAAGAACACTTGGCTGCAGTGCTTGGAGTAGTTTTTTTCGTGTTGCCCTCCCCTTGGCCCGTCCTGCGATTATTGGAGGAACCTCCCTCGCTCTAATGGAAACACTGGCTGATTTTGGTACAGTTTCCTTTTTTGGTGTCCAGACCTTCACAACAGGGATTATGAATGCTTGGACAAACATGGGAGACCTCCCCGCAGCAAGGCAGCTTTCAACCTATCTATTACTTTTCATACTAACCGTTTTCGTTCTGGAAAAAGTCAGTCGAGGAAAATCTAAATATCACCACGCGACCAATCGTTATCAAAATTTACCTGACTATCGTCTCAAAGGACTAAAGAGTTTTCTCGCCATTTGTTCTTGTGCACTTCCTTTATTTCTCGGATTCCTTCTACCCGCTATCATCCTTGTTGATATGACGTTTAGCCTAGGTGACGAACAGTTTGGCCCCAAATTCTTCAGACTTGCCTTTAACAGCTTTACGCTTGCTGCTGTCACAGCTCTTGCTGCTGTAATCATTGGCGTATTCCTCGCTTACACTAATAGGATGCAGCCAAATTTAATTTCAAAATGGGCCACACGAATCGCCTCAATGGGATATGCCGTTCCTGGAACAGTTGTCGCGATCGGTACTCTTTTTCCACTTGCTGTCTTGGATAATTCTTTTGATGCCTGGATGAGGGCAACGTTTGACATCTCTACAGGGCTACTCCTTACCGGGTCCATCGCCGCACTTGTATTTGCATATCTCGTACGTTTTCTTGCGGTCTCTCTTAATACCGTGGAAAGCGGACTTGGAAAGATCCGTCCAAGTATGGAAGATGCTTCTCGGACTCTCGGCTTAGGCCCTCTAAAAACTCTCTGGCAGGTTCATATCCCAATTATGAGTGGTAGCTTAATGACGGCTGGCCTCGTTGTATTTGTTGATGTCATGAAAGAGCTTCCAGCAACCCTTGTCATGCGCCCGTTCAACTTTGATACCCTCGCCGTACACGCTTATAATTTGGCATCAGATGAGCGATTGTCTCAGTCATCTACGGCATCGCTAACGATTGTTCTTGTCGGGATAATACCTCTGATCCTTCTCACCAGAGCAATTTCAAAAAGCAGGGCTGGGAGCCAACATGGCAAAACCTAAATTCGATCAAGATCGGTGTTTCACATTTTTAAACAACTGATTTAGAGACCGTCCCTGCCACAGTAAATAAACAGTGAGTAAAAGTAGGACAGGCTCCCAAAAACATCTATTTATTGTTGAATTCAATTCATTTAATAAAAAGCCCTCCCGGACTAGTCCGGGAGGGTTTTTTCATATGCAATGACAAGGTTTCAGTGAAACGCTAACTTCAGTATTCCAAGAGGAATACTGTTTTAGTTCCAACCAACCCGGTCAAATATTTTTTGAGCTGTAACTTGGTTTTGACCATATACAGATACATTTACTTGATCGACCTTGAACTCACCGAGAGCCTTAACCGCTGAGTTTGGAGCAACACCCTCTACAACTGGAAACTCGTTGTTTCCATCCGCAAAGTAACTCTGAGCTTGGTTGCTTGTGAGATATTCAAGAAACTTAACAGCAGACTCTTTGTTTGGAGAAGATTTTACAACGCCAGCACCAGAAATATTTACGTGCGTACCGCGGTTACCCTGATTTGGGAATACATAACCAAGTTTACCCGCAAGGTCCTTATCCTGATCCTTTGGCTTTGTCTGTAAACGCACAAAGTAATATGAATTTGCAACGGCAATCTCACACTCGCCAGAACCAATACCACGCAATTGGTTGGTATCACCCTTTACAGGCTGACGGGCAAAGTTGGCAACAACACCAGCGGCCCATTTTTCAGCTGCGGCTTCGCCCTTCTCTTCGACCATAGAGGCAAGAAGAGACTGGTTGTAGATGTTGGAGCTTTTCCGGATGCAGACTTTACCTTTCCATTTTGGATCGGCAAGATCTTCATAACTGGATATTTCACCTGCTTTAATTTTTGAATTATCAAAGAAGATCATACGAGCACGCGTGGAAAGACCGTACCACTTGCGGTTAGGGTGACGTAAATTTTCAGGAATTCGAGCATCAAGTTCAGAGGAGGAAACTGACTGAAAGATTTCCTTTTGTTCTGCACGCCACAAGTTACCAGCATCTACGGTAATCAGAACGTCAGCGGGGCTGTTAGCACCTTCACTTTTTATACGTTCGATAAGAGCCGCACCTTTACCTTCGATCAAGTTAACCTTAATCCCGGTTTCTTTGGTGAAGTTGTCATAAAGTGCATCATCTGTCTGATAATGGCGCGATGAATATACGTTAACAACTTCTTCTGCATGAACAACCGTACTACTGAAAGCAGCAGCTGTAAGCATAGCTGTTGTAGCTAACCAAGCAGCCTTCATATCGACTGTCTCCTATTATGATCACTTCAAAGTGACATTGAAACTATCCAAGAGCTTAAACTCTCTGCGAAACTAAAAAGAATATTGCAAATCATTCGCAACAATTCAACAGGGAAAATGAGACTTATTCGCATTATCTTTTAGAATGATTCCAACAAATAAGCAGCATTCCAAATAAAATGCCGCTTATTATAAACACCCCCTTGTTACTTAGCTTTAACAAGGGATGAAATTAGTAAATAGGTTTACTGTCTTAGACTGTTTCTTAGAATGATACGATTAATTGCACATGCCCATCGACAGAATTATTAATTAGAAGATCAGAACCACTTCTTTTTGCAAGAAAGCGTGTGAAATAAGCATGAACATTGCGCGGTGTTAGGTTTTCAGGATCAACATCATCCTTAAGTGCCTCCAAAACTTCTTCTCGAATCGAAATCGATTCTCCGGCAACTGTGACAGCTACGAAGGTTCCAGTATCAGAATTGCCACTAAGCGCTGTTATCGTTCCACCGCGGGGAAGCATCTCGATGCCAAAAGCAATAAGGTTAAGCAAAATTTTACCGCCATTATCAGGCAGTCCTTCGGGGGTCTGTAAACTTGGCCAGCTAAAATCGACCTTTGTGTGAGCAAGGTAATTTACAGCTAACTGGTTCAAAGTTGCGTAGTCACTTCCCATACGGCTGCCCGCAAGCCCATATGCAAGTCGGTAAAACTGTAAAGTAGTGGCCGCTTGAGTAGCGGATGAAGACGCAAGCTTTAGTGCGTCATCTGCCATATTAAAAGAATCATCTTCCATGAGTTCAAGGCCGTTATTGACGGCGCCAACCGGCCCGACAAGGTCATGACACAAGCGGGATGAAAGAAGCTCGAGAACACGAAAATCAATTTTACTATTCATTACTTATAAAAATCTCACACAAAAAACGGGAAACAATCTCGAGATAAACTCTACGACATCAGTAAATTAAAACACAGATAAAGCGACATAAAAACCCACCTGAAAATAAACCACATGCACAACGGCCTATTCAAGCAAATGCATACTAATAGCAAAACCCTATTAAAGCATAGGACTTTGCGAATGGGTCCTTACTATCCATTACAGATAAAGCACTATAAAATGGCACAGAAAGCTTCGGGAATACGATAGAACCGCACGATGCGACTAAGCTATACTTAAGCTAGTACCCGGGTGAATTGATACCGAATATGAAATAGTAAGGCCGGGTTAACCGGTGCAGCGTGCCTTAAAATTGGGGCCGAATGTCGTGGAGTAGCATGAGTAATGTCGGATAGTATTGTCTTGGATTCTTCCTCTAAGAAGGATAATCCTCCTGTAAAGCGTCAAATCCATCCAGGATCAGGACGTCGTAAACCTCCCGTTTTCGCCAAGGGGCGTCAGCTTGAGAATGAAGCGCAGGAGGAAATTAAATCCCTACTGGGCAATAGATCGCGTCAAAGAGATCTCTTAATTGAGCACTTGCATCTGATCCAAGATACTTTTGGGAGCCTTTCTGCGGGACATCTTCAGGCTCTCGCAGATGAGATGAAGCTCCCCATGGCCGAAGTATATGAAGTGGCTTCCTTTTATGCACACTTCGATATCGTGCTCGATGGTGAGACCGCACCGGCCGAAATTACGGTTCGTGTATGCGAAAGCCTAAGCTGCGAAATGGCTGGGGCCCAAGATATTCTTAAAAACCTTCCTGCAGCCGTTGCAAAAAATGTCCGCGTGATAACCGCTCCATGTATGGGACGTTGTGATTGTGCACCTGTAGCTGAGGTCGGTCACAACCATGTTGAACACGCGACTGTTGAGAAAATTACAGCCGTTACAGCAAACAAAGACATACACCCTGCCAAAGTCGACTACCGAGATTATGATGCCTATGTCGCCGATGGCGGCTATAAGGTTCTTCGTGAATGCTATGAAGGTAAATATGATCGCGATGAAATTGTTGATCTGTTAAAGAATACCGGCCTACGTGGTCTCGGTGGTGCAGGCTTCCCGACAGGCCTGAAATGGAGCATTATTCGCCAACAACCAAAACCTCGTTTGATGGCAATCAACGGTGATGAAGGTGAGCCCGGAACATTTAAAGATCGCCACTATCTTGAGACTGATCCTCACCGTTTCCTTGAAGGTATGCTCATCGGTGCTTGGGTTGGTGAAGTAGAAGCCAGTTACATCTATATCCGTGATGAATATCCCGCGGTTATCAAACTACTCAACAAAGAAATCGAACGCATTTATGCTGAAGGCCTGAACAACGGCATTAAACTCGATCTTCGACGTGGAGCTGGCGCTTATATCTGTGGTGAAGAATCAGCAATGATTGAATCCATAGAAGGTAAAAAAGGCTTCCCTAGACACAAACCTCCTTTCCCATCTCAGGTTGGTCTTTTTGGACTTCCTACGCTCACAAACAATATTGAGACCGTGTATTGGGTTCGCGACCTTATTGAAAAAGGACCAGACTGGTTTACTAGCCACGGCCGTAACGGCCGCAAAGGTTTGAGATCATTTTCTGTTTCTGGCCGTGTTAAAAACCCTGGCGTAAAACTTGCGCCTGCGGGGATAACCATCAGAGAACTTATCGAAGAGTATTGCGACGGCATGGCTGATGGTCAGGAATTCAAAGCCTATCTCCCTGGCGGTGCTTCGGGAGGTATTCTACCAGCCTCTCTTGGGGATATCCCTCTTGATTTTGACACCTTGCAAGAACACGATTGTTTTATCGGATCAGCCGCTGTGATCGTCCTTTCTGATCAAGACAATATACGCGAAGTCGCGATGAATTTGATGCGCTTTTTCGAAGACGAAAGCTGTGGTCAGTGTACTCCTTGTCGTACTGGTACTGAAAAGGCTGTTAGCCTCATGGAAGAAGAGACCTGGGATCAAGACCTCTTGAAAGAACTCTCAACTGTCATGATGGATGCATCAATCTGTGGATTGGGGCAGGCTGCTCCTAATCCATTGCTGTCAGTGATGAAACACTTTCCGGAGGAACTATAATGTCCGTTATGACAAATGATAAGCCGGTAAGCTTCACACTGAACGGCGACCAAGTAACAGCCGGACCTGGTGAATCAATCTGGCAAGTTGCTGATCGCCTTGGTACAGAAATTCCTCACCTTTGTTTCCAACCTGAGCCTGGTTATGAAGCAGATGGTAACTGCCGTACTTGTATGGTGGAGATCGAAGGTGAACGTACTCTTGCGGCATCTTGTATAAGAGCTCCCGCTGAAGGCATGGTCGTTAATACAGCCACTGAGCGTGCAAAAAAAGCACGCGAAATGGTTTTTGAACTCCTCGTTGCTGACCAACCCAAGCGTGAAGAAACTCACGAACCAAATTCTAAATTTTGGAACTGGGCTTCTGACATTGGCGTCACTTCCAGTCGCTTCCCAGCCCATGAGCGTCCAGCGGCAGATCTAAGCCACACGGCGATTGCCGTAAATCTTGATGCCTGCATCAACTGTAACCTCTGTGTCCGTGCCTGTCGTGACGTTCAAGTCAACGATGTTATTGGCATGGCTTTCCGTGGCTCCAAATCAAGCATTGTCTTTGATTTTGGCGCCGATATGGGTGAAAGCACATGTGTCGCTTGTGGGGAATGTGTCCAAGCTTGCCCAACAGGCGCGCTTATGGAAAGTGCCCTGCTTAATGAAGCAGGCCAGCGTGAAGATTATGCTGACGAGATCATAAACTCTGTCTGCCCGTTCTGTGGCGTAGGTTGTCAGACTGAAGTTCACGTCAAAGACGATAAAATTATTAAAGTTGATGGCCGCGACGGTCCTGCGAATGAAAAACGCCTTTGTGTTAAAGGACGTTTCGGCTTTGATTACATTCACAATGCCAATCGCCTGACCAAGCCGCTCATCCGACGCGATGATGCACCACGGGGTTGGGACATCGGTGTTCCTGATAATGACTTTTCTGAATATTTCCGAGAAGCAACATGGGAAGAAGCTCTTGAGCGCGCTGCTTCCGGCCTCAGCAAAATTCGTAATGAAAAAGGTCCTAAATCTCTAGCAGGTTTTGGCTCTGCAAAAGGCTCGAACGAAGAAGCTTACCTTTTCCAGAAACTGGTGCGTACAGGATTTGGCAGCAATAACGTTGATCACTGTACCCGCCTTTGCCATGCGTCCTCCGTAGCCGCGCTCATGGAAGGTGTTGGCTCTGGTGCCGTATCTGCGCCTTTCACGTCAGTGGCTGAAGCAGAATGCATTATTATCATTGGCTGTCGTCCAGGACAAAACCATCCAGTAGCTGCAAGTTATATTAAACAAGCTGCCAAGGACCCCAAAAAGCACTTGTTCGTCTTGGATCCTCGCGGGCAGAATTTGGTAAAATATGCAGACAAACATCTGCAATTTAAGCCTGGCCGCGATGTCGCGATGCTCAATGCAATGATTTATACAATCATCGAAGAGAATCTCTATGATGTTCAGTATGTTCAAGCCAACACCGAAGGCTTCGAAGAACTGAAAGCAAACATCAAAGACTTCTCTCCAGAAGATATGGCTGAAATTTGCGGTATTGATGCCCAAACATTGCGTGAAACCGCACGCGTCTATGCCACATCAGAAGCCTCCCTCATACTATGGGGCATGGGTGTCTCTCAACATACCCACGGAACGGACAACGTCCGTTGCCTGATCGCAATGTCCTTGATCACAGGACAAATCGGTCGCCCTGGTACGGGTTTGCACCCGCTTCGTGGACAAAACAACGTCCAGGGCTCTTCCGACGCCGGTTTGATCCCGATGTTGTATCCAGATTACCAGTCTGTTGAAAACGAAGAGATCCGTACTCGTATGGAAGATTTCTGGGGCATGGAACTTGACCGTCAAAAAGGTCTGACTGTCGTAGAGACTATGGACGCGATCCATGATGGCAACGTCACGGGCATGTTCATTCAGGGGGAAAACCCTGCGATGTCTGACCCTGATCAACACCATGCGCGTGAAGCCCTTTCAATGTTGGATCATCTTGTGGTTCAAGATATCTTCATGACCGAAACGGCTTGGCATGCAGATGTGATTTTACCGTCATCAGCTCATGCTGAAAAAGATGGAACCTTCACCAATACAAACCGACAGGTCCAAATTGGTCGTGCGGCAGTGTCTCCTCCGGGTGAAGCACGTCAGGATTGGGAACTGATCCAGCAACTTGCTCAACGCATGGGTCTTGATTGGTCCTACACTCATCCCAAAGAAGTGTTCAATGAAATGGCTCAGATCATGCCATCTTTGAACAACATTACTTGGGAACGTCTCGAGCGTGAAGAAGTTGTGACCTATCCTTGTTCCAGCGAAGACGGCCCAGGAACAGAGATCCTCTTTGCCCAAGGATTCCCAACCGCTTCTGGACGAGGAAAACTGGTTTCAACAGCGCTTATCGATCCTGCTGAACTTCCTGACAAAGAATTCCCACTGGTACTCACAACCGGACGGTTGCTTGAACACTGGCATACAGGCGCGATGACCCGTCGTTCTGAAGTTCTTGATAATCTTGAGCCAGAAGCCGTTGTCTTCGTCAATCGACTAGATATGAATAGTCTCGGCGTTGATGCGGGTGATTGGGTCTCAGTCACTACACGCCGCGGCACCGTAAGTCTGAAAGTCCGGCAGGATCGTGAAGTGCCGGAAGGCATGATCTTTATGCCGTTCTGCTTCTCCGAAGCCGCGGCAAACATGCTGACAAATCCGAAACTCGATCCTTTTGGGAAGATCCCTGAGTTCAAATACAGCGCAGCTAGGATAGAACCTCTGGCAGTTGCCGCTGAATAACAGGGCGTCTATTAATGACAAAGGGCCGCAACTTCTAAGTTGCGGCCCTTTCTTGTTTAGCTCTCATCAATGAAGCCCTTAGAGCTCTGATCTCACTTGATCGTGAAGAGGCTTTACTCCCATTTATTTGTAAGAGTGTTATCTAAAATAGGAACAAAACACCGATAATACGGGTACTTAAGAAAATCGGTGAAAGTCAGGAAACCGGAGAACACCCAAATGACAAAAGCGATCAAATCAACTCTTAAACTATTGGCTCTAAGTGTAGCCTTTCTACCAGCTTTATTTATAGCTCCTGCTATCGTTACAGCCGAAGAAATTTCCGACGAGAAAGTCATAGAGCACTATGAAGCACTCTCTCCGAAACTCCGAGCTGGTTACGCTAAATCAGGGCACCCGGTTTCAACAGATTATTTTAATTGGGATCGCTACACGGTCGGACCACATAAATCCAGCACACACGGCGGACGATTTGTACATAACTATGCCAATGATCTCGCAAAAGCATATGGAAAATACGAAGACATCGGAACGCTTCCCGTAGGGGCAATCGTCGCCAAAGACAGCTTTAAAGTTACCAAGAAAGGCGTAAAATCCGGACCTCTTTTCCTTATGGAAAAAATGGAAGCTGGTTTTAGCCCAGAAGACGGCAACTGGAAATATACACTCATCACACCAAGCGGAAAAATCTTTGGTGAAACCAATGGTGTGAATTCCAAAAAAGTTAAATTTTGTGCCGATTGCCATAATGCCGTCGGCGAAGATCAAGATTACATGTTCTTCCCAGAGGAAGATTATCGCGTTCAAAATTAATAATTACTAGACCATACCTCCCTTCTTGAGGCAGAGCTTATTTAAGCTCTGCCTTTTTTTATGTCATCTAAATTGCCTTACTTTCCTTACAAGACCTGTCGATTATCAAGAAATAATTTTCCAACTGCTATCAACTTGCCGGCAGGCAACACCTCTGATTTTCTCTTCTTTTTGGTTGATTTTCACAGTCTGGATATAAGATCGACATCCATTTTCCAGGGAAAGGTCCTTAAAGACACTTATGGACCCAGATGTTCCACTTGCAGTCCAATAGACAGGTCCACCATTTGTATCAGACACAGCCGAAACAAATGCGTTTTCAAAACTAGCGCGTTGTAACGCCGTGAGCCGACTAAAATGCCTCTGTTTTAATTTACTCGGCGTATAGACAATATAAACGGGTCGTTTTTGTTTAGCACGATGATGGTGCCTAACGCCCTGAATAGGTAAAACGTATTTGTATGATGTAACAGCATGAGGCTTATAAATATAAACGGCTTTGACTGGTCGTGCCATTGCCACGCTGCTAACAAGGCTTGATAGAAGTATTGCTGCTGTTGGCAAGATTAATTGATAGAGCTTCATAAGACGCCTCTCCCATATTGACTATGGAGTTAGAACGCCTGAGAAATAAAAAACTGTCGCGAAAGAATAAAGAAACTTACGCCGAAAGCTTTTTGTCTGATAAATGAAGCTTCATATCCGATGCCGAAATTACACGTTGCGCTGGGAACGTGAGTTGAACGGAGGTGCCCGAACCAAGCTCACTTTCAATCCTTAAATCACCACCATGTAGCTCCATCAATGACTGCGCCAATGATAACCCCAGCCCAGTACCTTCGATGGTCTTAGTGTAACTGGATTCAGACTGCTCAAAGGGTTTTATAACGCGCTCCAAATCTTCTTCGGCAATACCTATACCTGTATCGGATATTACAATGGTAATTTCACCATTATCCCCAGGAGATTTAATATACGCCCTTATAGAACCACCTTCTGGAGTGAATTTTACGGCGTTCGTTGCCAAATTAATGACAACCTGTTTCAAGATCCGCTCATCCGCAAAGAGATAAGGAAGGTTATCTTCAAAATCGACGTCTAGAGATATGTTTTTGGCATTCGCTTGACGGTTAACAAAACGATACGCAGATAGAATTGCTTGGCGTATGCATACAACTGTTTCATTTAACTGTATTTCACCGGCCTCAACCCGGGAAAGGTCCAGGATATCGTTCACAATGGTCAGTAAATGCCGTCCGCTATCGAGAATATCACCAATATATTCACGATATTTTGCATGCTCTAACTTGCCGAGATGCTCTTCAGTAATAAACTCTGAAAACCCGATAATGGCATTCAGTGGCGTTCTAAGCTCGTGGCTCATATTTGCAAGAAATGAGGATTTCATCTGATTGGAGGTTTCAGCCATTTCTTTGGCCTCTTGCAATTCGCCTTGCACCATAATTCTCTCGGAAACGTCCCGAACAACAGCAGCAAAGACCAGATCATCACCTTCGCTAATTCGCATTATCGTTGCTTCAGCAGGAAACGTGTCACCATTTTTCCGGAGACCAGAAATATCGCCCCTCATACCCACATTACGGGTACGTATATCACTATCCTCGAGTTTAGAAAAATGTTGTTGATGCTTTAACTTAACTTCAGCAGGAATAAGCATTGATAAGTTCTTACCCAGAACTTCATCAGCACGATATCCAAAGGTTGTTTCAGCCCCTTTGTTGAACAAGGTCAGTTGGCCATTCTTATCTGCGGCGATAATTGAATCCCCAACACCTTCGACAATACTACCCATTAACTGTTGAGAAGATTTCAACTCGCGGCGTATAGACGTCCTAGTACTAATATCTCTGACAAGAAAAACTCGTTGAGCTTGTTTTCCATTTTTTACGAAGTAAGAACGTAAATGGACATCAACATATAAATCCACGGCAGTTCGAAAAATACCAAGAAGGGGTTCTTCGGCATTTTCAGGGGTATCAATTGTTAGAAGTATCGTTTTATCGGTCAAAGACACATCGATAAAATCAAATATATTCCGATCAATTAGATCAGTAAAATCATAGCCGAAATTACGAAGAACCGCTGGATTAGCATAAACAACATTTCCCGAAGGGTCCGTAACAAGAACCGCCTCAATGCTATGCTCTAATAATAAGTTGCTCACATTACTTCGCATCTCAGAAGTAAGAGCACACTCTTTCGAATGCTCGATAGTCATACAAAGTCCGTATTAAACTAGTTACTACGGACTCTTATTTACCAAACACTAATAAAAGTAAGTTCCGTTCCTGACCTGACAAAGCAAAAAGGAAACAAAAGATCAAATGAAAACAGCTCTGTTAACTATAATAACTTTGTAATATTTGCTTAGAGAGAATTTTTACCTAATAACTGACACCTATAGGTGGATATTTAAAAATATTTCCAACCTTTAGCTTAACTCATCCTGTTTATATTTTACGTGAATCTTGCCGCATATACCATCAGATTGGATTTCAACAAGACCTTCATTAAAATGGGTCAGCAACTCAATCGATTCCGACCAATTTCGACTGACACAAGGATGATAGGCCTTCTGACTAGTGGGAGAGTGTTTTAACGAGACATCGGGAATAATTTATTTCGACGCAACGAAGTATAGCATAACTAACTCCTAGACTTTTCACATCGTAGTCAAAAAATTTAATGATAAAGTTAATCATGTATTTATTGGTGATCGTTTAAACGCCCAAAAGGGGAGAATCCGGCGCGACCCTCCCCTATGTGCCACCAAGAAATAAGACTATTATTCCGGGGCAGCAATTTCTTCAGCGTTTAAACCAAGTGCCTTTGCAACGCCTGCCCCATAAGCTGGATCAGCTTTGTAGCAATTGCGAATATGCTTATGCTGGATTTCAAGCCGCGCTCCCCCAACATTCGCGGCTGTATTATTAAACAATACCTGTTGTTGTTCAGCAGACATTAGCTGAAACAGAGCTCGCGGTTGAGAGTAATAGTCTTCATCTACCCTGTGGTTCCAGTGATCAGCTGTACCTTCTATAGACAGAGGTGGTTCAGCAAAGTCAGGCTGTTCATTCCATTCACCCACAGTATTAGGCTCATAACCAACACGCGCCCCTGCATTACTGTCAACGCGCATACCGCCATCCCTGTGATATGAGTGGAATGGACATTTGGGTGCGTTGACCGGGATCTGGTTGTGGTTTACCCCGAGGCGGTATCGTTGAGTATCGCCATAAGAGAACAGACGGCCTTGGAGCATCTTATCCGGGGAAAAGCTAATCCCAGGAACAACGTTACCAGGATTAAATGCAGACTGTTCAACCTCGGCAAAATAATTTTCAGGATTGCGATTAAGCTCGAATTCACCAACTTCAATAAGCGGATAATCCCCTTTAGGCCAAACCTTAGTCAAATCAAACGGATTATAGCGGTAAGCCCCCGCTTCTTTTTCTGGCATAATTTGAACAAACAAAGTCCATTTAGGGAAATCACCGTTTTCGATTGCATCATAGAGATCGCGCTGATGGCTTTCACGGTCAGAACCGACCATTTCGCCGGCTTCCTCATCGGTCAAATTACGGACACCTTGCTGGGTTTTAAAGTGGAACTTGACCCAATATCGTTCATTTTCGGCATTGATGAAGCTGAAGGTATGGCTGCCAAAGCCATGCATATGGCGATAAGTAGCAGGAATCCCCCGATCACTCATAACAATCGTAATCTGGTGTAGAGCTTCTGGCAGACTTGTCCAAAAATCCCAGTTATTATCAGCACTCCGCATGTTGGTTTTGGGATCACGTTTTACAGCGTGATTAAGATCAGGGAATTTCATCGGATCCCGGAGGAAAAAAACAGGCGTATTATTACCCACTAAATCCCAGTTTCCTTCCTCCGTATAAAACTTCATCGCAAAACCACGAATATCACGCTCTGCATCTGCCGCGCCACGTTCACCGGCCACTGTCGAAAAGCGTAAGAACATATCTGTTTTTTTACCAACCTCAGAGAAGATCTTGGCCTTGGTGTACTTTGTAATATCGTGTGTAACAGTAAAAGAACCATAGGCAGCAGAACCCTTGGCGTGCATCCGGCGTTCTGGAATGACTTCACGGTCAAAATGAGCCATTTTTTCAAGGAACCAAACATCCTGAAGCAGAGCAGGTCCACGCGGGCCTGCGGTTTGTATGTTTTGATTGTCGACTACTGGAGCACCAAATGCGGTTGTTAATTTATTTTTCATCGTTGAGACCTTCTCTCCATAACTTGCTCTTGGGGGATAAGAGACAAGTTTTATTAGTTTGATTGCTTCCCGGCAGAATTGATTTGATTGTTGGCTGCGCCGGCCTGATGAAAGAACATTACGCCCTTGCATTAAATCGATCCAACGAGTTATTCTTCTTACAGTAATAGAGAAAATCGATTTATATGTATTTACCAACACTAAAGCAGTTTAAGTACCTTGTTGAACTTGAACGTCATGGGCATTTTGGTCGCGCAGCAGATGCTTGTAGCGTAACGCAATCAACATTAAGTGCGGGGTTGCAAGAACTCGAAAATTTACTTGATTGCAAACTGGTTGAGCGAACAAAACGGCGGGTTCTATTTACAGACCTCGGCACAAATATTGCCAAACGTGCGGCAAACCTCTTAAGAGAAGCGGAGGAAATCGCAACACTCGCACGGCACCGTAACACCCCCCTTTCAGGCGATCTCAGATTAGGCGCTATCCCGACAATAGCACCCTATCTTCTTCCTCAAACCCTTCCAATACTACGTGAAGAATATCCTGACTTACGACTTTACCTTGTTGAAGACGAGACTGCCCGATTGGTAAAGCGTGTACGTGAAGGCACCCTAGACGCTGCCTTGATGGCCTTTCCTTATGATGAACCCGGGTTAGAGTGGACAGAACTTGCCGAAGATCCTTTTCTCTTGGCGCACCCTGCAGAACATCCTATTACAAATATGAAATCATCCGATATTCACCTCTTGTTCGAAACGCAAGCATTCCAAAAAGAGCTGATATTGCTCGAAGAAGGCCATTGTCTCAGAGATCATGCCCTCGCAGCCTGTCACACTTACAACCTCAAACCAGGCCAAACGCTACAAGCTACAAGCCTTCTGACCCTTATTCATATGGTGGCCAATGGCCTTGGCATTACATTACTCCCTTCTCTTGCTTGCCAAGCCTCATTACTCGAAGGAACAAACGTCAGCCTGTCTCCTCTTGTTGGTCAAGCCAACCACCGAAAGCTTGGTCTCGCCTGGAGAAGCAGTTCGGTAAGAAAAGAAGAGCTTAAACTCTTAGCTGAGCACCTCTCCCTTACTGCAAAAAAACAAATCACCAAGTTTCAAAGACGCATGGAAGCAGCCAATACACACCATTAGATGCAATCACCAATTATGTCTGTTAGCATAAACCTGACTTTCGATATCCATTCTTTAGAGCGATCTTCACAATGACAGACACATCTTCTGAGCAACTCATTCAAGCAAGCGCCTGTGAAATTAAAGAATTGCTTGTGAAAAACGAAGTCAGCCCTTCCGAGCTATTAGATGCATTAGAAGATCGAATTGAGGTCGTAGATGGCCCTGTAAACGCGCTGCCAACCCTCTGCTTTGATCGCGCGAGAGCCTTTGCCAAAGAGCTCGAAAAAAAGCCATTGGAAGATCGGGGATTGTTAGCGGGTACCCCCGTCCCGATCAAAGATCTGACGGCCATCAAAGGAGTAAGAACGACTTCTGGAAGCCCCATTTTTGCTAACAGGATTCCCGACTGGTCTGACGCTCTCGTGGAAACAATGGAAGCCAATGGTGCAATTGTTTACGCCAAGTCAAACACTCCGGAATTTGGGGCTGGGGCCCACACTTTTAACCCCGTACTTGGCACTACAAGAAACCCTTGGGATTTAAGTAAATCAGCGGCAGGTTCTTCTGGTGGCGCGGCAGCTGCCCTAGCTACAGGTTGTGCCTGGCTTGCCCATGGATCCGACATGGGAGGATCACTTCGAAACCCCGCAAGTTTTTGTGGTGTCGTTGGCCTTCGCCCTTCTATGCACAGGCTTGCAGACGGCCCTGGCACTTCACCTTTTCAAACCCTGTCCATGCAAGGCCCAATGGCACGCAACGTGGAAGACACTGCCTTATTGCTTGATGCCATGGTTGGTTTCCATAATGCCAACCCCCTTTCTCAACCTGCGACAGAGACAAGCTTTCTCAGTATTACAAAGCAAAAATTGAAACCCATGAAAATTGCTTTTAGCCCTGATCTTGGCGTCACACCTGTTGACCCTGAAATTGCTGAAATCTGTGCTCAGGCCGCGTTACGATTTGAAGAAGCTGGTGTCATTGTAGAAGAAGCCACACCAGAATTGAGCGAAGCACCCGAGGTTTTCAAGCGTTTGCGTGGTCTAGATTTTGTGATTGGTCTTGGCCCCTTACTTGACCAGCATAGAGATAAGCTCAAAGATGATATTATCTGGAATATTGAATATGGTCGTTCACTCACGGCCGAAGATATTGCCTGGGCGGAACGAAAACGGGGCGAAATTTATTATCGAATGCAAAGCTTCTTTGCGGAGTATGATCTTCTGCTTTGCCCAACAACAATCGTTCCTCCATTTCCCGTCGAACAACGATATGTCGAAGAATGCGCTGGGCAAAAACTGGAAACTTACATTGATTGGCTGGCAATCGTCTCAACTATTACTCTGACGGCTTCTCCAGCAATATCCATTCCTTGTGGCTTCACAAAGTCTGGTCTCCCCGTAGGATTGCAGATCGTCGGCAAACCTCAAGGTGAAGGCCCTCTCCTCTCTGCTGCCAATGCATTAGAGGAAATCTTACCCAAAATACCGACGCCAATAACACCGGTCGTTTAAATTAAAATGTAGAACAAAATAAAAGCTGTGACCCCATGGGATCACAGCTTTTATTAACCATTCCTACCTTTTAGTCGAAACATTCTATCTCAAAGAAAAGGTTTTGGAATCCCCACTTCACTCTTCAATAAAATGACAAGCCGCTTCTCTATTTCCCTTATAAACTTTGAACTCAGGTGTCTTGGACGCACAAATTTCCTTGGCAAAAGGACAACGTGTCCTAAACACACATCCTGAAGGCGGGTTCAAGGGGCTAGGTAAATCACCTTTTAAAGAAACATGTTCTTTATTCCGCTCAATCACTGGATCTGGAATAGGAACAGCAGAGATCAAAGCCTTAGTGTAGGGATGAAGAGGTTTTGTATAGATCTGTTCGCGATCCGCAACTTCCATCATTCGACCAAGGTAGAGCACCATAATTCTATGGCTAATATGACGAACCACACTGAGATTATGAGAGATAAAGATCAGGCTGAGTCCAAACTCTTTTTGCAAACCCATAAGAAGATTCACAATTTGAGCCTGAATAGACACATCGAGAGCACTAACCGCTTCGTCACACACAATCATCTTTGGCTCTAGAATCATCGCACGCGCAATACCAATACGTTGGCACTGACCGCCAGAAAACTCATGTGGATAACGGTTTATCTGTTCAGGCAAGAGCCCAACTTTGGCCATCATGACCTTGACCTTAGCCTTGACCTCATCCTTAGACAATTTAGGATAGTGTGTGATCAAAGGTTCCGAAATGATCTGCCCGATCGTCATACGTGGATCTAGAGAAGCCAAGGGGTCTTGAAAGATGACCTGAAGATCAGATCGCACATTGCGAAGCTCTTCAGATTTCATATCTCCCATTTCCTGACCAAACCACGCAACGTTTCCGGCTGTCGGCTCTAGAAGTCGCAATACCGCCCGACCAAGTGTAGATTTACCACAGCCAGATTCTCCGACAATCCCCAATGTTTCGCCAGCACGTACCTGAAAAGAAACCCCATCAACAGCTTTCAGCTGTTTTGGCTTACCAAACAAAACACCGCTTGGAATTGAAAAGTGAACTTTTAAATCTTTCACATCAAGAAGGACTTCTTGGGAAGCACTCATGATAGGCCCTCCTCCATATAACAAGCGTTTTGACTTCCGCTTGGTGTTTGAAACAAGGGTGGTTTTTCACACAGGCATCGATCTTTTACATGCTCACAACGCGGTGCGAAGGAACAACCAGGAGGCAAGCGTTGTAAATTTGGTGGTTGCCCTGCAATGGTAACCAACTCATTTTCATGCGCCTTTTCATCCAACCTTGGGGTCGAGGCTAAAAGTCCCTGCGTATAGGGATGACGTGGGCTTGCATAAATACCCTCAACAGGAGCGCGTTCCACTATTCGGCCCGCATACATGACATTCAAGGTATCGCAAAGACCAGCAACAACACCAAGATCATGGGTGATCATGACGATAGCAGTATTGAACTCCTTCTTCAGATCTTTCATCAGATCAAGGATCTGAGCCTGAATTGTTACATCCAATGCCGTTGTCGGCTCATCCGCAATGAGCAAGGCCGGTTCACAAAGCAGTGCCATAGCAATCATCACCCGTTGACGCATACCCCCTGAAAATTCATGTGGGTACATGTCAAAGCGACTTTTTGCTTCTGGAATACCTACTTTATCCAACATATGAAGCGCTTCAGCTCTGGCTTCGGTCTCGGTCATCCCCTGATGCAAAACAAGTACTTCTGTTAACTGTTTTGAGACCTTCATGTAGGGGTTTAAAGACGTCATCGGATCTTGGAAAATCATGGACATGGATTGCCCACGGATTTTATTAAGCTCGTCAGTACTCAGGCCAATAAGCTCTTTTCCCAACAATTTAGCACTACCTGTTGTCGTACCGTTTGTCGCGAGTAATCCCATTATCGCGAGGAAAGTTTGGCTTTTACCGGACCCCGATTCTCCGACAACTCCCAAGGCCTCTCCAGCCTTAACGGTAAAGGTGAGATTGTTTACCGCGTTAACAGGGCCTTCCGGCGTAGAAAAAGTTACAGAAAGGTCTTTCACTTCAAGAATAATATCACTCATTTTCAAGACCTCCCTTAACGGTCACGAGGATCAAGCGCATCACGCAGACCATCGCCAATAAAGTTAAAACAAAACAAGATAATTGCCAGTGCTGTGGCAGGAAACAGAAGCGTCCATGGTGCAGATTCCATTTGTTGTGCACCTTCTGAAATCAACACACCAAGACTGGTCATTGGTTCTTGTACGCCGAGCCCAAGGAAAGAGAGGAAACTCTCAATCAAAATCACCTGTGGAATGGTCAAAGTCACATAAACGATCACGGGACCAAGGGCATTTGGTATAATGTGTCGCCTGATGATATTAAAACCGTTTACACCCGAAGCACGTGCAGCTTCGACAAACTCTCGGTTTTTAATGGACAAAGCCTGCCCACGAACAATGCGGGCCATGGTTAGCCATTCGACAGCACCCAGAGCTGCAAAAATCAAAAAGATGTTGCGTCCAAAGATCACCATCAAAAGGATCACAAAGAACATAAACGGCATGGAATACATGATATCCACAAATCGCATCATGATGTGATCTGTTTTACCACCAACATAACCTGAGATCGCTCCATAGGTGACGCCGATGATGAGAGACACGCCTGTTGCAACTAAGCCAACCAGCATGGAAATCCGAATACCAAATAGCGTTCTGACAAACAGATCGCGTCCATTGGTATCTGTTCCAAAATAGAAACCGGCTTCAACATCAGGTGCAGTCTGGATATAGTCCCAATACACCTCATCAAAAGGGTGCGGATGGAGCATTGGCCCGATAGTCGCGATAACAACAATTAGCAGTAAAACAACGCAACTGACCACAGAGGCCTTATTGGTCATCAGACGTCGAAAGGCATCTTGCCAAAGACTGCGGCCTTGAATTTCTTCTTCGACAGCGATGGCATCTTTAACATTCATATCAATAGCCATCAGCCCATCCTCACTTTCGGATCAAGGAAACCATAGATGATATCAACGATCAGGTTGAAGGAAAGGATCAAAGTACCGTAAAAAATCACGACACCCATAACCAGAGTGTAGTCGCGATTAAGAGCTCCTTGAACGAAATAACGTCCAATTCCAGGGATACCAAAAATCTGTTCAATAACAACGGAGCCCGTAATCACTGCAGCAGAAGCAGGGCCAAGATAAGATACAACAGGCAGCATGGCTGCTTTCATTGCATGGCGGGTGAGCATCGTTCTTTCAGGAAGGCCTTTTGCGCGCGCAGTCCGAACAAAATTTGATCTTAAGACTTCGATCATGGACCCACGGGTTAAACGCGCAATATAAGCAATTTGCGGTAAGGCCAATGCGATAACAGGAAGCAATGCTTGTAAAGGTCCGTCTCCCCAACCTCCAACAGGGAGTATATGTAAATATACCCCAAAAACTAATGTTAACAGTGGCGCCATGACGAAGTTGGGAATCGTAATTCCTATCATCGCTGTCGCCATAACAGCATAATCAATGGCTGAATTTTGCTTCAAAGCTGCAATAGCACCTAACGACATACCAATGGTAATCGCCAAGAATATAGCCGTTAAGCCAAGAGTTAACGATACGGGAAAACCTGCGCTTATCAGCTCCGTAACCGAAAAATCTCGGTATTGGAATGAGGGCCCAAAATCACCTTGGACAATATTACCTAGATAGTACAAATACTGTTGCCATATTGGCTCATCCAGATGGTATACAGCATTTAAATTTGCTTCGACTTCTGCGGGTACAGAACGCTCTTTATCAAATGGGCCGCCAGGAGCAGCTCGGATCAAGAAAAACGCAAGAGTAATGATAATAAGTAGCGTCGGAATAGCCCCGGCCAGACGCTTTAAGATAAACGACAACATATATTATGTCCTGACGTAAAAGTTCGGCGCGCCATCACTTTGACGACGCGCCGGAACATTATTGGGAAACCGGGAGTTTCCTATTTCTCAATCGTAATATACTGAGAGCGGATATGGTCCATCACGTTGCTTTTCCAACCTTTAACATAAGGCTTAACCATACGTTTCGTAACGTAGTGGTAAATTGGGGCAACAGCGTTGGCTTCAAGGAATATCGCTTCAGCTTGCATCAACAACTCTTTACGTTTTCCTGCATCCTGCTCCAGCGCAGCCTGTTTCATAAGACTATCGAATTCAGGACTATTAAAACCGGTATCATTAAGACCGGAATCAGACAACCAAAGTTCTAGGAAAGTGTTTGGATCATTGTAATCACCAATCCAACCCGCACGGAAAGCTTGAGTAGCCTGTTTTAATTTCCGAGTTTCGAGGTAAACCTTCCACTCTTCGTTAACCAAGTTCACTTTTGCGCCGAAGGTTTTCTTCCACATACTTGCTACAGCGATAGCAATTTTTTTATGGTTATCACTAGTGTTATATCGTAGTTCAATTTCAAGTGGATTGTCTTTGGAATATCCAGCTTCTTCATAAAGCTTCACAGCTTCTGCATTACGCGCGGCTTGATCCTTAGCTTTAAAACCAGAATAAACGGCGTCATAACCAGTTACACCAGGAACAACAAATGCGTAAGCAGGTACTTCACCAGCAGTTACGATCTTTGATGTCAGAATGTCACGATCAATGGCCATTGAGAAAGCTTTACGCAGCTTGGGATCATTGAACGGTGGCTTCGTCATGTTAAAGCCGTAGTAATAGGTACCAAGGTAGTTAGAAACATGGAACTCATCAGCCATGTTTTCCTTGATCCACTTGATTTGGTCATTTGGAACTTCATAAGTCCAATCAATTTCACCCGCACGGTAACGTTTAAGGGCTGTGGTCTGGCTTTCAGTAGGATAATAAACAACTTTATCCAATTTCACGGTATCTTTATTCCAGTAAGTATCTGATTTTACAGAAACAATTTTAGATTGAGGCGTCCACTCGGTAAGTTTAAAAGCGCCGTTAGAAACCATATTTTCAGGACGCGTCCAGCTTGCACCCTTTGCTTCTACTGTTGCTTTGTGAACGGGGTAGGCAACTGAGTGAGTAATCATACCAAGAAAGTATGGAGCAGGACCAGAAAGATGAACTTCCAAAGTATTATCATCAGTGGCTTTAACGCCTAACTTAGATAGATCCTTTTCTTCGCCACTAGAAATAGCCTGTGCATTTTCAAGAGGATACAATAAGAATGAGTAAGCTGTACCAGTTGATGGAGCAACTGCACGCTGCCATGCATATACAAAATCATGAGCGGTTACAGAATCACCATTGCTCCATTTTGCATTTTCCCTAATCTTGAAGATAAAGGTTTTACCATCTTCGCTGATGGTCCAGCTTTCTGCTTGACCTGGAATGAGCGAACCGTCGGTATCTTCAGCGGTTAAGCCTTCAAAAAGATCACGAAGGATATGTGAAGATGGAACACCTTCAGAAATCTGTGGATCAAGTGTACCTGGCTCTTGGCCGTTTCCACGATGGAAAACCATCTCAGCAGAAGCCAAAGTTGGCGCTACGAGAGCTGTTGTTCCTGCGAGAAGTGTAACACCAAGTGCGACCGCACGTGTTGTTTTTACAAAAGTTCCTGTTGTGAGGAACTTTGTGATGCCTGTTGTGAACTCCATTACTCTTTCCCTGTTGTTATTCTTCGTTGTACGCACTAGTGACAATTAATATCCCTACGTGTATTTACGCAGGGTGACCTTCTTTACCCTCCATGACAAGAGGAGGTCTTTGCTTTAGATCAAACTTGTAATTTACGTAGGCAAACAGCCATTTTATTTTACTAATTGATCAAAACTAGCGTGCATAACGGTATTATACTTTATACAAAGCAAGGAATCCAGCCTAAGTCGCTTAGGACACAAAAAAAAGCTGTTCGACGGACATCGTCGAACAGCCTAAATACGACTATTTAATGTTTTAAAACGACTACTTAGCAGCCGTAATAATAATTTCCACACTCAACTCTGCACGCGCAAGTTTTGCTTCCCCACAAGCACGAGCAGGAGCATGTCCTTCTGGAACCCAAGCATTCCAAACTTCGTTCAATTCAGCAAAGTGTTTCATATCGCTCAGCCAAATCACAGCTTGAAGAATTTTGGTTTTGTCACTTCCAACAGATTCCAGACATACATCAATTTTGTCCAAAATTTCTTTGGTTTGTACTGAAACTGATTCGCCAGCAGTTCCTACTTGGCCTGATAAATAGATTGTATTGCCATGCTCAACAATCTTGCTTGAACGCGCAGTTGTATCGTGCCGGATGATTCCACTCATTTATTTATTACCCTCTATAAAAAACTCTCACATCCTGATGGATGAAACACCCTGTATGCTATCAACTGTCCAATAGGTCCAGATCTGAGTAAGATATAACCCAGAAAATCAAAGCTACACTTTCCCCCTTGCCTATTTTCAAAAGCTCAGCATAATTCAAAAAATCTCGTCGGGGTGCTCATTTTCCAACGCAAAGGAATTGAGCTGAGAAGCTATTGCTAACCCGCAGAACCTGATCCGGTTAATACCGGCGGAGGAAATTGAGATGCTTGCGGGATATGCGAATTTTATATCCCGGCCGATTTTTCGGTAAACGGCATTAAGATCCTCTGGACATTAAAACGGAGGATATAATGTCAGTTCCTATTGCCCTGACAATAGCAGGATCAGACAGTGGCGGCGGCGCCGGCATTCAAGCGGACATCAAAGCTATGTCAGCTCTCGGCGTTTATGCAGCCTCAGTCATTACGGCTCTGACCGCACAAAACACCTGCAAAGTTCACAGCATATACCCCGTCTCTACAGATTTTATTCAAGATCAAATTCATACTGTATTTGAGGATCTAGATATCAAAGCTGTCAAAATTGGCATGCTGGGCACACCAGCTATCATTCAAGCTGTCGCCGATGCCTTGAGAGATTATCCCAAAATTCCCATTGTTCTCGATCCGGTAATGGTTGCAAAAAGCGGCGACAAACTTCTTCAAGATGATGCTATTGAGAGCTTGAAAAATAGCCTGCTACCAATGGCACGAATCATTACCCCAAACCTACCAGAAGCAGCCGTACTCACAGGGATGAATGAACCTACTTCTCTTGATGAGATGAGAGAGCTACTCGGAGCCCTCAAAGAGATGCAGGTCAAATCTATCCTCTTAAAAGGAGGTCACTTGGGTGGAGATACAAGTGATGATCTATTCTTTGATGGCCACATAGATACCTGTTTAAGTACCCCGCGTATAAACACAACCAACAGCCATGGCACAGGATGCACCCTTTCAGCATCTATCGCATCAGGTTTAGCCAAAGGTCTTCCTTTGATGGACGCGGTTACCGAAGCAAAAACCTACCTAAGCAACGCACTTCAACACGCTGATACTCTTGGCGTGGGTAAAGGCCATGGCCCAGTTCATCACTTCCATGCTTTCTGGCCTAGAAAGGTTTAATGCAAGTGCATGGACAAGGAGGTTTACCGTCGAAAAGTGAAGATATTATCATTAAAAACTTCTCATTAACGTATGAAAATCGACAAGTGTTTAGTGACTTCAGCCTCAATCTGCACTCGGGTAAATGGAATGTGTTGCTTGGGCGAAGCGGTGTAGGGAAGTCTTCACTTCTCAAAGCTATTGCAGGGCTGTTGCCGACGCGTTTATTTGAGGGATACATAAAGCGAAAAGACGGTACGGATATAGATGGTCAAATCAGTTGGATGACGCAGGATGATCTACTTCTTCCTTGGCTTTCTATTCTTGATAATGTCCTCATACGTAACCGACTTCGCTCCTCTAGAAACAGCACCCCTCTTATAAAGAAAGAGGATGCAACGGATCTCCTTGAACAACTCGGACTTGGAAATTCTCTTGGTCAAAAGCCAGATACACTTTCCGGCGGCATGAAGCAGCGCACCGCACTGGCTAGAACCTTGCTGGAAAATCGTCCAATCGTGCTTCTTGATGAACCTTTCTCTGCATTGGATGCCATCACCCGCGCTGAGATGCAGGAACTTACTTTTAAATACCTCGAGAACAAAACCGTAGTCATGATAACGCATGATCCGCTTGAAGCACTCCGTCTTGCACATTTCATCTTTATTCTGACTGGCCCCATAGTTTGTAAGGCAAAATATTTCTCTCCAGAGAGTTCTCCTATCCGAAACTTGAATAACCCGGAGGTTATGAACCTCTATGACGAGCTAATATCTGAACTCTCAATGTCAAAAGGGGGCAAGATATGAACTCTATTAGAGTGATCATTGTGCTCGTTGGATTACTTATTCTATGGCATTTCACTGTCGAAATAACGTCTGTCCCGTCCTATATCTTACCTGGACCACTCGCTGTAATTCAAACTCTAGGGAATCAATTTCCTACTCTTATCAAACACGCAGGATATACCCTTACTGAAATCTTGCTTGGGTTTGCCATTGGCACACTGCTTGGTTGCGGGTCGGCACTCACTCTTGCGACAGCCAAACCTCTACGCGCTTGGCTCACCCCTGTACTTGTCATTACCCAATCCCTACCTGTTTTTGCTCTCGCTCCCATCCTAGTCCTTTGGCTCGGGTACGGCCTGCCTTCCAAAGTCGCTATGGCAGTCCTTATTATCTATTTCCCCATAACAGCCGCTTTTTATGATGGTTTGAGGCGAACACCCAAAGATTGGCAGGCACTTGCACAGGTCATGAATGCCAGCCCTTTGGCTTTTCTCATCCACGTCCGTATCCCATTGGCACTCCCTTCTCTCGCATCAGGACTTCGCGTAGCCATAGCAACAGCCCCAATTGGCGCTATCGTTGGAGAGTGGGTTGGGTCTTCACAAGGTCTTGGCTATCTGATGCTGCACGCCAATGGACGAATGCAGATCGACCTCATGTTTGCGGCTTTAAGCTTACTCGCCCTCATGGCAGTCACCCTTTATCTCACGACAGATCACCTCCTGAACAGGCTCCTAAAAAGAATGTCTTTGGATGACCTAAAGACTTAATAAAAGCAAATATCACTTGAGGAATTAGACAATGTTAAGAAAGCTCACCTTCACCCTTTCTTTGCTAGCAGGGCTCTTGAGCCTTGTGGGCGGAGCAACTGCTGCAGATAAGATGACCGTGTTGCTGGATTGGTTTGTAAATCCGGATCACGCAACTCTCGTAATAGCCAAAGAAAAAGGCTTTTTTGAAGCCCAGGGTCTCGATGTAGAGTTAATCGCACCAGCCGATCCAAACGACCCGCCAAAACTGGTTGCTGCCGGCCACGCAGAACTCGCCGTTTCCTACCAACCTCAACTTCACCTTCATGTTGCTGAAGGATTGCCTTTATCGCGGGTGGGTACTTTGGTCGCGACACCCCTTAACTCTCTGGTCGTGTTGAAAGACAGCCCCGTTAAAACTCTTGCCGATCTCAAAGGCCTGAAAGTTGGTTATTCAGTTGGCGGCTTTGAGGATATTATTCTAGATGCCATGCTCGAAAGCCACGGATTGAGCGTTAAAGATGTTGAGCTTATCAACGTTAACTTCTCACTTTCTCCATCATTAATTTCTGGCCACGTTGATGCCGTGATCGGAGCCTTCAGAAATTTTGAACTTAACCAGATGGATATAGTTGGAAAACCAGGCCGCGCCTTTTACGTGGAAGAAGAAGGGGTTCCTACTTATGACGAGCTTATTCTCGTCGCAAACAAAGATAAGACCGGGGATGAGAAACTCCCTCGTTTTATGAAAGGGCTCGAACAAGCCACAACGTTCCTGATCAACCATCCTGATGAAAGCTGGCAACTGTTTATTAAGGCATACCCGGATCTGGATGATGAGCTGAACAAGCGCGCATGGAGAGACACACTTCCTCGTTTTGCCTTGCGCCCCGCAGCGTTGGATGTCGGCCGTTACAAAGATTTTGCAGAGTTTTTGAAAGCAAAAGACATGATTAAAGAAACGGGAAACGTTTCTGACTATGCCGTCAGCGTAAAGTAAGTTAAAATCAATTTATTACTGAGAATAACAAAGCGGTGTTGAACATTATTCAACACCGCTTTGTTATGACGAAAAACCTACTTGAACGGAGATTTTTCTTCTTTCGCAAACAACACGAGCCCCGCAGCTAAAATAAGCCATATGATCATAGGGACAAAACCTGCTTGAAAGGCCGGAATATCATAAACTCGTTGACCACCATCTGTGGCACCGCTCCAGTTCAAATCAATTAAAATACCTGTTAGAGGCTGCAATACCATCGGCCCAATCATCACCCCGGTATTACACCATCCCAAAGCTGTACCTTGTAATTTTGGCGGCACGGCTTCCTTCGCCCAGGATAACCCAACGATCATAATACAACTGCCTAAAGCCGCAGCGAACAATGCGAGGGCAAGAAGAATAAACGGAAGGCCCGGTATTTGGGTCACAACGAACCACCCACCAGCCGCAAGTAAAGCCAGGCCAACAAATGGCAGTTTCCGTTTCCCGGTCGCGTCTGACCAATGTCCAAGTAAGACCCCACACCCGGCCCAAACCAGTAGAGTAACGCTGATGATCGTTGCCGCTTCTGATGTCGTAAAGCCGTAGGCAACCTTTAGATAAGGGACGCCCCAAAGCCCGCCAAATGTGAGTATGGATCCGGCTGAGGCACCACAGGCAAGAGTTAACAAAAATACCGTGCGATAGGTAATAGTCTCTTTTAATGCAGAGAATATCGACTGACGGGGAGTTGAAGCATCATGGGTATGGCCATAACTTTTATAACCCAAATCAGTTGGATCGTCCCGCAACCAAATTCCTGTCGCAAGTGCCAAGAGTCCCGTAATACCAGCAAAGGCCAGCATAACGTTACGCCACCCAAACAGCTCTAGCATTTCTTGCAAAGGAGCCCCAGCCACCACTGCGCCGAGATTACCCGCCAAGAGACCGAGGCCAGTAAGTAGAGCAAAGCGTTTGAGCGTAAACCAGTGCAGGGAGATCTTCATCATGGTCACAAAGGCAACCGCGACTGCTCCGCCGATCAGTAACCGACCAAAGCTTATCATCCAATAATCGGTGGCAAGGGCAAAGACCGCAGTACCAATTGCCGCAAGCAAAGCGCCAGAAGTCAAAAGTTTACGGGGGCCAAACCGATCCGCCATCACCCCAACAGGAACTTGCATCGCGGTATAAGAATAATAGTAAAAGCTCGCAAGTGTTCCCAAGGTCGTTGCCGTCAATCCAAATTCTAACGTCAAAGGCTCAGCCATAACACCAAAAGCGATCCTGTGGAAAAAGCCGATAAGAAAAAGGAGGGCGCCCAAAATCCACATCAACCAAGACAAGCTGGCTGGCGGATTTTGTAAAGCAGCAGAGGTCGAATTATCCGGCATAGCTACTGATTGGGACAAATCAGAATTCCTTAAATGTAACTTTTAGAAAAGAACCCACCCGTAAAATCAGAGTCGATAAGATATCTGCATTTGAGGGTTTGTTTTAATGAAATCAAGAGCTGGGCTCATACCAAGGAATGAACAAGCAGCCGATAAGGCAAACACTATCACCCCTTGGCATAAAGACTGGCAAGTCTTTATGATCAGCATATTCAAATTTTAGGCAAACCCTATTGTCACACAATCTGGTGCGCATAAATACCAACACATCCACGCACACCAATAAGGCGCAATTGATTAAAGAGAAAATAAACCATATGATGTAAATACCTTTTGGAGGGGACAAAAATGTCAAACGCAAAAGAACTTATCATCACCTGGTTTAAACGCGTCTGGGAAGAGGAGGACGCATCGGCCATCGATGAATTACTCGTGCCTGAGGTCAATGTAAATGGTCTTGGGGCTCAAACCATGATTGGTCCAGAAGCATTCAAACAATTTCACTGCGCCTTGTGTTCTCTGCTAACCGATTTTGATTTTACCATCGACAAATACCTAGAACAAGACGACTGGGTTTCTGCTCTTTGCACAATGAAAGCAAAATCTAAGGCAACCGGAGATGCCATCACCATGACCGGAAACGTTTGGATTAGAACAGGTAATGGAAAGTTGATCGAAGGTTATAACCATTTTGATTTCATGGGTCTTTGGTCTCAGCTTGGTTACTTACCGCACGATTGCTTTGAGCAGGGATTAAGTGGATGTAAAATTAGATAGCAAAAAAATAACCTACTATTGCTATTATCCGGCGCCTTTATCATTCCGTGCTAATAATTCTTCGACTTCATCTAAGTCGTGAGGCTTATTTGCATTGAAGAAGGGATCGATTAACTTACCGGCGATGAGAACATCATCGAATTCGGCATGTGAAATACCATGCCGTGCGGTCCAACGGTCAACTTTTCTAAGCTCCTCATCCACAACGGCCTGACGCAGGTCCTCCTTGAGAGCAAGAGACCAAAGGCCGACAACAGGGTGGGTGCGGCCATGTGATTGGGCACAAGCCAAAGGATGACCATCTTTTTCCATCGCAATCTTAAGCCGTTGAACTAGGTCGAGCGGAATAAAAGGTGCATCACAAGGTACTGACAGCATCCATTCACACTTCGGATGATTTTTCGCGACCCAATCAAGCCCAGTGAGAACCCCAGCCAAAGGTCCGGGATAACCTTCGACAACATCTTCGATTACGGGCAAGCCAGTATGGAAAAACCGTTTCGGATCTCCATTTGCATTGAGAACGAGTGGTCCGACTTGTGGTTTAATTCGGATTAAAATTCGATCCAACAAACTTTGCCCTGCAAGCATCTTCTGAGCTTTATCACCACCGCCCATTCTGCGCGCAAGCCCCCCTGCAAGTATTACAGCGGCAATTTCATCGTTGTTGATGATATCACTCATGATCTCTACCTTTTACCACACCCTTTTCCGCACCTTTTCCCGTGGGCTCTCGATCGGAACCACGAGAAGAAGCTCTCTGATGACGGCTATCTTCGTTTTCCATATGGCTGGCATCATGATCAAAAACCATTCGTTCCTGCCCTGCAAGAGCGGTAAAGCGTTTACCCTTGGCACGGCCAATAAGCGTTAGCCCGGCTTCAATTGCTAAATCGACCCCCCATGCCGTAAAGCCAGAGCGCGAGACAAGTACCGGAATACCCATTTGGACGGTCTTGATCACCATCTCGGACGTGAGGCGCCCGGTCGTATAGAAGATTTTGTCTTCAGGTTTTATTCCTTTGAGAAACATATAACCTGCGATCTTGTCGACGGCGTTATGTCGACCAACGTCTTCAATGTAAATCAAAGGCTTATCTTCATGACACAGGACGCACCCATGTATTGCTCCGGCTTCAAGGTATAGACTGGGGGCGGTATTGATCTTTTTACTAAGAGTATAAATCCACGAGGTATGTATTCGGGCTTCCTTTGATAATTTGATGTCTTCAAATTTTTCCATCAAATCACCGAAAACGGTTCCCTGAGCACAACCAGATGTCCTCGTTTTTTTCTTGAGCTTTTCTTCGTAATTGGTTTCACGCTCGGTCCGAACGACGACAAGATCAAGCTCTTCATCGACATCAATAGCCGTAATAACATCATCTCGGTGGAGCATATTTTGGTTGAGAAGATACCCCACCGCCAAATAATCAGGATAGTCCCCAATGGTCATCATCGTCACGATTTCCTGCCCATTGAGGAAAAGCGTTAGAGGTTTTTCAACAACGACAGGTATTACTATGCTGTTACCATCTTGATCCGTGCCGAGTACTCTCTCTGTCAATCCGCTATCAGAAGGGTTCGGTCTCAAAAGAAAGTCTTCTAACAATTTTGGATCGGCTTTTGAGACGCCCCGTTTTACAACTTTAGGCTCAGTGTGTTTGCTCATCAGGATCTCATGACTATTAACTTGGGAAATAAGGTGATCTCACTATGTCCTTAATAAAGAGTGTGAACAAGATCTCTGCTCATTGGAAAACACGATTACTTCATTGATTCTGCGGTGATTAAGGTGTCCGATATTATTGTTTTGGGGAGGAACATAACTTCACAGCGCTTCAAATATTGGAACAATTAACCCCTTGCTTTGATGGGGCCGAACAGGATTAATACCTGTTAATAGATCTGGGCAGAATCCAGCCTAAATTCCATCCTAAAGAATAACTGGGGATTTCCCCCTAAAAAAATAATACGACTGTTAACTCGGAGGCACACCATGATTTCCAAACAATTGGGATCCAAATTAATTGCGGCTACACTTGCTCTAGGAGCTTTCGGCCTAACGATACCGTTTTCCGCACAGGCTGAAGACTATGTCGTTGCGACAACAGCCATTGTAGAACATCCTGCGTTAGATGCTGTACGTGAAGGCGTACGTGATGAGCTAAAAGCTCAGGGCTTCGAAGAAGGCAAAAATCTTACCTTCCTCTATAAAAGTGCTCAAGGAAATCCCGCAACAGCAGCCCAAATTGCCCGTGATTATATCGGCAAAGGCCCGAATGTAATTGTTCCGATTGCAACACCCTCAGCCCAAGCTGTTGTTGCTGCAACCAAGGACATTCCGGTTGTTTTTTCAGCAGTAACTGACCCTGTAGCTGCTAAATTGGTATCTGGCCCAGGAGCTTCTGGAACCAATGTAACTGGCGTAAGTGATCTCTCCCCAATTGATCAACACATTGCCCTGATCAAAGAACTCACACCTAATGCAAAAACAATTGGAGTTCCTTACAATCCAGGTGAAGCAAATTCTGTTGTTCTTCTGGACCTTGTTAAAAAACACGGTGCGGAACAAGGGTTTGAAGTTATCGCCTCACCAGCGACCAAAACCGGAGAAGTTTTAACTGCTACCCAGAACCTCATCGGTAAAGTTGATGTCATCTACGTTGCAACTGATAACACCATCATCTCAGCATTCGAAGCTGTGGTAAAAGTTGGTATTGACCATCAGATCCCGGTTTATGCGGGTGATACTGACTCAGTAAAACGCGGTGCTATGGCAGCCCTTGGTTTTGATTACTACGACGTTGGTCGCCAAACTGGTAAAGTTGTCGTCGAAATTCTCAAAGGCAAAAAGGCGGGCGACATCCCATTCCAAGGGGTGAGTAAAACCAACCTTTTTGTTAATCCAGCAATGGCTAAGAAAATGGGTGTAACACTTTCTGCTGATGTGATCGCACGTGCAACTGAAGTCGTAAAATAAGCATTACCCTCTGGTATAGGCTCAAATCTTACATCCAGAAATGACTTGAAATGACGAAATTCGTTTTGCGGATTTCGTCATTTTGCTTTAGATACAAACAGCAACCACAATGGGTGCATTCATTAGACCGCCCTTCTAATTCAAAAGAGCTGAAAGACCAAAGAGAATGAACATCTTCGCCTTTATGGGGGCCATAGAACTGGGCCTTGTCTTTGGTTTGATTGCACTTGCCGTGTACCTGTCTTTTCGGATACTCGACTTCCCTGATCTAACGATAGATGGCAGCTTCCCTCTTGGAGCAGCGGTCTGTGCGGTGATGATTATAAACGGGTACAACCCGTATCTTGCAACGGCAATCGCCTTCTTTGCAGGTGCCTTGGCAGGTTTGGTGACTGCCTTTTTACACCTACGCCTCAAGATAATGAACCTTCTGGCTTCGATCCTGACAATGATTGCGCTCTATTCCATAAACTTGCGCATTATGGGGGTACCTAATCTAGCGCTCATCACAGAAGAGACAATACTGACACCTTTCGAGGGGCTGGGCCTTCAGGGATTTTATATCAAACCAATCTTGGCAGCAGTGATCGTTTTCACCGTCGCATTAATCGTTGCTCGTTTCCTCAACTCGGACTATGGCCTTGCCATGCGGGCAACTGGCGCCAACCAGAAAATGGCCCGTGCTCAGGGTGTTAACACAAACAAGACCACCTATGTTGGCATGGCTCTTTCAAACGCACTAGTCGGTCTCGCAGGCGCCCTATTCGCACAGATGAACGGATTTGCAGACATCACAATCGGTACCGGTACGATTGTGATAGGATTGGCTGCCTTGATCGCAGGCGAAGCGTTATTCCCGACCCGCGGTATGTTGCTCGCAGCATTGGCTTGTATTTTTGGTTCAATTGTCTATCGGATTGCAATAGCACTAGCCCTTAATGCCGATAGCATTGGCCTACAAGCATCAGACCTCAACTTGGTCACCGCGCTGTTGGTTACAATTGCTCTCGTGCTACCCGGCGCTAAAAACCCGCTTAAAAAACTAATGAAGCGGAGGAATTGATATGATTGATGTAGAAGACCTCCGCATTACTTTTGGCAAAGATACCCCGAACGAAAATAAGGCCCTTCAAGGTATAAACCTAACTATCGCTGAGGGTGAGTTTGTCACGGTCATCGGCTCAAACGGAGCAGGTAAATCAACGTTTATGAACTGCTTGACCGGAGAGCTTATTGCTGACAGTGGTAAAATTTTGATCGGCGGTAAAAATGTAAGCCGTTGGAAGGCTGCACGAAGAAGCAATTTGGTATCACGCGTATTCCAAGACCCCCTAGCAGGCACCTGTGAAAACCTTACTATTGAGGAAAATCTTTCACTGGCTTATTCACGTGGGAAAACACGTAGTTTTGGCCTTGCAATCAACAACAGTAAGCGCGATGTCTTTCGTGAACGGCTTTCACGTTTACATCTCGGACTTGAAGATCGTCTTGAAGACAAAATGGGACTTCTGAGTGGAGGGCAGCGTCAGGCTGTAAGCCTTATCATGGCAACGCTTCAACCCACCAAATGCCTTCTTCTGGATGAGCACACAGCAGCACTCGACCCGCGTATGCAGGCTTTTGTACTCAAACTTACAAATGACATCGTAGAAGAAACAAGGGTCACCACTCTAATGATCACCCATTCGATGAGCCAAGCTCTGCAATATGGTACGCGCACCGTTATGCTACACGAAGGGCAGGTCGTTCTGGACGTATCTGGGGAGGAACGCAGCTCAATGGACGTCCATGACCTTGTCGATATGTTTGCCAAAGTTCGCGGCGAGCAGCTCGACAGTGACAGCTTGCTCTTAGGATAAACGAGTGAAGTGTATCACTTTATTCAAAAGGGCGATCTTCTTGAAGATCGCCTTTCTTGCCTGTATTTTAATATCCCTTAGCCTAACAGGACCACGCCCGGTAAATGCAGCTCAGCGCCAAAGTTGTTTTAATGAAAACTTATGTTTCATCACAATCGAAAACAACAAGACTGCAAAGCTATTGGTCAGGAACGACTTTAACATTCCGATCAGAGTTTCGATAAATATGAAGGGCCATAACGTTAGACCGCTAAAGGTCCTTAACAATATGCCTCTCCGTCCAGGAGAAACCAACGAAGCTTTTTTCATCAAAGCAAAACCAGGTAAAACATGGCGATACACTTGGACATCAGAACTCCATCCTGGCCTCAAGGAAGTTATTCACGACAGTGATATACTTTACAACCTCCCCTACTCACCAGATAGCACTTACCCTATCAGTCAGGGACCGAATGGATCTTTCTCTCACTATGGCGCAAATACAAATGCCATAGATTGGGCCATGCCTGTGGGCACTAGAATTCTGGCAGCGAGAGAAGGAACCGTTATCGGCTACCGGGAGAATTCAAATCGCGGCGGCCCTTCTGACGAATACAAATCAGAACAAAATTATATTTGGATACAACACAGCGATGGAACTGTGGGACAGTATCTTCATTTAAAGAAGAATGGCGTTACGGTTGAAATTGGCGATTTTGTAAAACGTGGGCAGCTAATAGGCCTCTCAGGTAATACGGGATATTCAACAGCCGCCCATCTGCATTTTCATGTCTCTGGATCGCAAGAAGAAGGGGATGCCTTTCGAACTTTCCCAATTCATTTCAAAAATAGACATTTGCCGTAGGCATAATAAGATATCGTATATCCAATTTTTAAAACTGCACGAATGTGTTTGGGGTGTATTCACCGGAGTTTATCAGGTTATTTCACGTTTTAGCCGTTTCAAATCATTGCTAACTAATAGATTGTGTACTGGTGCGACAGGTATCATATAAAACCGCCCAAAAGTATTATGGATTTTCACCGACGACGTTATTGTAAGCACATTCTGATCTGTCGTAATACACGTCATGACATCGAGATGATTGTCCCTCACGGACAGGGTCAATACGGTGGGGCTAATATATTCAACAAGGAAAAAATCGAGTCTATCATTAACCCGTACATTCTTGGGCCATGACTTTTTAAAGCCTTCTATTCGCTTAACACCAAACCATGATGATACTAAATCACGAATGCGAAACACCAACTTCAAGATTGGCGAATGATTAGATACGATAAACTGCCATGCTTCTATCGGAGGAATTTTTTTTGATAAACGCACGGATTGGGAATCAAAAAAGTTAAGCTCGGCTTCAGGTGCAAGCAACTGAATGTTCGTATCACCATACGTTAAAAAATCACGTTGTTTCATATGCTATTCACTTACAGGTGTGCCACCTAGATATGCTGTCATGGGCATTTAGTAACACTCATTGGCAATCTTGTTTTTTACAATGAGGCCGACAAGCGCTGGGATCATCAACCAAAACCCGGAAGTTGGAATGAGAACGACCCCGAGAAACGTCATCAGAAAGAGTAAAATGATGGGTATTTCCCGAAATGGGGGCATGGTTTGCCGTTTCTCTTCGTAATCAATCATGTAGCCCACAATTAATAGCGGAACACCAAACAAGAAAAACCATACCGCTTTACCGATCTTGAAGTCGATTAGTCCCGTGTTAAAAAATCCTTCAGAAAAAATCCGGTTGATGTGCTCGGGAAAGAGTACAAATGTAAAACCCATATGGATTATGGCAACTCCAATAATCCAGCGACCAATCCACCTGTAATTGAGAACGAAGAGAAGTGATGTTCTTATTCGATTAAGGGACATATCACGGGGCTCTCTTAATCCATTTATTTTTGGTGTTAACCGTCGCTCCGAGCTTGCTTAAAAATAAAACCAACCCCCGGTAAGAACGATCAAAATACAAAAGATCCCTATTAATTTCCTTCATATAGGGGGTAATTTTTCGAGTATCTGCGGTGGTCATTTCAGGCCAGGCTCTTTCTGAAAAATCAAACTCATCTGTTAAATAGGGCTCGATCATCCATTTTTGAATTCGATCAAGCTCAGGCTGAAGAACATTTCTGTAATCCGCATCTACCATATCAGGTTTTGTGAGTTCAAAGTCTTCATAGTAGGTTCTCAACCGATCGAAGTCCGGCTCGCCAGTATGATGCTTTAGAAGAAGTTTGTAATACCCAGATATCTTATCTGTAAAATCTTTATCAATTTCCCTTACGCAGCCAAAATCAAGCACACCCATTTTCCCCTCATCCATAAAGAGGTAATTTCCAGGATGTGGATCGGCATGAACATGGCGTAGTTCAAAAAAACTGTGGAAGAAAAAATCAAATAAAATTTGTCCGTAATAATTTTTTTCATCCTGACGAGGCTTGGTTTTCAGCCATTCATCCAGATGAACGCCTGATAATTCCTCCATCGTCAGAACCCGTTCTGAACTGTATTCTTCAAAAACTGAAGGTATCGTAATTTTCGGCATTTTGACTTTGTCTTTAAACCACTTAAGGCTTTCGGCTTCTTTGAAGTAATTCACCTCGCGATGAAGCTGGATCGTAATTTCATCAAGGACAGTATCGATTACATTTTTAGCCGGCATAAAGTCTGTTGATGCTGAAACCACCGACAACAATCCGCCAAGCATTTTAACGTCACTTTTGATCGATGCAGCAATACCAGGGTATTGCACCTTCACAGCAACGTTTTCACCCGTCGTCAACTGTGCCTTATGTACCTGGCCAAGGCTCGCCGCAGCAAAAGCTTCTTTATCAAACTTATCAAAAATCACACCCGGGCCTTTGCCAAATTCATTTCGAAATACTTTGTCGATCAAAGCACGGTTTAACGGGGTTGCCTTATAACAGGCTTTGGCGAGCTCTTTCCGAATTCCTTCAGGAAGAATATCCGCTTCCATACTGAGTATTTGAGACGCCTTCAGGGCAGTGCCTTTGAGTTGGTTAAGCGCTTTGAACAGTGTCCTCCCAATCTCCTCTTCGTGGGCGATCTGAGCTTGTTCTCTCTTTTCAGAGCTAACCTTACGGCCCGTTAGTTTCTTTCGCCCTAAGTGCCCAAGATGCCGAAGCCCTACCTTTGTCGCAGTCAACCCAATGGCGGCAGATCGATGTAACTTTTTGGTAGCAATATTACCGCTATTTCCCATGTTTCCATCCCCCATTAGAAACAAGAGAACCCATTCCCTTCATAAGAGTAGACAGACCTTGGCCATTTTCCATAAAACGCATCATTTGGCTCTTGAACATAAAGCTAACGAGATCAGCTCCTTTTCCAATAACACCACTTTTCAAGATCGTCACAAAAAAGCCAATTGAAATTTCGACAAACTGGGTGGTTTGGGTAAATTCTTCACTATCATCTTGTAACCAGTAAAGTACCATTCCAAGCAACCCATCAACCATTAAATGGGAAACTGCCCCTTGAAAGGGAAGCTCAGAAATCTCTTCTTTTTCTATGGCTTCAATCAGTATTTGGGTGAGCTTCTTTTTTAATTTTTTACTGGCTGGAAATTCGCGTTGCATCAAAAACGCAGGGGAATTCCGTAAAATCTCTAGGCTTTCAGAAACAAACTCGCGGTTCTCAAGCAACTCATCTAGGTAGTTATAGACAAAAAATTGTAATTTTTCTTCCAATGTGAAATCAGTAAAATCTTCGGTTTCATCAACCAATTCCATAACATGAAAGAGAACGGCCTCGTGATAGGCCAGCAGGAACTTATCTTTGTTTGGGAAATATTTATAGACAGTGGAATCCCCCATGCCAGCAGCTTTTGAAATCTGCTTCATAGACACATTATGGAAACCATGCTCTGAGAAGAGATCAACGGCAACAGCAATAAGCTTGCTGCGGTTCTCTAGTTTTTGCTTATTGGATATTTTCATAATGAGAATTACCTGCCATAAAATGGATTATACTATCAATTATAATATAATTATTCTCATTAGAGTCAATTTTTCATTTCAAGGAAAACTCATAATTGACGGACAATTTAATTTTCCATTACTTTTCAACGACTACTGAATTTTACACCCTCTCACATTCAAAGCCATCCTGGAGTCCAGAACGAAACCGGTCTCAGAATAAAAACCCTAAGACTTCTGTAAACAAAACTACTCGTCATAGGATAAAATTGCTAAGCTGCCATCACTCACTCCGGTAACAAGCCCATTTAAGGAACCCGGAAGCTAAAGCAGGGAGATCCACTTGGACTTTGAATTGATTCCAGACATCCAAGAAATTGAGCACTGGACAACGCAGATCATCACATGGTTGAGTCAAAACCTTCTCAGCTGGCCCGTCATTCTCCAACTCATATTTTTGCTCTTCCTGTTACCTTTCAGCCGTTATTTGGGAAAAAAGATTCGCCCGATTGCATCTGAATGGAAGACAAAATCTAAAACACCTCATTTCCTCAAGCCCATTTTGACCAATTTAGTCCCCATGATTCCTTGGGTGATTTTCTTATTGATGCTCTGGATTACTCTTGGAGGCCTGCTTCAACTCGACGCCCCGGTCAGAAGCCGGTTCTTAATAAATACGATAGCCAGTCTGACATTGGCATGGGTCATTATAAATTTAACGACCAGCCTTATTACTTCTCGGGTCGTGGCCAAACTAGTTACCCTCTTTATTTGGTCAATAGCTGCCCTCAATATCCTAGGTTTATTGAGTCTTGCTCAAGAAATTCTAGATGCAGCTGCTCTTAATATCGGCGGATTGAGAATATCAATTCTTATGGTTATCAAGGGCGTGATATCGCTCGCTGTTTTATTATGGGCCGCAACAGCTTTCAGCTCTCTTTTAGAAAGACGTGTCAAAGCTGTCCCCGAGCTTACTCCTTCAGTTCAGGTACTTCTTGGAAAATTACTCAAAGTCACCCTTATAGGCTTAGCAGTCATCGTCGGATTAAAAACCGTTGGTATTGATCTCTCGGCTTTTGCCCTCTTCGGTGGAGCCCTCGCTGTCGGTATCGGATTTGGGCTTCAAAAAGTAATATCAAACCTCGTTTCGGGTATCATCCTTTTAATGGATAAGTCTATTAAACCTGGGGATGTTATCGCCGTTAATGACAGCTATGGCTGGGTAAAATCTTTTGGGGCACGTTATGCATCCGTAATCACACGAGATGGCATTGAACACCTTATTCCGAATGAAGAATTTATCACTCAACGTGTTGAAAATTGGTCCTATTCCAACAGCTGGGTACGGGTCAGAGTTCCCGTTGGGATATCCTATAACTCAGACCCACACAAAGCTATTGAACTCTGTATTGAAGCTGCGTCTGAAAACAATCGCATTATGGACGAGCCTCAGCCAAATTGCCTTATTACAGGATTTGGAGACAATTCAGTAAACCTTGAAGTCAGAATTTGGATACCAGATCCACAAAACGGTATTGGCAATATCAAAAGCGCCCTTATGCTTGCGATTTGGGACAAATTCAACGAAGCAGGTGTAGAATTTCCGTTCCCGCAAAGAGATCTACACATTAAAGGTCCAATAGAAATTCACACAAAACCTGCTCCAGATAACAACTCGCTGATTAGTTAAAACAACTAATTAGCCAATAATCTTGGTAATGCCAGAAGGGCTTTCTACGAGATAGTGAACACCAGCGCGCTCTAGCTCGTCTTTTGAGCCATAACCATAAAGTACACCGATTGAGACCATACTATTTTTAAGTGCACCAATAGCATCATGTTTCCGATCCCCAACCATGATTGAGGACTTGGCATCACACCCGGTCTCAGACAATGCGTACTTCAGTAACTCCCCTTTATCTCCTCTCGTTCCATCAATCTCTGAACCAAAGATATCTTTAAAATAGGAAATCAAGCCAAAGTGTTGAATAATTCTTTTTGCATAAATATGCGGTTTGCTGGTTGCCACATAAAGATCGAGACCCTTTGCTTTCAGCTCAGTGAGTAAAGCTGGAATTTCGTCATAAAGCTTATTTTCATACAAACCAACGTCAGAAAATCTCTCCCGGTATAGAGACATTGCCTCTTCCACCCGCTCTCCACCTCCCAGTAGTATTTCAAAAGACTTTCGAAGTGGTGGCCCAATGCACCATAAGAGGTCATCAACTTTTGGCACCTCTACATCCATTGCATTAAGGGCGTACTCAATCGATTTTGTAATCCCCTCTTTGGGATCGGTTAATGTTCCATCCAAGTCAAAAAATACCGCAGTCATTACTCTCTCATGGGTTATGATTGTAAGAAGGCTTTATTTGCGTGCCGGACAATGCCAGTATTATGTGCCTGATTTATACGACAAACATATGTGGCACTATTTTGTTACATATTGGTATAGCACCGAAACAAATAGATGAGAACTCGCCCCTATGCTTGATCCCCGTCTCCACCCCATTCGTGACGACCTTACGGCAGAATATCTACGTGAGAAAGTGACCTGTAACAAATACAGCCAAGGGCAAGCTGCTCAAGTTATCGTGGGAAAAAGTTCACTTCGACGTTCCCCAGAGGATGGATCCCCATTAGATAGTGAGCTCCTATTTGGCGAAAAATTAACTGTCTATGACGAAAGGAATGGATGGGCTTGGGTACAAAACGCAAAGGATAGCTATGTGGGTTATATCCACAGTGCAGATATAAGCAAAGAGATCCGCCCAACAACCCATAGGATCCAAGCACTTCGGACTTACGTCTTTCCTAAACCGGACATGAAGTGTCCTCCCATCGATCTTTTATCGATAGAGAGCGCTATCAGTATTGTTCAGATTGAGGGAAATTACTCGCAAATTCAAGGTGGTGGCTGGGTATACTCTGCTCATATAATGTCGCAAGACATTGCAGCAACCGATCACGTTTCGATTGCACGTCGTTTTCTCGGAACACCTTACTTGTGGGGGGGAAAGACCTCTGTCGGCATCGATTGCTCGGGTCTCATCCAAGTGTCTCTGAGTGCTTGCGGAATAACCGCTCAACGAGATGCCAGTATGCAGGAAAAAACCCTGGGCATTCCCGTTAATTCTGAGCAAACAACTGAAGGCGATCTTATTTATTGGTCAGGGCATGTGGCTATCGCTCTTGATAACAAAATGGCAATTCACGCAACTGCAAACTCTATGGATGTTATGATTGAGCCCATCGCCCACATAACTGAACGCGTTGAGATGGAAACAGGTGGCACAGGAATAACAGCAATTAAAAGAGTGAAAATATAATAATACCTATCACTCGACTTGAAAAAACGACCATCCGCGTCAATGTGTATTAGTGCTTTTTCGAAAAAAGACGTTAGACTGCTCTGCAGTTCAGGAGAATATATTGATGATCAATTCGTCAAACTTTCAGAAAGGGCCGCTAGAGCCTGCATCTGTTGCTAATTTAACTGGTCACCCAGGCATGGTTGATCCTTTTGGCCGCATGGTTGACTATTTACGGATATCTGTCACGGATCGCTGTGACTATCGCTGTGTTTATTGCATGTCTGAAGACATGACATTTCTACCAAAAAAAGAGCTATTAACCATCGAAGAACTAGAGCGAGTTTCAGCCTCCTTTATTAATCTAGGTGTTAAAAAACTACGTTTTACGGGCGGAGAACCGCTTGTCCGCAAAAATATAATGAAGCTGTTCAACAGTCTGACGCCGTACCTTGAATCTGGTCAACTCAACGAGATGACTTTGACAACTAACGGCAGCCAGTTGGAAAAATACGCGCAACAGCTTGCGGATGCTGGTGTGCGCCGTATAAATGTTTCGCTGGATACACTTAACAAAGATAAATTTTCTGCCATTACGCGCTGGGGCAAACTCGACCAAGTTCTCGAAGGCCTTCAGGCCGCGAAGAAGGCCGGATTGCACGTTAAGATCAACACCGTAGCTCTTCGGGGGGTTAACGACGACGAGCTCCATACTCTTGTCTCCTGGTGCGGAGATGAAGGTTTCGACATTACCTTTATTGAAGTTATGCCGATGGGTGATATAGGCAACGAAGACAGGGTAGATCAATATCTCCCCCTGACAGAGGTTCGATCCATCCTTGCTGAACACTGGACATTGAACGAAATCGATTACAATACAGGTGGACCAGCCCGTTATGTCGAAGTGAAGGAAACTGGTGGGAAAATCGGTTTCATCACGCCAATGACACACAATTTTTGCGAAAGTTGTAACCGAGTTCGAATGACCTGTACTGGAACGCTTTATCTCTGCCTTGGCAAGGATGACGCGGCGGATCTGCGAGCCCCTTTAAGAAGTAGTGATGAAGATGGCGCCTTGGAACAAGCCATTTTTGAAGCAATCTCTCGCAAACCCAAAGGTCACGACTTTATTATCGACCGGGATGCGGACCCATCTGTTGCACGCCATATGAGCGTAACAGGCGGATAGGCATCGAATTTAGATGCTCTCCATCTTTAAGAACTAAGAACATTATTATTCTTTATAAATAATGGCTGCAGGAAATACCAACTTGCAGCCATTATTTGTAACCCCAACAGCATAAAGATACTGGCCTGATAACCTTCAACAGCATAACCACCGTCAGCTTGTTCCGGCCAATATTCGATCACCGCGCCTACAGCCCACTGTCCGCCAAAAGCCGTCAAAAACACCAATGAATTCAAAGCTGTGTTTACTCGACCAACCAAATGCACTGGAAAGAACTGAGAAAAGCCAGGATAGATAAGATATCCGCCTGTTCCCAATACTCCAAAAAGCATCCATGTTGCCCCAATGGCCATAAGAGAACCACCGCCAACTAGAAGCAGTGCTTGGGGTAGGAGACAGAGCAACATTGCATAAATCCCAACCGTGATTGGGCTAATTTGATGCCGCCTCAACCAATCAGTCACAAAGCCTCCCAGTAGAAAACCGATAAACACCGAAAAAGCAATCGCAGCTAAAGTTGAAGCGACCATGTCTCTTTCAAAATTAGCTACGTCTCGCAACCACGGCCCCGACCACAAGGCTTGTAGAGAGAAAAACGCTGCTTGAGACATCACGGTAAAGGGCGTGATCCTCCAAAAATAAGAGCTCCGGAATATTTGACCATACTCTTTGATTTGCTGGGGAATTGATTCCGTTGGTGGAATTTCATCACGCCGAGGAATAATATAATAAATCAATACTGCAATAAAAACAGAAAGCACTGCGAGAACAACAAATACGCCACGCCACCCAATCTCAGATGCCAAAAACTCAACAGGAACTGTTCCGGCTATAGCTCCCAATCCACCTGCAGCAAGATGACAGCCATTGATCAGCGGCAAGCGATCTTTAGGCACCCAACTCACATACGCCTTGAATGCGGCCATCATACAAGCCGACACACCAAGGCCGATCAAAGCGCGCCCGAGCAATAGTAAATAAAAATTATCTGCCCACGAAAACAACAGTGCCCCAACTGCTGTAAAAAGCATAAGTGTGCTCTCTACTTTTCTGGGGCCATACCTATCCAAAAGCAAGCCAAGAGGAAGCTGTGCCGCAGCAAATGCAATAAAGAAAGTGCTGGTTAACAATCCAAGCTCAGATGCATCTAGGTTGAGTTCTGTAACCAAATCAGGAGCAATAATCCCGTTAACTACCCGCAAAAGGAAAGAGAGGAAATAACCAAGGGAAAATGGCAAGAACACACGCAATATCATCGCGGAAAGATCCTCTATCCAGCATCTTTGTAATTTTTATGGAGCAGCTATTTCAATATCACTTGATGAGTAAAGTTACGGCCATTGGTAATTGTAATCTGCTTAAAGCCCATCAAAGCAGCAAGATCAAAAAAGGTGAATATATCTTCAACACCTAATTCTTGAAAAATAGGTAGGGTACGCGCAGCTGCCGTCATATTTGCAAATATCGCGCGAGATCTGTAAATCGTATCAAGCCGCCCATCGACAAGGCCGACAATGATAAGTTTTTCAGCATTATCTCCTTTGGCGAAAATCGCAGCTTCTGGCGAAAATTCACGCTGCATATTTTGTTGGGTAATAGACGTAACAAAAGCGATTCGTGTTTTACGGCTTGCTGTCTTCAGACCCTTGGCTCTTGCTTTGTAAACTTCCTGATATACTGGTTCTGGATAGTAATATCCTGCGTGTCGATCAACCGCCTGAGCTGTTGGAGCAAAAAAGGAAAAGGCTAGAATAGCGGCCAAAAGACGAATCAAGTTATGATCTCCCCAAATACGATAATCTTTTATGTGGATCATCTGATAAATTTTGATCTTCCTTTATCAGACATTTTGACAGCGCTGCAAGTGGCTGTCAGTCTATTGTTATCGTTTGTGAAATGCATGTTACATCAGAACGTCATGCTTTACAGGAAAAGGTTACTGGCATGGGAAGAAAACGTCTGGCTTTTGTTGCTTCCGAGACAGAGAAAGCAACAAATGCGCTAGATTGCCTGACGAACAAGTACAAGGCAGTAGAACCTGATGAGGCAGATGTCATTGTCGCTTTGGGCGGGGATGGCTTTATGCTTGAGACCTTACACCAATATCTTGGCCTCGACATACCGATCTACGGCATGAACAGAGGAACGGTTGGCTTTCTTCTCAACCGCTACAATGAAGATGCATTAGACAAACGTATATCAAAAGCCGTTGAAGTAACTCTTCACCCTTTGCGTATGTCTGTACTGACAGTAAGCGGACAAAAATTTGAGGCTCTCGCGATAAACGAAGTCTCCCTGCATAGAGAAAGTCGACAAGCCGCCGGGATCGGCATTGATATTGATGGTATCGAACGCATGGAAGAGCTTGTCTGTGATGGGGTAATTGTCTCGACGCCTGCAGGCAGCACCGCCTACAACCTCTCGGCCCACGGCCCAATTATCCCTATTGGCGCCTCCTTACTCGCGATGACACCGATCAGTGCGTTTCGTCCCCGTAGATGGCGTGGCGCATTACTCCCTGCAACCGCAGAAGTATCTTTTCGAGCATTAGATACTGATAAACGGCCCATTTCTGCAGCGGCTGATTTCACAGAAATCAAACACGTAAAGAAAGTAACCGTTCGGCAGGATAACAGCGTGGATATGAAGCTACTGTTCGACCAAGAACATAATCTTGAAGAACGGATTATTCGCGAGCAATTTTTACCATGATAATCTGATTGAGAATTCCCCTACTCTACAAATAAAAGAGCCCGTCAAAAGCTGTCGGCGCTTTCAAACGGGCATCTCTGTCTCCCTCTTACGAGGAAATTTGTGCGCTATCGCTAAAAGAATAAGCGATAGCGCGTCAGCGCAGGGTCGACTGAAATCAGATAGCCCAAAAAGGCTTTGCAGCTTCGTTTTTGGCTTCTTCAACTGAAATTCCCATATCTGACAAGATCCGCGCATCGAAATCTCGTAGACTATCACGTGCGGTCAATCGCTCTTGCCAAGCCATTAGTGTCTCTACGACAAATACGACAGGTGCCATCAGAGAGAATACGCTCAGCTTGTTAGCGTGTAGTCCGCCTAAAGTAATGGATTTGTGCATTGATACGTTTGCCATAACAGTTCTCCTTATCTGAACTTGGCAGTCTCTGAAGACTGTCTGTGTTTGTAATCTTTGATACAGCTAAGGTATGAGTGATTGATTTAATTCTCAAACGATGATATTTCATATATCAGATTAGATTTTATAATGCGAATAACATGCTGAGACCTTTACCTCCACTTAATGCCCTACGTGCTTTTGAAGCAGCCGCCCGCCATTTGTCATTCACAAAAGCAGCTCAAGAACTTTTTGTGACACAGGCGGCCGTGAGCCATCAGATCAAATCTCTCGAAGATCACCTTGGTATTCAATTGTTCCGTAGAATGAATAGGCGCTTAATCCTTACGGATGAAGCCCAACTCCTACTCCCTGCGGTGAGTGAAGCTTTTGATATAATCAAGACCACGACACAGAAACTTTATGATGGCGGAGATCGCGGCACTTTAAAGGTATCTGTTATGCCTTCCTTTGCAGCAAAATGGCTCCTCCCTCGGCTACCAAAGTTTCGTCGTGTTCACCCTGAAATCGATATTTTGGTCTCAGCAAGTATTACTAAAACTAACTTTGCCCGTGACGACGTTGACATAGCTATCAGGTTTGGCACCGGGCAATATCCAGGCCTTCGGATTGACAAGATGATGGAAGACGAAAGTCTGGTTGTTTGCAGCCCCCACCTTCTAAAAGGTACTTTACCTCTTAAATCTCCCCATGATCTGAAGTACCACACCCTTTTGCATGATGATGTCGGCGAAGAGCCTTTTGCTGTTAACTGGCGACGGTGGCTGCACATTGCGGGCGTGACTGATATAGATCCGAATAAGGGACCAGGGTACAACGATTCAAGTCTAATTTTGCAGGCAGCGATTGAGGGGCAAGGCGTTGCTCTTGGCCGAACATCGTTGACCTATGACGACCTTAAGGCAGGCAGATTGGTTTGTCCTTTTGGGCCACGAACGCCCTCTAATTATCAATACTATGTGGTCTCACCGCAAAGCACATCTGAGATTACCAAAATCAAAGTCTTTCGGGAATGGTTACTCGATGAAGCCAAAGCTGATGACTATGTGCCTGACGTACAAGTTGATCTCGACAGAGCAATTGAACGTGGCGAATTTAACCGGGAAGATAAAAACACCTAAAATTACCTATACCAATTACGAAAAGCCTATATTCTCTTCGTAATCAATGGACTGTAGCCAAGTCCAATATAGGTGCCATACTCAATTTATATTAATTATTTTCTATTTCAAAGAAACGAATCACTTGACTTAGAAGTCCATTCGGGCGAGAGATTTCCCCACAGAGTGTCCTAGACAACACGTGCGGACGTGGTGGAATTGGTAGACACGACGGACTTAAAAAATTGAGTGCCTTTGGGGAAACCTGAAGAGTAGAACTGCTCAAATTCGGGGAAAGCTTCAATCGCAAGATTATGCCAATCCCGAGCCAAGCCCGAACCTTGAAAAAGGATCGGGAAGGTGTAGAGACTAGACGGGCAGCACCTACGACAAGGATTAGTGAGTTTGACCTTGTTATGGTGAAGGGATAGTCCAGACCACAAACGCGCGGTGCTTGCACCAAAGGCGTGGCGGTGAAAACCGTAGTTGGTATGAAAATCCGTTGGCTTCGGCCGTGCGGGTTCAAGTCCCGCCGTCCGCACCACTCTCTCTTCCTAGTGAAGAAAGAGTTACAGCATTACCTTGATTATTTTCTTCAATCTCCATGACATAAAAGCCACAAAACGGAGTTTGGTTTGCGTATATCAACCAGAGTTCTGGTTTATGGAGAGATCCACATGGAATGTGACACAAAAGATACCTCTAAAAGCAGCGGGCAATCAGAAGGGCAAACTCTGTTCTTTTTTGGCTCCTTAATGGACCCCGATGTTCTCGAAATAGTCTTGGGCCGCACTATAGATCAAGCACAACTAAAGCCAGGCATGTTAGAGGGGTACCGTTGCGAACGTGAAGTCAAAGAAAGTTATCCTGTGCTTGTTCCCTATCCTGCAGGTAAAGCTGAAATTCTTATCGCCTATGACCTTTCTCAGATTGATATCCAACGCATTCTCTTTTACGAGACTGGTGAATATGATCTGGTTTCCTTTACCGTAAATGACGGAACCCAGAGGATAAGTGCTTTTGGGTTCGCAACTGGTGAAGGCATCCATACATCAGGGGACACTTGGCACCTCAATGTTTGGCAGAAGACGGGCAAAGGCGATTTCCTCCCGATGGCTCAACGCTTCATGACGGGGTACGGAGAGATGTCTTTTGCCGAGGCTTTGATATACTGGGACGAACTCGTCAAAGAGTTTGAAGACATTTACAAATCTCAAAGCCAAACCAAAACTGTAATTTAACCGCAGATACAACAAAGCCCCTTTAAACTTAAAGGGGCTTTCATTTCATAACGCTCTCAACCAAATACACTAACTGTGAAGCTGGCGCATATCGTCGTTATTGAGTATCCCAGAAAGACGTTCAGCAATTTTTTCTGGTGAATTTCTAAATTTCAACCCTACCATAAGACCATGCCGCCACATAACCTCACCGCCAAAATGTACTGAGCCCGGCAAAATAAGAGTGACTTCACTGTTCAAAGGTACTGTATCTGTTAACTGAACCTTCACACCCGTCACAGACACATCCAGCACTTCACAATCAGCTGTGAGTTCAGGACCGAACCTTAAACTACCATTTAAAGTAGCCCCAATTCGCGTCTTACCACGACGTTCTTCTTCAGTTGTTTTCAATGCGTCTTGCATTTCTATCGATCCCCCGACGACTTCAGTGCATTTTCATAAAATCCCATATATTTATAAAGTGATCTATTTCACTAAAAAAAACAAGAAATAAAACACAAATACAGATGGCGCTGTAATATTAGTAGTACCACCTAGTTATTCACCTTGCCTTTACCGAAGAGTGTAATCACTGAACCCAGCCTAGTATTATGGTTAATTTGTCATCCCAAACCAAACTAGAATCAGGATCTATACTCAGGATTGATATAAAGAGAAGACAAATTATACCACGATTGATCTTTGGGGCGATTAGGTGGGGTGTTTTTTTACAAGCTCTGAAACTTTAAGGCAGCACTGTTCCAAATTTATCTCATTCGTTGATCTCATAACAATCCGCACCCCCGTGCCACCTCGCCCCATAAAAGGATAACTTCCAATATCTACATCGGAAAAATCGTGCTGGATTGCACCTAATCCAGCAGCAATATCGCCTTCTTTTGCTTCAGATGATATAGTTTTGGATATCATTGGCTTCCCCCCTGTCAGTGTTGGAGCGAGCTTGGAGAACATTGATTGCATAATTTTTGGCACCCCAGCCATCACATACACATTTTCAATTCGATAACCCGGAGCAATTGAAATATCATTTTCGATGAGGGCTGCTCCGTCAGGAACATGTGCCATACGTAAGCGAGCATCGTTTAATTTTTCTTCACCATAAAAATCTGCCATTGATTTGTAGGCATCGGGGTGAAGGATAAGATCTACAGAGAAAGCATCAGCAACGCATTGCGATGTAATGTCATCATGAGTGGGACCTATTCCGCCTGTGGTAAAGACATAATCAAACTTCACGCGAACCTCATTTATGGTCGAAATGATCCGCTCAGGCACATCGGGAATAACCCGCGCCTCATCAAGACAAATGCCGATTTCATTCAATTGCTCACCCAAAAATGCCATGTTGGCATCTTGAGTCCTTCCAGAAAGAATTTCATTCCCGATGATAACCAGGCAAGCTCGGTACACGCGGTTTATTTCACTATTCACATCACCCTCGACTTTAAGTAAGGGCCAAGACCCTAGACCACATCCAATTTAAGTCCTCAAAATTTACGTCTACAACTCACCTTTAATCACATATTTTAGAATATCAACCACCTGATTTGGGGACTTAGTAACGGCGAGGGCAGCCGCATCGACCTCTTTCAAAGCATGTTGATGATCAGGCCCATGCATAACAATAATACTCTTGCCCAATGCTGCGGCGTACCCTGCATCAAAAGCGGCATTCCATTGCTTGTATTTCTCGCCGAAGCACACAACAACAACATCAGATTTTTCAATTAAATTCCGAGTGCGAATAGCATTAACTTTCGCGCCCTTATTGTCGTGCCAAAATTTGTTCGGCTCTTCACCCAGGATAGTAACACCGCAATCATCAGACGCTGCGTGATTTGTAACTGGCGCAAAGAACTCTATTGGTAAGCCCAGTAATTTAGCTTTCTCAGCAATCTCATCACGCCATTTTGTGTGAATTTCACCAGAAAGATACACCTTCCAAGTCATTATTATCGCCCTCAAATGATTAACGTTTTAGATCAATCTGATCCTTCCCTGGAAAGCTACAGAGTAAACGCTAAAGGAACAACTCTCGCGTTATTAATATTACGCTTCTTAAATATATTCCTCAGAAAGAATATAAGAGAAAAACTAGTTGATGCTCTCACCTAATCTCGATTATAAACGGGAGAGTTTGGAAGGACCTTATTTTTACAAATCTGATAACAGCGTTAAAAACAGTGGTAAAGCTTGTGCTTTTACTACAGCTTTTGGCTGTGTCCTTGATTCCCCAAGGCATGATGACAGATGTATCTGCAGGCTCCCTAACTCTGGTGATTTGTACAACAGACGGCATAAAAGAGATCTCCGTTCCCAACTCTGGTAAACAAGAAAACTCAAAAAATAGCGAGTGTGTTTTCTCTGTTCATGTAGACCAGACCCTCACTGGTACACAGTATGATTTTGATCAGAAGGTTCTGGCAATTACGACTGCAGGATCTGTCTCTGATAGCCATTTAACAAGTTTATTGATCCACCTTGCCTATGGCTCTCGCGCACCTCCGAGCTACTCCTGAATATATAAAATTAAAAGTGCCGTTTGAGAACTCGAGCAGCTTCAAAGCTGTTTAAGGATAGAAATTTCTAATCTCCTAAAGGTTTCAAATAGCAGAAATAATTAATACCTCTTACAAGAGAATACTCAGGAGTTTGTCATGTCAGATATGACAGCGAACAACGCGCCCTTAAATGTGGATGCTGCAGATAACACGACCTCTACATTTGCAAAAAAATTCTATAATGCAGCCTGGCGATGGCATTTTTACGCTGGTCTTTTTGTTGTACCATTCATGCTTGTGCTCGCCATTACCGGGTTGATCATGGTCTATTTCAATTCGATAGAAACCCGATTTGGCGAAAAGCTTTATGTCACGCCCCAAGCGGAAATGACTTCGCCTACTGAACAATTAGAAGCCGTGAAAAAAGCTTATCCCAGTAGCATCATCAACCAGTATATGCCTGCCCCAGCGGAAGACAGAACCAGCCTATTTACCATCAAAATTGACGGCGTCAAAATGATTGTCTCTGTTGATCCTTATACAACTGAAATTGTGGGAGCCGTAGAAAAAGACACGACTTGGTTCTACTTTGCAAACGACATCCACGGATCACTTTTGATCGGGGATCTCGGAGATCGTCTTATAGAAATCGCTGCAGGCTTAACCCTTATCTTAATCGTGACAGGGCTGTATTTATGGTGGCCACGTGATGGGAAAAGTCTGCGCCGTGTACTGATCCCTAACTTCTCAATGAAGGGTCGAAACTTCCTTAGAGAACTTCACGTCTCAATTGGATTTTACATTTCTATCGTTCTCTTCTTCTTTCTCATTTCCGGCCTCTCCTGGGCAGGTATTTGGGGAGGAAAGTTCATTCAACCGTACAGTTCTTTCCCAGCAGAAAAATGGGATAATGTGCCTCTTTCCGATGAAAATCATGGCATCATGAACGACGGTGCTGTTAAAGAAATTCCTTGGGGGCTTGAGCTAACAATACTTCCGTTATCAGGCTCTGACGTCGGAAAAATTGGTGTTCCTGAAGGTTATGCTGTTAATCTGAACTCCATGGTTGTCCTCGCAAAAGCTATCGGATTTGACCAACAGTTCCGGATCAACATCCCCGGCAGTCCAACGGGTGTTTACACCATATCAGCAGATTCTATGGATGGTGACACACTAACGCCAACGGGCGATCAGACCGTTCATGTCGATCAATACACGGGTAAAATTCTTGGTGAAGTCGGATTTGAGGACTATTCCTTGATGGCAAAATCAATGGCCGTTGGTATTGCATTGCATCAAGGAGATATGGGCTGGTGGAATACCATTCTAAACGCTTTGTTCTGCCTATCAGTTATTTTCCTTTGTGTAAGCGGCATCGCCATGTGGTGGATACGCCGCCCCAAAGGAGCAGGAAGATTAGTCGCGCCTCCCCCTCCAACAAACTTACCACTTTGGAAAGGAGCAGTTTTTATCATGCTATTCCTGTCATTAGCCTTCCCATTAGTCGGCCTCACGTTATTGACAGTAATGGCACTCGATCTGTTGATACTATCGCGAGTGCCGTTCATGAAAAAAGCCTTCCAATAAGCTTTTAGTAATATACTTTAAAAAGGGGGGTATTCTTGCCTCCCTTTTTCATTTCGATCGCACTCAAGCAATAGATCTCAAACCAGAAATCGTGCCCCGACCTAATATTTGGCGTTGAGAAATCCACAGACATACCGTCGCAAAAAGACACCAAAGAATACAGCCAATGACCACTTTTTCCGAAGCAACACCGATATCGAATAACCAGCCAAACAAAGCAGGAGATATCGCACTTGCAAGAACTGAAATTGCCATTGCCAACGCTCGAATTGCACCTATATGTTTGGTCCCATATGCCTCGGCCCAAAATGCACTCATCGCGGTATGGCCAAAACCAACAGAAACACCAATTAGCATCATAAAAATAAGTGCCGCATACGCATGATCAGAAATAACCAAAAACACCAAACCCAACGCAAATATGGGGATATGAACGGTTAATAATTTTATGGCGCCATATCTATCTACCATCGATCCAGCGACAATAGCACTTATGCTGATCATAGCCGCATAGACCGTGAAAGTCCCTGCGAACCAATCCATGGTCCAACCCTTCGTCGTCACAATATGTATTTGATGAAAGAAAATTCCCGTTACTACAAAGGATAAAGTCGCGAGCCCTGGTAACAGAAGATAAAACGCAGGATCTTTTGTGACCTCAGCTCTCGTCCAATGCCGAGGCTCATCTTCACCCGTATTTTCAGCTGCTTGGCTCTTTATCTGTTCATTCATTCTTGCGTCGCGTTCGCTATGCCCTCGCAATAAAAATAATATTGCGGGAATAAGAACGAACCCTAATAAGGCTGCGTTCAAAACCCAGGTATCTCGCCATCCAATCATCCCAATAAGGGTGATTGTTAACAAAGGGAGACAAGCTTCACCTAGGGACAAGCCAAGGGATGCAATCGCAATAGCTCGCCCCCGATTATCATGAAAATACCGTGCCATCGCCGTGATAGAGGTATGCAGCATTAACCCCTGGCCACAAAGTCTTATGAAAAAAAAGATCGGTAAAATGAGGTATGGCCAACTCGAGGGAAGAACCGCTAAAGCAAAAGCAGCTATCGCTAATCCTAAGGCGACAAGGCAGGCATAAAGCCTGAGATCCATGTGGTCAATTTGCTTACCAAACCAGATGACCGCAAAACCGCTAACCAACGTTGCTGCAGAATACAACGATCCAAAATCACCGTGAGACAAGCCCAGTTCGGCACGAATTTCAGCACCAAACAATGAAACGTAAAACGTCTGCCCAAAACTGGAGGCCAACGCCAACAAGAAACCAAAGGAAAGGAATCTAAGATTTTGACCAATAGAACTGAACATAAAAGCGCCTTTGAGGTTAAGGCATAAATAAGTAGGACTCTCTTCTATCTGCGGAATGCCTTCCTCGCATAACAAATAGATAATCCATACTTCAATATAAGAAAAAACTCTCACCAAGGGGGGAGATTTTCGACACAAAAATCAAGTGGCGGAAGGTACGCCTTAAATTCTTATCGCTGATAATAACCTTTACTCTTCATGCAGCGATTGAAATGTTTGGCTTGATTTTTCTTAACTTCAGTAGTGTCAATATTTCGTCGTAATGTTAGGAGACTAGAGGTCCCACCACCCAAACTACCGCCAAAGCTACCACCACGATCTTCTTCTACGCGCGCATCATGAGCAACCAATCCTTGCGCATAATAATGACATGATGCGACATCGCTCTGATAATCTTGGTCTGTTTTATTACCATCACCTGAATAGAGATTACCATCTGTGCCCTCAATAATAGGCTTATTTTGAGGCGGTGTCGCTGTGCCGTACGGGTAGTCGTTTACCGCAGGTTGGTCACTAATCGACAAGCCTTCTTCAGACGTCTTTACGGTTCCAGATACGTTACTGTTCAAAACCTGATCTGGGTTACTATTCGGAGGCGTTATCAAAGTCGAAGAACTTGAGGCCCGAGCCTTCGGCTGTTCAATCGGTGTCGCCTGCTCACTTTTCCCGCCAAGAGCACATCCTGTTAATAGAATTGCAGTAGCAGAAATAGTTACAAAATTGCGACAGTTCATAGGAATTCTCCAGATAGATATACCTGTGTTTTCACAGACTTGAGATAAGTCGAGGGACAAATCAGGCCAAAAAGTAAGTTGTACTGCCTTCAATGTCTTTGGCAAGTGTTATAAATGGCACCAAAAGAAAATAGCACCCGAGGATATAGTTACACTACACGATAGTTGTAATTTCTTTATTAATTTCCCCTTGCTAAGAAAAGAAAGAAACCACTAAGGTCTGAGAAAAGAGGATTGAGATGAAATTTGCTACCCCCCTTATCCCAGGAAAACTGGTAAAACGATATAAACGCTTTCTTGCTGACGTCGAACTGACGGACGGAACCGTTGTAACGTCCCATACAACAAATACTGGATCCATGCTGGGTCTTGTTGATCCCGGTTCAGAGGTGTGGCTTTCAGAGTCTGACAATCCCAAACGAAAACTAAAATACACATGGGAGATTGGCGCGGCAGGATCAATTCCTGTTGGTGTTAATACCTCTGTCCCAAACAAACTCGTATTCGAAGAAATTTCAGCAGGGAATGTCCCCGAGTTAACAGGGTACAGTGCATTCAAACGCGAGGTAAAATACGGAAAAAATTCTCGTATTGATGTTTTTTTACAAGAACCAGGCCGGCCAGATTGCTATGTAGAAGTCAAATCAGTCACCTTAAGTAGAGAACCCGGGATCGCTGAATTTCCAGATGCAGTATCCGCTCGAGGGACAAAACATCTGCAAGAACTAAGTGACATGGTAGAACAAGGGCATCGTTCCGTAATGTTTTATTTAGCCCAAAGAAACGACTGCACCACGTTTTGCCCGGCAAAAGACATTGATCCGGTATATTCAAAGGCATTAACGGAGGCCATCGGCCGTGGCGTCGAGATCGTTGCTTATACTTGTGAAGTTACACCAGAGGGAATTCACTTGGATAAGCCGCTTGTGCTAGGTATATAGGCATAAAATATTGCAACATGTGACCGCTGCTCACCTTATTTGATTGCAGCAGTAGATTATTAGAAATGGAAGAGATAACGTGATCGACAATTTGACACGTGAAGAGCGACAGTTTGTAACCTATACCGAAGAAGATTTCGCGGGCATGCGTAAAGCTGGAAAGTTGGCAGCTGAAACGCTCGACTTTATCACGCCTTATGTGGAACCTGGTGTTTCTACAGGTAAACTGAACGATCTCTGCCACGAATTCATCGTTTCACATAATGCTGTTCCTGCTCCGCTGAATTACAAAGGCTTTCCAAAGTCAATTTGCACCTCGGTAAATCACGTGGTTTGCCACGGCATTCCCGGCGAAGATAAAATTCTTCGAGATGGTGACAGCCTGAATATCGATGTAACGGTCATCTTGGATGAATGGCATGGCGATACCAGTCGTATGTACTTTGCGGGCAAACCGAATGTAAAAAGCAAACGCTTAAGCGATGTGACCTATGAATGCCTTCTTCGCGGCATCGAAGTCGTAAAGCCAGGGGCCACCCTGGGTGATATTGGCCACGCGATCCAGACCTACGCCGAAGAAAAGCGTTATTCCGTTGTCGAAGACTTCTGTGGTCACGGCATTGGCCGAAGCTTCCACACACCGCCAAGTGTTCTGCATTATGGTGAACCAGGCAAAGGTGCCCGTTTGCTCGAAGGCATGATCTTTACCATTGAGCCGATGATCAATGGCGGAAAATACGCCGTAAAAATACTCAATGATGGCTGGACCGCTGTCACCAAAGATAAATCTCTCTCCATGCAGTACGAACACACTTTGGGTGTAACGGCTGATGGGTGTGAGATCTTCACCCTCTCTCCTAAGGGATGGCACAAGGCACCTTACGAGTAAGAAAAATCTTGGACTAACAACAAACTGGATCTGGCTTGAGCATCGAAAAACCTCATTATCATGGTCACCGTGAAAGACTACGCCAGCGCCTCCTAGAAAGAGGCGCTGAAAGTCTGGCAGACTATGAGCTATTGGAGTTCCTTCTTTTTGGTGCAAAAGCACGAGGCGACACCAAACCTCTCGCGAAAAAACTTATCGAAGAATTTGGCTCCCTCGCCGCCGTCTTTGGGGCTTCGGCAAGTGATTTAAAAAAAATCGCGGGGGTTGGGGACTCAACAGCCGCGATCATCAAATTAATCCCTGAAGCAACCCGTCGTATGAGTAAAGAGGCCATTCTTGAACATCCCATTATTGATTCATGGGATAAACTTCTCGAATACTGCCAGATTACCATGGCCCAAGAAAAAATTGAGCAATTCCGATTATTGTTTCTAGATCGGAAAAATCGATTAGTTGCCGACGAACTCCAACAAACTGGAACTGTAGATCATACTCCAGTGTATCCACGCGAAGTGGTCAAACGCGCACTTGAACTTAATGCCTCTGCTCTTATCATGATACACAATCACCCCAGCGGCGATCCCACGCCTTCACAAGCGGATATCGCCATAACAATGGAAATCAAAGGTGTCTGCGGTAAACTCGGCATCGAACTCCACGATCACTTAATAATCAGCAAAACGGGCCACGCAAGTTTCCGTAACTTGGGTCACCTTTAAAGTTTAGGCTAGATACAAGTATCGCTGAGTAGTAATCCTCGCTTGTCTAATCCAGAAGAATATAATTCTAAATTTTTGAGATTGTGTCTCTTAGAAGAATAAGTATAGCGTACAAAATTCATGACGAAATAACCATCCAAGAGGGAAATACAAATGAGTGCTTTTATTCTAGTTGATACTAAAATCAACAATCCTGATGTGTATGAAGAATATAAGGCACTCGCAAAACCAATTGCCGAAAAATATGGTGGTGTCTATCGCACCAGAGGCGGCGACATGGATGTCATTGAGAATAACCTCTGGTCACCGACCCGTATCGTACTCATTGAGTTTCCCGACATGGAAACCGCACAGCGCTTTGTAAACAGCGATGAATACGCACCTATTAAAGCCATCCGGCATGCAAACGCCGAGTGTACTTTGGCCGTTTTGGATGGAATTTGACCTCGCCCAATAGGAAGGTTCAGAATTACCTCAGGCAACCGAGCTTGCCTGAGGTAAGGAATATTTGTAATTCATATTAAGTGTCTAGCCGGCTCCGGAACTCACTTGGAGTAACCTTGCTGAACTCTTTAAAAGCACGATTAAAAGCGCTCAGAGAATCATACCCCACATCCAATGCTACATTGGCAATCTGATCGTCACTGGTTCCCAACAGCTCCATAGCCCGGATCATTCTCATTCGTCGCTGCATCTGCCCCCAGGTCATGCCTGTTTCCTGAGTAAAAATTCGCGTAAGAGATCGCTCTGACAAGCACGAGGCTGAAGCTACTTCCGCAAAACTATTTTTGTCTCCGAGATGATTTTGGGTGAATTCCAGAGCGCGCTTCATTGGTTCGGTTTTACCTTTTGGTACCCAAACTTCACTTGGTTCTTGAGCTAACTCAGAACAAACACCCGACAGAGTTAAAAAAAACTGCTTTGCATGATTACTCAATGCCTCTTGGTCTGGCCCCCAACGTTGGGTATGTAAAACCATTTCTCGGGCAAAAGTCGGCATCGCCAATACTCGGCAATGTGAAATATTGGAGTTGATAAAATCCGTATCGTACAAAATTGAACAACAGGTAACTCGGTGAATTATCTCGATTTTGATATTGGTTCCAGCAGGTATCCAGGCGGCCCGTGAAGGAGGCAATATCCAATAACGATCTTCTGCCTCAAGTCTTATACCTCCTTGGGCACTATAAAGAAGATAATGACGATCAAACGTCATGGCCTTTGGCGGTTCGGGGTCAAAGATTTTGTAAAAACAATACGCAGGTAAATTAGTGCAGGACATTGATTCCTCAAGGTATCGATCAGACAGTTCGTTCTGCCTTATAAATATTGGTTTCTGGGACCGCAATCATCAAGGGTTTAAGTTCCTTGATCATTCTGCTGAAAAGATTACTGGATCGATAGGCTTCAAATGCCGCAGTAGTTCCCCAATTTTGAATAATAAATAGCTTACCTTTTTCAATTGGGTCCACAAAAAATTCGTAGCTGAGACAATTATCCATTGAGCAGGCTTCTTCCTTAATTGCCTTAAGAATATTAACCGCTATCGAAGAGTTTTCTGGAGTAAATCGTGCTGACACCGTAACAATTTTCATTATAATCTCATTTGAAGATGGTTTTAGAGAGCAGACAACTGCCTCATGAAAGAAAACCCAGCATATAAATTGAACAAAGGGCTGTCCCGCCCCGTTCAGCCAATATCAGGCCTGAAACGGCCAAATAATAAAGAAACGATTTAGAGATGAAACACGCTGTTTTAGTTATTGATATTCAAAATGCACTTGTAAACCCGACCCCAAAACCTTTTGAAATCGATACGGTTATGCAAAGGATCAATCAGGTAACGAAGCTTGCTAGAATTATAAATACACCTGTTATTTTCATACAACACGAGTGTCCGAACTCTGTAGTTGAGCATGGCACTGAAGGATGGCAACTCCCTTGTGATCTAGAGGTGGATGCTAAAGATCATATCGTGAGAAAAACGACCCCAGATTCATTCCTTCGAACAAATCTAGAAGACCTTCTAAAATCACTCGAGGTGAAAAATGTTACTATCTGTGGCTACGCATCCGAGTTTTGTGTTGATACCACAGTTCGCAGGGCTGCCGCTCTTGGCTATAACGTCCAGATTGTTTCAGATGCTCATACCACCCACGACAAAGAACATGCTTCTGCTTGTGATATTAGAAAACATCACAACGCAACGCTTCCTAATGTCACAAGTTTTGGTTCAAAAATAACAAGTATTCCAGCCCAAAATATCGAATTGTAAGGCCAGAAAATCTAATAACTTAAGCAGCAGACTCTTTTGTCATGCCAAGGAAAGCCTCAATAAGATCGGGGTCTTTCTTGGCATCGGCTGCAGTCCCTTGCCAAACTGCATTACCTGATTCCAGAACACAAACCTGATCTGCAACGTCCAATGCGCGTTTAGTATTTTGCTCCACCAGTAAAATCGTCACCCCTTGGCTCTTCAAGTGATTGATTGCGTTGTAACAAACATCAACCATCTTTGGCATTAGGCCAAGAGAGACCTCATCAATCATCAGCAAGCGGGGTTCTGTCATCATCGCTCGCCCAATTGCGAGCATCTGCTGCTCCCCACCTGAAAGTGTCCCAGCGGGTTGTTTCAATCGTTCTGTCAACCGGGGAAAGAGAGAGAAGACCATATCACGGTTTGCCGCTTCTTTAGCTTTGGGCTGGCTATAGCCGCCCACAGTGAGGTTTTCTTCGATCGTTAGGTCAGGGAACAATCTTCGTCCCTCAGGAGCAACAGCGATACCTTTTTTAACCCGCTCTCTTGCCGGAAGGTTGGATATATCCTCGCCATCAAAATGAATACTGCCTGCAAAGAGTTTCACGTGCCCGGCAATCGACATGATGGTACTAGATTTCCCCGCTCCATTTGGACCAAGCAAAGCAAAAACTTGTCCTTGCTCAACAGAAAACGACAAGTCGTGAACGGCCTGAAAAACACCATACCCGCAATCTATATTTTTAAGCTGCAGCATGATCAGTATTCTCCCCAAGATAAGCTGCCCGAACAGCAGGCGTATTCATAACGCTATCAGGATCTCCATCTGCAATCTTATTGCCGTTATCCTGCACGACGAGACGAGAACAAATGCGCATGACCTCACCCAGATTATGTTCAATGAGAATAATACTTCGGCCTGCAGCGTTGAGATCAACAATCATATCGGCCAACTTATGTGCTTCGGCATGATTGAGACCAGCGAGCGGTTCGTCCAGTAATAGAAGCGTTGGATCTAACGCCAAAGCCCTAGCAACCTCCAACCGCTTCAAATATCCCAGTGGTAAATTTGACGGATCAGCATCGGCGGCATCAGAAACACCCACCAGCGCCAAGAGTTCTCTTGCGCGCTTGTTCTCGTCTTCACGACCGACCTTGAACAAGGCTGAAAGAGGAGATCCTGTGTGGTGTGACCCCACAGTTAACGCGACATTTTCCAGCACTGTCATATTGCGAAAAGGCTTCACAAGCTGCTGGGAAAAACCAAGCCCCATACGCACTCTGCTGTGGATAGGTAAGCCAATCAGCTCTTTCCCTCCCAGCACTATGGAACCAGACGCTGGCGTTACAACACCCGTGATCGCCCGCATCATAGTAGTTTTGCCGGCGCCGTTCGGGCCAATAAATCCCAACAATTCGCCCTCATTCAAAGAGAACGACACATCATTTACGGCGATAACACCACCAAACTGAACTTTTACATTTGAGACTTCCAGGAGTTTACTCATGTTTTTTGCCCCCCAGATGCTTTGGGTGAAGATTTTTTGGGTAATATCTGTTTCACGAGCCCTGCAAGTCCACCTGGGCTAAAGCGCATCATAGCAAAGAGTAACCCGCCATAAAGTAAGAGCTTGTATTCATCAATAAACTGAATCCAAAGCGGTAAAACACTCAAAAGCGCAGCTGCAAAAATGATCCCAAATACGGACCCAATGCCTCCGATCACCACCATAGCCAAAACAGTAATAGATTCAACAAATCCAAAACTTTCCGGATCAATAAACCTGACATTGTGGGCATAGAGTGCCCCGGCTAATCCTGCCAAGGCCGTGCCCATGGCAAAGGCTGCTAGTTTATAGCGCGAAACGTCTAATCCAACGACCCGCGCGGTGTCTTCATCATCAGCGATAGCGTCGAAGGCATAGCCCATCCATGACCGCTTGAGATGCAAGCTGAAGAGAACGGTGAGAACGCCAAACCCTAGGACCAAAAACATGAAACCAGGTTTACCAAGGCCCGAACCCGGGATACCTGAAACGCCCATTTCGCCGCCCACAAAATCCCACTGGCGCATGATGCCAATAAAGAGAAAACCAACACCCATTGTTGTAATCGCAAGAAAATCGTGACGTACACGGAGAGAGGTAAAGCCAACAGCCAGACCAACCAATCCTGCAAAAATAACCGCCCCTAAAATTCCAACGCCAAGAGGCATTCCAGCTTTTGTCAGCATTGCAGAACTATAAGCGCCAATTCCATAAAAAGCGGCGTGGCCCAAAGAGATTTGCCCACAGAACCCCGTTATAAGGTTGAGGCTAAGGGCAAAGATAACCGCAATACCCATAGACGTTATCAGGCTGATTTCATATCCACTTAATCCAAACATGATCATGCCCTCCCAAACAGGCCTTGAGGCCGAACCATCAACACAAGAATAAGAAAAGCAAACGCAATGGCATCCCGATCAAGGTAATTACCAAGATAGATCGTGCCGTAAGCTTCAATAACACCGAGAGCTAGCGCAGCGATTAAAGTACCCCGCACATCACCCAGTCCACCAAGAACAATAATCGCCAGTGCTTTATAACTCGGCACACTTCCCATGGTTGGTTCTACAAGGTTATTGAGAAGCGCAACCATAACCCCTGCAGCCGCTGCCAAAGCTGAGCCGATAAAGAAATTCAGGTAACGTACTTTGATGATATCTACACCAAAGGATTCGGCCATTTCCGGATCAGTGACCGTTGCCCGCCACACCGTTCCAAACCGGGTCTTACTGGCAAACAAAGCCAGAGCACCAATAAGAACGAGTGTACCAATACCAACCGCAACTTCACCAAGGCGGAGTGTAATGCCAAATATATGAACGACGTCTTGCAAAGGTGGGTTTTGGTAAGAAATCCCATAGGGACCAAAAGCGATGCGATAAATTTCCTCCATGGCTATGAACAAACCAATAGACGCAATCAAAGCAACATATGGCGGTTTATCAAGAATCGGTTGGTAACAAAGACGATAAATCGCCATTCCCAACAAACCTACCACCAGCATGGAAACAACCAATGCCAAAAGCAAACTACCCGTCGCGTTGGTCACCAGAACCCCGATATAACCACCGAGGGTAAAGAGCCCCGCGTGAGCAACGTGTAAGATTCGAAGCAACCCATAAACAAGGGTTAACCCCACAGCAACCAAAGCGTAAATGCTGCCTTGCACCAAACCCTGTGCCAGTAGTTCGACATATAACATCAAGAAGTTCCAATAAAGATGGCAGGTGTTGAGAATTACCTAGGAAGAACTATTCCACAGGCGGTGCCAGAAGCTCCTTGTCATCAATCACAGCGTAATGATGCCAAGCACCATCTTTCACGATCTGGACTTGAACGTCTTTTTTCACTTCACCAAGACCGTTAAAGGAAATAGTCCCGGTTGAAGCCACCATATTTGTTGCTGCAATCGCGTCACGAATAGCCTGACGATCTGTTGTACCAGCTTTACGCATAGCAGCGATTGCTACTTTTGCAGCCGTATGACCAGAAGCGGCAACCATATCCGCTTTATAACCCGCCTTGGCTTCGAACGCCGCGATAAAGTCTTTGGTTTCAGCTACAGACGAATCACGATCCAAAGAAGTCGTAATCAATACGCCATCTGAAGAAGGACCCGCAATTTCGATAAATTTCTCGGAATCGTAGCCTTCTTGACCGATCACGGGAACATCAATTCCTGCTGCACGTAGTTGGGCAACGAGAGGGCCCGCAGTAAAGAAATATCCTGAGGCGTAAATCGCATCGGGCTTATCAGATTTTACTTTGGTAACGATAGGTCCGAACTGGCGGTCTTTGATCGAATATTCATACTCGTTGATGATATCGATGCCAAAATCAGCTGCTTTAGATTTGAAGCCTGCTGCCAGTGATTTTCCAAAGTCATTTTTAAGAGTAATGACAACTACCTTCTTTTTACCGAGCATTTCCCCAATAAGTTTGGCCCCAGCACGGCCTTGAACTTCACCAACAAACGATGTTCGGAAAACATACTCGCCCGACTTTGTGATATCAGGGTGTACGGCAAAGGCAGAAATGTAAGGAACACCTTCTGATTGGAAAATTCCTGCTGCAGCGCGTGTTGCCCCAGAATAGCTTCCAGAAATCGCAACGCTGACTTCGTCATGGCCAATCAATTTATTAGCAATTGGAACAGACTGTTTGGGCGATGCCTGGTCGTCATAACGCACAAGCTCAATTTGGGTACCGTTAATACCACCCTCAGCGTTGGCTTGTTCAACAGCTAGTTCTGCGCCAAGTAACGCTGACTTACCGTCAGCAGCTGCAAAGCCTGTCAACGGCACATTCATGCCAATTTTAACTGTATCTGCTAGAGTTGGCGCAGAAATAAGAGATCCTGTGATGGCAAGTGCTGCCATCATCTTCTTTGTCATAGACATCACTTCGTTCCCTGTTCAATATGTATATACAAGTTTAGGGGCGAAGAGTTTTTTCAGTCAAGCGGAAAGAAATACAGAGCAAAACAATTAAATAACAATTTGTTTTAATTGCAATAAATAAACCAGATAAACATCTCAGTCGATAAAACAATACAGCTCAGACATTCTCCTCAAACAAAAACACGCGTACTACGAGTGCATCTTATTAAATACTGTGTGAGATGAGGTTCATGCTTTTTTGGAACTAAAATTATTTAAATCACAGGAGCTGGACCAATCGCTCTTAAGAAGTTCTTAGTCTTCTGATCCATAGAAAAATCTTCAAGCATTAAATCTGTCTTGAATTTAACATTTTCTGAAATAAAGTCTTTTGAAACAACATTCTTTGGATGAATAAGTCCTAAAAAGATTCGCTTTGTCATAGGGTGTTGAATGAGAGGTATTTTAAACCGTTTGGTGAAGGCCATTTCCTCCCCAGTCGCCTTTCCGTCATCATAGGAAGTATATTTCAATAAACCAGTTTTATAAGCCAATAAGTTATTACAGCTATGAAAAGGGCCAAACGGGCGATTGAAAAAGATAATTCGATCCTCCCCCGCAATATAGTAGTGAATAGCTGATCCTCCGGCTAAAGGGAAATCAGACCCCATCAAAAGCTCTACCATTTCCCTAACATAACTTGGCCCATACCAGTCATCATCATCCATCGCACAAACGATATCTGCCCCTAAGCTAAGGGCCATATCATTTAACATATTTCGCTTACGACCAATAACCAACTTTTCGCTATGATGTTTGTAAATAATATTCGATGCTGAATTTAAAGATACATGAAACAGAGTACTGGGTTTTTGTTCAGAATCATCCAAAACACACCAAAACAAATTTTCAGGATGAGGGTAATCTTGATCACGAAAATAACGATTTGCTTGTTGAAGGAAATTTAGCCTGTTGTACGTTGGCGTCACAACAACGACACGGACTTCGTTCAAAGGTTTATTCAAGCTTATTTTAAGACGGTGCTTTCTCACTCTGCCCCCATAGCCAGATTTTGAATATCATTGTGCGCTTTTTGAACCCCCTGACATAATCTAGAGCAAATAACCGTCTATCAACAATCAATTAAAACTCATAAACACATCGTGTTTTCTTTAAAGAATATCAAAGCCCACAGATCAATTCCGATGAAGATCGGACATTAAAAAGGCTCCCACAGGAGCCTTTTTAAAAACTAATTTAAGCCGCTGAAGCTTTGGATTGCCTCAATCTGTACCAAAAAGAAAACAGATAGAAAAACAAGAAACAGGCCACAAAAAATTCGCTAAGTTCATTGAAATCCATATCCATGTACATGTATTCGTCCAACCTTGTCCACTTCTGGAATAGCTGTCTAAGAACACGACTTGATAAGCAATAAATTGTCACAGGTAAGCCAACGATAGTTGGGAACAACCAATAAAGAGCACTTCCCATGGCTGGTTTCGCCATACCGCCAAATCGAATAACCAATGGAATTACCATCGTTCCAATCGCCATGCCAATCATAATGACAGACTTAATAGTCGTATCATGTCCGTTTAAGGTATTGTGTAAGTTGGTTTCATTATGATCATTGATTGCAGCTAAACCTTCAGGGGTCGCCCACTGAAACCAATGTTGGCCCCAACTTGCTTCTTCACCCGCAGCAATAAACACAGCCACGGTGCAGAGCATAAGCCAATAACCAAGATATTTAGAAGGCAGAGCATCTCTCATTCGCCAAGCGAGAAGGCCAAATACGACACCAGGAGCGAGAATAACAAAAGCGGCATTTTCAACAATACCTCTGGTTTCACTCTCAATATAATATTCGTAATCTTTCCAATCTGGAAAAATTGTCCGTCCAATAATCATGACCAAAAGCATCAATAATGGTAGCCATTGCCAATAGAGTTTGGGAAAATCTTTCAGGTTATCACCCTGAACTGTTGAATTTTGTGTCACATCCGCCTCGAGTTTTTTTTAAACTAATATTATTTGGCAGAGCCTATAACATAAGTTTGGGGTTGTTAAAACCTGATCAAAGTAGATATAAAGTTGCAATCACATATTAATGTTATTCCCATAGCGTGAAATTTAGGTCATTGGCGTGATCAATTTCAAGAAAAATCACCATAACGGTTGACATACAGGTTCAAGTTCGCTTGTTTCTCGTTGATATTTTGCAGCAAAGAAATTGCTGAGACCTTGTGCACTTTCCAAAAGGAACATAAGCACCATGATCCCCCGATACAGTCGCCCAGTAATGACCACGATCTGGGAAGCGGAAAACAAATTTCGCATCTGGTTTGAAATTGAAGCACACGCTTGTGATGCACAAGCAGCCCTCGGCGTAATCCCTAAAGAAGCTGCAGCTGTTATATGGGAAAAAGGTCAAAAACCTTACACCCCAGAACGTATTGCACGCATCGATGAAGTAGAGCTTGAGGTCAAACATGACGTTATCGCCTTCTTAACTGAATTGGCTGAAAACGTTGGCGAAGAATCCCGTTTTGTACATCAAGGCATGACATCTTCTGATGTTTTGGACACCTGTCTTTCCGTACAGATGTCACAAGCTGCTGACATTTTACTGGCTGACCTTGACCGACTGCTTGCTGCTTTAAAAAAGCGCGCACTTGAAACCAAACACATGGTCTGCATTGGTCGCTCTCACGGCATCCATGCTGAGCCTGTTACTATGGGCCTTAAGTTTGCTCGGTTTTACGCAGAGATGGAGCGCAACAAGAAGCGTCTGTCTCTTGCACGCGAAGAAATCGCGACATGTGCCATTTCTGGTGCGGTTGGAACTTTTGCCAATGTTGATCCAAGTGTTGAAGAACACGTTGCCGAAAAAATGGGGTTAACTCCTGAGCCGATATCAACTCAGGTTATCCCACGTGATCGCCATGCACATTACTTTGCTGTTCTAGGCATTATTGCCTCTTCTATCGAGAACGTCGCTACCGAGATCCGACACCTTCAACGTACAGAAGTACGTGAAGCACAGGAATATTTTGCTCCTGGTCAAAAAGGTTCTTCGGCAATGCCACACAAACGTAACCCTATCCTAACCGAAAACTTAACCGGCTTGGCACGAATTGTACGTATGGCAGTGGTCCCAGCACTTGAGAACGTTGCCCTTTGGCATGAGCGGGATATCTCCCACTCTTCTGTTGAGCGCATGATCGGCCCAGACGCGACGATTACCCTCGACTTCGCCCTCAACCGCCTAGCTGGCACGATCGAGAAACTAGTGGTTTACCCACAAAATATGCTTGATCATATGAACAACTTTGGTGGCATTCACGACGCTCAGCGTGTGCTTTTGTATCTCACACAAAATGATGTGAGCAGAGAAGAAGCCTATCGTATTGTTCAACGTAACGCGATGCGGGTATGGAAAAGCTATGGTATTGATCCAGATAATCCTGATACACCTGCTGAACTTGACGAAGTAGAAAAACAAGCTCAAGAACACGACAACAGGTTCTTCTTCTTCATGTCCAAAGACGAAGGGCTGACCAAAATCCTCGACATTAAGAAGCTAACCAAGTTGCTTGATGAGGATTCAATCAGTTATCACACGAAAAACGTGGATCGAATTTTCTCACGCATATTTGGGGAATAGTTTGAACAATTTGGTAATTTTAACCCGATAATCTGGGTTAGATAATCTGATGATTTTGACAAAGAAAAGCTCCTATTCAGGGGCTTTTCTTTGTTCTAGACGAAGTTAAGTTAAGCTATTCTGTATTAAGCTCATAAACAGCTCGAACCATACAATCGTGAATTTTACGTTCGATACGATGATCTGACTTATGAATACCTGCATGGTTAAAGTCGTTCAAAAGTTTATTATATAATTGTTCACGACCTGTATCTTTAAGATGAAGTAAGACAAACTCATCCGCATATTTCTTAGTGTCTTCGGGTTCAAGCTCCATCAGGTCTGCTGCCCACAAGCCCAACATACGGTTCCGCTTTACCTTGGCCTTAAACAATAGATCTTGTTCGTGTTTAAATTTGTTTTCCTGAGCTTTCGTCAATTGTTGTAGTGCGTCCATATGACATTTCCCACATAGTACATTGATCTAGGGCTAGCTAAGACCTCGTGCGAGCGAAAAAGAATCTTTACTTATGGTACGACAGAAACCTTAACGTTCTCTTTTGACATATAAAAAAGAGGCTCTGGATACCCAAAGCCTCTGATTTTTTAAAGGTAGATACGCAGTTGATAACTTATTATTCCATCATCTGCTTTTTGGCTTCGACCATCAATTCCGCCATCATGCGAACGAGTTGATGTTCTGACTTATCAATATTTCGGCTTTGAAAATCTTTGAAGACCTTCTGCTTTACGTCTTCTTCACCTGGCTCAATCAGATCGGCTTTTACAACAGTTTTAGCATACTCATCGGCTGCATCCCCTGTTAGGCCCATTAAATTTGCTGCCCAGAGTCCAAGAAGTTTGTTCCGGCGCGCTTCTGTTTTGAATCGCAACTCTTCGTCATGGTGATATTTATCTTCAAAAGCCTTTTCGCGGTCGCTAATATCGGTCATTTAACAAAGACTCCTCGTATTGTGCCATACAGTTGTTCATTCGGGTATCTGCTCATTATAACCTTTAATAATCTTCAAAGGACTCAAAAACAGAAACCATCTATTATACACTTTGTTATAGCTTTTCGGTTCCGCAAGGGAAACTCGATAATTACATCTTTAGCAGGAAACTATGTGCACAGTTACCTTACTTAACCGCCCCGGCCATAAATGGCCCCTTCTCTTTGCTGGCAATCGTGATGAAATGTCCGATCGCCCCTGGCAAAAACCGGCAAGACATTGGACAGATAGACCTGACGTCATAGCCGGGCTGGACGAGACTGCTGGAGGAAGTTGGCTAGGAACGAATGATTTTGGCCTATTAGCGTGTGTCCTAAATCGTAAGGGAAGCCTTGGACCTATGACGGATAAACGAAGTAGGGGAGAACTCGTCCTTGAGGCGCTGGATCACGCGGATTCTTATGATGCAGCAATGGCACTCGCAGATCTAAATACGAAGGCTTACAGAAGTTTTAATTTGATTATCGCAGATTATAAAAAGGCTTTCTGGCTTAGAAATGATGACGAAGAACACCCCGGAAACATAGACATATTTCCCATACCAAAGGGTATCTTCATGATTACAGCTGGAGACGGTAACGACAACAGTCCTCGAATTCAAACACACAAGGCCGATTTTGAAAAAACAATCCCTGATCCTGAGAGTAAAGAGTGGTCCGGGTGGCAAGAGATCCTGTCTCGCCAAAACCAGGACCCTAAAAAAGCGATGACTATTAGCACACCGCCGGGAATCGCTTCATCAGGTTTTGAAACCTCTTCTTCATCGTTAATTGCTCTTCCAGCACCCGAAACTGTATCTAAAGAAGGGACTCCTGCAAAAACCCAATGGCTCTTTGCTGCGGGAAAACCAGGAGAGGCTGTATACGAAGAAGTTTCCATCTAATCAACAAAACCGGCACTCTTGGAAAACGGATCGTGGCACTCTTTATATTTCGTTTATTATGAATAACTTAGAAGACCATATTTACAAATTATACACTGCCAATCCGAAATATCGCCTTCTGGTCATTCCAAGTGGGATTGTCATCTAAACAAGAGACTGCTATATGGTGCGCAAATATATAGAGTTTGGAAAGAAGTCGTCACCTTTGCCAACTCTTAACACCTCTTTCTGGGTAAAGACCCAAGGAACAGAAACCATGCCCGGCAAGCCGTTCTCTCTAGGCAAACCTTCGGCCTTTCTAATAGGTCAGCAAATTGGTGAACTGAACTATTATTCCTATGAGGATAGCGCCGTCTTTAACGCTCAAGAACAATACATTACCAACACCGAGATAATGAATAATGTCGACACCACGTCAGGTGCAATAATGTTCTCCGGTAATTCGTCGAGAACTATTGCACAAGAATTTTGGGCCTAAAGCCCTCATGTAGCGGGGACCTAAATGGGTCCCCAAGTTGTTTAAACTATAGTAGCTTAAAGGTAAGTTCTTGTTGGGCTTACCTCTCGCAACTGAAAAATGGAGATTACGGGTGAAAGCGCGCGTCCATGTCACTCTGAAAAACGGAGTTCTAGATCCTCAGGGCAAAGCTATCCAACACACTCTCGGCTCACTTGGGTTCGAAGGTGTAAACGAAGCACGCCAAGGAAAATTCATCGAACTCGACATCGAAGAAACCGATGAAGCGAAGGCACGCCAAACCGTTACAGCCATGTGTGAAAAACTCTTGGCAAATACAGTAATTGAAAACTATTCCATCGATTTGGAACTGTAAGTTCACCAAACCACAGACGGCAAAAATGTTTAAAAATATTTTGAAATGTTTTCTGTGGCCAGAACAAATATCTGTAATGGTTAACTGTAAAATCAAACTCCGAGGAACTTGCCAATGAAAGCGGCGGTTATCGTTTTTCCAGGATCCAATTGTGACCGTGATATACAGGTTGCGTTGAGACAATCCATGGGATCTGAACCCCAGATGGTCTGGCACAAAGATGCCGACTTTGACGATGTTGATCTAATTTGCCTACCCGGTGGATTTTCCTATGGGGATTACCTTCGTTGTGGCGCCATGTCTGCAAAATCCCCTGTTATGAAGGAAGTTGTTACACGTGCAAACAAGGGTGTTCCCGTTCTTGGTATCTGCAATGGTTTTCAGGTCCTGACAGAATGCGGTCTGGTTCCTGGCGCCTTAATGCGTAACAGTAATTTGCGTTTTGTCTGTCGTGATCTTCACCTCAAGGTCGAACGTAACGATACTGTTTTTACCAAACAGTACACTGCTGGCCAAAACATCCGTATTCCTGTTGCCCATCACGATGGTAACTACTTCATTGATGACGAGGGCTTAGAAGCACTTGAGGACAACGGTCAGGTTGCCTTCCGTTACAGCGCCGAAGACGGCAGCGTAAATGCAGAAGCCAACCCTAACGGATCTTTGAACAACATTGCAGGTATCTACAATACCAAAGGTAATGTTCTTGGCATGATGCCTCACCCGGAACGGCTTTGTGAAACAGCACTTGGCGGAACTGATGGGCGTCCGATGTTTGACAGCCTCGTTGCAGCACTTTCATAAGGTGATGAAAAAATGAGTGAAATTACCCCTGAAATCGTCGCTGAACACGGTCTCAACAAAGAAGAATATGCGCTAGTCCTCGAAATTATGGGCCGCGAACCAAACCTACTTGAACTGGGAATTTTCTCGGTGATGTGGTCAGAGCATTGTTCGTACAAATCCTCTAAGAAATGGCTTAAAACTCTTCCAACTGAAGGCCCACAAGTCATTATGGGTCCAGGTGAAAATGCTGGTGTCATTGATATCGGTGAAGGCAATGCAGCTATTTTCAAAATGGAAAGCCACAATCACCCAAGCTTCATTGAGCCTTATCAAGGTGCTGCAACTGGCGTTGGGGGTATCCTTCGTGATGTATTCACAATGGGAGCCCGCCCTATTGCCAATGTAAATGCATTGCGTTTTGGCGAGCCAGATCACCCGAAAACGCGTCATCTGGTTTCCGGTGTTGTTGCCGGTGTTGGTGGTTACGGTAACTGCGTTGGTGTACCAACCATTGCCGGCGAAGTTGAATTTGATCCTGCCTACAATGGTAATATCCTCGTCAATGCCATGACTGTCGGGTTAGCTAAAACTGACAAGATATTTACCGCCCAGGCCTCTGGCGTAGGTAATCCAGTCGTTTATGTTGGATCAAAAACCGGTCGTGATGGTATCCACGGCGCAACCATGGCTTCCGCAGAGTTTGATGATGATTCAGATGAAAAGCGTCCCACAGTTCAGGTCGGCGATCCTTTCACCGAAAAACTTCTGATCGAAGCTTGTCTTGAACTAATGCAAACCGATGTCATCGTAGCTATTCAAGATATGGGCGCAGCAGGACTAACATCCTCATCCTTCGAGATGGCATCCTCTGGTGATATGGGCGTTGAACTGGAGTTAGATCAAGTTCCACAGCGTGAAGAAGGCATGACGCCATACGAAATGATGCTTTCTGAAAGCCAAGAACGCATGCTGATCATCCTAAAGCCGGGTAAAGAGCATGTTGCTCAGGCAATTATGGATAAGTGGGACCTCGACTTTGCCGTTATTGGTACCCTAACCGACAGCAAGCGTATGGTTTTAAAGTACAATGGCGAAGTCATTGGTGATCTACCGATCAAGCCATTGGCACATCATTCCCCTGAATATGATCGTCCGTGGGTACCAACTCCAGATTCTGAAGATATTCTCGCCGGGGATATTAAAGAAACAGTAGACACTACAGAGACCCTTAAAACCTTAATCGGCTCACCCAATATGTCCAGCCGTCGCTGGGTATGGGAACAGTATGACCACATGGTGATGGGGGATACGATCCAACGTCCTGGTGGAGATGCTGGTGTTGTACGTATTCACGGATCGGACCGTGCTCTTGCTGTAACATCCGACTGTACGCCGCGCTATTGCAAGGCAAACCCAGTTCGTGGCGGAGCTCAAGCTGTTGCAGAAACTTACCGTAATCTGACAGCTGTTGGTGCGACACCACTGGCGATCACAGACAACATGAACTTTGGAAACCCAGAGCGCCCTGAAATTATGGGGCAATTTGTTGGCTGTATCGAAGGCATGCGTGATGCCTGTATAGCGCTCGACTATCCTGTCGTTTCAGGTAACGTTTCGCTTTACAATGAAACCAACGGCAAAGGCATACTGCCTACACCTGTAATTGGTGGTGTAGGCCTTTTGATAGATTCGACTAAAGTAGCAACTGTTGTTTTCGGTTCAGAAAATGAAAGTCTTGTTCTTATCGGCGATTCAATCGGTCACATGGGTATGTCAATTTACCTGGATGTCATCGAAGGCCGCCGAGAGGGCAATGCACCCGTTGTTGATCTGGCGGCTGAACGCAAGAATGGTGACTTCGTTCGTTCCCAAATCGAGACAGGCTTTGTAGAGAGCTGCCACGACTTATCAGATGGTGGCCTTGCCGCAGCGATAGCAGACATGGCTATTGCATCTGAAATGGGCGCAGAAATCATCAAACCAGCGGAAGTCGATCTTCCAACGACTGCTTGGTTATTTGGTGAAGATCAGGGCCGTTACCTGATATCTATCGGTGATGCTGAAAGCCTCTTGGAGGCTGCAGAAGAAGCGGGTGTATCGGCTGTGATTATTGGTCGCACTGGCGGTAATGACTTGACCCTACCGGGTGGTAGTACCATATCCGTATCAGAGCTTCGTAACGTAAATGAAGCATGGTTACCAAACTATATGGCTGGATAGCTCCTATATTTAGCCCTTAGAAAAGAAAATACCCTACAGGAGAGGATAAAGATGCCTCTCCTGTAGATCTTTTCGTAAAGGCTTTGTAGTGTGGTGTCTTGATGGAATGAGAATCCGGATTATCCGAACTCATTCTGACTGGAATAATGAGAACAAGGACAGTATTTATGCCGATGAACCCTGCTGAGATCGAGGCACTGATTCGGGATGCACTGCCCGATGCTGACGTGACCATTGAAGACCTACGTGGCGATGGTGATCACTATGCAGCTTACGTTGTGTCCCCAGCTTTTCAGGGAAAGACCCGAGTGCAACAGCACCAGATGGTCTATGAAGCCCTGCAAGGCCGCATGGGCAACGAACTACACGCATTAGCTCTGCAGACCTCCGTGCCTCAAGCCTGACGCCTCAGGGAAGCCCGAGACCTAATGCCCGAGACTTTAAAAGTCATTTAATTTAACACGATCAAGGAATGAGCCTTATGGATAACGTTGTTGCTGAACGCATTCGTCAGGAAGTAAACGAAAACGAAGTTGTGCTTTTCATGAAAGGCACACCAGTATTCCCCCAATGCGGATTTTCCGCCACTACAGCCCAGATCCTCACACATCTCGGTGTGAAGTTCACAGGCATTGATGTTCTTCAAGATCCTAGCATTCGCCAAGGCATTAAAGACTTCAGCAACTGGCCAACTATTCCACAGCTCTATGTTAAAGGTGAGTTTGTTGGTGGTTGTGATATTCTGCGTGAAATGTTCCAGACCGGAGAACTGCTACAGTTCTTACAGGAAAAAGGCATTACGACAGAAGAACAAGCTTCTTAAGCTTAAACTTAAGAATATTGATAAAAAAGGTCGCAGGTTGCGGCCTTTTTTTATTTCCCAAATCGAATATCACCAAACCAAATATCTATTGAGTTTAACCCGTGACAAGAAACCCTATTTAAATCTGTGCCGCGGGTTCCTATCTATAGTTAAGAAAAGTACAGATAAGATCTAGCACATGATATTATTCCGTCTTTATCCAATTCAAGAGAGAACTTTTATGGCTACGTTTTTCAAGAAACTACAACTTATATTAGCAGCTGGCCTTCTTGCTGTAACGGCATTTACCAGCCCAACTTCAGCTGCCGTCACAAACCCATATCCAGTTGAATTCGAAGAAGTTCTGGCTAAATTCCATATTAACAAATCAAACATTCGTTCCCAAAAAACTCTTGTGAAACATACAGATGTAAATGACGGCCAACGTATAGCTGGTTACGACACTTACATCAGATTTAAAGATTGCAAAGGCTACCTAAGGATTTTCCAGCATCGTTTTGGTCGTGTTGAAAAAGTATACACCAAAGGTGAATGCGAAATTCCTGGAATTAAAAATTTCTAAATTTGAATAGTGATTAGATAACAAAAAAGGTTGCCAGCAATGCTAGCAACCTTTTTTAATAACCTCGTGTGCTGAAGAAAATCCCCAGCAGAATTTTCGTCCCTATTAGCGGGAGTAAAATTCGATGATAAGGTTTGGTTCCATTTGAACAGGGTATGGAACGTCAGCAAGAGCAGGAACACGAACGAATGTGGCCTTCATCGCTTTGGTATCTACAGAGAGATATTCTGGAACTTCACGCTCTACAGAATCGATAGCTTCCAGAACCATTGGGATCTGACGGCTTTTCTCTTTAATTTCGATCACATCGCCTTCTTTAACCATGTAAGAAGGAATGTTTACTTTTTTACCGTTAACTGTCACGTGGCCGTGGTTGACGAACTGACGTGCACCGAAAACGGTTGGAACAAATTTCGCACGGTAAACAACAGCAGCCAGACGACATTCGAGAATACCAACTAGGTTTTCACCTGTATCACCTTTACGGCGGTTAGCTTCTGCGAAGTAACGACGGAACTGTTTCTCACCAATATTACCGTAGTAACCTTTGAGCTTCTGCTTGGCCATCAACTGTGTACCAAAATCAGAAGTCTTACCTTTACGACGCTGACCATGTTGGCCTGGACCGTAATCACGACGGTTTAGAGGGCTTTTTGGGCGACCCCAAAGATTAACACCAAGACGGCGGTTAATCTTGTATTTAGCAGCTACGCGCTTGGACATTTTGACATCCTAATATTTAAAAGTTTATTGTCCCGGTAGTTCCAATTAAGGACGGGAAGCAGGCATTAAGCCGTTCCACTTTCCCAGGAATGCAGGCGCGACTATACGGATGCATATATAAAAGTCAAACCTATTTCCTACTGTACAGAGTGCGAACCCGGCGTAATATGCAACTCTTCACACTTTACTGCTATTCTGCAGATCTACCCGCTTTAAAAGGTTAAGCCAATGGCAATCCACTTTTCCGAAGAGGAACTGGCCCAACGTCGCCAACGAACCATTGATGCGATGGTCGAACGCAATCTCGATGGCATGCTTATTTTCCGTCAAGAATCAATGTTTTACCTGACAGGGTATGACACTTTTGGTTATGTATTCTTTCAATGTCTTTATCTTGGCGCTGATGGCAAGATGACATTACTGACCCGATCGGCAGACCTCAGACAAGCCAAGCACACTTCGATTATTGATGATGTCAGGGTATGGGTTGACGGTCCGGATGCAACACCGGAACTCGAGCTGCGCAAAATAATTGATGAGCACGGAGGTAAAGATAAGACTTTTGGAGTCGAACTCGAAGCCTATGGCCTAACAGCCCGTAGTGGTCGCCGTCTTTATGCTGCGCTGGATTGCTTTTGTCGGCTTGAAGATGCTTCAGACCTCGTCAGTAAACTGCGTGTCATTAAAAGCCCTGCTGAACTCGGATATGTACGCCAAGCTGCAGAACTTGCGGATAATGCCCTAAGAGAGGCGAACCAACTTTGCGTGCCAGGGGCCTTTGAAGGTGACATCCTTGCTGCTATGCAGGGTGCCGTTTTCAAAGGAGGCGGTGATTACCCTAGCAACGAATTTATAATTGGATCAGGTCAAGACGCCCTGCTCTGCCGATATTTCACTGGCAGACGGCACCTAGACAAAGAAGACCAGATTACCTTGGAATGGGCTGGCGCCTATCGACACTATCACGCGGCAATGATGCGTACGATTGTCATTGGAACCCCAAGCCTTCTCCAAATAGAAATGCACAAGGTTGCTACAGACGCCATGGCCGCGTGTATGGAGACCTTGAAGCCCGGCGTAGCGGTCGGTGAAGTCTTTGATGCCTATGCGCACGTCGTTGACGCTGCAGGCATGCAAGAACATCGCCTCAATGCTACAGGGTACAGCTTGGGAGCAACCTTTGCGCCCAACTGGATGGACTGGCCCATGTTCTATCATGACAATCCTGTTGTGGTCGAAGAGAACATGGTCTTCTTCCTCCATATGATCCTCATGGATAGTGACAACAACACTGCAATGTGTCCTGGGCAAACTGTCGCGGTAACCAAAGATGGTTGCCAGAACCTCTCTAAAATGCCGCTGGATCTAATTTCAAACAGTTAGAGAGACAAAAAAAGGGCTGATAAAACTCAGCCCTTCCGCATCAACCACAAATTATTCAACAAGTATTATTTTTTCGGTTTTGATTGTATCCTGGGACCTAATCTTAGCGTTTTCACAACACCGTGCAGGGTGTTGACTTCCTGATCTGTCAAGTGGGACCGCTGGAATATATTACGTAAGTTCCGGACCATGTTGGGGCGCTTCTCTGGCGGCCACAGGAAACCGGACTCGTCCAAAGCGGCCTCTAGACGTTCATAAAAATTGACCAATTCCCCCTTGGTTGCAAGCGGAGAGCTACCGAGCAACAACTCTTGATCAGGAACATCAACACCGAGCTGGTACCATTCATAAGAAATCAGCAAGACAGCCTGAGCCAAATTCAAGGACGAAAATTTTGGGTTTAGCGGAACGGAGATAACCGTATCTGCCAAGACAACATCATCGTTGTGCAGTCCCGCTTTTTCAGGTCCGAACAAGACCCCCACCTTTTGGCCAGATTGATCAAAGGCACGCATTTCTTTGGCGGCGTGATGAGGTACTGCTACAGGCTTGGTCATATCCCGGGTTCTGGCCGTTGTCGCATAAACCTTATGTAGATCAGCAACAGCCTCTTCCGTAGTCTCAAACACTTTGGCGTTTTCAAGAACCTCGATCGCACCAGCAGCCGAAGCCTCGGCCGCAGGATTAGGCCAACCATCACGCGGCTTTACCAGGCGCAATTCGGTCAAGCCGTTATTAAGCATGGCTCTGGTGACCATACCAATGTTTTCACCAAGCTGGGGTTTAACAAGGATGATCGCAGGACCACCCGTTATAGAATTCACACTCATAGGCGTTTGGGTAGAATCAGTTCCGGCCACAATTTTCTCCGTTTATAAAACCCCATGTAAGATTAAATTAGGGGTTCTGACCCTAGATGCTTTTAGCTTTCTCATGGAAGAGCTTCCACGTGATGCCATCGTTAATGGCATTATATGAAGCATCGATAATATTAGGTGACACCCCCACTGTGGTCCAGCGCCGCCCCGTTGAATCACCAGATTCAATCATAACACGGGTAACAGCGCGGGTTCCTTCCTGCGGGGTAAGAATTCTTACTTTATAATCAAGCAGTACCATATCTTCTAACTCTGGATAGAAAGGTAAAAGAGCCTTTCGAAGAGCACAATCAAGAGCATTAACAGGACCGTTCCCGGTGGAGACTTCCATTATGGATTTCGCACCGACTTCAAGGCTAACAGTCGCTTCTGATTCCGTGACCAGTTGTTTGCGAGCGTCCATACGTCTATCATCCATCACTCGAAAGCGTGAAAGAGAGAAATACTTTGGTATTTCACCAAAAGCTCGGCGAGCGAGAAGTTCAAAACTGGCTTCTGCCCCATCATAAGAATAGCCTTCGTATTCCCGATCTTTTACCCGTTGCAACAGCCTGTTCATTTTACTGCCGTCGCCATCTTCGATGCTGATGTCCATTTCTCTAAACATCGCGACAACATTAGCGCGCCCAGCCTGATCTGAGACTACTATATGACGCCGATTACCTATAAGTTGGGGATCAATATGTTCATAAGTCTTGGGATCTTTCTCAACAGCGGAGACATGCAGTCCACCTTTATGGGTAAAAGCGGATTGACCGACATAAGCTGCATTACTCACAGAAGCTCGGTTGATCCGTTCATCCAGCATATGAGAAACAGACGTTAAGCGCCTTAACTGTTCATCACTGACGCCAATATCATACGACGTTTTCAGTTTGAGGGATGGAATAAGTGAAACAAGGTTTGCATTACCACAACGTTCCCCCAATCCATTTAATGTCCCTTGAATTTGGCGCGCGCCTGCTTCCACCGCTGCCAGAGAATTCGCAACCGCATTTTCAGTGTCATTATGACAGTGAATGCCAATTTGAGTTCCGGGAATTTTCTGCGTTACTTCCCCAACGATCCGTTGGATTTCATGGGGGAGCGTTCCGCCATTGGTATCGCAAAGAACAATCCAACGGGCCCCAGCATGATAGGCCGACAGCAAGCAATCCATCGCAAATTTTGGGTTGGCTTTATACCCATCAAAAAAATGCTCGGCATCGAACATAGTTTCGCTTTTACGGGTTTTCAAAAAAGCTATGGAATCACCGATCATGTCGATGTTTTCGGAATGCGGAATATCCAAGGCGACATCCACATGAAAGTCCCATGTTTTCCCTACGATACAAACCGCATCAGCTGCAGAATTAACCAGCGGTGCGAGACCAGGATCATTTTCAGCAGATCTGCCAGGGCGCCGGGTCATACCAAAAGCAACAAAAGAAGCTGATTTTAAATTTGGGCGTTCATTGAAAAATGCGTTATCCGTCGGATTAGCCCCAGGCCAGCCACCTTCAATATAATCGACGCCAATCGTGTCCAATCCCAGTGCAATTGCCGTTTTGTCTACAACGGAAAAATCTACTCCCTGGGTCTGCTGACCATCACGCAAAGTGGAATCAAATAGAAAGACACGATTTTCGTTCGTATTAGTGCTTTGGGGGCCCGACGACATTTTATTACAAGTTTCTTTGTTAAATTAGTTTATCCATGCTTTTGACCATAAGGACTAGGAAAGGTCAACTTTACCGAAAATGAGCGTGGTCAAATTGCAAAATAACGCCAGGATCATTTCCGCGAATAAATCGGTAGATGCTCAACCATAACAATGTTATACAGTCCTTATTCTAAATTAATCTCGCAATAAATTACAATAAATCGAGGGGGAATTATTATGACAGATTCCATTGCAACACAGACACCTGTTGCTTCTGGTAGCCAAGAATTTTCATGGAAGTGGCTTTTACTTTCCGCTGAAGGAAGAATCACACGCTCGGATTATTGGCTCCGCTACTTTTTACCATTTTTTGCCGTACTAATTGTTACCGTGATTATTGATAGTGTATTGATTTCAGGCGATGGATATCCTGTATTAACCATCATCTTTGGACTCCTTTCAATCTATCCATCAATTGTTGTTCAGATTAAGCGCTGGCATGACAGAGATAAAAGCGGTTGGTGGATTTTGATTAACTTTGTTCCTACCATTGGTGGTATCTGGGCACTCGTCGAAAATGGCTTCCTTAAAGGAACAGAGGGGCCTAATCGTTTTGGCCCATCACGTTTTGATTCTGAGCAAAATCTTGGCGAAGTATTTGAATAAAATATTTATTTAATGTTTCAAATTTATAAGCCCGTAGGATACATCTATTTCTACGGGCTTTTTATATGGAACTTTGTTTGATGCCAGATATCCTACCAGAACTCTCTCTCCTCATTCCCTTTGTTCTTGCCGGAATTGCGCTCAATCTGACACCTGGTGTGGATATGGCTTATGTTCTGGCTAAAACGACAGATCAGGGGAAAAGGGCTGGTTTGCTTGCAGCATTCGGGATCAGCCTGGGCTCCATGGCTCATGCAACAGCTTCGGCCCTAGGTATATCAGCCTTACTTGCAACATCACAAACAGCCTTTTTAATTCTTAAAATAGCAGGTGCTCTCTACCTGCTTTATATTGCCTTCACGATATTGACGAGTAAATCTGACGAAACTGAAAGCCAGATTGGTAAGGCACCTCAAAAACGCAAAGCTGTTAAAATAATTTTGGAAGGAGCTACGACCAATTTGCTCAATCCAAAAATTGGCCTCTTTATGCTTGCTTTTCTACCCCAGTTTATTGATGCCGCTCCACAAGATGTCGTTTGGCAAACACTTGCCCTAGGGTTGTTGTTCAATATCAATGGCTACCTCGTTTTTGTCGCGCTTATTTGTCTCACGGCAATGGCTTCCGCAAAAATTAAAGCAAGTGCCCGTATCAAGAAATTTTTACGCTGGATTACCGCCACCATCCTCGGTGGTATGGCCATTCGGATTGTTTTCACAAACAACTAAACAGGAATGATATCCTCGCACTCAGCCTTTAAAACAAACAATTAAGTTGCATTTACTGGGCACATCTTTCTCAGGATTTCACTTACATGCACAGGCACAAAATCCTATCGACTTCTCGCGCGTTTAAAGATCAATAACTTACTAAAATTGGCACGAAATATGCTGTTTATAGGCTAGCTCTTCACAAAGGGAAAAGCCTATGCATATAAACCTATTCAATCGTATTGGTGCCATCCACAAACCGCAGCACGCGGTTTATCAACGGGCACAGCAGACCGTACCAAATACGACGGGGGCCAGATCTAGGACTGCTGCGTCTGAGCCAGAAGACACTGTGACCCTCTCACCCGAAGCAATGAAAGCCATACGTGTCGATCACAAATCACACCATCAAGCAGCCCATGCCCGAGCCCACGACAACAAGATAAATTCACTGGAAAAATGGGTCGACAAGGCAGCCTCGAAAACAGAAGCCAATGATGGGGAAATCCCGTTTGGGATGGAATGGAAACTGGAATACATATCCACCCGGATTGATAAAGCTCTGACATCAAGCATAGACGATGAAGGTAAAAGTATAAATTTGACGAACGCACAGCAAGAAAAGTTGATCCAGATAAATGACAAGATCAACAGTTTGCTTACCCCGATCAATACAGATGAAAACGCTGCCGTTGATGAGCCGTCAATAGGAGACAGTTCTGCCCTAGCCGTACCAACAGAAGAGAATGAGAACCCAACCGTATCTATTGCTCCCACAGAAGAAGATCCCGCAAACATCCCCGAAACGACAGTGGCACTAGCCGCCCCGGAAACGGCCCTCGATATTCTAGAGGAAGGTCAGGAAGCTGTTATTGAAGAGATTGCTTAATACCCAAAACGAGTACTGAAATGTGGAAATGAAAAAGGGCTAAGTTGAAACCTAGCCCTTAGTCTAATTACTTACGTGGTCAAATTTTATTTTCTGCGCCAAGTCGTACCCGTAGAACTATCAAGGAGTTCAATTCCTTGAGCAGCGAGCTCGTCCCTTATGGCATCGGCACGCGTAAAATCTTTTGATTTCTTAGCTTCGATACGCTCTGCAATTAGGTTCTCAATATCCTGTTCGTCATCTCCCTCGCCTTTAAACCAGACTTCAGGATCAGATTGAAGAATACCAAGAAGATACCCGCCAGCAATAAGTTGTCCCTTTAAGCGACCCAAGGATTTTCTATGGCTCTTGCGATCAGTCCCCGTTTTGTTCAACTCAGTTGTAATCTCGTGCAAAACGGAAAGAGCCAAAGGTGTATTTAAATCATCTTTGAGAGCATCCAAGAAAGCTTCAGAAGCTTCTGAGGTGTTGGCCTCAATTTTCTCTACGGATTGCAACGCCCCATAAAAGCGATCGAGCTGTGTTTTAAATTCAGCAACCTTTTCCCGGGTCACATCCAAAGGCTGGCGATAATGGCCAGACAAAAGCGTTAGGCGCAGAGCTTCACCGCTCAAACCTTCATCCAAAAGCTGCCGAACGGTAAAAAAGTTACCCAAAGACTTGGACATTTTTTCACCGTTGACCACAACATAACCGTTGTGCATCCAGTAGTTCACATAAGGCTTTTCATTGCAGCATTTGGATTGTGCAATCTCGTTTTCATGATGCGGGAAGGTCAAATCTAAGCCGCCGCCGTGGAGATCAAAAGTCTCACCGAGATGTACACGTGACATTGCGGAACATTCGATATGCCATCCTGGACGACCTTTGCCCCATGGGCTATCCCAACCGGGCTGGTCATCATTACTTGGTTTCCAGAGGACAAAATCAGCTGGATCTTTTTTGTATGGAGCAACTTCAACCCGCGCGCCAGCAATCATGTCTTCACGATTACGGCGTGACAGCTCGCCATAATCAGCCATCGAAGATACTGAAAAGAGAACATGGCCTTCCGCTTCGTATGCGTGGCCTTTCTTGATCAGGTCTGCGCTCATGTCGATCATCTCTTGAATATGATCTGTCGCGCGCGGCTCTATATCTGGCTCAAGAGCGCCCAAAGCAGCCATATCATCGTGATAAGCCTGGGTCGTCCGCTTGGTGATACTCTCGATCGGCTCTCCAGATTTGAGTGATGCCTTGATGATCTTATCTTCAACATCTGTGATGTTGCGGACATAGGTCACATGCTCGTCGCCATAGACGTACCTTAAAAGACGGGCAAAGGTATCAAAAACCACGACGGGACGTGCATTACCGATGTGAGCAAGATCATAAACAGTAGGTCCACAGACATACATGCGCACATTTTTAGGATCGATAGGCTCGAACTCCTGTTTTTCACGCGCAAGTGTGTTGTGGACTTTAATCGTCATGGTCTTTTCCCAAGGGTTTTGTCGGTTATAAATTATGTGTCATTACATATGAAGGGAACTCTATATAAGCCCCTTTCAAAATATACCAGATAAGTTTTACGCTACTTGTCCTTTTAAGCGAGCTTCTGCACGTTCACGACCAATGAGAGGAAGTAACTGAGCCAGTTCAGGCCCGTGCTGTTGCCCTGTAAGCGCCTTGCGAAGTGGCATAAAAAGCTGTTTTCCCTTACGACCCGTTTCTGCTTTAAGAACAGATGTAAGCTCTTTCCAAGTCCCTTGATCCCATGGCGCTTGAGGTAAATGCCCTGAGGCAAGGGTCAAAAATTCAGCATCTTCATCCGCAATATCAGGCGTTACGTCACCGCGACAGATGTCATACCAGGATTGAGTATCAGAAAGCTTCTCAAGATTTGGCTGCACCACATCCCAAAGCTCTTTATCAAAGCCATCAGGTAAACGTGATTTAATCGAATCAAATTCAGCGTCATGCAAAACTTTCGCATTTAAATGACCGAGTTCAATTGGATCAAACCGCGGTGTGGCACGTCCAAAGCGGGCAATATCAAAAAGCTCCGTCAAGGCCGCTGGGGTTTGCCGTACTTCAATAGGATCAGGCGTTCCCAAACGAGCGAGATAACTGTTAAGGGCCATAGGTTCAATCCCTTCTTCTTGACGAAGAGAACTCAAACTTAGGCTTCCAAGGCGCTTTGAAAGTCCTGAGCCATCAGCGCCAACCATAAGAGAGATATGAGCGAACTCAGGCACTTTTCCACCCAAAGCTTCAAATAACTGAACTTGAACCGCCGTATTAGATACGTGATCCTCACCACGTAGAACGTGAGTTACTTCCAACTCAATATCATCAACACATGATGTCAGTGTATAAAGAGGTCGGCCATCTTCACGGATTAAAACAGGGTCTGTTAAATGCTGGCCCTCAAAATGAATGTCGCCACGAACAAGGTCAGTCCAATCCACTGGACTATGCTCGAGTTTAAAGCGCCAATGTGCTTTACGGCCTTCGGCTTCGTACTTCGCAACATCCTCAGAGGTAAGCTTGAGAGCTTCGCGATCATAGATCGGTGGACGACCAGCCTGTAGGGCTACTTTACGCTTCAGGCCGAGCTCTTCAGAGGTTTCATAACAGGGATAAAGGCGCCCATCAGCTTTGAGTTTTTCAGAGGCCAAATCATACCGTTCCATACGGTGGGATTGAACAGCGAATTCATCCCATTCAAGGCCCATCCATTTCAAATCTGTTTGAATGGCTTCAGCAAACTCATCTGTTGAACGTTCTGTGTCGGTATCATCCAGACGCAACAAGAAAACTCCGCCAGCCTTCTTGGCCATCAGCCAGTTCAATACGGCGATACGGGCGTTCCCGGCGTGCAAACGACCGGTGGGACTAGGGGCAAAGCGTACTTTCATGAAACTCGTCTTTTTCTTCTGTTATCTATTCGTAAGGCCACGAAACGCATTCGTGATCGGATATCGTCTGTCTCTGGCTAGATCACGGATGGTGACACGTACACCTGGCGCAGATTGACGTCGTTTATATTCTGCAAGGTCTAACATACGCCAGACACGACGAACAGTACTCTCGTCATATCCTCGAGCAAGAATATCAACCAGAGGCAATTCTTCCTCTATTAGACACTCTAGAATGCCATCAAGGACATCGTATTCTGGCAAACTGTCTTGATCCGTTTGGTCGGGTTTCAGTTCCGCCGATGGAGGCTTGGTAATAATACGCTCAGGCATTACGGCACCATCAGGCCCCAAAGCATCGTGGGGTTTATGTGCATTACGCCAACGAGATAGGGCAAAAACCTTGGTCTTATAAACATCTTTAAGGGCGTTATAACCACCGCACATATCGCCATAAAGCGTGGCATAGCCAACGGACATTTCAGATTTATTACCTGTAGACAGAACCATAAAGCCCAGTTTGTTCGAAATCGCCATTAAGGTCAGTCCACGAGACCGTGCTTGAATGTTTTCTTCTGTAGTATCGGCCTCAGTTCCCGCCATAACTGGTGCCAGCATTTCTTCAAAGGCTTTCATCGCAGGGCCAATGGATATAGAATCATACTTCACACCAAGCAACTCAGTCGCCAGCTCGGCGTCTTCAAGGCTATCTTGAGATGTATAGGGTGATGGCATCATCACACAACGAACTCGATCGGCACCGATGGCATCAACAGCAATCGCAGCAGATAGACCGGAATCAATACCTCCAGACATACCGATGACAATGCCTGGAAAACGGTTCTTGCGGATATAATCACGAACCCCAAGAACGAGAGCTCGGTAGATCGCAGATAGCTCTTCTTCAGGTGCAATCTTGTCAGCGGGCTGGCAAGACCATGCTCCATCATCTCCCTTGGCCCACTCTGTCACCATGAAGTGCTCATCAAACATCGGAGCTTGTGCCTGTAGACTACAATCCGCATTGAGCACAAATGAGCCACCATCAAAGACAATATCATCCTGCCCCCCAACCATATTGAGGTAGGCCAGGGGTAGATCACATTCTTTGATCCGCTCTATCGCCAAGTGCTGGCGTGTGTCCGTCTTGCCCGCATTGAACTGAGAACCATTTATTCCGATCAACATTTCCGCCCCGGCTTCGGCCAGAGTTTCACAAACATCGGCGTCCCACATATCTTCACAGATAAAGACACCTACCCGAACACCGCGGAAGGAGAATGGACCTGTAAGAGCCCCCTGCTTGAACACCCGTTTCTCATCAAAAACGCTGTAATCACAAAGGAAGTGTTTCCCCTTCCAGCCAACAAGGCTTCCACCATCAAGCAACACTGCTGCGTTGTAGATTTCAGAACCAGCCGTCGAGAAGGCTTTTTTGAAGGGGTTTTCCTGTAATTTGACGTCAGGCATAGGGGCCCCAACCAAAATACCTGGACCACCATCGCCAGTTTCAGCCATCAACGCTCTAAGCTCAGCCTGAGCTTCCAACAGAAGTTCCGGCTTAAGTACGAGGTCTTCAGGGGGATAGCCAACAAGGCTTAACTCCGGCGTCACGAGCAAGTCGGCACCTGCGTCAGCGGCTTTCTGGCGCGCAGCACGAATAAGGTCAGCGTTCCCACGGATATCGCCGACCGTTGGATTCATCTGCACAAAGGCAATGGTCAGTTTTTCGGTCATGTCAGCTTCTTACCTTTATACCACTATGGCGGCAAGCATGAAGCTGATACTTGGGCAACAACTCCACGCTTCTACTCCTATTGAGTATAAGTAAGGTGAAAAAAGCTCCTTTTCAAGCTACAAAACTTCGCCCTCCTTTACATTAACTTCCGAAGGCTAATTTATTTTCTAACCGAGACATAAGTCGATCAAGATCCAAATGATCCTGTTTTGACACCATGGGACCAGGCGCACGTGTGGCAGCACAAGAGATTGCACCCCGTCGACGCAGGATTTCCTTTCGTACCGCCAGCCCATATCCCGGTTGTTGCTCATGTCGTACAAGTGGCAGATAGAGATCAAAAAGATCTTCAGCCTTATCAATCTCTCCTGAATGATAGAGATCACAAACTTGAACGAGCATTTCAGGATAAGCAAAGCCAGTCATTGCGCCATCTGCCCCACGACCAAGTTCTTGCGGAAGGTACAAACCACCATTTCCACACAGAATGCTGACCCTACGTTGATTACTTTTCTTAGCGCTGCTCCGTATTTGCGTGAGCTTACTCAATCCCGGCCAATCTTCATGTTTAAGCATGACCAACTGGTCAAAGGCATCGACCATACGATGGAAGCATTCAACTGAGATATTCACCCCTGTGACTAGGGGAAAATCCTGATAACAAAGAGGGACATCTGGACCCAAGGCCTCGCAAACGGACTCATAATAGTTAAATATCGCGGTTTCTGTTTTTTGAGCCGCGAAAGGTGCAACCATCACTCCCGCAGCCCCCATATCCATACCGCTATGAGCTAAGTTAACAAGGTTTTCCATCCCAGCGTTACTCACCCCAACGATAACAGGTATCCGACCGTTCACGCGTTCAAAAACTCGTTTCATTACCATTTTTGATTCTTCTGGATTTAGCTTTGGCGCCTCCCCCATCATCCCTAAAATGGTAATGCCGCTAACACCCTTATCCAGATAGAAATCAATGAGTTTATCAATACTATCCAGATCCAGAGCCCCATCTTCTCTAAATGGCGTTGCCGAGATTATAAAAACACCTCGGGTAGCTTCTGTTAGTTTGTGCCCAGAGAATTTAGTGTCTGACATAGAATTAAACCTTTAAAGAATTTTGGCGTTAAAGTTCGACTTCTCATCTACTTCCGGGACAAGATTTCCCGTTGGTTGAGCTGAGGAAGCTCGGGCGCGCCGAAGATACTCTCCGGAGCCTCGTTCTACTTTCAGACTGTTATTTTCAACAACAACACGTCCTCGACTGAGAACAACATCAGGCCACCCGGTTACCTCTTTTCCCTCATACGGGGTATAATCCATATTGTCGTGCAGCATATCGATTGAAATAGTGACTTCTTTATCGGGGTCCCATATTGCGAGATCTGCATCTGATCCCACTTCGATAGTACCTTTACGCGGATACATCCCATATATCTTTGCCGGATTGGTCGATGTCACCTCGACAAATCGATGTATATCCATACGCCCACCTACAACGCCTGCCGAAAACAGCAATGGCATACGAACCTCCAAACCAGGTACGCCATTGGCGATCTGTTTGAAATTTGGATTGGGCCCCGCGGATAACTTACCCGTGGCATCAAAACGATATGGGGCATGATCGGAAGAGAATACCTGGAACGAGCCATCGATAAGCCCCTCCCAAATCGCTTCTTGTGCGCTTTCATCCCGCGGCGGCGGACTACAACAGAACTTGGCCCCAATCATCCCTTCTTTATCCAGGTCTTTGGCGGTCAGGAAAAGATACTGAGGACAGGTTTCAGCCATAACCTTGAGCCCACGTGCTTGAGAGCGACGAATTTCATTCAATGCTTCTTCAGAAGAAACATGAACAATAAACAAAGGCGTATCAACCAGTTCAGCCAAAGCAATTGCACGATGAGTTGCTTCACTTTCTGCAATTCTTGAATGGCTTACAGCATGATACTTCGGATCACCACAACCTTGATCTAAGAGGCGCTCGCTTAGCCAACGGATAACATCGTGGTTCTCGGCATGGACCATAACGAGGGCTTCTTCACGTCGAGCGGTAGCGAGCACCTCTAGTATCTCATAGTCATCGAGCTTCAGGGCATCATATGTCATGTAAATCTTGAACGAAGAAATACCATCTTCGATCATGGCGGGGAGTTCTTGCCCCATCACAGCATCTGTTGGGTCGGATATAATCAGATGAAAGGCATAATCAATAACCGCTTTAGGCTCTGCGCAAGCCATATAGTCATCGACAACGGTACGTAAGCTTTGGCCGCGATGTTGAGCAGCGAAAGGAATAATCGTCGTTGTTCCGCCAAAAGCCGCTGAGACAGAGGCACTGTAAAAATCATCTGATGTCATAATACCTGAGGAAGACATCTGCTCCACATGACAATGTGCATCAATTCCCCCCGGAAGAATGAGTTTTCCCTTGGCATCAATTTCACGCTTACCTGCTCCCAAATTGGCACCGAGTGCCGCAACCTGACCGTCAAGAATACCAACATCCTGACACACTCGTTCTGTTGCAGTTACTGTTTCGCCATTGCGGATCACCAAATCAAAAGCCGGCATTCCCTACTTCTCCTTATAATTACCCGTGTTTTATCGATTTATATTGCCATTGGAATTCCACTGGTATACCAATTGTACACCGATTCGACAATACGATAATTATTCCTCAGCAGGAAGGTGGCAATTTTGACAAGCAGACAGACACATATTTTAGTCGAAAGCTTAGCTGACCAGACCTACTCACGGCTGACGAACATGCTTCTTTCTGGTGAACTTCCAGATGGCAGCCCAATTATGGAACGTCGCCTCGCAGAACAATTAGAAGTATCACGCACCCCCGTAAGAGAAGCCATCAGCAGATTAGAGACTGAGGGCTTGTTGGAGCGTAAAGGCGGACGCATGCTCGTACGCAAAGTTGATCTGAAAGAGTTTCTTGAAGTTCTTCATATCAGGAAATTACTTGAATGTGACGCCGCAAAGAATGCCAGTGGTCGAATTTCTCAAGAGTTGTTGAACGAACTCAAAAGTAAAACTCAAAAGCTATTAGAAATGAGCACTGTCAGCTCTGAAGAACACCGTATAACTGATGATTTTTTTCACACCCGCATTGCTGAGTCCTGTGGAAATCGACTTCTCGCCAAGACGATTACAGATTTGCGCAGAAGAACCGCGATGTTTGATCATGACCGATTGCCCGCAAGACTAAAACCCGGCTGTAAGGAACATCTTGACGTTATCAACGCATTAGAAAATGGCGACGGAGAAATTGCAGCACAAGCAATGGCCCGCCATATAGATAATGTTAAAAAAAGCATCCTCGACCATTGGGGAATTGGATGATGATCAACGACACAACTCCATTTTCAATCCTGGTAATCAATCCCAACTCTTCCCAAACGGTGACGCAAGGGATAGAACGTGGAATTGAGAGCCTTAAAAATCTTTATAATGCCAACATCACTTGCACCCAGATTGAAAACGCTCCAAAGGCAATTGAAACTAAAGAGCATATAGCAGAAATAGAGCCCCTGATTAGTCAGCTTATTTCGAAATCAAATGCTGATGCTTTTGTAATAGCTTGCTTCAGCGACCCTGGGGTCTCCATCTTACGTCAATCAGGTGTGTCCAACATTTATGGAATTGCCGAATGCGGAATGCTTATTGCGGCAGGGCAACCTGGACCATTCGGCATTATCTCAATACTGCCGGCTTCAATCCCACGTCATGCCTTACAGGTTTCAGCTATAGGATTAGGATCAAGGCTCGCTGGTGACGTCGCTTTAAATCTCGGGGTACTAGAGCTAGATAATCAGGACCTAGCAAAACCCCGTCTCGAAAAAATTGGAAAACAGTTACGTGATGAAATGGGCGCAAAGAGTCTCATTTTAGGTTGCGCAGGAATGGCTGGTTATCGAAACTGGCTACAAGATATACTCGGCATTCCAGTTATAGATCCATGTCGTGCAGCCGTATCAATAGCAGTTGGGACAATGGGAACACTTCAGACTTAATATTTCGAATAGAAAAGATAATAAGAACCTAAGGAGTAATGAAATGGATTTTGGGATAGCTGGTCGTAAAGCGATTGTCTGCGCATCGTCGAAAGGCTTAGGAAAAGCCTGTGCTATGGAGCTCGCAAAAGAAGGTGTTGAAGTCACAATCAACGGCAGAACCGCAGAAACAGTAGAGACCACGGCTCAAGAAATAAGAGATGCAACTGGTGTCGACGTAAAAACCGTCGCCTGTGATGTCACCACCGAAGAAGGCCGTGCAAAATTACTCGCAGCTTGTCCTTCTCCTGACATTCTAGTTAATAACGCAGGCGGCCCGCCTCCTGGTAACTTCCGCGACTGGGATGGCGACACCTGGCACAATGCAGTCGAAGCCAACATGGTCACCCCAATCCTTCTCATCAAAGGCGTGGTCGATGGTATGATCGATCGGAAATTTGGCCGTATCGTTAACATTACCTCTGGCGCTGTCAAAGCCCCCATCCCTATTTTAGGTCTTTCAAACGGGGCGCGCTCGGGACTTACTGGGTTTGTGGCTGGTCTCGCGCGTGAAATTGCCGCGAACAACGTTACTTGTAATAACCTGCTACCAGGACCGTTTGAAACCGACCGTTTGACATCGACACTCCAAGCCGCAGCGAAGAAAAACGGCACGACACTGGAGCAGGAATGGGCAAACCGCCAATCAACGAACCCAAGCAAACGCTTTGGTAAACCAGACGAATTTGGTGCAGCTTGTGCTTTTCTCTGTAGTAATCGGGCAGGCTTCATAACAGGTCAGAACTGGCTCCTTGATGGTGGCGCTTACCCGGGAACGTTTTAAGGCTAGTATTTGAAAAGGCTTAGTCCTCTTTTGAGTTAAGCCTTTTCTCTAACTCTTCTTGAATACCCTTCAATTCTTCAATTGCCTCTTTTATGTGAGCCGCATCAGGAATAGATACACTGACATGAGCCGCTTCATGTTTAAGCGGCTCATGCATATTCTTGCTGAAACCATTTTCTTGCGTGTTATTCAAATTATACGTCCCAATTGGTCTCAAAAAACCTTTAGGCGTGATATCTCCCACATGAGTGCAACCCGCTTTCTCATGGATAAGTGTATAAGTTGATTCACTTATCATTATCGTATCCGGCTCCGTCGCGGTCTGAAGCCTTGCTGCCAGATTTACGGGGCTTCCCAAAACTGTATATTCCAACCGACGGTCCGACCCAAAATTACCGACAGTACAATAGCCTGTGTTAATCCCCATTCTGACTTTCAGTGGTTTTGAAATCCCATTTTCGTGCCAAACATCGTGTAACTCCCTTACCTTGTCCTGCATCCGCAAAGCCATATTCGCACAGTTAAGTGCATCTTGCTTCTCCCCCTGCGTTTCGGGATCACCAAAGAATACCAATATGGCATCACCAATAAACTTATCTATGGTCCCACCATACTCGATGGCGATATCGGACATTTCACTGAGATAGCGATTGATAATAAAAGCCAGTTTTTCAGGTTCCATACCGTCACTAATTTCAGTAAATCCTACGATATCAGAAAAGAATATCGTTAGGTTTTTACGAGAAAAGCTGGGCTTTGTTTCATTCCTGTCTGAAAAAATACTGTCATAGATTTGCGGAGACAAATACTTCGCCAACCGAGTTGCCAGTCGCTCAAGTTGATACGTTTTTTCTTCGATTATTTCATGATCTTTAATTTTCTCTTCGAGTAAACCCTCCCTTTCCTTGCGAAGCTCAAACTCTTTTGTCCGGTCAACGAATTGCCCTTGAACACCGTTGAGATAGGAAAAACTATCGTCTTGTGTGTGAGTGGCGAGAAGAGAGTAAACATGCTCTTTTCCCTCGCTGTGAATTTCAATATGAGGGATCAAAACGCGGCTATGTTTTTTGAGATCTTCTGAAAACGTTTTAATTATCCCCTCGTCGACACCTAACTGCTTCAAAACATCGGGAAAATGCGCATTCGACACATTACCCAGAATAGGAAAGAATTCTTTGAAATTGTTATTTACCTTTAAAATATGAAGGTCTCTATCTGCAAAAAAGGCAGCAGTTACAGCATTACGGAAATTAAAAAAACTGATGTCGAGGATATTCTTGCGATTAAATAGATCTTCAATATTCATAATCGAAATCCAGCCAATTTGTATCTAGATCAAAAAAATAATTTCACTGCCGTTTCCAAGTTGAGTGTTTATCAGACAGATTTTTAAAGGATCCATCTTTTTCCATCGCCTTGATCGCTTCGTTTATAGCTGGCAAAAAATGGGCCTTACTTTTATGCAACCGTATACTAGCCTGGACTTCATGATGCATCGAGCCAAAGGTTAAATTCAAGTTGTTTTTCCGGGAATGAAAAGCCGCTGCACGTCTTTGAAAGATACCAACATCGACCTTTCCTTGAGCAATGCTTTCCAAGAGCGGCATTACACTTTCGTGATCAATCCTGGATCCGAAATTTCTTTCCCCTTTATAGCTATACCCTCTAATCGTACCAATTTTTCGATCTTTTAAAGCAGCCATATTTTGAATTGGAAAGGCTTGTTGAGGCGGGAAGATAAAGATGTCTTGTATTTGTAATACTGGTGAAGAGAAAAGTTGTACCGCCTGCTCTTCTGGCCGCGTTCGCCAACCTTCAATTATACAGCACTCAATAAGGTACTTGCCCTCGACAAAACCAGCCCGCCTTTCCGGCGCACCAACGACTTCTGTCGTAATATCCACACCAATGCGCCTACCAATCTCGCTAACAATATCGATGATTAACCCGACATGTTTGCCATCTTTCGTATAAGTCAGAGGAGGTCGGTCATCTTTAGGTATCCCGAGAACCCATTGCTCCGCGTAGGAAACAGACGAAAACGATATAGTGATAAGGAAATAAATAGCGACGGATATCATGCTGACAGTTGAAGCCAGGAACCCAAAAATCTCTCTATAACCACTTTGCAGCATTGCCCCGTTTAATCCCAAACAATTCGGGTTAAGTTTTCCAAGAAAGAGGCTAAGATAGAAGCGCTTTATAAATGGTTAGCAATTTTATTTATTTCACATCAACGCTAAATGAATAAGTCCACCCCTTAGAGATAACTCTCTGCAGTTGCTTGGATACGTTTGACCATTGCGTGCAATCCATTAGCCCGATTAGGACTGAGATGTTGAGAGAATTCCAGTTGATTTAAAATTCCTTCAATATCTGTGCTCTTAATTTCTTGAGCCGTTTTGCCAGAAAATATCATTAACAAAACAGCAACAAGGCCGCGTACGATGTGGGCATCACTATCGGCAATGAAAGTCATACGGTTAGGAGCGCTATCTTCAACATGACAAACCAGCCAAACTTGGCTAGTACATCCTTGAACCCGTGAGGCTTCAGTTTTTAGCGCAACATCCATAGGAGGAAGTTTGCGACCGAGGTCAATGATGTAACGATAACGGTCTTCCCAATCTTCCAGAAATTCAAAGTTCTCGATCAGGTCTTCGATCGCACCGGAAGTTACAGTCTCAGTCATTTCTATATTTTACCTTCGTATCGGGTCTTAATCTTCGTTGCTGATCTTTATTTTTGGATCAGGAACTCACGCCCTACTTTGACACGCGCAACACCATCGTATTCAACAATATCAGCAGTGGCATATGTCTCAGACCAGCTACTAGGTAGATAACTACCCGTGCCGACAACATCAAGGGGGGCTTCCGCTTCGGCCATCAAACGACACTTTGCAGGGCTAAATCCAGATGAAGCTACAATCTTTACTTTATCAAAGCCCTCTTTATCCAAGGCTTCACGCATTGTCCAAATTGCAGCTGCCGAAACCCCTGGCCCCACGAGGTACCTTAATTCTTCTTCGTTGCGGTACCCTCTAATTGCTCTGGGAACATTGCGCTCAAGTACCGCATAAGAACTCGGAGGGTCTAAGGTTTCAATGAAACGACTACCAGGTGTATCCATCCTAACAGATAGAAGCCCTTGCGCTGCACGCTTAGGAAACCGTCGACAAACCGTGAGCGAATCAGTAATTTCACGAGCAAAATAATCGATGAGTACCGTCATAGGATCGCCTGGAAATGTTTCATCAAACATTTCTGCCGCACGCAAGGTTGAACCCGCATAGCCAATTAAGGCATGAGGCATCGTGCCTAGACCGCCGTCCTGACCAAAATAATGCGCCGTTGCATCCGTCGCATTGCCAATAAAACCAACAGCATTATTCTTACGCTTGGCGCGATCAGCACCTACCGAGGCTGCATAGGCCATAATCTCGGCCATATCGGTTCCAGCACAATGACGCGCATCCATCGCAAGGAAAGCAACCGAATGCAGATCAGAACACATGGTAAAGGCGTTATAAGCGGCCACACAGGCCGGGCCCAATCGTTGAAGTAACAAGGTCTCGAGATCTACGAGATGTATAAGGGACCCGGTTAAATACATAATAGGCTCACCAGCCCCGACCCAACGCCCTTCTGCATATCGTAGGTCAATTTTCAGATCGAAATCACGCTTGCGCGCCATTTCCTCTAACCACTTGATAACCAAACCGGGAGCAGAAACAACTGGACGCCTCATAAAAACCGCATAGGTAACTGTCTGGTCGCCAAATTTCTCGACTACTTTCTTGCTGCGATTAAAATAATGATCTGTCCAGGCTGTAATATCCCTGTCCTCAACAGGCCAGAGGGAGGATCTCTCCTCCCTCTGGTATTTTACCTGCTGACTATTATCGTGGTTGGAGTCAGACATAGTGTTTTTCCTGTTATCGTCAGAAATTAGAGGCCTGAGCGACAGGAGATGATGCCCGGCTTTCACGTTCTTCTTTGAGCTGCTCCGCAATCAAGAAAGCAAGTTCAAGTGCCTGACTGGCATTGAGACGCGGATCACAGTAGGTATGATAGCGAGCAGAGAGATCTTCATCGGTAATGGCCTGAGCCCCACCGATACACTCTGTCACATCTTTCCCTGTCATCTCAAAATGCACACCGCCTGCATAGGTACCTTCAGCCTTGTGTACGGCAAAGAAGTTACGAACTTCACCAAGCACGCGGTCAAATGGGCGGGTTTTGTAACCAGTAGAAGATTTGATGGTGTTGCCATGCATCGGATCACAAGACCAAACAACTTTTTTGCCTTCGCGTTCAACGGCACGGATCAGTGCAGGCAGGTGGTCTTGAACCTTATCATGCCCCATACGAACGATCAGGGTCAGACGTCCTGCATCGTTGTTCGGGTTAAGGCGATCAATCAATTTCAACAAGTCATCCGGATCAGAAGACGGACCACACTTCATGCCAATTGGATTGTGAATACCGCTCATGAACTCAACATGAGCCTCATCAATATGACGGGTCCGATCACCAATCCACAACATATGAGCAGAACAGTCATACCAGTCACCGGTCAAACTATCGACGCGGGTCAAGGATTGCTCATAATTCAACAAGAGTGCTTCGTGACTTGTGTAGAAATCAGTTTCGCTCAACTGTGGAACACGGTCTTCAGTTAGACCACAAGCTTCCATAAAGCCAATGGCTTCCTCGATACGACCCGCCAATTCCTCATAACGTTCTGATTGAGCAGAATTACGTACGAAATCATGGTTCCATTCATGAACCTTACGCAAGTTCGCAAAACCACCCTGAGCAAAAGCGCGTAAAAGGTTCAGCGTAGAAGCTGACTGATGATAGGCTTTAATAAGGCGTTCTGGATCAGGAATACGTTCTTCAGGTGTGAAACCAATACCATTGATGATATCACCACGGTAACTTGGCAATTCAACACCATCGATGGTTTCCATGCCAGCAGAACGTGGCTTGGCAAATTGTCCAGCCATACGGCCGACTTTGACGATTGGGCAAGCAGCACCAAAAGTCAGCGCCACAGCCATTTGCAGCATTACTTTGAAAGTATCACGGATATTATCGGGGTGAAACTCAGCAAAAGCCTCGGCACAATCGCCTCCCTGAAGGAGGAATGCACGGCCTTCGGCCACTTCGCCAAGTTGTTTACGTAGTCTGCGTGCCTCGCCTGCAAAAACCAGTGGCGGTTGGCCCGCCAAGGTTTTTTCCACAGACTCTACAGCAGCAGAGTCTGGGTATTCGGGCACTTGCCGAATATCCTTGGCGCGCCAGGAATCAGGTGTCCATTTCGCGCTCATTTTAATACCTCAATTACAAAATATAATTATACGTTAGACAGTTTTAATCACCTTTTCTGTCCTTTACCAGAAGAAAGCTTTACTGAACTTATATATTCATCAGAACAACATACAACAAGCGCTACACAAAAATTTACCCCTACAAATTTAACAACACCGTTTTGATCACAAAGGGGCTAAGCCAAACGCCCCTTCGCAATTGATATCGATTCGCAACTACGCTTATGATGATGTTTGATAGATAGGCTGTTTATCGGTATAAGCGAACCATTATCCATTTCCCAAGATTTAAGAGAAAATTGCATGAGCAAGAAACAGATCAGTAGGTTCTTGAGAATTATCGTTCCTCTCACTGTTCTCCTATATTTAGTTCCAATATTTACGATTGTCTTTATCGCCTTGGGTGTAATAGATCTCAGCAGGCATAATAAGATCACGCCAAAACTTGCCAAAAAATACTTCACAGGTAACGGCTTGCTCACCTGGGCGCTCTCGCCAATCAATTTATTTCTCGATCTGATTTCCCGCAAAAATAAATATGTATATAAGTTGAATGATTTTCCCGATCAGCACCGTCAAGAAATTCAGGACGTTCTTACGATCTTCGACGAAGGCAAAGAAGAGATCATAAAAAACATCCGCGCGCAGTTAGATGGAAAAAGCCGCGGGATGCTTTTTTATAAGTGGTATGGTAAAAACACCAATACGGCGGTGCCAGCCTTCAACAAAGAATTCAAATACATTAAAACAATTGGTGTTTCTGTTTTCAATAAGAAGAAATCTACGTCTCTTCACTTTGGTCCTTTGAGATTAACACTCCGGGTTCTTTACAACTTGACCCCGATTAAAAGCGATAACATCTTCATTGAAGTCGATGGCAAGAAACACTTCTGGCACGACGATCCTTTATTCATTTTTGATGACACCCTTCAGCACCAGTCAATCAATGAAGAAGACCACGAACGCTATTGCGTTTTTGTAGATGTCCTCAGGCCATCATATTTTACAGGTTTCCAAAATATCTTCATGAAAGTAATGCAGGTTGTCTTCCTTAAGATAAACGGCATTTTTTATAAAAATTGGGCTGTTTTGAAGTAGAGGCAGGGTGAACCATCATTCAGAATTAACTGCCAAGAAAAAGGGACTGCGTGATTTCGCAGCCCCTTTTTCGTGATCTTAAACGTGAACTCTTTTTACTTTTGGACAGGCTCACGCATCGTAACGAACTCTTCGGCTGCAGTTGGGTGAATACCCACAGTACCATCGAACATGTCTTTAGTCGCGCCCGCCTTAATAGCAACAGCGAACCCTTGAACGATTTCAGGAGAATCAGCACCAACCATGTGAAGTCCGACAACTTTCTTGCCGCGTTTTTCAACAACCATCTTCATCAATGCTTTTTCATCACGCCCAGACAACGTGTGTTTCATCGGGCGAAAATTAGACTGATAAACGTCAACATCGCCATAACGATCAATCGCCTGTTCTTCAGTTAACCCAACTGTACAAACAGGCGGATGACTGAACACTGCTGTCGCAATATTATGATGATCCATAGCACGAGGCGTATCTTTAAAGGCCGTATCAACAAAAGCCATGGCTTCTTGTATCGCAACCGGGGTTAAGTTCACTCGATCGGTGACATCACCAACGGCATAGATATTTTTCGCGGTGGTCAAAGAGAATTCGTCAACCTTAATCGCGCCCTTAGCATTCAGCTCTACCCCTGCTTTTTCAAGACCAAGTCCTTCCACGTTAGGTTTACGCCCTGTTGCAGCGAAGACGGCATCAACTTCAATCGTTCGACCATCGGAATAAGTAACAAGAAGACCGGTCTCTACCTTTTCAATAGCTTCAATAGTCAAATTGAATTCAAGAGCAATGCCCTTTTTCGCCATTTCAGTACCAAGGAATTCTCGCACATCCCGGTCGAACCCACGAAGCAAGGCGTCTCCACGATAAACTTGAGTTACCTCTGATCCCAAACCATTGAAGATACCAGCAAACTCAACAGCGATGTATCCACCACCATAAACAACAACCCTCTTAGGCAATTCATCAAGATGAAAAGCTTCGTTAGAGCTAATGGCATGTTCCCAACCAGCACCTTCTGGAAAAACAACATGTCCTCCAGGAGCTAGTAGAATTTTGTTTGCGGTAAATGTCTGATCTCCAACACGTACCGTGTGCCTGTCTTCAAGCACAGCGCGTCCGTCATGACGAGTAACATTTGCGTTCTTCAGGATGGATTTGTAAATATCTTCGAGGCGATCAATCTCTTTGTCTTTATTTGCAATCAAGGTTTTCCAGTTAAAGGACGTTTCCCCTACAGACCAACCAAAGCCGGCACCATCTTCAAACTCTTCATGGAAATGGCTGGCATAAGAGAAGAGTTTTTTCGGAACACAGCCACGAATAACACAAGTACCGCCATAGCGATATTCTTCGGCCAATGCCACACGTGCCCCAGTCGCAGCTGCCATACGGGCGCCGCGAACGCCGCCAGATCCGCCGCCGATTACAAAAAGATCGTAATCGTATTGAACATCGTCATCATGATAGGTCGGCATGGAACTGGGCTCCTAAAGCATATAAAAATAGTTGTGTTACAATATCTAAGCCAGACCAAGTGGAAATTAAAGGAAGGAATTTAAAGGCCTCAATAATTTCTGATTAGGCTTTCACAAAAAGTTACTAGCGTAGTTTACAGTAAGCATTTAATTTTATTGAATTATGTAAAATTTCACAACATCGTGAGCAGTCAAATCAGAGAGGGTTTTATATAAAGGAACGACTACAAAACCTCCAACATAGGTGATTTATGAACCGCCGGTCATTTTTCCTCGCCCCATTTTTGTTAATGAACCTTACAAACATCGCACAAAGCGCTGAAACAAAGCTTTCTCATGATGAAATCCAAAGTCATCTTAATGGAGCGGTTGTTGTTCATCGCTCTGGTGGAAAAACGGCCTTTCGTCAAAGCTTTAGCCATGACGGAACCACGACTTACAAAGCTGAAGGACGCGATACAGAGCTGGGGAAATGGTCTATACAAGGAAACCAGTACTGTTCCAAATGGGGACCTTTTGGCTGGACCTGTTATGACATGACAGCCGAGGGTAATTTGATCACCTGGATCGCGAAAGACGGAGCGCGTTTTCCTGGAAAGATGATCAAGGAATAACGCCTCCACACAACACACGACTTGGCACATTTTTGGTTGTCTTAATGTTATAGCTTCACCAGAACCTTGCCTTGATTGGTCCCTGCAAGCAGGCTCTCCAAACCAACAGGTGCTTGTTCTAATCCGTTATATATTTCTTCGCTGAACTTCAATTTTCCAGCTTTATAGAGAGGGAGCAATCCTTCAACCGCTTCTGACAAACGATGCATGTGATCAAAGATTAAGAAGCCCTGCATTCTTGCCCGCTTAACCAGCAAAGTTCGCGCCACGCGTGGGCCGTTAAGGTACGCTGGGGAAATACCGATTACACCGCATACAGTCATGCGTGCACCGATGTTGAAAAAACTCATCACAGCATCGGAAATTGGACCGCTTACATTATCAAAATAAACATCCACTCCGTCGGGACAAACAGCTGCGAGTTCAGTAGAGAGATCTTCGCATGTTTTGTAATTTATAACGGCGTCATATCCGAACTCTTCGAGACACCGGGTCGCCTTCTCATCGCTCCCTGTAATCCCGATAGTACGACATCCTCGTGCTTTAGCTATCTGCCCAACCATTGATCCAACGGCACCAGCTGCTGTTGAGACCACAACGGTTTCCCCTGCTTGAGGATTGCCAATCTCAGTCAACCCAAACCAAGCTGTTGCCCCTGTCATCCCAAGAACATGGAGATTGGCAGAAAGTGGGGCATCATCTGGATCAACTTTTCGCTCCACATCTGATCCATCACTAACAGCCATTTCTTGCCAACCAAACCGGCCATATACGCTCTCTCCGACCACATAATCAGGGTGTTTGCTGTCAATAATCTCGCCGACGGCAAAACTGCGCATCACCTCACCAAGAGCCACAGGGGGAATATAATTAGGCATATCCATAACCCAACCACGCATAGCGGGGTCAACAGAGAGATATTGATTACGGATCAAAAATTGTCCGTCGACCAGCGAAGGTACTTGCTCTTCCACAAGCTGGAAAATATCGGCTGAAACAGTTGGGTCCGGACGTTTTGCCAAGACAAGTTTATGATTTTTCATGGCTTACCCTTTTCATTCATCGAGCACCTAAACTCACATGTCTCGGCGACTTACATGTTATTATTGTACTTCTAGACCCGTCTCAGTCTTCCAGGCCCATATTGATGTATTTAATTTCAAGAAATTCTTGAATGCCATACTTTCCGCCTTCACGACCAATACCAGATTCTTTTATACCACCAAAAGGTGTTGCTTCTGATGAAAGCGTACCACTGTTTGCCCCGACCATCCCATATTCCAAGGCTTCAGAAACGCGCCATACTCGACCAACATCGCGAGAGAAAAAATAAGCTGCCAGGCCATACCGGGTGGAATTAGCTAATGTGATGGCTTCGTCTTCATCCTCAAAACAATATAAAGGGGCAACGGGCCCAAATATCTCCTTGTGGAAAACCTGCATATTTTGCGTGACTCCAGTAAGGATTGTTGGTTCATAAAAGAGATCACCAATATCTAGAGGCGCCCCTCCAACCAAAGCTTCTGCCCCCTTACTAAGCGCGTCTTTAACCAGGCCATCTACTTTATCAATTGCCCGATCATCAATGAGCGGCCCAAGTGTGACATCCGCCACATTCCCGGGCCCTACCTGAATTTGATTAACTGCAACCGCTAATTTTGATGCAAACTCATCGTAGACTCCCTTTTGGACCATAATACGATTTGCACATACACAGGTTTGTCCTGAATTTCGGAACTTGCTCGCCATGACGTGGCGGACGGCAAGATCTAAATTTGCGTCATCAAACACAATAAAAGGTGCATTGCCCCCAAGTTCCATTGAGACCTGTTTAACGGTAAGGGCACACTTTTCCATCAGGACTTTACCAACAACCGTAGAGCCCGTGAATGACAGCTTTCGGACAGCAGGGTTCGCCGTCATCTCATCCCCTATTTCACCCGCCTTACCCGTAACGATGTTCAACACACCATCAGGCAGTCCAGCTTCCTGAGCTAACGCTGCCAAGGCTAAAGCTGAATAAGGAGTTTGTGGTGCAGGCTTAATTACCACAGTACAGCCAGCAGCAAGGGCAGGTGAACATTTACGAGCAATCATCTGGGCCGGAAAATTCCACGGCGTAATCGCCGCGACTACGCCGATTGGCTGCCTTATCGTTAGCAGTTGCTGGTCTTTGTTCCCCGCAGGAATGGTTTCCCCATAAGTGCGTTTGGCTTCTTCTGCAAACCACTCAATATATCCTGCCGATGACGTAATCTCACCTCTTGATTCAGATAAAGGCTTCCCCTGTTCTGCCGTCATGATCTGAGCAAGATCTTCTTTGTGCTCTAGAATAAGATTGCACCAGCGCCTTAGAATAGTCGCGCGATCTTTAGCAATAATCTTTTTCCAGCCGACAAGTGCCTGTTCAGCACATTCAATAGCACGGCGTGTCTCCGCTGCCCCCATCCAAGGCATTTGCCCCAATACATCGTTAGTCGCCGGATTATACACGGGAACATGGCGCCCAGAATCGGAATCCACCCAATTACCACCAATAAAAGCCTGTTGCCGGAAAAGAGACTTATCTCTGAGAGAGACACACATAAAACGCGTTCCTGAGTGCAATTAAACATCTCTTCTGAAGATATAAATAATCAGCAGAGAGACACGATATCAAAGTAATGTTGAACGCTATCCAAGCTACGAGGATCTCACAAGGCGCATTTACGTATTTTTACCTTTGTAAGGGACATTTTCTGTCTCATCTCAATAAAGCACTCCTAAATCTTGCAACTTGAGTTTAAAAAAATTCAACTCATAAAATAAAAATGACATTTTTAAGGCAGAAATATAACTACACCTTTAAAATGTAGTTACATTGAATTATTCCAAATTATTTTTCTAATTATTTGTAATTACTAGGTATTTAAAAACAAAATTATTTATCAACTAATCGTGTAGTTAAATGTTTTTCAATTTCAATACCCCCGATGAGGTATAGATTATACGTAAAGATAATTGCTAACTCTCCGAAGCTAAATTTAAAAATGGTGCGATGTAACTCAATTAATCGCTTTTCCAACGGAGATCTAAGTCAATGAAAAAAATGTTACTTGCCAGCTCGGCACTTGTTGCTGGAGTATCTTTTACAACAACTGCATCAGCGGAAGAAACTCAAATTAAGTGGTCCGCCTACACAGAATTTAATGTAAACTCTACAGGCGTTGAAGGTAATGTCGCAGGCGGAGATACAAACAAGGGCTTGGATTTCAACACGAACTCAGAAATCCATTTGAACGCATCTCAGACTGCCGACAATGGCCTTACATACGGACTTCATGTACAGCTAGAAGCTGATCAAAGTACAGATAACAACACTGATGAAAATCATATTTTTGTTGAAGGTGACTTTGGTAAAGTTCTACTTGGCGATCAAGATTCAGCAGGCGATAGCCTGATGGTTAACGGAACTTCAGTGGGTTTCGAATATGGCATGTTCGGCAACTATACTGGTGGTCTATCTTCACTGGAGCTTGGTGGTCCGGTTGCTCGTACAGCTGCAGATTTCAGTGATACTTCTGATGCGACAAAAATAACTTACTTTACTCCTACATATAATGGCTTTAAAGCCGGAGTTTCTTTTGCGCCTGATAGCGATTCTGGTCAAACCATCAGTGCGAATAGCACCAGCATCGAAAATCATTTGGATGGAGGCCTTAATTACTCCGGCTCATTCAACGATTTTTCCATTGATGCAGCTCTAATTGGAGCTACCCACGAAGTTCCAGATTCCGGATCCTCAGATAACACTTACTACGCTGTAGGCGGTGGATTAATGGTTGGCTATGCAGGATTCAAAGCTGCGGTTGGTGCCATCCATGAAGATACTGAAAACACTGAGAAAGTAGATACTGTTGATGTCGGTTTATCTTATGGAACCGGACCTTGGAACGTAGCTATTGGCGCAGCCTGGTCCGAGCTTGACCAGGATAATGGTGTTAAGAATGAAAGCATCGCTTATTCAGCAGGTGTTGGTTATGAAATTGCACCAGGATTGAATACCTGGGTTGGCGCAACAGCCGGTGATTACGAAGGTGGCGTAGAAGAATTTACGAATGTTCAAACAGGTATCTCTGTAGCATTCTAAAAACTACTCTTCCTAATTTGATTAAAGAGGCTGCCAATTTGGCGGCCTCTTTTTTTATAACAACATGCCCTTACCAAAACGTCGCACAGCACGCCCACAAATATAAATTTCCCTATCCAAATGAGAAAGAAATTCTGATTTGGATAGGGAAATTTAATACCTAAATACTAATCCTAGTCTGCATTATAAAAGCATCGTCAAAAACGCATCCGGCAGGATGTTATGAGGCTGTCTAGATTTGCTACTTAACATTTAGGTTATAACCGTGCCTGTTATAGATGACATCGTGTCTGTTTTTGTTCTTGGTGAGCTTGAAATGATCAAGCAAATCCTTCTTGATAAAATTAAGATACTATACCCCAATGGCAAATACTTTGTCAGCCAAGGAGAAAGTATCAGACTACCTTTTAATCAGAGGCATCTCCCAATTTGTGTTTTGTATGTTGCCCCCACACTGACGAAGAATGGCTTACTGAAAATATCGGCAATAAAAAGGCACGCTCTTACAAAAATAATTCTCATCACTGATGAAAAGACTTGCCCGCCTCATATTGTAGATGGCTTAAACGTGGATGCTATTTATTCTATAAATAAACCAATCGATGGCTTGGTAAACCGAATGAGTTCGCTTTTTTCTGCAGAATATCTATCGGAAAACAACGACACCTATTTCCGTGAAGATCCTATTTCTCAATTCCAACTCACTAACAAAGAAAATCAAATTTTTGCTTTGTTAAAAAAGGGAATGAGCAATAAAGAGATCGCGAACACGGCGAGAAAATCTGAAGGCACGGTCAAAGTTCAACTTAAATCAATATACAAAAAGCTGAATGTTCATAGTAGGACAGAAGCCATGAGCCTCTGAAGAACACAGGTTATCCGTGTCGGCATTTTTGACCTAACTAGTTGTATTTGCTCTTTCCACTAAGAAGTCAAAAAATTCTTCTAAAAGCACATTTTGTGTTCTCGTTTTCCGTCGAGCGACATCAACAGTTATCGTAATTGGTTTTGAATTTGGAAATATTTCAACAATGTCATCTGGGTTCACTTCTTCTTTTAACTTAAAGCTATCGTAAAACCCAATGCCAGCCCCTTTTCTAATCAAGCTGTGCATGGTTTCGGTTTCTTTTACCGTTACTAATTTTGAAACCTTATCAAGTTGCTTAATAATTTGGTTTTGTTTATTTTTTTTAAGCCAAACTCGAAAATTTGAAAGACGAGTAGAGGTACCAATAATCTCGAGGTCAATTATATCTTCATAGTTTGTAATGGGCGGGAGCGTGTTTAGGTAACTTGCCGACGCAACTAGTGATCGTTCAAAGGTATAAAAAGCATGGGTTTCAAAAAAACTCTTCTGCTTGAGAATTACCGTTAACCCGACATCAACCTCGTTATTCAAGAGACTATCTTCAAGCTCAGGATGACCGAATTCTATGATTTCAAGACGAACTTTAGGATGAAGTTTTTTAAATTCATGAACAATATCAGGTATTAAAAATGTTGTGAGTTCGAACTGCACCCCTAAACGGATTGTGCCTTCTAAATTTTGTCGATGATTACGTAAGCAATCCACAATCGCATCAATTTCATTAATTCGTTCCTGAGCGTAGTCGAATAAACACTTACCTTCTTTTGTTAGATAAATTTTTGAATTTTTGCGCTCGAACAGGACTAGTTTCGTATCCTCTTCAATATCTTTAAGCTGTGCGCTTATGGCCGGCTGTGTCCGATACAATCGTTCAGCTGCCTTCGTAATTGAACCCTCATCCGCGACAACCGTAAACGTTCTTAATTTGTTTAGATCCACCATCTTCTTAATATAATTCCGCGCACTATTGGCTTGCTCAATTTATAACTTGCTTTGAAAAGCAGGAGCATTTTTAGAGCATCTGAATGATTACCTACGAATAGGCAACATGCTAAAAATTCATTATCCCTATATGAGAGGATTACGATAAAATACAAGAGAGGGAATAAGAGTTTTTGTTCTGTACGACGGAGTTAATGGGCATATTTATAGTGACACCGCATATCACTCAGAAACTCAAAAAAAAGAAGAGCTCTTAGCCGACAGACGATGGCAAAAATCCTTCCCAATCTCTCAAAATCAAAGAAATACAGACCTGCCATTTAAGTCTCACTCACATTGATGAAAGTATTGGCAGATCCGATTTAAAAAAACTGCTTATCCTGTAAGGCAGTTTTTAATTTTGGCTGAGTATAAACAACCACCAATAGAGCTACAGTCTAGATATGGGGCGTATCTTTTGATCAGATAAAATGCGATTTTAACCGCCTGAGTTTACACCTAAAATGATGCGATGTCTGACAGACTATAATATAACTGAAGAGCAACTCCATGGGTTACTCAACACAAGGTGTTTGAAATCAAACACCAAGGTAATAAAAATAGTGATCTGTTACTCTTTCGAACCCAAAAGATTCATAAAGAGCCTGTGCCTTAGTATTTATAATATCGGTTTCAAGAAGAATGCCCTTTGAATTTGTTTTTCGCGCGTGATCTCTTGCTGCACTGAGAAGCATCCTGGCAACTCCTTGCCCCCTTGCTTTTTCATGAACAAACAAATCGTTCAAAACCAAGTCGCGCCGTAACGAAACCGAAGAAAAGGTTGGATAAAGCTGGGTAAACCCCAAAATATCTTCTTCGCTGTTTTGTGCATAAAATACGACCGATTCAGAATTATTCTGACGCTGTAACAGAAAAGCTTCACAAGCTTTATAATCACCTTCCTGCCCATAGAACTGACGATAGAGGTCAAAGCTTTCTGCGACTTTATGAATGCTTTGAGTATCGGCTTGTATAATATCCATCGTCATTTCTTTGCTCTAACCTCGTGGTTCACTGCCAAATATACGAAAAGGACCTCAAAGATTAAGGTAGTAATAATAGCGATCCGTATCACGCTTAAATCCTAAAGATTCATAAAGTCCCTGAGCTCCGACATTATCAACATCTGTGTTCAACAGGGTGCCCTTGGAGTTAATTTGGATACCGTACTCCTTAACTGCGTTAAGAAGTTGCCGCCCAACACCATTACCACGCTCAGATTCCAGGACATAAAGATCTCCAAGAAAAAGATCCCGACGAAAAGGCACAGAACAGAAAATAGGATAGGCCTGTGTAAATCCGATAGCTTCGCCTGAGCTATTTTGAGCAAAAAAGATAATAGATTCTTCTGCGCTTATCCGATCACCTAGGAACTTTACACATGTTTCAAAATCAGATTTTTCACCGTAATGCTGCCGATATAAGTCGAAAATCTTAGCAATTTTGGAAATGGACTTAGAATCACCACGGAGAATCTCTGTCACCATTTTTCCTCACTACAAGCGATACTCCAACATCAATCAAATTATGTAGAAGAGCAGAAAATTTGAAAAATACATTCTTTAAAAAATCTGCATTTACAAACAAGTGTTATTTAAAAAATATCAATCCTAAGGAGAAAATTACTCAACTGTCACAGACTTCGCAAGGTTCCTCGGCTGATCCACGTCGGTTCCTTTGATAACGGCGGTATGATAGGCCAATAACTGGATTGGCAACGCGTAAAGGATAGGTGCGACAAAGGGATCAACTCTTGGCAGAACAACCACGTGCTTGGCAATATTGCCAGCGCGCTCAATGCCTTCTTTGTCAGAGAAGAGGATAATTTGGCCGCCACGAGCATGAACTTCCTGTAGATTGGAAATGGTTTTTTCCATCAAAGGGCCACTTGGGGCACAAGCAATAACAGGAACATTTTCATCGATCAGTGCAATAGGACCGTGCTTCATCTCTCCTGCAGCATAACCTTCAGCGTGGATATAGCTAATCTCCTTGAGCTTAAGCGCCCCTTCCATCGCCATAGGATACAAGTTTCCACGGCCAAGGTAGAGAACATCTCGCGCTTCACTGACGTCTGCAGAAATCTTGCGAATGGAATCATCTGTATTAAGGAGCTCAGCAACACGCGCGGGGATTTCGGTTAACGCAGTTGAAAGTTCAGCCTCACGTTCTGCGCTAATGGTCCCTTTCGCGCGGCCAATACCTATTGCCAAACAGGCAAGTACCGTGAGCTGTGTGGTGAAAGCTTTGGTAGAGGCAACACCGATCTCTGGCCCAGCTAGTGTCGGTAACACCATATCTGATTCACGGGCAATGGTTGATTCTGGTACATTGACGATAGAAACAATTTTTTGTCCCTGAGATTTGGCATAACGAAGGGCTGCAAGCGTATCAATAGTCTCACCAGATTGAGAGATAAACAGGCTTACCCCTTTTTCAGGAAGGGGCGCTTCCCGATAACGAAACTCAGATGCAATATCCACTTCGACCAATTGACGTGCTTCTTGCTCGAGCCAATATTTCGCCACCATTCCTGCAAGCGATGCTGTCCCACAGCCAACAATCGTCAATCTGGAAATATTGGCGAGGTCAAAAGGAAACTCAGGTAACTGAATAGTCCGTGCCAAAGGATTGAAGAAAGTATGAAGCGTATCCCCGATAACTGCAGGCTGTTCAAAAATTTCTTTTTGCATGAAGTGGCGATACTGCCCTTTGCCAACCATAGCACCAGACACAGCCGTTTTGATCACTTCACGATTAAGAAGCTTTCCTTCCAGATCCCGGATAGTCGCACCATCATTATCCAAAACAACCCAGTCACCCTCTTCTAGATAGCAAATTTGGTCAGTTAAATGAGACAATGAAAGGGCATCAGACCCTAAATACATCTCACCGTCACCATACCCAACAGCGAGAGGACTTCCTCGGCGCGCACCGATCATTAGATCTTCGCGGCCAGCGAAGACAATTGCCAAAGCAAAAGCGCCCTCTAAACGTTTCAAAGTAGTGTGTACGGCATCTTCAGGTGACAGGCCATCACGAAGATAACTTGAAATTAGATGGACAACGACTTCGGTATCAGTCTCCGTCGTAAAGGTTTGTCCTTTTGCATCCAGTTCGGCACGCAGCTCTTGAAAATTTTCAATAATGCCGTTGTGAACCAATGAAACTAAATCACTGGCATGAGGGTGTGCATTCACTTCATTTGGGCGACCATGTGTTGCCCAACGCGTGTGACCAATGCCCGTCATCCCACTCAACGGTTCTTCTTCAACACGATTTTGGAGATTAATCAGTTTGCCCTGTGCACGGCGACGTTCTAAGCCACCATCGACAAGTGTCGCGATCCCTGCGGAATCATAACCACGGTACTCCAGGCGCTTTAAACCATCCATCAACAAAGGGACAACAGGCTTCGTGCCAATAATACCAATAATTCCACACATAGCTCTTAGCCTTTATTATCTTCGTTGGTTTTGTTTGAGTTTACGTCTTGGTTTTGTGTCCGCGATTTTTGTTCTTTTATTTTCTTGCGGCCAGCACGGAAGTTCGCACCAGCGCCAGCTTTATCAAGTAAACGCCCTCGGACTACAGCAAGAGCATCCTCGGCTACAGATTTGGTAATAGTGCTGCCCGCACCAACAATTGCTCCCGCGCCAATATCAACTGGCGCAACCAATGCAGTGTTTGAGCCGATGAAAGCACCTTCGCCAATGGTGGTTTTCCATTTGTTAAAACCGTCGTAATTACACGTGATTGTGCCTGCCCCAACATTGGCCTTGGCCCCAACCTCTGCATCGCCGATATAACTTAAATGATTGACCTTAGCACCATCGCCGAGAACCGCATTTTTAGTCTCAACAAAATTACCCACTTTGCCGCCATGACCAATAATTGTACCTGGTCGCAACCGTGCATAAGGGCCTATTATAGCTGCTGTGCCGATTTTAGCCCCTTCAATATGACTAAAGGCCTTGATTGTTGCATCATCTGCAATCTCGACATTCGGACCGATAAAAACAGACGGCTCTATGATAATATCTCGCCCAAATTTTGTGTCGACCGAAAGCCAGGTCGTCACGGGATCAATAAGTGTCACACCTTGCGCCATGGCATCAGCGCGCAATCGCTTTTGCAAGACCAGTTCCGCAGCGGCAAGTTCCTGGCGGGAATTAATCCCCATAACCTCTTCTTCACTTGCTTCGACGGCTCGGGTATCCAAACCTTCTGCATAGGCAAAATCAAAAATAACCGGAAGATAATATTCGCCCTGAGCATTATTATTATCTAACTGATTAATCAATCGACACACAGTTGGTCCATCACCTAAGAGTATGCCGGCATTACAAAGATCAATTTCTTTTTCTTCATCGCTTGCGTCTGCGTGTTCAATAATTCCGATAACGCGACCTTGATTATCTTGTTTAACCCGGCCATAGCGTCCAGCTTCGGCTGGCCTAAAAGCAAGACCGAGAAGCGCAGGACCATCTCCAGAACGACGCAGGTCGACCATCTGTTCATAAGTTTCTGCCTTGATAAGAGGTGTATCACCAAATATCACCATAATATCAGCAGGATCACCTTCAGAACAAAAACCTGCAAGGGCACCAAATGCCTGTTTCACAGCATGCCCCGTCCCCAAACGGTCGGATTGAACTACGCTCAAGTGAGGGTTAGCAATTTGTTCCACAGCCCCTGCATCCGGACCCACCACAACGACAATCGTCTCAGGAGAGAGTTTCTCAACACCTCTGAGGACATGAGAAAGCATTGGCTTTCCTGCCAAGGTATGGAGGACCTTTGGCATTTTGGATTTCATGCGAGTACCCTGGCCAGCGGCCAGAACGATTACAGCTAGTTTACGTTTACTCATTGGTCCTCAAGGGTCACTAATAACGAAGATAAACTCTGTGCTTACCTGCTGCTCTCCAAGTGATCAACCATTACAACATATTCTAGGGAGAGAATTAGGCAAAATTATAGTCGACAGAAAGTGCCACAGTGCCCGCTTTCTCTCAAATCACCATTTATTTCTGCGTGTTACAGATTATTACAAAATGTTTCAGAATAAATAAAAGAAAGATCTCATTCATACCTTGCGTCCAAATTCCAGGCTGTTTAGCCTCTTAATCCAAATTTGGTTATGAACGTCTGGTTTTTATGTAATGTCGAAACGTAATGTCTTAGTATTTGATCTTGATGGTACACTAATTAATAGTGCGCCTGATCTCGCCCTCTCCCTACAAATCTTATTAAAAAGTGAAGGCCGGAGAGAACCTGATCTTGCTGAAGTCACAACCATGATTGGTGACGGAGCGACCAAACTGGTGGAGCGTGGATATGCAGCAACGGGCGAGGCGCTTACTGATGCCAGCTTAAAAGAAAAGGTCGAGAAGTTTCTCGCTATTTATAATGAGAACCTTGCTGTTAATACCTGTTTGTACCCACATACCATGGAAACTCTCGTAAAACTCAAAACTGAGGGCTGGCGTTTGGTCGTATGTACAAACAAGCCCTATGCCCCAACAATAGAGCTCATGGATATCTTCAAACTACATGGTCTTTTTGAAAAAGCCGTCGGTGGGGATAGTTATTCAGTTAAAAAACCACATGCTGATCATCTTCTAAAATTACTGCAAGAAATCGACGTTGAAGCTGATCAGGCAATCATGCTTGGAGACGGCGTAAACGATGTGCTAGTTGCTCAAAATGCGGGCATTCCGTCCGTTCTATTCACCCATGGATATGGAACAGATGCAGCACGTGCGCTTAAGCCGAATGCTGTGATTGATAGCTTCCTAGAATTAGAAAGCACACTCAAATCACTCTGAGCAAGAGTGCGACATTACAGCCTACAGTTAAAATTTAGAGTGAAAAGTAATAGGAAAAACGATAAAATTGAGCGGAATCAAATCAAAACCAGATTCAAGACCTTATGCTGCACCAAGATGGCAAACTAGGATCTGGTATTATGGTTAGCTATTTTTTCATTTTTTTGATGTTAATTCATTTATGAAAACAAAATGACATCAACAACTCAGGAGAGAGTTATTATGGCGAAAGTTGCCAAAGTGGTCCTAGGACTAGCAGTCGGTTTTGGTCTTAGTTTAAGTGCAGCACAAGCTGGCGATGCCGTCGCCGGCAAGAAAGTATTTAAAAAATGTAAGGCCTGTCATACGGTAGATGCTGGTGGAAAGAATAAAATCGGCCCGAACTTGCATGCTATTATTGGCAAAGCCGCCGCCGCCGCAGAAGGTTATAAATATTCAAAAGCGATGAAAGCTTCTGGTTTAACTTGGACAGAAGAAAACCTTACTGGCTTTTTAACCAAACCAAAGAAATTTGTCCCAAAAACGAAAATGTCATTTGGTGGTCTGAAAAAACCAAAACAAATCGAAGATTTGATCGCTTACCTCAAAGAAAACAGCTGATACACTCTTTCGATGAAAACAAAAAACCCGGGCTAGAAGGCTCGGTTTTTTTTTATGACTAAATTTCAATAACGTTTTCTTCCATGTCATCACTTGTTCGCGAGATTGAGCAGACAGCCCTCTATTTTATCTCCATGGTAACTGCTCAAAGTAAACGTTGTGCTTTTTAGGGTCAGGTAACCAACCTCATCTTAGGGGCCATAAAAGCAAACACTGAGAAATAAAACTCAGCGAACAGGAGAGAAATAAGATGTCGATGGGAATCAAGTCCAGAATTTTACAGATAACTCTAGGAACAGTTTTTGTACTTTCCTTAATTTCAGGATCAGCTCTTGCTGGTGATCCTGTGGCAGGAAAAAAGGTATTTAACAAGTGTAAGGCTTGCCATGCTATCGGTAAAAATAAAATCGGCCCCGATCTTACAGGACTATTTGGCCGTCCCTCAGCAAGTATCGAAGGTTACAAATATTCCAAGGCAATGCAGGCCGCGGGTATCACTTGGACAGAAGACAATCTTACTCAATTCCTTACCAAACCCAAAAAGTTTGTCCCAAAGACCAAAATGTCATTTGGTGGATTAAAAAAAGAAAAGCAAATAGAAGACCTCTTGGCTTACCTTAAAGAAGCCACTGCAAAATAAACGCGTCTTAGGGGCAGGACCGAGTTCTAGTCATTCCCTCATCAAAAAGCCTGAATGTCACCGTTCAGGCTTTTATTACTTTGATATATTAAGCATGTTTTTTTGGTCTTCCCCTTTATATGTGATACTAAGACAACAGAGTGCTTTCCTTGCTTAATTCCTGAAATAAATAACATTATTTACATCAGGGAGAGAATCTTGGGATACATTCAACTATTCGTTAACCTTAAACCGTCAATGTAAGATAAATATTAAGGTTAATGTGATATATCGTTTGTTAAAGCTAGGCCCCTGCACTCCCGTAGGGTGTCCTGGAAAAATTCGGGGGACACGGGGGTATAATGAATTCTAAGAACACGGCGAACCTATCTATGGATGGTGACAAAGGTTCCAATGAAGAGCAAAAAGTGGCAGCTCTCAAGGCATCTGAAATAATTGATGGCGGTTTACCGCCAAAAGCTGAATGGCAAATGGACCCAGGATCCGTAAATTTTGAGGATCCTCTTTTGGAATGCGTCTACATGCTCGCATCCATGATGTCTCGGCCCATATCCGTTGAAGCGCTAAAAGCAGGCCTACCTCACAGTGGCGCCCAATTCACACCTGATTTGGCGGTTCGAGCTGCAGAACGTGCAGGCCTTACAGCTCGTACTGTTCGCCGCGCCACCATTAAGGAAATTCAGCCCGTTACGCTGCCATGTATCCTGCTTCTAAAGCAAGGTGGCTCCTGTATTCTTCTCAATTATACAAAACAGGGAAAGGCGACTATCGCCATACCTGAAGGGCGCGGCCAAAAAGAATTACCCCTTGAAGAGTTACAAGAGCAGTTCACAGGCTATGCGATATTCGCACGTACCGAATACAAATTCGATTCTCGTGCTTCCGATATCCAGCTCAAAAAACCAAAAGCATGGTTTTGGGGAACACTCTTAAAATTTTGGCCTATCTACAGTCACGTCATGTTGGCATCGATCCTGATCAATATGTTCGCGATCGCAAGTCCTTTGTTCATTATGAACGTTTATGACCGTGTCGTACCCAATGGCGCCAGTGCCACCCTCGCGGTATTGGCTATTGGCGTTGCGACTGTATTCACATTCGAATTTGTCATGAAAAATCTTCGGACCTACCTTGTAGATGTCGCGGGTAAGAATGCCGACGTTATTATTGCCAGTCGATTACTCGAACAACTAATGGCGATGAAGCTTTCTAACAAGCCTCCTTCTACAGGGGCTATGGCCAACAACCTTCGGGAATTTGAATCTCTTCGGGACTTCTTTACCTCAGGTACCTTGGTTGCCCTCATAGATTTACCGTTTATTTTCCTCTTTATCTGGATCATCTCAATTGTCGCGGCACCCCAAATCGCAGCTGTGCCATTGGTTGTTGTGCCTCTCGTGATTTTGGTCGGCGTCTTCCTCCAAATTCCACTGAGGAAAGTGATTGAGAAAACGCACAAGGAATCAAGCCAAAAACATGCTCTATTGGTTGAAACCATTGATGGCTTGGAAACGATTAAAACCACTGCTGCTGAAAGCCGTATCCAGCGTTCTTGGGAACGGTTTGTTGGTTTAACGGCCGAATCAGCCGGTAAAGCTAAACTGCTTTCAGGTATCTCAACAACTTTTGCTCAGCTCGCCATTCAAATGACAACCGTTGTCGTCGTCATTGTGGGAGTGTTCTTGATTATCGAAAAAGAAATGACTATGGGGGCTTTGGTTGCCTCAACCATGCTGAGTGGTCGTGCTTTGGCTCCACTCGGCACTATCGCCGGAATGTTGACAAGATTACAGCAATCTCGCGTGGCGTTAAAATCACTCGATAATATAATGAATGCCGAAGTCGAACGCTCAGCAGATAAATCCTATCTTCACCGCCCAAGATTAAGCGGTGAGATGGAGTTAAAGAAGGTAACCTTTAACTATCCTGGACAGGAAATTAAGGCCCTAGATGCTGTCAGCCTTAAAATCAAACCTGGAGAACGCGTGGGTGTCCTCGGCCGTATTGGTTCGGGTAAATCTACAATCGCTCGCTTGTGTTTGGGCCTGTATGATCCTGCTGAGGGCTCTGTCCTCGCTGATGGCACAGATATTCGCCAAATCGATCCAGCAGACTTACGTCGGAATATCGGGTACGTATCCCAAGATAACTATCTTTTCTTTGGATCTGTCAAAGAGAACATTGCCTTTGGTGCCCCTCATATGGATGATCAAACAATCCTACGGGCAGCGGCTATCGCTGGGGTAACGGACTTCCTTAAAACCCATCCTCATGGATTTGATTTGCAAGTTGGTGAGCGCGGAATGTCACTATCTGGTGGCCAAAGACAGGCTGTCGTTATTGCCCGTGCGATGTTACTCGACCCTCCTATTTTACTTCTGGATGAACCAACCAGTGGCATGGACAATTCATCCGAAGCAGCTTTCAAGGCCCGCTTAACCAAGGCAGTCACAGGCAAGACACTCATTCTTGTCACCCACAGGAGTTCACTACTTACTCTGGTTGATCGTCTGGTTATTGTCGATAGTGGACGTATTGTCGCCGACGGACCAAAAGCAGAAGTTCTGGAAGCTTTGAAACAGGGTCAAATTCGCGCAAACGCGGATTAGGCTCTGGTTTGCCAAAGCCATTCCTATTCTTTCTTGAACTGCTTATTTATTCTGAGACATCCATATATGTCTAAGATACCCATATATCTAAGATACCCATATATCTAAGATACTAGGAAAAGGCCTATCATGTCTTCCATGTCAAAAAAAGACGAAGATCTATTGTTCATGCCAGATCTACACTCCGCGACCTTACGCAAGGGGCGCCGGATTGCTTATGTCTTAACCTTCATTGCCTTCTTGTTTTTCGTAGTCTTCGGCACGTGGGCAACCATGGCTGAACTTGATGAAGTCACGCGTGGAGATGGCACCTTCATCCCGGCGCAAAAAACCCAGGTTATCCAAAACCTGGAGGGCGGTATCATTTCTGAAATTTTGGTACAAGAGGGTGATATTGTTGGAAAAGGCGATATTCTGGTTCGTATTGAGAACTCTGCGGCGACAGCTAATTTCAGAGATTCACAAAGCCAGAAAGTTATCCTAACCACGACGGTTGCAAGACTATCAGCTGAACTGAATGATACGAAACTGGAATATACAGAAGAGCAAATAACAGCAGCCCCCGATGAAGTCTCGGACCAACTCGCACTTTATAACGCCCGTATTCGGCAGCAAGCAGCCCAAGTTAAAGTGTTGGAAAACCAGGCCAGACAAAGAAAACAGGAAATCTCAGAAGTACATAGCCGTATTGGCCAGCTAAAAAACTCCCTGAACCTTGCCACACAAGAACGAAACATCACCAAACCTTTGGTTGATAAGGGTATCTCCCCTCGCTTAGAGCTAATTCGCATTGATAGACAGATTGCTGATTTATCTGGTGAAATCAAAACTCTCCGGGTTAGCTTACCACGACTTGATGGTGCGGTTCTCGAAGCCAAGCAACGCATTGATGAAATGGTCCTAACCACAAAGGCTGAGGTCTCAGACCAGTTAAACCGGGCACGTTCTGAACTGAAATCCATCACGGAAAGTATCGCAGCCGGGGCTGACACCGTACGTCGTACCGATGTAAAGTCCCCTGTACGTGGCACGATTAAAGAACTCAAACGAAACACTGTAGGTGGCGTCATTCGTGGCGGTGAAGACATCGTCGAGATCGTTCCTCTTGATGATACTCTTATTGTCGAAGCAAAAATCCGCCCATCAGATCGTGCATTTCTCCGCCAGGGTCAAGAAGCTACCATTAAAGTAACAGCGTACGATTTCTCCATCTATGGCGGCCTAAAAGGTAAACTTGAAAGAATATCCGCGAGTACGATTAAAGATGAAGAGGGCGAAAGCTTCTACCGTGTTTATCTTCGTACCGCTGACAACAAGATCGTCAGTAAGGGGAAAGAACTTGAGATCATTCCCGGGATGACCGCCAATGTTGAGATTTTAACGGGTAAGAAAACCGTTATGGATTATCTCTTGAAGCCAATCCTCAAAGCGCGTGATTCAGCAATGAGAGAAAAATAAGATCTGATCTATATTTTTTAAGTTGTGATTTTTTAAGGCGTGCTCCCCGTATAGAGCACGCCTTAATTGTTTCATAGCGGCCCCGGCTGGCAGGCTAACCAACGTTCCTGCGGACGCTTCTGCCAACACCCCCATCAACACAACGTGAACGCGACAAAATTAAACGCATCACACCATAAAAATTAACACTCTGTTAAGCGGTTACTGGTCATTTTAAAGACAGTATTTGTTGTTGAAATTAGGCGAGCGTGAGCCACCCGTTGATAGATTTAACCCGTTGAACCATTTTAACCCCGTAAAAGCATTACGCAGGGTTACCCTGGCTACATCTTTGGTATCAGTTCTGATGAGCACGATGCCAGTGACGTCAGCTCATGCCCAATCGCTGGGTGATTTGGCAAACGCGGCAAAAGGAAAAGGCACTGCACTGTTTAATACAGTTGAATTCAGATCCAAATCTTTTAGGGCTCTACCACAATGGGCAAGGGTTTTGAAAAAAGCGAAATCCGAAATAAGATCTTTCAATGCCTGTGCCAGTAATTCAGCAAACTGCAAAACGGCTCAGCAAAAATCCTGGCGCAAGATTATCCACGCTGCCAAGAACATGTCACGTCGACAAAAGCTCAACACAGTTAACAAATTTTTCAACAGATGGCCCTATAAACTCGACAGTGAAGTCTATGGTGTAAGCGAGTATTGGGCCTCACCAAACCAGTTCATGAGAACATCTGGCGATTGTGAGGATTATTCCATCGCTAAATATTATGCTTTAAAAGCACTTGGTTTCAAAGATAGTGAGATGCGGATTGTAATCTTAAAAGATAGGATCCGTGGTATTGGTCACGCAGTACTGGCAATTTATGAGAAGAACGATATCCTGATACTAGACAGTCTTTCCAATTTGATCCTGACCCACACAAAATATCGACATTACGTGCCGCAATATTCAATGAATGCGACGACACGTTGGGCACATATCAAGTAAGATGACTGGACAAATGGATTCTCCCAGAAGAAAGACTTGGGGCCCGGGAAGATTCAGGGACGATTTGGGGGAAGATTTCGGGGGGAAGAACGGAGAACATGAAGAAAAACGGTAAAGAGAAATTTGAGTTTCACGCCATCAATAATATGGCGAGTTCTGCAAAACCAGCAAACAAGCGAACCATGATTACGGCTGCGTTGGTCATTGGCGCGCTGGTTCTCCTGTCAATAATCGTCCCCGGATTGATTATCGAAAACAGAAAAGACGATGTAATCGCCAAAGTTCAAGACCGTCAGGAGATTCTAGCCACGGGTAGAAGTGAGCTGATCCAGACTTGGCTTGATTCCATTCGCGCTCAATCTGATCGCCTGGTGACCAACGAACTTTTCCGTCTCTTTGCCTATGAAGTTGATCTCGCGGGTGGTGATTTCACTCAAATTGTTCCCCCGACACCCGACGACGACCCGGATTCAAGCCTCGGTGTTTCCCTGTTTGAGCAATTGCCTTTCATGGAACGGGTCTTAACCGACTTTACGATCAATAGCGATTTCACCACCAGCTATCTATTTGGTAAAACCGGTATCGCTTATCTGACCAGTGGTGGTGCAGCCCCGATTAACTTACAACAAAAAGCACTCGCCCTTTCTATTTTTGGCCGCAAAGAAATAACCTTTGGCCCGATACGTAAAACTTCTACGGGCCTCGTTATGGATCTGTTTTTGCCAATCCTCCCCGCTCAATCAGAAGCCGACGAAGAAGAGCCTGTTGGCCTGATGTTGCTCACCTTCCCGGTAACAACAAAGTTTGGCGAATTTCTCTCCCAACGTGACCTCTCTGAAACCGGTGAGAGTACGCGTATGGTTCAAATAACCAATATGGGTTATCAAGAAATCACCCCCAATGATTCGGAACTAATTAAAAAATTTAAACTCGAATCTGAAGGCAGTGACCCTTTTGCTTTCGCCCTACGCCCAAGCATCAGTGGCAGCGGTGAGGAGGTATATTCCGTTGGCGCAAAACTACTCGCCGATCAACTGTGGGTTTTTCAGGAAGTCGATCGGGCTCAGGCCGAAAAAAGCCTCGCAGAATTTAGAAGCATCGCCTTTCTTTTTGCTGGTTTAATTGTCCTGATTGTCGCCGCCGTATTCCTGGCTTTCTGGTGGCGTCTTAACAGCGAACACAACGGCGTACTGGCCAAGCAGTTCAAAGAACTCGCAACCCGCATTCATGCCCAAAAACAACTGTTGGACAAAATTAACGGCTCGATCGCTGATTTCATCGGTCTCAAGGCTGTCGACGGCAGTTACCGTTACGTCAACCCGGCCTTCGCCAAAGGGGTCGGTCGAGACGAAGACGAAATGGTCGGCATGGACGATGCCGCAATATTCGGCACAGGCACAGCCGCAAGAATGTCCATATCAGATCAACGCGCCATCACGGACGGTGGCGCGATTACCACCAGCGAACGCGTGTTCCTCAACAACAAAGAACACCATTTGCAGATTAGTAAAGTACCCTTTGTTGGTGAGGACAATCAGGTTTCGGGTATCGTTTCCGTATTCCGGGATGTGACCGAAATCGTCGAAGAACAACGCAAAAAGGAAAAAGCCGTCAAGCAGATGGTGGTTGCTCTGGTTCGTGCTGTGGAACTTCGCGATCCTTACCTTGGTGGGCACTCCCGCCGGGTTTCTTTCTTTGCCCTCATGGTCGGCAAGCGCATGAACTTGTCAGAGGTTGAAATTGCGACCCTGGAAGTTTCTTCTAACCTCTCCCAAATTGGTAAACTTGCCATACCGCGAAGTATCCTCAACAAGCCTGAGCGCCTTACTCCAGAAGAGGTCGCTCTTATCCAAAAGCACCCAGAAAATACTCAACAACTTTTGCGCGGTATTGATTTTGACCTTCCGGTTCTTGAGACAATCATGCAAATGCACGAACGTCTTGATGGTAAAGGCTATCCAAAAGGTCTTGAAGGTGATGCTATTCTTATCACCGCACGTATTCTTGGCGCTTGTGATGTCTTCTGCGCCAGGATTGAGCCACGGTCATATCGTCATGGCTTAGACCCACAGCGGGCACTTGAAATCCTCGATGACAACAACGATCGTTATGATATGGACGTGATTACAGCCTTGCGAGCTGTGGTCAATTCCGTAGAGGGTGAAAAGCTCATTGCCTCTATTCAGCAATAAGCTTCAGAATTTGATATCGCTTAGCATAGGGGCACGATGCCGACCCCACATGTCTTTGCGTAAGGTCCAAAGCTTGCGATCCTCAATTAGTGAGATGGCTGCCTCTTTTTCACTTGGGGTTTTGCTTGCTGTTTCACTAGTGGTGTTGGTTGCCGGGTTAGGGCTAACCTCACCCGTACAGGCATCACAGAAACTCGCCGCGCAAAAACGTATGGTCGTCAATGCCATGGAATACCCTTGGAGCACCATTGGTAGGCTGAACGCCGCCGGGCGTGCACATTGCACCGGGGCTATGGTCAGTGATCGACACGTACTCACCGCCGCACACTGTATTTACGATGCCAAGACCGGGCGGTGGCTCGCACCGCAGGAACTGCATTTTGTCGCCGGCTATCAATTCGATGAATACAAAATTCACTCCAAGGTAAAATCCTACAAAAAATCCTCGGGCTATAAACCCAAGAATGAGGCTTCAGCCCGTAATACCGAAACCGATTGGGCCTTGTTAGAGCTCACCAATCCCATCGGTTCCCAAACCGGATGGCTAAAGTTATCCGGTTTGACCAAAGAGGTCATAAAGCGGATCAACAACAGACAATCCGTTTTGATCAGTTCTGGCTACCGTGCTGGTGCCTCTAATGCTCAAACCGTGGATTTTAATTGCCTACCGCCTGGAGAATTTAAACGCACTGACGGTATTGCCCATCGATGCTTTTTACAAAAGGGCGATAGTGGCTCTCCTCTGTTGCTCTATGATCGAAGCAATTTTTCCATCGTCGGCATCAATGTCATCGGTTTTGAAACCGATACTCGTGGTGTAAATGACTATGTCGGAGCTCTCAACGCTCTACGCTTTCACCCCGACAACCCAAAGCGTGACATAAAGTCCAGCATCGGTAAGCTCGATTTTTTATGGGATAACGGCACCCTACCCGCCGCGGGCAGTAAAGCCTCAGTAATCCCAAACCAAACTATAGCTGCTTTGCTGTCGAGAGAAGGTTACCTCATAGGAAAGCCCCGTAATGCCAAACCCGAAGCTATAGAGGCCGCCGAGAAACGCTTTCTTAGAGCTAAAGGCAAAAGTAAGAAACGCACAAAATTACAGCTTCTGGGTGACCTCATATTATCATTGAAGTAACGCTGTACATAAGCATCCTCTTATCGAACGGGGACAACATTCATGTAGACTCTATTTCTGACTAGGACAGTTTGCCCCACTTTCATATAATGAGTACAATTGATTATTACCTTAGGAACAAAGATCAAAGTGTAGGTCACCTACATGAGAGATGCAGTAACTACAGGTAAGGATTAAGTGTAACTATTAGTATTTTTGCTTTAAGGATTTTACCAACATGGACCATGTATTTACCGATGGTATCGGATCTATCACCGTAGTGAACGGCAATGTGCGCATTGAACTGCGCCAGATCGTGCGCGATCCTGCCAATGCAGGCAAGCTGATTTCAGAACCCACAACCACGTTAATCATGCCGTTGTCTTCGCTCAAAGACGCCACTGTCAAACTCGCCAATACCATGGAAAAAATCCTAAGTGACGAAAAGGCCAAAGAGCAAATGGACAAACAACAAGACGACGACGACGCCCTAAACAATTTATAGGGGGCAACGATTGTTGCCTGTTACTTTGGGTTGAGCATTAATTCAAAACGACACAATACATTTCTCTATTACCAAACATACAAAAAACCCCGCACCATTTTGGTCGGGGCTTTTTGTTGGACTAATAATGGATTCGACATCCTTTTCAAACAAATACTGCCGTCTGATAGAGACAAAGAAAAAGGGCGCCCCGAAGGACGCCCTTTTTAAACAGGCATGTACTCTTTATGGGTAAGTCCTAAAGGATACCACCGAGAAGATCGACCACTTCCACATCTTCATCAACTTTCAATATTGCTGAAGTATTTGTATTTGTGTAAGTCGTAAATCCGTCATTAACGATACCATCAGTAGTCCACTCATGAGTTCCGACGCCATTATCATCAGTAAGGGTCACACGATCACCATCTGTTCCCATGATATGAAGTGTATTGGCATCTACACCAGAATTACCAGAAGTAATATCCAAGATATCAGAAGCAGTGAGGCTCAAATTGATACCAACATCAGCATTCCCAGCAGCATCTTCGGTAAGAAGAATACCTTCAATTCTACTAGTCTGATAATCAGAAGCTAAGTATTGGCTCATATTCACGTCATGGAACACAGTAATACCAGCCACAGATGAGGACAAATCTACAGGTGCATCTATTCTTATAATATCAAAACCATTCCCACCATATATGCCTTCATTTGTCTGATTTTGGTCAAATACAAGAATATCGTTTCCACCGTGACCTTTAAGATCATCCTCTCCAGCACCGCCATTGATAATAGAGTTCTCATCAGACCCACCATCGTTATCTGTGGTATCATTGACAGTATTATAACTTCCGTTTGTACCACTACCTCCCCAGACATAATCTGCGGCACCATCACGATCACCACTTGGTGAAGAATTTGATTGATTATTAGCATCAAGGATTGACTGTGTTACAGAAGCCGTAACACCCGTTCCAGGAGTAAGTTCTGCGATTATAGCAAAGCTATCATTAGGATTTCCGCCTTCAGGTGTTTCACTGAGTTTAGTATTGCTGTCGACCAGAACTGTCCCTTCAATCTCAAAGTCAGTGACTTGAATGAATTGTCCCTGATCATCAGCAGCTTCAAGAGCAACGATATAGTTCTTAGCAGGATCAATCGCAAAACCAACATCGTTAGCTATACTGTCAGTACCCTGTTGGCCTTGATTATCCAAAGTGATCACTTTGGAATAGGCATGACGAGGATCAGTCTCATCATAGAAGGTCAATATAACGCTTTGAGCTTCAACATTAGTATTGGTAATCAAAGACCCGTTGAGGATATTTGCAGGGTTGTCAACAGTAACTTCGAGTGTCGCCACTCGGTATGCATCCGACGTTGAACTATCATCAGGATCAGTAGCGGTTGAAGTCGCTTTGAATTCTAGCGCAAGATCCCCTGTATACGTGCCCGTTACAACAACGAGGCTGTTCAACTCAGCTGCTGAGAGACTAGTGAGGTCAACATCACCACTAACCGGTGTAAGAACAGTTTCGGTAGTGCCCGTTCCTCCGACAAGGTATTTGAGAGTAACACCCGTTGGTACACCAGAGACTTCAAGAGCCAGGCTCTCGGAAGCATCAGTCAATGCCGCAGAAACATCGATAGCAATTTCTGATCCCGGCGGATAAGTCGGAGTTGTTGGAGCAGTATCCACAGACACTGTTAGCTCGGGAACATCAGCGGCTTCGAGGACTGTAGTTGTCGCCTCTACAGCCACAGTAGCCGTACCGTCAACAACCGCACTGAAGTTGATGGTAACATCCGCTGCGCTATGTAGTGGAAGAGCTACATCCAGAGCCACGCCAGTTTTCACCGCATCAAGGAATGCATTGATCGCAATCTCTTCTGAGGTAACACCAGGATCAACCCGAGTGTAGGTACCATTGACTATCGCTAGTGTTCCGACAGTTGCGGTCGCACCTGCTGGGATACCAGAGATTGTCACGCTGTCTACACTATCCGCAGCATCAGCTGTCGCCACCGAAAGGTTGAAAGTAACAGACTGAACACCGTCAGTTGGCAACTGACCCTCAGTAGTAGAGCTATCACCCGTATCCGGCGTCGTGCCATCTTCAACAACTGTTGCCGCATCGGCGAGGATGGTTGCTTCACCGCCCGTAACAACAATTTTAAGAAGACCAGGTGATGTATCGCCATCACCATCTGTCAGTGTGTAATCAACGTTAAGATCCGTTTGTGCCCCATCATCAAAGATAATGATAAAGGTATCTGAAACGGGATCGTAACTGAATTGATAATCCGCTCCTGTAATTTCCCATTCGCCGGAAACTGCATTCAGAACCGCATCAGTACCGCCAATAGACAAGGCTGTAATGGCAGCGCCATCAGCTCCCTCACTATCGTTAGTAACTAAATTACCCGTTGCTATGTGCTTAAGCGTATCGATCGAAGCATTTAATTCTAAAGCAAGGTTTCCGTAGTTCGGAACCGCAACGTAAGTGTACAGAGCATCTGGAATATGCGGCTCAGAACTATCAGAACCACCTACATCCAAGAAGTAATCATCCAACCCATCTTTGATGCCAGTTTCACCACCGATACCAATCGCAGTCACTTGAACCGAATTATCTTCGATCAAAGTAGCGACATTAGAGTTAATCTCTTGAGCGTTACCATCGGTATTCCTATTTGGCACACCATCACTGATGAAATAGAGGCGATTTTCTGAAAAGGACAAGTCATTAACAGGATTATCCAGGAATTCTGAATCTGTTCCAAATAACGTATCCAAACCAGAATCATAATTGGTGAACCCACCATTATAGCTGCCCGCAATTGTATCTAACTGATCGTCCAAGGTAATGGCAGAATAAGTACCATCATCATTGAGACGAACAAAGTCAGTCAAATCAACGCTGCCGCCATTATCCTGATAAACAAAGGTACCGTAATCCTGTGAGCCAGCATCAAAGGTCGCTAGAGTGAACGCCAGTTTTCCATGATCACTACTTGTGCTTACGAGGCCCTCGATAAAGGTACGAACTCCTGCAATTTGAGTTGCGTAATCAGTCGTTCCAATTGAACCACTTTCATCTATTACAAAAGCAATATTCTGAGGCAACACACCAGTTTGCTGAGATGTCTCATAACAATCATCAACGGCAGTTGGGCCATCATCTTCTATGTTGATCGCAATCGTTCCTGTAGAAGAAACATCACCGTCATTATCCGTAACACGAACACCAAAGTTATCCGGAACGGTATCTGCTGATCCGCGATCACTATCGCCATCCGTTGTGGAAGTATCAGAATGATCAAGTGTGTTGTCACTCAGTGTGTAGGTCCAAGTATAGTTACCTGCACCATCGTCACTCACAACAAGATCACCATGGTCACCTGTTACAGTACCACCACCGGTCACATCAACCCAAGTACCGGAGCCATCCTGAACTTCAACAGTCTGAAGGTCATCACCGCCTGTCGTAATTGTCAGGCTACCGGTTGTGCTCTCGGCATCACTAAGAGGGGTACTACCATCTGGAAGAGCAGTCTCTTCAACAGTACCACTCGTAGAAGTCACAACTGGCGTACTGTCAGTTGCAATTTCAAGCGTTACAGTTGCAGTTGATTTATCACCATCGCTATCCGTAATGGTATACGTAAAGCTGTCTGGACCTTCCGCACCGGCATTCGCCAGATAAGTAAAGGTTCCATCTGCATTCTCAGTAACAGTTCCTTTAGACGCACCAGTTGTCAGGCTAACGCCTGTGTCAGGATCAACACCATCTGCACCAGCCGTATCATTGGTAAGCACATTGATATTTACAGATCCATCTTCTGCAACTGCAACAATACCGTCATCAACAGCTGTTGGTACATCATCGACAATACGGATCGAGAGTGTATCACTCGCGTCATCACCATCTGTATCCGTAACGACAACCACCATATTGTCGAACAGATCGTTCTCTCCATCAGCTGTTGGATGGTTTTCATCATCACCCAAAGTAAACTCATAGGTAACCTGACCCGTTGTCGGGTTAAAGCCTGTAACAGTCAGGCTGTTATCAAGTGGTGTTGTGACAGGGTTATTTGTCAGGACACCATTTTCAATAACAAGCACACCGTTAATCGTAACATCATCAACACCATCAATAGCCGTTACGGTGAAGTCTGCTGTTACCTCAACAGGACCAGTTCCAGGATTAGAGCCAGCAGGCAGATTTTCTTCATTGACCAGCGCATCACCACCAGAAATTTCAGGTGTAAGATATGTGATTGTTACATCATGATCCGCACCCTTAATCGCAAGCCTCAGAGTTGCTGTATCCGTATCACCATCACCGTCTGTTACAGTGTAGTCAAACGTTTCAGGAAGAGTTTGACCAAGAGGTAGGCCTGTTACTGCTGGGTTCGTATAATCCAGTGCGTAACTATAATTACCATCCGCATCAACAGTCAGCGTACCGTAAGTACCAACAACTGTTGTACCTGCGACACCCCAAGAAATAGAGCCAAAACCATCCGCACCCATACTATCGGCATTACCATCAGTGACATTTGTATCACCGCCAGCAACATCCACACCCGTAACAACATTACCCGTTGCAACTGGAGCTGCCCCACTCGTGCCATCAAGAGCGTCAGCTAGATCGGCAAAATTAGGTACAGAGACAAAACTATACTGACCGGCTGGAATTGATGGGTTACTTCCATCAGGACCATCAATGGCAAGGAAGTAATCTTCCAAACCATCTTCAACAGAAGAGCTTGTCCCGATACCAATTCCGGTAACCTGAACATTGTTGTCGACAATTGCCGTAGCTACAGCTGTATCAATCTCGTCATCATTACTGGTGCTTGTTCCGTTAGGACCACCATCACTAATGAAATAGAGGCGGTTTTCCGCACCTGAAAGATCGAACACAGGATTGTCTAGGAACTCAGAAGTTGAAGAGAATAGTGTATCCAAAGCTCCGTCGTAATTTGTAGAGCCTCCATCATAATCAGCTCGTACCGTGATCAACGTATCATCTAGTGTCGTTGATGAAAGTGTTCCATCATCATTCAGACGAACAAAGTCATCTAGGTCCAAACCTCCAATGCCATCATCCAGGTAAACAAAAGTACCAAAATCTTCGACACCAGAACCAAATGTCACCAAAGAAAGAGCCAACTCTGAAGGATCACCCTGTGTAACGAGGCTGTCCATAAAGGTCCGAACACCATCGATCTGAGCTCTATAATTAGGTCCTCCAACAGAACCACTTTCATCAATCACAAAGGCAATATTCTGTGGTGGCAGATCACCAGCAACAACTTGGACACAATCTGTGTCATCAATTGCCACTGGACCATCATCGTGGAACACAAGGTTACCACCGAGATCGATATCAGCTGAAGCTGTATCGCCATCACCATCAGTTGCTG
>JBALWN010000001.1:0-1350227 GCA_036960845.1 Halopseudomonas aestusnigri | reverse complement strand
CTGCCGGACCATCTGCACCAAAGACAGAAGTAAAGTTCGCTGCAAAGCTCAGGCTTGCATCTGTTGTAAGATCTGTCTCGTCAACTGTAAGAACAGGTTCAGCTGTGTTGTTTGCTGAGATGCTTGGACCATCATCCTCAAACTTGATTACGGATCCTAGATCCAGGCTATCATCCGACTGGTCGCCGTCTGCATCAGTAACTGTCGCAATCACCTGTAAAACACCAGAGTTCATGATCGCAGGACTATTTTCTTCATCATGATCATTGCTGTCGCTGTGTTCAACAGCACGGGTCTGCGTAACCGTGACATCTCCGGTTGCCGAGTCTACGGAAACACGGAAGACTTCACCACCAGTTGCAGAAGAACCAACGATGTCGCCACCAGGCTCTTGAGTAAGGATAATCGCTTCATCGTTCTGCGCATCAACCAAACCAGAATTTACGGGATGCCCGCCACCCAGGCTCAAGTTGAATTCAGTCGCTCCTACAGCTGTAGGACCATCTGCACCGAATACGGAACTGTCACTGAAGAGGGCAGAACCCAGAACAGTTACGTCAGCAAGCAGGCCGTCAGTGGAAGTGTCATCTCCATCGTTCTCTGTCTCATCAAGGCGGATCTCTGCCCCTTCATTGAATTCGATGTCAGCAACCGGATTATCATCAGCAACCGTTACAGTAAGCGTTGCGCCATCCTGATCACCATCAGCATCTTCCAGCACATAATCAAATGTCTCGTCCAGCGTATCAGGGGCTGTAGAAACTTGAGTTACGGCAAAACCATTATCTGGATCAACAGCTGTCAAGGTAACAGAAGTAATACCATTACCCTCAATGGTGAAGCTGTTTTCACCCGGAGCCGAAGTGCCTGTAATGACACCATCAGCTGTCACCGCACTCCAGCTAACAGCAGTAGAATCTCCATCAAACTCGAATGACAGATGATCCGTTGAGACTGCGCCACCAGTATCAGAGAAGCTGAAAGTCAGGCTCTCCTGAACGGTACCATTATCTGTATAAGGAGTATCACCAGTTCCTTGTGGAATATTACTAACACCCAACCCATCAGCGGCTGGTGTAACCAATACATCCACAGGATTACCACCCTCGGTTCCTGCGCCAGTAACTGTAATAGTCACGCCTGTCGCGGGGTTGGTTTGTGTATAGCTCGCACCATCAAAACTACCACCACCCAGAGCGAAATCTTCACCTGGATGAGTCGCAGGACCTTCATAGCTGTAATCGCCAAGATTATCACCCGCCATGTCCACGGTCAGTGTGGCACCGGCTTCGGTTGTAATCGTCAGAATACCTGTCGCAGGGTCAAAACTACCACCACCGCTGACAGACTGACCATCAGCAGCAAGTTCATAAGTTACGGCATCATGGGTAATTTCGCGAATTGTACCAGGCTGATCAGCACCAGCACTTTCGCCAGCTTGAAGCAGGTTACCAGCAACAACGTTGCCCGCGGTCTCATCCGATACATTCAGGGCATCATCCAGTGCAACAGGCACATCATCTTGAACCCGGATAGTAAAGCCGTCGTCGATGGTAACGCTGTCACCATCGCCATCGGTAGCAACAAGAACGGAAGAAAGATCCAGATCAAGGAAACCTTCGATATCATCAGCTGAAGCAACAGGATGGTGATCCAGTTGATCCAAAAGCGTAAAGGTATAATCCCCGTTTGCATCAACATTTAAAGTAAAGACTGCGCCCGCTGTCGTCGAAGCAGTCAGCGTATCGCCCGCAACCGCATAGGTAACTGCCAAACCGTTAGATGTTAGAACAGGAAGATTGCTCAGATCAGATGCAAGACTGAAACCACCGCCCGTTGCGGCTCCATCAGAACCAAAATCAACAAGACTTGCAACAGAACCTGTCGCAACAGTGCTGCCTGAAGCATCTTCATCATTACCATCAACCAGATTGTCTTCTTCAACTGTGCCAGAAACAGCCGCAGTATTATTAGCAGGACCATCATCTTCAAACTTGATCAAACCACCAAGCTCAATACTTTCAGATGTAGTGTCATTATCACCATCGGTTACAACGACTGTTAGTTCAAGCGCACCTGCAAGGATAGATTCAGGATCATTGACTTGATCATGATCAGGATTGTCACCGTGGTGAAGAGCTTCGTACTGAGTAACGGTTACCGAGCCATCAGTAGTATCGACTTCAATCTTAAAGACGACAATTTCACTCTGATCACCTGGAACAGTACCAATTACATTTCCGTCTGAATCAAGAGAAAGAACTACAGCTTGACCGGTCTCGGTATGAACCACCCCAGATACGGGGCTATTTAAGGTTAAATTGAATACCGTTGATTTCTCACCATCAGTGCCAGCATCTTTTACAAGAGTGAAGAGATCGGCACCTGGAATTGTTGCATAGCCTATTGCGTCAACATCAGTAGTGTCATCTTCATCGTCGGCATTGAGGTCGTTAGCATCTTCACCAACGCTTTCATCCAGAACGATTTCTACGTCAGTATTTGATGCGAAAGTAGTAATTACAGGGCCATCATCTTCAATATCGATATTGAAAGTACCCGTGTCGGTATCACCTTCGTCGTCGGTGATTGTATAACCAAGTGAAAGATCGAACCCAGATGGATTTCCACTCGCATCGATGGCGTCTTCATCATGATTTGCACCTTGATCTGGGTGCTGGATGGCTACGTATTGAACGAATGTAATAGAGCCGGTGTGTGAACCATCTTCTAGGCCCTCAGCATCTTCGCCGATGATAATTTTAAACGCTACAACACCAGTTTCGTCAATACCCCAAACGATATTATCATTGGCGTCATTATATAACCCAATTTTTTCACCAGCGGTCGTAGTCAGGCCACTAAAAGTGTCATTTACATGGTCAAAAGCGATGTTTTCCAATCCGTTATTCGGGACCGCTGGAGTCGGCGTCGAACCGACCGTCTGATCACCATCTGAACTATTATCTTCGTCGTCAGAACCATCCGTTTTTAGATCGTATGTCAAATCGCCTTGAGCAGCACCAATAGGACCGACTTTAGGATCGGGGAAGGTGAAAATAAAATCTTCAGGGAAGCCACCACTAACATCAGGCTGACCAGTTAGGTCGGGAATCGTACTCAAATCAACTTCGTCGCTTGGCTGTATATCCGTACCAGGATCGGCTCTGACAGTTTCATCATGAGTAAGGTTTACTGAACCTTGAATTTCAGGAATGTCTTCAATAACGCTAACATAAACACTACTGGTGTCGCTAACAGATTGATTATTTTCATCAACTGGTGTGCCGTCAGCATCGGTCAGTTCATCACCAGAAGTGGCATTTCCAACCTCGGTGGCAACAGCACGGACCGTAATGGAAACTCCATTATCATTACCTTGGGACTCACCATTTGCTAGGCGCTCATTTGTCCAGTCATTTGGATCAAAGACAACCTTAGTCGTCAGAATCCCCGTTCCGTCATTGGACCCATCTGCATCATTGCCATTATTGGCGTCATCGACGTTTTCAGATACATCGATAATGTAACGGACAAAACCATCCTTATCCGTGCCATCCACAAGAGGCTGATTTGGCGTTATACCGTCGGTCAGATCACCATCGGTAATCTGGAATTGGAGGGCTGCAGGTAATAGACTAGAATCTGTAATGATTTCGCCAAGAACAGGCTCTCCACCTGCGAAAGTAACTGCGCGAACGTTACCATCGGCATCAACCTGCCAGATAGTTGCACCAGCAATTTCTTGGATACTCCAATCTTCAGGAACAAAATCAATGACGAGTTCGTGAACTTCAGAATCATCGGCAAAATCGGGGAAGGTATAGGTTACAGGGATTTCAATATTTGGATTGGAAATATCAGCCGGGTCTCCGGTTTCGGCGGAGCGTGATGCGCCTTCTTCATCAATATTGTAATGCCCCCGAGGAGAGTTTTCTCCACCCTCAGCACCTTCACCACTTGGCATATCAGCAACTGCGTCGATGATAGCTGTAGTTTCGAAGGAAAGAGTAGCGGTTTCTCCTGAATCAGGATCCGTAATCTGTCCCGAACCGTTAAAGGTAATATCTGCATCAGAATGTTCAGGAGGCAGCAAATAAACGTCACCAAAATCCGCATCATCAATCGTTACGGGGAAGTCACCAGCACCAAATTCTACGCCCCCAACAAACAGAGCAGCGCCTTCGGGAATTCCATTAATCGTGACAGAGTCAAGAGTTTCATTATCAGTAGGGGTAAAAGTAAATACGACCTGCATAGGAGCGCCATAAAACTCTAAGCTCTCAGGATCGCGCCCACCAGTAGATGTGAAAGGATCACTATCACCATCCAAATCACCACCAACGTGCTGATTAGGCAACCAGTCTTCGAAACCACCGGCAAAAGATCCGCTAATGCCACCAAGGTCATTTCCAGAGACGTCAGTTGTTGTGGTTATAAATGTAATGTCCAGTGATCCCTGAGCCGGATCAGTAATGTCTTCAGTGCCACCAATCAATCCAAATTCAAGCTCTGTAGGATCAATCACGCCTTGAGCATTCAGGAGATCAATCGAGTTACCGAGATCATCACTGTATGTACTACCACCACCACCAGTTGGGCCTGCGCCTGCGCCGGCTGCTGTTTCCAGAGTATCGCCATCAACAAGTGCCTGTGCCTGACCGATCAGCAATCCAGCTGAAAGCTCTACACCGCCAATAACAAGAACAGGCGCATCAGCGCCTTGGGATTCTTCAACCAGATTTAGGAATACAATTCGACTGTCAGCTGCCCCGTCGCCGTTTGTGTCGAATGTCAGGACAAAATCATTGCCCTCAACTACTGGAGTCGCCGCTGTCGCATCAAAGCTCAGCGTGGCTGTCTGACCCTTAACGAGGGAAATGTTAACAACTTCACCGGCCCCTGGCGCTGAGACGTCAATCGCCCCTGCAGCCTGACCAACCAAAGCAACACGCCCGGCCTCGCCGCTCACACTAACATCAACAGTTTCCACCAGAGCTTCGCTATCGTTACGAGTTAGATCATCAGTCATTTAGAATTCCCCTTAGAGTTCCAATGTATTACGCCCCTGCAGGCGTACATTTATTCGGCACAGTTTAATTAATCGCGCAGAATGCGCATAAAACTTTGAAGCTATAATAACGCTACACATAAACAACTCAAGCGTTTAAGCGTAAAAAACGATACCTATATGTATGAGTTCTTAAAGGTTAACATAATTTTAACGATTATATCCCCGAATTCCATCGAACCTCAATAAGTAGATATCCCTATTAACCCACCTTTTTAAGGCAAAGGGCCTAACAAAGAACTAAAGAAACCTTTCCTAATCCTTTACAAACCGGGAAAACTAAAATTCAGACACAAAAAAGCCCCACCAAATTGGCAGGGCTTTTAAATGGCATTACTGCCAAATGTTTAGTGCGTGGGTCGATTATTGAACCAGATCAATTTCGACGACACGGTTACCAGGCTCACGCACACCATCTTCAGTCGGAATAAGAGACTGTGTCTCCCCAACAGCGTCAGGAACGATACGTCCCACATCAACGCCTGAACGACCCATCGCTTCCATGACGACAGACAGACGACGCTGTGAAAGCGCTTGGTTGTAATCAGCTCCACCAGAACGGTCAGCATGCGCAACGAGACGAACAGTGGTTCCATCATTTGTTTGCGCAGAAGAAAGAGCATCTTCCAATGACGCACGCCCAACATCCGTAGCAACCGTGCTATCAAAGTTGAAGTACACAAGGAAAGAATTTGCCTGTGGTGCGTCAGCTGTTGCAGGAACAGGCGCTAGATAAGGCTGAAAATCGGTCAACTGGAATGTTGCAAGAGCATCAAGGCCATTAATGGCGGCTTCGAAAGCTTCTTTACACTCAGCACCATGTGTAGACGGCTGATACTGAACAGAACGGCCAGCTTCGGTCGCTTCAATCCAGCAATCATAATTCACTTGAGCTTTAGCAGCCAGTTGAGGCGCTACAACACGACCACCACGGTCGAAAGCTTTGCGCATACGTAAAAGCGCATCAGCAAACTGTGGCTTCTGGTCATCGCGCAACCAACGATCGTCTGGCTCGTCAGGAAGAACACTAGAACGACGCGCAGCTGTGCGCGCTTTGTGATTAAAATGTTCGGCGTCTAGGAGATCCCAGTTATCATCACGCTCTTCAGAAAGCGCGAGATAGCCATCATACAATGCATTGCTGAATTGGATACCTTCGACTTCACGATCCTGAGCACTGTCAGTATCAAACAAACCACCGAATATAGCATCCAGCGGTCCAGCATTTGCCGGTGCAACTGCGATTACAGCCGCAACAGCCCCGAACAGAAAACTTTTGGTTTTCATTGTCCACCCCTTAATGAGTGCTGCAACCCACAGCAGAAATAAATTCAGTAATACCTATAGCGTTTCAGACTCTTAAGAGCAAGTCATTGAACGCATTTTATAGGATCACATCGTCAGATTAAGGCAATACTAGTTAATAAACTCAATATTGCAACAGCTTTTAAGAGTATTTTTGTAAGGACAAACACTTATTCACACTAGAACCGTTCATTCCGGAAATCTTAAGAATCCGTTAAATTATGAAGCCCAAAAAGGTCACACCCCATAACGTAAATACCTTGTTACCTTCTGGACACAGTAAATTACAGTACAGAAGTTTTAAAAAATATGCTCCAGAGTTTACAGTTTGTTCGACACATTGTTAGCCAAAATAAAATACTCCCATCCCTTTCATGGAAACTTGTTTTATTAGTGCCCAGCCTTGCCCTAACGACACCAGGGATCACAGCACAAGCTTCGTCACTCTATAAGACAAAAAGCCCTATCGTTGGCGATATCAATAGCCAGGGCTCAACCTCTAAAGGGACCGTTGATGCGAATACTTACCCCTGGAGCACAATCGGCCGCTTAAATATTGGCGGTAAATCTTACTGTACGGCTGTGATGATTGGCACCAAACACCTCTATACCCAGGCCAATTGCCTGTACAATAAGGCTGAAAAGCGCTGGTGGAAGGAAGATGAGTTGCACTATCGCGCTGGATACCAACACGATGCACATATTGCCTCTTCTAAAGTTTCACGTGTTGAAATATCAGAAAACTTCAACCCAAAAGCTCCCAATAGCCTCGCATCTATTGCTGGTAACTGGGCATTGATTACCCTGACCGAACCCCTGGGACAATATACAGGTTGGCTCGGCATCAAAGGGCTCAACAAAAACATGAGGCATCGTTTGAAAACGGGGTCCGCCAAGATGTTCAACGCCGGGTATCATAACGGATGGGAACATGCCGTAAGGATCTCAAATGGGTGCTCAAACAAAGTTTCTAAACAGGTCATTCCAGGCGTAGGGAAAATTCCTTGTCGCGGACAAAAAGTGCGTCAACGGTCTCTTCCAACCCTTTATTTTCAAAATGGCTCTTACCAACTGGTCTCATCAGCAGTGTTTAGTCAAAGCGATAGCCCAAGGCGCAATGATAGCTGGGTATTTGCGAGCTTAAAAAATGCACATAAAAAATGGGGCTCCAGCTATCGGCCTTGATTTTTCAATGCTAAATTTAGGTTAGAGTACTTTTAAATACGCTATAATGTGGTATGGATTTCAGGAGGCGTGTAAACGGTTACCTCTGGAACTTTCCCTGTGTATTTTTCAATCTCAACTAACGTTGAATGAGCAACGGGACCTTGCCCAAGTTCGGATGATCCTTCATCCCGCGTTAGTACGTTAGGGTTCCCAGCCTTATCAAGACTTCCGATAACACCTGGCTGTAATGGATCGTACCAAGCTCCCGTAGGTAGCTGAACAACACCAATCTGGACATTATCACCAATAATCAGCCCCGCAAGCGTTGCCCCACGATCATTATAAACTTTGACCACATCTCCGGCTAAGAGCCCCCGGTTTTTTGCATCTCGAGGATGCATTGTAATCGCTTCTCTACCAGATACTTTGGATTTCTGGCTCGTTTGACCGTGATCAAATTGGCTATGCAATCTTGTTGCTGGCTGGTTGGATATCAAATGGAGAGGAAATTTTTCAGCGAGTTCGGCCCCTAACCATTCTTTAGGCTCGAACCACACCGGGTGACCTGGACAACTTTCGAGTTCAAAAGAAGCCACCCGTTCTGAGAAGATTTCAATCTTACCTGATTTGGTCCGCAAAGGGTGCGTCTTAGGGGAATGACGAAATGCCTCCAGTAAGATAAGATCTGGTCCCTCAGGAAGTGTATACTCACCCTGAGCCCAAAAATCATCGAATTCAGGTATTTCAATATCTTGCGAAGCAGCTCGCTGTCGATTGCGAGCGTGGAGAAACTGTAACCACTCCATTTCGCTACGGCCTTCAGTAAACCGTGCCTTTTCCCCCATAACCTCTGCAATACCACCAAAAATATCATAATCGTTTTTGGCACTACCTACTGGGGTTACAGCTTGCTTCAAAGCATAAATATGCTCATCACGTTTGGCACTGACAATATCGTTACGTTCAGCAGTCATGGTTGCAGGCAATACGATATCGGCATGACGCGACAAAGCATTCCAGGTTTGCTCATGCACAATAATGCTATCCGGCTTCTGCCATGCTTTCAGTAGTCGATTTAGATCCTGATGATGATGAAAAGGATTGCCCCCAGCCCAATACACAACCTTGGTATCAGGATAGGTGAAGGTGTTCCCATTGTACTGAAATGTTTCACCAGGCTTTAAGAGAAGATCACTGATACGCGCAACTGGAATAAAATCAGCAACTTTATTCACACCTTTGTCCAGCGAAGCCCACGTGAAATCTCTGAATTGATGACCAACACCATTTACCCCCGCATAGCCGAGCCCAAATCCTCCGCCTGGCAAACCTATCTGGCCCAGCATTGCCGCCAAAACAATAAGCATCCAGTGGGCTTGCTCACCGTGATCGGCGCGCTGTAGAGACCAGCTTGCCGTTACCATGGTGCGTTTAGCGGCCATCTCGATCGCAAGATCAGAAATTATCTTGGTATTTACGCCGGAAATGTTTGCCGCCCAATTCGCATTCTTAGGCTGCCCATCAGTTTCTCCTATCAGGTAAAGGATGAATTGCTCAAACCCTACACAATATCGATGCAAAAATTCCTTATCATGAAGTCCCTGCTCATAAAGTGTATGAGCCAGTGCCAACATGATAGAAACATCCGTATTGGGCCTGGGGTGATAGTGTACGGCCTCAAGGCTGTCATCCACATCATCTCGAATAGGGCCAAAATTGACAAACTTTGTGCCCGCACGTTTACAGGCAAGCAGCCCATCTCGGGCAGAGTGACGCCCAACGCCCCCGGCATTTATCTGTCCATTTTTGAGAGCAGCACCACCAAACATCACCATTAATTCACAATGCTTTTCAAGCACGGGCCAAGATGTATGTTGATTTAACAGCCAAGCCATAGAGCCAACAACGTGGGGTAAAATAACTTCAGAAGCGGCATAACTATAGGTATTTACAGACTTAGTGTACCCACCAATGCAATTCATAAAACGATGAATTTGACTGGGAGCGTGATGGAAGCGCCCTGCACTTGCCCACCCATAAGATCCGGCAAAAATCGATTGATTGCCGAATTCGTGACGCACCCGATCCAACTCAGTAGCTACGAGCTTATAAGCCTGATCCCATTCAAGCTCGACAAAGGGCTCTGCACCGCGTTTATCTGTCGCCACTCCGGGACCATGTTCCAGATAGCTTTTGCGAACAGCAGGCTTTTTAACTCGGCAAGGATGCTGGATACCGTCGACAAATGATTGCCCGATGGGTGATGGATCTGGGTCCGCAGCATGAGGTTCCACTGATTTTATTCTGCCATTTTCAACAGACAGAAAATAAGTTCCCCAGTGTGAAGCCGTTAGAGCCTTTTCCATCACATCATACTCTTAATTCTTGCAGTACGATCGCTTTCTTTAAATCAGCACGACAACCTTTTCGTACGCACGTTTTTGTTTCTCGTATTTTATTTCTCAGGCCAAACCAGTCGTGGGTCTGAGAGGGCTTTCTCAACCAAAGTTGGGTCGTTTCTCATTGCCATATGCTGGTTTGCAATGACATCATCTATCAAGAGAATAAAAGCATTCCATTGAAATTCTTTCAATGCATCCCCGTTCAATTTCTCAACACCCTTTTTGGAGCCCATTGAGAATTTTTTGATTGTTGAACGTAAAATGGCCTTTCGATGAGATCCTTTAATGGATATCTGATCATCAATTTCTTGCTGAATTACAGATTTCTTTAAAGGCACAACGACCTCTATGCCCTGGAGGGTCACAGTCGTATCCCAAGAAAATTCATCATCGTTAGTTTCAATATCACTCATAATTGTTCTTTTCTGAGTTTTTTTGGGTCATAAATTTTTGCAAGAGCTTTAAGAAATAAACCAACCTTATATAGGTTCATTCCATATCCAATTATTTCTTTGTCTTGCTCTCACGGCGATAGGCTTTGACATAGTCTTCAAGAAGGTCAGCAACCAAATCGGGATCATCAAGGGAATCCCAGATTGAAAGATCTATTTCATCATCATCCGTATACCGCAGTCCAAATATGATAAGATCTTCTGCACCATATTCAACGAGTTCTTCGCGGAGACCTTCAAGAAGCTCATCGGTCTCAGTATTTTTTTCACTCATGATCAATTCTTTCGAAATATTAGTTATTGATTGTACTCGCAATTAGCCAGTACTCATTATTCTCTGTCGACTTTATGTCAGAGCAGAAGAGATCAGAAAAGAAAAATCCCTTAGCAATCATTGATCCTACAACACAATGCGCTTTAAATAACTTTTCTCTCTTTCATTTCCACCGAAAATGTCTAGAAATATTGGCGCAATATCTTCCAATATTTGAGAAGGCTCCTCCCTCATGACTGCTCTACCCCATACATTTGAACAGGCCGTAAATCATCAAATAGAACTCCTGAACTCAGGAGAAGTGCTTCAAGCACTCGATATCTATTTCGATGATAAAGGAAAAATGTATGAAAACGATAACCTTTTTGGCAGCAATAAGATTGAATGCCGGACCAAACAGGAACCCTATATAAATTCTGCGAAGGAAATCGCGGGTAAAATTACCAACGTTAAAGTACTAAACCATGTGCAGGTTTGTATCTTTCGCAACAAATCCCGCTTTATTGACCAGGAAAATAAAGCGATACAAATCGACGGCATTCATTGGCAACAATGGGAGAATGGAAAAATCATTGAAGAACGCTATTACCACGGCGATAAAATTAACGATATTATCGCGTTAGGTTTGATGGACAATCCCGACAACCTCAAAGATATCTGCTTATGATCGATCAAAAACCCACAGGCACTTGATATTACCTTTTGGGGAAGCGCCTATTTCGCACATCTTCAGCGTAATTATGAGCCGCCTTGGTAATATCTTCGTGTACTTCCGCATATCTTTTGACAAAGGAAGGCACGTAGCCAGTACCTTGTCCTATCATATCCTCAGTGACAAGAATTTGACCGTCACAGTCAGCTCCAGCCCCGATACCAATCGTCGGGATTGCAATCTCATCGGTTATACGCCGAGAAATCGCAGGCTCAGTGCATTCGATCACAGTTGCAAAAGCTCCCGCATCAGCAACAGCATGCGCATCAGCAAGGATCTTCTCTTCATCACGTTGAGTTAAGAACCCACCGACCCTGTTTGAATGTTGCGGTAACAAACCGACATGCGCCAAAACAGGTACACCACGTTCGACCAGAAAGGTGATGGTTTCAGCCATTTCCTGACCACCTTCCAGTTTCACTGCCGAACACCCGGTCTCGCACATCACCCGTGCCGCATTTTCAAAAGCTTGGACAGGTGAGGCCTGGTAACTTCCAAAAGGCATGTCAACAATCACACAAGCTTTTTGACTGCCGCGCACAACCGCGGCACCATGTGCGATCATCATTTCCAAAGTAACACCAATGGTGCTTGGTAAACCGTATAAGACCATCCCCATGCTATCGCCAACCAAGAGGAAGTCGACATGTTCGTCGAGTAATCCAGCCAAAGGAGCCGTATAAGCCGTCAGACTCACAATCGGCCTCTGGCCTTTTAATCTCATAATCTGGGGAATAGTGGTTCGTTTAGCCATAACACCTAAGCTCTCTGTGACGATTTCAAGTCACTATAAACTCATTTATTGTGCACCGCAACAAGATGAAAAGACATCATTTCGGCTTACCTTATTGTCTCAAGACAATAAGGTAAGCATTCAAAAAGAACTAATCTATAAGAGCACGTTCCTTTGCGGCATCACCAAGTTCATCTCTGAAGTTAGGGTGTGCCAATGCAATCAATGCTCTCGCACGCTCGGACAGAGATAGCCCCTTCAAGTTGGCCATTCCGTATTCTGTGACAACATAATGAGTATCCATACGAGGATCTGTCGCAGGTCCATCAAGTTGAGAAACAATCCTAGAGAGGCTATTTCCTTTGGCTGTAGAGTGAAGGGCCACGAATGATTTCCCTTCTCGCGATGCATATGCTCCTCGGACGAAATCCAACTGTCCACCCGGGCCACTAAATTCTCTTCCCTTTAAATACTCGGCATTAATCTGGCCTGTTAAATCAACTTGCAAAGCAGAGTTAACAGAAATCATGTTGTCATTTTGAGAAATTACCGACGGGTTATTTATGTAAGAGGCGGGATAACCTGCCAGAGAAGGATTATCATCCATAAATTCATATAGCTCTTTATTTCCAAGTGCCAAGGTAAAGAGGTGCTTTAATCTATGAAGTGTTTTTTGACGCCCCGTGATTACACCGTTTTTGATAAGCACCATCAGACCTGGGGTCAAAAGTTCAGTATGTAACCCCAAATCATTATGTTCGCTTAAATACGCTGAAACTGCATTTGGCACACCACCAACACCCATTTGGATTGTTGCCCCATCAGGGATCATTTCGACAATCTGCTTGGCTATTAGCTCGTCGACGGGTTGAGGTTCTGTGGGGAGAACTTCCAACAAGGGACAATTATTCTCTATGAGGCCCAATACTTCAGATATATGGATCAAAGCCTCACCAAAAACTCTGGGCATAGAAGAGTTAACTTCGAGTATCAACTTGCCACATTTTCGGGCTACTTCTGTTCCATAATCACTGTTCGTTCCCAAACTGAAATACCCGTGAACGTCCATCGGAGAAACCGTTGCAATAAATGCGTCTGCACCCAGTGTATCCGTCATCAATTGTCCAACCTGATGGAATGTACTTGGAACATATTCCATCCATCTTTGACCAAGGTCTAAGCCTTGCTTTTCAATATTTCGGTCATGACTGCTCATGAAAAATGAATGAGGCTTGATAACCTCCATAACCTCTGGAGTAAGGATAGTTTCTGAAGCATGGGCACTGGAATGCATATAATAAGCATTCAGTTTTGTTAACTCTCCCGAAATTGCTCTATCAGCAATAGCTTTTAATAATGCCGGAGGCATAGATACCCCCATGGAGATCATGAGATTGCTCTTATCTGAAATCAACTGTGCAGCTTGAAAAGCTGACAATTTCTTTTCATCATATTGTTCGAGAAAAGTTTTCATTAGGAACTCTATTGTTACAGGACGAGTAGAAACAACCTGAAATATCTTAACCTCAGATAACTCACCCTTTAAAGGTAAACCGTCAAAGCCAGGATCATATCTACATCAGAGCCATTACGGGCCAAAGGCAACATTATTCGTTCGATCATTTTATAATCAGGTATGTGAAAAGACGCAGGCCCCCGTCGATGACTCGGAATCCCATTTTCATACAATTTCATGTAGTCAGGAAAGGTGGATGATAATGTAAAATCAGGATAAACTTCATCTATCCAATCCCCCGTATGATCCTGTTCCATTGCGATGGCATGAGCTGTACCAAACAATCGAAATTTAAACCGTACGGGATTTCGCGCAATATCGACCAGCCATACATTCGACAATAATTGCGGTATATCGATCGGGTCCATGTGTTGGCGGCCAGGCAACATATTTTCAGACGGATGAATTGACAACCAGTACTCATAAAGAGCACGTGTTTTGGTATCCCACATCTTAAGTTCGTCTTGCGAATACAAACTCAAGTCCACCCCACCTTACCGAATTACGACTAAATTATATTTAGAGTTCTATACCTGTGTAGCCATAACATAAGTGGTATAAGCCTCATGAACAATAGCTTAAGCTATCCCTTAAAATAATTGCCTAATTACGACCGAATGAGAACATAAAACACCCCCTTTTATTCAACCATTTTTGCCCCTTCTACAGCATGATAAAACCCGTTTGAGAAAGGAGCAAATGTAACCAGTTCTTCTAATTCTGCATTTGATTTCTCAAGATCGTCGTCTCCATCCAAAGTACGTCGATAAACTTCTGCAATTTTCACCATATCTTCGTCATGAGGCCATAACCTGAAATGGGTTACACCTAGTCCAGATAGCTCCTTGAGCTCTCCAAGTAGATTATTGACGGTATAAGACATCGTGTGCGTCCCATTCACAGCAAGGAACGGATCACCATCGAGAGTGGAAACATCCATACCATCAGGATCTTTGTCGCAGACATAAAGGCAACCATCTTTGGACAAATTATGCGACCGAGCATGATAACAACGCGCAGAAAGAGCTAATGGAAGACGCCCAAAGGTTTGGATCTCAATCTCACGCCCCTTTGCGCTATTCATGAGTTTGGCAATAGAATCTGCTGGTAACTCACACGGCAAGACTATGCGTGAGGCGCCGTTTTGATAGAAATAGTCTAACGTCCCCTCGTTGTATAAATTTACAAAGGGCCCAACAACATGTGGCTTACCTGATAAGAGGCTTATAGCAGACAGGTCATTTGCCTCTATTTCCCACGGGCATTCAGAGGTTAGATCAGTTAACTCATTTCTCTCTCGCCCCGACATTACTAACGCCAGAGAGGATAAAACAACTTTCTTACCGGAGGCTTCTAATCGCTCACAAATATCAGGAATGTAAGGCGTGAAAAACGGCGTTCTCTTTGAGCAAGTAACCTCGCCAATATAAACCACATCAACCGGGGCTTCATCTGCAATTCGAAAGTAGAAATCTCGCTTTTTCTCAGCAGGCCAATTGTAAAGAACAGGCCCCATTGTCAATTTTTGATTTTCAGACACGAAGGCTATCTCCAATTTTTCTGATAGGCACCGGCAGTTGAGCGGGTTCCTTCGGTTATATTTGTCATATCAATAAAGGGAACAGTTTCACCTTTCATGACGGCATCTATAGCCTTGCGATAACCAGAAACCACTTGGGTGACATAGGCTTTTCCTCTCTGTCGTCCTTCAATTTTGAGCGCCTTCACGCCTGATTGGATAAGTTCAGGCAACATCATCATAACGTTTAAGGATGTGGGCTCTTCAAAGAGGTAAGATGGATCTCCTGTATGACCAATAAACCGACCCTTACAAAGAGTAGGGTACCCAGCGGGTTCACCATCCGGAAATGAGTTAATCGTGAAATCACCTAACTTGGATATAAGCTTTCCGCGGCGTTGTTCATATTCCACATGACTTGCAGGCGAACACACGCCATTCATATTCGGAGACTTCCCCGTAGCGTAGGAAGATAAAGAACAACGTCCCTCCGCCATCACACACATGCCACCAAAAGCAAAAACCTCTGTTTCCACATCAATCTCTTTTATGAGGTCAGAAATTTCTCTAACTGTTAGCACACGAGGAAGAACAACACGTTGTACGTCAAAGGCCTGCTTATAAAACCGAATAGCCTCGGGGTTCGAGGCGGAAGCTTGAACGGACAAGTGTCGGCGGAGATCTGGATGGTTTTGTTGCGCATAATCCAAAAGACCAATGTCAGCTAGGATTATGGCATCAACCCCGACCGTTGCAGCCGTATCCACCGCTTTGTGCCATGGTGCCAAGTTTCCGGCCTGAGGGTAGGTATTGATTGCCACATATATTTGACGCCCCATTCCGTGGGCTAAGATCACAGCTTCTTGGAGTTCTTCCGGACTAAAGTTCAAACCGGGAAAATTTCGTGCATTCGTCTCATCCCGGAACCCCACGTAAACAACATCTGCTCCCGCTTCTAGAGCAGCCCTCAGCGCTGAGGGCGTACCTGCTGGACATACCAGTTCCATATTTTATGTCCTTGCTGTGTTTGTTTGATTTCTACGAGAGGTTTTAATCTTTTTTATTTCTTTTTCTACTTTGATCATTCGATCTTCCTGGCGACCCAAGTCATCATCAATCTGAGAGATCCTGAGTGTAAGTGGGTCAACAAGTGATTTGTGAACTAGTCGAAAATCTTTATGAACAGTTCCATACAACTTGGCTGCCTTAGAAATCGCCCTATCCAATAACGGTTTAAGAACGGCAGCTCGACCTACCAAAATTTCTTCAAAAGAAATATCCACACTATCAACAGCATTTCTCAAAGTGAGGACTGCCTCGGTATCGCCTTGAACATTGATTTCTCTTGAAAAAAACAATGCATCGCCATCGACAGTGCCTTCTAAAAGTTGGATCAAAGACAACATGGCCCCAGAAATTATCGTATCAGCATCAGGCAAATTTTCATTATTTTGCAGTACTTCAATCGATGTTTTGCCTCCATCCAGAGATAAGAGAAAACAACAGTGAAAGTCAGTCGGTATGATGAGAAACCGACAATGATTTAGCGGTGCCAAACGTTGGAAAACTTCTGGGTAGAGAATTTCTATTCGATTGAGGATGTGCTTTACCAAGGGCCTGAATAACGCAACAGGCAACGGGCGTAAGGCAAGACCAGCAAAAAGCATTGGAGAAAAGCTTGGAGAATGGGAGGATGTACCCTTGACTTGCATAACGTAAAATTATCCCATCTCTTATGTATTACAGAGTATACAAACTGAAAATTCAAAAGAAGGATATTGCTTGCACCTGAACCAATAGGCATTGATCTTCATCAAGTACGGCACATCTTTAAGGGATTATGTTTGCCTTCAATTAGCCTTTACTAAAAACAATACCGTTCAGGAGTAGTTCATGACGATCCAACCCTCTCACAATGGGACCGCACGTATAGGCATTGTAACCGTATCTGACAGAGCAAGCCGCGGAGAATACGAGGATCTGGGTGGGCCCGCAATCCATAAGGAGCTCTCTGCTATCCTCACATCTCCTTGGGAAGCTGTCCCCCGTGTCATACCTGATGATCAATCGCTGATCGAAACAACTTTAAAACAACTCGCTGACGAAGAAGGCTGTTGCCTGATTGTCACCACTGGCGGCACAGGTCCTGCACCTCGTGATGTCACCCCCGAGGCAACCGAAGCAGTAAGTGAAAAACTGATGCCCGGCTTTGGCGAATTGATGAGGCAAGTCAGCTTAAAGTTTGTTCCCACTGCAATCCTCTCTCGGCAAACCGCCTGCATCAGGGGAAAAAGCTTGATTATAAATCTTCCGGGAAAACCATCCGCAATCAAAGACTGTTTGGACGCCGTTTTCCCTGCGGTTCCCTACTGCATAGATCTTATTGAAGGGCCGTATCTGGTAACTGATGAAAGCATCTGCAAAGCTTTCCGCCCAAAAAACAAATAACCCAAGGGGCAATAACCCCGAATTCATTCCCCGATCAAATGAGCAACGACTTGCCTGTTATGTGCTGTAGTACGATGCTCGAATAAATATATCCCTTGCCAGGTGCCAAGCGCGAGTGAGCCATGAACCACTGGAATGCTGAGTTGGACATCTGTCAGGGCTGACCTGATATGCGCAGGCATATCATCAGGCCCCTCACAAGTATGACGATATAAATCAGGATTTTCTTCTACGAATCGACGAAAGAAATTATTCAGATCAAACTGGACATCCGGATCCGCATTCTCCTGAATTGTTAAAGATGCCGAAGTATGACGAATGAAAAGGGTTAGCAACCCACAGGTGATATTCTGAACCCCGCTCCAATCACAAACTTCACGGGAAAACTCATAAAGCCCTTGCCCATGAGTGTGTATTTCAAATATGTTTTGCACCTGTTTCATTCATACCTCCGGCTGTTTAGCCATTTACAAGACTATAAGAATGGTTGGTAAGACCTCTTTTCAGACAATTACCACATTTTTGCCTACTATTAACCCATGTTCGAATGAAACATGTTAAACACGGTGGCCTTGCCACCCTTGTGTCTCATAACAGTCAGATCGAACAGAAAAATAACAATGGCAAAAATATTCGATATAGTTAATGTTTTAGAGGTATCCGAGCTAAATATTAAATCTGTAGCTCAGAACAATCTCTATCGCTATTGGCTAGAGCTTAAAGGGGACAAGGATCTACCAGACTGGCAGAGTTTCGACCCTTGTGTGATCAGGGAAAGCCTTCCCGGTATAATGCTTTATGATGTCCAAAAAACCGGTGAGTTTTTTGTTTCTATCACGGGGGAGAATTGTCGAGAAACATTTGGAATCCCCTCCACACGCGCACCTGTCGAAGAAATCGTACCCACCAATGCGTTACCCGATGTAAAAAGCCGTCTATCTCATGTTCTTAACACGCGAAAACCGCATCTCGTTACCAAGAAAATGTCATGGAAGACTGAAATTAACCCAGAAGAACAACACCAGTCCTACACCGTCTTGTTTCTTCCCTTTGCCCTTGAACATGAAAAAATTCAGATGAAAATACTGAACTCACTCTATTTTCACTAAGTCATACTCATCTGTGTATTAAATCAGACAAATAACCATTGTTATTGGCCTGCCCACTCTATCTATTCCCCTCATCCAAATATCTGCTGTTTAGCCCTCTTCTCTTGCCGTAACCAGGAAAGGAAAGCTACCTTGTGCGCAAACAACTATGTTCCTGGAGTTTTTAAAAAATGAAGACACGTATCAAGTGGATCGAAAATGTAGCGTTCATGGCAGAAAGCGGATCTGGCCATGCTGTTGTCATGGATGGCGCTATCGAAGGCGGCGGAAGAAATCTTGGACCTCGTCCAATGGAAATGTTGCTAATGGGTTTGGGGGGATGCTCTGCTTATGACGTTGTTCATATTCTCAAAAAAGGACGAGAAAACGTTGAGGATGTTGATGTTGATGTAGAAGCAGAGCGTGCTGACACCGACCCTAAAGTATTTACCAAAATTCATCTACATTTTCGTGTCAAAGGCGAAGGGCTTAATGACAAAAAGGTTGGACGTGCTGTAGAACTTTCTGCAGATAAATACTGCTCCGCCTCAATCATGCTAGGCAAAGCCGCTGAAATCACACACAGCTTCGAGTTGGTTCCATAATACATGCGGGCTGTTCTACAAAGAGTACGAGAAGCTTCTGTAACGGTCGATGGCGCCGTAACTGGGGCGATTGAACACGGTCTCTTGGTTCTGATTTGTGCAGAACAAGAAGATACTGATGAACAGACCCAATACTTCGCGCGAAAAATCAGCAAGATGCGGATTTTCTCCGACCCCGCCGGAAAAATGAACCTTTCAGTACAAGACATCGGTGGAGAAGTTCTCGTGGTGAGCCAATTTACCCTGGCCGCCAATTGGAAAAAGGGTAACAGGCCTGGTTTCTCAGCTGCCGCCGCGCCCTCTGAAGGCGAAAGGCTCTATGAACTTCTGTGCACATCTTTGCAGAACGAAGGCTTGGCCGTGAAAAAAGGAGTGTTTGGGGCCCATATGGATGTACGCCTTCTCAACGATGGGCCGGTCACAATCATCATGGATTCCAAAGACAGTGCCTGATTGCCCCCTTCATCTAAAAACATAAATAATTAAACTTCTTATACGTTAAAGAGCAGACCTGGAGCTAAGGCGCGACCTTTAACTCCAGCTATACGCATAAGATGCCAAAGCAGGGCTAAATTACTCGAGATGACAGGCTTCCCAAGAATTTTTTCCGCCTCAGCTAGAATTCCAAAAGTTCGTAAGTTTGTACAAGAAACAAAAACGGCTTCACATTCTAACGACTGCCCAACTCTTACGATGGCATCCAACGTTGAGGCTTCAGAAATTCGAGAGACAACCTTTTCTTGTTCCTGTTCAAAAGAGCCAAATCCCGTAACTTCTAGGCCCTTGCTTTCCAATAATTCGCGCATGGCTTTAGAGACTTCTGGCACATAAGGGGTCAGAAACCCCAACTTTGTCACCCCTAACGCCCGGCATCCTGCTATAACAGCGGTGATTGGGTCAGTGACGGCAACCCCTGGGTGGTGTTCATGAACCTTGTCCGCAACGACTTTTGGTCCGATCACTGTCGCACCAGAAGTACAGGCGTATCCAATAGCATCGAAAGAAGTATTTTTGGGAAGCAGTCCTGCCGCAGCAGGAAGGTCTCGCGCCATTTGGACCAAAGTTTCTTTTGTCACGTTGGGGTGGCTTGGAATACGGGTATGGTAAAGCGCAATGTTTGGGTCTTGCAGCACTAATCGTAATTCGTTTTCAAGCGTTTCATCGGCCTGTAAAACAATTAAACCAAGGTTGGTTCGTTCCTGATCACCCTGATCTACATCGAAGTTAAGCTTCATAATAATTCCGATAGGACAGGTAACTCAGGCTCAGCGCGTTTGGTCAGAAGTATCGGTTCATCCTCGGTAATCAGAATGTTTTCTTCATGCACCATCATTTTGCCTTCAGACATCGTCAAACTTGGCTCTAAGGTCATCACCATGCCTGGTTTCAATACAGTTTCATCGTGTGCACAAATCGACGGCCACTCTGTTAACTGCATCCCCAAACCATGACCATAACGGCCTACATCAGATGTTCCCGCTCCCAGAGAGTTATGCATCGCCTGAAACAAGGTGCTACAGGTCACACCAGATCGTGCATGGGCCAGTCCTACTTCTGTTGCATTCCATAATTTATTATAACCGGCCTTAGCATCGTCATTCGCTTGCCCAATGGCAAAGTTCCGGTCAAAGTCACAGAAATATCCTTTCAAAGTAGCACCCGTATCCAACATCAAGACATCGCCCTCCTTAAGAGGCGTACTTGTCGGAGGAGAGATCACATCTCCATACCCTCCTGCCCCTGCAGCACCGACAAGATAAGGGACATCTTCAGCTCCATGTTGGAGTAAAGCGATTTTGAAGGCGCGAAAAACCTCATTAAGAGGTTGTCCTTGAAAAAAGAAAGAACCTGCACTCGAAAATGCTCGGCTGCCGATCTCACAGATATTTCGTAGTATTTCTATTTCAGCGTCAGACTTTATCATTCGAAGCGACTTAACGATTGGCGTGCAATCGACAAATTCTACTCCACAAGAAGATCGAACCTTCTCAAAATCCATCAAAGGCATTCTAAGGCTTGCCTCGCTCCCCATTGGCGTCCCTACGCAAGAATACCCCTTTAAGGCTTCCACCAATAAGCCAACACCATCGTCCGTTGGATGGGGCGAAGACCATGTACGAATGTCTTTAATCCATGTTTTGCCCATAAGCTCAGCACCAATGCCGGGAATTACGGCAATAGGCTGGCCTTTTTGCGGGACAATTAAGTACCATGGCCGTGTTGGACTCTGCCAAAAAAGCGTCCGAAACCCTGTGAAATAACGAATTTCTGCCTCGGTACAAAAGAACAATGCATCAATATTATATGCATGCATGGCGATTTGCGCCCGCTCAAGACGGAGTTGAAATTCCGCCACTTCAAAATCACACATCCACCATTTCCTTGAGACAAATCGATTATATCAAGACTAAAGCTTGAAGGGATATGAATGAGCGCAATTTTCCCCTCAATCTGTCCTAAAAAAATATCAATTCCCTAATTAAGATCCGAATATTATCATTAATACAAACAGTAGTATTTTTCCAAGCGTGAACGACTAACTGCCAAACACAAGGTGTCAAAAATCACGCCTACTATTTACGCCCACTAACGCCAACCAATTATTGATGAGGTGAGGTAAGACGACATGATCCTCATCCATCTATGACATTTTTGACAAGTCACAACGCTGGCAGAATAGAACGTAGTTCTAATTATTATATTTTTTGAAAAGTTGGTCCATGGTTCCATTTCCCCAAAGAATAGCGATAGCTCGCCAGATATTATCGGTAATTTCTGGCTTTTGTTTATAGAATTTTTTTGAAAACACCAAATAGCCTTCAACTGATTTTAGCGGAATGTCGTGTTTGACGATACTCGGATAAACAGAGGGATTTTTGGAAATAGCCTCATCAATAATAGAGCGGAAACCGACTGCGACATCGATACGCCCTTTTTCCAACATGGTAGCCAGTTGCCCATAGGATTTAACTTCGATGACGTTATAGCCCTCGTCCCGTAATTTTTTCGACATAAAATCACCGACCCCTGCCCCAATGACGAGCGAGGGACCGGACAAAGCTTCACCATTCCAAATAATTTGGCTCCCTTGTTTTGTGTATAGCCAATAAACAACTTTGGATAGGGCTTGATCTCTATTTATCGCGTTGTCGCGGAAAGGGTAGACGCCCCATGCAGTTCTTTCTTCGGTATATCCTGTTACAAAAACGGCATCACTTTTACCGTCCTGAGTAACTTTTAGTGCGCGAAGCCATGGTAATCGTGAGTACGCAAAACGCACTCCAACCATTTCGGCAACTTTGCGAAGCTGTTCAATCCGGATGCCGGGTCGATCCCAATCAATCATTCCCCCTTTAACTGCAACCAATTTTTCTTTTGGAAGATCCGAAGTCGCCAACTTAATAATTGGGCCCGTATTTGAAATTTGGGGATCGACTATAAATTCTACTGCATTAGCCGTCGTAATGAAGGTTGTTAGTGATAAAAACAGAACCAGAAAGGAAACCAACTTCATTTTATTTCCTAACTAAAGGAAGCTAGCTTAGTGGATTTGTCAATTGTCACGTTCATTACAAATGCATCAAAGCTATCCGAATGTACCTAGTATCGTTGTTATTATAACTCAAAAAAGTTAACACCCACATACCTTTTCGTTTTCACAAATAAGACGTACATTCGCTTTGACTTGTTTTTGAGATAATACTACTGATTTATCCAGAACTTTCCGTTCATAAGCCCATATTCTAATAACTCATAATTTAACAGTATCGGTGCTATGCAAACTCGTCGAAGCTTTCTCAAAAACTCCGTTATTTCTGGTTCAGCCCTTCTTGGTGGCGGCTCACTCGGTTTTCTTGCCTCGCAGGCAAGTGCCACGCCAAATTTAGTTCTTCGGCCTTCAATTACCGAGTTCTCGCTCTACAATAATCAGCCAACCAAAAATATATTCTCTTATAACCAGATGGGTCCGCCCCCTGTCCTAAGGGCTAAGCAAGGTGAACCTTTTCGTGTCAGGCTCGAGAATAAACTTCCTGAAGCAACTACAATTCATTGGCACGGATTACGGCTTCCCAACGCAATGGATGGGGTTCCTTTTCTAACTCAACCCTATGTTTATGAAAACGAAACCTTCGACTACGTTTTCAACCCGCCGGATGCAGGAACATTTTGGTACCATCCGCATTGCAATACTCTAGAGCAAATGAGTTATGGGCTCACCGGGCTTCTGATCGTTGATGAAAAAGATGCCCCGGATTTTGATGCCGATATATCCCTGAACCTCAGAGACTGGCGCCTGGGATCAGACGGCCAATTTATCAATCTATATAAAGCACGAAAAAGTGCCCGCGCAGGTACATTTGGCACGGTAAAAACCGCCAATTGGGAAGAAAATCCAACTTATGAAGTTCCCAGCGGCGGCATCATTAGACTTCGTGCCGCTGTAACTGACGTTACCCGTATTTTTAAGCTTATGACCAAGGGAGCCAAGGCAACAATAATTGCACTTGATGGATACCCTGTACCAAAGCACTTCGACCTAGACCACCAGAGCGTTGGCCCAGGACAGCGGATTGATCTTGCCATTCGCATGCCAGATGAAGAAAGCAAAGAGGTCCAGCTGATAAACTCGTCAGCATCAAGGTCATGGACAGTCGCAACGTTAAAAACCAAAGGCACATCTCTCAAACGTAACATCAGAGACTTAAAACCTCTGCCGAGAAATCCTGTTGCCATACCAGATCTCGAAAATGCCGAATACATTCCCTTTGAATTCACAGCCACGGCAGAATCAGCTCCCAAGAACGGGTTCTGTGGCACCATCGGCTTTTCCTTTTGGGCGATAAACCGAAAATCCTGGCTTGGAGTTTCACCAGATCCGATGGAGCCTTTGGCCGATCTCAAACTTGGTAAAAGCTATATATTCAGTTTCAGAAACAGAACACCTCATACCCATCCGATCCACTTGCATGGGCTGTCATTCACGCTTTTAAAGTCGAATAAACGGAAAATAGATCCCTTTATCACCGACACGGCCCTCGTTTTGCCAGATGAACGCATGGACGTAGCTTTTGTTGCTGACAACCCTGGCGATTGGTTATTGCATTGCCATATCATCGAACACCAAAAAACCGGGATGAGCAGTTTCATACGGATTAGTTAACACCTGTATCAGCTGGAGTACTGTTAGTCGAAAATGGTAAGCGTCTTTACGAGCAACAAGCTTGATTGAGCCTCTTCATGCCCCTGATCCAATGCCTTTTGAAGGTATATTTCGGCTTGCTCAAAATTGCGTTCGACACCATCGCCCTTAATATAAAGCATGCCTACACTATATTGAGCTTCCATGTCCTCTGCATCAGCCGCAAACTTAAACCACACAAAAGCTTCATCATAATTTTTTTTGGTTCCGCGTCCTTCAAGATACAACTGTGCCAAACTATTCGCAGCATTCACTGAATCTTGCCTAGCTGCTTTTAAATAGAGATCAAAAGCTTTTCCCAGATCGACCTCAACACTTAGCCCCTCCTCATACATGGCACCAAGATTGTATTGACCACCTGAAAAACCCTGATCGGCAGAAAGGGCAAAAAGTTCGAGGGCCTTATGATAATTTTTCGATACTCCCGTACCATATAAATACATCATTCCGAGATTGTCTTGGGCATAATCATCCCCTTGATCAACTGATTTTTGATACCAAAACAAGGCTTTCCGATAACTCTTTGGCACACCGTCTCCAGCCTTATATAGTACTCCCAAGTTATTCTGTGCCGGCGCATCGCCTTGTTCCGCGGCTTTTAAATACCACTCGGATGCAATTTTTGGGTTTCGACTACGCCCTAATCCAAGATCATAAACATATGCAAGATGAAACTGACCGTCAGCATGACCCAGCTCTGCTGAACTTGAATAATATTCGAAAGCTTTATCATAATCCTGGGGTATGCTCTCGCCATACTGATAAAGCTCTCCAAGATTATCTAAAGCATAGGGATTATTTTGCTCCGCGGCCTTGAGATACCATTTAATTGCCAGGTCAAAATTCTGCTCAACACCATCACCATATTCATACAAAACACCCAGCCAATTTTGAGAGTCATCACTCCCCAAATTTGCTGCGCGGTTAAACCATTTAAATGCTTCAGGGTAATCAACCTGCCCCAACTCACCATTTTTATACATTAACGCCAGTCTAAATTGAGCTTTAATATAATCTTGTTTAGCAGCTTTGATAAACCAATCACGAGCTTTATCCAAATCCTTCGCGCGACCTAATCCCTTTCGGTACATCTTGCCAATTTCATATTGAGCAGCAGAGTATTTCTCAGCTTTATCGGCTTGGATATAGAGATCAAAGGCCTTGTTAAAATCCTGTGCGCCCCCTGTGCCTTCTCTAATAATATCCCCAAGATTTGTCATGGCATAAACATTACCTTGCTCTATTGCCTTTTCGAACCAAGAGATCGCCTCTTCGATATTGGTAACGACCCCATCCCCGTCTTTATAGAGCAAACCTAAATTATTCTGTGCGGGAGATACACCAAGCTCAGCAGCTTTCAAATACCACTGAAAAGCAAGCTCTGGATTACGATCACGACCAAGACCGAAATCATTCATATAGCCAAGGCTATAATGCGCATAGTCATGTTTAAGGTCAGCTGCTCGCCGATAATTGTTAAACGCCTGATCATAGTCTTCTTCAACACCCCAGCCTTTTTCATAAAGGTATCCAATATTGTAGAATGCATAGGCATTATTATGATCTGCAGCCTTTAAGTACCATTCCAATGCTTTTTTATAATCCTGCTCCACACCAGAAGCATTCTCATAAAATAGGCCAACTGCATTAGCGGAATATGCATTCCCTTGATCAGCGGCCTTTTTATACCACCTAAGAGCCTGCTGGTAGTTTACGTCTCCCAAAATCCCTTGTTCATACATGTAGGCTAAATTGACCTGAGCATCGACATATCCTTGCTCGGCTGCTTTCGTCCGCCAGAAGACGGTATTTTCGAGATCAACTTCCCGCCCCAATCCATCCTCAAACATTAGGGCGAGCTCTTCTTGTGCTCCACTATAGTTATTCTTCTCAGCGGCCTCTTTTAGAAGATCAAAAGCTGCAACATAGTTTTGCTCAACGCCATTGCCCTCAATATAAAGCCCCGCAAGGTTAGTCATCGCATAACTTTCGCCCTGCCCAGCGGCTTTACTGAGCCACTCGATAGCCTTTTTATAATCCTGAGTTACACCCTTACCGTTTTTATATAACAAACCGAGATTGTTTTGCGCATAACTATGCCCTTGAAGTGCCGCTTTTAAATACCATTCTGCGGCCAGGTTGTGATCAACTTCAGTTCCATTGCCAAAATCATAATGTTTAGCAAGATAGTACTGTGCTTCAGTATTACCAGTTTCAGCAAGAGGGAGAAATTGTTCAAATGATGCTAAATATTCTTCGTTTTCATAAGCCTCAATGCCAGCCTCAAGTGTGCCCTTAGAAAGAGCAGGAGCAAAGGTCGGGAGGGAAAAGAAAATACTAAAAAAAACAATGAGAAGAAGTTTATTCATTACAGCTACCACAAGAGAAAAATTACATTAACAAAACCATAAATAAGGATTCAGGTAAATGGAATAGCCAAATAAATACCGGAAACCGAATACAGATTTCAGGCTCACTAATTTAATAGCAAGAAGGTTGGCATCAAAGATTTTTGGGAAATTGGTAGCGGAGGAGGGACTTGAACCCCCGACACGCGGATTATGATTCCGCTGCTCTAACCAGCTGAGCTACTCCGCCACAAGACATAGTGTGATTATACCTTTTCAAATTGGGCGTCAAGAAAAGGTAGTTAAGAATTAAGGACCAGATATTTCTTTGGATGTAATTTCTAAAAGCTACTGACAGAGTGGGAAATTAGGCGGCACACTTCTTCAATATCAGCGCGCATTTTCACTTCAGGACTTCGAACCAACCAGTTACCGCTCGGCATTGCCAGTTCAATAGGAGAAAGGCGCAACACCTCGTTGTTTGCCAGCGCCAGTTTGCTAAGTGGGAGCGACGCCAACAGTACCCCTACCCCAGCTTTGGCAGCATCCAACGCCGTGTTAAAACTATCAAATCGAACAGCGGTTTTCCTTGGCGGGGATGTCTGTGCTTCAATAGCCCATTCTGACCATCCACTCCTACGCCCAGCCAAACGGATACAGGGGAGTTTTTGCCAATTACCCTCGACAATCTCTTTGGCGAGTTCAGGAGAACAAACTGGGGAGAGCACTTCTGAAAAAAGGTGTGTTGCAATTTTCCCCTCCCAAGTACCAGTTCCAAAGCGGATATCAATGTCAGCATTAATCGCTTCATAATCGGCAGGTCGATGAATTGCGGAAATTGAAAGTGAGATATTTGGACGGGCTTCTCTTATCCATTGTAGTCTTGGCACTAACCAAAGGGCTGCAATAGAAGAAGGACAAGCAATCGTAATGACCTTACTTCCTTTTTCACCAAAAAGATCCTCAGTACTACGCGCCAAGGCATTCAAAGACGACCGAACTGATGGCAAATAAGCATCCCCTTCAGCCGTAAGCTCCACTCCACGTGCAAGGCGGTGAAACAAAGTCACTCTTAGGTGAGATTCCAGTTTACGCATTTGTTGACTGACGGCCGCCTGCGTCAAACCAAGCTCATGCCCAGCTTCTGTGAAATTTTCGTGACGGGCCGAAGCTTCAAAAGTTCGCAACCAATCCAAAGGAGGCAATAGTGCCAATAACTTAACTCCAAGCCATAACAATAATGATGTCTCAGGGGCTATTTATATTGATTGTTCTTATTCCTTTTTACTGGACTAATCTAGTCAATTATTAAAAGACGTCCATACGGAGAGACAAAATGACTTTGGAAACTGCAAACATCCTTGAGGGTGGAAAAGCACTTAGCGTGCAGTGGAAAAACGGACAGACCGCCCGCTTTCATGCCATGTGGTTACGAGACAACGCCCTTGATTCAGAGACCCGTGCTGCGGGAAACGGTCAACGTTTGATCACCATTCTCGATATTCCGGCAGAAACAATCCTTAAGTCAGTCGAGGTTAATGATAACGGAGATCTCGTTCTATCCTTCATTCCTGAAAATAAAGAAGTTGTTTTTCCCAGCAACTGGCTTAGTGATCACAGCTATGACAACGCCAAAGAAAACACCAAAGGCTGGATTGGGGATCGTATCAAAACCTGGGGTTCTGACCTAAATAATTCGATACCAACAATCGAATACGCTCAAGCCCAAAGAAAAGATCAAGAGTTCGGCTCCTGGCTCAGCGATGTAGAGCAGTATGGCTTTGCCGTTATGACTGGCTTACCAACCACAAGCGGAACTCTCATTGATGTTGCAGAGCTATTTGGTCATGTCCGCGAGACCAACTACGGTAAATTTTTTGAGGTCCGATCTGAGATCAACCCCGTAAATTTGGCTTACACTGGTCTTGGTCTCCAAGCCCATACTGACAATCCCTATCGCGATCCTGTACCTACTCTTCAGTTATTGGCCTGCCTTGAAAATTCCGCAGATGGTGGCGATTCAATCGTCGTAGATGGCTTCAAAGCTGCTGAAATTTTACGCGAAGAATCACCTGAAAGTTTTGATTTGTTAGCTGGCTACCCCGTTCGGTTCGAATATGCGGGAACAGATGGTGTAAAACTACGCGCTAAACGCCCAACTATTGAGCTTGGTCCCGATGGAGAAATACTCTCCATTCGTTTCAACAACCGATCATCAGCCCCCTTTACCGACATTCCCTATGATGACATGGATCGCTTCTACAGCGCCTATCGCAAATATGCAGAAATCATAGAGCGCCCTGAAATGATGGTTAGCTTTATGATGCAGCCCGGTGACCTCTTTATCGTAGACAACACGCGCGTGATGCACGCCCGTAAAGGCTTCTCCGGTGTGGGAACCCGTTGGCTCCAAGGCTGCTATGCTGATAAGGATGGCCTGCTCTCTACTCTCTCATATATAGAATCACTACAAAATCTATCTCGGGAGGCAGCCCAATGACCGTAGGTAACTTCGATACATTAAACAAAAATAACATTGTCGATTTTATCGGTGATATTTTCCACCGTCGCGGTGCTGATTCCTACCTTGGCGAAGATGTCACCATGTCCGAGCATATGCTGCAAGGCGCCCAACTAGCTGAAAAAGCTAATGCTGGGGATATCCTAATTGCTGCTGCTCTTTTGCATGATATCGGACACTATACCAATGAATTCCCGGATGACGCCCTCGCCAAGGGGATCAACAATCACCATGACGAAGCGGGTGCCGCCGTTCTTGAAGCATTTTTTCCACCAGTAATTACCCAGTGCGTAAGACAACACGTTGCTGCCAAAAGATATCTCTGTGCTACCGATGATAGCTACTTTGACCGCCTGTCAGATGCCTCAGTCCATACCTTGAACTTGCAAGGGGGTCCTATGAACGAAGACGAGATCAAAGAGTTGGAAAAGAACCCACATCTCAAAGAAATCATACAAGTTCGATTTTGGGACGATGAAGGCAAGGATGCGTCAGTGACAACACCGCCTTACGAACACTACGCACCCGTGCTTCAACGTGTTGTTGATGGATACCTTGGCAGCGTATAGTACTGCTATTATGTAATAATGGATCAGATGGAGTTATCATCATGTTCAATAAAGTTATACTCGTCATCATGGATGGCGTTGGTTACGACACGGCTCTATCTCAATGTGGGTACCTGGAAGGCATGGTCGAACTCGGCCGTGCCCAGAGATGGAAAATGCGAACGGCTTTGCCGACGATATCCGCCGCAATGTATGAAACCATCCATAGTGGGCTGTCTCCGGTTGATCATGGGGTAAGCGGTAACGAAGCAATTCGTAGATCAAATGTTCCCAACGTCTTTGATCAGCTTCTTCAAGAAAATTATAAGACTGCAGCTGTGGCTCACTCTTATTTTCATACTCTCTACAATGGTCCTTACGATCCGATAGAGCATGTAGAAATAGAGGACGAAACCAAGGCTATTCAACACGCCCGTTTCTATTCTATGGAAGGCTATACCGGTGCTAATATTTGCGCCCCTGCCGAAATAGATCTATGCGCGCAAGCAACGCATTTAATGCGCCGGAATGATCCAGATTATCTTCTACTGCACACCTCTTCAGTGGACAGTACCGGTCACAAATACACTGCGGACTCATCTCAATACCGTATTCAAACCTGGCACATTGATAATGCTCTGGCCCGAACCATTCCTATTTGGTTGGAAGCTGGATACGATATCATCGTTACTGCAGATCACGGTATGAATGCTGACGGCCACCACGGCGGTGCAGAAGAAATTATGCGACATGTTCCTTTCTATTATTTTGGCGATGCTACAACGCCTGATAAAGGAACAGTTCTAGATCAACTCGCCATTGCACCAAGTGTTCTCAATCGAATTGGTGTTCAAATCCCAGAAAGCATGAAAGTTCCATCGTTTTTCGCGTAATACATGAGAGAGAGCTAAGGTTCTCTCTCTATTCCCTGACCTCAAAACTATTCGGGGATCACAAGATTATTCAGGGACCTCCAGACGATAAGGGCCACCATCGAGATAACCAAGATAAGCATCTTCGTCGTACCAATATGCTTGCTCAACTGAATGCTCACCGCTCTCCCCAAAGATTGAGTAATCAGGCAAATCGTAGAACCAATATTCGATATGTTCTTTCTTAGGGTAATGCAGGTTGAGATCTTCGAACCATCCCTTGAAAGATGACTTCGGGATTTTTTTCCATCGCAGGCAATAGGCAACGTTTTTGGCACCTTTTGCACAATAAATCATGACCCTTAATAATCGAGCTTCTTCAGCTTGAAACCCCTCTCGCTCCTTGTAAACATCAAGTGCTCCTGAAAACATTTCAAGCGGTGCTCTGGTTTCCTTCGCAGGCCGGGGCTCAACACGAACCATCCCCTTAACTGAAGGGACAATATATCCAGCGTCACAGGTAGATAGATGCTCTTGTATTAACTTCGGTCGTTCATACCCACAACGTGGTGCAATGTGGTTTTCATACAAAAAGTAAGCAACATCAGCTAGGGCTTCAGGGTCTTTCTCTCCTCTTGCCAATATTGAAATATTGTTGATCACTTCAGTGTAATTATTTATTTCAATTGATAATTTACCAGAAACATCTAGCGCCTTTATCACAAGAAGATCGCGCCACTGTATTAAGTTAGAGAGTGTCTCCGCTGCCTTCCAATTTTCTTGGATCATCGCTTCATCAAGATGCGGACGAACCAGAGCGAATTTGAGCAACTCATCCTCTTCCCCAACGAGACTTTCTTCGAGCTGTTTAGGAGATAAAAAAAACCGAGACACCTGTTCATAAAGAACAGCATCCATAATCGACAACTCCATTGGTTTTTTTGGTCCACTGATCTTATCGGATTTAATAAATACTTCTGGTTCATTCTGTTTTAAGCGTGCTTCGAACTGGAGACTTCGCAACCCTAGTAAATCCTTCGGCGGAAGCTCTAATCCCATAGCCATTTCAGCCATAACAACGGCTTCTTCCTCCATGTTCCCTGCCAACAGAAAGGCCTGGGCTTCAAAAGCCTTCGCGTGCGCAAATAAAGGTGTATCCGCAAAAATAGTCGTATCTGGCGCAGTCCCACCAAGTAAATAAGCACAACTCATTTCAATGTACTTAATAAGCTCAGATGGTGTCTTTTGAGGCAAACGACTGCTTTGCTCACAGAGGCTAGAAACCTCCCCGGACTTTGACAGTATTGCAGGTAGCAAGGTGAAACCATTACCGTGTTCTATTGGATATTCAGCAATTTCACTAATATTTGCCAATAAAGCGTTGAGGGATAACTCATCCAAATTATCTAATTCAATAGACCTATCAGTTAGGACATGGCCTCTCGCCAGCATCTGGAGCAGTTCTTTATAATAACGCTCTCTTTCATCATAATGCAGCCATATCCCCACGGACATGCCCTCTACATGTTTTCGATATTCTGAGTGGGGAAAATCAGTAACGAAAGCTTCGGTAAAACTGTTAAATACCGTGGGCAAAAAGACTTCATCTTGGCCCTCTCTACCTTTATGAAAGAGCGACAACACCTCCATGTAGCGTGTAGTTTCAACAAGCCATCCAGATTTACGACCTGCTTCTGTTTCTTCTCGGGCAATTGTCGCGAAAAGATCTGCTGCTTCGGGATAAAAACCATCGTGGTAAAATGCAACGGCTTCAATATAGTCAAGCCAGCCCTTAGCTTCACCTTCTCTGATTTTTTGAAAATGTTTCTTGGTCTTATCATTGCCGATATAAGCGTCTGTATCCAAAACACAATCTTGGATTAACAAAAGACGTACAAAGGCAAGATAACGAATAGTTTCTCGATCTAACCCTGATGTCGACAAACCCTGATGATAAGAAGCAAGATTAGTAAAACTCCCGCCTGCATAACACTGCGGGTCAGAGAAAAACGCTTCATCAAGGAACTTTTCCTCTTGCGTCTCCCCTTCTAAGTAGCTGAGTTCATTACTTACGAGCTGAGGAATGTCATACTTTTTATGAAAGCTATTAACCTCATCAATATTCTCTTCTTTCTCCGACCACCGTAATTGGCTGAGAGAAAGCTCAGGCCTATAGAGCTTTAAAATTTGAGATAAGAAGACTTTTGCTCGACCTTTTTGCGGAGTCAGCAAGTCAATCTGTGTCGATGAACAATAACGAGAAACAATAGGTTGTTGGCAGGGAGGCCCCCCTCCGGCTTCGACCTTATGAGGGGGAAGGTTTACCAACATCAACACAACGAGAGATAAGGAAAATTGCCATCCGAAACGTCTCATTCTTCTTTGTCTCCCTGACTAGGGCTTCCCATCTGTTATCATCACAGAGGAAAGCATACCTAAGATTGTTAACTTTGTTAATAGCCACCAAAAGATGCTTGGTTATCGGCGTTTGCTCCTGACGGTAAAACATCAAAGAGACTTCACTCACAGATCTAGCAAGGTCTGTCGCCAGCTTATTGTTATCCTCAAACCACGTCGGCAGGCCAGTAATGCTGAGAGGAATTTTCTCTGTTAAGTGGATCTGTAGCTTCCCCAGCCACTGATGATATTCCTTGAGCCCAGAAGATGGACTATCGAAGTCAATCTCTACTCCAATGACAGGTCTATTGGCCCGACCCCATATGTTAATGTCGCGTTGAATCACGGCCGCAATCTTTTTGAAATTAAGCAAATGTTCAAGGCGATAGGAAAGAATAACAGATGACCCTTTTACTAAAAGACGTGGGGTGTGATGTTTTGTAGAAAAGCTTGGGTTTTCCCCTGCCCACGACCGAACTAAAACTCTTAGATTAGATATTCGACACTGGGCCTCTAGTTTTTGGCATTGATTTTGTACGCGTTTTTCACTCGCGAGAATATCGGTATGGTTCTGGCCTGCCCATAACCAATGATCAACGGCAACTTCTTGAGCACGCAGATTATTAAATGATGACGTACAGATAAGAATGACGCCCCATAATAGTGCTGTTCGATATCCCCGCCACATCGCCTCTCTCAAACCTCTTACTATACCTCAAGTAGATACTCCTTTATGGAGATAACATATCAACCAAGCTAGCATATAAAGATAACTTTTAGGCTTTTTTGGGGCCACCGTTAAAGATGAAGGGCACAAATTTTCCACAAGATTTTACGAAAGGGAGGAACGTAAAAAGCGTAAGCATCATGAGACAAAAATTGGAATGGCATTTATATAAGGCTAAGTATCGATATTCAAATCTGTAGAACTCTTAACGACCCAATGATGGGATACAAAATGTTTTTTATTTAAATAATCATCGCCAATGGCATCAATGGATCCCAGAACAAAGGCAACCTTCCCTTGCTTGTTCATGAGCGGCATATGCAAAACCTCAATTAAAATTTTATCTCCATTTGCAGCAGATATTAATTCTTGAGAAACGACAGGATGTAATTCGTCGGCAACTCGTTTGTAAAGCTCGAGAACATCGTCAGCTGCTTCACCAAAAGTTTCGCTGTTTAGCTCTTTGCCCGTATAAGCTTGTCCCAAATGCTCCGTAATGAAGGTCCCTTGAAGACGAAAATGTACTGAAAAAGGAGCATATCCAAGTGAACAGAGGAAGATGTGAGGCAAAGCGTCAGGATCAAGATCAATGGGGTCAAAATGTTCACGTTGAGGAACACCAATTCCCCCCGACAGCCGTACCCAATAATCTAACAAGCTTTTGTTAGTCGCAGAACTCAATACATCCATAGAGCAATACCTAACTGAACATCAACTCTTTCAAAGTATCAGAGGATTGTTAAAACTTCGACAATTCCCCTGCTAACGAGCCAGATATTAAGTTGGATTAGTTAGTTTGGTTCTTCTGGTAACGCCAGGGTTAGCTCGTCTTTATCGTTAGTTATTTCAGCATGCATCAATATTTTCGATGTAAGCGCCATAGAAGTATCAATGACCCAACGAACCTGCTTTTCCCCGACGTCGTTTTGAGCAGAAACCACTTCGGGTAAAATTTGTTTTTGAAGGAAGCCAGCTAAACCGGCCAGCGCTCGTCCCCCTGCTCTTAGTTCATTGGCTTTAAGGGTAAACTTATCCCGATCCTCAATTTGAGAAGCTATGGAATTGAGAATATCCATCATCAACCCAACGTCGTCGTTGATCCGCTCAGTACGGTTGGCAATAAAGCGTAAATGTCCAATGTAAAACGAATATTTAGACATCAGGGCGGATCCTTTTAGATAACGAGAGGCCTGGGTAAAACAAGCCGTTAAGCATCACCAGAGAGAATGGCCTCGACTATTTCTTGAACAGAGAGCGCATCTTCGAAACTGGCAATGGAACAATCCTTGCTCTCTTTCCAAGCAATAAGATTATCCAATCCCCGCATATAACCTGTCTGTCGTGCATCTGCAATATCAGCGAGCTCTCGGTTCCAATTTTCACCTGTTGTAGAAAAAAGTTGATCCCACATGCTTAGTCGGAAGGACTTATTCTCCCCCCATATTGTGAATTCAACAGTGTCAGGACCGACCCCACCCGCACTGGCAGTAAAGGATACTGGAACATCTCCACAGGCCAAATAAGCTTGGACATTGGTTTCACAAGAGACATCATCATCAGGGTAAAGTGTACAGGCATTTACAAGTTCAGAAGCACCAAACAGACGCTCAGTCAGATAAATAAAATGGGAGCCAACTTCACGAACAAATCCCCCTTCTGCGCGCTGAGCTAACCAACTCGCACTATGCTGCCAGCCTCGGGGCCAAGGCGCAAAATGCAGCCGAATTTCAACAGACGTGATTGTTCCCAGATTTCCAGCATCAACCTCTGCTTTCATCAGATCAGCAGCAGGTGAATTCGCCAGTGGAAAATTAACCGCGTTAAGTAAATTTAATTCGTCAAAAGCTGCAACAAGGTCCCGGCTTTGTTCTATATCGACACCCAAGGGCTTTTCGCAAAAGACGGCTTTACCTGCAGCTGCAGCTGCCAGTGCGTATTCTTTATGTGAGGCTGGAGGGCTTGCAATGTAGACGACATCTACTTTTGGATGCGCAATTAATTCAGCGACAGTTTCGGCGATCTTAAGTGAAGGAAATTCCCGATTTGCATCTACCCCAGCCTTCTGATCGGGATCCCAACCACAAGCGAGATCAAATCCTCCATGAGATGACATGTTGGTCAGCATTCTGTTTCCCATGATCCCAAGACCGATAAAGCCAATACCCAACGCCATCAATATATCCCCAACATGCTTAGAAAATAGATTTTTATTACCCAAAATATGCAACGGATAATGCGTCAGAAAAATTGGTTTGACCAGTTTTATTCCAGAAATAAAAAAACCTCAGCTAGTTGCCGAGGCTTTTTTAAATTGGTAGCGGAGGAGGGACTTGAACCCCCGACACGCGGATTATGATTCCGCTGCTCTAACCAGCTGAGCTACTCCGCCATAAGGCTATGAAACAAAATTAATCAATGAAATACTCAGATGCCTGATTCGCACAGGTTTTGTTTCGTGAGAGCGGTGATAATGCCATGACACAAAACTGTCAATAGCCGAGTGACAAGCGCATAAGCTTTTTCTTAAATTTCGATCAAAGTACTCTCCAAAAATTACACCATACTTCTGAGAAACATTAGCTTGAAGAAAGCCTTAGACGGATTTACTCTCCGTCTGAACTCGAATAACGATTGAGAAACACTATGGGCATCAAGTTTTCCATGAAGCGCGACACCTGGGAACATCACTCCCACCCGCTCTCCGTATGGACGCGAGCCGGTTCTGGCTGGCTTATATTTCCAGCAATCTGGAGCCATACAACTTGGGGATGGCCTGTAGCGGGATTTCTTTTGATACTCTTTGCTTTTTGGATGTATCTCAACCCACGTATTTTTCCAAAGCCTCGGCATACAGATTCATGGGCTTCTCAAGTAACATTTGGGGAACGAATTTGGTTAAAGGAAGTCCCTTTTGACGGCCTTGACGAACTCCTTGAAAAGCATAGTACTCAAGCACGTGTCCTCGGAATTTTGGCCGGTTTTGGTTTTTTTGGTGGATTGATCACAGCTTCTTTTAATCTGTTTTGGCCAACCATGTTTTTTGGTTTTGCTATGCTTATAGGCAAGATGTGGTTTTGTGACCGGATGGTCTGGCTTTTCAATGACGCCATAGAATACAACCCAGAACTCGCTGAGTGGATTTATTAGAGTTTTCAAAACGTAACCTTTATAAGTAAATCAACCTATAAAGGTTATAAAGCTTCCCTTAAATAGTCTTTTTCATAGAGAACATCCTCGACATTAACAAAACGCCTCACCCGATCCAGTTCAGCTTCAATTGCTTTCAATCTCCCCGTGGAGGCCTTCACTTTTGGCTCAAACCAAAGCCCTTTAACAACCAACGACTGCCCTTGGCGTTTCATATCTATACGTCCAATGAGCTTCTCCCCTTCTAACAGCGGGAAGACGTAATAGCCGTATTGTCTTTTGGCTTCAGGAACGAACACTTCAATTCTATAGTGAAAGTTAAAAAGCCTTTCGGTTCTCTTCCTATCACGAATTAAAGGATCAAACGGACTTAACACACGAACACGCTTTGGAACGGGCTGGACGTCTTCAAGTTGATCCAGTAGGTTTTCATAGGCGTAAACTTTACGAGGAACACTCTCATCTGCCGCATGAACCTCGACCTCAATGAGCCCCTGCCCAAGCTGTCTATCACACCACTTCTTTGCTTCAGCAGGTTTAACCCCATCCCAAAAAGCGGCGAGTTCTCCTGCGGTTGCAAAACCTAGCCGATCCAAAGCAGACCGACACGACCAATCAAGATACATATCTGGGTCAGTTTCACTGACTTGATGCTTTTGGGGTATTACGCGCTCGGTTAAATCATATGCTTTTTGAAAGCCCTCACGACGATCAACACTGAGAGCACCTGTGCGCCACAAAAATTCAAGTGCCGTTTTAGACGGATGCCAATCCCACCAGCCTTGATTTTTTTTCTTATCAACAGAGTTCGCCATTTTTGGGGACGGGGTTTTCATATCACGGGACTTCGTGGGGCCGTTTACTCGAACGTGCTCCAAAATTGCCTCGAAGCTTTCCTCGAAACCCTCACGACGCCATTTGCGCCAACGCTCAAGAAGACGTTCTTCGGTAAGAATAAATCGATGTTGCCAGTAAGGATAGAAGGTTGTTGGGATTACAGATGCATCGTGGGTCCAATTCTCAAACAGCGTCCGATCTTCTTCCAACAAACTTGAGAAATTTTCTTTCCGATAGGTCTGATTTCGGGAGAATAAAATCATATGATGGGCGCGTTCGACAGTGTTGATACTGTCGATTTGTACGAACCCCATCCGCTCAATAAGTTCTAGTAAGCTCGTTTTATCCTGTTTTAATACAGGATTATCGCTGAGCCCCTGCTTGAGCATAAACAGTTTTCGGGCTTGTGAATTGGAAATCTGCGGGAGCATGACATGAACTTCTGAGTGATTAAGACAGGGAAATCACATAGAACATAGCAGGAACATTCTTATGAATCCAGAAGGTTTTATTCCGACTTAAGCCGCACCTTTAGCTTCTTCATCTAAGACCAGTTTTTCGGTTGAGATAATCCAACCACCGCCGAGAACGCGTTCGCCATCATAAAACACTGCGGCCTGCCCGGGAGATATTCCAAAGAGAGGTTCATGTAAAACAACACGTGCCCCACCCATACCAAGGCCCTGACCTTCTGGGTAAATCGTGGCGCTTGTCGGTTTAGAAACAGACCGAAGCTTTACCGAAACCTCACGACCACCATCGGTAATAGGTTCAGCCAACCAATTGAGCTCGTTCACCAGCACAACATCCCGGGAAAGGGCTTCTTTGGAACCAACAATAACCTGCTTTTTCGCCGCATCTAAACGGATAACATAAATTGGATCTGACGTACCACCAACACCAATGCCGCGGCGTTGCCCAACCGTATAATTGATAATACCTTCGTGCTGCCCCAAAACGGTGCCATCCATGTGGACGATATCACCTTTGTCCAAGGCTCCTGGGCGCAAGCGTTCCACGACCCTCGCGTAAGAGCCATCTGGAACGAAACAGATATCCTGACTGTCTGGCTTGTCGGCAACAGAAAGTCCCATACGTTCGGCTATTTTCCGTGTTTCGGTTTTCGGTAATCCGCCCAAAGGAAAGCGAAGAAAGTCGAGTTGAGCTTCTGTTGTCGTAAACAAGAAGTAAGTTTGATCTTTTGTATCGTCAAAGGCTTTGTGTAATTCAGGACCATTAGGGCCTTCTATGCGCTGAACATAATGCCCGGTCGCCATGACATCGGCACCAAGGTCTTTGGCCATGGCCAACATGTCTTTGAATTTTACTTTTTGATTACACTTCACACAGGGGATAGGTGTTTCGCCGCGCATATAGCTATCGGCGAAATCTTCCATTACGTCCTGTTTAAAACGAGATTCATAATCGAGAATGTAGTGTGGAAAGCCATAACGATCTGCAACAGTACGTGCGTCGTAAATGTCTTGCCCCGCGCAACAAGCACCTTTTTTCTCAAGAGCAATCCCGTGATCATAAAGTTGAAGGGTTACACCTATAACGTCGTAACCTTCTTCTTTCAGCATACACGCGACAACAGAACTATCGACACCACCAGACATGGCGACGACAACACGGGTATCTTTGGGCTCTTTATCTATGCCAAGAGAATTCATTGCTCTGCTATCTCGTATATATTTTCGTCCTTGGTAAAATTACAAAGGAACGCGCGTCATCTCGTATTTATATTAGGGCCTATGTAAGTCTATCGGCCGGTACAATCAAGCCCTGCATCACTTACGGCAGTTTAACCGAATTCAATCCAGTTAAATTTTCACGCACAGTATCAGATAATCATATCAATGTTAATGCCCGACAAAACACAGCACCCTTGTGCCTTCTGCATGGTTCAACTGAAAGCTAATTGATGTTTGTAATCTCAACCAGGCGACGTAAGACAATTGGATCCCGGATGAGATCTATCAAAAGAGAAAAATGGCCCTTTCCATTTCTCAAAAACCTATTTTCAGGAGGCACTCGCCAGCGATCAGCAAGTTCAAGTCCGCCCTTATAAGGCATCAGGTTATCTGCCTGACCAAGCATGAAAATAATTTTATCAGGAGGAACTACAGAATGTCCAGAAGGCTGAACAAGAGGCAAACAACGAAGATAATCTTCCTTTTTCCAGCCGAGTTCATGTAATTTTTCCGGCACGCCTAAGCCTTCAGTCAGGCAACTTTTACGTAAAACATCCAATACATTACCGCTAGTGCCAATAAGTAAAAGTCCATCCGGTTTTAGTTTCTCCGGCCAATCCCATGCAACTGTGGAATAGAGCTGACAAGCTAAAGCCCCTAGGCTTACGCCGCCGAGAACGACAGCACCTCCTCTTTGTGATCTGACCCAGTGAATAAGCGTAGCCACATCCGAGATCCATTGTTGAAACGTATCCACGAGGCCGATTGGCCCCCGTGCAACGATTTCTTCCCCAGCAAATCTGCCAGGATTTTTACGAAAACCATGACCTGGCTGTTGTATTCGTAACACTCTAAAGCCCGATTCAGTTAAGGCACAAACGGGATCTTCTCTATCTTGAAAACAATCTTGTTCAACGCCTAAGCCTTGTAAAAAAATCAATGTGGGGGCAGATGGTTCAAGCCCAGTGAGAGGCTCAAAACACCGCACCCAGTTTTCACCCCCAAAAGATGATCCATACCGGAGCCAATATTCACGGCCATAAACTCCATGGATTGAGTGAGACATATCAACCAGAGGCATCTTTTTAGGCGCCGAATATACTTCCGCCGGGTCTTCTGAAAAACTTAGATAATGCTCTTTAAAGTCCTTTGGCGTAGGGAGCTGCCATTTTAGGGGTTCGACCTGTTTGCGTATTTCCTTGAACATCAAGGCCGACTCCAACAACCGTTGAGATGTTTCCTGCCTCCTAAGTTCAGCAAAAACTCTGCCCGCTATGCTCAGGCCATCCCCAAACATAACCACCTTCCAACGCTCAAACGCCGATTTTGCGACATAGTGGCGGATGCATATTTCAGTCAGGGCATCATCACAACTTTTGGGGAGAGATGTTTTGAGCTCTAACTCAGTTTCGAGGGCATGCGCATCCCCCTCGCTTACGATTGCAGTTTGAAGAGCTCTCGAGAGAGGAAACAGGTAATTCACAACAAGGCGAAGTGCTAAAGCGTCGAACCAAGGACGTGCAAGATAACGGCCAACTGTTCCTCGGATCATGGGAAAAGGTTGGGGTGGAGGCAAACACTGTGTGGAACTGTGGAACCGCTCTCTATTCACGTATTTCTTTGTAAACCTCTTTCAAAAGACTGCTTTGTTGCATTCTTTTGAAAAGAGTATAGCAGATTTTGACCTCTTTTGCAGCAACACAGCTTTGAGAGGAAGGGCTTAAGCGTATTAACCCTGATCTATCAAGTGGATATAAGACCCAATTACTGAACCGTTTTGGCAGCCAACCCGCCCAAGACTTTGTGCACTCGCATCCATGACATCAAAAAGAGGCTGATTTCCCTCAGTGTCCACAACTGTTGAATAGTGAAATTCGTGCGCACGATAGCTCTGCCCTTTTGGCCCAAGGGGACTTTCAACCAGAGTTTTGACTGTTCTGTACCCAAGAGAACGTTTGCGCACCAGAAATGACGTCTCCACCGGAAGCAGCCCGGCCATTTCATGGTGATCACCCCGAGCATCAATCAAGCCTTTGCCCAAAACCATATAACCACCGCATTCGCCATAGATCGCGGTGTTTTTATTTGCTGCTGCTCGTAACCCCACTAAGAACCGTAAGTTAGCACCGAGTTGCCCTACGTGCAGTTCTGGATAACCTCCAGGTAGATAGATCGCATCAGATTTCGGATTTGGTTTTTGATCTGCAAGCGGAGAAAAAAAGTTTAGCTCAGCACCAGCAGAACGCCATCCCTCAAGAAGAGCAGGATAAACAAATGAAAAGGCTACATCTTGTGCCACTGAAATCCGCTGCCCAATTGGCGGTATAAAAGCAGTTAGCTCTTTTGAAGGAAGAAACGTTGGCTTGGCCAAAGCCAATAGCTTTTCGCAATCGATATCCCAACCAACCTGTTGAGCCGCATTATCGAGATAGAGATCAATTTCGTTATGTTCTATCGCTTGCACAAGACCAAGGTGTCGATTTGGCAACACCATTTCTTCCTGTCTTTTGAGATATCCTAAAACGGGGATACCGAGGGGATCACAAGCTTCTTTGAGAAGGGAAACATGACGCAGCGAGCCAACCCGATTGAATATCACGCCAGCAATAGAGATTTCAGGATCAAAAGACGAAAATCCGTGGAGTATCGCAGCTGCTGAAGCTGACATTCCCTTGACATCAATAACAAGAACTACAGGCCAACCGGTTTTTTTAGCAAGCGCTGCAGTTGACCCTTCACCTCCGGCAGCACCGTCAAAGAGCCCCATGACACCCTCGGCCAAAATGGCATCCGCCCCTTGGGCTGCAAGAGTTATGATCTCAGATAGGCTTTCGTTATTCATGGCCCAAGGGTCTAGGTTGTAACAAGGCCTATCCGCAGCGGCTGCATGATAAGCCGGATCGATATAATCGGGTCCTATTTTAACCGGAGCGACCCGAATATTGTTATTTTTAAAATGTCGGAGCAAAGCGAGTGTGAGTGTCGTCTTGCCACTTCCAGAAGAAGGAGCTGCAATAATTAGCCCTCTGGGGCTATTTCGATATTCCTCACTCGCTTCGATAGTCAAGCGCTCGCTACCTTTCCAGATTGAGTTTTTAACCCTAATGGATCTGAGGTTAACACACGCCCTTCGATTGCCCCCATCCAATCAAGTCCCGCGCGCAACCGAACAACTTCGCCCACGACGACGAGCGCGGGAGGTTCAATACCGCTTTTGGCGACATCTTCGACACAAGTCCCCAGAGTCGTTTCAAGAACTTTCTGCGCAGGCGTAGAAGCCCGGCTGACGATGCCAACGGGTTCATCTTTTGAACGCCCATTAGCCATTAATTTTTGTGCGATATCACCGAGATGTTTAATTGCCATATAGATGACAATTACGGGGGAGCCTTGCGCAAGGCCTGCCCAGTTGATGTTATCCGGCACAATACCACTGGCATTATGGCCTGTTAGAAAAGTCACTGCTGAATTACAATCACGGTGCGTAACTGGAATACCCGCGTAAGCAAGTCCCCCGATGCCACTGGAAATTCCAGGCACAACACGGAATGGAATATTTGCCTCAACAAGTGCCAAGGCTTCTTCGCCACCACGGCCAAAAACAAAAGGGTCGCCCCCTTTGAGGCGCAGGACGCGTTTTCCTTCACGTGCAAGCTGTATCAACCGCTGTGAGATGTCAGCCTGTTTAGAAGATGGCTTGCCCCCACGTTTGCCAGCATATTCAAGGACACAGCCCTCTCGAGCCAGCTTAAGGACATCATCACCGACCAAAGCGTCATAAATCAACACATCGGCCGACCTCAACGCGTGCAAGGCATATAAAGTCAACAAACCCGCATCTCCGGGGCCACCACCGACAAGCCAAACCCAGCCGGGTTGAAAATCAGGTAGATCTAGAGGCAGTTTATCCATTTATCACACTGTCCTTCTCGTGTAGCTTCGCTCTTACGGTATAACCAAACTTGTGTTACTTGCGGGGCTAATTTGAAAAACCCCAAAATAAATTAAGCCAAACGATCTGTAAAATAACAACTTAGCATATAACTATTATGGCTCGAAAACCTGAAGGAATATTGAAAAGAGGCTGGACTACCGGCGCCTGTGCCACTGCGGCAACTAAGGCAGCCTATACAGCTCTTATAACCAACCAATTTCCCGATCCAGTTACTATAACTCTGCCAAAGGGAGAGCAACCTGCTTTTGCCCTTTGTAGAGAAGAATTAAACGATACCACAGCCATGGCAGCAATCGTCAAGGATGCAGGTGACGACCCTGATGTCACTCACCAGGCTACTATAATCTCACGTGTGAGCCATGGCCTGCCTGGAAGCGGCATAGTCTTTCACGCTGGCGAAGGCGTCGGAATGGTGACGAAGCCAGGTCTTCCAATCCCAGCAGGCGAACCTGCTATCAATCCCATGCCCAGAAAAATGATGAACGAGGTCATTGCCGAAGTCATAAAAGAACATGGCGGAGCCGGCGATGTAATTATAGAAATTTCAATCCCCGGCGGAGAAGAGTTGGCAACCAAAACCTGGAATCCAAGGCTTGGTATTCTCGGCGGGCTTTCCATTCTAGGAACCACGGGCGTTGTGGTTCCTTTTTCCTGCTCATCTTGGATTCATTCCATTCACCGTGGTATCGATGTCGCCATTGCCACGAGACGCCCGCATGTATCCGGTTGTACAGGATCAACATCTGAAAAAGCTGTCATGGATTTCTATGGCCTGGAAGAAGGCGACATGTTGGACATGGGTGACTTTGCAGGAGGTATGCTTAAATACTTGCGCGAGCACCCAGTTTCGCGCCTGACCATAGGCGGAGGTTTCGGAAAATTAACAAAGCTTGCCATGGGGCACAGGGATTTACATTCAGGACGCAGTCAGGTTGATATGTCGTGGCTTGCAGAACGCTTACAAGAACTCGATGCCCCGGTTGAGATTATTGAAGAAGCCAAAACAGCAAACACGGCCAATCAAATTTTGGTACGCTGCCTTGAAAATAACATTCCCCTTGCAGAGAAAATTGCCCACCTTGCCAGAGATGAAGCCTTGAAAATTCTCAATGGAAAAACTGAGGTTGATGTCATTATTATTGATCGCCCCGGAAACATTGTCGCCCGTAGTAGCATTGCAAAATGTATTGTCGCAAAGTAATGAGCAAAAGCCCCACAAACAAACGCATACTTATTTTAGGTGGGACAACAGAGGCAAATGAACTCGCCGAGTTGCTAGCACAAGACCTTCATTTTGAAGTTATCACTTCTCGTGCAGGGGTAACAAAAAAACGTACGGCCGTTTTAGGGCAAGAACGAGTTGGAGGATTTGGCGGCATTGAAGGGCTTAAAAAATACCTGAAAGAAAATCAAATATCGGCAGTTATTGATGCCACCCACCCTTTTGCACAGACCATGACTGCCCATGCTTATAAAGCCTGTCATGACATGCACCTTCCCCATATAATTTTGTCTCGTCCGGAATGGGCCGTAACCGCTAAAGATAACTGGGTCCACCTACAGAATATTGAGGACACACTAGATCACCTAAAAGCGATAAAAGAACCTCTCCAAATATTTCTCACCACTGGACAAAAGGAACTCAAGAATTTCACGAATATCTCCCACCATCATTATTTGGCACGGATGATTGAAGTGCCTGAGATAAACCCGCTCCCCAATAACTTAGAAATCCTGTTTGAACGCGGCCCCTTTTCCCTAGAGAATGAAATCCAGCTTCTACGTAATAGTTCCATTAATATGATCGTCAGTAAAAATTCCGGTGGAGAAGCAACCGCGGCAAAACTCGAAGCAGCGAGAACCAACAATATCCCAGTGCTTATGATTTCCCGCCCAGCTCTGCCACCCACCCATATTGTCCAAAGTTCAAAACAAGTTCAAGATTGGCTCATCAGTCAAAATAAAGCCTAACAAAACGAGTAATACGCACCCAGTATGAGAGTAATTTTATTTAATATTATCAGCATTTTGGTACTCTTTTCCAGCTTCAGCTCAGCTTCAGCTCAAACCTGGTGGCAACCCCACGGCTTTCTATCCTGGGACTGGCAGCTTACAGAGCCATATGACTTTACCCGCCCTGTACAGATGATCGACCTCGACCTCTTTGAAACCTCTCCTAAAACAATCAAAGCTTTCCAGTCCAACAGCACCAAGGTGATTTGTTATATCAATGTCGGAGCATGGGAAGACTGGCGAGCAGATGCTAAAGAGTTCCCTTCTGCGGTCATCGGGAAAGATTATGAAGGTTGGGAAGGAGAAAAGTGGCTGGACATCCGTCGTATAAATCTTCTCGCCCCTATTATGAAGGCTCGAATGGATCTTTGTAAGGCCAAAGGTTTTGACGGCATGGAGCCCGATAATATGGACCTACATTGGGCACCCACAGGCTTTTCGATTTCAAAAAAAGATCAAATCAGATACAGCCTCTGGCTAGCCGATCAAGCGCACAAACGTGGCCTTTCTATTGGACAAAAAAATGCCGGAGACCTCGCAACTGTTCTCGTTGATCATTTTGATTGGGCGTTGACCGAAGACTGTATTGCCGATAAATGGTGCGAGGAAATGACCCCCTATGTAAAAGCCAGAAAATCCATTTTTGCTGCAGAATATACTGACAATTTTCAAGACATCGAACCCTATTGTAATAAGGCAAAAAACCTTGGATTAAGCCTAATTCTCAAAGATCGCGACTTAACAAAATATATAAATAGGTGCCATTACTAAAATCAATTTTAACGTCCACAACCCGAGAAAAAACAAATGCGCATTAAACTAGATGACGATCGTAAAGCAGAAATCACTCAGGCCCTCGTAAACTTTTTCTATTCAGAGTTCGATGAAGACATGAGCGAGTTTAGGGCTGAAGAAATTGTCAATTTCATGCTCAAAAAAATTGGTCCCTCTCAATACAATCAGGGTGTGGCAGATGCTCGCAAATACATGGCAGAGAAAATAGAAGACCTAGACACCGAATTTCATGAACCCGATGAATAGGCCGTTCTAAATACTTTAAACTTAAGCCCGCATTTTCTCTTCAAACATTTCAGCATTATTCAAATCGGCAAATGGGGTTAGTATTTCAGGATCAAAGTCTCTTGGCGATAAATTCTCAAGAGTTAAATTCGGCCAGTTACTGTTAGCAATAGCGCCTCGCCCCAGAGAAACAAAATCTGCACCTCCGTTTTCCAATAGCGCAGAAGCGCGGTGGGGTTCATGCAGGGAACCATTTGCAATCACAGGCAAACCTGAGATCCTTTTGGCCAGTGCTGACAGGGTTTCCCCATCTCCAAAAGCTGGCTGATCTGCTTCAAATTCTGTGGTGTGGATATAATCTAGCCCTATTCCGGATAATGCTCCGAAAATGGTCTCAGCATCACTCAACCCTCCGGCCCATTTGTGATTAAAGTCGTTGACCTTGCCTTGAGAAATTCGAATTCCGACAACAAAGTCAGGACCCACTTCCTGACGTACAGCTATTGCTATCTCTGTTGCTAAACGAACTCTCGAAGCAACAGAACCTCCATAAGCATCCATTCTGTTATTGGTATAGCCAGTCAAAAATTGATCCAACAGATATCCGTTTGCGCCATGGATTTCCACACCGTCAAATCCGACCTGCTTTGCCCGCCCTGCTGATAGGACAAAGCCTTCGATCACCTGTTCTATCTCTGGTCGGCTTATCTCCCTGGGAGTTTTATAACTCCCCTGACCTTTGTAAACTGACATCTGCTCTCCCTTTGGCAATACAGAAGAAGGAGCCCTCGTTTCAGTGTTGTAAGCATTAAACTGAGAAAGCGCGCCAGCATGCATTAACTGCATAATAAATTTGGCCCCATTAGATTTCACGGCATCCACCACAGGACGCCAGCTTTCTTGTTGGGCACAATTCGTAATGCCGGGTTGATTGGCATAACCCTGACTATAAGCCTGATCAGTGTACGTTCCCTCGGTGATAATTGCGCCAAAACCACCCTTGGCAAAATTGGTGTAATAATCTGTCATCAAGGGGCCAACTATTCCATCAGCCTGCGCGCTGGTTCTTGTTAAGGGGGCAACGACCAAACGATTTGGCACGCTTATTCCACCAAGGCTTCGGGGCTCAAACAGTTTTGAAGAATTCATAACAACTTCCTTTGGCAAGTTCATTTCGTTACGAAACTGTTAGGCCGAGTATTCAACCGCCTAACAATATTGTTTCGCTTGATGGAAGTTATGTAGTATTTATATTTACTTTGTATATATGCCAAAATATGGAAACTAATTCAGCAATTCGTTTAGGAATAAAAATGGTCGGGATCAATACTGTTGAATGTATGCGGGTATTTAGGAAGGTCGTCGAAACAGGAAGCTTCACACGAGCAGCAAAGGAACTCAGAATATCCGTTGCCTGGACAGCAAAGAATATCGAAAAGCTGGAAAGTTCACTAGGGACAACCCTCCTCATTCGTTCAACTCGGCACCTTCGGTTAACTGAAGCGGGCCAAGTCTGTTATGATTCGGCAGGCCGGATGATTGATGAGCTCCAGGGATTACAAGAAAAGCTCAGCGAAGAGGCTATTGTCCCCAATGGCAAAATTAAGATCGCTATTCCTCAAATTTTAGCCGTCTATGGCATGGGTAGTGTCGTTGCAGAATTTGGAAAAATTTATCCACAAATCAAATTAGAAATTGCCGTGAACGATCGCTTTGTGGACTTACAAAGTGAGAATTTCGACTTCGTATTTCGAATTACTACAGAGCTAAAAGACAGTAAAATTTTAGTCCGCAATCTTGGTACGATACAACGCGTACTCTGCGCATCATCTGATTATCTCGAGACATACGGAAAACCCGAAAAATTAGACGACTTATCAAACCACCAATGTATCGTTTACAGTTGGTTCTCAGAACCAGACCAATGGAGCTTTAAAACCAACGGCACAGAAATCAAAATTCAGCCCAATGTCCATATCTCGGTGAACAACAGTCCTTTGATTAAGGATGCCATCTTATCCGGTGGCGGGATCGGATATCTACCTGAGTTTGTTGTACGCAAAGAAATCGACGAAGGACAACTTATACCTCTTATACCCGATGCCGAATTTGAAGCCTTTAATCTCTATCTGTTACGTGCTGCAGATCGTTTTCAGCCTACCCGCGCTCGATTATTTTCAGAATTTGTCATGACATCTTTACAAGGACTAATTACGCCAACTTAGAGGCAAGACCTCGTCGTTGATATCAGAACTCGCTGTATTCTGCAGGTAAAAGGAAATGAAATTTTGAGCCTTTTCCGACGGTGCTCTCAACCCAAATTTTTCCGCCATTGCGATCCAACATATCCCGACAAAGAGGAAGCCCCAATCCGGTGCCATGTTCCCCAGCGGTGCCAACAGTCGATGTTTTTTCATCCAATGCAAAGATCTTAGCAACTTTATCCTCACTCATCCCGATCCCCGTATCGGACACCGTAACCTCAACCATGTTTCCTTTATAAGTTGCCGTCACCTCCACCTCCCCACCGGAATGGGAAAATTTCAACGCATTTGCGACTAGATTACGTAAGACTGTAAGAACCATATTCCGATCACAGAAAGCTTCAATATCACCAACTCTATTCGTTAATGTAACTTGTTTTTCCAAGGCTATTGAGGTGAGGATGTCTATATTTTCTTGCGTAACGTCCCCCAGAGAAAGAATTTCCTTTTCCAGAGTATTTTCAAGCATCTGTAACCGAGACCAATCGAGAAGATTATGCAAGAGGTCGAACACTCTATTTCCGGTCTCATTCACATCCCGAGCATACTCGACCAATTTGTCTTTACTCATGGAATCTGACATTTGTGACATCATTTGTGTCATGCCTAACAAAGAGGTAAAGGGACTTTTCAAGTCATGGGCAATAATAGAGAAAAACCTGTTCTTTACACCGACTTCATATTGCAGCTGGTCGTTAAGGATCGCCTCGTGTTCTGCAAGTGCTGCCAATTCTGAGGCTTGTTGTTCTTGCTGCCGGTGAGACATCTTTGATTCCAACAGCATCATTTCCAAGCGGGTATGGAATGCATTCAAGGCGTAAAAAACGATTAAAAGGGTGAGCAGAATAACAGCAATACCGATAACCGAGTTTGTTACCAAGCCTTTGCGGATAGCACTTAAAGCTTGGGATTCCTGTTGCTCGACGATAACGTGCCATCCAAGTTCAGAAATATACCGCGTATTGAGAAGCATAACCTCTCCATTGCGTTCGTACTCATAAAACCCGCTTATTGCTGACATAATATCAACTGCTATTTTAGAAACCCCCTTCCCGTCAAAGATGGTGTCTTCGGTTATACTTGCGCCTTGAGAACGAACGAGTATCTTTCCTGACTCATCCACAAAATACACATTCCTTCCGAAACTTTCTTCATAGCGGGCAACAATATCGGCAACAGTATCCAGCTTTAACCCAACGCCTATCGCGGCAAGAAACTTGTGATCGTAATCAAATATTTTGTGATTGATGAAGATGGTCGTGGCATTACCCTGGGCTTCATTTAGATCAACATTCAGTTCATAGGCCGGCGCATTACCCCGAACACGAAAGAACCATTGATCATTTACGTCTTTTTCCGAAACAGACTGTGTAAGTCCTTTAAAGTGATAATAATTTCGCGTTTTATCAGAAACCAAAAAACTGGTAAATAAACCATACTCATTACGAATTTCATCAAGATATTGGGCTATTTTGGGCACATCTTTTTCGCCGTCCAGTAACCAATCTTTGACAAAAACATCATTGGCCATCAGGGATGCTACAAAAACTGGCTGTAATAGATCCTGCTGGATTTCCGAATAAATATTATTGCTCGTCAAGGGAAGCTCATTGTTGATGAGAGCTTCGCGCAAACTACTTTTGGAGATCTGGTAACTCAAGATATTGGTGATGAGAAATCCCACCAAGAGTATTATCCCAACAGTCACAATAAGTGGTCCACGGACCGAATGAGGATTTTTCCACCAATTCATAGCTTTTCGCGTCCCAAAACAGACCAAAATAACATTATTTTTATGTGATTTTATCCGGTTATTTGGAAAAGGACAAGAACAGGTTTTACCTCTTGGTAAAATTACAGGTATCAGCTGATATAATTAGTTGGATAGCATAATTTGAAAAGAGAAATACCCTCCGCTACCAGATAAGTTTAGTCGATTTCTCGTTTGTTTCTTTATTCTAAAATTCGTTGTGATTCTTTGAACTTCTTTTGATATATTAGGCTCTCGCCTGAACATGAAACAAAGTCTCAAAAAGGAAAACCATTGGAAACTATCCTCGGCTTTGTTCTCGCAGCTCTCGCCCTAACGGGTAGCCCTGGCCCAAACACCCTCAGCCTTGCCGCCGTAGGTGCCGCTTTTGGAAGACAACGAGGACTGAGCTATATGGTCGGGCTCAATGTCGGTATGGTCATGGTAATAATGATAACGGGGTCCGGTATATCTGGGTTATTGCGTGCTATACCTGGAGCTGCCCCGGTTATCACTGTTATTGCAGGCCTGTATTTTCTCTATCTCGCTTACAGGATAGCAACAGCACCTCCCTTAACCACCGATGTAAATACACGAAAGGCACCAGAATGGATCGAAGGCACGATCCTCTCATTACTCAACCCCAAAGCATATGCAGCAATCGCAGCTCTCTTCTCTAGCTTTGTACTCGTCACAGGTGATCTATTTCTCGATAGCATCTCAAAAGCTATCGTGTTGTTAGTGGTTATTACTGTGGTGAATATCTGCTGGCTCTTTATCGGTGCGGCACTGACACCCTTGTTAAAGCGCCCGCGAATCAGTCGAAGTATCAATATCTCATTCGCTTTACTTCTGATTTTATCTGTCGTTGCTACCGTCTCGATTTGAAATTGATCTTTTTACAGTAACTGAAGTTCCTCAGTATACATGCTTCGATACATGTTCGGATTACGCATAAGCTTTTCAATTGGCGTCAATGCGAACCTTACTTTCCATACCCCAGATAGATAGGCTCGGGAGGTGGTTTTTGAGTATCCGTGCATGATCTCCATCTCGTATCAAATCATGTAATGCATCCCGCCAAATCTGAACGTCCTCAACAGGAGTCGTTTTCGAAAAAGCGAGATATAAATCTGCCTGACTCAAAATAGCAATAGGCTTCACCTTGGAAAATTCTAAACCAGCTTTGGTTAATTCAAATGACATTACCACATCTGAAACTTGCAAAGCTTGGACTCTATTTCCTAAGAGAAAGTCCAACTGTTTATCAACATTATGTATCGGCACAAGGTTACTGAACTTCAAGTCTGTCATTTTATGATGTACGGCACCGCCAGCTTGAATCCCAATGGCCTTCAATTTTTGTAAATCCTCAAGGGTCTCTCCCTCAAAGTCATACTCTCTCAATACATAAATATAATCACGGACGCTAAAAAGCGGTTCCACCCAATAAAACTCGTCTTCTCGCGCAGCAGTTCGCGTGACAGAAAACAAACCAGTATTCGGCGTTTTTTTACCAATTTTGGCTATCATTGCCGTAACGATTTCGGCACCAATTCCTTTTAATTCATTTTGTTCAACGTAATTAAATGGGGCGTAATTTTCAGTTAAAATTCGGACACTATCTGCCTTTACGGAGCTCGTAATAAAAATTAAAACTAAAACTAAAAACTTGAACTCATGAAGACGCATCAACGTTTACCCACTAATTGTTTCACCCTCACACATACCATAGTATGCAACCATTAATGATTTGTAAGTAATCAAATTAATTATAAAAAACCTCACTGTTTATCCTCTCCAATGGCCTGAGATTAAAACGGGACATTCACCACCTGACCTTTGAGCCGGATCTCATCCAAAACTGCCAAGGCGACAGCTATATCCTGTAGCGCGATCCCAGAACTATCGAAGATCGTGATAGAGCCATCGTTCTCACGTCCATTACAAGCGCCTGATAATACATCTCCTATCGCAGTAATGTTTTTCTCCTGAATGAGCGACATTCCCGCTGCGTGCTGAAATTCCCCGATCTCAACCGATTGTGGGGGATGATCAGCAAAGAGCATGGCGCGTTTCATCAACTGGGGATCAAGCTCTTTTTTACCCTGTTTATCAGCCCCCATGGCTGAGATGTGCGTCCCAGGCTGCACCCACTCCGATTGAAGAAGGGCTTCCATTGATGGCGTTACAGTCGTGATGATATCCGCCTCACGGGTAGCGCTTTTCAGATCCGTGACTGCTCTAAATTCAATTGTACTACCTGAGGACATTTCCCCCACCATACCTCTGGCGTGATCAGGATTACGGCTCCAGACTAACACTCGAGAAATCGGCCTGATGTCACAAATTGCGGCTACTTCACATCGGGCTTGATGCCCTGCCCCGACCACAAGAAGCACTTCCGCGTCGGGTCTTGCCAAAACATCGGTCGCAACTGCATTGGCCGCTGCAGTTCGAAGGCCGTTCAAAGCCACAGCATTGAATAAGGCGGTTGGCATACCCGTCTTAGGATCAAGCAACAAGGTGGTGGATCCATGATTGGCCAAACCATGTGCCATGTTATCAGGCCAATAGGTTCCCACCTTTAATCCAACTATGCCCTCGGGCGCTGACATTCCTGATTTAATAGCGACCATACTATCTGTTGGTAAACCCCGCCCGATGGTCACCGGAAATAACATACTGTTAGGTTCTGTAATCGCGATCAAAGCGCTTCGAACAGCGGCAAAGGCCATTTCACGGGTGGCATATTTTTCAATATCAGCAGCGCTAATGATGGAGAGTTCAGACATGTTTTTATTTCCTTACCAACCTGAAAACCGAGGCCAAACTGCCTCTATCTCAGTTTGAGAATTGATAACGTGGTAGGCGCTATGTTGTGCGGCGGTAGCGCAAGCATGATTAGGTAATATGCGAAGACGATCCCCAATCAAAAGATTTGGCATTGTTGCACCTGATCCCGGCCGCATGCCGATAATGCCGTGTTCTTGTTGTGCATCCAGTACCAAGATATCGGTGAGTACAGTGCCATCTTGCAAGCACACCTGACCATAGAAATAATCCTGTGCTTGCCTGGCAGTTCCCCGATCACGGGACAGTGCCATCCATCCAGCATCGACCACCACACGGTTGGCAGCCATATCCGTGCTGATAACCGTAGTAAGTACGCTGAGCGCGATGTCGTCTTTGGTGCACACACCAACACCCGACTGAACCAAATCAAAGAACATGAATACCCCTGCTCGAAGCTCGGTCACGCCTTCATAACTCTCGCCCGCCAAGGCCGTGGGTGTGGAGCCGATACTTACCGTTGGGCACAACAGGCCGGCGTCCCTAAGAGTTTGAGCGGCAGCACAGGCAGATTTTGCTTCGTTATGGGCAGAAAGCTGTAAGTCAGAAGGGTCTGAAAGGCCGTAACTTTCCCCGGCATGCGCCATCACGCCCTGTAATTGCTGATACCTGCCGAGTTCCCGTCCGATGGCCACAAGCTGTGCGCTATCCTCAGGGCGAACACCCGATCTGTGCCCATCCAAATCGAGCTCAATCAAAGTCGGTATGGCATCTTCAGTCATTTTATAGAACGTGGATAGATGCTCCGCCATTTCAACGCTGTCGACAACAACTTTGAGATCAATACCTTCGGCTCTAAGTGCAGACACACGTTTAAGTTTTTGTGGAGAAATTGCAACGGCATACAACAGATCTGTAAATCCCTGACGCCCAAGTATCTCGGCCTCTTTCAGGGTTGATACAGTCGCTCCTACTCCGCTTGCTTCTATAGCCAACTTGGCAACCTCCAGAGACTTCGCCGTTTTTAAATGCGGCCGAAACGACGTTGACCGAGATTGAGCCGCTTTTTTCATCCGATCAAGATTGGCCTCGAGGCGATCCCGTTCCAGCAACAAACATGGTGTATCCAAGTCTTGGATTTTATGGATCATATGTATTTCCTTTGGTCAGACCTTTGCTCTTGTCACAGTTTGCACTCCAGCTAATTGATAGATAAACTTATGATATCTTAATTTAAAAATTAGCTAACCTAATGATTTCATCAACTGACTTGCAACTCGTCCAAGCAATCGCCCGAGGTGGTTCTCTCTCTGCGGCTTCTCGCACGCTCAACGTCACGGCTTCAGCAGTGAGCCAACGCCTTGCCAACCTTGAACAACGCCTTTGTTTGAAATTAGCCGAGCGATCTGGGGGCACAAGTTTGGCCATGACGACAGAGGGAGAATTACTCGCTGCCCGATCTGAACAAGTTCTACAGACCCTCAATGGATTAGAAGAAGAGATCGCGGCACAGCGCGGTGTTGTTTCTGGTCACCTAAAAGTCATCGCGCCTCTCGGTTTTGGTCGGTTATGTATCGCCCCGTTATTGGCAAAATTCCAAGCCCAGAACGAAGGGATTACACTTAACTTGCAACTCAGCGATCAACTGGGGCAGTTACCGCGTGATAGTTGGGATATTATTTTCCGTGTCGGGCCGCTGAAAAATAGTGACCTGCTCAAAACCTCAATAGCGCCAAACAAACGTATTCTCTGTGCTTCACCGCAGTATCTTGAACAACACAGTCAACCGAGTAAGCCATCAGACCTCAATAACCATCGTTGCATTGCTATCCGAGAGGATGACGAAGACGTCACGTTGTGGCGCTTCCAAAATGACAATAAAGTTCGATCAGACGTCCGAATAAATCCAGATCTCGCATGTAACGACGGCGAGGTTGCCAAAAGCTGGGCACTCTCAGGCAGAGGGATCACTCTAAGATCGGAATGGAGTGTCATCGAAGATATCAAAGCGGGACGGTTGGTCGATCTTTTACCCAAATGGAACGCCCCCGACGCCCCCATCGTCGCCCTAACCCACAACACAATAAACAGGCCCGCTAGGGTTCAGTTGTTCTTGAGCTTTGTTAAAGAACAACTGGGAGAAGAATAAAATCAAGAGGAAGGAAGTGATGATCAAAAGGAGGTTTTTTAGGAACTTCGTATTCAAATCATTATTGTTTTAGAACTTCTCAACCCAGTTATCATTGGCGCGATCAATATGTCCTTGTTTATCTTCAAGCCAATCGCCCCGCACGCCTTTTGAAAAATTAAGATAGAGCTTCCCATCTTCAATAGACCAGGCTTCCGGTACGGTTGTCGCAAAGGCATCATAGCTCATGGCAAAAGCACAATACCCCCCATATTGCGGCGCATACTTTTCTGGCGTAGCTAAAAATACTGCACGGTTTTCTTTAGATGAAAAATGCCATGTCGCTTCTTTCCATTGAGCCGAAAACTCTGCCATCCCCTCTACAGGTTTGCCTTCAGTAAAGTAAGCCACGGGATCAAACCCATTTATCGCAATCCCCGTTGCCGAGTTAGAATAAATCACAGGCTCTGATGCCAAAGCGCTCAAAGGAACAATTGCCCTTAAGCCAAGTAAGGCACCAACAACTAATAAGAGCCTACGAGTGATCATCAACAAAACTCCGCTTTGAAAATCTTTACTGAAAAAACATGCCTTATACTCTTCTCATAAACAAACTGAGTTTATGTTCCCACCAGTCTGAAGAATATATTGATTTAGTAAAAACAAATTATCATCTCTCTCTTTCACAAAAAAGAGGGGCCCAAAAGCCCCTCTTATACTCAATTCCCAACTAAAATCTGACAATCGTCAGTCGAGACCGCCGGGGATGTTGGCGACGCGTTCTACTTCGGCGGCTTTTTTCTTATTTTTACCGAGACGTAGGACGTGAACGAAGTCCGGGTCATAGAGTTTGCTGTCGATGAAGTCTTTGTCATCCGCCAGCACATGGCCGACAAGGATCAACGCGGTGCGGGTGATTTTAGCTTCACGCGCTTTTTCACGGACGTCTTTAAGGGTGCAGCGAATGATCAACTCATCCGGCCAGGTCACGCGGTAGGCGATGACCACAGGGCAATCTTCGCCGTAATGCGGGATCAAAGTCTCCTGTACGTGTTTTAGGTTACGTACGGAAAGGTGGATCGCAAGCGTTGCACCCGATTTTCCGAAAGTATCGAGGTCTTCGTTGTTGGGCATGCCTGAGGACTTCATGGAAGTCCGGGTCAGGATAATAGATTGGCTGACTTCTGGAAGGGTCAGTTCTTTTTGGATCACAGCAGAAGCGGCAGCATAAGCAGAAACACCCGGCACAACTTCGTAATCGATACCGTGTTGATCAAGGCGGCGCATTTGCTCGGCTACAGAACCGTAGAGGCAAGGATCGCCGGAGTGAACACGGGCGACGTCTTTGCCTTCTTTGTGGGCTTCGATCATATCGTCGATAATCTCGTCCAGGTTCATCGGCGCAGTGTCTTTGATCAGGGCCCCTTCGGGCGCGAAGTCGATCACGCCTTCTGGAACAAGAGATCCAGCATAAAGGCAAACGGGGCTCTTCGCGATCAGATCGCGGCCGCGAATGGTGATAAGATCAGGTGCGCCGGGTCCGGCACCAATGAAATAAACGGTCATGCTGCTGTTTCCTCGTTAATTTGTTTTACTTCACCGGTCTCATCGAAATTTTCGTAGAGGTGCGCTTTTTTCTCATAGCCACGCGGGGTGTAAACCCAGCAGGTGCCGTCTGATTTTTCAATTTTACGAGACGTGGAAGATCCGACTAGAACAACAGTCAACATATCAACCTGATCCGGTGTCAGTTCATCAAGACGCAGCACCGTCATACTCTCGCCTTCACGACCCAAGTTACGACCGAGCATAACTGGTGTGTCCGCCGGGCGGTGCTGAAGCAAAATTTCCACGGCGGTTGCCAACTGTTTGGTCCGACGACGGGAAACCGGATTGTAAAACGCAATAACGAAGTCGCCTTGAGCGGCGGCGTTAAGACGCTTTTCAATCGCTTCCCAAGGGGTCAGTAGATCAGACAATGAGATGGTACAGAAATCATGCCCGAGAGGCGCACCGATACGCGCAGACGCACCTTGCAGGGCAGAAATCCCCGGAGTGACTTTGATATCGACACGGTTCCAGTCGGCACGCTCACCACGATCAAGAAGCTCAAATGTCAGAGCTGCCATGGCGTAAATGCCGGGATCACCAGAACAAACCAACGCCACGGAGCGACCTTCAGCCGCAAGATTTAGCGCGATACGAACACGCATTTCTTCTTCGCCAAGTTCATAGCCGTGACGGTCCTTGCCTTCAGCCAATGGGCCGAGCAGATCGAGATAGAGGTGGTAGCCAACGAGGTCGGTCACACCGCGGACAACACGATCAACTTCTGGCGCACGCCAACACTGATCACCGGGACCGAGACCAACAACAAAGAGTTTGCCGCGTGCCTGACCGAGAGTAGATGTTTCAATTACACCGACTGCCTGACCAATGGCACAGGTCGCACGTTTGGATTTGTTTTTCGCGACAAGAAGTTTGCCTTCTGATCCAACGGCTGTCAGCGCAGATCCTTCGGACACACCATGACACCCGACTTCTGCAAAGACGATGTCTGATGGCGTTTTCAAACGGGGCGTTTGTTCTTCAAGTTCCGCCGCAGAAAAGAAGCGCGCAGGCACATCCAATTCAGCAGCAAGCGCCTGTACAGCGTTTTCATCTGCCTTCACGTCGATGGAGAAAACGCCTGCAACAGCTTTCGGAGAAAGGCCTTCGGCGCTCAATGTTTCATGAGCCAGAGTTGATAGCTCTTCAGCGTCGGCATTGCGTTCACAGCCTACACCCAAGGACAGGGTCGCAGGGTGGAGAACAAGTTCGGTCTCGGAGCCTGCATTGGCTTTTTCGGTAACCGTGATTGTCAGCTCACCATCGTCAGTAATTGGTAGATTTCCAGCTTTTATCCACTCGGCTTTGCCATTGAGCTTAACTGACGCTCCAGCTAATACGGCCGCGATAAAGGCTTTGTAATCGCCAGGATTACCAAGTTTCCAACCCGCGGGAGGATTGTCGAGCGCAATACCAAAGCGGTTATCTGAAGCCGTTGTGATCGAAGCTGAGACTTCAAGCTTTTCGCTCAAGGTCTTTGCCAAATCATTGGCCCCGTGATGTCCACCCAAAAGAGGCACCACAGCGGAACCGTTTTCAGCAACAGCAATGACAGGAGGCTCTGCACGTTTATCAGCCAAGAGCGGAGACAGGCCGCGGATAAGAACACCAGCTGCACAGATACCAACGATCGCACGACCTTCACGGAATAAGGACTGAAGGTGAGCAATGGTTTCATCAAAAGAAACGTCCGCACCTTCAACGCGTCCAGTACGACCATGAACTTCACCAGCGCCAAAGGCGTCCCGAAGTCTCGTGGCAAGCTTGGCACCTTCGGCGGTTAGAGCAACAAAAGCGGGAGAGTGATCAAAATTTTGGGTCATTACAGTGTCCAGGCCTCACCACGTTTGTGGACCAATATCATTGAAAAATAAGGAGCTTTGGCATCGCCAACTTCGCTTAGTGGCATTACTTTTTGATTTTCCATGGTTGCGCGCTCCACATAACGGGCGCAGTCAACCAGGTCCAGTTCTTCTAGAATGGTTCGGATTTTCTCAAAGTGACGGCCAACTTTGATAATCGCTACCGCCTGCACGTTGCGTAGACGTTGCTTCATAATGTCGGCGTCAACTGGCCCTGGGATGATGGTCATGACATCATTACGCGCCGCCAGTGGTGCGCCGACCATCGCTGAACAAGCCATAAGAGAAGAAACCCCGGGGACAACTTCTACATCATAGTCTTCCATCATGCGTCCAAATAGATACATGAAAGAGCCATAGAAGAACGGATCACCTTCGCAAAGAACCACCACGTCCTGTCCAGCGTCAAGAAACTCGGCAATATCCTTGGCCGCTTTGTCATAAACATCCTGTGCCGGGAACCGTTCGGTCACCATTGGTATCCGAATTGGGTACTCGGTCTGCCCGCCGGGAAGATGCTCGGCCACGATAGAACGTGCCAGGCTATCGCCGACATCAGGTGCAGGGTACGCAAGTACCGGAGCACCCTGAATCAGACGCAAAGCTTTTAAAGTCAGAAGTTCTGGATCACCGGGACCAATCCCGACGCCGTATAATTTACCCGTCATATCTTTTCGTCACTACATACTGTGTTACTGGCATGGCCGGTCGCCAGCCATGATAGGGTCCAATAGGAGAAGCATGGCTTACCGAAATTCGGTTGAGCTCTCCCCCAACTTTTTTATGCCACTCTGAAAGTTTTATCTCGCCTTCGAGCGTTACAACATTTGCCACAAAACGACCACCTGGCTTTAAGGCTGCCCAACAACGATCAAACAAATTGTCCGATGTCGCGCCACCACCAACAAAGATCGCGTCGGGGCGTGCGTCTTCTTTTGTGAATTCATCCAAAGCTTCGGGAATAGTTTTCTCTTTTATAGAGAGATAAGGCGTTCCCAATGCTTGGGCATTGGCAGCGATCATAGAGACGCGTTCTTGCTGACGCTCAACGGCTATGGCTTTCGCCCCGCGCGCTGCACGCATCCATTCGATAGAGATCGATCCACAACCTGCACCAAGATCCCAGAGCATTTGTCCTGGCAAGGGCATAAGTGCTGCCAATGTAGAGCTTCGAATAATCCGCTTGGTCAATTGCCCATCGTGAACAAAGGCATCATCCGGCAAACCTGGAACTGTCGGTAGAACATCGGCTCTGTGGGTTGGAATACATTCCACGGCAATAGTATTGAGATCAGCACCAGAGGGGTGGCTCCAACAATAAGCGACGCCTTCAACAATACGTTCTTTCGTGCCCCCCATATGTTCGAGCACCGTAATCTTACTGTCACCAAAACCACGATCGATTAGAAGGTCAGCAACTTCGCTCGGGGTTTTTGCATTCTCACTGAGCATCAACAAACGTGCGCCCGGTTGAATGTGACTATGCATCAGACTTAAGGGACGGCCGTGCAAGGTAAAGAGATCCACATCCATCATCGCCCAACCGAGACGCGCACAGGCCAGGGAATAAGATGAGATCCCAGGCACAACGTTCATTTCTTCAAGAGGGAGACGTTTGGCAAAAGTGGCTCCCACACCAAAACACATGGGATCACCAGAGGCGAGGATGCAAATTTTCTCCCCGCGCCGCGCCAAGATCTTCTCAACCATGGAAGAAAAGGGCGTACCCCACACCATTTTTTCGCGACTATCGTTACCCAGCCCCGAAGAGCTTAACTCTGAAGAATTTAACCCCGGAGAATTTAGCATAGAGAGATGACGTTCACCGCCGACCAACACAGTCGCTTGATCAAGGAGAGTCCGCGCAACAGGCGTCAGGCTATCAAGCCCCTCTTCTCCTATACCAAGAACTGTCAGCCAGGCGTTATCGCTCATTGATTATCCTTTGCCACCGCATTTAGAGCCGCGGATGCGATCGCAGAACCGCCTCGACGTCCACGCAAGGTCATAAACGGGACACCAATATCTGCAGCGATCAAAGCTTCTTTTGATTCTGCAGCTCCGACAAAACCCACTGGAAATCCGAGGATCACTGCTGGTTTTGGTGCGCCAGCATGCAAGACTTCGAGAAGCCTGAACAAAGCCGTCGGCGCATTACCAATTACGACAACGGCACCTTCCAGATGTTCTTTCCACAGTTCAACAGCGGCAGCCGATCTGGTATTGCCAATCTCTTTCGCAATATCGGGAACACGCTCATCAATCAACGGGCAGAGAATTTCGTTATCGGCAGGAAGACGGTTGCGAATAATACCATCACGCGCCATCTGACAATCGACAATAATCTTTGCCCCGGACTTTAAAGCTTCGCGGCCTTTGATTGCGACATCATCGCTCCAGGCCAACTCATCGACGGCTTCCGGCATACCGCAAGCATGAATAACACGCACAGCGATATCCGCAATATCAGCAGGCATTGACCCAAAATCAGCCGCAGCTTGAATCTGAGCAAAGGACTGGCGATAGATCTCTTGTGGATCCCGAATGTAATCATACTCAATCGTCATGAACGCATTCCCTCTGGCCAGCCCTTAAGAGCTAACCTCTTCCTTAGTCATCGTTACCGGACCAAGTGGGTGGTCGGCGTGGGGATAAGGATGGTGATGATGATCATCATGAGAATGCTCTTGATCGTGCCCGTGGGAGTGATCGTGGTCATGAGAATGGCTATGCCCGTGATCATGGCTGTGATCATGTGCTTCGGCATCGCCTGTACCAATACCTTCAACGTGATGGTGATGGCTCTCTTGGGGTAGGCCAATTTCAGCCTCGAAACCGAGAACCTGTTCTCTGTATTTACAAAGCTTGCAGTTCATCACGTTTGCACCATCAAGAATTTCTTGCACCCGGTCTGCAAAAGCATCCAAAACTTGTGGGTGATCAGAAAGATAAGGTGCTTTCACAAAATCAATCTCAGGGTGACGTTCGGCAACCACATCGGTGTAATCATAAATGCGTTTCACCAAAATCCCTGTGAACAGGAAGTATGGGAAGACAATAATACGTTTATATCCAAGCTTTGAAGCATGCTCTAAACCGGGCTCAACCAATGGAAAAGTCACACCTGAATAACAAACTTCCCCCCAGCCAAAACCGAAGCCTTCCCAAAGAAGGCGCATGACTTTGTTGACGTTGGAATTGGCATCGGGATCAGACGCACCACGGCCAACGACCATCAACATGGTTTCGGTTAGCGGCAATTCTCCGTTGGCAGCATTGGCAGCAGCAACCGCCTCTTGAATGCGGGCAGCAGCGGCTTTGATGAGTTTGGTATCGATACCTAGCTCACGGCCGTACTCAATCTTCATTCCAGGATTTTGTGCTTCATAAGTCCGAAGAACAGAAGGAATGTCATTTTTGGCGTGACCTGCAGCGAACAGCATACCAGGGATCGCCAAAACCAGATCATGCCCAGCTTCACGAAGGTTATCCAGACCCGTGCGAATAATCGGGGTCGCAAATTCGAGAAAGCCACTATCAACTTCATATTGAGGCAAGCGCTCACGAATACCACGGGCAACGGATTCAAACTCACGGACGGCGCCTTCATCACGGCTGCCATGCCCACAAACCATTACACCAATTTTGGGACCGTTTTCGGCCATTTTACTCACCTCATCCATATATTTTTAGCAACAGGGCGGCGTTGCTACGATAGTCTTTATACACAATCTAGAATACGAGTACTTGACCTGTAACAAGAGTGCTAACATTCTCGCGCCATGTTGATGTCGTATTTGGTCCAAGAACCGCTTTTTTTGCCAATCCTCACCCTGATCACAGCAATCTTCATTGATATTGTGGTCGGTGACCCGGTTTGGTTATATCGTTATATACCCCACCCGGTTGTTGTGATCGGCAAAGCCATAGAGCTTGGCGAAACCTGGTTAAATCGTTCAAAGAATTCCCGGATAACCGGGATATTTCTTGGCGCAATTTTATCCCTTGGCATCATCGTTCTAGCCTCTACTCTCGGTCTTATACTCTCACGTACTCTGGGGCAAGTATCTCATGGCTGGATCATCGAATCCATCCTTGCTTCCAGCCTTATTGCCTACCGAGGCTTGGGAACAGCAGTACGTAATGTTGCCAAAGAGTTAGCCCGTGGTTTGAAAGCCCAAAGTTTGAAAGAAGGTCGTGTCGCCATAAGCCATCTTGTTGGCCGAGACCCGGAAAGCTTGAACGAAGCTGGTATCTGCCGTGCTGCCATTGAAAGCATGGCCGAAAATTTTTCAGATGGTGTGGTTGCGCCCGTTTTCTGGTTCGCCCTCTTAGGCCTTCCAGGACTTTGTGCCTACAAGGCCATCAACACATTGGATAGCATGATCGGTCATAAAAACGATCGCTACGAGGCCTTTGGTAAATTTGCAGCTCGTCTGGATGATCTTGTCAATCTCATCCCTGCCAGACTGGCCGGACTGTTTTATATTCTTGCAGCCCTCTTTGTTCCGGGCGCGTCTTGTACTCAGGGGCTAAAAATCATGCTCCGCGATGCCGGGCAACATCGCTCACCAAATGCAGGTTGGCAAGAAGCCGCCGTGGCAGGCACTCTCGGTTTTGCTCTGGCTGGACCAAGGGTATATCCAGGATATGTCGTTGATGACCCTTGGATGGGGGACGGTGGTCGAACTGAACTCGCGGTGTCCGATATCAATCACGCCCTCAAACTCTATGTTGGTGCGGGTGTCTGGATGTTAATTGCGGCTTCTTCGCCTTTGCTGATAACCGGCATTTTTTAACTTCTAAATAAACGATTTTACGAGGCCCGTTATCGATAGAACCATCAACAAAGTCAAAACCACATAACGATAATGCGTTGCTGAAGAACGTTGGAAAATTTTATTTCCAACATAAATTCCCAAAACAACTGGAACAGCCAAAAATGCTGTTCGAGCAAGAGTTACCTGATCAAGTAGGCCTGCAAAAACAAGTGCGCCAGTGCCATAGGCATCCAGGACGAGGAAATAAAGGTTCATTGTCGCTCTGACAGCCTCGGCAGGAAAGGCGACAGCCATCATATAGATGGCAACAGGCAGCCCACCCAAAGACGCCGCACCATTGGCAACACCTGAAACCAAACCAACAGATAAATTCTTCGACCCACTTTCTTTGACCTTGAAATGTCGACCAAAAAACAGCAGTCCACTCGCGACTAAAACCGCAACTGATATTACAATACGAAGTGGGTCAGCAGGAATGGCTTTCAGCATCAAGACACCAACAGGCACACCGATAGCAGCCCCGGCAAATAACCATTTCAAGAGAGACCACTGTATGGCACTCCAGGTCATTCTTGCCATCACGAGGCTTGAGAGCATCTCCAGCAGGAGTGCTATGGGAACCACTTCTTTAGGTAACAGGACGAGGGTCATAGAAGTGACGATCAAGGCTGACAGTCCAAAACCTGCGAAACCACGGCACAGCCCTGCAATCAAACCACAAGCCAGAACGTAAAAGAGATCACTAGATTCCAGTTGTAGATGCTCTATCAAAAATTCCAAAACGGCCCCCGAACTCTCTTTATACTTACAAGCTAGACCACAATTTTATTAGGCCTTTGGCCTTACTAGCTGAACAACATCTTCAACAACTGAATAATCCTGATAGCCAAGGCGGGCAAGAGGTTTCATTTTGGTCGCATCAACCATTCCATCCGTCAGGTAGGCACCATCAATATGCATGCCAATGACCTCCCCCAACACCAACGTGTAGTGCTTCCCATCAGTATTGTTTGGAAGCTCCATCGTTTTAAACAACTTACATTCAAAGTGGACTGGTGCGCCCTTTACCCGCGGGGGTTTGATAAAGTTCGAAGCAAGTTTCTCCAGACCCGCGGCTTCAAACTCATCAACGTGACCAGGGGCAGGTTTTGAGCTTTCGTTCATCTCGGTGCGTTGTTCCCAAGAAACCAAATTGAAGACAAATTCTTCTGTTTCGAGAATATTCGTTAGCGTATCTTTTACCCCTTCGTCCCGACTATCGGGGGCGATGCCCACGCCAATAATTGGCGGCTCATCCGAAAATGCATTAAAAAAGCTATAGGGCGCGAGATTACAAACACCTTCTGCAGATTGTGTAGAAAGCCAGGCTATTGGCCTTGGGAGAACACAGGCTTTGAAAGGATTATAAGGTAAGCCCTGCTCTTTATGCTTACCTGGGACAAAAAACATACTAAATCTCCGGACTATATTCGCAAAGTCAGCTCAGCAAACAATTATGACAATCGGAGCTTAGGGACTTCAGCCCGAAATCTAAAGCTTTGTTTTATGGAAAATCCAATTCGGTACCAGGCGTACAATCAACATGATCAGCGCCCAGAATCCCGGAGTATAAATTACTGATTTTTTCTTTTCCAGAGCTTTAAATATGGCGCCTGCGATCTGATCTGGATGAGCCCAGAGAGGCCCTTTGGGAACGACAAATAGATATTGAACAAACCCATTTTCACCATAAAATCTATTTCAGTTTTTGATCCCATCTAAATTATAGAAGAAGGAATTGTAATGTATCCATCGCTCCCGCATTTTTGAACGCACACGGCTGAAAAGAAACGGATTAGACAGACGTACCAAATATTTATTGGGAGCAATATTTGGGGTATTAAACGGAATAGTGGGTCCAACTGATGCTTTGTTTTCTGATCGCCAGTTAATGATCACAATTTTAATTTGGATCGGTACATCGGTTTGGTCAATTACTTCGGGGCAAGCTTTAATCTTAGGCTTTTAAGGTTAACGTTATTAAGGGGCGGTAAAGCCGCCCCATAATAACTCGCTCAGTAAAGAGCTAATTTCCAACTCATTCTCAGTAATTAGAACTCAATACCGCGCTGAGCTTTAACATTCTGGTCCCGGAAGGGATGTTTGATTAATGTCATTTCAGTGACGAGATCGGCAATCTCAATCATTTCTTCTTTGGCATTACGGCCTGTAATTACGATATGAAGATCTTCCGGTTTGTCTTCAAGAAAATCGATAACTTCTTCCAAGTTCAAGTGATCGTATCGTAACGTGATGTTAAGCTCATCAAGTACAATCATATTGTATTTTGGATTTTCACCACGACAAGCCTCGATCATTTCTTTTGACTTTTCCCAGGCCTTTTCAGCGGCTGCAATATCTCGGCCCCGATCCTGAGTATCCCAGGTAAAACCTTCACCAAGGGCAAACATGTCCACCTGATCTGGGAATTTTTCGAGAACATACTTTTCCCCGGTTTCCCACTTCCCTTTTACGAACTGTACTACGCCGATTTTCATGCCGTTACCAACGGCACGGGTAGCAAGGCCAAAAGCTGCAGTTGACTTGCCTTTACCTTTACCGGTGTGAACAATAATCAGGCCTTTTTCATTGACCTTACTCGACAGCATCTTATCGCGTGCAGCTTTACGTTTCTTCGATTTTTCATTCGCCCGATCAAAGTCTGCGGCGGCTTGTTCGTTTCCTGCTTCGCTCATCATCATTCTCCCCAGTAATATTTTAAATTACTCACCTGTTTACTTAACTTAGCCAGCGGTTATTTCTTCCAGTAACGCACGGGCAGAATTTGACCGTGCTTTCCATAAATCTCTGTCCTGAGCTTCTATCAAGCGTTCCGCCATTTCTCGTAAAGCCGCAGGATTGTTTTGTTCTAAAAACTCTCGAACGTCAGCATCATTAAGATAGGCATCAAAGACGGCATCAAAGTGATGATCTTCAACCACTTTTGCTGTTGCTGCAAAGGCAAAAAGATAATCGACGGTCGCTGCCATCTCAAAGGCCCCTTTGTAGCCATGCCGACGCACCCCATCAATCCATTTAGGATTAACGACACGCGCTCGGACAACACGGGCAATCTCTTCTTTCAATGTTCGTATTTGTGGGCTTTCTGGGCGAGAGTGATCATTGTGATAGACCACAGGCTGATCACCTGATAGATGCCGTACAGCCGCAGTAATACCGCCTTCAAATTGATAATAATCATCCGAATCAAGTAGATCATGCTCGCGGTTATCCTGATTATGAACAACCGCCTCTACATCTCGTAATCTACTTTCAAACAAACCATGTTCTGCTTCTCCCCCACTACCACTGCCATAGGCATATCCACCCCAGGCAATATAAGCCTTGGCGAGATCCGCTTCGTTTTCCCAGCCGCGTTCATCTAACAATGCCTGAAGTCCAGCACCATAAGCACCGGGCTTTGAGCCAAATACACGGTATCCAGCGCGTTGAGAAGCCGTCTTCTCATCCAAACCCTTTGCGATAAGCTCCTGCTTTTCAGCCCTTACTTTCGCAGACAATGGATTCATTTTATCGTCTTCATCTTCGAGCGCAGCAACGGCACGTGCCGCCGAATCAAACAGATCAATTTGAGCAGGGAAAGCATCTCTAAAGAAGCCAGACACACGGAGTGTCACATCCACACGAGGTCGATCGAGAACAGATAGGGGTAAGATTTCAAAACCAATCACACGTCGCGATGTTGGTTCCCACTGCGGTTGAACCCCCATAAGAGCTAGGCCTTGAGCAATATCATCACCGCCGGTCCGCATGTTGGATGTTCCCCAGGCAGAAAGCGCCATACGTTTAGGCCATGCACCATTTTCTTGGCGATAACGTTCAATCATCAAGTTTGCAGATTTCCACCCTAACGTCCAAGCGGCGGGAGTTGGCACAACCCTGGAATCGACAGAGTAAAAGTTACGCCCCGTGGGTAAAACATCTGGCTTACCACGGGTCGGTGCACCCGACGGGCCCGGCTCAACAAACTGTCCATTGAGGCCTCGAAGTGTGCCTTTAATTTCCTCATCCCCGCAAGACTGAACGACAGGTCCAATTTTCTGCTGAATCTCAGCGATAACAGCAGCGGTTTCAGGCCACGCCTCGTCAACTTCTCGCTCACCTGACACCAGTTTTTGAGCCAAAATTTCGAGACGTTCGACAGTATCACCCATCGTTCTCCAACTGCCCTCGGCAACTAATGCCTCCGGTTTCGGCCCATCCCACTTATCACCGAAACGACAGTCCAAAGGGTCAAAATCGATTGAGAAACTCAGATCTTTTGCCAAAGACCGAATTAGAGAAGCATTGCCCCCTTTGCCATCACCACGGGGTAGTCTTGTTAACGCGACCAATAGATCATCCAGCAATCGTCCCTCGGGTGCGAGGCCAAAGATATGCAAACCATCTCTGATTTGCATCTCTTTCAATTCACAGAGGTAATTATCAAGTTTGGAAAGAGCTGCATCTTCATTATCCTCTTCGATAATTCCGCAATCCTTATCCAAGCCTATACGCTGAGTTAGCTTAAGGATTTCATCGCGCAATACTTTTAAGCGTCGGGGGTCAACCCCTGCAGCTTCATAATATTCATCACAAAGCTGCTCGAGATCTGCCAATGGACCGTATGATTCAGCGCGGGTAAGTGGTGGGGTTAAATGATCAATGATGACGGCTTGAGACCGTCTTTTCGCCTGTGTGCCTTCTCCTGGATCATTTACAATGAAGGGGTAGAGATGAGGCATAGGGCCAAAAACGGCTTCGGGGATGCATTCATTGGATAACGCCAAAGACTTACCCGGCAACCACTCCATGTTACCGTGCTTGCCCATATGCACGATGACATCGACTTTTTCTTCCTGACGCAGCCAGGCATAAAAAGCCAGGTAGCCGTGCGGAGGTACTAAATCAGGAGAATGGTAAGTATCAACCGGATTAATGTTATATCCACGCGCAGGCTGCAAGCCGACAATAACGTTTCCACAGTGAAATGCTGATACAGCAAATGCCGTTTTTTCAGACATAAAGAAAGGATCTGTTTCCGGTGCACCCCAGCGTTCTTCAATCGAGCTCTTTACTGCTACAGGTAGCCCATCCCAAAACCGCTGGTAGGCTTCAAGGGATATTGTTGAACGTATTATACGCCCATCTACCGCTGCATTGGTTGGTCCTTCAGCCATACGTTCGACCAATGCGTTACCATCTTCAGGAATATCGGAGACTGTATAGCCTTCGCGCGCCATAGCTTTGAGAACCTCAATGGTTCCTGCTGGCGTATCCAGCCCCACGCCGTTGCCCATACGACCATCTCGGTTCGGATAGTTCGCCATTATCAAAGCAATTTTTCGATCCGAAGCCTTTGTATTACGTAGCTTCAACCATCCCGCAGCAAGGTCGGCAACAAAATCGATCCGGTCAGGCACTTCCTGATAATTGACAACAGAGCTCTGGGTAACATCGTCATACCGTGCTTCAGATTTAAACGATACCGCCCGAGAGAGAATACGCCCGTCCACTTCAGGAAGAGCAACGTTCATGGCGATATCGCGTGCAGAAAGGCCATTTAAACCTTCTCGCCAACCCGCCTCGTTCCCTCCAGAAAAGATAACCTGAAGAATAGGCGCATCGACGACATCAAAGGGCGTTTCTTTTCTCGCCGCTCCAGGGGTGGAAATTGCAAACCCCGTCGCATTAAGAATGACACCCGTATTTGCCTCCAACAGAAGTGTGCTGACAATTCCAGCAGAGATAGGCTCTTTTAGGGAAGCACAATACAAAGGGAGAGGATTAATTCCCTTGGCTCGTAAAGATTTCACAAGAGCATCTACGGGCGAAAGGTTGGCTGCCTGAAGCAGTGCACGATAGAAAACAATCGCCGCAACTGGTGCCTCTTCAATCCACTCTTTTTTCAGATCCTCTAAACTTGGATTATCCAGGCCCGGCCAATAAACACCCGAGCGAAGAAGGGGTTTGGGCTCGATCCACTCAAAACTTTTCTCAATCAGTGTCGCGACATAACAAAGCAAATTACGAGAATTGTCTGGACCGCCATGAATAAAATACTGCCAAATACGATGATAGGCTTCTTGTGATACCGAGGAATGTGCCGCTAGTTCAGCGTCGGGTTGATCATCCCCAGGCAACAGAACCAGAGGAATATTTTTTTGCTTACATACCGCCCTGAGTTGTTCAACACCATAAGGCCAATAACCAGCACCACCGAGAATTCTGGCGATAACGATTTTGGCCTCTGAAACGATGTCATCAATATAGAGATCAACGGACATATTGTGAGATAGCTGCATCAGATTTGCCAAGCGCAAACTTGGATAATCATCTCCGACTACCTGACGCGCTTGTACTAGACTGGCGAGTTCAGTGTCCGCGGCAGAAACAATGACAATATCGCCGGGGATCTGCCCAAGATCGATTGCTTCGGAACCATCGGTGATTGCACCCGGTTGTGCTTGTAACAGATGCATTAGGTCTATCTCTTAATTTTGGCTCTTAACTCTAGCTCTTTGATAACTCATAGGCCGGTGATTTAGTCCACCGGCCTTTATCTTCTATATATTAACCTGTAATTGCCGCCCGAATAGCAGCTTCATCCATATCATGATCACCGATCACAACAAGGCGGGTTTTACGCTCAGCTTTTTCTGACCATTCCTGATCATAGTAATGCTGAAAGCGGCTTCCCACCCCTTGAATGACAAGGCGCATGTCCTTGTCAGCCACAGCAGCAAATCCTTTAACGCGCAATATATCGTGTTCCGCAACAACCGGGAGCAGTTTAGCCATAAAGGCATCCGGGTCGGCGATCTCACCTAACTCAACAGCAAAACTTTCAAAGTCATCATGATCATGTTCATGGCCGTCATCATGATGAGAATGGCGAGAGTCCAAATCATCTTCTGCAGCAGATTCGAGCCCCAACAAAATAGAGGCACTGATTTCACCGTGCGCAATTTTAACGATTTTTACCTGTGGTCGGATTTCCTTGCGTACGGCAGCCAACACTTTATCCATATCGCCTTCTTCCAGAAGATCCGTTTTGTTAATCACGACCATATCTGCACAGGCAAGCTGCTCTTCAAAAAGCTCTTCAAGAGGGGTCTCGTGATCCAGGTTTTCATCGGCTTGACGATGCTGTTCGATGATCTCAGGATTTGAGGCAAACAAACCGTCGGCAACTGCGCGCCCATCTACCAAAGTGATCACACCATCGACAGTAACGCGGGTGCGGATTTCAGGCCAATTAAAAGCCTTAACCAAAGGCTTTGGCAATGCCAGACCAGAAGTCTCAATAATGATATGATCAGGAGGTGTTTCGCGGTTTAGTAGCTTTTCCATTGTAGGCACAAAGTCGTCTGCAACAGTACAACAGATGCAACCATTTGCGAGTTCCAAGACGTCATCATCCTCGCAACCTTCGATACCACAGCCCTTAACAATATCGCTATCAACACCAAGATCACCAAATTCATTGATGATTAAAGCAAGCTTCTTGCCTCCTGCGTTTTTCAGAAGATGTTGAATTGTGCTTGTTTTACCAGCGCCAAGGAACCCTGTGATCACTGTTGTTGGGATTTTTTTGACTTGAGACATTACGATTTAAATCCTGCGTTATCGAAATTAATTAGATTGTGCGAGCGGCGGTTTAACCTGCATCGGTAATCCAGAAACCATAAATGTGACGGATGGGACAGCAGCTGCAAGTCGCTGATGTAAGCGCCCTGCATAATCCCTGAATTCTCTGGACATTTTATCCATAGGAACAATTCCCAATCCAACTTCATTGGAAACTAACACGACAGGGCAATTCAGTTCCGGTAAAGACGCGACCAATTGTGCACCTTCCACGTCAGGGTTTCGTCCTTCCATCATTAAGTTCGTCACCCAAAGTGTGAGGCAATCCACTAAAATCGTCGCATCTGGTCGGGCAATATTCCTTAGGCATCTCACCAATTCAAGCGGCTCCTCATAGGTTGTCCACCTTCCTCCACGACGGCTTCGATGTTCCTCGATACGGTCTTCCATCTCAATGTCCCAAACAGTTGCTGTTGCAACGTAAAGACAATCGCCAGGCTGGCTTTCCACAAGCTGCTCTGCATAACTACTTTTACCCGAGCGAGCGCCACCAAGAACAAAGCTGTTGGTGAGAGAGCCTGATTTTTTTGGCATGACTATATCTTTCAATGACTAGCAGTAACCGAGTGCCAATTAGTTACAGAAGTTTTCCCTTCGATCACTGTTTCATGCAAGCCAATTATCAAAAAACAATCGACAGCACTGCGCTTTCCATGCAAATTCAAAAAGAAAACAAGCAATCGCAAATGGCATCAAGAGTAATGACAAATTCAGAGTCTCCAGATTTTAATGATAATTTTTGCAATAAACTAACTGAACTTCTGGAATGGCGCCGGGATGTTCGCAGCTTCAAAACTGATGCGTTGCCAGAGGGAATGTTAGACGAGTTACTCGACCTCGCCTGTCTCGCGCCCTCAGTTGGGAATAGTCAACCCTGGCGATATGTTTTGGTTGAAAGCGCTCAAAGCAGAAAAGCGATTCGGAACAATTTTGAAAAGACAAACGCCGAAGCTCTTGAAGGTTACAACGGAGATCGCGCACAGCTTTATGCCAACTTGAAGCTCTCAGGGATGGACAAAGCACCTGTACAACTCGCTGTTTTTGCCCATGAAGAAACGGAGCAAGGTCACGGTCTAGGCCACCAATCAATGCCTGAAATGCTCCGTTATTCCGCGGTATTATCGGTCCACACCCTCTGGTTAGCAGCACGGGCAAAAGGAGTTGGCCTTGGGTGGGTATCAATTATCGATGCCGACGCTGTTAAGGAAACACTGGAGGTCCCCAAAGAGTGGGCCCTTGTGGCCTATTGCTGCATTGGATACCCGAAAGAAGAAAAAGACACCCCTGAGCTGGTTAGTCTAGGGTGGCAAGATCGCCTTGGCGATTGTCGAAAAATTCTTATAAAATAACAAAGCCCGCAAATTCGCGGACTTTGTTACATAATTCAATAGAATCGTTTTCACGGCTTGATAAGACGCTATTCCGCGAGTGATTTCGAAGCCACTTCAAAGACATCCTTGGATAGATTTTCAGTATCCAGAATTCTCCGCAACTCTGCCTTCATCATTTTTTGATGATTGTCATCCATGCGTCGCCACCCTCCAAGAGGAGAGAGCAGTCTCGAAGCTACTTGAGGGTTGATGCCGTTAAGAAGAATGATGCTATCAGCCAAGAACCGATAACCGTCACCGTCTTCAGCGTGGAATTTTGTAGAATTTGCACCAGAGAAAGCGCCAACCAATGCCCGGACCTTATTAGGATTTTTGTATGAAAATGCAGGGTGATCCAGAAGTTTTTTCACCTGTTTTAGGGCATCTGGTACTTTGGAAGTTGCCTGAACAGAAAACCATTTATCCATAACCAGTGCATCGTGAGAATAACGTTGTTCAAAGGATCTGAGCGCTTTTGCACCAACCTCTCCCTCAATATCAACGAGAAGGGCCAAGGCTGCCATACGGTCGGTCATGTTATCTGAGTTTTCGTACTGACCAACGATAAGTTCCTGGCATTTAGCATCGTTCTCAATTGCCCCTAAATATCTAAGCGCAATATTTCTAATAGCCCGTTTACCGGCAGAAACAGCATCAGGATTATAAGCTACGTTTTCCTTACCACTCAGATAGAGTTCCATGAATTGCTCATAGAGTTCACGCGCAATCCCTGCCTTTAAAAAGGTTCGGGCTTGATCAACAGCGGCAAAATCAGCAACTTGCATTTGCTCTGCAACATAATTGATCGTGGGCAAAGTAAGCATCTGAGCAAGAAACGCCGGATCTAATGTCTTGTCCGCAATATTAAGAGCCAAAGCCTGAGCATAACGAGAATCATATTCAAGCTCCCCGCCCTCCTGAATAGTTTTCACCATACTCAAAATCAAACGTGTGGCGTTATTCTGAGAGGCATCCCAACGACTAAAAGCATCACTGTCATTCTCCATAAGAAAACGGAGATCATCATCGCTGTAGGTTGTTGAGAGCTTTATCGGAGCGGAGAAATTTCTATTGATCGAAGGCACAGGACATTGATCAACAGAAGTAAATGTGAACGATTGGTGTTCTTGATCGAAACGCAAGGTTTTGCTTGCTTCTCCCTGATTACAATCCGCACCCTCTAGGAATAAAGGAAGGTCGTTGCCATCACGCCCGATCAGCCCGATAGTCATCGGAATATGCAAGGGATGCTTTTCTTCCTGACCATGAACAACAGGCGTATATTGAGACAGGTTCAACGTGAAGTTTTTTGTAGCTTCATCATATGACCAGGTCGCATCAACCTCTGGAGTTCCGGCCTGACTGTACCAAAGCCGAAAATGTTTGAGGTCGATATCATTGGCATCTTCCATCGCAACAACAAAGTCTTCACATGTCACCGCTTGATTATCGTGCCGTTCAAAATAGAGATCCACACCTTTTCTAAACCCATTACGACCAAGAATTTCCTGCATCATACGGATGACTTCGGCACCCTTCTCATAGATCGTCGCGGTATAAAAATTATTGATCTCAATGTATGTTTCTGGGCGAATGGGATGTGATAAAGGCCCGGCGTCTTCAGGGAATTGTCGGGCACGTAGTGTCCGAACGTCCTGAATACGTTTCACGGGAGCAGAACGCATATCAGATGTAAATTCCTGGTCCCGATAAACAGTCAGACCCTCTTTGAGGCTCAATTGAAACCAGTCCCGACACGTAATTCTGTTACCTGTCCAGTTATGGAAGTATTCGTGGGCAACAATGGCTTCAATACGTTCAAACTCCAGATCCGTCGCAGTATCAGAACTAGCGAGGACACACTTTGAGTTAAAGATATTAAGGCTTTTGTTCTCCATAGCCCCCATATTGAAATCGCTAACGGCAACGATGTTGAATATATTTAGGTCATATTCCAGGCCAAAACGCTCTTCATCCCAGCGCATTGATCTTTTCAACGCATCCATAGCGTATGCACATTTATCTTCGTTACCGTGCTCAACAAATATTTTCAGGGCCACATCCTGACCAGAGCCTGTAAGGAAATTATCTTCATAACAAGCAAGATCACCTGCAACCAAAGCAAAGAGATAACAAGGCTTCGGAAAAGGATCATGCCAACGGGCCCAATGTTTACCATCATCGCTCACGCCTTTTTCAATGAGGTTGCCATTCGAAAGTAACACTGGATAGTTTTTTACATCTGCATGCATCGTAACTGTGTATGTCGCCATAACATCTGGACGATCTGGATAGAAAGTGATGCGTCGAAAACCTTCAGCTTCACACTGGGTACAGAAATTACCACTCGACAGATAAAGCCCTTCCAACTGAGTGTTTAATTCAGGATCAATTTCGGTTTTAACTTCGAGAACACAACTATCTGGTAACTCATTAATAATTAATGTGAAATCACCCAACTCATAGTCAGAACTTGAAAGTGTTCGGTCATCAACTTTTACAGAAATAAGCCTTAACTCATCGCCATCTAAGACTAACGGGCCATCAACCGTGGGGTTCCGTTCCAGTTTTAAACAAGAAGTTACGATTGTCTTCTTTGGCTCAAGAACAAAGTCCAAATCAACATGATTTACCAAAAAAGATGGCGCTACATATTCTTTCAAATATGTAGCGTTCAACTGTACGTTTTTCATAACCCCTCACTGAAACATTTAGTCATAGCCATTCACTACCCACAGACCGGGTTCTGGCTTAATTCGCCTAACTCTATTAGGATCATTTGATTACGGCAACTCTTATGACCCCACCAGATAACAATTAAGTATCTGTGGTTTTCCATCGGATAGCAATTTAAGCTATCAATTCTTGAGCTTACAGCATTTTGCAGAGTATTTAAGGAATGTCAGTTTAGCAAAAATCACTATAGCTTAAACAAATATCAAGCTCATGGTTGCCGGAATAATGCCTTCCCATAAAGGGCAAAGCTAAATCTGAAAATCTGGAATTTAAAATCTTAAAGGAGTAATGCCGAGTTATTCTGCAGCAAGGTGTTTCATGCTACCAAAATGAGCGGATAAACTTTTCTCTTCATCAAGCATACCCTTGATGTCACAACCGCATTTCCCGCACTGAGGAGAGCAGTCCATAGACTTATAGACGCCAGCAACTGAAGAGGCGCCGAGCCCGACAGCGTTTTTAACATCTTTTTCCGTAAAGCCGTTACAAATACAAACGTACATTTTTCTCTCACCGCTGAGAATGATTTTCATCCGCTATTAGTTACATAGTGTAAATGATAATTGATTGCAAATAGATTAATATACTAGAATTGATATCCACCGCTTAAATTGAATAGAAAACAGGTGAAGTTATGCCTTATTTGAATTATGACGGTACGAAACCCTATTAGGAGAATAATTTGTCGTTCCTTTTGTCCCGTAAATCCATCGTCACACAATGGATGGTCGACCCTGCCCCGACCAAAGAAGACATCAACTTTATGCTACAAGCTGCGGTCACAGCCCCAGATCACGGTTGGTTACGACCTTGGCGTTTCATTGTCGTTGAAGGGGATGCCCGGGGTAAGCTCTCAGATCTCTTTATTGATGCATTAAAAAGGCGAAACCCCGAGGCCACATCAGAACAATTGGAAAAAGAGGGAAGCCGCCCCAAACTAGCTCCTCTTGTAATCGTGGTTTGTTCCGTAATGACAGATGAAAAACCGGGGGTTCCACAAAATGAGAGGGTTCTCTCTGCGGGAGCCGCTGCACAGAACATACTTCTCGCGGCTCATGAGCGGAATTATGGTGCGATCTGGTTAACCGGTAATGCTGCTTACGACCCTACGGTAAAAGAGGGGCTCGGGCTCGAAGAGAATATGGATATAATCGGCTTTCTCTATATCGGAAGTGTCGAGCGGGAGGTTAAAGAGCGAAAGCGTCCAAATCCCGCTGATTACACAACGCACTGGAATTAGAATCATACTGATAGAATTCAATCTTAAAGAAAGTTGGAAAGATCATTAAATCTCCTCTGCGAGTTATTTTGATCTTTCCCTTAACTTATAAGATATTCAAAATTAAAGAATACATATCTAAGTCTACCCCGCGATTAGATCAGAGGCTCTTCAGATATACTAATGCACTGGTCCCAACAGCGAGTATTGCAACCAACCAAAGCGCCATAACCCATATGCTTGGACTTTTTTTAGTAGGCTCTACCTTTTTGGGTCTTTTACGCAGAGGCTGCCGCTCAGAGCGATCGACAGTTTGTTTTTTAGCTCCGACTGCTTTCTTTTGTTGGGCAACGCGGTTATCTCGGTCTGCAACGGTCGATTCAAAGATCACACGTTCACGGCTTGAATTGCTTACCTCGTCATATGTTTCCTGAACGACACGCACAGCTGGGAACCGCTTACTATCATACAGCCGTTTAGCCGTAGAAAGTGCCATATCCTTGTCATCAAGGACACACTCTAATACCCACTTATTGTTCTGATATGTGTCTACTTCGAATGAAACTGCCTGCGACATCTAGCTTCTGAACCTTGTTATCCGTTTGTAACTTTGCGACAATTCGCCCCGCCGAACAGAGCGTCAACGAACACATCATCGGAAGAAAGTGGCATTAAGGTACTACGGTATAAAAGCGTGTCTCCGCCATCTTCACATTCCCCACCGATACTCACTGGGACGCCTAGCTCTAAAACTCGAGGCATAAAAGCTGTTGCTTGCTTAATAAGGGTCTCTTCCGGGCAATTAGAAACTTCAATGCCCCTCAAGTCCCCTCTCTCGGTAGGATAGATCAAGGAACCAACATGAGTAAAAACTGCGTTTTCACCCTCATCACCCAGAGAAATTAAAAAACACCAGTCCCAGTCATCAGCAAGCTCAGATGATAAAATATCATCCATGCATGGCATTTTCCGCCCCTCTTTCTTCCGCTCCCAATAATCGAGAAGCCGGAAGACAAGACGGCGCTCTATACCTGAGTACTCAGCCATAAGGCAACCTTTTGATTAAATACAGAATACATGAGAAATAAAGTGCACCAAAATGGTAAACAAATTGTCAAGTTTGCTCTATATATGGGATTACCAAAAAGATCTGGATCTTCTTTGAACTATCGGTAGGGGAATTCAGATTGCTAAGGATTTGATCATCCCTTAAAAGAAAGTAACCTAATTTAAATAAGTAGATGAATTTATGTCCGAAAACCCAAGCATTACCATTATAGGTTTAGGTTACGTAGGCTTACCACTTGCCGTACATTTGGCAAAACATTTCAAAGTAACTGGTTTTGACATTAATGAAGATCGGGTTACAGAGCTTCTTAACGGCCATGACAAAACTGGCGAAATTTCCTCACCTGAATTGAGAAATTCGACACTTCATCTTACTTCAAATATTGATGATCTTATCGGACACAATATTCATATCATCACAGTACCAACACCCGTTGATAAAAATAACACCCCAGATCTGACGCCTGTCCGCAAAGCCTCTGAAACAATCGGAAAAATTATCCAGCCCGGAAATATTATCGTATATGAAAGCACCGTCTATCCTGGTGTAACCGAAGATATCTGCGGACCATTATTAGAAAAATATTCCGGATTAGAATGTGGAAAAGACTTTTTCCTCGGCTACTCTCCTGAACGAATTAATCCTGGTGATCGCGAGCACACTGTAGACGCCATTACAAAAGTTGTTGCCGGTCAAAACCTTGCTGTATCTGAAATGCTTACCAATATTTACGGTGCAATGAACGGCGGTAAGATATTTGTTGCCAAAAACATCAAAACTGCAGAAGCAGCCAAAGTTATTGAGAATGCTCAAAGAGATATCAACATTGCCTTCGTCAACGAAATTGCAATAATTTTCCAAAAACTTGGCATCTCGGTTTATGATGTTCTCGAAGCAGCCGGTACCAAGTGGAATTTTTTAAACTTTCAACCAGGCCTTGTCGGAGGACACTGTATTGGCGTTGATCCTTATTACCTTGCGCACTGTGCAACCTCTTTCGGGCATGATCCCAAGGTTATATTATCAGGTAGATCAACAAATGAATCTATGAGCAATGCTGTCAGTACTGCCATTCATCAGACGTTAAAGGCTAAAAATCCTGATATTTCCAAACCTCGAACTCTGATTTTAGGCCTAACCTTTAAAGAAGATGTCCCTGACCTGCGAAACACCAAGGTAACAGATATTATATCAGAGCTAGAAGGCCTTGGGCACATTGTTGACGTACACGATCCCATGGCGGATCCGAAAGAAGCCGAAGAGTTTTTCGAGATAAATCTCAAACATTCCCTTGAAACAGACCAAGCCTATGACTGCATAATTGGTGCAGTTCCCCATGAAGGTTATCTCAACCTTACCAATATAAGTATTGAACAGCTGGTCAAACCAAGTGGGCTTATTGCAGACATGAAAGGTATGTGGCGCAAGAGAGAATTTGACGAGCGCTACAGCTATTGGTGCCTATAATTTTATACAGGGATATTGGACTTATTCATCGTGGACCCCATGGCGTGAAATTTTAATATCCCTGTGAAGCCAAACAGACATTACCAATCCAAGTCCCATCATTACTGTCAACATAACTGTTCCACCATAAGAAATTAGCGGCAAGGGAACACCGACGACTGGCACCAATCCCATGATCATTGCAATGTTGATAAACACGTAAAGAAACAGGTTAAAAGTTAGCCCGATTGCCAATAACCTTCCAAACTGGTTACGCGACCTCAGAGAGATTGCAAGTCCGTACACCATCAACAAAATATATAGCCCAAGTAAAACCAACCCACCGACCATACCAAATTCTTCGGCAAGCATTGTAAAAATGAAATCAGTTTGTTTCTCTGGCAAGAAATTCAGATGGCTTTGAGATCCCTGTAGAAACCCTTTACCAAAGACGCCCCCAGATCCAAAAGCGATTTTTGACTGATGAATATGGTACCCTGTGCCGAGGGGATCCTGTTCGGGATTAAGGAAAATAAGCACTCGGTTCTTTTGATAACCGTGTAAAAATTGCCATCCTATTGGGATTGCAGCCAACCCGGCAGCGAGAACTAATGCAAATTTCCATAGCCGAACACCTGCACAGAAAAATACGGCTCCAGACGCCATCACCAACATTCCCGTCGTCCCAAGGTCTGGTTGACGTAATACAAGCACAGAAGGCGCCAAAACCATAACTAATGGTATAAACAAAAAGGTTATGCGCCCAATATCTTCCTGAGAAACACCATGGAAATATCTTGCTAAGGCGAAAATGATTGCAACTTTCATCAATTCAGAAGGTTGAAGTTGAATGAATTTTAGATCGATCCAGCGCTGAGCTCCCATCCCAATGCTGCCCATAACCTCTACTCCCACAAGCAAGAGAAGAGCCCCAATATAGAATAAATAGCTAAACCGAAACCAAATCCTGATATCAACTAGAGCCACAACCAGCATGACAACGAGCCCAACCCCAAACCGGATGGCTTGCCTGGAAGCCCAGGGATCAAAGTTTCCATTTGCAGCCGAATACAGCATTCCAAGACCAATCGCTGCAATCAAACAGATGAGCACTATCATGCCCCAATTTAGCTGCCAGATTTTTTGACCTAAGGTGATTTCAGGATTATGCCTGCCTAAATAGTGTACACGTTGATTCATCTATGAATCTCCCGATGCATTTTTAACATCAACTTTTGCATCAAAAGATATTGCCGATGTTCGGGCAGGATCTCGCCGTTGTGTTTCTCTTAAAATATCTCTGGCAATCGGTGCAGCGCTCTTTGATCCTCCTCCATGCTCAACGACAACCGCGCAGGCGTAACGAGGATTATCCACAGGCGCATAAGCGACAAACAGTCCATGATCCCGACGTCGCCATGGTAAATCTTCATTTTTAAAAATACCCGCCTGCCGCTCAGCCAATGTAATTCTACGGACTTGTGCGGTACCCGTTTTTCCAGCGAGTTCCCATCCTTCTTCTCTTATTCGATATTTATATGCTGTACCACGGGGGTTATTCGAAACAGCATCCATTCCTTGAAAAATCGTACGCATATGTTCTTGTGGAATACCAAGATCTTCAAATTCATTCTGCTCATAGGCAAACGCTTTACCGTTTTCACGATACCCACGTGTTATTCGCGGTATCACTTTTTTGCCACCTGCTGCGATACGAGAAACCATTACAGCCAGTTGCAATGGGGTTGTAAGGACAAAGCCCTGCCCAATTGAAGTGATTAGGGTTTCCCCTCCTTGCCACGGCTCACCGATATTAGCCAGTTTCCATGCTTTTGTGGGGATGACTCCGGATCTTTCTCCTGGCAAGTCAATATTGACCCTATTTCCTAATCCTAATTTATTGGCCATTTCAGCAATTTTATCGACACCAATCCTGCGAGAAACATCATAAAAATATACATCACAAGAATGTTGCAAACCTTCAATCATATTGACGTGCCCATGCCCCCCACGCTTCCAGCAATGAAAGCGTGCATTTCCGAGTTTCATAAACCCTGGACAAAATGCGGTATGACTGGTCGCTCCAATTCCTTCTTTCATCGCAGCGAGTGCGACAACCATTTTGAAGGTAGAACCTGGGGCATAGGTTCCTGCAATGGCTTTATTGGTAAGAGGCGTAAACTGATTATTAATCAACTTATTCCACTGCTTGCTGCTTAATCCCAGATTAAATGCACTGGGGTCATATGAGGGGACGGATCCCATAGCGAGTACATCACCCGTCTTGATATCAAGAACCACACTCGCGGCTGACTGCTCGCTCATTAGCCGTTGTTGAACGAAGGTTTGAAGTCCAGCATCAACAGTTAAGATCATCTCACGACCACTGCCGCCCTCATTGCGAGCCAACTCACGAATTACACGTCCATAGGCGTTTACTTCAAATTCACTGGTCCCCGCTTGCCCACGCATATCGTTGTCGTGATACTTCTCAACACCACTTTTTCCAATTCTGAACCCAGGTAATTCAAGAAGAGGATCTCCGGTAAGCTCTTTCTCTGAAACAGAAGCAACATACCCAAGAATATGAGCAAAATCAGCCCCATACGGATAGAACCGGGTTTCACCAACTTCGATACTCGCACCGGGAAGATCGGCTGAGTTCACTTCAATACTACTAACCTGATTCCAACTTAAATTGTCTTTGACCGTCACAGGTACAAAAGCTCTTTTTCTCTTCACATCCCGCAAGATACGTTTGTAGTCATGTTCAGAGAGCTTAATTAATTTGGAAAGAGCATCCAGAGTTGCTACAAGATCTGGTGTTTGCTCACGCACGACAACAACACGAAAGTTTTGTTGATTAGTTGCAAGTTCTTGACCAAATCTATCCAGAATTTTCCCCCGCCGAGGGGGAAGTAATCTCAGGTTAACTCTGTTGTCTTCGGCAAGGGTTTTGTATTTTTCTGCTTCAACCACCTGAAGATAATACATCCGAGCGACCAACGCAGATAGCAGCGCTGCTTTGCCACAAGTCAACATCAGCACTCTACGGGTAAAACCCTTATGACGGTCCTGGTCTTCATGAACCATCGGCATACGCAAGAATTCCTAACTTTTAAGAAGTGACCGCTGTATCAAGGCAAAGATCCAAGAGAATGCGGGATAAACAGCAACGGTGGTTAAATTTTGAAATAATGCTGGCCTAAAATCTGGAATGCCAGGCTCTAATAAGTATATCAGTATCCATTTTAAGGTAAAAGCAAGGCTAGAGAGAATGAAAAAGCTCGCCCAAAGAACAGAAAAGGATGTCTGTGCTAAAAATTTGCGTTGCCCATTTAACGCCAAGCAAAAAAGTAGCAAAATAAAAGGGCCAACACCCAATAAAACTCCGGTAAGAAGATCATGAACAAAGGCGAGGCCAAACACAGCCCAGATTGGCATCAAGTCCGGACGATACAAAGTCCAGTAAAAAATCGAAATCAAAAGTACAGAGGGAACAACCGCTGATAAATTAGGGATATGTAGGGGGATCAAAAAAAATATCGTTAAAAGAAGCGTAATTGTAAAAGGACAGGCAGAACGCGCTAATCCGTCAATCCGTTGCCAAAAAGTTGGGTTCACTGTAAGCCCTCGGCCTCACTATCCGAGTACAATATATCCAAATTTTGCTTCACGGCATAATCTTCTAATCTTAAAAATTCTAGATCATCCCAGTCTGCGTAAGGGCGAATTTTAATAGATGCTTCGCTCAGAGAATGCACAATTCCAACAGGAAGACCCGGCGCAAATCCACCGCCCTGACCCGAAGTATAAATGGTATCTCCAAGCTTTACTGTGGCGTCCTGATCTAAATATAGGAGCGAAGGAGAAGGAGAATTATCACCAACCATTATTGCCCGAGAACGATTACTACCGACAAATACAGGTACTCGGCTACTGATATCAGTTAGAAGTACAACCCGAGCTGAATGGCGACCGACTTCAGCAACACGACCAGCCAACCCCAAGCCCGTCATAGCAGCTTGGCCTTTGATAATTCCATCTAGATTGCCTGCATTAACAATAACCGAACGCACAAAAGCGCCGCCTTGATCAGCAACAATTCTGGCCGTAGTAACGCTAGGATTTATTTCAGAAGATAAATTTAACATCCCACGGAGGGAAGCATTCTCACCTTGGAGTTTAGCGGCCGTAATTTGCCAACGCCGAAGATTTTCATTTTGCCGCCTGAGTTCTTCATTTTCAGACTTCAGAGCAACATAATTTTGAGCGGTTTCAATCGTATCGCTGATAACAACGACAGGACGGTTCGCCACTTCCATCAAAGGCGCGACGCTATCGACAACTGCGGTACGCACGCGTTCAACAGCAATATTATCAGTTTTTGCTAATATTATCAAAGCGACAGCAAAAACAAGAAGTAAGGCATATGCCGAGCCCTGAAGCCACGCCTGCACAGGCGTGGTCATATGACTAATAGCTCCAACCCTCTTGTTCACGATCCACTCCAATAACCGCTAACTTACGTACAAACCTTTGAATCTACTCTATATAGTATCGCTCAAAAGTTTAAACAAAATCTTTCTAAATTACGGATTTGACATACTTAATCCGTATTAATTTAGATTAGTACATCTGAATGAGGACATGCTGGAGCGTTTTCCAGTCTTCCAAACAGCGTCCGGTTCCCATTGCCACACAACTCAAGGGATCATCAGCGATTGAAACTGGCAAGCCTGTTGAGGCTCTAAGCACATAATCCAAGTTCCGAAGTAATCCACCACCACCAGTCAATACAATACCTTTGTCGACGATATCAGCAGCTAACTCAGGAGCAGTATGTTCAAGAGCCACCTTAACAGCCTCAACAATACCACCAACTGGTTCAGCGAGAGATTCTGCAATTTGGCGTTCTGAAATAATCAGTTCTTTAGGAATGCCGTTCATCAAGTCACGGCCTTTAATTTCCATGGTCATGCCTTCACCATCTTCAGGTGGACAAGCCGAACCGATCTCTTTTTTGATACGCTCTGCAGAGGCTTCACCAACCAAGAGGTTATGATTACGACGGATATAAGCAATGATAGCTTCATCCATCTTGTCTCCGCCAATACGTACTGAACGAGAATAAACGATACCGCCCAACGATAGAACAGCAACCTCTGTTGTCCCACCGCCGATATCAACGACCATTGATCCAGTAGGCTCTGTAACCGGAAGCCCAGCACCAATCGCAGCAGCCATAGGTTCTTCAACAAGGTGAACTTCGCGTGCACCCGCAGATTCCGCAGACTCTTGAATAGCGCGTCGCTCAACTGCAGTCGATCCAAAAGGAACACAAACCACGATACGAGGGCGGGCAAAAGAACGGCGTCCGTGAACTTTATGAATGAAGTGTTTGATCATTTCTTCCGCGACATCAAAGTCAGCGATCACTCCATCACGCAAAGGTCTAATTGCCTGAATGTTGCCTGGAGTACGACCAAGCATCAACTTTGCTTCGTCACCAACAGCAAGAACTTGCCGCTTGCCCTTTTTTTCTCCAATTGCAACCACAGAAGGTTCATTGAGGACAATGCCTCGTCCCTTCACATATACCAAAGTGTTGGCGGTACCGAGATCGATGGCCATATCGGTAGAAAACATGCCAAACAAAGAGACCATGAATTAGCTATCCCTAATTTTCAAACGTCATACACACATTATGCAAGGGATACCCCCACAAAATCATTATTGCAAGGCAGCGCCCTGTTATGTCTGGAGAAAGTCACAAAATTCCCCCGGAACAGACTGTCCCGATGGTCGGGTACAATATCACTTTTCACACTTTGTGAAAGCTCGAAAATAGCTGTTTTGCTACTCTTTTGCTTTTTATTTGATATTTAACCCTATTTCACTCATCCCCCAGTGCGAAACACTGTGCAGAAAAACAGATTTAAAGTTGGTTAACAAAATCTATTTTTACAAAAAAATATCATCATTTTATGTAGATTATAGAAGTATCTATGTAATTTTTGTTGTTCACCCCGCCAGAGTTGGGCCGAAATTGCATTTTATGCATGAGTGAATTGAGAATATCTTATTCAAAATGTTTGAACACAACTCCCCCTAACGCAACAAAGCCCGCCAATTAGGCGGGCTTTGTGCGAACAAATAAGCATCCATAGAATGCTTAAAGAAAAGAAATTAGTTCTTTTCTTTATCAACCAATTTGTTAGCGCCGATCCAAGGCATCATCGCACGAAGGCGAGATCCAACTTCTTCAATCTCGTGTTCAGCATTAAGACCACGTGTAGCCTTCAACTCAGGCTGACCAGCTTTATAATCAAGAACAAATTTCTGAACAAAACGACCTGTCTGAATATCAGCAAGAACACGTTTCATTTCAGCTTTTGTTTCAGATGTAATGATGCGAGGACCCGTTACATAATCACCAAACTCGGCTGTGTTGGAGATTGAATAACGCATGTTGGCCATACCGCCTTCATACATCAAATCAACGATCAGTTTCACCTCATGTAGGCACTCAAAGTAAGCCATTTCCGGCGCATATCCGGCTTCAGTCAACGTTTCAAAGCCAGCTTTGATCAACTCACAAAGACCACCACAAAGAACAACCTGTTCACCGAAGAGATCAGTTTCACACTCTTCACGGAAAGTCGTTTCGATGACACCAGAACGGCCGCCACCAATAGCAGAGGCATAAGAAAGAGCGATTTCCTGTGCGTTACCAGAAGCATTCTGATGAACCGCGATCAGACATGGAACACCGCCACCTTTGAGGTATTCGCTACGTACTGTATGGCCAGGACCTTTTGGAGCAATCATGAACACATCAAGATCTGCACGAGGCTCAATCAATTTGAAGTGAACGTTCAGGCCGTGAGCAAAAACGATTGCTGCGCCTTCTTTCAGATTATCAGCAAGATCTGCGCTATAAAGTTCTGCCTGATTCTCATCAGGAGTCAAAATCATAACAACATCTGCCCAGGCAGCAGCTTCAGCAGGAGCCATCACCTTGAAGCCAGCAGCTTCAGCTTTAGCAACAGAGCTAGAAGTAGAACGCAGAGCAACACGTACGTCACTTAGGCCACTGTCTTTAAGATTGTTAGCATGGGCGTGACCCTGGCTACCGTAACCTACGATTACAACCTTCTTACCTTTAATCAGATTTACATCTGCATCACGGTCATAATAGACGCGCATAGCTTATTCCTTCCTTAGGGCGGCTGTTTCCAGCCATATCAAATAGAAAACTCGTGGACTGCTATCGCCTAAAGCGCCTTTGGCCCGCGGGAGATGGCAACAACACCAGTACGACTGACATCAATCAGTCCAAGGGGTTGCATTAAATCGACAAAAACATCCAGCTTGTCACTCTTGCCTGTCATTTCAAAGACAAAGTGATCATGGCTGGAATCAACAACACGGGCGCGAAAGATATCCGCGATCCGTAAAGCTTCAACACGTTTATCGCCAGCACCTGCAACTTTTATAAGAGCAAGTTCTCTTTCAACAGAAGAGCCCTCTATACTCAAGTCACGGACGCGGTGGACAGGAACAAGACGGCCCAACTGGGCTTTAATTTGTTCCAAGATCTGTGCTGTACCTGAAGTCACAACGGTAATGCGAGAGAGACCGTGTGCAACATCGACCTCCGTCACCGTCAAACTTTCAATATTATATCCTCGACCAGAAAAAAGGCCAATAACCCGCGCAAGTACGCCGGGTTCATTGTCTACGAGTACCGCAATTGTGCGGCTTTCGGTGTTGGTATCCATTGGCGCCATGGGACGCAATTCCTGACTTTGTTTCAATCAAATTCTAATCGAGCACACTTTGCGAACTATGTATCGATTTCTTGGTTCCTACAAGATCATACGAGAACCATTCCCTCTTCGGAAATCGGTTTCGCTGCTGTATCTTCGGGACCAAGCAGCATTTCATTATGCCCAGCTCCAGAAGGAATCATGGGATAGCAGTTCTCTTCTTTAGCCACTCGGCAGTCGAACAGAACCGGATGCGGGCAGTCGATCATTTCTTGTAACATACGGTCAAGATCTTCTGCTTTTTCACAACGCATCCCAACAAGACCAAAAGATTCTGCAAGTTTCACAAAATCCGGTAAGGCGTCGGAGTAACTTTCTGAATGGCGATTGCCATGCAGCAATTGCTGCCACTGACGAACCATTCCCATCCACTGATTGTTTACGATAAAGATTTTGACAGGTAAATTGTACTGAGCAATCGTACCTAACTCTTGCATGTTCATCATGAAAGAGGCTTCACCAGAAACATCAATAACCAAATCATCGTGGTGGGCAATTTGAGCGCCAACAGCTGCTGGCAAACCGTAACCCATTGTTCCCAAACCACCAGACGTCATCCATTTTTTTGGCTCGTCAAAATGGAAGTACTGCGCGGCCCACATTTGATGCTGGCCAACTTCTGTTGTGACGTATGGCTTACGATCTTTAGTCAATTCATACAGGCGCTTGATCGCGTGTTGCGGCTTTATGATAGAGTCTTCTTGAGAATATCCAAGGCAATCCTTGGAACGCCACTCTTTGATCTCACTCCACCAAATTTTTAACGCTTTATTATCAATAGAACGTTTTTCTTCTTTCCAAAGACGGAGCATTTCTTCAACAATCCGCCCAGCATCTCCAATAATAGGAAGATCAACCATCACGTTCTTGTTTATGGAGCTCGCATCAATATCAATGTGAATTTTTTTGGAACCAGGAGAAAATTTACTAATAACGCCAGTAATACGATCGTCGAAACGAGCGCCGACATTAACCATCACATCACAGTTATACATAGAAAGATTTGCTTCGTAGGTACCGTGCATTCCCAGCATACCAACGAACTGCATATCGGTTCCAGGATATGCACCAAGCCCCATAAGGGTGGTTGTACAAGGAGCCCCAGTTAGACGGACAAGTTCAGTTAAAACCTCAGAGGCACGATCCCCAGAGTTAATAACCCCGCCACCAACGTAAAATAATGGGCGCTTCGCATTCGCAATTAATTCGACGGCTTCTTTAATATGTTCAATTTCACCGTTAACTTGAGGGCGATAACTACGATGCTTGACTTCTTCAGGTGCCAAATAGGTATCACTTTTGCCCTGCTGAACATCCTTTGGAAGATCTATAACAACAGGCCCAGGACGACCATTTTGGGCTACATAAAATGCCTCATGCATGGTCCGGGAAAGATTTTCAATGTCACGGACGAGATAGTTGTGCTTGGTACAAGGGCGCGTAATACCGGTGGTATCAGCTTCTTGAAAAGCATCGTTACCAATCAGATGTGTTGGAACTTGTCCCGTTAGACAAATCAGAGGGATGGAATCAAGCAAAGCATCTGTAAGTCCAGTAACAGCATTTGTTGCCCCTGGGCCAGATGTCACAAGTACGACGCCGACCTTACCAGTAGATCTAGCATATCCTTCAGCCGCGTGCACCGCACCACCTTCTTGACGAACGAGTATATGTTTAATGTCGTTCTGTTTGAAAATGGCATCATAAATAGGTAGCACTGCGCCGCCAGGATAGCCAAACACGGTGTCCACACCCTGATCTTTCAGGGCTTTGATCACTATTTCCGCGCCGGTAAACTGTTCGGTCGCCATTGTATAAATTCCTCTCAACTACTGGCTTTTAAATTGGTGAGCAATCCTATCCCCGATGCCTGTAACAAGAAAAGAGGTAAAAGGCCAACAACTATCGGCCTATCATTTAGGTTGCGAGCGCGAAAACTAGCCTCTTAGGATGAGAGGGTCAAGCCGCTTTGGCGAATAAAGTTAAAAAAAACACCCCTCAACCTTTCCGAATATTTCTCATTTACGATGTTTGCGTCACTATATTGTGTTCTGATCCACGTCATTTGCCTCTTTGCGTAACGGCGCGTATTTTGCTGCGCCCGCGAAATAGCGTCATCAAGAGTTACTTTATTTTCCAAATACTCTGCTAATTCGGGCACCCCAAGCGCTTTCATAATTGGCAAGGAAGGATCAAGCTCTAAACTCAATAGATTCTCGACCTCTTTTAACGCCCCCAATTCCAGCATAATCTTAAAGCGTTTGTTACAATTGTCGTAGAGGTCTTCCCGAGGGGGGACCATTGCAAACCGAATGAAATCAAAGTCCGGCACGGTACCTTGGGCCTGTTGTTGCCACTCAAGTATGGACTTACCAGTGTGTGTAATGACCTCCCAGGCTCTGATCAATCGCTGACGATCACCTGCGTGAAGCCTATTTGCCATCTCAGGATCAATTACTGCGAGATTTTCCTTAAAGCTCTCTCCCCCAAGCTTTTCCAATAACGCTTGAGCTTGTACGCGTACTTCAGAAGGAATATCAGGAATGTTTGCAATGCCCTTTTCCAGTGCACGTATATACAAACCAGTGCCGCCGACAAGAATCGGAATCTTACCCAAGCGATGGACGCTTTTGATCTCTTCAAGCGCAAGACTCCGCCATTGATCCGCCGAACAACGTTCTGATCCAGGCATCGTGCCATACAGCCGATGAGGTACCTTAGCCAGATCCTCTTTGGCTGGCCGTGCGGTTAGAACATCAAGCTCACGGTATATCTGCATGGAATCTGCATTGATTATCTCCCCCCCCAAAGCGAGGGCGGCATCTACCCCTAGAGCAGATTTTCCGCTGGCGGTTGGGCCAGTAATAACAATGACTTTTGGCTTATCGTTGATCACTTGAGATATCTCTGCTTTAACAATGCTTCGTTGGTTCCTACTATACCTCAACCTTAAGAGCCACAAAAACAAATCAATATACTATGAGGACAACATCCAATGCGTTTTGTCGCCACCCTGGTTGCCCCCACATCTAACTCCCTTCTTGATTACGCCACTGTTCAGTCAATATCAGCGTGCTTACAAACCCATGGCGCGTCTCTTGGTGCAGAAGACTGGCTTTCTGAAAACGAAGCCTGTGACATCTTTTTTTCCGACCTAGATCTACCTGAAGCGAAGGATCTTATTCAAAACGAAGTTGCGGGCACGAACATCGATTTTGCCGTTCAAGAGACCTCGGGTCGTCGCAAGAAGTTATTGGTTGCGGATATGGAATCCACCATCATTGGTCAGGAAATGGTTGACGAGTTGGCCGTCCGACATGGAATTGGTGATGAAATTGCTTTGATAACTGATAGATCTATGCGGGGTGAACTTAACTTTGAAGAATCTCTTCGTGAACGTGTCGCCTTACTTAAAGGCATCGACGAAAAAGAACTCGAAGCTATTTCCAGCCTGATGGTGCTCAACCCTGGCGCTGATACCCTTGTTAAAACAATGAGAGAACACGGCGCTTATACTGCATTAGTCTCAGGGGGTTTTACTTATTTCACTTCTCAGATCAGAGACGTGTGCGGCTTTAACGAGGATCGAGCCAACGATTTAAAAATTCAATCCAACAAATTATCCGGAACCGTTGGAGAGCCAATTTTGGGCCGAGAAGCTAAACTCGAAGCTACAAAAGAACTGATAAAGAAGTTAGGGATCACTCTTTCAGATGTTTGTGCTGTAGGGGATGGAGCGAATGATCTCGCCATGCTTTCTGCTGTTGGTATGGGCGTAGGATATCACGCCAAACCAATCGTCAAAGAAACTGCAGCCTTTCAAGTAGAACACACAGATCATTTGGCTCTATTATTTTACCAAGGATATAGGCGTAAGGATTTTTGCTAAAGTTCCATACCATATGGAGCAGAGCAATAAAAAAGGGCGCTCGATAGGAGCACCCTTTTTTGTTCGATTAAGTCGCTATTTTATGAACTGAGTTTAATAGCTACCCAAGAATATTCACCTTGTTTGAAGACCAGTAACGTTACGACGCGGAAACCAGCCTCTTTTGCTTTACCAACAAGCGAAGCAACTTGCCCTGGATCCGTAACCTCTTCCTGATCAACTTCAACAATAATGTCCCCGGGGCGCAGGCTTTTTTGAGCTGCACTGCTGTTAGGTACAACATCTGTTATGACGACACCGTTTACACTGTCATTAACAGAAAACCGTTGACGGGTTTCACTGTCGAGTTTTCCAAGATAGAGCCCAAGATCTGCGACCTTACTCGTTTTACGTTCCTCTTTTTTAGTCTTCTCAGGCGCTACTGCAGCAACAACGTCATCAGGTAACTGGCCTAAATCAACAGAAACAGTTTCTCTTTTCCCCTTACGCCATACAACGACATCAACTTCCCGTCCGATAGGGGTCTCAGCCACCATTCTTGGAAGTTTGCGCATTTCAGGAACTTTGCGGCCATTGAACGTAAGAATGACATCGCCAACTTTTACCCCGGCCTTTTCGGCGGGACCGCCTTTTGAAACGGAAGAAACCAATGCTCCACTTGGCTCATCAAGACGTAAGCCTTCGGCGAGTTCATCAGTAACAGTTTGGATCTGCACACCTAACCAACCGCGCTTTACTTCACCGTTTTCTTGAAGCTGCTCAATAATGTGTTGCGCCATTACGGATGGAATAGAAAAGCCGATACCAACAGAACCACCAGAAGGAGAATAAATCGCAGAGTTCACACCGATGACTTTACCGTCCATGTTGAACAGAGGGCCACCAGAGTTTCCGCGGTTGATCGCAGCATCGGTTTGAATAAAGCTGTCGTAAGGACCTGACCCAATATCGCGAGAATGGGCAGAGATAATGCCAGCAGAGACGGAGCCACCAAGACCGAAAGGATTACCAATTGCGAGGACCCAATCGCCAATCCGAGATTCATCAGAACTGCCCCAACTTGTAGCAGGTAATTTGATGTCAGTTTCGACCTTCAGCAAAGCCAAATCTGTTTTTTCATCAGCACCAATAACCTTGGCTTCAAGAATTGTTCCGTCCTGCAATCGAACAGCGACTTCATCAGCGCCTTCAATCACATGGTTGTTCGTCACAATAAGACCCGCTGAATCAATAATAAAGCCGGATCCCTGTGCGCCGCCACGACGCGGTTGTTCAGGTTGCCGGCCTCCACCTCGACGTTCAAAGAAATCACGGAAGAATTCTTCAAAATTCTCACCTTGAGGAACTTGGGGAACTTGAGGTTGTCCTTCAGTTTCACTCGCAGGTTCAATTGTTTGTGAAGTGATAACATTCACCACAGTCGGGAGTAATTCTTCGGCCAAATCTGCAAAACTATCCGGTGCCGAGCGGGCCTTTGCAGTAAGCGCCATAGACATAATGCCAATGATAACCGCCATACCAACCAGCCATTGTTGAACCCCTTGTTTCGTCAACAAGGGCCTTAATGGCAGGGTTTGAGCCAAAGCCGTGGTCTGATTATGTCTTTGATCCGCTCTATTATTCATTCGCGTCTTCTCCGGTAATCTTTTCGCTCGAAAGCAGTCATCTATAACTTATGCTCAAGTTTATCGTGTTCAAGTGAGCTTGCATATGAAGATGGGTTATGAAATGGGCGTAATTGTGACTTATGCGTGACATTCCATCCTTATTGAATAACACGGTAAGGTTAAGCTACCCTCAATATCCAGACAAGAAACACCCCAAGACTAGCACAAGCAAGCCCGCCGCTACGTAATGTCGCGTGTGGCATCTCTGTCATCATTTCGAGTAACTGCTTCAAACGATGGGGGAAAAGAGAAAGTATAATGCCCTCTATTACGAGCACCATTGCCAAAGCAGTTAATAATTCGACCATAGGACCAACCACACTAATTGTTTTCTAGTTAGAAAATAACACAAAAAAAGACGGTGACACCAGCATAGGTATCACCGCCTCTATAGCTAAAACCGTCCAATTTGATTAGTTCGGGTTGGCTTTATTAAGGCTCGTTCCAGAAAAGAATTCAAAGAATTCGCTATCTGGCGAGATCACCATGTAAGTCCCCTTGTTTGCCAAGGCGTCTTCATAGGCTTGCATGGAACGGTAAAACTTAAAGAATTCCGGATCCTGGCCATAAGCCTCATTTAGAATCTTAGTAAGAGTAGCATCGCCTTGACCACGAAGAATCTCAGATTCTTTTGTTGCCTCAGCAGAAAGAACCGTGACTTCTCTATCAGCGGTCGCTTTAATTCGCTGTGCAAGTTCAAAACCTTGAGCGCGATTTTCAGCAGCTTCTCTTTCACGTTCAGTCTTCATACGCGCAAATACGGCCTGGCTGGTTTCGCCAGGCAAATCAGCACGACGAATTCGAATATCCAAAACATCAATACCAAAACGTTTTGCCTGTGCATTTACACTCGTAAGAACTCTCTCCATAAACACTTCACGCTCTTCAGAGAGCACTGTATTTAAATCTACGGTACCCATTACTTTTAAGAGCTCTGAAATTATCATCGCTTCAAGACGATCACGTGCTCCAGCTTCGGTACGCACAGTTTTAAAGAATGTTAACGGATCAGAGATCGAGTACCGTGCAAAACTATCAACGTTCAGTGGTTTCTTATCTGACAAAAGCATCCGTTTTACGGGAGGATCCAGATTAAGAACACGCCTTTCAAACACAACCACATCTTCAACAAAAGGTAATTTGAAGTGAAGACCAGGCTCTTTAATAGTTCTTTTGTGCTGACCAAATTGAAGAACCATTACCTGCTGAGTAGGGTTAATAGTGAAAAAACTGCTACTAGCAAGCAATGCCAACCCAAGGAAAAGTATTCCAACGATCAGAGTAATTTTGTTATTCATAATAATCACCCTCCCTTTTATTGGCTGTTTTTACGAAGTTGATCGAGCGGAAGGTAAGGTACGACACCACCCTGCTCGGCCCCAAGAATAACTTTATCAGTGTTCTTGAGAACTTTCTGCATCGTCTCAATATACATCCGGCGCTTGGTAACCTCTGGATTCTGTTTGTATTCACGAAATACAGACAAGAAACGATCAGCTTCACCAGTCGCTTTATTTTCAAGGCTTTCTTTGTAAGCTTCTGCAGCCTGAACAACTCTCAATGCATCACCTCTTGCACGTGGAATTGCATCATTTCGATACTTTTCAGCTTCATTTCTTGCACGATCCTTGTCCTGCAATGAACGCTGTACATCATCGAATGCATCAATCACAGCCTGTGGGGGTTGAATACTTTGTAGCTGAATCTCAGTAATCAACACACCTGCTTTATATTGGTCGAGCAGTTCTTGCAGAAGGAAAAGTACTTTTATCTGAATCTCATCACGCCCAGTAGACACGGCTTGATCGAAAAGAGTTCGGCCCACGATTTCACGTACAGCAGATTCGGCAGCAATTCTCACCGTTGCTTCTTGATCTCGAATGTTGAACAAAAACTCTCCTGCATCACGGATTTTCCACTGCACAGTCAAATTAATGTCAATGATATTCTGATCACCAGTAAGCATCAAACTTTCAGTTGTGATTGATTTTGTTTGGCCTTGATTAGACCCCCCAGAACCTGCACCACGGAATCCGATACTAATTTGATGAATAGTAGAAACTTCTGGCGTCATAACCGTTTCGATCGGATACGGCATGTGCCAATGCAAACCTGCTTCAGTTGTATTGGTCCATTTTCCAAAAGTAAGGACAACACCCTGTTGGTTTGGCTGAACCCGATAAAAACCAGACGCGAGCCAAAGGAGCAGAACAACACCGATGATAAAGATAAATCCCTTAGCGCTGAAACTGCCACCACCTGGGATCATTTCTTTGACACGATCCTGACTTTTACGAATCATTTCCTCGATGTCTGGTGGACGTTGTCCGCCGCCACCACCATTGCCGCCGCCCCATGGGCCACCGCCGCCAGAACCTTTATTATCCCAAGGCATCTATTTTCCCTGTGTTAAACGATTAAAAGTACAAACAAATTTGTACGAATCTGTCACTAAACGCACCTATTTTACAAGCCCCGTTTCGCAAAATTTGCATATTATAGGCTCGGGTGCGTCATAAAACCCTTATCTTTGCCGTAGACCCTACCATATAAAGCAGGCATAACCTCTTACCAACCGAGCAGGAACATAACAAAGAATACCTGCACATATTGTACAAAACATGGGGATTTCAAGGATGAGTCGCGTTACAGAACAACAAATTCTCGATGCGTTAGCTACCATAATAGAGCCAGAGAGTAAAAAAGATCTTGTTAGCCTTGGTATGATTTCTGGCCTTATTATCAAGGACGGAAATGTTGGCTTCTCTCTTGAAATCGACCCAAAAAAAGCAGATGCCCTTGAAACTGTCCGTAAATCAGCTGAAAAAATTGTCCATGCTCTACCAGGTGTTTTATCTGTAAGTGCTATTTTAACGGCAGAAAACCAGCCTGGAGAAACCCAGACGCCGCAAGCAAGCAAACCACAGCCAAGCCCCAAGCCGGGACCGGGCGGTAAGATAGAGCTCGATGGCACCAAGCATATTATTGCTATCGCAAGCGGTAAAGGTGGGGTCGGAAAATCAACAACGGCCATCAACATTGCTCTTTCCCTGGCGAAAAAGGGCCTGAAGATCGGCCTGATGGACGCTGATATCTATGGTCCTTCTCAACCTAGAATGATGGGCATTAGTGGTCGCCCTTCTTCGCCTGACGGCAAAACCTTATTGCCGATGGAACGCCATGGTATCAAATGTATGTCTGTTGGCTTCCTCGTAGCTGAAGACACACCAATGATTTGGCGTGGCCCTATGGTACAAAGCGCTCTAACTCAAATGTTACGTGATGTTGTATGGGGTGAACTTGACCTCTTGATCGTCGACATGCCACCTGGCACCGGTGATGCTCAATTGACTATGGCGCAACAGGTTCCTCTTGATGGCGCAGTCATTGTATCCACCCCTCAGGATATTGCCCTGCTCGATGCCCGCAAAGGCCTGAATATGTTCCGCAAGGTTGATGTTCCTGTTCTTGGCATCATCGAGAACATGAGCGTTTACATCTGCCCTGAATGCGGCCATGAAGCTCATATATTTGGCGAACATGGGGCACGGAACGAAGCTAAAAAACTAGACTGTCCATTCCTGGGTGAGATGCCTTTGCATATAGACATCAGACTGACCTCAGATGAGGGCGAACCCATCGTTGTCTCATCTCCAGAGAGTGAACACGCAAAACGCTATGCTGATATCGCCGATGGCGTTTGGTCGAGCTTAACAACATCAGCAAGACAAGCTCCGACCATTTCTATGGATTAATCGGTGCTCAGATATAACTGAATACTATTATATTTCTTTTGACAGCCCCGGTACTCGTTTCGAGAACTGGGGCTGTTTTCATATGGTTATTAAAAATTCGGGAAAACAGTGTAGAGTTAGGCGACCAATTGCCACGTTAGGATTCTACGCATGAATACCGCGAGCCTCTTACACCTGACACGATTTTACAAAACACTGATACTTTCATTTATTCCCAGCCTTTTGCTTATTCCTTTACAATCAAACGCAGAACCGACTCTTGTTGATCTTGAACTCGTCCTCGCTGTTGATGTTTCTCATAGCGTTGATGACTATGAAGCCAGCCTGCAAAGACAGGGATACATAGACGCTTTACGTGACCCTGCAGTCATCCAGTCAATAAGCACCGGTCCAATGGGACGCATTGCCGTTACTTACATTGAATGGGCCGGGCAACACTTTCAACGCACTGTAATAGACTGGACCTTGCTGGAAGGCCCGAATAGTGCGCGTGCTTTTGCTGACAGACTATCGACACTTGCCATAAGCACTGCGCCTTCAACATCCATAAGTCGGGCCATTGATTATTCTATCAATGAAATTTACAGCAATGATTTTCTCAGCAAGAGAGCAATAATAGACATTTCAGGCGATGGCCCGAACAGTGACGGCAGACATGTAACCAAATCTAGAAATGATGCCATTGCTCTTGGCATTACCATTAATGGCTTGCCAATTCTTTCCTCACGACCGAACCCAAATGGATTAGGCGCACCTTCAGCATGGCTGGGGGCATATTATTCGAAAAATGTAATAGGCGGGAAAAATGCCTTTTTGATTGAGGTCTTCGAGTTTGAAACCTTTAGTTCAACCCTGAAAGAGAAACTTAAACGAGAGATAAAAGGAACAACCGAAGTTTCTTTTATACTTAATCAAACGCCACCCTATGAAAGGATGATTCAGTAGCGATCAACGCCTAAGTATAAATAAAAATCAATTTCAATTACTTTTATTTAATATCACGAAAGCATAACCCGGCGCATCACCTGCTGGTTCATGTGTTTCTCTATAGCTTTCCAGCCATTCTTTCGGATCTGACTTTGGGAAAAAAGCGTCCGCTTCAGGCTCTAAATCCACCTCGGTTATATACAGGCGGTCGGCTAGTTCAATTGATTGCGTGTAAATCTGAGCACCACCGATGATCATCAATTCATCACCCTTAAGCTTTTTCACTTCCGCGCGAGCAAGATCCAATGCCATTTCCAGGCTATTGCAAATTGTAATACCATCTGCAGCGTAGTTTTCATCACGGGTGATCACAATGTTTAAGCGGCCAGGGAGAGGACGTCCGATAGATTGGAAGGTTTTCCGGCCCATAATAACTGGCTTGCCCAGAGTTTGAGCTTTGAAAAATTTCAGATCCCCAGGAATATGCCAAGGCATTACGTTATCTTTGCCAATTGCACGATTTTTCCCGTGCGCAACAATCAATGAAATCGTCGTCATAAATACCTCTTACCCAACACTTTTACTTCAGGGCCCATCCCGCACTTACCCCGTGGACAAATCTATATTGCATAGAAGATGAGATTAATACACCAAAGCTGCTAGCCAAAGGTGGATAAAATATCCTAATATGCCCCACAGGCCTCATTGGCAATGAGGGCATCATAATAAGCCAAACATAAAAACGGAAGCCTAAAACCGAATGGCCGAAAATAACAATAAAACAGGCGGTTTCAAACGCCAAACAATCACTGAAGCCGTAGCAGAAGCACTTAGAGAAGAGATTCTATCAGGACAGCAGAAGGAAGGGGCTCAACTACGTCAAGACGCCATCGCTTCCAGGTTCAATGTTAGTAGAATCCCGGTTAGAGAAGCTTTAAGACAACTCGAAGCCGAAGGCCTTGTTACCTTCTATGCGCATAAAGGGGCTGTTGTATCCTCCCTATCCCGCGAAGAAATTCGGGAGCTATTTGATATCAGACGCCTGCTTGAAGGTGATCTGTTTGCACGCGCAATCCCTAAAATGCAAAAAGAGCTCATTCAAGACGCAGAAGACATTCTTGACCGCTATGATACTGCGCTAGAAAATGGCGAAGTATCCCTGTGGGGAGAGCTCAATGCTGAGTTCCACCATATTCTCTACATTGCAGCCGATCGCCCTAAAACGCTGGCGATCGTACAGAACCTTCATAATAATATTGATCGTTACCTACGTATCCAACTTCACAGTGCTGGCGCACGCAAAAATGCTCGCGATGATCACTGGGGGCTACTCAAACACTGTAAAGAAGGTAACGTTGAAGCTGCAATAAAGCTTCTCGATAGCCATATTCAAGCAGGTTGCGATGACCTAATAGAATTTCTGGATGCGCAAGCCGGAAACTAAACATCTGAGATCTTGATTAAGTGATGAGAAAGCGACTGGGTCGCTTTTTTATCTGCCAAATACAATTGTATAAAATATGTTGTAGCCAATTTCGGAATACAAAATGAAGATAACAACGCCCATAAAAACCGTTGAGATGCACACTGGTGGAGAACCCTTGCGTATTATCACCGAGGGTTACCCCAAAATCCCTGGGGATAGTATTTTGGAAAAACGGCGTTATGTTCGCGATAATCTTGACCATCTTAGACATTTCTTGATGTTCGAGCCGCGTGGCCATTTTGATATGTACGGAGCCCTACTCGTCCCCCCAAGTGATCCAGAAGCAGATCTTGCCGTCCTCTTCCTACATAACGAAGGTTACAGCACCATGTGTGGGCATGCCATTATTGCTCTCGGGCGTTATGCCGTTGATCAAAAAATGGTGGAGGTCTGTGAGCCCATAACCACAGTTAAGATTGAATGCCCTTGTGGTCTTATTGTCGCCAATGTCGAGGTTTCAGAGGGTAAGAGCAAAAAGGTTTCCTTTTTATCTGTTCCAGCTTTTGCCTTTGCAACTAACCAGAAAATCAGGGTCGAAGGTCATGGCAACGTTCAATTCGACATCGGTTATGGCGGCGCTTTCTATGCATTGGCTTCAGCAGAACAGCTCAACCTTGATGTCCAACATTCCCCAACGCGCGACTTAGTTGATGCAGCAGACACCATATCCCAAGCCGTAAGGAAGGCCGTAAAATTATCACATCCTGATTCTGATGATCTTGCCTTTCTCTATGGCACGATCCTAACAGATGGCAGAGATCACTATTCACCCATCCCCACTGCAAACATCTGTGTTTTTGCAGATCGCCAAGTTGATCGAAGCCCAACAGGATCTGGGGTAACTGCACGCATCGCCGTTCAACATGCCAAAGGTTTAATTAAATTAGAACAGGCCCGAACCTTTGAGAGTGTAACTGGCAGTCTGTTTACCGCCGAAGCCGTAAAGGAACTGATCTGCGGCTCTTTTAAATCCGTTCAAGTAAGAGTGAGCGGAAAGTCCCATTATCTGGGAGAATCGATCTTTTCCTACGAAGAGGGAGATCAAATTGGAAAAGGTTTTCTCCTCAAATAATATTAATTTCAAATAGTTAAAACAATTTCGTTGAAAATATTACATTTGGATTTAAAATATTGTATACAATATCCAATTTATAAATATAATGACTGCAAATATTGAAAATGGCGACACACGGACGCCTCGTATGCATAAGGAAAAGACAATGAATGTTACCTGGAATGGCGTATACCCTGCGGTTACAACACAATTTCATGATGATGATAGTCTTGATCTAAAAACCACCGCCGAACAAATCGAAAACTTAATCACTGCGGGCGTAAATGGCCTGATCATGTTGGGTACGGTTGGTGAAAACAACTCTCTCACAAGAGAAGAGAAGATTGAGGTTCTTAAGCTTGCTCAGGAAGTATCAAACGGTCGGGTCCCGGTTATCTCTGGCGTTTCAGAATTCACTACCGCTAACGCCTGTTCTTACGCCAAGCTCTGTGAAAGCCTCGGTATCGATGGCCTGATGGTTCTACCTGCAATGGTCTACAATTCAGATGCTCGTGAAACCATTAATCACTTCAAGACAGTCGCCAAGGCCTCAAGTTTACCGATCATGTGCTACAACAACCCAGTAGTATACGGCGTAGATATCTCTCCAGAAATGTTCATGGAAATGGCTGATTGTGAAACAATCGTTGCTGTTAAGGAATCTTCAGACGACCCCCGCAGGGTAACCGATGTATTCAACACTTGCGGTGATCGTTTCCTCGTATTCTGTGGCGTCGATGATTTGGTAATGGAATCAGCGGCTCTTGGTGTCGTCGGTTGGGTCTCTGGGTTAACAGACGCATTCCCTCAGGAATCTGTCCGTCTGTGGAAGCTCTTAACCGAAGGAAAATTTGCCGAGGCGTTGCCACTTTATCGTTGGTTTACCCCGGTACTTCACCTCGATACTCACAGCAAATTGGTTCAGTACATCAAACTAGCTCAAGCCATGACAGGCGTCGGCTCTGAAAATGTTCGCGCCCCTCGTTTGAAATTAGTTGGTGAAGAACGCGAGCGTGTTTCAAAGATTATCCAAGACACAATCGATACACGTCCTGCAGCATAATTATAATACCCATCCCTGCTGTAGGATGATTGGGTTACCGGGTGCTTCAGCACTTGGTAACCTCTTTTCTATTCGAGGCTCAGCGCTTTTTTGATTGATAGCAAAAACTAACTAAAACTATGATTAGATCTCAAAATCTCTGATCATCCCACCCCAAGGGAGACATACATTGAAACAGAATTATATTAACGGTCGTTTTGTCGAAGGTGCTACTGCACGCGATAACATCAACCCTTCAGATACAGCACAAATCGTTGGCGTGTATACTCAAGCCAATGCTGAACAAACACGTGAAGCTATTGATGCAGCAGATAAAGCGTCTGTTGGTTGGGCTCAATCCACCCCGCAACAGCGATTTGATGTGCTTGATTGTATCGGTACAGAACTCCTCGCACGTAAAGCCGAACTCGGTGAACTTCTGGCGCGTGAAGAAGGTAAAACTCTCGCTGAGGGTATTGGAGAAACTGCTCGAGCAGGTCAAATCTTTAAGTTCTTTGCGGGTGAATCACTCCGGTTAAGCGGCGACAAACTGGCATCTGTCCGCCCTGGTGTCGAAATTGAAGTCGTCCGCGAAGCATTGGGTGTCATTGGCATTATCACACCCTGGAACTTCCCAATTGCCATTCCAGCGTGGAAGATTGCCCCCGCTATTTGTTACGGCAATGCCGTTGTATTCAAACCAGCGGACCTTGTCCCTGGCTGCGGTTGGGCGCTTGCCGATATCATCTCTCGCTCTGGGCTTCCTGAAGGCGTTTTCAATTTGGTTATGGGGCGCGGATCAGTTGTTGGTGAAGAGATCCTCACAAACCGTAAAGTTAAAGGTGTAACCTTCACAGGCTCCGTTGCAACCGGTCAACACGTCGCCGCAACTTGTGCGGGGCGAATGGCAAAATTCCAACTTGAGATGGGTGGCAAAAACCCTCTCATCGTGTTGGATGATGCCAATCTTGATATCGCTGTAGAAACAGCCGTTCAAGGTGCCTTCTTCTCTACCGGCCAACGTTGCACGGCCTCCTCTCGCCTGATTGTAACCGATGGGGTACACGACCAATTTGTTGCAGCCGTAATCAAACGCCTGGAAGGCCTCAATGTTGATAACGCTCTCTCAGATGGGGTGCATATCGGCCCCGTTGTTGATGAAAGCCAACTGGCCCAGGATATGGATTACATCCGTATTGGCCAGGAAGAAGGTGCCAAATTGGCGTTTGGTGGCGAACAGCTGGAACGTTCGACTAAAGGATTTTATCTCTCTCCCGCTCTCTTTACGGAATCAAACAATTCCATGAGGATCAACCGTGAAGAAATATTTGGCCCTGTGGCCAGCGTCATTCGGGTAAGTGGTTATGACGAAGCACTTGCCGTCGCGAACGACACTGAGTTTGGATTGTCATCTGGTATCTGTACGACGTCATTAAAATATGCTTCTGACTTCAAGCGCAATGCCAAAGCGGGCATGACCATGGTCAATCTTCCAACGGCTGGCGTGGATTATCACGTTCCCTTTGGCGGTTCAAAAGGCTCAAGTTACGGTAGTCGGGAACAGGGCAGTTATGCTTCAGAATTCTTCACAACCGTGAAAACGACTTACATTTTGCCATAGCAATTGATGCCTTAGTCATTTGGCTACCACTTGCACGTAGTTTCTGGAGATCCCGGATGGGTGATGGAACAAAAAAGAAAATTCTGATCATTGGATCAGGCATTATTGGCCTTTGTAGTGGCAATTACCTGCTTAAAGACGGTCATGATGTCACCATTGTTGAGCGTGATGCGCTCGGTGATGGAGCATCCTGTGGGAATGCGGGGGCAATTGCCGCAACAGAAGTTGTTCCATTTGCCCTTCCTGGTCTTTGGAAAGATGTACCCGGCTGGCTTTTAGATCCGCTAGGCCCTTTAAGTCTTCGGCTGTCTTATTTACCGCAATTTCTTCCCTGGCTTTATTTGTTCTTGAAATCAAGCAACCAGAAAAAAGTCGAAAAATCGACCAAAGCAATGGCCGCCTTTCTTGAAAATGCTTTCGAAGATTATAAACCCTTGCTCGGTAACGCAGGGCTTGAAGGCCTTCTTAGAAAAGAAGGCTCAATTATGGCTTACAAGAGCGAAAAGGGGCTCGCTAAAGACAAGTATTTTTGGGATCTAAGTCAAAGAAACGGAATTGAATTTCAACACCTAAATCGGCAGGAAATCCTTGAGCGGGAACCTTCCCTTGGAGAACAAGCCCATTGCGGCGTATATCAACCAAACTGGGGCCACTTTGCAAACCCTGCGGACCTTGTTATGGGCCTTGCAAAGCAATTTCAAAAAAGTGGCGGCACTCACCTTACGGATGAAGTTGAAGCCATCGAGTTCGCAGACAACAAACCAAGTCTTGCTCGGACAAAGGGCGGACAGGCTCTTGAATTTGATCATCTCGTAATTGCGGCCGGTGCCTGGTCTACGCGCTTATCCAAAAAACTCGGCGATTACTTCACTCTGGATACCGAACGCGGCTACAACACCACCCTTCCCACACCCGGTGTAGAGCTCAATAACATGGTTTTATTCGCTGAAGATAAGTTTGTCGCCACTCCCATGAATATGGGATTACGTATTGGCGGTGCCGTAGAATTTGCAGGAGTAGAAGCAGAACCCAATTACAGTCGCTGTGACACCTTGCTCACCTTAGCAAAAGGGTATTTCCCAACTCTCAACGGAGAAGGCGGGACCAAGTGGATGGGGCGCAGACCCTCTACTCCAGACAGTGTACCCGTCATCAGCCCCTCGCGTCATCATCCTAATGTACACTATGCCTTTGGTCATGGTCATCTCGGCATTACTGCCGGTGCCGTAACAGGGCGGGCCATTTCTGATATGATCGCAAAGCGTCCATCAGAATTTAATCTGGCTCCTTTTCATATTAATCGTTTTGACTAATTTCTTTTTGTCCTGAGGAATAACACTGTGACAAATCATACTTTTTTCTGTGTTGATGCACACACCTGCGGGAACCCCATTCGTGTAGTTGCTGGTGGCGGGCCTCTCCTAAACGGTGCTTCAATGTTAGAACGTCGCGCACATTTTCTTGAAGAGTTCGACTGGATAAGAACAGGCCTTATGTTTGAGCCACGTGGCCACGATATCATGTCAGGCAGCATCCTCTATCCCCCAACCCGGGATGATTGCGATATTGGCATCCTTTTTATCGAAACCAGTGGCTGTTTGCCCATGTGTGGTCACGGCACTATTGGCACCGTAACGGTTATGATCGAACGCGGCTTGGTCAAACCTAAGCAAGAAGGTGTATTACGCCTGGACACGCCTGCAGGTCTTGTCATTGCTGAGTACAAAATGGATGGCGAATACGTTGAATCCGTGCGGATTAGAAACGTTGCATCCTTTTTACATTCTTCCGGGTTAGAGATCGAAGTCCCAGAGTTTGGCACGCTACGCTTTGACGTTGCCTACGGCGGTAATTTTTACGCTATTATTGAACCCCAGAAAAATTACACCGATTTGAGCGATATTAGTCCCGGAGACATCCAGCGCCTTAGCCCGTTGATCAGAAACCTTATCAACGATAAATACGATTTTGTGCATCCCGAAGATGACCGCATTCGGGGTTGCTCTCATCTGCAATGGACAGGCAAAGCAATCCACCCAGAAGCCCACGCTCGAAACGCGGTATTTTACGGCGACAAAGCGATTGATCGTTCCCCTTGTGGCACGGGAACATCAGCCAGAATGGCACAACTGGCTGCACGTGGAGAGCTTCAAGTTGGCAGCGACTTCGTCCATGAAAGCATCATAGGTAGCCTCTTCAAGGGCCGTGTTGAAGACTGTGCTAGAGTAGGTTCCTACGATGCCATTATCCCATCAATTGAAGGATGGGCCAGGATTCATGGCCTCAACAATATCTTCATCAATGACAGAGACCCTTATGCCAATGGTTTCTCACTTACATAAGTAAATCGCAATAACATCACTTGGAAAATCACGGCCCTAAAGCGTTAAGCTTTGCGCCGTGGCTTTTCGCGTTTCCAGGATACATAAGCAACTAGGCCGCCAGACAAGAACCCGAAGAGATGGCCTTCAAATGATATGCCCGTTCTTGGAATAAACAGGCTAGCGATATAACCGCTGTACAATACCAGAACAACGACCGCCAAAAGTATTGAAGCAAAATTTCGTTGCCACCACGCTCGACCAAGAACATAAGCAAATAAACCATAGACCACACCACTGGCTCCAATGTGCATACTATATCTTCCCACCAGCCAAACTAGGCCACCTCCGATGAGGCCAATAGCGCCAGTGACAATCCAAAACCGCCACTTCCCTTCAAGAGCGACAAAACTGCCCATAATCAATATCGGGATCGAATTAGAAATAATATGGCTATAATCTGCATGTAAGAAGGGAGAAGTAATAATCCCCGGCAATCCATAAACACTCCGAGGAAGAAGCCCGTAATTATTCAAACTGCCAGAAAAAGCCCAGTTAAGAAAAAAAATCCCCCACATCAACCCCACAAAAATAATTACATCGCGCACGCGTACCAAAGCTGTCATTTACGAACCCTTTTACCCACAAAATTACTCATAAATTCAAGTGGTCACCAGCGATTTACGCGATCCCATTTGGCGAGTAACTCTCCGTCACTACTATGAACCTCGTATTGTTCATAAGCAGCTACTGTCATACAGGCGTGAATGGGTAAAATTCGCACTCGACTACCAACGGGAAGATCTTCGTAAGGCAGACTACCACTAACCGATGCAATCAACCCATGTTCTTGATGAACGGATTCAACATACAGTTCCTCAAGAACTTTGCCGGAGAGATCGCATACCAAACCATATCCAGTGTGAGAGGAAAATTCACTCGCGCTGATATCCTTGGAAAGCGCCAGCCCCCCTGCATCTATCAGAATACGGTTGGCATCCTTATTGTGGCCAATTACAGAGGCGAGCACCGAGGCTGCAATTTCATTAGAGCGGCAGACGCCAATAAACATCTGATCAACATCCCCGAACATATAAACACCGGGTCGAATATCGGTAAGGCCATCAAAACTTTTAGCAAATACAGCTGTCGGCGTTGATCCCGCACTAACGATGGGACAGGGCAAGCCTTCAGATCGAAGCCTGTCGGCAGCATTTACAACAGCCAAGCGTTCTTGTTCGGCAATCTCTGAAATTTCTTCAGGAGTTGTACTGTGATAAGAGTGGCCTGCGTGGGTCATCACGCCCTCTAAGCTCAGACGTTTGGAAGCTTTAACTGCTCTACCTATAGCCAGTAAATCATCTGAACTAGGCAACACACCACCGCGTTGCCCACCGCTATCTATCTCAATAAGGATTGGGAAAGTGGTTTCCAATCGAAGAGCTTCATCATCAAGAGCTGAAATAATAGACAGACTATCCGTGATAAGGCTGAGATTTATGCCTTTATCTTGTATCCGTTGAGCTTCTGCAAGTTTCGAGGGCACGATCCCAACAGCGTAAAGAATATCTGTAACCCCACCATTAGCAAAATAATCTGCCTCAGAAAGCGTTGATACCGTAATGCCGTCAAACCCGCCTTCCGTAGCCAAATGATATGCCTCGATAGATTTGGCTGTTTTCATATGGGGGCGAAGTCTAATTCCTGCCTCTTGCACTCTTTCCTGCATAATTTTGCAGTTATGCTCAAGTATATCTTTGTCCAATAACAGGGATGGCGTACCCAAATTCTCAAATAGCATCGGTTGTTTCCCTAATTATTTTATTTCTAATATTTAGTCTTCGTTATTTAAACCGCTACCTTGGCTGGGATATGAGGGTGCGCCTCATAACCAAGGATTTCAAAATCCTCATAACGGTAATCAAAAATGCTATCAGGCCTTCGATTGATACGTAATCTCGGAAGAGCAAAAGGCTCTCGCTTAAGCAAGATCTCAGCTTGTTCCAAATGATTGATATAAAGGTGAGTATCTCCAAAGGTGTGGACAAAGTCCCCTGGCAACAAGTCGCACTGTTGAGCAATCATGCATGTCAAAAGCGCATAAGAAGCTATGTTAAATGGAACGCCTAAGAAAATATCTGCGCTTCGTTGATAGAGCTGGCAGGATAATTTTCCATCCGCAACATAGAACTGAAAAAGACTATGACAAGGTGGCAATGCCATACTGTCGACTTCGGCGACATTCCAGGCTGAAACAATATGTCGACGTGAATCCGGATTGTTTTTGATTTGATCCATCAACTTAGAAATTTGATCAATTGTGCCACCATCAGGCGTTGGCCAAGATCGCCATTGGTGACCATAAACAGGACCAAGATCACCATTCTCATCAGCCCATTCATCCCAAATTCGGACGCTATTTTCTTTCAAATAACGGATATTTGTATCCCCAGACAGAAACCAAAGAAGTTCATGAACCATCGATTTTAGGTGGAGCTTTTTCGTCGTCATCAAAGGAAAGCCATCATCGAGATGAAACCGTAGTTGACGCCCAAACACACTAAGTGTCCCAGTACCTGTACGATCCCCTTTTTCGGCGCCGTTTTCGAGAACGTCCTTCATAAGGTCGAGATACTGGTGCATTAAATTTCCTTCACTTTATAAGGGGACGATATCTGAAGAGGCCAAAATCTAAGCAGAATCTGAAGACAATAGAATCCAAGTAGCTTTACGCTGATCATATCACGGGAGTAGATGTATTAATCAACCTGCGAGATCGCAATTAGAGAAGTTTTTAAAATAGGACCTGAAGCTCCCAGTTCTGGCGAGCAAATATCCGATTTCAATATTTGTGTTACGATATTTAACAAATCCTAGATATTGTCACCCCTGATACTGCCATTGAATAAGAATTGCCAAAGATGAGAATGTTATGAAGGCGCTCGCTATTATAAAGTACACCTTTACCGCTATTGGTATCGCAATGCTTGTTGTTGGCTTCTTTTGGGCAAATATAACATCCGAATTCATAAGTAGTGCCCAACACACAACCGGAGAAGTAATAGAACTCGTACGAGAAAGGTCTTCAAGCGGGAGCTCTTCCACCTCTAGATCAAGCTACGTATACAGGCCAAGAGTTCAGTTCACATCCCACAAAGGTGAAGAAATCCAATTCCAATCATCTGTAGGCTCTAATCCCGCCTCCTTTTACAGAGGGGAAATAGTTGAAGTTCTATACCAAGAGACAGATCCTTATAATGCTCAGATAAACAGCTTTTCATCACTCTGGTTTGGGCCGCTGCTCGTAAGCTTTATTGGAGGTATCTTTGCCCTCTTTGGCGGTGGAATGGTGCTCTATTTCCGTTTAAAGGCAAAACAAGAGCTTTATCTTAGAAGGCACGGCTCTCCAGTTGTAACCAAGCTTGATTCAATCGTAGAAAATACAAGAATAACTTATAATAATCGCCATCCCTACCAAATCTTTACTCAGTGGCAAAACCCCTCTACCGGTAAAATACACGTCTTTAAAAGTAACAACATCTGGTACGATCCCTCCCATTACATCAAAAACAATAAAATCACCGTGTTCATCGACAAAAATAATCCCAACAAGTACCTCGTTGATCTCTCTTTCCTTCCAGAGCTATCGAAATGATCATAAATACCCCTACGAGAGGTATTTATGACGATATAATTTTGCTCTAAAGAGATAATTGCGAAAGAAATTCTCCGTTTTGCAGATCAACCCTTGTGAAGTCCTATACATAGTCACTATATTCAAGGTGTCGGCTTCGGCCGTCTATGGTGCTAAACGTGCTTATGAAATAAGCGTTGTGGACCCGGGGGCGGTACCCGGCGCCTCCACCATTACCTCTTACTTTCTTTTGTGAGGGATTATGGGGGCGAAATAGGATCGACACGCGTGGTAAAGATTTGTTCGGTGCCCGGCATGGTTCCGCCGTTATCGGGCCGTTTGAGTAATTGCAAATGACAATTCTCGTGGGGTTGCTCTCGCTGCTTAATTGCAGTCTGAGCACCGCTTTTAAGTCCTAGGCTTTCACAAGCTTAGGCGGGGTTCGGGGGCACCTGGCAACAGAAGCTCCCACTTTTAATGTCTGCTAACTGGGACTAAGTTAAGTAGATAAAGAATAAACAATACTCAGGACGAGCTAACGTCCGGAATGACAGCGGTATGTCGGGAAATAACGAGATTTCAGAAAGCGAACTTCGCTACGACCACATGGTCGAAAAAGCCCTCCTAAACGTTGTTCGGGAATCCCTCGAATATGCAGCGGAGAATGGCCTCCCCGGTGATCACCATTTTTACATCACCTTTAAGACAGCGCAGGAAGATGTGATCATCCCAGATCACCTTAAAGCCCGCTATCCAGGTGAGATGACGATAATTCTCCAGTATCAATTCTGGGATTTGGAAGTTGGCAAGGATGGCTTCAGCATAACTCTGAGCTTCTCAGATGTGCCGGAACGCATGAGCATCCCCTATTCTGCTATCGTCGCGTTTGCAGATCCATCCGTTCGATTTGGCCTTCAATTCGATATTACCAATGGTGATAGCGAAGACTTCGATGAAGAGCTTGAAGATCTCGAAGATTTACTCGAGGACTACGACGAAGATGGATTTGAAGGCAGCGAAACAGTTGCAAATGCTGATGCCAGCCCTTCTGAAAGAGCGGCAAAGAAAAAGCAGGCTGAGAGCGGCGACAATATTGTTACCCTTGATACATTCCGGAAAAAATAATTTCTGGCAACTGACTTCCGGGAATAAGAAAACAATTAGCTATCCAATTAAGGGCCCTTACATGGGCCTTTAATTTTGTCTGCTAGCAACCTTGGGAACAAAACAGCCCGCCTAACGGCTTCGTTTAATCTTTCTTAGCTGTACTGCGCCCCATTGTTTTGGGGTCCCATTTTGTCACTTTTTTAGGTTTTTCAGGTGTGGCGAGAATAGAGTCATTATTTTGGCCGACTTGATTGGCGAATTCTTCAAATCGCCGGCGTATTTCTTTGCGTTCTTCAGAATCCATGTCCTGAACGGACTTACTCGATAAATCTTTCTGGCGGATATCGCTCATGCTCTGTACCGTAGTTCTGTGCAAAATTAGTCGTAACTTGTTAAAAATATACACTAAAGGCTCATGACAATCATCCACTTTCTTCATAGCGGCCCCATAAATGGAAAAGCAACGATACTCTTTGCGCACGGAGCAGGTGCAGCAATGGATACCGAGTTTATGAATAGTATTGCGGAAAATCTCGGCAATTCTGGCCATTCAGTTCAACGATTTGAATTTCCCTTTATGGCTGAGAGGCGGATAACAGGAAAAAAAAGACCTCCAGATAGAGCCCCTGTGTTATTAAATTTTTGGAAAGACGTTATCACCCAACATTCGGATCGCCCTTTATTTATCATGGGGAAATCTCTTGGTGGACGTATGGCAACAATGATCGCCGATGAAACGAATGTAAGCGGCGTAATATGCCTTGGTTATCCGTTTCACCCTCCCGGAAAACTTGAAAAAACACGCACCGAACATTTAGCGAACTTGAACAGCCCAACCTTAATTATCCAAGGAACAAGAGATCCTTTTGGTAAACCAGAGGAAGTAGATAGTTATGATCTCTCCTCTAATATAGAGATTTTTTGGTCAGAGGATGGCGATCACAGTTTGGTTCCAAGAAAACGATCCGGCTTCACAGCAAATGAAAATTGGGGCATCGCAACTCAAAGAATAGATCACTTTATTCAAAAGGTATGTTCATGAAAAAAAGCCTTCCAAGTTGTGTCGAAGAGACCATTAATTACTGCCTTCCACTTGGTCACGTCAGAGTGAAATCAATGTTTGGTGGCCATGGATTGTACTTTGAAGATACGATGTTTGCCCTAGAAGCAGACGGGGATATCTATTTTAAAACAGACAAAGAAACTCTCACATTTTTTGAGAAAGTAGGTAGTGAAGCCTTTACATATGAAGGTAAAAACAAGCCAATAAAAATGTCCTATTCGCTTGTTCCCAACGCAGCTTGGGAAGACCCAGAAGACTTTCTATATTGGGTCAATTTGGCCATCGGGGCCTCAAGGCGTTCAAAAGGTAAGAAAAAAACTAAAAACAAATCCAAAACAAATAACGAATAGAAAATAATTGTACTGTTGCCCTGTTATCGCGGACCTCAAACTGTGTATACTGCGCCGCAACATACACAGTTTGATCTCAAATCAGGTCTACAGCCTATTTCGATACGAACGATACAATCTGCTGCCAGGCTATTATTTAAGGGAACCCAGCATGTCCGACCAAGGTAAAATCCGCGTAGAATCTGATTCCATGGGCGAAATCGAAGTCGCTGCCGATCGGTATTGGGGGGCACAAACCCAACGCTCTCTACAAAACTTCAAAATAGGCGGGGAAAAAATGCCTCCTGCCCTCATTAAAGCTTTGGGAACTCAAAAGCTGGCCGCAGCGAAAACAAATATCGAGCTCGGCGTCCTTGATGCAAAGCTTGGCGAAACCATTTGCCAAGCAGCTCAGGAAGTCATCGATGGGAAACTAACTGATCATTTCCCCCTTGTTGTTTGGCAAACTGGATCTGGCACCCAGAGCAATATGAACACCAATGAAGTTATTGCGGGGCGGTCAAACGAGCTCCTTAGCGGAGAGCGTGGTGGAAAGTCACCTGTGCATCCAAATGATCATTGCAACATGGGACAGTCCTCTAACGATACTTTCCCTTCTGCGATGTCCATTGCCGGCGTAAGATTATTAAGTGAAGAAACGATCCCCGCTCTTGAGAAACTTCAGGCATCATTAAACGCCAAGGTAAAAGCGTATGACAAGATCATCAAGATTGGTCGTACTCACTTGATGGATGCTACTCCCCTTACCCTAGGCCAAGAGTTTTCCGGATACGCCAAACAAATTGAGTATGGTATCGCCCGCATCAAAAATACTCTCCCTCGGCTTGCAGAGCTTGCTCAAGGCGGAACAGCGGTTGGCACGGGATTGAACTCTGTTGAAGGTTTTGCAGAAAAATTTGCGGCCCAGGTATCCAATATTACAGGATTGCCTTTCACCACGGCGCCAAACAAATTTGAAGCCCTCGCCGCTCATGACGCGATTATCGAAGCTTCAGGCGCGCTTAACGTCCTTGCTGCTTCATTGATGAAAATTGCTAATGACATTCGGATGCTCGGCTCTGGCCCGCGTTGCGGGTTTGGTGAACTGTTGCTACCCGCCAACGAACCTGGCTCGTCCATAATGCCTGGCAAAGTGAACCCAACCCAAGCTGAAGCAATGACCATGGTCTGCGCTCAAGTAATGGGTAACCACACCACGATAACGATTTCAGGATCAAACGGCCATTTCGAGCTGAATGTTTTCAAACCTGTAATGATTTACAACCTCCTTCAATCAGCAAAACTGATCGGGGACGCTTGTGATTCTTTCCGTGAAAATTGTGTGGATGGTATCGAAGCAAACGAAGAGCGCATTACCAGTTTGATGCAACAGTCTCTTATGTTGGTTACGGCTCTAAACCCACATATTGGCTATGACAATGCAGCTAAAGTAGCAAAAAAAGCATACGTAGAAAACAGCACTTTAAAAGAAGCCGCCATCGAACTAGGCTTATTGACAGCGGAAGAATTTGATCAAAAAGTTCGTCCTGAAAATATGGTTGGGCCACGTAAGGCCTAGTTGTTTAAAATAATGAACCTATCGGGAGGAGTTCAAGCGAGCTTCTCCCCTTTCTAAAATATGCAGCGTACGAACTCATGCCTGAAATTATCCGCTCCGAAGAGGTTAAAAAACGGTCTGTCACGATCGCGGGCCACAGAACGAGCTTCAGTCTTGAAGAGGCTTTTTGGCTGGAAGTAAAAAAATTGGCTAAAGACCAAGGCCTGTCAATTAACCAGTTTATTGAGAAAGTTGACGAAGCCAGAACAAGTAACCTCTCGAGCACTCTTCGTATTTTGGTCTTGAAAAATTTACAAGACCAGCTCCAATCAACTTCAGTTTCGATACCTCAAGGGTCTTAAGCGTTAGCCACCTAAGCCTTTTAATAACCCTTTAATAAGGTCTTTGGCTTTTTTCTTTTTTGATTTTTTCTCTTCGGCCACAGGTTCTGTTGTCTCGATTGTACCAGACGTCGCATCGGGAGCTGCTTCAGGTTCGGTTTCTTCGATAGATCCACCACCAAGCAATTGTTGCAAGGGATTACTTGTGGATTTTGACTGAAGGAACAGCCCCTTCACCCTTGGATTTGGCTTATCAATCGGGCCTTTAAGATGGACCGTAATATAAGGTTTGGTTGGATCTTCTCCAGCACGGAACAAGTCGCTCTGGCTATTAATAAGCCATGCAGGAAGATCAACTCTAGCCGTCGTAAAGACAGTTGCATTACGGCCATCTAATCTGAGGTCATTACTCAATAAGACACCGTTTTCAATGACATAGGTTCCCGCTAGATTGGCAGGTTGACCCGCGAAAGACTGAAGTAGAGTTGTCGTCGCATCTCCAACGCCTTGAATACCTTTTAATTTTGCCCCAAGTACTCCCAGTAACGCTCCACCGACAAGTTCTTTATTCTTAATTTTAGCTTTGAGTATCCCCTTAACAGTTCCCCTTCCTGCAAGGGTCTGCACCAGATCAGCCTCTGAATTCCCAGAAGACGTTAAAGTACCCGAAAAAGAGATAGGCCCCGAAACTCTTTTAAAATCTGCAGCTGCCCGTAACAAGCTGTTGCTCTCTATGTTCTCAGCCTTAAAATCAATGTTAAGGTCAAGATCATCACCCGCCTTTAATACCCCAGTAGCTGATATTGGCCCGCCATATGCAGTCCCTTGAAACTGGGAAACGGTCAAGACACTATTCTGTAAAGCTACTTTAGCTTGAACATTTTCAATTTTGGTTGTGTCTTGGACAATCGCATCAGAGATAAGCGATACATCCGCATCAACCAACGATAAAGACGATGTATTAATAGGTTTATGAGACCAACGACGGTTCAGGCCAGCAGAGGAGAAATTACCACCACCACTCGCGCCTCCAGATGCCCCGCCTTTAGGACTTGCAGGGAGTAGATTATTAAGGTTCAGCACCCCCGTAATAAGATTCGCTGTTACTTGAGGCTTATTGCCATTGAGATTTGCAAGAACACTGCCTTGAATTCTCGTACCAGCAATTTTTCCATTCAATTCCGCTAACTCAATTTGTCGAAGATCAGTCTTGACCATTGCCTTGGCGGTTAAATGGCCCCAGTTGTCGTTCACAGCTGAGCCTTCACTTAGTTTTCGTACCAGTTGAGCCGCATTGGGATGATCGATACTAATCTGACCTTCGTATAAATATTCGCCCGCAGGTCGAACACGTCCCCGAGCCTGATAAGACCCGCCGAGAGCAGTACCCAAGAGGTCAATAGACAGATCCTTAACAGTCCCTTTTAGACTTCCGTTGAAATCAATTTCCCCAATATCAGGCACTGTATTCTTTTCAGTATCGCCTGTCGCAACCAGTAATTTGGATAAATCACTGATGCTCGCAATAATCGACGCATCCATAACCGGGTTTTGCACAATATCAGAAAAAGTACCCGATAGAGCCAACGAACTTCCCACTACATCATCAAGAGAAACATTGCGAATATTAAGCTCCCCTTGTTGAAGGGTTCCGTCTAAACGCACTCCTTTTAGAGGAATTTTTTTATAGAGAATTTCACCAAGAGTGATATCCACATTGGCATCAAAATCATTAAGGACATCCAGGAAACTATTAGATGAGCTTTTAGGTTTGTTAGCATCCAATTGTGTAGGCGCATTGTCATTCGCCTCCCCACCTTCTGCTGTGAGGGAGTTCTTCTTTTGCTGATTTGGGGAAGTCGGTGTCTTTTCTTTCTTAGACCCCATGATTTGATAAGCATCGAGATCAAGTCGGTCAACGACGAGCCGGGCTCCAATTCCTAAGCGATCTCTTAAGGCTACCGTTACGGCACCATCCAAGTGCGTAACGTCTAGAGTAAGAGAGATAGGATTCAAGACGGCTTGTTGCGGGGTAATAGAAAATTTCGTCTTACTTTCCAGACGTCGAAGGCGATCAGTTGGCACAGCAGGCACATCAACTTTTAGCCAGTTTAAAACGCCCCTAAGATCTTCTGTTCGAGCTGTAACCTGGCCATTGACTGTTTGTTGAGCATAAGTGCCAAGTATCGATAATCGTCCCCCACTCGGAAGTAGCGCATTGAATTTATCTACCGTCAAAACCCCGCCGACGAGATTGGTTTGCAAGGTAAATTCTCGAACAATTTGTCGATTATAAATAATATCAGAAACAAGAATTTGGGCATTTACGTTTATATTATTTGGAAGAACAGGCCATGCTGTGGGGATATTAGCATTCTCTGGTACAATAGGCGTCGAATTAGACTTCTGCGTTTCAGATCCTGGCGGTTCATCAACTTTAGTTGGCACAATAGTGCTATTTTCATGCTCCGTGCTGGCAAGAATTTCATCAAGGTTCACACGGGGGCTGGCAAGGACCAACTTTACAGTTGGATCTTGGGTTAGATCCACACTTACATCGCCAGTGATACTTTGCGCCCCAACACGAAAATTAATTCCCTCAAGGGAAAGTTTCGTCTTATCACCCTGTAGAGAAGCGGAAAGTTCAAAGTCACTGTTCGCCTTAGTTGCAATCGTCACGCCAGATAACTCGGAAATCAAGGAACCTAAATCGCTTCCATCACCCTCAAATTTCCCGCGGTAAGACGTACTGTTTACATGTTGAGAAATGGATCCCTTAAATTTAAGTTTTGCTTGTGAATCCGGTAATCGAATTCCGGCATTAAGGGGGGTGGCTCCCTGATCTGCAATCTGCCCTATATCAAGTTCAATTTCGGTGCGTTGCCCTCTGAGCACTAAATCGCCAGCTAATTTAAACGGGCCAGTAAGAGAGCCTGCAATTATTTCGGCATTAATACCTTTAAGTTTTTCCTGAACTCCCTTTAGGGAATCAATATAGGTAAGAGTTCCATCAATAACATGAAACTGATCAAGTGAAATATTTTGAATAAAATCCTCGTCGCTTGCGTCCTGACTACCTTTTGGAGGAACGTCTTTAGAAGCAGATACGTCTTCTTGGTTTTTGCTATCTTCTACAGAAGAAAAATTCCAGTTACCTGAGCCATCTGCCAATTTTTCTACAAAAATCACAGGCTTCCGGAGCGTAACTTCTTCTACCCTGACAGAACCGCTTAAAAGAGGAAAAATAGCAATTTTGATACCAAGCTCTTCAAGGCTCAACATAAAGGGTTGGCTTGAATTGGGTACGTTAGAAAATGTAACATCAGTAGCAGAAAAGCTAGGTGTTGGAAGAACCCGTAAACTCACGTCACCATTGATGACAAGTTCTCGACCTGTTGAAGCAAGAACACGGTCGGTAATTTCGCCTTTGTACTTATTCCAATCAACAAATCCTGGCCCAAAAAGAACGGCGGAAATAACCAGTAATACTAAAACAATTCCAGAAACCGCTAATTTACGCACGAACTCACCTTTATTCATTAAAATTCATGTTCAATTATGAACTAGAATCACACCTATTAATTGTTAGATACCAAACTAGACAAACTGTACATTTTTTTCAATCACATAGATATCAAATGAACCCTCTTAACCAATGTGCAAGTTTCTTTAATATAGAAAGTGAAAAATAATAAACCATAACGAGAAATTAGTGATAAAATACTCTCGCCATTAATCTTTAACTCACGTGTAAAAGGTAACTCACTTTGTTCAGGTACATAATAACTCTCCCAATACTCTTTTTTATCGCCACTGCCAATGCTGAAACACAGCTACAAAACAAACAACTGGCAGAGCTTTGTGCTTCGAAAGACCGTTGGTACGGGGGACTTTGTAATGGTTACATTACAGGAACAGTGGAAAGCCTCCTTGAAATGAGAGAGCAAGGATTAATATCAGAAGCCTTTTGTTTTCCTCCCAATATCGAACGCGGTAAATATATCGACACCATACGTTCTCAAGTATCAAATGCCGCGACATCGACTTCCGCCTTTGAAAGCATTGTACTCATTCTAAGGGATAAATATCCTTGTGAGTAAAAAAACTCAGGAACGGAGCTGCAATCACAACGAAGAGGTGGAACGCCTCAAATCCTTAATTGCTGTCGTTTCCTGTGTTTCAATTGCTGGCATCAGCATGGGTTTTACGCTTCCCCTTATGACTTTGACATTGGATCGGGATGGCGGCAGTGGATCCCTAATTGGTTTAATAGGCTCTATGCTTGGCATAGCCATCGTTGTCTATTCTCCGATCGTACCAAAATGTATCTCGTTTTTGGGTATGAGGAAATACGTCCTGGCTTGCATGATCGCCGAAGCTTTTATGTTTATCTGTTTAAAATTATTCTCCCTTCCTCTCCATTGGATTGTCATCCGATTTGTAATGGGTATGGCAGTTGCGGGAATTTTTATCGCAACTGAAAGCTGGATAAACCACTTGGCAAAACCAAAAACCAGGGGCCGAGTGTTAGCTATTTTCAATATATCTTTAGGTGTTGGCTTTGCCTCTGGCCCGATGATTTTGATATTAACCGGCACAGTAGGATGGCCTCCCTTCCTTACGGGAGCTGTGATTACCACAGTTGCGCTGATACCACTTTTCTTTATCAAAAGCCCAAAGATGAATCTTGAAGAACCAAGCCAGTTTAGCCCCTTCGCCTTCATCTTCATCGCCCCAGCCCTTTGCCTTGCGGTCGTTCTGACTGCAGGTACAGAGACCCTTATGGGTAGTCTTTTTCATTATTATAGTGCAAGGATCGGTTATCCTGAAGCCGACATGCATAAAATGTTAAGCATCTTTTTCATCGGTGGAATTATCTTTCAATACCCTATTGGCTGGTTAGCTGATCATATAAATATCAGAAAGTTACTTCTCGCCCTCGGTATCATTTGCTTCATTTGCATCTGTATCATTATGCAAATACCTCACAATGCTCTACTGCTAAAAATCACACTTTTTTGTTGGGGAGGGATAGTAACATCCATTTACACGACGGCGCTCACCGCTGTTGGACAGGAATACACTGGCTCAGATTTGATTGCCGCTAATACTTCCTTTGGGCTTCTATGGGGACTGGGCGGCTTCATGCCTCTTATTGGAGGACAAGCAACAGTATATTTTGGTGGCAACGGTTTACTCTATGCAGCCCTGTTTTTAACGTTGTCGTTTGTGTTTATGATGGCCTTATCAATAAGTCGTCCATCACCCCGGAAAACAAGCCGAAAAACAAGCTACCCTAGCTAAATATTTATCCCTGATCCCATTGGACTTTTTTCCGATAAATTGTCGAGGGATTAATGTCTAGTAAAGAAGCTGCTTTTGGAATGGATCCATCGCAAGCCTCGATTGCCAATTCTATCGCTCTCTTTTCAACAACCCACAGAGGTTCGATATCATTTGCGGGAGACCGATTTTGATAACCAAGATTTGATGAATGATTCTTACTCAATACAACAGGTGAAGATCGAAGTCCTAAATTATCTACATCCTCATTTTGTAATGGTATTTTGCTATCTTTACCCAGCAATTCTGGAAGCATATCTGCTGTTAAGACTTGGCCATCATTAAGAACAATCGAGTTTCTGATTACGTTTTGAAGTTGTCGAATGTTTCCCGGCCAGTCGTAATTATTGATAATCTCTGCAGCATCAGAAGAGAAGCTGGCAAAATCTTTGCCTTCCTCTTCAGCATAATCAACCAAAAAGGTTCTTGCTATCTCAAAGATATCCTCGTCTCGATCTCGAAGTGGGGGAAGGTGTATTGGTATCACATGTAATCTGTAATAGAGATCTTCTCTAAATCGGCCAGATTGTACTTCTTGTAGGGGATTTCGATTTGTCGCGCAGACAATCCTAATATTTACAGTTTCCAGCCGCGTACTGCCGACCTTGTGAAAAGTACCACTTTGAATGAAGCGCAGTAATTTTGTCTGCAGTTCCAAATCCATTTCACAAATTTCATCTAGAAATAACGTCCCGCCATCTGCCAGGCTTGCCGCACCATCACGATTACTAATGGCCCCGGTAAAAGCCCCTTTAACGTGCCCGAATATTTCTGATTCCATAAGATCTTTGGGTATCGCACCACAATTCAAGGGTACAAAGGGCTTGTCTAATCGGGGGCTACATTTGTGTATTGCCTCCGCGCATACCTCTTTACCAGTACCACTCTCACCTGTGATAAAAACTGTTGCCTTTGAAGCAGAGGCGGAATCAATGGTACGATAGATTGATTGCATAGCAAGAGAAGAGCCAATGAAGCCATAAAAATGGGTTCGCTCCTTAATGGCCTCGACCATCTCAGAAAGTTGCATGTGCTTGAGAGCGTTGCGCACAGTCACAATTAGCCGATCGGCGGAAAAAGGCTTCTCTAGAAAGTCATATGCCCCTAATCTCATTGATTCTACGGCAACATTAACGGAAGCGTTCGATGTAATAATAACAACTGCTACAGGAAGTTTTTGTTCTTGAACCATACGCAGAATTTCAATTCCATCCATGTCAGGTAGTTGTAAATCAAGCAAGACAACCCGGTACCCTCCCCGGTCAAGCTCAATAAGCGCATCGCCCCCAGAAGCCACTTGGGTAGAATCATAGCCTGATCGTCGAAGATAGCTCGTATAAACAGCGGATAGTGACGCCGTATCTTCAACAAGAAGGATAGAAGGAGTATCAGTCATTCACTACTAACAAGTATTATGGTTAATCATCCTAAACCATAGTCTCCCTAACTCGCCAAGCGCAACCATTTACCCAAAGAACATGGATACCACGCACTCAGAACCGTTGTGATCAAAGGTTTTTCGAAGGAAAAATGGGTTTAATCCTTCAGGTAAGCTTCCATTGTGAGTTGGCCGATAGCTTTTACACTACGAGCTAACTCTAAAGCTCTTTTAACATCACCTTTTCGACAACATTCATTTATCTCGGTCATTTGTCGTTGCAGTCGAACAGCCCCAAAAGTGCCACTAACACTTTTAAGAGTATGACTTTCGCGTTCAAGTTTCTCACCGTCAGCACTGTTTACAGCACCAACAACCCCCTCCAAATGCATTTGGAGGTCGCATCGAAAACGTTCAACAAGGAAAGGAATCATATCCGCACCGACCTCATCAGACAATGCCTGAATTACAAGATCTTCACGAATAGGAAACTCATCACTTCGGCTCGACAGGTCCTGTTCTATCGCTTGGTTAATTGTCCTGTGCTCCCCTTTTAGAGTCGGATATGAAACTTCAGCAATTTTCGGCCACTCCATTGCTGTCCATATGTATTGTCATCCGACTTGGAAGATACGATGTGTACGGGGAAAATTTGGCAACCCCCAATAACACAGAGTGACCGTATCAAGGCTTATTATATAAGCTAACTGCTACCAAAACATTACCGACGATAAAAGAGGCAAATGAAGCCTTCGACAACTTTTCCTAACACCTACCGATAATCATAGCGCCTTAAGAAAGAACGAAGCTCCTAAGATGTCGTAACGTCATAAGTTGCTAATATTTTTCCGCTCATTGCATCCTCACAATAAAGCCCAACGTCATATCCCCATAACTGGGCGATACGCTGCATAACTTGTTCCGCCTGCTTGCCATCAATAGGAACATCATCATGCACCATATGACGCAATGTAATCGCACGATCTCCTTCAAATTCAACATCCGCAACCTGGATATCAAGGGTCATTTCTGAAACCGTATAGGATTTAGCCAAGGCACTCCTTACTTTTCGATAACCACGGCCATCATGAATAGCTTCAACCTTGAGATGGGGTAAGGCCGAGTTATCGTGAATTTGAAACAACCTGAAGTCCCGAATAAGTTTAGGGCTTAAAAATTGAAGGATAAAACTCTCGTCACGATAATTTTCCCAAGCATCTTTAAGAACTTCAATTCCTTTGTTACACCCGGCAATATCTGGAAACCACTCTTTATCTTCATCAGTGGGTTCATGACAAATACGATAGATGTCTTGCATCATCGCAAAACCCAATGCGTAAGGATTGATGCCATTCCACCGAGGGTCATCAAATTCAGGCTGGGCAACAACACGGGTGTGGTAGTCGATAAACTCCAACATAGAGCCTTCCGTAATTAACCCCTTGTCGTATAACCTGTTCATAATAAAATAATGACAAAAACAGGCACACCCCTCATTCATGACTTTAGTTTGTTTTTGAGGGTAAAAGTACTGTGCGATATTTCTAACAATCCGAAGAATTTCTCGTTGCCATTCCTCCAAAACAGGACTGTGTTTCTCAAAAAAGTAGAGAAGATTGGCTTCAGGTAAGTCAAACTTGACCATATTAGCTACTTGAGAATGGCTTTTAATTTTATCATCAGCACTTCCCTCAGCCTCAGGAGGGAGAGTACTCCAGATATCACGATAATCGGCCCGTTCATGCTCTCGCCGATCAGCTAACCTTTGCAAAGCCATTTCTTTGGATAACGGCACTGGTCTTGAGTAGTGATTAACCGCATTATCACGAAGGGCATGCGCTGCATCAAGAAGCTCTTCAACGGCCTCGACACCATGACGTTCCTCGCACTTATTAATGTACTCTCTTGCAAAGTGCATATAATCAAGAATAGCCTCTGCATCTGTCCATTGCCTGAACAAGTGATTGTTTTTAAAAAAATGATTATGCCCAAATGCAGCATGCGCAACGACCAGAGCTTGCATCGTCATAGTATTTTCTTCCATGACATAACTGATGCAAGGGCTTGAGTTAATGACAATCTCATAAGCAAGGCCGCGCATGCCTTTACGATAGTAAAATTCATCCTGAACAAAACTTTTGCCAAAGGACCAGTGATTATACATCAATGGCATGCCTATACCTGAATAGGCATCAAGCATTTGTTCAGAGGTAATGACCTCGATTTGGTTAGGATAAACGTTTAAACCTAAATCCTCATTGGCGATTTCCTCTATGGCATCATAAACAGCATCAAGCTTTTCAAAGCTCCATTCTGCACCATCATAGAGGGGCTTTTGCACTTTTCGCGCCTGTCCCATAGGTACTCCTCATTTCACGTGTCTTTTGCATGTTCTTTAGAGAATAAATCCTGAAATACAGGAAAAATATCATTTGATTTCACGACACGACGCATCGCAAAATTACTAAATTCCGGTGTAAGTTGAGAGTAGATTCTCCAAAGATCTGTCATATTCTGTTCGTCTTTGAAAATCTCTAACTCCTGCTCATCCATAACTTCTATATAAGAGAAATACTGACAAGCAGGCAGGATGCTCTCTTGCATAATGGATAGACACTTTTCCCTATCACTGGCAAAATTATCACCATCAGATGCTTGGGCTGCATAGATATTCCAGTCCCCAAGAGGGAAGCGATCATCAAGGACTTTCTGCATTTCTTCCAGTGCAGACGAAACGATGGTCCCACCCGTTTCTCGGGAGTAGAAAAATGTCTCCTCGTCCACCTCTTTGGCCATATGTGTATGGCGGATAAAAACAAGCTCGACACGCTCATATTGTGTAGAAAGGAAAAGGTGAAGAAGCATAAAGAAACGTTTAGCGAGATCCTTCATCCCTTCACTCATTGATCCGGACACATCCATGAGGCAGAACATGACTGCTCGAGTATTTGGCTTGGGGATTTTGGTGTAGGATTTATAGCGAACATCGAGAGGATCGATATAAGGTACAAAACGGCGGCGACTTTCTAAAAGTTCAAGCTTTTCCTGAAGTTCTTTCAGTTTTTTTGTTTTTTTACCCTTAGCCTCAAGGGCCAAAATTTCTGAGCGCAGTTCGTCAACTTCATCGCTGCCAGGGCGTCTCATAGCGATCCTACGCGCAAGACTGTGGCGCATCGTCCGCTTCAAATCAAGATTACTCGGGGACCCTACGCGTACAAAACCCGCGCGCTGTTTTTCAAATTCAACTTCTTCTTTCAAAGAGGTCTTCACCAAATCTGGCAGTTCGAGATCTTCGAAAAAAACTTCTAAGAACTCTTCACGAGAGAGGGAAAATTGAAAACTATCCTCACCATCCCCATCTTCGCTTGCTTTTTTACCGCCCTTGCCTTCACCACCTTTAGGGGGGCGTTTTATTTGATCCCCGGCAGAAAATTCTTTGTTTCCAGGAAGTACGCGATCGTGTTTTCCTTTAGTATAATCATATTTAAAACGTGGTTCATGGAGCCCCTTAGAAGGAATCGTGATACGTCCATTATGACCAATATCAGTTATCTTCCCCCCATTCACAGCCTCCTTAACCGCTTTACGTATTTGAGACTGTGCACGACGCATAAACCGTTGTCGATTGGGTAAACTTTTGCCCTTTGGGTTTAAGCGCCTATCAATAAAATGCATCATAATTCTGTTTATCCGTTCGGTTGTTCCCTCCCCAAAGTAACCGTGCAGGTTATCCTGCCTTGTTCACACGCATGTACCAATCGACAAGTCTGTGTACCTGACGTTTGCTATATCCTCGAACCACCATGCGCTCGACAAATTCATTATGTTTTGATTCTGTTTTTTTGTCCTTTTTAGAACCAAAGGAAATAACCGGGAGTAAATCTTCAACCTGTGAGAACATCCGTTTCTCAATAACCTCACGGAGTTTTTCATAAGAGGTCCAATGAGGATTACGCCCTTTGTTGGTCGCCCTTGTCCGCAGCGTAAATTTCACGACCTCATTTCGGAAATCTTTAGGATTAGAAATACCGGCTGGTTTTTCAATTTTTGAAAGCTCTTGATCCAAAATCCGAGGGTCCAGTAGTTGCCCTGTATCTGGGTCTTTAAAATCATGTCCTTCAATCCAGGCATCGGCATAAGAGATATAACGATCAAAAAGATTTTGTCCAAAATCTGAGTAGGATTCTAAATAGGCTTTTTGAATTTCGTTCCCAATAAATTCAGCATAACGGACAGATAGATATCCTTTGATAAACTCTAGATAGCGTTTTTCTACCTCTTCTGGAAATTGTTCACGTTGTATCGACTGCTCCAGGATATACATTAAGTGAACCGGGTCTGCCGCGACCTCATTAGCGTCATAGTTGAAGGTTTCTGCTAATATTTTAAAAGCAAACCGTGTAGACACCCCACTCATGCCTTCATTCTGTCCAGCAGCTTCTTTGTACTCTTGGATTGGCTTTGCATTAGGATCGACATCTTTTAAATTATCACCGTTATAAACACGCATTTTCGAGAATATATTTGAATTCTCGTGTTCCTTTAAGCGGGTCATAACACTGAATTGAGACATCATTTCCAATGTGGCAGGGGCACAATGTGTTTCGTTCAAATCACTATTACGAATGAGCTTGTGATAAATTTCGGCTTCTTCGATGGCGCGTAAACTGTATGGCACCTTGATGACGCACACACGATCAATGAAGGCCTCGTTATTTTTATTATTTTTAAAATTCTGCCATTCAGATTCATTAGAATGCGCCAAGATAACACCTTGGAAAGGTATGGCTCCAAGATTTTCCGTGCCAACATAATTCCCTTCCTGTGTTGCCGTCAAAAGGGGGTGGAGCATTTTAATCGGCGCTTTGAACATCTCTACAAATTCAAGAAGCCCCTGAGTAGCCATATTCAAACCACCGCTATAGGAATAGGCATCTGAATCGTTTTGGCTATAATATTCCAACTTACGAATATCAACCTTACCGACGAGAGAAGATATATCTTGGTTATTTTCATCCCCAGGTTCTGTTTTAGTTACACAGATTTGTTTAAGCTTAGAGGGATACATTTTTAGGACGGTGAATTTAGAAATATCTCCTTCAAACTCTTCCAGCCTTTTCAATGCCCAAGGAGATATTAATCCGGGAAGGCGGTGTTTAGAAATACAATACTTGTCTTCGAGAAGGTCCCCCATTTTACCGGGATCAAATAATCCTAACGGAGATTCAAATATAGGACTAATATGATCTCCGGCTTTGAGAACATACACAGGACAATTTTCAATTATCGCCTTAAGACGCTCAGCTATAGAAGATTTCCCGCCTCCTACTGGACCCAACAAGTACAGGATTTGTTTTTTCTCTTCCAAACCTTGTGATGCATGTTTGAAAAAGCCAACTATCCGTTCAATAGTTTCTTCCATGCCATAGAATTCACGGAAGGTTGCATACCGTTTAATGGTTCGGTTCATAAAAATCCGCCCCATACGTTCATCTTGGCTGGTATCAAAAAGCTCAGGTTCGCCAATGGCTTCCAACATACGTTCTGCGGTTGAGGCATACATTCCCTTGTCTTCTCTACAACCAGACAAGTAATCCCTCAACGACATTTCGCTTTCTTGCCGGCTGTCATAAAGCTCGGAATATACATCGAAAATATCGGTTTTGGGCATTATGGCCTCCTTTATATATCTTTGCTAACCTGTGATACGTTCCCTCTAATCTTCAGTCTTTAAATTTTATCCATCTTGATACATCAAAACAGAAGCTTAATTTTTTTCATCATCATGAAACTAAGCCTGTAACTATACTTACAGGCAAAGTGCTACTTGACTGAAAATGCTCTTATATTTTTTTACGCACTACCGACAAAGCTGGATCAACAATTCTCAAGAAATGATCAAAAATATTTTTGATCTGGCAGAAAAACAAAAACCCCGCTGTAGAAGCGGGGTCTTTTTGAACGATAGAACCAGATGTTGTTAAGCGTAATTTTTAACTGTTTTAATAAATTTATCCACATCGTCGGCTCTGGAATTAAACGATAAAACTAACCGCACCAATGTTGGTTCATCATCAGACATCTCATAAAATTCAAATCCAGCATTTTTCAACTTTCGTACCATCCCTTTTGGCATTCTCATAAATAAAATATTCGCTTCTACAGGATGTACAAAACTGATAGATGGAATTTCTTTGAGAGAATTGGCAATTCTCGTTGCCATAGCGTTGGCATGGCTTGCATTCTTCAACCACAAATTATTATCAAGATAAGCCGTTAACTGAGCAGAAACAAAACGCATTTTTGAGAGAAAATGCCCGCCACGAACTCTTCTATGCTCAAGTTCCTTCACATCGATTTTGTTGAAAAAAACGACAAGTTCGGCACCCATTGCTCCGTTTTTTGTCGCACCAAAGGAGAGAACATCAACTCCAGCTTTCCAAGTGGCTTCTGAAGGGGAGACACCTAACCCCGCAACAGAATTAGCAAAACGAGCCCCATCCATATGAACCTTCAACCCATTATGACGGGCAACTGCTGTAATCGCTGAAATTTCATTGGGACGATATAAAGTTCCTGCTTCAGTAGTTTGGGTAATACTTACCAAAGAGGGCTGAGAATGTCGGGGAACCCCTTTGCCAAAAATTGCGGCAGAAAGGGCTTCAGCTGTATATTTCCCATGATCTCCAGGAAGCGGGACTAGCTTTGCACCACCTGTATAAAATTCACTCGCATTACATTCATCTGTATTTATGTGAGCTTGTTCATGGCAATAAATTGTACCGTAAGACGGCGTTAACGAAGAGATTGGTAATACATTTGCTGCCGTTCCGCTAATCACAGGAAACACACTGACATCTTTTTCAAATATTGCTGAGGCCTTTTCATTCAGACTGTCTGTCCACTTGTCAGCGCCATAACTTGAAGCCGCATGGTCGTTATTGGCCTTCAAAATTGCATCCATGATTTCTGGCGCAACTCCGGTAACGTTATCTGAGGCAAAATTTGTCATCACTTGCTTTTCTTTTAACAGCCGATGTTTATTAACAATCCCGAGTTTATTACCAATCCCGGTCTTTTAGTAATTTGGGTCTTTATAACAACACAAATATAAGGAATTCATTGGAATCAGTATTACGGATTAATTTCTGAACTTTCCACAAGCCACTCTCCAAGAAGCTTTCCGCTCTCAGATGAAAATAGATTAACTTTTTGGCACCCACGTTCAACCGCACCATCAAACCGAAGCATCACTTTTCCCGGTAGTAGTTGCGCATCGACGAGGTGACACCCTGGAGCTACTTTGACCACAGAACTACCAAATTTTTCTGGTAAACCATTGCCCATCGTCTCAGGCGCAACAGCTACTACGGATGGTACTTTAGAGTTTTGCGATAGGGTGCCATCACTCATTCGCGTAGATATAGTGTAAATAACAACACCAAAACCAACAATGAGGAATACACTCATAATTACAACGGCTATCTTAATAGCTTTCATCTTGATCAACCCACGAGTAAAAGAACGTCTTGTAATAGGCGAGCCAGATCAAAACGACAAGCCAGAGATATATTTATGAGGATCCTCCATGCCAAATATCGGACCAGATTTAGGCAGCCCTCCCGGCACAGAACAAGCTTACACTTTGATTGTGGAAGAAACAGAAAAAAAATTCCGTCTCGATAAGTTCCTCGCCATTCGGCTCCCTGATCTTTCCCGAAGTCGGCTACAAGCTCTGATCGCTCAAAGATGTCTGCTGATTGATGGAGCCATCGTTGAAACGCCCAATTATCGATTAAAAGTAGGCCAATCCATCGACTTAAGAGTTCCTCAACCGGTCGACCCCGAACCTGTTGCCCAGGATATTCCTCTCGATGTTGTTTTTGAAGATCCATACCTTCTCATCATTAATAAGCCTTCTGGTATGGTCGTTCACCCAGCCCCTGGGAATGCAGACGGTACTCTTGTTAATGCCCTGCTTTATCATTGCAGTGAAGATTTCAAAGGAATTGGCGGCGTAAAACGCCCAGGTATTGTGCACCGTATTGATAAGGACACTAGTGGCTTAATGGTGGTTGCTAAAACCAATGAGTGTCATCAAGGCCTGGTTCAACTTTTTGCCGCCCATGATATCGAACGTAGCTACAATGCCGTCGTATGGGGGTATCCCAAACCAGCTTCGGGTCGGATTGAAGGAAACATTGGCAGGAGCCCAAAGAATAGGAAGAAGATGGCCGTGGTCACACGTGGAGGCAAAACTGCAGCAACTCATTACAAAACACTCCAAATCTTATCCAGTGGTGCCGTAAGTCTTATTGAGTGTAGATTGGAGACAGGTAGAACCCACCAAATACGTGTTCACATGACACATGCAGGGCATCCTCTTTTAGGTGATCCGCTCTATGGCAGCCAGAGTAAGACCCGACTAAAGAACCTTCCTCCTCTCGCACAAGAGAAGATGAAATTGTTCGAACGTCAGGCCCTTCACGCAAAAACTTTAGGGTTCATCCACCCCATCACAAAAGAAGAAGTATCCTTCTCCAGTGAACTATCAATAGATTTGAAAGATTTGATAAATAGTTTATAATAATTAAAAATCGCAATCCGCAAAACAAACGCCCCTTGTGCAGTGCGGCATCAAACACCATATAAGCTACTCGCAGAGAAATGCTGTTGTGATTTTTATGGTATATAACCGAGCAACAAGCAAAGACAGGGGAGAAATAAAATGGCATCACCAAGAATTCCGGCACTAACCCCAGAGGGAAACCTTTCGCGATATCTGCAAGATATTCGCAAATTCCCGATGTTGGAGCAAAATCAAGAATACATGCTCGCCAAAAACTGGCGTGAAAATGATGATGTCGATGCAGCCCATACCCTTGTAACCAGTCACCTTCGTCTCGTTGCAAAAATTGCAATGGGTTATCGCGGCTACGGTTTACCTGTGTCAGAACTTATTTCCGAAGGTAACGTCGGTATGATGCAGGCCGTTAAACGGTTTGATCCAGAGAGAGGCTTCCGTCTTGCAACCTATGCAATGTGGTGGATCCGGGCTTCTATCCAAGAGTACATTCTACATTCCTGGTCTTTGGTTAAAATGGGAACGACGGCTGCACAGAAAAAATTATTTTTCAACCTCCGAAAACTAAAAGGGAAAATGGCTGCAATCGATGAGGGGGACCTCGCTCCTGATCAAGTTACACACATTGCAGATACTCTAAAAGTTTCAGAAAATGACGTTGTTCAGATGAACCGGCGCCTTGCTGGCCCTGACAACTCCCTTAACGCCCCTCTTCGGATTGATGGTGATGGCGAATGGATGGATTGGCTCGTAGATGAAACAGACAGCCAGGAAGTTGTTTACGCTGAATCAGAAGAACTCACCAAACGGCGGGTCCTTCTTGAAGAAGCCATGGATACTCTGACAGACAGAGAAAAACATATTCTTCAAGAACGGCGCTTGAAAGATAACCCAACAACCTTGGAAGATCTTTCTCATGTCTATGATATTAGCCGAGAGCGCGTGCGCCAGATTGAAGTTCGAGCTTTTGAAAAATTACAAAAAGCAATTAAGAACGCAGCTATAGAACAAAAGCTCGCAATTTCCTGAACTTAACAGCATACATAAAAAAGGCCTCCGAATTAATCGCGGGCCTTTTTTTATGTTCGTTTCGTTTTCTAGATTTCATTTAAAAGGCAACACCTTGCTCTAAATCAATTTTTGCTGGCTACCTGTCTTTTGAGAAGTTAGGGTCCCCAAACAGATCGATATTTTTGTGCTGGCGGAATCTAAAATGATCACCAAGAATCAAATGACAAATGATAATTTACCCATGTGGCTGTGGTTATGGACCCCAATATTTCTGGTTTTAGCGCTCCTCCTCACAGGCCTATTCTTGCCCGGCGAATTATATGATCAATGGATCGGTAACGAACGATCTGGCATTCTAGAAACATCCCATGCCGTTATCCCCGCAATTTCTTTTTTAATTGCAATGCGACTGCTCGCTCACAAAAATCTAAGAAACTTCTCTTGGCTTTGGGTTTGGGTATTAATTGCAGCTTTGGGCAGCTTTTACATGTCCGGAGAAGAGGCAAGTTGGGGCCAACACTGGTTTCAGTGGGGTACTTCTAACGAGTGGGCTGCGATAAATGATCAAGGTGAAACCAATTTTCATAATACAAGTTCTTGGCTTGATCAAAAACCTCGGACAATTCTCGAAATTGGAATTATTTTCGGAGGAATAATCTTTCCTCTATTTCTTCATTACAGACCAGAGTTTAGAAAAAAACCTATCACTTTTATCGTCCCAACTCTAGTCCTGCTACCTACCGCCATCATTTCTGAAGTCGCCAGAATGACGGAAAGATTATTAGGGGCTTTGGATGCGCCTTTTCGGATTTTTCAAAGAGCGAGCGAAGTACAAGAGTTATTTTTTGCTCTCTTTATTCTTTTGTATCTCATCATCTTTTGGCAGCGTCTAAACAAGGCGTAGCCTCGAAATAAAGTTACAATCACATTACTTCTTGCTCGTTTTCATTACCTGATTCATCAACTTGAACCGTTGTGGACTGCTTGACACCTTCACCCCATGCATCAATTAAGACATCTTGATAGCTCCGGATTGATTTGATTTTTCCTTCGGTAGATATGTTCAAATAACTGCCGACAATAAGCGGCGTTCCAAAGTATATCAGCCATCCAAAACCAGCCGCACTATAAGCAACCATCATGTTCCAGGGGTCAGAAATGCCACTAAATGCCCCATCAAAAGTTTGCCCCAATTCCCAAAGCTTGGTTAGCCCAGGCAATACACCACAAAAATTTGGCAAACCGACAGTCATAGTGAGATAGCGCTGCGGACTTCGGTCAACGATAAAAGCAACAATGCTCGGCACCATCAACACGCACATGAGAATAGCCGAGGGCATGAGTACTGCGGCCAGTACCAGAATAATAAGTAAAAGAGGTAGTCGTCCCATTGTAAAACCCTATAACACCCAAGATATCGTCATTAGCACCAAAGCCAGTCCAGAACATAGCCCAGAAACCACAGCGGATGTCTTATCACTAACACTTCGAACATGTTGTTCAGAAACAAGCCCGCCTTGTTCCAGCCAGGTCGCCTGGGCTTCCAAATTAGCAAAAATAGCTTGGGCCTGATTAAACCCGGATTGATCTTGCCCCTGAATTTGTGAGTTATCTAAAATTGTTTGTAAGGCTGTGAGTTTGCCATCTTGTTTAGCCTTATCAACAGCCTCTCTTAGTTGCTCTCGAAACGAAGTGTTGTGAAAATTTTCGACAGCATCAATCAATAAATCCGCCATATGTGTAGATAAGGCCGGCAATTGTACTGGTCCGAATTGCTTCTGTAGGTCTGCCAAAAACCTTAAAGAAGCGCGATTGTAGATATCCTTCTGAAAAGGGTCCTCAAATCGCTTCAACAATGCATCAAAATTACCCCGCATTTGGTTCATTGCAAAAGCCAGGATATGCCTATCCACCGGTGCACCTTCTATGCGACCAGAGGCAACCATTTCTTCGAGTGCGGGAAGGAGGTGTTTTAGCTCTTCAATATAATTATCGCCGACGAGAGGCGATTGGCATGGCCACCCTTCATTCCCAGAATATACCGTTCGTTCCATGCCATAGCCCGGCACCATATTTTTCACATTCTGAGCAAGTGATTCAATCTGCTTAATGATAGCTACAAATTCAGGCTTGGTTCGGGTTTGAGATGTCACCCAGGCTTGAGACAATTTCATTCGGATCAAATCCAGAATTTGCTCGACTTTATTGGGAACGAAAAAATCTATCGCAAGAGCCTGCGCAATGGAATCTACTCTTACAATAGTGTCTTTATAAACGATCGGGGATGAGGGATCTAAAGCCATAATCGACACGGACACCGCTCGATCTTCCCCTGTGCCAGTGCTTGCTAACGCATGGGAGGTTCGCTCAGCCAGAACAATCAAATCACCCATGTCATCATTTGACAATGCGCGCCGTACCCAGGAATCTAATTGGTCTGACGATACTAATTTTTTACTATCATTCCAATGTAACCGCATACTATTGGCTAGAGCCGGCGCAGTGAGGTGCTCTTTCCCCGCAAAAGAAATCGATCTCACTGCCTTTTGAGGTAAAGGAACCTGTTTGGGACTGAGGTGCCGACCATTTGCCCACATATCAAGGTCGGGCATGGTCCAACGTTCATAAGCATCATCACTAAGTAAACCTCTTAGGGGTTCCATCAATTTCAGAGGAACACGCGTTTGCCCAAGGAGAGCTCCGTATGATCCTAATTTTATTTTGGCCTCAACAATCTCCTCATCACTTTTCCCATTCATTAATGTCCCACCCATCGCAAGCTCAGCGAGTAAAACCCCAAAAGAATAAAGATCATCAAGCACCGCGCCATCTCCACGCCCAGAAACATTTGCCATGCCTGAATCAATGGGTTCATAAAGGACGGGTTGCGCATAAGCCGCAGGTGTAGAGAGACATTCTCCAAGAGTTGCCCGCCCATCTGAAGTGATGAACACATTATCTGGCCGGATAGCTCTGTGCATTAAAGTCCGTGTAGAGAGTTCCCTAAATGCAGGGAGCAGATTATGAATAACTCCTGTAAGAATTTCTTCTTCGTCCAATTTAGGTACAGGATCACCCGCTAGAGAGATCAAGCGCTTCCCGCTGGGGCGCTCATATACCAAGACAAATCTACGGACATTGTCATCAGGAAAAAGGACCGTTCCTGAAGTCAACGGGGTCAGCATTGCCGAACAATTAACGCGTGTCATTAAACGTATCATCGAGCATCTTGGCGCGGCTTCTTTTTGGCAAATCAATGCAAAAAGAGGCACACCACTGTTTTTTAAACTCGTGGCACCAATGGCCATGGTTCCTGGTGATTGAAGGTCAGGCAAGTGTTCTGAAGGTGATAATCGGTAACGTCCCTCAAGCTCTACAGGCTGTTGAAGGTGAGCTAACTCGTTAGTTATTTCCCTAAGGTAAGCGGGCATACATTCCTCTACTTGAGAATAGGCTCTCGGCGGCCCTCTCAAAACTTATTCGCAACTACACTTATTGAGCTATAACAGAGAAACATAAAAAAGATAGTTAACAAAACATATAGAAAAGAAACAATATGAGATAAATATATTTTTGAAAATTCTCTATTATCTCAATCTGTTCAATCAAAACTCTGGTTGTAAATAATTGACATTAAAAAGGCGCCATCAAGTGACGACGCCTTTAAATAAACAGATAACCTTATTACAGATTACACTATTGATATTTTATGATTTTGGGTGGAAAGGATCTTGAACCAAAATCGTGTCATCGCGTTCCGGACTTGTGGAAAGTAATGCAACAGGAACGTCGATCAGTTCTTCTATACGACGAATATACTTAATAGCAGTCGCAGGAAGATCTGCCCAAGAACGCGCGCCATAAGTGCTGTCGCTCCAGCCCTCTAGTGTTTCATAGATCGGCTCAACCTTTGCCTGCTTGCTTGGCAAAGATGGTAGGTGATCGTATTCAACGCCATCAATGCGATAACCGACACAAACCTTAAGTTCTTCAAAACCATCGAGAACATCAAGTTTAGTCAGAGCAATACCTGTGATACCACCAACTTTACACGCCTGACGAACCATAACGGCATCAAACCAGCCACAGCGACGTTGGCGACCTGTAACCGTCCCAAACTCATGACCGCGCTCACCCAAACGCTGTCCAACGTCATCAAATAACTCTGTTGGGAAAGGTCCTGATCCGACACGCGTCGTGTAGGCCTTAGTAATACCAAGTACATAACCAACAGAGCTTGGCCCAACACCAGAGCCAGCGGATGCTTGGCCAGAAATCGTATTGGATGACGTCACAAAAGGATAAGTTCCGTGGTCAACATCAAGCATTGCGCCCTGCGCACCTTCGAAAAGAACGCGTTTGTCTGTCTTCCTGCACTCGTCAAGACGCTGCCAAACAACATCAACAAAGGGAAGGATCTTTGGTGCAATATCCAGAAGTTTCTCAACCAGACCATCACCATTGATTTCAGGTTGACCTAATCCGCGAAGCAGAGCGTTGTGGTGCAAGAGTAGACCGGCAACACGTTCGCGAAGGAAGTCTTCGTCAGCGAGATCACAAATGCGAATTGCACGACGGCCAACTTTATCTTCATAAGCTGGGCCAATACCACGACCCGTCGTGCCAATTTTGGCTTCACCTTTTGCAGCGAGTTCACGCGCACGATCAACTTCACCATGAATTGGGAGGATCAATGCAGCGTTTTCAGCCACTTTAAGATTATCTGATGTGATTAAAACACCCTGCGCCTGCAAGCGTTCAATTTCAGCAAGTAACGCCCAGGGATCGACAACAACACCGTTACCAATGATGGACATCTTTCCTTTACGAACAATACCTGAGGGAAGAAGAGAGAGTTTATAAACCTCGCCGTCAATCACCAGAGTATGTCCAGCATTGTGGCCACCTTGGAACCGAACGACGACATCAGCGCGTTCTGATAACCAATCTACGATCTTACCTTTACCTTCATCTCCCCATTGGGAGCCGACGACTGCAACATTGGACATATCAGTTATTTCCTAACTCGTGTATGTGGTCATTCTCAAGGAGATGACTACAGGACAAACGCAGCGCTTCCGCGCGATCATTCTCAGCTAGCTCAAGGCCAGCAATTGTAACCCAACCTTGCACACGCAAGGCGTTCCCTTCTTCTCGACGCGTTCCGTAAGGGAGGAAAATGCGGCGAGCGACTTTCGGTTTCGGAAGGGCGCGAAGAACAGTATCCATAAAGAGGGTAAAGCCCGTAGCAGGTTCCGTCACATTATCAACACTGACAGAATCATACCGCCCACCACGTCCGAGTTCTCCCCGAACGCCTTTGGAAAAAAAGATAAAACTCGTACCAGTGTGGTATTCAAAACCACGGTGTTCGACGAGATCAAGCGTAACAGTTAAATCAGGCGCAGCCTTTGCAACAAGATTAACAACGTTAACAAGTCGCTCGAACTCATGTTTCGCAGTGCCGGAAAAATTTAGGCCACTGGCGTAATTAAGAACTTCTTCAGCCGTACCAGCAGCATTAAGGAGCTTTAAGAAAAATTCTGAGTTATTACCTGCAAGCTTTTCAACTTCAGCGGCATCTTTTCGATCCAAAGCAACCCTCAAATCTAGGGCCGCCTCATTATCAATACCAAGTTCAAGCGCTATTGCAGGCACCAATGTTGGAAGGTTGATATCTACACTGAGATCTTTAACACCAACGCTTTCCAAAGCAGATACAGCCGCAAGGATAACCTCAGCATCCGCGGCATCTTCAGTAACACCAATAAGCTCACCACCAACTTGAGTGAACTGACGTTCCGGACGAAGTTGGCTGCCAGTTACCTGAAGGACATCGCCACCATAACACAAACGTAGAGGGCGCGGCGCATTCTGCAAGCGTGAAGCCGCTATACGTGCGATCTGAGGTGTAATATCGGCCCGAACCCCCATCATGCGATGGCTGGAAGGATCCATAAGTCGGAAAATTTGATCAGAGAGTGTTTCGCCAGCCCCAGATAATAAAGCGTTCTCAAACTCCAAGAGTGGCGGTTTGATACGGTCATATCCTTCGGAAGAAAAGCAGTCGATCAATCGACGAACGACTTCGGCTTCGTGCGCGGCAGCAGGCATTAATAAATCCTGTAAGCCAGCTGGCAATAAAGCCTGGTTCCCATTCTTTTTCATAGTCTGCGTTCCGGGTCGGTTTTTAAGCTCAATACGATGCGAAAAAACCTACAATGATCGGAAGACCAAACCTTGGGCTCTTTCGGGGATTGACTACAGGTTTTACCCCCGCAGAGCAACCAGATTCCCCGATTTAATGCGGAAATTTTATAATTTTCGAGTTAAACGTAAGGTTTTTAATGAATCTTGGCCTTACAAAAAAGGGCCGCGGTATAAACCAACGGCCCTTTTTTCAATTTACGACTTAATCTAGAAGTTAAGCAGAGCTACCTGTTTGGTCTGAGGTAGCTGTTTAACTTTTTCTATCTGTGCGGCATCAAGAGGACTATCTAGCTCAACCAAGGCTATCGCATCTTGCCCTGGCGAGGTACGACCCAAATGGAACGTCGCAATATTCACCCCAGCTTCACCCAACTGCATGCCCAGAGCCCCAATGTAACCAGGGGTATCTTCGTTGGTGAGGTAAAGCATGTGCTTTCCAAGTTCCGCTTCGATCTCGATCCCTTTAATGTTCACGATACGAGGACGTTTACCTCCAAAAAGAGTTCCCGCGACAGAACGTTCTCCTTGTTCAGTGGTAACGGTTAAGCGGATCAAGGTCTGGAAGTCACAATCACGCTCATGTTTAGCTTCACTGACATCTATATTGCGCTCACGAGCAATAACAGGCGCGCTAACAACATTTACTGAATCCATAATCGGAGCCAAAAGACTGGCCACAATTGTCTGGGTCAGTGGACGACAATTAAGGGAGGCTACAGATCCTTCGTAGTCAATCTTAATTGCTTTAAGACCCGTACGCGTGAGCTGCCCAGCAAAACTACCTAACTGATGAGACAATGTCATATAAGGCTGAAGCCTATTAGATTCCTCAGCTGTTAAAGACGGCATATTAAGAGCGTTCGTAACCGCCCCTGTCAGTAAGTAATCAGAAAGTTGTTCAGCAACTTGAAGCGCAACATTCTCCTGAGCTTCAGCAGTAGAAGCACCAAGATGAGGAGTGGCCACGAAATTTGGAGCACCAAATAACACAGAATCCTTTGCAGGCTCAACTTCGAACACGTCACTGGCAGCACCAGCGACATGACCGCTTTCAAGTGCGTCCTTTAGGTCTGCCTCAACAACTAGACCACCACGCGCACAGTTGATAATTCGAACACCCTTCTTGGTTTTCGCAATCGCCTCTGCATTGATAATGCCGCGTGTTTGATCTGTAAGTGGAACGTGTAAAGTTATAAAGTCTGCACGAGTGAGCAGCTCATCCAACTCAACCTTTTCAATACCAAGATCATTCGCCCGCTCGGGTGAGAGAAACGGATCAAAGGCTACGACCTTCATCTTCAAGCCTTGAGCACGATCGACCACAATCGCACCGATATTACCGCAACCAATTACACCAAGTGTCTTGGCATTAAGTTCAGAACCCATAAAGCGAGATTTCTCCCACTTTCCATCCTGAGTGGAAGCGTTTGCTTCTGGAATCTGCCGCGCCGTAGCAAACATCATTGCAATTGCGTGCTCTGCAGTAGTGATGGAGTTGCCGTGGGGTGTGTTCATAACAACCACGCCCTTACCGGATGCTGCATCAATATTTACATTATCAACACCGATGCCAGCTCTGCCGACAACTTTTAAGTTGGTTGCAGCTTCCAAAACTTCTGGTGTGACTTTAGTAGCAGAGCGAATCGCTAGACCATCATAATCCCCGATGATCTTGATCAGCTCTTCAGCAGAGAGGCCAACCTTGGTATCAACTTCGATACCGCGGTTACGAAATATGTCCGCAGCTTTCGGACTTAGTTTATCGCTAATTAGTACTTTTACCATTTTTCCAACTCTATTCGAATTCCGCACGTACTTCTTCAATTGCCCAATCTAACCAGGGCAGAAGGAGCTCAATGTCTGAAGTTTCAACCGTTGCTCCACCCCAAATCCGCAGACCTGCGGGGGCATCTCGATAAGCGCCGATATCAAGGGCCACGTTCTCATCTTCCATTTTGGAAGCCAGAGCTTTAGCGGCCTTAGCTTGATCATCAGCAGACAAAGCTTCAAACCAACCGGCTTTGACTTTCAGACAGATCGATGTTGTTGAACAAATCGAGGCGTCTTCCGCGAGGAACGCTACCCAATCGCTTTTCGCAACCCAGTCGGCAATCGCCGCCAAGTTAGCGTTACATCGACCAACAAGACCTTCGAGACCACCAATAGAATCGGCCCAATTCAACGAATCGATAGCATCCTCGACACAAATCATCGAAGGCGTATTAATCGTTGCGCCTTTAAAGATGGATTCGTTGAGCTTTCCACCCTTTGTCAGGCGGAATATTTTTGGCATTGGCCAAGACGGTTCATGGCTCTCAAGGCGTTCAACAGCACGCGGGCTCAAAGCAATCATACCGTGAGCGGCTTCGCCGCCCAGAACCTTTTGCCATGACCAAGTGGTCACATCGAGTTTATCCCAAGGTAAGGGCATCGCGAATGCTGCTGAGGTCGCGTCGCATATAGAAAGTCCCGCACGATCAGAATTGATCCACTCTCCATTTGGCACACGAACACCCGACGTTGTACCATTCCAGGTAAAAACAACATCACGATCCCAGGAAACCTGAGACAAATCAGGAAGCTGACCGTAGTCAGCTTCAATAGTACGAACATCATCCAGCTTCAGCTGTTTGATCACATCAGTGACCCAACCTTTACCGAAACTTTCCCATGACAGCATATCAACTCCCCGTGGGCCCAAGAGAGACCACAGTGCCATTTCAACAGCACCAGTATCAGAAGCTGGGACGATTCCGATACGATAGTCTTCAGGGATACCAAGGATTTTGCGTGACTGCTCGATCACTTGCACAAGTTTAGCTTTTCCACCTTTTGCGCGATGAGACCGACCATGCCAGCAAGAGCCTAGTGAATCCAGAGACCAGCCAGGACGCTTTGCACAAGGTCCGGATGAGAATCGTGGATTTAAGGGACGTTCACTAGGTTTTTCATTCATGGACATGTAACTCCAGTATGGCAGCTCTTTTGGCTGCGCTACAAAAACCACCCATATTTCTGGGTCGCAAACCGACTTTTTCAGGTCGCCCGCGCACTATAAACATATTGCACCGCAAAATCCTTGCTTATTTTGCACTGTTTTTAATAGAAATGTACCTTTTGCAGATGCACAGCATTGTAGTGAAGGCCAAAGAAGAATATTTTCAATGCACTTAACATGAATAACTTCGCAAAGTTAGGTGGGGATGTATACCGATCAAATTATCGTTTTTGCCATAATTGGCCTCGCATTGATTCTGTTTATATGGGGGAGAATAAGGTACGACGTCGTTGCAATGATGGCCCTAATTGGGTCCGTCATACTTGGGGTTGTTCCGGCTGACACCGCCTTTTTGGGCTTTGGACATCCGGCTGTCATTACTGTGGCTGCAGTTCTTATTATCTCTCATGCTCTGCGCAATTCAGGCATTGTCGAGCTCGCAACGCGATTTCTTGAACCTGCGGCAGGACATCCGACTCTACATATTTTAGCTCTTACTGGTGTCGTTGCCGTTTGCTCAGCCTTTATGAATAATGTTGGTGCTCTGGCATTGATGCTCCCGATTGCAATTGGAAGCGCCTATAATAGTAAGCGTCCAACAAGTGAAGTCCTTATGCCTTTGAGTTTTGGCTCATTGCTCGGAGGCTTAACTACACTCATCGGAACCCCGCCGAATATCATCATTTCCAGCTTCAGGCAGGCGGAAACTGGTGAAAACTTTGCAATGTTCGATTTTTTACCTGTGGGATTAGGTGTTGCTTTAACAGGAATTTTCTTCATATCGACCGTCGGTTGGCGCTTATTACCCAAACGTTCGGTTAACAATAGTGAAAACGAAAGTCTGTTTCAGATTGAAGACTACATTGCTGATGTACGCATTCCAGAAAACTCTCCTTATATCGGCCACCGCCTCGTTGATTTGGAAACTCTGGCACAGGGGAATGTGGCCGTTGTCGCTCTGGTCCGTAGAGAAGATCGTATGCTTGCCCCTTCCGGGTACATGCGCCTCAAAGAAGACGACATTCTAACTCTCGAAGCAGATACGGATACTCTTCAAAAAGTTGTTGATGAAGCTAATTTAGAAATTATTGGCTCCGCTGGGGATAGTTCGCAAGCCTTGCAATCAGATCGTGTGGGAATACTAGAAGCAGTGGTTACACCCGGGTCCCGGCTTGAGGGACGCACAGCTCACAATATGCAACTCCACACTCACCATGGTATCAATACCCTCGGGGTGGCTCGACAAGGCCAACCCGTGAATGAGCGGATCGGAAAGGTGCGCTTTATGGCAGGTGATGTGCTTCTTATTCAGGGTATCAGAGAAGAAATGCCCGAAGCCCTTGCATCTTTAGGCCTTCTTCCCTTGGCTGAAAGAGAACTCTCTCTCATTCCCAAAAAAGGATCGATAATTGCACCACTGTTATTTGCCGTTGCAATTGCTTTGGTGGTTTTCGGGATTCTTCCACCACAGATATCTTTCCTTGGCGCCGTTGGAACAATGGTCCTTCTCGGGGAGTTAAATCTCAGAGAACTTTACGAATCCATCGATTGGTCCATCATTGTCCTTCTTGGTGCAATGATTCCTGTTGGCCTTGCGCTTGAGGCAACAGGCGGAACGGCTCTCATTGCATCTCCATTGATCGCATTAAGTGATATCGTCCCGATATGGGCTGTTTTGGCTCTACTCATCTTCGTCACGATGATGTTGTCTGATGTTATGAATAATGCAGCGACAGCTGTACTGATGGCGCCAATAGGCATTTCCATTGCTCATGGTTTGGGGGTGAATATCGATACCTTCTTAATCGCCGTCGCAATTGGAAGCTCCTCAACCTACCTCACTCCCATCGGGCACCAGTCCAACTTATTAGTCATGGGGCCGGGGGGGTATAAATTCGGTGATTATTGGCGCATGGGACTACCGCTGGACATACTTATACTTATTGTGTCCGTGCCTTTAATTCTGTGGGTGTGGCCCTTGTAGACCAACTATCTTCAAACTTTAGAAGTCCCCATTCTGACACCCTAGGAACGCGACACGAGTTTTATAGCTCGTATACCATTTCTAGGGTGTTTCTTTTTGTCAGGTTTTTCGCAGGCATAAAACCAATGCGCAGATACAAAGCAATCGCGTTGTCCATACTGCCGGGGACGGTTTCCAAAGTAAGGGAAGTTGAGCCGTTATTGCCTGCAAACTCGATCACTTTCAGAAGTAAAGCTTCGCCGATACTCTGGCCGCGCTCCTTGGGATCAACCCAAAGGCGCTTTAATTCGCAAGTTCGGCTATCGACGACTGTCACCCCGACAACGGCAATAACCACCCCCTTTTCATCAAATGCCAACCACAGTTGACCTTGAGGAAGGGAGTACCGATCAGCGATCTCCTTTAACTCACGCTCAAACCCCTCGAAACAAGGGCAACCTTCCGCCCAGCTCTCATAAACCCGAAAAAGAGAACGCGCTTGCTTAAAATCATCTGCCGTTACAGCAGCTCTTACGAACATAGTCTGTGTCATGGAATTGAATGAACCTTATCGCGATGTTTCCCAGAGACTAAATACAAACTATCTAGATCATTTAAATATAAATCACCTAAAGATAAATCGTGCCCTTCAGATATAAAACAGCATGTCCGGTCATCAATATACGGTCGCCTTTATCCTCTATCCAGAGGACACCTCCTCTTTTAGAGATCTGCTTGGCAACCAATGTCGTTTTACCAAGCTGATCCTTCCAATAAGGCGCAGCAACCACATGAGCCGATCCTGTTACGGGGTCTTCTGGAATGCCACAGTGAGGCCCAAAATATCGAGCCACGTAGTCATAATTGTCACTTCTTGAAGTCACAATCAAACCATCACCAGGGAGAGCCGCGACTTTATCATAGTCGGGTTCCACAGCAAGAACCGCCGCCTCATCTTCAAGTACAGCCATAAGTTTACTTGATTTAAAAGTCGCAAGAGGTCGAACACCGATACTGGCTTCAACCATATCCACGCCTTCAAACGCCGTAGGAGGCCGTGCGGGAAAATCTAGGGTATAACGGCCGTCTTCACAGGTAACTTTTAACTCTCCGCTTTTAGATTTGAAGAGAATACTCTTGGTTCCAGGCGACAACTCGGTCGCGATCACATGAGACGTCGCAAGGGTCGCATGACCGCAGAGATCAACCTCTGTTGTCGGTGTAAACCAACGGAGGTGATAGCCTTCACCTTCGCTCACAAAGAAAGCCGTTTCCGAGAGGTTGTTTTCTGCGGCAATCTGATAAAGAACCTCATCAGGAAGCCAGGCTTCTAACGGACATATCGCAGCCGGGTTTCCTTTAAAAACCTCATCTGTAAAGGCATCCACTTGGTAAAGGGCGATCTCCATAATATCTCTTTCGATTACTCTTGTTGGCTATTTTTCGATACTCTTCATGGCAGCACCAATCGCGGTAACAGATAAATCTATATCCAGCGTGGTAATCTTCCAAGAAGACACAGATAGACGAAACGCATTATGGCCCTTCCAAATGGTAGGGCCGAACCAACATGTACCATCCCGCTGAACCGCTTGCATCAGTTTCTCTGTCTTTTCAGGACTATCCCAGCAAACAACAACCTGGTTGAGAACCACTTCATTTAAAACCGTTAGCCCCAACTTCTCCAAATCTTTAGCAAAATAGCAGGCCAAATTGCTACAACCTGTAATGAGATTGTCCACGCCATCTCGCCCAAGGAATTTAAGAGCTGCCCAAATTTCAATTCCACGTGCGCGTTTGGAAAACTCGGGTACAAAATTCTGTGCCGCGGTATCCGTTTCTCTCAAATAAGCAGCAGATACCGACATCGAATTATAAAGTGCTTCGACGTCGCGGCAAATGACAACACCCCCATCGTAGGGCGTGTTTAGCCACTTATGCCCATCTGTCGACCAAGAATCGGCTTTTTCTAAGCCCTCAGCCAAATAAGAACGACTTTTCGATGCACGTGCCCATAGTCCAAAACCACCGTCAACGTGAACCCAGGCGCCAACCTTTCGAGCTCGGTCACAAATCTCACTAATGGGATCGAATGCCCCGCTATTCACGTTTCCGGCTTGAGTGCAGATAATGGTACAATTATCTAACTCAGGTAGGTGATCAATACTCATTGCTCCATTAGAATCAGTAGGAACACGAATGACCCGTTTTTTGCCTAAACCTAGAAGAGAAAGAGCTTTTAAGGCAGTAACGTGAACCTCTTCGCTAACGATGACCGTTATTTGAGGCGCATTGAACAGGCCATCTGCCTCAACATCCCAACCTTGGTTTCTTAATAATTTGTGTCTAGCTGCAGCCAAAGCCGTGAAATTAGCCATGGTCGTTCCGGTAACAAACCCGACAGCAGATTCTCTCGGTAAATCGAGTACATCCAATAGCCAGCCTGAAGCAACTTTCTCAATTTTATCTGCAGCGGGTGACGTAACCGCTGAAGAAGCGAGTTGATCCCAAGCCGTTGCCATCCAGTTTGCACCAACCGTAACCGGCAAGCTACCGCCGACGACAAAGCCAAAATAGCGACTGCCTGCTGTAGCTACCGTGGCAGGAGAGCCCAAGTTATCCAACATCTCGAGAACCTTACCTGGCTCTTCACCTTTTTGAGACAAGGTCTCGTCAAATCCTGATAAGCCGGATAACGCCGCTTCATCAGGGAATACTCTGCGCTCATCAATCTCTGCGAGATAGCGCTCACCTCTCTTGTAAGCATCATTTAATAAAATTTTTGACATTGTACCCTCCACATTAATAGATAAATATGTTGCCAAACAACACAATTAACTATTTGTTTTTAATAAGAATTTCTGACTTACCTTAATATATTAGAAATACATTACACCAATTGTCCTATTTATGCTTGATAACGCAGGGGGTCAATGACTACATTGTCACCATGACAAATTGGCTCCCAAAAGTAAAATTCGGCACCGGCCCTCGTTACGTGGCCATTGCAGATGCCTTGGCTGAAGATATTCGCAATGGATTTCTGCAACAGGGTGATCGCTTACCTACTCACAGAAATCTGTCCTGGCATTTAGGTGTGACCGTAGGAACGGTTAGCCGTGCCTATGCCGAAGCAGAACGAAGAGGTCTTACTTTTGGTGAAGTTGGGCGGGGGACTTTTGTTCATGGTCCCTCTCCTGCTGAACGTCACATGCTCAATCAATCCAAGTTTGTTGATCAAAATCTCATTCTCATGGATTTTGCCTATCCGCCACCGGGCGGCGTAGAAGAAAAGGAAATGGCCTCGACCCTACAGGCTATTTCATCTGATTCAGAGATATCAGCGTTACTGAGCTATCAACCCCATTCGGGCTTGCCTCATCACCGCGAAGCTGGCGCCCAATGGTTTGAGCTCAATGGCCTTACCATTGACCCCGACCATGTCATCCTGACAGCAGGTGCGCATCACGCGATTGCCGTCACAATGGCAGCTATTGCCAGACCAGGAGATCGTGTCCTCTGTGAGGAAATGACCTATCCTGGTATCCAGTCCGTGTGCCGCATGCTTGGCTTAAGGCTCGACGGATTGGAAATGGACAAACATGGCATTTTGCCAGAAGCTTTTGAAGAAGCCTGTAAGGCAGGGGACGTAAAATTCCTTTACTGCGTACCGAACTTTCAAAACCCAACAACACGCCTTCTCCCCATGGATCGACGCCAAGCCATTGCCGACATCGCCAGACGTTACCGGGTATCCATTATTGAAGATGATGTCTTCGGGCTTGTTGTTGAAAACGCTCTCCCCCCAATTACCAACATGGCACCAGAGCGCTGCTACTATATTAGCTCTCTTGCAAAAACGATCGCACCGGGTTTGCGCGTGGGATACTTAACAGGACCCCAACATAGTATAGCAAGCCTTATCGCCGCCGTGAGAGCTACCTGCTGGATGGCCTCTCCGATTACCGCAGAAATTGCGACTAGGTGGATAACGAGCGGAGCTTCAGACCGCATACTTGAAGCGCGAAAGGAAAGCGCTCGACGTAGGGTAGAAATAGCCCGTAAAATATTAGCTGATTATGAGATGGAAAGCGAAACCCTTGGCATTTATGTCTGGCTCTACTTACCTGCCCCCTGGCGTTCCAACCAGTTTACCCATGCGGCCAGTCGTGCTGGAGTAACGATCTCAGCTTCCGAAGCTTTCATAGTAGGGCGCAAGGCGCCACCGCACGCCGTACGTATTTGTCTTGGCCAGACGAATACCGAAGAAAAGCTTATTCGTGGTTTGGAAATCCTCGCAGAGATCCTGCGCAAAGGCCCTGATGTCGGTAGCTCAATTTTCTAATACGAGGAAGCAGCTGTAATTGTTTCAGATATTTCTGAAACAACAGCGTTTACCAGATCAGAATCTTCCCCCTCAGCCATAACTCTTATCAAGGGTTCTGTTCCAGATTTTCTTATGAGGACCCTGCCAGAACCATTGAGTTGTGCCTCTCCAGCTTGGATAGCTTCTTTGACAATAGGAAGCGCCAAGACATCGTCCAATGGTACACCACTGGTAATTCGTACATTCTTGAGCAACTGAGGAAGAGGTGTAAAACCACGTACGACTTCGCTAGCAGGCTTGTCAGCCCGAATAAGAGCAGCCAGGACCTGCAACGCTGCAATAAGTCCATCTCCAGTGGTCGTATAATCACTCATTACCATATGGCCGGACTGTTCACCGCCCAGATTATATCCCTGCTCTCGCATAGTTTGAACCACATAGCGATCGCCCACGGGGGTCCGAATGAGATCAAGCCCGAGACCATTCAGATAATTTTCAAGTCCCATATTGGACATAACTGTTGCAACAACACCGCCACCTTTTAACAGATTTCGACTCTGTAGCGTTTTGGCAATCAAAGCCATAACCTGATCGCCGTCAACAATCTGGCCGTGCTCATCGGCAAGAATGAGGCGATCAGCATCGCCATCAAGGGCAATACCAATATCCGCACCATGGGCAACGACAGCCTCTTGCATAAGGGTCGTTGCAGTCGCACCACAATCCTTATTGATATTAAATCCATCAGGTGTGACAGCAACAGGGATTACTTCAGCCCCGAGTTCATAGAGAACAGTCGGCGCCACTTTATACGCGGCACCGTTTGCGCAATCGATAACAACTTTAAGACCATCAAGACGGAGATCTTTGGGGAAGGTGTTTTTAACAAACTCTATATAACGCCCCAAAGCATCATCAAGGCGTCTTGCCCGACCAAGCTTGGCACTCGTTGCGACTGGAATTGAATCAACATCTTGTAAACGGCGTTCGATCTTCATCTCAACAGCATCGGAAAGCTTAAAGCCATCAGGGCCGAATAGCTTAATACCATTATCTTCATATGGATTATGTGATGCAGAAATCATCACCCCCATGTCCGCACGCATAGAACGCGTTAACATTCCAACCGCCGGCGTTGGCATTGGGCCAAGAATAACAACATCCATGCCCACAGAAACAAACCCTGCTGTAAGAGCGGGTTCAAGCAAATAACCAGAGAGCCGTGTATCCTTACCAATCACCACCGTATGACGATGATTTCCCCGTAGAAAATGTGCGCCAGCCGCTTTTGCAACGGCCAAGGCGATCTCTGCAGTGACAGGCGCTTCGTTAGCTTTTCCACGGATACCATCAGTTCCAAAATACTTACGGCTCATTTTACTTTAAATCTCCAGCTTTCAACTTTTTTTAGCACCTAAAACTACACTACAGAGTTTGAAATTGCGCGGGCAATCGCAAAGGCCTGAGACGTTTCTGCGACGTCGTGAACCCGGTACATTTGTATACCCCGCTGCAACCCAGCCAAGGCACAGGCAATAGATCCGGCCACACGGTCTTTGGGGCCTTCACCACGAGACAGTTTTCCAATGAAACCTTTGCGGCTTACACCCAACAATACAGGGCAACCTGTACCATGAAAAAGTGCTAAAGCATCCAAGAGCCGAAGATTGTGCTCAACAGTTTTACCAAAACCAATACCAGGATCGACAGCAATCATGTTCTTTGGGATACCAGCAGCAGCGCATGCGGCTACACGCTGCTCTAAATAGGCATATATATCGAGAGCCGCATCTTGGTAAGTAGGATTACGTTGCATGGTCTGTGGGCTACCTTGCATATGCATCAAGATAACGGGAACTTTAGCTTCAGCTGCAGCCTCCAGACTTCCAACATCTCCTTCAAGAGCCGTAACATCATTAATGATCCCCGCACCTGCGGCAACAGCTTCTGTCATGACCTTGGCATGCCTTGTGTCGATGGATACCAAAGCCCCCGATTCTGATAGCTTGCCTACGACGGGAATTACTCTGCGGAGTTCTTCGTCCAAAGTTACGGGATCAGCTCCAGGTCTTGTAGATTCGCCCCCAACATCAAGAATTGTGGCCCCCTGTTCCATCATTCTCAAACCATCAGAAACAGCTTTCGAAACATCGTAGCGATCACCGCCATCAGAAAACGAATCAGGGGTAACGTTTAGAACGCCCATAACATGAGGTTGGCTCATATCTAAGCCTGCAAATGAAGTACGCGGCTCACCCAGCTTGGTGATGATATCTGATGCAGCCTCTTTAAAATCGGGTTGGTTATTCTCTAACCAAGACAGAAGTTCACTTGTGGGCAAGACATGTCGCTCAGCTATTTTTCCAGTAACACTTCTGATCGTCACCTCCGCAGAAGAATATCGACCCAATTCTCCGAGGAACGGGACAGCCTTTCCTATTGCTGAGGTGTTATTGCAGATCTGTAAAGGGCGGATGAAAAGCTTGGCGGCCATCTAAATAATCCGTGAAAAAGTCTGTTTAAATTACCAAGGCCCCACAATTAGGTGAGGCCTTGGTTCTATCAAGATAAGGAAAACCGTGAAGCTGTTAGATTAGCTTTCAGGTTGCGGTTCAGGTGTTGCTCCGCCCTTATCTTCCTTACCATTTTCATCGTCCTGAGTAGATTTACCACTTTTTGGAACTGAAGCGTGTGGAATATCAGAACCGTTATCTTGGTTACTGTCATCGCTACGATCAATTTTCCCAGTTTTCAAAAGTTGATCGACATCAGCACCACTGAGCGATTCGTACTCAAGCAAAGCTTTAGCTATCAACTCAAGTTGATCTTTGTGCGTGGTTAGAATCTCACGTGCTTTTAATTCAGCAACTTCAACAATGCTACGAACTTCATCATCGATCATCTTCTGAGTAGCACTTGAAACACTCAAGCCATTATCACCGCCACCACCGTAATTAAATGGATCATCTTGACGAGAGGTATAGCGAAGTCGGCCAAGCTTTTCACTCATACCGTATTCCATGACCATCGCACGTGCCATGTTGGTCGCCTGCTGAATGTCATTTCCAGCACCTGTCGTAACATTGTCGGCACCATAAATTATAAGCTCTGCTTCACGGCCCCCAAATGTCATCGCTAGTTTAGCATTGAGCTCCATAACTTTATAACCAAGACGATCGCGTTCAGGAAGGCTCATCGTAACACCAAGTGATTGCCCACGAGGAATGATAGTAACCTTATGCAACGGATCATTACCTTTTACGTGAATACTGACCAGAGCATGCCCTGCTTCATGATAAGCAGTCATTTCTCTTTCTTCATCCGTCATAACCATGGAGCGGCGTTCAGCTCCCATCATGACTTTGTCTTTTGCATTCTCGAAATCTGACATCGTGACAACACGCTTGCCAGAACGCGCAGCTAAAAGCGCCGCTTCGTTCACGAGATTGGCAAGGGCAGCACCAGAGAAACCAGGTGTTCCACGAGCAATAACACGCGCATCAACATCAGGAGCCAAGGGAACTTTTCGGACGTGCACTTTTAGGATTTTTTCACGACCAAGAATATCTGGGTTTGTAACCGTCACCTGACGGTCAAAACGGCCAGGGCGAAGCAGCGCCTTATCCAGAACATCCGGACGGTTGGTAGCAGCGATGATAATCACGCCTTCGTTTGACTCAAAACCATCCATCTCGACGAGCAAAGCATTAAGAGTTTGCTCGCGCTCGTCATTGCCGCCGCCCATGCCTGCGCCACGGTGGCGACCAACGGCATCGATCTCATCGATAAATAGAATACAAGGCGCATTCTTTTTACCCTGTTCAAACATGTCACGGACACGGCTAGCACCGACACCGACAAACATTTCGACAAAATCAGAACCAGAGATCGTAAAGAAAGGAACGTTTGCTTCCCCGGCAATAGCACGCGCCAGTAGCGTCTTACCTGTACCTGGAGGTCCAACTAAAAGACAACCTTTAGGTATTTTACCACCCAAACGTTGATATTTCTGAGGGTCTTTTAGAAATTCAACAATTTCTTCCAACTCTTCTTTTGCTTCATCAATACCCGCGACATCATCGAATGTAACACGGCCTTGTTTTTCAGTGAGTAGCTTGGCTTTACTTTTACCAAACCCCATAGCCTTGCCGCTATTACCTTGCATCTGTCGGAATAGAAAAATCCATACGCCAATAAGCAAGATCATTGGAAACCAGGAAATCAGTATCTGTATGAGAGTACTGCCTTCGTCCAAAGGCATTGCTTTCACAATTACGCCGTTGTTACGAAGAGTCTGGACCAGTGTAGGGTCTTCAGGTGCATAGCTTGAGAATTGTCTGCCATCGCTATAATGGCCTTTAATATCTTGCCCCTGAATAGTGACGTTTGAAATTTGCCCCGTCTCAACTTGAGCGAGGAATTCAGAATATGCTAACGGCTGCTGCCCGCTCGAGGTTGTAGGACCTTGAAAAAGGTTAAAAAGAGCAAACAAAAGCAATGCCACTACAATCCATAAGGCTGCATTTCGGCTGAAATTCAAGGTAACGACCTTCCAAAAATTTAGGGTACGCTCTCAAAAGCGTAGCAAAATGAATCAGTTCTCCTTAGAAGATAGTGCGCTTGCGCGCCTAAGCAACCGTAAAGGAGTGCTGAATTAATTTATTTTTAGGGTTAAAACGTATTTTTATGCGTAATTTCTCTATCCAGGCCGGATCAAGGTACTCAAGATGCGGGACAGTTATGATTTTATCCCCAAGAAAGATAGCAGGAAGACTATAACGGGCAACAGTCGGAACCGTTGTTTCTTTGAGCTGGGGTCTCTCTTGGCATAACAGCTGCCATCCCTTCTCCTCCAAGGCTTTCAAGACCAACCCTTTATCTGTCATAGCTTCATGAATATGAACATAGAATCTGTTATCCCAAAGGAATTCAGAACCATATTTTAAGGAAACATCAGGGAGTTTCCTCGTTTCACGCACAATCGTTATCTTGTCATCAGAAAGTACAATCTGACACCCTGCAAGTGTCGCTTTATATTCAGTGGTGCCCAACAATCCTGCGACCAAACGTTCGGTTTTTGAAGATCTCGGAGAATAATTTCCTCCTCCGATAGTCAAAAGTACCTTTTCTAATGTTCTGGAAAGAATATTAGGATTAATCTTGGCCGATTCGTTGAAATCTATCTCAGCAAAACCCGCAGGACTAACAATGACACGCTGATTAACAAAACTGTCCGTCCGCTCTTCAAGGTTTTTACGTATCCGACCCAGGCTATGGTTAATACGCGCAAGTGTATCTCGTCTGAGTCCCTGTTGGTTTAAGCTAGGCATGCCTTGGCGCAATCGATTACGAAGGTAACTATCCTTATGATTACTTGGCTCTTCAATCCAGCCCCAGCCCCGATCCCGTAAAGTCACTAACAGGCGGTCCTTAGGGATAGCTAGCAACGGCCGGATAAAATTCAAACCACCATCCTGACGTAACATCGACATCCCTGCGAGACCATCAGCGCCGCTATGGCGTATCAATCTCATTAAAAAGGTTTCGATTTGATCATCAAGATGGTGTGCCAGAGCAATGCATGAAATTTTGTTTTTTTCGCACCAGGTCGATATCGCTTTATAGCGCCCATCTCTAGCCTGAACCTGCGTGCTTCCTTTAGCTTCAGGCTCTCTTTCCCAAGTCAAAATATGATGCTCAATACCCTCAGCTGTTAATCGAGCAGCAACCCATTTAGCTTCAAATTCAGCTTCAGGACGCAGGCCATGATCCACGGTTACCGCTATGAGTTCTGCGCCTTGTGATTTGATCCACTCATTTAGGAGAAGGCACAAAGCCATACTATCAGCCCCACCAGACACAGCGACGCCAACTCTCAACGACGTACCAGAAAAAGTGAATGCAGACATCAATTCTGCAAACTCTTCCTGGTAAAGAGGCCCATCTAGAGGCAACAATTTTGACCTGCCGTCACTCACTGCTAACTCACTGTAAGGGATATTATTATTGGCAATTTAGCCTTTGGGTTTCCTGGCCTGCACGTTGCTTTATGATTGCCGAAGAATTGGGATAGCGGTTTAGTAACTCCCCAAAAGTACCACAAGCATCTGCCGTATTTCCAAGAGAAGACAGTGATAGTCCAAGCTTCAAGAGGTTATCCGGTGCTTTAGAACTGCTTGGATAGCGTTGGAACGAATCGGCAAAGGTGATTGCTGCTTGTTGATAGTCACCACGAACATAATAGGTCTCTCCCAACCAATAAGTCGCATTTCCCGCAAGAGAATCTTCGGGGTGGCGTTCAACAAAAGTCGTAAATGCCTGCTCTGCTTCGTCGTATCTGGCCTGACGCAAAAGACCAAAAGCATAATCATACTGCTGTTTAGGCGTATCCCCAGGAAGATTGTACGATCCGACTTCGTCAGAGCGTAGCCCCCCTTGTATCAAGCTTTGAGGAGATGCGCTTTCCACAGCTGTGTTCGGTGCTGTAGCGGCTTGTTGTTGCGTATTGAAATTATTTAAATCTTCGGCACTTACCGTCCCCAAAACACCCGGTTGCCCGGAAGACTGTGGCTGTTGAAGCGTAGTGCCAGTTTGCGCTTGTGACGGTGCCGACCCCGTTATCTGATTTGATTGTGGGAGCTGGCCAACCTGATTACCGTTTTCAAGATTTTGTAACCGTAAATCGGTGTCAGCTACCAACTTGTCCAGACGTTTACCTATCTGATCTAATTGAAAATTAACTTGTTCAAACTGACCCGTGAGTTTGCGCATTTGGTTTTCAACTTGCGACAAACGCAGCTCAACCCTGCCAGAGTTTGCACCACCACCTGTATCGGACCCAACGGCGGCCAAGTCTGCAGCCGACGGCGTTTTACCTTGATAGATGTGTTGCTGAAGGGTCACGAGCTCTCTTTGCAGGCGATCAATCTTGTTAACCAGCCCCTGAACTTGTGAATTTTGTGCCCAAGAATTTACTGGAAAAGCCAGTAAAACGATTACGGCCCCAGCAACCATGCGGAACGTTTTCCAATTAACGGCCATCAATGACATCTTCTTTTCACACCCTCGAACGATAAATAATATCACCCCTTGTACATCGCCATCTTGGTAACAATATGGCATCCGTACAGAAATGTAATTCTGAAACGAAAAAATCCCGTTCGGTTTCACAACCAAACGGGATTTTTAAAATAACAATCGATGCGCTTAGTTTACAACAAAGACAGCACGACGGTTTTGAGCCCAAGCTTCATCGGAAGAACCCAGTACTGCTGGACGTTCTTTACCAAAGCTTACAACTTGAAGACGGTTAGGATTCACACCCAAAGCAACAAGGTAATCACGTACAGAATTTGCACGACGCTCACCTAATGCAAGGTTGTATTCACGTGTACCGCGTTCATCAGCATGGCCTTCAACAGTCAAAGTAACTGCTGGATAGCTGTTCAGCCAAACGGCAAGAGCTTCAGTCGTCTTTTGACCTTCAGCTTGTAGATCACTCTGGTCATAACCAAAGAAAACACGGTCGCCAACGTTGACGACGAGGTGTTCTAGTGAACCCGGCTGAGGTCCTTGGATGGAAGATGAATCTACAGAAGAAGACTGGTCTGTTGTACCAGTTGTCGCAGACGCCCCGTCATTGGACCCCCCTGCTGTGTCATCGGAATTGCTAGCACAAGCACTTAGGAACAGTGCGGCTGCAAACATGGTGAGCAACTTAAAGCGCATATTGTTTCGCCCTCTCGAGAAATACCCGGATACTAAATTGTTAAAGTGATCGATACGAAAATATCGGATCAACGAAGAAACTCAAAAACCCCCTGTTACACCGATTAAATCGGGAAACGCCCACGACTATAACGATGTAGCAAGGGTTTATCAAGCACACAGCTTATTGCAATAGTGGTGACCAAGCAGGATCAACACCATCAAGAGGGGTAACGACCTGCCGTTCGTTGTAACCTGAAAGATCGACGGTATAGACATTGCTTTTGACTTTACCACGACTATCAGACTTACCTTGTTTAAAATATGACAGCACACGGCCATTCGGCGACCACGTCGGACCTTCGACATGATACCCTTCAGAAAGCATGCGTTCACCTGACCCATCTGGCTTCATAACACCTATATAAAACTTTCTACCAGAAAGACGGGTGAAAGCGATCAGATCTCCGCGAGGTGACCATACAGGAGTCGCGTAACGTCCTTTATTAAAAGAGATTCTTTTAACATTACCGCCGTTAATATCCATCACATACAACTGCTGACTACCCCCGCGATCTGAGTTAAATACAATCTTAGATCCATCAGGAGAATAAGATGGAGACGTATCAATAGCAGGATCGTTTGTCAGTCGAATAAACTTCCGCGTCCGTAAGTCCATGGAGTAAATTTCGGTATTACCCCGATCAGCCAGGCTCATGACAACAGAGTTTCCGTCAGGAGAAAACCGTGGCGCGAAGCTCATGCCTTTGAAATTTCCCAGAGTTTCTTCTCGACCTGTTTGCAGGTCTAAAAGCTTAACTTTGGGAACATTGCCCTCGAATGACAAATATGTGATCTCTTGCGAAGTCGGAGAAAACCGGGGCGTGAAGACATCAAAACGACCATTGGTCAGGAATTTATGGTTGAATCCATCCTGATCCATAATGGCCAGTCGCCGTTGGCGCCGATTCTGTGGCCCAGTTTCAGAGACATACACCAACCGCGTATCGAAATAACCGCTTTCACCCGTCAGACGCTTGTAGATCGCGTCAGATATCCGGTGGGCAATACGACGCCAGTTTGTGCGAGTTGATGTATAGGAAAAGCCCGTCATCATATTCTCGGCATAGACATCCCAAAGACGAAATTCGACTTTAACCTTACCATCACCTTGAACTTGGATTTTCCCTGTCACCAAAGCTTGTGCGTTAATCAAACGCCAGTCACCAAACCGAACGCCAACTCTGAGTGAGTTTCGATCCTGAATGAAAGCTTTATCATCAATTGGCTTGAACAAACCTGTCCGTTCTAGGTTTGAAGAAATAACCTCGGCGATATCATGGCCAATTAATTGCTCTTCAGGTTGTCCTCCGTGGAAATCAGCGACTGCTACAGGCAGAGGCTCAACAAAGCCTTCCGTAATATTCACATTGATTTCGGCCAGAGCAGGGAAAGTACCGACAACTACTCCCAGTGTCCCAGCTACGGCAAGGAATATACCGCGCGTTGCCTTTAATAAATTCAATATTCTTCTCCCATTCATTGCCCGAACATTTTTGACGGATCAAAATTCATATTTACTGTCTGCCAATCATCATACAGGTTAATTGGGAGATTATAAGGCGCACAGCTAATAACAGCTCTTCGCGCATTTTCCGCTGCAGTTCTAAAGTATGCATCTTTGTTAAATCGATTTTGATCCACTATACGCACACCGTTAACACTACCATCCTGACGTAAATTAACAGAGATTTCGACAAGCATCTCCTCAGCTTGCAAGGCGCCAGCATCTACACGCCAACAGCGCTTCATCTGCTGCTGCACAGATCGTTGAATATCATTTATTTGTGACGCGGATGCGCGTTGTCGCGTTGGCTTATTATTCGCTTGCCCTTTTGACGTCGATTTCTTGGGAGTTGACTTAAGTTTATCAACATTCTTCAGAATAGACGTAAGAGCATCAAACTTTGGCTTAGGTTCTTCTTTTTTCTTTGCAACTTTTGGCTCGGGCCGCTTAGGCGGTTTCGGCCGGGCCTTGGGCTTCGGCGTTACGATTTTTTTGACTTCCTCGAGCTCAGGTTCTGGTTCCGGATCCGGGATAGGTTCAGGCTCAACTTTTTGTATTATTTCTGGCTCAGGAGCTTCGACCTTGAGAGGTTCTGGAATGGGCTCTGGCTCGGGGACAGGTTCGGGTTCAGGAGCGGGCTCTGGCTCGGGAACAGGTTCCGGTTCTGGTTCAGGCTTTGGTTCTGGTTCTGGTTTTGGAGGTTCTTCCGGCTCAGGTTCAGCTTCTTCTTCTGGTGCAGGAGGCTTTTCCACATCCAATTCAGCCAAAACTACAAACTCTACCGGCACAATCTGGTCAGCAAGAAACGGCTTATTAAAGCGTGGCAACCCAAAGATCACAAACGCCAATAAGGCCATATGTAAGAATAAAGAAAGAGCAACACCCGTACGCATAATATTCGCGACTACTTATCTTTTTTAGGGAGCTCAGCTATCAAGGCAACCCTCTCATAACCAGCACTGTTCACCAGCCCCATTACCTGCATAACACGACCATAATCAATTGACTTATCGCCTCGAACATAAACACGTGTATCTGGCTTGTTTTCGGTAATAGCATTTAATCGTGGCACTAATTGATCTTCTTCAATTTTGGCCTCTTGAATATAAAGCTCGCCTTGAGCATTCACAGTGATAACAAGAGGCTCCTCAGAAGCATTCAATGTCTTTGCCTGTGTTTTTGGCAAATCCACAGGCACCCCAACTGTTAATAGCGGAGCCGTTACCATAAAGACAATCAGAAGAACCAACATGACATCAACAAAAGGCGTAACGTTAATATCGCTCATTGGCTTTTGGCTTGAGCGGGTCCACCGACGTGTCCCCTTTCCCCCACCACTTCCACTTAGTGTCGGAGCCGCCATACTAGTGCTCCTCTAACTGGCGGGAGAGGATCGCACTGAATTCGCCCGCAAACACTTCAAGTCTCGCACCATATCGGCCGATATCACTTGAAAGTTTGTTATACGCAAGAACAGCTGGAATAGCAGCAACAAGGCCTAGTGCTGTCGCAAAAAGGGCCTCAGCAATACCTGGCGCAACGACGGCAAGACTGGTATTTTTTGATGCGGCAATAGATGTAAAAGCATTCATAATTCCCCAGACCGTTCCAAAAAGACCGATAAAAGGGGCAGAAGATCCCACTGAGGCGAGGAAAACCATACCGCGTTCAAGAATGTCCATTTCTCTATTGAGACTAATGTCCATAACCCTGTCGATACGCTGCTGCAGACTTACCCGCGCATGGTCGCTTCTGTTACCGGTACCGCGGCTACTTGCCCGACGCCATTCGCGCATAGCAGAAATAAAAATACTCGATACAGGGTCAGAGGGACGTTTCTCAATACGGTCATAGAGATCATCAAGAGAACCGCCCGACCAGAAAGCTTCGTCAAATTGATCGGCTCGTTTACGAAGATTGCGTAATTTAACAATCTTATCGAACATAATTGCCCAAGACCAAATCGATGCAATGACCAAGATAAAGATCACGACTTTGACAATAATATCTGCCTGAAGGAAAAGCCCCCAAACACTCATATCGTGAATTGCCGAAGCGCCACCAAGAGCGACTGAATCGACTAAATCACCACCAAGACCAACGGTCTCGACTGTTTCAATTACTTCATTTGCCATCTTCTTTGGCAGCTCCCTTTAGAACCCAATAACTTATTCCCCAAAAGACATCAGGGTTTGACTAATCTCGCTCGGGATCCTTGCGGGTCCCCCCTTTTCGCTGACACAGGCAATCCGGATATTACACCGTACCAATGCCTGATCTCCTCGCATGATAACTTGCTCAAACGAAAAGCTGGCCCCCTTCATCTCGGTAACCTGCGATCGAACTTCCAACAGGTCATCAAGATACGCAGGCTGTACAAACTTAAGAAAGCAATCTTTTACGGCAAAAAAAAGGCCGAAATGCTGACTTAATTCGGTTTGTTCAATACCGAGAAGACGGAGAATCTCTGTTCGCGCTCTTTCTGCGAACTTCAAGTAGTTGGCATGATAGACTATTTTTGCATTATCTGTGTCTTCGTAATACACCCGAACAGGAAAGCGATGCGCACCATTTTCCAAGGCCCCAGACAAAGGAAGGTCACAAATTTGCTTCATAGTCATTTGCCTTCTACGTCCCCAGTTCCGTTATTAGCCACACTTCCAGTAAGCAAATCCATCTGTGAAGAACGTCGCGAAGACACTTCGATAGGCTCATTCAAACCCAGATATTTATACCCGCTACTGCTGAGCATCCGTCCCCGAGGTGTGCGCTGAAGAAACCCCTGCTGAATTAAATAGGGCTCAATAACATCTTCAATAACATCTCTTTGCTCTGATAGTGCCGCAGCCAGAGTTTCCGCGCCGACAGGACCACCGCCATAGTTTTCTGCAATAACCCTTAGATACTTGCGGTCCATCGCATCGAGACCGTTTTCATCGACATCCAAACGCCGTAACGCAACATCCGCGTCAGCAGCTTCAATTAGTTCAACCCCCGCCACAGAAGCAAAATCGCGAACACGTCGAAGTAACCGGCCAGAAACACGAGGGGTTCCCCTTGAGCGACGGGCAATTTCAAAAGCGCCATCATCACTCATTGGTGCATCAAGAATTTTAGCCCCGCGCGATACAATCTGTTGCAGTTCTTCAGGTTCGTAAAACTGAAGCCGTAGCGGGATACCAAAACGCTCTCTTAAGGGTGTTGATATCAGCCCAGACCTCGTGGTTGCACCAATCAAGGTAAAGGGCGGTAGATCTATTTGAACGGAACGGGCAGCAGGTCCTTCACCGATAATGAGGTCAAGTTTGAAGTCTTCCATCGCCGGATAAAGGATCTCTTCGACAACGGGTGATAATCGGTGGATCTCATCAATAAACAGAACATCATGAGATTCCAGGTTGGTAAGAATTGCGGCTAGATCTCCTGCCTTAGCAATCACTGGACCAGAGGTCGCACGAAAACCAACACCAAGTTCCCTTGCCACCACTTGGGCTAGGGTCGTTTTTCCAAGACCTGGGGGGCCAAAAAACAAAACGTGATCAAGGGCTTCACCACGTTGTTTTGCTGCCTCAATGAAAATATGTAAATTTTCTCGGAGCTGGCGTTGCCCAATAAACTCTCCGAGGCTTAACGGGCGTATAGATTTTTCAGCGCCATCACCTTCGGAAAATTCATTTGAAACTAATCTATCTTCACTCAACGCATCAACTCCGCCAAACCACCTTTAATAAGATTCTCAAGCGGCGCATCAAGTCCTTGTTCGCTCGATACTTTAGCAACCGCACTGTAAGCTTCAGAACGTCGATACCCTAGATTGACCAAAGCTGAAACCGCATCTTCTGATACAGCCAGAGTAGATGGCGTTGTCCCTTTATTCTCTTTAGAAGAATCGACAACTTGCCCCGACATACCGAGTGAAAGTTTCGCCAATTTATCTTTAAGCTCGTTCACAATTCGAACAGCGAGTTTGGGCCCGACACCACTTGCGCGCGTCAACGTTGTTTTATCTTGAGCAGCTATGGCAACGGAAAGTTCATCAGGCGATATCGCAGATAGAATTGCTAAACCGACTTTAGCGCCTACGCCCTGAACAGTTCCAAGCAAAAGGTACCATTCTTTTTCAGCCTGAGTAGAAAACCCAAAAAGATGTATATGGTCTTCCCGAACGTGGGTCTCGATCAATAGGCTGGTGACTTCTCCTTCTCCAGGAAGAGCCGAGAGTGTACGACTTGAACAAAAAGCCACATAGCCAACACCACCGACATCGAGCATGACCCAATCATCTCCGGTGGAATCCACTTTTCCTGTCAGCTTTCCGATCATCGGAATTTTTTCCCTCTGGCCTTACTGGCCTTCTTTTTTTCCAATCGGGGATCATCTATACCTGCTTTTTTCAAAGCAGCAGCAATTGGATCCTCAACTCCCGCAGCCCATTTGCGCCTAGTTGAGACATTATGGGCATGGCAGATAGCAATTGCCAATGCATCCGAGGCATCTGTGGAAGTTGCTTTGCATCCCGGCAACAACCTCTCAACCATCATCAACACTTGCTCCTTGGTCGCATGGCCTGTGCCTACCACCGATTTTTTCACAATCATAGGCAGGTATTCCCCGACGGGAAGCCCCATCAATGCAGGAGTGACCAGAGCAATCCCGCGGGCCATACCTAGTTTAAGAGTAGAACTGGGATTTTTATTCGCCAGAGTAATTTCAACCGCTGCTTCATCAGGTTGGTAATCGCCTAAAACGGCGCGAATACCATCATGAATTTCCACAAGACGTTGAGGGAGATCATTAGTTGAAAGTGTCTTGATCACACCATTGGCAACATGGTGCAGTCGATTACCTTCTGATTCCAGTATACCCCACCCGGTAAAACGAAGGCCGGGATCTATTCCAATGATCCGCATTATTCCTAGATCCGGCCCCCAATAATTAGCCCGCTGTTAGCTTGGCCATAATTTCATCATCGATCTCAAAGTTCGCACTCACGGTTTGTACGTCATCGTTATCATCAAGAACATCAATCAGCTTTAGCATCGTAGAAGCCTGATCTTCGTTGAGTGCGATCGTATTTTGAGGTTTCCAAACAAGGCCCGATTCTGTCGGTGCATCAAATTTTTCCATCAAAGCATCACGTACAGAGGCAAAGTCATCTGGCTCACATATGATTTCATGATCATCATCGGTGCTTTCAACGTTCTCAGCACCAGCTTCAACAGCGGCCTCGAACATTGCGTCAGCATCTGCGACATCTGCAGGGTAAGTTATTGAACCCACACGATCGAACATAAAGGAAACACTACCGGTTTCACCCAGGTTTCCACCGAGTTTGGCAAACGCTGTGCGAACCTCAGAAGCAGTCCGGTTTCGATTATCGGTCGACGCATCGACAATTACAGCAACGCCTGCAGGACCGTATCCCTCATAACGAACATCTTCGTAGTTGGCGACTTCTTCGCCACCAGCAACACGCTTCACAGCACGATCGATGTTATCCTTGGGCATGTTTGCTGCACGTGCAGCAATAATCGCATTTCGCAAAGATGAATTCTGCTCAGGATCGGGCGTCCCTGAACGGGCTGCAACCATGATTTCACGGGTGTGTCGTGCAAATATTTTAGCACGTTTTTTATCCTGAGCACCTTTGCGGTGCATGATGTTCTTAAATTGTGAATGACCTGCCATGAGCAGACTTCCTAGCTCAGATAATTAAACGAAATATTTCAATGTTTATCTAGCAGGATTTCACGGGCAGAAGAAGCCCTAATAGGTCGCAATTTAGCAATTCGAATGATTTTCTCACGTTTCTAAAGCAAAGTATTAACTAAAGTTTAAGCTAAAATCACTAAAGTTGGGCCACAATACACGGAATGCCTCATTACGATTGGTAAACACCATGGCAGAAGAATTTCATATTATCGATTTTCCAGAACATAATCACATTGATGCGAAGGAATTCTCGAAAATAGCCAAAAATGCAGCTGAGTTAACCGAGGATTACTCTTTTCACTCCAGCCTCGATGCTCTTAGCACAATGGTATCGATTGCAGAAAATGTACCAGGAACGACTTCAACTCATTCCACACCAATTGAACAGGCTAGCGCAATCGCCACAGATACCTTGGGGCAGGCAAGCTTAATGATCGATGAGGTTAAACGCTTTAAAACCCTGTCGTCTAAAATCGCAAAACATAGCTAAATTTGAGTTCTAGGCCTCATGGAAGGCGCTCATCCCTACTCAACAGGGATGACGGCTAATCTAACTGAGGCACCGTTTGAGATAGCCTGCCACCGATTCGAACCGGCTCCACACGCTTGGCCAAACCAGTTCTATCATCCGTCTCCACGTATATAGCTGAAAGAGAGGCTTCTCCCGTTGCTGGACTCATACGCTCCGTTGGCATTTTTCGGGTAAAACGGGCAATAGGGACTTCTTTTTTCATCCCAATTACAGAATCATAATCACCCGTCATCCCCACATCGCTTTGATACGCGGTGCCGCCAGTTAAAACCATATGATCCGCAGTCGGGATATGCGTATGTGTTCCAACCACAAGACTAACCTTGCCATCAAGGAAATGCCCCATAGCCATTTTCTCACTCGTAGCTTCACCATGGAAGTCAACAATGACTGCTGAGAGCCCCTGCTGCCCCATTTTATAGCGATCAAGTATTTTAGATATTGCGGCAAATGGATCATCTAACGGATCCATGAAAACTCGGCCCATAGCGTTCATAACCATGACTTTCCGCCCACCTGGGGCTTCGTATAGGGCAGCACCGCGACCAGGTGTCCCCTCAGGAAAGTTAAGCGGACGCAAAAGCCGTGTTTCTTTATTTATATAAGTAATGCATTCCCGCTGATCCCAACTGTGATTGCCTCCAGAAACAACATCAGCACCGCACTCAAATAGCTGCTTGCAGATTTTCTCTGTGATGCCAAACCCGGAAGCTGCATTTTCACCGTTAACAACGACGAAATCCAATTTCAGATCTTTGCGCAAACCGGGAAGATGCTCGACAATTGCATCACGTCCAGAGCGGCCTACTACATCACCACAGAATAACAATCTCATTTTCGTCCCTTCAAGGCAGGCCAAGTTATTACCAAACAACTCTGCACACCGTCACGTTTTCAATAATTCTGAAGGTATAAGATTTCTATACGCCAGAACCAAGGATTATTCCCCCAAAGAGGAGCGAAAATGAGACTACCGCGATTTTCACGTCAACCAAACATCAAGCTTTTGACGGCAAGCAGATAACTTCCGCTTCGGTTACAACGTAATCTAGAGGTTGATCATAAGGGCCGCGAATGACTGCTTCCATTTCTTGTGCAGCGTAGGCAATACCGATAGCGGTTACGGACTTATAGGCACGAAGCTTATCAAGGGTTCGATCGTAAAATCCACCACCATATCCAAGCCGATATCCAGCCCTATCGAAAGCAAGAAGAGGGACGAACAAAACATCAGGCTCTAGCTCTTCCTTATCTGCATGGGGCTCACGTGTCCCAAATCCAGCATCTTCCAGCTCGTCTCCAGGTGCCCAACTCTTGAAAATCAAAGGTTTGCCAGCGCCAAGCATGACGGGAAGTACGGGGCGATAGCCTTTGGTATGGAGAGTGTTGAGTAGAGGCATGGGATCTAGCTCGTCCCCCAGCGGCCAGTAAGCCGAAACAACCGCGCCTTTTGGTAGTTCTATCGCATCAAACAGCTTATGACACAGCTCTTCTGCAGCATTTGGCAAGAGACGATATGCCTCTGCCCGCTTCTTTTTCGCTTCTTTTCGAAGTGTTTTTTTAAGTTGATCGATATCTTGGGTATCTAGATCTATCATCGTGTCCCTCACAGGCTCAAGAACAGGAGCCATAAGCTATTGCAATTATTCAACAACCCGAAAGGGATCAAGTGGTGCCACAGTAACCGTTAGTTCCAAGTCCTCTTGTGGCCTGCAGTGCAGGTGGGCGCCATATACCAAGACCACGATCTCAGCAGGGACAGCTCCCGAAGAAGAATTTAGGCCCCAGGGAAATTACGAACCCCACGCGTTCCGTAGCACCAATTTAATCTTTTACTGACTTTCCAGACGGGCAGCAATAGATTCCAGCCGATCAGCACAACTTTCCAGCGCTGTAGCGACTTTCTCTGCCTCAACTTCGTCATTTACAGAGGATTTACTATCCTCTTCAGATTTACCATCATCAATTTTGATGTAAGCTTCATGAAGCTCATCTGCAAGCATTAAGCTTCCCATTAATAATAAATGCGCTTCACTCACTTGTCCCATGCTGCCCTTTAAATCATCAATCTTCTGATTGATGTACTTGGACAGACCCAAAAGATGATCTTCTTGGCCGTCTTGGCAACTAACAGAGTAGCGGCGTCCGTTCACATTAAGCGTTACTTGCGCCATCCTATTTCTCCAGTGCTTCAGAAAGTTGACCGATCACAGAATCGAGGCGATCCCCCACATCCTGTTTTAAACTTTTGAGTTCGGAATTTTCCTTCACACTCAAATCAAGATCATGTTGCAACTTTGAAATTGACCCACTGGAGTCGCGTAACCGAGTATCCACACTTTTTTCCAGTGCTTCTACTGCAGTAGCGAGACGATCAACAGCTTTCAGAATTCTTGTCATATTTTAAATAAGCCACTTGCTGGTAATTATTCGCCAGGTCAATAACTAGGCAGGATCAATGACTAACAGAATATATGACCTCTGTCAGTAAGATCAACTATCTGTATCACAAGTCTTTTCGTTCTTCTTTATATAACGATTAAATCTATGTTATGACAGCTATTCCAGACAACCTTATTGACCTCTGGCAAGCAAAGGGGCATTTTGCCGCCGTTAATGGCCCTCTGTCCTAATCACTGGGCAGGATAATCTGAACCCAACTGGGGATCTTGAAATATGACTGCACTGCGCCTTCCCGTACCTGCTGCGGACGCCGCGCCAGGTAGCAACCACGCTGATATGGCTAATGCTATTCGTGCTCTTTCCATGGATGCCGTTCAACGTGCGAACTCTGGACATCCTGGAATGCCGATGGGCATGGCTGACGTTGCTACTGTTCTCTTTAGTCGTTTTATGAAATTCGATCCATTGCGCCCTGACTGGGCCGACCGCGACCGCTTTATATTATCCGCAGGTCATGGATCAATGTTGATGTATTCGCTGCTTCATCTGACCGGATACCCGGACATGACAATGGAGCAGTTGAAAAATTTCCGCCAAATGGACAGCATGACAGCTGGACACCCGGAATTTGGGCACGCTCCCGGCATTGAAACAACAACCGGCCCACTTGGGCAGGGTCTTGCGAATTCCGTAGGTATGGCGTTGGCAGAGCGTATGCTCAATGCACGTTATAACGATGACATTGTCGACCATTACACCTATGCAATTGCGGGGGATGGCTGCCTTATGGAAGGCATCAGCCACGAAGCAATTTCTCTTGCTGGTCACTTAAAACTCAACAAGCTCATCGTCCTCTTCGATGACAACGGTATCACAATCGACGGCTCAACAGACATGTCCGTCTCTGATAACCAGTTGATGCGTTTCGAAGCTTGTGGATGGGATGCCGTCGCCATTGATGGTCATGATCCTGAAGCCATTGCCAACGCGATCGAAGCAGCTCGTAACAGCGACAAACCATCGTTGATTGCCTGCAAAACGATTATTGGCTATGGCGCGCCAAGCAAAGCTGGAACATCAAAAACCCACGGCGCCCCTCTTGGCGATGAAGAGATCGCTGGTACTCGGGAAAAAATTGGATGGGCACATGCGCCTTTCGAAATTCCTGAGAACATCCTCAACGCATGGAGATCTTCTGGTAAACGTGGCGCTGATTTCTCTGCGGCATGGGACAAAAAGTTTGCAAGCCTACCTGCTGATCAACGTAAGACTTTTGAAGATCAAATGGCTGGCAAACTTCCAGAAGGCTGGAAGCAATCTTTCCATGAATACAAAACGAAGATTGCTGCGGAAGGCCTCAAATTGGCAACCCGTCAATCTTCGCAAAATGCTCTGGACGAATTGACTGCGTTAATTCCACACATGATCGGTGGTTCAGCTGATCTCACAGGCTCAAACAACACCAAATCCGGAAGCCAGGGCCCTGTATCTGCTGCTGATTATTCTGGCAGTTACATCTATTACGGCGTTCGTGAGCATGCAATGGCAGCAGCAATGAACGGTATGGTCCTTCACGGTGGATTTGTTCCTTACGGCGGAACCTTCCTGGTGTTTACTGATTATTGTCGTCCGTCAATTCGCCTATCGGCCCTTATGAAACAACGTGTCATTTATGTAATGACCCACGATTCTATTGGCCTTGGCGAAGATGGTCCAACACACCAACCTGTTGAACATATCGCGTCCCTTCGTGCTATTCCAAATCTCAACGTCTTCCGCCCTGCGGATGCCATTGAAACCGCAGAATGTTGGGAGCTCGCTCTTGAGAGCGAAGACACTCCTTCTGTGATTGCCTTAACGCGTCAGGGCTTGCCTGCTCAACGCAAAGATATTTCAGACAACTATTCTAGCTACGGCGCTTACATCCTCAACCCTTCTGTTTTGGATCGTCAGGTCACTCTTCTTGCTTCGGGCTCAGAAGTTGAGATTGCACTTGAAGGACAAAAACGTCTCGAAGCGATGGGAATCGGAACAGCTGTCGTATCCATGCCATGCTGGGAAATCTTTAAACAACAGCCACAGCATTACCGTGATGAAGTTTTGTCACCCGGTACTTTGACTGTTGCAGTTGAAGCAGCTCTTCCGTTTGGCTGGCACGAGTGGATTGGCCCATACGGTGCTTTTATTGGGATGAACGATTTTGGCGCATCTGCCCCAATTGATCAGCTCTATAAAAAATTCAAAATCACACCTGAAGCTATTGTCGACGCCGTCAAAGCGCGCCTGTAATCTAGACAAGATTTTGTTAGGACAAAATATGACTGACACACTTGCTGATATCGCCCAAGCCCTCGTCGCCACAGGCAAGGGCATCCTTGCTGCAGACGAAAGCACGGGTACGATCAAAAAGCGCTTTGATTCAATTTCAGCTGAATCAACAGAAGATTCTCGACGAGATTACCGTGAACTGCTCTTCCGCGCCGAAGGCGGCAACGAATACATCAGCGGCGTGATCCTTTATGACGAAACCCTTCGTCAAAATGCCGCTGACGGAACTCCGTTGAGTAAAGTCATGCAAGATCAAGGTATCATCCCGGGTATCAAGGTCGATCTTGGGGCCAAGCCTCTTGCGGGACACCCTGAAGAAACCATCACCGAAGGCCTTGATGGTCTTCGTGAACGGTTGGCTGAATACGCAAAACTTGGTGCAAAATTCACCAAATGGCGGGGTGTGTACCACATCACTGACCAGTCTCCGAGCCTTGCAGCAATACATGCTAATGCCCACGCATTAGCGCGTTACGCCGCGCTTGCTCAAGAAGCTGGCCTTGTGCCAATTGTTGAGCCTGAAATCCTCATGGATGGCGATCATGACATCAATGTTTGCCAAGCTGTAAGTGAAGAGATTCTTCGTTCTGTCTTTGCTGAGTTGGCAAGTCAAGAAGTTGAGCTTGAAGGTATTTTGCTAAAACCGAATATGGTTATCGCTGGCCAAGCATGTCCCGATCAGGATTCAGTGGAAGAAGTTGCAGATCGCACAGTAGCAACCCTCTTGCGTTGTGTCCCTGCAGCAGTTCCAGGCATTGTCTTCCTTTCAGGTGGACAGACCGACGAGCAATCCACCGAACACCTGAATGCGATGAATAAAAACTACAGTAACCTACCCTGGAAACTTAGTTTCTCATATGGCCGGGCACTACAGGCGGCTCCCCTCAAAGCATGGGCCGGAAAAAAAGATAACGCTTCTGCAATGCAGAGTGCGTTTCTCAAAAGAGCAGAAGATAATAGTAAAGCCTCTACAGGCACTTACTCTTAAATCTTCAAATATAAACGCCTCAATCGCAAGATTGGGGCGTTCTACTAAGGGGCAAAAGCTCCAGTAAACAATAACTAGAAAATAAAAATAGGTTCCAAATTATGACAGTTAAAGTTGGAATCAATGGTTTTGGTCGTATTGGTCGTCTCACCCTCCGCGGAGCTATAGAGACTAATCGAGATGATATCGAAATCGTTGCCATCAATGCATCGGGTGATCCTGCTATCCACGCCCATATGCTTAAATTCGATTCCGTTCATGGCACCCTCAACGCTGAGGTTGAAGCCGATGATGAGCACATCATCATCAACGGTAAAAAAATTAAAATGCTTCATGATCGAGATCCAGCCAAATTACCATGGGGCGAGTATGGCGTTGATATCGTTCTAGAATGCACCGGCGCTTTCAATAATGTAGAGGGATCTTCTCTCCATTTGGTTGGCGGAGCCAAGAAGGTTCTGATTTCGGCTCCAGCTAAAAAAGGCTGCGACCTCACAGTTGTTTATGGTGTAAACCACAAACAACTGACGACAGAGCACAATATCGTTTCCAATGCATCTTGTACGACAAACTGCCTAGCGCCAGTTGTTGACGTATTGCAAAATACCATTGGCATCAAAAATGGTTTTATGACAACCACCCATGCTTATACTGGCGATCAGACAACTGTTGATTCGAAGCACAAAGATCTCCGTCGCGCCCGTGCGGCCGCAGTTTCCATGATCCCAACATCCACGGGTGCAGCCCGCGCGATTGGGGAAGTTCTTCCTGTTCTTGCAGGCAAGCTTGAAGGCAACGCTATTCGCGTACCAACAGCCAATGTAAGCTGTATTGACCTGACCTTTACGGCTGAGCGAGATACCACTGTTGAGGAAATCAACAACGCGATGATCGAAGCCTCCAAAGGATACCTTAAAGGTGTTCTTGGTATCAATGCACTGCCATTGGTTTCCTGTGACTTCAATCATAACCCCTCTTCATCTGTGTTCGATACCACCCAAACACAGATCATTGGTGGTAATTTTGTTCGTGTTCTCGCTTGGTACGACAACGAATGGGGCTTTAGCCTGCGCATGCTCGATACTGCTGTTGCAATGGCAAAACATCTCTAAGTTATAAATACACAGCTAAATTTATTAAACGGGGTTCTGATGAGCCCCGTTTTTTATTTACCAATCTAGTACTGATCTGCTCGCCAAAGACACCAAATTGCACACAAAGGTCTCGATTTGGATCTGAATGCATGAACGATATTAGAGAGGTTATAAACGGTCCCCCCTAAACCTGGCTCGTGCCAAGGGCCATCATTTTGACGCCACTCCCCCTCAGATAAGACCCTATAGATCTCCTCTGGTAAATGTTGATGGTTGGGGTATAGCGTTTGGGGTCCCATAATAGTCAAACCAATCATGACATCATCGCGTTGCTCAAGCCCGTTTGGGCCGATCAATATCGCATTTACAATGCTGTCATATCCGTCATCAGTCGGCCTATTTAATATTGTGGGACGATACCACTTTAGTTTTGGCTCGATCGCTAACAGTGCACCCGCAATTCGATTTAACGACGGCGGTCCCAATCTCATAGTATCAAGCGCGGATTCAATGTAAGAGCAAGCTTCAAGACGACGAGGCTCAGGGTTACCAACCACACCAATTTTACGTTCTAGGGCAGAAAATATGGTTTTAGAGACACGACTAACGTCTTCAGATGGCTGAACCTCCGCTTCAAAAGTATCCCGTAGTAAATCAATTAAATGTTGAAGAGTTGGTAAGCGTTCAAAAATTTCAACAGCCATGTATAACATCCCCATAGTGCTCATAATCGATACGGTACGAACAACGCGTTTGCGCTCGCTCGAATAATTATTTGAATTAAAGTAGAGCAAAAAAAAGCAACTTTAAAAAAGAAACTAATTTATTCATATGATAGTTTTAATATCAGCTATTCGCTTTTAGGATACGAGCTATACTCTGACGCCCATTGCCAGTTTGTAACTCCTTAGGTATGAAGAGCTATGAATTCTGAAATCTACCTTCTTACGCCTCCAGAGGTTCTGAGTGGTGAACTCTCGACAGACCAATTCATCCCTACGCTATTAAAGGCGTTGGATGGTGGTCCTGTTTCTTGTGTTTTATTGTCTGGAACAGCAAGCTCAGAAACGTCCTTGAGTGAGGTTGTCTCTATCCTTCGCCCTTTGGTGCAAGAACGGGATATTGCTTTTTTGATTGAAGATGATTTCAAAAGCGCAGCTTCTTTGGGATGTGATGGCGTACATCTAACGTCTGTAGCTAGCTTCAAAGAAGCCCGAGAATATTTGGGTGATGATAATATCGTAGGTGTCGACTGCGGCATTTCACGGCACAATGCAATTCTTGTGGGCGAAGCTGGTGCAGACTATGTTGCCTTCAATAATCGGAGACCACTCCCCGAAATTGAAGACCCCGATGTGCGCGCTTTTGAAGAAGGCGGTCCTCGAGGATTGGATTTGCTAACATGGTGGCAAACCATGATGACACCGCCATGCGTGTCCTTGGATGATGTTACTATAGATGATGCAGCGTCACATGCTGAAGCTGGTGCAGACTTTATCGCCGTTCAAAACGCAGTATGGCAACATCCTGCTGATCCAGCAAAAGCTGTAGCGGAAATTAATGAGGCAATTGCCTGAATCGTGAGGAACTGATAGGTTCCCTGCGAATTACGAATACGACACACTTACAATTTATGTTATTTGACAACTGAAGACGGGCACTGATCATGAAAATTAACGGAAATGCCATTCGCCCTGGCAATATCATTGAGTACAAAGGCCGCTTGATGCGCGCGATGAAAACTCAGCACACTCAGCCGGGCAAAGGTGGCGCGTATCTCCAAGTGGAACTCAGAGATATCCGCGATGGAACCAAAATGAACGAGCGTTTCCGCGCGAGTGAAGATGTTGATCGTGTACGTTTAGACCAAATTGAATACCAATTTCTTTTCCGCGAAGGCGATATGCTCAATTTCATGAACAATGAATCTTACGAGCAAATTGCACTGCACGAAGACATGGTCGGCGAGCCTGTTATCTTCTTGCAAGATGGTATGGCGGTCACCATTGAGCTCTATGAAGAAGAACCAATTTCAGTAGTTCTCCCAGATCACATTATCTGCGAAGTTGTCGAAGCTGATGCTGTGGTCAAAGGACAGACCGCATCTTCTTCTTACAAACCTGGCGTATTGGATAATGGGGTACGCATTCTCGTTCCACCACATATTGCAGCAGGTACTCGTATTGTTGTGAATACTGCCGACGGCAGTTATGTGGAACGCGCAAAAAACTAAGAATTCACATGAGGGTACATAGCTGTATCCTCTGTCAAACTTACGGAAAGTTATTTCGATGGTATATCGTTCACCACGCATAACCGTTATGGTCCGCGCAGCAGAAAAAGCTGCCCGTAGCCTCAAGCGCGACTTTGGTGAAGTGGAAAATCTTCAGGTCTCGAAAAAAGGTCCTGCTGATTTCGTATCAACAGCAGATCTGAAAGCAGAAAAAATCCTCATCGACGAGCTTAAATGGGCGCGTCCTGAATTTGGGTTTCTAACCGAAGAAGCTGGTGTTGAAAAAGGCGAAAGCCAAGATGAACGTTGGATTGTTGACCCTCTCGATGGCACAACCAATTTTTTACATGGACTTCCTCACTTTGCCATTTCTATTGCTCTCGAAGTACGTGGTGAAATTGTAGCAGCACTGATCTACGACCCGATTAAAGATGAGATGTTCACAGCCGAAAAAGGTAAAGGCGCTTATTTAAACGATAAACGCCTACGTGTCTCTGCAAGGGTAAGTCTCGACAGCGTTGTCGTTGCCACAGGTACACCTTATCTTGGTCACGGTGATCGTGGACCTTTTCTTCGTGAAATCAATGCTGTGATGGAACAAACTGCAGGTGTCCGTCGTTGGGGTGCTGCGGCACTTGACCTCGCCTATGTTGCTGCTGGCAGGTATGACGCTTTTTGGGAACGTGACCTCTCTCCATGGGATGTCGCAGCAGGCATGCTAATCGTGAGTGAGTCTGGTGGCTCTGTGACCCAAATTGATGGTCGCCAGTTCAAACTCGAGAACAAAAGCATTTTATGTGCAAATATCGACTTACATCCTAAAATGGTAAAGCTGTTCAAAGACGCTGGTAAAGGCTAACTAAAAATACCAGTCTACCTTAAGTTTAGCAGCAATTTTACAATAATAGAGAGAGGCCTCTTTGTGGGCCTCTCTCTTCTTTTTGCCTTATCTATTGTCGTATCCTCTTATCAGCATTAAGCTACGCCTCAAGATTCACATTCGGAATCATCCTGGGGGATGTAAGTTGTTCAAGCCTATGAGCTATATGTTGAAAAATAGATTTATTAATCGCTCTGCAATTCTACTTGCAGGATGTTCAGGTATGGCGCTCTTAAGTGCTGCCACAACAACAATGGCCCAGAACACCACGATCATTGGGGGATCAGGTAGTTCAGGTGTTTATATAAACGAGCAATTGATTGGCTCAGTACCAGCCTATTCTAATGGCTATTCATATGGGTATGGAACACAAAATACACCATCAGGATACCCTGGCAGCAATGACGGAGAGTACCTGAGCAGACCGGGAAATCTTCTCTATCCGCCACAGAATTATCTTCGAAGCCAGATTACCATACAAAATTTTGCTGATTTTCAACCGTCTGGATACGCCACGCAAGGTTATAACACTCAAGGATACAATGCCCCTGCATCTGCCTATGCCCCACAAGGCTATAGCACTGGCCAGCAACAGCCCGGGCTAGCTTCTGGAAGTAGCCTGTATAATCCTTATGGCCAACCTCTGGTACCCCTATCCCAAGTGTCTCAAACACATGTAACCAGCACTGGTGACCACCCTCAATATCCGACCCAGGTACCTGCGTTCCAACCACAATCGCAACTACTTGTTCCCCCTCCCTCAGGAAGAACTCCTGTGGTACATGCGCCTGCACCTATAAAAACCGAAAATAACCAGGTTGCTTCAAATCGGCCATTATCAGCGCCTGTTGCTATCGCGAAAGTCACAACACCTACTGCACCTAAAGTTATAAAAGAAGCGGTAGAACCACTACAAATCACCAAAGTTCCAAGTCCCGTCACCCCTCCTGCACCAGTGATCGCAACAATTACTCCCACACAACCTGAACCAGTTGCTACAGCTCCATCACCAGAACCGAGTACTGTTACGGCTAAAATCGTAGAGACCCCGAAAACAGTAACCGCTAAATCGCCCGAGCCTGCTCCTAAAATAGAGACTGTAGTTAGCGAACCAATTCTCACGCCACCACCTGTTCCAGCCCCCGTTATTGCTGAAACAAACACAGGTATTCCAAGTGCCCCTACAATCGCAGAACCGATACTTGTAGAAAGCACAGAAGAACTTGCCCCTCCCCCAACGCCACCAGCCGCCCCGGTTGAAATTGCTGCCATTGATCCCAATGCACCACTTCAACCAATAAAGTTGTTCTTTGCACCTGATCAAGCGGAACTCAGCGCTGATGCCCGCGTGCAGTTGAACCAATTGGCTGACGCTCTGTTGGCTGACGATGCAAAGGTAATCCAGCTTCTTGCATACGCCAGTGACAATGAGAGTAGTGCACAAGCGCGCCGAGTATCCCTATCTCGTGCATTAGCAGTAAGGGGTGTTTTAATGGAGCGTGGTATTCAGAGTACGAGAATGCATGTGCGGGCTCTTGGGAACAAATCGAAAGACGGAAATCCCGATCGCGTAGAAATCATTCCTGTTCAGAATTAACGAATTTCAAGCTATAAAAAGAAGGTTGCAATTGCTTAGTCATAGTTTCGCCTAACCGCATCTGTAACCTGCGCAGAGTTTTTATTTACAAGAGGCACCTCGCGTATGAAACGGCCAACACGTTACCTCATCCGGATGGGCATTTTTCTGGGTGTCGTTACAATTGCAGTTGCAGCATTAGCTCCGAGTCTTCAAGAAGCCTTTGTTGCAAACGCTGTAATGAACGGGATGATTTTAGGGGTACTCTTTTTTGGCATCATCTACATTTTTCGCCAAGTTCTCTCTCTGAAGCCTGAACTCGCATGGCTGGAAGATCTCAAACGGGAAACTGAAGGCGGCCTTGTATTCCCTGGCGCGTTTGATGAAATACGAGAACCTAAGTTACTTGGCCCCATGGCAACAATGATTGGGGAGAAGAAAGGCAAACTCAGCCTTTCCACCTTATCAATGAGAACCCTTCTTGATGGCATTTCAAGCCGCATAGAAGAAAGCCATGACATTTCCCGTTACCTTATTGGCCTACTTGTCTTTCTCGGACTGCTGGGCACTTTTTGGGGCTTACTTGATACTGTTAATGCTGTCGGGCAAACGATTTCCGGCTTAAGCACCACCGCAGATGATCCATCTTCCATGTTCGATGAGCTGAAAGCAGGCCTCGCAACACCATTATCAGGCATGGGAACAGCCTTTAGCTCGTCTCTATTTGGTCTCGCTGGATCTCTGGTCCTCGGCTTTCTTGAATTACAAGCAGGTCAGGCTCACAACCGTTTCCTCAATTACCTTGAAGAGTGGCTATCGGGGATAACCAAGTTGTCTAGTGGCGGCCCTGGTGTTGATGGGGATCAATCCGTTCCTGCTTATATTTCTGCGTTACTGGAACAAACCGCCGAAAGCCTGGAAAAACTTGAACGCACCATGTCCAGGGATGAAGATGAACGCGTAAAATCGAACCAAAGCCTGATCACGTTGACCGAACGCATGTCCACACTTACTGACCACATGCGTGCAGAGCAGAGCGTGATGCTAAGCATTGCTGAAACACAAGCACAGTTAAAACCTATTCTGGGGCAACTCGCTCAAGCTCAAGCAAGACCACCAGTAAGCACAGGCATCGACGAAGCGTCACGTGGGCATTTGCGAAACATGGATCTTAGACTTGAACAATTAACCGGAGAAATCAGTAACGGCCGAGAAAGTTCTGTTCAGGAAATCCGGAGTGAAATCCGTTTGTTAACGCGAACATTGGCAGCCCTTGCAGAAGGGGAATAACCCCAAATGTCTTTCTCTAGCCGTAGAAATAATCGAAGATCCATTAACATATGGCCTGGATTTGTAGACGCCCTAGCAACGCTCCTGCTGGTCATCATTTTTGTTCTTATGGTTTTTATGGTGGCGCAGTTTACGCTAAGTAATGCGCTGAGTGGGAAAGACAAAGCCCTTAACAATTTGAATAGAGAAATCAGTGAACTCGCTGATCTCCTTTCACTGGAAAAATCAGCAAACACCCGGCTTCGGACCAGCGTTACCCAGTTAACCACTGAACTCCAGAGCTCCATATCCTCGCGTGATAGCCTCGCCAATCAATTATCCTCCCTATCCGAAGACAAAGAAGATCTCGAGGGAGAACTGGTTTCCGTCAGCAAAAGACTGAAAGACCTTGTCAGTGCTCAAGCTTTGCTTGAGGCAGACAAAGATCTGCTTGAAATAAGTAAACAGGATCTTGAAGCTGAAAAAGAAGATCTTTTAAAAAACAAGCGATCTATTGAAGAACAACTTTCCATTCTCGAACTCGCTGCAGCAAAACTTTCAGCGGACTCCGCGCGGGTAAATGCAGAATTAGAAGATGCCTACAAAGTCGTTGAAGCAGATAGAGACAAGATAGAAACTCAGCTCGCAGAGATTGCCCTCTTGAAGGAAATTCGCGATGGCTTAACTCAAAAACTAGCCGGCGCTGAAAATGATATCACTGGTCAACAAAAACTAACCGCTGAAGCCCAGACTGAAGTTGTCCTTCTAAACCAACAAATCGCAGCTCTTAGAAAACAACTTTCGGACATCTCAGCCACCTTGGACATAACCGAAGCAATCAATCTAGCTCAAGAAACTCAAATCCTCGACCTTGGTAAGCGTTTGAACGTTGCCCTTGCGACCAAAGTACAACAACTTGCTAAATATCGATCTGAGTTCTTTGGACGCCTAAAAGAAGTCCTTGGTAACCGTCAAGATATCCGAATAGTAGGGGATCGTTTTGTATTTCAATCTGAAGTTCTCTTTACGAGCGGCTCTGCCACTCTTGAAGACGGAGGAAGCCAGCAACTGGGACAGCTCGCAAAGACCCTTAGAGAGCTCTCAGCGACAATCCCAACTGAAATCGACTGGATACTCAGGGTAGACGGGCACACCGATGTACAGCCTATTTCTACGCCAGAGTTCCCATCGAACTGGGAGCTCTCAACAGCGAGATCCATATCAGTCGTGAAATACCTCGTAAGTCAGGGTATACCAGCTTCGAGGTTGGCCGCGACTGGGTTCGGTCAATTCCAGCCACTTGATACCAGCCGCGATGAGATTGCCTATAGACGAAACCGTCGTATCGAGCTCAAATTAACTCAACGCTAATCCGAGCCACGAAACGTTCAGCTTGCAGCTTGAGTTGGTATTGATGGGTTCATATCGATACCAAACTGTAACTCAGCCAAATTAGCATAGAGCCCGTCCTGTTTGATCAATTCGTTATGCGTACCACTGGCAACGATCTTCCCTTGATCCATAACCAGTATCCGATCCGCCTTCAATACCGTGGCAAGGCGGTGTGCAATCATCAAAGTTGTCCGTCCTTCCAACAAATTATCCAAAGCTTGTTGGACAGCTTTCTCACTTTGAGAATCCAAAGCAGAAGTCGCTTCATCCAACAGTAATATTTCAGGATCGCGAAGAATTGCCCTGGCTATCGCAAGACGTTGTCGCTGTCCGCCTGATAACCGTACCCCCTTTTCGCCTAAGAATGAGTTGTATCCATCGGGAAGATCGTTAAGGAACTCATGCGCGGAAGCCGCTTTTGCGGCCTCAATAATATCTTCTTTGCTTGCTCCAGGACGGCCATAACGAATGTTCTCCAGTGCCGTTGTAGAGAAAATAACAGGCTCTTGAGAAACCATTCCGATGTGCTGACGCATTTCAACAGGATCAAGCTCTCTTAAAGGCACGCCATCAATAGAAATTTCGCCCTTCTGTACATCGTAATAGCGAAGCAATAATTGAAAAACTGTCGTCTTTCCCGCCCCAGATGGACCGACAATTGCCACTTTCTCGCCAGCTTTAATATCTGCAGAGAAATCAACCATGGCAGATTGGTTGGGACGAGATGGATAATTAAAGCCGACTTCCTTGAAAGAAACGGCACCTTGAATTTTAGGCGGCAGAGCAACAGAATTTTCCGGAGCAGAAATATCCGATTCCAGCGAAAGTAAATCCAATAGGCGTTCCGTTGCTCCAGCTGCACGTTGCAAATCACCGATAACTTCACTAAAGGCCCCGAGAGATCCCGCAACGACAATCGCATAGAATACAAAAGAGGATAATTCACCCGCTGAGATTTTACCTTCGAGGACGTCGCGCCCACCCATCCACAAAATTGCACTAATCGATCCAAAAACCAGTAAAATCACCACGGCAGTCAAAAGAGCCCTAAATCGGATTCGGGTTGCGGCTGTACCAAAAGCATCTTCAACACGGCCAGAAAAGAATCCTCGATCAAGATCTTCATGACTAAAAGCCTGAACGGTGCGAATCGCGCTTATTGTCTCATCAGCAAAAACGCCGACATCGGCAATCCGGTCCTGGCTGTCCTTACTCAACCGTCGCACTTTACGCCCAAAGAAGAGAATCGGGATTAAAACAAAAGGAATTACCAAAACCACAAACCCCGTGAGTTTTGGTGAAGTAATGATGAGAAGTGCCAATCCACCAAAGAACATCAGTATGTTACGTAAGGCGATTGAGAAAGAAGAACCAACAACGACTTGGAGCAGTGTTGTATCTGTTGTTAACCTAGACAGTATCTCACCACTACGGGTAACTTCAAAAAATGCAGGCGACATTTTGATTACATGGCTAAAAACAGCCGTTCTGATATCAGCAACTACCCGCTCCCCAATCCACGAGACGAGGTAATATCTCGAGTAACTGGCAAGAGCCAACAGCACCGTCACACCAAATAGAACAAAGACCGCTTGATCTAATAATGCGCTATTTCCACTAGAAAATCCGTTATCAATCAAAGATTTAAGGCCGCGCCCCAATCCTAAAACTGTACCTGCAGCAACGACCAGAGCAATCATAGCACCAAATATCTGAAGCTTATAAGGGCGCACAAACTGCCAAAGTAACAACAGATGTTTCAGTTCTTTGCTACTTGGTCGATCCGCGCTTTGCGTTTCAGATTTTTTACGGGCGCTGTTGCGACTCATATTTCATATCCTGCCATACAGTCCTCACGAAGAGGAATAACCAAAATTATTCTCAGATATCTAATAACGGAATTGACCTTTCCACTCCAGTGTGAGAAACCACAAATTATTAAAGGCTTCAATGCGACCCTATGACCTAGCCAAGTAGTTTAACCCCGATTCGCGGTTTTCTGCTTGCCTCAAGGTACTGGGTCAGCTACAAAGCCCCCGCTTCCTATGGGGATACAGGACTATGAAAAAAGACATTCATCCAGAATACCACACCATCAAAGTCGTTATGACCGATGGTAGTGAATTCGAAACGAAATCGACTTGGGGCAAAGAAGGCGATACTATGCGTCTTGATATTGATCCTAAGAGTCACCCAGCTTGGACTGGCGAACACCGTTTGGTTGATACCGGCGGTCAAGTTGCTAAGTTCAACAAGCGTTTTGCAGCTTTCGGCATCAAGAACTAAGCCGTCTTTTGCATACGAGAAAAAAAGGTCCCGTTTACGGGGCCTTTTTTTTCGCTCTATCTAATTGAGAATCAAGCCGTATTACCCGCATATAAATCATATAGCTTCGGCTCATAAGGTCAGCCATTTTAGGATCAGCACCTTCAGGAAGCTCATCGGGAATTTCACATACACTTTGTCCTGACAAACGATTTTCCGGCTGAATGGCTTCATCCATCGACATATCACCAGACAACACTGCCCTCTGCATCATCAGCCATGCCATAACCTGCGTAAGCCTTGAGGTCAGGCGCATGCCCTCACAACAGATCTGTAACCGATCTTCAGGGCGAAGCCATGGATGGCGATTACGCGCTCGATCTGCCATATAATCTCTGGCTTCACGCGTTAAAGATAAGGCCTCTTGGTATGTTGAATCGAGAAAAGTTACCATGTCCTGCCTGACGACTCTTGATGGCGCATTTTTAAAGAAAGCTCTCTGCGCTACTTAACGCCATGCTAACATCCAGTGCCTTAACAAAATATTGGTATCGATCAACCGTCTATTAAAAATCCAATAGCAGGGCTGATTAATTTAAAGTCTAGATCTTGAAATCATTTTCAAAACACTTAACTCGAATAGTAAGAGAAATGCCTTCGGGGTTTTTCTTACTCGTCGGCTCGACCATGAGGTGAGCCAAATATAAAGCATGTTGCTCAATGGAGAACAAGCAATGCACCATCGTGACCTTACCCCTCTACTTCGCGCTACTGTCGGATTCGATCGTATGATGACTATGCTCGATACGGCTAAGCGTGTGGATACCACCGCTTCCAACTTCCCTCCCTATAATATCGAAAAAACAGATGAGGATGCCTATCGCATCACCATGGCCCTAGCTGGGTTTTCCGATGATGAGCTGGAAATTACTTTAAAAGAAAATTCTCTTCTGGTAATTGGGCAAAAGGATAAAGAGCCCGATCAAACGGCGACCTACTTACATCAAGGCATCGCTAATCGCTCTTTTCAAAAGAGCTTTGATCTCGCAGACCACATCAAAGTAACCGGCGCAAATCTTGAGAACGGTCTCTTAATTATAGATCTTGCGAGAGAAATTCCGGAATCGAAGAAACCTAAAAGCATTCCCATTATGACATCTACCGGGAATAAAACAGAACTGCTTGATAAGAGCGACTAAACGTTCTTACGAGTTTAATTTCTCCCAGAAACACCAAAGGCCGGGCATAAAGCCCGGCCAGTATTTTTTTGGCATTAATACAACAAACGCTACGATTATAAATGCGTAGTCTTTTTGTCCACCCTGTCAACTTGCCTTTGTTACGCAAGAGGTTATGAAGACTCGAGGCGACAGTCAAGGTCTTGTTTTAAATTTTGACACTTTTAAGACAAAGAATGCCTTCTTTGTCATATTTTCCTGTTTATTTTTGACAAAAAAAAGACCGCCGGTAAAAACCGGCGGCAAGTCAACAGGGAGGCATCGTAATAAACTAAATAAGTAATAAACTAACTAAAAACTCTGTGTTGATATTATAAGATTACAACAAACCAACTAAAAATTGGTTAAGATCAAAAATATCATTTCCATTAGTAATAATTTAAGAACGGTTTTTTAAATTTCAAGTGCAAAAAAATAAGGAACCTCAAGAAAAGAGGTTCCTTATGTTAACCGCAACTATAATAAGACGATTAAATAGCAATAATAATAACTTGAGTTACTATTGCGCCATCCATCCACCATCAATTGAGTAGGGTGCTCCCGTCATCTGAGATGCCGCGTCCCCGCACAAGAAAACGGCAAGATCACCGATCTGTTCAGGGGTAGAAAAATCCTGGGTTGGGGTCTTTTCAGAAACCAGGGCCCGTTTTTCCTCTTCAAAACTCCGACAACTTTCTTTGGCTCTAGCCTCGATCTGAGAACGGACCAGATCAGTTAATACCCACCCTGGACAAATCGCATTAGCCGTTATGCCTTGTGTCGCCACTTCAAGGGCAACTGCTTTAGTTAAACCGACGACACCGTGCTTTGCGGCAACATACGCTGACTTATTCGCAGAAGCAGTCAATCCGTGGGCAGAAGCTACATTTATAATTCTTCCCCACCGTTTACCTTTCATACCCGGCAACGCAGCCTTGATTGTATGAAATGCCGAAGAGAGGTTGATCGCAATTACCGCATCCCAACGATCTTCCGGGAACTCATCAATCGGGGCAACATTTTGAATACCAGCATTATTCACAAGAATATCAACGCCGCCATACAGATCTTGTGCTTGTTGAATAAGGTTCCTAATTTCTTCAGGCTTTGACATATCTGCCCCAGAATAGGAGACCCGCACCCCATAATCAGACTTAAGCTTATCTTCTAAGCTTGAAATCTCATCTCTATTACCAAACCCATTGAGCATGATATCAACACCTTGAGCAGCAAGACGTTCTGCAATGCCTTTACCTATTCCGCTGGTCGAACCTGTAATGACTGCTGCTCTCCCTTTGAGGCCGGGCATAAAGCATCTCCTGTTATATTTATATCGCGAGGTTGAGGGACATTATTTGGGAAGAATATTGACATAGTATGCGATTAATACCGTAACCGTGACAACTGATAGAATAGTCGAAGACAACACAACTGATGCCGCTCGAGCACTAAAAACACCATACTGCTGCGCCAGAATAAAAACATTTACCCCCGTTGGCTGAGCAGCAAGAATAACCGCAACAGCAGCCCATAAAGGAGGAACATCAATAACCTTGAAGACCAAAACTGAAACCGCTACAGGGAACACAAGCGTCTTAAGGCCAACAATTAAGAAGCTCTGCTTTAAATCTCCGGCCAGTTTAAATCCTGTAAGCGAAACTCCAAGTGAAAAAAGTGCACAAGGAACAACCGCTCCTCCGAGAATTGACGTGAAACGATCCAATAAGGCAAAGAGCTCCAAACCCGAAGATTGATAAAGCCCCCCCATGATCAATCCAATGATAATCGGGTTTTTGCCAATCGAACTGACAAGAGCCTTCCCCATTGCTTGTGCGCCATTCCCCCCACCTTGTTCTCGCGAAAGGTCATATTCAGTCAGCATCGACGTTAAGGCCATCAATATTGGAGCCTGAAAAGCTATCAACATGGTAAGGGGAACCATCCCTTCATCGCCAAAGGCAGAATAAATCAACGGAAACCCTAGTAACAACAAATTGCCATAGGTGGCTCCCATCGCCATGACGGCAGCTTCTTTTAGTTGATGCCCATAATAAAACCGACCAATAAGAGCGCTGAATACAAAGACAAACAGTGACACACTATAAAAAGAGGCAATCAACGAAAAGTCGAGATCGTCAGAGATATTTCCCCGAGCCATGGTTCTAAATAATAGTGCCGGGATGGCGAGATAATAGACAAAATAAGATAAACCTCTGAGGGCAGAGGCCGTAACCCACTCTTTACGGCCAACAAAATATCCACAAAGAATAATTGCAAATATGGGCAAAACAATTTCAAGACTGGTGATCATGTTTTGAACACACCATCTAAACCTTGGCGATGCTTTTCTTTTCGATTGATTTCAGCCCGTGCTCGGTCAATCTCCAATTCCAACTCTTGGATATAGTCCCTAAGTTCCTCTAAGCCCATCGGTTCCAGATCTTTAACCTTGGCCTTAGCTTTTCTTGGTTCCAAATCATCTAGGTTCATATCTATCTCCCGACCAAACAGTTTGCGTTTATTTAATAGCAACTATGTAGCGAGCATATTAGACTGTTACGCAAAGAGAAAAACAGGATAAATATCCCAAAACATCTGAGAGCAGAGGCAAAAACGTGTCCCACCAAATCCCAGAACAAATGGCCGTCGTAGAAATAAAAGAGTTTGGAGATGCAGACCAACTGGTCTCTTCAAGTCGTCCGGTGCCAGAGCCCTCTGAAAATGAAGTCCTTATAAAAATTGCTTATGCGGGCGTAAATCGTCCAGATGTCATTCAGCGCCGAGGGCTTTATCCTCCTCCCCCAGGAGAATCAGACATTCCCGGCCTGGAAGTTTCAGGTACCGTCGTCAAAACAGGCGAAAATGTCTCTTCACTTCGTATTGGCGATGACATCACCGCCTTGGTTGGCGGTGGCGGTTACGCTGAATATTGTACCGCCCCTATAGGGCAATGCCTCCCGATTCCAGAAGGATTTAGTTTGGAGCAGGCGGCGGCCATTCCAGAAACTTATTTTACGGTCTGGAGCAACGTCTTTGATCGCTGCGAACTCAAACCTGGCGAAACGATTCTAATACACGGCGGCACCTCAGGAATAGGCACAACCGCAATACAACTCGCTAAAGCCTTTGGTGCTAAGGTGATTACAACAGCAGGCAGCGAGGAAAAATGCACCGCTTGTCTAGAGCTGGGCGCTGACTTAGCGATCAATTATCGGACAGAAGATTTTGTCGGAAAATCTAAGGAGTTCACCAATAAAAAAGGCGTAGATATCATCCTCGACATGGTCGGAGGTGATTATATACAAAAAGACATCTCAGCTTTAGCTATGGATGGCCGACTCTGCTTTATTGCCTTTTTAGCTGGCCCTGAGGCATCTGTTAATTTTATGCCCGTTATGCTCAAGCGTTTGAAAATTACTGGCTCGACACTCCGGGCACGTTCTAAAGAATTCAAAGCCGATGTCGCTCGTAATTTACAAGAAAAGGTTTGGCCCCTTCTCGCGACCAATCAGCTTCAGCCCGTACTCTATAAAACACTGCCACTTTCTAATGCCTCCGAAGCGCATAAACTGATGGAATCATCGAAACATATTGGAAAAATCATGCTAAAGGTGGGTGATTGAGTAAAAATTACCTTATATCTTTATTTCCTGCTTGGCCTCAGAGTGTATTCAGGGTAAGCCACCTGCTGGGTATTTATTACCGTAGCCGGCGGACCATTAGCCGACGGCACGATTAGGAGAAACAATGTCTCAGCCACTAATGCCAAAAGCGACCGCCGTTTGGTTGGTCGAGAATACATCGTTAAGCTTCGCACAAATCGCGGGATTCTGTCAGCTACACGCCTTAGAAATACAAGGTATTGCAGACGGTGAAGTCGCTGTTGGCATCCGGGGTATGGACCCCATTGCCAGTTCTCAGCTGACACGCGCTGAAATCGATCGCTGTGAGAAAGATTCGACAAAAACTCTTCGCTTTTATCAGCAAGAGGGGCTGCCACAACCTTCTAAACGCACAAAAGGCCCTAGGTATACTCCTATCGCCAAGCGCCAGGACAAGCCTGACGGAATTTCTTGGTTGGTACGCCACCACCCAGAATTAACCGACAACCATATATCAAAGCTTATCGGTACAACAAAAAAGACGATCCAGGCTATCAGAGACCGTTCCCATTGGAACATCAGCAATATTCGCCCACGCGATCCTGTATTGCTCGGCCTTTGTAAGCAGGTTGATTTAAACCTGACCATCGACAAAGCAATTAAAGAAGCTGAAAAAGCTGGCCGAATTATTCCAAAGCCAGAGCCGATGGAAGAAGAGCAAATTGTTCCGATGGCGCCCGCACCAGTGGTTATTGAAGATCCCTATGAGGCCTTCACACGCGCCTTCAAGAAAACGGACGATTAAAGCAAGTCATACCGAAAACCCAAAAAGGCCTCTTCATCGAAGGGGCCTTTTGTTTGACAAAAAAAAGCCCGATCAAATACTGATCGGGCAAGTCTGGCGATAATACCCCATAAGAGATTTCTTCTTGGGGTATGGTCAGCGCAGGATCACAAAAACCTACGCAGACCCCTTCATCAAAAATGATGATGGAATAGGAATGATATCTAACCTAGGCGGATTCAGCGTAACCAAGCCCCTTAAGCGCAATCGTTATTTCATCCAAAATCTCAGGGTCATCGATTGTGGCTGGCACTTTATACTCTTCGCTATCGGCAATTTTTCGCATTGTTGCACGAAGAATTTTCCCCGATCTTGTTTTTGGTAATCTGCCAACTACAGCAGCTAACTTAAAAGCCGCAACAGGCCCGATTTCTTTACGGACCTTTTGAACAACTTCACTGACAACCTCGTCATGAGAACGATCAGCTCCGGCCTTCAAGACCATAAAGCCCAATGGTAATTGGCCTTTAAGTTTATCTGCCACACCGATAACAGCACACTCTGAAACGTCATCATGCGCAGCTAAAACCTCTTCCATAGCCCCGGTCGACAAACGGTGTCCTGCCACATTAATGATGTCATCAGTCCGTGACATCACAAAAATATAGCCATTCTCATCCTTGTAACCTGCATCTCCGGTTTCGTAATAGCCTGGGAAGGTATTCAGGTAAGCCTCACGGTGTCTTTCAGGCGCATTCCAAAGGGTCGAGAACGTTCCAGGAGGAAGGGGCAAACTACAGACGATCGCACCGATATCACCCGCCTCAACTTCATTATGATCGCTATCAAGAATACGAACATCCCATCCTGGAACACATCGGGCAGGCGACCCCGCCACAATAGGCAATTGCTCAATCCCCAAGCAATTTGAGGCAATAGGCCAACCTGTTTCTGTTTGCCACCAATGATCAATTACTGGAACCTTCAACTTTTCCAAAGCCCAATTGAGTGTATCGGGATCACACCGCTCTCCAGCAAGGAAAAGAGTTTTAAAACAAGAGAGATCATATTTATCAAGATAAGTTGCGTCAGGATCTTGTTGACGAATAGCCCGAAAAGCAGTTGGAGCGGTAAAGAGTACGGAAACCTTGTGTTCAGATATTACACGCCAGAATGCACCGGGATCCGGAGTGCCAACTGGTTTCCCCTCATACATCACAGATGTCGCACCGTACATAAGGGGGCCATAGACAATGTAAGAATGACCAACTACCCACCCAACGTCCGAGGCACCCCAGAAAACATCCCCAGGCTCAACGTTATAAATATTCTTCATCGACCAATAGAGAGCAACAGCATGACCGCCATTATCACGAACAATACCTTTGGGCTGACCGGTGGTACCAGAAGTATACAGAATATAGAGAGGATCGGTTGCCGCGACAGGCACACAATCTTTTTCCGGTGCCTGACTTTCAGCTTCGCTCCAATCAACATCTCGACCATCAATCATAGAGGCTTTGACTTGGGGGCGTTGCCAAACGATACAATGTGCAGGCTTGTTGGCCGATAGCTCAATCGCTTGATCAAGGAGAGGCTTATAAGGGATCACCTTACTAACTTCGATACCACACGATGCCGTAATAATTACCTTTGGCTGACAATCATCAATTCGGGTCGCCAATTCGTTTGCAGCAAACCCCCCAAACACTACCGAATGTACAGCACCGATTCGAGCACAAGCCAACATGGCTACAGCGGCTTCAAGAATCATTGGCATATAGATAATAACCCGGTCACCTTTTTGGACATTGAGATTATCCAATGCACCTGCAAATTTAGAAACCCGCTGCAACAGATCTGAATAAGTTATTTTCTCTTTTGTATTTGTAACAGGGCTATCATAGATGAGGGCGACCTGGTCACCACGCCCCTTCGTGACATGGCGATCGAGGGCGTTATAACAAGTATTGAGCTCTCCACCTTGAAACCAGCGATAAAATGGTGCTGAGCTATCATCCAGCACTTTTTCATACGGCTTAAACCAATCGATATTTTCCGCTGCCTCAGCCCAAAAATTTTCTGGCTCGGACAAAGAGCGTGCTTGCACTTCATCAAAAAGACCCATGGCGTGTCCCAACTTTTTTATAATTTTATGTTCTTATGATTTTAAGCTCTCTAGCCTCCCAGACCAGATTACTTAGAGTGCTGCATATTCTGCACATGATCAAACCTCGTTACTTGCAACAGCTTTCATTTGAAAATAATTTTACAAGATATTTACAAGATATACGAAACCATAAAAAACCCGCCCTGTTAAATTCACAGAGCGGGTTTGCTATTTTGTATTTTTATAAGCACCGGATATTTTAATCCAAAGCTTCTGCCGCGTTAATGCAGATCACTCAATTGAGTCATCTCATCTTTAACGTGAAGCTTTTGCTTCTTCAGCGACATGATTAGGGATTCATCGGGATGTGGGCGCTGATTCTCCTGACAGATAGCGCTCTCTAAAGTACCGTGTTTTGTACGTAAGGACTCAATGCGTTGGGCAGTGGCCATATTCGTCTCCCTTTAGTTCCGTAGTTGCACCTGAAGCTTCAAAAAAATGTCACGACAACTTTTTACTCTTATAATTTTCCAGCAAAAAACCACTACGAGGAATATCCTCCGTAGGTACAAGCAACCGTGATGTTAGAAATAACCATCAAATCTTGAAGAGGCAGAGCACTGACAACTGGCCGAAAGCTCGGCTTTGGTGTATGGGATGTTTTCAGAGCGTCCCAAACGCATATATTTTGCCAGTTTTGTACCAACTCAAGCCCAATAACATTTTTGAGAAGACAGCGTATAAATTATGGTAGACCTGTCCAAAGGGATTGCCAAGGGGTTTGGTACATATAATTTCTTTAATTCTTCACAAACGTGAAAGATTGTTACGTATGACTAAAGAGAGAATCATCATTGGTATTAGTGGTGCAAGTGGCATCATTTATGGCATTCGGTTGTTACAAATCCTTAAAACCATGCCGATTGAAACTCACTTAATCATGAGTAAATCCGCAGAAATAACATTAGCTTACGAAAGTGATCTAAAGGTTTCTGACGTTAAAAATCTTGCGGATGTAAATCATAACATCAATGACATTGCTGCCTGCCTTTCCAGTGGTTCATACAAGACACTGGGTATGATTGTCGCACCCTGTTCAATTCGGACGATGTCAGAAATATCTACCGGCGTCACTTCGAGTCTTTTAACACGTGCAGCTGACGTAATATTGAAGGAACGCCGTAAATTGGTGCTCATGGTCCGAGAAACCCCTCTTCACACGGGGCATCTTCGCACCTTGGTTAACCTCTCTGAAATCGGCGCCATTATTGCACCCCCTGTCCCAGCGTTTTATGCAAAACCAGACAGCCTAGAAGAAATGGTTGATTACACACTCGGAAGAATACTTGATATGTTTGACATAGAAATCGCCGGGATGAACCGCTGGGATGAAAACAGTAAAAAGCGTCCCTAGACTCTGATTTCATTAACTCAGTAGAGCTAACGTAGAGTTTACTAAAGCTAACGGCAGACCTTCTTATTGGAATAACCACACAGCTTCTAAAGGCGGAAGGTCTGGAAAACCACCCCTGACGATTGCAGCTAAATCTGCACAGTCGACGGTTCCAATCGCTTCAATCTCGCACAACTCCAAATACAGGACCATATTTTTAGCCGCGACCTCAGACGACGGGGTATCTGTTGGCCGTAGGGTGAGTTGCAAATGCATATAATTTTGCTGCAATGCTTCGGCCCAAAGCTCTGTATCTTTAACATTTTGACGCAGATCATCCGTATGTCGAAACCCATTAACTGTTTCAGCTTTCATCCAAGTCCGCACATCTCTGAGAGGCTGGATCACATGATCTCGCCATTGCTCTATTCCAGAGATTAAATTAGAGAGCTCAGATGTATTCAGTTTTTTTTCACAGATCCCGGCCCAACAACAAAACAATAATAAATTCACATCAAGATCATACTTATCCTGCAGCACGAGACACGCGGGTGCGACACCCTGTTGTCCATAGACATCAAGAGAGAAGTTCCAAAAGGGGTTTGTTGGTAACTGGGTTTGATCAAACATCTTTAAATATTTTGTAACACGGCAATTTCGGCCCAAAGATTCGGACAACTATATACAACAAAGACGGTTATCAAGTCGATTCGCTTGTTGATAAATTCTATTTTTACTCTTTCCACCCCTCTCAAACGTACCGCCTATGGCTGTTTTTACGAAATCCGCACAAGAGAAATCGCATTCATGTAATTCTCCTCATACTAAACCTATTCTTATTTTCAAAGTCAGAGTATAACTATTCCCTTCATTTAACGTGCGTTTACGAGACATTTATAAATTGGTACAGACCACAGGCAGCAGCAGAAAAGGGCTTATCGAAGAACTCGAAAGCCTTAAACAAGAACACAGAGATATGGATGATGTTATTGCACGCCTGCAAGAACACGCACCATTCGATCAACTTCAACTGGTGCGGTTGAAGAAAAAGAAACTCAAATTGAAAGATTCAATGAACAGGCTGGAAAGCCAATTACTACCAGATATCATCGCCTAAGTTACTAAGAATGTTCATCGCGAGCACTTTTAATTAAGAAATCTGCCCATCGAGGATCTCATCTTATTAAAGGCAAAATACCCCATATAGAGGGCAGCACCTTATTCTTGTTCTTGTTTGGCTTTCTTCTGCTGATACATGGCAAGATCAGCCGCTTTAAGAGCTGCATCTGCATCATTACCTTGAAAACTATGAACCCCATGAGAAACATGGACATTTACTATTTCTCCTTCATAGTCAAAGGAGTGTTGAGAAACCGCGTCAGCAAGTATTTGCGCTTTTTCCTTAGCTATCTCAGGCGGAGCTTGCAACAAGATCACGCCAAATTCATCTCCACCTAGCCGCCCAACTATATCGGAAGAGCGCACATTATTTAGCAATGACGACGCCACATGCTTAATAGCCTCATCACCAGCTTCATGCCCAAGGCTGTCGTTTATTTCTTTCATATCATTGACGTCGATATAAATAACGCTGCCTGGCACTTCATAGCGCTCACTATAAGCCATCATACGATCGAGTTCGCGTACGAATGCACGTCGATTAAGCACTGGCGTCAATACATCCTGATCAGCAAGTTTTTCAAGGTAGTCAACACGTTTTTTAGCTTGATCCAGCTCTTGCCGAACGTCTTGTACCTCTTTCATAAGCTGCTCAAGTGCCGCACGCACTTTTGGCGTAAACTCAGCTTCAGGTATTCCACCAACCGTTGCAATATCTTGAGGAGTGGTTACGCCACTTACGCTTTCAACAGTCTGCGCAGGCTTTACCGCCGGAGCAGCAGATACCCGGCCAACACTGCTAACGGAACCTGTTCCGCCACGTGGTCTTTGGACCTTCATTCGACAAGCAATCCCTTTGCTTTATAGTGTCTTCCCGGCTTCCTGCCGAGATCTCATCATATGCCAACTACCACGGCAAATGAACTTATTGAGCACATTATACATAATCATTTTACATATTGTTACCAAGAATAGGTAATTAGAATGTAAAATTCCATAGTTCTCTTTACTTGCGTTATCTAACCACACGTCTTAATAATGCGCTCCGATACACTAAAAGGCAGGATAAAGCCATGTCCGAGAAGTCTCCGCAAGTTGGTATTATCATGGGCAGCCAGTCAGATTGGCCTACGATGAAACATGCGGCCGAAACCCTCGATACCCTCGGCATCTCCTATGAGAAAAGAATTGTTTCTGCACACAGAACGCCACAGCGTTTGGTCGAATATGCCTCTACAGCTCGTGATCGTGGATTGAGTGTGATCATTGCTGGTGCAGGTGGCGCAGCGCACCTTCCAGGAATGGTTGCTGCGATGACCCCCTTGCCTGTCTTTGGGGTCCCTATCGAAAGTAAAAGCCTTAGAGGTCAAGACAGTCTGCTTTCCATCGTTCAGATGCCAGGCGGTGTTCCTGTTGGCACTTTAGCGATTGGCAAACCTGGGGCGATTAACGCAGGATTACTTGCAGGATCTGTCCTCGCCTTAAATGACAAAAACATTGCAGACGCATTGGATGCATGGCGTAAAAGCCAGTCTGAAGCCGTCGCGATAGAGCCTGTAGACAACATTTAATATAAGCCTCCCTCGGAGACGATAGTCATGAGCAAAACTCTTTCGGCACCTCTGGCACCAGGTTCAGTAATCGGCATTCTCGGCGGTGGGCAACTTGGCCGTATGGCTGCCTCTGCTGCTGCAGAACTTGGTTATCACTGCCATATCTACTGCCCAGACGAAAACAGCCCAGCAAGTGAAGTCTCCAAATACACTACAGTCGCAAAATACGACGATGAAAAAGCGCTTGAAAAATTTGCTACACATGTCGATGTAGTCACTTACGAGTTCGAAAATGTTCCCGCTAAAACGGCAGCTTTTTTAATTGACCGCGTACCAGTTAATCCTGGTCCAAACGTGCTTCATATTTGCCAAAATCGTTTGCGGGAAAAAGACTTCTGTAACTCCATAAATGTCCCGACTACTCGCTATGCCGAAGCTACAAATATAGAAGCGCTCGACCGCGTAGTTCGCGATATTGGGCGGCCTTGCGTTCTAAAAACTACCGAAATGGGTTATGACGGAAAAGGGCAGACCTTCATTACCCCGGACACTGATCTTGCAGAAGCTTGGAAAGCCGTCGTTGGTAACAAAAAGCAAGCTGAAACGATCATTGAAGCTCTCGTCGATTTTAGGATGGAGATTTCTGTTATCGTTGCACGTAGTATCCAAGGCGACTGCCTTGCCTATATCCCTGTAGAAAATCGCCACAAAAATCACATCTTGGACCAAACCATTGTTCCAGCACGTATATCACAGAAAATAAGTGACCGCGCAGAAGTTCTGGCCCGCCACATGGCCGAAGAAATGCAACTGGTTGGCATGATGGCCGTAGAAATGTTTGTGACAACCGACGACGAAATTCTCGTTAACGAAATTGCCCCTCGTCCACACAATTCAGGCCACTGGTCTATGGACGCTTGTGTCACATCCCAGTTCGAACAATTCATCAGAGCAACTGCAGGACAAGTACTCGGCTCCGTTTATCGCCATTCTGATGCCGTGATGACAAACCTACTGGGTAAGGACGTCGACAACTGGGTCGAAATACTTTCGGACCCAGCCGCCAAACTTCATCTCTATGGAAAAGATGAAGCGAAAGATGGCCGTAAGATGGGACACGTTACCAAAGTCATCCCTAGAAAATAATAGTTAACGGCTCTTAAATACAAATTCGTTATAACCATTCTGACGGGGGGATTTCTGTAGTTTTGTATTGAGGAGAGTAACCTTGAAAACAGCTAACTCCTATAAGGTGTTTAAATCTACAGCTCATCACACCATAAGGTTAATGGCCATTTTAGGGTTTCTTTTTTCCGCCCCGGCATTCGCAGATAATTACATTCTTTATAGCTACCATAACGTGCCCCCATTCATTACAGGTGAAGGCACTGGCTTAACGTACGATTTAGCTCAACACCTTACAAAGAACAGTTCTTCTGGGCATAGATATTCTGTAACAATACTGCCCAGAAAGCGGCTAAATGAACTTATGGCTAGAGAGAGCATAATAGTCCCGTGGGTAACGCCAGTCTGGTTCCAGAATTCAAACACCTCACAAACAAGTTGGTCATCCCCTATAATGATCGACACTAGCGTGTATGTTTGGAAGAACGGAAGGAGTTTGAGCTACAAACGCCCAAAGGATTTAATTGGATCAAAACTCGGAGGTATTAGAGGGTACAAATACGTCGGGATAGATCCACTCGTACAAAATAATAAAATCAAACGAACCGATACAAGTAGTGAATGGCAATTACTTCAGATGCTGCTATCAGAGAGAGTTGATGTCGGCATCATTCCCGAAGCGGGAGCATGTAATTTGATCAAAACTCACAACCTCATTGGTAAGTTAAAAATTTCGCAACATCATAGTTTCTCCCGTAAAGTCATGATCACCGGGACTTCACAAAAACATTTGGTTCAAGAGTTTAACACGCTGGAAACCAACCCCGTCTGGACAACAACCCTCAGCAAATATGGGGCCCGTATCACTCCATTGGATAATCGGAACGAAGACAACTATTGTGATGAGCCACTCACTACGGCAGAGTTAATACTTAATTAGCTCCCCGTAGAAACTTTAGACATCAGTGGCAACATCATGCGCATAATTTTGAGCCGCAAAGGGTTTGATTCTCAATATGGCGGCGGCCCAAGCCCTATTCTTCCAGATGGCAGGTGCTATTCTCTCCCCATTCCACACTCTGAAGGACCCTATAAGTTCCAGGACTTATCTTCTCCTTTTGGAAATTTAGGCCCTGTAATCGACCAATTAAATCCAAAGTCGGCACAATCAACGGATCGAGTACATCTAGATCCTGACCTCTACCAATACAGTCTTCAAAGACACAAAAATTGGCGCCCTTGCTTTGGCCAATACGGTGCAGCTCAACAGCATCTCTCTAATCAAGGCGTTGGCCCTGGCGATCTGTTTTTATATTTTGGGTGGTTTAGATGTGTCGATGAAAATTTCAACCCACTGCCGAAGCAGCCTGACTTACATGTTATTTTTGGCTGGCTTCAGGTTGATCAAATCATAACGATTGGAGAGGAAATAAAGAAAACCGCCACCGCCTACCCCGCTTTTTCTGATCACCCCCATTTTACAGCGACCTTTGGCAACAACAATACGCTCTATACTGCCCGCGAAAAACTTAAGCTTCAAAACCGCGACACTGATATATCTGGGGGAGGCATTTTTGGCAAATCTGCTCCGATACGCGTTTTGACAGCGAAAGACACAACCCGTTCAGTTTGGCAGTTACCCAAGTGGTTTGGCCACCCCACACCCGCGCTGTCTTACCATATGAATTCAGATAAATGGACGAAATCAGGAAGGGGATGGGAGCTGCAATCAGCCCCCAAAGGGCAAGAGTTTGTCATAAACACCAAGGGTAGAACCCAGCAAGCAAACAGATGGCTTCAGCAAGTTTTTCAAGACCAATAAATCTCAATTACCTTAACAACGTCCACTCCACTCTTTCGAAAACGGAAATAAAGAACGAAGTTTGTCAGCAATGCCAGATGCACGGCCGATTGATTTACCCAACGCTCCCCCTATTTTAAGAACTTCAGCAATACGACGATCCAAAAAGGCCCAGGTTTTTTCATAGTCATCAGAGCTATCTTCAAGCCAGAACAACATTGTCGAGCTATAAACGCCTGAGAGCAGCAGTCGTTTACTATAAAAATTATAATCAGTCGACTTATCCCCTGCGGCAAGCCACATGGCATCAACCGTATCGTAGAGATTGTGCATCCCCTCTGACGCTTTCAGCGGCATAGCAAAAAAGCTTAAACCTTTTCGAACAGCGTCACGGTGAGGTTCCATAAGTTCTAATCGTGTTCTCACTGCCAAAGTAATGCGTTCTCGAACCTTCATGTCCTCAAGCCCCAGATTTTCTAGCTCCTCCATCATCTGGGTATCTAAGCGTTGGTTAAAATAACGCAGTATATCTGTCATTCCTCTGGGAAAGAGTATTGCGACCTCTTGCGAAGACATCCCGCAATTTGCACAGACTTCGGTGAGCGTAGAATCGCTCCAACCTTCGAAAGGCACAACGGGGAGAAGCGCATCCAATAGTGTATCTTTTTGCTTATCACTCATATTCTTTGTTTCTTTCCCTTATTAATCTACGCCCAATTACGCACATAAATTTAGGCGTCATCTTAATCAGGTTTTTGATGAGCAACTTCTGAGGAGAAAATCAATTGGCGCATATCCGTCATTCTCTCAGGGTAAAGTATGCCATCTAGATGATCGTATTCATGCTGAACAACACGTGCGTGAAATCCCGAAGCATCCCGCTCGATAAGCTTACCATCAAGTCCGTAGCCTCGATAGCAAATTGACCGATAGCGAGGTACTTTACCCATGAGATTGGGAATGGATAGACATCCTTCCCAACTTTCATCCATTTCCTCACCGATAAAGTCGATTTCAGGATTGATCAAAACAGTCAGGGGAACAGATCCATCACCCTCTAGTTCTAAACCTAGGCGTTCAGCCTCTGACTGAGCTCGAGTTTTAGAAACAAAGAAGATGAAAACTCGTTGGGACTCGTAAACCTGAGGTGCGGCAATACCCGTTCCTCCGGCATCGTTCATCGTCTCGATCATGTTCTCAACGAGCTTATAGACATCAGGACTAGAGGGATTATCAACCGGATCAGCTTTACGCCAAAGTACTGGATGTCCCATTTTGGAAATTTTAAGTAACGTCATGATTATACTATGTAACTCAAGACTTCATGGGTCAAAACAATTTCCCTTTACCCTAAACAACCAACATCAATTAGTTTATAGCACGTAAAAAAACCAAAGAAACCGGGGAAAACCTATCAAAAGAATCTCAGGAGTCGCAGATTCTTCCCTTCACATTAACCACAGGCTGTGATAACTACAGCATCGAACCTGCTATGCCTTGGTATAGCGGAGGTTCTTTATGTGTTCAACTCGGGCAACCGAGCAAACTCAGTCAGATCATTAGGGTCTGACGTTAGAAAGGAGCTGATCGCCCGTGCAAGTACACGTTCGAGATAACAATGTTGATCAGGCTCTTCGCGCGCTAAAGAAAAAGCTGCAACGCGAAGGTGTCTTCCGTGAAATGAAGTTGCGTCGTCACTTCGAGAAACCATGTGAGCGCAGAAAGCGCGAAGCGGCTGAAGCAGTTCGTCGCTATCGCAAACTTCTACGCAAGCGTATGGAGCGTGAAGGCTATTAAGTCTGGTCGGCGTTCGTTGAACGTCGCTTAAGGCGAGATATCTTCCTATCGATGGAAGAGGATGGGCTGCTATCTAAACCAGATGGCAGCCCGTTTTGCATCTAGGCTTTGGTAAACTCTTGATTTTTACTTTACCGTCCAAGTCGCAGCGTTTGGGTCGAGCCCAACCAAAGCCAAACCATAAGCCACTGATTCCAACTGCTTACCACTTGCAAGCTTATCGACACCAAAATGTTTGGCAAAAAGGTTTTGCACAGCGGGAACATATGAAGTCCCTCCGGTCAGGAACACCTTGTCGATATCTGAAACCGTCATGCCACTATCGGCCAGTAGGTTTTCTACTTTGTTTTCAATTACAGACAAATCTTTGGCTATCCAACTTTCAAAGTCGGTACGGGCGACTTTTTGCTCTATCCTTTGATCACTGAATTGCACAGAAAACGTGGTTTCTTCTTTATGCGTTAGATCCATCTTGGTTCTGGAGATAGCATCGTAAATATCCATAGACCAATCGTTATCAACAACATCGATAAACGTTTCAATCATGTCAGGATTTACGGCCACAGCCTTAAGCTCTCGAAGTTCCCTCAAGGTTGTTGGGCTCTTCAATATGCCAAGCTCGTGCCATTTAGAGAAACGGTTATAATAATTACTCGGCATGTCCAACACTTGTCGATCTAGGGAATAATAACCGCTACCCTTACCAAGATAAGGCGAGACAATATGATCAATCAGGCGACTATCAAAACTATCTCCAGCAATACCTACGCCGGCATATCCAAGAGGCGTTGAGGTCAGTTTATCTCCTGTCCGTTCAAAACGGATAATGGAAAAATCGCTGGTCCCCCCTCCAAAATCAGCAACGAGGATTGTCGCTTCGCGCTCGATCTTGCTGGCATAATAATAGGCCGCACCTACGGGCTCATAAACATAGCTTACATCTGGAAAACCGATACTTTGGTATGCCGTATTATAACGCTCTCTTGCGAGATCTTCATCAGGAGAATACCCCGCATAGACAATAGGCCGCCCAGCAATAACAGTCGCATCATTCAAGGGGAACTGCTCGCCTGAATCTTTCATAAATTGTTGAAAAAAATCAGACATGATGTCTTGCAGAGTATGACGTTTAGAGAAAATTTGAGTTTCTTTGAACAGGCTGCTGGCAATATGGCTTTTAAACGACTGGAGAAATCGGACTTCTCCCCGCGCAGTTAGATATTGATCAAGAGCCCAGGGACCACCGGTTACATCAACATGTGCACGTTGGTTTTGTATTGTTTTTTCATAACAAAGAAGGCTGCGATAGACATCGTGAAGTATGTCACTGTGCTTGAATTTCACTGAGCGAACGGGCTTATCACGTTCCGCCAAAGCAATCACAGTATTGGTCGTACCAAAATCGATACCAATTGAGAAATCACTCATGGCTTCGTCCTAAAAGAATGCTGTTATAAATGAGGAGGCGATAAATGATCGTTTTTCGCCAACAATTCAAGACCTGATTTAAAGACAACGAAAAAGAGGTTTGAGCAAAATTCTCAAACGTGATGATTTCAAGTCCAGCTTGGTGAGTAGAGGAACATTCCAACATAACAAATTGAATCAAACGCAACATGACAAGCGAAACCAAAAACCATGTCTCTAAATTATCAATAACAGCAATATGAACTTAACCCCTGTTGCGTTTTATCGTCCTGCGCAGTTAGTTGTTAAAGTCCGAGCACTCTTTTCACTGAGCCTGCTGGGCTAAATGACCAATCAACCGAATTATTTTCAATAAGGAACATTATTGAATTGTTTGGGTCAAAACCAATCTCATCAAGACGAGAACGAACATCCTCATATAGCGCTTCCTTTTGGCTATCCGATCGACCACCCAGCAACGCGATCTCAATCACGATCGTCGCCTGCGGGTCTCTATCCCCCAAAAAAGTAGAATGGAAGATCATATCGTCTTGTTCGTATCGAGAGATAAGGCAGAAAAAATCATCGGGGTTCACGGCGCACGTTTCAACTAAGCTGGCATGCAATTGGTCGTTGATCGCATGACACATATGAGATGAAAGCGCTTTGGGAACATGTATTTTGTTGAAGGGCATACTAGATTCCTCATTTTTAATGCTCAGCAATTTTATAGATAAACAGATGCAAGTAGGTAAGCTACAATCAGCCGTTTGATACTTCTGTCCTGCTTATTGAGCTTGCAGCTGAATTGAACCCTTTGGTCAACAGTTAAGGGCCCCTAAATAGGGGCCCTCTTCTATACTTTATCGTGTGAATTATAAATCAGAGATGCTCGAGAGCCTTGACGATTTTCTCACACATTTGTTTGGCGTCGCCAAAGAGCATCATCGTGTTATCTCTGAAGAAGAGTTCGTTTTGAACGCCAGCATACCCGGCAGACATCCCACGCTTGAGGAACAGAACGGTCTGAGCCCCATCGACCTCAAGAATTGGCATGCCGTAAATCGGCGATTTAGGGTCAGTTTTCGCAGCTGGATTGGTGATATCATTGGCACCAATGACAAAAACCACATCCGTCGACTTAAATTCCCGGTTGATTTCATCCATCTCAAAGACTTCGTCATAAGGCACAGAAGCTTCAGCCAAAAGTACGTTCATGTGGCCAGGCATCCGCCCCGCAACTGGATGGATCGCATAGCGCACTTTAACGCCATCAGATTTCAGCAAATCAACCATTTCACGAAGAGTATGTTGTGCTTGAGCAACAGCCATCCCATAACCAGGTACAATAACCACAGAGCCAGCATTCTTCATTAAGAAAGCCGCGTCATCACCCGAACCTGATTTAACCATACGGTCATCATCACCATCAGCCCCTGCAGGACCAGCTTCGCCTTCGGCACCAAAACCGCCAAGGATCACACTGATGAAAGAGCGGTTCATCGCCTTACACATAATGTAACTCAGGATCGCACCAGAAGAGCCAACCAGCGCCCCTGTTATGATCAAGAGGTTGTTTTGAAGCGTAAAGCCAATGCCGCAAGCTGCCCACCCGGAATAGGAGTTCAGCATCGACACAACAACCGGCATGTCAGCTCCACCTATTGGCAGGATCAACAAGAAGCCGAGCAACAGAGTAACAGCAACCAATACCCAGAGATAAATAGGATCTTGCGTCGTGCATAGTAGAACAAGCAACACGACAACCGAAGCACCCAGAGCAGCGTTTAAAGTGTGTTGGAATTTAAATACCAACGGACGACCAGAAACCAAACCCTGAAGCTTGGCAAAGGCAACGACAGACCCGGTAAAGGTAATCGCACCGACGGCAGTACCGATAGCAAGTTCTACAAGGCTTGATACCTGGATATCACCAACGATACCAATACCGTAAGCCTCAGGTTTGTAGAATGTTGCCAAAGCAACACAAACGGCTGCTAAACCAACCAAACTATGAAAAGCCGCAACCAGTTGTGGCAAAGCCGTCATCTGGATACGAAGGGCGATAACCGTACCGATTGCGCCCCCGATGAGAAGCCCGAGGAGGATGGTGCCGAAGCTAACAATTCCAGGAGCTGCCAAAGTGGTTCCGATAGCCAGAGCCATTCCGACCATGCCAAAGATGTTACCCTGACGGCTAGTCGTTGGGTGAGAAAGACCACGCAATGCCATGATAAAACAGACAGAGGCAGCGAGATATAACAGTGCAGATAAATCTGATGACATAATAAGCCCCCCTATTGTTTTTTCTTGAACATCTGCAGCATACGCTGCGCGACAATAAAGCCACCGAAGATATTAATCGCGGCAAGCACGATAGCAATAAAGCCCATGATTTCACTAAAGCCAACATCTGCAGGCCCCGCGGCGACCAAGGCCCCCACGATAATCACCGACGAAATCGCGTTTGTCACCGCCATCAATGGTGAATGGAGCGCCGGAGTGACGTTCCAGACAACATAATACCCAACGAAAACCGCAAGAATTAGTACCGTCAGCCCCATGATAAAGGGAGAGCCACTTGCAGCTTGCCCAGTTGCATCTACGGCTAATCGGCTTGCTTCAGAAGCAAGAGATGCGACTTCATCTGATAAAGCACGGGCTGCGTTGGCAGCATCCGTAGCCTTGTTGATAAATTCCTCACTCGACATCAGGCAGACCCTCCCTCTTTCTTATCTTCAAGCTTAGCCGGAGCTGTCTTGGTATCTTTTTTAGCTGGTGCTTTCGCTTTAGCTGTCGTTTTTACAGAAGATTTGGCCTTAGTTTTAGCCGTTGATTTAGCTGGAGCTTTTTTAACGACCTTCGACGGAGCTGATTTGGCTTGTTCTGCCTTGCTCCCGGCCTCTGATTTAGGAGCAGGCTGTGAAGCTGGCTTCTGTTTTTCAGCGTGTGCCAAGGCAGGATGAACAATGCTTCCTTCGTGCGTTACGCACGTGCCTTTGATAATCTCATCCGTCCAATCAATTTTCAGGCTTTTGGCCTCTTTATCGAATAGAAGCTCAAAGAAATTATAGACATTACGTGCATAAAGCGATGAAGCATCCGTCGCAAGACGCCCAGGCATATTGTCATAACCAACGATGGACACGTCGTGTTTGACGGCTACTTTACCCGCTTGAGACAGTTCACAGTTACCACCAGCTTCAACAGCCAAATCCACAATAACCGAGCCCGGCTTCATAGACTTAACCATATCAGCGGTTACAAGTACCGGTGCTGGCCGACCAGGGATCAAGGCAGTCGTAATGACCATATCGACCTTAGCTATCGTCTCGGCAATAAGGGTCGCTTGTTTGGCTTTATAAGCAGCAGACATCTCTTTGGCATACCCGCCAGCTGTCTCGGCCTGTTTAAACTCGTCGTCTTCAACAGCAACAAAAGAAGCGCCCAAACTTTCCACTTGTTCTTTCGAAGCAGGGCGAACATCAGTAGCTGAAACCACAGCCCCGAGACGGCGTGCCGTCGCAATAGCTTGAAGGCCTGCAACACCAGCGCCCATGATGAATACTTTCGCCGGAGCAATCGTTCCAGCTGCCGTCATCATCATCGGAAAGGCCCGGTTAAAGACTGCAGCGCCATCAAGAACAGCTTTATACCCAGCAAGGTTGGATTGGCTTGAGAGGACATCCATAGACTGCGCGCGTGTAATACGTGGCACAAAATCCATTGCAAAAGTTGTTAGTTCTGACTTGGCAAAGGCATCCAGTTCTTTAATCGAGCGGTAAGGATCTGCGATAGAAATCACAACGGTGCTTTTAGCCAAGCCCTTGATCTCATCGTCTTTACCACCAGCGATGGGTTTTTGAACCTTCAAGATGGCAGCAGCGCCTTTGTACGTCGTAGCAGCATCTTTTCCAATTGTAGCGCCCGCAGCCTTGAAGGCTTCATCGGTAAAGCTCGCAGAAGAACCTGCGCCCTTTTCGACCATGACGTCACATCCCAGAGCGATCATTTTTTTGACCGTATCAGGTGAAGCTGCCACACGTGTTTCATTCGCACGGCGCTCCTTGGGAATAGCAATTTTCATATTATCTCCCCACAAGAATTCCCCAGTCGACGCTTTAGGGCCGACTACATATCGTTTTTATTAAAGCTTTTTTCTACCATATGCCGCAAGTGTGCAGTGCACAATAACAGACTAATTCAGTCGCGTATTATGGATTAAGATATGTTCCACTAAGGAAAATATCCCCTATCAGAAACTCTGTCCCCATATTATGAAGACAAAATCATATCGATTCTCATGTATACACAGGTGTTTATTTGTCGTTTTCGGGAAAAGCTAGGTCACATTTTTGAAGGGCAGCTGACTGTTTTTTAGACAATTCCATATAATCAAAATCACCAATAAGGTCGTGGAATAACTGGTGCCAATTGATCTCGGCTTTCAAATGCATAAACACGGAACCAAGCCCAACAGCCGCCCGATCCATTAAAACAAACTCCCGCGGAGGTTTTACGCCTCCAAGTCGGCGAAGTTCTCCGTGAACTTTATTGGCAATTTTTGCTCCATAGGGTCCATCTTTATGATCATCGACAATCGTTCGTTTACGATCTTGTAACAGAGGACCGTATAGAAAATGTGCCCAGATGTTCAATGTATCGAGCATTTCCCTGTTCTTGATTTTAAAGCCCCAGCTTTCATAAGCTTGTACAGCCAGTGCTTCGTCATTTCTCTCCAACCCGAAATAAAGATCAATGACCCCTTTGACGAACGAAGGCTCAAAAACTCTAATGCAGCCAAAATCCAATAAATTTACGTCGCCATTCTTACGAATAGAATAATTGCCCAAATGTGGATCGCCATGAATGACGCCATATTTATAAAAGGGGACATACCAGGCGCGGAACATGTTCATAGCAACTTGATTGCGTGCTTCAATATCGCCTTCATGATCTTTAATATAATCCAGTAACGGGCTGCCATCGAGCCAAGTCATGGTCAGAAGTCGGCGGGTCGTCAGATCATCGATGCTTTCGGGTACAAATACTCTGTCCTCATCGCGCAGTATATGTTGATAGAGTTTCATATTCTGAGCTTCACGAAGGTAATCCAACTCTTCACGCAGCCGATCTGATAACTCTTTGTGGATGTTACTAGGGTCAATGGCCTTGTCGTAACGTCGATAAATGCCAAAAAGTAAACCAAGCTGTTTAAGGTCAGCCTCTACAGCAGAAATCATGTCTGGGTATTGGAGTTTACAGGCCAGCTTTGTTCCGTCATGTCCTTTGGCATAATGAACTTGCCCAAGAGAGGCTGCAGCTGTGGCTTCCTGCTCAAAAGCTTCAAATTTTTTCTGCCAACCGACCCCGAGTTCGCTTTTCATTCTCCGTTTTACGAAAAGCCACCCCATAGAAGGTGCATTGGATTGGAGTTGGCGTAATTCCTCTGCATACTCTTTTGGTAAAGCATCAGGAATAGTCGCCAGAATTTGGGCCGCCTTCATCAAGGGGCCTTTTAATCCTCCCAAGGCATTCTTGAGATCTGTTGAATGTTTACCTCGGTCCAGGCCAGTGCCAAATACCCGGCTGCCAACGACCTGAGCAACCAAACCGCCAACCGACGTCCCAACCTGTGCGTAGCGTTTCAACCGTCCGGTCAGACGTGATTTGTCATCGGCAATATCTTCCAATTTCTTGTCGTCCGGCAAGTGACATCCCCTCGGATAGAACCTTAACGAGCAGCCACAATCAAATCTCTGATCGCCAATATCGTATGGTATAAAAGGTAAAGTATATGGGGAATTGGATAACAACTTCCATAATCTTCACGAACAAATTACTCACCTCGAAAATATTAATAAGCAATTATTTCTCAAAACCCATAAACTAATTAGGGTTAATTGAGAAAAATCTGCAAACAAAAGATAGTACCATCTAATTAAGCTGAATTTTTAAAGAAATTTTTTGAGTGCTATAGTGAGTATCTCAGAAGAAAAACACCAAATGAGCTATGGAACAATACAATGAAAGCAACCTATAAACGCGAATGGACCCATCAAGCGATCAAAAAAATAGACGCTGATTTCAACCGTTCCTCAGATACCCACCTGATCAAACTGGACCTACCGAGTTGTCACGGTATTGATCTCTATTTCAAAGACGAAACGACGCACCCCACCGGGAGCTTAAAACATCGTCTGGCAAGATCCCTCTTCTTATATGGACTTTGTAACGGTTGGATCGCTCAAGATACGACCATTATAGAATCATCATCTGGCAGTACCGCAATCTCCGAAGCTTACTTTGCAAGGTTACTCGGTCTCAAATTCATCGCGGTTGTCCCGAGAACAACGGCACGGCAAAAGCTGGCTCAGATAGAATTTTATGGTGGCGAGTGTCACTTGGTTGACCCGAAAGATATCTATGAAGAGTCTGAACGTCTGGCTCGAGAATTGAGCTGCCACTATATGGACCAATTCACCTATGCAGAACGAGCAACAGACTGGCGCGGCAACAATAACATTGCCCAATCAATATTCGACCAAATGGCTCTCGAACCTCACCCTGATCCTGAGTGGGTGATCGCCAGTGCAGGTACTGGGGGAACATCAGCAACCATTGGCCGCTTCATACGATATGAGAAATCATGTTGCTCAGACACCAAGCTTTGCATCGTTGATCCAGAGAATTCTGTTTTCTTCGACTATTACAATACCGGGGACAAACAATTAACCAACTCAATCGGCTCACGGATCGAAGGGATTGGCCGTCCCCGGGTTGAACCCTCCTTCATTCCATCAGTTGTCGACAGAATGATCCAGATACCCGATGCGGCTTCTATCGCGGCAGTTCATCTATTGGAAGAACTTCTAGGCCGTAAATGTGGCGCTTCGACCGGGACGAACCTTTGTGGTGCCTTTCATTTGATGTCAGAGATGAAAGAGCGGGGAGTAAAGGGAAGTATCGTCACTTTGATATGTGATTCAGGGGAGCGCTATCTTGATACTTATTACAATGAAAATTGGTTGAGGGAAAAAGGACTAAACACGGCTCCACATCTTGCGAAACTCAGACAGTTTTTAATCAGTGGTACGTTTAATATTCAAGGCAATGTCTAGGGAAATTCTCAGAGAAACATTGAGGTTTGAAACCGAAAAAGCGCCTCCCAATTCGAGAGGCGCTTTTCAATTTCAATAAAGATCTCAGTACCCGTTAAAGAACTCGGGCCTTATTTTTCCATGGCTTCCAGCTGGTCAATAAACCCGGAAACCACTTTCAGACCTTGTTTCCAGAAATCAGGATCACTGGCATCCAGTCCGAAGGGCGCCAGTAATTCCTTATGACGTTTTGATCCCCCGGCAGAAAGCATCTCTAGATACTTCTCGGCAAAACCGTCTTCACTTTGCTGATAAACCGCATAGAGAGAGTTAACCAGACAGTCCCCAAACGCATAGGCATATACATAGAACGGGGCGTGAATAAAGTGCGGAACGTAAGACCAATAAGAAGCGTATTCATCTTCGAAACGGATTGATGGACCAAGACTGGCACGCTGTGTGTCCATCCAGATTTCACCGAGTTGCTCAGGGAGAAGTTCCCCGTTGCGGCGCTCATCATGGACCCGGGTTTCAAACTGGTGCATTGCCACCTGCCGAACTACTGTGTTGAGCATGTCTTCGACTTTAGAAGCCAGCATGATGCGCTTTGCTTTTGCATCAGCTTTCTTTTTCAGCACGGATTGAAAGGTCAACATTTCCCCAAAGACAGACGCAGTTTCCGCCAAGGTCAAAGGCGTGTCCGCCATCAAAGGCCCCTGAACACCCGCCAACACCTGATGAACACCATGACCAAGTTCGTGAGCCAAGGTCATAACATCCCGAGTGCGCCCTTGATAGTTCACCAAAAGATAGGGATGTGCGCAAGGCACGGTAGGATGTGCAAAAGCACCTGGTGCTTTTCCCGGTCTTACCGGCGCATCAATCCAAGGGTTATCAAAAAACTTCTGGCCGACTTCTGCGAGTTTTGGCGAAAACCCCGCGTAAGCGTTAAGAACAGTTTCCCGTGCAGTATCCCAATTGATAACATCATCATCGTCATCTGGTAGCGGCGCATTACGATCCCAATAAGGAAGCTGATCAACACCAAACCACTTGGCTTTTAATTTGTAATAGCGGTGGGCTAGATCTTCGTAAGAAGAAGATACAGAGCTTACCAGTGCATCGACGACTTCATCTTCGACAACATTAGCAAGGTTGCGTGCAGAAACGGGACGCTCAAAGCCACGCCATTGATCTTCTGTTTCTTTATCTTTTGCCAGTGTATTGGTGATGTGGGCAAAGAGGCGCTGGTTTTTACCCAAAACTGTTCCTAGAGATTGGGCGGCTTCTTTGCGAACTTTTGGATCCCGATTACTTAGTTTGTTGAGAATTTGTGCCGAGCTAAGATCTTCATCTTGAAACGGAAACGTTAAGCTCGCCATTGTTTCATCAAACAAACGTACCCAGGCAGATCGGCCAGACACACTTTTCTCGTGCAGCAAGCCTTCGAGTTCATCCGAAAGCTGATGATCTTTCTGAGCCCGAAGTTCTCTCAACCATGGAGCATATTTTGAAAGGGAGCTGTTTTCGATTTTCTCTTTCAGCGCGCCTTCATCAAGCTTATTTAGCTCTAATGAGAAAAATAATATGTGGGTGGAGATGCTCGTACTGCGTTCTTGCATGGACTGGAAGAACTTACCAACTTCAGGATCACTCATATTCCCGGCATAAACCAGATAAGCATAGCTCATCACCTTGCCCATGATTTCCTGAGCGTTTTCAAAAGTAACGATGGCGTCGTTCAGATCATCACCGCTTAAATTTGCGAGTTCTCCTGCATATCTTTTCTTAAAGGCAATGGCCGCTTTTTCAACCTTTACCAAGTCGTCTTCGAGCTCTGACGAATCAGGCGAAGGGTAGAGATCCGTAAGATCCCAGGCAGGTAAAGTACCAAGCTTTTCGTCAATAACATCTTTAGGGTGAGCAGCTTCGGTCCCAGCTTCCATCATGGAAAAATCCTCTCATTCCGCCAAACGCGGTCTACAAATGCGAACTATGTCTCTATAAACTTAGAATTAAGAATTTGAAAACAAGGCGAGAATCGCCAAATAATACGTTATCAATGATAAGAAAACATAAGAACAGGTAAAGGCCTAACGAGGAATATGGAACAGAGTATCGCACCACCGCACTACAAAAACCTTGTCAGCCTGTTCTATGAACACGCTCAGGAACGGGATGAACAGCCTTTTCTCTGGTTCAAAGAGAACAAAGCTTACTGGCCGATCAGTTGGTCAGAAACCTCTCGCCGTATCTCTGCTATGGCCAGAAGTCTGAAATCTCTTGGCCTGGAAAAAGGCGATCGAGTGGTCCTTGTCTCAGAAAACAGACCCGAATGGTTCATCGCGGATCTTGCGATCATGGCCGCTGGCGGCATTACCGTGCCAGCCTATACCACCAACACAATCGACAATCACCAACACGTTCTTAATCATTCTGGCGCAAAAGGAATTATTATTTCGACTGCTGCGCTTTGCAAAAGAGCCCTCCCTGCAGCCGAAAAAGCCCCCGAATGTAAATGGGCCGTAACCATTGATGATATTGAACAAGACGATGATCTCCAAATCCATAACTGGGAGCACCTACTCGCCGAGGGAGACAAGCTAGAAGGCGACATTGAAGCCTCTGCACAAGAATTAACCCGAGGTGATGTCGCCTGCCTGATTTACACGTCAGGTACGGGAGGTTTACCCAAAGGTGTTATGTTGAGCCATGGTGCAATTTTGTGTAATTGCGAAGGCGCCTGGGATGTCCTTTATCACCTTGGCTTGGGTGAAGAAATATTCCTCTCGTTCCTTCCCCTTTCCCACGCTTATGAACATACAGCCGGTCAATTTTTTCCTCTATTATTGGCTGCCCAAATCTATTATGGCGAGGGAGCCGAGCACCTTCTTCGTAATATGGCCGAAGTAAAGCCGACAATCATGACCGCAGTGCCACGCCTATACGAATCAATGTACAGCAGGATCACCCGCGGGCTTGAGAAAGAGAAACCGCTTAAGAAATCTCTCTTTTATAAAGCAGAAGCCTTAGGTCGGAAAAAATATCACGATCCTAACAGCTTGAATGCTTTTGAAAGAATCCAAGACCGCATTCTCGAGAAGCTCGTCCGAGACAAACTGCGGCTACGGTTTGGTGGCAGGTTAAAAGCCATGGTTTCTGGTGGAGCAGCACTGAACGAAGATATTGGACTCTTTTTTCACTCTCTTGGGCTGCCTATTTTGCAGGGGTATGGCCAAACAGAAGCCGCGCCTGTTATCGCGGTTAACCGCCCAGGCATTATCGACATGAGTACCGTTGGGCCTGAGCTCAGAGGAGTTAAAATCAAAATTGCTGAGGATGGAGAAATCCTTGCCAAAGGCGAGCTGTTGATGAGCGGCTATTGGAATGACCAAAAGTACACTGACGAGACCATCAAAGATGGCTGGCTCTACACCGGAGATATCGGCGAGCTCGATGCAAAAGGCCGCCTTAAAATTACAGACCGTAAGAAAGACATTATTGTTCTCTCCGGAGGCGATAACGTGTCTCCAGCCAGGGTTGAAGGCGAATTGGTTCATCACCCTTTCATTCATCAAGTCATGGTCTATGGCAACAAACGTCCTCACCTGACCGCAGTTATTGTGCCGACTGAAGATTTTCTAGAACAATGGGGCGAAGCAAGTGGAATTCCGGGAGTTCTAGCGTCGGTCCACGATAATCCTTCACTAAAGATCTCGATGGCCAAAGCCATTGATCAAATCAACAAGCAACTGTCGCCCCTAGAAAAGGTGCGAAAATTCGTAGTCGCAAACGAGGCCTTTAGCATTGATAACGAAATGATGACACCAACCCTAAAGGTCAGACGACATAAAGTGCTGGAAGTCTATCAAAATCAACTCGGTGCCCTCTACCCCAAACCAGTAAAATAACGATTTAATTGATACACAAATGGCCTTTATATTCTGAGGCCATTTGTGTATTTGGCAGAAAATCGTTAACAGCTCGGGCAATTATAGAGATTCTCAAAGAATAATTTTACGCGAAAACTATTTCTAACTACGCAACTATTAGGCAGTATGCGGCAACAGGTAATTAAACCATAACAAACCAAGTGGAGTATCCATGTCTATAGAGAATGGGTCAATTGAGAACAAGGTTCAGACGAACGAACCTCTAGAGAATGAGCCTTCAGAAAACGGTTCTTTAGAAAATAAGAACCTTCTTCACCTCATGAAAACCAAAAGGTTCCTCCCCCTTTTCCTGACACAGGCCCTTGGCGCTCTTAACGACAACGTCTTCAAAAATGCCTTGGTAGTATTAATCACCTATCGGCTAGCTGATACGTCAGCCCTATCTCCGCAAGTCATGGTGACCTTAGCTGCTGGATTATTCATCCTGCCTTTCTTTTTGTTCTCTGCTCTTGCAGGACAAATGGCCGACAAGTTTGAGAAATCTCGCCTCATTCGGATCATCAAATACTATGAAATTGTTATCATGTCTTTGGCGGCTTATGGCTTTATAACCCATTCGCCCAACTACCTGATGGCTGTCCTCTTTATGATGGGCACACAGTCCACCTTCTTTGGCCCTCTTAAGTACAGTATTCTTCCAGATCATATGAAAAAAGATGAACTGATAGGTGCCAATGGATTGATAGAAGCAGGGACTTTTCTTGCTATTCTGATCGGTACCATCATCGGCGGACTTGTCATATTGATGGACGGCGGAATTTATTTTATTTCAACCATGATACTCATTTTGGCCATCGTTGGCGTGGTCACCAGTTACTTCATACCAAGAGCAGAAGCCGCTGAACCATCCCTAAAACTAAACCCAAATATCATTGCTGAGACTTATAACCTCGTCAAACACAGTGCAGGAAACCGCGCTGTCTTCTTATCCATTCTTGGTATTTCATGGTTTTGGCTATTTGGCGCAACCTTCCTTGCCCAGTTCCCCACCTTTGCCAAAGACGTAATTGGCGGTAATGAGCAAATTGTCACCCTGTTTTTGACCGTATTTTCCATAGGCATAGCAGTTGGTTCGTTGCTTTGTAACAAACTATTAAAAGGGGAAGTTTCGGCAAAATATGTGCCGTTTGGTGCTCTGGGACTTTCTCTGTTTACCTTTGATCTTTTTGCTGCCAGCAGCGCAATAACTATCTCTGGTACAACACTTATCGGCTTGGCTGAATTCTTCACCAGCCCGGATAATATCCGTATCCTGATAGATCTCTTTTTGATTTCCGTTAGCGGAGGTCTCTATATTGTGCCTCTTTATGCGATACTACAAAGCGAGAGCAGCGAGACCCATCGGGCAAGAAACATTGCCAGTAACAATATTGTAAATGCCTTCTTTATGGTTATTTCTGCGGTTGGGACCATTGGCATGCTCAAATTGGGGCTCTCAATTCCAGACGTATTTCTGGCCATTGGTATTCTCAATCTCGTTGTGGCTCTGTATGTATGTAAACTTCTACCTGAACTACCAACAAAACTGTTCTTCCGGCTTCTGTTCAAAATCTGTTTCCGGGTAGAAGTCCGAGGCGAGGAGAACCTTGAAGATCTTGGCCCTAAAGCCGTCATTGTTATCAATCATGTGTCTTTCCTAGATGGCATATTGCTAGCGGCTTTCCTTCCTGGTCGACCAACCTTTGCCATTGATACCTTTATGGCCCAAAAATGGTGGGTAAAACCTTTCCTATCGGTCGTTGACTTTTACCCGATTGATCCCACCAATCCCATGGCGACGAAAACCATGATCAGTGTGGTGAAGTCCGGCAAACGCTGTGTCATCTTCCCCGAAGGCAGGATTACGGTTACCGGCGGCATGATGAAGATACACGAAGGCCCGGGGATGATTGCCGATCATGCTGATGCCCCGTTGCTGCCCGTTAACATCGAAGGTGCTCAATACAGCCGCTTTTCCCGGTTAAAAGGAAAAGTACGACAACGCTGGTTCCCTAAGGTGACGATTACCATCCATCCGCCGAAAAAGTTACGCCTTAGCGAAGATATCAGAGGCAGAGAACGCCGCGCAGCCATCAGTATCGGCCTTCATGATCTAATGAGTGAAACCGCCCTTGCTTCCTGCCCCGCAGAAGGAGGCCTTTTCAAGAACCTTCTAGACGCCAGAGATATTCATGGCGGATCCAGTCATGTGGTCGAAGATATCGAACGCTCCCCGCTCGATTACGACAAGCTAATCACGGGAAGCTTTGTTCTCGGTAGCAAATTCGCAAACTTCACAAAAAAACAAGAAATCGTCGGAGTACTACTTCCGAACTCCTCAGCCGCAGCCGTAACATTTTTTGCCCTTCAATCCAAAAGCCGAGTTGCTGCGATGCTCAACTTTACGATGGGCGAGAAGAACCTGTTGTCTTGTCTTGAAACGGCTGAGATCAAAACCATTATTACGTCACGCAAGTTTATCGAGGTCGGTCGTTTAGATGACCTAGCTGACGCATTAAGCAAAGAGTGCAAATTGGTTTATCTCGAAGACATTAAGAAAGAAATCTCCCTCGGTAACAAATTGGCTGGAAAGATCAAAAGTTATTTTGCGCGGTCAGTTCACAACAGTGGAGCACCCAGTATTGACGATGCCGCAGTTGTTCTTTTCACGTCCGGCTCCGAAGGCGTTCCAAAAGGTGTGATGTTAAGTCACAGTAACTTGCTGTCTAACCGTAACCAGCTCTCAGCCGTGGTTGATTTCAATTCCACCGATACCGTCTTCAATGCCCTGCCGATCTTCCACTCCTTCGGTATGACAGGCGGATTGCTGCTGCCAATTCTCTCTGGGATTAAGACTTTCCTTTATCCGTCTCCCCTGCATTACAGGATTGTTCCTGCGCTGGTGTACGATACCAATGCCACTATTGTTTTTGGAACAGATACTTTCCTAAACGGTTATGCCCGGGTAGCGCACCCATACGATTTTTATTCGGTCAGGCATATTTTTGCCGGTGCAGAGAAAGTCAAAGACAGCACACGTAAGGTGTGGTCCGAAAAATTTGGCCTTCGCGTTTTAGAAGGCTACGGCGCGACAGAAACTTCACCGGTTCTCTCCACCAACACACCTTTGCAATATAAGGCTGGAACTGTTGGGCGTTTCTTACCTGGTATTGAAAGCAGGTTAGAGCCAGTACCTGGAATTCCAACGGGTGGTAGGCTCTTTGTGAAAGGGCCAAATATTATGAAAGGCTATCTACGTGCGGATGCACCAGGTCAATTGCAGCCACCAGAAGGTGGCTGGTATGACACTGGTGATATTGTTGCACTTGATATCGATGGTTTCATTTCGATCCAGGGCCGCGCCAAACGCTTTGCCAAGATCGCTGGCGAAATGGTTTCCCTAACGGCCGCAGAAGATCTCGCAGGAAAAGTCTGGCCCGGATTCCAACACGCCGTGATTGCGCGACCCGATGCAAAAAAAGGTGAACAGCTAATTCTCGCCACCGACTGTCCGACAGCAACGCGCCCAGAACTTCAGGCCAAAGCCAAAGAAGAGGGAATTACCGAGTTGATGATCCCTCGAGAAATCGAAATCCTCGACAAACTTCCGGTTTTAGGAACAGGAAAAACGGATTATCAATCCCTGCAACTCCTTCTGGTTCCTGAACCTGAAGCCGCAACAGCTTGATCCTAGTTTTGCTCTGATTCCAGACAATAAAAAACCCACCGTTAGGTGGGTTTTTTATTGCAACTCTTGAAGAACTTAAATCATACCAAGGGCATGTTTATAAACATCAATGAGCTCTTCTTGCTCCAACCGTTCCTGCTGTTCAATCTTACGAAGAGAAACAATTTTACGCATAATCTTAGTATCGAAGCCAAGCGATTTGGCCTCCGAGTAAATTTCTTTAATATCGTCAGCGATCGCTTTTTTCTCTTCTTCCAAGCGCTCTACACGTTCAATAAAGCCACGAAGACGATCAGCAGTTACACCATTGATCTCACCACCGGGAATAGGAGCAAGTTTCGGCGCATCCATCTCGTCATTGAGAGTCTCGTGAGAAACCGTTTCTTCAGAAGTTGTTTCGTCATAGCCTGCGTCGAAATCATCCATGCTCTAGGCCCTTTTATGCTGTCTGGTATAAATTAATCTGATGCGGAAATTAACGCCCGCCGCCTCATTTGGCAATGCCAGAAGAAACTTCTCTGTCTCATTTTTCAAAAAAAATCACAATTAGGAATATTTCCCAGTTGTTTCAAACCTCAGTCATGAGCTGGTTTGTTCTTTTCAAATGCGGCCTGTTGTTCAGCAGTTGCGGCAGTTTGGTGTTTTGCTTTCCACTCATCATACGGCATACCATAGACGATCTCCCGGGCTTGTCCGTAATCAATGGCCTCGCCTTTTTCTTCTGCTGCAGCCACATACCATTTCGACAAACAATTCCGGCAAAACCCTGCTAAATTCATCATGTCGATATTTTGCACATCGGAGCGTTCACGCATATGGTCGACCAAACGTCTAAAGGTAGCGGCTTCCAGCTCTAGCTGTGTTTGTTTATCCATTTCTATTCCCCAACTAATTATATCGCTCTTATCAAGCTCCTGCCTGATACAAACTTTCGTTTTTTTCAGCAATACACTTCCTTGACCTGCACGTCGATGACAAAGAAACAATAAGTATCCAGTCTTTATTCTTTGTCCTGCTATAGAAATGGATCCCTTCCTTCAATAGATCAGAACTGAAAACATCTCCGATCATAAGTTTGGAAAATCTCCCGGTATCATTAAACTGCATCGTTTTTTTTGCGCAAAAAATTTAGAAGAAATTAATCAACCACGGCATACTATGGTATGTCGAAGCATCATCAACACAGGCAATCAAAAGAGGGGTACGATTTTAGAGACAAAAGGACTCGGTTCATGAATATTACTAACACAATGAAGGCTCTCATATTCGTCAATGCTATCACTCTTTTGATTGTTGCGACTTCTTTTTTAGCCTATCGATCATCGCAGGGTGACGTGAGAGCGGCCCGTGAAAACCAGTATATATCCTATCTATTAGCTGATGAATTACGACAAAGTTCGGATGACTTAACACGACTTGGTAGAACCTACGTCCTTACGGGAGACAGTTCCTACGAAGATCAATACTTTGACATCCTTGATATTCGAAACGGGAAAAAACCGCGTCCACAAGAATATCACCGTATTTATTGGGATTTCATTGCTGCAGGATTACCTGCTCCCAGACCTTCTGGGGATACTATCTCGCTTCAAGAGTTAATGGTTAAGGCGAACTTTTCCAAAGCTGAGTTTGATTTATTGAAGGAGGCACAGGCAAACTCCGATGGTTTAGTTTCTTTAGAAGTTGAAGCCATGAATGCCGTAAAAGGAAATTTTGCGGATAGCTCAGGGAACTATACCGTTAAAAAAGATCCCAACCCCAAACTGGCACGTGACCTTTTACATTCAAAACAATATCACACCTACAAAGCAGAGATCATGGTTCCAGTGGACAAGTTTTTTGCCGCTCTTGAAAACCGGACATCTTCCGCGATTTCAGAGGCAGAAAGTTGGTCAGACTTCTACGCGTCTATTGCTTTAACAACCCTTGTACTTATTGCCATAGTTTCTGTTATTACATTCTGGATCATCAGAAACCGTATTATATCGAACCTTGGCCATCTACGCAGAGCGATGCTTTCCTTATCAGAAGGCAACTTGGATACAGAGATTAGAGCAGTAGAACGCCAAGATGAAATTGGTGATATGACCGCCGCGTTACATGTCTTCAAAGACAACGCCATTAAACAAGAGCAGATGTCTGCCAAAGAAGCAGAAATGGCCGAATTACGTGAGGAACGTACGGCACACATTGAGGAACTCGTTGAAAAATTTGAGCACGATAGCAGTGATATTATGTCTCATGTTGGCACTGCATCTTCACAGATGAAAACGACTTCGAGTGAAATGTCTTCAGTTGCGCAAGAGACGGCTCAGCTTGCCAATACCGTTGCAGCTGCGGCTGAAGAAGCTTCTGTTAATGTTCAAACCGTCGCATCAGCTGCTGAAGAGCTCAGCTGCTCTATCAGTGAAATCAACCGTCAAGTGGATGAATCTAATAAGATTGCAGGCGATGCAGTGTCCAAAGCTGAGGCGAACATTAAAACTATCAAAGGATTGGAAGAAGCCTCAAATCGTATTGGAGAAGTTGTCGGTCTTATTTCAGATATTGCTGAACAGACCAACCTTCTCGCGCTGAACGCGACAATTGAAGCCGCACGCGCAGGTGAAGCAGGTAAAGGTTTTGCTGTGGTTGCCAGTGAAGTTAAGAATTTGGCGAACCAAACCGCGAAGGCAACAGATGATATTAGTGGCCAAGTAAACGAGATGCAGGAAATCACCCGGGATGCGGTGACAGCCATTGAAGACATTGGTCAAACGATTGCCTCAATGAATAATATATCATCCTCGATCTCTTCCGCAATTGATGAGCAGGGTTCTGCAACTCAAGAGATCTCACGCAATGTACAAGAGGCCTCCACCGGGACTTCTGAAGTTACATCGAACATGCAGAATGTGAGTGATGCCTCTATCCAAACCGGGAAGTCTTCAGAAGAAGTTCGCAATTCTTCAACTGAGTTATCGGAGCAAGCTGAAGAAATGCGTAAGAGCGTGGAAGCCTTCATCGAGGGTATCCGGGCTGCCTAGGCTCAATTCATGAACCATAGAAAATATCCCCGAAGTACTTTTGTACTTTGGGGATATTGCTTGTCCAAATTATACCATGACCAATTATATTATGCGTAGTGTCTGATCTCTCTCAAGGAAGGACAGTGCAAGACGTCCTCGAATGCTTCAATAAGGTTAGCTGTCCATTCAGCGATACCCTCTGCACTCGAAATCAAGTCCTGACGGACTTCAATCAAAGCATTTGGTAAGCCACGGGGATTAACCTGTAGATCCATCGTTCCGCCATGACCATCACGCCCGGTATAAGGGACGTTATCTCCGCACTCAAAACCACGTTTTTTGAAACTTTCGATCAAGGGCAATGGTATGCGTGGGTCATAATCCCACAAAACACAGACAGGCCATGGTCTCAACTCCCCGTCCATCTCATGTGTCATGCTGTGCATAGAAATGATAATTGGCACATCACCAGTGTTGATCATGTTATCAATCGTAGAGCGAATTTTGTTATGATAAGGCCAATAAAAAGCATTTAAACGGACTTCACGCTCTTCTGAGGTCATGTTTAAGTTTGCTGGTACGTGGCAGCCATCACTGATTTCCGGCATCAATCCCGCATTATCCAGCTTTCTGTTCGGATCAACCAGAAGCCTGGAAAAATTGCTAAAAATTGCTCGGGATTTGAAATGATTAGCCACACCTTCTGTTACAGCTTTAATGCCGATATCGTAAGCGACATGACGTTCAAGGTGATGGTCATCAATGCCCAGGTTATTTCGGGAACGTGGGATAAAGGATGTTGCGTGATCACAGAGAAACAAGAATGAGTTTTCTGAATCTTCGTTGATCATATTTACTGGGCTTGGTTCGTCCGAAGCCAGAATGTCGATATTCATTTCTTACCCAAGATACTGTCTGGTGTTTTAAATTTGGTTAGAGAACATATAGTACTCTGACAGTTGATAATCCAACTTTGTCGTTATTTTTATATTTCAATTTACCTCCTTTATCCATTTCCAAAGGTTAAAACCGACCAGATCTTTCGTTTCAACGGCAAAGAACAACAATTTTGTTATCCAAGACTTGACGAAGGCCACACTTAGTTTCCATAAAGACAATCCGTGACAGTCACTGTTTTTGACACCATATATACGAAGGTCCTGAAGATGAGCAGTATCGATCCTAATAGTTTCTTACGTGATCTCTTCAAGGCGGGTTTAGATGCCGCCGACCCTCGTCTCGCAGTTCCGGGCTTTTTGCCACCTCATCCCAAGGGTCGCACCATCGTCATCGGTGCGGGTAAAGCTGCTGCTGCGATGGCAAAGGCTGTCGAAGAAAATTGGGATGCTCCTTTGGATGGACTTGTCGTTACCCGTTATCATCACGACATGCCAGATGGCGAAAAATGCGAACGCATAGAGGTTGTTGAAGCTTCCCACCCGGTTCCTGATGCTGCTGGCCGTGATGTTGCCAAGCGCATCTTTGAAAAAGTACAGGGCCTAACCCCTGATGATTTGGTCCTCTGCCTGATATCCGGAGGAGGATCGTCACTGCTTGCTTTACCTGCTGAGGGCATCTCGCTGGAAGACAAGCAAACCATTAACAAGGCTTTGCTTAAATCCGGTGCGAACATCATCGAAATGAACACGGTACGCAAACACCTGTCTGCAATCAAAGGCGGCCAGCTTGCAGCTGCTGCTGCTCCGGCACAGGTTGTCAGCTTATTGATATCAGACGTACCCGGGGATGACCCTGATGTTATTGCCTCTGGTCCTACGGTTCCAGATCCTTCTACTTTTGCTGACACCCGCGCAATATTGGAAAAATATGACATCACACCTTCTGCAGCTGTAGCTCAATATTTGAACAACGATTCAACTGATACGCCAAAACCTGGCAATCCCTGCTTTGACAATTGCTCAATGCACATGATCTCCCGCCCTCAGGATTCATTGGTTGCGGCTGCAAAAGTCGCTGAAGAAAACGGAATTACACCCGTGGTCCTCGGCGATTCTATCGAAGGAGAAGCCAGAGAAGTTGCCAAGGTCATGGCTGGTATTGCGCGTCAGGTAGCCACTTACGGGCAACCTGCTCAAGTCCCCTGCGTCTTGCTTTCCGGAGGAGAAACCACTGTCACCGTTCGTGGCAATGGTCGCGGTGGTCGTAACGCAGAATTTTTGCTCGCACTCGCAGTAGAGCTTAATGGTGCAGCAGATATCTACGCCCTCGCCTGCGATACTGATGGCATTGATGGCAGCGAAGATAACGCCGGTGCTATCCTCACACCAGATACGCTCACACGGGCAGAAAAAGTCGGAACCAGCGCCAAGGCTCGTTTGGCTAATAATGACGGGTATGGTTTTTTCGAAGCCGTAGGCGATCTTATTACCACGGGGCCAACCCGAACCAACGTCAATGACTTCCGCGCAATCCTTATTCTACCGAAAAGCTAAAGCCCCAAAGTTTAAGTCGTACGAAATCACACCAAACAGGTTGCCTAAAGTGCAACCTGTTTTTTTGCACGCTTCATGTCCAGTAACGACTGCGCACTATAGAGTGCAACTGCAAACCAAATGACGCCAAATGATATCCCGTGCACCTGCGTAAAAGTCTCGCCAAATAAGAACACTGCCAAAAGTAAATTCACAGTTGGCCCAACATACTGGATGATACCAATTGTCGAATAATTCAACCGTCTTGCCGCCGCGGCAAAACAAACCAGAGGTACTGTCGTTACAACACCTGCGAGCATGAGCAACAGATCAAAGTCCCAACCACCGGATAAGAAGACATTCTCGCCTTTCATCTCACCCCATACTAGAAAGCCAATAGCAATCGGTGCGACCATAGCGGTCTCAGCAAACAAACCAACCTGCGCTCCGACAGGAAGGCGCTTTCGGATCAAGCCATAAAAACCAAAGGTGAATCCAAGAGTTAAGGCAATCCACGGGAACTGCCCACCAACATATGTAAGATAGCCCACAGCCAGTGCTGCAAGGCCAACCGCAAACGCCTGTACCATTTTCAGACGCTCTCCCAAGACCGCGACACCAAGGAGAACATTAATCAACGGATTGATGTAATACCCAAGACTAGCCTCTACCAGTTTACCGTTTGCAATCGCCCATATAAAAATTAGCCAATTAACAGCCACCAGTGAAGCACTCACCAGAAGCCAGCCCCATATGCGTGGGTTACGAAAGGTTTCTTGAACCTCTGACCATCTCTTACGAGCCAACAGCAGGACGGCAAGCAAAACAACGGACCAAATGACGCGATGGCTCATGATCTCAACGGGTTGTGCTGCGGCTATCTCTCTGAAATAGAGCGGTGTAAGTCCCCACCAAAAATAGGCGGCCAGAGCAAGGAAGAAGCCCTGTAGGCTGTCGCGTGTCATCACATAAATTCCTAGAAGATTTTCGTCAGCCTACTCCTCGTTTTTCACATTAGCTAGACGGAAAATATCTCAAATCAAATTATTTTATATAATATGCCATACTAAATTTGCCTTCTGTATCAAAGCTGTTCCTGTTCACCATCTCCCACCTAATAATCCGCCCATTTTAAAATAGTGCTCAAACTTTTATAGCCCTGTCGGATTTGGTCTGTATCATACGTCCTTGTTATAGTTTCACAGAAACTAGACTGAGATTAGACTGAGATTAATCAAGCCCTGAGCCATAACCTCAGCTTTTATGGAGAGATAATGCTTTACTCATTTTTGATTTATTCCGCAGAAGGAATTCATGATCGCCTATCGCCCGATGAACAAGAGATCACTCTCGATCAACATCGTGCGCTCCAAGCTGATTTGAAAGAAAGCGGTAATTTTGCAACTGCCCGGTTAATGCCGATCAGCAATGCCATAACGGTAAAAGGCCAAAGCGATCCCAAACAAAAACCTTTGGTAGTTGACGGTCCCTTTGCGGAGACCAAGGAGCAGTTCGTGGGCTTTTATCTGGTAGAACACAAAACCCTTGAAGAGGCCATTGCCACGGCAGAGCGCATTTCATCACCATATCACAGCATTGAAATTCGACCCGTCATGTGGTCGGGTGGGGCTCTTTCAGACATGAACCCTGTTGGGGCTACTCCCAATTAATCAATAAATTGGCTAAGTTTTAAATGAGTGATCATCCCTGGCTTGATGCCAGATTTTCAGAAATCCGCCCCAAAGCGATCGCTGCTTTAACGCGTTATTTCCGTGATCTCGAGTTGGCAGAAGAAGCTTTCTCCCAAGCTTGTATAAAGGCCATGAAATCTTGGCCAGACAAAGGCCTGCCTGATGATCCTCTCGCCTGGCTTCTCGCTGTTGGGCGGAACGCTGGATTGGATATTTTACGCAAACAAAAAAGCGCTGATAGCCACAAGCAAGAGGCTGCAGTATCCTTTCGATCAGATGACAACATAACATCGCCTTCTAACAATGACATCGACCAGGATGAACTGCGCGATGATATCCTCCGTCTGCTGTTTGTCTGCGCACATCCCAAACTCACCTTACAAGATCAATCTTCCTTGGCGCTCAAAATTGTTATTGGTTTGTCAGTAGAACAAATCGCTCGTGCGTTTCTCATTAAACCGAAAACCATGGAACAACGTATTACGCGTGCAAAACGGACCATCATCCAAGCAGACATTCCCTTTGAGATACCTGATATTGTTCAACGCAGTGAACGTCTCAAAACCGTTTCTCTGATGATCTATCTACTCTTTAATGAAGGGTGGTCGGCAAGTTCAGGTGAACTACAAATCAAAACTCCTTTGTGTGAAGAAGCAATCTACCTCGCCCGCCTTTTACTGAGCCTTTTCCCTGCACAAACTGAGCTGATGGGGTTGCTCGCTTTATTCTTGTTCCAACACGCCAGATATAAAGCCCGGATTAATGAACGGGGAGAACTCGTGGTTTTAGATGAACAAGACCGAACCCTCTGGAGCCAAACTCTTATTTCCGAAGCGCGTGGATTACTTGATAAAGCGCTCCGGCACGGAACTCCTGGATCTTTTCAGGTTCAAGCCGCAATAGCAGCCGTACATTCTACTGCTCCCTCATCAGAAACAACGGATTGGGCAGAGATCGAACGCCTCTACTCTATCCTTTACCGTTATGATCCAACCCCCGTGGTTCGCCTGAACCACGCCGTTGCCCTTGCCAAAACACAAGGTCCAAAAGCCGCAATAGAGATGCTTAAGCCTTTAGAAAATGAGCTTAAAAATTATCGTTGGTATCACTCAGTCCTCGGTGCCTTTTTTATGGATACAAATCAATACCTACCCGCAAGGCAGTCCTATCAGGCGGCAATTTCTCTTGCCCCAACAGATCCTGAAAAGCACGCCCTTTTGATAAAAATTGCCCAATGTGAAGAAAAACTCTGAACCCGTGTCGGGTTTAGCTTAACTCATGCGTCCTTGGGTTATCTGCAATGAGCAGTATTAACCAATCAAGGAGTAATAAAATGACGACTTTAAGCATGACCACTGTCGGCAACGCAGGGTGGATCGGATATGCCGGGCCCCAGAAAGACGCCGCGGTGAAATTTTACGCTGACGTCATGAATTGGCACATTGCCGATCTGCCGATGAAAGATGGCTCCAGCGTGCCCGGTATCATAGTCGGTGATGGCCCCATTGGCGGCTTCACCCCTGAACCCGCTGAGGCTGGTGTCTGGACCATTTACATAACGGTCGAAGACGTTGATGGCTCGACAGAAAAAGCGCGTGCTGCAGGTGCTAACATTCTAAGCGGGCCTGTTGATATTCCAGGTGTAGGTCGCATTACCACCATGATCGACCCACAAGGCGCCCGAATTGCCATGATCACTTATGAAAGCATGCAAAGTTGATTTTACAGTAACAATTTCAAGCTGCCAGGTAACAGGCCTTTTATAGGACCTGATCTGGCAGTATCCAATCAGGAGATTTATCTTGAATAAGCACCTGCTCTCTGTCCTTGCTTTTGTGATTATTACCTTTGCAGTCCAGGGCACATCTCACATGGTCATCAATAGTGATCACTATCAAAACATGGGATTCTTAAGGCCAAACCCGATCTTTGCCCTTGGATTTCTTGCGATGCTCATACAGGGTACGATCATGACGATCTGGCTGCACCTTTTGGCCCCACGCGAAGCAACGATAAGGCTTGGCTTGATTGTCTCGCTTGGGTTCGGGTTGTTCCTGGCCTCTTATATTTCCCTGGCCTCACCAGCTAAATATCAGGTTCCTTCCATAACCACCTGGATTACCGTTGAAAGTCTAGCCAGTCTGCTTCAGTTCACTCTCTTTGGCATTGTCATTGGCTTTATTCATTCCAAAGCTAAAGGCTCCCGGGTAAAATCAGACCCAACCACATCCTTTGAAACTCAAAAATGAAATTATCGGCCTGATGTTTGTCTTACGAACAAGTATCAGGCCGATAGTGACTTAGTAGCGTGTTCCGCGTTTAAGCCTGACTTATCTGCAACATCCGATTATATGCAGGGCGCGCTTCTAGTTTTTGTAGCCATGCCAAAACATGTTCATACCCTTCGAGTAGGCCAAGGCTTCTTGCCCAGAACATCCCAGAGCCGTTCAAGACATCGGCTGCGGAAAAATCATCCCCCAGCATAAAGTCTGAGGTTGTAAGGATATCCTCTATCAACTTGACCACACTTTCAAACGAAGACAACTGCCGTGACATCGGCGCAAAACTCTTCTCCGTTTTCCTCTGCAGTTTGTCGTCTGACTTCCTCCAAAAGAGCAGCTTCTAAAGAGCCAACAGAAAAAGCCATCCACTTGTAATAAGCACCGCGCTTTATATCCGTAATTTCAGGCGCCAACTGTTCTGTCCCATAACGATCTGCGATAAGAAGACAGATCCCCAAAGTCTCCGTGATAATGTTATCGCCTTCTTTCAGGGCGGGAACTTTGCCCAGAGGGTTCATAGCCAGGTATGCCTCCCTCTTATGCTCGCCCTTCCTAAGTTCAACTTTCTCAAGATCATAAGGCATCCCACATTCTTCCAGTAACCAGCATGGACGTGATGATCGCGTCCCCGTTGCGAAATAGAGGACGGGTTTAGTATAGGTCTTCATTTAAGTTATTCCGTTATTTTTAGATTAGACTGGCTTGATACAAGTTTGAGTTATCAATCCGATACGGCTCTCAGCAAAGTTACGTTTCATGTTGGGAACGATCTCTTTTATAACCGGACCAAGGACAAGATTTAATCCCAGAGGAGGTGGTGTGTCGGCTTGTTGCAATCGCGCAATAAACTGGTCCACAAAATCCGCTCCTTGAGCTGTGAGATCAGTCGTTTCAGCCAAGTCAAATCCAGCGCCTGTTAACTCCCCCAGTAAAGTCTCGACAGTTACGACAAAACTGTTGCTCTCATTTCTAGCCCAAGGCATTGGAAAACGAAGCTGTTGGTGCGCTGACTTTGCCACCACATCATAAATCAAAAAGCTTGCTCCAGGCTTCAGTACACGGAAAATCTCCGCATAAAATTTAGCCTTGTTCTCCACGTTCATACCAACATGAATGGTCCAGGCACCATCAAAGCTGTTATCGGTATATTTAGACAGGTCTGTGACATCACCGTGATCCAGGCTCACCTGATCTTGCAGACCAATCCACTTATTTAGCTCTCTGCCCGTTTCGCAGTATTCTGTGCTGAGGTCCACACCCGTTACCCGGCATCCGGTGGCTGCAGACAACTGTCGAGCCGGACCGCCTAAACCAGAACCAGCATCAAGAACATGATCACCTGGCTCGATTTGTAACTGCTCAATAAGTTCTTTGGTTGCCGCAAGTCCTCGAAAATGAAACTCATCCACTTGGGCGAGTTGATCTAAGTTAGCTGTCTCTTTAGACGCTCCTAATTTCCCCAACCCATCTTCGATCCGACTGAGTAATCCTTTGAGTTCATAATGGTCATGTTTGAGTTTATGTTCTTTTTCAAGTTCAGGCATGCCTCAATACTCCATTTAAGATCATTTGATCTTTTATTGACAAAAAAACACACCAACCTCCTGTAACTCCTACTGGCAGAGTTAATCCAGGGTAGCCAGCGCCATATCGATAGTGTCTTCGATCCGCTTGGGATCAGCTTTGGATCGGGAAAGTACGGCTATGCCATAGAATACACTGCCAAAAAAGCTAGCAGTAACGACAGGATCGAGATCATCTCTTACCTCTCCATTAGCATGGGCGCGTTTGAGCGCATTTTCCAAAGCTGATGTCATGCGATCTACATTTGCACTGGCAACAGAAAGAACATCTTGCTCATCATTGCCAAATTCAACCGCCGTATTACACATCATACAGCCATTTTGGAACTTCTCAGCTTTCACGGCCCGAAGAATAAAATAGAAAAACTCTTCAACTTGCGCCCGACAAGCATCGGGCTTTTCCATTGGTCCAAAGAGCATATTGCCATAAGTAATATCGTAGTGATCCAAGGCCGCATGGTAGAGTTCACGCTTACCACCAAAGGCCGTGTAAAGACCGGCATGAGCAACGCCCGTATGTTCTACGAGGTCTCTGACAGATGTTTCTGAATAGCCCTTTTGCCAAAAAAGACGCATCGCCTTTTCCAATGCTTCAGCTTCATCAAACTCGCGAACACGTGGCATATCATCGCTCACTCTTATTAAGATCGATTGATCTAATATAGGATATATAAAGCGATTATCAAGATGATCTCAAAATATATTCGTTATCCATCGTTCACTGTAATACTTAAACGGGCCTTCATCATGGGGTGGAACCGACAGAAATAGGTCGAAGACATATCATCCCTAACTGGTAAGCTCTTCTTTTCTCCTCTGGAGATCTCACCCGTGTCCCAGGTTTCATCATCTGCAGTTGCAGTGTGCGGTGCAATATCATGGTTGATCCAGGTGATGGTATCCCCTGATCTGACATTCAATTTATCTGGTACAAAAGCAAATCCCGTGATCTCCACATGATGCTCCACTGGAGAATGGGCACTCGCATTGTTGCTAATTATGGAACGGCCAAGAGCCGCCACAGCAAAAGCTGCAGCGGCCCTCCCCAAGACATGTCGTCTTGTTAATTGCATGATCTATTGTACCTTTTTAACCATCATTGCGGCATGGCCTTCATGTACTTTGAAAATTTCAAGACCTGCTTTGAAGAGAGTTTTAACTTCGGGGTTTTCAATATTTGGAATGAATGCGTTTTCAACCAAACCATTAACGGCCTTGTGATAGGCCAGCTCATTCTCGGCATAAAACTTATCGAATTCCGCTCCACGAAGTTTGCTCATTTGATCAACAAGCTTCTCTGAATTGGCCACCAGAGTTTTACTTAAAAAATTATCCTGAGGTTGCGCTTTTAGTTTCGCAAGAAGAGCCAACGCCTGCTCATTTACCGCATTGTGATCACGGATCATGGTTTTTGCGAATTCTTGGATCTCCGGGTTTGTTGAAATTCCCAAAGCTAGGTGCGCATACCGAATATCAATATTGTCGGCCGTATAAGCTACGTGTGCAATCTCAAGATCATTGAGATCTTCAGGAGCATCTGCCCGGGCTTCCCCTTGGGCTAATCCTTGAAAAAGAAAAGCAGAAAGGCCAAGAGCCATCAGCGATGTTTTGATCTTCATAATCTATATCCTTCGTGAATTCAGTAATGCAGATCTGGTCGAATTATCTTAGGCCACCCTGCTAATGAAACTATTGAACTCCATAAAGCTAGAATGATGAATGATCTTAAGTTCTAATTTCATGATCAATCGTCCTGATTGTATCGTTGCCATAAAACTTGAGGTATAGTTCGCCTAGCAAACAAAAGGTTATCAAATGGACTTACTCAGCGACATACTCTCTCGCATGCAAATGGCGGGGACTCTTTATTTCAGAACCTCGTTTACTTCTCCATGGAGCATCCGTGTCCCTTCTTTTGAGAACGTGGCCCGGTTTCACTTTGCCCATCAGGGCCGTTGCCTGGTGCGTATTGATCCCGACAAACCGCCCGTATTTTTAGAACAGGGTGATCTCCTGATTATCATGAGAGGCGCAGCACATACGCTTTTTTGCGACCCCAGCACAGAGTCCCCTGCAACACACTTGGATACAGTCGTCGAAGAATCCGGTTTTACCGGAACGGGTGCTTTGGTTTACGGGGAGTTTGGTACCCACCATGAAACTCAACTCATTTGTGGACACTTTGCTTTTGGAAAAAATGCCCAACACCTGTTGATAGATGCTCTTCCTGCCCACATTCATATAAAGAATTACGGCGCGGCTTCTGGGGCCTGGATGGAAAACACCCTCAAGATTATCGGTAATGAAGCTGGGCGCGAACAGTTGGGCAGCGATTTGATCGCGATGAAATTATCTGAAATCATTTTTGCTCAGGCTCTAAGATCGTATCTGGAAAACGAAGGCAAAGACGCCCCCGTGCTCGCTGGCTTTGCTGACCCCGGCATCGCCCGCGCCTTAACCGAAATCCACAAAGAACCCGGTCACCCCTGGGCGCTCGAAGGTCTCGCCCAAATTGCGGGAATGTCTCGGACATCCTTTGTGTCACGCTTTTCAGAATCCGTCACCATGCCACCGCTTGGATACATCACCCACTGGCGTATGCAAATCGCCCGACAAGAACTCGCCACCTCTGACACATCCATCATCGACATCGCAGAAAAGGTCGGCTACCAATCCGAAGCCGCCTTCAGCCGTGTATTCAAAAAACACCATATGAAAGCCCCGGCGACTTACAGGCGATCTGTTCAGATGGCGGGGTGATTTCGTAGAAGAATAACACTCTCACCGCTCCTTAATCTGCGCCCCTACGGTAATCGCAATGCCACAAGCGATAACAGCGGCGCCGATCCAGGTCATAAAGCTATAGCTTTCACCTAATAAAAATGTTGCGGTGATAAGACCGACGGCGGCGGCGACGTACCCGATCTGACTTAGAAGCACCGGGCCACCTTTTTGCTGTAGTTTAAAGTAAACAGGAAAGGTCAGACCTGCGATGATGACCTGTGCTAGAGCGGCGGATGGTGCAAACGCCAGCTCATTTATCGGCAGCGATCCGTTCGTGATCAATAAAAGAGCGATAAAGACGACCACGGAAAAGGCATGGCTCCAGAAGGCCAGAACATTAGGCTGTGCATCCCCAGGCCAATCGATTGTCCGGTAGATATTTCCACACGCCAGCGCCATTGGGATAAGAATTGCAGCACCGATCCAGATCAGATCAGGAGCCTCGGGCGCAGATCCCCGGGTGATACTCACGATTGTCGCTCCGATCAGTCCCGTTGCAATGCCCGTGATCCCGAGCATGCTGGGGGTTTTCATCCGAAACAGCACCGCCAAACTCAAAGTAAACACGGGGGACAGAGCAAACATCAGCCCGGTATATCCCGATCCGGCATGAGGTATAACGCTGAAAAGCAGCAAGTTTGGCAACACGAACGAGATCAACCCCGAGATAACAACGTAGCGCAGCATACGTCCTCTCGGGAGACACAGCTGGCGTTTTACTAACAAAACCGGGAGCAACATTCCTGACGCCCCCAGCGAAACCAGCAAAGCCCACAGCATAGGGGATACGCCAGCATCCCCCGCTATTTTACCCAGGGGAAAGTTGAAGCCGATCATTGTTCCGGTCAAAAGCAACAGGACAGCGGAGCTCTGCAGGATACCGGAACCAGAAGCTTTGGCTGTATTTTCATTTGATAGCGACATGGCAATTTACCTTTTCACTTAGTCTGGCTCTATTTATTTCGGCTCTGCATAACTCTTATGAGAAAGGCCAATCATTGGCCTACCCTGCTACAGGTTCCATAAGAACCCGTATTTATTGGGGGAAAGCCCCGGTGAAAGCGATCTCTTCAATAGCGAGCCTTTGGCTGGGGGCTTCGCGTTCTTGAAGCTCTTCCGGCAACATCTTGGGATCAGCACGTTTGCCAATCGCAACCGCGATCTCGATTTTGTAACGCTCTGGTATGGAAAGACTGTCCCGCAATTTATCGAAATGAACCCCGGCCATGCCATGAGCCTGATATCCAAGTGCCGTGGCCTGAAGCGCGAGTTGTGCCCAGGCTGCACCAGTGTCAAAGTTGTTGTAACGCGACGCCCTATCCGGACGGTCATCATCGCCCCCAGATGTTCCAGGCATAACAGTATCCGAAAGAACGAACACCAACGCAGAAGCATGTTGGGCCCAGCTTTCATTGAACGGATCCAGCAGGGACAGATATTTTTGCCAATGTGCATCGTCGCGCTGGGAATAGAGAAAACGCCAAGGCTGCACATTAAAGGCTGACGGCGCCCATCGCGCAGCTTCGAGTATTGTCAGCAGATCAGCAGCGGGTATAGCGGTGGCCTCAAAAGCCCGGGGTGACCAGCGGTCGAGAAAAAGAGGCTCGATCGGGTATTTTGAAATCCTGTCCGCATTCACTGTTTTTGTCATCACATGCTCCTTTACTTTTTGCTCAATTCCATATATCTCTACTTAGGATATTTTGATACAAGATAATTCGACTTCAAATTGTTTGATGTCAAACTATATAGGACGCATCTTGCTATGAGTCAAGACCCAACCCGCCAAGGCCAGAAGACCGATTCCAACAACAAGCCCTCAAAAGACAAAACCTTTTGCGGGGGACCCATGGACAATATTCTGGATCAATGGCGGCGCGAGCGTCCTGATCTTGACCCAAGTCCAATGGCTGTATGCGGAGAAGTTTGGCGCGCAGGTGAAAAATTGCGCCAAGGCGTTTTGGCGAACTTATCCAGCTACGATCTGGACTTTGCGGGATTTGATGTGATCTTGACCCTGCGCAGGCAAGGCAAAGGCAAAACCCTGTCCCCGTCTGAACTTGCAAAAGATATGATGCTGTCGACCTCTGCCATGACCAACCGCCTCGACCGTCTGGAAAAACGCGGCCTGATCAAACGCATGATGGATCCGAACGACCGCCGAGGCCTCAAAGTCGCCCTGACAGATGACGGCCTCGCCCTCGCCGATACCATGGTGGTCACCCACGTCCAAACCGAAGAAGACATGTTGAGCGGCCTAACAAAGCCCGAGCGCGATCAGCTCCGGGCCTTGTTGGTAAAGGTTTGTGGGGCCTAAAATAGCCATACAACTGAGGCGTAATTGCAAGGGCAGTATTCTTCGGTGTAACCTTTCTCACACTTGATTTCAAAGGAGACCCAGCATGGAAAAATTCACAGGCGGCTGCACGTGTGGCAACGTCCGAATTGTGGCGATGGGCCTTCCTTATCGAGTGGGTCTTTGTCACTGTCTGGACTGTCGCAAACATCATGGCGCTCTTTTTCATGCCTCCGCGATATTTCCACAGGATGCCGTGACGATAGAGGGCGAAACGTGCGACTACGCCGGACGATTTTTCTGTCCTCGCTGCGGCTCCTCGATTTTCGCCCGCAGTGCAGATGAAATCGAAGTCAATTTGGGATCACTGGATGCCCCCGACCAATTGATGCCAACCTACGAAATCTGGACCGACCGCCGCGAGTCCTGGTTGCCACCCTTTCCGGTCGCAAAACGATACACCCGCGATCGTCATCCCACGGATCGCAAAGAGTAAGTCCAAAAAAATTCACCAAGGAAAATTAAACTGTGCCTAAGACAATTTTAGCAATGACATCTTTGAAACCCAATGGCGAAGAAGCGCTCGAGAAATATCTGTCCGTTGTTGGCCCCTTGATGGAAAAGGCAGGTGCCAAGTTGATAACACGTTACGAAATTTCCGAGAACCTGTCCGACACAGAGGTTCCACAGTATGTTTCTGTCGTCGAATACCCCGATGATGAAACGTTACAGATGGTTTTCAGCAATCCTGACTACATCTCACTGAAGGCCGTTCGAGAAAAAGCATTCAGCCGTTATGATATTTGCGTAATAGCCTCGCCAACAACACATACGTCGTAACACAAATGTCGTAATGTCTTCTCGTAAGCGAACAGCAAGTATCAGAACCTTGCATGGATGAGAATTGATCTAACACAAGGCTTTTTGGTGACTGACCGTGTCTAATATCAAAAAGGCAGGAGATGACAGCATGGCCGCAAAAAGCAATTCCGAACTACGCGATATCACGGAAAAAGAGTTTGAAAAGCTCGCCAAGCTCATCGAAACAATTGATGCGCATACCGCGTTGAAAAAAAGGGATGAGGATACGTCAATCAAGGACGTTATCGCCCATCGTGCGCATTGGATTGACCTTTTCCTGGGCTGGTATTCAGACGGCCTTGCGGGGAAAACCGTTTACTTTCCGGCCGAAGGCTACAAATGGAATGACCTCAAGCGCTACAATTCTGACTTGCGAAAACTTGGATCTGATTTGGACTGGCCGACAGCTGTGGCAATGTTGAAAACAAACTACCATAAGCTGACAACCTTCATTCAAGACCGTTCAGACGAAGACCTCTACAGCGGCCCCATGAAGGGAGCTAATAATGCTTGGACACCGGGACGTTGGGCTGAGGCGGCAGGACCAAGCCATTTTAGATCAGCATCGAAATTTCTTCGATCAAGTCTCAAAAGCGACAAGTAATCGGCCGTTACGAGCCCTGCTTACTTACTTACAATAGGTAATGAGAAATAGCCCCTGATAAGCAGGAAATCAGCAATCCTGTTGGGGCCGGATCCCGCCTCCCCCCTGTTTTCTGCTTTCACAAAGCCGCCAGACCCATTACACATCCTTATTCTTCACTATCCCCAATCAGAACAGGCACCACTCATGGCTCAGAAAGCCACCATTTATAAAGTTGAAATCTCCGTTGCCGATATGGATCGTCACTATTACGAGACCCATAATCTGACCGTTGCCAAACATCCTTCAGAAAAGGATGAACGGTTAATGGTGCGTATGCTTGGCTTTGCGCTAAACGCCCATGAGCAATTGGAATTTACCCGGGGTATTTCAACGGATGACGAGCCTGACATTTGGCAGAAAAGCCTGAGTGGCGAGATAGAGGTGTGGGTGGCGTTGGGGCTACCGGGTGAAAAGATTGTGCGCCAATCCTGTGGCAAGGCCAAAAAGGTAGTTGTCTATAGTTACGGTGGCAGTACGGCAGCGATGTGGTGGGAGAAAATCAAAAACAGCACTACTCGATTTGATAATCTTCAGGTTACAAATTTTTCAAAGGCGGATACCAGCGAACTGGCAAAGCTGGCCAACCGCTCTATGAAGCTGCAGGTCAATATTCAAGACGGCGATGTGATGGTCAGTGATGGGGATACAATTGTTCATGTTACCCCAGAAAAATGGAAAACTTAGCCAACCTGAAAATACTAATCCCTGAGAATGAAATTTATCAGGATAATTTCATGTTATTTGAACCTTGGGGATGACCTGTTTCTTATCTTTTCCAGGCTGTACGGTAACTCTGGGAAATCCTCAAAACGTTGAGAGAGAAAAATCCCTACATATATATTGCTCTGCTTTGGAGTAGGCATTGCTATTTCCCTTTGTTTCTCACATTTCGAGAAAAAATATTCCACGTTGCTTTTTCAAATGAATTATAACAAAGCTATTTGTTCGATAGGGAAATACCAAAACGATCACGGGCGGAATACAATGTTGTTTCAATTGGGCATCATCATCGCGGGCTATAGTGTTGGCATAGCGACGGTTCTTATTCTTAAGTTAATCGGTGTTCGGTTCGCCTTTAGCAATGCAGTCCTGCTTATATTAACCCTCCCCTTAATCTGCGTCTGCATTACAGAAGCACTGACCCTACTCTGGACCCATACGCCGGGTTCAATGGGCTTGGGTGGTTTAATCGTCTTTATACCAATGGTCATCGCTGGGGTGCTGAGTGTTGCTGTTGCGCTCGGCGCACAAAAATGGATGGTGCCTTTTGATCTCAGCAACGGCATTCAAAATTCTGGAAATTTAACGGGGTGGCTTGTGCTATCGGCTGTTTGCTCTGCCATTACTGTAAGCTTATGGCGGTTTTGGCCCGCGCCAGTCGCAAAGTTGTTTTAAAAAGCCCTAAAATCCCAAAAATATACAACACTCTTTTTATGGCGCTATTTTCTAAAGTAAACGCCCCAACAAATTAAGCTTAGAATAGAAAGTACTGTTATAAATATTTTCAGTATTCGGGTTCCTGTTTGATACCCATTTATATGAGTGAGTGTCGAAATTTCAGGATTATCCGGATCATATTTAACATCGAGAATATCACCAACTTCTACAGACGCTTGGTAGCTTTTCCCAACACTTTCGGTTTCAAGAATGACCTGCCCCTCTTGGGTTTCGTACGTGTATTCTACATGATATGACGACGGGCCCTGTCCACCCATTTCAGGGTTCTTTGAGTTTGAAGAGCTGGAAGAGGACGTTGAGGATTCTTCAAATTTTCTTATGATTTCTGCCCCCGTAACGATCCCCCTTTCTTCAAGATTATTCGCATTGGTAAAGTTGAAGTAAAACAAAACGCAAAACATAATGGTTAGTAAGGTAAATAAGATACCAAACCCAAGTGATAAACTCATTTCGGTCTCCGCAATCAGCATGTATTTTTAAGAGCACTTCTCCGAGCCCCCAACGTAACGCATAACCCCAGCAGGCTTTACCCTGCACCAGATCTGCAATTATCCATTAGTCGGGTGCGGATACTTCATGGTTCAAATTATTCTCAAAATCCATAAGAGTAAGGAGATGTGATCCCCAAAAGACGACACTATTGCTACCCCACAACCTCCGCTACATCCACGACTTGGCAAAACTCTCCGTGCAGGTCTGCAAGAGCCATTTCGTGAATTTGTTGGGCTTTGTATGTTTTTCCGGTGGGACCCAAGCGGTCGAAAGTGGCGCAAGCGTCTGCGACCATCTTAACTGTGTAGCCCATATTTTCAGCCATTCTTACCGAGGTGCCAACGCAATGGTTGGTGGTCAGTCCGGCGATGACCAACCTGTTGGTATTTAGGCGACGTAGATAGCCATCAAGGTCAGTGCCGGCGAAAGCTGAATTCGCTCGTTTGAAGATCACGGGTTCACCTTTTTTAGGGGTGAGCGATGCCATGATTTTGCCTGTGGGTTTTTCAGTACGCAGCGGGCTTTCCGGGTTAAGGCTGTGGTGAATGACGTGGGCGATGGGCCGGTTGTTGTCACGCCAGAATTCCAGCAGGGATTTTAAATTTTGTTCCACATCCGGATTGTTCCTGTTTCCACCCCAATAATCCCAGTCATGAAAACCTTCCTGGCAATCAATTAAGATGAGGGTGGCGTTATTACTGTCGGTCATTGTTGAGTTCCTTATGGTCGTGATATGGAGTAAACCTGTTGTCACAATGGTCTGAAATTTTGGACTCAGTGGCAATATGACGGTTTGACCAAAGACGATGCGTTCCAGTCAGATCCACCAAGTGGAAAGTTGAATTGACATATGACTATGAAAAAACTTGATGAGCGCGACCAAAAAATCCTGGCTTTGCTGGAGCGCGATGCCCGCCTGCCGATCAGCGAACTGGCGCGGCAGATCGCTCTGTCGCCCACGGCAGTACGCCAGCGCATTGCGCGGATGGAAAAAGATCAGGTTATCAAACGCTATACCATTGACATGAAGCGGGGTGATGAGGAGGCGGGGATCAAGGTGATCATGATCCTTAATCTGAAAGGCGCTCATTGTAAAAAGTTGGTGGCCGCGTTGGGGCATTTGCCGGAGCTGCGAAAATTCTGGTCATTGACGGGAGAGCTTGATGTGACGCTGTTATTGCACGTGTCCAATGTGGAGCGCCTCGGAGATATCACTAGCCTGATCAGCGATCACGAGTTGGTCGACAAAGTTCAAACGCATGTTGTAACGGAGACGCATCTGGATCGGTGATATTTTATTCACTTTTAAAGCCCCAACAAAACTCTCTCCCATTTTAAGTAAGTTTGTCTGTTCTAACATTCCTCTACTGACATTTAAGTGGCAGTAGTGATTGGCTGGGTCACTTGGTGACCGATTAAGGGACGGGAGAGGATCCATTTCCAAATCTTTAAGTTCCAGCCCCTAGCAGGCTTTACCCTGCACCAGATCTGTAATTATCCATTAGTCGGGTGCGGATACTTGATGGTTCAAATAACTTTCAAGATCCATAAGTGTACGTAAATGTGATTCCCAAAAGACAACACCAAGGCTACACCATTGCTACGCCATGACTAAAGTGGTTCATCCAGACCGTTTGGCAGCGAAATCCAAAGAACGAGTTGAGAGTCTGGCGAATGCCGCGAGAGATGGCCTTTGCCATGAGTGTCTTCGACGAGAGCAAATTCGCCGGCAGCAACCTTCCGGACCTCACCGTCACTGGTCTCGTACTCGACAGCGCCATCCAGTCTAACGGTTAGCTCTCGACCAGGTACCGTGTGCCACTCGACCTGGCGCATACCCGCCGGGATGTGGGTAAAGCGGACGCGCGAAGCCGGATAGCTGGCGGAAACATCGAACGGTGTGGCATCGGGGTGGACCGCCACTTTCCCCGTCGGTATTTCGACCTCATCGAAATGGGATTCCCCATCCGGCGTGGCATAAATGCGTAAGCATTTCACTGTACGGTCTCCTTTGGGCTTACCATGACAAACAGATGTGTATTTATCATGATTGTGTAGTATCGGGATTCCGTCGCCTTGGTGGACGAGTTCGCCTTGGATTATTTCCGGCCGGTAAGTGCCAGAAGCGATCATTTCTTTCTACAAGCTTGAGCAAGATCAATATTGATTCTGAATTGAATTTAGGAAGTTCTCGATCTCAGCTTTAGAGCGTAGATGATAAATTTTTTGCGATTGTCCTGTTTTAGCGACGAAACGCCGATAGGCGGGTGTCAATTTTCGGTGGCAGAGCCAAAGGACATGATAGCTTTTTAGGGTGCTCTTTAATAGAGGGCTATTCTTTGGCCAACCATCGGGAGGTGTAAATAACCCCTTTAAGAAACGCTTAGTTACCCAGAAAAAGTGAACAGTAATCGGTAAATCTATGTATACCAATGTATCGGCCTCAGAAAGTCTTTTCCAAGTTGTCTCCAGGCAGCCAAATCCATCAATTATCCATTCAGAATTACATAAAATTTGAGAGTGAGAATCAAGATACTCGGTGTGAGGGATTTCTCTCCCTCCTGACGCGAATTTAAACATATCTAGCGCATATAGCGGAAGGCCTGTTATTTCAGCCAACGTTCTACTCGTCGTTGACTTTCCAGCACCTGTGTTACCAAAAACAGCAACTTTTTTCATTAAAATCTCCTACCTTGATGTGCATTCAAAACAGGACATAAAAAAACCCGCTTTGATAGCGGGTTATAAATGTCTAACTAGACAGCACTATTCCCACCACGTCCTTAGAGGCGAGATGATAATTCGTACTATAAATTTTTTTTTGATGTCGTTCATTAGTGTTTCTATATCGGATTTACCAAGCACATAAGTAAACCTAGCATGATCTAGGACTCCTCGTAAGCTCTATTTTGTTATAGGCGATATTTTTGACTAACCGTTAGTTTCTCGCTCATGTATGAACTATTTCAGTAACGTATTGTAGCTGCTTGCAATCGTCCGCGCCCATACTTGCAAACATACGTAATTTGATCTCCGTTCGAATTAAATGAGAACCAGTTCACTTTATGTGAGAATGTAAAATAAGGTCATGGCTTTAGCCGCTTCGTGCCATTAGCGGACACTTCATAATGCTTCCAAGTCCAGAACAGCCTGTTTCTCTTTGATGTCTGCCAAATGAACAAGCGCCGCTGCATCAGCCTTATCTTCTAAAATTGTGAATGCGAATTTCGTCCTTAAGGAAAGTCAATTTTGACGAAGAAATAATGGAACGTGCTTCTAACCAGCTTACAAACTCAAGGTTTTCAGGCGTATTCGGAATTGTCGGTCGTCGCCAACCCGGCTTAATCTCAGAAAATGGCCTAGGTAATAGATGAATCGTTTTCCATACCTGCTCTGGCGACAACGCCTTTTGATATTTATTGAATAGCGATATCTGGATAGCGATGGGATTGGAGTTAAGTATAACCGCTTGAGCGGGTTCTGCGGTCAATTGACCGACATCAGCACCAGTGCGATGCAATATTTGTCCGACGACTGATGCGCGTGACGGCAGGCCGGAAATTAAGGACAAGTTCATTTCGTCGATGATTCTCACCTTTTGCTCATCATTAACATTCGAGACCAACAGTTCTTCGCGGAAGTCATCGTCTATCTCATATTTATCCGAGTTTTCAAAATATGCTTCGATGTTCCTTGCAACAAACAGTACCGAAAGATCCTCATACTCAGCCAAAAAGGAAAAATTGGCAGTAGAGAAAGAGATCTTGTCCTCCTCAATGAGTATAAGCAATTTTTCCGGGTCTATTTCTTTTGGAAATTTCTTAAACTTATTTGGAAGCGTTCGAGTGTAAGTCCGATAGGTATCAGCCTCAAAGCCATTGTTGTCGATCAAGAATTGGCGCAATGGTAGGGCTGTTTCTTTGTCGTCAATGGTGATTGGCGAAAGTCTGGATAAGGTTTCTTCGTGAAGCAAAAAAGATGTAAGGTTCTTTGCATCGAAATCTCCACTAACTATATACGCCAAGCAATTCTCCCATGAAACGTCAATTTTTCGCAGACGGAAAAACAGAGAATGAAAACGCTCTGGAATTTGATCGAGCGAGGGCAGCTTTACCTCTTGTTTCTCAATGAACTTTTCCAGATGTTTGCTTTCGATTTCGTCGTGGTTGATCACTTTAATGATCGCTGAAATCTCCTCTTTGGTATTGCTCTCAGATTGGAGAAGAATGTTTTTAAGATAGCGATCAAAGTCATGTAGAACCTTGCCGATCAAAACTGCTTCTTCAGATTCCAATACAGTTGAATAGTGCTTGGTTTGTAAATCTTCTATGGCCGTCAAACCCAACACATCTCGAAAGATAAATTCAAAATTTTCAATGGAAATTTCGTATAGCCCTTCATCGCTCAGAATTCGGGCAATAGCCGGGTATGACCCTATACTTTTGAGGTCTCTCGTCTCGAATTGAAGCAATGCCAAACGGTTTGGCTCAAAGTCAATTCCCAGAGCCAAGATTTCAGAAAGGTTTATCGATATGCATTCGGAAATCTCAGGATCTTTTTGATGCAGCGTTTTAAGATGTTTTTCAGGCAGATGCGCAATCATTTGTGCAACATGAGTTACGCTATCAGGAGAGGAGATTGCTGTAGAAACAAAACCTGGCCATTTTTCAATCAGGGCAGATGTTAACTCGGAAACACATTTTCCTCTAGCATAATAGGTTGAAAAAAAAGCATCACAAGCGATAAAATTTGAAGAAATAAAACCGATCAACTTTGCGATCTGCGGGCTGTAGTCAACTCGGTTGCTAAGCATACAGTCGACCAGTGTTTTATTGAGAACAAAATGTTGCCGGAAGTCGTCTTCGCGCATGGCAGCAATGACTTCGATTGGGTTGTCGATCTGAAAATCTGGTTCAGGATTGCTAAAGCTTCGTATTTGAATCAGATACTTGTTGTCATTGGGTGAGAGGCGGCCCGAATGAAATAGTGACGTGTATTGATAGTAAGTATCGTCAAGAAACCCTTCAAAAACCAGAAATCTTACAAGTTCCCTGTTCTCACCAAACGCATCGAACAAATTTTCTGTATCTTTCGCATTGGTCCGAATGATTTCGTTGAATTTTTTCGTGCGCAGGGTCGAAATTTTAGCTCTGATTTCCCGAATGGTTTTAGTAGTAGAATTCTTGAATTCGACGGATTTATGTTCGATTTCCGTTTTTCGATCTTGGAAGGTTTTGTCGACATTGACGTCTTTTTGTAGACCGCTGATATTAGCGCGTTGCACATTACCTCGTGCCTGACGGCATATTATTTCTTTCTTTTCAATGATTTGATCAAAATCTTGATGGCTCGTTATGGTCTGTATCGTCGTGTATTGGTTGTTGTGCTCAATAAGAGTGCAGTCTTGTGGAAGCTTGGCGATCAAAGCCATAGCATATATCTTGCGAAGTTCTTCTAAGCCAGATGGTACTTGCTTTTCTGCTTCGCTGATTTTCTGCTCCAACTCCGATATTTGGGTCTTATAGCAAATTTCTGCATCGGCAATATAGGCATCATGGCGGCTGAGGATCTTTGCAAGCTTCCCTTTTTCGCGATGCAGTTCTTCAAAGTCGCTAGGGAGCACATTCTTGTAAATCAGGATAGCGAGGAGCTTGTTTGCATCCAGATTGTTCTCGTCACCCCTCTCCAAATTCGCGATGTAAATAGCATACTCGTTGAAAATATTTTGGATCAGCCGCAGATCATTAAGGTAGCGCGACACTTCCCGTAGAAACTGGCGATCAAGCCGTTCATCCAAAGACAGGCGCTCCCCTTGTTCGATAATTTTGTCGATCGAGTTAGAACTGTTTATGATCGGTATGACTGGAATAATAAATTCAAAGAATTTGGTTCGGTCTGTGTTTACGAACATGTTGTCACGAAGCGCGTAGAGGAAACGTATTTGCCGCTTCACGCCTGCGTTGGCGTTTATGAGACTATTTATCTCGCGTAGAGTTATAAAAATATCAGGATTATTAAATCGGTCCAAATCTTCAATAACGACCAGATCATATTTCGTTGATTGAAAGAAATAGATGATTTCGTCTAGGTGACGATTTAAAATAGACTCTTCTTCGGCAGCTTCTGGCGTTAACTCTAGATCATTTAGAGATATACTTTTTAAAGAGACACCAAAACTTTTGACATAAATTTGGTGTAACGACAGCCAGATAAATAAGCACCCCACTACAAAACTTGTAAGATTGAACCAGTTTTTAAAATCCAAAGGCTTAAAAAAGGCCCCACTCAAGATTTCCGAATTTTTTTGAACCAAGTACCAGCAAGCGAACAGTCCAAAGATTATGAACAAGGAAATGAAACTAGACCACCATTTGGGTGATTGGATTCGTTTAAATCGTGATAGTGGCAGGCTGTTGGCATCTGCACCGTAAAGCATCTGCTGTAAGATGCTTCGCTCAATTTCTTGCTTGCTCAGGTTGCCTTTCTGAGGATACTCGCCTGAAGGGTCATCTGTTGTATCTGATCCGTCGGCTTCAGGTAGGAAAGCAGCAAGGGATATTTGTAAGTTCGGGCGTCTGTACCTCGTCAAGAATGTCTTTATTATACTACTTTTTCCAGAACCGTATGGCCCGGTCAGTGCAATGTTCGAAACGTTTGGATTGTTGGTTGCATAAGTTAGTGCGCCAGAATAAATCTCAGATACATCTGCCTTGTCGGTAGGGGCAAGATCGACATATTTTGGGCGTAAATCCTGTCCCTTTTGCGTAATTGAAAGAAACCATGCCTTAAGTCTAAACAAACACATCAATTCCTGTATCCTCCCCCAAAGATTTGGATAAATAATTCCACAAGCAAGCTATTACTCAACACGAACTCCCTCAGGTTGTTTTTCTCGATTAATATAGAAAGACCTAAATTCATAGAGAAAAAATGAACTAAGTCTTTCGTCAGAGTTCTGCGAACGAAAGTTTTCAGAAGGAAGGAATTTTTATTGCGTTAAACTTCCGCTTTGGGTTGTAAGCAGTCATTTCAACACTTACTCACCTATGAATTTCATTACATATTTTTAGTGTATTTATGATTGAAAATAATAGCAATACAAACGAGCAATTAACCTACTAATTTTCCACCAAAAGTGGATTTCCAAATCGAGACAAATCGTAAAGCAGATGGCCGGCTACTCCAAGTCACGGTATTTCTACCTAAGAAATACCCGGCAAGAAACAGACAAGCCATCCACTCTATTAACGTCCTACTTCTTCCAATCACCTTCTTTGTTCCACCAGCGGTGTGGGTTATTTTTATCATCAAGCCCCTTACACTGGCTGCGCAACACTTCGGTCACGGTGATCACGGGTTCATAATAACTATGCACCTCATAGATTGCCTCGATCACCTCGTTCAGTGTTTTGGTATCACGCGGAAGGTAAAACCGCATCTCATCAACGCCGGGCCGATGACGGGTGTCCTCTTCGGCTCCTGTAGGCGTCCCCTCACGGGGTCTGTAGTATTCAACACCCGCAGGTGCCCGATATCCGTTCCTGTCGGTATTACCCAACTTCAGGGGTACGACTTCGGTTATGGCCTCAAAAATGCGGTCCATGTCCTCTGTTGGGGCCTGAAACATGATCAACCACACGGGCTGCATTTCGATGGGGCGGGTGTCAAACCCATCACGTAGGATGTTCAATTCAGACAAAACTCTCTCCTGTTTTTAAGTAAGTTTGTCTGTTCTAACATTTCCCTGCTGACATCTAGGTGGCAGCAGTGATTGGGCTGGGTCACTTGATGACGGGTTTAGGGACAGGACAGGACAGGACAGGACGGGACCTGATCCTTTCCCGACCTTTAATTTCCAGCCCCTAGAAGTAAAGATTTAATTTCAAGCCGCGGGTTAATAATTGGGTATGTAATAAGGCGCGTCGGTAAGGATCTCTTTATATTTTCCCTGCGTAACAAGTTTTAAAATCGTGTTTGAGAAAGTATTAGCGAGGGAGATCCCTTCTTGATCGGGCAGAAAGGTAAATGATCCTCCCCAGAAATCGATTACCTCACCATGGTGCAGACCTTCCAAAAGCCCCTGTTTTTCGAGGGTCGGAACCCAACCTGTTTGTATTATTCCTGCATCAACCCTGTTGCCCATGATCATTTTAGGAACGAGTTCATTACTGTTCGTTATTGATTTTGTTATGTTGGTACTCTCTTCAAACTCTAAAGGAACGCCATAACCTCTGGCACTTACAACAGATTTACCTTCTAAATCTTTGACCCTGTGAATGATAGGATCGTCCTGTCTTGTGAAGACATAGTAGCCCCCCATGATAATAGGCATCGAATATATGGGGAGAAATGAATAGCCATGTTCCTTAACTCTTTCGAGATCTTCCGTGATAATATACGGCCAAATAATATCGACTTCTTTTTTAAAAAATAACGTCTGACATCTTAAGGCAGGGGCAAAATTCAACTCGAATTCATGCCCTGTTTTTTGACGAACTAATTGAATAACTTCTTGGTAAAAATCAAATAGAGGCTGCGGGCCTACTTTATCCTCTGTCATTCCACCAGGGATTTCGACAGTACAGACCTTAAAGGTTTTAGCGTATAAATTTGATGAGCTTAGTGTCAGGAATAAGATCGACAAGATACATAATGGCGCGAATTTCTTCATATTTAGACCTGCACAATGACACTTAGAACAAACTGATAAGATGTTTAAAATACATACAATACCTTAGTGATTCTATAATAAGTAAAATACGACCACCTAATATCAATTAATCAAAATTAGCCCACAAATGCCGACCAAGAGCCGCTCATAATATCACGCCCATCGTAGAACTCTTGGGGAGCATTGATCCCCTACCCCAAGGATTTCGGCTTTGGCCCACCCGTTGCCCAATCAAGAAGCTCGACATTATGAACAACCGGAATATCTGTACCGCCCGATATCTGGCACTGACAGCCAATATTTCCAGTAGCGATAATATCAGGTGACAGTGATTGGATGTTTTTGATCTTTCGATCCCGGAGTTTCCCCGCAAGTTCGGGCTGCATGATATTATAAGTTCCAGCAGAGCCACAGCACAGATGCCCCTCGGGCACATCACGAACTTCAAAGCCCGCACTTTGTAACAACTGCTTTGGTTGCTTGGTTATTTTCTGGCCGTGCTGAATGGAACAAGGTGCGTGATAAGCAACAATTTGTCCAAGCCCGGCATGATCTAGAGCTTGCTCTAAGTCCACGCCACCAATTTCACTTAGATATTCCGTAATATCCCGGGCAAGGCCTGAGACCTTAACGGCCTTCTCTGCCCACTCCATATCATTGCGCAACATAAAGCCGTAGTCTTTTATCGTTGTGCCACAGCCAGAGGCATTGGAGATGATAGCATCCAAACCTGCGCCTTCAATTTCAAGTGTCCATCCCGCAATCGCTGCTTTGACCTGTTGATCTGCGGCGTGTTCTTTGCCCATGTGGTGAACCAACGAGCCACAGCAGCCAACGCCTTTTGCAATCACCACCTCTATCCCAAGACGCGTGAGAAGCCGCACCGTCGCTTCGTTGATAGAAGGCGCAAGTACGGTTTGCGCACAGCCAGAAAGAAGGGCAACACGGCCCCGCTTGGTGCCCTCCGCGGCAAAGGTTTGTGGTTGATCGACGACACTCGCTGCGGGCATGAATTTGGGGGCGAGATCAATAAGCGCGCGCAAGCGTCCGCTTAAAAACCTACGCATGATCGGCGCAGACAAGGAGGCCATGTTCAAAGCGGCGCGAAACCAGAACGGACGCGGGATAACAAAGCTAAGCAGATTGCGCAAAGATCGTTCGAACAACGGGCGCGTGTACGTTTCTTCGATGTGATTTCTGGCGTGATCAACCAAATGCATATAGTTCACCCCGGACGGGCAGGTTGTCATACACGACAGACACGACAAGCAGCGATCGACGTGTTTGGTGACTTCCGGGGTTGCGGCTTCATCACCCTCAAGCATGCCCTTGATCAGATAGATCCGCCCGCGCGGACTATCCAGCTCATCCCCAAGCAGGACATAGGTTGGGCACGTCGCGGTACAAAATCCGCAATGCACGCATTTGCGAAGGATATCTTCGGCTTCGGCAATATTGGGATCTGCGAGTTGGGCGAGTGAAAAGTTGGTTTGCATATCTCGCTCCTATAGATCGCTGAACATACGGCCGGGATTAAGTATGGCCTTGGGATCAAAGTTCTCTTTCACCCGGCACATAAGCAGGTGTTCCCCGGTGCCAAGCGGATGATTGGGAACGTCTTGATCTGACCAATTTACAGATGCGCCTTCTGGCGATGCGCCCCCAGAGACACCCAGAGGTGATGTCAGCAACGTGGCGTGGCCCGTTATGTGCTCAAGAGCACTATTATTTAAGTTACTGCGAAGCAACGTTGCGTTATCTCCCCCCGGAAGAGACAGCCAGATTAACCCGCCGCCCCAGTCATAGAAATATCTGGCGCCATCTCCCCCCCTTAAATTTTCGAGATTTAGGCTCTCAATATAGGCGCTGCCCGATTTGGGAGGCACAGAAATACGCCAAACCGAATGATCAGGATTGCCCGCCAGTGGTGCTCCGTCTCGCAGGCTCCGCCATAAAGTACGGCTATCCCCCCTCTCAATGAGCAGTCCTGACCCAAAGTCTTTCAAAAGACTCTCAAGTTTCTCTGCCCGATAGATAACAGAGGGGCCATGCCCCTCAAGGCGGAAAGCTGTGGTCGCCTGATCCGTATTCAGTTCTGCCATTGTTGCAGCAAGTGTTTTGGGAATATGGGCGGCCGATGAAATCTCACAAGATGAGTTTAAAGCCTGCTTCATGGCCTCCATCGCTTGGGCATCTGTTAGACCGTGGAGCAGGTAGGTTTTCTCTTCGTTTGGCGCGGGCAGAACCTTGATGGTAATATCACTCATCACGCCAAGGGTGCCGTAAGAGCCCGCCATCAATTTCATGAGATCATAACCGGTGACGTTCTTGACCACCCGCCCACCGGATTTAAAGGTCTCTCCTCGACCCGATACTGCAGAAAATCCCAAGAAATGATCGCGCGCCGCGCCCGCTTTTATCCGCCGTGGTCCCGACAGATTACAGGCAATAACGCCTCCGATGGTGCCAGAGTTACTTATTCCCGCGTTGGGTTTCTCGACATTGGATTTCTTAGCATTGATTTTTCCTGCACTAGATTTCCCTGTAAGCAAAGAGCCAGAAAACCCAGAAAACAGAGTACTATAATCCAGCGGTTCAAAAGCCATATACTGATTGTGCTCAGCCAAGGCGGCTTCGATTTCCTTGAGCGGCGTGCCCGCGCGGGCAGAGAGAACAAGCTCCTCTGGCTCATAAAGCGTAATCCCGGTGAGGCTGGAAAGATCAAGCTTGTGATCGCAAACGACCTTCCGCCCCAGAGATTTTTTACTCCCCGAGCCTAAAACTTCCAGCGTCTCTTCTTGCGCAAGCGCCCACTGAACCGCTTCTTCAAGCTGCGCTGCGTTATCGGGTTTTATATGGCTCATAGTACTCTCTCACGAACGGGCTGTTGTTATTGTTTTTGGGTCTTTTATCTTCGGGTCTTATTACTGTTAGTTCTTCTTGCGCAAGCTACTCACCTGACGGCGTTTTCAAGTTGGGCTGCGGTATCCGATTTATATGGTTCATGACACTCTCTCGCGGACGGGCTGTGGTTATCGGTTTGGTATTAGCTTTTCTTACGTGTCTGCTAATAGGTGCTTTTTGGTGGATATTTAACCCGCCCAGTAGACTGGATAGTAGACTTGGTCATGGACCAGACAATAGACCCGGCAGTAGACCTGCTTGCTGTCGCGTTTTAGAAGCGCGGGATATCCGGGAAGGGAAGTTTGCCTTTATGGATATGCATGCGGCCCAGTTCTGCACAGCGGTGCAGCTCCGGAAACACCTTCCCCGGATTGAGCAACGCCTTCGCATCGAACGCACACTTAACCCGCAACTGCTGCTTAAGGTCTACATCGGTAAACATTTCCGGCATCAGATCACGCTTCTCAACCCCAACACCGTGCTCTCCGGTCAGCACACCACCAACCTCAACACAAAGCCTTAAGATATCCGAGCCAAAGTCTTCAGCCTTCTCCAACTCCCCCGGATTGTTCGCATCGTACATAATCAACGGATGTAAATTGCCATCGCCCGCATGGAAAACGTTGGCAACCCCAAGGCCGTAGTGCTCGCTCATCTCCCGCATACGCTTGAGAACCAGCGGCAGCTTGTTGCGAGGGATCGTCCCGTCCATGCAGTAATAATCAGGCGTCAAACGGCCAATCGCCGGGAAGGCCGCTTTCCGTCCAGCCCAGAACAATTGGCGCTCTTCCTCGTTTTGACTAATGCGGCTGGTAACAGCTCCAGATTTTTTGGCAATATCAGAAACGCGTTCAATAAGATAATCCACTTCAGCCTGCGGACCATCCAACTCGACGATAAGTAAAGCATCAACATCGAGAGGATATCCAGCATTAACAAAGGCCTCAGCCGCTTGGATCGCGGGCCTGTCCATCATCTCCATACCGCCCGGAATAATGCCATCGGATATAATCGCCGCGACACAAGCCCCCCCTTCTTCTGACGAAGAAAAGCCAAGGAGCAAAGCGCGCGCAGTCTCGGGTTTAGGTAGGATGCGCACTGTTACTTCAGTCACAACACCCAACAGGCCCTCGGACCCCGTCATAAGCCCAAGAAGGTCATACCCTGCGCCGTCAAAGTGCTTGCCACCAAAGCGGAGGATGGTTCCATCGATCAGAACCATTTCGATCCCAAGGAGATTATTTGTGGTCAGGCCATATTTGAGGCAATGAACGCCACCCGCATTTTCAGCAACGTTCCCGCCGATTGAACAGGCGATTTGGCTGGAAGGATCTGGGGCATAATAAAACCCGTCACCTTCAACCGCCTTTGTGATACCAAGATTAGTTACACCGGGCTGGACAACCGAACAGCGGTTCTCATAGTCCACGTCCAGAATTTGATTGAATTTCCCCATGCAAAGCAAAATTGCATCAGCCAAGGGTAAAGCGCCGCCTGAAAGAGAGGTTCCTGATCCTCGCGGGACAACCTTGACCCCTTCAGCATGGCAATATTTAAGGATCTCACTTACTTGTTCGGTATTACGTGGCAGGACAGCCAGGAGCGGAGGTTGGCGGTAGGCTGTTAAACCATCAGATTCGTAAACCTGTAATTCTTGAGGGCTGATGATAACCCCTTCACCGGGCACAATTTGTCTTAAGCTATTAGCTATTTCTTCTCGCCGCGCCAGTATAGACTGGTCAGGATCAGGCATTCTCATCAGGTCTCTCCAGACTTCTTATTTTGTGGGTCTAGAGTTGCCGATGTTGACCAAGAGGACAAGAAAACTTTAGGTGAGAAAGTTTCACATTATTTGAGACAAAAAAGAAAAAACCGCTCTCTCTTGCGAGAAGCGGTTTTTTTCTAAATTACATTCTGGTTAAAAACCAGATTGTACAAGATTAGCCCTGACGTGCTTTAAAGCGAGGGTTCTTCTTGTTGATGACGTAAACCCGGCCGCGACGACGAACAACAACACAGTTCTTATCACGCAGCTTGGCAGTCTTCAGAGAGTTTACAACTTTCATGGTCCTACCTTTGGCAAAAAATGTACCCGCTGACCGGGCTGTCGAGAAGCCCGGACAATATGTAAGGGCCTCTTAGATGTCAACCGCCTGATCAAACAGTGTGAAAACTGAGCGTTTCTATACGCACCTTTTTTCGGAATTAAAAGGGAAAAGAGTCTATTTTTGGGACTTTTTTGGATTCTTTTACCAATCAGACATCATCTGTGTCTGAGATTGGCGAATTGCAAGAAAACGATAAAGGCGAACCGCACCGGATTCCATGGCATGCGTACGGCGCGCCCAAAGTTCCAGCTCAGAAACCAGTACTTGTTCCATGTCTTTGTCTGAGCCTTTTTCCTTAATTGCACTCAAGTAATCAGACCACCCGCTTTTCACCATCGCCAGATAACGATCTGTCATATCTTCAAAGATTCGACTTTGAACATTACCCGCGGTAAAGCCCTTCTCATAGTCTGTTTTGGTCCATAACTGCACAGACCCCTTTTCACCCTCTATAAAGGCAGCCAAGATTTTTTCATCAGGCTTATCAGCAGCAACAAAATCCGTAAAAAGAAACTGCCCACCATCCTTTAAAGCACGACAGGTGTCTTTAAAAAATTCTTCTTTATTCAAAATCGTATAAAGAGATTCTTTTGAAAAAATGCAATCATATGATTTAGGTTTGAATTCGAATTTTTCTGGATCGAAAGTCAACACCGGAGCTTTTTTTGCCATTCCTGCCATGGTCGAGAGCTCCATTCCCGCTTCGACCATTTCATGCTCGCGCTCCATACAAGTCACCCAAACGCCAAACTTGTCTGACATGGTCCTACCAACCCCACCCAGGCCAGAACCGATATCTAGTACCGTTTTGGAAGGATCTAACCCGAAAGGCTTAATAAGCTCTTCGATATACTCATCATCGCCAGGAGTAGAATTCCCCTCCCCCCAGACATCCTGCAACAACCGAATTCTAAGGTCTTCCCATTTGTGGGTATCTGCCCTGACATCATGTTCTTTTACATCGGGCATAGGAGGCGTTCTAGGAACGATCCGTAACTCATACCCAAACCACCAAGCTTTAAGGCGATCCAATAGAGAGATTTGCCTGTGCATAACTTGTGTGTTGGCTGATTTTGCCATCTACGCGATACTCCTCATGCCCGAAAGGCTAACGCATAGATAAATAAACTACAAACGTTAACAGGCACCCGACCTAAACAACTGCCTGCACAGCAGCTGCCCCCCTCTACTAAATATTATTGTACGCCTTATTTTGGGCAGTACGATGCATATTCATGAATACAATCATTACATTATAAAATTTAGGGAAAGATTAATAAAACGAAATTTCGAATTTTTAATGGCTAGCAACCATCCGTTTGGCCAGCCTCACGCAAAATTGAAATCAATGACCTAATACGAGGACTGTGAATAGCAACACGTGTTAATTGTGTATCATCAATAATACTGTCAAACATCAAGGGTTCATAATCATAATAAACCTCTGCAATAATTATGTTATCCAAAGGGTCTACAGCAAGACCATTCGGAATAATTGCATCGGTGTTCTCTGCACCAACAATTCCTGCAACAGATAGATTCCCCCCGCCACATTGACGCCAATTAACTTGTGGAGGATCCTCCCCGGTACCACTCACTGAAGATACAATAATCACTCCATTTGTTTGAATATCAAAGGGCTCTATAATAAAATTAGCAACTTCAAATAGAACGTTAATTTCTGTTACCGACATGTTAGGAGATTGCGTAACCAAGTCACTTATTTCAGCCGTCAATCGCAAAATTTTATGATTGATCCAAACGTAACGCGTCATTTCGATCGTGCCAGTTAGGAATATAAGGAATATGGGCAATACGAACGCCAACTCCACTAAGGCAACGCCACGCTCACACCGACGTAACCTTCGCAGAGCCTTCCTTATCAGCCCTGTGACGATGTTTATTTCTTTGAGTTGCTGAGAAATACGAAACATCAACACGAAGCTCCACCGCCATAAGGTTCGTTTCTAACCGCCACACTTGCTTTCAGTGTATAAGTTCCGTTATTTCCAAAGATCGGTGCGAGAAAACCTGTGATAAGTTTTTGTTCATGTTCAACAGTATACAAAACAACTTCTGATCCATTCCCGGCACCATCGAAACCAGCATCAGAATCCCAATTTCCATTACAATTCAAATCTGTAAACGATTCACCAACATCATATGCATTATTAGCATCAGCATCGACAAATGGTTCCGGATCACCGATTGCATCAAAGTCACTATAAACAAGTGTCGTCAATTCACTTTCTTGAACTTGAACATATCCTGCGCCATGCTTATTAATCGTTTCAAGAATACGCTCTTCTTTTGATACACCGGGAGAAAGGTCCCCGGTAATACCATAACGCGCTGCTTCACGAAGTCCTCCCTCAAGCAGGATAGTTCCGAAAAATACTCCGGCTAAATCAAAAGTTCCTAACAGAAGACTCAAAAAAACGGGCATTGCAAACGCATACTCCACTGCGAAGGCACCACGGTCGCATTCTATAAACTCTTTACGAATTTTACTCTTATGGAATTGGAACCAGGATATCATTTTGACACTCGCAACTCAGAAAGTTCGGTGCCGATTTTATCAAACGCAGCTTCTAAATCTTCGGCATTGTCAGCGTGAAAATAATAAGGAGCTGTCGTTGCACTCGCAACTGATTTCATGAGGTTAGTTTCCACATGATACTCCACGACATAGATATCAACTCCAGTCGCTTTGACCTGGGCTGCAACCGCTTCCAGACGAGCATCCATTTCAGATGTATTAAGATCTCCACCGTATGCATCTCTAAATGAACTTGTGTTCAAACCATCCGTCATGAACACGATTGCACGGCGGAGATTACTCTTTGTACTAGCCTCGTTAAAAGGATCACCCGGCATAAGCGTACGCCACGCCCAGACCAATCCTTGGGCAATTGTCGTTGTTCCTTCAGGATCATCCAAATCATCAATTGCTGCCGCCGTGGTTGCTTTGGTTCCACTCAGAGGAGATATGCCCCAGTCTGGGCAACGAACCGTATAAAGATTGCCGTTACCTGGGTAGACAATCCTTCTTGGCATTGGTTCCCAGGAATCCCAAGTCACTCCACCAACATCTGCATCATATAAAAGATGATCTGCGTCATCATCATCGCCATTATCTGTATAACGAGCGAAAGCACAGCCAACCCAATCATCATCAGGTTCCGTCGAGAAAGGAACAGGAGAGTTATTCGTGTACCATAAGCCGCCTATTTCTTGGTTTAAATCAGAATCATAGTCGATGCCACGATAGGTAACGTTTACAGCCGCAGACCAAGGAACAAGACTAATTTGTAAATTCTCACTTTCTGTTTCTGCACCAAAAAGTTTATCAACAAGAACATTGGCCGCCGCTTTTGCTGAAGTTAAACGGGTACCCGTTCCATCGGATGATCCCATTGAACCAGTGGTATCTATTGAAACTACGACGTCCAGTGGGGTAACAAGTCTTGTAACCTCTGACGATGCGGAAACAGACATGGTTTCGGTTCCCAGAACGTACATCAAAGTAGTAGGAACCGTTGCAGATGCTGACACGGTCACAGTTGTCCCATTATTCTCGATTATAGGCGTCGCTAGAGTGATATCTGCTCCCATAAAATCACTTGGGAAATTAGCATCAAAATAATTTTCAAATGTTGCTTGTAATCTAACGGTATCATCCGCGTAAGGTGCCGAAGCAAGAGCAGCCGCATCAAGAGCTTGGCTTAGGCGAGCTTTAACAACATATCCTCGGCCGGTATCCACACCAAGTCCAACCATTCCAATCAACGGAATTAACGCCAATCCAAAGTTGATTAATATTGCCCCGCGATCACAGCCATAGAAGGAATGCAAACCATCAAGGGCTTTTTTTCTATAGTGTTTTATTTTCGCACTTAAATTATGAGCTGATCTCATTCCAGGCCCTTTTTCAAAAACCCCCGTGAAAATATCGCACGACAAATCTGCTAAATATCGGAGTTACCCTCAACAGTAACCCTTAAACACTTAAGAATAACTTAATGCTAAGTCATTAAAAAACATAGTAAATTTAGATTCAATTTTAAATAAACACTCTCCATCCGCAATAAAATGAAGAATTTCAGTTTGATAACGATAAATAGACACAACACTCGAGGACTCAGTCATCAGACTTATCAGTGTTTTGTGTGGAGGTTTTTGGGAAAAGATTTGTAGCTTCAGGCGTCAAGTTGGACGTCATGGCCACAGCTGCAATCGGGCTATCCACACGCGGTTGACCACTCCAAAGACGAAATAAACCCGTACTTACTGTGATAGCTGATGTTATAGAAAGGAGGTAAAAAAGCCCTTCAGGACCATAGTATTCAACCGCAATGGAGCCTAGAGTTGGACCAAAAATCATACCCACCGCTAAAATCAATACTAATGTACCACTAGCCGCAACCATTTGGCCGGGTTTCAGATAATCGTTCATATGTGCCATACAAATTGAATAGAGCGGTAAAACAAGTGCCCCGAGCACCGCTACCATCCCAAAGAGTAAAGCGCTGTTATCAAGAGGGTTCTCCAACGTTGCCAAATAATAGCAAACAGGAATGGTTAAAGCCGGCGCGCCCACAATCACCAACCGCCTATCTATTCGATCAGAGAGCTTCCCAATTGGAAATTGAGAAAGCATGCCACCAAGTGTCATAAACCCAATTAACGTCCCGATCGCACCGTTGGAAAAACCAATGGCACTACCGTATAGAGCAAGAGCAACATAGAGTGCCCCCTGAGAAACACCGTTAAAAAAACTTCCCGTTAGCCCCATTGGGGAAAGCCGAAATAGCTCAATAAAAGTTATTCTCTCTGGCAATTCATAAGCAGGCGTCGCGCTGGCTGATATCAGCATCGGCACTAAAGAAAGTGAAATAAGGATTGATACCAGAATGAAAAGAAAAATACCTTCGGGACTGGATAGGTTTAACAGCAACTGACCGATGGTCACCCCCCCGGTTTGAATGATGAAATAAATTGAAAGCAGGCTACCACGGGTATTGTTATCGGCACGGCCATTTAGCCAGCTTTCAGCAACTATATACAAACCTGAAAAGCAGAACCCAGAAAGCAACCGCATCGCGCCCCAGCTCAAAAGATCATAGGTAATAAGATGAACAAGAGCAGCAACACTTGCCACTGAAGCCAGGGCAGCAAAGGTGCGGATATGTCCAACACCGATGATTAGGCGTGGAGCAATCAGGCACCCTAGCAAAGATCCGACAGGATAGGCCGACTGCATCAAGCCAATTCCAGACGCACTAAAACCCAGGTCATTGGCACGTAATGTTAGCAAGGTGGCCAAAAGGCCGTTGCTGATCATCAGAAAAATCATCCCGATAAACAGGGCCCAAGATGACCGTATTGCTGCCCACATATATTCACGTCCTCAATCTTACATCGGCGAAATCACACAAATTTCCGGATCGCCCTTAAACCTTGGCCCTATATTTTTTCAGCCTTAATTCCCCATATCACAGCTTTCAGAAAAGACAGATAAAAAAAGTAACAGGTGATAAATTACTTCATTGAGGCCTTCCTTAAATGAGGCTATTGAGGAGTTAATGATATTGGGAGAGTAGACACATGGAACTCCTGGCATTTCTTGCCGTCGCCTTTTGCGGGTCACTTGTTTCAGCAGTCTTTGGCTTGGGCAGCGGCTTCATCGTTCTCTCTTTTGGATCATTATTACTTCCCTTAAAAGACTGTATCGCCCTCACAACGGTTTTGTTCACGGCATCTACTTTCACCAAAGCCTATATCTACCGACACGATATTAATTGGCGACTCTCAGGAATTATCGCGCTTGGTAGCATCCCTTTTGCCTGGCTCGGAGCAGAAACTCTGGCCACTATAGATCCGACACCCTTAAAGCCATTACTTGCGGGCTTTATAATCGTGAGTGTTATTATTAACCAACTCGGCCTGCGCCTAAAGCTGCCACATACAATTCTCGTAGCAGTCTCGGTTTCTGCTGTTTATGGATTTATTTCCGGCCTTTTGAGCAGTGGTAACCCAATTAAAGCTCTCGCCATGGACCGTATGGGATTTGAAAAACAGGCTTTCATCGGGGCGATGGCCGCAACAGCCCTCGGCGTGAATATTACGAAACTCTGGAGTTATTCAGATAATCAAATCCTGAGACTAGAGCACTTGCAGACAGGAATTGGTTTGATCTTCATTGCGATTATTTCCGCATTAGTTGGCAAGAAGTTAATCCACCACATTCCAGATAATAAGTACAAACAGGGTTTGTCTGTCATTCTTATCATTTCAGCTTCGGCTCTTATTCTAAAATAGAAATCAAAATAATATCAGTAGTTTTGCTTGAATTTTCCATCTTGAGCACTGTAGGCTTTGATATCACGTCTCTATTCAAAATCCCTCAATCTAAAGAGCTTCAGCTTAGATCTATCCCATTTTGTAAAATAAAATGTATATCCTGCTTTCCGCATAAGGGAGAAATAACATGGACCCGTTTACGTTTAATACTTCGGCCAGTATTCGATTTGGTGCAGGTTTGCTTTCAAAACTCGGGGACATCGTCAAAGATCACATCGGCAGTCGTATTCTGCTGGTAACCGACCCTGGAATGCTAACCACTGGCATCGTCGATCGCAGCCTTGAAGCACTTAAATCTTCTGGGGTTGATGTCACGCTTTATAGCAATGTCCGGGCAGACCCCCCTGAAGATATAATTCTTGAGGCCACAGAAGTTGCAATTGAATGTGGCGCCGAAGCCATCGTCGGGTTGGGAGGCGGTTCTTCGCTTGATGTTGCCAAACTCGTCGCCCTTCTGGCTTATGGTAACGAGAAACTGGAACAAGTGTATGGCGTTGGCAACGTCAAAGGTCCACGCCTGCCATTAATCCTTGTGCCAACAACTGCCGGGACTGGATCAGAGGTCACACCGATCTCAATCGTAACGACAGGGACGAATGAAAAAATGGGTGTCGTGTCACCCGTAATATTACCAGATATTGCACTCTTAGATCCAGAGCTAACACTTGGTTTACCAGCACACATCACGGCCGCTACGGGGATAGACGCAATGGTGCATGCCATAGAAGCCTATGCATCAGTCAACCCGAATAACAATCCAATTTCGCGCAATTTGGCGACAGAAGCTCTACGTCTGATGGGGGCATCGTTAGAGAATGCCGTGCACAATGGCACTGACATAAACGCACGATCTGACATGTTGTTGGGATCCATGCTCGCCGGACAAGCTTTTGCCAATTCGCCAGTAGCTGCAGTACACGCTCTGGCCTACCCACTTGGGGGGCATTTCCACATACCTCATGGGCTCTCGAATGCACTGGTCCTCCCCCATGTCTTGAACTTCAATACCAAAGTTGCTCCCAAACCCTATGCAGAAATAGCGCCCTACGCTTTTCCAGAACTTGCAAAACTAGATGGCCAAGAGCGTGCGGAAGGTTTCTGCCAAGCTATGGCCACGTTATCAGAGCGTTGTGGCTTACAGCAGACCCTCCGGGAAATGAATATCCCACAGGACATGTTGCCAAGATTGGCAAGTGATGCAATGAACCAATCCAGACTTTTGATCAACAACCCAAGAGAACTCAGTGAAGCTGATGCGCTCTCAATCTACCAAGCTGCTTGGTAGACCGGTCTACTGACAAAAAGACGATATTGAGTTTATATCCTCATTAAAACGTCTTCTGGTAAATGTTTTCTGGCATGAATTTGGAGTGATCGTCTCTAGCCTGTGTCATGATCTTTTTTTCCAGCTTCCGCACACTTGCCAAACGGCGAAGCTCCAGTGGAGTTTGCAGCCAATAAGAGCGCGTAAAGGAGTACTGGTCTGTATATACGGGAACCAATCGGGGGTCCTTACGAGCCATGTAATATGCCAAAACACCAAATCCGCCTCCGTTGGCGACAAATTGCTGTTGAGCATTAAATGTTGAGCTTTGGAACTGATTATTCAGATTACTTTTGATGTGCTTATTGAAACTCAAATGCTCGGTATAGAGAATATCATCAACATAACTCGCAAAAGGAGCCTTCGTTATTTCGTCAACATTTGTAAGGTCAATATTATTGGTCTCAATAAATTTTTGGGATGAATAAAGATACAACTTATAATCTGTAATTTTCCTACAGAAGATGTTCTTATTCGTTGATTCTTCGAACGTAATATAAAGGTCAACTTCCCTTTTAAGGAGATTGTGTGTCAGCGGAACAGGTAGTAACTCGACTGTTAGTCCTTTGTTTTCAATAAGAAACTCTGTTATTTGCTCTGCCAAAAATGAATTCCCAAATCCATCAGGAGCCCCAATCCTAATGTTTCCCGATAAAGATTGCCCTGAAAGTTGGGCACGTTCTTTTGCAAGCTCTGATATATCTTCCATCTGTTGAGCCAATGGCAAAAGATTTTCACCTACCTCTGTTAAATGATAGCCACTTTCATCTTGCTCGAACAACTTCACTTCAAGGGCGTTTTCCAATGCAGAAATCCGTCGCGCAACCGTTGTATGATTAACACCAAGGCGCTTTGCAGCTGTTAATAACCGTCCCTTGTGAGCAACTTCGACAAAGTAACGAAGATCATTCCAATTTAACTTATCTGTAATCATCTGTGCAAAATAGCACACTCAAAATCAAAAATGCACATTTTAATGATAATTAATAAGCAGCACTGTCATGCGAGAAAATTGATCGTGCATGAAACTTGCTTCCTTAAACATCAATTATAGGCTGCCAATTTCTGTTAAGCACGGCACAGTTAGTTATCAAGAGCCGGTTGTAAGAGCCTCGTTATCAGGGGCCAAGTAATTAAGGTTCGGATTGAGGTTGGGGTTAAGTGTTTCTAAGAGTAAGTCAAATCCTATGAAGAATGGCTCCCAGATAAAAAACCTTGGAACATTCGATTATGTAATCGTCGGGGCCGGAAGTGCGGGATGCGTTCTAGCCAACCGTCTATCCGAGGATCCAAGCGTCAAAGTCGCTCTGCTAGAAGCTGGCGGCAAAGACAATTACATGTGGATACACATTCCCGTTGGCTACCTTTATTGCATGGGCAACCCGCGTACAGACTGGGGCTTTAAAACCGAACCTGTCCCAGGCCTCGGTGGACGCGCATTGAATTATCCACGTGGGCGTGTTCTCGGTGGCTGCTCTTCTATTAACGGCATGATCTATATGCGTGGCCAGGCTCAGGATTATGACCAATGGAGGCAACTCGGAAATCTTGGTTGGGGTTGGGACGATGTCCTCCCTTATTTCCTCAAATCTGAAGATCAACAAGCTGTTCCTGCCGACGATATGCATCGTGAAGGCGGCGAATGGCGAGTAGAAAAGCAACGCTTGCGATGGGATATTCTTGAGGCATTTCGTGACGCCGCTGAAGAAGCTGGAATACCTAAAACCAACGATTTCAACAGAGGCGATAACGAAGGTTGCGGGTATTTCCATGTTAATCAACGACGGGGTTGGCGTTGGAACACGTCCAAGGGTTTTCTCAGACCAATAAAAAGTCGTCAAAATCTAACCGTATTCACACATGCTCAAGTCAAAAAATTAAATATTGAAGAAGGCCGCGTGACAGGTGCTGATTTACGTTTGGGCGATAGGGACGCACGTATAAATACCACGGGAGAAATAGTGCTTTCCGCTGGAGCAATTGGATCGCCACAGATCATGCAGCTCTCAGGGATTGGGGGAGGAGAACGCCTTCAAACCAACGGTATTGATCTTGTACATGAACTGAAAGGTGTTGGTGAAAACCTCCAAGACCACCTACAACTTCGCTGCATTTACAAAGTCGAAGGGATACCGACCCTTAACGAACGCGCTAATAGCCTGTTGGGACGTATGGGGATCGGGCTTGAATACGCCTTATCACGTAGCGGACCAATGTCGATGGCCCCCTCCCAACTTGGCGCATTCGCTCGAACAAGCCCTTCTTTTGAAACACCAAATGTAGAGTTCCACGTTCAGCCGCTATCCCTTGATAAGTTTGGAGATCCACTTCACGACTTTTCAGCCTTCACGGCAAGCATATGTAACTTAAGGCCAGAAAGCCGAGGCCATGTCTGTATCAAAGGACCCGACCCTTTTACTCACCCAGAAATTCAACCCAATTACCTCGCCACCCCAGGCGACCGTCAGGTCGCAGCAGACTCTATTCGTCTAGCTCGCAAAATAGCTTCACAGCCTGCATTACGGAAGTACAAAACCGAAGAATATCTTCCGGGTTCATCTGTCGATGGCGATGAAGAATTGGCACTAGCAACCAGTAAGATTGGAACAACCATTTTCCATCCTGTAAGTACCTGCAAAATGGGCTCAGACAACATGTCCGTGGTCGACGACCGGCTTCGCGTGCACGGCCTTCGTGGCCTTCGGGTTGCTGACGCATCCATCATGCCGACCATTACCAGCGGCAACACAAACTCTCCTGTGATCATGATCGCAGAAAAAGCCGCAGACATGATACTTGCTGACAGAAATTTATAGAACCCAATCTAAAATTGTTAACGAAATTTAACCGAGAAAAGGAGCTTAGAAATAGTAACCGAATATAATCAGCACATAAGTTTACAAGTACTCATTCCTATTTGCTGAATATCGTAAGAGGGACGCTGAAGGACGAAATGCTACGATAGAAAAAAGAGAATTACCCAGGCAGCATAAACCTGACCTCGGCGTAACCAACATTCGTCACTTACCAAATCAGTCCCCTTCATCACTGAATACGTTAAGCAATTGCTCTGTTGTCGTACTTTTCGACAGGGCTGTATGCGAAATTTATTTTTGAACCTCTAAGGGAGGCATCCTATGTCAAAGATCAAAAATCTACTTCTATCGGCAGCTATTGCCACAGCAGGACTATCCGCTTTCGGCGCGGCCCATGCAGACGACCTGCGCTGGAAAATGCCAGTTGCATTCTCGACTAAACTTCCAGGGCTCGGTTCACCAGCGGCCTGGGTCGCAGACAAAATCACAACAGCCAGTGACGGCTCTTTGAAAATTAAAGTATACGAGCCAAAAGAACTACTGCCGCCATTTGAAATTCTACAAGCGGTATCCGATGGCAAAGTCAGCGCTGGCTATACCTGGATTGGTTACGACCAAGGTAAAGTCCCTGCCCTCCCCTTGTTTGCAGCAGTTCCATTCGGCCTAAAACCTCCCGCATTTGCTGGTTGGTATCTTTATGGCGGCGGCGAGCAAATGCTGCAGGAAGTCTATGCTAATAAAGGCTTCAACGTACACGCGCAGCTCTGTGGCATCATCGGCCCGGAAACAGCAGGTTGGTATAAAGAGCCGATTAAAAGCCTGGAAGATTACAAAGGTATGAAAATCCGCTTTGCAGGTCTTGGCGGCAAAGTTCTCGAAAAACTTGGCGCTTCCGTGACCATGTTGCCGGGCGGTGAACTGTTCCAGGCTTTGGAAAAAGGCACCATTGATGCGACTGAATTTTCCATGCCAGCAATTGATCAAATCCTTGGCTTCAATCAAATCGTGAAAAACAACTTGTTCCCAGGATGGCATCAACCCTTCACCGCACAGTACATGCTGATTAATGGTGATGAATGGAAGAGCACAACACCAGCGCAAAAAGCTTTAATTGAATCAGCTTGTACAGCAGGTGTGCTTCGTGGTTTGGCTGAAGGCGAATACAAAAATGGTGCTGTATTGACTAAACTAGCGGCCGAAGGCATCAACATTGGTAAGATCCCAATGCCAATTTTGAAGCAGTTGAAGGGCATCACCAATGAAGTCCTCGCGGAAGAAGCAGCGGGTGATGCTGATTTCAAACGTGCATTGGAATCACAACAAGCATTTCAGGCTGAGTATGTAATCTGGGATGAGCATGCTTACCTGCCAACTGAGCTTATGAAGTAGTTTGTAAGTAAAAAAAACTGATAAAGTGTCGTGCGTAGATAGCGTATGTATGGAGTAGAATTGACATGGAAGAAAAAATTCGGAAAACCGAGGAACACCCTCATAGTTTAACCGATATAGAACATGAGATAATTCATCATACAGAGCTTCCGCGCACGACATTATCAGACACTCTTGACGCCTTTGTTGATCGCATAGGGATTTTGTTTTCCTGGTTATGGATACTAACCGTTGGCGTCATTTTATATTCGGTTATCGCACGATATGTATTCTCCCATGGTTCTGTGATGCTGGAAGAGGTCCAATGGCATCTCGCGGGTGCGGCCTGGCTGGTTGGCCTTTCCTATACTTTGGTTCACGATGATCATGTTCGGGTCGACGTTTTACATGAGCGATTCTCGCTAAAATCCCAAGCATGGTGCGAACTGCTAGGCATCCTTCTCTTGCTGATGCCATTCCTTATTATCGCTTTGTGGGAAACCATCCCCTATGCCTTAAGCTCATTTGAGCAGGGAGAACGCTCCCAAGCTCCTGGGGGCCTCCCCATGAGATGGATTTTGAAATTCTTCCTTCCTTTTTCGATGGGATTATTAATGGTTGCCGCCAGTTCCAGATTGTTAAAAATAACAGCTTTGCTCTTCAACTTTCCGCATCCCGCCAACTCAACCGGCGATGCGCCTGAAGGGGAGAGATAAGCATGGAGGTTACAACAATCTTCGTCATCGGAATGTTTGCAACATTCGGATTACTATTATTTAGCGGCTTTCCGGTTGCCTGGGTATTGGCTGGAACGGCTGTCATTTGGACATTTATAGGTATCATTTCGGTCGAGCAGTTCGGGGCTGATCTCTGGTTTGACTGGGGGAGTTCAATTGGTCTCGTCCCTGAAAGACTTTGGGGGTTGGTCGGAAGCGAGACTCTGGTTGCCCTGCCCATGTTTATATTCATGGGCATAATGTTGGACCAATCAGGGGTTGCTGAACGCTTGATGTCTAATATGGTTAAACTGTTTGGTGGCGTAAGGGGTGGCTATGCCGTAACCGTTATTGTTATTGGGGTCCTTCTCGCAGCGACCACTGGTATTATAGGTGCATCCGTCGTCCTGCTAGGTATGCTTTCCTTGCCGATAATGATGCGTAGTGGTTATTCAAAAGAGCTCGCAGTGGGCACGGCCTGTGCTACAGGTACTCTCGGCATCCTTATACCGCCTTCGATCATGCTTGTTTTGATGGCAGATCGCTTGGCAACTCCCGAAGCCTCTGTTGGCGACCTTTTCATGGGCGCTTTCTTCCCAGGGATTATGCTTGGGGCGATGTATGTAACTTATGTACTGGTCTTGGCTTACTTCAAGCCCTCCGTTGCCCCTGTTGATGAAAATAGAGTGAAGGTTGACTGGTCAGTCGCCTGGGATGTTGTAAAAGCTGTACTTCCAACTGCGGGGCTCATCTTACTGGTTCTTGGCTCCATTTTTGCTGGCATAGCAACACCAACAGAAGCATCTGGTGTTGGTGCAGCAGGTGCTATGGCACTCGCAGCAGTAAACAGGCGCCTTAGCCTGAAAGTCCTGAAGGACACACTTTATTCCACCACTAAAACGGCATCCTTCATTTTTGCCATTTTTGTTGGGGCAACCGCTTTCTCAGTAGTTCTGCGAGGGCTCGGTGGAGATGAAGTTATTGCCAATGCTCTAACCGGGCTGCCATTTGGTCCAGATGGCGTCTTGATAACGATCTTGTTTATCGTATTTTTATTGGGATTTTTCCTCGATTGGGTCGAGATAACCCTGATTATTCTTCCCCTGGTCGCACCGGTTGTGCAAGGACTTGGTTTTGATTTGGTCTGGTTCACCATTTTGTTTGCAGTGTGCCTGCAAACTTCGTTTCTCACACCGCCAGTTGGCTTTGCTCTCTTCTATATAAAAGGCGTGTGTCCTCCAGAGATCAAAGTCACGCACATCTATAAAGGGGTTGCCCCATTTATCTTACTTCAGGTCGTCGGCCTTGGCCTGATATACTACTTCCCAGAAATCGTGACATGGCTACCAAACATTGCCTATGGCAGTTAGCAGGCAAAAGAAAAACCCCAAGGTTTCCCTTGGGGTTTTCATGGTGGGCGCAGTAGGGTTTGAACCTACGACCCCTTCGATGTCACCGAAGTGCTCTACCGCTGAGCTATGCGCCCTGTACCCGATGGGTTAACCCCGCTCGGTGAAGAGGGAAATATCAAACTGTTAGATGTTTGACAAGTCCTTAAAGTAAGATTTCAACAATAGTTCCATCTATACCATCTATAGCCCGGAACTCGACAACACCTTCTCGACTTGAAGAACGAGTTCTTTAAGATGGAACGGCTTCGATAGGAGTGCCGCTTCTCCAAATGCTCCTTCGGCCTCACTAAGAACGATCCCGGAAAAGCCTGTTATGAACATCACTCTTATATCAGGCTGAAATTGACGTGCTGCTTTAGCGAGTTCAATTCCACTTTTTTCAGGCATAACAACATCTGTTAAGACAAGATCAAAACGATGGAAGGACAGCGTTTCCTCGGCTTCTAATCCATCAGCAGCAGATATCACTGTATGCCCAGCCCGCTCCAACGCACGGTGCAGGTAATACCTCAGGTTATCGTCATCTTCTGCAAGTAAGATGTCTGCCATTACTCGCCAGTTGCTATCAGACTTAAATGTTTATTCAAAATTCCACAGTCCCTTATTGGGTTATTGCACAGACTATAGTAACCTTTCTCCGTAAGCACGAAATCAAATTAACAATAAGTGAAGAGAGTTGGATTGAAGCTGCGACTATTGAGACCTAGAGTTCCAACCAGACCTTTGGCAGAGAACTTATGACATTTGATTTTACTGAAATGGGAAGTAAGCATTCCCTCCCCTCTACTCTGGCAACTACGGACCCAAAAGTCGGTGTGTTAAAAGAGACCGAATCTTATCGACTACACCTTCCTGAGGAACAGACACTACCTGTCGTTCTTTCCTCTCCGCATAGTGGGAATAACTACCCGACCTCATTTATCGAGGGCTCTTTGTTGGATAGCCACAATATAAGGCGGTCAGAAGATAGTTTCGTTGACGAACTATTTCAGAACGCACCGAAACTTGGCGCCCCGCTTCTCTGTGCTCTTTTCCCAAGAGCCTTTGTCGACGCAAACAGAGAACCTTTCGAGCTTGATCCTCATATGTTCGAAGATGAACTCCCAAGTTATGTAAATACTAACTCTCCTCGTGTGGCAGTTGGCTTGGGCACTATCGCAAGAAATGTGACCAGCAATACTCAAATTTACAAAGACAAGCTCACTTTTGCAGAGGCCAAAGAGCGTATTGAAAAATTTTACTGGCCCTACCATCAAGTACTACGGCAGCTTGTAGATGCCACAAAAAGAAAATTTGGGTTCTGCATCCTTATCGATTGTCACTCAATGCCACATCTCTCAACCCAAGCAACAAAGAATAACGCCAAGCCGCCAAAAGTTGATTTTGTGCTTGGGGACCGATTTGGAAAATCAAGTTCAAGCGTAATCAGCAAAACAGTCGAAGCGGTCCTCAAGGGCAAACATTATCGGGTTTTGAACAATAATCCTTACCCGGGAGGCTTTATAACCCAGCACTATGGGGAACCGTCCCTTGGCATAAACTGTCTGCAAATTGAAATTTCGCGGCATTTATACATGGACGAAGAGACTATAGAGCGACGTCCAGAAATCGAGTTGATTAGATCTTTGATGGACAAAATCATTTTAGGGGTTGGTGCCATAGATTCTTCTTCACTCGACTATTAGGCTTATATTGCCACGCTGAAATAGTTTACCACCACATTCAAATTGGCAATTATTGCCTCATCAATTCTCAATTTGAGAAGAGTATTTAAATACTCCCTAAAATTAACAATTTCTTTACTGTAATTTTTGAAACATTCCCATTTTTAAATACCAAGGCAACCCTATTAACATCGGAACAAAATTGCATAAAGACCTGCGCCGTCTAGACCACATGTTTTCCATTAAAGATTTATAATAATTACCTTTTTAATCTCAAATTTTGAAACTCAAACTCCTCCCCTGTTTGGTTTATGCAGTTACAACCTCGCTCATGCGCAATTAAAAATTATCATTAACGGACTTCCCCTCCTCCTTTGGCCTTAAATTTGCAGAGCTTTAAGCAAACCCAAACCCAGGAGGAGAAAATGTTAGAACAAGAGCACCGTCAGGATTTCCTCATCCGAAGAAATCAAGAACCGGTAAAAATCTTGGCTATCAAAGAATGTGAAGCCAAAAGTTATATAAGCCGAGTAACACGCCGCTTCCCACAAGAAAGTTGGGAAATTCTCCCAAGAATGCTGCCAATTCAAACGGATTGAGAGCCATTGGACTAAACCATTCAACAATATAGTTTATGTAAAAACTTCTTGGCATAGACATTGCTTAGAAAGAGGGGGAGAGGAGAAGTATTATGGTACCCCGCAACTTTGTTTTATTTTTAAGCGCAAGCATATTGGCAACCGTTATGACGGGCCAGCAAGCACTATCCCTAGAAACCAAAGGGGATAGCGACATTTGTGCTGGCATTATAACAAAAACTGAAATGCGGAAAACCATTCCTCTTCATCTTCTTCGTGCAATATCGTTGGTTGAATCAGGAAAGTGGGACAAAGCCAAAGGGGCAAGAGTTGCCTGGCCCTGGACAGTAATGGCAGAGGGAAAAGGCCGATATCTCCACTCTAAAGAAGCTGCTATTAACGAAGTACGTATGCTAAAAGCCAAAGGCGTAAGAAATATTGACGTTGGGTGTATGCAAGTTAACCTGCATCACCACTCCAAGGCTTTCGCTTCTCTTGATGAAGCTTTTGATCCTCAAAAAAATGTTGCCTATGCCGCTCAATTCCTTGTTGATCTTCGAAAAAAATCCCCGTCATGGACATCCGCAGTTGGACGCTATCATTCCTATAACCAAGAGTTTAGCACTCCCTACAGACGTAAAGTTCTCAAAGCCTGGCGGGATGAAAAACATCGCCTAAATAAAGAAATGAGACTCGCTGCACTAGAAAAGAGGGCTCTGAAAAAAATTGCCCAAAAAGCGAGAAAACCCGGCGCAATTCCTGTGACACACATCAAAACAGAGGTTACCCCTGGGCTTTTAAAAATGCTCCCCAAGTCGAGCCCTAGAAAAAAAGCATCCTCGGAAGAAACTCGTAATAGAAATGAAAATTCAACGGGTGGGATCACAGATACGCAACAACCTATTCTTGCCCCCTTCTCTCTAGATAATCGCTCAATCGCAACACGATTATTCTATGACATTAAAAAACAAGAATCCTGAAATCCACGGCAAGGCACCATTGCCTTGTATGATATACGCGACATATTTTAAGAAGTTTGAGCCTTCCCAGTCATAATTGTGAGCCAATCTCATTCTTGTAATTGACATATTCCCTATTCCTCAAGTAACGTTTCCTAAATCGCGAGGTTCCCCCTATGGGATGAAAAGGGAATTTGGTGACGTCTTAAAAGACTGAATCCAAAGCTGCCCCCGCAACTGTAAATGGTTAGACTTTGTCATGTTACCCACTGGTCTTGTACTTAAAGATCGGGAAGGAAAGGCAAATGTTGTTGATCCATGAGCCAGGAGACCTGCCATCGCATTGTTCAACCATTAACCCGGGCGGGGTGCACCGGAGGAGATTAAACAATGTCGACTATTACTACAGATATCAGTCTTTCTGATAAATTTTCCCATTCCAAAATCAATGATGATCCTAAATCCATTATTCATCAAATGGTTACCATAGACAGTATCGAACTATCACCTGCCGAGGATGCTATTTTGGCTTGGATCCTTAGCCTCCCGAATGAACTCGACCCAGCACTGGCTGCAAAGCGTTTGTTGACTAAATATGAGGGTCTGGCAGAGAAATCTAACAAAGGTGCCTTAAAAACTCTCGGCTTCCTAAGACAAACGGCAGAATATCCCCAATCCCGTTTGTCCAATTGTCGCAGTAATTCCAGGTCTCGTAGAAGATATCATAGCTAAGGACAACAAGGACCAGAATGCAATGACGAGGATTAACAGGTAAACATACTTGTTAAAAATCAAACCATGCTGGATATATGTAGGGCAGCCCTTAAAATTCGACGAAAAAGGGCTACCAGACCTATATTCGTTCACATAAAATTTTCTGGACATACTGACCCAGTAGGCTTCTTTGACTGACCAATACAAACGCATCCTTGCTCTGGCGACCCCTCTTATACTTTCAAATTTGACTGTCCCTCTTTTGGGGGCGGTTGATACTGCGGTGATGGGGCATTTACCCGATCCAGCATATATTGGGGGCGTTGCCGTGGGCAGCACAATCTTCAGCTTCTTGTTCTGGGGATTTGGCTTTCTCAAAATGGGGACTGTTGGCTTTACTGCGCAAGCTTTTGGTGCCAGCAATAAGGATGAACAACAAGCCGCCTTACTTCGCCCGATAGCTCTGTCTATTGGGCTCGGTTGCCTCTTAATACTTTTCCAAATCCCCTTACTGAAGCTCTGTATTGATTTGATAGACGGGAGCCAACAAGTAAGCTCTCTATCCCTTGACTATAGCTACATAAGGATTTGGAGTGCTCCAGTAACCCTTGCTAACTATGCCGTTATTGGCTGGCTAATTGGCAAAGGAGAACCCCGTTTAACCTTTATACTGCAAGTCCTTATAAACACAGTAAACATCCTCCTGGATCTTCTCTTTGTCATCGAGCTTGGGTGGGGAGTAGAAGGCGTATCACTCGCTACAGTAATTGCAGAAGCCACTGGCCTCATAGCCGGCGTTTGGATAATTTTCAATCGATCTAATTTCTTAAATCAAAAAATCAACTGGGAAAATGTATTTGAAGCTACCCACATTCGAGCACTCTTCACTGTCAACCGAGACATCTTTATTCGCACCTTATGCCTAATTTTCTCCTTTGCATACTTCACGCGTATTGGTGCAAGCCTTGGCGATAATACCCTTGCAGCAAATGCTGTTCTTATGCATTTCTTGTACTTTTCTTCGTACGGGCTGGATGGTTTCGCTCATGCTGCCGAGATCACGACAGGTTATGCAAAGGGTAAAAAAGATAACCACGAATTCAGAAGCGCCGTTAAAGCGAGCAGTTTTATGGCTCTAATCACTTCGGTCGTATTTTCATTGGTGTTCTATATCACTGGGCCTGTGATCATAGATTTGTTTACCGACATCGAAAGCGTGAAAGAAACGGCACATACTTATCTGCTATGGGTGATATTGTTACCAATGATTAGTGTCACAAGCTTCCAACTAGATGGTATTTTTATAGGCACGACACAGACTAAAGAACTTAGAAATGCGATGATCCAGTGCCTTATTATCTTCCTTGCCAGTTGCTGGGTATTTGTACCTCTATGGGGAAATAATGGTCTCTGGTTGTCTATGGCTATCTATATGGCCTCCCGAGGCCTTACCTTATTAAGATACTATCCAGCCCTCGCGAGGTCTATTGGTCAGCCTTAGCCCGATCGATTGGATAAAGCGCACATTTCACTTACCTAAAAGTCAGCATTATTCAGTACTCTGAGGCAGAGAAACTATAATGGATAACCCACCGTCTTGGCGATTTTCGGCACGGACATAACCGCCGATAGCCTCAACATTTCGCCGAACAATCCACAGCCCAATTCCCATATGGTTCCCGTTATTGATCGGCTCCTCTTGACCCGGGCTCAACTTCCGTGGGCGATAGGAAACATAACGTTCAAAAATTCGCTCGAGCTCACTTTCAGGCACGCCAGGCCCACGGTCCCGCACAGCAAGTTCAGCAGTTTTTTTACCATTGATCAACTCTACGGTTACGGTTGTTCCACGCGGGGAAACCTCGAGGGCGTTATCAATGATATTTTCCAAAATTGTCTCAAGCATATCTTCGCCAGCCAACACCGAAATCTCATGATCGATAGAACTTTGAAGAATAACGCCCTGTTCGGAAAAACTCACATTATAAGCCTCTAACATTCGTAACAATAAGGCCGAGAGACCTATGTTTTCACGGGGAGGATCAAGGAGTTCTGCGGAGGTATGTTCCAGATGTCTAGCTGTGGAGACTAAATTTTCTAATCTATCCAGAGCTTCTTCAACAACTTGTAAGGCTCGCTGTGCCCGCTTATTATCAAGCTCAACAGTTTTATTAAGAGGTTCAAGGGCCTGACGTATTATTGCAAGCGGCGTCTTAAATGCATGCGCATTGTCTTCTGCTGCTCGCCGAATAGAGTCTGAAGATTCCCTCAAAGTGTGTGTCATACGGTCAAATTCGTAAGCAACAGGTTCGAGTTCAGGAACTTTATTTCCGACCATAAAGCTACTTTTACCAACCCTGCCTTCTCGAATCCCCCGTGCAAGATCACGAAACCGAGACAAATCCCGCCAAACCGTAAAAACGAGAATTGCCAATATAAATGCCATACCAAGGTAAATGGCCGAAGCGATCTGTACTTCTAGAGTTTTCCAATAAGGCTGGCCAATGGAAGAGCCAAGAAAAACTTGCGCTGATTGTGTCGCAATAACAGCCCAGCACCCCGCATCCGTCTGGATTGCGGTCATGGAAGTTAATAACTCTTCCAGCCCACTTGGGCGTAAATGGCGTATCGCCATCGGGCGCTCAATCAAACAACTAGCTGTGAGGTTATCAAACACCCCTTGTTCGACAAGGGCTGCTCGTTCCTTTCGTAACTCATCAGGTGAGAGCCTAGGCTCGGATGCAACAAAGAAGACCCCCTGTACACCCTCTTCACCCGCAGGCCGGAAAAGCACCTTTATGCCATTACCTTTAGTTGCGATCCGTTCAATTTCTTCGGGTAATTCCAAAAGGGAGGAAGGTTCTGCCCTCTCTAACATTGGACGGAGGCTTTCAGCCATCAAGCGCCCCTGTTCTCTGACCGCCGTCAATACGATATTCTGGCGATCGAGGTCTGCTTGGCGAAACTCTTGATAAAGTAACGCGGGCACCGCAAAAAACACCAATACCATGATGACGAATTTGGCAATAAGAGAGTGCACAGCCCGATTAACACGGGACCGCCTTGCCTTGTATTCGTTGCCTAATGCCACATTACTTTGAGTTTTCACGTTATTACTTCCTGGCTACTCAGGCTGTACCTGACGGCCCATCGTTCCGCCAGCGATAACCAAATCCAGGATAGTTCTCGATGTGCTCAAAGCCTTCATCGATTTCTCGGAACTTCTTCCTAATGCGCTTAATAAAGGACCTAACGTTGGCCTTATAGCCATCAGTGCCATATCCCGCGACAAAATCCTTACCGTGTACGAGATCATAGATCTGTCGGTAGCTGACATCATTACCAATTCCCGTTGCCAGGAAACAGACGATAGCGAATTCAGTAAGGGTCAGATCGAGCTGATCCCCTTTCCAATAAGCTCGCATAATATCTTCCCGAATTTCAAGATCACCCACTCTTGTAGAAGAAGGGTTGCCAGTCTGGTTTTCATTTTCTTGCGCAGGGGAGAAGCCCTTAGTTCCCTCAGCTATCAAGCGTAAACGCTGTAATATTATTGGCAGGCGCCTCGACTTATCGATAAAATCAACAGCCCCCCACCTTAGAGCAGCTTCTTCATATATTTCATCGCTCAGCATCGTAAGAAAAATAACCGGATTATCCATCCTTGCTTCTCGTAATCGACGCAAGACAGCAAGGCCATCAAGACCAGGCATCCGCCAATCAAGTAAAATCGGATCTAAGGAAGGCTCATTCAGAAGAAAACTCAATACATCGGAACCATTGTCAAAATCAATGACATCAAAACCTTCTTCAGAAAGGTTCAATCCTAGCGATTCACGAAAAAGATCATCGTCATCAACCAGAATGACACGGGGACTACTGGTTTCGAGCACGGATGCTGCCATCATTTTCTATCTCCTACAATCACTATATCTATCTTCGCCTAAGGGGTGTTTGTCTTATGACTTTGAGCTCGAACCGCCCCTGTTCCATCGCTTTATCAATCATGGCGAGGCATTATTTGGCACTACGGTTTTAACAGAAACAGAATCACTCAACAGCTTTTCAAAGCAAGCCTGAATTAGTGTCTGTTCTAGCTTACTTACATCTCCGGTATCTACGTCTTTAGAAACTGGTTCCAAGGATTTATCTACATTCCCCAGTATCTGTTTGGCACCAATTGCCTCATCCTGAAGTCCACTTTCATAGGCCAAGACACGATAATCCCCTGCTTGATCCAGTTTGGGATAAAAGAATATCTGCATACTACAAGATTCCATATCGTATCCCCAAACTCTCGCAGGATAGACATCTCGTATCCAACCAGGCTGACCTAACTTCTCTTTAACCTGGAGAAAAGACATTCCCAATAACTGTTGCACGTCTGGGTTCTCAACAAGAGCAGTTTCAGCAATATTATCTATTGGCACGGCCTCAGATGTCTCAGAGGCTAATTCCGGAGTACGCTCAGGTGCCGTGGGGATAACATCAGGCTTCCACTTCGGCTTTGGTAAATCGAGCTCCGCTGCAATTTCAGGCTCGTGTTTAGAACCACCGCCTGCAGCTTCTTTAGGTTGATCAGTATCGCTTCTTGGCACTACATCTTGCTTATCAGCAAAAATACCATTTGCCGAAGGCAGATAACTACAGCCAGACAGGAGTAATATTAATACAGAGAGCTGTAGATAACCAAAAGCCCCCTCAAACCTATTCATTACGTGAAAATATCCCGGCATAAATTGTTTCATCGCGCGAGCGCTAACTATCCCTTATCGACACACGCCCCTCAAGGCTTGTGTTTTTTTTGTGTTCGGCGCTGTTATTCAGGAAAAATTTACCCTTTCTTCTCACCGAAAACTTTCATCGAAAACCATTTTCGCAGATGAAGAAAATCAAACTTCTTACCAAACATGACAGCTACTGTGTAAATACAGAACATTACACTTTCTACATTGAGGCCAATAATACGGTATCCAGAACCAAAGGGTAGAGAAAATGCTGAAAAAATAGAGATAAGAGTATGTCACCGAATACCTGTGCGAATATCTCCCTCTACGATACAGCCCCTTTCTCGTTAATTCCTCATAGTAACATTGAAGTTATATACTCCCATGAGACAAAGGCTTATTTCATTGAAATTTTAATACTGTGTCGCTTTTCTGTACGGCAAGGAAAAGGCCTCTTCAAACATTGCATGCCCGGTAATAAATGGGTATTGAAGACCTCATCTTTCAAAGAAACTCCACTATTGCGTTTCCGTCCGCAGCCGACAACTATATGATGTCCAGCAAATGGAAACATACGTCCAAGTCTAACCAGCAGGAACCGAATGAAAATCTGCCAAATTTGCGCTGTCGATTTCTCGCTTTATCACATGATACTCCCCTTAATGAAGGGCATGAGAGACGCAGGCCACGAAGTGGTTGGTGTATGCAGTGATGGCCCGCTGGTTGAAAAGATTCGCGCAGAGGGATTTCGTGTCGAAACGATTGAGATTGAGAGGAGCCTCAATCTCTTTTCGCATATTAAGTCGTTTCAAAAGCTGACGCATTTTTTCAAAGATGAAAAATTTGACCTCGTACATGCGCATACACCCGTTGCATCACTGATCGCCAGATTTGCAGCACGCGTATCGAATGTACCCAAGATTGCTTACACAGCGCACGGTTTCTACTTCCATGAAAACATGCCCACTGTAAAACGAAATATCTTTGTTGGACTGGAGTGGTTGGCGGGACGATGTACCGATACTCTGTTTACTCAAGCAGAAGAAGATGCCGTAACGGCAAGAAAACATAATCTTTGCAAAAACGGTACGATCGTCGCCATTGGTAACGGGATCGACATCAACAAATTTTATCCTGCCTCGCCAAAATCATATCGCAAGGCCCTCAGAACAGAACTCGGGGCCAAAGATGATGAGACCATTATCCTTATGGTTGGTCGTTTAGTACGTGAAAAAGGTTACGTTGAGCTTATTAATGCGATGCGAAAGGTCGACGCAACACTTTGGATCGTAGGTGATCGTTTAGAAAGTGATCACGCATCTGATATTAACGAGGCCATTGAATTGGCCAATACCGATCCAAAACTTAAAAAGCGCATCCGATTTTTAGGGTATAGGCAGGATGTGAATCAAATCATGCGGGCTTCTGACATTTTTACCCTCCCCTCCCACCGCGAAGGGATGCCAAGGTCAATTATCGAAGCAATGATGACTGGGTTACCTGTAGTTGCGACAAACATTCGTGGCTCAAGAGAAGAAGTAATCGATGGTAAAACCGGCCTTTTGATCCCCCTACACTCCCCTGAAAAACTAGCTGATGCTCTTTGCAAGTTCGTCAACAGCCCAAAACTACGTGAAACGATGGGGAATGCCAGTAGAGAACGTGCCCTGGAGCTCTATGACGAGCAAAAGGTAATTGCCAACCAACTTCAAATCCTTGCTCTTTCCTAAAGGGCGTAGGGAATGACGACATTTTTAACTAAGATCGCTTTGGGTTTATATGGTTCAACAGCGACACTTCTTACCCCTGTTATCAGACACCACCTGAAAAAGCGTCGACTACGCGGAAAAGAGCACCCAGAACGCCATCAAGAACGACTAGGTTACACAGAACTCGCGCGACCTAGTGGCAAATTAATTTGGATACATGGTGCTTCAGTGGGCGAATCATTATCTATTCTTCCATTAATCGCAGAATTGAATAAACAACAATCAAATCTAAAATTCCTGATTACCACGGGGACAACAACTTCAGCCGAGTTAATGAATAAACGGCTACCGGAAAATGCGATACACCAATTTATCCCAGTTGATATGCCAGCAGCAGTTGAGCGGTTTTTAACTCACTGGTCACCTAGCATTGGTCTAATTGTTGAATCAGAACTTTGGCCACAACTGATTTTTCGAGCTCAAAACCAAAGCATACCTTTACTCCTTATCAATGGCCGGATGTCCAAGAGATCGTCTAAGTCTTGGCAGAGGGTTCCTTTTGTTATTAAAGATCTACTGGGATGTTTTAAACTTGTACTTGCTCAGTCAGAACAAGATGCCCTCCATTTCAGAGAGCTCAAAGCGCCCAAAGTCTTAGAAAGTGGAAATTTAAAATTTTCAGCAGAAAAACTTTCTTATGAAAGCACCAGCTTTGAAGAGCTTGGTAATTCACTCAAAAATCGCCCAATTTGGTTTGCAAGCTCAACCCATAAAGGCGAAGAGCTTTATTTCGCACAATTGCAAGAAAAGTTAAAAAGCAAGATCCCCAACCTGCTATGCGTCATTGCTCCTCGCCACCCCAACCGGGGCCCAGATATCATCGCGGAACTTGGTTCAACTAACTTACAAGTTTCATTACGAAGTAAATCAGAAACCATCCAGGCAGATACAGACTTGTATCTTGCAGATACCTTGGGTGAGCTCGGGCTGTTCTATGAACTATCCCCTGTCGTTGTCATGGGCGGGTCATTTCTTAGAAAAGGAGGGCAAAACCTTCTTGAGCCAGCAAGGCAAAACTGTGCGATTATTTGTGGACCTGAAATGCAAAACTTTGAAGCTATTTGCACTGAAATGGTCGAGGCTGGAGCCGTTATTAAATTAGAGAATATAGAGCAGTTAGAGGACCAGTTAATACACCTTCTAGCTCATACACAAGAGTGTCAAAAATTGGCAACAATCGCTTCAAATTACATGACTAGTAAGGGTGAGGAAATCCATGCTATTGCGACAACAGTGCTAGAAGAACTTTAAATTTTCAATCTTTGCTCTAGTGCTGTAGCTATTTCCTGTAACTCAGGAAGATTTGAGGGAGCCATGTAACGTTCGAGAACATTAATCTCTCCGTTTTCATAACATTTCAAGCTTGGATTTATTGAGTTTCTACTCATCAACAGGCCGTTAACGCCTAGTTCTACTAGTATTTTATTCGTAGTCTCATTTACATCAAGACTTCCGCCAAAGGGAGCTGCAAAAATCCGGCTGAGTTCTAATTCACTCTCTTCTAGCCAGGACTGACAACGCGTAATTTCCTCGTGCTGCTGCTTTTCTGTCAACGAAGACAAAACATAATGGGAATGGGAATGGTTGCCATAGGTTATCAAAGGATGGGATATAAGATCATCTCGACGGGCAATGACATTTCCAAGTTGAATTGCTACAGCCTCAGTGAACTCCCGATCACGAAAATAATCGTCGATTGCATCACTCACTACCAGGCTATTTAAACTCGGCTTCTTGGTATCTTTATAGAACCGTTCCCTACGCACTTCTGACACCCACGGGATTTTATTACAATAATACAAGAAATCGTCGATTAGCTGATTAGTGATAAGATAGCGAACCTTATCTCGCCAAAAAATATCTCCATCTACCAAAGAACTGTTCAAAAATATGGTCGCAGGAATAGCTTCATCGATTAGCCAGGGTAATGCCTCAGAGAATACAGAAGCATAAGCATCATCGAAAGTGACTGCAGCAAGCCCCTTCCTGTCATTTGCCTTTGAGAAATCATCTATCGTAACAATGTCAAAATTTTGCTTGAGCCACGAAATTTGTCGCTTAAAAACTTCAGGCCTTACATTATGAATACGGCTCTCTAAACCAGAGGGAATATCCTTAAATATTCCGTGATAGAGCAAAACATGACCGCCACAAAACTTGTTCGACAAACCGACTACCTTAACAATCTCGATACGTTACGTTAAGAAAACACGGCTACTCGCTATAGGCCGAGATTTCAACTCTACGATCTTCATCCTTTTTATCCGCAGCTCCCCAAAACGAAAAACCCCCATAAGCCTCACCACGAAAGACAGTTTCAATTCGTTTTTTATCAATGCCCTTTTTAACCAAATACTTTTTGGCACTCTCCGCTCTTTTCAAAGAGAGTTTTTTGTTGGCTTCTGGATCACCTTCTTTATCTGCTTGACCCACAGCACAAATTTTAAGGGACGGGTTACCCGTTACTACTTCTACAAGCTGATCGATCTTATTTTGAGCCTCTGCAGTCAAAGCCGTTTTCCCGCTTTCAAAATAAATCACTTTTTTAACGATCGAAGACTGATCAAGAATTTTTGTACAATCTATCGGGCTCGCAAAACCGCTTGATGAACCAAAAGAAAGTAACGCCACACTCATTATTACTGTGAGCTTCAACATCATTATATCCCCTTAAATGCAATCCGTTAAAAACTTTAGTGTAAATCTAGATAACCAAATCAAGCAACTTCTCGAGCTACCGAAGAGGTAAGAAACTCCTCATAAGCACGTACAATAACACCTTCATCTGCTCCAGGTTTAAAAGCATTCTGGCTCAAACTCCGTCGCCAAGCGCGCGCACCAGGCAGACCATTAAACAACCCTAGTACATGCCGAGTAATTGATTTAACAGGGACGCCCTCAGTAACCTTCAAAGCAGCATATGCGACAAGATCATCAACGATTTCAGATCTATCTTTCACACCAAGTTCGGCATAAAATCTTTGATCAACTTCGGCCATTACATAGGGGTTTTGATAGGCCTCACGACCAATCATCACGCCATCAACGTGCGCTAGATGTTCTTCAGCAGCTTGAAGGGTTTGAACTCCACCGTTGAGAATAACTTCCAATTCAGGGAAATCTTGCTTGACCCTGTAAACGATATCATACCTGAGAGGCGGCACTTCTCGGTTTTGTTTCGGGCTCAAGCCTGCTAACCAAGCTTTGCGGGCATGGACGATCAAAGTTTTACAGCCTGCGTTGACGATCTTACTGATAAGAACATGCAGGAATTCATAAGAATCTTGGTTATCAATACCAATCCGCGTCTTTACCGTAGAGGCTAAACCGGATTGAGCCATTGCCGACACACACTCAGCGACCAAATCTGGCTCAGCCATCAGACAGGCCCCAAAACGTCCCTTTTGTACGCGATCACTTGGGCATCCAACATTGAGGTTAATCTCATCATACCCAAATTCCGCTGCCATCTTAGAACAAATCGCAATTGCTTCAGGGTCACTTCCGCCAAGTTGCAAAGCTATGGGATGTTCTTTTGTATCAAATTGTAAGAATCGCTCAGGGTCTCGGCCATGCAATAAAGCCCCCGTCGTAATCATCTCAGTATAGAGAACAGTATGTTTAGTGATCATCCGCAAGAAAGATCGCTCGTGCCGGTCAGTCCAATCCAACATCGGTGCCACGCAGACCGTTCTATCAATCTTTTTTGGCTGAATACTGCCATTTTTACTTTGATTTTGACCACTTAGCATTTCGACATTCTTAGACATTTTCAGATATTTTTTGACATTTTTAGGCTACGGTGGAAACATATGGGAAACATTATTTTTGTTTCCATGGTGATATATAAAATGGCTTCATTCTCAATTCAAAAACGAAAAAAAAATGACGGCACCATTAGATATACGGGATTAATCCGTGTAAGGAAAAATGGCAAACTAATTCATAGTGAATCCCGTACATTTGCAAAGCAGGCCACAGCTAAATCATGGGGCAAACAAAGAGTAGCAGAAATTGAGATATCAGGACACGACAACAAAAATCAAAATATAAGTTTAGGCGAACTGATTCAAAAATATTTAGATGACCCACATATTGAACTTGGGAGAACCAAAAGAAAGGTTCTTGAATTGGTGGCAGATTGTGACGTTGCGAAAGTCGATATTTTTGAACTTAAATCACACCACCTGGTTCAGCACTGCAAAGACCGTAAAGAAAGTGGAACAGGTAAATCTACCATCAATCACGATGTAAGCTATATTCGATCAGTCCTAAAGATGGCCAAGCCTGCCTGGGGATACGAAATTAATGACCAAGCTGTAATTGATTCCTACCCTGTACTTCATGACATGCAATTAATAGGTAAAAGTAACAGGCGAAACCGGCGACCTACGTCTATTGAACTTGAAAAGCTAATTGAGAAATTAAAAAATAGGAGCTCTGAAAAAGGGGCATTCATACCATACGTGGACTTGCTAGAATTCTCTATCTTATCATGCATGCGGATTGGCGAGGTCTGCTCTATTCTTTGGGATGACGTTAACGACGAACAAAAAGCTGTTCTTGTCCGAGATAGAAAAGACCCCCGTAAAAAAGCAGGAAACCACATGCTTGTTCCACTGCTTGGCGGATCATGGGAGATTCTTAAAAATCAGCCTAAAACAGATGAAAGAATTTTTCCCTACAATTCTAAATCTGTTTCAGCGGGATTCCAGCGAGCTAGAAATTCTTTAGGTATCAAAGATCTTCGTTACCATGATTTAAGGAGAGAAGGAGCCAGCCGGCTATTTGAAAAGGGCTACAGTATTGATGAAGTAGCACAGGTAACAGGTCATCGAAATATCAACACACTATGGCAGGTCTACACTGAACTTATGCCTAATCGTTTGCACGACAAAGACGAGAGGTAATTGTAACGAACTGCATTTACTAAGAGCATCAGGCTGCACTTGTCCATTATTGAAACAAAATTAAATATCATAAAGCTTCAATTATCGTCATCAAATCCATTTGTTATCTGTGAACATAAAATTATTCTGCCCCCAAACCCGTATATTCACATTAAATACTGACCTAGTTAATTTGACTTAGAAACTGGGCTATATAATCCAATGTTTCTAGCTTCCGTTTAGAAAGTGTAATAGCGTAAAGAAAACAAACATGTATTAGACAAAATACCTTAGAGGTAAGACTTAATGAAGGGCCAAGAAGCTATTAATCTTTGGAAACTCGGCGATAAGAAATGGAATGCTTGGGTTAAGAAAAACCCCGATGCAGATATCGATTTCTCAAGTACCGTTTTTTCTGATCATGTGAAAAATGATGTCATATCCTTCCAACATTATACTTTCCCTACAGGTATGGTTTCCTTCAACGATGCCAGTTTCAGCGGAAGAGTTTCTTTCGACGATGCCAATTTCAGCGGAGATGCTTCCTTCGACAATGCTAAGTTCACCGGTGTGGTTTCCTTCGACTATGCCCAGTTCAGCGGAAAGGAAATTTCATTCTACGGGGCCGAATTCAACGGAAAAGTAATTTCCTTCAAGCACACCAAGTTCAGCGAAAATGTTTCCTTCTGTGATGCCCAATTCAGCGGTAAGAACATTGATTTCAGCAATGTCGAGTTTAACGGAGAAGATACTTCTTTCGACAATATCAAGTTCAGCGGACAGGTCTCCTTCAACAGCGCCAAGTTCAGCGGAAATATTTCCTACGGTGATGCTAATTTCAGCGGAGAGGCTTCCTTCGGCAATGCTAAATTCAGCGGTGAGGACACATACTTCGGCAATGTTCGGTTCAACGGAAGAACTACTTCATTCGGCAAGGCCCAATTCAGCGGAAAGAGAGCTTACTTCGACTGCGTCGAATTCAATGGGGAGGAAGCTTTCTTTAACTCTGTCGATTTCAACGGAGAGATGATTTCCTTCCAGGGCACAGAGCTCAACGGAAAGGGTTACTTCACCAATTCCACGTTCCGCGGAAAGCACACTTCCTTCAGTCGTGTCAAGTTCAGCGGGGAGGTTTTCTTCGATAATGCTAGATTCAGCGGCGAGAAAGCTAACTTCGACAATGGCGAATTCAACGGAAAGACGACTTCCTTCGACAATGCCATGTTCAGTGGAGATATTGTTTCCTTCAGAAACACCCAGTTCAGAGGAGAGATAATTTGCTTCGACAATGCTGAGTTCGAACAAAGCTTATCCCTACAGAATGCCGGTTTTACAGATTCCATTAAGGTATTTAGTTTTAGATATTCTATTTTTAGTAAAAATCTTACTCTCCCCATATTAAAGTTAAATTGTGTATTAGATCTGCGTAATACTAAATTCAACACCCAAATGATGCTTCATGACCTAAAGTGTACACTTCAAACTAAAACCAAACGGTGGAGAATAATACAATTTCAAATTGCGGCTGATATCGAAGATATTTCTCGACTACGTCGATTAAAAGAGATTTCAGAAAGCAATAAAAATCATGAAGGTGCCCTCGAATTTCATGCGGACGAAATGCGCGCAAAACGTTGGCATACCTCTGGGAGGCTTGCTTCTATTCTTGATTTGATGTTCGACAAGATAAGCAACTACGGCCAAAATATATTGAAATCATTCTTCTTCTTATTATTTTCAAATATATGCTTCTCATTGCTATATTTTGTCATGAATATGTGTATGGCATTTATACACAATCCTGGTTGCAATGTTAGAACTGAAGGCCGATTTTGGGATGCCCTCGATATCACCTTTTACAACAGTATACCTTTTGTTCCCATAACAAGAACTATTGGAGCCGCAGGGATAGAAAATCTTTTTGGTGATGATATTCCTAACTGGTTTGGTATTGCAGCTTCATCTCAAGGATTAATTAGCATTGTATGTTTATTTTTAGTTGGCCTAGGTTTACGAAATAGATTTAGAATTTAGGAGCCAAAACTAAGCCATCTTGGTGGTTCGCTGGCAGGCAAAGTACTACCCCCCTACCCAGTCTTCCTTAGCTGCTTCACGTTGCTGGTCAATCATTGTGGCCAGGTCATTGATATGAACCATCCACGTTGATTTCTGGCTTTGACCACACTGAAAAGCCGGCACTGGCAATGTTCCAGATTTGGCTTTTTGAATGGCGGTAGATCTAGAACAGCCAAAATATTCTTCAGATATATCTTCAAGAGGAATGATGGGCTTTTCAAATTGAGCCAAAAGATAAAATGATGTTTTCATCCTTTTCCCCTGCTGGCCCGTGCTGACTTAACGGCATCAGCATCTTTGGTGAATGCTTTAGATGTACCGCGGTAAAATTCAGCAACTGGTGTATCTAGAAATTCAGCGACTTGGGCTAAACGGCCAGATGAAATCCGATCAATGCCAGATTCATATTTTCTGATTTGATTGCCAGTGATACGGACACCATCAGCAGTTTGTTGCTGTGACTTGGCACGGTCCTGGCGTATGCGTTTTAGATTTACGCCAACCTTCCGGTCTTGCTTAGTGGTTTTCTTCATCTCAACCCCCAACCTGGTCTTCTAGACCGTTCCAGTATTGAAGCCACAACGCCATGGCATCAGGTGTTGATAGGACACGGGCAAACTCAAATTTTGTTTCTTTAAGGATTTCATCAGTTGAGGCTTCTACGAAATCTGGCAACCCAAAGAAATTGGCTTTTTCTGCATCGAATAACGCGTGTGAGATTTCTAAAATGTCACCAGAAGGCTTGTAATTCCCGATATGAAATCTGTCATAAATCACACGGTGAACATCATATATTACAGCTTCAAGCTCAGGATGTAGTTCAAGCAAATCTTCTGAAACAGTACCAAAGAACAAAACCCATGCCGGACTTAACAAAGCCCACTTCATGGCGTCACGGCTATAGCCTTTCTTCTTTAATAATTCAGCTAAATTAACCGCAGACTGCGCGTAACTGTAGGAAGCAGGACTTGCCCCATTGAACTTAACAACCGCACCCAAGCACCAAGCCAAATCAATGGCCTCAACCTTAGCAATTCCCTTGATTGTAGGCTTTACCGTATCTCCGTTTAATAATCGCATAACAACCCCTATTTTACCGTATTTCGGTAGATTTACCGTTTGAAACCCAATAAGAAGCACCGCCACAAATTGATTTTAAGTTCGGTGCAGATTCTGGTTTGGAAAGCATCATTCCAACCACGGCGTTTAGCTTCATTTTATGAAGCATCATTAAAAGCCCCTTACGTCCCCCAGGGTCTAGAATCTCAGCACCATCTATAATCAAACAGGCTGATTTATCTAATCTCGAAATGGCGACTTGAAGGGCGACACGAACCCTGAACTTCTCACTCTCTGAAAGTAACAAGTAGTTACGGCCTTCAAGTTCAAAGGTTAGGTCATTTGTAATTTCAATTTTACCGAAACCAGCAAGATTACTACTATGTCCAATTTCAGTATTGAACATCTTCAATGCTCGTAACAAAGCCGTTTTACGAACCCCTTTCTGGTCAAGGGCATCAATAATGACTTGGTTGATTTGAACGTTACGGTGCAGACGATCAGCTTCAGATTTTCCTGTGAATGCTGAAAGGTTCCGTTCAGCCCGTGTTTTTGCTTCTCGCTTCTGATCCACATCAACGGCTGTGTTACTTGTGGTTTTACGGTCAACTTCTGCTAATTTTTCTGCAGCATCCATTGATTCCTTAACATCAACCCTTGCCGCATTAAGAACAGCTTGGGCTTCATTCATCCTGCCTTTACAGTTTGAAATCTGGCCATCCAGTGACGCCCGCTGGGTTTGTAGTTTATCCTGCTGTTTCTTGTCGATGTCTTCAGCAATTTTAAGGTGTGTCTTCCCCTTGAACACCTTATCAATTATCAACCGAGTATTACAGCTGGGGCACATGTGTGTGTCTTTGATCTCACATGCGGGCATGTCATCGCGTAGTTTCTCTTTTTCTTGAAACTCGTCATGAACCTTTTTAACCGCAGCTTCTGCATCAACAGCTTCAGCTTGTCTTTGTTCAAGCTTTTCAGCAGTGTCACGAAGACGCTCTATAGCATCAACACTTACTGCATTCTGTGAAATGGCGTCTTCCAGTTCAGCCCGTGCCGCTGTTACAAGCGTTTCTAGGTTCTCTTTGCTGTTGGTAGAAAGTGCTTCATCCCATCCATCAGGAACCCATGAATCGGCTTTCTTGGCACCATAGTTATCACTGGTATGATATCCCCACTGGGCTTTGAACTCAGTGCCTTTGTTTTTGGCTCTGGTGTGTGCAGTATCCCAGCCATCAAGTTCAATCGTACCCCACAGCTTTTCAAGATGCTTTTCGTTTAGTTTGGTTTCTGAAAGGGCTTGGGTTAGATCATCAAGTGTTGGCTCTTGTTTTAAGAGTTCCATTAGGTGGGTAATGATAACTTTGGGCATCTGATCAACCAGTGAAGCATTCCCAACCGCATAAGGTGATGAATATACCCGCTTACCTTCTGTAAAGAGTTCACCTTTCGGCCAGGTTAGAGAGGCGTTCCCATTTGCCGTGGCAATCGTTGCCTCTGCTTTGGCTGTTCCAGTTTTCACCAGAACACCACCTTCTGATTTTTTGATTCCCAAAGGAAATGTTCTACCTGTAAGAATGGCACCCATGGCATGGCATATAGAGCTTTTACCTTGATGGTTTACACCGGCTATCAGGGCTAGTTGTGAAACTCTGATTTTAGCTGCTTCACATCCCATGAAGTTTGTAATTGTGAAATCCATGATTATTCCCCAAATCCCCAGTCACCATCATCTTCATTTGACGGTTCAGCTATTGTAGGCGTTTCATCTGCACCTGGTGCTTCAAATGGAGCATCTGATTTTTCTGCAGGGGATTCTTCTACAGGCTCATTCTGTGCGGCGTGGTGACCTTCCATAAATTTCTTCTTCAATGCATCAGATGTACATATTTCAGAATAATCCTTATCAAACTTACCTTCTTTGAAAGCTTGACGACCATCACTATACGCTTGGTCTAACTGTGGTTTTGTGGCTCGTGGCTTACGTTTGGCAGGCTCTTTGACATTATCTTTTTCTGGTTCTGCCTTTGCTGTTTCTTCGGGTTCAACAACCTCAACTTCTACTTCTTCAATTTCTTCATCTGGCTCTTGCGTTGGTGCCGCCAAATCAGGGGCATTTGTAACGGTGTATTCTTGGGGGCCAACATCAATAACTTCATCATCTGTTGGCATCCCCATGGTTACTTCAGGAGCGTATAGGCGACCAAAGAAACCAGCGGAACGGTAACGCCCCATTAGACCTGGCATAGTTTGCCACTTAGAGCCCACCTTGCCATACCAACCTTCTAGAACCGCCATTTCAACTGTTACCTCTGGGCCTTCAATTTCTTCACCACTTGCCAAGTCAGTTGCATAAGCGATGAAACTTGTATCATTAATTTCAGTGGTAACTTTCCGGTATTTTTTTACTTTGTTTTCCCAATACGTTTCTATGTATTCGACCTTCTTTTTCCCAAGGTCCTTAATTCTGTAACGAATGGGGGAAAATTTATTGCATGAATTCAAGCAAGCTATGACCATTTGAGATGCAAGTGAAGGTCTGCCATGAATAATATTTAGGTTTTGCATCACCATTAACGGGCTGGCGTTCAACCTTCTCGCCATATCCATTGCAATCAATACATTCCCCTTTTTCTTTTTATAGATATCAGGAACCATGTCACTTTCAGATAATGGCGAGCACATTCTTTGTGCGTCTTCAAACAGCTGAATGTTACTAAAGATGTCACCAGCAGGTATCACCTGCAGTGCTTTATTATCTGAGATTTGAAGAGCACCAGTTGTGGTATCAATATTTTCCATTTTTACTTCCCTTGTAATTTTTTGTGTGATTGACAAAATTTCGTACCGAATGCGGGGCAGTACAGCGGTGAACACATCATTGAATTTGGATTAGGGAGGAAGACCCAGTTTTCACAACTTTCGCGAAATTTGATTAATCCAGCTTTGATGTGCTTGATAGTTTCTGATGCCCCTCGTTCGGCTTCTTTAACGCTATAAGATTTAACTATTGGATCTGGTTGCGGTACTCGTTTCCCAACCCTTTGAACGTAGATTTCACGTAATCTTTTGACAGGGTGGCCATTCGAACGGCTTAAAAGAGAATAAGCACCGTATTGGGTTTGATTTGCGCGTTGCACAGATCCTGTTTTAAAATCTGCTATCCCATTTTGTTCCGTAATATCGATATGACCGGTTAACTCGAAACCATCATCAAGGTTGGCCTTTAGATACTGCTCGACCGCTATGGGTTGGATATCATCACCAACGACCTGCAATATGACCTTTGCTTGCCTGATGGCCTGTTGAATAGCCGCATCAGGGCTCGTTGTGGTGTTATCCCAGACAACACCATCTTTTATGGCTTCCTCGATCGATGACACAGCCAAGGCTTCAAAGTCTGCAGCAACAATTTCTTGGTCCTGCATTTTTTGAATCATGGCATATCCAAGAGCTTCGTGTGTACCCGTTCCGATCACGGCCCCAATGCTTGGCAACATGGTATTTAGCTCATACCCAGCAGCTTTTACTTCATTGGCGAATGATCTAGCGGCATAACGGCGTTCACAGTCTGGGTACTGTGGAAGCGATGAAGCCCGAATTACCGTTTTCGCCTTTTTGTCAATACTAGGCATCGTGATTAACTCGTGAAAAATAACCCTGTTCAAAGCAGTTAAGAACATCAACAAACAGCATATTTAAGACGTCTTCAGCCGAAACTTTACGGTTATGAAATAACAGGTCTTCACCCGCATAAAGCAAACCGACAAATCCCGATAAAGAGCTTATTCCCAGTGTGTTAGTTTTAATTGTCATTAGAAGAACCCCCATAGAGTTTTAAGCCATCTAACCTGTTGCCGAATGGGGTGAGCGATGTGTTTTTGTATAATTGAGTTGCGGCGCGAAGGCGCTAAACCAGTGCTTTTCATTTTCCCCATCCCTAGGCTTGAAATGCCGATATACCGATTGTAAGCGGTAAATTTACCGATTCGCAATACAAAAATACCGCTGGTTGTTATGCCAGCGGTATTTTATGAGTAAAATTAGGGGATGTAATTAGGTTACAAAGTACCGAAACGTGCCACAACCCGGCCTAAAATTTCCATATCATTTTTATCTTTATTTTTTATTTCCCAAGCCGGGTATTTTGGATTCTCTGCTCTGGCTTCATATCCATTTTGGGTAACAAATATTTTTTTAATAACAATTCCAGAAGGCTTTTTAAATGCTAAAACTCGACCATCTGCAAGTTCAGTATCGTTAATGTCAATTACAACAATATCGTCATCATTAATAAGAGAAACCATTGAATCACCACTAGCTTTAAATGCTTGTAGGCCATCAGGATTAATACCTTTTAATGTAAACCATGATTTTGGGAATACATAAGAAGGCGTTGAATCTCCTGGGATTGATGCAACTCTGGCAAAATCACCTGTAGTAGCTAAATTATCATAGGTAACTGCACGTTTAGTTGTTTCTTTCATTCTTTCATCAGAAAGAACTGAAGGATCAATTTTTAATACTTCTGCTAATTTATTTATTCTATGAGAGCGAATCGACTTAGTACGTCCGTTCATTAAATTACGAATTACATCTGATTTGAAACCACACTTTTTCTCTAATGCTACATACGATGCTATGTTTAAATCAGCCATACGTTGACGCACGACTTTTGCTAAATTTGATAGATCCGACATATTAAATCCCCACTGGTTCTGCCGTTTTCACCTATCAATTTACCGACATTCGGTAATTAGGTAAAGTGCAATTTACCGATTATGCAGCAACTACAGGTGGTGGTAGTTAATTTTCGTAAATTACCCAACATATAGATCTCTTCTAAAATTTATTTTCTAAAGTGACTTGACCGAATCGGTAAATTTGCCGTTAATCGGTATATCGTCGGCATCTTGCACAGCATGAGTCGCCCCACGACTGATCTAACTCCCATCCCGGATCTTGCCGACGATACGAGGGATGGGAATAATGGAATTAAGATTAAATCAAAGGCAGTTCATAACCGAACTTGCCTCACACTACAGCCATGGCAGTAAAGCTCCATTGGGTGTGGCACCAACCGGAATGGGTAAGACAGTTTGTATTTCCTATATGGCCAATGGTGCAGCCAAAAAAGACAATCGGGTTGGTGTGCTAGTTCACCGCCAAGAACTGGTATTACAGACATCAATGGCCCTTGCCAGAATGGGTATTTATCATGGCCTGGTGGCTTCACACTCTGTGACTACTGCCACAATAAAAAGCCAAATCAAACATCTGGGTAAGTCTTACTACAATTCAGATGCACCAGTAATGGTTTGCTCTGTTCAAACGCTTGTACGTCGCTTCCCAGAAGTGAAGCCCTTTGACTTCCTTATGATCGATGAGGCACACCACGCCGTTGCTGGTCAATGGGCTCGTGTCATGGAGTACATGCCAAATGCAAAATTGCTGGGGGTTACGGCTACACCAGAAAGATTGGATGGTAAGGGCCTTGGGGTAGATTTCGGTGGCTGCTTTACATCTATGGTAATGGGGCCAACCGTTCAGTCACTTATGGATGATGGTTTTCTAGCTCCTACCCGAGTGTTTGCGCCGCCTATGCAATTTGACCTTGGTGGCATCAGAACCCGTGGCGGTGATTTTCATAACTCAGATTCAGCGGAAAAGATGGATAAACCATCCATTACAGGCGATGTCATCACCCACTACAACAAGCTATGCCCTGGTCAACCTGCAATTGCCTTCTGTGCTTCTGTGGATCATGCCAAACACGTTGCTGAAAAATTCAGGGCTGCAGGGTATAGGGCCATGTGTGTTGACGGTGGAATGCATGACCATGCCAGACGGAATGCCATTGAAGCTCTTGGCACTGGCCACATGGATATACTAACCAGCTGCGACATTATCAGCGAAGGTACAGATATTCCGGTTGTTACAGCTGCTTTACTGTTACGCCCTACAAAATCACTATCCTTACACCGCCAACAATGTGGGCGAGTTCTTAGGCCATACGAAGGCAAGGACTTTGCTTATATTATCGACCATGTAGGCAACACTCTTAGGTTAGGGCTTCCAGAAGATGAAATTGACTGGTCGCTAGAAGGTAAAAAGAAACGACTGGCAAACTCAGGGGACAAGGGCCCACCAGTTAGGCAGTGCTTAAACTGTTACGCCTGTTATCCAGCGGCACAATCTCAATGCCCAAGCTGTGGAACTTCAGCGATAAAAGAAGCCAGCAAAATTGAACAGGTCGATGGCAACCTTGTTGAGATTGATAAAAATGCTCTGAAATTCCAGCGCAAGCGTGAACAAAGCCAAGCCCAGACACTACCAGAATTGATAGAGCTTGGTAGGCGGCGTCAAATGAAGAACCCCTACGCCTGGGCAAAACATATATTCAAAGCCCGTGTGAAGAAAACAGGGGGCGGCAATGCCTTACCTCTCTGACCGCCAACGTGTTGAATTCGCACTACCCGCCAACTTACTAATTCGCCCAGCTGCAAAGTGTGCTGAAAGTTGGAACGGCGACGACCAAGAAATATTAAAGCTACTGGAAAATGCTTGCTACCAACCCTTAGAAGGCTTGCACGGCAAGAAGAAGAGTGACATGGCCCGCCGTATAAACCGAATTCAAAAACGTCTTTTAAAAAGCTTTGAAGACCGCCCCGTCATGGTGGTGTTTCTAACCATAATTTACTGGCTAAACGACCTGTTGGACCGTGGCGTTATCGTCCTCGATGCACAAAGCGATTTTGCCAAGGCATGTGACGCTTTGTTCCCAATGCTTAATCAACACCAAGACCTGATTGATGGCATGTCACATTCAGCCAGGAAGAATGCCAAGCGGTTCAATAAGTACCTGAACAGGGAAGGTTATTACCATGGATAACAGTAAAGGAATGAAGCGGTGTCAGTGGTCAATGATGATTGAATCTAGTTATGACCGGATGCCGGCCTGGTGGTACGACCCAGAAGAAAAAGAAAAGAAATTTGAAGACTGGTACGCAGTAAACAAAGGGGATGGGGAAAATGAGTAACAGTCCTATAGGTGGCCAAAGGCCAGACCAAGGCGCGATTTTTGACGCCTGCTGTTCGGCAAAATTACCGAATAAACGGCGTTTTCGGTATGGCTCTGTATGTTCTGGCATTGAATCCGCTTCAATCGCTTGGGAGCCTCTCGGATGGGAACCAGCTTTCTTTTCTGAAATTGAAAAATTTCCAAGGGCTGTACTACAGCACCACTGGCCAGACGTGCCACTACATGGCGACTTCACAACCATCAAAGGTGATGAATATGGATCAATTGACCTTCTTGTCGGAGGAACCCCCTGTCAGTCCTTCTCAGTCGCAGGACTCAGAGGCGGCATGGATGATGACCGTGGCAACCTCGCCCTTGAATTTCTTCGCCTTGCTGAACGAACACGGCCCCGCTGGCTGGTCTGGGAGAATGTCCCCGGCGTCTTTTCCTCTACAAGTCACGCCTCTGAAGATCCATGTCCGCCGCCGAACCCGTTGGATATGGAATTCGACGGACAAGAAATGGATATTGAAGAAGAGTACGATTCAGAAGAACTACACGCCCTCTACTGCATGTTGGCCGGGATTTCAGAACTCGGGTTTCAGTACGCCTACAGAGTGCTTGACGCTCAACACTTCGGAGTTCCACAGCGGCGCAGACGTGTCTTCGTTGTCGGATATTCTGGAAAAGACATCCATCCCGCTGAAGTACTTTTTGAGCGTCACAGCCTGTGCGGGCATACTGCGCCGCGCAGAGAGACGGGGCAAGAAATTGCCGGAACGCTTGAAGCTAGCCTTGGAAGAAGTCGTGGAGCTGGAACGCCAACAGCTGGAATAATTGCCGACGTTTCAAAATTAAATCACTGGGAAGGTGGCCCACATCCGACACTGAGTCAGAGCGCGAGAGGTTCTGGTGGTATTGCGATGAGTGATCAAGAGTTATTCTCGCAAGGTGGCGCAGGTCTTGTTTCTGATAAAGCGTGGCCGGTTGAAGTTACTTCAACTCTGAATGCTCATTTCGGTGACAAAATGGGGTTGGAGGACCAGCACGCCCTAGGTGGAGCAAGTTTGTTTGTTCCTTGCGCTCACAGGTCATCAGGTCACGGAACTTATTCAGAAGGAATTGGCACCTTAAAAGCAAGCGGAGGCGATGTTGGTGCAGGTAGTGAAAATCTCATTACTGCTTATCGCACAGCTGGTGATGGTGCCGTTTATGAAGAAGGTGACCAAACAGCACCCTTAACAACAGGCACCGATAAATCAGCCAACATTGTTGCACACACACAATACGGGGAAGAACAGGCCAGGACTTTAACTGCACGGCACGACAGCAGTGCATGTGCTGATAGAGGGCAAAACATTGTTGCCTTTACTCAGAACTCACGCGATGAGCTCAGAGAAATGCCATATTCAGGTGCATTGTCAGCTAACCCCGGTATGAAACAAACCAGTTATGTTCGTGACGGCATGGCAGTTCGTCGCCTGATGCCTATTGAATGCGAACGTCTTCAGGGTCTTCCTGATAATCACACTCAAATCCCATACCGTAACAAGGCCGCTGAACTTTGCCCTGATGGTCCACGTTACAAGGCGATAGGCAATTCGATGCCTGAACCGGTTATGCGTTGGTTAGGCGGCCGAATACAGGCAGTGGAGAATTTGCGCCACCAGTTACAGGGGGCTGCAGAATGATTTTACCCTCTGAAAAATACGGTGTCATCTACGCTGACCCACCCTGGACATTCAAAACCTTTTCCAAAAAGGGCGAAGGGAAATCGCCCCAGGCAAATTACGACTGCATGTCTATCAAAGACATTTGTCACCTGCCCGTTGGGAACTTAGCCGCCAAAGATTGTGCCCTTCTGATGTGGTGCACCTGGCCCATGATTTTTGAAGCCAAAACCGTGGCAGAGGCATGGGGTTTTAAATATTCGGGTCTGGCCTGGGAATGGATCAAGTACAACCCAGACACTGGCAAATACGCCTTTGGTGGTGGTTACGGCACCCGCAAGAACCTTGAACCATGTCTTTTGTTTCGCCGCGGCAAGCCCAAAGCACTGAATCGTTCCACCCGTGATTTCATCTTTGCCAAACGACGTGAACACAGCCGCAAGCCTGATGAAGCTTACCCACTAATAGAGAACCTTTTCAAAGGGCCTTACGTGGAACTTTTCGCACGTCAACAACGCCCGGGCTGGGATGCATGGGGAAATCAAACCGACAAATTCGGGGAATCACAATGAGAAAATGCCAGTACCCAATGTGGGGAAACAAACTACCAAAGCCGTACACAGATGAAGACTTTTGCGGCAAGGCCATAAAACCGGGTTCTTCTTATTGCCCAGAGCACCACGCCCGCTGCCACGTCAAACGGGGAAGCCTAGAAGAAAACCACGTCAAAAACAATTTTCGAGCCGCCAACAAATGGAACAACTTCAAACAGGGAAGTAGATAATGAAAACCCCTCCTCTATTTGTCCCTCTAAAGGGTATTCACTATGACGCTTTTGCAGACGGTCAAAAAACCTTTGAAATTCGCCGCTATGGTCGCCAATGGACTGAGAAGAATATCTATTTTGGCAGGAATGTTACGATTTCCTACGGTTACGGCAAACAGTGCCGCTTACATGGTGTTGTTGACGGTCCTTTTGTTTTTGAAAATGTAGAACTGGCCTTCAAAAAACATCATTGGAGCAGAATTTTACCCTTCGCCGGATCAATAGAAAAAGCTCTAGAGCAAGCCTATGAATTTGTGGGTCATGGAAAGGTAATTACTTTTGATCCAATGATTGAGCCTGTCAGAGATGGAGATTGCCCGCGGTGTAGAAAAGTTACTTCTGGTCATGAATATAATTGCAATAATTGTAATGCTCCTTTGAAGGTTCTAGGCATCAGTTACGACAGAATTTTAGAGAGTGATGTTCCTGTCTTTGGCATCGATCATGAAAAGCGGGGATCTAATGTCTGAAACAGCAATTACAAAACTGTGCCTTCTGGATCTCTCCAAAGAAGACGGCGTTAGGGTATGGCGGAATAATACCGGAGCTCTAAAAAACCAATCAGGTCAGCTTGTACGGTTTGGCCTTCCTGGTAGCGGTGACATTCTCGGCCTCAAAAGAATTGTGATCACCCCAGAAATGGTGGGGCAAATTATTGGCCGTTTCATTGCGATCGAGACAAAGACCAAAACTGGTAAGCAGCGCGACCAGCAAGAACGGTTCGAAGAAATGGTTATTGGCCATGGTGGCCTTTATGTGGTGGCACGTTCAGCTGAAGAAGCTGTAAACGGAATCAATGGGGTAGAAATATGAGTAAGAAAATTGATTTCGCTCAGATTAAACAAGCGTCCCTTTCCGCCCTGCCCAGTCTCTTACAGACATGGTTACCCCAGGGGCGTCTTGATGGGGTTGAATACAAATCTATAAACCCCACCCGCGCAGATTCAAAAGAAGGGTCATTTTCCATCAACGTTGACACTGGGGCATGGGGTGACTTTGCTAGTGGTGACACTGGTGGTGACCCTATCGACCTGTTCGCCTACCTATTTGGTAAGGAACCTGCCGATGCTGCCCGTGAACTAGCCATTGATCTTGGTTTATCAAGTGGTGACACAAAGGACCGTAACATAACCCAACGGGACAACGTTGAGACTAAACCCAAAGCACCCGCGCCACAGGCCATACTTCCTGTTCCAGACACAGCACCAGAATTAATGGGTGCCAATGGTCGAACCATAAAACTGTATAACCCTAAGAAAGCAGGAACAGATAAAGAATACACCAGCTTCAAACCCACTTTGGTGCACCCCTATCGTGACAAAGAAGGCCACCTTTTGGGTTACGTTATCAGGGTGGATATGCCAGACGGGAAAATCACCCCTCCTATAACGTTCTGCAGGTTACCTGATGGTTCAGAAAAATGGTGTCTTCAGGGCTTCCCAGAACCCCGCCCCATTTATGGGCTGGACCAACTCGCCGCCAAACCAGATGCCACTGTTTTGCTGGTTGAGGGCGAAAAATCATGTGATGCAGGTGTAAAACTGTTCCCCAGCGCCGCGGTTATAACATGGCCAGGGGGGGCAAAATCATCAGGTAAGGTTGAATGGTCAGCCCTTTATGGTCGCAAAGTCATTGCTATTCACGACAACGACCAACCCGGCATTGATGGTATGGCTGGGCACTGGAAGGTTAAAGAAAACAGACCACCCCAATTTGTAGATGGCGTTCAACAACACCTTGCAGGACTGGCCAAACTTCTCATTGTCAGCCCAGAACCAGACCGGGTTGAGAAGTGGGATATATACGATGGTCTTGCAGATGGTTGGACACAAGACGATGCAAAAAAGTGGCTGGCTGTTCGTATAAAAGAAGCCGTTGCCCGTGGTTCAATCGTACCCGTTAAACCAGAACCACCCCGTGACGATGAACCACCCCAGTTAGAACCAAATAATTACGGTTCTGATGGTCCTGATGACATGCCAGATTATGTTGAATCCATGTCATATGACCCACCTGAAGACGAAACCCCGTTTAGAATTCTGGGCCATAACAGGGGTAAATATTACTACCTTTCAAACTCAGCTGGCCAAATCGTTGAACTCAGCGCAACCGGTCACAACAAATTAAACCTTCTGCAAATTGCCCCTATGGATTACTGGGAGTCCCACTATCCAAAAAAAGGGTCACCCGATTGGGATATGGCCGCTAATGCCCTTATCAATCTAGCCCATTCCACTGGTATATTCAGGCCAGAAGAACACCGCCGTGGCCGTGGCGCTTGGCTTGATAATGGACGTGCCGTGCTTCACCTGGGTGATGTGCTCATTGTTGATGGTCAGCCCATGTCACCCATTACAATCAAGAGCCGTTACACATATGAAGGTGACACTAGCCTTGGGATAGACCCAAAACGGCCAGCCACCAACAAGGAGGCACACACCGTAGTTGAAATATGTAATGCTATTCAATGGGAAAATAAACTTTCTGCAACCTGTCTGGCTGGTTGGATGATCATTGCCCCGATCTGTGGAATGTTAAGCTGGCGTCCTCATATCTGGATAACGGGTCCGTCGGGGTCAGGTAAATCAACCGTCATCACTGACATCATCGGTAATATTGTTGGGCCAATGGCACTTAAAGTCGCCAGTAAAACCACTGAAGCCGGCATACGTTCCGTATTAGGTGCCGATGCTCTACCTGTTATATTCGATGAAGCTGAAAGTGAGGATTTCAAAGCCGCTGAACGTATGCAATCGGTACTAGACCTTGCCCGTGTCGCTTCTTCTGACAGTGGTGCAAAAATTTACAAAGGTTCTGCACATGGTGCCGCGCAGCAGTTCCACACCAGGTCAATGTTCTGTTTCTCATCAATAAATATAGCTGTGCATCAATACGCAGATGAGACTCGTGTAACCCTTCTCACTCTCAGCCCGCATCAAGACAAAAAAGAAGATGATCGGAAACGAAACGAAGAGAATTATAACAATCTGCTAAAACTTATTCACGACAAACTGACACCAGAATTTGCAGCTGCACTGGTCATGCGATCCGTTGCGAATCTAAAAACCATAAAACAAAATGCTAATACCTTTTCAAAAGCTGCTGCCATCGCTCTTAAAAATAGGCGTGTCGGTGATCAAATCGGTGCCATGTTGGCCGGTGCTTACCTTTGTCACTCAACCAGAGTTATATCGTTTGATGATGCCATTAAGTGGATCAAAGAACACGACTGGAGCGAGCATACCTCTATTGACGCCGAAAGTGACGAAAATAAATTACTGCGTTACATACTAGAGTATGAAGTCACCGTAAATGCTGGCAATGGATCACACTACAAAAGAACCCTTGGCGAACTCATTACAGGTGCTTTAGACAATACTGATGATGATAATATTCCATCTGATTTGGCAGACAAATCATTGCGTCGTTACGGAATTCGTGTGGATTCGCCATCACTTGATGGGGATATAGCAGGTGGTGTGAAGTTCTCCACCACATCAAATCATCTAAAAAGATTCCTTAAAGAAACACCCTGGGCGGCATCGTTTAGAACCTCACTTATAAGGGTAGAAGGGGCTAGGAAATCCGCCAATAACGTGCGATTCACTACTGCACTTTCAACACCTGCTATCGTGCTGCCCATTACTCTTTTTAGGGGTAATTTGAAATAAATTGAATCGCTATGAATTGCTAACGTCAAAAAGAGCACACATAATTGTCACACTCCTAGCCTGTCATGTGGTGGGGGTAACTGGTCTGCCGACCAATCAACCAGGTTTGCTCTAAACAAACCCCGAATAAGAGATTAACCCTTATATCGCCCCACCGTCAGGCACCTGACTACTAAGGCGTAAACGGAGTATGGTTAGTGATCAAGACAGAAATTGCAGAGGTTTTAACCCTAGAATTACAACGATTACACAGTATATCTAAGAAAATACACCAAAGCAGTGTAGTAGATGAAATCAATACTAGTTCAGCCAACCTTGAATACGCTTTAAGGCAGATAACGCCTGAAGCGATGGTTGACGCGCTAGTAAATTCATTTGAAAAAGCTGATATAAAAGCAGCCTAGATATAACAATGGCACGCCTGGGTTGCCAACGGGCCTGCCGATTTTCCTAAAACAAAGAACAGGTTCATTTTCCAGTGGTAGAGCTCGTAACTACACCACTGGAAATGTTACCGTATTCTATTTTATTATTAATTAGGTTTGATTTTTTTGATTTCGGTCATCAATACTGAAATATCTGCCATCCTTCTGTCATACCTATCACTTTCAGAATTACAGACTTTTTGGTCTTCATTCCGATATAAACAAATAGCAGCATTTTTGCATGCGATGTTGGCAGTTGTTGCGATTTGTTGGGCCTCTGCAGTATACCCAGCCAATGTCGCTGAAAGTTTCTTATATTTTTTAAGAGTAAGGTCAGCCTTAACACTATCTAGGTCTTCTCGTTTAGCATCTAACGCAATCTGGATACCTGTTTCTGCTCCAACAAGGCTACCATCAGTAGGCTCACAGTAACTTTTGATATATTCTAGCTCATAATCGCTTGCTATTTTTTCGTTAATAATAGTGCAGCCACCGACAAAACTTATTGCCAAAAATGGTATCAACAAAACCTTAGTGATCATTAAACTTCCCCTATTAATGGACCTTAGGACTCTAAATTAGAATCACAACGATCTTACACCATCTATTGGCGAATAACTAGAGGCATGATGAACCCTTAGGTTTACAAATTAGACGATCATTCAGCATGGGGGCCAGGGTTACAAACCGCCCTGATACGTTTATTTAGTGCTATAGCCAACTCTTCTGGCTTGTCTTTATCCCACACAATGCAGTTGTACTGTTGAATATCAAAATGCAGATCATCTATATAATCACTCCTGCATGTCCATATAACATGTAGACCACGCCCCATAGCATACCCAGCCTCATAATATACCCCGCCACGGTGGTCAGTAAAATCTGCAACGACAAACTTAGCGCTATTAATACTTGCTATGATTTCATCACAAATTTTGTGCACATACTCACCTTCATTAACCTTGGTGGGCTCGTAACCCGCCCTCTCAATACCTACCTTAATTCCGTAAGTGTATGGAACGTCCATCTCTTTGTTAAACCACATAGCAACAAAAGCTTTGGAGGAATTGTCATTACTTCCACGGGTTAATTCTTCGTAACGAGCATGGCCAGCAGGTTCAATACTAAATTCATTTCCAGTTGCCACGCTAAAACTAGCCATTTGTTCGCTTTTTAATAACTCTAATAAATAATCTAACTCTCTTTGATTTGTTGAATAAGAAGCACTTACTAACCTTGGATCATCTTTATAAGAATTCACTCCAAGTTCAGAATTTCCCTTTAAGGCTTCTAATAATATTTTCTCTGCCCTTTCTAATACTGTAGGGAACGATCTAGAAAAAATAGACTTTATATTATCTTTGTCTATTTTAGCCTCAGATCCCCGCCTATTTTCATCGCTAATCCATCCGCGGAGTATTGCTACCTTTTTTTCTGTTAATCCAGTTAAATGATGGGTTTTGAGTGTATCTAAACTGGGAACGTGTATATGAAATTCACCGCAATATTTGCAGGTCTGTCTAAGGTAATCCCCTCCTATAGTTCCATTATTGTAAAATTTGTTTTCAGTCATACCTTCATTACATAGCTGGCAGTTACCTGTTTGGTTCATTAATTTTCCTTCAAATACTAATCTTATAACCGAGACCAGCTTATAAAATCCCCACGCGCACACAACGGTTATATGTACCGAGAGTGGATAAAACTTATAAATCTGCACTTATAATTGTAATGTATGCATTTCGAGCCATACCAAATACAGGCCAAAATACGGGATAGATCAATAATATCAATGTTGTATGGCTGTATGCGTTTTTCAGGCTTTCTCTAGCCCCCTATACGACATACACACGACATACACATCACCCCCCTATGTCCCCCCTCTCATAGCGTAGTTATATCTATTATATTATATACTTATTACTATTATTTATATTTATTTATATAGAACAGGGGGTTAGAAGTGAAAAACGGGCTTCACAGCAATTCACATAAAAATCAATGCTCCAAATAACTCAACGATATCAATGCCATTGTCTGAATATACGTAAATAAACCCATTTCTGATTTGCCGAATCTACCGATAATCGGCATAATCGGGATATGGGAAAATTCATCGACATAGAATTCAAAACTGACAAGCTGCATAGAAGCTTTGACGAACTGCGAAGAAAGCAGATGCCATTCGCGATGGCACAAGCCCTGACCCATACCGCACAAGACGCCCAAAAGAACACCGCGAAAGCCATGACAGGCGCTATGGCAATCAAGTCACGCTACATGACCAGTAAAAGCCAACTATCAATCGCCAAGGCCAGAAAAGCAGACGGGCTGCATCGCATGTCAGCAACAGTGGGCCACAAGAATTGGTCTATGGCTGAACAGATGGGCGAGAAGACAACGATACGACGACCAAACACGGCCAAGTTCCTGTACAAGCCTATAGGGGTCAAGAAGACTAAGACCGGTAAAATTCCAAGGGCCATGCATCCCTCCCGTATCTTCAAAAAGAAGAACGTATTTCTATCCAAGACAAGCAAGAGCGAGGGCATATACCAACACTACGGCCCCAAACAAGCAAAGCGACGCCTGCTATACATCCGCATAAAGTCTCAAACAGTACGCCCCGCCATGTCATTCAACGATACTGTCAAGAAAACTGCAGCCAAGAGACTGAACAAGAACTTTGGTAGAAGCCTTGGCCGAGCCATGAGGAGCGCAAGACGTTGATATCATTGCATATGTCTAGGTTCTTCCTAGGGGGGCAGGGCTGCGGGTCACAGCAGGATGGCAGAAAAGGGCTAATTCGTAACTTCAGTTCACCAATTGTTCTTTGGAATGATTTATTAGTTCCATACGGGCACAAGTCATGAGTAGAGGTAATACCAAAAAAGATAAGCCAGGTGAGATTGTTAGCCTTGCAAAACTATCTAGCATCTTGGGTTGCTCTGACCCTACGGCCAGAAAATATATCAAAGACGGTATGCCAGTTGCTGAAACAGGATCATCTGGCCAGGGTTATAAAATTGATACCGCGGTTTGTGTTCGCTGGCTTATCGATCGAGCCCGCAAAGTTGCAGGTGGTGAGGTTAATCATTACGACGCTGACCGTGCCAGAAAAATGGCAGCTGATGCGGATAAGTCAGAAATGGAACGTGACGTGATGCGGGGCGAAACCGTTGAAGTTAATGTTGCGGTTTCCATGGTGGCTGACAGATTGGCAACGGTTAGGGCTCGCTTATTGGGCATGCCCACAAAGGTGGCGGTTAAGGTTGCTGCAGCTAAAAAACGAGAAGATGTAATCGAAATCTTAGACGGTGAAATCACCCAACTGTTGAAGGAATTAAGTGGTGCCGAAACCGAAGAAGATTGAAGATTTTGAAGATGACGGGCTAACCGGTGCGGAGAAATTCGCCCAAGGCTTGGATGGTTTTCTAACCGGAAAATTAAAGCTGGTCGTTGATAACACTACGCCCAGTCATGGCGGTGTTAAGAACCTTGATAGGTTACTTGAAAAAACCGTGAGCAGTTCTCTAAAGGCACCATCGAAATTAACCCTGACCGAATGGGCTGACCGTTACGCATACCTAAGCCCTGAAAACTCTGCTGAACCAGGTAAGTGGCAAACCTTGGGTTACCAGAAGGGAATGATGAATGCGGTTACTGATCCTAGAAACGAAAAGGTAACCTTCAAAAAATCTGCCCGGGTGGGTTATACCAAAATTATTGACCACGCCATTGGTTACTATGCCGACCAGGAACCATCGCCCATGATGGTGGTGCAACCCACGTTGGATGATGCCAAGGGTTACAGCACAGATGAAGTTATTCCCATGGTCAGGGATACACCTGTTCTGAAAAAGATTGAAGTTTCGGAAAAAGAAAAGGGTTCTGGCGTAACACAGCTGAAACGAAAATTCACAAACGGTGCATCACTGATTTTGGTGGGTGCTAACTCTGCACGCGGATTTAGGCGCGTAACTATTCGAGCCCTGTTTTTTGATGAAGTGGATGGTTACCCCGTCGAAGGTGCTGGTGCAGAGGGTGACCAGATTAAGCTTGGTATCAAGCGTACCGAAACGTTTTGGAACCGTAGAATAATTTTAGGGTCCACACCCACCATCAAGGGTGCATCCAAAATTGATAAGAACTATCAGCTATCTGATAAACGGCACTTTGCCCCGCCGTGTGTCCATTGCGAAGAACGTAATATATGGAAGTTCAGCCCGTCCAAGGATTATGGTGAACCGATAGAGTGCCCAGACGGGATTAAGATTGCTTACATGAAATGGCCCAAGGGGAAACCTGAAGAAGCATATTTTGTGTGTGGCCACTGTGGCTGTGAGATGCACGAAGAAGACAAGGCATGGATGATTGACCAGGGCCTTCAGATGGAAGATGACGGGTGGGTTGCCACGGCACCGTTCAAGGGTCATGCCGGTCTTCACATCTGGGCGGCTTATAGCCTGTTTCCGAACGCGGCATGGGCAAAGCTGGCCGCTGAATTTCTTGAAGCCAAGAATGATAACCAAGCCCTACAGGTTTTCGTTAACACGGTACTTGGTGAGGTTTGGGAGGATCGCGGCGAACGTGTCGATGGTGACGGGCTAATCAACCGGCGTGAAAACTACGAACTGGTGTGCCCGCGTGACGTTGTGACCATAACGGCCGGTGTAGATATTCAGGGTAACCGTATTGAGGTTGAACGTGTCGGCTGGGGCATTAACGGTGAGAGTTGGGGATTAGAGAAAACCGTTTTGTATGGCGACCCAACCGGGCCACTGATTTGGGATGAACTTGATGAACTGTTAGCCAACCGCATCAGGCATGAAGGCGGCTTTGAATTGCCGATAGCAGCGACGTGTGTAGATGCTAACTATTTAACCCAGACCGTTACCCAGTATTGCAGCCAGCGGTTTGGCCGTAGAATTTGGGCCATTCGGGGCATGGGTGGTCATGGTAAAACTATCTGGCCGAAAAAGGCTAGTAAGACCAAGGGTAAGTTGACGATTTTTAATATCGGTGTGGATGCTGCTAAAGAGCTTGTTTATAGCAGGCTGAGAATGCCAGATTTTGGCCCTGGCTATTCGCATTTCAACATGAGCTATGACGAAGATCACTTTAAGCAACTGACGTCAGAAGAAGTGAAAATTAAATACTTCAAAGGCCAGCAGATACGGTACTGGGATCTTAAAGCTGGCCACAATAGGAACGAAGCCCTTGATATCAGGGTTTATGCCACCGCTGCACTGGAAGCCCTAAAGGTTGGTGGGTTTAATCTGAAGAAACGGAAAAAAGAAATTGATGCCAGGACTGATAAACACGGCCCGGTGACTGATGTGGTTAGGCAGGAAGAAGAACAGGAACCTGTTGTATTGCCGGTTGTGAAGAAGAAAAAGAAGTCACGGCGACGGGTTAGGCGGCGGTGAGTTTACTGTATAAAAATTACAGGGGATTATAACCAATTTTGCTTAAATAGATTCCATATGAAGGCATCTATACGGCCGACAACTATTGAAAGAAACGTAAAAAATGCGATTACCCATGTAAGTATCATAATTGTAAAATTTATTTTTTTATTATCTTCATGCCTTGTTTGGGCAATTTGATATTTTTCTAACATTTCTAACGATTTTCCTGTCAGTTTATAATTCAGATTTATATTGCCCTGAGTACCAGAAACTGTGAGATCACCCGTGCTTACGAAAGAGTTTAATAAAAAATGGATATTGTGAAGGTAGGTATATCTATATGGATTTTTGTCCCAATCACTACCTCTAAATTTTAATAAATCATTAGCACTAAAACTTAAATCCAACAGCTTCCCTGGAGTGGCGTAATAAAATTTAAAAATGGACTGAAGTAACTCCATCCTCTCTGGCATTTTTGAGAATTTTTTTGAGTAATATCTCCCTGCAAGATTAGAGATCAAGTAAACAAACTTATGACGACTTACAATTACATTTAGTGCTGGCCACCAGTAATTAGAATACTCAAATCTCGTGAAACGATAGTGATATCGAATTTTTAGATCAAACTTTTCTAGGTCACTAAGAGCTATATTTTTATTGTCATTATAATATTTTACTCCATCCTCGCCTTCACACCATTCCATAACAGAATAAATACCGCCCTCTCCCCCAATTAATAGGTATTTATGGGCACCATCTTCTTGGAATTCGATTTCATAGTAATCAACATTTTTTGCATTTTCGGCTGAAAGAGACCAGCTAGGAGGCCCCATTTTTTTAAGAAGGCGTGATATAATCCATTCCTTTGTTATGGATTTTAGTAATGAGGGTATTTGCAAGAAAGGCATATATATATCTCAAAAAAAATGATGCGTTAGACGCTATATTCCAAAGCCAACTACATAGACAGTTGCGAAAAGAAGAGGGGGCATCGAGCGATTGAAACAGCGTTAATCGTCATCATCAGCCAAAGCTTTTTTTATTGTAGCTTTGAGTTTCTTTGGGTTCGTTAATGCGAGTAATGATGAACTAAAAAATGCGGACATCCCTACGTCACCAGCGCCAGCAAGTAAGCTAATAGATACAGTTACTATAGCTGCAATAGCCAAATTAACTATCGCTGATCCCTTCTTCTCCAGTAACCTCAAAACGATTTTTAATATTTTTCGAGCCAAATCTTTGATGACTTCATCATCACTTTCGTCAACGTTTTGTAGAGTTAAAAATATTGCTTCAAGTTTTTCAATATCCGCCCCAATCGAATTTACTCTTTGGCTTTTGAGGACATCAATCACTTCGGATAAAGCCTCTGTAGCTTCTTCTTTGGATTGGTAAACTACCACTGGTGAACTTGTGCTACCCGTACCTGTAACTATTATTGGGGGGCCTATGAATTCGGCCTCCCTAGTAACAGAGTAATTTCCCTTAACATCTCCCTCTTCAAAAGAGGTCCCTGTTTCAACTGATACATAATCTGGATAATCGAGTGTTTCAATATTGGAAAAAAAATCACTGTCCCTCATTAAATCAACTATTGCGGCGATTTTTTTTGCATTATTGTTTTTCGCTGAGTTAAGAGAAAATAAATCAGTACTAAAAAGAGTTCTAAGGAAATCTATAAAAAGCACCGGTGTATTCTTGCCCCTAGAGGAAGCTTCCAATAAAGCATTAAGATCAACTAGGTTTTTTTGCTTCAACAAAAATTCGACTTGAGCTGAACCAAGTTCTTGCCTACGAATTTTAATTTTACTTACGTAGCCAGACTCAAATTCAGCAAATGATCTGGCTAATTCGTCAATATCATTTCTTAGTTTTACTTTACCCTCAGCATTGACAAAAATAAGAGGATTTGCGGATATAAAGGCTAGAGAAGCAATCACACAATCAATTAAATCAACATCGTGTTTGATTTTTTTTCTGCTTTGTATGTCCTTAATAACTATTTCAAGGTTTTCATCTAAATAATTATCGCCAAAGCGAGAATACGCCTTCATTACCGCGCTCTCCAAAAATATTTCTTACATCCTATAGTTAATAAACAGATTCTGACTATTGAAAATAAAACTATAAAACGGTGTATTTACCGTTTTTACCGTTTATGATACTGTCACTTCAGACCTGGTGGGTTTCTCGATCTCCTGAAGAGTAACGTACCGCACAAGTTGCCTACCAGGTCACCTGATGGATTTTAGGAAAGTTTTGATGACAGGTCTTGCAAAGCTACGGAACTACAAAGAGGGGCTTGACGAGGCCCGCTACAGTCCAGAAAAAAGCATTCAGGACGGTGACCGATTGGTGACAATGAAATCACAAACTGAAATGGATCGTTCCGCACGGGATCTGAACAACCGCATTCGCCACACTTCAGGAAAAAAGAAGAAAAGCAATCAGCGCCGCATAGTAACCGGGCGGGGTATGTAACGTGGCAGGAGTTGCAAGAACTAGGGTTCGCGTTAAAGGAACCCGCGACTATGTTGAAACGTACCAGGCCAAGCGCGAAGCAGCCTATGACGGGGGGGCAACTGGGCGACGCGTCAGAAACTTCATGCCTCAATCTGGCGGTATTAATCGCCTGGTCTTGGGCTCCCTCCAGTTACAGCGTGACCGCGCAAGAGATCTGACGAGAAAAGTTCCTTGGGTTGAGAAAGCAATTGAAACCATTGTAAGTAACGTTGTTGGCACTGGCATCAAGGTCATGCCTAGCAACGACAATAGAGACTTCAAGAAGTCTGCTTCACGGCTCTGGGCGGATTGGACGCAGGAAAGTGACGCTGACGGCATTCAAGATTTTGCTGGCCTTCAAGGCCTAGCTTTAAGGTCAATCGTTGAATCCGGAGAGGTTTTTATTCGGATACGGCAAAGACGCACCACAGACGGTCTATCAGTACCTATGCAACTTCAGATGCTAGAAGCTGAATATGTCCCGATAGATATGACACGAACGCTTACGAACGGGCGCAAGATCATTGCTGGCATTGAGTTTGACCGTCGTAACCGTCGCATAGCTTACCACATGTATCGGGAACATCCCGGCGATATGACAACCGGCATGACCAGCGTAAGAACGATGCGCATTCCTGCTGATCAAGTTCTCCATTTATTTGAAATCAAACGCCCTGGGCAAATTCGTGGCATACCATGGATGACCCCGGTTATTACCCGCGTCCGAGACCTACTTGAGTACGAAGATGCAGAATTAATGCGGAAGAAAACCGCTGCGATGTACACAGCTTTTATCACCAGAAACGATGAAGACGATTATAACGATGATGATGACGAAGAAGACCTTGATGAAGATGATGTTCCTGAAACTCAGCTAGAAGCCGGCACAATTCAAATGCTTGCCGCTGGTGAAGATATAGCGTTCTCCACACCAGCTGATGTGGGCGGGAACTATGAAATATTCTTAAAGATGCAGTTACGGGCTATCGCTGCAGGCATCGGCGTTACCTATGAGCAGATGACAGGCAGCTTGGAAGATGTGAATTTTTCAAGCATCCGCGCCGGCTTACTTGAGTTTCAAGCCAGGGCGAAACGGATACAGGCATTATTGATATTTCAACTATGCCAACCGGTTTGGAAAGCCTGGACCAGAGAAGCAGTTTTATTTTCTGGGCTAAAGGCCCCCGGCTTTGGTGCAAATCCAAGACCGTTTATTTCCGCAAAATGGAAAGCCCCGGGCTGGCGTTATGTAAATCCGGTGCAGGAAGTTAACGCAATTAAAACCCAGATACGTTCTGGCCTTATTTCCCGTGCCGATGCCGTTGCTGAACTGGGCGGAGATATCGAAGAGGTAGATGCCATACTTTCTGACGACAACCTTAGAGCCGATGGCCTGGGGCTCGTCTTGGACACTGACCCAAGGAAAACCACAATGTCTGGCGGGTCCAACGAAAAAGAACCATCTGGTAACGACAACGACGAAACCCCTAAATCTAAAAAAGCGAGTGGCTAAATGTCCAACTTGAATGAAGTCAGTGCCGCTATTGGACGCCTTGAAGCCACCCAAGAACATCAGCAAGAAACGACTAAAGATATTTTAATTGAAATGAAAAAAATCAATGAAAAAATGTCTAGTTTTGAAGCTGTCGCGAATGACGTGACCAAGATGAAACCCGCTGTAGAGGAGTTAACACGCCTTAAAGCTAAGGGCGCTTACACACTCATGGGCATTGGCATTGGCGCAGGTGGTTTGGGCGCAGCACTTAAAGATACTTTGGCAAAGTTTTTTTAATGAAATATAAACGGTATATTTGCCGTTATTCGGTATACGTGTTAATAAAGAAATATGATTAATCGGAGTTTTTGACGAATGCCAATTGGGAATATGCCACTTCAGACACGATCAGCGGCAAACGTTCCAGTATCTGTGGATGAAAAGACCAGAACCATTGAAGTTGTTTTTACCACTGGTGCTGGTGTTCGTCGTTATGACTGGAGCCGTGACAGGCATTACACAGAAGAACTTGAAGTGTCAGATGCAGCTGTCCGCCTTGACCGCCTAAACAATGGGGCCCCTGTTCTCGATAGCCACGAACGCTACTCAACTGAATCAGTAATTGGTGTTGTTGAAAAAGGTTGGATCGATGGCGCTGAAGGTAAAGCCACCATCCGAATTCATGAAGGCACAAAAGAAGCTGATGACCTTTGGGGAAAGATTGTTGGTGGGATCATCCGCAATGTCTCAGTCGGCTACCAGTTCCATAAAATCATAGAGGAACGCGAAGATGATAATTTGATCTATCGCGTCATTGATTGGGAACCCACAGAAATTTCATTTGTCGCTGTCGGCGCGGACTCGGGAGCAGGAGTTCGTTCGAATGATACAGCAGTTTTCCCCTGCCAGTTTGAAAGGTTGGAGGACTCCGACATGGCCGACAAAGCCAAGGATAAAGCAAAAAAAGAAGCCGAACGTAAAGCAGCAGAAACGGCTGCAGAGGTTCGCACCGAAACGCCCGTCACTGATGAAGTTGTGATTGAAACAGAGGTTCGGACGGAACCAGAAACTGTGGTTCAACCACCTGCCAAGACAGACGATACAAGAGCAATTCTTGACCTCTGCTCTACAGCGGGTATCGGCATTCGTACCGCCACAGGCTTTCTTGATAACAAGCGCAGCCTTGGTGAAGTTCAAGCCTACATCGAAGGCAAGCGTGACGGTGCTATTGATGATGAAGATGAAATCGACGGAAAGCGTGACGTTGATGATTCCCAGTCTGAAAAAATTGATTTTAAAGATGCCTACCGTAACTGGTCTGGCCAACCCAACCAGGGAGCATAAGCCATGACCGAACTAGTAATGGACCCCCGCGAAGGTGAATTCCTTATCTCTGAAGGTAACGGATACATCAGTCGCGAAGAAGTCACGGTTAAGGACCAAACAAAGGTTCTAGCCACAGGTACTGTTATTGCTGCTGTCACTGCTGATGGTGAGTACACAGAACTCGCCCCCGCTGCCGGAGACGGTAGCCAAGTTGCGGCCGGCATCCTGTATCGCCGTACTGATGTAAATGGGCAAACCGCCCGTGCATTGTCCATCAATCGTAATGCTGAAGTGAATAGCATCCTATTGGTTTGGCCTACCGGCATTACCGTTCCACAGAAAGCCCAGGCTACTTCAGAACTTGAAGCGGCCGGCATCATTATTCGCGGCCAGTAAGGGAAATTAAACCATGGCAAGTTTTGACGTATTTAATAACACCGTTTTTGGCATGACCTCGCTAACGGCGTCCATCAACAGAATGCCCCACGCCCCTACCCGGCTGCGAAACTCAGGCATATTTACACCTAAAGGCGTAAACACAACTTCTGTGATGATTGAAGAGAAGCAAGGTAAACTTACTTTGATTCAAACATCTGAACGTGGTTCTCCACCATCAGAAAGCGAGAACAGAAAGCGTAAATCCCGTAACTTCAAAATCCAGCACCTATCCAGAATGGCAAGGTTGATGGCAGATGAAGTTGCTGGCATTCGTGGCTTTGGTTCCGAAAGTGACCTTGAAGCAGTGATGACCGTTTATAATGAGCGCGTAGGCGACAAAACGCTTGAAATGGATATCACCACTGAACGCCTAATGCTTGGCGCGTTGTCTGGGTTAATCGTTGATGCCGATGATACCCAAATTTACGACCTTTTTGGTGAATTTGGTGTAGCTGCACCCGCAGATTTATCATTTGCCTTCAGCACAATCACCCAAGCAAATGCTGATAAGATGATTATCAACAAACTTTGCGTTGCTTTGAAACGTTACCTGCTTAAAGCCATGGGTGGAATGGCTACAGGTAATATGCGTATCAAAGCCTTGTGCGGCGATAATTTCTTTGATGACCTCGTTCATAACGCTGAAACGGTCCAGCCCTACAAGAACTGGATGGCTGCAGCTTCTTTGAATAACCGCAACCTAGCATATCAGACCTTCCATTATGGTGGTGTTGATTGGGAAAATTACCGTGGTTCTGATGACGGCTTAATTGCCATTGGAACAAACGAATGCCGTTTCTATGTTGAAGGCGTGCCAGGGCTTTTTGATATCTACTTTGGCCCAGCTGACACAATGGAATTTGTGAACACAAAAGGGCTTCCATTGTACGCCCTTCCCTTCATCGACCCACGTAACAAGTACTGGGAAGCTGAAATTCAATCAAATCCACTGCCACTGTGTACCCGCCCAGAAACGCTGGTACGTGGTGTTAAAGCCTAATTATGGTGTGGGAAGGACGAGCCCGACGACTTCAGAGAGCTTCTAAAAAAAGCTTTTACGAGTGCGTTGAATACACGAAGGCGGGGGGCTCGTCTTTCACTCTTATGGCTAAGTTTGATGAATCATTTTTAATGATTGAAGACCGCGGCGAAGTCTCAGTTGAAACCAGAAAACCAGTTGCAACCGTTGACTTGGCCGATTTCGAGAACAGAACCCCGAATAAACCCATGCGTGACGACCAGATTGAGGCCCGCGGGACTCTTTATAACGTTTATTCAGTTCAACCCGACGATGCCCGACAAGCCTTATTGATACTAAAGAAAGCCTGACCAGTGCACGAAAGAACACGACTAAGAACTGATGTAGTTACACGCTTGAAGGTAGCCAATACAGCTGCTGGCCAAAATGTGTTTAAAAGTCGCGTTCATAGTTTTGAGATTGAAGAGCTACCCGCTCTGACAGTGTTCACATTAGAACAGCAAGGCACAGGTGGCGGCTATCATATTCCAGCTTTCGATGATGAAATTTCGCTTCAGATAGATGCATATATTGCGACTAATGAAGGCTGGGATGATCAATTAGATATTATATGTGAACAGGTCGAAGATGGCCTTTTAAAAGACCCTGAATTTGTTAAGCAATTTTCCTCTATTTCCTCACTTAGCACCAACATTGGGTTTAAGGATGAAGGTGAAACGAATATTGCCACGGCCATCATAAAAATTGGCCTGAAGTTTGATTCTTTATATCACCCCATCATCACCCATGACCTTGAAGGCGTTGATATTCAAGTCACCAGCCCGCCAGCAATAGCTTCCATGAAAATAGATATAGAAAGTGTAGGGTAAAATGCCACTCCACCTAAAACCTAATCCTGAAAAACTTGTGGATGGAAACCCTGTTTCTGTTCCAGACCCTATCACTGGTGACCCGCTACCAGTTGGCGGCAAAGTTGTTGCTAATGGCACTTACTGGGTTCGCCGACTTCAATGCGGTGATGTTGTTCACGTCGGTGATGAAGCACCAGCACCAGCACCAGCACCAGCACCAGCACCAGATAAATCTACAGAATTAAATGATGATAAAGCATCAATTCCTAATTCTGATGATGACAAAAAAATGACCCTAGAAGAAGCGGTTGCCCATTGTTACGAGCAAGGCACAACCGACTTCCTAACAAACGCGGGCATACCTGATTGCAACGTTCTGTCAGAGCTCACAGGCACCAAAGTTAAAGCTGCTGACCGTGACGCAGCCACCCCAAAACAGGAGGGCTAACCCATGGCCATTTCATTCAATAATATCCCTGCTGATATTCGGGTTCCCCTCTTCTATGCAGAAGTGGACAATTCCCAGGCGTTCAATTTTGAAGGTAGCTATAGAGCCCTTCTAATTGGCCAGCGTTTTGCCGCGGGTACAATTGCTGAAAATATCCCTGTTCTTGTATCTTCAGCTGACCAAGCAAAATCATATTTTGGTAAAGGCTCTAACCTTGCCCGTATGGTTGAAGCGTATTTTAAAAACAACGACTACACAGAATTATGGTGTGTTGCTCTCGATGATGACGGTGCTGGTGTAGCTGCAACAGGATCGTTGAAAGTTGACGCTGCGGCAAGTGCGGCGGGAACTGACAACCTATACATTGCAGGTCAACGTATTCGCTACGCTGTTGCATCAACAGATACACCTGCTGCATTAGCAACCGCCATTGCTGCAGCTATCAATGCAGATTCCAACCTACCCGTCACAGCCGTTGTTAATGGTGGCGATAACTCACAGGTTGATCTTACCGCCCGCCACAAAGGTGAAGTAGGTAATGATATTGATATTCGCCGTAACTACTATGGTGTTGTTGGTGGTGAAGTTTCACCTACTGGCTTGGATATCAGCGTTGTTGCCATGTCTGGCGGCTCTGGTAACCCAGACATCAGCACTGCTGTTGCTGCTATTGGTGATGAAGCTTACCGTTTTATGGGTATGGCGTTCACAGATGCAGCCAATTTAACAGCCATGCAAACCTTTATGGATGATGTAACAGGCCGATGGTCACCGTTACAACAGAACTACAGTCATTGCTTCACAGCCCGTTCTGACACCCTTGGTTCATTGAATACTTTCGGGGATACCCGTAACGACCCGCACGCTACTTGCTTTGGTTATTACGATAGCCCAACACCAAGTTATGAAGCCGCAGCCATGAGGACCGGGATTGCAGCAAAGCACATCACGATTGATCCGGCACGGCCATTGCAAACCTTGCCTATGATTGGTTTCTTATCACCCCCAGAGCCCAGCCGCTTCACAATTTCTGAACGCAATATTCTTCTCCATTCTGGAATCGCCACTTCATATGTTGAGGGTGGCTACAGCAGAGTTGAACGGGAAATCACAACCTATCAGAAAAACAGTTTTGGTGAACCAGATGCATCTTACTTGGATGCTAATACCCTGTTCACTCTGGCTTATGTTTTGGATTATTTACGAGCAGGTTTCACCCAAAAATTCCCACGTCACAAATTGGGTAATGATGGTGAACGGTTTGGTGCTGGCCAAGCGATTGTTACGCCTAAAATCATCAAGGCCGATATCATCGCAAGTTATGCCCAGCTTGAAGAACGCGCCCTGGTCGAAAATCGCCAAGCCTTCATTGATAATCTGATCGTTGAACGCGACGTAGCGAACCCGTCACGGGTCAACGTTCTATTCCCACCGGATCTGGTCAACCAACTGCGTGTTCTGGCTGTTCTGGCTCAGTTCCGCCTTCAATATATTACTAACTAAGAAAGGGCTTTGTTATGGGTAAAAGAATAGCAGGTACAGCCTACGTAAAAGTAGATGGTAATCAGTACACCCTTTCTGGGTCGCTCACTGTCTCGATCGATGAAGCTGAACGTGAAGGTTTAGTTGGCCTTTCTGGTGTAGCGGGATTTAAAGAAATGCCCCGCGTACCATTCATTGAAGGTGAGTTTTTTACCACCGACGAAATGAACCTAAAAGACGTTGAAGCCATCACTGATGCAACGGTTACGGCTGAATTGGCAAACGGAAAAACATACGTTCTTCGTAACGCCTGGACTGCTGGAGCTCGTGAAGTCGATGCTGCTGAAGGTAACGTAACTATCAAATTTGAAGGGATCTCTGGCGAAGAGATGAAAGCTTAATGGATGATAAAAATAAAACGGATAATGTAATTGAACTTACTGAACCTGCAACAGCGCACGGTAAAGAAATTACTTCTATCACATTACGGAAACCGATAGGGGGTGACGTTATTGAGTGCGGGCACCCGATGACGATGATTTCCGATGGGGATGGTGGCCTTGAAATGAAAATTAACCCAAGAATTATTGGCAAATTAATTAGCCGTTTGGGTGACGTTCCACTTTCAACAGTTAAAGGCCTTGAAGTGGACGAACTTATGGAAGGCCAGAAAATTATAATGAGTTTTTTCGGGAATGCCCAAAAGACATAGATGATGAACTTGCATCAGTGGCGCTTTTCTTCGGATTTAGCGCCACTGATATGCACAACATGACGTTCAAACAACTACGTTTTTGGGTAAAAAAATCAATAAAATTTGCAGAGATGAGGAAACAAAACGGTGGATAAATACACAATTAAAGCGGTGATTCGTGCCGTAGATCAATTTTCACCAGTAATGAAACGCATGTCTGCAAACATGAAAGTATTTGGAAAATCAACACAAAAATTTGGTAAATCTGCAACCGCTGGGATGACCGCACCAATTGTGGCTTTTGGCGCTGTAACATTAAAGTCAGCGGTAGATTTTGAAAAATCTATGAACAGGATTGAAGCCTTATCTGGAGAAACAGGGCAAGGGATGGAGCGAATGCGCCAACTTGCACTTAATTTAGGGTCTTCAACCGCATTTTCAGCTAAACAAGCCGCAGATGCTATGGGCTTTTTTGCCCAGGCTGGCTGGGAAACGAACCAAGTTCTAGCCGCTACACCCGCAATATTGGATTTAGCAGCGGCTTCAAATACAGATTTAGCCAGGTCTGCTGATATCGCGTCAAACATCATGGGCCAGTTCGGGATTCCCGCAAAAGAAGCATCAAGGGTGGCTGATGTTTTGGCCGCGACCACCGCAAGCGCCAATGTTGATATGGAAATGTTAGCAGAATCATTTTCCAAAACCGGTACTGTAGCGAAGACTTACGGACTAACACTGGAAGACACAGCTGCGGCCATTGGCCTTTTAGGTAATGTTGGCATTCAAGGTTCAATAGCCGGTACGGCGATGAAAAATGCCATGCTGGCCATGGTTAACCCTGTTGGTGATGCCGGGAAGATGTTGAAATACCTTGGTGTAGCCACTACTGACGCGGAAGGAAATCTATTACCGTTAGCAGATGTAATGACCGACTTTGCAAATGGTATTGGATCTCTGGGAAGTGGTGACCAATTAAAAGCAATTGAAATGCTGTTTGGTAAAATATCACTAGCTGGCGCAAACGAATTGATGAACCAAGCCAAATCAGGAAAATTTCAAGAATATGCCGATAGCTTAAAAAATGTCGAAGGTCGAGCACGTTCCATGGCTGAAATTTTATTGAAGGGTGCACCAGGTGCAATGGCTCGGTTCACATCCTCCTTTGAGGGGATGACCCTAGCTATTGCATCAAGCGGTTTGCTTGATTGGTTCTCTGAAATTCTAGTAACGGTAACTGGTTTCTTCACAACCGTTTCCAAGAGCAGCCCCACACTCCTTAAATGGGGTACAATTCTAGCCATTGCTGCTGCAGCTATGGGGCCACTACTATTTGGGTTGGGAAGTATCATGGTCATGGCATCGCTGATCACTGCCCCCATATTAATAGCCACTGCAGTCATTGCCGCATTAGCAGCTGCAGCATATGTAATTTATGACAATTGGGATAATATAGCTAATTGGTTCACAACCAAGCTTGATGCTGTTTCTAGTGCTTTTGAGGACGGATTTTTCTCAGGAATATGGTCCCTATTTAAAGAATTTAACCCATTTACTTTATGGTACGAATACGCAGATGGGCTGCTTAATTACTTGTTTGGGTTTGACCTATCTGGTTGGTTTACCAGTATGTTTGATTCAATTTCTCAAGCCTTTGATAACTTCATGACTGTTACGTCATATCTTGCCCAAAGAATGAACCCCTTCCCATATCTGATGGAAACAGCCAAAGAGTTTTTAAATTATTTGGTAAATACCGATTTGGGGCAATGGATGTCCGGCCAAGTGCAGGCCATGCTTTCAACTATTCCAGATTGGGTTAAAGATGCTGTTGGCATAGATTCAGTTGGATCAGGCCCACAAACTTCAAGTGATGTGAATAAGGTTGTCCAAGCATCAGGTGGCGGCATCAATCAAGCCAAGGCAGATGTTACAGTTGACTTCAAAGGCTTGCCTCCAGGGGCAAGAGTAGAAGGTAAATCAACGGGAAGTGGTCTTGACCTAAACATCGGACGGGGTTACGCATTAGGGCATTAACAACCCCTAATGGAGTTTTTTTAATGAGCCGCGCCCTATTATCTTTATGCTTATTACCACTTCTATCCACTCCATCATATGCAAATGAAGTATGGAAAAATGATGTTAAAACACTTTATTACGACTTGATGGAAATGGTCGAAAGTGGACAATTGAAGGAATATGGTTTTAGCCAAGGGGCATCTGGATATGAATGGCTTCAGCGCGCAGAATCTGTAGACGAAAAATCTCCTCCACTTCCTAACTCACTGATACCGACTACAACTAACGCAAAATTTGTAGTCGTTGGTGAGTTAATACAGCTTGGAAGGTCCATATTTTCTACGAGCAATTCAAGAGCCGAATATGCAGCTTCAATGGCGGCGAATTGGGAAGGTGCAATAATCTGTATTGATTACCCCGTGTATGCGAAGAAAAACAGAAAACAAGTCAAGAGGATATCGATTTTCTTAATCGCATAAAAAAAATCAAACCATCCAGCAACTAAACTTTGTGAATATATTACACAGAGTCAATAAACGGTATATTCGGTAAAATTACCGCTCCAAAAATATGAACAAAAAAATACCTCTTTCAAAATGAAGAGGTATATTAGTTTCATACAGGGAGGCGTTGAAAATACTACATTGTCCTATTCCTTGACGGGAGTTTTTTACGTACAGTAAATATTTGCATGACTCATTCTATTCACACCCTGTAAATAAAATCAACAATGTATTTACCGATTATACCGATTCGCGGTATATTGGTGATTAATTGAAACAGGGATACTGCTGATGGGCTGGAAAGACGGGTTAAGAATAGCCAGTTATAAAGGTGTTGAATGCGAGGTTACGGAACACACCCTTAAAACTGGGCGACGTGGCCAGAATAATGATTACCCACAAAGAAACCTTAACTTCTTTGAAGACCTTGGTAGGAAGACACGGAGGTTCAGCATTGAAGCTTTCGTTATAGGTGATGACTATTTTGAAAAACGTGACGCATTACTTGAAGCCGTTGAATCGGATGAACCTGGTACATTAGTCCACCCCTACCTTGGGAATTTTGAAGTTGTTTGTCTGGACTGTGATTTACGCGAGTCCGTAACTGATGGACGAATGGCGACTTTCAGACTGTCATTCATTGAAAAAGGCCAACGGCTAAACCCTTCAAAATCAGTTGATACCCAGGCTAAGGTTCGTGACGCCTCTGATATTCTAAACCAAACAACAGTTACATCTTTTGAAAAAAGCTATTCAGTGAAAGGTTTGCCAGGGTTTGTTTCTGAAACAACCGCCCAAGCAGTAAAGGAATGGGCTGATGTTATCAGTCAAAATGCTTTGCCATTCGAAAATATCTCCAGCCAGTTATCATATTTGACTGGCAATGCATCAATCATTTCCCGTGACCCGTCTTTGCTGGCCAATTCGATTGTTGATATCACCAGTGGTGCAGGAATTGAGAACATCCCCATAGCCCAATTTGGTGAATACACGTTTGATATCTCTGGAATCCCAGACACGACAACCACCAGGCAGAGACAAGCACAAAACATGGGTTTATTTAGTGCCTTGGTTCGTCGCGCCTCGATCGCTGCGGAAGCGGTGCAAGTGTCTAAAGCAACCTTTACCAGTGTTGATGATGCCTTACTTCAAGTATCCGGTTTGTCTGATAAAATTGAAACTGAAATTCACTTACCAGAAGCCCAGTCAGATAGTGCCATTTATAGAGCTCTAACCAATCTCAGGGCTGCAGCACTGGAAGATGCGAATAGCCGTTCAGGTGGATTACCTAGAGTAAAGAAAATCAGTTATCCAATGGTGACATCTTCTTTAGTCGCAGCATATGAACTTTATGAGGATTCAACTCGGCACAAGGAAATAACTGACTGGAACAACATTAATCACCCATCATTTATGCCACCTAATACAGCACTAGAGGTGTTGTCAAAATGACCATAACTCTAAAGGTAGGTAGCGTAAATTATGAAGGTTGGAAAACCGCAAATGTTAGCCGTGGCATTGGTTACGTCGCTTCTGATTTTGACCTTACCGTAACAGAAAAATGGGCAGATCAGTTTGAAATTTTCCCCATCAAGACGGGGCAATCTGTATCAGTGCTGGTGAATGGACATCAGGTAATGACGGGTCATGTCGATGATGTAGCCCCACAGTACAATTCAGAAAGTCACAATCTTAGTATCAAAGGTAGGAGTAAAACTGCTGACCTAGTTGATTGTAGCGTCACTAATTTGTCAGCTATCAAAGGCCAAACTATAAGCCAGGTTGCAAAAACACTGGCCTCACCATTCGGCCTATCGGTGACCGCCAACACCAATAGTGAACGATCCTTTGACGAAGACATACAGCAAGATGAAACGCCATCAGAAGTGCTGATCGAACTTGCTAAAATGGAAGGATTTTTAATCTATGATTCTGCTGATGGGGGTTTAATAATTTCAAGGTCAGGAACTAAGAAATCACGATCAAAACTGTTTAATGGTCCTGAAGGTTCAAATGTCCTTTCAGGCGGAAGCCTTGAGTCAATGCGTGACAGGTATTCTGAATATACTGTCAAAGGCCAAAACAAGGGAACTGATACCAGTTTTGGAACATCAGCTTCAGAGCCATCTGCTACAGTTTATGACCGAGGCGTGCCACGTTATAGGCCCCTCGTCATAACAGCCGATAAAGCAGCTGACACTTCTTATTGTAAGGCCCGTGCTGAATGGGAACGGTCAGTAAGAATTGGCCAATCAATTGAACTGAATTACACGGTTCAGGGCTGGAACGATGATGCTGGTGATTTATGGAAAATGAACATTCTAATTCCCGTACAAGATAGCTTTGCAAGAATTGACGGTACCCCTGTTAATGGCGTCTTTCTGATTACAGAAGTTAATTACGGAATATCTGAATCAGGTGAAACTACAGACCTGAAATTAACATTACCATCTGCCTATGATCCAGAACCACAAATAACAAATAACGATCAGACTGATGGGTTCATAGAGCGAGTAAAATCAGCTGGAGTTTTAGCCCAACAACTGAGGCAAACGCCATGAGTACCCGGGATTTCAAACGATACATTTCAGATACTCTACGCCCGTTACGTAGCCGGGTATCTATGATGTTAGCCCGTGGGGTTGTTACTCTCGTTCAAGACGGTTTGAAAATGCAGGGTCTTCAACTTTCAATTATGTCAGATGAAAACAAAGACGGTATTGAACGGTTCCAAAACTATGGAATAACATCTGTTCCCCACCCCGGTGCTGAAGCTGTTGTTGTATTCTTAGGCGGCAATCGTGACCATGGCATTGCAATAGCTGTGGATGATCGGCGCTATAGAATTAAGGGTCTGCAAAACGGAGAAGTTGCCCTTTATACTGACGAAGACCAAGAAACACACAAGCACAGAATACACTTAAAGCGAAACGGTGAAATAGAAGTTCTTGGTAAACACATTCTATTCAAAGCTGATGAAAAGCTTAGGCTTGAAGGCGATGGGGTTGAAATCCATGCCAAGACATACTTGCAGCACGATGTGCACGGCAAAGGCTCAAGAGAAACCCATGAAAGCGGTACAAACTATCACGTTGATTCCTACACGACTGGTGCAACGGGAGATTCTACCGAACATGGATTAGACCAACCACATATACCAAGTAATCACCCGCAATCTTTTTGATTATGTATAGCTAAATCGGTGAATTTACCGTATAACGGTATTTATGACGGATATTTACCTAAATTGGAATTCTGAGAGTTTCACGGCTGACATGTCAATGCAGCTGGGTGATATCATAACTGGGCGTGAAATTGAAACCGCTGTCATCATGTCAATCTTCACATGGCGAAGGGCAAACGCTGATGATGAACTTCCTGAAGGCGAAACAAGTCGGCAAGGTTGGTGGGCTGATACCTACACCGATGTTCCGAATGACAAGATAGGGTCAAGGATATGGCTTGCCCGTCGTCGTAAGATGAATCAAACAACCCGGGTTTTCATTTATGACTGCATTAAAGAATGTTTGCAGTGGCTGATTGAAGATCAGATAGCCGTGAAAATTGACATAGAAACTGAACGGCAGGGGCTATCAACTCTTGCCACAAAAATAATCATTCACGAGACATCAGGCGCAGTGACCGCCCTTCAATATTCACTTATTTGGGAGGCCATGAACGATGGCAAATAACGCCTATCCTGTACCTACGATTAATGAAATTGATGCTAGGATTCAGGGTGACATAAATTACCATTTAAAAGATGGTGATTCACGTATGCGGCGTTCAGTTATCGGCGTGCTTGGCAAAACCGTCGCAGGTGAAAGTTTCGAGCTCCATAACTTCATTGAATACATTTCACTTCAGTTACCAGATACAGCTGATACTGAACAATTAGAAGGTTGGGCCCGGGTCTGGGGCGTTACTCGCAAAGGCGCAACCAAAGCTCAAGGCCAAGCCGTTTTTGACTGCACTATTGGCGCTACAGTCCTTAAAGATACTAAAATTCAACGCTTAGATGGCGTAACATACCTGGTGGTTTCTTCTGTCGTTGCAACAGGCATCACAGTTACAGTGGATCTTGAAGCCGAAACAGCAGGTGAAGCCGGCAATGCTCAACTTGATACGGTTCTTTCATTCGTTACCCCCACCCTTGGTGTTCAAGCAGAAGGTAAAGTTGCAACGGGTGGCGTTGGTAATGGTGCTGATATTGAACTTGATGGTGAACCAGGTACAAATGAGCATTTTAGAGGTCGGTTAAAAGCCCGTATTCAAACCCCGCCCCATGGCGGTGCTGGTTTTGACTATAAAACATGGGCTCTGTCGATACCTGGCGTGTCACGGGTTTGGGTTTATGCCCAAGAATTGGGACTTGGAACCGTCACTGTTCGTTTCATGATGGATGATACTTATATTGATGGTATCCCCCAACCTTCAGACGTTCAAACTGTCCAAAATTTCATAGAAGCTAATCGCCCAGTTACATCAGACGTAAGTGTTGTTGCTCCAATAAAAGAACTGGTTGATGTAACGGTTCAAAATCTATCCCCAGATACACCCGAAACCCGCCTAGCCGTCATTGCCGAACTGAATGACCTAATCATTCGTGTCGGGGAACCCGGTGGAAAAATTGCAATATCAAAATTCTGGGAATCAATATCTATAGCCAGCGGTGAAGACGAACATGAAATAACATTACCAGCTGCAACCGTACAAATGACCACGGGCAAAATTCCAGCCCTTGGCACTGTCAGCTTTGTGACGGTGTAGCCATGCTTAGTAAAACCACTGGCACAGATTACCGTACACAGTTGCAAGAGAAATTACCTCGCGGACCGGCTTGGTCCAGGGAGTTAAATTCGACCCTTACTTTGTTGTTGGATGGGCTAGCTGAAGAATTATCAAGGGCTCACAACAGCGCAGTTGATCTGATTGCAGAAATGAACCCCCTAACCACACTGGTTCTTTTGCCAGTCTGGGAATCATTATGCGGGTTACCTGATACTTGTTCAGCAGGCTACGCAACGACCATTCAAGAACGCCGTGCCGCGGTCATAAACAAACTGAATGAAACGGGCGGGCAATCACCACAATACTTTAAAGACCTAGCCACCAGACTTGGTTACTCGATCGAGCTAACTGAACGGAAACCTTTCATCTGTGGAAAATCACAGTGTGGAAAAGATTCCCTGACTGGTGGGGCAATCAGTCGTTACCGGTGGAACGTAAAAGTGTTGGGGCCAAGGGTTACATATTTTAGGGCCGGTGCTTCTCAATGCGGAGTTGACCCCTTAGCCAAGATCACGCGGGCTGAAGATCTGGAATGTATTTTCAAACGGATTAAGCCCGCACAAACAGAACTCATTTTTGGATATGAAGGGGTATAACCCATGAAATACGTACCACCGCTAAACGGTGACACTGGGAATGTTAACCGGTCATGGGTTGATGAAAACGTTGCCCTTGGTGAAGAAGGATCAATTCCACCAGGTGACGCTTTTGAACATCCTCAAAGAGAAATTGTGCATGTCATCACTGAGTCTGGCTTAACGCCAGATGGCGAAGACCTGACACAACTGAATCAAGCCATTGACGCAAAGATTGCTGCAGCATCTGGCTTGTCACCCTATGACATCCCATTTAATGCCGGCCTTGATGCTGATTTAGTCGCGGAAGATCTAATAATCAAACACTACGGCACCATGATTATGGCCCGTGAAATCACCCCCGTTTCAGTAATCGCAGAACTGGAAACGGCCCCTACTGGTTCAAGTGTCGTTTTTGATGTAACCGCTGATGGTGTGAGTATTTTTAGTGCGCTTCCATCATTCGCGGCTGATACAGGAAATTACCTTGCGGGTACTTTAGTTGCTGATGTCAAACTAGCCAAAGATTCCGTAATTCGTTTTGTTGTTTCAGCTGTAGGAACTACCACACCAGGCGCAGGGCTTCGCATTGGCATTGAGGGGCGTGTGTAATGTTATATCACTCGCCTGGAGGGGATACGTCAGTTCCAATCATTCCAATTTCAGTGTCAGGTGACAATGTTGACCTGGCGATTATAGCGCAGGCAAATGGTTGGGATGGGGTTAGCCTTACTCCAAGACTCATTTTCCACATATTGCCTGGTGTTGAAGTTGGATCAGATAACACGTCGAATTACTCCCTAACTACAGGCTCCTTACCACAAACATCCAACCTGACACTTATTAATGAAGGCACTATCGCGGGTGCAGGTGGGAAAGGTGGTTATGGCACTCCGACAAGCGGCACAGTAGGCGCGGTTGGCGGTCCTGCTTTTAATCCTCTCTGTCCAATCCAGCTAGATAATACAAACGGAATCATTGGCGGCGGTGGTGGCGGTGGGGCTGGGGGGCGTAATGATGACGGTGGTGGTGGGGAGAGTTTTGACGACCCTGGCGGCGGTGGAGGTGGTGGCGCAGGTCGAACTCCAGGCGTTGGCGGCGGCCACTCAGTTTCTTCTTCTGGTGGTGGAATCGCGGGTAACGGAGATATTGGAACTCTATTAACTGGTGGGGCTGGTGGTCGTAATGAAAGCGGCGATGGTGGTGGTATGGGGTCATATGCTGGAACGGGAGGTGGCTTGGGTCTAGTCGGAGGCTCATCAAATGCCAATAGTGGCGGTGCCGCAGGCGTTGCCATAGACGGTGTATCAAAAGTTGTATTCATAGCCCGTGGTGACATTCGTGGTTCAGAAATTAATTAAGGATTTAACATGTCTAAAAACATCATGGTCATCGTTGAAAATGAAACTGTCATTCGTGAAGAGGTTGTTGGATTTATTCCAGATACGTCACTTTGGCCAAAAAACGACGACAACAGTTATGCCCGTCGCGCCATGGATACTGATTTATCAATTCCTGTAGGATACAAACCACACCTTCATCATTTGAAAATGTCTTACAATATTGAACCAGAAAAAGTAACCAAGGTTCATATCATTGAAGATATTTCAGATGAAGATGTTCGTGCCGCCTTGCTATCATCTGCAAGTTCCCACTGTGAAACGCTTATCAGCGATGGTGTTTTCATACCGACACTATCTTCAATGTTCAAAGCTGATAACGGATCAATAACCCGCCTTAAAAGCGTCCGTGACGATGTGCGTGAATTGGAAACAAACAGCCTGCCTGTTAATTACAAGTTCCGTACATATGCTGGAGCGACTGTAACCATCACAAGCTCTGTCGAAGTGGACGTACTTTATGATGCAGTTAATGAACACATTCGGCTGATGCTTTCTAAATCTGCTGATCTAGCAGAACAGATTGATGTCATGGACCATGACCAGTTGTGGGGCACAGATGTTAAAGCTGCGGAACACTGGATGGATGCATAGACATGGCTTGTTCAAATCGTGTTGATTGGAAAGTTAGAAGCGGTGCAGCACTGATTAAGACGCTGCGAGTTAAGCAGAATGGGTTACCAGTAAACCTGACTGGGCAAACCATCAAATGCATTATTACTGACTTTAATGGCAATGAACTTAAAGACTTAACCCCAGCTTTGGAAATCACCCGTGTCAGTGGTGAAATCATCGTAAAAATTTCATCGGTCATTACTCTGGGGTTGCCCGTTACAAGTCATCTTTTTTACCTCGATATTGCTGACGATCCAGAATATTTCGTCAACTTTGTTACGGGTGACTTAACCGTATTTAAAGGGGCTACGTAATGATCACTGTAGAAATCATTGATGGCGATTCAACAGTTGAAGTTCTGAATCAAAAAACTCAAATCATCGAAGTTGATAGCGGGTTTACTCAAAATATCTACAACACCACAGGGACAACTATAGACGATGGAGCCCCCCGCTCGGATGCCGTCTATTCCAGTGAAAAAGTTGAAGAACGTTTTGATGAGGAAATTGGCGATGAAGAATTAAATTTTTCAGTTCTTTTTCGCAACCAAATATCACAAGGAAATTAAACCATGTCATTAGAGAATAGAATCAGAGATGCCCTTCTAGATGTAGCCACTGAAGTTAATACGGTGCGAAATGAAACGGGCGACAAAGCAAGTTTATCAACAACAGATAAATCTTCTATAGTTAACGCCATCAATGAACTTCAAGCTGCTATTGGAGCATCTTCTGGAATCAATGATGCAGCTACAGGAACTGGTGAAACATGGTCTTCACAAAAAATAACTGACCAGATTGCAGCTGCAAAGTCTGAATTAACAAACGGTGCGCCAACCGCGTTGGACACGCTCAATGAACTTGCTATAGCCATTGGTGATAATGACACTGACATTGGGGCACTGCTTACAAGTCTTGATAATCGAGTACGTCACGATATCAATACTCAGGGCTTAACGACCACTCAAAAGGCCAATGCTCGTACTAATATTGGCGCACAAGAAGCATCCGCAATAGGCAACACAGAACGTGATTTCGTTGCTGATTTCAGAGGGGGGTTGACCTAAACCATGTCACTTGAAAATAAAATTCGTGATCTCGCCATTGATATATCGACTGAAATTAATACCGTTCGCTCAGAAGTTGAAGCATTACCAGCCACTGAAATATTATCTCTGTCTCAAGCCGCCTATGACGCGCTTTCTCCTCCCGTGGCAACAACATTATATCTGATCATTCCATGAGATATGTTGTCGGTGGCTTTATGCGTTCCGGAACTTCAATGATGATGAAGTGTCTAGAGGCTGGGGGTCTGGAAGCGTTGTATTCTGACGAGACTGAAAGCCTTCAAGGTATGCGTTATCGTGGCGGAGGTTACGAACCTAACGTAGGGGGTTTTTACGAAGGTTTTGGGGGTGAGATCGGGCATGGTCAAGTTGTTAAGCGCCTGAAGAGAAGCCCTCTACTACTTAATGAAAAAGTGTACTCGGTTCTCATTATGAGGAGAGAATCAGAAGAGATTCGACAAAGCGCCCAAGCTATTTTTAATAAAGACCTTCCGAGAGGGTACGGGGTGCAAGCTAACAAGACGATGGATGAGGTTGAAAGCAAATTAAAAACCCGCTCAAACATCATACTTTTCTCTTTAAATTATCGGGACGTTGTAGGAAATCCCATTGACGCTTTTACTCGATTAAACTGGCCTATTGATATCGAATCTGCAGCTAATGTCGTAGATAAAACCCAATGCCGATATAAAAAGGAATATCTTGATGAAGGGGCTTAAACCTGCTGATACGCTACGATATGAAGCACCGGAATTAATCGAGAAGCGAACCCCTACCTCCAAAACCTATGATCTAGGTAAGGGGAGGTTTAAAGTTCGGAAGCATCAAGCGCAGGTTCATTATCTGACTGATACTGGTTTAAAGGAAATCGATTATACCCCTGTTGATAAGGGTAAATTCTGGGCTGTCTATGGCAACTCATACCATATGAGAGTTTATAAGGATAAACCTTCTATAAAGTATGTCCGCTCTGACGGAACTTCTGTGAAAGTCGCCCTTAAAGGAATTGGCGGGATTAAGCCTAATAACCCGCCCGCTACTCTTGAGGGTAATTCTGTCACATGGAAAGACGTGGCTAAAGATTTTGATCTTATCTTATACTTTAAACCTTCTGGCATAGAGCTAGTAAAGGTTCTGAAAAGTGAAGCCGCGCCTAAGTTATGGCGAATGAAACTCACAAGAAACGGCATTCCCATACCCACCGAAGTAACGGGTGAAGACGCCCACGGTAGGAAAATTGACGTTGTAGATATCGTTGACGGCGTAAATGTTTACACGACTTATACGCCGAGAGTTAGTGAGCAAACGGATAAGAAGACCCGAAAAAGAGGCTGGTCTACTGATGTTGTTTACCCTGTGAGGGTTGTATAATGGTTGCTATTAACGAAGGGATTACAAACGGCGCTGATGACGCTTATGACTATATTAGTTGGTCCGGTAACAAGTCCTCTCTTCGCGATACACGGGATCGGATGTCTATCTATAGGCAAACTAACTTTAGTTCTTCCGCAAGCGAGGGAGGTATTCGATTCCAATCTGTTGATATCCCAAATACCGCAACTATTAATAGTGCAACTCTTAATCTATACGTCTGGAGCACCAGTGGAGGAAAGACAGTGGACGTATTCGGGAATGATGTAGACAGTCAAGCGGCGTGGTCAGTTGGTGGTATACGGGGAGCGACAGTAACTACAGCCTATACGACATTAACAGACCCTGCTATATCCACCGTACACAATGTTGATGTTCAAGGTATAATTTCTGAGATAACGACTAGACCCGGTTGGTCTACTGGCAATGATATAGGTTTTGTATTACGTGCCCGTTTACAAAGCCGATTACGTGTAGCGACTTCCGAACATGCTACATCTCCAGAACCCTCCTTAGACATTGATTTTACGTTATCTGAGGGGCCTACACCTACTCGGAGTATAAAAATGGGAAGTAGTGAGGTAAGCGCAATAAAATTAGGTGCAGTGCCTATAACTAAAGCTTACCTCGGTTCAAATATTATTTTTGATGGATAATTAAAATGCTTAAAACTATTTTCCCCAGAACAACACCTCCCCAATGGCATGACTTAGTTGATAGAAAACCATGGCTTTTACATGACGACCCTGCCCCACATATCAATGAAATATTTAAAACTGTTAAATCTAGTTTTCAATATCAGCAAGACCCACCTGGCCAAGACTCTTGGGGCTCTGGAACCATAAAGAAAAAGTCCCTCAGCAAAGGTCACAAACTTATAGGTGACTGTGATGATTTTGCCGTTGAGATTCTAAAACACCTAAAATTACATGGTGCGAAGTCTTCAGAACTAGCCCTTGTAATATGTAAAAATGCCAAAGGCCAAAGCCATATGGTAGCCGCCCTGGTTCGAGAAAATGAAACTCTGATATTCGATAATACAAAGAACAAAGTGGCCACTGCTTCTGACCCTCAATTCGAAGGTTATGAATGGGGTTTTATGAACAAGGGCAACAAGTGGTTTTCTGTAATTATGAATCGGTAAATTTACCGTTATATGGTATATCGGTATTAACTATTATTAATAAGTTGAACTCGTCATGCCCGATCTGAAGACAAAAACTATAAACGGAATCATCGATCGCGAAGGCGGCTATTCAAACGACGCTAGTGATTCAGGTGGGGAAACCATGTACGGCATCACTAAAGCCGTGGCCCGCCACTTTGGTTACACAGGTTCTATGCGGCTAATGCCACGTATCACCGCTTTCAGAATATATGAAACTCTGGTCTGGAAGCACCTGAAGCTTAATGAACTTGTAAAACTTCACTTGCCCCTAGCAGAAGAAATTGCAGACACAGCCACCAACATGGGCGGTGGTGCAGCTGCCAAGTTCCTGCAAGCCAGTCTGAACGCCCTAAACAACTGCCAGAAACTATACCCAGACATCAAAGTTGATGGTGGCATTGGTAACCAGACCATTAATGCTTTGAAGGCATTCATGACCCACCGCGGCAAAGAAGGCGGCACTGTCATTACACGGGCATGTAATTCACTTCAGGGCGCAAAATACATATCTCTCAGCCAAGCCCGTGAAAAAGATGAAAAGTATGTCTACGGCTGGCTTCTCAACAGATGTAACTAACAGGAGTCCAGTTATGCGGTTAGTAAAACTTACTCTGATTTCAATTTTGTTTGTCTGGGTAACCTTCCTGACAACAGCTGCCTATTCCCAAAACCAGTGTGATAAGCGGGCCAGCATTATTGAAATGCTTTCTAGCCGTTACAGCGAGAACACCCAGGCCATTGGCGTCACCAATAAAGGCGGGCTGATTGAAGTTCTTACCAACAAAGACGGTGGCACCTGGACCATCATAGTAACAACACCACACGGGATTAGCTGCCTTGTTGCAGCTGGTGAAGGGTGGCGACAAATCCCCAAAGAAGAAAGCAAAGCAAATGAAACTTAATCTGCTTCTATGCCTGGTGGCATTAAGTGGCTGCACGGTTGCTGAAGTTCGTGACGAAGTTAAACCCATCACTGTTGATGCATACGTGTCACGAGTGAAACAAACCCAGCAAAATCGTTATGTGTTGCGCGGCATAGGTAACGAGTTGAAAGAACAGGTTGCACGGGATTGCAAAAACAATGCTGTGAATGAAGCCCGGGACACTGGTGATTTAACCAAAGCTGATGAATGCCTTCAATTCATCGAGAAGCACATGCCAGCACTGGCCACACAGGAATTATATAATGAGGTTCGGCCATGACTTACCAAATCGGTGATGTTCTATTATTTTCGGGCAAGGGTCTGCTTTCAACAATAATCCAAGCCGGCACACTTAGTAAATTTTCCCACGTAGGGTTAATTATCCCTGCAGCTGGTGGCAAGCCTGACCTGGTGTTTGAAAGCACTTCTGTAAGTAAGTCTAAAGATATCAGAACAGGTGAATTTATATCTGGGGTTCAAATCTCAGAAATGGAATCCCGTGTGTCTGGTTACGATGGCGATGTATTTGTTAGGAAAATGTATATCAGAGACAACCCCACCGTTGATATGGCCAGGGTGACTGCATTCATCGACAAGTACCATGGCCGCCCGTATGAGGCATCGAACTGGGAACTTGCCAGTGCTGCATTAGACCACCTGCCCTGGCACGTAAATAAAGCTGATGACAGCACCGTTTTCTGTTCAGAGATTGCAGCTATGGCTTTTCGTGACTGGGGTTTAATGATCGATGACGGCAGGCCAGCCAATGAGCTTACCCCTAAAGATTTTGCAGAAACTCTGCCCCTTGTCGGTCGGTGGTGCTTATCTCCAGATATAGTGAAGTTTGATACATGAAAGATCCAAATTTTGCCCCTATGTATTGTGCCCTGTACCCCCTACTTACTGAAATGACGAGAATGCACGGTTACGCTCTAGCCGTTCATGGGTCTTTAGGTCGAGATATGGACTTGATTTGTATTCCTTGGATCGAGGCACCAAGCGAACCAAAAGAAGTAGTAGCTCAAATCACTAAAGAATCCTCTATCAAGACTGTTGGCGATCCAGATATGACATTTCATGGACAAGCACGTTGGATGATATCTATTGGTTTTGGAGAGTGTTCGATTGATTTATCGTTTATGCCACGTCACCCAGCTTAATATTTTCAGGGCTGGAGTTATCAACAGTAATATCAGAAGGGCCTATGTTAAGGCCTATGTTAAGACCTATGTTGCCAATGTCACCCAATAACTTATGACGCTCACTGTCGACTTCTTGTAATGAATGTATTGCAAGGTCTATTAAATTTGATACCGTTTTATAATCCTCTTTACTTAAGGATTCTCGGATTATTTTCTTAGATTTTATGGCTCCATCATCCAATTGACTCTTTGGAATTTCCCAGAGTTTTATATATTTGGCGTTTATTACTTCCGCAAGTGAGTCGACTATTTCACCGTAGTGGCGTTCTGCGTTCTGTGCTCTCAAGGTGATGTCGTTAATAGTATCAACACCCTCTCGTTTCATAATGTAATCCCTTTCCGCACGAGCTTCCTCACTACGCCCCCTAAGGATTTCAGTACGGACTTCTGAGTCATGTAATGTGTTCTTCAAAGTGAAGTATTTAACTGCTTTTTTTATTCCAAAATTTATTATGGGTATCAATATCACCACGACAATAGCTACCCCAAAAGGGTATATAAACGATTCACTAAAGGAGATGTAGTCAGTCCTTAGCGTGGATATTCTGCCCGCGATGTCCTGTTTTGATAGAAACGCGTATAAAATAACATCCCAATTAAATGCCAACCACGAAATTATGAATGTTGCAAATATTGGGTTGTGAAGGCGTTCTTTTACAACTTCTTTAACGTCAGTAATTGTATCGTTCATCTTGTCAGCATTCTCTTTTATGGTATAAAATCTTAATCAAAGAATTGCGTAAGCTACTCCAAAAACCACTCATTACTAATAACCGCTTCACCAGCTTCCCCGCCTATATCTTCGGGATTAATAGACATGCCCGTTCTAACTTCTATCTCATCGATCGACACTGCAAAGTCACTCAAAGGCGCACGAGAATCAACTATCTGAAGCATAATGAAAGCAGCACTAATGCCCTCTTCATTCGTAACGATCTTCCAAAAACCAGACGGCACAACGTGGGTTTCTGTTGTCCCAGGCAACTGATCAACGGCGCTCTCATATAACGGCCCTGTCTGAACCCAAACTTCATTCCCCTCTTTGACATATTCCCGAACCTTATCTTCGAGTTTCTTCCAAGGTCCACGATTAAGGGCTTTTGTCTGAGGCACGATGTTTGAATAGTAATTTACCTCGGCGGCGTAATACACGCCCTTGAAAGAGGCTAAGGGCGCAAGGTGTCCGCGGTCATAATCGAACTGAGAATAAGCTCCGGCGTAATCGTCTTGAGGCGAGGGCTCTAAAGTTTCATTGTCGGCTAGATGCGGATCAGTTCGCCAATTTCTCTCAAGATCAGGACCGGACCAAACTTCTCTAGGCGTCAGATTGTAAGCCACCCAATCAGCGAACTTTGTATTGTCGTTGTTAGAGAGAACATACGCCCGTCTGAATATCAGGTCGTTACTCTCGCTTAACCCTTCCGGCAATCCATACAAATAATGGTCCGAGTGGATCTCTAGCGCTTGGGCGCTTGTTGCTGATAGTAATAATGTGAGTGCGAGAATAGCGCGCATTGGTGCCTCCGTATGTGGTTGTCTTATTTGGAGGCGTGCGGCTTTAATTTGCAAGTTTTAATTGTATTTACTTATGTCTGAGGGGCTTTGTATTTTATAAGTTTTTTGTTAAGTTTCTTGGATATTTTGTCTACACATTCTTGGATTTCGTCTCTAAACACATCTTCGCAATCATCCGCTCTACCAAAAATAATTTCACGCGATTTTCGAATATTTAAAATATCTACAACCTCCTGTTCAGGTTGAGTATCGGGGCTTGCAACCCTTAAGTTGCGTTCAATACTTTGGTTGAGCTCGTCATTAAGTTTTATTATATCGTAGAAGGGGGGGAGTAAATCATCTTCCCATAGAATACTAGCTTCGATTAATAAATTATATAAATTCTGCTTATGGTCTTGAATTACTATCCGTTGGGAATTGTAGAATTTTGCCCATGAATTGTAATCATCTTTAAGAATATTTGTGACGTTTACCCTAACTTCAGATGGCAAAGGAGCATCAACAATAAAAAGAGGGGGGTGGCGCATATATCTGATTGCATTATTGTACTTAGTTAAATGCACTAACAGTTTCATAGAAAGAACATGCCCTGATTCACCACTTAATTTAGTCTTCCATGCGCTCAATCCTGCCCAGGCGACATAGAGACCAGAACAAGCAATAATAAGGAATGCTAAATCTTTAATAACCTCATAAGTGCTTAATGCGGCTAAGATCACGTCTACTGTTTTTGTAAATAAATTTAAATCCAATTTTGTCTCTCGAGTTTCTCGGTAATTAAAATTCTCCTCTTTCTACCTAACATAGTTTTAAGCCTCAAATAATGCCCTCTTGACCAACCTTTAACTTGTTCCCTATACGTTCTTACTATGAAATCATACCCCCACTTAATCACCCTGCACAACGAAAACCACAAAAAGGTGAAGTCCGTGCCTTTCAATCATTCTCACTCTGAGGATAGGCTTCGGAGAAAAGCCTATTCGATGCTAGCTGAACATATGAAAGATCATATTGCTGGAATGGTAGAAATATCGGGGCCATGTGGCAGGATCGTTATTTCTCAAAACCCAAGTGATTTTGAGCCGACTGAGCGCAGAGAAGGTAGGTCGGTGCAGTTTGATTAAACCCCGAACACATCAGTGCGTGTCGGTCCAATTGATGATGTTTTGAAAATATCGTGGAATCATATGGGAAACACCGTTTTACCGAATCGATACATATAAAGGGCTAGAACCTAGAATCAGTCCAATCCAACATTGGCGCCACACATACCTTACGGTTCAAAACCTTTTGTTCCACGAACTCACCTCTACGAAACCCTGTCCCACTCTCAACTTTGAAATGGCAGTTGTTTATACGGACAAATCTAAACTATTGGCCTCGTATAATAGCCTGTCACAACATTTACCAGCAATCTCCTTAATTTAGGTTTCTTCTTTCAAACAAGAACCATTGGTTCCTTCTAAAAACAAATCCCGAAGTAGCCTACCCGCTGGTCCCAGAGATTCAGGTTTTGGAACAACAAGTGATAGCCATATTTTTCGGGAGAGAATATTCTCGACCTGTAAACAAACAAGTTTGCCAGATGCAAGATCGTCTTCAACCTCATGCCGAGGTAGTAAACAAAAACCCATTCCCTGATGCAAACAAGAAAGCGCAGCACTTAGACTATCAACTGTCCAACGCTGCTCTGCCTTGAGCCACCCTTTATCTATAGTGTCTTTAGCCATTTTTTCAGAAATTACGATTTGTAAGTGCCCGGCCAGGTCTCTTTCAGGTATGAGCCCTTTTCGCTGCGCCAAAGGATGACTGTTGTGAACAACAGTTAGCATCTCAACTTCTATGAGAGATGTCCCGGAATGTCCTTTTGGAAGAAAGCTGGCAATTGCCAAATCAACTTCTTTTGTAGCTATCGCCGAAGTCGTCGCCCCGATCACGGTATCTCTAATGCGCAACCGGCAACCTCGACTTTGAGGATAAAAAGCTTTCAAAGTATTGAACAGGCAACTTGTGGGAAAAATTGATTCTACAGCAATGGACAATTCAGTTTCCCACCCCTGAGATAAGGTTTTAGCTGTCATTTGTAATTCTTCAGAGTTTTCCAACAGGCGCGAAGAGCGCCTTAACAGCACTTCCCCCTCGGAAGTCAGGATAAGCGACTTTCCTTCTGTCCTTATAAGAGAAACTCCTAAGAGGTCCTGCATTTTTGAAAGTGCGTGATGTAAGGAAGAGTGACTTTTATGGAGCTCTCTTGCAGCATGGGCATACCCGCCAAACTTAATAACAGCATGAAAAATACGCCACTGCTCTAGAGTTACAGATCCACTCACAGTCATTCTTTCTATTTAATCGACAAAGATTGTCAATTTATAACAATTTTATTTACTAAAATGAACATTAATTCTTGTTGTAACAGAAATACAAGGAGAATCCTATGAGCAAGAACTTACTGGTTATCAACTCGAGCCCTCTCAGCCAAGGCTCTAAATCTCGCGCTTTAACAGATACTTTTTCAAAAGAGTGGCAACTTAAGAACTCTGAAGTTAGCATCATTGAACGTGACTTGAGCAAAACTGCCCTCGGTCATTTAGATGAAGCAACAATCGGCGCATTTTTCACTCCCGAAGATCAGCTTAGCGATGATCAAAAAGAGCGCGTTGCCCTCTCAAACACCTTGGTAGATGAACTCGTAAAAGCCGATACCATCATAATAGGCGCACCTATGCACAACTTTTCAATACCTTCGACTTTGAAGTCATATATAGATCTTGTTGCCCGTGCCGGAAAAACTTTCACTTATACAGAAGAAGGCCCCATAGGCCTTTTAAGTGATAAAAAAGCCTATGTACTTGCCGCAACTGGTGGCGACTATAGAGAAGGCAGTCCCGCGAGCGGTATGAACTTTGTAGATCCTTATCTACGCACCGTACTCGGCTTCTTAGGTATTCATGATGTAGAATTCATTTCTGCTGCAAATTCTGCCAAGAATGACGAAGGCTTAAATGAAGCTCAAGAAATTCTCAAACAGGCAATCGCTGCCTAAGTGTACCTTTTATATCGTAAAGAAAATTTAGAAAGGCGACCAGTTAGAGGTCGCCTTTTTTTATAAATAGCAGAAAACAAGACCACTAAGCCCCACATTATCCAAAATACGATCAGTCCAATTCATCCAATTTGCGCTTTTTAAACAATATTACCCACATTATTTACTTAATAACCACTTATTTCCCACTTTTCAGCTTGCTCCGAATCAATTTCCTTCGTATTATTCCCATATAAGTCAAAAATTGACACAAACACCGACTAAATTTGCGTACAAATAAATACGCCTGATACGAAAGAGGAAGCCCGGTATGATCAAAGCCATCACCTTTGACTTGTGGGATACCATCGTCGATGACGATTCTGATGAACCCAAGCGCGCAGCTAAAGGTTTGAGAACCAAAAAAGAAGAACGTCGTCATATTGTATGGTCCGCCCTAAACGAAGTTGAAGCGATTGACTTGGAAACCGTCAACCTCGCTTATGACGTTGCCGATGCCTCTTTCAATATTGTTTGGAAAGAACTCTTCATCAACTGGACCGTGGAACAGCGCATAAATGCTATTCTCAACGGTTTGGGTCGCCGCCTTCCAGAAGAACTTTTCAATCGTGTTGTCAAAGAAACTGGCGACATGGAAGTCACTATCGCTCCAAACGCGATCGAAGGTGTGAAAGAGGCACTTGCTGATTTGGCCAATCGATACAAACTTTGCATTGTTTCAGACGCCATCGTCACACCAGGAACGGGCCTCCGCCAAATCCTGGAAGATTACGACCTAAAACAATATTTCAGTGGTTTTGCTTTTTCAGACGAGGTCGGCCATTCGAAACCACACCGTAGTATGTTTGATACTGCCGCTAATCAGGTTGGGGTCAAAGTCGAAGAAATGCTTCACATCGGTGATCGCGATCACAACGATATCAAAGGGCCACACGCTCTGGGAATGAAAGCTATTTTGTTCACTGCGACGCGGGATGCCGACAAAGGTCACACTACCGCGGACGCTATCGTTAATAGTTACGCAGACTTGCCAGACACGATTGACCGCCTGGCAGAACTAAGTAAATAACAAATACAAACACCCACTCGGAGAAGACGAGATGTCTCAAAACCCGCGTTTCCTAATTGTCGATGGCTATGCCAAAGAAGGTCGTGATGGCCTGAAAGAAGGCGGAGCCTCTACTGCTGGTGATCTCTACGTCAAAATGCTCGAAGCTCAAAGTCCCGGGGCAAAGTGTGACATCGTATATCCGGCTGATCCGGGCGCTACTTTGCCATCAGGCACTGGCCTAGACCAATACGATGGTATTGCCTGGACGGGTTCCAGCCTCACAGTTCATTCCGATGATCCAAAAGTAATTCCACAAATCGAATTTGCCAAAGCAGCATACAATGCTCAGGTACCAAGCTTTGGTAGTTGCTGGGCTGCACAAATTTCCGTTGTAGCCGCAGGTGGCGCCTGCGCCGTAAACCCCAAAGATCGTGAAATGGGTTTTGCGCGTAAGATTTCACTGACACCAGAGGGTCGTGCACACCCGATGTATGAAGGCAAAAAATCCGTTTTTGATGCCTTTATCAGTCACGACGATGAAATCACTCATATGCCGCCAAATGGACAAGTATTGGCATCAAACGACTGGACTTCTGTACAGGCCGTTTCTGTTACACATAAGGGCGGCGTGTTCTGGTCCATTCAATATCACCCGGAATACGACCTGCATGAGATGGCACGCCTTTGTTATTGCCGTAAACAGAAACTGGTCGACAAAGGTTTTTTCCTCAACGTTGATGACGCACAAAAATTTGTGGACATGCTCGAAGCTCTCCACCAAGATCCAAGCCGAAAAGATCTCTGGTGGTTGCTTGGTATCGACCACGACATCATGAACGCCGACATTCGTCAGGCGGAAGTGAAAAATTGGATCGAACGCCTTGTTATCCCAACAATGGCACGCAGACGCTAATCGCTATAGACTTCTGTTACAATCAGGTCTGTAGCTCAAAACGAGAAACAGACCTGATTAAAAATGAGTAAGACTTCCAAAACAAAGAACTCCCCGGCTCCGCGTGCATGGCAGCGTATGTTAAGCGGCCGTAGACTGGATCTCCTCGATCCCTCCCCTCTCGACATTGAAATAGATGATATTGCTTTAGGGCTTTCTCGCGAAGTCCGCTGGAATGGGCAAACTGTTGGCGAGTGGGGCTATACAATTGCCGAACACTCTTTGCTGGTCGAAGAAATTGTTGGCTTACTCAAACCCAGCGTTAAAACAGAGATCCGATTAGCAGCACTTTTACACGATGCGCCTGAATATGTGATCGGCGATCTCATCACGCCTTTCAAATATGCCATAGGCACAGGCTATAAAGGCATTGAAAACCGCCTTATGGAAGCAATTCATGTTCGTTTTGGATTACCTGCCAATCTCTCTGATACCATCAACAAACTGATAAAACGCGCCGACCGAATGGCCGCCTACTTAGAAGCCACTCAACTGGCAGGTTTCAACGATAAAGAAGCCAGTAAAATATTCGGCAAACCACGCGCGATGCCAAACATCCGAATTTCAGGTGTCTCTCCACAAAAAGCCCGCGAAGATTTTCTAAAACGCTTCAACGAACTCTCCTGATTATTAGTTAACTTCCCGCAAGGACTGGCTTACTCGTTGAAGTTTATCTGGGTTACGCATGATATAGATATTACTGAGATGCTCCTCATCATACGCGAAGGTAATCGCACCAGTCACAATGCCTCGCTCTCGAAGGACAATACCTAATTGGCCATTTAACTGAGTTACGATTTGCTCACAGTCAATCCAAGCCGGGCCTAGAGTTTGCAAAATAAAGTCCAACACGCCTTCTTTCCCAAAAAGAATTTCCCTTATTGCAATCACCTTGCCCCCACTGTCCGCGGAAAGTTGAATGTCCGCTGAGAGGAGGTTGCCAAGCTTCTTGGGCGAACCGCTCACAAGCGCTTCTTGAAAAGCCCCCAATAACTCTACTTGTCTATCCTCCGGTGTATTTTGTCGAACGTCAGAAACATCAATGTTTTTCTTTGCCCGAGATACCAGTTTTCGACAAGCTGCTTCGGAGACCTCTAATACACCAGCTAAATCAGCATAAGAATAATCGAAAATCTCTCGTAAAAGATAGGCAGCTCTTTCTTTAGGTGTCAGCCGCTCCAATAAGAGTAAGAAAGCCGTCGTAACCGATGATGCAAGCCCAACCTTGTCCTCTGGCGTTTCATTAAGATCATCCACCAAAGGTTCAGGGAGCCACGTCCCGACATAGCTAACTCTAGATCTGTGACTTACCTTTAAGAGATCTAGAGATCGTCGCGTACATGCGGTCATAAGCCAAGATTTAGGGTTGAGGATTTTATCTTTATCAGCAGATGACCATTTTAAAAATGTATCCTGTACAGCATCTTCAGCTTCGGAAAATGAGCCCAAAATCCTGTAAGCCAACCCGACGAGTGCCGGACTGGTTTGCTCAAAATCTAATGTATCTTTTGCATCCATCAAATTAATGTTTCGAAATTTGGAATCTATTCCAAAGATTGATCATACAAACCACTGTTGTCAAAACAGATATTTCATTGTCAGAATAATGCCTTTTCAGCTCAGCTCGTAAAGGTGCGTATTCCGCTTTAGGGTCGAGATGGGTCAATGCTTCTGTCCAGGACAGAGCAGCTTTTTCTCTATCGTTAAAGTCTCGGACATGACGCCAAACAATCAAACGATCAAGCCGTTCATTACTTTCCCCAGCATCGCGAGCTTCAGCACTATGCATCTTAATGCAAAACCCGCATTGATTTATTTGAGAGGCTCGCATTTCCACAAGATGAATGATCTTGGGATCAAGCCCATGTTTTACAATTGTCTTATGAACTCCACCGAGCTGTTCGAGAATATCTCCGATTTCCTGTTCATAACGAACTGAGCTAGTTACGGCCATTATCAATCTCCATGATTACAATTTGTGACATCATCGTCATAAAGTAAGACGATTGAGCCACGGCACTTGTGACATGGGGAGGGAATAAAACAGTAGTTCTTGATCGAAGACGGCCCTTGACCTAGTCATGAAAAACTTCAGCGACTTTATGAAACTCTTTCACAACTCTCAGGTCCCGTCGACGTTTGAGGGTTAGAAGATATTCAGTGGTTTCAAGTTCGGCATCCTCTACTTCCATCACATGTATTCGCTGATCACTTGGTAACTCATGGGAAGATACGATCCCCAGGCCAAGACCTGCAGCAACGACTTCCAGCAGAGTTTCACGGCTGGTTACTTCCATTACCGGCGTGATCTGAACATCTGCTTCTTTGCAGGCATTCTCAAAAACCTGGCGGGTAATAGATTGTGGCTCTCGCCAAATCATCTTTTCTGAAATCAATTCTTCAAGTCTGAGACACTGCTTGTTCTTTATAGCCCAAGGATGTTCCCGTTGGCAGAAAACGACCACGCGGTGGGTGTGGAAAGGAATGGCTTCGACCAATGAGTTTTCTTCCCAGCCAGTTTGCAATGCGAGATCAACTTTTTCCGTTAACAGATCAGCCGTAACCTTTTGTGAATTTCCAATATTGAGGCCCACATGTACCTCTGGAAATTTCCCCTGAAAGGCGGCAAGAACAGGGACTATAAAGTAAGGACTTCCAGCGGCAATCCGAAGAGTACCTCGCGTTAGATTCTTTGTGGCACTGAGAAGTTCAGATGCTTCAGTCTCCAACGCAAAAATTCGGGTACTTATCTCAGCAAGATCAACCCCGACATCGGTTAACTCAACTCCGCGACTTCCGCGCCGAAAAAGACTGACTTCATACCGCTCCTCCATCGTCCTGATATGGGTGGTCACTGCCGGCTGACTTATGGAGAGACGTTCAGCGGCTCGGGTAAAGCTACCTTCACGAGCCACAGCATCAAAGGCGCGTAGTTGGGTAAGGTTCATCTAAATACTCATAATTTTTAATTATAAGAGGGATTAAAACTAACAATTAGAGTTATATCATTTAAATGTTCATAATCCAGAAATCATCTTTCCTGAGTTTATCAGTACATTCATTAGGGACCCGGTTATGAGCATCACCAACGACAAGATCAAACAAGTCACCCCCCAAGGTGCGGAAGGGGATGTTAATCACTCTCCACGGCGCAAAGATTGGCATGATCGCAATATTGATGATGGCGCTAAAGATCTTCTGGACCGTGATGAAAAAGTATTTCTCCATCAATCCGTTTCGACGCCCTGCCTTTCGGTGATCAAAAAAGCCGAGGGAATCTGGATCGAAGACAACCGTGGTCACCGTTTCATGGATTTCCACGGTAATAATGTGCATCACATAGGTTACGGCCATCCCCGCCTGAAAGACGCCATCAAAAAACAACTTGATGACCTACCTTTTGCCCCCCGGCGTTTTACTTGTGACCCAGCAGTGGAACTCGCGGAAAAGTTAACTGAGCTGGCCCCAGGAGATCTCAGTAAAGTTCTTTTTGCCACCGGGGGATCTGATGCGATTGAAATCGCTCTCGCCTACGCCCGGGCAAAAACTGGCCGTTTCAAAACGATTTCTTTTTGGGACTCTTTCCACGGGGCAGGGTTCGGTGCACGCTCAATCGGTGGCGAAGAAATGTTCCGCTCAGGGCCGATTGGCCCACTGTTACCGGGGACAGAGCATGTGCCCCCCTTTGGTGATTACCGTAATGCCTGGGGGGTGAAGGAAGGCTCCGCGGAACTCTGTGCGAATACCATTCGTTATGTTCTGGAAAAAGAAGGCGACGTCGGGGCCGTCATTGCTGAACCCACCCGAGCGGTCCCCTATATCGCACCACCTGGGTTTTGGAAAAAGGTGCGTGAAGCCTGTAACGAGTTTGGCGCATTGCTGATTTTTGATGAAATCCCAACGGGTCTTGGCAAAACCGGCAAGATGTTCTCTTGCGAGTACGATGAGGTCGTTCCTGATATCCTCGTTGTCGGTAAAAGCCTTGGGGGAGGTATTCTGCCAATAGCGGCCACCATCTGCCGTCCTGATCTCGATATCGCTGATCGTTATGCCTATGGCCACTACACCCATGAAAAGAACCCGGTCACAACTCGGGCAGCCCTCACCACGCTGCAGATTATCGAAGACGAAGGCCTCGTCGATAACGCTGCCAAAGTTGGTGCTTATGCTCTGGAGAGACTACAAGAGATGATGATCAGGCATCCGCTCATTGGGGACGTGCGCGGTCGAGGATGCCTGTTCGGTGCAGAACTCGTTACGGATCGGGACAGCCGCGCACCTGCTAACGACGCAGCAGACATGGTGCTCTATCGTGCTCTGGACAAAGGTCTAAGTTTTAAAACCACTATGGGTAACGTCCTGACCTTCACACCAGCACTGGTTACCTCTCAAAAAGATATGGAGTACGCGATGAATATCATTGATATCTGTCTGAGCGAGGTGGAGAATGAGTTGGGATATAAGTAATGTCATTATTCTCGATCTCACATAATGATTTAAGCATTGTGAGATCGGGGATGAATATCTAATCTTCAGCCATGACTGATATCCTCTATCGCCACGCTAAAGAAGAAGACCTCCCCACCATTATTGCCATGCTGGCCGATGATGCCCTTGGAGCGAAACGCGAGGATAATTCCTTACCTGTGAATGCGAAGTACCTTGCTGCTTTTGAAGCTATCGACCGCGATCCCAATCAATATCTAGCGGTAGTCGAGCAAGCTGAGGAGATCATCGGTTGCCTCCAGGTTACTTTTATCCCCGGGCTTTCCCGGCTAGGTATGTGGCGTGGGCAAATCGAGAGTGTGCGTATCGCATCCTCTCACCGAGGATCAGGGCTTGGCAGTCAGATGTTCGAATGGGCCATTGAACAATGCCGGGCACGCGGCTGTGAGTTGGTCCAACTTGCCACCGATAAATCTCGACCTGAAGCTTTGAAATTTTATGAAAAACTCGATTTTAAAGCCAGTCACGAAGGTATGAAGCTTAGCCTCTGAGATCCTACGAGCATAAAATAGCCTCCCAGATTTGCTTAGATGGATCCTTTTTTCTCAATCACGAGGACTCTGACTACGCCTATTGGATGCGCAACATGTTCGTCGCCATTTCCAGCGTGAAAAATATCTCCCGGCTCCATAACTTGATGGTGTTCAATCCCCTCGTTTTTGTAGAACATCTTCACTTTCCCATCGAGCACAACAAAGACTTCATCACCATCGTTTTGGTGCCACTTATAAGGCTGATCAGTCCAATGAAGCCGCACTGTTGCCCCTTCGATTTCAGCGATATCCAAGGCATCCCAGGCTTTAGTACCAGTATAATTATTTGGCTCAACAAATTTCATCGCACATCTCATCTCAATGTAATTAAATCCAATAACACTAAGGTTAGAAACTTGTTGAGTTCAAAGATATAGACATGATGTAGTGTAGAGACTGTTATTTTGACTTGTAGAACAACAGAAAAATAAGGCGCGCCAATTGGACAATAAAGATCAAAAACTTCTCATGTTGTTGCGAGAGAATGCCCGGGCATCAATTAAGGAGCTTGCTGCAGGTATCAATCTCTCTCGCACCGCTCTCATGGAACGTCTCAAGCGCTTAGAAAGGGATGGTGAGATTACGGGCTACACCTTAAAGCCTCCCCAAATAGGAAAAGCTCTCCGGCTTTACCTCATGATCAAGACGCACCAGCCTTCTTGTGAGCTTATCGCCCCAAGACTGAAAGATATCCCCGAAATTACCGCCTGCCATTCGCTCGGCGGTGCCATTGATATGATGGTTGAGGTATCAACGGATAACTTGGAGCGCGCAAACGAGATTAGAGAAACGTTGTCTGCCTATCCAGAAGTGAGCGGAGTAACCACCTCTACCCTTTTAAAAACCCATATCAAACGTCCCGGATAAAGTTCAGGGTAAACAAAAAAAGCCGTCCCTCGGAATTCCAAGAGACGGCTCATTATGTTTGTTCACTCCCGGAAACCTATCCGCGAATGGCCTGTTCGAGATCTTCTTTGAGATCTTCGGCGTCTTCGAGACCAACAGAGATTCTTAAGAAGCTCTGAGTTATGCCAACTGCTAATCTTTCTTCTTCGCTCAAGCGTTGATGCGTGGTCGAAGAAGGATGAGTGATCAGTGTTTTTGCATCACCTAGGTTGTTTGAGATATCCGCAACACGCAGTCGATTAAGCACACTAAATGCGGCTTCCTTGCCACCTTCGAGCTCCAACCCAATCAAGGTGCTACCTTTTCCGGACATCTGCGCCATAGCGAGATCATGCTGTGGATGTGATTTCAAGCCAGGGTAGATAACCTTTTTCAAACTGGGCAAGGTCTCGAGATGAGTTGCCAATGCCAAAGCATTGTCGCTCATCCGGTCTACCCGCAAACTTAACGTCTCCAAACCCTTGAGCATTGTCCAGGCATTGAACGGGCTCATCGATGGACCAGTATGGCGATAAAAATCCTTCAGGTAATCCGCATCGAATTCTTGAGAGCAAAGGATCGCACCACCCATGCAGCGTCCCTGGCCATCGATATGCTTAGTTGTAGAATAAACAACAATATCAGCACCGTATTCCATAGGTTTTTGCAACATTGGGGTCGCAAAGACGTTATCTACAATGACCAATGCGCCAGCAGCATGAGCCATATCACAAACCGCTTTGAGATCAATGATATCCAAGGCCGGATTAGACGGGGTTTCAACAAGAACAGCTTTAGCGCCTTTTGCAAGAGCAGCTTCCCAAGCTTTGAGGTCTGTGCCATCAACAACTTCAGTTTCTACGCCATAACGCGGCAGAAGTTCGTTAAGAATATAGAGGCAAGAACCAAAAAGAGCCTTGGCTCCGACAACTCGGTCACCTGCTTTTACCTGAGATAAAAGCGCGGCATTTACCGCCGCCATGCCACTTGCTGTTCCACGACAAACCTCGGCGCCTTCAAGCAAGCGCATACGTTCTTCAAACATGGAAAGTGTAGGGTTCGCATAACGGGAATAGACATACCGTTCGCGCTCACCATTAAAGGCCTGCTCGGCTTCTTCTGCAGAGCTATAGACATAACCAGAATTTAAGAACAGCGCTTCGCTTGTCTCATCAAACTGGCTTCGCATGAGCCCGCCACGCACCAATTGTGTCTGGGGGCGAAGCTTTTGTGCTGAAGCGTTTGAATTGCTGTTCGTCATCTCTCTTTTCCATTTACTCATATTTGCCAAACTCGGATTTCATTCAAGAAGGCAGTTAAATTAACTTTGTTTCCAGGGAATCCCTGTTGCTTTCCAGCCTGCGATTTTCCCACGATGCCCATTTTCATCAGGTGGACCTTCAAAACCCTCTACAACATTAAAACAGTTATTGAAGCCCGCTGCCGTTAGGGCAACAGCTGCTGAAATAGATCGCACGCCTGATCGACACAGAATGAAAACAGATTGGTTTTCGTTGACACCAGCAAGCTTAACGGCTTCTACAAAGTCCGGATTAACCTGCATTTGCGGATAAACCTGCCAGGGTAGGAAATGAGTTTCTTTCCCAATTTCGGAAAGATCAGGCACGCCAACAAACTGAAATTCTGGAATTGTCCGTACATCGAGCAAAGCTGCGTTTGGGTCCTCTTGTAGAGTCTCCCAAGCTTTGTTCACTGAAACGTCTCCAGCGTATTTCTGTTGCATTATGGCCTCCAAATTCCCTAAGGCGCCTATTAATATTGAGAATTAGGGAATTTAAAACCTTTTTCATTAAATACTTTAGTCAAATACTTTTGAACTAGGATTCAACCATGTCTGATTTAGAAGAACTTCGCCAACGCGTAGAAGCAGCAGAAGATCATTTTGGCCTCATTGCAGATCAACAAAAAGGCTATAGTCAACGCCTCATTGCCCTTCTCAATGTCACTGAACAAAAAGATCAGGATATTGGAAAGCTTGAAGGCGAGAATGAGCAACTAAGATCGATGCTATTCTCTCTATTACAAGCAATCGAGAAGGGAGACACTTCACACACTCTTCAAGACATGGACGCCAGAATTTCTGCAATGTCCAATCAAGCAATTGATATACCAAATGAATTACCTGCGCCGAGCTTAACTCTCTCTGCTCCAGAAGATGAGATATCTTCCGACACCGAAGCGTCATCCATCAGTGAGGATGACAGCGACATTGAGGACGTAGAAACCTCCTTGGACTCTGAAAACACCCAAGAAGACGATCAAACTGATGCTATTGAAACCGAAGAATTAAACGAAGAAGAGGACGGTTTATCGGTTGAGGAAGAAGCTGCGGAAGAAAGTGAAACAGAACTATCAGAAGCTTCTTCAGAAGAGGAGTCGCTCGATTCTGAAGTGCTGGAAGACTTAGAAATGTCCGATTCTGAAATACCGGACGACTCTGAAGATGCTTTAATTGCAGAAATTGCAGAAAATTTAGAACTCGTTCTACCCGATGAAGAACCGGAAGCTAGCGATGAAGAGGCTTCATCGGAAGATGACCCCGCTGAAGAATTTAACATTTCGGATCAAGATGAGGAAATAGATGTTCTGGAAGGACTAGAAGATCCTCTCGAAGATGCCCTAATTGCGGATACAAACGAAACCTTACAAGACAATACTGATAGCGACACACAAGACGAAACTCATATCGAGGAATCAAAAGAAGAAAACACAGAAGTGGTTCCAGAAGAAGAAGAAGAAGAAGAAGAAGAAGAAGAGACTGCTGAAGAAGAGACTGTGGCGGACACAACCATTGATACCTTCCTAGAAGAGAATGCAGACGAAGACGAAGATGAAACCCAAGCAGCTAGCCCTGAGATTGAAGACATTATGGAAAGAATTTCTAAACAGGCCCTTTCTCATAACGATTAATATCAGGTGAGTACTATTCATTTCGTCCTCGACGTGAAGCAGACATTGTTAGAATCTCAATTCTGCTTCACAATTCCCAAAATAGTAAGACAAGCATTCCTGAGTAAGAACCAAGTGGTCCCATTTACAAAGTCAGATACCTCGTGATCTCACAATTTTTGAAAATATATCTTCTGCCGATACTCTTAATATCGTCTGCGATATATCTGGCTCTCTACCCTCAAAGCTATCCGGCACCCGTTAAGCTGTTACTTAGCCTTGTCCCTTTTGTGTTGCCCGTTTTAGGAGCCATTTTGTGTTTGTGGTTTCGAAAATCAAATCCTGTATTCTGCTTCATAATAGCCATAGCGTTATCCTATTTTGGCGATAGTGCCTCGCCAACGCAGATCTCAGCAGCGTATTTGTTCATTCCCCTTTGCTGGATGACCTTCGCGATGAGCGAAGAGCGTGGCATATTAACGCCTTCTGGCTTTGCCAAGGGGCTTTCTCTGCTCTCTATGGGGTTGATCATTGCGACACTTGGTTATCCTGCAAATGATTTGGGTATCTTTTCAAATCTTTGGATAGATCTTCATTATGCTCTTCAATGGCGTCCCAATTGGGGTGGATGGATGCCCTTGCCAGCGCCCGCCCTAGCTTCTTTTGCTGTCGCCACGCTAATCCTAACTGTAAAGGTCATTCGCAAACATAAGCCGATGGATGCTGGATATCTGGGTGGATTGGTTGCTCTTTTTGGTGCCGCGCTCAGGCACGGAGAACCTTCGGCAACTCTGATTTTTATTTCACTCTCTTCCTTACTGCTTGTTCTTGGGATCTTTCAAGAATCTCATCGGATGGCATTTTTAGATGAGTTAACAGGTATTCCTGGTCGTCGCGCTCTACTTGCCGATATGAAAAAACTCGGCCGACGCTATAGCCTTGCCATGGTCGATATTGATTTTTTCAAAAAATTTAACGATACCCATGGTCATGATGTTGGAGATCAGGTCTTACGGATGGTTTCTTCCCGGTTGAATCAGACCGGTGGTGGAAGCAGGGCATATAGATATGGTGGAGAAGAGTTCACCTTACTTTTCCCAGGTAAAACTATCGACGAAGCGATAGATTTTTTAGAGGATGTACGCGAAAGAATTCAAGATACAATTTTTGTAGTTCGAGGCCGTGACCGCCCCAATAGAAAACCAGGTAAATCCCATAAAAACTCAACCCGGAAGAGACCGGAAGGCAAGCGTACAAAGGTCACTGTTTCGATTGGATTATCCCAACGTACCGATAAACAAGAAGACCCAAGCGACGTTATGAAAAAAGCAGATCGTGCATTGTATAAAGCAAAAGATAAGGGGCGTAATTGCGTTATTTCAAAATAACCAAGTAACCTTAATCCAGAATCAAAAGAGGTGCAGCAAACCTACACCTCCTGTCTAACACCTATCTTTAAGAGCGTTACTCTTGGCCGTTTAACAGTATCGCATCATTATCATCAATTGGCACACCAGGTATATTCTTGGATGTACGAATCACCTGAATAGTCTGAACTGTCGCAACATGAGGAGCTGCTGTTAATTTTTCTGTCAGCTCGTTTTCATGCCCAGTATTACGCGCTACAAGCTTTAGGACAAAGTCGTTAGATCCGCGTGTCATGCTACATTCACGGACTTCAGGCCATTCATTCATGTAGCTTTCAAACTCAGTCAAAACTTGCTCGGATTGCCCAGCAAGACCGACAAGAGCATAAAAAGCCACTTCATACCCTAAAGCCTCTGCTTCGAGTTCAGCATGGTAGCCCTTAATAAATCCGGCTTCTTCCAATGCTCTAACACGCCGCAAGCAAGGCGGTGCTGAAATACCAGCTCGTCGAGCTAACTCGACGTTAGTGACACGTCCATCTTCTTGGAGATCTTGAAGAATACGAAGATCAATACGATCTAACTTTACCCGGCGCATACAAACGTCCTGTTTAGTGATTTACGGTAATACCCTAAGCTTACATGGCTCTACATTATAAACTTTTGAGCGAATCGAGTTGATTTGGGTAACAATATTACCCGTGAAGTCCGTAAATTCAAGCTACTATGCACAAATAGTCATCGAAAAGTATCCTATCAGAAGCCTTTTACTTGCTTAGATTACTTTCACACGCAATATTCCTGAGGTAATGCCAGATATAGAAAACAATAGACAAAAAAACCTTATTTGTTGGGCTGTTAGTGATGGTCGCGCAGGAATAGAGGTGCAATGTACCGGACTGGCAGAAGCCATGGGGCTTGTCCCTGTGATCCGTCATGTAAAGATGAAACGTCCCTGGCATTGGCTTCCCCCCTCCCTCGTTCCTCTACATCCAACCGTATATGACGCCCAATTTCCACCCGAAACCGGTTGGCCAGATCTTGTCATTGGATGCGGGAGACAAGCCGCAGTATTCAATGCACTGGTTCGAAAGAAGAGCCAGGGCAAAAGCTACTGCATTCAAGTCCAAGACCCAAAAATATCACCGTCCCTCTATGATTTGGTCATAACCCCTGAGCACGATTTACTCAGAGCAGACAATGTTCTCACGACAACGGGCGGATTCAACAAGGTGACAAACCGGCGCCTATCTGAAGACACATCAAAGTTAAGTGCGCGAATTTCCCACCTTCCCCGCCCTCTCATCGCGGTATTAATCGGCGGAAAGAGTAAAGCCTACGACCTTACCGAGCCCGTAATGCAAAAGCTTGGCAAACAGCTCCGAAAGTTACATGAAGCAACTGGATGCGGCTTTCTCGTAACCACCTCTCGCAGGACCGGTAAAAATAACGAAAACCTTTTGAAGCAATACCTCACTGACCTTCCAACATTTATTTGGGATGGTAGCGGGCACAACCCCTACTTTGGCTTCCTTGGCAGTGCTGAGACCATTATCGTTACAAGTGATTCTGTAAACATGGTCACCGAAGCTGCGAGTACGGGCAAGCCGGTTTTTACAGTCGAATTAGAAGGCGGAAATAAAAAATTTGACCGCTTTCATAAACGACTTGAGCAAAAGGGAATAACACGCCCCTTTACTGGCCAACTTGAGAACTGGAGCTATCCTCAACTAAATGAGACAAACCGTGTGGCCCAAGAAGTACTTAATCGAATGCGATCTCAAGGCCGAATTTAAAATTCAACACGGGAATCGCCCCTAAATCATAGTCTCGTTCAGGAACTCTCATTGAATCTTTCAGTGATTTTTTTTCAAGCCTTTCAGTGACCTTTTTGTTAATTTCTCATACTAACATGGCACCTCAAAATTTATCTATTTGTATAAAGTAACAAAAGATCGTGATCACACCCTTGAAGAGACGGTGAAGGCACTCTATTTTTCAGCCCACACAGATGGATTCCATCGCGGCGAGGTCGCGAGAAAAAATGAAAGATTAGATAGTATGTCCGAAACCCACCGTACAAAGGTACTGATCATTGGTTCTGGTCCCGCTGGTTATACCGCGGCCATATATGCAGCCCGTGCCAATTTAGAGCCAATCCTTGTACAGGGGTTACAACCGGGTGGACAGCTAACGATCACCACTGAGGTAGAGAACTATCCTGGATTTGCCGACGTCATTCAGGGCCCTTGGCTTATGGAACAAATGCAAAAACAGGCTGAGCACGTCGGCACTAAGATGCATTTTGATATCATCAATGAAGTCAACTTTGATGAACGTCCATTTGTCTGTACAGGCGACAGCGGTAATAGTTATGTCGCTGATGCTGTAATTATTGCTACAGGGGCTCAGGCCCGCTGGCTCGGTCTTCCAGGTGAAGAAACGTATAATGGAAAAGGCGTATCTGCCTGTGCCACTTGTGATGGTTTCTTTTACCGCGGTAAGGAAGTTGCTGTTATCGGTGGCGGGAATACAGCCGTCGAAGAAGCTCTTTATCTTTCCAACATCTGTTCAAAAGTAACCTTGGTTCATCGCCGTGATGAACTCCGTTGCGAGAAGATTCTAGAAGATCGCCTTCTCAAAAACGAGAAAATCGACATTCAATGGAACAAAGTCGTCGATGAAGTTCTTGGCACGGATACGGATGGAGTAACCGGGATCAAGCTCAAAGATACACAAAATGGCTCCTTCTCTGAAATTGACGTCAACGGTATGTTTGTGGCCATCGGACATGACCCTGCCACCAAAATCTTCCAGGGAAAACTGGATCTGGATGATGAAAACTACATCCTGGCCAAGCCCGGAACGACCACAACCAACATTCCCGGTGTTTTTGCCGCAGGTGATTGTGTTGATAAGATTTATCGCCAAGCCGTTACGGCTGCTGGCCTTGGTTGTATGGCCGCATTAGAAGCTGAGCGTTATATCACAGAACTCAACGACTAACTGAGATAACTATAAATATATAACGCAGAGCCCTACACAGGCTCTGCTTTATTTTTGTCTATTTTGAACCAATCGCCATTATTTGTTAAGAAGCTGTAATTACAGTACGATAAGTACAAATAAACGAATCGCTGTTGCGACTTCAACGCACAGTTTTAAGGGAGAAGAGCCTTGCCAGAGGGCACAAAACGCCGGGGTGGCCTGGGAGCAACGATTATGGATTGGGATAAACTCCGTATTTTTCACGCAGTAGCAGAAGCAGGAAGCTTCACTCATGCCGGTGAGCAACTAAATCTGAGCCAATCCGCAGTTAGCAGGCAAATATCGGCGTTAGAAGATAGCCTTAAGGTTTCCCTATTCCACAGACACGCACGTGGCCTCATTCTCACAGAACAAGGTGAGTTACTTTATCGCACTGCGCACGATGTCTTTGGCAAACTTGCCATGACTGAAGCACAGTTGACAGAAAGTAAAGATCGTCCGAAAGGACCTCTCAAAATAACCACGACGGTTGCCTTTGGTTCGACATGGCTTGCCCCCCGGCTTCACGAATTTGTAGATCTCTATCCTGAGGTTGAGGTTCAACTGATCCTTTCTGACAAAGAACTCGACCTGTCTATGCGCGAAGCCGATGTAGCAGTAAGGTTGCACCCCCCTCGTCAGGCCGACCTTATTCAACGCCACTTAATCACCGCCCAAATGCATATCTATGCTTCTGTCGGTTACATCAAAAAACACGGTATGCCGAGATCGGTTGAAGAAATATCCGATCACAGGCTCGTCGTTTATGGCGATGATACCAAACCACCTCTGCCCGATATCAATTGGCTTTTACGTGTTGGCACTGATGGTGGGACACCACGTCGGGCCTCGATGAGCATCAATAATGTTTATGCAATCATGAAGGCAGTAAAAGCTGGCGCAGGATTAGGTGCTCTACCAGATTTCATGACACAAGAATCCAGCGACCTCGTTCAGGTTCTACCTGAGGTGGAAGGCCCCCAATTTGATGCCTATTTCGCCTATGCAGAAGAAATGCGGTCCTCAAAAAGAATCTCTATCTTCCGTGACTTCTTATTACGTAAGGTCGCAGAATCGAAATTTTAATTCGCTAAAATTCACTTTTAATAATATTTACAACTAGTTACAAGGTATGCACTTAATGCATATCGGCACTGTAATAATGTAAATCGACATCGCAAAATAAATTGCTACATTCATGTCATCAGATGTTGCTATGCAATATCTACTTAGGCTGATTGTTGAGCTTGCTCCAGTTAGTCTGTTTCCAGGCTTCGGCCTGAGGGTCTTCGGATCCTACGTCTCCCAGACGTGAAGCCTCCCTGTTTGACTTGCCCCCAAGCCATTGTGCTTGGGGGTTTTTTTATTCTCCTCGCTCCAAAATTAACTCGGGGGTCCCACTGGAGCCCCGCCGTGCAGAGACTTGAATTAAGATCATTATCTGGATAATCCAAAAACAACTCATTTAGTGGCAATTGTGGAAAAGGGAATTTTGGCGAGTATTTAAGAGGATCTATTCAGTTCCAATACTTCACACTAACGCTCTCATCTAAATCAGATTCTATAGGCTCATCACAGCCCAGCTCCTTATATATTCCCCACTCCCTTTTACCCCGTTGCATTAAAAATTTTAATTTTACAAGTTATTACAATGCCTTAGTAACCATGCGCATAACGCATATCCGCACTGTAATAATGTAAATCGACATAGCTGAAAAAATTGCTACATTCATGTCATAGGATGTTGCTCTGCAATATCTTGTTGGACTGACTGTTGAGCTTGCTCCAGTTGGTTTATTTCCAGGCTTCGGCCTGAGGGTCTTCGGACCCTACGTCTCCCAGACGTGAAACCTCCCTGTTTGACTTGCCTCCAAGCCTTGTGCTTGGAGGTTTTTTTTCGCCAGCTTCAAAGAGAGCTTGTTAATACCATCATCTAAGAAGTGATGAATTTACAGCTTAGGTCAACGCCAGTGAAATAGCCTTAACAACGTTATTTTTGGTTTTTATATGTACATTCAAAAGTACTTTGGTGACTGTTAACTAGATCCGATAACCAATCCCACAGTAATCGTACCCGGCTGGATCTCAAAGTAGCCTCCTGGGCCAGAATATATTGGGAAAATCTAAGTTCAGGTATCGCAGGGGTAACTTGCATGAGTGCCGGAAAACGTGCGCCTTCCACTACGGGCAGCATTCCGAGGCCTAGACCTTGGACCATTGCTTCGAGCTGATTATAACGCCGCATCACTCTTAAACGCGGGGAAGTCGGTGCTAGCTTTGGCATCAACCAGCGCATATAGGGATAATGAGCCATCCGCTCATCATGAACAATCCAGTCATACCTTGCCAGTGCTTCTAACGGGTCAAAGGGATGAGCCATAAGGTACTCATGTGAAGCAAAGACTGCCATGTCGGCATCCACCAACTTCTTCGCCTTAAGTGCACCCGTTTCAGGGAGCTTACTGCGAATGGCGATATCGGCTTCCCCCCTTGAAAGGTTCACATAGTCTGTCGAATCGTCAAGTTCGATCCTAAGATCTGGATATGAATTATAGAAACCTGACAAATGCTCGACAATGAACGGCAGCATTGGGCTTCCGCAACTGATCCGAACCACACCTTTCGGCCCGGTCGTCTCCCTGGCTGTAGTTGTAAAACCTTCTGCAGCTTGTTCCATTGCCTGCGCAGGCTCCAGAAGTCCTTCTCCAAGTGACGTTAGAACAGCACCTTGACCACTTTTATCGAATAGACGCCCCCCCAACGTGCTTTCCAAATGCTGAATTCGTCGGCCAATAGTGGGATGTGTCAGCCCAAGATCTCTCGCAGCTCCCGCGTAAGATCCTGCGGCGGCTACGGCTAAAAAAATCCTGGCATCATCCCAATTCAAATGCTTTTACCTCACGACAAAATAAGTAGCCTCTACATCTGTACAAAATTCTCCACATATACACAAATTCGTTCATCGCCTGAATAATTATTTACACATATCTTAATCATCTGGCCGGCAATAACAAATTCGGAATAAATTCAGAGATGACACCATTAATCACCAAAATCACCAGTAAAAAAGCAGCTGCTCCTCTTGGTCATTACGCCCAAGCTGTGCTCTGTCATGACATATTATACTTGTCACTCCAGCTTGGTATTACACCGGAAAACTCAAGCCTTCCACCCGGGGATGTTTCTCACCAAACCAATCAAGCGCTTGATAATGTTTCTGAAATTCTCCTAGCAGGAAACAGTCGCCTTTCACAGCTTATTAAGGTCAACATTTACCTTTCCGATATCAAACACTGGGAAGTCGTAGATAAAATATATCGACAAAGATTGGGTGATCATACCCCCGCACGCAGTGTAATCCCCTGCTCAAAATTACACCTAGGTTATGACGTCGGCTTCGAAGCCATCGCGCAAACAGGACAAGCAGAGGAATTTAAATCATGACGCAGTTAGAGAGCCTGACCGTTTATCAGGTAGATGTATTTACCAGCGAAAGATTTAAGGGAAACCCCGCAGGGGTAGTCCTGTATGCCGATGAGCTTACCGATCACCAAATGCAAAATATCGCTCGTGAGTTCAACAATTCAGAAACAGTTTTCATTCTCAAGCCAGATAGTGATGATCACGACCTTCGATTACGGTTTTTCACGCCAACAATGGAAGTTCCCTTGTGTGGTCACGCGACCATTGCCGCTCATTTTGTACGGGCACGAGAGTTGGACTTAACACCAGGCCGTTTTATACAAAAAACTGGGGCAGGTATCCTGCCCATCGATATAGAACGCAACAATGATGAAATCAGGGTGATTATGACCCAGGGAAAACCTTTGTTCTCACCGGTACTATCAGACAAAATTATTACCAGTATAGAAGACGCACTCGGTATAGAGAGTAATGATCGTAATTTAAAATTCCCGGTTAAAGTTGTTTCAACTGGCCACTCAAAAATCATGATTGCCTTAAATTCAAAAACTCGCCTAAACAGCCTACAACCTGACTTAACAGCATTAAAGAACTTGAGTAAGGAAATCGGCTGTAACGGCTATTTTGTATTTTCGCTATCTGACCCAGAAGATGATTATCTTGTTCATGGCCGTATGTTTGCCCCTGCTATTGGCATCGACGAAGACCCGGTGACAGGAAATGCAAATGGACCCGTCGGGGCCTACCTCGTTGCCGAAGGAGCTACCGATATAGATAACGGCACCTTCCGTTTTCGAGCTAAACAAGGCGAGGCTATGGGGCGTCCGGGAGAAGTAGAAGTCTTTGTCGATATTAAAGGCCATCAACCGCATTGTGTCAGGATCAGAGGCAGTGCCGTAAGTGTATTCAAAGCAATATTGTAAACAGCCCGAAAACAGGATTACCACTAATCAACGACAATAAATCTTCTTAGTAATTTATTTTCACTGGTAAAAAAGACAAAGCGGGGCATAGATAACCATGCCCCGCTGCAAAATCGTAATCAGAACTTTTCTTTAAGTATAAAGACGCTCGCCTTTGATGTTCTGATAGAGATAAGCAATGTCTTCTGCGTAGCCATTATAGGGCAGGGTCGGTACCCGCTCACTCTTACCTAATGGTTGTTCCGTAGCCTGGCTCCAGCGTGCATGAGGCACTTCAGGGTTTACATTGGCCCAGAAGCCATACTCCGAGCCCTGAATTTCTTCCCAGAAAGATATTGGGCGTTTATCCGTGAAAGTAAACTTGATGACTGCTTTGGTTGACTTAAAACCATACTTCCAAGGTGTAACCAAACGTAGCGGTGCACCGTTCTGTTTTGGCATAGGCTTGCCATAAATCCCCGTTGCGATGAAAGCGAGATCATGCGTGGCTTCTTCTATCGTCAGCCCTTCAATATATGGCCACGGATACCAATGTGCTTTTTGACCCGTTGCGATATCTGGAAGGTTAAAGGTCTCCATGCGCAGATACTTTGCACTGGACAGCGGTTGCGCGAGTTCGACAAGCTTTCGAAGAGGGAAGCCCGTCCAGGGAACAGCCATGGACCAGGCTTCGACACAGCGGTGGCGATATAAGCGTTCTTCAAAATCGATCTTGGAAAAGAGATCATCAATATCGAGGTTCATTTCCTTTTCAACCATACCATCTATGGCGATCGACCAAGGGCGAATTGGTAAGGACTGTGCCTTTTCATGGATGTTTTTTGAAGACCCGAATTCATAATAGTTGTTATATGTGGTCGCCAATTCTTCCAGGCTTAGCTCGCGGTCAAGCTTGTAAGCATCGTTGCGGGCTGCCGGATAATATTTGGCACTAGGGTCCAAACTACTCGGTTGCGATTTAACGGGAGCAGCCGCAGTAGCTTCAGCACTTTGCTCTTCACACCCTGCAATCATTCCAGCAGAAAGAACCGCAGATCCCAAAGCGGCTTTTTTGATGAAACTGCGGCGGTTCAAATAAACGCTTTCGGACGTGGCCTGATTTTCTTTCAATTCCCAACGCTTGCGGAGTTTGATCAACATTATCTATCCCTCTGTCTAGTTCCACCTAAAGAGATAACCTCTCGGGTTCTCACGAACAAATCACCGCTTCGCGAGATAGCCGTGTGTATCCCTCATTCCACGTATAAATACGAAGAAAGGGCGCATCAGATGATGCACCCTTTCTCAATTAATAACCAGATTAGCTCGCGGGTAAGTGAAGACCCTAGTTTAGGTTTTCTATAGTCAACCCACGAGAAAACTCTGCCTTATTCACTCAACGCTTCACACGCCCGTTTAATACGCTCACAAGCTTCTTTTAAAGCTTCTGTAGAAGTTGCGTAAGAAATACGGAAATAAGGAGAAAGGCCAAAAGCTTGCCCTTGAACTGCAGCAACGTCAGCACTTTCAAGTAGGTAAGTCACAAAATCACCATCGGATGAAATTTGTTTACCGTCAGGCGTCGTCTTACCAATTGTGCCTTCACAAGAAGGGTAAACATAAAATGCTCCCTCTGGTTTAGAACAATTGATCCCGGGGCAATCGTTGAGCAAGTCAACAACCATATCCCGACGCGCTTTGAAAACATCGTTGTGCTTGGCGATAAAGCTTTGATCGCCACGAATTGCTTCTACAGCCGCAGCCTGACTAATAGAACAAGGGTTTGAGGTGCTTTGTGACTGAATTTTAGCCATCGCCTTGATCAAGGGAACGGGTCCGCCACAATAGCCGATGCGCCAACCTGTCATGCAATAGGCTTTGGATACACCGTTCATGGTCAAGGTACGGTCATAAAGCGAAGGTTCAACTTGAGCTGGTGTTACAAACTCGAAGTCGTCATAGACGAGCTTTTCATACATATCATCAGTCAAAATCATAACGTGTTCATGACGTTTGAGTACGTCAGTAAGCGCCTTCATCTCATCATAAGAATACGCAGCACCCGTTGGATTTGAAGGGCTATTGAGAAGCACCCATTTGGTTTTGTGAGTAATGGCCTCTTCAAGATCTTCTGCCTGAAGCTTAAAGCCGTTACTCTGCATGCAAGGAACCGCAACGGGCTCACCATCAGCAAGCAGGACCATATCCGGATAAGACACCCAAAACGGTGCAGGAATGATAACTTCATCACCCGGGTTTAGAGTTGCCATGAAGGCATTGTAAAGTATCTGTTTGCCACCAGTCGCAACAGAGATCTGGTCTGGCTTGTAATCGAGACCATTATCCCGCTTGAATTTTTCGCAGATGGCCGCTTTGAGTTCAGGCGTTCCATCAACTGCGGTGTAACGGGTGTCGCCGCCTTTAATCGCGGTAATCGCGGCGGCTTTGATGTTATCCGGGGTTTCGAAATCCGGCTCACCAGCGCCAAGGCCAATTACGTCACGACCTGCGGCTTTTAGCTCACGGGCTTTGGTAGTTACAGCAATAGTCGGAGAGGGTTTGATTCGCGAGAGGCGATCCGCAAGTTGCGGCATGACCTTATGCTCCTGTTGTTTCGCCGACTCTAGGTTTAAGACAACCAGATCGGGCTTACGAGTTTCAAGACGGGGTTATGCACAGCGGCACCGTAATATAACCAACACAGTGATCGCAACTATGAATCTACTTTTATCTTCACTTTGTATGCTCTTTAACTCCCGAGTAGTAAGCCTCAACTAATACTCCACGACCGATCGAAAGCCCTTTTGTAACTCGAACACAGTCAGTTACAGGTCAGTAAAAACACCAAATCGCCTTATTTTTTCTAAATTACTGTCACAGTTGATCTCTATTTAGATAGCCTAGCAGAGTTCGTTTGGCTCAATTACCCCCTAGAGATGAAGTGATAAGGAGTGCGTGGGATGTACAGAACCGGATATGTCCGCGATACATACAAAAGTAGCGATAGAAGAACAGGCCTATTGGGTCTGACAATACTCTTGGTCGCCCTTCTATCCGTCTCTACAGTCTCCGTCTCTTTGGCTGCGATTCTCTCCCCAGAGAAATTTCTCGCAGAACGGATGGTCGATTCAAGCAGTAATGAGAAGATCAAAAGCCACTGAAACCAAACAAAAAGGGGCCAAAGGGCCCCTTAATAATGCCAACTTAAACGAGTTGGTACAGGCTTATTCAGCCAATGCATCTTCGCCATCAAATGTCGCAGCAAGGGCGTGCATGACAGCAGCAATACGAATAGCGTCTTGAATACCTTCTTTGGATATCCCACCAGCAGCAACTTGTTTTTCGTGGGATTCGATACACATGCCACAACCATTTATTGATGATACTGCTAGCGACCAAAGCTCAAAATCCACCTTATCCACACCAGGTCGACCGATCACATTCATACGTAAACGAGCAGGGAGTTTTAAATAATCTTCATTACCGCTGAGATGGGCAAAGCGATAGTAAATATTATTCATGCCCATAATCGAGGCGGCTGATTTAGCTGCGGTGATAGCTTCTGGAGAAAGTTTATCTTTGGCCTCAGCATTAACGGATTTGATGACAAAGGCATTGCGGCTTACCAACGCGGATGCAAGCGCAGTACCCCAGATTTGTTGCTCGTTGAGCGTAGTGGAAGTCAAAACATTGGTAATGTTCAGCTTCAAATCCTTTGCATAATCTGGAACTGCAGATTTCAGATCGCTAATAGACATGAGATTATCCTTTTACCAAGTTGTAATAGACAGAGTTTAAATCGATTTTTTTCAACAAAAAAGGCGGGCTCGGTTTCCCGTTCCCGCCTTTTTCTTTAGCAAAACTTCTTAGGCGACTTTAAGAACGTCATCACCTTTGTTCCAGTTGCATGGGCAGAGTTCGTCAGTCTGCAAAGCATCTAGAATACGAAGAGTTTCTTGTGGGTTACGACCAACATTCAGGCCATTAACACCAACGTGCTGAATGATACCATCAGGGTCGACAACGAAAGTTGCACGAAGAGCAACACCCGCTTCAGCGTCAAGAATGCCAAGACCTTCACAAAGCTCACGCTTGATATCGGAAACCATTGGGAAAGGAAGATCGTTTAGATCTTCGTGATCCTTACGCCATGCCATGTGAACAAAGTCACTGTCTGTGGAAACACCCAAGATCTGCGCATCACGGTCTTCGAACTCTTCGTTCATAGCACCGAAAGCAGCAATTTCAGTTGGGCAGATGAATGTGAAATCTTTTGGCCAGAAGAAAACGACTTTCCATTTACCTTCATAACTTTTGTCAGAGATTTCAACAAATCCATCAGATGGGCTATTAGATACAACAGCTGTCAGAGCGAATTCTGGAAACTTATCACCAATCGTAAGCATTAGTTCGTACTAGTCCTTTTAGTCATGCTCACGATGTGAGCGCCGGATACAATGTGTAAATATGTGATTGCGCATTGCCCCGCGCTAAGGGTATTTTCATGACGCGAACTTAATAGGCCGCGGATCGAAAAGTCAAGATTTTTTTAGAATAATTCTAAGTCACAACTAGCCTCTTTTATAGATTAACTTGTCTACTTAATTCACTTCCTACAAAAATGACCTTACTGTTAAAAACAGAGCCACCTCAAGAAAGACAAGACACAACAAATGGACCGTTCCCTAGCTCTTTGGAAAAAATCTCAATTCAATCTCCTGCCTAACCCAGATGCGAACCGAATCCTCAAATATCCCGATGATTTACGCGCGATTGTCTCTAAAGAAAATTGCCAAGAAGCCCATCAGGAAATTCAAAGCTGGCCCGACTACGAAATCAGCGAACTAATCTCTCTTCCCATGCTTGCTGAAACACTTAATTTTGTGGACATCAGTTTCAAGGATGAAAGTAAAAGATTTAACCTCGGTAGCTTCAAATCACTCGGTGGGGCCTATGCCGTGTTCCGGCATGTCCAAAAGGTTGTTGAAGAAAAAATCGATACGAAAATCAGTTCCGCTACTCTGAGGTCGGGAAAATACCAAGAATTTACGTCACAAATAACGGTGACAACGGCTACTGATGGGAACCATGGAAGTTCCGTAGCATGGGGAGCACAGCTTTTTGGCTGCTCGGCGATTATTTACGTTCCCGCAAGCTGTAGTCAGGAACGTATCGAAGCAATTAAAGAGTTCGGCGCCCATGTTATCCAATCTGACCTAAATTATGACGATACCGTTCGCTTGTGTGCAAAAAATGCTGGTAAAGAAGGCCATCAGGTAATTTCAGATACCTCCTGGGAAAATTACACTGAGATCCCCACCCAAGTAATGCGTGGCTATAGCCTGATTGCCGCAGAAGCCATCGTTGAATATTTTACCAGAAGCTTTCGAGAAGCCATCCCACCTAGCCATATATTCATTCAAGCAGGTGTTGGTGGTATGGCAGCCGCGATTTCAGGTTATCTTTGGGACCTCATGGAAGAGAAGCGACCGGTCATTGTCATTGTTGAACCGGAAAATGCCGCCTGTCTTTTCGCCTCCGCAGCAGAAGGCACCTTGACCAAAGCCTCCGGGGACAAAGAAACTGGTGAAATACATACTATTATGGCTGGGCTAGATTGTGGTGAGGCCTCTCCAATTGCATGGAAAATTCTTTCAAAAGGAGCTGATTTCTTCATGACAATACCGGACGACATAACGAGCCCAACCATGCAACTACTTGCAAAGTCACCCTTTTCAGATCCAGCATTGGTCGCAGGTGAATCCAGTGTTGCTGGATTAGCAGCACTACTGATGACCGCCAGTCATAATGAAAGTAGGCAGACCCTTGGCTTATCTCCTGATTCGCGTATTCTTCTGATCAATAGTGAAGGCGCAATGGATAAAGCCCTTTACCAAGAGCTGGTCGGTGAAGATCCGAACCACTAACCCTACATTAACAGTTTCCAAGTCAGTACCGAGAGCACGCATGACTTCTTTGCTTATTGAACGCGCCGCAGACAGTTTTTTCAAAGATGATTCAAAACCGTTTCGACTTGAATCAGAGTATTCACCTTCCGGGGACCAACCCCATGCGATCAAAGAGCTCTGTGAAGGTTTAAATGAGGGCGAGCGAAGCCAGGTACTTCTCGGGGTAACGGGCTCTGGTAAAACATTTACCATGGCCCAAACCATCCAAAAATTACAACGGCCTGCTTTGGTTTTGGCGCACAACAAAACCCTTGCTGCTCAACTCTATACCGAGATGAAGAACTTTTTTCCAGATAACGCGGTTGAGTACTTTGTTTCCTACTACGATTATTATCAACCTGAAGCCTATGTCGCCCGCACGGATACCTACATTGAAAAAGATAGCTCTATAAACGAGCAGATCGACCGTATGCGTCACTCAGCTACGCGTGCTCTGTTTGAGCGCGATGACGTAATCATCGTGGCTTCGGTGTCGTGCATCTATGGCATAGGTTCACCAGAAACCTATGCTCAGATGACCTTAGGGCTTAAAGAGGGACAGGAAGTCGACATGCGCGACATCTTGAAATCCTTGGTCGAGTTACAATACACCCGTAACGATATTGCATTTGGGCGCGGTACTTTCAGGGTACGTGGCGACACACTCGAAATCTTCCCAGCACACTACGAAGATCGTGCGTGGCGAGTTTCAATGTTTGGCGACGAAATCGAAACGGTTCAAGAGTTTGATCCTCTAACAGGAGGAAAAACTGCTGATCTCGAAGGGATAAGAGTCTATGCCAACAGTCACTATGTAACGCCACGACCGACACTTATTCAGGCATCTAAGGGGATAAAAGCAGATTTAAAAGTTCAGCTTCAAAGATTCAATGAAGAAAACAAACTCCTCGAAGCCCAGCGGTTGGAACAAAGGACCGTCTTTGATCTTGAAATGATAGAAGCAACGGGCTCATGTGCAGGTATTGAAAACTACTCCCGTTACCTGACGGGACGTGCTCCGGGAGAACCACCCCCGACGTTGTTTGAATACCTCCCTGAGAACTCTCTTCTCTTTGTCGACGAAAGCCACGTTACAATTGGTCAGCTTAACGGCATGTACAATGGTGACTTTGCCCGTAAATCTAACCTGTCTGAGTTTGGCTTTCGTTTGCCTTCTTGTATTGATAATCGGCCGTTAAAATTCCAAGAATGGGAAGCTATGCGCCCCCAGACCGTTTTTGTATCCGCCACACCCGGTCCTTGGGAAATGAACGAAACAGGTGGAGTTTTCGCAGAACAGATCATCCGCCCAACAGGTTTGCTCGATCCCGTTTGCGAAATCAGGCCCATAGAAACTCAGGTCGATGACCTGATCAAGGAATGTAAAGACGTTATCAGTCGCAACATGCGTGTATTGGTTACCACCCTCACCAAGCGTATGGCTGAAGACCTGACGGAATACCTCCACGAAGCAAACTTAAAAGTCCGCTACATCCATTCCGATATCGATACCCTTGAACGTATTGAAATTATCCGCGATCTTCGAAAAGGTGTCTTTGATGTTCTGGTTGGAATCAACTTACTCCGCGAAGGTTTGGACATTCCTGAATGTGGCCTTGTTTGTATTCTTGATGCAGATAAAGAAGGTTTTCTTCGTTCAACAACGGCTCTTGTTCAAACTATCGGACGCGCAGCACGTAACGTTGATGGCAAAGTAATTCTCTACGCTGACAAAATGACCAAGTCGCTCACTAAAGCCTTAGACGAAACCAATCGCCGTCGTGAGAAACAACAGGCCTATAACGAAAAACATAACATTACACCTGAATCTATTCGTAAAAAAATTGGCGACATTCTGGGATCAGTATACGAAAGCGATCACGTCACTGTTGATCTCAACGATACAAGTGCCCCTCATATGGTTGGCCATAATTTGAAGTCTTATATTGATGACTTAACCAAACGTATGCACGAAGCTGCCGCAGACCTTGAATTTGAAGAAGCCGCAAGGATGCGCGATGAAATCAAGAAACTTCAAGAGAAAGAACTTGGTATCGCCAACCCTTCACACTCAAATCTATCTGATCGAATGGCCATGGCCGAAGCGAAGTCTAAGAGCAAGAAATACCAAAGAGGGCGAAAAGGGAAATAGTATTAAGGAGAAGCATCACTACGTGCTCTTCGTTAGTGATTGATTGACCTTTTTTTATACACAGTGATATTCTTTGTCTGACTTTTTGGATGAATGTATGACACTCACGGCCAAAGAACAGTTACCAGAATTCCCTTTTTGGCAGGATTTATCTGCCTTTAACAGACTTAGCACGGCCATTTGGGTCTTTGATATTGACGATCATAAAATATGGTGGGGCAATGAATCTGCGCTAGAATTTTGGGAAGCAGAATCACTTTCCGTTCTAATTGAGAGAGATTTCTCTAGCGACTCAACAACAGTTCGACGTCGGTTGGCTGAAATTTTTTCTAATACCTCTCAAGGAGAACGTGTTGAAGAGAATTGGACACTTTATCCCAATGGCGCCCCTAAAATGGTTATTGTCACCTTCACCCCCATACTCATAGAAAGTAAAAAAAGAGCCGTACTAATTGAGGCAAGTCCGCAAATAAGAGACGAACTTGACCATCGGGCCAAACGAATTTTAGAAGCCGTAAGGCATACACCGCTTATGATTAGTACCTTTGCTAATGATGGACGATTACTCGCACAAAACCCTGCTGCAGCGTCAGTCTATGATATTGAGAACAAGCCAACCACCACTCTCATAGAACGCTATAATGACCCAAACATCATAAAGAGTATTTCTGATCGTCAACAGACTGGAGAGCGCTTTGGCCGAGACATTAAGGTTCAAACCGCCGTTGGGGATCGCTGGCACACATTAACCGTAGAGTTTGGCTTGGACCCCGTTTCAGGAACAAAGGTCATTGTCGCAACAGAAGAAGACATTACTGAAAGGGTCAAAGCACAAGAAGAGTTGCGACGGCTTAATTTAGATTTAGAGAAACGTGTAAGTGAGCGCACTCACAAACTCACACTCGCTCGACACGAAGCGGAAAAAGCTAATAAATCCAAAGGAAATTTTCTGGCGACCATGAGCCACGAACTGAGAACCCCCTTAAATGCGATTATCGGGTTTTCGGATATGCTAGAGCATCAAATTTATGGTCCAATAAACGACAAACAAAGTTCCGCTCTAAAAGACATCCATAGTAGTGCCCAACATTTGTTAGAACTTATAAATGAGCTCCTTGACGCATCGACAATAGATAGCGGGGAACTAAATTTATTTGAAGGGTACTTTCAACACGACAGCATTGTTGATTATTGCCGCGCAGCCTTTGAATTAGAAGCTATGAAAAAGGATCAATGCTTCACCGTTCAAAATAATGTGATCGATGTATCAATGAAAGGTGACGCACGTCGTTTTCGTCAAATTCTGATCAACCTCATCGGTAATGCAATTAAGTATACTCCTGAGGGTGGCACCATTTCATTATCCGTGAATTATGACACAGCCCATAATATCGTTTTTGCGATCAAAGATACAGGAATCGGCATACCTGCTAATCGACTGAAAGATGTCTGTAAGGCTTTCACACAGGCGGCTAGCTCCTCTTGGGCATCAGGAAAAGGGGTCGGTCTGGGGTTGTATATTGCCTCACGGCTTGTTGCTGCACACGATGGTGAATTAAAAATTGAAAGCGAGATAAATAAGGGGACAACAGTTTCCGTTATCATCCCGAAATCAAGAGTGCTCGACGCGATTGATTCGAACGTTTTGCATTAACACCTTTTCTTGAGTTTCTGCATAGGGAATTGAAATTTCTTTCTCGTTACACAAATTACAGAATACGGATATTAAGTTGAAAAGAAGAGTTCTATGACCAACAAAACGAGCGACAATACAAATTGGGAAGAAAAATTAGATCCTGAAACCTATAAGATTGCGCGAGAGGGTGGAACTGAACGTGCATTTGCCAACAAATATTACGACTGCAAGACGCCTGGCACCTATAAATGTATCTGTTGCGATGGCCCCCTATTTCATTCCCGTACAAAGTATGATTCCGGCAGTGGCTGGCCTTCATTCTATGAACCAATTGGGGATGGATATGTCGGTGCTAAAGAAGATCACACAAACGGTATGCACCGTGTAGAGGTTCTTTGTGCTAAATGTGATGCTCATCTTGGTCATGTGTTCCCGGATGGCCCAGAGCCAACTGGCCTTCGTTACTGCATCAACTCTGCCTCTCTCAATTTGGAAGAAGAGCTTGAATCAGATAAATAAGTCCAAATTTTGACATATTTGAACATCTCCTATTGAAAACTCCTCCCCATAGGGGCATCTAAAGGCCTGTGATTCTCGCATTTAAATAAATGAGAGGCATCAAGTGTGCACAACTAGAGAGCTTAGAACACATGACAGCATCAGCATTTCTAGCAGCAGGCGGTGGCCTCGTCCTCTTAGCAGTGGGTGGTGAGATTCTCCTCCGTGGTGCAATAGGAATCGCTCGTAAGCTCGACATCTCTCCTATGCTGATCGGCTTGACGATCGTTGCTTGCGCGACATCCATGCCAGAATTGATGGTTACCCTCACAGCAGGATTAGAAGGTGCTACCGATATTGGTGTCGGGAATGTCGTGGGCTCAAATATTGCCAACATCTTATTGATACTCGGAGTTGGTGCGCTGATCTCGCCTTTGGCAACAAAGCCCTGTGATGTGATGCGTGATGTTATTGCAATGCTTATTGCTACGGCAATCTTTATCATCTTCGCTCTCATAGGCATTTTTACGATCTGGCATGGCATATTCATGCTGGCATTGCTGACGTTTTATATTTGGCGCAGTTATTATCGTGAGAAAAAGTGTAACCCAAAAGAAGAAGCTGATCCTGAATTAGCTGAAGAGTTAGAAGCAGCTCCAGGGTCAATTCCCGTAGCCCTATTTTTACTTCTCCTGGGAGTTGGCGGGCTTATTATCGGCTCTGAACTACTTGTTGATGGCGCAGAGATCATAGCACGTGCAGCAGGTGTTTCTGAAACAGTTATCGGGGTGACACTGGTTGCTCTGGGGACCTCACTCCCAGAACTTGCAACAGCCGTTGTCGCGGGCATTCGGGGCCATACAGAGGTCGCCCTTGGAAATGCTCTTGGATCAAATATTTTTAATCTGCTTTTGATCCTGGGTATTCTTGCAATTGTATCTCCCTTTGCCGTGTCTCCGGCTATCTTACAATTTGATATGTGGGTGATGGCAGGAGTCAGTCTTCTGGTAATTCCAGCCATGTGTCATTCAGGAAAGATATGTCGCCTAAAAGGTGTTTTCTTTATTGCCCTTTACGCAGCTTATATTCTTTATCAATTCAAAGATAAGCTACTTGTCGCCTAAGATGAGGACCTCTTAACCCAGAAGTGCTGGTTTAATAAGCCCTCTGCTTAGCGTTTACACTCAAATAAACTGTCACAATCGAACGTAATATAATTGCCTTTTGACCTCTGATACTACAGAGCGTAAATTGGCGCCCAATTAATACCGTTTCACTACAGATCAATTTCTCCCTAGATAAAAGAGAAGGAATGTCGAAGATGGCATCCGAAAACAAAACGACTGCTGACAGCCTACTTACTAAACAAAAATTGGTCGTACGGGATCTTTCTCTTAGCTGCCACATCGGCCTGACTGATGAAGAGCGTATCCGCCCACAACGATTAAAATTGAACTTGGAACTGACTCTAAATCCCATTCCTGTTCTTAAGGATGAAATTGATGAGACCATCAATTACGGCGTGCTCGTAAAAAAAGTTCGCAATGTTTGTGTGGAGACAAAAGTCAAACTTTTAGAAACTCTCGCAAACGATATATCTGAAACCTGTTTCTTTGATGATCGCATTAAAGTTGTACACATGCGCATAGAGAAATTGGACCGTTATCCTGATGTTGCCGGTGTCGGAATTGAAATCACAAGAACACGCCCTTAAAACACTATCCATGATCAATCAAAAAGAGGCAGAAATATTATTTCTGTCTCTTTTTGATTCCGGAGCCTCAAGCTAATTTATTAACCGTTTTCAGTTGTACAATTTCTTTCCGACTACCTAGTTAGATTCGCAACTAACTTGTTCATTTCCAAGGCGAGAATCTAGACAAATCAAAGAGATTGCCGTCAAATCCCTTTTACTTGTGCACAGGAGAAATCTTTCTGTAATGGTCAAGTTCAAAAAAAACAATTTTTTTTCGATATTGGAGCGTTGACTTTGAATAACACAATAAATTCAATTACTTAAAATTTATGCCTATTTTTTAAGCAGCTTATTGCAACCCTAGTGTTTTCAAGGGGTGTAAGCAAAGGCACACAAGATAGCCACAAAGTTATCCACAGGAATGGTGGATATAATTTATGGACCTTTTACACTGGTACAACCACTCCTCACACGAATCCTTGGAGTTCTCCAGAGTCACCTTTTTGTGTTAACAAAGTGTTCTTGACCTGTTCCTTGGGAATGACCATTTAATAGCTATAAAAGTATTTCATTTTGGAATTGTGGCTACAGCTGTCATATTTCCACCTACTAACAGAGGAACTCGTCTATTCTAAGACGTATTTATTTTCGAGCCATGACCAAAGCACCAATTCAAAGACCGCGTAAAAAAGACCCTTCTCAAGGGGGGAAACGCTCTGCCATGGCTATTCATGAAATTGATAATACGAACGCCTCTACTGAAGGTCACATTGACAAAGGCCTCTCGGGTCTATCTGAAGCAGCGATCAAATGGGATTCCTCCAATTCAGTCCCAGAAAATGATCCCACCACAATCAGCAATATAGAACACGGCACTCTCGTCATTCAGAATGTTGTCAAAACGCTTCCTGGTTCTCCAGGCGTTTATCGTATGCTTAATAAAGATGGAAGCGCTCTTTATGTTGGAAAGGCTAAAAACTTAAAAAAACGCGTAGTCTCTTATACACGCGTTGATCAACTGCCATACCGCCTTAAGCGGATGGTATCCGAGACACGGTCAATGGAAATCGTCCAAACCAATACCGAAGCAGAAGCTCTTCTCCTTGAAAGCAACCTTATCAAGCGATTGGGGCCTCGTTACAACGTACTGCTACGTGATGATAAATCTTTCCCCTATATTTTGATAGCGGCTGACCACGAAGCTCCTCAAATAACCAAGCACAGAGGTGTGCAAAAAAGAGACGGCCGTTATTTTGGCCCCTTTGCTGATGCAAAATCTGTAAATCAAACCATTACAGCTCTCGAAAAAGCTTTTCTTTTGAGGTCTTGTAGTGACGGAGTTTACACCAACAGAACCCGCCCCTGTTTGATGTATCAAATCAAACGCTGTTCAGCGCCTTGTGTGGGACGCGTTTCACTCAATAACTATGCCTCTCATGTAAAAGAGGCTGAAAGTTATCTGAGTGGTTCATCAATGGAGTTTCAAAAGAAAATGGCTCTTAAGATGCAAGAGGCTGCGGCCCATCAAGATTATGAACAAGCAGCTGTGTATCGCGATCGTATACGCGCTCTCACCATTATTCAGTCAAAACAAGAAATCAATGTTGCTGAAGTTGATGATGCCGATGTTTTTGCTCTCTTTGAAAAAGCAGGACAATCTTGCATCCAGGTGTTCTTTTTCCGCGCTGGCCGAAACTATGGAAATCGATCCTATTTCCCCAGCCACGATAGAACCATCGATGCTGAAACCGTTCTGACCTCCTTCATCGCTCAGTTTTATACCAATAAACCAGTTCCCAAACTCGTGATGGTTAGCCATACGCTACCAGAGCTGTTGCTCTTATCTGAAGCTCTTACCAGTAAGGCCGGGTATCGTGTAGAAGTGAACCACCCCCAAAGAGGTGCGAAAAGAAAACTCGTAGAGAATGCCACTGTAAATGCCAGAGAAGCCCTCGCACGTAGAATGGCTGAAAGCGCAAGCCAACGCAGGCTCCTGGAAGGCCTTGCTGAGATGCTGTTGATGGAATCAACGCCAGAACGGGTGGAAGTCTACGATAACAGCCATACTCAAGGTTCTGAAGCCTATGGAGGCATGATTGTTGCGGGACTGGAAGGATTTACAAAGAAAGCTTATCGGAAATTCAAAATCCAGGGAGATAAGCCGACTGAGAACAATCAACCATCAGCGGGCACCCCTGTCTCACAGACAGAACAACAAATCTCTCAAGAAGCATCTTACACTGGTGGTGATGACTACGCTATGATGAGAGAAGTGCTCACGCGTCGCCTTTCACGAAGTTTGAAGGAAGATCCCGACCGGCAGACCGATCAATGGCCTGATCTATTGGTACTAGATGGTGGACAAGGTCAATTAACTGTTGGTGTCGAGGTGCTAGAAGAGCTTGGATTGAGCGATATCCCCATCGTCGCCATTGCCAAGGGGCAAGACAGAAATGCAGGACGCGAACGCATTTTTCTACCAAGCCGTCCCTCCTTTCTCGTCGATCCCAAAGACCCCGTCCTCTATTTCATTCAACGACTTAGAGATGAAGCACATAGATATGCAATTGAAACCCATCGTAAAGGCAGGTCAAACGCACGACTAAAATCCGTCCTAGACGGTATTTCCGGCATTGGTGCTAAACGGAAAAAAGCACTGTTGTTCAAATTTGGATCTGCGGATGCTGTCGCACGGGCAGGCATTGAGGATCTAGAAGCTGTTGAAGGTATCAGTCGTATCGTTGCCCAATCCATCTATGATCATTTTAACACTGAATAATAACGCCTTAATCGGCAGTCGCCATCAGTTGATTTGATCTATAACATGGCGAGAAATACACCGGCTGGCTATACAGCTATTATCTAAGTAATTTTACGCCAGAAAGTACGTCATGAAGGTATTCGGTTTAGCGGGTTGGAGCGGAAGTGGAAAGACAACTCTACTCAAACAACTCATTCCGACTTTAGTAGATCGTGGCTTAAAAGTCTCAACTCTAAAACATGCCCATCATAAATTTGATGTCGATAAACCAGGTAAAGATTCGTACGAACATCGCGAGGCTGGTGCATCAGAAGTTATGATCGCTTCGGGAAACCGTTGGGCGCTAATGCACGAATTGCGTGATGAGAAAGAACCGAGCTTACAAGAGCTAATACCGCGGATGACACCTGTTGATCTCCTACTCATAGAGGGGTTCAAAAGAGAAAATCATCAGAAGCTTGAAGTTTACCGCCCCTCCCTTGGCAAGCGTATGCTGCATAAAGACGACCCCAACATTATCGCTGTGGCAACTGATGAAGATTTTGAAAACACAAAGCTCCCCATCATTGACCTCAATGATATAGAATCGATTGCTGATTTTATTTGTAAGGTTTGTGACTTGAACGACAGGACCCGAAAGGCTGCTGATTAATGGCTCAGTTAACTGACGATTGTTTTGCACATGGTGGTAAGCTTATGACTACGGCGCATGCACTCGTCCTTCTGCAACAAAAATTACACTGCATTACTGAAGAAGAAGAACTCCCAGTTACAAACTGTTTGGGAAGAGTTCTTTCCCGAGATATTACATCTGCTTGTAATGTCCCTCCCCACGACAATTCAGCTGTGGATGGCTATGCAATCTATTTTGATGACCTCAATACTAACGAGAGCACCCTCCTTCCCATCAGTGATCGGATCGCGGCTGGGAGCAGGATAAAAGGCCACCTCGCACAAAGGACCTCCGCAAGGATCTTTACTGGCGCCCCAATGCCGTTGGGGGCTGATACAGTCCTCATGCAAGAAGATTGTGAACGAGATGACAAAGGCAATGTTTTAATCCCCCATGGTATCAAGCGCGGTTCCAATCGACGCTTTGCAGGCGAGGATGTCAGCGCTGATAGCATCATATTTAAAGCGGGGCGTATTCTTAGACCACAAGACCTTGGCCTAATATCTGCCGTCGGCACTGCCAGTATTTCGGTAAGAAAACCATTGAGTGTTGCGCTTTTCTCTACAGGAGATGAGCTAAGAAATCCGGGTGACACTTTAAAAAGCGGCCAGGTTTATGATTCAAATCGTTACACCATTACCGGGTTGCTTCAAAATTTAGGGTGCAGAGTTACAGATCTTGGGATACTGGTCGACGATCTTGATACGATAAGTGAAGCGCTCTCGAAGGCCGCTGGAAAGTTTGATCTCGTCATAACCTCGGGCGGGGTTTCTGTGGGAGAAGAAGACCACGTCAAACAAGCTGTAGAAGCACAAGGTAGTCTTCATGCTTGGCGTTTAGCGATTAAACCAGGTCGACCCATTGCTCTGGGACAACTCGGGCAAACCGCCTTTGTTGGTCTTCCTGGAAACCCTGTTGCAGTAATGGTGACTTTCGCAAATTTTGTCCGCCCTCTTATTCAGATACTTTCGGGCTCTGAGTATCGTGCGCCTTTCTCTTTTCCTGTCACTGCGGCTTTCAATCACAAGAAAAAGGTTGATCGAAGAGAGTGGCTCAGAGTTCATCTCAAGAAAAATGAAGCAGGATCTTGGGAAGCACATAAATTCCCACGCGATGGCGCTGGAGTACTTTCTTCCGTTTGTGCATCGGATGGCTTTGCAGAACTTCCAGAAGATTTGTTAGCAGTAGAGCCAGGTCAAGTGATCACCTATTTACCTTTTAATGAGATTGCCTTATGAAAATCCTCTATTTCGCCTGGCTTCGTACTTCCCTTGGGAAATCGACCGAAGAAATTAACCCACCCGTAGAGGTTAAAACCGTTGGCGATCTCCTCAACTGGCTTCCATCGCTTGGAGAAGACTACGCCAGTGCGTTGGAGAAAAGAGACCTACTTCGCGTCGCTGTTAACCAGGAATATGCCGAGCTTGATCACATCATCAATTCTGGCGATGAAGTTGCTCTTTTCCCTCCTGTAACAGGCGGTTGATATGATTAGGCTTCAACAAGAAGATTTTGACGTCGGCCTAGAACTAAAACAGCTAACTGAAAACAATCACTCGATTGGCGGTGTCGCTTCATTCCTTGGTCTGGTTCGTGATATCGCTAGCGATGAAAACATTTCGGCAATGACCTTAGAGCACTATCCAGGTATGACAGAGAAATTACTTGGAGAAATTGAAGCCGAAGCTCACCAGAGATGGGAACTTGATGCCAGCCTCATTATCCACCGCTTCGGTCGAATGGAGCCCGGTGAACAAATCGTCCTCGTTGTCACTTGTAGTAAGCATCGTAAAGACGCATTTGAGAGTTGCGAATTTTTAATGGACTTCTTAAAGACCAAGGCCCCGTTTTGGAAACTTGAAGAAACCTCAAAAGGCGGTAAATGGGTAGATGCCAGAGATTCTGATGATGATGCGGCTTCCAGATGGCTTGAAGAATAACCACTATTTTCTAGCATCGTAAAGCAAAACGGATGACCACACAGTCTTGTGCCAAATCCTATGTCAGGACACCCGTTTTTGGTTTCGTGTAAGATATAAATCAGCTTGGTTTGCGAACCAATTCATCATAAGCCAAGAGAAGGTCTTTTGTGATCTCTCCTGGGGTAAATTTGTATTCGCCGATTTCACGGACAGGGGTAACCTCCACAGCTGTACCTGTCAGGAAAACTTCCTGCGTATGAGCCAATTCTTCAGGCATGATCGCCCGTTCAATGACCTCATAACCTTTTTCTTTTGCCAAGGAGATAACCGTCCGACGGGTAATACCATCCAAGAAGCAATCTGGGGTCGGCGTATGTATCTCCCCGTCTTGGATCAAAAACACATTCGCCCCAGTTGCCTCTGCAATTTGTCCTCGGTAATCGAGCATCAAAGCATCGTTGTAGCCTTTTACCTCAGCGGCATGTTTGGAAAGAGTAGCAATCATGTAAAGCCCTGCAGCTTTTGAGTTGACCGGAGCAGTCGCTGGGTCCGGACGGCGCCACTCTGCAAAATCCAAACGAATACCTTCCAGACGCGCTTCCGGAGAAAAATAAGAAGGCCACTCCCATGCCGCGATTGCCACATGAATTTTCGACTGCTGAGCCGATACAGCCATCATTTCACTGCCACGCCAAGCCACCGGGCGAAGATAGCCATCCACAATATTATTTGCTTCCAAAACCTTTTTACAGGCCTGGTCAATTTCGGCGGCAGAATAAGGATTTTGGAAACCGAGTAATTCTCCAGATCGAATAAGGCGTTCATGGTGTTCGCGCATCTTGAAAATTTGTCCGTTGTAGGCTCTTTCGCCCTCAAACACACTGCTGGCATAATGTAAGCCATGGCTGAGAACATGAAGCTTGGCATCTCTCCAGGAAGTTATTTCTCCGTCGTACCAGATAAAACCGTCGCGATCGTCAAATGGAAGCATAGTCATGGCTTTCCCGTCCAAGGTGGTATAGTGTCTCAGTCACCGTCAACCGTTACCGTCTATTTGATCGCCCGATCGAATAAACTACAGTAAAAGGTATTTATATTTTTCGTTTTCAGGTTATTTTGATAAATTATTTCAATTTTTCCTGTCATTATGTAACAGCACTTCAATAGATAAGTCAACATGACTGACGTAAAATCAGGAACAAATCCTCTTTTCCTACGAACTGAGGAGATAATGCAGGCGATTGAACTCCTCTTTTTCGCCTATAGAGATTTCACCGGGGAACCCGATGAACTTCTCGCTGAATATGGTTTTGGTCGCGCTCACCACCGTGTAATCCACTTCGTTGGACGCAACCCAGGAATCACTGTTAGTGAACTTCTTTCGATCCTGCAAATTACAAAGCAGAGCCTCTCTCGAGTTCTTGGACAGTTGGTCAGGGAAGGTTTCATTAAGCAAACGCCTGGCGCGGAAGATCGCCGTCAGCGTTTATTGGAGTTAACCGAGAAAGGTTTGGAATTGGATGAAAAGCTGTTCAATGTCCAGCGCCAACGTATTGTCAGAGCCTACAAAGAATCCGGTGCCGAAGCTGTCGCTGGTTTCCGGTCAGTTCTGATGAACATGATGGAAGAAGACGATCGTCCAAGGTTTATCAAAAAACAAAAAAGCCCCTTTTCTATCCGATAGATCACTCCTATCTCTGAATAAGCAGAATTAAGATCTAGGAAAGAACAAACGAGGCGTTATACTGGGCAATATGCATAATATGAACCCACACCTATTGGTTGTTGATGACGACACACGACTTAGAAACCTCCTACAGAAGTTTCTTACCGATCAAGGCTTTGTGGTAACCACCGCGTCTAGTGCAGCAGAAGCGAGATCACACTTGGTGTCGCTTTCATTTGACCTGCTTATCCTTGACATAATGATGCCTGGGGAAACTGGATTAGAACTTACGCAGTCGTTGCGTGAAAAAGACGATGTTCCAATTCTGTTACTTACCGCCATGGGGGAAACAGGCGATAGGATAAGTGGTTTGGAATCAGGGGCCGATGATTACCTCTCAAAACCCTTTGAACCAAGGGAACTGGTACTACGGATCAACGCAATTTTAAAACGCATCCAAAGCAAGCCTTTGGAAAAAGAGCTCCCGTCTGAAAATATTATTTTTGGAACGTTTAGATTTGATGTCCGTAAATCACAGCTCTGGAATAATGACGATTTTATTCACCTGACAGATGTAGAAGCAGCCCTTCTAAAAACGTTGGCGGAGCAATCAGGATCAGCCGTTAGGAGAGACGAACTGGTCGAAGAAGGCTCTGATCTATCGAATACACGTAGCGTAGATGTTCAAGTCACCAGATTGCGACGCAAAATAGAACAAGATCCAAAATATCCTAGATACCTACAGACCATTCGTGGTGTCGGTTACGTCCTAAAAACAGATTAAACATGACGTCTGATCCTATTCAAGAAACTCAAAACCCAACCAACGTAGAAGAAAATCGTTCTCGGAAACGGCCTTTTTTCCTGAAAAAATATCTCCCTAAATCTCTCTTAGGGCGGTCGTTGCTGATCATTATCACCCCCTTGTTACTCGTCCAGGCTATATCTGTTTGGGTATTCTATGATCGGCACTACGAAACGGTTACCAAGCGTCTCGCACAAGGTTTGGCCGGCGATATTGCTGCGTCTATACTCCTCCTACAAGACGCAGAAACACCTTATGAAAAAGCCCACATTTTTCAGCTTATGCAAAAGACAGCTGATCTATCGCTTACCTTGCACCACGGAATTGAACTTCCGCCAACGAACTGGACACCGGGATGGTCTGTACTCGAGCGACGATTGGACCAGGCAATCAACGATCAGATCGTTAAAAACCTTAAACAAAGGTACCCCTACACCATAGATACCGTCAGTTTGATTGATCAGGTTAAAATTCAAATTCAAATTCAAGAAGGCGTTCTATTAATTTTGGTGCCAAGCAAACGCCTGTTCACGTCGACAACCTATCTCGTTATTTTGTGGATGGTTGGCTCCTCTGTCATCACCTTTGGCGTCGCCTTTATTTTCATGAGAAATCAGGTCAGACCCATTCAACGCCTCGCAAGAGCTGCTGAAAGTTTTGGGAAAGGTCGAGATGTCAAAGGCTTCAAACCTGAAGGCGCAACTGAAGTAAGACAGGCTTCTGGTGCGTTTATCCGAATGCGCTCACGCATCAAACGCCAAGTTGAGCACCGCACCGCAATGCTCGCAGGTGTGAGCCATGATCTACGCACCCCCTTAACCCGCATGAAGCTTCAACTTGCAATGTCAGGCCAAGATGAAGATACAAAAAACCTTCAAGCAGATGTTTCTGATATGGAGAAAATGGTCGAAGGTTATCTCGCGTTTGCCAGAGGGGAAGGTCAGGAGGAAACAGCGACTTGTGATATATCTTCTCTGCTCAAAGAGCTTGTCCATCAACTGGGGATAAACAATAACTCGATTGATTTACACATCGAAGAAAATATCGAAATCCCTTTACGAAAAGAAAACTTCAAACGTGCGATAACCAACCTTATCATCAATGCGCAAAGGTATGGAATGCACGTTATGATATGTGCAAAAATCAGAACAGCACAACAAAGGCAATTTTTAGAGATTACAGTTGATGACGACGGCCCAGGCATCCCGGAGGAAAGTCGTAGCGATGTACTCAAACCATTTTTCCGATTAGAGCAGTCTCGCAACCAAGCCACCGGAGGTATCGGGTTAGGGCTTTCTATTGCCAATGATATTATTAGTAATCATGGCGGGGATCTCTCTTTGGAAGAAGCCCCCGGCGGCGGACTTCGAGCCCGGATTACACTACCTTTTTAAAAAAAAAGATATACATCCCCTAGTTCTAGTGCATCCGGCTTCCGTTAGGCACTTCTTTGTCTGGAGCAATCAACACGATACCACCCTCTGGATCTGAAGCGCCGAGCACAAGTATTTCGGACATAAACTTACCAATTTGCCGAGGTGGAAAATTTACCACTGCCATAACCTGCCGACCAATTAGGTCTTCTGGAATATAGTGAAGAGTGATCTGGGCCGAAGACTTTCTCACGCCAAGCTCTTCTCCAAAATCGACCCAAAGCTTAATCGCAGGTCGCCGGGCTTCAGGATAAGGTTGCGCATCTATGACGGTCCCAACCCTTATATCAACCTTTAAAAAATCGTCGAATGTAATATCTGCAGTTTTGCCACTCATACCCAAATCCAAACTCCTCAAAACTTATAAGAGTTTGGATGGGCCACGTGGATAACACAAGGATAGCTATAGCGCTTGTTGCACTTTTTTCGAAGCACAAGAGCGGGAACAGCGGCGCGCCCAAGAATCAATGCGTTCAAGCCCCTTATCCAAAGCTGACATCGTTTTAGTTAAATCTTCACTCTCATCTCCCAACCAGATCCGGAAGACCTTTAAATAAAGCAATGATAACACTTTAATGCGTAGAATTCCTCTAAATCCTGTGGTGGATAGCCCGGCAGCTTCAAGCATTAATGCCATAGATCGACGTAAATTACATAGATATGCAATACCCATTAAGGGGTCACGACTGCCATCATGAACAACAGCAGCTAAACCTTCTTTATAAGGTTGAAGCGCATCAAACCTATTCATGAGTAAATCAAATAATCGATCTTTAGCGGGTTGTTCCAGACGATCGCTATCTTCATCATCGAGAATCTGGCGATCTGCACTCTGTGAGATAAAGCGTACAATAGCCTGTTTAGAAGAAAACAATGCGTGCAATTTAGATAGCGGAACCTTCGCTGCATGAGAAATTTCTGCAAGAGATAAATCTCCCCAACCTTTCTCCACAGCCAAGGACATTGCCGTATCTACGATATGTAGAGGTATTTCTGTCTTTTTCATCCTTTGACTCCACACCTGTAACAACGAAGACCTGGCTTATCATAGCAGATAAGGTAAAGAAGTGTCTTATTTGATCCAAATAGATCTTATAGTCATAAGTAGAGACACTCCCTCATTTTTCAGTGCCGTTCCAAAATTATTAGGATAGAGCCTTACTTCGACCTGTTGCCGCAGCAACCGCTTTGGTCAAAATGGGTTGCAGGCCATCATCTGCCATAAGGACCTCTAACGCTGCCTGGGTAGTGCCATTTGGACTAGTGACGTTAATACGCAATTGAGTAGGCGTTTCATCAGACTGATGAATAAGCTCTCCTGCACCAGAAACAGTGGTATGAGCCAACTTACGGGCCAACTCTTCTGGTAACCCGGCATCGACCCCAGCTTGCGCAAGACACTCTGCCATCAGGAAAATATAGGCGGGACCACTACCAGACACTCCCGTGACGGCGTCAATCTGCTCTTCATTATCTAGCCATGCGGTTTCGCCGACTGCCGCCATAAATTCTTGGCAGGTTCCCTTTTGTTCATCACTTACATTAGGGTTGGCATAAAGAACCGTCATGCCTCGGGACACCGCGGCCGGAGTATTTGGCATTGTTCTGACAATTGCAGTTTCAACACCCAAATTATTTTCGTAAAAAGAAATCTTCTTACCAGCCACCACCGATAAAAATACGGTATCAGGCTTTACAAAACGTCGATAATTCCCGATAGCATCGTCCATCATCTGTGGTTTGATCGCAAACATGACGAGAGCTGGAGACAAGGCTTCATCAACATCATTTAGATTTTCAACGGCAGTAACCCCGAGGCTCTTAAAAGGGTCTAAATAACTTGCATTTGCTGAAGGGTCGACAATAGTTACTTGAGAGCCAGAAAGACCTCGATCCAACCATCCCTGTAACATAGCGCCACCCATTTTGCCGCAACCAATTAGCAGCAAAGTTCCACCATTAAGCATCGAGCGTGTCCCATTCCTAAATTATCTGGAACAGGACTCTACGCTTCTCCTGCCGTATCCATCAAGGCAAGATCGATGGCATTTAATTCGGCATCCCCACCTGAAGAAATCAGCTGAATTGCGGGAATTAACCGATCCCATTCTGCAATAGCTGTTGCTACTAAATCTTCAGTTTGATCTTCACTGAAACCATCTTGTCCACGTAACGGTATGGTATGACGATAGGCTGGTGCTCCGGTTTCTGGAATAAAATCAAAATGCCCAAGCCACAGCTGGCTATTTACTGAAACCAAGAGTTCGCAAATACGGCTGAAGGCTGATTGAGGAACTTCGACATCTCCATGACAGGCAAAAAACATTGCTTGTAATTCACTTTGCCATTGAAAATGAAGGTGAAGTGGACTCCAATTTCCCTCGATCACGGCCAAGAGCTCGAAATCATTTTCTCGCTCAAAGTCCCAATTGTAATCCAGGACCCACTCTTCGATTGCATCAATGGGATTAAATTGTAGTAGCTGATTTGTAGTATCTGAATTCATTGCACTGACCCCTCACTAGAATAGTCGAGCAAGACACAATTGGCGTCGCGGTATTCAATATGTTGAACATTAATAACGACGCCCTACCAAATATAGTGTGACACAGATTGATTCTATGATTCAAGTAAAAACGACAAAATAAAAGCCCGGAACATTTGTTCCGGGCTTTTATTCTCAAACCTATAAATCGAGTTCTCGTAGAAACACTTATGTATTTTAGAGAAGATTATTTTCTGTTTTTCAGTCTGTCTTTTTAGAGGCAGCTTTCTTCGGCGCAGAAGTTTTTGGTGCCTGATTTGCACCTGCTTCCAACTTGGCAAGGCGTGCTTCTAGTAACGTTACCTGTTGCCCGAGATCTTCACCTTCTTCACGCGCTTTGACGGCAACAGCTTTCATTGCATCAAATTCTTCCCGTGGGACAATGTCCATCTGAGTGATAATGCGTTCGAATTGTTCACGAATCCGCGCCTCAACTTCGCCGCGCATTCCTGCTGCAGCACCCATGGCGCTACTGGCTACTTTTGCCAGATCATCAAGGATACGATTTTGAGTTTGCATGGTTTTGCCTTTCACGTAGCTGGGTATATCTAAAATAAAGCGCCAGCAAAATTATTCTACAGGCCTAATATGGCGTGTTGATCCATATGCTTCAACCAAAGTTCGTCATAGATTGGACAAAGTTATCGAAAAATATCACAACTGGAGCTTCTCTATATCCAACGGACAGCATATATAGAGAAGCGAAAGAACGAAATGGAAGGCTTCAGGTATGTATCTCGTCACTGGCGGTGCTGGTTTTATCGGCTCGAATCTCGTCGCGTCACTCACAGAAAAGGGTGAGGCTGTCGTTGTAAGCGACTGGCTGGGCGAAGGAGACAAGTGGCGTAACCTCGCCAAACATGAGCTCGAAGATATTGTCGCCCCCGAAAACCTGCCCGACTTTTTAGTGGAAAATGCTCAACACCTTAAAGGGGTGTTTCACATGGGCGCGATCTCTGCGACCACTGAAACCGATGGCGATGCTTTGATGGATAATAACTTCCGCCTCAGTAAAACCCTTTGGAATGTTTGTGCCAAGCACTCTATCCCCTTCATATACGCCTCTTCCGCTGCAACATATGGCGGCGGTGAACACGGCTTCAATGATGAAGACAATATTGAACACCTTTCCAACCTTCTCCCTCTGAATGGATATGGTTGGAGCAAGCAACTATTTGATCGTTGGGTTGCTCGCCGTATTGCGAATAAATCCCCACAGCCGCCACAGTGGGCAGGCTTAAAGTTCTTTAATGTTTATGGCCCTAATGAATATCACAAAGGCGGACAGGCAAGCGTGCCTTTCCATCTGTTCAATCAGGTGACTTCTGGCGAACCAGCACGTTTATTTCAATCCCACCATCCTGATTATTCCGATGGCGGACAATTACGCGACTTTATCGCCGTTGACGATTGCATAAAAGTAATGATGTGGCTGAAAGATAACCCTAAAGCTAGTGGCCTATTTAATGTCGGCACCGGCCAGGCAAGATCATTTTCAGATCTTGCCCGAGCCGTTTTTGAAGCCATGGACAAAAACGAAAATATCAAATACGTCCCGACACCCGAAAGTATCCGCGATAAGTATCAATATTTTACCGAAGCAAACATGAGTAAGCTCAAAGCAGCAGGTTATAATAGCCCCTTTATTTCCCTCGAAGAAGGGGTGGGACGTTACGTCAAAGAATTCCTTGCCAAGGAAGATTCCTACCGATGACACAAGAATTGGTTTTTGCTGCACTGGCCTATCCTGAAGTTGATCCGATCGCGATCAGTCTAGGTCCGATCGCCATTCGCTGGTATTCTCTGGCTTATATCTTTGGCATCCTGGCTGGGTGGCGTTACAGCCGCTGGCTTTGCTTTCAAGCACCACGCCAATTGCGCCCAATTGCAATGGACGATTTCATCGTCTGGGCAACGCTCGGAATTATCCTAGGCGGACGGATTGGCTACGTACTCTTCTACAACTTCACCTACTTCCTATATAACCCGCTGGAAATATTTGCGGTATGGCAAGGTGGCATGAGTTTCCATGGCGGCCTCATTGGCGTCATTACCGCGATGGTTCTTTTTGCTCGAAAAGAAAACGTACATTTCCTCACCCTTGCTGATATCGTTGCCTGTGCGACCCCTATCGGCCTTTTCTTTGGGCGTCTGGCTAATTTCATTAATGGAGAACTTTTCGGGCGCGTCACCACAGCCGAAATCGGTATGGTATTTCCAAATGGAGGCCCTCTCCCGAGACACCCAAGCCAATTATACGAAGCTGGCCTCGAAGGTATCACCCTCTTTTTAATCCTCTTCCTTGTTGCCAAAGTTGGTGGCTTAAGAAGACGTGGCCTTACTGCTGGCCTTTTCCTAGTGGGGTACGGACTCTCCAGAACAATCGTGGAACTGTTCCGCGAACCAGATGCCCATATTGGCTTTTTGTTTGCGGAAGTAACAATGGGGCAACTGTTGTCGTTGCCGATGATTTTGATTGGCCTGAGTGTCGCGTTTTATGCACTCAGACAACCACAACAGGCGATCGGTCCAGAGCATAAGCCAGAAGATATTTCTCCTAAAGAAGCAGAAAAAATCGGTAAAAAGAAATCCCCTAAAAAAAATACCAAACCAAAAAACAACGGGTCGAAAGGAAAATGACGGCCACCCAAGGTGATCCATCCGTGTTCACCCAACTAGCCAAACGAATTAAGCTAGAGGGAGCGATAACCATTGCCGACTTCATGGCTGATGTTCTTACTGCCCCCAAACATGGCTATTACATGTCTGGGGAACCCTTTGGTGCAGCAGGAGATTTCATTACGGCTCCTGAAGTCAGTCAAATGTTTGGTGAGTTGATCGGCGTTTGGTGTGCCGATACCTGGTATAATATGGGCGGACCGACGGAACTCAATCTCGTTGAATTGGGTCCTGGTCGAGGAACCCTTATGGCCGATATACTCCGCGCGGCCGGGATGGTACCTGGATTTTTACAAACCCTTCAAGTTCACCTCGTTGAGGTAAGTCCTAATCTTAAGAAAAAACAAAAACAAGCTTTAGCAGGCTTTAATATTACTTGGCATCAGGACCTAACGTCCCTTCCGGAAGGCCCCACGCTGTTTATTGCCAATGAGTTTTTTGACGCGCTTCCAATTAAACAGTTCGAACGATCCCCCGATGGATGGTGCGAACGTCTCATCACCTTGAATGAAGATGGCAAAGAGCTAATATTCACACTCTCCCCTCCCTCAAAGGCCATAGAATCGCTTATCCCGAAAAACTTGTGTTCCGCCGCAGAAGGAGCCGTTGTCGAGTTATCACCCATAGCCTCGACAATTACAGACATGATTTCTCGACACATACTTGATCATGGTGGCGCCGCTTTGTTTATTGATTACGGCCGGGATATTCCAACCGCAACACCAAGTCTTCAAGCGATAAAATCCCATAAAAAACATCCCGTATTAAAAGAACCAGGCACAGCTGACATTTCTGCCTTAGTTGATTTCCCCACCCTGGTTACCACGGCCTTAAATACTGGGATTGCTGCCCATGGCCCAATAACTCAACGCGATTTTTTACATTCCCTTGGCATTGAACAACGCGCTGAAATGTTACGGAAAACAGGGACTGACGAACAAGTTGTTGATATTACATCTGCGGAACATCGATTGACCGATCCAAATGAAATGGGAACACTGTTTAAAGTTCTCGCGCTAACACATCCGGACCACCCGACACCCGCAGCTTTTCCGGAACAACCAGAGTAAATGAAGGCTTCACCTTCAAAGGAACACTTATGCTGAACAGCCCTAATTTAAACAATTTTGACGGCATAGTGCACGGGTTTCTCACCCGTCGTGACGGCGTAAGCGAAGGACTTTACAGCTCGCTCAACTGTGGGTTTGGTGCCGATGAAGCCAGAGAAAATGTTCACGAGAATAGAAGGCGTGCTTTAGAGCGGGTTGGCTGTCCATCCGCAACATTAGTTACGGGCTATCAAATCCATTCAGCAAAAGTTGAAATCGTAACAAACCCTTGGCAATGCCCTGAAGAAGCACCCGAGGTAGACGCCCTTGTCACAAACCAACCAGGGATCGCCCTTGGCATTATGACAGCAGATTGTGTCCCGGTCCTCTTTGCAGACCCATCCGCAGGGGTGATTGGCGCAGCTCATGCAGGCTGGCAAGGTGCGATTAAAGGAGTTACAGATAATACGATTGATGCAATGGAGAGCCTTGGCGCCGTACGATCCAATATCCATTGTGCTATCGGTCCCTGTATCGCACAAAGCTCCTATGAAGTCGGAGCAGAATTTGCACATCGGTTTTTTGAAGCAAATGAAAACAACATGGGTTATTTTATACCTTCTCCTAGAGAAGGACGTTTTTTATTTAACCTTCGAAAATATGTTGGAGATAGACTAGGGACCTATGGCGTAGGACAGGTATCAATTTCTAAAAATGACACCTATTCTGAAGAAGAGTTATTCTTCAGCTATCGCCGCTCTTGTCATCGCAAAGAGGCAGACTATGGTCGAGGTCTCTCGCTTATTGCCCTAGAAAAAAGTTAGCTTGAAAAGATTGCAGGAAAACGAATGCCACATTTAATATTATTTTTTCTGATGTGTTTTATTGGACTGATTGCAAGCTGTACTTTGATGTAAAGCCACAGAATGTCTTCAATGATAACACCCACCCTTCCCTGTTAGGGGCAAAAATTAAAACTCATGAAGTTACTTTTCGCTCTTTCCACAGTTTTAATAATTGTTGCGTGTGGCCCCTTGCCGCGCCCCTTTATCGACGAGGAACCTCAGAACAATCCGCTGCTTCAGCTCACTGGTACCCGTCCAATCGCTGTCGAGCCTCCGATTTTATCCATCCCCATTACGCAGGATAAATCTTCGGATCTGGTACTTTGGACTCAAGATGCATTGAGTGCAAATATCCGAGAACAGGGCCTCCCAGCAGCACATTATGCACCAGCTGAAAACAGTCTCCATGTATATAGTAGCTTTACTTCATTGGCCAAAAAAGCCGAAACAACCGATCTCAAGCTCGATATCGTTGTTACTGAGACAAGTCTTCCCAACAAGGTAATCATTACCTTTTCAGAGCAAACAACTGTTCCAACGGATCTTCTAACCAGTAGTCCAAAAATATTATTAGACGAACTCATTCACAGGGCTTCAAAAAAGCTAACCAAAAAAATCATTGCTCTAGACACAACTGAACCTGAAATACCATTAACAAATCCTGTGTTGCTATTAACGCTGGAGCCCTTTCCGGATATTCTTACCAAGCCAGCTCAAAGAGTCTTAAAAAATGAGCTCAAAACCTCTCTCCAATTACGCGGCTATAAGCTCATTGAAGGTCAGGACTCGGTTAGCCAATACTCTTTAAAGCTAGAAGTCAGGCCAGTTCAAACAGATAATAATTTCTTCCTCACCCTCAGTTGGGTCGTTCTAGATTATAAAACGGGCGAAGAAGTTGGTGTTATAGAACAAACCAATTCTGTTCCCAACATACCCTTGTCCAGGATTATTATGCCTGTATCTGAGGCTATTGCGGAAGGCGCCGCGATCGGAATAGAAGATCTTTTGCAACAAAAGAGTCATCAAAATCAAACTGTTCTGAAATAACAACAAAATGAATCTTTAAGGGCGTTTACAGGTGAGACAGGTATTGGTAAGTTCCGCCCGACCAATATGAAAACTGATGACCGAGACGTATAAAACGTCTGGTCCAGCCTAGCCGGGGATTTTGGCGTGAAGATCTTAACGGGTAATAGCAACCGACCATTGGCCGAGGCCATTTCTGCATATTTGAATCTTCCACTGACACAAGCGTCAGTTCGACGATTCTCTGATGAAGAAGTTTTTGTGGAAATCCACGAAAACGTGCGCGGTGAAGATGTATTTATCATACAACCAACATCTTATCCTACCAATGACAACCTTATGGAACTCTTGGTAACGATTGATGCTTTAAAACGTAGCTCAGCGAGCCGCATAACAGCAGTCATTCCTTATTATGGCTACGCGAGGCAAGATCGTAAATCTAGCCCTCGTACTCCGATTTCTGCCAAGCTTGTTGCAAACCTCATCACCACAGCTGGAGCGGATCGTGTCTTGACCATGGATCTCCATGCTGGACAAATTCAAGGCTTCTTTGATATCCCGACGGATAATCTTTTTGCCGCTCCTGTTTTTATCAAAGACATTAAGGAGCGTATGGATAAGGGACCTCTTACGATTGTATCACCTGATGTTGGTGGTGTTGTTCGTGCAAGAGCCATTGCCAAACGTCTTGATGCAGGTCTTGCTATTATCGACAAGCGTCGTGAAAAAGCAGGTGTTTCTGAAGTTATGAACATCATTGGCGATGTAAAAGGCCAACGTTGTATCTTGATCGATGATATCGTGGATTCCGCCGGTACGCTTTGTAATGCGGCTGGTGCTCTCAAAGATGCTGGGGCAACGTCTGTTTCTGCTTACATCTCTCATGGCGTTCTTTCAGGAGGTGCCGTTGCACGTGTAACAGACTCTCCGCTTGAAGAACTCGTAACAACAGACTCAATTCAGGCAACTGAAGCCGTACATGTTGCACACAATATTCGGCAAATTTCTGTCGCTCCCCTTCTTGGTGAAGCAATGCGACGTATCAGTGATGAGCAATCAGTATCCTGCTTGTTTGACTGATTGATTTGACGGATTACTATCGGGCGTATAAAAGGCCCCTGTAATTAAGGCCTATGAAGTTAGGTTCGATATTCTGACTCAGCACCCCTGGAGGCTGGTCAGTTAGCACAACGGCGGAGCACATGCTCTGCCGCTGTTACTTTATTTTTGGAGAATATAATGAGTGATATCACAAAAGTGAGCGGAACTGCTCGCGATAGAGCCGGCAAGGGGCCCGCTCGTGCCGCTCGTCGTGCAGGTCTAGTTCCTGCCGTCATCTACGGTGCAAAAAAAGACCCTGTCATGATTAACTTGGACCCACGTCCAATCATGAAAGAGTATACCTCTGGCCAGTTCGGTACCCGTCTTTGGGAAATCGAAATCGATGGTAAAAAAGAGCGTACTCTTCCTCGCGACATTCAATTGCACCCTGTAACTGACATGGTAGAGCACGTTGACTTCTTGCGCGTATCTGCAAAAACAACAGTCAACGTTATGATCCCTGTTACGTTCATCAACGAAGAAGAATGCCCTGGCCTGAAGCAGGGCGGCGTTCTCAACGTTGTACGTCACGATATTGAACTGACATCCCGTGCAGACAACATTCCTGAAAGTATCATTGTTGATATGGCGACTGTTGAACTCGGTGAAAGTGTTCACATTTCATCTGTAACACTTCCTGATGGTGCCGTTCCTGTGATCAATGATCGTGACTTCACGATCGCCACAATTGCTGTACCAAGCTCCGTCAAGTCTTCTCAAGGAGATGACGATGGTGAAGAAGCAGAAGAAGTGACTACTGAAGAAGCAGCACCGGCTGCAGAAGAGTAAGTTTTTCCTTCTGGCCTGAACAATGAGGTAAACCACTATGTTATTATTTGTGGGTCTCGGTAATCCTGGCCAGAAGTATGAAAACAACCGACATAACATCGGTTTTATGGCGGTGGACGATATCGTTCACCGCCATAGTTTTTCACCTTGGAAATCACGTTTCCAGGGACAGACATCTGAAGGTCGATTGGGCACAGAGAAAATCCTGATCCTAAAACCTAGCACTTATGTGAACGAATCAGGTCGCGCTGTTGGCGAGGCAATCAGGTTCTTCAAAATCCCTACCGAAAATATCTTTGTGTTTTACGATGAGCTAGATTTAGCTCCTGGGAAACTGCGCATCAAAAAAGCGGGTGGTGCAGGTGGACATAATGGCATCAAGTCTATCGATGCCCATATTGGTAAGGAATATTGGCGGCTTCGCCTTGGCATTGGTCACCCCGGTCATAAAGACCGCGTTACAGGGCATGTTCTCGGTGATTTCTCCAAATCTGATCAAGATTGGTTGAACAACGAACTAGAAGCGCTATCTCGTCATGCGGCTTTGCTTGCGGCAGGTGATTCTTCTAGTTACATGTCGAAAGTAGCTCATGATGTTGCGCCCCCTAAACCAACAAAAATAACTCAAGAGAAGAAACCAGAGAAAAGCAAAGCTGAGGATAAGGTGCCTAAAGAAAAAACTGTGTCTTCAAAGGAAGAAAAATCTCAAGATTCTTCCCAAGGATGGCAATCTACCTTGGCTAACTGGTTTAGTAATAGTAAAACGCCCCAAGATTAAAAATAACAACAGTTCAGCTCGGCATAACGACCGAACGAGAACCTTATGAAAAGGAATACCCATGGGTTTTAACTGCGGCATCGTCGGCTTACCGAACGTAGGCAAATCCACGCTCTTCAACGCGCTTACAGAAACAGCAGCAGCGGAAGCAGCGAACTATCCTTTTTGTACCATCGAACCAAACGTAGGGCGAGTATCTGTTCCTGACTCTCGTTTAGATAAGATTGCGAAGATTGCAAATTCGCAAAAAATCATCCCAACTCAACTTGAGTTTGTCGATATCGCCGGCTTGGTCCGTGGTGCGTCAAAAGGCGAAGGAATGGGAAATGAATTCCTTGGTAACATTCGCTCCGTAGATGCTGTCGTTCACGTAGTCCGCTGTTTTGATGGAGAAGTAACGCACGTAGATGGCTCGGTTGATCCTATTCGTGACGCAGATACTGTCGACACCGAACTTATGATTTCCGATCTCGATTCTGTAGAGAAACAGATCGTAACCAATGCGAAACGCGCCAAAGGCAATGACAAAGAAGCCAAAGCTAAGCTTGAGGTCCTCAATGCCGTTTGCGCGGTTCTCCAAGATGGCAAACCCGCACGTACAGCAGAGATTTCTAAGGACCAAAAGAGTATCTTTGAACAGCTACAGCTTTTGACTGCTAAACCTGTTCTCTATGTCGCAAACGTTGAAGAAGAAAACGCTGCAACTGGAAATGACTACTCAAAACTTCTGGAAGAGAAAGCTGCTGCAGAAGGCGGAGTTTGTGTGATTATCTCTGCGGCTATCGAAGCTGAAGTCGCGACACTGTCTGATGACGAAGAAAAATCAGAGTTTCTTTCCGATCTCGGTCTGGAAGAAACAGGTCTTAAACGGATCATCAGCGCAGGGTATGGTCTGCTTGGCCTTCTCACTTTCTTTACTGTTGGCCCTAAAGAAGCACGTGCCTGGACAGTTGTCGAAGGGTCCACCGCCCCAAATGCAGCTGGGGCAATTCATACTGACTTCGAGCGCGGCTTTATCCGTGCAGAGACCATTGCTTTTGACGATTTCATCGAATGCAATGGCGAGCAGGGCGCAAAAGACACCGGAAAAATGCGGGCTGAAGGAAAAGAATACATCGCCAAAGACGGGGATATTTTTCACTTCCGCTTCAACGTCTAGATCAACCGATTACTCAGAAAAAAGGCGGCTCTGTGCCGCCTTTTTTATTGATATCAGTTCACTGGGTAACATTTTATAAATTTATTAAAGACTAAAACACCTTCAAATATGGGTTATACTTTTTTAATAAGTGTTGCCTATAATTTATCTCTGGATGTCGCTTATAGTAGGAACTCAAACATACCAATTGGTTTATTTGATCTAGGACAAACATTGAAAGCTCAAATCTTCGTCCCGCTCTTATTCACTTTGGTATTCTCACATTTGTTTGCGAGCGAGAGTTATAGCAAAACGCTGAGTGTGGTTCATACGGAGTGGTTTCCTTATAGCTATAGGAGCGAAGGTAAATCCAGTGGACTATCAATTGAAATCTATACGGAAGCTCTCAAAAGGGCCGGGTATACACCAGTATACACACAACGCCCTTGGGCAAGGGCCTTACGGGAATTCAAAGCTGGTAAATATGATTTACTGGTCGACGGGAGCAACAGTACATTTCCAAATTGCGCTCAACCAGCCCCTATCACCTGGGTAATCAATTATTGGGTACACCAGGAAAGTACCCACACTGAGTTTACAGGACATGGCCAGTTCGACGATAAAATTGTCGCCTATGTTAGAGACTATGACTATCCAAGTAGCTTCAATAACTACAAAGCCTTCAAACTCAAAACGAGCGTCCCTGATGATACAACTGGATTAATCCTTGTAAATAAAGGAAGGGTTGAGGCTTTCATTGGCGACCTTCTCAATAATTCTGAACTCGTTAAACAACATAACTTTAATGTTAGGCCATTACTCCCCGCCATCGAGTTACAAATGCTATCCTTATGTTTTTCACCCAAACTTTTAGCAGAACGATACGCTTTCGAAGCGAGTTTAAAATCAATGTTCGAAGAGGGACGAATCAGTGAATTTTACCAACAATACTTTGGTTATACATATCAAGAATTAATCCGAAACTTCCATTAAATTTAAGCCTTCACTCCCCATTATCGATCATGGTTTTGTATTTGAAGACATCTAGCCTAACTTTCGGGCATTTTACGTTCTGATTATTGTTCTGCATCTACCAGTACTCAGGATATGATCTATTTTTTGATAGATTATTGGTAACAAGGCCGACCACCAAGATCACCAACGCCCCACTCAACACGGGAGTAAATAGGAACGACCAGTCTGCTCCCTCAAGCATCACGACAAGAGGCGTTGCCCCGGCTGGGGCATGCAATGTTCTCGTCATCTGCATCAAAGCAATTGCAGAAGCAACAGCAATGCCCATGGTCCACCAATCAACCCCAAAAGCCTTCATTACAATAAGACCAATAATTGCTGATAACAGATGGCCAAGAACCAGGCTACGGGGCTGAGCTAGAGGACTGTTGGGAAGACCAAATACCAACACACAACTGGCCCCAAATGGCGCCATGAAAAAAGGTGCATTGGCTTCATTAGATAACCAAGAAATTGCTCCTATGGCCAGACAAGCGCCAATCCAACTCCATACAATATGGTTGATATTTGGAATAGGAGGAACAGCTGCACCTCGGCCCCGGTATTTAGCGAAGTGCTTTTTCATTTCTCTAACTCTAGACAATTTCAATTACGAGAGATATAGCAAACTATACCGATCGTTCTATTCTTAAGTTCTTATCACATCATAGGCATGGCGGATATCTACAAATCATACAGAACCTCGCAATTCTAATTCAGCTGACAGCATCAAAGGCAATAACAACACCACAGGTATCGTTTTCCAGAAGCCTGAGGCTTTGATCGCCCTCAATACGGTACTGGACCCGGTATTGATCAAAGTAAGCCTGAGAGGCTTTTATATCATCGCTCCATAAATGAAATCCGATCATATAATTATCTCGTCCGTCAATAGGTCGGCTGCTACTCGGATAGAAATGGCTGACTTCATCAGTTGCAATTAAACGAAGTGTTTGATTACGATCCCGAAGTTGAATGTCGATGCAACCATCTGTCACGACCACGGCATCTTCACCATAAAAACTGCCGTAATTGGTAATGACATCACTCGGATCTTTCATTGCATAGACAATCCGCTTGATCCCTTTCGCACCGTTGGCATGGGGCAACCACTTATCTTGCCAAACAATCTCAGGAGTTTTGTGATCACAAACAAACGTCGCCATACCAGGGGCAACTTCTGGGCCATATCGTAACAGCTCAAAGGCAGGCATAACATCGCCATTATCGAGTTCAAGTATTCTTCTTAAGTCATTTGGGCCTTCTATTTTAATACCCAAACTAGAAAGGCTCTCAGCGGTTTTTTTTGTATCCAAGCTTCGAAACGCAAAACCAAGACCGCCTTCACCCTTTTCCAAGAAGGTATCCAGACCATTGGTGTCCTGGCAGGCATCGACAATGCCAATAAGCTCGAGATAGTCATCAGGGAACATAATACAGTAATTAGCCGTTCCCCAACCAATATGACGCCCACGCGGGGTTAATTGAAATCCCAGACGTAAATAGTGATGCCTCGCTTCTTCCAGTTTATCAACACCAATGAGAAGGTGATCAATTCCTTTGAGTGTATGGCTGAAAAGCATGGGTAGTTTCCTCAATACCAAACGGCGAGTTTAAAAGCACTTCATCTAGGAGTGATTGAGTATTCCCTTATTAACTCTGTAATAGCAATCAGAACAAAAAAAGACCGCCCCAAGGGACGGCCTTTTCTGTATTCAGTAGTGTTTTTGCTTAGTGAACTTTAGCAAAAACCTTACGCTTGGCAGCATACATAACAAGTGTGAAAATTATGAGGAAGATCATAACCTTGATACCTGTGCTTTTACGAGCTTCTAACTTAGGCTCCGCAGCCCACATCAGGAAGTGACTTACGTCAGCAGCCATTTGATCTACGCTAGCAGGTGTACCATCGCTGTATTCAACCGCATCCTCAGAAAGAGGTGCCGCCATTCCAATAAGGTGACCCGGGAAATAAGTGTTGTAACTCAAATCACCAGTATCAACACCTTCTGGAGCATCAGTATACCCTGTTAGCAGTGCGCGAATGAAGGTTGGCCCTCCAACACGTGCTTTTGCCATCAGAGAAAGATCAGGTGGCGCTTTACCACCGTTTGCCGCAGCAGCTGCTTTCATATTAGGGAAAGGTGCAGGGAAACGATCTGACGGCTTACCGTCACGCTCAAACATTTCACCTTCATCATTCGGGCCGTCTTCTACGGTGTAATCTGCAGCAAATGCCTTTACTTCATCAGCACTATAACCAAGGTCAAGTAGGTTACGCATGGCGACAAGATCAAGAGAGTGACACCCAGAACATACTTCTTTGTAAACCTGGAGGCCACGTTGCATGGAGGCTTTGTCATAAGTGCCAAAGACTCCCTCGAAGCTCCAATCGTATGATGGCAATTTAACCGCGTCACCAGAAGCAAAAGCAGGAACTGTTAAACAACCGAGGGCCGCAGCAAAGAGGCCAGACAGAATTTTCTTCATTAGTCGTTCCTCTTTCAAGATTTTGTCACGGCTTCATGGATAGAGCTCGGCAATTCACGCGGACGTTCAATCATCGGCAGAATTACTGGGAGCATCACCAGAAAATGGAAGAAATAATAAGCGGTTGCGATACGGCTGTAGATAACAAACATACCTTCAGCAGGTTGACCACCAAGATAGCCGAGTGCCAAGCCGTTTATAACAAAAACCCAGAAGAAGATTCGCGCAACCGGACGGAACTTACAGCTCCGAATGGAAGAACGATCCAACCATGGTAGTACGAATAGAACCGCAATCGCACCGAACATAGCCAAAACGCCACCAAGCTTATCGGGAATAGCACGCAAGATCGCATAGAACGGCAAGAAGTACCATTCAGGAACGATGTGTGCTGGAGTAGAAAGCGGGTTAGCTGGAATGTAGTTATCCGGATGTCCCATGTAGTTTGGAGCCCAGAAAAGGAACACAGAGAAAGCAATCAAGAACACACCAATACCGAAAAGGTCTTTGATTGTGTAATAAGGCTGCATCACCAAGCTATCCTGAGGACCTTTGCTATCAATGCCGAGCGGGTTGTTAGAACCCACGGTGTGTAGAGCAACAAGGTGCAAAGCAACAACAGCAACAATGATGAAAGGAAGAAGGTAGTGTAGCGCAAAGAAACGGTTCAACGTTGGATTATCAACAGAGAAACCACCCCAGAGCCAGCTTACGATACTTTCACCAACAACAGGGAATGCAGAGAAAAGATTGGTGATCACTGTTGCACCCCAGAAGCTCATTTGGCCCCAAGGAAGAACATAGCCCATGAAGGCTGTTGCCATCATAAGCAGGAAGATCACAACACCCAGCTGCCAAAGCAACTCACGAGGTGCTTTGTACGAACCGTAATAAAGGCCACGGAACATATGTATGTAGACGGCAATGAAGAAGAATGACGCCATATTCATATGAATGTAGCGGATCAACCAGCCGTTGTTTACATCACGCATGATACGTTCGACCGAATTAAAGGCCATATCAACGTGTGGTGTATACTGCATAGCAAGGAAAATGCCGGTTGCAATCATCGTAACAAGAGCAAAACCAGCCAGAGAACCGAAGTTCCATAGATAGTTCAAGTTCTTCGGCATCGGGTAATCGTAAATGGCGTGATGCATCACGGAGATGACCGGAAGACGGTCTTCAACCCATTGGACGACTTTATTGTTTGATTTAAAACTCATGATTTGCCCCTAGCCGATCTTGATTGAGTTGTCAGTCAGAAAGACATATGGAGGCACTTCCAAATTCTTTGGAGCTGGACCCTTACGGATGCGGCCGGAAGTATCATAGTGAGAACCATGACATGGGCAGAACCACCCACCATAGTCACCACGTTTTTCTCCTGTCTTCTGCCCCAAAGGCACACACCCAAGGTGCGTACAAACACCAACCAGGATGAGCCATTCAGGTTTTTCAACACGATCGCCATCAGTTTGTGGATCTGGAAGATCGCCCAATGGAGTGTCTTCAGCTATTTCAATCTCAGCAGCCGAACGTCGTCTGATAAACACAGGCTTACCGCGCCATGTGATGGTCACAGACTGACCAGCTTCGATTGGAGTCAAATCTACCTCCGTAGAGGATAGAGCTAGAACGTCTGCCGATGGATTCATAGAATCAATCATTGGCCATAAAGCACCAGCCGCACCGACGACTGTCATAGCCCCCGCCGTCAGGTACAAAAATTCACGCCGAGTCTCACCGGACTCTTGGGCGGAACTTTCAGGATTCGCGCCATCTGCCATTTATGTAATCCCTATTTTCATCTCTCAAGCTTACAACCCCGAACAACGAAGCTGCGATACGATACAGGCGATTTGAGCTATTGCCCTTGTCTAACCGTTTATGCGTTCCTATCTAAACACCGCTAGGCATAAGATCGGATGTGACATCCTGTCGCAGTTCTGGCTAGTCCTATATTCAGTGACAGGGATATAAAGGATTTGTCATTGAAAGGCAAAGACTCTAAGTGTGAGTTTATGAGGAAAATAACGTTTTTTCCGTTACTTCGGTATTCATTTCTTAAATTAAAAGACAATCCATATGCGACTTGCACTCTATCAACCTGATATTCCCCAGAACACAGGTACTATGCTCAGAATGGCTGCCTGCCTAAGTGTTGCAGTCGATATCATAGAACCCTGTGGCTTTGTCTTGAATGACAAGCGGATGAAACGATCAGGCATGGATTACCTCGACCAAACCGAACTCTATACGCATAGTTCTTGGGAAGCTTTCAACGAAGGCCGCGACAATAAGCCCGAAGATCAGCCACCCACGGGAAGATTAATTTTACTCTCGACCAAAGCTGAAACCAGCTATACCGATTTTGAGTTCTTGCCAAATGACACCTTAATGGTGGGTAGAGAATCAGCTGGTGTCCCCGAAGATGTTCATAATTTCGTTGATGCAAGTGTACTTATACCCATGGCCGAAGGCGTCCGCTCTCTAAACATTGCCGTATCGGCAGCGATGGTACTCGGCGAGGCCTTACGCCAAACAAGTGGATTTCCATCTGCCACCAGATTATAAGTCATTCTTTAAATGACATAGCTTACGATGTTTATTGGTTAAGAACATTCCAGAAGAGATATTTATGTACCAACGCCAAGATCCCACCCAAGCCTTTCCTGATCACAATGCCCCTTTGGACAATAAAGAACAGGCTCAGGTTTGGTTCAAAGAGTTGCGCGATAACATCTGTGCCGAATTTGAAAAGTTAGAAGATGAACTGACAGGATCAATCCTCGAAAAAAAGGGGTCGCCTAATGCAGGCCGTTTCGAGCGTAAACAATGGGATCGCGAAGGCGGCGGCGGTGGCGAAATGTCGATTATGCACGGCCGTGTGTTCGAAAAGGTCGGCGTCAATATTTCCAGCGTAATGGGAGAATTTAGCGATGACTTTGCCAAGCGCATCCCCGGTGCTGATAAAGACCCACGATTTTGGGCCAGCGGTATATCACTTGTTGCACATATGCACTCTCCCCTGGTTCCTGCGGTCCATATGAATACCCGCCATATTGTTACGACGACGAGTTGGTTTGGCGGCGGCGGGGATCTCAACCCCATGTATCCCGTTGAACAGGATACGCAGGATTTCCACCAAGCCTATAAAGCCGCTTGCGATAAATACGATCCAGGGTATTTCCCGACCTTCAAAGAATGGTGTGATGAGTATTTCTATATTCCACATCGCAATGAAGCCCGCGGTGTCGGTGGGATATTCTATGATTATTTAAATACCGGGGACTGGGCAAACGACTTTGCCTTTACCCAAGATGTCGGAAGGGCTTTTCTCGATATATATCCACAGTTAGTGCGTCGTCACATGCAAGAAAACTGGACTGACGAACAACGCAAACATCAACTGTTCCGTCGTGGCCGTTACGCCGAGTTCAATCTCCTCTATGATCGCGGCACTATGTTTGGCCTCAAAACGGGCGGGAATGTAGAAGCTATCTTGATGTCGATGCCTCCAGAGGCCGCTTGGCCTTAACGGGATTGTAGCATTCACTGAGATAACGAACTAACATAACCAAATGCTTTAATATTTAGGTCGGTGGTTAGAGCACAAGGGACTTTCACCTCTAAAGGCTTTAAAAATGCCCCCTCGAATTCCAGCAACAATTTTAGAAACTGACCGCCTACGACTGCGCGAATTGGGTGAAGCAGATGCTCCTTTTATCCTTGAACTTCTGAATGAACCTTCCTTTATCGAAAATATTGTAGATAAAGGGGTCAGAAATCTGGATCAGGCCTGCGACTATATTAACAAGGGACCCGTTAAAAGCTATCGTCAAAACGGTTTTGGCCTCTACCTTACTGAGCTCAAGGAGCTAAAAACACCAATTGGTATGTGTGGCCTCATTAAGAGAGAGGGTCTGGACCATCCTGATATTGGCTATGCATTACTGCCTACCTTTTGGTCGAAAGGTTACGCCTTCGAATCAGCTGCAGCGATGCTCGAATACGCAAAAACCGTATTGGAATTGCCACTTGTTGTTGGCATTACTAGCCCTGACAACGTTGGATCAGCCCGTGTATTGGAAAAAATTGGCCTCAAATTTGAGCGTATGATCAATCTGGGTGGCGAATTATCGGACACTAAATATTATTCTTAGAAATATTTCCCCCCAGACCATTAGCTCTCCATAAGAGCATAAGCCAGACATTGATCATAATCAGGCTCAAACGCTTGATCAATCCACCATTGCTCTGTGTTTTTTAACAAACGTCCCATCTGCGGCCCAGGTTTAAGACCTGCCTTAATCAAGTCTCTGCCTTGCAAGGGAAACAAAACTGGCCGCCAGTTTTCAATCCTCCGGGACAATTCGAGAGCCGTTTCATCTTCAAAACCTTCCCCCGACTTCGCCATACTTAATCTCAACAAATCGGAGACGAGCCCTGAGCCAATACGGTAGATAGATTCTCGGAAAGTGGCGTCATCGATCTTTGAGTTGATGCTGTAAGCGGGCTCCACAAGAGACAAAAAGTGTTGTTTTTCAGCGGTAGAAAAGCGCAATCGATCTGGAATGGAGTGAATTGTATCTTTATGACAGCCCATTGTCAGAGCAACCAACCGGACAAGAGGATCACACCGACCTTCCAGTTTGATGAAAGCTTCAAAGATATCTGTAGTCACAACCTCGGGAAGGAAAGCGGCAAAGATATCATTTTCCAACATGCATTTAAGAACCGGTCCAGGATCTGGAGAGGCCAACAACCGTATTACTTCACTATGAATACGTTCAGCAGATAACCCCTGTAACATGGAAGTTTTTTTACGTGCTGCGTCTAGTCCAACGGCATCGATATCGTCACCGCCATACCAGGCTTGAAACCGGAAAAATCGTAAAAGCCTTAGCGCGTCTTCCTCTATTCGAGTGGCCGCATCACCAACAAACCGAACATGTTTTTCCCGAAGGTCCCTGACACCGCCAAAGGGGTCATAGACCTTGCCATCAAGGTTAGAAGATAAGGCGTTCATCGTCAGGTCACGCCGAGCTGCATCTTCAACCCAATCATCGGTGAAGGCCACGGTAGCGTGACGACCATCGGTATCAACATCGAGGCGAAGTGTCGTGATCTCAAAAACCTTGTGATTACAAACTGCCGTAATCGTCCCGTGATCTATTCCAGTTGGGATCGCCTTGATACCAGCACATTCCAAAAGGCTAATAACTGTTTCAGGAAGATCAGGTGTGGCGATATCAATATCTTTGATTTCCCGGCCAACCAAGGCATCTCTGACACAACCACCGACGAAACGTACATCCTGCCCATGCTTACTCAAAGCTTCCATTACTCGGCGGGTTTCGACTGCTTCCATCCAAGGCTGACTTTCAAGCTGGTAGATTTCTGTCATGAGTCCGTATCAGTGTCATCAATAACAGGCGCTTGGTAAGTCGGCCGAACCAAACTATCGCCCGGAGCTGGGCCAGTGTTGGCAAAATATATTGCCATGGCAATACCCGACAGCATTACACCAGAAAAGAATAACCAGGCCCAAGGGCCCTGCTCCATCCAAGGGAGTTCTTCCTCTGTTATATCACCATCAGCTTCGGTACGCGAACCTCTGGTCAGCAGATAATAGCCAAAGTACAGGGCAAAAGGTAACAGGACAGGGAGTAAGATCAGAAGAAATCTGGATAGCATTAATAATTTCCTGCTCGTTTAGGTGTTTCTAACGGCGTTGAGTTTAAAACATCACATAGGTTTGCCAACATTCCAGCCGTCGCCCCCCATATGAAATAATCTTCGTATGGATAAGCATAAAAATAACGATTTTGGCCTTCAAATTCTAAGCTGTGCCGGTGTCTATTTTCCGGTTTCAAAAAATAGTTAAGCGGAACTTCAAAGACTTCGGCAACTTCAAAACTATCTGGATTGACTGGAAAAGGGGGTTTGATCAAGCCTACCACAGGGGTGATATCAAAGCCTGTTCGGGTGAGATAGGTATCCAGCCTTCCAATAAGAGTTACGTGTTTTCTTGGAAGGCCAACTTCTTCTTCCAACTCCCTTAACGCAGCATCTTGGTGATCCTTATCTCCGGGATCCACTCTACCGCCAGGGAAACTGACTTGTCCTGCATGGTCATGAAGGTGGTCTGTACGTTTGGTTAAAAGTACTGAAAATCCGTCAGGTCTTTCAACCAAGGGAACAATGACTGCTGCTGCAATTTTCCGCCGATCAAGATCAAGCAGCCCAGGATTGAGATCGTGGTCGCCACGTATTTTTTTATCTTGCTCGTCTTTACCTAACCCACTGCCATCAAAAAGTGTTGTGAGGCTTTCAACAGTCCATTGTGATTCCCAAATGGTCATTTACTAATCAATACTTCCCAATATATGAAACTCGCCATTACTCCAAACACCCAGTTCACTATTTCGGGCATCCGCAAGCTCGGCAAGTTGATAATAGACCGAACGTAAAATGCGTCCCTCCAATCCAGCTCTAACCAATACATAGGGAGAGGGATTGTCATTTTCACCTTTATATTCAATTCGAATCGGATGCACGAGATCAAGATCAAACCAAGTATCCACATTATTGCGAAATGAGATTTGTTGATCTTTACCAGCGCCTTCGTTCTTCATCTCAACAATCGTGAAAGGGGCATCTTCGACAACAACTTTTGCTTTCTCAACCGGTGTCACCAGCCAAAAGACACCGTCGTCATCCCGTTTTAAAACCGTCGAGAACAAACGTACCAAAGGCAGTCGGTTGATAAGTTCCCCATCGTGATACCATCGGCCATCGCGCGCAATCCTCATATCCACCTCACTCGTTAAAGGAAGATTTTTCGCGGCTTCTTTTAACGCTTTATCATTTGGTGTATTTTCATCACGGATCATCGAGGCTTTGCCTTATTCGTTTGTTATCACTTTAGTTTATTCACTTCAGTTCTATGCAAAAAAGGTCTTTCTGTACATTATATCTATGGTGTTAATATACGTGTCGTAGAACTCATGTATACTATCATAGGGTATTAGGCGACAATGGTTCCAAATTACGGGAAATTATAGCGGTTTATTCTTCCTGATACGCCGAGAGGGGAAACGATATGAACACTGAAGATAACAGTATTAACACTGGATCTTCGATAGATTTGGCAAAACAAGCCGATCAACTGTGCAAACGTCTCGCTCAACTCAATGAAAATCTAGGCAAAGTTATCTTTGGCCAAGAAGAAGTCATTGAGCAGGTTTTAATTACCTTATTGTCAGGCGGACATGCGCTCTTAGTTGGTGCGCCAGGTCTTGCTAAAACACGCCTTGTTGAGAATCTCGGGATTGTTTTTGGGATGCAGGAAAAGCGTATTCAGTGTACCCCTGATTTAATGCCATCAGATATTATCGGTGCTGAAGTTCTGGAAGAAGATGCCAGTGGTCGCCGATCTTTCCGTTTTATTCACGGCCCGGTTTTTTCTCAACTCTTAATGGCTGACGAAATAAACAGAGCAAGTCCTCGGACACAATCGGCTCTACTTCAAGCGATGCAAGAACACACCGTTACTGTCGCCGGGCATACACATAAACTTCCGTCCCCCTTCCACGTACTTGCCACACAAAACCCCCTCGAACAGGAAGGTACCTACCCTCTTCCCGAAGCTCAACTCGATCGGTTTCTTCTTGAGATCTATGTTGGCTATCCAGATTTGGATGCCGAACGGCAAATGCTCTTGGCCACGACAGGGACCATGGAGCCAGAGGCTGAAATCGTACTTACGGCACACGAATTGCTCGCCGCGCAACAACTCGTCAAGGAAATTCCCGTCGGCGAAGACGTTCTCGAAGGCATTTTATCCTTGGTGAGAAGTGGTCGCCCGGAAGAGAGCGACGATGAGTATATAAAACAATTTGTGGCTTGGGGCCCCGGGCCACGAGCGAGCCAAGCGCTGTTAATGGCCAGTAAAGCCAGATGCCTTTTGCAGGGACGTTTAAGCCCCTCTCTAGATGATGTCATTGCCCTCGCCCCTCCCGTATTGCGGCACCGAATACACCTGGACTTTACCGCCCGCGCCGAAGGCGTAACTCTTACCAAAGTAATAAACCGCCTGATATCACCTCTGACTTAACGGTTTTGATATGAATAAACCGATTTCAACGCTCGAAACACACGCTGAAAAGCTAGCTTCCACCTTGCCTCCTCTTCTGATAGAGGCCGATCGCGTTGCGTCGACTGTTTTCCAGGGAATTCATGGACGTCGGCGAGTAGGACAGGGAGATGAATTTTGGCAGTATCGTCGTTATAGTCCGGGAGATTCGCCTCGGAGTATTGACTGGCGACGATCAGCAAAATCACAAACAACCAGCGACAATTCCGGTGTCTTTATCCGCCAGAAAGAAAAAGAATCAGCACAGAGCCTGTGGATATGGGCAGGAGGTGGTCCTGGTATGGACTGGTCCTCTCCTTGGTCAAATGTCACAAAAAAACACCGTGTTTCTGTATTAGGGCTGGCCTTAACGCATCTGTTAATTCGCGGCGGGGAAAAAGTTGCCCTTGTTGGAGGTCAAACCTCCCCATCGAATTCCCGAAAAAATATCTATACTATCGCTCGCCAACTAGAGAGTAACGATCACGCATCTGGAGAACTCCCCTCCGGCCATCATCTTCCCCAAGATGCATCTTTGGTATGTTTTGCTGATTTTTTAACACCCCTTTCCGAACAGAGAAAAGCCTTCCAATTTTTAGCGAGCCAAAAATTGAAAGTCTGGTTAGTTCAAGTCCTCGATCCTGCAGAAATGAACTTGCCCTATAGTGGTCGGGTAAAATTCCAACAACCTTTTGGTGACCAAGAGTTGCTCCATTCAGACGTAGATTCCATCCGAAATTCCTACATAGATCGGATAAGAGCCCACAATCAGGATCTAAGTTCAATGGTTCGAAAATGGGGTTGGCAACACCTAATTCATACCACAGACCAATCACCCGAAGCCACATTGCTTGCTCTCTATCAAAATATTTCAGGGCGACAGGGCAACTCCGAAACATTTTCCAATTCAGAAGCTAACAACCCTCAAGCGGACCAGTTTGGAGATCGGCATGCTTGAATTGGGGTTCATTGGTTTTCTCAATCCATGGCTTTTACTTGGGCTTTTGAGCTTTCCTCTTGTGTGGATCCTCCTGCGTATTACCCCCCCTTCCCCCCGACGCATTACATTCCCTGCGCTTCGGCTATTGTTTGGGTTAAAAGGTACAACAACTAAGCCACAAAAAACCGCATGGTGGCTCATAATTCTTAGACTTTTAATTCTTCTACTTGTCATCCTTGCTTTGGCAGAGCCCGTTTATGCGCCAGAAAAAGGACCAAACAATAATCTTAATACTCTTATCATTTTAGATAATGATTGGGCTTCTGCTAGAAATAAATCAAATCAACTCCAGACATTGAAATCAGCCCTCGAGCGAAGAAAAGGACACGATGTAAAGACCGCGATCTTATCTACAGCCTCGAATACAAAGGGTGAATTCAACTTTAGTGGTTTCAAATCTCCTTCAAGCTTACTTAACTATATGCAAGAGCTCCCTCCCGTACAGAGTTGGGAATCAGATCACATCGCAGCCCTAAGGACTGTTGAAGACCAAATTAAAGCAAACCAACCATTGAGAATTATCTGGCTTTCTAACGGTGTTATTCAAACTAAGAAATTTGATGAATTAGTAAAACAGATCAAAAGTTATGGAGAGGTTGTACACTACTCGCCAAATACATCTTCGCTCCCAGTATGGATTGATAATGTTTCTACTGATTATAACGGCATCAAAGTCAGCCTAAAGCGTATAACAGGCTTAGAGGAAAACGCCCGAACGATCACTGCGCTCTCTGAAAAAAATGAGGTTCTTGCCTCAGAAAAAATATATCTTGAGGTGGATAAAACGTCCGGAACAGCGCTCCTATCTCTCCCAAACGAACTTCACAACAAAGTTCAAAAAATCACGGTTACAGGTCAAAGCTCAGCCGCAACAACTTACCTTATGGACCAAAGCGATCGCCGCTTTCCAGTTGGCTTATTAACCACTAGTGGGCAAGTAGATAATAAATCATTCCTCGGGGAGCATTATTATCTACAACGTGCTCTGGGTCTATTTACCAATGTTCGTTATGGCCCCTTAAAGAAATTATTGTCCCGGGAACTCTCCACCATCGTTATTACTGATAATGAATCAATTCCTCAGTCTGATGAAGATGCATTAGAAAAATGGATTGATAACGGAGGATTACTTTTACGTTTTTCTGGCCCAAACTTGGCGGATCAAAGAGATAGATTTCTTCCTGTCCCTTTGAGAAGTGGCTACAGAAATCTCGCAGGTAGTCTTACTTGGGAGCAACCTTTGGCTCTTGAAAAGTTTGAACGTGGCAGTCCGCTTTATGGATTAAAAATTCCAAAAGAAGTGACTGTTTCAGGGCAGTTATTAGCACAACCAACTTCTGAATTAGAAAAACATACCTGGGCGAGGTTACAAGATGGTACCCCTCTAATAACAGCGACGAAGACTGGTAACGGGCATATCGTCCTCATCCACACCTCTGCAAATACACGATGGTCAAACTTGTCACTTTCCGGGTCGTTCGTAAATATTCTCCAGCGCATTCTTCAGTTTGGAAAAGGTGTAAGTATAACCGAAAGTACAGCAACAGATATCCCCATTCGTGAAATTATGGATGCCTATGGCACACTCTCACCACTAGAAGATAAAAGCCTGACAATATCAGCCAGTACACCATCGGTTGGAGTTAATATTTCTGCGACGCCTCGTACGCCTCCTGGGTATTATGGTCAGAACAAGCGGATTAAATCTGTCAATCTCGCCGGAAACTTAAGTCAATACGTTCTCAACAACGGCAATTTTTTAGAAAACAGGACATACACCGCGAAACGAGAAAACCCACTCCAAGTTCCACTCTTGTTAATTGCTCTTTTTCTATTTTTAATAGATCAAGCTCTTACTCTTTGGCTTAGAGGTGTTTTTTCCAACTTGTCTATGAGGCGTGCAACCTCTGTAATGTTCCTTGTTACAAGCTTATCTGCTTTGGCTCTCCCCCAAAACTCAAGAGCACAAAACCAGGTCGAATTACTCGACAGTAAAGGAATAGAAGCTACCCTTAACACCTATCTAGCATATGTCATTACAGGGAACGTTAAAGTGGATCGCGACAGCCATTCCGGCCTCGCAGGGTTATCTCTTCAACTACATCGACGCACAGCAGTAGAGAACGTACAAGTCACCGGTATAGATTTAGATCAAGATTACCTCTCACCCTACCCAATTTTGTATTGGCCGATCACACATATTCAAGAAAGCCTTACCGCAAAAGGGCGACGACAAGTAAATCAGTACATCCATAATGGTGGATTAATTCTCTTTGACCTCCGAGAAGCTTCCGGTACTTTGAATTCAGCCTTAGGGTCAGTAGGCAACGCCCAATACCTTCAACGACTCACTGACGGTTTAGATATACCAGAGCTAGAGCCTGTTCCTTCCGGGCATGTAATGACCCGCTCCTTTTATCTACTGGAAAGTTTCCCTGGTCGAAATAACAACAGAGAATTTTGGAGCGAACGTACAGATCGATATCGAAATGACGGCGTAGCTCGTATCCTTGTTGGTTCGAATGATTGGGCAAGAGCTTGGGCAATCAATTCTGAAGGTCGCCCCCTCTACCCTATGATAAGAGGGGGAGAACGACAGCGAGAACTCTCATACCGCTTTGGCATCAACCTTGTTATGTATGCACTAACCGGAAACTACAAAGAAGATCAGGTTCATATACCTCATATTCTCGAGAGGTTGGGCCAATGATCTCTAATTACGGTATTGAATGGGCTCCGCTTCTTCCTCTTCCTGTTATATATCTAATACTTGGGATTGGGTTTATTTCTTTACTGTCTCTCATTTTTATAAGCAGTAAAGGCGGAGAATTCAGATGCATATTTATGCTTGTTATAGCTCTTTTCCTTGGCAACCCAACCCTTCACGAGAAAATCAGCGAACCCTTACCTGAATTAATTATGGCTGTCATAGATAACAGCCCTTCAATGAATTATGGGCTACGAAGAAGCCAAACATCTGACGCCTTGACTGCCTTGCATGAGCAAATAAACAAACGGTCAGATTTAATATTAAAAACAATAAACATTAACGGGAGTGGCGAAGAAGGTACCAAAATTTTCGAAACCATTGACCTGACAGTTGAAGAAAAAGAGCGTTTGGCAGGCGTGTTTCTTATATCTGACGGGCAAATTCACGATGTCCCCAATACTTTTGAGCAAACCTTTCTTCCTAAATCCATTCCATTACACCTACTATTAGCGGGTGATCCAAGAAGGCATGATCGGCGCATTGTTATTGACCAAGCTCCCGCGTTTGGAATCATCGACCAAAAAATAAACTTTACCTTCCGAATTGTAGATGAAAATACGCCAGGACTGTCTCCCCCCGCAAAAGTGGTCATTCGGAAAAATGGCGAAATATTAGCTGAGCTGACCGTGCCAATAGATCAGCCTTACACACAGGAACTTGTCCTCGAGAACCGTGGACAAACAACTTTTGATCTAACGGTAGAAGAACTCCAAAATGAAATCACCACTATCAACAATCAAGCCAGTTTTGAAACAAATGGTGTTCGTGATCGTTTAAAAGTTTTGTTGATATCAGGGGAACCTCACCCCGGAGAACGGGCCTGGCGTAACATATTAAAAGCGGACCCTTCGGTTGATTTAATCCACTTTACTATTCTTCGTCACCCCGCAAAACAAGATGGTACACCGATTAGAGAACTTTCCTTAATTGCCTTTCCTATTCATGAGTTGTTTGAAGTTAAATTAGCTGACTTTGATCTCATCATTTTTGATCAATACCAACGTCAGGGATTTCTCCCTAGCCATTACCTGAGCAACATTGTTCGCTATGTTAAACAAGGTGGGGCATTACTAGAAGTTGGAGGGCCAGGGTATGCCACCCCTTCCTCTCTCTACAATACAGCTCTTGGCAATCTCTTACCTGCTGAACCACTTGGAACTGTCAGTCAAAACCCATTCCACCCACTGGTTACAGAACTGGGTCTCCGCCATCCCGTAACATCGCGATTACCACAAGCAAACCTTAGTATTAATGAACAACCAAGTTGGGGGCGATGGTTCCGGCAGGTCGATACAGACACCATAAGCGGTTCAACGGTCATGACAGGCAGCAAGGAGCAACCTCTATTAATACTCGATCATTATGAAAAGGGCCGAGTTGCTCAAATTACCAGTGACCACATATGGCTTTGGGGACGCAGTATCGAAGGCGGGGGTCCGCAAACAGAACTGATCCGGCGCTTAGTCCACTGGTTGATGAAAGAGCCTGAACTGGACGAAGAAACATTAAAAGCGACACTTAGTAGTAACCAGCTCACGATAACCCGGCAAAGCTTATCTAACAGTGAGGCATCAATCACCATACAAAAACCGTCAGGCGAAATTTCAAACCTAACAATGATGCCTGAGATGGACGGTAAATCCCAAACAACAATCTCTACGCCAGAATCAGGTATTTACACTATAAGTGATGGCAGCAATACAATCGTCGCTCATCAAACTCTCAGAGGGCCTGAACATAAAAAGGTTATCTCTGATCCTGTTATATTGCGCCCCCTTATCGAGGAAAGCGGCGGCGGCATTTATCCACTCCTAAACGCCTCAATACCAAACATTAAGCTCGTGCATGGTAACGGAACTCTTCACGGACAGAACTGGGCAGGCCTTCAAGCTCGCAAGGCTGAACGAATAACTGGAGACAGTAGAAGAGCTCTGCTACCGCCATGGGTTTTTCTGACCCTACTACTGCTCACAGCTTTTGGTGCCTGGTACCGCGAAGGCCGTTAAGCCTTCTTCTTGGAAGGGACATGTTCGCTTGTTGGTAACCACAGCTGCATCACACCTTTTGGGAGACCCGCAAAACTTTCCCTCTGCAAGGAAATTACTTGGAATTTATCCTCACTAACAGGAACGGGCATATCATAACCAAGAGGATGGGCTAGCTTGAAGTCATAAGGACTATAATAAACCTGCTCTCCGACAACAAAACAAAGCCGATATCCCATTTTTCTCGCCTTGGCTAAACCTTCAGCGACTAACGCCCTACCGATACCTTTTCCCTGTAATTTAGGCTGAACAGCCAATGGTCCGAGTAAAAGTGCTTCTTCGCCTTCTATTGAAACGGGCCAAAACCGGAGGGTGGCTAAGAGCTCACCATCTGAGGACTTTACGACAAAACAAAGCTCTGTAATTGGCGCCACCCCCACGCGTAAGGAATAAGAGGGCCGGGCCACCCGACCTTCGCCAAAGGTCAGATTCAATAAAGGGTCGATATGTTGTTCGTCTTCAGACGTCTGGAGAGTAATCGCGTAGTTACACATTGTAGATCCTGCAGTAGCACCAGCCTAATCGGCTGTAACGTTCGTTATTCTGAGATGCAATGTTAGCTGCTGTCTCTGGTTAGTGCAGGGTTCACCTGAATTCAGGTAGCCGAACAATCCATTACAACACACAGACTAACAGCCCTACGAACAGTTGTTCGCGGGCAGGTCCGTCGTCGTCGGAGATTTTCGGTACAATTGTGCATCTAATTTTTTATGCCTAAATTCAAGCTAAAACGATTTACTCATTCTCGATATCACGATTTTTCAAGCTGTCAAAGAAAGAAAGTTCATCAGAGTATTTTTTTGCCCACTTATCATTACTCGCGACTACTGATCCCACTCAGGAATATCAGTAAAATAACCTGCGAGAAAATCAATGAAAACTCTGGCCTTTGGCGGAAGGTTACGATTTATCGGATAGACCACGTATATGGCATGGTCGTTATCGATTTCCCATTCGGGTAAAATTTTGACCAGCTTTTTTTCCCTAATTAAATCTCCGCATATAAACGTTGGCATACAGGCAAAACCCATTCCTTCTTGAACCGCGGAAAGAATAAAATCCCCATTGTTTGCCGAAAAATCTCCTTTTACAGGTATATTCACAGTGCCATTTTCGCCGACAAGCTTTAGACCGGATGCACGGGACACATAAGAATAGTGTAAAAAGTTGATCGCTGTGAGCTCTGCCGGAACAATCGGAATTGCCTTTTCTGTAAAAAGAGACGGCGATGCGACCAACGCCATTTTACAGCTTGAAATTTTCTTGGCCATTAACCTGGAATCCATCAGCCGCCCGATCCGTATTCCGACATCAAAGCCTTCTTCAACCAAGTCAATAACTTGGTCATTTAGGACAAGGTCGATTTCCACTTCGGGGGATTGCTCTTTAAAGGCCGCGAGCAGTGGCGCCATACGTTTTATGCCAAATGACATCGGCGCATTGATTTTCAAAAGCCCTCTGGGAACATTTGATAACCTTGAAACCGCCTGCTCCGCTTGTTCGGCGACAGAGATTACCGTTTGACACTTTTCAAAAAATATTGCGCCCGCTTCGGTAAGAGAAAGCCGTCTGGTTGTTCTGTTCAACAGACGAATCCCCAATCGATCTTCCAAACGGCTGACCTGCTTTGAGACCGCAGATTTACTCAACCCCAACATTTTTGCCGATGCCGTAAAGCTTTCATTTTCAACCACGGCAGCAAAGATCGCCATTTCATTCAGATCCATGCTCAAAAACTCTTAGAAAATTTATTGCAACCTCAACCCTACACCTAACTGTTTCCTGTAGGAAACAATGTTATTCCCAAAATACCGATTATCATTGTAGAGTGACATAACTATCTTTGGGTGAGTAGTCGTTTTTCGCTTTGTCACAGGAGATCCAAATGATTGATGTTCGCCCCTTTAAGACTTTAGGACGTTTCAAAAATGAGTGGCTTAATGCTCATTACCATTTTAGTTTTGCAAATTATATGGATCCAAACCGCACGGGTATTGGCCCTCTTCTTGTATGGAATGACGATGAAATTCAAGCGGGAGGTGGATTTCCAATGCATGGTCACAGAAATATGGAGATCATTACCTACGTACGTTATGGGGCCATATCTCATGAAGATCATCTGTCTAACAAAGGCAAAACCCCTGCAGGCGACATTCAAGTCATGACAGCTGGGAAGGGAATTCTTCACAGTGAGTATAACCACGAAGCAGAAGTCACTGGACTTTATCAAATATGGATGCACCCATCTGAAAATTATTTAACACCCCATTGGGATCAGAAAACCTTTTCAAAAGAAGATTATCAAGGCGGTTTCCTCCCTCTCGCTTCAGGTCAGAAAGAACATCCAGAAGCATTACGGATCAATCAAGATGCAACTCTCTATGGCACACATCTCATCGATGGGGAGGAAATAATCCAAAAGATGAGTGAAGACAGATTGGGTTATCTCGTGGTCTCTACGGGCTCGATTGAACTTAATGGTCAGCGTCTTGATGAGAGAGATGGTGCGATGATATCCAAGGAAAATATTTTAAAAATCAAAGCACTTAGTCCTGCGGAACTTATCTTTGCAGATCTCCCAAACACAATACAGTAATTCGAAAGGAACAATCCAATGGGTAAGCTCGTTGACGGAAAATGGCACGATATTTGGTACGACACCAAAAGCAGCGATGGAAAATTTCAGCGTAAAGATGCTCAATTCAGAAATTGGATTACAGCAGATGCTTCAGACGGTCCGAATGGTGAAAAGGGATACCCCGCGGAAAGTGGGCGTTATCATCTTTATGTGAATCTGGCTTGTCCGTGGGCCCACAGAACCTTAATTTTCCGTAGTCTGAAAGGCTTGGAAGAAGCTATTTCTGTTTCTGTCGTTCACTGGAAAATGAAAGAGAACGGCTGGGAGTTCCAACCTGGGGACCTCGGATCAACGGAAGACCATCTTTATGGGCTAGATTATGCTCATCAGATCTATACCAAGGCAGATCCGAACTATACAGGTAGGGTTACAGTTCCTATTCTTTGGGACAAGAAAGAACAAACGATCATAAGCAATGAGTCTTCTGAGATCATTCGCATGTTCAATAGCTCATTTGATGCGTTTGCTAAAAATGACATCCCTGACTTCTATCCAATACACCTTCGGGATGCGATAGATAGTGTGAATGAGTTGGTCTATCACAACATCAACAATGGCGTTTACAAAAACGGATTTGCGACCACTCAGGCTGCATATGAAGACGCATATGAAGCCCTGTTTGAGGCGATGGACACCTTAGAGGAAAGCCTAAACAGTCAAAAGTATATTGCAGGGGATCAACTTACAGAAGCTGACTGGCGACTGTTTACCACGCTTTTACGCTTTGATCCCGTTTACCATGGTCACTTTAAGTGTAACAAAAAACGCCTCGTCGATTACCCCTACCTTTGGGCATTAACCCGTGAGCTTTATCAATATCCTGGCGTGGCAGAGACGGTAAACATCCCCCACATCAAAGCCCATTATTATGGTAGCCATGAAACGATCAATCCAACAGGCATTATTCCTTGTGGACCTGAGATTGATTTCAATGCCCCTCATGGCAGGTAACATTACTTGAAGGATTATTTCCTAACAAAGGCGGAACAAGTATGTTTCCCCTTTGTTAGTTACTGCAATGAAGTATTTCTCTAACACCAGAGCCTCGTTAAAAAGAAGACCCCGGCTGTTTTAAAAACTCAATTTCTTCAACCGTATTTTTTCGACCAAGCACTTCATTTCGATGAGGAAAGCGACCAAATCGCCTGACGATGACTTCATGTTTCTCTGCATAGACATACCAATCAGAGTTATCATCAAGCGTACGATAAAGGCTCAGAGATTCTTGTTGCACAGACAGGTCTTCACTATGTTCAAAAGGGAGGTAAATAAAAACTCTCTCACGTTGAGTAAGTGACTTGTCCCATATTTTTTCGATAACAGATTGTGCGATTTTTAAAGCCGCTAGATCGGTAGCAAATGTCTTGGGATTATTTCGAAATAGATTTCGGGGCACCTGATCCAAGAGAATGCAAAGCGCAAGGCAACCTTCGACAGAGTTTTCCCAATCTTTTAGCTCTCCCAGGGTAGCTTTCTCATAAAGAGGGAGTAATTTTTGTTCCACCTCACGATCAAATTCCTGGTCCTTAAAGAACCATTTTTTATCCATACCTTCTGCAAACCAGAAGTTCAAAACATCATTAATCACGCGAAGGTCTCCACTTTATTACGGCCATAAAAAAGTGCTAAATGTGCACTTAAACACATTTAGCACTTTGAAGTATCAGCCCAGATCAAGCCAGCCTCAAGATTAGCCATGAGCGCCAATACTGTTCGAGATCCCAACAGAAATCCGCCGACAAAGATCATACAGCTCTTCTATCGGAGCAAATATCTTCTGATGTTCTTCTGAATAATCACGAGATTCATCATCACTATAATCACTCGTTTCTCCATAGTCCTTGGCTGTAAATGTGGTTTGGCCTTCATGAATAGGAAAGGTTGCCTTTAACTCTTCCAATGCAGAAGGAATTTCCATGGCCAGGATATCTTGGATAACATCGTCTAAGGTTAAATCATCTCTGTTCGCAAAAGCAGGAATTCTCATAGATAACAAGAAAATCTCCTGAATCAGACAAAGACGAACGATATGCAAAATTATCAAATTGATACGGCGACGGGTATCAAAGGGGAAAACTTTTTCCTGTCCATCAGCTGTTAACGCATCAAGCCCACTATGAAGATGAATTGCATCTTGGCGGAAGGTTTGAAGCATCCGACTCATGCCATCATAACGCTCAGTAACCCCGACCAAGTTAGAAAGCCTCAACTGGTCCCGAGCTCTCTCCGTGTGCTTAACCGCATAGGCTTTAGCCAGCCAATAACGCGGGTTAAACAAAGCAGCATAGGCTTCAGGGGTGTTCAGGCTGCTTAGTCCCTTTGCGTAGGAAACCATATCCATAAAACGGCGAACCCGATCTGATTCGCCATGAAGTTTGACGAAAGCATCGAGATCACGGGAAATCGCCGTGCCAAAGCCACCCGCTGTATTTGCGAGATAACCTAATTGCTGCAAGATCGCATTGTGGGGAATTGCTCGAATTTGCGAGGGATGACCACGATCCACGCCATGAAGTTTATCGTGCTGCCGCTTACTCTTTCGAGAGCCTGTTTGATAGAGCAAGTTGGTGCTGAATGATCCAAGCAAAGAGGCGTAGTCTTTGTTCTCTAGCGCAGATTCATGAAAGCTCTTCAACGAAAGAAAGAAATCGAGGGAATAGTCCGTATTGGTGTAGAAAGGATCATTCTCATCAACTTCTGGCCGCTCTAAGGCATGTTCAAGCAGTCGGGTAACCGTTGTTAAAGCAAGCTTAGGGGTTCCAAAATAAAGATACCCATCACCGCCTTGGAAACTGACCTCTTGTTTTAAAGGTATTGAGTTCTTGGCAAAAAGAGATCTCGTCATTGGGGAAGATACATACTTCAGACGATCGACAAAACTCACAGGATGCGCACCACGCCCCATGGATTCTCCATGCGTATCAAAAATAACAACCTCAACATTGCTCATTTTTCGATCGGCAAGAAGGCGCGCTAACTTCATATGAAGACGTTCAATCGCCAGAGATGCAGATACCTGCCCCAGATATCGACCAGCGTCAGAGAAACCTGTCTGAATACAGAGACGCCCACGCTTTACCACATAGGCAAGGTAGTGCTCATTGTCCAAGAGTTCTGCAATAACCTCACTCCCGCGCTCCAGCGCTGTCCCCGTTTCAAACAGAGGGGAGATATCCAAATGCTCATCAATGCCAAAGTGCTTTGCGTAGTAAAGCGCTGTGAGAATGGTAAAGGGAGTATCACATTCGGCGATAAGAAAACGAATGGGTCGGGATGCATCGACATATTTGATCATCTGAGCGATTAGCATAAACATGCGTTTTGCTGTTGTATGCTCTGCAGATAAAGAGCCAAAGTTGACCCGTGTCGGCTGAACTTCATCTAGCAAGTTTGAAAGGGCTCTGAAGTTACCACGACGACGACCGGGGTCATCAGGTTCGCCTTCCATACCGATACTTTTACGAATGGCGTTGTGAAGCTGTACTGAATTCAAGCGGACATGCATATGCGAACTTGCGAGGCCATAATTTGCAATTTCTGACCGTAAGATTATCAGCGAACGTATCAATGCCTTATCTTCGGTTAAACTTACTGCACGGTTAAGAGCTTCGATGAGCTCCGCTGTATGAACCAGACGCGAACCATCATCAGATACAATACTTCTGGACATTTCTTTTAGGGCGTCTTCAGAAGTATCATTTTGACCAAAGAAATTGGTTTCCTTTTCTGCAACAAGAAGCGCAAGTGAAACTCTACTTTTTATCAAAGCTAAGGTCGTGCCGAGCTCATCTTGATCCGTTTCTCGATCCGACATAATTTTGGTCAAGGCAGATATGTAATAACGAAGCTGAACAACCTGTACTCTTAACCGAGTATGAAGCGTGGTAGCCCAGGTAATATCAGTTCTACCATCCAAGTCATAACCAACCCAACTGGCAATAGAGAGAATTTTGGGAGACAATTCAGTCCAATTCTCGGGATAGAGTTCAGCAGCAACATTCAAGGCGACATCGTAGATCTCTCTCATCGCCTGCTGAATTGATTCAATTGCTTTCAAAGCTTGAGCGTGTTCGGCCAGCAGATCTATTTTCTGGTCCGGTTCATGAGAGTTATCAATGACTAATTTACTGATGTGATCAATATCTTGCTCAGAAAGAGTCTGCCCGGAATTGCTTTCATTAGAAGCAAACTGAGCCAAGGCCTGATAGTGCTCTTTGGTCAGACCAAACGTCGGGTGCGCTGTAATTACAATACCAAAAGCTTCTCTTTCAATTTTCTTCTGGTACTCAGCAAACGAAACGATGCCTGACACTTGTTGATCGTTGGTAATTTCACTCTTTGCCAAGTTTTTAAAAAGTGTCGCTAACCTGGATTTATTCTCATCGATTTCAGCGAGACCAACATAGTCTCCAACTCTTTCGGCACGGTCAGCAAACGCTTCGACAGACACCAACTGCACGAGTTCAGCCAGCAAGTCGACCGAGATCTGTCCGGCAGCCAAGCGTTCGGACAGATCGTGTGCAAGCTCCAATACAGGATTTCCCAGAGGGTGACTAACCGTCTCTTGACGCATTGTTACAAGGCGGGCCTCAAGCTCATCACGCAACGCTGCCGCGGGCGTGAACTTTTCTTCACTTTTTAAACGCGAAAGTAATTTATTTAGAGCGAGTCCTTTTTGGACTTTTAATTTAGTCATTTGCTTTTGCCTTCCCATACACGGCTTGGATATACGTCATCAATGCAGATTTACTGCAAACATGTATTCACGATTAGATGGTCACTGTTTTTTATTTGTTTCCCGATTTTTCGGGGCTTTTTTTAAGTCTGTCGTGCTGGGGGCTTTTATGTGACCACCGCCAATTTCTCAGTGCTTATAGAAGAAACGCCGTTTGGTAGCAAAGAAATTTACAAACGCCAAATTAACTTAAATTTGTTTATTCCATAAATTTCAAACAGTTAGATCTTCAAAATCTTTCTTTTAAACAGATCAGTTCTCAATTCAGTGCCCCTTTAACAAATACATACTCGCTAATAGAGGGAATCATCAGCTTCAAAGGCGACATAAATATAGTTAAAAAACATTGCTGACACAGAAAAGTCACTGGAATCACTATAAAAAAAGCATTGCATCAAGAATCAGAAAGGAATAAAACTTATACATGAGCAGTTTTTTTGATACTGACGACGAACTCGTCTTGCAACTAGCAGATCTTCTTCCCGATGACGCGGGAGAGGTGGTTTTGTTCGCACGTGACGAACCGCTCAAAATTGAAGCAGATACCCCCCTTATCGAAACTGGTGTCGTTGAAGATTCTCATATCACAGCTTCTGGTACAGAAGTAAGTGGGCTGACTTATAGCCAGTTCGCCAATGGCATGACCCTCTATCACGATAATGACCAAATTTTGATCATTGCTCCTGATATCTGAGATCCGATTTCCTGTTCCCTTACCCCATATAATTGACCGCAGACTTTAACTCTCCAAAACTTCATAGCGCCAGATCTAATCCAAAATTTCACTGTTATTTTTTAGTCACCTGAGATTATACTTCTTTGGATTTTCATTTTTGGACTCTCATCGCATATAACGGAAGTAACTCATGCTGCGCTTTGCAATAATTCTTTCTTGTTTATCATTTGGCTTTCAAGTTCAGGCAGACACATCTCTCGGTTTAGAAGCCTATAAAAGCGGGCAATATAGTACTGCCATATCAGAACTGAGATCCCCGGCTAAACAGGGAGATCCTGTTGCCCAACTCCACATGGGACATATATATCGCGAGGGACAGGGAGAGCAATTTAACTATAAACAATCGGCCTATTGGTACCTTCAAGCAGCAAAGCAAGGCAACACAAAGGCCCAGAGCTACATGGGCCTGTACTACGCCGACGGCATTGGCGTAAGACAGGACTTTCAACTGGCCTCTCATTGGCTAGAACTCGCAGCTAAAGCAGGTGACCCCGCGGCACAAAACAGCTTGGCCAGTATATTTAAAAATGGCCTCGGACAACGGCCTGACTATTCTAAAGCGGCCATTTGGTACGAAAAGGCCGCTCAGCAAGGGCACCCGATTGCACAACGCAACCTTGGTCGTTTGTATGAAAGAGGGCGCGGTGTCACCGCAAATATAATAAAGGCTTACGCTTGGTTCAAAGTTGCTTCTGAACAAGGCAACGCCTACAGCGCTCAAAATCTGCGACAATTGCGCGCAAAGATGACTGAAATACAGCTTCAATCAGGTGATACGCTTGCCAAGACACTACCAAGGCGCTAAGCAAAAGATATCATTTTTTTGGCAATACTTGAGCTCCATATGCACAAGGGCAACACATATACCATCGATCAAGATCGACGCAGTTTAGCTGCTCTTTCAATCGTTGCCCTTTGCTTAAAAATATTTTTACCCGTTATTACGGCTCTTTTCATATCTCAAGCTGCATCTGCTCAAATTCCATTGGACGGAAAATCTTTTGAGAGTGAGCAAGGGATCATTGATGCACTTCAACTGATCTGTACGCCCACAGGGATAACTCAGGCTGAAAGTAATAACGGTGGTCCTTCAAGCAACCATCAGGACCATTGTGATCACTGTATTACGGGCAATTTCGTTTCCCTTAATTACACGAGTATTAAAACGGGCCCTTCTCTCTCATCAAAGAGATTATTGACTTGGCACATTTCGAATCAGGATAAAAGTCTGATCGCACAGGGCTATTCTCTACCAGCCTCTAGAGCACCGCCTAAAGCCTAAAACTCCTCACTGTCGTTATCACCAGTTGTTACATCAAAACCAGCGCACCATTGCGTCTGGCTTACCCCACGAGGTTATCATGAAAAGATTATTTGCTGCCCTAGCTACAATCATATGCCTATCCCTTACATCAACTGTCTCTGCAAGCGACAATAAAGCCGGTGATATAATGGTTCAAAAACCATGGGCACGGGCGACCTTGGGTCAAATGAAAAACGGCGCATCGTTCTTATCCCTGCACAACATGGGGTCAGAAGATGACACCCTTATCTCAGCAGCGGGTGCTGCTGCCAAACGGATTGAACTGCATTCTCACACCATGGTCGACGGTGTCATGAAAATGCGTCAAGTAGAAGGCGGAATTCCAGTTACAGCGGGATCAATGGTAGAGTTAAAACCAGGTGGTTTTCACATTATGATGATGGGCCTATCTGCACCGTTAAAAGAGGGTGAAATGTTCCCTCTTACCCTTACCTTCGAAAAATCTGGTTCCGTTGATATCATGATTCATATCCAAAAAGGCGGTGCCATGAAACCAATGGATGGAACAAAGAAAGATCACACCACGCACTAAAATTAGAGTGCACACAAATAAAGCCGGGTTCTTTGAACCTGGCTTTATTTGATCATTAACCTCTCTCCACACTCCTATCGCCATATCATCAGAGGTTTATAAAAGGAAAATTCCCTTCCCAAAATATCTGAATGGGGGTACGACAAAGTATGAAATCTTTACATGTACTATCGCTGAATAACTTTATACGCAGATAGTATCCATAACGAGTTCAAAGTCTCTGATCCCAAGAGATTTTCCATTGGCTACAAGCTCTACTTTATGTGCACCGGGGTAATATTTCCGGGTTGTTATTGGCTTTATAGAATGTCTTTTCTTTGCCTTATGGCTCTGGCCAGCCCCGAGGTTGAATGTCTTCCATTTAAAGACTTTAGGTGTCATGCCGCCATTGGCTTTTTTATGATGAATGATGAAATCCAGAATTAGATCCTGATCTTCATCTTTATCAGAATTTATTGTTACCTCGAACTCCAGCGCCCGACCATAAGTCACAGCGGGAGTGAGCACTTTGAAGTCTTCCAATTGAACTCTGGCTTCGCCATATCCAAGTGCTGCCAGGCACCCTTGATGACCCGATTTGATAAGGCTTCGGCACGCATGACGGACCAATTTTTGCCGCTCTATAGACGCCCCCTTCATCCAGTCAGCGGCTATCTCAGCAACCAAGTCAGGGTGATCTTTTGCGATATCATTGAGGTTGTTTGCCACTGAACGGCGGACATATTCTTCTGGATCATCCTTTAGCTTCTCAAGCAGAGGAATTAACGGAGTAGGATCTGCAATGAAGTCAGGCAATTGCATCGCCCAGGGAAGCCTTGGCCGAGAACCTTCGGAAGCCAACCGACGAACATGATAGTTTTCATCTTCTGCCCATAAGAGAACCTCAGCTAACGTTTCTTTGGGGGCTGAGATAAGGAAATTACGGATAGAAAATTCTGAACTTGAACGCTTGGTCATCTCCTTCAGAAGCTCCATTGAGAGATGGAAATGATCTTGGCCATGCATAGCAACATAATCACACATCGGCATCACCAACCAACCCGCAACCCCTTTCCCCGAGGTCGCCTGATCACTTATCGATATGTTTTCTTCCGGGCGAAGGCTTCCGAGCAAGATTTCTGCAGCACAGCAAAAATCTTTTGGCAGATACTCATACAAAGCTTTCGTTATCTGATTAGAGCGTTGCTTCAACTCAAGCTGTTGAAGATCCTTTGTTGCAAAGGCAATGAAACCCTCGCGATCAAAATCACAAAGGCGCAATCCAAGATGATCTGCCAAATCGGATATTGAGGAGAGATTAAATACTTCTTTAAAAGGTTCCATGGTTGCCCTGAACAGTGTCAAATTTATAAGTTTCTGTCTTGTAGCGCCTCCCTGCTGACAGCATTGTGTCAGTAGGATTTTAAGTAAGACATTTTCCTGCAAAAATTTAACGGTAACCTCTCGTCACAAACAGGGCCGATCACAGCCTTTTGATTTATTGTTTGTCTGTACCTCCATCAAAAACGTTACCATAGGCTCAGAATTATAAAATGATCCTCTTCTGATCGGGAACTTTGATGAAAACGAACTCTAGATTACGGACCGCTTGCTCACTTCTTGCTCTTGGCCTGGTTTTTTCTGCCACCATAAATCAAGTCCATGCAACCGAAGCACAATCACACATCGGGCATGTCATGACACATTGGGGCGATACACCTGATGGCCTAGGCCTGTTACCGATCACACTTGCAGAAGCAGAAGTTGCTAAAACACATGCTGGTTATGCGGCATCAAATCTCGATGATCTCAATTCAATGCAATTACATGCCCATCATGTCCTGCATGCGTTGGACATCAGTAAAGAGCCAACAGGCCCAGGGAAAGGCTATGGATTACACAAAGCAGCTGAGGGCGTCGCCACCCATGCTCAACTTGCAACCGAGGCCGAAGGTGCCACAGATATTATCATGGTTTCAGGGATCATGGTTTCTTCGGTAGGGAGGAATACCTCCAAACGGGCAGAACAAGCCATAGAACTCGCTAGCATGATTATAGCAGCTAAGGATGCAAGCAGCGCAGCACCCCATGCCACAATGCTAAAAAACCTGACCGAGGCCTTCTTTATCGGTGAAGACCTCAACAAAGATGGTCGGATCGTTTGGTATCACCATGAAGGTGGTCTCAATATCGCGATTGAGCAGATGGAAATCATTATGAAAAGTGAAGGCCTCTAACCTTCTTGTTGCGCAGATACAAAAAAGGCCGGAAGAAAATCTCTTCCAGCCTTTTTTAAAAGTGGATACGGTGATTAGGAAGCAATAACCATAGGGCTTTTTTTCTTATTCCAGAAAAAGAACAGGATAAAAATTGCTAGAGCGGCTATATGAATTTCCCATCCGAGAGGCCATAACAAAGCCGCTCCCATAGCGAGAACAAAAGCACGTTCAAGCCAATTCAATTTCTCTTCGAGGTATCCTTGCAAACTTCCGGTGACAGCGTAAAGACCAACAAGAGAAAAGCCAAATATCATCAAGACTTCGTGCCATTCTCCCCCGAGAAATGGAGTATAGGCAAAAAGAAGTGGGACGATATAAAGCCCCTTGGCAACCTTCCAGGCCTGTACTCCTGTTGCCATCGGCGGCGATTTGGCAATGGCCGCCGCTGCAAACGCGGTCAAACAGAGCGGCGGAGTGACATTACTGTCCTGTGAAAGCCAAAAAATAATCATGTGAGCAGAAAGCAAAGCATAGAGCTTGGTATCGTTATCCAGCACCATTTCACGCAGAGTTCCCGCCATATCGATCGGCACCAAAGCAAGAATTTCTTGTGCGGCCTCAGTTGTCATCGGTAATCCGATTTCAGCTAAACGCTCAGGCGCTGCCAACATAAAGATTGCCTTGGCTTCATCACTCAAAGCTCCAGAAGCAATAATATCCACCAACATACCATCAGCAATAAGCGCGAAGAGTGCTGGTGCAGAGAGCGTACCAAGAACAATGTAAGACGCCGTTACAGGTAATCCCATCCCCAACACAAGAGAAGCTAACCCGATGAGAACCATTGCGATGATCAAACTATCACCTGCCCAACTTGTAATCATCAAAGAGAAGGTACTTCCGATCCCAGCAGTGGTAATCACATTCACGATCAACCCGACAGCACAAAGTAGAATGCCCGTCATGACCATGTTTCGAGCTCCCAACGCCAACGCTTCCAAGACCGCTCGTATGCCCATTTTATTCGGCGTTAGCCAAGATGCGACTATGACTCCAAGGATTGCAAATCCGGCCGCATAGGTTGGTGTGTAACCAATAGTAAGCAATGTAATCAGTAAGGTAATCGGTAGAAGAAAAGGAAGGCCACCACGTTTCAGAACGTCCTTAGCGGTTTCTATTTCACCTTCAACGACATGTACGTTGCTTCGTTTGGCCTCCATGCGGACAAAGAAGGCAACGGTAGCAAAATAGAGAATGGCTGGTAAAAACGACACCGCAATAATCGTGGTGTAAGGTATCTGGGTGTAGTTTGCCATTACAAAGGCACCCGCCCCCATAATCGGCGGCATCAACTGTCCCCCCGTAGAGGCAGCGGCTTCAACACCCCCGGCAAATTTGGCAGGAAAACCAGCCTTTTTCATCAAAGGAATAGTAATCACACCCGTCGAAGCCGTATTGGCAACGGCAGAACCTGAAATAGTCCCTGTTAATCCTGATGCAAAAACGGCCACTAGACCAGGCGCCCCAACACTACGGCCAGCAACAACACGTGCGAGATCTATAATAAATTCACCAGCGCCAGAACGTACGAGAAAGGCGCCAAAGAGAATAAACATGAAGACAAATGTTGAGGAAATTCGAGCTATGTTTCCAAATAGAGCATCGTCACCAAAAACGCTTCGAAACAGGATAGTTTCACTATGAAGCCCTTTAAATTTAAAGACGCCGTCAATGTGTGCCCCCCACCAACCTATGTAAGTTAAGGCAAGAATAATTAATATCGGGATAATCCATCCAGTAGTACGACGGGTAAATTCGATGGCAGTAAGGATTAGAATAGTACCAAATACCCATTCAGCCGTATCCAAACGAACCCCACGTTCATAAATACTATCTTCCATTAAGACCATGTAGAGCGCGGTAAAAGCGCCTAACAACCCAATGAATATATCTACGGCCAAAAGAACTTTACTCTTACCGCTTCCAAACATGGGATAGATTAGAGATCCCATAAGAACAAAGCCGGCAAAGTGCAGAGCATTCTGTAAAAGCCCGGGTATAACAGCAAAGACATTAAAGTAGATATGCATAAGGGAGATCAGGACACCAAGGCCAAAAACAGCCTTACCAATCCAACCATCTTCACCTCGAATAATGGCTTCGTGTTCACCCAACTCGACTTCTGGCGTGCTCGTTTGTTGTGACATAATTTCCCCGAGAGTAAGCAGTATCTACCGAAAGAACGGTGTACTTACAGAACGGGCGTCCGAAAGATCAGACGCCCGATAAAGCATTGAAATATTACAACTTCAGTTGATTATTTTGCGATTAGGCCCGCAGGAATATCAAGACCGATTTCTTTGTAATAACGCGCTGCACCAGGGTGTAGAGGCACAGGCAGGCCAGCAAGAGCTGCATCTGTGCTCATTGCTTTGGTTGCTTTGTGGATTGCATTGAGGAATGGAAGGTTTTCGTAGATCGTTTTCGTGATCTGATAAACCGCATCTTCGTCAACATCAGCACCCACAGCAAGGAAGTTTGGCTGAGCAATGGTTGTCACGTCTTTAGCTTGGCCAGGATAAGTCCCCGCAGCAATTGTGAAAGGAGTCCAAAGGTTTAAACCACCATCTGCTTGCTTAGCTTGCTCGGCAGTGAAGTTCAAAAGAGTAATCTTATCACCCATTGCAGCCATTGCTTTAGTCACAGCACCTGTAGGCGGGCCAGAAGGTGTTCCCATACCGGCAACCTGACCATTCTGGAGTGCGTCAGCAGATGGACCATACCCAACGTGTACTAGGCTGTAATCAGTTGCAGCATCAATGCCGAGATTCTTAAGAAGAACGGTGTTGGAACCAATTGTGCCAGAGTTTTTCTTACCCAAAGCCATGCTCTGGCCTTTCATACCTGCTAAATCAGAAACGGTGCCTGTTTTAGCGTACTCAGAAAGGACTGTGAACTGCTCTACGTTCTGCCATAGCATAGATACTGAGCGCATTTTTGTTTGTGGGCCGTCTTTTTCGACAGGACCTTTACCGTTCCAGGCATAATAACCATAGAGACCTTGAAGGATCGCAAACTGAACTTCATTTTCACGAAGCAATTTTACATTTTCGCCGGAACCCGCAGAGTTAATCGCTGAGAGACCAATTTTCTGTTTTGGCTGTAGTTTAACTTTAACCAAAGTAGAAATCGCGACGCCTACTGGATAGTAAGTACCACCTGTACTGGCTGTAGCGAGAAGGTAATCACGTGATTCTGCAGCTTGCGCGACTGCACCAGCTGATAAAGTGCCACAAATCGTTGCAACGGCAGCAACACTTTTAATTGCATTTAACATCTTCATAAGAGCCTCCCTAAGGCATTATTTTTTGTTTAATTCCACAATTTCAATTGATCGCAACAGCGTAAGTAATCTTAACCGCACAATCATATCCCCATTTTCAAATTAGGGGTTATTAAAACTCTTAAATATATATGGCAAAGAACGTGCCACACTAAACCTGCAGTAACCGATTGAATAACAAGGTATTTTAAATTTTCTCCCATTCCCTCAAGCAAATAATCGCCGATGGCTAATTGTTTAATAAGCGACAATCCGCCGAATAACCTATGAGAATGAGGTTTCGAGAAAGAAGATCAGGCCCGCATATTACTCTGCTGCTGCGCATGGGAATTCTACCACAAACCTTGCCCCACCAGATTCAAAGTTTTCGGCCCGAATGTTTCCACTAAAATCTTTTACAATCCCATAAGAAATCGACAATCCTAATCCAACGCCCTTACCGACATCCTTTGTTGTAAAAAAGGGATCAAATAACTGGTCCATGATTTCTGGTTCAATGCCGGATCCGTTATCTTCGACGATGACGATAACAAGATCATTGATACGGCGAAGGGTGACTAAAATCGTATTCTCATCACACTCTTGCATTGCGTCAGCTGCATTACGTAATAAGTTCACAAAAACCTGCTCTAGTCGGATAATATCTCCACTCACGGGAACAAGGTCCTCTAAATCACGAAGTTGAACCGTTACACCTTCTTGTTCGCAAACTGTTTGCATCAAAGCTATGGCACGTTTTAGGGCTTCTCGTAGATCAACTACCTGGTACTCAACAGGCGCTTTTCGCGCAAATGTTTTAAGCTCTCCAGTAATTTTTCCCATCCGCTCCGTAAGAGACGAAATTTCTTCTAGGGACTGACCAACCTGATCACGTTTGCCCTTCACCAAAAGCAATCTGGCACTGGCTGTAAATGTTCGGATTGCAGCCATTGGTTGGTTAATTTCGTGTGCAATAGCCGCCGACATCTGCCCTAATGCAGCAAGCTTACCTGTTTGAACAAGATCCGCTTGGGTCTTAAGTAACTGACCTTCAGTCCGCTTGCGCTCATCAATCTCCACTTGAAGCATTTCGTTGATCGCTTGAAAGCGATCAGCTTCACGCGCACGTTGTGCCGATCTTAATTTTTGCCGACGCTCACGAATAAATAACCCCCCCATAAGGAAGAGAACCAGAAGCACGATCCCGATCAAAAGGGCCGTTTGTTGCTTTTCTCTGATGAATTTAAAGGGCGTGAGGAAATGCATAGTCCATCCCGGTTTACCCGCATCTCTTGTGAGGACAAGAAATCGCTCCCCACCGATTTCAAAAACTTCTCGACCAAATATATTGAGTGTTTTTAATTTTAATGGTTCGAGTTCTGCCCCGGCAAACTGTCTGTTCGTTCTGATTTTGGCCATGGAAGCTTCGCTAATCGGTGAAACCGCTCGATATCGCCACTCATCACGACTTGAAAGAAAGATCACCCCATTCTTGTCGGTGACAATGACGTGCTCACCGCCGTCGTGCCATTGTTGTTGCAAAGGCCGAAGATCAACTTTGGCAACGATTACGCCACTAACGCCGGCTTCGCTGACGACAGCGTGAGACATAAAAAATCCAGGCACACCTGTTGTCGCCCCAACAGCGAAAAATCCGACTTCTCGACCATCAATCGCATCCTTGTAATAAGGCCGAAAGGCATAGTTATGGCCAACAAAAGACCGCTCTTCCAACCAGTTCGATGCCGCTAGCGTCGTCCCATCACTATTGAGTACATAGAGCACATCAGATTCAGCTTTCTGGTTCGTAGCGTTCAAAGAACGATTTACAGAAAGTACTAATCCTTCTCGACCATCCACCACACTGAGAAGCTCTCTAATCTCTTCGTCTCTAGAAAGGACAAAGGGGAGATAACGATGCTTTTCAAGGGCGGAATGGAGTGTCCCATGATAGAGAGACAGACGATTGGTTCCGATATTTGATAAGTCTTGTGCTGAAACAAATCCTACCCATTGAACCACAGCAAGAACAAACGCCAAACCGACACTCAGACCAGTGAGCCAAAGAGTTAAAACCTTCCAGGATATTTTTCTTGGCAAGAGAGACATTCAGATACAGACGCTACGTTTTTAATGATCTAGCATTACCAGAGTATTACGCGCCTGTCAGATGTTATAATTTTGTTCTGACCTCATGGGCGTCCCAGCTCCTCAATGAACAATAGGTCTGTTATTTTTTACAGATGAGTTGATCGAGAGAAGAAAGGAACCGTGAACGGTCCTGTTTACTGAAAGCAGGTGAATAGCTCTTAACGTCTCCGGTTTCGCGTAGGTTTGTCATAAGATCACGAACAGCCAAGGTCATGCCCATACTATCTTCGGTAAAAATTTTACCCTTAGGATCTAATACCTTTGCGCCTTCCCCCACACAACGGGATGCCAAAGGGATATCCGCCGTAATCGCAATGTCCCCCGCTTTGATATGTTCAGCAATCCAGTCATCAGCCGCATCGGGTTCTTCGGGAACCACAACTGAATTCACCAAGGGGTGCCGCCCGTATCTTAGCCAGGTATTGCTGACCATATGGATTTGCAATTTATGACGTTCAGCAACTTTAATAACCTCATCCTTAACGGGACAAGCATCACCATCAACATAAATTTCCATAACTGTTACTCCAACAACACCCTAAAGCGAGGTTACACGACCTTGATTAACGTCCGTGTTAACGCCCGTTTTTATTTCCCAAAACCCAATTCGTTCTTCCACCAATTCGGGAGTGCAAAAGCCCCTTTGTGGACAGCCGAATTATAATGCTTTCCATCATACTCTTTATGGGGATCGGCGTAACTACGGCCATCTTTGGTATAGAGGAAGAACCCAAACTCAGCACCAGGATACATTGGAACGATAGAACGATAAACGTCCAGATGAGGAAAGAAGCGACCACTCCGCATAATCTCGAGCAAGCTATGCTCTTCTTCACTTGAGGCTTCTTGAAGAAACCTGATCCGATCCTTACCAATAAAGATACTATCGGAATCGATGCAGACCCCATCATCCTTTAATATGTCCACCAGATTGCCGAGGAATTCCTCTGTAAAAAGGCTAGCAGATGGGCCAACAGGCTCCGTAATGTCCATGAAGATCAGATCAAACTGTTCTTCACGTTCCAGAGCTTCAATGACATAACGCGCAGCATCATCACAAACCAATTCAACCCGCGGATCATTATAGTCGCCATTAATCGCAAGATATTCATTGCTCAACTCAATAACGCGACGATCGATTTCTGCCATGACTACTTTTTCAATATTGTCATGGGCAAGGAGTTCACGCAGTAACCCGCCATCACCACCCCCGACGATCAACGCCCGGATGTTTTCTCGCTTACGTCCCAAAACGGGAACGTGAACAGCCATCTCGTGGTAAATAAATTCATCTGCTTCAGAAGCTTGAATTAGGTCATCGAGGACCAAGACTCTACCGAAATCCTTGTGGTCAAAAATTTCAATTTTCTGAAAAGGGCTCTGTTCTCTATGTAGCAAGTCCATCTTCATCGCGTGGGTAAAACCAATAGCACCAGGATCTTCATGCCACCATGTCGTGAAATCTATCTTGTTATGCACGATGACATACCCCTTATGTTTAAATTCATTAACTTATATCTATACTAAAGCCCTAGGAAGTGCACAATTATACCGAGTGCTATACAAAATTTCTCTCTTCGTAATATTCATGAGTAGCACAAAACAATAACCGTTTTCATTAGACCATTTAAAAGGATCGTTTAAAATCGGCTCTTTGAGATATACGTAAATGGCCCTTATGGACAGAACCAATTCATGACTTAATGCCCGTGAACTCAGTCATACAGGTTTTAAACATGCATATAAACGAAAACGGCCAGCCCATTGGCGCTCCCATCGACAACTGGAGTATACGCCCCCTTCCTCCTTTTACGGGAATTGAAGGCATCCATACGCGCTTGGAAATATTAGATACAGAGAAACATGCACAAGATCTATTTGCTGCAAACAATCTAGATAAACGAGGTAAAATATGGGGATACCTATCTTATGGACCCTACTCAAATTTGGCTGATTACAAAGTCTGGATATCAAAACATCAGAGAAAAACTGACCCTATGTTTTACGCCGTTTTGGACAAAGCAAGTAACAAAGCACTTGGTGTCGCCAGTTATTTAAGAGTTAACCCAACTGCCGGATCAATTGAGGTGGGCCATATAAACTTCTCGCCCCCTCTACAACAAACCATCATTGCGACTGAAGCAATGTATCTATTAATGCAACGTGTCTTCAACGAACTTGGTTACCGCCGCTATGAATGGAAATGTAATGCCATGAACGAAAGTTCTAAGGCCGCAGCCAAGCGTCTGGGCTTCACCTATGAAGGAACATTTCGACAGGCTGATATAAATAAAGGCCGTAATCGTGACACAGCTTGGTTCTCCATGCTCGATAACGAATGGCCTGTGATTGATGATGCCTTTAAGAGTTGGCTCTCCCCGACAAACTTTGATGAGAATGGCAGACAAAAGACTAGCCTGTCCAAATTGACTAGTGACGCCTTAGCCACCCCTAAGGTTTAAACCCGCAATCCAACGTTCTACTCAAACCAACTGGTGGTAACATCCAGGTTTTTCTTGTTTAGGGCTTCCTCAGGGACGGAAGCATCTTCGGCGGGATGTCCTGTAACGATGATCATGACCGGTTTTTCATGTTTTGGTCTGCCGAGAATGTCTCTCAGAAAGCCCATAGGGCTTGGTGTGTGGGTCAAGGTACCCAAACCTACGTTATGCAACGCAGTAATCAAAAACCCACACGCCAAACCAACCGATTCTTGAATATAGTAATGTTTGATTTTATCTCCGGTCTCTTTATCCACATCGTAATTTTGTTGAAACACCACAATGAGATAAGGGGCAGCCTCGAGAAAAGGTTTATCAGGATCGGTTCCAAGTGGTTCCAAATCTTTCAGCCATTGCTGTCCTGCTTTTCCAGCATAAAACTCTTTTTCTTCGACTTCCGCTGCGTCACGAATTTTACGTTTTAACTCAGGGTTGCTGATTATAACAAAATGCCACGGCTGTTTGTTGGCGCCAGAAGGTGCCAACCCAGCCGTACGGACAGCATTTTCAATAATTTTCCGCGCAACAGGCTTAGAAGAAAAATCTCTAATCGTGCGACGGCCCAGCATCAACTGTAAGAAATCATTACTACGTTTTTCCATTTCAGCCGGGGAATAATTTGGCAGACCTGAAAATGGAACAACTTTATAGATTGCAGGCATTATACAACCCTTCCCTATTAACTTACTCGACAACAATTTGAGTTAAAAAACTTTATGAAGATTGGGCGCCAGAATTAACTATCTGTACAGATAGTATTAACTGATCCTTGAGCCCAGACTAACACAGTTAGGGAGAATAATATAGGCAGGGTTGATAGTTGTTAATAGTTTTGATAACGCGAATAAAATCAATATCGATGGAATTATAGTACAAAAAGAAAAAGACCCCCGAAGGAGTCTTTTACTTTGGTTGGGACGGCAGGATTCGAACCTGCGAATGCCGCTACCAAAAAGCGGTGCCTTACCACTTGGCGACGTCCCATCATTTGTGGGTCAGAAAATAGCGTGAGATCCGAGGAAGTCAATGGGTTAAAGTAAAAAAAATAAATTCATTTTTTGAGAAATATTTACTTCTCAACTATGGATATTTACCACTTTTAAACCTGATTGCTTTACCCCTTGACCTCATATTGAGTATCCTGTGTTACACCTTGCTAGGATAATCTGAAGAAACCTGCCGTTTAAGGCAATCCAATGAGAGCTATTCAAGCTTTCAAAACGCCGAAATTAAGTTAACAGGGAACTGAAATTTATGAGCGACGATAAGCTCAAGTCAGAAGACGGGAAGCCTGTCAGCCGTAAATCTGTAGAGAAAAAAACACCAGCCGCACCTAAATCTACGGCTGGGACAAAAAAACCGACAGTAGCATCGAGCAAAGCCGCAACAGCGAATCGAAAAATTAAAACGACAAAATCGTCTACGAGCAAAACTCCTGATACCAAAGTAAGTGGCAAGAAAACCACCAAACCATCAAAAGTGGTAAAAACTGACGCCAAGAAAGACGTCTCAAAAGACATCAAGAAAACGGAAAACAAAAAGCCTCTACAGGCGACTGAGACAAAACCATCCTCTTCGAAGGCAAAAGATAACCAAAACACAGCCGATATTCTTACAGCTAAGCCTGAAAATGGAACCGTATCTCGCCCTCGCAAAGGCAAGTCGTTCACTCGGATGGCCACTGTAGCGGCGGTTTTGTTTCTGGGAGTACTTTTTGTATTCCTAAAAGGCAATGACCCTGTCAGCGAAGAAGAGAAGACCGCTTCAAAATCTCCCTCAACACAAGTCGAGGCTCCAAACCCTAATGCCAGTTCTCCTTATGGTATGCGGGTGGAGCAGTTGAAAGAAATTGAAATCCTCCTGTCTAGTCTCAATCTCGATCCTGGTAATATCGACGGAGATATTGATCATGACGCTGTCGCTGCCATCAGTTTGTTTCAGGAAATTTCTGGCCTTCAGGTAGACGGGCGTCCGACTCCAGACCTTCTGGTTGACTTAAAGGCCGTAGAACAACTCCTCAAGATCGAATAAATATTCTTCATCTTCTACAATGGAATGAACGATACAATTTGAACCAATCGTTAGCGAACTACCGTTGGGCACAACCACCAATCTGAATGTTTCAGTTTGATGGTTCTGGCGGCCAGTTCTGCATGCTCTTTGGAATCAAAAATTCCAAAACAAGTCGCACCACTTCCCGACATTCCTGAAAGAACACAGTTTTCTTGCTCTCTAAGCTCAAAAAGGGCTTCCGCGATTATAGGTTCCAATTCGCATGCAGGATTTTGTAAATCATTTCCCACAAGCCCCAAGTAGTTTTTAAAATCACCGAGTGAAGAAAAAGCGTCGGGCTTGTGCATACCGAAAGAGAATGCGCCACCAAGGTTCTTAAAAATATTCGGAGTTGAAACCGCTATGCCCGGATTTAGCAAAACAGTATACAAATCAGGAAGTCTTGGCCCAACACTTAGCTTTTCGCCAATACCCTCCATCCAAGTACATTTACTCTGCAAGCAAACAGGAACATCAGCGCCTAAACTAAGCGATAAACTTCTCATTTTATCATCAGTGACATCGCTCACAGCCCACAAACGCCCCAGCCCTCGCAGAGTAGCCGCAGCATCTGCAGAGCCTCCGCCTATACCGGATGCAACAGGAAGGTTCTTAATTAGATGAAGCTCAGCCCCTTGTTTGCGACCACAAACATCTAATAACTTTTTGGCAGCACGCATAACGAGGTTGTCAGCAAGATTGGAACCACTTAACTCCTTTGCAAAAGGACCAGAAACTTCCAATGACAATTCTTTTGAGGGCGTAAAGTGAATTACATCACCGACGTCGGCAAAACCAACCAGACTACGTAAGAAATGGTAACCATCCCCTCGACGCCCGACCACCTGCAAAGTCAAATTTATCTTTGCAGGTGCTTGTTCCGAAATTCGTTCCATAACAGTCGATTGTTACCCTAATCAGATATCCGTCACAGAAGAACTTAGGCCTTTATCAATTTTTGCTTTAATCAGTTCAACCTGCTCTTCTTCAGGATCAAAGCTAAGGGCACGACGCCATTGGAAGCGCGCTTCGTGTTGACGCCCAACTTGCCAATACGCATCACCTAAGTGATCATTGATCACAGGATCTTCTGCCTTTAACTCAATGGCACGCTCCAAATAATCCACGGCATTTTCATATTTTCCCAGCTTGTAATAAACCCAGCCAAGACTGTCGACGACGTAACCATCCTCGGGACGAAGCTCAACTGCTTTAACAAGCATTTGCTCTGCTTCAGGCAAATTCTTTTGCTGTTCCACCCAAGAATAAGCCAGATAATTAAGAACGTGAGGTTGATCAGGGGAAAGTTCTAAAGCTTTGAGGAAATCAGCTTCGGCTTCTGGCCATTTCTTGGTCCGCTCGTAAGCAATTCCACGGAAATAGTATAAAGACCAAAAACGAGAATCTTGATCATCTATACGTTTGATTGCCTGTTCATAAGCTTCAGCAGAATCCGCATACTTTTCTGCTGCACGAAGCAGATTCCCTCTACGAAGATATGGCTCGAACCGTTCAGGCCTTAATGTCGCTAATTGCTTTAATGTTTCTAGAGTTTCCGCTTCCAATCCCAATAAATCCATTTCATCGGCAATCCGAAGACCTACCGTCCAGGCATAGGGCGATTGTAGGGGAATCGTCTTATATAGATTTATAGCATCTCGACTGCGCCCCTGGGTTTGCATGATTTCGCCAACAAGGATTTTGGCCTCTTCATATTCTGGGCGTAGTTTTAATGCTTGATTGGCATATACTAGGCCCGTGTCATAAGCTTTTTCTTGGGCATGCAAACTCGCAAAGCCAAACAAAATTTCAGCAAAAGCATCTCCGGGTTTTCTTATAACCCGTTCTAACCCTTCACCCGCGGCCAGTTGCTGCAAGGCGTGAGTAGCAATGGCATTCTCAGGGTTTTCTTGTAAATAAGTTTCGAGCAAACCCGTAGCGGCTTCCTGATCACCTTGTCTGTTTAAGAAATCAGCAACGATGTTAACTTGGCGTAAGGTTGGCTTCTCAGTTGAACTGAGTAGTGTAAGGTAATCATCTTTTGCAGAATCCGGCCGGCCGCCCAAATCTTTGAGCAGCGCAATTTGAATGCCATAAAGTGTCTTGAAGCCATCTTTTTTCGATAAGGGCTCTAGTTTTTTAAGAGCTTTATCCAAGTCGTCTTTAGCCAGATCTGTCCATGCCGAAAACATCGGTTGAAGCACAGTGTTTATACCAACTTTTGGTGCGGCTTCGATTCTCGATTGTGCTTCATCCCAATCTTCACGCTTCACCGCATCAATAAGAAGTACCAAATGAGCTAGCGCTTGATCCGGAGATACCGCTAGCAAACGAGAAGAAAGCTCAATTGCTTCCTTATCTCGCCCAGTACTTGCGGTAAGTAAGAATGATCTTGCGAGCAGACGGGGATCTTCGGGAGATGCCTCTAAAGCGTGCAGCATAAGATCTGCAGCTATTGAATAATCACGATTATGCCCCGCAACAAGCCCAGCTAAATAAGTCCCGGATGGGGAGCTATACTGGCTAATTAGGGGGTAATTTCCAACTTTTTCAGCAGAATTAACCGATGTATCAGATTCACTTTGCGACGCGGAACAAGCACTTACAACAAGAGCTGTTCCAGCAAGAGCTAGGAACCTACGAAAATTTCTTTTTACGAGCACGGAGCCACGGCGAGGCAAATCATCCTCCTCTTCGCCTGGACAAGAAGTGTAATCAGTCTACCCTTCTACATCCCTCTCGCCAAGTATCTGTTGCACAAGATAAAGTTACCGACCAAAAAAAATCAGCCCACCGTCATATCAGTTGGGCTGATTTTCTGTTTATAGAACCTCGATTACATCTAAATTTGACCTTATAAGTAAAGTTTACATATTAGGATAATTCGGCCCACCAGCACCTTCAGGTGTTACCCAATTGATATTCTGAGTTGGGTCCTTGATGTCACAGGTTTTACAGTGAACGCAGTTCTGGGCATTAATTTGCAGCTGCGGGTTGTTGCCATCATCGTCTCGGACAATCTCGTATACACCTGCAGGACAGAACCGTTGTTCCGGTGCATCGTAAATTGCCAAGTTATGATTGATCGGAACCGAAGCATCTTTCAATGTCAGATGACAAGGCTGATCTTCTTCGTGATTTGTGCCGGAGATAAATACTGAAGACAAACGGTCAAACGAAATCTTGCCGTCAGGCTTAGGGTACTCGATTTTTGGCATATCCGCAGCAGGCTTAAGGCACTCATGATCATGGTGTTTATGATGGAAAGTCCACGGAAGTTTTCCACCAAACACTTTGAGATCAATGCCGGCGTAAAGCATCGAGCCCCAAAGGCCAAATTTGCTAAAGGATGGGCGGAAGTTACGGGAAGCGTTAAGCTCTTCATAAACCCATGACTTTTTATAGGCCTCAGGATAACTCTCTAAAACCGCAGGTGTTGTTTCATCACCGCTTTCTGTCACAGCAATAAATGCGCTTTCTGCCGCCAGCATGCCGGTTTTCATAGCATTGTGGCTACCCTTAATTTTGGCAACGTTCAAGAAACCTGCTGAACAACCAATAAGAGCGCCGCCCGGAAACGCCAGGTCGGGAACAGACTGCAAACCGCCCTCATTTAATGCGCGAGCTCCGTAGGAAATCCGCTTTCCACCTTCTAGCATCTCAGCAATAGCCGGGTGCATCTTGAAGCGTTGAAACTCCCCAAACGGGAAAAGGTGTGGATTCTCATAATCCAATCCTACTACATACCCAACGTACGCTTGACCATTTTCCAAGTGATAAATGAACGATCCGCCCCAAGTGTCACTCTTCATTGGCCACCCAGCCGTGTGAACGACTGTTCCGGTTTTATGTTTAGCAGGATCAAGCTCCCAAAGCTCTTTCATGCCAATACCATAGGTCTGCGGATCTGAGTTTTCTCGGAGATTGAATTTCTCCATTAACCCTTTACTCAGTGACCCTCTACAGCCTTCAGCAAAAAAGGTATATTTACCGTGCAGTTCCATACCCGGCTGATAGCTGTCTTTTTGCTCACCAGCTTTACCAACTCCCATATCGCCAGTCGCAACGCCTTTTACGCGACCGTCTTCATGGTAAACAACTTCAGCAGCAGCAAACCCAGGATATATTTCGACACCCAATTCTTCGGCGCGTTCACCGAGCCAACGACATAAATTACCAAGGGAAATAACATAGTTACCATCGTTATGCATTTGGCCCGGCAGTAAACTTACAGGAATTTCACGAGATCCCGTCTCGCTCAACAGCATGAATTTTTCGTCTGAAACCGGAGCGTTTAGAGGAGCCCCTTTATCTTTCCAATCTGGAATCAATTCATCGAGTGCACGCGGCTCAAAAACAGCTCCTGAAAAAATATGAGCCCCAACTTCTGAGCCTTTCTCCAAGACACAGACGGAAACTTCTTTTCCAGTCTCAGCTGCCAACTGACGTAATTTTATCGCAGCAGACAAGCCCGCAGGTCCTGCTCCAACGATAACAACGTCATATTCCATAAATTCGCGTTCCAAAGTCTTCTCTCCAATTCCTGCCTAGATTTTTGCGACTTATTCCGTCACTTATCTCAAAACCAAATTTAGCCACAAGAATTCAACACAATTCCACAAATGACCACATTTTTATTACCCTAGGGTCAAAATTAATTGTTAGCCCTGTTATCTCAACTCAATTTATAGAGTTTTTCGCGTTGCAGCAATTTAACAATAACGACACAGAAGGATCAAAAAATACGAACCGGATTTGCAATTTCGCATTCTGTAGAGACAAATTCCGTTCCAACGCAAAACAAAATATTATTATCACCAAACATTACATGGAACATCACGCCACTTTGCGTTATGTACACTGGAGATAAGTCACCCGAGTAAGGGGCTATTTAGTGTTGCACAAGTGGATGATATGACGACTGACGACTGGACAAGCGACGAATTGATAGCAGCCTTAGAATGGCAACTATCCTTTGGCGCGGATGAAGCAACGGGGGAAATCCCCATAGACAGCTATGCTCTCACACTAGAACTTGCAGAAAAATCCACGCAATCAAAAACTGTTCAACAACAACCCATTACTAAAAAAGTAGCCCCAGCAAAACCAACACAGGCAAAAAAAGCCCTTCAATCGCTTCAAAAAACCCTGGCTGAAGCAAATCAGTTAGCTTTAGGGGCAAGCAATCTCTCCGAACTCGCTATTGCTCTGCAAACTTTTGACGGCTGCTCTCTTAAGAAAACCGCGATGAGCACCGTCTGGAACGAAGGCTCAGAAACAGCCGAGCTCATGATTATTATGGGCGCCCCACGTGCAGATGAAGATCGTGAAGGAAAGACCGTCGCAGGGCAGCATCGCGCCCTACTTAGTAATATGCTTAAATCTATAGGACTGACTTTAGAGCAAGTTTACTTAACTTCATGTGTGTTCTGGCGTCCTCCTGGTGACAAAAAACCAACCGCCAATGATCTCGCGTATTGTAAGCCTTTCGTAGACAGGCAAATTGCCTTGGTAAAACCAAAAGTAATGATGTTATTGGGCGAAACCACACTTCGCGGCTTTACGGATCCTGATGCCTCTTTGCTACGACAACGAGGAAAGTGGAGCGAGTATGCGACGCCTGATGGAACCGTAACAAAAACAATCGCCACATTCGCGCCACATATGCTGCTTAACACTCCCCGACAAAAGGCCCTGGCATGGTTAGATTTACGCGCAATAAATAAACAGTTAACCTCAGGTTAATATCTGGTGAATTTCAGCCTAATTATTAACCTAAAGAATCCAACATTGTAGATCTTCACTTTTTCGTAAGGACAGGTGATGTATCTAAAATACAAGACAAATTTTTGATTTATTGCCTAGCTATTGCTCAAGCTACGGCAATTACCTAGTTTCATCGTGGTTAATGGGGGCCCAAAAACTACGAAACTTGCAGAGATCTTTGAGGATTATTTTCACACTATGACGATACGGCGCGTTTTTCTTTCAAGTACAATTTCTTTCGTCTTCTTCTTAGCGATAGGACTTGCCTCTACTTCTCATAGAGCCAATGCATCACCCTCGACTACTGATCCCACGAAACCCGCTCTCCAATCCGTGACCGCAGACAACGGGGCTATTCTATTTGACCTGCTGAGTGAAGAAGACCTTAACCTTTACAGAAAAATCTTCGCCCTCCAGGAACAAGGCCGATGGAAAGAAGCAGATAGACGAATTTCCAAACTTGACGATAAGGTTCTTCTTGGACACGTCCTTGCACAAAAATATTTGCACCCAACCGCCTATCGCTCCAAATACAAAGAGCTTAAAGCCTGGCTCGCAACCTATGCTGACCACCCCCAAGCAGACATCATATATAAACTCGCGTTACAACGGCGGCCCAAAAACTACGCCCGCCCCGTAAGTCCCGTTCAGTTTAAAGGTGCTGCCTATCGCGCCCACGGGAAAAACTACAGCTATCGATCCGGCAAAAAATTATCCAAAGAGGACCAAAAGAAAGCACGACGCCTCAAAGCTCAACTAAAACGAAACATCCTCAACACACGGCTTTCTGTTAGCGAAGAAGCTTTAAAAAGCGCCAAGGCAAAACGCCTACTCGATCCTATTGAGATCAATGAAACATATGCGCGGCTCGCCGCAGCCTGGTATTATTACAACAAAGACCAGAAGGCTTATGATCTCGCCTCCAAGGCCACACAATCTCGAAAATATGTTCCTTCGGCAGATTGGATTGCAGGACTTGCAGCATGGCGTATGGGGAAAATAGAAAAAGCCCGTGAACACTTCAGTAGCCTTGCTCAAGCCAGTAGAGCTAATGGCTGGATGCGTTCCGCAGGCGCTTATTGGGCTGCACGTGCAAATCTGAAACTGAAATCACCTCAAAATGTAAGTAAACACCTATACTCTGCAGCAGAATATCCTCGAACTTTTTACGGCATACTCGCACGCAGAGCCCTTGGCCTTGATTTAGTGTTTGACGAGTCTCCCCAACTTCTGGGCAATAACACTGCAAAAACCTTACGTAATCACTCATCTAGTCGCCGTGCACTGGCATTTCTACAGTTAGAAAAACGACAAGAGGCACAACAAGAGCTGAAAAGACTAATTGGAAGCCTCGACGGCGATGAAATCCATGCCTTTATCAACCTAACCGAACAAGCGGGAATGCCTGAACTCGCATTTAGGCTTGGTGCCCGGCTGGCGGCCGAAGAGACGCAAGAACAACAACCCCCTTCGACGAATAGAGGCATTATTGACGCAGCTCTCTATCCCATCCCTAAATGGGAACCGAATGGGGGCTTTGATATAGACCGCGCCCTCGTTTTTGCTTTCATGCGCCAAGAATCATCCTTCAATCCCAACGCAAAAAGTCCCGATGGCGCCAGAGGACTTCTTCAATTGATGCCGCAAACTGCAAATTACATTGCCAAGGGCCGTAACTTCAGTGGCAAGGCACGAAATCAGTTGTTTGATCCCTCTCTAAATCTTGAACTCGGACAAAGGTATCTTGGTTACCTCCTCGATCATAATTACGTGGAAGGTGACTTATTTAAGTTGGCTACAGCATACAACGGCGGACCTGGAAATTTAGGGAAATGGGAACGAAAAATAACCTATAACGATGACCCGCTCCTTTTCATCGAAAGTCTCCCTTCAAGAGAAACACGCCTTTTCATAGAACGTGTTTTGACTAACCTTTGGATCTACCGCGCAAGATTAAATCAATATTCACCATCCCTAGACACTCTTGCCGCGGGGCATTGGCCTCGGTATGAGGCCTTAGACAATCCCAAGAACACCTCTGAATCGGACCTCGCCGAAAATGTCAAAACCAGATGAATCACGCCTCTTCCTTCCAGTAAACATCGCCATTATCACAGTCTCAGATACTCGCACTCAAGCTGACGACAAATCCGGAAATATCCTTGATAAGATGATTAAGGAAGACGGACATAACATTGCAGCGCGTACAATTATCAAAGATGATTTACCTGATCTCATTTCGGGTTTAAACAAACTCATCAATGATCCCAATATTGATGTCATAATCACAACGGGCGGCACCGGCGTAACCGGGCGCGACACCACTCCTGAAGCGATCAAAGAGGTCATGGAAAAAGAGATCGACGGTTTCGGAGAGCTGTTTCGCTGGATTAGCTATGCCAAGATCGGCACCTCCACCATGCAAAGTCGCGCAATAGGCGGCGTTTCCAAAGGCACTTATCTCTTTGCGCTACCGGGATCTCCTTCCGCTTGCAAAGACGGGTGGGGCGAGATCCTTCGCTCTCAACTGGATAATCGGCATCGCCCCTGTAACCTCGTTGAATTAATGCCGCGTTTACAAGAGCATCTGCCATAAAATATTCCGCCAAAAGCTCTCTTAAACCAAGCGTCATTTTTCCGCTAATCTATATTGTGCTAAAGATAATTCATGCAAGATCATAGTGGTAGCCTTACTGGCCTCGCGATAGTCGTATTAGGTGCTTTGGCCTGTGGCATCGCCATGCGCAGCTTTAAGCAACCACCTGTTTTAGGCTACATTCTGGCCGGCGTTCTTCTCGGGCCAACTGGCCTGGGTCTCGTCGAGAATCGAGATAACATTTCCACTCTTGCCGAGCTCGGCGTTCTTATGCTGCTGTTTGTTATTGGCATGAACCTCTCGCTTCGTGGCATCAAAGAAGTCTGGAAAGTAGCCGTAATCACAACCGCAGCTCAAATTGGTGTTGGTATTGGGGGCATGCTCGCACTTGGCCAATTCATGGAATGGAGTCTGGAGCTAAGCCTATTTTTTGGATTTGTCTTTGCTCTCTCCAGCACAGCTGTCGCCGTTAAAATGTTACAAGAGATTAACGAATACAACTCACGTATTGGCCAAGTCACCATAGGAATTTTAATAGCCCAGGATTTGGCTGTTGTCCCAATGATGCTATTTGTAAGCTCCTTTGGTAACGAAGGCGGAATTGGAAATGATGCCTTTATAAAAGTTGGCGTTTCAATTGCGCTATTAGCGGTTCTTTTTGTTTTTCTCAGCAAAAAACGTGGCCTGCAAATTCCCTTTGCACGTGCCATAGGTGATAATGAAGATCTCACTCCCTTGGCTGGGATGGCCTTTTGCTTTGGCGCTTCAGCCCTGTCTGGCCTTCTCGGTTTATCCGCGGCATACGGTGCATTTTTGGCAGGCCTGATCTTGGGAAACTCAGCTAGCCACAAGGTGATGTCTCGGCAAGTTGCTCCAATTCAAAGTATCCTGCTCATGGTGTTTTTCCTATCTATCGGTATGCTTCTTGACGCCGCATATATATGGAACAATCTTGGCCTAGTTTTCTTACTGGTTCTTTTTGTTGCTCTGTTTAAAACAGCCCTAAATATTACTTTAATTCGCTTCTTGGGCGAAACTTGGCCTCGAGCTTTTTTATCCGGTGCCCTGCTCGCCCAGCTTGGTGAATTCTCCTTTATCCTCGCGGCTCTTGGTGTGGGAGCTGGCGTACTCGGCGACAATGACTACCGCCTTGTTGTATCCGTTACTGTTATCTCTTTGTTCACAAGCCCCTTTTGGCTTTTTACAGCCAGAAGGCTCCACCAGATAGCCCAACTCGGCATTACTTCTGGCGCAGAAACAATGCGCTTAACCTATGGACCCGAAGTAGGCGCAATTATTCGTACCTCTACCATTGCTGAAAGCGCCCTACAGAAGATCATAGGCAAATGGTTCAAGAGTAGAAAACAAACTGCTCCTGAAACCAATCCAGCCACCGAGGCAAGCATAGAGGTTAATGAGCAAGAAAAGCCCCCTGGCACAAAACCAATAAGCTCCAAATCAGAAGATGCCTGATTTTTCGAGAGAGCAAAAACTCGAGAAAGAACTTAAATTTAAAAATGCTGTTATTGTTGGCGTAGACGAGGTTGGACGGGGTCCTTGGGCTGGCCCTGTTGTTGCCGCTGCAGCTTGGCTGGACCGTAAAAAAACTCCACGTAAATTGAAATCAATGCTCGATGATTCCAAAAAACTCTCGGTTAAAAAGCGAGAATATATCAATGAGCACTTATTGGCCTTGAACCATACTGGTATTGTAAAAGTTGCCGTCGGCGAAGCTTCTATCGAAGAAATCGATGAGATTAATATTCTTCAAGCCTCAATGCTCGCCATGCAAAGGGCGATCGCAAACTTGGACATTGCCCCCGATGCTATATTGATTGATGGCAATCGACTGCCTGATTTACCCTGCCCCGGAAAAGCTATTATCAAAGGCGACAGTATAAGCCTTTCCATTGCTGCCGCGTCGGTCATTGCAAAGGTAAACAGAGACCATCAAATGCAACAATTATCGATTCAATACCCAGGATATGGTTGGGAAAGAAATCAAGGTTACGGAACCGCTGAACATAGAGCCGCCCTACTAGATCTTGGGGTTACCCCTGCTCACCGTCGCACATTTCGTCCCATCAAGGAGCGACTCGAGCTAAACGACTGACTCTTATGACTCTTTACTTGACTCTTGTGATAAAAATCACTTGACCGCGACTCCAAGGTGACTCAAAATGGGGGACTCGAGTCAAGAGGAGTCTACCTTAGTGAAAAAAAATGTTGTCCATCTCGGTGAGTGCGTCGAGATCATGAACAGCCTACCCGAAAAATCGGTTGATGTGATCTTTGCGGATCCTCCGTATAACCTGCAGTTAGCAGGCGAACTTACACGTCCGGACAACTCCAAGGTTGATGCCGTTACTAACGACTGGGACAAATTCGATAGTTTCAGAGCTTATGACGAGTTCACTTGGAAATGGCTTCAGGCCGCGCGTAGAGTTCTAAAAGACAACGGTACACTCTGGGTCATTGGTAGCTATCACAATATCTACCGCGTTGGAGCTTTGTTGCAAAACTTGGATTACTGGATGCTGAATGATGTCATCTGGCGCAAATCCAACCCTATGCCCAATTTTCGCGGTCGCCGCTTTACAAACGCCCACGAAACCATGATTTGGGCCGCAAAGTCCAAAACGTCGAGATACACCTTTAACTACGAATCCATGAAAGCTCTAAACGACGACATTCAAATGCGGAGTGATTGGCTCTTGCCTATTTGTAATGGTGGAGAGCGGATAAAAAATAACGACGGTGACAAAGCCCATCCAACTCAAAAACCAGAGTCGCTGTTGCATCGGGTTATCCTATCTTCGACCAAGCCCGGAAACGTAATTCTCGACCCCTTCTTTGGTACTGGCACAACGGGTGCTGTCGCCAAGCGCCTTGGCCGCAGTTATATCGGCATCGAACAAGACAAAGAATACGTAAAGATCGCTGAGAAACGGATTTCTCAGGTTAAGCAACTCGATAATATCGATCTCGTGACAATCGAGCAAAAACGGGAACAACCGAGAATTCCATTTGGAACTCTACTTGAACGCGGCCTTTTGGAACCCGGAACCACTCTTTACGGACCAAAGAAAAAATTCTCTGCAAAGGTTCGTGCAGATGGCAGTTTGATTTCCAAGGATTTCCAAGGATCTATCCATAAAGTTGGCGCCATGGTTCAGGGCGCAACAGCTTGTAACGGATGGACTTATTGGCATATGGACGCGGAAGGACGAGAAGTATCTATCGATGTCCTTCGCCAACAAGTGCGTGCGGAAATGACAAACTAGTAATTCTTAAAATCAGCAAAACGATCAAGCCCGCTTCTTGCGGGCTTTTTTGCACTCTGCTTCATGCTACAAATTCAGCGTGCCTTAAAATTTTGTTCATCACTGTTGGCAAGGCAAGAGCGTCAAAATCATCCTCATTATACCAACTAGCCCCCAACTCCTCAGCTAGATCGGATCTAGCCATTGTGAACTCCCTGCACAAAACAGTTATTTCAAAGTGAAAGTGCGTAAAGGTGTGCTTGACCACCCCCTCTAAAACACGCCACTTATCAAATGCGTTCATTAATGGATCATGAACAGGGCCTTCACCTTGGAGCCATTCGCTTGTAGGAACTTCTGTCATTCCCCCAAGAAGCCCTTTATCAGGCCGACGACGAAGTAAAACACGCCCCTTTTCGTCTCTCATAATATAAGCATACGTTTTTCGTACTGGCTTTACCTTCTTAGGAGCTTTTTTAGGCAGTAACGCCGCTGTTCCGTCTTTTCGGCCAAGGCAATTTTCTTGAATAGGGCAAATGACACAAGCGGGGGAACGGGGGGTACAGATCGTGGCTCCGAGATCCATCATGGCCTGTGCATAATCACCAGAGCGCTTATCTGGTGTCTGTTTTGCAGCACAGCCTTTCATTCTCCCCTTTACTCCCGGCAAGGGATCTTGAAGAGAATAAAACCGCGCAATCACGCGCTCCACATTTCCATCAACAACAGTGGAAGGTCGATCAAATGCTATCGCAGATATAGCCGCAGCTGTGTAAGGCCCAACACCCGGCAATGTTAACAAAGCGTCTTCATTGTCAGGAAATACTCCTAAGAAATCTTCAGAGATTACTTTGGCACAACGATGTAGATTCCTAGCCCGGGCGTAATATCCAAGCCCTGCCCATGCACTCAATACCCGATCGAGCTCCTCAGCAGCAAGATCATGAACCGTCGGCCACAAGGACAAGAATTTTAGATAATAAGATTTCACGGTTACAACAGTGGTCTGTTGCAACATGATTTCACTTAACCATACATGATAAGGGTTGGCGAATTTAAGATCGGGTGTGACTTGACGTTGTTTTGGAGATAACCTCCAAGGAAGATCACGGGCGTGCTTATCGTACCAAGGCAATAAATCTTCAGCGATCATTCTCAACTATTCCTCACCACACACAAGCCATATGAGCTCAATTTAATTTCTGGCGCATCAATGACGCGAATCGTCACTGTTAAAAGGACAGGACTGGACTATACTGCTTTTCATTCCAGCTGAGATCAAACGAACTCGACTGATTGGATACGGAAAGAACGCATAGGAATAATGGCAAAAGCTCCTTCAAACAATAAAACTACCAGTACAAAGAAAAGCCCGAGAACCCCAGGAGCAAAGAAAAAATCTGCCTCGAAACAAAAAATCGAGAACGATACTCTTATTCGCCGCTATAAAACCATGCGTCCAATCGCAGCCTCTTTGCCGCGCCTAACAAAACAACTCACAGGTAAAAGAGGTTTTGCAGAGGCAGGGTTAATCGAAGACTGGAGCGCCATTGTTGGCAAAGAACTTTCGACCCAATGCCTTCCCATTAAGCTAAGGTACCCAAGCCAGGGAGTTCGTAACGACGGCACCCTTCTTATAAAAGCAGATCCTGCCTTCGCCCTTGTCATTCAACAGCAAGCACCACAGCTTATTGAACGCGTCAACAGTCACTTTGGATACAGAGCCATCGCGCGTCTCTCAATCCAACAGGGCCCCCTGTACAAGGTCCAGAGAAAAACACCTCCCGTACTACCCAAACTCGACAAAGAAGAACAACGGGCAATCCAAACCGAGTTTTCTGATGTCAAAAATGATGCTCTCAGAGCATCTTTGGAACGAATCGCAAAAACCCTGAAAGCAAAAAACAAGATCAATAAATAGTGATCGTGTCACATTGCCCTATTGCCGCCATAGTTACCACTAGACTAGATTATCAAAAATTAGACACAGTTACTCTTCGCAGCTCAGGAACATCACAGACAATGAACAGACGGTTATTTATTCGTAATGCTGCAACTTTTGCCCTTGGCTTCCCCCTTGCAGCTTCCCTTACTTCCGTTACCTCAGCCTTTGCTGCAGGAGAAGTAACCGATCAGGATCGCATTCTTGGCGATACTAATGCACCGGTCACAATGATCGAATATGCATCTTTAACTTGCCCGCACTGCGCAGATTTTCATCAAAAAGTCATGCCGGATATCAAGGCTAACTGGATAGACACAGGCAAAGCACGGTTGGTATATCGTCACATGCCGTTGGATGGTGTTGCCTTACGTGGTGCGATTATCGCTGAATGTTTTGAGGGTGATCGGTATTTCCCCTTCTTGGATCTTCTTTTCCAACAACAGAAAATGTGGGCCTTTGGCGGTGATCCTATGGCAGGATTGCAGAAAATTGCCTTACTGGCTGGCATGAACAAAGAACGCTTTGACGAGTGCCTGAACAATAAAGAAATTACCAACCGCATTATTACGCAAGCTCGCGATGGTAAAGCTGTCTTTGGCATCAACTCAACACCAAGCTTTGTGATCAATGGTGATGTATTTGCTGGTGGCAGAAAATATGATGCCATGAACGACCTACTAGAAGACGCCAGTTAAGGCATCTTCTCCTTAAAATGCAAAAGGCCTCTTGATACCCAAGAGGCCTTTTTTATGTCACTAGACTAGATGCCCACGTAGTTGCAGAGACCCTTTCTTCAAGCTACTATTTTCATTATGACAACTGAAACAACGACATATATCCAGAAGGTCCATCCTAATCGGGGGATCTATCAAAATCCGGAGATCCGCTCAGTTGGTACAGTTTAAAAAGCTACGACTCAGCGGGTTTAAATCCTTTGTCGATCAGACTGAACTTCTGATCACTTCAGGCATGACCGGTATCGTTGGTCCGAACGGTTGTGGTAAATCCAATTTGGTCGAAGCCCTAAGATGGGTTATGGGAGAAACATCAGCCAAACGGATGCGCGGCAGCGAAATGGATGATGTCATATTTGCCGGATCAGCAACGCGTCCCGCGCGCAACATTGCCGAAGTCACCTTACTGCTCGATAACAGTGACCGAACTGCGCCGGCCGCCTTTAATGAATATGAAGAAATAGAAGTTGTACGACGCATATCTCGCGGAAGTGGCTCGAACTACAAAGTGAATGGCAAAGATGTACGCGCTCGCGATGTACAGCTGTTATTTGCAGACACCGCTAGTGGCTCTCAATCCACAGCTCTTGTTAGCCAAGGCCGTATCGGTGAGATCATCAATGCAAGACCGATTAACCGCCGCGGCCTCCTTGAAGAAGCTGCGGGTATCACAGGCCTGCACTCTCGTCGTCACGAAGCTGAACTGCGGTTAAAAGCAGCGGAGACCAATCTTGAGCGCCTTGACGACGTCACCACCACCCTTGATACCCAGCTCTTGAGTCTGAAAAAGCAAGCTCGACAAGCTAACCGCTACAGAAATCTTGCTCAATTGATACGTCAACACGAAGCTATACTCCTGCATTACGAATCCGTTGATGCTAATCTCGCCCTTAGCCAAGCAGGTCAGCAACTAAAGACAGCCCAAAAAGACGTCTCTGAGAAGACGGCTATTACAGCACAAAAATCGACCATACAGGTCAAAATTGCAGCGACACTACCAACCCTTCGGGAAACAGAAACCGTCATAGCCACAAGACTGCAACGTCTCTTAATAAGTAAAGAAAGCCTTCAGCAAGAAAAACAACAGGCAACAGCGGCTCTTTCCCAAGCCCAAGAATTATTGGCACAATTAAATAAAGATCGAGACCGCGCCACAGGCATTAACGTAGATGCTTTTGAAGCAGAAGAGCGCTTAATCAAAGAGCAAAACGAGATTGAAAACAAAAATAAAACCATCGTTTATGACCTGAAGTCGATAGAAGATAAATGTAAGGTTGGATCCATTGATGTTTTAGAGACAGACAAATTAATTACTCAGATTAACACCCAGATTGCCGCAAATGAAGCAAGAGTATCTGCCTTAAATAGGCGAATTTCCGAACTCTCCAGCCAAGCAGAGCAACAATCACATCTTCTAGAAAAAGAGAAGTCGCTATCTTCTCACTTATCCTCACATCAAGATGATGGCGCACGTCTTATAGAAGCCGACAATTTTCTAAAACAGGCAGAAACAACTCTGACACACTCTAAAAATGAAGCTCTAAAAATCGAACAAACACTACTGACCCTCCGCGATGAAGAGGAAATTCACAGAACCACTCTTCAAGAAGCTCAAAACAACCATCATAAAATAGACGCAGAAATCGATGCTCTAACCCAACTATTACACGATGAATCCAGCGGTGTTTCAGATCCTATCCTAGAGGAGCTAACCGTCCAGCCCGGATACGAGAAAGCTTTAGGAGCGGCACTTGGCGAGGACCTAAATGCTGGCTCACATGAAGAAGCCGTCGCCCATTGGCATGACCTCCCCCTAAGAACTGACCTCCCGCCGTTGCCAAAGGGCATCCCACCTCTCCTTGACGTCGTCACAGCACCAGAACGACTTCACACCCGCCTTTCACAAATTGGACTAGTTGAAACCTCTAACGTTGTCGAATCCAGCTATGCTCAACTTGCACCAGGGCAACGTTTGGTTTCCAGGGAAGGCACCTTATGGAGATGGGATGGACTTACTGTTCGTGACGACGCACCCTCTCCAGCCACAGTACGCTTAGAGCAAAAAAATAGATTAGAAGATCTTTTGCGTGGAAAAGAAGAAATACACCTCACCTTTACTAAAGCAAAAAATATTCACTCTTCGGTCAACGATCGTCTTAAAAAGGCATCCACCCAAGAAAAAGAACTTCGTGAAACGATAAGCAGAACATTTAATGAGGTGACTGCAAAAAAGAATAGGCAAATTGATCTCATAAGAGAGAAGGATCGCTTAACCCATCAGCTCAATACTACCGAAGAAAATACCCGGCGGTTATCCCGAGAATATCAAGACACCTTAGATCTTACTATTATTTCAAAATCCGAACTAAAAGAACTCCCTGATCTTGAGAGTGAAAAAACTCGAATGATCGAATTAATAAAACACCTCTCAACAAGTAGGCAAAAACTCGCTTCAAACAGGGCTAAACTTGAACAGTTTAAGCATGATGCAGATCGTCGCAAACAGCGTATTAATAGTATTAAGGATGAACTCACATCCTGGTCACGGCGTACTAAGGATGCAAAACAGTATCTAAATGAAATCGATACCCGCATCAAAAGGACCGAATCTGAAATAAATGTCTGGATGGTCAAGCCCGAACAGCTTCAACAGCAGTACGTAGCCCTAAAAACATCCCTAGAACAAACTGAATTAGAACGAAGCAACGCTTCTGAAAATCTCCGAACGGCAGAATTACAACAAGCGGAAGCTGATAGACAACAAAGAGAATCTGAACAAACCCTGTTCAATGCCAGGGAAACCATGATTCGAGCAGAATCCGATGTAACTCAAGCAAAGCAGGCTGTCGGCACCCTAATTGATCGAGTAAGGGAAAAACTAGGTTGCTCAATGGATAAAGCCCTCTCAATCGCTGAGATCAAACTTGGTGATGACCTTCCGATCAAAGAAGAAATCTTCAAAAAGCATACGCGCCTAATTTCTGAGCGCAATAACATGGGACCTGTAAATCTTAGAGCAGAGAAAGAGGCAGAAGAACTCGACACCCAGATAAAGGCTATGCTCAGCGATAAGGAAGACCTTCTTCTTGCCATTAATAAACTTCGCCAAGGAATAGCAAATCTAAACAAAGAAGGCCGGGAAAGGCTTCTCAAAGCATTTAATCTTGTGAACGCTCACTTTTCTGAACTCTTCGTACGGCTATTTGGTGGAGGCAGAGCTCATCTTGCGCTCACCGATGCAGATGATCCACTTCAAGCAGGTCTGGAAATAATGGCAAGCCCTCCTGGTAAACGACTTCAAGTCATGTCTCTTTTATCAGGAGGTGAACAAGCCCTCACGGCCCTATCACTATTATTTGCAGTTTTTTTAACAAATCCGGCCCCGATTTGCGTTCTCGATGAGGTGGATGCTCCACTTGACGATGCAAATGTTGATCGCTTTTGCAAATTAGTAGAGGAGTTGGTTCATGGCACATCAACAAGGTTCTTGATCATATCCCATCACCGCATGACCATGGCCCGTGTCCATCGCCTCTTTGGCGTAACCATGAGTGAGCGCGGCATCAGCCAGTTGGTTTCGGTCAATTTGGAGGCCGCGGATGAACTGGTTGATAGTAAACAAGAAGCCTCGTAAAATCCCGACAAACAAACAGACCTCATGTTGATATCGGCAAGATTACAAGTCCCTATATTCATCAAGTGCTTAACCGCATATATCCCAGTACCCACAACACCTTCCCATCAAGAACTGTAAAAGCAGAGCACCCACGATCAGGAATTAGGGTGAAAACAGGGCGGTTTCTCTCTTGACATAGCCATCAACCTATCAGTATGTTGCGCCCGCGTTTAACAGGTGCTACTTCAGCTCAATTAGTAGCCATCAGGGAGGCTTAACTTATGCCAGATCCTGAAGACCGTTCGTCTTTGACGGACCTGGATAAAAGACTGCGCGCGGCTCGCGAGCGTCAAGAGCAGGTTAACAAGCCTGCATCCAGTAATAGAGCTGATGCAGCCGGTGGTATGGCGGTAGGTTTCCGCATATCAGTAGAAATAGTTGCGGCTCTAATGATGGGCTTCGGGATTGGTTATTATCTCGATATCTTATTAGGGACCAAACCTTGGTTGATGATTATTTTCTTCTTCCTTGGCATAGGAGCGGCCTTTGTAAATATACTAAGGGTTGCTAAACAGTTAGAAAACAAAAAGCATTTTCGCGATACTCGCGAAGATGACGCAGAGTAAATTTAGAGGGGAAGTTTCGTGGCATCAGGTTCAATTGACCCAATGCACCAGTTTGAGATACATCCAATTGTATCTTTACAGCTAGGTAGTTACGATATCTCCTTCACCAATTCAGCCCTTTTCATGGCGCTGTCTGTTACCTTGATTACAGGTTTTCTCGTACTCTCAACCCGCGGACGGGCCCTTGTTCCTGGACGTTGGCAGAGTATGGCAGAGATGGGATATGAGATGGTTGCCAACCTTCTCCGAGACAATGTTGGCTCTGAAGGTCGCAAGTACTTCCCATTTGTATTTAGCCTGTTCATGTTTATTCTTTTTGGAAACATTATCGGTCTCGTACCTGGAGCCTTTACGTTTACCAGCCACATAGCGGTTACCTTTGCTATGGCAATCGTTGTCTTTCTGGCTGTTACAGTAATCGGTTTTGTCCGTCACGGAGCAGGCTTTCTTCGCTTGTTCTTTCCACATGGCGCGCCATTGTGGACGGCTGTAATCCTGATCCCGATTGAACTCGTTTCTTATCTATCACGTCCGATCAGTTTATCTGTTCGACTGTTTGCAAATATGGTTGTTGGCCACGTTCTACTAAAGGTCCTCGGCGGTTTTGTAATCATGCTCGGCATATTTGGGATTTTCCCTATTGGGGTTTTAGTTGGCATTCAAGCGCTAGAACTCTTGGTGGCGGCGTTGCAAGCATACGTCTTCACTATCCTGACTTGTATCTACCTGCATGATGCAATCCATCTGCACTAAGATCATTTCAGATATCGTAACTTTTTTATCTATCTAACGCTCAGCGTTATAAGGAGCTCGAGAATTATGGAAGCAGAAGCTGCAAAACTCATTGGTGCTGGTCTTGCTACTCTAGGTATGATTGGTGCAGGTGTTGGTGTTGGTAATGTATGGGCTAGCTACTTTCAAGCTATCGCTCGTAACCCAGCGTCTAAAGACGAAATTGGTGCAAACATCTGGATCGGCTTTGCTGTTACAGAAGCTATCGCACTATTCTCACTGCTAGTTGCTCTGATCCTTCTGTTCGTAGCTTAATCGACACAGATTGCTAGGCCGATACCCCCGGATATTTTTGATATCTGGATAGCTGTCGGCCTATCAGACTTTTATCTGGTTCGACTTTGCTAACTGAACAAGGCGTGTTGCACGATGCCACAATTTGATCAAATCGATACGTTTCTTAGCCAGATCTTCTGGTTAGTTATTACCTTCGGTGCGCTCTATTTCCTGATGGCAAAATTTGCTTTGCCACGTTTGGCTTCCATTTTGGAAGAACGCGAAAACAGAGTTTCTGGTGATCTTGAAAAAGCAGAACGCTTGAAGCAAGAAGCCGAAGAAGTCCTTGCTGACTATCAAAAAGCAATTGCTGATGCGCGAGCTTCAGCCGTTGCGGCTCTGAAAGAATCTGCAGATGAAATCGCAGCCATTGGTGCAAAACGCCAGGCTGAATTTGATGCTCAACTTGCAGATAAAACTCAGATCGCAGAAGACAAAATTAATGCTGCTCGCATTGAAGCAATGGAACACATCAAAGATGTGGCTGTTGAAGTCGCAAGTGCAGCAACTGGCAAACTCCTAGGTTCTGATGTAACCGAGTCCAAAGTCAGCAAAGCTGTTGATGATGTACTGGGAGGGAAGAGCTAGTCATGGAATTTTTGAATAATCCCGGTTTTTGGGTTGGCGTCTCTTTCTTCATCTTTGTTGGTATTGTTGTAGCTAAGGGCGGCAAAGGAATTCTTGCTGGTCTTGATGCACGTGGCGAAGCAATTCGCAAGACACTGGATGAAGCACAGAATCTACGTGAAGAAGCCCAAAAAACTCTCGCTGAATATAAACGCAAGCAACGCGATGCATTAAGTGAAGCTGAAGAGATTATTGAGCATGCAAAGCAGGAAGCAAAACGTCTTCATGTTGAAGCAGCTAAAGATCTTGAGGAGGCTCTTAAGCGTCGTGAACAACAATCCTTGGACAAAATTTCTCAGGCAGAAACCGCTGCATTGAACGAAGTTCGTGACCAAGCTGTTGAAGTTGCGATGGCCGCTACGAGAAGTATTCTCGCTAGCAGCATGACAAAAGCAAAGTCCAAAGCACTGTTAGATGATTCTATCAGCTCCCTTGGCGACAAATTTCACTGATCTTCTTTTCTACTGATTAGTTTAAAAAAACCGGCCCACTTGGGCCGGTTTTTTTATGACTATAGTCCAAAGTTGTCTTTCAAAGAGCGATGATCTCTTGAACGTTAGATTTATTGGCAATCAGGATATGTGATTCAGGAACTTTGTTCCAATCGCTATGATCATCTGTCAAAGGCTCAGAAACAACGACTAGGCGCCCATCTTGATGCCGCCAGTACAATGAGGGGGCAAAACGATCACTTGAATGCCTGAGGCAATACAAACGATCACCATCGGTAATGGCCATTGTGCAACGAAAAGCTTCTTTAATTTTGTATTCGTTCTGGAGGTTCGTAACTGTATCAACCATCTTTCTGATCGCATTTATCGGATCTTGCTCAAGACCAAATTTGAATAACATATAGAATAGCGCTTCGCTATCTGTCGTTCCCATTCGCTTTGCGTAATGCATATCAGTGATATGGGCTTCAAGTGACCTTCTAAAAAGTTCATATCCACCTATTTGCCCATTATGCATCCCCATCCAATTGTTATAGGCAAAGGGATGGCAATTAGCCCGGGATGTTGCCGTCCCTGTAGAGGCACGCACATGAGCAAAAAAATGTGAGGAACGGATTTGAGTTGCCAGATGCTGGAGATTACAGTCATTCCACGCCGGCATAATTTCTCGGTACAGGCCGGGAACTTCTTTTTGCCCGTACCACCCAACACCAAAACCATCGCCGTTTGTTGCTACCTTTGCCTCTGTCGCATGTAGGGATTGTTCTACTAGAGAATTTTCAGGCTTAAAGAGTAGTTCATCCAGAAAAATTTCATCTCCAGAATAGGCGAGCCAGCGGCACATAAAACGCTCCAATTTATAAAACTTGAAAAAGACTTTCCCCACATATTTCCGAGGAAACAAATCAGGCTAAATTACGGGGAATGCGGTCATGGTACTCCCATTACCTAAATCGGCAATAGACATATTCGCTGTAATAAAATAAAAAAAGGAGTCCGCGTTTGCACGCGAACTCCAGTCCCAGCAATGGGCGGGAATGAGGTGCGGCCCCATTCCAAGTATGTTAAGCCGTCCCTTGCCTAACATACACGCCCTGTGAGGACGGAGAGATCAGATTAATGAGACACCCAGCAATGGCCTCATCTGATCTCTCCGCTTTAGCGGCCTATTCAGCCGCGTCTCTATAACTCTCGATTGAAGGGCAAGAGCAAACTAAGTTCCGGTCACCATAGACGTTATCCACACGCCCAACTGGTGCCCAATATTTTCCATCCCGCAAAGCGCTGACAGGGTAAGCTGCCTCTTCGCGTGAATAAGGATGATCCCAAGTATCAGACAACATGGACTCAGCTGTATGCGGTGCATTACTCAACATATTGTCTTCAAGTGGCAATTCACCAGAAGCAACTCGGTCAATTTCTTTCCGAATAGCAATCATGGCATCCGCCAAACGATCAATCTCGTATTTCGATTCTGATTCTGTTGGCTCAATCATTAGAGTACCAGGCACAGGAAATGACATTGTCGGCGCATGGAAACCGTAATCAATCAGACGTTTGGCAATATCATCAACAGTAACACCGATATCATCTTTGATCGGACGTACATCGATGATGCACTCGTGAGCCACCATGCCGTTCTTGGAACTATAAAGAACTGGATAGTGATCAGAGAGACGTTTTGCCAAATAGTTCGCATTCAAGATTGCCATTTGTGTGGCTTTTTTCAGACCAGAAGCACCCATAAGCTTTAGATAGCTCCAGGTAATAGGCAAAATACTTGCGGAACCCCATGGAGCTGAAGTTACAGCGCCCTGACCGGTTTCAGGACCAGCTTCGGCAACTAAAGAGTGGTTTGGCAAGAACGGTGCGAGATGTTTACCGACGCCAATTGGACCAACACCTGGTCCACCACCACCATGTGGAATGCAGAAAGTTTTATGTAAGTTAAGATGGGAAACATCACCGCCAAAATGACCTGGTTTAGCAAGGCCAACCATCGCATTCATATTCGCACCGTCAACATACACCTGACCGCCGAAATCATGAACAATACTACACGTTTTACGTACTTCTTCTTCGAACACGCCATGTGTTGAAGGATAAGTAATCATAACAGCAGCAAGATTTTCCTGATGTTTTTCCGCTTTTGCATAAAGATCTTCGTTATCGACGTAACCTTCGTCATCACAGTTCACTACCACGACCTTCATACCAGCCAAAGCTGCAGAAGCAGGATTAGTACCATGAGCTGATGCAGGGATCAGACAGATATTACGTTGGAAGTCACCGCGGCTTTCGTGGTATTTACGGATGGCAAGAAGACCTGCATATTCGCCCTGTGAACCTGAATTTGGTTGAAGAGAAACTGCGTCGTATCCCGTGATTTCAACCAACATGTCTTCGAGATCTTTAATAAGTTCGACATATCCTTGAGCCTGATCCAGAGGAACGAATGGGTGGATCTCTCCAAATTCGGGCCACGTAACTGGGATCATCTCTGTAACAGCGTTCAGCTTCATTGTGCATGACCCCAATGGAATCATTGCACGATCCAGGCCGATATCTTTATCACAAAGCTTGCGCAAATAGCGCATCATCTCAGTTTCAGAGTGATAGCTGTTAAACGTTGGATGAGTAAGGAAATCAGTCCGGCGTGCAAGAGAAGCTGGCAAGTTACTGTCAGTAGTATTATCGAGCTCTACAACAGTTTGCCCTTCGACCCCAAATATAGACCATAAAACTTCGACGTCATCGCGCGTTGATGTTTCATCAAAAGAAACACCGAGGGTATTTCCGTCGATTACACGAAGGTTCATTTTGTTATCACGTGCTTTGGCTGCAATATCGTCAGCTTTACCATCAACTTTAACAGATAAAGTATCAAAGAAAGCTTCGTGTAAAACCTCAACACCACCTGCTTTGAGGCCCGCAGCAAAAATGGATGCGAGGCGAGCAACACGGCGCGCGATAGTCTTAAGGCCCTCGGGGCCATGATATGTCGCATAGAAGCCAGCCATATTGGCGAGAAGTGCCTGAGCCGTACAAATATTACTTGTCGCTTTATCGCGACGGATATGTTGCTCACGTGTCTGCAGAGCCATACGAAGAGCTGGTTCGCCATGAGTATCAACTGACATGCCTACCAGTCGCGCAGGGATCGAACGCTTATAAGAATCGCGCGTTGCAAAATACCCAGCGTGCGGGCCACCAAAGCCCATAGGAACACCAAAACGTTGCGCTGAGCCAACAGCAAAGTCTGCACCAAGCTCGCCTGGACTTTTGATCAATGTCAACGCAAGGATATCAGCAGCTAAACCAGCAAGGCCTTTATTGGCCTGGATCGCAGAAATGAGATCGCTATAGTCATCAATGCGGCCGGAGACACCTGGATATTGGAAGAGCGCGCCATAGACAGCAGCCGGGTCAAGATCTTTACGAGGATCTCCAATAACGATTTCATATCCAAGCGCAGCAGCACGAGTTTTGATCACGGCAATGCTTTGTGGCAATAAATCATGGTCGACGAAGAAAACAGTCGCTTTGCTTTTGGCAACGCGTCGGCAGAAAGTCATCGCTTCAGCAGCAGCGGTCCCTTCATCTAGCATAGAAGAGTTAGCCAACTCCATGCCAGAAAGATCGGAAATCATTGTCTGATAATTCAAGACAGCCTCAAGTCGTCCTTGAGAAATTTCAGCTTGGTAAGGGGTGTAAGCCGTATACCAGCCTGGATTTTCCAGAACATTTCTCAAGATAACCTTTGGAACGTGTGTTCCATAATAGCCCATGCCGATAAATGATTTGAAGACTTTGTTCTTCATGGCAAGAGAGCGAGCATGTGCAAGCACATCCGTTTCAGTCTGGCTACCCGCCATTGCGAGAGCTTCTGTCTCACGAATAGCTTCAGGAACAGTCTTGTCGGAAAGCTCTTCCAAAGAGCCAAGTCCGAGCAATGCTAACATTTCTGTCTGCTCAGCATCGTTAGGACCGATGTGGCGACGAAGAAAGTCAGTTTTCTGTTCCAAGTCCAGAAGAGACATTTTTGTATCAGACATGACGAATTCCTTAATCATCAGACGAATGCCCAGCCCCAGAAGGGCTGGTATTAATCAAACGCACTCGTTAGTGCAATCTTCTATGTGTACCGGGCTTAAGTATACCTGGCTAAGTGAACGGGCTCTACAAACCCAAATCTTCTAGCCTTGACCTTCGATGAAGGTTTTATAGGCATCTGCATCCATCAGCTCTTCAAGCTGTGAGGGATCAGTGATTTTCACTTTATAGAACCAGCCCTCACCCATTGGTGCAGAGTTCACCAGGCTTGGTTCGTCAGCCAAAGCTTCGTTACCTTCGATCACTTCACCGTCGCAAATGGCAAGAACTTCACTTGCAGCTTTAACAGATTCAACAACTGCAGCTTCATCGCCCAGTTCAAGATCCTTGCCTTCTTCCGGCACTTCAACAAAGACAACATCGCCAAGCTGCTCTTGAGCAAATTCTGTGATTCCAACAGTGCCAATGTCTCCATCAACTACGATCCATTCGTGGTCTTCACTGAATTTAATCTCGCTCATAATCCTGATCCTTTTACATACATTTTTTATTCAAGGGTTTGTTATTTGGGACGTAGCCCTTTTTTAGTGGGGCGTTAACCCCGAGAAATAGTAATAAATCTAACCGCGGAAATAACTCTTTTGCTCAAACGGCATTTTGACAACGCGACATGGCATTTCCTTACCGCGGACCAAAGCGTTCAAAGCAGTATCGGGTGCTTTGTAATCTGAAGCGACATAAGCAATCGCGATCGGGCCACCAACAGATGGACCAAATCCACCACTGGTGACTTTACCGACGACTTCGCCTTCTGCATTCGCAATCTCAACACCTGCACGCAGTGGAGCGCGACCTTCAGGTAGGATACCAACCAGACGACGTGGTGCTCCGTCAGAAATTTGTTTTAAAATAACGTCATCGCCGGGGAAACCGCCTTCGGCACGACGGCGTTTTTGTATTGCCCAAATAAGGCCTGCTTCAATCGGTGTTGTGGTGGTATCAATGTCATTACCATAAAGGCAAAGTCCAGCTTCCATCCGAAGTGAATCACGTGCCCCAAGGCCGGACATCTCAACCTCAGGCTCGTCCAACAAACGACGTACTATTGCATCCGCTTTATCGCCTGGAATTGAAATCTCGTAACCATCTTCACCTGTGTAACCAGAGCGGCTAACCTGACAAGCGACACCTTCAATATTCAAAGACAGAAAAGTCATAAATTTCATATCTGTACAACGAGCATCAAACCGGGCCAGTACATCAACAGATTTTGGCCCTTGAAGAGCGATAAGAGCATTATCATACTCGACTTCGACTTCAACCTGATCACCAATTTTGGATTTTATATGGGCAATATCAGCGTCTTTACAGGCGGCGTTAATCACCAAGCTTAAACCGCCCGGCACTTTGGTAATCATGAGATCATCGAGAATTCCGCCAGTTTCATTCGTGAAAAAGCTGTAACGAATTGAGTTTTCGGCCAAATTTTCGAGATCTGCTGGCAGCAGACTTTCAAGAGCTGGGATGGCGTTTTCGCCCATCAAGCGTACAATACCCATATGGGACACATCGAAAATGGCCGCACCTGCACGGGTATGTTTGTGCTCGGTCATGATGCCTGCTGGGTATTGAACAGGCATGGAATAACCTGCGAAAGGAACCATTTTGGCACCCAGTTCCACATGCAAATCATAAAGGGGGGTTTTTTTAAGGTCTTCCGACATAATCAGGCTCCGATAGCACAAAGGGCAAAACACAATAGTCAACTGACTACTGCATCCCCCTCTGTCTTCGAACCTGAGAGATTCACAAAGAAATAATTCTCTGCTTACTCCGTCGGTGCTTTACTTTACGCAAAGCTTTCCAGAGTTGCCTGCCTCTGCGGTCCGTTTGCCTGAGAGTTTCCGGGGCGGTTGCTCCTTCGGCGCCATTCAAAAAATTTCCTGTAAGAAACTTTCCAATAGACTCTCCCGCGAGAGGTATGACGGCAAATTATCAAATTGTATCGCTACAACTTGATTTCTATTGGTTTACGCTGTTCTGAAGAAAAGTCAACTACACACGACGCAGTTTCAAGTGATTGCGACAAGTTTCATTTGATAACAATCACTTATTTCCGAAAAGAAACACAAAAAAGGAATACCCCAGAAAAGAGTACGATCGGAAACAAATCTAATTAGGGAGATTCGCACTCCGTAAATTAAGAATCCTCAAACCCGCGATGGCACATATTTAATACGAACGAAAATCTCGGGAACAGAATCTCTAATTACAACTTAGTTTTGTTGTAATAAAGTTCACTGCGCGAGAGCTCAAAACCAATAAAAATTATATAATCTTCGCCAGTATCGCCACGTCCCAAGGTAATTGAAGGATAAACATTATCCACGATTGCCACAGAGGTTCTATTTCCCTCAAAAGGTGCCACAAGGGGGAAGGATTCACGGGATAAGATTTTGCGATCCAGTGTAGCCACGGCAACAAAATAATTAAACTTTGCTCCGCCATCACTAGCAGGTCCCTGGCTGAGCTCGAACCGAACGACCACCTGGTTATTGAGTGTATTGGTCTCTTTATCCAATATACAACCACCGACAAAGTTATTGATGCTGGCTTCGAAGGTCACATCGGTTAAGTCTCGGCCATTCCCTTGAAAACGCGTCATTTCTTGTGCTTCTTTTAGCACAACAATCTCTGGACAAGCTGGGGGAGCTTTTTCTGGTTCAATCAATCCACAACCAGCTAGCCCGAACAATGTAACTACAGCCAAAGAAGGCATAGATAAAAGACGTGATACTGACCAATTCATTAAACGACCCATGAACCTGTTAATCCTATAATTTAAAACTGGGGTAATACTCTTACCAGCCTCTTCCATACTCATCGCAGCTTTTCATATAGCTGTTTGAATGATTCGCGGCAACTTTAACGACTATTTATAGCCTTGCAAAGCATGAAGACAGACATGTTTTTTTACTCGAACCCGTCTCTCACTATCTTTAAGGCTTTTCTAGCCTTAAGCTGTGTATTAGTTTGCCCAAGAACAAGATGAGCTATTCTCTTGGGAAAATACGGATAAGCTTCATGACGAAACCATCTCTTACAATTTTACTCGCGAGCCCTCGAGGGTTTTGTGCAGGAGTAGATCGCGCAATTGAAATTGTTGAACGCGCCCTAGTAAAGCACGGGGCGCCAGTTTACGTACGACATGAAATTGTTCACAATCGTTATGTCGTGGAGAATTTGGAGCAAAAAGGCGCAATCTTTGTTCAAGAACTTGACGAAGTTCCCGAGGGCCTCCCCGTTATTTTTTCCGCTCATGGGGTTCCAAAATCAGTTCCCGCTGCAGCACAAGCACGAGAGTTGCTCTTTTTTGATGCCACTTGCCCTTTGGTGAGCAAAGTTCACAGAGAAGCTGAACGTCACGAAAAAGATGGCAGGCAGGTCATCCTCATAGGACATGCTGGACATCCAGAAGTCATTGGCACAATGGGGCAAATAAATGAGGGCTCTATTGTCCTCGTCGAGACCCAAGAAGACGCAGAACAGCTAGAAGTTCTCAACCCCGACAACTTGGCTTATGTTACCCAGACTACACTTTCTGTCGATGATACGGCATCAATTGTAAAAGTCTTGATGCGTCGGTTCCCAAATATGCAAGAGCCTAAAAAAGAAGACATCTGTTATGCCACGACTAATCGGCAAGAAGCCGTCAAAGCTATTGCAAAACGCTGTGATGCTCTGCTCGTCATAGGCGCGCCAAATTCTTCAAACTCGAAAAGACTCGTCGAAGTTGCTTTTAAACAAGGTTGCGATAAATCCGCCCTTGTTCAACGGGCCGTCGACATAAAGTGGGAACAGCTGGAAGGTGTTAAAACCCTCGGCATCACCGCTGGCGCTTCGGCTCCAGAAATTTTAGTCGAAGAAGTTATTGATGCATGTAAAAACCACTTTGACGTGACCATCGAAGAAATCAACATTCGAGATGAAAACGTGGTCTTCAGAGTACCAAAAGCCTTGTTAGATACCACCACAAACAAAGAAATTCACTGAGACTTCAATGGCCGTATATACAGAAGTTCCCGACGATGAAGTCGAAACATTTATTAAAGAGTACAACATCGGAGATGTTCTCTCTCTCAAAGGGATTGCAGAAGGTGTAGAGAACACCAACTACATTCTTCACACGACCCAAGGGTTTTATATCCTTACACTCTATGAAAAACGTGTTGATAAATCCGATCTCCCCTTTTTCTTAGGCTACATGCAGCACCTCGCGGCAAAAGGCATCTCCTGTCCAGTACCGATTGCAGGGAAAGACGGCAATAACTTACGAGAACTGTGTGGACGCCCCGCGGCAATAACAGCATTTCTAGAGGGCATGTGGCCACGACGCATTCAGCCGTTTCATTGTCGCGCCCTTGGCCGCACAATGGCTGAAATGCATATCGCCGGGCAAGATTTCAAAATTAAAAGACCGAATTCTCTATCTGTTGACGGCTGGAAAGAAGTTCTAGAATCCTGCGAAGATAAAGGCGAGCAAGTTAAGCAAGGCCTTACAAAAACTCTTCAGGACGAATTTGATTTCTTGGCCGCCAACTGGCCTAAAAATTTACCCAAAGGCGTCATACACGCTGATATGTTCCAAGATAATGTTTTCTTCATCCATGAAAAGCTATCTGGAGTTATTGATTTCTATTTCGCCTGTAATGATTCACTCACTTATGAAATCGCCATTTGTTTGAATGCATGGTGCTTTGAATTGGATAATTCCTTCAATATTACAAAAGCACAATTGCTTATTAAATCCTACCAAGAGATCCGTCCCCTCTCTGATGATGAGCTTAAAGCGCTGCCCATTCTCGCCCGCGGCGCTTCTTTACGATTTTTACTTACGCGCCTTTATGATTGGGTCAACCACCCTGAAGGTGCCTTTGTTAAGCCGAAAGATCCGCTGGAATACCTCAACAAATTAAAATTTCACCAATCCGTTAAAAACGTTTCAGATTATGGGATCTCTTTATGAACAACAAAACGCCCGTAAATATATTCACTGATGGCGCGTGTTCTGGGAATCCCGGCCCTGGCGGTTGGGGCGCTCTAATGCTCTATAAAGATAATGAAAAAGAACTCTGTGGCGGAGACGCAGAAACCACAAACAATCGCATGGAGCTTCAAGGTGCTATATCAGCGTTAAACGCACTTAAAAAGCCTGCTTTTGTCATACTAACGACGGATAGCGTTTATGTAAAAGATGGCATCACTAAATGGATATTCAACTGGCAAAAAAATGGTTGGAAAACAGCCAACAAAAAGCCCGTGAAAAATGTCGAGCTTTGGAAACAACTTGTTGAGGCGTTAAAAATCCACGATGTAGAGTGGCGATGGGTCAAAGGACATGCCGGGCACCCTGAAAATGAGCGTGCAGATGAGCTCGCACGCCAAGGCATGGCTTCATATAAATAGCCATGCCTTCAACCTTATAAGAGGATCAGCCTTAGCCTTCTAAGATTTTTAACAAAGCTTGAGGGTTTTTATTCGCCTGGGCCTGGATCGCAAGCTGCGCTTCGTTCAATACCTTCGATGTCACAAGGCTAGCTACCTGAGCAGCGATATCTGAATCCGCAAGAGCTGAATTGGCAGCGGTGACATTCTCTATTTGACTAGCGATATTTTCGCCCGCGACCTCAAATAAAGAGATAGATGCACCGAGCTCAGCCCGGAATCCACTGACAGCACTAATTGCGTTATCGATAGCACCAAGAGCCGTCGTAGCATTCGCAACAGTATCAACAGTAAGCCCAGATATTCCCAGTGCTCCTCCTGTTACATCTACATTATCAAGAGATATTGTATCACCGACGTCCGTTCCAATGAGGAAGCTTTGGCTACCAGTGTTATCTAGAAGCCCCTGACCATTAAAGGTCGTTTGCTCCGCAATTTGCGTGATCTCATCCCGAACCTGGACAAATTCAGCATTAATCGCAGACAGACTTGCAGGATCTTGGCTTCCAGATAAAGCTTGCGCCGCAAGCTCTTTTAATCTGATTAACCCTTCAGATATCCTAGCAAGACCGCCATCAGCAATTTGGCCAATGCTTGCCCCTTGGGCAGCAGTTGCCGCATTCTGATTTAGAACAACGGTATCAGATTGTAATACGGTAGATATCGCCAAGGAAGCCGCTGCATCAGAGACTTTAGGGATATTAGAGCCGCTAGCTAATTTGTTGATGTTATTTTGCTGCAAACGAGAAGTTTGCAAAGACGCCGCACCAATCGACGCGCCATTAACGGTAGGCATTTGACCGTCTCCAATACTTAGAGAGTGTTACGCGCATACCTGCGCAAAGGCACCAGTACTAAATTCTCATTATACTCTAATATGAAAAAAAATCAATATTTTACATTTTCAAATAAATTTAAATTTTAATTAATTTTTCGATAAATAACATATATTTTAAAAATTACTTCGATTCCAATTACTTCCTCTTACGTCTATGTTCATGAACACATCCTCTGAGATTGTGTAAAAGTAGTTAAATTTCCCCCCGAATTTTATTATACTAGTAAATATAATATATACTGTACTTTTTTCATGAGAGAGTCTGTCCCCGAGTATTAACCGAAGAATCAGGAGAACTCGTGCATATTTTTAATAAAATAAGGAACATCGTAATAGCTGTCCTATTCCTAGTTCTAATGCTCGAATTCTCACTCCCCACAAAGGTATATGCATCAAATCCTATAAATGTGGATCTCGAACTCATCCTTGCAATTGATTGTTCTTATAGCGTTGATCAATCTGAATATGATTTGCAGATGGAAGGCATTGCATACGCTCTACGATCACAAGAAGTTAGAGAAGCTGTAAAGATAGGAAAGTATCAGCGCATCGGGGTGACTTTGGTACAGTGGTCAAGTACTGCCAACCAATCCGTCATTCTTCCATGGTCAATTATAGGCTCTCCAGCCTCCTTGGAAGAACTTGCAGCTGAAATTGAGCAACTCCCTCGTACTGTCCCTATTGGACCAACCTCGATTTCGGCACTCATAGCAAAATCAATCCACCTCTTTAATACCAGTCCATTTCAATCTTATCGACGAGTGCTGGATATTTCAGGAGATGGGAGAAACAATGATGGCGTACCTCCACATTTTTTGAGAGATGTTGCCATCGCCAAAGGAATTAGCATTAACGGACTTGCCATCGTTAATGAAATACCCTCCCTACATTATTACTTTAAAAACCAGATCATTGGGGGATATGCCAGCTTTGTCATAAAAGCAGAATCATACGATGATTATAAGCGCGCTATATTGGAAAAGTTGATAAGAGAGATTGGTAACCTTCCAATCGCCAGCAATTAACCCCGCTCAAGAGCTCAGATTTACTGATAAGAGAGAGGATTAAAAAAACCTCTCTCTTATCAAAACCTCCTATAGATCCTCTAAGAGAACCTCAGCACTGGAACGCTCATAACCGCCCGCTTCCTCGGTGTGTAGAGCAGTGACTACTCCATCCTTAATGAGCATAGAAAAACGTGCAGATCGTTGCCCAAGCCCGGCACCAGATGCATCAATTGTAAGGCCAAAGGCAGTAGCAAGCTCACAATTTGCGTCAGCAAGCATCATAATATCCCCTTCGGCATCAAGTGACTTCCCCCAGGCTTGCATTACAAACGGGTCGTTAACCGACATACAGGCAATTACATCAACACCCTTCGCTTTCAGTTCTCGTGAATGTAACTTAAAGCTCGGAAAATGCTTTTCCTGACAGGTTGGGGTAAAAGCGCCTGGTACAGAAAAAAGCGCGACCGTTTTACCTTTGAAAAATTCAACAACATCCAGCTTATTGTTACCATCGTCATCTTTAGTCCAAACTGAAACAGATGGGACCTTATCTCCAATAGCGATCACCACTATATAATTCCTCTAAAAAATTTATTAAAAATCATCCCGTAATCTTACTTAGAAGCAGCCTTATCAAAAGCTTTTTTTGTCTCATCAATAGAAAGTAATTCAGAGAGAATTATGCCCTCGGGCGCTCCAGGGCCATAAACGATATTGAACGGAATTCCGAAGCGATCATGTTGCTTAAGATAAGACGTAATTATCTCACTCGGTAACGTCCAGTCTGCAAGCATGGGAATAACACCATCCTGCCCCAGGCGAGATTGTATTTCATCCGTCTCCAACACGAATTTTTTATTAACCTGACATGTAATGCACCAGTCGGCGGTTACATCGACAAAAACCACTTTTCCAGAACTTACTAGTGTCGAAATTTGAGCTTGGTCAAAAGGTTGCCACAAATCAGAATGGACCGTCTGTTGAGGAGCTTCAGCTAATCCATAGGGAACAGCCATAGAAAGAAGTGCCAGAACACCAACAAAGGATATCCTTTGTATAAGCGCAAATTTCTTTAATGCGAGGACACCCATACCTAACGCCAGGAGCACCCCTACCGCAAATGTAGCGAACATACCTACTTGGACAAAAAGAACACTAAGCAACCAAGCCGTTGTTCCCAACAACATCAAACCGAGGAAAACCTTTAGCCATACCATCCATTTACCTGGTTTTGGCAAAACTCTCGCAAACTCTGGTCTAACCGCAACAAGTAAGTATGGGATAGACATTCCCAATCCTAATACGGTAAAGATCCCGAATATCTCAAGACTGCCTCTCGCCAGAGCAAAGCCAACCGCCGTACCGAGGAAAGGTGCTGAACAAGGGGTTGCCAAAAGAGTAGCAAACATTCCCTTGAGAAAGTCCCCTGAATTCCCCTTGCGGTCCGTTACAGTGATCGCCTTATCTGTTATCCCAGCAGGGGCAAATACTTCGAACCAGCCAAAAAGATTAGCGGCAAATAGAGTTACAACCCCCCCCATACCAATCAGAAATAAGGGCTGTTGAAACTGTATTCCCCAGCCGACAGAAATACCCGCTGTCTTCAGACCAATGGCGAGGCCTGCCAGCAACCAAAAGGATGTAATTATACCAAGGCTACTCGCTAAAAAACTTCTCCGAAGTTCTGTTCCATCTTTTCCTTCATGCTTGATTACCGAAAGGAGCTTCAAGGATAAAACAGGTAAGACACAAGGCATAAGATTAAGAATAAAACCGCCTAATAAGGCTATTGCGAGTATCGTAATGAGTTCGGTAGGCGTAGAGGAGCTAAATCCTGTTAATGCACTAAATTGAGCAAGCTTTTCAACTTCAACTCCTCTAGCACCGTCGACAAGAGAAAGTGTTAACAGTTTCCCTTCCAATACTCCCTTGTTTTCTTTGGCTACAGAAACCGGGATAATAAATTCTGCTTTTAAAGAATTATCTAAAATATTGACCTCTGGTTTTGAAAAGGAAAACCCTGGTGGCCCTTCCACAATTATATCAGGAGATACAAAAGGGTCACTCTTAGATAAGGCCGTAATTAAAAGCTCGCGTTTATTTCCTTCGCCACGAAGAACTAAGGTTTCAATATTCAAACCGGCTTCGGCACCAAGCCCAGGTACTTGGTCGACATATTTAGAAACAATACCTTCCTCAAGTGAGGGAAAGGCTTCGCCTGCAGGAATACGCATATCAACTTCGACGTCAAAAGGAATACATATTTCTTGGCAGAGCAAGTAACTAACCTGCCCTTTGATAGAAATGTCCTTTGCAGGGTCTTTGGCTTTAACTCTAAAAGGGAAAACAACTTCCTTACTATAGCCAAAAGTCTCAAGCCCAAAGAGCGTAAACCGATGAGGAACAGGCCAAAAAAATTCCCAAGAAGCTAGATTCTCACTGCCTTCTAATGTCAGAGATACAGGAAATCCAGCATCACCAGGTGTTCGCCAGTAAGTTTTCCACCCCTCTTCGAGTTCAAATTGCAAGCCCAGCATAACTTGACCCTGTTCGCCGAGGGTCTCTTGGCCAGAAACAACGCGTATCCGAGAAAAATCAGTTTCTACCCATTCAGAAGATGAAGCCAGAGCAACAGATGAATTGGCAAGTATACCTACGAGGAGCGTGGAACAAAGCGCCAGAACTCGAACAAAATTACTTCTTAGTGTGCTGTATATTCCCACAGAGATTCCTACTGGCATGTTTACCTTAACTTGATCCATCTTAGTATCGAGATAAATAGAAAATTCTACTTCATTAACGAGGTGTTATAACTCTTAAAGTATAAACCTATATAGTATATACTAATTATTGCGATGCGACGGATTGCCCTGAGGAACTACTAAATAAACACCTCCAGCAATACCTCCAACCTATCGCAAAAACATTATCTCCCCTATATCTGCTCAGGAGGTACAAAATTGCAATGACGAGCTTACAAAGTAACGGTTTTTTGACCGGCAAGTTACTTATCGCCATGCCTCAAATGACGGACCCTCGATTTACAAAATCGGTAATCTACATTTGTGCACACAACGAAGACGGTGCAATGGGTCTCGTTATCAATCAACTCGTAGAAAGCTTCACTTTTGTTGATCTTATTGATCAACTCGGAGTAAAAAAAACCGATAAAGCGTCAGAAATATGTGTTCATTTTGGAGGCCCTGTGGAATGTGGACGAGGCTTTGTGTTACATAGCAGCGAATACCAACAAGACAGCACAATGTTGGTCGCAGGATCCATTGCTATGACCGCCACATTAGATATCCTCAACGATATTGCCAACAATGAAGGCCCGGACAAAAGCCTATTAGCCCTCGGCTACGCTGGTTGGGGCCCGGGGCAACTCACTGATGAGTTACATCAGAACGGATGGCTAATTGCGGAGCAAGATGACGATATTCTATTCGGATCCGACTTAAGAACTAAGTGGGATTTAGCCATGTCGAAAATTGGGATTGATCCCAATTGGCTATCATCAGAGTCAGGTCACGCTTGACCATAAAAATTTCAACAAAACTTCTAGAGGTTCAATGTTCGTTTTTACCCTCTATCCAGCCCTTTCGAGACAACCGAGGGTCGTTTTGCAAGAGCGAAAAAGTAATGTGATCTTGCCACATACTGTTAATCCTCAAATAGCCCCGGGCACGCCCTTCAACCTGAAAACCAATCTTCTTTAAAACCGCTTTACTTGATTCGTTATGCTCCAGACAAGCCGCTTCCAAACGGTGAAGAGCCAGCTCATCAAAAGCATAGTCTATAACCGAAGATAAAATTTCAGTCATATAACCTTTACCCGAATGGATTTCGCCCATCCAATAGCCGATAGTCCCCATATGTGCGGCTCCACGGCGAACGTTACCCAGCGTTATTCCACCAAGCATCCGATCATCTTCACGGGAAAATGCATAAAAGGAATAGCTGACATCATGACGCCAATCCATCCGGTAAACTCGTAGTTTTTCTCTAAAAGAAGATTTACTGAGATTATCCTGAGACCACGTTGGCTCCCAAGGCGTTAAAAAGCTTCGGCTCATACGCCGGAGTTCGGCCCACTCTTTCCAATCCCGAGTTTGAGGTGCACGTAGATAGACCCGCTCGTTCATCAAGCGTAGTCTCCTCATATCCCAATACCCCATCCCACTTAACAACATCAGGCAGAAAACCTTTTCTCCAATTTCTCTTGGCTTTCAAGGTTTTTCAAAGGCCCTACCGCTGCCATTGTCATCGGGCTTTTCAAAATTTCTTTCGCAAAATTTTGAACGGTACTAACGTCCACGGCATCAATCTTAGCAACGGTTTCTTCTACTGAGATGGAACGATCAAAAATCAGGAGTTGTTGTGCGAGTTGCTCACACCGAACCCCTGTGCTTTCACGTCCCATCAATATAGAGGCTTTTAATTGTGTACGGGCACGCACAACTTCGTCTTCAGTTATTGTGTCTGATAATTCAAGCATCATATCAGAAACAACAGGGACTAATTCCCCAATGTCTTCTTCACCTGTTCCCGCGTAGATACCAAACAAACCATTATCCATAAAACTAGAGGCAAAAGAGTATATCGTATATACCAACCCACGTTTTTCACGAATCTCTTGGAATAAGCGAGATGACATCCCGCCACCAAAAAGAGTAGAGAGGACATTCGCCGCATAATAATCTGAGTTAAGATAATCGGTGCCCTTAAACCCAAGCAGAAAGTGTACCTGTTCAAGATCCCGTTCTTCACGGTACTCTCCACCAACATATGATGAAGGCTCTAGCTCTCTTGGCCCGACTTTTTGAAGGCCGCCAAACTGATCTTCGGCCAATCTCACAAATTCTTTATGATCGACTTTTCCTGAAGCACAGACAACCATTGTATCGCTACCATAATTGCCTGAAAGATAGTTTCTCAAATCATTCGAAGAGAGTTGCTTCACAATTTCGCTTGTACCTAAGACAGGGCGTCCGAGGGACTGCGCGCTAAAAGCGGTCTCTTGAAAGTGATCAAAAATAATATCATCAGGTGTGTCGTTGGCTTGACCTAACTCCTGAAGGACAACATGGCGCTCTTTTTGTAACTCTTCATCATCAAACAAAGGCCTTTGAAGAATATCTGCAACAGTATCTAAAGCGAGAGGCACATCGTCAGATAAAACTTTTGCATAAAAGGCCGTGTTTTCCCTTGAAGTATAGGCGTTTAACTGTCCACCTACGGCTTCAATTTCCTCAGCAATATCATATGCGGACCGCTTTTCAGTACCTTTAAAAACCATATGTTCCAATAGATGAGCGACCCCGTTGACATCGGCATGCTCATTTCTGGCACCGACACCAATCCAGGCTCCAAGAGAGACAGATTCGACAGATTCCTGTTTATCTGTAGCAACGCGCAAACCGTTAGATAACGTAGAGATTTCAATTGTCATAAGTTAACTGTTTCTCCGACGAGACAATACTAAGTCTTTTAATTTGTTTAAATCATTGTCCATAACCGAATACTTCTCTTCTCTCTCAAAGAGGTCGGCCATATGCTCTGGAAGCTCTGGAGTAATACCAGAGGCTTTATGAACCGCATCCGGGAATTTCGCAGGATGTGCCGTTGCCATGCAAACCATTGCAGGGACATCATCACGAATTTTTGCTTCCGCAGCTGCAACAGCAATCACAGAATGTGGTTCAAATAATTCACCGGTTTGGGTGTGATACTTCTTAATTTCAGAAAGTGTTTGTTCATCATCCAAACGAAACGCATCAAACAAACGCATCACACGCTGATGTCGAGCGGGCTCAAGATCAAAGTTCCCATCTTCACGAAATGAATACAAGGCTGCTTCAACAGCTTGGCCATCATGATCTAAAAGATCAAAGAGCAACCGTTCAAAATTGCTCGAAACCTGGATATCCATTGATGGAGAAAGACTTGGTTCAACCGGGTTCATCGTCATTGATCCGGTCTCGAAGAACCGGGTTAAAATATCATTTCGGTTCGATCCAACCACAAGTTGGGAAACGGGAAGTCCCATACGTCCCGCAGCATAAGCCGCGAATACATTTCCAAAATTTCCTGTTGGAACAGAGAAACCAATAGGTCTATCTGGAGCACCAAGAGCAACACCCGCAGCAAAATAATAAGCGATCTGAGACATGATTCGAGCCCAATTGATCGAATTCACCGCTGATAAATTCACTGTATCCCTAAAGCTCTGATCATTGAACATTGCCTTCACATGATCCTGGCAATCGTCAAAGGTTCCTTCCAGAGCGATATTTATAACGTTATGGGAAGTTACCGTTGTCATCTGTCGGCGCTGAACTTCGGAAACGCGCCCGTGTGGATGCAGGATGTAGATGTCTATCTGATCACGATCTCGGCAAGCTTCTATAGCAGCAGATCCAGTATCACCAGATGTGGCTCCGACTATCGTAATCCGCTCACCACGTTGTTTGAGAATATAGTCAAACAACCGGCCTAACATCTGAAGAGCAAAATCCTTAAACGCCAGTGTGGGGCCATGGAACAACTCCATAACCCAAATGCGGCCGTTTATCTGCTTTAGAGGAGCAACTGCAGTGTGACGAAAATCAGCATAGCTATCTTCGATGATTGCTTTGAGGTCAGTGTCAGGGATCACCCCATCAACAAATGGCTTAACGACCCTAAAAACGATCTCGGTATATGGCTTTCCAGCCATGTCCCGAATTTCTTCAGCTGAAAACTCCGGCCATGTTTCAGGAAGGTAAAGGCCGCCATCTCTGGCAAGACCGGCCAAAAGAACTTCATCGAAATTAAGGGCTTCTGCCCGCCCACGGGTACTAATGTATTTCATGATTTCCTAGTCCGTTACTCTTGTAACGAAATTCGCAACTATCAACTCAAGTCAGCAACCTTACTGTGCCCCCTAACCAGCGGCAAGTAAGATGCAGTGTAGATAAACAAGACTCGTTTAAGAATCCAAATAGCGGGCTTTTAGATGTGCCTTAAACACCTGTGGATCGAGAGGGTGACCTGTCACCCTTGTCAGCAATTCATCCGTAGAAAGGAATGATCCCCAAGCGTGAACATTTTCATTCAGCCACCCCATTAACGGTGAAAAATCACCTCGTCCAAGGGCCTCAGAAATTTCGGGAACTGCCTTTTGGGCCGCTGAAAATAACTGTGCTGCAGACATTGCTCCTAGGGTATAGGTTGGAAAATATCCCCATGCCCCGTCATACCAGTGAATGTCTTGCAAGCAACCCAGAGTGTCATTCGGCGGTCTAATTCCAAGTAATTTTTCGAGGCCATCGCCCCATGCTTGAGGAAGATCATCAAGTTCCATGGAACCCTTGATTAATTCCTTTTCAAGCCGATATCTCAAAATGACATGCGCTGGATAGGTTACCTCGTCGGCATCCACTCGAATAAAGTCTGGCTTAACTTTATTATAGATCCTCTGCATATTGTCCGGAGACCAAGCTGTTCCCTGCGCATTAAATGCAGCCTTAGCTTTACCAGCAATGTAAGATACGAACTCTTCACCGCGACTAGCTTGCATTTCAATAATCAAAGATTGGCTCTCATGCATTGTCATACCACGTGCTGAACCAACAGGCTGTAAACGCCAATCCCTAGGTAAATTACGCTCGTACATGGCGTGTCCGGTTTCATGGAGAACTCCCATAAGAGAGGTCATGAAGTCTGTTTCATCATAACGGGTCGTAATCCGGACATCATCCGGCACGCCACCACAGAAAGGATGAAGGCTGACATCCAAGCGGCCGTGATGAAAATCAAAGCCAACAGCTTTGATCATTTCGCGACCAAGCTTTTCCTGATCAGATATAGAAAAGGGTCCATCAGGCATTACTGCTTCAGGTTCAGACGCTTGTTTTTCGATAACCGCTTGCGTAAAATCAGGCAGAAAATTCGCGAGGTCATCAAATATGGCGTCGATACGGGCTGACTTTCCACCTGGCTCAAAATGATCAAGCAATGCATCGTAAGTGTCGCAACCAAATAATTCTGACTTAATCGCGGCTTCCTGGCGAGTAAGATTAAGGACTTCTTTCAGCGCCGGTAAAATTGATGCGAAATCATTATTAGGGCGGGCTTCACGCCATATCATTTCGCAACGTTTACCGGCCCTCGTTTGCGCTTCAACAAAATCACCTTCAAGGGCAGTTGCATGACGCCAAATTCGCTGCATCTCTCTCAAATTTGCAAGTTGCCAACTACCCAACTCACCTTTTTTATCAAGCGCGTTTCCAAAGAGATCTTCCATCTCATCACTTGTAAGAATTTCGTGTTGGACGCCACTTAAGGCTGCAAGCTGTTCCATACGGGCTTCAGCGCCACCAGATGGCATTACTGTGGACATATCCCAACCCAGGACACCGCTCGCTTCGCCAATGGCATTCATTCGACGGAATTTTTTCTCAAGAGCAAGATAAGATGACATCTCTAAATCCAAAAGTTGATGGCCTAAACTAAGCTTTATCTAATATTTGCTCGTCTTCAGGCTTTTCTACGGGGCGGTAGTGAAAAATGAAATAAATCACAGCAAGAATCAATGCCATGGAATACCAGGTAATTACATAAGTCATATGGTTGTTGACCAATTCAATTCTGGTTTGGCCGCCGATCGGATAACCCCCAGGATTAGCCGTTGGGCCCGCATCCATATAAACACTCTGTACAGTATTGCTTAACTTTGCAAAGCGATCCATTTCTTCAATATCAACATAGAACCAAAAGTTTTTAATCGGATCATTTTCCGGCCGGACAAATTCATACCCTTTCCAGCCTCCAACCCTTAAAAGTCCTTCAATTCTTACTTGCCCAGATATTTGAGCTTCTTTACGTGTACTCGGATCTTTAAATTCAGATAAAACAAATCCGCGATTTATCAGAATTTCACGTCCATCGGTCATAAGAAAAGGTGTTACAACCTGCAATCCCAGTCGACGATCAAGTGAACGTGCGCCCAAATAAAGTTCCTTATCGTGTTGAAACTCACCTTCTACCCAAACGTTTAGAAATTCGTCTGTTTTAGGGTCCGCGACTTCGCCCGGATAATGCTCGATAAAAGAGAAAGGCTCGGCAGTAGATCGTTCGGTACGAAGTCTAATTTGATCTTCTTTCCATCCCATACGATAAACCTGCCAGGATCCGAGACACAAAGCCAAAATTATAACGGATAGAGAGAATACAGTAGGCCAAAGTGTTGGCTTGAAATGACGGGCTGTGCCTTTAATCATAATCGACAGATCCTGAGTCGCTTGCTTTATGGTGATATTGGAGCGCCACCATAAGCCCTTTCAAAGGCCTGAGCAAAGCGATTGATCCTCCGATTACAATTATTGGCCATATAATTAAATGAACCCAAATCGGAGGCTCTAGCGAAAACTCAACCCAGACCGCCATAGGGACAACTATGAAGCCAAGAATAAAGACAATGAACACCGCGGGCCCATCACCACTATCCGATTTCGCCAGATCAAAGCCACACACAGGACATTCATCTGCAAGTTTTAACAGCCCTTTAAAAACACTGCCTTTGCCACACTTGGGGCACTTGCAAAGAAGGCCGGCCTTAACAGGCGAGGTTATCGAAACAATCTCGTCGTCAGGCACGGCCTACTCCATAAACTCTTATTTCAGGGTTACCCCTGAATTGCGGGACTTAGTTAGCCACCCCACCAGTAAACAGCCACAAACAAAAACAGCCAAACAACATCAACAAAGTGCCAGTACCAAGCCGCAGCTTCGAAGCCAACATGGGCCTCTGGTGTGAAGTGTCCTTTTTTCGTGCGGATCAAGCAGACAAACAAAAAGATCGTTCCAATAATAACATGGAAGCCGTGAAAGCCAGTCGCCATGTAAAAAGTGGAAGAATAGATCCCATCCGTAAACCCAAACGCAGCATGGCTATATTCAAAAGCCTGTAGACTGGTAAAGAGCAAACCAAGAACAACAGTAATGATCAGTGCATTAACCGCTTGTTTCTGTTCTTTCTTAATGATGGCATGATGCGCCCAAGTCACGGTACAACCGGACAGAAGAAGGATCAGCGTATTCAAAAACGGTAGATCAAACGCATCAAATGTCTCGACATCTGCTGGCGGCCAAACGCCACCAATGACATCGCTTGGGTAAAATGCTGCGTTGAAATACGCCCAGAAGAACGCCACAAAGAACATGACTTCAGAGGCGATAAACAAGACCATCCCATAACGCAAACCAATGCGGACAACTGGGGTATGCAGATCGCGGACAACGGCTTCGTTGACCACGTCACGCCACCAAGCTGCAGCACAAACTACGACCGCGATAATACCTGCATACAACACATAGTTTGTATAATCATGCATCATCATGACCAGGCCAGTGAACATGAGCCCTGCGGCAAATGCTGTGATCAAAGGCCATGGGCTTGGATCAACCAGATGATACGGATGTTTTACTTCGTCGTGCCCTGCACTCATGATATCCCACCTTAACCAGACGCTAAGCGTTTTGTTAATTAATTTCTACTACCGGTTTGCTTCCGGCGTTGTTACTCAAATCACTCACTTCCTGCCCCTCTTCTTCGTCATCTCGGAAGAAAGTATAGGAAAGAGTTATTGTCTTTACGTCACTGAGGTTCGGATCGTTCTCAATTTCCGGGTCCACATAAAATGTGACAGGCATATCAACTTCCTGTCCCGGTAAAAGAGTTTGTTCCGAAAAACAGAAACAATCAATTTTCACAAAATACTGACCGGCTTTAAGAGGGGTTACATTGAATGTTGCAACACCCTTGATCTTTTCATCGGACGTATTTTTCGCGCGATAAAACGCTATTCCTTCTTCCCCAACTTTCAAATCAACTGCTCTTTGAGCTGGTTTGAATTTCCAGGGAAGATCGCCGTTAACTGTAGAATCAAACCGAATAGTCATGTCACGGTCTGAAACAACCAAATTATCTTCGGCACCAGCCTCAGAAATCTGGGTGGTACCGCCAAAACCTGTGACCTGACAAAACAGTCTGTACAATGGAACTGAAGCAAACGCGAGCCCAACCATGCCGAAGACGAGACCGCCCAAGACCAGTGCAACGCGCGTATTTTTACTTGCAGAATTCACCATTGTTAGCTCATACCCATTTTAACAATCGTTACAGTGTAAATAAGAGCAATAAGTCCAAGCAAAAGAGCTAGGAACGCCCAGTTGCGATGCTTACGCTGCTTATGGATTTCTGCTGAATTTTCCACGGTTTCATACTTCATTGTTTTTTTCTCTTCCATTTTAACCTGCAATCAAACTCATGATACCTGGTGTCCGATCAATGATCAGTACTGCGAACAAAACAAATAGGTAGAGAATAGAGAACAAAAACATTTTCCGCGCATAACGATCTTCATCTGAACGCAAAACTCGTATATTCAGGTAGAGGAAATAGAGGCTCGCAATCAAAGCGACAGCCCCATAGAACATGCCTGCGATATTAAAATATACCGGCGCTAACACTATTGGGAAAAGCGCGACAGTATAAACCAGCATCTGCCATTTCGTATTTTTACGCCCAGCAACGACCGGCAACATTGGAATTTTAGCTGCTGCATAATCACCGTCTTTATAAAGTGCCAGTGCCCAAAAATGAGGCGGCGTCCACATAAAGATAATCAGGAATAGAACGATTGATTCAACACTGACTGAGCCCGTAACCGCTGCCCACCCAATCATAGGCGGAAAAGCTCCTGCAGCACCACCGATGACAATATTCTGAGGCGTCCGGCGTTTGAGGAACATCGTATAGACAAATACATAAAATCCGTTGGCCAAAGCCAAAAGCACACCAGCGGTCCAGTTAACCGCAAGTCCCATCAGCATAGCAGAAAATATACTGAGGATTACTCCAAAGCTCAGGGCAACGTCCGGGGCCATACGCCCGGCGGGTATCGGACGTCTTTTCGTCCGGGTCATAATTGCGTCGATATCGCGATCGTACCACATATTGATGGCACCAGCGCCACCAGAGGCGATTGCGATACAAAGGAGAGCGACAGCACCTAAAAAGGGATGAATTGTTCCCGGAGCAACCATCAAGCCGGAGAAACCGGTAAACACAACCAGATACATGACCCCAGGCTTCATCAAAGCCCAAAAATCAGCTATCTGTGCAATTTCGCCGCTATAAGAAGCAGCTTCGACACTTGCTGTTGTATTTTCGATAGATGTATCGGCCACAATTTACTCCTGATTAAAACCGGCCACTACGTAATGCAGTGGCCGGATTATTCTAACTACCGTTACTTAATTTTTGGTAGTTCGTTGAAGCAATGGAATGGAGGAGGAGAAGAAACGGTCCACTCCAAAGTTGTTGCGCTTTCGCCCCATGGGTTATTAGATACGCGACGGCCAAACTTAATCGTATAGATTGTTAGAAATACGAAGAAGATCGTCGCTGCAAAAGTGAGATATGAACCATATGAAGAGATCGCGTTAAAGCCCGCATAGGCATCAGGATAATCAACATAACGACGCGGCATGCCTTGCATACCCAAGAAATGCTGTGGGAAGAAGATCATATTCACGCCGACGAAGGTCACAAAGAAATGAAGATATCCAGCCCAAGCAGGATAATCACGCCCCGACATTTTGCCCATCCAGTAGTACATAGCAGCGATAATCGCGAAGACAGCACCAAGGCTTAAAACGTAATGAAAATGAGCAACAACGTAGTAGGTATCATGCATTGGCAAATCGACACCTGAATTGGCAAGAACAACCCCGGTAACACCACCAAGGGTGAAAAGGAAGATAAAGCCAAGCGCCCATACCATTGGCACTGTGAAGCGAAGTGAACCACCCCACATCGTCGCAATCCATGAGAAAATCTTAATACCTGTTGGTACCGCAATCACCAGTGTCGCAGTTGTAAAGTAAGCACGCGTATTTACGTCCAAACCAACTGTGTACATATGGTGTGCCCACACAACGAAACCTACAAAGCCAATTGCACACATGGCATACGCCATGCCGAGGTAACCAAAAATAGGTTTACGGCTAAAAGTAGAGATGATGTGGGAAATGATACCAAATCCCGGAAGGATCATGATGTAAACTTCAGGGTGACCGAAGAACCAGAACAGATGCTGGTAAAGGATCGGATCACCGCCACCAGTTGGATCAAAGAAGGTCGTACCAAAATTACGGTCAGTCAGTAGCATGGTGATTGCACCACCAAGTACTGGAACAGCGAGAAGCAATAAGAATGCCGTTACAAGCATTGACCACACAAAGAGAGGCATCTTGTGAAGGGTCATGCCAGGAGCACGCATGTTAAAGATTGTCGTGATAAAGTTCACAGCACCCAAAATCGAAGAAGCACCTGCCAAGTGAAGGGCGAAGATCGCCATATCCACAGAAGCACCAGGATGTCCCAGAGCTGAGGATAGCGGAGGATACACTGTCCAACCTGTACCAGCGCCTTGACCAACAAGTGAAGAACCAAGTAGCAGGAGGAATGCAGGAACAATCAGCCAGAAGGAGATGTTGTTCATGCGTGGGAAAGCCATATCTGGCGCCCCAATCATCAAAGGCACGAAGTAGTTACCAAAACCACCAATTAACGCAGGCATAACCACGAAGAACACCATGATGAAACCGTGTGCTGTAACGATAACATTCCACCACTGACCATTTGGCTCACCATCTCCGGTTAGAAAATACTGAACGCCAGGCTCTTGGAGTTCCAAGCGCATATAAACAGAAAATGCACCACCGATCAAAGCGGCAATAACTGAAAAGATCAGATACAAAATACCGATATCTTTATGGTTGGTTGAACAGAACCAACGGGTAAAGAATCCTGGCTTGTGATCGTGATCGTGATGGGTTTCAGCTGCAGTACCCATATCTCATATCCTCATTTCGTTTTCTTCAGCGCTTCTATTTGGCGCTATAACCGATTAATCGTTGAATTCTATAAAGTGTCTCAGTTGAGCTGAGCCAACTCTACAGAACGATCGGTCTCAACCTCTGCATATTCTTTCTTAGCGAATTCGACCCACTTTGCGAACTCTTCCTTAGAAACAGCTTTGATCATGATCGGCATGTAAGAGTGACCTGTACCACAAATCTCAGAACATTGACCGTAATAAGTGCCTTCCTTGGTTACTTCAAACCAAGTTTCGTTGATACGACCAGGCACCCCATCCAGCTTCAAACCAAAAGCAGGCATCGCAAAAGCATGGATAACGTCATCAGCCGCGACAAGAAGACGGATCTTGGTATTAACTGGAACCACGACCGCGTTATCTGTTGCGAGCAAGCGTGGCTCACCAGGCTCCAATTCATCTTCGGTTTTCATATAAGCATCGAAGGTGAAATCGCCTTGGTCTGGATACTCATAGGACCAGTACCATTGCTTACCAATTGCTTTGATTGTCATTTCGGTATCAGGATTACTATCCGCGGCGTAAAGCAGCTTGAAGGATGGAATAGCAATGATTACCAAAATTATAACAGGTACCGCAGTCCAGATAATCTCAATCAGCGTATTGTGGCTGGTTTTCGAAGGTACTGGGTTACGTTTCTCAGAGAAACGCCACATCACATAGAGCAAAAGAAACAATACAAAAAGTGTCACAGCAGCCATTAAATAATGCAGCAAGTTACCGAAGCTATTAATCTGTTCCATAACTGGTGTAGCAGCGTCCTGGAACCCAAGTCCCCAAGCCGTAGGCTGAGAAGCGTTAGCAGTAACAGCTAATCCACCAAACAACGCAATAGCGCTAAAAATATAGGCAATCCGTTTCAGAAACGTCATGTACTCAACATCCTGTGTTTTGTGACCTTGATGCCAATTGATCGAAATCAAAGTCTTATCCCGATTCCAAGACTATATTCCATATTGGGTAAATAGGAATTCAGTCGGACTCTATTTATTATTCTGGCGCAACCTACCCCATTGAAAGCTGGAAGTACAAGCCCCAGTCACCCCAGAAGCACGCATATTGAGTGCTTTAGTGTGCCCTAAATATACTTTTTGGCTGTTTTTACAGCTTCTAAAGTACGATCGCGAAAACTATGCGACTTTATGACGCACTACGGAGCATGCCACAAATTATTGTGAATAATCAAACAATATTAATGACTTAATCCCGACCATCTCGCTCAACTATTTTCCTCACCCGACGAACGCCTAACCACAAAGCAGAGACGACAAATGGAATAGAGATCGCTGCTATTGTCGAGGCGTTTAGGTCGAATCCAATAGATTTTATTCCTTTTGATAGATAGTAAATCAAGCTGACGACGTAGTAGCTGATCGCGGCAATGGACAACCCTTCTACAGTTTCCTGTAGACGAAGTTGGATCCTCGCTCTTCGATCCATGGACTTGAGAAGAGCAGAATTCTGTTCTTCCAGCTGAATATCCACCCGGGTTCTAAGAAGCTGCCCTGCCCTTGCAACTCTTTTAGAAAGTGTATCCAGACGCACCGCCATGGCTTCGCAAGTACGCATCGCGGGGGTAAGACGACGATCGAGAAAGCTTTCAATTTTTTGAAAGCCATCCATGTAGTCTTCCTTAAGCTTCTGGTTCCTCTGCCTTACAAGCTCATGATAAGCCTTAGAGGCTGAAAATCGGTAACTGGTGGCGGCAGCGGCCTGTTCTATCTCAGCCGAAAGTTCAGTAAGTTCACGCAACAAGTTCTTTTCATTGTCGACTTCACGATGATCCGTCATCCGTGTCGTAATCTCAGTAAGCACCCGCCCAGCCTTTGCCAGTCTTGCGCCATATTGTTGGGCGAGCGGAAGCGACAAGAGCGCCATCATCCTGTAAGTCTCGATTTCCAACAGACGTTGAACGGCCCGGCCTATTTGACGCGGCTTAAGACCATAATCTTTTACGAGGATCCGGCCATACCCATCTTCGTTAATACTAAAATCCATCCAGACTGCTGCAAGCCCACCGCGTAAAGTACAGGCGGAGAGATTACCCGATGGGAAAAAAGCCACCTGTTCTTGCATCGTTCGCTCAGGTGAATCATGTCCTTCTAACTCGAGATGAACACCAACCAACCTCTCGCCAGGTACAGCTTTTAACCAGTCATCAGGAACAAGCTCTATAGCTGCCTTTGAGAAAGGCACTGCAGCGCGGTGTTCGGAAGGTGAGGCATCACAGTCTTTACGATCCACGTCACGACGATTTAGGAAGAACGTATAGGTCGAAAACTCCGTGTGGCGCTCCCACACCATAAAGAAGTGCCCCATATCTGCCATAAAATGCTTAGTACCCGGGGGGGGAGCTGTGACATTGAAACGTTGGCACAGCAAACCAACATGTGCCCGTTCGTCCTCTGCCGTTTCTTCATTTGTTAACATCCCCAGGTGGGTAATGGTTTCCGGCCCAGTTAACTGCGTAAAAGGTCTGGTGTGTAACTCGTTACAGAGCTCGACCCTCAACGGATGATCGCGCAGCATTGCTTTCCCTCTATCAACCTTATTTCCGCTAATATGCGGGTAGTTTTGTTCAATACTCAGGTTTAGCCGAAGCATTATTGGCGTTGTCCACGCGGAGTGTGGCAAGTTTCTATTTATTATGGAAGCCAATAACGTTGGCCTCGCAGCTTAGTGTGCCTATATTGATAGCAACGGTATTTTTAAGGAATCTATTTATGAGTTACATTGCCACAACCGACGATCTTTTTTTCAACAAAACCGATCTTGATCAAAAGCGACTTGAAGGCATTGTTAATAGCGCCCTTTCTGGCGCTGACGATGGTGAACTCTATCTTGAATATCGGCAATCCGAAGGGATGGTGTTCGATGATGGTCGCCTAAAGAACGCGAGCTTTGATACATCACAAGGCTTTGGCCTTCGCACCATAGCAGGTGAAAGCGCAGGTTACGCCCACGCCAGCGACCTCAGCGAAGAAGCCATTCTACGCGCTGCAAATACAGTTCAAGCTGTGCACAGTGGCCATTCCGGCACCATGGCAGGTTCTCCTCAAGGAACAAATCGCGCACTCTATACTGAAGACAATCCCCTGTCGGCTTGTGCGTTTGAAGCCAAAATTAAGGTCCTCAGCGATATTGATGCCTATGCCCGCGGAAAAGATTCTCGCGTAGTTCAGGTGAGCGCTTCTATTTCTGGGGAATGGCAAGCGGTTCAGATCATCCGAGCCGATGCACATAGAGTCGCTGACATTCGCCCCCTAGTAAGGCTAAGCATTTCGGTAACTGTTGCTGAGGGCGACAAAATGGAAAGTGGCTCTTATGGCGGCGGCGGTCGTTTTGTCTATGACAGCTTACTTGATCCTGATTATTGGCAAAAAGGCACTGACGAGGCCATCCGTCGCGCGTTGGTTAATCTCAACGCTGTACCAGCTCCAGCAGGTGAGATGCAGGTCCTTCTCGGCCCTGGTTGGCCTGGCATCCTTTTACACGAAGCTGTTGGACACGGCCTTGAAGGCGACTTTAACCGTAAAAAAACATCCACCTTTAGTGATCGGATTGGTGAACGGGTTGCTTCGCCTGGAGTTACTGTCATTGACGATGGAACCATCTCTGACCGTAGAGGGTCAATTTCAGTCGATGATGAAGGCACCCCGTCACAATCTACCACCTTAATCGAGGACGGCATTCTCGTTGGGTACATGCAAGATCGTCAAAATGCGCGATTGATGGGGCAGGAATCAACTGGCAACGGCCGTCGACAGAGTTATGCTCACATCCCAATGCCTAGAATGACCAACACAATTATGCTCAATGGAGAGCACGATCCGAAAGAAATGCTAAAATCAGTTAAGAACGGTATTTACGCCGTGAACTTTGGTGGCGGCCAGGTCGATATTACTTCTGGTAAATTCGTGTTTGCCTGCACAGAGGCCTACATGGTTAAGGACGGCGTCGTCGGTGAGGCCGTTAAAGGCGCAACACTTATCGGCAACGGACCAGAGGCTATGCAAAAAATTTCCAAAGTCGGAAACGATATGGAAATGGATGATGGCGTTGGCACTTGTGGAAAGAACGGACAAGGTGTTCCCGTTGGCGTAGGTCAGCCAACCCTACTCATTGACCAAATTACTGTAGGCGGCACATCGTGAAAAAACTACTTAAGATTGTATAATTAACTTTTCATTAATGCAATCTAAAGTAGAATCGTCTTCACAACCTCCTATCGACCCTTGTATCGATATCTTGATGCCCCAGCTTATGCTGGGGCTTTTTTTGCACAAAAAAAGAACTGGCTCCAAAGAGAGCCAGCTCATAACAACAAAACATCCAATTTAAGGATCTTAGTAAGCATTCTCTACAAATGCAGGGTCTACAGATTGATTCCAACGCTCGTTAAATGCCTTCAGTTTTTCTTCGGCTGGAGTAATACCACTTTCAGCAGTTTCCATCAGAGTATCTAGGAAGTGAGCCTCATCACGTCCTTGAACATCCGTACGTCCACGGTTTTCAAGACCACTCGCAGCAATCTTCACAACTTCAACCGCTAACTCTTGAATCTTTTTACCTCGGATCTCAGCATTGAAACCTTTAGCAGGTACTTCAGCCCGAAGAAGCTGTCGCTCTTCATCACTCCAGCCCTTAACAAGATCCCACGCAGCATCTAATGCAGATTGGTCATAAAGAAGACCAACCCAGAGTGCAGGTAAGGCGCAAAGTGATTTCCATGGCCCACCATCAGCGCCACGCATTTCGAGAAATTTCTTCATCCGCACTTCTGGGAAAGCAGTCGTAATGTGGTCATCCCAGTCTTTTATCGTTGGTAATTCACCAGGAAGTACTTTTAGTTTACCCTGCATGAAGTCACGGAAAGATTCGCCACTCGCATCGTGATAAACACCATTTCGATAAACAAAATACATCGGCACATCGAGAACATAGTCGAGATAACGCTCAAAACTCATGCCATCTTCAAATACAAACGACAACATGCCGCAACGATCGGGATCAGTATCTGTCCAAAGATGGCTGCGATAGCTTAAATAGCCATTTGGCTTGCCATTTGTAAAAGGTGAGTTTGCAAAAAGAGCTGTCGCAATAGGTTGAAGCGCAAGACTAGTACGGAATTTTTGTATCATGTCCGCTTCACTGGAAAAATCGAGATTAACTTGAACCGTGCAGCTCAAGCTCATCATATCCAACCCAAGATTCCCGCGCTTAGGCATATAATCGCGCATAATCTTGTAACGCCCTTTAGGCATCCAGTTTACAGCTTCTCGATCCCACTTTGGATTATAACCCATACCCATCATGTGGATACCTAGGGGCTCGGTAATTTCCTTAACCTGATGCAAATGGGCATGAACTTCACGGCAAGTATCATGTACTGTTTCCAATGGAGCTCCAGACAACTCTAGCTGTCCTCCCGGCTCTAGGGTTACAGAAGCTCCTGCGTCAGTCAGCGCAATGATCTTATCGCCCTCATAACCAGGCGTCCAACCAAACCGATTGGCGAGCCCTTCAAGGATAACCTTGATCGACTTTTCACCATCGTATTTTAGCGGCTTAAAAGTTTCATCACAGTAAGCAAACTTTTCATGCTCGGTCCCAATTCGCCACTGGTCTTTAGGTTTATTCCCACTTTCAAAGTAAGAAATAAGTTGAGATTTATCCGTAATTACGGGTGATGAGGAAGAATCGTCGGACATAGTTCATATTCCATAGATGCGGAAAGATTACCTCTTTTTAGGCAACCGTAACCGGCGTTGTTCCTTTTGGTGGGCGCATACCCCCATCTCCTAAAATCGCCTGCCAACAAGACAAGGCGGCGACAGCAGCAGTATCAGCCCGTAGTACACGAGGACCAAGACCGATTGATGTCACATAAGGAAGGCGACGCAGAGCTTCAAGCTCTTCTTTTGCAAAACCGCCTTCCGGGCCAATCAAAACAGCCCAGGGCTGCCGACCAGCATCTGGTTCTTCAACCAGTAAATCTGTTAAAACTTGGGCAATTGGGGTTGCATCCCCGAATTCGGCGCAAACCAACAACCGACGATCAGAAGACCAATTTTCGATAAGTTTATCCAGTGTAATAGCATCATCGACTTCGGTCACAGATAAACGTTCACACTGTTCTGCGGATTCTCTAGCATGAGCGGCGAGCCGATCACGGTTAATTCGTTTCACATCGGTATAACGTGTAAAAATTGGCACGATACGCGAACAACCGAGTTCTCCTGCCTTTTCAGCAAGAAAGTCGATCCGGGATCTTTTTATAGGAGCAAATACCAGCCAAATATCAGGTTCATCAGCAGGAGCCCGACGTTGATCTTGAATCTGAAGAGAGCACCAGCCCTTGCCCAAACCATCAATAACCCCAAGCCACTCACCATCACGTTCATTGAATAGTCCGATTCGAGCCCCTGAGCTAAGGCGAAGCACGGAGCGTAGGTAGTGGGCGCCAGCGGCATCTAGCCCAACGGTAGCGCCTTCAGACAAGCTGTCTTTAACATAGAGTCTCGTAACGACACGCTCCATCTCTCGAACCTCTACCTTCACAAAGACCTACATCACGTGTATCTATTCACGCTTGAAGCAAGTTGATAACATCCTCAAAAGAGATAACACAACGTCCGATATGACCAAAACCGCAAGTGACATAAAGAATGATCATCTGATTATCCGATTATCTCCTGCCTGGGCGCGACCTTATTTGCGTTTAGCAAGACTTGATCGCCCTATTGGCACATGGCTACTGCTTTTCCCCTGCTGGTGGTCAATGACGCTTGCCACTACCGCACCAGGATATCAACTTGGTAGTTCATATGCTCCGCCCTACTATTTAGCCCTCTTTGCCATCGGTGCCTTGGTAATGCGTGGCGCTGGCTGCACAATTAACGACATGGCCGACCGAGACTATGACAAGAAGGTCGCCCGAACCGCAACACGGCCTCTCGCCAGCGGTGAGTTGTCCATGAAGCAAGCGGCGGTATTCCTCGCTATACAGCTAACAATCGGTCTCTTGGTTCTTATACAATTCAATACCTTTACCATGATCTTAGCAGCATCAGCTATTATTTTGGTGATCTGCTACCCCTTTATGAAGCGCATCACTTACTGGCCACAAGCTTGGTTGGGGCTCACTTTCAACTGGGGTGCATTAGTTGGCTGGGCTGCCGTTCGAGGAGAAATCTCTATGCCTGCGTTGCTGTTGTATATTGGCGGCATTGCCTGGACCCTTGGTTATGACACCATCTACGCCCATCAAGACAAAGAAGACGACGCATTGATTGGGGTAAAATCCACCGCGCTTAAACTGGGTCGCCATACGAGATACTGGCTTATTCTATTCTACAGTCTATGCACCGCCTGCTTTGCAACAGCGGGATGGGTAATGGGGTTAATTTGGCCCTTCTGGGTTGGAATTGGTGCTCTAGCACTTCACTTTACTTGGCAGATATCCACCGTGAAAGTTGACGACGCTCATGACTGCCTGACCAAATTTAAATCCAACAGAATCATCGGATGGATCTTTCTTACAGGAATTTTTATGGCTGCAAACGTCAAGTGAAATTGTCTAAAAGTCTCGTCTCCTATTTAGCTCGACATCCTTCACCTGATGATTGAGCCAATTACTGATCCCAAAGCTTTCATAATAGAAAATACCCGCCCATCAGGCACACCGCTTCTTGGAGATCGAATCCAGCTCCATCTCGCCGCAGAGGATCTACCCCTATGGCGACACGGGGAAGATGAGCTAGAAAAGCTAGGCCTAGGCGTTCCGTTTTGGGCATTTGCTTGGGCAGGAGGTCAAGCCCTCGCTCAATACATTTCAGATAACCCTTCCCTAGTTGAAGGTAAGAAAGTTCTCGATTTCGCAAGTGGGTGTGGTCTTCAAGCTATAGCAGCCAAACAAGCAGGCGCATTAGAGGTTCTCGCAGCAGATATAGATCCCTTTGCAATAGCTGCCACAGAGCTAAATGCCGAACTCAATCAGGTCCACATCCAGACAACCACAGCTAATTTAGTTAGGGGGCCTAATTGGGGATGGGATATCATACTTGTTGGTGATGTCTGTTATGACGGCCCAATGGCACAAGAAATCACACAATGGCTAAAAGAGCTCTCTTATCAAGGAACGACCGTTTTAATGGGCGACCCAGGCCGGACATATCTACCAAAAACCGGGTTGAAACGTATTATTACCTATTCAGTTCTAACGTCCTCATCTCTTGAGGATACCGATGTCCGAAATGCTGTCGTTTGGGAAATTGGTAGTTAGAGCCCTTTTCCGCTAAACTTCTACACATCTACATTGCGGTTTCCAACAAGAACCAGACGCAAATGGACAGCCTCCTTTAAGAATATAAGTTAACTTTCAACCGATAGAACTAAACAAAACTGGACCTCAGTGGCGGGGCGCGTTAAAGCTCTTTTTGATATAAAAACCAAACATCAGGCTGATGAACGAGTACTTACAAAAACAAACCGAACCCTTTGTACTGCTGGACGATACGCTCTCCGGTAAAGGGTCCGTACTGTTTATCAATCCCCTGAGCATTATTCGTTGCGATACGCCTTCTTCTTTAGCATCCGCCTTTGAGCAAATGTCGCTTCAAAAAGCACAGGGCAAACATCTCGCAGGTTATCTCTCTTATGAGCTTGGTTACCTTTTAGAAGAAAAGCTGACACGCTTTCTCCCTGAGGAGGAAGATCGGAGAGTTCCGCTTTTATGGTTTGGTGTTTTTGGAAAAGCGATAGCTTTAAGCCCATCTAAAACTCACAAATTCCTGGCACAGCAAAGAACCGGGGAATATCTGCTTAAAGATTTGACCCCATCGATGGATGAGACAAGCTATTGTGAAGCTATTGATAAGGTTAAAAATTATATCGCTGCCGGCGACACTTATCAGGTTAATTATACCTTCAAACATAACTTTAAGATCTCTGGCGACCCCATCGCCCTATTCCAGGAATTAAGACAACGACAGAGTGTGGCAAACGGCGCCTATATCAATACAGGTAATCAGGTCGTTCTCTCCCTCTCCCCTGAAGTCTTTTTATCTACTGAAGGGAAAAATGCGCGAACACGCCCGATGAAGGGAACCGCACAGCGCGGGAAAACTCAGCAAGAAGACAACGCGCACAAACTTTGGCTAACTCAGGATGAAAAATCCCGCGCAGAAAACCTGATGATCGTGGATCTTTTACGAAACGATATGGGACGCGTGTGCGAAGTTGGAACCATAAAAGTTACCGAACTCTTCACTGTCGAGACCTATCGTTCGCTCCATCAAATGACTTCAAATATTGTCGGCAAACTTCTGGATGAGATTACACCAATTGATTTGATAAAGCGCCTCTTCCCTTGCGGGTCAATTACCGGGGCACCCAAAGTACGGACAATGGAGATCATATCAGAGCTAGAACAAGAGCCTCGTGGCATTTACACCGGATCTATAGGCCACATTTCCCCTAATGGTGACACCCAGTTTAATGTCGCCATACGCACGCTGGTGGTTGATAACGACGGCTCGGGAGAAATGGGTATCGGCAGTGGGATCGTGTTTGATTCAAGTCCAGAATCCGAATACCAGGAATGTCTTTTAAAGGGACAATTCTTATCTGGGAATCTAGCTGGATATGCCAAGCCGCTTTTTGATCTGATCGAAACATTGCGATGGGAAGAGGATAAAGGCTTTTATCTACTAGAGGAACACCTAGAGCGCTTAGAAAACTCAGCCGGCTTTTTTGGCTACCCCTTCGACCACGTCACTGTCGAAGACGAATTGAATAATCTTCAATTAACAGGAGTCCAAAGAGTCCGCCTTTTGCTTTTGAAAGACGGGTCAATCACAATCACGACTACGCCAATGCAGCTACAAAACCCCTCAAAGACCATCGGTTACGTCCTTTCCGAGAAAGTGGTCGATAGTAGTGACATCTTCTTCTACCACAAAACGACCCGCCGAGAGCTTTATGAAGATGAATTGGCCGCTCAGAACAAACGAACCAACTGTGATGAAGTTCTCTTTACCAATGAACATGGCGAGATTACCGAGGGTGCGCGGACGAACTTCTTTATAGAAGTCAATGGGCAGTTGTTCACTCCGCCAATAAGCAGCGGTGTCCTCAATGGCACACTTCGATCCCGACTTCTAAAAGAGGGTTACAAAGATCTCACTGAGAAAATTTTGACACCTGAAGACTTGGATACGGCTGATGCAGTTTATTTTGGCAATTCTGTTAGAGACCTTATGCCCGCTGAAAAGATCCACAGAAGTTCGAGCTCATAAAAAAAGGAACTCGAAAGCTCCTTTTATAGCTTATCTCGACATCAACACGCAGGTCAGGCGACAAGTTTTTGTACATACCCTGGTAAAGCAAACGCAGCTTTATGAACTTCAGGTGTATAGTATTTGGTCACAATACCCGAAACTTCAAACCGATCTTGCAGCTCCTCCAAAGATGTGTCTTTCAAGCCAACTCGATTTGTTCCCCAGCCAAAAGCCATGGGCCCACCAACATAAGTTGGAATTGTTGCCATGTAACAAGTCGTTTCAGCAAAAATCGGTTTGAAGAAAGTCATCGTTGATTTTAGCTCATCGGCTTGCTGGAAGGGTACACCGTTCTGAGTAACCAGAATTCCATTATCGGAGAGACAGCTTTTACAGTCTGTATAGAAGTTATCTGTAAAAAGAACTTCGCCAGGTCCGATGGGATCCGTAGAATCCACAATGATCAAATCGTACTGCTCACGGCACTCTTTCATGAAAAGGCACCCATCCTTGATAACGAGATCAAGGCGGGGATCTTCAAAGGCATCACCACACACCATGGGTAAGTGTTTTTTGCTTAATTCGATCACGGTACGGTCTAATTCAACCATCGTTACTTTTTCAATGTTGGTATGCTTAAGAACTTCCTCAAGCATACCACCGTCACCACCACCGACGATCAGAACCTTCTTAACCGAACCATGGGCAAAGATAGGTAGATGAGCAAGCATCTCATGATAAATGAATTCATCTCGCTCCGTAATCTGTGTAACGCCATCCAGAGCCATAACACGGCCGTAAATTTCGTTTTCATAGATTACGAGGTTTTGATGCTCAGTCTGATTATCAAATAGGACTTTGTTGACGCGAAAACTGGTTTTGAAATCCCCATGTAGAGCTTCCGTTACCCATTCGGTCATCCCACTTCCTTCCCACGACGCATTTCGTCAACCACAACTTTGGTGGGTTTGAAGGCCTCGCTGAGAACATCAATCGCATTATGAGGTTCTGAATCTCCGCACATAAACACATCCAGCGCCGCATAGCCTTTTTCCGGCCATGTGTGGATAGAAATATGAGATTCAGCAAGCACCGCCACACCTGATACGCCACCGTTAGGCGTAAAGTGGTGCAAATGAATGTGAAGGAGGGTCGCTTTAGACTTCTCGACACAATCAATAAGCGTCCTCTTAATAAACTCAAGATCATCAAGACGAGATGCACCACATAGATCTATGATCAAATGCATACCTGCAAACTTCTCGCCGTCACGCTCAATAAAGAAATCCTTAGGTTCTTCATCAAATTTAACAACATTAGACGCTTCGACTGCGACAGTATCAAAAGCCTGCTGACAATCGGTATTGTTTTCTTCCGTTTGGGTGGTGCTTGAATCTTGATTCAAGTCCATCCCCAATTGGAAGAGGGCGTGCGCATTGGACACTTTACATCCTCTCCAACCAGTAGATGACTTTGGCTCAATCGCGATCTGCACATCTCATGGAACAGATCGCTGAAAAGCCGCATAGAAGCGCGGTCTTAAAGAATCTGATTTTCAAATGCAAGAAAAAAAGAATACCAAAGTATCAGAGCGTTCACTTTACAATAGCATATGTGGGGTGAAAAACATCCAAAGATTGTTTTCGTAATTTATTCACAACCTGGGTTCGATACGAATCTGACTCAATTGTCTTAAGGATGGCCTTGTCTAAATCGCCCTCAAGCTTATCAATTCCATGAATATAACTTAAGATTTGTTCTTGAGACCACGCGAGATAAGAACGATTTCGAGTTGGAAGAGCGGAAATTGCTACGGGACTGCCATTACAATTTAACATTCCAATCGAACTTCGATATACAGCAAGGCCGAGAGGATCTCTGGGCAACTCAAGTCCATCAGCCGAAACCCAATTACTACTGATATGGCCATAGGAATAATGACCACCAGGTAACTCGGTCTCATGCATTCTCTTTAACTGGGCCTCGGTGAGCCAGGTCAAAAAAATTTGAACTTCAGTGCCAGGACTGTAAATTAATTCAGCCGCAACAGAGCCGTACCGAGCAACGTGCGCCGAATAAACGACATCATGATCGCTTAACCATATGGCGGTTACTGGTATCGGCTCTTTACCAGAGCTATGAGATGCAAATTTTCGCGCAAGTTGTTCAGGCGCTCGATTAGAGCCATGAGCGATAACTGCTTTACGCTCATTCAATAATATCCCGTATTTCTGAATATCAGAAAAAGGCTCCGCCTCCCCATCCACGAAAAGATAAGAAGAATTAGGAGCCGCAAAGGGATACCCTTTGGCTATTCGAAGCCTGGCACTTTGGTCACGAGGAAGTTCCCAAGGCATCAGAAAACGTTATTTAGTCAGTACACGGCGGAGGTGCATCTTTATCAATCCGCTCGATACGGAAACGAGTTGTACACTCATCAACCGTAAGCCACGCCTTACGTGACCATTCCTTTTTTGCGGATTCATAATCTTCAAATGGACCGATCCACTCCTCGGCCCCCCCAACAGCATCGCAGAAAGAAGTATCTGCATATTCGCCGCCAACCACAAAAAACTGTGCCATTACTGTCACTCTTACTAAATAGCCGAAATTGTCTCGGTACATACGTACTTCTAAGTACTATATGCCTCTTCATAAAAGAGTAATAGCGAAAAAATAAAAAAATTATATAAAAAATTGCATAGCTCCTATGCAACAGAATATCAAAGTGTACGCCTTATACGAAATATAGTAACAATTTACCTCCTTATTAAGAATTTCATTTCCTCATCCATAAGAAATCGCCATCCTAACAGTTGCAAAATTTTTGAAATTTTCATTCTAGGGGTTCATATGCTTTCCGCCTTTTCCATTTTTGCGATCGCCGTGGTTGTCGTGGCCGTCATTCTTGTTCTTATGGGTGTAAAATCAGTTCCTCAAGGAACTGAAATAACCATCGAACGTTTTGGCCGCTACACGAAGACTCTTAAACCTGGTTTAAATTTAATCGTCCCTATCGTAGATCGGGTCGGCGCAGAGCTGAACATGATGGAAACAGTCATGGATGTTCCCTCACAAGAAGTCATTACAAAAGATAATGCGTCAGTCGAGGTGGATGGCGTTGTCTTTTATCAAATTATGGATGCGGCGATGGCAGCATACGAAGTTAGAGACCTTCAACGCGCTATACTAAACCTCACCATGACGAACATTCGTACCGTTATGGGGTCTATGGATTTGGATGAACTGCTCTCCAAACGCGACAAGATTAACGCCGAACTTATTAATGTTGTTGATGAAGCCACCGCCTCGTGGGGTGTTAAAGTAACTCGCGTGGAAATCAAAGATATTACTCCCCCAAAGGATTTGGTTGAATCTATGGGACGTCAAATGAAAGCTGAACGAGATAAACGTGCCAGCATTCTTGAAGCTGAAGGCGTTCGCCAGGCTCAAATTTTAAGAGCTGAAGGTCTTAAACAGGCTGCAATTCTTGAAGCTGAAGGTCGTAAGGAATCAGCATTCCGTGATGCCGAAGCCCGTGAACGTGAAGCGGAAGCCGAAGCCAAAGCTGCAGAATCAGTATCCAAAGCAATTGCAGAAGGCGACATTCAGGCGATTAACTATTTTGTTGCACAAAAATACGTCGAAGCATTTGGCAAGTTTGCAGATTCCCCCAACCAAAAAACCATGATTCTGCCGATGGAAGCCACAGGAATTCTTGGATCTATTGCGGGGATAGCTGAACTCGCGAAAACAGTCGTTGGCAATGATGATACATCGTCATCAACGAAATCACCCTGGACTTCAAATAACAAAAACGATGAGGCGTAGGCTTTATGGAAAGCTTTACAGATGTTCAATTTTGGTACTGGTGGGTTTTTGCCCTTTTCCTAATTGCCGTTGAAGTTTTTGCTCCGGGAGCAATTGCTCTGTGGATGGGAATCTCCGCCGGTATCGTTGGTGGTCTTGTTTTCCTTTTCCCAGACTTGCTCTGGGAAAAGCAACTTATCATCTTTGCTGTGTTGTCCATTATTTCCGTGGCTGCCTGGCGTGTCTATGCTCGAAAGCACCCTCCAGTTAGCGATAGTCCAAATTTAAACAAACGAGGTCATGATCTCATAGGGCAAAATTTTGTTCTAACCAATGACTTGAAAAATGGGGCTGGCAGAGAAACCGTCAATGGAGTGATCTGGAAAATCAAAGGCGGGGATTTACCTGAGGGCACCAAGGTGAGTATAACCAGCGTAGAAGGTACGACCTTAATCATTGAACCAAAAGAAGCCTGAACATATAAAATGCCATACGCGTCTTTGCGGGATTTCATTTCGCACCTTGAGGAACAAGGGAATCTCGTCAGAGTAACACACCCTGTTTCACCTGAACTGGAGATGACAGAAATTCAAACAAGACTGCTGGCTGAAAAAGGCCCTGCAGTGTTGTTTGAAAATGTAGTCCACAAAGACGGCACTCCCTATGGCATGCCTGTTCTCGTCAATTTGTTTGGCACAGTTGAACGTGTCGCTCTCGGGATGGAACGGACGCCTGAGCAACTTAGAGAGGTTGGAGAAACTCTGGCCTTCCTAAGGCAGCCAGAACCGCCAGCCAGCCTCAAAGAAGCTTGGAGTAGCCTGCCTTTACTTAAGACCGTAATGGCAATGAAGCCTAAAAACGTTTCTTCAGCACCTTGTCAGGATATTGTCTTGACGGGGGATGATATCGATCTCGCCAAGCTTCCTATTCAAACTTGTTGGCCGGGGGAACCGGCTCCTCTGATTACTTGGCCACTGGTTGTGACCAAGGGACCAGGCGACGAAAAGACCGATGTTTATAATCTCGGCATATATCGTATGCAGGTGCTTGGTAAGAACAAAACCCTTATGCGATGGCTCAAGCATCGCGGTGGCGCACAACACTATGCGCGTTGGAAAAAACAAAAGCCCGATCCTTTACCAGCAGCCGTCGTACTGGGGTCTGATCCGGGAACGATTATTGCGGCAGTGACGCCTGTACCTGATACTCTTTCAGAGTATCAATTTGCAGGGTTGCTTCGCGGCAAAAAGGTCGAGCTTGTCGATTGTAAGACCATTCCCCTGAAGGTTCCTGCTAACGCTGAAATCGTGTTGGAAGGTTTTGTAAGCCTGGATGAATACGGCGACGAAGGCCCTTACGGCGATCACACTGGCTATTACAACTCGGTAGAGCCGTTTCCAGTTTTCACTATCACCGCAATAACAATGCGGAAAGAACCGATATATCTCTCTACTTTCACTGGTCGTCCGCCCGACGAGCCCTCTGTATTAGGAGAAGCGCTCAACGAAGTTTTCATTCCTCTTATCCAGCAACAGTTCCCAGAGATCACAGATTTTTGGCTCCCGCCAGAGGGGTGTAGCTATCGTATCGCTGTTGTTTCAATGAAGAAGGCTTACCCCGGTCACGCCAAACGCGTCATGCTGGGAGTCTGGTCATATCTCCGTCAATTCATGTATACTAAGTGGGTTATTGTCGTAGATGACGACATTAATGCCCGCGATTGGAAAGATGTGATGTGGGCGGTATCAACAAAAATGGATCCAGCACGAGACATCACCGTGATCGAAGGTACGCCTATTGATTACCTTGATTTTGCCTCTCCTGAAAGCGGCCTTGGATCCAAAATTGGCCTTGATGCCACTGACAAATGGGAACCAGAGACCAAACGAGAATGGGGCGAAGAAATTCGAATGGATTCTGAGGTTGTAGAAAAAGTAGATGCTATGTGGTCAGAACTGGGTCTGCCTGGTACTGGCAAAGCAATCTGGAAAAAATAAATACCGAAAGAAAACTTGTGTTCGACCCTAGTAAAATTAAGTCAGTTATAAATTTCGAAGTCTTCCAGTATTGGAATAAAATGAGAGGCGAGCGCTTAATGCCTGCGCGTGCCGATTTAGACCCGGCAGACCTTCGACACCTTTTGCCAAACATTCTTATTCACGAAGTTCAACTTGAACCCTTGGATTTCAGGTACCGTTTGATCGGCTCGGAAGTCAGCCGTCATTTGAACAAAAATCATACCGGGGCGTGGCTCTCAACGATCCCTCATCAAAAAAAACCAAGCAGACTTTGGTCCATGTTGGAAAAAGCTGTCACTGACCGTACTCCAGTAATCGCTAATCCACCATACGTTGGGCCGTATAAAGAGTTTAAAACTATCGAAGATATTGTGCTTCCTCTTTCGGTTGATGGTGAGAAGGTCAATATGCTTTTTGTTTGTGTTGATTTCCTCAAAGACAAAAAGAAACTGAACTGATTTTAAAATCATTTATTCTAAGCTTGACCCCACTTAATTTGCACAGCATCTTATCTTCATGACAAAATGCGGACCAATTCTGAGCACTCGCCTCCTAGAGCGACTTATTAACCCGGCCTCCTGATTGAGAGAGCCGGGGTTAGTGCTATTTGCAACTCGGAATTTATTGGACTACCGCAAAATGTTACCTTCATCTGAAATCAACACAGATTGTTATACCCTTACAGAGGGTCATACATTGACACCTCCTGTTTCAAAAGAATTGATCAAAGACCAAATTTCCCAGATTGAGCTCCTAAATGGCAACAGCTCTCTGACAGGACTCTTACGACTTATTGACGATCATCGAAGCCATTAAGCGGCCCCCGGTGATCGTATTATTTGCCGCTAACTTCAAATATCAAAATATTATATAATGAATACCGGGAGATCCGCCGAAATACGAGCGCCCCGGAAAGCTAGAGAGAATAACGTTATGAATAAAATGCCCTTTGAAAGATACCAACCGTTTGAAACAGTTTCCTTAGCAAGCCGTACATGGCCAGGAAAAACCATAACGAAAGCACCAATCTGGTGTTCCGTTGATCTACGTGACGGCAATCAAGCTCTTATCGAGCCAATGGACACCACGCGTAAAATGAAGATGTACCAGATGCTTTTGGATATGGGCTTCAAAGAAATTGAAGTTGGATTCCCCTCTGCATCTCAAACGGATTATGATTTTCTACGCACGCTGATCGAAGAAGACATGATCCCTGATGATGTCACAATTCAGGTTTTGACCCAATCACGTGAGCATCTTATTCGCCGTACCTTCGACAGTATTCGTGGCGCGAAAAACGCTATTATTCACCTTTATAACTCGACTTCTGAATTACAACGTCGTGTCGTTTTCCGCCAAGATAAACAAGGCATTATAGACATCGCCGTTGAAGGTGCGAAATTGATCAAGGAATTGATCTCGACCGTTCCAGAAACCAAGATTGTACACCAATATTCTCCAGAGAGTTTCACTGGAACAGAAATGCCGTTTGCAATTGAAATCTGCGAAGCTGTAATGGAGGTCTGGGAAGCCAGCCCCGAAAACAAGGTTATACTTAACCTTCCAGCAACGGTAGAAATGTCGACGCCAAACGTTCACGCAGATCAAATAGAATGGTTTTGTAATACCATTAACAAACGCGATTCTGTTATTATTAGTTTGCACCCGCACAATGATCGCGGCACAGCAGTTGCTGCCACTGAAATGGGATTACTCGCAGGCGCGGACCGCGTAGAGGGTACCCTTTTTGGTAATGGCGAACGTACTGGTAACGTTGACTTGGTTACACTCGCCGTAAACATGATGACGCAAGGTGTTGATCCCGAGTTAGATGTCTCTGACATTACAAAAGTCAAAGAAACAGCCGAGTATTGTAACCAGTTGCCCGTTCATCAGCGCCACCCATGGGTTGGTGAATTGGTTTACACAGCTTTTTCTGGATCACACCAAGACGCGATCAAAAAAGGTATGGCTGCCCTGAAAGCCAACAACACCGATCACTGGGAAGTTCCATACTTACCAATTGATCCTCAGGATATTGGCCGCAGTTACGAAGCAATTATCCGTATCAACAGCCAATCTGGTAAAGGTGGTGTCGCCTATATCATGCAGAACGATTACCATATGGACTTACCGCGGGATCTTCAGGTCAATTTCTCCAAGAAAATTCAAAATATTGCCGAGACATCTGGCAAAGAGATCACCCCCGTAGTTATTTGGGAGAGCTTTGAAAAGGCCTATCTGTGCACAACAAATCCAGTTGAATTCATTAGTCATACGACTGTGCCCGACACACATGCAGCAGAGATCCGCCACCTGACAGCACAAATCAAACATTTTGGAGAAGCCAAAGAGATTGTTGGCAAAGGTAACGGTCCAATCGCAGGTTTCACAGATGCTATTGCAGAAAATTTAGGCGTACGACTAAGTGTCGAAGATTATCACCAACACTCCCTCACTCATGGTTCGGATGCAAAAGCAGTTGCTTATTTGGAACTCAAAACCAACAAGGGTGAAACTGTTTGGGGCGTTGGTATAGATCCCAATACGACAGTTGCTTCCATAAAAGCTATTGTATCGGCGACAAATCAGATACTTGCGAATTAAGAACTCCGTTTTGGCCTCCATAAGACCAGAAAATAAAAAAGCAGCATCTAAGAAATTAGGTGCTGCTTTTTTTGGTATTCCCACACTCTACTAAGTACAGAAAAAGAAAGAAAACGCTATCTGCTGCTTTATCCCAAGCGCTAGCTAGCCTATATATGAAGCTATAACATTTCTATGCAAGGAACCTCTATGAACTCGTCCAGTGAGTCGCAAAATCTGCTTGAAGATCTGATTACAAAAGCCAAGGCTGCTGGCGCAGATGCTGCTGATGCCGTTATGTTCCGATCTGTCTCTGTTTCCCATGCCCAACGTATGGGCAAGATGGAGAAGTTGGAACGCGAAGAAAGCAATGATCTAGGTCTTAGGGTTTTTATCGGCAAACGAAATGCCGTTGTTTCTTCCAGTGATTCCTCGCCCCAAGCGATAAACGAGCTTGTTGAACGCGTCATTTCCATGGCTAGAGTAGTTCCTGAAGATCCTTACGCAGGAATTGCAAGCGAAGAGCAAATTGCTAAATCCTTTCCTAAACTGGACATATACGACCCAGTAGAGCCAAGCGCAGATGAACTTATTCGAAGAGCTAAAGATTGTGAAGAAGCCGCACTTGCCATAAAAGGTGTGACAAATTCTGGCGGCGCAGAAGCAAGTTGGGGGGAAGCAACCATTGCCCTTGCTGCCTCGAATGGTTTTTCTGGAAGTTACAAGTCTTCCGGTCACTCCGTATCAGTCTCCGTACTTGCAGGTGAAAAAGACGGTATGGAACGAGATTATGACTTTTCCAGTGCCGTTTATGGCGGCGATCTCATGTCTTCAGAAGAGATTGGACGAAATGCCGGGCTGAAAACAATTCAACGCCTCAATCCGCGAAAACCAGATACAACAAATAATATATCTGTCGTCTACGACCCTAGAGTTTCTTCAAGCATTATGGGGCACATGGTTGGTGCGATCACTGGCCCAGCCATTGCCCGTGGGACAAGTTTCCTTAAAGAATCTCTTGGTGAGAAAATCTTTGCTGATGGAATCTCTATTGTCGACGATCCCCATATTCACCGTGGATTGCGGTCAAAACCCTTTGACGGAGAGGGTCTTGCAAACAGCAAGCAAAACATTATCGAAAATGGTGTCTTGAAAACCTGGTTATTGAGCCTCAGTTCTGCGCGACAACTCAATTTAAAAAGTACGGGCCACGCATCACGTGGGACTTCAGGAAACCCAGGACCGTCAACAACAAATCTGTACATGGAAGCCGGAAAACTCAGTGTTGAAGAGCTCATAAAAGATATCAAACAAGGCTTCTTTGTCACAGAAATGATGGGCTCAAGCGTTAACGGCCTGACGGGTGACTACAGCCGTGGAGCTGGCGGTTATTGGATTGAGGACGGACAAATTGCCTACCCAGTTTCAGAAGCGACTATCGCTGGTAATCTCAAAGATATGTTCTTGAACCTGACGCCAGCTAGCGATCTAACATTCCGTTATGGAAGTAACGCACCAACAATCCGTATAGATGGCATGACGGTTGCGGGTAATTAAAGCTCCCTGTATTTGATGCAACTAATGATTACAGCATATAATATGTACAATTTTGAATGAGCGAAATGTCGAGTAAAAAAAGTAATACAATGGCTTTGGGTGAGGCCTCTACACGTTTTTTGATCAAAAGGCTCTTTCGAGATTATGTCTCCGGGCAGTTGGTCAAAATCGGGTTGTCTCTGCTTGCTATGATGATCGTTGCAGGCTCTACAGTCATGCTCGCAAAGCAAATGGAACCCATAATAAACGACATTTTTCTCAATCGAAATGATGAATTGTTGTTACCTATTGCCTTGAGTGTTGTTGCTATCTTCTTCGTAAAAGGCCTGGCAACATTCGCGCAATCAATGCTGATGCAGCACGTTGGTTTGGAGATTATTGCAACTATTCAAACCCAGCTCTTTAAAAAGTTGATGCGAACAGACCTCGCCTATTTCCACGAAGAATCCTCTGGCAATTTGGTATCTCGTTTTACCAATGATGCTAATATGCTCAAAGGGGTCGTCTCAAATACCCTAACATCAATCGGCAAGGATAGCCTGACCGCCTTTGGTTTGATTGGCATGATGTTTTACCAAGATTGGTTCCTAGCAACGATCGCTTTTGCGGCCTTTCCAACAGCTATATTACCTATCGCAAAGACAGGGCGACGTATCCGTAAAGTCTCTACCAACACTCAAGAATCCTTAGGATTATTGACCACTCGTCTTGATGAGGCTTTCCAGGGTATTCGGCATGTAAAAGCCTATAATATGGAAGATTATGAGACAAACCGTGTCTCTGAAACAATCTATAAAGTCTTGCGACTAAACCTTAAATCAGCCAGAACGAGCTCGATTCTCTCACCTATAATGGAAACTTTGGGAGGCATTGCAATCGCCATTGTAATTGTCTACGGAGGGAATGAAGTCATTCAAGGGACCAAAGACCCCGGATCCTTCTTTGCCTTTATAACGGCGCTCTTACTCGCTTATGAGCCAATAAAAAAACTATCCAAACTAAATGCCAGTATGCAAACTGGTCTTGCAGCCGCGCACAGAGTTTATTCTGTTCTAGACAGTGAGCCCCGCATAACTGATAGCCTCAAAGCCAGACCTTTAGATGTATCCAAGGGAGAGGTTCGTTTCGAAAACGTAAACTTCAATTACGATGATGACACATCCGCACTTCAAAACATTAACCTGATTGCTAAAGCCAACCAAACAATCGCTCTCGTTGGTGCTTCTGGTGCTGGTAAAACATCCATTCTAAACCTAATTCCGAGATTTTATGACGTTAGCGAGGGCCGAATTACCCTCGATGGGCAAGATATTCGTGATGTAACTATGAATAGCTTACGGCAATCTATCGCGCTGGTTAGTCAAGAAATCCAACTCTTCGATGATACGATCCGTGCCAATATTGCTTACGGCAAGACAGATGCGAGTGAAGAAGAGATTATCAACGCTGCGCAAACCGCTCATGCTCACGAATTCATACAAGCACTGCCTGATGGTTATGACACTCTGGTAGGCCCACGCGGTTCTCGTCTATCAGGAGGACAACGTCAACGCGTAGCCATAGCACGGGCGATGGTTAAAAATGCACCCGTTCTTTTGTTGGATGAGGCTACATCAGCCCTTGATACAGAGTCTGAACGACATGTCCAGACGGCCCTTAACACGCTTATGGAAGGTCGAACCACTCTCGTCATTGCTCACCGTTTATCCACAGTAATTGATGCAGATGTCATATACGTCATGGATCATGGCCGCATTATCGAACAAGGCTCTCACGCTGAACTCGTGGAAAAAAGCGGCACCTATGCCAAGCTTTATGCTCTTCAATTTGCAGAAGAAGCCCGCGTTGTAAATGAAGACAAAGCCAGTGCAGCAGTAACAGTTAAAAGCTAGCGATGAAATTATCCAAGCGGGTTCTCCGCTCAGCCTTCTTTCAAAACCTCATAGCAAAGCTCATATCCAGCTACATTTCACTGGTGCGTTCAACAACACGTTGGCAAGAGAAAATACCTGATGAAACACGTCGTTATTTAGAACAAGAATCAAACATCATTGGATGTTTTTGGCATGCCCGTATGATCATGATGTTTCATGCTTGGAAACATAGCGATCGTAGTAAGTTTCATATGCTGATTTCCGCGCATAGAGATGGTAGAGTTATTGCAAAATCTATCGAAAACTTAGGCTTTAAAACCGTCGAAGGATCTAGCCGTCGTGGAGGCGCTTCTGCACTCGTTTCCTTAAAGCGAACTCTGGATAAAGGTGGCGCAATAGGTGTTACTCCGGATGGTCCAAAGGGCCCCCGAATGCGCGCAAAAAATGGTGCTGTAAAAGCGGCCCAAATGACGGGACGTCCTATACTTCCCGTTACGGGAAGCGTTTCCAACCGCAAAGTCTTTAATTCTTGGGATCGCTTTTTTTTGCCTCTACCATTTTCCCGTGGCATCATTCTCTGGGGCACGCCCATTTTAGTCGAGCGAAATGCCTCTAAAGAAAAGCTAGAGTTCTATCGCCAACAACTTGAAAAACAGCTAAATGATTTGACTGTCGAAGCCGACCTCACCTATGGGCATCCCTTCATTGATCCAGAAAAATTGGAAAAGCAAGCTGATGCGCGCACCTAATTTTTGGAAAAGCTGCAACTTTATTAGTACTCTTTTACTCCCAGCCTCGCTCTTTTATATAATAGGTGGGTACTTCCGACAGGTATTCACAAAACCTATTAAAGTTACTGTCCCCGTCATCTGTATTGGCAATCTCAGTGCCGGGGGAAGCGGGAAAACACCCATTGCCCGCTCAATCGCAGAAACTCTTATAAAAAAAGGTTTTTCCCCTCATATCATATCGAGAGGTTATGGCGGAACAGAGCAAGGTCCCTTACTGGTAAACCTCAATGTTCATAAACCAACTGAGGTTGGTGATGAGCCTTTAATGTTATCTAGCACCCTTCCCACATGGGTAAGCCGTGACAGGGTAAAAGGAGCACTAGCCGCGATAAAACAGGGCGCTGATATTATATTACTGGACGATGGCTTTCAAAACCCGAAACTATTCAAAGATCTCAGCCTGATTGTAGTTGATAATAATCTGGGGTTTGGAAATGGCCGCGTTATTCCTGCAGGACCTCTTAGAGAAAGTATCCGCAGTGGTATTGATCGTGCTGATGCAATTGTCTTAATGAATTCGGATAACACACCATCTAACCCAGAGATATTATCCTACCTTGGAGATATTCCGATCCTTCACGCACATGTGGAGCCTGTTACAGAGCCAGAGTTAGATCTCGGAGATAACTTTTTAAGTCCATCAAAGGCGCTAAACCAAAAATCAATCTTCGCTTTTGCCGCCATTGGTTATCCTCAAAAGTTCTACACAACACTTCAACAACAGGGTGCTGTTTTAAAAGGCACGAGAGATTTTCCCGATCACTACCGATACAGCCGATCCGATCTTGTGGACATCATAAAATCAGCCGAAACTTTAGGTGTCGATCTCATTTACACGACTGAAAAAGATTATGCTAAAATTCCTGTTGATCTGCGAAATAGCATCCACTGCTTGCCCATCAGGGCGGTTTGGGATAATCCCAATGATCTCATGAAATTTCTCAATAGATTAACCGGAACATAGATGAATTCGACCCCAACCTTTCGCCATAAAATTGAAGCTGTTGGTTTTCGCTTCTTGATCGGTTTGGTCGGGTTATTTCCTGTTAAATCCTGTTCTAATTTTGGCGGATTTTTAGGCCGCACAATTGGCCCTCACCTTGGCATAACAAGAAAAGCTGATCTAAACCTCAGGCTTGCTATGCCCGAACTTTCTCCCCAAGAACGAAAAACCATTATTCGCAATATGTGGGATAACCTTGGCCGAGTAATTTTTGAATACCCCCATCTCAAGGAAATTGTCCAACTCGACAAGGGTTACATAACTGTCGAAGGCATCGAGAAATTTGAAGCTCCTGAAATAAAAGACAAGGCTTTAATTTTTGTCGGAGCCCACATCGGGAACTGGGAAGTTCTCCCAATGACCGCCGCTTTACGTGGCTATCCACAAACTATCATTGTCCGCCAACCCAACAATCCTTTAGTGGCGCAAGCCATTGATGACATAAGAACTTCAACAGGAAATACTTCTGCGTCAAAAGGCGTGGAAGGTGCTCGCGCATCACTAAAAGCCATAAGAAAAGGCTCTGCTGTTGGTATTTTAGCAGATCAAAAAATGAACGATGGGATTGAAGCGCTCTTTTTTGATATTCCAGCAATGACCCCTGCAGCCCCTGCTCTTTTGGGTGCTAAGAAGAATGCTGTAGTATTCCCCATACAATGCGAACGCACTGGTCCGGCTTCATTCCACTTAACTTGTCATCCAGCTGTAGATTTTCCCGACACCGTCAGTAGAGAGCAGGCGGGTATCAATGGCATGACTGAGATCAATAAAATTATTGAAGGTTGGATCAGGGAAAAACCCGGAGACTGGCTCTGGTTGCATCGGCGTTGGCCAAAGGCGGCCTACGACAAGCTTAAAAACACAGAGAAATTGTAACTGATTTACTTTATTGTGGCATAGGCTCTACAAGTGTTTGTGGATCCACCCGTTCTTTGAACCAGTTCATCCGCCAATCAAGGTGGGGTCCCGTCACGCGTCCGGTAGCGCCCAGAGAGCCAAGTTGATCTCCTTGTTGTAATAGATCTCCAACCTTCACCGTTACAGATTTCATATGTAAAAAAGTTGACGATAACCCATGACCATGATCAAGGATCACAGTCCCTCCTGAATAATAAAGATCAGGGTGCGCCAGAGTAACAATGCCTTGTGCAGGAGCCTTAATTGGTGTTCCAACCGGAGCAGCAACATCAACGCCGAAATGAGGGCGCTTTGGCACGCCATTAAAAACACGTTGGCTACCATAGACGCCAGATATTCGTCCCAAAGCAGGCCAGACAAATCCCCGTGCAAACATCGGTTCATCAAAGTTTGAAGTCCGAGCCTCTGCAACCAGCTTTGCATCTCGACTTATCCGCTCAGAAACTTCCTTTGGAGGGGAGACATATTTCTGAGCAACGCCTTCAATTCTCTGAATTTTATAATCGCGTTTTGTCAGAATAAGCTCTCGTTTTTCGACGGTACCGTCCGGTGTGCTAATTATTAGAACAACTGGCCCCTCCGCATCGCGACCAAACCCAAAAACGAAGTGGCCATCCTGAGAGGTTTTCACCCTTTGGCCATCAAGGGTGATTTCAGCTCCGCTTGGTGCTTGGCCAAAAATAATGCCTCCCTGAACGAATTCTCCCTTTAAGCTGACAACTCCCTCAGCAGATGCACTTTGACCTAAAAAAAATATGAGAAAAAAAGTAGCGAAAAGAGATTTTATCACAACAAGCTTCCTTGGCCTTGGTTCATTTTCTGAAGGACTTTCTTTTTCTTCTGTGAAGGTGGGGTTGAAAGGGGAGGCTTCCCGTTTGCCTCACCCGCAACGGCTTCAACAAACGCATTATCCGCAAATTCAATATTCAAGTGCGTACCATCCGAAATATCACCCGATCCCAGCACGTTACCATCGGTCCCACGTACAACCGAAAAGCCGCGCCTTAGAACGTTTTTATAGGAGACGCCTTCAAGGACACGATCCAGCGACCGCAGCTCATTTCCGGCTCGCTCAATCCGCAAATTGGTTGCCGAAACCATACGTCTTCCTGCATCAACTCTGTCTAGTTCTTGTTGCCGTTTCGGCAACAGGTGCGATCCAGATGTATTCAACCTATCTTTAAGGGCAACCAATTGCTGGTTGGCGAGTAGTATCTGTTGTTTAGGATGAGGCAATCGCGCTGAGAGTTCTGAAAGTCCTGACACTTGATGGCGCAGATAGCCCTTCATTGCATTACGCATCCGCTCAGCACGATCATCCAACCGTTGCATTTTTTCTTCAATTAGGCGCCTCGGATCAGGAAGTCCGCGGGAAAGAGCTTCAACCTGCATACGCTTTTCACTCAAAAGCCTGTTTGCACCGGAATAAATTCTGCGGCCAATATTTTGAACCTCGCCGATTAACTCTGCCCGAACAGGAACAGCCATTTCAGCAGCAGCCGTAGGCGTCGGCGCCCGTTTGTCGGAAGCAAAGTCGATCAGTGTTGTGTCTGTTTCATGGCCTACAGCCGATATCAGAGGGATTTGAGAATTGGCGGTCGCTCGGACAACTATTTCTTCATTGAACGCCCAGAGATCTTCTAAACTGCCGCCACCACGTGCGATAATCAGTGTATCGGGTCTGGGAATGTCACCGTCCACTTCCAAGGCATTAAAACCTTCAATCGCTGCCGCAATTTGTTCTGCAGCACCTTTGCCCTGGACAAGAACTGGCCAGACCAAAACCCGCCTTGGAAACCGATCGGAAAGTCTGTGCATAATATCGCGGATAACAGCCCCGGTTGGCGAGGTTACGACCCCGATAACTTCGGGTAAGAAGGGAATACTACGTTTGCGTTCATCCGCAAAAAGACCTTCCGAGGACAATATGCGTTTTCGCTCTTCCAAGAGCTTAAGCAACGCACCTTCTCCAGCGACTTCCATACTGTCGATAACAATTTGATAATTTGAACGTCCAGGATAACTCGTAATCCTGCCTGTAACGATAACCTCTAAGCCATCTTGAGGCTCAACTGAGAGTTTAGCAGCCTGCCCGCGCCAGCAAATGACACTCAAAACCGCATTATCGTCCTTCAAGGACATGTATATGTGCCCTGAACCAGCACGTTTAAGGCCAGAGATTTCACCGCGTACACGGACACGATCAAAGCGAGTTTCGAGCTCTCGTTTGATCGACGTTGAAATCTCACTAACACTCATAGCCGGCGCGTTATTACCACGTTCGCCAGATGGTGCAGAGGGTGGTTTTGAAAATAGATCGTTCATTACTGACCATCCTAAACACCACCCTTAAGAAAGTCGACAGAGCAAAGCTGATTAATCACCCACAGACAATAAAAATCCAGACTGTAGTTATTTCTGAGACTGGCTTTCCCTGAATGAATAGGGCATAAGCTTGCCAGATTGATTGACCCTCTAAAAATCGCCTGAATATCGGGAGCACAAAATGAAAATTCTCGTCGTTGGATCTGGTGGCCGTGAACACGCACTCTGTTGGTCTATTGCCAAATCTCCTCTCTGCGAAAAACTATATTGTGCTCCGGGAAATGCCGGCATTTCTGAGGTCGCAGAATGCTTGCCGATTAAAGCAGAAGATCTCGATGGTATCGTCGATTTTGTATCTAAGAACGAAATTGAATTTGTTGTCGTTGGTCCCGAAGGCCAACTCGTTGATGGTCTTGTCGACCGACTTGACGAAATCAATGTACCTGCTTTTGGTCCATCAGCCGCAGCAGCTGAAATGGAGGGCTCCAAAGGTTTTATGAAAGACTTTTGTGCCAAGTACAATATTCCAACAGCCAACTACCAGCGCTTTACTGACTTAACTTCTGCCAAGAATTATCTCAACGAACAAGGAGCCCCAATTGTCATTAAGACAGACGGACTTGCAGCAGGTAAGGGCGTAACCGTCGCGATGACACTTGAGGAAGCCCACACTGCTGTTGAAGAAGCTTTGTCCGGACGTGCGTTTGGTGCAGCAGGTGCCGAAGTTGTCATAGAAGAATTTATGCAGGGTGAAGAAGTAAGCTTCTTTGTTCTAACAGATGGTGAAAATTACCTACCGCTCGCCTCAGCACAAGATCACAAATGTGTCGGCGAAGGAGATACTGGACCAAACACAGGTGGCATGGGGGCCTATTCCCCAGCTCCAGTATTAACTCCGGAGCTTGAGCAACAAGTACTCGACCTTTGTATTAAGCCAACAATTGATGGCATGAAAGCAGAAGGCCACCCCTACAAAGGTGTTCTTTTCGCAGGGCTCATGCTCACAGACACTGGTCCCCGTTTGATCGAATATAATGTTCGTTTTGGTGATCCAGAATGTCAGACGCTTTGCCTGCGTTTAAAATCGGACCTCTTGCCAGCCCTTCTTGCCTCCGCAAAAGGTGGTATCGAAAAAGTATCACTCGACTGGCACGACCAAACAGCCTTACTCGTGGTCATGGCAGCCAATGGTTATCCCGCGGCCTATGAGAAAAATACCGTTATCAAAGGCGTTGATGGCGCCAACGAAGATCCTGCAGTGACTGTATTTCATGCAGGAACTACCACTGGTTATGACAAAACTCTCCAAGCAATTGGTGGACGTGTTTTAGGCGTTACAGCCTTAGGAGCCGATATCAAAGAAGCTCAGACAAAGGCTTATCAGGCTGTAGATAAGATCACCTGGCCTGAAGGATTCTGTCGCCGTGATATCGGCTGGCGTGAACTCGCCCGGTAAGATAGCGTTCAAAACAAAACCACATACCTGTGGTATTTACCGACGCTCTTGAAAGAATGATTTCAAAAGCAAAGCACAAGCCTCTTCACTCAGACCGCCATAAACTTCGGGGCGATGATGGCAAGTGTTGTGCTCATATACGCGTGGGCCATGATCGATACCGCCGCCTTTAGGATCGTAGGCCCCATAATAAACCCGCCGTATGCGCGCAAAAGAAATTGCCGTTGCACACATAGGGCAAGGCTCCAGCGTGACATAGAGATCACAGTCTCCTAGCCGGGCGCTCCCTATTTGTTTTCCCAAAGTTCGAATCGCGAGAACTTCTGCATGAGCAGTGGGATCATTATCCCGCTCAACACGGTTATGCGATCGCACCAGAACTTTACCTGTCTGGCTCTCCACAATAACGGCCCCAACGGGCACTTCACCTGCCTCCGCAGCGGCCTCAGCCTCTATAAGTGCCAACGCCATAGCTTCGCCTGGTTTCTTGCAATATTCGAATTCTGAGCCCTTTTCCATAACTGCAAATTTTCTGTCTAAATCGGTGTTAGGTCAAGTACCCGATCAAGTAACAGAGACACTGGATATTAATTGCATAGGTCATTTGTTTTATTCACAGTAGACAGGAGATCAACACGGGCATACATTCCGGCCATGACAAACGCAAAGACACCTCGACCAAGCCGTCCTAAGTCTGGACCAAGCGCCAAAGGCAGACCCTCAAAGGCTGTTGGCAATAATCGACCGATCAAAGGTAAGCCTGCTTCTCCGAAAGAAGAAGCCACTACTTATCAACGGGTTGAGGCCGCACCTGTTTCTGACAAGAAAGAGCGCATTGCGAAAGTGATCGCACGTGCAGGTCTCTGTTCTCGTAGGGACGCCGAACGCTGGATTGCCGAAGGCCGGGTTAAACTCGATGGTAAAGTATTGGATTCTCCTGCCATTGTTGTTGGGCCAGAAAATACAATTGTTGTTGATGGCGAGCCTCTTCCCCAACCTGAACGCGCACGCATTTGGAAATACCATAAGCCAAAAGGCCAGATAACGGCTGCCCGCGACCCAGAAGGCCGCCCGACAGTCTTTGATAACTTACCGAAAGATTTACCGCGTCTACAGCCTGTTGGTCGTTTGGATTACAATTCCGAAGGCTTGTTACTTTTTACCAACGATGGTGAAATCAAACGCAAAATGGAGCTCCCAGCAACGGGGTGGACCAGACGTTATCGCGTCCGTGTTCATGGAACCGTTGAGGATCAGCACATTAAGGCTCTCGCAGAGGGTATGACCATTGACGGCATACACTATGCCCCAATTGAAGCAGCTATCAGTAATCAAGCTAGATCCAATGCCTGGATGACCATGGCTCTGCAAGAAGGTAAAAACCGGGAATTACGGCGTGTTTGTGAACACCTCGGTCTGGTCGTAAACCGCTTGATCAGAATTTCCTATGGCCCATTCCAACTTGGGGAAATTCCTGAAGGTGAGATCGTCGAACTGCCTTATAAACTGGTTCGCGATCAACTTGGCCTGCCAAAAGAAGCGCCCGTTGAAGTACCCGTAAAAACTGGCAAAGGCGGGAAACCTCTAAAAACAGGCAAACCCGGCCAAGGTCGGAAAGATACTGGCAAGCCAGGAAGTGCACCTAGTGGCAAAGGTTCAGGTCGCCCGGTAAGTAAGCAAGCTAAACCTGATACACGTAAAGCAACCAAACCGGCTCCTCGAAACAAACGTCCGTAACATGAGGATCGTCGGTGGCAGACATCGTGGACGAGCGCTCGATTGCCCAGAAGGCAAAACAGCGCGCCCAACTTTGGACAGGACAAGAGAATCACTCTTTAATATCCTGCTCCAAGGCGATGTCAGCCGCGGGCTGCTTCCCTCAGGAACCAGCCGACTATTGGTAGATCAATACGTGTTAGATGTCTTTGCAGGCACCGGGGCTCTTGGGCTCGAGGCACTATCTAGAGGGGCTAAACACGTCACCTTTATTGAAAAAGCTCCAGAGAGCCTCTCAGCTCTCCAGAGCAATATCAAAACACTCAAAGAACAACTATCGACCCAAATAATTGCTGGAGACGCCCTTTTTCCACCAAGGACAACAAATCCCTGCTCTCTGATAATGATGGATGCCCCCTACAATCAAAACCTGAGTGACCCAGCAATTACCGCATTGGACAAAGCAGGCTGGATCGCCCCAACCGCCCTGATCGTAGCTGAAGCCGACGCTAAAGAGACAATCACACCCCCGACTGGTTTTGAAGAAGTTGATAACCGTAAATACGGGAAAGCCCGCGTCTTCTTCTTTTTAAGATTAGCAGAGAATTAATATTCACTTCTTGGCTTGTGCCTTGAGGATTTTTGCTGCCATGGCGTATCCACCATCTGCACCGTCGATGAAATGAAGATGTTGGGAGTGGCGAAGATCGAGCATAAGACACGTCATCAATGCCTCCTTCGACAGATGAATACCGTAGATTAATTTTCCAGCTTCATGTTCCAATTCAAGGAACTCTTTCAACTCTTCTATAACCGCCTTTTTACAGTCCAAAACCATGCGAACCATATCGTCGAACTTGCGAAAGTCTGAATTACTTCGCAGTTCGGTCAAATAGGTATCCGGTTGGTAGGGCCCTGATTTTAGATTTACGAAGTGCGCAAACCGCTGAAAAGTTCTTTCGAATAATAGTTTTAAAGCTGGTAATAAACTTGTGTCAGATCCTGCGCTGATCGCCAAACGTTCAAGAGAGAAATTTTCAAAAAAACCGCGTAGTTTCAATCCCTGTGGTTTAACCGGATTGAGATCATCATTACCACGACCGAGGATTTCCTGAATGCCTTCGACAATTCTGGCGTAATCCTTCTCTACTGTGGCCTGAACCAACAAAGTTAAAATTTGGCCATTTACGGGCTTCAAAGGCTGCCAACGACAAGAGAGCCCCTCGAGGTTCGGAAGTCTTTCGGTTTGTTGGTTTTTACAATATTTCCCAGATTTGTCGGACTTGATTATACTATCTGCCAGCCCCAACCCACCGCCATTAAACAGCGCCAAACTATTTCCTGGTGAAAGCTCGAGCCGGGCAACTTGTACATTTTTCCCCTGTGTACGAATTTCGTGCATTGGGACACAACCAACCCGAAGCTCAAGATCATAATGCTGTAGGCCAAAAGCTTTGACAGCTAACAGTTCAGCAATCAGTTCAGGACAGTCTTTATCGGAACAGAGAAACGTCGCGCCATCGCCGCCAAAGACGAAGGGAATTGTCGCGCCACCAACCACGTTAAACACGGCAGTAATACCCGCCGCGCCAAGCATATTGATATCCTTGTAACGCCCAGCTTCTATTGCTTTTGTAGAGCTGACCACATCGGTAACAATAACCCACCAGTCACTAGGAACTTCTTGATAAAAGTCATCGCAGAAGGCATCAGAAAACCGCTTTGCTGGTATAAGCTCAAGAAAGTCAAAATCCAATGTTGATCCCCCGATGGAATGTCAATATCCGAATAACGAACCGCGCAATATGATCAGAGTATAGATAGGGACGATTATCTTCGAGAAAAGAGTTTTTCTATATCTGCGAGTTTTAATTCAATATAGGTCGGTCGGCCATGATTGCATTGACCCGAGTGAGGGGTCACTTCCATCTGCCGCAAAAGCGCGTTCATTTCGTCACCATTCAGCCGTCTACCAGAACGAACAGATCCATGGCAGGCCATCGTTCCCAAAACGCGCTCTACTCTCTCTTTAAGGGCGAGTGTTTCCCCAAGCTCTGCAAGCTCATCCGCAAGATCTGTAACGAGTCCTGCGGCATTTGCCCGTTCCCCCAATATCGCTGGAACTTCACGCACCACTACGGCTCCGGGACCAAACCCCTCCAAAACCAAGCCAAGCTCTGACAATTCATCCGCCCTTTTCACCAACCGGTGAGCCGCGTCTTCATCGAGTTCAACGACTTCAGGCAAAAGCAGCATTTGAGTTTTCACGCCTTGTTCTGCCATCTGCGCTTTCATTTTTTCCAACACCAAACGCTCATGGGCAGCATGTTGATCAACTACGATAATACCGTCTGCTGTCTGGGTGATGATGTAATTTTCATGAAATTGAGCACGTGCCGCACCCAAGGGGTGCGCTTGATGGTCGAAATTATCCCCCTCCAAACCCGTTGGTGCAAATCTTCCCTCGCCTTGGCTCCAAGGGGCATTCCCTTCAGACAAGCCATTGCCTTGCTCGTTTCTTGCGTGAGGCGCAAAGTTTTCAGCACCTGGCAGTGAAGACTGGGACTGTCCAGACAAGGGCGCTTGATAATCCATTACAGCATCAGATAAACGGCCTGAAGGGTAGTTAATGGAAGGTCGGGATTGCCAAGAATAATCCGTTGAAGGTCTTGGAGGAACGATGCCATGTTCATTTTGAGCCCGCGCAGCTTCAAGCATACCAAGAGCAGCATGACCAACAGACGTAGAAGCTCTGTGGCCCGCTTCAGCCAATGCATGTTTACAGGCGCCGACAATAAGACCACGGACTAACGCAGTGTCCCGGAAGCGGACTTCTGTTTTTGCGGGATGAACGTTTACATCAACCATCTCAGAAGGCAACTCCAAGAAAAGCGCCAAGAGAGGATGTCGATCACGTGCGAGGAAATCCTGATAGGCTCCGCGTACGGCTCCTTGCAGCAACCTATCCTTTACCGGACGTCCATTGACAAAGAGATACTGATGTTGGGCATTACCGCGATTAAGTGTAGGCAATCCGATGTAGCCAGAAAGTTTGAGATATTCACGCTCAGCATTAATAGCAAGAGCATTCTCTTCGAATTCACGCGCCATAACCGATGATAAACGCTTTAACCTGACTTCAAAAAGATCACCACTATTTGCGGGTAATCTCATGATTGTACGCTTCTCATCTGAAAGAGAAAAACCGACTTGTGGGTGTGCCATAGCCAGACGTTTGAGAGCATCTTCAGCGTGGCTGACTTCGGTTCGGGCCGCTTTTAAAAACTTTAACCGGGCCGGGGTCGCAAAAAACAAATCCCGAATTTCAACCCGTGTTCCAGCATTACAAGCCGCAGGTTGTGGATCGTGGAGAACGCCACCTTCAACCTTTATCGCCCATGCATCTTCACAGCCAGCTTCACGGCTGGTGATCTGTAGTCGGGCGACCGCGCCGATAGAGGGCAAAGCTTCGCCTCTGAAACCGAGTGTTTCAATATGGACAAGATCGTCGCTTGGAAGTTTAGACGTTGCATGGCGTTCGATACAAAGTCCCAAACCTTCCGCACTCATCCCGCAACCATCATCGGTTACAGAAATGTAGCTCCGGCCTCCATCACGCATGACCACATCAATATTATGAGATCCTGCATCCAAAGAGTTTTCAACCAGCTCTTTTATTGCAGCAGCTGGCCTCTCAATGACTTCACCTGCGGCAATTTGGTTGACCAAGGTATCAGGTAGGCGACGGATAAGCACAAAGGGCTCCTATTTCGAAGAACTATACACAACAATAGTGCGCTAATGATGCCCGCCTAACAATGGCGAAATAAGCATTTCCGTGAAGTTACATAGGGAAAATCAGAGATCTTTGAGTAACCGTCTCGCCAACATCTTACCCTGCTCCACAGCAGGTTGATCATAGGGGTTCACCCCCAACAAATCTGCTGTAATCACTGTTTCCAACATAAAGTGCATGGTTAAGGCACCCAAGGTTTCTTCATCTATCTTTTCAAGCAAAAATTTACGAACAGGTCGACCATTTTTAGCAAGAGTTTGCGTCGTGGCTTCAGCTGAAATAGTGAGTAAGTCCCCGAGAGTCCGGCCGCGAAGATAACTTAGAGAATCTTCGCCTTTTGGTAGGACAGAATCCACCGGTAAGCCTTGGCCTTTGGCATCGTGATAGATCACTGTGAACATCTTGTCTTGCGGACCATCTAAATAGAGTTGGAGTTGACTGTGCTGGTCCACGGTTCCAAGAGCACGGATCGGTGTTGTCCCCTTGCCTTCTTTACCCAAACTCTCTGCCCAGAGCTGATTGTACCAAAGACCGAGATCTGCCAGCCGATCTTCGTACGGCATAATTACAGTTTGACGAATATCACGTTGCCGGAGCAAGCCCGTTGCAATTGAAGCTCCAACAGCAGCTGGAATCTCAGCCATGTCTTCTGTGCCAAAGGCTTGCTCAATTACGGTGGCAGCCCCTTTTCGTAAAGCTGCTACATCGAGCCCCGCGATCATAGCAGGTAGTAATCCGACGATTGTCAGAATACAAAAACGACCGCCAATCAAAGGGTTTTGGTCGAGGCACTCCAATCCAAGATCCCGTGCGAGTTTGCGAAGAGGATTTGGTCTTGGTTCGGTAATTACCGTAATCCGCTCAGCCAATTTCTCCGGGCCATAGGCATCTTGGAAGGCAGGGAGTAATGCCATGAATTGGGCAACTGTCTCTGCGGTCGAGCCCGATTTTGAAACAACAATTAATCCTGTCTTGGATATATCCAATCTTTTTAAAAGGACATCAAAACTATGGGGATCAATATTGTCGATAAAGTGAAGACGAGGGCCACCATTGATTGGACCAAAGGCACTTGTAGCGAGGCCATAAAGTGTCCTGCCACCAAGTGACGAGCCTCCTGTACCCAAGACGATGACATCACTACAATTAGCTCGATAAGAAGAGGCAATCGTCTGACACACAACAAGATCATCTCGTTGTTCAGGGATCGATAGAAATGGCAATCGACCACTTTCTTTATCTTCTTTTAGTCGAGCTATGCTTTGCCGACAGCTTTCAAGCTGTTCTTCAAAAACATCTTGCTTCAGACCTCCTTCGCCGAGGAAAGTTTCAAGACATAATTTAGCATCGTGTGTGTAGGACATATTTTCCATCGTGCATTAGGTATTGACCAAGTGGGGTCACAAGAAAACTAACAAATGCTCCACGCCATAAAAAGGCAATTAAGCACAAACTTATATTGGCTAATTAGGGATGGGGGCCACCTCTTCAATACCCACAGGATCTCCTGCAATGATAACCGTTAGTGCTTCAACGTTATAGAGTTTCTTGGCAACACGTTTGGCATCGTCCAAGGTAACAGCTTCGATATAGCTGTTACGGTTGTTAAGATAGTTTATTCCTAAATCATTTAGTTGCATCGCCAGAAGAATATTGGCCACACGTCCCGTACTCGTGAAACTAAGGGGGAATGAGCCTGTTAGGTAGGTCTTCGCATCAGCAAATTCTTGCTCAGTCGGGCCTTCTTCAGCCATAAGGCGCCATTGCTCACGTATAATTTTGAGAGAATCACTTACTCGATCATTTTGCGTGGCCACAGATGCCATTAGTAAGGGCGCTTGATCAAGGAGAGAAAAATAGCTTCCAACAGAATAGGCTAAACCCTTTTTCTCACGGATTTCTTGATAGAGACGAGATGAAAAACTACCGCCACCCAAAATTTGGTTCACGAGTATCGCCGCATAATAATCAGGGTCATCTCTGGAAATACCAGGTTGTACCAAGAGGACTTCGCTTTGAGGAATATCTTCTTTAATGACGACAACACCACCAGACACTTTTGGGGTAGCGCCAGTTATGCGAAAAGGCTTGGCTTTATGTCCTAAGCCTTGAAACGCCCTATTCAACATAGGTCGAAGTTCATCGGGAGTAACGTCACCGACAACAGAAACAGTCAAATTATCTAAAGCAATATTATCTTCAAGATAACTCTCTAGATCAATTACGGTTAATGCTGCGACACTCTCAACAGTTCCATCATTTGGGCGTCCATAAACATGTTTTGGATAATACAGGTTACGAAGCATCTTTTGAATTTTATAACCAGGGGCATCAATCCGTCGGCTAAGAGACAAAGATATTTGTGAACGAATTCTCTCAACAGGCTCTGAGTCAAACCGGGGGGCAGTCAGGGCTTGATTTAACAGCTCAAGAGCTTCGGCGTGATTGCGTTTCAAAGTCACCAGTTCACCGGTAAAATATTCTCGCCCGGCATCAAAACTCAAGGAAATAGATAAATCGTTCAATTTCCCCTGGAAGTTCTGAGAATCAAGATCTCCTGAGCCTTCATCTATCGTCGCGGCGACAAGATTTGCGATACCTTCTTTACCCTCGGGGTCAACGGATGAGCCACCTGAGAACGCAAATTTGATAGATATAATAGGATTACTATGATCCTCGACAAGCCAGGCAGTTACACCCTCTGTGCTCTCGACCGCAATGATATCTTCCGCACGGAGAGTTTGAGAAAAAAGGATTAGACCTAACATCAAACAAGGGAGGGTTTTAAATAATGAGTGTCTATTTAACAAGAAAGTCATCATTCAACTCCCTCAGGAAGAAGAAGGCCGGTAACAGATTGATTATCGTCAAAAATTGTTTGCATTACTTTGTTTACGTCTTCGGTTGTAACCGCAGCTATACGATCAGGCCAGGCTTCTATGTCATCAACAGTTCGACCCGTCATTAATGCCCTACCAATAACATTGGGCGCAGCAGAGAATGAATCTCGTGCAAAAATTGCTGCATCAGCCATTCTTGTTTTTGCCTTCGTGACTTCGTTTTCACTCACCCCAGTCTTGAGAATATCCATAAGCTCTTCTCGCAATCTTTTCTCAGCGATTTCAATACTCACTCCAGGACTTGGTGAAATGTATAGAGTAAAGGTGGTGAGATCATAGGCTGTTGGACTATAAGAAGAGCCTACTGACGCAGCAGTCTTTTCAGCCACGGCAAGATTTTTATATAACCTGCTTGTTGGACCACTCCCAATAATCTCATCTAAGACCTGCAACGCGTATGGCGTGTTATCCCCTGCGGTACGGTAACTCGGGGCCAAATAGCGCACAGTAAGCGATGGACTATTAATAAGCTTACTTTTTTTAACAACCCTACGCGCTGCTTGTTGAGGCGGTTCAGAAACCCTCGTTCTTTCAGGAACATCCTTTGCGGGTATGACCCCGTAATATTTTTGTGCAAGTGGCTTGACCTCGTCCGTAGTTACATCGCCTGTAATAATAAGCACGGCATTATTGGGGGCATACCATTTGCGATAAAACCTCAAGGCTGTCTCTGTGTTCAATGCCTCTATTTCATGATCCCAGCCAATAATTGGAATTCGATAGGGGTGGTTGAGAAATTGGCTCGCTCGCATTACTTCGCCCAGTTGTGCTCCAGGGCTATTGCCGACCCGACTTCTACGTTCTTCACGCACGACTTCACGTTCAGGTAAAACGGCTTCATCATCCAAGATCAGCCCTGTCATCCGGTCAGCCTCAAGCTCCATCACCATCTCAAGCCGGTCTCTAGCTACAGTTTGATGATAAGCGGTATAGTCCCATGACGTGAAAGCATTTTCCTGGCCCCCATTTTTAGCAACAAGAGATGAAAACTCACCGGATTTAAACTTTTCGGTGCCCTGGAACATCAGATGCTCTAAAAAATGGGCGTTGCCGGATTCACCTAAACTCTCATCAGCGGCGCCAACCCGATACCACACCATTTGAGAAACAATTGGGGCACGGTGATTGGGTATAACCACAACTTGCATACCGTTATCCAGGGTAAATACATCAGGGTTAAAAACGTCTGCCCTTACGGGCAACATTCCCAATAAAGCGAATAAGGCTGCAAAGACAGACCCATTACGAAAAGAAATTACTTTTTTTGAAAAATACATTTAGAAATCAACTAACTAGTTTGCAGTATGATGTAAGTAGAAGGCGACAGGTGCCAATGCAAGACTAACAGCAACACGATATCTCACAATTGATTGAATAATAATCAGGCAAAACTAGGGCAACACTCATCAGATTCTTGTATTTAATGAGTAAAATAAAAAAAAGCTCCGGAATTTCCGAAGCTTTTTTTATAATCATGAAGTTCTTAACCTAGAAGATATTATCAAAAACACCCTCAAGTGGAGCCTCGCGTTCGATGACAACTTTCGGAGTTTCCCCTTGTCCACGGGTTCCCAGAGCCGCATTTTCTTGGATCCGCTTGGCTTCTTTGGCTGCGTCTACGACGCTATTGGGATTTGGCTGATCTTTCCAGAAGATCAATGCATCGACAACTTTTTCACTCTCAGAATTCAGTTGTCGCGTTTCACGATCAATGAGCAATCTGATATCTTCAGGGGCGTCTTCAGCGCCAGCCGATCTAAGAAGGGCCATTTCGCCATCAGTCCGACCAGCCTGCTGGATAGCTGTGCTTTTTTCTGGGCCAGCTGTACCATCGAGATTAAACACTGCACGTTTAGCCTGCCCCTGTGCGGATCCTTCTTGAGGACGCAAGGCACCTGGGCGAGGTGGTGCTAGATTATAATCTGGTGGAAGGCTCAATGGAGCACGAGACACGACTTTAAACTCGTCAGGGGCTCGTTTTCCTAAACCGACTTGTTCTTTGAAACTATCACTACATCCGGTGATGACCAGTGAAGTGACGAGTAAACCAATAATACGTAAACTTTTCATGCGCTCAATCCGCGTCCTTTTCCAAGGTACTTACTTTATTACCCTTAGATGGCGTCAAGAACAAGCCGTCATAGAGTAAAACCAAAACCCCCACGAAAATAATACTGTCAGCTAAGTTAAAAGCTGGCCACGGATTAAACATCCGCATAGGTAGCCACGAGATACTGAAGCTTAAAAAATCCAGGACCCCTATATGAACAAATCTATCAATAACATTTCCTATTGCACCACCACTTATCAGTCCGACTGATAAGGCAATCATCTTTGTCGGCTCTTTACTGAGCCAAACAAATAGACCGGTCACAATAGCAACCGCTACCCCCGATAGAATGAAGGGACGCCATTCGGACTCGCTACCAAAAAGTCCAAAACTCACTCCCGTGTTGTAGGTCAATACAAGATTAAAAAATCCTGTAACTTCAATAACCCTAGGCGGGTCCATTACTTCAAGTAAAATGAACCACTTACTCGCCTGATCCAGTCCGGCGATAACCAAGGCCAGAATCAATGCACGTAATATCATGTTTTCTGTTCCTGATAACCTGTCGTTAGGATGATGCTTCACCTAGTACATCTGCACAACGGCTGCAAGTTCCTTCTGCATGAGGATGACTTCCTACATCAGGTAGAACCTTCCAGCAGCGTTCGCACTTTTCACCTTCAGCCGTATCAACAACAACGCCTACACCGTCGACATCGTTAATTCGATAGGCTTCTTCAGGCGCATCTGCATTTACCAACTCGATTTGAGATGTAATGCAGATATCTGCCATGTTAAGGTCACCAATCGCGCTGAGAAGTTCATTCCGACTGATATAAACAGCAGGACGAGCTTGCAGACTTGATCCGATTTTCTTTTCTGAACGCAAAACTTCGATTGCGCCAGTTACAACACGGCGAACCTCTCGAACACTCTCCCAACGACTGGCAAGAGTTTCGTTCTTCCACTCTGAAGGAATTTCAGGGAAAGCTCGTAAATGTACGGATTCCGCTTCATTCATTTTACCACGGGCCAACCAGGCTTCCTCTGTTGTGAAACAAAGGATTGGAGCTAACCAAGCGGTTAGTGAATCGAAAATGATATCAATAACAGTCCGACAAGCACGACGTTCTAGATTATCTGAAGCATCGCAATAAAGCGCATCTTTGCGAATATCCAGATAGAAGGCCGATAGATCTAACGCACAGAAATTGTGAAGAGCCTGGAACATGGCATGAAAATCATAATCTTCACAGCTTTTACGAACAACACCATCCAACTCAGTCAGACGATGCAGAACCCATTTTTCAAGTTCAGGCATCTCTGCGATAGGAAGCCGTTCGGCATCAGAAAATTCATTCAAACTTCCCAAAAGGAAGCGGAGTGTATTTCTCAAGCGGCGATAAGCATCAGCCTGAAACTTTAGAATTTCGTCCCCAACACGGAGATCTTGTGAATAATCTGACGCAACGACCCAAAGACGTAAAATATCTGCACCGTAACGAGAGTTAATTTCGGCTGGTGCCGTAATATTGCCTAAAGATTTGGACATCTTACGGCCTTTGTTATCCAACACGAAGCCATGTGTTAGTACTGCGTCATAAGGCGCACGGCCACGGGTGCCGGCAGATTCGAGCAGGGAAGTGTGGAACCAACCACGGTGTTGATCGGAACCTTCGAGATAAAGGTCCGCTGGCCATTTTAATTCCGGGCGCGCTTCGAGAACAAAACTGTGGGTAGAACCAGAATCGAACCAAACTTCAATTACATCTTTGATTTGTTCATAATCATCCGGATTGTGCTCATCTCCAAGGAAACGTGACACGTCACTATTGAACCAAGCATCACCACCTTCTTCGTGAAAAGCAGCTACAATACGATCGAGAACCTTTTGGTCGCGTAGCGGTTCGCCCGTTTTCTTTTCCATAAAAATTGGCAATGGCACACCCCAAACACGCTGACGGGATACACACCAATCTGGGCGTCCTTCAATCATCTTATAAAGACGATTACTACCTTTTTCAGGGATGAACCGGGTATCATCAATAGCTTTAAGAGCTTTCTCCCGCAGATCATTGGTCTCCATAGAGATAAACCACTGCGGTGTGCTTCTGAACACGAGAGGAGCTTTTGAGCGCCAAGAGTGAGGATAACTATGACGCATGGAACCTTTGGCTAGCATGGCGCCTGTCTCGAGCAGAGCTTTGATAACCCGACCGTTTGCATCTCCAGCTTTACCCTCTTGTGTATAAACACAAGCACCAGAAAAGAAAGGAACGTGATCATAGTAAATGCCAGCTTCATCAATCATCATTGGCACTTCGAGGCCATGTTGACGTCCAAGCTCATTATCATCAGCACCGTGGCTTGGTGCAATATGAACGAAACCAGTACCCGCATCGTTGGTCACAAAGTCGGCGGTTAAAAGAGGTACTTGATAATCAAATCCCCCATCGGCACCTTCTAAGTTACCAAGCGGATGATTAAGCGTTACGCCGGATAGATCAGAAACAACCCCGATCTCTTTCCAGGCTTCAATCTTAGCATCCACCCTAACTTGTTCAGAGAGTTCGCGGTTAAGGACTAGACGCTCTCCGACCTTGGCCAGACTGTTTTCCCCTAGTTCAGTAACTTCATAAACCAGATATTCGAACTCTTCACCTCGAGCGACAGCCCGGTTCGCCGGAATGGTCCAAGGCGTTGTAGTCCAAATGACAACTGAAGCGCCTTCAAGTAATTCATTATTACTGCTTGCAATAGGGAATCGTACCCAAATCGTAGGCGATTTTAGTTCGTGGTATTCTACTTCGGCATCTGCCAGTGCCGTTTTCTCAACAACAGACCACAGGACGGCTTTAGTCCCCATGTAGAGGCCTTTGTTCATCAAGAACTTGCCCATTTCTTTTACAATCAGGGCTTCTGACGCAAAATCCATGGTGCGATAGGGCTTTTCCCAATCCGCCTCAATGCCTAGGCGCTTGAATTCTTCTATTTGGATATTAATCCATTTATCGGCAAACTCACGACACTCTTGACGGAACTCGACGACAGGAACCTCATCTTTATCCTGTCCGCGTGCGCGATAACCTTCTTCAACTTTCCATTCAATCGGCAAGCCATGGCAATCCCAACCAGGAACATAATGTGCGTCTTTGCCCATCATTTGCTGAGAGCGATTGATCACATCCTTAAGCACCTTGTTCAGGGCGTGCCCCATATGTAGGTGACCGTTTGCATAGGGCGGTCCATCGTGAAGGGTGAATTTATCACGGCCTTTACTTTGAGCACGCAGTTTTTCAAACAGACCAATATCAGCCCAGTGCTGCAGTATTTCGGGCTCTTTTTTTGGTAGCCCACCGCGCATTGGGAACTCAGTCTTTGGGAGAAAAACAGTATCTTTATAATCCGTGCTCATGGAGCCAATCTTCCGTCTTACTATTTTGCTTATTCATTACTTGTTGTGGTTACAACAAACTCTATCGGGTGATCATCTAAGTTCAATAAGAGCTCTTTAGCTTGCTTACTGTCTTTCGCGATCTGGTCGGTTAAGGCCGAAAGGCCATCAAATTTCTTTTCAGGGCGCAGATACTCTACGATTTGTACCCGAAGGTCCATATCATAAATGTCTTCATCAAAATCAAAGATAAATACTTCAAGATTAACACAATCGCCTTCAATCGTCGGCCGATTACCAATATTAGCGACACCATTGTACCAATGGGTCAGACCAAACCCCTCGACGCCAGCCTTGGCAATACGCACAGCATAGACACCAAGACTTGGGTGTAAATAGTTTTCCATGGAAAGATTTGCCGTTGGAAACCCAATAGTTCTCCCACGCTTAAAGCCATGCAAAACGGTGCCATCTATTTCCCAATATCGGCCGAGTATTCTCGCCGCAGCCCCCGGGTTACCATCTCGCAGATAATCCCTTATCCTCGAAGATGATAAAACTTCGCTGCTCTTATCCTTTACGAGAGTCGCTGCCGTTACGCCAAAGCCGTGCTCTTTACCCATAACTTCAAGAAGCTTGGCATTTCCTTGACGGTCTTTACCAAAACAAAAATCTCCCCCAATTACGAGGTGCTTAGCTCCGAGGTCACGAACGAGAGTATCTAGAACAAAGGATTCTGCCGTTTGCTTGGCAAATTCCAGTGTAAAATCTTGAATAAAGACATGATCAACACCGACTTTTACCAGTGCATGTGCCTTAGCAAACATGGGTGTCAGCCGAAAACAAGGCTGATCTGGCTGGAACAAAGAGCGTGGGTGTGGTTCAAAAGTTAAAACAGCGAGTGGTACACCAAGTTCTTTCGCAATCTCACTGGCTTGGCGAATAACAGCTTGATGCCCCAAATGAACACCATCGAAATTACCAATGGCAATGACAGCGTCCCTAGCGTCCGCTGGCATATTGGTGAAATTATGAAAAACCGCCATATCCTGACCTGGCCTTACTTCTACCTAATTATTGGTAACAGGCCTTAATTGTAACTTGATGATATTGACATATCTATCACATTAAGTACGCGCCCGAGGGCCTATGAATACAAGGTCAGAAGCCGCTTGAAAACAGCCTAGTCAATTTTTTCATAAAAGATTATGAAAAAGGGAATTATCCTTCTCTTGAAGAAACCATAACCATTGCTTCTCCCACCAAGACATCCTTGCCCAGAACCTGACAAGTTGTTTCGAGTACAACCCGTTTTTTCTCAGCGATCACTTCTTTCACACGTACTTTGGCCGTTACTGTTTCACCAATACGAACAGGTGCTTTAAAACGCAAAGATTGAGAAAGATATATCGCGCCCGGTCCTGGCAATTTTGTTCCGAGTACGGCAGAAATAAAAGAAGCCGTTAACATTCCGTGGGCAATTCGCCCCTCGAAAACACTCTTCAGAGCAGCTTCTTCATTGATGTGGACCGGGTTTGTATCCCCGGAAACACCCGCAAAGAGAACGATATCAGCTTCTGTCACAGTTTTAGCAAAGGATGCCTCCATCCCTTCTTCTAAATCTTCCAGATAATACCCTTGTTGGTCATGCATTTTTAACTCTCCCAGAAGCAGCCCTTGCCGCACTTTTATTTCACGAGGAACCCACATTTATTCTTTTATTTCTTAGGCCGCTCAAATTCTGTAATTTTATGCAAAATACGCTCCTTCGCACCTGCAAACAAGTATTATCTCGCAGCGCAGCATACTTGAATTCTTTGAGGGATCAAATTGCGATAGGATTACTGGCTTTTCCCCCTGAAAAGCCTATTATAGTCGTGGACATACCGGAGGGCGTTTCAAGTTGTCGACATTAAATAAAGCTATAGTGATTTTTATTCTGTCTTTGACTTTAGCAGCCTGCGGAGCCAGCAGAAAAGCTAAGCCGATAACAGGTAGCCTACCGCAGGTATCTGAAAGCAATGCTCGAATCTATTTTTATCGCTCTAAAGTACCGTTTCTCGCAGCAATAGAGCCTAAGTTCCTGGTTGATGAGAAGGTCGTTGGTAAAGCCGTTATGAATCAGGCTATCTACCGGGATGCTCGACCAGGAGTTTACGAGATCAAAATATCTTCTGATATGGAAAATCCGATCACTCTCACTCTGTCACCAGGGGAGACAAGGTACATCAAAGCTTACGGAACAACCTCCGTTATTCGGACATATCTTTCAATCGAAGAAATCAACGAGAAACAAGCTGTGAAAGATCTCGAAGGTCAAAAGCTGCTCGCTCCCTAATAACATTCAGGTAAGCGAACAGCTTTTGCTATTTACTCTTCAGCGGCTTCCACAGTTGGTGATTCTACGGGCTCTGAACTCACAGATGTTTCTGTTACGACTGGCGTAGCCTCTTCTCGAACGAGAATTGCTGCGAAGAACCCATCACACCCATTTCTAGCAGGAGTAAGACGCAACATATCTTCGAGATATTCAGGTGGGGAAATGGGCATTTTCTTCTCCCAGACTTCTTTAACTGGAACCAATTTGAAGTCAGGTCGGGATCGCAAGAAGTTAACGATTTGCTCCTCATTTTCACACGGCAACAATGAACACGTCGCATAAACCATTCTTCCGCCAGGTTTTACCAGGCGTGCAGCAGAGGTTATGATACTCTCCTGAAGGGTTACTAATTCTTCTAAATCAGTTTCATCTCTTCGCCATTTCGAATCTGGCGCACGTCTCCAAGAACCAGTCCCACTACACGGAGCATCAATAAGAACTCGGTCAAACTTGCCCTTGTTCTTTTTAACCCAGGGATCCCGCTCACTTTCCAAAACTTTCCGTTCTGCGTTAAAGACACCAGCACGTTTAAGTCGTTGTGCTGCGCGTCCCAAACGTTTGTTGTGCACATCACAAGCAACAAGTTGACCTCGGTTATCCATATCTGCAGCAAGAGCAAGAGTTTTACCCCCAGCGCCAGCACAAAAATCAACAACCCGTTGACCTGGCTCAGCAGCTACTAACGCAGAAAGGGCTTGTGACCCGGCATCCTGTATTTCGAATTCACCGCGTTCATAAAACGGCATATGCGCTTTTTTGCAGTGATCGTGAATACGGATTCCATTTGGCAACCAATCAAGGATCTCAACCTTACAGCCTGCTTTTTCCAACCGAGGAATAATGTCTTCGCGATTCCCTTTAAAAGGGTTCACTCTGATATCAAGTTGAGAAGGGCCATTGAGAGCTTCAACTTCAACGCCAAAACGTTCACCAAACACTTCACGGAGACCTGATTCAGCCCAAGATGGGCATTCAAGAAGCACCGATTCTGGCATCGTCGCTTCTGTAAGCTCCTTGCCCTCCATAGAGTTCAGAGCACGGGCTTCCGAATCAGTTAGGCGCTTTAGGTATCCACCTCCGCCTTTACAAAAATTTGTAATATCCGGTACGGTTTTACCATGAGTAAGCGCTAAATCTGAAAGCAAGAGCTTCCTCATCTGAAGGGTCTGTCCCTTAAGTTCAAGCCACCAAAGCAATCGGCGGTAACGGCGAACAACGCCCCAAACAAAATCACGGATACGGGCGTGATCACGGTCAGTTAAACGCCCTTTAATATTTGAAAAATGTGACGCAATCGCACGATCTATCGGACTGTCAGAGCTTGTTGCCTCATCTAAAACAGCTAGAACATGATAGAGCAACCGCCCCATTGGCAAGTCGACACGCTGCGCACCTCGTGCAAGTCTTTCCCCGCTCCTGGCTGGTTCAGCATCAGAACGCTTTGTATAGAAACCGTCTTCAGTGTTGCTCTGATCACCACGATTATCATCGCGAGGCTTGTTATCATACCGGTTATCTCTCGTAGGGCGATCTCGATATGATTTACTGGAATCACTTGAAGATGCCTGAGGCACATCATGTTCATCTTTTTTATGTTTTTCAGAAATGAAGCGTTCTTTACGAGCACGCTGTTTTTCTGGACCGCTTCGAGCTTTATCGCCCTGGAATTTACTAGGGGTCTTACGGGGGGGCTTACTGGGCGTTTGTTTATCGGAATTATCAGTCACTTTATTCCCCTAAAGCCCGAGTAAGGCTTGTTCGATTTTTGTAAAGCCAACAACGACCTTACCCTCTTGCTCAAAAACGGGCCGCTTGATGAGCGTCGGATTTTCCAGCATTAATTTTCGGGCAGAATTTTCATCAATAGAATCTTTAATATCATCAGAAAGATTCCGCCACGTTGTACCCCGTCGATTAAGAAGCTTTTCCCAGCCGACAGATTTAATCCAGCTTTCAAGACTTTCAATAGATAGTCCATCCACGCGGAAATCATGATAACTATGGTCTTTCGTAACACTGACGAAAGTCTTCAATGCCTTTCGGCAAGTATCACAATTCTTTATGCCATAGATTTTAGTCATGATTTTAGCCACATGGTTATAATTTCTTGCCCCTAGGTAAACTGCTTAGCAGAAAAAGCAAGCAAACTTCGTGTCAGACAAGGCCACGCATCTATCCTAGGCCTGCAGATCTTTGATTTTGCAAAATAATTTTTCCAGCAAGATCGACACCAATCGCAGCCGTTAATATCATTTGTAAATCATGATCTTTTTTATACAACCTCTCGACAACATCCCTTTGCCACACCAGACAGCGAGAAGGTTCTCGAATAACAACGGTCGCTCCAGCACTTTGCCCTGTTAGAAAAGACATTTCACCAACAAACTGCCCCGGCCCGATTTTTCCAATGCGTTTATGCCTGACAGAAACAAACGCTTGCCCCTCAAGAAATAAGAAGAGCTTGTCTGGACACTCGCCTTCCACCAGAAGAGTATCCCCTCTTTCCAGATCACACCACACAGCAGCCGCAAATAATCGTTTCACAAAGACACGCTCCATAGAGGGAAATGCCTTATCTTTTAATTGCTGTTCCTCATTGGATAGGCATGAACGGCGACGCTCCAAAACCAATAAGGTTGAATGGGCCACATTGATCGCAATCAACAACATATTGCCCGCAAAAGATAACCACATAGGGCCACTGTCGGGTAACAACGCTGCGATCGCCATCGCAAACTTGGCCACAATGGTGAAAACCCGTAACCAGAGAATATCACTGATGACAAAGGCTATAAGCGTTAAGAGAAAACCAATCGAAATCAGCATCGATGGCAGACTGGAATAGTTTTCAGGAACCCAATCCATCTAATAACCTTTGAGCTTTAAGACACGGCTTGAATCTTGAGAGTAGAGGGAACCTACCCCATTAATGAAGAAAGTGGTGATACTCCCAAAAGTTGACCATGGTAGGTCAACGCTAAGCCATACAAAACAACACCAATGGAAGGCCCGAGAATACCCAACCGCGGCAAGATATCTTGAGGTGTAACTCGAAGCCTCATAGGGGACGGCAAATAACTAGTTTGATAGAGAAGCAGACAATCACGTTCATCAAGTGCTGCTTTAGTTTGAATATCACTCCAGAGCATTGCCAAAATACAATACCCTCCAAGTCCGCCAAACAAAATGATCGCGGCTAGATCACCGTTTACGAGCACATGCCCAAAACAAGCAAGTGTAACTCCAACGAGCATAGGATGACGGGTAAGTCTTCGTGTCCCCTGCGTAACATAAGAACTTACCAATAAGACAAATGAAATTGGCATAAAAACAAAGGTTTGAACCAGCACTAATACTTTCTCAGTCTGCCAGTATTCAATATATTCCATTGTCGCATAGCCGTGTAACATTCCCCCAAAAGACGCAAAGGAAAGCAAGGCAAATATACCTTTATAGCCCCCCTCCCCCAATCGTCCGACGAGAGGTCGTCTGATAGATTTTGTGGCTGTGGCCAGATGTAGTATTGAAAATAAGGCCAGACCTCCGCACAACAGGATTAATCCCAACTGTTCCCCCTAATCGGTGTATCTAATATCTGAGCAATTCATGGTACGTTATAGCACACACCCAAGGCATGCGGCTATTATTGTGTTAAATCAAATGCTTTCCAAATATTCTAAGCTTGAGCATTATTTCTCATAGCTGCTCTGATCAGCTAGAGACTTGGTCTCGGTTCAAAATTCAGTTATGACCCAGCAAGTATTTTGAAATGATCCGTATTTTCTAGAATTCATGTTTAAGAAATCTGGCTCTAGAAATCACGGGCTTCCAAGCAAAGAGAGAGTTTATGCAAGACTGTGATGTGATCGTTATTGGTGCTGGCGCAGCTGGTCTTATGTGTGCGATTGAAGCTGGAAAACGCGGACGTAAAGTCCTTGTTGTCGATCACGCCAAGAAACTTTGCGAGAAAATCCGAATCTCTGGAGGCGGTCGTTGCAACTTCACCAACATCCACACAACACCCAACGACTTCATCTCTGGCAACAAACATTTTCCCAAGTCCGCTCTGGCCCGCTATACGCCACATGACTTTCTTGATCTCATGGCAAAATATAAGATCAAGTATCATGAAAAAACACTCGGGCAGCTTTTTTGCGATAACTCAGCACAAGAAATTATTGATATGTTGCTGTCAGAATGCCGCGACGCTCGTGTCGAAGTTAAAAACCCTCTCACAGTTCACAGCATACGCACTCTTCCTCCTAAGTCGGGAACCGAGCAATTTTCACTCGAAAGCAGCGCTGGCACATTGACTTGCAGCTCTTTGGTTATTTCGACTGGTGGACTATCTATCCCCAAGATAGGTGCGACAGACTTTGGCCATCGCATTGCCAAACAGTTCAGTATCCCGATGACACCAATTAGACCCGCTTTGGTGCCTTTGACTTTGAACCAAGAAGACAAAGATTTCTGTAAAACACTCAGTGGGATCTCTCAAGACTGTGTTGCTTCGGTTAAGAAACAGAGCTTTAGAGAGAACCTACTTTTCACACACCGTGGTCTCAGTGGCCCGGCTATTTTACAAATCTCATCTTACCTGGAGCCTGGGAAATCTCTTTCGATTGATTTACTACCCGGCCAAAATATCGAAGACGAACTGAGCGCTGAGGCAAATAAGAAGAAGTCTCTGACCAATGTTCTCGCACCATTCTTGAGCAAACGCTTCGCTCAAGAATGGGTTGAGAGAAAAGCCCAAAACCGCACACCAGCGGACCTCGGTAGCAAAAAATTAAAGGCCGTTGCAGACGGTATACATAAATGGGCTATAACCCCTGCAGGTGATGAGGGTTACGCCAAAGCTGAAGTTACCCTCGGCGGTGTAAACACAAAAGATTTGTCTTCCACAACAATGGAAAGCAAAACCCGCCCCGGCCTTTTCTTTATCGGTGAGGTCGTCGACGTCACGGGCCACCTCGGCGGCTTCAACTTCCAATGGGCTTGGGCATCCGGCCATGCCGCCGGGCAAGCGGTTTAATTTTCATGAAATACGGGACTAGTTAGAATTTTCAGATTTAAATTCTGAGAGTTCTCCTGAATTCACCAGCTTACTTACAGCCTCTGTGATACCGTTCTTAGTAAGCCTATCTATGATCACTGTATTCAAGAGCAAGGCAATGGAGTTTTGTTCGAGTTCTCCTTGTAGATCTTGATTCAACCTAACAGGGTCAAAGAAATTAAGCATATAGAGCTTTCCTCTCCACGTTACGGGCAAGTCCCCATACCACCCCTTGGCTTCGATTTCCCATTCATATTCTGAGAAATCAGTAGAGAAGTGAATTTCAAAATTGGGCATTACTTCTCCTAATAGCCTGCTTTTCTTTCAACCATTTTGGGCATTATACTTGTATCCCTATATCGTTGAATATTGTCAGCCACAATCTGAACCGCAGTTCTGGGATTTGTTGGTGCCGCGACGTGAGGTAGGAGTGTAATATTTTTATGCTGCCAAAGCGGGTTATCTTCAGGTAGCGGTTCTTGAGAAAAAACATCTAGGACAGCATGGGAAAGTTGACCGCTATTTAAGGCCTCGACGACATCATCTTCCACCTGATGACCTCCTCGACCGAAATTAATCAGGCTTGCCCCTTTTGGCAGTTGGTCAAACAAGGGCTTGGATAAGATGCCTTTAGTTTCACCAGTTAGCGGCAAAAGGTTTACGACTATATCAAGCCCCTGCAGAAACTGCTCGAGCCCTTCATCCCCAGAAAGACACCGAACATTCTTTACCGATTTAAGCGAACGGCTCCAGCCCCGAACGCTAAAGCCAAGCTGGGTAAGCTGCATCGCCGAGGCTAGCCCCATTTCACCAAGACCGAGAATACCAATATGACGTTCTGATGCCAGAGGTAATTCATGCTGTACCCAAAGACTTTTTCGTTGCTGTTTCGCATAGCGTGGTAAATTCCGATGAAGTGCTAACACATGAGTTGCAACCGCTTCAGCCATAGACCCTGCCAATGTTGGATCTATAAGACGCACCAATGGCACAGCTTCTGGCAGTGTTGGGTCATCCAGTAGGGCATCCACACCTGCCCAGAGACTTTGTATCCATCTCAGATTGGGCAAGGTGCTCAAGACGCCTTGGGGTGGATTAGCAACAATTGCGAGATCAACAGCCCCGTTATTAGTGATTTGAGCTGGAAGAACGATTTCTTCTCCGGGTAACGATGCACGAAGAGAATTGAGCCACATTGCTTCCTCTTCACGCGAGACCGAAGCCAGCAACAGAATACTCATGACGCGAATACCTTATCTAGGGACTTAAAGCCCTTAATCTCGATTGGATTACCTGAAGGATCATAGAAGAACATCGTCCATTGTTCACCCGGCTCCCCTTCAAAACGAATTGTTGGCTCCAGTACAAATGAAATTTCCGCCACCTTCAACCTCTTGGCGACAACAATCCAGTCTTTATAATCAAGTATAACGCCAAGATGCGGCATAGGGACCAAGATACCACCGACCTGCCCTGTCGCTTCTGTCTTGAAAGGTTCACCAATATGGAGCGAAATTTCATGGCCAAAGAAATCAAAATCAACCCAGGTTGGTGAAGACCTCCCTTCTTTGCAGCCAAGAGTTTTTCCATAGAAAGTCCGTGATTCTTCTAATTCACGAACGTTATAGGCAAGATGAAACAGACTTTTCATAACGAATTCTCACTGTACAAATTTATACTGAGAATTTTCTAGCACAGACAACAACGAATAATTATTATATTATTTAGCTTTCAAACAGAAGGATATCTATCTTTTGAATAGTCAATTTCTTGAGAGCCTTATTGCCGTGTCTCAATGCGGCTCAATTGCAGAAGCCGCCCGCGTACAGGGTTTGACCCCAACAGCCATAAGCCAACGCCTTAAATCCTTAGAGGACCTTATGGATACCCCTCTCACTCTCAGGGCAGGAAAAACGGTTCGTTTGACAGAGGCCGCAATTCGAATACTGCCTCACGCCAGGCTACTCCTTAAAGAACAACGTAATTTAATTGAAGCACTTAACCAGAACAGGGTTTCAGGACGCATAGAGTTTGGCGCAATATCCACCGCGATGACCGGCATTATCCCTGGCGCGTTAAATGCGCTCGGTAGATGTAAACACGACCTTGAAATAAAGTTACACCCCGGGACTTCGGCACAGCTATACAACAAGCTACTCACAGATGAACTCGATGCAGTTATTATTACAAAACCACCCTTCCAAATCCCAAAAGGCGTGAAAGTTTCCGAAATACACAAGGAAAAACTCTGCCTCATTGCCGCGCAAGATTACCTAAAACCAGCAGCAAAGAGCACAGAGAATTTTAAGGGTAATTTCTTGAGTGACGCCCTTCACAAGCAAATCCAACAATTTCCTTTCATAAGATATGACCAAAAATCCTGGGGTGGCGGATACGTTAGATCATACTTGGAGGATCAGAGCCTTAAGGTACAAGAATTCTGTGAACTTGACGCGCTTGAAGCTATTTCTGTTCTCGTCAATTCGGGACTAGGTTTGGCTTTAGTACCAAATTGGCCAGCCCCGTGGGCTGATGGCCTTACCCTGGAAAAAATAACGATCCCGAACAAGGCTTATTCTCGACAAATCGTTTTATTGCGAAAAAGAGAAACGGGCAAAGAGACTGCCATCAACTTTATCTGGCAGCATTTACTTAACTCAAGCACGCGCGCTTAGAACAGATACGTAAAGCTAGTGAGGATACTAACGCCGAAAAAGGCCACTGAGCAGATAAAAATATAGATCGGGTGCCAGTACAAAAGCAGAGGATTTGTTTCTCTTTGCCGACTTGGGTTTTTAATTTGACCTTCAAAGTAGAAACCAGGCTCGTATAGTTTGAGGGCCGAATCGATATTTCTTGAAGTCTGGGAAGCTTGGTGACGACGCCGACCATGGCGGACTAACAAGAGAACAATAACAGAAAAAAGTAGCGCATTGACCAACAATATCGCTGCAGCGATATGAAGAGCAATCCCCTCTTGTCCCGTCATCCAACCAACAAGAATAAACTGTGCCGTTAGGTAACCAAAGACCAGGCGTAAATCCAGGTTCGCCATAAACCGGAGTTGTTCACCTTGCTCCTTGGCCAATTCAGCTAAAACATGTGCTTGAACAGCATCCAATTTACTCATCAATACTTTCCTCAAAGCAGCAGAAACAAAGGGAATGTATTCCCAAATACTTAGAGATGATGGTATTATAAAATAACAGGGAATGGCTATCTGAAATGCGAACGTATTCGCTTTTTCTACGGCGATTTTCGCGAAAAAGAAATGGTGCCCCCGGCCTGACTCGAACAGGCACATCCGAAGATACGAGATTTTGAGTCACGCGCGTCTACCAATTCCACCACGGGGGCACTGGAGGCGCATATTACGCATGCTTACGGCTTTAGCAAGTCTCCTTTTTCAAAAATATAATCATTCCAAAAGAAGTCTCATTATTTACACGTTAAACATGAACTTTTGCCTTTTTCCACAAACTTTAGTATTCTAACACTAGAATTTAATACTTAATTAAGGTTACTATAAGATTAAACGGCCACATTCTTGGGGGGAGATAATTCATAAAATGGCCGATCCCAAATCATAAAATTCCCCTCATAAGCTTATTGGCTATCCTGAAGATGGAGATCCTTTGAGTACAACAGTAAGGTCAGTCCGGAGCAACCGTGCGCCATGTTGGAAACCAGTGTAATAGATCAATCTGAATGTGAACTGCCTGATATTCAGGCTCGGGTAAAATGGTTCAACGCCACCAAAGGTTTTGGCTTTGTTCAAGCGGGTAAAGATCTACCCGACGCATTTCTTCATATTTCAGTTCTCGAACGCGCAGGCCATCGATCCCTGCCAGAAGGGGCAGAACTTGTCTGCGATTTGACCAATGGAGACAAAGGTTTGCAAGTCAAACATATCCATCGTGTCGAATCCATGCCTGAACCGCCGCCGCCGCCAGGGAGTGAAAGCGGAGAGCCAACTATCGAAGGCATTGTGAAATTTTTCAATGCAGATAAAGGTTATGGTTTTGTATCTCCTGATGATGGTAGCCGCGATATTTTTATTTCGGCCCGTATACTTGAGCGATCGGGGATTTTTCGGGTCACTCAAAATCAGCGAATCAAAATGGAAACCGAGGATGGAGATAAGGGTCCCCTAGCAACAATCGTACAGATGCTAGAATAAATTACACACATTAGTAGGATTACACCCTCTCAATTTTCCTACTAATCACATTATCTCAGCTCAAAGCTTGACCTGGGCTACGATGTCCTGTTTTCTTCGCTTCCTGATTAATGGAAGGAAGCAAATAGTGTTTCGTAGCCTCTACAACTGGACAATGGGTCTTGCCGCACATCCGCATGCGATGCTTGCGCTCGCTCTTATCGCTTTTATTGAAAGTTCAGTTTTCCCTATTCCGCCAGACATTCTTATCATCCCGATGGTATTGGCGGCTCGTGATCAAGCATGGAAAATTGCACTGGTTGCGACCATTGCTTCAGTACTCGGCGGCATGCTTGGCTATGGAATAGGCGCGCTACTATTTGACAGTATCGGTCAGCCTATTATCAACTTTTACGGTAAGACCGAATATCTAGACAGTTTTCGCTCCAAATATAATGACTGGGGTGCATGGATTGTCTTTATTGCAGGTGTTACACCCTTTCCTTATAAAGTCATCACCATTGCATCAGGATTTTTCGAGCTAAATTTTGCTATCTTTAGCATCTCGTCTATTGGTGCTCGCGGCTTACGATTCTTCATCGTGGCAGGCTTGCTATGGCAATTTGGCCAACCCATTCGAATATTTATAGAGAAATACCTTAATATTCTCGCCACAATATTCTGCATACTGCTTGTAGCGGGCTTTGTCGCCCTGAAATACCTACTATAAACAGCTCACACAAAGAGATTTAAATGGCCGCCATAAAAAGAATACTATCTGATATAAGAACCGGATATATGGCCTTGTTTGCAATTGCCTCCAGCATACTCGTGTTAGCTGGAGCCCTTGCTTTTCAGTATATTGGCGGCCTTTACCCTTGCGTTCTTTGCATGTACCAGCGTTGGGCCTACGTTGTCGCAGCTGGTTTCGCACTCCTTGCATGGATTCTGCGTAAAGACCCAATTCTTGCTCGGCTTACTCTCGGCGCCAGCAGCCTGTCTTTTCTTGGCGGCGCAAGTATCGCAGCTTTTCATGTTGGAGTTGAAAATCATTGGTGGGAAGGCACAAGCGAATGCCAAGGGGATGCACTCGACCTATCACTCTCAGCAGATGACCTTGTAAACCAGCTACTAAACCAACCGATTGTTAGATGCGACGTTGCGCCATGGGATCTGTTTGGAATTTCGATGGCCGGATATAATGTTGCAATATCTCTGGTATTAGCCAGCGTGTGCCTTTGGGCTCTAAGACAAAGATAACATCATTAAATCATTACTAAAGACAATGGTTTTACTGCAGAAGGGAAACAGCTGTCTCGCCTTCCAGTTCGGTATCCCAGTAAAGAAAATCACACCAGCTCTCATGGAGATAATTGGGCGGAAAGCCCTGTCCGTTGGCATTTAACTCATGAACAGTAGGACAACGTGGCCAAGACATTAGAGGCATACGAGCCTCTTTTGGCGAGCGGCCTCCTTTATCAAGGTTACACTCCTGACAAGCTGTTACAATATTATCCCAAGAGGTACCACCGCCTTGGCATCGTGGCAGGACATGATCAAAAGTTAAATCTTCTGATCGCTCATGGACACCACAATACTGGCAGGTAAACCCATCCCTTAAGAAAACATTGAAACGAGTAAAGGCTGGCCGCCTATCAAGATGAACATACTCTTTCAGAGCAACCACACTTGGCAGGCGCATCTGAAACGACGGAGAATGAATTTCTTTATCGTATTCGGAAACAATATGAACGCGTTCAAGGAACACAGCTTTGACAGCATCCTGCCAAGACAAGAGAGAAAGAGGGAAATAACTCATCGGTCTAAAGTCTGCATTAAGGACCAACACCGGATTACCAGAAAAGGAAACCACGTTTTACCTCCGTGGGATCTTATACAGCTAGGTTTAACGATACGATTTCTATTCCTTATAAATAGTAAATCTAGGCACAGCATACAACATTTTGTGCACACGTAACAAAAGAAACACAAAATTCAGATACAACTGTAACATTCCTGACATTAAAGAAATTTAGAAAAACATACAAAAAAGGCTACTTCTCACATGTAAAAAGCAGCCTTGATATGAAAGCATAAGTATAACTTAGTCGTCCTCAATCGGGCTATACCCTAAGGTTTCTAATGCGAACCCCACACCCATTCGAATACCATTTTCATCAATGCCATGACCGAGTTTTGAAATCATCTGCTGATAAACAGTAATTTCGTGCTCCGTCATAACCTTAACAGCAGCAGGTAGGGCCTCAGGAGGAACAACCTCGTCGGCGTCGCCGTGAATAGCCAAAACAGGACACCTGCTCACCAAATCATCTTTGAGAAGATCAGAGGCAACGAGCATTCCAGAAAAACACATCATTCCCGCAAAAGGTTCTTTCTGTCGGAATCCAATGTGATAGGCCATCATAGCGCCTTGAGAAAAGCCCATCAGCAGCACTCTGTCGGCTGATAGATTATAATGTGCCATTTCCTTGGCAATATAAGCTTCGATGATCGGAGCAGCTTTACGGACCCCATCCAAAATGAGATCCTGATCCCGGCTCTGCAGACTGAACCATTGACGCCCCATTGGTGCCATATCGCAAGGCTGATGTGCGTCCGGAGAGACAATAGCAACATCAGGCAGGGCATTGGCAAAGTACGGTGCAAGCCCTATCAGGTCCTGCCCATCAGCGCCCAAACCGTGTAACATAACTATTAGCTCTTTGGCTGGCCCGCCCGAGCTCGGCTCGTGGCGTTGTCCAGATAAAGTTATCTCTGACATTCTTCATGCCCCCCATGTATAACCTTTTAACTTTACACGATTATTTTCGCTGGGTCACTAATTTTAGCCAGATGGTTAATAAACGATCAACAAAAGACACAACTACCGATTTTTTCAGAGATTATTAAGCGATCCCAGTATGATGGTAATAGTGCCACAAAAAGCGAGCAGCCGCGCTTCGATAAGGCCGCCAATCTTCCGATAACTCGTACATCTCTTTAGGATTTGGTCTATCGACTAATCCTTTCAGGAGCTTCATCCCTTCTTGCAAAGCCAAATCAGCAGCAGGCATCACATCCTGTCGATGCAGCGCAAACAAAAGGTAAACTTCACACGTCCAACGCCCGATCCCCTTCACCTGGATCAAGTGTTCTATCACGTCTTCATCCGGCATATCGGGAAGCTGCTCAAGATTTAACCGCCCCTCCAGCACATCTGATGCCAGGCCTCTTGCGTAACGTTGTTTGGGTCGGCTCAATCCTGCCGCCTTCATGCCCTCATCATCAAGGGCGAGGATATTCTCTGGAGTTATATCCTCCACCTGTCCCAGTAAGCGATTTAAAATTGCGCGTGCGGATTGCACAGATACCTGCTGGGAAATAATCATTCGAATAAGGCCATCAAAGCCAGGTTCTTGCGACCGAACAGGAGGCAGTCCACATGTTTCATAAGCCTGAGCCATATCTGAGTCATGCAAAGATAGGGCTTCAAGTGCAGGCCGCAGACTTTCGTCTGGTATTTTTATATCACTCACGACTGGACATTTACCTCTATCTCGTTACACATTTCAGGACATGACTATACTCCAACCCGCAGCACTCCGCTTTGCCCCCTCCCCCAGTGGTTTTCTTCACCTGGGGCACGCTTATTCAGCACTTTTTTCTAGAGCTCAAGCACAGGCGCTTAACGGGCGCTTTCTTTTACGCATAGAAGATATCGACACAACACGTTGTCGCAAGCATTTTGAGGACGCAATCTACGAGGATCTCAACTGGCTGGGCATAAAGTGGGACGAACCAGTAAGAATTCAATCCCAGCATATGGACGACTACAAAAAGGCTCTCAAGAAACTCGAAGATAAAAACCTAATCTACCCTTGCTTTTGCACTCGCAAAGAAATTCGAACTGAAATCGAACAATCTGGCAAAGCCCCACACGGGCCAGACGGCTTGATATATCCCGGTATTTGCAAAAAACTGTCAGCCAACCAGCGTCAGGACAAAATAAATAACGGGCAAGTCTATGCACTTCGGCTTGATATGAACAAATCCATCGAGTTGGCTGGTTCTCTTTTTTGGCACGATATATCAGCAGGCCGGATTAAAGCGGCCCCAGAAGAGTTTGGCGATGTCGTACTGGCGCGAAAAGATATCTCCACGAGCTATCATCTATCGGTTACGGTTGATGACGCTCTTCAAGGAATTACTTGTATTACCAGAGGCAAGGATCTTTTTGAAGCTACCCATATCCATCGATTGCTTCAGGCCTTACTTGAGCTCCCGGTACCCAATTGGCATCATCACGACCTTATCTGCGATGATGAAGGCAATCGTTTAGCTAAACGCTACAATGCTCTGTCAATTCGCGAACTGAAAGAAAAGGGACATACTGCTAAAGAAGTTTTGGCAATGGCTGGGGTCTAACCCCAAAGTTCTAGCCCACTTACTTCCCAAGCAAGTCCCTCAAATTAGTCAGTTACGTCCAGAAAGAAGGCCTCGCGCGATAACCTGGGCCTGAATCTCAGCCGCACCTTCAAAGATATTTAAAATGCGCGCGTCACAAAGTACACGGCTGATCTTGTATTCTTCAGCATAGCCATTTCCGCCATGGATCTGTAGTGCATTATCAGCATTAGACCAAGCCACTCGGGCCCCGAGAAGTTTGGCCATCCCCGCTGCAATATCGCATCGACGATCCGAATCTTTTTCCCGTGCAGAAGCATAGGTAAGTTGGCGTGCGATCATCGTCTCGACCGCCATCCAGATCAATTTCCCAAACACTCGCGGAAAACTATAAAGCGGTTTTCCAAATTGAATGCGATCGTGGGCATACTGCATTCCAAGTTCCATGGCGCATTGAGCCACCCCAACCGCCCGTGCCGCCGTTTGAATACGGGCAGATTCAAATGTCGCCATCAACTGTTTAAATCCTTGCCCTTCTTCCGCACCGAGCAAATTTTCAGATTTCACTTCGAAACCATCAAAACCAAGCTCGTACTCTTTCATTCCGCGGTACCCAAGCACTTTAATCTCGCCACCGCTCATACCATCAGCAGGGAAATCATCACCATCCTTACCGCGTGGTTTTTCGGCGATAAACATAGACAACCCTTTGTAACCGAGCTCATCAGGGTTTGTACGAGCAAGCAAAGTCATAATGTCACTGCGTGCAGCATGGGTGATCCAAGTTTTATTGCCCGTAACCTTGTAGACATCCCCTTCCTTAACCGCTCGAGTTCTCAATGAGCCAAGGTCTGATCCCGTATTGGGTTCTGTAAACACAGCCGTCGGCAATATTTCTCCTACTGAAATTCGTGGAAGCCACTGCTGTTTCTGCTCTTCAGTGCCACCAAGACGAATTAATTCTGCTGCTATTTCAGAGCGCGTCCCCAGGGACCCAAGGCCAATGTATCCGCGTGACAATTCTTCTGTCACCACACACATGGCGGTCTTACCCATGCCAAGGCCACCGTATTCTTCTGGAACGGTTAATCCAAAAATACCAAGCTCAGCCAATTGTTCGACAACTTCTATCGGGATCAATTCATCCTTTAAATGCCAGCCATGCGCTGCATCGGCATGATCATCGGCAAATTTTTGAAATTGATCGCGAACCATATCAAGCGTCTCGTCTCCCAAACCAAGAGCGCCAAAATTCCGGGTCTCCATGCTATCTGCCAAACAAGCAGCGAGATGTTTTTTATTTTCGGTAGTATTGCCAGAATCGATTAAAGACATGACATCTTTTGTTTGGAATTCAGAAACTGCTTCTAGATCCAGGCCAAGATCTCGGGGCCTTACAATTTCAACCTGACTAATCGCTATCCCCCCGCTCATCTGCGAAAGGTACTCCCCAAAAGCGATCTTTAGAATCAGGTTTTCCGTTTCCCCATAGGCATTTTCGTCTTTTAACCTACGCGCCCAGATCAGCATGTTCTCCAAAGCCGAAACATATGTCGCCAACCAGGCATACCCATGTGCAGCTAACTGCTGCTCTTCCAACAAAGTCGCATTTATCCGGTCACCATCGCCTACGAGGGTAAAAACCGATTGGCGTGCCTTTTCCAGCAAGGCGCCTGCAGCTTCAACAGCTTTGTCACACTTAGAAAACAGCACTAGATTTTCAGACATGCCTCTGGCCTTTGAATATATTTAATAGATTTAAAGCGTAAACCGGTAGGAAAGATCACAACCGAGGATCAACAACTGGCTATGGATATTGGCTACTACTGATAACATCCCAGAGCTGACACTTAATGGCTAATAATTCCTACCAGCAACAGGGAACAACTACGCCTCGATGACGTCTTCCAGGGTTCGTAACCCTGGCCGTTTGGATTGCACCAACACAGCCATATTTCCTGGTTTATGTTCGTTGTTCAGCATCTTAGTGTGTGCCCTGGGGATATCATCCCAAGAGAAGACCTCTGACATGCAGGGATCAATACGTTGCTCTATCACCAATTGGTTTGCTTGTGACGCCTGCTTTAAATTAGCAAAGTGGCTGCCTTGAATTCTCTTCTGACGCATCCATACAAATCGCGCATCAAATGTGAGATTAAATCCGGTTGTCCCAGCGCAGAACACGACCATACCACCACGCTTGACGATATTACAGCTCACTGGGAATGTTTGTTCCCCCGGATGCTCAAAGACAAAATCGACATCATTACCTTTGCCGGTAACATCCCAAATGGCCTTACCAAACTTCCGGACTTCTTTCATATAGTCTTTATAACCATCGACATCATCGACCTCAGGCAAGCGTCCCCAGCAGTCGAAATCTTTGCGGTTAATAACGCCTTTCGCCCCAAGGGAGAGGACAAAATCACGTTTGGTTTCATCAGAAATCACCCCGATTGCATTCGCACCTGCGGTGGCAATCAACTGAATTGCCATAGACCCTAGTCCACCTGAAGCTCCCCAAACCAAAACATTATGGCCAGGACGCAAAATATGAGGACGGTGTCCAAACAGCATCCGATAAGCCGTTGCCATCGTCAGGATATAACAAGCTGATTCTTCCCATGTCAGGTGACGAGGACGGTGCATGAGCTGCTGGGACTGGACTCTCGTAAACTGTGCAAACGATCCATCTGGCGTTTCGTAACCCCAAATACGCTGGGAGGGTGAAAACATGGGATCACCGCCATTACACTCTTCATCGTCCCCGTCATCCTGATTACAATGGACGACGACTTCATCGCCGACCTTCCAACGGGTTACCTTTGATCCAACCGCCCAAACAATACCAGAGGCATCAGAACCTGCGATATGATAGGGCTCTTTATGAACATCAAAAACGGAAATAGGCTTACCAAGACCGGCCCAAACGCCGTTATAGTTGACCCCTGCGGCCATGACCAAGACCAAGACTTCGTTGTTTTCTAGCTTTGGAACATCAACAACTTCGACTTGCATCGCCTTTTCAGGCTCGCCGTGACGCTCCCTTCGGATCGCCCAAGCATACATTTGCTTGGGGACATGACCCATCGGTGGAATTTCACCTATTTCGTATAAATCTTTTTTTTCCTGGTGGACGGTGATGTCCACAACTTTTGCCGTATCGCTCATCTTAGCCTTTCCCCATTCATGCCACCTTTTGGTGGTCTTTACCGTCGCCCGGAGAGACAAAACTTCATTGTTGTTAAAAATTAGTTTAACGAGAGTTGATTATTTTGCAATGCACAATTATTATATTTTTGCGATAACGATTAATATATAGTAATTTTATGTCTAAATAAGCCTTAAATAGTGACAATAAAAATAAAATTAGGGAAAATTGGAATGTCAAACGAGCAAGTATTCAACAGTGACAACGCAGGTGCAGCAAAAACAAATTCTCCTGATCGCCCCTGGTTGTTTCGCACCTACGCAGGACATTCCACTGCTGCCACATCCAACACCCTTTATAAAAAAAATCTGAGTAAAGGGCAGACTGGCCTCTCGGTTGCGTTCGATCTTCCAACTCAAACAGGTTACGATTCGGACCACGTTCTCTCTCGTGGAGAAGTCGGCAAAGTTGGTGTCCCAATTTCACATTTAGGCGACATGGAAGCTTTGTTTCACGAGATCCCACTGGATCAAATGAACACCTCTATGACAATCAACGCAACGGCACCTTGGCTGCTGGCCCTCTACATTGCCTGCGCAGAAAAACAGGGCGTATCCAGAGCGGATTTATCTGGCACCACACAAAACGATCTCATCAAAGAATATCTCTCTCGCGGGACCTATATTTTTCCACCAAAACAGTCCATGCGTTTGATTACTGATGTTATATCATTCACTTATAACGAAGTTCCAAAATGGAACCCGATGAATGTCTGCTCCTACCACCTCCAAGAAGCCGGGGCGACCCCGGTACAAGAGCTTGCTTACGCACTTGCCACTGCCATTTCCGTTTTAGATTCAGTCAAAGCTTCAGGCCAAGTACCCGATGAAGATTTCTCAAGAGTAGTTGGCCGGATCTCATTCTTCGTTAATGCAGGAGTTCGCTTTGTAACCGAACTCTGCAAAATGAGAGCTTTTACCCGATTATGGGATGAAATCTGTCGTGAACGCTATGGTGTAGAAGAAGAAAAATACCGGCGGTTTCGATATGGAGTTCAGGTAAATTCCCTTGGGCTTACCGAACAACAACCAGAAAACAACGTTTATCGAATTTTATTGGAAATGCTTGCCGTCGTTCTATCCAAGGACGCCCGCGCAAGAGCCGTTCAGCTTCCAGCATGGAATGAGGCGATGGGTCTCCCACGTTCCTGGGATCAACAGTGGTCACTAAGGATGCAGCAAATTGTCGCTTTTGAATCCGACATTTTGGAATACGGTGATATTTTTAATGGATCAACCGAAATCGAAAATAAAGTTCAGTCTTTAATGACCGAAGCGCGGGAAGAGCTCGGCCGGATTGAGGATATGGGAGGCGCGATTGCTGCGGTTGAAAGTTCCTATATGAAAGGAAAGTTGGTAGAATCTGGTGCAAAACGATTCCGTGATATTGAAAGCGGTGATTTAACAGTAATCGGTGTTAACAAACACACAGAAACAGAGCCCTCTCCTCTAACAACGGGAGAAGATGATGGCTTTCTGAAAGCAGACCCAACAGCAGAAGCAGACCAACTAAAGCGGCTAATGCAATGGCGCGAGCAGAGAGATAACGAAGCCGTTAAAAAAGCCTTGGCCGAGTTGAGGTCTGCTGCTCTGGAAGGCCAAAACATAATGGTAAGCTCTATTGCCTGCGCACACGCGGGAGTAACAACAGGAGAATGGTCCCAAACTCTCCGCGATATATTTGGTGAGTATCGGGCGCCAACTGGTGTGGGGGGACAAACTACCGGAACGGGAAGCGATCGACAGTCACTCCTGAGCATTCAAACAGAACTTAACCTACTATCCGAAAAACTCGGCCGCAGGGCTAAAATGTTGGTTGGAAAACCTGGGTTGGATGGACATTCTAATGGTGCGGAACAGATCGCCGTACGTGCAAAAGAAGCTGGCTTTGAAGTTGTATACGAAGGAATACGTTTAACCCCAGCTCAAATTGTCAACGCCGCACTAGAAGAAGATGTTCATGTCATTGGCCTTTCCATACTTTCAGGATCTCACTTACCTTTGGTAGAGGAGATAATGTCGAGATTGACTAAGGCAGGACTAACGGACATTCCTGTTGTCGTTGGCGGGATTATTCCAACTGAAGACGCAGAGGTCCTTAAAAAAATGGGTGTTGCAGCAATATACACCCCCAAAGATTTCGACCTAACATCTATACTTGAAGACATAACAAAAATATTGTTTGCGACTTACAAATCAGCCGATTAAAACCACTCTGAATACATACTTTTTTACTGGAGTAAATATCTCTTGGTTACAAAACATGCTTATATTGAAAGACGACTTCACTGATTCGTGACTGTTGCTTTCTCATGACAATACCTATCTGTGGTTGAGAGATAAAGAACACACGAGTTGGGCAAACTTATTCAACATCAAGCGGCAAGAGCAAGTCAAATGCAATTGAGAAACGATCCTGAAAATTACGGACTGATTTCAAAGTTTTTGCACTGGTCAACAGCCCTATTAATTTTAGGGCACATCCCTCTTGGCTGGTGGATGCGCGGTTTACCGTTGGGTCTGGATAAAGTTTGGTATTACAATCTTCACAAATCGCTTGGAATTATCATTCTGGCTTTAGTCGTACTCAGAATAGCATGGCGACGAATCTCCCCACCACCATCATACCCAAATACAATGAGCAATTTTGAAAAAAATACGGCTCGAACTTTACATTATAGCCTATACACAGCACTGATTTTCCAACCTATTATTGGTATAATTCACTCTTGGGCATCTGGCTATCCGATAGTATTTTTCAACAGCTACGCTTTACCAAGTCTATCAATATCAAATAAATCGTTTGCAGATTGGCTCTCCACTTCCCACTTCATACTAGGATGGGGGATCGCAGCGCTTATCGTCGTCCACATTGGCGCTGCACTCAAACATCACTACCTGGACAAAGATCAAATTTTAATTCGCATGCTGCCATTTTGCAGGACGCGGAACTGACTCTTTTTGAAACATGAGACTGATATGAACATCATATTTCGCATCCTCTTTTCCGCAGCCCTGCTTGTATTTGGTATAATATTTTTGGGTCGATCCCATGCTAATGCGGCCCCTATTTGGGCGCTTGATGCAGAACAAAGTCAGGTCGGGTTTATTGCCAAACAATCAGGAGCTGATGTAACTGGCATATTTGAGCAATATGATGCAAAAATTTCCTTTCACCCAGAAGAGTTGAGTACAAGTCACATCCGTATAGAAATTGTTACAAAGTCGGTAAACACTCAATCTAATGATCGCGACAAACTTATACGCTCAACTGCTTTTTTCGATAGCACCACTCACCCCAAAGCAATTTTTGAAGCCACCAATTTCGAGAATATTCAGGGAGATGAATTCGTCGCTCATGGCACCCTAACAATGCGCGGCGTCACAAAAGAACTAGATCTCCCCTTCCTTGCATCTGTTGATAGCAATAATCTTGAGGCCTCTGGTGAAACACAGATTTCTCGTCTAGAATACGGCATTGGTTCTGGTCAATGGCTGGACACAGCAGTGATAGGGGAGATGGTTCGTATTACCTTTGCAGTTGAGGGTCTTGTTAAGTAGGCAAGGTAATAGGTGATAACAAACCATGAGCATACATGATTGATAAGCTACGATACATAGCGATATTCATGACGTTTCTCTTTCTGCCCCTGAGCACACAGGCAGCCGGGAAAACTTTTATCATTACGCCTGAAACTGCCAAAGCGACTTTTAAAGGCCAGTATTTAGGCTTATCTTCATTTAACGGCCAATTTCATGACATTAGTGGCAAAATCATTTCTGACCCCGAAAAGCCCGAGAACGATAATGTTCAGATTACAATCAATACCTGCTCACTCGAGATGGCAGATAAAACTCTATCTTCTAAGGTAAAAAGTCCCTCCTTTTTGGACTGCAGACGATTTCCAACCATCTCTTTTTACAGCACAATGGCTCAATGGCAGCAGGGGGCAAACCTGGAAGTTAAAGGCCAACTAACCTTACATGGTATTACACGCGAAATCCGCCTCGACACCAAAATCGACCGACAAAACATCCTCAACAAAAAAGCCCTTAACTTTCAAGGAGTGATTTCCTTAAACCGTTTGGACTTTGATGTTGGCTCCCGTTTTTCTGTCATAGATGACGAAATCACTATTTCTTTCGACTTGAGCGCCCTTGAAGATATTACCCAAACAGCTGAGCTCAAATAAGGGTACACTTTTAACTCCCCTTATAATTTCACACGAAATATTCCTTAGCAGATAATCTCCAAAGATGATTTTTGAAATTGCGTCGTGGTGCTCAACATCGCAATATGCTGAATTCATATATTCACAGGAACACCCAATGGCATTGCTTGACCGAATAAAAACTTGTCACCATTGGCACCCTGAAAACTACCAACCCTTTATGATCAATTCAGAAATCTACGGTCATGTTACACACGAATTTGCGGGCAACCTCCGTGACTTCCCAAGCGTCTTTGAAGTTACAGATAATCACGTAAAATTATCAGACAAGCTGGTCACTTTCGATGACCGTACAACTGCTGTAGAAAATGTAATCAAAAACTTGGTAGACGCAGGCCATATTCCTCGTTGGAGAAATGAATATTATGCCATCACCAATCACTGGGGACAGCCCCCAGTGATGAAGATGGATAGAGGTGCTTCTGGATATTTTGGAATTCGTGGCTATGGCGTTCATGTAAACGGTCTGGTTAAAACGGATCAAGGACTGAAGGTCTGGGTTGGTAAACGCTCAATGGACAAACCCAATGCTCCAGGCAAGCTCGACCATATCGTGGCTGGCGGACACCCCTTTGGATTAAGCATACTTGAAAACCTCGTTAAAGAGGCTGCAGAAGAAGCCAATATCCCTGCAATATTAGCCCAACAAGCAAAACCAACCGGATTATTGTCTTATCGATGCGAAAGAGACGATGGCTTACGAAATGACGTCCTTTTCACCTACGACCTGTACCTGCCAGAAGACTTCATACCTCAAAACACCGACGGAGAAGTTGACGAGTTTTACCTCTGGCCCGTTGAGCAGGTAATAGAACGCATTACACACACAGACGATTTCAAGTTTAACGTGAGCCTTGCTACCGTTCATCTCTTAATTCGGGAAGGTTATATCACACCTGATTGCCCAGATTATGTTGCCCTTGTTGAAGGGATGCACCGTCAAAAAATATGAACGTCACAAGCAGTTGTATATTTTTAAGGTCAATGAGGCACGCACTGTGACAAAATTGGCTTGGTGAAATTTATTTTCTCGTTTTCAGCGACCAGAGAATGCGCGATGATGCATAGCAGCATTTTGCAAAACCGACAGGCTCAGCCTTATCACTCGAGTTTATTAAATTATGGACAGTTTCCTCAACATTCTTATTGTTCTCTCCCTCGCTACGGTATTGATTATTCTTTTCACAGGGCTGATCACTATGGCCCGCGGCGGTGACTACAATTTGAAAAACGCCAACCGCTTCATGCGCTATCGAGTTATTGCTCAAGGCGTAGCTTTGATCATATTTATGGTCGCGTTCTGGGCCAAAGGCGCCTGAAATTCGAAATCCAATTTGCTTTTCAGCCAAATTCATCAAAATTCAGTCGCTACGGTGATATAAATCTAACGGCTGCACAGGTTATTGTTGCTTAATGTAATCAAGAATTTGATTAGGATGAAAAGCCACTACAGCTAGACGGAGTTAGCTTTTATGGTTCAGTTGACAAGAATATATACCCGAGGCGGAGACAAGGGAAAAACGTCTTTGGGTTCAGGCAAGCGCGTGGACAAACACGACTTACGTGTTGAAGCCTACGGTACAGTCGACGAAACCAATGCTATTGTTGGCCTGATAAGGCTTCATAGTGAAGCAAAAGTTGATGATATTCTTTCTCGTATCCAAAATGATCTCTTTGATCTCGGCGCAGATCTTTGCTGCCCGGAAGAAGAAGATCCCAAATTTCCACCGCTGCGTATTTCAGCAGAACAGGTTGAAAGACTGGAGCGGGAAATAGATGAAATCAATGCCGATTTAGCTCCGCTTAAATCTTTTATATTGCCAGGAGGCTCTGCCTCCGCTGCCTTTTTACACCAAGCTCGCACCGTCTCCAGACGTGCTGAGCGCTTGATTTCGGCTTTGGTGCAAGAAGAAGACATTAACCCTGAAGGGCTGCGATATATCAACCGTCTTTCAGACTTGTTTTTTGTTTTGGCGCGTCACGTTAATGACAATGGCGCCCAGGACGTGCTCTGGATACCCGGAGCAAACCGATGATCGTCCAAAGAAACTCATTAGGCGATCATTGACAGTGAATGTCGGCGAGCCTAAAGTTCCCGGCGACTGGCTGTTAGAGAGCAGATTTAAGGAATTTGAAATTCACTTAAATCTGCTTAGGAAAAGCGCGAATATTAAGGATACTTCTCGATGAAAGTACTCGTCCCGATCAAACGCGTCATAGACGCGAACGTGCAGGTTCGGGTTAAGTCCGACCAAACAGGCGTTGAGTTAACCAACGTCAAGATGGCGATGAACCCCTTCTGTGAAATTGCTGTAGAGCAAGCTGTACGCATGAAAGAATCTGGCATTGCCAGTGAAGTTATTGTTGTTTCAGCTGGTCCAACTCAGACACAAGAAACAATACGCACCGGCCTCGCTATGGGTGCTGACCGCGGCATACATATCCAAAGTGATGAAGAACTACAGCCTCTCGCAATTGCCAAGCTATTAAAAGCTGTTGTTGGCAACGAAGAGCCAGGTCTTGTTATTCTTGGTAAACAGGCCATCGATGGTGATAACAACCAGACGGGCCAAATGCTTTCTGCTCTTCTGGGGTGGTCTCAGGGTACCTTCATCTCTGCTGTTGAGCAGGATGGTGATAAACTGAAAATCACCCGTGAAGTAGATGGCGGCCTCCAAGATGTAAGCCTGCCTCTGCCATCCGTGTTGACTGTTGACCTTCGTTTGAACGAGCCTCGTTATGCGTCTTTGCCAAACATTATGAAGGCAAAGAAAAAGCCAATCGATGCGACGAACCCAGCAGATCTTGGCGTTGATGTAACTCCGCGCGTAACAACGCTTAAAGTTACTGAGCCACCTGCACGTGACGCAGGTGTAATCGTTGGCTCCGTTGCTGAGCTTGTTGAGAAACTGAAAAACGAAGCAAAGGTGATCTAACGATGTCTATTCTTGTTATCGCCGAACATGACAATGCAAGCATCAAGCCTGCTACTCTTAACGTTGTTACTGCAGCATCTCAGCTCGGTGGCGATGTTCATGTCCTCGTAGCCGGCTCTGATTGTGCCGCTGCTGGTGAAGCCGCTGCAAAAATTGCAGGTGTTTCCAAAGTACTCGTTTCTGATGCCGCTGAATATGCTCAGGATGTTGCAGAAAATATAGCGCCCTTAATCGTGAAGCTTGCTTCAGGGTATAGCCACGTCCTCGCTCCGGCGACGACTTATGGTAAAAACATTTTGCCACGTGCGTCTGCTCTTCTTGATGTTCAACAGATCTCAGAAATTTCTGCCATTGAATCTGCGGATACTTTTGTTCGCCCGATTTACGCAGGTAACGCGCTCGCAACGGTACAGTCTTCCGATGCAATTAAACTCATCACTGTTCGTGGTACCGCGTTTGACGCAGCCGCTGAAGAGGGTGGTTCAGCAGCAGTTGAGAGCGTTGATGCAACTGGCGATGCTGGCCTATCTAAATTTGTAGGCCAAGCACTCACAAAATCTGAGCGTCCAGAACTAACAACCGCTGGTGTGGTTATTTCAGGTGGTCGTGGCATGCAAAATGGCGAAAACTTCGCCATGCTCGAACGCGTTGCAGACAAGCTCGGCGCTGCAGTTGGAGCTTCACGTGCTGCTGTTGATGCTGGTTACGTTCCAAACGACTACCAGGTTGGCCAAACAGGCAAAGTTGTCGCCCCTGACCTCTACATTGCGGTAGGCATCTCAGGTGCGATCCAACACTTGGCCGGGATGAAAGATTCAAAAGTCATCGTGGCAATCAACAAAGACGAAGAAGCTCCGATTTTCCAAGTTGCTGATTATGGCTTGGTCGCGGATCTATTCGATGCAATTCCTGAGCTTGAAAAAGAACTCGGGTAGTTGTTATCGGGTAAAGTCAGAATGACTTGATTGCCCAATACAACTTTGCAGTAATATCCTAAGGCAAGGCGCTATCATTTGTGATAGCGTCTTGTTTTAGATTTTAGTAGTAGCGGAAAGGCTCGTGAAGAGTATGACGGTTCAGGAAATTAAATCCGTAGGTATTATTGGTGCGGGGCAAATGGGAAGCGGCATTGCACATGTCAGTTCACTTGCCGGCTTTGATGTTCGTATGGTCGATGTCAATCAAGAGCAACTCGACAACGCACTCGCGACTATCAAAAAAAATATGCAGCGCCAATCTGCCAAGGGTAAAATTTCCGAAGCTGAGATAGCCACCGCACTTAGTAAAATCGACAACTCACAAGAGCTTGCAAGCCTCCATCAATGCGATGTTGTTATTGAAGCTGCGACTGAAAACGAAGAAATTAAAAAAGATATCTTTCGTAAGGTTTGCCCTCTGCTAAAGCCCGAGACCATTCTCTGTTCGAATACGTCATCGATTTCGATCACGCGTCTCGCTGCGGTAACAAGTCGTCCAGGTCAATTCATGGGCATGCATTTCATGAACCCAGTTCCTGTTATGCAACTTGTTGAGCTCATTCGCGGTATCGCAACAGAAGAGCCAACCTACAAAGCTATCAAAGAAATGACGCGCAAGCTGGGTAAGACTTCAGCTTCGTCCGAAGATTTTCCCGCCTTTATCGTCAACCGCATCTTGCTGCCGATGATTAACGAAGCCGTTTACACTCTTTACGAAGGTGTTGGAACAGTAGATTCCATCGATACTGCAATGCGGCTTGGCGCAAACCATCCTATGGGGCCACTTGAACTTGCTGACTTTATTGGTCTCGATACGTGCTTGGCCATTATGTCAGTCCTCTACGAAGGTCTTGCCGACACAAAATACCGCCCGTGTCCTCTACTTGTGAAATATGTAGAAGCTGGCTGGGTTGGTAAAAAAGCGGGCCGTGGCTTCTACGACTACGGTGGCGACACACCTGTCCCAACCCGATAACGACCAACCTCCAATTAGGTCCTGATATTCAATATAAAAAGAGCTATGCAGTGAGATAATTGCATGGCTCTTTTTGTTTCAAACATCTTTTATAAATCAGTATAAAACTTAATCAAAGTCTTCACCTCAGGGGCATCCCATTCAAAAGGGCCGATGAGTGCCCCAACAATCATGCCCTGTTTATCGACGAGATAAGTTGAGGGCAGACCTCTCAATCCAAAGGCTCTGGACACACGTCCCTTCACATCAACATAAGCCGGCAGGTTTTTAAGTTCTTTATCTTTAAAGAAGGGCAAGATTTTTTTAAGCCCCGCTCTGTCCTCAGATAGTGTGATCACTTTGAACAAATCACTCCCGGCTTCGGCTTGTAGCTTATCAAGATCGGGCATCTCCTTTACACATGGCGCGCACCATGTAGCCCAAAAATTCACAAGCAGAACTTGTCCTTCCAGGTCTCTTAGAGACATCAACTGGCCATCTTCTGCTTGAAAGCTGTCGATCGGCACTGGAACAGGCGGGTCGAAAAGAGTAAAGTTCCCTTCGAGTCGCCCTTCAAGAGGTGGTTTTTCAGAAGTTTCTGCACGCACACTGTTTGATGAGAGTGTTATCGCCAAAAAAGATAAGGCCATCAGCAGTACGAAAGCACCTACACTGAAAAGCCGATGGGCATTAACCTGGATCATATTTTAAAGTCCATAAAGTCGTACGACCGAGAAGACGAAAGAGAATACTGTGTCAGAACCAAAATCAGCCAGTGATACAACAGCCAATGCAATGTGGGGCGGACGTTTTTCTGTCGGACCTGCAGAAGTTATGGAGAAGATTAATGCTTCTATCGACTTCGACAAGCGTATGTCCGCACAAGATATTGCAGGATCAAAAGCTCACTGTGCCATGTTGGTTAAACAGGGTATTATCAATCCTGAAGATGGCAAAGCAATCCTTGATGGTCTAGACACAATTTCGCGAGAAATTGAAGACGGCAAATTTATCTTCTCAGCCGCTCTCGAAGACATTCATATGAATATCGAAAATCGACTGCGGGAACTTATCGGTGATGCCGCCGGACGGTTACACACTGCACGCTCTCGAAACGACCAGGTAGCAACGGATTTCAAGCTCTGGGTCCGAGGTGCAATTGACGAACTAGACAAACAAACAGGCCTGTTAATCGAGGCTTTGATTATACAAGCCGAAGATAATTACGATACAATTATGCCAGGCTATACCCACCTCCAAGCAGCTCAACCTGTGACATTTGGTCACCATATGCTCGCGTATGTCGAAATGTTTGGCCGTGACCGTAGCCGACTAAAGGATTGCAGAAAAAGACTGAATGAATGTCCTCTTGGCGCTGCGGCACTTGCAGGAACATCTTTCCCAATAGACCGTCATGCAACAGCTGAGGCGCTTGGCTTTGATCGGCCAACGGCAAACTCACTTGATTCAGTTTCTGACCGTGATCATGCTCTTGAATTCATGTCAGCGGGTGCCATTTTGGCAGTGCATTTGTCCCGCTTTGCCGAAGAATTGGTTATCTGGTGCTCCCAAGGGTTTGGCTTTGTCAAACTATCCGACGCTTTCACCACTGGCAGTTCCATCATGCCGCAGAAAAAGAATCCAGATGCCGCAGAACTTATTCGAGGTAAAGTTGCCCGTGTCATTGGATCTTTGAACACCCTTTTCATCGTTATGAAGGGCCTGCCTCTTACTTACGGTAAGGATATGCAAGAAGACAAAGAACCTGTGTTTGATGCCGCTGATACTTTGATCCTCAGTGTAACCGCTATGACAGGCATGGTTACGGACATGGTTGCCAATCGCGATCGTCTTCATGCAGCTACAGCCGATGGCTTCCTAACAGCCACTGACCTCGCTGACTGGCTCGTCAAAGAACTCGACTTACCGTTCAGAGATGCCCACCACGTAACTGGAACGATCGTAAAACTCGCTGAGGACAAAAATTGCGATATCAGTGATCTGGACCTTACTGAAATGCAATCCGTCGAGCCACGCATTACCCAGGATATATTTAGAGTGTTGACTGTTGAACAGTCTGCTCAGAGCCGGACAAGTTTCGGTGGCACAGCTCCCGAGAACGTTAAAAACGCGGCGAAAGCTGCCCGAGAGAGGTTCTTGTCATGAAACAAACTTGGATTGTATTGAGACAACAAGTTCTTACGAAAAGATCTCTTGCAACCGCTACTCTAATCGGCGCAGGTTTGCTACTCGTTGCCTGCGGGAAAGTAGGAAGCTTGGACCGTCCAGGGGGAGATTGGGATTACCCTGCACAATACCCCTACCCACCCGCAGTGACACCGAACGCACCGGCCGGATCAGCAGAAGCTACACCGGATGAGAATCCTCTCCCGGAGAGTCTTAGTATACGTAAGAACTCCAGGACAACGACGAAGACTTACGGACAATAAATATGAGTGCCTTTGAATATCGTAACGGCAAGCTTCATGTAGAGAACTTGCCATTGGAAACCATTGCCCGCGAAGTGGGTACGCCTTTCTTTTGTTACTCTACCCAAGCAATGGTAAATGCTTACAACTCCTTTGCGACTGCACTTAAAGACGCAGGAGTGAAGGGGACGATTTGTTACGCATTGAAGGCCAACTCAAATCAATCCGTCATCCAAACTCTTGCCAAGGCTGGTGCGGGCGCAGATGTTGTATCCGAAGGTGAACTTCGCCGTGCGCTGGCTGCAGGTGTTGATCCAAAGAAAATTGTCTTTGCTGGTGTTGGCAAAAAACCCAGCGAGATGGCCGTCGGTCTAAAAGCTGGTATTCTCCAGTTTAATGTTGAATCCCTGCCAGAACTTCAAGCACTCTCGAGCGTGGCCCAACGACTTGGCGTAACCGCTCCCGTTGCCTTTCGTATCAACCCCGATGTCGATGCTAAAACGCATGCGAAAATTTCAACAGGTAAAGCTGAGAACAAATTTGGCATTGATATACCAAGTGTGCGTCGTTTTGTTGAGCAGGCAGAAACTCTACCCAATATCGCCATAGAAAGCCTCGCGGTTCACATTGGCTCACAGCTGACAGATGCCACCCCGTTCAAGGATGCATTCCAACGCTTGGCAACCCTATATAAAGAGTTGAAAAGTGCAGGCCTGCCTCTAAAGCGTATCGATTTTGGCGGTGGCTTGGGCATTCAATATAACGACGAAACACCACCTGACCTTAGTGAATATGCGGCGGCAGTTAGCGATGTCCTCACAGATCTGGATGCAGAATGCATTTTTGAGCCAGGCCGGTTTTTGGTCGGGAATGCAGGTGTGCTGGTAACGGAAACCATTTACGTTAAAGAAGGAACTAACCGCCGTTTCCTAATTGTTGACGCCGCGATGAACGACCTTATCAGGCCATCGTTGTACGACGCTTGGCACGACATCACTCCCTTGAACCAACCTGCTGCAGATGCTGAGTTTACACCCTGTGACATCGTTGGTCCGATCTGTGAGTCAGGTGATACTTTTGCAAAACAAAGACCTCTTCCTGAAATTAAGGCCGGTGAATTTGTTGCCATGGAATCTGCAGGCGCTTATGGGGCTGTTATGGCATCCAGTTACAACACCCGATTGAATGCTCCCGAAATATTGGTCAAAGGTGATCAGTTTGCAATTGTGCGCAAACGTGTTGATTATGATACACTAATTAAACAGGACGTTCTGCCAGATTGGCTTTCTTAAACTGTTGATAGAAAGCCCGAAGAAGTCTAAGGGCGGTATGTCTAAATGAACCTGCCAAAGGAACATATGGACCGATGGATAGTACCGCCCATAAATCCGTTATAAAAAAGACTGAAGATCCTCGGCCAGAACCAACGTTGCCATGGAAAACACGTTACAAAACGGCCATGACAAGGCTTATCCTTTTCTGGGAAGCCTTTCTTTCTGTTTCCTGGGCATTTTGGGCCACACTACTAACATCCATAATAATTATACTTCTTGATATACCAGTCTTGTTACCGACATGGGCACATCTCGTATTTCTGATTGCCGCCGCTATTATCCTAGTCTCAACTGCGATATGGGCTACAATTAAGTTCAAACTCCCTGATAGACACGCTGCTTTTCGCCGACTTGAGCAAACAAATAACCTTTCTCATCGTCCGCTCAGCAGTATCGGAGATCGGCCTCTAAGGGCCACGAAATCCGGCCTTACTCTTTGGTTTAAAAATAAGAAACGGCTCGAAGAATCTCTATCATCGCTGACAATTTCACCCCCTCGACCTATTTTGTTTCAGCTTGACCCTTACGGTTTAAGATCATTGATAATATTAGGATTATTCGTTTCAGCCTTTTCCTTTGATCAATGGACAAGCCGAATAAGTGCAGCCTTTGAGCTTGATCGACTTATGCCCGCAGACCAAACTGGCGGCGTTAACTACAGTATGTGGCTCACTCCCCCAGATTATACCGGATCACCTCCCTTATTTTTTGACAAAGATTTTTCTATTCCAGAACAGCTCGATTTGCCTCAAGGAAGTCGCGCACTTATTCAAGTTCATGGCCAGGAAAGAATGCCTGATCTTGAGCTTGCGAAAAAAGATATTGTGATGGAGAGAACAGGGGAAACCAGCCATGAGAGCTCTTTCATCGTCCGGGAAAGCGGCGAACTAAGTGTTGGGACTTCATTTAGTAGCCTTATCGTGACCAACATTTACCTTGTTGCAGATTTAAGCCCTGAGATCATTTTTACCGAAAAACCACTAGAAAATGACCAAGGTTTATTAAAAATCTCTTTCGAAAGCCGAGATGACTATGGCACTACGGCACTCGACATTATGTTTTGGCAGAAAGAACCAAACGAGGCCGAAATAATTAATCTACCGCTACCCGCAAGCCAAAGCACCAAATACGAAGGTCAGTATTATTTGGACTTAACAGATCATATCCTCGCGGGTGAGCAGGTTTGGTTCCAACTTTCTGTACAAGATGCCATTGAACAAAAGGGATATACCGAAGCCATAAAAATTAAGATTCCGGAGAGGACCTTTACCCACCCCCTTGCACGGCAGCTTGTGAAGCTCCGTAAAGACCTGAACATTCCTGAAAATAAAGGGAATGTCGTTGCTATGCTTGGCGGTCTCGTCAAACGGCCTAATTATTATGATTACGACAGTCTCGTTTCCCTCACAATGGCTATTGCTGGCAAACACCTCTTGTTTGACACCAGCCAAGAGGCAGAAAGAGATAGCCAGAATATACTCTGGAAAACCGCCCTACATCTTGAGAATGGCCGATTAAGCGCAGCACAAAGAAATTTGCGTGATATCCAGAAACAGTTACGAGAAGCTCTTTCATCACAAGCCGCCCCAGAAGAAATTAATCGTTTAATGGATAAACTTCAACAAGCCGTCGATTCTCTTCTCGCAAAGATGCTTGAACAATTTCTCAACGATCCAGAACGTGAAAATCCACCCCCTCCACCCGAAGGCGCCCAATCTCTGGAGAGCAAAGATCTTCAGAAGTTGATTGATCAAGCCCGAATGCTTGCCGAAAACGGGTCTATGGAAGAGGCAATGCAGCTTCTTTCCCAATTGCAAAACATGCTTGAAAATCTTGCATTTCAACAAGGATCTCAATCCCAAGATAGCGCAGGAGACAAGGGCCGAGAAACTTTTGAAGACTTACAAAATCTAACCAAACAGCAAGAAGAATTACTTGAAAATAGCTACCAACGTCAACAAGAACAGCAAGATGGCGGGAATCAGCAAAGTGACCGCGGAAACAAGCCCTCTTCACGGACAATGCCAGGAGATGGGCGCCCCGGAGATCAAGGGCAGGGCAACAACCAACAACAAGCCAGAGATGCTCGTAGCCAAGAACGCTTAAGGCAAGAACTTGAACAGCTCATGGAAAATATTCAAGAGTTGTTAGGAAGCGTACCTGAAGATTTTGACCAAGCAGAGCAATCCATGGGGATCGCCCGAGATGCTCTAGAAGGACAAGATGGGAGCGGTAAAGAAAGTGAACAGGCTGTCCGTGCACAAACAAGAAGTCTTCGAAAGCTTCAAAACGGAACGGAACAGGCTGCTGAAAAATATCTAAAAATGCTAAGCCAAACGCCAGAGCGTGGTAGCGGCTGGGTTAGAGGAAAAGATGGATCAGGAAGAGATCCCTTTGGCCGAAATATCGAAAATGAAGGAGGGAGTATTGCAAAACAAGGTGTTTCCCTTCCCGATAAGGCGGACTTACTAGAAAGCCGCCGCATTTTACAGGAGTTACGGGATCGTAGGAACGATCGAGCCCGCCCCAAAGACGAGAGAACTTACATTAAACGGCTGTTAGATCGTTTTTAACACCGGTTATCAGCGTTGGCGTTAAAATTGGGCAAAATAATTTTCAGGGGTTTGACTCTTATTGCTAATATGAGAATTAGCTCGCATTAACCTCGAGAGCTTCTTCAGCGGCGGAACAAATCTCTTGAAGACTAAAAGGTTTTGTTACCACTTTAAATATCAATTCTTCAAGGTTGTGCGCACGTTGTTTTTCTGCGGAATATCCCGTCATAAGAAGCACAGGCATGTTAGGCGCATCCTTTGCAACCTTCAAAGCCAATCCAATACCATCAAGGCCAGGCATAACAATATCGGTGATCAAAAGATCGTATTCGGCTTGATTAAGCGCTTCTAGTGCTTGCATACCATCACCGACGGCCGTGACTTCATGTTTTTTATGGGTAAGAGCTCGGGCCACAAAACTCCGTACAGCATTATCGTCTTCAGCAACCAAGATCTTAGACATAAACCCCACCGCAACTATAGTTAAGTATATGGTTAACACTACGTTAAGATGCAGAATATCACGATAGAGAGAATGTTACCACGTCTTATCGAATTTGATAAAATCTTGATTTAAAGGATTTATTTTTCAACGGGCTCGAAATCTGGAGTTTGAAGGGCCTGCTCATCAGAAACAAAATTAACGTCGGCTTGAATAGCCTTTGGCGTACTATTCAATTCAATGAGAAATTTTGTTCTCTCTTTTGGCCCCAAAAATTCTACAGAAGGTGAGATTGTTTTTCGCGACAAAGCTTCTCCAGTATTGGCTCTTAGAGACCCAATAAGCTTTGGAACGATGATCTTTTCTTCCGTGGTATTGACAATTTCACCCGTGACAACAATCAATTTAGTGCCTGCTTTTGTCGCCCGTTCAAATTTTTGATTCTCTATCGCCAACCCTTCTCCAGGGAGGAACACTTCTAATTCTAATAGATCGTACAGCTTCATCGCTTGCGGTAGAGAACTGACAACCAATACCCGCTCACTCCAAAAACCGTAACCAAGGCCCCCGGCCAGTATGAAGAACAACAGCCAACCAACAAGGAGGCCCTTTCCTTTTTTCTTCGCTTTTTCAGGAGCAAACCCTTTAGGTCTTTTGGAGCGTACCTTACCTGGTTCAATAAAATCATCATCAACCGGATCTGGTTCGGCAAAAGCAGGTCCCGCGATAGTGTCAGGAATGTCCGGGCTTGTTTCGTTCACGTCGGCAGCAGCAGACGGAGAATTAATTTCATTCTCGGCTACAGGTGCTTGAAACCAAGTATGACGACAACTCTTACAGCGGACTTTACGCCCAGTCTCCCCAAGAGCTTCATCAGGAACTCGGAATTTACCATCACATTCGGGACAAGAAATTATCATTCGGCCAATCACCAGCGAAGAAACGTAATTTAAGGGCTAATTTATAGGGTGTAGAAAATCGGAAAGCAAGGCCAGAACAAAAGACAAAACCTTCTAGATTATTGAATTGTATCATAGAGGATTTAGATTATTAAAAGGTCAAGTCTTTACGTTTACTGTGAAAATATGTCATTGTTCCCGCTCCCTTCACTGCTATAGGTTTCAAGCCTTTGGTTCGTTTTCAGGATGTTCATTTGCGCTACGGTACAGGCCCAGATGTACTCCAACAGGTAAACCTTACACTCGCACCGGGATCATTCCATTTTATGGTTGGCCCTAGTGGGGCTGGAAAGTCGTCTCTCTTGCGTCTGATGTATTTGGCGCATCATCCCTCTTCTGGCCGCCTAAGTATTTTTGGGCGCGATGTATCCCAGCAAGACCGAACAGAACTAACAATGTTGCGCAGGCGTATTGGCATTATCTTTCAGGACTTCCGACTGCTTGATCACCTTACTGCACTTGAGAATGTTGCCTTGCCACTTACTATTACTGGGAACCCGCTTGATAAAGTACGTCGCAATGTAAGCGAACTTTTATCCTGGGTTGGATTAGCAGATTATTTGGATGCAAAACCCCCTACACTATCCGGAGGCCAACAACAGCGCGTTGCAATCGCACGCGCCGTTATCGCAAGGCCTAGCTTGTTGCTCGCCGATGAGCCCACAGGCAACCTTGACGACAAGATCGCCGAACGTCTCTTGTTTTTGTTTGAAGAATTAAACAAGCGCGGGACCACTATAGTTGTTGCGTCCCATAATGAAGCTCTTGTTAACAGGTTTAACCACCCGGTATTCAAAATTGTGAACGGTGAAGTAAGGCTGATAAAAGACATCCAATCGCCTCCCCTTCAAAAGACACCAGGAGCTACCTAAATGTTTGGGGCTCGTAATGATGTCCCTTTGGATAGGGATGCATCCAGTCGGTTTTTACCCTGGCTAATTGCCGTCATGGTTTACCTCGCAACAATGGCTCTGGTTGTTGCAATCACAATGAATAAACTTGCTAATCGTTGGGATCAGGGGCTATCCAACAGCCTTACGATTCAAGTACCCACAGGACAAACTCCTGCTGATCGTCAAACCACAGAGCGTAAACTCATAGACTTACAAAATCAGCTCGCTCAACTCGATAACGTTGAGAACGTCGACATATTAAACGACGCAGAATTAAACAAGTTAATGGAGCCATGGCTGGGGAAGGATGTTCACCTTCAAGATCTACCAATTCCATTTTTAATCTCTGTAGAATTGGAACAATCAAACATCAAAACCATAGACGCTATAAACACTCTCATTAGCCAAAACTTTCCTGAAGCAAGTGTAGATGACCATCAACGCTGGCTCGGGAACCTTCTGGGCTTGGCTAAGGTTATACAAATGGTGTCTCTCTTGGTGGTCTTACTCGTCGGTGGTGCCGCCGGTTTGATGGTTATTCTTGTTACCCGTATGGGCTTGGCCATCCATAAACAAGTCGTAGAGCTTTTTCATCATATGGGCGCCCATGATTCTTATATTGCAACACGATTTCAAATTCACGCCCTTAAGTTAAGTACCGCAGGAGGATTTTCAGGGTTGCTGCTCGCCGGGTTTACAATCGCATCGTTTAGTACTCTGTTAGGGCAAGCAAATAGCTCGATACTGCCAAGCCTTACATTCTCAATTGCCGAATGGGGCTTACTCTTGCTGATGCCACTGGGGGCTTCTTTAATCGCCATGATGACTGCTCGACTGACTGTTCTCCGCAGTTTAGCCTTAATGCCATAGTACTTAAGAAAGATGACGTCATTGTTTCACAAAACAAATCGTAGAACCTTTCTCACACTTAAGGTTGGCTCTTTTACAGTGGTGACCGCCTTATTGCTTTGGGTAATTGGATTCTTCTGGTTTGCGACAAATTTACCAGATAAAGTGACCGACAAGGCGCAAATTGCAGATGCCATTGTCGTGCTCACGGGTGGTAGTGATCGGATCAATACCGGGTTGGACCTTCTATCGAACGGCCAGGGGAAAAAACTTTTTATCTCAGGAGTATATCAAGGCGTAGAAGTCCAAGAACTTCTTAGCTTGTCCAAAAGTGCTCCGAAAAATTTAGAATGTTGCGTAAAGCTTGGCTATCAAGCCGATGACACGAGGGGAAACGCTCAAGAGAGTATGATTTGGATACAAGAACAAGGCTATTCATCATTACGTCTTGTCACAGCCTCCTATCATATGCCAAGAAGCCTACTCGAATTTCGTCACGCTATGCCGAACATCATCATTTATCCGCATCCAGTTTTCCCAAAACATGTAAAACAAAAGGATTGGTGGCTTTGGCCTGGTAGCATGACGCTTATTCTGTCTGAATACGTAAAATTTATATTGGCCCAAGTCAGAAACTGGGCTGAAGATATGCAAGCAAAGTTGATCGGATAATACCCAATGATTTTCACAAGATCCCTGATTTTCAATATATTTTATCTGATTTGGTGTGCGATCTTCTTTACACCCTGCCTCCTGCTCATGGTTTTTCCTCAGCGCTATATGCTCATTGCCGGGCACTATTGGGCAGTAGTGATTTTTTGGCTTTTAAAAATTATCTGCGGGACAACATATGAGATTCGAGGTCAGGAAAATCTTCCAAAAGACGGAAAATATTTGCTGGTCAGTAAACATCAATCGGCATGGGAAACTATTGCATTGATGGCCTTTTTGGATAATCCCTGCATCATTCTCAAAAAACAACTTCTCAGAATTCCCTTTTTTGGCTGGTATCTATGGAAGAGTGGTGTCGTCGCCATAGATAGAAACGCTGGAACAAAAGCCTTACGGCAAATGATTACAGAATCCAAAGCCGCCCTTGAAAAGGGCCGCCCCATTGTTATTTTCCCTGAAGGAACCCGCGCGACGCCGGGGCAGACTCCTGAATATCAAACAGGAATAGCAGCTTTGTACGGAGGGCTTGGTGCCCCGGTTTGTCCCGCTGCATTAAATTCGGGAGTGTTCTGGGGTAAAGATTCTTTTGTTAAGAAACCGGGAACAATTGTTCTTGAGTACTTACCCGTAATTCCATCAGGCCTAAAGCCAAGAGTATTTATGAAAACGGTACAAGATACCATTGAAGACGCGAGTAACAGACTTATGGAAGAAGCCAAGGAAGCTGGGGGTAAAGAATAATGGCCAAGCCAAGAAAATGCCCAAAATGTTCGACTGAAATCGGTATTGATGACGATATTTGCTACGCTTGTGGCGAGAACGTTCCTCTCACTCACCCTTGGTACACACTTCCTTTGGGAGGGTTGATCGTTTTAGGGATTTTTTGGTTACTAACTGATTTCGACGCCTTATTCGAATACCTTGGAGTAAACTTCAATTAAAGACCTGAATTAAGCGCTTAGACTAAATTTCGTTAGAATTTATGGTATCAGTTTTAAGGCTTGGTGAGCTTTGTTCAATAACTCATCAAGACCTTGATCATCAATGCTCAAAGCCTTGAGATGAGTGACTGTATTCTCAAGGTACTCGATACAACGGCCACCACTACCTACGCCCTGCAACAAAAGAGGTATAAGTTCTTCCTGATCAAGTAGGCCTGCATATTGCACATGATCTCTGTCCGCGACAAAAGTTACGCAGTTAACGACTTCCCCTGATTCGAGAGTAATATCGTGTAAACCAGGATGGTACACACCTGAAATCATTTCTCGCTTAAAGAGATAGTCTAACACCAACTCCCGTTCAGCGGCAGGGACCCGATAAGCCATTCCAACGCAAGCGCCACCCACATCCAAACCTAAAACGAGCCCTGGGCATTCAGGCGTTCCGCGATAAAAAAATGAGTAGATACAAAAATGCCTATGAAAGCCTTCTAAAGTGGCCGGTTGAACTTCGACATGCGGGAAACCAGGGTTCCACATTAATGAGCCATAGCCAAAAACCCAAAAATCCTTCTCTTCTTCGAGAGGTAATCTAGAATCGTAAAAGGCCCTCAATTCAGGGGTCGACATTGCTCTGTTACTCCGAATCCGCTATGCGTATGAGCTTAAGAGCTTATCGATTGTAGACAGCGACATAAAGTGATCGTCGTGATTACCGTAAAAATATCCAGGATAAAGAACAATGTCTGATGCCATCTCCTCAACTGAGCAAGCGTCACGCTCCCTCGGGAAAAAATTTCTAATTTTAGGCTTCAGTTCTCTGGGTATATTGATTGCCTTCTCTATCGCTTTTTGGTTTTGGGCAGCCAATCAGATGGAAACAGGGTTATCCAAATGGGTTGAGAAACAACACTCTCGCGGTTTTGAGATCACACATGGCGAACTTTCTCTTAGCGGATTTCCCTTTATAGTTAGGGCAACCTTAGAAACACCGAAGATCGTTTCCCCCGATGGTTGGTGGTGGCAAACCCAACGCCTTGTGGCTGAGGCCACACCGTGGTCTCCTTTGAGTATGCAAGTTGACCTCTCCCGCGATCATTTGATCGATGGCTTGCCACATAATGAACCCGCAATAAGTGTTGTTAGTACCCTGGCAACATCGACTGCACAGTTGTCGCTCGAAGGAGAACTGCTTAATGCACGCTTACAAGCCGATGGCTTAGTAATTACCAGAGAAAGCCATCATCCCCTCTCGATTGCAACTCTCGACACCACTCTCGGTCCTTTGCGCACAGCCACAGCCGAAAATCCACGGCAAGAATTTAACATCTTGGTCAAAGCCCAAGACATAAATCATCCCGAACTTAAGAAAACGCCTTTAGGCGGGCCAATCTCTCAATTGAATTTAGACGGCACTCTTTATGGAAAAATATCTAAAGACAAAATTCAAAAAGCTTTACATATTTGGCGTGATACGGGCGGTTTTTTAGCCCTTCATGATGCCAGCATGAGATGGGGGCCGATGCTTGTGGATACCCGAGGGAAACTCACATTGGACAATCGCCTGCGCCCATCAGGTAAGTTGGAAAGCAGAATCGAAGGCGCTGATGAAGTCGTCAAACAGCTCGAAAAAAACGGCTTAATAAACAAAGGTCAGAGCTTTGGTATAAAATTATCTCTCGCGGCTTTAGGTAAAACAAACAGCCGTGGTCGTCACGAAATTGAAGCCCCTCTCGTCATGAAAGATGGTTGGCTTTCAGTCGGCCCAATTAGCCTTTTCAAGCTACCTTCGTTGGCTCAATAAGTTCTCGATCACAAGAAAAAAGGCTCTCCCAACCAGGAAAGCCTTTTTCAATTCTATCGCTATGTGCGAAATTAGTCGTCGTCGCCTTCGGATTCTTTGGCCTCATCAGGCTCTCTGGCATCAAAAGTTCCAGCTTGATGCGCGTCAACAATCCCACGGCGAATATCTCTTGTTTTTCGGAATCGATCCTCGAGAACATCACCTTCACCCCAGCGCACTGCACGCTGAAGAACAGAGAGATCTTCAGAGAAGCGCTGTAACATCTCCAATACGGCCTCACGATTATTCAGGAAAACATCGCGCCACATGATCGGGTCCGAAGCCGCAATTCGGGTAAAGTCCCGGAAGCCACCCGCGGAAAATTTCACCACATCTGCTTGTTGGCTCTCTTCCAAATCAGTCGCAGTACCAACAATGGTATAGGCGATTAAATGTGGAAGGTGAGAAGTGATCGCCAGAACCTTATCGTGATGATGAGCGGTCATAATTTCAACCATGCTCCCCAATGCTTCCCAATAAGATGTAATCTTCGCCAAGGCTTCTGCATTCGTTCCAACAGGGGGAGTAAGAATACACCAGCGGCCATCAAACAATTCCGCAAAGCCCGCTTCCGGTCCAGAGTGCTCTGTTCCAGCAATAGGGTGGCCTGGCACGAAGTGGACACCATCGGGCAGGTGCTGCCCGACATCCCGAATAACCGATTCTTTTACCGAACCGACATCGCTGACAATTGCCCCCGGCTTTAAGGACGATGACATTGCCAAAGCCAAATCACCATAAGTACTGACGGGCGTACAGAAAATGACGAGATCCGCGTCCCGAACTGCCTCACCTGGCGTCTCATAAACGGCGTCCGCAATTCCGAGATCCATGACTTTGTCGTGGGTGGTTTTGCTTCGCGCACAGGCAACAATCTCACGGGCCAAACCACGTTGCTTTGTTGCACGGGCAAGGGACGATCCAATCAAGCCAATACCGATCAGAGCTATTTTATTAAAGAGAGGTTCTTTTATATCACTCATTTGTAAATTCGGTGAGACTATCGACCACCACCCTCATTTCATCTTCTGTTCCAATGCTGATCCGAAGATGAGCAGGCAAGCCATAGGCCGCCATTCCGCGCACAAGAACGCCTTTATTTCTCAAGAACTCAATCGCCGCGTTAGCCTGGCTATCGGCATCAAAATTAACCAGCACAAAATTTCCAACCGAATCGTGAGTTTGTAAATTTAGCGCTGCCATTTGTTGACGGAACCAATTTAGCAAACGAGAATTTAGGTCTCTTGAGCGTTCGAGATGTGCTTTATCTTTGATCGCGGCAACACCCGCAGCTTGTGCAGCTAAACTAACATTGAAAGGTCCACGAACACGATTTAAGACGTCAGCCACTTCCGCAGAACAATATGCCCAACCCAAACGTAACGCAGCCAAACCATGAATTTTGGAGAAGGTACGTGTCATGACAACATTATCGTACTCTTCAACCAAGGCAGCACCACTAATGTAATCAGGGCTATCGACATATTCACAATAGGCAGCATCAATTACCAGCAACACATCCTGGTTTAATTCAGCACGAAGCTTGCGGAGTTCCCGTTCTGAGACATAGCTTCCTGTGGGATTGTTGGGATTGGCCAAAAATACGATTTTAGTTTTGTCAGTTACCGCCGCCAGCATCGCATCCACGTCAATCCGCAGGTCTTTCTCAGGTGCTTTAACAGGTGTAGCACCGGCAGTTTTTGCACCAATCGGGTACATCAAAAATCCGTGCTCGTTGTAAACGATCTCATCACCAACACCTACATAGGCGCGGATTAACAATCCAAGCAGCTCATCCGACCCCGCTCCACAAACGATATGATCTGCATTGAGATTTTCAGCTTCTGCAATTCCCTGTCTGAGTAAATAAGAGCCACCATCCGGATATCGATGAAGATCGTCGACGATTACGTGATAAGCTTTTTTAGCTGCGTCTGAAGCACCAAGGGGGTTTTCATTCGAAGCCAAGCGGCAAATCCGATCGACACCTTCAACTTTAGATTCTCCACCGACATAAGGTGAAACATCCATAATTCCGGGTTGCGGTTTTAAAGCCATTTTAAAAACTCTCTTATTTTACTGAAATTACATCGACCTGTTTGTCGACTTGTTATGCGTCCGTCAGAGGAACTGCATAACCACCAATCGTCCAAGCATGTGTAATTCGCTTGTCTGAAAGATCGGTTAGTTGTGCCAGACGCTCATCGCCTGGCGCTACATAATCATCCACCTCAATCAGCTGAAGACAAACTGAAGAATCAGGGGTGTGGATTAGAATGTTTAAAGGATTGAGGTTTGATTTTTCAAGAAGATCAATGAGGGTTGAACGCGAAAGAGGTTCAGAAGATTCAACAACAACATAGCTTCGATCGTTCCCCGTTTTTTCCTGAGCATTCAATGCAACAATTACGGCTTCTGTGCCGTCGGAACCCGCCGCATTAAAGAACGGTAAACGTGCAACTATGCGAGTTTTTGTTGCCCCTTCGCCCTGAGCAAGCGAAAGCCACCAAGGATTTTTTTCACCTTGTGGTAAAGGGAGAACTCCAGCACTTGCTTGTCCGTCGGTCACTTCTCGCAGAACACTCATAACTGTTTGCCGGCTAGAGATTGGAGTCTCCATGCCAAAGTGCTCACGTGACAAGTCATAAAACCGGTTGTCATTTTCAGGTGCATGAACCGCAACGCTTATGCCACCTTCCAATTGGGCTGCGCTGGAAAAAATTTCTCGCCAAAACCGAACGATTGCAGATTTAGGCAAAGCCCCTTGGTGGCGCTCGACCATACATCTTAAAACCTGTGCTTCCCGTCCGGCACTCAGATTTCTTACGGCATCTCCCTTTTGGGTACCAATAGCCTGTACCACTTCGGTCCGTTTCATCAACAGGTCGTGAAGTTGTATATCAATTTCGTCGATCTGGTTACGGAGATCGGAAAGTTTGTCCATATCAGACATGATGCCTAGCCTGTGTTCCACAAATCCAGTGAAGAGATAGACATAGCCAGATTGAAAAGTAAAAGAAAAGATTCCTCAAAACCTTCCCTTATCGTTCTTTCTTGATTGAAAGCCGCCTCAAGGATAAAAACAATCATCAATGTTAAATCAGGCCCTTGTGAATTATTCCCCTGTAAAGACAGAGATATATATTACTATGGCAACGACCCGATTATGGATACTTGTTATCAGCGACTACGTTAATTACAAGATCCGAATTTATGCCAACGAAAATTATGATTGAGGCTACTCAAATACCATGACCGATGACAATTCTCTTGAAATACAAATTCAAGATAAATCTGTAACTATACCGGGGAAAAAGGTCGTTTTTGACGAACCTATGCCCTTGGATAGCGGTATTGAGATCGGGCCCATAGAAGTCTCTTATCAGACATACGGCTCCTTAAACGCCGATAAAAGCAATGCCATAGTGATTTGCCATGCTTTAACTGGCGATCAGTTTGTTTCTGAAACTCATCCTATCACAAAAAAGCCCGGATGGTGGGCCATGATGGTTGGGCCCGGAAAGCCTGTAGACACCGATAAATATTTCGTAATCTGCAGCAGCGTCATTGGCGGCTGCATGGGGTCCACGGGTCCGGTTTCTCCTGACCCCAAAACAGGTAAACCCTATGGGCTCAACTTCCCCGTCATTACCATTGGGGATATGGTTCGCGCACAAAAACGGCTTGTCGAAAGCCTCGGTATCAAGAAATTATTCTGTGTTATCGGTGGATCTATGGGCGGCATGCAGGTGTTGCAATGGGCTGTCAGCTATCCTGAAATGGTTTTCGCTGCTATTCCAATTGCAACAGCGCCACGGCATACGGCACAAAACATCGCCTTTCATGAGGTTGGTCGCCAAGCCATTATGGCAGATCCCAACTGGTGTCATGGCGCCTATTTGGAAGAAAATAAAGTACCCCGAGCAGGCCTTTCTGTTGCGAGAATGACAGCACACGTCACATATCTTTCAGAACCTGCCCTCCACAGGAAGTTCGGCCGGCGTCTGCAGGACAGAAAAAACCTAACCTACGGCTTTGACGCTGATTTTCAGGTCGAGAGTTACTTGCGACATCAGGGCTTTACCTTTGTCGAACGTTTTGATGCTAATTCCTATCTCTACATTACCAGAGCGATGGATTACTTTGATCTTGCCGAAGAACACAATGGTATGTTGGGGGATGCTTTTAGGGATTCGCCCGTTAGGTTTTGTGTGATCTCGTTCTCAAGTGACTGGTTATTTCCTACAAGCGCAAATCGCGAGATTGTTCATGCATTGAACGCCGTTGCTGCAGATGTCTCTTTTGTTGAAGTACAGAGTGATGCCGGACACGATGCCTTTTTGTTAAAAGAGCCTGGGTTCCATGAAACAGTCGATGGCTTCATCAAGGGCTGCGCTGAGCGCTGGTTTAATGGCCACAGCGATAGGAAAGATGGCCAAGGGTAAGATAATGAAACACAGAGATATAATTTTGCGGACCGACCTTAAACTCATTGCTGATATTATCGAGCCCGATAGCCGTGTTCTTGACATTGGGTGTGGAGATGGTGCCTTGCTAGATCATCTCACCCATAACAAATCTGTTTCCGGCCGAGGGATCGAGCTTTCACAAAAAGGGGTGAACCAGTGCGTTGGCCGTGGGTTATCTGTCATACAGGGTAATGCAGATACGGATCTACAATACTATCCGAATGATGCTGTTGATTACGCCATATTAAGTCAAACCATTCAGGCAACACACAATCCTAGGCATGTTTTAGAAGAACTTCTGAGGATTGGGCGTCGTGCTATCGTATCTTTTCCAAATTTTGGCCACTGGCGAGTGCGCGCCAGCTTGTCTTTAGCGGGAAGAATGCCCGTAACTAAGTCATTGGCCTTTCAATGGTACGAAACACCAAACATTCATTTTTGTACGATCAATGATTTCTTCGCTCTTTGCGAAGATATGAACATCAAGATTGCAAAAACATTATTCCTTGATCAAAAAGGACAGCAGAAAAACCTCATCTTTCCCAACTTAACCGGGCAACAAGCGATTTTCCTGCTTGATCGGAATTAATATTGGCCACCTGTAGTTATTCAAAATATCTACATATAATTGTTTTATAGATCTTCTATTCCAAAAATCTAACTGAGGGGTTTCGTTCCCCCCAGTTAATTTAAATAATAGCCATTGGGCTATTTGGAATGCTGAAAAAACAGGAACCAGTGCGACACTTAGGAAGAACAAAGTTTTCAGCGCGGCATCCTTTCAGTGTAATGATGATCACCTGGATACCCTATCCACTTAAAATTCGCTGTTTCCCTCTGCATCCCCGACACGAGAATTCTTTTGAAATGCTTGCGGTAGATTAGTTAAGCTAGGTCGTCTGAGACCCTTTATCTTTTTAGGTGTACCTGGAATGTATAGCTGTTTACCTGCCTCAACAGTTAATACACCTGCAAAGGTCGGAAAAAATCGCTTCCCTATACGCTCCCACGCAGAAGCTGCTTGCAGGATTGTTAACCGCTGACTTGGCGGAATATAAAGCGAGCGATTGGTACTTATTGGAACAAACAAAGTATCGTTTAGTAACTGCGAAATCTGAGACCGACTAAAGGGGTGGCCCCAGCCAAAAGGCGTTTTATCAACACGTGCCCAAATCCCACGCCGATTAGGAGTAACGATCAGCAACCTGCCATCACTTGTCAACACACGCCAAATTTCACGAAGCATATCTCGAAGATATTCGCTGCTTTCCAAGCCATGGACCAGCAACACCCGATCAACAGAATAATCCGGAAGCGGCAGCATCGTTTCATCAACCAGAGATACTTTCCCAGGCCCGCCTCTGGGCCAGTGGCAAACACCTTGTGAGGCAGGCATAAAAGCCATAACTCGCTCGGCTTCATCTTCAAATTGCGTCAGGTAAGGCGTGGTGTAACCAAGCCCAAGGATAGATTTCCCACGCACATCCTTCCAGTGATCTCTAATATTGCCACGGATTACATGTGCAGCGGTTTCCCCTAAACGGGTGCTGTAGAATTCTTGAAGATTAACAACGTCAGTCCACATTCTATTCTCTGCCACAAATTACAGCCGATTCCTGATTTTCTCACAAAAAGAAAAACGGCAGTCGATCTTTAAAACATAGGACGCTAATATCACGTAAACAAATGAAAATCCCAAGGCAATAATCAAGACAGTATAAATGACAGCCTTTGACTGGAACGATGAAGACCATGATTAACGTCAAACAGATCCCCCTCCTTAGTGATAATTATTGCTATTTACTAAGAGATGATGAAACCGGAGCAGTCGCAGTTATCGATCCTGGAGATGCCAAACCTGTTCTGGATGAAGCCAAACGCCTAAATTGGCAGATAACAGATGTGATCCTCACTCACCATCACTACGATCATGTGGATGGTGTCGCCGAGATTAAGACACAAACAGGCGCGACGGTTACAGGACCGACAAAAGACAACCATCGGATAGATCATCTAGATAGGACTGTTGATGGGGGGGACACCCTGACTTTTGGCTCCCAAACAGCCAAAGTGTTTTATGTCCCCGGCCATACCCTTGGTCACATAGCCTACTGGTTCGGAAAAGCGAATATTCTATTTCCAGGTGACAGTCTCTTTGCTCTAGGATGTGGCCGGCTATTTGAAGGCACGCCTGAGATGATGTGGCAATCGTTACAACAATACCTTACCCTACCAGAACAAACCGTAGTTTATTGTGCTCATGAATACACCTTAGCAAACGCTGATTTTGCCCTCACAATTGACCCCACAAATAAAAACTTAATTCAGCGTGTTGCTGAAATAAGAAAACTTCGCAGTGAAGATAAGCCAACTGTTCCAAGTAGATTGGATGAAGAGTTCAAAACCAATCCATTTCTGCGTCCAAACGATCCACACATTAGAGAACAGCTGAAGATGGTATCTGCTACCGACGCCGAAGTTTTCAAAGAAATCCGCTTGCGCAAAGATAACTTTTAATCGCAGCATCACCTGCCCAATTCACCATATTGAAATCGAACCGGAGCTTTCCAAAATGACCATGCAACTCTGTTTTTCCCCAACATCTCCCTATGCCAGAAAAGTCCTAATGGTCGCGATGGAAAAAGGCTTAGAAAATGAACTTGAAGTTATCCCTATGGCAACTTTCACGACGGAGTCGGACATATGGAATAAAAACCCTCTCGGCAAGGTTCCTGCCCTCTCGACCAGAGAAGGTACTGTTCTTTGTGATTCGCCCGTAATTTGTGATTATCTGGATAGCCTATCAGAAGGAAATCCCCTGGTGCCGCGTTCCGGTGAAGCCCGTTGGCAGACCAATAACTTTCATGCCCTAGCAGATGGCATTATGGACGCAAGCATCCAGCGTACGGTAGAGAGACGCCAGCGTCCTGCTGGTATGCAATGGGACGAATGGCACAAACGCCAAAGTATGAAAATTGACAAGACATTGCAATTTTTCGAATCTGCCCTAACTGAAGGCAAATTTGCAAAAATATTTGGAATCGGTGAAATCACTTTGGCTTGCGCGCTTGGATATCTCGATTTTCGATATGCAGACGAAAACTGGCGCAAAGATTGTCCTGCTTTAACAAAATGGTTTGAAGAGATTTCTCGCCACCCCTCTTTTATTAAGACTTCCCCACCTGAAGGTGCTTAAGACCCAGGTCTCGCAACATCAATCAAAAGCTAAATGTAATGAACCAGACTGCCAGAGAAATCATCGACAAGCTTGAGCTCCAACCCCACCCAGAAGGAGGTTGGTACAAAGAAACATATCGCCACAAACCTGAAGATGGCGCTCGAGGAGATCAAACTGCTATTTTCTTTCTTTTGGAAAAGGGCCAAAGTTCTCACTGGCACCGCATTGATGCTGTTGAGATGTGGCATTGGTATGCTGGAAGTCCTCTTGTCCTTAAGTCTCATGATGGCAAACAAGAACACGTCGTAACGTTAGGACCAGATGTTTTGCTCGGTCAAACACCACAATTTGTTATTCCTGAACAACACTGGCAAGCCGCCATTTCTAATGAGGGTTGGGCTTTAGTTGGATGTACTGTTGCACCTGCATTTGAGTTTGATGGGTTTGAGCTTGCAGAACCAGATTGGGACCCCGAAAGCTAAGCTGCTGTATAATCACGCAACATGATATTTAGCTGGCGCATATCGTCAAATACAGTGATTGCGCCAGCATCAATCAACTTTATGGATTGGGCTTTAGTGTCAGCGATATGTTCGGCGCCAACAAAACCAAATACAGATATTCCCGCAGCGACCGCAGCGGACACTCCCGTTGAAGTATCTTCGATCACAAGCGCCTGTTCAGGGGATACGCCCATTTTTGAACAGGCAAGAAGATGAAGATCAGGTGCGGGCTTAGGGTGCATAACCATAGACGAACTAAATCGTCTCTCAAGCGGAAAAAAATCCCTTAGTCCCGTTGAATCCAATGCGCTATTGAGGCGATCGTTTCGGCTATTCGAAGCCACACAATAGCTGTATCCAAGGTTGGTAAGAGTCTCCTTGATAAAAGGCAGTGTCTTCAATTCAGCTGGAATGTATGAGATTGTTGTTTCTTCAATAATCTGTGCAAATTTTGTGGGGAGACTAACATCAGCCTTCGAACAAAAATGATCTCGAATAGCTTCATCTGTATAGCCTGCAAAATTTTCTGAAACCTCTTGAACGCTTATGTTGATACCATACTCACCCAGTGTTTCTGATACCACCCGTGATGCGAGGACCTCACTGTCTACCAGTACGCCATCGCAATCAAAAATGATTAAATCAGGGTAAGAAATCATGGGTATAGTAACTCCAAGAGAATTGATCATACGGATTATGGACTACCTATCGCCCGTTTGTGGCGCAAAAAAGACTTCGGACATAAAAATACCCGCTGTATCAGTAGAGGGCTGAACTAGCGGGTATTTTATTACATACATATGGACGATATTTAGTCCATATATTGACCACCATTCGCAGTGAGAGTAGAGCCCGTTATAAAGCCGGATTTTTCAGAAGCAAGGAACACCACACATTCCGCAATTTCTTCGGGCTCTCCCAATCGACCGACAGGTATCTGAGAAATAATTTTTGTATTGAGAATTTCTTCTGGTACCGCACGCACCATTTCAGTCCCAATATACCCCGGAGCTACGACATTCGCCGTAATTCCCTTACTGGCATTTTCCTGGGCAATCGACTTGGTGAACCCCATCACACCAGCCTTTGCTGCAGCATAATTTGCCTGTCCGAACTGTCCCTTTTGGCCATTGATCGAAGATATGCTAACGATTCTTCCAAACTTGCGTTCTCTCATGCCTTCAATGACACCCCGTGTCATATTAAAGAGAGAATTCAAGTTGGTGTTAATCACCGCTTGCCATTTAGCCAAATCCATTTTGTGTAATGTTGCGTCACGGGTAATTCCCGCATTGTTCACCAACACATCAATGGGTCCCAATTCCTTTTCAACTTGAGCAATTCCAGCTTGGCATTCATCAAAGTCTGCAACATCCCATTTGAAAACAGCGATCGTGTTTTCATCCCGAAAACTTTGTGCAGCTTCGTCATTCCCAGCATAACTTGCCGCCACTTTGTACCCGGCCTCTTTCAAGGCAATAGAAATAGCCGCACCAATTCCTCTGGTACCCCCAGTCACAAGAGCTACACGAGACATTATATTTTCCCTTCATTATTTGTTGTCTCTGGGTATGACCCCAATGTGTATGTGACTTGATTCCGAACCTCAGGGACGAAGAACAGAATCAAACGCACAAAAAAAGGTTGCCCCCCGGACGAAGGCAACCCGTTTATAAAGGCTTAGGTCAATGATGATTGTTTTAATTTTTTTCATCGACCTTCTCCTTATTCTCTCAATCGCGCTCGATGCACAGAGCAATACCCTGTCCACCACCGATGCAAAGGGTTGCTAACCCTTTTTTAGCATCCCGGCGCTCCATCTCATAAAGCAACGTTACCAAAACGCGTGCTCCTGATGCGCCAATTGGATGCCCCAAGGCAATCGCACCACCGTTTACATTTACGATGTCCGTGTCCCAACCAAGTTCACGGTTTACCGCTACAGCCTGCGCAGCAAACGCTTCATTCGCTTCAACCAAATCAAGATCGCCAATATCCCAACCCGCTTTTTTTAACGCTTTGCGTGATGCCGGAATAGGGCCAGTCCCCATAATGGCCGGGTCCACACCCGCGGTGGCCCAAGAGACAATTTTAGCCAAAGGCTTCACGCCTTTTTCTTTAGCTTTTTCTTCGGACATCATAACAACCGCTGCTGCGCCGTCATTGATCCCTGAAGCATTACCTGCGGTAACCGTTCCCTCGCGATCAAAAGCTGCACGAAGTTTACCAAGTCCCTCTGCCGTTGTACCTGGCTTGGGATGCTCATCAACCTCAACAACAGTTTCACTACGACGGCTTTTGACGGTTACAGGAACAATCTCATCCTTAAAATTTCCACTTTCTTGAGCAATCGCTGCCTTTTGTTGCGAAGCCGCAGCAAAGGCATCTTGATCTTCACGTGTTATCCCAAATTTTTCAGCAACGTTTTCCGCTGTTTTTCCCATATGATAATCGTTCATCGCGCACCAAAGACCATCCTTGATCATGGTATCAACGAGCTTCACATCACCCATCTTGGTTCCGGTACGCATGTGAGACACATGTGGGGCCAAACTCATGTTTTCTTGACCACCCGCGACAACGACATCTGCATCTCCAAGGGCAATAGATTGATACCCAAGAGCAACCGTTCTCAACCCAGACCCACAGATCTGGTTAATAAGATATGCAGTCTTGTCACTCGGAATTCCAGCGCCAAGGGCAGCCTGTCTCGCAGGGTTTTGACCTTCGCCTGCAGATAAAATTTGGCCAAGGATAACTTCATCAACATCTTCAGGCGCAACCCCAGCACGGGCCAGCGCTTCGCGAATAGCTATCGTACCAAGCTCAGCAGCTGGTACAGTCGAAAGACCTCCACCAAAAGCACCAACTGGAGTTCGAGCAGCCCCAACAATTACTACACCAGACATGACAGATACCTTTCAAAAAGCTGTATCTCAATTACCTATCGATTAGGCAGATAAGATCAAAAGTTTGTACAACGCGTTACCAAACCAGACCCTATTCATACCCAACTCAACCAGAACAGCTAATGCTGCACTGCAAAATTAATAAAGAACCATAACGATTTAAGGAATAACAAATCAAGGAAATATTGTGACTTTTGACATATTAATTTACAAACAATCTCATAAATTGAAATTATATTGCAATTTTATGTCACTATTTGTTTCATCCAATCGGATACCGGATTCCAAATTTTTGATTGTGCACTGCGGCTTACGACCATACCTATATGCCCCAAGGGTGTCTCAAGGACAGTCCCTTTTGATAATTTTCCGGCCAATGCATAGGAAGACTTCGCAGGTACAATACGGTCCCGGCTTGAAATTACAGATAGTGCCGGCATATCCAATTTCGAGGGGATAATTCTTTTTCCTTCAATTGACCAAGTCCCCAGTTCTGGGGAATTTTCCCCATACCACCCTTCAAAGCATTCTCTAGATACCTTCGCTGTCAAACCGACTCCGTCGTTCAACCAGTCCTCCAAAGCCACAAAGTTTCTCTCTTCAACACTCTGTTCTTTTAAACGGGTAAAGGCCGAGAACTTTCTGAGCGAAAGAGTGAGATCCATTGATGCAAAAAGAGTTTGCAGGAGCTCGTGTGGCATTTCGCCCTGCGCGTCGATTAGAGGCAACAAACTCGAAAGCCATGCTCCTTGCTGCTGAGCCCTATTCGCTTGTTCCCGAGCTTGTCCTTGATCGGAGTCTTGATCTGACCCTTTGTGAAAATCCCAGGGACTAGCCATTAATACCAAAGAACAGATGTCGTCTTGGCACAAATTTGCCAGCGCCACAGAAAGTGTACCCCCCATGCAATAACCAAGCAGAATGGGCGGAACCCCTGTTTTCTCTTTCACTTGTCTTAGGGCAGGTTTCAGGTATCTGCAGATATAATCCTCAAGACCAAATGCCTTTTCCGCATCACCTGGCGCTCCCCAATCCATAACAAAAGGGCGCCAACCTTCATTGCCAAGCCAGCGAAGGAAACTGTTATCCTCCATAAGATCCAGAATGTAGTAACGGTTAACCAACGACGGGATAACAAAGACAGGATAACCGCTATCTTTTGGAACAATCTCTCTTAAGCAAGCAGAACCATGAGACCAAAAAACAGGTCCCTCCGGGGCCTCCCGTTGATAGGGATGTTGCTGGTAACGCTCTATGCCATCTTGATACAAACGAAATTTCTTTTGAATTGCTTGCTCAAGAGCCATCGCAAATTTGAGTTGATCCTCTCCACTCAGCTTATCCGTTATCTCCTGCATCATTTTTTCCGGAATCTCGATTTGTTGCTTCGAGTTCGGAAATTTGTTTTGCAAGAAGCCCAAGCCGATCTTTGAGCTCTGCAAGCTCATCAGGGCTGACATCATGTGAAACGGGAGAGGAACAGGGCTGGTTTGGCGATCGATCCTCTTCATCATACTTTGCTGAGCCTTTTTGAGGTACCGTTGGAACAAAACCGCTGGAGAATTGATTGGGGTCGATTATCTTATGATAAAAAGCTTCCCATTGTCTGTACAGCCCTTCAAGTTCGGGAGGAGAATCTTTGGACACATCCCATGGCATCAAGTTTTGCTTTGAAACATACGAAATCCATAAATTCAAATAATCTTCGGCCAAAATTTCAATATCATTTTCGTTTTCCAACGCCCTCTTCCCCAACTTAATTTTAGCTAATACCGCAACGCCAAATGCTACATTCGCACAAGCAACGGCATTTTTGGACAAAAATATCCTTTTTTTAAGCCTTTTACGTGCTCTTCATTGACAGAACCCATCGCAGCGCAGCAATATTTAAGAAGCAGTGCACAAACATCACTCACCCAGCAGCTTAAAGCTGGTAATATATAATAAGCATTGGAGGCGAGGATCTTGGCGACCTCAAAAACAGGGACTAATGACGAAGCAATTGTCATAAAAAAATATGCAAACAGACGACTTTATAATACGGCAACGAGCAGCTATGTCACACTTGATCATTTATGTCAGATGGTAAAGGACGATGTAGACTTCATTGTCTATGATGCAAAATCTGGGAATGACATTACCCGCTCTGTACTGACACAAATTATTGTGGAAGAAGAAAGCAAAGGGCAGAACCTTTTACCAATTTCCTTCTTGCGACAATTGATTGGCCTTTATGGCGATCCCATGCAGTGGGTCGTTCCTAAATATCTGGAACACATGATGGATGGATTTTCTGAAAATCAGGACAAAATGCGTCAGTCTGTACAAGAAACATTTGGCGGTATATTCCCATTCGGAAATTTGGATGAGATGAACAAACAGAATCTGGCCCTGTTTGAAAATGCCATGAGCATGCTTTCCCCCTTTCAAGGCGGCGGTACCACCTCACCTTCACCAGAACAACAGCCTGAGCAGCCCTCTAGCGCCCCCTCATCCTCAGAAGGAGGGGGGTTAAACGACCTCAAAACCCAGGTAGAGCAATTACAAAAACAACTCAATGAGTTAAGTAAAAAATCTGGATAAAAAAAAGGGGCTTTCAATAAATCTGAAAGCCCCTTTTTTATAAATAATCGTATCTATTTACACGTGATTACTTTGGGCTGAGGAAAAGAGATCGCATTGTCGACTTGATTTTCTTCGATAATCCAATCGGGTAAAATTTCTGGTTTTCCGAAATGGAACCCCTGCAATAAATCAATACCTTCATTTGCAAGAAACTCTGCTTCTTCAGCAGTTTCAACGAACTCGGCAATCGTTGTGTGATTAAGGGCTTTTGCCAGTCCTAATAGGTTCCGCACAAAGATCTGATTTTCCTCGCTATCCAATATCCCCGCAATAAAAGAGCCATCGATTTTGATAATGTCGACTGTTAAGGTCTTGAGATGACGGAATGTCGTATATCCAGCCCCAAAGTCATCTATTGCAACCTTACATCCCAGTTGCCGTACCGCAGACACAAAGCGTGCAGATTCTTCCAAATCATGTAACGCAGCGGTTTCGGTAATCTCGACAATCAGCCTTTCGGCAAGATCAGGACGAGATTTTACTTTTGATGTAAGAGCCCGGAGCCAGCTTCTATCAGAAGCAGTTAAGCCCGAGATATTCAAAGCCATGGTAATGTGGGGGTAACGTACGAGATCTTCGAGAGCCAGTTCGAGCACGCGGCGATCAATAACACGCATCATCCCAAGTTGTTCAACAACCGGTATAAACATACCTGCCGGGACGATCTCTCCATCACGATTATACATGCGTAACAGCGCTTCAACTAAGACCAACTCATGACTTTGCGCATCGACAATCGGCTGATAAGCCAACGCGACTCTATTTTCTTTTAACGCCAGTTTTACTTCTTCACCAATAACCATCGAGGTGCGATAATTCTCACATTGCTCTGTGGTCAGTTTGTAGTGTTTAACACAGTCTCGACCGTTCGATTTTGCATCTAACAAAGCACTTTCAGCTTTGGCAAAAGCATCAAAGCTGGTTTTTGTCTGCTCAGGAAATAGGACAAAACCAACAGATACAGTCACATAGATTCTCTCGCCATTAATTTCAAAAGGCGTTTCTCGAACCATTTGCAATACGCGTTCGGCAATCGCATCGGCTTCTTCTACCGTCGCAACACTCATAATGACGCCAAAGCGATCACCGCCTAGCCTACCGACGATATCGGCCCCTCTGATGCTTTTATCAAGCCGCTCTCCAACTTCAACAAGCACAGCATCACCAGCTTCAAACCCGTAAGCCGTGTTAATCATTCCCAGATGGTCAACGCCAACAGCAAGAAAAGCACCTTCGTTGTTGTATCGAATCGCTTGTTCAAGAGCAAAATCAAGCGATTCTCGAAGCCGTAACTTATTAAAATGTCCTGAAAGTTCATCATAGCTAGCGAGATATTCCAAGCGGGCCTCAGCCTGCTTTCTAATAGTAACCGGGCGTAAAACTCCTGTTAATCGCGTGGGAGATCCACTGGTTGAAACCTCAACAGCACCTCGATCATGTACCCACTGAAAATTACCCGCCCCGTCACGAACCCGATACTCGCAATCGTAATAGGCTTCGCCTGCGAAGTGATCAGTCAAATTTCGCATACGCGAGGGAAGGTCTTCAGGGTTGATCCGATTGTGAAATGTTTCACCAGAGGTAGGCACGAGTTTAGCTTCCAGGCCAAACAACGTGGATATCCGACCTAGCCACATCAAGCTATCGGTTGCCAAGTCCCATTCGTACATGACATCCCCAGATGCTTCCAATGCGGTAGTCATCTGGTCTAGCTGAGAGAGATCTATATTATTTCGAGCGGACCGAAGCACGGTCTTTCAAACTCCTACCTGAAGATTGGGCAACTGCAAAATGCGTACCATTTTACATTAAAATTCAGTTGCAAGAATAGAGCTTAAGTCATTAACGAATACTGAATCTATTAACAATATTCGTCCCGTAGCCCCATTAAATATTATGAAATATTGAATTGGCACAGTATTAAATAAAAGATAACGAAATCTTTTAAAACCAACATCATAATAAACCTATTTAAATACAAATTATTGTTCAAAAATAGCTCATTTGGTTAAAGTAACCACCAAGACTCCGTTTTTGTTAAGTAATATTAACAAAAGGTTAACTGCCCTCATCGTTAGTAAACATAAAGTTAATTTGTAATATTTAAAATATTTATTGAATTATTTAAATGTTTTCCTAAATCTCTATTGAAATAAACTTGAAAACCCGTTATTTCACACAAAAAACAATGTAAACCGAACTTCCTCGGTTAAACAATATAAATTGGTGACAGCGTGAGCAAATTAACATCTGAAACACACCGTATTGAAAGCCATGTGGGGCAAAGAATACGCGAACGTAGAACTATGCTGGGACTGACCCAACAACAACTTGCTGATCTTATTGGCGTAACCTACCAACAAGCACATAAATACGAACGCGGCATCAACCGAGTATCTGCGGGAAGATTGTATGAAATATCTCAGGTCCTCGGTATTGAAATAAGTTTCTTCTACGAAGGCCTTGATAAAGTTGAAGATGAAATGACGGAAAGGCAGAGAATGTGCCTGGACATCGCGAGAAATTTTTCACGCATTAAGAACGAAAAATATCAAGATGCATTAAGCATGTTATGTCGCGTTCTTTCCGACAAAGCCGAGAAAGAACCTGGCCCAGTTTAAGGTAACTTCATATATCTACTCAGCTTTTTCAAGCATCCAACCATTTACCTTAATCACGCCTAGCGCTTTAACACGCCTAAACGTTCCCCCGTATTCGCCTTACTTACTAAGGTCCTCCACCAAGGCTCCATCTCAAGGTACCAATCAAGAGTTTGGGAAAGGCCCTCGTTAAAGGAAATGCGGGGGCTCCAACCTGTTTGCTTCCTTACCTTTGTTGCGTCCAGAGCATATCTTAAATCATGACCAGGCCTATCTTCGACCTTTGTTATCAGACGCTTGTGTAAACCACGATTGGGATAACGCTGATCCAACAAGCGACAAATTTCTTCGACCACAGCCTTATTGCTTCGCTCTTCGCCTGATCCAATTAAATAAGTCTCGCCGACCACACCTTTTTCTATAACGGCCAACAATGCAGTGACATGATCGTTCACATGGATCCATTCGCGAACCTGTTCGCCATTGCCATATAAAGGTAATGGCTTTTGATCTAAAGCAGCCAAAATCATTAAAGGAATCAATTTCTCAGGAAATTGCCAGGGGCCATAATTGTTGCCACAATTTGTGATAATTGCAGGCAACCCGTAAGTATGCACCCAAGCCTTAACAAGATGATCCGAAGCCGCTTTTGTTGCTGAATAGGGCGAACGGGGATTGTAGGGAGTTTCCTCAGAAAACACGCCTTCATGGCCAAGAGAGCCGTAAACCTCATCTGTAGAGATGTGAAGAAAACGAAAATCATCGTCCTTCCCGCGCATTTCCCAATTATTCAATGCAGCCTGAAGGAGATTAAACGTACCAACAATATTACTTTGAACAAAGTTATCAGGCCTATCGATTGACCGATCAACATGGCTTTCTGCTGCACAATGAATAACACAATCTGGTTTTGCATTCGTTACAGCGGCATGAACGGCTTCGGCATCTTCAAGAGCAATTTTTTCAATAATAGCAGCGTTACAATTTTTGAACCGCCTCAAATCAGCGGCATAAGTCATCTTATCAAGAACAGTAATTCGAGCAGGCTGTAATATTTCAAGAGATCGAACAATTTCAGAACCAATAAAACCAGCTCCGCCAGTGATTAGAATACTCTTTCCTTGCCAAAATTCGGTCATACGCATCTAACTTTCAATCGATTATACTTAAACCAGCTTAGCTTGGAGGTACTTCATAAGTATTTTCTCGCAATCATTTTTCACGAACAAGAAATGAGAGTCCGAAAAAGCATTTCAACCAATTTCGAGATATTCGCCTTCTTCAACCACAGATTCACTCGCAGACATGGATGAAATGTCCACGATTCGACAAAGTCTACGATGGAGAATTTCAATTGATACCGGTTTCGCAAGTACATCGCTTACACCAGACTGTATCGCCTCCATCACTCTCTCATATTCCGTGTGTCCCGTTAAAAGAATAATTGGAACCCTACTAAAATAGCCACCTTCTCGGCGTAACTCGCGCGTGAAGCTCAAGCCATTAACGGGATCCATTTCCCAGTCGGTAATAATGATATCAGGCTGCATGTGTAAAAGCTCGGCTCTCGCGGCCTTTACACTACTAAGATACTGGACTCGCGTAATACCCATGGTAACGAATATCGTCTTAACAATGCGAAGCATATGCACGCTATCATCGACAACCATGATATTTAATGATGAGAGATCGTAGGCTGACAACTATTCCTCACAGCTCGAAAAATATTCCAGAAAAACAATACGGCCCTAAATTAACACCGCATTTACCATCTTATATAGCCTAACTGTGAATTAAACCAAAAGGACAAAAAACCCAGCAGGTCCGCCTATAGGACAAGAAAAGCATGCCCTGTTAACTTGCTTTCCATATTCAGTACTGAGCGATTTAATTTTTTATCCTGAGAGGAGCACCCTTTTCCAAATAGAGAATCGCTTTTCACCAACGTCTCTAGCCCTGCAAACCACAAAGCTTAAAGTGTCGCGCAGAATATTTTAGAAAAAAACTTGAGATTTGAAGCCGCTAAAGAATAGAGAATCCAACGCTCTAGGCATTAGAATCAAAAAACCCGGCTTTAGGCCGGGTTTTTTCAAAATGGTGCACCCGTCAAGACTCGAACTTGAAACCTCTTGATTCGTAGTCAAGTGCTCTATCCAATTGAGCTACGGGTGCATTCCAAAATGTCTCCAGAGTAGATCCCTGAAAACGAGGCGGAAGTTACTCCGGGTTATGAAAGTACGCAAGCACAAAATTGAATATTTCGATTTTTTTTTATTCTTACCTCCAACTATCAATTCCATGGTTGGAAAACTCTTGTCCCTCGGACTCCGTTCAAGTAGTATCTGCCCTTAGTATTTTGGGGGGTTGGTCAACTTTTCTACCTTACGGGGCGTTTTTCCCTGATCTTTAAGTAGATATTTTATAAGGTTTTCTTGGCTGGCCACAATCAACAGTGCGGACTTTTCTATGGGATCCATGAAATCCTCTGTTTTGCGTAACACCGTTTCTGTCTTAGCGACGGTTATGTTCTTGAGCGGCTGCTCTTTCACCGAAGAAGCCTTATGGCCTTCTATCGTTGGAGAAGACACGCCAGAAGAAACAGCTACAGCAGCTGCATCAGCAGCTGTTGTTCCAGACACAATTACGTCTTCGTCTGAGCTGTCATCTGGTTTGCCGTTACTTGGATCAACAATCTTCGAATCTCCTGGTGTATCACCGGGACAACCAACAGGTACTCATGTTGGTAAAAAAGTCGAAGAGCTTAGAGGTGATCTTTCTCGCCTTCAGGCCCGTCTGATCCATCACAATAACAATCTGCAAACACAGCGTAATAATGCACGCAGTAGTGCGGGCACCTATCACTCTATCATTGCGGCTATGAACACCCGACTTCAAGTCGGCACCACTCCGGGTAACCCCCAGATGGTAAATGGCTGGAATAAAGCTCAACAAGAACTTGAACTGGTTGGCGCAAGCATCACTAACCTGAACAGTTTGTCTAACGAATCAGCCGCAACATCTGCTCTTGCAGCATTTGTTCTTGATTCTTCAGGCGCAACGTATGAATTGCGCGGTGCTCTTGATGAAGATCACAGACAACTTTCTGTTTTAGAAGATGAAGCCAATCAGACTGTTGTTATTCTTGATCGCCTCATGAACGAGCTGACAGAAGATATTGCACGGACACAGAACTACTTCTCTGCTGAACGTACGAATCTGACTGCTCTTCAAGTTGCGGTGGACAACGGCGAATTCATCGGTGGCAATTTAGGCAATCGAACTTTCGGCATTCCGGTACCTCCCCCACCGGGTGGACCTGCTGGTCTTGTCGGACGTCAGCCTCCTTTGGCTATCATTCGCTTTGACCAACCGAACGTCAATTATGAACAGGCCCTCTTTACTGCCGTCAGTCGTGCTCTTGATCGTCGTCCTAGCTCAGCTTTTGACCTCGTAACAGTGGCACCTGCACGCGGAAACTCTGCTGAAATTGCGCTCGCAACCAGTAAGTCCCGCAAATACGGCGAAGATGTAATGCGCTCCCTTACGAAGCTCGGTCTTCCGGCTTCACACGTTTCGCTTTCATCGACTAATAATCCAGGTGCGCAAGTACCTGAGGTTCACGTTTACCTTAGGTAAATGGGAAACATTCAAAAAAAGCGGCGCATTATGCGCCGCTTTTTTTGTGCCTATTTTCTTTCTCTAGCTTAACGTCTGAACCTATTTTACTCCCTGATAACGAAGTAGGTTATCAAAAACCAACAACAGCACCATCACTCCGAGGATCAGTCGCCCCTTCAAGACGGCCATCAGAGTGCCGAACAATGGCTCCCGCGTGCCCCATCTCTTCTGAAAAGTCTTCAAGAACCCTAAGGTCATGCCCTGCTTGGCGCATTTCTGCTATAACCTTTTCATCAAACCGTCCTTCTATTTGAACATCTGAAAAATCAGATGTCTCACAGCGACCAACGAACCAACGTGGAGCCGTAATTGAAGCCTGAAGGCCTTGGCCAAATATTGCATAACGGCTAAACAAGGCAGACAAAGTCTGAGGTTGCCCATCTCCTCCCATGCAGCCGTAAGTCATCACCCGGCCATCATTTAAAATAGCCATCGCAGGATTTAGCGTGTGGAAAGGCTGCCGGCCCGGCGCTATTGCTCTTGGGTCAGAGGGATTAAGAGAGAAACTGCTTCCTCGATTTTGTTGAATTATTCCAGTCTCCGGTAAGACCACACCCGAGCCAAAAGGCTTGTAAGTACTTTGAATGAGGCTAACGGACCGTCCTTGACCGTCCATAACACCCAACCAAATCGTATCACCATCTTGTCGATCAAGGGGCCAAGGCAGGGCTTTGCCCTTATCAATATTCTTTAACCGCGCGAGGAGATCACTATCTGTTAAATAGGATTCTGCACTTTGAACCATCCTCTCCGGAGCAGCAATTTCACGATCCCGGACGATATGTGCCTGTTTTGTGATCTCTACCATCGCATGCAGATAATCGAATCCGTCTGCTTCAGAAATACCTAAACGGTCAAACATGGAGAGAATCATCAAGGAGGTTAAGCCCTGAGTCGGTGGAGGAAGATTATAAATCGTGCCACACGACAGCTGACTGCTCAGAGGTTTTACTTCTTTTGCCTGGTAAGCATTGTAATCACTTAGTACGACGGGAGAATCCAACTTAGCAAGATCACCACATATGCTTTTGGCGATATCCCCTGTGTAATAATCGCTTAATCCCGCCTTACTCATTCTCTTTAGTGTATCAGCGAGCGCAGACTGTATTTGGCGCGTCCCAGATTTAGGAACAGTTCCATCGCTATTTAAATATACGTCCGGAAAACCTGGCAGGCTGGAAACGATTGGCTTTCGTTTCGTAAGCGAAGCTTCATGACCTGATGTAAGGGCGAATCCCTTTTCAGCATAATAAACAGCCTCTTCTAGCAATCGATTCACAGGGAGGCTTCCGCCCCATGTATCCGATTTGGATAGAGCCAAATGCCACCCTCCAACTGTTCCAGCAACCGTATTTGAAGAATGAGATCCGTCTTGTGGCATACAAACATGTCCACGATCTTGGAAAAACTCAGGCGTGGCTTTGGTTCCCGCGCGGCCACAAGCTTCAATAGCTATCGGCGTTTTCCCTGGCTCATGTATCAACCAGAATGCATCCCCACCAATTCCGTTCATATGTGGGTAAACAACTGCGATAGTTGCAGCCATTGCCACTGCTGCCTCAATTGCATTGCCTCCCTCTCTTAAGATTGAGAGGCCTGTTTGCGATGCAAGATGGTGTGGTGACGTAACCATCCCTCGATAACTTTGCGGAGAATTGAGCATAAAGAGATCCCATTCATTTTAGTGGTAAAGGTCAAGATTCGTTGACCCGACCGATAAAATGCTTCAGAGCACTTACATCTTCCGAGATCTTAATACTTATCAGAACCGTATATTTGGCGTAGAAGTCAGCATACAATAATTGGTCCAACCAATCAAAGGTTGAGCACTCCAAATTTGGTGATGACGAATTATCCTTTAATTACAAATTGAAAGCTAAGCTGTGCCGCTAGAACTATTGCCCTATATCGCTATTATTCTTTTTTTGGCGAGCCTTATTCAAGGCGCAGTTGGATTCGCATTTGGTCTTTTTGCGCTGACATTTCTAACCCTACTTGGTATCGATCTTACAGTAACAGTTCCACTTTTGTTGGCCTCTGGCCTAGCTCAACTTCTGGTCGGGGTATATAAATTACGAGAACATATTCAATATGAGCCCTTAATTAAGGGCTCTGCTATTAGATATATCACACTACCTTTGGGAATTATTACCCTTGGCTACATAAGCGATACAGTTGAAAAATCAGCGATTGAGCAACTCGTTGGCTTCCTGATTTTAGCTATAGTTGTTGTTCAATTAGCAGTTCGGCCTACACCTAAAGAAAAGCTCCACCCTTTTTGGTCCTTCCTCGCGTTTTCAACAAGCGGCTATTGCGCGGGATTAATCGCGGTTGGAGGTCCTCCAATCGTGCTGTGGGTCATGGCGCACAATTGGACCAATCGGCAAATACGAAGCTTCCTATTCGCCAGTTTTTTAGCCAGCGCACCAATTAATGCGGCCGTACTCTATTTCGTACTCGGCGATAGCATCTTTACCCCCATGCTATACGGGTTAGCATTTTCACCACTCATTGCTTTTGGCTCGCACCTTGGCGTCAAACTAGGGCATGCCTTCTCTCCTGATCGATTAAGAACCATTGCGTTTTTTATATTAGCCCTAAGTTCAGGTGCATCGATTGGCGCCCCTCTCTTGCACTAAAACATATGCAAAATTACTCGGCTGAATGACAATCCTGTTTCTAAAGGTTGAGATTTTCTGTCAGGTCTGCTTTATTCCGGCATCATCCAAAACTGGAGTCGCGTATCGTGTCTGAACAACAAAAAACATTCCCGGTTTCCTGGGAACAATTGCACCGTGATGCAAAAGCCCTTTCTTGGCGCCTTATGAGCCAGGGTCCTTTTAAAGGAATTCTTGCCGTAACCCGTGGTGGCCTCGTCCCTGCAGCAATCATTGCCCGTGAACTTGATATCCGCCTGATCGACACTGTTTGCATCGTCAGCTACTCAAGCAGCAACAAACAAGGCGAGCTACAGGTCCTCAAAGAAGCCCCTAAAGAGAGCAAAGGCTGGCTGATTGTTGACGATCTCGTTGATACCGGAAAAACAGCCCGTGCTGTACGCGAAATGATGCCAGATGCACATTTTGCGACTTTATATGCGAAACCTGCCGGCAAAGACATTGTTGATAGCTTTATCACTGAAGTCAGCCAGGATACCTGGATTTATTTCCCATGGGACCTCGCACTACAGACAGTACCGCCCCTTGTTCAAGGTAAGTACGACTAAGTTCTGCCTTTGAGAATACCGGCTCTACCGACTGATGGGTAAATTATCTATCAGTCGGGTATTGCCCATCCATGCTGCAACAAATATCCGGCTACATAACCGCTCTTCTTGTGATGAGTTTTCGTTTATGAGAGTAAGATCTTCTTCAGATCTTATTTCGAGATAGTCGATTTTATCAAAACCAGCATCAATAATAAATGTTCGACCCCACTCAAGGACGTGATCAACCGCTTCTCCTTGAATAATGAGATCAGCTATCGCGTTTTCAACTTTAAAAAGAGTCGGGGCAATAGTTCGCTGCTCATCATTTAGCCGTCTATTGCGAGAAGACAATGCGAGATTATCTTCCTCTCGAACAGTCGGAACGCCGATGACATCGACATCTAAATCCAAGTCTCTGGCGACACGCTGAATTAATAGGTATTGCTGAAAATCCTTCTGTCCATAATAAGCCCTATTGGGATTAACCTGGATCAAAAGTTTGGACACGACCGTCGTTACGCCATCCATATGTCCCGGACGGGAAGCTCCACAAAGGCAATCTTGCATATCAGCAACAGATACAGTCGTGCTGTAATTCTCAGGATATATCTCTTCTACTTGTGGCAAGTAGACAGCGTCTACCCCAGCCGTTTCCAGCTTTTGAAGATCTTCATCGGTATCAATCGGGTAGGTATCAAGATCAGCTTTATTATCAAATTGCCGGGGATTTATAAAGATTGTTGCGACGACACGGTCGTTATCTTTGCTTGCAGCTTCAACAAGCGCCAAGTGCCCTTCATGCAGGGCACCCATTGTCATAACGACACCGAGCTCTTCGTTATTTGCTTTCCAGCCACCAACAAGGGATTTTAAATCCCGTTTTGATTTAACGATAATCATTTACTGTCCCTTTTGAGCAAACTTCAGAGCTCGAGCCTTAGAGCCAGACCTTATAAACAATGCCCAACGTGCAGACAATTAGTTTGGATAAACAGATTAACAAAGGCAATATTGCATCGCAACAATTCACATATTTTGAAATGGAGCGAATCACCCAGGCGTCATTAAACACAACTCTGCCTTGATACTTCAGTTCGCCTCAAACTGGTTCAATTCTTGACACGCATCGACTTATCAACGGCAAACTAAGGGCTAAAGGGTTGGTATAAATTAGAAACCTTAGTTTTGGTAGTTTAACTCCCCTTCAATTACGATGTGATAAAAAGGTCTAGCTTGCAGCCAGCGCCGATATAGCTAGACTGCGCCCAAACATATTCATGACGATAACAAGGGTACACCCATGAGCGCTGCTCTCGATCTTAAAGAACGTCCGACCATTCGCTTGAGACCAAAAGCTCAAAAACGTCTTCTTAATGGTTACCCTTGGGTCTTTTCAAATGAGATCGAAGTCACAGCGGAAACCAAACAATTGGACGCTGGAATAGTTGTCCGAATTGAAGCTCATGATGGACAGCCCCTAGGGACAGCAATTTATAACCGCCTGCCTTTGATTTCTGCACGAATGCTCAGCTCAAGTGCCAAGACAATAATCGATGAAGAGTTCTTCGTTACTCTTTTAAAGAGAGCACTGACACTTCGCGAAACGTTGTTTAACGTTCCCTACTACCGCCTAATTCATGCAGAAGCAGACGGCATCCCGGGAACAATTATCGACAGATATGGCGATACACTCGTGCTGCAAATCAATACCGCAGGCATGGAAAACCTACTCCCTGCCTTACTCTCAGCCCTTGATAAAGTTCTAGACCCTAAAACCGTCGTGTTACGAAATGATACCCCCTCACGGTTACTTGAGGGCTTGGAATGTTACGATAAGGTGGTCAAAGGCGAACTGAACGGCCCAATCAAAGTCATAGAACACGGCGCAACGTTCTTCGCAGAGCTTCAAGAAGGCCAAAAAACGGGCTGGTTCTTTGATCAACGCGACAACCGAAAACTCGCCGCAAGTTTTGCTAAAGACGCCAGCGTCCTTGATTGTTATTCCTTTGCTGGCGGCTTTACTGTGCAATCTGCTCTGGCAGGCGCAAAGTCAGTCATGACTGTTGATCGCAGCCAATCAGCACTAGATCTTGCCTCGATGGCAGCTAAAGAAAATGGCGTTGCTGATAAATGTGAATTCGTTAAAGCAGAAGTCTTCACCCACTTGGAAAAGTTAGCAAAACACAACCAAACTTTTGATCTCGTCATTGTCGATCCTCCTGCCTTTGTGAAAAACAAAAAAGATCTAAACCAAGGCGCAAAAGGGTATCGCAAACTTGCCCGCTTGGCCGCCCAATTGGTTAAACCTGGAGGCTATCTGGTCGCAGCGTCTTGTTCTCATCATATGGATATTGATAATTTTTCAGAACAGATGCGCAAAGGTCTGCTCGATGCCAATCGTCGCTCTCGTCTACTCTACACCCGCGGGGCAGGTCCAGATCATCCCGTGCATCCTTTCCTCCCAGAATCAGAGTACTTAAAGCTTCAGCTTTATACCCTCGATTAATAAATATGCCCATCAAGGTAGATTTTCTCAGAAACCATCCTGATTGTATCGAGGCCTGTGCAAATTGGGAATACACCACTTGGGGAAAATATTACGGTTGGACAAGAGAACACGTCATGGCAGGCTATAAAAGCATGACGAGGAAAGAGAACACTGAGCAAGCTTTCGTTGCTCTATCAAAGAACAAACCTGTAGGGACGGTGCTTTTGATCGAGAACGATCATGAAAACTACAAACAGCACCGCCCCTGGCTGGCTGCTCTCTATGTCGCCCCTGATTATCGGCGTAAGGGTATTGCCAGAAAACTTGTAACCACCGTTAAGGACTTCGCCCACAGTCGCGGGGAAGATCAACTGTTTCTCTACACAGCCTCCCCTAATATATACTCAGCGATGGGGTGGCAGATTTTTGAAACTTTTGAAGAGAACAACTCTCAGAGGTTTTTAATGAATACCAAACTTGCAGTACATTGTGGCTAGCCGAATATCTGAAATTTTTCATCAGTAACACCTGATTTAATTGGTAATTCTAAACAAAAACATGCGCCGCCAAGCTCAGAAACATCAAGCCAAATATCCCCCCCATGTGCCCGCATAAGATCCCGTGTAATCGCGAGACCAAGACCAGAGCCATCTTTACGTGTGGAGCCTTTAAAGGGCTTAAAAAGGTTATTTCGAATTTCGGATGGGATTCCCGGCCCATCATCAGCGATAGAGACGATAAAGCAATCGAGTTCGTTCTGAAGACGAATTTCCACTGTAGAAGCCCCTGCTTGCTCTGCGTTGCGTGCAAGGTTTTCAAACACTCTATAGAGTTGCTCCCAGTCCCCGGATATGAGTGTTCCTGGTGGGATATGGTTGATTACAGCTAAATCAACGCTTTCAGCAACATCGATCGTATCCGAAACTTCTCCTGTAAGCTCGTGAAGATCAAACTCCATAATATCCAGCTGAGGTTTTCCTTCTTTGGAGAAGTTTAACATTTGGCCACAGATATGGACTGCTCGGTCAATTGCCGAAAGCAAGACAGGCGCGACTTCACGCACTTCCGGATCATCGCTGCGGTTTAGACGATCAGAAATCAATCTGGCAGTTGCTAGCCCGTTTCGTAAATCATGATTAATTTTTGCTGCGGCGGTCCCAATCGCAGCTAACCGTGTCTTTTGCCCCAGAGATTCCTGAAGAGACCCTTGCATAGAAGATAACTCTCTCTCGGCGACACCAACCTCGTCGGTACGCTTAGACGGCTTAATCACTCGGGTGACATCTTCTGGTGCATCCCTAAAGGTAATCATATTTCGGGTAATACGCCTTAGGGGTTGGACCAAGAGTCTATGAAGACTGACAAACACTAACGCTGCCGTCATCAGGGCGATCCCCAGTGACAAGGCGAGTATACGCCAGGAGTAATCAAACATATCCATACGTAACGGAGCTTCGCTCATAACTACTTCGACAATAACGTCTTTGTTCTTTGGTGACGGTCCAATCACACGCAGGACACGGTGTCGAGATTGGGCTAAAACAACAAAAGCATCCTTTATCAGCCCAAAGAAGCTTTCTTCACGCAGATCGTAAGTCGCATCAACTTCAACGTCTGCACCGTTCATGAGCATCAACTTACCCTGCCCAGGTCGTTTTAACACAACGGTAAGCGCGTTTACGTGGCTCAACAGTTCCTTTTCGAGATCCTCACTGACCATCATGTCATCAGTTGCATCAAGAGCGAGAATTGCCAAGTGAGCGTCGGCCAAGTGCTCTTGCAAATAAACTAAACGAAAACGACCAATGGAAGGTGCAAAAATCAAAACTTCAGCAAGCAGTACAAAAGTTGCCGTCAGGATAAGTAATTTGGCTGAAAGGCTTGTTACAAAGGGTGGTAACTGGAGTTTTGGAGGCATTTATCAACTATATCACAAAGGATTCATTTATAAAATTAGTGGGAAATTTGGATAGAATCATCCAAACTTTGAGAGAAACCGGACGATCATTTTGACCCGATCACTGAAAAGAGATTCAGTATAATAACTCCCAGCTACCCTTTTACTTACTTCCGACAGTGTTGGATATGGTGCAATAATATTGGCCATATCGCCAATTTTCATGCTCTTTGAAATCGCCAATCCCCAAGGTAGAATCAGCTCGCCAGCCTGTAAGCCAACAATTGACGCTCCAAGAATCTTACCCTTTTTACCAACAATAACTTTCACCAAACCTTCGGTTCGCCTTTCGGCACGTGCACGATCATTGTCTGCATAGGCCCAAGTCAAAACGCGATGTTCAGCACCTTGCTTTTTAGCATCGTTTTCGGACATCCCAACCTGTGCAAGTTCAGGGTCGGTATAGGTAACCCACGGTACCGCGCTATGGGAAACCTTCGCAGGTAACCGAAAAAGAGCGTTTCGAATGATGATCCCGGCGTCATATGCTGCCATATGTGTAAACTGATAACCGCCAGTCGCATCTCCAGCTGCATAGATCTTCTTGTTCGAGGTCCGCAGTCTTTGATCAACTGTTATACCTTGGCGCCCATACTCAACGCCCGCAGATTCAAGATTGAGACCTTCAATATTTGGCGTACGGCCTGCAGCCAACAAGAGGTGACTACCTTCCAGTTCCTCATCTTCCCCGCCCCGGTCAACAATCAAAGTAATCCCACCTGAAGACTTTCGTACTGAAAGCACCTTTGTAGTTTCCATGATGGCCAAGCCATCATCCTTCAGGCGAGCTTTAACAACGGCAACAAGATCGGGATCATCTTTTGGCATAATCGTTGCCATCTCAACAATCGTGACCTCGCTTCCCAAATTGTGAAAAGCTTGTCCCAGTTCACACCCTATAGGACCGCCACCGACAACGATTAACTTTTTGGGTAAATCCGTTAGGTCAAACACCGATTCGTTTGTCAAATAAGGTACATCATCAAGCCCTTTGATCGGGGGAAGCATTGCGCGTGAGCCCGTCGCAATGACAAACCGGCGTGCTTGAATGGTTTGTTCCCCAGCCTTAATCGTTTTGGCATCAAGAAATTCACCACGCGCCTGTATTACCTTCACGCCGAGAGATTCGAACCTTTCTACCGAATCGTGCGGTTCAATTTCGGCAATAACATCTTTCACATGATCATGTACGGCTTGGAAATCCACCTTGGGTGCCAAATAATGCACCCCGAAGTCACCTGCCTTCTTCCAATGACGTGCTGCTTTCCCTGCCGTTAAAAGAGCCTTAGACGGCACACAGCCATAGTTGAGACAGTCTCCCCCCATTTTACCTGATTCAATCAGAACCGTATCAGCTCCCATTTGAACAGCGCCTGCAGCAATGGATAAACCGGCAGAGCCAGCACCAATAACGCAAATATCAGTCTTAATCATGCCTCAACCCCGGCCAATAGAGAATTCACGTACATAGGTGTATCGAAAACAATAAACGCCCGACGTTCAAGTTATCGCACCTATTTCGAAACTATATTTTCTTATCTTTGCAGATTTTTTTGTAAGCAACTGGGATAAGCGACAACAAAGCCAACCCAAGAATCGGAAGAAGAATTTCCGGCTTTAAAATTATACCAAGATCAGGAGTCCCCCCAGATCTAAATAAAGCGTCCAGCCCGTTGCCAACACTGGCATAAACAAATGTGCCTGGAATAATCCCAATAAATGTAGCGACAACATAATTCCGTAAAGATACGCCAACAAATGCAGGGACAAGATTAACAAGCCAAAAAGGAAACAATGGTACGAGGCGCAGTACGAGAAGATAGCTCAATTCATTCTCATGAAATCCGGCTTCCATCGTTCGTAAATATCCCTTTGCCCTTTCATGAAAGAAATCACGAAAAGCTGTCTTGGCAGCGAGGAATACAAGGGTAGAGCCAACAGTAGCGGCGACGATGGCATAACTGCCTCCTAACCAGGTCCCGAACAAAAAACCACCTGCTATTGTCAAGAACGACCCCCCCGGGATCGAAAAAGCAATAACCACAGCATAAAGACCGAGAAACGCGAGAACCGAAACAAAGCCTCTTTCTCTGACGAATCCATCTAATGTTTCTCGATTTTCTTGCAAGGCATCGAAGCTCAGGAGTCGATGCAAACCCAAGACATAAACCGCGCCTAAGCCCACAACTAGTAGAAGAAGGGGAAGCATGCGTTTGAACATGGAAGCTTGTGCTTTATCTTTATTAGATGGTGCGGTCATCGTGTCATCAGTATTTATCATGAACATATAGTTTTGTAGGAATACTAAAAAAACAAGTCTATCAAGCACTTCACACAGTGATGTGATCGAGCGAGAGCGATTAAAATTACTATTTCCGTAGAATACACCTTCTTTAGGGTAAAAATCATAAATTAAGACTGTCACTTGTTTCCGAACATTGATAAGAAGTGTCCAACGGTGGCTATAAAGAATCCGCTTTTATTTGTTTTGCCCTGAATCTTCAGAAAAAACCTCTGATTTCTTATGGAATCTAGGTTACAGGCGTTGACAGATGCTCGGTGCCCGCTTATACACCCACCACTATTTTCAATAACCTTCCGGATAACGGAGAATTACAGTGAAGCGCACTTTTCAGCCGAGCGTATTGGTACGTAAACGCCGCCATGGCTTTCGCGCCCGTAAAGCTACAGTCGGCGGTCGCCGTGTCCTAGCTAACCGTCGCTCAAGAGGTCGTAAGCGTCTATCCGCTTAAGACTATGATACCCGAGATCGGAAAGCTCAAAAAGCGATCCGAATTTCTTCGGGTAGCAGCGACGCATAATAAATGGGTCACACCCGGCTTGATTCTTCAAGCCATGCGGCGTCAACCTGAAAGTTCCTGTAACTCAGAGGAACTTTATAGGTCTGACGCCATTTGCATTGGTTTCACGGTAACCAAAAAGGTTGGTAATGCCGTCATAAGAAACCGGGTCAAACGTAGATTGCGCGCCGTTGCAGCCGAATTACTTTCCGAATATGGGAAAGCTGAACACGACTATGTATTGATAGGGCGGAAGACAACTCTTTTTCGCCCTTATGAAGACTTAAAAAAGGATCTTATCTTTTCCCTACAACGGGTAAAAACGGATCGTAAAAAATCTTCAGGCAAACAAAAGCCTCAGGCATAAAACCAATAAAAAGGGAGAACACGATATTGAAAATATTAAGTGCACTCCTACTTGGTTTCGTAAAGCTGTACCAATATGGAATCTCTCCCTATACTCCCGCAAGCTGCCGGTACCACCCTACATGTTCCCAATACGCAAGCGAGGCGATTGTCACGCACGGTGCATTGCGGGGAGGTTGGTTAGCTTTAAAACGTCTTTCCCGCTGTCACCCTTGGGGTGGTCACGGCTTTGACCCTGTACCAGAACCATCTGGCTGCGATCATCATCATGATTGCCGAGCCACGAACAACCGCTGAGCCGATCACTGATGCAAAACGAAGATCAACGTAACATTGTTATTGCTGTTGTCCTGTCAGCAGTCATTCTCTTTGGGTGGACATTTGCGCAGGATTATTTCTTTCCGCCTTCACCAGAGCAAATTGCAGCAAGAGAAGCGGCCCAGCAACAAGCACAGACCCAGGCTACGGCGGGCTCTGACGGCAGTATTCCAGATTTACCAGGCGGGACTGATAACCTGCTAAGTTTAATTGAAGGTCTGCCAAGAGATGAAGCCCTCGCAAATGGCAAACGTATAACCATCGACACACCAACGGTGCGTGGATCAATCTCTCTCGCAGGAGGGCGTGTTGATGACCTGGTTCTTAAGAATTACCAAGAGACAATAGAGGAAGACAGCGCAAACGTTGTTCTACTTTCTCCAGCTGGCACGAAAAATCCATACTATGCTGACTTTGGTTGGATTTCCAATGACCGGAGCTTACCTCTCCCAAGCAATAAAACGGTTTGGGAAACAACGAATACAAATCTTACGCCAGACAACCCGGTCACTTTAACCTGGAACAATGGGCAAGGGCTTTCATTCGAACGTACCCTAAGAATTGATGACGGCTACATGATTAACGTCACTCAGGGTGTCGTTAACTCATCTGGGAACACTGTCGACCTTGCGCCCTATAGCCGAGTATCGCGGATAGGGACTCCAGAAACTCTAGGTTATTATATTCTTCACGAAGGACCTATCGGCGTTCTAGGTGGTAGCCTTACTGAAGTAGATTATTCTGACCTTCAGGACGATAAAGAGATCAAAATCCCTACAACTGGTGGCTGGATCGGTATTACTGATAAGTATTGGCTGACGGCCCTTATTCCAGATCAAAATAAATCCGCAAATACCCGATTTTTTTATAGCGGTAAAAACGGCCCTGATCGCTACCAAACAGACTTTTTCTACAATGCTGAAACTGTCGAGCCCGGCCAGATTTTAGAATTTAGCAGCAATCTTTTTGCTGGCGCTAAGGAAGTACCTCTCATTGATGAATACAATGATAAACTTGGCATACAAGATCTTGACCTCGCCGTTGATTTTGGCTGGTTCTACTACATCACCAAGCCTTTCTTCTATGCCCTCCACTGGTTGACCGGTATTGTTGGTAACGTTGGCCTGTCAATTATGGCACTGACTGTTATTATCAAACTGATCCTCTTTCCCTTGGCAAACAAATCCTATGTTTCCATGGCCAAGATGCGGAAGCTTCAGCCTAAAATTGCTGTCCTGAAAGAGAAATTTGGCGAAGATCGCCAAAAATTAAATCAGGAGATGATGACGCTTTACAAACAGGAGAAGGTCAACCCAATGGCTGGGTGCCTACCAATCGTAGTACAAATTCCGATCTTCTTCTCACTGTACAAGGTGCTTTTCGTAACCTTGGAGATGCGGCAAGCACCGTTTTTTGGCTGGATTCACGATCTATCTGTCCCCGATCCTACTTCGCTGGTAAACGGTTTTGGCCTATTCCCTTGGGGAATTGCAGAAGCTGATACGCTTATCGCCTTCTTGAATATTGGTATCTGGCCAGTATTGATGGGGATCTCAATGTTCTTGCAACAACAATTGAACCCACAACCTGCAGATCCAATACAAGCTAAAGTATTCCTGTTTATGCCATTGTTCTTTACCTTCCTGCTTGGAACCTTCCCAGCTGGCCTGGTCATTTACTGGACATGGAACAATCTGCTTTCACTTACGCAACAAGCCGTAATTATGAAACGAGCAGGTGCCTCGCTTGGACGTCAGCCTTCAGCGAGTAACACTTAAGCTTTAAGAATACTTCCAAAACCAATACGAAAGGCCCTGATAGTTAACTATTGGGGCCTTTCGCTTTATTTCTTGCCGTGTGTTGCCGCAAGGATTATTCATGTCCCGACAAAGAAGATCACCACGCCGCACAGGCCTCGGGACTATAGGAGAGAGACAAGTGACTGACGACGCCCCAACTTCAGGCATCACATTCGACAACCCAGGAGACGATCCCGTATTGGTCGAAGCTGGTCGCCTACTTTTTGCCCAGTCTTGTGACTTCATCCTTGGCGCGACCAAAGATGAGCATATAGGTAATTTTGGTCTGCCCGAAATTGCCTTTGCGGGCCGATCAAACGTTGGAAAATCCAGCCTTGTAAATGCACTGACAGGCAGAAAAACACTGGCCCGAACGTCCAACACACCAGGGCGGACACGACAGCTCAACTTTTTTGACCTCGGTCAAAAACTCATGCTTGTTGATCTGCCAGGTTATGGCTACGCCCAAGCTTCCAAATCAGATATTGCTTACTGGACCAACCTTACTCGTAATTACCTGCGTGGTCGGGCTGAACTCAAACGCATATTTTTACTGATTGATTCTCGCCACGGCGCTAAAGATAGCGACAGAGAAATCATGGATGAACTCGACACCTGTGCCGTTTCTTATCAGGTCATAATGACTAAAACAGATAAGATTAAGCCGATAGAATTAGCTAAAGTTGAGGAAAGCCTCATTGCTGTGCTATCGAAACACCCCGCCTCACACCCCCAAGTCATCAAGACTTCTTCGGTTAAGGCTAATGGTATTTCTGAACTCAGAGCAAGTATCGCCGCACTTACCGAACCTAATTCCTGATGTAACCCGATAATTAACCAGGGCATTTATCCAGAACGTCAAATATGGATAGTTCCCTCAGGGTTTTTACTCTAAACGAATTTAGCTCTAAGCTTAAGTTTGTGGATTAATCTATGAGGGCTGTTCACCTCGGCACGATAGTAAAACCAAAATTCGAGACAACGCAAAGGTCACCGACGATGACAACAAAACATGCTAAGGACCCAAGAAAGTGGCTGCGGACAGCCCAGACAATTTCCGAGGCCTTACCATTTATGCGCCGCTATTCTGGGCGTAAAGTTGTTATTAAATACGGTGGCCATGCCATGGGTAATTCAGAGCTTGCCGATAAATTTGCGCATGACATCGTATTGCTTAAACAAGTCGGCATTAGCCCTATTGTGGTTCATGGCGGAGGCCCTCAGATTGGGGAAATGCTCAAACGCTTAGCTGTAAACAGCGAGTTTGTTGACGGTCTTAGGGTGACCGATTCTGAAACCGTTGAAATTGTTGAAATGGTTCTCTCGGGTAAAATAAACAAAGGCATCACCGCTGCGATAAACAAGGCTGGTGGTACGGCAGTTGGTGTTTCAGGTAAAGATGGCAGCCTGATCAAAGCACGCAAATTACAGAGAACAGTAAAAGACGAAGATTCTAATATTGAAAAGGTCTTAGACCTTGGCTTTGTTGGGGAACCAGATGTTATCAATCCGAGCTTCCTTGAAGAACTCGACAAGTCTGGAATGATTCCGGTGATCGCACCAATCGGCTTTGGCCCTGATGGCGAAACCTACAACATCAATGCTGATACTGCAGCAGGCGCTATTGCCGCAGCAGTTGGCGCATCGCGTTTACTTCTCATGACAGATGTTGCAGGAGTCTTGGATAAAGAAGGCGCACTGATTTCTGATATTACCGTTCAAAAAGCAAGTGATCTTAGAAAAGACGGAACCATTAGTGGGGGTATGATACCCAAACTCGAGACCTGCATTGATGCCGTAAACGGCGGGGTCGATGCCGCAGTTATTCTCGATGGACGTGTAGCTCATTCTATGTTGCTTGAGATCTTTACTGATTGTGGTATCGGTACGCTCATTAAAAAGGATTGAGCAACTCAACCCCTTTTAATGAGCCACGTACTTTTATCACCGATGACACTAGGATTATTCCATGTCGCTGTCGTCAAGATAGAGCGTTATTTGCCAGTCCAACTCTTTATCTGAAATAGGAATGTTTCCATCTTCATCAGGCTTGATAGATTGTTGTGGAGGGATCCCTGCCAGCCGTAGCTGTACAAGGCTTGCAAGTTCCATGGAAAATCCAGCCTTCCAGACAAGCGCGACAACTGTTTTTGATGCCCGAGATAGAATCATTCTTCTTGCGATTTTAGCTGGTAAATCAGCCTTCAGCGCCAAAGCGTGAATCGCAAATTCACGATCCCCACAGTGAAGTCGTGTTGTAATGCGATCTTCGGTCAATTTGCCAGTTCGATTAAGTTTTTCAACTTCATCTTTGATTGCCTGTTCATCCTGTTCGTCCAGGCCCTTGTCATCAAGTACGTCTTCTGCCGCCATTCTTTTTCGAACTTCGAGCCCAATAGCAGTTGAGACATCAGGATCAAGTCCCGGTCTATCCAACAAATTTTCCAATAGCGTTTCTGTCACGAAACTTGCCAAGCGTTTCAAAGAGAGTGCGGATAGTTTAGGCCTCTTGACCAAAGGCTTATGCCAAACCTCGATACCCGGAGCTTGTTCAACCAGTCGATCAAGTGTTTCTTCTCTAATTTGAGCACTTTGGTTGTCCAACAAAGCGGCAATAGCATCCTGATCTTCAGTATCAACGATAGCATCGGTTATCTTTTCACCGATATTTGCCCGTCGAGAAATTGCTTTTAACCGGCCTCCTCGAACCCCATCCCAAATAAGCTTCAGAAGATCATCATCGGTGAGAATCGGAGAACATTCCAGCATAGGAGATGCAACGGCATCGTTTTCATCCATTGCAAGTTGACGCACTAAAGCAACCGGAATTGTATCGAGGTCTTTAAGGGCTCCAGATAGGATAGTACGAACCCTGCTCTCTTGATCCTCAATCAGAATCTTCAAGGTTTTCATCACGAATTCATGGGCTTTACGTTGAGTTTTGGGATCCAACTCAGGCGCTAATTTACCAATTTTGTCCGCGAGTTCTTCTCGAACTTTCGCATCTTTATCCTTAGCGAGAAGATAATCCGCCTGCACGGGTGTTTTCACATTCGATGCAATTGCCTGTCGAACTTCAAGAGCACTATCATCTGCAAGAAAATAAAGTATTTCTGGTTGAATATCGGCCCGCTTAGCAAGTGAAAGGCGAATTTCACCATCTTCGCTCTCGGCCATCTTCTTTGCGTCTTCATATGCAAAAGCTGTTTGCATTACTTTCCCGTTCTCTGGCTTATCAGTCGGGTCACTCATTAACCAACCTCATCCAGTTTTTCTTTGACGACATAAACACCGTTTTTACCTGATCGTTTGACTCTATACATTGCCTCGTCAGAATGTAGCAATAAATCAGAGAGTTTAAGGTCATCCCGTGCTGTAAAAAGATACCCCCCAACCGATGCGCTGAGAGACCATTCAGGATCATCATCCCTAGAAAATGACGGAACCAAAGATTCAAGAAGAGCTTGCGCTTTACCTGTGGCTTCCTCTTCAGGAACGACCGGAAGGAAAATAGCAAATTCATCGCCGCCAAGTCTTGCCAGCCAATCGTGACGTCGTGTTTTGTGTTTCAGGACTTCCGCAAAGTCCCTGAGAACTTTGTCACCCTCTTGGTGACCATAAGCATCGTTCACATATTTAAAATTATCCAAATCTAAATAGAGCAATAGATGGGTGCGTTCATCGCCAACATTGTCTTCCAAAAACCCAGATAGCAAGTGTTCAAAATGGCGCCTATTCAAAAGTCCTGTGAGAGGGTCAGTACTTGATAGTGTTTGCAATTCTCGATGATGACCAAATTGTTGAAGAGAAATTCCGACTTGGACCTGAATTCTTTCTAAAAGTTCAGACTCCCCTTTTGACCAGCTAACATTTTGTCCTTTCCGCCAAAGACATATGGTGCCATTTGCCTGCCCTCGGAATTTGGAGCTAACAGCAACAAGTACACCATCAGGGCTTGTTTCCTGATATACGGTTTCTCCCATTTCCATGGCGGCCTGAACTCTTGCAATCGCGTCTAGTTGCAAGGCCTCCCCTTCTTCAGCAACAGCTTGCCAAATCTCGCCGTCGAAATGACTGATCATTACCGCATCAACAGGTAAAGCTGGAATTAAGCAAGATGCCGTTGAGGCAAGCATCCGAACAGGAACCATTTCACTGCGGGCGATTTCAAGAATTCGGTTATAGATTCGCTCCCTATGGATCTCATCAGCACGTAACATCTCATCCTTGCGAAGCCGGGTAATATCCCGACAAAAGCCTCTGTTACCGTGCCAAACCTCTTCGTCACTCCATAACGGCATTGACGTTATTAACAGGCACCGTTCGTCGCCATAACTGTCTTTGACCCAAATTTCTTCCTCAGTACAAGGAACTCGACATGAGAAAGGATTAGTCGCAACAGATGCTAAGTCTGGTAATAATTTACTGACTTTTGAGCCTGACAATTCAGAAGAAGAAAATCCCAAACCACCATCTGGAGTTACGAATGTGATAACACCTTCGATATCTGTTTCCCAGGCGAAGTCACATGAAGCTTCTAATAAATCCCGGTAACGTTGACGGGATTCTATCAAAGCAGCGCGTAGATTTCTTTCGAGAGAAATGTTCCGGCCAAGAAGCAAAGCTGCCTCGCCCCCATTCCAGGGGAGAAGCGCCAGGTCAAAAGCAGCTAGGACTCGGCTAGTCTCTTTCTTACCTGCGCGAATGAGCAAAGGATTTACCTGCGCAGCTTTGCCATTTAATGCTGATTGCAAAGCATCTCTGTATTCGTCTGATCCCCCCCGCTCAATGAACTTGCAAAGTAATTCAGCCTGTTCATTAGAACTAGAGACAGCCCCACTGTTTTCTACCAGTACGACAGCGCCAGGAAAGTCAGAAAACGGTCCGCCTGGAACGACAACACCCCAGCGATCCTCATCATTTTTATCGGGCAAAGCACCACTCTTATTTATGTTTTTCTTTTCTTGGTGAAGCATACATTGCAACCCCTCATAACAACTTTGCGCCAAGTTTATCGGAGTCCAGTTAACACGTACTTAAACTTTGAAAATCATTCCATATTATCTTTAAAGAAACTTCTTTCTTGGCAACGTCTTAAAATCTGTTAGGGATTGCTTATCTAATAAGCCTAAATATGCAGATGCGAGACAGTAGATTATGACAAGCCTAGACGGAAAAGACATCTGGTTGTTTGACCTGGACAACACCCTCTATCCAGCTTCAAACAATTTGTTTAGCCAAATCGAAAAACGCATGGGTAGTTTCATTCAAGAGTATCTTGATCTTGACCCCGTCGAGGCTCACTCAGTTCAAAAAGATTATTTTCGCAGATATGGCACAACCCTAAAGGGGCTTATGGTAAACCATAATCTCGCCCCAGATCTATTTTTGAACTATGTCCACGACGTAGATTTTTCAATGATTACCCAAAATTTAGCCTTGGGTAATGCACTTTCCCGTCTGCCGGGCCGAAAATTAATATTTACCAACGCATCAAGCCTGCACGCCACCAACGTTATGGATAGATTGGGAGTCTCGCATCATTTCGAAGAAATTTATGACATTGCCAACGCAGATTACATACCGAAACCAGCGCAATCTCCTTATGATGATCTCGTTAAAAAACATATGATTGATCCCAGAAGAGCTGTTTTCTTTGAAGATTCGGCAAAGAATCTAAAACCAGCAGCAGAAATGGGCATGACAACAGTTTGGGTTAAGACAGATACTGACTGGGCCTCTATTGGTGCAACAAATGAAGACGGTAGCCCGGTAGATTTTATCCATCATCAGACAGATGACCTCGTTGAATGGCTCAACGCGATTTAAGCCACAAATACACAGGAATCGTATAACATCAGGTGATTGACCTGCGAGGCGTTGACAAGAACGTCCCGCCTACGCATTGTCGCTTCAAACTGCCATTCTGCCTTGGCGGATAACATTGAGCGATGGGATAGATCATCATGAATACTGATATTCAAAATGTCATTGAGAATGCCTGGGAGAACCGGGATCAGGTTTCTCCGGCGACCTTAGGACAAGTTCGTGAAGCCGTTGATGAAGCCCTAATCCTGATGGATTCCGGCCAACGTCGTGTTGCTGAAAAAGGTCCAGACGGCTGGATGGTTAATCAGTGGTTGAAAAAGGCTGTCTTGCTTTCATTCCGTCTCAACGATATGTCGATCATCGCTGGTGGTCCCGGTGAAAATACCAACTGGTGGGATAAGGTTCCTTCAAAATTTGACGGTTGGTCAGCGAAAGAATTTGCATCTGCAGGTTTTCGCGCCGTTCCCGGCAGCATCGTTCGTCGTTCTGCATTCATCGCGCCTGGTGCTGTTTTGATGCCTAGTTTCGTGAATCTCGGCGCTTATGTTGATAGCGGAACAATGGTTGATACCTGGGCAACAGTTGGCTCCTGTGCACAGATTGGTAAGAATGTTCATCTTTCTGGCGGTACTGGTATCGGGGGAGTTCTCGAGCCTCTGCAAGCAGGCCCAGTTATCATCGAAGATAATTGTTTTATCGGTGCACGTGCCGAAGTCGCTGAAGGCGTGATTGTTGAAGAAGGCTCTGTTCTTTCTATGGGCGTTTACATTGGCGCCTCTACAAAAATTATAGACCGTGACACCGGTGAAATTTTCATGGGACGCGTACCAGCCTATTCTGTTGTCGTTTCCGGATCTCTACCAGGTAAGCCACTTCCAGACGGAACTCCTGGCCCGAACCTCTATTGTGCCGTAATCGTTAAGCGTGTTGATGAGCGCACCCGCTCAAAAACATCGATTAACGATCTGTTGCGCGATTAAGATTTAGACCGGAGCATTAAAAATGAGTGTCGAGAACCCCGCATCAGCCCTGGAAATCAGCCAGGCCTTAATTCGCTGTCCCTCTGTAACACCAGAGGAAGGCGGGGCTCTCGATCTCATGGAAACCCTCCTTAAGCCTCTTGGCTTTGAATGTCAGCGTCTACCTTTCGATTGCACAGACACCTATGGCGTTGATAATCTCTATGCTCGTAGAGGAACCAGTGGCCCCGTTTTTGGGTACGGCGGCCACACCGACGTTGTGCCCGTAGGAGATCTTCAGGCCTGGACTGTTGATCCTTTTGGCGGGGCCGTTGTTGATGGCAAGTTAATTGGCCGTGGTGCGGTGGACATGAAAGGCTCAATTGGAGCCTATGTCGCTGCTCTTACCCGTTTTCTTGGATCTTCCAACACTAAAAACTTTGACGGTTCTCTTAGCCTTATTATTACAGGTGATGAAGAAGGTATTGGCCAGAACGGGACAAAAAAAGTACTCGAATGGATGGCCGACAGGGGAGAAACCATGGATGTCTGCCTAATTGGTGAACCGACCAGTAATACTGTCCTTGGGGATATGGTCAAAATTGGTCGCCGCGGCAGTATGAATTTTAGCCTGACAGTACGTGGCATTCAGGGCCACACGGCCTACCCTCAATTGGCAAAAAATCCGATACATCCGCTGGTTACGATGCTGCACAATTTGCTTGAAGAACCTTTGGATAGTGGAACCGAGCACTTCCCCCCTTCATGCTTACAACTAACAACCATTGATGTTGGCAATACTGCAACGAATGTTATCCCTGCAGATACCAAAGCTCACTTCAATGTGCGTTTTAATGATCTCTATTCATCTGATCAGGTTGAAGCATGGGTTCGTGAACGCCTTCATCGGGCTGATTTTGAATATGATCTTCAAATTAGGGTTTCGGGCGAATCTTTCATTTGTCCACCCGGCCCGCTCAGCGGGTTGATCAGCCAGTCAATTGAAGAAATCACAGGAATCATGACAGAGCTCGGCACCTCAGGCGGGACTTCAGATGCTCGTTTTATCAAAGACTATGCTACAGTAGCTGAATTCGGCCTTCTCAACGATACAGCCCATAAAGTCGACGAACATTGTGCGGTTCAAGAACTGGAAGACCTCTCGCGCATTTATGAGACGATGCTCAAAGGATATTTCAAAACTTGATCCCCTCTATCGCCGAGATAAAACGCAGTTTACGAGGCACCCTTACATTTATGCGGTTTAATAAAGGTGGTCTTGGCTCTCTTGAGATTAGCGATGAGAAATTTTGGAAATCTTTTTTTGCCGCGATAATCTGTTACCCCGGGGCATATTTCCTCAGCACCCTGCAAGAGACAGAAATAACGACAACCTTAGATCCCTTTGCGGTTCTTTTGATTGATACACTATTTTATCTCATCAGTTGGTTAGTCTATCCGGTCTTTATGCACTCATTGCTCGTGCTTCATAACAAGCAAAAAAATTACCGCCTTTTTATCATTAGTTACAATTGGATACAGGTATGGCAAATCGCCTTCCTAGTTTGCCTGCAAGCCCTCATACTCAACGGGTTGCTTCCAACGTCCCTGGCAGGATTTTTGGGGTTATTCGGTATGTTATATATATTAGCTTCCCAAGCCTATATGACAAAAATAACCATTGAAACTAATTGGTTTTCTGCTGCAGCCTTTGTATTTTTCAATGTTCTACTGGCGTTGAGTATCTACAAACTCAATACTAATATTATCGCCTCTTAAGTAACTACTGAACGGTTGCCTCTTTACCTGCGGATAGATCATGCCTTACATCATCTTCTTGCGGGTCAAATTTAACTCCAACAAAATACAGCCCCCAAGCAGGTGCCATTTCTCCGGCCTGACTACGATCTTTTGCTTCCAAAACACGCTTGATATCTTCACTCGTCCATTTCCCGATACCAACCCTTTTTAACGAACCAGCAATGTTCCGAACTTGATGATAGAGAAAAGATCGGGCTGCGAGCTCGATCCGAATTTCTTCTCCGACTCTCGTCACTGATATCTCGTTTATTGATTTCACCGGGGATTTTGCCTGACAGTCTTTAGCCCTAAATGATGAAAAATCGTGAATACCAACAAGAGCTTGAGCCGCTTCATGCATCGTATCTACGTTTAAATTTTGAGGAACGAACCAGGCACGCTTATGATCTAAAACGAGATGAGCTCTACGATTTATGATCCGATAGAGATAACTTCTCTCGGTAGCTGAAAACCGTGCGTGAAATTCATCGTCAGTAATCTCAGCGTCAACCACGGCCACTTTTGCAGGTCGTAAATGAAAGTTGATGGCTTCGCGAACTTTGTATGCAGGGAAATCATTATCCAAGTCCATAGAAACAACCTGGCCAAGGGCGTGTACGCCACTATCTGTCCGGCCAGACGCAAAGACCTGAACCTGCTCACCACAAAACTTGAAGATTGCATCTTCGAGAACCTCCTGAACAGAGATATGTTCTTTCTGACGCTGCCAACCAAAAAAGTCAGTGCCCTCATACTCAATGGTGAGTTTATAGCGTGTCATTAATTTTTTGGCCCACTTAGGTTTGTACCTTTTACCATGGGAAAACCGTTCAAAAATGCTCTTGCTTCCATGCTACCTTTCCCCGGGCGCTGTAGGCGATCAATTCGAAGTGCGTCCTGACCACAAGCGACAAGAAGGAGATCATCAAGTAAGGTCCCGGGCTGTATAGAGATTTGCTCGTCGCTCGTACTGTCATCCAGGGATACGATAGTCGTCTCCTGAACTTTCATACGCTCACCTTCAAAGGTAAAATGTACGCCAGGCCAGGGCGTTAAAGCACGAATTTTTCGGTCGATTTCATGAGCAGTCAATGACCAATCCAACTCACTCTCTTCACGGGTAAGCTTCTTGGCATAAGTCACCCCTTGTTCTGACTGGGCAACAGGCTTCAATGAACCATCTACCATGCCATCAAGGGCTTTGACGATGAGCTTCCCCCCTAAAATAGAGAGCTCATCATGTAAAATAGAAGCAGTTGTTTGATCTGTAATCCGGGCTTTACCCTCAAGTAAAACATCACCAGTGTCGAGTCCCTCAGCCATTTGCATGATCGCAACACCGCTTTCGGCATCGCCTGCTTCAATAGCGCGTTGAATAGGGGCCGCCCCACGCCAGCGTGGCAAAAGCGAGGCATGTATATTTACACATCCCATTTTGGGAGCGATTAAGGCTTCGGTTGGTAATATTAATCCGTAGGCTACAACAACGGCTATATCGACATTATGCGCGCGAAACGCATCTTGGGCTTCTTTGTTACGAAAGCTCTTGGGAGTAAATACCGGCCATCCTTTTTCGGTCGCAAAAGTATGTACCGGGGAGAGTTTTTCCTTCTGCCCCCGTCCCGCTGGACGAGGAGGTTGGCTATAAACAGCAACAATCTCGTGCCCCGCATTTGCGAGCGCTTCCAAGCAGGGGACAGAAAAATCTGGGGTTCCCATAAAGGCAATCCGCAATTTATTCATTGGTCTCTATCCCGTGTTTTAAATTTAATGTCAGTGGTGGCGTTAATTAACTCGCAGCTTTGGCAGCAACGATCTTCTTCAACTTTTTCATGATCATACCGCGTTTTAACTTAGAGATATGATCAACAAATAGAAGGCCATCTAAATGATCAATTTCGTGTTGAATACAAGTTGCCAGCAAGCCATCAGCTTCAATCTCTTGCTTCGCACCACTTTCATCAAGGTAGCTTACTTTCACAGCAGCAGGACGTTCAACGTCTGCATATTGTTCTGGTAAAGAAAGGCAACCTTCTTGATAGACTGACCACTCTTCTGATTCCCAGGTAACTTCAGGATTGACCATGCAATAGGGCTGATTCTCTTCCTTATCATCACTGACATCGACCACGACAATTCTCTTGGTGACACCAACCTGACAAGCGGCTAGACCGATACCAGGGGCCTTGTACATGGTATCCAACATATCGCTGATAAGTGTACGAACAGTATCGTCAACATCTTGAACTGGATCGCAAACAGTTTTCAACACTTGATCTGGTGCAATAACTATTTCTAGAATAGCCATAATTACTCGCTATTTTCTTACGGTTAAATTTCGCGGGCTATTTCCCTATTTTTCCGAGAATTCTTGCCCTTTTCTCTTAGGTATTGTCTTGAGAGCTCAAGGTCAAGCAAAGCCTTGTTTCTAACCTCATTGCTGACGTCCCGTACGGCCTCGTGTTAGAGTACAATTCGAATCGCAGATTTCAAAATATTATCCAGAATACAGGACCTCTAATGGATCTCACAGCTCTTCTCATTGGTGGCTTCTCGGGCCTTGCCATCGCTTCAGTTATTGGGTTGCTTATTCACCTGAAGGTACGCAATAAACTTTCAGAACTTAGTGCAAATAATCAAACTCTATCTAGCCGCAAAAATGAACTGGCTGAAGAGCTCAAAAGACAACGTCTTGAGTATCAAAACTTATCTGGAGATCGCGAAGAACTTCACGAGGCCCTAACCGATGCGGTTACACGCGCCGCTATTGAAGAACAAAAAGCAACCAGGATTCCGGAGCTTCTTGGCCAACAAAAAGTATTTGAGCAGGAAATCATTGAACTGCGTAATCTAGCTGCTCGCCTTGAAATTAAGGAAACGGAAAGTAGAACCACGCTCGAAAAAGAACGAGAAGCTCAAACAGAAAAATTACAAATTTTGGATGACGCTCGAGCAAAACTTACTGAGCAGTTCGAAAACCTAGCGAACAAAATACTCGATGAAAAATCTAAAAAATTTACCGAGCAAAACAAACAGGGGCTAGAAACTCTGCTTAACCCGCTTAAAGAAAACATCCAAGTTTTTCAAAAGAAGGTCGAAGAAACTTACGACAAGGAATCAAAAGAACGTTTTTCTCTGCACAAGGAAGTCCAACGACTTGCAGATCTCAATAAACAGGTCAGCGAAGATACCCATAACCTGACCAAAGCCCTCAAAGGTCAAAGCCAGACTCAAGGAGCTTGGGGTGAAATGATCCTTGAAATGGTTCTCGAGAAATCAGGACTAAGCAAGGGCCGAGAATATGACGTGCAGCAGTCTCTTAATACCGAAGAAGGTAAACGTTATCGTCCCGACGTTATCGTTCACCTTCCAAATGGTAAAGACATCGTTATCGATTCCAAAGTATCCCTCACAGCATATGAGCGTTACCATTCTTCTGAAGATGAAGCCCTCATAGCTGCAGCCCTTGCTGAACATGTAACCTCCATCCAAAATCATGTGCGGGATCTCTCCAAAAAATCCTACCAGGATTTAGAGACCATCCGATCACTCGATTATGTTTTGCTCTTCATGCCTATTGAAGGTGCTTTTAGTGCCGCAGTTCAACATCAACCTGATCTCGTAGGACAGGCGTTGGAGAAAAATGTCGTTATCGTCACTCCATCCACCCTCCTTCTTGCTTTACGAACCGTTGAAAATATTTGGCGTTATGAAAATCAAAACCAAAATGCACAAAAAATTGCCGAACGCGCGGGTAAACTCTATGACAAATTTGTCGGCTTTGCGGATGACCTCACCAAGATTGGCGATTTCTTAAACAAAGCACAACACAGCCACGATGAAGCCTTCAAAAAACTTTCGAGCGGTCGAGGCAATATCGTTCGCCAGGTTGATCAACTGCAAAAAATGGGCGCTAAAACCAGTAAAGCTCTGCCAGATAGTCTGACAGAGCTTTTGGATGATGATGATCTTGACGATCAAATTGAAGATACTGTCCTAATTGCTGATGAAAGCACTTAAACAGGTGATTTACTGTTCGTGAGATACCCGTAATTTATAATCGAATGTCGTTTTGCCTTTTGCGGGAACATCGATGGTCCAAACTACTTTCCGCGAAGACTCTTTGACGTGTTTTTCACTCTCGCCCAAAATCTTCCAGTTCCCCGACAGGTGACCAACTACATCAACAGATACAGCTTTATCACCGCTGTTACTGAGTGTGATCTCCTGCGTTAGCTGATAGCTGTTGCGCGAAAGCTTTTCATAAGAAGTCTGCTTCCCGCGTCCTGTTACTTGATTGGCAGAGCCAATAACCAACTCGAGCTCTTCGCCAACAGGTACAGCTTGCATGGCGTCTTCACCCATGAAGATCGAAGAGGTTTCGCCCTCACTCTGTTGATAGACCCGCAAAGTTCCCTCTGGAAGGGCTTGGCCAAGACCTTTAGCTTTCGTATTTGTTGACTTGAGAACGATCTCAGCCTGCTGCCTTCCGGTATCATCATTGCCGGCATGGGGTTGAACGAGCTGTTGGAATCTAAAACGCTTTTCGACGTCAACAGTGTTGTTCTCAAGCAGTGTTACTTGTTTGGTTTCGACGCCCCCAATATCAACTTTCTTTGGGAGGGTATAAACATCTCGATCAGCTACAGACTGACGTTGAGGCATCGATTTAGCAAACGATCCTGCATCATGCTCCATAGTCATCATCGCTGCCCTTGGGCCAGGAGCTTGCCTTACTCGTTTAACGTCACCAGCGACGAGGCGAACTTTCGCCTGTTCAAAATCCACACCAGTCTGATTGGTCAACGTTGCCATGGCCTTCAGTGCCAGCTTTGTCCCTTTTGGATTGAGTTCAGCAACATACGTCACACGCCAATCTAGCCCTCCAGTCAGATATGTTAGTTTAAGATCTTGCTCTCCTGCTTTTTCGCTTTCAACTACAGCAAGTAAAGCCGGTCCAGATCGTAAGCCGCTAGGCACGCTATCATATACAAGTCGTCCAGGAACTGTGGTTTCTATCTTGCCTCCGATACGAAGAACCAAACCCTCCCGAACGGCAAGGACTTCAGCCTTCAAGTTGGTTTCTTCACCTGTTTTCGGGTTGGTTTTTACAACAGTAATGGTTTTACCAAGAGAGGCTTCAAGCAGCCTCTGTGGAGAGAGGATTTCCTGGTCTAGGCGCTGTTCGCGAATGCGAAGACCTTTACCTTCAAGAAACAAACTATCGAGAATGAGATGAGGGCTAACATCTTCAAGGGCAAGTATACTGCCACCCTGCGACAGCTTGCTTCTCCGTGTCTGACTTACCTGGCCAAGATTGCCGCTGTAAAAAACCAACTCCGTAGATTTATTTGCCTCGGCACCGATCGAAATTTCTTCCGCTCCCGCAACAGAAACACTTCCACAAGCAAAAGCAACTGCTCCCACAACATAACCAGTACGGAGGAATTTTGATATCGTCGTCATACCTTCACCTTCAAAGTCAAAAACATTAAAATGCAGCGTGCTTATCAATTAGGACAGAAGCATGTCAGCTTTGAGACAAGAACTTGTATCATTTACGGTAGATAACATTGTTTGAGAACTCGAGAATCTCAGTAGCTGTGTAACGGTGAGCTCCACAATCATAACCCATCAAGAATCCATCAGGTTTTCCGTTATCTTCATATCCAGCAGGTGCGAACTCCTTAAGGGCTTGCATAAACCCAATGCAATCTTCTCCATCATCAGTTTTGAGATCTGCGTAATAAAATTTTCCGTATTTATTTCTTGTTTCTTTAATTTCTACCGCAGTCATCTGGGCGCCGCTGGTTTCGAAAATTTTCCAGCCGGTCATTTGCTCGCCAAATTTTTTGGGGTTAATTTCTGCATGAGAATAACGAGCATGGCCTGCTTTAGATATGAAAATTTGTCCCTTATCCCAATCCCATTGTTCTTGATAATCACCATTATAAGATATCTTTCTGGCATAAAGGTCTGTTTGTTTTACAGGCTGCCACTCCAAAAGAGCTTCCTTATAAGGAATACCTTCCCAGTCACTCCAACTGTTGTTGGTGGTTTGACAACCACCCAGAGCGAGTACAGAAATTATGGCAAGTGACACACAGACTTTAGACATAGAACCCCACAAATATTATCAATTACAATTCGGCTACAATCCCTCATAAGGAGAACATACCTATCGTGCAATCATTAATTGAATAAATACCTGCTTATCAATACTATCTTGTGAAAAACTAGTTTGCGGAACGCCGTGCCTTCAGAGCTGCGGTAAGTGTTCCATCATCGAGGTAATCCAGGCTCCCGCCGACAGGGACACCGTGCGCAAGTTTTGAGACTTCAACTTCGTGCCCAGCTAAACACTCGCTGAGATAGTGACCCGTCGTTTGACCGTCGACAGTGGCACTGAGAGCAAGGATAACTTCCTGGACATGCGATTCACCCGCGCGATCCAGTAATCCATTTACATTCAACTGTGCAGGTCCCCGCCCATCAAGAGCAGAAAGAGTCCCGCCAAGAACATGATAGTGGCCTTTAAAAGCACCACTACGTTCTAAGGCCCAGAGATCGCCAACTTCTTCGACGACGCAAATTTTGCTGATATCTCTTTTGGGGTTTTGGCATATATGGCAAGGATTTTCAGTATCAAGATTACCGCAAACCCGGCAATTTGTGATACTTGACGCAGCTGCAGTCATGGCTTTTGCCAGCGGGAGCATTAAGCTCTCCCGCTTTTTCATCAAATACAAAACCGCCCTTCTCGCGGACCTTGGCCCAAGACCGGGTAAGCGAGAGAGGAGTTGCGTCAAACGGTCGAGTTCATTTTTTGCCATAAATACAGCTGGCCCTTAAAACGGTAATTTCATACCAGCTGGCAAATTAAGACCACCTGTGACGTCCTGCATTTTTTCCTGCTTAGCGGCTTCAACTTTTGAGCTGGCATCATTTACAGCTGCCATAATCAAATCTTCAAGCACTTCGAGATCATCCGAGTTTACAAGTGTTGGGTCAATTTTGATCGAACTCAGGCTGAACTTACCTGTCATAACAACCTTAACCATTCCAGCGCCTGCAGCACCTTCAACTTCCATAGCTGCGAGCGTTTCTTGCATCTCAGCCATTTTGCCTTGCATTTGTTGGGCTTGTTTCATTAGCCCGGCCAAGTTTTTCATCAGACTTCGTCTCCATTATTAAGCCGTTGCATCAATTCCGCATCGTCCAGATCCTGATCTTCCATATCTGGGTCGTTAATTGATTCAATCAAGGATTTTTCATCTATGCCTTCTACTACAAAGTTATCAGGCAGCAAGCCTTTTCGGCCGATTAATTTTGTTCCAGGGAAAAGTTTCAGTACCGTTTTAACCAAAGGATCTTCCATGGCGTTGTCGTCCAACACCTGATTGATCTGTTTTTCCTGGGCTCGGATAGTCTCGACACCTTCTCTACTGGTCTCGGTTACTTTCCAAGTTTTGCCTGTCCATTCACGCAAATTTCTCTGAATCCGGGCAGAAAGATCTCTCGGCGCGTGTCCGGCAGGGCGGTACTCTATTTCACCTGGCACGAACTTCAAGAGGTGAACGTCATTTCCAAGATAAGCGGATAAAATGCGGTCTCCCTTATCTCGTGCCAGTTCAATAACCTCACGAAATGTTTGTGGAGATGCCAGTTGTTCTTCTTCGTAACTTTCAACAATTTGCGTAGAGGTATTATCAACAACCAGCTCGGGCTTTAACGCTGTAACTTCCTGATCAGGAGAAGCAAGCGTAACGGCTGATACCTGAGTTGCAATTGATAAATTTCCTCTCGAAACGGCATGAGAACCGTTATTCAAGTTTGAACCACCAGATGTATTTTGGACGCGACCAACAGAGGTGTTAACCGCTGGCGCGTCCTGGAGCTTTTTTATGAGATCCCCCGGGGTTGGAAGATTACTTGCGTAAGCCAAGCGTATAATTATCATTTCGGCCGCTTGTAACGGATGTGGCGCCATTTGAATTTCACTTAAACCCTTTAAAAGCATCTGCCATGTCCGGGCGAGTATGGCCATGGACAAGGTGCTACTCATCTCTCCACCACGCACCCGCTCAGCCTCTGGAATACCTGGTGATTCCAAAGTTTGAGGAACAAGTTTTGCGCGGGTCAGGAGGTGACTTAACTCCAACATATCTTTCATAACGACAACAGGCTCTGATCCACCGTTATAAAGATCGCTTAAAATCTCCAGAGCCTCAGCACAATCACCCTTCATGATGGCATCGAAGAGATCGAATATTCTTGTCCGATCCGCCAAACCAAGCATATTGCGAATAGGATCGCTATCAATAGACGTACCTCCGCCCAACGCAATTCCCTGATCGAGCAGAGATAAACCATCCCGCGCAGAGCCATCCGCGGCCTTTGCAAGAAGGCCAAGTGCTTCTTCTTCGAATGAGATTTTCTCTTTACCTAATACCATTGTGAAAAGCTTGACCAGTTCGGCATGCTCGAGACGGCGAAGATCAAAACGCTGACAACGGGATAGGACTGTTACCGGAACTTTGCGAATTTCAGTGGTCGCAAAAATAAAGGCGACGTGCTCGGGAGGTTCTTCAAGTGTCTTCAACAGTGCATTAAACGCACTGTTAGAAAGCATATGGACTTCATCGATAATATAGACTTTTTTGCGTGCAGATACCGGCCGATAACGAACACCTTCGATGAGTTCACGAATATCGCCAACACCGGTTCGGCTTGCAGCATCCATTTCCATAACATCGACGTGTCGATCCTGGGCAATGGAAACACAACTCTCACAAACACCACATGGATCTGCCGTCGGACCACCAGATCCATCGGCTCCAATGCAATTCAATGCTTTTGCAATGATCCTGGCTGATGTCGTTTTGCCGACCCCCCGAACTCCGGTAAGGATAAACGCATGCGCCAAGCGGTCGCTGTCAATCGCATTGGTAATTGTTCTTACCAGCGCATCTTGTCCATAAAGGTCGCGAAAAGAAGTCGGCCGATATTTACGGGCCAATACCTGATAGGCAGCTCCGGATTCGGTATCCGAGTCCTGTTGTTCCATTGAATTATCGCTCATGCCACTACTAATTATTTCCTATTTCGCTCTACTTTACCCCATTGAAACATCAAGGCAATCACAGTCGAAAAAGTTCTTAAAAAAGGAAAATTCGGACATAAAAAAACGAGCTTAAAGCTCGTGTTTATAATAACTTAAGAAATATATAGAAGGTGAGAGGCTGAACCACGACCCGCGGCAAACTCGTTACGGCTGCTTCCTTCCGGATCTGACCGGGTTGGCGAGCGCTACGCCCGTAGCCAACCTCTCGCCCCCTATATCGGACTTCTCATCCCTTAACGCAAGTCTTTTTGAAACCTTTTAAAAATTGCTTACTCTTGATATTTACAGAACTCTTTCTCTGGTACACCCTCTGAACATGACTGACAGAAGACACATCTACACAACATCAAAACTGGATCGCGCAGCACATTTGCGAATCTTACCAGATATTCTACAAGAATTTCAGCACTCTCCTGATAGCCTCGTGACAACTGTCTGGCGCCATAATGGGCTCTTTGTTTCAGAAGAGAAATTAGATCCCCTCTTTTTACCCGGCAGTGAGGCCACAGAAATATTTGAACTCGCCGAGGAAATTATTTTCCTTGGCATGCGGGATGACCGCCCCGTTTTAGCGGCGATGTTGCCTCACTCCGAAGATCCACCAGAGCTCTCGGTTGGTACGTTTTTAGATCTTAGGGATCATTGGAGTCTGCTCAATGTGGACGATGCTGCGATTATGGCCTACGCGAGAGGCTTGGTGCATTGGCATAAACAGCACAGGTTCTGCGGACACTGCGGAAACCCGACAAGATCGACCGAAGGTGGGCATGTCCTACACTGTACCGGAGATAACTGTGGCCGACTGCATTATCCTAGAACGGATCCTGCTGTAATTATGCGTGTGACCGATGGAGACTGGTGCCTACTTGCCCGGAATGCGGGTTGGCGCCCGGGGGGACATTCCGTTCTTGCTGGGTTCCTTGAAATCGGCGAAAGCTTGGAGCAAACCGTCATCAGGGAAGTAAAAGAAGAAGTCGGTATCGATGTTAAAAACGTTCGTTACCATTCATCGCAGCCTTGGCCTTTTCCTGCATCCCTTATGGTCGGTTTTACGGCCGAAGGCTCACGACATGATCCACTCGTCCTTGATACCCAAGAGATTGAGGCTGCACAATGGTTCCACCGCGATGAACTTTTGGCCTCACCAGAAGATGAAACCTTCAACCTTCCCCGCAAAGATTCGATTTCCCGTGTTCTGGTCGATGACTGGTTGAAAGAAAAATAACGCCCAATTACCTAAACGAGATCCAAATAAAAACCCGGGCTAAAATCAAGCCCGGGTTTTTATTTGGATCTTATCTATGTAGCTTATTCAGCAGCGGTTCCACGATCACGAAAGGAGTTCGCGGGATACACCCCCATAATGCGAACTTCTTTAGAAAAGAAGCTTAGCTCTTCAAGCGCCAAACGAACGAGACGCTCAGAAGGATGACCCTCGACATCAGCATAGAACTGCGCAACAGAGAAGCTACCATCAGTGATGTAGCTCTCAAGTTTAGTCAGGTTGACCCCATTGGTCGCAAAGCCGCCAAGAGCCTTATAGAGAGCAGCAGGGACGGAGCGAACCTTAAAAACAAACGTTGTCATCACTTTTGATTCAGCTGGGTCAGGATCAATAGGATCACGTGCCATCACAAGAAATCGTGTTGTATTGTCTGCATTATCGTTGACGTCAGTACCCAGGGTATCCAATCCATAGATTTCACCCGCGAGAGATGTCGCGATTGCCCCAACATCTTTATTGTTCCACAACGCGACCTGCTCGGCTGCCCCAGCCGTATCGGCGGCAACGATCGGTTCTATATCATTTTCTCTCAGGAATTCTCGACATTGTGCCAGAGCTTGAACGTGCGAGTGAACTTGCCGTAATCCAGCAAGCGTTGCACCTTTGGGTGCCAGCAATTGATGTTCAATTTTTTGATAATGCTCACCAATAATATGCAAGCCGGATTCTGGCATCAGATGATGGTTGTCAGCCACGCGACCTGCGCTGGAGTTCTCAATTGGGATCATCGCTAAAAGAGCTTTCCCCTCACGTACCGCCGCAAAGGTGTCTTCAAAAGAATAACAAGCCAGTGTTTCCATATCTGGAAAGACAGAGTGGCAGGCTATGTCAGAGTTTGCTCCTTTGACACCTTGAAAGGCGATAGTGTTTTCGACGTCAGTCATTGGGGTGGCCCTATATTTTGATCTAATTTATAAACTTGTTTTAACCTTCAAGAATCTTTCTTGCTTTCTCAAGGTCTGCGGGAGTATCGACCCCCAGAGGAATAGTGTCAACGAGGGCAACATCAATGCGCATCCCCGCTTCAAGTGCCCTAAGTTGCTCCAACCGTTCGCGTTTTTCCAAAGGAGACGCGGGCAGAGAAACAAACCGTTCCAACGCGGATCGGCGATAGGCATACATTCCAATATGGTGATAAAGAGGCTTAGAGCTATCACCGTCATCCCATGGTGCTGTGCTGCGGCTAAAGTATAAAGCGCGTGAGATATCTTGGCTTTCTTCAAACCCTGCTATTGCTTTGACAACATTTGGATTAGTACGTTCTTCTAGGTCTGTAATTTCAACAGCAAGAGTAGCGATGTCCACATCTTCGTCGACCAACACCTCAAAAGTGCGCCTTATTAAACGTGGCTCAACTGTTGGCAGATCACCTTGTACGTTGATGATTGCATCATGCTTACCGGTGGGATCAAAAATTTGCAGGGCTTCGTGAATACGATCAGAGCCAGAAGGATGATTGGGATCGGTTAAAACAGCAATGCCCCCGATCTTTTCCACAGCTTGCGCTATTTCAAGCTCTGCACATGCAATAACGACAGGTCCAAGTTCCGCTTCTATCGCCCTGTTATAACATTGAACAATCATGGGCAAGCCACAGATATCGGCCAAGGGCTTGTTGGGTAATCGCGAGGAAGCCATACGTGCAGGAATAATAACAACTGGATTTGTTGGAAGGGACATTCAAGCCTCAAAATACTCAACGGGGTCAAATTTCAACTTTTTAGTAATTATTCTGATGGATCATCACCCTCCAGAATTATATTGTATGCGCATAGCATAGTTAATGAGTAGGCAGCAAACAAAGCCGATAAGTGTTTATTTCGAAAGAAAGTGTCAAAAAAGCTATCCGAACGGGCCAAAAATCGATAGACACTATTGAATGCTTGGCCTGAGAGAGTTATTGTCGGCCGGAATTTTTAAAAAATAAGCCCAAAGGGTCAGGAAGAATGTCTTTAGAGAACAACAAGGCCTTTGCCTCAGTCTTAACTGCCGGCATCATCTTATTGGCATCTGGTTTTGCAGCCACAATGCTCTATCACCCAAAAGACCTGGAAGAGAACGCATTTAAAATTGAAGTCGCTGACGGCGGCGCAGAGGTTGCTTCTGCAGCACCTGCTGGCCCCGTCATTGAGCCAATCAGCGCTCTGCTTGCAAGTGCGGATTTGGCCGCTGGGCAAAAAGCCTTCAAAAAGTGTTCTGCTTGCCACAGCGTTGAAAGCGGTGGCGCAAATAAACTTGGACCCGCTCTGTGGGGCGTTGTCGATCGCACACGTGCATCCGTTGATGGCTTCTCTTACTCAGACGCCCTTAATGGCATGAACAGCGAGACTTGGACATACGAAGCACTTAATGAATTCCTCGCCAAGCCGAAAGCTTACGCACCTGGAACCAAAATGGGTTTTGGTGGCCTCAAAAAAGTTGGCCAACGTGCTAACCTAATCGCTTATTTGCGTCAGCAGAGTGATAATCCTGCTGCTCTCCCAGAGTAATCTGGCGGAGGTCAATAGAAATAGGCGGCCTTATTGGTCGCCTTTTTTATGCGCACTATCTAATTGTTTTTACTTACTTCTACGAATCACGCCCCAGCGCGATAAAGGACTCACCGCATGACTAGCCAATTTATTTGTCCAAATGAGTTTATCCAATTAGGCGAACAATTGTGTGATGCAGCCCAGGAAATTATCCTTAAGCACTTTCGGCAACCTCTAGAAATTGAAGGCAAGAGCGACGATTCACCCGTTACTATCGCGGACAAGAATGCTGAAAGCGCAATGCGGGAATTGATCAACAAACACTATCCAGATCACGGTATTGTCGGCGAAGAACATGGCGCAGAAAATACCGATGCTGAATTTGTGTGGGCCCTTGATCCTATCGATGGTACTCGCAGTTTTATATCAGGCCACGCAATATTTGGAACTCTTGTCGCCCTAGTGAGAAACGATCAACCGATCATGGGCATCCTCGCCATGCCTGTGATCAACGAGCGTTGGATCGGTGCAACGGGACATCCCACCCGGTTTAAAGATTATCGCGGCACCAACGAAGCCAACGTTCGCGAATGTGCAAGTCTTGCCGAAGCTACAATTGCAACAACCTCCCCCCATCTATTCAAAGAAGATGAATTTCCAAAATTTGACCGAGTCAGAAAATCCACCAACTTGCCGTTGTTTGGTGGCGATTGTTATAATTACGGCCTGGTTACCAGTGGCTTTATCGACCTGACCATAGAAGCAGGTATGGGTGTTTATGACTTCCTCGCTCAGGTTCCTATTATTACCGGAGCTGGGGGCATTATGACTGATTGGGAAGGTAACGCCTTAGGCATGCACTCTGATGGTAAAGTTATTGCTGCTGGAGACAAGCGGGTTCATCAGGAAGTTCAAAACCTCTTTAATGTATAATTTTAGTGTTCTTGCTAGATTAATTTTGTGACGTTAACCATTTTTCATCATAAGCCTGCGAAACTCTCACTTCCACGTGTTTGAGGGTATCAAGGCCTTGATACTATTTTTAAAACCCCTCAGACTGTCATTACGGGGTGATCCACCCCCAAAACAAAAAAAGACATTTCGGGGGTTATGCCAACAAGATGCGTGCACTCATTCTGGCCAGCTTTGCTCTAAGCGCCCTCTTGTCGCCAATAATATTAACGGCTGCCTCTGCTGCAACAACAAAATCCCACGGCATAGCCATCCACGGTGAACCTGGATATCCAGCTGATTTCACTCATTTTAAATATGTGAACCCCGACGCTCCCAAAGGGGGCGAGTTGAGAATAGCCCGCGAAGGCACTTTCGACAGCTTCAACCCTTTCATTATCAAAGGCGTGCCCGGCCCCGGCTTCTCCCCAGAAAGTCTTTTGGTTTCAAGCGCTGATGAAGCATCCAGTGAATATGGCCTCATTGCCGAGACTCTTGAGTGGCCGGATGACAGATCATGGGTGGTTTTCACGCTCAGGCCTGAAGCCCGTTGGCATGATGGAAAACCGATTACTGTTGATGACGTTATTTTCTCTCTGGATACCATCCGTAAAGATGCCGGTCCTTATGTAAAAAACTTTTATGGCATTATTGAGCGGATCGAGAAAATCGACGACCGAAACGTAAAGTTTTATTCTGCCGAGCCTGGTAATAAAGAGTTTCCAATCCGTGCTGGCTCACTCCCAATTTTTGCAAAACACTATTGGGAAACCAGAGACTTTTCTAAAAGCACGCTAGAGCCCCCTCTTGGAAGTGGCCCCTATAAAATTACAGATTTTGAAGCTGGCCGCTACGTTGTTCAAGAACGCGTAAAGGATTATTGGGGTAAAGATCTCCCCGTCAATAAAGGGCAAGACAACTTCGATGCGCTTCGAACCACTTATTATCAAGATGGAGATGTCATAAAACTAGCGATTAAGTCCGGAGAAATTGACTACCGCGAAGAAAGATCTTCCAGTGGTTGGGCACAAGATTATGACGTTCCAGCTATCAAAAGAGGTTGGCTCAAGAAAGAATCCATTCCTCACAAACGACCCCAGGGAATACAGGGATATTTTTTAAATACCCGGCGGGATCTGTTTAAAGACCCAAAAGTAAGAGAAGCGCTCGGTTATTTATACGACTTCGACTGGATGAATGAAAATCTCTCCTATGGCCTTCTTACCAGGACGACAAATTTCTTTGGCAATTCTGAACTTTCCTCCTCAGATATACCGACAGGAAGAGAGCTTGAAATTCTAGAACCTTATCGAGGAAAAGTTCCTGACCGCCTTTTCACTGAACCTTTCCTCGTCCCCAAAACGGACGGCACGGGATGGCCCAGAGATAATTACCGCAAAGCATTTGAGCTGTTCGCTGAAGCTGGTTGGGTTGTCCGAGATCTTAAATTGGTAAACGAAAAAACCGGCGAACAGATGTCGTTTGAGGTGTTAATTAGATCGAAGGGGATGGAAAGAACCGTTTTACCCTATACCTCTACCCTTAAAAAACTCGGTATTGACGCGAGAATTCGATTGGTTGATTCTGCCCAATACTCCAATCGAGTTCAAGAGTTTGATTTTGACATAACCATTATCAAACTTTCAGCGAGCATTACGCCCGGGACCGAGCAACGCGGATTCTGGGCAAGCGAAACTGCTAATCTTAAAGGCAGTGGTAATTTTTCAGGGATTAATGATCCTGTCGTTGATGAATTAATCGAATCACTTATTAAAGTAGATAATAGGGAAGAACTTGTTGCTACGGTCAGGGCTTTGGACAGGGTTTTACTTTGGGGCTATTACGTTATCCCACAATTCCATACTAAAGATGATCGTGTGCTCTATTGGGATAAGTTTTCACGTCCTGAAACTACCCCATGGAGAGGCACAAGCACATCATACTGGTGGTTCGATAAGGAAAAAGAAGTAACGTTAATTGCTTCAATGGCAAAAAACAAAAGCCCTCAATCTGTATCCTCTGAAGTCGAGCCAAGCGTTACCTCACCAAGTAATGGCGATGAGAGGCCTTTTTATGACCCTGCCATTCTCGACACTTTTCTAGAAAATTTTGAGAAACTCGGTATCAATCCACAAAAAATAAAAGACTTTTTCACATTCCAGCTCTTTACCGATTCTCAGGCCTTTTTCCAGAGATATAATTGGCGGCCCTATGCCTTGGGAAGTACCTTAGTGGTGTTGTTTTTACTCTTCATGCGAAGAAGACGCAGAAAAGGAGAACAAATCTAATGCTCGCCTACCTCATCCGTAGACTCTTGCTTATAGTCCCAACCCTCATAGGGGTTATGCTTCTCAACTTCGCAATCATTCAACTCGCACCAGGCGGGCCGATTGAGCAAGTCCTTTCCAAAATTTCTGGTCAAAGCACTGATATTACAGAACGTATCACCCAAAATAAGGATGATCTGGGGCCATCAATAGACAGTTCGATCTCAAACAATGAGCAATACAGAGGTGCACAAGGGCTGGATCCAGAATTCATTAAGGAGCTTGAAGTTCAGTTTGGACTGGACAAGCCTCTGCATGAACAATTCCTTATTATGATGAAAAACTATCTGACATTTGACTTCGGGGACAGCTTTTTCCGTGATCGCCAAGTCGTTGATCTGGTTTTGGAAAAAATGCCTGTGTCAATTAGTCTAGGATTATGGACAACCCTTCTCGTCTATTTAATTTCCATTCCGCTGGGCATCAAAAAAGCCATCCAAGATGGCTCTTCCTTTGACGTTTGGACAAGTGGTGTCGTTATCGTAGGTTATGCGATCCCCAGTTTTATCTTTGCCGTTATTCTTCTCGTTGTTTTTGCCGGTGGAAGCTACCTGACAATTCTTCCTCTAAGCGGCTTGACCTCAGAGAATTGGGATAAGTTGTCTGACGTCGATAAAATACTGGATTACCTAAAGCACATTATTTTACCTGTTACAGCTATGGTAATTGGCGGGTTCGCAAGTCTTACGATGCTGACTAAAAATTCTTTTTTAGAGCAAATAGGCCAGCAGTATGTCATTACAGCTAAGGCAAAAGGACTTACAGAAAAACGAATTCTCTATGGTCACGTCTTTCGGAATGCCATGCTCATCGTTATCGCAGCCTTCCCAGCAAGTTTTATTGGCGTTCTTTTTACTGGATCAGTCTTGATCGAAGTAATTTTTTCTCTCGACGGCTTGGGGCGCTTGGGCTTCGAAGCCGTGTTTAATCGTGATTATCCCATAATATTTGGAACGCTCTACTTCTTCACCTTACTTGGCCTTCTGATGAATATCGTAGGAGACATCACCTATATGCTCGTTGATCCTCGTATCGACTTTGAAAGTAGGGAGGGGTAACTCATGGCAATTGAAACAGGTACCCTTTTGGGCGTAAAGCTTGGCCCGATGAACCAACGTCGTTTACAAAATTTCAAAAAAAATCGTCGAGGATATTGGTCACTTCGAATTTTCGTTTTGTTATTCGGACTTAGTCTTTTTGCTGAAGTGATTGCCAATGATAAGCCTATTCTTATCTTTTTTGACGAACAGATCTATTTTCCAATTATTCAGGCCTTACCAGAAACAGCTTTTGGTGGCGAATTTGAAACTGAAGCAGATTATCACGATCCGTTTGTAAATAATCTTATATCGGAAAAGGGATGGATGATATGGCCGCCCGTTCAATACCACTACAGGACCGTGGACTTTGACCTTCCTTCACCAGCACCAACACCACCGGACTTTGAACACTGGCTGGGAACAGATGATCAAGCCAGAGATGTTATGGCTCGACTGATTTACGGCATGAGAGTCTCAATTGTATTCGGTTTGATCTTAACAGCAATAAGCGCTGTTATCGGGGTAACAGCAGGAGCCATACAGGGCTATTTTGGAGGTGTCTTAGACCTTATTGCCCAACGGTTTATTGAAATATGGAGCGGACTGCCAAGCCTCTACATTTTGATTATTATCAGCTCGATATTGGTACCAAGTTTTTGGACAATCCTTGGAATTTTGATGCTCTTTAGTTGGGTCGGCTTTGTCGGTGTCGTACGTGCAGAATTCCTCAAAGTACGAAATTTTGACTACATTAGGTCCGCCAAAGCACTCGGAGTAAGTGATCTTGTGATTATGTACCGACACATCCTGCCCAATGCCATGGTTGCAACACTCACATTCTTGCCCTTTACTCTTACTGCCGCGATAACACAGTTAACATCGCTAGATTTCCTCGGTCTGGGATTGCCAGCAGGATCTGCATCTTTGGGAGAGTTACTCGCACAGGGCAAAGCTAATCTACAGGCTCCTTGGTTGAGTGCCACCGCCTTCGTTTCGCTCGCCGTTATGTTGAGTATGTTGGTCTTTATCGGAGAAGCTGTTCGGGATGCTTTTGATCCTCGAAAGCTCTTTAATGGAGGCCACTCATGAGCGTATTGATTGATCACTCAGCGAAAGAAGAACAGCCTCTTCTTGATATCACCAGCCTTTCCACCCAGTTTCACGGTGAGAATGATATTGTCGATGCCGTCGGCGGCATTACTTTTCAGATAATGGAAGGGCAAACCGTTGCTTTAGTTGGCGAGTCTGGATCCGGAAAATCGGTAAGTGCTCTCTCCATTTTACAGCTCCTTCCCTACCCTTTGGCACAACACCCTCAGGGAAGTTCGGTTAAGTATAGAGGGCAAGAACTCATCGGCGCTGATGACGTGACAATGCGTGAAATTCGCGGCAACAAAATTTCAATTATCTTTCAAGAGCCGATGACATCGCTAAACCCATTACACACCATAGAAAAGCAGATCAATGAAGTCCTACTGGTGCATAAAGGGCACTCTAAAATTGAAGCACGCAAACGAACTCTTGAACTTCTTAAGCTCGTTCAAATTAAAGATCCCTTAGGGCGCTTGAACGCCTACCCCCACGAACTCTCTGGCGGACAGCGCCAACGGGTCATGATAGCTATGGCTTTGGCAAATGAGCCCGATCTTCTCATCGCCGACGAACCCACGACTGCTTTGGATGTCACCATCCAAGCACAAATCCTTGATCTTTTAAAAGAACTCCAGGGAAAACTCGGCATGTCTATCCTGCTGATCACCCATGATCTGGGTATCGTAAGGAAGATGGCGGATCGAGTTTGTGTCATGACAAAGGGCCAAATTGTCGAGAAAGGTCCGACTAAAGAAGTATACGAAAATCCGCAACACCCTTATACCCAAGCTCTCCTAGCCGCCGAGCCAAAAGGAAAACCGCTTGAGGCAGATGCTAACGCCCCGGAAATTATGTCATGTGATAACCTCAAGGTTCACTTCCCAATTAAACGCGGTGTGTTAAGAAGAACTGTGGACCACATCAAGGCCGTTGATGGTATCTCTCTTTCCATAAAGCAGGGACACACTCTCGGTATCGTTGGGGAATCAGGATCAGGCAAAACGACCCTCGGATTAGCTTTGTTGCGCCTTATCTCCAGCAAAGGAAACATCAAATTCGAAGCCAAGACCATTAATGGCATTAGTGGGCGAAAGCTCAGACCACTCCGCCAAGAAATGCAAATCGTTTTTCAAGACCCCTACGGGTCACTAAGCCCAAGGCTTTCAATCAGCGAAATTATCGAAGAAGGCCTAAAAGTTCACGGCTTGGGTGGTAATGCAAAGGCACGCGAGGTCATGATTATCGAAGCCCTACGCGAAGTGGGGTTAGATCCCGACAACCGTCACCGCTACCCCCATGAATTTTCCGGGGGACAACGCCAGCGCATAGCTATCGCTCGGGTTATGGTTTTAAAACCAAAATTTTTGATATTAGATGAACCAACTTCAGCGTTGGACATGTCTGTTCAAGCTCAAATTGTTGACCTCCTAAGATCCCTCCAACAAAAGCATAATCTGACCTATCTCTTTATCAGTCATGATCTCAAAGTCGTGCGAACACTTGCAGATGATGTTATCGTTATGCGCAATGGGGAAGCTGTTGAAGTTGGCACTGCTAAACAGATTTTCGAGACCCCCCAAAGCCCGTACACACAGGCATTGATAAAAGCGGCCTTTGACCTTGAAGTCGCAAACCAAGAGGCTGTAAATGCCTAAACTCGGGCTCTGTTAAAGATCTGTGATCGCAGATAAGCGTTTATGAAATAATAAATTTTTGTTGCTGGATTGCCAGATCTTTCCAGCATCCCTTACACTGTCCGATATATTTTATTTCTTTAGGTTAATTTAATGGCACTACTTTTTATTTCAGGTCAGGACCGTATCGATGAATGGCAGGATTATCTTAAGAGAGAAATCCCCGATCTTGATCTGCGCATGTTATCTGATTATGGCAACATAGAAGACATTGAATATGCCTTGGTTTGGCAACCCCCCAAGGGTCTCTTACGGTCCCTTCCAAACTTGAAGGTTATCTTTTCGCTCGGTGCAGGGATCGACCACCTGGCTTCCGACCCGGAACTTCCTGACAATGTTCCGATCGTTCGCATGGTTGACCCGTCACTGACATCTGGCATGACCGAGTATGTCGTCATGAGCGTCCTTAACCATCATAAAAGTATGCGTCTGTATCGCGAGCAACAGATCCGTAAAGAATGGACCCCACACGTTCCCCCTGTTACCTGGGATCGTAGGGTTGGCATTATGGGCATGGGCGTTCTTGGCTCTGATGCCGCCGGAAAATTAAGTTCCTTAGGATTTGATGTTGCGGGGTGGAGTAGAACTCACCGAGAACGCCCAGGAATTAAGACTTATGCTGGAACGGAGCAGCTAGACAATTTTCTGAGTGAAACAGAGATCTTAGTCTGCCTATTACCACTTACCGATGAAACTTCGGATGTTTTGAACAAAGATCTTTTTGCCAAGCTTCCCAAAGGAGCCAGTGTCATTAATGCAGCACGCGGAGGTCACCTCGTCGAAGAAGACCTCATCGCTGCCTTAAATAGCGACCATCTGTCCGAAGCAACGCTTGATGTGTTTAAATCAGAGCCTCTGGATCAAGACCATCCGTTTTGGGACCACCCTAAGATCACGATTACCCCTCATGCCGCAAGTTTCACTCATCCAAGCTCGAGTGTACGCTTAATCGCCGAAGGAATAAGACGTTTCGAAAATGACGAGGAACTTTTGAACGTCGTGGACATGAAACGTGGGTACTGATGCCGAGTTAAGAGCTACACTCAGAATGTATGCGGAACACGAACTTTACATAGTACTGTTTGAAGAAAGTGTAGACAGCACCCATTAAACCTCTTCAGCATAATTTTCGACCATGTCTCCAAACTCCCGAAGAAAAACTGATCCTTTAATCGTCCGTTGAACAAGGATTGACCTACGGTCATTTTCATCCGTCTTTCGGCGAATGAAATCCAGTTTCCCTAGGCGATCAAGCGCCCGGGTTACGGCGGGCTTCGACATGTTAAGCTCTCCGGCAAGACCGCGCACTGTATGCGCCTGATCTTTGAGATATACATGCAGTAATAACGTAAATTGGCGAGACGTCAGGTCTGGCAGCCCTTTTTGAAGGGCACCAACCATCACGCCTCGCCATAATTCCAAAGCCTGTTTTGCTGGTATATCCACAATCGTCCCCGAACATTCCGCATTCGCAATGATTCTAGAACAAAAGTAGCTACCTGCTCAAGGTATTCTTGATATCACCTTAAGGTAATATCAGGTTTTATCGTACAGTAACGCAGGTAACCTTACTTAAGCTGGCAACCTTATGAGATACAGAACCGAGAAGAAGTGATTCCAGATCACCGTGGCCTCGACTTCCCATCACAACAGCGTTTACTTTTTCTTTATCAGCAAATTCAACGATTGTACGGGCAGGAGGACCTACTTTGACCTCGGTCCGGATGCGTTTGACGCCAATTTTCTTTGCTATTTCTTTGGCTTCAGTCAGGACTTCTTGGCTAAAAGAGTCCAGAACGTATTGAGCATCCTGACCAGAAACATGCTCAACTTCCATGAAACGACGCAATCCTTCGTTCATTTTTACAGCTTTGGCGACGGTGAGAAATATCACTTCACCGTCAAATTTCATTGCTAAAGCAGAGGCTTTTTCAACGGCGCGCATACTGTGGTCAGAGCCATCAACAGCACAAAGGATTTTTTCAAACATTGTCATACTCCATATGTAAGACAGACACATTAATAGTCATTATTCTTAAGTAGAATAACATAAAATAAGAGAATTTTCCCAATCTCTATTTGCAACCCTGAGATTCAAAAAATTCAATGATCTAGCTAACCATTTCTTTAATCATAGAATAAACAGCACGTAAGCCCATTGCTTCCCCGCCTTCAGGCCGACCAGGGCGAGAAGAGGTGTTATAGGCCATGACATCAAAGTGGGCCCAAGAAGTTTCATTTCCGACAAATTCTTCAAGATAAAGCGCCGCCGTAATTGCCCCTCCATATGGGCCACCTGATATATTATTCAGGTCCGCGATTTTACTATCCAAAAGCTTTCGATAGGGTTTATGTAACGGCATCCGCCACACTTCATCATCACACTCAACAGAATGCTTCCGCAAGCTGTCTGCAATCTTGTCGTCATTACAGAACATAGCCGGAAGGTCCGTACCCAGTGCAACACGAGCCGCCCCGGTTAATGTAGCGAAATCGATAATGAGGTCCGGTTTGGTACGAACCGCTTCTGCCAAAGCATCACAAAGAACCAAACGCCCTTCAGCATCCGTGTTGCCGATCTCAACGGTCAGACCTTTCCTTGTTTTGATAACGTCAGAAGGACGGAAGGCATTGCCTGATACTGCATTTTCTACAGCTGGTATCAGTACACGCAACTGGCAGGTGAGGTTACTTTCCATTATGGCAGCCGCAATTCCAAGAACATGGGCTGCGCCTCCCATATCTTTTTTCATCATGAGCATCCCGGCGGCAGACTTAAGGTCTAGTCCACCAGTATCAAAACAAACGCCTTTCCCAACCAGCGTTATTTTGGGGCCGCTATCTCCCCACCTGAAATCGATAAGACGTGGCGCGCGATCTGAAGCTTTTCCGACTTCATATATCGCAGGGTAATTTGCCTGCAAAAGATCTTCGCCGACGATGACATTGCAATCGGCCTCAAACTCACCTGCTAATTGCGATGCAGCCGTAGCAAGTTCTTCTGGCCCCATGTCGTTACTTGGCGTGTTAATTAGATCCCGGGTAAGGTGAACCCCATTGGCAAGAGACAATACCAGTTGTTTATCCACGTCATCAGGCCAGACCAAAGACGCGAGAACACGGTCGGATTGTTTGTACCGTGTAAAACGGTAGCTCCCAATTGCCCATCCAAGAGAAATTTCTGTTGCGACATCTGAAGTCTGTTTGCCTTTCAAGGTATACGTACCTTGAGGAAGGGAATGGCTCAAACCAGCCATTGTCCAAATTCCGGGAACTTCTCGGTCTCCCAAACCAATAGCGACGGAACCAATCCCTCCAGATTTATCCGGTATCGTGCAAATTTCTCCGTCCCCTGCCTTAAAGCTATTTGCCGCCATCCATATTGCTGAAGGTCCGCTTTCTTGAAGATTTTCATCGAGTTGCTTTTTATTTATAAAAAACAACGGAATTGTTTGTTCGGCTGAACCTTCTATCAACTGGAAGCTCATAACTTACCTTCTATTTATTATTTAGATGTTATTTGGCAATAAGGGGAAGAACTTATCCCTACGGAAATGAATGGGTCTGATTATACGGTTTGAAAGGGAGGCTGCACAGAATTTTATAAAAACTTGAAAAGCTAAAGTTGTGTCCAAGAAACGATGTGAAAAAGCAATTCAGACAAAGTTAATCTGATATCTATAAAACACAATCAATTCTATTATTCTAGAGAGACTGGTTCTGTATCACTCTCTTCGGAAATAAGAAGTTCAATCACCGTTGTTTCCGAGGTAATTTCGGGTGTATTTTCTGGGGCTGTCTCTTCTGGCTCTTCGTCCTGTTTAATGACATGATCGCCAATCAAACCAATCTCTCGATAGAATCTTTCGGCACCGGGATGAAGTGGCATAACCAAACCATTAAGCGCGGTATCAAGTGTAATAAACCGCCCCAAAGTGTGACCTTTTTTTAAGTTCATTGCAGTGGTTTCATGCCAAAGGGCTTTCGTAATCCCGTAGATTAGTTCCTCGTCCATATTTTCTCGTACTAAGAACTGGGCAGGAACCATTAAGGCAAGCGTATCAGGGACTGTATTGTAAGTGCCAACATCAATTTTCCCGCCAGAAAAGAAAGGATAGATCTCATGCAAGACATCCACATCTGTTTGGCTTAGAGAAAGCAGGGATACTTTATGTTGATCGGTAAGAGCACTGACTAAACGCGCAGGCGTACCTGCGATAACAAAAAAGGCATCAATATCGCCGTTGAGGATCGCCTCATAAGCTTCACTGTTCGACAGCGTCAGCATATTTTCTTTTGGAATACGAATATTCCTGGTTTCCAAGACCAACTGCGCGCCAGCATTTGTACCGGACCCCGTTGGTCCTATAGATATTTTTTTACCAGCCAAATCTTCTAGCGTTCTGATCCCACTGTGGAAACTCACCACGATGTGCATAGCCTCTGGATATAAATTGGCAATACTCCTTAAATTACCAATTGCGCCATGAGTGCGGAATATATGTTCCCCCCTAAGCGCCCAATAAACCACATCTGCTTGAGCAAATCCGCCCTCTAATGTGCCATTAGCAATACCCATAACATTCGCAACGGACCCTTGCGTAGAAACACTGACTGATAGAAGCCCATCAACGCCACAACTGCCTCCCTTGTCACAGTCTCTCGACCCAACTGGCTTGCTTATGGAGCTCGCAATTATCCCCCCAATCGGGAAATAATTCCCTATTGTTGCGCCAGTACCTATACGAAATATGGGGGTATCTTGAGCAAACAACACACCTGAAAATCCAAATAAGATTAAGGTTATTGCTATGAACAGGGGCTTTTTAACAAGGGTACGAAATACTGAGGACGCCGCTGACAACCGACTGCCTTTCTCTAATCACAGAATAGTCTCTGGGAAGCTTTTCTTATTCTATGCTATAATAAGTTAAAAGTTAATTATAACTTTGGCTTTTGGAAACATTTTTTATTTCAAAGAAAATGAGGATTCTTATTCACTTAAGTATCCTTCCTATTGCCAGATAATTAACTACCTCAGCCTCAATATTCTATAAAGAAAATGTCCTTAGCGTGACTAAAAAATGGCATCCCAACCAATGTCGTGGGTTTATTTTCCTCATCAAGCTGCTTGTTCAAGTAACCGACCATTAGATAGCTCAACTTGACGGGTTGCGACTTTGTTCAAGAAGTGATGATTATGTGAAACGATAATCATCGCCTGAGGCAATTCAGATAATAGCGTTATCAAATGCTGTTTAGTATCTCGATCAAGATCGTTTGTTGGCTCATCCAATAAAAGGACATCCGGCTCTAAAGCCATAACGGTCGCGAGCGCAACCAACCGTTTTTGCCCACCCGAGAGTTTATGAGTAATCCTGTCCGCGAGATGTTCAAGTTTCAGCATCTCAAGCGTTTTATCAACGATATTCACAACTTCTTGACGAGATTTTCCAAGATTTAAGGGACCAAAAGCAAGATCTTCAGCGACTGTGGGGCAGAAAAGCTGATCATCTGGGTCCTGAAAAACGAGTCCAGCTCGCACCCGGACCTCACGAAAATCCTTTTCTTGCTTCCGGACAGAACCAAAGGCGTGGATCTCTCCACTCTTTGCTGTTTCAAGGCCATTTATCAAACGCAACAGAGTACTTTTACCTGCGCCATTGCTCCCGGTAAGGGCGACGCGCTCTCCTGCACGAAGTTCAAAATCGACACCGTTGAGAACATCCAGCCCACTTGCATAAGAAAAATGCAGGCCACGTAGAGCGATTAAAGGAGACATTATAGATACTCCACGACCAAAAGGCCGATCATGGTTACAGAAACAACAATACTAAAAATAAAATCTCTCTGGCTTGCTCTCATGTCATTTAGAATATGAAACCGACCATCAAAGCCCCTGCACTTCATAGCTTCCATAATTCGATCTGATCGCTCCAGACTACGCACCAACATCATTCCAATGAGATAACCAATAGACCGCAAGGTATGCAAATTAGTCTTTGGGTAAAACCCACGTGCCTTCATAGCCATGCGCATCGTTTTATACTCTTTGTAAAAAACATCAATATATCGAACGGTGAAAAGAAAAAGATGTACCAACTTAACCGGGACTTTAAGGCGATATAAAGCGTGCCCAAGAACCGACGGCTCCATGATGCCCAGCAGCCCCATCAGTGAAAAGAGAATAGCATTGGCCTTCAACCCGACTTCAGCAGCCCTATACAACCCTTCGAGGCTGGCATCCCACCCAAAAAGCGTAAAGGCGGTCTCTCCTGGCATTGTAAATGGCAAGGTCAGGAGGAGCACGACGATAAATGAATCAACAACGAGTACTTTTCGAATGGTCGTCCAAAGTGGAAGTCGTGCTGACAGCGATAGCCCTACTCCAATACTCAAAGCAATAGTAAGAGCCCCTAAATCATGCATCGACGAGATCAGGAAAGCAAAGAGCACGCAAGACACAAACCGCACCCGCGGATCAAGGCTGTTGAGAAAAGCTTCAGACTTGCTCTGATCATTTTTCGCAGTCCACGATTGAGAAACTTCTCCCAACACTTGCGTCATACTATGCTTCCTTTGCTGACTTATGTCGCCCAAGTAGGAAAGATGCAATACCGAAGATCCCGAGGATATACCCAATGCCACCAAGGATGTCCTGCATACGACGTTCTTCTTTGTACTGAACCAAATCCTTACGCAAAGCCCGCGTTTCCTTGGTCGCTTTAGAGATCAGCTTTTCTAATCCAGCTTTATCAATAACGACCAAATCCGAATTTCCAGAAATAGACACGGCTTCTTTCGCAGGCTCAATCATGGTCAGCGTCGAAGAAGGAACAGACGACAGAACCTCCCCCCCTGCGAGATCGTCTGGCAACTCATCGGCCAAAACGGTGAAGGTGGCAATATGCCCCGCACTTAAATCAGCACGGAAAATATGGTCAACCTTTTGAGTTGCGATAAAGGAGAAGAGTCCTTCTTCATCGGTTGTTACTTCACCCAGTTTGTTTCCATCTGGGTCAGTAATTACGATGGGGACATTTTTTGCCATGTCTCCACTGGAAAAACCAATTTCACCTTCGATCAAATTTCCATCTGGATAGGCCGCCGAAATTACTTTGTGTGCCCAGGCATTAGTCATTGTGCCGACTGCAAAAATAGTCGCAAAAACCAACCCGGAAAGTATAGATTTACCGTACTGCATGAATGAGCTCCGGTTTAACTTTGGTAATCAACTGAATGGTTGCAGCCGTCAAAATACCTTCGACAGCCATAACGGGGAAATGAGCGACGATGACAAACTCAGCCGCCTTTGCAAATTCGTCCCCGGAAAGAGCCAGAGAAATTGCAACCATAATTGCGGTGAAAAAGATCGAAAGAGAGCCCCCTAGAAACCCCCAAAATCCTGCTACGGATAGAATTCCACGGCGGTACAACACATAACCACCAATCATCACCGTAGCAAAAAGTGCCAAGGAAATTCCATTGATGGAAACACGCCACGTTGCTCCCTCGACTTGATAAGCTTCAAAAAGAGCAAATCCAGCCCATACTGACACAATAAAGAAGGCAGCGAATAAACCATCAGCAGCTAATTTTGCAAGCTTATAACGCTCTGCACTGAGACCCCACCGACAGAGGTAAAAAACCATAACTGCCGGAAAGGCGATATTGACAGCATTTACCCCAAGAACAGTTAAGCCACCAAAGCCAAAAAAGATTGCTTGAAGTAACAGAGCTACTGCAAGTGCAGGAAATGCTGCCCAGCCGAGAATAATTCCAAGTAATCCGTTCAATATTAGGTGAACTGAAGAAAACCCTAGAGGCACATGAATGAGCGAGACCACAAAAAATACCGCCGAGAGCACCCCCACGCGAGGAAGATCTTCGGGTTCCAATTTTTTCAAGCTATAGGCGACGCCGGCGGCGGCAAGAACGCCACCACCAATCAACACCGGATTTGACAAAGCACCATCAACGATATGCATCGCTCGTCCAATCCTTAATCAACATTACGCGCTTGGATCCAGATAACGGCATCTTGTGAAAGCTCTTTGCCTTCGTGCTCGGTATCAGGCCCAACAGCAAGAGCAGCAATGCCCCAAGTTCCAGCTTTGGGAACCCCAAAAGTAAAGGTTCCAGACGCATCTGAACGAATTGCATGCGATGGTGAAGAAATCATCCCCATCTCTGCAAACTTGTTATTTTCCATATCAGCAGGGAAATTGAGGTACTCGATTTCAATTTCAGCAAAGGGAACCGGTTTTCCCTCAGAAAGGACAACACCAGAAAAAGTTCCACCTGCAATGACATTATAGGGCTTTGTTAAGGGACGAATTTCGGTTTTAAGGCCCTGAACTTCTGGCCAATCGGTTGGAAGATCACCAACGTTTACATAAGACTTGGTAATTTGCTGAATATAGATGTCTTCGCTTGCTTCATAAAATGGTGCTGGCATTAAGACAAAAACGTTATCACCAAGACCACGAAGTTTCACTTCAGCTTCATACGCCTTGCCGGTATTGGTGCTGCTGGTCCACTCAATTGGCTTTAGCTTATCCATCAGGTCGGTCTTTTTACCCTTGCGGATTGAATAGAATTCTTCGGGAAATCCCATGTCCATAACATGGCCGGATTCTGCAGGGTGTGTAAACGGCATTTTCAAGGTGAGTCTACCGCCTTTTTCGAGCATTGTTTCAGGCGTAAACACCAACTGAAAATGCGCTTGTGCACCAGAAACAAAAGCTGCAAGGCCAGCAGCGACAACACCACAAAAGAGAACTTTTTTCATCTCGTTTTATATCTCCCAGCCGCTAACATCTAAGTCAACGGCAACGTTCCTATTGGAGCATATTGGATAGGGGAAAATGCAATTCAGACATCCCGTTGACATGAGAACACAGGTTAAACCTGGGGATTCATGATCCAGTAGCTCGGCTCAAAGGCACGCCACAAACGGATGTCCGTCACCGATGGTACTCCCCGCCCTACGGTTTAGTGACATTATGCCGGCAGGTCTCCTGGCTCACGGATCGTTGCTCTATCACCAGACCTTCCCGGCATATGCCAGTGATCGTAATTGGTAAGAACTCACCGTTCACAGTTGCGGGGGCAGCCACGGCTTGAAATTCCCTGATGGGCAAATTAATCCGTGTTCCCTTTTAATCCCCGGGCGACTTCACCCTTGGGGAACCATGCATATTCGCAGTCTATGCAGACAAAAAAAAAGTGCAAGCGAGATTAACTAAACCTTGGAATTTTCCACTAAACCTCCATACTCATCAGTATGTATAGAATGTCACAATTAACCCCAAGATAAAGCGACCCAAAATGTCTTCTCCAGAAATATCAAAAGGCAGCATCAACTGGCTTCAATCCGCGATGAGTTTGCTCGCCAACGAAGGAGCTCAAGCTGTTAACATTGCCCGCCTTTGCAAAGACATTAAACTGACAAAGGGCAGTTTTTATCATCATTTCAAGGATTTTGAGGCCTTCAAAATCGCACTTCTCGCTTTTTGGGAAAAAGACTTCACAGAAGACCTTTTTGAAAAGGTCAAGGACGTTGAAGATCCTGAAGCTCAGTACGAAATGCTTTTCAATCTCGCATTTGAAAAGGATATTGCCGCCGATATTGCCATGAGAACATGGGGACAATCAGATAAAGTCGTTCGCGAAACGGTGCAAAAAGTAGATACCATTCGTCTTGATCTCCTTGCTGGAATGTATGAAAGAGCATCAGATTTGTCGCCGGAGTCTGCTCGAAATTATGCTGTCATCGATTACTCCGGCTACATTGGGTTTTACAGCCTGTTCCCAAATGCACCTGATAGCTGGGCCCGCGATCTCGCATCACTTCAAACCAGAGCATTACTCGCGGATAGTAAATCTACCCGTGGCGCCCTCTAAACTTTAAGATAAAGTCTTTCGAGGCCATATTCCTGATTGACCCCAACACGTCATATCGACAGACTGCGCGTGTGACGGTTTTTCATGTGTAAATTTGACGTGAAAATAATAGGGAATACGGAGGGATTTGCCCATCAGGGGGTCTTAAACCGTAGCTGCCCCCGCAACTGTGAACGGCTTCAAGTGATAGCATCTATTATTTAAGCCGCGAGCCAGGAGACCTGCCGCCATAACGTCACCAGTCTGATGAACGGGGAGTTTCATTGGGGCGGTTATCCGCCGTGTGGCGTGCCTGTCGACATTGTAAAGAGCCTCAGGTGATCTGAGTTCTTGGCATTGTCATAACTATTTTGACAAGGCGCGTACCATGTTTTTGATACGATTATCTCTCATGTGTTTCATGGGATTAATGACTATGGCCCTAACAGTAACGAGCGCTGAGGCCCATTTTCTTGAATTAATTCCCTCGCATTCTCTCATTACAAAAAGTAAGCAAAGTACGCTCACCTTTGACATCAGGTTTACCCACCCGATGGAAGGTGCACCCTTGATGGATATGCAGCTTCCAGAACAATTTGGAGTACAGGTAGCAGGCTTGAAAAAAGACCTAACACCTGAGCTAAAAGCGATAAGGCTTGAGGGGAAGTCAAACCCGGCCAATGTTACTTCTTTTAAAGCCCTCCATAATATAAAACGTGCAGGAGACTATACGTTCTTTCTGACTCCAGCTCCCTATTGGGAAGCTGAAGAACGAACGATGATTATCCACTACACGAAAGTTATTGTGAACGCTTATGGCCTGGAGAATGGGTGGGAAACACCGGTAGGTCTGCCTGTAGAAATTATGCCTTTAAGCCGCCCCTATGGCCTATGGACCAACAATCTATTTTCAGGTCAAGTAATCAATAATGGTAAGCCAGAGGCCAACGCACTTGTTGAAATCGAGTATCGAGGACAAGGGAATATAAAAACGCCTGGCTCACCTTTTGTTACTCAAGTGGTCAGGGCTGATACAAATGGTGTTTTTCACTATGCTATGCCCAAAGCTGGGTGGTGGGGTTTTGCCGCATTGGTGGACAATGGAAAAACTCTTCCTGCGCCGGATGGGACAAATGCACAGGTGGAAGAAGGCGGTCTACTATGGGTTCACACCCAAGATATGCCATAATATAGAGTAGCTTTATATGTAACGACGGAACAAAGTAATCCGTCGTTACATCAATCTGGCGAATATCAAGCTCTTTAACAGGTTCTATTAACCCGCCATATAGGCCATCATCTGTTCGTTTTCGAATTCAAGTTCCATCAAGCGTTTTCGTACGACGTCACCAATGGAAATCATGCCACACAGTTTTCCATTATCAACCACAGGCATGTGCCGGAACCGTCCGGTGGTCATTTTCTGCATGACTTCGTGAACACGAGCATCTAGGCCACAGCAAATTGGGTCCGCGGTCATAATTTCAGTGATGTTCTTTTCAAAGATAGCCAAGCCCTCTTTGCCAACACCAACAACCACATCGCGTTCAGAAACAATACCAATTGGGCGCTTATTCTCATCCGCGATAACAAGAGCACCAATTTTAAAAGAATTAAGCATACCCACTACATCTAATACAGTATGGCTTGTGTCGATGGTATGAATATCCCCGCCTTTTTCAGCAAGAACATCTTTAACCATCCCGCCAGAAGACCCCACTGTATTCCCAGCCTCTTCTGAGCCAGAACCGCTATCATTTTGATAAAGTGCGGTGCCGAAATCACTGGAAAATATCATTCTCGTACCTCCTCGTGTTCTGCTATAATTCGTAACTATAACACAAGAATTCAATCTATTAACTCTTGATTAACAAAACTATTCAAATCGTTTAAGAAAATCTCCCGAGAAATAAAGCTTTAACACATTATTTCCCGGGATAGTTGGCGGATCGGAACGGATAATCCGTTATTAGAGGCAAGAAACAGAGGTTAAAAATTATTCAAAATTAAAAAGAGTAGCTGACAGCGAATAAGCTAAAGAACTGATCTTTACTTTCAACAAAAGGGCTATCAGCGGCGTCTCCCAGAAGACGCGCGTAACCAACCCCACCCGTAATGGCCCAATTCTCATCAACCTCATACATCGCGTTTAGGTGAAGGCCGATATCTTTAAACCCTGCATCAGCATCAAATTGATTATATTTACTTCGCGACGCCTGTTTGCTATCCACGCCAAAATAAGTGTTCATATGATCATCCGATGCCCAACTCACCTCTGGGCCAAGTTCAAGCATCAACTTGTCATCCAAAAAAGAGACCCGGTAATCAGCTCCAAATGAAACAAGCGTTCCTTTATCATCGCCACTCAAGTCCTGAGTAACATCCACCCCCAAGGCGTATTGACCGAAATCTAATCCAGCAAAGGCTGTAACATTTATTCCATCATCAATATCACCGAGACCTCGTAAGGCACTGTTATCACCATCGTCACGGCCACCGCCATAATTAAAGGCAAGTCCCGAGCTAAAATGCTCAGATCTCAAAAGAGTTGCGCCAATACCAGCTCTGGAAGATATGAAAAAAGTATCGTCCCTCCAAGAAGCTTCAATTATGGGTAAAGCACCGATTTCATAGTCATCAGAACCTTCATAATCAGGGCCGATACCAACACCAGCCCCGAGGGTAAAATCCCAATCACTTAAAACAACATCAACAAAACCATCATTGTCTTGATCAATGTTTTGTTTTGCTTCTTCTGCAATTGCTTCACTGAGCAATAAAAAACTAAGTCCAATTGTGATGAATAATGTAACTTTCGCTATTTGAATGATTAGACCACAACACTGAAGTATCCCTTGAGTGGGCCCCAAAAGTGACAAGCTAAAATTAGAATTATCGCGATACCGTGGCATTTGCTTCCTCGTATAAAACACTTTTGATATCCTGTGTTTTAAAGAGGGGAACTGACAGCAATCTGACTGCTTTATATTTTACTTCGAGTTATTTTTTACTTCGAGCCGTATTGGCAGGGCCTAAAATCAAGACAGGAAAGGCTGCGATACCATAAGGTGCTTCCATAGGATGACAACCAAGGCCAAAGTTCCTTGATCGAACATCGCTCCTTTGATTGCAACTGGATTAAAACTAAATGATGAATTTATGAATTTGTTTTTGAAAGAACGTTCAACATTTCCCCCATAACCGATCGGATAGCTGGAACAAATCGCAAATCGCCGTGAACGATTAAATAGAGGTTATTAAGAAGTCCAGGTACATCTGGGGTCAATCTTTTCAGTTGCGGATCGGCGTCTCCTGCGGCGGAAGGCAACAAACCGATACCAAGATTTTTCTGCAACAATGTTTGCATCATCATTGCGTGACTTATCCGAATTGCTGGAGTTACAGATTTTAAAGTTGCTTTCATCCAAGCGGCATCAGGCTGATAGCTATGCTCTTCATCCCAACCAATCCACGGATGATCCCTTCGCCATAACCACGCTCCGAGCTCTTCTTCATGTTTGACAGGAGTAACATCACACTCAATTGAGGCAAACACAGCAAAAGGCATTTCCGTTAGCTTTTGACCATAAAGATTACCTTTCTTGGGCTTGCAAAACCGAATGAGCAAATCTGCTTCTCTTCGGGATAAACTAGCCTCAAGGTGGGTTGTGATCAATTCCAGCTCTATTCCCGGCAAAGCTTCCCTGATTTTTGCAATATGCCCGGACAGTAACATCCCTGCCTGCTCATTCATAGATATTCGAACTGTCCCAACAGATTCAGCTGACAGTAAGGCACTCTGGCGGTTTAAAACTTCGGCAGCTTCAGCCATTGGGAAAGCTTTGGAAGCCAACATCACTCCAGATTCAGTAGGCGAAAGTCCCTCAGATAATCTTTCAAATAGCCGGTTATTAAGGGCTTCTTCTAAGGATTTAATCCGGCGACCAACAGTCGGTTGGCTCAGGCCAAGATCTCTCGCGGCCCCAGAAAAAGAGCCGGTTTCGTAAACCGCGAGAAAAACCCGAATATCATCCCAGTCATACGCAGATTTAAGCATAACCTTACCTATTCAATTTTGAATATCAAAAATACAATTATATTGATGTTGTACAAATTTGAACAGAGTTATTCTTTAACACTGACAACAAAACCAGACTTGCAGGAAGACAATTTATGCGGCTTAACCATTTACTCGAAAACACAGCATTTAAAGCCATGCTCGCTGTTTTACTCGCTGCCTTTCTCTTTTCTGGTATGTTTGCTCTACCCAAAGGATCAAGCATTCCTCTGCCATGGTATCAAATTGTATTTATCCGCTATCTAGGAGGTTTGATATTTCTTTTACCGGCTGTCATTAGATGGAAAGCACAAGGAAATACTCTTAGAAGTGAATTTGGATTGCTTCATATCGGCCGCTCAATGGCAGGTATTGGGTCCGTGGCGTGTGTGGTAATTGCCTCCGCGCAAATCCCCCTGGTTGATGTCGTTACAATCAGCTTTTCAAACGGCGCCATTGTTCTGATATTGGCAGGTATTATCTTGGGCGAACGCGTCCTTCCTCGCCATTGGTTTGCAGTCATTTTAAGCATTACAGGGGCAATTACCGTTGCCTATGGAAGTCGCGGAGAAACAGGGAGCAATCTTTTTCATCCCGCGTCAGTAATCGCTCTCCTAGCCGCGTGCTGCATGGCCGCTGAGATTATCGTGATCAAATTTGTCAGCGAGCGGGAGGCCATCCCTGTCACATTGCTTTATGTAAATTCCCTTGCCTCGTTACTACTCGCGATCCCAACTTTTATATGGGGGCAATGGAATGATATCGCGGGCTGGTGGCCTGTTCTCCTTATGGGACCGATTGCCATATTAGGTCAGTCACTCAATCTCTTTGCCTTTAGAAAAGCTGATGTTGTGCTCCTTACCCCCTTAACTTATAGCTCTATTGTATTCTCGGCGATTATTGGCTTCATTTTGTTTGGCGAGACTTTACGTTGGACAACAACACTCGGTGCTTGCGTAATCATTCTCGGGTGCCTGATCGGCATGGGGCTACTTAAGAAAAAACTTATCGCCTCAATTTAAAATCGATTTATCTTGGGTCAAAGCCGGATACTGGATAAATTACTTAGCGTAATTTATAAGAAAGACCTGATATCCCATGGCAACTGACCCCAACGATTTGAGCGAAACTGATAGCCTTAAAAGTATCGTATCTCGCTTTACGGACGAACAGGTTTCAACACCCGTGTTTGTGGCCAACGTACTCCGAGAGGCTATAATTTCAGGCACCCTGCCTGCGCATAGCCTTGTGCGCCAGGACACAGCGGCTGATTCAATGGGTGTAAGCAAAATCCCGGTAAGAGAAGCCCTTCGTACATTGGAAGGCGAAAATCTTATTAGCTTTGAGAGAAACAGAGGCGCAAGAGTACTACCAGGCTCAATAAAAGAGATGATGGAGATTTTTGAACTGAGGAAAATCATCGAGCCTCATCTGTTAAGTTTGTCAGTACCAAACCTTAGCGAAGAAGACCTTCATTTTGCTCAAACGCTTGTGCAAAATGAAACTCAGAGCACAAATCAAAAAGAACTCGGCCAACTAAATCGTCAGTTCCACGAGATCATTCTATCCGGTGCAAAAGAAACTATTGGTTATCGCTTTCAATCCATACTATTCACCGCCTCTGAAAGATACCTGCGGATAAGCTTGAAAGAGCCACAATCACAAACCAGAAGTAATTTCGAGCACCAACAACTTGTTAAAGCCTGTATTGCAAAAGATCACGAACTCGCATCTGAATTATTGGTGAAACACCTGGAATCAGCCCAGGCTGTCATCCATGAAAAACTCTGCTTAGATAAGTCTGTGGATCCATAAAAACGTGCTCCGACACACTTGGCATCGGAGCACATTAAAGCCCTAACTTAAACCGCTTTTACCAACCTTAAAGCATCATATATCGCCGCATGAGTGTTACGAGCAGAAACCGCATCCCCAATACGAAATAGTTGAAAATCACCCTTAGAATTCGTGGAAATCTGTTGTGGCTCTCCGGTAATAAAGGCTGCTTGGTCTAGCTCACCCAAGTTTGAAGACTGAGGTTTCAGATCAAAATAAATGTCATCCATGGGGATCGTCCCATGATTGACCACGATCTGATCAAAATCTCTCGTTTTTGTCAGGCTACTATAATCAGTACCTATCACAGCTGAGAGGCGGTTCCCTTCTCGTGTTGCCGCCTTCAAGCGATAGGTAACTGTGAAAGTCACATCTTTTTCCTGCATTGATCTCATATAGGGAACAAGGTTCATGGCCATAACTTCAGGTGCAAAGCTACGATCTGGTGTCATGATTTCGACCTTCGCCCCTGTGGCTGCAATCATTTCAGCGGCCTGGAGACCAGCATGATCACCAGCGTCATCATAAACCAACACATCCTGCCCCGGTTTCACATCGCCAGAGATAATATCCCAACTAGAAACCACGAGATCATTTCCTGATTCCAGAACATCTGTGTGCGGCAGCCCGCCTGTGGCAATGATCACCACATCAGGGTTTTCGGACAGGATGTCATGTGCTTCAGCCCAGGTATTAAAACGAAACTCGACATCTCTGGCTGCGCACTGAGCCATGCGCCAGTCAATAATAGAAATCATTTCAGCGCGCCGAGGACTTTGCGCCGTTAAACGAATTTGTCCTCCAGGTTCAGAAGCGGCTTCAAAAATAGTAACCGAATGTCCGCGTTCTGCGGCAACGCGCGCAGCCTCCAGACCAGCAGGTCCTGACCCGACAATGACAACTTTCTTCTTAGTATCCGCACGCGGAATATCATGCGGCATGGTAAGTTCTCGGCCCGTAGCAGCATTATGTATGCATAGGGCATCGCCGCCTTGATAGATCCGATCCAGACAATAAGTTGCTCCAACACAGGGACGAATGTCGTGTTCACGTCCTTCGACAATCTTCCTGACGATATGGGGATCAGCCATGTGAGCACGTGTCATGCCAACCATATCAATTAAGCCTGCGGATACGGCATAACGCGCTGTTGCCACATCGGGAATACGTGCCGCATGGAAAGTAGGCATTCCCGTCGCTTCTTTCACCCGTCCAGCAAAATCAAGGTGTGGTGCAGATTTCATTCCCTGCACTGGGATAACGTCGGTAAGGCCCGGGTCGGTATCAATGTGGCCCCGAATAACATTTAGAAAATCAACCAGGCCAGATTTTTTTAACCGTTTGGATATTTCAATACCGTCATCTTCAGAGATCCCCTCTTTATCCGCTTCATCAGCGGTGTAGCGAATACCGACGATAAAATCTTCTCCGACCCGCTTACGAATGGCCTGAAGAACATCCATTGAAAACCGCATCCGATTTTCCAAAGATCCACCGTATGCGCTGTCTAAAGTATTGGTGCGGGGGGACCAAAACTGATCCATCAAATGGCCATAGGCTTCCAGCTCAATACCATCCAATCCTGCGGCCTGCATGCGCTCAGCAGCATCAGCGTAATCCTTGATGATACGCTCGATATCCCAGTCTTCCATTTTTTTAGGAAAAGCACGGTGCGACGCTTCTCTGTGATGGGAAGGGGAAACCGCGGGTAGCCAATCTCCTTTGTTCCAGCCCGTGCGACGTCCGAGGTGGGTCAGCTGAATCATCACCGCACACCCGTGTTCATGACAGGCATCAGCTACTTTCGTCATCCATGGTACGACCTCATCCTTATAGGCGAGGACGTTATTAAAAACCGGAGGACTATCCCTGGATACGGCGGCGGAGCCCGCAGTCATTGTCATGCCAACGCCAGCTTTCGCACGCTCTTCATGATAGGCACGATATCTGTCTTTTGGCATACCATCTTCAGGATAGGCAGGCTCATGGCTTGTGGTCATAATCCGATTTTTTATCGTGAGATGCTTCAGCTTGTAAGGCTGCAACAAGGGATCATTACTGGCCATTTTCTTCTCTCCTGTTTTTCTTCAACGCCTGGTACGAGATTGATCTCTGTCCAGGGTTTTTGACTAACGATACAATAAAGCTTGTGGGCAGGCATTATTTCTAAACATCCGTTCAGAACTTAATTAAGCGGTAACTGTCGAAAGCGTCCCGGGTTATTCGGATCATTGAAATGGCTCATCGGGCCATGATCAACAAAATGTTGATGCCAGCGCGCCATAGAATTTTGATCCAACTCCACGCCGAGACCAGGCTCTTCGGGAACGCGTACTGTGTTGTTGGTCTGACGGAAGGGGCCATTTTGAATGACGTCCCCCACTTGCCAACGGAACAAGGATTGCGAAGGTTCAGTGATCCAAGGGGTCGTAGCAACAACATGTAAATAGGCCGCGGTCATAATACCGAGATCGTTTGAATAACACCAAAATCCCTTACCCATGGCTTCACATGCCGCAACGAATTTCATTGTCTTGGCGATACCACCCAGAGCGGCAAAATTGCATACAAAATAATCTGGCGCGCCAAGTGCAACAGCGCGACGCAGATCTGGCACGTGAGTAGAAAATGGGATGATCGAATGTTTACGTAACTCCGACATCTCTTCAAAGGTTGCAACCGGGTCTTCGTAATTGCGAATGTTATATTGCTCTAGTTCACGCAAGACCCAACGCGCAGTCGTTAGAGACCACTGCATGTTAGAATCAAGACGCAGCATTGCATCTCCTCCGAGAGCTTCACGCAATAATCGTACGGTTTGGATTTCAAGTTGAGGGTCGCCCTGAATGAGTTTGCCTTCAAAATAAGTCGACCCGTGCTCTTCTTTCATTTGTAGGCAATAATCGACAATGGCTTCTGGCGTCATCTCTCCGCCCGCACCATTATTTTCGGGCCGAAAGGCAAAGTACTCCGTAAAAGGGATATCTTTCCTAACGGCTCCACCCAACACTTTATAAAGCGGCATATTCATGACCTTGCCGCGAATATCCCAAAGCGCGAGCTCCAGCGCTCCAAAGGCAATCGTGATCGCGTTTTCCCCAGTGTTGGCGGTTATTTGCCAGGGAGGGACACAGCGCATTTCACAATCCACTAGATCAAGTGGATCTGCCCCGATTAACAGTGGTGCGATTTCCTGTTTGATAACCTCCCCAAAATGCCACCAAGGCGCTTCGCCCAAACCAACCACACCTTCGTCGGTAAAGACCTCTATAACCGATTTAGACGCTCCGGGGTAAAGGCCTGCGGTCCACCAGAACGGGGCATCAAAGGGTACATTTACATGGGTAACTTTAATATCAGTAATCTTCATAACAACCTCCTTTCAGGCTCAAGCAATCAATACCAGGCGTCTGTCATCTCGGCTTTGCGACGGGCCACAAATTCCAGCAAAGCCTCTTCTTTATCCATATCCATATGTGGAGCCTGATAATCAGCGAGAATTTGTTTCCATTTGCGATTGGCCCTGATCGCCGCATCCTCACCACCTTGCTCGACCCAACTTTCATAAGGTTGATCATCGTTAAAATCAGTATCCCAATAAGCCGTTTGATAGTGTCTCAGGGTGTGCGCAGATCCAAACATGTGCTGACCTGGCCCACCCTCACGAAGGGAATCAATTCCTAGAGTGTCGTCATTGATTTCAAACCCCTTGAGATAGGCATGAAGAGCACCACAAATATCCGTATCCATGATGAATTTTTCATAAGACATCGACAAAAGTCCATCGAGAAAACCTGCCGAATGAAGGATATAGTTCGCCCCTCCTTGCACAGCAGACATCATCGACATCATCCCCTGGGTTGTTGACTGGGCATCGGGTAACTTAGATGTGGGAAAATTACCCGCACACCTTAGAGGCAACTTCAAACGTCGGGCGAGTTGCCCCATGACAAGGCTGCCAAGCGCAGGTTCAGGCGTTCCAAAAGTTGGGCTGCCTGATCGCAATGATAGTGAAGATAAAAAAGACGCCAAAATTGCGGGGGCGCCTGGGCGAACAAGTTGTGTCAAAGCACAGCCAACCATGGACTCAGCGAGCCCTTGAGCGATAGCCCCTGGCATTGTTACGGGAGAAACCGCTCCACCAAGCAAAAATGGTAAGAGAATTGAGCCCTGACCAGCCTCAGCATAGGCACGAATTCCCTGAGTAGATATCCCATCCCAAACTAAAGGAGAGGTAGAGTTGAAATTGCCCATGATGACGCAGTTCTGATCTACAAAATCAGACCCAAACAGAACCCGGCACATTTCAATACTGTCGACTGCACGTTCAGGGGTCGTAACCGAGCCCAGAAAAGCTCTATCAGAATAACGCATGTGAGCGAGCACCATATCTAAATGACGCTTGTTGACCGGAATATCAGTCGGTTCACATATGGTCCCGCCGGAGTGGTGTAGCCAAGGACTGGATTGCGCTAATTTCACAAAGTTCTCAAAATCATCCAAAGTCCCATAACGCCGCCCCCTATCCATATCCATAACAAAAGGAGATCCATAAGCCGGGGCAAAGACCATTGCGTCGCCACCAATATCCACAGAGTTTAGGGGATTACGGGCATGTTGGGTAAAACGCTCAGGGGCCGTTTTTAATATTTCCCGGATCATACCGGGTTCAAATTTTATATTCCAAATATCATCAGATATCGGCGTGACATGGCCACCTGCCTTTTTAAACAGGGCAACTGTTTCAGGGTCATCTCTAAATTCGATACCAATTTCAGCAAGGATGGTATCTGCAGCTTGCTCAATTTTGACTAAACTTTCTTCACCCAACAAATCATAGGTCGGAATATTACGAGTAATAAAAGGCACCTTGAGATGCTTGTTCTGCTCGGCTCCTCCTTCCCGGCTTGCCCGACGCGCCGCGCGGCCTCCAGGTTTAACCGACGTTTGATCGCGTTCTTTGATAACGCTTCCGTTTTCCCTGACCATGCTGCCAACATCCTTCTTAAAATTGGGATAGGCAAATGGTATACTTATGCAATAGACTTGTGACTGCTTATAATTCTTACTCTTTGCCTAAGTTTAATTTATGCGAAAACTTAAAAACCTGATTCAATCCCCCACGGCGCTCTTTTCATTTGAGGCTGCCGGAAGGCATCTGTCTTTTGCTCGCGCAGCGGAAGAGCTTAACGTCAGTCAAGCCGCCGTTAGTTACGCCATAAAGCAACTTGAAACTGCGCTTAACATACAGTTGTTCTATCGTGGCCATCGTTCAGTACAACTTACTGAGGCCGGAGTACGCTTTCATAACGACGTCACCATGGGGCTTGGCCATATCCATAGATCTGCTCAGGAATTATCAAGATCAGAACCCGACAGCCATGTCACCCTGTCATGCTCAACGGCCTTTGCGAACTATTGGGTCGTCCCCCGCCTAGCGTCATTTAGCCACCACCACCCAGAAGTCGATATTCGATTACAAACCACCGATAAAGATGTTGACCCTGCTGCCGAGGAAATTCCCTTGGGGATAAGGCGCGGCAATGGGAATTGGCTCGGACATGACGCGATACAAATTGCTAAAGAAGTCGTCTACCCCGTAGCTAGTCCCAAATACTTAGCTGACTTTGGTATGCCTACAGCACCCATGGAGCTTTCACAACGCCGTTTGCTCCATCTCGAAGAACCCTATCGGGATCGCCCAAACTGGAATACCTGGTTTAAAGCAAAGGGACTTGAATGGAAGGACAATGGTGATGGACTTCGTCTAAACGACTATGCGCTTGTTATCCAAGCGGCCCTTGCTGGTGGTGGAATTGCCCTGGGATGGTGGCACCTCGTTGATCACCTTGTTCACCATGGCCTACTTGAACTACTCGATGATGAGCCTGTCCACTTTGGTGGAGACTTTTGGGTACTCTGGCCAAGCCATAAGCCCTTGAGCCCACAGGCACAAAAAGTACGCGATTGGTTGATCTCACATCAAGAACCCTTGGACAGAGCCCAATATTAAAGCGATATTATAATAACAAATCAGGGAGATACATTATGAGTGAGAGTTCCAAGCGCACGATTGCCATGGTGGCACACGATAGAATGAAGCCTGTTCTTCTCGAGTGGGCAGAAGAAAACAAAGAAGCCTTAAAAGAGTTCAAAATCGTAGCAACGGGAACAACTGGTCGCCTCCTTTCAGAAAATCTTCCGGAACATGAAATTCAGTCTTTCAAAAGCGGCCCTCTTGGCGGAGACCTTCAAATCGGCGCATTGATTTCCAACGATGAACTGGATGCTCTTTTCTTTCTCGTCGACCCGATGACACCACAACCACATGATGTCGATGTCAAAGCCCTAATTCGAATTTCGACACTTTATGAAACACCCGTCGCCTGTAACAGAACCACCGCTGACTTTGTTCTTAAGGGGATAACAGACCCCAGCTATACAAAACGTGCCGCTCACCCCATGATCGAAGAATACGTCCAACGTTCCGTCTAATCTAAATCTAAATCTAAATCTAAATCTAAATCTAGGGTAAAGAGCGCCCCACCATTAAAGGAAGCAAGCCGAAAGCCAGCACTAAGATTAGATTGATATCAGTCCGGGATCGTTGTATCGCAAACGTAATTTTCTCACTTAGAAATAAAGGCGATCAAACACCTTTTTCACGATGAGTGGTGACGATTTGGTATTACAAGATATAGAAGTTTTGATCACATTGTTCGAAATGAAGATACTATTGTAGCTACTTGGGAGTACTCAAGGATTCCATCCTATTTAGACTCCATAATGGATTTGAGCTTTTCTAAAGGAAGTTCATGCACAACGCGCCCTTTGTAACCCGTCGTCGTGATTGCTTTACAAATTGAGTTTACAATAGCCTCTTCTGTCGCCTCAACAGCTGCATGAAACAGCGGATTGATATCTTTTTCTGCCACCGCTCGAATACCATGATGCAGACCTTCTTCACGAAGAGTGAGAACATTCCCTGTCGAAAAGGCGATCGAATAATCTCCGCTGCCGTTGTGACCAAATCCTCCGGTCCGCCCAAGCCCGAGCACGGCTCTTTTAGCGAGACGATCACACTGTTTGGATAATAAAGGCGCATCCGTCGCAACAACGATGATGATTGATCCATCTTCAATATGAGGCACGGACTTTCGATCTGGAACAGGCACGTCAGAAGGAGGGATCTTTGTGCCGACATGCACTCCATCAACTCTAAAATCCGCCCTGTCACCATAATTTGCCTGAACCAGAACTCCTACAGTATAGACCTCGCCATGGACCTCGACTTTACGAGAAGAAGTCCCAATCCCGGCCTTGAAATCGTGGCAGACCATACCTGTACCGCCACCGACACAACCTTCGCTTACCGTGCCGCCCTTCGCGTCATCAAGGGCTCGTTCAACATGGCAGGTTTGAAGAGCAAAGGCATTAGGATCACTTAACCACCCATCCCATGTTTCAGCGACGATTGGATGGGTTCCACTATGGATGTCGATATCATCACAAAGCTGGTTGATCCCGCGGTGAACGGCACCAATCCCATAATAAGAGGTCAGTAAAATTGGTGAAGACAATTGCCCTGCTTCTTCCAACCATCCTCGACCTGTCATTTCACCATAGCCATTAAAAATGCTCGAGCCTGCAAATATACCATGGCTCCACAATTTATCCCGCCCCAAAGGTAATATCGCAGTAACACCCGTTCTCAAGACATTTGGGCTTTCTTTGGTAAGGGTGCAGTGACCTACTTCCACGCCAAGCACATCAGTAATGGCGTTGTGTTCACCAGTTGGCAACTCACCAATTGTGAGGCCTAAATCTCGAAGACGCGCCCGTCGAGTTACCATATACTTTAACCTTTAACGACATGAAAATTTCAATAATGACAATGCCTTATTCTAACCGTTAGAATCAAGAGAACACCTCTTGTACAGGTACACACTGTCAAAACGTCCAGAGCACAAACAGCTCAACTGAATGTGATATGCAGTTTATAACAAACCGCATTACATTAGAGCTACAACCATCAGAAAGATGCTTATGTTAATCAGTCGCCGGCATTTACTTTTCACCCTAGCTACAGGCGCAGTTGCCTCAGCGTTACCAACCGTGGCTTCTGCAGCCCAAGACCCAATTTACACAGGCTTTTTATCTTCAGTTGCGATAGATGGACATGACCCCGTTGCCTACTTTTCCCAAAGTAAACCTATCGAAGGCTCTGAAAAATTTGCATACGAGTGGATGGGAGCAACTTGGCATTTCTCTTCAGCTAAGAACCGCGAAGCCTTCAAAGAGAACCCAGAAAAATTCGCTCCGCAATTCGGAGGTTATTGCGCTTGGGCGGTTGCGCAAGGCGACACGGCCTCTGCAGACCCCAAAGCCTGGAAAATCGTGAACAACAAACTGTACCTAAACTACAGTTCCGATATCCAGCGTCGTTGGGAGAAAGATATCTCTGGCAACATAACGCGTGGTGATAAAAACTGGCCTCACGTCTTAAATTAATTTTCTACAGATACTTTTTCCTCGAACTTATAATCATAAGCGAGACGGTACGCGCTGTAGTATTTGGTAATATTAGCAACATAATTAACGGTTTCCCGGCCAATTACCCGACGCGCAATTTGCTCTACATTGGAAAACCATTTGTTAGGATCCAATCCTTCTTTTGCGGCTTGTTTGCGCATAGATTGAACTTTGTTGGGGCCAGCATTATAGGCCGCTAACATGAAATCTAAACGATCTTGTTCGTCGATTTTCGGGTCATCAAAATAATGATCTCTGAGGTGGGCGAGATATTTGGCTCCAGCATGAATATTGGGCTCCAGCTTATCCACATCGGGGATATTGATGGGCTCTCCGGCTGCTGTAGAGGGAAGTACCTGCATAATCCCAACCGCTCCGGCGTTACTTATGACGGACTGATCAAGTCTGGATTCCTGATATCCCAGAGCAGCAAGTGCTAGCCAATCAATTCCGTATTTTTCACCGTAAGTCTCAAAAAGAATTCTTCGTTCTTTTATTTTGGTATTCCCACCAGCATTAAGAGGATTCTCTATCCACTTCGTCTGTTCAAAATATTTTTTGAAATATATGTTCCCCAATAAGCTTCCTTTCTTCACTTTATGCTGTGAAGAGTTTAAAGCCTTCAATAACTGGGGATTATCTTTGCGCACGGCCCAGGCCAAACGACCTTTAGCATTAAGAATAATGTCTTCATGTATCTTTATCGTCGGGAGAACCTGTTGCCAAATTTGAGCAACATGTAGATCAGCAATTGTGTAATCAACAATACCAGCACTAACCATCTGTAGAATATCTTCATCGGTTAATTTTTCACTGGCTGGAATAATCTTAATCGGTTTGAGCTTTCTGCTGATTAAATTGCCATTCACGGTTTTTAGATGCTCAGCAAAACTACTACTCATATTAATGAGAACAGATCTTCCAGCCATGTCATCCATGGTATTAATGGGCTCAGCCTTCACACTACTGACAATAATTTCTGCAACATTATCCAAATAAGGCTTTGTAAAAGAAACGCTCTTTTGCCGTTCGGTTGTAATTGTTAACCCCCCGACGGCAATGTCCCCATACCCGCTTTCCAAAAGAGGTAGAAGGTCGGAAAAGGCAACGGGTTTATAGATAAAAATTATCGGCCAACTTGCTTTGGGTGTCGTTTTTTTGAGATTTTGATGGAATTCTTCCAATAAGTCGTACTCAAAACCACGCGGTTTTCCATCTACAATAAAAAAATTTGTCGGGCTGTAATTAACGAGGACTCTAATGGTTCGCTTTTCAATCAAACCATCCAAATCATCTCTATAGTTGTCTGTTGATTGTATAAGCAGGCTTGGTGCAGCCACAGATTCGTACACAAATGAAAAACATAGCGTAAAACTGACAAGGATGATCAATATCGTTCTTAAAACCACAAATTTCCCCTATTCATATCAATTTGAAAACACTTTGTATTCTGAATAAACATCTCTTTATACAACCTAGAAGAACTTATTAATAACAATATCCTCTCATGGTAGCGTATTGTTAATGTTTTCCTCCTACTCTATACCCACAATAATCTTGTGTATATCACGATTACATTTCCACATATTCAATATGCGGAAAGCAATTTTTTGTATCCGTTAGAGATGTTTACCACGGATACGAAAATAAGACCTCACCTTTGTACCAGTGCGTTTGTTTAACACTATTTTATTTATATCTGCCAAGGATCTCGGGGCTAAATACCACCGAAGTCAAGCCCTCCTCAAGGCGGATCTATAATTAACCTGTAAGGGGGTTCAAATGAGAGAAGCAAGTATCACGAACGTTGAACGGTTTTTTGGTGATGATGAAATAATTGTCAGTAAAACCGACTTAAAAGGACACATTACTTATGCAAATGAAGTGTTCCTATCTATAGCAGATTTCACAGAAAAAGAAGTTCTTGGTCAACCTCATAGCATGATACGGCACCCATCCATGCCCAGATCAATTTTCAAGTTGCTGTGGGAAACGCTCGAGAAAAAACAAGAGATTTTTGCGTACGTTAAAAACAGAGCAAAAAACGGTGACTATTACTGGGTTATTGCTCATGTGACGCCAAGCAGAGATAAAAGCAGCAATATTGTTGGCTATCATTCAAACAGGCGAGTCCCAGAACGCAAAGTTTTGGATGAAACCATCATTCCTCTATACGACGACCTACTGTCTGAAGAAAGACAAGGTGGCAGGAAACATGGTTTAGAAAATTCCTACACTAAATTAACCTCTTTGCTCGCAAGTAAAGGCGTTGAGTACGACGAATTTATCGCTGGTGTTATGAATAACTGAGGGACAGGCAATGATTAGAAGTAAAACCAATAGAGAATTACAGCAAATCCTTGATGTGTGCATGGCAGTATCTGAGGGTGATTTTGAATCCCGTATTATTAACATCACTTCCAAAGGCAAAATGGCTGATGTCATGCATGCCATAAATCGAATGATCGATAGAACGGACGCCTTTATGCGCGAGTCTACGGCCTCACTAGAATATGTCAGCAATAATAAATATTTCCGCCGTATAGCTGAAAAAGGCATGGTTGGATCATTTGGTGTTGCCAGTAGAACCATGAACGACGCAATGGATTCAATGGAAAGTCGGGTGAAATCTTTTTCTGGCATCATTGATGAATTCCAGGGATCCATGGCCAATATCGTCAGTACGGTTTCTTCTGCCTCAACAGAACTCAACGCTACATCTGAGACCATGAATACCACGGCCAGCTTTACAAGTGAGCAGGCGACAATGGTTGCCGCAGCGGCCGAAGAAGCTGCAACCAATGTGCAAACGGTTGCTTCCGCGGCTGAAGAACTGTCTTCATCGATTAATGAAATTACCCGGCAGGTATCTCATTCATCTTCGATTTCCATCGAGGCGGTCACTGAGGCACAAAACACCTCTGTAATGATTAAAAATCTTGCTGAATCGTCAGAAAAAATTGGCGAAGTAATGCATCTTATAAAAGACATTGCTGAACAGACGAACTTGCTGGCACTCAATGCAACCATCGAAGCCGCACGCGCAGGAGAAGCAGGAAAAGGATTTGCCGTTGTTGCTTCCGAAGTTAAACATCTTGCCAATCAATCTGCCAAGGCCACCGAAGAAATTGCGCTCCAAATTTCAGGTGTTCAAGAAGCCACAGGTAACGCCGTTTCTGCCGTTGATAAAATTAGATCAGTGATCGAACAGGTCAACGAAAGCTTTACAACCATCGCTTCCGCAATCGAGGAACAGGGTGCCGCGACAAACGAAATCGCACGAAACGTTGAAGAAGCATCAAAAGGCACCAGTGAGGTTACTAGCAACATACAAAAGGTAACTCAGGCCTCAGTTGAAACTGGAGCGGCCTCTCAAGATGTCTTAACGGCGTCTACTGAACTCTCCCAACAAGGGGCAATATTAAACGGAGAGGTTACTAATTTTCTGAATTCTGTTCGAGCTGTCGTTTAAAAGCGTGTACAAAAGCAGATCCAATATCGAGCTATCTCCATTATTTGGATATATGATAGCTCGATTTCTCAATTTTACGTTTTGTCCTTCCTTATGTTCCGTTATTCTCGCCAGTGAAATATCGGAGACAGTGATTTACGATAAGAACTGTCCATCCGAAATTACCTATAGAGAACGAAGATAAAAGGACCATCGATATGCCATCATTTGATATCGTTTCTAAAACAGATCTGCCTGAATTAAACAACGCGCTAGATGGTGTACGCCGTGAAGTTACTCAACGTTACGACTTCAAGGGCTCAAATTGCGAGATCACACTAGAAGATGAACTCATCACTATTCTTGCTGATGACGATCTAAAGCTAAAGCAAATGCACGAGCTTCTCAAAGTTCATACCACCCGTCGCAACATTGATCCTGGGGCTCTCGATTTTGGTAAAGAAGAAGCCGCATCCGGTAACATGGTTCGCCAGGTTGTTACGCTAAAACAGGGGATTGATCGCGAACTCGCAAAGAAGATTACCACGGCAGTAAAGCAATCAAAACTAAAGGTACAAGCCGCTGTGCAGGGTGATGAAGTTCGTATCACCGGAAAGAAAAGAGATGATCTGCAAGGCGCGATGTCCATGATCAAGGAATTGAATTTAGACCAACCGCTCCAATACGAAAATTTCCGCGATTAATAAAACCTAGAAACTCTTAAGATGAAAAGCTCCGCATTTTTACGGAGCTTTTTCTTTGTCCTCATCACCTTGATACGGCTTTTAATCCTTATCTTCAGGACCTATCCAGACAAAAGGATTGTAGGCAATCTCCCACAAATGGCCATCTGGGTCTTTTAAATACCCTGAATACCCTCCCCAAAACACATTTTGAGGCTCTTTGACCGCCGTGGCACCGACAGAAATCGCATGGCGAAAAAGCGCGTCGACTTCAGCTTCCGAACTCAAATTATGTGCTAGAGCAAAAGAATTAAATCCAGACCCTTCAGAGGATAACATCGCATCCTTAGCCAAGACCTCTCTTCCATAAAGGCCTAGCCATGTACCATTCAGGGTAAAAAAAGCGACTTCAGGCGGAGATTCCATTTTAGGAAACCCCAGCCCCTTTTCATAGAACGTTATTGATTTGTCGAGGTCATCAACCCCAAGAGTAATCATGCTAATACGTGGCTGCATTGGTAACTCCCTCATCAGTTCTGTAATAAATAAAAACCCACTACATCACAAGAATGCCTCAGCTTTGCCCCGCCCATGTTACAGCACTTTTTCGTTGTGCCAGCTACTATAATTTTATCACAGGTAGAAATATCAAGGGGGTATGTCATTGGTAATCAATTTTGAGAGAACGGTTTTTTAAGGCCTGTTGCCTACCAGTGGGCAAAACCTCGTCACACAATACGGGAGGTTGATGTATCACCCTTTGATCACTCATCCAGATAGGCAAACAAATTTAAAAGGCGAATTCAACGAGATCGAATATACCTCTAACTCCTAACTTTACCATCTATCGTACAAGACCTTACAGCCGAGCGAAAACCACGCTTCGGCTAAGGACTCATGCGATCAATACAATAAGCGGCTTAAGTGAAATTCTGATTGGTTTGGGGACCATGAAATGGTCAAAATTTCTTGCTGCACCGAGGAGGGACGCCTCATTCATTTATGAATTAAAGAGGCCAACATGACTGACAATCAAAATAGCCGAGGGCACTTCGACCAACTCGGATTTACGGACGGACAAGACGATACTTTAGCAGGAACTACAGGACCAGATCACCTTATGGGTGATCCCGAAGCATTGGACGGTACCGACCTTCCCGGCGCACTCGCTTTTTGGCGACTTAATAACGGAACCAATGGTGTTTACGCGGATACTCGAGGAGGTAACGCGGTAACGACTTATACGCTAGAGGGAAATCAAGCTGTTGTTGCAACATCGACACCTGTTCGCACAGGACCTGATGGTACCCCCGGATCTGCATTAGATTTCAATGGTAGCAGTAGTTTCGCTTTTATAAATCATAACACAGCCTATGAAATCAGCCAAGGCACCATTGGTGTTTGGATACAGCCTGATGATCTGTCACATGATCAAATGATCCTTTCTAAAGATCAATCTGGATCAGGTGACGGCGGGCATTTCCGTTTAGGAACAGAAGAAGACGGACGCCTGTTTATTCGCTTTGCAAATGGCGACGGTGGTAGCAATAAATCTTGGGAAACGGCCACTTCCTATTTAGAAGAAGGCCAGTGGGCTCACATCGCGGTGTCCTTTAGTGCAGTTGATGGCATCACTGTCTATGCCGATGGCATTGCTATTCCTGACGCGGGGTGGTTTCGAACTGAAGGCAATGAAGATTTACCGAGCCTTCAGTCAGAAGCCTACCTCTTGCAAAATGAAGAGCCATGGATTTTAGGCGCTGATACTTCTAGAACAGATAACAATGATACCCCTGCTGATTTTGCAGCGGGCGACGACAGTTTAAATGAGCCTTTCGATGGTGCGATCGCCGATTTTGGTATCTGGGGGGGCATGAACCCAGAAGATGTTCTGACCGCAGAAGAAGTTCTGCAGCTCGTCAACGATGGCCCAGGAACGGCCTTAACCGCTCCCTCTGGCCCACAGCCTATACCCGCTGGAAACGACACAATTGACGGCGGCGCTGGTAATGATCATCTAGAAGGTAATGCAGGAGATGATGAACTTCTCGGAGGAGCCGGAGAAGACAACCTCGAAGGTGGCTACGGGGATGACATTCTAGATGGCGGCGACGGCAACGACCTTCTAGAAGGAGGCCGAGGTTCTGACCTTTTACTTGGGGGTGCTGGGGACGATGTTCTGGTTAGCCGATCAGATTCAGGGGAACAACGCATTGGACAGTTAGCCATTGGCCAACCGACACGAACCGATCCGGATAACGAAGTTAATGACGCCCGCCAAAAACTCTATGGTTGGGAAGACCAGCCTTTGGTCGGAGATGATATTCTTGTTGGTGGCGAAGGTCGTGACACCTTCCTATTTGCCCCCCAGATCAACGCAAAGTACGACATTATAATGAAGCATGTTAATGCAGATCGGACCATCGACTGGGCCGGTGTTGCAGGGGAGAATAACGAGCTTCATGACCATTGGGTCGACAGTTTTGGCATAGATGTTATTGCAGACTATCGCGCTGGCGAAGACACTATCGCCATTGTCGGGCACACTGCCACGCCTGAAATCGAGCATCGGCTTATCGATACAGATGGTGATGGCGTTAACGATGATGCCGTATCTATCATTTCAGTTTATTCAAACCAAGCCAATGGGGGAGCGCACACTCAAGATCTAATTGGCCAAATCGTGGTTCATGGCGATCTCGTTGACGAAGATGATTTATTGGTTTCCTCCAAGGTTACCAACGGCATCGTTGAGACAGTAGATGAACTGCAGGAGGCTTTGGCCCCGACAGGAGGTCTAAAAACCACAACCCTTGACGATGGCACAGTCGTGCTAGGGTACGACACCCGTGACGATCAAGGGAATATGGGCGCGATCATCTCTGATCCAGAAAAATATATCGATAACCCCTATTTAAACAGTGACCGTTTTGAAATAGAAAGCAACATCCCAGCGGACACTCCCCAAGCTCAAGCCGTGATAAATGCCACCTCCACTCCTGTCCTGAGCCGGATGGAATTCACTGGCAATAAAGACGCCGGAGAAAGCTCCGATGGCAGCTTAGGGTCATTTGTTAATTTAGCCCATTTAGGTGCTGTCGCTGGCCTAGCCCAAGGTAGTGGAACCATTGCCTTTAACTTCACAGCCGATAACCCTGGCAATGATTACCAAGCTTTATTTTCCAAGGATGCATCCGGTTATGAGGGAGGAGGACACCTCACCGCATGGATTGATACCAACGGCCATGTAAAGGTCCGCTACCAATCTACCGAGGAGAGCTATTACCTCCGGGCATATGATGTGGATATTGCCGCTGGTGAGGACCATCATTTTGCTTTCACTTTCGATGATACCAAAGCCGTTCTCTATATTGATGGTAAAGAACAGGCAACCCTAGATCTCACTGATAAACCGAGCTTCCATGATGGCATGACGGGCAATGAAGAAAGCCTAATTTTTGGAGCAAGCGCAGCCTATCGTCCATCCGGTGACATCCGATACCTTTCGCACCATTTTGACGGTGTAATTGAAGATGTTGTTGTTTTAGACCGTGCCCTTTACCCACTGGAAACATTGTTTCTCAGTCAGGATAATTTGGACGTTTTAGAAGTTGGCGTAATCCCACTAGTTGTTGAAACACCACCTGAAGACACAACGCCTGGCGACGAAACCCCTACACCCGATGAAACACCCATGGACACCCCCATGGGCACATCAGGACCTGACTTACCTGGCGCTTTATCTTTTTGGAACTTTGACAACGGCGTAGACGGCGTCTTTGCAGATGCACGTGGAGACAATTCGGTAACAACTTACACTCTAGAGGGTAACGTCGCAGTTCGAACCACCGAGACACCCGTAAGAGACGGGCCAAATGGTGTTGCCAATTCCGCACTGGAATTCAATGGCTCCAGTAGTTTCGCTTTCCTTGAGCACGATGCGTCTCATGAAATAACCCAGGGCACTATTGCTTTGTGGGTTCAACCAGATGATTTTCATCGTTGTGGCCAGATCATCTTGTCCAAGGATGAAAGTGGTTCCGGTGATGGCGGCCATTTCCGCTTAGGACTTACTGACGACGGGCGCGTATTCCTGCGCTTTGCCAATGGAGATGGTGGCAGTAACAAAGCCTGGGAATCATCCGTTTCCTACATGGAAGAAGGCGAATGGACCCATCTTGCCGTTTCCTTCAGTGCCGAGGGCGGCATTACCGTTTACGCAGATGGTGTAGCCATTCCTGATTACGGCTGGATCCGCAAAGAAGGCAATGAAGATCTGCCAAGTCTGCAATCAGAGGCCTATCTCTTGCAAAATCAGGAACACTGGGTGCTCGGTGCTGATACCGCTTATACTGCTGACAACTCGTCACCAGATGTATTCGCGGCTGGAGACGATAGTCTTAACCGTCCTTTTGATGGGGCAATTGCTGATTTTGGTATCTGGGGCGGCTTTACTGCTGAAGATGTCCTCACTGCAGAAGAAATATTGCAACTGGTCAATGAAGGACCGGGAACAGCCCTCACAGCAGCCGCCGGAACTCAACCCGACACTAGTGGGGATGACGTCCTAACAGGAGATGACGCCAACAATCACCTCGAAGGTAATGCTGGTAATGATACCCTTTCTGGTGGAGCTGGGGAAGATAATATAGAAGGCGGTTACGGCGACGACATCCTGATCGGTGGTACAGGGAATGACACCCTCGAAGGCGGTCGTGGTTCTGACTTGCTAATTGGTGGTGCTGGCGATGATATCTTGATCAGCCACTCTGATGCCGGGGAACAACGGATCGGGCAACTGGCCATCGGACAGCCGACCCGTGATGATCCAGACAACGAAGTCAACATGATCCGCCAGAAGCTCTATGGCTGGGAAGGCCAGCCTCTGGTTTCAGACGACATTCTTGTCGGTGGAGAAGGACACGACACCTTCTTATTTAATCCACAGATCAATGCCAAACAGGATATCATTCTCAAACACGTCAACGATGATCGAACGATCGACTGGGCGGGTGTTGCAGGTGAAAACAACGAACTCCACGATCACTGGGTCGATAGTTTTGGGATTGATATCATCGCCGATTACAATGCCAGCGAAGATACCATTGCCATTGTCGGGCACACCGTTAACCCACAAGTGGAGCACCGCTTGATAGACACTGACGGGGATGGCGTCGACGACGATGCTGTTTCAATCATTTCAGTCTATTCCCAACAAATGGGGGGAAATGGTGGAGCACACGATCAGGATTTAATTGGGCAAATCATTGTCCATGGCGATCTCGTCGATAAAGGTGATATCCTAATCAAAGCCAATGTCACAGACGGTATTGTGGAAACCATTGATGATATCAACGAAGCCATTCATCCAACCGGTGACTTAAAAACCTCTACGCTTGATGATGGAACCGAGGTCATTGGTTATGACACACGTGATGACCAAGGTAACCTTGGCGCAATTATCTCTGATCCAGAGAAGTATGTTGATAACCCTCACCTAAACAGCGATCTCTTCACCTTTGCTAGTAACATTCCCGAAGGAACGCCGCAGGCAAGGGCCATTATCGATGAACATTCCAACCCGGTTTTAGACCGGATGGAGTTCACGGGTAATAAGGACGATGGAGAAAGCACAGACGGCTCAGCCGGAGCTTATGTCAACTTGGCTCACGCAGACGCTGTTGTAGGTTTGGCTCAAGGAAGCGGGACTATTGCCTTCAGCTTTACCGCCGACAATCCAGGTGGGAACTACCAGGCACTGTTTTCAAAAGATGCGGCAACGTTTGGCGAAGGTGGCCATCTCACGGCCTGGATTGATGGTGATGGACACGTAAAAGTTCGCTATCAATCCACAGAGGAGAGTTTCTATCTCAGGGCCTATGATGTTGACATCAATGCTGGTGAAAATCATCATTTTGCTTTCACCTTTAACGCAAGTGAAGCCGTGCTCTATGTCGATGGGGTAAGACAAGCAACTCAGGATTTATCTGACAATCCTGCCTTCCATGATGGCATGACGGGCAATCAAGAAAGCCTGGTATTTGGTGCCAGTGCCGCTTATCGCACGGCCGGGCAAGTTAATCACCTGTCGAACCATTTTGACGGCGTGATTGAAGACGTCGTCGTATTGGACCGCGCCTTATATCCACTCGAAGCGCTATTCTTAAAAGACGGTAAGTTGGATTACGTAGGTAGCAATGTGCCGCCTGTGGATGACACACCTCCTGTGGACGACACACCACCTGTGGATGACACACCTCCTGTGGACGACACGCCACCTGTGGACGACACGCCACCTGTGGATGACACACCTCCTGTAGACGACACGCCACCTGTGGATGATACGCCTCCTGTGGACGATACGCCCGCAGATGATATGGAACTTACAGGCACCAAGGGTGCTGATACCCTAACGGGTGATTCCGGTGACGATACCATCGATGGCGGTAAGGGGAACGACATCCTCAATGGAGCTGCCGGGGATGACGACATCATCGGTGGTAAAGGCCATGACCAAATCCAAGGCGGAATTGGCGATGACGACATCCTTGGAAATCGTGGCAACGATGTTATTGACGGTGGTGACGGCGATGACATCATCGACGGCGGCCGGGGCAATGATAATATCCTTGGTGGCCTCGGAGATGACGACCTGTTCGGGGATAAAGGCAAGGATCACCTTAATGGCGGTGGCGGAGATGATGTTCTCGACGGTGGTAAGGGCCTCGACATTCTCGTCGGCGGCTTCGGGGATGACGAACTCTCTGGCGGCCACGGTGCAGATATTTTACTCGGTGGTGCCGGAGATGACAGCCTTGAAGGTGGTGCCGGCAGGGACATCTTCCGTTTCATAAATCAGGGTGATGGTGAAACTCTGGGCATGGACGACATCCTCGATTTCCAAAGCGGCAAAGACACTATCGAAATATCTGCGGATCTCAACGTCGAGATCCAACAAGGAGAAAACCTCGCCACCCTCATATTCACAGATGACAGTGGCTCAGATATGGGCTCAACCAACGTTTATGGTTCAGGCATCAGCATGGACGATATCCTAAGCTATACCCCAGATCCTTCAGCAGATATGTTCACCTAAACCTGTTTATTTGGCGTAATAATAATGGCACCGATAGAGCTCTCTATCGGTGCCATTATTTTGTTTAATTATGATTAATACACGGTCGAGGCTATCGCATACGTATTCGAAAGCTATGAAAATCAAACATCCGTAATCGTTTGTAAGCCTAATATTGGAACAAAACCACCAATGGCCCTTGCACCCCTAGGGTCATCACCCGGTTCGGATGAAGCCCTCTTTGGGAGATTTTAATGATACGTTTGCTTTCTATTTGAGATTCCTTAAAACCTAATTATTAAAATATGCTATAGTTTTACTTATTTTCATATCATGAAGAAAATACTCTCCAGTTGAACGGTGCGACATAGTTGCATCAATTTCAGAAACAAAAGAATTACCTGTTGCGCGATAACTTTGAACTGGATCGGTTATCTTCGCGTTCTTACCTGACCCCAACCATTCAGATGAGATGGAAGAGTTAGGGACAATACCCATGTCTCCCCAACGGCTCCAAATCACTTGCATATGTATTACTTCTGTTCTTCCAAAGTATGACCCTCTTTGAATATCGAAACCAGTAACAACATAACCTTCTTTTGTAAGAATAGTTTCCTTGCCTCCCCTGCCGCCAATAAGATTTCCTTCGAATTGATCGCTTACCTGTAAATTCCCTTTTATTTGAGAATAAATCGGGGTGATTCCATCGATAAGCTGGCCATGGTTCACTCGAAAACCAATTAAAGCAATACCCAGATCTTGCACCGCTGGGGCCTGATTAAGGTCGTTGTTTGTGTTGACAGTAGGAGCCGGTGTGGATGCATGTCCGGATTGGTCAATACTATGTGTCTGGCTCTGATCATCGATCTTTATAGATGGAACTATGAAGTAACTGGCATCTTGTGCAAATTGCTCGGAGCCATCATCTTGTGCAAAAACTATCTGATAATTGGATGAGGTTTTTAGATAAAATCCTGGGTTATAAAGCGATTCAAAAGTGAAGCCACTACCGCCATCTAACGCATATCTAGGGATAAAAGAAGCCTTCTTCTGATAATCAACAGTTTTATCATCAAGATGAACTTGTAATGTATCGTCACGTACATAGTGGAGGAGATAATCTGGTTGGAATTCAATACCAAAGAGATTCCCCTCATCATCAAAGTTGACTAAACGAAAACGTGCATTAGACGCATCTTCTTTTGTCTCTATTGGATAAAGAAATAAAGCATTAATATTAGTGTCATTTGGAAATTTTATGTAAGTGTTTGGATAGACAGTAGATTCTATGCTCCAAGTATAGTGAGGGCCTCGTCTGGGGATCGGTTTAGTTGGCCCTATTATGGAATACGGTTTTTCGTATGTTCTTAATATAGGCTGTTCAGGTAAAGGTTGTTTCTCTGCCTGATTATGTTTTTCTTGTAATTCAGCGGCAATTCTTTTCTGTTCATTTTGCTTTTCCGTGAACTCCCTAAGCCTTTTTTCTACATCAAGTTTGGCTTGCGCATCTAATTGTGCTTGTGCATCTAATTTTGCTTGTGCATCTAATTGTGCTTGAGTGACATCGAAACGCCTAGCTCGAATATCGTACAATTCATATACCAATTTATTTATCATAATAATTTTAGGATTCTGATACGTACTTATGTCAGGGAATGCGGCATCAATCCTTGTGAATGGCATACCGGAAAAATCGCTGATATTCGTTGTGCCTCCGATGAATTTTCGCGCTGGTGGACTATACTTGGCAAATAAATTGCCCGAATACATTACAATATGGTTACCAGCATTATACGCAGCGTCAATTGTGCTGAATGGCATACCAGTAAAATTGCTGATATTCGCTGTACCACCAATGAATTTTTGCTGTGCGAGGTTATATCGGGCATACGACCCGCCAGAAAACATCACAATACCGCCCCTACCGTCCTGAAACGCAGCATCAATTCTTGTGAATGGCATACCGGTAAAATTGTTGATATTCGCTGTGCCACCGATAAATTGTCGCTGTGCGAGGTTGTATCGGGCATATGAGTTGCCAGAAAACATCACAATACCGCCGGTTCCATCAAAATAGGTTGCATCGATACTACTGAAGGGCATTGCTCTAAAATCAGCTCTTATATTAGCTGCGTATACATTCTGTGAAATCAGTATGATAATACATGTTAGAATCAAAATTAACTTTTGCATTACTTAACGGCCCCCTATTTTCAACTTTTGCGCGATTGTAGTACAAAAATGTGTGGCCGTCAGAAATAATTCGAAAGTGGGTTTGATTTAATTGATTATTTTACTTTTTTAAGGCTCATATTGTTATTTAAATCGGCGGTAAAAAGCTTCATTTTTGACGTACAAAGCCTCAAGCAAAAGCCGACGTGCTCAAAGCCGATGAATTAAAACTTAAATTTTGAAAGAAATAAAGAAACTCAAAAAATCCCTACGATTCCGTCATAAACTTTTATGGTTTCTAATACCCCTTTATAGGATACGCAGGAGACATTTATAAAAGTACTGAATTTGTCGTATTCACGTTTAAGTCTGTTCCTGGCTTTTCCCGCTTCGCCTGTGAATTCTGAAAGATCTTTATTCAGCCTGCGCATAAAAATTTGTTGTGCCTTACACCATCTTTTCACATTCTTTTCGGGTGCGCTTCCACCGTGGTTATTATCATGTTCCATACAGGCTTGATCTACCAAATCCAAGATCTTTGTTTTATCATTAGTGCCGTGATTCTTACCACAATGAAATCCGTATTTTATGTTATCAATTACTGGTGTGGTTCCCAGTGTTTTAATACCTCCTTTTTCAACTTCAACCTTTGGATAGCAGTAGGGTTTTAGACAAGCGAGATCGAACCGGGCATATTGCATATCAAACAATTGATACGCAGATTCATTGATCATAATAATTTTAGTATTGTTATATGTTTTTCTGTCTCGGACTGCGACATCAACTTTTGTGAATGGCATACCCGTAAAATTGCTAATTTTCGCTGTGCCACCGATGAATTTTTGCTGTGCGAGGTTATATCGGGCATATGAGTCGCCAGAAAACATCACAAAACTAGTTTCACGATGATTAAATGCGGCATCTACACTTGTGAATGGCATACCAGTAAAATTGCTGATATTCGCTGTGCCACCGATAAATTTTTGCTGTGCGAGGTTGTACCGGGCATATGAGTTGCCAGAAAACATTACAATACCGCCACGATTATCAATAAACGCGGCATCAACTCTTGTGAATGGCATACCAGTGAAATTGTTGATATTCGCTGTGCCACCGATGAATTTTTGCTGTGCAAGGTTATACCGAGCATATGATTCGCCAGAGAACATCACGATCCCACCGTTGAGATCATCATAGGCCGCATCTATACTATCGAAGGGCATGCCGTTAAAATTGTCAATGTTAGCTCTTATACTAGCTGGGTATGCATTCTGTGAAATAAGTATGATAATACTTGTTAGAATCAAAAGTAGCTTATGCATTACTTAATCCCCCGATTTTCAATTTTTATGTGATTATCGTTTAAAGATGTGTGCCCGTTAGAAATGTTATTGTGGTGACTTTTTTGGATCTTAATTTTATTTAGATAGACCTCAAATAATTTTTTAAGTACCCGCTTTGGGTCGTTAGCCGACATCTAATTCTCTTAAGGCCCCGCCCCAGTCAAACTACCTACTATGTAGGGCTCCGGCCCCGGATAAAGGCCCACGACTAGATATCAGAACAAACACAAAAAGGGATATTCAGGGACGTATCGTATTTATTATCAATGACTTAGATAAAAGCAGGTAAATTATTATCCGAGATAAGCGTACATTAAAACAACAATCTCGGAACATAATTTATTCAGCATTACAACCGTTTAACTTGCATGTTAAATCCGCCTGTCATCAACGCACGATGCCCCCTACGAAGAATAACATTATCTCTTTGAAGATCAATTGCGTGCCCTTGTAACTTGCCTAAATGATCCTGACGCTTTTGAATGGTTGTCACATAAGGGAGTAAATGTGGGGGAATGGTGCTTGGATCTACTCCAGGAGCGAGTTTTACTTCTCCCCCCGCAAATGTGATATATGGTAACAACGCTGGAGGAAAATCATTTGGATCAGTATCTGGAGTTATATACCCATCTACTTGAAAATTGAACTCTTCAGCTGGTGTAAAGTCATTATCAGGAACTGAAGAAGCTTTTATTTCGATAACATCATAATTAGTTTCAGTAGCTATTATTTTTTCAATAAAATCACTGGATTTACGTAACCCATCCTTAGCTACATTAACTTCAATTCCTGTGTCGACCCCATCAAATATAATTTTCGGCATTGTTATCTCCCTATTTAATTATTTTTTATGAATTGTTCGATTTGTATCTAATTTAAGCAGGCACCATTTCCTCACACGTAGGTGCAATCCATCCTCTAGCGCGAATGATTTTCTTAAGCTGGGATGTGAGAACCACAGTACACTCTGTAGTGACAACAGACTTATCTTGAAGAACACCTTTCATTTCAAAATTGATCCGTGTGGTTTCGTTTGAGTCAAGAATTGGCTTGAACTGCGACCATCGTAGATAATTTTGATATTGATCACACCCATCGCATTTCACAGGGTGGGCCGTAAAAAAGGTTGTATGTCCAACAACACTAGACCCCGCGATAGCAAAAGCACGAGCATCAGATGAGTACGAAATTCCACTCCAATGCTTATCGTTATTTTTTGCGTAGTAGTACCATTGATGTTCATAATTGTTGCCAGCTAAGGTAGCGACAATTTGTTCATTAAGAACAGCTGCATTGTATTGAGGAGTTGATGTGTTTACATACCCCATCTCCACAGCAAATTTTATATACCCGTCTCGATCTGTATCAGGCAGAAATTTTGTATTATCAGGATAAAACACGCCAATATATACTTGGGAAACAGGCAACAAAGAAACGTTTGCTCCCGTTAACCACCAACTCAATTGATATACAGCCGTAACTGTTGCAATTACCAGAGCTACAAGCGCAGGAAAGTCGATTTTCATAGACACAGTTAAACCAAATACCTTCAATTTCTCACCCCTTCATATATTTCAGGATCGTTTTGAAATAATCAGCCTATTACTCAGCACTTCCGTTACCTAAAGTAATTGTAGGCGCAGTTAACTCTTCAAGCTCTATGGGACCAGTAGGTGCAGGAGAGGGTTCGAGAGGACCTGATGGTGCGGGCAACGAATCAGGTAGGTATACAGGTCCATCACTTGTAATAATTTCAGCTAGACTATTTCCAGAGGCAAAGCATACAAAAAATAAGCTTAAGTAAATTGCTTTTCTTGGAAAAATCTTTGCATCATTGTTTAAATGAAATTTCATTAGAGCATCTCCACTTATACAGTGTTAGCAATTAGTCTGGGTCAGCATCATCTGGTTTTTTTTGAGATGATTTTTGGGCTATTTTCGCAGCCACATAACTGCCACCACTAATCCCAAGGAGTCCAAATACGTCACTCCCAATATTTGGAAAATTACCATTCTTCAAAATAATTAGGAGTAAACCCATCGCGATTATGAAAGTAAAAATAAGGAATTGAAATCTCGACAAACTGGCGTCGCCATTCTCTTCACTCACCAGCTTACTTAAATCGATCCCCCCCTTTTCTCCGACCATCATTTTAACGACGATAATTCCCCCCAAGGCAGTCATAAACGCAACAATTACCCAACCTGCTGCAAGCTGTAATGTATCCATTTCTGTTCCCCTCTTAGAATTAACTTCTGCTTATATTTTTGACGAAATAAACCGCGAATACACTTTTGCTAATAAATAGCCCAAATTACTTCCGCCAATGATAAGCAACACCTCATTAGGCACCTCTGGTAAAGATTTCAAATGCGGGTCAGAGAGAATTTTCGACAAGTAGAAAACACCTCCACCGATGGTGAAAATTAATAGCTGAAGTCGTCCCGGACTGAATTCACCATTTTCTTTGTCTTTCAATAGTCCAGTGAGATTAATACGGCCAGAGAGAAGACCAAATGCAATGATCAAGCTGACAGAAGACAAGAACACAACTATTGATGTCTTGAGAATAAAAATCTGAGCCTCCATCTTCTTCTCCTAAGAAGCACAAGCGAAATTAGTCAACAAACCAGCAGGGCTACTTTTCAACTGGTTTTGAATATCCCTTGGTAGTGCATGGAAAAACCTAAGGCCTGTTTTTCCTCAACAGTACGAACACTCGTAATGTATTTATTTCACAAAAACCCGTAGATCTCTCCGTGTTTTGATCCTTAAACATTCATCACTTTAAATTGCTACTTTTGCAGCAAAGGCTATAACCTTCACCAAGGCTCCAAGGACTTGTGCTGCTTGTTCCGCTACCTTTATAATCTCTTTTATTTCTGCGGTAAGCTTATCTAGTTCCACTTTTGCAGATTTAATTCCTTCAGTAAGAGCTGCGTATACAGAATTACTTTGGCTTAAATTTGCAACATCAATTTTTTTCCGCTCTTCACGAAAGATCTCAATAATATCCAATAATACTAGCTGTTGATAACCCTCTGCCGTATCTTCAGCAATTTCAAAAACAGTAATAGCTTCACTAATAATTTTGCGTGCTTGTGAATAAGTTTCATCCATAAGAAAACATCCTAATTTCAACGATTAATAATTTAGGCTTTTAGCTCTTTTAAGATTGCTTGAAGTTCTTTAGCTCTATCGAAAAACACTTCTATCTTGCCTAATGTCGTCTTGTCTTTAGGATTCATTAATGCCTTATGTGCCTTGATTAATTCATCCAGAGTTTTTGGTATCGCAGCAAGCAAACGATCAGTATTTTTTAATTTCCTAACTTCCGCTTGAGCTTTAAGCACTTCACTATAAAGGGCCGCTTTAGACGTTTTTCCCTCTGCTTTAATAACTAGTAGATATTTTTTCTTTTGACCTATTAATATCTTAACAGAATCATTTAGGACCGACCTAAAACCACCTGCTTTTGGATCGCCTAAATCCTTTTTAAAGGCCTCAACACCAGCTTTTAAATCATCATGAGTAGAAGAAACTATCTTTGGAATTTCTCTATTAAGCTTCTCCTCCACCATAAAGGCCGCTAGGTTAGAGAATGCCTCACTAGCTTTGACAGCATAATCTGCGGGGAAACTAATACCAGCATGGTTAGCAACACTTTTCCCTAGCTCATTAAAGGCTTTCCCGGTTTTAAGAAACTCTGCTCGAACTTTATCAATTTGATCATCCGATACGGCAGTCGAAAGACTATCCGCATATTTAGAAAGAGCATTAAAAAACTGTATTCTTGGTACAATTACAGCATCTACCAGATTTTCATTTCTATTGAATTGTAAGTTAGCGTCGTCGTAACGAATGAAATCCTCTGCTTCTTTAGCGTCATTTACCGCAACTTCTAAACGCTGTATTTCACTCAGGCCAAGTTCAACTGATGAGGAAGCACCTTTTAGGGCTACAGAAAATTTAGACACAGCTTCAGCAGTAGGCCGACTGGTGCAAGCACTCAGAAAAATAAATATAAGTAAAAAATATACTGGACGGAACTGTAGATAAGATTTTGGCAATTATTTTCCCCTAAATAAATCAACCGATAATGCTTCACACATCACAGTTGGACCCCTTGTTAGGGAGCATCTTGATGTGCCCCTCAGTTTACCAGTAATCCTAATGGTTGATAAAATCTAGAGTAAACTCCCCTTTTTCACGATTTATTCACGGCTAAAAATAATTGGAAAATTAACCAAAATAGATCCTATTTACCAAGGGGATATATCCACTGAAAAAATTAGTTATTGAAACTAGTATTTTTTGTCGAACTAGCCTTGTTGTTCGCGTATTTCAACAAAATTCAGGGAAAGGAACCGCGTGTCCAAAGAGAAAATTAATAGCTGAAGTACTCAGTAATTAATTTGAAACTTGATTCGGTACACAGGAAGGGTACACAATCACCCTTGGATTGGTTAAATATTATCTTTTAAGATATTGAAAATAAGCCGATATTCGGCTTGAAAGTATAATGGCGGAGAGAGAGGGATTCGAACCCTCGATACGCGTTAACGTATACACACTTTCCAGGCGTGCGCCTTCAGCCACTCGGCCACCTCTCCCGCATTATAAGGCACCCTTAGGTGCGAGGCGGAACTTACTGGGTATAGCCATGGGATGCAACCGTTTTCTTAACGGACTTCTCCACCATTTTTTGAGCAGGCGAAATAAGCGCTAAGCCTTGAATTTCATTAAATAAAACACCTAATTAGTGCTACACTGATTTTAACGATAATGAATTATCATTTATCAAAATGAATATGGAGCAAAATGCATGGCCAAAATTTTCCGCGTCCTCGGATGGTTTTTTTTCGCACTTGCCGTGTTTTCGCTCGTTTTCGATCTCTTCTCACTTTTCCAAACCAGTAGTTTTAGTTTTTCTCAACTTGGTGAAAACTGGTTTAACGTACACGCAGGATCTCTGAACCTTCTTCAAGCAATAACCGAAAGATATATATCCCCCAATGTCTGGGATTACGGTATTTCACAACTTCTATTCCTCCCCACTATTGTTGTGATGACAATATTTGGCGGCCTGTTCACCATTTTGAGCAGTGCGACGAAGAAGAAGAAACGACGTTAAAATTAATTTCCCAACGAAATTAAAAACATAAAAAAACTCCCGAGAACTGATTATAAATTCACGGGAGTTTTTTATGCATAACTATTAAACAGGGACTTTAATCATCGCCCATTTTAAGCGCTGCCAAGAAGGCTGATTGCGGAATTTCCACATTCCCCACCTGGCGCATACGTTTTTTACCTGCCTTTTGCTTATCGAGCAGTTTCTTTTTACGAGAGACGTCACCACCATAACACTTCGCGGTAACATCCTTACGCATCGCAGAAATGGTCTCACGCGCCACAATCTTTCCGCCGATTGCGGCCTGAACCGCAATTTTGAATAGCTGCCGTGGGATCAGGCTTTTAAGACGTTCGCACAGCAGACGCCCACGAGGTTCAGCCTGTGAACGGTGTACGATGATTGAAAGTGAATCTACGGGTTCGGAATTGACCAGAATTGAGACCTTAACCAACTCGTTGCGCTCGTAGGCTTCGACTGAATAATCAAAAGATGCATATCCACGAGAGATCGATTTTAAACGATCATAAAAATCAAAGACAACTTCGTTAAGAGGTAATTTGTAGACGATCATCGCCCGACTACCGACATAGGTCAGTTCCACCTGGATACCACGACGGTCTTCGCACAGTTTAAGAACTTGGCCGAGGTAATCATCTGGAACCAGAATATTGGCTCTGATCCATGGCTCTTCAATATAATCAATCTTCACCACATCAGGGAAATCAGCTGGATTGTGCAATTCCATCATGGAACCGTTGTTCAAATGTATCTTATAAACAACACTTGGTGCCGTGGTGATCAGGTCTAGATTAAACTCGCGCTCTAGGCGCTCTTGAATGATTTCCAAGTGTAAAAGGCCGAGGAAACCACACCGGAACCCGAAACCGAGCGCAGCTGATGATTCTGGTTCAAAATGGAACGACGCATCATTAAGCGCTAGTTTCCCGAGGCTATCTCTTAGAACTTCGTAATCATTGGCATCGATTGGAAAAAGGCCACAGAACACAACTGGAACAGAAGGTTTGAACCCAGCCAATGGCTTTTCAGCCAAATTCTTTTCATCCGTGATGGTATCCCCGACCTTAGTGTCGGTAATCTGTTTGATACCCGCGGTAATATAACCAATTTCACCAGAGCGGAGCTCTTTTAACTTAGTAAGTTTTGGCGTGAAAGCGCCAACCGCATCAACAAGGTGGGTGGTCCCCGTCCCCATCATACGAATTTTCATTCCAGGCTTAATAACCCCGTCGACAACACGCACGAGGGTAATAACGCCAAGATAACTGTCATACCAACTATCAACGAGAAGTGCCGCTAGCTTGCCTTCTGGATCTCCTTGGGGAGCAGGGAGTTTCTCAACAATCGCTTCTAGGACATCTTCGATCCCGGCGCCTGTTTTACCTGAAACACTCAAAGCCTCAGAGGCATCAATACCGATGACATCCTCAATCTGCTGGCGAATACGTTCTGGTTCTGCGGCTGGTAGATCAATCTTATTCAGCACAGGAATGATATCGTGATCATTTTCAATGGCCAGATAGACATTAGCCAGAGTTTGAGCTTCAACCCCCTGAGAGGCATCGACAAGCAAAAGAGATCCCTCACAAGCCGCAAGCGAACGACTGACTTCATAGGTGAAGTCAACGTGTCCTGGTGTGTCAATCAAGTTGAGCTGGTACAGCTCCCCATTTTTAGCTTTATAGTCCAACCGGACAGTTTGGGCCTTAATGGTGATACCGCGCTCACGCTCAAGCTCCATATTATCAAGAACCTGATCTTGCATTTCACGGTTGGTTAAACCACCGCAATGTTGGATCAAGCGATCCGCAAGAGTAGATTTCCCATGATCAATATGGGCTACAATAGAAAAATTTCGGATGTGTTTCAGGTCAGCCATTACATCATATGCCTATCAATAATGGTGCGGAAGATAAGCCCTTAACTTCGATTGCGCAATCTATCTCTTCATTTGAGAAAATACCCCCCTAAAAAACGACCTTCTGAATAGAAAAAAATCCCTTAAACCGCTTAGTGCAATATCAATTTCAACTATAAAAATAGTTTTATTTACAACAAGATCACTCAATTTCATAAAATTCACTGACTTAAATCCCCTGTAAACTTTTTATGACTACAATTTAATAAGGAAAGTACTTAAGGGATTATCAAGTGACTTCAAAAACTATCGGATATGTAACGTCTATCAGTGGTGACAGCTTAAATGCGAGTTTGGCGCCCAATATTGATCTACCTGCTATTGGCGAAATGATCAGAATTGAATCCGATACCGCAGTTGCATTTGGCTTGATTAGCGAGATGGAAATCCCCAATCCCTCCATGCCGCCCAGTCCAGAAGACATCAAGGTTATGTCCATAGATCTCCTCGGTGAGAAACTACTCGCCCCAGGAAAAGGAGAACTTCCAGGATTTCAACGGGGCGTGTCACGTTTCCCAGTACTCGGATCGCTTGTAGAGCCAGTTCAAACAGAAGAACTTGCCGAAATTTATGCCCGCCCCGATAAACCCTGCTTTGTTGTGGGTGCATTATCCCAAGAACAGAAACTACCCGCGTACATCATGACCGATGCACTCCTGGGTAAGCACTTTGCAATCTTGGGGACAACAGGTAGCGGTAAATCCTGTTCTCTGACAGTCATTCTAAAATCAATCCTAGATAGTCACCCTTGTGGGCACATTATCCTCATCGACCCACATAATGAATACTCAGCGGCCTTCAAACACAGAGCAGAGTGCCTCAGCCCTGAATCCCTCCGGTTGCCATACTGGCTGTTAAACTTTGACGAAACCGTGGAGATATATTGCAGTCAGGAACCTGCCGCCAGAAACATTGAATCAAATATTTTGAAGGATGCTATCCTTACCGCAAAACTTGCCTGGGGTGGCGGAGAAACCGACGCGGCAACGCTTACTGTTGATACTCCCCTGCCTTATAAAATCTCAGACATGTTGCATCGTATTGACCAAATGATGGGTCAACTTGGGAAACCGGAACAGTTAGCGCCCTTCCAGCGTCTCAAGAACCGAATAGAAAATCTACGCAATGATCGCCGTTATGCCTTTATGTTTGGGAATGTCGCTCTCAGAGATAATATGAGCTACATACTCAGCCAGTTGATGCGTATTCCAAACGATGGCAAACCCATCTCCATATTTGATCTCTCAGGCGTGCCTTCAGAAGTAGTCGATGTCATGGTGTCTCTGCTTTGTCGGACAATTTTCGATCTAGCCGTCTGGGGCCATCGTCACGATCCAATCCCCATACTTGTGGTTTGCGAGGAAGCACACCGCTATGTTCCGTACGATAAAAATTCCGGCTTTGCACCAACACGTAAAGCTCTTGAGCAAATTGCGAAAGAGGGCCGTAAATACGGCGTTTCATTAGGATTGATTACACAGCGCCCGTCCGAGCTATCTGAAACAATTCTATCTCAATGTAATACGATGTTCTCATTACGTATGAGTAACGAACGTGACCAAATGTTCGTTCAAAGAACCCTGCCTCAAAGCTCCTCAAGTCTTTTAAAATCCCTACCATCGCTTCGAAATCAAGAGGCTATTGTAGTAGGTGAAGGGGTCAACTTTCCAACGCGCATCAGGTTCCATGAATTATCGGCAGACGAACTACCCGAAAGTAATACAGCCAGCTTTGCAACCAACTGGGCAGAAGATCGGTTTGACGTCAATCATATCAACTATTCCCTCAAACGTTGGCGTACACAAACCCGGGAATCATAACCCAAGATATTTTATCTATTAGTTTTAATCCCAATATCCTAAATCAGGGGCTTTCTCTGATATGGGATGCCATAATAAGTGAGTTATTTTTGGCTCAATAGGAATACCAGTATTCCTTCGGCCACATCTTTCACAGATATCTTTCCACGAAAGCATTATAAACGTGAAACATAGAGATCAACTCATCACGACCATTACATCAGATCCTGTGAGGCTAACGGGCCTTAAAGCCGTGCGTGATCTCAACCTTCCCGATTGCTGGATCGCTGCAGGCTTTATCCGTAATTTCATTTGGGATCAACTGTCCAAAATGAAATTGTCATCCGTCAAAAGTGATATCGACATTATTTATTTTGACCCCAAAGCCACTCGGCAGAAAACGGAGCAGGAAGTCGAAAAATTTCTGCAATCCAGCCACGCAGCTTGCTCAGATAAATTAGGATCTTGGTCTGTAAAAAATCAAGCCGCATGCATCACGTCAACAGGGATCGGCCGTATCAAAATTGCAAGGATGCCATGCTGCACTGGCCTGAAACAGTAACGGCCATCGCCGTCAAGTTAAACTCAGACAATGAATTGGAGGTTCTTGCTCCGTTTGGCCTGGAAGACCTCTATAATAAAACAGTCCAACCCAGCCCACATTTCAAAAACCACAAGTTGTTTGAGTTCAAAATTCGCCAAGATAAAAAACGGTGGGGAGATCGTTGGTCAAACTTAGATTTCAGGGCTTAAGCCACCAATTTTAATTTAGCTTCATCATCCGCCGAAATGCGCCGTCATATATACCGGCGAGATCCTGAAAGATTTGTGTCGCCTGTGTCATATCGCTGGTGCCGGGTATTTTTACATCACTCGCACCTGATATCTGATCTACCTCACTCTGCAGGCTATCAATATGTCCTTTCAACACATCCGGGACTTGATAACTTACAAAAGAAACCCCCTGAAGGCTTTCCAGGTGTGAAAATATTACAGCCAATTGACGCTCCTCAGTCTCGCTCGGAATCTTTTTTGGATCTGAAAGAAGGCGATCAGCTTCTTCTTCTAGACGTTGAGCAAGATGGTGATGCATGGGATCAATCGGTTTTGGTTGAAAACCAAGCACATCATCCATTCTGGCATAGAGGACTGCAACTTGTTCTTTTTCTGCTGTGTTAAGAGTTTTATTTGGAGGACCTCCAAAAATTTCACCCAACTTCTTTTCCAAAACGCGGATGCGGTTTTGCTCCTCAGGGGAAAGATCTTGAAAACGAACGTCACTTGCTTGACGAACGGTGCCTTCCATTCTTGCAATGAGGGCTTTGGCTTCTTCGGATAGGGTAATCTCGTAAGCTGCAGAGGTTTGAATATTTTCTTTTGCGATCGACTTTCGCGGGGCTGCGACTTCATCTGTAGGAATAGGCACAACACTATTTGGAAGTCCGTACCCGGACCCTGTACTTAAAGAAACCACATCAAGACTTACACTCACGTCGACCCACCTCACAAAACTCTTTAGCTTTATGAAGCAAAATTCAGGCCACTTATTTTATTCATACTTATCAAGGACTAATGAGATATATCGTCGAGATACTTCGCTCAATACAGAGGCGAATAGAACTATTTGCCCAACAGATATTCCTCCCGGCAAAATTTTCATTCAAGAAACAAAAGCCTGATATTAAATCAGATAATAGCTCCAGGTAAGAAAGGATCGATTTCCCTACCATGCATAGGGTTTTCAGCAGGATCGTCCGTTGCAGGGATATCATGGCAATGGACATCATCGGCACCCTGCTCGGTTAAGATCGCCATCGCCCTTTCTTCGTGATTTTGATCACGGAGCGTCACCCACAAAAGCAAGCCACCATGTTTTAATTGGCTCTCAATACTTTCAGCATTCTTATGCCCAATCCACTCAGCTACAAACGAGCCAAAGACCCCAGCTGAACCACCAGCCAATGCAGCACCAATGATTGCCACAGCTAGGGACCCTCCAGAAGCCACAATGGGAGCGGCCGCGACAACAGCTCCGATATAGGCAAGACCGCCTATAAGAGCCGTTTTGCCTTCAACGATAGAATCTCTTTCAACATAAGCTGTCCTCGGAACATCAGCGTCATCCTCTAGTTCTGTCACGGAATCATAACGATGCCCCAGTTTCTCATTCACCGCTGCTTCACTGGCAAGTAAACTGATCTCTGAACGATCAAACCCGGCGTTTTGAAGTTCATCAACCGCGGATTCAAGTTCTTTAGCATTATGGAAGACGCCGACAGCTTCTCTTACCGTTTTCACTGAAGCTTCGGAGTGTTCCTTAACGGGTACTGACATGAGCGTCTCCTTCTGGTAACGCCCCCCAGTCAATTCCCCCCGGTCCTTACAGTATAGCACACTTTACGAGAAAATTCAGGCCCCGCCTTTCAAGCAAGAAGCTCAATAAATCACATAAAAAAAGCCCGACAGAAATTGCCGGGCTCTCTATAAAACTGGACTCTTACATTAACTACGTAGTGTCGCCCCTGTCGCTTTCATTGCTTGAGCAACAACCTTTTGCGAAACAGCCTCAATCTCTTCATCCGTAAGGGTATGGTCCTTAGGCTGAAGTGTGACAGTAATCGCCAAGGATTTTTTACCTTCTTCAACGCCCTTGCCAGTATAGATATCAAAAAGAACGACATCTGAGATCAAAGCTTTATCAGCACCTTTTGCAGAGCGGATCAATTTTCCTGCTTCAATACTTTCATCGACAAGGAAAGCAAAATCACGCTCAACAGGTTGGAAAGGCGAGAGAATAAGAGCAGGTTTGATTTTACCAGACTCACCTTTTTTCACTTTTGGCTGCGGTATATTATCTAAATACACCTCAAAAGCCACCACAGGGCCTTTAATATCCATAGCCTCAAGAACACGGGGATGAAGCTCACCAAAGGCTGCAAGAACGTTCTTAGGCCCAAGCCCCATAACGCCTGAGCGACCAGGATGAAAATAGGATGGCGCCGACGTAAACACCTGCAAGTTATCCACGGGAGCACCTGCGGCTTCTAACGCAGCAAGGGCATCACCCTTTGCATCAAAGGCATCAACGGTACGACTAGCGCTTTCCCAATGGCGGCCAGCGATAGAGCCCGATCGAAGCCCCGACGCCATTTTTTGTTGCCCTTTAGCCGTATCATCAACGTACTGAGGTCCAACTTCAAACAAAGCATTATCTGCGTAACCACGGTCCGTATTTCGAACAGCTGCAGACAGTAAAGTCGGCAGAATAGAGGGGCGCATGGTATCGAGGTCAGTTGAAATCGGGTTTGCAACACGAAGACTGTCTGGAACCCCACCAAAGAGCTCAGCTTCAGCATAGGAAACAAAAGAAAAAGTCACAGCTTCATCTAGACCACGCCAGCACAAAGCCGTTCGTGCATTGGAAACTCGGCGTTGCTCTGTCGTCAGGACACCTTGTGGAAGATAACTCTCAGGCTCCATCTGTAATTCAGGGATATTTTCATACCCATGAATACGAAGAATTTCCTCAACCAAACAGGCTTCTAACTCCACATCAGGTCGCCATGTAGGCACAACAGCAGAGATCAGATCACCTTTTTCAGTAACCTCAAAACCGAGAATAGATAAAATTTCAATCTGTTTGTCTTTTGCAACAGCAACAGCACAAAGGTCTTTAATACGGCTTGGGCGAAGCTCTATCACGCGCTTTTCAGAGGGAATGGATCCAGCAGAGTTAATCTGGCTGACTTCGCCACCACAAAGATCAAGCACCATCTGGGTAGCCACATCAATCCCCCAGTCCGCAGACTGGCTGTCGACTGTTCTCTCGAAACGATAACGTGCATCAGAAAGAATTCCGGACTTACGGCCTGTTATCGCGATAGAAATTGGATCGAACAACGCGACTTCAAGGAACATATTAGTGGTTTCGTTACTACACCCCGAATTCAGGCCGCCCATAACACCACCAATACCCTGGACGCCACTATCATCACCGATAACAACCATCGTGTCATCGAGTTTGTATGTCTCTTCATCCAAAGCCAAGAACTCTTCGCCGTTGCGGGCGAGGCGCATGGTTAGATCACCCTTAACCTTATCGGCATCAAATACATGTAGAGGACGTCCGAGATCAAAGGATACATAGTTGGTGATATCAACAAGCGTAGAAATTGGGCGAAGGCCAATGGCTAGCAAACGTTCTTGAAGCCATTTCGGGCTTGGCCCGTTTTTAATATTCCGGAAATACCGCCCAGCAACATAAGGGACCTGCTCAGTGACCGCGGCTTCGGACTTCCATTTGATTGGGCTCTCAAACGAGCCGTCATTTTTTTCAATCTTTAGCGGTTTAAGTTGGCCTAATCCGGCTGCGGCAAGATCTCGTGCAACGCCTCGTACGCCAAGACAGTCACCACGGTTTGGCGTGATCGCAATCTCAATGATCGGATCATCCAGCCCCAAAACTTCTGCCAAAGGCACACCAATTTCGGTGTCTTCCGGGAGGTCGATAATACCATCGTGCTCGTCTGATAGGCCCATTTCACGCTCAGAAACCAACATCCCATTGGAATCTTCACCGCGTAGGTTACCAGCCTTCAAGGTCAAATCAATACCAGGGACATAACAGCCAACAGGGGCAAAAACACCAACCATGCCGGTACGGGCGTTTGGTGCTCCACAAACTACCTGACTAATGCCATCGGCAGACTGCACCTGACAAACCCGTAATCTATCAGCATTGGGATGCTGGACTGCTTCGATGACCTTAGCCGTCTTAAAGGCTTTGAGCTCATCTGCTTTATTCTCAACGCCTTCAACTTCAAGACCGATAAGAGAAAGTTTTTCGACAATGACTTCAAGAGAAGCATCTGTATCGAGGTGATCTTTCAACCAGTTTAGTGTGAATTTCATTTTCTCAAACCTCCTTACAGACCACGGACCATGCTGGGCATTTCCATCGGCAAGAAGCCGTAATGTTTCATCCAGCGAAGATCGGTTTCATAGAAGGTTCTCAAATCTGGAATTCCATACTTGAGCATGGCGAGACGTTCGATCCCAATACCAAAGGCAAATCCCTGATATTTGGTCGAATCAATACCACAGTTCTCGAGGACTTTAGGGTGAACCATGCCACTGCCGAGAATTTCGAGCCAATCATCGCCAGCGCCAATTTTGAGCTGCCCATCAGATCGGGTGCACCCAATATCAACTTCGGCAGAAGGCTCCGTGAAAGGGAAGTAGCTTGGGCGGAATCTCATCGGCAGGTCTTTCACGCCAAAGAAAGCCCGGCAAAATTCAATCAAAACACCTTTGAGATGTCCCATGTTGGTTTTTTCGTCAATAACCAGCCCCTCAACCTGATGGAACATCGGGGAGTGCGTGGCATCATGATCCGCACGGAAAGTTCGGCCCGGCGCAATAATGCGAATGGGCGGCGTTGTGTTTTGCATGGCCCTAATTTGAACAGGAGACGTATGCGTGCGAAGAACTGGACGGCTTCCATCTTCTTTTTCAGGCATATAAAACGTATCGAGTTCCTGACGCGCAGGATGCTCTGGGGGAATATTCAACGCTGTAAAGTTATGAAAATCATCTTCTATGTGGTGCCCTTCGGCAACCGAAAAGCCCATTTCACCAAAAATAGCAACCAGTTCTTCTAGGGTCTGGCTAATAGGATGTATCTTGCCAATCGTCGTCGGGCGCGGAGGTAAAGATACGTCTATTTTTTCTTTGGCAAGGCGAGCTTCTAAAGCGGCCTCATGCAAGGTCTCTTTTCGAACTTCAATTGCTTCAGCGACAGCCTGCTTTATAAGATTAAAGGCCTGACCAGCTTCTTTGCGTTCTTCAGGGGCAAGACTACCAAGCGTTTTCATACGCTGGGTAATTTCACCTTTTTTACCCAAAGCCTGCACGCGCACAGTATCAAGCGCATCAAGGTCAGAGGCTTCTTCTACTCTTTGCAGCAAGGCACTGCGAAGTTCTTCCAGATTATCCATTCCACTACTTCCCGTTATTGAGGAGCCTCAATAAACGTTCCCTATTCGAGCTTCATTGCCAGCATTGCGACTGCACCGCTAATGACACTTTGTACCTGGTCATCCAGCAGCACCTTATCCAAAACCACACCTTTTGACGTGCGGTCATAACGATACTGAAGCACGAGTACGTGCTCGGCACCGTCCAAATTTTTCTGAATTGTTGCGCTTACACGCGTTGATTGATCGGTTTTTTTATCATCCCATGCACCAGCGAGCCAAGTGATTTTGCCATGGCGTCCCGCAAGACTGGCAACGAGTTCATCGTTGCTTTGCCCATCCAGGATTTCGTCACGCACAGCGTCTATGGCAGAGGAATACTCGGCATTAGAAGCACTTCCAGCTTCAAAGCAGCCCGTGAGCAGGCCCAGGCATAATAGAACGGGGAAAAGGATCTTCAGAGGGGAGATCACGGCCAATCGTTCCTGTTAGCAGCATAAATGCATGAGTTAAAGGTAGAGCCCTGCATAAGGCAGGATGACAAATTGACCTAGAATAGCAACGCAAATCAGCTTTGTTTTTCTAGGTATTAAAGGCCCAAAAAGACAAACAGGCAGCATCCGAAAATCGGATGCTGCCCTGTCATAAAGCCTAAACGTATGTGCGTTAAGCCAGAGCTGCTTTTGCTTTTTCAACAACAGCAGTAAATGCAGCTGGCTCACGAACCACCAAATCAGCAAGAACCTTACGGTCGAGACCGATTTCAGCTTTTTTAACACCGTTCATGAACTGAGAGTACGTGATACCGTGCAAACGGGCACCAGCGTTAATACGCTGAATCCATAGACCACGGAATGTACGTTTTTTAACACGACGATCGCGATAAGCGTACTGCCAGCCTTTTTCAAGGCGCTGTACCGCTACGCGGAAGACGTTCTTACCCCGGCTACGATAGCCTTTAGCAAGTTTGGAGATTTTTTTGTGGCGTGCACGCGCAGTGACGCCCCGTTTTACACGAGCCATTTTGCTACTACCTTAACCGTTAACCAGGAAATTACGTTTGATTACGCGGGAATCCGCACTACATAGAATCGTCGTACCGCGAGCGTTACGAATCATTGTCTGTGAGCGTTTGCGCATACCGTGACGTTTACCTGCCTGAGCAGCAACGACTTTACCGGTACCGGTTAGGCGGAAGCGTTTCTTCGCACCAGATTTCGTCTTAAGTTTGGGCATTTTCTTTCCTTATAACTAAAGTTCTTTTTCAGAGTGACTAGGCATACCCTATGGCACATGCCACCCGACAATGGCGGGGTTATAGATCCCTTTCCCCACGATAGCAAGAGTAATCACAAGCAGGAGATCGGCTAAAAGATATTATTTTGCATTTATGAAAAATCCGTTTCTCGTAATACATTTTCTATATCACAAGAACACGCCACTTATAGTATAGTAAATTCTTGACCTAACTTCTGCATACCCTACCGTATTGAACACCAGATCACTCAAAACTTAAATATGTAAAATAATTTTCACCTCAACTCTATTCTGTGCCCTTGCAACTATGCTTGCGGCTACAAAACAAAAGAAGTGAGCAAATGCAAAAATTCACTATGTGGGGGCATAAGGCCCTATTCATCGCCTCCTTAACTGTCGCTCCTCACATATCTATTGCACAAGACAGCACAATTCCGGCTCCGAGTGTCATTGTCACCACTGTCGCAGAGCAGGATGTCACTCCACAAACCACATTGGTCGGTCGGGTTGAACCCATTGAAAAGGTCGACCTTCGTGCCAGAGTAGAAGGGTTTCTTGAGCAGCGCCTATTCAAGGAAGGTACTGAGGTTAAAAAGGGCGATCTGCTCTACGTTATAGAAAAAGCGTCTTACGAAATAGCCGTCTCGCAAAGCAAAGCTGATCTCGTCGGGGCAGAAGCAACACTTAAAAATGCGCGTTCTGACTTGAAGCGAAAAAAAGACCTTAAGAAAAAGAAAGTCGTCTCTGCAGCTTCTCTAGATTCAGCTCAAGCAGTCGAAACTACAGCCCTTGCCAGCGTCCAACAAGCCAAGGCATCCTTAAGGCGATCCGAACTCGATTTAAGTTACACTGAAGTTTATAGCCCTCTTAATGGGAAAATCAGCCGTTCAAACTACAGCGTTGGAAACCTTGTAAATTCCAACAGCGAACCGCTTGCCACAATTACCAGTATGGATCCAATTTATGTAAACATACCTGTCAGTGATAAAATCATATTGGAAGAACGCCGCAAAGGCATGACGAACAAGGCTCCCGTAATTCCAACACTCGTTCTATCCGATGGAAAACCCTATTCTTCTGAAGGGCGATTTAGCTTCCTTAACACCGAGGTCAATCAAGACACCAATACAATCCTCGCACGGGCCATTTTTGATAACCCCGATCGCTTATTGGTTCCTGGACAGTTCGTAAGTGTTATTGTGCGCGACAAAAATACTCAGCGAGCTCTCGTAATCCCTCAAGCATCGGTTCAAGAAGATCAACAAGGATATTTCGTGCTCGTTGTCAATCGTGCAAACAAAGTTGAAGTGCGTCGTGTACAGGTTGGAGAGCAAGTCGAAACGAATTGGATCATAACAAATGGCTTGGTTAAAGGGGAGCGCCTTATTGTTCAGGGCATACAAAAGGTAAAACCAGATATGTTGGTGAACCCGGTTGAAGAAGGAGCTTAATCGTGTTCTCAGCTTTTTTCATCAACCGACCCAAGTTTGCCCTGGTAATCTCCATTGTCATCTCACTTGCTGGAATTATTGCACTCAATTCCTTACCAATAGCAGAGTATCCAGACATCGCACCGCCTCAGGTGAAAGTCACGACAAGCTACCCAGGGGCAAATGCCACCGTTGTTGAACAGTCCGTTGCATCCCCAATTGAAGCCAAGGTCAATGGTGTTGAAAACATGCTTTATATGTCTTCAACCAGCGGCAATGACGGCAGTTATGAATTAACCATTACTTTTGCTGTGGGCACAGATCCTGATATTGCAGCCGTTAACGTCCAAAACCGCGTAGCAACAGCGAATTCATCCTTGCCACAAGATGTTATTCGGCAAGGTGTAATCACTCAGAAGCAATCAACATCAATGCTTTTGGTCATCAATCTGGTTTCTCCAAATGAAAGTAAAGACTCTTTATTCCTGAGTAATTACGCCTCAATCAATATTCAAGATGCTCTTGCCAGGATAAACGGCGTTGGGAGCGTGGCTCAGTTTGGAGCACTTGATTACGGGATGCGCATTTGGCTAGACCCTGACAAGCTGACAGCCCTCCGACTTACGACAAAAGACATATCAAATGCTATTGAAAGCCAAAACATACAGGCGACTGCGGGGCAACTGGGAGCTCCTCCTTTCTCAGGGACACCTCAATTTCAATACACCCTACAGGCAAAAGGTCGCCTAACATCAATCCCGGAGTTCGAACAAATTATCATAAGAGCCAACAAAGATGGCTCATTTGTTAAACTTAAGGATGTTGCCCGTATTGAACTGGGATCACAAAGCTATTCCTCAGCATCCAAATTAAATAATAAACCATCCGCAGCTATTGCCGTGTATCAATTACCTGGCGCAAATGCATTGGATGTTGCAGATGGCATCTATGCAGAACTCGATCGTTTATCAAACAGCTTCCCTGAAGATGTCGAATACAAAATACTCTACGATACGACCAACTCGGTGAGAGCTTCCGTTAAAGAAGTTATTGAAACTTTAATGATCACTTTCGGCTTAGTTGTTGCTGTAACATTCTTTTTTCTAAGCGATTGGCGGTCAACACTTATCCCAACCCTTGCAATACCCGTTTCTCTTATCGGCACCTTTGGCATTCTCTACCTTGTTGGCTTCAGCATTAACATGATCACGCTTTTTGCCATTATTCTGGCAATTGGTATCGTCGTAGATGACAGCATTATCGTCGTAGAGAACGTTCAAAGAATAATGAAAGAAACGGGACAGAATGCGAAAGATGCCACACGTCAGGCCATGAGAGAGGTCACTGGCCCCGTGGTAGCTACAACCCTTGTTCTTGTTGCAATATTTGTCCCCGTTTCCTTTATGCCTGGCATAACAGGAGAGCTTTACAAGCAATTCTCCATCACAATTTGCGCTGCAGTCGTTCTCTCATCAATCAACGCTTTAACACTTTCACCTGCTCTTTGTGGACTCCTCTTAAAATCAAACTCAGCCGAGCCTCGAGGCCCTCTGAAACTTTTTTCCAACATGGTCGACAAAACCCGAAATGGGTACACTCGCGTAGCGGCGCTTATGATACGCCGTGCCTTATTTTCCCTAGCTGTGTTTGGAATTTTTATCGCCGCAACAGGTTACATGTTCACAACTGTGCCAACTGGCTTTATTCCGATGGAAGATAAAGGTGTTTTCTTTGTAAATCTCCAACTTCCAGACGGAGCCTCACTAGGCAGAACAAATAAAGTCACAGCACAAGTTACAGACATGTTGTTACAAGAAGAAGCCGTAACCGATGTGATATCGGTTGCAGGCTTCAGTATTCTTTCAGGGGTGGCTTCAAATTCCGCCCTGCTGATACCTATCATGAGTAGTTGGGAAGAGCGTACCGAGGAAAAGTTCAAATGGTACAATGTACTCAGGAGGTTAAACGGCCAACTTGCAGGCCTTGCTTCAGCAGAAGCGTTTGCTTTCCCCCTTCCTCCCATATCCGGACTGGGCACAAGCGGTGGCGTCGAAGCTCAAATACAGGATTATCTTGGGCGTACACCTCAAGATCTTGCTGCCGCGGTCAGAAGTCTTTCTTTTGCTGCCAACCAACAACCCGAACTGGCGAGTGCGTTTAGCACCTATTCAGCCAATATTCCTCAGTTGTTTTTAGAAGTAGATAGAGAAAAAGCCCAAGTTTTGGGTATTCAAATTTCTGATATATTCTCTACTCTACAAGCAAATCTCGGCTCTTCTTATATCAACGATTTTAATCTTTTTGGCAGAGTCTACCGCGTACAAATCCAAGCCGAAGCCAAGTACAGAGAAGGCATTAAAGATATTGAGCGTCTCCATGTTAAAAACTCTAATGGTGATATGGTTCCGCTGCGCACGTTGATAGAGATCAAGCCAATACTCGGCCCCCTATCTGTCACACGATACAATCAATTCAAAACAGCCTCGTTTACAGCCTCACCGGCCAATGGTTATAGCACTGGCGACGCAATAGCGGCACTTGAACGTACAGCGAAACAAACCCTTCCTGAAGGATATGGGATCGAATGGACAGGAACATCAAAACAAGAACAGGATGCAGGGGGCTATATCCTAATTATCTTTTCCCTTGCCTTGGTCTTCGCTTATCTCTTTCTTGTCGCACAATACGAAAGCTGGAGTGTCCCTCTATCCGTTATTACTTCCGTAGTTATTGCGGTTTTTGGCGCTCTTGTTCCAATGACTTTATTGCCATTTCTCGACAACAATCTTTATGCCCAGATCGGGATGGTTATGCTTATCGGTCTCGCAAGTAAAAGCGCAATTCTCATCGTCGAGTTTGCGAAAGAACGTCGAGAAGCAGGTCTCAGTATACAAGAAGCAGCACTCGCGGCCGCAAGTTTGAGATTTAGGGCCGTGATGATGACGGCTCTATCATTCATCCTTGGTGTGTTGCCCTTAATTTTCGCAAGCGGAGCAGGTGCGGCCAGTCGAGTTGCAGTTGGCTTTGTCGTATTCGGCGGTATGGTTGCCGCAACTTCAATTGGAATACTTTTCATCCCAACGCTTTATGTAAGCTTCCAAACCATGCGTGAAGCCATCAATAAACGATTGTGGAAAACTAAAGAAAGCTAGAGGTGATAAGGGCCGGATTTTCTGGTCCTTTCATTTATTGAAGGGATGAATTTACACAACGTGTCATTTGGACTTTCGCGCACGAGCTTTTGCACAGAGTTCTTGAAACTCCTTTGAGGTCGTATCGACAGTGCCAAATCGGTGAGGATCAAATGCATTGAGATCATATTTTGCATGCCCCTTTGCAATCACTTCTGCCAATGCCTCCCCAATCCCCCCTGAGGCCATCACGCCTGAACCACAACACCCCGCAGCTACGTAAAGGCCGGAAATATCACCTGCAGATCCCAAAATAAAATGTCCATCAGGTGTATAGGCCGATAAACCAGCCATATAACTTTCAAAACGTGCATTCTCAAGCCCAGGGAAAAAGGACGAAACTCGGCTTTCAGCCTCGACGAGGGCATCCCATTCGCCCCCCTCTTCCGTCACTGCGAAAGCAAGAATATCTTCGGGAAGCTGTCGATAGTCAAAGGTCCGAGATTGTGCTTCTTGTACCCCAAGTAAAAGACCCCCGACTTCGGGTCGCGTATAGGCCCCCGCATCAGCGTGGACAACCATTGGCTGGTCTACGCCAAAATCTTTGTCAGGTGCAGCGATCCAAAAATGGCTCCGCGTTGGTATCATTGGCAAGGAAACACCTAGGGGGACTGTTAGCTGATTAGACCACGACCCACCAGCAACTACGACAGAATCACATGATATGTACCCAGCATCAGTCTCCACGCCAGAAATAGCACCATTACTCATTTCTATGGATAGAACGGATATCCCTGTTTTAACTTTTGCTCCATAATGCCGAGCTGCCTTGGCATAAGCATTAGTGAGACGATAGGGGTCAATATACCCCTCACCAGCAAAATGAACCGCTAAAGTATCTGGGCTGGTTTTCAGCCAAGGTAACCGCTCCGAGCGCCATTTCTCATCTACCTGTTCTGCCGATACACCTTCATTTCTAGCCCTTTGATAAAGAGCACTAAGATTTTTTTTCTCATCCGTGTTCTCGGCAATTCGAAGTGTGCCAGGGGATCTAAAATCCAATGCCTCGTCGTTTATTCCCTCTAACTCAGAAAGCAATTCAAAGGTTCGACGGCTGAGTTGATCAACAGCAGGTTTTGAGGAGATTTGAAACATCAAACCTGCAGCTTGGGAAGATGAAGCCGTTGCAAGGTTTTTACGTTCCAATAAAAGGACGTCTTTCTGGCCCATACTTGCCAAGTGATAAGCGACAGAAGTACCCAAAACTCCACCACCGATAACAATTACTGAAGCTCTTTCCATACCTATACCTCCCATAGGGCAGACCAATAAAATTTAGACACAAAAAAAGCCGCTCTAAATAAGAGCGGCTTTTTGAAATCTCGTAAGGCTTTACTTAGGTGCCAAGATCATAATCATCTGGCGACCTTCCATTTTGGGATGCAGCTCAGTCTTTGCTATCTCAATCAGATCGGTCTCAATCCGTCTAAGGACTTCCAAACCAACTTCTTGGTGAGTAATCTCACGTCCGCGAAAGCGCATAGTCACTTTCACCTTGTCACCAGCAGAAATGAACTTCTCTGCTGCCCGCATCTTCACATCATAATCATGAGTGTCAATATTCGGGCGAACTTTGAGTTCTTTGAGCTCAACAATTTTTTGTTTCTTGCGAGCTTCATTTTTCTTTTTCTGCGTTTCAAAACGAAAACGGCCATAATCCATAATCTTGCAGACTGGCGGATCCGCATTCGGAGAAACCTCAACAAGGTCTAGTCCAGCGTCGAATGCACGTTTTTGAGCATCCCGTGTTGGCACAACGCCAACCTGTTCACCGTCTGCGTCGACTAGACGTACAGAGTTGACTGTAATTCGTTCGTTCACCCGCGGACCGTCGATGCGCGGGGGTGTCGTCATTGGTGCGCGTGCTATCGTCGTGCTCCCGTTATTCCTGTTATCCCAAAATTGCAGACAATTCTTTGTCCGCAATAGGCTGTTACCCTAAAATACCAACCGTTTATTTTGCGTTTACGCCTACCACTTTCGTGTGCCGCATAATGCCAATAACTCGTACCAGTCGGCAACCCGAAAAATAATTTTTATCTCTTACTTATCTACAGGCGATTTCGCCTCTTCGGTTAAAGCACTAAGTGCCTCTTCTAAAGACATAATTTCCTGATTCTTACCACCTAAACGACGCAGAGCAACTTTCCCTTCCTCTGCCTCGCGGCGACCAACCACAGCAATAACCGGTGTTTTACTAAGGCTATGCTCGCGGATCTTATAGTTAATTTTCTCATTACGCAAATCAGCTTGCACTCGGAGTCCCGCAGCTTTCAGCTTATCGCGGACTTCTTCAGCATACTCATTTGCATCCGTCGTAATTGATGCCACAACAACCTGCTGAGGAGACATCCAAAACGGGAACTTACCCGCGTGTTGCTCAATCAAAATCGCAAGAAAGCGTTCGAACGATCCTAAAATCGCACGGTGCAACATGACAGGGCGATGACGTTTATCATCTTCGCCAATATAAGATGCATCTAAACGCTCCGGAAGGATGACATCGACCTGCAATGTACCACACTGCCAGTCCCGGCCAATTGCATCTTTGAGAACAAACTCAAGTTTAGGGCCGTAAAACGCTCCTTCACCAGGGTTTAGAGAATATTCAAGGCCTGCTTCTTCGACAGCTTCTTTCAAAGCAGCCTCAGATTTATCCCAAGCTTCATCAGTACCAGCACGTTTTTCTGGACGATCAGAGAACTTTACAACGACATCTTCAAAGCCGAGATCTTTATACACAGTTTTCAGAAGATCACAGAAGATAACCGTTTCACTATTGATCTGATCTTCGGTACAGAAAATGTGGGCATCATCTTGTGTAAAAGCACGGACGCGCATCAAACCATGCAGAGCACCAGATGGTTCATTCCGATGGCAAGCACCAAATTCAGCCATCCGCAATGGAAGATCACGATAACTTGTCCGACCTTGCTTAAAAATCTGAACATGCCCAGGACAGTTCATAGGCTTCACTGCAAGAGTTCTATCATCTTCGGAAGACGCGATGAACATGCCTTCGCGGAATTTTTCCCAGTGCCCGGATGCTTCCCAGAGAGAACGATCAATCAACTGAGGCGTCTTAACCTCTTGGTATCCGTTTTGCTCTAAGCGTTTACGCATATAATCTTCGAGTGAACGATAAAGAGCCCAACCTTTAGGATGCCAGAAAACAGATCCCGCAGCTTCTTCTTGAAGGTGAAACAGACCAAGTTCTTTACCAAGACGACGGTGATCGCGTTTCTCAGCTTCTTCAAGCATCAGAAGATATTTTTTTAGCTGCTTTTCATCGGACCAACAGGTGCCGTAAATACGCTGAAGTTGATCGTTATCTTTGTCTCCACGCCAATAGGCCCCAGAGACCTTCATCAACTTGAAGCCCTTACCAATGCGACCTGTTGAAGGCGCATGAGGTCCGCGACATAAATCAAGCCAGTCACCTTGGCGGTAAATTGTCAGATCTTCATCGCCAGGGATATTGTCAACGTGTTCAGCTTTATACTTTTCGCCCTTTTCGGCAAAAAGCTCCTTGGCTTTTTCACGATCCCAGATTTCACAGACAAAAGGCTCATCACGAGCAATGATTTCATGCATCTTGCCTTCGATCTTCTCAAGATCGGTAGAAGAAAAAGGTTCTTCACGGGCAAAATCATAATAAAAACCAACGTCTGTAGACGGGCCAAAGGTAACTTGAGTTTCCGGATAGAGCTCTTGAACCGCTTCAGCCATCACATGCGCGCAATCATGGCGTAACAAATCGAGGGCTGCAGAGTGTTTCCGGGTCACGATTTCTAAGGTCGCATCCGTGGTTATGGTATAGGTCGTGTCTCTCAACTCACCGTTTACCACCACAGCTAATGCATCTTTGGCCAAACGCGGGCCAATAGATTCTGCTACCTCATGTCCTGTTACAGGACCATCATAGTTGCGCTGACTTTCGTCAGGCAATGTAATTGTGACCATTGGAAATCGTTCTCAGTTTCAGTTCTATTTACGAGGAAATTTTAAATCATGTAGAGCTTCAGCAATGTAAAAGGATTCCTTGCCCTGTCAAGCGTACCGCCAAGGATTCAGCCAATCTTTTGCATTAATTCCGTCTATTCTAAGTTAATGGCTCGAAGTTACCTGAAATTTGTGCCCAGAGTGCCTCTTTAGCTTTCAATCGCTCGAAAATAATCCAGGAGTTCAAGAAGTATCGGCGAACTTTTACGATAGCGTGCTGTTACAAAACAAAATTCCCAGTACATTTTTGGCTCAATTGGGATTATTTTAACGTCAGGATTAATATTTTCTCCCGCAATATCTTGATCCATCAAGGCCAAACCAACTCCTTGCTCGACAAGTCGCAGCGCGATCCTCTGGGTCCGGACTTCAGCAACAAAATTTGGCTCAACCGCCAACCTCCTGAAGAGTTCCATCGTCTGATAACGAAAAGGACTTCCAGAGCCAATCGAGACAAAATCCTGCCCATTGAGCATGTCCAACGAGATTTTGTCTAACGAAGCAAACTTATGACTGTTTGGTACAGTGCAAATGACAGAAGCTTTTTTCCAAGGATGAACCCGAAGAGAAGGATTATTCACAGGCAAGGCCACAATCCCGAGATCAAACTGGCCTGAAGCCACTAGCTCGATCACCTGGGTCATTCCAAATGATTCTATTTCGACGAAAACCCCTTTGTGTTGAACCAGAAATGACCCAACGACTGAACTGACTATTCCATCCGCATATGCTGGAAGCGCCGCTATACGGATATGTCCGAGCTTCCCTTGCCGGATAGCCTCAGCCTTTTGCTGAATATCTGAGACTGCCTTAATCGACAATCTGGCCTCCTCAAAAAAACGACGGCCATTTACCGTCAGTTCCAAAGATCGGCCAACTTTCTCAAATAATTTAAACCCAACGCCTTCTTCAAGTGTCCGTAACAAGTGGCTGATTGCAGGTTGGGTCACACACAAAAACTCTCCAGCCGCTTTAACAGACCCCAAATCGACAACAGTATGAAACGCTTCAAGTTGCTTATGCGTAATGCGTACAGTCACCGAAACCTCCCAATAAATACATTAGGTTACTTTACTTCAAACAAAATATATCTCAATTTTTCTTATGAATTAAATTAACTAAAATTACGATTAGGCCATTTTCACACGCGGTTTCATATAGAGGCGATACACATAGATATGCAGCCAGAAGCATTCACAATTGAAATCCTTTTAATCTTGTATTTTGCAATATCAATTGGAACAGCTATTCAAATTTCGACAGGTATAGGGCTGGGTCTTTTTTCTGGTCCCGCCCTATTACTTTATCTCCCTCCCAACTCAGCAATACTTATTTCTATTTGCCTCAATATCCTGCTTTCCATTCCTCTGGCCTTTCAGGAAAGAGAAGAAATATTATGGAGCATTCTAAAGCTTCTTACATTTGGCGTTTTCATTGGAATTCCACTTGGATGGTTGGCTATTCAACTCTTAGACAAAGAAATCCTCCAGCTAATGATGGCTGCAGTCATTCTTTTTGTAGCTTACCTTTTGCTCAAACTCAGATCGTCAACCAGTGCTCGACAAATAAAACCCTCTCAACGCACCACCTTTGCAGGAGGAGGAGTGGCAGGTTTTATGAGCGGATGCTTGGCAATTCCAGGGCCTGTGGCAATGTGGACACTTCTCCAGCAAGGTTATGCAGCTCAAGAAGTCCGCGCGACCATGCGTATTCTTTATATTTTTGCTTATGGTACCGCCTTCCTTTTCCACACCGCTCTTAACAAAAATCTCGTTTCTGATGTCCATCTATTAGGCCAACTCTTCCCAGCTTTGTTAATTGGAGGAGTTGCAGGTGGCGTCGCAAAAAAATACTTCACAGAAAATCAAATGCAAAAATGTTTACTTCTTTTACTTTTCCTAACGGCGTTTTCTCTTATCCTCAAAAGTACCCTTAAAGGACTTATCTAATGTCATCTTTAAATACTTCCTGCCCAGAAGATCTTATTCCCGAATTAAAAGCTCACAGAAGGGTTCCTCTTGGACACGGCCCGACCCCAATTGACCACATGCCCCAGTTGAGTAAAGAATTAGGAATCGAGCTGTGGGCAAAAAGAGATGACTGTAATGGTCTGGTTTTTGGCGGTAACAAGGTCAGACAGCTCGAGTATTACCTCGGCCCCGCTGTTGAACAAAATGCAGACACCGTTCTGATTACCGGGGCGTTGCAGTCTAATTTTGTTCGATTGACAGCAGCAGCGGCTTGCAAGCTTGGCTGGCAAGCCCATGTGCAACTCGAAGAACGTGTTCCCAGCGATGACCCTCTATATCGCACCTCCGGAAATATCTTTTTAAACAACCTTCTTGGTGCAGAGATATCTTATTTCCCAGAAGGAGAGGATGAGGCTGGCGCCGACAAGGCGCTTGACGATCGCGCCGATGTACTTAGAGAAAATGGCCGGCGTCCCTACGTTATCCATCTTGGCCTAAACTCTCCGCCACTTGGAGGATTAGGGTATGTAAGGGCAGCAGCTGAAACCTGGGCACAGGTAAAACAATCAGGGACCGAGCCTGATTTTATTGTCATTCCCTCAGGAAGTGGATTAACACACGCTGGATTTCTTGTTGGCGCCAGAGCAATTGGTTGGAATATTCCCATCCTCGGAATTTGCGTCAGACGGGATCGAAAAAACCAGATCGCAAGAATTAAACAACGCGCAAAAGAGATCGAAAGAATGATTGACCGCTCAGGCCTCATCAAAGAAGACGACATCGAGATTTCTGATGTCGTTCTGGCGCCTGGTTACGGCAAGATGAACAAAGCGGTGCAAGAAGCAATGGATAAGTCTGCCCGTCAAGAAGCACTCATTCTAGATCCGGTATACAGCGGCAGAACTATGGCCGGATTATTTGACCACGTTCGAACCAAAAAGATCCCCCTTGGCTCAAAAGTCCTCTTCATTCACACCGGAGGAAACCCCGCAATTTTTGCTTATCAAAATGCGATTACTAACTTTCGTTAGTCTATTTTTTACAATTTATTTTCAAAAGAGGTAAAAGCACCCTATTGCCACGGCTAGCACGGCATCGACTAAATGACCGTTATAGGATACGGCCGCAATAGGGTGTTATTTTATGATTTACGGGTATTTACTAACTCGTGATATATCCCAACAGTCTTCGTGCACATTAGCTTTTTGGTAAAGAATTGTTGTACGCGTTCTTGGCCTTTGAGGGAGAGAATTTCTCTCTCGCGGGCGTTCAATCCCAAGGCACGACGGATTGCACGAGCACAACTTTCGGCATCACCATTTTCGAATAGAAAGCCCGTTTCGTTTGGAACCAGTTGTTCTTTTGCCCCGCCATGATCACTGGCAACTACCGGACGGCCCATGGCCTGCCCTTCGCTGACAACGCGCCCAAATCCTTCAGGGTCGGTTGAAGCTGACACCACAACATCGGAAAGCATATAAGCCGATGGCATATCGTTGCAATCGTCCATAATAAAGGCCCGGCCAACCAGATCCTTATCCACGATCATCTTTTCTAGTTCATCACGATATGCTGTACGCCCTTGATCTGATCCGACCAGAGCACAACAGAGATCCAAATCCCTAAGATGGGTGAGAGCTTCCAATAATACGGCCTGGCCTTTCCAGCGGGTAAGACGTCCAGGCAACATGATCAACGGCACACCATCTGGTAACCGCCAGTTGGTAGAGAGCTGGATAACTCTCACAGCACTCACAGCATGTGGGCTAAAACTATCCGTATCCATACCACGATGGACTACCCTAATTTTACTCTCATCGACTTGATAATTTGTTCGAATATAGTCCGAAACAAACTCAGAGATGGAAATAACAATATCGCCCTTGGTCATAATCGAATTGTAATATCGTTTAAGACCGTTGTGGATATTGTAGGGCGCATGCACTGTCGTAACAAAAGGGACACCCGTTTTGCGTGCAGCACGATGAGCCGGGCGCGCTGGCGCCCGTGATCTGGCATGCACCACATCAACACCCCGTTCTTTGATCAACCGAGTCAATCGACCGGTATTGCGCCACATGGTCCAAGGGTTTTTAGAATGAACGGGAAGTTCGACGTGTTCAGCACCTGCTATTTTAAGCCTGGCGACTAATTGCCCGCCTTTAGAGGCGACGATAGCTTTGCCACCTGCTTCGATAATCGCTTTTGCCATATCCAGTGTCCCGCGCTCTACACCGCCAGAATCCATAGCGGGAACAACTTGGAGCACAGTTATCGGCGTGCCATCTGCTTTTACAAGAGAGGGCAGGACAGGGGTAGCGACATCAGAGAACGTGGTGTTAAGGTAAGTACTATCAGTCATATGTTGGTTACTTCAGGAGTCCTATAGTTTTATGCCCAATAGCGATACAGCGTCCAATAGTGGTACAGAGCAATCTGCTCAACTTCCAGCATTTATCGAACGCCCCGATGGGGAGCATATAGCCTATATAAAGACAGAAGGCGATAAGGATTTACCTGGCATCGTCTTTCTTGGCGGTTATATGTCCGACATGACCGGTTCAAAAGCTACAGCTTTGGAAGAGTTCGCAATTAAAAATAATCAATGTTTTGTTCGTTTTGATTATATGGGGCATGGCCAGTCATCTGGCAAGTTTACCGATGGGACAATTGGTCGTTGGACTGAAGATGCTCTCGCCATAATTGATCAACTAACCGTGGGCCCGCAGATTTTAGTCGGCTCCTCTATGGGCGGATGGATCATGCTAAATGCCGCACTAAAGCGTCCAGATCGGACAAAAGCCCTTGTCGGCATCGCCGCGGCCCCAGATTTCACCCAGGATTTGATGTGGGATACATTCACTCCTGAGATCAAAGACACTCTATTGAACGATGGTGTCTATTATGAACCGAGTGAATATGGCGATGAGCCCTACGCGATTACTTTGAATTTGATCGAAGAAGGTCGCCAACACCTCTTACTTGGCAAGAAACAACCGATAGACTGTCCCGTTCGGCTCATCCAAGGCGTTAAAGACGCCGATGTGCCTTGGCAAGTCGCAACAAAAATTTTGGAGTCGTTACGTACAGAGGATGTTGAGCTCATTCTGGTGAAAGATGGAGACCATCGGCTTTCTGGCCCCAAGGATCTAGAACGCCTTTGTAAAACTATCAAAGAAGTCAGCTGCTAAGAACAGTATTACGCTCCAATAAACAAAGCTTTTAAAGCAACGGATTTCACTCTCGCTGTAATTTGTGCTTTTTTTATATGGAAAATTTTGATAACTCATTACGTAACCAGTTACGTAATGAGTTATCTGAAAATGAATTTTTTAACATCTATTGGCAGTCTCACGCTTGGCAGTCGGCTTAAACGATTGAGCGACACCCTTTTTGCTGAGGTCAATGTCATATACGAGAAGACAGGAATAACGCTGCAAGCAGGTTACTTCCCCTTATTTTATCTTCTCCACAAAGAAGGGGCGGTTTCGATAACCGACTGTGCTACGGCTCTTGGCGTGAGCCACCCGGCTATAAGCAAAATGTCGCGTAAAATGATTGATGAAGGTTGGCTCGAAAAGCAGCCATCCCCAAAAGATGAGCGCACTCAATTGTTAACCTTATCTGCTCAGTCAAAACACACCCTACCAAAGCTCATACCGATCTGGGATGAGATCCGGAGGTCTTTGGATGACATGTTAGAAACCCCGAAAGGCGGCAACTTTCTCGAACAACTGATCACCATTGAAGAAGAAAATGCGAAAGCCCCCTTAAGCACCAGAGTACTCAACAACCTTGCCGACCCTTACCTGTCTGGCGATATTCAGATCATTGGCTGGGACCCTAAATACGCCAACATTTTTAAGGATCTCAGTAAGGAATGGCTGGATCACTATTTCCTGAACCTCCAAGAAGAGCGCGACAGGGAATCGCTTGATAACCCCGGCGGGTATTATCTCTCTCGTGGTGGGACAATATTTTTCGCATTGTGTGGCGGCCAACCCGTCGGTGCTTGTGCTCTGGCACGAGAAAACGACGATCTCTTTGAAATTTCAAAGACAGGCGTAACCCCTGCCGCACAGTCCCGAGGTATTGGGCGGAGAATGGTTGTTGCCGCGCTAAACGAAGCGAGAAGGCTTGGCGCAAAACAAGTCTATCTCGAGAGTAATCGAAAGCTGGTCAACGCCCAAAAACTTTATCGCAAACTTGGGTTTTGTGAAATTCCTCACCCCAATGGCAAATCAGTATATCGGCGCTCCGATATCTACATGATTGTAACGTTATGAGTAAAAATGATGAGTGAAGCTCAAGCCCCAGATAACTGCTCTATGATAGACCAAAATCAAAACATATCGGGCAGTGAAATATTACAAGAGATACTCGCGGGATCACGTGCAACTTTGCCTATGGTGGTTGGTGCTATTCCCTTTGGCATTATATTCGGAACCCTTGCAGAGCAAAGCGGTCTCTCTCCCATCGGCGCAATTGCAATGTCGATATTTGTTTTTGCAGGTTCCTCCCAGTTCATTGCTCTTGGGTTGCTTGCAGCGGGCACTGGCCCCCTAATCATCATTGCGACAACATTTATTGTAAATCTTCGCCACCTTTTGTACTCAGCGGCAATTGTCGATGATGTAAAACATCTCTCTGGGCCCTGGCGTGCAATTATTGCCTTTGGCCTGACAGACGAGGCCTTTGCCACCATTGCCGACAAAATTCGAAGATCAGACGACGCATGGCGTTTAAGATCTGTGCAATGGTTCTACTTGGGGTCATTTGGCACCATGTATGGCAACTGGATTCTCTGTACAATTATCGGAATTACCCTTGGAGAACTTGTCCCCGAGATGAGTAGCTGGGGCTTAGACTTTGCCATGTCCGCAACTTTCATCGGAATGGTCCTGCCTTATCTAAATACCAGACCGATGATGGCTTGTGTGTTAGTAGCCGGCGCGATGTCTCTTGGAACCGCAGATATGCCACACAAACTTGGCCTTATGGTCTCGGCCCTTTCTGCAGTAGCGGTTGGCCTGTCCTACCACCTTATGAGTCGGAGAAAATAACATGACTGAGGCTTTAATGATCGCAGGCATGGCTGTTGTGACCTTTGGCATTCGCTATATAGTACTCGCTTCTGCCGGGCACTTTTCCTTCCCCAATTGGGCTAAATCTGGTCTCAACTTTGTTCCCCCGGCCGTTCTCACTGCTATAATCATCCCTGCCGTTCTTATTCCGAACGGAAACGGCATCGAACTCCACTTGCAAAACGCGTCCTTGCTCGCGGCCTGCGTTGCTGTGGTCGTTGGGTTGATCCGCAAGGATCTACTGACGACTATTGTCGTAGGCATGATCGCCTTTGGCCTCTTCAAGTGGTTACTTTAATTCAGCCTCACATTAATTCTTGATGGAACAAAAAATGTCTGATCGTAACGTTATTAACCTACCAGAAGCCCTCGACCAGGTAAGCGAACAATGGTCCCCTAAGATCCTGGCCAGAGTAAACGATCAATATGTGAAAGTTGCCAAAATTCAAAATGAATTTGTTTGGCATAAACACGACAATGAAGATGAGTTATTCTATATCATCAAGGGTAACTTACAGATGCAGTACGAAGACAAGACCATTGCGCTTAACGAAGGAGATATGCATGTCGTCCCCAAAGGCGTTATGCATAATCCTGTTGCGAAAGAAGAGTGTTGGATAATGTTGGTCGAACCCGTCGCAACTGCTCACACAGGTGACGTTGAAACGGATCGCACCCGTAGTTTAGAAGAGCAATTGGGATAGATCATTTATTTCGGTAATCCAGAAGTTTCAAAAACAACCTAGATTACCCATTCCTTACAAGAGGCTTATCAAACCTGTCTCATAATCCGGGTAACTCAGTGTAACACCCAATTCCTTTATTATGCGCCGGTTATCAACTCTTTTATTATCAAGCCAAAAGGTTCGAGCCATCGGGCTCATGTCAGCTTCTTCAAACGAAACCAGAGGTGGGGGATCAATACCCAATAGCTTACTTGCAAAGGTCGTAACCTTCCAAGGCTCCTCGGGAACATTATCACAAACATTATAAACCTGGCCGGGGTTTGGCTTTTCTAAGGAAGCCATGAGGACATTCGCAATATCCTCTACATGAATGCGGCTAAAAATATGGCCGGGCTTTTGAATACGTTGCTTTACTCGCCCTGACCGGAGTGAATCCAAAGGGCTGCGGCCGGGACCGTATATTCCTGCCAATCGAAAAATATGTACAGGCACCTGTGAATATACAAAGAGATCCAGCCACCTTTGCTCGGCGAGAACTCGTTGCTCGCTTCTCGCACTCGAGGGGTTAAGCTCGTCATTTTCACGAGCCAACCCACCATCACGATTTCCATAAACCCCCGTGGTTGAAAGGTAGGCCAACCACTTCAGGTTATCACACGCAGCAATATCAGCAGCATGATGGTCCAACACCGCGTCCCCTTCCTTTCCCGGCGGGACAGAAGTCACAATATGCGTAACTCTTCTCAGAGCCTGGTTTGGATTAGCAATTGGTGAACCTCTATCGAAAGGGTAGATCATGAAGCCTTCAGCTTGAAGAGCTTCCATCTTTCCATGATCTTTTTCTGTATCAGGTCGCACTGTACCTGAAATCGTCCAACCCAAAGCTTTTAACCTGCGCGCAAAGACCAGGGCTGAGTAACCCAGACCAAAACAGAAAAGATGATTAGAATTTTGTGACATATGTCCCTCGATCTCGAAATTGCCTAATTCCTTATATAGGCTCAGCAGCACAACAAAAAAGCAAAGCTTGCCAAGAACACTATTTATGGTCCAAATGCCCCTATGATTAAGAAACAAATTTTATCTGCAACCCTACTTTCACTTCTAACCGCGGTCAGTATTTCTCATAACGTTGAGGCCGCTGGAAAAAAGAAGCCTATCAATCACGAAGAACAATATATTGCCTGCATTAAACTGGTAGAACGGCGGCCGGATGCCGCTTTTGAATCTGCTCTTTCCTGGGCTTCTCAGGGCGGTGGTTTCCCAGCGGAACATTGTGCTACTCAAGCGCTTTACGCGCTGAAAATCTATGATGCCGCAGCAACCCGGCTTGAGAAACTCGCCGATGCTATGAAGACAGACAATACAGAACTGCGCTCTCAACTCCTTCATCAAGCCGGACGCGCCTGGTATGATCATGGGGATTTGGAGCGCGCCTTCGCCGTACAAAGTACTGCCATAACCCTCTATCCTGATGGCACAGATTATTACATCGATAGAGCAGAAATTCTCGCAGAGCTCGGACGCTTTGATGAAGCCCTGATCGATTTGGAAGTGGCTCACAGCCTGGACAACGAGCGTGATGACATCATCACATTGAGGGCAACCGCCAAACGGTATCTTGGTGATGATATCGGAGCAAAAGCTGACATCGATCTCGCGCTAAAGATGAACCCTGATAACCTCGAAGCACTGCTCGAACGGGGGATTCTCAAACGTTTAAAAGGTGACGATACTGGAGCCCGGAAAGATTGGCTACGAATCGTTAATATTGCACTAGGCACACCAGCTGCAGATGCTGCCCAACGCAATCTCGAAAAGTTAGACGTAAAAGTAGAGTAGTCTTACTCAAATATATCTTTTAAAAATCAAGATCAGCATAATGCTTGGGTGGTGGCACACCCGGAATCATATCGGTAAGAACCCCACGCATACACGGACGTGATTTTACCCGTGCATACCAGTCTTTGGCACCAACGTGATCTTTCCAAGGAACATCCCCCATATAATCAAGAGATGAGATATGCGACGCTGCCGTGATATCGGCGAGGGAAAAATCATCCCCGGCAAGCCATGTTCGGCGATCCGTTAACCAGGCAATGTAATCCAGATGGTAATGGATATTCGCATGCCCCGCACGAATGGCCTGAGAATTGGGCTCGCCCAACCCAAGAAATCGCTTGAGCATTTTTTCTTCCACAAGATTTGTGGTTACTTCACGTCTAAATTTATCATCAAACCAAGCAACGATTCGGCGCACTTCAGCCCGGGATAACGGATCTTCTCCTAACAGAGTATTCTCCGGATAGGCCTCTTCCAGATATTCGGAAATTACCTGCGCTCCGCCAGTAATGCTGGTGCCATCAGTCTCCACAAGTACGGGCACCTCTCCCGCAGGATTGAGCTTTAAAAACTCGTCCCGGCGTTCCCAGACTTTTTCAGCGTAGAGCTCGCATTCCAGCTTTTTTTCCCGCAATAACATGCGAATTTTTCGGCAACCAGAATCGAGAGGAAGATGATGAAGTTTTCTCATTACCGCGACTATAACCTTGCTGATCGAGCGAGAAAACCTCGGAAAATACGGATATAAAAAAGAACACAGATCACGAAATAAATTACCAGAACATTTTGTTTTATAAGGAGGATCAGGTTTGCCCTATAATAGTGACCGCATAAAGGTGATATTAACGTTAATCGCCTCTTCTCAAATTTATTTGCACGACACCAATACTTCGTCTAGCATCTAATGATGAAAGAAGGACCAGATATAGCCCTATTGGGCTCTCTCATCGGCGATCCTGCGCGCTCAAATATGTTGTCTGCCCTGATCAGCGGTAAGGCACTTACGCCAAGTGAGCTTGCAGAAATAGCCAATATTACAGTTCAAACAACCAGCGCCCATCTCAAAAAAATGGAAGCTGGAGGGTTAATTCGCCAACGCAAGCAAGGGCGTCATCGCTATTTCAACCTTGCTGACGAAGACGTCGCATCCCTAATTGAAACCATGATGGGACTTGCAGCAAAAAAAGGCCACATCCGAACAAGAACCGGCCCTAAAGCACCAGAACTTAGAAAAGCCCGGGTTTGTTATAACCACCTTGCGGGTGAATTTGGCGTACAAATGTACGATAGCCTGATTGCAAGAGGTTACCTTCATGAGAATAATGATGAGGTTACTCTCACAGCCACAGGGCAAGAGTTCATATCAGCTCTCGGCATTGAAGTTGATATTTTAAAAAATTCTCGCCGCCCCCTTTGTAAATCCTGCCTGGACTGGAGTGCACGCCGAAGCCACCTTGCAGGATCGCTTGGCACTGCATTACTCGATTATATTTACAATAAAGGCTGGGCCCGGAGATTGAACGAAGTTCGCGTCGTTGAATTTTCTAAAAAAGGCGAACTGGAATTTCTGACTCACTTCCCCCTATAAGGCCCTTACCCTACTGAAAAGAAAACTCCGACTGGAAACTCACTGTGATCTCTCCCCAATTTAAAACTCTTTTTCATCTTTCTAATCATGAAATAGATATTGTTGAAATCAAACACCTTGGGCTGCCTGGTGACAGTGACAAATCACTTATTTTTTATTGGTTTATGATCAGTAAAGGTAACGCACCTATACGCCTCACATTCGCAAGCATGACAGAGGAAGGTGAAAATCAGATAAGAGATTTTAAAGAAGGAGAGTTAAGCTTTAACGGCAACGTTGGTTTTTACACCTCAAATAGCGGTGACGAATCCAACAAGCTAACAGTCGTTAATCCTCCAGCTCTCAGCACTCGCCTAATCCAAAGCATAAAAAACTTCCTTCCCTAGAGCAGAGTAAAAAAAGGAGCTGGAAATCACCAACCCCTTTTAATTCCGGTTAAGGAGCTTAGGCTGTTTTCAATTCAACCTCGTTCGTTACAGGGTGCTCTAAAAGTCCGAGCATCTCTTTGGGAATAACTTGCCAGAAATCATCCTTGATCTGATGCCAATCATTCAAAAGGCGCTCAGCATAAACCGATTGTGTTTCAACCTGATGCTCTTTTACCAGCTTCAGTACAACTTGCTCCCAATGATCGGTTTTAATTTGTTGGTAGATCACACTCTCATCATTGATCCGGCTTGGTAGCAATCGATTAGGATCATAGATAAAGGCCATGCCACCTGACATACCAGCCGCAAAGTTCATTCCGACATCGCCAAGAATAACTGCTGTACCAGCCGTCATGTACTCACAGCCATTGGAACCACAACCTTCAACCACAACTTCTGCACCAGAGTTTCGCACGGCAAAACGCTCTCCCGCTTGACCCGCAGCAAAGAGTTTTCCAGCTGTCGCTCCGTAGAGCACAGTGTTCCCAATGATCGTATTGTGTTGGGTTGAAAGTGTACTCGACGCCAGTGGCCTGACGACGATTTCCCCACCAGACAACCCTTTGCCAACGTAATCATTCGCATCGCCAAAGACTTCCAGTTTCATTCCCTGAACAGCAAAGGCCCCAAGAGACTGCCCCGCGGACCCCCGCAGGCGCACTGTTATATGGCCGGGCTGCAATTCCTTCATTCCAAAACGGCGGGTAATTTTAGAAGCTAAGCGCGTACCAACTGCACGATGCGTGTTGCGCACGTTGTACTGCAACTGCATTTTTTCCCCTACTTCAAAGAACGGATTTGCATCTTCGATGATCTGAGCATCCAAAGTATCAGGAACAGGGTTACGCCCCTCCATCGTGCAATAACGTTTAGCATCCCCACTATCTGCAAGAGCAAGTAGTGGGTTGAGATCGAGATCATCAAGGTGAGGTGCACCACGACTGACCTGTTTCAAAAGATCGGTACGTCCAATAATTTCATTCAAGGTTTTGTAACCAAGCGATGCCAGGATTTCGCGAACCTCTTCAGCAATAAAGCTAAACAGATTTACGACCTTTTCAGCCGTACCTCCAAAGCGAGCGCGAAGGTCTTCATCCTGGGTACAAACACCAACAGGACAGGTATTAGAATGACACTGGCGCACCATAATGCAGCCCATGGCAACTAAGGAAGCTGTACCAACACCGTATTCTTCAGCACCAAGCATCGCCGCAATGACGATGTCCCGTCCCGTTTTTAGTCCACCATCGGTTCTAAGGGTTACGTTGTTACGAAGACCATTCAAAGTTAGAACCTGCTGAACTTCACTCAACCCAATTTCCCAAGGCACGCCAGCAAACTTCAAGGATGTTAGTGGAGAGGCCCCGGTTCCTCCAACGTTACCTGAGATGAGGATGACATCTGCTTTTGCCTTGGCCACACCAGCTGCAACTGTCCCAATACCAGAACGCGCAACCAACTTCACACAAACTTTTGCTATTGGATTGATCTGCTTAAGGTCATAGATCAATTGCGCCAAATCTTCGATGGAATAGATATCATGGTGCGGCGGTGGAGAAATAAGTGTCACACCTGGAGTAGAGTGACGCAGACGTGCGATCAGTTTCGTCACCTTAAACCCAGGAAGTTGTCCACCTTCACCGGGCTTTGCCCCCTGCGCGACTTTGATCTCAATCTCACGACATTTATTCAAATATTCAGCCGTCACTCCAAAGCGACCAGAAGCCACCTGCTTAATAGCAGAGTTCTCATTGTCGCCATTGGGGTGAGGCACGTAACGCTCGGGCACTTCACCGCCCTCCCCAGAATCGGACTTGGCTCCGATACGGTTCATGGCAATGTTAAGTGTCCCGTGTGCCTCTGGGCTCAACGCTCCCAGTGACATAGCTGGAGTAATGAACCGTTTTCGAAGAGAGGTAATCGATTCTGTATCTTCAACATCCAGTCCACCTTCAGGATCGCGCTTAAAGTCCAGTAAATCACGTAGACTAATTGGCGGACGTTCATGAAGTCCTTGAGTATATTTCTTAAAGAGCGAATAAGATCCTTTTGAAACCGCCGTTTGCATGGTGTGAATCAACTGCCCTTCCCAGGCATGCTGCTCACCCCCAGCACGGTATCGGTAGAACCCTCCCACCGGCAGAGCAGTTGAATCTGATTGCCAAGCTTTTTCATGCAGCTCAAGCGCCTTTTCTTCAAGGCCGCTCATACCAATACCCGATATCCGGCTTGGCATTCCTGGGAAAAATTCATCAACCAGAGTTCGTGACAGTCCCAGGGCTTCAAAGTTATATCCACCACGATAAGAAGAAATAACTGAGATCCCCATCTTACCCATAATTTTAAGCAGACCATCGTCTACAGCGGTAGTGAAGCGCTCCATGCATTCGTCAAAACTCAAGTCGCCAAACAAATTACGGCGGTGGCGATCTGCGATGGCCTCTTCAGTCAGGTAAGCATTTACTGTTGTCGCGCCGACACCGATGAGGACTGCAAAATAATGTACATCAAGGCACTCGGCGCTTCGGACATTGATCGAACAGAATGATCTCAGTTTGTGCTCTACTAGGTGAGTATGGACTGCGCCTGTTGCCAAAATCATTGGAATAGAAACACGTTCCGCACTTTGTGCTTCATCTGTTAAGACTACATGTTCAAAGCCTTCACGTACGAGTTCTTCTGCTTCGCGTCGCACACGATGTAGAGCATTTCGGAGAGCACCAGGCTTGCCGCTAGCCTCAAATGTACAGTCAACAACCCCAACCGAACGCCCCATATGCTTGGAGAGGGCAACAAACTCAGAATTGGTCAAAACTGGTGAGTCCAATTGCAGGATGGTGACCTGGCCTTCTTCTTCATCAAGAACATTACCCAGATTACCCAAGCGCGTAATCAACGACATAACCTGCTTTTCTCGCAAGCTATCGATCGGCGGGTTCGTTACCTGACTAAAGTTTTGGCGGAAGAAATGGTGCATAGGCCGCACGTTATCCGAAAGCACAGCCAGCGGTGTATCATCACCCATAGACCCAATGGCCTCTTTGGCGTTCTCAACCATTGGATGGAGAATAAGTTCCATATCCTCAACAGTGAGACCGAAGTCTAATTGGCGACGCCGTAACTCATCACGATTAAGAGGTTGCTGGCTGTATTTATGCTTTTTAACGAGATCATCGATAACCAAGATGTTTTTAAGCCAGTCCCCGTAAGGCTGCTGAGCTGCTAAACGATCTTTCAACTCTTTGTCTTTGTAAATTCGGCCTTCTTCAAAGTTCACTGCAATCATTTGGCCAGGGCCTAATCGGCCATTTTCAACGATCCGACTGACATCAATATGAACCATACCGGTTTCTGATCCAGCAAACAGTAAGCCATCGCTTGTGATTGTATAACGTACAGGCCGAAGACCATTACGATCCGTTCCAGCCAAAGCCCAGGGCCCAGAGAAGCCACAAACTGCTGCCGGGCCATCCCATGGCTCCATTACTGCATTGCAATAAGCGTAAAGTTCTTTGTGTTCTTGTGGCACCGCATCGTTTTTACTCCACGATTCAGGCACCAAAAGAGTTTTTGCCATAGGAAGGCTACGATCAGACCGGATCATAAGTTCAAACACAGAATCTAACGCTGCAGAATCAGAACTCCCGGGTAAAATAACTGGCTTGAGATCTTCAACATGGGATCCAAACTTAGGATGATCAATACGACACTCATGGGACTTCATCCAATTTACATTACCACGGAGAGTATTGATCTCTCCGTTGTGCGCAATCACCCTAAACGGCTGAGCTAAATGCCAGGTTGGAAAAGTATTGGTTGAAAAACGTTGATGGAAAATAGCAAAACTGGAAACAAACCGCTCATCCTTAAGATCAGGATAAAAATCCGCCAACTTCTCAGCGAGAACCATTCCCTTGTAGATTATCGAGCGACAACTCAATGAACAGATATAGAAGTCTTTGATAGAATCACGTTCTGTCGCCGCCTCAATCCGACGCCGAATGATATAGAGATCGGTTTCAAAACGCTCAGCATCAACCCCCTTGCTGTTCGCAATCATAATTTGTTCGATTTCAGGGCGGTTCAAACTTGCCTTTTCACCACAAATAGAGGTGTTGACCGGGACTTGGCGCCAGCCATAAATCGAGTATCCAAAATTGAGGATTTCACGTTCTACAATAACTCGACAACGTTCTTGCGATCCAAAATCCGTTCTTGGCAAAAACACCATGCCAATTGCAAGATCTTCTTTTTTCTTTGCGTGGCCTATATGCTCAATGTGCTCGCGGAAAAACCCTTTTGGAATCTCGACGTGAATACCACAGCCATCACCTGTTTTCCCGTCGGCATCAACGGCTCCACGGTGCCAAACCGCTTTGAGGGCTTCAATGCCAGCCTCAACAACCGAACGCCGAGGCTTGCCATCAACAGCGGCAACGAGACCAACACCACAGGATGAGTGTTCGTCTTCGGGGTTATAGAGACCGTGCTTTTGATAATGCGCAGCCTGCTCTTCCCATTTCTTAATCGGGTTCTTCTTTTCCATGGGTTCTCTCCTTAAGCGACGGCAGTTTTTCTGCGCTCTATATATGAATGTATTTGGTCAGCGGCATCGCGAGCGTCTTTGATAGCCCAGACGACAAGAGAAGCGCCGCGGACAATATCACCAGCGGCAAAAACACCATCCAGGGCTGTCATCATCGTCGCATTATCAATTCGTAACGTGCCATAGCTGCTAACTTCGAGGCCCTGTTCATTAAAGAGTTTAGGTAAATTTTCCGGAGAAAATCCAAGCGCTTTGATGACGATATCTGCAGGTATGGCTTCACGAGAATTTGGTACGATTTGCGGCACTTGCCGTCCTGAAGAGTCTGGCATCCCGAGGTGCACTTTGGACACGAGAACTTCACTGACATTTTCCTTGCCAACAAAAGCATCTGGTGCAGACAACCAAACGAATTCAACGCCTTCTTCTTCTGCGTTTTGTACCTCACGCTCGGATCCAGGCATATTTTCTTTATCGCGACGATAAAGGCACTTAACCGACTTTGCACCTTGGCGGACAGCTGTACGAACACAGTCCATTGCCGTATCACCACCACCGATCACAACGACATCCTTACCTTTAGCATCAAGACCTTCGCTCATATGATCAGAATTAAGGCCGAGATCTCGACGATTTGCCTCTGTAAGGTAATATAGCGCGGGTAGAATGTTGCCTAGTTCACTGCCTGGAAGCCTAAGGTCACGCGCTTGATAGACACCTGTCGCAACCAAAACGGCATCATGCTTTTCACGCAGTTCAGAAAAAGGAAGCGTACCCCCAATATCCTGCCCTAGATGGAATTCGATCCCGGACTCTTCTAATAATTTGATCCGTCGATCAACAACACCCTTCTCGAGCTTGAAGCCAGGGATTCCATAAGTGAGTAACCCGCCAGCCCGATCATAACGATCATATATATGAACTTGGTATCCTCTGCGGCGAAGCTGTTCTCCTGCAGCTAACCCTCCAGGGCCTGCACCGATAATAGCAACAGTTTGAACACGCTCTAGCATTGGAACCGTAGGTTTTACCCAGCCATTTTCCCAGGCATTATCTGTAAGATATTTTTCTACAGCACCTATAGTCACCGTTTCATGGCCTGATTGCTGTATTACGCAAGAACCTTCACACAAACGATCCTGTGGACAAATTCTTCCACAGATTTCCGGAAAATTATTGGTTGCCTGAGAAAGCTCATAAGCCTCTTCCAAGCGGCCATTTGCCGTCAACATCAACCAATCTGGGATATTATTAGCAAGGGGACAATGGATCTGACAAAAAGGCACCCCGCACTGGGAACACCGGCTAGCCTGAATTTGCGCTGCCCCTTCAGTAAAAGAATCGTATATTTCACGAAAATCTTCATTCCGCTGCTCTGGGGTACGTTTTTCTGGCATCTTTCGCTCTTGCCGAACGAATTGCAGCATTTTGTCAGACATCATCTCTCTCCTGAACCAGAGTGCCATTTTTTATTATTTTCAATGATTTATGGAGTTATCCATACGATGGCATCTAGCAAACTTAGACATAGTATTAATCAATGATGCATATAGGTAACTATATTTGACCTATATGTCAAATTTACGCATAAGAATTTGCTATTTATTATTCAATATTAAGATATTTTATAAATAATAGTCTCGAAATGGGACTATTATTTATTTCAAAGAAAACTCTACATCCCTCCCGGACGAAACCGAGACAGGTAAGTCGGCAATATTACGTCGACATCAACCGGATTTATTCCAAACGCACTGAAATCCAAAGCTTGCTTTGATACAACATTATCTTTTCTCAACATCTTGAGTTGATCTCGAGTTAGGGGAGGCTGTGGCAACATCTCAAAAAATAAGGCCTGAATTTTCGCGACCCATTCAGGCAGTGGCATCAAGAATCTTCGCTGATGCATATGTCCCAACATAAGCACCAGGCACTCTCGGAAAGACAGCACTCTTGGCCCACCGAGTTCGTAGGTATTTCCACCATATTTATCAGGATAATTAACAGCTTTGAAAATAACTTCCGCAACATCACGGACATGCACAGGTTGAAACTTCACCTCGCCCCCACCAACCAGCGGCAAAAGCGGGCTAACAGACGACATCTTGGCGAAGCGATTAAAGAAATTATCTTCTGCGCCAAAAACGATACTAGGGCGAATAATTGCCACACCCGAAAAGCCTTTAGTCGCAGCTAACTCACCCTCTCCTTTTGTTCGAACGTAGGCAGAACCTGAATTCACATCTGCGCCGATAGCTGACATCTGGACCAGTACCGTCGCACCACAATCTGTTGCAGCTTGCGCAATCAACCCCGGTAACTTTGCTTGCAGATAATCAAAACGTTGCATTCCACCTTCGTAGAGAATGCCAATAAGATTTACCACAGCTGCACTCCCTGCAATCATGCGGAGAATAGATCCCGAATCATTGATATCCACAGCCAGCGGCACGACCTGACCAACGTCCCCATAAAAGGATAAAAACTTGGCTTTTTGAGGGTCCCTGACAGGGACCCGAACCTGCCACCCGTCTTGCGCCAACATAGAAACAACATAACGGCCAATAAAACCCGCCCCTCCAAATACGGTCACTACCTTGGAGAACCCCTTAGCTTGATCAAACATTTGCTTACTCTCTATATAATTTGGATCAAATTACACATTTATATTCACACAATCATACACCATCAAAAGCAAGAAACTTGACAGAATCTTACCGCTAGCGAGAATGCAGCCACATTAACGATAGATCGACGCTTTGCTGATATGCTCTTAGCGCGAACAACCCATTTCAGGAGTCTCAAGTGAGCGACGTAAAAATCCATCTCCACCAGACAGATATACCAGACGATATTGATTTCGGGAGCTCCGTTGCAGTAGATTCCGAAACCATGGGGTTGAATTTGTCTCGCGATCGGCTTTGCCTGATTCAGCTTTCAGCAGGAGATGGGGTTTGCCACCTTGTACAATTCAAAGAAGGCAACTTTGACGCTCCAAATCTTCGGGCTCTATTCACCAATCAAGATGTGACTAAAATTTTTCACTTCGCCCGTTTTGATCTCGCTGCAATAGAGCGTTATCTTGGGGTAACCTGTAATCCGGTTTTCTGCACTAAAATCGCATCAAAACTGATTAGAACTTATACGGATAGACACGGCCTTAAAGAACTCTGCAAGGAACTCTTAAAGGTCGATATATCCAAGCAACAGCAATCGTCAGATTGGGGATCACCGGAACTTTCGGAGGATCAGCTTAAATATGCAGCATCCGACGTTCTTTATCTCCATAAAATGATGGAAATCCTTGAGGAACGCTTAGAGAGAGAAGGCCGAACCGAAATGGCTAAATCCTGTTTCGATTTCTTACCTTGGCGCGCCAAACTCGACATTGCCGGGTGGGACGAAACTGATATTTTTGCCCACTCTTAAACACTAAAATCTAATGGCTGACCACAAAAGGCAGAGGTCAGCCATTATCTGGACATTTTTTTAATTCATTTTTCATATGCTTTTCGTCACGTTGGTTTTACTTACCAGCGTTTTAAGTGTACCAATTAACTAGACATGCACCTTTGGTGCCAGCCCTAGATTTCGCCTTGGATTCAAGTATAACAAATGGCTAATCAAGTTCGTAGTATCGAGCCAAGTATGACAAAGACAGTAACAGAGACTTCTAACGCCTTGGAAACAGCGCGTCGCGTTTTGGATCTGGAAGCCCAAGGCATACAAATGCTGAGTAAAGAGCTTGATGGAAACTTCCTTGAAGCTCTGAAATTATTAAAAGACGTCACGGGCCGTGTTATTATTTCCGGCATGGGGAAAAGTGGTCATATAGCCAAAAAAATTGCGGCTTCAATGGCATCTACTGGCACACCCGCATATTGCGTGCATCCTGGCGAAGCTAGCCACGGCGATCTTGGCATGATCACTAAAAATGATGCCGTCATTGCCATGTCCAACTCTGGCAACACTTCTGAACTTAACGACTTGATTACCTATACCCGTCGCTATGGGATCCCCTTGATCGCGATGACAAGCAAGAAGAATTCAACACTGGCGCAATCAGCTGATGTCGCCCTTATTTTACCATCGCTGCCCGAAGCCTGCCCTCACGGATTGGCGCCAACGACGTCAACCACGATGTCTCTTGCTCTTGGCGACGCTTTGGCAATTGCCCTCATGGAACAAAAGAACTTCCAACCTAATGATTTCAAGGTGTTCCATCCCGGAGGCTCACTAGGCAACAAACTTCTTAAAGTTTCCGACCTCATGCACGATGAGAAGCTCCCGCTTTGTCCTGAGGGAACATCAATGGCGGAAACTATACTAATCATGACTAATCGCGCTTTTGGCTGTATTGGTGTCACCAATGCCGAAGGAGAGCTCGCTGGCATTATTACAGATGGTGATTTACGCCGACACATGGACTCGGATCTATTATCCATGACGGCTGCAGCAGTAATGACAGCGGCCCCCAAAACCACCCGCCCCAATGCCTTGGCAGCAGAAGCCCTTGGCCAGATGAACGATGGCTCGATTACCAGTCTTTTTGTTACCGAAGACAGATTGCCAGTTGGGATCATACATATTCATGACTGCCTGCGCGCTGGTATAGCCTGAGATTGCATAACAGAATGAGCTCTTCACAAAGATCAACAGACAGTATACCGGACCTCTCCAAGACAAAGTCTGAGATATCAGCGCCTGTAAAACCACCTAGTTTTTCAGGCAGCAATGCCTACAGCGTCTTTGTGAGCATCGCCAAGGTAACACTTCCATTTTTTGCGATTATCTTAATTCTTCTCGTCATCGTCTGGCCCCAGCTCGAAAAGCAGGTCGTTTCTGACGGAACAATAATCGCTAAAGAAATTCTTGGAGAGACCATTCCTGATACCCTCAGCGCCCTAAACCCAAAATATCTTGGCCTTGATGACAGTGACCAACCCTTCACAATAATCGCGGACTTGGCTGAACAGTCCAGTGAGCGAGAGAGTGAAATTTTTCTTACCTTGCCCAAAGCTGATATCACTCTGGAAGACGGAACATGGCTTGCCCTTTCCGCGCAATCAGGCGTCTATGATCGAGATGAAAAGTACCTTAACTTAAATGGCAATGTGAATATATTTCAAGACCAAGGGTTTCAGATTGTAACTGAAGAAGCCATGCTCGATGCAAGGTCTGGCTCCGCTTTTGGGCAGATGCCCGTCGAAGGCCATGGACCATCGGGAACCATCAATTCTGAAGGATTTGTCATAACTGACCGTGGGTTACGCATTACGTTTACAGGAAAGAGCCAATTGATCATCCTTCCCGGGGCTCAGGAGGCCTTAAAAAAATGACCTGTAAAAAAGTGGCCCGCGAAAGAAAGTTCTGTAAAAGAATGACCCGTTTAGTACCTACCCTCTTATTAGTAACTATATTTATGCTCCCCGCTCTCGCTACTCTTCAGGCTCAAGCCCTGACAGAAGGATTGGGCAACGGCAATGTCCCCCTTGAAATCAATGCCGACGAAGGCATCGAATGGCGTCGGGATCTAAATCAATACGTTGCCAGTGGCAATGCCCGTGCGGCTCAAGGTGAACTCGAAGTTTTTGGCAACCAACTCATTGCCCACTACCGAGAAGGCGCTGAAGGCGGCACTGAAATTTACCGTGTAGATGCTGTCGGCGATGTTAGAATCGTATCCCCGGGTGAAACCGCTTATGGTGACAACGGTGTCTATGATATTGACAAACAGGTCATGGTTCTTACTGGTCAGAATCTTCGCATGGTCAGCGGCCCCGATATCATTACAGCGAGAGATAGCCTTGAATATTGGGAAGAAAAGCAGCTCGCAGTTGCCCGCGGAAACGCCGTAGCAATTCGCGAAGACAAAAGAGTTCGCGGCAATACTCTAACTGCATACTTTGTACGCGATGCAGAAAACAAACTCGAATTAGAGCGCATTGATGCACACGGCGACGTCCGAGTAGCAACGAAGACAGAATACGCCACTGGAGATAATGGCATCTACTTTGTGAAGAAGGAGTTGGCTAATCTCACTGGGAATGTCAAAATAACTCAAGGGGAAAATCAGATGAATGGTGATGAAGCCGAGTTCAACCTCGCAACGGGTGTAAGCAAGCTGAAAAGCAGTAGCGGTAAACCAGTTCGTGGATTGATACTTCCCTCCAGTAAGAAGAAAAAATAAGTTACTCAAATATTTATAAGCGAGTAACCCTCAAGCGTTTCATTAGCATCGATTTATAACGGCAGAGCTGAATGACAAAGAAACAGCAACCAGCGGCAAACCAAGATAAGAAACGTGTACCGTCTCTTATTTCTGATAACCAGGGACTTATGGTTACCAATATCGGTAAGAGCTTCAAAAAACGTCCTGTACTTAGAGCTGTTTCTATGCGCGTGCAACGTGGTGAAGTCGTCGGACTACTGGGACCTAATGGCGCGGGGAAAACGACAAGCTTTTACATCATTACCGGCTTACTTTCTCCTGATTCAGGCTGGGTCACACTAGACAACCAAGATATTACCGATCTCCCTATGTACCGCCGCTCTCGTATGGGTATTGGCTACCTTCCCCAAGAAGCTTCTATTTTTCGAGGCCTGTCCGTCGAAGAGAATATTCGTGGTGTCCTAGAGGTTGTTGAGCCAGTTAGAAGCAAAAGAGAAGCCAAACTCGATAGCTTGCTTGCTGAGTTTTCCATCACTCATCTACGCAACACTCCTGCAATAGCACTATCCGGTGGAGAACGTCGTCGAGTTGAGATCGCACGCGCCCTCGCCTCGGACCCAAGCTTTATCCTGCTTGATGAACCTCTTGCGGGAATCGATCCTATTGCTGTCGGAGATATTCGCGATCTTGTCATGCATCTAAAAGATCGCGGCATTGGCGTCCTAATCACAGATCACAATGTACGAGAAACTTTGGATATTGTTGATCGCGCCTATATTATTCACGACGGAATGGTGCTTATGGAAGGCACTCCTGGCGAAATCGTAAACAACGACGATGTGCGTCGTGTTTACTTAGGTGAAAGGTTTAGCCTCTAAGGGTTATACCTATGGCAATATCGCAAAGATTAGAGTTGAGGCAGAGTCAAAGCCTCGTAATGACCCCGCAGTTACAGCAGGCGATAAAACTATTGCAACTGTCGAACATGGATTTGGCGGACTACGTTCAACAAGAAGTAGAACAAAATCCACTGCTGGATAAGGATGATGGTACAGGGAACTCAGCTCAAGTTGAGACTGATGCCAACGACCCTCACTCAGCTGCGGCGGCTCCTTCTGAGAGCGAAGCACCACAACCTGATTCTCTTGAACTTTCAAATGCCGAGACCTTGCCAGATAGTAACCAAGCACCACTAGATAACGAATTCGACAATTACTACGATAGCGGCCCGGATAACCAATGGAATGAAACAAATACATCTTTTTCCAACTGGGGACCTGGTGGGAATACCCGCTTTGATGATGCATCATATTCTCTAGAAAACCGATTAGAAGATACAATTACCCTTCGCGACCATCTCCGTGATCAACTCAATATGGAGGTAACCTCTCCAACAGAGAAACTCATAGGTATTCATCTTATCGACCAAGTGGATGAATCTGGTTACATCAAAACCAATCTAGAAGAACTCGCAGAACAGCTTGGTTGCCCTATCGATCTGGTCTTGTCCGTCCTCAAAACTCTTCAGGATTTCGATCCTGTTGGCATTTGCGCCCGCGACCTCGCAGAATGCCTAGCCATTCAATTAAAAGAAAAAAATCGACTAGATCCTGCCATACAAGCTCTTTTAGACAACTTGGATCTTCTGGCAAAGCGGGACATAAAAGGTCTGCGCTCGGCTTGTGGTGTCGATGACGAAGACATCACCGATATGATCGCAGAAATCAGAGCTCTTAATCCTAGGCCAGCCGCAGCATTTGACATGAGTGACGTTGAAACTTTAATCCCCGAAGTTATCATCAAATCCGACCGCGCTGGAGGGTGGCACATCGAGCTCAACAGTGACGCCCTTCCAAAGGTACTCATTAACAACAGGTATTACGGCAATATTTCCGATCAAGCTCGAAGCAAGGAAGACAAATCTTATATCTCCGAACAATTACAATCCGCCAACTGGCTCATCAAGGCTCTACATCAACGAGCGACGACAGTCTTAAAAGTTGCAACTGAGATTGTTCGCCAACAGGACGGTTTTTTTCAAAAAGGGGTGCAGGCCTTAAAACCCCTTACATTAAAAGATATCGCCGAAGTAATTGAAATGCACGAATCTACGGTTAGCAGAGTAACCTCGAATAAATACATGGTGACCCCACGGGGAACCTTTGAGATGAAATACTTCTTCACATCCTCGATAGGAGGTGATGATGGCAATACCCATTCTTCCGAAGCCGTTCGAGATCGCATAAAGAAACTTATAGATGGAGAAGATCCTAAAAAGATTCTTTCAGACGACGCACTTGTTACAAAACTAAAAGCTGAAGGTATCGATATTGCCCGCCGCACTGTCGCAAAATACCGTGAGGCTTTGGGAATCCCTTCGTCGGTACAACGACGTCGAGAAAAGAAGCTTACTTTTTAATTTTTTCTCTTAACAAAATCGACTCTCTTAAAAAGACTGTGTATACTACGAATGTCGTTAACTTTAACGAGAGGAAAACATGGTTATACCTACTGTCCTTGACTCACTTAGACGACGACACTATGGTGCCGCCCCAGATAGCGGGGCTTGATTGGCACATATGGCCATTACACTAACCCCCTTAACAATTCAGAGAATTTATTCACATGCAGCTTACCGTTAAAGGCAAGCAGCTCGACGTTGGCGACGCGCTGCGCACTCATATCAAAGAAAATCTTTCCGCAACACTGGATAAGTATTTTGGCGATGCAATTGATGTAAACGTCACTTTATCCAAAAATGCATATCTCTACCGTGCTACGGTCGTGGCACACGTTGGTAAAAATATACGATTAGAAGCTAATGGTGAAGCAGGCGAACCATATCCTGCATTTGATCTAGCCGCAGAGCGACTGTCTAAACGGTTGCGACGCCACAAGCGTAGATTGCGCGATGATCATGCCGAAGGTGGTAAAGAAGCGACACATGCTCAGCATTATATTTTATCTGGTGAGCAAGAAAAAGAAGAACAAAGCGAAGTTGATGCTGAAGATAGCCCATTAATTGTGGCTGAAATGGCAGCTGAAATTCCGACTTTAACAACAGGTCTTGCCGTTATGCGCATGGATCTCGAAGATCTTCCCGCAATGATGTTTCGCAACAGTAAACACGGAGGATTAAATATGATCTACCGACGTCCTGATGGAAATATTGGCTGGGTAGACCCTTCAAAAAGCCAAAGCACCTAACAGCTAAAGACTTATGTAATGGAATTAACCGACTTAATCGGCCCAAATGCCGTGGCCGCTGATTTGCGCGCTAACAGTAAAAAACAGTTTCTTCAAGAAATTGCAAAACGGGCTGCAAAAATTACTGGATCCGAAGAACGGGATATCTTTGATGTTCTGATTGAACGAGAAAAGCTTGGAACAACCGGAATAGGCCAAGGTATTGCCATTCCTCACGGTAAGCTTCCTAATCTCGATAGGCTCTATGGGTTCTTCTTTAAATTAGAACGTCCTATAGATTTCGATTCCATTGATGAGCAACCTGTTGATTTGATCTGCTTGTTACTAGCACCTGAAACGGCTGGGGCAGATCACCTCAAAGCTCTCGCACGTGTATCGCGCTTCTTACGAAACGCTTCAACTTGCGAAAAGCTAAGGGGCACTGAAAGTGGTGATGGAATTTACGCACTCTTGAGTGCGACAACGACGAGTCATGCCGCTTAAATCAACTTAGGTTAAACTCCATTCCATACAAAAACAAAAGGCTCCCAAACGGGGGCCTTTTTAAACTTCATAACCAAAGAATAAACCTTAGAAGTTATCTAGTGTACACTTAATGGCTCAAGGTCTTGCTGGCGCACAGCAGCGAAAGCGACATCGCGATCTCCAACGACCGTAATTTCGGTCCCATCGGCTGCAAAAATACCAAAGCAAGCATCGCCCTCAACATCAACAGGCTTTACATAGGCTACAACTTCCAGACCCAATGCTGTCATATCTTGATCGGTCATTAATTCTGAAATAACTTGCTTGATCATCATAATTCTTTTCCAACTTTGGCACCGATATTTTAAAAGTTTATCAGTCAGCCACTTAGCTACCATAATTTCTTATTCTTAAAGAACCATCAATCAGAATAGTTTCTTTTTGAATTTTATTTCATTTTTCTTCAATAACAGTCGCTTTGGCTTCATTCTTACTGGTTTGAATTTCAATACTACGAACTGAAACATTCTGCAAAGGCTGTTCGAGCTCTACATGTAGAAGACCATTATCCAGATTCGCATTAAGAACCTCTATTCCCTCCGCAAGTACAAATGCGCGCCGAAATTGCCGGGTCGCTATCCCGCGATGAAGAAACTCTTTGTCGTCGTCTGATTTAGCCTTACCACGAATGACCAGTTGATTGTTTTCAATTTGAACCTGCATATCTTCAGGGGAAAACCCGGCCACGGCTAATGTTATCCGAATTTTGTTTTCACTTACTTTTTCCACATTATAGGGTGGATAACCATCAGAAGCCGTCTTTGTAATCATATCAACGGCTTGTTCGAACTGTTCAAAGCCTAACATTAGGGGACTATTAAATAGAGACAATCTTGACACCAATACCTCCTCGATAGAGCAAGGCTCATTTCTTACATTGGCTCCTTAAAGGCAGCCACATGATTATTCGTGATCTGAAAACCAGCATCACAGCTTCTGTTTCAATTTGGGGTCTCATTAGCCTTTGGTCAAGATCCAGTTCTAATTGAAATCAATATTCTACCGATCATAAAACATTGATGCTCACCAATGGTAGTGCATCCTATATGTTTGCTACCTTAGATTTAATTTCTTTTCGAATCACTCCGGATTGTGTATACATAGTTACATACAACACTACATCTTGTGGACAACTCTGTGGATAAGTTGATGAAAACTTCAATTTCAGTTACCTCAAGCCCCTACTTAACAAGGCCATTGCGCTCTATTGAGCAAGTTCAAGCGGATCAAGAAGAAAAAAAACATCGGCTTGAGACAGAGAAAACCATTCACAGTAAAAGATCAGCACCAAATTTGAACGAAATTTCTCATTAAAGAAATAAGAATTTAGTCAGTATCAACAGTTAAATCCGCAGGAAATCTCAATGTAATCGCCGTGCCCAACCCTGGCTCACTTGTAATCAATAACTCTCCCCCCAAAGCTTCGACAGACTTTTTAGAAACAGGCAATCCAAGCCCGGTACCTCGAATATGGGTGTGCGCTTGCGCTTTTTTGATTTGAGCATAAGGAGTTAAAGCAAGGGCCAGTTCTTCGGCAGACATTCCGATACCGTTGTCTCGGATAATCATCAAAATAGCGCCATCCTGCACATCAAACCGACCTTCAACACTAACCCTACCGCCTCGACGGGTGAATTTGATCGCGTTCGTCACCAAATTTGTTAAGACTTGTTTGAAACGTCGCTCATCCGTTTTAAGTCTCGGAAAATTATCCGCAATATTGACAGAGAGTTCAATTCCAGATTCGTCTGCAAGCAAGGACATCATCCTCATTGTGTCATTAACAGCATCCAGAACTGATATTTCTATTATTTTTAAGCTACTTTCTTCCGAATCAGCTTTCGCCAGATCAAGAACATCATTTACGATACCTAAAAGATGCCTACTGGCGTTATGGATATCGCCGACATATCCTCGATACTTTTCATGCCCAAGCGCCCCCAAACGTTCTTGTTTCATAATTTCAGAAAATCCAAGAATTGCATTTAAGGGGGTACGCAATTCATGGCTCATATCAGCAATAAGATTATTATTTTCACGGGCTCTCGAAAGAAGGTTCGGGTTTTGATCTAGAATTTTTCTTTCGGCTTGTTTTAATAACACCAGAGCTAAATCAGCTTTTTGAGTATTCTTTGCGATCTCATTTTCTAGCTGCTCGCGCTCTAGAAACCAAGCACGGCGATCCTGAGTTATTTTCAACAAAGAAGAACAGCACAGGCTCAGTCTATTCAAATCCCGAGGGAACGAAATGATATCATCAAAAAGAGCAATGCTCTCTTCACCAAATATCTCACTATTTCTTTTCTCAACACATATTACAGGACAAGCATTTTGTGGAGATAGGCGCTTCAACTGAACCAGAACGTTTTTCAGGTTATTGTCTAAAGAACCAGCGTCAAAAAAAAGCAACTCAGGCTTTAAATCTTCTGAGATATCACATTCCGCTGAGCTTGAGATATTGGTGAAACCAACATCGTGTAGACATGTCACAAAATCAGATAGGAAGCTCTGATCATCACTTACGACGACGATACGCGCTAATTTATTTTCTTGAGTAATTAACAAAGGGAACCTGAACCACCACAAAATACCGATGCTCAATTAACTGAGCATCTCCACATTCATCGCACAAGACTACAGTGTGAGAGTTATAAAACTGTTAAATATCAGTGGATTTTTATCTAATTTACAACAGCAAAGTTACTTTCAATTTATCCTTTTATTCCAAGGCATAAAACTCAACACTCTCGCCATCCCACAAAACCCTGAAACACCCGCGAAAAACAATCCTACTCCAACGAAACCAGATATTAGGATATAGTTAGGATTGACGAACAATCCCAAAATCACACCAACTACGACAAGACTCCCGGCGATAATTTGAACTTGCCGCATGAGGTCTATTGGAGCTTTGGTCGATTTTATTGTTTTTAGCTGCTTTGCTTTCCAGGCCATGATACCTCCTTCAAGGATCAAGATCTCTTTAAAAGGCTGTCTTTTTAGCAATTCAGCTGCTTGCGATGTCCGATGCCCTCCTCGACAGTAAAAAACGGCCGTATTTTCACATAGTGCAGATAAATTATAATCATCAAAATTTTCGATAGGAATGTTTTTCGAACCTTCTAAGCACTCGTCTTGGTGTTCTCTAACGCTTCGGATATCGACCACAATCAAATCATCGCTTTTCATGCGTTCCAGAAGATCTGTTGATGAAATTTCTTTTAATTGCTCTACCACTGTTTAATTCCTATCCCCACATATGAAAGATAGACCTTATTGCTGGGGACAATAAGTATCGTAAAGCACTTGTAATATTTTGACTGCAGACGGGTTCGCCACTGCATAGAAAACACTCTGACCTTCACGCCTGGATTCAACGAGGCCTTCTTTTTTAAGAAGCGATAACTGCTGAGAAATCATTGCTTGCGCAATTCCCAACTGTTCAACCAAGGCTCCCACCGATTTTTCACCCTCAACAAGCTGACACAAAATCATAAGCCTGCGCTCATTTGCCAAAGCTCTGAGAAGCGTACTTGCCTTGCCTACCGAAGCTTCCATCTCACTTACATTCATAATTTAAGATATATCAATGTTGCTATATAAAAGTCAACTGCTATGATACCTTTCAGAAACTCATAATCCGGAGGCAAATATGCAGGCTAAAGTTGAAGCATTTTTTCACGCAGCCAGTAACACAATTTCTTATGTGGTATGGGATCTCCAAACAAAACAAGGCGCCATAATTGATTCGGTCTTAGATTTCGATGCCAGTTCCGGACGAACTTCAACCTCCAGTGCAGAAACCATCGTACAACGCTTTCGAGAGCTCGGACTTAGTTGCCAATGGATCCTAGAAACGCACGTCCATGCAGATCATCTAAGCGCTGCTCCTTACATGAAACAAGAACTTGGCGGGACAACTGCGGTTGGCGACTACACCCCAGAAATACAACGAACATTTAAAACTATATATAACGCAGAGCAGTCATTTAAAACTGATGGCCAGCAATTTGATCACTTATTTTCAGACAACGAAGAATTCTCCCTAGGAAATATTACTTGCCAGGCAATCCACACACCTGGACATACCCCTGCTTGTTTGACTTACCTTATTGAAGATATGGCTTTTGTTGGTGATACGCTTTTCATGCCCGATTTCGGAACAGCCCGCGCTGATTTTCCTGGAGGTGACGCGGGTCAGCTCTATGATTCAATTCATAAAATTTTGGAGTTACCAGAAAATTCTCGTCTTTTTACATGCCATGACTACGCCCCTAACGGCCGACAAATCGCATGGGAAACAACTGTAAAAGAACAAAGAGAAAAAAATCTTCATGCCCATGATGGCATAACCAGAGAAGAGTTTGTGAAAATGCGCACCGAGCGCGACAAACAACTTGCCATGCCCGCTCTCTTAATCCCCTCCATACAAGTCAACATGCGCGCAGGCGCGCTCCCCCCTGCAGAGGATGATGGTGAACATTACCTAAAGATCCCCATCAACAAGTTATAAAAAAAGGCAGCCACGAAGACTGCCTCTTAATAAATCAATAGAGCTCAGAAAGATTAGGCAACTGGATCTGGTTTTTCATGTTGCCCCACGGTAGCAATACGTAAATTATTGGTTGAACCCGGCGTCCCAAAAGGAACACCTGCCGTAATAACGATTTGATCTCCGTTCTCACAGAAACCTTCACGCCGCGCAATACGGGTTGATTTCCCCACCATTTCACCAAAACTTTTGACATCCCGGGTGTTTACAGAGTGCACCCCCCAAATCAGGGCCATCTTACGGGCGACACGCAAGTCAGGTGTCAAACCTAGCAATGGTGTATTTGGACGGCCCCGCGCAGCACGAAATGCCGTACTGCCTGTCGTCGTAAAACTTACAATCGCTTTTGCCCCGATAAGATCTGCAACATGGCGGGCAGCATCACTTATCGCGTCGGCCTCCGTCGGATTAGGGGTCAATTCATCTGCATGAACCAATTTAAGATAGAGCGGATCTTGCTCAATTGTTTCAATAATCCGGTTCATCATGGCAACAGCTTCAAGTGGGTAAGCACCACTTGCTGATTCAGCCGAAAGCATCACAGCATCAGCGCCGTCATATACCGCAGTTGCAACATCAGAAGCTTCTGCTCTTGTAGGCGTTGGGGCCGAAACCATGGTTTCCAGCATTTGGGTAGCAACAACAACTGGCTTACCATATTCACGACAGACCCGAATGATCCGCTTTTGAAGTACAGGCACATTTTCAGGTGGCAACTCAACCCCCAAGTCGCCACGGGCAACCATAACGGCATCGGTCAACTCTACAATTTCTTCTAACTGTTCAATAGCAGAAGGCTTCTCAAGCTTTGCCATAACACCGGCGCGTCCCTTGACTAGACGCTTTGCTTCTATGATGTCTTCAGGCCGCTGCACAAATGAAAGCGCACACCAGTCACATCCGAGTTCCAGGCCGTACTCCATATCCAGTAAATCTTTTTCAGTCAGCGCTGAAAGCGGCAGAATAACGCCAGGGACATTTACCCCCTTGTTATTCGACAAAACACCACCGACAATCACTTCAGTCGTCGCTTCGATGTCAGTAACAGCCGTCACCCGCAGACAAATACGACCATCATCAAGCAAAAGGTCTGTGCCAGGCTCAATGGCCTGAAAGATCTCTTTGTGCGGTAGAGTCGCTCTTGTCGCGTCACCAAGTTCATCTTTCATGTCCAAGCAAAACGTGCTGCCATTTACCAATTCAGCAGAATTGTTAACAAAACGCCCGACACGTAATTTTGGTCCTTGAAGGTCCATAAGCACTGCAATTGGACGGCCGACCTCTTTTTCCACTTCACGGATAAGATCATAACGAACTTTATGATCTTCATGAGTTCCATGACTGAAATTCAGACGAAAAGTATCAACGCCAGCTTCAAAAAGAGCCGCAATGGTCTCTTTTTCAGAACTCGCCGGGCCGAGGGTCGCAACAATCTTACAAAGGCGCTTACGCTTCATTCCTGAAACCTTTTCATTTTATTTTATTACAGAACGATAACCTGCATCAAATGTCATAACATTAAATATCATAACATTTATCTGTTACAAATACTTGGCTTAACGACGACAGTTTTGTCTCAATGCGCGAAACAAAAAAACGGCACGCCTATCCGTGCCGACTAATTATTCGAATTTTTAATCGCAAAAAAAGAGATCAGGAGAAGGCCCTCTACCTTCTCCTGATCAAGTAGACCTAGAGGCTAAAGCCCCAGGGCGACAGCAGTGTCAACCATACGGTTGGAGAACCCCCACTCATTGTCATACCAGCTCAAAACCCGAACCAGACGTTTCCCAACCAATTGGGTTTGCGTCAAATCAAAGGTTGAACTTGCAGGTGAGTGGTTAAAATCACAGGAAACCAGCGGCTCATCATTTACTTCCAAAACTCCTTTAAGAGTACCTTTAGAAGCGGCACGCATGGCATTATTTATTTCTTCAACGGACGTTTCACGTCCGGCAGTGAAGACAAGATCAATTAAAGAAACGTTGGCAGTTGGAACTCGCACTGAAGTACCATCTAGCTTTCCAGCCAGCTCTGGTAAAACCAAACCAACAGCGCGCGCTGCTCCCGTTGAAGTTGGGATCATTGAAAGCGCAGCAGCCCGGGCCCGACGCAGATCAGAATGCATCGTATCAACTGTGTTTTGATCACCCGTATAGGCATGAACAGTTGTCACAAAACCTTCTTCTAAGCCCACCAGTTGGTTAAGCACGTGCGCCACGGGAGCTAAGCAGTTTGTTGTACAAGAAGCATTCGAGACAACCTGGTGCTCAGGTTTAATCTTGTCATGGTTTACACCATAAACAACGGTGAGATCAGAATTATTTCCTGGTGCAGAAATCAATACTTTCTTAGCACCCGCATCTAAATGTAAAGACGCTTTCTCACGCGCAGTAAAAAGTCCCGTACACTCCAGAGCTACATCGACTTTCAGTTCACCCCAAGGCAGGTCAGCTGGATTACGTTCCGACAAAACAGCAATACGCTTGCCTTCAATAATCAGCGCCCCATCTTCAGCTATAATGCTTTTACGAAGGGTACCGTGAACAGAGTCATACTTTAGAAGATGCGCATTCGCCTGAGCAGATGCCAGATCATTAATGGCAACGACCTCAATATCATCGCGACCAGATTCGATGATGGCACGGAGAACAAGTCGGCCTATCCGGCCAAAACCATTAATTGCTACACGAACCGCCATAATCTGCTCCTCAGGGAATAAGTAAGTATTCTTAGTTTTAATGAATGTTCATTTTCGAACATAAACGCAAGCATTATTTTTCTAAAGTGAATATGTTATGATACATAGATTTTATGAAAATCAATAGGGTTCTTGCTTTAAAAACAAACGTCATTTCATATAACACATTGATTTTAGTTAATTTATTCACAAACAAGCAATCTCATTGGCGTTACCCACATAGAGTTTTTTGTAAAAAATATAAATGAAATTAAATTGAATTTCGAATGTTCAGTTTTATTGAAATCGAAAGAATCGCTTTCCTTAACAAAGAACCTCAAGATCCAAAGACTGAATGATCGATAAAAGAGGTTCTGTCGGCATACTATCTGTAACCAATGTATCGATTTGAGAAAGATGACCGAGACGAACCAAGGCATTACGGCCATACTTACTGCTATCTGCAACCAAAAGAGTATGACGAGCATTTTCAATAATAGTTTGCGAAACCCTCACACCACCATAATCATAATCAAGCAGGCTGCCGTCTTCATCGATACCACCGACAGCAATAACGCCGTAATCCGCACGGAATTGCCGGAAAAAATCGATTGTTGCTTCCCCGATAATACTTCGATCCAGGCTCCGGACGACACCGCCCGCGACAATGATTTCAAAACTGGGATTAGGGCTCATAATATGCGCAACACTGAGGCTATTTGTAATGACCCTCAAACCCGTGTGCCCCATCAAAGCCTGAGCAACACTTTCGTTGGTTGTCCCCATGTTGATAAATATTGAGGCGTTGTTAGGGATCTCTTTGGCAACCAGCTGTGCAATACCTTCTTTTTCTTGGGCATTGATCCCCTGACGTTGCGTATAATCAAGATTAAGAACTGAGGAACTGAAACTCGCGCCACCATGAAAACGATTTAAGAGCTTGGTATCACAAAGCTCGTTGATGTCCCTTCGTATCGTTTGTGTTGTAACAGAGAAGTCTTGCGCCAAAATTTCAATAGAAACAAAACCCTGATCTTTTGCTAATTCAAGTATTTGCCGCTGACGACGACTTAAACTATCCAAATTCATGTAAACTTCCCTTTCAACACACCCTTTAGCCGATTTCTCGGCAATTTTGCCTTGCTTTTACATGAACTCCTTACCGAAAGGAAGCCATGTTCACTTTACTTTCATAAACGAACATACGAAAGTAAAGATTAAAATCCAAGGGGAGCACATAAGGAATCCGGCATGAGTGAAAAAAAATATATTCTTTCCATTGATCAAGGCACGACAAGTAGCCGGGCAATCGTCTTTGACAGCAAAGGCTCAAACCTTGCAAAATCTCAAGAAGAGTTCCCCCAGATTTTTCCAAATGATGGTTGGGTAGAGCACGATCCAGAAACCATCTGGTCCTCAACCCTAAACGTGTGCTCCTCCGCCATAAAAGGTGCTAAGAATCAAGGCATTAGCGTTTCCACGATTGGAATTACGAATCAACGTGAAACCACCATAGTTTGGGACAGAGCAACTGGAGATCCCATCTACAATGCTATTGTGTGGCAAGACCGTCGAACCGCTGATCTTTGCGCCAAATTAAAGGGTGACGGTTTAGAAAATATGGTCACGGCCAAAACCGGACTTTTACTCGACCCTTATTTTTCTGCGACCAAGATTTCCTGGATTCTCGACAATGTTGAAGGTGCTCGTGCCAAGGCAGAACGAGGCGAACTTGCGTTTGGTACTGTAGATTCGTTCCTGCTCTGGCGTTTAACAGGCGGCAAAGAACATGCAACAGATGTCACTAATGCATCACGCACCATGATCTTTGATATTCACAATTTAATCTGGGATGACGACCTCCTCAAACTCTTCAATATTCCCGCATCAATGCTTCCCGAAGTAAAAGAATGCGCTGCTGATTTCGGCCTGACCAACCCCGCGCTATTTGGAACAGCAATTCCCATACAAGGAATTGCTGGCGATCAACAAGCCGCAAGTATTGGACAAACATGCTTTGAACCAGGCGATATAAAAAGCACCTACGGTACGGGCTGTTTTGTTCTCCTCAACACAGGAGAGAAACCTCTTAGCTCTAAAAATCGGCTTCTAACGACAATTGGGTATCGCATAAACGGTAAAACATCCTATGCCATTGAGGGCGCTATCTTTGTTTCTGGCGCAGCTGTTCAATGGCTGAGAGATGGCCTCAAGATCATCCAATCGGCGGACGAGACCGAGGCCCTTGCCAGTAGTATCCCCGACAATAAAGGTGTTTATCTTGTTCCAGCCTTCACGGGTCTCGGCGCGCCTTATTGGGACCCACATGCCCGTGGTTCTATATTCGGCCTTACCCGTGATAGCGGACCCGCGGAAATCGTTCGCGCCACCCTTGAAGCCGTATGTTATCAAACCCGCGATCTATTCGAGGCAATGGCCGATGATGGCATGACCCCAAACGCCCTGCGCGTCGACGGTGGTATGGTTGCTAACGATTGGGTTATGCAGTTCCTATCCGATACCTTAAACCTTCAAGTAAATCGCCCAGCTGTTGCCGAGACCACTGCTTTAGGGGCCGCTTATTTGGCAGGCTTACAGCATGGAATTTATTCTTCACTAGATGACATCAAACAAAACTGGGCTTTAGATCGTCGATTTGAACCTGAAATGACTGAAGAAACCCGAAGAAAAAACCTTCAGGGATGGGATCTTGCCGTCAAGCGAACTTGCTATCAATAAATCATCAAACGTTACTAAGCATCCACAACAAAAGGCCCTGTCAACGGACAGGGCCTTTTGGCATACTATTCAGAAAATTAACGGCTGCCTATTTTTGAGCCCAAGAGCCGCTCTCACTGAGAAACCATGTTCCTGCAGGCGCTTTACTCATAATTTGTTTGGCATAAACCTTCCCAACTTCTTGAGCAGAAACACCTTCTTTACCAGCGCGTTCTTGATAAATCTTTGAGCGTTGCGCATTCACAGATGAGACAAAGTCTGCCGCGGAACCATCTCTGGCTACGGCAAGTCCGTCGTATCTTTCACCAACAGCTCCTGAACTTCTCAAACTATCAAGGTCAGCCGACCATGCAGAAGGAACCACAGACAAGACAGCGATTGCGACAAACAGAACTCTTAACATTTTCATGCTTTGTAGAACCATTGTTTCAATTTCCTCTACCGACTACCTAAAAGAGAGTCGGGTTATTGTTAATATCGTCTTTAGCCTGATCTTCCAGACGCACACGAACTTCAGCATCCAGTTTAATATTCAGGTTGATGGTAATTGGCTCTTTAGGCGCTTCGACCCTAACGGTCGGAGCACAAGCCTGAAGGCCAAAAGTTATAGCTGCCAATATCAAAAGACGTCGGCATATTGTATCGTTCAGAAGGCCAACCAAGGCACTATCCTTTTGTAAGATTCATTTAATTCGAGATAAGAATAACCGCTAAAATAAGGCAAGGGAAAGGCACAATTAGCTCACCGTATATATTCAACAATCTGGAGTTCAAAATATTTCAGGTATCAACGTTTTTTTAGGAATCCAGAAACCAACCCTTTTGAGATCTTTTGCCCCTGTAAAAGAACTTCAAGTAAGGGCTCAATACGTGTCTCTAAATTAATGTTAAGCCGAAATGCATGCCCCTCTAAGACATCTTTATTGGCACCACTTATACCCAACTTAACTTGAGCAGCCCCATTCAAGGGCTTCTCAATATCGAGAGTCAATTCAGTATAGTTAAAATTTTGGAGAGCCTTAATCAACAGCCCAACCTGCTCACCCCCAGACGCTAAAGCATCTGCAATGACCTGAGATCTGATTTGCAGAACTCCGGGGCCATCTGTGGATAGATGTCCACCCTTGATAACCACCTGTTCTCCCTCAAGCCTTATTGGTATCTGACCAGAAAGCAGCCCTGTCCCACTCAAATCTTTTCGGCCAATCAGGGCAAAAAGCTCTTTTACATCAAGCTCAGAAACTTGGACTTCAAGGTTCAGGTTTTCTTCTAGGACGTGGAATATATCAGGCTTAAGCTGAACCTGTCCGCCCGCTATATTTAACCCAGCATTACGAAGATCCACAACCGGCTGATCCTGTTCTAAAGAAGCCCCAAAAAGTAATGCAATATTTGTAAGGGGAACCCCGGCATCGAGTTCTTTTATTTTCAAGCTCTGGCCTGGAGGTAAACTTGGTTCGGTTATGCCTTGAAAGAAAAATCGCCCTTCAAGACCACGGACTGGCAAATCACTGATTAATGCCTCGTCAATATCAAGGTTGATATAACCGTGACCATCGGGCTTCCCGTTTTTCACTACGATTTCGGCGTTCCCAGAAAATGTTCCGCTTTGTACCTTTACATCAGACAACACAGGGGAAAAGGTTGCAGGCTGGATCCCGCCTTCTGTAAAAAGCAATTCTGGGAGAACAACATCAAATGCACCATCAAGAGTTCTGGGACTGATCTTCCCTTTCAGGGTGAGTAGAGTAGCCCCTTCTAAAAGGCCTGCTTCTACATCAACCTTAACCTTCTGAAGATTTCCCTTAAACGCCGCAGAAAATTGCCCCTCAGGTAACGCCAAGGCTTCGTCTTCTGATTTAACCTGGCCACGCATATTGGCTTCAAACGGTGTTTTTGAAATATCATCCGGCAACCCCAGTGGCGTAAATGGTGTTGTAAACGTAGATGATACCTTACCAAATTTTAGCTTTAAACCTGGTAAAATTACTTCTCTTATCGCCGCTTTAACTCGCCACACATCATCACTGCCTCCAGCTAACCCTGCCTGCAGTCCCATAGCTGAGACTTTTTGCCTTGCTTCAATAAGATGTACGTTAAGAGCTTCTACTGATGCATTTACATTCAACTCTTTCAATATAACCGCATCATTGGCAGAAGAAGGTAATTCTATTGTCGTATCAAAACGTTCCACATCGACAGAAATAGGACTTGTCGCTTCCAGCTTCTCAGGAAGGAATAAAGACGATACTAAAATATTGCCGTGTCCTTCTGCTACAGACAGCACGTTCTCATTCAGTCGATACCTGCCTTCAATCCCACGACTAGAAGCTTGGAGATATTCTTTTGATCTGACGCCTTGCTGCTCCACGATGAGATCCCTAAAAGCACTCTTCCAACCTCCCTTCCAGCCCTCTAAGTTATCGTATAGAGCGTCGACATTAATACTGACTTCTGCAGCATTTACTTGAGGCAAAGCAATTTTGGATGCGACCAATTCAAGCGTGCCCTGTGTGCCATTTAAAAAACTTAGCCCTTGATCAACATACCCAGAGACAGCCCCTTTATATTCCAAATCAAAACCAGTCTGCCCCTCAGCTTTTCCACTGATTTCCCCTGTATAGGGTTGCTCATCAGTTAGTTGAAATGAAACTGAAGTACCATCTTTCAAAACTTCTCCTGAAAATTCAGTACCTAATAAAGAACGGATCTCAGGTGAAAGGGATTGATCTGCTTCTAAGCCAACAACGGAATAAACGGCATCTTGGTACAGTCCAATGAGTGTTTTCTCCCCCTTTTGCATGATTTCTAAGGGGATATTACTCTCTATTAATACGCCATTATGAAGAAGAATTCGAGTTTGTGTCTCAACCGACAAATCTGCAGTGGCTGAGTTCAATCCAATTAAAAGAGGTTCAATTGCGGATCGCCACCTTTTTGGCACAGCGCCGAAAACGCTGATTTCCCCAACTCCGTCTAGTTTAATCTCTCCGTTGATCGATTTTACTGCAGGCGCATTTTTGCCTAAAAAAGCAACAGGTAAGCTTCCTGCTATATTGCCAAAAATATTCCAATTCAGGCCCGGATCATCCAAAAACAACGATGCCGCGCCTTCACCCTCAAATCCAATTTCTTGCCAATTTATATCCCAATCAAGCTGCAGATCCGAAGATGAAAATATCATGCTCAATGAAAATTCTTCAGGCTCACTATCGCCAAGTTTCCCACCCTCAAAACTGACCCAGCCCTGAACGTTATCTTCCGAAGTTCCTATCACCTCAGCGGCCAAAGGAAGGTAAATTAGCCCAGGTTCGGCCGTAATGTTCAGCTCGCTATTGGTTAAATGAACCTGTGGCTGAAAAGGTAATGTTGGCATCGCCCTAGCTACACCATCCCCTTCACCTGAAAGCAAGGCACCCAAGGAACCAAGTAAGGGCTTGTTACCCGTAACATCAAGCGACAACTTAAGCCTATCAATGTTGACCTCGAGAACACCCCCACGCCACAGCTCAATAAGGTCGAAATTTAACTGCAAGCTACCCAATGAAAACTCGGCCGCGTCCCCTGCAGCGAGCTCTTCCAGGCTTATTTTGTTGTAAGAGATGTCTACGATTTGAGCTTTAAAATGTGGGACCTTTGCCTGTTGAGCTACTTGCTCGAGAAAATACTGAGCAATCGAAATGCGGTAAACGGCAACCAATCCGCCAGCAAGGATCACTACTAATCCAAGCCCCAGAACAATCTTGCAAATTTTTCGCCAATATTTTTTTTCCAAACCCATTTCGCTACACTAGCACAAGCAAGATGCGAGAAAAGACCCCAAGTAACAGCCTGTTTAATGAAGCATATTTTTAATATTCTCGGACTAGGACTTAGAAACAATAACTTAATTATTTTGCTTCAATCCGGAACGCACAAGTTGTTGTACTTTTCCAACAAAAGTACCAATCTATTATATATGTCGGTATTTATGAGCAATCGATAATAAGGCTGGCGAATAGTAGTTTAATGCAAAAGATACAACGTGCGAAGAAAGTGTAATTAATGCCCCAAAGGATCAGTGTCCTTATCAATGCCATCAAGGATCAAGCTCAAAATATTCGCACATACGAGCTTGTTAGCCCTAGTGGAGAACCATTGCCGTCCTTTACTGCAGGATCGCACGTTGATGTCTTTCTTTCGAACGGATTGGTGAGACAATACTCTCTGTCAAATAGCTCTAATGAACAATTACGTTATGTCATCGGGGTTCAAAAAGACGAAAATAGTCGGGGAGGATCAAGTTATCTCCACGATACCTTTAAAGTCGGTGATGAGGTCGAAATTTCTATTCCTCGAAATCATTTCGAACTAGATGAAAGTGCTCAGAGATACAAACTCATCGGCGGCGGCATTGGCATTACACCTATTTTATCCATGGCGAGACGACTGAAGGCATTAGGGAAACCTTTCCAACTTTATTATGCCTGTAGAAACGAAGACCGTGCGGCCTTCATGGAAGAGTTGAAATCAAGTGAACTTTCCAGCCATGTGATCTTTTCTTTCGATGACGTTCATGGCCCCTTGAAAACGCAGTCCTTGTTTAGCCGAGTTGATCCCGGTGTTCAGATATACTGCTGCGGCCCCGGTGGTCTAATGGATGCGGTAAAAGAAGCGACGCTTGCTTGGCCTGTCGACACGGTTCGATTTGAACATTTTGCAGCAGACGACAGCACGGGACCGAGAGAAGACGATGACCGTTTTGAAGTTGTCATACAGAGCACTGGAAAAGTACTGCAAGTCCCCGCAGACAAAAGTATTCTCACCGTACTCGAAGAAAATGGAATTTTCGTCGACCACGCTTGTTGCGAAGGAATTTGTGGCACTTGTGAAACGGGCCTAATAGAAGGGGACGTTGACCATAGGGACATGATCCTGACCGAAGACGAAAAAAGTGAGAACCAAGTACTTATGGTCTGCTGCTCAAGGGCAAAAAGTAACCGCCTTACACTCGACTTGTAAACTTTATCTACTACTCACTTTTCCTAGATCTTCCTGTAAAAGAACGATTATTTTTATATAGGTAGTAACCCGAGGTAGTCAGATGGAAAAATCTGACTTAGTATAACCAAAGATTAATGTACAATTATGTATACAAGACCCAAATTGGGTAGGGGGAAATATGTCCTATATCAAGCTAGCCTTAGCAGCGCTTTTCATTTCAGCACTAACAGCCTGTTCACCAGAAGTCGGTAGCCAAGAATGGTGTGACGGCTTGAAAGAAAAACCTAAAGGTGATTGGTCAGCCAACGAAGCTACAGACTTCGCAAAGCACTGTATCCTTTAATAGGTGTTAAATATGAGTGACGGGCTGGATTTAGAACTTCAAGATTTTGTTGCTAAGACCGAGAGTTTTTCAACTCCTGAAGCAACTGAGCTTGAAGACATCAGACAAAGTTATGATCTGATGTGTAAACATTTCCAGTCCCCTCATTCAGAAAATTTAAAGATTCTAGAAGGTGCCATCGAAGGTCCTGATTGTGATATTCCGATTAGGGTCTATCGCCCTAAAGATCGCATTGGTCTCCACCCAACCTTGATCTATTTCCATGGTGGCGGCTGGGTACTTGGAGATCTTGATAGTCACGATTCGATCACAGCAGATCTTGCCGTTCAGGCTGGAGTGCAAGTCATTGCCGTGGATTACCGCTTAGCACCGGAACATCCCTATCCTGCAGCTGTAGATGATTGTTGGGCCGTATACCAGTCTATCACAGAAGCCCCAAAAATATTCGACGTCGATATCGATCGCCTGGTGATCGGCGGAGATTCCGCAGGAGGAACACTGGCTGCGGTCATTACGATGATTGCGCGCGACATTCATTTACTTGGCTTTAACGCGCCATGGATAAAAGGCCAGCTCCTTCTTTATCCCGCCTTATCAAGCGAAGCTTTGCCCTCACGCGCCCATCAGAAAAATGCGCCTCTGTTTAGTGCGCCTGACCTTCATACCTATATCGACTATTATCTTGGACACCCTGCGACAGAGCAAAACAAGCAGGATTTCAAGATCTTTCCTGCACAGGCAGATGATTTTTCTAATCTACCACCTGCGTATGTTTCTTCTGCAGAACTCGACCCCCTTTCTGATGATGGGCCGGATTTTGTCGATAAGTTAAAATCCGCAGGCGTTACGGCTAAGTCGGTTGTTGAACCCGGCCTTATGCATGGCTGGCTCCGGGCGCGCCATATCAGTCCACGGGCAGAAAAGGCTTTTTCACGTGTCGTACAGGCCCTTAAGGATCTGACAGCTTAACATTTTACTTCTGCTATTTTTTCTTCACAAGGGTCATGCCATCCGAAAAGGGAAGCATCGCCATTTCCACTCTGTTGTCTTCAACGATGGTTTTATTTAAGGCCCGAATGGCTTCGGTTATAGGCTCAACTACGGTCTCCTTGGCAACATTCCCATACCAAAGAACATTATCTACGATCAACAATCCTCCTGGCGCTAACAGCGCTAGACATGCTTCGTAATATTCTGGATAGCGCTCTTTATCCGCATCTAAAAAGATCATATCAAAACAGGCCGCCTTTTTTTGCAGACGGATAATTTCAGCCAAGGCGTCGCACAGCCTCAACTCTATTTTGTTCTCAACGCCAGCTTCTAACCAAAAGGCTTCGGCTATATCAGTGAATTTCTTCTGATTGTCTAACCCCATCAAGACACCATCATCGGGGAGAGCACGTGCCATACACAAACTACTGTATCCGGTGAAAACACCTATCTCTAGAATCGATGTCACACCAAGTAGCTTTACGAGGAGAGAAAGAAGTTGGCCTTGCTCAGGACTAACTTGCATATGGCCAAAGCGCATGGCCAAGGTTTCTTTTCGCAAACGCCTTAACAAATCGTCTTCTCGCACACCGAAACCTAACAAATACCTTTGTAGTTCATCCGTAATGGATACATGTCGAGAATTCATAAAAAATAATCCAACCTAATCAAATAATCACGACCACTTTTACCATAGCAACGACGGATAATTACAGTCATAAACGACATTGTCGCAAACACTGTTCAGTCAGTCGTTTTTCAAAGCGAATCAGTTGTATATTTTAATAAAACTTCCTTTCAAACGATAACTCCTCCAGGTGTCATTCAAAGTCAAATAATTGATTTTGAATGAATAATTGGGAAGTCGGCAAGCGTACTCAAAATCTATAACGCAATTCCGACACTGCCCCCGCAACGGTAGGAGAGGATTAGATTCGCGACAAACCACTGGGGCATATCTCTGGGAAGGAAGCGAATTACGGTGCCATACCTCCTCTCAAGTCCGGAAACCAGCCTGAGGCAAGTCGATAATCGCGGTGGGCGATTGGAACGATCTCAAAGCAATAGCCTGTGTATTTACACAGCTAATGCTACGTAGCGTTTCTTGATCCCATCGCTTGATGCAAGCACACCCCTTAACAAGGGAGCCAAGAATGGTGAATAGGACCAAGAGATGAGTATATCAACCCGCGACAAGATGTTTGATCTACTTCGGGATAAGAAGCAGAACTACAGTCTCCCAAGAGAGTTTTATAATGATCCAGAGTTCTTCCAACTCGATATGGAACATATCTTTGGGAAATCCTGGATTTTTGCAGGTCTGGTTTGTGATATCCCAAAACCCGGGAACTTCTTTACTCTTTCTATTGGCGACGACCCTCTGGTTATTGTCAGAGACGATAACAAAGAAATACACGCGATCTACAATACCTGCCGCCACAGAGGCTCAAAGGTCTGTCTTGAAGAAAAAGGTCATACGGCAAAACTCGTGTGCCCCTATCATCAATGGACTTATAACCTCGACGGCAATCTGCTCTTTGCCGGAAACATGGGTGAAGGCTTTAAACCAGCCGACTACCCGCTCAAAAAAGCACACATTGGAATTGCCGGCGGCATGATTTTTGTCAGCCTAGCCGAAGCCCCACCTGCCTTTGATTATTTCAAAGAAGCCATTGAACCTTTCCTTAAACCTCATGGTTTGGAAAAAGCAAAAGTTGCTCACGAAGTTACAATACGCGAGCAAGCAAACTGGAAATTGGTGATTGAAAACAACCGTGAATGTTATCATTGCAACGGTTCTCACCCAGAATTGTTGAACACACTCCTCGAGTTTGACAATACAGATGATCCCCGTGCGACACCTGAGTTCAAACAACTTGCTGCAAAAAAAGCACGTGATTGGAGTTCCATGGGTATTGCCCATGAATCCACGCCTCACAATCTTGAGTACCGCGCGGTTCGCATGCCTCTGGCTGAAGGCTCTGTCTCCATGACGATTGATGGCACACAGGCCTGCCAAAAACTTATGGGTGATCTAACCGATCCTGATATGGGATCCATGCGGCTACTACACCTTCCAAACACCTGGAACCACTTTATGGGCGATCATTCCATTGTTTTTAGAGTGATGCCTATCGGGCCCCAGGAAACGCTGGTCACAACCAAATGGATTGTCCACGAGGATGCAGTAGAGGGAACCGATTACGATCTAGAGAAAATGGTCGCAGTCTGGAACGCCACTAATCATCAGGACAGGGAACTTGCTGAGAACAATCAACTTGGTATCAACTCAAGAGCGTACCAACCAGGCCCCTATGCAGAAGGTGCAGAATTTGGCGTCATCAATTTTATCAATTGGTACAGCTCAGACATGCTTGGCAAACTTTTTGATCCCGCAAAGCTGAAAGCCATCGCCAGTGAATAACAACTGGGGGAAACCACGTGAATAATCATCTAAACCATTCATAAAAAAGGGCACATAGGTGCCCCACAGAAGCACATGCCAATAGGCACGAATTGGGGAATTCAACAAATGGCTGTCAAACAGGCAATCAGAGAACTCAACACGACAACACCATGGGATAGCCACTCACAAATGCTTGAATGCGTGATGATCCTTCAAGATACACACGATGTGAAAACCTTTTGCTTTCAAACCAATGACAGTAGTTGGTTTCGCTATCTTCCAGGACAATTTATCACCCTAGAACTCGAGATTGATGGCAAGCCGGCACTTAGAACGTATACCCTTTCTTCTAGCCCTTCCCGCCCCCTCTCAATCTCTATTACCGTTAAGGCAACAGAAGGTGGTTACGTATCGAAATGGTTGCATGCAAACATTAAAGAAGGCGACAAGGTAAAGGCTCATGGACCAGCGGGTCTTTTCACCCTGCATGATTACATGGCCGACAAGTATCTGTTTATTTCTGGTGGAGCGGGGATTACCCCAACGCTCTCGATGACACGTTGGCTTTTCGATTACGGTAACCATACGGATGTGCATTTCATCCATTGCGCCCGAACTCCCTCGGACATCATCGCCCGCCGGGAACTTGAGAGCATGAGTGCGCGGGTAAATGACATAAGGGTCGCCTTTGTTTGTGAGGAGCCTGATCCTTATGGTGCCTGGACAGGCTACACAGGTCGCATCAACCAGCTAATGCTCGAATTGATATCCTCTGACTATCAAGAGCGCGAAATTTTCTGCTGCGGACCGGCCCCTTTCATGCAAGCTGTACGTGATATCTTAAATTCTGCAGGTTTCAACATGGATCATTACCATGAAGAAAGTTTTGATTCCCCCATTATAGAAGAAGAAGATCGTCCAGAGCATGATGACGTCATTATTGATGATGATGCCAAATCTTCAGTTAGCTTCATCAAATCAAAGAAAGACACCCGCGTAAAAGAATCAGACACTATTCTGGCCGCGGCCAAGAAAACGGGGCTGCATATACCAAGTGCCTGTCAGTTTGGTGTTTGCGGAACTTGTAAGGTCAAGAAAGTCTCGGGTGACGTGCATATGGTCCACAACGGCGGCATAACCCAAGAGCAAATAGACGATGGGTACGTCCTCGCCTGTTGTTCAAATCCTCTCGGTGATGTTGTTATCGACTTTTAAATCGTCATCAACGCATAGGAACAAGGGTCCATATTACGACCTTGTTCCTATGCGTCACAGGTATTTATCAAGCTGCAAACACACTTCTTGTCGCCAAAATTCTTATCCCTAGTTACTATGCTTTAAACTTTGAAATTATTTGACTTCATTATAAGTTTGAGGATTAAGACAAGATGAAATTACTGCGCTATGGCCCCGTTGGTCAGGAAAAACCTGGCCTGTTGGATATTGAAAATAATATTCGTGATATCTCATCAATAATCCCAGACATTAATGGCTCGACTATTGACGAAGCAACCCTTGCTAAACTGAGTTCAATAGATGTTCAGAGCCTGCCCATAGTAGAGGGAAATCCTAGGATTGGTCCTTGTGTTCATGGCGTAAACAAAGTTATTTGCATCGGTTTGAATTATCACGATCATGCCGCTGAAGTCGGTGCAAAACCAACACCGGAACCCCGTATCTTCATGAAAGCAAACTCATCGATTTGCGGTCCCAATGATAACGTGGAAATTCCAAGAGGATCTCAAAAAACCGATTGGGAAGTCGAACTCACAATCGTGATTGGAAAAAAAGCAAAGTATATCGACGAAACCTCTGCCATGGAACATATCGCGGGCTATTGCCTTGCAAACGACGTTTCTGAAAGAGATTATCAAATGCATCGGTCAGGCCAATGGGTGAAAGGCAAAAGCCATGATACTTTCTGCCCAATTGGCCCATGGCTGGTAACCAAGGATGAAATTGAAAATCCACACGATCTCAACATCTGGTTAGAGGTCGATGGCGTGCGCCATCAAAACGGAACCACTGGTAACCTCGTACATAACATCCCGACGATTGTTAGTCATCTAAGCCAGTTCATGACGCTTGTTCCTGGTGATATAATTTTGACGGGAACACCTGCGGGCGTAGGCATGGGGATAAAACCAGAACCTATTTTCCTAAAGCCTGGTATGAAAATGGAACTCGGTATTGATGGCCTGGGAATTCAAAAACAATTAACTGTCTCATCGGACTGACGGCACTTGCGGGGTCCTCGAGTGAATTTTATTATCACTCAAAAAGTGTAAAATATACCGTCACCCGATTATATGCTTCCGTTTTCAGTTAAAATAATTGAAGATCATCTCATGTTGATGATCTTCAATTGGATTGAGTAACAGCCCTATACGGTGGGGCTACAATAGAAGTGTGGTCTTGGCGGAATGACAAAGTTAAAACTACTCCATTCCTATTGGAGTATAAAAAAGAACTCCAACGTCTTCCCTTCTCGGCAAGACATTGACCCTCTTGATTTCCCATATGTGTTGGGCGATGTATCTCTAATTGATGTTATAGAAAACAATAATCATGATGACCCGTTGTTCAAAGTAAGACTTTTGGGGAGCAACATTCAAACCAGAGTAGGCAGCGCTTTAGTCGATAGAGATATTGAAGATTTTCCTGAACAAGATTCGCTCAACAGAATGAAAATCGCCTACCAAAGTGTCCTCAAAACTAAAGAACCTGTCGCCTACCCCAGTTTCTTTAAAATAGGCGAGGAAAACGGTGCCTTTGTCTGTTGTATATGGCCACTATCCAGTGATGGAGAGAACATCGACATGCTTCTATGTTGCCGTGAGAGAATCACTGAAGATAAGTTAATCCCAGATCCCTCCGGCCTGATTAATCAACACCCAACTTGGCCTTACCAGGACTGGTCAGAAAACCAGTTACTCAAGCAAATTGCCTGTTAAACAGAGTGCCCTATCAACAAAGGCCCTGCATTTGCAGAGCCTTTGACTTATGAGCATATAACCAATCAACCACGACCACGATAGGGCGGCACACCTTGATCAGGGATCCAAATCCCTTCTGGGGCCGGACCAGATTGGTAAAACACATCAATTGGAATGCCTCCACGTGGATACCAATAACCCCCGATACGCAACCATTTTGGATCAAGTAACTCTTCAATCCGTTTTCCAATTGAAACTGTGCAGTCTTCATGAAAAGCGCCGTGGTTTCGGAATGAACCAAGGAAAAGCTTCAGAGATTTGCTCTCAACCAACCAGTCTCCGGGCACGTAATCGATCATTAAATGCGCAAAATCAGGTTGGCCCGTAATAGGGCAAAGCGATGTAAATTCCGGTGCAGTGAAACGAACCACGTAACCAGATCCCTTTTGAGGGTTCGCCACACGTTCCATAACAGCTTCTTCAGGCGTTTCTGGAAGTTTACTTTCCCCGCCCAACTGCGTCAGATTTGAATAAATGTTTTCTTCAGTCATGTCGACCAAGCTCCATTCCTAAGAGCAGCTATCTGACAAAATTGCAGACAGCTGATTTTTCTAATTCTTTAAATTTCAAAGCGGGGTTTCTTCGCGGTTAGACGCCGCGTTCATTGCCCCAAATCAACACATGCAGTTGCGGTAGAACGGTGACTTCAAACCAACCATCTTCAACCACTTTGTCAATCAGCCATCTCATCCGATCCATTACCCCAACCATATCAATAGTAGGATCTTCTTCCTCTACTGTTCCTGGGGTATGATTTCCCGGCTGTAGATACATCCGAAGCTGAGGATGACGGCGATGAACTTCTTTTGCGTAGACGTAATCTGCATCATCAAAAATTACAATTTTCATAATGGTTTCGGTATCGGGCCCCGCCGATGAAACGCAGTCAGATAGAATATCCCAATTGGTTTCCATCTCCGAAGATGGAGGCTTCGGACTGAGTGTCAGGTTATCAAGTTTCGAAAACCAGTCCTTGGCGATACTTCCTTGAGTTTCCAACGCAAAGCTAAAACCTTGTTCATGCCCCATGTCGATCAGGCACCCCAATGGCTGTATCGCAGGGTTACCACCTGAGAGTGAGACAAGAAGAGGCTTTCCAGCAGACAAAGCGGCAACTTCAATCATGATTGCTTCTGCTGACATCGGTTTCCACTTATCGCGAAAACTGGAATCCACGGCATAAAGAGTATCACACCAACTACAGCGATAATCACATCCGCCCATACGAACAAAAACAGTTGGAACACCTGTAAGCGCCCCCTCACCCTGGATCGTCGGCCCAAAAATTTCACTCACTCGGATCGTCCGAGCATTAGGTAACTCGTCGTTAAAAGACTTCATTCCCGATGCGTTATCATTAGAAGCACCGGTAATCATGGCCGGTACTCTGCCCAGGTCTTCGGCGTCTCGCTAATACGCATGGCCGTGACTTCTGGCCAACGCGCCAAAGACCAATCGAACAAGTGCTTAGATAGGCGTTCAGCTGTAACCATATCATCCCCAAGAACTTCGTTCAGGTGACGATGATCCAATACATCATCGATGTATTTTTTCAACTCTCCAAGTTCAAGGTAATCCCGGACAAACCCAGCTTCGTTTAAGGTTTCTCCTGAGAGTTCAATCTCAACGATATAGTTGTGTCCATGTAGTCGAGAACAAGGGTGTCCTTCGGGAACGCCTATGAGTTGATGAGAGGCGGAAAACGCAAACTGTTTGGATATCCGATACATAATTCAGCTCTCCTTTGCTTTTTCCACAGCTTCGAGCCAGTAATCTGGATCCTCATAAACTGTCGGGTCTACCACTCCTGATATATGGAAAGCCTCTCGGCGTTCCACACAAGTTCCGCAGCGTCCGCAATGGTGCTCATGTCCTTTATAACAAGACCAAGTCTCTTCAAAGGGTACCTTTAGTCGGGCGCCTTCTGCTGCTATATCGCTTTTGGGGTTATGAACAAAAGGCGTATAGAGCTTTACCGCAGCATATCCATCAAGAGCATGGCGTTGCATCTCTTCAAATGAATCAATGAACGTTGGCCGACAATCAGGGTAGATGAAGTGATCTCCCCCATGTACCGCAGCAGCAACAGCATCTGCATTTTCAGCAGCGGCAGCCCCAAAGGCAATGGCAAGCATGATCGCGTTACGGTTAGGAACAACCGTAACCTTCATTGTCTCTTCTGCGTAATGTCCATCAGGTACATCAAGATCATCTGTCAACGCAGACCCTGAAAGCAGCGCACCTACATTGGTAATATCTATAATGTTGTGTGGGACCCCCAAGCGCTCAGCGCAAAGGCGGGCATAATCGAGTTCTTTCTTATGACGTTGTCCGTAGTCGAAAGATATCAGGCGTGTTAACTCAGCTTCAGCAGCAACCTTGTGTGCAAGCGTTACCGAGTCCAAGCCACCTGAACAGATGACGAGTGTTTTCATTCGTTCCAATCCTTGTTTTTCTACCGGGTAGGCTGCGACCGGGGAGCCCAATAATGCGCTGATGGCTCCAGTTTCTCTTAAGTAGCGCAGGCTTGATATAGCCTAGTGTAACACAAAAGCAAAGCGCTCTCGTAATTCCAAAATGGAAAGGCACCTATGCATAAAAACACCATGTTCCAAATCTGGTTAAAACAGACATGTCTTAATTATTTGAAATTACACCTTAATTATCAAAAAAAAGTATCAATTACGTGCAGTCCTCACCAAACGTGTTCTTTCAGTTTCTGGAGCTATATAAATAATCTCACTGGGCCGTTGTCCTCAGCAATGCCCTGTGTCTATGATGCCCCTCATCCTATCTAATCCGTGAGGCCACTATGGAACTTAAAGACCCTTCATTGCTGCGTAATAAATGCTATATCGATGGTAGTTGGGCAGACGCTGACAGTGGAGAAACCTTTGCTGTTACCAATCCTGCGAATGGTGATATCATCACCTCGGTCCCCAAAATGGGCGAGGTAGAAACGCATCGCGCAATACAAGCCGCGCAAACAGCTTTTGGCCCCTGGAAAGATAGAACCGCAAAAGAACGCGCTCAAATAATGCGCAAGTGGTTTGAGCTGATTATGGCTAATCAGGAAGACCTGGCTTTGCTCATGACCCTAGAGCAAGGCAAACCCTTGGCAGAAGCCATGGGTGAAGTTGCTTACGGTGCCAGCTTTGTTGAATGGTTCGCTGAAGAATGTAAACGTATCTACGGAGATACAATTCCAGAACACCTTCCCGGGCGCCGCCTTATCGTAACGAAAGAACCTATTGGGGTTGTTGCCGCCATCACCCCATGGAATTTTCCAATCGCCATGATCACACGCAAATGCGCCCCGGCAATTGCTGCGGGCTGTACTGTGGTTATCAAGCCGGCTGAAGACACGCCTCTTAGTGCTTTTGCTCTGGCAGAACTTGCTGAACGAGCAGGCATTCCCAAGGGTGTTGTGAATATTGTGTCTGGTGTTCCTCAGCAAATTGGCAAAGCCCTGACTGAGAGCAAAATTGTACGTAAGCTTACCTTCACAGGCTCGACACCTGTTGGTAAGTTACTGATGAAACAGTGCGCTGACACCGTTAAAAAGACCTCGATGGAACTCGGAGGGAATGCTCCTTTTATCGTCTTTGAAGACGCCGACCTAGATGCCGCCGTTGAAGGCGCAATGATGAGCAAGTTTCGTAATGCAGGCCAAACCTGTGTTTGTTCTAACCGCGTCCTCGTACAAGAGGGTGTTTATGATGCCTTTGCCAAGAAATTAGTTGAAAAGGTTGCTGCACTTAAGGTAGCTCCCGGCACTGAAGAAGGCGCGCAGCAAGGTCCACTTATTAATGCCGCAGCATCCAGTAAAGTCAGCGAACTGATTAATGACGCAGTTAGCAAAGGCGCAACAACTGTAATCGGAGGCAATCCCCACGATCTCGGCGGCACCTTCTTTGAACCAACGGTGATTACCGGTGTTACAGATGATATGCGTGTGTTCAGCGAGGAAATTTTTGGTCCGGTGGCTCCGCTCTATAAATTTAAGACTGAAGAAGAAGCCGTAAAAATGGCCAATGACACACCCTTTGGTCTTGCAGCTTATTTCTACAGCCGCGACATCGGTAGGGTATGGCGGGTCTCCCGTGCCCTAGAGTACGGTATTGTCGGTATCAACGAAGGCATCATTTCCAACGAAGTCGCGCCATTCGGCGGTGTAAAGGAAAGTGGTGTCGGCCGTGAAGGCTCAAAGTACGGTATGGAAGATTTCCTCGAAATCAAATACCTCTGTATGGGTGGGATCTAACGTCCCTTAGATTACTTCCGAAGACAAAAGGGGCCTCAGCGGGCCCCTTTTTCTTATGGTTTTGATACTGGTACAGTTTTCTCAGAAAGCATTTTCACCACCATATACACCGCGAGAGCAGCAACGAGATGCTTGAGACTATGCCCGCTTATTGAAGTTCCGAATAGTTGATAAATCTCGGCATCAAAAAACTCTAAACCTTTGGCCGCAGCGTACCAAACGTACATCCAAATCAGATACTTCACTGGTGTCAGGTTGAATTTTGGATATAACCAACAAATAAGTGGCAAGGCCACCATTGGATAAAATTGAACCAGAACATAGGGGCGAAGGTCCCCTGATCCTTGCAGTTCTGTTTGCTGCCAATAAAGTAAGGATGCGATACCAAACAACACCATGACCCACAAAGCCTTGCCTGAGAATAAAACGTGCACCCGATCAGCAAGTATGCCGGCAAAAAGCGACATGAAGGCAACTGTCATCGGCAGCCGATCCCAGAATAAACGTTCATTATCAGGAGCTTCATGATAATAGGCTGATCCAGGCGCAACAAAGGCAACGGCAACAAAAAAGATCAAGAAAGGAAGGAGCTGTTTGAAACTTTCAAATCGTCCTGCGTTCCATAGGTTTTTTAGTTTCATCAACCCGATCAACCCGACAAGGAGAAAACCACCATTTGAAGCAACATCACCAAAATTTGCCAATCCAAGACAACTCCGTGTATCAGCAAAAATATGATAAGCGGGATCCTGCGGAATTGGTGCTACAAAAAGCATTGCAATTGATATGACAGCCAAACTAACCAGTAGAGCCCAACTTCGCTTTTCCAACATATAACGATCCTAAATAATTAACTTACCCAATTTAATATATTTCAAAGCCGCAGATATAACGTCAGCCTGATTACACATTGAAGAGTGTAATCCTGGCAACACGATAAAATCATCACAGCCAAGGAGCTTGGCTTCATCTACGGTCACCACACCGTCATCATCACCCTCCAACAGCGGGTTATACCCACGCCCATCAGATTTACCCCCTGCGATGATCGCTAATTCACACGAAGGCACGGTAAGAGTTTGAGCTGTACTTGGCACCAATTCCTGACCGGATTTACCATAAATCAGTTGGTAAAGCGTCCTATGTTTTACATATTCAGCAACCATCGAGCCCTGATTCGGCGGCGCAATCATAACAACCCGCCCTAAAGCCGTATGTGACAACCATTTATTTTCAAGCGAGAGCAATGCACGTACCAGCAAGCCCCCCATGGAGTGGGTAACAAAGGATACCTTTACAACATCCGGCCTTTTGCAAAGCAGTTGCTCTAACTGTTCTGCATGATCATGAATATATGCGCGCGTTGAGGGGTATGTTATTGCTGCGACTTCCATTCCCTGTGCGTTAAATACGGGCTTCATTTTAGCAAAAGAATCCCCAGAGCGGGTAATGCCGTGAACCATAAGTACGAGATGAACGCCCCTCTCCTTTTGATCAATGGGGGGCGTAATTTGCTGCTCTATCTTAATCTCCTCAAAAACAGCCAAACAATCATCATAATTTCCCCAGGCCTGACGCAAATCGTCAGGATCTAACAATCTAAAATGGCGGCTAAAGATGTTGGATTGAATACGCCAGCCTACATATACAAATTCATCGCGCCAGAGCTGTTTACCACCCAAAGTTGGCATCTGAATATTGAAAGGGTATCCGCTTTCTAAGCGTAAGGTTTCTGAGGCGTAAGACATGCCTTGTCTAAGGTATTTCTCCATATCCACTACTATTACCCTTCTTTACACTTAGAAGAGTTAAGCCCTCCCAGAAAATTTTCTACAAGAAACCGGCATAATTCAAGTGGGTCCGAATCTGAAATCACATCAAGTTTGTTGCTATCTGTTAGGGAGATAATGCCATGCAACCCCGCCCAGAGGGTTGCTGAAAATTTCCTAAGCTTGGTAGTATCCTCGTCATTAAAATAAGGCTTAAGGGTATCGTCGATTAAACTCAGTAATTTTTCTATCCGCGCGTCATACCAATCTGGCAAAACACTTTCGGTAGATGGTCGATGGTCAAACAAAGCGCGCCATAAATTCCTGTTCGTGTCTACGAACTCAAGATATCCACATAGCAGTTGGTCAAAATTGACCTCGACAGAATTATTCGACTTTGTCTTAACCAGAGACACATACATTTCATCAAGAGTTCTCGCATTAAGCTGTAAAACAAGGTCATCTAAATTGGCAAAAATATTATATATTGTTCCAGGAGAATATCCGATAGAACTCCCGATTTTCCTCATACTCAAGGAGGGATAACCATCTGCTTCGACAAGGTTCTGAGCAGCTTCGAGTATCATTTCACGGAGTTGCTCGTGACTATGATCCACACGTCTTGCCATTGTGGCCTCCTTTATTAAATCATCTCCACACCACAATAATGAACGTCGTTCAAAATTCAAGTAAAAAAATACCACCTGGTTTTATCAAGGCGGTATTTTTTTGTTACTTGTTGAAAATTTACCTTAAGGCGCAAAGCTTTACTGCAATATTAGCAGCAAGCACAGCATTGTTTTTCACCAATGCAATGTTGGCTTCCAAGCTTCGACCTTCTGTCAACTCGACAATTTTTGATAGAAGGTAAGGTGTGATCGCTTTGCCAACTACGCCATCTTTGTGCGCGCTTGACAGGGCAGACGAGATCACTCGATCCATTTCTGCAGCGTCCATCGCATGAGTTTCGGGAATAGGATTAGCAATTACTGCGCCGCTTTCATAACCAAGATCGCTTTGCACACTCAACATTGAGGCAATCGTTTCTGGATCTTGTGCGCTCAAGGGAGCATTGAGCCCACTCTCGCGACAATAAAAGGCTGGAAATTGCTCTGTTTTATAGCCGATAACCGGAACACCTCTGGTTTCGAGATATTCAAGTGTTTTGGGGAGATCGAGGATTGATTTTGCCCCAGCACAAACGACGGCAACAGACGTTTTTGAAAGTTCATCCAAATCTGCTGAAATATCGAAATCACCTTCAGCGCCCCGATGAACACCCCCAATACCGCCCGTGGCAAAGATAGAAATCCCAGCGAGAGCAGCGCATATCATCGTTGCCGCAACCGTTGTTGCTCCGTCACCTTTACGCGCAACGATCATAGGCAAGTCTCTACGGGACAGCTTAGCAATATCCTTTGCCTGTCCCAATCGCTCTAAATCAGCATCATTGAGGCCAATGCGGATACGGCCATCAAGTACGGCAATAGTCGCAGGTACGGCGCCTTGGTTACGAATAATTTCTTCAACTTCGCGTGCCGTTTCCACATTCTTTGGATAGGGCATCCCGTGAGCAATAATAGTAGATTCGAGAGCAACAACAGCCTGACCTTGAGCTAAAGCTGTCGCGACTTCGGGTGTTATATCAAGATATTTCGTTATTTTTGAATTCATTATTTTAGCCAATTATTGGAAAGCTGATTTCGTTATTATAAGGAGCCAATAGCGTCCAGTTTCAATTCCCGCAAGTCCTCTGTTGTCGCGCCATGCTTTTTAAGGGTAAAGGCAGCGGTTACCAAACCTAGCTGGAGAGAACGTTCTAGATCCAGACCTCTTGATATTCCATGCAGTGTACCAGCTATCAATGAATCTCCAGCGCCAGTAACGTCAATGACATCAACCACCTTAGCTTCAAAGTGCTTGTGACCCCTCTTATCAAACAAATAAACTCCACCAGCCCCTGTAGTAATGATCACCGCGCCGGCACCTTTTGATATCAATACTTCTCCTGAGATCACAAGATCCTGATCAGTCTCGAGAGCCATGCCAGCTAATTCAGAGGCTTCATCAACATTGCAAAAAAGAAGATCCAGCCGATCAATAACAGTCATCAACTTTGATGACTTAGCAACAGAAACTGCATCTGCTGCTATATATCCATTTCCTTTTTGCCACTTCGTGAGAACTTCTAGTGTTTCCATAGGTAAGTTAGTGTCCAAAAACCAAATGGGAAACGATATGAGATCACTCTTTAACGGGGTGAGAATGTCCCCAGTAAAATCATCATAAATCTCCATATCTGCCAGACCAAAGGCCAGCTCTCCGCTTGGCTCCAAAACCGCGGTATAAGTTGCAGTTGGATACAGCTTTGACCGAGGCAGGGGAATAATACTCAAGCCTGTGTCAGTAAGAAGAGATTGTAATGCATCACCTGCAGCATCATCACCCCAACGGCTAACAAGCCCTGTCGTACTACCAAGCCGACACACATTTACAGCAACATTGTGAGCCACTCCGCCTGGATAGCGTGCCACTGAAACCGGGTTAGAGGTACCTTTTCGGACAGGTTCCTTACTTTGAGAGCGAACATCCCAATGAGCCGCACCAATACAAAGCACAGGTGAATGTTTCAAATTTGACAAATTATGTACTCTTACTGGTCTAAAACTATATTCTCTTCACTTCTATCGGTAAGTTATAACAATAGGAAGACATCATTGATCAATATCAATGTGCCTTTTAAAAACTCTCCCTAAAATTTCTCCTGTTGAAACAATAAACAGAGCTAAGATTTCATTAGGGTTCAATCTTGCAAATGAAACCAAACACAAGGGTTAAGCAAAAAGGCGGTGTCTCACCTCGCCATAATTTGCGACGTCCTTTGTATGCTTTTATTGCAGCACTTTCTCTAATACTGCAGCTCCTTGTACCGTTGGAACAAAGTTGGGCTACTTCCACTCTGGACTTCGATATAGATACAAACGATGTATTTATTATTTGCACGCCAAGTGGCTTAAGAATCCTCTCTCTGAATTCAGAGGATGAGGGTCAACCGATCGAAAGCAGCCTGGATATATCATGTCCCGCTTGCTCACTGGCTTCGGTAACAATTGCTCCTCTACCAGTCAGTGATCCCATCTCGCGGCAATATGATATCATTGGTACAAAGATTTGGTTTGACCAATCGGACCCGGCTTTCACTTTACCAACGGCCCCTCTCCCAGCAAGAGGGCCACCTAAAGAACCCCTCCTCACGACACATATAGTCCTATTAAGTTAAGGGCCGCAGGAGAATTTCTGTGGCCTTTAATTTTTTAAAACAAAATTCCACCATTACTGAACAACCTCTGCTGAGATTGAGCAAGATTGCCCTCTACACCCAAATTGGACACTTCATTTATCAACAAAATTTTAAGGCCCTTGAATTACCTTGAATTGAGAAACTCTTTGCTTCATCAAGATATTCATTCTGGAATTGTTTATTGGACACGGACAAGGCAACAGTCAAAGCATCAGAGAAAGCCTCTTTGTATGTGAGTTGGAAACAGAGTTTACAGTTCAAGATGACGATTGGATTTGTAGCTGTATCCCTCGCAATGATTATTGCTGTCATCAGTATTTTCCAAATCCTAGTAAAGCCCATTTTAATTGAAAAAAATCGTATAATTACCGAGGAAACAGGTGCTCGATTAGTCACCGAACTTGGCAAACATCTAGAGAAAACAGAAACACTAACCCGAGCGATTGCTGATCTTGGCCAAGCACTCCCCAAGGAGGAAAGTAGCTATCACAATATTGTCCCTCAATTACTCGGCATAAATGATGTCGCCTCTAATGTTGCTGGAGGTGGTGTTTGGCCGGAACCGTTTCGTTTCAATCAAACTATAGAGCGACGCAGTTTTTTTTGGGGTAGAAATCCTGATGGTATTTTAGATTTTTATGACGATTACAACGATCCAGAAGGCAAAGGATACCATCACGAGGAATGGTATGTTCCAACACGCTATGCCAGTGAAAATCAATGCTTCTGGTCCAAGTCTTATGTCGATCCTTATTCATTTGAACCTATGGTTACCTGTACAGTTCCCATGCGGAAAAATGATAAGTACACAGGCGCTGTTACGATAGATTTGAGGCTAGCTAGTCTTCGGGAATTTCTCGGCGAAGTATCAGAAGAAATAAATGGTTATGTGTTTGCGGTAGATCGCAACAATAAGTTTTTATCATTCCCCGATCTCACTCGTGCAAAGATAAAGATACAAACCCCAAATGGGGATATATTAGAAGACTTCATTACCGCAGGAGACTTGGGTGAAACCGAGCCTAAATTCAAACCAATTAGTGACGCACTCGAAACCCTTAATCGAACTCTGATTAACAACTTTAGAACCAGTCCGACATATAGCCCTATGCGTGCTATTGAGATTGCCCGTAATAGCTATCAAATCGAAAAGCCAGAAGCTGAACTTATTATGGCGATGCTTTCTGATTCTCGTTGGGATGCCCCCATAACACCTTCCATCCCTCAAAGGTTAGAATTAAAAAGCGATATTCTTATTACCGAACCCGTTTTTGTTTCAACTTTTTTGATCCCAAAAACTTATTGGAAAGTAGTCATCGTCACCCCCCAGTCACTTGCTGCGCTTAATGCTTCAGAATTTATACAGCAAGCCATTATCTGGTTGCTCGTGATACTTTTAATTTCAGCAAGCAGTTGCTTTGTTTTATTGCGGCTAACAATTGTCCAACCCTTGATTAGTATGAGTAAAAGTCTGCGGACAATGACAGAGGGAAACTCTGAGAACATTCCCTTACTGGATGTCGGTTCAAATGATGAACTGGGTAACCTTGCCAGGTCTTTCAACCAACGCAGGGAAGAAATCCATGATATCAACAACGCCCTAAAACAAGAGATCGCAGAGAGAAGACGTGCTCAAGATAATTTGGTCCAAGCCAAAGAAAAAGCTGAAATAGCAAACAGATCAAAGACCCAGTTTCTTGCAAATATGAGCCATGAATTGCGAACTCCCCTCAACACGATTATAGGGTTTTCAGAATTGATCGTGAACGGGAAAAACGTTAACCTTCCCTTGGATACATCTATTGAATACGCCACAGACATCAAAAATTCAGGACAGCATCTATTAGAAATCATCAATGATATTCTTGATGTTGCCAGAGTAGAAGTCGGCGAGATGGAAATTCGTGAAGAGCCGATTGATATCGAAGAACTTTTTACAAAATGTCTGCGTATGATGAATAGTCAGGCAGAGAGTTCACAACTGACCCTTGAAAGTAAAATTCCTAACAATTTCCCCTATCTTCTCGCAGACCATCGCCAACTAAAACAAATTCTAATTAACCTGGTAGCAAACGCGATCAAATTCACCCCAGAAGGTGGAACAATAAGTATGCTTGCATTTAGTACGGCCTCAGAGGGAATAACGCTGTCTGTAACGGATACCGGGGTTGGTATTGCCAAAGAAGATCTATTGCTAGTCCAAGAGCCCTTTACTCAATTAGAAAATGCGTTCACGAAAAAACATCACGGCACAGGCTTGGGCCTTACAATCAGCAAAGCCCTAACTGAGTGCCATAATGGCGAGTTAACAATAACAAGTACTGTCGATGTCGGCACCACAATCGATGTTCACTTTCCGCCAGAAAGAACCGTTCAAAGAAAGTAAAATTAAGTGTGCGGTAGGTACACTTAATCCTAGCCGTAGGCCTGACTTGTTATCGCCCAATAATCACGGCGTGTGCCTGGATATCTATCAGGCCCACCAATAAAATTTGGACGTAACATGGCAGGTGGGTTTGCAATCAATCGAAATCCGAAGCTTGGTAAAAGTTCGTGCAAATCCGTATGTTCTTCGGGAACATCAATACGTATTTCGCGTAGATCGCCTTGCGCCAAGGCTAGGATCATGGCTAGGGCGATATCTCTATCAGGCGCCGTGATCGGTCCGATATGAAGCTGTTGGCGCTGGGGGCAAGAAAGCGCAAAAGCCTTTGGTTCCCCATCGGCATCTTCAATAATAACACCTTTGTCGGATTGTTCGAACCTTGACCTCAATAGATTTTCCCGTGCCCCTCCTACGGACTGGGCATCAAGATTAATTAACGCAGGGATATCTTCTTCAGTAACGCTTCGTAAGTTGTACTCTGGCAAGTTCAAGCTCTGAGCCTTTTCGAATACAAGCTCGGGATCCGCAAAAAACTTTCTTATACGGCTGACGACTTGATAGCCAAGCTGCTTATATAGCGGTTCGCCTTCATCAGTTGCGATCAAACTAAGGTTTCGACCCTGTGCGATTTCGCTATTGTGCAAAGCCTCCATTACCAGCTTGCCATACCCTTTTCTGCGATGGTCAGGGCTCACCATAATCATGCCAATAGAAGCGAGCTTATCACCACAGGGGAAAAGAGCCCCCGTAGCAATAATTTCTCCGGCACCACTGCGCATACCTAAAAAGAGCCCAACTCGAAGCATAACTTTTAGGTCAGCTTCGACATGAGTCCAATTTAACCGCTCCACAAGTTTTAAAATCTTTGGAAGATCTTTTGAGGTCAGCATTTCAATAAGTTGAAGAGATTGATCAGGCGTTGACATCAACCACAACACGTCCTTGAACCGCACCTTTTAGAATGGCTGGACCGAGATCAGGCAAATCACTTAATTTTGCAAGTTGTACAATCGCCTCTAGTTTATCCAATGGCATGTCAGAAGCCACTCGTTGCCAAGCACGTTGTCGATTTTCAAACGGCTGCATTACCGAATCAATGCCTAACAAATTAACTCCACGTAATAAAAACGGAATAACCGTCGCAGGCAATTTTACTCCACCAGCGAGGCCAACAGCTGCAACAGAAGCACCGTATTTCATTTGCCCAAGGACACGTGCGAGCATATCGCCGCCAACAGCATCAATACAGCCAGCCCAGCTTTCACTTTCAAGCGGACGTTTCACTGTTTCGTTTAATTCTTCGCGGGCAACAATCCGGCTCGCTCCAATATTTTTAAGGTAGTCGGCAGTTTCTGGACGGCCCGTAACCCCCGCTACTTCATAGCCAAGTTTGGCAAGAATGGACGTTGCAACGGAACCAACACCTCCTGCAGCACCCGTTACTAAAACTTCTCCTTTATCAGGCGTCAATCCATGATCTTCCAGCGCCATAACTGCAAGCATGGCAGTGAAACCAGCAGTACCAACAGCCATAGCCTGTTGCGTGGTCAAGCCTTTAGGCAAAGGAACAAGCCAGTCAGCTTTTACACGAGCTTTTTGTGCGTACCCGCCCCACCAAGCCTCACCAACTCTCCACCCCGTAAGCACCACCTTGTCACCTGGCTTGTAACGGTCATCATCAGATTGCTCGACAATTCCCGCAAAATCAATTCCCGGAACATGAGGGTAGTTACGAACCAAACCACCATTACCCGTTATACAAAGACCGTCTTTGTAATTTACAGTCGAGTACTCAATCGCAACGGTGACATTTCCATCTGCTGGCAGACGACTGTCTTCAATCTCCTGAATTGCAGAAGTTACGACACCATCTTCAGATTTATCGACAACAAGAGCCTTAAACATGACTACTCCTTGGTATGTTTTTATTAATTATTTAGGTCTAAATCAGCCCCGGCAGATAGAGTGTGGAAACACACCAGTATCTTAATCACTCCTGCACCAACCTGAAAACCCAAGATTTTCTAAATCACGATTTAGTCAAAAGGAAAATTTGCAACCGTCCCTTTGATATCTCCGCGCGGGGTTTGCACTATGACGGAGGCTCCTGAAGTCCAAGATTTTCGATCCAACATTGCAATGGCAATGAAGCCGTCAAACTTTTTTGAATTACAGCCAGAAGATATGTATCCAATTTTTTCTCCATCAACACTGTAAACATTCCAAGCATACAATACTGTTGTATCAAGGTTAATGTCGAAACGAATGTTACATATTTTTCTATTCAAGCCCTGATCACGACTTGCCTCAAGAGCCACTCGGCCAACAAACTCTATGTCAGCATCAAGGTTTACGTATTTACCCAAGCCACATTCATAAGGTGTGTTTTCTGAAGACATATCATTTCCATAAGAAAGAAGTCCCCCTTCCACGCGTTCAATAACATTAGGACATCCTGCAAAAATATTAAAATCCTTGCCTGTTTCCCAAATTAGATCCCATAAATCTAAAGCCAGCTCGGGATTACCCAGATAAATTTCAAAGCCCCCCTGACGAGACCAACCAGAACGCGCAATAATCATTTTGTGATTTTGCCCTGAGTTTTCAAAGAAGAATTCAGCAAACCGAAAAAACTTAATATCTCGCACTTCATTGCCAAAAACCCTCGCCATGACCTCTTCAGCCTTAGGACCTTGAACAGCAAGAGGAAAAACCTCCGGCTCAAATACTTTGACGTCCAGTCCTCGACCACGGGCCAATCCTTTAGCCCAGAGCAGCACATCACTGTCTGCTATCGATAACCAAAAACGGTCTTCCGAAAGTTTTAGAATAATGGGATCGTTTACCATTCCTCCATTTTCATCAACCAGAGGGGCATAAAAACATTGCCCATACTTTGCTTTGGAAAGATCACGACAGGTCATAAGTTGGACCAACTTCGCTGCGTCAGGTCCAATAATTTCTACCTGCCGTTCACAACTGACATCCCAGATTTGAACATTTTCACACAAGTGCTGATAGTCTTCATCAAGAGACCTAAACACTGTCGGTAACAGCATATGATTATACACAGTATAAGCCTTAACTCCGCAGGCCTCTACCCGATCAGAATAAGGGGTTCGTCGTACCCGGCGGGAGCCAGATAGGGTTGGCACAACAACCATTCGTTAAATCCTCTATTAATCCCACTTGTCCAGGCGAACACTGGGCCAAGTCATTACTTGTCATAACCAATACAAAACAGATGCATCTTGGAGAGGGAAGGCTTATAAGATTCATATCATCATTGAATTAATTGATAATGGCATGCGAAATTTACCTCCCCTAAAAGCTCTCAGAGCCTTTGAAGCTTGTTACCGGTTGCGAAGCTATACCCGGGCAGCAGGGCAACTAAACGTCGGACAGCCCGCTATTAGTCACCAAATTCGCCAACTGGAGCAGGATTTAGGGGTAAAGTTATTTTTGAAAAAAGGCTCCTTGATAATAGCAACTAAAGAAGCTGATAGTTATTACCAAGAAACTGCGCCTGCACTTGGGCGCATCGCTGAAGCCAGTAAGAATCTCCGCAACAAAAAAAACGACAAGATTATCACTTTAGCCACTTATCCCGGGATTGCGGCTTATTGGGCTCTACCAAGATTATCAGATGTCAAAGACAAAGCCGAGAAATTGTCCGTTAGAATAATCACTACTGACCGTGATTCAGATATCCTCTGGGAAGAAATAGATTGCGCCATTTTGTTTGGCAATGGTGACTGGCCTGGCAGGGATTGCACTAAGCTGATCTCCGAAGATGTCACGCCAATTGCTTCCCCTGCTCTAGCGCAAAAATTATCAAACCTATCCCCTGAAAGATTAATAGAATCAGCACCTCTTATTCATTTGGAGGATGAGGAAAGTCGTTGGTTTGATTGGTCAGACTGGCGCCTCAAATATGCCCCGAGATCAAAGCTTCCTTCTGATGGAATCAGGGTTACAAATCATGGCCTAGCAATCCATCAAGCCCTGCAAGGACAGGGAGTGGCCTTGGGATGGACTGAAGTAATACAAGATTTACTGGATGGTGGTGCTTTGGTCGCTCTTCAAAAAGAAACCCTTTCCTCTGATAGAGGGTATTGGCTCGTTGCCCCCCTAGGTTTTTTAAAAAGCGAACTAGGAAGAAAAATCAAAAAAGCTTTCTCCCTACAAGACAATTGACCTTATGAATTTAGACGCACAAGGCCCTTGCGTTTCACTTTAAGTTACTTCGTTTGAAAGCTATTATTGGTACCAGCATTATGAATTTATGCTCTACTTCCTTCTTAACGGTGTTGGTACTGTTAACCGCTTTCTAACCTTAACAGGACCATGATAAGCGAAATAAATAACAAGTTGATGCATAAATGGTCGGCCCAACGGATACAAACACCCCACTCAACCCAAGTGACTGGGGCCCAAAATCAAGGAAGATGTATAATTACTGGCTGTCAATTCATCATGATGACGGTGGGCTTCCAACGCGACAGGATTTTGATCCAATGGACATTGTCGACCTCCTTCCCTTAGTTTGGATGTTGGATGTTCATAGAAACCCTCTTCGCTATGAGTTTCGGCTTCTCGGCACAGCCCTAATCCCTATCCTCGGAAAAGAGGCAACAGGCCAATGGGTAGATGAAGCCTTCCCTGATATCATAAACAGTGGGGCCTTTGATGATTACAATCATGTCGCAACAACAAAAGAGCCTCTGTATCGGATAGGAACGCCCCAGTATATCGTTCCAGAATACAAAAAAATCGAGCGCGTATTAATGCCGTTGGTTGATAAAAACGGCGATTGCAATATTTTACTTGGGATTTCGACTTATACATGACATTTGGCGGTTACATCTCTCAATTACCTCTTTGATTTTATTCTTTTGAATATTATTACCGTTTTTATGCATTTGTTTATAATTTGGATAAATAATAGTTAAAATTCTTATGCTCAAGTTCTTCAACCACGTGTGGTAACAGGGAGTCTGGTACAGTGTCTTTTAACATTGGTAGCCGCATTTTAGCCGCTGCAGCTTTGATCGTTGTCGTTACTTTTTCTGCCTTCATTTTATATTTTGATATTAATCAAAGCTCCGAAATTCGGGCATCATTGAAGTCAAAAGTAACTGAAACAGGTCATCTGGCAACAACTGGTATTTCCAATTGGATAAGCGGACGCCAGCTATTAGTCGAGAATGTTGCTGAAAACATCAAATCAGACCCTACGGCCGAGGTTGTAAGCAGAACCATTAGCAAGAAAGTTCTTGGGGACTCTTTCCTTTTTACCTATTTCGGTAGCGATCAAGGAGAGATGACAATGTTCCCAAATGATGCCTTACCTGATGGATACGATCCAAGGGCACGCCCTTGGTACAAGGGAGCAGTAGGAGCAGGCTCAAGCACCTTAACTGAACCCTACGAAGATGCTTCCACTGGAAACCTGATTGTAACTATGGCCAGTCCCGTTTTGGATGGCAGCAAAGTTCTGGGCGTAGCCGGTGGAGATATCGAAATTACAGTCCTTGGTGATTTGATCCGTAGTGTAGATCTTGGGGGGATTGGTTACGCCTTTTTGGTGAACGATCAAGGGACTGTTTTGATCCACCCAGATAAACAATGGACTCTCAAACCTATTGCAGAAGTTTACCCAGAAGAAACACCAAATGTTACTGATGACACAGTCGATTTCACTGAAGGATCGAGCGACAAGATGTTTGCTTTCTTTAAGGTCGAAGGTCTTCCAAGTGTTAATTGGTATTTGGGATTTGAAATTGATCGTAATGCTGCCTTTGAAGCTCTTTCTAATTTTCGCCTGACTGCGATTATTACTGCGATTGTTTCTGTTTTGGCAATCATGGGTCTCCTCGGCATTCTCGTTAGATTATGGGTTTCTAAGCCTGTAATTGCCATGACAGATGCTATGACAAATCTTGCCAGTGGCAGCCTTGATGTCGATATTCCAGGTCAGGATCAGACTGATGAAATTGGCTCCATGGCTGCAGCTGTAAACGTATTTAAAACAAACGCAGTGGAAATGGGGCGACTGGCAAAAGAAAACGAACAGGCCAGCGAACGCCATGCAGAGGAACGCCGTCAAACGCTTCATCAAATGGCTGACTCGTTCGAACAGTCCGTTTTATCCATCGTTGAAGCTGTTGTTCAAGCCTCAAGCAACACTCAAAATGTCGCAACTCAACTGACGTCCAGTGCTGAAGAATCAAATTCCCGTGCTCTTGCGGTCTCCAATGCTGCTGAGGAAACAAGCCTGAGTGTTCAGACTGTTGCCGCAGCAACAGAAGAGCTATCCGCAGCCATTCGTGAAATTGGCGTTCAAGTTACCCAATCAATCCAGGTTACGGCAGAAGCAGTCGAGGGCGTGAACAGAACCAATGGAACCGTCACTGAGCTGGCGGATGCAGCCCAGCGTATTGGAGAGGTCGTCAGTCTGATTTCCGATGTTGCGGGACAGACTAATCTTTTGGCACTAAACGCAACCATTGAAGCCGCGAGAGCCGGAGATGCAGGGAAGGGATTTGCTGTCGTTGCCTCTGAAGTTAAAACCCTCGCTAATCAAACCGATCAAGCCACAGGGGATATTCAAACTCAGGTTGATGGTATTCAAGGCGCAAGTACTCAATCCGTTCAAGAGATCAACAACATTAGCACAACGATTGAAAAGATGAACGAATATGCCAACGCCATCGCTGCTGCGATTGAAGAACAAGGGGCGGCAACCCAAGAAATATCGAACAGTGTGCAAAGAGCTGCGGCTGGTACGCAGGAAGTATCGAGTAACGTTGCTGTCGTTACTGAAACCTCTTCTCAAGTCAGCACCGAAGCGAATAATTTACTGAAATCCTCTAGTGAGATGCAGGCAATGGCAGAAAACTTGAGAACAGAGGTGAAAGATTTCCTTAATACCGTTCGGGATAGCTAATCCCCACAACCTATTCCAGAAAGGGCTATGGTAAACGTTACGCGAATTCAGAGTACTCTTGGGTAAAGAACCTGTAGTTATTTTTACCACGGCGCTTAATCACGTACATGGATTTGTCAGCATTTCTCAAGAGGTCTTCAGGAGACATTCCGTCGTCAGGGGAGAAGGCAATACCAATACTCGCTCCGATCTTCACGTCCCGCCCATGAATAGAGAGCGGGACAGAGAGTTCTGTTATAACCTTTTGCGCCAACTTCTCCACATCGACACGGACAGCAGCATCCCTCAACAACAGAATAAATTCATCGCCGCCGATACGAGCTACTGTATCTCTCTTCTTAATAATAGTTTTCATTCTCTCCGCCACAGCAACGAGTACGGCATCGCCAGCTTCGTGACCAATGGTATCGTTCACTGCCTTAAAACCATCCAAATCAATAAACAATACGGCGGTTTTGGTATCTTGCTTTCGATCCTCTGCCATAGCTTGTTCAAGGCGATCCATACAAAGTCGTCGGCTTGGAAGTTTTGTTAGCGCATCATGATGGGCCAGGAACTTCATCTCTTGTTCCGCGGCTTGTAGTCCTTCTGCAAGTCCAACGAGTTCCTGAGCCTGCAGAGCCATCCGTTCCTCACTATCTCTCATCTCGGAGATTTGGATTTGCAACTGCTCCTCAGATAGAAGTAGTGAACGTTCAGCCGTTTTTCGTTTCTCAATATTAAGCTGTTGCTCTTCGGCAAGGTTGACCAATTCTTGTGCTTGGACGGTCATCCGCTCTTCGCTATCTCTCAAGGTATCAATTTTTATATTGAATTGCTCTTCAGTCAGGTTAACTGCCCTGTTGATTTTCTCTGCAATATCAATTTCATCTTGAGAAATCGCTTTCTCTATCGCGACAACAGCACGCTCCAGCAGATTATCGAACGCCAGACCAAAAGGACGCTCCTCCCACCAGACAACTTTGGATAAACACGGTTTAAGATCAGCTACGGATACAAATGCAACGAAACGGGGAAATTTTATGTGAGTAATATAACTCTCGCCACTTTCCCCTCTACCGTAAATAAAATCATCGATCCCAAGCATTGGGCTTGGACCGTCTAGTTCCAACATACTCGAAGTAGCCCCCTAAACAGGACCTAAACCCAATAAGTATCTCATATAATTGGGTTTCTAATCCGGTCTATTCCTTCGTTACTTATACCAAAATAATTCTGAAGCTTAAAAAATAACTCCATGCTAGGTCTTCATAACACATTCTGATAATAAAATAATGCAAAAGTCTCGACAGAACGACTAAAATTATCTTTATTGCGTCACGCAAATTGACGCATTTTAGTGACGCCAAGATTTTGATGTATTTCTTCGCACAGTAATCTCACCTTATGACGGTATTTTACATTTTTATGAAATTACGGTTCGTAGTTCCATACGTAGGAAAGTAGCTCTTCTCGGCTAAAAACGACCTGGGCTCCAGCACCGGAAAGCTCAAATTTTGATTTGAAGCTATCACTGCAATAGCCAAATACCTCCTGATCGCCCGTCTTGTACACCGGTTGAGGGAGCCTTCGATAATAGTGCAATCGCTCAGAGCGATACCCCATACTGTTGGCTGCAAACAAAAAGACATCGGAATGCGGTTTGCCACGTGAGACCTGGCTCGCAGAAAACAAAAACCGTTCAGGTAGGGTAACAATGAATGTTTGCCGGGGTTTTTGTATTAACGAGAACACCCACAATCAACATCGCACCCTCCAACCAGATAAACTTCAGGACCTCCTGCTAGGTATTTCTTTTCTGGATGAGGCTTTAAATTTCGACAAGTCTTGACCAAGTAGACTCTTGGTTTAGAAATTAAGAAACTTACTGACAAATTCTGCGGAAAGTTCCGCAGCAAACTTATTTACTTTGGTTATATCTATGGATAATGCGTACACAAAAAAATGTCAGAATCACATGCTAAGAGGTTTTTTGGAAGGCACAAAATTCACGATCGTGATCACTGTGTTAATCCTTATAAACGCTGTGACTCTGGGCCTGGAAACAAACTCGTCCTTAAGTCCATCCAGCGCTGATATATTGGTTTGGGCTGATAAGGCGATTTTGGTCATTTTCTCGCTTGAACTCGCACTTAAACTCTATGCTTATCGGCTCGATTTCTTCAAATCAGGCTGGAATATTTTTGATCTGTTGATTGTTACCATCGCGTGGGTTCCGGCCAGCGGTGCCTTTGCCGTTCTCAGGGCTCTCAGAATTTTACGTGTTCTGCGCCTGATATCTGTTATCCCGCAAATGCGCCGGGTTATCGGGGCAATTGTGACCTCCATCCCCGGTATGTTGTCTGTCGTTGGTGTACTGAGTATCGTCTTTTATGTTGCCGCCGTTCTAACCACCAAACTTTTTGGACAACATCCCGATCCTAATATGCAGGAATGGTTTGGGTCGGTTTCGTCTTCAGCCTATACCCTGTTTCAAATCATGACGCTTGAAAGTTGGTCCATGGGCATCGTGCGACCAACGATGGAGATATTCCCCCACTCCTGGATATTCTTCATTCCCTTTATCATCATCACCAGTTTTGCGGTGTTGAACCTATTCATCGGTATTATTGTTGATGCCATGCAGACGTCGCACGAGAGTGATACCGACGAAAAGATTGCCGAAATGGCAAGTATTACTCATGAAGACCTAAAGGAATTGATCTCTCGATTTGATAAATTGGATGAAAAAATTGAACGGATCACCCCGACAAAGACACAATAGCTTATCATTTATCCTATAAAGCCCTGGAATCTGGAACCATCAGACGAGGAGCTATACATTTTCACGAGTTCATGAGGTCAACAGCTCATGAACTCGCAGATCTTAGAACCTGTTATTGCGCACGAATTAATGCACGCTGTAATTACATACTGGTATTATTCTCCAAACCCGAATTTCTCAGTGACATAATCAATATCTTTATCTCCACGTCCCGACAAATTGGCCAGGATGCTTTGTCCGGGATTATCCTTGGCCAGCTTCATCGCGTACGCAATAGCATGAGAGCTTTCCAAGGCCGGGATGATCCCTTCCTTACGGCTTAGGGCATAAAACGCATCGAGAGTTTCAGGGTCACTGGCCGATCCATAAGTCACCCGCCCGATTGAATGCAGGTAAGCGTGTTCGGGGCCAACACCAGGATAATCCAAACCGCTTGCAATCGAATGTACCGGGGCTGGCTCCCCATTCTCGTCTTTAAGCATGATGCTTCTAAACCCGTGGATCTCGCCATCTTCACCAAAGGCAATAGTGGCAGCGTGGTCTCCCAAATTCTCAGAAGTCCCCATCGGCTCTACACCGTGAAGGTTGATCTGTTCATCTTCGATAAACCCGCTAAAGAGGCCCATGGCATTTGATCCACCGCCGACACAAGCGACAACGTGGTCAGGAAGCTCATCCGTCATTTCAACAAACTGATCACGTGCCTCAAGCCCAACAACCTTTTGGAAGTTCCGAACCATCAGAGGAAACGGATGCGGACCAACAACAGAGCCTATCGCATAAATTGCTTTATCGGTTTGTTGAAGATAAGAGCCAAACGCACTGTCCACGGCTTCTTTCAGAGTTTTTGCTCCAAAACTAACGGGCACAACGGTTGCCCCCAGCAATTTCATCCGTACCATATTTGGATGTTCTTTGGCGATATCGACTTCGCCCATATGAATCTCGCACTCCATGCCAAAATAAGCCGCAGCAGTTGCCAACGCGACCCCGTGTTGACCAGCGCCAGTTTCAGCAATCAACTTGGTTTTCCCCATATGCTTGGCAAGTAGGGCCTCTGCCATGCAGTGGTTTAATTTATGTGCACCTGTATGATTGAGATCTTCACGTTTGACATAAATTTGCGCCCCGCCGATTTCATCAGAAATATTCTTCAGATGGCTAATCGGGGTTGGCCGTCCCTGAAAGTGCTTACGGATATAGCGCAGATCGTTCAAGTACTCTGAGGACTTCGATAACTTGTCATAAGCGACTTGGATTTCTTTGAAATGCGGTACCAACTCTGGCGGAATAAACGACCCGCCATACTTACCAAAAAAACCGTCGCGATCAGGATGTGATTTCAGATAATTCTTCATTATTCCCCCCAAGGACTTCAAGTTTCAAATTTTATTCTTATACGTTTATATTTTTCAAAATGACGGTACAGGATTTGGGGAACAATGAGATTGACCCGCATCAATTACAGGAAAATTTAAAACGGCTCTTCCAGATCTGCGCTCGGGATGAGTGGGTCTAAAGCCGCGTCTCTCATTGCGAGCAGAGTAACATTCTCATGCTTAAGGGCTGAGAGCAGCGCGGTATTTATACGATACCTTTTTTGAAAATATTGTTGGCTCGGCACCCAATAACGCAAGCCAATGATGACACCGCCATAGGTGAAATCATGAACCCCTATTTGTGGGTTCGGGGATTTTGGGACGTCGGGATCAGTTTCCAGAACCTTGCGTAACACGGCAATTATTTTATCGATATCTTCAGTGTGCGGAACAGGGATGCGGGTCTCGACAATAGTGCTATTGTGAGAATTGGTGATGACTTCACCGACAATTCTTTTGTTGGGAATGGTGATAAGCTCTTTGTCTTCCCCGATGAGTTGGGTGTGGGCTAGCTTTACTTCGTGAACCACACCGCTGCCACCCTTAACGATGATGGTATCCCCAACCGTAAAGGGACGGGTCAAAATAATCGATAGCCCTGCGCCATAATTGGACAAAGGTCCCTGTAGTGCCAATGTCGCACCAAAAGCACTGGCACCCGCCAACGCAATCAAAGGCGCGGTGCTGATGCCAAAATTACCCAAGGTGATAATAATAACAAAGGCAACAAGAACGATTTTTACGATATTACCAATGAACATCGAAAGTGTCTCATCAAACTCTTTCTTGAGACAAAGGCCACTGACTTTGCCACCGATCCAGCTCGCGATTTTGAGTCCGATGAACAGAACGATAAGAGCCCCAAAAATCTGGAAGCCATAAGTCACCCCAAATTCGATCAGCTTTTCCAAAAGTGCTTCTGCTGTTTTCAGTTCTTCATTCATTGACCGGACCGTTGTTAAGTTCACACAATTGCATCTGTAGTTACATAAAACTCTGAAGAAAGATGAGATTCAACAAGTATTATGTATCTCTATGTTTTACACATAGAATAAACCTAACAAAAAGAATGCGCTACCCCAGACAAGCCACCAGGCAAAACCAAATATGAACACCGATTGAATGAACTTTATTTCTCTGAAATGGTATTTAGGATGATCGCGCAACAGTTGGCCATAGAAAATAACGTCTCATGGTGTGATCTCGTTTTTCGTACTAACGATCAAGAAACGGACTTTTATCCTCAGTACTGGATAAACCGGGGTGCGCCGCTACCTTATTATCCGGACTTAATCACACGTGCCCCATCTCTTTCATTCCAAACCTATGATGCAATAAAAAAACTACCTGTCGGAAGTTATATCAAGGATAGCTTTGCTACTTTGGACTTAACAACATTGGGGTACGATAAACTGTTCAAGAACACCTGGCTGACATGGTGTCCTAAATCAAACGAACAAATCGGTTCTGATCATTCACCGGATAATTCAATAGAAGTAATCAAATCCCCAAAACATCTTACAAAATGGATGACCGCCTGGGAGCCGGAAGGAAAAACCGCATCTCAAATATTTCATCCCAAACTTCTTCTCAATTCAGATATTAAGTTTGTCGCTGTCACCGTCGAGGACAAAATAATCGCTGGAGCGGTATTCAACATGGGCCCAGTCGGGGTCCTTGGGATCTCTAATGTTTTTGGTAATAAAAATAATCAACTAAAAATCATATCCTTTACGATCCGGAGCTACACTGAACATACAATTGTGACTTACGAAAACGATAATGAGATTGCTACGTATCAAGAATTGGGCTTTGTAACTACGGGAGCACTTGCAGTTTGGCAGTGCAAACGCGAAGCGCCTAAATCTCAGATTTGACGATCACAATACTGCCAACGAACGACGGAAAAAATCTGATCAAACTTTTTCTTTAGGCTAAGGTCGCTGATCTAGCCGACCGATCCAGCTGGCAACATTAAGATCACTGATCATAGACAAACCGGACACTTGGTCGTGACATGACGGCGTCGGCAATGCGTTTAACATTGGGGAACTCGTCCGTTGGTGGATGTCCACGGGTCGGATCTAGCCAAGTGGTCAACATGAAAAGGTAAATATCGACGGCACTGAGCTTGTCACCCAACACCCATTCATTATTCCCAATTTGATCGTCAATGACCTTCCAGGTTTCTCTCAATCGACGGATTCCACGTCTTTGTGCGCTCAGCTCATCAGCCGACGTATCGGCAAAACGTTCAGGGTAATAATTGAGCTGAAAAGCGTTCTGAACGGAGCTGGAGAAATACACCAAAGTCTGAAAAAACAGGCCCCGCTCTGGGGCGTCAATCTTAGGAGCCAGCTTTGCCTCTGGATGACGATCGCACAAGAACATCGCAATGGCAGCGCCTTCGTACATTGCAGTATCACCATAAATGAGTACAGGAACCCAACCATTCGGGTTTAGTGCCAATAATTCCGGTGGTCGTTTTTTATCGCTGGATATTGTCGTTTGTATCAGCTCATAGGGCACATTAATTTCCTCCAACAACACGCGAGCCCCCATCGCTGCACTCCCAGGTGCATAATACAGTTTGTACCCCACCTATTCCTCCTTGTATCTGCCGTTAGCCAGTGATCTCATGATCTAAGGCAATAATACCCATAAAGAGCGAGACAAAAAAGCACCCGCAGTTCATTACATTCACATAATTGTTTTAAATTTATTTTATTATATATTATCAATATCTTTTGACCTGCTGCCCTGAAAATTTTGCCAATATTTTGCAATTTTTCCTGATTAAATTTCGATTTTGAAAGAAAATTTAAATGACCCAATTTATGAAATTTAATGCCAGGGTTTTTGATGAGAGTTTTTTGCAGCAATGCGATGAACGTATCGCAGAATTTTATAAAATGTGGAAAGCAAAGTGCAAAGAAGAATGTATTCCATCCCGAAGCGATTTTGATCCCATAGAAATGGTCAAATTTTTACCTGGGATAACGCTGGTTGATGTGGCTAAAGAAACTCTTGAATTAACCTACCGCTTGGTTGGCACTAATGAAGTCGCAGTAAGGGGAAAAGACCCCACAGGTGAAAGTGTCAAAGAGAATTTCCACGCCAACACTTGGGAAGATGCCTGGGGAAATTATGGTCATGTCATTATGACCAAAGGCATTGCCTATGATAATTCAAACATCCCAAATTCAAACGATGTCATGGTCGGCGACGAAACCGTATTTGTGCCGTTATCCACAGATGGCGAGCACGTGAATATCGTTATGCTCTTTAGCATTCAAAAAAGGTTATCTAGGTAAGTTCCAGACGCCCTAATAATACTGTCGTACCTATAATAAATTTTGATACCCACGCGATTAAAATACGTGACCCTCAAATTACGAATTATAATCTATATCAATAATTTCAAAGAGATCAGACAAAACTCATCATTCGTTATCATTCATATAAATCAAATACTTAATCGACCACGTCCTAACCATTATTCCAATGAATACCGTTAGTTAATCCGCCCTTTTATAAATGGTCTAAATGATTGTGCAATTTTGAAATACCTAAGTCTTTAAACAACGGTAAAAGGTCACTTGGTTGCTGAATAACATATGAAGAAGACGGCCTTCGCAAGATTGATTTTAATATGCCCGGGCGAACGTGATCTTGAAATTGCCAGATAATTTTCAGCAGAAGCGGAATAATGAGAATTTCGGGGCAATTCTCTGGTAGGTCCGGGCGACTTCTAAAAAGGTATCGCCAGTTTCGCTTCGTACATTGGAAAAGTGCTGTTGAACGTGTTACATCCAAAAAAACAATTATATCGGCGGCCTCTCTGACTCTTTCAGAAACACCATCAATCACCCATTCGGGTTTTGAACTTAGTTCCAACTCTTTTTCAATCCTGACATCGCGGGGGCACATTTTCCATCCAGGTTGCCACACGACTTTATCGAGACCAAACACGGGCAAACTCAAGGCATCTCCGATTTCTTTTGCGAGTGTTGTCTTCCCGGCCCCGGCATTCCCAGTGATATGAATTTTTCTCATCAATAACCCTATTTTCCAAACGAAAGAAGTCACAGAATCAAAGACGTTAGGCAATAATTATTGTAGGCTGGCACATAAATTGTCACCGTCATTGACGCGACCTAAGGCTTTTGGATTGGTTTAGGAATGTCGATCAATTTGAAAATGATGCACTAGATAACATCCGCCTATACTAACAAACCCAATAGTGTCATTTAACAAAATTGTTCATCACCTAACGCATTCCGTTACTAAACATTGCGTGGTTCTGTAGGGTTATTCAAGCCTGGGATATGAATTGTAGCGTAACATGGTAGCAGCGCATAAAAAAATGGCGGGAAGTAAACTTCCCGCCATACGTGTTATCACACACAGGCATGAGATAACACGTATTTGGCTTAGATAATTGAGAGCGTGAGGGGGTTACTGTTCTGCCTCAATCATATCAACGAAGAATTGCCGAATTATATCTTCGTTTAAGCCATTTTTCAGTGATCCTACTTTGGAGATCGTAGGGTTAGGAGATGCCAGTGTCATTGTATGACCCGTTTGTCCCATGACTGATACGGCGTCTAGAGCAGTTGCCAATGCCCTGCTGCCGATGGTGCTCGCTGTCATGTTTTGGTGTGCCATGGGTTTCTCCTATTATTTTAGGAATTCTAGCTCGCAATAGACTTCCTAACTATGAGTAGTGCATAGGCTGTGCCAACTTTACCTTTAAGTGTATTTTACAAAAATTTACCTCTGTAACTATCTGTATATAAATAGGAAATTATTTTTCATAAAAAAATCAATTGGCAGGGCTAACACCCCTTAAAAGTGAAAAAGTGAGTGTTTCTGCGGACTTCAAATGTTTTTAATAACATTATCGCCCATCCCCATCTTCGAGAGTTATCAAATAGTGCAATTAAATCGAAGGGTTACGCATGCATAAGCTGCAATTATTAACTAAAATACTTATTTGTAATTGCATTTTGCAACGAAGGTGATCGATAATTGCGGCAAAATGCAATGCGTAATGCAAAAAACAAGGGAGAGGCACTTATGCCTAAATAAGACATAGAGCTAGTCTGACCTTAAAGTGTGCATACAACAAAAGTTAGACCTAGTTTCTCGAATCAAAAATCCCGGCCAGACGATAACAAGCCCAAACAAAGATGAGTTTGAATTTGTCGGGTATAAGCCCTCTTGCTATGGTGCCCTTCTTTAGGAGTATGACAATTTTTTACGATATGCCACTTTATCGCCCTCCGAGTGAAGGCAATAACCTGATTATACAAGCCACTCTTGGGTGTTCAGCAAACTATTGCACCTTTTGCTCTATGTATAAGACGAAAACATACACAGCCAGACCGCTTGATCAGGTATTCGCAGATATAGACAGTGCTGCACATGAGTGGCCAGGGGCAAGCCGTGTATTTCTAGCCGATGGGGATGCCCTCACGCTGTCGATGGATAATCTGCGCGCGATCCTCAACAAACTACACGAAACCTTCCCCGCGCTTACACGCATATCGGCCTATGCAACGCCCAAGAACTTGATTGATAAATCAGTTGATGAATTGCGTGAGCTTAAAAGTATGAAGCTTAATCTCGTGTACATGGGGATAGAATCAGGATCAACGGAAGTCCTCAAACGTGTTATCAAAGGGGCCTCGCAAAAAACCCATGGTATGGCATTGGACAATGCGAACGCAGCTGGGTTGAAAGTATCTGCGACTGTGATCCTGGGGTTGGCCGGGCGCGCAGGATGGGAAGACCACATTGCGGGGACAGCAAAGCTTATCAATGAACATCCCCCGACCTATCTTTCTACACTTCAACTCACCCTTGATGAAGGCGTAGTTGATGAGTTCATGGCAGGACAGGAAGAGGGTTTTCAATTTCAGGATGACGATGCAATCCTTATTGAGCAGGAGCAATTGCTCAAGCTACTTAATCCACAAAAGCCGGTAATCTTCCGTTCCAACCATGCTTCGAATTGTTTACCTCTGGCTGGTAATCTACCAAGGGATCGGGACAAGTTATTAGAAGTAATTACTGCTGCAAAAACCCAAACCCATTTACTCCGTTCGCCTCAGATGCGTGGTCTGTAATGGGTCGTTTGTGATGAAAGTTCTTTCCAGTCTCTCATTTCTGTCGGTCAAGGGGATCCCTTCCTTGTCATGGAGTTCCCCAAAACCCTTAAATCTACGACCCGACCTTGTCACTGTACTCTTTTTGGTATTTGGGCTCATAATATTCGGTCTTGGTGAAGCTCTTCTTATCGCAGCAGGAACAGGCGTAAGCCCTTGGACTGTCCTTGCCCAGGGCGTGAGCAAAATAGCTGGGTGGAGTATTGGTTTATCGACATTTATCGTAAGTATAACAGTACTTTTATTGTGGTGGCCGCTAAAACAAGTGCCGGGTATAGGAACAATCCTTAACGCCATTATTATTGCCCTCGTCTTTGAATTTGTGCTTCCCTACGTTCCTAGACCTGACACGTTTATATTTCAGATCTTACTCGCCATATTGGGTATTCTTGTTACTGGACTAGGGGGCGGTATTTACTTGATCGCTAATTTGGGCCCGGGCCCAAGAGATGGCTTGATGACGGGACTACAGCAACAAACGAACTTTCCGATTGCATGGGTTAGAAGCGGTATAGAGTTAAGCGCTGTTATTGCAGGGTGGACGTTAGGCGGTGTCGTAGGCCTTGGAACACTACTGTTCGCCTTCCTAATCGGCCCCTCCGTTGCTTGCAGTTTGTTTGTGCTGAATAAAATGTTTGGTGAGGAAGATTGAATGGTGATCCCGACGCGATTCGAACGCGTGACCCTCAGATTAGGAATCTGATGCTCTATCCTGCTGAGCTACGGGACCACTGATGTTCTGTATAGTCGAGAGATCCATCGCTGCCAAGGGGGTAAGGTGTGCGAATTTATTGATTTCACGCATCCGTAATCAGACTTTTAATCTAGTGTCTAATCTGTCCTTTTATCTGATTAGGAACTTCAAGACAAAAAGAACCCCGGCAGTAAGAGTACCACCGGGGTTTTGAGTTAAGGCACGTTACTGACAGGGTGCCTTTGGGAGAGTTCTTTAACTATCTCACTTCGCTATTCCTTAGCGGTGCTGCATTTTTTGTGTAGATTAACGACACATCACTTTTTACACTTTGAGCAAAAGCAAACTAAAATAGCTATATTTTTTTAAATCAACACATTGATCGTATTAGACAATCGCGGTTTCTGTGATGATGCTATTGTTATCCAACAGATCCTGAAGGCTTTGTCCGCCAAAGTCTGCGGTGGCAACACGGTCCCAACCGCTGTCTGCACCATTGCATGACGGGCCATCACCGTTTTGGATCAGAAGATTGTTACCCTCGACACGCAGATAGTTATCAAGGGCGTCACCTTCGATGCCTGCTTCATAACCAACATCACCCAAGAGATCAGCAAGGTTGATCACATCGCCTTCGTCGGCGTTAAAATCAAAGATACGATCAACACCACGATCAGATGTAACCATAAAGGTATCGGCACCAGCACCGCCAAGCAGGAAGTCACTGCCCGCGCCACCAATCAGGATATCATCGCCTTCGCCGCCAATAAGAAGATCAAGACCGCGTCCGCCGTCAAGCGTATCGTTTCCTTCGTCACCGAGGAGGATATCACGACCTCTGCCGCCCGACAGATTGTCATCACCGCCACGGCCCCATAGAACATCATGACCCCGCAGGCCTGAGATCGAATCATTACCTTCTTCGCCCATCAGATAATCACTTCGCATCGTACCTGTGATCGGGTCGGGCTCTGGAATTGGTTCCGGAGTTGGGTCCGGAGTGGGCTCTGGAATTGGTTCCGGAGTTGGGTCCGGAGTGGGCTCGGGTGTCGGTTCCGGAGTTGGCTCTGGTGTAGGTTCTGGAGTTGGCTCCGGTGTAGGCTCCGGTGTAGGCTCCGGTGTAGGCTCTGGAGTTGGTTCCGGAGTTGGTTCCGGAGTGGGCGTAGGTGTGGTTTGGGATAGTTGAACGGTTTGATCGTTGAATTTCACCGACTCAATATTGGTTAGTGTATCCGTTCCCTCTGTACCACGTAAATCGCGGATCTGGTGACCATCGGCAGTTTCAGTGATTTCAAAGTCACTAGCATTACCATCGTAAACCGCGACATCACCGCCTTCACCACCATCAAGCGTGTCATCACCTGCACCCCCTGAAAGAATATCCGCGCCTGCCAGGCCGATAAGGGTGTTATCGCCCTTATTTCCAGCAAGAACATTATCCAACTCGTTCCCAGTGGCATTAATGTTATCAAGGCCCAGCAAGTTGATCCCCATCAGGTTTTCACCTGCTGTTGCTGTGACAGATGTTTCCACAACATCCGACCCGATCAGATCGACCTTGGCATTTTCACCCGCCAAAGCAATGGCAACAGCAACAGGCTTGGAAAGATCACCACCTGAGAAACGAACATCGTAATCGCCATCTGCCAGTTGCTTTTGATAACCGCCGCTTTCATAGCTATCAGTCGTCTTTGCCGTTGTGTTTGCTTGGTCGCCAGTTGATGTTGCGCTGACAGTAATGCCACCGCGTCCCTCACCAACGGAATAGAACCCATCTCCATCAGTATCGTTATAAGCAACACCAGTCAGAAAATTATCACCACCTTGATCAGAGAAATTCTGGGTGGTCATCAAAGCGTTGTATGAAACGCCGTTGCCCGCTGTGAATTCACCATCGCGGACGCCAAGGCCAACTTCGGTGAAATTATCGCTCATCAAATTCGTACGATGGCCGGAACTTTTAAATAGTCCGTCGTGCTCGCTCAGGGTTGTCGCGGCTTGATCAATCTGTCCTGTTGATCCTTGCCATGCGATGTTCTCGCCCCAGTTACGTGTGCTATAGCCCGCCGCACGCATCCGTTCTCCCGGATCACTTCCACCGTTTCCGGTGTGGCTAAAGGTATTGGTGGATAGCATCCAGTCAGAATGCTCTCTCGCAGAATCAATGAGCTGTTCATTGAAAGCCAGTGGCTGTTTACTGTCGCCAGAAATTTGCCCCGGCTGTAAGCCCTGATTGAGATCTATGTCCAGCCTGGCGGCTTCGGCCTCTGGATCAAGGCGCGCACGGTTTATCAGTTCGAGTTGATATTGTTCCAAGTCACTCGGGTTTGCCATTAGGTTTATCCTTTCGGGTTTCTAAGGTGCAAACCATGACTTGAATCAAATCAGAAAGGTTGTGAGAAAAACAAGCAATGTCTGTGGCTTAAACAAGATGACCTCGCCTCGAAGTCATCACATTTCAGCCCTGAAAATATTACAAGGCAAAGGCAAGTCACCCAAGTTTGGGAGTGATTAGATAATCGGGTACCTGGAGAAGATAACGGTTTAAGGCACGGGTTAAGGCCCGAGTTAAAGCAATGCCTTAAACTTTTCCATCGCTTCGACCAATGCCGTGCAAATACCGGGCTCACTGGCGGAGTGTCCGGCGTCGTCGATCACACGGAATTCAGCCTCTGGCCAGGCTTTTGAAAGCTCGTAAGCTGTGGTAATCGGGCAGACGATATCATAACGCCCGTGGACGATAACAGCCGGGATATGCCTAATCTTATCTATATGCCCCAACAGCCCCTCTTCAGGCAGGAAGCTTCTGTGTTTGAAATAGTGCGCTTCGATCCGGGCAGTGCCTAGAGCTTTGTTATCCAGCCGTGACGCTGCGACAATTTCAGGGTTTGGTAACAGGCTGACGCATGATCCCTCATATCCACTCCACGCCTTTGCTACTGGCATGTGAATGGCAGGGTCCGGGTCAGTCAACCGGGCGTAGAAGGAATTGAAAATATCCTCATGCTCGCCTTGGGGTAGGCTGGCGATAAAATCGTCATAAGCTTCTGGGAAGATTGCGCCCATGCCGTCCTTGGACATAAACCAGTCCAGTTCCTTCTGCCTCGAAAGGAATATCCCCCTCAAGATCAAGGCCTCCGTCCGTTCGGGATGGGCCTGCGCATAGGCCAAGGACAGCGTGCTACCCCAGGACCCACCAAACACGAGCCAACTTTCGATGGCCAGCTGGGTGCGCAGTACTTCCATATCTGAGATCAGGTGCTGGGTATCGTTATTGACCAGAGATCCTAGCGGGATCGACTTGCCGCACCCGCGTTGATCAAACAACACGATGCGATAGTGATCGGGGTCAAAAAACTGGCGCTGTTTTGGAGCTGTTCCACCGCCGGGGCCGCCATGGACAAAGATAACCGGCTTGCCGTCGGGATTTCCAGATGTTTCCCAATAGATTTCATGATCATCACCGACCGATAGAAAGCCAAAGTCATAGGGTTCAATTTCAGGAAATAGGTCGTGGCGGCTCATCAGAAAATTCCATTAGTGGTTGCAACCTGTTACGCCTCACACTATGACGGGACTATGTCTTCTTTAAAAGTCCTGATCCAATTTACGCTTTGCGTTTTCGTACCGATATCATTTTTGGCTTTATCTTTGGCTGGGATAACTTCTGAAACTGTGGGTGCGCAAGAAACCTTGAGCTTTGACCAACCGGTCGAGATCATGGCGATCAATGAAGATGGCGACTTTATCTTAAAGTCCGGAGAGATCCTTCGACCCGCAGAGCTTACCCTGCCAAGCGTAGGGGATTGTGAACGCCTACCAAGTGCCTGTGATGTCGTCAGTAAAATTCGCGCGTACCACGATCTCTACCTGGTGGGAAAACGGGTATATATCGACAAACAAACCTCGTTTTATGACCGCTACAACAGATTACACGCCCATATCCAGAACCCCGAAGGCACGTGGCTACAGCATGCCTTATTGCGCCAGGGCCTCGCCCGGGTAGAAGCGGTGGAAAGCACTGCGATCACCACGCCTCTTTTGCTTGGCATCGAAGCCTCTGCTCGCCAGCAGGAAAAGGGGTTATGGTCACTCAAAGCCTTTAAACCGTTGTCGACAGACATCCCCAAGAACAAGATGGACCGCTTTCAAATTATCGAAGGCACCATCCATAAAACCGCCGAGGTCAGGGGCGTGATTTACCTGAACTTTGGCGATAACTGGCGCGAGGACTTCACTATTAAACTCACCAAGGATATGCGCCACAAATTTTCCGACAAGGGGCAATCCCTGCTTGAGCTAAAAGGCCACCCAATCCGCATCCGGGGCTGGTTGTTCTGGGAAAACGGCCCTATGATATCCCTGCACAATCCAGAGCAACTGGAAATTTTAACCCCAGAATAAATCTCAAAAGTATTGAGGGCCGTAATAAGGGCCACAATAAGGGGTGTATAAACAAGGATCGGGAAAGATGTCACAAAACCACGAACCCTCTTCTGAGGTCAGCCTTAAGGCCCTGTTAGAGGTCGCGTGCGCGGAAATCACGGAGCATACCCCCGTAGAGGCCAAGGAATTGTTGTTACAAGAAGAAGTACTGTTGCTTGATATCCGAGACGTGCGCGAGCTTGGTCGTGAAGGCAAAATTCCCGGCAGTTATCACTGTCCGCGTGGAATGCTGGAATTCTGGATAGCCCCCGACAGCCCCTATTACAAAGAAACTCTGTCCCCTGACCATCATTTCATCCTGCATTGTGCTTCGGGTTGGCGCTCCGCTCTCGCCGCCAAGACCTTGCAGGATATGGGGGTTAAAAGGGTCAGCCACATGAAGGGCGGTTTTGGTGCCTGGAAAGAATGTGGTCTTGAAGTCGAAGAAAAGACATAATTCTCTATTAAATTCTCCTCATTCGCCTAAGCGATATGACATAAGTTTTGCCAACCCTATTTTTAACACCAGAGATCTATGACTTATTCAAAACTGTCCCAATTTAGAAAACCCCTTCTCGCCCTTGCTCTTATTGCAACCGGGCCACTGCTCTCTGCCTGTTCTACATCAGAGGCAACCGGGCGAACGTTTTTTAATGGCGGCATGTCTCCGGAACAAGAACAGGAAGTCGGGCGCACAGAACACGCCAAAATCGTCAAAGAATTTGGCGGGGTTTACAATGAAGATCCGGCGTTGACCAAATACATTACCAAGCTTGGTACCTTCTTGGGCAAAACATCAGAAACCCCGAACCAGAAGTTTACCTTCACCCTACTCGACAGCCCGGTGGTCAATGCCTTTGCCCTGCCCGGAGGATACGTATACACCACCCGCGGTCTACTCGCACTCGCCAATGACGAAGCAGAGTTAGCTGGTGTGATCGCACACGAAATCGGCCATGTCACCGCCAAGCACTCCGCAGAACGCTATGGCTCCACCTTGACGGCAAATATACTGGCCGCCGGGGTTGGCATTCTTACAGGCAGCGGTCAAGCGGCACAGGCGGTAAGCACCGTTGGAAACCTTGCCGTTACCGGGTTTTCTCGCGACCAGGAATTCGAAGCAGATCTTCTCGGCGTGCGCTACCTGACACGTGGCGGGTTTGATCCCAATGGTATGGGTGAGTTCCTGACCCAGCTCCAGGCCAGCAGTCGCCTTGACGCGACCATTGCAGGAGATCCCGATCGCGCCGATAAATTCAACATCATGCAAACCCACCCGCGCACAGCTGAGCGGATTGACCGTGCCATCAAACAGGCCGGAGCAACAACAGTTAAGAATCCCATTATTGGTCGAGATGTCTATCTGAAGAAAATCGACGGTATGCTTTACGGCGATGATCCAAGTCAGGGCTTTATTCGAGGGCAAAGATTTTCCCATCCTGAGCTCAAGCTCACCTTCACTGCACCCAAAGGCTTTCGCCTTATCAACACAAAAACCAAAGTTGCAGCAGTCGGTCCAGATGATTCCGTGATCATCTTTGATAGCGCAAAGGGTGACGTAACCGGTAGCTTGAAAAGCTATGTTGTTAATACCTGGGCAGAAAAAGCCGATATCAAGAATGTTGAGAAAATCACCGTCAATGGTATGGAAGCCGTCACCGGCAACATCAGCATTAACGGCAGAAATGGCCAGCGAGACTTTCGCTTAATCGCGATCCGGTTTAACGGCAACAAGGTTTACCGCTTCACCTTTATTACCAATCCAAATCAAACAAATAGCTTGTCAGAAGACTTCCGCCGCACAACCTATTCTTTCAAGAAGCTTTCCAAATCTGAAGCCGCTAAGCTAAAACCATATCGCATTAAAATTCATACCGTTCGTTCTGGGGATACTCTGACAAGGTTGGCAAAAAAAATGCCTTTTGCAGATTATAACCTCGAAAGATTATTGGTATTGAATGGCCTCAATAAAAACAGCACGTTGCTACGCGGCCAAAAAGTCAAACTTGTGACCGAGTAACTTGCAACTGTATGAATTGTTACTGAATAAATAGGATCTAATATTGGCTAAAGTTACCGAGGAAACCTCCTCTTCCAAGTTTCCAAGTAGAACTGATTGCGCCGTGAAGCAACATTGGCGCCCATCATTGGCCATGGCGCTGTCCTTTGGATTTGGAGGCATGACCATGGTGGCCCTTGCCATTGTGATCTGGCTTTCTTTTGATACCGCCAAAGATAATACCTTTGCCCTCACTCAGGAAGTCACTGAAATCAGTTTTGGGTCGATCCGCTCTCACATTGATAACAAACTAACAGCCGCAGCCCGCCAAGTGACTTACATGGCTGATCTGGTTGAACAAGGGTTGCTTGACCCCAACGACGAGAAGGCGATTACCCAAACCATCAAGGGCGCGTTAGCTGCAACCCCTCAAGTTCGTGGTATGATGCTCATGAGGGCTGATGGCTCTTCAGTACAGGCTGGATGGATAGACGACACTTCATTTATCAGCCGGAACAAAAAAGGCGACAACGAATATCGCTTTGCTGCACTTCTCCAAGAACTAAGAAAAGCGGATGGAATCTATTGGGGCGGCATTGTCTGGATTGAAGAAGTAAAAGAACCTCATATTTCGGTCTTTCACCCTGTTTACAAAGACGATGAGTTCATCGGCGCCATGAGCGCAATTATATCGGTAAGCTCCCTTTCAGAGTACCTTAACAAACTGGATAAGGAGACCGGAAATCACACTTACCTTCTGGTGGACCGCAACAAAGTACTAGCCCACCCCTCTCTGATTGACATGAGCAGATCCGGGCTTACTGCTGAAAACCCACTGCCGACACTAAATCAGGTCGTTGACGGCAATTTACGCAGAATTTGGGATGATCCGCTTTTCGAATTCAACGAAGTTCTCGGCAATAGTGGCATAAAAGGACACGCTGTTGATTCCTTTGCAGGCGAGCTAACTTTTTTACACACAAACTTCTCTGACTATGGCTTTGATGATCTCACACTTGGAATTTACTTTATGGAAGGAGAGCTCGAGGGCTATTACGAGCGCCTTTGGTTCACGGGCATACTGGCTTTGGTCATTGCCCTTATAACTGTCGTCACCATTTTCCTTTCAGGCAAACTCATTGCACGGCCTTTACAACGGCTTTCTCGTGCCTCTCAACAAGTTGGACAGCTGGATCTTGCCCACGCTGAGCGTCTTCCTGGGTCGATGTTCAGAGAACTTGATACTGTCGCGAATGCCTATAACTCCATGCTCGGCGGCCTGAAATGGTTTGAAAACTACGTCCCGAAAAAATTGGTTAAGCAACTTATGGATACCGACGGAGAAGGCATTGTGTCTGAAGAGCGCGAGATCACCGTCATGTTCACCGACATCGTGAGTTTCACAAGCCTGAGTGAAAGTATGCCCGCCAGCAAGCTTGCTGATCTTCTTAATCACCACTTCGATCTCTTGGGCGTAAAAATTGACGAGGAAGACGGCACGATTGATAAATACATCGGCGATTCCATTATGGCTTTTTGGGGGGCTCCCTCACTACAAGAGGACCATGCGCAACGTGCCTGTCGCGCAGCACTAGCTATAGAAAGAGCCTTAACCGAAGACAACAAGTTACGACAAAAGGCAGGCTTACCTCCAATTATTATCAGAATTGGCATTCACAGTGGGCTTGCCGTCGCCGGTAACATCGGCGCTAAAGGTCGCGTGAATTACACTCTGATCGGGGATACGGTCAACACGGCCCAACGGTTGGAAGCACTTGGCAAAGAAGCTCTCACAAACAGTATGCATACAGCTAAAACACTTATATCTGCAGCCACTCAAGACCGCATCAAAGATGACCCTGATATGAAGACGCTACTTAAGGGTAACTTTGCCTTAAGAGGCCGAGAGAACAAGACAGAGGTCTACGAACTCACAAATCCAGATGAACAATAAATTGACGGAGACCTAATCGAGAGGGCGTTGATTTAGTTATAAATTCATAAGATAACGTTTCATAAACGCTATTGATAAAATTAGTTAGTCAACACTGAAGGGCTATCAAAATATTTCTCCCAAAGGTCGTCTAGGCGACCATTTGTTTTCATAATTTCAATCTCACTCATAATCAAATTTTTTAATAACAAACCATCAACGTATTTCTTACTTATCATCATATGAAATCCCCTCGGGGACATACCCGGAATTGGAGCATGGCCAATCTCAGGGTTTTTAGTAATCATCGTATCCCCAATTTTAGCTAGACCGTCTAATACCTCTAATGATTCATGAAAAACATCAATACGGCCACTCATTAGCTTTTTTTCTAGAGACTGATAATTAGGGGATGAAGAATCAATTCGATTAGTATCTATACCGTTCGCTTCAAAAGTACCCAGTCCATAACCGTGAATACTTCCCATGTCATATTTATTAACAAGATCAAAAAGGGTATGGCTCAAGGTATCTTGCCTGAGGGTTAAACCCTTAGGGTATTTTTTGAGAGACCAAAAATAATGATGCTTTGTATAATAATATATTTGAGTGACATGATATTTTTTATTTCTTTCAGCGCTGAATACACCACTTAGAAACATTTGATATCTTTTTCCGTGCTCAACCTCTACCTGACATCTCTTCCAAGGAACAATTTTCAAATCAAACTCTACATTGTGTTTGTTGAAGATTTCTCGAATTATATCGACAGAATAGCCAATAAGTATTGAGGTTTTGACACCATTTTCTCGCTCATAATAAGTGAAGGGAGGCCACTCAGCTCCATCATCACAAATATGAACAACCTTATTAGACAGTTCTAACTCTGCTGAAAGCACTGGATTGTATAATATTATAGCTAGTAAAGTTGCTAACCAATACCGCATAAATTACTCCACCTTAAAACCATTTAGTTTGGCTGCCGATTGAAAGTACCTCCTCCTGTATTAAATTTCATTTAATACAGGAGGATGCGGAGTATTCAGCAATCGGGATTTACCAAAAATTGGTAAATCCCCCTCAAACCATACTAAACTAATACCTTATTTTTTTGCTCGATATGACGCAAAAATTTATCATGAGTTTTCCCCTTCTCCCTCGGGAACTCATCGCCTTGTGCAACAAGATTTGATTTGGCCAGACAAGGCGCAAGATTGGGGAGAACATGACCAATTTTATTTCAGGGGTTATTTACATCTTTATTAAAGTATTTGTGAAACACTAGGAGTACAGGCCTTAGGACCCTTTATCCAGAGTGCTCGACATGAGATTTTTAGCAATAATCACCGCTTTAAATGTGTTGTTCAACAGCAGTTCCTTAGCTGATACAGTAACCATCGTTACTGAGGAATTTCCGCCGTACAACTATCAAGAAAATTCGATCGCTAAAGGGCTTTCAACAGAAGTAATTCAAGCCGTTTTAAAAGAAATAAAGACCGAAGCCATATTCAAATTCTACCCTTGGGCTAGGGCTTATAAAATTGCACAGCAGGAAAAAAACTACCTGATCTATTCGATTGTACGTATTCCAGAAAGAGAAAACAAATTTCAATGGGTGGGTATGATAGCCCCTTACAGCACTTCTCTTTACAAACTTAAAGCCAATTCAAATGTGTCGGTACGATCCCTAAGTGATGCCCAAAATTATGTGGTTGGCGTTTCACGAGAAGATGTTATCACGACCTACTTAAGACGGGAAGGTTTCGTCTCCTTTGACATTTCAAACCATGATTCGATAAATATCAAAAAGCTATTATCAGGCAGGATAGATTTAATTGCCTACGACGATGCTTCTTTTGTTCATATCGTTCGCTCAATGGGTCAGGATTTGATCAAATTCGAAAAAATATTATCGCTATCGCAATTATCTGGTTCACTTTATATGGCCTTCAATAAAAACTCTGACAATGAACTCGTCAACAGATTCAGAACCGGGCTTCAGGCCATAAAGGAAAATGGCCTTTTCGAAGAAATTCAGAACAAATATTTCCTACTCAACTAGCCTTAATTCTATTGCTAATTCTAAGTACTGCATCCTCATCTGACTCACGCTGATCAGGCAGAACTTTCGCGCTCCAAATGCCGAAGAAAATCATCATGAGTTTTCCCACGCTCTTTTGGAAACTCATCTTCCAAAACAATCATTTGTGTAATCCGATCCAGCCTGAAGACACGAAACCCTTGCCGTAACTCACACCACGCACCCAGCATCCATATCGCTCGATAGAGCTGGAGCCCCAATGGCCATAGAGTTCGCTGGCTTTTATCACCTTTTCCGTCACGATAGTTGATCAGTACTTTATGTTGACTACGAATGGCCAATCTCAGATCACCAACATCTATGTTTATAGGTTCGGGGAGTGCATTACCATGAGCAACAAGACTTGGTTTTGCCAAGCGGGGACGTAAGGGGTCAGGGAGAACGCTCTCAATTTTTTGCAAAACATCTGTTGCAGCTCGTGCCAACTTGGGATCAGCCCACGCCTGAACCATTGTCATGCCAAAGGCAAGCGCTTCGAGCTCTTCTGGATCAAACATAAGGGGAGGTAGATCATAGCCTTCGTAGAGCAAATATCCTACGCCGGCTTCTCCTTCAACAGGGACGCCTGAGCCAATTAAATCCTTGATGTCTCGGTAGACAGTCCTTGTCGAGATTTCCAATTCTTCCGCCAGCTTGGCAGCAGTAATCAAACGCCCCCGTCTGAGAATTTGAACCAGGCGGAATAATCGGTCAGCCCGACGCATTAACTTTCCAAAAGCTCGATGACTTGGCCGTCCAGTGCAACGCAGGCCGCAACCAGCTTCCCATCAAAACCGCAACCACCATCTAGAGTTACAGAATGTTTTGTATAAGCAACACCCTCGTGATTTGGGTCATACCCCCGAAATAATCGGGTGAAGGGTCCAAAGTTTTCCCTCAACCGCATAAAGCCTTTATTTGCCCACCAGAAACTATCTTTTTGCGTTTCAAGTGGACGGCTTGGATTGATGCCACTGTTAACAAAGAGGGTCGTGCCATTATTTGGATAGGCAGCGCGCTTTAATTCTCCAAGGATTTGATAATGCCCAGGCCGTTCCTGCATTGCTCGGCGAACTTTGTTTGTCCATCTCGTAAGCTGCATTGCGCCCGCAGCAGCTTCTCTAAAACCATCTTTAGGATCAAATCCATAGGCCTTAAGCGACGCCCCAACACCTTGTTCGACCATCCACTGTAAGACACCTCGAGGATCTGTCGCAAATTGAAGTTGTAGAAGTTTTTGCCACATTTCTTCTTGGGAACCACGAAGATAGACAATATCGCGGGGGAAGTTTTGAAAACGAGCGAGGAAAAAGCGTCTAAAGGATATCAGTTCGTCCAAGGTTTCGCAGGTATGAGATCCCTGGCCCATAAAATTTCCCAGGTAAATAATTCTATCGCCACGTTTGAGGCGTGTTTCCAAAGCTGCATGAATATGACGCAACTGGTCCACTTCACCGTGAATGGCACTAACTGCCCAAATACGGTGTGTTGCGGTTAAAACTGCGAATTTTTGCCGGTCGTCCATGTGAGAGGACGGTACCCCTGTCTACAGCTAGAACGAGAAAACCCGTTGATCATACAAACGAAATACCAACCCAAAACTTATCGTTTGTAAGTTAGTATGTCCCCCTGGTCACAATCGCCAACAAAGTAAATAATTGGCAATAAACTGAAAGCTTCCAGCCCGTTAAAACCCGACCAACATCAACTAATTTTCCGGCTCTTTTGCCCAATCTTACGAGCGGTTAAATCGAAGAAGAATCAAACGCGGCTCCAGGTTAACGGAACCGCGCTATACATGTTCTCCGGAAAACTAGGCTGCTGCAAGCATTTCTTCTAGTTTTAGCGAAGCAGAATTTTCGTCGATCTCTTCAACAGCGGCAAATTCACGTGCTAGACGTTCTAGAGCTGCTTGATACATTTGGCGCTCGCTGAATGATTGCTCTGGTTGCTCAGGGCCACGATGAAGATCACGAACAACTTCAGCGATCATGACAGGATCACCAGAATTGATTTTCAATTCATATTCCTGTGCACGACGGCTCCACATTGTTCGCTTGGCACGTGAACGGCCCTTCAAAGTTGTAAGAGCGTCTTCCATAAGCTTACGGCTGGATAATTTGCGCAGGCCGGAGCTTTCTGCCCGGGCCATAGGGACACGCAATGTCATCCTGTCTTGTTCAAAGGTCACAATAAGTAATTCAAGAGTAATACCAGAAATTTCCTGGGTTTCAATGCCTTGTACACGCCCAACACCATGTGTTGGATAGACCACGTAATCACCAGCACTGTATTCCATCTGCTTACCCATAGGATCTTGTCTCTCCGTTTTCACCACCTGATATTCCAGGCTGTATATTCATATAGGCACATTTCTAGGTTTTCCAACCTATCAATACCGCTTTAAGCTTATACGGTACAAACACACCAAACATGCGTAGACACGACATCCCCACTCAATTTATAAAAATTGGCGGGGGAACTATCTGTGCATAAATGTGAAACTAACTCTCTGTGAATGTAATGACACACCCATCAGGTTCTCAGCATCCGTCCGTCACGATTCTCTTATACAGGAAAAGTAACAAATTTTCAATATTCGTGTATTACATGCCTGCTGCGCAAAAACAGCATAGGCCAGCTTAGGTAGATAATCTCATTACGGGAGGAATAATACACAAAATAATCATTAAGCATGTGATTAAAATGATTATTTTAAATATAAACAATGCCAATGTTGATGAGCACCCCTGTCACAGGTGCTCAACTTTACCTCTAACCGTCGGTATCACCCGGCTTCTCACTGAAATGCTTTGCCAATTTATCGGGAACACCATTCCATTCATCAGCATCAGCTGGCTTTTCACCCAATCGAGTGATATTGGGCCAAATATCGGCCCATTTTTTATTGAGTTCCATCACAGCTTCTGATGCTGGATCAGTATCGGGCAATATTGCTTCTGCTGGACACTCAGGTTCACACACACCGCAATCAATACATTCATCCGGATGAATGACGAGCATGTTTTCGCCCTCATAGAAACAATCTACCGGACAAACTTCAACGCAATCCATGTATTTGCATTTAATGCAATTTTCCAGGACGACATAAGTCATCGTCTATTCTCCATTTGGCACCTGACCAATTTCTCAAGGGCTGTCACCCCCAGCTTCTGGTGTTCCAGAATTGTTGCAAAGGGCCTACCCTGTCAGCCCTAAACGAGCAAGCGCTTTTTTCCGAGCAGTACCGTTATCGTGATCTGGAACATAGAGCAAGCCGGCAATTCGACGCATCAAATTACCTTCGAAAGGATGTAACTCGCCATCGGCATAGGCCACTTCCCACATCATTTCCATGAAATCTAAACGCTCTTCAGGGCTATAGCTATTTTTTAAAACGCGGGTAAATCCAAATAATTGACTGGATTCTCCGGACTTCTCTTCTGCAAGAATAAGAAGCTCCTGACTATCATCTGAACTTAAACCCAAACGGTTTTCAATCAGCTCAATAATCTTAGCTCTCTCTTCAGAGCCGAAATCTTCGTCCATACGTGCGGCTTCTACCATCAAAGCAGCAGCGGCAACTTTTTTGTCACTATGACTGACCAAAGCACCCTCAGGTTGTTTGGTCAGCTCCCCTAATAATTCTTTAATTCGGCCAAACAAGATCTTACCTCACGCTCATTTAATGAAAAAAGTAAACTTGGTGATTGTTAGATCACAGTTTCATACATAACTTAATGATACTTCAACCTGTAAACAACTCCATCTGCCGAACATTATGCTCAAAAATAAAACGCCTCACACAGCCCTACACCAAAGAGATGAGAGACGCCGATCTCCTTCCGCGGAACGAAATCGTGAATTCATATGCGACGTTCTCAAGGAAATCCTGCCCAATAAAGGCCTCGTGCTTGAAATTGCGAGTGGCACGGGGGATCATGCAGCCTGGATTGGTCCCCAGCTTGCCCCTCTCATTTGGCAAACAAGTGAATTTAATACCGAGCTGTTTCCAAGTATTTGCTCTCATATTGCCCACACAAAAGCAGACAACATACTCAGCCCGATTCATATTGACGTCGCCCAACAGGGATGGGCTTTAGAAAAAGAAAAATCACAAGAGCTAACAAAGAACATAGACGTCATCACCTGCGTAAACATGGTTCACATCACGCCCTGGGAAGCTACTCTTGGTCTATTATCCGGTGCACAGAATCTATTGAAAGAAAACGGTGCCCTATATCTCTACGGGCCCTTCATACAAGACCATTTGGACACGGCGCCAAGTAACACCCAATTTGATGCCTCACTTCGTCAAAGAGATGACAAATGGGGCATAAGAAGGCTTGAGATCGTCCAACAAGCTGCTGAGGCTAACGATTTCATTCTGGAAAAAACCATTCCTATGCCCGCGAACAATCTGTCTCTTATTTTTAGAAAAGTTAGCTAGCCAGAACCAGATGAACACAATCCTTGTTTAGTAATCCAGTGCGTCAAAAGATCAAGAAACAACGTTCTGGTTTCAAGCTTATCCTCACTCAAGTTATGTAAGAGTTGTTTCTTTTGTGCGACTACATCCTCACAAATGGGCTGGGTCTCTAACAAAGGTCCAGCTGCGATTGTGTCAATACTGCCACGCCAAGAAGTGTTTACCTGAAACCCATAACACCCCATATCATCCGGCCATGTGGCATCTAATAGAAAAGCCCTAACATACCCGTTCACATCTTTTAACCTGAGTTGAACAATGTTGTGGTAGTCGGGGACCTCTCCTTCTCTAATCAACCCTAAAAGCTGATCTGGCATCGAGGCGTGTATTGGTATGTTTTTGTTGAAATGGGTAAAAACCGTGAGCACGTCGGCTTTGTAATTTGCAACACGCAATAAATCGCGAAGTAAAATATGTTTCCCAGAACAAGTGCCCCGGTTTTGCTCATAAACCAAGCGGGGATCTCTCTGGCCCACTCCGCCATAAGGTATTTTCCTTACATGATGGAATATACCGATATAGCTAGGATCATCTAAACTGGCTAGAATTCTATTTAAAAACTCTCGGTAATTGGCGGGTTGTCCCTCATTTGCATGAAGACCAGGCTGAGATTCGATATTACCTTTATTGGGTATGATCAGTCTCCACGGAGCTTTTCGATATCTCGGCGTTCTTTTTTGGTCGGTCGCCCGGATCCCATATCTCTTACGCCACCATCTCCAGTATCAGCCTTAGAACCAGAGACCATTTTTTCTACAGGAGCCAGGTCTTCAAAAAGGAGTTGTGCTTCAGGAGCGGGTCCTCGACGGGTACCCAAGGAGAGAATACGGACCACACGTATATTTGGTCCTTGAGTAAAGGTCAGCACATCATCAATGTGGGCGAGATAGCTAGATTTGCGGACAGTCGCGCCCCCGACCCGAACGCGACCACCATTACAAACAACACTCGCTAACGTGCGCGTTTTAAAAAATCGGGCATACCACAGCCATTTATCAATGCGCAGAGTCTCATTACTATCTGCCACCATCAAGAAGAGCCCTTAGCGTTTGAAGGACATGTCCTGAAGCACAGCAAATGGGGAATCGGCGATACGTGCCTTTTCTGCCTCAACATGCTTTTTCCGGGCTTCTTTTTTCTTTGGATCCTGTTTTCGAGGCGCGCGTTGGCTAAATGCTGTAACCCCACCCTTCAGACGATTGGGATGGAATCGAAGAGACTTGAGCACAAACGTTAGTGCTTGATCATCCAGGCCAGACACTTTGCGCATTTCTTCGTTAATGGCAAAAGACCCCGCAGGTAATTGTAGCGCGATATCTTCTTTTGGTTTCTCAACGGAATTGGTCTCTTCTGGTTTGATCTCAACCAAATTAATTTCTTCCCGTTTTGTTTCAACCTCAGCAGCAACAACGTTCTCAACTCCAGAACCGGGATTGTCAGTCGTTACATTAGCAGCTTCAGAACTTACCGTGTCTTCAACAACAGGAGCCTCAACAGAAGGGGTCTCTATTTCGGTAACTTTTGGAGCCGGATTCGTCAGTTTTTTTGCGGCTTTATCTTCTCCGCTATCCTTGCTGAGACGAAGTAACTTATAAGCTTCGTGCGATACACGCTCTAAGGCATCTGCGCGAAGAACCAATTCACGACCTTTCCGATCAGAAAGATAACGATAGCCAACAGAGGCACAGAAGGCATCAGTTTGTGAAGCTACAGGCTCAAAATTGTTTTCTTCGAATTCTGGCAAATCAGGAACAGCAACTTCGTTAGAGGCAGCCCAGAGCAAAGCCCGAATACGACTTGGGCGCGGACGGTTAAGGTTCGGTAAAAAGACGCTTTCGCGACCAAGACGAAGCCCTAAGTCAGCAAGGGCTTTACGGTCTGTTTTACTAAGGCCGTTAATCTGATCCCTTACGAGATACCGCGGCACAAGTCCAAGTCCTTCAAGAACCTGAAAAGCAATCCCACGAGCCGTACCCTCAAGTGTTGCATCTGAGAGATAGAACAACGGCTTGAGCTGTGCCCGGAGGTGACGTTCTAACCATGCTGCAAGACGCAGGCGAATTTTTTCGCGCATCGTGCTATCAATAAACTCCGTAGAATAGACATCAACTGCAGGGTTCAAAGGCACATCGCCTTTAATGAGCTTCCCAACAGGGACTCCACGCCAAGTCAGCTCGCCCGTATCATTGAGGAGAAATGATCCGTCATTATCTTCTTCAAGAACACCCACCCTTGTCGGCATTTCGCTCAACAGAGTTTTACGCGCTGCAGAAAGGGCCGGCTTTATATCCGTTCCCTGTAAACTTTCATCCAGTACAAAGGAGAATCCAACGATCCGTCCAAGGAGTTCACCTTCGACGAGTACGTCACCATTAGCTTTTACCGTCGACACTATATTTTCTCCCGCCTGGAGGCTTCGCACCAATTTCGCTGCACGTCTATCAACAAAACGTTGAGTAAGACGATCATGTAATGCATCTGATAACCGATCTTCTATCGCACGGCTTACGCCTTGCCAATGCTCATTATCTTCAATCCAGTCTGCCCTATGACTTATATAGGTCCAGGTTCTGATATAAGATATTCGTGATACCAGGGTATCGATATCACCATCTATACGATCGATTCTTCTGATTTGAGCTGCCACCCACTCTTCTGGCAACAGCCTACGGTTGCTTATCAAATAATGATACATCTGAGAAAGCAACCGAATATGTTCATCTGTTAAAATTTTTCTGAAGTCAGGGACCTGACAAACTTCCCAAAGTAACTTCACAGATGCCTGTGTTGTTGCACTGTCTTGTACTGTTGTTTCTTGAGCCAACGCCCTCAAAGCCTGATGATCTTCAGCATCTCGAACACGCATCAAAATTTTATCATCGGGCCTACGTTCTAACGATTTCAAAAGAGTTTGTGGTGACCGATAATCCAAATCACTATTTCGCCAATAAAGCACACGAAGGGATTCGTATTCGTGGTTTTCAACCCGCGCTATTAAATCTTCATCAAGCGGGCCAACATTGTTTGTTGTCCCAAAAGTACCATCTGTGGTGTGCCGTCCAGCCCGTCCCGCAATCTGACCAACCTCTGCTGGATACAAATAACGAGATATTCTGCCGTCATATTTTTCCATCCGTGAAAACGCAACGTGATTAACATTGAGGTTAAGCCCCATGCCAATAGCATCCGTTGCCACGAGATAATCCACATCTCCGTTCTCAAAAAGCTCGACCTGAGCGTTTCGTGTTCTTGGGCTAAGAGCGCCCAAAACTACCGCAGTTCCCCCCCGGTGACGACGCATGGTCTCGGCAATGGCATAAACATCCGTCGCAGAAAAAGCCACAACAGCTGATCTCGGAGGTAAGCGGATAATCTTTTTACTGCCGGAAAAAGAAAGATTTGAGAATCGAGGGCGCTCGACAAACTCAATGCCTTTAATGAGTTTTCTAAGGATCGGAGCAATCGTACTTGAGCCCATGAACATAGTCTCAGCCGTGCCACGGGCGTTGAGCATACGATCGGTAAAGATATGGCCCCGCTCTTCATCAGCGGCCAACTGAATTTCATCGACGGCTAAAAATTCAACAAGCTTATCCACGGGCATGGATTCAACCGTACAAAAAAAATAACGCGCCCCTTTGGGCAGGATCTTCTCTTCACCGGTCACCAGCGCACATTTCGCCAGACCTTTGATGCGAACAGCCCTATCGTAATTTTCGCGCGCCAACAGGCGAAGCGGGAAGCCGATCATACCTGAGTTGTATGCCAGCATACGCTCCATAGCCAAATAGGTTTTCCCAGTATTAGTGGGGCCTAAGACTGCCGAAATTTTGTTTGAAGCTAAAAAACTCATCTATCCCCCCGAACCAAGGGATGCCGTAACATTCGCAATAAAAAAATCCGACCTAAAATTCATAAATCAATACGTAAATTTATACACAGAATTCACAGTTATGGAAATTTAAATTCTATTCCGACAAAATAAGCTTGAGGTGAATATTAAGGACATAATGCCCTGTTGACCTTCCTCCAGCTGGAAGGAATACAGTTCAGGGATAATTATGGAGAAGCGTATGTTCAACAAAGCCCTTGTCGTCCTGTCATTCCTACTCACGGTAGCCCTTCCAAGCCTGGGCTTTGGCCACGCGAAAGCCATAAAAACTTCACCTGCTAATGAGGCGGTATTACACTCTTCTCCTGATAAAATTACTCTTTCTTTTCCTGAGCCCGTAAAAATTACGTCTTTTAAACTTAAAGATGAAAACGGTGATGCGGTGGCAGTAGAGGGCGGAAAAAGCCTTACCCCTACCAAGCAGATCAATGCAACTCCGCCAGAACTTCACCAAGGGATTTATAGTGTAAATTGGAGAGGATTATCTTCGGATGGCCATCCGACTAAAGGTCATTTTAGCTTTACCGTAACACCTTGAGCATTACACATGCATTTTGACAGCATTGAACTCGTACTAACCCTGATCAAAACCGGGCTTTACGCGACAAGCCTTTTTGCCTGTGGTTCTGTATTGTTCAGCCACCTCTTCAAATCAGATATTTCTATTGTAGAGGAAGAACTCTATTGGCATATCAAAAAAATCTGCCTGGTCGGGATTGTTCTCGTTATCGTTAATCTCTGCACCAACATCATGTGGCTTTCCGGGGGCGAATTTGAAGCGTTGTTAGATCCAGACATGGTTGATCTGGTGCTATTTTCGACCAGCGGGAAGCTTCAGGTGCTCCTCAGTTTGGGCTTTGTCGGTATTCTTATCGCAACTAAAATACGCACTTGGTTCTTCACTCTGCTTGGTATTTTCACTGTTCTAAGCTCTTATGCTCTCAGCGGCCATACCGGGGCATACGAGCCCACTCTATTGCTCAAACCCTTAATTATGATCCACCTGCTTATTGCCTGTTTTTGGGCTGGGAGTTTTGTTCCGCTGCTCATCCTCATGAAAGAACACGAAGAACTAGCCGCACCGACCCTGAAACATTTTGGGAAAATAGCCGCTTGGGCCATTCCGGTGCTTTTGATTTCCGGCCTGACCATGTCCTGGTTTATTGCAGGGGGATTTCATGGCCTTACTGCAACACCTTATGGCTGGATGTTATTGGGAAAACTCGCAATTGTCATTTTGGTGCTGGGCCTTGCGGGTCTCAATAAACTCAGGCTCGTCCCTAATTTGAACAAAGTGGGCATCGGAAATAATTATCATAAAATAGCAACTGAAAAGCTTCGCCGGTCCATCAGGCTTGAAATCACCTTGGTTTTGATAATTTTGCTCGCCACCGCTATTTTTACGACCCTGATATCACCTGCGGATTTAGGTCATAGAATGAGTTAAATCATTCAACGATCACAATTGGTCCATCTTTCGCCGGATCCCAACCAGATGACCAGGTCTCGTACGGGACCACGTGCGGCTTTACACCGCTGTTCTCAAACCACGAATCAATGGCAAAATTTTCACCCGACTGGTTATCAACCACAGCTGCAGAAGTATGAGGCCAGCCCCCGATAAAGAAACCACGGGTCACCTGAGAGCGTAATCTGTGGTGCTTTAACAAGCTAAGATCTTGAAGAAAAATCAGTGTCGTTGTCGTGTTTGCCGCTTCGTCTTCACAATCAAGCTGCCCGGACTGACCATAGCCGGTAAAGGTACCCCCAACATCATTTTCAGTCCCTGCTTTTGCGGCGTTTAGGCGCTCCATATAAGCAACCGCATTTGCCATTGCAGCGCGTTCTTCTTGTGCAGTTGAAGCTGTTCCGAAAGCCGTGATCAAACCAGTTTTTTCAACAGTATTAAGAGATAAAACTTCAGTCTTTTGACAGCCATAACCATGGCAGTATTGAAAAGAAGTAAGAGTGGGTTTTGTTAGACCTTTACGTTCAAAAATCATGTTTGGCGATGAGTTCGGCCCTGCCGCGCAGGCGCTTAAGAGCACAGTTACACTTAGCATTAGTGATATTCTAATTGGGCTTTGCATGGTTCTAAATTATCTCGCGCATAGATCTTGTTAGCTTAATATTATTTTACCCGATTTGTTACAGAAATTGCAAAGGCCTGCAACCTACCTAAATAAATAGTCCATAGCTGAATGCGAGATATCTTGAAAAAATAGTGAACTTGGGCCATATCTCTTTATATCTTGATGGAAACTCACCATCAAAACGACAACATCAATTTTATACAGTTAAAGGTGGACATAAAAATCATGTCTGAGGAAAAGCTATCCTTTCAGGCCGAGGTATCTCGCCTTCTCGACATCGTTGCTCATTCTCTCTATTCCAATAAAGAAATTTTCTTACGGGAATTGATATCCAACGCATCTGATGCCTGTGACAAACTCCGTTATCTTGCCGTTACCGATGGTGACTTGATGAAAGATGATCCAGAGTTTCGGATTGATCTTGAAATCGACAAAGACGGTAAAACTCTAACCATTAGTGATAATGGTGTCGGCATGAACCGTCAGGAATTGATCGACAATCTGGGAACAATTGCCCGATCTGGTACAGATGCCTTTATGGCACAGATGGAAAACAACAAAGATGGCAACAATCTCATCGGTCAATTCGGTGTTGGTTTTTATTCTGCCTATATGGTTTCCGATACAATAACAGTCACAAGTCGCCGTGCAGGTGAAGAACAAGGTTGGAAGTGGGCATCTGACGGTAAAGGAACATTTACTGTTAGCGAAGCTGACAAAGACACCCGCGGAACCCGTATTGAGCTTCACCTAAAAGAAGAGCAGAAAGAGTTTGGTGAAGAGTTGCGCTTACGCACCATCATCAAAACCTATTCTGATCACATCCCAATTCCAATTCGCTTTAAAAAAGCTGCTTCAGAAAATGAAGATGGCACAATTGAAAGTGCGGAAGAATGGGAGACACTAAACTCTGCTTCCGCGATTTGGACACGTAGCAAGTCGGACGTGTCCGATGAGCAATACAAAGAGTTTTATCATCACGTTGCCCATGCCTATGACGATCCGTGGCTACGTGAGCACTTCCGGGTCGAAGGCGTTTTGGAATATTCTGGGTTGCTCTTTATCCCAGGAAGCAAACCTTTTGATTTGTTCCATCCTGAACGTAAACACGGTGTGAAACTTTATGTGCGCCGAGTCTTTATTACTGATGATTGCCAGGAACTGGTGCCTGCTTACATGCGCTTCCTCAAGGGCGTCATTGATTCAGAAGATCTTCCACTGAACATCAGCCGAGAAATGCTACAAGACAACCCAATGCTCCGGAAAATTCGCGGTGGGATTGTTAAACGTGTCCTCGGACTTCTTGATAAAAAAGCTGAGAATGAGCCAGAGGAATTCATCAAATTCTGGGAAAACTTTGGCCCCGTCTTAAAAGAAGGCCTCTATGAAGATCTTCCGCAAAAAGATCCTATCCTGAAGCTGTGCCGTTTCCGTTCGATTAATAGTGATGGCTGGATCAGTCTTACCGATTACATCGCGAACATGAAAGAAGGCCAGGAGCACATCTATTACATTTCCGGTGAAGATGAAAAAGCCCTCCGCCGCAGCCCTCAAGTTGAAGGTTTTAAAGCCAAAGGTGTTGATGTTCTGGTTCTCAATGATTCCGTTGATGAGTTTTGGGTTACTTCGATCAAGGAATTTGAAGGCAAAGACTTCAAATCAGTAACCCGTGGTGGTGCTGATCTTGGTAAGATTGATAGCTCAGACTCTGAAGACGAAAAGCCTGAGGACAAAGATGGCGACAAAGCTGAAATGGGTGCTCTATTAGCCTACCTGAAGCTCACACTTGAAGATGAAGTAAAAGACATTCGCAGTTCCGAGCGTCTGACCGATTCTGCTGTCTGTCTGGTTGCTGATGAAGGCGACATGGATATCCACCTGGAACGTATTCTACGCAGCCACAACCAGGTCAATGAAGTCAGTAAACGTGTCCTTGAGATTAACCCCAAGCACGATCTCGTCAAACGCCTCTCTGATCTTATCACACAGGATGGTGCGGCTTCAGATCTGGAAGACATCGCTTGGCTTCTTCTTGATCAAGCAAGAATTCTTGAAGGGCAAATGCCGTCAGATGTCACGACGTTCTCTCAACGGATGTCTCGTGTGATGGGTAAGGGTCTAGCTTAAGCTCCTACCTTGATCCCAAGTTGATGTTTACAAAAAAAAGGTGGTGCGCTTTGCATCACCTTTTTTTCTTCTTATACCCTTGGGAAGTTCAGATAAATAAGATCACGATTTATCTTGAATAGCAGCGCCGAGAACAACCCCGCCAAGTCCATTTTGAAGGATAAGAGCGTAACCATCCCCAGGTGTGATACCCAGTTCTTTAAAATTAAAATTCAGAGAAGCATCGACACCATTCCAAAGAGCTGCCTGCTCAAACTCGCGGACCACATGTTTGTTGACCATAAACAAACCTTGGTTTTCGCCGCGTTGTATTTCAGTTTCATGGCGCTCATCAAAAACAGCGACCCAGAGCGTAGCTGTACCTCCAAGTGGTAAAGCTCCACTAAAATTTACAGTAGGTGCGTTTTTCACATCACCTGAAATTTCCACTATCACGGCTTTGCCAGCCTTTGCAGCTTCCTCAATCTCGACCAGGACTTCGCTTCGGCGAGAACCGACGAGCTCTCTACGTCCATCAATGACGACTTGGGGGGTATAAACATAACGAAGAGCCAACTCTTTACCATAAGCACGTTGTCTTGTGGTTGATACTGCGTTCGAAAAGGGGTCTTTCCAGCCAATATAGTCCCAATAATCAACATGATAAGAGAGAGCAATAACCCCAGGCTGATCCGCGAGCTCGCTCAACAATTCGTCTGCTGGGGGACAAGAGCTACACCCCTGGGAAGTGAACAGCTCTAGCACAACAGGAGCAGTTTTGGACAAACCAGCTAGCTCTGCCGCACCAGCGACAAGCTGCCCCTGCGCCAATCTTTTCTCAACAGCCTCGACAACTTCAGAAGTAGGACCACTAATCGCCATATAAGCCCAACCAGAAGAAAGGCCAACTATGACGGCTGCAATTTTTACGACGGGAAGTCGGAGGAATTTAAAAGTTTTTCTCATATTTTGAGACTATTCCTCCTCCCACAGAATCTCCAGTCACGTCGCCTTCAAGTTTGCGCGAGCGATCACGGAAAATATTAGTTTATCCTGAACTTACCTTTTCATATCGTCCTGACTTGTTGCTGACAGCTGAGCAAGTTTGATAATGCCATCACCCATGCACTCTCGAAGCTCCTTACCCCATTCAATCGCTTCTTCTTTAGTATCAACACTGATGACAGTATATCCTGGGATTAGCTCTTTGCCCTCAATAAAGGGACCATCGGAAATTGAAAACTCACCTTTGTCTAACTCGATCTCTGTGACCTGCCTTGGAAGTCTTCCTGTCGAAACGATCATTCCGGACTCAAAGGATTTTTCCATAAACTTTCCCATTTGGGCCATACCTTCAGCAGAAGGCGGGTTCATGGGTTTTCCTTCAGACATTGTGAAATAAACAAAAAATTGCATACTTTTTCTCCTTGGTTGAAGAGAGGTATATCAAACCCCCCATCCATGAATTGCTTTAACATCTTATAGTCGAATGGCTATTCTCAACGGGGACATAAAAAATAAATTTATACCAAAATATTTTTAAGTTGTTGTTTCAAATAATTAATTTCTGATTTCTCCGACGCAAGCTCAATTGCCTTTTGGTAGGCATCAACTGCTTCATCATTTAAACCAAGCCTTTTTGAAAACTCTGCCAAAGTTGAATAGAGGATATGATAGGAAGATAGTTTTGGATTTTTTTGTAAAGACTTTATGAGCATTATAGCAGCTTTTGGACCTTCCTGCATTCCAACCGCGATAGCCCGATTTAACTCTATAACTGGTGAGTTATTGATGGATAGAAGCATATCATAATACCCGATGATCAGCTCCCACTGGGTATTTTGTACGGATTCAGAAACCGCATGAACCGACGCAATAGCAGCTTGCAGACTATAGTTCCCCAAACGACCCGACATCACGGCCTGATGAATTAACTGCAAACCTTCTGCTATTAACTTCTGATCCCATAACGATCGGTCTTGCTCATCAAGCGGAATGATGTCCCCCTCTTTGGTAACCCGTGCATATTTCCTAGATTCCTGTATGAGACAAAGTGCCAACAACCCAAATATCTCTGAGCTTGGAAGCAACTCTAGCAGCTTTCGGCACAAGTATATGGCCTGAGTAGAAAGCTCTCTGCGAGTATGATCTTCTCCGGTAGTGGCGGAATAGCCTTCGTTATAGATCAAATAAATGACCTGCATTACAGCATCTAAGCGTTGAACTAATTCCCCCTTTGTCGGTATTTCATAAGGGATGTTTTCTTCTTTTATAAGAGCCTTAGCCCTGGAAATTCTTCTCTTGGTGTTTTCATAAGATGTTAGATAAGCACGGGAAATTTCTCTCGTACTCAACCCACAAATTTCTCGAAGCGACAGAGCTATTCGTGAATCCAATGGCAGCAGAGGGTGACAGCAATAAAAAATCAACCGGAGTTGGTCGTCTTCAATAAGGTGTTTTTCAATATACTGGTCTTCAACTGAGCTCTGAGTATTTCCCGCTATTTGAAAGAGGAGGTTTTCATCAACGAGTTCTCTTCCTCGTATAGATCTCCTAATAGTGTCGGTTGCCTTGAATTTCCCGACAGATACCAACCAGGCATAAGGAGTCTTGGGCAAGCCTTCTGCGGGCCACCTTTCCAGAGCAACAGAAAAAGCGTCCTGCAATGCTTCCTCGGCGAGATCAAGATCACCCAAAATCCGTACCAAGCTCGCCAACACGCGACCTGACTCAAATTTGAATATCTTTTCGATTTCTTTTTTTATCGGATTTTGCATGCGGTGTTTGGCAAAGAGACTTACCTATAGAATGTGTATGCATTGTAGAACCGTTTATCCTGAAACCAAGTTTTTACCTAAAATTTATTTCAGGAAGGAGTACTCAATGACAAAAGGCAGCCCTTATGGGCTGCCTTTCAGGTTCTTTATAAACCCCACCATAACTTGCGGGATTTAGTTTTATCCTAAGTGGTCAGAAGTTTTAAAAATTACTTCATCACGATCAAGTCTTAGATAACATCCAAACTGTCATGCTCAAGCAATGACTTAATTATGTCAGCTTCGGACGAACCAAATCCTGCGGAATTGAGAACAATCGTCGCGGTATCTCCGCCACCACTGACGCCGTCTTGATCAACAGTAATCGTCGTTTTACCACCAGAAACTGAAATATTAAGGTAGTCATTAAGTGCATCGGCCAATTCAACATCATTTTTCGCATCCGCAAGCGAACCATCGTCGATTAATAGCTCACTGAGATCGAGAATATCACCTTGAGCCGTGCTGAAACCTTTAATTGTATCTGTTCCGCCAATATCATCTGCAGAGAATTTGTAGGTATCGGCTCCGGAACCACCGTTTAGAGTATCATTACCCGCCCCACCAATCAGGATGTCATCTCCGCTCTCGCCATTAAGAATATCATTGCCAATACCGCCGATCAGTGTGTCTTCACCATCACCAGTCCACATTCTGTCGTTGCCAGAGCCACCATCAACGGTATCGTTGCCAGAGCCATTATAACGATCATCGAAAGTATCATTACCGCCTCCTAGAGAAATTTGATTATCTGCAGCGCTGCCATAAACGTAGTCACCGAAGTCTGTGGCAACCAGATCATCAACACCTTCCAGGCTGTCATCACTGACGAGTTCCTTGGAAAGGCCAACTTTACCTTTGATTTCTGAATTATTCTTACCACCCGCGGGGGCATTTGCACCCCCAACAGGTCCAGCATCGTAATCAAGGAATGCCTGAATACCAGCCGTTGCTGTAGAATAATCTGCGCTGGTGCCATCTACGGTTAAGTTTAATGTACTCGTTGCCGTATCACCGTCCCCATCGGTTATCTGATAGGTAAAGATATCCGTACCAGCACCTTCTACTTCCGTGGTGAATGTAACCTGACGGACAAAATAGTCGGATGAATCACTTTTGTGACTGCCACCATTTGCATAGCCTGTGGCATCCATAACTAAATATTGAAATTTGGCTCCACCAGTATCAATCGTCGCAGTACCGACATTACTGCCATTATAGGAAACCGTTGTATCGTTGAGTAATCCGGTTGCTACCGCATTTCCCTCTGAATCATAAGCGGTCCAGCGGCCCTGCTCGCCCGTGTTTTCTGTTTTGAAGAGGTTGGAAACACGTACCGTGGCAGAAGTTGCATCTTCCTGAAGGTCAATGACCAGCTTTTCGCTTTCGCCGCTCACGGCATCATGGTTGATTTGGGTAGGAGCAGGAGAACCACCCGTCACCCCGATACCACGACTACCAAAGGTAACATTTGCTCCGGTATTTGCCAGAGCGCCAAAATCCGGTGTATCGCTCATGCCATAAGCATAGAGCTTCACATCACCCCAATCGTTCGCCTTGCCTCCAGTACCTGAACGGCCAACTGCATGATCTTCAGCAGCTTGATAACCTGAAGCAGTATAGTTGTAAGAACCGTCCGCAGAAATTTGCAACGTACCATTTTCACCAATAATTTCAGTCACACCATCTGCAGCAACAGCGTGTTCCTTGCCGTCAAATGTAATAGAGGTCACTTTGCCGCCATCTGCACCAACACCATCATTATCGAGTACATTACCTGTCACTGTCGTATTTGTACCTGTCCCAGCCACACTTGCGCTATCAGCAAAGGCCAAGGGAACATCATCTTCAATGGTTACTGTCACCGCAGTTTCCAAAACAACTTCGTCACCATCTGTGTCAAAAGCTTTAAAGGCACCAGAAATATCGAGATCAAGTGACTGTCCATCGTCATTGGCTGGTGTATTAGGTGTGTGATCGATCTGATCTTTAAGTGCGAAGTTAAAATCATCACCTTCTTTGGTCAGCTCAAACACTACACGCTCACCATCACCAGAGCCCGCAACACCCTGTACAGCAATAACCGCTCCAGTTCCGTCAGTGATCACTTTAAAACTAACCGCTTCACCCTGGGATGTAACACCAGTGTCGCCACTTACATTTTCATTAAATTCAAATCCACCAAGACCATCCGCGCCCGCATCAACCGTAGTAGCCAGCGCCTCGGCCGTAATGTTAATTTCGGTAACCTGAGTTTCCCCCGCTTCTGCGTTCGCGCCTTTAAGCGCATCTTCATGAACCTTTACATTCACAGGGGCAGCAGCATTATTGATCGGCGCATCATCAAGAGCAGCCAGTGTCTCATCATCTGCATCTGCTAGAATATTGAATCCAAGCTCTGTACCACCCAAAACATCTTGAGCTTCCAGAAGATCAACAAGATCACCCGTTTCATCATCATAAGTACTACCGCCACCGCCTTGTGGCCCAGCCCCGGCACCAGCGGCTGTTTCCAGAGTTTCCCCTGAGTTAAGTGCTTGTGCCTGCCCAATAAGAAGGCCTGCAGAAAGCTCAATACCTCCAATAATCAGAACGGGAGCATCCGCGCCTTGGGATGCTTCAACCAAATTCTCGAAAACAATACGGCTGTCAGCAGAACCATCACCGTTATTATCAAAGGTCAGAACAAAGTGATTGCCTTCAATAACCGGGGTTGCTCCCGTCGCATCAAAATTAAGGTTGGCTGTCTGCCCTTTATCAAGGACGACATTGATGGTTTCACCAGCTGCGGGGGCTGTAACGTCTAAAGTCGAAGCCGCCTGGCCAACAATCTGGTTTTGGCCCAATTCGCCAGAAAGCTCATTTAACGCACTTTCATTAGCAACTTGTGTCAATATTTCCACCATAATCTCAATCCGTTTCGTTTGCTCTTAGCTTGGGCAGTCGTCTCGGTGACTTAAGTCATCCCAACAAACAAAGAGCCTGTTTTTCATACTCCTTACCTTACCGGAAAACACATTTTCTAAATAGAAGAATTTTCACATAAACAGCACAATTATGTATGATATAAAATTTGCAATTATTCTATATTTACCTTTAATTTTATATAGTTACTAAAATGAGAGCGATCGATAAAATTTGATATAAATACGCACTTAATGTACTTAAAAATCACTGGAAATTTGTGATAAATATCGCTTTTACTCAAAAGCATACCAAAGTGATTATGCGCGTTTGAAATTTAATCAATATTCAACAACAGAAACATCAAAGAACTGCAGCTCCCCCTTAGGGCAAAACAAAACCCCGCCAATTATGGCGGGGTTTGTCAGCAACCTAATAGGCAAGCCTTGGTGGCTGCCTTTTAGATAAAAATGAAATCCTGCTTTATGCAGCGTCATTCATTAGATTACGTAGTACGTAGTGCAAGATACCACCGTGACGGAAGTACTCGACCTCATCAGCAGTATCGATACGACACATCAGTTTAATTTCTTCAACTGATCCGTCTGGACGACTGATACGACAATCCACATCCATTCCAGGAGTGATCCCGTTTTCAATACCAGAGATATCGATGGTCTCATCACCCGTAATGCCGAGAGTTTCCCGTGTCGCGCCATCTTTGAGCACAAGCGGCAGAACGCCCATGAACACAAGATTTGACCGGTGAATACGTTCAAAACTCTCAACGATCACGGCCTTAACACCGAGCAATCGTGTTCCTTTAGCAGCCCAGTCACGAGATGAGCCCATACCATACTCTTTACCGCCAAATACCACCAATGGTGTGCCGTCATCGATGTATTTCATCGCAGCGTCATAGACTGGCATCACTTCCCCTTTATATTTGGAGAGACCACCTTCTGTACCTGGAACCATTTCGTTTTTGATACGGATGTTTGCGAAAGTCCCGCGCATCATAACTTCGTGGTTACCACGTCGAGACCCGTAGGAATTGAAATCAACAGGGCGAACTTGATGATCCGTTAGATATTCGCCGCCCGGGCTATCCGCTTTAATCGCACCCGCCGGAGAAATGTGGTCGGTGGTGATATTATCAGCGAGAACCAATAGAGGACGAGCACCAGAAACATCGCTGAGCTCACCAGGTTCTTTACTCATACCCTGGAAGAACGGTGGGTATTGAACATACGTACTCTGATCATTCCAATCGTAGGTTAAACCTGTAGCCGTTTCGATCTTTTTCCATTCCTCTGGACCTTCGAACACGTTCTCATAACGGTCCTTGAACATCTGAGGTGTCACGGCAAAACCAGAAATTTCTTCAATTTCAGTCGAAGAAGGCCAAATGTCTTTAAGATAAACATCCTGACCATCTTTACCCTGTCCAATAGGATCGTTCAGAAGATCGATCGTCACGTTACCTGCAAGAGCATAAGCAACAACAAGAGGCGGTGATGCCAGATAGTTCAAACGTGTCTGAGGGCTCACACGACCTTCAAAATTACGGTTCCCAGAAAGAACTGCCGCAACCTGGAGCTCTTCTTTGTCAATCGCGTCAATATGCGCATCAGAAAGAGGACCAGAGTTACCAATACAAGTGGTACACCCATAACCCACGAGATCAAATCCAAGGGTATTAAGATGCTCTTGAAGACCCGCTTTTTCGAGATAATCAGTTACAACTTGTGACCCTGGAGCTAATGAGGTTTTAACCCACGGCTTAACCTGAAGGCCAAGCTCAACAGCTTTTTTCGCAACAAGACCAGCGCCAATAAGAACAGATGGGTTAGATGTGTTGGTACAGCTGGTAATTGCTGCAATCATTACATCACCATGGCTCAGATCGTAGTCTTTACCTTCAACCGCAGCACTTGTGTCTGCTTTGTCGCCAACAGCTTCTTTAATTAACTCAACTGATCTAGTCGCCAGATTACTCAAAGAGATACGATCTTGTGGACGTTTTGGACCAGCAAGACTTGGTTCAACAGTTGAAAGATCAAGCTCAAGTGAAGACGTAAACACAGGATCTGGCGTGTCAGTATCACGCCACATCCCCTGAGCTTTCGCGTAGGCTTCGACAAGTGCAACACGGTCCGCATCACGGCTGGTGAAGGTCAAATAGCGAATGGTTTCAGCATCAATTGGGAAGAAACCACATGTCGCACCATATTCTGGGGCCATGTTGGCAATTGTCGCTTGGTCAGCAAGGGTAAGATTATCCAAACCAGTGCCAAAGAACTCAACAAATTTACCAACAACGCCATGGGCACGAAGGATTTCAGTAATGGTTAGAACCAAATCCGTCGCGGTTGTGCCTTCTTTCATTTTGCCTGTCAGCTTCATACCGACAACTTCCGGGATCACCATTGAAACTGGTTGACCCAACATTGCGGCTTCCGCTTCGATACCACCAACGCCCCAACCAAGAACGGAAAGGCCGTTTACCATGGTTGTGTGTGAGTCAGTACCAACTAGAGTATCTGGATAAGCAGTGGTTACGCCGTCTTCTTCTTTGGTCCAGACAACCTGTGCCAAATTTTCAACGTTCACCTGGTGACAGATACCGGTTCCAGGCGGAACAACGCGGAAGTTATCAAAGGCCGTTTGTCCCCAGCGCAAGAAAGCATAACGCTCGCCATTGCGTTCAAACTCAAGGTCAACGTTCTTCTGGAACGAGTCTGGGCCACCGTATGAATCGACCATTACTGAGTGATCGATCACGAGATCAACAGGGGACAGCGGGTTAATCTTTTTGGGATCCCCCCCCATTTCCACCATCGCTTCACGCATTGCAGCGAGATCAACAACAGCTGGAACGCCGGTGAAATCCTGCATAAGCACACGTGCGGGACGATAAGCTATTTCATTGTCTGACTTACGGTCTTTCAACCAACCAGCCATCGCTTTAATATCGTCAACCTTAACGCTTCGATCATCTTCATAACGCAAAAGGTTTTCCAATAGAACTTTCAAGGAAAACGGTAGACGCGAAATATCACCAAGCGTTTTAGAGGCTTCTACTAGACTGTAATAGTCATACGTTTTGCCATTCGCGGTGAGCTGACGGCGGGTATTCAGTGTATCCTTACCAAGAGCCAATTTAGTCTCCTTTGACTGGTATGCTTCTCTCCAGATGGGCCTTTCCCGTTTTAATAGAAATCTTTTTTGACTTCTACGGTGTTAGGGCCTTCTCATCTCTCTAATTCTTGAGGTTAAAATACCCCTTTAATAAGAAAAATCAATATATGCTGCATTGCAAAAATAAGATTTGTTTAACATTACAATTAGCAATCGCTTATCTTAACTGTCGTATTTACTTCTTGAGCTTCCCCCAACTGGAAGAGTTATGGTCTCTCCTATAAGCAGCTTAACACTCAAGTAGGTAAGAACGATATGGCACAAACAAAATGGACCCGGAAAACCGTGCTGTCCGGAATCCTGATGACAGGAGTCGCAACCTTAGCGGCTACTTACTTTATAATTGATTACACTGGATCAAATGTCGAGAATGAGGGCAGTAAAAATCCAGAACTGGTTTTTCCCTACCCTGATCCGGGCAATGAACAACAGGTCGAATTGGGGCGACAACTCTACGCCCATGAATGCGCCTCTTGTCACGGCGCAAATCTGGAAGGGGAACCCAATTGGCGTTCCCCCCTTCAAGACGGCGGCTTACCGGCCCCTCCCCACGATCAAAGTGGGCACACATGGCATCATCCAGATGGTGTCCTGCTTCAGATTACAAAATATGGCGGTGCATCGGTTGCTCCTGAAGGTTTCATCAGCCGAATGCCTGCTTTTGGGCAAATTTTGAGTAACGAAGATATTTCAGCAACTCTCGCTTTTATAAAAAGCCAATGGCCCAAGGATATTCGAATGCGGCAACAACAAATCACAGAAAAATCTGACAAAGCGGGCCAGAGATAAATCAAAATTTGTTTCAATGATTTTACCTTCACATTTTAAACTCTCTTGACATAAATCAAGGCTCTGAGTGTTTCACTCGGGTATTCATCGTGTATGAAAACAGAGACTATACAAAAATATGACAAAGGGGTTCCTCGTTATACGAGCTACCCTACTGCGCACCTTTTCAAACCGGACTTTACCCCAGAAACATATTGTGACTGGTTAAAGGCCGTTCCAAAAGACATGCCACTATCTCTTTATTCTCATATTCCTTATTGCGATAGTCTCTGTTGGTTTTGTGGGTGTCACACCAAGATCACCCAAAAATACAAACCTATTCATGATTATCTCAATTCACTTCGAAAAGAGATCGCAATGACAGCTGAAGTCATGGGAAGAGGTCGGCCAGTCAGCCACATGCATTTCGGTGGTGGAAGTCCAACCATTCTTATACCTGACGATGTTCGAGATCTGTTTAAGACCTTCAAAGAAGCCTTTAACTTCACCAGCGATGCAGAAATCGCGGTCGAAATAGATCCTAGAGATATGAGCCAAGAAGCGATCCAAGCCTGGGCAGCAGGTGGCGTGAATAGAGCAAGTCTTGGTGTCCAGGACGTTCAGGAAAAAGTGCAAATCGCCATAAACCGTATCCAGTCAATTGAGCAAACTTCTCAAGTAGCTAACTGGCTCCACGAAAGTGGGGTTCACGGGATAAATATGGATCTCATGTACGGATTGCCGTATCAAACAGTTGAATCCGTCTTGGAGACTATTCATCGTGTGATGGATATGGCACCAGAAAGAATTGCGCTTTTTGGCTACGCTCACATTCCAACACTGAAACCTCACCAGAGGTTACTACCGGAAGAAATACTTCCCGATTTCAATGAGAGATTTGAACAACAAGAAGCTGCGGCAGAACTCCTTGGCACATACGGCTTTGTACGCATTGGTCTTGATCACTTCGCCAAGCCAGAAGATCCGCTGGCTATAGCCTTCAAAAATGGCACTCTACGAAGAAATTTCCAGGGCTATACAACAGACAGGTCTGAAGCCATGATCGGCTTTGGCGCCTCTTCTATCGGATCCCTACCAAATGGCCACATCCAGAACATCGTCCCCATCCGGAACTATCGCGCTGCTATAGATAGCGGGGCCTTTGCTGTCGCAAAGTCTATTCCATTTAAAGGACAAGATAAAATTCGTGCCGCGATCATTGAACAGCTTATGTGCTATCACAAAGTAGATCTCAACATAATTTGTAAGGAGTTTGGCGCAACTCTTGGTGACTTTGAGTATGAGTTAGAAGCCATTGAAACTTTTGTAAGTGATGGTATCGCCACTTATGGGGAAGGCGTTATTACTATTTGCCACGAAGCCAGAGCATTGGTCAGAGCTGTAAGCGCTCTTTTTGACGAATATCACGGGCAACGTGAGCAACTCTACTCGCAGGCTGTTTAATTCAGATCAAGAGTATGTCAGTTGTAAAAGGATGATATGCTCTTGATCAAAAAAGTTGAATACATAATTTATAACCCTGCGCTTTACTGACGCATTTTCATTAAGATGCAAACAATATACATCTTAATGAAAATTGAGATGAAGAACAAATAACAAGGAAGCAACAATGAGCTCAGATATTCCAGCTTTCTGGCGCGCAGGTTTCAGGCCCTTCTTCTTATCCGGTGCTTTTTACGCACTGCTGGTGTTATGCCTATGGATCTTGAGCCTTACTGGTCATCTGGAATATGATACTTTCATTGCCCCTTCTCTTATTCATGGACACGAGATGCTCTATGGCTTTGGTGTTGCTGCCATTGCCGGGTTTATTCTCACAGCCATGCCAAACTGGACAAACACGCCTCCCCTTTCAGGACTTCCCCTCGCAGGCCTTTATTCACTCTGGTTATTAGGGCGAATTTCCCTGTGGGCAGGAACCTCAATTCCCTTTGTAGCCCTAGCAACGATTGATCTACTTTTCCTACCCACTCTTGCGTTGATGACCGCCCGGGTCCTTTATAAAGCAGGCAATAAAAAAAACCTGATGTTACCTGGGGTATTCGTGGTACTCGCTGTTTTTAACTTAGCCTTTTACCTATCTGAAATGGATATCCTCGATGTTTCATCACGGACAATTCTAGAAGCTGCAATTTCAGTCCTGATTTTATTAATTACCATTATTGGTGGCCGTATCGTTCCGGCTTTCACGCGTAACACCTTGCGTAGTCAAGGTGTAATGGTCGAGGTATCCGCCCCAAGTAAGCTAAGCATGATCTGTATTATCGGAACGTTTGGTATGGTCCTTGGCGATCTGTTCGTGTCAGTTAACTGGCCTGAAATTTTCTTTGCCTTCTGTCTTATCCTCGCGTTAGTCCAACTCGCCCGATTATATTTTTGGAAGGGGTGGCTGACCCTCAACGATCCCCTTTTGTGGTCCATGCACTTAGGATATCTCTGGATTCCAGTTGGCCTGCTCCTAAAATCATATGGACTCTATGAATATGGATATTTCTGGGAAGGCGCCTTACACGCACTGACCACAGGCGCTATTGCCACAATGGTGCTGGTTGTCATGATTAGAGCAGGCTTAGGGCATTCTGGAAGCCCACTACAAAGTAGTTTCCTTCTCACTTCTGCTCTCATTTCCGTCACCCTCGCGGCTATATTCCGCGTAGCACAAAGTGTTTACGAAGGTCCGCTTTCCGTACCTATTCTCCACATATCTGGACTGCTGTGGACCATCGCATTTGGGTTCTACGTCATACATTTTCTGCCAATAATGCTTAAACCAAGGCTAGATGGAAAACCGGGATAGACAATATAAGTTGGAAATCATCCTTGAGCGATAGTGTTAGATTACCAACGCTTGTTGCTGACATCGTTCCTTGAAACCACGGATAACAGCGACGACAAAAAGCGAAATAGTGACTAAAAAGCCAATCGGGACATGGAAACTCTGACCAATCCTAGCAAGGAGTAACGGAGCTAAAAGGCGAGAACCAGACCCGCCAAAGCCAACTTACTAGGGCCACAAAAGCATCAAAATCGCAATAACACTGTCACGGCCCCCAATGAACCATCAAAGATTATCTAGCTTTTATTAATCGGTACAGAATTCGCGTTTTGGTTATCTATTGAGAATTCAAGAAGAGGATCACCCTGAGGCTTCTCTACTGTTTTTTTTGACCAGTCAGAACGCCGGCGTACAAGCTCTCCGGCTCCGACATTTTTTTCCCCCATCAAAGGGTTCTGTAAACGTACATAGGTAACCCCATCGACATGAGATTTATAAACGTCCGTAACCACCCAATCCTGCAGAAAACGCGTTCGCTTGGAATAAACTTCCCCAACAACAGGTAACTTGACGGTATTATTTTCCTTCATAAGACACACCTCTGATTTGAATAAATGAATATTTAATTTGATCAGAAATTATGGAGTCTCAAAGGCCAGATCAAGACCCTCTAAAGGCGCCAGGGGCCTTAACATATCTTTATCATCTAGCTGACACAAAACTGCCCCGCCAAGCTTGTTCGCTCAGGGCATTTCTCAATATATAGGGCTGTGAAATTTTAGAATAAGTAGTTATTAGGTCAGGAAGTTTATATTCACACCCTAAAGGCAAAATAAAACCCGCAGCTGAACTACGGGTTTATTCATATAGCTCTTATTGAAAAGAGTTTAGCTTTGAGCAGGGGCTTTACGTAACCAATCGGACCCACGTCTCGTCAACTCGACAGCACTGACAGATTTATCGCCAATGTCCTTGTTCCGGAGTCGGGTGTATTGAATACCATCGATTGTCGATCTATAGACCTCAACAACGACCCAATCCTGATATGAAGCGTGCCTTTTAGAAAAAATATCACCAATCTCAGGCATGCGTTCTGACTCTTTCATTAATCACTCTCAATTTAGCTCTCAGGATTTCTATCGTTTTGATACTCCGAGGACCACTTTCAATCAATCTATTAGATCATATTTATCTAAAAAAAATAGAAATCAATCTTCCAAGACACTCAGAAATTCTGAAATTGTTCAACAAGGGACCAACATTCAATTATGTGAGCAATATACAAAGCCACAATCTAAGGCCCCCTTATGACCCTTTCAAGTCATTAAGAATATATCTTTTTTATCTCACGTTTAATTCACTACACTTTCTATAGTGATTAGCATGAAATTACATAATTTAACCAGCTCCAAAGGTGGACAGCTACTCAAGTATCGAATACCCAAGCAGCCGAACTAACCTTTAACTTATCTCTCGAACACAGTTCAAACTATCTTCAAACCGGGAGAGAAATTCATCACAAATAGAACGGTCATGGGCAATGGATAAATAAAGCTTAGTTCCCATTGGATTCAAGAATATTCCTCTTTTGAACAACTCAAGCATCATCGCACGACCCTTCTTTTTGTTTCCTTGAGCTGACGAGCGGTAATTAAAAACAGGTTTATCCGTAAAGACAATTTGGGCCAGGGGACCATCACCGATCACCTGAGCTACCTCTCCTACTTCATCGATAACTTTCCGTAACCCCGTTCGAAGGTACTCTCCCAAGCCATAAAGGTTCTCATACACACCCTCTTGTCGATACACAGACAAAGCAGCGTTTGCAGCGCAGGTCGAAATTGGATTTCCTCCCAATGTAGAAGCCATCCAGACATAATTATCCTGACCGATATAATGTTCGCTCACATGATCCATAATATCGGAACGCCCGCCAAATGCGCCGATGGGATAACCTCCGCCCAAAGCCTTTCCATACGCAACCAGATCAGGAATGACGCCATATTTTTCCTGAGCACCGCCATAAGCGAGCCGGAACCCCGTGACCACTTCATCAAAAATAAGAGGGATATCATATTTATCACAAAGAGCCCTCACCCCCTCTAGGAAACCTGGTATTGGCGGGGTACACCGCTGAAGAGGTTCCATAAGAAGACCCGCAATATCACCCTTGTTTGCGGCAATAATCTCAGCCGTTTTCTCCAATTCATTATAAGGTGCCACGAGCAAGCTTTCTCGCGCCATGGGCGTTCCAGCAGATGTCAGTTCTGGTATTGGAAACTCTAAGTTTTGACTTGGAAATAAGGAAGTAACACCCGCTTCATTAGCGCCGTGATATGCTCCTTCAAATTTCAAAATTTTTGCCTTGCCTGTAAAGGCCCGGGCCAGGCGTTGGCAGTACATGGTTGCTTCGGTCCCAGAAGCACAAAAACGTAAGCGATCGACAGCCGGAGAGACTCTTTGAATTTCCTCTCCAAGTTTCAAGGCATGGGTATTGAGATAAGAGAAATTTGAGCCATTTTCTGCCTGCTTAGTTACGGCTTCGACGACCTCTTCTCTGGCGTGACCAACGAGACAGGATCCCCAACCGATGGAAAAATCGAGATACTCTTTACCATCCGTATCCCAAAGGCGGGCGCCTTTCCCCCGGTCTAAAGCGATAAGTGTTTCAGGAGGAAAACCAAACTCTCCATTTGAAATACCCGCTGTAAATACCCCCAAAGCCCTTTTCTGGACTTGATTTACAATGTTGCTATCCGCTTTTGTCATATTTCTTTCCTCTCCAAGAAACCTAGTTCCCAATTTATCATCGCTGTGCAAACATCTGAAGACATAGCGCGGTCAAATCATCTACCCGGTTTAGAACTTGGTCGAAGGCACAACAATTTAATAAACTTAGAGTTTGTTCCAAGAAAAATTAACTTCGCAACAAATTGAACGTAAAAGGCTTTGGGATAACCGTTTTTCCCTTATCATGATTTCTCAATGTGAACGCTCGATTAAGCCCAATGAGATATGGAGAGTTACAGATGTATTTCCCAAAGCTTCGATATCTAACGATATTGGTAATTCTCATTCAGGGTTGTTCCGCTCTATCCTTATTTGGAGCCTTAACTGGAGCTGCACATTCGAACGAAATCATCGGGCAATTTGGAAGTGAAAAAGCAAATTTTGACTTAATTCTCCTCGCCGACGAACTCGATCGACCCTGGGGTATGGCATTTTTACCCGATGAACGCCTTCTCATCACCGAGCGAGACGGTAAATTAAAGGTGTTCGCTAAAGGTAACCTCAGTGAAATACCTCTAACGGGATTTCCAGATCTTCACGCCAAAGGACAAGGCGGGCTTTTAGATATTACTCCACACCCGGATTTTGCAACGAACGGATTTATTTATTTCACCTATAGCCACGCCCTTTCCAGAGGATCGACTACAGCTTTGGTACGGGCGAAGCTTCAGGGAGATTTTTTATCAGGGGTCGAAACTCTTTTTATCGCCAAAACACAATCCACGACCAGTCATCACTATGGTTCACGCATCAGATTTGATACCCACGGCTTTCTCTTTATGACAGTTGGAGACCGCGGCCAGCGCCATAATGCCCAGCGTCTGGACCTCCATGCTGGGAAGGTTCTACGGTTAACTGATGATGGCAAACCTGCAAGGGGGAATCCCTTTATCGACACCCTCGATGCACTTCCCGAAATTTATTCTTATGGTCACAGAAATCCCCAAGGACTTTCGTTAAATCCCTCAACAGGTCAAATATGGGTGAGTGAGCACGGCCCCAGAGGCGGAGATGAAATTAACCTTATAATACCGGGAGTAAACTACGGATGGCCGATTATTACTTATGGTAAAGAATACATCGGGGGATCAATCGGGGCGGGAACTCACCATTCAGATATGGCCCAACCCGTTCATCAATGGACTCCTTCAATAGCCCCTTCAGGCATCACCTTTTATACAGGCAAGGCCTTTCCTAACTGGCAAGGTGATCTCTTCACTTCGGCTTTAAAGTTCAAACTTCTGGTCCGGCAGGAAATTAAAAATAACCGAGTTGTTCATGAAGAACGGTTGATAGAAGAAGAAGTTGGGAGGATCAGGGCGGTCACACAAGGGCCTGACGATTTACTTTACCTTCTTACCGATGAGAACGATGGAGCCTTGTATCGGCTTCAACCCAAATAACACCTCGGTTATATCAAGTTAAATCAGGCTAAATATCTGTAAGGCTGATGCCTTTGTCCCAATAGGGTTCCCGGCCAAACTTGCTCTCTAGGAATTCTATAAAAGACCTAGTCTTAGCGGGAAGGTGTTCTCTGTTGGGATAAAGTGCATATACAGCAGCGCTCGGGAGTTCAAACTCCCTGAGGATCGGAATCAATTCACCTGCTTTCAGCTCATCTGCAATATCCCAAGTCGACTTTATCGCAATACCGATCCCAGCTTTGGCAGCGTCACGTAAAATCTCACCATTATTGGTTTCAAGGTTTCCCTTCACCTTGACGTCTATTTGCCCTTCAGGTCCCTTAAAATGCCAATGATCATGAACGCCCCCGGGGTATCCAAGGACCAAGCAATTATGATGCAATAGATCGCTTGGATGCTCAGGAATACCTTCTTTGGTAAGATATTCCCGCGAAGCACAAATTACTCTTCGCGCAGGACTTAGTTTTCTCGCAATAAGGCTACTGTCTTGTAGCTCCCCAGTACGTATAGCCAAATCAAACCCCGCCTGGATCATATCGACGATCTGATCCGTAAGACTGACCTTGATAGAGACATCTGGATATTGTTTGAGAAATTCAGGAAGAAGACGAGAGATGTGTTTACGCCCAAAAGAAGATGGTGCGGTTATCTTAAGTGTCCCTTTTACATGTCCAGCCAAACCAGAAAGCGCAGCTTCAGCATCAGCGATATCCTCAAGAATCGCCTTACAGCGCGTAAAGTAACCTGCCCCATCATCAGTCAGACTTAATCTTCTTGTCGTACGATTAAGCAAGCGAACATCAAGGCGCTCTTCAAGGTTAGCAATACGTTTACTTACGACTGCCGCAGAAAGGTTAAGATTACGTCCTGCCGCGGTCATCCCCCCAGCAGTGGCAACCTCAACAAACACTGTCATATCATTGATTACATCCATAGCATTATCAAAATAAACGAAACAATCATTATACAACAAGCCCTATTATCATTTTCGAAAAAAAGCGCATATTAGCTACAAGAGAACAAAACTAGAGGATTAATCTCATGAAACGCCAAAGCGCCAGTACGACTATTTTTGACTTACAAATTGCGGATGTTGATTATCACTTCCAAACAGCTCGCCGGATGAGATCAGCAGAAGCACACAGAATTTTTGGTAAGCTATTACACAGTTTATTCTCACCATTCCAAAACTTTAAAACCCATTACTTTCTTGCTCTTACTAGAGCAGCCTAAGCCACCGATTTTTTGGCTTATCTTGAGGATGCAAAACGGCATCCTCTTGGCGGTAACGAAGATCATTTACGAGCATCAAGTTTCCCTCAGAAGTTAAATTAATCTTTCCTTAAGCGAATCACTGTTTAATACAATCATAAATTGATTCACAGGCTACATGCATGACACTCCGATTGAAATCATCCCTTCTAAACAGCTCGAAATCTTGGAACTGTTCCAGAAGGGTAGATGGTATTTCATTGGATGAGAGTTCTTCTCACCGCGTGCCCCGTAACTCACTATCTAATTTGAAGGCTGTGTTCAGCGCCGCTCATCTCAACACAATAGCTTTGGCTGCAAATTCAGACTTCACACAGGTGCATCTTACCCCGATGCTCATTGGTGCCGAGACGCTATCAATTCGACCTTAGCATCTTCCCCTAAGTCTCCGCACCCTACTTGCCAACCGGATCCCCCTCCGGTTGGCATTTTTTTGCCTAGCCAAAAGCTCCTACCAATACGTGTATCCATATATGAACTTGCTATTATTTAGGCTCCTACGCATAATTGTCTGAGAAATATCCGTTGATGCAACCAAACGTGACGCTTGGCATATAATTTTCAATTGTGTCGCAAATTTGCAACACTTTCAGTATCAATTTGTTTTTGCTTGGGTGACAAAGAAACCTTCCCTGTTCAATACTTTCCAGTCCCCTTTTAGAGCCCGTGTAAAAAGCAATCTCTGGAAGAAAACGAAAATATATAGCCATTAGACAGGTAGGCAACTATGCAGATGGAAGGCCAGCAACTTATCCCCGCGCCTCAGGAAAAAGTATGGGAAGCGTTAAACGACCCTGAAATTTTGAGACAATCCATCCCTGGCTGTGAAACCGTAGAGAAGAGTTCTGACACTGAATTTCGAGCGAGTCTGACAGCAAAGTTTGGGCCCGTTAAAGCTAAATTCAAAGGGCATGTTACGTTATCTGATCTAGACCCACCAAATGGATACACCCTCACAGGAGAGGGTAAAGGTGGGGCTGCAGGTTTTGGAAAAGGTGAGGCAAAAGTGTCTCTCGAGGAACAAGACGGTCAAACTCTTTTAACCTATTCTGTGAACGCAAAAGTCGGTGGAAAACTTGCCCAGATAGGCTCGAGACTGGTCGATTCCGCTGCAAAGAAAATGGCCACTGATTTTTTCAAAGCCTTTTCCGAAAACGTGGCGCCATCAGATCAAAATACATATTCAGAAGAAACCCTTTCTGATGCCAATGCGCCTGCTTCCACGAACCTAAACGCAACAACACCTCAAGAACCATCAAAAAATCGCCTTTTTTACATAGGCGGTACCTTCGTTCTTGTCCTACTCGCCGTGTATATTTTGAATTAACGGCCAGTTATTTATTAAATCCTGGAACACCGGGAATGTACCGAGCAAGACCAAACATATTGGCTGTTACAAGTAACAAAACAAATCAACATTCTTATAAAAAGAATGAGTAAATTTCAGATCGTGTTGCAAGACAAGTTACGACGGTAAGCAATGCGAAATCGCCCTCCCGGGCAAGCAGACCCAAAAGCAGTAATGCAAAAACCAAAAGGGCTGTGACACCACGAACAGGAGAAAACCGATGCCAACGGTATCTATGACAGTAAATGGCAAACAAGTATCGGCCGATGTCGCGCCGAATACCTTGCTTGTCACTTTTATCCGAGAAAACTTGAGACTAACCGGCACCCATGTAGGTTGTGATACGAGCCAGTGTGGCGCTTGCGTTGTCCATGTTAACGGGAACAGCGCAAAATCCTGTACCATACTCGCCCTTCAAGCTGAAGGTGCAGAAATAACAACAATAGAAGGTCTTGCAAATGGTGGAGAACTTCACCCAATGCAAAAATCCTTCCAAGAAAATCACGGTTTACAGTGCGGTTTTTGCACAACTGGCATGATTATGACTGCAGTTGATATGGTCAACAAACAAGACAATTTGGACGACGCATCCATTCGCAAGGGCCTTGAGGGTAATATCTGTCGCTGCACAGGATATCAAAACATCGTCAAGTCGGTAAAAGCAGTTGCACAAGAAATGGAGAGCTGATTATGACCACAGAAACTGGAATTGGCGCATCTGTTCGCCGCAAAGAAGATAAACGCTTTATAATCGGTAAAGGCCGGTACCTTGATGATATTAACAAACAAGGACAAACCTACGGCTACTTTGTAAGATCACCTCATGCCCATGCTAAAATCAATGGATTTGATGCAACTGAGGCCCTAAATGCACCCGGTGTTGTCGCCGTGTTAACCGGCCCCGATATGGAAGCCGATGGAATTGGCCCAATTATTTGCGGTTGGGGTATTACTTCAAAAGACGGATCACCTCATAAGGCCCCTGCACACCCTGCACTGGCAATTGGACATGTTCGTTATGTTGGTCATCAGGTCGCACTGGTTGTTGCCGAGACCCTGCAAGAAGCTAAAAATGCAGCTGAACTAGTCGAAATCGATTATGAAGAGCTTCCTCATGTCGTAGAAGTCGGTGATGCTCTCGCAGAAGGCGCTCCGCAGATTCATGCCGATGTACCTGGAAACCTCTCGTTTGACTGGGAACTTGGTGATAGAGCCGCAGCAGAACAGGCCATATCAACCGCCCATCATGTGACGCGGATGGACTTACGAAATAACCGCGTTATTCCCAATGCTATGGAACCTCGTGCTGCGCTTAGCGAGTACAATATGGGTACCGATGAAATTACGCTCTATACGACAAGCCAAAACCCCCACGTTCACAGATTGGTCCTATCTGCTTTTAATGGCGTCGCACCGGAACATAAACTACGAGTTATTGCGCCTGATGTTGGTGGCGGTTTTGGATCTAAGATTTTTATTTACTCTGAAGAAACCGTCTGTGCCTGGGCAACAAAAAAAATCAATCGCCCGATCAAATGGATCGCGGAACGATCTGAAGCGTTTCTCAGTGATGCTCATGGACGAGATCATGAAACTCACGCCGAAATGGCATTCGATGCTAACGGTAAAATTTTAGGCTTTAAGGTATCAACAAAAGCCAACGTGGGGTGTTATCTCTCCACTTTTGCGTCGGCTGTACCAACCTATCTCTATGGAACATTGCTGAACGGTCAATACACAATGCCTGCAATATACGTAGAGGTCCAAGCTGGCTTTACCAATACGGCCCCCGTAGATGCCTATCGTGGTGCGGGTCGTCCCGAAGCAACTTATGTTGTTGAACGCATGATCGAGATCGGCGCTCGCGAAATGGGTATAGATCCCGGAGAAATCCGAAAACGTAATTTCATTGCGCCAGATGCTTACCCTTATGAAACCCCAGTGATCATGACTTATGACAGTGGCAACTATGCTCTGGCTATGGATAAAGCTCAGGCGGCTATTGACTATCAAGGTTTTGAAGCTCGGAAAGCAGAATCTACACAACGCGGCAAGTTACGCGGTATAGGTTATTCGTCCTTTATCGAAGCTTGTGGCATTGCTCCGTCCGCAGCTGTTGGCTCTCTCGGTGCCGGTGTCGGCCTTTGGGAATCAGCACAAGTTCGTTTTAATCCAACCGGAAGCGTGACCGTCTTTACAGGTAGTCACTCTCATGGTCAGGGCCACGAAACCACCTTTGCTCAAATTATCTCGGATCAACTTGGGGTTCCTATTGATCAAGTAGAAATATCTCACGGGGATACTGGGAAAGTACCTTTTGGTATGGGAACTTACGGTTCTCGTTCTCTCGCCGTCGGAGGCTCTGCAATCGTTAAAGCCATCGATAAGATCGTAGAAAAGAGTAAGAAAATTGCGGCTCATACGTTGGAAGCATCAGTTGAAGATATTGAACATGCTCACGGTGTATTCTCTGTTGCCGGAACAGATAAAAAAATGACCATGGCAGAAATCGCCTTCTCTGCTTATGTCCCCCATAATTATCCCGCAGACGTTGAGCCCGGCATGGATGAAACCGCATTTTATGATCCCCTCAACTTTACCTTCCCGGCAGGCACACATATTGCGGAAGTTGAAATTGATCCGGAAACAGGAACGACGGAAATCTTGGACTGGGTTGCCGTGGATGATTTCGGAAATGTCATCAACCCTATGATTGTCGAAGGACAGGTACACGGCGGACTTGCTCAGGGTATTGGGCAGGCACTTCTTGAAAACTGTGTTTATGATAAAGAAAGTGGGCAGCTCTTAACCGGTTCTTACATGGATTATTGTATGCCCCGTGCAGATGATCTGCCAACTTTCAGGGTTGAAACTATCAACACGCCGTGCACTACCAATCCATTGGGTGTGAAAGGTTGTGGAGAAGCAGGTGCCATTTCTGCTCCTGCAGCATTGATGAACGCCATCACCAATGCCCTCGGCAAGGAAATTGACATGCCAGCCACACCTGAAAAGGTATGGCGTGCGGCACAGGGCCTTTAAGGGAGGAATGTATTATGTATGATTTTAATTACAAACGTCCGAGTACTCTGGATGAAGCAGCGTCCCTCTTAAATGAGGACTCTGTATTGTTGGCCGGCGGTCACACTCTGCTACCAACGCTAAAACAACGCCTCGCTCAACCAGAAACCCTTGTTGATCTCAGCGCCATTGATTCACTACGCGGAGTTTGTCCAGATGGCGATCAACTGGCCGTAGGGGCAATGACCACCCATGCGGAAGTCGCAGATAAGGCAACTATTCCTGCTCTTGCTTCTCTTGCTGGTGGTATTGGCGATCCACAAGTCCGTAATCGCGGAACTATTGGCGGTTCCGTCGCCAACAATGACCCTGCCGCAGATTATCCTGCCGCTGTTGTTGGGTTAAACGCAGTGGTAAACACTAACAAACGGGCAATATCGGCGGATGATTTTTTCGTAGATCTCTTCGAGACGGCCTTGGATGAAGGGGAAATTATAACCAATGTCACCTTCCCAACTCCTGATGCTGCGGCTTACATGAAGTTTGACAATCCCGCCTCTCGTTACGCTATTGTTGGTGTAATGGTGGCGAAAACTTCGGGCGGCGTGAGAGTAGCTGTGACAGGGGCTGGCCCTTGCGTCTTCAGACAGCCTGAGATGGAAGCGGCTCTTTCTGGTGACTTTTCACCCCAAGCTCTTGAGAACATCAGCGTTTCAGCTGATGGCCTTAACAGTGATATTCACGCTTCTGCTGAATATCGTGCAAACCTGATCAAGGTTCTCGCCAAACGCGCCGTTGCCCAAATCAACGGTTAATATATCTGGCCACTTTCGATTTTAAACCCTGGCGGTTATAATTCCCGGAAGTGGCCATTTTTTTGGTATCCAAATAATTTGGTATCTAAATAAACTGGAGCACGTCATGCCCACCCTATCGCAAATCCCTCAGTCAGTTGATGACGTTCTTCAATATCTTTCAAAAGGCAAATACGTTGCTGATCGATCCCTAGCAACGGTCATTTTCCTCGCTTTAAAAATGCAACGCCCTCTTTTTTTAGAAGGCGAAGCTGGTGTTGGTAAAACTGAAATTGCAAAGGTTTTATCTGCAACACTGGATCGCCCCCTGGTCCGTCTTCAATGTTATGAAGGCCTGGATGTGAACACAGCCGTTTATGAATGGAACTACACGCGGCAAATGGTTGAAATACGTATTGCCGAGGCTGCAGGCGAAATTGATCGCAACCGTTTAACAAAAGATATTTTTACTCCAGAATTTTTGATCAAGCGCCCTCTTCTAGAAGCCTTAGAGAGCACAAATGGCAAGAGCCCGGTCTTGTTGATTGATGAACTTGATCGCGCTGATGAAGCCTTTGAAGCCTACCTGCTTGAAGTGCTCTCTGACTACCAGATTACCATCCCAGAATTAGGTACAATCAAAGCGCAAGAGCCACCAATTGTTATCGTCACATCAAACCGGACCCGGGAAATTCATGACGCTTTGAAACGTCGGTGTCTATATCATTGGGTCGATTACCCCGATGCGTTGAGAGAATTGGAAATACTCAAGATCAAGGCACCCAATGCGGCCGAAAAATTAAGTAAGGAAGTTGTTTTCTTTATTCAGGAGCTACGAAAAAACCCTGAAATATTTAAGCAACCCGGTATAGCAGAAACTATTGATTGGACCAACGCCCTAACACAATTGGATTGCGTCTCTCTCTCACCCGAAGCCGTTAGTGATACTCTAGGGGTCCTCTTAAAATATCAAGATGATATTGGGCGGATACAGGGAAGTGAAGCGTCACAGATGCTACACAACATCCAAAGTGAAATGGACCAGGCAGGGATTTAGTCTATTGAGATCCTCTCCGCCCAAAAATGATAACCCAAACGAAGGGTATCTGGCTCAAAACCTTCTCCATTTTGCCAGAACTCTGAGAAAAGCAGGCCTCAAGGTTCCTTCATCCAAAGTTATAGATGCCGTTGGCGCCATTGAAATAACAGGTCTGGGGCGCAGAGATGAGTTGCACGCGACCCTCGGCTGTCTCTTTGTTACGCGCCGGGATCAACAGGAAATCTTTGATCAATGTTTCTACATTTTTTGGCGAAATCCAGAGTTGCTGGAACGCGCCATGTCCATGCTTTTACCGACAACCTTTTTGGAAAACGCACCCAAAGACGAAAAAGACAAAGCCTTAAAACGCGTTAGCGAGGCCTTTACTCCCGAGCAAGAAAAACCACGTCCTCCAGAAGAGGAAGAAGAAAAGAACGAAATAGAGTTCGACGCCCGTATGACGATCTCTGATAACGAGGTTCTCAGACACAAAGACTTCGAACAAATGAGTACTCAAGAGCAACAAAATGCCCTCCGCCTGATTAAGAGATTAAAGCTGCCTTCTGAAAATATCATAACTAGACGCTTTTCTCCGACGCTCTGTAGACACAGAGTAGATATGAGACGGACCATGCAGGCATCAATGCGAAACGGGGGGGATATAATTGATCTTCGACACAAATCACGTCAGCATAAGAGGGCACCCCTTGTCGTCCTTTGTGATATCTCCGGATCAATGAGCCACTACAGCAGAATGTTGCTCCATTTTATCCATACTCTCAGCGGAGCTCGGGACAGAATACATAGTTTTGTCTTTGGCACACGCTTGCACAATATCACCCGGCAAATGTGTAACACGGATGTAGATGAGGCCTTGGAGGCGGTTGGCAAACAAGTTGATGACTGGTCTGGAGGTACAAAAATAGCTACCGCCCTTCATGATTTTAACAAGGATTGGTCGCGCCGTGTCCTCAGCCAAGGGGCCAATATTCTTCTGATAACGGATGGCCTAGAACGTGAAAGCGAGCAGGATCTTTCTTTAGAGATGGATAGATTGCACAGATCTTGTCGAAAATTAATTTGGCTTAATCCTCTACTTCGCTACGATGCTTTTGAAGCAAAAGCACGGGGTATTAAGTTGATGCTACCGCATGTTGATGAATTTCGAAGTGCACATAATCTGGAAAGTTTGGAAGGACTGGTTGAAAGCTTACAATCCAATCCCCTCATTAATCATACCAAACAGTAAAATAAACAGACGATAAAGTTCTAAAAGAGCCCACAGTTCAAGCTCCCCAAAGGACTATCGCACCAGGATCTGGGAGAGAAAACACCGTGAGTACAATTAGCGATCAAGAACTATCTGCCAGTGATTTATTAATGACCGCTGCACGTTGGCAAGACAGTGGTAAAAAAGTTGCTCTGGCAACTGTGATCCAAACATGGGGATCATCTCCCCGTCAAGCCGGCAGCATTATGATTGTCGATGAAGATATGACCATGCTCGGATCTGTCAGTGGAGGCTGTATAGAGGGTGCTGTCATACAAGAAGCGCTTGAAATTATGGACCACGGTGAAGCCAAAATACTTGAATTTGGGGTCGGAGATGAACAAGCCTGGGATGTCGGTCTAGCATGCGGTGGAACTATCCAAGTTTATGTTGAGCGATTGGAAGCGGCATGAAACGCATTTTACTGGATCTGCTCAATCAAGCTCGGAGTGAGAAAAAAACGTCCATTTTACTCACAAACTTGGACGATGGCACTCAAGAATTAATTTTCCCATTTTCCACAGGACAAGATCACCCCTCACTGTCAAACATCCAATTACTGCCGGACATCAAAAAAGCTGTTCGAGATGATCGGTCATACGTGCGCGAAGAAGACGGATCTAAAACCTTTATCCAAGTGTTTAATCCGCCTTTGAGAATGATCATTGTTGGCGCCGTCCATATTTCTCAGTTTCTGGTACCCATGGCTCAGCTCGCGGGGTATGAGGTCATTCTTGTTGATCCGCGAAGTGCCTTTGGGAATTCAACCCGTTTTCCGAGTTGTACAATCAGTAACGAATGGCCTGATGATGCCATGCAGGAACTAAATCCAGATCACCGAACAGCGGTGGTTATTCTGACACACGATCCAAAACTTGATGATCCTGCCTTAGAAATTACCCTTAAATCAGATGCTTTTTACATCGGCGCCTTAGGCAGTAAACGCACGCATGCGAAGCGGGTGGAAAGGCTCAAACACCTCGAAGGTTTAGAGCGTATCGAAGGCCCAATTGGCCTCGCTATTGGGTCAAAAAACCCTGCCGAGATTGCCGTATCTATTCTTGCAGCTATTACCAATGCTTTGAGAAACGGGTCCATCAATTGATTTATGCTGAGGTCGACACAGAACAGGCAGAAGGTACATACCTTGCCCATTCGCTTAAAAGCCGATCGGGTCGGCTCGGAAAAGGCCACAAAATTACTATCCAGGATATCGACGATCTCCTCGCAATAAATATCAAACGGATCACCTCTATCAGAATGGAAGATGGTGATGTTCACGAAGATAAAGCCGCGTCTCGCCTGGGTAACGCTCTATCGAAAGCAGGTGTTTCGCCAAGTATATCCTTTACAGGGCGCTGTAACATTCACAGTACAGTCCATGGATTACTGTGTGTAAAACCACGTGAAATTGATGATTTAAACAGTGTCGATGAGGCTATTACCCTCGCCACCCTGGCTCCCTATAGTACGGTTTATCCCGGCCAACTGGTTGCCACTGTAAAAATTATTCCTTTGGCAGCCCCCGCTCAAAGCCTCGCCATAGCCGAGCAAAAAACCCACCTTGTTGCCCAGCCCTTTAAACAACACAAAATAGGCTTGATCCTAACCCGCCTCCCACAAACTAAAGACTCTGTTCTTGAAAAAACACAGATCGTCGTAAACCAACGCCTGAAAAGCTGTGATAATGAGGTGCACACCACCCTGAAGGTTGCCCACAAGGATATCGCGATTGCCGACGCAATTGAAAATCTCGCATCTGAAAATCACGATCTCATCTTGATATTTGGCGCTTCCGCAATTGTCGACCGCCAGGACTCCTTACCTGCAGGCCTTGTCCTCGCTGGTGGCACGATCGAACACTTTGGTATGCCTGTTGATCCCGGTAACCTGTTACTGCTTGGCGAACATTCAGGGGCAACAGTTATCGGCTTACCAGGATGTGCAAGGTCGCCAAAATTGAATGGTTTTGACTGGGTCTTACAGCGGGTTTTAGCTAAAATTCCCGTAACAAAAAAAGATTTAACCGCGATGGGTTGTGGCGGACTGCTGTCAGAAATCACCACAAGACCTCAGCCGAGAGAGAAAATGACATCCGACGACACCCCGCACCACCCCAAAGTGTCTGCCCTTCTACTGGCTGCGGGACAATCGCGTCGTATGGGGCCTGAAAATAAACTCCTCCAAGAGTGGAACGGCAAAGCCTTGGTAAGATGGGTTGCTGACAGTCTGGAAGCCAGTTCAATTGATCAAACCATCGTTGTTACTGGGCACGAAGCTAAGGAGGTTCGTGATTGCTTGTCAGAGCTGGATCTTGAATTTGTTCATAACCCTGACTTTGATGACGGCCTCAGTACCTCCCTCATCAAAGGATTGATGGCTGTGCCTGCTGATAGTGATGCTGTCCTTATTTGCCTTGGTGACATGCCAACGATTTCCAAAGATCAACTCAATACCCTCATCAATGCCTTCGACCCAGATAATGCAGCGGCCATCTGTATCCCAACCTTCCAAGGCAAAAGAGGAAACCCTGTTCTCTGGAGTAGAAGTTTTATGCCTGAGATGATGAATTTAAAAGGTGACAGTGGTGCCAGACATCTAATCGGCACCTACATCGGTGATGTTTGTGAGGTCCCGATGTCTGATACTGCCATACTCTCTGATATCGACACACCTGAAGCCCTCCAAGCACTTAGAAATGACACCATCAATGCAAAGTGACGACCTGTATAACAAAGAGCTTTTGAAACTGGCCAGTAAAGGGGATTGCAGCCTCGAACAACCGGATTTATCGATTACACATGACAATCCTCTTTGCGGTGATCGCATCACGATCGACCTTACAATGGAAGAAAAAGTGATCAAAGCAATCGGCTACAAAGCTCGATCCTGCGCTCTGTGCAAAGCTTCGGCACAACTTCTAAAAGAAATGGCTCCAGGGCATGATTTATCCTTTTTACAAGATTTTCATGAAAATTTAAAAACTCACTTTAAAGAAAAACAACCTCTAAAGTTCACAAAAGAGTGGGAATCTTACAATATATTCCAACCCGTTAGCCCCATAAAAAACCGACACACTTGTGTTTTGCTTCCTTTTGAAGCACTCGCCAAGATAGAAAGAAAATATTAAAACAATTGATTGTATAATCCTACTGATCAATCATTGCAGTTTCGCTGTCTTGCCTGCAAAATTGGCCACACTGTGTCATGTAAGAGAGGTTCAGCAACAGGATGTCTATCCAAGGAAAAATTGGTTCGCTCGTTGCCGCACTATTTCTGATGCTGATAATTTTCAGTGCAGGAATACTTTATACAATCGTGATCCCTGAATTTAAAAATTTAGACCGCGAAAACACGATTCATCGCGCGCAACAAATTCAAAATACCCTTCATGATGAACTCGAAGATCTCGTAGTTTACTCAAGTGATTGGGGAATTTGGGATGATACTTATGAATATATGGAAAGCCGAGATCCTGAATTCATAGCCTCAAGTGCGCCCGATGACACTTTTGAGATAACCGACATCCATCTCATGGCTTTCTTTAACGTGGATAAAGAATTGGTTTGGGGTCGATGGCTCGACAAGGAAAACGAGAGCTATTCTGATCTGGACATTTCTTTTGTCGACGAAAAAACGGCATCCCTGCTATCTCCCGAAAATATTGTAAGCCAAGGTTCTCTCTCAGGTTTTGTGCAAACCAGTCGTGGTCCAATGCTGATTGCCGCCTATCCAATTTTAAAAAGCAATCAGAGCGGTCCAGCGAGAGGTTTTGCCCTTACCGGACGATATATGGACGAAAACCGGATGGGGCAAATTGCAGAGGACCTCAACGCCAAATTTGATACCATCGTTGACGGGAAAATTATCGGCGAGCAAAGTGCCATAATTCCTGATGAAGTTATTCAGGATGCCATACCTGAAAACGGCATTGGCCTCTTTAATGCCCCTGATGCTAAAATAATGTATTCTTTCATTGATATCATTGCCATGAACGATGTCACATTGATGAGGCTCGTGCATCCGCACCCGATGGCTATCCTTGAAAAAGGCCAGTTTGCCATTACAACAGCACTTCAATTGTTCGCAGCTTTCTTTGCCATTGCCCTTTTCTTCATCGTCATGTTTTTACATCGGATTGTTGTGACCCCTCTTGCGACGCTTCGAAACAAGATCACAACTCTCGCCTCAAAAGACACTTTGCCTGCTGAAAAAATATCTCAAAGCCAATCCAATGAACTTTTATTAGCTCTTGAGAGCTTTGATGTAATGGAAGAACAAATTCGTCAGCATCAAAGTGAACTTGAAGACAAAGTCCGCGATAGAACCCACTGGCTTCAGGAAACCAATGATCGGCTTGAAAGTGAAGTCGAAGAAAGACAACGCACAGAGCAAAACCTCCTGACTGCAAAGGTCGAAGCGGAACAAGCCAGCAGGAGTAAATCAGAGTTTCTAGCCACAGTCAGTCATGAAATTCGCACTCCGATGAACGGCGTGGTTGGAATGACCAACCTGTTACTCGAAAGCCCCTTGGACGATGAACAGCTTGAATACACTCAGTCCATTCGAAATTCTGCAGATCATCTATTGCTCTTAATCAACGATATTCTTGATATCTCCAAGCTTGAAGCCGGAGTTAGTCGGCTAGAGGTCAACAGCTTTAACCTGCCAGATTTAATAACATCCGTAACAAGTGTTCAAAAACCCAAAGCGACTTCAAAAGGGTTGGAACTCGAAACCGAAGTTGACCCTCAATTACCAGAGTGGGTGCGTAGTGATCCGACAAGGTTGCGCCAAATTCTTTTCAATCTGGTTGGGAATGCGATTAAATTCACCGACCATGGGCACATCAAAATATCCGTGGTTCCACTAATGCCGCGCGAAGGAACAACTCAATGGATCAAATGCTCTGTAGAGGACACAGGTATCGGGGTCAGTGTTGAGGATCAAGAGCGCATTTTTGACCGATTTACCCAGGCGGACGGATCAGCATCACGCAAACATGGCGGTGTTGGCCTCGGGCTTTCCATCGCAAAACGTTTAAGTAAACAAATGGACGGCGAGATAGGTCTGGAAAGTACTCCGGAAAACGGAAGCCTGTTTTGGTTTACCATCCCTCTAGAGGTGGCAAAATCTGCCCCTACACCAGAAACAAAAGCCGTATCATCCGATCTTGATAAAACCAACTCCACTTACCCAGATCCAAATGAAACACCTCTCCATATTCTGGTCGCTGAAGACAACAAGATCAATCAAATGCTCTTGTTAAAGTTCCTCACCAAGCGCGGTCATCGCACGGAGATCGCCGTAAATGGTATAGAGGCTTTGGAGTATGTGAAAAACAATTCACCCGATATCATTCTAATGGATATCCAAATGCCTGAATTGGACGGAATTGAAGCAACTAAAGCCATTCGGGCACTGGATGGTCATAAGGCCAAAATTCCCATTATCGCCGTGACCGCGAACGCCATGAAAGGCGATCGCGATAGCTACATTGCTGCTGGTATGAACGACTACGTTGCGAAACCAGTGGATTTTAAAAAACTTATGGAAGTCATAAAGACTTACGCCCCGAGCCAATATTCAGAAACCATTTTGGAAGCTTCAAAAAATTGAGCCCACACGTGTTTTATGAGTAAATACTCGTTTAACGTCCGTTGTTGGCCTGCTTTATAGGCCCCGCTTATAAGTATGAGCTTTAACTACACAAAAATACCTACGGTTAGAACCCGACCCCCTAATCAAAGATGATACACCAACGATTGTCACCCATTTCCAGGTGACAATCGTTCAGATCACTTGCGTGATTTGCCGCAATTTTCTAAGCTCTGCCTAATTCAATCACTATTTGGGCGATAAAATTGTCTTTTACATTATCCCCAAATTTCCAGGAAGACGAGGAGCAGAAAATGGCTAAGGTTGCGTTTATTGGTTTGGGTGTTATGGGCTATCCAATGGCGGGGCATTTGGCTGCCAAAGGTCATGATGTTAGGGTATATAACCGTACAGGAGCCAAATCAGAGGCTTGGGTTAAGGAACACGGTGGCAGTAAAGGTGATACTCCACGCGCAGCTTCAGAAGGCGCTGAAATCGTGTTTTGTTGCGTAGGTAACGACGAAGATTTACGTTCTGTTGTGCTTGGCGATGACGGTATCTTTGCTGGTATGTCGGCAGATGCCGTTCTCGTTGATCACACCACTGCATCTGCCGATGTCGCGCGTGAACTCGGAGCTATCGCAACAGAAAAAGGCCTACACTTTATCGACGCCCCAGTTTCCGGTGGTCAGGCTGGTGCTGAGAACGGTGTGCTAACCGTTATGTGTGGCGGTGAACAGGCGGCCTTTGATCGCATCCAACCAATTGCAGATTGTTTCTCTCGCGCTGTAACTCTTATGGGACCTGTTGGTTCCGGTCAGCTAACCAAAATGGTCAACCAAATCGCCATCGCCGGGGTGGTTCAAGGTCTAAGTGAAGCCATGAACTTTGGCCAAAAAGCCGGCCTAGATATGGAAAAAGTTATCGACGTGATTTCAAAAGGCGCCGCCGGTTCTTGGCAGATGGAAAACCGCGGATCTACCATGTGTCAGGGCGAGTTCGAATTTGGCTTTGCAGTGGACTGGATGCGCAAGGATCTCGGCATTTGCTTTGACGAATCAAAACGCAATGGTGCACGCCTGCCAGTTACCCATCTGGTTGATCAGTTTTATGCTCAAGTGCAGGGCCGAGGCGGCAAACGCTGGGATACATCCAGTCTTGTTCACCTGCTTCAAAACGATTAATTCTAGAACTACAAAATCAACAGTATGGCGTTAAGCTCTACTGTTGATTTATTTCCTGCCTATAAACTCTATTGCCCCCAGAGCTGAAGGCCAGCGTCTTCCGAGGAAGCAATACCACAAAGTACCGTGGTATCCAGTTTGAGACCGCACTTTTCGACCATCCGCTGAGATATTTTATTTTCTGCAGATACTTGTTCGTAAAAACTGTTGGCACCGAGCTTGGTAATACAACTCCGCACCATCTCTGCATTGACCAACACACCTAGCCCATTTCCACGATGGTTGGCATCAACCGCAACCAAGCCACCCCAACCCGTACTACTGTGCTCACTGTGGTTGTTATGTGCAAAATATCCATAGGCCATGGCAACAATTTCACCGCAGGATTTTCGCACCACCTTGGTACAGGCGTCAACGGACTGGCCAGAAAGCATCAAACCAGATACTGGGGGAATACCATTGTCTGACAAAAAAATCTGAACCTCTTTGATGAGCTCAGGATCGTGGAACTCTTCTTCAGGGATAAACGAGAGCTTTTCTGGCAATGCCTTGCGAACAAGAGGTTCTGTGGCTTTCAAAATATCTGCTGCGGTCCCTGTAAACACATTCCAAAAATTAATGTGAAAACCCTCTGCAGATAACTTATCACGTACCGCTTCCATGGTGTTGGCTGGTATCATCCGAAAACCAAATCTACCATCGCGCTTTAGATGCTCAAAGATAACATCCCAACCAAGCGCATCTGGATTGTCACACCCCAAGCATCGCCCAGGATGACAAGCGCCCGCCGTCGAATACATCCAGTTGGTGTATTCGTCTGCTTTGCGCTGCAGTCGCACTTGTATATCCGTGCCGAAATATTGTTCCATAACACCCCTATGACGAGAACAGTCTATCAATAGATAGTGAAGGAAACCTTGGGGGCCTGTAAATACCTAATGCAGCCTTGCCCCTGCCTTAAGCTACCGTCATGATGGCACAAATTCCAATTTTGCGGCCGAAAGAGAAAATACTCTATGTTTCATAGCTTTTACAAAACCAAAGAATGGGCGCTCTGGGCCTATGGCGGTGGCTCACTTCTTATCCTCGTCCTTTGGCTTCAAGTCCAAATGTCAGTTGCTATAAACACATGGTATGGTGATTTTTACAATTTACTCCAAACCGCAGCTGACTATAAGGATAACCCGGAAGAAGGAATTTCTCTTTTATTCAGTAAACTCATAGGCTTAGATTACATTACAAGCAATCTCGAAGCCCCCCCTTCCTTTCTTGTTATCGCAATGCCCTATGTAATTCTTGCTATAATTACAAACTGGTTCACAAGGATTTATGGTCTGAGATGGCGTGAAGCTATTACCTTTGGCTTTATACCTAGATGGAGAAACGTTGAAGAAGAAATTGAAGGCGCCTCACAACGTATTCAAGAAGATTGTAATCGCTTCGCCCGCATCGTCGAATCTCTTGGATTACAGACTGTTAGGGCAATAATGACACTTATCGCTTTTATACCCATCCTATGGGGCTTTAGCGACAAAGTTGATATTCCGATTATCCGAGACTTTGAAGGTTCTTTAGTATGGGGGTCCTTGATTGTCTCAATAGGTGGTCTCCTAATTTCGTGGGTAGTAGGTATTAAGCTTCCAGGTCTTGAATACAATAATCAAAAAGTTGAGGCCGCATTTCGTAAAGACTTGGTTCTGGGCGAAGATAACAAGGCTCAATATGCACAGCCAGAAACCCTATTCGAACTTTTTACAGGCATTCGCTTTAACTACCATCGCCTTTACTGGCACTATGGTTATTTTGACCTCTGGTTAAACATATATGATCAGTTTATGGTCATTGTACCTTACCTTATAATGGGTCCAGGCCTTTTTACAGGCCTCATTACCCTTGGAACAATGGTGCAAATATCAAATGCATTCCAAAAAGTGCATGGTGGTTTTGCCCTGTTCTTACACAATTGGACAACGATCACAGAACTACGGTCAATTTACCGTCGCCTTAACGAGTTTGAGCACAATCTAACCCTATATGAAAAACCTCCATCGGATTCAGCCATCCCAGTTACTGGAGAGTAATTAATCCCTAGTTAAATGATAAAAGCAGCAGTGAAAACTGCTGCTTTTTCACATTCTTGCGGTAAACAACGCGCCACCCATCATCAGGCTTTGCCCCGCGAAATCTCTCGTGATTAACTCTCGGTAAATTCAATAACGCAAAGAATTACCCGGAGAATACCATGACAAATAAAGATCTCCTGACCGTTGGTTTGGCCCAAATCACCCCAGTGTGGCTCAACCGTGAGGCCACCTTGGTAAAGATCGCGGACTATATAAATCAGGCCGCGGATCAGGGTTGTGATCTCGTCGGATTTGGTGAAGCATTGGCCCCCGGTTACCCTTTCTGGCTTGATCGCACCGATGGGGCCCGCTTTAACAACGATATCCAAAAAGAGATCCACGCCAAGTACCTTGATGAGGGCGTCTGTATAGAACGGGGTGATCTTAAGGGTATCTGTGAACTGGCAAAGACGCGTTCAATCGCTGTTTATGTCGGCATCATGGAACGTCCCTTGGATCGTGCGGGGCATAGCCTCTATTGCACCCTGGTTTATATCGACAAGCTAGGAGAGATAGGCTCTGTCCACCGCAAGCTTATGCCAACCTATGAAGAGCGCCTCGCCTGGGCACCGGGTGATGGCCACGGCCTTCGCACCCACCCACTTGGCGAATTCACTGTCGGTGGCCTGAACTGTTGGGAAAACTGGATGCCGCTGGTGCGTGCATCGCTCTATGCTCAGGGTGAAGATCTACACTTTTCCTGCTGGCCTGGAGGGGATCACAACACCCATGATCTTCCCGGCTTTATCGCCAAAGAATCACGTTCTTACACCATGTTTGTCTGCGGTCTTATGCGCATAGAAGATATTCCCAATGACATTCCATACGCAGATTTGATCAGAGCAGGTGAAAGTACAGGATTCCTTGCCAATGGCGGATCTTGCCTAATGGGACCTGATGGGAAGTGGGTGATTGAGCCGATAGTCGGTGAAGAACGCCTCGCTGTTGCGACCATTGATCATAAACTGGTTCGGCGTGAACGGCAGAATTTTGATCCTGCAGGGCACTACTCTCGCCCGGATGTAACACAGCTAACCGTTAACAGAGCGCGCCAATCGACGGTGATTTTAAAAGACTAGGATTAAATTTTAGTGCAGGGACTGAACACTCGGTTTGGTTCCTGCTTTTCCTGTGTTCGTAATTTTATCGGGCGTATTCGATAAGACCGTCTTGTCTATTACTCGCGTACTTGGAAGCCTGATGTGTACGGATGTCCCTTCGTCCAGTTGGCTTTCGATTTGGACAGTCCCCCCATGTAGCTCAACTAAGGATTTTACGATATGGAGGCCAAGCCCCGTTCCATCATGACTTCGCGTAAGAGCGTCACCAGCTTGATGGAATGGCTCCATAACAAGGACGAGATCTTCAGGGCTTATTCCAATCCCCTGATCAACAACATCGAAGCACATCTCTCCACTATCAGATATAAGCATCGATACGGAGACTTTTCCGCCTTCAGTCGAGAATTTCACTGCGTTTGAAAGTACGTTTACCAATATCTGTTTAACCCGTCGCGGATCGCCATAGAGATAGGGTAAATCCTCCGGTAAGTTTAAATTGAAAGAGATGTTTTGGCTCTCTGCTCGATACACAATCATTTTGTAGCTCGAATTCATGAGATCGATGAGGTCGATTTCACACTCTCTCAAATCGATCTCTCCTGTTTCTAGCTTTGAGACATCAAGAACATCGTTGAGGACTTCGAGCAGGTGTACGCCTGCATTATTTATATCAGCCGAATAATCGCGATACCTTTCTTGCCCCAAGGGGCCAAAGGCTTCATTTTTCAACAATTCAGAAAACCCGATTATACAATTTAGCGGGGTACGTAATTCGTGACTCATATTGGCAAGAAACTCAGTTTTAGCCCGGCTGGCCACTTGCTCCTTGCTCATAGCTTTTGTTAAACGCTCTTCCGTTTCTATTCTGTTAAGCAGTTCAGCTTGTAATTCAACCGTGCGTAAACCAACCCGTCGCTCGAGGCTTTTATTCGCTTCTTCTAGTGCTTCAGCCGCTTTTTTTCGGGCAGTAACATCAGTGTAGGTCGTAACAAATCCGTCCTGAACAGGGCTGCCATTAACTGCGACAACGCTCCCATTTTTACGGGTTCGTTCTAGATAATGCGCCTCAAATTTATAGGACAGCGCCATTCTTTCGTTGACCTGTTCATCAACGTTGCCCGAGCCGTATTCGCCCTTTTCAGCATTATATCTAAATAAATCAGCAAGGGGTGTTCCAGGTTTCCCCAATTCACGCGGAAAATCCATCAGCTCTAAAAAGCGATCATTGCAGAGAATCAAATTACAATTGCGATCAAACAATGAGATCCCTTGGGTAATGCTCTCTACGACAGTTTTTAACTGCCCTGCAATCGCCGTAAGCCCCCCGACAAGACTAGAAGAAGCATCACTTACAATGAGCGATAAGCCACCGTCGGTCATCTGAGTTGTTCGTAATTGTATCAATAATTGGTTCGATTTTTGGAAGACCACGGGTTGACCAAGACCAAGAAAATAGAGCCATTCGTCGAGAACGTGAGTACTTTTTTCTTCAAGCTTGGCTTGTTGATCTTGTTCGACACACGCTAACAATACCCGTGAGAGTGGTGTATTTGTTTTAACCAAGTCACTTGCAAGGCCCAAGATTTCTTGAAAACCCGCATCACAAGCTATGAGCGCATGATTAGCACTAAAAAAAGCAACTGCTTGTTTAGGCAGATAAAGTGGGCTTGTTGGATGAGTATTACCCACCTCATTATGATGCTTTTTTTTCCCCATACATTCGACCTCAAGTGTGTTTATCGGCTTGTTTACCAGCCTTGGTCGAAAATAGTAGCGAACAAATCATTAAAAATTGGTTGCACCACAATACAAACCTTGACCTCATCCCCTCTAAGGTCGTTAGATATTTTACAGTAATACGTTCAACACCCTGCCCCTTCATCGACTATTTCCTCGTCATCAAAAGCAAAAATAACAATGATTGGGATTTTTCAAATAGGTATGACAACAGTATGACAACACTTGATCTCGACTTTGTGCGTTCTCACTTTTCAGCTTTTGATGAACCCTCCCTCAAAGGGTGGTCATTTTTTGAAAATGCGGGTGGATCTTATGCCTGTAATCAGGTCATTGACCGTCTCACTAACTATTATCGGAAAACCAAGCTTCAACCCTACCATCCCTTTCCCGCATCTGAACAAGCAGGTCGGGAAATGGATGAGGCCATGGTTAACCTTGCCGCCTATTTGAACGTTGACGAAGATGAGATCGATCTCGGCCCGTCCACCAGCCAAAACACCTATGTTCTCGCTCAAGCATTTCGCTCCATAATGCAGGCTGGTGATGAGATTATTGTCACCAATCAGGATCACGAAGCTAATTCTGGTGCATGGCGCCGTTTAGCAGATAGCGGCATTATTGTTCGCGAATGGTGTGTTGATCCTGAAACTGGTTATCTTGATCTCGCTGAGCTCGACAATCTTCTCAATGACAAAACTCGGCTAGTAACCTTTCCTCATTGCTCAAACATCATTGCCCATGTGAACCCCGTTGCTGAAATTTCAGCAAAGGCACACGCAGTTGGTGCCAGAGTTGTTGTCGATGGTGTCTCATATGCAGGCCACGGTTTTCCTGACGTTGATGCCCTCGGTGCAGATGTCTATCTGTTTTCCCTCTATAAAACCTATGGCCCCCATCAAGGCCTAATGGTTGCCCGTAAAGAAACACGTGAAGCCCTGGGCTCTCAGGGGCACTTTTTTAATAAAGACCTCGCCCATAAAAGACTGATTCCAGCCGGGCCAGATCATGCTCAGGTAGCAGCTTCCAGTGGTATCACAGAATACTTCGATGCCGTACATGCCCATCATTTTGACACACAGGCTGATGCAAGCAAACGAGGCCACGATATTCACGACCTTTTCCAAGCTCAGGAACAGGCTTTGATGGCTCCATTATTGGAATACATTCGAAGCCGCAATGATGTCCGCCTGCTTGGACCGGAAAACCCAGAAGAACGCGCGCCGACAATCTCTATGGTTACCAACCGGGATGGGCGCTCGGTTGCGGCAGATCTATCCAAGCACGGCATCATGGCTGCGGGGGGGCATTTCTATTCTTACCGCTTGTTCCAGGGAATGAACCTCGATCCAGAAACGGGTGCTCTTCGGGTATCTTTTGTGCACTACACTAGCCCTGACGACATTCAAAAGCTCATCAAAGCGATGGATGCAGTGCTCTAGCTTTATTTCTGAGCTCAATATCTATTATATTTAGATTTACCTTAATGAAGCCAATGATCTGGGTAAGATCGTTGGCTTTCCTTACATAAACCCACATAAACCTTGCCTAAACCCAATATGAATTAGGCATAAACTTTAGATATAAACCCCGGTTTATAAGCTAAAGTTCAATAGATTAATTTTCAATCCCACACCAAGTTCAGTTCATCGATCAATACACCCCACCAAAAAGAATGGATGAACACATGAAAACTTTAAAGCAAACAATCGTACTTTCTTCTATCGGCATTTTCACACTCGCTGGGGTCGCTTTTGCGCACAGCCTTGATGGAACTTACGTCGGAAAATCAGAAATCGAAATCACCACGCTATTACAAGATCAAGGCTATGAAGTTCGTGACATAGAAGTCGAAGATGATCTTCTTGAAGCCTACGCAATGAAAGACGGCATGCGTTTTGAGATCTATGTTGATCCTAATACTGGCAACATCGTGAAAGTCGAAGAAGACGACTAACCCAATTCTGATTCAATTAAGTCACATCTCAATTTAATTTTTCACCAGAAGCAAAGAGTATCGTGTAGGGCTCCTACAAAAGCGATGTGGCGGCGCAGTGAAAAACTTAAATGGGATGTGACATCAACGGGTGGCTGTAATGCCACCCAACTTCCCCACCCTCTTAAGGAGAAACCCCATGCAAGATGTCAAAGTGTGGGACTTATTTGTCCGCCTATTTCACGCCAGCACCGCCCTCGTATTTCTGCTCAATTATTTTGTCACAGAAGACGGCAGTGCTCTACACAGCTATCTCGGATACGGCTTGCTTGCCCTCTTAGGACTACGCGTTCTCTGGGGTTTCATTGGGGGGTATCACGCCCGTTTTAAAAACTTCATGCCCACGGTAGACGGCATTAAAGAACACATCAGCGCAATGTTTTTTGGCGAAAAGGACAACCACCTTGGCCACAACCCTCTAGGTGCTTTGATGGTTTTTAACCTGCTGGGTTCATTGGCACTACTTTGCACTTCAGGTATTCTAGCTGAAACCGATATGTTTTGGGGTATGAAATGGATGGAAGAAGTCCATGAGTTCCTTGCGAACTACGTTCTGATTTCGGTTGCCTTACACCTTCTCGGCGTTGCCATTGAGACCAAGCGTTCAAAAATCAACTTGGTAAAAGCCATGATTACAGGCAAAAAGAATATGCCTCTCAATTAAAATCACGATACTTGAACGAGAAAACACATGACCAGCACTCCCCAAAAGACTCCTAGCCCCAAAACGAATAAGAGCGCGATGCTGTGGGGACTGCTGGTTATTCAAATTGTCTGCACCTTGTTTTTTCTTGCGGACGCCCTTGGTGATATGATCTTCGCAGGGGAAATACTCGCAGGCTTCAGCCATGACATCTTGGAATCCATGGTCGTCCTCGCCATGAGCCTAAGTATTGTTTTCACCATCACGCAAATCAGACGTATGCTGCATCGCCAACGCCGTATGGAAGATCAGATCAAAATCGCTTCAGGGGCTTTTGTCACCATGCTCAATCAATATTTTGATAGCTGGAAACTCACACCTTCAGAACGAGACGTAGCCCTCTTCCTCATCAAAGGTATGTCATTCTCAGATATTGCGAATATGAGGAATACCAAAGAAGGCACGGTCAAAGCCCAGTGCAACGCAATATACACCAAATCCGACGTCACCGGCCGCGCCCAATTGCTCAGCTTTTTTATCGAAGAACTCCTCAGTGAAGAGCTTATTCCTGAAGCAAGTAGAGTATAAGGTTTAAGTAAGTTTAGAAGTATTGGACAGAATATCTTTTAATTCTAAAGATCCGTATGCATTCGATATCCTGGTGCATAGGCCAGACGCACCACAGTGACCGGGATGTCTCCGTTCCAAGTTGTACGGTCGATCACAAAGATTGCAGCCCCAACACTAGCCTCTAACAATTCGGCTTCCTGCGCGGTTGTGTTTGCCGCTGAAAAAGAAATATCTCCCCGCGTAAAGGTCGCGTTTTGTACCAGCCATTCGTTAGCATCGATGGATTGGAAACTGACATCACATATACCTTTAACGGCTGAGATGTTGACCCAACGATCTTCGTACAAAAAGGGATGACTATTGGCGTAGTGCAAACTGCGCACGTGCAACATGGGCGTATCAACGGGTAGACCTAGTCTACTTGCAACAACGACAGGGGCGACTGTCTCTTCCCGCTCTAAAATTGCATGCCGCCAAATAGCACCCCGTTGTTCAACTTCAAGCCGGGTAATCGGTATTTCAAGCGTGGCTTTACGGGTGGGGTTAAGGGCAACCCGGGTGCCTGCTTTGCGACGGCGCTCCAGTAACCCTGCATCGGCTAGATCGCGCATGGCCCGGTTTACTGTTGCCCGAGCAACACCAAACTCCTCGGCCAGGTCAACTTCGTTGGGAACGAGATCACCTGGCAGCCAGATACGTTCGACAATGCGACGCATCACTTCAGCTTTTACTGACTGCCAGCCATTGATCTCTGTTACCTTCAAATTCTGTCCTTCAACGACATCATGGTTTTCTTGTAGCGAGAGACAATGGCCTCATGCTTGGCGTGTTTGCCATCTTTTACCAGGTGACGACCAGCTGACCAGACATCAGTGATCATTTTATCATCCCCGGTAAAGATATAACTATCGAGTACCGCGTCACCTTCTTTACCCATGAGATCAACCGCATTGGAATCCAGAGCAAAGAGATCAGCCATCTTACCTACTTCGATAGCACCCGCATTCCTTTGTCCGGCTTGAGCACCACCCTGAACCACGCCATCCATAAGAACGCGGCCAGTTGATTTCTCACGTGTTGCCAAAACGGCACGGCTACGATCTCTCAAACGCTGAGAATATTCCAAAGTGCGAAGTTCTTCTGAAAGCGTGATACGAATATTGGAATCTGATCCAACACCAAACTTTCCACCTGCTGCCAGATAACGCACCCCATCAAAGATGCCATCGCCAAGGCTTGATTCTGTAATGGGGCACAGTCCCGCAACGGCACCGGATTTGGCCAGTCCTTCGGTTTCATGAGGTTCCATGTGAGTACAGTGGATAAGGCACCAACGGCTATCAACGTTGTGATTTTCAAGCAACCATTCCATTGGACGTTTGCCCCAGGCAGCTTTGATTTCTTCAATCTCTGCGGTCTGTTCAGCAATATGCAAATGGATTGGTGCGTCAGGCGCAAGCTTGGTGGCGAAGACCATACCTTCTTGGCTAACAGCACGTAAAGAATGCGGTGCTACCCCTAGTCTTGTATCGCTTGGTAGAATTTTGAGTGCTTTGTCCGCAGCCTCGAACAATTTTTGAAAACGATCGGGCGTGTTTCCAAAGCGAATTTGACCCGGGCCAAGTGTTCTGCCGTCACAACCACCGTGTTCATAGAGAACAGGCAATAAAGTCAGGCCAATGCCGGTTTCATTTGCCGCTGCAATAATGCGGTTGGATAACTCAGCAATGTCGTCATAACTGACGCCACCGGGCTGATGGTGCAGATAGTGGAATTCACATACGGCTGAATAACCTGCTTCCAGCATTTCCATCTGCATAAAAGCGGCAATGGCTTCGATGTCTTCAGGAGTTAGATGGTCCAAAAAGCGATACATCAATTTGCGCCAAGTCCAAAAACTATCGCGAGGATCATCGCCGCGGGTTTCTGTCATCCCAGCCATCGCACGTTGGAAAGCATGGCTATGCAAGTTTGTAGGAGACGGCAGCAAAATACCAAGCTTTTCACCCTGTGCAGTACTACCAGCTTCAACACCTGTAATCTGGCCATCATCACTGATAGTAACAAGTACATCCTTTTGCCAACCCTTGCTCGTCAGCGCCTGTTCAGCCCACAAATGTCTCACTTTTGTTCTCCTAGCCATAGCTTGACAAAATATTATGTGCAGACATAATACAATAAAGTCAGATCTAATCAAGCCAAGAAAAGAGTGATTCTGTCATGCCCTCCTCAAGCGCATCTTCCGCGACGTCGCAATCAACAGACATGCCCTCTGTCACCATCACTCCTGGTGACAGCCCAATCGTACTGGGGATGCCACACACAGGAACTTGGCTGCCCACAGATGTATTTGAGAAGCTCAACGACAACGGCCAAAAACTCGCAGATACAGACTGGCACATCGACCAGCTCTATGATGGCCTGCTTCCCGATGCCACAATCGTAAAAGCCAACTTTCACCGCTACGCCATTGATGCCAACCGTGATCCATCCGGCGTAAGTTTGTACCCTGGCCAAAATACGACGAGCCTCTGCCCGCTTATCGATTTTGACAATGTACCTATTTACATAGAAGGCTCCGAGCCAGACGAGGCGGAAATAGAGCAACGACGCCTTTCTTTCCACGCTCCTTATCACGCGGCGCTTAAAGCAGAGTTAGAGCGTGTTCGACAAATCCACGGTGTAGCCATTCTTTATGACTGCCACTCGATCCGCTCACACATCTCTTTTCTCTTCGAGGGAAAGCTCCCCGATTTCAGTATCGGTACAAACAATGGAGAGACTTGTGCCGCCAGCATTGAAAAAGCTGTAGAGGATGTATGCGTTGCTGCCGAAGGCTATAGCACCGTCTTAAACGGTCGCTTCAAAGGCGGTTGGACGACACGGCATTATGGGCAACCTGAAACGGGAATCCACGCGATCCAAATGGAACTCACGCAGTCTGCTTATCTGGCGACCGAAGATCTGCCTTTCTCATACGGCCTCGACAAAGCAACCGGACTACGTGTCCATTTAAAAAACCTGTTAGAAAACATTAGTACCCTAGCCCTAAATGGATCTCTCTCATCTTAAGTTGGATGGGATATTTATAGAAGTGAGCTACAAGAAATAACCCTCTTGCAGCTCACTATACGCCTAGGGCCTTGACTTCTAAAGAGTATATTGCCAGCTGGACTGATGATAGCTGTATCGATCTCCATCACGAGAAACGTGACCGAGGCCTGGAAACTCCAGATGGCTTCCGAGAACAGCTAGTTTATCTGCACTGACACGATCCAACATTTTTCGACGCGTCTTTTCGGCAAGCTCCATATCTGAATCGAAAACAATACTCCATTCAGGATGTGCAAATTGAAGAGCTGTAAAGTGCACAACATCGCCCCAAATCAAAAGTTCCTGCCCCTCAGATCTTAAAATAAAGCCTGTGTGGCCGGGGGTGTGACCGGGCATGGCAACTGCTTCAATACCTGACAGAATCTCTTTGTCTTCTTCAACTAAAGTAAGGCGTTTTAGATAAGGTGCCGACATCGCCCGAGCATTAACAAAGTTGCTCTTCATAAAATCATCTGCTTGAGACATAAAGCCGTCGTCATGCCAATAATCCCAATCGGCTTTATGAACAATCAACTCTGCATTAGGGAACAAGGCCCTCCCTTCCTTAGAGGTTATCCCTGAAATGTGATCCACATGCATGTGGGTAAGCACTATGGCATCAACAGATTCAGGTGTAACTCCTGCGGCTTTTAAATTATCCGTAAATTGCCCCAGTGTTGGCCCCATATTATCAGCGGTACCAGAATCAATCAGAATGATTTTCTCACCGGTATTAATAACAAAGGAATTGATCGGAATTCTGATTTTATCCGCTAGGGGCGGACGAAACTGATCTTGATATAGTTGGGCAGCTATTGGACCATCATAACTAGGTATCAAAGTGGGATCGGCATCAATATAGCCATCAAGCAAGGCTGTTACTTCAAAGTTTCCGACTGAAAATCGGTACGCCCCTGGTGTTTGAATCTGAGCCTTGGGTGCAGCAGCAAAACCAGGACTTGATATTGGAAGCCCCGCCAAAGAAGCAATAACTCCTGCTCCCCCAGTGAGAAGTGATCCGCGCAATAGTTCCCGTCTTGAAAGTGTCATGTCTCTTATCCTGATATATCTATTTAATCATTTGCATTAAGCGTTCTCTCAATATCGGGATAAATTACTGGAAAGGCAGAGGCCTCTTGCCTATATTCGATATAACCAATGCTTATATCCACGAAATTCATTGGTACCCAGAAAACTTAGTGACCGGAAACTTCAATGGATAGACTGCAACTCTTCCAATCTTTCATCACCGCCATTGATCGCGGGTCCCTTTCTGGTGCCGCAAAAGATTTGGGTATCAGCCAGCCAGCCGTGAGCCAACAGATTACACAATTGGAAAGTATTCTACGCAAAGAGCTCCTTTTTCGAACATCGCGAGGGGTTCAGGCCACAGAGGCTGGGCTGCTTGTTTATCAAGGCGCCCACAAGATACTCGATCAGGTAAACTCTCTTGAAGAAGACTTGAATAATCTAGATCACAGCTTGTCAGGGCCGCTTCGTATAACGGCTCCTTTGGCTATTGGGCAAAGCCTCGTCGCGCCAATCGTTTTTGATATGCAAAGTAAGTTTCCCGAGCTCGATATCTCGCTTAAACTTAGTGACCTTCTCGCCGATCTGGTCAAGGACCGAATAGATCTGGCAATTCGTGTTGGCTCTCTCGGAAAATCAGATGCCCTTGCCAGAAAGATCGGCGATCTGGAGCTTGTACTTATAGCATCTCCCGAATTTCTGGATAGACAAGGTCGCCCAGTATTGCCCGAAGACCTCTCCAGTTTGCCTATGATCCAATACAGGGATGATAAAAAGAAACCTGAACAGGTTTTGATCAAAGATGGTCACGAGAGTACAACCGCTATTCAAGCTGCTTTTACCTTCGACAATCCAGACGTTATTCTCAATGCCTTAGCGAGAGGGATTGGCTATACAAAATTCCCCTACCTTTTGGTAAAAGAGCAGCTAAAAAGCGGCGAATTAGAACAAATACTTCCAAACCATACCGTACCATCGAAGCCAATTTATTTGCTCTATCCGTCTCGTCAATCCCTCACCAGAAGAGCAGAAGTGTTCATAGAATACCTTTTGTCCACCATTATGACACTAGACGGCGTAACGCCGGCACGGGGTGGAAAATGGCGGGCAACGATCAATGAACCCAATGAACGCCTTATCAACGTGGCTTGAGGTTTCGCTCAACCAATTCCCTTTAATTCGAACAGTCCTGTTAATTAGACCTGGGGCCAAAGAGAATTATGAGTGCCCCGACAACACAAACTGCCGTACCGATTAGATCCCATCGGTCAGGACGGTTGCCTTCGACAACCCACATCCAGCCAAGAGAAGACATAATATAAACCCCGCCATAGGCTGCGTAAGCCCGCCCGGCAAAATCACTATCAATTTTTGTCAGTAGGAAAGCAAAAAAAGCAAGGCTTGCCATACCCGGGATAAGCCAATAGGGACTTTTATCCAACCGTAACCAGGCCCAAAATGCAAAGCAGCCTCCAATTTCAGCTATCGCAGCTAACATATAAATTGGAAAACTCAGATATCGCAAATATTTGCTCCAGATTACGTAAACTCAAGATCATGCTACGCGATAACGCCGGGCGTAACACGACAAAACGCTCAAATATGAAATGGATTATTTCTAAAATTTATAAGGGAGAAAGACAAAACCCACCGCTTTAGGCAGTGGGTTTTGATGGTGGAGCCAAGGAGGATCGAACTCCTGACCTCTTCGCTGCCAGCGAAGCGCTCTCCCAGCTGAGCTATGGCCCCAATATTCCGCCACAAAAGAGCAGATGCGGCGGAAAGTATGACGTCTTTTCCTAATTGGCAAGAGAAAAATTCTCTCCATAAAAGAAAAGGCATATCAACTTTAAGACAGCTTAATTATTCGCTGTGGGCACCGCTTGCACTCGCGCTGACAGATTGAAGATCTTCATCATCGTCACTATCAACATCTTCCGCGTCATCGATATGAACCAACTCTTCCTCATCGGGAAATTCGGCCGTATTATCAAGATCATCAACTTCATCTACTACAGTAGCTTTCAGTTCAACTACGTTAGAATCCGCGGCTATATTCGTACGATCTTTATCCCCAGTGTCGTCCAACACTATGCCACATTTTGGGCAGGTAATTGGCGACTTCAGGAAATCGTAATATTTTGCCTCACAGCTTTGACAGGTATGTTTACTACCCCATTCCGGCTTAGTCACAGCCAGGTCCTCCAGTCAGAAATTGTATCAAATACAATTATAGTTTCGGTTACGATCACGAAAAAAACTGCAAATGCCATGATCGCTCCAGACTGTCAACAAAGGGTGAATGACAATTTAAATTTTTTCAAAAAAATTCGATTAATCTTTGCAAGCCTCCAACATTCCCGTTTTTATTCTCTTTATCGAACTCAGGATCAATCTCTGGTAAAAGCAATATTTCCTATGTAAAAGAAACAGTAACCACCCCTTATAGGAATATAGCGACTGCATTTAGAACATGCTGTGCAGTGGATTCAGCTTTTTGAATAAATTACGAGCGAATCTGAATAAACAAGAATACGGATTTAAAAATGACCAGTGACACATCTTTGTCCTCCGCCCCAAGTGGCGCACTCAAAGGAACAGTAAAAGTTCCTGGTGACAAGTCCATCTCTCACCGCTCGCTCATGTTTGGCGCACTCGCCATTGGCAAGACCAATGTTTTTGGAATGCTCGAGGGTGAAGATGTTCTTGCGACTGCGAAAGCAATGCGGGCACTCGGCGCGAAGGTCGAACGTGATGATGCTGGTGTTTGGCACGTTGAGGGCCGTGGAATTGGCGGATTATGTGAACCTGAAGATGTGTTGGATATGGGAAATTCCGGGACATCTGCACGCCTATTGATGGGCATTTTGGGCAGTCACCCCATTACGACATTTTTAACCGGCGATGCCTCGTTACGTAAACGTCCAATGGGCCGTGTCGCGAACCCAATTACAGAAATGGGCGCACAAGTCCACTGTCGATCAGGACAAAGGCTCCCCCTTCTTGTCCAAGGCGCTGAGACACCGATGCCAATTCGGTACAAGCTTCCGATGGCTTCTGCTCAGGTTAAATCCTGTGTTCTTTTGGCCGGCCTCAACACGCCGGGTGAAACGACTGTTATAGAAACCGAACACACAAGGGATCACACTGAACTTATGCTCCGACACTTTGGAGCCGAAGTCAGGGTAGTGCAAACCGATGAGGGGCGCGAGACCACGATCATTGGCCAACCGGAACTGAAGGCCGCAGATGTGCATGTGCCATCAGACCCTTCATCTGCAGCCTTTCCAACCGTCGCAGCCCTTATCAAACCCGGATCAGAGCTAACGTTACCAGGGATTGGCATGAACCCGCATCGCAATGGTATCTATATAACGTTGAAAGAAATGGGCGCAGATATAACTCTCATAAATGAGAGAGAAGAAGCGGGCGAACCCGTGGCTGATCTTGTTATTCGCGCAAGTAAATTAAAGGGCATCACAGTTCCAGCCGAACGCGCTCCCTCAATGATTGATGAATACCCAATCCTGGCAGTTGCCGCCTCATTTGCGGAGGGAAAAACTGTCATGGAAGGGCTCGGTGAACTAAGGGTAAAAGAAAGTGATCGCCTGTCTGCTGTTGCCAACGGATTAAAGGCTTGTGGTGTTACTTGTGAAGAAGGGGATGATTATCTGATTGTTGAAGGCTCCAGCACAGCCCCACAAGGCGGGGGCACCATCACGACCCACTTTGATCACCGTATTGCCATGAGTTTCTTGGTAATGGGCATGGCCTCCCAAGAACCTGTGAAGGTACTTGATGCTGAGGCAATTGATACCAGTTTCCCTGATTTTGCCAAACTTATGAACGGTCTTGGCGCCAAGGTTGGTTAATCAATCGGCTCAAATTTGTATAAAAGGAATATACCTTGCCTGTAATCGCTATTGATGGCCCTGTCGCATCCGGAAAAGGAACCCTTGCCCGGCGCCTGGCCAAAGCGCTTGATTTCGCTTATCTCGATACCGGATCACTGTACCGCGCAGTTGCTTCTCTCGTTTTAGCACGAGGCAGTGATCCTAACGACTCCGTACTCGCCGCAAAGGTTGCCGATGGCTTTACAGCAGAAGATATTGATAGAGACGATTTACGTGCAGAAAAAGTTGGACAGGCAGCATCCATCGTTGCGGCCAATCACGAAGTTAGAAAATCTCTCCTGGTATTTCAACGTAACTTTGCAAAGACCCCACCAAACAATCACTTAGGTGCTATTTTGGATGGAAGAGACATCGGGACTGTTGTTTGTCCAGAGGCCAAAATAAAGCTCTTCATTTCTGCAACGCCAGAAGTCCGCGCCGAGCGCAGGCATAAAGAGTTGCTAGGACGCGGCGATCAGTCTATATACGCCCGCGTACTGGAAGACTTGCGTGAACGCGATGAGCGTGACCGTAACCGTGACACAGCTCCTCTTAGAGCGGCTGATGACGCAGTAGTTCTTGATACCAGTGATATGGATGCTAACAAGGCGTTTTTACTAGCGAAGAAACTCATAGATGAGCGTCTCTCCGTGTAGTTCTTGTTCGTATCCTTACATCACGTATTTTGGAGCTTTTCTGTCAGTATATTATGACTAGCCCGGGATGGTCCTGGGTAGACCGCCGGAAAAACCGGCCGGCCTGTATAGTGCGAACCTGTTGAAAGGAATTATTAACCATGGCTGAAGCAGCTGTTGAAAGCTTTGCCGATCTTCTAGACGAATCTCTCGGTCAATCCGATCGTCTTGAAGGTAATGTACTTAAAGGTATAATCGTTGCCATTGAAGGCGACGTTGCCCTTATTGATGTAGGCCTCAAATCTGAAGGCCGCGTTCCACTTAGAGAATTTGCTGACGCTGGTCAGGCTCCCGAAATGAAAATCGGGGATGAGGTAGAAGTTTACCTCGAACGCATGGAAAGCAAAACCGGGGATGTTATGATCTCCCGCGATAAAGCTAAGCGTGAAGAAGCCTGGACTCAGCTCGAAAAATCCTTTGGCGACAACGAGCGCGTTAACGGCGTTATCTTTGGTCGCGTTAAAGGTGGCTTCACTGTTGATCTTTCCGGCGCCGTTGCATTCTTGCCAGGCAGCCAAGTCGACATCCGTCCCGTACGTGACGTTTCCCCATTGATGGGCAACCCTCAGCCGTTCCAGATCCTGAAAATGGATCGCGCACGTGGCAACATCGTTGTTTCACGTCGTGCCGTTCTCGAAGAGACTCGTGCAGAACAGCGTTCAGAGTTGATCCAGAACCTTACAGAAGGTCAGGTTCTTCAGGGTGTTGTTAAAAACATCACTGATTACGGTGCCTTCGTTGATCTCGGCGGCGTAGACGGTCTGTTGCACGTTACCGACATCTCTTGGAAACGTATCAACCACCCAAGCGAAAAGCTGACTATTGGCCAACAGGTCGACGTTCAGGTTATCCGCTTCAACGCAGAAACACAGCGTATCAGCCTCGGCATGAAACAGCTTGAAACTGACCCATGGGATGGCGTTGCTGCTAAATACCCAGTTGGTGCGAAGCTTGAAGGCCGCGTAACTAATATCACTGACTACGGTGCCTTTGTTGAGCTCGAAGCTGGTATTGAAGGTCTGGTTCACGTTTCTGAAATGTCTTGGACTAAGAAAAACATCCACCCTGGTAAAATCGTTTCTACCAGCCAGGAAGTTTCAGTCATGGTTCTCGACGTTGACGAATCCAAACGTCGTATCAGCCTTGGCCTGAAACAGTGTTCTTCCAACCCTTGGGAGTCATTCCAGGCGAACCACCCAGCTGAAACTGAGCTTGATGGCGAAATCAAAAACATCACCGAATTCGGTCTGTTTGTTGGTCTCCCAGGCGAAATCGACGGCATGGTTCACCTTTCAGATCTGAACTGGGAACTTTCCGGTGACGAAGCTGTAAAAGAATACACTAAAGGTGACATTGTTAAGGTTAAAGTTCTCGACGTTGACGTTGACAAAGAACGTATTAGCCTCGGCATCAAACAGCTTAGCGCAGATCCATTCGCTGGTTCTGTTGAAGGTCTGAAAAAAGGTGTTGTTGTTACTTGTACAATTACAGCTGTGACTGATAACGCTCTCGACGTTCAGATCGCTGATGGTGCTTCCGGCACGATCCGTAAAACTGAGCTTTCACGTGAGCGTAGTGAACAGCGTACTGATCGCTTCGCTGTCGGCGAAAAAATCGATGCTCGTATCACAAACATCGATGCTAAATCTCGCAGAATCACTCTTTCTGTCAAACAGCATGAAGCTGCTGAAGAGAAGCAGGCGATGGCTGAATTTGGTTCAACAGACTCCGGTGCTAGCCTCGGCGATATTCTCGGCGAAGCTCTCTCAAAGGCTTCTGCTGACAAAAAATAAGCCTACATTTTTGGTTAAGAAAGAAGGCCCGGTGTTCATTCACCGGGCCTTTTTTGTTTTATATTCGACTTTTCTCATGGAAATGCTTTATTCTTAATGACTTAGACTTGACGGAATTTTCGGGCTCTGGCACCCTTCAGGGGAACAGGACTTAAATTACGGCATTAAAACCTATATAGTTACAAATATAAGCCGGGGACACCGAGTTAATTGAACGGGTATTTCATAATCTCGGAAACAGCTACAGGGAGACGTAAGGCATGACCAAGTCAGAGCTCATTCAGCATATCGCAGAGCAAAACCCACACCTCTATCACCGGGATGTAGAAAGAATCGTTACAACGATCTTCGATGAAATATCCAACGCATTGGCAGATGGCAATCGGGTTGAACTCCGTGGCTTTGGAGCTTTTTCAGTCAAGCACCGCGACGCTCGTGTTGGCAGAAACCCTCGTACCGGCGAATCTGTTGAAGTTGATTCTAAACACATTCCATTCTTCAAAACTGGTAAACAACTCCGCGAACGCCTAAATAATGGCCTAGATTCTGAATAACTAAAGTTGGTTTAAATAAGTGAAACGTTTTAGCTGGGTTCTTACAGCACCTATAACGCTGGCCATTCTAGTTTTGGCGGTTAATAACCGCCAGGACGTTACGCTTGAAATATGGCCTTTTGGTATCCAGCTAGACTACCCACTTTATCTCATCATATTGATTTCAATTGGCATTGGCATTTTCACAGGTGCCTTTATCGCCTGGCTCTCAAGCGGGAAAACACGAAAAAAAGTTCGGCAGGCGGAATGGCAGGCTCTCGACCTACAAAGAGATCTTACTTGGGAACGCGAAGAACTCAAAAAAGAACGTGAGAAAAATCATACACCGTCTCAAGACGTAACCACGTCCTAGTTAGATTTTACCACAACACTCACTTCTGTACTCTGTTTAGCTAAGCAATAATTCTTTTGCCAAACACCTTCTTTGAATATTAGTATTGTATACAATATCCAGTATTAATTTTCTATTTTAGGATTCTTTCGTGCAAAATATTACTGCAGAGCAAGTCGCTCAGGCATTGGATTACCCATCACTTGTCGAAGCCCTGAGAGAGGCCTTTAAGAGCGACATTACAGTACCAATGCGCCATCACCATGACATGGAGCAACCAGGAGGTCGTCGAGAATCCACGCTTCTTTTAATGCCGGCTTGGGAATCCGGAAAAGCTGTCGGTGTAAAACTGGTTACTGTGAGCCCTGACAATGGAGAAAGAAACCTTCCCGCTATTCAAGGAATTTACATTCTTTTTGATGGTGAAACTGGAACTCCTAAAGCTCTCATTGAAGCAAAAACCCTGACAGCACGCAGAACTGCCGCAGCCTCTGCCCTTGCAGCTTCCTATCTTGCTAGGGCCAACAGTCAGAAACTAACCATGGTCGGTACTGGTGTGCTAGCTCCAAGCCTGATCCAAGCCCATGCTGCCGTCCGCCCAATAAAAGAAGTAACTATCTGGGGCAGGGATCACGGCAAGGCCACTGCTCTGGCTCAAGAAATCACCGCTTCTGGCATCCAAGCTAAAGCCGCAGAAAATATAGAAGCCGCAGTAAAATCTGCTGATATAATTTCTTGCGCTACTCTTAGCCAACAACCCCTGGTAAAAGGATCATGGCTGCAGCCTGGGCAACATCTCGATCTTGTCGGAGCCTACCGACCTGACATGCGTGAGGCTGATGACGACGCCATCCGATATTCCAGCGTCTTTGTCGACACCCGCGCCGGGGCCACTAAAGAAGGTGGTGATATTGTTATCCCCTTGGCCACAGGTGTATTGAATTTACAGAATATCAAAGCTGACTTGTTCGAATTGACCAGAGAACAGCATCAAGGCAGATCCAGTGAAGAAGAGATCACCTACTTTAAATCGGTGGGCCATGCTCTAGAAGATCTCGCCGCAGCTCAATTGGTAGATAAACGCATAAATGGATAGCACTGCCAACGCCTCTAAACGTGAATTTTGTTAGATTGATAATTAATTGGCTCGTTTAGAGTTAAACTCAATAAACAGGGGTGACCAATACGATCACCTCTGTTAGGAATGGGCTCCGATACAACTCTGACTGGAGATCGGCACCATGACCCCCAAAGAACGCATTTTTGTTGCAATAGACACCCCCGATATTAATCGGGCTACTAAGCTCGCTCGGCTACTTTCTGGCGAGGTTGGGGGCATAAAGATTGGCAAAGAACTCTTTACAGCTCAAGGGCCGAATGCTGTGAGAGGCGCAGTTGGTGGCGAGCCGCTTTTTGTCGACCTTAAGTTCCATGACATTCCCAATACAGTCGCGGGGGCTATTCGTTCGTCTCTTCACATGCGCCCCTTTATGGTCAATGTCCACGCCTCTGGTGGTAAGGCAATGATGCAAGCGGCAGTAGATGCGGCGAGAGAGACTTCTGAAGATCTCGGCATCCCTCGTCCAATGGTTCTTGCCGTTACAGTACTTACCAGTCTTGATGATAATGATCTTACTGAAGTCGGCCAGAATGGCCCAGCAGCAGATCAGGTAAAACGTCTTGCTCTCCTTGCCCAAGAAAGTGGTATCGATGGCGTTGTTTGCTCTTCAAAAGAGATCGGCATCTTGCGTGAAACCTGTGGCCCAAACTTTAAACTGGTGGTGCCGGGTATTCGTCCTACTTGGGCAGCAGCTGGCGATCAAAAACGAATTATGACACCAAAAGATGCCGTAGCCGCCGGAGCTGATTACCTCGTAATTGGCCGCCCGATTACCAGTGCAGATGATCCGTTAGCAGCAGCACGTCGTATCGTCGAAGAACTCGAAGCATAAGATCTCGTTAGGAAGAAGTATAGTTATGGTATCTCATAGACCTCCGGAACACGCTGTCAGAGATTTGCCGATCAGGGAAGTCACCCTCGCCGCTTTACGCTACACAAGCAACAACTTGGGCGCCCTAACACGCATAACAATGTTCCCGTTTCTGCTTTCTACATTGCTAATAGTGCTTTCAATTCAGGCCCTGACAAGCCCCGGACTCTATCTTATACTTTTTTTGCTGACGTATGTGCCACACACTCTCTTCGCTGTTGCCTGGCACAGAAAAACACTCCTTCAGACAGTACAAATCAACACTCCTTCATTTCCGACATGGCACAGCAGACATTGGCTGTTTTTGTTCCGAACTTTTCTACTACTGATTATCTTCTATGGAATCATAATTTTTGGCAGTATACCCGTCGGGCTCCTCAGTGCCATCTTACCTCTTGTCACTCCATTTTTGATTTTAGCCCTCTTTTTAGGGGCAGGTTATGTCGTAGCAAGACTGTCGTTTGTTCTGCCTGCAACCGCTGTAGAAGAGAGTTACTCACTAGACAATAGTTGGCAACAAACCAAGAACCAGGGCGTACGTTTGATTAGCGCTTACCTATTGATGACAATGCCATTCATTCTACTGTACTTACTCATTTCCCCTCTAATTTTTAACGGGCTCATGAGCGAAAAACCCCAGCTGCCTGAAATTACAGAGCAGCTCATGATAATGGATTTACTCCAATCCTACATAAACTACCTTCAAGTAAATGCTGTTGGGTACGCTTTCGGGCAGATTATACTTCTGGTTCTTTCATACTTCCCCATTGCCGCGATCATCACTCTGCTTTCCTTCGCCTTTCAGGCTTGCACAGGCTGGATACCAGAAGAGATTTCTGATGACGATGATGCGTCGAACGAAGAGACTACAAAAGAAGAGTAGCAAAGCTATACCAAGCTTGGAGTGTTCGTTTAAACTGAATATCTCACTAAGATTAGTATTAATAGTTGCAGTGCCCCGTAAAACTTGAATATCTTGCTCTCTCACCACTGCAAGCTCACAACTTACAGTGTTTATAATAGGGGGCAAAATTGTCGATACAGTCGAATACCGATCAAGCAGAACAATCCATTGCAATTGGCGAAGCTATAAGCGAGGCATTTTCACCGCTCTTCTCAAATTTTAAAACTGCAATTAAATTTACACTTCTACCTTCAATATCTCTGATCGTTATGATGGGTATCGGAATATATTTTATCTCAATGATCGCGCCAAATAGCGCAACTATAGAACAAGAAATCTCGCCTCTCTTTTTTATAGGTCAATTATTTTTCTTTCTGTTGGGTTATCTTATTTTCTGTCAATTTTATGCTGCTTGGGTTCGCTTTATCTTTTTAGGCGAAAACTCTGCTACCGAAACGTTTCTTCTAAAGCTTAATAAACGACATCTGCTCCTTACGGGAAAAGGCCTGTTATTAGGTATTGGGAGTTATATTGTCTTCATAATTGTCATCGCTATTTTTATCTTGGCAGCAGCTCTGATTTTCTTTGGGGGAGAAGTTTTATCCCTGCAATTTGATAACTACTCTCCGTCAGCAATCGGGGGCATGATATTTTTAATTTTCCCAATCATGCTATTTGTAATGGCCTTTTTTACCGCAATCGTTCTCAAATTATCATATGTATTCCCAGCAACTGCTCTTGATGAGCCCTACAGCTTTTCTATGAGTTGGGCCCATACAAAAACTCAAGGTTTTAAAATATTTATCTCCTTCTTCGTTCTTTATCTTATTATAAGTTTTGCCGCAGGTATTCTCATGACGATCTTGGGAGGAATCTTTTCTGTCGTTCTGTTTACATCAGGTGACATCTTTCAAGCAGAAAACCCAGCAGATATTTTGACGTCAACTTCAACAATTTTACTTGTTGTGCCCTTATATTTTGGGGTGATGATCTTTTCTTTACTCGCAATGATCCCATTTATAAACATGCACAATTATTGCTTTGCGACCAATACAGGCTGGCAAAGCAGCAAAGAAATCACTGAACGTTTTTCATAATTGCTTTGTATCACTATATTGAGCGTATAATCCCATATAACAAAATATAAATGGATTCATTACCTTGGGAACAGAAGTCAAAATATGCGGTATCAACACTAGCGAAGCGCTCCAATCAGCGCAGCAGTCTGGAGCTGATTACTTAGGGTTCGTCTTCTTTCCCAAGAGTCCGCGTCATGTCAGCATCGATCAGGCAAACTCTCTTGCTCAACAGGTAAAACCCAGCATTAAAAAAGTCGGATTGCTCGTTGATGCAAGCAATGACGAGATCAAACAAATCCTATCTCAAGTCCCTCTGGATATTTTGCAGCTCCACGGCGGCGAGCCTCTTGAACGTGTCGCAGAAATAAAACAGCTTTTCGGCCTTGAAGTAATGAAAGTGATCAAAGTCTCGGATGAGAAAGATTTTCAAAACATTGCCCCCTTTGAAGAAATCGCTGATCGTTTACTTTTTGACGCTAAACCCCCAAAAGGGTTGAAGAATGTTTTACCTGGAGGCAATGCCATTTCTTTCGATTGGAGGCTTCTTTCGGGGAGAAGCTGGAGTCGTCCTTGGATGCTGGCTGGTGGTTTAACTTGCGACAACATCCAAGAGGCCATCAAGATTTCTGGTGCACCGTCTGTGGATGTATCTTCCGGCGTGGAAGATCGCCCCGGCGTGAAGTCAATTGAGAAAATACACCTGTTCACGCGCAATGCAAAAAGCACCTAAGGGATCAAGACTTGCTCGAAATGATATCTGATAATTTACCTCCCTCGGTCATCGCTCAGCTTTCGCATTTTGGCGAGATTCAGCTGTTTCTGGTGGCGACTGTCTGTATCTATTGGATCATCTGTCCTCGCCTAGGAACCCGCCTTTGGTTTGCCCTTTGCCTGTCTAGCTCTGTACAGCAAATTCTAAAAATGGCGATTGCGCAGCCGCGGCCTTACTGGGTCGAACCTGGCCTTACCGCCATTGAACAAAGCACCTCTTACGGCATGCCATCCGGGCATGCTCAGACACCTCCGGTATTTTATGGCCTTCTCGCCAAATCGTCCCGGCGATACTGGGCCTACGGTATAGCGGCTCTTATAGTTGTGATGACAGGTTGGACCCGGATCGTTGGTAACGTCCACACTCCAGCTCAGGTTTACTCTGGATGGATCATTGGCGTAATTTTACTTATCGCCATTATTTTACTTGAGAAGCCGGCCACGAATTGGTGGCATAAAAACAATACAAAATCTCGCATCGTGGGATCGCTTTGTTTTTCAATCTTGTTGATGATCATAGGATTGGTCGTTGCAAGCATTGCAACCGAGCAAACGGTTCTCGACGAGTGGGTTCGTAATGCAGGCCATCCCATTAAACCCGTTAAGGCAGATAACGTTGTTATCATTCCAGCCTTGATGTTCGGTTGGCTACTTGGTCTTGCTCTGCTAGATGGCGACCATCCTCCAAAAGCTGCGAATAAATTCAAATTAGCCCTTCGTCCACTAATTGGCCTTCCGCCAATAGTCTTGCTGCTTGATATTGCCCCAGGCAAAGGGCTCGATTTTATACTTATCCTAACATTTATTACGGGTGTTATCGCGGGTCTATGGTGTAGTTACGGTGCGCCACGCGTTTTTAAAATATTAAAAATCTAAGCCCCGCATCCCTTGCAGGAACACAGGTTTTCAGGCAAAGTCCGCCCAAGGTTGATCTCAGTGATCTAATAAGGTTGTAGAGTAGATATGAAAACACCCAATTCCTATATGAACGGTCCGGACGAACGTGGACACTTTGGTATCTTTGGCGGACGTTTTGTCGCCGAAACACTTATGCCTCTTATCCTTGAGGTAGAAAAAGCATACAACGCAGCCAAGGCGGATCCTTCTTTTCAGAAAGATTACGATTACTACGCCAAACACTATGTTGGTCGCCCAAGCCCGCTCTATTTTGCAGAACGCATGACTGAAAAGTGTGGTGGTGCTAAAATCTACTTCAAACGTGATGAGCTCAACCACACTGGCTCACACAAAGCCAACAATGTTCTCGGCCAAATTCTTTTGGCAAGACGTATGGGTAAAAAACGTATTATTGCGGAAACTGGTGCCGGGCAGCACGGTGTTGCAACGGCAACCTTCTGCGCCTTGTTTGATCTTCCCTGTGTAGTCTATATGGGTGCAACGGATATTGCGCGCCAAGCACCAAATGTCTTCCGGATGAAACTCCTCGGCGCAGAAGTCATTTCAGTTGAAAGCGGAACTGGTACTCTTAAAGATGCCATGAACGATGCGTTACGTGATTGGGTCGCGAACGTCGAAGAGACTTTCTATATCATTGGAACTGCTGCAGGACCTCACCCCTATCCGGTGATGGTTCGCGATTTCCAGTCTATTATTGGTCGCGAAGCCAAAGAGCAAATGCTCGAAGCCGAAGGACGCCTTCCAGATCACCTCGTTGCTTGTATCGGCGGGGGCTCTAACGCCATTGGGCTGTTCCACCCTTTCCTTGACGACAAAGATGTCGCCATTACCGGAGTAGAGGCTGCGGGCCATGGTGTATCTACTGATAAACACGCCGCATCTCTGACAGGTGGTAAACCTGGCGTTCTTCATGGCAACCGGACATTCTTGTTGCAAGATGACGACGGCCAAATTCTAGATGCACACTCAATTTCTGCAGGCTTGGACTATCCAGGTATTGGACCAGAACATTCCTGGCTCCATGACATTGGTAGGGTAAATTACGCCTCTGCTACCGACGTAGAAGCTCTGGAAGCATTTCAACTACTTTCCAAAATTGAGGGAATTATCCCTGCTCTTGAGCCTGCTCACGCCTTGGCTCACGTTATCAAAATCGCACCGAAGATGGGTAAGGACAAAATCCTTCTTATGAACCTGTGTGGTCGCGGTGATAAAGACATCTTTACTGTTGCCGACGCTCTCGGCGTGACGATTTGAGTGGGGAACAGCATATGAGCCAAACCAGACTAGAAAAACGTTTTACCGATCTGAGAGCAGAAGGCCGTGGCGGCTTTATCACCTTTTTGACAGCTGGCGATCCAGATTTGGAAACCAGCCTAGAAATCGTAAAGGGCCTGCCCGCTGCAGGTGCCGATGTTATTGAACTAGGGATGCCCTTTTCTGATCCCATGGCTGATGGCCCAGCGATCCAAGCATCCAGTCTTCGTGCATTACGCCAAGGCATGACACTTAAAAAGACCCTAGAGCTCGTAAGAGCTTTCCGTGAAGACAATCAAGATACTCCTATTATTCTGATGGGATATTACAACCCGATTTATATATACGGCGTCGATGCATTTTTAAAAGATTGCAAAGAAGTTGGTGTTGACGGTTTCATCATTGTTGATCTTCCACCAGAACACGACGATGAGTTCTGTAGCCCGGCTCTTGAGATGGGATTGCACTTCATTCGCTTGACCACACCGACAACAGTTGGTGAAAGATTGCCGAAAGTACTTAACAACACCAGCGGATTTGTATATTACGTGTCCATTCTTGGAATCACCGGCACCGCAGCTGCATCTCAAGACAACATCAGAGACTCTGTTGCGCGTATAAAAGCCGAAACTGATCTACCCGTTGCTGTCGGGTTTGGCATCCGTACTCCGGAACAAGCAGCAAGTGTAGCCCAAGTTGCTGACGCTTCAGTTGTGGGGTCGGCAATTATTGATAAACTAAAAGACAATCTGGATGATGACAACCGGCCAAAACCGGGCCTCACCCAAGCTGTGTTGGAATACGTACGTACACTTTCCGAAGGTGTACGTGGCGCCCGCACGTAGATATATGACCGATAAGGCAGATTAGAATGAACTGGATTTCCAACTACGTTCGCCCGAAAATCCGTGCTCTGGTGCAGAAAGATACCCCAGATGATCTCTGGGTAAAGTCGCCAGCGACTGGGCAGATGATTTTCAAAAAAGAGCTAGAAAAAAATCTGTGGGTTTGCCCTTATAGTGGCCATCATATGCGGATCTCGGCACGTAAACGCCTTGAGACCCTTTTTGATGATGGTGAATTTACTCTGGTAGAACTTCCAAAAACCATTAGCGACCCACTCAAGTTTAAAGACTTGAAACGCTATACGGACCGAATTAAAGACGCCAATGCCAAGAACGAGGATAAAGAAGCCATTCTTGTTGCTCGTGGCACAATGGGCGGAATGCAAACGGTTATTGCAGCTTTCAACTTCTCCTACATGGGTGGCTCAATGGGAACCGCTGTTGGGGAAGGCCTTCTCACAGCTGCACGTTTGGCAGTCTTGCAACAAGCGCCTCTCCTTGTAATTCCAGCCTCTGGTGGTGCACGCATGCAAGAAGGCATCTTGTCTCTCATGCAAATGCCACGATCAATTATTGCCGTTGATATGGTCAAAGATGCCGGACTTCCTTATGTCGTTCTGCTTACTGACCCAACGACGGGTGGCGTGTCTGCTTCCTTTGCCATGCTAGGAGACATTGCCATTGCAGAGCCAGAAGCAAATATTGGGTTTGCTGGTAAACGCGTGATTGAAGAAACCATCCGTGAAAAATTACCTGAAGGCTTCCAAACCGCCGAATACCTCTTGGAACATGGGATGGTAGACATGGTGGTTCATCGCCATGAGATGCGTGAAACTCTGATCCGGATTTTCAATCTTCTCACTCAAAAGGGACCTGCTGCAGAGATTTTACCTCTACCAGAAAATCTTGAAAAAGTGGAAAGTGAACCATCAGGTGCACCAATCGATGCCTAGGCTTTATGGAAAGTATTTGTAAAAATATTTGTGACCTAAAATTCAGGTAAAAAATTATGTCCATGCCCATGCGCCGTAGCGATGTTGTGCTTGAGCGCCTAAGCCTCTTGCATCCAAAGATTATTGACCTTTCTCTCGGACGCGTTGAACGGCTGCTGGCGCTATTTGATCATCCCGAAGAAAAATTGCCCCCTGTAATCCATGTTGCAGGGACAAATGGTAAGGGCTCTTTTTTGGCGTATGTTCGGGCCATCCTAGAAGCTCATGATAAAAGGGTTCACCTTTACACTTCTCCACATCTGGTAAAGTTTCATGAACGCATTCGTCTAGCTGGTGAGCTCATCAGCGAAGATGATTTAGTTTCTCTGTTGGAAGAATGTGAAAAGGTCAATGGCCCTGAATCCATAACCTTTTTCGAAGTGACGACAGTCGCCGCCTTCATCGCCTATAGCCGTGCCCCTGCTGATGCATTGCTTCTTGAAACAGGCCTCGGTGGGCGTCTTGATGCAACCAATATGGTTGCTCAGCCGGCCCTAACAGCGATCACCCCAATATCGGTTGATCACACCCAATTTCTAGGTGATACGATAGAAGGAATAGCCGCAGAAAAGGCAGGAATACTAAAGCCTGGTGTTCCATGTGTTGTTGGCAAACAAACCGATGAAGTACTCGCGGTTATTGAGTCCCGAGCAAAAGAAATAGGCACAGAGCTCTACGTTGAAGGCCGTGACTGGTCTATCGAAGTGGAGGAAGATAGTTTCCTGTTTACGGGGCACAACGGCACTGTCCGTTATCCTCGCCCTAATCTACTCGGCGTACATCAAGTGGAGAACGCTGCCCTCGCGGTTGCGGCAACCGACCTCCTCTCAGACCAGTTCGCGCTCAAGGAAGATAAGATAAAGTTAGGCCTCACTCAAGCGTCTTGGCCTGGTAGAATGCAACAGCTTAACTCTGGACTTTTGCCAGATATGTTACCCGGAAATCCCTGGGAACTTTGGCTGGATGGTGGACACAACGAGTCTGCAGGCCTTGCGCTTGCAAAAATCCTAGAGACTTGGCAGGACAAGCCCGTGCATATCGTCTATGGCATGCTGAACACAAAAGCCGCTTCTGAATACCTTCGTCCTTTGGCCTCTTTGGGAACCAGCTTACGCGCGATAGAAATTCCTTTTGAACCGGCCTCTTTGAGTGCGGAAGACGCCGCTGGTCATGCAAATGAAGCAGGTTTTGATGCCAAGGCCTGCCCATCAGCAGAGCAAGCTGTTGCTGAAATTCTTGCACAAGAGAATCCTGGGCGGATTTTGATCTGTGGATCTCTTTATTTGGCAGGCCATATCCTATCTGAAAGCTCCTAAGACATGATTTATTCGTCAAAGGCTCTGTCTTAATTAGCTGATATTATTTTCGTGATAACAACACATTGTTTTTAAGTATTTAAAAGCCAAGTGTTGACATTCTAATCTGCTTGTTCACTAATTGTTCTCTCGTTAAATAACAACAATTTGAAAAATCAGATCAGGAATTCTTATGCTTAATACTGATAATATATCTAATCTTCTTAATAAGGGATTCGTCGTTGCTATTCGCATTCAGGCGAAAGAAGGTGAAGCCGATGCCGTGGCTGAAATCCTGAACAATCTGGTCGCCCCGACAATGGCTGAGGAAGGTGTGAAAGTATTTTTACCCTATCGTTCCCCTGACGATCCCTCATCCTTCTTTGTTTATGAGATTTATCACGACAAATCTGGTTGGGACGCCCACAACAGCTCTCCTCATTTTCTGGCGGTTGTCGATGACTTGAAATCCAAAGCCGCTCACCGAGAACGTATTCCCTTTATCCCTTTTGCAGAGTTTTAATCCTATTCACTTGGAAAATTAAAGCCCAAAACTAGCAAAATTTATTGATGCTTCATACAAACACAATTGAGGTTATAATTCCTAAGGTTTGCAAAGGGGAGTTCTTTTTCAATTTTATAGAGCTAAACGTTGGAAACAGTAGCTTTTGAGGCGATTTTCGATTATCCTTATTACACTCAGAAAGAGGACGAGATCATGCCGATCATCCGTGTAGAGATGTTCCAAGGTCGTTCCCTCGAGCAAAAGCGCGCTCTAGTCAAACAACTGACTGAGGAAACGGCCCGAATCACAGGTTGCAATAGGGAAGCTGTCTATGTCGTCATTGACGATGTGAACAAAGAAAATTGGGGTGCCGGTGGCATTTTATGTACGGACAAAGTACATCACTAATTCTTAAAACAGCTCGTAACCACCAAAAATTACAATAAAACACACCTCATAGTGTGACCATTAGCAGTTGCAAAAATCAACAATAATTGCTGCCATAAAAAAAGCCCCGCTGAACAGCGAGGCTTTTTCATAGATAGTGGTCGACTTAAGAAAGAGACGTGGTAATCCACTCTTTCAATTGACCTTTAGCAATTGCGCCAACCTTCGTTGCAACAACTTCCCCGCCCTTAAAGAGCAGTAGAGTAGGAATTCCACGAACGCCGTACTGTTGTGGTGTTGTTGGATTTTCGTCAATGTTCAGCTTCGCAATGGTAAGGGAACCATCCATTTCAGCAGCAATCTCATCGAGAGCAGGCGCAATCATTTTACAAGGACCACACCATTCAGCCCAGAAATCTACGAGAACTGGGGTCTCAGTCTTAAGAACATCAGCTTCAAAAGAAGCGTCGCTGATTGCGATCGTTGACATATTGTACCTCTTGCCATTTTTGTTTGTGTGTAATGTATCAGAAAAATTTCAAATTTCACATTACATTGTCAGGATGAATGTAGGGATGGAGGTCCCCCAACGTCAAGGTTCATGTTGCGAAAGAATATCATCAGGCAGGTACATAAGACGGGCATCATCCGTCCAAAGCAAGTGAGCTTCGATCTCATAATCAGGATAAATCTGACGTAAAACAGTCCGATAAGCCGCCATTTGCCTTAAATATGCACGATGCACCTTTTCAACAGACTGAGGAGGCGGTCTGTTAGTTTTATAATCAATTATTTTCACTTTTTTATCTGAGATAACCAAACGATCGACTTGACCAGAGATAACTTCAACATCCCCGTCTCTCTTTACAAGGCCAACTACTGGCACCTCTGCCTGACTATTCACACCAAATAGATCACGATAATTTGGATGCTGGAGAACCGAGAGGGTTTCCTCGAGTAAACTTTCCACCTGCTCCGGTTTTAACTCATGCAAAGGAGAAATCAAAAAGCGTCGGCCAATATCAGACCATTTATCTTCAGGTTGGTCAGGCAGGCTCTGAAGCAATCTGTGGATCAGGCGTCCACGGCGGTAACGCGAACTATCATCCTTACCAAGAGGAGATCGAACCGGAGGTTCATCATCCTTTGCTCTCGATGGTGCCAACGGCTTAGGTGGCACAGGTTCGTCATCTGGATCACAGTTCGCCCAGGCAGGCAGGTTTTCAACGGGGATAATTTCAACGATCTCTTGGTCTTGATTTTTAATTTCCACTTCTTGTGGGTTCTCCTGAACCCACCCAGAAGCATTCCATAACCCAGACGGATCTTCGGGAAAGGAAAAATCTACCTCTTGAGCTGATTCTGACAACGCCGCTTTTACCAGAGCATACCAGCTGTCCTCAGATGGTTCTCGTTGTCCCGTCCAACCACAGATTACAAGGCGATCTTCGGCCCGGGTCAATGCCACATAGAGAAGCCGGCGATACTCTCTGAGCCCATCTTTACGCAACTGATCACGCGCCGAAGAGATAATCTGAGTATTCATTGCCGTTCTAGGCGACCACACAGGAATATTGTTGTTATCTTTTAGCCACACAACTCCTCGATCGGCCTGAGGTATCTGCGTAGTATCGGGAAGCAGAACGACAGGTGCCTGAAGGCCTTTCGAGCCGTGCACCGTCATAATCCTGACGGCATCTCCTCCTTGTTCGAGATCGCGTTTGATTTCTTGATCACCAGCTTCCAGCCAGTGAAGAAAACCTTCCAATGAGGGAGTTTCTTCACGTTCATATACCAGAGAAAGGGAAAGGAATTCTTCTATTGGATCACGGGCATCCGGTCCTAATCGCGCGAGTAACTTTTTACGTCCCTCGAGAGGCCCAAGAATATGGGAGAGAAGTTCAAAAGGCGGCGTATAGTCAGCACGGGCAAGCAAGCCATTAAGATACCCAGCTGCACGGGCAAAAGCATCGTTGCTACGTGCTTTATCACGAAGTACGGACCAGAGGCTTCCTTTACGTTTATAGGCAAGCTCAAACAACTGATCTTCATCAAGGCCTATAAGTGGTCCTTTGAGAATAGTTGCCAGGGTCAAATCATCATCAGGTAAAAGCAAAAAGCGGCCCAAGGCAATCAAGTCCATGACCGCCATTTGATCAGTGAGAACCATACGGTCGACACCGGATACCGGCACACCAAGAGTTTTTAACTCTCTGACCAACTCCTCGACAAAGGCGTTTCTCCGTCTTACCAAAACAAGAATATCACCGGGTGCAATTCGCCGCCCCTTGGCAATTAACTGTGATACAGGATCATCTTCGCCCTCAGCTGAAAGCGTCCAGTAGTGTATTTTTCGTGCCAGCACTGTCGCCAAACGGGATCGAGATTCCATTTCGGCTTCTTGTGCAAGCGGCAGGGTCCAAGGCGTATCGTCAACCTGCCCTTCACTAGCCATTAGAGGCCAAAGCTCTACACGCCCGGCTTGCCCAAGTCTTACGGGTTGATGTTGTAATCTGTCTTCGTCAAATGAGACCCCATCAGCGGCAACTGCAGAGGCAAAGACCTGATCAACGACCGAAAGAACAGAAGGTGTAGAACGAAAGGAAACATCCAGACTAATGCGTTGCCAAGCTTGTTTAGCGATTGAAACACGATCTTCAAAATGGCGCCGCATTTCTTCGAACTTGGCCGGGTCCGCACGCTGGAAAGAATAAATCGATTGCTTTACATCCCCAACAGCAAAAACCGTCCGGACATCATCTCGTGCGCCCTCACCATCAAAGAACTCATTGCAAAGAGAAGCAACAACCTCCCACTGTTCAGGGTTGGTATCTTGGGCTTCATCAATCAGAACGTGGTTCAGCCCTCCATCTAGTTTAAAGAGCACCCACGCAACAGCCTTCTCGCCCCGCAACAAATCACGGGCCTTAAAGATAAGATCGTCGTAATCGAGAAAGGCTCGAGCTTCTTTGTACTTTTCGTATCCGGTGAGTATCGAAACCCCGAGCGTTAAGAGGGCTGTCGTTGACCTTGCCACTCCAATCGCATTGAGCTTCTCATTGAGCCGGATCAAGCGCTCAGCTTCTCCGATGAGAATATCCGGCAGCTCGGGAAGAACAGCAAGGGCACCTTTCGTTGCTAATCGGCTGCGAATATCGCCAGATTGTGTAAAAAAGACACCACGATAGGCGCCATAATTTTCAAACCTGATCTCAGGCTTTGCCTCAACCCAGCTTTTCAGTATACGCCCACGCTCTTGATCGGATTTTGCCCCTTGCAATAAGGCATCAGCTGCCTGTCCCAAGTTAAGCATATCAACGAGACTGTCTTGACACGCAGCTTCGAGGATAGAGCTCGGATCAGCGCCTTCAGGCGCATCCAGTACCCGGTAGATTGCTGATTTCAAACCCGAGAGATCGCCGTGCTCTTTTAATAGCAAGGCAATGCGCCCTCTTTCTCGAATGATTTCTTGAACCAAGGGAGCAAAGGTTTGTTCTTGGGTGTAGGCCGTTAGGCTGTCCAGTGCTTGAGAGACTTCTAGTTCGCTTAACCCTCCGCGCCCTGCAAGAACATCTTCACGGGAACGATAAAGCAGTTCTACAGCGGAGCGGTCATCCAAAATTTGGAAATTAGGTGCCACCCCAGCTTCGAGCGGAAACCGACCCAATAGCGATTGGCAAAAAGCATGAATAGTCTGGATCTTCATCCCACCCGGCGTATCAAGCACACGTGCAAATAACCGCCGAGCCGTTTTGACTTCATCTGCGCCCGGAGATCGTCCCAGCAAATAGAGAAGTTCTTCATTTAGTTTTTCATCAGGTATTGTAGACCAACGTGCCAGATTTCCAGAGAGGCGGTTTGCCATTTCTGCTGCAGCGGCCTTGGTGAAGGTTAAAGCCAAAATCTTTCCTGGCTCAGATCCACTCAACAATAGGTTAAGTATTCTATCTGTCAGAACCTTTGTTTTACCTGCGCCCGCTGAAGCACCAACCCAAACCGATGTATTAGGATCTGCGGCCTGACGTTGTTCTTTGGTCGCTTTTTCTAGAATCTCTTCAATGGTGATACTCATACGTCGCCCTCACCACTACTCGCCCATTCCTTGACTCTCGCAAGGTGCTCAAAATCATTATAAACTAGGGCCTGTTTTGGACGGGGACGTGCTGAATAAGGTGTCTCTTGGTAATCAAACTCAGCAATGAGATCCAAAAGTCCCTCTATCGCCACTTTAGATACTTCGCCGGGTCCTTCTTTGGCCCCGCGTTGACCCAAGGCATTTTTCTCTTCTCCAGCGGGTTCCCCGCCTGTAAGACGCCAATAAAGCAATTCTTTGACCTCATCAGGTAGAATCCCAAACCCCCCTTCGGCTGCGATGGCAGCTTCAAGCGGTAATTGCGGAGATATTCCCTGCATCACATTCTTAGCGCTGGGTACTGTACCCGTTTTATAATCAAGGATTGCCAAACCACCCGCAGCCAATTCATCAATTCGGTCCGCTTTTGCTGTAAGCGTAAAATCACCCGCAGGGCCACTTAATACAATCTTTCCGGTCACCTCGACATGCGACTTGGAAACAAGCTTTCTACGCTTACGCTCTTCTTCAACAAACCATTTTGCAATGCGTTGGAATCGTGGCCACCAAAAAGCCCATATTCCTGGCCGATCTCTAACAGCAGAAAAGACCTCTTCTCCAATAGCAATCAATTGGTCTTCGCCATCTAGTGGTAGCGCATCTGGATGGCGCTTTAAAAAAATTTCAAGAGCCTCGTGGATCAAACTCCCTTTATCGGCCCCAGACGGATCTGCATCAAGAGGATCTAACTTTCTAAGAGCTAAAATCTTTTGCGCATATAAAGCATAAGGGTCACGAATCCAGGTTTCTATGCGCGTTACAGATAGATTGCGTGGCCGTGCTGATACCGGCGGCGTTGGCGCCGGAGGCTTAACAGGAATACGCTCAGAAGGTAGGTCTTTTTCTTCTGCCCATGACAGCCATTTAGCGGCATCGTTTTGAATTAGATTTTTTAGCCCCCTGCCCTCAAGCAATGCCTCTATGCGAAGGAGCCAACGTGAAGGCACTGTTGGTGCCCCTTCTACTTTCTCGGAACGGGTCAAAAAAACCTCTGGAGCACAAAAGGCTTGAACAAAATCCTGAGCTGACAACCCCACTTGTTGTTCTGGTTGAGGTAACCCAAAATCCTTACGCATTGGGCGGCTCATCCAGGGTCCAGATTTCGCTTCTGCCGGCCAACTGCCTTCGTTGAGCCCCCCAAGGATGACAACATCGGAGTGTTGCAGCCGCGCTTCAATCGCTCCCAGGATACTCAACCGGGGATGAGCGCCAAACGGGGCTCGGACTGCCCGGCCAACCATTAAAGCTGCAATCAGTTCCGGATACCGACGCGCTGAAACTTCTGGAGCATCTCCTGCTGCTTCTCGAAGATCAGCAACAAACTCTGCAGTGGCGGAACCAGCATCTCCGGCCCACAACCTTTCAGAACCCTCTTGGTCTTGGGTTGCAGCAAGGGTTTCGGCAAAATCCACATGCGTTTCCAAAAGTTTTCTAAAGGATTTAGAGCCCTCTTCTATTGTTGTGGAAAATTCGCGAGCTGCCTCCGCGATCTTTTGAATAAAGAGATATAGCTCTTCATCTTTTTCTGCATCGAGAGCCCCAAGTAATCCAGAAAAACTTGGTGCAGGCCTTACGCCTCGTAAAATCTTAATTTCCAAGCGTCGAAGAATCCGGTTAAAAACGCCAGGGGCCATTCCTCCCGCACACAAAGGATGCTTTAAAGCCGATAACAAGGAAACCGGTGTCAGACCCGACACCATCATTTCGGCCGTTAACCGAAGGAAAACAGCAGGAGCAGCTTCCGGTAGCGGTGACCCTGCAGAATCATCAATCGTTACGCTCCAGCGCTCCATTTCAGCAGTAACACGTCGTGCCAAATCTCTATCTGGTGTAATCAAAGCAGCTGTTTTGGCAGGGTTCTCTAGAACGGATCTTAATATCAGCGCAATCGACAGCGCTTCTTCCCCCGGACCAGGGCAGTCGATCCGGGTCACACCATTTAAGGCTTTCCTGAAAGTATCAGGGCTGGTTCTTTCTATATAGCCTTGCCATTCGGTGGTTGATTGTGCCGGTCGCATCGCGGTTTGGATCAACTCGACGCGCTCATCTGGCGCTCTTTCGGTCTGTTTATATGGCCATACCTTAACTTCTTCCCGAGGGATATCTAATCGGGACAACAAAGTTGAAAGGCCATGCTGAGGATGAGAGCTATCTCTCAAAAAATCAGTCCAGACTTCTTCCGTTGCTAGAAAATCTATTCCCGGCAAAATTACCTGCCCTGAAGGCAGGCCAGAAATCACCCCGATTAGTTCAGCCGCTGCCGGAATAGACCCAGTAGAGCCTGCGACAACAACCGGATATTCAGGGGGGCACCTGCGCCAAAACTCGGCTTGTCCTTCCAAAAGACGACGTCGGCGTTCAGCCGGACCAATACCACCTGTTGCCTCCTCAACCGAGGGCCAAACTTTGGTAAGGATTTCCAAAAACTCAAGAGTAATTTGCCAATGTTCGGCATAGTCCTCTGGCACCAATGTATTTAGCTCAGAAAAATTGAGGCCTTCAGTTTGTACCTGATCCAGAAAACGGCCGAGTTCTCCCGCCAACCGCACGGCTTGGTCTTCAGGGATGATTTCACTACCGAGTAACTTCGATTGGCTTGCCGACCATTTCAAAACCAACTGACTGAGCAGTAATTGACGTCTCAATGAAGATAGAACTGGTGGTAAGTCTAATTCCAGACCTTGGCCTACGGCGACATCAGAGGCCGAGATCAGCAGCTCATCTGGATCAAGATCACCTAAAGGCAGTAAACGAGGAAGCATGAGGGCCTTGCCCTCTGATGCACGCAAAAATGCATGTTGTAAGGATCGACAGGCCCGACGGGTGGGTAGCAACACCATCACCCGAGAAAGCTCTAGCGGATTTGATCCCCACTGATCGAGTATCCCCTGTGCTAAAGCATCTGCAAAAGAAGCATTTGAAGGGATCGTATAGATTTTTCTCGCCATTAACTTACCCTGGCATCAGAGCCGGGAGAAGACTGGACTCTGTTTCGCAAAATACCCTCGACCTCTGCCAAACCTTCTGGGGTCCCAACGTGAAACCACTCACCATCATGTTCCAGCCCACAGAGGCGTCTCTTTGCCAAGGCTTTGTCAAAAACGTAGTTCAATGAGAAAGCACCATTTGGAACTTCTTGAAAAAGTTTGGGGTGTAAAATTTGAATTCCTGCATAGACAAAAGGCGCGTTATCACTTTCTCCTCGACGGGCGAGATACCCATCAGAATTCATTGTGAAATCACCGCTACCTTCATAACCAACTGCACTGGATGTCGGCTGAAGTAAAAGCAGTGCTTCCATTTTTTCTTCATCCCATTGATCAACAAGCCGCTGCAGTGCAGGTTCCACACCATCTAGCCAGCAAACATCCCCGTTCACGACAACAAAAGGTTTATCACCAAGCTTTGGCAGGGCAAAAGTAACACCTCCACCTGTTTCTAGAATCGTATTTTCTTCCGAATAAATAAGAGCTGCGTCACCCTTGCTCTCTAAATAATTACGAATTTGATCTTTCAAGTAAAAGGCATTCACCACAATACGGTTAAAGCCTGATGCTTTGAGCTTGTCCAAAATGGTTTCCAACATTGGCGTGCCTAATACAGGCACCAGAGGCTTTGGTGTCGTATCGGTAAGAGGTCGCATGCGTTTACCAAAGCCTGCAGCGAGAACCATAGCCGTCGTGATCTTCATGCCTGTCTCTATTTGAATTGTCATCTAGGATGCATCACTTTTCTTAAGGAATACGGACAGCCGTTCACACCATTTATCATTTCCAGAGATTGTTAGAACCCGATTGGTGTCACTCTCCCCATACTGCAAATTTACCATCAAACGATTAGAGGGCATAAGAAATCCCAATTTATCCGGCCATTCGATCAGGGACACTCCATCGATAAAAGCGTCTTCAATACCGAGTTCATAAGCCTCTTCGGGATCTTCTAGCCTATACAAATCAAAATGCCATACCTGTAATTCGGCACGATCATAAATCTGCACAAGGGTAAAAGTAGGACTGGGAACTTCTTCTTTTTCATCTTGGCCCGGACCAAAAGGTAGTGCATTGATCAAAGCTCGAGAAAAAGCGGTTTTACCTGCTCCGAGATCACCTTCTAAGGCCAACACATCCCCAGCTCTCAAGTAGGGAGCAAAAGAATTGGCGAACCGGACTGTCGCGTCTTCATCCGCAATTAAGACTTCACCGATTAATTGATCACCCGTCACGGTTAAGCCTCACATTTGTTTACTTTAATGGTATTTTTTAGCTATCCGAAATATTATCTTCTTCAGACTTCTCTTCTGCTATCTGATTGATAACTTCAGTTACAACGCTTCGGATGTCATTTGTTTTTTCTGGGTCATCAAGCTTTTTTTGACTTATCCCATCTTGGTCCAAGCCATCTTGATCTAACAGCGGAATATGACACGTAATACATGTCCCCTGTCCCACTTCAGATTGGATTTCAACCCAACCACCGTGTAATTCGACCAGACTATTAACCAAGGACAATCCCAAACCAGCGCCAGCTTGTTTAGCATGCCCCTCACCGCGTTCAAATTTAAGAAAGACTCTGTCTTGATCTTCTTTACGAATACCAACACCTTTATCAGATACTGAAATACGTAACTCATGATCTTTAGATGCTTGGACGGTAACAGTCCCACCCTCAGGCGAAAACTTCATAGCATTGAGTAACAGATTGTATAGCGCCTGCGTTAAGCGTCGTTCATCAACAAGCACCGAGCCAATATCATCATTACAGATAATATCCACTTCGATATTCCGATGTCTCGCTCTTTCATGACCAATAGTGTAGAGGTGTTGCAGCATATGATCCACCTTGACCTCACCGAGATCGAGATGGAGATACCCAGCTTCAATTGTCGCGAGATCAAGAATATCGTTAATAAGGGTCATCAAACGATGCGATGATTCGACAATCGCCTGGCTGTATTCCTTCTGACGTTCATTCAATTCACCAAAGAACTCATTTTCCAGTATTTCAGCGAAGCCAACGATCGCATTCAAAGGCGTTCGTAGTTCATAAGACACATTCGCAATAAAGGCCGTCTTAAGCCTATCAGCCGTTTCCAACGCCTCATTCTTATCAAGGAGCGCGCGTTCGACGGTGAATGAATCCGTTACATCCAGGAAGGTCAAAAGCGATGCACCATCGGGAAGCATTACCTGTGCCCAATCAAGTACAACTCCATCTGCTCTTACAATACGTCCAGCACGGCCCTCTGGTTCACAAACCCTCGCAACCATAACTTCTTTGCGCTGTTCCCACTCTTCATCACTGACTTCGAAAAGACTGCGACTACGAGAAACAACATCACGCACATGCGGTTCTGTTCGTAGAAACTCTTCTGGCAGCTTCCAAATTTCAGCAAAATTGGGGTTAAACAGCTTTAACCGCCCATCAGCCCCATATACGACAACCGCCTCGTATAGCTTGTTGAGGGTTTCTCTTTGTACCGCAGTAAGGGTGTTATAAGACCTTTCCAAAGCAAGGCTATCAGTAACATCTTCAATTGTTTCAATAACCCCGCCAAAAGGATGTGCCGAAGCAACAGACCGCAAAGTTGTGCCATCCGTAAGATGCAATAACTCTTCTACTGGCTCGATAATGGTACGGTATTCTCTCAGGCGTTGCTGTTTAAACTCTGGAAAGTTTGCATATTCAGGCAGCCGCCTATTCTCCCGCAATGTATCAAGAATTTCACTTAAATGCGGTTCCGAACGAAGGAAATCCTCGTTGAGTTTAAATAAAGTCGCATATGATGAATTGAAGAATGTTAACCGCTCGTCAGGTCCAAAGATAGAAATCGCAATCCCCAGATTCTCAAGGACCTGAGCATGGGCCCCAATATGACGATTTAACTCACTTTCTGCATCTTCGAGCCGCGTTTGATCAACAGCAAATCCTAGAAGATTTTTATCATCGAGGGCCTTTTCACAAAATTCGAGAAGACGTCTTTCCCCCGCAATAATCGCGTGATGTTTCTCGCAAATGACAGCATCCGTTTCCAATGCCTTGTTTGCCAGACTATGTGCCTGAGTCACTTTGGAGCGATCCATAAGCTCCATATTTTGTTCGATGACGTCCGTCTGATTTGATTCGACAGCACTGGCGTAGGACTTATTGCAATAAGTTACAGCTAACTTCTCGTCTCGCATCCATACGGGAATCGGTAAATTATCAAGCAACCATGTTATATGGCGAGAACCTTCGAGAGCATTTCTGGTTTGTTTTTCCATATCGCTGATATCGTGAAACCAAACAACATCAGCAATAGGTGGTAATTCCGCAGACAATTCAATGCGTTCACCCGTAATCCGGTAAGTTCTACCTTTTGCCGCCAGTGTCACCGTAAATGACTTTCCAAGCTCTTGGAGTGACTCTATCGCCTCTATTAATAAATTCGGCTTGGTACCTCCGCGTTGGAAAATAATAGAGATCGCATTAAAATCAATCTCGCCTTTATCGAGGCCAAATTCACGAACCAAGCCAACACTGGCTCTTACTTTTTTATCTTTATGAGAAAAGGTAACGCATCCTAAGGGCGCTGCGAGTAAAGCAGCACGATCCAATGATGACTTAGCTTGTAATTCATTCAGTTTCTTCTGCACCATACGCCAACGGAGGCGATAGGCAAATACAAGCACCCCCGATCCGATGAGGATAATCAGAGCAAGAAACAAACCTGGCAGATAGGTCGAAAATGACGACACTGCGTTCCCCTCAAGAATGACAGAAAAACCACCCAAATTAAGCGTTTTTGGATCGTGGTAGAAAATTCTGTTCAAGTGTAATGATTTTATCTTGATGGAACAAGGCGTTGTAACGAATTGCGGGGCACAGATACCATCTGCGCCCCGCAATCATTAATTACTAAAGGTAAACCTCTAGAGCAAAACCTTAGTAACGATAATGGTCTTGTTTGAAAGGACCATCTACAGACACATCAATATATTCTGCCTGCTCTTTGGTTAGTTTGGTCAATTTAACACCAAGCTTTTCAAGGTGAAGCATTGCTACTTTTTCATCCAAAGACTTTGGAAGAACATATACCTGGTTTTTATAGTTAGCTGAATTTTCCCAAAGTTCGATCTGAGCCAACACCTGGTTGGTGAATGATGCAGACATCACAAAGCTTGGGTGACCTGTTGCACAACCAAGGTTAACCAAACGGCCTTCGGCTAGGATGATCAAACGCTTGCCATCAGGGAACTCAACTTCATCAACCTGATCCTTAACATTGTGCCAAGGGAAGTTACGCAAGGCAGCAATCTGAATTTCTGAATCAAAATGCCCAATGTTACAAACGATCGCACGATCTTTCATGTCGCGCATGTGATCAATAGTAATAATGTCTTTGTTACCTGTTGTTGTTACAAAGATATCGCCCAATGGAGCCGCATCTTCCATGGTGGTTACTTCGTAACCTTCCATGGCAGCCTGCAGAGCACAGATTGGATCGATTTCAGTAATAAGAACACGTGCGCCCTGTGAACGAAGAGAAGCAGCAGAACCTTTACCAACGTCGCCAAAACCACCGATTACAGCTACTTTACCAGCAACCATTACGTCGGTTGCGCGTTTGATGCCATCAACCAAAGATTCGCGACAACCGTACAGGTTATCGAATTTCGATTTAGTCACTGAATCGTTCACGTTAATTGCAGGAACTTTTAGAGTTCCTTTTTTCGCCATGTCGTAAAGGCGGTGAACACCCGTTGTCGTTTCTTCTGAAAGACCGCGAATATCTTCAAGCAATTCAGGGTGATTTTCGTGGATAAGAACAGTAAGATCGCCACCATCATCAAGAATCAGATTTGGCTTCCAGCCATCAGGACCTTCAACAGTCTGTTCGATACACCAGATGAATTCTTCTTCTGTTTCACCCTTCCAAGCAAAAATAGGAATGCCAGCAGCTGCCATAGCAGCAGCAGCCTGATCCTGAGTAGAGAAGATATTGCAAGAAGACCACCGAATTGATGCACCCAACGCTGTAAGTGTTTCAATTAGAACGGCAGTTTGAATTGTCATGTGAAGACAACCAACAATACGTGCACCAGTAAGAGGTTTACTTTCGCCGAACTCTTCACGCAAAGCCATCAGGCCTGGCATTTCGGTTTCAGCAATAATAATTTCCTTGCGACCCCATTCTGCCAGGGACATATCCGCAACTTTATAATCTGTAAACTCTGTCATTTGCGTGGCTTTCTAAATTATCACAGTGACATAAAGAAATCTTTATGTGTTTATTTTGCGCGATAAATACCAGCCTTCCATCCAATTGGCAACAATTTTCCGATTCATGGAGAGTAAGATGGCAGTGATCAATACGAGAAAGTATCAATCCGACCCCTCATAAAACTTCTGATCTACGTTCTCGCTATTGCAACAAAGGCTTCGACCACACGCCTCTTTAATTGGCTCTTCAGACACACAACCATATCTCGATTGCTATCACGTAACTCCCTGATAATGACCGCTCTGGTTCGATCATCCCCTAAAACTTCATGCTCAAACAAAAAACCAATACCCAGGCCGACAGCAACCGCCTCTCGCACAGCTTCCCGACTACCGAGTTCGAGTACATTGCCATATCCAAGACCAAGGTTTTTCATTTCCTTGTCTAGTACACGCCTTGTGTTAGAGCCTCTTTCTCTCAAAATCAGTTGTTCACCGTTAAGTTCTACGAGGCTAATCTCTGACTTACGCGACAAGGGATGATCTTTGTGCACCAAGGCGACCATGGACTGCACCGACAGTTCGTCAATTACAAGCCGGTCATCCCCACGACAGTTCGCCGTTATCCCCACATCTGCGCGCTGCGCCAAAATATCTTGGCGAACAGATTCTGCATTCCCCAAACTTACAGATAATTTGATCCCGGGAAATTTTACTCGAAACAAGGAAATGATGTTCAAAGCAACATGAGGGCCATCTGCAGAAATTTTCAAATGCCCGACATCAAGCGCAGAAGAAGCGGACAAATGATCGCGGATTTCTTCCTCTTCAATAAAAAACCGCCTGGTTTTATCGTAAAGAGCCTGTCCATCAGCCGTTAAAGTTGCTTTGCCACCACTGCGGATAAACAAAGTGAGGCCATATGTATCTTCAAGACTACGAACTTGGATGGTGACGGCCGGTGGGGTCAGGTTAAGTAACAGGGCAGCTCGAGAAAAACTCCCCTCTCGAGCAACAGCATCGAAAGCCCGAAGCTGACTGTGTCTCATAAACTCTCCAGACAGGGACGCATAACCGCCCTATTAATTTTTTTTAATTTATTCAGCAGTGAATTTAATTTGTTTTTATAATTCAATTTTTGCAAGCTTCAATTAAATTCACTGACCACAGGATCATTTAATGCCGACACCAAAATCGTTAGAGAAAAAAAGCTTCGATTACATGAACCCTTCAGTACCTGATGATCTTCCTGTGTTTGAAATTCCTCTGGTAAAAGCAACAAAAGAGAACCTGGAAGGTTTTGGCACCATCGTCACAGACTATATGAACCACCCCGTTGAGATAACACAATGGCCTCAACAGGGATGGCGTTCCATAGATAAAGGCACAGGCGATGAAGGCGGGCATCTTGAGGGAATATTCGAATTTTGGTGGGAAGGCGATATCCTGTTTGGTGAGAATATGGCCGTGAACGATCGATATATTCTGGGATGGTCCGAATTGCCGGGAAAAGCATCAAAAGACGCACAAAACCCAGATCGTTCTCAGCTTTTGATCTGGCACGCTAACTATCATCCTGATGGGGCCCAATTGTTTTATCCCCTCGATAACAAACCGTTTGTTGTTGCGCTTGCTAAAACTGGCGATGATATGAAGCCAGAAGATTGGGTGGCATTTTATTGTGATGGCAGTTTCGGAGTTTGTGTGCATGCCAACATATGGCACGAAGCCATTACACCACTTTCAGAAAAATCTCGTTTCTATGACAAGCAGGGTGCTGTGCATGCTCGGGTCAGCTGTGACTTTACCAAGGAGTTTGGTGTGTTTGTTAAAATCCCGCTCAACCCAAGTAAATTATAGAATTTCAAGCATTCTTTAGGTCAAAATCCCGTAGAGGTTTTATCAAAGATAACTATTGCCAGTGTTTAGCTGGCATAACGCTCATTGTAATCCTCTAGCATTGTCGCAATCCTGCTCGGGTCGCTCTGTGTCATAATGGCTTCGGCACGCCGTGTAACTTCCTCCATATTCAACTTCAAAATACGGTTTTTTACACGAGGCAATGCATTTGAACTCATAGAGAGATCTCGTACCCCCAAGCCCAACAGAAGGGGCAGATAATTCACATCTCCAGCTACTTCACCGCAAACTGACACGGGGATATGAGCCCGTCTTGCGGCTTCCACAGTCATGGATATTAACTTAAGTACAGCCGGATGTAGTGGATTATATAAATAGGCCACTTGCTCTTCAGCTCGGTCGATAGCCAGGGTGTACATCGTCAAATCATTGGTCCCAATTGCAAAAAAGTCTGCAACTTTCGCCAATCCATCCGCAGCCAAAGCAGCTCCCGGAACTTCAATCATAATTCCCAGAGGGGGCAAGGGATCGGCTATACGGACATCTTGCTTTTTTAGCCCCTGTGCAACTTCTGTTAAAACTTTACGGACCTCTCTCACTTCCCCAGGAGTTGTCACCATCGGTAAGAGAATACGCAAAGGCCCATGGGCACTTGCTCGTAGAATTGCACGTAACTGGGTTTTGAGTAGATCACGATGTTTGAGAGATAACCTGATCGCTCGAAGCCCAAGAGCAGGATTAGGAGAGTCAGTAGGTAAAGTTCCCAAGGCAGAAACCAGTTTTTCGCCACCGGCATCAAGAGTCCGTACCGTCACCGGGCGACCAGACATACCGTCAATTATTTCAGCCAGAGCTTCATACTGTTCTTGCTCAGTTGGAAGCTCTTCACGGTTCATAAATAAAAACTCAGTCCGAAGCAGGCCAACCCCCTCGGCACCATTTGCAACAGCTTGTCCTGTCTCTCGTGGTAACTCTACGTTTGCCTGCAATCCGACACGATGATCATCTTTTGTTATGGCAACAACATTCCGTAATCGTGTAAGAGCACGAACCTCACGCTCTATATCTTTTTGGCGTAGCCTGTAATCTTTGAGCCGTGCCTCACTCGGGTTAATAATGACAAGACCGTTGGTTCCATCCACAATTATGGTTTCGCCAGTCTCTACCTCAGAGAGGAGACCGGGAACACCTAATACAGCGGGTAACCCAAGTGATCGTGCCATAATGGCGGTATGACCCTCTGGCCCGCCAAGTACTGTTGCGAACCCCCCGATTTGAGCGGGGTCCATCATTGCGGTATCTGCAGGCGTAATCTCTTCGGACAAAATTATTGAATTACGTGTAAGCCCGGAATAAGAATCTGTGACCGTTTTTGTTAAATTGCGAACAATCCTATGACCAACCTCTCGGACCTCTTGAGATTTTGTCCTGAGATACGGATCTTCCATCGAAGAGAATTTACGCGCAATCTGCCCGACTTCGGCCATAACTGCTGCTTCGGCGTTTTTTTGACCTGTTTTTATGCGCGCTTCAATTCCCCCTATAAGGCTGGAACTTTTAAGCATTTGCATATGAGCATCAAGCAGATACCCAAGCTCTTCTCCGGCAGCTCCGTGAAAGTCCTGAGACTGACCATGAAGCTTTAATACCTGTTTTTGAGCCTTATCAACCGCGTCTGTTAAACGCGACAATTCACTTGGTACCTTAGAGGTGGGAACGCGATACTCCAGGATTTGAATATCACTGGACTCGCTCAAATAGGCAGGACCAATCACAACTCCTGGTGAGACAGCAAGTCCTTCAAAAATACTTTCGCCTAACTTATTTGTCACGGCGTTTCCTACTCTCGTTTAACTTTATAATACCAATAGTGAGATATATGTTGGCGTTATCGCTACAAAGCAGAGCTTAGTCTTCATCGAACTTGTTCGCGACGAGCTCTTCCAATGCCGCCATAGCCCGATCCGCAGCTGGGCCAATTGCGGTTAGCTCAACCTCACTACCCGTTGCCGCAGCCAACATCATTAATCCCATGATCGAACAACCAGATACAGCCGTATCATCCTTGCGAACGGTAATCTCTGCCTCAAACGTTTCAGCCAGCTTAACAAATTTTGCAGAAGCCCGAGCGTGTAGACCCCTTTGGTTTAATATCATTACTGTTTTGGTGAGCAACTTTTATCCCCCGCGTTTCCCCGTAGACCCAAAACCATCTTTAATTGAGGTTTAAAGCTGGATCTACAGCAATTCAGAAGCGACATGAATATATTTACGTCCAGCTTCTTGTGCTGCCAAAACGGCCTTCTTCATCGGGTTACAATCGCGCAATCCAGCCAATTTAATCAACAGAGGAAGATTAACCCCCGCAACGACTTCAACGTTCGCCTGATCCATTATCGAGATCGCCAAATTAGAAGGGGTACCACCAAACATATCAGTTAAGATAACGACACCTTCCCCATCCTCAACCTTCTTTACAGAGGAGATGATATCCTTACGTCTTTGCTCCATATCGTCTTCTGGACCAATACAAACCGTTGCAATGTGGCTCTGTTTGCCAACGACATGCTCTAATGCCGAGACGAATTCGACCGCCAGGTTACCGTGAGTAACCAAAACCATCCCTATCATGCCTTCCCTTTCCGCAGGCGCTTTCCATTTGTTAAGGGAAAACTACCAGCATTCCTGGGTTCCTTACAAGGCGAAGCCCAGTGTAGGAACATTTTTTCCAGAGTCTTTTGCACCAACGCGTCATCAATAGTGAAATTTAAAAGATAATCAGCCTATTTATAGCGATCAGGTTCTTTATCCATATCTCTATGTGCAATGATAATTTGTGGCCAAACTGCCTCAAGCTTTTTGCCGAGCCATTCGGTCAAAGCAACAGAACGATGCCGACCTCCTGTGCAGCCGATGGCAATGGTGAGGTAGTTTTTCCCCTCTTGCTGATAACGCGGAAGCAGAGGGAGAATTAAATTTTGCAGATTGTTTACAAAATCATCAAAGCCGGGGTCCTCTCCTACATAATCTGCGACGGCTTTGTCTCGTCCAGAAAGACAACGCAAATCAGGATCATAATGCGGGTTTTTCAAAAAACGGACATCAAACATCAAATCAGCCTCTCTTGGAACTCCAAACCGATAAGAAAAAGACATGACCTGAAGGGTCATAACGCCGCTCTCTTCCAGTCCCAATAAGCTCGTGAAGTTATGTCGAAAATTTGCAGATGTTGTATCAGAACTATCGATGACATAGTCCGCTCTGGCTTGAAGAGGAGCAACAAGTCTTCGCTCGGCAAGAATCCCATCCTTTAAGGGCCGATCCTCGGCGAGAGGATGGCGTCGACGCGTCTCTTTAAAGCGCCGTTCAAGAACATCAACTGAGCAATCGAGAAAAACGAGGGACACATCCAATTCAGGTCTTTTATGTAAGGCCGAGATATGTTCAAGAAGAGGAGGAGCTGAGAAATTTCGTGAACGGATATCAATACCTACAGCCAAAGGGCGTCGGCGCGGCTTGTTCCCGATGACGATATCAAGAAGATTGAGAGGCAGATTATCAATGGCCTCGAACCCATGGTCTTCCAACACCTTCATCGCTGTGGAACGCCCTGCCCCCGACATTCCCGTAACCAATACGACTTTTAGAGGCTCCAACGCTGATTCGTCTTTAATTTTTGACATAAATGACGGCCTGATTCCCGATAACAGTTCAAAAGAACAAGTAGTTATCTAACTATATCGCTTTCTGAACGCGTTATAGCAAGTACCAGCTTTGCAATCGCTGAATGATCAAAACTGTGTAGCCTTAATTTTGGAACAGATATGCCTAGGATTTCTTCAAATTCAGGGCCTGGCAATCTCTCGATTTGATCTCTTGGCACGAGATCTACGATAAGCCCAACTGGAACGTCTGAACAACAAGAAAAAGTAACCACCCCTAGGCCTCGAACTTCAATTTTTCCAGCAATTGTTGGTGGGGGAGCTGCCAAAATTTCTTGGCCGTGGCGCGTTAAAAGAGTCTGGTCATCAGACACTAGTTCTGCTCGCCCCATATCGATTGCACGTAAAGCTAAATCCGATTTTCCACTCCCAGGATCCCCCCGTAACAATGCTGCCGTCAACCATCCCCCTTTTTGAAAGGCGATACTTGTACAATGCATTAATAAGCTGTCTGACATTTAGCCCTGTCCAATTGGAAGAGTTATTACAAATCGGGCGCCAATTATATCACCCGCTGAGCTTTTTTTGTTTTCTGCTTTTATCGTCCCATTATGCGCTTCGATTATTTGCTTGGAAATACTCAATCCCAACCCGGAATGAGTTCCGAATTTTTCCTCTTGGGGCCGCTCAGTATAAAAACGATCAAAAATTGCTTCAAGTTTACCGGGTATAATCCCCGGGCCTTCATCCTCAACAGAAATAACGACAAATTCGTCATCTTTGATGGCTGAGAGACTTATTTTACCCTCTTCTGGGCTAAAGGTTTGAGCATTAGCCATAAGGTTTCGGAGGACTTGTCCCAAACGGCCTTCTAGTCCCTGGACGATATACTGTTGATCTTTATCAACAAAGATCTCAAAAATCGGCCCACCCTTACTCACCCGTTGGATTTCAACCAATGCCTCCAAGAGCTTCCCAACATCAACCTCTTCCATAGCCGCACGCGAAAGTTCTGCGTCCAATCGTGAGGCGTCAGAAATATCACTGATCAATCGATCAAGTCTTTGAACATCATCGAGAATAATAGACATCAGCTGTTTTTGCTGGTCCGGATCGCTAACTCTCGCAACGGTTTCAACAGCGGAACGTAGGGATGTTAAAGGATTTTTGATCTCATGGGCCACGTCGGCAGCAAAACCTTCAATCGCATCCATGCGCGACCAAAGTGCTTCCGTCATAGCCCGCAACGCCCCGGATAAGTCTCCGATCTCATCACGACGGTGGGTAAAGTCGGGAATCTCATACTGCCGTCCCTTGCCATAGCGTACATAGTCAGCTGCATTTGCAAGGCGGCGAAGCGGGCGCCCGATAATACCCGCAAGATAAAGAGAAAGTAGGACTGTGACCCCAAGCGCTAGGCCACAAACGGCCAATATATCCCTGCGTCGATCTTGTACCGCTTTGGTAACAACCTCTGCATCTTTTGAAAGCATCAGTGCACCAAGCACCTGACGATATCGTTGTACCGGCACCGCCATAGATAAAACCAGACGTCCAGCAGTATCGGTTCGCACCATTCCTGCGGGTTCCCCGTTTAAGGCAATTAAAACTTCAGTGTAATCTTCAGCGCTTTGATTTTGGGCTTCGCGGTAGAGCGGCCAGTCATCATGACCCGGTAGCCAATTGATGATGTCTTCGTAGAAGCGGATAATTCGATCCATCATCCCTCCCCCACCAGGAACAGGTAATTCACCGACCTCAACCGGGCCGCCTATCCCTGCAAGGTAAAGACTATCAGCCAACATCTCACCGCTAGTCGAGAATATGCGCGCACGTACGCCAATATCGTTTAACATCGCACGCATAAGGCTTCGCGTAAGCTCGGGAACCAGCTTTTCATCCCCGACCTGACTTGCAACAACCGCAGTTGAGCCCAAACTTAAAGAAAACGCACGGCCCTGTATTGAAAGCGCGTCCAATTCAGTCGCGATCAAACTAAGTCGATATTGTTCAAGGTGCATCAATCCTACCACTGGGATCAGAAGAACCAAGCTATTGATCAATAAAATTTTATGCGTCAGTGACGAACGCCAACCGCGCTTACGCCCTTTGCGGTGCTTTTTGACCGTTTGAGCGATCTCAGCTTGCTGTTTATGGCTTTGATCAGCCAATTCTTCCCCCAATATGATCAGCCATATTTAGTCCCATTAAAGTGACATCAATAGCTTTGTGGTCTGCTCGGTTAAACGATAGCAGACAAGAAAACCACCCTGAGCCTGAACTTTCCATGCCTCAAGATAATTTCCGAGATAAATCAATCTTTCTGTTGAGTAAACTGACAAGCTGTCGGGGTGTTCCTGACCACCTCGTTGCCCCCAAAATACCCGATCGGGCCTCTTTCCCTGTAAATCACAGGAAACTTCACTTCCACCCTGACGTAACCCAAGTCTAATCAATTCTTCTTGTTGCTGGCTTACGGAAAGGTCAAATTGATCTCTGCCGGCATCCCCTCTGCTATAGAGAATAATATCATAGGCTGGCAGCTCAGGACCTTTCGGCTTTATCGAACCCTCATAAGCGGAAAGTGCAGAACTTGTTTGAAATGGATATTTGTTCGGATGCCCCTGAGCATCTTCAAACAACACCATCAACCCAAGAACGACGAGACCCATTCCTACAACAAACACAAATCGTTCAAATTTGTCCATCAAGAGCTCTCCTATAAACTTTAAACTTTTGGAGATCAGGTCTGCCCCACAAGCCCTCGACCTTAATTTTATTCTCGGTAGCGGTAACCAACACCATAAAGTGTCTCTATTTGGCCAAAATCATCATCAGTTTCTTTGAATTTTTTACGGAGTCTCTTGATGTGACTGTCAATTGTACGATCATCCACATAAACCGCGTCGCCATAGGCCGCATCCATCAACTGGTCACGATTTTTAACATGCCCAGGGCGTTGAGCTAAGGCTTTTAGAATCAAAAATTCTGTTACCGTTAGATTTACGTGTTTGCCTTTCCAAGTACAGAGATGACGAGAGGCATCTAACATCATATCCCCACGCTGGATCGGCTTTTCGCCTTCTTTACCTTCGCTTGCATCTTTATTTGCTTTTTCACGGCGCAGAAGGGCTCTGATTCTTTCAACCAAAAGCCTTTGAGAAAACGGCTTTGTTATATAATCATCCGCGCCCATACGAAGACCGAGTACTTCATCAATTTCATCGTCTTTAGATGTCAGGAAAATCACAGGTATTACGTTATTATCCCTGATGCGACGGAGTAGCTCCATTCCATCCATTCGCGGCATTTTGATGTCGAGTACCGCAAGGTCAGCTGGATTTGATGACATACCACGCAATGCTTCCGCTCCGTCGGTATAGGTACGCACTTTAAAGCCTTCTGACTCAAGAGCGATTGAAACCGACGTTAAAATATTACGGTCGTCGTCAACCAGTACAATATTGCCTTCCATGCCATTCCTCATATCAAGTTCAGGTGCCGTGCCTCTATCAGGGCCGGCTCCCTTGTTTCGCTTAAGTGATTTAAATAGTAAGTATCCTGTCACAATATGCAATGTGGCGCGTGACTGTGGCAGCATTTTGTCCCTGAATAGGCACTTATAGGAAATTAGTTCGTATAAGTGTATTTAACAATTGCACCCTGAACGCATGGCCTCTTAAGCCTGCAATACCTCTTAAGTGATCGATTATTCCACTTAAAAGTACAATTTCGCCGTTTTTCTGCTATTGAAACACCTCAAAGCTCAAATACAATGCCAACCTTAGACGCATTTGTAGTGTGACCCGCAAACAGGCCGATATTTCTGAAATCGACCGACAAAGGAATATTCTTAGTGAGTAAAAACAGCCATCAAACAGATGTTGTCATCATCGGGGCGGGTCCAACAGGGTTATTTGCCGTTTTCCAATGTGGTATGTTGGGAATGAAAACACATGTTATTGATGCGCTAGAAGCAACAGGGGGGCAGTGTACTGCGCTTTACCCAGAAAAACCAATCTACGACATTCCCGGCTTTCCAACGGTCGCAGCCGCAGAACTTATAGAGCATCTGGAACAACAAGCCGCCCCTTTTGATCCCCATTATCATCTCGACCAACAGGTCTCTGGCCTAGTACAGGGAAATAACGGTGCCTGGATCGTAACGACAAGTAAGGGTACATCGGTTGAATGTAAGGCTGTTATTATCGCGGCTGGTGCGGGCGCATTTGGACCGAACCGCCCACCTCTCGAAAGACTGGAAGATTTTGAAGGTAGTTCCGTATTTTATTTGGTCAAACGCAGAGAAGCCTTTCGTGATAAAACGGTTGTGATTGCTGGTGGTGGCGACAGTGCCGTTGACTGGGCAATGTCTTTACCAGAAGTCGCCAAAAAAGTTTACGTTGTCCACCGCCGAGATAAATTTCGTGCTGCGCCAGAATCAGTAGCCCGTATGCGTGCCTTGGCTAAGATGGGTAAAATAGAAATGATTGTCCCTTATCAGCTCCATGGCCTTGAAGGTACTGACGGTAAACTTAATGCTGTTATCGTCAAGGATCTCAAAGGTAACGAGCGTTCTTTAGAAGCAGATATCCTTCTCCCCTTCTATGGCCTTGCTACAGACCTCGGACCAATGGCTGACTGGGGCTTTGAACTTGAACGCAGTCATGTCGTGGTAAACCCTGCAACATGCGAAACTCAAAAGCCGGGTATATTTGCCATCGGCGATGTCGCCACATACGAAAATAAACTCAAGTTAATTCTCTGTGGTTTTTCCGAAGCCGCCATGGCCGCCCATGCCATCCATCCCTTGGTATTCCCCGACCATGAATTGCATTTCCAATACTCCACCTCTCAAGGCGTTCCAGGGGAGTAAAATTGTTAGGATATCCAAACAATTTTGAATAACTTTAAGAGTAAAAAAAAGAACGCAAAACTCCTCATTTTGATCCAATACAACTTCCTCAGCCAACCAACCTAAGATTATCTGCCGTAAGGCGTCCTTTCCTACTTTCAACCAGTTCGTATTCGACTTGTTGCCCTTCAACGAGACCTGCCAAACCTGATTTTTGCACGGCAGTAAAATGCACGAAGGTGTCTTCTCCACCAACTTGAGGCGTAATAAAACCATAGCCCTTTTGACTACTAAACCAACGAACAATCCCCTTTTGCGTCAAGGTTCTCTCCCTAAAAAAATAAGCGGTACGCCTTTCGGCGCACCGCTTATTGTAATTCTGTAATCGCCTACCCCCACGAAATGGAGATACTAAAACGTAAATTTTAATTTTCGCCTATTCAGATCATTATATTTATGATCGAAATCCTAAATAGCCTTACTTAACCATATTCAAATTATATTTCTTAATATAGTTAATATCAATAATAGGTTGTCATTTACCAGTATAAAATTTGCTAAACCTTATTATTACAACACAACACTCTAAAAATGAGCTCATTAACTCGAAAATAAAGCAAACGTTTCACACCCTGCGACAGTCCGCAGACTTTACAGCCTTCTCTTCTTAAAAGAAGCTGACATAAATGATGTTATAATTAAAAGTTGGTAGGGTGCCGGAATGACAAAAATTAAACATGCTGCTCACTTAAATGAAGCCGAAAAGGCCCGAAATTTAATGCGGTGGGCCAGTAAAGCTTATCTGGCCACAGAACTTAGACCCAATCTTAAAAATGCAGATACTCCCGGTGGTCATGCCGGAGATATAACCGAGGCCGTAGAAGGTAATTACCCGTACGCTTCGCTTTCCTTAGTCTGTATAGATCACGATGCAACGCCCTACATGCTCCTTTCTGATTTGGCAGATCACAGCCAAAACTTAACTGCAAATGCCAAAGCAGGCATGCTTTTTGATGGCACAGCAGGATACAGAGACCCTCTCGCAGGAGGGAGAGTGACCTTGGTTGGAACTATGACCAAGGTAAAAGACGACAAGATGTTACAGCGGTTTCTTGCCCGCCATCCCGCATCAAAACTTTATGCAGGGCTCCAGGACTTTAGCCTCTATCGCTATAATATTGATGCTGCTCACCTCATCGGCGGTTTCGCCAAAGCCTTATGGGTTCCAGCGACCGAACTCAAACTGGATTGTTCTGAGTACCAAAACTTGAAAGAAGCAGAATCCCCCATCGTCGAACATATGAATGCCGATCATATGGATGCCATTAACGCCATCGCTGAAAAGCTTTTAAAATTGGATACAGGTAAATGGCGGATGACTGGTATTGATCCTGAAGGTTGGGATCTTCATAACGGCCACGCACATGCTAGATGCAACTTTGATCGATTGATAACAGACGCCGATAGTGCAAGAAAAGCCTTGGTATCTCAGGCAAAAGCAGCAAGAACCACTTCTCAATAATTAGAGGTAACGTCCTGCTGTCAAAAATGTTACTGGTGCTTGATCGCAAGAAAGGACATATGCTCCCTAGGAACACAGACTACGGGGAATTACAAATGTCTATGATCAAGAAAGTTCTACCTTATTTACTGGCTATATTTATGGCCTATGTTTTTTTACGCTACTTGCCTTTCAAGTTCGCAAAGGGAAGTCACCTCTTTCAAGTATTGGAAGACTGGAGCGGCCTTGGTTGGTTTGAACCCCATGGTCGTTATCTAACTGGTGGTGCCGAACTATTGGCTTGCATCCTGCTTTTCATCCCTCGCCTTCAGGCACTGGGAGGATTACTGTCGCTGGCATTAATGTCTGGTGCTATTTTCTTCCACGTTTTCACACCTCTTGGTATTGACCCTTATAACGATGGTGGACAGCTGTTTATCAAAGCGGTTGGTGTATGGTTCTCAGGTCTTATCATTATATACCTGCGTAAGGATGAATACGTACCCCTCTTGAAATACCTGGGGGCCGATCCCAAGTTTAGTAAAGAAATTATGTGATTCGATCTCCAAAATTGACCGCATAACATACTTAAAAAGCCCGGCCGAAAGGTCGGGTTTTTCATTTTGCAATAAGACTGGCTCCTGTAGCACTTAATCTGCTAACTAAACCTCAACATGAAAACCCTGCAGGTAGTTTTAATGAACGATATTTCCGCCCTACTTTTTGATCTTGATGGCACCATCTATCGCGGCACGGATGCTATACCTGGTGCCAGCGAATTCATTGCACTCCTCAAAGAGCGAGGCATTCCTTTTCTCTTTGTTACCAACCGCGGTAATCGCCGCCCAGAAGAGGTAGCAGAGCAACTTAATTCCATGGGAATTCCCTGTACACAAAACGACGTATTAACTTCTGCACAAGCCGTCGCGATGGAATTAGAAAAAGGAACCCGCGCCTATTGCCTTGGCGAAAAGGGGCTGACTTCTACCTTAGAAGAAGCTGGAATTGTCATTACGGACGGATCAAACGATACCGAGGCCGTTATCGTCAGTTATGATCGCGGTATTAATTACGAAAAACTGAGCAAGGCTCTTCGTTTGATCGATGGTGGTGCACGTTTTATCGCCACCAACACAGATCGTCTTATCACGGTTGAGGACGGGATACTTCCAGAAGCAGGCCCCATTGTCGCAGCGGTTCAAGCGGCTACAGAAAAAGATCCCGAAATTTTTGGCAAGCCAGAAAAGCCGATAATGGATGCAGCACTAAAACGTCTCGGAAAGAAAGCATCTGAGTGTGCCATTATAGGTGACAACATATTCACTGATATCCTTGCTGGCCATAAATCCGGCATGAAATCCATTCTGATTCTCACCGGCGTTGCCAACCGAGAAGATGGAGAAAAAGCCGAGCTTAAGCCAACTTGGATTGTGGAAGATTATCAGGGTTTAGAAAAATTGTTCTTTGGATAGAGCACAAAGTATTTTTAAAAAATAATCTCCAGAAACAAAAAACCGGGTTCATACTGAACCCGGTTTTTACATTTGAGTATTATCAAGAACTTTAGTGTGCCTCGCCCCAACTGCGGCCAACTCCAGCGTCAGCCGTTAAGGGAATAGAAAGCTTAAGAACCGGATCACAAGCCGTCTCCATCACATTTCGAACAAGAGCAGAAGTTTCTTCGACTTCGGCATCAGGTACTTCAAAGATCAGTTCATCATGCACCTGAAGAAGCATCTGGGCTTTAAGATTAGCGTTTTCCAGGGCATCAGGCATCTTGATCATGGCACGCTTGATGATATCAGCAGCTGTCCCCTGAATAGGAGCATTAATCGCCGCCCGTTCGCCAAAGTTCTTCCGCATCGGGTTCTTTTCATTGATTGATGGTAGATGAATATGGCGACCAAACAGAGTTTTCACAAACCCATGTTCGTGAGCAAAAGCCTTAGTTTCTTCCATATAACGCTTGATACCAGGGAAGCGAGCAAAATAAGCATCGATATAATCTTTTGCGTCTTTACGAGAGATCCCAAGACTTGCAGCCAAGCCAAAAGCAGACTGACCATAGATAATACCAAAGTTGATCGCTTTGGCTTGGCGACGAACCATCGGATCCATGCCTTCGATTGGCGTACCAAATACCTGATGAGCTGTGATGGCGTGAATGTCTTGCCCTTCAGTAAAAGCCTGTTTCAAGGCATCTTCTTCTGCTATTTCAGCAATCAATCTCAATTCAACTTGAGAATAATCAACAGAAAGCAGCTTGAAGCCATCTTCAGCGATGAAAGCATCCCTGATCTTGCGACCTTCTTCGGTTCGTACAGGGATATTCTGCAAATTCGGATCCGAAGAAGATAAACGGCCTGTAGAGGCAACCGCCTGTGCATAGGATGTATGAACCCGACCTGTCTTGGAGTTAATTTGCTCCTGAAGTGCGTCCGTATAGGTGCTCTTTAGTTTCGCCAACTGGCGCCATTCAAGAACCTTTGTAGGCAAGGAATGTCCCTCAGCGGCAAGACCTTCGAGGATATCAGCCCCCGTACTATAGGAACCGCTCTTGCCTTTTTTACCACCGGGTATTCCCATTTTTTCAAACAGAACTTCACCCAATTGCTTTGGCGACCCGATGGTGAAGGGCTCTCCTGCAATTTCGTGAATCTCACCCTGTAGATCAACAAGTCGTTGGGCAAATTTATTAGATAAACGGTGTAGGAAAGGCCGATCGACCTTGATACCGCGTTGCTCCATATCAGCAAGTACTTTGACCAAAGGACGCTCGATGGTTTCATAGACCTTGACCATTTTCTCGGGCACCAAACGAGGCTTCAGTGCGGCGTGCAGTCGATAGGTGATAAGGGCATCTTCAGCCGCATAATCAAGCGCCTTATCCAAGGGAACTTTATCGAAAGTAACCTGAGATTTACCCGTACCCGCAACTTCCTTGAATTTGATTGTAGTATGATCGAGGTGCAATTCAGCGAGTTCATCCATACCATGGCCATGCATTCCACCTTCAAGGACATAGGAAAGCAACATGGTGTCATCTATGGGTGTAACTCCGAGCCCCTCTTGGGCAAGAATGACAGAATCGTACTTTATATTTTGTCCAATTTTGAGAACGGAAGGATCTTCCAATAGTGGTTTCAGAAGCTCTAAAGCCCGTGCTTTTGGAATTTGTTTGGGACGATCGGCCGAGCCTCCAAGGAGATCAAGACCGCCATCGCTATCTTCAGAAATCGCAATATGATCAAGCGGAATGTAACAAGCTTTATTACCGCCTGTTGAAAGGCTTACACCGACAAGCTTTGCCTTCATTGCATCCAACGATGTAGTTTCTGTATCAACAGCAACCGATCCATGGCGTTTAGCCTGTGCAATCCAACGTACTAGATCTTTTTCCTCCTGAACCAATTCGTACTCTGGCTCAGCATCAGTTGCGTCGGACGCATTGGATACTTCCAATGGGGCTTCGCCAAAACGTTTGGACATTTTAGCAAGCAAAGACCTAAAGGCGTTGATCTCTAGAAACGGACGCAATACATCCATTTCTGGCTCACGGGTGGCAAAGCCTTCAAGCGAGACTTCTACCGGAACATCCTGTTTCAGCTCAACCAGGCGTTTACTTATACGTGCTAGATCAGCATTTTCGAGAAGCTTCTCTCTTCGTTTAGGTTGTTTGATTTCCCCTGCACGCTCCAAAAGGCTTTCTAAGTCACCATATTCGTTGATTAACTGAGCTGCCGTTTTGATCCCGATACCTGGAACCCCCGGGACATTATCCACGGCATCACCAGCAAGAGCTTGAACATCGATAACCCGGTCCGGCTTCACACCGAATTTTTCAAAAACCTCGTCCGGGCCAATGGCTTTATTCTTCATTGGATCCAGCATTGAAATGCCAGGCTCGACCAATTGCATTAGATCTTTGTCAGAAGAAACAATTGTGACTTCGATCCCTTTTTCTTTGGCTTGTCTCGCATAGGTCGCGATCAGATCGTCAGCCTCAAACCCCTTCATCTCAACCTGGGGTAAGTTCAAGGCATCGGTTGCTTCTCGAATCAAGGCAAACTGTGGGACCAGATCTTCAGGAGCATCAGGCCTTTGGGCTTTATACTCCTTATAGAATTCATTTCTAAAACTTGAACGCCCAGCATCAAAGATAACGGCAATGCCGTCGGCCTCCATATCATCACGTAATTTCAACAACATATTGGTAAAGCCAAACACGGCGTTTACCGGAGTGCCGTCAGGACGCCTCATGGGAGGAATGCCAAAGAAAGCTCGGAAAATATATCCAGAGCCATCGACGAGGTAGAGATGCTTGTAAGGTACGTTTTCAGTCATGCGGCACAGAATGCCCAAGCAGCACTGTGAAGTCGAGGGCGAAGACAAAATTCTCGCTAATTTTTATGAAAATTTAACTGTCAACTTTAAGCAACCAAACAATCCCGAGTATTCCTCTTAACTTTTTTGTATTGCCAAGGGAATAAAAAGGACACTCCGCACGTTGACTTAACAATCAAGAAAAAAAACAAGAAACCACAAAATTGACGACATGGGGAAAACATGACTGATAATCTACCAAACAATCATCCAAAACCTTCTAGCATTCCAAAGCTATTTGACCTTTACAGCTCAGATCCAGCTGCTGCTGATTACAAAATTTTTGGCCGCGTTCCTGATCAAAACCGTCGCGGCTTTTTAAAGGGCGCCGGCCTTGCCACGATGGGCGCGATGCTCGGGGCAGCTATTCCCTTTAGCAAGAACATGCCTTCAGGTCTTGTTCCCGTTGCCTTTGCTGACACGATAGGTGTCATAGAAGGTAAAGACGGTCTTACCGTTCTAAATGACCGCCCGGTTAATGCCGAAACACCGCCTCATTTATTGGACGACGCCATCACACCGATAAATCGTCACTTTGTCCGTAATAATGGCATTCCACCGGAAGAAATGAATGCCGACACATGGACTTTGACTATTGATGGTCTGGTCGACAAACCAATGAACCTGACCATTGCAGATCTCAAGAGTAAATTTGAGGTTGTTACGCTGGCTTTGGTTATAGAATGTGGCGGCAATGGACGGTCTTATTTCAACCCACCAGCCAAAGGCAATCAGTGGTCTCTTGGTGCAGTCGCTTGCTCCCAATGGACAGGTGTGCGCCTGAAGGATGTTCTTGAGGCCGCGGGCGTAAAAAGCAATGTGGTATACACTGCCCACGAAGGTGCTGATTCACACCTGTCAGGCGATCCGGAGAAACTCCCTATTTCTCGTGGCGTGCCAATTGCCAAGGCGATGGATCCAAACATCCTGATTGCCTTTGAGCAAAACGGCGAAGCCATTCATCCGATGAACGGTGCGCCTCTACGTCTGGTTGTTCCTGGCTGGCCTGGCTCTTGTTCTCAGAAATGGCTGACCCGAATTTGGTTACGTGATCAAATTCACGATGGTCCAAAGATGACGGGAAAAGCCTATCGGGTTCCAAACCACCCGGTAGCAGCTGGTGAAAAAGTTGATAAAAAAGACTTCGCTATTATTGAGCGGATGCCAGTTAAGTCTCTCATTACTTTTCCTGAAACAGGCATTGAAACAGCAGATAAAGAGCTTACTGTTCGTGGGCACGCCTGGTCTGGAGATCGTGATATTACAACCCTTCAAGTATCGATAGACTTTGGCGCTACTTGGAAAGAAGTCAACTTAGATAAAGCCGTCAATTCCGGCGCCTGGCAAAACTGGTCGGCCAAAATCTCTTTCCCACAAAGTGGTTATTACGAAGTCTGGGCAAAAGCGACGGATTCAGAGGGCGATAGTCAACCTCACGCTATCAACTGGAATCCGAAAGGTTATCTAAATAACACGATGCATCGCATCGCTGTCAGAGTATCCTAATACGGCTCAAGATCTCTTATTGATGCGTTAAAAACCTTGGGGAGCGAGAATGCTCTCCAAGGAAGCCCTTACCCGACTTGGGCACCTTTTGTACTACGGATAATTAAAAATGAAGATAAAGTCACTGTTTGGCAGTGCCAATTGCTCATTGCTACTGGCACTCGCACTGGTATTTTCTATTGCAGTACCAAGCTATAGTCAGGAAACAGAAGAGGATGAATCTGAGGGCCTCGCCACAGGAATAGGCCAAGAAGAAGTTCTAATTTATTGCTCTGCCTGCCATTCAACACGCATTGTTCAACAACAAGGTATGAACCGCGAGGGATGGATTGATACTCTTGAATGGATGGTTGAAGAGCAAGGTATGAGTGAAATAGAGGAGCCAGACTTGACCCTTATTTTGGACTATCTAACAAAAAGCTACAACGTGGATCGACCTAACTTTCCCAATAAACAATAATCCTACCTAACCATCAGAAAAGCTGGTCAAATTAACTCGATCAGCTTTTTTTCTCGACTTATTTGTTGGATCAAACACAGGCCTTTGATGCTTCATATACTTCGCGCATCGCGTGCTGGTCCTCTTTTGTCGCCGGCAAGTTTCGTTCGCTCTTTTGCTTAAGATAACTCGAAATCGAGTTAAAGCGATTTTCATCCATTCCTGTAGCCAACAGTCCAAACTTAAAATGGCTCCCATTCCAGAAATCTGACACCACTTTTCCTTGAAGCAAGGCCGCTTCTTTTATGCTGTCACTATCTATTCCCTTAGGTGCAAGTAGGAAACTGACACGACACCCTCTCAATCCACGGTAGTGCATTACAATCCCTTCTTTATCTCCAAAGGGCTGAATTGTCAGATCCACTAGGTACAATTTACTTCCGGTCAAATCAGGAGCCTGCACCGCCCCACTTACCGAAGCCGCAATCAAAGGATTATGGTTGAGATCTGTCACAACAAAGCTGCGTTCTGATAAATCTTCATGTTTTTCCAAGGCCCAGTTCTGGAAAGAAGAAGCAGAATAGCCCCCAAGCAGAGACATGCCGACAAAGACCATAAGCAATAACGCGGTAACAGTGACGCCACCAACAACCTTCCATTTGTGAATGCCATAGGCCCAACCCTGCCTTATCGGGGCAGGTTTACTTGCCAAAGCCTTTTTCAAAATAACCAACCGGGCAATCTCCGAAGTAATATTCGGATTATCCTTACAGGCATCTTTCACCCACGCTTCTCTTTCAGGAGAAAGTTCTCCATCCACGTAAGCATTTAATGTTTCCCAGTCAGGGGTTTCCTTATCGGACATTGTTAACGGTTCTCCTGAGGAAACTTTACAACATTATCTCGTTTTGGGTCTTGTCTTGGTTCTTCAAGCTTGTTCAATAGAGCTTGTCTCCCACGGCTAATTCGACTCATCACAGTACCAGAAGAGATATTCAGCAAGTCCGCCACTTCCTGATAACGCATTCCCAAAATATCCACCAAAGCCAGCACCTCACGATGGTCCGCCGATAAAGTGTCATAAGCATTTTTAATCGCTAAAATATCTTCAGGATCAAGCGACGGTTCACTGTTCTCACTTACCCAACGTTTTTCTTGGGTAAAATATTCCCTGCGCACAGATTTTTTTCTTTGTTCGTCGAAAAAATAATTCCGAAGCACTCGAAACAACCACGGTCGGAGGTCATCTGATGTTTTCAGAGCTTTATTGGCTTCCAGTGCGCGTGCGATTGCTTCTTGAACAAGATCATCTGCTTGGTCCCGGTTTCCACAAAGGGCAATAGCATAGGCCTTCAAGTCAGGGATGAGTTTTTCTATGCGTTTGCGATTACTAAAAAAAGAACGTAGCACCAGTTATCCTGACCTTTTCAAGAACGGTAGTTCCGTTTCTTTTCCTATAACACTTGGTATTATCCAACGCCTTGGTGACGTCTTATGAAATACGGGTGCATTATAACATCTATCGTTCGAGAATCAAAAATATCCGCCACAATTCAAAGTCGCAATTTCAGACCTGAGGTTAACTTCCTTAACCATCGTTTTCCAATAGTTGATCATATATATGACTGTATTCTGCGATCTGTTCATCACAAAGTACAATCTCCAACTCTTGAGGATCCCAAAAAGCATTCGCTTGCCCACAGGACTTGAGCCGCAAGGTTATTTTTTTTGGTAAGTGGAATGATTTTTCAACGAAAGTTTCAAACTCGTCGAGAATACCGTGCACATGGAGCCATTGCCGATAGCCTTTGTATTGAGGGTCAGGCTCGTCCTCGACAATGTCTATTCTTTTAACTCGAAACCGATCACCCAACCAATGGGGGGCGAGAACCTTATACCAGGCACTTGTCTTATACTGATAAAGCTCCGCACACTCCGGAGTTACAAGGTCTTCGACGCCAAAATCGTTGGGCAAATCCTGATAAAAATCCAAATCTGAGCCGTAAACCATGCAAAGATGTTGTAAAAATCTTTCAGAATCCAGAGAGTGTTCGCTAGTAACTCCCTGATCTTCAAAATCTTCTTCCTCGCTCATGGACAACCAGTAAAGAGCCGTTGAAAAAAGATAATTATCCAGCTTAGTCTCACGCTCTTGACTCAATTCACCCTGGTTAAGCTCTTCCGTAAGGGCAATGATGGAAAAGACATCAACGGCATCTTCTTCGCTTCCCAAAACTGGTAAGTCATAGATAGAAACCAGAGCATGTCCGGTTTCATGATAAAGCGTCAGTAAAATGTTCCCAGCGATAAATTCCTGGGCTGTGATTTCAGTTTCGTCCTGAGCCCGAGATGAAATAGTCCCAAAACAAGACAAGGCAAGCATAATACCAGTAAGAAAGAGATAATTGGCGATCTTACGTTGGCAATTTTTCAAGATCTCGGCTCTAGACTTCATCACGATTACCTATAATTTTAACGTATACAAACTATACGCTAGAAAACAAAAAACAAAAAAGCCCCACACAAAATTGTATGAGGCTTCTTAAATTTTTGAGCGAAATTTTATTGGAACAATTTACCTGCAATATTTAGTGGCCACTTCCACCACTTGCTCCTTCTTTGAGGACAAATTTCTTGCTGCAATATGGGCAGGAAATCTCGTTCTTGCCTTCCATGTTCAGGTAGACAAGGGGATGGCCGTTGGGGCCACTTCCGCCATCACAAGATACAACAGTGGATTCAACCTCTTCGGTTTCGATTACGGCCATGACGCTTTCCTGACTTTTTACCCTGAAACGATTAGAATACTTTAATAAGTTTATCACTGTTCCATTATGCGGGTCTTTATTATTGAGACAATAGTCACTATGTAATGATGCTGAATCTCTTTTACCGTCCAGCCCGGAAATTTTCCAGCCCCTTTTTCCGGTAACTGATCCATTTTTTGTTAAACTGAATAGTACATATAATAATATGCCTGACGACCACAGTTACGCACCCGCTTCGCAAAGAAAAGAAACTGACGTGCAAATGCAAAAGGATATCCCTGGCATGCCAACTTACGCCGTTGAACTTGAAGGCCTGACAAAGGTTTACCAAGCAGCAGGAAATGCCAGTGAAAAACGAGCTCTAAGCTCTGTTGATCTCAAAATTCCCCGTGGCAGTATTTTTGGCCTCCTCGGACCAAATGGTGCCGGAAAATCCACTTTGATCAATATTCTTGCCGGGCTGGTGAACAAAACAAGTGGTTCTGCAAAAATCTGGGGCCACGATATCAAAGAGGAAATGCGCCCTGCACGTATGTCTATCGGCGTCGTTCCTCAAGAACTGAACTTCGATCCTTTTTTCACACCGCTTGAGTTACTGGAACTTCAGGCTGGCCTTTACGGTGTTCCCAAAAGCGAACGCCGCAGCGAAGAAATTCTCGAGGTCATGGGACTTACGGATAAAGCCAAGACCTACACCAGAAGTCTTTCCGGTGGCATGAAGCGACGACTTATGGTTGGTAAAGCCATGGTTCATAGCCCTCCTGTCTTGGTTCTTGATGAGCCAACTGCAGGGGTTGATATTGAGTTACGTCAACAACTTTGGGCCTATGTCCGCGAGCTTAACAAACGTGGCACGACCATTTTGCTAACCACGCACTATCTCGAAGAAGCAGAAGAGCTTTGTGATCAAATCGCGATTATCAATCATGGCAAGGTCATCGCTTGTGATACTACCCAGGCTCTGTTGGCCCGTATTGAAAGCAAAACACTGACCCTGTCGTTGGCTGAAGATCTCGACCATTTACCCAACAGCTTTACCCGCTTTCATGTTGAGCAAAAATCAGCCCGCCAAATTACCTTTAGCTACAAAGCAGATGACGGACAGCTTGCCGACATTCTCAAGGCTGCCAATGATGCAGATCTCACGATAACGGACATCATGACAGATCAAGGCGATCTCGAAGATATCTTCCTTCAATTAACGCGCGGCGCCCACAATTTAGAAAAGTAATGACCACTACAGCTTGCTACTCAGCTTTGAGAGCGTAATAATCAAACCGGATAACATAAGGCTCTGTGAATGAAGATCTTTTCCGGTTCAAAAAAGAAAACAACTACCCTTGCGCTAATCTTATCTATCGCTTTATTTGGCTTTTTGGGGGCATGTGCGCCCCGCCTCGCCCCTCTCGGTGACCGGGTCGATGCCGCCACGCTCAAGGGTGACAGTTTCATCACCGACGACGGCCTTTCTCTCCCAATGCAGAGCTGGCTTCCCGAAGACAAACCTGAAATCATAATCCTTGGCCTTCATGGGTTTAACGATTACTCCAATGCGTTCGAGGCCCCCGGAATTTTTTGGGCAAAGTCTGGGATTGCCACTTACGCCTATGATCAACGTGGGTTTGGTGCCGCCCCTCTTCCGGGTTTCTGGGGTGGCCACAAGCAGATGACTGCCGACCTCCGCGCTGCCCTGAAGTTGCTCCGGGCGCGCCATCCCAATACTCCCCTATACACTGTTGGGATCAGTATGGGCGGTGCCGTTATTATGGCTGCGCTTCAAGAAGAAAATGATCTTGATAACAAACTAGATACAGACGGTGTTATTCTCTCTGCTCCTGCAGTATGGGCCAGGCAAACCATGCCATTTTATCAACGTGTATCCCTCTGGTTGGTTGCCCATACCACCCCCTGGGCTAGCTTTACCGGCAGTGGCCTCAAAATTCAGGCCTCTGATAATATCCCGATGTTAATCGGCCTGGGCAGAGATCCTCTCGTGATCAAGAGCACGCGGATCGACAGTGTTTATGGTCTCACAGATCTCATGGATGCCGCTTATGGGTCATCCAAAAGCCTGACAATTCCCTCCCTTTTGCTCTACGGCGAAAAAGACGAAGTCGTTCCGTGGGAACCGACACGAGATGTCTGGAATAGCCTCCCCAATGGTATTGATGGCCCTCAACGTGCAGCCCTGTACAAAAATGGGTGGCATATGCTTTTACGCGATTTACAGGCTGAAACCGTCCTTACGGATATCAGAGAATGGGTACGAAACCCACTTGTTCCCTTGCCATCAGGCGCAGACAACAACGCGCAACAAACCTTGAAACAAGAAGATACTACTCTTGTTAATAACTAGGCCAGATAACTAGATACATAAATAAATCTGATAACAACTTAGCCAAAACCCCAACAACGAAGTCAAAAGGGAAGTTCTAAAGTGGAATTCAAAAATGATGCAGAACGGTTGGGATTTGATGCTTCACGGCTTAAGCGTATTGATCACTGGATGCAACGTTATGTGGATGAGAAAAAGTTCCCCGGTGCGTCAGTCATAGTTGCGCGGCACGGTGAGATTGCTTACTTTTCGGCTGCTGGCCTCCGGTCTATTGAAAACAATAAGCCCTTTGAGCGCGATACCATTGTCCGCATCTATTCCATGACTAAGCCTATTACGTCTCTCGCCTTGATGATGCTGATGGAACGCGGATTGTTTCATCTCGACACACCAATTGATCGGTTTTTGCCTGAGTTTTCCAACTGCACTGCGTTGATTGAAGGTGCGACATCAATTGATCAGGTAAAACCTTGCCTCTCCCCCACCATTCATCAACTACTCACCCATACCAGCGGCCTAAGTTATAGTTTTAATGAAGGTATTCTCGCTCAAGCCTACGCCCAACAAAGTCTCGATTTTGGCCCGGGTGACGATCAATTGGAACAACGGGTCAAAAGGGTAGCCAAAATTCCTTTGGCATTTACCCCCGGCAGCCGCTGGGAATACTCCATTGGCATCGATATTATTGGGCGCTTAATCGAAGTGCTCTCTGGCCAACCGCTCGACCAATTCCTCCACGAACAAATATTCGACCCCCTGGGAATGAGCGACACAGGCTTTACTGTACCCGAGGACAAAGCATCGCGCTTTGCCAGCTGCTATCTCTACACGGATGATAATCCGCTAGCGCCCATGGATCCGGGTATGTCGGATCGTTACCAACCGGGCAAAAATAGTATTCTGTCCGGTGGTGGTGGGTTGGTCTCAACGCTTGATGATTATCTGAAATTTGCAGAAATGATCCGTCTTGGTGGCACCTTGAACGGTAACAAACTGGTTTCTTCTCACACCATAGATTTCATGCGTCACAACCATTTACCCGGCGACATTTCATCTATGGGGCCAAGCTCATTTGCTGAAACCCCTATGGACGGTATGGGATTTGGGATCGGCGGATCAGTTGTCCTTGATCCTGCACGACAGCGCACACCAGGATCTGTAGGTGATTTTGGTTGGGGAGGCTTGGCGAGTACCTTCTGGTGGACCGATCCAGTAGAGCAGATGAATGTAATATTCTTCACCCAACTCGTGCCATCAAGTACCTATTCAAGCCGACCAGAGCTTAAAGCCCTGGTCCACGGAGCTCTACTTTAGCTTTTCAGGCCCTTATGCAATTAGGCGTTAATCTTTAATCTGATCCGTATCTTCTTCGGGAAGATGATACTTTTGAATAATGGGATACTGGCTAAAGATAAATAAAACCATCAATCCCATAGAGCCAAGGATCTTGAAATTAACCCAGAAGTCGTTGGACTGGGTCCGCCAAACGATTTCATTTAAGACTGCCATCGCAATAAAATAAAGTCCGAAACGGAAAGTTAGAATATTCCAACCTTCGTCGGTCATTTTCCAGGATTTTTGCATCAGCGGCTTGATCAACGGGCGCTTAAAGATGAACAGCCCACCCAGGAGGATAATGGCAAAGGCCGCCTGTACGATTGTTGGCTTCATCTTGTAGAAGCTCTCATCGTCAAAATAGACCGTCAACCCACCAAAGATCATCACCACTAACGCGGTGAACAAAGGAACCTTTGGCACTTTCCCATCGTAGTAAAGCGAAAACCCAATACCGATAATCGTCGCCACCATAAGAGCCGCAGTCGCCGCGATAAAAGATTTAGTCTCAAGCAATAACTCAATGGGATAAGCTTCAACAAAACTGTCATAGCCGTAATAAATCGCGAAAAAAACACCAATAGGCCCATATTCAATCGCGGGTCCCATCCAACTCGGTTTTTGACGTGACATACTTTAACTCCCTTGAGTTCCCGGCCCCTCAAAGGACAGAAAACAGATTAACACAACAACTGCTTGGGCATTCCCAAACTATTTCAGACTAAACGTGCCGGGTAACAAGCCACAAAGAACACCCTGTGTTCAAGGAAAAAGCACCTTTTGCTTTGAGCAACATCAATCCTTGTCCTGCTCTTTCCTAATTTGCGGCAACAGTTGCTATATAGTGCAATCCCCAGAAATACCAAGGTGACACCCAAATATTACCGAGTAACAGTATAACAACTGAATAGGAATTCCGTAACTTTAACAGGAATATCGACCTTCAAAGAGCAATTCAAGAGAAATGTACCAAGGCCATTTTGCCTCTTTACCTGCATCAAGGCTTGAAGTAATGTCCGCCCATTGACCGCTCTTTGTGCACCCGTAGCTCAGCTGGATAGAGCGCTGCCCTCCGAAGGCAGAGGTCTCGCGTTCGAATCGCGACGGGTGCACCAATTTTCCCCTTATAAAACAATTATATAACTGATATGACTCACCTTTCGCCTAAGAGGACGAATCTAATCGGTAAGCAATAGGTAAGCACCTTAACTGGCCTAAACTGTCAAATGGGGCCAAGAGTAACCCCAACGGATACAGTGCATCCTCAATCCATTATCATGAGCCTAGAAGCAAGGCAGAGTTTTAACCTTGGGTCCAAGCCCCAAGCTAAGCCCAAAGGGTCTTTGGCCCTTGTTTTACCAACCTCTCTTTTTTCTACTTCTCGGAGCGTTTCTAGCCTGTCCGGTCCTATATTAAGCCCGGACAAACGTCAGAAACCCGCCAATAAATAAAGGTATGCACACGAAAACCGCACAGATTTGGACAAAACAAGGGGGGGTATAGGCCCCTTTCGCCGTCCGCCGCCCGAGTAGTAATCCCCCTCAGCAAACACACGCACACCAAAATTTTCAAATCCTGTTGTAGGTTAATCCAAACAAGCACTGGCAAAATAATTTCCATTCCGCTGGAGGCAGCGGCATTGAACCATGACAACAACGCTTCGGTATAAAACTGAAATACTTCGATGCTACCTTACAATTTACTAATGTACTCAGGATTTCCCGCAGCAATGCTTAAATTTAAGGCCAGAACCACATGGACAGGGCTTGTTTTTTCCTATCTTACCTTTCCGAGGTTCAGCCACCCCTAAAATCTTGGGCATCGAGTTTGACGGCGGGATTTGAGGGCGGAGATGGATTCTACCTTCAATTATGTTTTTGATATATTGACTACGCTCTGCGAGCATAGCGACCTCATCCTTCGTCCCAGCGTACTCTTTCAATGCTTCAATTTCTTGTAAAGCAGCTTTTACTTCCTTGTTCCATGCCAATACTACCGCATAGTGGCTACGGACAGGTAAAATCCTATCTGTAAGTTGATTCTCTTTCAGGGTTGGAAGAACGTATTCCTCCATCATCTTTCGTGCAAAGATCGGCTCAGCCATGATTTCCAAAAAATCATCGACTGCCTCTAATCCCGTATCCACAACAGAGCGTGCTGCAGCCACTAGTCCATAAATTTTCATAGCTGAAATGCGACGCAAAAGTGGAGACTCTCCCATTTTAACTACTATGCCGGCCCACAAACCTAGGCAGTCAGCCAGGCGCTTTAAATCATCTTGATCAGTACCCTTAGGTATGATGACCTTTAGCTCAACAGGCCTCTTCCCAATGATATCTTCCTCAGAAATGCCGATTGTTTTAAAAAATTCCAAGATTAGCTTATCCACAACACATCGTGCATCCACAAATGACTCGAGCCTGAAAAGAGCGATTGCATAATTAAATCGCAACAACCGATTAATAGAGGCACCAACTTTGAGTTTGCGAGCAGCAGCATAGGTCATTTTCACACGAGAAGAGTTACCTTCAGAACTCCAGTACGCCAATTCCTTAAAACTCAAGCTAATCTGCTCCTCAAATCCAAGGGCTCCTTCTAATACCAGCTCCTTCATTTTATTAAGTCGACGTAGGTCTGGTTGCCCACCATCCCGACCCTCCCAATATGCCAACGCGTCATTTGCCCAAAATTGGTCGCTTATGCTTTTTGAAGTATCTTCTGCTACGATTTCCAACTCAGTCCACAGTGTTCGAGGATCCCCCTGTTCATGGAACATTTCGTGTCCAGCGAGATTAATGAGCACATCCATCATTCCAATCCGTGGTAAGAGACGGAATAGAAATCCCATACGAGAAATATCTCTTTCTTTTCGTAGCGCCGCCATAAGCATAAGAGCTAATTTGTTAAGAATTTCTCCCTGTTGAACTTCGTCAAAAAGCGTCCGAGTGTCGACTGCTAAAGAACGAGTTGCATCATGCAAGCCCAACCGATCACCCTGAAAACCAATCACAACAGATGCTCGCCGCAAGTTCCGAAGAGCAATTGCCACATCCGTTACAGAGAGCCCCACAATTTCAGCCAGTGAGTCCACCTCAATTCTCGTTAACGGAACCTCTGAGAAGCTTAGAATCGCGGCAACACGAGATATCCCGATGTCAAATTTGTTGAAGGTTTCCTCAAGGATGATCTCCTGGGCAATAATCTGGTCGTGAGTACGTCGTTCGACGGCCGCACAGAATGCAGAAGCATCACCATTATAATCACGACTAGAAACCAATGCAGCATTGAGAACATAGAGTGGCAATCCACTGGTTAAATTCACAATCTGCTGCGAAGTCTTAACAGTGACTGGCGCTCCAGCAAGATTAAACTCGTAGGCGACATCATCTTCCGACCATCCAGCCAGTCGTTCAGCAGAAACCCCGTAGAATGCTTCAATATGAGCAGCTTCAGACCAAGGTTGAGCGAGGCATAAAAAGCGTAAACTTGGTGCTGCATCAACCAATGATCGTATTGTAGAAGCATCTAAGCAGTGCGCATTATCGAGAATGACCTGTACCGTAATATTGTCATCTTCGAGGAGGCGATTGCACGCGCGTAGCACGCTGATACCAGTACTTTCCGACAACATTGTTCCTCCTTGCCCCTCCTGACGCCCACCAATAAAACGCGCTGCGAGCTCTCGTGCTAGATTAGAGGGTACTGAGGCGGAAGGAATATTACTGACATCAAAATACGTAATCGGATCAGGACAGTGGAGCGCGGCTTGTGATGCCCAAGCCGTTTTTCCTGAGCCCGAAAACCCAACAATTAAGCGTATTCGACTATCAGTTACCAAGAGCGGCTCATCCATCTGTGGTCGATATCGACTTGGGGGATCTGGAAAATCCTGGAGCTGAATCAATAACTGCTCAAGCAGCTCCCCCATGTCTTCCGCTTGAAAAGTTCGTTCCCGCGTCCCTGTTCCTGCATGTAAAACTTGCGCAGCGAGCTTCCAAACAAGGGTTTCAGCTGAAAGGTTGCCAAACGGTACCTCCCTTGCCTTCTTACAGCACCAATCAAATGCAGCATCAATATTCAACCAAGCCGGTGGTAGCTCCCCAGATGAAGCCCCAGGAAACACAATTTGGATATCTTCCGGCCAACCTTTAGTACGAATAGCATTCTTCAACACCCGTCCAAGTTCCGCGTTGGTAATTATCGTTAACTTCGGAAGGCCTGATCTCCGGCCATCAGTGTGCTCTTGGCGGATGTCTTCGAACTGTGCGATAGCACCAGTTATATCACTTGGTCGTAGCGGTCGATTTCGCATCTTAACTTGAATGTAATGTCTCACATCTCCAACTACCGCTTCGATATCCTCATCGTGCTCTACGATTATTGAAGCTCCTTCGCGCCGCCCAACGGTAAGAAGACATGCAACGCCATATAGATGCTGATATAAAAACCCGCCATGTACCGAACTGATAAGCTTGACCTGATCAGCATTTAACGGTGACCCCATTATATTGTGGCCTTCCTTGTGTCTAATCGGGCTCTTCTCGGGGACAGGCGTTTTCATGTTTTTAGGGATACCTTTCGATCTACTGAGTAGTATAGGCGGACAAATTCCAGTCCAACCAGTCTGGGTAGCGAAATCGGGAAATCATTTTTTTTACTTCATCGATGGCATGTAAGAGGAAACTCAATTTTTATTGCTGCGAAAAATACATAATATTTTATATTCGCCTAAACATTAAATACACAATACCTAGTAAGGCTTTGTAATATCAACCAATAACAAAACAACGAATCGATTCTCATACCGGGACGACGAGTAGCCTCCTTTATTCAACACTGGGCCCGTCACAGCAATTCAAAGCGCTGTCTCTACTTAGTTATGGATAAAAGGAAATTACCATGCCGACACGGCTCTTAAACGAAATTCAAGCAAGTGAAATTCTCAATATGGCTCCAGCAACCCTTCGTCGATGGCGTTGGGCCAAAAGGGGTCCTGCCTTTGTAAAGATGTCTAATCGGGCGGTTCGCTATCGCCAACATGACATTGACTCTTATATTTCCGCCAACATCGTTGAAGCAGGAGAAGAGTGATGAGCGATTACATCCCATGGGAACCAATCTACACAAAAGATCTCCTTGAAATGGAAAAAACAATGATTTCCTCTGATGAACTTTTTAAACAAGCCAGAGAGCTTGGCTGGATAGAGGACGACCTCGACTTCCCCCAATATGCATGGTGGACGCCTCCAGCGGATAAAGCCCTCGACACAGAGTACTTCAGCCTCATCAACAAAATAGATTGGGAACGAGCAGAGGCTTGTGGATATCCCCTGGAAGAGTTCACAGGACTTGGGAAAGAACGTGATCATCGGATTTACACGCTCCGTCAGAACATCCTTCCTCACTTCCCAAAGACCTACCTCAAGCGCGGCGTAACACTTTCATCACAAAAAATGTTCCTGCCACGCGAGTTGCGGAGCAGGAAGAAGCCAAAAGAGTTGATCAAAGGCTTTATCCCCCAGGGAAGCCTGGTGATGCTTTGCGCTCCACCAGAAGTTGGAAAGTCTTTTCTGGCTGTAGACCTGATGTGCCATCTCGCCCTCGGGAAGGATTGGAACGGTCTCAAAGCACAAAAGGTAGCCAGTGTATGGGCTCTCGGTGAAGGGGAAGGCGGCGTCATGCAACGTATGACAGCATGGTGCAAACACTATGCCGTCGACCTTGCTGACATCCAGTCCCCACTCATCCACCCAAACCCAATCAATATATTAGATGCGATAAAAATTGATGAATTTCTTGATGACCTTGAAAAGAAGGGGAATCCCATCTCAGGAGAATACCCTGATCTGCCTCCCTTTGGCCTTCTGGTCATAGATACCCTGAATCGTAGCTTTGGGGACGGCGACGAGAACAGCCAGAAAGATATGTCGTTATTTGTGAAGGGCTGTGATCAGATCCGTCAACGAACAGGGGCAACTGTCATGGTTGTCCATCACACGGGAAAAGACGGAAGCCGTGGAGCCAGGGGATCCAGCGTCTTGCCGGGAGCAATTGATGTGCAGATCAATCTCTCCCGCAAGAGCAACGGTGGTATTCTGCGGATAGAATGCGGCAAGTACAAAGATGGGCCTCACTTTGAACCCATGGAGTTCGATTTTACACCAATCGACATCTCACAAGAAGTAGGCGAACCTGCTTCTTCTGTCGTCCTAGTTCCCAGAATAATGCCGGTAAAAAAGTTAGGTACAGCGTTCAAGCCTCCAGAACCAACTCTGGCTGACAAAGTCCATGGTTACATCATCTTGAACTCTCCTGCCCGCTATTCCGATATCGTATCTGGTACGGCAGCTTCCGATGGTTCGGGCCCTTCGAAAAGGAGTGTTGAAAGAACCATTAAAGAGCTCTCCGACACAGGACAAATTCTGAAAACGAAGAAGGGCTACACCGTCACCCCTACAGACTAACACGGGCTTACCGACATACCGCCACCACCGCCACCCCTTTAGGGGTGGTCGGTTGTGTCGGTAGGAGACCCAGAAAAATCACTATAATGTGCTTGGGTGAATTTGTTCAGATCAAACCTGAAGACTCTGGTCTAAAACCAACTTCGATCAGAACAGTTTGAAGTCAGTAAAATTTTAGAACTTCCCCCCATTCTCTCCCTCAAGATTAAACAATTCGGGAAAATTGAGTTTTCCCCTTCTGCCTTTTCTCAGTAAGTTTTCAACTACCCACTTATCCCGTACATAAGCAGCCTCTTCAGCGGTATCAAACAACCCGAGGTATTCATGACGTCGAGCCTCCGCTTTGAATTTATTATAATACGGGTCTACACCAATATAAGGCCTTTTGGTCGAAGGCCTTTTTTCTAATCTTAATATTGTCTCGCAGCAAACTGCTGTCGCATCATAAATTTCAATAAGGTCTGGAAAATTCAGGCTACCAAATTCATGAGCGATGTTCCATTTCGCTACATCATATTCAATAGCGGCATCAACTTCATCATTGAAGAACCCTAACGTCACCTGACGATCCACATACCGAATGGTAGACATCCACTTTTGTGTTACCTTATGCCAGCTACACCCCAAATAACGAGAAGACTTACCAGGATACTTCCTTTGGTTAAGTGAGTTCTGCCTGAAAGTAGCTGGGCGGAGATTTTCTAAGCGATTATCAAGGGTATCACCATTTATATGGTCCGTAGCATTCGCCTTCCACTCCATAATATTCGCAATAAATTTCTGCATCCCTTGTGTTGTTCTCTTACCATCCCTCCGAAGAGAGCGGCTAGCATAGAACGAACTTCGGGACTTTATTGTGTACCAAATATGACTAGAAATTTGCGAAAAATGTTGATTTGAAACCTTCGCAACTAATCCTTTCCCTAAAGGGATTTTTTGATAAGGAGCTCCTTGATCAAATTTTGCAGGTTCAACCATTTTGCGTCGAGATCGCATTTTTCTTCTGAATTGTAACTGATCATCCGCATCGCACTGACTACGAAATAGAGGATCATTGTTGCGTTCACCTTTATCCTTCAAGACAAGCCGAACATTATCTCCTGTAGGCATCACCTCTAAATTACACAGGCGGCAATCAAACCCTTTGTGGTTTTTATGGTGAACAACTTCACTCTCTGGAATAACCACTCCCGAAAGCTCAATAACGTATCGATGTAAATATAACTGTTTCCTCTTACCCGCCACCCGCTCTTCAGTCTTCGCGTACCAGTTTGTACCCGCAAACAGTATCCCCCAAATATACCGATCAATCTCGGCTTCATATTCAAGTGGAACCAAGGCAAAATATCCGTAGTTCAGAGGAATTTTTGCATAATTCTGTCGGTTGACCATTACAAGTACTCTTCATTAGAAGCGTCAGGCCAAGATATAAGCAGAACCTGATCTCTCATCTCACACTTCAAAAGGGGAGTACTTAACATTTCCGAGAATCATTTATGGCCGGAAAATAAGTCACAAGCACCGTATAAGAAATGGCTCCGTTGCAAAAAATTAGCCCGGATGCAGAACTCTCCTTTTGCTCGAATTTTAGGCATAAACTCCAAATAACCGATTAATGAATTTAGCATCCGCTATTGGTCCTTTTTCTCCCTGCATCCATGATCTAAACTGTCCCTTTCTAAACATTCTCATGACATCAAATCCCTTGATTGTGGCGTAAGCCGTTTTCACGGTTTGGAAGTCTAGGGTGGTCTTGATTACTCGTTTGAGTTTGCCCGTGATCCCCCTCAAGCTTGTTATTCAGGTATTTGATCTGGCGATGTAAAAGCTCATTAGGGATCTTGCTTTCAGCTTTCAACTCTCTGATAGCTTCTCCATATGTTGGAGCCTTGTCTGATGAGATCGACACAGGGACATATCTCTTATTGCGTTTGAGGGCTTTGCTCAGGAAACGCTTGGATGTTTTGTGTTGCGCGTTGCTGATAAGTAGAAATCGAGGGTGTCCCCGTCCTTATCAATTACTCGATACAAGTACTTCCACTTTCCCTTAACCTTTATATAGGTTTCGTCCACCCGCCTGGAAAATGAACGACTTCTCTTGTAACACTGGAGTTTCTTTTCCAGTTCCGGGGCATAACGCTTTACCGGTGGGTTAAGCGTTGAATAATCGACCTCGCCCCCCCTTCAAGCATCATTTCTTCAAGATCTCTATAACTTATTCCATAATTTGCAGTACCAACGAGCGCATTGAAGAATTAAAGTGCCATGATAGTGTCGCCACTTGAACTCAGACATTGAGTAATACCGCTAGGAAAATTAAATTCTACTGTAGAGTAATCTCGGGAGAATTTTTTGCAACAAAGCCCTCTGTAAGCATGTTTTAACTCCGGCCACTTTGATGTGATTGATTGTTATAGTATAACACTTGAACGAATCTCTGTAAAAAATCAAAACATTGCCTTGCTGAGTTTTACCCAAGCCGACTATTGTTCTTGCTATTGTAATGGTTGATGAGCCTGATTTATTCAACTTTTGCTGGTGTAGCAGTTTTTTAGTACGGACCCCCTTGGTATGACGACATCCCCCGACAACCTAACTTCCAACAACCTTGCAGCCTATATCTGGACATTGGCTGATCTGTTACGGGGGGACTTTAAACAAAGCCAATACGGGCGGATCATTCTACCCTTTACCCTGTTGCGCCGCCTAGAATGTGTACTAGCCGAGAGTAAAGAGGCCGTCCTGGCTGAACACGCCAGAATTCAAGCCATGAACCTTCCTGAAGAAGCGCAGGAAAAGTTGATCCTTCGCGCAACAAATGGCCTGTCCTTTTTTAACACCTCTAAGATGGATCTCTCAAAGCTTGGCGAGGCAGGGATTAAGGATAACTTGGAGAGCTACCTTCAAGGCTTTTCGGCTGATGCGCGGGAGATTTTTGAGCACTTTAAATTTGCTGAGTTCATTGGTCAGCTCAGTGATGTCAACCTACTTTATAAAATCGTGCAAAAGGTCTGTAAGACTGACCTGAGCCCTAAAGCCATCTCCAACCACGAAATGGGCCTGGTCTTTGAAGAGTTGATCCGGCGCTTTGCGGAAAGCTCGAATGAAACGGCGGGGGAGCACTTCACCCCGCGCGATATCGTGCGGCTAACCACATCCCTGGTCTTTATGGAAGATGATGAGGCCCTGACCAAGCAGGGAATCATTCGAACCATCTATGATCCAACAGCGGGTACAGGGGGCTTCCTATCCTCGGGCATGGAGTATGTGCATGAACTCAATCCCTTGGCCGTGATGCGTGCCTTTGGCCAAGAATTGAACCCGGAGAGCTATGCCATTTGTAAGGCGGATATGCTGATCAAAGGGCAGGAGGTCGACAATATCAAGCTTGGCAATACCCTCTCGCAAGATCAGCTTTATGCTGACAAGTTTGATTACATGCTGTCGAACCCGCCTTTTGGTGTGGATTGGAAAAAAATCGAAGAAGACATCAAGAAAGAGCATAAGGAAAAGGGCTTCGGTGGTCGCTTTGGCCCTGGCTTGCCAAGGGTCTCTGATGGTTCCCTGCTCTTCCTCATGCATTTGATTAGTAAAATCCGCGATGTCAAAGATGGCGGTGGGCGCATCGGCATTATCTTGAACGGCTCTCCCCTCTTTACGGGTGGTGCTGGCTCTGGCGAATCAGAAATTCGCCGCTATATACTGGAAGCCGATCTTCTCGAAGCCATCGTCGCCTTGCCGACCGATATGTTCTACAACACGGGTATTGCGACCTACGTGTGGGTCCTGACCAACAAGAAGGATCTAGAACGTAAAGGCAAAGTCCAGCTTATCAACGGTGTGAACCTCTGTGGCAAGATGCGTAAGTCTTTGGGGGCTAAGCGCAATGTGATGGGCGAGGAAGACATTGCCACCATCACCCGTAGTTTCGGTAACTTCGAAACCGTTGATGTTCAGGTTTTGGACAAGCCCGCTGAGGTTAAGAGCAATAGAGGACGGCAGTCAGAAAATCCTAAAGCAGAAGCGCCAAAAACCTTCGCCAGTAAAATCTTTGATACTCATGAGTTTGGCCATCGCCGTATCACGATTGAACGCCCTTTGCGGGAATCATATCAGTTCAGTGATGAGCGCATTGCCACCCTTCGTTTCGCCCCGAAGACACTAACAGCGGTTATGAAGTGGGCCTATGAGGCTTATGGTGTGAATTGGCAGGATGACCTTACCGACACCAGTTATGGCGATTTAACACCTTTTGAAGAGGAGATCCGCAAAGAGATCAAAGTCAGCTTTAGTGAATTAAAAGAAAAACAGGTCAAGGACCTGCTAGATCAAAAGCTATGGCGGGCACAGCTCCAGATACTCTTAAAGGCCAAACAGCTCCAAGCCGAGATCGGTACTGATCAATTCAATGATATGAACGGCTATGAAGCTGCTATTAAGGCCACGGGCATCAAACTGGAGGCACCCGAGAAAAAGCAAATCAAAGCGGCGGTCAGTTGGAAAAATCCTGATGCGGAAAAGGTGATCAAGAAGATCCACAAGACTGCTGACCCCGATCCTGTCTACGGTCTGTTTGATGTCGCTGGAGAAGTGATTGAATATGCCCCCGATGGCGACCTACGGGATAATGAGAATGTGGAGCTTGACCCTTCCCGAGCTGTGAACGATATCAACGAAGACTATTTTAAAGCTGAGGTTCAACCCCATGTGCCTGATGCCTGGATTGATGGTAGCAAAAAAGACGGTCGGGATGGAGAGATAGGCTTCGTTGGCTATGAGATCCCCTTTAACCGTCATTTCTACGTCTACCAGCCGCCACGTGATCTTTCCATGATTGATGCCGAGTTAGATCAAGTGAGCGCTGAAATTATGAACCTGTTGCAGGAGGTTCATAGCTGATGGAAGGGAAATATAAAGCCTATCCTGAGTATAAAGAGACGGGTGTTGAGTGGCTTGGTGCTGTGCCTGCGCATTGGGATGTAATGTTAATCAAACATTTGAGTACGGTTAGGCGGGGGGCATCCCCTCGTCCAATTGATGATAGTAAGTATTTTGATGAACAAGGAGAATATGCTTGGACAAGAATAGCAGATGTTAGTTCATCCGATGTTTATCTGAATAAAACAAAACAACGTCTTTCCGATCTTGGTAGCTCACTAAGCGTTAAGCTTGAACCGGGATCATTGTTTTTAAGTATTGCAGGGACAGTCGGGAAGCCATGTATTACGAAAATGAAAGCCTGTATTCACGATGGCTTCGTATACTTCCCAGAACTTTATATTCCAATCAAATATTTATTTTATGTGTTTGCTGGCGAACAAGCCTACAAGGGGCTTGGTAAGTTCGGAACTCAACTAAACTTAAATACTGATACAGTTGGGGGTATTAAAATTGGTTGTACTCGTAATGACGAGCTTGAAGGAATAGTGAGATTCCTCGATCACGAGACAGCCAAGATCGACAAATTGATCGAAAAGCAAAAGCGCTTGATCGAGCTGCTAAAAGAAAAGCGCCAAGCCGTGATCAGCCACGCCGTAACCAAAGGCCTCAACCCCTCCGCCCCCCTCCGCCCCTCCGGCATCGACTGGCTCGGTGATGTTCCCGCACATTGGGTAACAACAAAGGCTAAATACCTTTTTAAATTTATTACAAGCGGTTCACGGGGCTGGGCTGAGTATTATTCAGACACGGGCTCTCTTTTCTTTCGGATAGCAAATCTAACAAGAGAAACCATCGAGCCAAAGTTAATGTCTATACAGCGGGTCTCACCACCTACTGATAGTGAAGGAAGCCGGGCGATAATCGAAAAGGATGATCTGCTTATATCTATAACTGCCGATCTTGGTTCTGTTTGTGTCGCCACTGACGAGATTGTTGGTGGATTTGTTAGTCAACACGTTGCGCTTTGTCGTCCGGGTGAAGCTGTGTCTTCTGCTTTTTGGCTTGGGTATTTCATATTATCTGACCTTGCAAAGGAACAACTTCTTTCGTCGGGGTACGGAGGAACAAAAATCCAACTGAGCCTCGAGGATATAAAAGAGTTATGGGTTGTTCTGCCAGAAAGTGACGAACAGAAGGAGATAGCTGCTTATATAGATGTCAAACTTCAGAAGTTTGCTCAACTAATGGAACTAGCAGACGCACAAATCAAGCTATTGAGGGAGCGTCGCACAGCTCTCATATCCGCAGCAGTGACAGGCAAAATAGACGTACGGGACTGGCAAGCCCCTTCCGAAGAACTTAGCGAGGGAGAAGCCGCATGACAGTTCTGGGGGGCGGGAAGGCGAGCGAATATACCTTCCAGGAAAGCGTGATCCTACAGCTATTAGCCAATGGCTGGAAGCGGGGTCGACCAGAAGACTATAATCGTGAACTAGCGCTTCTTAGTGATGATCTCCTAGGTTTTGTCAAGGAGACCCAATACGAGCAATGGCAGAAGTTCTGTAACCTCTATCCAAGTGATCCCGAAGGAAAGTTTCTCGAACGAGTTGCCGTACAGCTTAAAAAGGCTGATCCCAATGCAGCACACAAAGAAGTGCGAAGCTTTGGCACCCTGGGTGTGTTACGTCATGGTATCAGAGATCGTGGCACCCGCTTTAACCTCTGCCAGTTCAAACCGGAACATGATCTGAACCCCGACAGCCTTGCCCGCTATAAAAAGAACCGTCTAACGGTAGTGCCAGAGCTGGTTTATAGCCCTTGGGCCAAAGAGAGCGAGTTGGAAGAGACTGGTGTGCGGGCCAAGAAATGGCGCATTGACCTTGTGCTCTTTCTCAACGGGATACCCGTGGTCACGATGGAGCTTAAGTCAGAGTTCAAACAATCTATCGAAAACGCTATCAAGCAGTACAAGACGACCCGCTTTGCCATTGACCCTGCCACCAAGAAGCCAGAGCCACTGCTGACCTTTAAACGGGGCGCGTTGGTTCATTTTGCCGTTAGTCAGTACGAAGCTTACATGACCACCAAGTTGGCCGGGGATGACACCTATTTCCTTCCCTTTAATAAGGGTACGGAAGGCGGCGGCGCTGGCAATGACGTGCCTAAAGATATCAACCAATACGCCACCGACTACCTTTGGAACGAAGTCCTCCAGCCCGATAACTTCCTGAACATCATCGCTCGTTTTGTCCATCTTCAGATCGAAGAGAAGGAAGATTGGGAAGGTCGGAAGTACAAAAAAGAAACCATGATTTTCCCCCGTTACCATCAGTGGGATGTGGTGCGAAAACTCATCGGTGCGGCAAAAGAAGAAGGGCCGGGGCATAAGTACCTAATCCAACACAGTGCGGGATCAGGAAAGTCTAACTCCATCGCCTGGACGGCACATCAGCTGTCTTCTTTGTATGATGATAAGGGAAGTAAGCAGTTTAACTCTGTGATCATCGTGACCGACCGCACGGTATTGGATGAGCAGCTACAAGATACCATCTATCAGTTCGAACACGTCGATGGTGTTGTCGGGCGTATAAATCGCAAAGAAGGCGAGGGCTCTAAATCTGAAAAGCTCGCTGCCGCTTTGGAAAGTTCGCAAGCCATAATCATTGTCACCATCCAGACCTTCCCCTTTGTCCTGAAGGCTATTGAGAACAGTGTCAGCCTGAAAGAGCGCAACTACGCGGTTATTGCCGATGAGGCCCACTCTTCACAGACGGGGGCGACAGCGCGCCAGCTTAAAGAAGTGCTGATGATAGACTCTAAGGGGGATGATGATGCGCCCTTGAGTGCGGATGACATCTTAGACGCGGCCATTGCTTCCCGTCGGACATCGACCAACCTCAGCTACTTTGCCTTTACCGCTACACCTAAAACCAAGACGCTGGAACTCTTCGGTCGTTTGCCCAACCCAGAAGAACCTCCCTCTGAAGAGAACAAGCCCAAGGCCTATCACGTTTACACCATGCGTCAGGCCATTGAAGAGGGTTTTATCCTCGATGTGTTGAAGAATTACACCAGCTACAAGGTTGCTTATAACTTGGCGCAAAAGGTGGCGGGTGCCGATGAAGAGGTCGATAGCAAAAAGGCCAAGGTGAAGCTGAACCAGTGGGTCCGCTTGCACGATCATAATATCGCGCAAAAGGTCATGGTGATTGTCGAGCACTTTAAGGACAACGTCATGGGGTTACTTGGGGGGCAGGCAAAGGCCATGGTCGTGACCAGCTCTCGTAAGGAGGCGGTGCGCTATAAACTAGCTTTTGATACTTACATCAAAGAAAACAACTACGACAAGCTCCACGCCATGATCGCCTTTTCTGGTGAGGTGGAATTTACTAAGAAAGACCCAAATAGCGCTGAAATGATCGGTGAGAAGTTTACAGAAGGCAACATGAATCCCGGCCTTAAGGGGCGGGATATGCGTAAGGCTTTTGATAGTGACGATTATCAAGTGATGATCGTCGCTAACAAGTTCCAAACCGGATTTGATCAGCCGAAGCTCTGTGCTATGTACGTGGATAAAAAGCTTGGTGGTGTCGAGTGCGTTCAGACTCTTTCACGACTTAACCGGACCTATCCTGGTAAAGAGGTGACTGGGACCTATGTTCTCGACTTCTTCAACGAACCAGATGAGATCCTTGCATCGTTCCAGCCTTATTATCAAACAGCAGAACTGGCCGATGTGTCCGACCCGGACCTGATCTTTGATCTTGAACAAAAGCTCCGAGCAACGGGTATTTTCCTCTGGTCGGAGGTTGAGCAGTTCTGTGATGCCTTCTTACAGAAGGGCATGAGTAACGCGGCCATCGCGAATATCTGCAAGCCTGCTGTGGAACGTTGGCAGCACCGTTATCGCTCGACCATGGACGCCTATAAGTCAGCCAAAGATATGTTCGAACGGGCGCAGAAGGCAGGTGACGCCGTCCTGATTGCCAACACAGAAAACCACTTCAAAGAATGTAAGCAGGAAAAGGATGCCCTAGAGGTCTTTAAGAAGGACCTTGGGAGCTTTGTTCGCTTCTATGAGTTTATGTCCCAGATCGTCGATTATGATAGCAAGGACCTCGAAAAGCTCAGTCTCTATGTCCGCCACCTTCGTCCGATGCTTCGTGAGATCCTCTTAGACGAAGATGAGATCGATCTGACCAACGTGACCTTAACCCATTACAGGCTCTCTAAAATCAAGCAGCAGAGCCTTAAGTTGGTTGATGACGCTGAAGACGGCGAGCTGGAGCCTGGGGACGGGCTTGGGACAGCAAAGCCTAAGGACAAAAAGGCCGAGTACCTGTCACGGATTATCAGGGCCTTAAACGAGCTTTTCATCATGGATGAGCTTACCGACGGGGACGTTGTGAACTACGCTCACACCATCCGCGATAAGATGCGCGAAAACGAGCAGGTGATGAAGCAAATCGCCAATAATTCCCCCGAACAAGCCATGCTCGGCGACTTCTCCAAAGCCATCGACGACGCCATCCTCGACAGCAACGAAGCCCAAAGCAACCAAATGATGCAACTCCTCTCCGACCCCGCCAAAGCCAAACAATTCGCCCGCGTGGTGTTCGAGCTGCTGAAGGGATAATCAACTCTATGTTTCAAGTGGGTTAGTAAAGGAGTGACTAAGATGTTCACGAAGTCGAAAAGTATGAAGTTGTCAGCAAAGCAAAGGGAGGAGTTAAAACATCTAAAAAGCTCTTTTCCTGACGATAGTGTTCTCGGTCGCTTCTCTCCGCACACAAGCATAGTTGAGGTAAATGTTTTTGATACGAAAAAAGTTAACACTTGTATTAAGGACGGGAACCATATGCCAGCAAGGCAAGATCTATCAACCTTGTCACATGAAATGACTCATTGGCTTGATTTTTTCGGTACAATATGGGGGCGCGGTTACATTCGTAAGATTTGTAATGCTTATGTCGCGGTTAGCAGAGAGAAGGAAGATGGTTTTCGTGAACTTGTTGAACTTCATGATTATGATCGGCACGTACTAGCGCCAGCCTATTATAAATACGTTTTTGAACCATCATTTGTTCACGACACTAAAACACCTTGGACAATTGACTATTCTGCAGGGTTCGAATTTGATCCCTATGGTAACCTTAATACGGAGCGGCCACTTTTTTTCTGTAAGTTTGGCGACAATCCAACGCGGAAAAACTTTGCACGTCAGCCGATGTCAATTGGTACTCTCCTAGAAGTACGCGCTGTTGCTGCTGAGTACAAAACTGGTGTATCCTCGATTGCGACTAACCCTGATAAAGACGAGCAAGGTGTAGAAAGACGCTTATTGGCTGATGAAGTATCAGGGCTCGCTTATAATCATAAGTTAATCGATTATAATGTCGCAGTGCATCTTCTCTCGGCACAATCAGATTGCAAAGATATCTTTGTCGCCTACCGCTTAGCTTCTCACCTCGCTTATTTGGCTCTTAACTTACAAAAAACACATTTTGACCAACTAAATGTACCGGAAGGTTTCGCTCCCTTTGGTGCGGCTAATGAAGCATTTAAATTAAAACTAGACCCCGGTTACGCGTTTGCTTGTATGGTTTTCTCTGGAGGAAAGTATGAAGAAGGAAATGATGAAGGGTACATCAAAAACTGCCTTATGTCGGTAAATTTACCAACAGCGGATGAGATCCTTATAAGTGCTCAGGAAACTCTTCGGGAGGAGCTGATTATACCTGTTGAAAATGAGGCAACGGTTCATTTTGTGGAAAATTGTAAGAGTTCGGCTTTAATTAATGAAAAGATGACGGGCGAGCCTTACTACACAATCGATAGCGCCTTCCTTTTTACTAACCAGGAGTTATGCCCGCCGTTTTTAGATAGTGAGGGGGAATTTATCGAACTCCAAGACGGAGGTGCGGTTGTCGGTCAAGATCTCAGTAAAGTACATGATGTGTCTATAGAATTACTTGAATACACTCGAAACTTTCTAACAGGATGTCGAGGGCTGTTTCAGGAGTGAGGCGCAACACCTCCCAACACTATGGTTTCGTTCGTGCTGTCACTGAGACCACGGGACATTAGGTCCGCTGATCCTTGAGAATTAATACGGTCCAAGGATTGGTTGAAGCCTTCCATGGAATTAGTTTTGATCTGGCTATAGTCAGCATGGATCTGTGCCGGATCGATCGCTTGCTGTGGGCCCATGATATTATAAGCTTGGCCAAGAGCATCGCTGAGGTTCTGGGTCTGGCCAAGAACGCTATCACGTATAGCTACGTTAGCTGCGTAATTGTCCTGAGCCATGCCAAGGGTTTGGGATTGAACAGCCTGGTTATAAGCGCGTGCATTGTTGTAGTCATCGATCTGGGCTTGGGCGTTGTCGAGCTGGTCGGCACGATCAAAATCGCCCCTAGCTCGGGCTTTGTCTGCAGCCGCGTTCTTGGCTGCGTCGTTAAGCTTACCTGCGCCTTTCGGGCCAGAATAGCCGGACTTGGGGTTGTGGTCACCGCCACCACCAAAACCACCACCACCGCCGCCGATGTAGAAGGTTCGTATTTAAATCATACAAACGAGCAACCCGTGACCAGGAAGCTTTTGACTGAAGTGCCTCGGCACCAACCTGCTTTTTGAAATAAACACTAAATACACGACGTGTCAGGGATTTCTGTTTCATGCCAAAGTGTCCACTAGGAATGTTATTGGACACTTTGGCACTTTATAATTTTCAGAAATAGGTGGGGTAGATCGGATGCTTACGAAATTTCCTCGTATATCGGATAAAGAAAAAGTCCCGTCGAAACGTAGCTTCTTCTCTCGCAGATGAAAGAGAGTGGCTTAACGCCGACTTGCCTCTAAAGTGTAGTGCTCTAAGTCTGCCTGTGAATACCGCACGCTACGACCAAACTTATGATAGTTCGGTCCCTGATTCGTAAAACGCCAACGCCGTAAAGTCGGCACAGGAACCTGAAGAAGGTCACTAACCTCGTGTTCATTCAAGTAAGTTTTAGTTGGGAGTGTCATCGGAAGCCTCTTATGTGATTTTGATTACCAGTAAAAACTTACGAGCAGCATCAGATTCACGATAGAGACATTCAGCATTAAGATATTATAATGCGCAAATCAGCGGTCCAGTGCATTAATCGCCTTGTAACTTACTGTCCCTTGACCCGGATAGGAACGACTTTCGATGTCTCAATACTTGTCAGCCGTTTGGATATCTCCGTCCCTACTCTATTGGCTGCTTGTAACAATGCACTGTCGACATGGTGGGCATAACGCGATGTTATAGAATGTGACGCATGGCCAATCAGCCCTCCAATGGTTAGCTCTGAAAATCCGAGTTCATGTGCAACAGTGGCAAAAGAATGCCTAAAGACATGTGCACTGACACCTTCAAGTTCGGCCGCCTTACAGACCTTTAACAGTACTTTCCTGACATCAGACAGCGGGCCTTTGTTGGTGAGGGAGGGAAAGACCCATTCACTGTCGTTTCTCCAGGGTAGGTCTAAGAGTATGTTTAAAAAGACGGATGCCACGGGTCTGATCTGCCTGCCCGTCTTTGTATCATCAAAGCGAAGACATTGACTCTCAAAATCAACTTCAGACCAGCGAAGGTTCAAGATCTCTCCTTTGCGACAACCGGATAGGATCAAAGCTCTAATAGCCTTGAGAGCTACAAAGTTAAGCTCTAGCTCTTCAACCTGGTTCAATTGGGCCCCTAACGCCTTATACTCTTCAGCTTTAAGGTACCGGTCTCGCCTGTTGTCCCTTGGCTTTTGAATACCTTGGCAGGGATTGTTCTCAATCCATTCATGGTTGATGGCATACGTCATCATAGAAGATAGGAGGCTCACGCACTTAGCAGCGGTCCCTGGACCTCCAGTGACGCGAGCACGCCCTCTAGTGCCTGTCTTAATGTCTGCAGCTGTCTTACCAGAGATCACGCCTTGCATAAATTTCTGAACATCGCTGCGGCTCAAGTCCTGTAAAGCCACCTTGCCAAGAAGAGGGATAATGTGGCGTTGAACTCGCCCATGATCTATAGCCACTGTACTGGCTTTTTTGGGCTTGCCTCGCGTCATAACTTGGCCTGATTCAGCCGCTGCCATATAGGCCTCACAAAGATCGCTAATGCTCATGCCAGCCTTTATTTCATCTCGTTCTGTTTTGGGGTCACTGCCAAGGGCGACCTCCGCCAGCTTTTTCTTGGCCTCTTTACGCGCCTCTGCAGCAGTCACCGTACCAAACTGACCCAGAGAAACCCGTTTAGTAAGACGACGCATGTTTCGATACTGGATTAGAAACGTCTTGGTTCCGTTTGGCTTGACGCGAATACCAAAGCCTTTAAGGTCCGTATCCCAAGCGAGATATTCCTTATCATTGGCTGGTTCTAAGTCGCTAACAGCTCTTTCCAGTATCTTTATCTTCAAGGCCACATCGGTTCTCGCTTCTGCAAATAGGTAAGCAATAGGTAAGCACAAGTATGGATATCGGTGATGAAATATGCAACCCCATCAAAATATCGTTTTACCTTAAGATTATGATATTAAATAATATTAATCTGTATTGAACAAGTATGTAGTGTGATGAAAAATACAGTCGCTTATCCTCCGAAGGCAGAGGTCTCGCGTTCGAATCGCGACGGGTGCACCAATTTTTTTAAACACCCCATAGTCATTTCATTGAGTAATACTATTTGCCGAACACTGCATTCAAGTCATAGCTCAAAAAAAGGCATATAAGTTCGGGGGCGGGGCTTGGAGTGGATCCATGAAAAGTGCCTCCTGTAATCTCTGCTCATACATCGAATATTTTTCTTCAACCGAAAGCTCTACGATACCATTAGCCATAAGGAGAGCTGAACGTACGCTATCAGCCGTATCACTCCAGACAAGCCAGGCTTGTTCAAGGCGGCATCCTGGTAAAGGTTGGTGCAAAGCAAAGGACTGCATTTTTTTCAAAACGCCGAGCGTGTTATCGCTTAAATAATAATACTTATCTCCCAGAAGACCGTTATTTTTGGCAGTTCGCAATAAGGCTGCCATGACAACGATAGAATAATCTATCTTCTCACCACCTTCTTGATCCATTGGAAGGTCAAGGTTGGGCCGACCGTTAAACCCCTCATGCGCTTTTTTATGGCATTGAAAACATAGTGTTGCCCCGTTACCAGTATCGAACCGTGCACGAGAGACCAGGGATTTCCTGAAAATGTGGTGTCCTTGTATTCTATAACTAGATTCACACACTACGCATTGGCCTTTGTCTCGGCACCGTACAAATTCGCTCCAATACCGATGGCAGGTTTTTCGAGAACGCCCTTTTTCAATAGCGCGACTCAACTTCCGTAATTTTTTGTCAAGCTGGGCGTGAAAGAAGTTTGCTTCTATGTCCATATGACACCTTGTGTTGGATTGCTTTTATTCGACTTCCATGGCGTTTCGCGTATGCCTAAATCTTAGTTAGTTTCCCAGTCAAAAACAGCCATTTATGAAAATAATGGCGTGGTATTTGACGCCCGAACACCCGACATTCGCTCGCTACGCTGTTTCAGTATCATTATTCCAGCCATCAGATGTCTCTTGAAAGATGGTGAGACAAGATAACCAAATCGAAACCAGATCCGAGACATTATGCGGTGAGTCGATAACAATTTCCGTCAGTGCAGTTCGGAGTCAAACAACTCGCCCATGTCCCAAAATCAAAATTCTGCCAAAGCGTTTCAAATCACCGCCATAATTGACGCAATGTTACTCTCATGCTCAACAATTATCTTACAAATATCGTCAATATCACATCGCTTATATTTCTTGCCTTTAAATTCTAACATTGACTGTCCGCTGACATTACAAACACCTTCTTTTGCATGAGCGGCGGAGGTTCGTAATACGAGAATATCTTCCCTATAACTACTTAATTTAGCTTTTTGCCCTGAAGATAACTTAAGTGGACCTTTTATATCATCTAAAATACTAAATAACTTACCACTCATCATATTTTTGTGACGCAACAAATCTTCAACGGGTTCATTTGAAAGCAATTGTTGTTTCTTTTTATTGGAACGTTCAATAAGTATAACAGCCTTTTGAGTTATATCTTTTCTTTGTTGATTATTAACGGCGCTGTATTTGCAAATAATTTCAATTATCATATTATCCATTTCACAAACTGAATTAAGGATTAAACCTCTCAGAGTGCTAATTTTATAGGATCGATCTATGATATTTTGAATAATCGAAAAAGAGTCTTCCGATAATGCTCCGCGCCCGACACAGTTCACACAATCTACATTCTCTTGGGCTAGAATGGTCCTTAATTCACCTACTGCTTTCTTCCCACTATAGAAAATTATATCAACAAAAGGCAATTGATCCCGGAATTTTTTAGCAATGACTTCCCCTTTTAAATTTTCTCCTGTCCCATCCCCGAGCTCGTAATCCACCATAACCAGATCAACACTATTAGACCGATCAATCTCTTTAGCTAAACCAGCTATGATAGTGTCAAGATCACCCAAAACAGCTTCAGCAAAAACATCATTCGTGCTTATTGAAAATCCATTTTTTCTTTTAAGTTGCCGAGTTAATAAATCGCGGGCAGATTCCATTTGAACATCACTAAAATTATCGTCTACCCACGCAATATTAAACTTTGTTTTCATTTACCAATTTCCACTAAAAAATTTGCCCGGTTGTCAGGAGTTTCAACTAACTGTATCGAGCCGTTTAGCTGTTTGAGCACGGACTCTATATGATAAAGTCCAATTCCGGAGCCCTTGGTTCCACTGTAGCCAAGGTCAAATATTCTTGAAATATCAACATCTGGATCCAACCCTTTCCCATTATCGCTAACAAGGATATTCAATAGCCCGTCACATATAGATATGTGAAAGTTGATTTCAGAAGCAGAATGTTGTGGCTTTCGAGAATTTGAGACAAAGTTGTCTATAACAATAGAAAGTTCTAGAGGTTTGAACTTACGTAAAAATTCAATATTTCCTTCAACTCCAATATTCACATTAATATTTGAAACATTCGGCTTCACTGATACAAGAATGTAGTCCTTTATATACGCGATCATGTCTTCAGTGATGCCATCTGATTGATGACTAAAGTTTGCGCGTGTAGCAAACTGGGATGCTAACAATACCTTCTGATTACTAAGGCTAATGCTTTGAAGTATTTGGAGGGCGACAGAGCCATTGAAATACTCGTCGTCTAAAGTAATTCTCTGAAGAGCATCTGTTACAGTGTTTTTAATATTTGTTGCGTCGTAAACAACCTGATGATTTAACCCAATAACATCTTCTACTTCCACCTCTGTAAGGCTCTTTAGAAATAGAGATCTTTTGATTTCTTGCTCTAGCTTATTTTCGGCTAACTTTTGTGCCTCTAGAGCTGCAGTTGCTTTTGCTGTCTCAGCACCGGCTATTTTTTTGGCTTCAATCTCAGCCAATATTGCTTCATTTTGCGCGATTTCGAGCGCCGAAAATTTTGATTCTGCTGATTTAATTTGATCAAGAAGATATTTATTCTTTGAAACCGTAGCAATCTGCTTTAAATTTTCGATTGTATCGTTGAAATTACTAGATTTCTCGTCAATTATATTAACCAAATCTTTATGGTATTCTACAACTTCTACCTTGTTGCTACTAACCAATCGGCTAATTAAATCAATAACTCGAACTCTTGCCCGCTCTTTATATATGCCTTTAATGTCTTCGCGATCTTTGTCAGTATTATCTTTGTATGTGATTCCAACTACATAAGACTCTAAGCGCTTTAGCGCATTCTCTTTGAAAAGTGTCTCTAGTTCATTATAGGCAGTATTTTTTATCAGCCCGCCATCACGGCTACTCGGCTCAATCAAAAGATTTGTGCCTCTTCTGATGTTTATTTGCCCAAGAAGATCTCTGGAACCCAAATAGCGTCTTTGTCCCTGACTTTTTCTATCATCGTATCCTAGTATGTCATTTCCACGGACACCGTATGGCATAACTCTGTAGCCATTCTTAAATAAAAATACATGACCAAAATCTAAGGCTGTTATACCCATAAATTTAGTAAATCGGTTTTTGGCTGCACGATTTAAAAAAGATAAATCAATATCAATTGGAATATTGTTTATGGTCTCAAGCTTAGACTCTTCTTTAATTTCGTATATAAGCTCCCCACGATCCAATAACTTTGTAGAGATAATCCCATTACGAAGTTGAACTTCAATTTTTGTAGTACTAAGGCCTATTGCCTCATAAATATTATTACGAATTAATCCATTTACTTTTGTAAAATCAACCTCAGATTCAGAATCTTTTTCTGTATATTGTGAAGCGTGAATTTCAATTTGAATATCTGCGTTCTCTTCAAAGGGATTTATGAGCTGTGCTAGTTCCTTTTTTAAACTTTGCAACTTTTTATAGTACCAATCATTCCTTAATTTCGAAATTACGAGAATTGTATTTGCGGAACCAGAAATGTTATGAATTTCACTGGGAATAGAACTTACAATAGAGCGCTTAAGATTGACTTCTTCAAATTTTATGAGCTCTTCTCCCTCGAAATCACCCCACTCAATGTTTAGTTTATTATATTCCGCTTGATCTGAGGTTTTCGTATATAAAGTAAGTCTTTCGCCAAGACGATCACAAGAAAACCGTCCAACTCCCTTATTCCCCCCAAATGATCTCTTCCGGGTAGCTATTTTGGCTCTAAAATCATCATTTAATGCTTGATCTTCAACACCATATTTTTTTGCAGAATAGGCTACTCTCAACCACTTAGATCTAATCTCATCTATTTTATCATTAACAAGCATCCCTTTACCATTATCTGCAACAATGAGGCGATCGTTCTGAATTATTAAGTCAACTTTTGTGGCATGAGCATCTAAAGAATTTTTAACTAATTCATATATAGCGACAAAATCATTCGTAATTAACTCTTGTCCAATAATATTTTTAAGGCCTGAATCTACAACGAAATGATCAATCGGAGAGCTTTTATGAGGCAAGGTTTTACTCTTGTTTGGAGATAAATTTAACTTAACCATACGCGTAAATCCTCACTTATTCAGAAATTGACTGCATTTTCACTAATTTTACTCATACTAAACACAGACCATTCCAATCAGGATAAAAAATCCGATTTCATTATTGTTGCAAAAAAATATTTTACAACCAAAGATTTAGCACTACCTATCTTTGGAAGTGATCATTCTCGTGCAAAATCATCTATCTAACTTATGTATATTAACCAATGTGTTTTTAGTAAAATCACTGTGTTGGTCCTGGTATATTATCGTCTTCAAATATTCCCATACCTTCTTGAAATTTTGATTTATGATCCAAATATTTTTGATCTGAAATATTGTAACCTTGCTCTATATATACCCAATAGCATTGATGGTCAGAGACAACTTTAAGGGTGGTGAAAGAGAAAACAGCCCCCATAGAGAAGACCTAGCTGCAGTTTAATCCTGAAAGTTTGGCTATCATAGAGCTATCACTCTCTTATCGTTATCGGTAATGCCGATTTGGTCATCAAAAATACCGACCATTATCTCTATGGCATAGGCAATAAACGAGTTCTTCACCAATTCAAAGATTGCGACCGGAACATCTGGAATAATCCCCTTGCCTATTAGGTTCTTCTTGGTAGAACTAATTTTAAATTGGGCGCTGCCTAGCTATCAACCTGTTTCTGATCAAGGCTCAATATCGCGCGCCCAAGAGCTTCAGCCATAAGCGGCGGGACGGCATTTCCGACTTGAGTATAGCGTGGGCATTCCACTTTACGCCTGTCACCACCCGTCGTGTACTTCCCTCGAAATTCGAACCAGTCAGGAAATGATTGCAACCTTGCGTTCTCCCTTACCGTCAATATACGTGGCTCGCTATAGTGCAGCACATCATCTGGAAGAGTAGTAATTGTCCGAGAAAGTTGGTCTGGCGCAAGTGGCGTGAAGCACTGTTTTTTTGTCCCAAAATATTCGCGGTCCTCTTTTGACAAGGACTTGCCCTTTGGGCATCGAATCAGCACTTCTTCAAAACGTGCAATGATGTGTTCCCTATGCCGAGGTAATCTCAGGCTATTGGGGGCTTCTCCATGTTCAAGGTTTTCCCTCATCAATGCTTGGTAAGGAGTTAGTTCCTTCGGTTGTTCATACTTGATCTGCTTAAAGCTGGATGTGTCTGGTGATGAGATAAGTATTTTTCCTGTGATTTCCAGGTCTGAAATTGCCTCTGAAACGGTAATGTTGTGCCCATTCAGTCGTTTGCTGATACGAAAATCCATCGCAGTCCTCTTGGCTAATGCGACAGGGTCTTCAAAGGCGTTATCGTCATTCAAAAGATCTTTTCGTATACCTATCATGATGAAACGCGGTCGGGGCTGTGGCACGCCAAACAGTGATGAATTCACCATGGAGCTGTATACTTGATATCCACCGCCTGATAACTCAGTCAAGCGTTTCTTGACGATTTCCGCATAGGCGGGCTCTTGCGCATCATTAAATGCTGCAGTGAAACCCTTGACGTTCTCAAGCAACAGGAACTTGGGACGTACCAACTGTACGATTTCAATATATTCAGAAGTTAACTTGTTTCGAGGATCATTGGGATTACGACGTCCAGCAAAAGAAAAACCCTGGCACGGTGGGCCGCCGGCTATCAGATCGACGGTACCTTTGAGTGATTTCAACTCTTCAGCGTGATTCTTTAGTAGTTCACTCGTCGTTGTTGCTTCTTTGGGGAGCCACTCTGGCCAATCAAACCCAGAGACCTTGCCCTCAACAAGATTATGGCTAAGGGTCAAGAACGCATCGGATGTTTTTTCAATCGCAAAGACGCCCTTCCATCCTGCCTTGATGAGGCCAAGCGAAAGGCCTCCGCACCCTGCGAAGAGATCAATAAACTTGGAATTGCTCATGATAGGAATTCGAAACTATATGCCATTGTTGCCACCCCTTGCGTCACGCACACTTCTGCTTTCACGAGATTCTATATTACTTTCAAGTAGTTCTGCAATGTAAAATGCCTTCCCTTCCATAACGAAAGAGCGCTTGCTGGTAAAATTCAGTAACTGGCTAGGTTGAAAGAGGCTAACTAAATATTTAACAAAATTCACCTCCTAATCGCTGAAGGCGGCCTCCCATAGAGCTCTGAGAACACTGCATTAAATCGTCTCAAGCTGCCAAATCCTGCGGCGAAGGCGATTTCTGTCATCGACAAATCAGTATCATTTAGCAATCGTTTGGCGCGTTGGATACGATAGGTTTGGGCGGCTTGCAAAGGGCTCGCACCGAAGTGCTTGCTGAACAGACGGGTGAGGTGCCTGGATCCTATCCCGAGGCGGTCGGCCAGTTCCACGACGGACCCTTCATCCAATGCACCATCGTTGATCAGCTTTAGAGCTCTGTTCACGGTTGATTTTGACCCTTCCCAAGCAGGACTGAAAGGAGCGGTTTCCGGGCGACAACGCAAACAAGGGCGTAAACCAGCAGCCTCTGCGGCGGGGGCGGTTTCGAAAAATTTCACGTTTTTGGTCATAGGTATTCGCGCCGGACAAACTGGGCGGCAATAGATGTGGGTTGTGAACACACCGACAAAAAACACGCCGTCATAAGCCGGGTCTCGTATCAGGCGGGCTTCATTACATTCATCAAAATTCAACATAGTTTCAATTTACAAAAATTGCCCGGCTTTGTAATGCTGAATAAATGACCACGTCCGATTCCGACCAGCCATCTGTAATTCAAACGGTTAAGAAGGTCTAAGCCAAGACACCTCAGCCCCCTATGGACAGGATAAATTTGATGACCAAGTCTCACAATAAAGCACAGACACTCCACACGCTTCACAAGAAGGGTGCCCCACTTATTTTACAAAACATTTGGGATGCCGGTAGCGCAAAAGTGGCTGCGAGCTCAGGAGCCAAGGCCATTGCCACGGGAAGCTGGTCAGTAGCCTCCGCTTTCGGATACCCAGACGGTGAGCAACTACCGCTTGAACTCGCACTTGCCAACATCAAACGTATTAGCGATAGCGTCGAGCTTCCAGTGTCCATGGATATTGAAGCGGGTTACGGAAAATCACCCCAGGACGTAGGACAAACCGTAACTCTCGCGCTCAACAACGGTGCCGTCGGGGTTAACCTCGAAGATCAGGATATAGCTGGATCCGGTCTTTTTAGCATTAAAGAACAGTCTAGCAGGATCAAGGCTGCACGGACCGCTGCAGATGCATTAGATATCCCCGCCTTTATCAACTCGCGAACAGATGTTTTTCTTCAGGCAGATGCTAATTCCGATAAAGCAGAACTCTTTTCTGAAGTTCTAACCCGGAGCAAAGCCTACCAAACAGCTGGTGCTGATGGTCTTTTTGTTCCTGGTCTAATTGATGCTGATTTAATCGAGGAACTTTGTAAGTCATGCTCCCTTCCGATCAATATAATGGTTATGCCGGGTTGCCCGACAAACGATGAACTTTCCAAACTGGGCGTATCGCGTATCAGCTACGGACCGGGACCTTATCAAGCGGCCATGAAGCTGCTCGAAGACGAATGCCGTAAGATTTACGGTTAGACGTATTCAATTGATTCGATCCTAATTTTTCAGGGAAGGCCGTACAGATTGGGCCTTCCCATACATGAAATACGCCGTAATTATAAACTTAAAACTTCCTGTCAATCATGCGTATCACCAATCAGAGTTGTCGCGATCATTGAACGCCGAAGAGAGAATGTATAGTACCACTCCGTCAATTTTGAATGATTCTCTCTAAATGTTGCAAACCCTCGAAACTCAAGCCAACTAAGCGATGTCGCAAGAGCAATCTGACCGATGGTAATTCTTTCATCCAGAACTATATGATCTTCGATATAATCATACCCTGCGCTTAATTTCCCAAGCATTCCTTCCAATAAAGGTTGATAGCGCAAAGCTTCGGGTCTCCGAACTGCTTCCCATCTAGCCAAGATTCCAGTTTCAGATAAACCATCCGCTAGGGCTTGAAGTCTTAGGGCCGCAATAAGATCATCAGGATCAGTGGGGAATAACTTTTCACCATCATGCTTTTGGTCAAGATAGGCACAGATAACTCCGGAATCGAAGACGGTTACGTTGTTATCTGTAATCAGCACAGGAACTTTACCAAGTGGATTCAAACCTATGACTTCTTCATTACGTTGAGTTGGGCTCGTCTCATGATGAACGACTTCTATTTTGTCAGCGAGGTTTACCTCATGAGCAAATACCAGAGACTTTCTGGCGAAGGGTGAATGAGTTTGATAGAGTAATTTCATAATAATATTCCATAGGAAATGAACCGTACTCTCACTCTATCCTTCTGTTTGGTATTATTTTCCTCTAAGGACGAATTTTTGGAGTTGAATCTCGTATTAAATAGCTCCCTTCCTGCCGAATGTTCAATACTCACTATTAAGCGTAGGCGCAGGTCAAAAGAGTTTTAGAAAAACGTAAGGATCAATTTATCGTGCAACGTTTTCTCTCTGAAATTCTATCTGTCGACCCGGCCATTGATATCCCAAAAGAACAACTAGGCATTTCAGTCTCAAGCAAATGTTGATGCAGGCAAGGCTAAGCTTTTTTCTGTGGTTTTAGCCCGTGGCAAAGCCTATCAAGCAGCCATGAAGCTCCTCGAAGACGAATGCCGTAAGAGTTTCCGGCTAGATAGACTAGTATTTATATTAAAAAACTGATCAGGCGACAGGTTCACATCGGCTGTAACGTTATATAGGCTCAATCTAATTAAATCATGACAAGTGATCATGAAAGATAACGAAGAGATAGAGCAGGAACCTTTCAAATATGACCGATGCCTTTAGTAAAGATGGTTATTCCAGGCTATCAATTGTGATTCACTGGATGACTGCAATCATTGTCATCAGTCTATTTGTAACCCATGAAGCGGCCTCTGGTAGCGTGGGCCGTTTCATCCACGACAGTATCGGCGCAGCAGCAGGGTTATTCCTCCTGTGGCGGGTTTGGCACCGCGTCACTCAGGGCACAACGAACAAGCCCGACCAGGCCCTAATCTATAACATTGCCTCTCAAATCGTTATTTTGGGTTTTCTCGTGTCGTTGGTATTGGTGGTGATCACCGGGTATTTTCTTCCCTGGTCATTGGGCGCGCCTGTTGATTTTCTAGGGATGATCGACATCCCCTCCCCGATAGACGGGTACCTTGGCCTTCATCAAGTTGTCGAAAAAATACATGACATTGCTGGAACTTTGTTTTTACCCCTGCTCGGCTTGCATCTGATTGGGGCCGCCAAACACGCCTTCGTGGACAAGGATGGTATTGCCCAACGCATGTTCAAATCAATTACCGGCGGGCGTTAGGTTTACAACAACCAAAAATGAACGGCGTGCGAATTATAATCTCATAGTTCACACGTCGATTTTAAATTCCAACTGGGATAAGCCTGTTTTGCTTAATGTTTCTTGGCAAACAATTGCCCTAAAGCAATACCTACGATTTGGTCTTTCACCTGATTATCTGGGTCGCCAATACCATAAATTGACAAACCCTGATCAACGGTCAGAAGATACTCAGCCATCGCTTTCGTATTACTCTTTTCCTTCAATTCCCCCATCTCAACAGCAGCATCAAGGTTGGCTTTAAAAAGAACTTTTGCTTCTTCTGTAAACTTTTTCACCAAAGTGAAGGCCGTATCGGTCACAACGTGTTTTTCGGACAGTGTATTTATGATGAAACACCCATGATAATCCGGGCTATAAGATAAGGCACTAAAGTAGGATTTTATATTTTCCAAACCCATTGGCTGTTTGCCCAAGAGTTCTAGATAGCTGTCACGCGCACCGTTCAAGTAACACAGCAAGGCCTCTTCAAAGAGTCCTTCCTTACCGCCGAACTCTTTGTAGAGGCTAAACCGATTTAGCCCTGTAACCTCTACCAAAGTACTTAAGTGTGCACCTTCATAACCAACACGCCAGAACAGCTCCATCGCCCGTTCCAGCACATCATTTCTATCGTATGCTTTTTTTCGTCCCATCCCCCGTTTATACGGCTTAGTTCTTAAGCTGACAATTTTTTTCACGCATCGTTCTGAAATTAATCTTGCGAATTATGTGTACTCAAATTATAAACCACTCATCGTTCTGAAAATATCATCAATTTTGTTTAAGAACAAAGTGTTGAAACAAACAGGTGATTTGTTCACCAAAATTTAAAAGAGAAAATCATGAAAAAACATTTGATCGGCCTTATTCTTGGCCTCGCTATCGGGATTATCGATTGTGGCCTATTTGCCGCTTCAGGCATGCCTCTCACCACCCCAGTAATATTATCTGCGCTCGTATTTTGGACCGCCGTAGGTTGGGTAATACACTTGGTAACAATCCCCTTACCCACCACGGTGAAAGGCTTTGTTGTAAGCTTGTTTCTAAACACTCCTTGGATAATCGAGTTTGTTTTTGTTCAAGGATTGTCGGATATGTTAATTCCCATGCTAAGCGTTGCTGCAATTTTTGGCCTGTTACTCGGCCTCGCATCAGGTATTATCGAGAAGAAAGCTGCTAAGGGTGCGACCGCACTCAATTAGCTCCCGGAATATATTATTAAATTACAGAGGCTGATCTGCCATGTTCGTCCCATTGAAGGAAATATTGTCTGCCTTCCCCGCCATTGAGACACCAATAGAACAACAAGGCATTTCAGTCTCGGGTATAGGGAACTTACCTTCGTGGTTTGAGGTCACCGACTTAGCCGTAGCATCCATAGCCTCGGCAGGGTTGATGCTTTCAAAATTTGCAGAGCCTTCTTTTAGCCCAACAATTAAAACAGATGACTTGATTATAGTTGATCAACGCTTGGCTTCGTTTTGGTTTGGTATGACCTTGCGCCCTAGAGGTTGGGAACTGCCGCCTGCTTGGGACCCGGTTGCCGGAGATTATAGAACAAAGGATGGCTGGATCCGACTTCATACTAATGCTCCTCTGCACCGCTCCGCTGCCCTTTCCGTCCTAGGGCAGCATAACGATCGTGCCGCACTGGAGCCCGTTGTCGCCAAGTGGGAAGCAAATGATCTAGAAGCTGCCATCGTCGAAGCCAACGGATGTGCCGCAGTTATGCGAGATATCAACACATGGGCACGACATCCACAGGGACTTGCAGTTTCACAAGAACCCCTGATTATTTGGGAGAATCAAGGTGAGACGGAGAAAAAAGCACTTTGTATTAATCAGGAACGTCCTCTATCTGGTGTAAAGGTACTCGATCTAACCCGCGTTTTAGCCGGTCCTGTCGCCGGGCGATTTCTTGCGGCCTACGGCGCCGATGTCCTTCGTATCGATCCACCCATATGGGAAGAAGCGGGTATCATACCAGAAGTCACCCTTGGCAAGCGTTGCGCTGGGCTCAACCTAAAAGAAGCTGATGATCGTATTATATTTGAAAGCTTGCTCGCCGAGGCAGATGTTCTCCTCCATGGATATCGCCCCGAAGCTTTGAGTAATCTGGGATATGACAGGGAAGCCCTACACAAAATAAACCCCGGCATCATTGATGTATCCTTAAACGCCTATGGCTGGTCTGGTCCCTGGTCCAATCGACGGGGATTTGATAGCTTGGTGCAAATGAGCTCAGGCATTGCAGAATATGGTATGCGCAAATCTGGGGCGAACAAACCAGTTCCCCTTCCTGTTCAAGCTCTGGATCATGCCGCTGGCTACCTATTAGCCAGCGCCGTGCTTCATGCTTTGAATGAAAAAAAACTCACGGGTAAAATATTATCTGCTCGGCTGTCACTGGCACGTGTAGCCCACCTTCTTATTCAAACCAAACGCTTGACACTCAGCGAAGGATTGTCGCTAGAGACACCCAAAGATCTTTCAACCGAGATTGAGAAAACCTCCTGGGGCCCGGCGCTACGTGTAAAATTTCCTCTGGCCATGAAAGGAATTCCTTCGGCTTGGAGTTATCCCGCCGCCTCCCTTCGTTCATCAGCCCCGACCTGGTTGGGATAGGACAACGGATCAGTTTTTTGTGATAGACTGCGTTCCTTTGTTTACTCAGAATTTTTCAACTCTATTATGGCGCGCATAACTAAGACGCAAAGAACGTCAAAGAAAATAGAGTACGTTAGGAAAAGAGTATGGCCGTCGACAAGGAACTGTATGAGTTCCATTTTGGCTCATTAGCTGGTTGGGAAAACTTCGACGAGAAGCTGGACGAACCGATTGAAGACTGTTGCGTTATGGCCATGGACTTTTGCTCCTATAGCGCATTTGTTCGCGAAACCAGTGACATATCACTCGCTCATAAAATGCTCAGCTCCTTTTGTGATGGTGCCCGGGATATCTTGATCGAAAGCGGAGCATTAGTTGATCGGGTACAAGGCGATGGCCTGCTTGCCGTCTGGGGTGTTCATGCCAAAGTGGATGCTGCAAAAGTCCTTCAAGTTGCGGCAAACATTCACCTGCTGGCAAAAGAGACTGCGCAAGTCTGGCAAGACAGTATCGACCGCGTTATTGAAACACAGGGGGCGAGGATTGGCCTTTCCTACGGTCCAGTTACCCTGCTCTCTTTACCAACAGCTTACCCTGGGTTCAGCTTGCTAAGTGAAATTGTCAATCTCGCTGCTAGGTTAGAAGCGCGTGCCGATCCCGGAACCGTTTTCATGACCAATCGCTTTGAAAATCTTTTACCACCTGAGTATCAGAAAGCTTGCGAAGACCTCTCTGACGAAGACGGGCAACGCGGATTAAAATTGAAAAACGTTGGCCGAGTCCAAGCTTTTAAGTGGGCACCAGAAGATAGTTAAACTATTGAATACAACGGAGCACCAAATGTTAAGATCATTTTGTATAACTGTCTTTTTTTGGTCTCTGCTATTCGCAAACTATCAAACTCAAGCCAAAGAACCTAAAAATTATCTACGAACACTCGCCTGTGAGGCCGGTGAAAACTATGCTCTACATGTCCACGGCGGGGTCACCTACCGTAACCGACCTGAACGCGATGAAATCCGAAAGGCTTATATTCGGGATTTATTGATCAGTGGCAATACTGCTTTAGAACAGGGTGTTTCAGCCCTCGACGTCGTTTCCTTTATCCTGACTTCTATGGAAAATTCAGGCGAATTCAACGCTGGCAGTGGATCAATACCGAACCAAGCCGGATACCGTGAGATGGACGCCTCTATAATGACAGGGCATAATCTCAAAGCAGGTGCTGTTGCCTCTGTCCAATATATCAAGAATCCCATCCAAGCTGCGCGCTATATAATGGAAGAAACTGAAAACGTCTTCTTTGTCGGCGCTTCTGCTGATGAGTTTCTCAAAAACAAATTAGCCAAAGCTGATTTTCCAGCACTTTTCCCCTCCTATGCCTCTACTGAAGAACTTTCAGAAAAGACGCCACCGCACGGCACAATCGGTGCCGTTGCTCTGGACCTGTGCGGTCATATAGCAGCCGGCACTTCAACAGGTGGATTTGGATCAAAGATACCGGGTCGTGTTGGTGACAGTCCCATAATTGGGGCAGGTACATACGCAAATGATGAAGTTGGTATATCTGCAAGTGGTCATGGGGAATACTTCATTCGCTATGCCATCGCTTATGATCTCAGCGCGAGAATGAAATATCGAGGCGATGAGTTAAACCAAGCGACACAAGAAACCATTCAGGGCTTAACAAATGCAGGCGGCACGGGGGGGGTGATCACTGTAAATAAAGACGGTAGTATTTCCTCCGCATTCAATACTGCGGGCTTTATACGCGGTTATGTCGGTTCAAGATACCCTGAACCGACCACAATTTCAGGCACAGATTAAAGCCTTATCCCGCAAACTCCAGTGCTTGATGATTGAAAAGCTCGAGCAAGAACTCAAGGTATGCAGGTTCCGTCAAAAGATCTGGATAGGTTTTGGAATTCACAACCTCTTCTTTCATGAACATGTGCACAAGGGGAAAAAGTCGTTCATCCAGGGTAAAGCTCTGGCTATCAAAACCGAGGCAAAATCCGCCTGTGTTAGAAGTCGTAATGGCAAACTTTACGTACTCTGGCTTGATCAAGCTGGCACCTTCTTGTAGTTCGCCTTCAAACTCATCGTCATAAAGCATTTCTTCACGCTCGGAATAACTTCCAAAATCTTCGTGAGACGATTCAGTGAAGAACTCAACCAGCCACTGGGTAAAATAATCTGACTTGAGATGATCTTCTAGCCTTGTCCGGATGTCGCTAACTGCATCCCCACTCAAGGTAAAGCCTGAACTACTGGTATCAAGATTTTCCCCAACATATCGTTGATCCAAATCTTCAAATTCGGAGAGATACAGGGAATAGGCACTAAACAAGTCAGAAGCTTTAGGTCCCAGAAAACCGACCGAAAAAGTGAGAGCACTTTCTAGAGTAACACCTTCATGGGCAAATTTTGGTGGGACATAGAGGACATCACCACAAGTCAGCTCGACCTCATCTCCATCAAAGGCTTGATCCAAAACCTTGAGATCTATGCCTTTAATATATACCTCTTCCTCTATCACCTCTCGGCCCACTTTCCAACGACGTTTGCCCTCTCCCTGAGTCAAGAAAACATGGTAGCTGTCAATATGGGGGCCAACAGAACCACCTTTGGCTGAGAAGCTAACCATGATGTCATCCATGAGCCATCGTGGTGCAAAATTAAAGTGTCGAAGTAATGTCGCAGTATCTGGATGAAATTGCTCAACGTTTTGAATAAGCAAACTCCAATCCCGATCACCAGCCGTTTCGTAATCTTCTTCAGTGAAGGGGCCAAAACGGCACTTCCAGTCCTGTAAATCACCGGCCGTTTTAACCATCCGTGACCGAGGCGTCTCTTCCATGGATAAGCCAGCAAGTTCATCCGCTGTTATCAGGCTACTCATCTCAACGTCAGAAATCGCGCCACGAACGACAAAGGGTCGTCGGTTCCAGTAGGTCCCGTAAAAATCAGTAGGAGAAGGCATGGTATCGAGTATGACAAGCTTATTGGACATCAATCTATCCGATTTGAAAGCGAAAAAGAGATTCTGAAAGTGGTTATTACATCGATACTCTCTGGTTAAAAGGCTTTCATTCTAATTTGTTCGACTCCACTCCACAGTCACCACACTCATCTCCAAGAAAATACACCTTTAAGGCGTATTTAATATTAATTTTTCATATTTCCCTGCATTTTCATAACCATCCAAGAGTACTTAAACAAACATTTAGAAAATAATATTTGAGTATTATAGTCAACTATTATTAGTAATAATTTCAATTTGTTATGTAGAAATTTTGAAATTAACTTCATAGCGCACTCCAACTATAACCTGCATCATTAATCTTTCAATAACGTTAGGGTTGTATATTTCGTAGCTTATTTTGGTGCTCGCAATTCCCAATGTCACTAAATGGAGATGGTAATGTTTAAGCTGAGCCATTTTAAAATCGCGTATAGGTTGCCAATTTTTGTTGTGTTAATGGCAACAATGGTTGCAATCAGCCTCGGTACCCTTAATTACTCGCAAACAAGTTCACTCGTCAGACAAGAGCTTGAGCTAGAATTGGGGGCAACATTAGAAAGCAGATCTGCAACTCTCGCATCTTATTTAAGATCGATCGAACAAGACCTAAAGACAGTGGCAACCAATCCAAACACTTTAACGGCCTTAAAAGCATACGAAAAAGGTTGGGAAGAACTAGGAAGCAACCAACTTTCTCAGCTACATCAGCTCTATATCACCGACAATCCAAACCCTTTAGGTGAAAAAGAGAAATTAGATGTTGCCTCTGACGGTTCGGCTTACAGTCAAGCGCATGCTACCTACCACCCCTGGTTCAGACAGTTTTTGAACGAACGGGGTTACTACGACATATTCCTGTTTAATCTTAAAGGCGATCTTGTATATACGGTTTTCAAGGAACTGGATTATGCAACAAACCTTGATACAGGAAAGTATAAAGCCACTGATCTAGGAAATGCCTACAGAGCAGCGACCTCAGATCTGCAAACTGGAAATCTTCATTTCTTTGACTTCAAGCCTTATGCACCGAGTAATGACCTTCCTGCGAGTTTCATTTCTACTCTCATTACTGACGAGCAAGGAAAACCCACTGGTGTCCTGGTATTCCAAATGCCAATTGACCGTTTAAATTCCATTCTTCAAGTTTATGAAGGTATGGGAGAGTTCGGAGAAACTTATCTTGTAGGATCCGATGGCTTGATGCGCAGTAATTCACGCTTTTCCAATGAAACAACCATTCTTAGCCAAAGTGTTAAGTCTGATCCCGTGAATCGGGCCCTTAATAGTCAAACTGGGGTACTCGAAGCAAAAAGTTATGCCGGACATGCCTCTCTCGCGGCATATAAACCCTTCGAGTTCAATGGAGCAAGATGGGCAATGATTGCAGAGATTTCCCAAGAAGAATTTATAGAACCTCTCCATGACATGCGCTTTCAAATGATTTTGGTCACCCTTGGTTTGGTCGCTGGCATAATCATCGTCAGCTTATTGATGTCGAAAAGCATTACCCGTCCAATCGGCAGCATTACAATTGCCTTAAAAAAGTTATCTGAAGGCAAACTTGATACCGAAATTGTTGGCCTTGATCGTAAAGATGAAGTTGGTGACATGGCGCAAGCGGCTCAAATTTTCAAAGATAATATAGCCGAAAATGCAAAATTGGTTGAGGACAAAGCTGTCGAAGAAAAGCTTGCTGCTGATCGGCAACGTAGACAATCACTTGAAATGGCTGACCTTCTCGAAGAAAAGGTTATGGCGATTGTTTTAACGGTTGAAAGCTCTACCAACGATCTTCACCAGGCTTTAAACGGCCTCAATGAAGGCGCACATCAAACCTCAGATTTGAGTAATTCCGCACAAAGCACTTCAGATAATATGGCCGGCAAAATGCAAACTATTGCATCGGCAACTGAAGAACTCGCCGCATCCATTAAAGAAATTTCAAGTCAAGTATCACATTCGTCAACGGTTGCGACCCATGCTGTGGAAGAGGCTAAGAAATCTACCGAACAGGTATCGGGTCTTTCTGTTGCCGCTGATCAAATTGGGGAAATAATCGGCCTCATTGAAAACATCGCTGAACAAACTAATCTACTCGCTCTTAACGCAACTATTGAAGCGGCAAGAGCAGGTGATGCCGGGAAAGGGTTTGCTGTTGTTGCCAGTGAAGTCAAAGCACTTGCCAACCAAACGGGCCAAGCCACAGAACAAATCACCACACAGGTAAGTTCTATGCGTGTTGCAACTGAAAAAGCAACTGAAGCGATCTCTACGATTGCAGAAACAATTGCATCCGTGGAACAAGTCACCGAAACAATTGCTTCATCTGTAGAACAGCAAGATGAAGCAACACGAGAAATTGCACAAAACGTACAAAACGCAGCGGTTGATTCAACGTCAGTATCAAATGACATTGGCACCATTAGCCAGTCTGCTAAAACGGCAGGAACCTCCACCGAAGATTCTTTCTATACCGCAAAAATTCTCAAAGAAAGTACTCAGTCCCTTAAAGAAGAGATAAACAGTTATCTCATTCATCTCAGAGAATCTGCAGATGGGAATAAGGAGAGTAATAGCAATCATACGGGCAACTCAGACATTGTCGTCCGTTACGGCAACACTGAAGAAACTTACCAGATCAAAAGCTTGTCTCTCACTGGTGGCGTCGTTTTGACGGGTACAGATCTCGGATTAACAGCTGGAGCTAAAATCGAAGTCGAACTGCCAAATGTCGGGGTGATTAATTCCCAAGTCATTAGAACCACTTCTAACGAAATCAAAATCCAGTTTATTGATTTGGACGCATCCCGTAGAGAGCGTTTGCAAGAAATTGTGAAACAAGCCTCAGCCAAAGTCACTGAGACTATATCAAATGAGACTATATCAAAGGTAGCTTGAAGCAGAATTGACGCTGTTATCATCCATCGAGTAACCGACCTTCGGCTTATGCCGGAGGTTGTTTTACTTATTGCTCTATTCCCGGGATTTAAACCTGTTAAACCCCACCTTTTCCATGGGGTAAAACCAACGTAAATGTCGACCCGACACCTTCTTTACTTACAGCCAAAAGTTCTCCCTGTTGCTTTTCGGAAAATTCTCGGCATATCAAGAGACCCAAGCCCGTGCCCGCTTCACCTTCGGTTCCAACAGCAGATTGTTTGTTTTCCAACGTAAACAGGCCATCCAGCTTTTTAGGATCAATGCCAACACCGCTATCTTTCACGTGGATATACACCCGTTTATTGATCAACTCGCTGTCTACTTTAATCTCACCTCCACGGGTCGTGAATTTAATCGCGTTCCCGAGAAGATTCCTCAAGATTGTCTCAGTCATGTGCCGATCCCCCACTACACACAAAGCATTTGGAGAAACGGATACCTTTATATCTTTATTCGTTATTTGTGATGCTAAAACATCAATTGTGTTCGAAAGTATTTGGCTGATCTCAAAATCTTGAGAAACAAAATCCATCTGGTTCATCTGAACCCGTGACCATTCCAATAAATTTTCGAGAAGGTCATAGGCTTGCTGGCTCGCTTTATGGATAGAACTCGCATAGTCAACAATCTGTTCAGAAGACATCGTATTAGATTTTGTTTGCAAGTATTCAGAATACCCTAAAAGAGCATTAAATGGATTCCTGAGATCATGTGCGATAATGGAAAAAAATTTATTCTTTTGTTGGTTTAAGCTATGAAGGTCATCTCGTTGATCAATTATTTTTTTTCTAAATTCACGGTGTATTGTCACATCTGTAAACGCTTGGACAAACCCTCCTTCGGGCGTTTTCTGAGACATTACCTCGAAGTTGCCTTTGTTTTTAATTGTAAACTCTGATCGCGTTTCGTCATTATTAGAAAAAAAATTCAACCTTTCTTGCGCTAATTTTTCAGGATTGCCTTTTCCATATATTCCGTGCTTTGCAAAGTAGGTTGCCAGCTCTAAAAATGGTACACCTTTACGAATCAAGGCCGGGTCTACCCCTGAGTTTTGAACATACCGCTCGTTCCAGGCTAACAAACAATTATCCTTGTCAAACAGAGCTATACCATGGGTAACATTATCAATAATAACCTTTAGTAACATCGTCTGTTTGAGTAATTTTTCTTCGGCATTTGAGCGCGCAATAGCATTTTCTCTAAAGATTTGTAGTGCCTTTTCCATACCACCAATCTCATCGCGGCGATCTGATACAGGAATGTCGGTAGAAAAATCCCTTACAGACAAACGAGACATGGCGTCAGTCATTTGAATGATAGGACGCGATAACCCACGAGAAACCAATAACCCGATAAAGGTAACAACAAGGGCAATTATGACAAAACCTATCATCATGGTCTGTTTCATTTGCTGTATGGGAGCAAGAACCTCCAGCTCATCAATTTCAGCAACGAGTGCCCAATGGAGCTGCTTAAAGGTAAAAGGTACGTAGGCTGTGAATATATTTTTCCCCTCCTTATTTATGAAAGAGGTAACGCCACTTCTGCCCTCCAGAGCACTACGGACATTTCCCTGATCTACAACTGTTTGTAATATCAAAGAGATATCAGAGAACCTGGAATCACTACGCCGAAGGAGATCACTTCCCACAATGAATGTTTCCCCAGATTGTCCCATTCCAGCATCAACCTGCATGACGCCATTCAAGCGATCTACTGGTAATTGGAATGCCAGCACCCCCCTAAAATTTAGAGTATCATCATAGAGGGGGCTCGCAATGAAACTTGCCGGAAGATTATCACTGGGTTCATAATTTTCGAAATCAACAATAACTTGATCCCTTACCAATCCAACTTCACGTGCGGATCTAAAGGTTTTGCCAAGACTTGTTTGGCTCCAGGGGCCATCATTCAGATTAGTAGCAAAGTCGATCTCTTTGATTACTGTATAAATAAGGTCCCCGTGAGCATCAAAAAGGAATATGTCGTAATAGCCACGTTCTTCTAGTAATTTACGAAATACAGGGTGGTATTTTTCATGGACATCACTGTAGATTGAGTTGTCGTTTGCCTTATCCAGTTTTTTCTTCTGACCATCAGGATAAGGGTTATCTAAAATATATGACTTTTGAAAATACACCTGACGATCTTGTCCGATCATATGCCAAGCTACAGAAAATTCTTCTAGGGCCTCAAGGACAACAGGATTATATGCTTGGACACGTAAATCTTCGCCGATGAAACCAAAATAATTTTCTAAAGCTTTCTTACGTGCCTCAAGCAGAGCGCTAAACTTCTCCCCTGCAGAAATCTGTAATTCTGCAGATGTTGTGTTATAAGCAACAAGCCCAGTAATGACACTCGCCAGTAATGCCAGTGTAACAATGACAACCGGGTATTTTGTTGTTATCCGGAGATTTTGAAACATCTACATCCTATTCTCTTTGATGTTACGTCCTTCCCCTTCACGCATTGTCTTAGTATGTCTACATACTCACGTATGTCACAAGAATATTGAATATTAGCTAAGATTTTATAACAATTTACTGTTTTTTGGTCCGTAAAAAAACAATATTTTAAATTTTCATGAAAGCAATTTTGATCAAGACCTTCTGTAAATGAACGATTATTCTGGCTCGAACAGGAGTTTTTATGCCAATCAACAAAGCCATTTCTTATATTGAAGCAAACCTAGAACAGCCATTATCCCTCAAGGAAATCGCTGATAAATCTGGCCTATCCCCCTATTATTTTTCACGGCTATTTCGTGCCTTAACTGGTGAAAGCACCATGAGTTACTTACGCCAAAGGCGCTTAACCGAAGCTGCTCGAAAATTGGAAATGAACAACAATATCTCTCTCATTAACCTTGCAATGGATTATGGCTTTGATAGTCAGCAGGCCTTTACTAGGGCTTTCAAACGAACCTTTGGTGTTCCCCCTGGCCAATATCGTACAAATGGCCGGTCATTAAGGTCCAAATTTCAACAGCCTCTCAAACAACCTTATTTTCTCGACCCAGGAGCCCTTCCAATGAAGCCTACTATTCGAACTAAAAAAACCTTTAATGTCATTGGTATGAGCAAAGATTTCGGAGAAAGTTCGAGTGATAATCCAGTCGATCTGTGGGGATTAGTTTGCACGCGAATTAAGGAGATAAAAGGTGTTAATAAAGAGCGAGCTTATGGGCTTTGTTTAAAGGGATCCGTAGAAAATTTCACCTATATGGCTTCGTTCGAAACCAACTCCATTTCAACTGTTCCAAAGGGTATGAAAAGCTTAACAGTCGATACTGCTGAATATGCCGTTTTTACCTTTACCATAAATGATCGTTCCCCTATTGGAGATCAATTCTCGGCTGTTTATCAAGGTATATGGGGAAATTGGCTCCCAAATTCTAAATACAACTATGCTGAGACACCCGATTTTGAACTCTACGACCATCGCTTTGATGGTGCGACTGATACTGGTGAGGTTGATATTTGGATCCCAATAATAAAGAAATAATCTTACAGGTCATGCAAGGAGGACTATTCATAAATTGGTTTTAGTCTTACCCAACAAACTAAAGTGGGTCTGATAACATAATCATCTTCGGGCCAATCTTATCACGGATTCCATCTAAGATATCTTCACCAAAGATTTTATAATCTGAAGATCTTGGTGAATTTTGACGCCAAACTAATCCAATTTTACGCCGAGCCGCCTTTAAATGGATTACCCGTGCAACCACTTGGGGATCGTTTATCATTTCTGATCTTACATAAAGGCTGGGGAAAAATGATATACCCATCTTCATCCCAACCATTTGCCTCAATGTATCTAAACTTGTGCCTTCATAATCGCCTTGGATCACAGCCCCGACTTCAAGACATAGCAACTGTATCTGTTCGAACAAGCGATGCCCGGCCCCAAGTGATAATACTTCTTCGCCTTTGAGATCATCAGGTTCGATAATTTCTTTTTCGGCTAAGGGGTGCTCTTTAGACATGCCAATAAGTAAAGGCTCCTCATATAGTGCCTTGAATTGAAAGCTATCGTCTTCTACCGGCAACGCCGTCAATACAAGATCATGTAGCCCTTCTCGCAGTGTCTGCTCAAGAGCTCTGGAGCGATCCTCTCGAATATGTAATTTTAACTTTGGATATTTTTGATGCAACAGTGGGATAACATGCGGCAATAGGTATGGACCTACGGTTGGCGCAACACCCAATCGCAACCGACCTCCCAGCATTCCTTTTGCTGATTTTGCTGCGTCACATAAATCATCGAGATCACGTAGTAAATATCGCGTCCGATCAAGTAGGTCTTCACCAACAGATGTTAATTGAACTGCCTGACGAGATCTTTCTAGCAAGACGATACCTAATCGGTATTCTAATTCTTTTATCTGGTCACTAAGCGTAGGCTGGCTCACGTTCAACCTTTCCGCTGCTTTTCTGAAATGTAGAGTTTCAGCAACGGCTAAAAAGTATTCAAGCTGTCTGATTGTGGGTTTTGCCATAAATATCTCGTGATAGTTTAAGGCTATTAATATATAACAATAAATCGATTGTACATATCAATAAATATCCATCACTCTCTCAAGACAGTAATTATACCGACAAATTCTTGGCAACTTCGGAGCTCCTGTTATGCCAACCAGAATGATAAGAAACTTTCTTCAAATGGAATCAGCGGGCGGGATAACTCTCATGCTTGCTGCTTTATTGGCACTCATTGCCTCAAATTCTCCATTGGCATCACTTTATACAGGTATGCTCGAGACGCCCTTTACCATCGCACTCGGCGATATGGCTCTCTCCAAACCTGTCTTGCTCTGGATCAATGATGGCTTTATGGCCGTCTTCTTTCTACTTATAGGCCTTGAGTTGAAGCGTGAGATCTTGGAAGGCCAACTGTCTTCTGTCGATCAAATAGCTCTCCCTGCAATCGCCGCTATAGGCGGCATGGTCATACCTGCCCTTGTCTTCACCGGGATAAATTGGGGTGAAGGTGCAAATATGGACGGGTGGGCCATTCCAACAGCCACCGATATTGCTTTTGCTCTTGGCATTATGGCTCTTCTTGGTAACAGAGTTCCTTTATCTCTCAAGATTTTACTGACAGCCATTGCCATTTTTGATGACCTCGGCGCGATCATCATCATCGCCTTCTTCTATACAGCTGAACTGTCTTTAATTTCACTCGCGCTCGCTGCAGCCGCCTTGCTAGGCCTCTTTGTCCTCAACAGATCGGGTGTGACGGCAAAAACACCTTATATCTTAGTTGGAATTATCTTATGGGTTTGCGTTCTAAAATCCGGCGTTCATGCCACACTTGCAGGCGTTGCCTTGGGCTTTGCTATCCCGTTGAACGGTAAAACAGCAGAAGATAGAAGTCCTTTAAAAAACCTTGAGCACAGCCTGCACCCCTGGGTCGCCTTTATGATTTTACCAATATTTGCCTTCGCAAATGCCGGAGTATCATTGCTGGGTGTTACATTGGAAACGGTGATCGCCCCTCTTACACTCGGTATCGCTGCTGGCTTGTTTATCGGTAAGCAACTAGGCGTCTTTTCTTTCATTTGGTTCGCAGCCAAGTCGAAAATATGCCGCCTACCTGAGGGAACGAACTGGAGTCAGATCTATGCACTGGCCCTCCTTACGGGTATTGGCTTTACGATGAGTTTGTTTATCGGTGGTCTTGCTTTTGAGGATCCGAACGTTGCCGGCCAAGTGAGAATTGGTGTATTAAGCGGATCTATTCTCTCAGCAATTGCAGGCTTTTGCTTGCTTCGATTTGGTGCCCAACCAAGTAACCCTGATTTAAATACCAATCAGGAAAAATCGTAACAAATCGACAAATCACTTAGAAAGAGCCCAAACAAATTGTGATAAAATCAGGTGGTTTCCGCTTGGTCTTCATGATTAGATTGGGTTCTTTTTAATGAATGATATCGCCATCTTTAAATCAAACAGAATTTGTATTTAACACATTCACATTTTCAATGGGTCCACAGAGATCTGCGAGGAGAACCCCTTGCTGGACACCCGATAAAGGTCTAAGCTCCGCACCTGTCTCAACGGGGTGCCCACTAAGGGCTGAGAGATTTCTCAACAAGAAATAAACCCGTCGAACCTGAACCGGTTAATACCGGCGGAGGGAATTGAAGACTGGACGCGGATAATAGCCTCATGGTTCTTATCTACCCTATACATTCCAGATTTTTCAGGTCCACCCGCATTAAAAATATGGGCCCGCCCACAAAAATATGGAGCGTCGCATGATCCTGCGCACATTTACAGCTGCCATCGCAGCAACAACACTCGGCCTAGCTCTTACTTATTCAGCTGTTGCTGATGATAAAAAAACTCTGACGGTTTATACCTATGATGCCTTTGCAGCCGATTGGGGTGCAGGCCCCAAAGTGGAAAAAGCCTTTGAAGCCCATTGTGGATGCGACCTTCAATTCGTTGCTGTTGATTCCTCCGTTGGTATTCTCAGCCGCTTAAAGCTCGAGGGAAAAGACACTGCAGCAGATGTTGTCTTAGGTCTGGATACAAACTTAACAGCTGAAGCTGTTGCCACAGGGTTATTCGCAAAGAGTAATGTTTCACCAGATACTGTAAATCTCCCAGTCTCATGGAACGATGAATTCTTTGTTCCCTTTGATTATGGTTATTTTGCCTTCGTTTACGATAGCGATAAGCTAACAAATGTCCCCGCCAGCCTAGATCAACTGATCAACGAAAACCCCGAATTGAAAATCATTATTCAAGACCCAAGAAGTTCAACACCCGGTCTTGGCTTTATGCTTTGGATGCAAAAGGTATATGGCGATAAATCTACTGAAGCATGGCAGAAACTTTCTCCCAAAATTGTCACCGTGACCAAAGGTTGGAGCGAAGCCTATGGCCTATTTTTGGATGGCGAAGCAGATATGGTATTAAGCTACACCACATCACCTGCTTACCACATCATTGCAGAAGAAAAGAAACAATATAAAGCCGCGATATTCAACGAAGGACACTATACTCAAGTCGAAGTCGCGGCCCAACTCTCAGGCTCAAAAGAGCCTGAACTGGCTCAAGATTTTATAAACTTTATTGGCACTAAAGGTTTCCAAAATCAAATCCCTACTGGCAATTGGATGTATCCCGTCATCGACTTAGGGGACAAGTTACCAAGCACTTTTGGAGAGCTCCCTAAACCAACCAAGGCCCTTCTTTTCAGTCCTGAAGAAGCACAGGAAAATCGTCAGGCTTGGATCGATAACTGGCTTGGGGCTATTGATCGTTAAACCTGAATAATCCAATGAGCCCCGTATCAAAGCAAAGCATGCCCCCAAGGTGGTTGGTTTTCTTGTGGCCAGGCCTTCTAAGTCTTGGTGTGATCGCTTTGATATTGGGGCTCGCATTTACCGGCTTATTCAGCCAAATTCCAGAGATCGACCTCTCGAAAATTTTTAATAACAAGTACCTGTTTCGCGTTATTGGTTTTACCCTTTATCAAGCAACACTTAGCACGGTTATAGCGACCATTATCGCAATCCCCGTAGCACGTGCGTTGTCTCGCCGCCCGAATTTACCTGGGCGAATGCTTTTTTTACGGATGGCCTCACTTTCGTTGATTGTCCCAACCATTGTCGGAGTGTTCGGTGTCGTCGCCATTCACGGCCGTAACGGATGGCTCAATCAGATATTATCACTCTTTGATCTCTCTGCAGGTAACTATCTCTACGGACTTATCGGCATTCTGATTGCCCATGTTTTTTTCAATGCTCCCCTCTTGTCCAGAATTTTTCTTCAAACCCTGGAATCTTTACCCAAGGAGTATTGGCGTTCGACGGCGCAGTTAAACATGTCCGATAGGGATATTTTTCTTCTAATAGAATGGCCGATGTTACGGCGTGTATTACCAGCGTCTTGCGGCCTCGTCTTCCTGCTTTGCTTTACATCCTTCGCTGTGGTCCTTGCACTGGGGGGAGGGCCTTCAACCAACACGCTAGAAGTCGCAATCTATCAGGCCATAAGGCTCGATTTTGACATTCCAAAAGCTGTGGTTCTGTCCTTAACACAATTAGCCCTCTGTACTGTGTTGCTATTAATTGGTGGTCGCTTTGCCCGCAACATTATCTTGGGGAATACGGAAGAGCGCCCAACAAAACGTTTTGATGCATCCAAGCCAACCGCAATGGCCACAGATGCACTGGCACTCATTGTGATGTCTCTACTGGTATTCCCCCCCTTGCTGGCCACGGCCCAAAAAGCATTTTCACCACGAATTTTCGATGTCCTGGGAGATGAAAAGCTTTGGAACGCTGCTTTTAACAGCCTCATGATTTCCTTGGCAGCAGGAACTCTTACCCTCTTTTTGGCTGTTGGTATCGCCATCATGATACGCAGCCTTAATCTACCATCACGCTTAGGTGGGAAACCATTTTCAAAACCTCTCGCGGCGGTGACAGACCTATCAGGGAGTATTATTCTACTTTTACCCCCATTTGTTTTGGCTACCGGGCTCTTTATTATCTTCAAGGGGATGACAAGCCTAACCGTTTTGGCCCCTTTCCTCGTTGTTACTGTCAATGCCTTGATGGCTCTCCCTTTTGCCCTACGCATTCTCATCCCTAGCTTTGAAACCTCAGGTCAAAAAAGCGATCTTCTTTGTCGGAGTTTGGGGATAACCAGCCTAAATCGTATTCGAGTTGTAGATTGGCCTCAAAATAGAAAGTCTCTGGGGCTTGCCCTCGGCTTATCAGCGGCATTATCTACGGGTGACTTGAGTGTTATTGCCCTATTTGGTACCCAAGATTTTACCACCTTGCCGTTATTCATGTACCAAAAAATGGGGAGCTACCGGCTTGAAGATGCCGCAATTATCGCCCTCTTTCTCTGCTTGCAAAGCTTGGTTCTTTTCATGGTAACCGAGCGTATAATCGCAGGAAAATGGGTTCTTCTCAATTTTGGAAGAACAATAAATCGCGATAGCAAACTCAATAAGGATGCCCCTAACAATGCTTAATACGGCGAACGCAACATCGGGGCTGCAAATTTCACACCTCTCTTTTAAGCATACCAAACGAGGTGAAATACTGGAGTTCGATTTACAGGTTAACCCTGGCGAACTTGTTGCAATTCTTGGCCCGTCAGGAATTGGTAAATCCACTCTCTTAAGTTTAATCGCTGGATTTGATGCCCCCTTATCGGGTGTCATTACGCTTAATGGCCAGGATCTTTCTTCGCTGACACCAGCAGATCGACCCATTACAAGTTTATTTCAAGAGCACAATCTCTTTGCCCATCTCACGGCCGAAGAAAATATTGGCCTCGGTATAAACCCAGGACTACGTTTGTCTAATTCAGACCACGTTGCGGTCGATAGTGCTTTAAGCGACGTCGGTCTGTCTGGCTTTAACAAGCGCTTACCATCAGAATTATCAGGGGGGCAAAGGCAACGAGTGGCATTGGCAAGGTGTCTGGTGCGGCGGCGTCCAGTATTACTACTTGATGAACCTTTTAATGCACTTGACCAAACACTAAGAAAAGAGATGTTAAAGCTGGTTAGAAGCCTTCACTGTGAGCACAAATTACTAACGCTTATGGTGACGCATTTATCAGATGATGCGGATGAAATCGCCGACCGGATCATTCATCTCTCCTAAATCACGATTTCAATCTTCACAAAACTTTGAAGACTACAGACCTATACTATTATCTCTTATTACTGGTGGTCGTTTTTGAATTGTTCTACAGTTGTTCGCCTAACCCTTCTTTGAAATAGCCGTAAACCCGGAATTCTTATGCTGAAAATTCGCACACTACTCTCTGCAGTAACTCTGCTCGTTACTGGCGCTTTATCCTTCGCTGATGCCGCAGAACCTTCCCGTCTCAATAAAATCCTCAGCTCTGGGGAGCTACGTGTTGGCACAACAGGTGACTGGAACCCCATGACGGTCAAAAATACCGCAACGGGTAATTACGAGGGCTTTGATATTGATGTTGTTACTGAGCTCGCCAAAGATATGGGGGTTGAACTTAAGTTCGTTCCAACTGATTGGAAGACCTTAATCAACGGCGTTATCGCCGATAAATACGACATGACAACCAGCGCCTCTTTGAACCCTAAGCGTATGGCAGTCGCCGGGTATACGGATAGCTACTATCACGTTGGAACAGTTCCACTTACGTTGAAAAAGCATCTCTCTAAATTCAATTCCTGGGAAGACATCAACAGCTCAGACGTATCTGTTGCAACGACCTTGGGAACCGTTCAGGAACAGCAGGCAAAAGAGTACTTTCCAAAAGCAACACTCAAATCTGTAGAAGCCCCGGCGCGTGATTTTCAAGAAGTCCTCTCTGGGCGCGCCATGGTACACATAACCTCAAACGTTGAAGCTGCCACTTTGGTAAAGAAGTATGAACAAATGGCAGTTGTACCTGTTAAAGAAGCACGTTCTCCAACCCCCTTGGCTATGCTCGTTGCACAGAATGATCAAGTTTGGATCAACTATCTCAACCACTGGATTGAACTCAAAAAAACACGCGGCTTCTTCAAGGAACTTGCAAAGAAATGGAACCTTGCTGACTAAACATTGTTAGATCAGTAAATAATCATGATAGCGGGCTGGTCAATCAGCCCGCTCTTTTATAAGCCAACATAATGATTTTTTATACAGTGCCTGTGAGTAACTACTGCGCCAAGGTAGAGCTCGTACTTGCCCTTAAGGGAATAGACGTTGATCACCGCGCCCCGTTAGGTGGTTATGGTAGTGAAAGCTACAGAGCCATCGTCCCCGCAGGAACTGTGCCTGCGCTTGTTGATGATGATCTAGTCATTAGCGAATCAGAGACAATCAATGAGTACCTGGAAGAACGGTTTCCAGAACCCGCTTTGTTGCCTAGGGATATTAAAGACCGAGCCACCACAAGGATGTTATCCCGGTTTCACGATTTAAAAATAGAACCCCTGATAAGAGCTCTATTTAAACACATGGCTCCCTCTCAACGGCAAAATCATATTATTCAGGAGAATCATCAAGAGTTAAATCAGCTACTCAACATGTTGGAAAACATGGGTCGTTTTGCACCCTATATTGCTGGTGACAAGATCTCGCTTGCTGATTGCGGCTTTGCACCGACAATACTTCTTGCCATGAAAATGTTTGAAGCGGTCGATCACCCCCTTATTTTGTCACAAAAAATGAGGGGGTGGCACGGGCATTTATCACAGCACCCTATCGCGAAGCCCGTACTTGAAAACTATGCTCTGGTTGTTGAGGACTGGCTTCGAAACAAGCTAAGTAGTTGATAAGAATAAAGGCGGAGATGATAAACAACTCCGCCTTCTGTTCCAGGTACGCTTGATTGGAGATCGAAACGATATATCCTAGGTATTAATGATACTACGACACTGGAGTCTGCTGCAAATAACGCTGATCACAAATATGTGATTAACGTCTTAATTAGATGTAAGAATCATAGCTAAAATTCATTAATCCGACAACCGCATAAGCATCAGTACTGTTATGCATTTTACTCAGAGCTCAAAAAAATACCCCCCCTGAAATTTCCAAAGAAAGTTCCAGGAGAGCTACCCATTTTACTTCTAAAACATAGCTTCGACAACGCGATCTGGTGGGGTATGGCCGTCAACAAAGGTTTTGATATTAATGATAACCTTCTCCCCCATATCATAACGCCCCTCAATTGTTGCCGACCCCATATGAGGTAACAGCACAACATTATCGCTACGTAATAGCTTAGGATTTACAGCAGGCTCTTGTTCGAACACATCCAAGCCAGCACCAGCAATATCTCCTGCGTCGATCAATCGAGCGAGTGCATTCTCATCAATGACTTCGCCCCGACTGGTATTCACGATAATAGCGCGTTCGCTCAATAGTTTGAGACGGCGGCTCGAGAGCAAGTGAAACGTTGCTGGGGTATGGGGGCAGTTTACCGAAATCACATCCATACGAGATAGCATCTGATCAAGGCTTTCCCAATAGGTTGCTTCAAGTTCTTCCTCGATATCAGGATGAACTCTGCGTCGGTTGTGATAATGGATTGAAAGACCAAATCCCTTAGCACGCCGAGCAACAGCCTGACCAATACGACCCATACCGATGATCCCAAGACGTTTACCAAAAATGCGATGCCCCAACATTCCCGTTGGGCTCCATCCCGTCCATTCACCGGATTTTATCAGCTTCACCCCTTCGGTAAGACGACGAGAAACCGCGAGAATGAGGGACATTGTCATATCCGCGGTATCTTCGGTCAAAACTCCAGGAGTATTCGTTATGGTAATGCCACGTTGGCGGCAAGTTTTGAGATCAATATGATCGACGCCCGTTCCAAAAGACGCGATCAACCGCAGGTTTGGTCCAGCCTGAGCAAGTACGCCGGCGTCAACCCGGTCAGTAACCGTTGGCACCAATACATCCGCTTCTTTAACAGCTGCGATAAGCTCTTTTTGGGAGAACGGTTTGTCATCCAAATTAAGTCGACAATCAAAAAGCTCCATCATCCGAGTTTCAATCGCATCCGGAAGTCGTCGCGTGACAATTACGAGGGGTTTTTTCTGAGTCATGTGCCTATGGGGCCCCGTTGCTGGTCCTTACTTGCAAGCCTTATCATTGTATTTTGCTAGCCTGCATGTTTGCTAAGTTAGTTTATGCCGCGAACAAGGTCTTTGCCAAGAGACAGAAACAGTTGTTTCGATAAATTCTAGCCAGTTCCGTTTTCTAAAGGTAATCTCGCCAACAACAGACTTACCAATTTCTTATATGCACTGAATAAAATAAATGATGAAAAGCTTGCCGTGTCTATCATTGTCGGAGACAAAAAGATGACGTTCCGGCTTTACACACTCCTCCCTAGAAGTCTTATCGGCTTGCTATTTTTGGTGAGTATTTTTCCTGTAAGCAACCAGGCATATAGCGATAGTTCCGTTACAAGTTCGACAACAACCGCTAGTAAAAAAATTGTTGGCCCGAGTGGCCTTCCGTTACCGCGATTCGTCAGCTTTCGATCTGGAGAAGTAAACATGCGGGCTGGCCCAGGCACACGTTATCCCATTAGCTGGATATACCATCGGCGCCGACTGCCTGTAGAAATTATAGATGAGTTTGATACTTGGCGCCAAATCCGTGACTGGCAAGGAACTCTCGGTTGGGTTCACCAGAGTATGCTCAAAGGTCAGCGCAGCATGATGGTGACGGGTACCGTGAGAACCATTTTTGATGATCCAGAAAATACAAGCCGTCCCGTTGTACAGGCCGAAGCTGGTGTAATAGGAGAGTTGGATTCTTGCAATTTGGATGGTTGGTGCCAAGTCGAAATCAAAGATATCACTGGTTGGCTACAACGTTCGTCACTTTACGGTACATACAAAGATGAAGTCTTCGACTAAATAGCCAAAATGTTGCTTTCAGTAATAAGAAAATAAATTTTTGGGTAATAATAAAACAGGGCCAAACTCTAAAGAGCTTGGCCCCACTCATCTCTCGGCTCAATTTTTTGAGCTCTGCCGTAACAACGGATTTTTTATCCAACGTATAAAGTTTACGCCCGTATTCGGAAAACCGCAAGATTCACAACACGTTTTATTGGTCTCGTCATCAGCAAGAGCGTCAGATTAGAGACTACAAATTCTAAATTTTTTAGATTATTCTGCCGCTAGCGATTCAGAATTTTCATCAACATCTACAACATGAACAACAACTTCAACACGTGAAATTGCCTTACCCGCGGGTAGCTTTGGCAAATTCTTAAATTGAATAGTATCGCGTGCGATATCAATTAGTTCGCCAGTTTCTTCATAAAAAATATGGTGATGATCGCTAATATTGGTATCGAAGTAAGAACGGCCCGCTTCAACCAAGACTTCGCGTAATAAACCTGCGTCGTGGAACTGGTGGAGTGTATTATACACTGTAGCCAATGACACACTGACTTTAGAATCCATAGCTTCAACATGAAGCTGCTCAGCGGAGATATGACGATCCCCCTGTGAGTATAGCAGCTTAGCCAATGCTAAACGTTGCCGCGTTGGACGAAGGCCTGCGCCTTTGAGCGTATCAATTAATTCTGTGTAGGGGCGTATCTTTTCCATACTTCTTAATATAAGCCAGAAACCACGGTATTAAAGAAAAAAAGCTATATCATCACAATTATTCTAGGGTTTTTGATTATTTTAATATAAATCCTACCCATCATCTCGGCACAAAAATAGCTTTCAAGCCTTCGATAACTTTTAAATATTTGCACTTTTCAATTGATATTTTAAACTAAAGACTACACATGACTGCTCAAATAACTCTTTCCTGTAACTTGTCGTAAAAAATTCCTTAATAAACGACCTGTTACAACTTGAAGAACATTGCCACGGCACGGTATGCCTGTGTTATAGTCAGCGCGGATTCGGCCGATTAGAGCTGATGTTCGGAAAACAACATAAAACGGTGGATAAACCTTTGAGCGAACGCCAGAATAGCTATTCCTACGAAGAAATTTTATCTTGTGGGCGCAGCGAACTTTTTGGTCCTGGAAATGCCCAGTTACCTTTGCCTCCTATGCTTATGTTTGATCGCATTACAAGCATCACTGAAGATGGTGGCGAGCACGGCAAAGGCCAAGTTATTGCAGAGTTCGATATAAATCCTGACTTGTGGTTTTATAAATGTCACTTTGAAGGCGATCCGGTAATGCCTGGGTGCCTTGGTCTTGATGCAGTCTGGCAAATGACCGGTTTTTTCCTTGGCTGGAGTGGGCTCCTCGGTCGCGGACGTGCCTTGGGTGTTGGTGAAGTCAAACTCAAAAGCATGATTACGCCTGATATTAAAAAAGTTACTTATAAAGTCGATATGAAGCGGGTTATTAATCGTAGATTGATAATGGGTGTTTCAGATGGAATCATCATGGCTGATGATAACGTTGCTTTTGAGATTAAAGATATGAAGGTTGGCCTGTTCCAATCAGAATCTTAAGCCTAATTAACCTGGTATTCAGCTGCGTAATTATATTTGTGCAGCACAACTAACAAAAGGACACTGCAGATGCGTCGCGTAGTCGTCACCGGACTTGGAATTGTTTCCAGCATCGGGAATAACAAAGAAGAAGTGATCGATTCCCTCAAGGAAGGTCGCTCTGGTATTGAACACTGTGAAACCTATGCTGAAATGGGTTTTCGTAGTCACGTACACGGATCAATCAACATCGATTTAGATGCTTTGGTTGACCGTAAGCTTCGACGCTTCATGGGCGATGGATCTGCTTATAACTATGTCGCGATGAAAGAGGCCATCGAAGATGCTGGTCTAGGGGATGATCTCGTCTCTAACATTCGTACCGGCCTTGTTATGGGATCAGGCGGTTCTTCTACCTCTAACCAGGTAGCCGCAGCAGATATTGCCAGAGAGAAAAGCCCAAAACGTGTTGGACCTTACATGGTGCCACGTGCAATGGGCTCAACAAACTCTGCAAATTTGGGAACTGCCTTCAAGATCAAAGGCCACAGTTATTCCATTACCTCAGCTTGCTCAACTTCGGCACATTGCGTTGGGAATGGCGCTGAGCTCATTCAAATGGGCAAGCAAGACATCGTCTTTGCGGGTGGTGGCGAAGAGCTTCACTGGACCCTAACAGTTCTCTTTGATGCAATGGGCGCCCTATCCAGCAAATATAACGATGATCCGACAAAAGCATCTCGTGCCTTTGACGCCAATCGCGATGGATTTGTTATTTCAGGTGGCGGCGGTGTCGTTGTCTTGGAAGAATACGAACACGCCAAAGCGCGTGGGGCCAAAATCTACGGTGAACTCGTAGGTTACGGCGCTACTTCAGACGGCGCTGACATGGTAGCCCCATCTGGAGAAGGCGGCGTTCGGTGTATGAAACTGGCTATTGAAGAAGCTGGCAACATACCCGTTGACTACATCAATGCACATGGCACATCGACACCTGTAGGCGATAACGTAGAGCTAAAAGGGATTAAAGAAGCCTTTGAAGGACAAAATGTTCCTTGGATTTCTTCGACTAAGTCTCTTACTGGGCACTCACAAGGTGCCACGGGTGTACAGGAAATAATTTATTCTCTGCTTATGATGAACAACAACTTTATGTGCGCATCAGCAAATATTGAAGAGCTCGATCCAGAAGGTGAAGGCATGCCAATTCTTCTAGAGCGTAGAGATGACGACAATATCAATTGCGTCATGTCTAACAGCTTTGGCTTTGGTGGTACCAACGCTTCACTGGTCTTCAAACGCTTAAGCGAATAAGCAGAGTTTTCGAAACATCAATAGAGTTTCGAAATAAGCAGTAATTAAGACTGAAAGGTAATAACGTGACGATGACAACGGCTTTGATGGACGGAAAACGCGGCCTGATTATGGGCGTCGCCAATAACCACTCCATCGCCTGGGGGATTGCTCAAGCGTTACATAACCAAGGCGCGGAACTTGCTTTTACCTATCAAGGTGATGCATTCAAAAAACGCGTTGAGCCTCTCGCGGCATCCGTAGGATCTACTTTGGTCCTGCCTTGCGACGTGGAAGATAGCGATGCGCTAGAAAACGTATTCGAGACTCTTAAAGAACAATGGGGCACTCTGGACTTTGTTGTCCATGCGATTGCCTATTCTGACAAGGAAGAGCTCAAAGGACGCTATGTGGACACAACACGGGATAATTTCCGTAATACCATGTCCATATCTTGCTACTCTTTTACAGCCGTAGCGCAAAAAGCCGCGCCATTCCTGAGTAAAAACAGCAGCTTGATCACATTGACCTACTTGGGTTCTGAGCGGGTAACACCTAACTACAATGTTATGGGTGTAGCAAAGGCTGCTCTAGAAGCCTCAGTTCGTTATCTCGCAACAGATCTTGGCCCGACAGGTACGCGTGTGAATGCGATCTCAGCCGGCCCAATGCGTACCCTCGCAGGATCCGCAATTGCTGATGCCAAATATACTTATGGCTTCGCACGGGAAAATTCCCCTCTAAAGCGGAATGTGTTGCTTGAAGAAGTCGGGAATGCCGGACTTTATTTGGCATCTGACTTGTCTTCCGGGGTTACTGGTGAAGTCCATTTTGTTGATGCAGGCTTCAATATAACCGCGATACCAAGTCCAAAACGCGATTAATAGAGAATCTACAATTAGGGCTCACGCCCTCTTATCATAAAAAGGCTGCCTTTAAATTTGAAGGCAGCCTTTTTATTTTGAGCCGCTATAGGCAACAAAATAACCAAGTTTTTCCGAGAAGAGAAAAGCCTGTACCTTAAATGTCACCCTCTGGTTTATGCTCTTGCTGCCACAATATGGATGGGCTGTAATTTAGAATCTGAACCTATTCATTCAACAGTGCTGAACTCAGAAACTCAAATCTTAAGAAGATTCACACCTTAGATAACGCCTTAGGCAGATACTGTTTTTGATTGCTTAGTGCCCATAGTCCCCACAGCGATTGCAGCAAGAACAGCCCCCATACCAATCGCCTGCATCAAGCTGAAGGTCTCTGATAGAAACAATATACCTGCCAGAGCAGCTGAAACCGGCATAACAGCTGTAAAGAGACCTGCGGTTGATGCAGAAACTCTGGCAACACCCCAATACCAGAAATAAAACGACAACACTGAAGCGGTAAGTGAGTAGTAGCCCATCATCAACCACATTTCAGTTGTTATTAGGCTTAAATCCGTCTCCAAGCTCTGCCAAATACCAAAGGGTAGAAAGAGCAATAGACTGACCACGTTCACCCCTGTTGCGAGCTGGACAGGGGAAAGACGGTTACTAAGCCGCTTTGCAAATATCGTGAACAAAGCCTCCATAACAACAGCCAACATCACCAAAGCACCTCCGAGCAAGGCTGTAGAACCACTGTCATCAGCGTTGGCAAGGTTGGTCAAGGCAACACCACCAACTGCCAGAGCAATTGCCAGAGACGTCATTGCTGACATTCTTTCTTTGAGAATAAACCACGAAAGTACCGCAACCACCGCCGGGATCGTGCTGGTAATAATACCAGCACTGACGGCGGTAGTGTATCCCACACCCAAAAGCATAAAGACTGAAAACAGGAAAATACCCAAAAAGCTTTGTAAAAAGAGTTCACGCCAAACAACTTTATCCGAAGGAAGGGTCTCTTTGCTTACAAGCCGCATCCAAGGATAGAGCACGCCAACAGCAACAATGCCCCGCACAACCATGAAGACGAAGAGCGGCACTTCTTCGACAATAGACTTGCCAACCGCGATGTTGCCACCGACCATAGCCATTGCAAGGGCAAGGCTCATATATACTCTGATCACTATTAGCTCCTTAGCATAGATGTTCTATTGGGTTATTTTTGGAGTTCTACGATTACCTGATCCATCATATTTGGGGAGATCATCCGTCAACTCGTAATAATCCCCTTTATCTCCAACATAGATATGGGTCGACGTTTTAATTCCAGAGACTCCATCCAGCGTTCCAGACATTATCCCCATAAGCTCACGTCCCTCCATGTCCCAAAACAAGCTAGATCCACACTCGCCACAAAAACCTCTCCGGGCATAGGAGGAAGATTTATACCATTTCAGGCCACGATCATCTAAAATCTCAAAATCAGTTAAACGAACCGCCGTAGCTGAAACATAATGGCCACTGGATTTTCGGCACTGCACACAGTGACACGCGATAGAATCACGTAAAGCGCCCTTTATTTCATAACGTACTGCACCGCATAGACAGCCGCCGGTTTTAGCTACATCCGCCACCCTATTCTCCTAATATAGCTCTTTACGATAGCGTTCTTCCATCGAGGCATCATAAGCTTCAGCATCGAGATCTTCCGCGATATGATCAGCGAGTATTCTTCCCATTGAGGGTAACACTTTACGGTCGATATATTTTTCAGGGTTCCATAAATCCGAGCGCATAATCGATTTTGCACAGTGAATGTAGGCTTCTTTAACCGTTACGACAAAAGCACAACGTGGACGTTTGCCATCAACGGACAAGAGATCTAACAGCTCGGGATCAATAGAAATCTCAACCTCGCCATTAACTCTCAGAGTCTCCTTCACTCCTGGAATAATAAAGAGCAATCCTACTTGCGAATTATCCAGCATATTCAGAGGGCTATCAATCCGGTTATTACCCGGGCGATCTGGAACTGCGAGCTGCTTGTCGTTGAGTACTTTTACAAATCCCGGTGCATCCCCTTTGGGAGAGCAGTCAGCACCCATTGTTGGGCTATAAGTCGCCAGGGTTAAAAAAGGACAATGAGCAATAAAGGTTCGACAATGCTTGTCTAAACGCGAAAGAACTTTTTTATCTGCTCTTGGACTTCTTTCACCATATATTGCTTTGAGGTCTTCTGCGTTCTTAATAATATGTGACATTACTTCTCTGCTACCTACTCATGAGCTTCTTTACGCGGAAAATAAGCCGAATAGGTTGATACCTTCAAAAATGCCTTTTTCTCTAGACCATCCCTATCGATCTTCGGGTCTTAGAGACTTTATCGGATCGGCGAGCGCTTTCAACTCTTCTTTACTAAACTTTGTCAGTACGCGCTTTTGAGATGGAGGTTGATAACTGATGCTCAGACCTTTTCTGTGCTCAATAGCAGGTCGTATCGGACGAGGGGTAAACCCACCCCCGCAATTTGGGCAGACATTTGAGAGAACGCTCTTCACACAATCAGCACAAAAGGTACATTCGTATGTACAGATCATGGCATCAGTGGCAGCAGGCGGTAGATTTTTATCGCAACATTCACAATTGGGTCGAATTTCAAGCATGTGTTTCTCCTGATTTGAGCTAGAAACACTATGCGAAATATGCCCCATGGCAACAATGACAGTTAGCCATCATAAATTGCCACGCTTAAGATCTTACGTTTACTTTGCTTGCTCTCAGGAAGGCTAAAAGGAACTTATTCAGCATCAAGGGCCTCTATCGTATTTCCGGGGAAATCTGTAATAATGCTATCGACACCCATAGCGACAAGCTCCTTGGCGCGATCAACTTCATTAACCGTATAGGTCGCGATACCATATCCTAACTGCTTGATTTCAGAGATAAGTTCAGGTGTAAACATCTTATGCCAAAGGTGAATTGTTGAACAATTCAAATGTTTTGCATGTGCTTGCCAATCACTTAAGTCGTCATATATCAATAAGCCGCGCGGATAGTCAGGCGCAATATCTAGGGCCACTTCCAGTGCTTCTCGTTTAAAAGAACTAATCAAAGGCTTTGGTAGATGATTTGGCCAAATTCTATCCAGTAAATCAACAACGGCTTTTGTCGTTTCCTTCTCTTCGCCATCAGAAGGTTTCAGTTCGATATTTGCATGTAATCCGTTATCGATGTGAAACTTCAAAACACCTTCTAAAGATGGAATTTTTTCGCCCTTATAAGCTTCATCAAACCATGCGCCTGCTTCGAAGTCTTGAAGTTCAGCAAAGGTGTAATCCTTAACCAGTCCCTCAAGACCAGACGTCCGTTTGAGATCTTGATCATGATAAAGAACAGGAATCCCGTCTTTTGATAATTTTACATCAAATTCTGTCCAGGAAACACCCTGCGCAAGAGCTTCACGCAAGCTTGCCATGGTATTCTCAGGTCGGACACCCTTGGCGCCACGGTGAGCCTGAACCCTCGGCAATATAACTTTCGGAGTGGCGTTTGCCATGCTCCTTCTCCCTGTCACAAACGGTTACTTTACCCAAACAAAAAACGGATGATCCCAGTGGGATCATCCGTTTCTTAATACCTGCTTTTTATGGCAGGTCAATTACCAGTTTAACTGATGTAATGAGTCCAGTTTACATCAGGTAACCAGAGTTTTACTCAGCTTCAGCGTTCGCTTCGAGGTCTTCACCAGTTTCCTGGTTCACACGCTTCATGGAAAGTTTAACCTTACCACCGCGCTCAACACCGATGCATTTAACTTTGACCATATCACCTTCGTTTACAACTTCGGTAACTTTGCCAACACGACGATCTTCAAGTTCAGAGATATGAACAAGACCATCACGGGCACCCATGAAGTTCACGAAAGCACCGAAATCAACACAACGAACGACTTTACCATCGTAGACAACGCCAACTTCTGGCTCAGCTACAATAGATTTAATCCAGTTAACGGCGGCATCACCAGCTTCCTGGTCAATTGCTGCAACTTTGATTGTACCATCATCATCGATGTCGATCTTCGCACCAGTCTCTTCGGTGATTTCCCGAATAACTTTACCGCCAGTACCGATAACTTCGCGAATTTTGTCTTTAGGAATACTGAAAGTCGTGATGCGTGGTGCATGCTCAGAAACACCTTCACGGCCAGAAGTCAGTGCTTTGGACATTTCACCCAGGATGTGGATACGACCTTCATGAGCCTGCTCAAGAGCAACCTTCATGATATCCTGCGTGATAGATGTAATCTTAATATCCATCTGTAGAGCAGTCACGCCGTTCTCGGTACCTGCAACTTTAAAGTCCATATCACCAAGATGATCTTCATCACCGAGAATGTCAGAGAGAACAGCGTAATCGTCGCCTTCTTTGATCAGACCCATTGCGATACCCGCAACTGGTGAACTTAGAGGAACACCTGCATCCATCAAAGCAAGAGATGAGCCACATACTGTTGCCATAGAAGAAGAACCATTTGATTCTGTGATCTCAGACACTACACGCATTGTGTAAGGGAAATCTTCTTTGGTTGGAAGCAATGGACGGATCGCACGCCATGCGAGCTTACCATGACCAATTTCACGACGGCCAGGGCCGCGAAGGAAACCGGCTTCACCAACAGAATAAGGAGGGAAGTTATAGTGAAGCAAGAAATGCTCACGATAGCTGCCGTCGAGTTGATCAACGATCTGCTCGTCCTGACCTGTACCTAGAGTAGAGGTTACAAGCGCCTGTGTTTCGCCACGCGTAAAGAGTGCAGAACCGTGTGTAAGTGGCAGCTTGCCAACTTCAGCGACGATTGGACGAACCTGTTTGGTGTTACGACCATCAATACGTATGCTGGTTTTCAAGATAGAACCACGAACAACTTCGGCTTCCAGCTTCTTGAACAGACCACCAGCGATCGATGTTTCGCCGTCTTCAAGGCTTTCAAGTGCAGCTGCTTTAACAGCAGCAATATTGACCTGGCGTTGAAGTTTTTCTTGCTCGCTGTACGCTTCTGTAAACTTATCGAGGATACCACCAGCGATTAGTTTTTCTTTAACTACCGCAACGGCGGGATCAACAGGAGCGATTTCACGTGGATCTTTTGCACACTGCTCAGCCAACTCGATGATCGCGTTAATCACAGGCATCATCTGCTCATGACCAAAAGCAACAGCACCCAGCATAACTTCTTCAGAAAGCTCTTGAGCCTCTGATTCAACCATCAACACGCCTTCGTGTGTACCAGCAAGTACAAGGTCGAGATCCATTTCTGGATAGTCTGGCATCAATGGGTTCAGGAGGTATTCACCGTCTTTGTAACCAACACGACAACCGCCGATTGGACCAAGGAAAGGAAGGCCAGAAATGGTCAGAGCTGCAGAGGCACCGATCATCGCGATGATGTCAGGATCATTTTCAAGATCATGACTGACTACAGTACAAATAACCTGAGTTTCGTTCAGATAACCAGAAGCGAACAACGGGCGAAGTGGACGGTCAATCAGGCGAGAAACAAGAGTTTCTTTTTCTGATGGGCGTGCTTCACGCTTGAAAAAGCCGCCTGGTATTTTACCGGCGGCGTATGTTTTTTCTTGATAGTTAACTGTAAGCGGAAAGAAGTCCTGACCAGGTTTCATGCTTTTGGCACCAACCGCAGTACAAAGAACAACAGTATCGCCATAAGTGGCAAGTACCGCACCGTCAGCTTGACGTGCAATTTGACCTGTTTCCAGCTTAAGGGTACGACCACCCCATTCGATTTCTTTTGTATGGATGTTAAACATCAGTTTTCCTTAAAATAACGGGCCGGTTTCATTTTGCCGGGCCTACGAAAACTGTTCAGTTTTAAACAGCTTTCGGAGGACCGGCTCTGACTTAATACTGCCCCGACCCCCGAAACAATATCAAAGAAATATCCACGAATATTCAGGTAAAAACCCATCTCGTGAATAAAGATACACCCGCCCAACAGGAAATCAATTTCACTGTTGACCGGGTGTCACAGAAACTACCTATGCCTTAGCGGCGCAGGCCGAGACGTTTAATCAGAGCTTCATAACGGCCCTGATCTTTCTTTTTCGTATAGTCCAGAAGACGACGACGCAAACCAACCATGCCCAAGAGACCACGACGGGAATGGAAATCCTTTTTGTGATCTTTGAGGTGATCAGTCAGATTGTTGATGCGTTCAGATAGAATAGCTACCTGTACTTCTGGAGAACCAGTATCGCCTTCGATGGTGGCGAATTCTTTTATAACTTCTTGCTTACGCTCAGCCGTAATCGACATCGCTTTTCCTTCTTTAAAAGCTATCTAGGACAAATCCTAGAGATTTAATACACGTACCGATCTCACCTCACCTTTTTCAAACCGGGCCAAGGCAACGGGTTTTTCGTTTTCTGTTGCCAGAAATACATCCCCGTTTACAAGGTCGCCGATCCGCTCCAGATCATGCCGAGCTATCATTGATAGCGGCTGACCATGTCGCAGGCGGGTTGCTTCGATTTCTGATAAGGCCAACGCCGAGATGTCGTCCAGCGCGGTCTCTACCGGGAGCAATAGCTCTTCGGCAGCGGGACTATGCCCGATCTCTTCAAGAGATTCCAGTGAAATCGCATGCTCTAATGTGAAGGGTCCTACGCGTGTACGGCGTAGCTCAATCACATGTGCGCAAGTGCCAAGTGCTTTGGCAATATCACGTCCAAGGGATCTAACGTAAGTTCCCTTTCCGCAATCGACTTCAAATACAGCTTCGTCCTCATTACGCATTTCGATCAATTCAAACCGATCGATGCGAACAACTCTGGACTTCATTTCAAATTCTTCATCTCCACCCCGGGCTAAATCATAAGCGCGTTTGCCATCAATTTTTATCGCCGAATAACGAGGAGGAATTTGATTTATCTCGCCTTGAAAGGCCACAAGGGATTGAATAATCTCATCTTTTTTTGGTCTATGACTACTGGTTTCAACAACATCACCCTCAAGATCTTCGGTAGAAGTTGCCTCTCCCCATTTAACAGCAAAGCGATAACTCTTCCGTCCATCCATTGCGTAGGAAACAGTCTTTGTTGCCTCGCCAAAGGCAAGGGGAAGAAGGCCAGATGCTAAAGGATCGAGAGTGCCGCCATGACCAACTTTTTGGGCATTAAGGAGACGACGTACCTTACCGACAATTTGGGTCGAAGTGACACCAAGCGGCTTGTCAATGACCAGCCACCCATGAATGGGAAGGCCTTTTTTCTTACGGGCCATTATGCGTCCGCTTCGCCATCCCCAGAGTGCGACTCGATGTCGTCATAACCATCCGGCAGATCATCTTCATCATGCCGAAGATCTTGCTGGACATTATCACTTTGAAGGATCGTATTAATTTTCGCAGCCTCATCAAACGACTTATCTGCCTCAAAATTAATTCGAGGACAGCTACGTAAGCGCAACATGTGGCTTAACTCACGGCGAAAAAGACCCGACGCTTTATTCAATGACTTGGTAACTGAATCCAAATCAGCACCACCCAAAGGCACAACAAAAGCAGTCGCATTCCTTAGATCTGGGCTGAGCCGAACCTCAGAAATCGTAATAATGACCCCCTCAAGGTGGGGATCATTAAAACTTGTTCGGTTAAGGATTTGAGACATGCCGTGGCGAATTTCTTCGCCTACACGCAATTGCCTCTGAGTCCTCGGTGTACCACTACGGTTTTTAGAATTTTCACTCAACGGAAATCATCCCTTCATCGCTGACGAGAGCTTAATCAAGCTCTCGTGCGATTTCTTCGATGATATAACACTCAATTTGATCGCCAACTTTAAGGTCAGAATAGTTTTCAAATGCCATACCACATTCGTAACCATCTTTGACTTCTTTCACTTCATCTTTGAAGCGACGTAAGGTCTTGAGATTACCATCGTGAATAACAACGTTATCACGAAGCAGGCGTACTTTTGAGCCACGTTGAACAATTCCCTCAGTAATCATACAACCCGCAATTTTACCCGTTTTGGTAATATCGAATATTTCACGAATTTGAGCGTATCCAAGGAATTTCTCACGTTGTTCAGGCTCAAGCATACCGCTTAATGCCGCTTTCACATCATCAACAACATTATAGATGATGGAATAGTAGCGAATATCAACGTTATCACGTCGAGACATCTCACGTGCTTGCGGATTGGCACGAACGTTAAACGCGATAACAAAAGCACCTGTAGACTGAGCCAGCGTGATATCGGATTCGTTAATCGCGCCAACGCCAGTATGAAGAATTTTTACCTTAACTTCGTCGGTATTCATCTTCTCTAGGCTCGTTGCAATCGCTTCCATGGAACCATGGACGTCTGCTTTAATAATAATGGGTAGCTCTTCCGCTTGCCCTTCTTTTAATTTTGCAAGCATCTGTTCCAGAGAACCGCGCCCTTCGGCAGCAGCAGCGAGATCTTTCTTCTTCTGCTCACGATACTCAGCGATTTCACGCGCTTTAGCATCATTTTCAACAACGATGAAATCGTCGCCAGCATTCGGTGTTCCGTTCAGACCAAGAACCTCAACAGGAAGGGCTGGACCAGCCTTTTCAACTTGCTGACCACGTTCGTTTGTCAAAGCACGAACACGACCCCACTCGCAACCTGTCACAAAGATATCGCCAACCTTAAGCGTACCTTTTTGAACCAGGACCGTTGCAACAGAACCACGCCCTTTATCAAGTTTGGCTTCAATCACAGCACCAATTGCGCTTCGGTTCGGGTTAGCTTTAAGCTCAAGTAGTTCTGCCTGAAGCATGATAGCTTCTTCAAGCTTATCTAAACCAGTTTTGTTTTTAGCTGAAACTTCAACTGTCTGAATATCACCACCCAAGTCCTCTACAACGAGCTCATGTTGAAGAAGTTCTTGTTTGACACGATTTGCATCCGCACCCGGTTTATCCATTTTGTTGATAGCAACAAGAATTGGAGCATTGGAAGCTTTAGCATGGTTAATCGCTTCAATTGTTTGCTCCATGATGCCATCATCAGCAGCAACAACGAGAACAACAATATCAGTAACTGTAGCACCACGAAGACGCATTTCAGTGAAGGCCGCGTGTCCTGGGGTATCTAGGAAGGTTATTTTATTCCCGGATTCAAGGTTTACCTGATAGGCCCCGATATGCTGTGTAATACCACCAGCTTCACCACGAACCACATCCTCAGAACGAATTGCATCCAACAAAGAAGTCTTACCATGATCAACGTGACCCATGATCGTAACTACAGGAGAGCGGGTCTCCACGGCACTGTCATCATCGATATCATCACCACGAATGCCTTGTTCCACATCCGCATCCGTAACGCGTTTGAATGTATGGCCCAATTCGGTAATAACCAATTCGGCAGTATCAGCATCGATCGTTTGATTGATCGTTGCCATAACACCAAGCTTCATCAGTTCTTTGATAACATCTGTGCCACGCTCGGCCATTCTGTTACCAAGCTCTTGTACGGTGATGGTTTCAGGAAGAGTAACTTCGCGCAAAACCTTCATCGGAGCGGCTCGATTACTGCCACGTTCTTGCTGAAGTTTTTTCTGACGGCGCCGCTTAACCGATGCCAATGAACGTTGACGCCCATCGTTATCCGAAGTCGCAGTAGAAATAGTCAATTTGCCTTTATTACGACGATCACCAGCGGGTTGATTTTTGTCCGTCGCCTGTTTAGGCGTAAAGGTAGGTTTGTTACCCTGTTTAACACGTCCACCAAGTTCCTGAGCAATGGCATCGCCTACACTTGTAGGGGCAGCAGCAGGTTTTTTCTTTGGTTTTGGTTTTTCTGGGCGAGCTGGACGTCTTTCAGGCGCACGTTCTGCTGCTTCGCGCTTTTTGCGAGCTTCAGTAGTTGCACGTGCGGCAACCTTAGCTTCGTCTTCCGCTTTCTCCATTGAGCTTTTAGCATTCTCAACACGAGTAGCTTCGTCTTCCTGCTTTAATCTTTCAACTTCATCAGCCTTGAAACGAGCGTCTTCTTCAGCTTTGATTTCTGCCTTACGACGCGCATCTTCTTCTAGGCGAACCCGTTCAGCTTCAGCAGATTGACGCTTGCCTTCTGCAGCTTCACGCGCTGCAGTAAGAACCTGCATACGTTTTGCTTTTTCAGCGTTGGTCAGAGTGTCCTGCGTAGGCTTCGGTTTAAAAGCTTTTTTCGCTGGAGGTGCCTTTTTAACGACCGGAGCTTCTTTGGGCTTCGGTGCTTCAGTAAGCTGAGGCTCAGGTGCGGTGACTTCTGCCATCCGACCACTTTCGCCGCGCTCAAAGGTACGACTGCGCTTGACTTCCACGGTAACGGACTTAGACCGCCCATGGCTAAAGCTCTGCTTGACCTGTCCGGTCTCAACAGTTTTTTTCAACTCAAGCGAATTTGGCCGACTCAGTGTCAGCGGCGTTTTGCTCTGCTTGGTGTCTTTGCTCGAGGTCATGTCTTTCAGGCGTCCACTTACTCTTTGGCGGGGGGTCCCGCAATTCCTCTTACAGCTGACAACCGCGTCGTATCCACGACGAACTTATCAGCGATTCCACTTGGCCTAAGCGCTATATGAACCCAGCTATCTCGGCCCAACGCTTGCCCTAGTTCTTGCGCAGTAAATATTTCGTTAGTCAGCATGTCAGGGTCAATAGCCCTAGCCAAAGAACGAATCTTACCGCGCCCATCTTCTGCCGCATCAGCGGCTTGAACCAGCACCTTGACTTTTCCAGAGGAAAGCCAAGCTTTAGTTTTCTCAAACCCTGCTACTAAATGTCCTGCACGTTTTGCCAGACCTAGAGCATCAAGGCAACGTTTCGTTAGCTGCGCGTCAAGTTGGTCGATAATATCGTCTGCAACTTTGACCTTCGCTTTAGCCGAACGAGCGAATAATTGTTTTTTACACGCCTTCTCTAGCATATCCCGGCTTGGAGACAACCAGATTCCGCGTCCAGGTAGTTTTCCAGACAAATCTGGAACAACAAAACCATCTGGTCCAACTACAAAACGCAACAAGCCCGATTGGGGGAAAAGCTCTCCAGATGCAATGCAACGCCTTTCGGGGTCGCTTTTGCGCTTCTTTCGATTCTTTTTCTTTCCCCCAGCTTTTGAGCTAGATACAGATTTTACCAACGTATCTACCCTCTGGGTTACGCTTCCTCAGAAACTTCTGTGGTTGCAGCTTCAGAAGAAGGAGTATCGGAGTCTGCAACCGCAGCTTCGTCTTCAAACCAGTGTGCGCGTGCTGCCATAATAACTGCATTTGCTGCATCTTCTGTGATAATAAGCTCTTCACCAAGCATTTCGACTAGTTCATCACCCGCGAGATCAGCAAGATCGTCTAGCGTTTTAACACCCTGCTCACCCAAATGAACCAACTGTTCACTTGTTAGGCCCTCCGCGGACATAAGCTCATCGCTTACGCCTAGGCTTTGTCTAGATTGCTCCAGCTCTTTTTCGTGAACTTCAAGATGCGCTCTCGCACGATTACGTAGTTCTTCGGCAATATCTTCATCAAAACCCTGAATCGTCGCCAACTCATCTACGGGTACAAACCCTACCTGCTCAACACTTTCAAAACCTTCAGCGACCAGAAGATGTGCGATAACATCATCAACATCCAAGGCATCAATGAAGTTTTGAGAACGCTGTTTGGTTTCATCTTGACGACGACGAGATTCCTCTTCGTCAGTCATGATATCAATATCCCAACCTGTTAGGATAGATGCCAAACGAACATTCTGTCCCCGGCGACCAATTGCCAATGACAACTGATCATCAGGCACGACGACTTCGATGCGGTTAGTATCTTCATCAAGAACAACTTTTGACACCTCAGCTGGTGCAAGCGCATTTACGACAAAAGTAGCGACATCAGGAGACCAAGGGATAATGTCAATTTTCTCACCTTGAAGCTCTGTCACAATCGCCTGCACACGACTACCGCGTAAACCAACGCATGCGCCAACTGGATCAATCGAAGAATCTTGTGATTGTACAGAAATCTTAGCGCGACTTCCTGGATCACGAGCAACAGCTTTAATCTCAATTACATTGTCATATATTTCAGGCACTTCTTGCGAGAAGAGTTTTGCCATGAATTGCGGGTGCGAACGAGATACAAAAATTTGTGGTCCACGAGGCTCTTCACGAACGTCATAGATATATGCACGAACACGATCACCGTTGCGGAAGTTTTCACGCGGCAAAGTTTCGTCGCGACGCATAATCGCTTCGGCCTTACCAAGATCAACAGTCACATTGCCAAATTCATTCCGTTTCACAACCCCATTGATGACTTCACCAACGCGATCTTTGTATTCACGGAATTGACGCGCACGCTCTGCATCGCGAACTTTCTGTACGATCACTTGCTTCGCAGTTTGAGCAGCAATACGACCTAGGTCGATTGGTGGCAATTCATCGTAGAAGAATTCACCAATTTCGATATCGGCACGATGAAATCTTGCATCCTTCAAAGTGGCCTGAGTCAGGTCGTTTTGAACTTCCTCGACAACTTCTGTGTAGCGACGCAATCTAACTTCACCGGTCTTACGATCAATTTCAGCACGAATATCACGCTCATGACCATATTTGGCACGTCCGGCCTTAGAAATAGCCTGCTCCATTGCATCAATGACTTCGTCACATTCGATACTTTTTTCCCGCGCAACTGCAGCGGCAACCTGTAGGAGTTCAGTTCTATAAAGAGCAGTCGTTTCCATGCGCCCTCAAATCCTTAATCTATACCGACACCAGGCTTAAGTTATCCTAGTTTAGTCAGTTCACTATGTTCATTCTATAGTGAGGGCAAAATACCAACACTACGCCACATTCGTAACATGCTACCGTAACAAGCTGGGGTTTACCCGCCAGCCTGTGCTGCTGCGATCAATTCATCAGTCAGTATGAGCTTAGCTCGCGACATATCCTGAAAACTCAAATAGATTTCAGCTTCTTCTTCTTCCAAGTCTAGATGAATAGCATCATCCTTAACACCGAGGAGCTTTCCTTTAAAACGTCTGCGCCCCTCAACGCTAATCGACATTTCAATTCTGGCTTCAAAACCGGCAAACCGCTCAAAGTCAGCTAACCGTGTCAAAGGTCGATCTATACCAGCTGAGCTTACCTCTAAACGAAAGGCACCCGCGATAGGATCTTCAACTTCAAGCATCGCTTCAATTGCACGACTTATGTCCGAGCAATTTTCAACAGTCATTGTTTCTTTGTGATCACTGTGCTCGGCCATAACCTGCAACGTTTTCCGCTCTTCGCCACCCGTAACCATAACACGAACGATATCAAAGCCCATAGATGCCAGAGTCGGGGCTATAATCTGTTCAATTTGAGCAGCTTTACCTTCACTCGTTTTAGCGAGAAGAGGCATTGAACCTCCTGAAGCGTCTGACAAAAACTCATCTCCGTTAGTATTGAGCGCCTGCTCACACCTTACTTTACAGCAAGAGGGCAGATATTTACGCTGATTTTAGGTACAAAAAATGGGCCTTAAGGCCCGCTGTCAAAACTTCGATGTAGCGGGCTACAACAAAGTGTTTCCCGCGCGCACTGTACCTCCAGCGCATTTCAAGCGCAAGTGGTTTTATCAACAAGCACCCTAACCTATACATCCTGCGCCCCAGAACGAAATTCTACCACGCAAAAATGTAACAAGAAGTTGATTTTTTAGCTTCTTGGTAACCTTCTAAATCGAAGGTATCCAGGCTTACAGCCCTTTTTTATTCCCTTTTCTTCGTACCTGGTTTTTGGCCAATCCTCGGTACGTTGATTCCAGTCCTGTTTTGAAGCTGCAATCCACTCAAATTCAGGGTGAGGAACTGTTCTCTCCAACATCCACTGCAAATAGCCCATATCATCTGTCGCCATACGGAGTTCACCCCCGTCAACCATAAGCTCAGCAAAACGGTCTAAAGTTTCTCGCTGAATAATACGGCGCTTATTATGTCGCGCCTTATGCCATGGGTCAGGAAAAAGGATAAAGGTTTTTGACAAGGAATTATCAGGTATAAAAGGCATCATATCACGGACATCTCCGCGATAGATACGAACATTTTCAGCACCATTATCATCAAGGTGGCCCAACAGACTCGCCACACCATTGATGAAGTATTCAGCGCCAATCAAATTCACATTTGGATTATGCTCGGCTTGCCAAGCAAGATGCTCACCGCCGCCAAATCCGATCTCGAGCCAGACTTCACGGCCTGAATTGCCAAACAACTGATCCAAGTCCATCAGCTGGACATCATCCAGGTCACCTACAGGCACATGGAGTTTTGGCAGAACCGTTTCAATCAGTTCCGTTGCTTTCTTCCGTAGAGGGCGACCCTGCCGGCGGCCATAAAAAATACTACGCTTAACAGGATCGCTCATAACTTAGTTCTCTACAGATAACAGCTTTTAAAGATTAAAAGCTGACTTAAGTTCATCGGCAAGGTTCAGACGCTCCCAAGAGAAGCCTCCGTCATCTTCTGGACGACGGCCAAAATGTCCGTAAGCAGCAGTACGGGCATAAATTGGCTTGTTCAAACTCAGATGCTCTCGGATACCACGAGGCGAAAGATCCATAATATCCATAAGAATACCTGGAAGTTTCTGCTCATCCACCTGGCCAGTGCCGTGGGTGTTCACGAACAAGGACAATGGCTTGGAAACACCGATCGCATAAGAAACTTGAATGGTACAACGTTCTGCAAGGCCGGCACCAACAACGTTTTTCGCCAGATAACGCGCAGCATAAGCAGCAGAGCGGTCAACTTTGGTCGGATCTTTACCCGAGAATGCACCGCCACCGTGAGGCGCAGCACCACCATAAGTATCAACAATAATCTTACGGCCGGTAACACCTGCGTCGCCATCTGGACCACCAATAACAAATCGGCCAGTTGGGTTCACATAAAATTCTTCTTCAGGACACATCCAGCCTTCAGGGATTTCCTTAATAACGTGACGCCGAACGATCTCACGAATTTCTTCAGGAGAAACCCCTTCAGCATGCTGGGTCGAAACCACAATGGAAGTTGCCCGAACGGGTTGGCCATCAACATACTCAAGAGTAACCTGACTCTTGGCATCTGGGCCCAAGCCAGGCTCTTCACCGGAATGACGAACATCTGCCAAAGAACGCAAGATATTATGAGACAAATAGATCGGCGCCGGCATGAAACCTTCGGTTTCCTTACAGGCATAACCAAACATTATGCCCTGATCACCAGCGCCTTCGTCTTTGTTTCCATCTGCGTCGACACCCTGAGCGATATCAACTGATTGTTCATGAATGTAGTTCTGGACTTCCATGTTTTGCCAATGGAAACCGTCTTGCTCATATCCAATATCGCGAACAGCCTGCCGTGCCACTTCTTCGATGACTTCAGGAGTCACTTCGGCAGGACCACGAACCTCACCAGCCAAAACAATACGGTTTGTTGTGGCCAAGGTTTCGACTGCAATACGTGATTGCGGGTCATGAGATAGATATAGATCTACAATAGAATCTGATACACGATCACAAACTTTGTCAGGGTGTCCCTCGGACACGGACTCGCTTGTGAAAAGATAGCTGCCAAGTCGCACGACAACCCCTTCCTATAAAAGTTATGAAAAGCTTGATCAAGACACCGGATTAAAACGTTATGCGACCCATGTTTGATCAATTGCAAAATTAAATGCAAAAAGCGCGACCAGCAATGCCTGATCGCGCCTTATTATGCAATGGCTAAAGTATCATTTTTTCAAGAAAAACGATGATTTATCCATTTATAAAATCCTATTTAAAGAATTTATTCCGCAGCCACATCGCTGGCTGCAGTTTCTGCAGCAGTACCAAGTGCTTTTGTCATCTCAAAAAGACGCTTCCGCACATGGGGATCAACGATTTTGTAGTAAGCTCTAACCAACTCGAGAGTTTCTCTCTTCGCCATTGGATCCGCTTCATGAACAAAAGTATCAACTTTTTCTTCACTCATTTCACGAAGACGTACTGGAGATTGAGAAGCCACTTCATCTGGCATGTCTGCAAAGAAGTAACCAACCGGCACTTCTAGTACACGTGCAAGATCATACAGTCGGCTCGCACCAACGCGGTTTGCACCGCGTTCGTATTTTTGAACCTGTTGGAATGTCAGTCCGATCGCTTCACCCAACTTTTCCTGGCTCATACCAAGAAGAGTCCGGCGCAAGCGCACACGACTGCCAACATGAACATCTACTGGGTTCGGTTTACCCTTACCACGCACTGGTACATTTTCTTGTACTCGTCCCATAATACACTCTCTCTAACTACACACACACAAGCAACCATCTATACGAGTATAGTTATGCATACTATAGTATGCCGTCAACTTATTTTTTGCAAAAAAGTGTATTTATTTTTGTTTTACACGGTTTTTAGATATGATTACCAGTGGTAGCAACATGAAAACCATCAGAAAAAGCACTGAAAAATTACCTACCCTAGCAAATACAGTGCTTGACGCTGCTTTTTTAGGGAGCCTTGTATCAACAACGCCAGCAATCCCTAAACCAACACTTTCAACCACTCTGCCATAAGCATCTATAGAAGCAGATATCCCTGTGTTGGCGACACGGATTACAGGAATCCCTTCTTCGACAGCTCTAAGCTGCGCCATTCCAAAGTGTTGATACGGTCCGCTTGTAATACCAAACCAACCGTCATTTGTTACATTAAGTATCCAGTCGGGACGATTAGAGGCATCAACCACAGCGCCTGGAAATATAATCTCATAACAAACCAGGACACTTACAGGCGGCAATCCTGGTAAAGACAATGTTTTTGGTCCGGGACCAGGAGAAAAATCAGAGCTCCCAGCCGTTAATTTATTAATAAACGGGAACCAGTCTTTTAAAGGGACATATTCCCCGAAAGGAACTAAGTGGAATTTGTCATATGTTCCAACAATGTTTCCTCGACGGTTCATTGCATGAACAGAATTTTTAAATTTACGCTCAACTCCCTCTCCATTAGGCAAACCCACCTCTTCTAACCTTGGAGCGCCCGTAATTAAATAACCCGAAGGCGGAACAACCCGAGATATCGTCGATCGCAACTCACTATTGGAGGAGAGAATATAAGGCACAGCCGTTTCCGCCCAAATCACATGAGTAATATCCTTAAAGCCTTTACTCGCACTCATGTTGATCTGCTTAACGACATGATCGCCCCTTAACTTGGGCTTCCACTTATCCGCTTGATTTATATTTGGCTGCACGAGCCTCAAATTTACATTCTCAACAAAGGCCTCATCTTCGGGTAACAACGCGCCCAACCGAAAGGCTCCGCCTGCCCATACGACAAGAGGCAATAAAAGCGCGACAAAAACAAACGAAACCCGGCGCTTCATTTCTGAAATTTTGAGGTCATTTTCTTCAAACAAAACCGCAGGAGCTGCAGCCGCAAAAAGGGTCATGACGCTTAACCCCCAAACACCTGTCACACTTGCCAGCTGGAGCATTGAATCAGAGAAAGTCCAGACTGTCCCGATTAAATTCCAGGGAAACCCGGTAAAGATCCACGAGCGAAGCCATTCGACAAACAACCAAATCGCCACAAACGCAATAAGCCGTTCAACCCCACGATATTTCAACCGTGCCAGCACATATCCAACAAGACAATGAAACAGCCCCATACCAACTGCAAGACCAAGAACAGCAAACGGCATCATCCAAGCATGTCGAGCGCTATGAACCAGGAAGGAAGCCCCTACCCAGTACAGGCCAACTGCAAAATGCCCAACACCAAATGCCCAGCCAATCAAGGCCGCTTTTTTAGGACTTTCAGCTCCTTGAAAGAGCCAAAGCAACCCTGTAAATGCAGGAACGAGGAGAGGAATTAAAAACAAAGGCGCAAAGGCTGTCGCAGAAACAGCGCCAAGAGAAGAAGCAATTGCGTATCGCTGCCAGCCAGTTAGTGCTCGTAACTTCACACTCAGGCCATACAAACCCGCGAGACCCCGCCTAACAATCATTTCTAATTATTCCTCAGCTTTTTCTTCGGCTCTCAAAGCTCCGCTCTTCCAAACTCGCAAGCGTTTTATACGCCGGGGATCAGCTTCAAGGATTTCAAAAATGATTCCCGTGCCTTCGTGCTCAATTAACTCCCCACGTGCTGGCACGCGATCGGCAAGCCAGAAGACAACTCCGCCCAAGGTATCAATATCTTCTTCCCGCTCATCAGCGGCTAAGATGTTACCAATTCTTGCTTCTAGCTCTTCTATTGGACAGCGCGCATCGGCAATATAGGACCCATCAGGTCGTGGATAGAGACGAGGCCCTTCATCGGTATCGTGCTCATCTTCGATTTCGCCAACAATCTCTTCAACGAGATCCTCAATCGTCACCAGGCCATCAATTCCACCGTACTCATCAACGATTAATGCCATATGAACCCGCGACATTCGCATTTCCAAAAGCAAATCAATCGCGCGCATAGAGGGCGCAATAATAAGTACACGCCGGACAATACTTGAGAGATTAGGATTTCTGGATCCCTTGGAGTATTCCAAAACGTCCTTGATATGCACCATACCAACGACATCATCGAGAGTTTCTCGAAAAACAGGGAGTCTGGAATGTCCAGCTTCGCTCATCATATCAATGAGATCAACAATAGATGTGTCTATATCTACAGCAACAATATCTGCCCGGGGAACCATCACATCTAAACAAGCAAGATGTCTAAGTTTGAGGATATTCCCCAACATCATCTTCTCATCAGCACCAATGGGTGTAGAAGACTCTGTCTCGTCCTCACTTCCCTCAATCTCATCAATAATCTCTTCCATCGTTTCACGAAGAGAAGAATCACCATTTTTGAGTCCAAAAATGCGGGTCACCCAACTCCATAGGCTACCACGTGACGATGTTTCAGTATCTTGGTCACGTAGCACTTTACCACTGCCAGATATTTCACTCATCTATAGCTCCTTGCAGGAGTCTATCACCATCCAGCTCATAAGGATTTTTCACACCGAGCCTGCACAATATTTCGACCTCAAGACTTTCCATTTCCAATGCTTCATCATCTGACAAGTGATCATAGCCCAACAAATGCAGGACGCCATGCACCAAAAGATGCGTAAAGTGATCTTCCAACCTTTTAGATTGCTCTTTTGCTTCACGGATCAAGGTCTCGCGAGATAAAATAATATCTCCAAGAGATAAAACACCCCTCTGATGGGCCAATTTTTCTTCAGCCGGATCATCCAGTGTTGAAAATGACAGCACATTCGTTGGCGTGTCTTTGTCTCGATACTCGAAATTTAATTTTTGAACATCATGATCATTTGAAAGAACGACAGAGAGTTCCGTTTCCGAAATCGCTGTGGTCTCAATACTAGATGCTTCAGGAGAAAATCCGCCAAAAACATAGCTCAACAATACTGCTCTATGGATCAAAGCATGAGAATGTGGCAGGTCTTCAGACCAAAGCCTGTCCCGCGAGTCAATGCCTATTTCAAGCCCTATTGTCGAAAAAGCATCATTGTCCAAATCGAGAGAGCGCTCCATAGCCTCTGCCATAATTAAGTCAGACACTTTTAGAACCTATAAGTTCTATCAAATCAGGCGAATCAGCCATCAAAAAAATCACGTTCTTTAGCCACGCCTCTATTAGAGTTGGAACGATTATCATAGGCTCTAACGATCTTGGTCACCAACTCGTGGCGCACGATATCAGCATGAGCAAATTGAACAAAGCCAACTTCTTCAAGCTTGGCAAGCGTATCAGATGCATCACGCAGTCCCGAAGGCTGTCCGTTCGGAAGATCGACCTGAGACAGATCTCCAGTGACAACCATTCTGCTGCGCTCACCCAGACGGGTTAAAAACATCTTCATTTGCACAGGCGTGGTATTCTGAGCTTCATCGAGAATGACAAAAGCATTTGAAAGTGTTCGCCCGCGCATAAAAGCCAATGGTGCGATTTCAATTTCGCCATTTTCCAACCGACTTAGGACTTGGTCGGAAGGAAGCATATCATGCAAGGCGTCGTATAAAGGACGAAGATAAGGGTCGACCTTATCTTTCAGATCTCCAGGAAGGAACCCCAACTTCTCGCCAGCCTCTACTGCTGGGCGAGAAAGAATGATGCGTTCGACTTCGCCATTTAAGAGGAGAGAAACCCCATACGCTACAGCCATGTAGGTTTTACCCGTACCCGCAGGGCCAACTCCAAACACCAATTCATGCTGTTGCATGGCTTGGATATAATCCGCTTGTCCTGGTGATCGGGGGCTGAGGCGACGCTTGCGTGTAACTATTGCAAGCTCATCACCATGCGTGGTTTCGACTGCCTTCTCGGCCTCTTCGAAGTCCGGAGTTACTTGGGCCATTCTCACGACAGCATCAACTTCGCCATCCCCAACATCCAAGCCTTTTTGCAAGCGCTCGTACAACGCCTTTAAAACAACTTTTGCTGTCGCAACGGAATCTTTATTACCGCTGATTGAAACCTGATTTCCTCGCGATGCGAGATCTACTCCAAGGTGCTGTTCCAGCCGAACAAGATGTTGGTCGTGCTCTCCATAAAGCATAGGGAGAAGACTATTATCATCAAATTCAAGTAATTTGTTCTGCCGTGCACCTCGGGTGGTTTGTCCGTTGCGAGCTCTGGCTGTCAAATGCGTGCCTCCACAGTGGTTTGAGTATCTTTCACATTATGCGCGTCCAAAACATCAAAGTCACCTGTTTCTACTGAACCAGTAAGAGAATTTGGTTTTGCCGTTTCAATTTTGACATCCACGATTTGCCCCATCAAGCGTTCTGGAGCCTGAACAAACACAGATTGCATATAAGGGCTACGTCCACCCAGTTGTCCAACTTCTCGGCCCTTACGCTCAATAAGAACTGACAATGTCTTACCAACCATACTTTGATTAAAAGCCATCTGTTGAGCATTTAACAGCTCTTGCAACATTGAAAGTCGTGTTGACTTCACATCTTCGGGCACTTGAGCATCAATGCCGGCCGCAGGCGTTCCTGGCCGCGGGCTATACTTAAAAGAATAGGCCTGAGCGTAATTGATGTCGGTAACCAAACGTAAAGTATCCGCAAAATCTTGATTGGTTTCGCCAGGAAACCCAATGATAAAATCAGAGGAAAGAGCCAGCTCAGGGCAAGCATCACGGAGTTTATCGATGACACGTCGATAGTCATCCCCTGTGTGCTTTCTGTTCATCATCTCCAAAATACGATCAGAGCCACTTTGAATTGGAAGATGCAAATAGGGCATCAATTCTGAAAGATCACTGTGAGTTTGGATAAGCTCGTCATCCATATCATTTGGATGCGAAGTTATGTACCGCAAGCGCTCAATTCCATCGACTTCAGCGAGCTCACGGAGCAGGCGACCAAGACGCCAAGACTTGCCATCCGGCCCTTCGCCGTGGAAACCATTTACATTTTGGCCTAGCAAGGTAATTTCGCGAGATCCGTTTGCTACCAACCTTCTAGCTTCATCGACAATTGCCGTAACAGGTCGTGAAAACTCAGCACCGCGCGTATAGGGAACAACGCAGAAGGTACAGAACTTATCACACCCTTCTTGAACGGATAAAAACGCCGAAGAACCGTGTGCTTGACTTTCTTCTGGTAAAAAATCGAACTTGGATTCAACCGGAAAATCCGTATCAGATATACCACGACCACTCGTATTTCCAAGAGCCTTTGCCACCATTTCTGGTAATCGATGGTAGGTTTGCGGGCCAAAGACCATATCAACGTGCTTTGCCCGGCGAAGTATTTCTTCTCCCTCAGCCTGGGCGACACAACCCGCAACACCGATCAACATTTTATCACCTTGGGATTCGCGGCGAACTTTCAGCTTGCGGAGTTGTCCAAGCTCAGAGAATACCTTCTCAGAAGCTTTTTCTCGAATATGACAGGTATTAAGAATAACCATGTCCGCAGTTTCTGGGCTGTCAATGGTTTCGTATCCCAAAGGAGCTAACACATCTGTCATCCGATTTGTGTCATACACATTCATCTGACAACCATAAGTCTTGATATAGAGCTTTTTAGCCAACGTAATTACCAATTCAGCCTAATGTCTGGCGCGTGTGATAAATACCGCCACAACATCTTGTTAAATTACCCTTTTTTGGGACTAGAAGCTACCAGAGAGTGAGACCCGGAAAGAGCTTTAGAAACTCCTCCGGAGACCAATCGATGGCAATGTATTGCCATATCTTTTCGATTAGCAAGACTACTCGCTTCTACTGGCTCAAGAAATTCAACTTCTACAGTTAAAGTTCCCATTGCCAGCGCATGCCATAAATGACCAGGCAACTCCATATCCCCATACCAGGCATAGAAAGGACGCCATAAACGGCCCAGAGGCATACCATCCAAACGGGTGTATGTAATAGAGATTGGTTGAACCATCAAGGGACTATCGTCCTCCGCCACTTGTGCTAAGGAAAAGAGTGCCGATTTAAACGGTAAAACCCGGGTGCCATCGCTTGACGTGCCTTCGGGAAAAAGAATGAGATCGCGCCCATCACCGAGACGACGCGCCATGTTTACACGGCTTTCTTTAGACTTGTGTCTCCGGCGCTGAATAAAAACTGTACCTGACAACTTTGCTAGTACCCCAAAAAGAGGCCAACTACCCACTTCTGATTTTGCAACAAAGTGCCCGTCGATCAGGCTTCCCAACACAGAAATATCAAGATATGACACATGGTTAGATACGAAAAGGGTTGGTTGTCGGCTACTCCGTTTCCCTCGAGTAATCACTTTGATGCCGGTCAAATAACATGTTACGCCATGATACCAAAGCGGTAGTTTATACCGACCAGGTAGCCGCAACAACAACAGCAACATTTGGAGCGGAATAAGGCTCAGGGTAAAGCTAAGATAAGCCAAAAGCCGGCAAGATGCTCGAAAGTTTGATCCCAAGCCAGAAGCAACGGTGATATCAGACATGTCAGGCCACCTGCGTCGCAGCAGTATCCACTTCTCGCTTGTAGTGCTTTAGATATTTATCGGTCACTCTACTGGTTTCAACGATGACACATACATCTGTTGTCCCAAATTGCTCATCAACAACCGCCCCATCACCAATCACACCGCCTAATCGAAGGTAACCTTTGATTAAAGGAGGTAGCTCTTTGATCGCTTCACGGGGATTTATTTTTTCGAGCGGCATCAGGTCCATTGAGCTGAACCGATCAGGAAGGGCTTTGGGGCAAATCGCAGAATCTGCCATATGATTATGAAACAAATAGGACAGGGGCAATTTCAACTTGTTGGGGTCTATTCCCTGCAAACTGGCACAGCCAAACATATATATGATGTCATAGTGGAATACATATTGAGCAATACCTCGCCATAAAAGCTGCATTGTCGAGCCACGGCGATAATCTGCATTAATGCAAGAACGACCTAACTCTAGAATTTCGCCCTTAAAATTGAGTAACTTTTCAAGATCGAATTCATCAACGGAATAAAACTGTCCCCGAGCCTTAGCGCCTTCTCTGCGCATAACACGATAAGTACCGACTACCGCGTCAGACCCCTCACCAAGCTCACTATCAAACACCAAGAGATGATCACAATAAGAATCAAAACTATCAAAATCACGACCCAGTGATTCCATTTCCGGAGTAGGTTGGGCTGAATTTTCACGATAAAAAATATCGTACCGCAAGCGTTGTGCCGCTAAAATTTCCTGCTCTGTCTCAGCAAGTCTTATGGACAGAGATCCCGCCATCACTTCAACGGGTCGCTTTGTACCCTCAATCATGCTCAGCATGTTCCCTAAAGTTAACCATGGAAATAAAACATGGGGAGGACTTTGCCAGATAATTGTGTCTATTTTATTGCACTACAGCCTTCACGGACAGCATAAAGTTCTAATCGGTGATCAACGAGTCTATAGCCTAGCTTTTCTGCCATTTTGGCCAAAAGAGAATGAATTTCAGCGTCCGTAAACTCAAGTACTGCCCCAGAATTCACGTCGATCAAGTGATCATGCGCTTCCTCTGTTGCCTCCTCATAGCGTGATCTACCGTCACCGAAATCATGGCGCTCAAGTATCTCAGCTTCCTCAAATAATTTTACTGTCCGATAGACCGTCGCAATAGAGATTTTTGAATCAAGTTTAGAAGCCCGATGATATACCTGCTCTACATCGGGATGATCGATTGCATCAGAGAGAACACGCGCGATGACACGACGTTGCTCTGTCATCTTTAGGCCTCGTTCGGCACAAAGAACTTCCAATTTTGATGTCATGGTTACCCTAAAATCGTGGTTAATTTAATCAAGGATCTAATTTTGAATAATTCTAATGTACACAAAAATGCACTCCGGGGCAAACGCCCGTAGCGCATTTTTTCATAAGGTTAAGATCCGTACATTAAAAGAATTATTTGGTTCTATTTGCGCGGGTACCAAGTCCAATTTGTTTAGCTAATGAGCTACGCTGCTTAGCATAATTTGGCGCTACCATTGGATAATCCTGAGGGAGATTCCAGCGTTCGCGGTATTCTTCAGGCGTCATATTGTACGCCGTTTTCAAGTGCCTTTTGAGCATTTTCAGCTTTTTACCATCTTCTAAACAAATGATAAATTCAGGTGTGATTGATTTTTTAATAGAAATTACCGGTATAGGGCGCTCAGGTTCTTTTTTCTCTTCCTGCCCTAGAGTGGAAAGTGCTCCATAGACCTCACGAATAAGTTGAGGCAGATCAGCCATGGCAACGGAGTTGTTAGCAACGTGTGCTGATACCAGACGTGTAGTTAAGTCCACGAGCTCTAATGAGGATTTTTCTTCAGACATAAACGACTGTTCTTTCAAAATATAAGGTTATCTTGCTTTGTAAAATTCATTACTTGCTTTATAACATAATAAAAATCGAATTAAAGTCATTTTCCGATATTTACAAGAATGAAATATTGAAAATAACTATGCTTACAGTGAAAATTATAGAAAAATTTATTTTTTACATAATATCTAGTTGCATCACCAAAGCATCAACTAATTTACCCTCTTCTTTACGGTAATATTTCGCTCTACGCCCTACTTCTTTAAATCCTACATTTAAATATAGACAAATAGCCGAAAAATTATCTTCAGACACTTCCAAATACAAACTACTTACTTGTTCATGACTTAAAATTCGTAACATCTCATCCACCAAAGGTCGTGAATACCCTTGTCTCTGCCACTTAGGATCTATGCAAATAGTTAAAATCTCTGCCTCACCTGCGACCATTTGCCAGAGGACAAAGCCAATCGGCACGTTCTTCACGCAATAAATAAGGCCATTATTTGGCTCTTGGAGAAGTATTCGAGAAATTGATAACGCATCCCATGGAGCATCATAAAAGCACCGAGAATGCAACTCAGCCAGCACTTTTGAATGTTCAATTCCAGCATTAACAATAGAATCTGTATTTAAATTTGGCGGCGACATATCAATTAGCAAACAGGCGATTTAGACTTTGGCAAGGACACATCAGGAGCTCTTAGATACAAAGGATTTAACCGTCCTTGATCTTGCTCAAATAAGCCCCTCTCGACAGCGATGTTCAGTAAATACTGAGCATCCAAACGAGGATTAACAACAGAAATTTCGATATCTCTGCCTGCTTCTTTTAAAGCCTCCGCCGCCTGATCGACACCATCGCCAATTAACAATAAATTTCCTTCAGGTATCTTCATCGCCAATTGATCAGGCGCGATGGCAAAGGGTTCTGTTAAGCTCGATAAGTTTGAGTTAAAGCACTGAACAAAAACATCTGCTCTTTTTGCATCAATTAAAACCGCAAGAACTTGATTGGAACTCGCCTCACAATCGGGAACCGCTCTGGCCATAACTTCAAAATTATTAACGCCAACAAGTGGCTTATCACATGCAAGTGCAAATCCTTGTGCCGCAGCCAACCCAATACGCACCCCTGTAAATCCACCGGGTCCCGTCGTTACTGCGAAACCGTCCACATCCAGTAGTTCCAGACCAGCCTCACTCAACGCCTCATGAACCAATGGCAACAATCGCTCAGACTGTCCTCGTCGCATTTCCTCTAGACGGGTCGCGACAATCACACCATTTTTCATCACTGCGACAGAACATGAAGAGCCAGCTGTATCCAAGCCGAGTAAAGTTGGGTTCTTAGGTATATTCATATTAACTCAATCTATTCTTATCAAAGTAACCACAGTCTAAGAACTTTTTTTCAGCTTTAATCTGGGTCTCCTTAAGAAAACGGAACCCCTCTTTGAAACACCATAATATTACCCGTGTAATTAATCAGCTAAAACTATTTGGCAAGTTACTTATTTTAATTGGCTCTTTAAGTTCAGCATAATTCCCCAACAATCAACGAAGGAAATAGAAAATCAGGTGACACATCGCTCATCCGTATCTTCGTACTATGCCCTATGGCTATTTTCTATAGCGAAACGAAAGCTTTCTTTTTAATATACCCCTGCCAATTACTTTTCATTGGGCACTTTTAACATTAGAAGATCTAACACATTAACAAATGAACAGATCCGGTCATGCCAATATATCCAGCCTTGAAATACACCCTTGCAGTTATCGCCTATTGCTTATGTATCGGATTTTCACTGAAGGCCACGCTCGCCCAAGAGACACCTGACAATAATGGCGCTGTCGTCATTATGTATCACCGCTTTGATGAAAATAAATATCCTACCACCAATACCAGTCTAGAGACATTACAAGCCCACATTAAAGAGCTAAAAAGCGGCCCATACAATGTGCTCCCTTTGACCGATATTGCTGATGCTATTGCCAACAACCTACCGCTTCCGGACAGAACTATAGGTATTAGTGTGGATGATGCTTTTCTTTCTTTTTACAAAAATGCCTGGCCTGAATTCAAAAAAGCTAACCTCCCGGTAACGATATTCACCTCTACCGCTCCAGTTGAACAAAATCTTCCCGATTATATGACATGGTCGCAATTGAGAGAAATATCAGCTGATGAATTGATTACCATTGGAAATCATGCTCATCAGCATACTCACATCATAAACCAGGATTCAAAAGCACAGACATTGGCCATTGATAAGGCAAATCAACTATTTCGACGTGCACTTGGAAAACAACCCAACCTATTTGCCTATCCTTACGGTGAAATTAGCCAACAACTCAGCAATATTCTCCGCGCAAAGGGCTTTAAAGCAGCCTTTGGTCAAAATTCAGGTGCTATATCGAGACAGAACAATTTGATGCACCTCCCAAGGTTCCCCTTTAACGATCGGTTTGGAACTCCTGACCGCTTCAAACTGGCAGTTAACAGTCTTCCTCTCCCCGTTTCTGCAATTTTGCCAGAAGATTTAATGTTGAACAGTTCGACTAACCCTCCTCCATTTGGCTTCACAATCTCGAAAGATATCAAGACGAGGGGTGACGGCACTTACCGTGGTTTGAACTGTTATAGTTCACAAAACGATCTATCTCTTCTTCAACTTGGCGCTGGTCGAGTAGAAGTTCGGATTTCCGGGCCTTACAAACCGGGACGGGCAAGGATAAATTGCACGATGCTAGGCCCTGAAGGGCGTTGGCGCTGGTTCGGGCAACAATACTATATTCCTGAATAACAGGAGCATTATGACGGGTTGAGAGCTCTTACCTTTAAACTAACAGCGAAAATCAACCGACGAGCGTCAATTAAGAACTAAAACCATCATTGCTCGTACTGTCAGATAATTTCACGCCATCAAAGTCCTGTAAGCGATTGGATTTGATGACAGCCTGTATAGCAGAGATATAATCTTCGGCTTCTTCAGAATAGGCGAGAAGGGTTCCAGTAAGGACATATCCATTTAGAGGATGGTCGTTGCTCCTCAGGGCTTTTCGGCGCGATCTGAAGTATGTGTAAGAGCGATTGGTATTTAAGTTATGCGCATAGACTTTGATTGACTCCAACAGACCTGTAAAACGCCTTACTTTAAAAGACGCACCATCTTCACGGTCATCGGGAACCATTCCATCACCCTCACTTGACCAGGTCCGTTGACCAAACAACGCATTCCCATAAAGAGCAAACCTCGAAGTCCCCCACCCGCTTTCCTGAATAGATTGAGCCAAAGCAAGGCTGACAGGAATAACGTCCAATCTAAGAAGTAACTTATTAGGCTCATTATATGTAAAGCCGTAAATTTTGGAGAGTTCAGTAAGCCAATTAATGTCACTTTCAGGCACACGAACACCATTATCCAAATTTTCGGAAATGGCTATTACTCTGTTCCTGTCTTCTCGTATAGTTTCATTAACTTTGAGAATAAGAGGAAGAACAGTCCGTATATAAAGACTTTTTTTAAGTTGAATATTGTTTTCTTCACTTAAATCTTCAGGAAGACCTCTGAGGAAAAGCCGGGGCACATTTTTTTTCTGGCCTCTTACCTCTGGCAGAAAATAGCCCACTTTCGAAAACAATAACTCCAAGTCTTTACGAGACTTCAGTGTTTTGTGTACTTCAGTGGAAGATTTCTTGGCTTCCCAACCAGACACGCCATGCTCAAAACTCCCAGGGATTAAGCTATAAGCCAGATAAGCGGGTAGCACCAAGGTCACAACCCACGCCAAAAGCTGAGTAATGAAACTTAATGAGGTAAATTTATCAGATCCGCTTGAGATCATTTCTTTACGAGAAATAATTTAAAGCTTTATTCGCTGGCTCGCACTTCAGTGACTTCGGGAATGTAATGCCTCAGCATATTTTCAATACCCATTTTCAAAGTCGCTGTTGAGCTTGGGCAACCGGCACAGGCGCCTTGCATGCGAAGAAAAACGACGCCATTTTCAAATCCGTGAAAAACAATATCTCCACCATCTTGAGCAACAGCAGGACGAACCCGCGTATCCAGAAGCTCTTTGATTTGAGAGACAATTTCATTGTCGTCTCCATCGGCGGCTTCTGCATGACCGGATACGCTCTCAGCTCCATCAGCCATCACAGGGCGGCCTGCAGTGAAATGCTCCATAATGGTACCAAGAATAGAGGGTTTCAGGATGTACCATTCTTTGTCTTCAGATTTAGTAATCGTGATAAAGTCTGCGCCAAAAAAGACGCCCGTAACGCCTTCTACATCGAAGAGACGTTGAGCAAGAGGTGAATTGCCCGCAGCTTCTTTTGCTTCAAAAAAAGCTGTTCCGCCATCCAAAACAGGACACCCCGGAAGGAATTTTAAAGTAGCGGGATTTGGAGTCTGTTCTGTCTGAATAAACATTATTTGCTCATTTAATTCGGTGTGAGGTTCTTGTTCTTATATGTAACTTTGCGGGGTACATTCAAGCTCCAAGTGACTAGCCAAGCATTAACTTGGGCCTTGGTTAGCTTATTTCATCAATTTCAGCAGGTTCAAGATTGTCTGGCACGACCGTAATTGGAACCCTTAATCTCCCAATGTGTTTACCCATCAAGGCAGTCAAGAGAGGCCCAGGGCCGCCTGATCCTGAACTTGCACCCAATACCAAAATTGAAATCTGATCGTCTTCATTCACAAGTTTAACCAACTCGTCACGCCGATCGCCTTCACGCATATAAAGCACTGGAATTTGCCCAGAATATTCGAGAACTTCTTCACCCAGTTTTTGCATAAGTTGCTCGGCCTCTGCCCGCGCCTCTTCTTGCATTAAATCACCGACCGCAGCCCAGTGATTAAACTCAGCTGGTTCAATCACATACAATAGCGCCACGCGCCCACCTGTATGCAAAGCCCGACGACAAGCAAAACGCATTGCCTGAAGCATTTCCTCACTGTCATCAACGACAACGAGAAATATCCGATCTTTGGAACCGTGATCTCTACATATCTTTTCGTCAGCCACCTGATCAGTCGCACTAGTATCACTCAATGTATTACCCTTTACGGAAAGCAAGATGACCGATCCAACCGGATATCAATGCAATGAATATAGCAATGATACCATACATCGCTCCATGGTGATGTGCATAGTCAAAAATTTCAGCTTCGAGACCAATCTTGGAAACGGAAAGGGGTGTGGTTCGTGCATCGATTATCTGTCCATTGCGCAGATGATAGACACTCACAAAGTAAGTTCCTGTAGGCACACTCGACGGTAATTCAAATTCCGTTTTAAATAAATGTTCCCCAAGAAAAACAACTTCTGCGCTCTCTAATTGATAATTTCCAGACCGCATCAGGTTTCGGATAAGAGAATCTTTCCAATCTTTAGCAAGAGAGCCCGCAGCTTTGATAATGGGAAGATCTAACCCAATATTATTAAACCCAATATTATTAAGGGCCCGGGTCGCCGAAGAGGTTATCTCATCCAAGGGTCCTGTCGAAGCAATCGCATAAAAACTTGGGACATCTTCAAACGTCATGGACGCGGTATTCATCCAAATACCCGCAACCCTACTCTTTCTCAACATCTTGTAGTCTGTATCCGGCCCCCGCATGACAACAAGAACTTCGCCGGGAGTATTAATACTCCCGTATAGTTGAATTCGATCACCAGAGAAATCAGCTCTTATTGCGACCAGATGACTTGAAAGATCGGCCTCAATAGCACCCACAGGCTTAGTATCCGCGATCGACAACAAGCTGGCAAAACTCAAAACTAATATAAAATTGAGGAGATAATGGTCCCTGATCGTGATCATAGCGTCACCTCTAACGAATAGAGGTCAGCAGGGGTCACAAGCAGGTCGAGAAAGAGTTTACCGCAGACCATGACGACCATGATCCCGAGGAGAAGACGGAGCCAATCTCCTTGCATTTTAGCACCGATCCTAGTGCCGAGTTGTGCACCAAGAACAGACCCAACCAAAAGCACCAACGCTAAGACGATATCTACGGTCTGATTTTGAGCCGCCTGCAAAAAGGTGACGTTTGCCGCCACAAAAATAATCTGAAAAAGTGATGTCCCGATAACCATCGCAGTTGGCATACCCAACATATAGATCATGGCAGGAACAAGAATAAAACCACCCCCAACACCCATAATCGCAGAGAGAACACCGACAAAAAAACCAATCCCCAAAGGGAGTAATGCTGAAATATATAATCGTGATTTACGAAATCGAATTTTTAAAGGTAATCCATGAAACCAGTTGTGTTCATGTAATTTACCCCGGCTTGCGCCGCCTGATCTTCTGCGCCTAAAAACAGCCTTTAGCCCTTCCAGCATCATCAGTAAGCCGATGGTGCCAAGAAAAACAACGTAGGATAAATTAATAACGAGGTCGATTTGCCCTAAACTTTTCAGGAAAGTAAAAAGCCCGACACCTATTGTAGAGCCGATAAAACCGCCTATGAGCAAAACCCAACCCATGAGGAAGTCAACATTTCCTCGACGCCAGTGGGCAAAAACACCGGAAACAGAGGCCGCAATTACGTTATTTGCTTGGGTTGCAACCGCAACAGCCGGAGGAACGCCAATAAATATCAGGAGCGGTGTCATAAGGAAGCCACCACCTACACCAAAAATCCCCGATAACAAACCAACGCCACCTCCCATTGCAAGCAAGAGTATGATGTCTACGGATATTTCAGCGATCGGCAGATATACTTGCATCTCGATCAGCCGTTAGTGCAGCAGGTTTGCATGTGGCTCTACTCTATTTTGGTCCTGTTTTGGCGGTAAACCCTTTTTTGTGAATCTATATTAGCTCACTCTATAAAGAATCTAGCCTGCTTAACCAAAAAGGAAAAGGGGGCAGTTACGATTTTTTTGTTATATTTCAACTTTTTGGTTAAGGGTTTTTTAATTTCACTCAACTTTAAAATGTGTCGTTTTCCAATACGGGCTCTCACATTACCCAACAAAAAAGGCACCTAACCGAAGTTAAGTGCCTTTCAGGAATTCATATTTGGTACCAGAGTATTTCACATCTGGAGTTAGCCGACTTAAGGACGGAGGAAACCGACCGCATCAAAAACTTCCTTCATAACCGGTGCCGCGAGAGCTGCAGCACGGTCTGCACCATCCTTTAGAACAGCATCCACATGAGATTTATCGTCCATAAGGCGCTTCATTTCCTCACCCATTGGCCCCAACTTCGACACCGCAACTTCAGTAAGTGATTTTTTGAAATCAGCGAAGCCTTTGCCTTCAAACTCGTTCAACACGTCGGATAGTTCCTGATCCTGAAGTGCCGCATAGATTGAAAGCAAGTTGAAAGCCTCCGCCCGGTCTTTACGAATTTCGGCAGGAAGAGCACCATTTTCATCCAAGATCTCAGCTCCTGGAATGAGGTGCTGATCACTTGTCGCTTTCCTGATTTTTTTTGCAACAGTCTCGGCGTCATCCATCATCGTGATACGACTGTAATCCGATGGGTCTGACTTACTCATTTTCTTAGTGCCATCACGCAAAGACATGATCCGAGTAGCTGCGCCAAAAATAAGTGGTTCCGGCACAGGAAAGAGATCAACATTGAAATCATTGTTAAATTTGATCGCAATATCACGCGTCAGCTCAAGATGTTGTTTTTGGTCTTCGCCAACAGGTACGTGGGTGGCTTTATAGGCCAAAATATCCGCGGCCATCAGGTTTGGATAAACGTAAAGGCCTGTCGAAGCTTTTTCACGGTTCTTACCTGCTTTGTCTTTGAACTGGGTCATGCGGTTGAGCCAGCCAATCCGGGATACGCAATTGAATATCCAGCCGAGTTCGGCATGAGCTGAAACTTGAGACTGATTGAAAATGATATGTTTTTTGGGATCAACGCCTGCAGCAAGGTAAGAAGCAACTACTTCACGTGTATTATCAACCAGTTGTTTTGGATCTTGCCAGACAGTAATGGCATGCATATCCACAACGCAGAAAATGCACTCATAATCGTCCTGCAGGCGCACAAAGTTGCGAATAGCGCCGAGATAGTTACCAAGATGTAGGTTCCCTGTAGGCTGTACGCCCGAGAAGATACGCTTCATGGGAAAAGATCCGTTCAATAGCGGTTAAATACACAAAAATTTAGAGGTGGCTTTATCGCCCTTCAACCCCTCATGGTCAAGAGCCAGGGTCAAGAGAGGACAGGCATCGTTGGCACGCTCCATCACTTACCATTTCCCAATCTGTGCCCCAATCCACAATCCGATTTGATATTCTCTCAACTGAAAGTCCTCTTTGAAACAATCTAAAGCTTAATCAAATAGCCCCTTGGGATCATAAATCACCTCTCCACCAAGAAGTGTTGCTTGTACATTTGTTTCGCCTATTTCATTTATCGGCATATCAAAAACATTACGATCCAATACAACAAAATCAGCCAACTTACCGGGCTCTATCGATCCGGTTTTTTCTTCATGATGTAATAATCTAGCAACATTAATTGTCATCATTTCTATAACGGTCTCAATATCGTCAAAAGCACCCTTTTTTTGAGTTAGCACCGCTTGAATTTTCTTCAAAGGGGACAATTCTTCTGCATCCCAATCACTGCTCAATACCAAATTAACGCCAGCGTCATATAACTTACGAGCAGGCATAAGCCTTTCTGCTCGCTCCCCCACAAAACTCTCAAGATATCGTTTCGTTTCTGGATCGGTAGCAGTAGGGGACAATTGGAAATCCGTTATTACATCTAGTTGCTTAAACCTTGGAATATCTCGCTCATCAACGATGTATAGGTGTGTAATACGATGGCGCATATCAGCTTGTGAATTTATATTTTTTGCATATTCCAAAGCATCAAGCGCTAGACCAATACCGCGATCCCCTGTGGCATGAAAATGGAGTTGATATCCTAGTTTTTCTAACTCTGTAACATATTCACCAAGGATATCCTGCTCAAAATAAAGGAAACCCTTTTGTAGCTCAGGAGGAAGATCCAAGCCGCGCTCATATGGCTCATAAAGTGCCCCGGTTGCTTGAGATAAAATTCCATCCATATAAATCTTTGCCTGATTATAACGCAAAAGACCTTTCGGATCATTCATATAACGGTTTCGAAATTGAGAAATCTGCTCCTCAAAAGGGATATCAGGATAAAGATAAAGCGCATTACTTGCCCGGACCGTCAGGGTATTTTCTTTCTCAGCTCGAACCCAAGCTTCTTGATGGCCTCTGGGCCAGTAACCGCCTGCATCACTGACCGTCGTGATGCCATTTTGCGCCAACACTTCCAATGCACTCAGCAGACTATTGTAAGCAAAATCAACATTCTCTTTTGTTGGCGGAAGAGCTGCGTTTCGCAGTTTCTGCTGCGCATTTTCAAAAACAACACCCGTTAAACGCCCACTGATAGGATCTCGATCGATAATGCCTCCCGGGGGATCACTCCGAAGATCGGTATATCCAACCGCCTGTAGAGCTTGCGTGTTCGCCCAGGCTCCATGCCCCAGATTGTCCAGGATTACCGCTGGGCGGTCTGGTATTAGCTGATCCAAGAACGCAACTGGAGACTTAACCGTCTCCAACAATGCTGGCATAGATACGCCAGCACCGATAAACCAGGCTGATTGACTTTGCTCTTCTAGGCAGTATCCAATTTCTTCACGGTAAGTATTTGCACTCCCTTCTGCGGGAAGAAAACAGGCGGTCTCATTTATGCCTGCTTCAAGGACGTGAAGGTGCGGATCCTGAAAACCAGGCATAAGCAATCTTCCGCCAAGATCAATGACATCGTATTTTTGGTTTGCCTGCTTTAAGAGATCACCTTCTGATCCAACTGCCGTTATCGTTCCCTTTTCAACCAAGACCGCCTCGGCCCAAGGCAGATCACGATCAACCGTGTAAACATTCGCATTTACAATAAGATAACTTTCCTCAGCAGCATACCCATACGAAACCATACCTATCGTCATCAACGAGATCAGGCTTCCCATCTTTAGGCTATCGGGGAGGCAAAAATTGACTGGAAGCTTATTCTTAATCAACGACTTCATGGCCTTATCACCAAAGGAATACGGATTTCTGTTAAGAGTTCGGCCGCCACAACATCCATCGGGTCGTTGTGGTAAATTTCAATTGCAGGTCCATCTGCAGCTTCACGCCCTGAATCAGGAAGCCAGCCTCCATAGATCCAATCATAGGCTTCATCCAGGTGATCATACGGCCCCTTAAAATGAGCTACGGCAAATTGACCTGCTTCTATCGTTTGTTTTTGCATTTCGCCGATCTCAGAAGTCAAATCCGGTATCACGACCCCGGCATCCGCTCTTAAATACTTGCTCTCTGTAATATTTGGATCATCATGAGACAGCATAATGATCGCGGCTTCATCGTTTAAAATATTAGCTTTTTTTGCGAGTTCATACAGCTTTTCAAAAACAGGTTCCACCTCTTCATAGGGGCCTTGATGGCGGACAAAAGCAATGTGCATTTTTTCATGGGTTTCTACCTGAACATTTAGTTTCATGGATCTCTCCTTATCATCCCACAAGCGATCAAATTTAAAATCGATCGCTGTGGTCCAAAGCCCTTTGGGCGCTGTATCAGGAAAGCAAAAACCACTTTCCTGCCGATAACGACGAGGGATCACACCAAATGATTTCTTGAAAGCACGGCTGAACGATTCTGGCGTTTCAAATCCTGCATCAAATGCCGCGTCTGTCACTGATTGCCGAGAATAAAGCAAATCACTAGCCGCCCTTTCCATACGCAACCGTTTCACATGACTAGCAAGACTTTCCCCAACCATGCTGCGGAAAATTCGATGAAAATGATAGGGAGAAAAATGTGCAATATCAGCTAATTGAGTCAGGTCCAATTCTTGATCAAGATTTTGTCGAACATACCCCATTACCCGCTGAAGGCGACGTTCATAATCTTTACGCGTCACGGCTTTAATAGATGTCCTCGACATAAATTTGGGTCACTCCTCTTCGTTAAAAGCACCCTAGGCGATAGTATTTATAAAAACCTGACCATTCTTGCTAACTATAGCATGTTCCGACCTCAGTATTCTGTACTACAAATTCGCGAACCCACAGATAATATTCTCACTTCAACCTTGTGCGCTCATCTTCCCTATCAACCAAATCAATCAGGCATTTTAAAAGTAGCTCTTACGAAAGGTTTTTGTTGATCTTGAAACAGGTTTTCAAATGTCCCGGCAAGGGTCGGACAATAAAGCTGGGCAATGACGTACTTTATCAACTGCGTCCCCACACCCTTTAAACATAAAAAAGGGTCGGAGGAATAATCCTCCGACCCTCTACCTCACCCCTTACTTAAAGGGAAAAGCTTATTAATCGATTAGTTCCAGCTGGCAACCAGCTCATCATAATCAACGGTAACGCCTTGTGGTTTTTCGTTAGCCAATTTGGCTTTCGGAGAACCAGGTTGGTTCAGCCAGTAGCTGGCTTCTCTCTCTTCGTTCATCTTAGGACCACATTCACCCTGAACGCCTGCGCGTTCAATACGGGCCATAACTTTATCCTGAGCAGCTGCGAGTGAATCCATTGCGGCTTGAGGTGTTTTCGCACCTGAGCTCGCATCACCAATGTTCTGCCACCAAAGCTGAGCAAGTTTTGGATAATCAGGAACGTTGATACCAGTTGGTGTCCACTGTAGACGTGCAGGTGAACGATAGAACTCAACTAGGCCACCAAGAGACGGTGCACGTTCTGTGAAGGATTCGTGTTGGATGTCACTTTCACGCACGAAAGTTAGACCAACGTGACTTTTCTTCAGAGAAACGGTTTTAGAAACAGTGAACTGAGCATAGAGCCAAGCAGCTTTACGACGATCAACAGGCGTGGATTTCATGAGAGTCCATGAACCAGCATCCTGATAACCAAGCTTCTGACCTTCTTCCCAATAAGGACCGTGCGGAGAAGGAGCCATACGCCATTTTGGTGAACCATCATCGTTCACAACAGGAATGCCTTCTTTGACCATGTCAGCTGTAAAGGCTGTGTACCAGAAGATCTGCTGAGCAATAGAACCTTGTGCAGGAACTGGACCAGCTTCACCAAAAGTCATACCTGGTGCTGATGGAGGAGCATAGGCTTTCAACCAGTCAACGTATTTGGTAACGGAGTAAACAGCAGCTGGGCCGTTTGTCGCGCCTCCACGAGAAACTGATGATCCAACAGGGCTACAACCATCGATACGAATGCCCCATTCATCAACCGGAATACCGTTTGGAATGTTTTTATCGCCTGCACCAGCCATGGAGAGCCACGCATCGGTGAAACGCCAGCCAAGAGATGGATCTTTTTTACCGTAATCCATGTGACCATAAACAGGCTTGCCGTCGATTTCTTTCACGTCGTTTGTGAAGAAGTCAGCAATATCTTCATAAGCAGACCAGTTAACAGGAACACCGAGCTCATAACCATGCTTAGCTTTAAACTTGGCTTTCATATCAGGATCAGTGAACCAATCGTACCGGAACCAGTAAAGGTTAGCGAACTGTTGATCAGGAAGCTGATAGAGCTTGCCATCAGGACCAGTAGTAAAGGAGGTCCCGATGAAATCGCCAAGATCAAGACCCGGGTTACTTACATCCGCGCCTTCGCCTGCAATCCAATCGGAAAGAGGAACAACCTGCTGATAGCGATAGTGAGTACCGATCAGATCAGAATCGTTGATGTAAGCATCATAGATGTTTTTGCCGGACTGCATTTGTGTCTGCAGTTTTTCAACAACATCGCCTTCACCAATCAGGTCATGATTAACCTTGATACCAGTAATTTCGTAGAAAGCTTTGGCAAGAGTTTTTGATTCGTACTCATGCGTTGTAATGGTTTCGGAAACCACATTGATTTCCATGCCTTTGTAAGGCTCAGCGGCTTTTGCAAACCACTCCATTTCGCTCATTTGATCAGCTTTAGACAGTGTCGAAGGCTGAAACTCGTTGTCGACCCAGGTTTTTGCAGCAGCTGAATCCGCTTGAGCTGCTCCTGCTGAGAGGACTAAAGCGACGGCAGTAAGCGCGCCACCAATATAACGGGACTTCATTATTATATCTCCCTATTTTTATTTAATCAGTAAACGAGAAGGATCTTCTCGCTACCCCACACATTGCCCTCTAAGCCTCACACCCACCGAAAAACGATGAATGCATAGGCAGCACTTACGACGAGGGCCCACCAAAGCTGGATATCTAAAAAGAATAGCCAGCCTAAGTGAATAAAAGCGCTACCTAGCAAAGTAATGAACAATCGATCTCCGCGCGTAGTTGGAATATGAAGAATTCCAACCCGTTCTCTTTCCGGAAATTTGATTGCCAATACTGTCATCACAACAAGTGTTGTTGCGATAATGAGAAAGAAAATAGCCGTTGGCCAAGTCCAGGCCATCCAGTTCAATTCCATGATACGGACTCCTTATACCCGGCCGAGGGCAAAGCCCTTGGCGATGTAGTTACGAACAAAATAGATCACCAGTATTCCTGGGATAATGGTTAAGATCCCTGCGGCAGCCAACACACCCCAATCAAGACCTGAGGCCGAGACCGTTCGGGTCATCGTTGCACTTATGGACTTTGCATCTACCGATGTCAGGGTTCTTGCAAGCAAGAGCTCGACCCACGAGAACATGAAGCAGAAGAACGCCGCGACACCGATCCCAGAGGAAATCATAGGTGTAAATATTCGAGTGAAGAAACGCGGGAAAGAATAGCCATCAATATAGGCCGTTTCATCAATTTCACGCGGCACGCCGGACATAAATCCTTCGAGTATCCACACCGCCAACGGAATGTTAAATAGACAGTGCGCCAGTGCTACAGCTATATGGGTATCAAAGAGGCCCACAGAGGAATAGAGCTGAAAGAACGGCAAGGCAAAGACAGCGGGGGGCGCCATACGGTTGGTAAGCAACCAGAAAAACAGATGCTTGTCGCCCATAAAGTTATAGCGCGAGAAAGCATAGGCTGCAGGTAGCGCCACCAAGAGTGTAATGATGGTGTTTAAGACAACATAGATGGTGGAGTTTATGTACCCGTTATACCAGCTTGGATCTGTAAAAATGACAATGTAATTGGCAAATGTCAGGTCCTGTGGCCACAAACTGAAAGTACTAAGGATTTCTTCGTTTGTCTTCAACGACATGTTAAGCAGCCAATAAATCGGCAACAACAAGAAAACAATGTAAAGAACAGTGACGAGAGCTTTGGTTTTCATAACTTAGTTCTCCGCTCTGTCTAAATAGCTCATTATGGTAAAGAAAACCCAGCTGAAGAGCAGAATGATGAGGAAGTATATCAAGGACATTGCCGCAGCAGGACCCAGATCAAACTGACCTATCGCCATCTGTACCAAATCAATCGAAAGGAACGTGGTGTCATTACCTGGACCGCCACCAGTTACAACAAACGGTTCGGTATAGATCATGAAGCTGTCCATAAATCTCAGCAGAACAGCAATGAGAAGAACCCGGTTCATTTTAGGTAACTGAATATAGCGGAATGTTGCCCATTTGCTGGCGCCGTCAATTCTTGCCGCCTGGTAGTAAGCATCAGGAATTGATTGAAGACCTGCATAACAAAGTAAAACAACTAGCGAAGTCCAGTGCCATACATCCATGACAACAAGAGTTACCCAAGCATCGATAGTATTTTGAGTGTAATTGTAATCAACACCAAGAGCATCAAGTGTTGCACCAAGTAAGCCAATATCAATACGGCCAAAAATTTGCCAAATTGTGCCGACCACATTCCACGGAATAAGCAGAGGCAAAGCCATAAGGATCAAGCAAAACGGTACCCAAAATCCTTTGCGCGGCATTGCCAACGCAATACCAATACCAAGCGGTATCTCTATTGAAAGAATGATGAAAGAAAACAAGAACTGGCGTCCCATGGCTCCATGGAAACGTTCAGAACGCAGAATCTCCCTAAACCATTCAAGGCCTGCCCAGAAAAACTCATTGTTGCCAAAAGTGTCTTGAAAAGCATAGTTCACGACTGTCATCAAAGGGATAACAGCAGAGAATGCAACGATCAAAACCACGGGCATTACGAGCCACCAGGCACGGTTGTCAGACCATTTATTCATGATCAGGCCTCCTCTACCAAATGGCTGTTGGCATATAAATTCACATGCGTAGGATCCACGATAAGTCGAGCCCCATCTGTAGGGATTTCCTGATCTTCTCCGACCATGACTTTGAACTCGTGATCTTCTAAACGAACACTCGCAACTCTGAATCTGCCAAGATCTTCCACTTTTTGGATCGACACAACAGGCCCATCACCATCGCGCGAAAGCGATAGGAATTCGGGACGAATGCCAACCTCCAAAGAAGCACCCTCTGGCACTTTGGAGAAACCTTGCTCCATAGAGAAAGCGTGTCCAGCAACCATGGCTTTGTCGCCATCAATATGACAAGGCAACACGTTCATGCCAGGAGAGCCGATGAAATAGCCCACAAAAGTATGCTTTGGACGCTCAAACAACTCTTCAGGTGTGCCCATCTGGACCACCGCGCCGTCATACATAACCACGACTTTATCAGCAAAGGTCAGAGCCTCTGTCTGATCGTGAGTTACGTACACCATGGTATAGTTAAAGCGCTTATGGAGATGTTTAAGCTGAGAACGCAATTGCCACTTAAGATGTGGATCAATCACTGTAAGTGGCTCATCAAAAAGGATGGCCGACACATCAGCACGAACCAAGCCGCGGCCTAGTGAAATTTTTTGTTTAGCATCAGCTGTGAGACCGCTGGCTTTGTGTTTGAGCCTATCGCCCAATTCAAGTAGTTCAGCAATCTCACGAACACGTGCGTCAACTTCACTTGAACCCACACCACGATTACGAAGCGGGAAGGCCAAGTTGTCATATACTGACATTGTGTCGTAAACGACGGGAAATTGGAAAACTTGAGCAATATTACGGTCTTCAGTTGCCTTATTGGTAACAGCGTTACCGTCAAACAGGATTTCACCGTGTGTCGGGGTCAACAATCCTGAGATAATGTTCAATAGTGTGGTTTTCCCACAACCAGAAGGGCCGAGTAACGCGTAGGCACCACCGTCTTCCCACACATGATTAAGTTCTTTGAGAGCAAAATCAGCAGGGTCTTGGACGTGTGGCATGTAAGAGTGCGCCAGTCCGTTGAGTTCAATTTTAGCCATTAGCCTTGCTCCCCATCTGATGACCAAGGGCCAGCCAGAAGCTTACCTGCGGTATCAAAAACGAAGCACTTGGATGGCTCCAGATAAACATCGATAATGCTATCGATATCAACGTCCCGAACACCATGCGTCAGGCTCACCCAACGCCGGCCACCAAAATCAACGTGAACAAAGCTCTCCGATCCTGTAATTTCAGTGACCGCTACACGGGTACTGAAAGGAATCATATTGTCACTGTGCTTTTTCAAGTGCAGGTGATTTGGGCGGAAACCCAATGTGTAATCACCATCTGAAACCCTAGAGAGAACATCTGTCGCAGGCGCAGAGAATTTTTCCCCGTGACTAACGACACCACCGCGAATTGTTACGGGGAGAGTATTCATCGGAGGATCAGAGAACACATCGGCAGTTAAGAGATCACCAGGGTTGCGATAGATATCCAACGTAGGTCCGAACTGCGTCACCCGGCCCTCATGCAACGTGACTGTATTACCACCGAGAAGCAGCGCTTCGGTCGGTTCCGTTGTTGCGTAAACAAACACAGCACCGGATTCCGCAAATACGCGCGGCAACTCTTCTCTCAACTCTTCACGTAGTTTGTAATCCAAATTAGCCAAGGGTTCATCAAGAAGAACGAGATCTGCCCCTTTAACCAATGCACGTGCCAAGGCTGTACGCTGCTGCTGTCCACCGGAAAGCTCCAGTGGTGTTCGATCAAGCATTGGTTCAAGCTTCATCATGGCTGCTGCTTCACGGACCTTACGGTCTATTTCAGCAGCAGGTGCACGCGCAATGCGCAGTGGAGAAGCAATGTTCTCATACACAGTCAAAGCTGGATAGTTGATAAACTGCTGATAGACCATTGCAACATTGCGATCCTGAACCCGGACCCCTGTTACATCCTGACCATCAAACAAGACACGTCCTTTGGTTGGCTTATCCAAGCCCGCCATAAGTCGCATCAAACTGGTTTTGCCTGCGAGAGTCGGCCCTAAAAGAGTATTGAGAGTACCGCGTTCCAAGCTAAGATTAGCCTCGGCGATATGCACCTCGTCTCCGACCGTCCTCCAGACGTTTTCAAGAGTTAACGTCATTCAAACCCCACACGAATTCAACTTTTGTTGATTCTATTATTATTAATTTTTATCTAACCAGCTTTTGCCAGTAATTTTGTTTCGGACGCCATCCACTCAGACAACGCCTCTTTATCTTCTGCCTTAATTCGCAATCCTAATTTACTCCGCCGCCAAAGCACATCTTCCGCTTTCTGCGCCCATTCATGGATCATCAGATAACGCACTTCGATTTCATAAAGGTCGGCTCCGAAATTCCGACCTAAATCTTTAGACGACGTCGATTTACCAAGTAAAAGAGAGAAACGCGTACCATAACTACGAATTAATCTCTCTGCATGGTCTTTCTCTATAAACGGGTATTCTTTTAACAACTTAGAAACTTGATCTTCTGCCTTATCGCAAGGAAAATCTCCGCCCGGCAAGGTCGCACCTTTGGTCCATGTCTCTTTCATTTCAGGGAAATATTTAGATAATTTTTCCAAGGCTGATTCTGCGAGGCGTCTGTATGTAGTGATTTTACCACCGAATATATTTAACGCAGGTGCACCATCGAGTTCATCAACCTTAAGTACGTAATCGCGGGTCGCTTCTTGCGCCTGACTTGCACCATCATCGTAAAGCGGGCGAACGCCTGAATAGGTATGAACGACCTGATTGGAAGAAATCGATGTCTTAAAATAACTGTTGGAAAGGCGGCAGAGATATTCGATTTCATCTTGAGAAATCGCAACATCCGCAGGGTCGCCCTGGAAATCTTCATCCGTTGTACCGATCAGGGTAAAGTCTTTTTCATAAGGAATAGCGAAAACAATACGCTTGTCATCATTTTGAAAAATGTAACAACGGTCATGATCAAACAGCTTAGGAACCACGATATGGCTACCCTTTACCATTCGAATAGAATGGTGCGAGGAACTTTCCATTTCTTCGTTTAGGAATTTCGAAACCCACGGGCCAGAAGCATTGACCAAAACCTTGCCACGGATTTCCTGTTTTTCACCACTGTCCCTGTTTTCACAGGTAAGGTTCCATATACTGTCCTTAACCGTTGCGTCTACACAGCGGGTACGGCAATGAATGTCTGCGCCTTTATCTCTGGCATCGATTGCGTTGAGAGCAACGAGACGCGCATCATCAACCCAGCAATCTGAATACTCAAAGCCCTTTGTGAAGCCCTCTTTTAAAGGATCTCCCGCAGCATCGGTTAAGAGGTTAAGGCTATTACTCGCGGGGAGTTTTTTACGGCCACCCAAGTTGTCATAAAGGAAAAGGCCGATACGTATCAACCAACCTGGGCGTTGCGATTTATTATGAGGAAGAACAAACCGGAGCGGCCAAATAATGTGTGGCGCCATTCCCCAGAGAGTTTCGCGTTCAATCAAAGCTTCGCGTACTAACCGAAATTCATAATGCTCCAGATAACGCAATCCACCATGGATCAACTTTGTGCTTGCAGAACTTGTAGCGCTCGCTAAATCGTTCTGCTCTACAACGCATACTGATAATCCACGACCAACAGCATCTCTTGCAATGCCACATCCGTTAACGCCACCACCAACGATGACTAGGTCATAAGTTTGACCGCCCACAATACCTCCTCGACGCAATGCTCATTTATATAGCTGGCATTACAATTTTCGAATCTTTCGAAACTAGTTTCCTTTTAGTTTCGGTTTGAACGCTATTCGAAGATTTGTGGTATCGCAAGCGAAAACTTTTATGACGTTTTTATGACAGCTCTGCCTCAATAAGGCGAACCCCTTGATCTACACAGATTTTACGAAGATTTTTTGATTCTAAACTATCTGTAACAAAAGTATTTATTTGATTAAACTCGGCGACTCTTACTGGAGCAGTCCGTTTTAATTTCATTTTATCCGCGCAAAGTATGACGTGATGGGCATTCTCAATAATCGCCTGAGCGACCTTTGCTTCACGCAAATCAAAATCAAGCAGAGAGCCATCCTCGTCCACGGCTGAAGTACCGATAATAGCAAAATCAACTTTGAACTGCTTGATAAAGTCTACGGCCGTTTCCCCCACTACTCCACCATCGGAACGGCGAACCATACCACCGGCGATAATGACATCAATAGAAGGTGCCGGACGTAATATATTGGCAACATTAATGTTATTCGTAATAACAAGAAGATCTTTTTTACGTAATAAACACTGGGCAACTTCTTCTGTTGTTGTACCGATGTTAATAAACAGAGAACAATTATCAGGCACTAAATCAGCCGCAGCAGACCCTATTCCACGTTTTTCATCTTGTGCAATCATTCTTCGCGCGTCATAGCGGAGATTCTCGACACCTGCGGCAAATACAGCCCCACCATGGATTCTTTTGAGGATCGCGCGGGCGCAAATTTCATTGAGATCTTTACGAATAGTCTGGAGCGAGACGTCGAAACGAGAAGCCAATTCCTCGACTAATACACGGCCTTCTTCACGGGCAAGTCCAACAATTTCACGCTGCCTGGCGTTAAGGGTATCCATCGTGACCTCTCCAGAATTCATTTATAAACCGCATCTTTGAATCCAGTTTAAGCCTTGCAAAACGAAAACGAAAGAACAAAGCTTTCGGTTTTTAAAAATCGAAACAAAACACTCCTCACAATAATAAAGGCGATTTCATCAAAGAGAACAATAACCACTATCACGTAAAGATGATCAATTCGGACTAGACCAATAGATTATTCAAGCCGATGCTAAAAACAGATATAATAATCTCCTTCAACCAGAATCAGCAGCAGAGTATTCCCATGAGCAAAGTCATCGACTACTACCACTTCCTACTTTCCCCTTGGAGCTACCTCGCGATCGATCGCTTTAACGATGTGGTCGCTAAACATAAGGCAACTGTGAATTACAAGCCTATATCAGTAATGGATACCTTCGAGAAAATGGGTGGCACGCCACCTGCCAAACGTCATCCCTCACGGATGCGGTTTCGTATGGATGAATTAAAACGTTGGGCAAAGTTTCTCAACATACCTATGAATTTCGAACCAGCCTTCTGGCCTGCAGATCAAACCCTCGCAGCCCAAATGGTCCTAGCAGCACAAGGCGCTGGTGGTAATGCCGGAAAATTAAGTGATGCTTTGTTAACAGCAGTTTGGGCCGAAGAACGCAATATCGCTGACGAAGAAACCCTCGCTTCCATCGCCCAACAATGCGGCTTCGATTCCAACGCCCTTATTGCCCAAGCCAAAAGTGAAATCATGATAGAGGCATACAAAACGACGACAGCCGAAGCCCATGAACGAGATGTTTTTGGTTCACCTACTTACATCTATAACGATGAAATTTTTTGGGGACAGGATCGTATTGATTTCCTCGACCGGACACTGTCCGAAACTTAAGGCATCCATCCTTCACACCTTAGGGCGAGCAGAATGAGTCAACGATGGAGGTATTCTGCCCTCCCAAGGGAGGTATGAGACAGAGAATGACTCAAGAGCAAGGAAGAGGTCCAAAATTTCAATCGGCCTCTCCAGAATATTTCCTATCGTATTTTTTTTCGACGAAACATCTCTGAAAAATCAGCAGGTCGAACAGCTCCCAACATGAGAGATAACAGACCATAAACAATCATACCGCCAGCGATAAGCAGGGATAAAGCTGCAATTCTTTCATAAAGAGCCCCATCGAACCAAGGACGCAGCCACCGCATACCCGACCATAAAACACCTCCCATCACTACAGAAGAAGCCATAATTTTGGGTAACCGAGAGATAAACCGACCATCCAGCTTAAGGTGATCTTTTCGAATCAATACGATCCACAACATCAGTACATTCAACCACGAGGAAACCGCCGTAGCTAATGCGATGCCGATATACTGCAAGAATTGGAACAGCACCAAACTTAGTGCCACATTCACGACGATAGAAACCAAAGCAAGACGGAAGGGTGTTACGGTATCTTCCCGCGCATAAAAAGCTGGCTGCAATATTTTCACTAATACATAAGCAGGCAAGCCAGATGCAAATGCCATTAAAGCATAAGCTGTCGCATCACTGGTTTCCCGGCTAAACATACCTCGTTCAAAAATGGTGACAACAATCGGCCAAGGAATAACGACCAAAGCAATCGTTGCAGGCAATGTTAATAATAATGCCATCTCCATTCCACGGTTCAAACTCCGCATTGCCCCTGTGTGATCATCCGCTTTCAATCTTCGCGCTAATTCCGGAAGCAGGACAACACCAAAAGCAATACCAATCATCCCCAATGGTAATTGATAAACCCGCTCTGCATAATACAAGAAAGAAACACCTGCTTCATGAAAGGTCGATATCGCAGTTCCAATGACAACGTTAATTTGCATCGCGCCTGCAGACAGAACCCCCGGCACCATACGTCGCATGAGGGTCTTCACGTCACTGCTTAACCGCGGCAACCGCATTTTCATTTTCAAGCCGGCACGCTTCAAAGAAATATAGACCAAAATCAATTGTCCAAAGCCTGCCGCTGTAACCGTCCAGGCCATTGCTAAGCCAGGGTCTTCAACTCTTGGCACAATCACTATCAATGTAAAAATAAAGAAAACATTCAATAAGATTGGTGCCGCAGCTGCAGCTGCAAAACGCCCTAAACTATTGAGCATTCCTGAAAACAGGGCCACAAGGACCATGAAAAACAAGTACGGGAAAGTAATAAAGGTAAGTTGTTCTGCGTACTTAAGTTTCGAAAGAAAACCTTGGGGCATAGCTAGCAAGGTTTCTAAGCCTTGAGGATTAAGTTCGACGAACTCTTGAGTTGCTATATTTAATGCATAATCCTCAAATCCTGGTGCCAATGCATAAGTGATCCAAGGCATTGTCGCCATCGCAACCGAGGTCAACACCAACATAAAGGTAAACATAACGGCGTGGGATTGCTCTGCAAAAATTTGTGCCGCCTCTTGCCCTTCTGCCTCTATCTTCCCAGCATATAGCGGGACAAAAGCCGCGTTAAAAGCACCTTCGGCAAAGAGGCGGCGGAATAAATTTGGTAACCTAAATGCCACAAAGAAAGCATCGGCAATTGGCCCCGCGCCAATAAAGGCTGCGATAAAAATATCTCGAACAAATCCAAGAATTCTACTTATTCCGGTAAACCCACTAACGGTTGCCAGATTTTTTACCAACGACATTCAGATACCTCGTCCAAAAACCTCTGCGGGTAATTGGTCTGCTTAGCTTTATGGATACTTAAGTATATCCCCCGAATAAACCTGTGCCCTTTTTAGTGGAAGCTTGCTCCCTTGGGAAGAGAGTCTTATTGGATTGTCCATTTATTCATTAAGGAAATCCTTAACGGTAGCAATGATTTTCCGCTTGTATCTTCACTGATTGATATCTAATTCACCTAAAGCATGTGATCAGCTACACCCAAGAAAGAAAATACAATGCCTTTTGAAACCTGGATAATTTTTGTCCTTACCACTTGTGTTGCATCCATGACTCCAGGTCCAAACATGCTTCTTTCCATGACGGTAGGTATGAACATTGGCAAACGTGCGGCAATTGCAAGTTCAATAGGTGGTGTATCTGCTATGCTCTTACTGCTTTTTGCCTCGGTCGCAGGTCTAAGTGCGATTTTAGCGACTTCTGCTGAAGCTTTCACTTTCATAAAGTGGGGTGGCGTAGCTTATCTTCTATATCTCGGCATTAAAGCCTGGCGTAGCCCCGCGATTGCCTTAGAGGATCAAGAAAAAGGATCCAGTAAAAAATACAACTCAATTCAACTATTTCGGCAGGCTTTTATCGTTGGCATTAGCAATCCAAAAGCGATGATTTTCTTTGCTGCTTTTCTTCCCCAATTCATAGATCCAACACTTCCTCAAGCCCCTCAATTGGCCATTCTGTCAGGCAGCTTTGTTTTCATAGAGCTTTTCTGGTTGATGAGTTACGCAACAGGTGGCAACCAACTCGTTCCTATTTTGAAACGTTCGGGAAAGGTAAAGCTGATTAATAGAATTAGCGGGGGCGCTTTGATAAGTGCAAGTGCCCTACTTGCCAGCAGATAATTGGAGTGGTTAATTGAGCGATCACTACCACATTCTGGTCGTTAGCATTCTAGCCACTGAGAGGGATTCCAAAGCCGATATCAATGTAATCACGCTGGCGAATTTTGTAATATTCAAGTTGCTTATCGATTTTTTGGTGCCACTCAACCTTTTCAATCAAATCATCTACAAATACAAAAAGCGGGTGGCCATCACCATCTGCGCTCAAGGGATAGCCTAAAGCTTCAGACACATGAATTTCTCCAGATTGATAACTCCCTTCAATCATAACCCTCATTCCACAGGGAAATGATGCCGTTTTAAAAAGCTCGTTATAAGCCTCTTCTTTTCGATCATCAGAAACAAATTCTACATAGTCATGCCCTGTGGGATCAAAGCCCATACGTTCAACAATTCCTGTTCCAACCAACCGGAGAATTGAGCGCCCAGGCGTTCCTAAATCATGGATCAAAATATGTGGTAGAATATTTTTAATTGCAGCAGGATTAAAGTCAGATTTCCTTGGGACAGCTTGATCAGAAGCATGCTTTAGCTCCCACCAATAATCATGAAGTTGCCCACAACGAGGGCTTTCAAATTCCAGTGAAAAGCCAGTTTTCATCATGGTCCCCTCTTAAATAAGTAATCGCGTACATAATACGAGCAAATTGGTTTATCTCAAAATATTAACCTGAAATGCTCAAGCGATTATTAACGGGCCAGTTTTCAGGACTTATACTTTTAAGACCTCAAGCAATTTTTTATTAACGGTTTTGACCTTTTGTTCACTAGAAACTTTATCACCCAAGGCTGATTGCACATAAAAAACATCTACCGCTCGCACGCCATACGTTGCAATACGAGCCGAGTGCACGAGTAAGCCGAGCTTCGTGAAGGCTTGTGTCAGATGGTAGAGCAATCCAGGTCGATCCTGCCCATTGACCTCAATAACCGTATAGCTAGCGCTCGCCTTGTTATCGATGAGAACACGAGGTTTCACCTTCAGTGCTTTATGAACCCTGCTTGGTAATCTGGTTGGTAGATTTTTCAGCAATTTGGCAGCCTTAAGTTCTCCTGTGAGAGATTGCTCTATGGCTGCCTTGATTGTCTCTAGACGATCCGTTTCCTTAATCAAACCCTTGCTGTGCGCATCCGCGATATAAAAACTATCCAGCGCCATACCATTGCGGAGAGTATGAATAGTTGCGCCTTCAATAGAAGCCCCTGAAACGGCCAACGCACCGGCAACACGGCTAAAGAGACCCGGATGATCAGCCGCATAAATCGTCACTTCTGTGACCTGGCGATAATGATCTACCCGCACCTCTGCGGTGTAAGGTGATTTGTCTTTTTCGGCTTTGTTGATGAGTTCGGCGTGGCGTTGTTGAGTCTCTGTATCTGTTGAAATCCAATAAGAGACTGTTCCGCGCTCAAGATGCTCAGCAATATCTTTTGGAGCCCAATTGGAAAGAACCTTTGTGAGTTCTTCCCAAGCCACCTGGATCCTGCGTTCTTGCCCTTCAGCAGCCAACCCTCCGGACAGTAACTCTTCAGTACGCCAATAAAGGTCTCTTAAAAGCGCAGCTTTCCAAGCATTCCAGACGTTAGGACCAACTGCGCGAATATCTGCCACAGTCAGAACCAAAAGCAACCGTAACCTTTCTGGAGACTGAACTATTTCAGAAAAATCCTGTATGGTTTTGGGGTCATCAATATCGCGGGAAAAAGCGGTTTCACTCATGGTCAGATGGAATCTGACTAGCCACGATACCGTTTCGGTTTCTTCTGGCGTCAAACCCATACGTGGGCATACACGCAGGGCTATTTTTGCACCTTCAACTGAGTGATCACCTTTGCGTCCTTTGGCAATGTCATGCAAAAACATCGCAACAAAGAGAACCTTGCGAGAAAGGACTTTATGAATGACTTCACTTGCAATAGGGGCTTCTTTCTTAAGTAACCCCTTTTCGATCTGATGCAGAATACCAATTGAAAATAACGTATGCTCATCCACGGTATAGTGATGATACATGTTAAATTGCATCAAGGCCTCGACCTTGCCAAAGTCAGGTATGAAGCGCGCTAAAACGCCGGATTCATTCAATCTGCGTAACGCTTTCTCAGGATCTTTAGGGGATGTCAGTATACTGAGAAACAAACGACTGGCAGCTTCACTTTCTCGAAGCTCTTTTTTAATTAGCCTTAAGCTTTGCGTGATTTTCCTTAGTGCGGCCGGATGAATATCAAGATCGTGTTTTTGGGCAACATGAAAAATACGCAGTACTTCAATCGGCGATTTTTCAATTGCATCATCATCCTTAAATGTGAGCCTGTCCCCTTCCAGCCTAAACTTCTCGACAGCCCGGCGTCGCTTGAAAAAGGGAAGCGGAAGACGAAAACCAGATCGACGATTATGTTCTGCTTCTAGGGTTGCACAAAAAATACGCGTTAACCCTCCAACAGCTTTAGCGACGATGAAATAGTGTTTCATCATACGCTCTACACCTTTGGTGCCCGCGTGATCTGTATAATGCATCCAGTCCGCAAGCTCGGTCTGGACATCAAAAGAAATGCGGTCTTCCGGACGGTTGGTCAGATAATGTAAGGCGCAACGCAGTGACCAGAGAAAAGCCTGAGCTTTCTCAAATTGACGTACTTCCTGCCGGGTAAAAATTCCCTTTTTCACTAGGCTCGGAATATCATCAACTTGATAGATAAATTTCGCGATCCAGAACAAGGTATGAAGGTCTCTAAGACCACCTTTACCCTCTTTAATGTTAGGCTCAAGAATATAGCGGGATCCACCAACTTTTTTATGGCGCTCACTCCTCTCAGCAAGTTTTTGCTCGATAAAGGAAGCCCCATGGCCAGAACGAACAACCCGGTCATAGGTTTTACGTAGTTTTGTATATAAACTAGGCTCTCCACAAAGGTACCGGGCTTCTAGTATTGAGGTATTTATCGTTAAATCCGACTGAGAACCTCGGATACATTCTTTTACATTACGGACAGAGTGCCCCACCTTAAAGTGCAGATCCCAAAGGAAATAAAGCACTGCCTCCACAATTTGCTCCGTCCGAGGCACTTTTTTATATGGCATTAAAAACAGCAGATCCACGTCCGACTGAGGGGCAAGCTCTCCACGGCCATAACCACCAACTGCAACAACGGTAACGCTTTCGGCTTTGGAAGGCACCCCAACGGGATAAAGCTCTTCATCCACAAAGCGAAAAACAAGTTTTAAAATTTGATCTACGAGAAAACAATTTGCTCTGACCACCATGGTGCCAGAGGCTTTTTCATCAAACCGTTTACGAACTTCTGCGCGACCGTTGCTCAGCGCCTCTCGTAACAAGGCAAGAACCTCATTGCGCTTTACCTGTGCATTTTTTTTCTCGGCACTGATCTTCGCAATCTTTTCTTCGAGATTTACCCCTGGAAAGATTGCGTTCTTATTTTTAACGTCTTGATCATATGCGTAATCGAGAGATGTTATCGGCATGCATTCCTGCTTTTTCTTGAGCTCTTATTCTTTTCCTAAATGAGTTCCCATCATCACGACAATGAAGGGCCTTCATTTGACCTAATTTTATCGTCCGGTTGAGCCTTCTACTAACTTGTCCAGTAACACCAGCTTCTTATAAATCAGTAATCCAGAATATATTATAGCTAAAGCTCTATTTTCTCCCTTACTTCTCCATTGCCTTCAATTCATAGAGTAAGTCCAGGGCCTGTCGAGGTGACAAATCATCCAAATTGACCTCCTTAAGCCGGAGATCAATCATGGCATTACCAGAATTATCGTCTTTGACTTCAGCGTCTGTGGTTGGCAAATGAGCGAACAGGGGCAGATCCTCAGCTAGATGTGCTAAGTTACCAGCCTGCCCGTCTTTCTCCAAAGTTTCGAGCACTTGTTCAGCACGTGTCACTGCCGAAAGGGGAAGGCCTGCTAACTTAGCGACGTGAATACCGTATGATCGATCAGCAGCTCCAGATGTCACCTCATGTAAGAAAACAACTTCTCCCTGCCATTCTTTCACCCGCATAGAATGACACGACATAGAAGATAGCTTTGAGGTTAAACTGGTTAGCTCATGATAGTGGGTGGCAAATAGAGCCCGGGATTTGTTTGCTTCATGCAGGTGTTCAACACAAGCCCACGCGATAGATAGGCCATCATAAGTGGCCGTGCCTCGACCAATTTCATCGAGGATGACCAATGACCTTTCGGTCGACTGATTAAGAATTACTGCGGTTTCAACCATCTCAACCATAAACGTTGAACGACCGCGTGCGAGATCATCTGCGGCGCCGACCCTGCTAAACAAACGATCAACAGAACCAATATGCGCAGCTTCAGCAGGCACAAAAGATCCCATATGTGCCAAAACGGCAATCAAAGCATTCTGACGCAAAAAGGTGGACTTACCTGCCATATTCGGCCCCGTAATCAGCCAAAGTCGCTGCTGATCTTCGAGGGTGCAGTTATTGGCCACAAAAGGGCCCTCGGAGGTCTTGGCGAGAGCGGCCTCAACAACAGGGTGACGCCCGCCAACGATATCGAAAGAAAAACTGTCATCGATTCGTGGTCTGTTCCAGCGCTCTGAAATAGCGAGCTCAGCCAAAGAGGAAGTAACATCCAGTTCGGCAAGAGTACGGGCAACAATGGCAATACCTTCAACCTGATGGACAACTTCGGTGACAAGTTTCTCGTAAAGCTCCTGCTCAATGGCCAAAGCCTTACCAGCAGCTCCTGAAATTTTTTGTTCCAAATCAGAGAGTTCCACTGTTGTAAACCTCATGGCAGAAGCCAGAGTTTGACGGTGAATAAACTCTGAATCTGCGTCTGTGTTCACCTTCGAAGCATTAGTTGGACTGACTTCGATAAAATAACCCAGCACATTGTTGTGCTTTACCTTCAGCGTACTCACGCCCGTTCTTTGAGCATAATCGGCTTGGAGGCCAGCGATCAGTTTTCGGCTATCATCACGAAGTTGCTTATACTCATCCAATTCTGGAGCATAACCTTTAGCGATGAAGCCTCCATCCCTGGCAAGGAGAGGCAACTCATCCAGTAACGCAGACTGTAATGTGTCACATAACGTGCTGTGATCGCCTAATCCTTGGATACAATTGTTAATCCCCTGTGGAATTTGATCAGGATTAACCGTGGCCAACAGTGACTTAAGGCTGCTGGATTCACTTAGGGCGTCTCTAATCCCCGCCAAGTCTCGAGGACCGCCACGTCCTACTGTCAGCCTCGATAGTCCTCGTTCGATATCTGGACATTGGCGCAGGCTCGCGCGAAGGTCCATGCGGCGGCCATCCTCTTGGACGAACCAGGACACCATGTCCAATCGGTTTGCAATTGCAGTAGGATCGGTTAGAGGTGCAGCCAATCGAGAGCCAAGCATCCGAGCCCCCGCACCCGTGACGGTACGATCAACCGTTGCAAGTAAACTACCCTTGCGGCCACCTGTAAGGGCATGGGTTAGCTCCAGATTGCGCCTTGTTGCTGCATCGATTTCCATAACCGCGCCAGAACGAACTCTCTTTGGAGAAAAAAGACGCGGTAACTTACCCTTTTGTGTTAACTCGACATAATCCAACAAGGAGCCAGCGGCGGCGACTTCTGCACGTGAAAATTCACCAAAGGCATCCAGTGCCTTGATAGAGAATACTTCTTCGAGGCGACGGCGCGCGTTTTCACTATCAAATCGAGATGAAGGAAGAGGGGAGATAATAGAGCGCCACTCGTTGATGATATCTGATAATTCTTCGCGCAAAAATAACCGCTCAGGAATAAGAAGTTCTCCAGGATTCAACCGCGCGAGTACCGCGAGAAGGGCAACGGAGAGATTGGTTTCATTAGTATGAATTGGTTGGGTATAAAAATCACCTGTCGACATATCCAGCCAAGACAAACCATAGTCGCCTGCAGCATCAGTAAGAGCAGCTAAGTAATTGTGACTTCGTGCATCCAACAGCTCGTCTTCGGTAATCGTTCCTGGTGTTACGAGACGAACGACCCCTCTTTTTACAATCGACTTAGGTCCGCGTTTTTTGGCTTCTGCCGGGTTTTCCATCTGCTCACAGATAGCAACCTTAAAGCCTTTGCGTATCAAACGAGATAAATAACCATCCGCAGCGTGGAAAGGAACACCACACATTGGAATGTCTGCGCCTTTGTGATGCCCCCGTTTAGTTAAAGTAATATCCAGCGCTGCAGAGGCATCAACTGCATCTTGAAAGAACAACTCGTAAAAATCACCCATACGATAAAACAAAAGAGAATCGGGATGATCTTCTTTAATTTCCAGATATTGCACCATCATTGGCGTCACTTTATCTACCGCTTTGTTAACTGTCTTTGCAGGATTGGTGACTGTGGTTTCAGGCGCATTTAGTATCGCTGAATCAGATTGAGATTGCTCTTCAATACGTTGGGTAATGGTTGTCGTTTCGGTCACGGAAAAGATATACTCTACAAAGAAGAAAACGGGATTTGGAAGCTAACACACCCATAAACCTTCGCAAAGTAACCAAGCCTACAAACCTCAAAAAACAATGATCTTTTTTTAACTTAATTCGCTGCCAGCTTAGAGAGCTCTCTTGTCCGCTCTCTTGGGAAGATCATTGTTACTTTTGTGCCTTTATTGAGCTCACTTTCTAGAATTAATTCGCCGTCGTGGAGCTCCATAAACGTTTTAGACAAGGGAAGCCCAAGTCCTGTGCCTTCGTGTTGACGAGTCAGGTGACTATCGACCTGGATAAACGGCTTTAACACTTCTTGGATTTTTTTCTCTGGAATCCCTATTCCGTTGTCTTCAACAACGATCTCGATCTGGGATTTTTCATTCACTCCTGCAGATAAAACAACTACGCCCCCTTCTGGGGTAAATTTCACAGAATTGCTTAATAGGTTCAACAAGAGCTGCCTCAACCTTGTATTGTCACCAAATAAATAAGGGCAATCTGGCGCAATATCCGACTTCAGAGTTATCCGGCTACGCTCTGCTCGGCCGTTCATAATCTTAAAGCAAGAAGTCGCAACTTCTTTCAAATCAACCGTTTCGTTTTGAAGGCTCAATTCTCCTGCTTCAATTTTGGACATATCAAGAATATCATTAATAATCTCCAAAAGTAATGTTCCACTAGTATAGATGTCATCGGCATATTCACGATATCTAGGCTCACCTATTTTACCTAGCATTTCGTACTTAATCATCTCTGAAAATCCGAGTATCGCATTTAGCGGTGTACGCAGTTCATGGCTCATATTCGCGAGAAAATAGGTCTTTGCACGGTTGGCGGCTTCAAGGCCCTGTACATAGATAAGCTGCTGCTGTTCGTGCTGCTCCAACTTATCAATCATACGATTATATCCATTGATGAGATCACCAACTTCATCAGTAGATTTAACTGTAATTTTGTGACGCAAATTTTTCTGATCGAAAGTAGAAAAACCCTGACTTAAGTCTTTCATTGGAATGAGCAAGAACCGCCGCGTGGCAAAGATAATAATCGCTGTAAGAGCCAGTACCAATAACACATTCTCAGGTATCTCTTCTAAAAAACTATCCAGCAACCTGCTTGTAATATCCGTATGGGCAACCACAAGAACAAATTTTCCGATCCGACGGTTTACAAAAGGGTCCTGGTAGACAATGTCCAAAGTAAAACTTTTGTGAAGCAGTGATTCACTATCTTTAATGCCCGCACTGGATATCAGGTTATCTTTTTCGTCATACACTTGGGTTGAATAGACTTCTGAAAACTCGACCAGACTTTCAAGGTGTGAATTTATTGCTTCAAGATCGAAATTCCATAAATAGCCAGAAACAACATTGGCCTGAGTAGTCGCAAGGTTCTGCCACTGCTCTGTGACCATCACCTGCTGCTCTTCATAATCCAGATAATTGTCGATAAACGCTTCGAACATCGACACCAAAAAGACTGCTGGCACGATTAAATACAGCAGCTTTGCGTTTATGGTTTTTACTGGTCTAAGCATTTAAATAATTCACAAAATTGCCGCGATCAAAGTATCCAAATAGTGTCCAACTTTTTGTCGGATTGTTTCGTTTTGTTTTTTTCCCCTGAAAGGAGTGTTTATAAGTCCAATCTATTGAATGTAATAATTTAAGGCAATTACATTGATAGACAATTTCTTCCCCAAAGGACTATAAGCACATTTTCTTTCATAATTACTTAATCAGATGCTAATTTCAGCTTATTTACTTCCATAATTTTGAGATAAACTACTCCCAACAGCCCTGATTGGGTGTGCATGAGATAATATAATTAGTTTTAGGGTCGCAGATTCAGACATTATTGAACAATTTCTCTTCCCAATGGCTGTATTGCAATGCAGTATAGCCACCAAGAGCCGTTAAACAGGCTCATTGCATACCAATTTCAGACCTAAATCACCCAGATGACGACACTTTTTTTAAATAGCGGAGAGAAACCCGTGCCTAAGCATAATTCCCGAACTACTGACGCAGAAGCGCTGGAATTTCATACCTCGGGACGTCCCGGTAAACTAGAAATCAAAGCAACAAAACCATTAACAACACAAAGAGATCTCTCGCTCGCCTATTCACCAGGGGTCGCAGTACCATGTCTGGAAATAGAGAAAAATCCAGCAGCCGCTTATGATTACACAGCAAAAGGTAATCTTGTCGCGGTCATTTCTAACGGTACAGCCGTTTTAGGGCTTGGTAATCTTGGCGCCCTTGCTTCGAAACCCGTTATGGAAGGCAAAGCTGTCCTCTTTAAACGCTTTGCTGATGTTGATGGTATCGACCTTGAGGTTGACACTGAAAACGTCGATGAATTTGTGAACTGTGTACGCTTCCTCGGCAAAACCTTTGGCGGCATCAACCTAGAAGACATCAAAGCTCCTGAGTGCTTTATTATCGAGCAAAGACTGCAGGAACTTCTTGATATCCCTGTATTCCATGATGATCAGCACGGCACTGCGATTATCGCCGCAGCAGGTTTGTTAAGCGCCCTAGATATCACCGGCAAAGATATCAAAAATATTAAAATGGTCGTCAATGGCGCGGGTTCTGCCGGCATAGCCTGTACAGAGCTTATCAAAGCGCTTGGCGTACCCCACGATAATATCCTGCTTTGTGATACCAAGGGGGTCATTTATCAGGGACGCGCAGAAGGCATGAATCAATGGAAATCTGCCCACGCTGTGGTCAGCGATGATCGCAGCCTTTCTGACGCCATGAACGATGCTGACGTGGTCTTTGGCCTATCTGTCAAAGGGGCTTTTACGCCTGAAATGATCAAGAGCATGGCTCCAAATCCAATTATTTTTGCCATGGCCAATCCCGATCCCGAGATTACCCCCGAAGATGTTGCGAAAGTCCGCGATGACGCTATCGTTGCAACAGGCCGATCAGACTATCCAAACCAGGTTAACAATGTCCTTGGTTTTCCCTACATTTTCCGTGGCGCTTTAGACGTCCGTGCTTCCAGTATCAACATGGAAATGAAGGTCGCGGCTGCCAAAGCGCTTGCCAAACTAGCCAAAGAAGACGTTCCCGATGAAGTAGGGAAAGCCTATGCTGGTAGAAAATTAAGATATGGCAGGGATTATATTATTCCAGCGCCTTTTGATCCGCGCCTTGTTGCCGTTATTCCACGTGCTGTGGCTGAAGCTGCAATGGAAACCGGCGTAGCAGGTAAAAAGATTGACGATCTAGATGCCTACGAGCGTGAACTCTCCGCCCGTCTTGATCCTGCAGCCACAACCTTCATGCGTATTGCTCAAAAGGTTCGCAATCACCCCAAACGCGTGGTTTTTGCAGAAGGTGAAGAAGAATCAGCCATCCGAGCTGCCGTTGCCTTCCATAATGCAGGCTATGGTACGCCTCTTCTCGTTGGTCGCGAAGAAACCATCAAGAATACGATGAAAAATATTGGCATCAATGGTGATTTCATTGAAATCCATAATGCGAGTATTTCAAAAGACCGGGAACGCTATACAGATTATATCTATAGCCGACTGCAACGAAAAGGTAAGCTCTATAGAGATTGCCAGCGCATGGTGAACCAGAATCGTAACATCTTTGCCTCATGTTTGGTAACCGATGGTGTTGCGGATGCCATGGTCACAGGTTTAACCCGAAGTTTTGCCGTTTCTCTTGATGACGCAATGCGGGCAATCAACTGTAAGCCAGGTAAGCGCGCTATGGGCATGTCGATGATGATCATTGATGGTAAAGCAATCTTTGTCGCGGATACTTCTGTGAACGAAGTGCCAAGCTCTGAACAACTTGCAGATATTGCTATTCAAGCGTCCTCTCATGTTCAGGCTATGGGATATGAACCGCGTGTCGCTTTCTTGAGTTTCTCCAACTTTGGAAATCCAACCCGTGAGAGCACCACTCGGATTAGGCGTGCCGTGTCTGTACTAGATACCATGAACGTTGATTTTGAGTATGAAGGTGAAATGCAAGCCAATCTAGCTTTGGACTTCGACCTCCAAAAAAGGCTGTTCCCTTTCTCTCGTTTAACAGGACCTGCAAACATTCTTATCATGCCAGCATTACATTCAGCCAACATCACAACCAAGCTTATTCAAAAAGCTGGTGGCAGCACTGCAGTGATCGGCCCAATGCTAGTTGGTTTGGAAAAGCCGGTTCAAATTGTTGCTATGGGAGCCACCGTTACAGATCTAGTAACCATGGCTGCCCTTGGCGCATACGAATCTGCAACCAACGAAATGGACTAGCCACACTTTCATGTAAATTAGTGTGGATATCCGTTACAATTTCGTAACATTGACAGTGGCTTCTGGCTTTAAATACCCAGAAGCCACTGAAATTAAACATTATTTATATTCGTCTTCAAACTGTCACGAAGGCAAGCTAAGTATAGCGTAATTGGCTGCACTAAACATAGCCGCTCCTTGCAAACATACTCGGGTCCATATGCCAGTTCGACAGGATAAATATAATCGACTGTTCACGTCGTCACTCATCCTTGCTTCTCCAAGCGTTGCAGTGCTCTTTGCTTTGGTTATTCTTCATTTGGTTCCCTGGCAAGCAGCGGTTATCGCCGGGGTCGTGATTCTGTTTGGCACCGGCTACATTCTCAGCAACCACTATAATCATGTCGAACGCCTCAAAGAATACATCACCGCTCTTCGTCAGTTAAAAGGCAAAGACTCGCTTCCTGAAACACCCTCGGCAGTGGGGAGTTTTCTTTATCCAGAATTAAATATTACTCTTTCGCGTATGGCCCAGGAACGCCAGCAATATAGACGCCAGCTGGAAGCCGTCACCGAAGGAAATGAAGCCATTCTAAAGTCACTTCCTGACCCGTTGATTATGCTTGGCAGTAAGCGGAAGATCATTCGAGGCAACCCTGCGGCGGAAGCAATTTTTGAAGACACCCTTGCTGAAAAAGAACTCTCAACTGTACTGCGCAATCCCTCTATTTTAAGCACCATTGATGAAATTGAACATAGCAGCAAAGACATCTCGCGCTTTGTTGATTTTAAAATCCACGGCAGAGTGGAGCGCTATCTACAGGCCCGTATAGCTCGTATGAGCGAGCAAACATGGGACGGCACCAAGATTATTGTCAGTTTACACGACATGACCTCAGCTAAGCGCGTAGAGCAAATGCGGGGCGATTTTGTCGCCAACGTAAGCCATGAGTTAAAAACTCCTCTCGCCAGCTTGATGGGGTTCATTGAAACACTGAAAGGTCCGGCAAAAGACGATCCAGATGCACAGCAACGATTTTTAAAAATCATGCAAGATCAGGCTGAAAGAATGTCCCGGCTGGTTTCTGATCTATTGAGTCTGTCAAAAATTGAGCTCTTAGAACACACCCCACCGACAAGCGTAACCGACCTTAGTGAAGCCATATCCAACATTATCGAAGGCCTGCATACCCAGATCGAAAACAAAGACATTACGATCAGGCGTGACATGGACGATGTCATCCCTGTCTTAGGAGATAACGAGGCGCTGACCCAGGTTTTCCAAAACCTGCTCGAGAACGCCATCAAATATGGTCACAATGGCACAACCGTTACAATCAGATGCAAATCATATGGTCCAGGTAGTCAAGGTATGCGACGGTTAGGTCGACCTTCTTTCGCAATTTCTGTGATCGACCAAGGTGATGGCATCGCCCGGGAGCATCTACCCCGTTTGACTGAACGTTTTTACAGAGTAGATCCTGCGCGATCTCGACAGCTCGGTGGGACAGGTTTAGGTCTCGCAATTGTAAAGCACATCGTCAATCGACACCGGGGTGTTCTTACAATCGATAGTGAAGTAGGAAGAGGCTCAACTTTTACCGTCTACCTACCTCAGGCCGTGATACCAGAAAATCAGCCTGCTCAGCTAGCATCCCGAAAGTTGGATTTTTAAGGAAATAGGTCGAATAGGGCACTATTTAACAAAACCTTCAAATTTCAACTTTTGACTTTCTCCCAACTCATTACCAACATGAAACATAATATGTCATTTTATATCATGCGGTTAACTACAGATTAAGTTTTTTAAATCGTAATTTTTACCTTTTTCTGTGTAACGAAACTGTCATGGTAGAGTCACAGAAGTATCGCCGTTACTAGATATGTTTTGCCTCGTCGAATGATCGACAACGCATGAAACACTCTCGGCGATGAGAAAAACGTTTGCCACATGAGAGCCTGTAAACCCAGGGAATGCGAATTAAGATTTACAAACGCTATATAGCGGAGATACGAACGTGATCAAAAAAGTTCTCACTGCGACAGCATTTGCTGGAATGATGATGGCAGCAACTAGCGCAGCTCAGGCTCGTGACCAGATCCGCATCGTCGGCTCTTCAACTGTTTTTCCATTCTCTACAACAGTGGCTGAAACCTTTGGCAAAACAACAGGCTTCAAAACGCCCGTTGTTGAAAGCACCGGGTCCGGTGGTGGTATGAAGCTTTTCTGCGCAGGTGTTGGTGTTGAACACCCGGACATTACAAATGCTTCTCGCCGCATTAAAGCTTCTGAATATGAGAAATGCACCAAAAACGGCGTTTCCATTACAGAAGTAAAAATCGGTTTTGATGGGATAGTTCTCGCGAATTCTAAACAGAGTGGTCGCCTGACCCTTACCAAAAAACAGATCTTTCTCGCACTTGCTAAACAAGTTCCTGTTGATGGAAAAATGGTTGATAATCCATATCAAAACTGGAGCGATATAGACAAAAGCCTACCAAACAGCAAAATCGAAGTTCTTGGCCCTCCACCAACATCCGGGACACGTGATGCTTTCGTTGAGCTCGCCATGGAAGGCGGCGCCAAGAAATTTGAAAGCCTCAAAGCACTTCGTAAAAGTGATAAGAAGGCCTTCAAAGCTTTCGCACATACAATTCGTGAAGATGGTGCCTACGTAGAAGCTGGTGAAAACGACAACCTGATTATTCAAAAACTCGAAGCAAATCCAAAAGCTGTTGGTATCTTTGGTTTCAGCTTTCTTGACCAGAATGCTGACAAAATACAGGGCTCCATCGTAGAAGGCGCAGAACCTACTTTCGAAAACATCGCTGCTGGTGATTATGGCGTATCCCGCTCGCTCTATTTCTACGTTAAGAAAGAGCACGTTGGTTCCGTACCTGGCATCGAAGAATTTGTTAAAGCCTTCACAAGTGAAAATGCTTGGGGTGATGAGGGATACCTAGCTGACAAAGGCCTAATTCCATTACCCGGTGCTGACCGCGAACAGGTTAAAAACTCCGCACGTGGTCTTACATCTCTTAGTATGTAAGCTCCGAATTCTTTCTGGAATACTGGCGGCTTGGTTGCAAGTCGCCAGTTTCTAGTACAATAAGTTAAGTTATTAAACGTGGTTTCCCTTTCGGGTATGTAAACAAATGGAACAGTTGGCTCTTCTCTTCGCTTTGCTATTCCTCACAGTACTGGGATTCATCCTGGGAAAAGGGCGAGCAGTTGCGTTATCTGGTCAATCAGATCAACCTCTCCACTCCAGACTTCCATACTATGGACTCTACACTGCCATTTGGTGCGGATTACCCAGCCTTCTTATAATAGCTGGGTGGATGATTTTTGAGCCCCAGATTGCTGAAATATTGGTTAAGTCCCAACTGAAAACAGCCAACCAGTCTCTTTCTTCGGATCAGCTATCTCTTTACATCAATGATGTAGTAAACCTTGCTTCTGGCGGTATTATCAGCCGAGAACCAAATGAAAGTATATTGGAAGCTGCCGAAAGTTATCATCTGTTCAAGCAAATCAGCTATTTTGCAATGGCTGTGGTTGCAGTCTCAGTTTCCCTCGTTACACTTTTTGGCAGTCTACGGAAAATAAACCCCGCGCTACGGGCACGTAATAAGGTTGAAAAAGTCATCTCTGTAATCATGATGATTTCCTCCTTAATCGCTATTTTAACCACTCTTGGTATCGTTCTTTCTCTCATCTTTGAAACACTACGTTTCTTTGAAAAAGTACCCTTTTTCGATTTCGTCTTTGGAACTCATTGGAGCCCCCAAACGGCCTTGAGAAGTGATCAAATTGGTGGATCCGGATCTTTTGGTGCTATCCCCCTCTTTGCCGGGACGATGCTCATTACCTTCATTTGTATGGTCATCGCGATACCGGTGGGTTTAATGTCCGCGATTTACATGTCGGAGTATGCCAGTAAAAATTTCAGAGCTTTTGCCAAGCCGGTATTGGAAATTCTCGCGGGTATTCCAACAGTAGTTTATGGCTTTTTTGCTGCCCTAACAGTCGCGCCGTTTTTCAGAAACACAGGAACAATGCTTGGTCTTGATGTTTCCTCAGAATCTGCCCTCGCAGCAGGTGCTGTGATGGGAATCATGATCATCCCTTTTATATCGTCACTTTCTGATGACGTTATGAATTCTGTGCCACAATCACTACGTGATGCCTCTTATGCCATGGGCGCAACCAAATCTGAAACCATCACAAAAGTTATTATCCCAGCCGCCTTACCTGGCATTGTTGGCGCTATCTTATTGGCGATGAGCCGTGCAATAGGTGAGACAATGATCGTGGTTATGGCCGCAGGTCTTGCTGCAAATTTAACGGCGAACCCTCTCGAAGCTGTCACTACAGTAACAGTTCAAATTGTAACCTTGTTAGTCGGCGACCAAGAATTCGACAGTGCTAAAACTCTCGCGGCCTTTGCGCTTGGCTTATTACTCTTTGTCGTCACACTTTCCATGAACGTTGTCGCCCTTAAAGTGGTCCGTAAATATCGTGAAAAATATGACTAATAACACGCCACATACAGAGACTAATCCCCTAGAGATTAATCAGGCACTTTTAAAGAAGCGCAATGCTCGTGAGACCCGCTTTCGCCTTTATGGCCTAAGCGCTGTTCTTACCGCTATCATGGTTCTCTGCCTTTTATTAACCTCGATAATCTCCAAAGGCTACACCGCCTTTGAGCAGACCTACATTCTAATCGATGTACGCCTTGATACCCAAACCATTGATCCAAAGGGAACCAATAGGCTCGAGGATCTTGCCGCGGCGAGTTATAAGAGCCTGTTACGGGAAGCTCTCAGGGAACAATTCCCCGGCATTGATGACAGACGTGAAAAACGTCAACTCTATGGTATTTTAGGATCCGCTGCTGATTTTGATGTTCGCGATGCCGTTATTGATAATCCAAAGCTTGTGGGCACAACAGCAACCATCGCGGTAAAAGCATCCGATGATGTCGATAGCTACTTTAAGGGCTACATTTCCCGAGATGTTCCTGAAGATAATCGCAAGGTTAAAGACCTCGAATTAATCTGGCTCGATACCTTTCAAGCCGATGACCGTATTATCAAAAAATTCAATGTTGATTTTTTCACCAACGGAGATTCTCGCGAACCCGAAGAAGCTGGCATTCTCGGGGCTGTCATCGGGTCGCTCTATACCTTGGCAATTACCCTCGCTCTTTGTTTTCCAATTGGTGTTTTAACTGCGATTTACCTTGAAGAATTTGCCCCAACGAACCGATGGACGGATATTATTGAAGTTAACATCAACAATTTGGCCGCAGTCCCTTCGATTGTTTTTGGTCTGTTAGGGTTGGCAATTTTTCTAAACTTTTTTGGCTTACCCCGTTCTGCCCCACTCGTTGGGGGAATGGTCCTTGCCCTTATGACGCTACCAACGATTATTATTGCCTCACGCGCGGCTCTAAAGGCTGTACCTCCTTCCATACGCGAAGCAGCCCTTGGTATCGGAGCTTCACGGATGCAAACGGTCTTCCACCACGTCCTCCCTCTTGCAATGCCTGGAATCTTAACGGGAACTATTCTTGGAATGGCTCAGGCTTTGGGTGAGACAGCCCCGCTTCTTATGATCGGAATGGTGGCCTTTATTGCTGACATTCCAAGTAGTATGAGCGATGCTGCCACAGTTCTCCCAGTACAGATATTTCTATGGGCCGATAGTCCGGAACGTGGATTTGTAGAAAAAACATCAGCGGCCATTATGGTCTTGCTGGCCTTCCTTGTCGTCATGAACGCTATTGCAGTTATATTGCGTAAGCGTTTTGAACGCCGCTGGTAAGTTTAGGAAAATAGGAATGTCCTACGCTATGGATATGCAAAACTTTAACACCATCAACGATCCCATTACGTCCGAACCTAAAATTATCGCGCGTGATGTGAACGTGTTTTATGGTGCGAGCCAAGCTCTGAAATCTATCAATTTAAATATTGGGGCTAACGAAGTCACTTCTCTGATCGGTCCATCCGGGTGTGGTAAGTCAACCTTCCTACGCTGCTTGAACCGCATGAACGATGTTATCGAGAACTGTGTGGTCGAGGGTCGAATTAACCTCGATGGGATTGATATTTACAATTCTGGCTTGGATCCCGTCTTATTGCGGGCAAGGGTTGGTATGGTTTTTCAAAAACCAAATCCGTTCCCAAAGTCAATTTATGATAATGTTGCTTACGGCCCGAAGCTACATGGAATTGTGAGTAATAAAGACGAGCTTGATGAACGTGTAGAGAAAAGTCTTCGTCGTGCAGGCCTATGGGATGAAGTCAAAGATCGCCTAGACAAGCCCGGTACGGGACTTTCCGGTGGCCAACAGCAAAGGCTCTGCATCGCACGGGCGATCGCGATTAACCCAGAGGTTATCCTCATGGATGAGCCGTGTTCTGCTCTCGACCCCATTGCCACGGCAAAAATAGAAGAGCTTATAGATGAGCTTCGAAAAAGATTTACGATTGTTATTGTAACCCACTCAATGCAACAAGCAGCACGCGTATCTCAAAAGACTGCTTTCTTCCATATGGGTGAAGTGGTTGAAGTTGGCGAAACAGACAAACTATTTACAAGCCCCCAAGATGATCGCACCCAAGGGTACATTACAGGACGCTTTGGTTAAGGATTATGGATATGCCTGAAAAACAAGACCATATCGTCAGTTCTTTTGATAAAGAACTCCGTACCATACATGAAATCATCATTCGTATGGGCGGTATGGCGGAAAACCAACTTGCAGAGGCCGTTGACGCACTCGTACAACGCGATAGCGCCAAGGCTGAACTCGTAAGAGCAGAAGATGCTAAAATAGATGAGCTAGAGGAAGAACTGGAATCAGCGGTTGTACAATTGATCGCTCTTCGACAGCCTGTCGCAAATGATTTACGAGCAGTGATTTCTGCTCTCAAAATCTCTTCTGATCTCGAACGTATTGGAGATTACGCCAAAAATATTGCAAAACGTAGTATCGCCATCAATCAAATGCCTCCACAAAAATCTGTCACATCCATTATGCGGATGTCTCGATTGGTTCAGGAAATCGTCAAGGACACTCTTGATGCGTTCTCAACCAGCGATAAGGACAGAGCGATTGATGTCTGGCACCGAGACGAAGAAGTCGATGAGATGTACACCTCGTTATTTCGCGAGCTCCTGACCTACATGATGGAAGATCCGCGAAATATCAGTGCCTGTACCCATATGCTGTTTATTGCAAAAAATATCGAACGCATGGGAGATCATGCAACCAATATCGCTGAAACAATTTACTATCTATCAACAGGTGAACGCCTGGAAGGAAAGCGTCCCAAGGGGGATAGAACGTCCTTTCAAGTATTAACGCCCGATAGTAATGGCCCCAATAATGACCGTGAAATAGAGATTTAATGTAATGGAAAAAAAGGACCTTTCCATGAAGCCCCTAGCTTTGATCATTGAAGATGAGATCGCACTCACAACCTTACTTCGCTATAACCTTGAAAAAGAAGGTTTTCGTGTCAACGAAGCCCACGATGGTGAAGAGGCCCTGCTCCGTGCAAAAGAAGAAACACCAGATCTGATTCTACTGGACTGGATGTTACCTCTCCTCTCAGGCATAGAGGTCTGTCGCCAGCTTCGGCGTTTGCCAGAGACCAAAGTGGTTCCGATCATCATGCTCACCGCACGTGGCGAGGAAACCGACAAGATTAGAGGTCTTGATTCCGGTGCTGATGACTATATGACTAAGCCATTTTCACCCGCAGAGCTCATTGCTCGTATTCGCGCCATCATGCGCCGGAGCAAGCCAGAAACAGTAACCGAAGCTTTGGCCTTTGAAGACATCAATATGGACCTTGCTGCCTATAAAGTTTATCGCGGCGAGCGTGAAGTTCACTTAGGCCCAACTGAATTCAAGTTATTGCGCCACCTTTTGCAAAACCCAGGACGGGTATTCAGTCGCGAACAACTTTTGGATTCAGTCTGGGGCCACGATGTTTACGTAGAGCCACGTACCGTTGACGTTCATATCAGACGTTTACGGAAAGTATTAAACGAAGGCCCAGAGCTCGACCTCATTCGCACTGTCCGTTCAGCAGGTTACGCTCTTGATCGGTCAAAAGCCGCCTGATCATCCTGAAAAAGGATCTCAACTTCCAATAATGGCCGTGTATATCGCGGCCATTATTTATATCAACTCTCTTTTCTACTGTCTTTACCTATGGTTTTAGTCAATGTATCCGACGGTAGTTAAGAGCTTTACTGCCTTTCAATTTTCTTTATCGTGCCCGATATGGATAGCACCGCATCCTTCTGTTATCCTGCTATATAAAATCAAAACCTTAGGGATAAAATCGTGAAGAATGCCTATTATCTTATCGTAAGCAGTCTTATTTTGATCTCTACTCTTGCAGGGTGCAGCTCCCAACCAAAACCCACGACGACAGCTCAACCCTCTTCCACAATCACACCCTCGGACAATACAACATCATTAGATAATCCAGGTTTCCTCACCGACAATAAAATGGCTCTACTTGAAGCAAGGGAATATCCCTGGAGCTCGCTTGGACGTCTAAATGTTGCAGGCCGTCATTTTTGTAACGGTGTTATGGTTGGAAAGAGCAAACTGTTAGTCCCAGCGTCATGTCTTTATGACTTAGTAGAAGGGCGATGGTTTCAGCCAAGGGAAATGGTTTTTGTTGCTGGTTATCAAAGAGATGATTCAACAATATTTTCGCCAGCTGACAACTACCAGATTGCTCAGGGTTTCGTTCCTCAAAACAAGAGCTTGAAATCTCTGCTCAACAATTGGGCTTTGATCAACCTGTCAGTACCATTAGGCGAACATACTGGTTGGGCTGGGGTGCGAAATAAAGTTACAGAACAAGATTTAACAATGATGGCGGGCTATCGCCGTGGATGGGAACACGTACAGGCCCTTTTCCCCTTGTGTAATCAATCTTCCGATAAATGCCCTCAACGTAACGATGGTCCTTTGAACCGCTATATTATCGATGCAAACGGTCTCTTTTTGGCCCCAAATCATCCAATTTCCTCCCTAACCTATACTCTTTGGGATTTACCCACTTCTCCCCAAGCACCCAATAAATTTAACTACGTTTCCCCAATACCTAAAAATAGCGTGCATCGGCTTTTGGTGGATCTGGGTTATCTGGATAGGACATCATCAGACGTTAAAGCCGCGACTTCTGCAGCACAAAACGATCTTGGGCCAACTCAAAGCAGGCAGCCCGACATTAATACTCTCTATTTACTCCTGAGAGAATTGAACAGATCACGCAACGGTAGCCCCGCATCATAAGACTTAAAACATAATCTACTGAAACAATACTGTCAGAACCGCTTTTTGACTCCAAGGCTTATAGGGCGGTACAAGCCCCCTCGGTTGGTGACCATTACAAGCTGGTTACCTCTAGGTAATTATCGATTCTTAATCAAACTTTGAGAGCTAATATTGTGACGTTAATCCTGGCCCCGATGGAGGGGCTCGTTGATGCTCAAATGCGCGAAATCCTGACCTCTATTGGTGGGGTGGATCGCTGTGTAACCGAGTTCATCCGGGTTAATGATCAAGTTTTACCTCCAAAAATATTTTATCGGTTTGCCCCAGAACTTCATAACAATTGCCAGACAACTTCAGGAACTCCAGTGGCTATTCAGCTTCTTGGCAGCAATCCAACCGTTTTGGCTGAAACGGCTCTTTTGGCCGTAAAACTCGGCGCACCAGCCATTGACCTCAACTTTGGCTGTCCATCCAAAACAGTGAACAGAAACAAAGGTGGATCAGTTCTCTTAAAAGAACCCGAGCTCATCCACACGATTATAAAAACGGTACGTGATGCGGTCCCTATCCACATTTCAGTTACCGCAAAAATGCGGTTGGGATACGAAGACAAGTCTTTGGCACTGGATAACGCCTGGGCAATTCAAGATGCCGGGGCAACAGAAGTATGCGTTCATGCCCGAACAAAGGTTGAAGGCTACAAACCGCCTGCCCATTGGGAATGGATTGCACGTATCCGAGAAGCGTTGAAGATTAATGTCGTAGCCAATGGAGATATCTGTTCTTTAGAGGATTATCAGCGCTGTCGATCAATAAGTGGATGTGAAGACGTCATGATCGGACGCGGCTTAATGGCTTTTCCCGATCTCGCCTTAATCATTGCCAACCATCAAGTAGGTAATCCAATAAACCCTGCATCTTGGGAGGATTTACTTCCCGTTATTCAGAAATTCTATCAAGAAACCAGCAAACAACTCCCCCTTAAACACGGTCCCGGGCGTCTTAAACAGTGGCTTAAATTTTTAAGAAATCAATATCCTGAAGCACAAACGTTGTTTGATGCTATCAGAGGTATACAAGACCCACAGGCTATCGCAGAAATTCTTGAACCGCAGGTTTTGAGAAAAGCAGGCTAGATAGCTTTACCAATAAGCGTTCGCCAGCCAGAATGCTTATTAATAATTTCAGCTTCTATGTCTTTTTCTTTAAGCCGATAGAAGTTGAAAGTCCTGCTATGCCCCCACCAACAATAAGAACGCGCACTTACTCACCAACCCCAACTACAGGGTTAGTAGTCTGCTCTATCTTAGATTGATATCGCATTAGAAAAATAACCATTAAAATGGCAGGAATACCCATTGCCGCCGCATAAAGGAAAAAGATGGTAAAATCAGTTTGATCGACAATATAACCCGAAAAACCTGATGTAAGCTTACCGGGTAATGTCATTAATGAGCTAAAAAGTGCGTATTGCGTAGCTGTATAATTTTGATTCACTAGGCTTGATAGGTAAGCAATTAATGCTGTGGCTGCAATTCCAACAGAGAAATTATCTGCTGCAATCGTTACCATTAAAAATGGTACTGAATGCCCTATTTGAGAGAGGCCAACAAACAAAAGGTTTGTAGAAGCGACCAGGATCGACCCTAAGAGTAATGTTCTCATTAGGCCGATTCTCATTACCAACACAGCCCCTAAATAAGCCCCTATTATAGTTGCAAAAAATCCAAATATTTTGGTAACACCTGCAATTTCTGACTTAGAAAACCCTATATCTAGATAGAAAGGTATAGCCATATTGCCCATCACAATATCGCTAATTTTATATAGGCAGATAAATGCGAGGATAAAGATGCCCATTTTCCCGCACCGCTCAAAGAACTCAACAAAAGGATTTACATACATGATCTTTGCTTTTGCAACGAGTTCGGGAAGTTTTACCTTTTCCACAAGATCAGTATTGATATCCTTGTTTATCGGCTCCTTAATAATCAATACGGTAATCACACCTATGCCCATTAATAGAGCCATAAATATATAAGTTTGCGTCCAAGTATAAAGTTCAGAGAAGTAGAGTCCTCCAGCACCAGATACAAGTGCACCGATACGCCAACCCCAAATATATGCCCCTGCCATAGCACCTTGATATTCAATATCCATAGCTTCAATACGATATGCATCTATTCCAATATCTTGTGTTGCTGAAGATATAGCTACACAGAGCGAGAACGCGACCATTTGGGTTATTGCTATGGATGGGTCAGTTAATGCCATTCCAAGAAGTCCAATAATAATACCAACTTGTCCAAGCATCATCCATGAGCGTCTTCGTCCTAGCAGGCTTAGTATTGGTAAGGGAACATGATCAGCAAGAGGAGCCCAAAACACCTTGATCGAATAAGTTATTCCAACCAAAGCGAACGTTCCAATTATGGTCTTTGAGACACCTGCTTCGGTTAACCAAGCAAATAAAGTCCCAAATATCAACATGTAAGGAAGTCCAGCCGAAAAGCCTAGTATCAATATTACTAAGACACGTGGTTGTAAAAAAACCATGAGAGATCCGAACCAATCGTGAATTTTTGTATCTTTAAATGCCCGGTTGTTCATCAACTCTACTTCCCTGATAACTCAGAATTACAATCACTGACTTTTGTGACCTAAATAAGTTTGTACTCTTTATTACCAAGGCCACTGAATAGAAGTCACGTCTCAATTTACTTTTGCCCAATACCATTAGATATCGCTATCAAATTTAACTATTACCGAATAAGCCTCGATGCTATTGTTTTGACCAAGCGATAAATAAAATAACTGTCACACAGGAATTTTCACACATGTCAGACGCACCCAAAAAAGCTGTCACCAAATTTCCAGCGCCATCACAGGGTGAGCTTACCGTTGATATGAAGCAGTCCTTTGATGATAACGGCGTTCTGATTTTAGAGAATTTTGTCTCCAAGGAAGCTTGCCAAAAGCTCATGGCGCAGGCTGGATCCATAGTTGAAGTTTTTGATCCCAATGAATTTCGGGCCGTATTTTCGACCACCAATAAAAGCCATGAGGGCAACACCTACTTTGAGCAATCTGGCGACAAAATCCGTTGTTTTTTTGAAGAGGATGCCTTTGATGATCAAGGCAATTTAAAACAGGAAAAAGCGCTATCGATTAACAAAATCGGCCACGCTCAACACGATCTTGATCCTGTATTTTCAAAGTTTTCCCGTAATCCTGACCTCGCTCAAGTCGCCAAAGACCTTGGTATGGCTCAACCTCTTCTCAGCCAGTCTATGTATATCTTCAAACAACCGCGCATTGGCGGTGAGGTCGTATGTCATCAGGACACCACCTTCCTTTATACCGAGCCGCATTCTTGCATCGGCATGTGGTTTGCCATGGAAGATGCGACCTTGGAGAATGGATGCATGTGGGGGTTACCTGGACATCACAAAGCACCACTGAAAAAACGTCACTACCGAAACGAAGCCGGGAAACTGACCACAGAAAAGCTAGATAATAGCCCCTGGCCCGAAGAAGACCGTGTACCGCTTGAAGTCAAACAGGGTTCATTGATCGTCCTACACGGCCAACTCCCCCATCTCAGTGGCCCAAATACTTCAGACAAATCCCGCCAGGCTTATACTCTCCACCTCATCGATGGTGCCTGTGAATATCCAGACACTAATTGGCTATCTCGTAGTCCAGATATGCCCTTTAGAGGTTTTGAGACGGACAATGCGTCCTGATTACAATCAAGTTCTCGATGATCTTAACCTGTCATCCGTTCTTTCAGCGCATGAATACGCCGTCATTGGCACACCGCCTTTAATGATTGATGTCGAAAACAGTGATATCGATATTGCCTGTTTTGCAGACGAGCCAGGTGAGATCACCAAATGTTTGCGAGAGAACTATGGTCACCTAGAGCATTTCATTGAGGAAAATCATCCCTCGACTTTGTACCAAACCCAGGTTGTTTCTTTTGAAACACAAGAGTGGCAGGTAGAGTTTTTCATCCAAAACCAACCGTTGGACCAACAAAATGGCGTTCGGCACTTTTTCATAGAAAAGCGTTTACTCAACCTCTTTGGCCCTACATTCAGACAATCCGTTATCGCGCTTAAAAAACAAGGCATCAAAACAGAGCCCGCCTTTGCCAAACTCCTGGGGGTAGTCGGGGCCCCGTATATCAACCTACTGAAGTTAGATAGATTTTCTGATAATCAACTATGTTATATTTACCTTACCCCAGAAAAATAATTCAAACCTAGCTGTTGTCCAAGACGGCCAACCAACGCTATGATCCCGTGAATTTATTTTATACCTAACCAGCTTTGCGTGTTGTCGGAGCCTTGGTTTGAGGGGGTCTTTTGGACGAAGTTTTGTTGGTACTACTCGGTCTTGCCGTGATTTTTGGAGGTCCTATCCTCGCCTGTGTAGCTTTGACCAAAATAGGGGGCCTACGCCGAGAAGTCACCTCTCTTAAACATAGTCTAAGTAAGCTAGAACAGACTGAAGCTCCCCTAGGAACGAGCCAACCTCTGCAAAGCCAGCAACCGACAAAGGCGCAAACCCCACAAGCTGAAGTCAAAGTTGAGCCTACAGAAATTCCTGCATCTGTAAAAACCTCTCAGGAGCTTCCAGATCAAGAACAAAAAGAACAACAGCTGGTTAGCACCTCAGAGGTTGAATCGGGCTCATCTAGAACTGAAGATATCGCCGCTTCGGTGGCTCCTCCTGTAAGTGATGCAGCCCAAAGTAAAGAGAGCCCCTGGAAATCCTTTGAGGAAGCCTTTACCCGGCAATGGCTGGTCTGGCTTGGTAGTCTGACCGTGATGATTGGCGGCGTCTTCCTGATCAAATATTCAATTGAAAACGACCTGCTTTCTCCAGGGTTTAGAATTACAATGGGCGTCCTTTTCGGCATTAGTTTAATGGTCGGTGGCGAATGGTTACGGCGTCGCCCGATTGAACTGGCCATCGCTGCCCTTAAACCAAATCATGTGCCACCTGCCTTAACCGCCGCTGGCCTCGCCATTACCTACGGCAGTATTTATTCAGCTTATGGCCTCTATGACCTTATCCCGCCGCTGTTGGCCTTTATCCTGCTTACCCTTGTGGCGATAGCAGGGCTGGGCCTCTCGCTGCTACAGGGGCCTTTAATTGCGGCTATGGGCATGGCAGGCGCTTTCATTATTCCTTTATTGGTTAGTACCGGGAACTCATCCGCTTGGACTCTCTTTAGTTACCTGACCTTTATCACCGGGTCTGCCCTAGCGGTGGTCCGCTATCAGAACTGGTGGTGGTTGGGCTGGATGTCTCTGGCTGGTTCCTTGTTTTGGCAACTCGCCTGGTTTAGTGCGATGTGGGAAAGCTCTGACGTCTATCCACTCGCTTTACATCAGATCCTGATTATCGGCCTCTTTATCGCTCCTCGGTACGAAGAGTTTCTCAAATCAAGTATCAACTTAAAGCATCCCTTCGACTTAGGATCACTATCCCCTGAGAAAGTTCTCGGGTTAACTGCGATCCTTGGCGTTTTTGTTTTCCAGTTGATCTTACTTTCATCTGACAGCTTCTCGACCCCTTCACTGATCTTTTTCTTCTTCATTGCCGGGGCCGTCGGTTACGTCACCTTTAAATTAAGCCACTGTGAGGCTCTTTTGGTGCCTCTGGCTATCGTTGCGCTTTATATTGTGGCCAGATACCCCTTCCCAGGATCAATCGAGCTCCCTGAAACTTTTTATGTCTCTGGAACAGAAGCCGGAACTCTGATCAATCCTATTATCCCACAGGGGCTTAATTTCTACCTGTTGCTCTCATCTTTCATAGCAATAATTGCTGCCGGAGTTGGCTTCCTAGGACTAACAAAAATTAAAACACCGGCCTATTTAGCGGCACTCTCAGTCGCTGTTCCTTTTATCACGCTGTTGTTTGTCTATTTACGTGTCAGCGCCATTGGTTCCGATCTCGGCTGGAGTTTTATCTCACTTATCCTCGCTGGGCTTGCCTTTATGGCGGCAAAGACCCTTTTGCCCAAACGCACAGATCCAGGCATGGAAGCTGCTCTCGGGGTTTATGCTCTGGCTGTACTTGCGGCTTTAGGCCTCGCTTTTGCCATTGCTTTTGAAAAGAGCGGCCTCACTATAGCTTTGGCCCTGCTTTTACCTTCTGCAGGTTGGGTTGCTTCTCAAATTCGCATTCCCTTTATCAGGCCATGTGCCATACTTATCGCCGTTATTGTGGCCATCAGGCTCACCGCATTAAACCACTTTGACCCCTTAGTTCCTCAGGCAGGCATCGATGCGTTATGGTTGCTCTATAGCTTTGGGGTCCCTGCTCTGGCCTTTGCAGGAGCAGCTTATTATTTTGTCCGGGAAAAAGACGATCAGCTTATTACCGTCTTGGAATCAGGTGCATTGGCTATCGGGGTTGCCTTGGTCAGTTTGGAGATTCGCTACTTTGTAAATAATAACGATCTCTACGCTCAGCATTACAGCCTATTGGAACAAAGCCTTCAATCCCTCTCCTGGTTGATCACAGGAACATTTCTTTATTATCGTAACCGGATTACACCGCGTGTCTTTAGTGACTGGGGATCAAAGATCCTTCTCAGTGTCGCTGCACTGCAGGTCCTGCTCGGGCAATGTCTTGCATACAACCCCGCTTTTACCAACGATTTCGTTGGTAATTGGCCTCTGTTTAACCTGTTATCCCTGGCATATTTACTCCCTGGTTTAATCGCCGTATTGATTTACCGCGAAGCCCGCAATCAAAAGCATCTTTTCCTCATGCCTTGGCTTGGTGGGATAGCTCTTGCCTTGGTTTTTCTAGATATCACCCTAGAAGTTCGCAGAGCCTTTCATCCTCTAACCATGGCATCAGGTGATATTCTCAACGCCGAAGGCTACAGCTATTCAGCTGCGTGGTTGATCTATGCAGGGCTATTACTCGCCGTCGGTATCTTCCGAGATATTTCAAAAATCCGCCACGCCTCACTTGGCCTTGTACTGCTCGTCACCAGCAAAGTCTTCTTGTGGGATATGGCAGCACTAAGCGGTCTTTACCGCGTGGCATCGTTCATCGGCCTTGGCCTGTGTCTGATCGGGGTTGGTTTTCTCTACCAGCGCTTCGTCTATCCGATTGGAACAGCACCAACTGAGAAGACAGAGGAAAACTGATTTAGTGCCATAGATGGCACCAGACATAGAAAAAGGGCTGCCCGAGAGCAGCCCTTTTTTATTCATGGTTTAGTCTAGAAGAAGGCTTAACCGATAACTTCTTTCGCACGTGAAAAACGCTTACGCTCATGAGCCACGAGATAGCGTTTACGCAGACGAATAGATTTTGGTGTTACTTCAACCAACTCATCATCTTGAATATAAGCAAGAGACTGTTCGAGCGAACGAATACGTGGTGGGGTAAGCTTGATTGCGTCATCCTTACCAGAAGCACGAACGTTTGTAAGCTGCTTGGCTTTTAGCGGATTGATTTCAAGGTCATTACTACGGGTGTGCTCACCAACGACCATGCCTTCGTAAAGCGCATCACCAGGATGTACAAACATAAGGCCACGATCTTCTAGGTTCCACAAAGCATAAGCAGAAGCTGAACCTGTACCGTTAGAGATCAGAACGCCCTGACGACGACCCTGAATCGCTCCACGGTATGGACCAAAGCTATGGAACAGACGGTTCATGATACCTGTACCACGTGTATCGGTTAGGAATTCACCGTGATATCCGATCAAGCCACGTGACGGCGAAAGGAAAGTAATACGGGTTTTGCCTACACCAGAAGGGCGCATGTCGGTAAGTTCAGCTTTACGTTCGGCCATTTTTTCGACCACAACGCCTGAATGTTCTTCATCAACGTCGATAACAACTTCTTCCATTGGCTCCATAGTGGTGCCAGACTCATCTTTGTACATAAGAACACGTGGACGAGAAATGGAAAGTTCAAAGCCTTCACGGCGCATATTTTCGATCAAAACACCGAGCTGAAGTTCGCCACGACCAGCAACTTCGAAACCATCTTTCGAGTCATTTTCCGTAATACGGATAGCAACGTTGCCTTCTGCTTCACGATTAAGGCGATCGCGGATCATACGACTGGTAACTTTGTCGCCTTCACGGCCGGCCAATGGCGAATCGTTAACTGTGAAAGTCATTGCCAGTGTAGGAGGATCAATTGGCTGTGCTTCAATGCCGACTTCAACAGACATATCACAAATTGTATCCGCAACCGTCGCATCCGGAATACCAGCAATGGCCACGATGTCACCCGCACGGGCTTCAGTAACAGGAACACGTTTTAGACCATCAAAAGCCAACAACTTGGACAAGCGACAATTCGGAATCGTTTTGCCATCTGCAGTGATAACTTTTACTGGCATGTTAATTTTAGCAATACCCGAGTGGATACGACCGGTCAGAATACGACCAAGGAAGTTGTCCGCTTCAAGTGTGGTTGCCAACATGGAGAAAGGTGCATCAACTTCTTCAGTCGGAGCAGGCAGAACATCAATCATCAACTTGAAGAGTGTATCCATGTTCTCATGTGGATCTTCAAGGTTCGTAATTGCCCAACCTTGTTTTGCAGAAGCATAAAGAACCGGGAAATCAAGCTGATCTTCAGTCGCATCAAGGTTCACAAGCATATCAAAAACTTGGTCAACAACCCAATCAGGACGCGCGTCAGCTTTATCAGCTTTGTTGATAACAACAATTGGCTTCAGGCCACAGGCAAGAGCTTTAGATGTCACAAACTTGGTCTGTGGCATTGGGCCTTCTGCAGCATCAACCAACAGAACAACACCATCAACCATGGAAAGAATACGTTCAACTTCACCACCGAAATCGGCGTGACCCGGCGTATCAACAATATTGATCCGAGTACCTTGCCAAGTAACCGATGTACACTTGGCAAGGATGGTAATGCCACGTTCTTTTTCAAGATCGTTGCTATCCATCGCACGTTCATTGACCTTTTGGTGATCACTAAATGTACCGGACTGTTTTAGTAGTTCGTCCACCAAAGTGGTTTTGCCGTGATCGACGTGCGCGATAATCGCCACGTTACGAAGCGCTGTACTCATTGCCATATTCTCTCATGTATTAAGAGGGGCGACTGCGCCCCGCATTATCCTTCAGTCATCCAAAAACGAAATCCTTACGATCTCGTCCTGTTCGATACGCCTGTAACAACTATTCTACATAACCTATAAGGTCTGTAGCGCAGTCGTGTGACAGTGCGATGACCTACTTAAGTTTTTCCTCTACCAGTTCCGCCAGAGAAGTTTCCGGGCGGGCGCCAAAGTGGGAAATTACTTCGGCGGCGGCTATTGAACCGATACGGCCACTGTCATAAAGATTGTAACCGTTCGTGTATCCGTAAAGAAATCCTGCTGCATATAGGTCGCCTGCACCCGTCGTGTCAACCACCTGTTCTACAGGAACAGCGTCAATAACGTGAACTTCGTCGCCAGAACAGACAACAGAACCCTTTTCACTACGTGTAATTGCTGCGATAGAACAACAGGCTCTGACCTGTTGTAGCGCTTCATCAAAATTATCAACCTCGAAAAGCGCCATAGCCTCTTCTTCATTCGCAAAGAGGATATCTACGTAATTTGTAACCAGATCCAAAAAAGATTCGCGATGGCGACCAACACAAAAAGAATCTGAAAGTGTTAGTGACACCTGACGACCCGCAGCCTGTGCGGTTTTTGAAGCATGGATAAAAGCTTTTTTAGCTTCTTCCGGATCCCAAAGATAACCTTCCATATAGGTTACTTTTGCTGAACGAATCATCTCTTCGTCAATATCATCAACCGTCAGGTTAACACATGCGCCGAGATAAGTATTCATAGAACGCTGCGCATCTGGGGTTACAAATATCAAACAACGGGCCGTAGACGGGCCATCTGTAGCTGCTGAAGTATTGAACTCAACACCTTCAGCACGAATGTCGTGGCGGAAAACTTCGCCAAACTGATCATCACGCACCTTACCGAAATAACCAGCCTTACCACCCAATGAAGCAATGCCCGCCATGGTATTACCGGCAGAACCACCAGAACGTTGAATAGCTGGGCCCATCACTTCATAAAGAGCATCTGCACGATCTTGATCGATTAGGTTCATTGCGCCTTTGATAATGCCCTGTTCTTCGAGAAGATTATCATCAGCTGTGGAGACGATATCCACAATCGCATTACCAATTCCAACAACATCAAGAGTAGCGTTTTCGCTCATGCGTGATTTCCGTTTATGACTTCCGGTTTATAAGTCCGGTGTGATTACAGACGTATTACAATTTGCGCGGAGTATAGCCACTTCCATTTTCTGGGCAAGCACAAAGCCGCAACTCTCCTATGCGCTAAGAACAGCCCTTTGAATCAAGACCATTCCTAATAGCCAGACCACGTAACCAGAACTGCCTAAGAATTAGAAACACCCTTGCTCGGCGAAGGATTTCAGATCACAGTCACATCAAAAGAGCCTATGTCCTGCTCAAGCACTAAAAATTATACTCTTAAACACCAATACCAGGGGTTCTCCGTCTATGAGCGGCTCTCTTTCCAATGAAGAAAAAAAGACTATGTCTTCCTTAAACTCTCCTACTTTCAATTCAGGAGGATCTATCGCGGACACCACCAGACAAGGCATCTTGTTGGCTATTATCGCCATGGCAGCATTTTCTTCGGGAGATGCCGTGGTAAAACACGTGGCTCAGATCTATCCATTGCCACAACTTTTATGGATAAGGTACCTAATTCTCTCGGTATTGGTCGTCGGAATGGCAATTTACCGTGAAGGCCCCGGGGGCGTTATCAGAATATCGCGCTCTAATAACTTACCCTTACAGATCTTCCGTTCAATATTCCTCGTTGGTGAAGCTTTTCTCTTCACCTTGAGCTTCAAGCTTCTACCCATAGCCGATGTGCATGCCATTGTTGCTGTTGCGCCAATATTTGTAACGGCCCTCTCTGCATTATGGCTCAAAGAAAAAGTTGGGCTGCGACGTTGGTCGGCAGTACTTGTTGGTTTCGCTGGCGTAATGATTATACTTCGCCCGGGCTTTGAAGGGTTCAACCAACTGTTATTACTTCCCCTGGCGGCCGCAACGGCCTTTGCCTTTTATCAAATTCTCTTAAGAATTAGCAGCCGTTATGATGATGGGCAGGTATCTCAGTTTTATACGGGTATCGTCCCTCTTATCGCTGTTACCTTTTTAGTTCCCTTCTTTTGGGTACAGCCTGATTTTTATGGATGGATAGCTCTTATCGCGGGAGGTATCTTTATCAGCCTTGGCCATCTCTTTTTAATCTTTGCTTTTCAGTACGCCACCCCATCGGCGGTTCAACCGTTCAATTACACACTTCTGGTTTGGGCTACTCTATTTGGCTGGTTGTTTTATAAAGAATTACCGGACTCCTGGACGATATTTGGAGCCTTAATCGTTGTCTCAAGTGGTCTCTATACCCTTTACCGGGAACGAAAGCGGGCTCGGTAATAATAAAACTCAGGCAAAACTCGGGCTTAGGACACAAAAAGAGGGGCTTGCTTGCCCCTCTTCAACATTTTATTGATATAGTTTTTACTATTGGCCCTTTTATTTTAGGCCAAGCACATCGCGCATGTCGTAAAAACCGTTCGGTTTTCCCACTAGCCAGTTCGCTGCCCTCACCGCACCTCGAGCAAACACTTCACGGTTTGTTGCTTTGTGACCAAGCTCAATTCGCTCCCCATCAGCTGCAAAAATAACCGAGTGGTCACCGACGACATCCCCGCCGCGTAAAGTCGCAAAGCCGATATCGCCACGCTTTCTTGCACCAATAATACCATCTCGGACTTTGTCAGCGACCTTTTCAAGATTAACACCGCGTCCAGTAGCTGCAGCTTCACCTAAAGCCAAAGCAGTCCCTGAGGGCGAATCAACCTTGTGACGGTGGTGCATTTCCACCACTTCGATATCATAATCTTCATCTAAAGAGGCGGCCACTTGCTCTACAATGGACAACAGCAAGTTCACACCCAAGCTCATATTTCGGGCAAACACGATTGATGTATTCGTTCCCGCTACTTCCAACTCAGCGACTTGTTCATTCGTCATCCCTGTGGTTCCGACAACAAGAGAACAGCCTGTTTCAGCAGCAAGTTTGGCGTGGTTTAGAGTAGCTCCAGGAACAGAAAAATCGATGACCACATCACAAGAAGAAAAGAGCGACTTTGGATCATCCCCAACGATGACCCCCAGAGGGCCAATTCCGGCCAACTCCCCAAGATCTCTGCTTAGGTTAGGATTCCCGGGAAGTTCCGTTCCACCTGCAACATTACAATTATCAGTGCGGCCAATCACTTCGGTTAACATACGCCCCATTCGGCCTGCACAACCAACAATCCCGATTTTGTTACTCATATCCAATTATCCCGTAAAGAAAATCTGCCGAGCCGACAGTTATAATGGCCCAAAGCATTACCAGCTATCTTGTCCTTAACCAAGTCAGAGAAAAGACTTTAATCCGAGCAATTAAATCAACCGTTCTTTGTTATCTATCGGTTAAAGCAACGCGAATTGCAATCCCAACCATTGCCATGGAAGCCAGCGCTCTAAAAGACTTGGCAATTCGTCCCGCGCCGGAAAAGAGAAACTTCATCTTTTCAGAAAACAGAACCACCAAACTGATGATAAGACCTGCATTTAAGATGTGAATGACTCCATAGATCATAATTTGCTCTTGAAAATTCCCCAGTTCAGGCCGCACGAACTGAGGCAAAAACGAAATCATAAAAATAATCACCTTAGGGTTCGTGATATTGATTAAGGCCGATTGAAGCAAAATTTTCAAAGCAGTATTTGATTTCACCGGGCGGTCTTTATCGACTTTAAGGTCGGTTTTACCTGTTAAAATTTTCCATGCGAGAAAACAAAGATATCCCGCACCTAACCAACGCAAAACTTCGTAAGCCAATGCCGATTGCTGTATCAGTAAAGACAATCCAACAAGTGCCGCCGCTAAATGTACAAGAAGTCCCAAGCCATTCCCGATCGGAATCCACAATGATTTCTTCCAACCATCAGAGATATTGATGGTCAAAGTATAAAGCCAGGTCGGGCCCGGTGTTGCAGCAAGCAAGGTACTGGCAAGCCAATACGCCAAAAGGTATTCTATTGGTGGAAGTGACATTCTAATTCTCGTTTTGGATTAACCCAATCGCAGACTAGCAGAACAATGGGTTGTTTCCAGTAGAGATAAATAATTCGAATAAAAAAGGCCTGCAAGATCATCAATCCTAAGCAGGCCTTTAAATATTATACTGAAAGTTCTTCAGAGAGTTCTTTTCTACTCTCTTTTTTTATTCGGTAAGATCTTCCCAAAACTCTTTTACGCGCTTGAAGAATCCAGAACTAAGAGGCGAATTGTCCGCTTCTTCACCCTCAAATTCGTTCAAGAGTTCCTTTTGACGCTTGGTCAAATTAACCGGAGTTTCGACCGTAACTTCCACATACATATCGCCACGAGAACTCGACCGGAGAACAGACATGCCTTTGCTGCGCAATCGGAACTGTTGTCTGCTTTGAGTACCTTCTGGAATGGCAACCTTAGCGCGGCCCCCATCAATAGTCGGTACTTCAACGCTACCACCCAGCGCAGATTTCGTCATAGAAATTGGAACGCGACAATAGATATCAGCGCCTTCGCGTTGGAAAATTCTATGAGGTTCAATAGACAAGAATATATAGAGATCGCCAGCCGTTCCAGCATGGCTACCCATTTCTCCTTCGCCCGCCAACCGGATTCGATTACCTTCTTCCACACCAGCAGGGATGTTTACCTGAAGGGTTTTTTCCTGTTCGACACGCCCAGAACCATGACAATTGCCGCACGGGTTTTCAATAACCTTACCAACACCCTGACAGCTATGACATGTACGCTCAACAGTGAAGAAACCCTGTTGCATACGAACACGGCCGTTACCTTTACAGGTACCGCAAGTTACTGGAGACGAGCCCTTGGCTGCGCCACTGCCGTCACAAGAATCACAGGAAATAGCACTTGGAATTTTAATTTCCGCTTGTTTGCCTTTATAGGCGTCTTCAAGGGAAATTTCCATGTTATAGCGCAGATCGCCGCCACGTTGAGCGCCGCCAGATTGTCGCCCACCGCCACCAAATCCACCAAACATTTCTTCGAAAATATCGGCAAACCCGCCACCGCCACCGCCGAAGCCACCCCCGCCGCCAGCACCTGGACCACCATTTTCAAAGGCAGCATGACCATAGTTGTCATATGCAGCGCGCTGCTGATCGTCTTTGAGGACGCCATAAGCTTCGTTCAGTTCTTTGAACTTGTGCTCAGCCTCAGTATTATCCGGGTTGCGGTCCGGATGATATTTCATGGCTAATTTACGATAGGAAGCTTTCATCTCCTTGGCATCCGCCGAGCGTGAAACTCCCAAAATCTCGTAGAAATCCCTTTTGGACATCAGTACGATTTTCCCTCAATAAGAAGGTGAAAAGGGGCTGGCTTGCGCCAACCCCTTCATAATCCAAAACCGCCTTAAGCGCTTTTGCTGTTCTTGTCGTCGTCAACTTCTTCGAAGTCCGCGTCAACAACACCGTCATCAGCTTCAGCTTCTGGAGCATCGCCTGCTTCAGCGCCTTCAGCACCAGCTTGATCAGCATAAAGTGCTTCACCCAGCTTCATTGACGCCTGACCGAGTGTTTCGGTTTTTGCTTTGATGTCTTCTGCATCATCGCCTTCCAAAGCGGTCTTCAACTCAGCAATAGCAGCTTCGATGCTAGCTTTCTCTTCGTCAGGAATTTTATCTCCGACTTCACCAAGAGTTTTCTCAGTCTGGTGAATCAAACCTTCAGCCTGATTTTTGATTTCAACAGCTTCACGTTTTGCTTTGTCTTCTTCAGCATTGGCTTCCGCATCTTGAACCATCTGATCGATATCTGCATCGCTCAGACCGCCAGAAGCTTCAATACGAACGGATTGTTCTTTACCAGTTGCTTTATCTTTAGCACCAACGTTAACGATACCGTTGGCATCGATATCAAAGGTAACTTCAATCTGAGGTACGCCACGCGGTGCGCTAGGAATACCTTCGAGGTTGAACTGACCCAGAATTTTGTTGTCTGCAGCCATTTCACGCTCACCTTGGAATACGCGAATGGTCACAGCGCTCTGACTGTCTTCAGCAGTAGAGAAAGTCTGGCTCTTTTTGGTTGGGATCGTCGTGTTACGATCGATCAGCTTGGTCATTACACCGCCAAGTGTCTCAATACCGAGAGACAAAGGTGTAACGTCAAGAAGAAGGACGTCTTTTACTTCACCCTGAAGAACGCCACCTTGGATAGCAGCACCAGTTGCAACAACTTCATCAGGGTTCACACCACGGTGTGGCTCTTTACCAAAGAAGTTTTTAACCGTGTCATGAACCTTAGGCATACGGATCATACCACCAACCATGATGACTTCATCAATATCGGCAGCTTTAACACCCGCATCTTTCAGAGCCGCTTTAACAGGGCCCATTGTGCGCTGGATCAGATCATCAACAAGTGCTTCTAGTTTAGCACGTGTAAGTTTGACGTTAAGGTGCTTAGGACCTGTAGCATCAGCTGTAATGAACGGAAGGTTCACTTCAGTTTGTGTAGAAGAAGAGAGTTCAATTTTTGCTTTCTCAGCAGCTTCTTTCAAACGTTGAAGCGCGAGCGTATCAGAACGAAGGTCAATGCCTTGCTCTTTTTTGAACTCATCAGCCAAGTAACCAATGATACGGCTGTCAAAATCTTCACCACCGAGGAAAGTATCGCCGTTAGTAGATTTTACTTCGAAGACACCGTCGCCGATTTCGAGTACTGAAACATCGAAAGTACCGCCACCAAGGTCATAAACAACAACGGTACCAGAACCTTTTTTCTCCATACCATAAGCAAGAGCAGCAGCAGTAGGCTCATTGATAATACGAAGAACTTCAAGACCAGCGATCTTACCAGCATCTTTAGTTGCCTGGCGCTGTGAATCGTTGAAGTAAGCTGGCACGGTAATAACCGCTTTAGTAACAGGCTCACCAAGATAGCTTTCAGCAGTTTCTTTCATTTTTTGCAAAATGAATGCTGAAATCTGTGATGGGCTGTATTTTTCGCCGTTAGCTTCAACCCATGCGTCACCGTTGTCAGCTTTAACGATTTTGTATGGAACCAGGTCCATATCTTTTTTCGTAAGCGGATCATTAAAACGGCGACCGATGAGGCGCTTGATTGCAGATAGAGTATTTGTAGGGTTGGTTACGGACTGGCGCTTTGCAGGAAGGCCAACGAGGCGCTCTTCTGCAGTAAAGCCAACCATAGAAGGTGTTGTACGTGCACCCTCTGCGTTTTCAACAACTCGGACGTCTTTTCCGTCCATAATAGCGATACAGGAGTTTGTAGTTCCTAGATCAATACCGATAACTTTGCTCATGTCATTCCTCACACTTTATTTAGCAAACCGATTTGGCAGCCTTGTTGGCAAGCACTGCCGGCTGGTCCCTTTAAGGGGTGAAGTCCATTTATTCGGGCTCAGGCACTATATATGCAGCCAGTGCGCTGACTGCAAGAAGCAATATGCTTTAAAAAATAAGGTTTTTAAGAAAATCATCATCGCGTTACAAATCAACGGAAATTTGCTATGATGTTCCACAAGGAGATCAGGCACTTTTGGTAATAAAACGAAAACTCCCTAAGGATATCTATCTGAATGGATAAAAAAGACTCCAAAAATAGTCCGTTCCTACGCAACCCCTCAATGCGTACCATGATAAAATGGATTGCAATCGGTGATGTTTTTTTTGGAATAGCGGTCATGTTTGTCGGCTATTACAAATTCGATGCCGGAGTAGTGCAATGGTTCGGATCAATTGTGGCCGTAATAGGTGGGTTACTTTTCCTGACAATACGACTTCTCGAGAAGCGGGATATTAGGAAAATTAATTAGAATTTTAAAATTATGATTTCCGGATTTAAATACTTACCTGAGTATCTAAGCAGAGATGAGCAAAAAGTACTGCTAGAAGAACTTCGAACTAAGATCCAACAAAATCCTCTTTTTAAGCCGCAAATGCCCGATACAGGAAAACCGTTTTCTGTAAAAATGACAAACTTTGGATCTTTAGGTTGGGTTTCAGACAAAGATCAGGGCTATCGGTATCAATCTACGCATCCCTCAACAGGAAACCCGTGGTTACCAATTCCAGATACATTGTTAAAACTATGGAATGAAATAACTGATTACCCTGCTGAACCCGAGTGTTGCTTACTCAACTACTATCATCATGAAAAATCTAAAATGGGCCTTCACCGCGATGAAGATGAAGACGAAATGGTGGCCCCGGTTTTCTCTCTTTCTTTAGGAGACACAGCAGTATTCAGGCTTGGCGGGCTATCAAGAAAAGGTCCATCAAACTTTATTAAGTTAGCCTCTGGAGATATCGTCATACTGGGAGGCGAGGCACGAAAGGCTTATCATGGGGTTGATCGAATTCTTCACGGTTCAAGCCAGCTTTTAAAAAACGGCGGTCGGATCAATTTAACAATGAGAAGAGTGACAACATTTTGATTCAAAACATTATCTTCGATACAAAAAAGCCGATACAAAACTGTACCGGCTTTTCTAAGAATCAGCTCTAAAATCTACGTAAAAATTAAGCTGTTGTATCTACTTTTTCAGCGCCAGCAGCCGGGCCGCCCTTGGCAACACCAACACGTGCAGGACGAAGCAAGCGATCATGAAGGCGGAAGCCTGGCTGAATAACCTGAACAATTGTGCCTTCAGGTTGAGAGGGATCAGGAATTTCAAACAAAGCCTCGTGACTGTGAGGATCCAACTTCATACCCAGAGCATCAATTTCGGAAATATTATGACGGCTGAATACTTTTAACATTTCGCGATTGGTCATTTCAATGCCATCGCGCAAGGTTTTCAAATCGTCATGACCAGCAGCGATTTCTTCCGATACAGATGACAACGCTCTTTGCAAATTATCCATAACACCGATCAGATCCGTCACCAGCTTCTGCGGTGCGTACTTTACAGTATCTTCTTTTTCTCGACGCGTCCGATTGCGAAGATTTTCCATTTCCGCCATCGTGCGCAACAGTTTATCAGTAAGCTGTGCGTTTTGAGCGTCCAGTTCGGCGGCTCTCACCGCATCAGAAGTACCAGCATCTTCGGTCAAAGTCTCATCAGGAGCTTCGATCTCAGAAGTTTCTTCAGCTACCAGATCGTCAGGAATCTGATCTTCGGCAACACCATTTTCTTCCGGATTTTTCTTTTCCGCTTCGGACATTTTCCGTAAACCAATCTATATCTTAAGTTACTAGCTTCAGAGTTACACAAGATTTCAGCCTTGCTTCACCCTACCATTCGACCAAGTATCTTGGCGGTATAATCCACCATGGGAATGATCCGCGCGTAATCAATTCTCGTAGGACCAATTACGCCGATCGCACCAACTACTTGTTGACGAGTATTTTTATACGGAGCCATTACTACAGAACAGCCTGCTTGGGCAAACAAATCATTTTCAGAGCCGATAAAGATCTGTACGCCCTCTGCTGTTTTCGTCATCTCCAGTAGCCGGATCAACGATTCTCGTTTTTCCAGTGCAGAGAACAGATGGCGTACCCGGTCTAAATCTTCAAGGGCATTTATATCTTCAAGGAGCTGTGCTTGCCCCCTAACGATTAAAGCCCCGTGTGAGCTACCATTTATATCTTCTGCCCAAGTAGCCAATCCAAGCTCAACTACCTTTTGTGATAATTCGTCCAACATCACCTGATGGGCCTTGAGCTCCGTATGGATCTCTACAATTGCCTCTTCCAAAGTCCGCCCGATCATTCGCGCCGAAAGAAAGTTCGAGGCTTCAACCAATGCAGATGGAGGCAGACCTAAAGGAATATTCACGACTCGATTCTCGACAGATCCCGAAGCCGTAACCATGACCACAAGCGCCCGCCCGGGTGCCAAGGATACAAATTCGATATGCTTAAGAGGTTCAGAAAGCTTTGGAGCAACAACAAGCCCTGCACATTGAGACAAACCGGAAAGCATACCGGTCGCTTCTTCCAGCAGCTGAGGCATTGATTTACCTTCAGCTGCACACTGCGCTTTTATGTGCGATCTTTCATCTTTGCTCAGGTTTCCGTGCTCAAGCAAACCGTTAACATAAAGCCGTAGTCCCACATCGGTTGGCAATCTCCCCGCAGAAGCATGGCGTGAAAACAACAACCCCATTTCTTCCAAGTCCGCCATCACATTCCGGATCGTAGCTGGGGAAAGGTCTAAACCCAATTTTCGGGAAAGGGTTCGCGATCCTATGGGCTCTCCTGTTTCGACGTAAGCATCAACAACAAGACGAAAGATCTCGCGAGACCTATCGCTCATTCCCGAGACATCAACTGGCAGTAAAGATTTGTCGTTCAAATTGACCACGTCGTCACCAAACCTTTATTACTTATACGTTCGCTCCAGGCGGATTAATCACTCGAAGTGACTCTATCAAAACGAATTTTATTTAAATAAATGTAGTGACGACCCAAGTGGTGGTCAATGCTCTCAATCCACAAGTAGCATCACTAAACTCTTGCAAGCTGTTACAATACGCCTTATGAGGCAACAAATCACGTCTTATAGACTGATTAGCAAATGAATTGAGACAAGCATGATAAACAATTGGTTGTTACATCTGTTTCTCAATCATTGTGCAAAGCGAACCTACACCCGGAGAGAATTTACGTTATGGCAACTGATCTTATGCCTGCTCTATTTGAGCCTGCCCAAGGTGAGGATATAACCATTCCTATGGCCAGTTCCCCCTTAAGTCCTAAGGTATCTTCTTTTTTAGCTGAGGCTAATTTTCAAGATCCACATCTTGTTGTTGATCTCGGACAGGTGTCGCTCAATTACCAAAACCTCGACCAAGCCATGCCTCAAGCAGAAATCTTTTATGCGGTAAAGGCTAATCCAGAACAACAAATCCTTCAGCTACTTGCTGATTTGGGATCTTCTTTTGATGCTGCCAGCTTGAACGAAATTGAAAGTTGTTTAACGCTTGGGATCGATCCAGATCGCATTTCTTTTGGTAACACGATTAAAAAACAACGCGATATTGCGGCTGCATTTCAAAAAGGTATACGTCTTTTTGCATTTGATAGCGCAGAAGAGCTTGAAAAATTGGCCGAAAGTGCACCCGGCTCGCATGTATTTTGCCGCGTACTCGTTAATTGTGACGGCGCAGAATGGCCCCTGAGTAATAAATTTGGCTGTTCCATGGAAATGGCCGAACAATTGATGATTGAGGCTCAAAAATTAGGACTAATACCTACTGGGTTATCTTTTCACGTCGGTTCCCAGCAAACCCAAATCCATCAATGGGGCTTGGCATTAGTCCAAATAAAGAAACTGTACAGTTCTCTGAAATTGAGAGGCATACCCCTCACCCATATTAATCTCGGTGGTGGCTTTCCAACTCAATACACGACAGATATTCCAAGCATAGCAGCTTATGGACAGGGCCTTGAGTTTGCCTTAGAGCAACAATTTGGTGATCAAATTCCAAAAATCCTTATCGAGCCTGGACGATATATTGTCGGGAATGCAGGCGTAATCGAGGCCGAAGTTGTCCTTGTCGCACAAAAGAAAGAGGGCGATGAGCGACGTTGGGTTTATCTGGATATTGGAATATTCTCAGGACTTGCCGAATGCATGGATGAGGCAATCAAGTATCCGATTTCAGTTCTCGGTAAAGAAACCTGTACAGAGGTAGGCTCTGTCATTTTGGCTGGTCCGAGCTGCGATTCAGTTGATGTCCTCTATAAAGACACCGCTTATCAACTGCCGCTCAATTTAAAGGCTGGAGATAAAGTCCGCATTCACTCCACGGGTGCCTACACCTCAACCTATTCTTCCGTTGGCTTTAATGGGTTCCCCCCACTTAAGTGTGTGTGCATCTAGGATCAGGATCATAGCTCTCTAATAGAATCTGAAGTGAATAATTATTTGGCCCTATTTGGGCCGAATAGAATAACTACATCTGCGTCCCCCTTCGAGGAGATATTCTACCCTCTCGACACTGACATCTTTACCAAGAACCGTTTGAAATACAGCTAATTCTGCGCGGCAAAAACCTTGGCATGTCATCGCAGCAGTACAGATTGGGCAATGGTTTTCGATGAACAAAAACCCGCCGTTTCCGTCTTCTTCCGCTTCAGCCATGTAGCCTTCTTGTTCCCGCAACTCGACAAGCTGTGACACTCTGGCTTTAAGGGATCCGGAATCAGACAATGCTTCTTGATAAAGCCTCAGTGTTAGATCTTCTCTGTAGGCAACAAGTTGCTCAACACCCTCTTCCCCAAAAACAGCCCTGGCACCCTCGATCAAATCTTTGGTCAAAAGGGCATGAGAATCGCCAAACTTATTATGAGATTGCGCCGTTAACTCCCAACTAGCAGCTGGTCGACCTGCACCCTTTTGGGAGCTTCCTTCTGTAGAGGAGGTCTTAATCATTCCTGACTCACCCATGCGTTTTAGGTGCTGGCGCATTCCTATAGACGTCATGTTTAATTTGTCAGCGAGGTCAACTGCGGACATAATTCCACGCGCTTTTAGCAAAGCCAAAATGGCGTCTTCTGTTTTGGCATTTCTTTTCATGCGTAAGATTATAAACCATAAATACAAATATAAAAGTCTTTGCTTTTTTATTTATTGAGTATAAACATAAATAACAAAAGAATTTACTTTTATATTAGAGGCAAAATGATGAGCACCCAAACATCAGATGAAAATATTGATGAGACAAAGATGACGGCGAAGAACATCTTACATCTTGTCATTATCTGCATGGGCGTTGCTCTTTATGCCCTCAACAGCCTTATTACCTCAACATTGTTACCTTCCGCAGTTGATGACCTGGGCGGTGTCGAGTTTATCAACTGGTCAGCTTTACTTTATACAACAGCTGCCATGATCGCTTCGCTCGCAACTGGTACTGCCAAATCCAAAATTGGCGGCCGTGCGATTCTTACCATAGCTGGTGTGGTCTTTGCCATTGGTTCTCTTTTGGTAAGCCTCGCGCCCTCAATGGAACTTTTCCTTCTTTCCAGAATTGTTCAAGGAGCAGGAGGAGGCTTACTTCTTGCTAGTTGCTACACTGTAATTAGTGATCTCTTCCCAAGACCCCTATGGCCAACTGTGTTTGCAATGGAATCAGCTGTCTGGGGTGTCGCATCCATTGGCGGGCCACTCGTCGGAGGTCTTTTTGCTGAAACTATCGGCTGGCGTGGCGGCTTTTATGTTGTAACCGCATTTGCTGTTTTGTTCGTCATTCTGGTCAGAACCACCTTTCCACAGGGCCAAGTTTCTTCCACTAATGCCAATAATGCGGAAAGAAAGTCTCTCCCCTTATTACGCCTTGGTTTACTCAGCAGTTCAGTATTGATTGTCGCTATGGCTAATCGCCTGCCCGAACACGCTATTTTACTCTTACTTCTCGGTCTGATGTTTTTTGGTCTCTTCCTCTATCGCGACAAAAAAGCCCCAACGACCTTGTTACCTCGACATGGCCTCAGTCTATTTCACACTTCAGGAACGGGTCTGGCGATTGTTTTTCTGACGATGCTTTCAGCCGTCTCATTCATGGTATACGGACCCTACATATTGCAAAAAGTTCATGGGTTTTCACCGCTTTCTGCAGGATTTATGGTTGCCGTAGAATCCTTGTCCTGGTCTTTAGCAGCAATGCTTTGTGTCAAGCTCCCTCAAAACACTCATTGGCGTTTATATCTGATTCCAATTGGTGTTTTCATTGCATTGCTCGGCGTTTATGGCATCGCCATATCCCTATTTGGCGGCCCGCTATGGCTGTTAAGCATTGCTATATTCCTAGCTGGGGCAGGTTTTGGTATTTTTTGGGCTGATCTTTCCTCTGTTATTATTGAAACGGGTAGCAAAGAAGAACAGGATCGAAGGTCTGGCGCAATTCCAACACTACAGATGTGCGGTGCGGCATTTGGACCCGCAATAGCTGGCATTCCAGCTGCGATCATCGGGTTTGGTGAAGATGCCAATTTAGCGACCATTGAACAAACCGCTTACTGGGTTCATGCCATCTTCATACCCGTTTTGGCTATTGCGACGATCTTGGCTTTGAATATGGTACGCCTCAAACGACGTGAAATAGAAACAACCCAGCTGGCTTCTACGCCGGAGTTAATTTAGAGCCCTTTCTGCTTTGGGTCGGGGAAAGATACCCTCTATCTTTCTGGATGTTTCTGTCTACCTTTCTGGCGATCTTTCTGGACCTGCCAAGAACCATAAGGTAGTTTCCGCGAAACATCTTTTCCAACTCGAGGGTATATCATGCGTCCATCAGGCCGTAATCTAGACCAGATGCGTCAGGTCACTATTGAAACCAATTTCAGCAAGCACGCCGAAGGCTCTTGCCTGATCAAATTCGGAGACACGCATGTTCTCTGTACTGCTTCTGTAGAAGACAGTACCCCTCCTTGGCTTCGCAATTCTGGTAAAGGCTGGATCACTGCTGAATATGGCATGCTCCCCCGTGCAACGCACAGTCGCTCAAACCGTGAAGCAGCTCGTGGTAAACAGTCTGGTCGCACCCAGGAAATCCAACGTTTAATCGGCCGTTCTCTGCGAGCAGTTGCCGATATGAAGGGCTTTGGCGAGCGCCAGATCAAAATCGATTGTGATGTCTTACAAGCAGATGGCGGTACACGTACAGCCTCTGTCACAGGTGGTTTTGTGGCTTTACACCTTGCTTTCCAGCACATGAAAAAGCTTGGCATGATCGAAGAAATCCCGCTCACCGATCACGTCGCTGCCATTTCCTGTGGTATTTTCGAAGGCACTCCAGTTCTCGATCTCGATTATCCGGAAGATTCTAACGCTCAAGCCGATGCCAACTTCGTTCTCACTGGTGATCTTGGTGTTGTAGAAATCCAGGGTACGGCAGAAGAAAAACCTTTCTCACGTGATGAGTTCAATGCTCTCCTTGATCTCGCAGAAAAAGGCATTACAGAGCTTGTTGTTCTTCAAAAACAAGCAATTGGTACTGAATAAGCTCGAAACGATATAAGAGCTTAAGTGTCTGAGCTAATTATGCTTAGACATAACATTCGTTGGAGATGGTCATGGCGCAGGCCGACAAATCATTACGCGACGGCAAGTTGGTTCTTGCCAGTCATAACCCTGGGAAACTTAGGGAAATTGCAGAACTTCTCGCCCCCTATGGGGTAGATGTTGTTTCCGCGGGTGATCTTGGCTTGCCTGAGCCCATAGAAGACGGCGATACCTTTGCTGCTAATGCTGAAATAAAAGCGATTGCCGCAGCAAAGGGATCCGGCCTTCCAGCCTTATCCGACGACAGTGGACTGGCTGTTATTGCCCTCAATGGTAATCCAGGCATCTTTTCTGCGCGTTGGGCGGGGCCAAATAAAGACTTCGGTCTGGCCATGCAAAAGGTAGAACAAGAACTCCAAAATACGGCGACAAAAGGCGATAATAATCGTGCAGCCTATTTTGTCTGCGCCCTCTGCCTAGCGTGGCCTGATGGCACGACTGAAGTCTATGAAGGCAGGGTTGATGGGTCCATTGTTCACCCTGCCCGCGGCCTTTCAGGTTTTGGCTACGATCCCGTGTTTCAGGCCGAAGGTGAAAGCATCACCTTTGGCGAAATGGACCCGACACGCAAACATTCCATGAGCCACCGTGCACGTGCTTTTGCACTTCTGGTCGAAGAGAAGTTTAAGGCGTAAGTTATTATCCGAACTTCTAGTGACATATTTTTACAAGAAAGCTCGACTCAGTACATTGCTGAGTGAGTGACAAATGCAGAAGGAAAGCAGAAATTGATCTTGCTTCCTTCCATGTCAGGCAAATAAATGGTTACATCGATGCAATCATCCAATCTCTTACCGGCTGCGGCCAGACGGGGATTTGGAATTTATATTCATTGGCCGTTTTGCCTGAAAAAGTGCCCCTATTGCGATTTCAATAGTCACGTCAGAGAGGATGTTTCTCAAGAACGTTGGCGCGCAGCATTGTTGCAAGAGCTCGATCACTATGCTGAAATACTAAAAAACAACGGCGGCGAAGGACGTATCGTTAGCTCGATCTTTTTTGGCGGCGGAACCCCGTCCCTTATGGCGCCAGAAACCGCTGGCGCTTTGATTGATCGTATTCGACAACTCTGGCCGTGTCGCAATGACCTCGAAATCACCCTGGAAGCAAACCCGACATCGGTTGAATCTGGAAAATTTGCAGCCTTCGCCCAGGCTGGTATCAATCGGGTATCACTTGGCATTCAATCCTTAAACGATGACGATTTGCGATTTCTAGGGCGAGAACACTCTGCCCAAGAAGCGATGCAGGCTATTGATATCGCACGGAACAACTTTGAACGCTTTTCATTCGATCTCATTTATGCACGACCAGAACAAAATATAACGTCCTGGCGGCAAGAGTTGGAACAAGCCTTGGCAGAGGGCACCGAACACCTTTCACTCTACCAATTGACTATTGAGGAAAACACGGCTTTTCACGGTGCCAGGCGGCGCGGAGAACTCTCAGAACTTAACCCAGACAAAGCAGCTGAGCTTTATGATGTAACAAATGAGATCATGGAGAAGAACGGTCTTCCAAACTATGAAATCTCAAATTATGCCCGGGTTGGTCAAGAAAGCCGTCACAATCTAACTTACTGGAAATACGGCGACTATATTGGCATTGGCCCAGGGGCCCATGGCCGCCTGACCCTGTCTGATAACGGTCTCTTAGGTAAAAAGATCGCGACCAGACAACACCGTGCCCCAGAAATTTGGTTGAATACTGTTGAACAAGCCGGACACGCGACCAGAACCTACAATACCGTTTCGATAGTGGATCGATTTGAAGAAATGATGATGATGGGTCTTCGCCTAGAAGAAGGCATATCCCTACAAGCCATTACCGATGAAACCGGTGATGACTTTATCAACCAGATAGATCAAGTAAGACTTAAACAACTTTGTGATGAACAATTATTGGTCATTACTGACGATAAAATCTGGGCGACGTCTTCAGGAAGAACACGATTAAACAGCCTTTTGTCTTACTTACTAACCTGATTCATACATACCCCCAATCTTATGAACGCCTTCAAGTAAACAATAATTAATAACCCACATAATTAATTAACCGCCTTGATGTTATCTTGGCTGTAATGATTGCTTACATTCGGCAGGTCTTATTTTTCATAACTATGGCTGCTTGCTTTATCCTGACAGCCTATGACTTTGCTATGGCCAATCATGAAGAGCGCGAAAAACCCATCGTTATTGCCATTAATAACTGGTCCAGCCAGATTGTTTTGTCAGAGGTTTATAGAAATGTCCTCGAGCGTGTTGGTTTCAGAGTTATCTTTGCCCCTGTCGACGTAAATGAACAATGGGGAGCTCTTGGACGAGGACGTATACATGTCCAGGTAGAAGTGTGGGAGGGCTCTCAAAGTCATAAATTCCACCAAATGATTTCTACGGGGTTGATTATATCTGCAGGTACCCACAGGGCAACGACTCAAGAGGAATGGTGGTATCCTAAATTCGTAGAAGATTTATGCCCGGGCCTACCCAACTGGAAGGCTCTTCATAAATGCGCGCGTATATTTGAAGGCAGCCCAGACCCAAATAAAGGACTCTATATAACAGGGCCTTGGGATAAATATGAGCATTTCAGAATCATTGCACTTAATCTTCCCTTCACCGTAAAACGTCTGAAAAATTCAAACGAATTACGAGAAGAGATTAAAAGATCAATTTCTGCCAAACGACCAATCCTCGTCTATAATTGGACTCCAAACTGGATCGATCACTATTATCCGGGTGAGTTTGTAGTGTTCCCAACCTATACAAAAGAATGTGCTACAGATCCCTCATGGGGAATCAATCCTGATCTTGCGTATGATTGTGGCAACCCGATAGATGGCTGGCTTAAAAAAGTAGTGTGGCATAAATTCCCCAAAAAATGGCCCTGTGCATATAACATCCTTCAAAAAATTGAAGCTAATAACGCGATGATCGCAGACCTATCTGCACTCGTGAATGTTGAAGGGCACACCCCGCGACAGGCTGCGGAAAAGTGGCTCAATATGCATCCTGAAGAATGGGAAAGGTGGCTCAACGGAGCCTGTAAACAACATAAGACACCTCAAGAATAGATCCTTGCGACATATACGAAACCAAGGAAATAATTATGAGTTATAATGCCTATCATATTACACTTACCAGATATAATTTATGCCCAGATATACTACCCGTTATACTAGATGCAAAATAGTGCTTACCAATCCTCTCTTATAGATACAGGTCCGGTACCTGAGGATATAACTAGGTTACTCAAAATCTGGAATGATCGAAAACCTGCAGCCGGCTTCCCTTTGAAAAGTGAAATGAACCCGGTAGATTACAAGTTTTTTCTTGGTAGAATTTGCATTCTTGAGATTCAACAAAACCCCCTAGATTTTATCTTCCGCTTGTATGGATCAGAGATATCAGCGGCCTCTCCCGAAGATCTGTGTGGTAAAAGCCTTTTAGAGGGGACACCAAAGGAGGTTTATCGACGGCACTTTGGTGAATTTGAAAGCACCTTCGAAGCGGCTATACCTCAAGTATGGCACGTTAGATATCAAGCTGAAGAATCATATGATTATTACCGCTTAATTCTACCCTTTACCAAGGATGGCAACCCCTCGGCAAAATCACCCTACTTTTTCCTTACCTTCTGTTATTCCACAAATTCTCCCCAAGGTACATTTCACACCTATCGCGATCTGTCCGACAACATATAACTTTAGGCATAGCTTGTTTTAACCGGCCTTTTTGCACAAGTTTCCAAGGTATGGCCCCACGCAATAACAGGATGATTGAAGACCTATCCGTACTCATGAACATTGAAGGCTTCTCCAACAAGAAAAAGACTCGAGAAACACCAAAAAATCATATTTTTTTCAATGAAAAATGTAAAATCCACATGAACTTTACCTAAAATTCGCAAGCAGCCCTAAACTCACTCATTGACATTAACCCGAATAAAATTCAGAAATAATCTATGTCTAGCTTTGAGTATAAATCAGCGATTAAAGATTTCGATGATGCACCTGAGGTAATACGGAGCCTCTTAGGAATTTGGCACCGTTTAAAATCTGACAATACATTTCCCCTTAAAAGTGAATTAGATCCAACCGAGTTCAAAGGTTTTCTTGGACGACTCTGCGTTATTGATATCATCCAAGATCCAATTGATTTTATCTATCGTCTCGATGGATCGGAAATATCAGCTGCTTCAAACGAAGATCTCGCGGGGCAAAGTATCTTAAAAGGCACACCCAGCAAAATATACCAATCGCATTTTGAAGAATTTAAAGTCACATTTGATGCTGCAAAACCAATGGTTTGGCAAATTTCATATATTGTACCAGAGAGCAAATTTGACTATTATCGGGTCATGCTTCCCTTCTCTCGTGATAAACAATCAACAAGTAGCAAACCAGATTTGTTTATTTCCTACTGCCACTCCAGAACATCAGACACCGGATCATTTAATACTTTTCGACAACTCCCTACTGTTCAGTAAGGCCTAATTGATAAAGTTACGTCCGATTACATACATCCTGTTGCCTCGCAGGCAGGTATTTGAGACAAGATATCCAAAACAGAGGAACGCTCTATGATCAAATTAGAAAAAGCTGCCGAAGTCATCTATTCACAAGCCATGCGTCGGCCTGGGTTTTCAGATTTGAGCCCTTCCGAAAAACTCGCACAAATAAACCCGGATAAAGAGCGGGTCGTTCTAACCGTCACCCATAAATGGTTGGGCTGCATCGCCCTTATTGATGAGTTAAAATCACACCCTGATGTTGTTGCCGCAGGTATAAAAAACCTCCCCTCGGATTACGTTTTAGAAAAGCTCGCAGGACCAAAAGCTGACGACGGCAAGCTTCTCGATGATACGGCCCGAGCCATGGCAAGATCGATACTGGACGCAGCCCTACTTCGTATCATGTCGTAATCACGAGTTACCTAAGTTCTCCTCGGGAATAGGTATATGGAAATCATACAAGACAAATTTCAGGATCTGGAGTTTTGGCGTGCCCTTAATCCAGGCCTTTCAATTACAAAGAATAAACTTGAGTGCGCCTCGTTACCGAGCATTGATGCCCCCCTCTTGGGCAATGTTTCAGACACCCTTTGGCAGGACGGGTATTTGAATTGCCAAGCGCTTTACACAGAACAAGAACTTCTCCCGATCCGTACGGCGATGGAACTTTTCCATCAACGCCAAATTCCACAGGCATTTATCTATCTTTACGATGAAACCTGGACTTTGTTTCTCAGAGCTCGCACCCTCCTGAGTAATTTTCTAGGCGACAACTACCGAATACTCCCTCACTTTTGGGCTTGGTATATTGAACCGGGCAAAGGTAAAGGGTGGCCTCCTCATCGTGATAGCGCCGACCAGTCTGTTATAAAATTATACGGTCAAGAAATGCTGGTATCTCTCAGTCTGTGGCTCCCCTTAACAGAAGCCAGTCCAGATAACGGATGCATGTCCATACTCCCGCTGAGTTATGAACGACAGTACGACACTCCCATTACGGAACCCACACAGATTCCCCTCCAAGATGTTCTATGCTTGCCAGCTAAAGCCGGATCTCTTTTGGGGTGGCGACAGGACCTGTTTCATTGGGGAGGACGAAGTCACGCTTCGGCAACAACACCGCGCTTGAGCCTTTCTCTTGAATTTCAAAACGCTGCCTTAGATCCGCTCTGTGAACCTCTATTTGATCCCGAGCACCCGCCTGCACCAGAAGAACGTTTGAGCCTTATTATCCAGCAGTTCGACAAATACAAACATATCGCCGATCTACCAGATAACTGCGTCACACAATAAAGCCGTTTTAAGCACGGTCCCTGAGCAAACGCAGTGCATTCAACGTAACCAGTACCGTTGCCCCTGTATCCGCCACAACGGCCATCCATAACCCCGTAAGACCTAATAGCGTCGTGATTAGAAATATCGCCTTTAGGCCCAAAGAAATCGTAACGTTTTGGTGAATGTTAGCCATGGTATCCCGACCTCGACGGATCAAGCGCGGCAGATCCTCGAGACGGTTTTGCATCAGGGCAATGTCTGCGGCTTCCAATGCCACGTCAGTTCCCCCGCCCATGGCTATACCGACATCAGCAACTTTCAAGGCCGGGGCATCATTGATGCCATCCCCAACCATCACGACAGTACCGTTCTGTCGTAGCCGTTCTATTTCAGCCAGCTTGTCCTGTGGCATCAATCCCGCTTTAACAGCCAGGCCAAGTTGCGTGCCAAGTGCTTCACCAGTTTTTGGATTATCACCAGTGAGCATAACAGTTTGAAGGCCTAGATCTTTCAATTCGGCAAGGACATCATGTGCAGCCTGTCGTGGTTCATCCCTTAGCGCGATCAACCCACTTAAAATGCCATCCACGCTCACAAGAACAACTGTTTTTCCCTGCTCAAGAAGCGCCTTTACACTGTTTGATAAATCACCGTTTGAGGCGAGATCATCGGCAAAATAGTCTGTGGACCCAACAACGATTTGGTGTCCCTTCGCTTCGCCAATGGCTGCCTTTCCCGTGATAGACTGCGCATTGCTAACAGCAGGAATTTGTATGGCTTTCTGCTCAGCATAAGACACAATTGCCGTAGCAAGAGGATGGCTTGACCCCCTCTCAACAGCCGCAGCTAAAGTAATCATCTCCATATCATCAACCAATGAAATGACGTCCGTTACTTCAGGCTTTCCTTCCGTCAAAGTACCTGTCTTATCGAAGGCAATGGATTTTGCACGAGACAGTATTTCCAAGGCCGCGCCGCCTTTGATTAAGAGCCCATTACGGGCCGATGCAGCAAGCGATGAAGTCACGGCAGCGGGAACCGATATAACCAATGCACAAGGGCATGAGATAATAAGCAAGGTCAAAGCCTTATAGACCCACACCGACCAACTCTCAGCAAACAATACTGGCGGGATAACGGCAACCAAGAGCGATACAATCATCATTGCAGGCGTATACAAAGACGAGAAACGATCGATAAACCTAGCAACAGGTGCTTTATGTTCTTCTGATTCTTCAATCAGCCGAATAATCCGATCAAGGGTATTATCACCTGCTTCAGATGAGACCCGAAATCGGGTCAGTCTTTCTAAAACCAGTGCGCCTGCCAGAGCGGCTTCGCCTTCTTCTCTGTTACAAGGAATTGATTCCCCCGTAAGCGCTGATTCATCCAAAATCGCGATCTGCTCTAATACAACCCCATCCGCGGGTAACCTCTCACCTGGGCGAACTTCGATTACATCATCGATAGCAAGAGTATCTGCCGGGACTTCATGACTATGTATTCCATGAACTATACGGGCAATTTTTGGCTGAAGTTCCAATAAAAGGGTTACACCTTCGCGGGCCTTATTCGCCGCACGTTGTTCAAGGGCTTCTCCAATTAAAAAGAGAAACAACACCATTGACGCTTCAAGCGCCTCTCCCAGTAAGAGGGCTCCGATTGCTGCCACTGTCATCAGTGTTTGTATGCCGAAATACTGGCCAAAGCGGATCGATCTCAGTGTACTTAAAAAGATTGGCACCATGCCAATCAAAGCCGATACACTATAAAAAATGCGTGATTTTTCTGGCCATGCCTGGCTCAAAACAACCGCAATTATTAAAAACCCACCAGCAAGAGCAACCTTACTCCAGCTCTGGTTTAAGTTTTTTTTCACCTGATCTAGTACACTAGAATTAGCTGTTACCTGCGAGCTAGGGGCAGTGTGATCGTGTTTACCTGATTGCGAAGAACAGCAACTGGATTTTTCTTTGTTTGGGTTTTGTGCACCATCAACATTCTCATCCGTCAGGCTGTAACCCAGTCCCTTTACAATACCTTCAAGCTGTTGAGCGGAAACTTCAGTTGGATCAAAGTCGGTGTTCAACCTCTCTCGAGCAAAAGAAATTCGAGCTCTATGAACACCCGAAGCCCGTTCAACCGCCTTCTCAATTGTCTTGGCACAACTTGGGCAATCCATACCACCGATTATCCAAGAACGATGATGGTGAGCCGCCTTAATTTCTCTCAGAACGCCTTCAATCGTAGATCTGAAATCTTCATTACCTGCCCAAGCAACAACTTTACGGGTCACCTCCAACTCAGAAATCTCTGAAAACACGGCTAACCGATCAAGAATTCGTTTTCTGCAATCAGTACAATTTTCTGCTTCGGGCATGTAGTCAGAAAGTGAAAGGCTATGAGACATAAAACACCTACATATGAACAATTATTCATATGAATATATTTTCATGTATGTGTAAAGTCAAGCTTTCCATAATTCAACATCGAATTTTGGTGCTTACCAACCCCCTCCACCACCGCCACCACCGCCGCCGCCTGAAGAGCCGCCGCCACCAGAAAATCCACTCCCGCTGGAAGATGAACTCGGCGGGGTCGATGCTGCAGAAATAGTGTGGGAGATCCCGCTTGTCAGGCCGGATACAAAGTTTGGACTTCCAAACCCAAAACCTTCCGAATTATGGTTGCCTCTATACCAGTCCGGTTCGTATTGCGAAGGTTCTGTATTCATAGAAACCAAGTAACTATGTAGGCGTTCGGACCATTGATCTTCAACACCCAAGGCCATGGCATAGGGCAAGTGCTTCTCAAACAGCTTTTCTGTAAACTCAGGCTCTTTTCCTATGGTTTTGAGACGATCACTTTCAGCAACAACGAGGTAATGTTTATAGCCCTCTATCAGGTCCATAACTTTACGTCCTTTAACCGACGGCGCTTCGAGAAGATGCCTGAACAAGAGTGCCACAGTAAAGATCAACGTAATGATACTATAGACTTCAATCGGCAAGGATTCTCCGGTTATTTCTTCGATCAAAGTTAAGGTAAACATCGGAACTAATAGGAAAATCGAAAGAGAAAGAAAGCTCGCTATAGATTTTGAAAACCCAATAGTGCTTAACAACCATGCAACCAATATGCTAACGCTCGGTAAATAAACCCCCGCAAATACACTGACAAAACCCATGACAAAAACGCCAGGTACCATCTGTTCAAAATTAGAGTTAGCCAGAGACATAAACATCCCGACAAAGCCGATTAAAAACCCAAATATCCACTTTCCCATATTAATGGAAAAATAACCGTCACGATATTCAGACCGAACCTCCTCTTGGAAATTATTAAACGCGGATGAAAAGGTAGAGCTATATTTGTTTTCCAATAGAAACTCTTCCCCAACCTGAGAGATCAGTATACCAAGGATTTTTTTCTCGCCCTTTGGCAATTTGGATATATTACCAAAATCGCACCTTGTTAAACGATAATCACGATCTTCTTTCTTGATCGTAATAAAGCCCTTCGTAGCCAAACTTGTTAGCGCTGCACTAAAGGCCGTTTTCTCACTGAAATCATTCCTAAATCCATGATTCATAACAAACCCAACGGCAGCGGGAGACATACCTTTGGGTGCCGAAAATTGTGGGATGATTATCCCCTCTTTAGGATCAAGCCCGTAAAAATACCAAACAATGAGATAATAAAACGTCATAAGGACCAAGGAGACAAAGCCCACAACAATGCCTAAATTATCTCTGATTATCATTTCGGTTTGATCATAAGATGTAGGAGCTGTCACAATCCCCTTGGGCCAGGAGACTGCAACTGTTAATCCCTCTTGGCTACGCAATGTTTTGGTAGTAACAACCGTTAGCTCGTTCTTATTTTCTTCGCTCTTATAAGAAGTACCTTGATCACCTTGATAGCCAGTATACCCCGTAGATTGAAGAATTTTCGCACCCTCTGGTAAGCGTATCCTTGCAGTTACTTCCTCAATGGGAAAATCCCAACCATTTCCGGTTACATTCCAATAAAGTTCATCCAAGTTTTCAAGAAAGCTAATCTGTCGTGTCGTTTTGTAGCGCAATTCGTATTGATAGCTTCCCTTGGGTAAAAAGTAATCTTTTTGACCGACGTAAATCCGAACACCATTGCGTAAACTTTCGGTGTGATAAGAGTCTGGCACACCATCACGTTTAACAGAAATCAGCTCAAATCCTACGTTGTAATTTTTGCCTTCAACTTTGTATTTGGTTGGGAAATCCCGATAAATTCCCCGTTTGATTTTCTTCCCAAAGGCCTGAACCGTGATGGTTTCTGTAATAATCAGGCTGGCATCTTTTTTAACAACAATGTCGGATTTATAACTGGTAATACGCTCATCACTTGCTACCGCAAAATTAGTGGCACAAAAGACACCCAATGTCAGAACCAAGGCCAAGAATGAAAGCAACCGCACTAATAATATTTTCATAGATTTACTCCTGGAGCCAGCCTGTCTTTTGGGTCTTCGATTTGGAAATAATCTGCGCGAAAGAATTGAAAACGCTTGGCGATCAATACATTTGGGAAAGTCTCAACCCCGATGTTCATTAAGCGTACAGCACCATTATAATATCTGCGGGCCATCTCAATATCGTTTTCGATCTCGGTGAGAGAATGTTGAAGGTTGAGGAAACTATCATTGGCTTTCAAATCCGGGTAATTCTCAGCAACAGCAAAGAGGTTTACTAAGGATTTGCTGAGTTTTCCTTCGGCCTCTCCGCGTTCCAATGCCCCGCTATTTTTAGCTTTTACGCACTGGCCACGAGATTCAATAACCTCAGTCAGGGTATTTTTCTCGTGACTGGCATAACCCTTAACCGTTTCAACCAAATTTGGGATCAGGTTGCTGCGTTTTTTGAGCTGCACATCTATCCCGCTCCACCCTTCAGATACCTGTTGGCGAAACCGCACAAGCCGATTGTAGATTAAAATAGTCCAAAATATGAGTAAACAGAACAAACCCAATAGAATCAGCGGGTAAGTAGAGAGTGAGATCATCTTCATTCCTTGGTAGAAATAAAACCAACGTCACTATACACAGCGTGTAAAGCACTGCCATCCCAAATAGTTGATACCCTCTTGGATTACCTTGAGACCTGACTATGGTCTTCTAGGACATGATGAGCCATATCTGCGATAACATGACGAATATGGTCATCAGCAAGTTCATAGAGGACATGTCGCCCTTCTTTACGGGAAATCAGAATCCGCGCTTCTCTCAATTGCCTTAGGTTATGGCTGGTGAGAGACTGCGATTGTCCAGTTGCCTCTGACAATTCATTAACTGAGCAAGGATTTTGAAAGCAGCACAAACATAATTTGAGACGTCCCTCATCACCCAAGGTCCTGAAGATACCACTGAGGCTTACAAGCCCTGTTTCCCCAAGATCAGGAAGACCAAAACAACAATCAGCTTCCTCATCCTTTATGACCGGTTTATTCACGAGAGGGCCAGATTTACAGTTTTTATGGCTATTCGCTGTCACGCTTAAATCCCAAAGCTACCAAGATAATAATCATCCTAGACCTCTAATTGATGAGAGGTGCAAAAGTAACAGGAGCAGGATCTACAACATTTATGAGATCACGTTCCAAGGTTAAAATGGCAAGGCCACGTTCACTACGACCATCAACATGGAGGCGGAAGACACCATCCAGGCCGGAAAATCCCTGGGTATTTGTTAAAACTGCTTGAGAGTAATTTACCGCCAGAGATTGGCTTTCGGCTTGTCTTGCAATAACAGCGGCAAGAGCAACAGAATCATAAGCCAGAGACACAATTCGAGGCGGAACCTTACCATAAAGCACCTTATATCGGTCTTTAAAGCTCTCCCAGTGCGCAGGGGAAGGTGCCGCGTACCAACTTCCTACAAGAGCAGGTTCACGTCCGAGCTTTGGGTTATTCCAAAGAGCCGTGCCAAGATATTTCACTTGCCCAGGATCAACATCAAAATAATTTAACAACGGCGCAACAGTCAAAAGTTGCTTACCTCCTGTTGGGATAATAATCGCCTGATAATCAGGAGGATTAAAAGTATCTCTTCCTCTGAGACGTCTTAACGCTTTTCGAGAAGCAGCGTCGCTCCTGGTTTTCAGGTTCGCCTTATGAGAGAGTAGGGCTTGATGGCGGTGATTATAGTCAGCAATCGCTTTGACCTCATCAGTCAAATCTGGATCATTCGGGTTAAAAAAACCAAGACGCGTTATCTCAAAGTTCGATCCATAAGACTGAATTTGTAGGGCGCTTACAATCCGGCGCCCATAAACAGTATCAGGAGCAAAGACAGCTATTTTCCGAAGTCCTTGAGCTGCGGAATAGTCAACAACCCGACGAATTTGCTCCTCAGGCGTAAGTCCAAGAACATAAATACCATCGCCTGCTACGGCCTGATCATTAGAAAAAGAGAGCACATTGATGCCAGCAGATCTGGCAAGCGGTGTTATCGCAGATACCGACGTCGCAAAAAGAGGTCCAATGACCAAATCAACACGTTCGGCTATCAAAGACTCCATTGCCCCTCTGGCACCCGTAGGCGTACCCACAGTATCACGAACAACAAGATCAAATTTTTCACCAGAAACATCAAAAAGTGCCAATTGAGCTGCATTTAGCAAAGCTTGACCTACCGCCTTGTGGCGCCCGCTTAAGGGCAGGAGAAAACCAACCTTTGTTCTCTTTTCTGAAATAACCACCGTTTCTGTCTGAATACCCGCAAAGGGGCTGGGTTCTTCAATAACTTCAGGCTCTAGTCGCTCTAGTGGTTCATCAACAGGTTCGACCTCTGCGACGGTTTCTTCAACCACAGTCTTTTCAGCCGTTGCATCAGGCCCCGTTTTCATGGTTGTCTGACAAGCAGAAACAAACAATGTAACCACGATGATTACGGGCAGGGTAGCAACCCTGCGACCCACAACAGCTAAGTATTCTGACAAGAAAGTTGCCAACGTTGAGCTCAAAACACTCATCCTCTTCAATTCGACCAACCGATAAAACGTCACGGTCTAATAAAGCATCAACCGAAGAACAAGCCAACAGCGCAGATGTTCCCATCGGTGAAAAACCAGATGCAGCACTTTACCTCGTCGCCACCCCTATCGGCAACATGGGGGATATTACGGATCGCGCAAAAAAGATTCTCGCTGCTGCAGACCTTATCGCCTGTGAAGATACCCGCGTAACCCGCAAACTTGCTCAAGCCTTCGGTTTGACCGCTCCTCTTGTTGCCTATCACGAACATAATGCCGATAAAGTAAGGCCAATCCTTATTGAAAAGGTAAAAAAAGGCAAGGTTGTGGCCTTGGTCTCAGATGCAGGTACGCCTTTGATATCAGATCCCGGTTACAAATTGGCAAACTCGGCTATTGAAGAAGGAATAGGGCTGACATCTATCCCAGGTGCATCGGCCCCAATAACCGCGCTGATCCTCTCAGGACTTCCAACAGATCGCTTTTTCTTCAATGGGTTCCTACCCAATAAAACTGGCGCGCGCTGTAAAGCCTTGAAAGAACTTGTTTCGATTCCTTCGACACTCATTTTCTTTGAATCGACGCATCGGTTAGCCGGAAGCCTCGCGGATATGGCACAGGTTTTGGGAAACCGCCCCGCAGCTGTAACCCGCGAACTTACGAAGATGTTTGAAGAAGTAAGAAGAGGACCTCTTCAAGAGCTCGCCGACCATTATCAAGAAGCTGGCAATCCCAAAGGCGAAATTGTTGTCGTCATCGGACCACCTGCTACCGAAGCTATAGAGTTCAGCGAAGATGACATTGATACCCAAATAACAGAAGCTCTGGAACACAATACCTTAAGAGATGCTGCAGCCCTCGTGAGTACAGCGACTGGCTTACCGAAAAAGAAAGTTTACCAGCGCGCCTTAGACCTATCAAAAAACAAGACAAAATAAGCGGTGTCCACTTTGAAGAAAAAGGGTCATGCCGACGCCAAAAGAGTTAAAGCGCAAAGAAAAGGTATATATGCCGAGCAGATGGCTTCCTGGTTTTTGCGGTTAAAGGGCTACCAAATTCTTGCATCAAATTTCAAAACCAAAGTGGGCGAAATTGATTTAGTCGCAAGAAAGGGTACGACCCTTTGTTTTATTGAGGTCAAAAAACGAGCCACAAAGGCGGAAGCTGCCGAAGCAATTTCTTCAAGGCAAAAAGCCCGTATTATCCGGGCATCTGAACAATTTATCGGACATCGTTCACGGTATCTTTCGTTTGATAAAAGGTTTGATGCCGTTCTTATTGGTGCCACAGTTATTCCATACCATATTAAGAATGCATGGCAGGACGATTGAATATCTTATTGCCTTGTTATTTATGCAGAGTTTTATTTATGACTGAGTTTTTTAAAGTATCAGGTCAGTTAAGAGGAGTGAGATCACAATGATCACCACAGGGATCGCTACGGGGATCAACACAGGGGCCACCACGGAGGCCATCACCGTAACAACCACGGGATCTTTAACGAACGATCGGTCTGGTGAGCGTTTAGGTTCTAGAAAAGCGTCCACAATACTTATGGTAAGCCTGTTTGGCCTCATCGCGTTAAGTGGTTGCACCGCAACCGGGGCTGCCATCGGCGTGGGCGCCGTCGCAACCAAAACAGCCGCAGAAGAGAGATCCTTTAACAAAGCCATTACTGACATTCAAATTCAACTCGAAATTAATGATTTGTTACTTCAAGAAAACATCTCCCTTTTCCGTAAAGTCAATATACAGGTGAGTGAAGGTAAAGTATTGTTAAGTGGCAACGTAGAGCTACCAGACCACAGAATAACTGCAGTGAAGCAAGCTTGGAAAGCCACTGGTGTTCGCGAAGTTATCAACGAGATTGAGATCAATAATGATAGCGGTATAACTGACTATGCTCAGGATGTCTGGATATCAACACAATTAAAAACGGCGATCATCTTCGACAAGAAAATCACCTCCATAAATTACAATATTGATACGGTTAATCAGAGTGTTTATCTTTTGGGTATTGCCCAGGATGAAAATGAGGTCAATCGTGTCATCGCCCATGCGAAAGACATTGATTATGTCAAAAGGGTCGTCAGCTATGTCGTGCTAAAGGACAATCCATCTCGTACCCAGTAACTGTCTTTTAATAAAAAATCCTGTGGAATTAGTATCTTCAGGAATATCAACGACCATAATTTTAGTGTTCACAAATATGCTTGATAGAAAACCACTAAGCTCTTCAGAAATAAATACCTTTCTACAAGATATTGGACAGGTTGACGACAATAATATCGATGTAGCTGAATGTGCTTTACTGCTCGCGGCAAGAGATCAGGACACAATTTCTCTTGATCGTTATTATGACCACCTAAAGCGCCTTATTAACGATGCTCAATCCCTTCTGTCTCAAATTCAGACCGGGAACACAGAACCATCCACAAATGATTGTTTGGGGATCATTGAAACCGTGCTTTATGATTTGCATGGTTACAAAGGGGACATGGATAACTACGATAATTTAGAGAACGCCAATATCATCTCTGTAATTGATCGCCGTAAAGGACTACCTATTGTCCTCGGCATTCTCTATATGCACATCGCGCGCTCCCTCGGTTGGAAAATCGATGGTCTTAATTTTCCGGGGCATTTTTTACTTCGTTTCATACAAGGGAAAGATCGCCAAATTATTGATCCCTTTGAACGCGGGGTGATCAGAAATACACCCTGGTTACGTACAACCCTAAAAACCTATCTCGGTAAAAGTGCTGAACTCAATTCTGATTACACTCGAAGTGTGACCAATAGAGGAATTTTATTGCGCTTGCAGAACAATGTTAAAATCCGTCTTATTGAGGCTCAAGAGCCCGAAAAAGCACTCATTATTTTACAACAAATGCTCCTGATCGCCCCGAAAGAACCTTCGATTTGGCGGGAAGCGGGAATGTTACAAGCCTTCTTAAATAATATTTTGGCTGCAATTGACACTCTTGAACACTATCTAATGATCGAAGAAGATCCAAGAGGACACCCTGAAGCGGCTAATCTACTACGCCAGCTTAAAGCACAATTGAACTGACTAACCACGGAATAAAATTGATGACCCTCTCCGTTGCCATCCAAATGGACCCCGTATCGACCATTGATATTAATGGGGATAGCTCCTTTATTTTAGGGCTCGAAGCTCAAAAACGTGGATACAAGCTCTTCCACTATCTTGCGCGAGATCTTTCTATGAAAGGCTCAAGAGTCTACGCCCGTGTTAGCCCGGTAGTATTTCGTAAAGAGCAGGGAAATCACGCCAGTCTAGGTGAGTCACAACTGATGGATTTGGCGGATATAGATGTTATTCTAATGCGCCAAGACCCTCCCTTTGATATGTCCTATATCACAGCAACCCATTTGCTGGATCATGTGCATCCCAAAACTCTAGTCGTCAACGACCCAAGCTGGGTGCGAAATTGTCCAGAGAAGCTCTTTATTGCAGAGTTTCCAGAGCTCATGCCCCCGACACTGATTACGAATGATATCAAAGAAATCAAGGCCTTCAGGTCAGAGTACAAAGACATAATCGTCAAACCACTTTATGGAAACGGTGGAGCCGGAGTGTTTCATATAAAACCGGATGATGAAAACCTGAACTCAGTTTACGAACTTTTCGAGCAATATTACCGCGAACCAATTATCGCACAACTTTATCTACCTGATGTACGTAAAGGTGATAAACGGATAATTCTGATCGACGGCGAACCAGCTGGCGCGATCAATCGTGTCCCTGCAGAGGGAGAGGCCCGCTCAAACATGCATGTCGGCGGCCGGCCAGACCCCATCGGACTTACCGAACGCGATCATGAAATTTGTGCTGCAATTGGGCCAACCCTCAAAGAACGCGGCTTGATATTTGTCGGCATCGATGTAATCGGGGATTACATGACGGAAATAAACGTCACCTCGCCAACTGGCATTCAGGAAATCAACCGTTTCAACAACGTAACTCTGGAAGTTGATATTTGGGACGCAATCGAAGGTAAGCTTAACAAATAAGGGTGCTGGGCAGTCCTAGTGTTGCCCTTATTCTCATAGACCTACATCAGTTACTATTTCGAAATGAGTTTTGAGACCTGCTCCCAAACCATATCAACAGTGATATCGGTTATTGTATCGCTGCTTGAGATAACTGGCTTTATCCAGTTGGAATAGGAAAAATGATAGCTTTTTATAAATATACCAACTGCTGGCAAACTAGACATCGCCGCCAAATTAAGGCCAAAGCTGTCGTTCCCCACATAGAAATCGCAACTTTGCAATAGTGCGTGACTGTGGTGCAGAGGCACTTTTTGAGTTGTTAAATCTATAAAGCGTTCTGGATTATCTGTTCTGGCAAGTATCCCTTCAGATACGTGCTTCACATCACCAGCGCCAAACAACAGAATTTGCCCCGAAAACTGTTTTAGAAGCCGCTCAGCAATCGCTGAATACCCCTCAGCACCCCATTGCTTAAACTCCGCGCTCGCGTTCACCCCAAGAGCGACCATCTGCGTTTTATCATTCAAGCCGAGATTGGAAAAGGCTGCCTGAACAACATGGTCGGGTTGAAGAAATTTAACATCGCTGTAATCATAGGGTATTCCAGCGTCATCCATGACAAGGGCGGCATGATTCATAAAAGCCGGCAATGGAACTGACTTAGGCGTCAGAGTTCCTTTATTAAGAAATAACCTGTTCCAGGACCCTTTAAAAAAATACCCAAAGCGGTTTTTAACACCTGCCATCATCATGGCAAAAGCAATGCCGGTAGATTTATGGAAAACAAAGGCTGTCTCAATCCCGGCTTGGTTGGTTAATCGGCGTAATCGCCCCAAATCTGCCTTACCCGAAACATCTTGATCTCGTGCAATCGGCAAGACAGCACTCACCATATCTATTTCAGAAAAAAGCTCACTGATTTCCCGGCCTTTTTTACAAGCCAAAACAACAGATTTACCCGTAGAGCGTTGTTGTATTGAACGAATAAAGGGCAGATGAAAGAGAGTATCTCCCAGTCCACCACCTGTGACGACAAGCGTTTTACCTAATTCGGACATACGACTACGAGATCCTGTGTTTACATAAAGAACGCTGACAACGTACTTGCTGAAATAAAAATAAACAATATTGATGACAGGAAAAGATCGGTTGAATTCTGCTTGATCAGCAAGTCCTGGGTCTAAGAGTTCTGGTGACTGGAAATACCAATTACTGCTGTTTGCCTATCGCTCTCTAGCAGAGCCTGAAAACGCTGCGGGTTTAAACTCTCTTTATCAGCCCTCCCAGGTATAGAACGGCTGTGATAGATGTGGAGAACAGGGGACGTATGATTTGCCGTTATCCGCCTTACACCGCTTCGGATCAGCCTTAAAGTGAAATCAGAGTCTTCACAACCATGGCCAACATAGCTTTCATCAAAACCATCAACCTTATAAAAATTTTCTTTCCAAACGGCCAAATTGCAGGTTTGAACCTGCTCCCATTTATCCGATTTCATTTTGCGATTTTCATCAGACTGAGGCAGAGAAATAAACTGAAACGGTCGGTTACACTGTGCTGTAATCCCCAACAAAAAAAGAACAGGGCGCGGCCATCGAAAAAAATTCCACTTATTCTGAAGCGCCATTTTCGTGAACCCGTTCTTCAGGTAAATTCGCCGACCAGCAACCAGCCACCCTTTTTCAGCTAATTTCCGGTGAGATGATACAAAATCGGGTAAGAAACAACAATCCCCATCGCTAAAAATAAGGTACTCACCTTCCGCAAGACCTACCGCACCATTTCTAGAAGCAGCAAGGCGATACCCATCATCTTCTTGCCAATAATGCTTGATTGGAATTGAAGATTTTTCGGCATAAAACTTAACAAGATCCACTGTTTCTTTTTTAGAACCGTCATCCGCGATAATAACCTCAAAATTCTTGTCTGTCTGATCTTCAATAGAACGCAAAACTGGCTCCAGAGCCTGAGGCCAGTTATAGGTAGATATAATAACGCTGATTTTTGTCGCGGGGGTCATATTAACTCCAGAGGATAAATAACTCAGTGCAGGTCAAAACATGAAATAAGACAGATCCCATACCTTTTAAATCCTTAATTCCCTCATGCCAAACCCCTTATATGTTCACCTTGCTCAAAGAGGGCGCAAATTTCTCCTCCGTTAACGAATTTTGTGCCATAAGAGAAACAACACAGGAGAGTAAACGTGACCAATGGTAATTTGTCCGTCGCACTATGGGCTGTAAATCTAGATATTCCTTTAAACTCGCTAGCAGAGTGGGTTGGCCAAGTAAGAACGCGTGTGGAAAGTGCCAAAAATGCAGGTGCTGACCTTCTTATAATGCCTGAATATGTATCTGAACAGTGGATGTCATTTGCACCCTCAGGCATATGCCCTGATGAAGAGATCTCGTGGATGGTCACACAAGTTTCCGAAGCAAAAGAACTGTTGAAAGAGCTTGCCGCCAGCTATGAAATCGCTCTCTTAGCGGGAACTTTCCCGGTAGCCATCGATGGGAAAGACAATATTTCTGAAGAACCCGTTAATGATAATGATGGCTATTACAATCGCGCACACCTTTTTCTTCCTGATGGCACTTACATTACCCAAGACAAGCTCAGCCTTACGCCGAACGAACAGGACACGAATGCCTGGTGTCTAACACCGGGCAACAAATTGTCTGTTTTCACTTGGCGAGGCGTTCGAATGGCTATCCTGATTTGCCTGGATATTGAAATGCCTGCGCTGTCGTCTCTTATTGCGAACCAAAATATTGATCTTATCCTTGTACCTTCTATGACCTCAAAGCTCGCCGGGTATAGTCGGGTCTTTGGCTGTGCGAAAGCCCGCGCAATTGAATTACAAGCCGCTGTTGCGGTTGTGGGCCCTATTGGTGCGACACGTTTCCTTGGTGGCAAACGACAAAACCAAACCTCTGCAGCCGCAGTTTACCTTCCCTGTGAAGAAAGTCTTGGTCACACAGGCATTGCAACTGAAATATCGCCATCAGACACAACCGTTGGTCTGGGGCCTTTGATCATTGCCAAAGATCTCCCGTTAGACGAAATCAGAAACCTTCGAAACGGATCTGCTGAAGTCTGGCCGGGTGGTTGGTCAGCCGCCCATGTGGTTGTTGAAGAGATATAATTCATATCAGCTTGATAAAAATTAAAATCGACAAATGTCTCTACAATCCTAAATTTGGCTTTGATATGAGCCCAGCACATACCCGACTCATTCGATTAGTTATTTTCTAACCTCAATAAATTTGCTAGAAGCGCGCCAGAAACAGATATGGCGGCTTATCCAAAAGGATCAGATCGCCCTTAATTTTGATCGCGCCGAAAAATTTCGGTCGATTTATTAAACGATCCGATCGGAACACCATGAAAGCCTACAATTTTTGTGACCCGCGCAATATCAAAGCCGAGGTACTCTCGGGATTGACAGTTGCCCTTGCTCTTGTCCCCGAAGCCGTTGCCTTTGCTTTCGTAGCCCAGGTTGATCCGCTTGTTGGTCTCTATGCTGCCTTTATCGTTGGCCTTATTACATCGTTAATTGGCGGCCGCCCCGGTATGATTTCTGGCGCAACAGGTGCTCTGGCAGTTGTCATGGTATCTCTCGTAGTTCAGCACGGCGTACAATACCTCTTTGCTACAGTCGTTCTGATGGGAATTTTACAGGTTTTGGCGGGCGTATTTCGGCTTGGAAAGTTCATTCGACTAGTACCCCATCCGGTTATGCTCGGATTTGTTAACGGTCTTGCAATTGTCATCTTCCTCGCGCAACTTTCTCAGTTCACGATCAATCCAACAGACCCGAATAGTGAATGGCTCAGTGGTTCGACGCTCTACATCATGCTTGGTCTGGTTGCTTTGACCATGGCAATTAGTTTTCTTCTTCCCCGAATTACTTCATTGGTACCTGCCCCGCTTGTAGCTATCGTTGTCGTATCAGCTATCGTTATTGGTTTCAGCTTGGACATCCCAACCGTTGGAAGCATGGCATCAATTGGGGGCGGACTGCCTGAATTCAGCATTCCAAACGTACCGTACAATTTCGAAACCCTCTATATTATATTCCCCTACGCTCTTATCCTGGCAGCCATTGGTCTTATTGAATCCCTTCTTACTCTGACACTCATTGACGAAATCACCGAAACCAAAGGTCGGACGTCCCAAGAGTGCATGGGGCAAGGCGTTGCAAATGTTGTTACTGGCTTCTTTGGTGGTATGGGTGGTTGTGCCATGATCGGCCAGAGTATGATCAACATCAAATCTGGTGGTAAAGCTCGCCTTTCAGGGTTAACTGCGGCCGCTTTTCTGTTGTTCTTTATCTTGTTTGCCTCAGACCTTATAGAGCTTATTCCCTTGGCTGCACTTGTCGGCGTAATGTTTATGGTCGTGATCGGCACCTTTGAATGGTCCAGTTTACGTATCCTACACCGTATCCCGAAGTCAGATGCTTTTGTCCTCATTCTCGTGTCCGGTGTAACCGTATACAAGGATCTTGCTATTGCTGTAGTCGTGGGTGTTTTAGTTTCTTCACTGGTTTTTGTCTGGACTTCGGCCAAGCACATTTATGCTCGCATTGGTACCACAGATGATGGCAAAACGACTGTTTACGAAATTTCTGGCCCACTTTTCTTTGGCTCAATAAGCTCATTTCGCGACCTTTTTGATCCAGAAAAAGACGCCAATGATGTTGTTGTCGATTTCAAAAATGCCCGGGTATGGGATCATTCTGGTTTGGAAGCAATTGATGCCTTGGCTGAGCGGTACACTCGCCGTGGCAAAACTCTGCATCTACGACATTTGAGCCCTGATTGTAGCCACCTTCTGGAAAAGTCCGTTAGTATGGTCGAGGAAGACAAAGAAGGTGATCCTCATTATGGCGTCCTGGTAGATTACACCAAAATGTATCACGAAGACGATGAAGTCGCAGATAAGGCTGCTCAGACTTAAAACGACTGAATTTACTTTGAAATTTTTGATAAAAAAGGGAGGGCTTAGGCTCTCCTTTTTTAATTTCGAAAATAAATTCGTCGATCATATATGTGAAAGAGCATAGGCTATAGGAACATTAGAGACCGGGATAAGGTTTTCATGCCTATGCAGGCTAAGTATAACAATAAAGAAAATAGCAACTCAATTCTTCTGTCCATCACTTTGCTTATCATTTTGATATTTATAACATATTGGCTATCAACGATGACTGTAAAGCTATGGCCCTATGGTCTCATTGGCCGATCCTTGTTGGTGAGTTTAGGTATTATTTTATCACTTAGATTTATCCCTAAATTTATAACTCCCAATCTTAAGGTTTCTCTTCTGATATTTTTTTGGATTGGTTTTTTCACCATTATTGTCCACTTAGCCTTTATGGATAGGCCCCAGATCGTCCAGTTTTTAAACGATCTTCAAGATCGCTTTGGACTAAAATCTTTACTCGTTTGCGCCCTGTTGTACCTCATATTACTTTCTGTCCCCTTTGTTCCGGGGGTAGAAATCGGTCTTCTTATCATGGCCGCCTTTGGCAAGGAAGGTGTTGTAAGTGTGTATCTCGCAACAATAGGAGGACTAAGCCTGGCTTATTTCTTTGGCTATTCCTTTCCTCATTTGTGGGAAAAAACAGGATTTACAAATTTTGATTCTCTGATTCTCTCAACAAAAAACGAAAAACCTTTCACCGGAGCTAAGGCGCCTATTCCACGGGCCTTGAGGTTATTTGAGGCCGTTTTCCCCTGGGTCAAACGCTACAGGTATCTCTCCCTTGCTATACTTATCAATCTACCTGGCAACGCCGTTATTGGAGGCGGAGGTGGTATCTCGTTTATCTGTGGTGCCAGCGGTCAATTTAAATGGTTCTTGTTTATCAGCACCTTGATACTGGCAACTCTCCCTGTTCCGCTTCTCGTCTATTTTGGATTTATGGAGATTGAAAAGCTAATTCAGTAATGCTTGCTTCCCATTAATCCGCATGACATGTTCTATATTTGTTCTAAAATATGAGAATATAAGATGGATGATTGCAGCTCTCATACTGGCGGGTGCCTTTGCGGCAAGGTAACCTATAAGACTAATTCGAAATTAAAGAATGTTGTCGCCTGCCATTGTAAGCAATGCCGGGTTTGGTCAGGCCATAATTGGGCATCAACGGCTTGTCCCATAGATAAGCTGTCCATTACCAATAATGCGGAATCCCTGAGTTGGTATGTATCTTCTGACCACGCCCGACGTGGATTCTGTAATAAATGTGGTTCTTCTCTTTTTTGGCAGCGAACCATCAATGGAGAAGAAGCCAATTACTACGCCATTGCAGCTGGCTCGCTGGAGGAGCCGACAAATCTTGTTATCGATCGACATATTTTTTGTAAATTCAAGGGCGATTACTACACTATTGATAACAGAGAACGTCAGGATCAAACATACTAAGTAGAGGTGCATAAATGGATTTTTGAAAGACGCTTCTAGCTGATATTTAGTACTTTAAAGAACAGACCTGACAATGGTTTTTTCTATTTTAACCAAAGCCTACTATCAGTAAAACGGTGATATCTATGGGCTCCCAAGGTTCGCGCAATGCCTGTTGGGTACCTCTGGATCATTTTTTCTTTTTTACTCGTAGCGAGAGGTCGAGAGATCTTTATTGATGAAAATTACATAATACCAGAATTTAGAAATCAAGGGATCGGGACCAAAACGATTGAAATTTAAGAGAGTGAATCAAATAGCTTGGTGTAACACACATTTTTCTTCAAACAGATAAAGACCAACCCAAAAGCCACGAATTTATACGAAAAACTTGGCTTTGAATTACATCAACGACACCTTATGTCTAAGTCTCATCTTTTAAAATTTGAAACCCCAAAGCATGACAAATTATAAAAACTTAAAATCTAAAATTCTCGTCAGTGCCTGTCTTATGGGAAAGCCTGTTCGCTACGATGGTAACTATGCATTCAAAGAGCTAGATCAACTTACTCAACTACAAAAAGAAGGGCGTGTTGTTCTGCTCTGCCCAGAAACAGCTGCAGGCCTTCCAACTCCCCGCCCTGCGGCTGAAATCAAACAAGGTCAAGTCGTTACTTCAGATGGACAAAATATAACTGATGCCTTCATCACAGGTGCACATAAAGCTCTCCAGCTATGTCAAACCCAGGGAATAAAACTCGCCATACTTAAAGAAAACAGCCCCTCATGTGGCAGTAAATTTATCTATGATGGTTCTTTTTCTGGAACAAGAATCAAAGGATCAGGGAAGGTTACCGACCTGCTACGTGCCTATGGTATCAAGGTATTTAGTGAAGAAGACATAGCAGAAGCTCTCCAGTTTCTTTGATATTTTCTCCAGAATAAAGAAGACACCTCCACAGCTATACTATTTTCCCCTTTTGCGTGTGACATTAAATGCTACACTAAAGTTCTTCGTTTGTTCTTTAGGTGGTCAATATATATGACGGTTCAAATCAATACTGTCTCTTTTCAGGGCATTGAAGTTCTGGATATTGAAGTTCAGGTTCAGCTCTCAAGTGGGCTTCCGGCCTTTAATATCGTTGGGCTTCCTGATAAAGCCGTGGCAGAGAGCCGTGAACGTGTACGTGCTGCCTTAACAGCTATAGGACTAGCCCTGCCACCCAAAAGAATTACAGTTAACCTTGCCCCAGCTGATTTGCAGAAAGAGGGTAGCCATTTCGACTTGCCAATTGCCATGGGTATCTTGTCTGCAATGGATATAATGCCAATAAACGAGCTGATGAATTATGTCGCCCTCGGCGAGCTTGCTCTGGATGGTACCATCAGAGGAGTCAATGGCGTACTTCCAACCGCCCTTCAAGCTCACGCGACTGATAGGGGTATCATCTGTCCTGCTAGCCAAGGTCCAGAAGCAGCCTGGGTAAAGGGTCTGGATATTATTGCTCCCCCAAGCATACTTGCCCTCGTCAACCACATCAATGGAAGGCAAATCCTTACGCCCCCTAAACCTATAATCAAGAACAATACAAATGATCGCGCTCATCTGCCGGATCTGAAAGATGTGAAAGGTCAGGAAACTGCAAAAAGGGTTCTTGAAATTGCTGCAGCGGGCAATCATCACCTTCTTTTTAACGGTCCTCCTGGCTCTGGAAAATCCATGTTAGCTTCAAGATTGCCGTCGATTCTTCCAGATCTTGAACCAGAAGAAATTCTCGAAGTAAGCATGATCCACTCCCTCGCGGGGTTATTAAAGAACGGAGAATTGAAAAATCTCCGCCCCTTTAGAGACCCTCATCATTCAGCATCAGCACCCGCTATTGCTGGAGGCGGATCAAAAGCAAAACCGGGTGAGATCTCGCTGGCACATCGCGGCGTTCTTTTTCTAGATGAACTCCCTGAATTTAACCGCAATGTATTGGAAACACTCCGGCAACCTCTGGAAACAGGGAAAATTTCAATAGCAAGGGCAGAAGCACATATTACCTATCCGGCACGTGTTCAAATGGTTGCCGCCATGAACCCATGCCGTTGCGGAGAAGTCGATCCCGTCACACAAATTTGTGCGCGCGGTAAACGCTGTAGCCTGCAATATCAAGCACGCATATCAGCTCCTTTGTACGACCGTATAGATCTCTATCTAGACGTGCCACCGGTCAGAGCCAAAGATCTATCTCTCCCTCCACCCAAAGAAGGTAGTGCAGAAATAGCCGCTCGAGTACAAGCTGCTAGAAATATACAAACAAAGCGTTTTTCCAACTATCCGAAAGAAATCAGGCCCCACTCCAATGCTGAAGCTGAAGGAAAAATATTAGAGGAAGTTACAGCACTTGGAGACGATGAGTTAAATTTAATGCAAAAAGCCGCCGACAAATTCCAACTCTCGGCTCGGGCTTATCATCGTGTCTTAAAGGTTTCGCGCACCATCGCAGATCTAGAGAGGCAAGGAAGCATCAAAACCAGTCATATTGCTGAGGCCTTGCGTTATAGAAGAGGAAGAGCAAAATAAGTCCCTAAACACTCCCTAGACATACCAGAACAGAACTTCACCTCTGAATAGCATTCATGATATATCCCCGGATCGTTTTTTCGCCCAACGCTTTGTGAGCTTCTAAACGGTTAATTCCTCTTAACAAAACATATCTTTCTTTACCCTTGCGCACACTAATCGGCCTTTCCTCAGCCTCATCCATCAATTCCTCGGCAGCCAGATCCACTTTTTGAGGATCTAACTCTTTCCGACGATCTGTTGGTACGTAAATATCTTCAATTTGTAGAATATGAACCTTGAGCAAGTGATAATGTCCTTAACCATAATATTTATGCCGCAGTGTATCTTCCCTGTAACAGCTTTGGAACCATCCATTCATTTTTTTAAAAAGTGTTTTCCTGCCTACTTCTATAACCATCAAAAAAAATCAACCACGGGTCTATAAAAGTTAGTCATAATTTTAGGTTTAACGTTTTCAATCATTAAAAAGAATCGGCTCTTTAATTCGGTCAATACTACCCATGGTGGCATTGATTCTTGTAACATAATGATATCAAAGTATATTTTACATCATCAACCAATTGAAATTAATGATCAAAAAAAATTTACTAAAAATTACAACTTAAGTGTGCATATAATAATAGACAACTTGTGCGTTTGTCCCAATTCAATTTAGTAGGACTCGCAATGCTCGCATACAACGATATTAAACCACTATCGAATTCAGATACTGATGAAGTAGATTCATGTGAAAGCATGGTCTATAACAGCCCTTATGGCATGTATAGAACAGATTTTGATGGTTATTTTTCAGCCGTAAACCCAGCATATGCAAATCTTTTTGGGTTAGAAACTTCCGACGATTTTTTTGAGTACATTCGATCTCCAAATTGCCAACTCTACACAGACCTGGATCTTAGGCGTGATATTTATAACAAACTTCGCAAAGAAGACCGTTTAACCCATGTCGTCTATCAAATATTCAAGGTGGATGGCACGACACGATGGGTTAGTGAAAGTTGTGTTGCTGTAAGAGATAAATATGGCTCTATCATTGCCTTTGAAGGTTATGTTGAACCCCTTGCCAAATCTTCTCATACCGAACAAATCAACTTAGTTCCAGAGGTCAGGTTCAGAGCAATATTCGATCAAATAGAGAATATTGCCGTTCAAGGTTATGATCAACGAAGGCGTGTTATTTATTGGAATAATGCCAGTACTGAACTTTATGGTTACGCCCCTGATGAAGCCATGGGTGGCTTGCTGGAAGAATTAATTATTCCTGAACACCTTAGTGAACAAATAATCAAGGACCATAGACGTTGGCTAGATTTTAACCAACCGATGCCTTCAGGAGAAATGACTCTTCGCAATAAAGAAGGTAAAGCCATCCCGGTATATTCAAGTCACGTCATGCTCGTAAACTGTAAAGGCGAGCACGAAATGTATTGTATCGATGTAGAGCTTACTGAAATCAAAAAAGTCGAACGCGCTTTACGAATAGCAAAAGACCATGCTGAACGTGCAAGTCAGGCTAAAACGGCTTTTCTTTCAACGATGACCCATGAACTCAGAACTCCCCTAAATGCCATCATAGGCTTCTCTGAAGTTATGGAGCAGCAACTCTTTGGTAGCTTGGGCCACCCGAGGTATCAAGAATATGTCAACGACATCCATAGAAGCGGAAGCCACCTTTTGGGTGTAATCAATGATATACTTGATCTTTCTATGATTGAAGCCGGGGAATTAAATCTCACCCCGACGAATGTATGTCTCAGATCAGCGATTGCCCATTCCATCCAAATTGTGCAGACCAAAGCCCTAAGCACCGGAATTTCTTTACAGACAAATGTGCCCCGTAACTTCCCTAACATGAGAATAGATGAACGCAGTATTAAACAGATTCTTTTGAACCTTCTTTCAAATGCGATTAAATTCACGAGCTCAAAGGGTGTCGTTAACATCATCGCAAACTATACCGATGACGACGGATTTCTAATCGAAATTGAAGACAACGGTATTGGTATGAGCCAATCCGAAATCGAAATTGCCTTACGGCCTTTCACTCAGATAGATAATACCTTAGAGAGGAAATATGAAGGCACCGGTTTAGGCCTTCCGCTTTCGCGTTCACTTACAATTATAAATGGTGGGACCTTAAAACTCGTCAGCAAGCTTGGGATAGGCACAAATGCCATTCTCCATTTTCCCGCCGAAGCGGCTGTATTCAATGATAATAAATAAGTTTTACCAGAGAGACAATTAAGCTGAGAGATAATTAAATCGGGTGAAAAAAGCCCTGATTATTTTACATTATTCAAGGCAGGGATGTTTAGTTAAAACAGCCGCCCAAATCATCTCCACCAAGTAAATGCACATGGTAATGAGGCACTTCTTGGCGCGCGTGTGCTCCATGGTTAGAGATAACTCTGTAGCCTGTCTCAACAATCCCTTTTTCGCGGGCAATCTCGCCAATGGCACGGTTTAGAGATACGATTTCTTCTTCAGAAGCATGTTGCGAAAAATCTGCAAAAGATTCGTAAGCCCCTTTGGGAATAATCAAAACATGAACAGGTGCTTTTTCTGCAATATCATTAAACGCAAAAACATGATCGTTTTCAAAAACCTTGGCACAGGGAATCTCCCCGCGAAGTATCTTTGCAAAAATGTTGTTTTGATCATATGCCATGGCTTAAAATTCCCTCGTATAAACTACTTTGTAATTAATGAATAAGCGTAGGGTTTGTGCAAGTCCATTTTCACCTAATCATTTGGACGTGAAGCCTTTTCAGCAATACCTGAAACACCCTTACGCCCCTCAAGCAAAGTCCAAATATCTTCAGGTTTCAATTCACGCTCCGCCCAAAGCACCATGAGATGATAGAGTAAATCCGCCGATTCCGCTGCGAGTTCTTGTTTTGAACCACTCACACCCTCTATCACCGTTTCGACAGCTTCTTCCCCAACCTTTTGGGCAATTTTGCTGACGCCTTTGGAAAAAAGATTCGCGGTATGGGATTTAGAGGGGTCATCCCCCTTGCGGCTGAGGATAACGGCATAAAGCTCATCCAATACCTCTGCAGACACTTTTGTCGTACTCATTAGTTTTGTTCCGCTCTCATTTTACTTTCCACCCTTCCAGCTTAGTTCCACTTAAACTGGGCGAACGGGAACACCCGCCTTTGCCATATGATCTTTTGCTTCAGCAATCGTGTAGGCGCCAAAGTGAAAAATCGATGCCGCTAAAACAGCAGAAGCATGACCTTCTTTGACACCGTCAACAAGGTGATCAAGGTCCCCAACCCCACCAGACGCAATAATCGGAATTCTAACAGCATCCGCAATCGCTCTGGTCAAAGGTAGGTTATAGCCTTGCTTGGTTCCGTCACGATCCATAGAAGTTAATAGCAACTCCCCAGCGCCGTATCTTTCCATTTTTTGTGCCCACTCGACAGCATCTAACCCGGTTTCCTTGCGGCCACCATGGGTGAATACCTCATATTTACCAGGAGATACCTGTTTTGCATCGATCGCAACAACAATACATTGGCTGCCAAACTTCTCGCTCGCTTCTTTAACGAATTCAGGATTGGTTACCGCTGTTGTGTTGATAGAAACCTTATCGGCACCAGCAAGTAAAAGAGCTCGAATGTCTTCAAGAGTTCGAATACCACCGCCAACTGTAAGTGGCATGAAACATTCTTCAGCAGTCTGAGAGACTACATCGAGCATGATATCGCGCTTTTCGTGGCTTGCTGTAATATCCAGAAAACATAGCTCATCCGCACCCGCCTTGTCATAAAGCCGGGCTTGCTCAACAGGATCTCCAGCATCTCGCAAACCTACGAAGTTTACGCCCTTTACGACACGGCCATCTTTCACATCAAGACATGGAATAATGCGAGCCTTAAGCATATTACTCTCCAGGGGCTTCAAGAGCCCTCAAACCAATATTACGACTAAACGTAAAGCTGCATATGCAGCCCGATAAATTATCCAGCGGCTATTGTTAGTGCTTCTTTCGGATCGATCCGGCCGTCGTAAATCGAGCGTCCACAAATCACACCCTCAATTCCGGCAGCTTCAACGGCTTTGAGTTGTTTAATGTCTTCTACTGAAGCAACACCACCAGAAGCGATTACCGGGATAGAAATGGCCCGCGCCAGATTAGCTGTTGATTCGACATTACATCCTTGAAGCAGGCCATCACGGTCAATATCCGTATAGACTATGGCGCTTACACCCGCATCTTCAAACTTACGGGCCAATTCTGTCGCTTCGAGATCACTGGTTTCAGCCCAGCCTTCGGTCGCAACCATGCCGCCACGCGCATCAATACCAACCACGATTTTACCCGGAAAGATTTTGCAAGCCTCGACCACGAGATCTGGGTTTTTAACCGCTACAGTCCCCAGAATAACCCGTGAAACACCCGTTTCTAGCCATTGTTCAATCGTCTTGAGGTCTCGTATTCCACCACCGAGTTGGGTAGGCATAGATACCGTTTTTATGATCTCTTCCACGACGTTACGGTTGACCGGGCGTCCTTCAAAGGCGCCGTTCAAATCAACCATGTGCAGGAATTCAAAACCAGCGTCTTCAAATTCTTTGGCTTGAGCGGCTGGATTGGAATTAAAAACAGTCGCAGTGGCCATATCTCCCTTGAGAAGGCGAACAGCTTCACCATCCTTAAGATCAATTGCTGGAAATACAATCATGTCCTATCGTCCTTAGGAATTATTCAATAACTTGCTGTAAAAATGACCCGCGATCCACTGATCATTGACCTTTGCATAACTATGTTGCGTACCCCAGCGGGTGAACCCGATTTGTTCATATACGCGAATAGCCTGTTTTTGAGTTTCGCGCACATCAAGGTTTAGAACTTTCAAATGCCGCTCTTTCGCAGCCTGCTCTACTGCCTTGACCATCTTCAAAGCCAAACCGTGACCACGGGCCCAAGGGGCAAGGAAGAAGGATGAAAGCTGCCCCGCATGGGCTTGAGCTTCATTATTTCGAGGCTGAAGGTGCAGCTGTGCAGACCCACAAATGGTCCCATCCAATCGTGCGACAAAAATTTGTCGCCCCGGAATCAGTAAAGTTCCCCGCCAATGATTTTCAAGAATATCTCGTTCTGGAACACGCAACCAACCAAAACCACCCCCATCTTCAATGGCAGCTTCAGTTGCATCACACAGATCATAAAGATCAGGTCCACGAAATTCGATCAATTCAGTCACCACGACAGTGGGCGCAGAATCAGGCATAGTAGGTGTAGGGGTCATGGTTTCCACTTTAGGAAATTAGCAAATAGTTTTAATCCAGCTTCCTGACTTTTTTCAGGATGGAACTGGGTACCGATCATATTGTCCTTGCTCACAACAGCCGTAATCTCATGGCCATAGTTAACTTCGGCAAGGACGTGTTCTTTGTCTTCAGGGACATAGTGATAGCTGTGTACGAAGTAAATATGGGTCCCGTCCTCAAGCCCCTCAAGAACTGGATGTTTTTTGAGAACTTTCAGTTCGTTCCACCCCATATGAGGTATCTTCAATTTCTGGTCTTCCGGATCCATTTTGATCACTTCACCAGGAATCCAACCCAAGCCTTCGCAGTCTTTGTATTCCCGACCAACGCTTGCCATAAGTTGCATACCAACACAGACACCCATAAAGGGCTTTCCGTTCTGAGTTACTTGTTCACGCAAGACTTCTATCATACCTGTGGTCGCATTCAGACCACGCCAGCAATCAGCAAACGCACCAACACCAGGCAATACAATACGATCAGCAGTGCGTACCACTTCGGGGTCACTTGTGACGATCACGGGTGTATCGAGGCCGGATTCTTTTGCTGCACGCTCGAATGCTTTTGCAGCAGAGCGGAGATTACCCGACCCATAGTCAATGATCGCGAGCGTCATTTATTGTACCTCATCAAGTTTTCTCTCATGATTTTTGGTATCTAATCAGGAAACCTGAATCAGAGCACACCTTTGGTCGAGGGAACTTCATCCGCTTTACGCGGGTCTATTTCAATTGCTTCACGAATGGCACGGGCCAATGCTTTGAAGCAAGATTCGACGATGTGGTGATTATTGAACCCATGTATCTGATCTACGTGGAGGGTCATCCCAGCATTGAAAGAGAAGGCCTGAAACCATTCTCTGAACAACTCTGTGTCCATATCTCCAATTTTATCGCGATCAAAATTCACATTCCATACCAAATAAGGTCGATTGGATAAATCCAGTGCTACACGACTAAGCGCTTCGTCCATGGGTAAGAGGCAAGAACCATAACGGTTGATCCCTTTACGGTCTCCCAGAGCCTGTTTAAAGGCCTGACCAAGAGCGATACCCGCATCCTCGGTCGTGTGGTGGAAGTCGATATGCAAATCACCCTTCGCACGCAATGTAATGTCCATCAACGAATGACGAGAAAGCTGTTCGATCATATGATCGAGAAACCCGACACCAGTTTGCACATCATATTTACCGGTACCATCCAAGTTGATGGTCGCCGTAATTTGCGTTTCGTTGGTATTACGTTCGATACTTGCCTGCCGCACGGGGTGTCCTTCCCAATGACTGATTCGCAGCCCTTAAAATAAAGTGCTGAAACGAAAGTTGTATAGATAACCGACCTTCATCTAATGCTACAAAAGTCGCGGCTTTTGTAGCAGGTCAGCCCGGTTCATACCAGTGTGATTATCATTGATAACCGCTTTATCTCACTTCAATGCACCATCGACTATAAACGCCGACTAAAGCGCTACAGTTATCTAACATAGATATTCTCTATTAGGATACCTGTTGAGATCATTGTCATTCACAAAAGGACCTTGTATGAAATATCAACAATAATCAAAGACCTGGATAAGGCGTGATGTTAAGCCAAAGGTATAATTTTTTGTTATTAATAGCAGAAACATACTTTTCTCGTAAGATCATCCCTTGACGCGACGCAGTGAATGGACCATTTCAAAAACATGTCTGAACACGATCCTATAAAATGGCGCGGCACGACAATCTTGTCCGTCCGCAAAGGTAACAAAGTGGTAATCGCCGGCGATGGCCAAGTGAGCCTGGGCAATACCGTTATCAAAGCAAATGCACGTAAAGTACGCCGCCTTGGAAAAGGCGATGTAATTGCTGGTTTCGCTGGTGCGACAGCCGATGCATTTACCCTTTTTGAACGCCTTGAAGCGAAATTGGAAACCTATCCAAGCCAACTGACGCGTGCCTGTGTGGAATTGGCCAAGGACTGGCGGACTGATCGCTATCTTCGCAGATTAGAAGCAATGATGGTTGTCGCAGACGCCTCGACATCATTAATCCTGACAGGAAACGGTGACGTTCTCGAGCCAGAAGATGGCTTGATGGGGATTGGATCTGGCGGTTCGTTTGCGTTATCTGCGGCAAAGGCTTTGATCGACATTGAAGGTCTTGGAGCCGAGGAGATTGCCCGTAAGTCTCTTGGAATTGCAGCAGATATTTGCGTTTTCACAAATACCAATTTGACCGTCGAAAGTATGGACGCCGAATAATGACTGAACAAAATATTCAACATGCCAGTGCATTTAGCCCGCGCGAGATAGTATCCGAATTGGACCGCTACATCATTGGACAAGATGATGCTAAACGTGCTGTCGCGATTGCTCTGCGTAACCGCTGGCGTCGCCAACAACTCTCCGAAGAGATGCGCGAAGAAGTTTTGCCAAAAAACATTCTTATGATCGGCCCCACTGGTGTTGGGAAGACAGAAATTGCACGCCGCCTTGCAAAACTTGCCAAAGCGCCTTTCCTAAAGGTTGAAGCAACTAAATTTACTGAAGTCGGATATGTCGGACGCGATGTTGAGCAAATTGTTCGTGATCTCGTCGATGCGGCCATTTTGATTTCGCGAGAAAATCACCGCAAGTTTGTCACCGCGCAAGCAGAGCAAAACGCGGAAAATCGTGTCCTTGACGCCCTAGTAGGCGAAGGAGCGAGTGAAGAAACCCGTCAAAAATTCCGTAAAATGCTCCGTGAAGGCCAACTCAACGACAAAGAGATTGAAGTTGAAGTAAACGATAGCAGTGGCAGCCAAATGCCAACCATGGATATCCCCGGTATGCCTGGGGCAAGTATGGGCATGCTTAATCTTGGTGACATTTTTGGTAAAGGCTTTGGCCAAAAAACCAAGAAACGGCGCATGAAGGTAGAAGATTCACACCAGCTTTTAATGACCGAAGAAGGTGACAAACTTCTAGACGAAGAAAGCCTTATTGCCGACGCCATCCACAACGTTGAGCAAAACGGGATCGTTTTTCTTGATGAGATTGACAAAATCACTATCCGCTCAGAACGTAGCGGCGGTGATGTCAGTCGGGAAGGGGTCCAGCGCGATCTTCTCCCTCTTATTGAAGGAACAACCGTCAGCACAAAACACGGTGCCGTAAAAACAGATCATATCCTGTTTATCGCTTCTGGCGCTTTCCACCTATCGAAGCCATCAGACATGCTGCCTGAATTACAGGGCCGTCTTCCAATTAGGGTTGAGTTAAACCCGCTTAGCCGGGATGATCTCAAACGGATACTTCTGGAGCCAGAAAACAGTCTTATTAAGCAATACATCGCTTTGATGGGAACAGAAGAACTTACGCTTTCCTTTGAAGACAATGCCATCGATGCTTTGGCTGATCTTGCCGCCGATATCAACACATCTGTTGAAAACATCGGAGCCCGTCGTCTTCACACCGTACTCGAAAAGTTGCTTGAAGAGATCTCTTTCACAGCAACAGATCGTGGCGGGGAAAGTGTCGTTATATCTGCCGATGATGTAGCAGAACGAGTTTCTAGCCTCGCAAAAGACACAGATCTCTCCAAATTCATTCTCTAACAATGTGAATTGAGCAGAACAATGAAACTGCGTTACCGCCTTATAACTAGAAAAGATGATGACCAATTTTGTCTTCGAATTTCCAAGGCTTTAGAAGAGGGCTATAAATTATACGGCTCGCCCTCGTTAACATTTAATGGAACGAATGTTATCTGCGGGCAAGCTGTGATTTTAGATAAAGATATAGCTAAGTAGCTCTTTATAAATGAGATAAATAGAAAAGCAGGAGTTTTTAGGCTCCTGCTTTTCTATATTTTTGGCTTTTTTGTATTTCAGGCAAAAACTCACGTAAAGTTTAACTCAAGGCTATTAGTATTTGCGTCATCACTCCCTATATTCCAGTAATCGAATAGTCACGAGAGGATCTTGTAGCAATGAAGGCCTATTCTAAAACGAAAGAGGCGATCGCGAAGCTCACCCCTGAGCAATTTCGTGTCACACAGGAAAGCGGTACAGAGCGCCCCTATACAGGAGAATACTACAAGAGCAATGAGCCTGGAATCTATGTAGATGTCGTCTCTGGTGAACCTTTATTTGCTTCGTCAGATAAGTACGACAGCTTCTGTGGTTGGCCAAGTTTTACCAAACCCATAGTAACAGCCAACGTAGACGAGCATAGAGACGCATCTCTTGCAATGGAACGGGTGGAAGTGCGTTCCAAACATGGTGATAGCCACTTGGGACACGTCTTCACTGATGGGCCAGAAGACAAAGGCGGATTAAGGTACTGCATCAATTCCGCGTCTCTAAGGTTCATTGCAAAGGACCAGATGGAAGCAGAAGGTTATGGGGAATATATAGATCAAGTGGAGGACGTTTAAATGACTGAACAAGCTGTATTAGCAGGCGGCTGCTTTTGGGGTATGCAGGATCTTATTCGACAACTCCCAGGGGTGGAGGGCACCCGGGTTGGCTATACGGGTGGCGACGTAGAGAACGCCACTTACCGCGACCATGGTACCCACGCAGAAGGCATTGAGATTTTATTTAATCCGGAAAAGATCTCTTATCGGCAAATTTTGGAGTTCTTTTTCCAAATTCATGACCCTTCAACACCAAACCAGCAAGGTAATGATCGCGGAGCGGCCTATCGCTCGGCCATCTATTACACCAATGACGCACAACGCCAAATGGCGACAGATACGATTGCCGATGTTGATGCCAGCGGACTGTGGCCTGGAAAGGTTGTTACTGAAATAGAACCCGTTGGTGCGTTTTGGGAAGCAGAAACAGAACATCAAGACTACTTGGAACGCGTTCCAACCGGGTATACCTGCCACTTCCCAAGACCAAATTGGAAATTACCGACAAGGGCTGTCGCCGAATAAATCAAAGAAACAATAAGTGTCTAATTATTAATGAGTTATATGAATAAAATCAGGTGCTTTCGAGTGCCTGTTTTTATTTAAATTCGTGTAGAAAGTACCATTTCGACAGAGGAATGATATTTCTTATTCCGTCGCCTTGGTACGATCCAGATTATTGATATCTTCAACGTTAATAATCTTCATCATCGCCTCTATCTGCTCATCTGATAGCTCAGTGATTTTTTCAGCCAAGCAATTTGCCAGATATGTGGCTTTAGGCGTTAAACCAGCTGTATTTACAGATACTTTTGGATCTGAATGAATTGCCAGTTCCTCTAACTCTTCGGCGTCATCCCATATTATGTTCAGGTACTGGCATACTCTATGAACAAAGCGTCGGCTTGGTTGGCCTCGATGCCCGTGTTCGACAGACGACAGGTAGGCTGAGGACACGCTCAAGCCTTTAGCCATTTCTTTAAGAGTAAGGTTTCGGTCCGCGCGAATTTCACGGAGCTTGTGTCCAAAGGGGGTCATGAGAACATTATACAGTATTAACAGAGAGGTAGCGAGATTTGCCTTGCGGACAGTCTCTATCTTTCCCGCCTTCTTTTCAAGAGCACATATAATGCGCCACTACCACCGTGATGGTGCTTGGCATGACTGAAGGCCAAAATGGCCCCACGATTAACCTCATCGTTCAACCAACGGGGGACCATTGTCTTCAATACTCCCTGAGACTGGAGGCCTGAGCCTTTACCAGTAATGATCAGAACATTCCTGAGATTTCTAGCTCTGCAGTCACTGATAAAAGCAGCCAAAGAAGACATCGCTTGTACCTGAGTTTGCCCATGAAGGTCCAATATCGCCTCCATAGGCATTCTGCCTTTGGTAAAGCGTTCTGCCTGCCGACCATCCATGTTTTCTACTTGCCCATGGGAGAGCGGGCTTAAATTTTTCTTGAGCGTTTCTGGGGCAGGTCGAGATTTTGCTGGTGCTGATCGATAAGGCTTAAAGGGAATTTCAACATCGCTGTCTGAAAATTCCGCTTCAAACTTATCAGGATCAAAACTTGGCTGAGGAAGAACACGGCCAAAGACATAGTAATCCCGATTTTCCAATGGCTTGACAGTCTTTGAGACCATACGCCATAGATCAGGTTCTTTCTTACTAGAAGATTTAGATTTGTCTTTTTTAGCCACGTGTTTTCACAACAATAATTAGGGCAATAATGGGGAGAATAGTTAAGGGTAAGCTCTCGACTTTCCCATGTGCCATCCCCAATGCCGTCAGGCAAAAAGTGATCCGTTCACTTTCGCAACTGATGCGGAGGTAATGAAGTTCACCACCGAATGCAAGTCTCTTGTGAAAAGAAGAGTTGTTTAGCCCTACTAATTTTACCTGATATAAAGATCGAAGAGACCTAGATTTACCCGCTTACCTGCTGATTTTGAGCCACTGCTTTAGGAAGCAAAAGATAATAATGCCCTTTTTGTTTCATTTTACCTGCTTGAGCCAGCGCCGGTTCACCAGGGCCCCAGAAAAAATCCCCTCGAACCGGACCGCGGATCGCACTTCCTGTATCTTGAGCAACCATCAAACGCTGTAGAGGCTTATCGGTCCCAGGCCACGTTGTATCAAGCCAGAGGGGAACTCCCAGAGGCATATGGCGATGATCCACGGCAAGTGAGCGCCTAGCCGTCAAAGCAACACCCATCGCGCCAATAGGGCCTTCTCCCTTGATTTCGCGAAAAAAGATAAATCTCTTATTTCTTTGCATGATTTCGTTGGCTCTATCCGGGTTCCCTCGTAGCCAGGTCCGAATGGCCTGCATAGAGACTTTATCTCTCGGAATAATCTCTTCATCAATCAGCGCGCGGCCAATGGCATAGAACTTATGGCCATTATTTCCGGCATAACCTACTCTGATAACTTCCCCATCAGGTAACATCACCCGCCCTGAGCCTTGAACATGTAAAAAGAAAACGTCCACAGGATCGTCTGACCAGATAACCTCTAGGCCTTGATCGTTAAGAACCCCTGCTTCGATATCAGTTCTTTCATGATAAGGCACCAGACGGTTGTCTTTGAGCTGCCCAACCAACGTGGTTCCTTTTAGTTTTTCATCGAAATCACTGAGCCGAACGGATATCAAGTCTTTTGGAACATCATAAAGCGGGTATTTATAAATTTCATCCTGCGTAAAGGATCCCTTAAGCTCCGCCTCGTAATAACCTGTGAATAAACCCTCTTGATTATCGTTATTTTTGACTTGAAAGGGGACAAAATTTTCTTCGAGCCAAACCCCAAAATCCTTATGATTTTCAACTTGCTTCATAAACTCAGTCAAAGAGTTACAGACAATTTTCCAATCAGCAGCCGTTCCTGCAAGAGCATCTGGGCCAACGCCCTTGGCATCAGGCCAGCGTCCATAGCGTTGACAACTTTTAGTTAGAGCAGGGAAAGCCTCTATAACCTTGTCATCCTGCCACCCTGGAAGCTCAGAAAATGCGACTCGAGATAAGGTGAGCTTGTCTTCTAATTCTGCAGTTGGAGCAGGTTTCTTGGTGACTTGATCACAAGAAACTAGAAGCACAGAAGAAATCACAAAAATGAAGGCGCGCACAAACAAAGAACGCCCAAATAAGGAGAACAAAGCTTTAAACCAGATCTTAGAAGACAATGGCAATCCCCCAGCCGAACCTATAAGTTCAACTGTAAAAACAGTTAACGATTGGCAAAGTCTAGTTGGGACTGCGGGTTTCTACCAGTAGCCAATTTGGGTTTTTATTGTGGGTATCGCGAGAGAAGGTCCAGATATCAGTAACCTTGGCGACGTGATTGGCATCTCCATCAACTGTATCCCCATTAGCATCACGGGTGACATTGACCTGTTCCGAAACAAATTTCACGGTAATTACCGCATGGCTTCCTGACATCTCTGCTTCAATAATATCCGTATCAGAAACCCCTACCATGACAGTTTCATGAACGTATTTTTGAGCTTCTCGTTCATCAATAGCGGTTTGAAAGCCTCTATAAACATCATCCTCAAGGAGATCACGCAGTGTGTTTTTATCACCGGAGGCATAAGAGTTGATGACCATTTCAAAAGCCATCCCTGCACCTTTTACAAATTCAGAGGAATCGAAATTCCGGTCTGCTCTGGCAATATCTGATAGGCCATTAGCCAGATCTGAATTAGCAGGAATAACTTCTTCAGCAAACTTACCGCTGTGCATAGAACCCGTACGAACTTCTTTGGCAGATTCGTGCGAGGCCTCAGAAAAGTTGGAATCTACAGGTTCGTGTTTTTCACGATTCGGTAAATTAACGACATTATCATTTTCCTTCTGATCCTGTACAAAAGGATCCTGATCAGGTCTTTCTTCAAAGCCAGTACGCTTACCTAATGTACTGCGAAGTCTTAAGACAAGAAAAACTGCAACAGCAGCAAGAAGAACAATTTCAAAAAAAGGGAAACCGTTACCCATGGGTGATTTGTTCCAATAAATATTGATCAACTACTAGTTAGAGACCATTCTAGCCCCTATATTCATAACCACTATATATACTTTAAATAAGCAAGTGCTTAAGAAAGAGCAAGTATGGGAATCATTTTCCTTTTTCTTTTTATCGGTATCCCCTTGTTGGAGATTATCGTTTTAATAGAAGTCGGTGATCAAATTGGCCTGTGGAGTACTATAGGTTTAATTATTCTCACGGCCGTCATTGGCACATGGATGCTTAGATTCCAGGGCCTTGCAACGCTTGTAAATGCGCAAAAGCAACTGAATCAAGGCGCAATTCCGGCAAAGGAAATTTTTGATGGTATCTGCCTACTAGCCGCTGGGGCCTTATTACTCACTCCTGGCTTTGTTACTGATAGCATAGGATTTGCTTTATTAATCCCACCGGTACGGGAAGTACTCAGAAATACCCTGGGTAAAAAAATTGCAACGGGAATACAAAATTCTCAAGCCCACCGTCAATCTCATGGCCAATCTCACGGCCAGGGATTTCATCCCCAAAACCAGAACCCACAGTCGTCCCATACGAACGCCGGAGCTTGGGGCAAAAAAGATGATACGGTCATCGATGGTGATTTTCAGGATGTCACAGAAAGTGACAAAGATCGGCTAAAATAAACGCGATTACAATTCAGCAACAATACCGTAGGGCAGCTTGATAATCAGCTGCCCTATTTCGTGTTACGACGTTGTTTCGCTGTATTTTCCCTGATTAATTTGTACTTCTTAGCTCTAGTCGCTAAAAATCACGCCCACTTTATGGAACAGCCCATAGAGGCAATTTGATCTTTCGGACCTTTCCCTGTCTCGGCGACATTTAGCATAGCATTTAACAACTCTCGCTTAGCATCTGGGACAATCTTGGCTGTCGAGGCATCCAGACGACCACGATATTGAAGGCCACGGTCAGCATCAAAACCAAAAAAATCTGGTGTACAAACGGCGTCATAAGCCTTTGCTATCTCTTGCTTCTCATCAATGAGGTACGGAAAGGAAAAGCTATTTTCTTGACTGAATACTTTCATATTCTCAGGTGAATCAGATGGATAGCTTAGATAATCATTAGACATGACCGCCGCGACACCTATTCCTGCAGCCTGTAATTTCTTTGCATCATCAACAAAATTACCAATGACAGCCTTCACATAAGGGCAATGGTTACAAATAAAGGCAATTAATGTGCCCTTCGAACCCATGACATCTTCAAGCTTCCAGATTTTGCCATCAAAATCAGAGAGTGAAAACGCCGGCGCTTTCCACCCAAAATCACAAATCGGTGTTTCTATAAGCATGTTATCTCCTATGATAATCAAAATTAAGGGCCGATATAAACAACAACTCTCATATTCGTAGATTTTACCTAATCAATTTAACGAGTAGTAGGAAAGGGTAATAGATAGAAACTCTCTCAAATAGCTTAATATAGGCGAACAACTGTTTTCATATTCTGACGACACCTATATTATCAGTTTTAGCCCATTGAGCTGCACCTGACCCTATAGGATTACTGATGTATCTTCTCAGACATGGACAATCTCAGTTCAACGTCACCTATTCAAAGACCAGAATTGATCCAAACATTCCGGATCCGGAATTAACGGACATGGGACGTGAGCAAATCCGAGTAGCTGCCGAAAAGCTCAAAGAAAAAGAGATCACAAATATACTCGTTAGTCCCTATACTAGAACACTACAAACCGCTGATATTGTTGCTAATGTTCTAAAACTTCCCGTTACCATTGAATCGCTTGTCCACGAACATGCTTTTTTTTCCTGCGACATAGGATCAACAGCCTCCAAATTATCCAAAGCATGGCCACACCTTGATTTTGATGAGCTAAACGAGCATTGGTGGCCTGATTTGGATGAAACAGAGCATCAGGTAAAATTACGGTGCCAAGAATTTCAGCAAAAAATGTTGGATCTCGGAGACTGGTCAAAAACACTTGTCGTAAGTCATTGGGCCTTTATACGTAGCCTAACTGGCGAAGAGACCATCAATGGTGAGATTTTAAATATCGACTTAGCGTCCCTGAACCTAAATTTCGAGAAAAATCTTTTCAAGATTGATTAGGTTATCTCAAGAATATTCAAAACACATTTCCATATACCCATATATTATGAGACCCCATTTTGTACTGTGTGAATTATGCTGTGCGAAATTGTCTCTTGAATTAATCGTTGGTTGTTCACAGCTTCAAACCATGCTAGCCAAACAGGCAAACATTTAGGGAGCTTTTTTATGGCTGAAGAAAATACCGCCCAGCAACAGCCGCTGGTAATTAAGATGCAGTTCATCAAGGATTTGTCCTTCGAGAACCCAAACTCGCCGATGATTTATCCAATGATGTCAGAAAAAGCACCTCAGCTTGACATCAACGTCGACGTCAGCCCAACTCAACTATCTGATACAGCATATGAAGTTGTCCTCAACATCCGTGGCTCAGCTACTCTTGATGACAAAACAGCCTTCATGATTGAGCTCGACTACGGCGGGGTTGTTACCTTAGCTGAAGGCCTAGAAGCACAAATCGTTGAGCTACTATTGATGGTCGAAGCACCACGTTACCTGTTCCCATTTGCACGTAACATCGTTGCTGACATCACACGGGACGGTGGATTCCCGCCATTGATCATGAACCCTATTGATTTTCATCAGATGTTTATGCAGCGCAAAAGTGAAGCTGCTGCTCAAGCAGCGAATGAAGAAATGGCTAAAGACGAAACGACAGCCGAAGCATAAAAATCGTTTAACGATTTATGAGTTAAAAAGGGCGGCTTTTGCTGCCCTTTTTGTATTTTGGCCCTATTTTCTTCATCTTTATTTTTTCCAGAGCGGATCACTCAACAGATCAAGCATCGCCTCATGGGAGGCAAGTTCTTCTTCTGAAACAATGTGGGGACGAGGTTCACGAATAGCTTTACCTGTTAAAGGGACAGTGCCTAAACCTGCTCCTTTTCCACTTGCTGATTTACCGCCTCTTTTGTTCGCTGCGAGGTCAAAACCATGCTGTCGTCCCCCCCGAAGCTCAAGGTAAACTTCAGCCAGTAATTCACAATCGAGTAGGGCGCCGTGATATGTCCGTGACGAGTTATCGATATCAAAACGGCGACAAAGTGCATCAAGATTAACCGGAGACCCCGGGAAAAGTTCACGGGCAATAATAACCGTGTCTATCGGTTTATTTTTCAGGGCTGGCTTTCCTGCCCACTTAAGTTCTGAATTGAGAAACTTCATATCAAAGGGTGCATTGTGAATAACCAGAGGGTCTTCACCGATAAACTCCAGGAATTCATCAACAACTTTTGGAAAAAGCGGCTTGTCAGCCAAAAACTCTGAACTAATTCCATGTACCTTAAAGGCACCTTCGGGCATATCGCGCTCAGGATTTATATAAAGCTGCAATGATTTACCTGTCGGAAGGTTTTGGTACACTTCCATACAGCCAATCTCCACGATACGATGGCCTTCTTCAGGCTTAAAACCTGTTGTTTCAGTATCGAGAATGATTTCACGCATTAATTTCTATCCGACAATAAATCTAATTTTACCCGTCTGCTTATTTTTTACAGGCAAGCGAAAGGTGAGGAAGTAAATCTCGGCAATTTATACCACCTGTACTTAAGACTTCAACGAGTTGCTTCACGTTGAGATAACTATGTCGCTTACCCTGATTTGATTTTATCACATAATCACCAAGCGTTCTTTTTTGGTTGTCAGGAGTTTGTTTGTTTAAAATTGAACGGTATTTGCTTTCCGTCATTCCTTTACGCAACATAACTCTTTGGTTTTGAAGAAATTCAGGGCAACTTACCACCAACACACCATCACAAAAGAGATCCCCTTTTGTTTCAAATAACAAAGGTATATCCAAAACTACCAATTTTCGACGTTGATGCGCATGGCAGCTCAAAAATTGATGCATTTTGTTTCTGACAAGTGGGTGTAAAATAGCTTCCAGTTGTGCCAGTTTTGTAGGATTGCCAAAAACCTCGTCTCCGAGCTTCTTTCTATCCACAGCACCGTTAATGACAACATTGGGAAATTTGGTTTTTATGTCCTTAACAGCAGCCCCATTTTTGCTCATCAGTTTATGAACCGTGGCATCCGCATCATGCACCGGAACTTTTAAGCGTCGAAACATTTCTGCTGCTGTACTTTTCCCCATGCCGATGGAGCCTGTTAATCCCAGGACATACATCATGTCCTCTCCTGGAAAAAGAACGGTTTCCGGTCTTTCATCAAAGCATGAACCGGCCTTTTAATCATTAAGAACAAATTCTCTCAACTCAGGGGTTACTTCCGGCTTTTCACCAAACCAGGCTTCAAAACCGGGGCGCGCTTGATGTAACAACATTCCCAAACCATCAACAATCTGATTACCTCTAGAGCGGGCCATTTCCAACAAAGGTGTAATAAGAGGGGCATACACAATATCTGTCACTACAGCATTTAAGGGCAGGGCGCTTAAATCTAGCTCCAGAGGAGGTTGCCCTGCCATACCCAGGCTGGTTGTGTTGACCAACAAATCAGCGCCAGAAAGAATTTCGTTTCTCTTTTCCCATTCACAAACTTGAATTTTACAGTTCTGACTTGCTGACAAGTCATCAGCTAAGACTTCTGATCTTCTTATTGTTCTGTTTACGAGTAAAATTTCAGATACACCTGCATCTTGAAGGGCAACAATGACGCCTCTTGCTGCACCGCCAGCACCGAGAACAACGACCTTCGCCGTTCCAAAATTCAGGTGAGTTGAATTCTGTCGTAAGTTTTCAATAAAGCCAAAAGCATCCGTATTAGAGCCAAGTGAGCGCCCGTTTTTGAAAACAATGGTATTTACAGCACCTATACGCTTTGCAAGAGGATCAACCTCATCACAAAACTTCAATGCGGCTTCTTTATGGGGAACAGTAACATTTACTCCTTGAAACCCAGCATTACTTAATCCTCGTAAAGTCTCATCAAATTGAGCCGGATCGATGGCCAATGGAAGATAAGCACCATCTACGGAGAGGTTTTCCAGCCAATATCCGTGAAGTCTGGGGGATTTAGAATGAGAAATAGGCCAACCTACAACGCCAGCCAGACGTGCTTTACCTGTTAAAATCATCAGGCAATAATCCTGTTTTGCCGTAAAAAATTTAGAAGAGGGAGCAAAGACAATCCGAGGATTGTAAAGTAATCACCCTGAATCCGGTTAAAGAGCTGAGCTCCAAGCCCTTCCAATTGATAAGCACCAACTGAATAAAGGACATCTTCACCCACCGTTTCCAGGTAGGCTTTGATAAAAGGGTCATCCAGATCGCGCATCGTTAATGACGCTGTCTCGTTGTGATGCCAGACCCGCTGTCCATTTTTCACCACACATACCGAGCACTCCAGGGAGTGAACTTTCCCGGATAAGGATTTCAAATGGGCTGCGGCATGATCCATATCTTCAGGTTTATCAAACCAGATCCCATTGCAATTGAGCATTTGGTCTGCACCAATAACGAAACAATCCGGATTAGAGATAGATACTTTGCGTGCCTTCAATTCAGCTAATGTTTCAGCAACCTGCAGCGCAGTGGCACCCTCATTTTTAAGAGATTCTTTGACATCACTTTCATCAATTGCAGCAGGTATTGCCCCCGCAAGACGAACGCCTGCATTCTGTAAAAGCTCTTGCCGTGCTGTACTTGCGGAAGCCAAGATTACATCCGTTTTAGTCAAATTATCATCGATTATTAGGTTACTCATCACCCATACCCATATGGCGGTGGTAATGTTTGATAATCGTTGCTGCAGTCTCTTCGATGGACCGCCTTGTTACATCAATAATGGGCCATTGGTGTTCATTACAGAGCTTGCGGGCAATTTTGACTTCTTCTCTTATCGTTTCAAGATGCACATAGTCAGTCTCTTCTTCATTGGAAATCATTTTTAATCGACTGCGACGAATTTGCATCAAACTGGCTGGGTCCTTGGTCAAGCCGATGACCAACGGTTTTGTCAGACTATCCAGTTCTACAGGAAGGGGACAGCCCGGAACCACAGGAACATTAGCAGCCTTAAACCCGCGATTTGCCAAATAAATACAGGTGGGGGTTTTTGATGTTCTGGATACCCCTAACAACACAATTTCTGCATCATTAAGGTTTTGAGGGAGTTGCCCATCATCATGGTTCAAGGCAAAATTCATCGCCTCAATGCGATTAAAATATTCGCTATCTAGGGTGTGCTGAAGACCTGGTTTACCAGACATTTCAAGGTTAAAATAGCTGGCCAGCGCATGTATTACCGGGTCAAGTACGGGTATAGAGGGTAATCCCAACCGTCGACATTCTCTGATAAGAATTTCCCGAAGCTCTTGGTTAACAACGGTAAATAGAACTGGTCCTGGTTTTTGACGAATTTGTAGAAGTACCTTTTCCATCTGAACTTTTGTCCGAATTAAGCTCCAAACATGTTCAATAGGCTCTTCTACTTTAAACTGAACCATACAGGCCCGTGCCACCGAGTTAATCGTCTCACCTGTAGAATCTGATACAAGATGTAAATGGGACTGCGACATAATCTAATTCCGAACTCTCTACCCTAAACGATATTCTGAGAACTATTCATACACATTAAGGCTTTGTCGGGAAACCTCCAGTAATTCAACTGGATCAAAACAATTTTTGAAGAATCACTATCCATAATTGTGAAAACCTTACCCAAGTATCCAAGTTTTTATAATCCACCTCCCCCCAAAAGTGATGATGTAGGGGCTTACTGGCAAACACTGATGCCTAAATTCCGCACCTCTATTACCGATTCATGCTCGAACAGCTCTACAAAGAAGCCGATAACGTTCTCTATCAAGTAAAAGGAGAAGGGCGATAAAGTTAAAAATATAAGGTATTCCTACCTGATAAATTGAAAAATGCGAAGGAACCTTCGAGCGAAAATAGCCAAGATTTATCTTAATCGTCGTATTTAAGTAGCCCCTTGATAATCCTTACACATCCACAAATTCCAGTATGTGAATAAGCCTGGGGATACTGGGTAAAACTTTGTGGATAACTCTCCAATTTTTCCACAAACTCATTTTTTACACACCTTGTCCCTCAGGCGCTCCCTCGCCTTATGCGACAATTAGCGACAATACCCACACCTGTGTAAAACCTGTAAAAGGACTCCAGACACAAAGTGAGTTATCCCCGTAATTCATATAATTAAATTAAATTTAGGACTCCATGACTCTCTGAGGAGTCGCTATTTTTGATCCCCGTGAAGACTCACAGAAGAAATGAAAAATGAAATTGAGAGCTTGAAGGTTGCGGACAAGTTATGAATAACTAAATAATCCTCGTGATTCACAGGGATCTACAACAACAACAAATAATTACACTTACTTAGTATATTAATAGAGATAACTCTTAACGCGAGGTTCGATAAGATCGTGAAGACCGAAAACAAGCTCATGATACGCGCTTTAAAAGGCGAAAAAACAGAACGTCCCCCAATCTGGCTCATGCGCCAAGCAGGACGGTTCTTACCTGAATACAGAAAAACCAGAGCATCAGCGAACGGCTTCCTCGATCTGTGTTACACACCAGACCTTGCTGTAGAAGTTACTATGCAGCCGATACGACGGTTTGGTTTTGATGCATCCATCGTCTTTAGCGATATCCTCGTAATACCGCACGCACTAGGACAAAAAGTATGGTTTGAGGAAGGTGTCGGTCCAAAGCTGGAACCGCTTAAATCCATCAAAGACTTAGATAATTTAAAGTTAGATAACCTTCACAGCCATATGGCACCGGTCTATGAAACACTTGGACGATTGAAAGAAGATCTTCCAAAAGAAACTACGCTAATCGGCTTTGCTGGTGCTCCCTGGACAGTGGTCAGTTACATGATCGAGGGCGGGTCTTCCAAAGATTATGCAAAAGCAAAAACCTGGGCATATTCAAGACCAGAAGAGTTTGACCGCATTATCAATTTGGTCGTTGAGGCAACCACGCTTTACCTCATCAAGCAAATCGAAAGCGGTGCAGAAACTGTACAGCTCTTTGATTCTTGGGCGGGTATTTGGCCAGAATTTGCATTGCGTCGTTGGTGCTTGGAACCATGTAAAAAAATTATAGCTGGAATCAAATCCGTTTATCCTGATGTTCCAGTTATTCTCTTTCCAAGGGGCGTTGGGGATAGTTATAAGTTCTTTGCAAAAGAAAGCGGTGCTGATGCTTTAGGCCTTGATACAACTCTCTCTACGGCTTGGGCGAGAGACAACATCCAGCCTCACGTAACTGTACAAGGAAATCTTGACCCCTTGCTTTTGGTAGCCGGAGGAGAGCTTCTCGATCGTTCCATTGAAAAAATACTCTCAGACCTCGGTGATGGACCCTTTATCTTCAACTTAGGCCATGGCATTGTTCCGCAAACACCGATCGAAAACGTCGAACATATGCTCAGGCTTGTCAGAGGCTGATTAACCGTCAGGAAACTACTATAAATGGCTGGATTTTTGGGAGAGGGCTATCTTTGGATTAAAGCCCTGCATATAATTTCTGTCATCTCATGGATGGCTGGATTGCTTTATCTACCAAGAATTTTTGTCTATCACACGCAAGTGCCTGTGGGTTCTGAACGCTCAGAAATATTTAAAGTGATGGAGCGGAAACTTTTCCGTTTCATCATGACGCCTGCGATGGCAGCGAGCTGGTTATTTGGTATTTTGCTTGTTTTGGATACCGAAGCTTTCCGTGAGGGTTGGTTTCACGGAAAATTTCTTTTTCTTTTTCTCCTGATGGGATTTCATGGTGCTTCTTCCAAATGGATGAAGGCTTTTCAGGTTGATAATAATATGAAAAGCGAAAAGTTTTACCGTTTTGCTAATGAAATTCCGACAATACTGATGATCCTGATTGTAATTTTTGTGGTTGTTAAGCCTTTTTAGAGCCTACTTTAATTGCAGAATATGCCTTAAAATTCGAAAATATTGGGAATTCTTTTACTTGACTTCCTTTTTGAGGTACTATAATTCACCCCGCTAACGAATGCGGGCCACTTCTTTAGTCCGTTGCCCTACCTTTAGAAAATGTAGCATTACAAATAGATTTCTTAGGTGCGTCCAAATCTCGACCCTCTAAATTGTCTGGCGCCCTTGAATAATTCTTAACTTGTATGTTGCATTCTTAAAATCATCCCGTTCAATATTTATTTCCGACTGAACCGAACCTTTCCTTCATATGAACTTACAAGATCTAAAATTAAAAAGCCCCGCCGAGCTGCTAAAGCTTGCGGAAGAGCTTGAAGTAGAGAACGCCAGCACCCTGCGTAAGCAGGACATGATGTTCGCCATCCTTAAACAAATGGCTGAAAACGACGTGCCAATCTTTGGCTCTGGTGTTTTAGAAATTCTGCAAGATGGATTTGGCTTCCTGCGTGCGCCTGAATCTAATTATTTACCTGGACCGGATGATATTTATGTCAGTCCAAGCCAGGTTCGTAGATTTGGTTTGCGAACTGGGGATACAGTCGAGGGACAAATTCGTGCGCCTAAAGATGGCGAGCGATATTTTGCTCTTCTCAAGGTTAACTCAATTAACTTTGATCTGCCGGAATCTTCACGTCACAGGATTAATTTTGATAATCTGACGCCGTTGTATCCCGATGAAAAACTCAAACTTGAAATTGACGATCCAGCTTCCAAAGATATGACAACACGTGTCATCGATTTGGTAACACCACTGGGTAAAGGTCAGCGTGCTTTGATCGTTGCGCCGCCTAGAACTGGTAAAACGGTTCTGATGCAGAATATTGCGCACTCAATCTCGACCAATCATCCAGAAGTATTCCTTATTGTCCTTCTAATTGATGAACGCCCTGAAGAAGTGACTGATATGGCACGCTCTGTTAAGGGCGAAGTCGTAAGTTCGACTTTTGATGAACCTGCACATCGTCACGTTCAGGTTACTGAAATGGTTCTTGAAAAAGCAAAACGTCTTGTTGAGCACAAAAAGGACGTTGTAATCCTTTTGGACTCCATTACGCGTCTAGCACGTGCCTACAACACCGTTGTACCTAGTTCTGGTAAGGTTTTGACTGGTGGTGTTGATGCGAACGCTCTACAGCGTCCTAAGCGCTTCTTTGGTGCTGCTAGGAACATTGAAGAGGGCGGAAGCCTGACGATCATCTCTACGGCTCTTATCGATACTGGTAGCCGTATGGACGAGGTTATCTTTGAAGAATTTAAGGGTACGGGTAACTCAGAGATTGTTCTGGATCGTAAGCTATCAGATAAGCGTACTTATCCTGCGATTGATATCAGTAAATCTGGTACACGTAAGGAAGAGCTCCTCGTTGATAAAAATACTCTCGGTAAAATGTGGGTTCTCCGTCGTATTCTTACACCTATGGGTGTTACAGATTCTGTTGAATTCCTGGTCGAAAAACTTAAGACCTCGAAAACGAACGAAGAATTCTTTGATTCGATGAATAACTAATTTTTATTGGTTTAAAATAAAAAAGGGTCGCATTTAGCGGCCCTTTTTTTGTTTTTGAATTCTTACACTGATACTTAGTGTTCGGGAATAAGGATTGTTGATCCTGTTGTTTTCCGGGCTTCAAGGTCCTGATGAGCAACAACTGCTTCAGACAGAGCGTAGCTTTGATTGACTTCTATTTTAACAGCGCCAGATGACACAATATCGAATAAAGAGGTAGCAGAGGCCACCATATCTTTATACGTTCCACAATAATGAGCTAAACTAGGTCTTGTCAGATAGAGCCCGCCTTTTTGATTGAGTAATAATGGCTCTATTGAGGGAACCGGGCCCGAAGCATTACCAAAAGTAACCATTGTTCCGCGAACCTTGAGACAGTCAAGAGATCCCATAAAGGTATCTTTGCCAACAGAATCATAAACAACGTTCACGCCCTTACCGTCTGTAATATCTTTTATTCGCTCAACAAAATCTTCAGTTTTGTAATTGATGGTGTGATGACAGCCCTTAGACTTAGCAATTTCTGCTTTTTTCTCAGAACCCACTGTGCCTATTACTGTTGCACCTAATGCATTGAGCCACTGTACTGCAATAGAGCCTACACCTCCTGCAGCTGCATGAAACAAAACTGTGTCGCCTGGCTGAACGCAATAGGCTCTTCTAATGAGGTATTCTGTTGTCATTCCCTGAAGCATCATGGATGCAGCATGATCGTCTGATATTCTTTCAGGGATTAAAATCACTTTATCTGCGGGAATTATTCTGTGCTGTGCGTAGGATCCAATAGGACCCGTCCCATAAGCAACGCGATCACCTATATGTAAATCTGTGACGCCCGGGCCAATTTCCTCGATTATTCCGGCTGCTTCGAGGCCTATTCCTGATGGTAAAGCATCCATAGGATAGAGACCGGTTCGATGGTAAACATCAATAAAATTTAGACCAATAGCTGTTTGTTTGAGGCGTATTTGTCCTTCACTGGGAGTTCCAATCTCAACCTGTTCATATTTTAGGACTTCTGGACCACCGTAATCATAAAATCGTACAGCTTTATTCATGATGTTTTTATACTCCTACTAAAACATCGAGAATTAACTTTTCCCGATAGTTATTTATTTTTTTGAGTTTATCACAAACCTGGCAGGCCGGGTTGTTTATCCTCAAACATTTCATAACCTTCGATTAAAAGTAATTCTTTTTTGGATGTCTTTCCTTCTCCTTCCTGACCGCCGGAAAAACCGCCTAAGTTTTGATTTCCAGCAATAACACGGTGACAGGGAATTATGATCGGTATTGGATTTGCCCCACAAGCACCGCCAACTGCTCTGGCTACAGAAGCTACCTCGCGGGCTATATCCCCGTAAGTTTTCACTTTTCCATAAGGAATATCATAAAGGGCTTTCCAAACGTTTTGCTGAAATTCAGTGCCTTTAGGCAATAGAGGAAGATCATCAAAGTCAGTTCTTTTACCATCAAAATATTCTAAGACCTGTTTTTTTGTCTCTTGAAGAAGAGGGACTTGGTTCTGTTTATTTGGGTCTAGTTCTTTGACCCATTCCAGGCGAATTATCTTTCCATTTTCTTCAGTAATATTTAAAAAACCTTGAGGTGATGAGAAAGTCAGTTGATGCATATTTCTGTTCCTGATTGTAGCGGCCGTGAAGTTAGGTCATTACTAAAATAAGCTTGTCAGACCTAAATCAGGTTTATGTTCCATATAATTCTTGATGTTATAATTATGACCTGAAATATGATAAACACCATATTTTTAGTATGCCGTATTCTTAGTATGAAGGACCCAAAAGTGGAAAGTATCAATTTAAAATCCAAATGTTGGAATTTAAAAAAGCTTATTGGTTTTAATATTTTATTTATAGCTATTATTCTTGGGTTTCTGGGAAGTGAATTCAAAACGCCCTGGGATGAAAATATATTCTTTACACTGAACGGTTCTCTTCAAGAAGGCAGAGAGGTTTGGAATGGGTATTGGGCAATTACAAATAGTCGAATATTTGATACCTTCAGTGCTTTTTTTCTTGGGATTATTTGTTTACTTTATTTAATTAAAAATCGTGAAAATAACTTCGCAGAACGCTTATCAAGATTACTGTTGTTAGTCGTTTCCGTTGTACTCATTATGATAGTTATATCTCGAGGTTTCGAACATTATTATCATCAGAGTCCTTCTCAAGTTTTAACCCCCTTTATTAATATCAATGATCTAGTTAGCTGGTTAGAGGTAAAAACCGGTACTAGAAAATCTTTTCCTAGCGATCACGCAGCCATTTCTTTTGTGTCAGCTATATTATCTTGGAGGTTTTTCGGTCGAAAATATGGAGTTGTTTTATCTATATTTGCTCTGATTAACGCGACCCCTAGAATGGTTGGGGGAGGGCACTGGTTTGGCGATGTTTGGATTGGTGGCCTGTTGTTAGCCTGTATCATTTCCGTATGGGCTATATATAGCCCTCTATTATTTTGGATAAGGGTTGGGGTTGATAAAACTTTTAAATTAAATTTTATTCAAAGAATTACATCTCTTTTGCCATAAGTTTGGGTGTATCACGGGAAACAAAATCGTTAATACCTGTTGCCTTCACCTATAATTCTGTAAAGTTTTTAAATCTGCTAATTATATAAACCTTTAGCATTTATTGTTTATCGATAAACGGGAGTAATTTTGTGAAATTCACAGTAGATGTAAATTGTACCCCAGAAGAAGCACGGCAATTTTTAGGGCTTCCTGATGTAAGCGCTTTGCAAGAAGAAGCAATGGCTGAAATTCGTACAAAAATGCTAGAGATGATTCAAACTAGTGATCCAGAAGCATTAATGAAATCCTGGATGCCAAGTTCTGTACCAGATTCAATGAAAGGATTGGATCAAATGCAAAAAATGTTCTGGTCTCAGTTTTCATCACAACCTCCTCAGAATAAAGATAGTGGAAAATCTTAATAAAAGATCACTCTAGAAAACAGTACAGCCATGCCTAAATCAACTTTGACGTAGCTTTAGTGCATGCCTATTGTGGCGATCTCAATTGAAATCTGAATGTAAAAATATGGCGTCAGAGACAATATATGCCCTTTCTACGGCCCCAGGATTAGCTGGCGTGGCTGTTATAAGAATATCTGGATCACAGGCAAATACCGTCTGGGAGAAGATGTCTTCACATCATCCTAGTCCGCGTATTGCCAGTTTAATCAAACTCTTTGATCCTGATGATCGTTCAGAAATAGATCGCTGTCTCGCTCTTTGGTTCCCTGGACCGGCTAGTTTCACGGGTGAAGATGTTGTTGAATTACATCTCCATGGGGGCAGGGCGGTTGTTAATGGCACTATTGAGGCCTTGGCAAAAATTCCTGGATTTAGACCAGCAGAAGCTGGTGAGTTTACGCGCCGAGCTTTTAATAATGACAAATTAGATTTAACAGAGGTTGAAGGTCTTTCTGATCTGATTGCCGCTGAAACGGAAGCTCAACGAAAACAAGCAATTCGACAAATGGATGGTGAGCTATCGCGGCTAATAGATGGTTGGAGAGATCGCCTTGTAAGGATCCTCGCCTACCTTGAAGCCGAAATCGACTTTCCTGATGAAGAACTAGAAGATGGTATTTCCGAACAAATAAAACACAACATCGTGTCATTAACTACAGATATTAATCAACATTTGGAAGATGGCCATCGCGGTGAACGCCTAAGAGATGGCTATTCAATAGCAATTGTTGGACCAACAAATGCAGGGAAATCATCGCTTCTTAATGCCTTAGCTCGGCGTGATGTAGCTATTGTTTCTGATGTAGCAGGAACAACTCGCGACATTATTGAAGTCCATCTTGATCTTTCTGGTTATCCAGTGATGCTTTCAGATACCGCTGGATTGCGTGATCTCGAATTACATACAACAGACGGTGTTGAACTTGAAGGCATTCGACGTGCTAAATCGCATGCAGAATCAGCTGACCTACTTTTAGCTGTCTTTGACATCAAAGATTATGAAAATTTGGATCCCTCAACTATGGGTCTTTTGGTTGGACAAGAAAGTATAATTCTTCTTAACAAATGTGATGATGAAGTTTCAGGTACATTCATGCTTCCGACCTTGAATAGTGACACCGACGTATTACAAATTTCTGCTAAAACAGGTTTTGGAATTGAGAAATTATTAAAACAGTTAAATAATACGGTCATTAATAACATGGGGAACATTGGTTCTTCATCTGGTATTACTAGGCAAAGACACAGATCAGCACTTCAAGATACAACCGAAGCCCTATCAAGAGCTCTAATTATAGATCTACCTGAACTTTGTGCTGAAGATTTGCGTTTAGCTACTCGTCATTTAGGACGGATTACTGGAAAAGTTGATGTTGAAGATCTTCTAGATGTTATTTTTCGTGATTTTTGCATTGGAAAATAACTCATTTTGTTATACATAGAGCATGGTATTGGGATTTTGATATCCAGTGTTTCACGTGAAACATAAAATAAAGTCATATTATAATGTAGATGACTTTTGATATTGAATAGACCTACAGGTCAGACCTTATTTAAAAAGGTCTGATATATCCTATTACGAATAGCGTAATAGAGTTAAAAATCATACAAATTTGTAGATAAGAGGTAATGAATATGCGCTTGTTGTTGGCTTTGATAGTTCCATGGTTACAGTTTTTCACAATTGGAAAACCAATCGCAGGTATTGTTTGTTTAATACTTCAAATCACATTAATCGGTTGGCCTATAGCGGCGATTTGGTCAGTTTATGCTTTGAGCCAGTATAAAACCGATCAAAAAATTAAAGATGCCCTTAGTGACTAATAGGTATTAATTATAACGCAATAACATGAGTTATTATTGCTAGCTTACCTGAGTGATGATGGCTTAATAGATAAAGTAATCTGTAATGCAAAACTTTGATGTGATAGTGGTCGGTGGTGGGCATGCAGGTACTGAAGCAGCAGCTGCTGCTGCACGTACTGGGGCTAACACGCTTTTGGTTACACACAAAAAAAGCACAATCGGTGTGATGTCTTGCAATCCAGCTATTGGTGGATTGGGTAAGGGACACCTTGTTAGAGAAATTGATGCCCTCGATGGTTTAATGGCGAAAGCTATTGATCGAGGTGGTATACAATTCCGTGTCCTCAATCGCAGTAAAGGTCCAGCAGTAAGAGGACCACGCGCGCAAGCAGATAGAGAACTCTATAAACAAGCTATCCAAGATCTTCTCGGGGAACAAAAAGATCTCACAATACTTGAGGCAGCCGTTGAGGATTTAAAACTCGACGCTGACAACCGTTGCTGTGGGGTTATTACCGCGGATGGGGATGTTTATGATGCCGGTGCTGTTGTCTTAACAACAGGCACTTTTTTAGATGGTCTTATTCACTTAGGTAAAAAACAAATACCTGCGGGTAGGGTAGGGGATAAACCAGCAATTGGTTTATCAAGAACTCTAACGCGGTTTGGATTTGAATTAGGTCGCCTTAAAACGGGTACACCTGCACGGTTAGATACTCGAACAATTGACTATTCTAATTTAACTGAACAGCCTGGAGATGATCCAGCTGAACCTTTCTCTTATATGACAGCAGAAATTACTCAAAAACAAGTTTCCTGTCATATGACATATACCAATCCAGAGACACATCTTATTATCAGTGATAATATTGAACAATCACCGATTTATTCTGGGCAGATAGAAAGTAAGGGACCTCGTTATTGCCCTTCTATCGAAGATAAGGTTGTTCGATTTAAAGAAAAAGAACGTCATCAAATATTTTTGGAACCAGAAGGTTTGGATGACATAAACGTTTATCCAAATGGGATATCGACATCTCTGCCTGAGGAAGTGCAAGAAGCATTTTTAAAAACAATTCCTGGTTTGGAAAATGCAAAAATCATCCAATATGGATATGCCATTGAGTATGATTATGTTGACCCAAGAGAATTACGTCCAACCCTTGAAACACTTAAAATCCCGGGCCTATATTTTGCGGGCCAAATAAACGGGACTACAGGATATGAAGAGGCGGGGGCTCAAGGATTACTTGCTGGTGTAAATGCTGCCTTGAAAATATCTGGTGCTAATCGTGATTTTGTTCTTGATCGCGCTGATGGCTATATGGGTGTTATGATTGATGACTTGGTCAGTTTAGGTGTTACAGAACCTTACCGCATGTTTACCAGCCGGGCAGAATATCGTTTAAAACTCCGGGCTGATAATGCCGATCAGCGACTTACGAAGCTTGGTCAAGATATTGGATGTGTTGGTCCAGAAAGATCAGCCGTCTTTGATCTTAAAATGAAGCAATTAAACTCAGCTAGAGAATTTGCCCTTAATAATAAGGCGACCCCTAATGAACTTATTTCTTTTGGCATTAATGTAAATAAGGACGGTCAACGTCGTAGCATATTTGACTTACTGCGATATCCTGATGTTTCGATGGCTATCTTATCTAAAGTTTGGCCAGAACTTGCTGCTATTGATCCTTTGATTGTTGAACAATTGGAAATTGATGCCAGTTATGCTGGATACATTGAAAGGCAAGATGCTGACATCAGAGCTTTTAGAAAAGACGAAGCCCTCAAATTACCTTCTACTCTTGATTACAGTTCTGTTCCCAGTCTCTCAAATGAAATAGTACAAAAACTAAGTCAATCTCGCCCGGATACTCTAGGTGCTGCTTCACGAATCTCAGGTGTTACGCCAGCAGCTCTTGTTTCCCTTCTTAGATTTGTCAGACGATTAGATAAACATGATGTCGCTTAATATTTCTTCTGTAGATGATTTTAAAAAACATATCGATGTTTCACGTGAAACAGAAGAGAAGCTAAATTGTTATGCTGCTCTTCTTACTAAATGGAATAAAGCGATTAATCTTGTAGGAAGGGATACTATCCCTGATTTATGGCAGCGGCATTTTTTGGATTCAGCACAGCTCATTAATTATTTTCCGAAAAATAACTCTACCCGCGATACTGTCGTTGTCGATTTCGGAAGTGGAGCTGGGTTTCCAGCCTTAATATTGGCAATTCTTGGTGTAGGTGAAGTACACGCCATGGAATCTGATATGAAAAAATCTACGTTTCTTCGTGAAGTTTCACGTGAAACAGAGGCGGGCTTGATTGTTCATAACGACCGTATTGAGAAGATTACACCTTTTCCTGTTGATGTGTTTACGGCCCGTGCTTTTGCGCCCTTACATAAGATCCTCGACTTTGCCCAGCCCTTTATTGAAGTTTCTCGACCAGAAATTGATCCAGAATTTTTACTCTTAAAAGGTAGAAAGGTGGATCAGGAATTGACCGAGGCCGAGAAAAAGTGGACTATGAAATTGTCGAGGTACAAGTCTCTGTCCAATTCGGATGCGACGATATTGAACCTCAAAATACTATAAATTGGGGGAATTGATCGTGTCACCACAAGATATCGACATAATTTCAAATTCGAAACGATCACATGCCAAGGTCTGGTCTATCGCTAATCAGAAGGGCGGGGTAGGGAAGACGACCACAACTGTCAATCTTGCAACGGCTCTTGCAGCGTGTAAGAAAAGAGTTTTGATTATCGATCTGGACCCGCAGGGAAATGCCAGTACCGGTCTTGGGGTAGAGGCTGATGCCCGCCAGAAAAATATATACCAGGTGATGATCGAAGGCATCGAGATTACCAGTGCCATTCGTCCAACTGATGTCCCGCGTATGAGTGTGATCACTTCTGGGGTAGAATTATCAGGTGCTGAACTTGAACTAGTAAATATGGCAGAGCGTGAGTTCAAGTTGGTGAATGCAATTGGACCCTTACTTGAAAAATTTGATTACATTCTCATCGATTGCCCTCCTGCGTTAGGTCTTCTGACATTAAATGCATTGGTTGCTTCTGATGCAGTTTTGGTTCCCTTACAAACAGAGTTTTATGCTCTAGAGGGGCTATCTCATTTGTTACGGACCATAGACCGTGTCAAGAGAGGGTTAAATCGCCGTCTTGTGATCCAGGGTATTGTGCTAACGATGTACGATAAACGTAATAACCTCTGTGAAATGGTCGCTGCAGATGTCAGGGCTTTTCTTGGAGATAAAGTATTTAAGACCGTCATTCCACGGAACGTTCGCGTATCAGAAGCTCCTTCCCATGGTAAACCAGTGCTATTGTATGATGTTGCTTGTGCAGGTTCTCAGGCCTATATCAAACTGGCTGGTGAGATCTTGCGAAATGAACAAGCCTCTGTAACAGATGCAGACGTAGCCGTTGCTTAGATTGTTTGTTTACCGTGTAGTATAACCAAGATATTGGTTACGTTTAGTATTAGCATTATAGGGGATAATATCCCCATTAGTTATTTGAGAGGGTAGAGTGTTGGGTGAACCACAGGATAAACGGACTAATCTAGGCCGCGGACTTGCTGCTCTGTTTGGCGATGAAGAAGAAGATTACGCGTCATTGGATAAGGTACGTTCTTCTAAACAGGTACCCATCGAACATATTCACCCGAATACGAAGCAACCGCGTCGTCACTTTGACGAAGAAGCTTTATCAACGCTTGCTGATTCTATTCTACAATCAGGATTGTTACAGCCAATTCTAGTGCGTAGGCACCCTGAACATTCAACCCAGTACGAAATTGTTGCAGGCGAACGTCGTTGGCGTGCTTCTCAACAGGCACAACTCCATGAAATCCCTGTTATAATCCGTGAGTTAAATGATGCAGAAGTTCTACAGGTTGCCATTGTTGAAAATGTACAACGTCAAGACCTTACGCCCATTGAAGAAGCAACCAGTTACCGCCGTTTAATGGATGAGTTCGGTCATAAACAAGATGACGTTGCAAAAATAATAGGGAAAAGTCGTAGTCATATTGCGAATATGCTACGCCTATTGAATCTTCCAGAAGATGTTCAAGACCTGGTTGATAAGGGTGCTATTAGCGCAGGCCATGCTCGGGCCTTGGTTGGAGCAGAAGACCCAACAGATCTTGCAAACCAAATTACTTCTAAGGGGTTATCCGTAAGAGAAACGGAACGTTTAGCTAAGGCACTTAAAAAGCGACTGAGTACACCTGAAGAAGTAATAACTCTTAAACCTAAATTGACTAGTAGTAAGATTAAGCCGACGACAGGACCTCAAAAAGACGCTGATACACTTGCTCTTGAGAGGGATTTATCCAATATGCTTGGTTTAAAAGTGACCATAGACTTTCATGGACAAGGTGGGGCGTTGAGTATTTCTTATGACACTTTAGAGCAACTTGATAATGTGCTGCACAGATTGACCCAATCACCTGATTAATTGTAAAAACAGTATAGATCAAAGTAGGAAAATCTAGCGTACTCTTGTTGGCGCCTTTGCCGTAATCTCAAGGAGTGTTCTGGCACAAAGCGTTTCTGCTGGTGAACCTGTTTTTTTACAATTAGCTTCGGTTTCCATCAACATGGATAAGGCTTTCGCCAAAGCTTTGGGAGACCACTTTCTTACTTGTGCTTTAAATGGCTCAGCCACTTTCCAAAATAACGGTGGGCGTAAAGTACTAATAGCTTTGTCCAAGGGGATACCTTGCGAAACCAGGCCAGAAATCATATGAAGTTTTTGAAAGTGTCTAGAAACGGCTCTTAAAATGGTAATAGCATTTTGGCTTTCTTGTTGCGCCCTGAGTAAATGCTTTTCCAGATTTTGAATATTTCCCATTGCAACTGAAATTGCGAGGTCATCTAAAGTTAGAGTTGCGGTGTCCCCGACACAGGCCCTTGCATCTTCAAGTTCGATTGGACCTGAATTTTTTCCTTTATAGAGACATAATTTGTGTAATTCTCGGCGCGTTAAGCGTCTATCTGTACCAAGATTGGTAACGAGGAAGCCGAGAGCGTCATTTGAAATAGAAAGTCCTTCTATTTCAATGGTTTGACGAATTACACTTGGAAGATTTTTTTCATCATCTTTGTAACAAGCAACTGCAGCGGCCGATTTTTCGGCTTCAAAGACTTTCCTCAATTTAGATCGAGCAGGTAAATCTCCGCTTTCAAAGATTATTAAAGCATCGCCAACAGGTACTTGCAAAAAGTCTTTTATGTAAGGCGCGAGTGCATCACCTGCACTTCTTACTTTTACAACACGCCTTCCACCCATCATGGAAATGGCTGCTGCTTCATCAGAGAGTAGGGCAGGTTGTTTTTTGAGTTGATCGTTGTCGAGATCTACAATTCGAAAAGGATCGAGTGGATCATCGACCACAGACAAAAGTAAACTTTTACTACGTTCTTGAACCAAGCCTTCATCAGGACCGTAGAGAAGAACAGCTCTTATGGACAAATCAGGTGATTTGGAAAATGCGTCAGCCGTGGCAGGGAGAATTTTCAAACCTCAAATCCATAGTTAAAAGTTCAGATAAGAAATAGATTACATAATTATAACAGGAGCTATTTACTAGCTTTTGTAAAATAAGCACCGAGTTGAAGTGTAATATCATCTGCAACTTGTCTCAATACCCGTGTTCTGGCTGTATCTTCAGCAACCAGATTGGTATAGGGATCATCCAATTCATCGAAACTATTCGTTGAACGTGCAGTACCTGTATAAACGTTACCATGATCGGATAATTTAACTAATGTGTACTTTACCTCAATTGTAAGGTTTGTTCTTGATACAGTGTTATCAAGCCGTACAGCGAGACCTTTTGTGTTTTCGGTAACAGTTGTCTCTAAGCTGTAGAAAGGTTGTCTTGGTTGCCCAAGAGGATTCATTCTGTCACGTAACATATTGTGAAGAATTTGCCCTGGACGGTCTGGAATGGGGGCAATTCTTACAGTTTGTAAGTATTGATTTGAAGAATAACCCGTTTCAGAATTTTTACGATATACGGGCTGAAATCCGCAGGCAGATAAGGTTAAAAAGGCAACCACGAGACCTAGTGAAATGAAAAATTGTCTCATTTTGGATGGGGCGAGTGCCTGTATAATTTTCTTATATGACAACATTTACGATCCGATTTTTTACAACAATAATCTTACGAATTTCTTTTTCACCAATTGCACGTTGAACGGCAGCTTCAGTAGTTGCAGCGGCTTTAATATCATCTTCTGATGCATCTACAGCCAAGGTGATATTGGCCCTTAACTTACCATTTACTTGAACGGGTAATGTGATTGTATTGTCGACTGTAAGCTTATCATCTGCGGTTGGCCAGGCAACATTTACGACCATCTCTGAATGTCCAAGACGGCTCCAGAGTTCTTCCGCAATATGCGGCATCATGGGCGAAATTATACGAACCAATATCTCAAACGCTTCTCTTAGCGCCCAGTTGTCGTCGTTGGATTGAGCTTTGAATTGAACGATGAAGTTTGTGAGTTCATAAATTTTTGCGACGGCAGCATTGAACCTGAAGCTTTCAATGTTTTCACTGATTGCGTTGATAGCTTTATGGACTGTACGGCGCAATTCTAGGGCTTGATCCGATAAGTTTTCTGGTATTTCAGTGTTGACTGCAGGTAGTTGGGCGAGTTCGGTATCAATGATACGCCAAAGACGCTGTGTGAACCGCCAAGATCCGTCAATCCCGGATTCAGTCCATTCCATGTCACGATCAGGAGGGCTATCAGACAGCATGAAAAAGCGCGCAGTATCCGAACCATAACTTCCAATAATATCAGCTGGATCGATGGTGTTCTTTTTGGACTTACTCATCTTGATGGATGGTCCAACTGTAACAGAGTTACCTTCTAGAGTACGGTAGTTACCTTCGTCATTTTTTTCAATCTCTTCAGGTGACAACCATTTACCATCAGCATCCTGATAGGTTTCGTGACATATCATCCCTTGGGTAAATAGGCCTTTAAAGGGCTCATCAATACCCAAATACCCACATTTTTTAAGCCCACGGGTAAAGAAACGGGAATACAACAGGTGAAGAACGGCGTGCTCAACTCCACCGATGTATTGATCAACCGGTAACCAGTAATCAACATCATCACGGTCAAAAGCATCGTCAGAACGAGGGCTGCAAAACCGTGCAAAATACCACGAAGATTCCATAAAGGTATCAAAGGTATCAGTCTCCCTCTGGGCTGCTTTTCCACAAGAGGGGCAGGTTGTATGCTTCCAAGTTGGATGGTGTGCAATGGGGTTGCCAGGTTTGTCAAAAGAGACATCTTCAGGTAATTCGATGGGAAGGTTCTGTTCTTCCACAGGTACAGCGCCACAGTCATCACAATAAATGATGGGTATAGGACATCCCCAATAGCGCTGACGTGAAACGCCCCAATCTCTGAGGCGGAATTGGACAGTACCTTTGCCGTGGCCGCCTTCTTCAAGATGGGTAATTGCCGTTTTAATGGCTGTATCACTGTCCATGCCATCCAAGAATTCAGAATTTATCATCTTTCCGTTGCCAGTATAGGCCTGGTCCACAACGGTAAATGTTTTTATATCTTCGTCAGTTGGAAGGACAACCGGGGTTACAGTGAGGTCATACTTACGGGCAAAATCAAGATCCCGTTGATCGTGAGCTGGGCAACCAAAAATTGCGCCTGTTCCATAGTCCATAAGGACGAAGTTTGCGACATAAACGGGTAATTTAATAGAAGGGTCAAGAGGATGAGAAACTTTTAAACCTGTATCGAACCCTTTTTTATCTGCTTTTTCGATAGCTTCTTCGCTGGTACCCATTTTATTGCATTCAGCAATAAAGTTTTTGAGATCGGCGTTTTTATCTGAAAGTCTATCGGCGAGGGGATGATTTGCAGATACTGCGCAGAACGATGCGCCAAATAAAGTGTCGGGCCGAGTAGTATAGACTTCAATGTTTTCATCTGAATTAGAAATTTGGAAGAAAACGCGCGCGCCTTCGGAGCGGCCAATCCAGTTGTGTTGCATTGTGCGGACTTTTTCTGGCCAACGCTCCAGAGATTCGAGACCTTCTAGGAGCTCATCTGCGAAGTCGGTAATTTTGAAGAACCACTGACTGAGTTTTCGCTTTTCGACTTCCGCGCCAGATCGCCAACCTTTACCATCGATTACCTGCTCATTGGCGAGCACGGTTTGATCTATGGGGTCCCAGTTTACCCATGACTCTTTACGCTCAACCAGACCCGCTTTTAGGAAGTCCAGGAACATCTTCTGTTCGTGTTTATAGTATTGTGGATGGCAGGTCGCTATTTCACGTTCCCAATCGATGGACAGGCCCATGGATTGCAACTGTTCGCGCATTGCTGCAATGTTTTCGTAGGTCCATTTTCCCGGGTGAACACCACGAGCTATGGCAGCATTCTCAGCTGGAAGACCAAAAGCATCCCAGCCCATGGGATGAAGAACGTTAAAACCTTTTGCTTTTTTGTAACGAGAAATGACATCGCCAATGGTATAGTTGCGCACGTGGCCCATATGGATCCGGCCGGATGGGTAAGGAAACATTTCTAAGACATAGTACTTTGGTTTATCCGTATCGGTCTCTACGGTAAAACAGTTGTTATCAACCCAGGCCTTTTGCCATTTGGTTTCAGTTTCCTTGACGTTATAGCGTGTCATAATTCTCTTAACTTCTAGGGGCCATTAAAGGCGAATGGTAAGTCAGATAAAAGGCCACAGTTGGTAAAATCCTCATCTGTGGCCTCTTTTCTTAAACGATGATTAATTAACTCAACTCAACTTTCATGAGGAGTACAATTTATTCACCGGATGATATGCGGAGCTGTCTGGCTCTTGTCAGAATAGCATCTTCTAGTTCAGTTCCTGTTTTAGGATCAACTTTTGAATCGATCCATCCACCAGTTACATCACGTTTTTGTTTGAATACGGAAGCTCGTACGCCATCTGCACGAAGATCTCGGCCAAGAATAAAGACATTGACCTTAAAACGTTCAGCCTTGGTTTCTTCTGGACTGTACCAGTCGGTGATTATAACACCGCCAAAAGGATCAGCCGATGTCAAAGGCATAAAGGCAATTGTATCGAGTGAAGCGCGCCAGAGGAAAGAGTTCACGCCGATACCAGCACCACCGTCCTGGGGTTTGGTATCATTTCCACCAAGAATATCAATTCCACCTGATCCACCCAGAAGTGAACCTCCCGTTTTGGAATAGGCTTCATCGGTTGGATTATCAAAAATCAAATCAGATTCTTTGCCACCTTCGCATGCTAATAGAAATAGCGGGAAGAGGAGGATAAGGACTAAACGATAAATAGCGGTATTGGCCATGCTTCTTTCCAGAGATTACTGTACCTGCAAACAATTAACCTAGTTTTAAAGGATAAGTACAGCAAAAAAAAGGCCGATCCAACTGGATCGGCCTTCTTTTAAACTTGTTTAGGCGTATCGATTAGAATGATACAGCTAGACCAGTTGAGATGCTTGAGAAGTCGCCTGATGAATTGCCAGAAGAATCTGAACCTTCGTAGTCACCAACTGTACCAGCAAGCCAAGTGTTCAGGCCTGGTGCGATTTCGTAAGTTACACCAGCGGAGTAAGCTTCGTTATTGTCGGTTGAACCACCGTTATCATTGTCACGTTCACTGAAGGAAGCACCTGCAGTTACGCCCCAAGGGCCAGTAGAATAACCAACACCGATGTCAAATGTGTTTGAATCGAATGTATCTTCTTCGTCTTCGTGGCTGTAAGAAGCGGCTACTTTGAAACCAGCATAACCTACACGAACACCACCAGTTACACCGTAGTAAGTGTTGTCATCAGAACCAGAATCTGGAACTTCATGAGTACCACCACCGATACCAGCATCGATTGAGAAGTCATTGAATGAACCAGAGTAGTTCAAACCACCATCAAAGTGGTTGTCAAAGCTAGCTGACGAACCTGAAATAGTTGAACCTTCGTCACCATCTGGAGCAAAAGAAACACCGGCTTTGAAGCCGTTGAATGTTGGTGTGAAGTAAGTGATTTTTGTTGAATCACCAGAATCAGAGAAGCCAGTAGAAGTACGGCCACTTGATGCAGGAGTACCAACGCCTGTGAAGTTGTTGAACATACCGTAAGTGAAACCAACTGAAGTCGCGTTCACGTCAAGTGCGTCACCAGCAGAATCGTTGTCACCTAGAACGACTTTACCGAAGTCACCAGAAACCCAGATGTCGTTTTCATCTGTGTCGTTAGTGTTGCTTTGGTCAGCTTCTAGCTCGATGTGTAGACCGTAAGTAAGGCCGTTATCAGCAGTAGTCTGAGCGTTCAGGTGGATTTCAGAGTTTGTGTTGAAATCTAGACCCTGGTTGGTGGCACCACCGTCATCAGATTCCTGTGAGGAAGCGTGGAACTGTGTGAATGCGGACCATACGATTTCGCCGTCAGCAGCCATTGCTGGTGCTGCGAAGGCTGCGCCAGCTACGATAGCTGAACTAGCAAGCAGAATTTTTTTCATTATTTTCGATCTCCAAAAAGAAACAATCAGGCAACAAGGCCCTCAATCAATGTGTGTTTTTTTAACACCCCTTCAAAAAGGATCGCAAGGTCGAAATCCTTATTGGTGTTGTTTTTGGGCACTAGTGTGACATTGATGCAACAAATTTGAATTTGAATACGAATAAGTTAACAAAAAGAAAGAATTATTAATGAATTGATTGGCAAAATTTTGATTATTAGAAAGAAAATTGAATTTACGAGTAGATCCAATAATTTGATTTATATGCTGTTTAACTAAGAATCCAATAGAAAATCGACCTAAATTGTTGTCTTGATGGGGCTTAGATCCGCTTGCAGCACCTTATTAGTCCTGATAATGATCAACACAATATATATGGCAGACTATTATATAGCAGTTTGTTATTTTCTTAAGTCATAACTTACTGGAGCATTTTAAATGCCGGGCATTCTCTGGATCGCATCATACCCTAAATCTGGAAATACGTGGATGCGGATCTTTTTATCAAATCTTATCTTAGATGCGAAAGAAGCAATATCTCCTGATACTGCGAGTGAATTTTGCACCAGCGAAGCAAATAAACTTTGGCATTTACCTTTTTTGACGAAAGACCTTAAAGAAGGAGATGCAATACCAGAAGAGTTTACGGCTCAAGAAATTGCAGATGTCAGAGGTTTGGCTCAAAAGCGTGCCGTCGAGTTAAACAAAAATCTGGTGCTGTTTAAAACCCATAATTATCTCGGAGAACATCTGGGAAATCCCCTGTGTTCTATGGAATACACTTCTGGTGCGATTTATATCGTCAGAGATCCCAGGGATGTTGTTGTTTCTGCGGCTGACCACTTTGGGGTATCAATTGACGATACTATTGAGCTTATGGCAGATACCAAAACAGTCAGTAAGCCTGAAAAAGGTCAAGTCTATGAAGTTTATAATAGCTGGTCTAATCATGTAAAATCATGGACACAGGTTTCAAATAAACGGCTTATTGTTCTTCGTTATGAAGATATGCTGGCTGATCCGCATGAGGTCTTTACGGGCCTGGCAAAGAAACTTGGCATAACCAAAGATGAAGAGCGCATTAAAAGAGCTGTTGAATTTTCTTCTTTTAAACAACTGCAGGCATTAGAGGCGGAAGTTGGGTTTTATGAAAAATCAGATAAAAGCCAAAAGTTTTTCAGATCAGGAAAATCCGGTGGTTGGAAAGATGTCTTAACAGATAAGCAATGCTATCGAATTGAGAAAGACCACCGCGCGCAAATGAAGCGTTTTAATTACATATAACCCTACAAATGGGAGCTCGTGTTCTTTTGTCGTTAGAAAATAGTATTTCATCAAATTTGTCAGTTATTCGCGACCAAATTGAAGACGCTCGCCAAAACAGCGTAATGTCTGCAGATAACGTGTGTCTTGTTGCTGTTAGTAAAACCAAACCTGTTGAGGCCGTTATCGGAGCCTATGCTGTAGGGCAACGGGTATTTGGTGAAAATAAGGTTCAAGAAGCCCAGGCTAAGTTTGCGGATTTACGAGCAGAAAAAAATGACATCGAACTACATCTCATTGGCCCGTTGCAGACAAACAAAGTAAAAGAAGCTATTCAAACTTTTGATGTTATTCAAACGGTTGATCGCCCCAAGTTGGTCAAAGCTTTATCCAAAGAAATAATGAAGCAGGACCGTCATCCTAAATTTTATATTCAGGTTAATACTGGCGAAGAAGAGCAAAAGGCTGGGGTACTGCCAAAAGACTTATCTGAACTTCTCGATCTCTGCGAATCTGAAGGGCTGAAAGTTTCAGGCCTTATGTGCATTCCACCTGTAGAAGAAGAGCCTTCTCTTCATTTTTCTTTTCTTTCAGAGTTAGCAAAGAAAAACGGCTTAGATTCTCTTTCCATGGGAATGAGTAGCGATTATGAACTCGCCGTCCGTTTCGGTGCGACACATGTTAGAGTAGGTTCAAGTATTTTCGGAGCCCGAGATTACACGTAATTAGCAATCAGATATTACCCAGCAGTCATTATCTCTTACTGGATTTTGAATTACCAACAATTCACGACCAATGGACCCCACAGTTTGTAAGAATTTTTCACTATCAGGTGGGGATACGAAACGGGCTCTGGCGCTCGTTAGTGTTTTATTTCTCAGGCAAAATGCGGCAAGAACAACACCTGTGCTTGGTACAAGTTCTTGTAAATCGGACGATTGTTTACCGCATAGTGCCGCCGCATTTCCATCTTCGGTTATATCAAAAGCCCACTTCATTTGGTAAGGACTTTTATTTTCATGGTTTGATGACGGGGTATAGCGGGCATTCAGCCACTTCGGTCCATATTTGTTAAGACCTTCCGAAACCCTCATTGCCAACCCAGATTTGTCAGCACCTACAAGGACATTCACTTTGATCGGCTCGCTATTGGCTGCAAGCATCGCATCACCTTTTGAATAGGTAACGGAATAATAGGCTGGACGGATGAGATCACTGTTTATTTGGCAGCCGAACAGAGTGATTGGTATAAAAGTTAAAATAAGGAGTTGCTTAAGTATACTCATAAAAAACAGCCTGTATTTTATATCTGACAATGATCAAGTGTAATGAAACTGTTTTGTCGAGCAATTCACGATTATTAACGAGTCTGCTATCCTTTAATCGTAACTTGGGTACTTCGTTTAATCAACGAGAGTAGCTCAAGAAGATTATCACGTTCAAGTGCAACACACCCTTCTGTTGGTGTTAGGCCGGGTTTTGCCACGTGCATAAAAATGGCTGATCCGCGCCCTGGAACTATGGGGTCTATATTATACTTTAAAATGACGATAAGATCATAAGTGTTTTCTTGATCACGCCAAAGGTATTCGAAACTTGAAGTGTAAGGAATGATAACGGGTTGATTATAACAGGGGTCTTCTGATTCATCACACCAACCGTCCCTTTGACAAAGAGGGAATATTTCAATGTATTTGTTTATGTTGGTGCGTTCTTTTAAAGAAATGCGATCGGCCCTGTAGAGAACCTTTAGAATTTCCCAACTACCCAGTGGAGTTTTACCATCTCCTTCAGCTTTTTCATGAGCTGCAATGGTCCCGTTTTTCCCAATGGCACAAGGCCACAATTTATCTCCATAGGAAGCTTGCCATTTACCGTTAGTATTTTGGACGATAATTTCCATGTCTGTACCCATTACTCAGCACTTTGTTTTTGAATTTGGGCCAAACATACTGATTGGATCGGGCTTGTCGAGCTTCCAGTTACGGCTTTTTGAGCTCGCGGTATTTTTCTAAACCCGTGAGAAGATTTTTCGCAAATTCGCTTTGATTTGTTGATGCTACTTCTGGAGCAGGATCTTTTGGTTCAGAGTCGGAAATGTGTAAAGCTGATTTTGGAGGAGGAGCTGAAGCCAGGGTTGAGGTCTGTGTTGAAGTTTGTGCAATGATTACATTGTTACCCGAAAGCGGAAACCACTTGCCCGGGTTGCCATTCCGGTTGTTTGCCAGTGTATTTTGATTTATCCGAGTATTTTGATTTTTCAGGGTATTTGTAAGTGTGGAAGCTTCAGCCACTTGAAGGGATTGAGACGCTAAATCTTGACTAGTATTCGTTTTTATTCTGCCTAAATCATTATATATCGCTGCAAGGGCTGCTTTACCCTGTAGGGGCACGTTAGGTGTATTAACGGGTGGGGTGGATTTGGCATCAAAAACAATATTTTGTGTACCAAGAGGGGGCGTGGCTGAATTTATCAAAATTGGAGCAGGGGGGGGGACGGGCGATAATTGGGCGAATATATCGATTATTTCTGGAGCGGCTGTATCTTTGGCAACAGAAGCTGTAACAAGTTTGTTTCCTGCGTCACTTTCAGCAATTTGTACCGAGTCTTGAGTTTCATCTGGTCCTAAAAATGCTTCGAGTATGTTTGCGCCGATATCTTTGCCAGTTGTTTCTTCAACGATTGAATTGGCAATAGCAGAAACAAAACCAGAGGGGCCCCCAAAGAGCATTCCTCCAAATACACGGGCTGTAGGTTTTAGTTCATCTCCGGTAATTTCTCTATAAATCGACGATACAACCGGAATGTGTTGAAGAGGATTAATAATATCGAGAAAATCCAGAAACCCGAATTCTTGCCCATTATTTTCAGCTGTTTCCGTATCACTTGTTTTTTGAATTGAAACTGGTGATTCTAGTGACGCTGTTTGTATGGCTTTAGGGGAAGAAAGTTGTTCTTTAAAGCTGTTGGTGTGGGTGGGCGGTGTACCCTTTGCAGGTATATTTGTTGAGATCGCACTTACAGCTATAGCGTTCGCCGGGTTACTTGGCGTTGCTTGATTCGCATAAAGTTGATCCATCATAATAAAAACACCTGTAGATTGATCATTTTAATATGCAATCTTTAGGCCAAGTGTTTAAGGATGGTGATTCTAAGGATAAATCTATATTTCAGAAGTCTGTATTTAGCATATAGGGCAGACTCTTCCCTTTATTGGAGGCAAAGCTTGCCGACATTATGTGTTTAAAATTTAAAGAGTATGTCCGAAGCGGGCCGCTTTGGTTTGAAGATAAAATTCATTATGCCCATTGGATGGGAAATGATGTGGTACTGTTTGAGAAACTTCTATACCGCATTCGATAAGGGAATTCACCTTTTCAGGGTTATTCGTAAGTAACCTGATTTCATCAAAACCCAATTGTCGAAGCATTTCTGCTGCTGGAATATAAATACGCTCATCAGGATCAAAGCCGACAAGCTCATTGGCATCAGATGTATCTGCACCCCGATCTTGAAGCTCGTAAGCACGCAATTTGTTAATCAAGCCAATGCCACGGCCTTCTTGGGAGAGATAGAGTAATACCCCTCCACCTTTTTCATTCATTAGCTTTATGGCACCACGTAGTTGGTCCCCACAGTCACATCGTAAACTACCCAGTAAATCACCGGTAAAACACTCTGAATGTAGCCTAACCAAAACAGGTAGATTTGGATCAGGATCCCCAATGATGAGGGCAAGATGTTCTATTCCACCTTCTTTCGGGCGAAAAGCAACGACGGTAGTTTTTTCTGCTGTATCAAGAGGTATTTGCGCTGAAGCTACCCTTTTTAAGCTATAGGCAGCTGTGCTGCGATACCCGGTAATATCATCTGCTCTAACTGAAAGTAGGTTATGAGTTTTCGCCAACTCTTCACTTGACCCATCGGGCAAATTAACAAACAGGGCCGCAGGTAAAAGGCTCGCAAGTTTTGTTAATAAAACAGAACTTCTTGCCAATATTTCTGGTACATCTGTTGTCAGAAAATTGTCGTGACGTAGATTTATCCCCAAAGGGTCGTGAACAGGGTCAGCCAAATAGGAGATGGCTTCAGGAGACATTCCATCAAGGGCAAAAGCTATGACCTCGGTTGTCGCTATTAACGGCTCTGCTTCTTTGATGCCAATGGCTGCAGCACGACGTGCAGTCAACAGCAAGCAGGGTTCTGCCTGAGCGATGTGCCTTAGGTTATCGTTGATTTCTGTAGAGGCTGTTTCTGCGGCTTGAATAAGAGCAGCTTGCCCATCTGGACGCTGGATAATAACCGCCGCGCCGCGCCGGAGCTCGGCAATTGCACGTTCGACTGCTGGTAGGATCCTGGCGGCATTTTCTTCTAGCGCTGGCACTTACTTATTCTCTCGTCCGGCTTGATTTCAAAGATATTATATCACTTAGATTTGCGATGCGCTCTTTATTTAGGAGACACGACCCTGACATTCCAGTGGAATGCGATAAAAAGCATCTGGTCATTATACCAAAGCATGATCATTGGAAAGAGTGAAATTGCGAAGCGGGTCTTAACTTTTGCGACAAATAACGATGTAGATCAAAGCCCATTGTACTGTATTCGTATAAACAGGCTTTTAGCTCTCTTTTTCTTGGGTGGTTAGAAAAGGTTAAGTCTTTTAGAATGAAGAGGTATAAAGGTTTCACGATCTTTTTATCTTAATCAGTTTGCAGTGAAACTGTGGATCAAAGATATTATTGCTCTGATAACCAGTACGACGGTTTAACTGTAATAAATATTCATTAAAGAGGTTTGTCCTTTGGAAAATCGGATGAATTCATCGGTTACCTTGAATGTGAATAGGGCCAGTGTTATCTAAAATAGATACGATCGAGTTTATTGATCTCGAATTGTATACAGGCAAACGGAGATACAAGCTCCGAAAAATAGCAGGGAACTGATAAGGGGCCTATGGAATGACGACTTCGAGCGGGCGTAAAATTCTACTTGTTGATGATGATGACGCTCTTCGTTCTTCATTAAGTGAACAATTGCGTTTACATGAAGAATTTGAAACGACAGAAGCTATCAATGGCATGGAGGGGCTGGAGAAGGCTAAAGGGGACTATTACGATGCAATCTTACTGGATGTTGGGTTGCCAGACGTAGATGGTCGCGAAGTCTGCCGTCTTATGCGTCGCGCAGGTGTTAAAAGCCCAATTATTATGCTGACAGCTGCAGAATCAGATGCTGATACGATCTTAGGTCTGGATGCTGGCGCTAATGATTACATCACCAAACCGTTTCGTCTTGGAGTGCTTCTCGCACGTCTGAGAGCACAGCTTCGCCAACATGAACAGAGTGAAGACGCTGTTTTCACCATTGGGCCCTATACTTTTCAGCCGAGCGGTAAAATTCTTATCGAGGGTGAAACCCAGAAGAAAATTCGTCTCACCGAAAAGGAAACATCTATCCTTAAGTATTTGTATCGGAAGGGATCTCAAGTTGTTGGCCGAGACACTCTTTTGAACGAAGTTTGGGGTTATAACGCAGGCGTAACGACACATACTCTTGAAACTCATGTATATAGATTGAGACAAAAGATTGAAATCGACCCTTCGAATGCAAAGCTATTAGTAACAGAGACAGGTGGCTACCGTCTGGTGCCTTAAGTAAGTCGGCATGTAAGTAGTACTTTGTATTTGGCTTGTAATGAAGCCGGGAGATTAAGACGTGTCCAATGAGAACGATTTTACGGTTAGGTTCTGGGGGTGCAGGGGATCGATTCCTTGCCCAGAAGATAGCCATAGGCATTATGGCGGTAATACTTCCTGCGTGGAGGTAAAGTGTGGCGACCATCATTTTATTTTTGATGCCGGTAGTGGTATCCGTTCTCTTGGCAGAGACATATGCTGTGGCGGGGATGAGAAACAGATAGATATCTTTTTCTCCCATACACACCATGATCACATTATGGGCATGCCTTTTTTTGGTCCGAACTTTTATCCAAAAAACAAAGTCAGGCTTTGGGCTGGACATTTGTTGGAACAAAACAGCAATCTCCATGAAATCCTCTGTCGCTACATGGCAGAACCTCTTTTCCCCGTACCACCCAAGGTGTTTTCTGCAAACGTGACCTTTCACGACTTTAATGCAGGAGAAACTCTAGAACCTTATCCTGGTCTTAAAATACGAACGACGCCCCTTAATCACCCTAATGGTGCAACTGGCTATCGTCTTGAATATAATGGCCGCTCTTTTTGTTATGTTACTGATACCGAACATAAGCCCGGCGTACCTGATCGACAGATTCTTGAATTGATCGAAGGGGCTGACTGCATGGTTTATGACAGCAGTTATACGGATGAAGAGTTCCCTAATTTTGTCGATTGGGGACACTCGACCTGGCAAGAAGGTATTCGTTTGTGTGAAAAGGCTCATGTGAAGCAACTGGTGGCCTTCCACCATGATCCTTGCCACGATGACGCATTTTTGAACAAACAGGCTCAGGATGCCGAAAAAGAACGACCTGGAACGCTTTTTGCCAAAGAAGGTATGGTCATTTCCCTCTGAAGTGAGAGGGATTGTTAGCTCACATACTCTAAAGACGCGTGCTATTTCCATACCTGATCACGGAAAACTGACAACTCTTTGATCTTTTGGGGTATAGAATATCGATAAGATGACCCTATCTATGAGATTATTCTACATTCACCAGAGGTTTATAAAAGATGAAGTGGTTTAGCTCGGTCAATGAAACCGCTTTGCCAGAGCGTGTTCTCGATGCAATCCATGAACAAGAGGACCAAACTGAACAGCTAATTGGCTGGATTCAGCTCGCAGTCGTAACCATTTTTGGTAGCCTCTATTTATTATCTCCAAAAACCTTTAATGAAGAAGTGACATTTGCTCCGGTTCCCTGGGCTCTTGCGATATATTTGGGGTTAACTGTTATTCGACTTATTTGGTCGTATAAATTTCGGATGCCAGATTGGTCGCTGGCCTTGTCAGCCCTTTTTGATATGACTTTATTGATGGTTTTGATCTGGAGCTTTCATATCCAGTATAACCAACCACCGAGTTTTTATTTGAAGGTGCCGACGTTACTCTATGTTTTTATTTTTATAGCTATTCGTGCATTAAGGTTCGAGGCAAAGTTCGTTATTATTGCAGGATTGTTCGCAGCAATTGGTTGGGGCCTCATGATACTGTATGTGGTCAAAATTGATTCCATGGACAGCATGATTACGCGTAACTACGTGCAATACATGACCTCAAATTCAATTCTACTAGGGGCAGAGTTCGATAAGATAATTTCAATTTTAATTGTAACACTTATTTTGGCTGTTGCTCTCATTCGAGCGCGAAGATTACTGATACATTCCGTTTCTGAGCGGCAAGCAGCTGAAGAACTCTCCCGCTTCTTCTCACCAGAAGTGGCAGCAAGAATAGCACATTCAGAAGATAAAATTATGGCCGGGATAGCCGAGCGTCGTGAAGCTGCGATTATGAACTTGGATATGCGAGGCTTTACCAAAATGGCGTCCCGAGAGACTGCTGAAGTGGTTATGGGGACGCTGGCTGAATACCAACAACTTTGTGTTCCAATAATTCAAAAGCATGGCGGGTCTATCGACAAGTTTATGGGCGATGGCATTATGGCAACTTTTGGTGCTTCTGTTCCCTCACAAACCTATGCGGCTGATGCCTTGAGAGCTATGGATGAACTTATGGATGCTACCAAAAACTGGCACCGTAATGAAGGGAAGGAAGTACCGCTGGTAAATGGGTCTATTGCTGTGGGGTCTGTACTCTTTGGTGCCGTTGGTGATGATACCAGATTGGAATACACAGTTATTGGAGACGCGGTTAATCTTTCAGCTAAGCTCGAGAAGCACAATAAGGATGTCGGCGCCCGTGCCCTTGCTGATGACACTGCTTTTAAACGAGCGCTTGAGCAGGGATATGAGCCACAAAACCAGAAAAAATTACTTGAAAACAGTCAAATACTGGGTATTTCCAAAGCCATAGATCTTGTGGTTATTGCAGAATAAATTAAAGCGGGATCAGATTATCTGACCCCGCTTTATAAACTTATTTATACGGGTCTGCGGCGTCGCGAAGGCCGTCCCCAAGGAAATTATAGCAAAGCACGACCAATATCACTGGCTGCACTGGTAGTAGAAGCCAAGGATAGAGAACAACAGCGCTGATATTCTGTGCTTCATTTAAGAGTACTCCCCACGACGTTATTGGTGCCCGTAGGCCAAGACCTAGGAATGATAAACTGGTCTCACCTAGAATCATCATGGGGACAGCAAGCGTTGCAGAAGCGATGAGGTGACTGCTAAAGGATGGGAGCAGGTGTCGACCAATGACGCGTGCGTGGGAAGCACCCATCAGTTGGGCGGCTGTTGTAAAGTCTTCTTCACGTAGACTAAGTAATTTTGACCTCACGGCTCGGGCCAGCCCTGGCCAATCGAGAAGACCCAAAATAATAGATATACCAAAGAAAACCCCGAGTGGGCTCCAGGTGACGGGTAAAAGAGCCGAGAGAGTCATAAATAGGGGTAAACTTGGAAATGATTTTAGTATTTCAATCGCTCTGAGGACAAAACTATCAACCAAACCGCCAAAATACCCGGCCAGTCCTCCTAAGAATGTACCTAGAACAAAGCTGATGAAGACACCAATTAATCCAATAGTAAGGGATATTCTTGATCCATAAATGATTCGGCTAAAGATGTCTCGGCCTAAGCGGTCGGTACCCCAGACAAAGAAAGTACCGTTCTTTGGAGGGCATACAATGTGAAAATCGCCACTGATTAGGCCCCAAAAGTTATAATCTTGATCACTGCGACAGAAAAATCGCATTTTATCGATCTTGTTTGTGTTCGGCGTGTACTCACGTTTGAGATTCTCCATGTTGAGGTTGTAATCAAAACCGTAAACAAAAGGTCCGATAAACTCATCTTCATGGAAAAAGTGTACCACTTGCGGAGGCGCATAAATAAAGTCGATCTCGCGGTTGTGCAAGTTATATGGCGCTACAATTTCAGCAAGTAAAGCAACGAGATACATACAGAAAAGTATGATACCGGAATAGACCGCTAGTTTATGTTTTTTGAACTTCCACCACATTATTTGCCATTGCGATGCGGTATAATAACGTTCTTGCTGTGGGGTCAGTTTGGTTACTGATTGGGGATCAAACGGTGCTGGATTGACATAATGTTCCAAAGGTAGCTTGCTCATTTAATCGCTCCCTCTCCAAGACGAATTCTTGGGTCGATCGAAACGAGAATTAGGTCTGAAACAAAGACACCGATAACCACTAGAGAAGCCTCAATTATTAAAAATGAACCAGCCAAATACATGTCTTGACTGAGGAGAGAGTTGACTAACATAGGGCCGGTTGTTTCAAGGCCCATAACAACCGCTACCAGAACGGACCCGGACAAGAGGTCAGGTAAGATCGAGCCTATATCAGCAATAAATGGGTTAATGGCTAGGCGTAGTGGGTATTTAACAAGAACTTTAAGGGGCGATAGTCCTTTGGCTTTGGCGGTCATGACGTATTGTTTTGAGAGTTCATCCAGAAGGTTAGCTCTGAGTCGCCGTATCATACCAGCAGTACCAGACGTGCCAATAACAACAACGGGTACCCAGAGGTGTTCCAAGACAGATAGAAATTTATCGACACTCCAAGGCTGACCGATAAATTGTTCGTCCATCAACCCTCCGATTGAGGTTCCAAACCACACGTTCGCAAAATATAATAGTATCAGGGCAAGTAGGAAATTTGGGGTTGCTAGTCCGATAAATCCAACAAAACTAAAGACATAATCACCTACAGAGTATTGGTTTACGGCCGTATAAATACCAATCGGAAAAGATAATGCGTAGGTAAATATAGTGGCGGCTAGAGCTAAAATGATCGTAAGGGTAATGCGATCGCCAATGACCTCAGATACAGGTAACTCATGCTCAAAAGAATAACCAAGATCTCCTGTTATAAGTCCAGAAACCCAATTATAATATTGAACATACATGGGCTTATCGAGCCCGTACTCTGATCGAAGATAATCAATTTTTTCCTGATCAACATTCTCCCCTTGGGACTGCATCTCTGCGATCTGGGTTTCGAGAAAATCACCCGGCGGCAACTGAATAAGAATAAAAATGATCGCCGAAATAATCAAAAGCGTCGGTATCATTGCGAGAATACGATTTACAATATAGCCAAGCATTATGATGCCTCCTCTGTTTCGAGATGAGACATCAGTAAGGCATCTGATCCCTTGCCAACTCTGACAAAGTGACCTCCACCAAGATCGAACATTTGCATTTCAGTTGTTTCGTTGACTGTATAAGGCGCGGGCCATTGTGCAGGATCGGACGCCTTACTGGATATAAGGTGATGCAAATCCAAAGGTCGGTCTATGTCTGGGTCCGGCACGGCAGAAACCAATGCCTGAGTATAGGGGTGTACAGGGTTCTTGAACAAAAGTTCTTTTGGAGCGGTTTCAACCAGACGGCCACGACACATGACCATGATACGATCTGCGACATAATCGATCACAGCTAGGTTATGACTGATAAAGATATAGGTCAGGCCTAAAGCTTCTTTTAAGTCTTTTAGAAGGTTGAGAACTTGAGCCTGAATAGAAACATCCAGAGCAGAAACAGGCTCATCACAAATCAGGAGATCAGGCTGAAGGGCCAACGCGCGCGCGATGCCTATCCGCTGACGCTGGCCACCTGAAAATGAGTGCGGATAACGGTTGATGTGCATGGGCGCAAGACCGACAACATCCATCAGGCGCTCAACCATATTCCGTCTTTCAACCGCATTTTTCATGCCGTGAATGAGGAGGGGTTCTCCGATGAGTTCCTGGACTGTCATGCGCGGATTAAGGGAGCTATAGGGGTCCTGAAACATGAATTGAACCCGCTCTCGAAAATCAAAAAGCTCTGATTTTTCAAGGCCGAGAACATCAATTGGGTTATTTTCCTGATCTCTAAAGATAATGGAGCCACTATCAGGGGAAAGAGCTCGCATTATAATTTTGGAAAGGGTGGTTTTCCCACATCCACTCTCACCGACAAGACCAAGACACTCACCGCGTTTGACGTAAAAGCTGATGTCATCAACAGCGATGACCTTTTCTTCGGTGTTTTTTGAAAATAAGCCTCCTTTTCTGATGGAAAAGGATTTGTTGATGTTTTTAACTTCCAAGAGAGGAGGATCTTCGTCGGTAATCGTTCTACGTTGACGTTTCGCCTTCAATATCGGGTTGTTTTCGTCTTGTTTGATTTCTCTGATCGGCTTTAAGCGTTCGCCTGGCTTCATATCAAACCGCGGGACAGCATTTAACAGTGCCTTGAGATAAGGATGGCTGGCATGCCGGAAAATGTCTTCGACGGTGCCACTTTCCATTATCTCTCCATGGTACATGACAACCACTTCATCTGCCATATTGGTCACAACACCTAAATCGTGCGTGATCATGAGGACAGACATGTCCAGCTCAATTTGCAAATCCTTTATGAGCTTGAGAATTTGTGCTTGGATTGTGACATCTAAAGCAGTAGTGGGCTCATCCGCAACAAGAAGGGCGGGGTGACAGACGAGGGCCATAGCGATGACAGCGCGTTGTCTCAAGCCACCTGACAGTTCAAAGGGGTAAGTCTGCATGGCCCTGACGGGGTCAGGGAATCCAACCATGCGCAACATATCAGTAGTCATCTCAAGGGATTGCGATGAACTCATGGAACGGTGGAGCTCAAGTGCCTCACAAATTTGGTTACCGATGGTATGAACCGGAGAAAGCGACGTCATCGGTTCTTGGAAGACCATGGAAATGCGACCACCCCGAATATTACGCATTTGCCTGCTGTCGGGATGAATTTGAGCGATGTCGACGATTTGATCAGGAGTTTTGGGATCTGCAAACAGGATTTGTCCACCAGCTATTCGGGCAACTTTGGGGAGAATTCCCATAATTGCCTGGCTAACGACGGACTTCCCTGATCCTGACTCTCCAACAAGAGAGACGGTTTTCCCCTTTGGGATGCGAAATGTAACGCCCTTTACGGCATTCAATTCCCCCTCGGGGAGTCTGAAGGCCACACGTAAGTCATTGACCTGAAGTAGATCGTTCACGAATTAACCCTAGCCCCACTGTTTAAACCCTGTTGACCTGACCTCTTTTTATCTTTCACGGGTTATAGTCCCGCTGTGTGTGGGTCAGGCATTTCACTGTCACCATCTGGATCCAGCCCAATATCTAGCATATTCCCTACGGTGCCTGGGTCAAGCGGGGCTTTGTATTCTTTCGCAGCTTTGGTTGCACACCACACGAGATAACGAAACCCATATAAACTTGAATCAATGGTAATTTTTTCATCATCATTTTTAAGAGTTAAGTGCAAAACACCTTTAGGTTTCTGGTCACTTCGTTTGTCTTTTATAGGGCGTCCAAAGTACCGTAACTCTATGTTTGTAATTGATTTCCAAGAAATGGATTTTTGTGTCCTAGCAGTAAATTCCAGGCCGTTAGTATCAACGACGACCGAAGACTTATGGCGTTGATAGCTTTGGAATCCAAAGAAAAAAAAGATCACCAATATGGCGCCAAAAAAAAGCAGGGATATTAAGTTATTTCCACCATAAATTAATCCCCCAGTTCCAATGGACAAACCAAAGGCCGTCTTGGCGTAATCCCAGTAGATATCAAACAGAGGGTATCGGAGTGTATGAGGTGTAATATTATTCATGAGTTTTATTCTTCTGGATTATTTTTTGTATAATTGCGGCAGAGTTCTCAGCACCGTTCAATTCAATGTTAATTTTGTTGAAGTGGTGGTCTAGTGAAGCATCAATCGATTGCGCGAGTTTAACGGGCGATAGATCCTTTTCCGATATAACTCTTATTGCCCCATAGCTTTCCAGCTTTTCAGCTCGGGCCGTTTGCTCGCTTTGAGTGTCTGCTGAAAATGGAACGACAATTGCTGGGGTCGAAGTGGTTAATATCTCGAGTATAGTGTTATAGCCTGCTTGGCTGATTGAAAGTTGAGACTTTTTTAGCAATTTTTGAAAATCAGGCCTGTTACGTTCAACGATGAGACCTTGAGGTGCTCTATCTGCAATCTCATTAAAATCGTGGTCCGGCAGATTATTGCCGAGTAATAAACGCCAGGGAACACCCTTCAATTTACTGATTTCTTTGGCCTTAAGTACCGCTTCTGCAAGTGGACGGGCAACCGCTCCTCCACCCGCTGAAACGAGGACACCATGACGAGGATTATCTGCCTGTTCGTCTGGGAGAGTGTCCACCAAGCCTGGAGTAGGTAAATCGACAACGTATCCAGTATAGGTAATTTTATGAGCGATTTTTTTCGCCAACGGAAAACTATCCTCCAGGGGAATAAAGGATGAATCGCCGTGGACTAAAACCTGATCAATATCCTCAAGGACACGATCTACGATCCATTCCCCTTTCCCCGGGGTTTTGTGTGTCGTTAGAATATCTCTTACGGATGTGACTATAGGAACCCCTTTCTCCTTGGCGAGATTTACAAGAGGGTCGAGTTCAAAACGCATTTGACGTCTTCCAAAAGGAAACATCTCGAGAAGAAGAACTTTAGGATTTACCGTGTTAAAAGCCTGTAGCAAAGTCTCTTTCCGTTTATCTTTCCATGCATCATCGACAATCCGACCATCAATATCTATCAAGACCTTAAAGCTGTCATCAGCGGCATGAAGAGGGGGAAGTTGTAGAACCTCTATTTTTCCCATATCCAAATCAGGAATAGGGCGTCCACCCGTAACAAAAATGACCTTCAGGCCGTTTTTATCCATAGCCTTGGCAAGTAATGAGGCTCTTGTTAGGTGACCTATCCCCAGTAGGTGTTGAACATAAACAAAAACATCAACACTCATTATTTTTTCCTGGGGTTTTTCCCTGAATTTTTTTAGGTTTTTCATCGAGGTTTGATTCACGTTGATAATTCGGTAAGGGGAAATTATGGATTTCATTCAAAAGAGATAGGTTCATCACAGAGATTTCTATACGCCCTGATCTAAGGACTTTAAACAAATGCGCACAATTATCTTTTAGTTTCTGTGGTGGTTTACCAAGCATATTCCACTCAGATGCTTTGGCATAAAGGGCCCGTATGATGCCCTTATGAGCCACACAAACTGTCGATTTATCCTGTTTGCCTAGCCTGCTCAAGAAAGGCTCCAAGCGGCGTTGTACTTGTCTTGGACTCTCGCCTCCTGGCGGTAAAAGATCCAAGCCCTGATCCTCCATACCTTGTAATGTAGATCCCAGAGTCTTGCGTAGTTCGGGAAGGCGTTTTCCCTCCCAGTCTCCCCAGGACATTTCCGTAAGCAGCGGCTCAATAGTAATGGTCTCTTTGCCCAAGATTTTAGCAGTTTGCTGAGCTCTTTTTAGAGGGCTGACGTACCATGGGATCCTATACCACTCTTCAGGTAGAGACCATTGCCCGACCAGACTCTCGCCCTCAGGTGACAGGGAGATATCTGAACGGCCCTGCATGCGCTTTTCTGTATTCCACGCCGTAGGGCCATGGCGAAGGATTAAGATCTCGCTCATGAAGATTTGAACTCTGCTAGGCTTTGGTTAGACAGTATTGATGTAAGAATATTTGCTGTCTTTTCTGCTCCATTGGTGTCCAGGCTCGAAGGAGGGCGCTGCTGAGTATTGAGGGTTTGCTCTATTGCATCAGAGAGTATCTGCCCCGTGAGATTTTCTTCGTCTACGTAAGTCAGAGCATTACTGCCTGCCAATAATTTGGCTCTGAGAGTCTGCTCGGTCTCTAGCCCGCCGGAATAGGGAACTAGTACCCGTGGGCAGCCTGCACGAAGAACCTCCATAACAGTGTTATAACCTCCCTGACTTATTGAAAGTGCGCAGTTGGGAAGCAGTGAAGTAAAGTCAGGCCTTGAACGCTGGATTATCAACCGATCTTCAGCAAGGTTAGCGTATTTGGTAAAGCTTTTTTCAGGTAAGCTGTGGCCAATAAGTATGCGCCAGACTTTGCCCTTTAAAGAGCTTTTCTGCCTGGCAGAAATAGCAGCGTTAACTAAGCGTTCGCTGACGGCGCCCCCACCAGTAGAAATAAGGACTTCATCCTTCCCGTCTTTGGGATGGGGTGCCTCATCAACTTTTTCATCAACCACATAGCCGCTATAGAGAATTTTTTGAGATATCTCTCGCGCAGGATGGAAGGTTTTATCAAAGGGAATCAAGTTAGGATCACCATGGATAAGGACATTGTCAAAATGCTTTTCCACCCAATTTAGCATTTCATCGATGCGTTCTTGTTTTGGGGCTTTAACCAATATATCGCGAACCGAAGAAACTATCTTTGGCGGTTTCGTGCAGTTTTTTGCCGCTTCAAGAAGGGGAACGAGTTCAAATCGCATCTGGCGCCGACCAAAGGGAAACATTTCGAGTAGAATCAAGCGTGGCTTGGTTTCTTGGAATATTCTTAGAAGCTGCTCGGATCGTTTTTGTTTGAAAACTTTATCAATAGGGCAATCATTTTGGTCAAGCAGATCTTTGAATAAGATTCCATCAGCCCTGACGGGATCGAGTTGATAAAAAGCTGCCGTACCTGTGTCCAATCCAGGCACTTCCATACCCCCCGAAACAAAGGCTACCTTTAGGCCAGCACGCTCCATCGCACGGGTTAAGGTTGCCGCGCGTCTTTGGTGACCAATACCGAGTAAATGTTGTACGTAAAACAGTACATCTATGTGCTTTGTTTGACTCATTTTGTCCTATGATGTGCTGTTGTTTTTACCGTAATCTAACAATGGTAGCCCTGGTTTTATATAGTCTTTTCTTGATGCTGCGAGAATTTCATCAAGTCTACGTCCCGCATTTTCTAGGCTATGAACCGCCTTTACTTTTTCAGCGGCTGCTTGCCCCATAGCTCTTCTTCTCACTGGCGCAGAAAGAAGGGTTCTCAAAGCAGCAGCAAAGGCGATAGAATCGCCCGGAGATGTTAAAATACCTGTTTCTCCATCGGTTACGACAGCTGGAACTCCTCCAGTGTTTCCTGCAATAACGGGTAATCCTCCCGCTTGGGCCTCGAGGAAAGCTAGGCCATAGGCTTCGTTTATGGCAGGCCATGTATAGATGTCACACGCTGGTATGATGTGTGCGAGCTCTTGGGACGAACACTGACCCGCAAAAACCACTTTGCTTGTAGGTGCCCATTTAAAAGCGGTCTCGACGTCTGTTCTGGCCTTACCATCCCCGACAATAAGCAGCTGCCATTGTAAATCAGGCAGCCCTCTTAGAGCGTTGGCAAGAACACGATAAGAAGCAAGCTTATCTCCTTCGCGCATCATCGCGATGCAGAGAAGCCATTGTTTGTTTGGATCAAGATTGTAGTTCTTTGCAAGCTCTCGCCGATGTTGAGACCAGTTCTCGCGCGCCGAAATAATTTGATCAGCAATGATAAAAGGGGGGAGTGACCGATTGCGTAGATTGGGGGGAAGGCAAAGCGAATCATGTGGGTTTATACTGATTACACACTCAGCATGGTTTAGAGCATCAACGACGGCTCTATGGCTAAGATCCCAGGGGCCTCCCGCACGTTTATTTGCAACCGAGACTTCTATGGCAACATAGGGAATATCGAGTTCTCGACATACAATAGGGCCAATCCAGTCAGGGGCTTTATAATAAAGATGATAGGTCAACCAAATGTCGGGCCATTGGTTTTTGGGGAGTAGTTTTATTCTACGAACAATGCGTTGAGCGATTTTCGCTCCGATATTTTTAAGTCTTTGTTGTCGCTCGGGATCTCCCTGTGCATCTCTGCTCCGAAGTTGGGAGGCGAGGTCAACTTCATGGCCATGAGATTCAAGAGCTTGAATTAATAGTCTGGCGACATGGCGATCACCAGAGGGAGTTGGGTGCTGGGGAGACTTTAACGGTGCATAAAAAGAAATACGCATCCCGATAACTTACTCAGCTGGCCATGAAACGGGTTATGAGTTGGTCAATTCCCCGTTTCATAGAAAAGTCGTTTCTAACCCGCTTGGCACCGGCCTTCCCCAATTTGTTTCGTAATTTGGGATCGGAAATTAAGCGCTCGATAGCGATGCTGAGTTCCGTCGGGCTTTGCGGTGGCACCAGTACTCCCGTTTCGCCATCTAGAATCAGCTCTGGAATGGCTGAAATACTGGTAGATAAACAGGCAAGGGCTTGGCTTTGTGCTTCCATAAGGACATTGGGCATGCCATCGCGATCACCGTCTTCGGTGATACGGCTGGCCAAGACAAAAAGGTCAGCTTTCCTGTATTGTTCGAGTACAACTTCTTGCGGTTGAGCGCCCATCCAAGTGATCTTATTAGTTAACCCCAAAACTTCGGATTGTTTTTTGAGGCTTTTGCTTAAAGTGCCTCCGCCAATGTGAACAAAATGCCAGTTCAAACCTTTTGGAAGTAAGGCGAGGGCTTCGAGAAGATCATCATACCCCTTTTTGGGTACAGCTCTACCAACAGAAATGAGCGTCACGCGTTGATCTTTAGAACTCCCATCGCGGAGAATTTGATCGTTCCCAATGTCATTAAATCTATCAAAATCAAGCCCATGATAAACGAGGTCTACACGGTTGTTATCAGGAGATAGGCTGTTTAAGTAGTTTACGTTTACTTTAGTACAGGTGGCGAGCCACTTGATATCAGCTAGTTTTTCCCGCAACTCCCATTCGGGCGTTGTCCAAATATCCTTGGCATGTGCCGATCCGCACCAGGGCAAGTTACGCATAAAAGCAGCATAGCGTGTTACGGATGAAGGGGTGTGTAAAAAATGTGCGTAAAGCCAGTCGACTTCGTCCGGGAGCTCGGCGGCAAGAACACAAGCTTGCGCGAACCTCCGAATGCGATTGGGTGTTTTATCTCTTTTTAAGTCTTTGAAAAAAGTAGATCGGGATTTTTTGTACCCTGAGAGTTTTCTGACTTTCCACCAACTTTTAAGAATCCGTATAGGTTCTTGGTAAATATATTCAGGTAGATACCGAACTGGCGCTTTTATTTCCTTATGAATTGGATGCGTTGAGGTATCGGTGGGATGCCTTAAAGAAACGAGTGATAACTCAAGACCACGTTTTTCCAGAGCCAGAAGTTCCTGGGCAATGAACGTTTCTGATAGGCGTGGATAGCCTTTTAGAATAACGGTGACTTTTTTGCTCATACCGTCTGATATTATTTCCGTTGTTGCAGCAGGTTGCGACGTAAATTTTGAAACAACCGTCTGAAATTATGTAATTATTTTCGGTGTTTCGAGCTGATTTAGCTGTCAGAAGCTGTTTTTTTACTTAAGTCGGGTTCTGAATGTTCAAGTGAAGAGATTATTGCCTCTTTTGCTGTGAAGCATTTATTTGCGAGCTTGATAACATTATCTTGTCCATCAAGTAATCCTGGAACGACAACGTTCGACGGCAAGCTCTGTTGGGGAAGATTGCGTAAAGCTGTTGCCATGGTGAGAGGGTCTCTCTCGCCTGTATTCACTAACATTTTCACAAGGCCGAGTTCCTGAGCGCGGCTGGCACGAATATATTGTTCCATCCGCGGAACGGTTCTTGGGATAATAAGGGCTCTTTTGTCATAAGAGAGGATTTCGCAAAAAGTATTATATCCCCCCATACCGACAATACCGATTGCACGATCAACAAGGCTTTCAAATTGAGCGTTAAACGTAATTGCTTCGACATTATCTAGTTTGCTGGCTCGAACCTGGAAGTCGTGTTGTAACTCGCTGTTCATAAACGGGCCAAGTGCAAACAAAGCTGGGTAGGGTAAATCAGGATCGTTTTCGTAAGCTGATAAAACCCAGTCGATGATCTCTTCGCCATCTCCCCCACCACCAACTGTAACGAGAAGATAAGGTGTATTCTCATCTATTTTCTCAAGCACAGGCATAGGGGCGTCGTGAGCACCGGTTCTTTTCAAGTAGCCGGTATAGGTCATCTTTCTTCTAACAGAAGGTGGAAGAACAATACCTTCTAGAGGATCACAGATTTGAGGTAAGCCATATACCCAGATATCGTCGTAATATTCAGACAAAGCGGGGACGGTATTTTTACGTTCCCACTCAGTTGATAAGAGATCAGGATCATCCATGACATCACGTAAGCCCAATACACATTGAGTGCCTCGGCTTTTCATTAGACGGAGAGTATCTTCCACTTCGCCTCTAAGGCCGAGAGGTTCTTTATCCACAATAAATAGATCAGGATCATAGAATTCGGCAGTATGCATGATTATAGAGGATCGTATGGCCAGGGTTTGTTCAATATCTATATGCAAATTAAGGGAGGTGTAATCTCCGTCTCTCAATTTAATAACACCAGGTATCCGGACAAAATCTACCCGGGCTTTAAATCCAAAAGAACCTATGATTGGAGATCCTGATAGAATTAACACGGATAAGTGTTTATATTCTTGAACTAGGGTATGCGCGATTTCGCGACACCGCCTTAAATGACCCAGGCCAAAGCTGTCGTGGCTATAGATCAGAACGCGCATTCCTTTGTGCTCTAGGCTGTCAGCTATATGATCGCAATCTTGTGTGATTGGTCTACTCCCCCTCGATAATCGAGGTGACTATGCCACATTTCATTCTGTGGACCCAAGAAAGAATGTGCAGTTGGTTTAATTTCAATGTTGTTTTTTGGAAAAATACCCCTCTAAACTAATCTGAAGGGAAATTTCTCATGTTTAAGCTGAAAAACGATTGATCAAATTTACCTATCGTTACCTCGCAAATTAGCACAACTTTTTAATTTAGACACCACACAAGAAATGACAAAGAGTTTACTGATTCAAGTTTACCTATTTGATGCCTTTAATTAGGCTAGGCAAATTAAATCAGATTGTTATTTCTTCTTTGTGCGGCACAATAGTCTTGATACTGTTCTTGTCTGAACTTATCTGCCTTACAAATACAGGCGACAGTAGGGGAATTACTGTGGGGGAATTAAAGTCGTAATGGAACCGCAATTATTTAAGTATATTTGGAAGCACAGTAAAAAAGATCAGGTAAGAATACTCTTTCTGGTTCTGGCATCCATGCCGTTCTATTTTCTTTCCCTTGATTTACCTAAAAGTATTATCAACAAAGCTGTAAATTCAGAAAATTTTGCCGGATTTAATTCGACGCTGCCTTTTATGCGTTTTGAATTACCTTTTGGAGAAGAAATTTTTGGAAGAACGGTCATTCTTTTTGAGGGCTTCGATCTTTCCCAATTAGTGCTTTTACTTGCTTTGTGCCTTTCTTTTCTGAGTTTGGTGCTTGTTAATGGTGTTTTTAAATTTGTAATCAATACCTTAAAAGGTCGGCTTGGCGAGAGAATGTTGCGTCGACTTCGGTATGAGTTGGCTGATCGTATTCTTCGTTTTCCTGTTCTGCATAGTCGTCGGATAAAACAGGCCGAAATAGCCACGATGATAAAGGATGAGGTTGAACCTCTTGGTGGGTTTATTGGTGATTCGATTGTAACGCCTTTTTTCCTGGGTGGTCAGGCTCTGACAGCGATGATCTTTATCATGGTACAGAGTTTCTGGTTAGGCCTTGTCGCCATGAGCATCGTATTGGTGCAGGCCTTCGTTATACCTAGACTTCGTAAAAGAATACTAACGTTGGGGCGGCAACGCCAAGTAACTGCACGAGCCCTGGCCGGACGCGTAAGTGAGCTTGTCGGGGGGGCTGTTGAAATTCAAGCGCACGATACCAGTAATTATGAACGTGCTGAGATTTCACACCGCTTGGGTAAGATTTTTAAAATTCGCTATGAAATTTATCAAAGAAAGTTTTTCGTAAAATTTTTAAACAATCTTTTGGCCCAAATAACGCCTTTTATCTTTTACTTAGGGGGTGGTTACCTTGTTATTACAGGGCAATTTGAAATAGGGACTTTGGTTGCTGTTCTTGCCGCTTATAAAGATCTGCCGCCACCAGTTAAAGACTTGATCAACTGGGATCAACAGCGAAACGATGTCCAAATCAAGTATGAACAAGTGGTCGAACAATTCCAGCCTATGGGGATGATTGATCCTGATAAACAAGTTCTAGAAGAAGGCAATAACGAAGTCTTAAAGGGTGATGTCGTTGCGAGTAGCCTTACTCTTATAGATGAGAGTGAAAATAAACTCCTAGATGGGGTTAGTTTTTCCTTTGGTGTAAATCAAAGGGTAGCGGTGGTTGGTAATGCGAGCAGCGGTAAGGAATATTTGGGGCTATTGTTAGCCAATTTGGTGAAATCCACCAGTGGATCGGTAAAGATCAGTAATAAATCTTTAGAGCAGTTACCTTCTGCAATTACCGGGCGCCGTCTATCCTACGTTGGCCAAGATGCTTATTTATTTCCATTGTCCGTGATGGATAATCTTTTTTATGGCTTACGGAATTGGATGGTTAATGATTCGCCCCATGACACAGCTACGAAAGATGAAGCCTTACGTGACAGGCAAGAAGCCGCCCGCACAGGAAATACAATTCTTAACCCAATGGGAGAATGGGTTGATTACAAAAGTGCTGGAATTGACGATCCTGTGCAGCTAGTACCGCGCGTAACTGATGTACTTAGAAACGTTGATTTGGAAGAAGATGTCTATCGGTTTGGCTTAAGCGGTATTGTTGATATTGAAAGCCGCCCTGATATCGCAGAGTCCATTCTGGGCGCGCGTGAAGCGCTCAAGGAACATTTGAAATCTATTGGTGCTGAAGATCTCGTGAACGCGTTTGATCCCGAGAGCTATAATAAAAACGCAACCTTGCGAGAAAACCTTCTTTTTGGAACGCCTCGAAATAGTGATTATGCTGGTGACAATCTGTTAGCTATGCCGATCCTCCGAGAAGCTGTTGCCGAAGCGGAGCTTCGTGATTCCATTTATAATATGGGCCTTTCTATTGCCCGGACCATGGTTGAACTCTTTACTGGGTTACCTCCGACTCACCCTTTCTTTGAGCAATTTAGCTTTATCTCGGCAGATGATCTTCCTGAATTTGATATGATTGTGAAGCGGGCTGATAAAAGTAGTTTCTCTGATATTTCAATATCAGATCGAGAGGCTTTGATGCATTTGCCTTTTGATTATGTCGAAGCCCGACATCGTCTCGGGCTGGTTACAGAAGAAGTAGAGGTTAAAATTCTCACGGCACGCAAGTTACTGGCAGAAAAACTTGAAGAGAGAGACCCTGAAGCCGTTGAATTTTATGATCCAGAGCGCTTTAACTCTGCTGCTAGTATTCAAGATAACATCCTTTTTGGTCGCCTGGCTTATGGGCGGGCCGAAGCTGGAGAGACAATCGGACATGTGATGACCGAACTTTTGGATGATCTTGGCCTTCGATCCGATGTAATTGAGGTTGGTTTGAGCTATAATGTTGGAGTTGGTGGAAATCGGCTAAGTGCAGTGCAAAGGCAAAAATTAGCCTTAGGACGCGCTCTGATCAAGAAACCTGATTTACTTATCCTGAATGAGGCGGCGGCTGTGATGGATTCTCAAAGCCAGAACAAGCTGGTTCCTTCCATAATGGAGGCACAAGGCGAACAGGGGATTGTGTGGACGCTACAACGCGCTGAACTTTCGCGACATTTTCAATATATAATTGTTATGCAAAATGGCCGGATCGTAGAGAGCGGGACTTACAACGAGTTAAATGTCGAAGGCAAAGTTCTTAAAAGCCTAATCGCAGCGGAATAAAGGGAAGTAAATAAATGTCGATTGAGCAAGAAGTTGAAGCCTTAAAGAACATACCTTTGTTTACCAATATTGAGCCTTCACGTCTAAAGTTAATGGCTTTTGCTAGTGAACGTCTGATATTTAAAGCAGGGCAAGAGCTATTCCATCAAGGAGACGCTGGTGACGCTGCCTACATCTTTATCGATGGAGATGCTGACGTTATTGTTGATACTGATGATGGCCCGTTAGTCGTTGCAAATTTTGGAAAAAATGAGTTTGTGGGAGAGATTGCGATACTTTGTGATGTGCCTCGTACTGCAACGATTAAAGCAAAATCTGAACTGACAACTTTAAAAATAACCAAAGAACTTTTCTTTAATATGGTTATGGACTTCCCAGAAATGGGAGTAGAGGTCATGCGTGTTCTAGCCCATCGCATTGACAAGACGACGAGCCAGTTAACGGAAGCTCGTAACGCAATTTCTGAAAAATCGTAAATATAAAGGCCCAGAGATCCCCAGGGCACACTTCAAGGGGGAAATCTCTGGAGCTAAATATCAGGGTTTAGGTTTGAGGGACCGGTCTCAAGGTCAGAGATTTAAATCGACAATATTTGGTACGTGGTCGGAAGGCTTTTCCCAGCCCCGTGTGTCTTTAACGACTTCAAAGTGTTGCAAAGCTGTTTTCAAGCTGTCCGTTGCGAGAATATGATCCAGTCTCCAACCATAGTTTTTGGCGAAGGCAGGTTTATATCTGTATCCCCACCAAGAATATAGAGGTTGATCAGCAGGTATAAAGTGACGCCCAACATCTGTAAGGCCGCCTGCTTCCTTCATTTTTGCCATTAAATCGCATTCCAAAGGAGTGTGGCCGACTGATTTTTGAATTTTTTTGTGGTTCCACACGTCATTTTCCAGCGGGGCAACGTTTAGATCGCCAACGAGGATTATTTTATCGTTCTTTATTTCTGGATTTGATATCCACTCGGTCATCTCTTTCAGAAATTGAAGCTTATGAGCAAATTTATCATTTTGTTCCGGGTCAGGAATGGATCCACCCGATGGAACATAGAAGTTATGCACATGGATCCCATTGTCTAGAGTTACAGATAAGTGTCTGCAATCATCTTTATCACACCAGATTAGCTGATTACTGGTCTTCACTTGCTTCTTGCACAGGATAGCAACGCCGTTGTAGCTCTTTTGCCCATGGAAAAGTACTGTTTCATATCCCATTGATTTAATATCATTTTCAGGGAATTCTGAATTCTGTACTTTGGTTTCTTGTAAACATAGTACATCAGGATGATGACTTTCGGTAAAGTCTTTTAGATGGCCTAAACGTTGGCGTACTGAGTTGATGTTCCAAGTGGCGATGCGCAGGGTCATGAATTTATTCCGTAATCGTAACAAATTTATTCCGCATTCGAAATAAATATTTATAAAATGTTTCGGAAGAGTAATGATTGTTTACAAAACGTTTCGAAGAGGCAATGAATGGCGAATTTATAGATGAATCTAGTAACTTGAGTTAGAGGCTTAGAATACAACTAACTACATCAGAATAAAAGATAAAAGAAAGAAAGGAACACCCGATTGGGGGGATAACCAGGTGTTCCCGCTTCTTCGCAGAGTTTCAAGAAACTAGAGGGGGGATTCCAGTTTCTTTAAACGTCGCCAGGAGTGAGGTAGGAGGCGACGTAATTCTAAGATAAGCCATCTAGAGAGGAATTCAATGTGCCTGTGGATAAAAATTGCGTGTTAGGATTATTTACTTATGTATTGGGGCTATGTTGGAAAATATTCTTAAAATTTGAGGTGTTTATTAACAATAGATTACCTAACTCAGAGGAGTACCAGAGGGACTCCAGAGGAATTAAGGATTTAATGATTTACACTATGGATTCCAGTAGAATCTCTGTGGTAAATCCGGATCAAAGACACCGTTCGAACCTTAAATAAAGAGTTTTGATTAAGCTCGCTTGGTTGCACGGTTTTTAACAGCTGATCCAAATGCCTTAAAAATATGTCGGGAAACGGGGTTGTCTTGTGATTTATATTCCGGGTGCCACTGGACGCCTAGTACAAAAGAGGGTTGTTTTGGCATTGAGATCGCTTCAACTGTTCCATCTTCTGCTTGTGCATCAATCTGAAGTGCGCTTCCGACCCGATCGATTGCCTGGTAGTGAAGTGAGTTTACTGAAACTTGGTCCGATTTGAGGATATTAATCAGTTCGCCTTCAGGGTTAAGTTGGATCGTGTGGCTGGGGCCATAATCAATATCCATTTCACTGGTATCAGGGCTGCTGTGATCCATGCGCCCCTCAATGTTTTTAATCTGGGAATGAAGAGAGCCGCCCATCGCAACATTAAGTTCTTGAAAGCCGCGGCAAATCGCGAGTAATGGCACCTCTTGGCGCAAAGCTTCGTGAATAAGGGCAAAGGTTGTTTGATCCCGCATCTGATCATAGGGTTCGGCATCTGGTGTTGGTGTTGACTGATACAGCTCAGGGAATACATTACTGTTACTTCCCGTAAGCATGATGCCATCCAGAGATGCGACGAGCTCGGGCATATCTAGTAAGTCGCCTAAGGCGGGTACAATAAGGGGCATTGCACCTGCTGAAACAGAGACGGCGCGGAGATACTTATCATCAACCGAGTGGTAGGGTTTAGGAGTGTCGCCTTTGTAAAGGCAGGCTGAAACACCAACGATAGGCAGGGATCTTATGGTCATAGTTTATATTACTGCAGCAAATTTGTGATAACGGAATACTTGGTTTGGATGTTAGCTGTTCTTTCATGCGGTGCAAGGTCTGATCCTCTTGGTTTCGGCTCTTTTTCACATTATTGCGATCTGCTTGTTGTGAGCCTTTCCCTTATTGAGCGCTTGTTCCATATTTGTGTTTCAGTGAATTATAAATGGGCAATGACATGGAAGAGGTTACCGAGCAGCTGTTGGCTTATAAGGGTGTCGTTGTCTTTGCTTGGATCGCGCTTCTTTTTATCTCCGAACGCTACGTGCCGGCCGTAGTTCAAGGTGAGGCTTTAGATAATCAAGTCATCAATGTCCAAACGGGTCTTGCGCGTGTGTTTCCTGAGCGAGTTCGCAGAAATATTGGTCTTTGGATTTTTAATGTCATCCTCTCACCGATAATCATTATTCAGCTTACAATTTTGGCTACTGAACATTCGTTGGTCTGGAGACCTTTGTATATGTCGGGGTGGTGGGGATTTATTATTGATATTTTGGTGTTGGATTTTCTGATTTACTGGTGGCATCGTTTAAATCACGAAGTACCATTTCTCTGGCGTTTTCATGAAATTCATCACCTTGATGACACGTTGGATACAACGTCGGCCTTACGGTTTCATTTTGGGGAGGTTTTATTGTCTGCGACAGCTCGGGCTGGGGTTATTATTATCCTTGATATTTCTTTTGTCTCCGTTGTGGTGTTTGAGACCATAGTGCTGATTGCAACTGTGTTTCACCATTCCAACATCAGGCTTAAAAAATATATTGAAAATTTATTAGGTTATATTTTTATAACGCCTGAAATTCACTGGGTTCACCACCACGCGATCAAAGAAGATACCGATAGTAACTACGGGACAATATTTAGTTGGTGGGATCCTATGTTTCGGACCAGAAGCAAAAATTCTCGAATACTAGGCATGCGTATTGGCGTCGAAGGCACTCGAGATAAAGGTTTCTTGTCCCTGTTAGTTAGGCCATTTGGCTGGAAAAGAAGCTAGAATTTTGATCGATTAATTCAACAAAGTTGTATCAATCTAGGGGCAGGCCTCTAATCATTTAAGTTCTTTTTATGCAGATCCAAGTCATCTGTTTTGAAGATATCTTCATTGATTAATCCGTCATAAGTTGGATCGACGAGAGAAACCTGAGTTGTTATGCCCTGGGCATCAACGACTTCCCACTTTCTAAGTGATAATGGATTGTCACTGAAAAGCAATGTCATCTGAGTACCGTCTGATTCACCCTCTGCGCGAAGTTCAAGTTGTACGGTAGAATTCGATGCTTGAGCTCTAAGGATATGAATGTCTTTGTGAAGTTCAACTTTTTCTCTGATCAAAAACCATAGAGGCGTTTTCCATAAAGGGAGATAAGTCGATTGTTTTAGCTTCTTATCAAAGTAGAGCAGGGTAACACCGTTGGCGATCATGACAATTGGAACAGGTTCGTCGTATTCAAATCTCATCCGACCTGGGCGTTGAATGAAGAGATCCCCTTCTGAGAGGCTCCCATTGCTGGATACTTGAATAAACCGGGCTGATACGGATTTCAGATTGTTAAGATAACCTTCCACACGCCTGACAATGGCGACTTCATCAGGAGAAAGTCCTGCAAAGGCAGTTTTCTCTTCACTATTGGATGCGGCCTGTGCTTCTGATGAAGGCAGCAGTACAAACGAAGAGGCTATTAGCCCCATTAATCCCAGAGTGAACCCGAGAGTAAGTCCAAGACTGATAGTTAATTTGCGAAGTGTCGCAACCAAAGCTCTATCCTTAAATATTTCACGCATTGTGTTAAATAACTTTATGGTGGTGAGCCGAAAACCAATGGCTCAAATGATTGTATAAGTTGTTATCTTTAATCGTCTCTGTTCGGGACGAGGACTTCTCTTTTTCCAACATGATTTGCTGATGAGATGACGCCTTCGTCTTCCATCCGCTCTATTATTGTCGCAGCTCTATTATAGCCAATTTGAAGGCGACGTTGAACATAACTGGTTGAGGCCTTACGGCTTTTAATCACTTCTGCGACCGCTTTGTCATAAAGCTCGTCAGCTTTATTGCCATTGCCCCCACTACTTGATGATCCTGCTCCATCAAAACCGGGACTGTCATCATCTTCTATGGTGACAGATTCGACATAACTGGGCTGTGCTTGGTGCTTAAGCCACTTAACCACTTCTTCAACTTCCTCGTCGGTGACCAATGGGCCGTGAACACGGGTAATCCGCCCGCCCTGTCCCATATGTAACATATCCCCGCGGCCGAGTAGCTGTTCTGCACCTTGCTCACCCAAAATGGTACGGCTGTCTATCTTGGAGGTCACGTTAAAGCTAATTCGTGTTGGGAAGTTGGCTTTGATTGTACCGGTAATGACATCGACAGAGGGGCGTTGAGTGGCCATCATGATGTGGATACCAGCAGCACGTGCCATCTGGGCGAGACGTTGGATTGTCGCTTCAATATCTTTACCGGCAACCAGCATTAAGTCAGCCATCTCATCGACAACAACAACGATGTAAGGAAGGGCCGCCATATCAAAGGGTTGTTCTTCGTTAATTGGCTGACCTGTTTCTGGGTCAAATCCGGTTTGAACTTTCCGGGTTAGAACCTCGCCATTTTTTCGGGCCTCTTCCATACGCGCATTATAGCCGTCGATATTTCGAACGCCGAGACGTGACATGGCACGGTAACGATCCTCCATCTCGCGCACGGTCCAGTTCAGAGCGACAACAGCCTTTTTTGGCTCCGTTACGACCGGAGCAAGCAGGTGGGGGATGCCGTCATATACCGAAAGCTCCAACATCTTGGGATCAACCATGATGAATTTACATTCATCCGGGGTAAACCTGTAGAGCAACGACAAAATCATCGCGTTGACGGCAACTGATTTACCCGAACCCGTGGTTCCCGCGATCAAAAGGTGAGGCATTTGTGCAAGATCGACGATAGAGGGTAATCCACCAATATCTTTGCCTAAAATAATGGGAAGTTTCCCTTTGTCTTTGTCGTAGTCTGTAGAGCCCATAAGCTCTTTGAGGTAAACGGTCTGTCTTTTGCTGTTTGGGAGTTCGATACCAATCGTTGTCGAGCCAGGAACAACAGCTACGCGCACTGAAATGGCTGACATAGATCTGGCGACATCATCGGCAAGACCAACTACGCGACTGGTCTTGGTGCCTGGGGCGGGCTCAAGTTCGTAGCGTGTGACAACGGGGCCTGGGCGAATGGTGACGATTTCACCCTTTACACCAAAATCATCGAGAACAGTTTCAAGCAAGCGAGCGGTTTTTTCTAACGCATCTTTGCTCATATTGTCTTTACCGGCATCAGCAGGGGGGGTGCTAAGGATGGATATGGGGGGGAGTTCGTATTCCCCGTCATTACTGCTAAGGTTAAGTCGACCTTGTTCTTCAGCCTTGGCACGTTTACTTGGTTTGGTTGATTGTATTGTGGTTTCGACCCTGGAATTCAAGTTTTGCTCGTCTTCTAAAACAGGCTCAATGCGGTCTTTTGTTGCGCGTTTTCGTATGGCCTTTTTGCGTTTGGTCCTGATGTTTGTATTGGGCTCTTTATCAATATCAGTATCTTTGAACCTGTTCTCAGTATTAAATATTTTGCCGATTTTACGCGCGGAGGTAATACCAAACATCAACCCCTTACCGATTTTTTTCCATTCTTCTCGATTAAGGGCAATAGCGAAGAGAAAAGCCGGAATTGTCGGGGCGAGCGCGATCAGTCCTATAACCCAATTAGGAAGCGGGATGTAGATTTGGATTTGTTCTAAAATTAATTGTCCTACAGCGCCACCTAGACTTGAGGGGTGGCCTTTGCCAAGCCAACCTTCAGCACCAGGCAGTATCGTAAAGACAAGGGATAAACCGATTACAACGATTGGAAGCGCAAGCGCTCTTGCCCATGGCTTTGAGAGAGAATGGTCCTTTAAACAACGCCAGCACCATGCAGCTAGCATAATTGGAATACTGTATACAGAAAGGCCGAGAAATGTGAGGGCTAGGCCTGAAACTTCAGCGCCTGGAACACCAAGAAGGTTTGTCACCGGGCTGTCTGCGGCTCTGTTGAAACCTGGATCAGCAGGGTTGAATGAGAAAAAAGCGAGAGCGAGAGCTACACCTAAAACTAGTAATCCAACACCGGTAAATTCAATAGTTCGGCGTCGGAAGAATGTGCCTGTGCCTTCTGGAAGTAAATGTACGCCTCCAGTTTTTGCTGAGCGGGCCATCAGGCAATATCTCCTTTTGATCTCTCATCATTCAAAGTGGGTATCCAGGGAGCCAAGATGTCTTTTATTTTTCCCAAGGCAAGGATCATGTAATCTACATCATAAACCAGGGCTATGCGGATATAGCGATCTCCAGGAGTTGTACCGGTTTCGTCTTTGTGGCTCATGTAGGCACCAGGCATGACACGAATGCCAGCTTCTTGCCAAAGTTTGCTCGTGGCTTGAACACCATCAGCGACATCAAGCCAGAGGCAAAACCCTCCTGCAGGAATTTCAACTGGTATGGTATTTCCTAAAACTTCCTGAGCAAGTTTGAAGTTTTGTTGGTAACGCACTCGATTCTTAATCACATGATCTTCGTCTTGCCACAAAAGGGTCCCTGCAGCTTGGACGGGATGAGGAACGCCTGCGCCACCCACCTGACAGGTTGTGTTGATCTTTGATATCCACTCTTCGTCACCAGCAATAAAACCACAGCGCAGGCCAGCCGCGCTAGAACGTTTGGAGAGAGAATGGAAAATGAGAATATTTGAGAGATCACCCCCGAGGTCAGCCGCGATTTCGATCGCGGAATGAGGAGGAGTATCAGTGTAAATCTCCGCATAACATTCATCGAAGGCGACCACAAAATCATATTTTCTTGCGAGGTCTATTAGGTCGCGGATTTTTTGCGGATCTGCGACCGCTCCTTCTGGGTTTGAAGGGCTACAGAGAACACAGAGTGCTGTGCGTTTGAGGGTTTCTTCAGGAGCTTGGGTGTAATCAGGAAGGTAGCCGCTCTCACGTGTGGCGCTAACCGTAACGATTTCTGCGCCGGCCGCAGCCGCAGCTCCAGTGTAAACTTGATAACCGGGATTTGGGATTAAAAAGACGGGGGCTTTTTCCCCTTGTGTTTGGGGTGGAAGAACAGTGAGAGCAGTCATGAAAAGGCCCTCACGTGTACCGGGAACACCGATTATATGTTTGGAAGGATTAAGCATTCCTTTGGGGAGACTATAACGCCTTTCCATCCACCCTATGCAGGCGTTGAGATAATCCGGATTTCCCTTTGATAAGGGGTACCGGGACCAGCCCAAGGTGTTTTGGGATATTGCTTCTGCCACAAAATGGGGAGGCTGGTTTTGAGGTTCGCCAATGGATAAATTTATTGGGGTGCCGTCTGTCAGTGGAGAATTGCCGGGGAGGGTATCAGCCAATAGGGCAGCCAGCCGCGTAAAGGGATGAATCTCTTGGAGTTTTTGTCGATCAACAAAATGATGAGTGATCACTGTCGTTATTACCCTCTATCTCTCATAGTCGCCCTCATGCAGAGCCCTGATGTCTTTTTTAAAGAACAGCCGTGGTGCGTACGACCAGAATCTAATCCAGAAACCCAATTAATGTTAGTAAATACCAATTCAGGCAGGAGCGTGGCTAGAGAAAAGAAATGATTATCGAAAAAGAACATAAAAAAACCGCCTGCTGCGGGGGGCAACAGGCGGTAAGTTAAGACCCCGCTAGGAAAAGAGCTCGGATAGCGGTCTGCGGGGCCTAAGGAGAAAGAGGTGTCTTGGTGGGACGCCTCCAGTGATTTTTCGCAACAAGGAAAACCACTGCTAGAAAATACCTTCCTTAGAAGATAAGTTGGGCATCAGCTGGAAGGCTGAGCTGAAATTACGCGAGCTTCTGGGAGCCGCGACCAAACTCAGGATAAGCCTCAAGTCCAAGTTCGCTTACATCCAGGCCATTGTATTCTTCTTCTTCGGAAATTCGAATGCCAACGGTTGCTTTAAGGGCAACCCAAACGACGGTGCTGCAGATAACGGTGAAGAGGCCAATGGCTACGATACCAGTAAGCTGAGAGACGATTTCTCCCGATCCAAAGATCCCAACTGCTAGCGTTCCCCAGATGCCAGCACAAAGGTGAACCGGAATCGCACCGACAACGTCATCAATTTTCAAGCTGTCAAGAAGAGGAACTGCGAAGACGACGATGGCACCGCCAACACCGCCAATGATTACGGCCATATAAGCGTGAGATACATCTGGTCCAGCTGTAATGGCTACCAGGCCGGCGAGGGCTCCGTTTAAGGCCATTGTTAGGTCGATTTTTTTGTAGAGAAACTGGGTAAATATCATGGCAACAACAACACCGGCAGAGGCGGCAATGTTTGTGTTTACGAAAACGATCGCCATGGCGACTGCATCAGCAGCTGAACCAAGGGCAAGCTGAGAGCCGCCATTAAAGCCAAACCAGCCCATCCAAAGTATAAAAGTGCCGAGAGTGGCAAGTGGTAGATTTGATCCTGGGATCGGTTTTACGCGACCATCTGCGGCGTATTTTCCTTCGCGAGGGCCGAGGACAATGGCGCCACAGAGAGCTGCCCATCCACCAACTGAGTGTACAATACTAGATCCTGCAAAATCACTGAAGCCTAACTCAGATAACCAGCCGCCGCCCCAGCTCCAGGATGCCTGAATGGGATAAATAATGGCAGTAAGAATGCAAATGAAAGCCATAAAGGGCCAGAATTTAATACGTTCAGCCAGTGTACCTGAGACTATTGAGGCTGTTGCGGCAACAAAGACCATCTGGAAAAACCAATCTGACATAACGGAGTAACCGTTAGAGGTGACGGCGGTTATCAGCTCTTCTGTTGTTGCGTCTGCGGAAAGGAGCGCAACCTCTGCTTCGCTTGAGTCGTAAAGGAAGGAGAAAGTCCCGATAAAGCCGCTGAGGCTACCTTCTGAAACGCCCGTATAGAGCAGGTTATAACCGACAAGATAGAACATTAAACTGGCGATAGAGTAGAGTGCAATATTCTTAAGGCAGATAGCAGCAGTGTTTTTACTGCGAACCAGGCCTGCCTCGAGCATTGCAAAACCTGCGGCCATCCACATAACCAGAACGCCGTTTACAAGGAATGAGAATGTATTAAAGACAAAAGCGGTTTCTTCAGTTACTGCTGCCTGTGCCGGTAGAGTGAATAACATCAGAGCAACTGAAGACGCGCCTAAGGAAGCAATTTTTTTGCTGGGATTGAGAAAGCTGGACATTGTTTTTTCCATTTTTTGCGTTCTGGGACTGGATATATAAGTCCAAGAAACGTGCCAACTTTCGATATTTGATACAATTCAATTAAAACAATAAGTTAGTTGTTGTATATGGCACTTTGAAGTGATGGTGTATTGTGCGTTTTTAATCAATAATGCCTAATTTTTAATCTTCAACTTAGTGATGTCTAATTTTTAATCACAACTTGATGCGTGCTTTAGTGGTGTTATTTCATGGTCTTATTTAGAAAATATTTTAGATAGAATTCTTGGTAGGTATATGCACGAATTGTTTAATGGGAAAAGGCGCTGTAAATAAGGCGTACGAACATTTGTTGTGCTGGACTTTGCCTATTAGAGGTCCTACCGTGAACGCTTATAATTTTGTTAAGGAATAAATCAATATTGCCCCGCTTTGGATGGGTCTTGGGCTTGTTACGAGGTTCTAAAAAGGTCCGCTATTTTTCTATTAAAGATTTATGCTTGGCGTCTGTGTTGACACTCGCGGCAGGATTTGTGTTGTTCGATCCTGTCCAGGCGCAAAGTGAGCAAATTCTTAATGTTGAGCCAGACGCTGTCTTAACATACGAGGTCAATATTTTTGGCACTTCTGATAAGAGCTTACCTGACACGGACTTAATGGAGCTCTTGTCACAATCCTCTCGCCTTGAGCAACTCAAGGATAAGCCGCCCCCAAGTTTAGCTGCTCTGAAGCGGCGTGTTCGAGAAGATGAGGACAATTTTAACAAAGTTCTGCGTTCTGAAGGATTTTACGACAACAAAATTACCTTTGATGTTGTTGAGGACAAAAGTCCGATTGAGATTTCTTTTGGCATTGATCCCGGCCCATTGTTTCATATTAGTAAATTTGATGTCCATTTTTTATCGGGCCGCTTGATCCCCGATGCCTTAAAATTATCGGATCTTGGGATAACTTTTGGCATGATTGCTCGCTCACAAGATATCGTAGGTGCGCAAAACCAGGCGATGATTATTCTGGCAGATCACGGGTATCCCAATGCGAAAATTTCTGATCAGGAAACTGTTGTTGATTTTGCCACTCAAAAAATGGAAACGACCCTGATTATAGACGAAGGCCCACGTTTGGTAATGGGAAACCTACAGTTTGAAGGTTTGAAAACGGTTGAAGCCAGCTATTTATTGAAATTGGCGAGGTGGAAAGCGGGGGTGCTCTACAACGCCAAGATTATTAACGAACTACGTCGAACATATCTGCACACTGGATTGTTTGATGCTGTGCATCTCAAGCCTCGAGAGGGTAATGGAGATAGCGGTAGTAAACAGGTAGGAACCGATGTCACGCCGATTATCCTCAGTTTTGTCGAACGAGATCACAAGTCTATTGGGTTAGGGGCTAGCTTTTCGACAAGTGAAGGGGCCGGAACACAATTTTTCTGGGAAAATAGAAATATTTTTGGCGAAGGTGAAAAGCTAAGAGCTGACCTTACTGTTGCCGAAATTCGCCAGCAATTTAAGCTTGGAATTGTTAAGCCGAACTATCTTCGTCTTGATCAGAGTTTTCATAGTGATGTTAATCTGAGGCGGGAAAATACAGAAGCCTATGAAGAGCAATCCATTAGTGCTACTGCCGGGCTGGAAAGGAAGTGGCGAGAAAACTGGATCGTGGGCGCAGGTCTTTCGTTCGAGCGTTCTGAGATTCAAGATGAAGACGATACAGAAAATTTTACTTTTGCCAGCTTACCTTTGAGTGCGAGATATGATTCGACGAACGATTTACTTGATCCAACCAAAGGTATTCGTTTTGGGTCTATAGCTACACCCTATTTGGGTTTGAGCGCGACGTCTCCAGATTTTCTCCGCGCAGAGATTAATGGCTCCACCTATTATTCCGTATTGGAGGGCAATAAACTTGTTTTAGCTGCTCGAGGTAAGGTCGGCATGATGGCGGGTGATAGCGCACGCGATATACCTGCGACTAAACGCTTCTATGCTGGTGGTGGTGGCTCTATCCGTGGATATGAACACCAGACCGTAGGTCCGCTTAATTCTAGTGACGATCCTGTGGGTGGCCGTTCTGTGATGGAAGTTGGTGCAGAGGCTAGAATAAGGGTTACCGAAGATATCGGTTTGGTTCCTTTCATTGAAGGCGGGAATGTCTATGACAGTATGGTGCCAAATTTTTCTGAAAACTTTCAGTGGGGCGCGGGCCTAGGCTTACGTTATTATACGGCCATTGGTCCTATCCGCCTTGATGTTGCCGTTCCTTTAAACCGCCGCAAAGAAATCGACGACGCTTTCCAATTTTATATCAGCATCGGCCAGGCCTTTTGATATGAAGCCTGGAAGAATAAGAGTTATCGCGGCCGTTATTCTTGTGCCCCTGTTATGCGTAATCGCTCTTCTAGCGGGGCTTTATCTCTATTTACAAACAGATAGTGGTCGTGAGGCCGCTGCGAGACAGATTGAGCAGGCGGTTCATGATCCTGAGGGGCTTTCCCTTGAGGTCGGTAGTATTCATGGCAATCTTTTCTCTAGCTTCTCTCTAAGCAGTCTTCTGTTAAGAGATCCCTCAGGAGCCTGGCTTGAAATCAAAAATATCACTTTAGACTGGTCTCCTTTGGCGCTTGTTGGTGGCAATCTAAAGATTAACAAGGTTTTGGTATCGTCTCTTGATTTGAAACGTGAGCCTGTCATTCCCGATTCTGTGCAAGAAGAACAGAGCAGTGGCCCGTTATTACCCTTACCCATAAATATCAGTCTTACTGAAGTTCAGTTGGCGGAGGTTCATATTGCTGAATCTGTTTTAGGGCGTGAAGCGCTTTTAAAATTGTCTCTGAATCTCAAAAGCGAGGTTGAAGGTGTCATTCTGAGCTCGCTGGATATTATCCAGCTTGATGCTCATGAAGGTTCCATGACAGCCAGGGTTGAATACGATCCAAAAGCAGAAACCCTATCCGTTGATGTGAAACTGACAGAACCTGAAGGGGGATTGATTGCCCGGGCCCTCGATTTACCCAGTTATCCTGAAATCAATGTGAATTTTAATGGACAAGGCCCCATAAATGACTGGAAGGGAGAGGTAAATGCGCAGGCGGGAACTCTGTTCAGCAGCGATTTATCCCTTCATAGTTCAGGTTATAACTCTGGTCATGATTCTGGGGAAACCAGGGATGAGAACAGCTTAAACCTATATCTTTCAGGTGGTGTACAGTTAGATAAAACTTTGGCGTCTTCAATCCCGTTGATAGACGATAAACGGGCTACACTGGATGCCCAAATTTCCTGGGATTACAATAAAAATTTAGTAAGCTTGGTTTCTTCCCAAATCAAGAATACTACACTTGATATAGCCATGGTTGGGGCCGTGGATCTGGGGCAGGAAAATTTAAATTTCGCTGTAAGTAGTCGTTTGTTGCAGCCCTCGGAGCTGAACAAGTTGATAGCTCCGGTGGCCCTTTCTCGTGGTAACCTCGATTTGGACGCGACGGGCACTTTTCAGAACATCAACCTTACCGTGACTTTTCAGGCCGGGGGTGTGGCGCTGGATAAAACTCTGACGGTGGGAGATGTTATCGGGAGTATCAGCTCTGATCTTCTTCTCGATAATATGAAAACTATTCCTGTTACAGGCTCGGTCGCTCTGACAGAAATTAGCGGTTTACCACCAGAGGCCGTGGGGTTGCTTGGACATAAGTTACGTCTGGAGCTGGATAGCAACTACATCCTTGAAAGTGGCGTGCTCAACATTCCTTTGCTGCGGGCACAGGGGGAGCACCTCAATGCCAATATGAGGGCGGCGCTTGCTACTCGTGAGAATACGGCCAGTGCCGAGATATCGCTCTTTGTTGATGACCTTTCATCTGTTGCTCCAGTGAAGGGAAAATTATTGGCAACGGGAAGTTTACAAAGCCTGAATATCGCCAGCGATGTGACGGGAAAAATAAGTTTGCAAGCGCAACAACTCGATTCGAACAATCCGGATATTCAGGTCCTTGTTAGTTCCGAACCCTCAATGACTGCGAATGTAAAACTCTCGGACGAAAGTTTACAAATCACAAATGTTGCGCTGACCTTGCCGACTGCAAGGCTTGGTGGATCGGTGGAGTTTCCTCTGAGCTTCGAGAGTCTTTCCGGGGAAATAGAGGCCGTTATGGAAGATCTTGGATCTCTTAACAAACTGGCAGGTACTAATCTCAAGGGAGTTGCAAAGCTGAACAGTACCCTAAGTGGCCCTATCTCTGATCCAGAACTACGTGGTACGTTGTTGATTAGTGAACTCAATCTGGAACAAAATGCTTTAGGTAATCTTGAGACTAACTTTCAAGCAAAGAATCTTGCAAGCGGCGCAGAGGGCATTTTAAAAACGCGTCTTGCTTATCCAAAGTTACCGACTGATTTGGCGCTGGCGTTTTCCTTGCCTGCTTATACTGAACTTAAGTTGAGCGATATCAGCCTAAAAGCACAAAACAGCAGCGTTACAGGGGCTTTAATCGTTCCTTTTGATGGAACGCCAATTGCAGGCGGATTAACAGGAAGAATACCCGACCTTGGGTTGTTGACGGATGGGTTTGGCATTGAAGCTCAAGGGAATGGGAAGGTTGATGCAGTCCTGAGCAACAGCCGAGGCCAGCAACACCTTGCACTTGACCTTTCTGGGAGCAATCTTTCGAATGGGGCTACTGGACCAGTTATTAAATCATTGACGATAGAGGCGACTGCAACCGGAGATTTGAAGGATCCCGCGCTTGTAATGAGAGCCAAAGCGTCTGACATCTCAGTTGCGGATCGGATCGTAGAACAGTTTGATTTCACGGCTCAGGGAAAAGCAAAGGACGCTGACTTTACTTTTAATTTGAGCAGCTCAACCGAACCTGCTCTTCAATTAAAAGGGCAGGGTGGACTTACCCTTCCGGCATCAGAACAAATTACAGCAACAAAACTTCAATTTTTAACTTTGAATGGCAACCTTGCTCAAAAGGAAATTGTTCTTCGTACGCCTCTTACTTTGATTCAAGACAAAACCATTACGAGTGTAGCGCCTTTTGAGCTTTCCTTTGATCGTGGAACCTTCACAGGGTCAGGCGAATTGACCGAGAAGAGCGCGACTGCAGACTTGAAAATAAAGACTTTTCCTCTTGAGTTGCTAACCCTCGTTGCGCCTGAACTAGAGATCACGGGTACGCTTGAGGGTGATGCTAAAATTACACTTATGCCAGAAAACTATCAGGGTCAGTTTTCATTAACAGCTGCAAACGTTCAACTGGCTGGGGATGACAATAAATCCCTCCCGCCTCTGACAAGTCGCCTTACCGCAACTTTGGATAAGGGGCGTTTTGATTTCAAAAATAAAATCACTGGTCTAGAGCCTTCTACACTTGAGGTATACGGTTCCGTGCCTGTGGCTGTTGGCCTTGCACCCTTTTCTGTCAGTCTACCGAATGATCAAAAAATCACTGGAGGAGTGAAAGCAGATAGCGATATTAGTAGGCTTTGGTCTTATCTGGCGCTGGATACTCAGGAAATGACGGGGCAGCTATTTGTTGATACACAGCTTTCAGGAACACTTTCCAATCCAGTGATTGTGGGAGGAGCTAAAGTTACCAATGGTCGTTATGAAAACGTTGAATTTGGTACTTTACTCCGCCAGATAGAGCTGAATGCGACTATTCAAAACAGCCAAACCTTGCTGTTAATGGTTGATGCTAAAGATAGTAAAGGCGGATCTTTAAAATCAGGAGGAACGATCGAGTTTAAGGATCTTGTAAATCCTCTGGTAGATTTAACCATTCAGCTCGATAATCTAGCTGCTTTGGATCAAGATCAAATTTCTGTGCAGACCGATGGTAATATTGAGATTAAGGGCACCCCGGCCGGACTTAAAGTTGGAGGTGACATCACAACGGGTCAGATTAATATCAATATTGGCAGCGCTGTTGCACCTAGCGTAGTAAGTTTGGATGTTACAGAGAAAAATCGCCCTGGCGCGGCGGCTCCTTCTGTCAAAAAAGAAAAGAAGCCACCCTCTAAAGTTTCTCTAGACCTTTTATTGAGCATGCCACGTAAGGTTTTCATTCGGGGCCAAGGCCTTGATTCTGAATGGGAGGGTCAGTTTACTATAAAGGGAACAGCCGATACTCCGATAATCGAAGGATATTTGAGCCCGGTGCGCGGTTATTTTTCCTTTGCGGGAAAAGATTTTAAACTGCAAAAGGGTAAAATCACCTTACTTGGGGGAACAGAAATTAACCCTGAACTTAACCTTTCGGCGATCTATAAAGCGCGTAATGTAACGGCTGTTGTTTCTATCAATGGTACTGCAACTAACCCAAAGATCAGCCTTTCTTCCCCAGATGGGTTGCCCCAAGACGAAGTACTCTCTCAAGTTATTTTTGATAAGGCGGCTGGGAAACTTTCTCCGATAGAAGCTCTTCAACTTGCTTCAGCGATTGCTTCGCTTTCAGGTAAAATTGATTCAGGAGGAGGAATCGTTGATTTTGCACGAGAAACCCTTGGTGTAGACGTTCTTTCTGCAGGCACGAATAGTGAAACTGGAGACGCCCAGGTTAGTGTTGGCAAATACATTAGTGATTCTATTTATGTTGGCGTTGATCAGGGCGCTAGTACGAGCAGTACCCGCGCAAAAGTTCAAATCGAACTTACGCCGAATATAACCTTAGAAAGCGAAACGGGACAGACCGCTGACAGTAAAGTCGGGGTTTTCTGGAAATGGGATTATTGAGCTAACTCTTGAACTTTGACGAGTGAAGCACGATTTTCGTGGATATTCATTAAGGGGTTTAGCTTTCGGTCATTCTAAATAGAGCCTCACTCTCACTTATTAAGTCGGCGCTTTGGTTCATTTTTACGAGCCAGTTTAGAGGTATTCCTTTTTCAGTCCCAATACCGTGAAAGGCCCCCATCATGGCACCAATAAAGGGTGCGCGACCTGCGGAGTCTCCACCTGCCAAAATGTTAAGCTCAATGGCTTCTTGGAAGCTATTGGCGTGAGAAATAATATGAAAGGCGGTTGGAACCGATTGATGGAGACTGCAAGCACGTCCAAACTGACCCGCAATATCGATTGAATCTGTTGTGATAGTATTTAGAGCTTCCTCAATAAGAGTTCTGGCTTCGCCCTCGGCTTTTTCTCTTCCAGCTTTGAGGCCCGATGATAAAGTTCCTGTTTTTAAGGTGGTTTTTAGGGCTGATGCTACAATTTGAGCATAATGAACGGCTTTATCATTATTATTGGTAACACGAACAGCTTTCTCAACCTCAAGGTCAAAATCCAAATCTTGATTTAGAGTTGCGACAATGAGAGGCGGTAGTTTGCTCGCTGCAGGATTTTGGTCATCATCAGCCCCTGAGGGATTGATTTGTCCGTTGCTCAGATTTTGCAAAGTAATTTTGGTTGGTTTATCGATATAACCGACATATGCGCCACCAGATCCGAAGTGTGCAGCAAAACCCTTTTGATAATCCTCTATGTCTAGCTTTCCACCTGTTCTCAATAGTGATTGATGTAGGACCCGGGTTGATTCTCCGTACTGGGTTATATCGCCGACAGCTTTCATGCTGTGATAATGATCACCTGCAGAGGGTTGGAAAGCGGGCGAACTACCGGAAATGCGAACACGTTCTTTGATGACATCAGTGTCATATATCCAATGAAGGCCAAGAGTTGCTGCATCGGCAATATAACTTCCTAGCAAAAAAGCGAGTGTTCTCTCTTGAGAAATCATGGATAGGTTTCCTGTGAAATGTAAAAATTAAACAAATTGGAGAGCAGGGTTAGAAAGTTCAAGTATATTGATTTAAATAACTTAGGGACTGCTGCTGTAACTTTCCATGAAGAGTTCTTCAATTGTTGGTGATATTGCGCTGGGTTTTCACTTGTAATCGTTAATCTTTTGGCAAAAGGGATAATCCCTTTTATATATGAGGGTAGCCATCGGATTTGTTAATTGTCTCTGTCTGTGAATTCGTTGGCAATATCGTTATTTTATGAAAGAAACCGACTTATACGCATGGCTGAAAAAGATATTTCCGTTGAAGTTCTGATCGTTGGTGGGGGGCTTGTCGGGCTTACCCTAGGTGTTGCTATTGCTGGCGCTGGCTTAGAGGTTGCCGTAATTGATCGCGAACAACCCTCCACACAAAAAGCTTCTCCGTTTGATGGGCGCTCCTCTGCTATTGCCTTGGGGTCACAACGGGTTTTTGATCAGGTGGGCCTTTGGGATGGGATGTCATGGGCGGCAGAGGCTATTCGCTTTATTGAGATCACTGACGGTCAAATCGACCGCGGGGCATCACCTCTGTCAATGTCTTACGACTTTAGCGAAGTTGGCGATATGCCGATGGGTTGGATTGTGGAGAACCGCGCTATTCGACTGTCCACCCATGCAAAAGCATCGGAACTGAAAACACTGCATCACCTCGCACCCCATACTGTGGTTGACCTTGAACGAGATAAAAAGGGTGTCCGTGCTGAGCTTGATGATGGAACAAGAATCAATGCTCGTGTAGTTATTGGTGCGGATGGGCGAGGATCACAGCTTCGCAAAGATGCCGGTATCAAGGTGACAGGAACGGATTACCAGCAAAACGGTATTGTCTGCACCGTCGTACACGAGAAACCTCATAACGGTATTGCTTTTGAGCATTTCCTGCCATCAGGACCCTTTGCCCTTCTCCCCTTGCCCGATAGTGAAGAGGGGGTTCATCGATCGTCGCTTGTCTGGTCGGAAAAACGAGAGCTCGTGGATGGCTATATGTCCATGAGTAATGAAGACTTTGCCAACGAACTGCATCGTCGTTTTGGCGGAGACCTCGGTGAGTTTAGCGTTACAGATATGCGGTGGTCTTACCCCTTAAGCTCGTTGCATGCCGAGCGGTACATAGATACGCGCATGGCGTTGGTCGGGGATGCCGCCCATGGAATGCATCCAATTGCAGGTCAGGGATTGAACCTCGGGCTCAGAGACGTTGCAGCTCTGGCAGAAGTGATCGTTGATGCGCGTAGAGTTGGTTTGGATATTGGATCTCAACAGGTACTAGAAGATTACGCGAAATGGCGCCGTTTTGATAATGTTCTCTTGCTCGGCGCGATGGATGGGCTGGTAAAGCTTTTTTCTAATGATTTAGCGCCAGTACGTGTCGCACGTGATCTCGGTTTGGCAGCTGTTGATAATCTGCCTCCTGTTAAACGCTTCTTTATGAAACATGCAATGGGGATTGTCGGTGACTTGCCTCGCTTGATGCAAGGTAAGAGCCTTTAAAAGTATTTCACTAGATTAAGCCGATAAGTACATGAGCGAGTGATTTTATCACATAGGCACAATTCGCTAGAAGGTCATAAAGTTGCCCGAGTTCTCATTTAATATTGAGCTTCTTTGTGTATAGGTCGTGATGTCTATTTTGAGGTCCGGTTTACTTAGGCCCATATTTGGGTCAGATAAGTAATGTTACGTTTGTTTTGTTTTTGGGAGATATCGATGCAGTTGGTTAAGTCATATCAGGCTTGGCTTCAGAGTGTGTTTACGGCTGCAACTATGCTGTTAGTCACTACGTCGTCGGTAATTGCTGCTGGTGATCATGCCGTTGGCCAGGGTGGTAATGGTGAATTTTTTATGGCGTCTATTCCCGATGGTTGGCAGGCATTGCCCCGTGCGACCAAAGCCCAGCAGACTTCGGCTGAGTGGCTTCCTCAAGGGCAAACCGTCGAAAACTGGACGGATATGATCACGGTACAGGTGTTTCCGGGGTGGGCAGAAGGAGATGTGAGTGTCTTTCTTGACGAGTTAGCTGACATTTACAAACAAAACTGTGAAGTTAGTGGCGCGACACCTCCGTTAAAGGACAAAGTAAATGGATTTTTAACGGGCTTCAGACTGATCAACTGTACGCGAGATTTAACCCGTAATAGCGGAGAGGTTTCCCTTTTTCGGGCTTTGATTGGAAAGAATGCGGCCTATCTTATTCAACGCGTTTTTAGAGTGCCTGAATTTGAAATTGGCGCAAAGCCAGTGACTGACGAAATTATGGTAAAGGCCTATGGCAGTATTAGTTCCGTCGGTGCTTGTCAGTTAAATTCAAAGCAATATACCTGTGCGGATTGGGACCCCATACTCGCAAAATTAGATAACAAGCCTTCAGTCATCGTCATTAAAGCTCCAAAATAGTATTTTCAACTGAGTATGAGTAAATAACTGTAATACTGATCTACTTGAAAGAAAATATGATGACGATGGTAAAGGATTAAGGGGAAACTGTGGGCCATTCTAAAAAGCGAGATCAATTGATTGAATCTGCTCTTCAGCTTTTTTATCGACAGGGATTTCACGCCACGGGTGTTGATCAAATAATCTCTGAAGCCGGTGTTGCCCGCATGACGTTCTACAAACACTTTCCTTCAAAAGATGATTTAATTGTTGCAGCTCTTCATCGACGAGATGAAAATTTTCGACAATGGCTTTTTGGCTATATCGCCAGATATGACACGGCCCGTGATCAATTATTAGGACTGTTTGATGCGTTGGATTTTTGGTTTCAGGGTAAGGCATTTCCTGAGCAAAATTTTTCAGGATGCATGTTTATCAATACAGTTGCGGAATTTTCGGATTTTGAGTTGGAAGCGCATAAAGTTGCCGCCCATCACAAGGCCGTTTTGAAAGAGCAGCTTGTTCCTATTGTCAAAGCAGCTGGAATTCCAGAGCCAGAAGAATTCGCATCACAACTATTACTGCTCAAAGAAGGGGCCATTGTCACGGCCCAAGTCAGTGGTGATCTCACAGCTGCGAAATGCGCTAAAGAAATCGCTGAAACTTTGTTGGCTACGGCTAAGTAGGTTTCTAAGGGTCGCGTGATAAGCCGCGCGTAGCAAGCTCATCCAAATACTTTTGCCAAAGGGTGTCGTGCTCGGTGCCAAGTTTATAAAGATACTGCCAAGAGAAGATGCCAGTATCGTGCAAATCGTCGAACGTGAGTTTAACGGCGTAGTTTCCAACGGGATCGATGGCAATTATACCGACCATTCGCCTGCCGGATAGGATTTGTTTCTGGCTTGGATGGTGTCCTTGTACTTCTGCCGATGGACTTTCAATACGAAGAAATTCTGCTGGTAAGATAAAACTTTCACCATTATCAAACGAGACGTGTAACGACCTTTCCTCTGATTTGTATTTGAGATCAGTAGGCCAGTGTTCGGTCTTAAACTCTTGAGAATTCTCTTCTTTAATCGTACGCGTCATTTGTCCGTCTGATTTCTGTATTCTGTTTCAAGGCGCGGGACTAATCTTCTAGGGCGCGGGCTTCGTCGGTAAGCATAACCGGAATGCCTTCACGAATTGGGTAGGCTAGTTTTGCCTGCCGTGAAATAAGTTCTTGGTTCTCGGCATCATACTCTAAAGGCCCTTTGGTTTCTGGGCAGACGAGAATCTCTAGCAGTTTTCTGTCGACGCGCGGTTGAGAGCTCATGTTGTTTCCATCTTATAAACTGTATTCTATTAATAGGGCATGCATTGATGCTGGTATTATTGCCGCGCAAAACTCTGATTTTTTTGATGAACTGCCATATCCATAATTGTTTCCATGATATTCGCGCGTTCTACCAAAGTTTCTGCTTCTAGTATCGCTTGCTTTTCAGCGGCAGAAAAGGGGCAAATCATCGCAAGTGTGTTCACGAGCCGATGGTTACTCGTATGTTCGATGGCTTTCCAGTCTGCATTGATCGAATTCAAATCAAAATAGGCCTGGAGGCTACGGAGAAGTTTATTACGATCAAGATCATCTGTTTCGGCTTCTTCCATGTCCCTGCGAAAGTTACTGTAATTACAAATCGCATCCCTATAACCAAAGTGGTTGGTGTCTTCCCGGTTAATAGAAAACCGGATCACGCCTTGTAGAGAGATAATATATCGACCGTCATCCGTTTCCATGAAGGATGTTATGCGGCCAAGGCACCCGGTTTTATAGAGAGGGGCTGTTCCCTCATCTTCTGTGGTTTGGTTCGGTTGAATCATGCCAATACATCGTGATTGACCAAGTGCCCGGTCTATCATTGTCAGGTATCTCGGTTCAAAGATATTGAGGGGTAATGTACCGCCAGGCAGGAGGAGAGCCCCGCTTAAGGGAAAGAGGGGTATCCCCAAGGGAAGCTCATCAAAATTTAGATCGAAGATACCACCTGTCATTTTCATTCCTAGTTAAAAATACTGATATAGCGCAGTTAATACCTTTAATCCGGCAGTTTGGAATCTGACGGCTTGGCTGCCACCTGTCTGGCCTCAGAGGGTCTTAAATCGGACAGACTGGCTCCTTAACAAAATAGAAGGGAGGAAAGTTTGCTGCGGGCTTTTATTGTCATCGGATCGGTCATGCCCCAAGCTTCGAAAAATTGAAGAAGCTGGTGGCGAGCACCATCGTCGTTCCAGCTGCGATCGTTTTTAATAATGTATAGCAAGTGGTCAGCAGCTTCTTCGTGATTTCCTGCTGCTTGTAGTGCCAATGATAATTCAAATCTAGCTTGGTTATCTGTTTGATCTAATTCTATCTTTCTTCTCAGTTCCAGAACCTCATCATTGTCCAGGCTTTGTGCGGCTAATTCTAGTTTGGTAATGATAGCAGAAAATTCTGGTTTGGTCTTCAGGTCCTCAGGGAGTTGATCAAAAAGGGCCTGAGCTTCTTCTGTCATATCTGATAAAAGTTGACACTCAAGCATACCAATGAGGGCAGGTTCGTTATCGGAGAAATGTTCCAGGATTTGACTATAAATAGACATTGCAGCCATATAATCCTGGTTTTCTTGTACGAGTGCGGCTTGCTCAAGGGCATCGGCAACAGGATCTTTTTTAGCACCACCTGTTTTCTCTACCAGTGTGTCGATAAATTTTTTGATCTCACTTGGCGGAAGAGCACCGTTAAATCCGTCGACGGGCTGCCCCTGGAAAAAGGCGTAGACGGTTGGAACAGATTTAACTTGTAATTGCGAGGCGAGCATCTGGTTCTCATCGATGTTGACTTTGACCAGTTTCACAGAGCCCTTCGCAACCAGAACAGCACTTTCCAGGGCGGGCATCATCTGTTTACAAGGCCCACACCACGGCGCCCAAAAATCAACCAGAACAGGCTGGTTCATAGACGTTTCCACGACGTCTTTGGCGAAGTCCTGCTGATTTGAATCTTTGATTAAATCCGTAGGCTGTTCAGATGAGGTGCCGATGAGTTCTTCCATAATGCCAGTGTCCATATTTTAAAAAGTGTGTCCCAGATTGGGAAACTGGGATGTAATATTCAAGCCTAGGTCACAAGTGAAACCTTCACTGCACAAGATGAGGTTGAATTGCTTTTACTGCAAGGGGTCACTCTGCCAAAGGCACAAGTTCTTTAAGATTATCCATATCCAGCTCTTCAGGCTGATGGTCTATGGATTGAAGAAAATGTACCAGATCATTAGGGGCTATAGCGGTAGTCATCGTATTTGTAAGGGGGTGGGCGTTAATTGGCGACAGTGTCATCATATATGAATCTAAAATGACTTTAACTTGGCCTGATGTGTCATTGATTGCGCAAAAGGGTGACACCGATCCAGGCTCAATTCCGAGGAACTCCATCAACCGATCAGCGGACCCAAAAGATAACTTTCCGGCACCGAGTGCTTTCCCGAGCAGTTTGATATCAATTTTCCTGTCTTCCATACATACCAGCAGCCACATCTTTCCCTTTTTGTTTCGAAGAAAAAGATTTTTTGTATGTGCTCCTGAAAGATCGCCACGGTGCGCTTTGGATTCTTCTACTGTATAGACAGCGGGGTGCGTAAGTGTCGTCGTTTCGATTCCGAGAGTAGAAAGCTTCTCTATAAGGTGTTCGGGAGTAGCAGGTGTTTGGTTATTCATAGTATTGTGCCTTTGCCAGATGCAAAATTCCTCTGGGATCTTAAATTCCTTTGAACCCATAGCCTTGTTGAATTTTTTAGCCTTTGCAGCAGATAAGAATCAAGTAAGAAACCTGAACATTACTTTTTTTGTAAAAAAAGCCCTTGCAATGTCAAACACCGTGGCGTAAATACCCCTCCATCAACACAGTGAACGCGGGCGTAGCTCAGTGGTAGAGCATCTCGTTGCCAACGAGAATGTCGTGAGTTCGAATCTCATCGCCCGCTCCAGTGTTTGATGAAAATGACCCAGCTTCGGCTGGGTTTTTTCGTTTCTAACGCTATTAAACAACAAGTTTCTCCCTACGGTATTTTCTTTTGTGTCGGACTGTTTTTTTACCTCACGTGCTTCATTCTAAGTATTTGAAAATTTCTTGAGTTGCCTATGAGTGTACCGTTGTATGGTCTATGTTTTTCATGAGGCTTAATAATGGATGAGAACTTTAGGGAAAAGCTTTAAGCGATCAATATTTTTTCTTATGGTGTTATGACTTTCTAGTAAAATTGCTGGGAAGATTTTCTTTGTGTTTCATCTCGGATCTATGTTTAGGCTGTCATGGTTTGGTTGAGATCATCATATAGATACATAAGAACGTAGGTTAAGCAGATATGAGGGCGGTAAGCTGTGATTAAGAATCTAATAGGCTATTTATTATTTTTTATCTTTTTAAGCCTTTATGCAGCTTTGGTAATCACAATTGGCACTGACTGGTTGCCGGACCATCCGGTCGTTCACCTATTGTATTACCCTTTTGTGGGTTTGATCTGGATCTATCCGGTTATTAAGGTAATGTTTTGGTTAAAACGTAAGCGAGATCGGCTGGAAAATGATGGCACTAACTAGGATACTTCTACTTGCTCTTTGGTTCACCGTTGTTGGTGGTGGGGTGCTTGAGAGAGAGGCCAACGCTTTTGGTGATCTTGGACGTGAGGAAACTGTCGATTTTTGTGTTACTGAATTGGGCCGTAAATTTGGAGCTGAAAATGCTCTGAAGATGGAGCAGCACTGTTTGTGTGCCGCTGATCTGGCATTGGAAAACACACCCGATAATCTACAAGCTCCTTTCACGCGTTTGGTCCGTAGGCAAAGTCTGAGTGCGGAAGATAAAGCTGCGTTTAAGTCTGAATCGGGTAACATGTTTCTTTATTTGTCCATGCTGAATAGCAGCTGCCCTAAAATCCTGAGCGACCCTCAGCTTCAGAAATTGCTTATACCCGCACGATAAAGAATACACTGAGCAATAATTTTACCATCTGGCCCCTCTAACTCGGTTTGAAGTGAAGTAAGGTTCGCTTTGCGTAAGAGCCAGCGGCTAAAGGGGGTGATCCAGTGTGGATCTATCTCTGCATTGATCAAGAGGCTGTAACAGTCTTCTTTATGAAGGTGAGTTATATCTGTGGAAACTAAATACCCGTGGTCTTCCAATAGGCTGATCACAGTCTGAATAGATTGCGGGCCAAGAGAAATATTAAGTCTAACGGGTTTTGCGGCGTTAGTTGATTTACATGGAAGTTGTAGAGCGAGAGCATTCATTTTCGGATCTCATAGGGCGTAAAGTTAAACGAGCAGGCATAGTTTTCGCCGTCGACATTTTCATGCCGCGGGTCATTCGCGTGGTCGTTAACATTCGCGCATATGTTTCGTTATTGATCCGATACATACTTATACCCTTACCTCGTCTGATTTTTGAGTGCAAGTTTTGTCCTTTTGGCATTTGATCAATTTCCTTGCTAGCTTGAGCGGCCCAATTTTTTTAGCCGGATGATTTTAACAAGTGATTTTGGGTAGAAAGACTTAACTCTGTGCTGGAAATGTGATCATTGTGCGGGGGAATTACTTCTTTTTTGAGAAATTTAACCTGCAGGCCATTTTCAAACTCTTGGCTCTAAAATTATCGCCTCTGCTTACAAATACACTGGACAAAAACAGTGTAACTTTTGTTATGCGAATCTATCTAAGATCAGATCGAAAAAATGATCGTTCTTACCCATAATAGAAATAGATCATTCCGATGAATTACTTTTGTTTTTCTATATAACTCTTAAAACTGATTCTGGACGCAGCTATAGAGGGAAAAAAGTTACATTTAATTTACTGTTTCCTAAGTATTCAAAAAATATCCTATGTGCGACGCATTTTTTACTAACATTGATTTCTAAATAGGTTAACGTGGATTTGTCCTTCGTCTTATGGCGCGGACCTGGGGTGGGGACGTCGAATAGAGTAAAAACCTAATAATTAATAAACGACAGCGGTCCGAGGAAAGAACAATGGCCATTCATGGCATCGACACGACATCTGAATGTATCGAAAAAGTAGTCGAACTGGTTCATAAAAAAATAAGTGCAGCTAAAGCACCAATGGTAGAGCAGTTTGTAAGGACCTTTTACGAAAATGTTCCTCCTGATGATTTGAGAGAGGAGACACCCGATAATCTATTTGGGTCTGCTTTGTCTTTTTGGGGGCTACTGCAGCAACGTAATGAGAATGAAACAAAAATAAAGGTTTATAATCCTAGACCTGAAGAGCATGGCTGGAAGTCGTCCCACACTATTATCGAAGTCCTCAATGATGATATGCCATTTCTGGTCGATTCTGTCACAGCGGCATTGGAGAGATTGGACGTTGAAGTTCATCTCATTATTCATCCCGTAATTACCTGTATACGTGATGGTAAAGGCAAAGTTAGTGCGTTTAATTGCAATGGTGGCGGTAAAGGAATTCTGACTGAATCTTTACTGCACATCGAAATCAGTGAGCAAGTCATTGAAAGCCATAGTCAAATAGCTCATGAGTTGTCGAACGTATTTGAAGATGTAAAAGCGGCAGTTGATGATTGGCAACCAATACTCGGCAAGATGGATGAGGTCATCCGTGGCCTGAAAAAATCTCCTCCAGCTCTTTCAGAAGGGGAAATTTTAGAATCGATCGATTTCCTAGAATGGATGAACCAGGATAATTTTACTTTCCTTGGTTATCGAGAGTACAAATTTGAAGGAACTGGCACCAACGCAATCTTAAAGGTTCAACCAAACTCTCTGGGCGTACTTCGTGATATTGATGTTCATGTTTTTGACGGTTTGAGGGATTTTGGATCTCTACCGGCTGAAGTACGTTCTTTTATGACACAGCCAGTTCTGTTGCGTATCACAAAGTCGAACAGGCGTTCAACGGTTCATCGTTCTGTGCACATGGACACTGTTGCGGTTAAGCGCTTTGACAATAAGGGGAAAGTAATTGGCGAAATCCTCTTTGCCGGACTTCTAACGTCTGCAGCTTATGCGCGTTCACCAAGTGATATTCCTTTACTGCGGCACAAAGTACAGAAAGTACTTAGCAAGTCAGGGTTCAAGCTGGGAAGTCACGATAGTAAGGGCCTCGCGCATATCCTGGATACCTATCCTCGCGATGAACTGTTTCAAATTTCGGCAGATGAGCTTTTTGATATTTCTCATGGTATTTTGCATCTGCAAGAACGTCGACGTATTGCGTTATTTGTACGTAAGGATCCCTTTGAACGCTTTATTTCCTGCCTAACTTACATCCCCCGAGACCGTTTTGACACAGCTCTCAGACGTACGGTAGGCGACATTCTTTGCAAAGCCTATAATGGTCAGATTAGTGCCTTCTTTACCCATTTGTCAGACACAGCTCTGGCTCGGGTTCACTTTATCGTTAAGACAACCCGAGGGCAGCTTCCGGATGTGGATGTCGAGGAACTAGAAGCCCGAATTGCTGAGGCAGGAAGATCTTGGCAGGATCGTTTAGAAGAGGCTTTGATCGAAGGACGTGGAGAAGAGCAAGGTATCCGGACGATGCGTCGTCTTGGTGCTTCTTTCCCTGTAAATTATCAGGAACACTTTAACGAAAACGATGCCGTTTTTGATATAACAAAGGCAGAAGAGGCTCTAGAGGGTGATGGTCTTGCCATGAACCTTTATCGACCTCTTGGTGCTGATCCTGAACAAGTCCGCTTTAAAATTTACCTCACTGATAACCCTGTTCCCTTATCGGATGTTTTACCAATGTTGGAAAACATGGGGTTGAAGGTTCTCAGCGAAATCCCTTATCACTTCCACTCGGCAGAAACGGGTGAAAGCGTGTGGATGCACGATTTCAACATGGTCTTATCCGATGAAATGGATATTTCCATCAGTGAGTTACGCGAAGGATTCCATGAGGCTTTTTCCTCTGTCTGGCATGGCCGAATGGAGAATGATGGCTTTAACCGTTTGGTACTTGGTGCTGGCTTAAAGGTACGGGAAGTTACTATTCTAAGAGCTTATTGTAAGTATTTACTTCAGGCTCGTATTCCGTTTTCTCAAGCGTACATGGAACAAACTCTCGCCAGTAATCCGCAAATCAGCCGTCTGTTGGTTGACCTTTTTCTTGTCCGATTTATGGGCAAGGGAACCGAGCGTGATGATCAATTGGCGCTAGATACTAACAAGGCGATAAATGCGTTACTGGAAAAGGTAAGTAATCTGGATGAAGACAGAATCATCCGTCGTTACCGAAATGTGATCGAATGTACTCTGCGGACAAACTTTTTGCAGAAAGACGAAGAGGGTAACTTTAAAAAATACCTCTCTTTCAAACTGAACTCGCAAAAAATTACTGACCTTCCTCTGCCGAACCCTTACCGAGAAATTTTTGTTTATAGCCCTGATGTAGAAGGGGTTCACCTTCGTTTTGGTTCTGTTGCTCGCGGTGGCCTTCGTTGGTCTGATCGTCGCGAAGATTTCAGGACAGAGGTTCTCGGTTTGGTGAAGGCGCAGCAGGTTAAAAACTCTGTGATCGTCCCAGTCGGCTCCAAGGGCGGCTTTGTGATGAAGAACCCTCCGGCTGCTTCTGATGGTCGAGAGGCTTTCCTTGAAGCTGGGATAGAATGTTATAAGACCTTCATTCGCGGTTTGCTCGATATAACAGACAACCTAATCGGTGGGGAAGTCGTGCCACCTGAGCGTGTTGTTCGACGTGATGGTGATGATCCTTATCTTGTTGTTGCAGCAGATAAGGGGACAGCGACTTTCTCGGATATTGCCAATGGTGTTTCTGCCGATTATGGATTTTGGCTGGATGATGCTTTTGCCTCGGGTGGATCAGCTGGTTATGACCACAAAAAAATGGGTATTACAGCCAAGGGTGCTTGGGAATCTGTTAAACGTCACTTCCGAGAGATCGGTAAAGATATTCAAAATGAACCTTTCACCGCAATCGGTGTCGGGGATATGTCTGGCGATGTTTTCGGCAACGGTATGTTGTTATCAGAGCAAACCAAGCTAGTCGGAGCTTTTAATCACTTACATATTTTTGTTGATCCAGATCCGGATGTTGCAAAAACTTTTGTTGAACGCCAACGCCTGTTTGATCTGCCCCGATCATCCTGGACAGATTACAATGCCAAACTGATTTCCAAAGGGGGCGGTATCTTTGATCGCAAGGCTAAATCGCTGAAGATCAGTAAGGAAATGAAATCCCTTTTTGATATCACTGAGGACGAATTGGCTCCGATAGATTTGATGCGGGCGATGTTGAAGTCAGAAGCTGAGCTCCTTTGGTTTGGTGGCATCGGCACCTACGTTAAGCAGTCTGGCGAAACTCATGGTGAGGCAGGTGATCGTGCCAATGATGCCATGCGTATCAATGGTAAACAGCTTCGTTGTAAGGTAATCGGTGAAGGCGCCAATCTCGGAATGACCCATCAGGGACGTATCGAGTTTGCTCAAAAAGGTGGTCGTGTTAACGCTGATTTCGTTGATAACTCCGCTGGGGTCGATTGTTCTGATCACGAGGTCAATATTAAGATTCTATTGGGTGCTGTAGAAGCCGATGGCGATATGACACGTAAACAGCGTGACAAGTTGCTTGAAAGCATGACCGATGAAGTTGGTGAGCAGGTTCTTCGCGATAACTATCTGCAAAGTCAGGCGATTTCAGTTACTGCAAATATCGGTGGGCGCCTTCTTGATCGTATCGCACGCTATATGCGATCTCTGGAAAAGAAAGATCTCCTCAACAGAGCCATTGAATTCCTCCCGGATGATGAAATGGTTATGGAGCGTATGAAGCAGGGGGTGGGCTTTGAAAGGCCAGAACTTGCTACGCTGATGTCTTATAGCAAGATTGCGCTTTATGATGAGCTCTTATTATCTAATCTTCCTGATGATCCTTATATGGAAGATACGCTTATCGACTATTTCCCGACCCCACTGCGTAAGAAGTTCGCAAGTCAAATTGGGCAACACCGTCTACGTCGGGAAATAATCGCGACTGCGGTTACCAATGACATGGTCAATCGCGTCGGCCTTATCTTTGCCTATGAGGTTCAAGAAAAAACCGGTATGGCAGCGTGTGATATCGCTCGGGCTTATACCATTGCCCGTGAGGTCTTTGGAATGGATGCCTTGTTTGCGCAGATCGAAGGTCTGGATAATAAAGCACCTGCTTCTTTACAGGCTGTATTGCTGGCTGAATGTGGTCGATTGATTGAGCAAGGCACCGTTTGGTTCCTTCGCCACGGTACACATCCTTTGGATATCAGTAAGGAAGTCGGGTCTTATGTGAAGGAAGTATCGACGATCTCTGATCATTTGGAGAAACTTCTTTCCAAAGAGAACACCGAACTTCTCAAAGAAAAAATCAAGGGCTTTACCAAGCAAGGTGTGCCTGCTGACATAGCAAAACGGATCGCAGGTTTACGCCTGTTGACGCCAGCTTGTGATATTGTTCGTCTTGCACAAACCCTTAAAATGCCAGTGGATACAGTTGGGAGCACTTACTTCTCCATTGGGGAACGTTATGGCTTTGACTGGCTACGTGGTGCTGCAGGTCGCCTTCCAAGCGAATCTGCATGGGATAAACTCGCTGTTACAGCCATTGTGGATGATCTCTATGGCCATCAGGGAGAGCTTACGGCACGTGTTCTTGAGGACGCGGGTAAAGTTGACCGTGTTGAGGCTGCAATCAAGGAATGGGCTGAATCGAAAAAACCATTGGTTAATCGGACAGAGCAAATCTTGGCAGAACTTAACGCCGCGGGTAAGCCTGATTACGCCATGTTAGCGGTTGCTAATCGTCAGCTCAAAAACATGGTTTCTTCATAGGGTCTATGTGAACTTATATCGCCGTCTCTCGTTAAGGTGACGGTTTATAAAAAGCCAGCGGTGTTTTGCCGCTGGCTTTTTTTATGAGCTTGAGGTGGGGAGTTTTCTTTCATAGTTCGATCTAAAGCGAACCATTTCATTAATATCATATGCTATCTGAGGGTTAGAAACTCAAAGGAGAGCTTATATGATTGTTATGGTTTTTGAATATCGCGTGCAGGATTATTATTACGAAGAGTACCTCAAAGAGGCGGTGGACTTGCGTCCCCATCTCAATGAGATAGAGGGCTTCATTTCTATTGAACGGTTTGAAAGTAAGACAGAGCCTGGAAAGTTTGTTTCCATTGGTTATTTTGTAGACGAAAAGGCCGTTACCGCGTGGCGAAATACGTCAGAACACAGACGGGTACAAGCTTTAGGGCGCAAGAAATTGTTTACAGATTACCGTCTTTGTATGGCCGATGTCAGTCGTGATTACTCCATGATAAGGAGAGACGATGTTCCCGAAGATAGTCGATTGGTTCACGGATGTACGGAGATGACAGATGTATGATCTTGAGATTAGCTTAGATAACAACCCCGGTGCTCTTGCCCTTATGGGACGCGCTCTTGGAGAGGCGAAAGTAAGCGTTGAAGGTGGAGGCGCTTGGGTTGTGCAGGGGCAGGGAGTTGCCCATTTTTTATTTGAAGATGGCCAAGCGGCTAAAACTGCTTTGGAATCCGCTGGATTAACAGTCGTATCTTGTAAAAAGGCTCTCGTTCAAAGACTGAAACAGGCTGTGCCCGGACAACTAGGAAAATTGACGGGTCTCATGGCTGAGGCGGGGGTTAATATAGAAGTTTTGTACAGTGATCACGATAATCAGCTTATTTTAGTCGTGGATGATCATAAGGCTGGAAAAATCGTCTCTGATGAGTGGATGTCGCAACTATAAGCGAGAAACATCTCTTACACCAGCGTAGTTGGAATTTGCCAATCTACTTGGGGTATAAAAGTATTGTGTAATCAAAAGGGCCGCGCAATTGCATGGCCCTTTTGTAATAAGTAAGCGTAGGTATTTAAGCGTCTTCAAGCACGACAGCAGTGCCGTTTACGCTTACCATCAACATGGTGCCGCCAATGGATTCGTAATCGAGATCAACGCCGATAACAGCATTTGCGCCGACCGATTGGGCATTTTCAATCATATCGTTCATCGCGTGCTCTTTGGCGCCACGGAGGGCTTTTTCATAGCCACCAGCGCGACCGCCTATAACATCAGTGATCTTAGCAAAGAAGTCTTTGATAAAGTTTGCCCCGACGATGGCATCGCCACTAACGATGCCTTTGTAGGCTGCAACGCGTTTTCCTTCGACGGAATCAGTAGTTACGATTTGCATGCTCTCTCCGCTTGAATTTATAGATAAATTGGCTGCTGTTATTCTTAAGCCTTGTCCACATGATCATGGCAATGGTGGATTTAAGATACAAGTGTAATGATTTGGGTTGTTCAGCTAGGAGAAGGCTGAGCTAAGTGAGTCATTTCATTGACCGTAAAGTCTTCAACCGCGCTTTCCGCGGCCGCCAAGAAAGCAGCGACATGTGGAGCGTTCATATGGGCTTGCCATAGTTCGCGGGTTTGCCAGCTTTCGAAAAAAATGAAGTGTGCAGGATTTTCGTTATCCTGGTGTAGATCATATTGCAAACAGCCCTGTTCGTTTCTGGTTGTTGGGATGAGTTTTTCCAACTCTTCTCGGACCAAGTTGATCTTGTCAGATTTGGCGTAGATATTGGCAACGATTGTAAGGTTTGGCATTTTCATCTCTTTGTAAACATTTGAGATAAACAGATATTGTCTAAGGCTCCAAAGCGCAAGTAGGTACAAAATTTGTAATAAATGGATAGAACATTAAGTGTCTCGAATTGTCGTGTATAGAGCCCTTAATGGATTGGTAGAGAGGGAATGTGAATAATTTCCCTTCTGGCTTCAATAAATTAAATCCACTATGCTGGAATTTCCACTAAGACCAACTTCAAGGGTAATGATAGATGGCAACTAATCGTAAGGGCGTTCCGCAAATCGGCGACAAAGTTCGAGACGCGCGCAAAGAGAAACGACTGACTCTGGATCAGCTTGCGAAGTTGTCCGGGGTGTCCAAGTCGATGCTTTCGCAAATTGAACGCGGCCAAGCTAATCCGACTTTTGCCACGCTTTGGAGCCTTACCCAAAGCTTTGGTATGGACATCTATGAGTTACTTGAGGGCGCGCCGCGGGAGCCGGAAGTGATCAAGGTTGAGGTTGTGCCCGCAAACCTTACCCCCACCATGTCGAGCCCGGATGGAAGCTGTGTTATGCGTATTCTCTCTCCTGTGGAGAGCGCGGCCTTGTGCGAGTGGTATGAGCTTACGTTTGAGCCAGGCGGTGCTTTGAGGTCAGCGCCGCATGTCGAGGGCACGCGTGAGCACTTAACGGTTCTGTCGGGTCGTCTGGAAGTCGAATCAGCAGGTGAGAACGGTATCGTTGAGGTCGGAGGCACCGCGCGCTATCCAGCAGACTGTGATCATGCCCTGATCAATACGGGTGACAAAGAGGCCGTGGCTTTGCTCGTCGTAGAGCGGTTACAAGGGCTTTAGGCCGAGCTTTTTCTCTATATTTTATTCAAGACAAACCAAAGGACGCTTTTCTTATACGAGGAGCGTCCTTTGGTTTTGGCATAGATGGCGTGGTTTCAGTTATTTATTGCCAAATCAAAGCCCTCATCTTTCCAGCCTTCCACACCCCCGATTAGCTCTTTGACCTGATAACCTAGTTTTGCCAGGCGTACAGCAGCTTTATTTGCGCCGTTGCAATGCGGGCCGGCGCAGTAAACTACAAACAAGGTGTCATCTGGGTAATCCCTCATTTTTCTGGCGATGATCTTGCCGTGTGGCAGGTTGATCGCTTTTGGAATGTGGCCCTGATTGTAGAGACCAGGCGATCGCACGTCCAAAAGGACAAAATCCTGAGTCTGCTCGGTCAGGGCGTAATGCGTATCCCAACAATCAGCTTCCAAACGCAGGCGTTTTTCAAAGTGGGCCAGGGCTTCTTCTGGGTTTGCAGCGGGGACGATGGCGACGGCTGAAGGCATTGATCTTTCTCCATAATTTTAAGAACTAAAAACTTACTGTCATCAACATAAGGCATCACTTTAAGCTTGCCCATTGGCATAAATGACTATATGCATGTATATTATGCCAAATAGATATTATTCTTTGTATGCCGAAGAGAGTTGAAGATATGACGTTAAAACCGAACCATCTCGTTGCCGCTGTCATTTATGACGGGCTCTGTACCTTTGAGTACGGCATGGTTGTTGAAGCTTTTGGTCTGGAACGACCAGAGTTTGAGAGTTGGTATGATTTTACGACGTGTTCGGCAGATCCTGGGCCCTGTAGGGCGCTTGGAGGACTTCAGGTAACAGCTGAAAATGGTCTTGAAGCATTGGAAAAGGCCGATACCATTGTGATTCCTGGATGGCGTTCTGTGCATGAGCGGCCACCGGAAGCTTTGCTCGAAGCGATTTGGGCAGCCTATTATCGCGGCGCGCGTATTGTTTCTATTTGTTCCGGTGTGTTTGTTTTGGCAGCGGCAGGAATCTTACAGAATCAAAAGGTAACAACGCACTGGCGCTATGCCGATCTGTTGGCCGAGAAATATCCAGAGCTAAAGGTTGATCCTAACGTGCTCTTTATTGATGAGGGTCGGATCATGACATCAGCGGGATCTGCCGCGGGTCTTGATCTTTGTCTGAACATCATCCGCTCAGACTATGGTCCTGCGGTAGCCAATAAAGTCGCGAAACGCTTGGTGTTGCCTGCGCAACGTGATGGCGGGCAAGCTCAGTTTATCGATCGTCCCCAGGTGCGTCGGGAGCAGGCGATGGACGAGCTGTTGCAGTGGGTTCGTGATCACATCCAGATGACGATAAAGGTCGAAGATCTCGCCAAGCGCGCTCATATGAGCCTGCGGACCTTTATCAGGCGTTTCAAAGAGGCCACAGGTCTTCCACCTGCAAAGTGGATGATTCAAGAACGCCTGTCGCTGGCCTGTACATGTTTGGAAGAAACCGCGATGACGGTAGAAGAGGTCGCAACTCATTGCGGCTTTGGTATTGCTGATACCTTGCGTCACCACTTTCGGGATCAAATGGGAATCAGTCCAACCCGGTATCGTCAAAATTATCAATTGATCTAAGTCTGATTCAGATAAGGGATAAAACCTACCTCATGAATCAGGGAGTTTTAGAATCAGAGCATCTCAGAAACAGTGTGTTCCTGAATCAGAGATAGATAGCACATCCTCTATCTTCGAGCGTTTGTAGCCACTTGGGGTGATCTCGAAGGTGACTCCAGCGTAGGTCGAGTTTTTTGAGTTTCGGTAGGTGGGCAAGTGAATCAGGTAGAGTAAGGAAATGGTTCGCTCTGAGGTCGAGATGAATCAAATTGTCTAGCTGGACAATTGATTCAGGAATTACCTGAATCTGGTTGTTGCGCAGGTCCAGAACTTCTAAGTTTTTAAGATCGCCAATATTCTTGGGAAGTTTCTGCAATTGATTCCCATTGAGATAGAGCTCTCTCAAGTCTTTCAGCCGACACAGTTGGTCTGGGATCTCTGTAAGGCCGTTGTTATAAAGCCGAAGTTCACGCAGAGTGGCTAAGTCAGATATCGCATCAGGCAAACTGCTCAGCTTGTTATCTGTGAGATTCAGATATTTGAGTTTCTTGAGCTGCCATAGGGATTCAGGCAATTCAGCTATCAAAGTATTACTGGCATAGAGAATCTCGAGCTTACTTAGCTGCCCGATTGTCTGCGGCAGGGACTCCAGTCCTTGATGACTAAGGTCGAGAATCCGGAGTTCAGATAATGCGCCCAATGAATCAGGCAAAGTTTTGAGATCATTACCATAGATATAAAGCTCTTTCAGGGACTTCAATTGAGCGAGTCTATCAGGGCAGGTCTTTAACTTATTGCGTCCAATAAAGAGTTTTTCCAGTTTCTCAAAAGATGAAAAGACATCAGGCAGAATCTCTAAGCCACATTTCTCAGCCGCTATATGTAGGACTTCGCCATTACGCTGTCGGTAGCATACAGCCCCATCCGCACGCTCAGTAATATGGGAAACCTCGCAGATAGAGGTGATAGAGGCTATTGAGATCAAGGATTCGAGGGGATGGGTCATGTTGTGCCTGGATTCAGTTTAGCTTTAAGGACTCGTCGTATTTACCTGTGGTATTATTCATCTTTGTATCGATATGGGAAGAATGAATCGAGCCTGAAAACGAAATTTCAATAAAAGGGCGGCTTGACGAATCCTGTATACTAGATAATATATCTGTTATATTGAATTTCTACTGAAACAGGATCCGAGCAGGGTAATGAGCAGATCAATCATCAAACATCTCACTGGCGAACTCGCAACGCTTAAGGAAACTGGTCTCTACAAAGCAGAGCGTGTGATCGAATCCCCACAGGCTCCTGAAATCAAAGTGCACTCGAGCGGAGAAGTGCTGAATTTTTGCGCCAATAACTATCTTGGTTTTTCTGACGATCCCGGTTTGGTAAGCGCAGCACAAAAAGCATTGGATGCCTACGGTTTTGGTTTGTCGTCCGTGCGTTTTATTTGTGGAACCCAGGATATCCATAAGGAACTAGAAACCCGCCTGTCAACGTTTTTGGGCCAAGAAGACACCATCCTTTATTCCTCATGTTTTGACGCCAACACAGGCCTGTTTGAAACAATTCTTGGGTCCGAGGACGCTGTTATCAGTGATGCCTTGAATCACGCCAGCATCATTGATGGTGTTCGGTTGTGTAAAGCCAAGCGTTATCGTTACGCCAACAGTGATATGGCCGAGCTGGAACGCTGCTTGATAGAGGCACAAGATCAGCGATTCAGGTTGATCGTGACAGATGGTGTATTTTCAATGGATGGCTATATCGCCAACCTGCCTGCGATCTGTGATCTTGCAGATAAATATGACGCGTTGGTAATGGTGGATGACAGCCACTCCGTCGGGTTCATGGGACCGAACGGTGCAGGAACGCCGGACTATTGGGGCCTGCGCGATCGCGTGGATATCATCACAGGTACACTTGGTAAGGCATTGGGTGGCGCATCTGGTGGTTATACTTCTGCAAAAAAAGAGATCGTTGACTGGCTGCGTCAACGCTCACGCCCTTACCTGTTTTCCAATTCGCTAGCCCCTGTGATCACGGCAACGACTCTCTCCGTTCTTGATCGCGTTGAAAATGGTCAGGATCTCCGGGCAAAGCTTGTTGAAAACAGTAATCATTTCCGAAAAGGCATGGCCGAACTGGGCTTTAACCTTTTGCCGGGCGAGCACCCGATTATTCCTGTAATGATCGGCGATGCGGCCCTTGCGACCAAGTTGGCAGACGCGCTGCTCAAGCGGGGTATTTATGTCATCGGCTTCTCCTTCCCGGTGGTGCCAAATGGTCAGGCGCGAATTCGCACACAAATGTCGGCTGCACACAGCATAGAGCAAATCGACCGTGCCATAGTCGCTTTCGGCGAAGCCGGAAAAGAACTGGGAATTATATGAATAAAACCAAATTGATCCCCTCAATTTGGCAAGCCCGACCGGACGCCCGAGCTAATACGAGGTAAAGCCTCAGTGGCGTTTGAACGATAGAGAAGTTCTCTTCATAGAGAACTGAGCGATATAAATAAAACCAGCCTGTAGGCTGGTTTGGAGTTATAAAATGAAAACCTTGGCAAAACTAAAGTCTGAACCCGGAATCTGGATGCGCGATGAGGCCAAGCCTGAAATCGGTCCCAATGATGTTTTGATCAAGATCCGCAAATCCTCGATCTGTGGTACCGACGTTCATATCTACAATTGGGATGACTGGGCCAAGGCGACTATTCCTGTGGGCATGACCGTGGGCCATGAGTACGTTGGCACCATTGAGCAGATCGGTAGTCAGGTTTCACATCTGGAAATTGGCCAGCGCGTGTCTGGAGAGGGGCATCTCACTTGCGGGCATTGCCGTAACTGCCGCGCGGGGCGTCGACATCTCTGTCGTAATACAGAGGGCGTGGGCGTAAACCGCACAGGCTCCTTCGCCGAATACCTTTGCCTGCCAGCCACCAATGTTTTTATCCTGCCCGATGATATTTCTGATGATATCGCCGCGATTCTCGACCCCTTTGGTAACGCAGCTCATACAGCGCTTTCCTTTGATGTGGTTGGTGAAGACGTGCTAATCACAGGCGCAGGCCCCATTGGCATAATGGCTGCGGCGATCTGTAAACATGTCGGCGCGCGCCACGTGGTCATTACGGATATCAACCCTTACCGTCTTGAACTCGCCAAAAAGATGGGCATCAAACACGCGATCAACGTCACAGAAACCTCTGTCGAAGAGGTCATGCGTGACCTTGGTATGACCGAAGGCTTTGACGTTGGCCTGGAAATGTCCGGCAGCGAGCCCGCCTTTAACTCCATGCTGTCAGCCATGAATAACGGTGGCAAAATTGCCATGCTCGGTATTCCGCCAGGGGATATGGGGATCGACTGGAATCAGGTGATCTTCAAGGGCCTCGTGATCAAAGGCATCTACGGCCGTGAAATGTTCGAAACCTGGTACAAAATGTCCGCGCTGATTCAAGGCGGCCTCGACCTCACCCCGATCATCACTCACCACTACAACATCGACGACTTCCAGGAAGGTTTTGACGTTATGCGTTCTGGTAATTCCGGTAAGGTGATTCTGGATTGGGGGAACATTTAAGATTTCTAATTTGCATACTGTGGATATTAATTAATTCCATTTTGTTAGTTACAATCTAAGATGATCCTGTTATTTGTTCCTCAGCGTCATAAGTAAACTCAGACTCTAGGTGAACACATGGATAATCTTTCTGCGATGGGCATCTTTGTTAAGGTGGTGAACGAGGGCAGCTTTTCGGCGGCTGCACGGGCGTCGTCTCTTACTCCTTCTGCTGTAAGCAAGCAGGTTGGGCGTCTTGAAGATCGTCTTGGGGCGCGGTTGTTTAATCGTACCACGCGTCACCTTTCCCTGACCGAAGTGGGTAAGGGGTTTTATGATCGCTGCGGGCAGATTCTCGCAGATGTGGAAGAGGCCGAAGATGCGGTGGCAAACCTCCATGCCGCGCCGCGGGGAACCTTAAAACTTAATGTGCCCGTGGCTTTTGGACGGTTGTGGATTACCGGGTTGATCCCCGAGTTTATGCAGCGTTATCCAGAGATCAAACTGGATCTTAACCTCCACGACCGTTTTGTCGATCTGCTCAGCGAAGGTTATGACCTCGCGGTGCGCATTGGTGATCTGGAAGATTCCAGTTTGATCGCGCGCAAGCTGGCCGCCAACCGTCGGGTGGTCTGTGCGTCACCTGCCTATCTGGCAAAACATGGCAGCCCGAAAAAACCGACAGATTTGGAAAATCACGATTGTCTGATCTATGCCTCTCGGGCCTTTCGCAACGACTGGCGCTTTGATGGGCCAGACGGGGAAGAAACCGTTCATGTCACAGGTGCGGTTGAAACAAATAACCCCGAAGTCATCATGGATCTCATTGGGAAAGATATGGGCATAGGCCTTCTACCGCTCTGGTTGGTTGGGCCCACGATCAAGGCTGGTAAGGTCTCTGAAATCTTGCCCGACTACCACGTCCCTGACAGCGCGATCTACGCCATCTATCCTCCAGGGCGTCATCTCTCCCCAAAGGTAAGAGTTTTCGTCGACTTTATGGTTGAAAAATTCAACCTCCCAGAGAATAATTTCATTTAGGAGGCTATAGCCTCTTGTTCGTTTAAGTGTGTAGTAGTCCCTGTTAGCAGCCATAGATTCCTGCTCAAATCATATGTAATTTTAAAGCAACGTATCGAAGAACTCCTAGATTACCTTTTACCGTATTTTGATTATGAAACTGGATAAATGATGAGAATGCCATTTTCAGTTAATGTGTTTTTGTATGATGAGGATAAATGGAAAGACCGCCAGTACCTGGTTTTTTACAGAAATGAGCGAGCTGACCTGCAATTACCTTCTTTCTGGCAAGGCGTAACAGGTGGGGTTGAGAAAGATGAAACACTTGAAGATACCGTAAGAAGAGAGGTTAAGGAGGAAACCGGGATCTCTTTGAATAAAATAGACATCACAGATTTCTCTTACCAATACCCAATTAAAGACGTTTGGAGGCACTCCTACCCGAAAGACGCTACGCATATAACCGAATATGTATTCTACGCAAAAGTGAGTGCTAATCCCACCTTGTCTGATGAACACAAAGAGATCAAGTGGGTTACTTTTGATGAAGGGTTGAAGTTAATGACGTTTGGGATGAATAAGGAATCTTTGGAGATTGTTGAAAAGTGCCTTAATCGAAGTGATGCGGTAAATTGATATCCTCAATTTGGTCAGTCTTCCAATAATCAGAAAGGGATACCTGAGTTTATACGAGGTAAGCCTCAGTGGCGCCTGAACGAAACAAAAGGACACATAACTCTATGTCAGAGTTTATAAATAAAAACACTGCTCTTGTGATCGTTGATGTGCAGCAAGCCATTGATCAGCCTTTTTGGTCGGAACACGGCCCCAGAAACAATCCGTATGCGGAACAAAAAATGGCGGCTGTGCTGAAGCTTTGGCGCGAAGCTGATCGGCCAGTTTTTCATGTTCGCCACGATAGCGTAAACGCGGGATCTACCTATGCACCGGGGACGGTAACCCATGCCTTTAAAGCTGAAGTCGCCCCCTTAGCAACGGAGACGGTTATTGGGAAGGCTGTCAATTCAGCTTTCATTGGTACAGATCTGGAAGAGAAATTGCGGGCCAACGGCATAGATAGCCTGGTTATCATGGGAGTAATCACCAACAACTCGGTTGAGGCCACCGTGCGCCATGCGGGGAACCTCGGCCTTGATACATTTTTACTCGAAGACGCCTGCTTTACTTTTGCCTTCCCCGATTATGCCGGAAAGCTTCGGTCCGCTCAGGACGTACACGATATGTCGCTTGCCAATATGGATGGTGAATACTGCCAGGTCATAAAGAGTTCAGACCTTTTATAAGAAGTGATTAGTAGGGAGAGAACATGGATAAATACCTCATTAAAAAAGCTGAAATCGATGGGATGGAAGCGCGTACGGCAGATCATTTTTTGAACCCGAATGCGCAGAGGACAGGTAAGTCTTTGGGCGACCTCACAGGGTTGACGGGATTTGGCTTTCATATTGTCGAAGTGGCGCCGGGTAAAGACTCCACTGAATTTCATGTACATTCACATGAAGAGGAGTGTCTCTATATTCTGTCTGGCCGGGGCCTTGCCTTTATTGGCGATGAAAAACACGAAGTTAGTTCAGGAGACTTCATTGGCTATCGTACAGGGGGCAAAGCCCACAGTTTAACCAACATTGGTGATGAGGCATTAAAATACATTGTGGTCGGGCAAAGATGCGATTTTGATATCTGTGACTATCCAAAACTCAATAAACGCATCTACTGCACAAAAGAGCCCGCTTTTGATTTGGTCGATATCGCCGATATTGAGGTTATTGCTGGCAACGTGGGTAAGAAGTAAAGACTTCAGTTTAGTTTTTAAGTCACCAAATTGACTGTTCAATTTGGCAAGTGTGATCCCAATTTCTGTGCACGTCCGAGCTTATGCGAGGACCAGCCTACGCGGCGTGAGTGCAAAAAGGCCTTAGCGGCTTGGGCGATACCTCCAGATCACTACCTTGATCTGGCAAGCGTGACCACGCCCCCGAGCATATGCGAGGTAAAGCCTCAGTGGCGCTTGAACGATAAATGTATCTAAGGATATATACCCTTCAAACTCTACCTACTGATCGTAACCCCGACCATTTTCAGGCCAGCGAATATCAAAGCACAACCAGCAACCTTATTCAGTCCATTGGCCAACGATGCATTGATTCCCCCGCGTGTTAGACGCTCACCCATATAGGCATAGGCACAATAGATCGGAACCTGAAGGGCGTAAGTGGTGGCACCCATGATCAGTATCTGGGGCACGATGGGTTTGGATACGTCGATAAATTGCGGCATGATGGCCGTGAAAAATAGCATGGCCTTAGGATTGGATAGCATAATGAACAGCCCCTGTAGGAAGAACGCGGAGCGTTTTTTCTGTGTGGCACCGGGCTTTATGTCTATCAGGGCTGAGCGGCTGAAAAGAGCTTTGCAGCCCAAATATAATAAATAGGCAACGCCGATCCATTTTATGACTGAGAAAACGAGGCTAGAGGCGAGTATGAGTGACGCGACACCCGTTGCTGAGAGCGTGAAATAGATCATACCGCCGACAGCAATGCCAAGAATTCCAAATATCGCCCGCCCTAGACCACTACTGGCTCCTTGAGAGACCACCAAAATCGCAGAGGGACCGGGGGAGGAAATAATAACTGCAGTCGTTGCTGCAAACATAAGGAATAAATGGAGTTCCATGACTTGTTTCCTGTAATGAAAACGAGAGAACGTTGCTAGAGCATTTTTTCAATATCTTGGGTCATCTCGAACTCATCACTAAAACATTTGGCTAACCCCTGTGTAAAAAATTCGGCAGGTGGAATTGAATTTGGCTTCTCTTTAACCCTAACAAAAGAAAGGTCAATTTTACTGACTTCTTTGCCTTCTACGAGCTCGTTTAGGGCGGTTGTTTCCGAATAGGTTCTTTCTAACCAGCTACTTTTGGTCTCACATTGGCATGCATTTTGTAAGCTCGCCACATCTGCCGTGGCAATTTTATGCTGCAATTCTTTCATGTGTTTTGACACTTGTGGTGTCATTGTTCTTTGATTCAACGTGCTAAACATAGTTTGAGAAATGTTTTCGGATTTGGTTTTATTCAAACATACAGAATAGGTAGCTGCCATTCCGGGCTCATTGAAAAGAGAAGTGTATTGCTCAACATTTAATCGGCCATTTTCAGAATATTTTACTGTTTGATTTTCCTCAGTTGTTTTACAGCCAACCAGGACTAAACATGCGAATGCTACAATTAATTTTTTCAAATCGATAATCCTCTACAATTAGGGGATGGTATGTATGTAATTGAGCCAGTTCAAGTAATTAACCGGGAAGACAGGTTACCGGCTAAGAATAAATATAAATAATCTTTTACTTTTACCCCGTCAGATTGCTGTCAGTCTCTCTCCCTAAAACAGATCCCAATATCTTTGCAGAACTTTAATTGGGATCATAGTAATGAGACTTTACGTATATATGGGGGCGGTTGCCATTCTAGGTCTGTCGGCGTGTAGCAATACAGGCGCTGATTACAGGCCGATTGTCGATGGCACACAAGATACAGCCTATGAAACAGACCTTACCGCTTGTGCTGAGGTAGCAGATCAACGTGGATACCTGAACGGAGATGTACAAAACGGTGCCTTATTGGGTACAGGTTTAGGTGCAGTTGTGGGCGGGCTCAGCGAGGGGCTTGGCGGTGCATTGATCGGTGGCGTACTTGGTGCTGGTATTGGTGCTGGCTCTCAGGCCTGGGATACTCAGGATGAGCGAAAACAGATCGTAAAGAATTGCATGACAGGACGCGGGCACAACGTTGTTGGTTAACGAGGCCGTTTATGCAGCCAGCTTATAAAAATTGGAATTTGGGTGCTTTTGGATGAGCGGTAAGGGCTGATATATCGTTTTGGTTTTACAATTCTATCCCCCTAGAATTTTAAAGAGCGAAACAATTTCGATCTCCCTTATAGGCTCTTACTGTTCATCCAAAAGCGCCCAAACAAACTCATATTTTTGGCTGATATTATTTTGAGTCTTCTGAAGGCTTCTGTTCGGCTGTGACTGCTGCTGTATAGAGCTGTTTACTACTCACATTCATGCCGCCCAAGGGCATAAAGGTTGCTTTTTGCTCGAGATGTCGGCGGCGTTGGAATATACGGACGAAAGTGAAAACAACCAGAGTACAATTGACACCGATGAGGAACATGAAGAACCCGTTGGGTCCAGCAAGGGTCATAAACTGCGCTGCGACAACAGGGCCAATAGATGCACCCACGCCATAGGCGATAAGTAATCCGGCAGAAACCTGGACCAATTTATCCCGATCGGCCATGTCATTTACCTGGGAAGAAGATATGGCGTAGATCGTAAAGGAAAATCCGCCGTATAGGGCAATGGCCGCGATCAAGAATACTATATCCTGTCCGGTCGCCCAAATCACAACCAGTCCTAAAAGTGCTGTCGATCCGGCTGATATGATCAATACCGTGCGTCGATCAAATCGATCAGAAATACGTCCGATGGGGAATTGCAGCAGCATGCCGCCAAAAATTGCTGCAGCCATAAAAGTCGACACTTGCGGAAGAGTCAGCCCTGATTCCCCGGCAAAGACGGCGCCCATGCCATTAAGGGATGCATTGGACATACCTGCGCAAACTGTGCCGATGACCCCGACGGGTGAGGTTAGAAATAGCTTGGTAAATTTCATTCTTTGCGGAGTGATCGGCTTGGGCGCGGTGGAGCGGGTGAGTAATATCGGCACTAAGGCAAAGGAATAGACCATGGATGCAATGACAAAGAGCTGAAATTGTGCGGGATCGCCAAGCAGCAGCATAAACTGGCCTGATCCAGATCCTACATAACTTGTGATCATATAAAGCGAGAGGATTTTACCTCTGTTTTCGTTTACGGAGCGTTCGTTGACCCAACTCTCCACCACCATGATCATACCGGCCATACAAAATCCTGTTGCAAGGCGTAGTGCAAACCAGAAAATGGGGTCGGCATATAAGACGTGCGCCAGAACCGCGACAGAAAGAATAGAAGCAAAGGCGGCAAAAGATCTGATATGTCCGACGGCAGATATTACGCGTACAGCAAGTAAAGCCCCGATCAGCATGCCGATAAACTGACCTGTCATGATGAAGCCGGTGGTTTCTGTAGAGAAACCCTCAATACGACTACGCAGGCCAAGCAGGGTGTTGATCATCCCTTGACCCAGCATCAGCATACCAAAGCTCAAGAGCAACGAGGAAATGGACTTAATTGTCTGCCACATGATTTATAGGTTCCGCTGCTTTAGAATCTGGAAGTTTTATAGCGCCTATAAGCAGTCTGATTGATTTTGCCCACAAGGATCAAGCGGTTATCGCAACCGAGGTTGTTTTTATTGATAAAAGGTTAGCTTTGCTAGGATACATCGAATTTTATTGAGTTATGTATTGTGCCCATTTTCCCGGGGTGATGCCAAAGGCTTGTTTGAAATGACGGGTCAGGTGGCTTTGATCAGCAAAACCAACAGTAAAGGCAACATCAGCTAAGGGTTGTTGTCGTTCGATCATGCTCCGGGCAAATTCAAGTCGTCGCATCAGTAAAAAACGATGCGGGCTGGTGCCGAAACTTGCTCTAAAGTGGCGGGAGAGGGCGTAACGGTTGAGACGGGTAATTTCTTCTAATTCTTCTGATTTCACCGTTCTAAAGGCATTTTCATAGAGAAAATCGCGGGCAAGATTTACAGCTTTTTTACAGGACCTATCTGGTTGTTGAGCAAGGTCATCACTGTGTCGCACCAAACCCTGAGCAATCCCGCTAATGGCATCACTAGCGGCGAGATCATTTAACTCATCACCCATTTGGCCGAGCACTTCTATCATCGCGCGTTGTAGGGCAGGATCATCGATAATTGGGGCTTTAACAAAAGGCAACCCTTTGAATGTCTCACCTAAGGCCTCATGCACCACTGAAGGTTCAAGATACAGCATGCGATAAAGAAGTCCTTGGTCCGTACCAGATCCTCCATCATGTAATTCGTCGGGATGGAGGACAATAATACGGCCGGGATGGCTGTATCGCCGCTCGCCCCGGTATTGAAAGGCCTGAATACCTTGCATGGTCAGGCCCAGAGCATAGGTATCGTGCCTGTGGGGTTCGAAAAAATCCCCCACAAAGCTAGCCTCAATCCGGGACATACCTGGAACGGAAGGCGCGGAGGTTATTTTGGCAACATCACCAATTTGAGGCAAAGAAGATCGGCATGAACGGTTAAGACCTATGTCATACTTTCTTTCTTTATTGGTGTCTCGTTTCATTGGTATCAGCCCAAAAATGGTAATCCAAAATGTGTGAAATTTTCTGTAAACCTTGAATTTAATTTCTCTTTTATACACCGAATTATAAGAATTCTTGCATTATTTCAAACTGGTAACTTTAGGTATGGATTTATTGCATAAAATTTTTCTAAAATGTTTATAATAAAACGAGTGTTATAAAATAATATTCATTAAATCATAGGTCTGCTCTACAAATTTGTTGTTCAAAAGTTTTGCACGAACGTTCAAGACGAGTGCAGACCTTTTTGTGTTGAATGGTCGTTTCTTCCATAAGTAAAAATTTGAAAATAGAGACCCAACATGTCCAAAATATTTGATACTAAAATCGTAATTGTATTACGTGAAGACTTGGTGCCCTGGCAGGCTCTGAACGTGACAGCCTTTTTAACTGGTGGGATAACAGCACAAAACGGAGACATTATCGGCTCAGATTATCAAGATCGCGCAGGTCACATTTACAATGCCTTGATCAGGCAACCAATTATCATCCTTTCCGCTGCAAATGAAATTTTAAAAAAGGTTCATAAGCGCTCCTTAAAACGTGGCGTAAAGTCGTCACTTTATATCGAGGAGATGTTTTCTACCGGCCATGATGAAGCAAATCGAGCGATTTTTGCTGAATATGATCCAGAAGATGCCAGGGTTGTCGGTATTGCTCTTCACGCAGACAAAAAGCTGGTGGATAAAATTATCAAAGGCGCAAAGATGCACAGGTAAGGGGAGGCCGCTTAAAGCGGCTTAACAGTTGCCCTATAAAAGCGGTAATTCTGTTCCCAAAAACAGTTTGTGATCTACCTTTGCCGCGGCTGCCAGGTAGTCGAGAAGAGCACGTACGCGTGCATTTTTTTGTAAATCTTTATGTGTAACCAGCCAAAGTTCGCCCTGTGTTTCTTTTATAGGGCAGAGGATGGGCGTGAGCCCTTGCCAACGACTTCCCGTCAAACAGGGCAGTAGTGTTAAATCTGGTCCGTTGGCCGCCAGTTGAGCGTTAGTGATCATACTGCTGCTCTCGTAAACGATCTTATTGTCAGGGACGTTTTCCTTGACCCAATCTGTTGTCAGCTGAGCTAAGGGGCCACCGACCCAGGCGATAAAGCTCCGCCCTTTGAGGTCTTTAGGGGTATCGATCCTTTCAGTATTGTGTAGTTTTGAGCCATAAACGCCCCAATTCAGGGTTCCTATTTTCCTGCCGATGAGACTTTCTTCTTTTGGACGGGTTGGGCGCAGGGCGATATCAGCTTCTCGCTCGATCAGGCTTAACCGCTGGTTATCACTGATGATTTCGACATACAGTCCCGGATTATCTTGAGAAAAAGAGGGAATGTGTCGACTGAGAAATGAGGCAGCGAGCGTTTCTGTTGTGGTTATCCGTAACCGACCCGTAAGTTGTTGATCCTTTCCTGTGAGGGCGCGATCAACTGAGAAAGTTTCTTGTTCCATCCGCTCTGCTGCGGCAATGATTTCTTGTCCTGCTTCTGTAGCGATATACCCCTGACGGTGTCGCTCAAATAGCTTTTGGGCATACAGTTCTTCGATTTTTTCTAACCGCCTGAACACTGTAGATGTGTTTACGGAAAGCTGTTCCGCCGCGCTTGGAATATTTCCCGCGCGGGATATAGCCAGCACATAGCGATAGTCGTTCCAGGAAATCATGTTTGCTTTCTCGCAAGTGTAAAAGGCAAAAGAGCAACTTTTATCTCACAAATGCATATGGTTTCATAGCTGAAAATTACAGGATCTACCACCCAAATTGAGTATATCAATTTGGCAAGTGTGACGGCAGGTCGGAGCTTATACGAGGTATGCCTCTGTGGCGTATGAATGATTTTAAAAGGAACCTATTCACATGAAGAGATTGATAATTTTAGGCGGCGGGTTTGCTGGTCTTTGGGCGGCAATGGCGGCGGCGGGGGAACGCGCTAAAACAGAGGTTTCCGGTGGAAACAAAGGGATCAAGATCACTTTAGTTTCTCGTGATGCGTATTTGGTTATTCGCCCGCGTCTTTATGAGGGGGCTGGCGAGGATAAACGGGTTTTACTGAAACCCTTGCTTGATCGTATTGGGGTTGAATTTATCCAGGGATCAGTAGAAGGCGTTGATCCAGAGACGAAAGAGGTTTCAATGTCAGGGGGAAGAGGAAAAACACTGCGTTACGATAGCGTCATTCTAGCCACGGGCAGTCAGCTTAAGAAACTGCCCGTTCCGGGAGTGGAACAATATACCTTCTCAGCCGACACCTATGAAGATGCAACCGTACTGGACAATCAGCTTGATCGAATTGTTACTAGCAACGAAATAACGTCAAAAACACTGGTTATTGTGGGGGCTGGTTTTACCGGGCTAGAGTTAGCAACAGAGTTAAGCAGCCGTTTGAAGAAAATGTCAGATAAAGATTTTCGGATTGTACTGGTTGATCGCAGTGTCCTTGCAGGACAAGAACTCGGTGTTAATCCCAAGCCTTATATTGACGAAGCACTTCGCCTCCATGATATCGAATTACGTATGGAAACCAGTATCAAAGAGTTTAAGCAGGATTGTGTTGTTCTAAGTGATGGCAAGGTCATTCTCACTCAAACCGTTGTTTTGGCAACAGGTTTGGAGGCCAGCTCGTTGGCGGGCACATTTGGAGAGGATTTAGACTTTCACGGACGACTTGAGGTTAATCCAGATCTGTCAATTCCGGGCTTTAACGGGGCTTTTGCCGCTGGAGATGTCGCTTCGGCATATGTAGACAATAATCACAGGACATTGCTATCCTGCCAGCACGCTATTCAACTTGGTCGTTACGCCGGATATAATGCTCTTCGGGTGCTTCGGGGCAAGGCACCAAAGGTTTATGAACAAGCCTTCTATGCGACCTGCTTGGACTTAGGTGATTGGGGTGCTTTGTTTACGACGGGCTGGGACCGGGTTGCCGATAAGACGGGTGCGGAGGGGAAAGCAATGAAGCAGATGATCAATACGCAATGGATTTATCCGCCGTCAGCGGCCTCGACATCAGAGGAGATATTCGCCTTCGTTTCCTTTGAACAGGAAGGTAAATCCGCTTAACAGCCTGCTTTTACACAATGAAAAAAGGCTGCCAAATCGGCAGCCTTTTCTGTTTTGATCGATGCGCTTTTAGTGGCGGAAGTGGCGCATTCCAGTAAATACCATGGCAAGGCCTGCTTCATCAGCGGCGGCGATGACATCGGCATCCCGCATGGAGCCACCCGGCTGAATAACAGCGGTAGCACCAGCATCTGCAGCGGCAAGCAAACCATCAGCGAAAGGGAAGAAGGCATCGGAGGATACCACAGAGCCAATGGTTCCAGCCTGTGCGATGTTTGCATTATCAGCGGCTTCTTTGCTTTTCCATGCGGCGATTCTCGAAGAATCAACCCGGCTCATCTGGCCCGCACCAATACCAACAATCGCACCGTTCTTGGCATAAACAATGGCATTTGATTTCACATGCTTGCCAACACGGAAGGCAAAAAGCATGTCTGCAACTTCCTGATCGGTCGGTGCCCGTTTGGTCACGACCTTGAGGTCCTTAGCTGTAATACGGCCGTTATCTCGACCTTGAAGTAGGAAGCCGCCAGAGATGGTTTTCATTGCCATGCCCGTATCAGCTGGGTTTGGCATTTCACCCGTTACCAGGACACGTAGATTTTTCTTTGCTGCAAAAATTGCACGAGCTTCATCATCGATGGATGGCGCAATAATCACTTCGGCAAATAAATCGGCAACCAGATGGGCCGTAGCTGCGTCCATTGTGGTGTTGGTGGCAATGATGCCGCCAAAAGCACTGGTGGGATCACAGGCAAGGGCCGCCTTATAAGCTTCGCTGAGGTTATCACCAGTAGCCACGCCGCAAGGGTTGGCGTGTTTGATGATGGCGATGGTCGGGGCTTCAAACTCAGCAACCAACTCAAAAGCAGCATCCGTGTCGTTCAGGTTATTATAGCTAAGCTCTTTACCCTGAAGCTGCTTTGCTGTGACCACACCGGGGCGGGCATCTATAGAGCTGTAAACCGCGGCCACCTGGTGCGGGTTTTCGCCATAGCGCAGGGATTGCTTGTGTCTACCACCTAGCGTGGCTTCACGGGGAAAGTCTACCCCACATTCACCTTGGAGCCAGTTAGCAATCATGGAATCATAGCGCGCCGTATGGCTATAAGCCGTCGCTGCTAGTTTGCGACGAAGGTCCAAAGACGTAGCGCCAGCGTTGGCTTTCATCTCTTCTTCGATCAGCGTGTAGTCCGCAGGATCGGTAACAATGGTCACAAAGCCATGGTTCTTAGCCGCCGCTCGAACCATTCCAGGTCCACCAATGTCTATGTTTTCAACACAAGTTTCATAATCCGCGCCAGAAGTAACAGTAGCCTCGAAGGGATAAAGGTTGACCACAACCAGATCAATCGGCGCAATGTCATGCTCTTCCATCGCATCGGTATGAGTTTTCAAATCCCGTCTAGCCAGAATGCCGCCGTGGATTTTGGGGTGCAGCGTTTTTACGCGGCCGTCCATGATTTCTGGAAAGCCTGTATGAGCGGATACTTCTTTAACGGGTACACCGGCGTCGCTCAAGGCGCGAGCCGAGCCACCAGTGGAGAGGATTTCTATACCTTGATCAGCAAGAAATTTACCGAATTCAACAAGACCTGATTTATCGGATACGGAAACGAGCGCACGACGGATGGCGTTAGACATAGCAGTTCCTTGCAGCTGTCATCCACCCCAGGTGCCCACCGGGGCGGGAAGATAAGGACGATTTTGATCAAGTTTTAGGGATCAAAAGGTCCTCGGTGGCCGAAATTTTCTTAGGCGAGGCCACTAATAGCCCGAAGAACCAGAGGATGCAATGAAGGGATTCTCTAATTTTATAGGCTTATCCAACACAGAGAAACCCAGTCATCTACTTTCAGAAGTTTACGCGATTGATTTCTTATTTTGTTCAACTTCTTTGACCTGTTCAGCTGTGCCTTGGTGTCCATTGTATTCAGGGACTAGGCGGCGCAAATGCTGGATGACTTCCTCACGGTTTCGGTCATCTATCAATTTTGCCAAATTATCCAGACTCTGAGACAGAAGTTCTAGGTCTGTAATTCTAGGTGCAGCTAATTTAAGACTGTTATGAATAGTGGGAACCATGGGTTCTGTTTCGTGAAAAAGTTCTTCATAGAGCTTTTCTCCAGGACGTAGACCCGTGTATTCAATTTTAATGTCTTTGTCGGGCTCAAAGCCGCCCAGTCGGATGACTTGGCGTGCTAAATCAACGATCTTGACCGGATCACCCATATCGAGAACATATATTTTCCCAGCATCCTCGCTCGCCATTTCTGTGCCGAGGGTCATGGTTTGTAAGACCAGCTCAACCGCTTCCTTGATGGTCATGAAATAACGCGTGATGTCAGGATGAGTAACAGTTAAAGGGCCACCAGCCTTAAGTTGGCGTTGAAATAGGGGGACTACGGATCCCGTTGAGCCTAGTACATTGCCAAAACGTACCGTTACAAAGCGAGTATTACCTTCGATTTTTCCAGCAAGATCCAAGGCCTGACAATAGCTTTCGGCCAGACGTTTGGTCGCCCCCATTATGTTTGGTGGGTTGATGGCTTTGTCGGTGGAAATGAGCACCATGGTTTTAACACCAGCCCTTCGGCAAGCATCAGCCGTGTTTTTGGTACCTATGGCATTTGTATGAACACCTTCAACAGGGTTCGCCTCAACCAACGGGACATGTTTTAAAGCTGCAGCATGAAAAACAAGCTCTGGTTTGAAACGCTCAAAAACCTGATCCAAACGAGAACGATCTCTAACATCACCGAGTATCGCATCGCGTTTCAAATCGGGATAATCTTCACTGATTTCTAAGTCAATGGAGTAGAGGTTGAATTCAGAATTGTCCAAAAGAATGAGATGAGTTGGTCCAAAAGAAGCAATTTGACGTGAGAGCTCAGATCCAATTGATCCCCCGCATCCGGTAATCATTATTCGGCGATTCGCAATTAACTTTTTCATTGCTGGTCGATCTAGCTTGGCCTGTTGCCGGCCAAGAAGATCTTCGATTGCGATAGGCTTTACTTCTATTTCACTCCCTTCGCTACTTCTGAACTCGGTAGGATTGGGTAAGCGCTCTATGCTAAGGCCACTTTTCTCTGCGGCCTCGTTGATCAATTGCATACTGTCGCGATCAATTACCTTGGATATAATAATGCGTTGCGGAGCTCGGTTGCCATTGGATGTGGCCTTTAATGCGTCTTCTAGTTTATTCAAAGGACCCATGACTGGGACATCATGAATGCGTCGACCTGTTTCAGCGCCACTGGGGTCAAGAATACCGACCACTTCATAGGCACTTTCGGGATCCCGTGCGATGTGTCGGAGAAATGCTTCGGCGATATCATCAAACCCGATGAGGAAAACAGGTACTCGGAGATGGCTGTTTTTCTCCATTAAACGACGGAGACCTTGGTCTTTCCAAATGCGATAGATCATTCGGGGTCCCCCGAGCAGGAAGATCAGGACAAACCAATTGATGATCAAAGAGCTACGGGGAATATCTTCAAGTCTGTTCCAAAAGAAAAGTACCGGTAAAAATAACAACATTATCAAAGTTGAGGCTTTGATAATGTTGAATAAATCGTTCATTGAGGCGTAGCGCCAAATGCCTTTGTAAAATCCAAGCATCCAAAACGTTACGGCACCAATGGCTGTGAACAATCCCCAGGCTGGAAGAAGGCTTCCTGTGGGAAGGTGAATTGTCTCAGCCACATCCAATCGGAGAGCAAGTGAAAGAGCAAAAGAGGCTGCAACCATAATCAGATCATGCGTAAACGCGATCACTGATTTGGTACTGGATTTAACCAAAAACCTCATTCGTGTAATTTCCTTTAGCCATTCATCTATAGTTACGAGCTGATACCCGAGCGCAATAACGAGCACAATAAAAGGTAAAGCCAATATTTACCAGAAAGCATTTCTGATAGGGGGAATATGATTTTATAGGTTTTTTACTATTACCTTACGGGATAAAAACATCATTGTCAGAGAGACGATGAATATGCCGAATGCAAGACTGAGCCAGGGATGATCTTGGCTGAAAAGTACGGAAATACATATAAGGATGAGGTTGCAGGCAAGAATAACGAGAGCAACTTTCTTATGGCTTGCTCCATTTTGCACGGCCACTTGATAACAGTGCTCTTTATGAGCGTGCCATATTTTCTCTCTTCGTAATGCGCGTCTTGTTAAAGTCCAAGTCGCATCACAAAGGTAATAAAGAGGTAAGATAAAGGCCGCAGCCCACAAACCTTTAGAAATCAGTAAAAGGAAAAACCAGCCGAGGATATAGCCAAGGGGAATTGAACCAACATCGCCGAGAAATATTGCCGAGGGTTCCCAGTTCCAAATTAAAAACCCGAGGGTTGTTGCGAGGACAATCAGTGGCAAATAGTAATATTCTTGAGGCCAGGATAAGAGCAGGGCGAGGGCAATCAATCCTATTGTTATAGAGGACGTTTCAACGCCAGTAATTCCGTCGATACCATCCATGAAATTGTACAGATTTATGAGCCAAATCCAAGCTAGACCCAAAATAATGTAGTCAACAATTTGTGGAATAAATTCTGGAAAGAGCTTGATGTTAAGTCCGCCGTAGTTAAGGCCCCAAAAACCTATAACAACAGCTGCGACTTGAACAAGTAGGCGAACTCTTGCAGAAAGGTTTTTAAGGTCATCAAGCCAAGATACAGCCATAAGCCCCAAGGCACCGGCAATAACCTGCCAAAGCCCGGGTATTGGAGTGGGTGCAGATAAGGCGTATCCAAGCCAACCCGTGAGGAGTACGCCCATCAAAGCAATCCCACCACCTCTTGGCGTAGGAATAGTGTGGCTACTTCTTTGGTTGGGGGTATCTAAAACGCCTTTGCGGAGGAGTACTTTGCGTAACAAAGCCGTTGCGATACATGATGCTAAACCGAATATGGCAAATATCGTCAGTAAGTGTATAAACTCTGTCATAGGTCCCATAGATTAGTTTGGTTATTTTTTGCGGCCGCCTTTTTTGCCGGGACCCTTATCAGAGACCAGTTAACAGCTGTATCTTTGTTCGAGGTAATGCCAGAAAGGACGATCTGTTGGCAACGGCGGACCTCGCCTGATTTGCCGAGGTAAATACTCGGCTCAAGGGTAAGATGCGCATCTAGACAAGTAAATTGCCAGCCGCCCCCTTTTTGAAGACGCAATAATACGGCCTCACCATCATTAATAGAAGAAGCTTGGACGTCTGAATGGAGATGAAAGCGTATAGCAAACTCTTGGCGTGAGTTTTGATGTTCAGTACTGGTTGAGTTAAAATGATCACAGCCTTGAATTCCAACACCTTTAGCAAATGCTGTTAGTGTGCGTTGGTGAAGTAATCCAAACTTTTCAGCATACCCATCATGGCTCATATCCAGTGATATTTCTCCCTGGTTCTCGTCGCGGCGGCAGGTGACATTTTGGGGGCGTTTAGCAAGTCCGCCAAAAGGCGTTAAATGAGCAGAATTGGTTTCGCAAAGCGTTGCTGTTGAGTGGGCAGCTGTTGCTCTTGGCACCCATTGCCACTGAGCGTGATGGCGTTGAACACCACAGTTGCTGATTAAACGCTCCCTCCCGACAGACATCTCAAAACTCAATGTGCCTGCGTGTGCAGTGAGATCGTATCCAGGAGGCGGCGGAGCTCCGGCATCGACGATCAATAAAATACGCCCTGATTGTACGCGTTGAAAACCACTTTGAGGGGCTGACATAAGAGGCTGTTTTCTACCTTCGGCCCTTTGCAAAACCATATCGATTTGCCAACCATGATCTTCGTTTGAATCATTAAAAAGGCTAAGGCCACCATCCCCATGTAGAAACAATCTTAATACGGGCGACATTGATTCTATAGCTGAGATTATCGAGCCAGGTACTTCTTTGCCACCAGCATGGAGGGTTGCTCGGATATCAATAAGATGGCGGAGAACTTCGAGATGAATATGCGGGCTGCGTTGGATGTGTCCACCATCGGGAAGGATTTGTTGAGATAGTTCCTTAGATAGCAGCTTGAGGGCATGATCTAACCATTCTTTGCCTTCGGGAAGACAGACGCTTGCATAAAGTAAGCCTTTGATGGCCCTTATTAAGTTAACGCCAGTCATGCCAGCAGGTAAGCAGTGAGATAGGTAGCGAGCCTGCTGCGCGAGGCTTTCGTGTAAGCGCTGTCGTGTCTCTATATCAGCTGAGTTTCCAATGAATTCATAGTGGCCAAGCCAGTTATAAAGACGGCAACCTGTTGTTGCCGGATCCCACGAGAGTGCGCGCCATTTGCTATTGTCTTCAATCCACCGCTTTATCATTTCCCGCGCTGTACGACGGGCATGGTCGCCTGCCGTTGCGCGCAAGGAGCGGAGCCAGCTAAAAGAATGGTATTCTTTTAGCCAATTTGAGTCTGCGCCTAGAGGAGCCCAAAGAGGAGCAGGGTTCGAAATAGTTTGCCCTGCAAGTTCAATTTTTCCATTAAGTATATCGCGCCCTTTAGCAGGATCCCCCAACCAAGGGTCAGAGGGAGTGTAATTCAAGCTAGGGACGGATTTACCTTGTAAAAACCATTTATAAAGTGGGCTGGAATAAAGGGGATATTTAAGTTTATAACCCAATCTTTCCATAACGATATGTAGGGGGAGTCTGAAAAATGAAGCCAAGCGTTCAGCCAAACTGGTTTTGCCGTGTAGCCAGCGGCCGACCGTTTGATTTGTATCTGATGAGTGGGTTTGGCTTCGCCCTTCCATGCGTTATGCGCTCTTACAGGCCTTTCATTCTTTTTATGTTGTCTGCGTAGTTATCTGGACCACCCTTAAAGGTGGCAGTGCCAGCAACAAGGAGATCTGCTCCTGCTGCAACTGCTTTTGGGGCCGTCTCAAAATTTATCCCGCCATCGACCTGAAGATCTATATCTTTACCTGTGGCGTCAATTCTCTCGCGTAATGCAGTGATTTTACCCAAGGCGCCAGGAATAAATGATTGCCCACCAAAACCGGGATTAACTGACATCACGAGTAGTAGATCTAGATCGTCAATTACATGATCAACAATATCAAGAGGGGTGCCTGGATTAAGAGCCAATCCAGCTTTCACGCCGAGAGACTTGATTAGTTGGATTGTTCTATGAAAATGGGGTCCGGCTTCTGGATGAATGGTAATAATATCGGCACCTGCATCAACAAAAGCTTCGATGTAAAGATCTACAGGGGAGATCATAAGGTGGACATCAAAAGGTTTGTCTGTGGATGGACGAACGGCTTTGGTAATTGAAGGGCCGAAGGAAATATTAGGAACAAAGTGGCCGTCCATAATATCTACATGGATATAATCGGCCCCAGCTTGGTCAAGGCGCTGAATTTCGAGGCCCAATTGTGAAAAATCGGCGGCGAGTATAGAGGGGGCGATACGAGTTTGTTTTTGCATTTATCCGGTTCGTTCTTGTCCAAGGGCGAAGAGCCCAATTACCAGTAAAAATTATAATAACTTTCGTACCAGTATAGACTCTTCTTCGCAAGGTTTTGCCAGATAAAGACGGATAAAGAGAGTGCGTTATTCGTTTGCCATAATCTTCTCGTATAGAGCCTTGTCCGTAGCACCTTCTGAGCCAATTAAGAGAATTTTGGAATTATTATCAAGCCCCATAAGATCTCTTAAATTTGGATTGAGGGCGATTGAAATGGCTGCGGCAAGACCTGCAACTGCGGATTCTCCGCCTTCTATTGAAGGGTCATGTCCAAGTGGATTTGCTAAAAGCCGCATAGAAGGCGCAACGAGTTCATCAGTAATTTGAATGAAGTCAGTGGCTTCTTCGCGCAATATTTTCCAACCAATGGGTGAAGGCTCTCCACAAGAAAGTCCCGCCATCATTGTTTCTTCGTTAATAGCTACCGTCGTCATCGTATCATTGCGTGCACTTTCGAACAGGCAAGCAGCGAGGTTGGGCTCAACAATTATAACCCGAGGGGCATCTTGTCCCCAATGTTGGCGAAGAGCGGAGCAGACCGAAGCTGCCAGCCCCCCAACGCCCCCCTGGAGGAAGACATGGGTCGGTGGGATATTTATTTGGTTTGTTAACTCATTGGTCATCACGCCATAACCTGCCATCACATCAAGTGGTGGATTTACATAGCCTTCCCAAGATGTGTCTGAGACAACAAACCAGCCATTTTGATCGGCCTCTTTTCGCGCCAAATGAACGGAGGCATCATAATCACCATCAATGCGAATAACATTGGCTCCAAGTTGGCGCATTGCCTCCGCACGCCCTTCGCTTACGCCCTTATGAATGTATATATTACAAGTAGCACCAAATCTCTGTGCTCCCCAGGCGAGGGATCGACCATGATTACCATCCGTGGCAGATACCAAGGTTATCTCTTTGATTTCTGAAACGTAGCGGCCATTTCTGATGTCGGTTAATGAAACAGGGGCATCCAGCTTTTTTGATAATTCGCGTTGGAGTACTCTCTCTGCAGCATAGGCACCTCCTAGTGCTTTAAAAGAGCCAAGGCCAAACCGGGGTCCTTCGTCTTTATAGAGGATATCTTCAATATCAAGTTCGGCTGCCAAGGACGTTAAGTGGTGAAGCGGAGTTGGTTTATACCCTTCCCAAGCCGTTATTTCTGCAATTGCTGTATTGAAAGCATCACGGGTAATAATGTCTTCACTAGCAGTTCCGTTATGACGCTGGAAAGGAGTGTGGGATAAAATCGCGTGTTTAAAAGCCGGGAGCATTTTTTTGTCCTATTTGGGAAGGCGCTCGGATACTAAGGATGCCCAGTAAGACGCACCAGTGGTCAGTATCTCATCGTTAAAATCGTAATCAGAGGCGTGTAATGGCTTGCCATTTGGCCCTTCGGTGCCATTACCGATCAATATGAAACACCCTGGTCTCGCATTTGAAAGGTGGGCGAAATCTTCTGAGAAGGACATAGGGGATCTGTTGCCATCAACTTGATCAGAAAGGCTTTGTGCAACCTTGATCGCTACTTCTGTTTGTTCTTGTGAATTAATCGTTTCGATAAACTCAGTATTGAATGAGAACTCGATATCAACGTCATGCGAATGTGCTATGCCACTGATAATACGTTGCATCAGAGATTTTATAAGATCACGAGATTCTGGTGTTCGCGCCCTTACATCGCCTTTGAGTAAGGCGGTACCAGGAAGCACATTGCGTCTACCGTCAGTAATGAACTCAGTCACTGATACCACGCAACCGCTGCCCGGTTCGAGTTTGCGCGCAACAATGTTTTGAAGGGCTTGAATTACTTCTGACCCAACTAGGATCGCATCAACCCCCAGTTGAGGCATTGCCGAATGGCCTCCACGTGCTCGGATATCAATTTCGAAAAGACTTTCACTGGAGCAAATGGTTCCTACTCGAGTTGAAAAGCGGCCTTTTTCTGCACCAGGAAGGTTATGCATGCCATAGATTTCATCAACAGGAAAATTAGTGAAGAGATCGTCCTTAAGCATTGCCATAGCACCGAGGCCGTTTTCTTCGTTCGGCTGGAAAACGAAAATGACTGTACCGTCAAAGTTCCGGTTATTTGACAGGTAATTGGCCGCACCGAGGAGCATAGCTGTATGTCCGTCATGCCCGCAGGCGTGCATAACTCCGGTAGTTTGTGAGATATAATCGTGTGTACTTGTTTCGGATATTGGCAATGCATCCATGTCTGCTCTTAGCCCGATAGCCATATTGCCGCCTCCATTTTTGAGGATGCCTATAACCCCTGTACCTCCGATTTTTTCAAAAACCTCAAGCCCATAAGATCTGAGCTCTGATGCTATTCTTTCGGCGGTTTTAGTCTCATCAAACCCAAGCTCGGGATGGCGATGGAGATCGTGACGGATCTCTCTCATTATATCATTGAGAGGGTCAAGGGTTTGCGGAGTGATACTAGCCATGGTCAAAACCTCTATTTCATATAATTACAGAATATCATATATATTGTCCGAAATTAATTGAAGATGATAAGACTGTGGATAAAATTAATTTCATATTAGTCAATTTGTTCTGAGGGAGGTCGAAATGGATTCATTTGATTATAAGATATTGGCACAGGTGCAAACAGATAGTCGAATGACCGCTGAACGTATAAGCGAAGGTGTTGGTTTATCACCAGCAGCGGTTCAAAAGAGGCTAAAGAGGCTTAGAGATAGCGGAGTTATTCGTGCCGAAGTAGCCTTGCTTGACCCGCGAAAGCTTGGTCATCCGATGACGGTGATTACAGAAGTAAGCTTAGAGAGAGAAAATATAAATGTACTCGATGCCTTTAAGCGCAGAATGCGTCAGGCTGAAGAAGTTCAGCAATGTTATTACACGACGGGTGAGGCTGATTTTATCATTATACTACTTGTAAGGGATATTCAGCACTATGAGCAGTTTACAAGAGAGTATTTTTTTGGAAATTCTGAAATAAGTAAATTTAAAACGAATATTGTTATGGATCAAGTAAAAGTGGGATTGAAAATTCCAATTCATGATTAAATACTAATCAATTTAAAGTAAATAGCTAGAATTTGAAATCAAAATTATATAGTAAAATTTAATACTATTCAACTTGTGGTGGCGGGATTGTTTTTATATAGATAATAAAAACAAATGGTTATGTAGAGAAATTATTGTAAATACGTAACGGATTATTCTTTACGAAGTAGTCAAGAAAATCAATTTTAAACTCTCCTTAAGAATTTGTGCATATCATAGTATGCATGGATGGTGATTGTCTGAATAGCTAACAGATAAAGAAAAGCAAATTTCTAGCTATTAGACATTAAAGGGCGATAGGAGGATTTCTAGGGCTATGAGTATTTCTAAGATATTTGGGATGAGAATATCAAAAAAACTCCCCATATTATTCGTTATCATTTCGGCTTTATCGGTAATTTCTGTGGGCATATTTAGTGTTATAAATACGTCGAAAAATTTACTGCATCTTGAAGAGCAAACACTACTAGCTTTGGCTGAATCCCGAAAAACCTCGTTGAATAGTTATCTGAAGTCAATCGAAGAAGATTTGGTTGTATCCGCTGCTAATGGCTATGTGCAGAATGCAATGTCGAACTTCACCCTTGGGTTTCGGGATGAGAAACGGATAAACAAGGATCCCTTAAAATCCCTGCATGGAATTTACATTAACGATAAAACTGCTGAGGCAACGAACTCACAGGGAAATCCTGAAAAAATTGGTGAGAAACATCTGTATGACGGGCCAAAAACTGAAGGAGCTTATCACACAGAACACAGACGTTTTCACCCTTGGTTCCGCCAGATGCTTCTTGCCCGGGGGTATTACGATATCTTCTTGGTCGATGCGGATGGCAATGTCGTTTACACCGTTTTTAAAGAGCTGGATTACGCGACCAACCTAATCAATGGAAAATACAAAGATACCGGGCTAGCGGATGCTTTTAAAGCTGCTCTGGCTAATAAAAAAGCTGGTAGTTTAAACTTCATGGATTTTGCTCCCTATTCACCGAGTTATGGAGCACCCGCAAGTTTCATGTCGACACCTATCGTTTCAAAAAATGGGTTTCAGGGTGTTCTCATTTTTCAGATGCCGATTGATAGAATCAACGGTGTTTTACAGCAGAAAACCGGAATGGGTGAGTCTGGGGAAACCTATATTGTCGGCAATGATTACTTGATGCGTAGTGATTCTCGGTTCTCAGAGGAATCTACCATCTTGAGTACTAAAGTTGATACTGAAACGGTGCGCCTCGCTATTGAAGGTAAGGTTGGTATTAGTATCGTTCCTGATTATCGAGGAATTAATGTCTTGTCAGCATACCAGCCACTTGATTTTTTAGGTGTGCGTTGGGCTCTGATGGCTGAGATTGATGAAGAAGAAGTATTGGCCCCATCAAATCAAGCAGCGTTCTACATTCTCATTATTGGCCTTGGTGTCTTGTTTTTTGTGGCGCTCCTAGGGTGGTACTTTGCACGTTCCATCGTGAAGCCGCTCCAAAAATCTACATCTGAGATGCTTATGTTGGCTGAAGGTGATAAGTCATTTGAAATCTCTGGCTTGACCTTGTCTGATGAAATAGGGGACATCGCATCAGCACTTCAAACCTTTAAGGAGAATGCGATTGCTCAAGATGAGATGGCAGCCAAAGAGATGGAAATGGTCAGCCAGCGTGAGGATCGTACCAAGCGGATTGAGAACCTGGTTGCACAGTTTGAAACTGATAGTAATGAAATACTGACGCATGTTGGCGCAGCAGCTTCTCAAATGAATACGACTTCTGGAGAGATGTCATCGGTTGCTCAAGATACAGCAGTTCGTTCGAACACAGTGGCAGCGGCGGCTGAAGAGGCTTCAGTCAATGTTCAAACAGTAGCAGCCGCAGCTGAAGAGTTGAGCTGTTCCATCGAAGAAATCAACCGTCAAGTTGGTGAATCAAGCACAATCGCGAGTGATGCTGTTTTAAAAGCGGATGCTAACATCGCAACAATCAAGGGGCTTGAAGAGGCTTCTAATCGGATTGGCGAAGTGGTCGGGCTAATATCCGACATTGCCGAACAGACTAACCTTCTTGCCCTTAATGCGACCATCGAAGCTGCCCGAGCGGGTGAAGCAGGTAAGGGATTTGCAGTGGTGGCAAGTGAAGTGAAAAATCTTGCAAATCAAACAGCGAAAGCCACTGAAGAAATCAGTAATCAAGTTGATGAAATGCAGGGTGTAACCCGTACAGCAGTTGATGCGATTGAAGCGATTGGTAAAACTATCGTATCTATGAACGAGATCTCAGCATCCATCTCAACAGCAATTGAAGAGCAAGGATCTGCAACGCAGGAGATTTCTCGCAATGTGCAAGAAGCATCAGCAGGGACTGCAGAGGTTACGTCTAATATGCAAGGCGTAAGTGAAGCGTCCACTCAAACGGGGAACTCTTCACAACAAGTGCTGGAAGCGTCCAATGATTTGGCTACTCAAGCAGAAGAAATGCGTAAGAGTGTAGATGCCTTTATCGAAGGCATCCGCGCAGCCTAACCAAAAGGGCTAGGCTACTTTGCGAAGGCGGCAGGCGTAAAACCCGTCCATGCCGCCTTCGTCGTGTCTGTGACACGGTAGGCAGCGAAGGTCACCCTCATCCGTCAAGAGAGAAGACAACCACTCTGCCTCTCCGAGCTCATTACTTTGTACAGGTGCTCGTTCGAATTTCCCTTGGTTTTCCTCCAAGAATTTCTCAATTTGCAGGTGGCCTTCTTCAGGCTCAAGCGAACAAGTTGCGTAGACAAGAGTTCCACCAGGATTGAGCATTTCGGCGCAGTTCTTCAGTAATTCAGCTTGTAGTTCAGCAAGAGTTTCAATGTCTTCTGGGCGCTTGATACGACCCAACTCAGGATGTTTGCGAAGGGTCCCTGTCGCAGAGCAAGGGGCATCGAGTAGTAGGGCGTCAAATTTTTCTTCGGGTTGCCAGCTGGTGGCATCTGCAGTGATAACTTCTGCTTTTAACTGAAGGCGTTCTAAATTTTCGTAGACACGTTTCAAGCGCTTGGCGGAAGAATCTACTGCCGTAACTGAGGCGCCAGCTGTAATTAACTCAGCGGTTTTCCCCCCAGGTGCAGCACAAATATCGCCGACCCGCTTACCAGAAACGGAGCCGAGTAAGAGAGCTGGCAAGCTGGCTGCAAAATCTTGTACCCACCATTCACCATCTGCGTAGCCTTCTAGGAATACAGGATCGCCAGTACCAGCAGGCAAACGGATCGAATTTCCAGAAGTAACGGTGCCTTCAAGCCTTTCAGCCCAATCAACGGGGTTTTCTTTAACAGTAAGATCAAGAGGAGCTTCAGCGAGGTGACTTAAGGCTATTGCCCGTGCTGTTTCTTCGCCGTAGGTGCTGACCCATTTATTCCAAAGCCAGCGCGGAAGGTTGTCATAACTCTCGTCCATGGCAGAGAGCATGTCATGGCCTTCGCGAGAAAGGCGTCGTAACACTGCGTTCATCAGAGGTTTGTTGCCACTGATACGTGGTCCACTAGCGAGATCAAGGCTAGTGCTGACTGCTGCATGTGGCGGTGTATCAAGATATAGAAGCTGAACGGCACCAAGGCGAATGATATCGCGGACATCAGCCATTTTTGATGGAAGCTTGCGTTTCATGCAGGCGTTGATAGCTTTATCAATCTGACCCAATCGACGCATAAGTGTCGAAATCAACAGCCGGGTAAAGGCACGATCCCGTCTTTCCATACTTTCAAAATCAGCCTGATGGTTACTCAGGGCTTCATCGAAAGTTTGGTGCTCTCGCAGGATGCTTTTTAAAAGAGCCAGGACAAGTTTCCTCGGATTTGCTGGACGGCGGGGCTTTGACCCTTTGCCAGAGTTGTTGTTCCGAGGCGTATCTTTATTTGATTTGGTGCGATTTTCAGTCATGGGCATGGGTTTACCACGTCTGACGGTCGAGAAAATAGCTAATTTTGCGTAGGTGATATGTTTTGGGGAAAAAGCGCACAATACAGCGTTGTATAGATAGTACAAAACCCTAACCTTTTACTGATATATAGGTGCGTCAAATTGAGGAAGGAAAATTCCAGTGACAAGGGTTGGCATCGGGGTGGGGAAATGCCATATCAATACTTATGACCCGATCTTTTACGACACATACACCTAAACAGAAAAATCGTAAGAACCATTTTCCTGCTTCAGGTGAAGTGGCTTCAGGTGTTAAACGGAAAAAAGTTACTCCTAAGGATCTTGATAACGCTATGGAAGCAAGGCTTGAGCGTGAAAGAGAACTTATGGAGGGGTTGGAGAAGAAAAAAGAGATCGGCGGCCCAAGTGGCCCAGAGCCAACACGATATGGCGACTGGGAACGAAAGGGTATATGCGTTGATTTTTAAGTTGTCCTTTAGTGTATTGGTTTCCGGTGTCAACTTTGTTGACCTGATTTCGGAGTAACGCAGAGTTATGGAGCTTCTCGCACCTTATCGCAGCCGTATTGATGATCTTGATGATCAAATTATGGAGCTGTTCTCTCAACGGTTTGACGTTATTCGCGAAGTTGCTGATCTCAAAAACGAACACGGAATTCCGGCGATTTTGAAAGATCGTGTTGATGAGGTCCGCGAGAGAAATGCTGCTACAGGAGCGTTAAAAGGCCTAGACCCTGAGTTTATCCGCAAGCTTTATACCCTTATTATCGACGAGGCCTGTGATCTAGAAGATCGCCTAATGGGTAATAAAGAGTAGGCCCAGAGTCTTTCGATATCCTCAGTCTGTAGATTTTAAGGTCCTTAGAAGCTAAGAATTCTCTCATCTATTATTTTCCTAACAGGGCATCGGATTAGATCTTTGCCTAGCTCGGGCGGGTGCGTAGGCCAAAACGTTTAAGCGGACGCAGGTTCACCAAAGCAACACCTAGGACAGTCATAACCATTCCAATTAATGCGGTAGAATGGAAGGTTTCGTCATAGAGATACCACGCCATAAGAGACGCGGTTGGTGGGACAAGAAAAAACAGACTGGATACCTTGGAGGCTGCTCCTTTTCGAATAAGGATGTAAAGTAGGCTAATGGCCCCTACTGAGAGTACAACTACAAGCCAAGCCATGGCGAAGATCATCTCTCCGGTCCAGTTGATTATCATTGTTTCCGTGAAGTAAGCGAGAATCCCTGTTGGGATTGCTGCTGCGGTGTATTGTATCACGGCACCCGTTCGTAAATCCATTTCGCCACAGAAACGTTTTTGATAGATGGTGCCAATGGAGATACCAAAAAGCGCGACCACAGCTATACCAACGCCTAAGCTGGTTCCTAGCCCGTCTTGTAATTTTGACCAAACCACAAGAATAACGCCACTTACGCCGAGTATCAGGCCAAACCACTGCCTGGTCGAAACGTGTTCTTTCAAGAACACGCCAGCAACAAAAGCCACCAATAAGGGCTGAATGCCAACGATAAGGGCTGCGACACCCGCTTCTAAACCCCGCTCTATGGCGGCAAAGACACCGCCAAGATATGTCGCGTGTAAAAGGATGCCTGCTATGGCGATGTGAAGTGTTTGGGAAATGGATTTAGGCCACCGGGCACGCCAGATAACGGAAATGAGAAGTAATAGACCAACTGCTATTAAAAAGCGAACCGTAAGCAAAGTCATGGTTTCAGCGTAAGGCAGTGCCATTTTTGCAAAAACAAACCCTGTGCTCCAAAGCAGCACAAAAGCCCCTGGTGCGAACAAGGCAAGTAAGTGTGGCTGGTCTTCGCGTTGCTCTGACATGATTCGTACTCAATGTTTTAAGTTGGAGTGTCTTAACTCGTTCATAGCAAGGTATTCGGAAAAATACATTAACGATATTGTTAGGGTTCAATTTGCCCCAGTTCAATTTGGACGCATTTGTTTTCGGCACTTTGGTTGATCCTTAGGATCTAGTGATTGCCTCGGCGCGATTAATTGGTACTAATTAAATAAGAGTATTTAATTGAATATGAGTGCCACCTAGAGTTTTGATTATGGTCACACGAACGACAAATACACCTCTTCTCGAGATTGAGCTGAACAGACACGATACTGTGCCTATGCAACGACAATTGTTTAGTCAGCTGCGCGACCTTGTTCTCAAGGGACGCCTACAACCAGGAGAGCGATTACCCTCAACGAGATACTTAGCTAAAGAGCTTCAGTGTTCGAGGAATACAGTTCTCGGTGCTTTTGATCAGCTTCTTGCCGAGGGATACTTGGAGGGGATGACAGGATCAGGGACGTATATCTCTAAAGAGTTGCCCGATGATATGGGTACTTTTCCTCGTGGCTCATTTAATAAATCAGGCAATAAAGTGCAGCAGGAAAGCCCAGGGCTTTCAAAGAGAGGGTGTGAACTAGCTGAAATGGAAAAGCGCGTTCATCGCAGCAATCCTACCTTTGCACCTGGTATGACTGATGTTGCCTCTTTTCCTTTTCCGCTTTGGGCACGATCGTTGGCGAGAACGTGGCGTTATCCAAAGCAGGATATTCTTCATAATCCTGATCCTTGTGGTTATATACCTTTACGAAAAGCAATAGCAGACCATTTACGTGCTTCACGGGGCCTGAATTGTCATTGGCATCAGGTGATGATTACCTCTGGCGCACAACAGGCTGTCGATCTTATGGCGCGCCTTTTACTTGATTCTGGTGATGTGGCCTGGTTCGAAGAGCCGGGTTATCCTGGCTTACGTGGGCCCTTACATTCTGCGGGCGTAAAAATGGTTCCCGTCCCTGTAGATGAGGAAGGAATATCTGTATCAGAAGGTCGCAGGTTGGCAGAAAATGCACGAATGGCTGTAGTTTCGCCGTCACACCAGTACCCTCTTGGAGCGGTAATGTCTTTGCGTCGTCGTCTAGAACTACTGGATTGGGCGGAAGAAAATAATGCCTGGATCCTTGAGGATGACTATGAAAGTGAATTCCGCTATTCGGGGAAGCCTCTAACGTCTTTACAGGGACTTGAAGCAGAGCGACAAAGTGAAGGCAAGCAACCTTCTCGCGTTGTATATCTTGGTTCATTTTCGAAAGTACTCTTTAATGTTCTGCGATTGGGATATTTGGTGGTGCCTGAAGATCTTATTGAAGCAGTTAGTTCTGCAAGAACCTTGATGGATGAGAGGTCCTCGCTTCTGGCGCAGCCTGCGCTGGCAGATTTTATGGCAGAAGGACACTTTTCGTCTCATATTCGGCGGATGAGGCGGGTTTATGGTGAGCGCCAGGGTGTTCTGATCGCAAATATCGAACGCTATCTCTCAGACTATCTGGCGGTATCACCAGATGCAGCCGGGTTACATATAACGGCATTTTTTACAGATTACGCCAAAACCAGAGTGAGTGATCGTCGTATCGTTGAATTGGCAGACGACGTTGGTATTTCAGCATCGCCTTTGTCGCTTTTTTATAGCAAGTCTGAACATGCCAAACAGGGTTTATTGATGGGGTTTGGGGCTTGCCAGCCTGAACAGATTGAACGGGGCTGTCAGAAACTTGCAGACGTTTTTGAGAAAGCTATGAGCGAGGAGTAAATAGCAAGTTAGTTCTATACTTAACTTACTAGCCCTTGCAGAGCTGGTCTTTTCTTTTATCACCCTAAAAGCTAAGTATAATGCGAAAAAAACCTTATGGGTTCAGCTCAGGACCTTCTAAATTGGAATAATAATGAAGCCTTTAAACGATTTTCCTTCTGATGCTCGCAAGAAAATCCGTTATGTTCTGACAGATATTGACGATACCGTCACCAGTGATGGCCGTTTAACAGGTGAGAGTTATCTTGCACTTGAACGATTAGCTCAAGCTGGCTTTAAGGTCATTCCTATCACAGGTCGTCCTGCAGGATGGTGCGATCATATCGTTCGAATGTGGCCTGTTGATGCGATCGTCGGCGAGAACGGTGCTTTTTATTTCCGATATGAGCACGCAGAGAAAAAGATGACCTGTCGATACTGGAAGAATGAAAGTGAACGCAAAGCTGATCGATTGAAAATTGACCAACTACGTCAATCAATCGTTCTAACCGTTCCTGGTTCGGGCATTGCCTCTGACCAAGATTATCGCGTTGCTGATCTTGCTGTTGATTTTTGTGAAGATGTTGACGCTCTACAACAGGCTGATATTGATAAAATTGTCGAACTGTTTGAAGACGCAGGCGCAAAAGCAAAAGTGAGTTCAATTCACGTCAATGGCTGGTTTGGTGATTACGATAAACTCTCTATGACCGAAGTTCTCTTTCGTGAAGTATATGGTCTCGAACTTGATCAGGTACTTGATCAAGTTATCTTTTCAGGTGATTCCCCCAATGATGCGCCGATGTTTTCCCGGTTCCCGCATTCTGTCGGAGTTGCCAATGTAAATGATTTTGTGGGTCGAATCTCTCATGAACCAACCTGGATTACGCGCCAAAGATCCGGGGCAGGATTTGTTGAAATTGCAGATATGTTGCTTGGATAATGTCTCATCTTGATCTTGATCTTCGTGCCTTGGATATATTTGTAACGGTTGTTGAGGCTGGAGGCATGACGGCCGCCTCTCAACAAAAAGGTATCACCCAGTCAGCAGTATCTCAGGCCGTCGGCGGCCTTGAGAAGAAGATGAATGTGAAGTTGATGGATAGATCGGTACGTCCACCAGCGCTTACTCCTGTTGGCCGCACACTTTTTGAGCGCGCAAAATCATTACTCGATACGGCTCGTGAAACGTCCTTTTTGGTTCGGGCCCACCAGCAGCAGTCTTTGCCGCGCTTAAATGTTGGGATGGTTGATTCTTTTGGAACAACAGTGGGGCCTTATCTCGTTCGTGAGCTTATGGATGAAGCTGTTGAATGGTCGGTTTGGTCGGGGCTTACCAAGCTACATTTTAAGCGGTTATTCACCCGTGAAGTTGACGTCGTTATCACTGAAGGATCAATCCCTTCGGATGAACGCATTATTTCTCATCGATTGTTACAAGAGCCCTTTGTTCTTGCCTTGCCCGTGAGTTATGAAAAATCGGTTGAGAGCCTGGAGGAGCTGATAGAGGATCTTCCCTTGGTGCGCTATAGTTCGCGGTCACTGACCGGAATTAATATTGAAACTCATCTTCGGCGCCTAGGGCTTGATGCGCGCAGAAGATTTGAATTTGATACAGCGGATGCAACCCTTGCTATGGTCGGAGTTGGAATTGGTTGGGCGATAACCACGCCACTTTGCCTGCTACAGGCTAAAACTCATTTACCATCTATTCGCTGTGAGCCTCTACCAGGGCCAAAGTTCTCACGCAGTCTAATGTTGGCAACGCGACGCCACGAGCTTGAATCGCTACAAAAAATGATCAGTGAAAAATCGAGAGAAATACTGGAGCAAAGATGCCTACCTGAAATTTCTCAATTTGCACCTTGGGTCGTTAAAGAGGTTCTAATAGGCGACACTGCCTCGTAATAATTAGCTTGCGCTCTTTCGCATTGATTGAATGTAACCTAGAACATAATCAATACCGGACCAGGCCGTTACTGCTGTTGCAATTGCAAGCAACCAGAATGAAACTTCGGCAGTATCCATATACTGACTAAAGAACCCAGTTAAGGCATAAAGACCCACTGTCCATACCTGTGCACAGGCTTGGACGATAGCTTTGATCTTTCCGCTGGTGCGTGCCGCCATCGTAAAGCCCTGTTGTTGGGCGAAAATACGTAAGTAGGAAACGATGATATCTCTGGTAATAATAACGGCCACGAACCATACCGAGATCCAGCCAATACCAAGAAAACCAATGAAAACCATGGCTCGGTATAAACTGTCGCTCATAGGATCAATAATCATTCCCAGCTTTGTAACTTGGCCATAGCGACGGGCAATATGACCATCGGCCATGTCTGAAATCTCTGCAATCATCATAACGACGATGGCGGCAATAAGGTAAGATTGGGCTGCTTCGGTTGTTTGAGTACCGGCAAGCAGCAGGTAAATCACAATAAAACCTGCGCCACTTCTGAACACACTAAGCCAATTGGGGAGATTCATCCTAATGCTGCCCTCTGCATGAGATAGTTTTGACGTCCTATGGTCTTCGCTATCTCTCGAAGCGAGGATTTTTGTCCGTGGACTATAGATAATTTTGGTTTATAACAGTCGCTAAGAGCGGTCACAAGTACGATAAAAAAAAGATCGCAGAGAATCCGTTAACAGAGGGCGTTCACAAAAAAATATATGAGATTCTGGTTCAAGAAAAAGATGCATGCCCGAAATAAGAAAGAAACAATCGCAGGATTGCTTCGCCTTCTTTATTTCCGACTTGTTATACCTGTTCTTCGATCAGTTGATCAGCCCGAAATTGTTGCGCGTGGAGTTTTCGTCGGACTAGCTCTGGGTATGACTCCGACCGTTGGTATTCAACTATATACCGTCTTTATCGTCTGGTGGTTTTGCCGGTATGTGGTGGGGTGGCACTTTAGCCTGATTATCGCTATGGGTTGGTCGTGGCTTTCAAACCCCCTGACAATGATACCGCTGTATTATCTTTACTATATTACAGGCCGTATCTTACTACTTGATTTTGAGGGCGAGCAGGACTTTAAAAGCTTCTCACGGATGATGGCTGAAAAGCTGACCCTTGAAGGCGGGATCTGGGAAACCGTTGTCGAAGTGTTCCACTTCATGTTGGAGCAAGTGGGAACATCAATTTTCGTAGGCTTTATCCCCTATAGCCTCGGTCTTGGGATCTTGGGTTATTGGCTCTCATTTAAATTTGCAACACGTTATGCCGAAGCCCGCAAAAAGCGGTTGGCTGGCTCGCGTTCAAAAGACAATAACGACACACCTTCAAATATAAAATAGCAGCAAGAACGAGTGGGGTTGTACCCGTTCTTGCTGCCAGTATTCATTTATTCAGATTGAACTTTAAGAAGCAGGCGCGATGTCTGTTACCAAGTTCTTACCGTCTTTTTCGTCATAGGTAACGACGACTTCTGTTCCAGGAGCTAAGTCCTTAACAGAGAGCCCGCCCGCGAGTTCAAGAACGGTTCCATTTTCCATAATAATTGTGTTAGTCGCCTCGTCTGTTGTCATCACGCGACCTGTCATTTCGGTTGCGTTCGCCATAGTTGCTGCGCTGATAAGACCTAGAGCGATTACGCTTGCGAATAGTTTCTTCATTTTATGTTCCTTTGTTAAAATATTTACCGTTGCTGTCCTCAAAACATAAGTCTGATAGGGGCGGTTTGAGAAGGAGCAAGAAGGAGGCAAAGTTGGGTTTTATATTCGAGCATAGTTATGTCAGAAATAGGGTAAGTGTTTGAAATGTGGCAAACATTTGTTCAGTTGGCCTCTTTCAACGGCTTTGTGTTTCCTTTTTGTCATCAAGTGCCACAATTTAGTCACTTTTATTTTGCAAGTTACTAAATTGTGACTAGAAAAATAACGCTTTAATTATAGGAAGTATGGAAATTATGTCAGAAATTTTAGAGGGTGGTTGTCTATGTGGAAGGATTCGTTATCAAACAACCTGCCTGGACTCTAAAATCAAAATCAATTGTCATTGTCGGGATTGTCAAAAGCTGAGCGGCGGCCCCTATGTCTCTCTTATGGGAATTCCGCCGGAGAGTTTTTCGGTGACGGGAGAGACCAGCTGTTTTGAACATGAGGGAGGTTCAGGAGGGAAAATGCGCGCTTTTTGTTGTTCTCATTGTAATGGTAGGGTTTACGGAAAGCCTGAAATCGCTCGAGGCATGATCTTGATCATAGCGACTAGTCTGGATAAGCCAGAAATCTTCACCCCTAACGCAGATGTGTTTGTTAAAAGCGCGGTCCCTTGGGATAGGATGGATGAAACTATTCCAAAATACGAGGGCGCTTTTTCGAGGGGGTGATAAGTATGAGTGTTAAATTTTCCGGTTTTACCAAAGCCGGCTTTGATTTTCTTGATGACTTAAAAGAAAATAATTCACGTGACTGGTTTGCGGAAAACAAATCCAAGTACAGGGAAAGTCTCCAAGATCACTTACTTGATTTTATTGAAGATATGGGCGAGCCCATTGCTAAAATAACACCACACTTTGTTGCAGATGCCCGACGTAATGGGGGATCTATGTTCCGGATACATAGAGACGTTCGTTTTTCGAAGGATAAACGACCATACAAAGAGCATGCAGCTTGTCATTTTCGTCACTCCCTAGGTAGAGATGCCCATGCGCCAGGGTTTTATGTACATTTGGCCACTGATGAAGTTTTGTATGGTGCAGGGATATGGATGCCACCAAGTGATGCACTTTATATGATTAGGAGAGCAATTTCTGATCGGCCTGATCAATGGAGCAAAGTTTTAAACGATAAGAAAATGAAGAAAGTCTTCGGTGAAATTGGAGGGGATGGCCTCAAGCGACCTCCAAAAGGATTCTCTGCAGATGATCCACATATTGATGATCTAAAACGTAAAACGTTCTTTTTAATGCACAGAACAACAGCTGAGGCTGCTCAACGTCCTGAATTTCTGCATGAGGTCGTTGAAGGATTTAAGGCGACGATGCCCTTGATGCATTTTCTTTGCAAGGCAGTCGACGTTCCTTGCTAAAGCTTAAGAGAGAGTGTGGCGGGTAAGTGAGAGAATTAATCAGGTTTTTTAGATAAGAAGGCTGGAATTTTAGTGTCTTTCAGATTTTCGATTCCCCACTTAGTTATCTCGCGAATAAGAGGTCGTAGATCATTCCCTTTTGCGGTGAGTTTGTATTCGTATCGTGGAGGATTGCTTTGATAGGCATGTTTTTCAATTATGTCTGCAGCCTCAAGTCGCCTTAGCCGTTCTGCCAATATGTTCGTGGATATTTTTTCAGGCGAATTTAAGAATTCGCTATATTGGCTTTTGCCAACTAACATGAGATCGCGAATGACGAGAAGTGTCCATCTGTCACCAAGGATGTCTAAGGTCTGAGATATGGGGCAGGTTGAACGCATTGGATACCTGTTAAATAAGGATGGATCATATCTTTAGATAGTAGATTTTCGTGTAACTTTCAAAAAAAAAGTAACTTAATAATTTCAATTACTACAGATACTGCGGCCTTTTGGCGCTTGCTCGTCTTTATGCTTGGAGAGATAAAAGAGGCAGTCTTTTAATACGGAGCGCACAAATGTACCTCATTGCTGATGCTGCTGGCCCAATTGGTCGTGCGGTTATGGAACAACTCCTGGGTCAAGGCCAGCTTGTACGCGTATTAACAGCAGATGCAGGTTGTCGAAATCTATGGCGAGGGAGAGGGGCTGAGGTTAATGAGGGGGATCCAAGACACGCGTATAGTTGGGATAAAGCCCTGGATGGCGTTGAAACCGTTCTGCTTATAGCGCCGCCTTATAGTAGTGATATTGGGTCTCTAAGAGACAGCGCAACATACCAATCAGCATTAATAGAAACTTTATCAAAATCCCCAAAAGTCCCAAATGTGATTTTCTTGTCTGCGCTTGGAGCAAAAGAACTCTGTGGATGGCCACACTTTTTGGGTGAAATGGAAGCCCAACTAGCCGAATTCTGCCCTAACCTGACAATTATCCGCCCCGCGTTTTTGATGGAAAATCTGGCTCCTGCCTTAACGATGGCGCGGCATCATTCTGTACTGCCTAGCTTTCTTGCAGAGAAAATTTCCTTTCCCATGGTGGCACGTAAGGACCTGGTTTCCGTTTTGGTTGCTGCAATCCTGGATCCGATAGAAGGCCATAACCTTATGGAGTTACATGGCCCTGAACCCTATGATTTAAGTGAGATTGTCGAAGCTGGTCACAATGTTCTAACCAAGCACATTGCATCCATAACATTACCTGAGGATCAGTGGCAGCCGATCATGGAGGATCAGGGACTTAAACCAGAATCAGCAAAACTTTGGGTTGATTATTATAATGCTATGAACGGGGGGCATATAAAAGCTGACCCTAATGCAACACCGTTAGCTGGCGAAACAACGTTGTCAGATGCCTTATTCCAGATATGGAAGAGTATCAGACAACGTGAAAGAGCAGCCATTGATCCGGAAAGAAACATTCACGAAAGTTTGGAATAGGTTACTTGGGTTAGCATCTATTCCAAACAAATGTGCATCTCTGTTTATAACTGAAGAGGCATAGACTCTTGTTGGGGAGATAACACTTCAATGGTTAAGCTCTCCAGCTCTATCAGAAGCAGCAATTGTCCGAGGGATGCTTTACCAGCCATTAAGTCGTTTGAGCGATGGGCTTCTTCAGCTGTGTCCCAGTAATAGATCTCTACCCATTGGTCATTTTTACTTTTTGAAAGAGATTGATAACGAAAACCGGGCAGTTTTTCCAAATCAGGAACCATTGCATTAACGGCTTCGATCATTTCCTGGTCAGTAACACCGGTTTTGCCATTCCAACTAACTATTTCTACGACATACATGGGATATCCTTGGGTTCAATGTAGGGGTTATCGCATATTATAATTTGCTTAAATGATAACAATTGAGCAATTTGCAAAGTGACTGTTCTCAAAATGGAATTAATGTGGATAATTTTAACCGCGCACTGATCTTCAGACTTGTTATTGAGCAAGGCACAATGACGGCTGCCGCTCGTGTACTGAATGTAAGCCCCTCAGTTATTAGTAAACGTGTGGGAGAACTTGAAGCATCTTTGGGAGTTCAGCTGTTAAGACGAACGACGCGCCGGATCTCCTTAACGGAAGCTGGAGATCATTTTTATCAGCGGATACGATTTATTGAAGGTCAATGGCAGTCTTTATTGGATGAAACGCAGAGTCTTGGGCAGATACCTAAGGGGCGGATAACTATCGCGGCACCTCCACCTGTATTAAATCGCATGCTTGTGCCTGTGCTGGATGATTTCATGTCATTGTATCCGGATATAGAATTTGAATTACAATCAGTAGGCTATGATGAAATTCCTGTGGCCGGAGCAGATCTTTCTTTATCAAGGCGGCTGGATAATTTTGATTCTGGTGCGTTTATCGGTTTTTCTTTGTGTACATATCATAATCAATTGTTTGCGGGACCTGGGTATCTAAAAGAGCATGGAATTCCCACGAGCCTATCTGATCTTGCTGATCATAATTGTCTTATATATGGAAAATTTCAAAAGGGTTCTAAGTGGAAATTTGATAACTCGGCTGAAGTGACCCTAGCCCAGGAAATTAATGTGGTGGGTAAATTTGTTAGTGATAATACGGAAGTTATTATTTCAGCAGCTCTTAACAATCGGGGAATAGCTTATATACCAGCTTTGTTGGTCCCTGAAGAGCTTAGGCGAGGCGATTTGGTCCCCGTATTGAGGGATTCTACAAGCAAATCTTTTGAGATGTGGGCTTACTATCAACAACTTGATTTTGTACCTTTAAAGTTGAGAGTCTTTCTTGATTATTTGAAGACAAAGTGGCGATGAAAACTTAGGAGATCTCGATTATTTTCCATGCCTTATGCTCTAAGTTTGGGGCCTGTAGTAATAAGGGCTGGGCATTTGAAAGGTTTGAATTTACATCGAAACCGATCGCTTCTGAGATGGGCCAGAAAACGGCTCTATGCGCTACAACCAAGGCCGTGCCTTTTGAAGATAAAATTTTATTGAGAGCCGTTATAATTCGAGCAGAAAATTCAGTATAACTTTCAGCTCCCGCCGGTGTATCACCTTCTCTCCAACGTTGATCTATTGTCGGATCGCTTTTGAGTTGTCCTTCTAATTCGCCGTAGTGGCACTCACAAAGAGAAGTATGGACAAATAGGGGAACATCTAGTCTGGAGTTCACAATTTCAGCCGTTTTAAGCGCCCTGCTTAGAGAGCTGGAATGAACCGTCGAGATTGTCTGATTTGCGAGCCGGTCTCGGGCTATTTCGGCTTGAGCTAACCCAGTTGAGTTTAGAGGTATATCCTTCTGCCCCTGATAACGCCCCTCCTTGTTCCAGTCGGTTTCGCCATGTCTCAAGAAAATGAACGAATTTTCTATAAGGTTAGTCATAATTTGGCCTTGATGTTTTTAACTTCTAAGAGGGATGTTGCTTGGATAGTTGCGGCAAAAGCAAGATGGAGATGAAAATAACTCCGGCTTAAGGAATTGTTCAAAATTATTCTTCAATAAAAGAAAAAGGGCCGAACAGTAAGAACGGCCCTTTTAGATAGTAAGCTATTAAGTTTACTTGTTCGTGCGGTTTTCGATGAGATCATCAACAACGCTTGGATCCGCGAGGGTCGACGTATCGCCCAAGCTACCAAAATCGTTTTCAGCAATCTTACGCAATATGCGACGCATGATTTTACCTGAACGCGTTTTGGGGAGGCCCGGTGCCCATTGCAGCATATCCGGTGTTGCAATCGGGCCGATTTCTTTACGGACCCAGGTTACAAGTTCTTTGCGCAACTCATCGCTTGGTTCTACGCCTAAATTTAAGGTGACATAGGCGTATATGCCTTGACCCTTAATGTCGTGTGGATAACCGACAACGGCTGATTCAGCGACTTTTGGATGTGCGACCAGAGCTGATTCAACTTCTGCCGTTCCCATACGGTGACCTGATACGTTGATCACGTCATCTACGCGCCCGGTAATCCAGTAATAGCCATCCGCATCACGGCGACAGCCGTCACCAGTGAAATAGAGGCCGTCATAGGTGGAGAAGTAGGTTTGAACGAAGCGGTCGTGATCACCGTAAAGTGTCCGCATCTGCCCTGGCCACGAATCTGCAATACACAAATTCCCTTCTGCCGCGCCTTCAAGTGGCTTTCCGTCATTATCGACGAGAACGGGCTTAATTCCAAAGAAGGGACGTGTGGCTGAACCAGGTTTGAGAGGGGTTGCACCTGGAAGAGGTGTGATCAGAATACCACCGGTTTCTGTCTGCCACCAAGTATCAACGATCGGACAGCGGCCTTCGCCTACAACCTCGTTATACCAGTTCCAGGCTTCTGGATTGATCGGCTCACCCACAGTACCAAGTATGCGTAGCGAAGAGCGGGATGTTTTCTCTACGGGGCCATTGCCTTCACGCATGAGCGCACGAATAGCTGTTGGCGCTGTGTAGAAAATATTGACGTTATGCTTGTCACACACTTCCCAAAAACGAGAAGCTGTTGGGTAGTTTGGAACGCCTTCAAAAACCAGCGTGGTTGCTGCATTAGTAAGGGGGCCATAGACAATGTAACTATGCCCTGTGATCCAGCCAACATCGGCCGTACACCAATAAATATCGCCGTCGTGGTAATCAAAGACGTACTTGTGGGTCATTGCCGCATAAACGAGATAACCACCTGTGGTGTGTACAACGCCCTTGGGCTGACCAGTTGAACCAGAGGTAAAGAGAATGAACAGTGGATCTTCTGCATTCATTTCTTCAGCGGGGCAGTTATTGTCTGCAGTAGAACAAGCATCGTGCCACCATACATCACGCTTTTCATTCCAAGTGATGTCACCGCCGGTACGTTTTACAACAAAGACAGTGTCTACATCTGGGCAGCTTTCTAGTGCTTTGTCTGCGTTGGCTTTAAGAGGCACTTTGCGTCCGCCGCGAAGACCTTCATCCGCGGTAATTAGGCAGTTAGACTCGCAACCACGAATACGACCAGCGAGAGCATCAGGAGAGAAACCACCAAAAACAACAGAATGGACCGCACCAATTCGGGCACAGGCAAGCATGGCATAAGTTGCTTCAGGAATCATCGGCATATAGATGGTGACGCGATCGCCTTTTTTAACGCCACGTGCTTTCATGGCGTTTGCAAAGCGGCTTACTCTGTCATGCAGTTGGGAGTAAGTAATGTATTCTTGCTCGCTAGGGTCGTCGCCTTCCCAGATAATTGCTGTATCATCTTTTTTTGCAGGCAAATGACGATCAATGGCATTGTAACAAACGTTGGTTGTCCCGTCTTCGTACCAACGAATGTGAACATCACCTGGACCATAGTTTACATCTTTTACTTTTGTAAAAGGTTTGAACCAGTGAATGCTTTTTCCGTGTTCACCCCAGAACTGTTCAGGGTTTTCCACAGACTGTTGATACATTTCAAGATATCGAGGTTCGTCTACCCAGGCTTTAGCGGCAAGGTCTTCCGGAACGGGGAATACAGTGGCGTCCGACATGATGCGGTCTCCCATATTATTTTTATTGTTGCGCTGCTTTGTTTTTTACAGCGGTTTTTTGTTCGCAGGGATTATTCATTGATTTTGTTGATTTCTCAAGGTCTTTTTGGAAATAAACGGTAAGTTATTGCTCTGAAATTGAAAATTATATTGCAATGCAACAATTTAGTTCGATTGATTATTTTGAAGGCATGGTTTCAGAATAAATCATATCTATGGAAATCATAGATTTTGTAGATATGAGATTTAGCAATAACTCAGAAGAGAATGTTAAGACCAGGATTCCATTGAATCACCACGTCTAACCATAGTGCGGGGTTTATCCGGTTCTTCAAAAACGTTGACGTCATTGCAAGGGCGACCAAAATAATAGCCTTGTCCAAAGTCGACATTGGAATCGATTAGAAGCTGAGTTGTTTCTTCATCCTCGACCATTTCGGCCACCGTATGAATTTTTAGCTTTCTACAGAGATCTGCGATGGATTTCAGTATATGAGCAGAAGTTTCATCTCCTAAAGCGTCCCGGACGTATGATCCATCAATCTTGAGGATATCAACTTGGAATTGACGGAGGTATTGCAGAGAGGCCTCGCCAACCCCGAAATCATCAAGGCAGACCTTATGGCCTAATTTACGAAGGGCCTGTATTGCATTGTTCGCAAGCTCAGGATCTGGGATTTTAGTTGATTCTGTAATCTCAAATAAAAGAGAGTCTGGAGTGTCTTTAAGAGGGACTAACATGGGTGTTAGTTGAGAAAGGAATTCTTTGTCCCCGATGGATGCCGCAGAAAGGTTTACTGCAATTGATCGATTATACTTTTTACTTGGGTTGTCTTCGATCCATTTGATTGCTTTCCGACACAGGGCAAGATCAAACCCCTTAATTAGATTAAGATCTTCGGCCGATCTAATAAATTCTTGTGGTGATCCGGTTTCCCCGTTTATTCGAGCCAGTACTTCGTAATGATGTATATCGCGGGTTTTAATATCTACAATCGGTTGGAAAACCATTATAAAGTCAGCACCATCGATAACACTTTTAATCCGATGGGCTGTTTTTTGAATACGCGCCAAAATTTCGGGGAGGGAGTGGGCGAGCTCTTCCAGACTAAATGTATCAGTTTGGTCTTGGGCAAATTGCTGAATCATAAAGCTAAGGGCTTGAGCTGCGTTCCCACCAGATATGCCGCTGTCAGCTAGGGCAATACTTGCTTGTTCAACTTTTAAACCAACACCCGCTGGATCGGCGGCTTTTACTTGCCGAGAAATTTCATCACTTAATTTGTCAATGTCGAGATCCGGCCTGCTAATAAGGCCGTATTTACCATTCCCAAATGATGCAGCTGAATTCGCTTCTGACGAACTCGCGCGAAGATAGCTATTTATCGTTTCTGATAGTTCTTGTTGAGCTTCGGTCTCTAATTTTTTGGCAAACTCGTCATAGTTTTCAAGTTCAATAAAAGTCAATTTGTCTTCGGGGTGCGTGACTAGGTGGTCTGTTACAGCTTGACCAAAGCTTATTCTATCATGAACAACTGTACCACCCGCGGCCCTTTCAGGATAAGCGCTTGTTGCTTTTATGACAGAGGGTGTCTTACACGAAAGAAAGTAGTGGTTTTCAAGATCTTGAACATAATATCCTGTAATCGACAAGGGGCGGGGGGCGCCCTCTTTTTTGTTGAATATGATATTAATAGGCTCAGGACGAGAGCCTCCGACCATGCCAGCGAGCAGGTTTTCGAGGACTGGTTGCTCGTAAGGTAGAACAAGATCTGATAGTGGAATGCCGACCAGCTCTTCAATGGAACGGCCAATTATACTTTGTGTTGCGCCACTGATAAAAACAATCTCGTGTTTATCGGATAGTTCAATAAGTAAATCAGATCGGCAAAAAGCAAAGGCCAAAAATCGATCACGCTCATGTTTTAGAGAACGAATTGTGCTCTCTTGGCTCATCTAATTTCCCGACGTATTTACGGTCATTTGAAAGGCGAACTTGGTAATTATTTTTCTAGCTTAAAGATAAGTTGTTAAAGCATGATAAAAAATTGGGAAAACTACGTATTTATTACAAATGATTCCACAGAGTTAAGCCCAGAAAATTTTTCTTAGGGATTGCGCGTATATTTATTACAATTTCTATTGGATTGCATTAGATACATTTGGTTGGTGGTTTGGCATGTGAGGGGTATTGTAGAAGGCATGAAACCATTATTAAAACATCTATTGGTCATCCTCTCGGCAATGGTGATTTGTCTGGCAGTCATTTTGGTATTCCCAGAATCTCTTGAGGCTTTTGGGGCAAAATTCTGGGATGCTGCACTGTGGGTTGGTGGATGCTTTTCTTGATTCTCTAAATGGCCTTTTCTCTAAATCCCTATCCTCAGAAAGAATGTATTTACCATGACCTCTGTTGAAAATACCCCTTCGTATTCTAAGGCCGTGTGGCCAGTGATTGCTGCTGGTTGTGTGGTGTTGTGTTTGGCGTTTGGCGTACGTTCCAGCTATGGCTTGTTTGTAAAACCAATTACCGACGAGCTTGGATGGGGTCGAGAAGTCTTGGCTTTTTCTCTCGCTATTCAGAATCTCATGTGGGGGTTAGCTCAACCGTTAGCAGGAATGATTGCTGATCGGTACGGTGCCGGCAGAGTTCTCGTGTTTTCAGCCCTGCTCTATGGCGCAGGCGTCATATTGGGTGCAACAGGCTATTCACCAGAAGCGTCTCATCTTGGCGCAGGCTTCTTTGTTGGTTTGGGTTTAAGTGGAACAACGTTTGGTGTTGTCCTTGCCGTAATTGGACGATCAGTATCTGAGGAAAAAAGGTCCCTTGCCCTTGGTATCGCGACAGCATCAGCCTCTCTTGGGCAATTTTTGATCATCCCACTTGGAAGCGCCTTGTTACAAAGTTTTGGTTGGACAGATGCGCTTGTGATACTTGGCTTTATGGTGCTGGCAATTATTCCCGCGGCTTATTTTTTACGTGGGGTATCTATGGTGAGGGCAGGAACTGCTGAAGCCGCACAGACAATGAGCCTGCCTGAAGCGTTGAAAGAGGCGAGCCGTCACAGTGGTTATTGGCTATTGATTGCAGGCTTTTTTGTTTGTGGATTTCATCTTGCTTTTATCACGGTACACTTTCCCTCTTATGCGATCGACAAAGGGATGGCACCTGAGATTGGTGCCTGGACTCTGGCATTAGTTGGGCTCGCAAACATTTTTGGCTCATATGCGGCGGGTGCTTTGGGGGGAACTTATCGGAAAAAGTACCTTCTGTCTGCGATCTATATTGCCCGTTCTGTAGTCATCCTTGCTTTTATCCTGGTGCCAGCATCTACCGCGTCATTTTTGATTTTTGGGTTTACTATGGGGCTGCTTTGGTTAAGCACGGTTCCCCTTACATCTGGACTTGTGGCCCAGATTTTTGGACCACGTTATATGGGGACGCTTTTTGGCATTGTTTTCTTGAGCCACCAAGTAGGCAGTTTTATCGGAGTTTGGCTTGGCGGTTATCTCTATGATACGACAAAATCTTATGATTTAGTTTGGTGGATTTCGATATTTTTAGGAATTTTTGCTGCTATTATACATTGGCCTATTTCAGATAGATCATTGCGTCAAAGCACTCAATCAGCATAATTGTTTAGACAATAATCGAACTAATATTTGTTGAGAGAAATCACCTGTGTTGGTACAAATTTAAGATATTATACCGAAGTTAAACTAATTGTTATCCGTGGTTGCGAACGACTTCGGGAGGGATCAAGAATTGGAAGCGACCTTGCACATGCCTACCAACAATCTAAAGCCAAAGGTGCCTTCTCATGGGGGGCCAGAACTGAAAGATATTGTTGCTTCAGCAGAAGCTGCTCTTTCTGATATGGAAAGTGATTACCAAATATGGGTTGCCGAAGATGTCAGGAAAATTTCTGAGTTTTTGACCAGTGCAAAAAATAGCGCGAAAAACAATGCAACAATCAGCGCTAATAAAGACCAGGTTGGTGAAGAGAAATTTATCGAAGAAATCCACGCTATTGGTCACAATATCAAAGGTCAGGCGGCGACCTTTAACTTCCCACTTCTGACATCTGCGGCAAAATCTCTTTGTCATTTCATTCAAGAAAATGAAGTAACAGCAGCTAAAAGGCTCGACCTTGTCGAAGCGCACGTAGACGCGATGAAGATTATCATCTCTCAAAAAATCAAAGGAAGTGGTGGTGATATGGGCCGTGGATTGATTACTGCCTTGGAAGAGGCTGTTGATAAAATCCTCACAAGTGAGAACAAACCCTAATCTGGTTTTTGATCGTGCTCACTCCGGTTTGGTATTACCCATCTGGCAGATAATTTTCCACTCTTCATTCTTAATTGGCATTACCGAAAGTCTGGATTGTTTTAAGAGGGCAATATCGTGTAGGGCGTCGTTGTTCTTGATGTCATCTAGGCTGACGGCAGTTTCCATGGGGTAAAGTGCTTTGACATCCACCATCCCAAATCTGCCTTTGGGGTCAGTATGATCTGGATAATACTCTTTACATACCTCAACAATACCAACGATTTTTTTCTCTTTTACAGAGTGGTAGAAAAAGACCCGATCACCTAATTCCATGGCCTTCATATTATTGGAAGCCTGATAGTTCCGCACACCGTCCCAATGCTCAATACCCTTTGCGACTTGATCTTCCCACGACCAACTACTGGGTTCTGTTTTCATAAGCCAGTATGCCAAAACATTCTCCTAATATTGTGTGGAGAAAACAGAATAGCACCGCTCGAACAGTTGGCAAGCGGTGCTATGTAATCAATTTTGGTAGGAAGAGGAGGTTATTTCGGCAGGACTTGTTTCCAAGGTGTAATGGTAACCTGTTCAAATAGGCCAGCTTTTTTGTATGGGTCGTTGTCAGCAAAGTCCTGAGCAGCAGATGCGTCATCAAACTCCAGAATAAGTAAGCTGCCAGTCATACTTTCACCGTCAGTACCAAGGGTCGGGCCGGCAACAACAACGCGGTCCATGTATTTGGTAAGATATTCTAGATGTGCAGGACGGTTGTCAGCGCGCACATGAGCGTGGTCTTTTTTATCTACGCAAGAGAAGATGAATTTCATAACTGTAAGTTCCTATAGTCTTTGTATATTAGAATTCTGCTTTTTGAGGGCGGGCCAGTAAGTTGGCTATAGTGTGGTCGATATCGGCTTTATGATGTAAAATATCAGAGATAGCACTACAGATCGGCATATCTATTTTCAGGGTTTTGGCGAGGGCTGAAACGGATTTACTTGAACTCAACCCTTCGGCAACGGTTATCCGCCCTTTCAGATAGTCCTCAATTGTGGTGCCTTCGCCCAAGGCTTTACCTAGGGCGTAATTACGAGATTGAGTGGCGGTACAAGTCAGAGTGAGATCGCCCATCCCCGCCAACCCCATGAGAGTTTCCCGGCGCCCGCCTTTTGCGAGACCAAGCTTGACGATTTCGGATAGGCCTCGGGTAATAAGGGCTGCACGTGCATTGTCACCAAGTTTGCGCCCCTCAACAATCCCGCAGGCTATGGCAATAACGTTTTTAACCGCGCCGCCAATTTCGGCTCCGATAGGATCAGCTGAGTGGTAGATACGAAAAGATCTGCTGCCAAGCGTTTGAGCCAACTCCTTACCGAGTTGTTCATTCAGGCAAGCGAGGGTAACGGCAGTGGGAAGTTCACTTGCGACTTCTATCGCAAAAGTTGGGCCTGAAAGAACGGCGATCGGATTGTCAGGCATAACTTCCGCCAGCATCTCAGTCATCAACAATCCGCTCGTGATCTCTACACCCTTGGCGCACAGAACGAGGGGGATGTTTTTACTTATCTTACCTCGGGTTGCTTCGAGAACATTTCGCAGATGTTGTGACGGAACGACCAGTAAGATGACATTGCATTGAGAAAGATCATCTATTTCTGATGTCGCCTTAATGGATGGGTTGAGGGCTGCACCCTTCAAATAGAGTTTGTTTTCATGTTTGTCGTTTATATCAGCGACGACCTGAGTATTTCGAGACCAGATTGTCACGTTATTTCCTGAGGCTGCGGCTACCGCTGCGAGGGCCGTTCCCCAGGCACCTGAACCAATGACACCTATTTTTTGTTTTGTTGAATTGGGATCTTGTAGATTGTTCATTTTTTTAGATCCTTCACGCCAGTGAGCTGATCTAGTGGCCACCTTGGTCTCGGGGCAAAATCAAGCGAATCTGTGAGGCCAAGGCGTAACCTTTCCAGCCCAGCCCAAGCGATCATAACGCCATTGTCGGTACATAACTTGACGGGAGGAGCCAGCAATTTGGTATTGCGCTGGTCGGTTAATTCAGTAAGCCGACTGCGTAAAGCAAGGTTTGCAGCAACACCACCAGCAACAACAAGAGGGCCTGGGCGTCCGTATTTTTCTTCGAACATATCCATCGCTCGTTTACAGCGATCAACAAGAACGTCACCAACAGCTTTTTGAAAAGAAGCCGCGAGATCAGCTTTATCTTGCTCGCTCATGTTGTTGGTGTCACCACCTTCACCAATGATCTCGATTATCTTTCTTCGAACTGCCGTTTTTAATCCGGAAAAAGAGAAGTCACATCCGGGACGACCTTTCAAAGGACGCGGAAGATCAAAGCGATCTTCATCACCTTGTTTGGCAATTTGCTCAATCAAAGGCCCACCGGGGTAGGGAATTCCCATCATCTTTGCAGTTTTATCAAAAGCTTCACCAACAGCATCATCGATTGTGCCGCCAAGTCGCGTGTAACAGCCAACATCTTCTACGGCCAATAACTGGCAGTGACCGCCCGAAACAAGAAGCAACAGATAAGGAAATGCCGCGGCATCACCCTCGGTAAGCCGGGCTGTGAGTGCATGACCCTCTAAATGGTTCACGGCGAGAAATGGTAGCTTACGAGAAGCTGCAATAGCTTTGGCCGTCATAACGCCGACAAAAACACCACCAATTAAGCCTGGCCCTGCGGTCGCAGCAATACCGTCTAGATCCTCAAAGCCGACGTTGGCTTCGTCCAAAGCTTCTCTGATCAGCCGATCTAGGTGATGCATGTGACTACGTGCGGCGATTTCAGGTACCACGCCGCCATAGGGTTTGTGTTCCTCGAGTTGAGTGAGAACTTTGTTGGCGAGGATCGTGTGGTCCCCATCAACAATTGCTGCAGCTGTTTCATCACAGCTGGTTTCGATACCGAGGACCTTCATAGCTTCCATATTATGTTGAGTGGGTAGAGCCTGGCAGACTGTACCGAATTTAACGATTACTCTCTAGAAAATAGCATAATTGGTGCTTCGGCAAGTCTTCCCTCTTAAATTTGCTCTATGAGAGATGCGACAAGAAATTAATATCGAAGTTTTCCTTATCTTCTGGGTCAAATAACCAAAAGTTGAATTTACTGTGAGGGCGAAAAGAGAGCTATTTAGGATATGATTTCTTTATGTCGCTGGAGCTTACATGAAACCCGTTGAAACCATAGTTGTTATCGGCTTGCTTATTCTAGGATTGGCTTTTGCTACGCTTTCACAAGCTGCCCCACATGTAGAGACAAGGGATGTTTCCGGCGGACGTTATCTTGCTGTTATGCCTGAGGGAGTTTCTACCGATGCTCCTATACCAGTTCTCTTTTATTATCATGGTTATGGGCAATCTGCAGACACAGTAAAGAACAACAAACCCCTATTAAAATTGGCATCGGAGCGTGGAATTCTTTTGGTAATACCCGATGGATTGAATCGCAGTTGGTCAAATGTTGGTGCGCCCAGTGAAAAGCGTGACGAAATAGAATTTACGCAAAATGTTCTTCACGATGTTCGGACGAACTGGAAAATTAAACAGGACGAAACTTGGGTCACTGGATTTTCCCAAGGAGGATCAATGGCATGGGATGTCGCTTGTTATATGGGAAGTGAGTTTTCTGCATTTTTTCCAATAGCGGGTTCTTTTTGGCGGCCTCACCCCTTGACTTGTCAGGGGCCAGTAAATATTCGGCACATACATGGTTTAAGTGACAGAGTCGTTCCGATGCGAGGACGCGCAATTGGGGAGCGTTGGCACCAAGGCGACGTTCGACAGGGCGTGGCAATCTGGGAAGATGTAAACGGTTGTGAAGTCCTTCCAACCGAAGTCTCTCTCAAAGATATGAGCTGTACAGTTTGGAGTGGATGTCGTTCAGGTAAAGCTTTGGAATTATGTCTACATAATGGGGGCCACAACGTTAAAACGGAGTGGATCGCACGCGGGATTGATTGGGCAGAAAGCCTTTAAGGTGTGTGCATCTTTAAATTAGAAAATGGACCTATCGAATTTATTAGGAGTTACCCAGTTCCTACGTCATAACAACAATACAATGTTACAGAAATATTAAATCAGGCTCGCCTTCTGTGCCGATTTAGCCAGTTGATATGTTATTGGGGGTCAAATTGGGAATAACCATTGCTGTACTGGTAATCTTATCAGCGTGCCTTCATCCGCTTTGGAACACACTTATTAAGAAAGATGACGACCAACGGGTAGCGTTCCTCGCTCTGACTGTTGGTCTTATCCTTATTTCCTTCACGCACACTCTACTTGCTGATTATGATTTCAGCGGTGGTTTATTGGTCTGGGACAGTGTTCTGTTCTCTTGGATCGGACAGATGTGTTATGGCACCGGGCTGGTTATTGTTTTACGACGCGGAGATCTATCGGCCTATTATCCCATCGTACGCTCGACACCCATAATTGTGATTTCATTCAACTTTCTTGTTCTTGGCCAGTCCTATGATTTACTGGTTCTTCTATTTGTTATTATAGTTTTGGCCGGGGCATTTGCTCTACAATACAGACGCGGGCGACGGTTGTTGGATGACCCGATAACGCTCGGCTTTGCCCTTCTCGCGCTTTTGGGTACGGGGATATACACTCTCGCAGATGCGACATCGATGCAGATTATCGAACCCCCAGTACTAAACTTTTGGGTAAATGTATTATGTTTTCCTAGCTATTGCCTCCTCTATTGGCTCATAGATCGGGATAATACAGGCTTGCGAAGCTTGAAGGCTATTATATCAAAACCTCTACACTATTTGATGATCGCGGCTATCTGTTACTGCTCTTACTATCTCATTCTTTATGTTTATAGCGAGGGGGCTGATGTTGCGGCGGTTGCCACTGTTCGCCAGGCCTCTATTCCCATATCGGTTCTGATCGGTGGCTTGTACTTAAGAGAAGGGGCGGTTCTGCGTCGCTTGGTCGCGTCGCTTCTTCTTGCCGTGGGAATTGTCGGGATCATCTTGAACGGGTAAGGTGGCCTTGAAAATGGAACTGACCCACAAAATTTATATATAATGGCTGTTATTGATGACTGATCACCCTATCCTCCGACTTGGTACCCGCGGTAGCCCGCTTGCTCTGGCTCAGGCTAATGAAGTAAAGCGCTTATTGGGTGACGCCCATGCTGATCTCGCCTCTGATAGTGCGATCGAAATCGTTGTGATAAAGACCACAGGGGATATGATTCAAGATCGTGCTCTTTCAGCCATTGGCGGCAAGGGGCTTTTTACCAAAGAAATCGAAGATGGGCTTCAAGATAGCAGTATCGATATCGCCGTTCATTCCATGAAAGATGTACCAACATGGTTGCCAGATGGATTGGAGATATCAACGGTTCTGGAACGAGAAGACCCAAGAGATGCACTGTTTTCTAACAAGGGGAAGACTTTGGCAGACCTTCCAAAAGGGGCTGTAGTTGGATCAGCTTCTTTACGTCGTCAGGCCCAGATTAAAGCCAAGCGTCCTGATGTTGAGGTGATAACCTTTCGGGGGTCAGTGCAGACCAGGCTTCGTAAACTAGAAGAAGGTCAGGTTGATGCGACGCTTCTTGCTGTGGCAGGATTGAACCGTCTGGGGAAGTCTGAATTAATTACTTCTGCGCTTTCTATAGAAGAAATGTTACCTGCCCCTGCTCAGGGTGCCGTTGGTCTAGAAACCCGTATAGGCGATACTCGTGTTCGTTCTTATATTGATGCGATCCATCATGAGCCAACTATGCAGCGGATTTCGGCTGAACGTGCCTGTCTTGCCGAACTTGACGGCTCTTGTCGAACTCCAATAGCGGCTCTTGCAGAAATAAATGGAGAAGAAATGCATCTTCGTACTATGCTTGCTGCCACAGATGGTAGTGAGATTTTTACGACTGAACGCCGAGGTCCAATATCCGAAGCCGAAGAAATGGGACGATCTGCAGGACGTGACCTAAAAGAACAAGCGGGTGAGGAATTCTTTAGAATTCTCGAAGCACAACAGGCCGAATAGAGAATTTTATATAAAGCTAGCTCAGAGATCCCGATGATAAAGCATATCGTTACGCGACCAACGGTAGATCAGGAGCCATTTATCTCCGAGCTTAAAGCCGTTGGGAGAGAAATAGTCCTTTCGCCTGTGTTTGATATCCATTTTTTTCAAGGTGATGCATTAAACTTTTCAAACGTACAGGCTATTTTGATCACATCTGCGAATGGTGTACGTGCGATTTGTCAAAGATCTAACGATTTTAACCTTCCTGTCTATTGTGTGGGCGATTCTTCTGCGCAAACAGCACGGGATGTCGGATTCGAAAATGTGTTTTCTGCAAATGGAGATGTTGCTGATCTAGCTGAATTAATAAACTCAAACCTCAGTTCTCATGAGGGACGTTTACTTCATCCTGCAGCTTCTAAGCTTGCTGGAGATCTTGGTGGTCTTCTGAGTGAAAAAGGGTTTCACTATCAACGTGAAATACTCTATGAGGCCAAGGCACTAGAGAGCTTAAATTTTAACATTATTGATCAAATAAAATATAATGAAATCAAGGAAATAAGCTTTTTTTCTCCTCGATCATCCAAGATATTTTTAAAGCTAATTAAGAGAGCGGAAATAGAGAAGGAACTCATAGAGTGTAGAGCCTATTGCCTAAGCTCTGCTGTTGCCAAACATCTTGAGCCTATTGATGGTATGGAAGTTAAGATATCGGACCATCCAACAAGGCAGTCTTTGCTTAAGTTAATCGCTTCTTACAAATAAGTGTACGTACGTACTAGATTTTCCCTTAACTCTGGCGCATAGTTTTCTTGAAAATAGATTTCTGGATGACTGAGGTTAAGAATGGCCAATAAATCGGGCGATAAATCAAAAAACTCCCCTGTTAGTTCTGGTACTAACTCTGGAGACAAAGAATCTTCTCAAGCAATTGGTAAAGACAAAAGCTCTTCTCCTTCAGGACAAGAGAGCCCGACAAACGAAATTATTACGGCCTTTGGAGGCTTGCGCCCTCTTGCTAACAAACTCGGTATCGCCGTTAGTACGGTTCAAGGATGGAAAGAACGAGACTCGATCCCCGCTGCCCGTCATGAAGAAATTCTTCAGGCCGCTGCAAAAGCTAAAATCACTTTAGATGTAACACGTGTGCGTGAGAGCGATAACCTGCAAAACGATGCACCGGAACAAGAAGAGAGCAGCGACAAAATTAAAACGGATCAATCATCTGGCCAATCTTCCGGTAAAGTAGCTTCATCCAAATCATCTATCCCGGAAACAAAAAGCTCGGTTCCTTCCTCGGGAAGTAAATTTTCTATCGATAAATCTTCAGCAGATGATGATAAGAAAGATAAGCTCCATACTGACCCTTCTATTGATGCCATCCCTCAGAATGTGGTGGTTCGTAAAGGCAGCAGTCTGAACAGCTTTCTGTATGGTATTGGGTTTTGTGCTCTTGCTGTTGCGGGAATTGTTTTCTTCCGGGGCCACTGGCTGCCGCTTGTTGAAAATATTCCTTCTTTGGGCGGTGATTCCCCTAAGAGTTCGATTGTTGATCTGGAAAATAGAATCGTCGGTCTTGAACAAAACGCATTTGATAATCAAAGCCAGGGCGTTGACGAGAACCGTTTCTTATCTCTATCCGAAGAAGTCCGCACTTTAAAACTTAACCAATCAGAGCTTGATCGCCAACTGAACGATTTAACCAGTGGTGGTGTGGTGGTGACAACTGGGAATGTGGACCAAGGCTTAATGGATTCGTTGCGCGGTGAAATGCGCAAGAACCAAGATCGTTTACAAGAGCTGGAAGCGTCACTCGCAACAAGTGGAAGTTCTGGAGCTGGGGCTATATCCAGTGCAACGGTATCTTCAACGACGGGTGTTTCTCTACACCAGTTGAATAAATTGAAATCGCAATTGTCATCCCTGTCCTTTAAGGTTGATAACCTTAAAGGAGGACAAGCTGTTCGTTCCAGCCCGGCAACTGGTGATGTTTATCTTGCCTTGGGTGTCCTGCAATTGCGTGATGCTCTGCGAGGATCGGGTCCGTTTATCAAGGAACTCGACCTGCTCCGTGCTGTTGCTCCTGCTAAGGGGACGGTTCAGGATCTGATCTCCCCTCTTTCTTCTTTTGCTGCAGCGGGGCTCCCGAGCCTAACCGAACTTCGTGCAGGCTTTCCGGCTGCTGCGAGGAACGCAATGTCTGCAGATAAAATTGCTGGCGGGCAGACCTGGGTTGATAAGGCACTTGGCCGTGTAAGTGATGTGATCTCAATTCGCCCCATTGATATTTTGGATGGTGTGGGAACCTCAAGTGTTCTTGCCAGAGCTGAAAATTTCCTGGTTGACGGAGATCTTTCTGGCGCTTTGCGAGAACTTGAAAATCTCACAAGTGCCGCAAGCAGTGGTATGGATAACTGGCTGGTTTTAGCCAAACAGCGTCAGGACGGGGAACGGTTTAGCGGTAAGTTAGCTTTGTTTTTGATCGGTGTAACCGAACAAGGTAGTGGTGTTGGGGGAGTGCAATAATATGAAACGTGCTCTGATTTATTTCATCAAGCTGGCTTTGGTTCTGACCATCGTTATCTGGATTGCGAACAGACCTGGTACCGTATCTGTTGATTGGATCGGCTATCGCCTGGAGACGACGGTTGGCGTTCTCTTTCTCGGGGCCGTCGCTCTGGCAGTTTCAGCCGCATTTATCTATCGCTTCTGGCGGAGCATGATCAATGCGCCGGCTCTCTTTGGCCAGGCGCGGCAGGACAACCGCAAGAAACGTGGCTACCAAGCCCTTACCCACGGTATGGTCGCTGTTGCCGCTGGTGAAGCGCAAACAGCCATGGCTATGGCGCGAAAGGCAGAGACACTCCTATCAGACGAGCCTCCCCTAACGATGTTATTGTCTGCCCAGGCTTCTCAACTTCAGGGTAATGAAGAGGCCGCGACGAATTATTTCACGGCAATGCTGGAAAGCAAGGAAACCAAATTCCTCGGTTTACGCGGGCTCTTGATGCAAGCACAGCGTCGCGGCGATCTTAAAATCGCTCTCGAGCTGGCCAGACAAGCTCATGCCTTAAGTCCAAAAACGCCTTGGGTCTTGGAAAGTTTGTTTGAGTTGTCAGAAGCTACAGGTGATTTTTCTTCTGCAGATCAGGCTCTAAAAGAAGGTGCGAAGACCAAAGTATTAAGTAATGCGGACGCCGGTCGAAAACGTGCTGTCGTCAAACTAGAACAAGCCTTGAGCGCTGGAGACAAGGGCCAAGAACAAGAGGCTCTAACGCACGCGAAAGAAGCCTATAAACTTGCTCCAGATCTCGTACCTGCGGTTACTTTTCTTGCAGGAACTTATGGTCGATTGGGTAAAACGAAGGACGCAGAAAAGACCCTTCGTAAAGCCTGGTCGAAACAACCACACCGTGATCTGGCACGCGCATACGTAGCTCTTTGGCCCACTGAATCGGCTGTTGAACGGGTAAGGCATTTGGGGCAAATGGTCTCTAAAAATCCGGACCATTACGAAAGTCATATTGCTCTCGCCGAAGCAAACCTATCGGCCAAACTTTGGGGTGAAACGCGCCGATATCTGAAACTTGCCTCGGAAGAAAGCGGTCCCAGTCGTCTTGTCTGTCGCTTGATGGGGCGTCTTGAAACTGAAGAGCACGGTGATACCCGCGCGGCTGCCGAATGGTTTGAAAAGGCAGAAACCGCTTTGATTGCACACAATTGGGTTTGTGGTTCTTGCGGTGCCATTGCGGACAGTTGGCAGGCCCATTGTGGTGATTGTCGTTCGTTTGACACTCTGAGTTGGAAACGACCAACGGTGCTACGCGAAGAAAATCCATTGGAAATTAACGACCAAAAATCAACGTCTACGCCTTTAGTTATACTGGATCATACAGGTGAGAGCGAAATCATCATTACGCAGCCTACCGCCATTGAAGGTGCCGCAAGAGACAGTGGTGCTTAAGGCGTTGGATATTTTTTATATGTGTGCCCCAATAGCTAAATTAGGTAAAGCACTTCATTCGTAGTGAAGAGGAAGCGGTTTAAATCGGCTTTGGGGCACCGCTATACCGTTCAAGAGTACTATTGATTTCCCTCAACGTTGATCAGCAACTGTAACGCGGCTAATATTTCGTTGTTTTTGTCGTTATTCTTTTTGATAAATTTTTCGGCTGAGCTGGTGTGTATTATCAACATTTTTAGGCTGTCGAGCTGTTCATCTTTGGTGTTTATGGTGATGTCACATCCCATAAAAACAAGATTGATTTTTTGGTAGAGGGTTCTTTCTTTAGTAATGTTTTCTAGAACATCATTTTTGATTTCTGAGGGAATGTCTGCAATATACTTTGCCAAATCATAGATGTTTATATGGCTTCTGTTGTTAAACTTGGATTTTAAATCATTTCCCAGTTTCTCAAGCCTTTGAGAGTGTTTAAGAACCTGTTCCCCCTCAGCTAATAAAATTGATAACGCTTGAATAGATGTTCTGAATTCACTTAATCGTTTTTGATACTCATCCAAAGAAACGGTAATTATTAACGCTGAAATTTCTGAATTTTTGCTCTCTTCAAGATGATGTTTTTCTTGCTCGAATTCCAAAGCCTCTTGGGCTTTTGTTGTTTGTTTTTGGGTGGCCCAATAAACGCCGCCAACCGCTAATATTGCGCCAATAATACCACCGCAAAAGGCAAGCCAATCACCTATATCAACCGTTGTATCATTCTCAATTTGCAAAATAACGGCAAGGACCAGCATTAAGGTAATAATTGGAAAAGTTCCCAAAAGGACATAACCTAAAAACTTATTAACCATCTTATATTCCATAATCAATAGAGTTAAAAAATCATAACAATTAGGAGCTTATGCATACTATGTGCACGTTAAGGCGGAGCCAATATCTTTTAGGATTTTAAATTGTGAAATATCCAAGAGCATAATCTTTTGTTTTACTGTTCACAGGAGATAAAACAAAAGGTCTGGTGAATTTAGATAAAAAATAGCACGATATTTTCTAGTATATTTGATCCCTGATGGAAATATCGATGATGAGCCACGATGCCTACTCTGAAGAATATCTCAGAAAAATTTTGAAGGAGGCAAGGTCTATCGCGGTGGTTCGCGCAAGCCCGAAACCTGAGAGACCAAGTAATTATGTCTTCAAGTCATTGCTCGACGAGGGTTATGAAATGTTTCCCATCAATCCTGGGCAGGAGGGAAAGAAAATTCATGGTCGGGTTTGCTACTCTTCTCTGTTATCCCTTCGCGAAAATCTTGGGCGGAGTATTGATATGGTTGACATTTTTCGCTCTTCAGAAGCGGCCATGGGTGTCACCAAAGAAGCGATTGAGATTGGCGCTAAAGTTGTGTGGATGCAACTTGGTATCCGTAACGATGCCGCTGCAAAAATAGCTGAAGATGCAGGCTTAAAGGTTGTGATGAACAGGTGCCCAAAGATTGAAATGTCACGACCGGCTTGGATGGGGCGTCTTCTTCCTTCATGATGATGCTGTTAATTCCCTTTCGTTGCTAAGATTTGGGGTGGATGCCTCACCCGAATAAGAGACGCGGAGCTTTCTTCAGACATCCTAAGAATGAGCATATGTAAGAACAGACCATGAATATAAATATTATTCGTTCGGGCTAAATTCAGTAGTGTCGTCAAAATTGATTGTAAAATGTATTGAGGGACAGAGTAGGTGACAAAAAATAGCGAAGTCAGTGAAGCAGAAATCCCAGTTCATTCTTCTTCAAACATGTTACTTCGAGAACTAGACGAGAACGGTATCTTTCGCCTGACTTTGAATGATCACGCGCGACGAAATGCGCTTTCAGAAGAGATGTTGGATAAACTTGCTGAAGCTCTCTCGCAAGCTGAAGTTAACTCTGAAATCAGAGTTATTATTATAGCTGCCAATGGGCCTGCGTTTAGTGCTGGGCACGATTTGAAAGAATTGACTGCGGCTCGAGAAAACGGCGATCAGGGCAAGGCCTATTTCAGTAAAATTTTAGCGAAGTGTTCTGCGGTGATGCAATCAATCGTGCGCCATCCCAAACCCGTTATTGCAGAAGTTACAGGTATTGCGACAGCAGCAGGGTGTCAGTTGGTGGCAAGCTGTGATTTGGCTGTGGCTGCTGAGTCCGCCCGCTTTGCGACGCCCGGTGTTCATATCGGTTTGTTCTGTTCTACCCCAATGGTGGCACTTTCTCGCAATGTGTCGAGCAAGCATGCCATGGAAATGCTTTTGACTGGAGAGATGTTGAGCGCCGAGAAGGCTGAAGATGTTGGTTTGATAAACATGGTCACAAGTAACCAGGACCTCACTAAACAAACCATGGATATGGCCAAAACAATTGCTTCGAAGTCGACGATGACGTTAGCAATTGGGAAGCGCGCTTTTTATGAACAAAGAGAAATGTCTCTGTCAGATGCCTACACCTATGCCTCTGATGTGATGGTTGAAAATATGCTTAAACAAGATGCACAAGAGGGCATCAGAGCCTTTCTTGAAAAACGTACGCCTGAATGGCAGGATACTTAAAATCGGTAACGCTTAAATTTATGAACGACACGATATAGTTAGGAGAGCTGGTAAGTTGAGTAATCCATACAACACTGGTTTAGAACGTAATTCAGCCAATTATCAACCGCTCACACCACTCGGCTTTCTAGAACGTGCGGCCTCTGTTTTCCCAGACCATGTGGCTATAATACATGGTGAATTACGTCGTTCTTACAAAGATTATTATAAGCGTTCTCGACAACTGGCATCTGCACTTACAACAAAAAGCGTCGGCAAGGGAGATGCTGTTTCCGTCATGCTTGCCAATACACCGGCCATGTTAGAGGCTAATTACGGAGTACCAATGTGCGGTGCCGTACTACACTCCTTGAACACACGGCTTGACCCCGTTGTAATTGCTTTTCAACTTGATCATGCTGAGACCAAGGTCTTGATTATAGACCGGGAGTTTTCAGAGGTCATTAAGCAGGCGCTTGAACTGGCATCAGTAACACCTTTGGTGATCGATTATGACGACAGAGAATACCCGCAGTCTGGTGAGTTTTTAGGTGTAATCGAGTACGAAGAGTTTCTCTCTAGTGGTGATCCCGAATTCAACTGGCTTATGCCTGAAGATGAGTGGGACGCAATCTCGGTTAACTATACATCCGGTACGACAGGAGATCCAAAGGGTGTGGTGTATCATCACCGGGGAGCTTATCTTCTGGCGCAGGGTAATGCCATAACTGCCTCGATCAAAAAACATGCTGTTTATTTGTGGACCCTACCGATGTTCCACTGCAATGGCTGGTGTTTTCCCTGGACCATTTCGGCGGTTGCCGGGACTCATGTTTGCCTTAGATGGGTACGGGGCAAACCAATATGGGATGCGCTGGCAGAACATAAGGTAACCTACCTTTGCGGGGCACCGATTGTGATGTCGATTATCCTTTCGACCGCGGATGAAGAAAAGAGAGATTTGGATCACCAGGTTGAATTTTTTACAGCCGCGGCACCTCCACCTGAGCAAGTACTTTCAGACATGAAAACTGGGGGTTTCAACGTGACACACCTTTACGGCCTGACGGAAACTTATGGTCCTTCTGTGGTGAACGATTGGCATCAGGAGTGGAACGAGTTGGAATTGGTAGCCCAAGCGGCATTAAAGGCGCGACAGGGTGTCCGTTATCTCTCCCTCGAAGATCTTGATGTTTTTGATTCAGAAACCATGGAGCAAGTTCCTCGTGACGGTGAAACCATCGGCGAGATAATGTTTCGTGGCAATGTGGTGATGAAGGGGTATTTGAAGAATGAAAAAGCCAGTGCAGAAGCTTTTGCAGGGGGGTGGTTTCACTCCGGCGATCTCGGCGTTGTGCATGAAGATGGCTATATCCAAATCAAAGATCGATCCAAGGATATTATTATTTCGGGTGGAGAGAATATATCCTCGATAGAGATTGAAGACGTTCTTTATAAAAATCCCGCTGTAGCAACAGCAGCTGTTGTCGCCATGCCCGATGATAAGTGGGGCGAAACACCTTGCGCTTTTGTCGAATTAAGTGAGGGGGCAACAGCTTCCCACGACGATTTGAATAGTTGGTGCCGAGAGAACATGGCTTCCTTTAAAGTACCGCGGAAATTTGTTTTTGAAACCATCCCCAAAACCTCAACTGGAAAGCTTCAGAAGTTCATTTTAAGAAAAAGAGCAATTGAGTTGGCTGATAGCTGAGGTTTTTTTATTCGTGAATCGTTAAGTTGGATGTTTGAATCTGATTTAGGGGCCTCTGTTCTCGGGGAATAAGCTAGTCGAATGATATTTTGGTAAGTGTAATTATTCCTCTGGTCTTAATTCCAAGGCGATAACTTCTTTTTTTGCTTCTTCGTCATCAACGCCAGTCAATGCAGCCAAAAGCATCGCTGCGGCAGTTACGCCTTCTTTATGGGCCGTCAGGAGAGACTCGCTTCTCGCTTTGGCTTCGATGACTGTTTCGAAATAGGCTTCTTCGACCATTTCTTTTGACGCAATATCCATGGGATAGACCTTTCAGGATCTTACCAATATAGAGCTGTCGGCAACGTTACGTGTATCTTTTATGAAGTGGGCTTAATTCAATTCACATTTGTGATTTTGAATCACGATAATTTGTATTTCTGCGAGAAGATTATGGTAATCCTGTATCCGTTATTATTTTGTTAAAAAGATTACTTTTACGCCGGTATAAATTTTGAAGTTCGTTCGCAAATAATAAAAGATTCAATGGCATTAAATGTTAATATTATCAAATATTTAGGAGATAAATAGAAATGTATTACAGTCTCTTGATAGGAATGGTAAATTAAAGGAATGAATATGAATTTGTGAAATTTATTAATCTTTTATCGAGCTGTATAAACGCAAATTTTAGCAATAAGAATATAATTATTTAAGCTTTTCTTTAAGCGTGGATATGTATGATTTTTTAAATGATTTTAACATCTTGTGAGTACTTACTATGAGGCGGTCTTTTTTCTTTCGGGCGTTACTTTCATGTGGATTTTTCTTTGTTATTTTATATGGCTTATCTGCACAAGCGGGATCCATTAGCTTGTTCGAAGGACATTTGGAAGAATCTACGAGTAATAAAAGAATTCTGCTGATTATGGATGGCGGCAAAATAACGAAATATAGACTAGTTGATCTTGAAAAAATTTCTTTATACGAAACTGAAATTCCCGCAATTTGGAAGGGGGAGGAAGGAAAATACCAAGGGGTCTTGTTAAAAGATATTTTATCCCTGGCAGGTGTCACAGACGCCAGGACAGTTCGCATGGTGGCATTGGACGGTTATGTTATCGAACTAGACAGGAAGAGTTGGGAGAGCGACTGTTCATTTGTTGCTACCCGCTACCAGCAGCAAGAAATTACTGTCGAGAAGAAGGGGCCTACTCGATTGTTGTTTCCTTGTTTGATAAAAACCCCAGATCATGACGATACGCCTACTTCAGACTGGATATGGAATTTAAAAGAAATTCATATCGAAAATTAAATAGTCTGTTGAGGGGAAACGTATTTTTTTGTCACCGTACATCATTAAAAAATGACGTAAAATTTGTTATTTAAACTATAGATTGAAGAAATTGTTAACCTGTATCCAGCCATAATGGCATATATAGCCAATTTTATAGGGTAATCATTTTGCTAATCGAGGGTATTCGTTCCTTTTCCCAGCACGAATTAAATAGGCAATGTTATTCCCTTAACCCCCTACCTACATTTATTGGTTTTGAAGACGTGATTGCTTTGTGGTCTTCTAAACGAAAGGGGCATTTGCTACCTGCATGGAGTGATTTCCAATACGATGAATTTATTGGACTTCACAGTAGAATGTCTGTTTCAGAGAAGGAAGATAATGATTTTAGGTTCAGGGTTTATGGATCTGATTTCGTTAGATTATGTGATCAGGATTTAACCAATAAACTCCTCTGCGCTTCGGTTGGTGTAAAATGGAAGGGCGGGGCTTATGCTTATTTTGCGGAAATAAGTAAAGGTCCGTATATTGGACGTACTCAGGGCGTAGTTCCTGATTCAGGACGACATTTGGTAGAGATCAATGCGATTGATTTACCTATGGCTGAGGATGGACAAAATGTAAGCCATTGCTTGCATATGCTTAAGAATTAAGATAATAAATTTTCCATCTATTTGAAATAATTAAAGTTTTATGAAAATTTATCATAATTAAATCTAGTTGATTTCCTTATAATATTACGCTTTATCGATAGATATCTTAAAAGAATGCGATGTGATTCGATTTTATTTGACCCATTCAAGCTTCTTTTTCTGGTACGTTTAAGCCACTACTTTTCCCTTAAAAGTTAGTGGCTTTGCGTCGCGAGGGTTACCTTCCCCCGAAGGTGACCCTCGCATTACGTTTTATAAATATTTCACCAGATACAAAATTCATAAATAAAATTAATAATACAATTCATAATATAAATTATATTTATGATAACGAATTTGCTATTACTGAGCTAAATATTAATCAGAGCTTTAGTGGAGCAAGTTATGGAACGTACCCTACGCATCAGAAACGGTGATAAAGTACAAGGAACATTTTCCAGGCAGGAAATGACCGCCCGTATAACAAAACTACGTTGTTATATGGCGGAAAGGGATATTGATGCGGTGGTTCTTACTTCCTATCACAATGTCAATTATTTCAATGACTTTGTGTATTGTTCTTTTGGCCGCCCTTACGGGCTCGTAATTACCCAGGATAAACATGTTTCTGTTACTGCAAACATTGATGGCGGTCAGCCGTGGCGTCGTAGCTTCGATGACAATGTAATCTATACTGATTGGCAAAAAGACAGTTATTTTTATGCCATTCAGCAGGAACTTACTGGTGTAAATTTACGGTGCGTGGGCCTTGAGTTCGATCATATTAATCTCGATAACAAAGAGAAAATGTCGACGGCACTGGGCATGCCAGAGTGTGTTGATATTGCTGCGCCAACAATGCGCATGCGTATGCTTAAATCAGCCGAAGAGATCGTGATCATTAAACACGGTGCTGCAACGGCTGACATTGGCGGAGCCGCTTGTGCAGAGGCTATTGCTGTTGGGGTGCCCGAGCACGAAGTGGCACTTCATTCAACCCAAGCCATGGTCCGACATATCGCGAACACTTTCCCTCATGGCGAATTAATGGATACCTGGACTTGGTTCCAATCCGGAATCAACACAGATGGGGCGCATAACCCTGTAACCAGTAAAAAAATTGAATCAGGTGATATTCTCAGCTTGAACTGTTTCCCAATGATTGCGGGTTATTACACGGCGCTTGAACGTACTTTGTTTGCGGGCCACGCTTCAGATGCACACATGCGTTATTGGAAAGCGAATGTAGAAGTTCATGAAGCCGGTTTAAAGTTGATCAAACCAGGCGTTAGATGCTGTGATATTGCTTTGGAACTCAATGAGATTTTTAAAAAGCACAATATGCTCCAGTACCGGACTTTTGGTTATGGGCATTCTTTTGGTACTCTAAGTCACTATTATGGCCGTGAAGCTGGTCTCGAACTCCGTGAAGATGTCGAGACCGTTCTGGAACCAGGGATGGTCGTTTCCATGGAGCCAATGATTATGGTTGAAGAAGGTAACCCTGGCGCTGGTGGTTATCGCGAGCACGATATCCTTGTCATTGGTGAGGATGGCGCGGAGAACATAACAAAATTCCCTTATGGGCCAGAGCACAACATCATCCACAATTAATACAAATTAGGTTTAGATTTCAGTAAGCCCGGCATTGGTTATCCAGTGGCGGGCTTTATCTTTATTACCGCTGGCCCGAAAATCTTGAGGATGTGCCGTTTCGGTCAAATCCACATTCCCCTGACGATCGCCAAAAATCCTTGATGATACACCGTATAGGCTGCAGCTTTCTTCCTACTCGGGGGAAGTGGGCGAGATCCAGAGGGGGTAATATTAAGGAACGGTAGTATAATAGACTATTCCCTCAGGAGGATAGGCCTGCGCATAGTGGAATTGGATACCAAGACAAACAAAGAGTGCTATCGCCTTATGATAAATATTCAAACCGATTTACTGCGAACCTTTTCGACGGTGAATGATCTCGGGAACATCACCCGGGCCGCAGAAGTTTTGGGTCGATCTCAACCAGCTATCAGCCTGCAGTTAAAAAGGTTAGAAGATCTACTCGAAGTGACTCTCTTAACCCGAACAGGCCGTAAGATAGTACTGACGGAAGAGGGTGAAATTCTTCGTGATTATGCACGGCAAATACTGGCTTTGAACGATGAAGCAATCTTTCGCTTGAAGTCACCGAAAATAGGTGGAGTGGTCCGGGTAGGCCTCCCTAACGACTTTGCGGTTTCGCTACTGCCAACTATTTTGGGTGGTTTTGCGAGTGCTCATGAAGGGATTACTCTCGAGGTTAACTGTGGTATCAGCCGAGACCTTATCCACGGTATTGATAATAATGAATATGATGTGGTCATTGCCCTCTGTGGAGAAGAAAAATCTCCTTCGCTCGCTAAAACATGGTCAGATCGTTTAGCGTGGGTAAGTAATGGTGATGAGCAAATCCTTCAGGAAGACACTTTACCGTTAATCGTCTATCCACAAGGCTGTCTCTATCGCCAAAGGACAGTGCAGGCTTTGAATCGAGCTGGGAAAAAGTGGCGCGTGGCTTACAGCAGTCCAAGTCAGTCTGGAATTGAGGCCGCGGTAAAAGCAGGGCTGGGTTTAACTGTTTTATCTGAGAAAACAGTGCCCGAGAGCTTAAATATTGTGGCAGTTGAAAGTGGATATCCCGGATTGGCGGATGTCGAGGTAGGCCTGTTTTATCGGCAAGGTAATCTAAGCGAGGCAGGACTCCGTTTGGTAAATTATATCACAGCGTCTATGGATGATATTCATCTCGAAAATCAATAGCTTTGTTTCTCTTCGACTGCATTGTTATCGTGTGACTTGACGACTGGTGTGCAGTGCAGCATAAATATCGGCTAATTCAAAAAAGCTGGCGATAAAATAAGAATATCAGGGAGCGATAGGCATCATGACTTCTGTGGCAAAACCACTATGGACACCAAGTGAAGACCGTGTGAAAGATGCGGTCGTCACGGATTTTATGAGTTGGCTGGAAGCGAATAAGAGAGTCTCAGTGAGCGACTTTGCTTCTTTGCATAAGTGGTCTGTAGATAGCATCGCAGATTTTTGGTCTGCTGCGTGGGATTATTTTGAAATTCCTGGCGACAAAGGTAATCATGTCTATACGCGAGACGATACTGATATTAAGGCCAGTAAGTGGTTTTCTGATGCCAAGGTTAATTTTGCAGAGAATCTATTACGCTATCGCGGTCAGCAAGAGGCTATAGTCTTTTGGGGAGAGAAAGGCCGTCAAAGAGCCTTAACACGTGATGGCCTCTACAATGAGGTGTCGCGTCTGTCTCAGGCCTTAAAGGCACAGGGTGTTGAGCCCGGCGATCGGGTTGCAGGGCTTATGCCTAATATGCCCGAGGCCATCGTGGCCATGCTTGCAACGACAGCAATTGGCGCGGTTTGGTCCTCGGCTTCCCCAGACTTTGGAAGCCAAGGTATTCTCGATCGATTTGGTCAGATCGAACCGAAAGTTCTTATTGCCCCTGACAGCTATGATTATAACCTGAAAAATCATGATGTTCTCGGCAAGGTACGGGAAGTTGCCGATCAAATTTCATCAATTGAAAAGGTTGTAGTGCTTTCTTGGTCCGGGGATTCTCTGGATCTGGATGGTATAAGTAAAGCCGTGGATATGCGCGATTTTATTGCGCCTTATGAAGCCAAGGAAATAGAGTACGTACGCTTGGGTTTTGATCACCCGCTTTATATCATGTTCTCATCAGGAACGACCGGTGCTCCTAAGTGTATCGTTCACCGGGTTGGTGGCGCCCTGATGAAGCAGGTGGTTGAGCACAAGTTTCATGGCGATTTAAAAGAAGAAGATCGCCTGTTTTATTTTACGACCTGTGGCTGGATGATGTGGAACTGGTTCGCCGCGGGCCTTACTTGTGGCGCGACACTGATTTGTTATGACGGATCCCCTTTTGCGGGTAGCCCGACTATTCTCTTTGATCTGGCAGAACAAGAGAAAGTCACACATTTTGGAACTTCCCCCAAGTATTTGGATACGCTTAAAAAGGCAGGTGAAAGCCCAATTAAGAATTATAAGCTTCCACATTTGAGAGCCATTTTCTCTACAGGATCTCCCCTGCTGCCAGAAGGCTTTGATTTCGTTTACAGCCATGTGAAAAAAGATGTGCAACTCGCCTCCATTGCTGGTGGCACAGATATTCTGGGCTGTTTCATGCTGGGTAATCCAATTGGCCCGGTTTATCGGGGAGAAATCCAGACACCCGCTCTCGGCTGTGCTGTTTCGGCCTTTGATGATGCCGGTAAGCCTGTTTCCAATGACCGTGGAGAGCTTGTTTGTACTGAACCTTTCCCCTCAATGCCTTTGTGCTTTTGGGGTGACGATGACGGTTCGCGATATCATAAGGCCTATTTTGCCCGCTTTGATAATATTTGGACGCACGGTGATTTCCTGGAAGTCACTGAAAATGGCGGAATGATTATTCATGGTCGTTCTGATGCGACGCTTAATCCCGGTGGGGTTCGTATAGGAACAGCCGAGATTTATCGTCAGGTCGAAACACTTGATGAAATTCGAGAGGCTATTGTCGTTGGACAAAACTGGGATGGGGATGTTCGTGTCGTGCTTTGCGTCATCCTTCAAGACGGTGTCGAAGGATTGAGCGACGAGTTAATCAAAAAAATCAAAACCCGTATTCGCACAGGTTGTACACCACGCCATGTTCCGGCAAAAATTGTTGCTGTAACTGATATTCCAAGAACGCGTTCGGGTAAAATTACTGAACTTGCGGTCCGCGATATTATCAATGGACGAGAGGTCGGCAATAAAGAAGCCTTAGCGAACCCGGAAGCTTTGGATCTATATCGCGATATTCCCCTTCTTCAAGTGGAATAAAATTTTAAAAATATTTGAGATAAGAAAGCCTATTCTTTCGTAATGTTGTCTCGAAAGAATAGGCTTAAATCTTGAGTTAAAGATCGACTACGAGATCTGATTTTGGGTAGCTACAGCAGGCAAGAAAGCGCCCTTCTGTACTGTCCTCATCTGATAATCCCATCGCATTTGGGGCCTGAATATCACCGCTTTTGACATTACCTTTACATGTGCCACAGAGCCCTGCGCGACAACTGTACGATACTTCAATACCAGCGGCTTCCGCCGCATCGAGTACGGTTTGGTTTCCTTTGATTTCGGCAGTTATCCCCGATTTTGCAAAGACGATGTTGTAGGAGGCACTAGATGCATCGTCGGGTACGGGGAGCGGCTCGATCGAAAAACTTTCCTGATTATAGTTTTCTTGAGGAAGACCGAGACTAAGTAAAAGCTCTTTAGTTGAGCTCATAAAGCCGTCGGGACCACAGACATACACTTCTCTTTTTGGGAGGTCAGGGCAAACTTTGTTGATTATGTCGGAAGATAATCGACCTTCAAATCCTTGACCACGAGCTGCTGAAGTAGGAGAGCTTTTTGAAGTGTTATAAGAAAGCTCCAAGCCCGGGAGTTGTTGCGCCAAAAGGCTGAGCTCTTGCCAGGCTATTAAATCAGCGGAGGTTTGTGCGGAGTGATGGAAGCAGACATCGTAATTTAGACCGATATCAGCCATAAACCGGGTCATAGAGAGCATTGGCGTGATGCCAGATCCACCCGAGATCAGCAGAAGTTTATGGTTTTGTTTTTCCTGGAGATGGAAAGTACCCGAGGGGCCATTTGCCTCGAGGCTTGACCCTACTGTTACATGATCGTGTAGCCAGTTTGACACTTTCCCTTCTGATACCCGTTTAACTGTAATGGTCAAAAGGTCAGGTCGCGAGGGGCTTGAAGAGATCGTATAACAGCGGCTAACGGTTGTACCATTAATCGGCACGTAGAGGGTTAGAAACTGGCCTGGTTTGTAGTCAAATCTCTGCACAGGATCGGCTGTAAATTTAAAAGTTTTAACATCAGGTGTTTCATCGATCACATGAACACACCGTAACAGTACCGGGCTCTTGTCAAAACTACTTGATGACTTTGGAGACAAATGGTTTGAAAGGCGGCTGGACTGGGGCTGCCAATTATCAATGTAAACTGGCTTGCTCTTGGTTTTAAGAATTTCTACCGGGTCACCAATGCGAACAGTCCCCGTATCAATCGGGATCATGTTTTCACCAAACATAACGTTGTTACTGTCAGCTTCTTTCCTGAATGTTGTTAATGTTCTCAGGGGCTCAATGACTTTATCAGCAGCATGTGCGAAGGGGTCAACAGTTGTAAAGACGCAGCGGGCGCAAGGAGCTGGTAGTTCAAACCTGACATCACCAATGCGAATTTGGGACCAGCTGTCTTCTTCGAAAGCACTGGTGCCCGTGATGGTAATGTTTGGGCGGAAGTTAGCCATAGATACAGGGGCGAGAAGCCGGTTATTGAGTTCTGTTAGAGAGCTGTCACCTATTAACAAAAGCGGAAATCCGTCAGCAAAGCTGACATCATTTTCCGGGTGCTGTTTTACAAACCTTTCAGAACGATCGCCAAAATACAAAAGCTTTAGCGGCTCGCCAAGCAGCTCACTAATCCAACTATCAGCAGTATGACCACATTCCTGACCCATCATATCGGTACCCCAAACGCAGGTATCGAGATACTGATCATAAAAATCAGAGGGATTAAGGGTTAGGTCAGATACGTCTTCATGTGAAAGGGTGATTAGTTGCCCGCGATACTGGCAGCTAATGGCTGTAATTTTGGGGTGGGTACGACCGGTAACGAAAGTGCCGTCAGGCTTAGTAATAAGATAGCGACGATCCCCTGCCAGGCCAGATGTCAGGATGGATGCTTGTGGCATCGAGATTCCAGCAGTCGATTTTATTGGGTATATGAGAAGATCGCTTACTACTGCTGCTGACATTTTAGGTCTCTTTATTTAGAAATTTCATATGAAATCGTGTGATATCACAGGGCAAAGGATAGCCATTTTGTTCGTAGTGAACAGAACCGATTGAAGAAATCTTAATTTCAGAAATTATTGAAGGTTTACTGATTTTGATCCGATACAAAAAGGGTGTTTTGTATGGATTTCCCCGAAAGGTTGGTTTTGTATCGTTACTTTTGGGCGATTAGGTGAAGCGTAAGTAACGCGACATTTGCCGCAAGATGTGCTGACATGTTGGTGTGATCGTGGGGTGGGCAAACAGTGTTGATATCCACGCCAACGATATTTAGCCCTGTGAGGCTTTTAAGAATAGACAGGCCTTCACGTGCGCTCGGTCCGCCCCATGTCGGTTCGCAGACACCAGGAACACAGGATGCGTCAAAGAAATCCATATCCCAGCAGAGATAAACCGGTCTGCTACCAAGGTTATTTTTGATTTTGTTGATGACTTGGGTTGGTCCTTCATCAAACAGTTGATCCATTGAAATGACACGATAGCCAAGCTGTCCTGCAAATTCTGCCAAAGCAGGTTGTGAAGCTGGGCCTCTACAACCGATGTGATAAGAGTTGCGTGTATCCACCAACTTTTCATGGGCTGCACAGGTAAAAGTTGTTGCTGTGTTGTATTGTTCATCCCGGATCGGATAGGCATCGCTGTGGGCATCAAAGTGCAGCACAACCAGATCGTTATGGTATTTTGCCATGGCGCGCATTTGCGGCAAGCTAACCATGCCGTCCCCGCCAAAGGTAATGGGAATCAGCCCTTTGCTCAGAACGTGATCAATGGCGTGCTCAATCTTGGTGAAGGCATCGTCCAATTTACCAGAAGTGAGGTCGAGATCGCCAAAGTCTGTCAGATTCAATTCTTCGATTGGGTTGATGTCCGAAAATCCAAAGATGTAGGGATCAAGGATCTGGGATTGTTTGCGGATTGATTCTGGGCCATGACGCGCACCAATACGAATAGGATCAGTGCCGCAGTCAAAGGGAAGGCCCATAATGACAGCCTGACTATTGTCACTATCGCAGTAGTCATGAACGCCCATGAAGTTTTTCGACTTACGTGAGATTGAAGGGATTTGATCAGACATTTATGGGCTCATTTGGATGGAGGGATATTCAGAAGAGGTCGGTTTGTTGAGCTTGAGGTTCCAGACAGGCAGGGCCTTCGTTTCGGGCATTGTTGACAAAAGAAGATACCGCTGTGGCCTTCAGGCTATGGATTGGAAGTGGTCTCAAGAGATCGTGTCCGCCTTTAAATAGCCAGTTGTCATAGTTATTTTTTGACAAAATAACAGGCATTCGGTGGTGGATATGACAAATGTCATGTCCGGCATCTGTTGTCAAAATAGCGCAGGATTGAACCTCGCTCCCATCCGCGCCAAGCCAGTCATCCCAGATTCCCGCAAATGCGAAGGGGGCATTATCAGGTCGCGAGATATAATAGCCCTGTTTTCCTTGCCGGCCCGTTTGCCACTCGTAGAACCCGTTTGCCGGAATAAGGCAGCGTCGCCCGCGAAATGGTCCTTTGAAAGAAGGTTTTTCATTCACGGTTTCGCTGCGCGCATTGTGCATTGGCTTGCTGAGATTTGGCTCCTTTACCCAATTGGGAATCAACCCCCAGCGATGAAGCGTAAAGTGTTTTTTTCCTTTGCCGGCTAGAACAACAACAGCAACGGGCTGAGTAGGGCAGATGTTATAGCGTTCTTCGAGGTTAGGGCGTTCTGGGAAGCCCATTAAACTGCTAAGTTCTGCAATAGGTGTCGTTAAAGCGAAGCGTCCACACATTTCAATTATGTTCTATATTCAAGGAATCGAACATCAGCCTTTAATCGGGTTGAAACGGAGGGACATGCAAGAAGGCCCGCCATCAACAAGAGCAGCCTGTTGTGTGGGGATCAAAGTAACTTGATAGCCTTCATTTCTCAGTAGTTCTTCCGTTTTTGGGAAGCCGGCTGATAGAAGGACGGTATCATTGACGCAAATGGCGTTGGCGGCGGTTTCTTCACCCCGTGGAACTTCGACAACTTTCATACCTGAAAAGCAGTCAGCATTCGATAAGCGATAGGTTGCTAGGACGGCGTTGGGCCCAATTAAGCCGCAATCTGTTTTGAAGTGTAGTACGCCTTCTGGTGTGTTGATCGCTTTAGCTTCGTAGCCCCACTTGGCAATTTTCTTCTTTAGGGCGTCAAATCCGGCTTGGTTTGTTCGCTCGGATAAACCAACCAGTACGGCATCCTCCGTTACGAGAATGTCGCCACCATCGACATAACCTTCATCGTCCCCAATACGTTCGATATCTTCAAAATGCGAAAGGAGGAGTTGATGCATAACTTCTGCTTCGCCTGTTCTGCTTGGGGCGCCAGGTCTAAGGATCACGGCACCCTCAGGAAAACAAAGCGCGGCATCTTCAACAAAAACTGAATCAGGGAACTCTTCTAAAGGAGGGTAACTACTGACAGAGACTCCTGCACTTTCAAGTGCCGCGATGTAGGACTTGTGATCTTGAGCAAACTGGTTGGCATCTGGTTCACCGTGATCGTCGGCTCTAAGGCCCATAGTAATACTTTTGCTTGGTTGGCGGACGATAGCTTTTGTGAAGCGGTGTGATAAACCAATATTAGACATGTGAAGCCTCGAAAATGGAATTATTATACTTTATTCGTTCATAGGCTAGTGCGGCATTTGCGTTGGGGCAATCAAATTACTTACAATTTATTTTGGTCAATTTTTCTGGAATCCCATCGCGAAGTGAAGATGCAGAGTTTTCTTTCTCCCTTAGATGCACTATATCTGAGCACTTGTGAGTAATTGTGGGCTTAAATGAAGGTTTTTAGAACCCCGTGGCCTATCAAATTGCGTTGTCATGAGCTTTTAGCGGTATTGGGTCCTAATAATGATCTTTGGCTTTTTTGGTCGTAAAAAAGAAATTCATATGATCGATGATGGCCTCAGGCAATCAGGGGCGTATAGCTCATCCATACCTGATGCTGTTAAGCTTGCGCTTTATGGCTTGGCGAAAGAGCGTGGTTTGCTGCAAAACAATGCAGAGGAAGCTCTGCATGATTTGGCTTGTTTTCTTACCTACTGTTTCTTAGGTACTGAAGACTTTGAAGGTGCTAATGGCACTGAATTGAATGCTGAAATGCTACGTCGCTTGGAGATGACAAAAGTTTTTGATGAAGGTGTAGATGCAGACATTGTCTTACTTGCTTTACATGCTGGAATAGCACACGAGACAACTGCGGGACGGTTTTCAATTGATGCAGAAAATGAAGACCAGAATGATGTGTCTTCTACGAAACAACGAAGTTCATAATCTATGGCGCGCTTTGTTTATTACACTATGTGGGTTTTTTTTATTCCCTTTATCTTGTTGTTGAACCTTCTTGAAGGAAACCGAACGATGACGAGGAATAGATCAAATTCTGTGACGCGAAATAAAGAAGTAGCTCAGAAGAAAAATTAAATATTTTTACTGCTCTTAAAGTAAGTTTTGCATAGTATGAGCGGGATGACTCAAGATTAAGGAAACAAGACAATTAGTGAGGGATTTACAGAAGCTGAGCGTATCCGGTTTCACAACCTGTTGCAGGTTGCTGCACTAAGCCCATACGAGGGTGAAAGAGATAACGCGCTGGCAGCGGCTAAGCGTATGGCTAAGAAACACGATATGACTTTAGAGGAAGCCGCTGAAGGCGGCCCTAAAGAGGAGGCGCCAAAACAAAAACCTCGGCCGGCGTCTTATAGTATGTCAGCAACTGAACGTGTTTTTGCAGGCTCCCTTCATCTCATGGATGGCCATCTTCGGGAAGAAAAAGCACGCCATGAAGCTGCGTTGAAAGCAGCCCATGAACGTGGTTTGGCTAGGGATGATAAGCCTCAAAAAACCTTGGCGAGTCCGAAAAAAATCAGAAGTAAAAAACCGCGTGGAATGCCACCAAAGATCCATGCTGCAGTATTGTTGCGAGAAACAGAGTTATCCCTTCGAGAAATATCCAGTATAACTGGCCTCGATATCTACAAGATCACGGCGCTTAAATTGAAAAATCGCAAACCTGCTGCCTAAAGATAAGAATACCTTAATTATCTTGGAATAGCGCACCCTGTCTGTGGTCGTGAACAGGGATCGCATGGGGGTGTCCATCGCGAAATTGAACACCGACACCATCCCAGGCGTGTCTGACGACAGTACCGCAATACTTGCCCAAACTGCTGAGGTTGAGTTCAACGACGGTGCCAATTGGGGGGCGGCAAAACGTTTCGAGAAACAAACCGTTGCTTGATAGGTTTTGGACGGAACAAGGGTGCCAGGATCCATCAAGGCCTAAGGAAGCACAGTCCCCGGCAACATACCGTTTGTATTGTCGATTTTCGTTCATTACCTACGCTTGCACCATTTCATAACTGAATATGATTCTAGGGCTTAATTCTTACCAATTCCTTTCGATTCCATATCAATCTGTCTAACAGATTGAGATTTTTCGCAATTTGATTCATTTAATTGAATTGGAATGTATGAGATGAAATTATGACGCGAGTGATCAGGTCCGAATGAAAGCAATTTTGCTTGACCCGGTGAGTTTATTATCAGAATTGTTAACTCTCTCGATCTAATGACTGGATTCAAGCTCATGTATAAACTGCACTATTATCCCGGAAATGCGAACTTGGCTCCGCATATGTTATTAGAAGAATTGGGCGCTGATTATGAACTGATCTATGTTGATCGCAATAATCAAGCTCATAAAAGTGCCGATTATCTAGCGCTAAATCCAACAGGGCGTATTCCCGTTCTTGAGGACGGTGCTATGGTTATATCCGAAACTGCTGCTATCTGCCTTCATTTGGCTGATCGACATCCAGAAGGCCGGATGGTTCCTGATGTTGCTACCCCAGAACGGGCAAAGTTTTACCAATGGTTGATGTTTCTAACCAATACGGTTCAAACTGAATTTTTGATTTATTTTTATTCAGATCGCTACAGTACCGATGTGGATAATGCAGCGGAGATTAAAGCTGCTGCTGAAGCCCGATTGAATGACTATTTCCGTATTATTGACGAACAACTCGGGAAAAAAGGCCCTTACATGATGGGTAAGGCTGTATCTTTGTTAGATTTCTACGTGTTGATGCTCTCTCGGTGGGGACGGTTCCTTGAAAACAAGCCTCGGGATTTGAAATATATTGGTAAAAACGTCAAATTAATGAGTAAACGACCCTCAGTTATATCTGCTTTTGAGCAAGAAAAACTTGAGCCCCCTTACACCTAATATTTACGGTTTTGGCGGGAATAGAACTTTTTAGGCGGTCGAAGTGTAATTTTTGTTGCTTTTTTAAAGTATTTAAATTTCGTAAAGCATTGAAATTTTTGAATTTAAAAGTTTTTTTAAGAAAAATAAGAATAAACTAACGAGTTTCTAAAAAGTCGTTGTTAAATAAGAACCTTTCGTCCAATTGTTCAATACATTCTACTATTAACCAGTTCAATTCGATAATCTTTGATCGCTCTGGCAAGGGACAAATAGATCATGCTGACGGCTATAACTAATTCATGGGCACTGTTACTCGGCGTCGCTTTTCTAATGCTTGGTAATGGACTGCAGAGTACGGTTCTTGGAGTGCGTGCAAATATAGAGGGTTTTTCTACAGAGGCCACAGGTGTCGTAATGACCTGTTATTTTGTGGGCTATCTGGTTGGATCCTTTATTACGCCAAAGGCATTGTCCCGTGTTGGACACGTTCGTGTGTTTGCTGCTTTGGCATCGCTTTCTTCTGCGTCTGCCCTACTCCATGCAGTATTTATTGATCCCACGGCCTGGGCGGCGATGCGTCTGATTACCGGGTTTTGTTTTGCTGGTCTATACATTGTTGCTGAAAGTTGGTTGAACGACAGCGCAACGAATGAAACCCGTGGTCAGCTTCTCTCTGTCTATATGATTGTTCTATACGGCTGTGTTGCTCTGGGCCAATTGATGATCAATATTTCTGATCCTGGTAGTTTTACGCCTTTTGTGCTGATGTCTGTTGTCGTTTCCCTTGCCTTGATCCCAACAGCTTTAACTGCGGCTCAAGTACCCGCATTTGAGAGTCCGTCTCCCGTCAGTTTAAAAAAGGTATACACAATATCTCCCTTGGGATTTGTTTGTGCATTTGGGGTTGGTGTGGCTCAAGCTCAGATATTTGGCATTGGCTCTATCTACGGCGGTGAATTGAATATGAGCCCGAAAGATATTTCTTTCTTTATGGGTGCGGTATCAATTGGGGGAGTTATTCTACAATACCCTATTGGTAAGGCATCGGATGCTTTTGATCGACGTATCGTTCTTATTATTGTTTCTCTATTGGCAGGAGTTGTCGCACTTTCTTTAAATCTATTTGCTGGCCCGGAAGCAACTCCGATGTTTTTAATAAGCTCATTGTTGTTTGGAGCGCTTTGCATGCCGCTTTATTCTCTCGCGATTGCCCATACGAATGACCGTCTTGAGGCATCTGAAATCGTAGCTGCGACAAGTGCGCTTATCGTAATTGGTGGGGTAGGGGCTGTAATCGGCCCGATTGTTAGCTCAATTCTAATTGGAGAATTTGGTCCCAGTTCATTTGTCTATAGTCTTTCATTGACCTTACTTATGATCGGTTTCTTCGGTATTTACCGTATGACAGTGCGTGAATCTGTGCCTATTGCAGATCAGGGTGATTACATTGGTGTTCCTTTGGAATCATCCACAATGGTGGTGACCATGACCCCGGAGGGAGAGGAGTGGTACGAAGAAGTTGTCGCGGAAGCCGAGGCCGAGGCTGAAGCTGAGGCTGACTATGCATACGCACAAGCTCACCCTGAATTAGACTTGGGCGATAGTGAAGCTGCAGTCGACAGCCAAACCCCTGATATGCTTGAGGATGGCCCAGCTTTTTGGGAAGAAGAAAGTGGTGAAGCTGAAGATCCTGAACCTCAAAAGTGATACGAGTATACAGAAGCTAGCGCTAATCGTTCTGTACGCCTTTAGACCTAGCTTCTGTTTTCGTTAATAACCTCAAGGAAAATACCGGCATAGCGCTCAAGTTTACGCTTACCTACACCGGGAATATCAGCCATATCGCCGAGATCTATCGGGCGCGCCATCACCATTTCCAATAAGGTTTTATCATTGAAAATGACATAGGGTGGAACACCTTGGTCTTTGGCGAGCTCTAAACGACGCGCCCTAAGGGCCTGGAAAAGCGCCTCGTCTTTGGGATCGTCAATGGTAGCGGCTGGGCCAAAGGATTTTTTATAATTCTCGCGGAGTGCAGCGCGGGTTTTCTTTTGAGGATCCCGTCTAAGAAGAACTGGCTTTTCGCCCCGTAAAACAGGTCGACATTCCGCTCCAAGCTGAAAGGAGCCATGCCCCTCCATATCAACCTTTAAGAGGCCGAGAGCAACCAGCTGCCTGAAGATGGAACGCCATTCTTGTTTTGGGTATTCTGTACCAATACCAAATGTACTGAGCTGGTCATGTCTGTTCTTTTCAATACGTTCGGTCTTGGCACCAAGCAGAATATCAATGACATGAGCAGAACCAAAAATTTGACCTGTGCGATAGACAGTTGAAAGGGCCTTTTGTGCGGCCTCCGTGCCATCAAAGCTTTCTACCGGGTTGAGGCAAGTGTCACAGTTGCCACAGGGCTCTATAGGATTGTCGTCAAAATATTCCAAGAGGACCTGACGCCGACAACGCGTGGTTTCACAAAACCCTAACAGAGCTTCTAATTTTCGATTCTCGATACGCTTTTGTGCTTCAGGTGCATCGGATTGAGAAGCCATGTGATAAAGCCGAGCGACGTCGTTCATGCTATAGATCATCCAGGCTTCGGCGGGTAAGCCATCTCTGCCGGCACGGCCTGTTTCCTGATAGTAGGCTTCGAGGCTCTTGGGAAGATCAAGGTGGATGACAAACCTGACATCGGGTTTATCAATGCCCATGCCAAAGGCGACGGTCGCGACCATAATGACAGCGTCATCTTTTAGGAAGCGATCTTGGTTACCGGACCGGATATCTTTGCCGAGACCTGCATGATAAGGCAAGGCATTGAAGCCTTTTTCACACAAAGATTGTGCAATCTCGTCTACCTTATTTCGCGACATGCAATAGATAATCCCGGATTGCCCGCTGTGTTCGCGTTCAAGAAGATCTGTTAGCTGTTTTTTGGGCGCGGCTTTTAATCCAATGCGATATCGGATATTTGGGCGATCAAATCCTGCTACAAAAGCACGAGCGTCAGAAAGGTGCAGACGCTCTTTTATGTCCTGTCGAGTAGGGCCATCTGCTGTCGCGGTGAGAGCTATTCTTGGAACCCAGGGAAAACGCTCTTTCAGCAAGCTAAGTTTTAGATATTCGGGTCTAAAATCATGTCCCCACTGTGAAACACAATGAGCTTCGTCGATGGCAAAAAGAGAGAGATCGCATTGATCAAGGAGGTTTAGAAAATTCTCGGTAAGTAATTTTTCTGGCGCAACGTATATCATCTCCAGCTCGCCTGATCGCATAGCGCGTTCGGTCGCAAGAATTTCTGAATAGGGCAAAGAAGAGTTTAAAGATGCGGCCTTTACGCCTAGTTGCTTCAGAGCTGTCACTTGGTCCTGCATTAGGGCAATCAAGGGGGAGACGATTACAGCCACCCCAGGACGGCACATGGCGGGGATTTGATAACAAAGAGACTTTCCGCCCCCTGTTGGCATCAAGACGAGGGCATCACCACCATCAATAACGTGGCGAATAATAACTTCCTGATCACCACGAAAGCTATCGTAGCCAAAAATACGGCTGAGAATATCTTTGTGTGATGGTAATTGGGGGGCAAGAGCATCCATAGGGTGGCTTATAGCCAAGCTCGCCGTGGTCGGTCAAAAGGGTTTGTTAAGAGATGGTGTAGTATTTTTAGCTTTAACATTGGACAGACTGCTCGTGGTAATTATATCAAGAACTTGGTAATGTGTTATTTAGTATTACCTTGTAATGTTTTTTTAGTTCCTTTGGGGTTTCTCTAGTTAAATAAGGATGTGTCGGTGTCAGGACCTGACCAAGTACCTTTGACAGATGATGAGCTTGCTGATTTGTATAAAGCAGGTGTCGAGGAAGATCTGTTTGTTCTCGAAGAATTGCTCCGGGACTTGAAACAAAATAAGGATAATAACGCAGAAGCTGTAGAACGTGCTCGAGGCATTGTTCACAATGTTAAGGGTCAAGGGTCTAGTTTTGGTTACCCGCTGATGACTGAAATTGGAACTAGCTACAATATTTTATTGAAATTTCAAGTATCCAAAGAAGCCTTAAGCCCTACTTTTCTTAAGTTGTACGAAGCACATCTTACCGCGATGAAGTCGATTATTGCCAACGAGATCCGGGGCGAGGGGCCAGAACTCCTTCAAAAGGTTGCCGCTTCTTTGAAGGAGAAGGTTAATCTGGTATCTCAAGCATAGTTTTCTGAAAACAATGTAATTTATAGATAGAAAAAAGCCCGGATCAACCGGGCTTTTTCATTGGAACCAATTGAATATTGGTTAGGGTTAGTTGCGGTTACCCATCAAGCGTAGCAGGAAGAGGAACAGGTTGAGGAAATCCAGATAGAGCGTTAAAGCACCCATAATGGATTTTTTCTGTGATACTTCTGAACCGTCGCTTTCCATATACATCAGTTTGATTTTCTGTGTATCGTAAGCAGTCAAACCAGCAAAAATTAGTACACCGATGCTGGAGATAACGAGTTCCATAACAGGTGAAGCTAGGAAGATATTTACAACACTGGCGATAATTAAGCCAAAAAGTCCGATGATGAGGAAAGATCCCATCGCAGATAAGTTCTTCTTCGTGGTGTAACCAACCAAGCTTAATCCAGCGAACGAAGCTGCGGTAATGAAAAATACACGCGTGATTGAACCCATCTCATACATGACAAAGATAGAAGCGAGAGAAACTCCCATTAGCAGAGAGAAAACCCAGAACAACATTTGAGCTGTTGAGGCTTGAATTTTATTTATACGAGCGCTTAGGAAAAAAACCATTCCCAATGGCGCAAGCATAACAACCCATTTCAAAGGGGTGCCAAAAACGGCGTTCATAAGTTCTGGGCTTTGTGACACACCAAACGCAGCCAGACCGGTAATGCCTAGAGCAATCGTCATATAGTTGTATACACCAAGCATATAGGCACGGAGGCCAGCATCAATTTCGTCTGCTGTTGCCTGTTGTCCATATCCAACACTACGGGGTGAGGAACGGTTAATCATAAGAAACCTCGTTTCATATTTACTTTAAAGCTATGCCTAATATTGGGTGTTACGGATAAAGAATCAACAATAATCCACCAATAAACTCGGTTTTAATCATCTTGGTGGTGGATAAGTTACTCATTGCGAAGCAGAGAGGCAGGACGTTGGCGTAAAGCGCTCCAAGTTCCGGCATATCCACAGATCAAAGTGGCGATCAGGGCGATGGCTGGAGTTAGGAGGACAACCTCGGTTATCAAGCTGAATTCGAGCTTCAAGATATAAACCGTAATGGCCCAGGAAGCTGTTGAGCCAATAATCGTTGCTACAAAAGCAGATATCAGGCCAAGCATACCAAATTCCAAAAAGAAAGTAGCTGCGAGAGATCGCCTGCTTGCACCAAGAACTTTAAGAATTATGGAATCGTAAACCCGACGCCGATGACCTGCAGCAACTGCACCACCAAGTACGAGTGTTCCTGCAAGCAACGCAACAGAAGCAATAACAGATAGTGCTAGGGCAACGTGACCTAGTAAGTCTGTCGCCGCTTGAAGAGCTTCTTTAACTCGAATGGAAGACACGTTGGCAAAAGTATCTGTGACCGCTATTTCAAGATTGTCTTCAATCTCCGGGGCTGCCTTTACTGTGGCTATATGAGTTTGTGGCGCACGTGACATAAGGCCGGGCGAGAATACCATGACGAAGTTAATCTCAAGCCCTCCCCACTCAATTTTACGCAAATTTGCTATTTCAACATCAATAGGACGGCCTAAAAGATTGATGGTTAAGCTATCACCAATAGAGAGATTAAGGCCTTTGGCAACGGCTTGGTCCAGAGATACAAGAGGTTTGCCGTCGTAGTCTTCAGGCCACCATTCTCCTGCTACGATGTTTGTATTTCGAGGCATTTCTGCCGACCAGGTTAAGCCGCGATCACTTCTGAAAACCCACTGGATTTCAGGTGGAATTGTTAATTCAGATGGTGGAGTTCCGTTTACACCGGTAATCCTGCCACGCATCATGGGAACTCTGCGAAGCTCTGATACACCTTCTGTTGAGTTGACGAGCTTTTCAAACTCTTCGACTTGGTTCGGTTGAATATCGATGAAATAAAATCCGGGAGCTTCTTCTGGCAGACTTTGGGTGACCGCGTGTCTAACATTTCCTTCGAGTAAAGCGACAATAACAAGAACAGTTAGGCCTAGTCCCATAGAAAGTATGACACTAGTTGTTGGCGCTCCTGGGCGGTGGAGGTTGGCCACTGCAGTTCTAAGCGCAGGGTGTGTGGCGCGAGGAAGCAGCTTTGTGAGTTTGGTGACGCTCCATCCTACCAGATTGTAGATGATAAAAGTCACGATCGTCCCGGCGATAAAAAATCCTGCAATCTTTGGGTTACTTGCAAAAGCGACAGCCGTTAAGGCCAAAAGGACAGCACTGATTGATAACGCAATCATGGCCTTGAACGTTGGTTGTCCGGTTATGGGTGAGGTTAAATCTCTGAATAGACGCGCAGGGGATGTTTTACCTGCTTTGGAAAGTGACCAGATTGAAAAAGTGAAAGCTGTGAGGAAACCAAAAGAGGCTGCGAGTGCAAGGGGCTCAACATAGAGTTTGGCCGCAATATCCCAACCGAGGACCCCTTTGGCAAATTCGGCAGCCAAATAAGGAGCCGCAGCGCCTGCAGCCAGCCCTGCTATTGTGCCAAATAAGGTTAGGATTAGAATTTGGGCAAGATATATCTGGAATATGAGGCGTGAAGGTGCGCCAAGGCATTTCAGTGTTGCGACAACACCGACTTTGCTGTCCATAAAACTTTTCACAGCATTTCCAATACCCACGCCACCAACCAATAAAGCTGCGAGACCAATTAAGGTCAAATACATATCGAGGACATCAATGAATTGACTGATTCTTGGTGCAGCTTTCTTGGAACTTCTAATTCTCCAACCCGCTTCAGGGAAAGTCGTGGTTAGATCATCTTGAAAGGATTCAAGATCTGTGCCTTGAGGCAGTGCGAGCCTATAATCGTATCTGACAAGGCTTCCTGGTTGAATGAGCCCAGTGCCTTCTAAACTTTCACCCGAAACCATCACTGTCGGGCCATAGCTAAAGGCACGTGTGGAAAGATCTGGTTCTTTTATCAAGGCTCCCCGGATTACATATTTGGCGTTCCCAATAATGATTTGATCGCCAACCTCAAGCGCAAGCTTTCGCATAAGATTGGGTGCAATTACGGTACCCCAGCCTTGATCAGCCTTGGCTAAGGCTTGATGTAGTGGAATTTCGGGCTTGATAATAACATCGCCATAAAGCGGGTAGACTTGGTCTACCGCGCGTAATTCGATCAGGGTACGTTTTCCGCCTTCGAGGTCTTGTTTGCCCATTGTGCGCATTTCTCGCACCAGGGAAATTTTACTTTTATCGTCGAGCCAATTGAGCTGTTCATCAGTTGCTTTTTTGTGGACTAGCTTTAAGGCGATATCGCCGCCTAAGAGGTTTTGACCATCGTTTCGTAAACCTTGTTCAATCGCTGCAGATATCGACCCTACTGCTGCTATAGCTGCAACGCCAAGAAAGAGGCAGGCAATAAAGATGCGAAAACCCTTAAGGCCTCCACGAAGCTCGCGGAAGGCATAGGTCAAGGCAAGAGAAAAGGGTAATCGCTGACGCATTGGTTTTATCCCTGTTTGGCTATGACAGGGGAAGTGTCTTGTTTGGTCTCGCTTAGTCGACCGTCTTTTAAAGTAATGGTTCTGTTACACATCTTAGCCAGTCGCTGGTCATGGGTAATGAGAACTAGTGTCGTACCGTGGTCTTTTTGCAGTTGAAAAAGAAGGTCGATGATAATTTCGCCCGTAGCACTGTCGAGATTCCCCGTGGGCTCATCTGCGAGTAATAGCTTGGGCTCTGCAGCAAAAGCTCTGGCTAAAGCAACGCGTTGTTGTTCACCGCCAGATAGTTGTCCTGGAAAGTGATCTAAGCGATGGCCAAGTCCGACTGCCTCCAATCGGGCTTGGGCGCGAGATAGGGCATCGGGTTTACGGGCAAATTCTAAAGGCACGGCGACATTTTCAAGTGCTGTCATGGTTGGGATAAGGTGAAAGTCCTGAAAGACAATCCCAACTGCATCACGCCTGAAACGAGCCAGAGAATCCTCGTTCATTGTGCCGAGATTATTTCCATCAATTTCCACCAACCCAGAACTTGCAGCTTCTAAGCCCGCCATTAACATCATCATCGATGATTTTCCGGCACCCGAAGGGCCGACGACAGAAACGGTTTCACCTGTTTGGATATCGAGATCTATGTCTTTGAGAATGTCGACAGTGCCTGCCTGAGAAGTAAGGGTCAGGTTCACATTTGAGAGGTGAACGAGCTTGGAAGAACCAGAGTTCATAGCGGCAGGACTTTCTGTTTGATGACATAATGCTTTGATCAATAAGCTATATGGTATTTTTGGTTGAAATTTCAATCAGCGGAATATTAACAGGAATACTTAAATGGAATACTTGTTCCTTAACCAGACAAATCCTATTTCTATGTGTAGAATGTAATAACATATTGTTTTTGTCGGAATTGGATGATTCAATTTATGACGCGTAAAATTGTTTTTAGTATCTTGTTTTTGTTTTTTTCTTTGCCTTTTTTCCTTGGGGGTTATGGAAACCCTGCAGCAGCCGATAATCCTATTAAGTTATTAGCCTATGGCGATAGCCTGACACATGGGTACGGCCTCGAGGCGGGAGATACTTTCCCTGATCGTCTTCAGCAAGCATTGAACGAAGCCGGTTATGCTGTCGAGGTTATCAATGGGGGTAACTCTGGCGATACGACGGCTTCGGGCCTGACCCGTCTTGAATGGGCGCTGTACGATAAACCAGAAGTAGTTATCGTTGAGCTTGGCGCTAACGATGGCCTTCGGGGTCTCGAGCCCTCGGAAACGCGAGAAAATTTACGTAAGATTTTGAGGGGGTTTAAAGAGTTTGGTGCAAAAATTCTTTTGACAGGTATGCAGGCGCCAAGAAATTTAGGTGAAGAATATGTTCTCGAGTTTGATAAAATTTATCCCGAAATAGCGAAGGAATTTAATGTAGAGCTCTATCCCTTCTTTTTGAATGGAGTTGCATTAGATCCTGAACTCAACCAAGCCGACGGTATCCACCCGAACAGAACGGGCGTTGATAAAATTGTAAAGGGCATTCTTCCCTATTTGGAACCTCTACTGAAGGGTAGGACATAATAATAATGGCGGTTGTTCCTCCCAGATTTAAGGCGGCTTATTCCCTTTCTCCTGATTGGGCGAAAGCCTGTAATGAAGTTATTTCTGGTATTGGGGATGTTCCAAGCGGGGCAAATTTAGGTTTTATTTATGTATCGGACATTCTTGTCGATGATCTCTCGAGTATCTTGGCTTATTTGCGTAAAAAAATAAGCGTTGAGAATTGGAGCGGTACTGTTGGGATCGGTGTTGCTGCAACTGCTGCTGATCAACTTGGCAGGGTTACGGCGCAAGAAATGTACGATTGTCCTGGGCTTGTTGTCCTTGTCGGAGCATTTCCTGAGGGGAGCTTTCAAGTTTTTGAATCTGGTCAAATTGAAACCGACGAGGGGATTAAATTAGCGGTAACGGGCGAGGGTGTCGAAAGTTGGCTGGAAGCGAATACGCCCTATCTTAGTGTTGTCCATGGCGATCCGCGTAACTATGATTTGCCCTTGCAGCTTTCGTCGTTGGCTGCGGGAATGGAAACTTATCTTGTCGGAGGATTGTCATCCTCGCGATCCGAATTGCCTCAGATCGCAAATCATCTGACAGAATCGACTTTATCCGGTGTTTTCTTTAATGAAACAGCACCAGCGATTACAGGGTTAACCCAAGGTTGTAGTCCTATCGGGCCAAAACGATTGGTTACCTCGGTGGATGAGCGACAAATTTTCACGATAGATGGCCGTCCTGCTCTAGAGGTCATGAAAGAAGATATTGGTGAACTTCTTTCTCGAGATCTAAGTAATATTGGTGGTTACATTTTTATTGGTTTCCCCGTTGAAGGTACGGATCAGGATGACTACCTGGTACGGAACCTAGTGAGCATTGATACCAGCGATAACTCTCTATGCATCACAGAAGAAGTTGACGTCGGACAAGAGCTCTTTTTCTGTCGTCGAGATAATGAGGCCGCTCGAAAGGATCTCAATCGATTGCTGGATGATATGCGGGCGCGTTTACCGAGCCCTCCCAAGGCTGGTCTGTACTATTCTTGTTTGGGGCGAGGGCAGGCATTATTTGGGCCAAATTCTGAAGAACTGAGTGTCATTCGACAAGAATTTGGGGACATGCCATTGGTTGGTTTTTTTGCCAATGGTGAGATCTCTCACGATCGTCTTTATGGTTATACAGGTGTTTTGACGCTCTTTTATTAAAGTATGCAAATTGATTGAGATACAGATTTACTGAGATACACAGGGAACAACATGGAATACAAAAAGCTTGGCCGTACTGACATAAATGTCAGCGCTTTATGTCTTGGTACAATGACTTGGGGAGAGCAAAATACCCAGAATGAAGCTTTTGAACAGATGGATTACGCCATCGATCAAGGTATTAACTTCTTTGATACAGCTGAAATTTATGCCGTACCTCCTAAAGCAGAAACCTATGGTCGTACGGAAGAGATCATAGGGAATTGGTTTCAAGAAAGAGGAAGCCGGGACAAGGTTATTCTTGCTTCCAAAGTTGCGGGACCGAGCCCAGCACAGACTTACATCCGTGGAGAAATATCCCGGTTTAACCGCAAACATATTGTGGCGGCTTTGGACAATTCTTTGCGTCGCTTGAAAACGGATTATATTGACCTCTATCAGCTTCATTGGCCGGATCGAAATTCAAATTTATTTGGCCAACTTGGTTTTGAGCATAGAGATCAAGAAAGAATTACCCAACCGGAAGAAACCTTAGACGTGTTGGATGAACTGGTGAAGGCTGGCAAGATTCGCCACATCGGTCTGTCTAATGAAACTCCCTGGGGAGCGATGAAGTTCCTTCAGCTGGCGGAAGCAGGTAAGGGTCCGCGTATGGTCTCTATTCAAAATCCGTATAGCTTGTTGAACAGGAGCTTTGAGGTTGGATTAGCAGAAGTTGCTATGCGTGAAGACATGGGGCTGTTGCCTTATGCCCCTTTGGGCGCGGGGGTTTTAACAGGTAAGTATTTAGATGGTGCTCGTCCTGAAGGTGCAAGAATGACCCTCTTCCCCGATAATACCCGTTATATGGGGGAGCAAGGTCAGGCCGCTGTTGCTGACTATATTGATCTGGCTGAAAAGTATCGCCTTGATCCGGCACAGATGGCTCTTGCCTATGTACGATCACGACCATTTGTTACGGCGCCGATTATTGGGGCCACAAAGATGGCGCAATTGAAGGTGAATATTGAATCTGCAGAAATAAACTTGTCGGAAGAAGTGTTGAAAGACATCGAAGATTTAGGGAAAAAGCATACGATTCCCTGCCCGTAGTATTCGTTTCAAAGATTAAGGCGTTGCCTGTATCACGGTATCTCTGTGATCATGAATCAAGGTAAATGCTTTGTCTTAGGTTTGTACACAGGAGGCATCCATGCGGCTATTCTCGGCAATCGCTCTACCTGAAGAGGTTCGATTACGTTTGTTAGGGCTTTGCCACGGATTACCCGGTCAGCGATGGGTGGCTCCTGAGAACTTTCATCTTACGTTACGGTTTTTTGGAGATCTTGATGGGGCTCAAGCCCGAGATCTTGATGATGCCTTTAGCCGGTTACATTTTAATCCGCTAGAAATCAGGCTGAGCGGGATCGGATTATTTGGCAAAGAAAATCGCCCGCGGATGCTCTGGGTTGGTGTCGAGAAAACACCTGAAATCGCTGACTTGAGGCGTAAGGTCGAATATGCAGCCCAGTCGATTGGAGTTCGTCTTGATCGGGAGAAATTCACGCCTCACATTACTCTTTGCCGTTTCAAAACCGATCCCGGGCACGCATTTGGCAGTTACCTGAAGGCGAACAATCTTTTCTCTCACCCTCCGTTCGTGGCAGAGAGTTTTGGCCTTTACTCTAGCCAACTTACGCCGTCGGGGGCGTGTTACTTTCTCGAAGCGGATTATCCTGAGCCGTTTTATTCTTGGCCCGAGACTCTCGATATATGAGGTAAAGGCCACTTGAGATAATAACAGAAGCGCCAAGCAAAACATGGGCTTCCGGGATTTCCTGCCAGAACACCCAACCGAATATAATTCCCCATATCAACATTGTGTAATCAAACGGCGCAATAACAGCTGCAGGGGCGTATCTATAGGCCTGCCCGGTAAGAAAATGCGCCGTTGTCGCTACTCCTGCCATTCCGAGAAGGAGCAGCAGATCATTGTTGTTGGGCAACGTCCAAGCAAAGGCATCTCCAGGCAAGGTAAGAGAGATCAATGCTATGCTAACTGTTGCTAAGGTTCCCCATAGTGTCATGCCAGAAGAGGTGCTGTGATGTCTAAGTTGGCGGGTCATAATCATGATGACGGCATAAAAAAAAGCGGCAGCTATCGGGAAAATTGCTGCGAGTTGGAAGGTGTCTGTACCGGGCTGTAGAACGATTAAAACCCCGATAAACCCAGTTCCAACAACGGCCCAGCGATGAGGGCCGACTTTTTCTTTTAAAAAAATAATGGATAAAACAGTGGTAAATAACGGTGCCACAAAAGCAATGGCAAAGGCTTCTGCTAAAGGCATATAGGGAAGAGCAGCATAAAATGATCCAGCTGCGAAGAAGATCAAACAAGATCTTACGAGCAATAACAATGGACGGTCAGATTTTAAATTATGAAGGCCACCCGTTTTCATCAAGAGCGTGAATGCAATCGGTAAACTGAAGGTGTTCCTGATTAGGATAATGCTCACGATGCTATAGGACGCCGTGAGCCATTTGGCGATCCCATCCATTACGGAAGTGCAAAACACCATGAGAATGGCCAGGACAATGCCAAGTATTATGCGATCCTGATTACGGGCGTTATCTGAGTTTTGGGAATCACTCATGGAGCAACTGTTTGAGATGTGTGATTAAACCTGTAACCCCGATTTCAATGGCATCTAGCATGGTGTTGTAATCTGAAGGCCCCCCGTAATAGGGATCATTTACCTCTTTGTTAGACTGTTCAGAGTAATCCAAAAACATTGCAACCTTATACAAGTACTGTTCAGGACAGCTATTTCGAATAATGTCGAGATGACCGTGATCCATCGCGAGGATGAGATCAGAGTTAACAAAATCACTTTGTTTTAGTTGGCGTGCTCTCAAATCAGAATAATCGTATCCTCTTTTGGTTGCGAGAGTAAGGCCTGTCGGGGTTGGCGGCTCGCCGACATGATAGCTATGGGTGCCCACTGAATCAGTCAAAATGAGATGATCAAGCTGTTGCTCAACCAATTTGTGTCGAAGGATCCCGTCTGCACATGGAGAGCGGCAGATGTTTCCGGTACATACAAAGAGGACTTTGTATTCTCTCATCTCTTTAATTCCTGAGTAAGGGAGCGTTGTGAAGGCTTGGTCGAAAAGATAAGCGTAAATACGTCTTTAGGTGTTGAACTTTATATTTAAAGCCTAAGAGAGATAATCTGTCTAGATGTGATTGTGTACAATCTTTGTATGACGCAATTCTTGATGCAAAATTTGAATGAGTAAGAAAGGAACGAGCCGGCCTAAATAGGAAAATATTTTTTAATGAATAATTTTGACTAAATATTGGCTGCTATGGATTGTTGTATGGCCTTCTTCAAACAGCCAATGCGAGTATTTTTTTAAGAATTATAAAGTACTCGATTCTGCTAGTAGTTGTAAGGAACTAAGAACCATATACAACTGATAAAAAGTGTAAAATAAGGCACGGTATAATTTATAAAGTTTCTCTTTTCAGTTGAGGCCTTTCTTTCAAAATTTAACTAATACCCTTTGATTATTAGGTTTTATTTTAGGCTGACTAAGTTGACAAATTCTTTGAGAACGGCAACGCTGACTTAGCGACGCACATTCATTCGTTGAGAATCATCGTTTGGTTTTCCATAAAAAGCGCCGCATCTAATACAGGGAGTCCAAAGTGAAAATAAAAAAATTATTGAAAGGCCTGGTTTTTGCCACGGCCGTCTCCGCTACTGCATTGTCGGCATCCGCTACTTTTGCAGGAACACCTGATAACGTTCTCGTTGTCGCGAACAGAATTGACGATATCGTTTCTCTCGATCCGCAAGAACTGTTTGAGTTCGCGGGTTCTGACTATGCAAACAACGTCTATGATACCCTCGTAGTTTTCGACCCGAATGATCTCTCAAAAGGGTATCAGCCCGGCTTGGCTGAAAGTTGGACTATCAGTGCCGATGGGAAAACTTTTACCTTTAAAATGGCTAAAGGGCGCAAGTTCCATTCTGGCAATGCTGTAACAGCACACGACGCAGCGTTCTCGCTCCAACGTGCTGTTGGAATGAAGAAGACACCTTCTTTTATTCTCACCCAATTTGGTTTTAATGCCGATAATCTCGATGCAACGATTAAAGCAACTGATGATGAGACACTCGTCGTCACGACAGATGAAAAATATGCTCCTTCATTTGTGTTGAACTGCTTTACAGCGGTTATATCGTCAATTGTCGATTCCAAAGTTGTGAAATCTCATGAAGTTGATGGAGATTGGGGTAATGTTTGGCTGCAGACGAATTCTGCAGGATCAGGTGCTTACTCACTTGTTAATTGGAAGCCAAACCAATCTTATAAATTGAAAGTTAATGGCGATTACTGGCAGAAGAAGCCAGCTATGAAGAGCGTTATCGTTCGTCATATTGCTGAATCAGCAACCCAACGCCTGCTACTTGAAAAAGGTGATATTGATGTAGCGCGTAACTTGACGCCTACAGACGTAGAAGGCATTTCCGGTAACTCTGATATCGCTGTAGATAACGATCTTCGTGGTCGTATCATGTACATTTCCATGAATCAGAAAGATCCTATTCTTTCCAAACCAAAAGTACGTGAAGCTCTACGCTATTTGATCGATTATGAGGGCATGACTAATTCTTTCCTCAAAGGTCAGTACGTTGTGCATCAGGCATTCTTACCATTGACTTATATGGGTGAGTTGAAAGACAAGCCGTTCAGTCTAAATCTTGCTAAAGCTAAAAAATTACTAGCCGAGGCAGGACACGCTGATGGATTTGACGCTGAGATCATTGTACGTAATGCGCAAGAGCGTATTCAGATTGCCCAATCTATTCAGAACACCTTCAAACAAGCTGGTATTAACATCAGCCTGACTCAGGGAACTGGTAAACAGATCTTGGGTAAATATCGTGCCCGTGATTTCCAGATCTATGTCGGTGCATGGGGGCCGGATTATCCTGATCCACACACAAACGCTGATACTTTTGCTTCTAACCCTAACAACACAGATGAAGCAAAACTTACTGGTAAACTAGCATGGCGTAATGCATGGGATATTTCTGATATGACTGCTCGTACTAAGGCAGCTGTTCAGGAAACAGACAATGCAAAGCGTGCGGCGATGTATATCGACATCCAAAAAGAGCACCAGATGACTTCACCGTTCGTTGAAATGTTCCAGAAAAATGAACAAACGGGGCGTCGTGCAAATGTAAAGGGCTTTGTAACTGGTTCTGCTGTTACACAAGTCTTCTATTGGACAGTTACGAAGTAGTATCTGATGAGTAATGCTGTTGATACAGCGACGCCGAAGCGGCGCGGGTTTTCCGCGTCGCTTCTAAAGCGTCTGAAAAGTTTGATTACGGTTATATTCACCGTTTTGATAACCTTAGTTGGCCTATTATTTATTACCTTTATCATTGGCCGTGTAATGCCTGTCGATCCTGTACTTGCGATTGTCGGTGAACGGGCCTCTCAGGAAATTTATGAAGCGGCTTATATATCTCTTGGCTTGGATAAGCCGCTATACGTTCAGTTTGGTATATTTTTAAAACAAATAGCCTTGGGTGATTTTGGCATGTCAACTTTGACAGCCCGCCCGGTATCTGAAGATATTATACGTGTTTTCCCTGCGACCTTAGAGTTAGCATCACTCGGAACGATTTTTGGTATTCTGTTCGGGGTACCAATGGGAGTTGTTGCGGCAGTCAATGAAGGAAAATGGCAGGATCAAGTTGTTCGTTTCGCTGGTCTGTTTGGATATTCGATGCCCATTTTTTGGATTGGTCTTGTTGGGTTGATCGTCTTTTATGGGGTTTTAGGCTGGGTCGATGGCCCTGGTCGATTGGATATCTATAATGAAGACATCATACCTGTGGTAACGGGAATGATTCTAATCGATAGTCTTCTTGAAGGTGATATCGACATTTTTTGGGATGCTTTTTCGCATATTATTTTACCGGCATCCATACTTGGTTATTACTCACTGGCTTATATCAGCCGTATGACGCGCTCATTTATGTTAGAGCAACTCTCACAAGAATACATTACAACTGCACGGGTTAAGGGACTATCTGAGCATACCGTTATTTGGCGTCATGCTCTTGGAAATGTCATGATTCCTCTCATAACCGTTATCGCACTCTCCTACGCTAATCTGCTTGAAGGCTCTGTTTTGACAGAGATTATCTTTTCCTGGCCTGGCTTGGGGTCTTATCTGACTACAGCGTTATTGTCTGCGGATATGAATGCGGTAATTGGTGGTACGGTTGTTGTTGGAATGATTTTCGTGGGGTTGAATTTATTTTCTGATTTTCTTTATAAAGTTGTAGATCCGAGGGCAAGATGACAATGAATACAAATGCCCCGGCCTCAGAACGGGGACTTAAGGCATGGTTGACGGATGAATCTCCTCGGTCGCGGACCCATGCTCAGATGGTACAAGTTTATGCCGGTTGGCAATCACTTGTTTCAAATCGTCTTGCATTTATTGGGTTTATGATCATCGTGATGTTGGTCTTGGGTGCTATTTTTGCTCCGTGGTTGGCACCACAAGACCCCTTAATTCAAAACTTGGATGGAAGTGCCACTTTACAGCCTCCCCTCACTGACGGGCACATCTTGGGAACGGATGATTTCGGTAGAGATATTTGGAGTCGAGTTGTATATGGATCACGGATAACGTTGTTAATTGTTGGACTTGTTGTTGTCACGGCACCTGTATTTGGCCTTCTTGTCGGCACTGCATCTGGTTATTTTGGGGGATGGATTGATACTGTCCTTATGCGGATAACAGATATCTTTTTGGCATTCCCTCGTTTGGTTTTGGCTCTTGCATTTGTATCAGCTCTCGGCGCAGGAATAGAAAATGCAGTATTGGCCATATCCCTTACAGCTTGGCCACCATATGCACGTATAGCCCGTGCGGAAACTTTAACAATACGAAACACAGATTATATTGCCGCCATTCAACTTCAAGGCGCCAGTCAATTGAGGATTATTCTCGGACATATATGGCCAATGTGTATGTCCTCTTTGATCGTTCGTATTACTTTGGACATGGCTGGAATAATTCTGACCGCAGCTGGTTTAGGTTTTCTTGGCTTGGGTGCTGGACCATCCGTCCCGGAATGGGGGAATATGATAGCATCAGGTCGTACTTTTATTCATGACCATTGGTGGATTGCGACGATGCCTGGCCTTGCAATTTTTATAGTATCTCTTGGCTTTAACCTTCTTGGTGATGGCCTGCGTGATATTCTCGATCCGAAGAAGGCGCAGTCATGAGCAAACCTCTTCTAGAAGTCGAAGATCTCTGGGTCCGTTTCCACTCCAAAAGGCGCGTCGTAGAAGCTGTTCGCGGGATTTCATTCTCTGTGGGTCGCGAGCGTGTGGGTATTGTTGGTGAATCCGGTTCTGGTAAATCCATGACCGGTCGCGCCATCCTTCGTTTGATCAGAGAGCCTGGCCATGTTGAAGCCTCTAAAATTTATTTCGATGGTCAGGATCTCCAGGCTCTCAGTGAAAAACAGATGCGCGATATTCGTGGACATCGAATCTCATTGGTCATGCAGGATCCAAAGTTTTCGTTGAACCCAGTGATGAAAGTCGGGGATCAAATTGCCGAGGCCTATCGCGTACATACAAGCGCTTCAAAAAAGGAAGCCAAAGTTCGTGCGATAGAGATGCTTAACGCTGTGCAAATCCGTAACCCTGAGAGGGTGTACGACAGTTACCCGCATGAGGTTTCTGGAGGAATGGGACAACGTATCATGATTGCGATGATGCTTGTTCCAGAACCGGATCTTCTGATCGCGGATGAACCAACGTCGGCACTTGATGTAACCGTGCAAATGCGGGTTCTTCAGATCATGGATAAGCTGGTCAAAGAGCGAGGCATGGGGTTGATCTTTATTAGTCACGATTTGAACTTGGTGGCGTCTTTTTGTGATCGTGTAATCATTATGTATGGCGGCCGCATTGTTGAAACCTGTCGTGCGGATGAATTGCAAAATGCCAAACACCCTTATACGCGTGGCTTGTTGAACGCACTACCGGACATTCATAAGCCAAAAGATCAACTGTCCGTTCTTGAGCGTGACCCCAAATGGATAGAGGACCCTAGTGTCGATGCCTTCCTCTGAAAAAATAAAAGTATCTAAAGCTACCACTGCTCTAGAGATCAACCTGCTGAATGTTTATTTCGGGGAAGGTCACGATCGATTTCAAGCTGTTAAAGATGTTTCGATTTCTGTGTCTGAAGGTGGATCCTACGGATTGGTTGGCGAATCAGGATCCGGTAAATCAACGGTCCTAAGAGCAATTAGTGGTTTGGTGACAGATTGGGATGGCGCCATTGTTGTAAATGATGAGCCCATCAGCAAAAAGCGCGAGATGTCTTATTGCAGAACCATCCAAATGGTTTTCCAAGATCCCTATGCTTCACTGCATCCAAGACATAGTATTGATCGAACTCTTTCGGAACCGCTCAGGCTCCATAAGTATGATAACATTGATGACCGTGTAAATCAGGCTCTGATTGATGTCGGCCTTGGTGCATCTTTTCGGTTTCGTTATCCACACCAGCTTTCGGGCGGTCAAAGACAGCGTGTGGCGATTGCCAGAGCCCTGATGCTCGAGCCTGATATTCTTTTGTTAGATGAGCCGACTTCGGCGCTAGATGTGTCAGTGCAAGCGGAGATCCTTAATTTACTTTCGGATATCCGGAAGAAGCGTAAATTGACCTACATTCTCGTTACCCATGATCTCGCTGTTGTTGCTCACATGTGCGATGAAATTGCGGTCATGAGCCATGGGGAAATCGTAGAGGTTATGGATGTTGATACTATGCGCCATTCAACCCCTAAACACGAATATACCCGTGAATTGCTCCAAGCGAGTGAAGGTTATCAACCAGAGGCTTGATCTCGACAATAATATTTTGGCCTCGATCAGGTTTTGGTAATAAGCATACATACAGGAATTACGATGACGGACACTCTTATCCCCGTTTTTGACGGCCATAATGACACGCTTCTACGCCATGTGATGAACAAAGATACGGCAAAACAAGTGTCCTTCTTTGAGGAAAATAAGACAGGCCATATCGATTTACCCAGAGCCCGCAAAGGTGGATTTGTTGGTGGTCTTTTTGCGATGTTTACCCCTTCAAAATATGACGATACTTCTGGAGTCCCTTTTGATCCCGAGGATCCTGCGAATTTTGCCCCCATTGATCAACCTGGTGCTTTGATTTTCACCAATCGCATGTTTGCCATGGCACAGCGTTTGGAGCGAGAAAGCAAAGGTGATGTGGTAATAGCTCGCTCCGTGGCAGAAGCTCGTACGGCCATTGCGGCTGGTAAATTGGCGATGATTATGCACATTGAAGGCGCAGAAGCGATTGATGCAGATTTTAATGCTTTGGAAGTGCTTTATGCCGCTGGATTGAGATCTATTGGTCCAGTTTGGAGCCGAAAAAATATCTTTTCAGATGGTGTTCCGATGGCTTTTCCAAGCTCTCCTGATACCGGAACTGGTCTAACTGATACAGGCCGTGAGTTGATCCGTAACTGTAATGATATGGGGGTTATGATCGATTTATCTCATATCACAGAAAAGGGTTTTTGGGATGTTGCGGGTTTATCAACAAAACCGTTAGTCGCTTCCCATTCAAATGCCCATGCAATTTGCCCCTCAGCGCGAAATTTAACAGACAAACAACTAGACGCTATATGCGAAAGCAAAGGACTTGCTGGTCTCAATTATCACGTTGCGTTTCTTCGTGAAGATGGAGCTCACGATGTGGATACGTCCCTTGATGTTCTGGTACGTCATGCCGCTTATCTGGTAGAGAAGCTTGGAGAAGACGCCGTAGCGCTAGGTTCGGATTACGATGGCTGTCTGGTACCTTCAGAGCTCAAGGATGTCGCTGGATTACCTAAACTCATTGAGAGGTTTCGTTCTGCGGGGTTTGGAGAGAAATTGATCCGAAAAATAGCCAGTGAAAATTGGCTTAATGTGCTGGAACGTACAGGTATTTAGATTGTTGGTGTAAAGGCGGGGATAGATTTCCCAAATACACAGAGCCACTTTGACTTCACAATCCGTTGAATTGTTTCTTTTGTTCCGTTCCTCCACAGTTACTCAAAAGATCCTGTGATCTTGTTGAGGTGGGACTTAGAATGAGTAATAAGATGGAAGATTTGCTGAAGGGAATTAAAGGCTGCAGAGTCTGTGACGCCGATCTCCCCCTGGGACCACGCCCAGTTGTAAGAGCCTCTAGGACAGCAAAGATACTGATTATTGGCCAGGCACCGGGAACAAAGGTTCATGAAACAGGCATTCCTTGGAATGATCCATCAGGAGATCATCTCCGAGAATGGATGAATGTGGACGCGACGACTTTCTACGATGAAACTCGGATTGCAATAATGCCGATGGGTTTTTGCTATCCCGGACGTCTTGAGAAAGGGGGCGATTCACCGCCTCGACCGGAGTGCGCGCCTTTATGGCATGCTAAGCTCAAAGAGCAGATGCCAAATATTCAATTAACTTTGTTAATCGGGCAATATGCTCAGCGTTATTATTTGGGGAAAACGGGCAAGAAAACTCTGACAGAAACGGTGCGTTCATGGCAGGAGTACCAACCAGATTACTTTGTTACACCACACCCGAGTTGGCGGTCGAAAATATGGCTAAAGAAGAACCCCTGGTTTGAGGAAGAGGTCCTTAGTGTAATGCGATTTAGAATAAGGGCTTTGCTATAAAGGCCAGAGGAAGGGCTACGAAATTTAATCAGGAGAGATTATTCGTGCGGCTTTCCATCTGCTCCATATCATCGTCGCTTATCCCAAAATAATGACCAATTTCTTGGAGAAGTACGTGATTAATGACTTGGCTAAGGTCTTCGCCATTTTCACACCAAAAGTCCAGTATTGGGCGACGAAATAGGAAAACCGTGTCCTTTTCTTCGCTTAAATCTCTATCAGTAGGGTTTTTACGATCAACCCCTTGGTAAAGGCCCAGCATTTCAAACGGGGTTTCACAATCCATGGCTTCCATCATATATTCTGACGGAAATTCCTGAACTTCAATTTTGATTTGACTGGCAACATCACGAAGTTCATCAGGCATATGAGCATAGGATTCACGTGCCAGAGATTCAATATCACTGATCTCCGGTGGGGTGGTGAAACGTTCTACGTTGTGAAGTTGGCCCATTTTCTCATTCCAGAATGCCGAGAACGGCAATAGGCATAGATTCAAAGGCGCTGTCAATGTCAAACACAGTTGACGCTTTTTTTAAATCACCCACTCTTATATACAATCATTCTATGCTATTGTTAACAATAGAACAAATTTCATTATTACAGGATGCATTAATATGACCAGCCGACGCGTGCCAGAGAAACTATCTTCAGATGAACGTACGGATTTACTTTCTTCTCTGGAGGGGTGGGCCTTGGAAACGGATAGAGATGCCATTCGTAAGATTTTCATGTTCAAAACCTTCAATCAGGCATGGGGATTTATGAACAGGGTGGCCTTGGTTGCAGAGAAAATGGGGCATCACCCTGAATGGTTCAATGTTTATAATAAGGTAGATATTGTTCTAACCACCCACGATTGTGATGGCTTGTCTTCCCTGGATGTTGAACTTGCCAAAAAAATGAACCTCTTTGCCTCTAAAGTATGAAGCCCGTCACAACAAGGAAGACTTGTAACAGCAACGAGTCCTTCTCATGTGTTTATGATGCGATTCATTCAATTTCGAAAACCTGATCCAACTAATCCTGAAAATGATCTTTTAGAGGAGGACGAGAAACTCGTACGAAAGAGCTTTCTGCAAAAGCTCAAAAGAGTTGCCGCTAAAATCACGTTTTCAGAAAAGTTACTTGGCGCCTATTTCTGCGCAATGGATACAAATACGCCGGTGAAAGTGAAAGCTATTCTTATGGCTGCCTTGGCATATTTTGTTGTTCCCGCAGATCTTATCCCAGATTTTCTCGTAGGTTTGGGTTATACCGACGACGTATCTGTGCTTATCGCAGCGATAACGTCTGTAAATGCACATGTGAAAGACGAACACACAGAAAAGGCGCGCGACCTCCTCGATGATCTAGAATGAATCATATAATTTTCAGAAATCTTAGCCAATTTCTAATTCTTTATCGTTAGGATGGAATAGCGATCCGAGGGGGCTCAGAGGATGAATGTGATGATAAAAAATTTGTTTTGCGCTCTGTCACTTTTGATTTTTATGAGTACAAACGTATGGGCTGTAGAGTTTTATACCGAAGATTTCCCCCCTTATAACTACCTTAAAAATAATGAACTGGTTGGCATTGGACCTAAGATCGTGCGTGCTCTTGCGAAAGAGGCGGGAGAAGACCCCAAGATAACCGTATTACCTTGGGTGCGGGCTTATAAATACGCCCAAGAAAAACAAAATACAGCAATCTTCTCTATTGTGAGAACCCCTAAAAGAGAGCCTGATTTCCAATGGGTTGGGCCTCTTTATACGGTGAGGGTTGGGCTTTATACCACCAGCAACAATGAAGAGCTTTATGTTGGGGATAACGAAGCAAACCTTGAACAAGCCCGTAAGGTTGGCGATGTTGCTGTTCAAATGGGCGGTGCTGGCGAAGAACTACTCACAACGCTGAAATTTAAAAACCTGAATCCGATTTTGGATGCGGATAAGTCTTTTCTGCTATTGTTAAAAGGTCGATATGATATTTTAGAAGCCTCTGATGTATACATGGCTTACATCATGAAAGAAGAACAGGTCTTAGACACGATGGTCTCAGAAGTTGCCGTTATCGGGCAATATGATATGTATCTCGCCTTTTCAAATAGCACACCGATTGAGACGGTTGAAAAGTGGCAGCAGGCGTTAGAGCGTCTTATGGCAAAGTCTGAAACAAAGAGCCTAGATTAATTCTAATCGTTATTTTTCTGGCATACCCTTTATTAGGCTAAGGCATTCCTCGCGGGGCATCGCTTGCAGCTTTAAGAGTATCTCGTGTCGATTTTTTTTCATCGGCGCGTTTGCGTATGCGGGCTTCACGGTGGGCGATATAAATTGCTGATCCTGCGATTATAAATCCGCCGATCCAAGTCCAAAAATCTGGAACCTCCCCAAAGGCTAAAAAGGCCATCAAAGCCATAAAGGGGAGGCGTGCATAGTCAAAGGGCATGATTGCCGAAGCATCAGCAATTGCGAGGGCTTTGGTTACGAGAAGGTTACTGGTCGCGCCAATTACCCCAAGTCCGATTACAGCATACCAAACATCTAAACTTGGCCACTCCCAAACCATAACAGCCGGGATCAAAGAAATTAGTGTCATGAATATAGTTGTGTAAAAAACGGTGACGCTTGTGGTTTCCGTTTTTGTCAGAGACTTTACCGCCATTATCGACCCTGCCATCAAAAGAGCAGCAAGAATCGGTAGCAGCATAAGCAGGCTGAATTCCTGTACACCAGGACGTAAGATTACAAGAACTCCAACAAAGCCCATAATCGTTGCGCCCCAACGGCGAAGTTTCACGTCTTCTTTGAGTATGAGCGCGGCGCCAATGGTGGCAAATAAGGGCACGGTAAAATTTAAGGCGACGGCCTGCGCCATGGGTAGCCAGCTAACAGAGGCGAACCAAACTAACATTGCCGAGATGCCGATCATCGACCTTAAGAAATGTAATTTCAAGCGAGCTGTTTTAATGCCGGGAAGACCAACATGAAACAACCAGGGAAGCATGAATATTAAGGCAAAAAAGTTTCTGAAAAAGGTAACTTGGAAAAGAGGTAATTCTTCGCTCGCAAGGCGTACAAGCAAATTCATGGCTGAGAAGCCAAAAGTAGCAATGACGACGAGCAAAGCACCCTGAACAGGCACAGGTATATTTTTAAAAGTGTGGGTATTTATAACAGACATGGGGTATCGAGGCCGATCGGCTTGAGGGTCTGATTACTTACTTTAGTCACAGTTTGTTGTCATGCCTTAAGATTGACGATTAGGTAACAGAATTCACTACTTTATGAGTATCGAAGAAAGAGATGGTTGAGACTGTTGAAGGCTTTGTAAAAAGCCTCAAACTGTTGGGCAAAAGTATCCCATTCGAGCCGTGTATCCAGTTCTTTTAATTCAGTATAAATGTCAGATAAGTTTTTCTGGCCATCGCAGCGCTTTGCAATTGCAGAGGCAAGTCGTGGCAAAGGAAGATTGATTGGAACGCCATCCAAATTGGATTTTAAGATCGGCGTTTTCTTTAAACTGGCAGAAAGCTGATCAGGGCTCATCCCTCTGAATACAGGGACAACTTTCTTCAAAGATGAGAGATCAGCAACAGTGTTTTGTTGGCGTGTTACATAAAAGACATGCAGCTTTATATTACTAGCAAGTTTTTCTGCAACCACAGCTCTTTGCATTTCACTTAACCCTGCTGCAGCTTGTTGTAATTTCGTGTCTTTGAGATAGGTTTCAAGTTGATAGCGGATGGGCTCAATAAAGCTGGCGATGTTCAACTTTGCTGAACTGATCAGATCTTCTATCTCGGGAACAGTGTATGACCGATCACAGCTATGTAACAGAAGATCAACTAATTCGGCATCACTGGCTTTATGGTCAATAACAAAAGGATTGCGGTGAAAGCTATTACTGACCGGTACTTTTTCCAATAGTCGTCGGGTTAATGTAACTTTTTCGGCGAGAGAACTGCAATTTTGGCACAAATCTCTGAGTAAGGATTGCATTTCGTAAACACCCTCACGGCCATACTTCCCATAAACCATTAACCCCATGCCGCCGTCATCTTTGAGAACCGAGGACAGAGCTTTGAGCCCATCTTTGGGTTCGTTCAGATGGTGGAGGACCCCACAACAGTCGATGTAGTCAAAAGGGTCAAGACTAAGTTTTGGAAGATCCAACAAAGAGCCATTAAGGAAGGTTATATTGGTTAGGCCTCGTTCCTTGGCCCGAGCTTCGGCGATTTCTCGAGAGGCAACAGAGAGATCCAAATAGGTAACCTGACCTTCTACACCTTTGCCATCTAGTGATGCATCTGCAAGCTGTTGGGCCAACATAATGGTGGCATCTCCAGTTCCACCGCCTGCGACGAGAGCACGAAAGGGGGTGGCAAAGTCACGCTTGCCAGCAAACAGATAGTGATTGAGTTCAGCAAGGTTGCTTGGTGAACCCGTGATGAGGCGTTTTCTCTCATCTTTGGGATCACGCGATGGGTAAGGGTAGGCCTCGTATTGGTCTTGGACCTCAGGCTGAACAGTATTGGTAGTCAAGCCGATTACTCCGACCTAGGGGTGAAGGACAAAAATTGAAAAGTTTATAAAACATTCCGCCACCAACCGAACAATCAAAAATCTGTCCGGCTGGGAGTGGAAAAAGTGATTTGAACCTAAAAAGGAAAGTTTTGGGTTCCCCGAATTTGGCCCACTTGAATTCCAGCCCGATTAAAGAGAGGGGGCTCTAGAACATCTTTGAGCTTCTCGGCCATGGCCTCATCGATTATCTTCAGATGCTTGAGGATCATGCCGATCACAGTTTCAGCGGAACGGGTAACACCATCATCTGCTTTGAGAGCAATCCCGAGGCCCAGTTCTGGAATAATGCCCGTGTAGACGCCTTCGGCACCTGTCTTGATCAGGGCACGCCCCTTGGTGGCTTCTACAATTTTTGTGCAAAAACGATCAGAGCCAGCAATCATATAGGGTTCAGCTGTAATAGCCTTAATGATACGCGCGCAGGCTTCTTGTCGAGCTTCCGGTTGATCCGAAGGATCTGCAAAACGGGCCATCGCCAAAGCGATATTGGCAAGCGGAGTGCCAATGACGGGAATGCCACAGCCATCGACGCCTCTTGGAGCATTGCCAAGATCAAGACCAAACATACTTTCCATGGCACCAAGGATACGTTGTTGCAGAGGGTGTTCGTAATTAACATAGCCCTTTTGATCGACACCCATTTGTTTGCACACGGTCAAAAATCCGGCGTGTTTACCAGAGCAGTTGTTATGGAGCGTTGATTCACTGCCACCGCTTTTGAGCAACTCAACCATGGTGGGGATGTGATAGGGCAAATGCGATCCGCATTCGAGATCATCAGCAGTGAACCCAATTTTATCTAACCATGCCTGTACAGTTTTTACATGCTGAGATTGGCCGTCGTGGCTAGCACAAGCGATAGAAATTTCGGCATCTGTTAGATTAAAAGCATCTGCAGCACCGGATTCAATAAGCGGCAAGGCTTGCATGCACTTGATCGCTGAGCGTCCATAAGTCACTCTTTCGAATTCGCCGCCAGAAAGGACGACTTTACCATCCGCATCTACCACGGCATATGACGCACGATGGATACTTTCGACCATGTTTCCCCGGGTAACTTCGACCATGACAGGGCTGATTTGTTCCCCAAATGAGGATGATGTGTTGTTTTTTGTTTGATCCGACACTAGAAAACTCTTTTGTTAAGGACGCTAGGCTCTATTCAGAGGTAAGCTCTGGTGAGAGAAAGCCCAACTGAACCAATGATTCTATTTCGCTGGCATTATAGGCGGAAAGTATCAGACATTAACAGACCAAAGAAAGAACCGGATAAGACGATGGCAGAGAGAACGATGAGAGGGTTTTTCGGCATGGGTGTCGAAGGTGGCAGTAAAGCCATGAACCTAGGGAATTTGCTACGTTCTGCCCATAGTTTTGGGGCGAGTTACTTTTTTACAGTTGCGCCTCAGTATAAAAGTAAAGATATGAGAAGCTCAGATACTTCTGACGCGTCCAAAACCTTACCGCTTTATACTTTTGATTCTGTTGATGAAATGGTGTTGCCAAAAGGTGTTCAATTGGTTGGTGTCGAGTTAACCGATGAATCCATAGAATTGCCTAGTTTTCGTCATCCAATGCAGGCAGCTTACATTTTAGGTCCTGAAAAAGGGAGTCTTTCCCCTGAAATGCAAGAGCGCTGTGACTTTATTGTGAAAATTCCGATGAAGTTCTGTGTGAATGTTGGCGTAGCGGGTGCAATCGTGCTTTATGATCGTCTTATTTCCATGGGTAGATTCCCTGGACGGCCTGTTAATCCACGTGCGGAGACGATCGCTTTACCAAAGCATGTTCAAGGTGGACAGATTATCAGAACAAAAAAAGATTAACTGTTCTGGACGAATTTGAACCTGTTGCCTTAGAATTACCTATTTTGCGGATTATCCGTAGAATGTATAGAATTGACGCATCGAGCATTAGTGTAACTGGGAAGATAATGAGCAAAGTAGTGTTTATGAATTCAGCCATTCGTTTGGCTCTTATGGTAACCATCTCTTTTGGTACTTTTTTCTTAAGTGCGACCCCTGGTCATGCTCAAAAAATCAATGTCATTGGCGAGCATAAGGATTGGACCTCCTATAGCTATAGTGAAAATGGTCACAAGGTCTGTTTTATCACTTCTGTACCTAAAAAAGCTGAGGGCAAATACAAAAAACGTGGTGATATTTACCTGATTGTTTCTCACCGTACAGGCGAGAAACGCTGGGACGAAGTAAATGTTCAGACTGGCTATGCTTATAGAAAAGATAGCGAAGCGACTCTGAGCATTGGTAAAAATAGATACAAGTTTTTCACTACAGGCGATTCTGCTTGGGCATATGATCTTGGTGATGACAAAAAAGTCATCACCTCTATGGTTAAGGGCTCAAATCTTATCGTGAACGGTGTCTCTGCCAGAGGAACCAAAACTAAAGATACTTATTCTTTACGTGGTTTTTCCGCAGCTTATCGCTCCATTAACCAAGCATGTGGTAAAAAATAAACGTCGAGTTTGTTTTTAAAAATTGGATCTAAAACGCGTATTTTGTCTCATTAGAGCTCAAATTTGGTGCCTGGAACGCTCTGCTATGCATTTGTTGCAGAGCGAATCCACTTGAACCCTGAAGTGACTCGCTTTATTTAAGCCTTCAGGCGCAGATGAATGGATCTGCCAGAAGGATTGATAAGCAATGACCACGGCCCCTGTTGAAAACTCGTCTCGAGGACACGCAAAAGCTTTTGCACCTCCATCTTCAAATGCTGAAGATGGGCGTAAGATCTTGGTAGGTCTTTCTCGTCCAGAACTTGAAGCTGAAGTTCTGGGGATGGGTGAAGCGAAATTTCGAGCCAAACAATTATGGCAATGGATTTATAATCGCGGGGCCAGCTCCTTTGACGAGATGACTTCTTTAGGAAAGCCTTTCCGGGCAAAGCTGGAAGCAGGTTATGTTGTTGGGCGTCCAGAAGTTGTTGAAGATCTGATTTCTACGGATGGTACCCGAAAATGGTTGCTGCGATTCCCGGATGGTAACGAGGTCGAAACGGTTTTTATCCCTGAAGAGGGGCGCGGGACTCTTTGTGTATCATCTCAGGTGGGTTGCACACTTACCTGTAAGTTTTGCCATACAGGCACCCAGCCACTCGTGCGAAACCTCTCTCCCAACGAAATTGTATCTCAGATTATTCTAGCGCGTGATTCTATGGATGAATGGCCAAGTTCAGGGCTTAACCGTCGCGTAACTAATGTTGTTATGATGGGTATGGGCGAGCCGCTGTATAACTACGAGAATGTTCGGACTGCCTTAAACATCGTTATGGATGGTGAAGGCCTGTCGATCTCACGACGCCGGATCACGCTTTCAACATCCGGTGTTGTGCCAGAAATCCGTCGTTGTGGGGTCGATCTCGGGGTTAACCTTGCGGTCTCTTTGCATGCGACTGATGACGAAACTCGAGGCAAGATCATGCCGATCAATAACAAGTATCCTCTAAAAGAATTATTGGACGCCTGTCGTGAGTACCCAGGAGTTAGTAACTCTCGACGCATTACTTTTGAGTATGTGATGCTCAAGGATGTAAACGATTCGATGGAAGATGCTAAAAAACTGCTACAGGTTCTCAAGGGTATTCCAGCCAAGATCAATTTGATCCCCTTTAACCCATGGCCGGGATCATTTTTCGAATGCTCTTCTAACAACCAGATTCGTCGTTTCTCTGATTTCTTATTTGAAAATGGGATATCTGCGCCAGTCCGAACAACGCGAGGCGAAGATATTCTTGCGGCTTGTGGACAGTTGAAATCTGAATCAGAGCGTAAAAGAAAAACCAAAAAGCCTTGTGCGGCAGAATAAAAAACCAAAAACAAAATCAAAAACAATTAGACGTAAACTGAAGCGTATAATGATAAAGGTCTGATGAATTCAGGCCTTTATCATATGTAAGTTCTCTCTAGAGGCATTTTTCAAATATCAGATTGATCCCGAGAGGCGGTTTTGCCTCTTGGTGTTGCAAATCCATGCAAAAATTTGAAATGTCGTGATCAATTTCCCTGATATGTTTCAAACTCATGCCAAGATTGATACCGGCCATCAGGATATCGTCCATCTTATGCTGGAAGCTGTAACTTGGCTTTGATTCGTATTCAACGTGTCCGAAATAATCCAAACCACCGGTTTCTTTCCAGGGATCATCCTTGAAGTATGAGTACAATGGGCGCGAAACTCCTTTGGCATCTGCTTCATACATGAGGAGGACCGGATGCATTTCTTCCACAACATAATGGCCACCCGGTTTTAACAAACTGTTGATTACTTTAAAAAAGGCCGGGAGATCGGGCATCCAGCTCATGACACCTACGGTGGTCATCACGATATCGAACTGGCCTTCGAGCTCTTTTGGAAGGTCGTAAACGTCATTAACGATGAGCGTTATGTCATTCTGGTATCCTGCGGTGGCAATAATTTCTTTGCCCTGTTCAATAAAACCAGCCGAAGCATCGATGCCGACCCCACTCCGAGCGCCCATTTTTATGACCGACAACAAATCTTTGGCATTGTTGCAACAGACTTGAGCGACATTTTTGCCTTTCAAGTCTATGAGGCTGAAGGTTTCGATTAATTCCGGTACCAAGGCATTATAATCTGAGATTTTAACGGCGTTTAATAATTTTTCTTGATTGGATGAGCGATGTCGGGGGGCGACTTCATCCCAAGAGGCCCGGTTTGCATCGGTATAAAATTTTCGATTTTCCATAGTTACTCCTGCTCGGTACCCTAATGGTGTATCCAATTTACTTTTTACATATAGTGAAATTCTTGCGTTAAATCACAAACCCTTAAACAGAGCGGCGACCAGTAAGGTCACTCTGAAATAGGGATTAAAACACGCCGCGCTTCTGCGACCAACGCTTGTGTAAGGCCCTTCATAAGGTCGGTTTGTAAATTCCATACATGCCAGTAGAGCGGAACTGGCACCTCGTAGGTGGGATCAATGGAAACCAATGTGCCAGTTTGGATATGCTCTTGGCCTTGTTGGTCGGGGATAAGGCCGTAAGCAAAGCCCTTGATAAGAGCCGAGACAAACCCATCACAAGTGGGAATAAGATGGTGGGGGAACTTGGTAACGTTAAATTTTTGCTCAAGATAACGATGCTGTAGAGGGTCTTTACGATTAAACACTGCAACGGGAATGTTGGAGGCATTATCTGAAGAGAGACCATCAGGTGCGTAACGGTCAATAAATTCAGGTGAAGCTAGAGGACGGTATATCATTTGCCCCAAAGGGATACAGCGACAACCCTGTACGGCAGATGAACTACTACTGATACATCCCAGAACTTCGCCTGTCCTGAGGAGGTGATGGGTTTGTTCTTGATCGTCAACTTTAAGGTCTAGGAGTATGTTGTTTTCAAAAACAAAGTCCTTCACGGCATCCATAAACCAGGTTCCAATTGAATCTGCGTTCAGTCCAATTGTTAAAGAAGTAAAGCCCTCTTCGTCATGATTACGAAGATCGTCATCCAGTTCGTTTTCAAGTAGGCTCACCTGTTTGTAGTGCTTGAGCAGGCGCTGACCCGCTGACGTGGCCGTTAAGGGGGTACTCCGAACCACTAGAGTTTGTCCCAATTTATCTTCTAGCTGTCTTAGGCGTTGCGAGACGGCTGATTGGGTTATAAAGAGTTTTTTGGCGGCCTTATCAAAGCTGCCTTCTTCAAGGATGGCAGTGAGGGTGGCGAGTTGTCGATAGTCGAACATGATCATTAGGGCTGCTAATTATTATTTGAGTACATTAGTTATACAGCAAATGATGCACCCATGAGCAAGGAGTTTTGAATGTAATTTTGACAAACTTCGTGAAGATTTTGCCAATTGATCTGTGTTCTCTAGTAAGAACTGTTTTCCTAGAACATAGTGATCGTTGTTGATGAAATAAGTCACGACAGTCTGTTCTATACGATTAGAAAAATACTTTAGGAGACCCACAGCTATGTGTGCTTTAAAGCTCATTATCGCGAATAAAAATTACTCATCTTGGTCATTCCGTCCTTGGATTTCTTTGAAGGTAAAAGGTATCGAGTTCAAAGAGATTTTTTCGCAGTTTAATGAAGATACGGGGCATAAACATTTTGCTGAATTCTCTCCTACGAAAAAAGTACCCGTTCTTCAAGATGGAGATTTGTCAGTTTGGGAATCGCTGGCCATTCTTGAATATCTTGCGGAAAAATTCCCAGAAGCAGGTTTTTGGCCTAAAAATGAAAAAGATCGGGCTCTGGCAAGATGTATTTCTAATGAGATGCACGGTGGCTTTATGTCTCTGAGAGCCGAGTGTCCAATGAATATGCGCCGTGCAGAAGAGGCGATATCTGTTTCTGAGGGTGTACATAAAGATGTTAAGCGGATAACGGATATTTGGCGTGAATGTCTGGAAGCATCCGGCGGTCCATTCCTGTTCGGTGAATTTTCAAATGCTGACGCAATGTTTGCACCTGTTGTTAATCGGATTGCCAAATACAAACTCAGCGACGACCCAATTGTTACTCGTTATTCGTCGGTAATAACGTCTCTTCCTGCATATAAAGAATGGGAAGTCGCTGGAAAGGCTGAGCCTTGGATTGTGGAAGAAGATGAAGCCTGATATTCAAAAATCTAATGTTACATAATTAATATTAGCATTACTTCTGAAGGCTTTCTTTTTATAGTGCGAATTGATTTTCCAATTTTGGAAAAGAGATTCGAAGAAGCAGCAAGGAGTTTAGAATGTTGGGAATAGTCGCACCTTTTTTGAAGGGTATGGGAATAGGCGCAAGTTTGATTATCGCGATTGGTGCGCAAAATGCGTATGTCCTGACCCAGGGACTGCGACGTAACAATCAGTTTGTAGTTGCCTTTCTTTGTAGCTTAGTTGATGCGGTTCTGATTGCGCTTGGCGTTGCTGGGATGGGGTTAGTTATAACCTCAAATCCACTTCTACTTGTATTTGCTGCTTGGGGCGGGGCGGGATTCTTATTTTGGTACGGGCTGAATGCGTTTCGTGCTGCGGTAAATCCGGAAGTGTTGAAATTAAGACAGGAAGCAGGTGCTGATACCTTAAAGAAGGCCGTTATAACAACACTTGGGGTAAGCTTGCTTAATCCACATGTTTATTTAGATACAGTCGTTTTACTCGGCTCAATCGGGGGTCGGTATCCCGAAGAAACCCGCCTTTGGTTTGGCCTTGGGGCCGTGTTGTCGTCATTTCTATGGTTTTTTTCTTTGAGCCTTGGTGCGAAATGGTTGGCGCCTTTGTTTAAGCGTCCCATTTCTTGGCGTGTGCTGGATTGCCTTGTTGGTTTAATTATGTGGGCAATTGCGATCTCTCTTGTCAGGCAGGCAATGGCCTAGGCATTTACAGAAGAATGTAGCCCTGAAATTTATATTTCAGGGCTACGGTTAATCAAATAAATTACAAAGTAATAAGATCTAAGCCCTTACAGAATTGAGGAACTGATCTACATTATCTGTAAGCAGAGAGCTCTCTTCATCAATTTTTTGCACTCCGTCTATGACCTGCCCCATAGATTGATTGGTTTTGTCTAAGGCTGCTGAGACGCCTTGCACACGTTCAGCAATAACTGAACAGTTGCTTGCGGATTGATTAACTGTTTTGCTGATTTCTCTGGTCGCGCCGCCTTGCTCTTCAACAGCAGTAGAAATCCCTCCCGCGATATCATTGATCTCTTTGATCACATTGTCGATTTGTTCAGCGGCGTCGACGGCGCTGCTGATCTCACTTTGAATATTACCGATGAGCGTGCGAATGTCTTCAGTGGCTGAGGTGGTTTGGTTAGAAAGATTTTTGACCTCTGAGGCAACTACAGCAAAACCCTTACCCGCTTCACCAGCACGTGCAGCCTCAATGGTTGCGTTCAATGCCAAGAGGTTGGTTTGCTCGGCGATACCACTAATCATACTGATAACATTTTCGATCTCTTGGGATCCCTCGTTCAAACGAGTAATGTTACCGTTCATGGTCGTGGCCCGATCAACTGCATCATGTGAACACTTGGTACTTTTGTTCACAAGATTGGAGATTTCAGAAATCGAAGCAGAGAGTTCTTCTGTTGCAGAGGCGACGGTGGAAATATCACTGGACATGGCATCGCTGGCGCCACTGATTTCCTGAGCTTCTTTTTGTGACTCTTCAGCTAGACTCTGCATCTCTTTGGCCTGATCTCTCATAACAGTAACATTGCTTGAGAGCACGCTGATGGAAGAACCAACAGAAAGATCAAAATCATTCGCCAGTTTTTGAGAGCTAAGTCGTTTTTCTTCTTCTATACGGGCATGACTTAATTCTTGTTCTTGTTTCAGGTCTTCTGCTTCACGCGAAACATTACGCAAAGCCGCTAGGGCGTGGCCCATTTTACTAATCTCATCGTTACCGTTTCTCAGAATACTAGCTTTTAGATCTCCATTGGCAATATTCTCCATGGAGGAAACCAAGCCCATCAAACGCCTAAGCAGGGATCGCACAACGTAAAGCCAACCAATTAAAATTGAAACAATCAGTGACGCTGCGGCTATCGCGATCATTATCATTTCGGTTTGTTGAGAAGAGGCTTTGTTCTCTTCTGCGGTAGAGGCAATACCAGCTTCGGTATTATTGACGAGTTCACTGATCTGCCCTGATAGGCCTTCAGCGAGTTGGCGGGTTGTTTCCATGATCTCGTCGCTTTTGTTCAAAGCGGTAAGTTCGGCTTTCCTGAGTTTGAATATATTGTCCTGGAGGTCGCCTTTACTACCAAGCTTAAGTAAGTTTTGGAACAGCTCAGATAACTTGGGAACTTTTTGGGTTTGAGTGAGTTTTGATAGCGGGGTTGCCATGGAGCCCAATGAGGTCAAAAAAAGTTGCTCAATAGCTTCTATACCCTCTATCGTGTTTGTTTGACCGCCTTCTGCCAACAACCCAAGTAAAAGGTTCGTGGATCCTTTAAAATCCAATAGCCCTTGTTGTAACTGAAAGAGCTGCAAGGGCTCGCCTTCACCGTCGATAACGCCTAGCCTGACTTTGATTAGATGCGGGGAAATTTGTTTAGCGACGAGTTCACGGTAAGTGGAAAGTTGTTTACCAAGTTCTTGCCGACGAAGGGCGTAAGTCTGACTTTCGTTACCTAAATCTCGAAGACCATCTATTTTGGGATCGATATCCCCAAGGCTTGTCTGAATGTTTGATACGGTATCCTGGCTTACATTTAGATCGCCTAAAGTAGAGAGATATTTTTTTGCTGAAAGTATTGATTCTTTTAAAGCGTCATAACGCTGTGTTCGAACTTCTGAATTTGGAGCCGATTTTAAGAGTGGGGCCGTTGCTGCTAATCGTGATATTTCTTCAGATAACTTCAACGCTGCAGTAATGGCTGGAACAGATTCTTCTGTAAGAGCGGTCTGGGTTTCACTCAATTTTGAGAGATTATACCAACTAATTCCACTCACGAGTATGGTCATCGCTGCAACGATACCAAAGGCTAGGATCAACCTTTTCCCTATACCAAATTTGATTTCGGAGGTTTGTCCTGTTTCTGAATTCGGATTTTCGTTGGAATCGTTCACCAGTATTTTTTCGTCAACTTCTTTATCAAGGACTTGTACCATACTTTGGGCGTCCATTCTTAATTACTCCTTAGCCTATGACCTTTGAGACCCTCGTTGGGACCTTGCTGAGTTTATTGGCTTTATTTAGGTCATTTAGATTTGTATCTATTTTTTGTTCGCAGGCAGCTTATGGGGGGAAAAGTAAATATTTTGTCATGAAGGTGTATTTATTTTGGTGAATAACAGAGATTTTAAAAAAACCTATATCACAATGGAATGGATGAACTTAAAATTCAAAACCAAAATAGAGTGAATTCAGGATACCAGAGAAAAGCCAACCTGGCTTGACCAATCCCCCTATGGGGGATAGCGTCGAGACTTAAATAATGATTATTTTAGACTAAACATCAGTGTATACATATGCTTAGCATTTTAACGAACCGTACATATCGACATCTCTTTTCTGCACAAATTCTCTCTCTTATGGGCAGCGGATTGACAACAGTTGCTCTTGGCTTACTTGCATATGATCTTGCAGGTGCAAATGCAGGTGCCGTGTTGGGGACAGCCTTGGCTTTGAAGATGGTTGCCTATGTCGGGATTGCCCCGGTTGTTGGTGCCTTCGCAGATCGGGTACCGCGAAAAGCATTTTTGGTTTTCTTGGATCTTTGTCGCGCTGGAATGATCCTGTTTTTGCCGTTTGTTACCGAAATTTGGCAAATTTATGTGCTGGTTTTTCTATTCCAATCCTTTTCCGCGGCTTTTACACCAACTTTTCAGGCAACCATTCCTGATATATTGCCGGATGAAGCGGACTTTACGAAAGCATTGTCGCTCTCTCGTTTGGCATACGATCTTGAGGCCTTGTTGAGCCCCTTGTTTGCTGGACTACTGCTGACAGTCATTTCATTTCATTGGCTATTTATGGGAACCATTCTTGGATTCATCGCTTCGGCGTTGTTGGTTGGAACGGTTGTGTTACCAGCAGTAAAACCCACTGAAGAAGAAACAAGTTTTTATCGGCGCGTTTCCAGAGGCAGCCGAATTTATTTGGCCACCCCAAGGTTGCGGGGACTTCTGGCGCTCAGTTTTGCAGTGTCTTCCGCTGGTGTCATGGTTATCGTCAATACTGTGGTTTATGTGCGGGAAAATCTTGCAGGTGATGAAAGGGATGTCGCGGTCTTTCTTGCAGTCGCAGGGTTAGGTTCAATGATCTCAGCATTGGGGCTTAGGAAAATATTAGAGGTGTTCGAACCGAGAGGGATAATGCTGAGTGGTGCACTTCTATTGCTTCCTACCTTAGCTATTGCTTCGCTAGACCTTGGTTATGAATATTCTCTGGTTATGTGGGGACTAATTGGTGCAGGAACGTCTTTGATCCAAACACCAGGGGGATTGCTGCTTAAGCGATCTGCCCATAAAGAGGATTTGCCCTCAATTTTTGCTTCTCACTTTGCTTTATCACATGCTTGCTGGCTTATTACTTATCCGGTGGCAGGATGGCTGGGGATCTATATTGGTTTAGATGGAACTTTCCTAGTAGCGTCTGGGGGCGTGTTGTTTGGTCTTTTGACGGCAGTGTTCGTATGGCCTTCCAAAGACAGTAAAATTCTTAGTCATGTTCATCCCGAGGTTTCTCACCTTCACCTGCATACCCATGATGAGCACCATTCACATGACCACCAAGGATGGGAGGGACCAGAACCTCACCGTCATCCGCATTATCATGCCGCGCATCGACATTCGCATCCCTTTGTGATCGATAGCCATCATGAAATGTGGCCCAACCGCAATTAAGCTTTTGAACTCGACGAAACGTAATTTCTAACAGTTAGTCACAGAACGTCACAGAAGTGTGACGTTCTGTGTTTTTACGTCTGGGCTAAGGCAACCTATCTTTTAGATAGTTCGGAGGTTGCAACAGTATGATGGTCTTGAAAGTTGTAAGAAGGGCTTCTGCCCTAATTGTGTCTATGTTCCTCTGTGTGATGCCACTTTACGTTCAAGCACAGGATGTTGGACAAACCCCCTTTATTGTCGAACAGAGCTTGAAAGTGCTAGTGGGCAGCCCTCAAGACCGCGAAGAGAGCCTTGCAGCCTTCGAACAACGGGGACGAGCAGATGTTGTTCCCGCCCTTATTCAAGCCCTGCGGTTTAATCCTCGTGATTCACGAATACGTGCAACTCTTGTCAAGCTGACGGGGCAACCAGATCAGAGCTGGGGGGATTGGATGCTATGGCAAGAGAACAACCCTCAGATAATCCCTTTTGAAGGTTTTGGCCTTTTTAAATCTAAGGTGATGGAGCTGATTGATCCGAATTTTGCTGCTTTTCTGTATCCTGGAGTTCGTCACTCAATTCGTCTCGAAGAGATCGCTTGGGGCGGCGTTAATAAAGACGGCATCCCGTCGCTTGATAATCCAGTGCTTATCAACGCAGAAGATGCTGAATATTTAGGAAAAGAAGATCTGGTTTTTGGTGTGTCTATTAATGGGGATACCCGGGCTTATCCACTTCGGATTATGGGTTGGCACGAGATGTTCAATGATGTCATCGGCGGTGTTCCCGTCGCTTTGGCCTATTGTACTCTTTGTGGATCAGGGATTCTTTACGAAACAGATTTGGGGGATGACAAAGAACCTATAATATTTGGATCGTCAGGTTTTCTCTATCGTTCAAACAAACTGATGTATGACAAACAAACGCACTCGCTATGGAATCAATTCACCGGTCGCCCAGTGGTGGGCTTTTTGACCGGCAGTAAAGTAGAGCTCAAAACCCGCCCAGTGACCATTACGACTTGGCAGCAGTGGCAAAAGCATAATCCTAAAACGAAAGTTCTTTCTCTTGAGACGGGGTTTCGGAGGGACTATGGGTCAGGTGTAGTTTACAGGGAGTATTTTTCCTCGCCCGAGCTAATGTTCCCTGTTTCTGTTGATCAGAGTGATCACGCTGCAAAGTCTTACGTTTATGTTCTTAGGGTTAGCGGAAAAGAGAAGGCCTGGCCGTTATCTGATTTTAGAAAATCAAAAATTATAAATGATAAGATTGATGATCTAGCGGTTGTTCTTATTGGCGATGAAGAAACCAGGACCGTTCGGGCGTATCAAGGAAATGGTGAAATGTTTTCTTCAGGAGAGAGTGATGTTGCTCTTATAAGTGAAAGTGATAATTGGCAGCTTACTGAAAATGAATTGATATCAAAATCAGGTAAAAAACTGGCGCGACTGCCAGGCCATATTTCCTATTGGTTTGCATGGAATAACTATAGTCAGGCTGGCGAGTTTGATCGTTAGTGCTCGACCTTGTCAGATCGTTTGAAGTGCAGAGCAACATGATCGACAAAGGCTTTCACCCGAGGGGCGAGATGGCGCCTGTGCGGATATATGACATAAGCATTGCGATCGTAAGCTTCAAATTCTTCCAAGACGCGCACCAATCGACCTTGTGCGAGATCTTCTTGCACAGTTGAAATCAAACACATACCGATTCCATGATCTTGCAGGGTCATTTTTCGGATGGGCTGCGCGGCATTTATGCGTGCACGTGGCTTGATCGTCAGGGCCGTTTTTTTACCTTCGATAATAAATTCCCACTGGTTGGTTGGGCTGATCGTTGAGCCAATGATGCAATCGTGATTGATTAACTGAGTTGGATGCGTAGGAGTTCCACGCTTCTTGAGGTAGGTAGGTGAGGCACACAACAGATATTTGTATCTGGCAATATGTCTGGCGATAAGGCTGCTGTCATTTAGAGCCCCCAACCTGACGGCAACATCTATTCCTTCTTGAATAATATCTACGGTACGTTCTTCAAGACGGAGATCGATGGTAATTTCAGGGTGAAGCTTCATAAAATCGTTGGCGCAGTCCACAACTATTTCTTCACCGAGGACCCGCGGGGCCGTTATGCGCAAATGGCCTTTTATTGTACCAGTCTGTTCGCTAACAAGGTCTTGTAGCTCGTCGATTTGCTCAATAATGGAAAGACATCTGTCGTAGTAAGCTTGGCCGAGCTCAGTAACGCTTACCCGCCGGGTTGTACGGTTAAGTAATCGTGCATCTATCTTCTCTTCAAGCTGCTTTACATACTTACTAGTAAGCATGGTTGAGATGCCCAATCGCTTAGAGGCGGCCGTAAACCCACCTTGTTCAACGACATTGACGAAAGCGCGCATAGATTCGATCGTGTCCATGATTATATCTATTTCGTTTATAATTATGTCCAATATATGTGGATAGTAAATGAATGGCTAGTGAATTACTTTAATTACAGACGGAATGGAAACCACCACCGTTCTTATAAAGTTTTTAAATTTGCTCAACAGCAGTCATTAAGGATTAGAAGAATGATCAAACTCTATCGTCACGCTCTCTCTGGCCACGCACATCGTGTGGAACTTTTCTTGTCACTCCTCGGTCTTGATTATCAACTGGTTGATGTTGATCTTATGGCTGGAGCACACAAAAACGCTGAGTTTCTAAAAATGCATCCTTTCGGTCAGGTTCCGGTAATTGATGACAATGGAACTGTATTGTGGGATTCAAATGCAATTTTGGTTTATCTGGCTCGGACCTATGGTAAAAAAACCTGGAACCCAGCAAGTGTAAAAGAAGAAGCAGCTGTCCAAGCTTGGCTTTCCGTTGCAGCTGGTTCTATTGCCTTTGGTCCAGCAACAGCACGTTTGGTTACAGTGTTTGGTGCGGATCTTGATCATGAAGGTGCCAAGGCCCGTGCGAACGGCTTGTTTGGAACTGTAAATAACACGCTTTCTAATCAGGATTACCTCACAGGTGCGAATATCACCATCGCCGACATTGCGGCTTACACCTATATTGCACATGCCCCTGAAGGTGGTGTTTCCCTTGAAAGCTATCCGAACATTCAAGCCTGGATTGGTCGGATAGAAGCTTTATCTGGTTTTGTGGGTATGCAGAAAACACCGCTAAACCAAGCTGGATAATTAAAGTGCTATAATGATATCGGGGAACACAAAGGCATCAATCGGCCTTAGGGTTCTCCGATTAAGGACATGATCTGACCTTGTCAGATAGTAGGAGCATTGTGATGAGTAATTCCTTCTTTGACCCGAAAACAACACCGTTTCATGAGGGAGAACTTAGTGTTCAGCGTCGTTTAGGCGTACTTGAAAATGTGCACAGTTATGCTCCAAAATTTGTTCGAAATTTCCTGCCCGAACAACACCGGGAGTTTTATTCACAACTCCCTCAAATTGTGGTGGGCTCTCTCGATGAGCAAGGACGACCTTGGGCGTCAATGGTTGTTGGGCAGTCAGGATTTATCTCGTCACCAGATAAACATTCTATGGTTATTGATAGTGAGCCATTGTTCGGAGACCCTTTGCGCGAAAACCTGAAAGTGGGTAATCCGTTAGGCTTTCTTGGAATAGAATTTCACGCCCGCCGCCGTAATCGACTAACGGGTAAGGTTTCTGGGGGAACTGAAACTGGTGGTTTCTCAATCAAGGTGGACCAAAGCTTTGGAAATTGTCCTCAATTTATTCAGGCACGTACACCCTCTTTCGAAGATACTCCTGTTTCAGATGCCACTGAGAAACCAATTTTTCGATCTGCTCACTTAGATGAAGGTAGTCGAGCAATTATTTCTCAAGCAGATACTTTCTTCATCGCATCTGCGTATTTTGAAGATGAGAGTGATCGCCGTCACGGGGTAGATGCATCTCACCGTGGAGGGAAACCAGGATTCCTTAACGTAATTGACGATAAAACTCTGATATTTCCCGATTTTCCTGGAAATAATCATTTCAATACCATCGGCAATATAGAGCTATACCCAAAGATTGGCTTATTAGTGCCAGACTTCACTTCGGGCGATTTACTTTATATTACAGGATCAGCAGAAGTAATCTGGGATGGGCCTGAAGTCCGGGCTTTTACCGATGCTCAGCGTATGATCCGAGTGATAGTGGATGAAGCTGTACGTGTCGAAAAAAGTTTACCCATGAGTTGGAAATTTGAGAGTTACTCCTCTTTTCTTGATTTGACTGGAAGCTGGGAAGAGGCGGATGAAGTTCTTGCCATTACCCGAGATCGCGATGCGTGGCGACGCTATGTTGTCGCGAAGATTGAGAAAGAAAGTGAGACGATTACGTCCTTTTATCTCGCACCAGAAGACAAAAAAGCCCTTGCTGATTACGAGCCTGGCCAACACTTACCAATCAAGATGGAAATACCTGAAGAAGAAGGTAACAAACACGAGGTTCGTAGAACTTATACAGTCTCTAACGTCTTTAATGAGCGTTATTATCGTCTGTCGATCAAGCGCGAGGAAGATGGCCTTGTCTCTAAGCATTTTCACGACCGCATAAAGCCGGGTGATGTTATTGAAGCGCAAGCACCAAGAGGAGATTTTTACCTCGATAATGAAAGTACAAGGCCCGTGGTTCTTCTATCGGGAGGTGTGGGTATCACGCCCATGATTGCAATGCTCGAGAGCCTTCTTGAACAAGAAAAAAGTGGACTAAGTGAACGGAAAATCCATTTTATCCACGGGACACGCAATGGGTCAGAGCATGCTTTTGGCAAATATTTGAATGCGCTTGGCACATGGTTTGATTGTCTGACAAGACACAACAGTTATTCGCAACCTCAATCAGAGGATGATCTTGGAAAAGATTTTGACAGTAAGGGCCGCATTGATCTGAGCCTACTGCAAGAGCTTCTATCTCTTGATGACTATGACTTCTATCTGTGTGGCCCTTCTGCCTTTATGTCCTCTACTTATGAGGCTTTGGTCGCGCTTGGGGTTAGGGATGAGAGGATTCGTTACGAGAGTTTTGGCCCGGCGATGGTTCTCAAAAGTCAACCTTCTGACGATGATCCCATTGGAAATTTAGAGATGGCTGATCCAAGCGAATTACCGAAAGAGCCAGTTGCGGTTCGTTTTGCCAAATCAAATCTCGAAGCCGAGTGGAATTCAGAAAAGGGAAGCCTGTTGCAGCTTGCCGAAGAAGTTGGTTTGTCGCCTGATTTTTCTTGTCGGTCGGGAAATTGTGGGGCCTGCACGTCAAAAATTCACTCTGGATCTGTGATCTATCCAAGAGGTCATTCGGTTGGTCTTTCTGATGATGAAGTCCTTCTTTGTTCAGCGGTTCCCATTCGAACTGAAGAGCAGGCCGAGTTGGTGTTAGATTTGTAAAGCGTAGGTTTGAAATCTGAAATCCAAATTACGCAATGACCAAATTACGCAAAGAATAGAGATCATAATGAAACGAATATTACTTTTGCTTGCAGATGGTTTTGAACTACTTGAAGCGGCTGCGTTTACAGATGTATTCGGATGGGCCGATATTGACGGCGAAGAGAAAATTGAGCTGGTTTCAGTTGGCTTGCGTTCCCCGTTGAAGTGTACATTTGGTTTTTCTGCAATTCCTGATAAGGTTTTGTCCGAGGTTGATCTTACCGAGTTTGACGCCTTGGCAATCCCGGGTGGATTTGATGGTGCAGGTTTCTACGAAGATGCCTACTCTGCTGAATTTTCAGATGTCATTCAATTCTTTGAAAGTCAAAATAAACCGATCGCTTCAGTGTGTGTCGCTTCTCTTGCTCTTGGTCATGCCGGCGTTCTAAAAAATCGCCAAGCAACGGTTTATCACCAAGCTGGTGGTAAACGAAAAGAGCAACTTGAAGCCTTCGGTGCTCACTTTGTTGACAAGGCTGTGGTTGTCGATGGCGGTCTGATTAGCTCCACAGGTCCTGGTACGGGTGTCGAAGTTGCTCTGCAGCTGTTATCCGATCTCACGTCGGAGAAAAATACCCAACATATTCGTAAATTGATGCGATTGCCTGAACCCACACAACAGTGGTCAAATCAAAAGCAGGTGGCTTAAGGGTAAAAAGACTAATTGAGTTAGGTGTAATTTGTACGATTTTCGTTGTAATCACTGACGACTATACTTGCTCTAGGTCAGGATTTACCTATACTCCCCGCAGATTTACCTACAAACGGCAATTATGCCGCCTTTGCGGCATAGCCACTATTTACAGGGGCGTGGACTCTTATGGGCGATATCAAAAAAGTCGTTCTGGCCTACTCGGGCGGACTTGATACTTCAGTAATCCTGAAATGGCTCCAGGAAACTTATAACTGTGAGGTTGTGACTTTTACAGCTGACCTTGGACAAGGCGAAGAGCTGGAACCAGCACGCAAGAAAGCCGAAGCTTGTGGTGTTAAGGACATCTACATTGAAGACGTTCGTGAAGAATTTGTTCGCGATTATGTTTTCCCAATGTTTCGCGCCAATGCTGTTTACGAAGGTGTTTATCTTCTCGGAACCTCTATTGCACGCCCCCTCATTTCGAAGCGTTTGATCGAAATCGCTGAAGAAGTAGGTGCGGATGCTGTTGCCCACGGTGCAACGGGTAAAGGTAATGATCAGGTTCGTTTTGAACTTAGCTGTTATGCCCTCAACCCGGAAATCAAGGTAATTGCTCCATGGCGTGAGTGGGATCTGATGTCCCGCACAAGCCTTCTTGAGTTCGCTGAAAAGCACCAAATTCCGATTGCCAAAGACAAGCGTGGTGAGGCGCCATTCTCTGTCGATGCCAACCTTCTGCATACATCTTCAGAAGGCAAGGAAATGGAAGATCCATGGATTGCAGCGGGTGAGCATGTTTATTCTCGGAGTGTTTCTCCGATGGATGCCCCTGATGAAGCGACAGAAATAACTGTTGAATTTAAACGTGGTGATGCTGTTGGTATCAATGGTGTGGCGATGTCACCTGCTGAAGTTCTGACCAAGCTTAATGAGCTGGGGGGTGCCAACGGTATTGGTCGTCTCGATCTGGTTGAAGGCCGTTTCGTTGGGATGAAATCTCGGGGGATCTACGAAACCCCGGGTGGCACAATATTGCTCTCTGCGCACCGTGCGATCGAATCCATCACACTGGATCGTGGTGCCATGCACCTTAAAGATGAGCTGATGCCAAAATATGCAGAACTTATCTACAATGGTTTCTGGTTTAGTCCAGAGCGTGAAATGCTTCAGGCAATGATCGATAAGTCTCAAGAACACGTTGAAGGTACCGTTCGTCTTTCGCTTTATAAAGGTAACGTGATTGTAAACGGGCGTGAGTCAGCAAAATCGCTTTATAGTCTTGAGCACGTTACTTTCGAAGAAGATACGGTTTATGATCAACGTGACGCAGCCGGCTTTATCAAGCTGAATGCTCTACGGCTAAAGCTTTTGAACAAACAAAAATAATTTGTTCTGTCTTGTTAAAAAAAGCCCTGCTTCTGCGGGGCTTTTTTGATTTGAGCATTGTAGAAAGATCATAGGCTTCTTATTTAAAAGTTGATCGTTTAGTTGAGTTTAAAACCACCCTCTATATTTAATTAGGGCGCGAAAATGGGAAGTTGTAATGAGTAGATTAGATAGCTTTATTCGTAGGGTTACGGCTCAAAGAGAAATTTTAAACTACATCATCGATTTAATTCCAGAGGTAGAAGGTCCAGTACTTGAATTGGGCCTTGGTAATGGAAGAACTTATGATCACTTACGTGAGAACCTTCCTGAACGCGAAATTTTTGTGTTTGATCGTGCAATTAATGCAAGCCCGCAATCTGTCCCGGATGGTGATCATATGATCCTTGGCGAGATCCGGGATACTTTAGAGTTTTGTGGCCCACGAGTGAAAGCAAAGGCTGCTTTCATCCATTGTGATCTTGGCTCTGGTGATCCGACAACAGATCTTGCCACACGTTCTTGGATATCACCTCTGATTATCGAGAGAACAGGCCAAGGTGGTATCGTTGCCTCTGGTTTGTCATTGGATTTGCCGGATTTTGAAGAGGTAGCTTTACCTGATGGTATTCAGAAAAAACGCTATTTCCTATATCGAAAGCGATGATTTTAAGAGATAATTACCTATCCCAATCTGTATGAGGCAGTTCTGGTGAGGGAAAGGTTATTCCCTTTTCACAGGACAGCTACGCAATTCGAAATAGCGATTGTGTTTGCTCATAAGGCCGTTTCACGTTAGTGAAGGCTCAATTATTGATGAGAGAGACCGCTATGAGCGAAGAAAAGAAAAAAGTAGATGATCCCGTGGCCATCTTTATTCTTGAAGAACTCCATGGTGCAGATGCACCTGTGAGCCCGGATAATCTTGCACGTGCTTATTACAAGCCTCGTGCTAAAAAAGACGAGCGTCCTGACACTTGGCGTAAATATTTACCAGCTATTCGCCAGCAGGCTTTGCATCTTGCGCGTACTGGTCGGATTAATATTATGCGTAAGGGTGAAGTAGCTGATCCTAAAGCGCCGATAAAGGGTTTGTTTAAGCTTGTTATTGCCAAGGGCTAAATATCATCTCTTCGGATCTTACTCTCCTTCAAAAGGCTGGGTTGATAGAAGAGATTAAAAAGCTTTTCCAAAGATGCAAAAAAGCCCTGGATTTAATAATCCAGGGCTTTTTCTATTCATGTAGAAAGCGGGATATAATTAGAGCAGCTTTGGCTCTGTAATATCGTGCTGGCGACAGGCTGCTGTAAGAGTGTTTGCCAATAGACAAGCAATCGTCATAGGGCCAACACCACCAGGAACCGGTGTGATGGCGCCTGCAGTTTCCATGGCTTCGGATGTAGCGACATCCCCAACCAGTTTGTTTTTGCCATCAACTTCAATACGGTTGATGCCTACGTCGATGACGGTGGCTCCAGGTTTGATCCAGTCGCCTTTGACCATTTCTGCACGACCTACAGCAGCGACAACGATATCAGCCTGACGAACAACATCTGGCAGATCTTTGGTGCGGCTGTGAGCGATGGTTACGGTGCAGCTTTCTTGCAGAAGAAGCTGAGCCATTGGCTTACCAACGATGTTTGAGCGGCCAACAACAACAGCTGTTTTTCCAGAGAGATCGCCGAGGTGATCTTTCAAGAGCATGATAGAACCTAATGGTGTGCAAGGTACCATTGGAGCACTTGCTCCGGTTCCACCAGTACTCAAACGACCAGAGTTGATCACATGGAAGCCATCGACATCTTTGTTCGGGTCAATAGCATTGATAATTGCGTGATCATCAATATGGGCTGGCACAGGGAGCTGGACGAGAATGCCATGAACGGCAGGGTCGTTGTTTAGTTCTTCAACCTTTGCCAGAAGCTCTTCCTGAGTGGTTTCAGGAGACATCTTGTGCTCATAAGAGTTCATGCCAGCTTCTAGGGTCTGTTTGCCTTTGCTGCGAACGTATACTTGACTGGCTGGGTCTTCACCAACAAGGACAACGGCAAGGCCTGGGGTCAAGTTGTGATCGGCCTTAATGCGGGTAACTTCTTCCCCAATGCGGCCGCGTAGGCCAGCAGCAAATTTTTTGCCGTCGATAATCGTCGCAGTTGACATTATTAGATCTCCTTAGTTGATCCTGGCTCATTGATCCAGGCGTCGTGTCCCAAAAAGAAAAAGGGAACAGTCCAATTTTCGATTTTTTATGGCTTTAGTGCGAACGATGCAATGACTTATCTCAAGCAGGGTCTACAATTTGTTTTGAATTGTGAATTGGATGATCGGAGAATCAGGTTAAAGTTCATCCGAACTGATAATCTCAACACCAGACTCACGCATATGTATCATTGCTTTTGCCAAAGAGCCATCCATGTCAATTGCCCGACAGGCATCCGCGATAACAAAGGTTTCAAAGCCTTGTTTTACAGCATCAATCGCAGAGTAATAAACACAAAAATCAGTCGCTAAGCCGCAAAGAAAAATACGTTTGATACCACGGCTTTGAAGATAGCCTGTCAGGCCAGTGGTTGTCGATTTATCGTTTTCAAAAAAGGCAGAGTATGAATCGATCCCCTTCCTGAAACCTTTGCGAATAATCAGTTCAAGTGAATCTTGATCGAGATCTTTGTGAAACGCTGAACCTGTCTCACCCTGGATACAGTGGTCTGGCCAAAGAATCTGTAAGCCATAGGAGAGTTTCGTCATCGAAAAAGGCTCTTGATCCTTGTGGGATGACGCAAATGATTGATGATCAGCTGGGTGCCAATCCTGGGTGGCAATGGAATGAAGAAAGCTGTCAATAAGGCCATTGATAACCGGAATGACCTGGTCTGCATTAGGAACAGCTAGGGCTCCTTCATCACAAAAATCGTTTTGAACATCGACAACAAGAAGAATATCGGTACTGGTCAATTCTAGGGAATGAGACATTGCAGCGATACCTTCTTATTGGAGATTATTATCTAGACGAGTTGGACGTATAGATTTTGAAGCATCAACTGTAGGAAGATAATAATCAGAAGCAGGACGATAAAAGACATATCCATCCCCCCGATTGAAGGCACATAGCGTCTGATAGGACGTAAAGCAGGCTCTGTGATGCGATAGAGGAACGTGCCTACCGAATTTACAAATTGATTGCTTGTGTTAATGACATTAAAGGCAACTAACCAGCTCATGATCGCAGAGATGATCAGTGCCCATTTGTAAAGGTTTAGGGCGATTAATATTACTTGAATCAAAGGGCCGAGAATAATGTCCATCGTTTGCGTATCTCTATTTGTTGATCGGTTGAGGTGTTGAATTTGTTACTAAAACTTGATCACAGACTACAGGGGTGAACCTGTTGTTACAAGGAAGAGGTCTTGAGGCCCTCTCTTAAAATGACATTTGCGTATTTACTCAATCCTTTGAAGCGAAGTCATTTGCAAAAAATAGGCTTGAACAGAAGAAAAACAAGGTCTGGTCCTTGACGTTTGGGGGCGGAGGAAAGGGTTTTACTTTAAAGCTCTGATTACGTGAGCAAAATTGTTGCTGCACAACCCTGGCTTGGATAAGCTCTGATATAGTGTGGTTCATTATTGGGTTTATTCAATCAGGGGATCTTATATGTCTGTGATGGGGCAGGACCATACACTTGAGGCCGTTACTCGGGCTTTGGCTCATTTACATGAAAAGCTGGGATTGTCGTTTGGCTTCCAGCTTTGGGATGGATCAACAATCCCAGCTTCTAAAGATGGAGATGATGATCTTCGCCTTGCCTTGGCTGACCAAACGGTTCTAACAAAATTACTCCGTCGCCCCAAGCTCAAAACCGTGATTGAGTTGTATCTTTCCGGTGGTCTGGATATTCGAGGTGGAACGCTGTTTGACCTTGCGGAACGACGGCCAAAAGGTAAGACGAAAGCGCTCATCAAAAGTCTCAATAAACCTCTCCTTCTGAAAACACTTTTACCCTTACTTTTTGCCCGAAGTAATAATCAAAATCTTGACCTCAAAGGCGAGGGGACGACTTCAGGCCGAGGGAGTGAACAGGCTGATATCGCCTACCACTATGATGTATCAAACTATTTTTATGAACTATTTCTCGATCCGGAGATGGTTTATACCTGTGGATATTTTACCGACTGGTCCAATGACTTGGCAACGGCACAAATTGATAAGCTTGAGATGATTTGCCGAAAGCTTCGTTTGAAACCTGGGGACCGTTTGCTGGATATCGGTTGTGGTTGGGGAGCTTTGATTTGTTACGCAGCAGAAAAGTATGGCGTGACAGCATTGGGAGTGACGTTATCAGAAGAGCAGCTTGGCTTGGCACAACAACGCATTAAAGAGCGTGGTCTTGAAGACAAGGTTTCTGTCGAACTTAAGGATTTCCGTCTACTTGAGGGTACTTTTGATAAAGTGTCGTCTATTGGCATGTTCGAACACGTCGGGATTGAAAACCACCGCGACTATTATTTAACCGTGAATCGTTTGCTTGAACCTCGGGGGCTTTATCTCCATCACGCAATTACGCGGAGGGGAAAGACCAGCGATGCCAAGTTCAATCGCAAACGCCCTGAATATAATTCGATGCTGAAGTACATCTTTCCAGGTGCGGAAGTTGACCATATTGGTATGACGGCTCGTAACCTCGAAGCACATGGCTTTGAAGTCCATGATGTCGAAGCCTGGCGGGAACATTATGCGCGAACAACTGAACTGTGGGCGCGGCGGTTAATGGAAAACTCTGAAGCTGCAATTGCTGAAGCGGGGTCTGAACGTTACCGGCTTTGGGTACTCTATCTCACAGGCGTTTCTCTGGCATTTACGCGGGGGACATTGAATATTTTTCAGACTGTTGCTTCAAAGCGGACAAAGGGACTATCTGGCATGCCGCCAACCCGTACGGATCTTTATGATAGTAAAGACTAAAAAAGATCCCGAGCAGTCGTAACTGCCCGGGATAAAAAGCTTAAGTCAAGACGGGAGCCTGACTTAAGCCCGCTGGAACTCATAAAGTTTACCGAGATTTAAAATATTAGTCAGTTCTTCCAAAGTTGCCCGAACTTCGTAAAGCAAGGCAGTGTCGTGAATATCATCGGTACTTAGTTCATCCCGATAGTTACGTGACACCCAATCTCTCAAATCTGCATAGAGGCTATCGTCAAGGATAACGCGCGCACCTAAATGGTTGAGATCGGTTTCATTAAGAACGACCCTAAGTCTGAGACAGGCTGGCCCACCCCCGTTTTTCATAGACTGACGCAGGTTGAAGTATTTTACGTCATTAATGGCGCCGTCTTGTGTGACGAGATCATCTAGATAACTCTTTACCCGTGTGTTTTCCTGACACTCGATCGGGGCAATAAGGGTCATTGCGTTGCTCCCGCTGCCGGCAGGCGAGATCAATTGACTATTGAAAAGGTAGCTTTGCACTGCGTCTTCAACGGACACTTTATTATCTGGAACCTCAACAAAAATCATGTCTCCGCCGGGTAGTTTCCGGTTCAATTCCTCTTTCAGGGCTTCAGTGTTGAGGAAGGCTTTTTCGTGATGAAAAAGTACCCGACCGTTGCCGACAGAGATAACGTCATTGTGAAACACACCCTGATCGATAACATCTGGGTTTTGTTGCGCATAAACCACCCGATCATCAGACAAACCATGTAGGCGTGCAACGGCTTGGCATGCTTCGAGTGTTTGACGGGCAGGGAATTTTTGTGGTCCTGGTGCCCCTTTACGCAAGGCCTCAACACCATAGACGAAAAATTCAATTCCTGGATCACCATAATCTACGCAAAACCGAGTGTGGTTCGCGGCTCCCTCATCACCGAAGTGTGGACTGCTATGTAGGGCAGGATGATGTGCAAAGCGTTTTTCATCGGCAAAAATGGTCTGTAAAGTTCGCCCTGTTATCGGGTGTTCGATAGACCGGTGAAACATGGAAATCAGGTTGGCAGGGGTAAAGTGTGTCCTGCCATCGTGTGTATCGAGACGTGGAGAAACTGTTGCGGCGTTAGCAACCCACATGCAAGAGGCTGAACATGCTCCAGCAAGCAGGGCTGGATCAACTATTGCTGCCTTTGCAAGGATATCGCTGTCACTTCCACTATAGCCCAATCCCCGTAACGTGGGCATGTGGGGACGCTCTTGGGGAGGAAGAACACCTTGTTTCATACCCATGTCAGACAGGGCTTTCATTTTCTCCAAGCCCTGAAGTGCTGCCCCTTTTGGGCTTGATGTACCCTTGGCCGATTTGTCAGAAGCTATGTTGCCATAGGACAGGCCTGCAAAATTGTGGGTCGGACCGACAAGACCGTCAAAGTTGACCTCATAATAGGTCATTGGTTCTATCCTTTGTTCTGCAAGGAGGTATCCAGTGAAATGCCGGGAGTTAGCTGGCCCGGAATACTCAGAGTATCAGCTTCGAGAGAAGCAACTGGATAGGCTGCGTAATCAGCCGCGTAGAAAGCGCTTGGGCGATGATTGCCGCTTGCACCTACACCGCCAAACGGTGCAGACCCGCTGGCACCTGTTAGCGGTCTGTTCCAATTTACGATACCCGCTCGACTTTCAATCCAGAATTGTTCCCAAAGATCTTTGGAATCCGTAAGAATACCTGCTGACAACCCAAACCGGGTGTTGTTAGCAACCTGAACGGCTTCGTCAAAATCAGCAACGCGAATGATTTGGAGGAGAGGACCAAAGTATTCTTCGTCCGGGAGCTCTGATATAGCAGTTACTTCAATAAGGCCGGGCTTGAGGAAGGGTTTGCCTTCAAAGAGGCGCTCGGCTCTTCGGACAACTTTGCCGCCGAGACGTTCCAGATTTTCTTGCGCAGCCAAAATGCCATCAGCTGCAGCATTGGAAATAAGAGACCCCATGAATGGAGGGTTCTCTTGGTCATCCTGACCGACTTTAATACCATTAATCTGTTGAGTAAGAGTCTCGATAAATTTATCGCCTTCTAGACCCGTCGGTACGATGAGGCGACGCGAACAAGTACAACGTTGTCCTGAGGTAATATAGGCTGATTGGATAGTGTGATAGGCAGCTGCCTGAAGATCTGCAGTATCCATAACGATGAGGGGATTATTTCCTCCCATTTCCAGCGCAAGGATTTTGCCAGTTTGTCCTGCGTACTGACGGTGTAATAATTCACCTGTCGCTGAACTTCCGGTAAAGAACAGACCATCAATCCCATCGTGACCGGCAAGGGCAATCCCGGTTTCTTTTGCACCTTGCACGAGATTGAGAACACCAACGGGAAGACCAGCATCATGCCAAGCTTGTACCATAACCTCAGCTACCATCGGGGTTTGATCGCTTGGTTTGAAGACGAGGGTGTTTCCAGCAATGAGCGAGGGAACGATGTGTCCGTTGGGAAGGTGCCCTGGAAAGTTATAAGGGCCAAAGACCGCGACCACACCATGGGGTTTATGACGCAGGGTTGCCTTTAGGCCTTCGCCCATTTGATTTTCGCTGTCACCGGTACGTTTTTCAAAGGCATCCAAAGAAAGGGCAACTTTGCCAACCATGGCACCTGCTTCTGTGCGGGTCTCCCAGAGTGGCTTGCCAGTTTCCATGGCGATTGAGATAGCAATCTCTTCCTGACGCTCTTTCAGTAGGTCTCGGTACCGGGTGATTACCTCTACACGGCTTTCAATAGGAGCCAGTGCCCACCCACGAAGAGCCTCGCGTGCAGATGTGATGGCATCGTTGACGTCACTTGCGGTTGCAGATGCTGCTTTCCAGATGATCTCATTGTTTGCAGGGTTGAGAGAACTAAGCTCTGAACCTTGTCCAGAACGCCATTCGCCGTTGATATAAAGTTTTTGATTTAGGCTCATGGTCTTTTCTCCCGGAATTTCACATAACGTACTTGATCGCCTTGGTTAAGGCGGAGCGCATCAATGGTTTCTTGTGTCAGTTTTATAGTGCCATCATCGTCAATTTTTGCAGGCTGGAGGCACATACGATAAGCAGCGATATTGGCGTTACTGATCATGAAGAGATTGGATTGGTCTTCGGCGACATCTTGCTCTTCTATACCACCAAGTGTTGCAACAACACTGGACTGGAGGGTCTTGATGTTACGTGTTGGCACTTCAACGGAAGGGCCACCATCAAAGACATCAACATAGCCATTAAAGTTGAAACCTTCTTTTTCCAACAGACGCAAAGCGGGAGAAGAAGATTCGTGTGGCTTGCCAATAACCTCTTGTGCTTCAGCTGGCAGAAGATCGATGTAAATAGGATATTTCGGCATAAGGTCAGAGATGATCTGAGTGCCTTTGACCGATGAAATTTTGTCGGCGCTTTCAAAAGCAATGCCGAAGAACTTCTCACCGAGGTGGGTCCAGAAAGGTGAACCCCCTTCTTTGTCCTGCCATCCACGCATCTCTGCCATAACCATGTCGCCAAAACGATCGGGGAAATCAGCCAGAGTTAGGTAACGACAACGGGAGAGAAATTGCCCGACACCCGGTTGGCGATACTCTTTGGAAAGGTAAAGAGATCCGATCTCTGTCGCGCCGGTGTAGTCGTTGACCAGAAGCATGACGCTCATTTTGTTCGTGGTTTCCAGCTCTGAAGAAGCACTTACAAGTGTTGATATTTTATAAGAGTAGAAAGGGGATTTGAGCCCAACGCCGGCATAAAGGGCAGTTGTTCCGATGGCCTTTTGCGTTTTGGTATCTTCAAGAACCATAAAATAAATTTCACCCTGTGGTCCTTGGGCTGGAGCCTTGAAACTTGCTTCTGAACGCGTGAGTTTTTCAAGCCAGGCGCCTTCGTTTGCGGGCATGGAAGTCATACCAGTTCCCACTGCGTGGGACAGATCCATAAGGGCGCCAAGGTCGCTTTGTCGTGCCGGTCTAATGAGTAACATGGGGATAGGTCCCTACTTCCAATAAGCCTAATTAGGCTGTTGTTGCGCGGTCGGGCCAGCTTGCTTCGCCTGCGGCTAGTTTTAGCAGCAGTAGTGCGGAAAGCTTGGCGCGTTCACTTAGGCTATCGATCAGGAGGAATTCATCCGTACTGTGGATAGCCCCTCCTCGAACGCCGAGGGTGTCGATATTGGCGAGGCCTGCCGCTGCGAGATTATTCCCATCGCAACAGCCGCCAGTGGCTTTGGCTTCAGTTGATAGACCTAGGTCGTCACCACAGCTTTTTAAGAGAGAGAACAGTTGCTGATGGGCCTTATCCATAACCTTGGGTTGCCGACCGAATGAGCCGTGCAGTTCTACTGAAATGCCGTCTTCTTGCTCGACCTCATTGATAATATTTTGGATTTGCGCCTCAGCCCAAGCTTGACCCTCAGGGCTGGGAACCCGGATATTAAAACGGCAAAGAGCAAAGTCAGGCACCACGTTGTTTGGCCCGCCACCTGTAAGTTTGGCAACATTAACCGTCACCCCTTCTTGTTGGCCATTCAAGCCATCAAGTAAGGCAATGGTTCTTGCCAGAGCGGCGATGGCGTTGCGGCCAAGGTGATGTTCTCTGCCGGCATGAGCCGCTTTACCGCGGGCGATCAGAGTAAAGTTACCACTACCTTTTCTGGCACCGGCTAAGGTGCCATCGGCGAGAGCGGGTTCAAATATCATCCCCACATCCGCAGCGCGTGCGGCTTGATCAAGATGGCCCGCTGAAGCAAATGAGCCGATCTCTTCATCTGGATTGATGATGACTTGCCAGCCGATGTTCCCAGCGTAGGGACTTTTTTCCAAAGCCTGCAATGCCGTCATCATGACGACAATGCCGCCTTTCATGTCGGCAACACCCGGACCATTGATGGTATTTTCATCAAGGTTAATACAGCTTTGAAATTTATGATCGACCGGATAAACGGTATCGCTATGGCCAACCAACAAAATGCGTCGATTGGCATTTGGCCATTTGGTCAAGCGTAGTAGAGGGCCGCTTTGGCTTTTGACAACTTCACCACTGTCCAGCACATCACTGCGGGGTTCTAGGCCAATACGTTCTTCTTCAGCACCTAACGAGGATGCAAAAGTGGAAAGGCGGTCAACGACCTTTTCAATTCCAGGCACGTTGGCGCTACCGGAATTGATTTCGCAGAGCGCCAACACTTCAGATAACATTCTATCCTGTTGTTGATCGATCCACTCGAGAGTAGGGGAATAGGTCATCGACCGCTCTTTCTTATGCTGTCAACTTAGAGCAAGCGCGATCGAGAATATCGATAGCGGTGTCGAGCTCTTCGTTAGATACATTTAGCGGTGGTAAAAATCTGATTTGATTGTCACCTGACTTAGCACACAACAGCCCTTGATCTCTCAACTCAAGAAGCATGTCACCATTAGGCACAACGCATTTTAAGCCAATCATCAAGCCAAGACCGTGTACGGACACTAAAGCTTTGGGATGCTTGGCAATAAGCTCCTCAAGCTGTGCGCGAACTTTGTTAGCCTTTTCAGTAACGGATGTCAGAAAACCATTTTCCATCATCAGGTCCATAACGGCATTGCCAACGGCACCTGCAAGCGGGTTACCCCCGAATGTACTGCCGTGTGTGCCAAATACCATTGCTTCACCAGCTTTGTCATTAGCAAGACAAGCACCAACTGGGAACCCACCGCCCATGCCTTTGGCGAGTGACATCACATCAGGTTCAACTCCAGACCATTCATAGGCGAAGAGTTTTCCTGTACGACCCATGCCACACTGCACTTCGTCGACCATCATCAGAATGTCGTGTTTGTCACACAGGGCGCGAATGCCTTGTACGTACTCAGCCGCCGCTGGGCGGATGCCACCTTCACCTTGAACAGGTTCGAACACGATCCCAGCTGTTTTATCTGTAATGGCTGCTTCAAGGGCTGCTAGATCACCAAAAGGAACGTGGTCATAACCTTCGTCTTCCATCAAGAACCCTACGGTGTGAGCAGGGTTGCCTGCTGCACCAATTGTCCCCATGGTGCGACCATGGAAGGCATTTGACATGCCGATGATGCGTTTGCGCTCAGGTCGGCCTTTAGCCTCTTGGTATTTACGAAGTATTTTGAGGCCACACTCGTTGGCTTCTGCTCCGGAGTTGCTAAAAAAGACCTTCGTAGCGAAGCTGTTTTCGGTCAGACGTTCTGCCAGTGTTTCGGTTTGGGTAATTCGGAACATATTGGAGCAATGCCAAAACTTATCAGCTTGATTCTTGAGCGCTTCTACCAAATGAGGGTGGGCATGGCCAAAGGAACAAACCGCAATGCCACTGAAAAAATCGAGATACTTCTTGCCATCTTCTGCGTAAAGCCAAGTGCCTTCGCCTCTTTCAAACGCAATATTAGGCGGGTTATAGGTTGTCATCATGGCTTCGCGGCCAGGAAGAACGTTCGACATCTTATGCTCCTTTGGTAGATCTAATCTCGATAGAAACATCTAGCGAGGACCCCTGCGGTTATAGTGCGGTTATTATGTACATTTCCACTTTGCATGGCTTTGAATGATTCTACCGCAGGATCTGCCGAAGGTCTTATCGAAGTCACTGCTTTTAATTGCAGATACTGCGGTTTAAAGTGCTCATACCGAATTATATTCGGTTTCCTCCATTGCAAGGATGATTCTTATGATATGTTTGTATTTTCAGGATAAGGAATCTAAAATATTGTTATAAAATCAGGATTTTTTCTCATACCTTTAAGATAAACATGGGACGTAAATTCTAACTAGACATTCGATTAGTTATAGATGAGAAGCAATAATGGCATTAGATCAGCAATTGGATCGACTAGATCAAAAGATTCTTTCGATTCTTCAAGAGGAAGCCAGAATTACCAATCAAGAACTGTCAGTTCGGGTTAATCTTTCTCCTAGTTCTTGTTTGAATAGGGTTAGAAAACTTGAAGAGAGAGGCTTTATCGGGCCCTATTTTGGAATGGTTGATTTGGAGCGAGTTTGTCGATCTGTGATGGTTATTGCTACGGTAACTCTCAAAGATCACAGTCGCGATCAATTCAAAGCTTTTCAGGATTATGTGCAAAACATTCCCGAAGTGGTCGAGTGTTACATGGTCAGTGGATCATTTGATTTCTGTTTGCGCATCGTTGCCCCGGATATGGGGAGGTACAACGAAATTAATGATTATCTCTTGGATGCAACAGATACCCCAGGGGGGATGAACATCAGCAGTCATGTGGTGTTGAATACATCCAAACATTTTTCTGGATATCCGATCCAAAAATTATTGTAATAAACGACAATGAAATTTGTCTATAAGATCTTGGTTTGAGTTGTTATTTGCCACCGCAAAGACTGCAGGCGGGGTCACGCTTGGTTTTCATGCGGTGGAAAGATGTGCCGAGAGAATCGTAAAGCAACAAGGAATTGGACATGCTTTCGCCAATACCAAGTAATTCCTTGATCACTTCGACGGATTGTAAACTCCCCATGGTTCCTGCGAGAGCACCGAGGACGCCGACATCAGCGCAACTGCCTTTTTCTGCAAACTGGCCATCGCCAAAAAGACAGCGATAACAAGGTTTGTCACCCTCTTCAAAAGCGCGAAAGGTCGTGAGCTGCCCATCAAACCGCATAATGGCTGCCGAAACTAGGGGGACATTCTGCCTGTAGCAGGCATCGTTAATAAGGTAGCGCGTATTGAAATTGTCGCAACCATCCGCGACGAGATCATAATCGTTCACCAGGGCATCGACGTTCTTATCTGTGAGGCGAAATTCATGGGTATGGATTGTGACATCGGGGTTAATGGCTTTCAGTCTGGTGGCGGCTGATTGGACTTTGGGGTGATCAATGTGATCTGTGTCGTGAATGATTTGACGCTGGAGGTTCGAGAGATCAACCCTGTCATCATCAACAACACCAATTGTGCCAACTCCTGCTGCTGCGAGATAAAGCAGAAGAGGAGAGCCAAGTCCTCCTGCACCGATAACCAGCACTTTAGAGCTTAAGAGCTTTAACTGCCCCTCTTCACCAACCTCTGGTAAAACTAAATGGCGTGCGTAGCGATCGATTTGTTGATCTGTCAGTTCTACTTCAAGCTCTTGTGACACGTTTGATTACTCATCCTAACTTGGGGAATTTTACACGTTATCAAAGAGTTCGGTACTCAAGTAACGCTCTGCAAAAGAAGGCAGGATTGTGACAATCTTTTTCCCAGCCATTTCAGGCCGAGCTCCGATTTCTAGTGTCGCGGCAAGAGCAGCTCCGGAAGATATTCCGATAGGTAAACCTTCTAATGAGGCCGCTTCTCTAGCTGTTCTAAACGCGGTGTCGTTCCCGATGCGGATGACTTCGTTGATGAGGCCGGTATCGAGAATATTTGGAATAAATCCAGCCCCAATTCCTTGGATCTTGTGCGGGCCGGGCTGCCCCCCCGAAAGTACGGGGCTGTCTTCGGGCTCAACCGCGATCATTTTAATATCGGGGTTTCGATCTTTAAGTGCTGCACCCACACCGGTTAATGTGCCGCCTGTTCCCACGCCGCAAACCACGGCATCCACCTTTCCTGCAGTGTCGTGCCAGATTTCTTCACCAGTAGTGATTTTATGGATCGCAGGATTGGCTTTGTTTAAAAATTGTTGCGGCATAACGGCCTTTGGCAATTCTTTGACCAAAGCTTCTGCTCGTGTGACCGCACCACTGATACCCAGTGCTCCGTCGGTGAGTACCAACTCAGCACCTAAATAGCGGAGCATTTTTCGACGTTCTGCCGACATGGTTTTCGGCATGGTTAGAATTAGCCTGTAGCCTTTTGCCGCACAGACAAACGCAAGGGCGATACCAGTGTTGCCACTTGTTGGCTCGATAATGACGGTGTCTTTATCAAGTTGCCCCGATTCTTCAAGGGCTTCGATCATGGCATAACCGATTCGATCTTTAACGGATGCCAATGGATTGAAGAACTCACATTTACCTAGGATCTCGGCCTTTGAGCCGTGGGCATCCGCAAGTTTTTGTAAGCGAACCAATGGGGTGGCGCCAATAGTGTCGAGGATCGAATCGTATATTTTGCCCCGGAAAGAAGATGAGAGGTTACTTTTTTCGGTCTTCATGGTTGCTCACTAAAATCAACCCAGGAGACCTGCCCGATTAAATAGAAAAATCGGGCATTGCGGCTGTAGCCTCACTGGGGATGTTTTGTTTACGTGCTTCGTCGCAAAGCTGTTCAATGGTTATCTTATCGAAACGCTCCATTATTTCGCTTTGCATGTCAACCCAGATTGGTCGAACCACATTAATGCCGATCTCTGATCCTTCGTTATCACTGGCGGGGTCAATAGTGCCTTCATGATCTCGAACAACCCGAATAATATCACCGACAGAAATGCGTCGTCTTTCTCTGGCAAGTCGATAGCCTCCACGTGGTCCCCGCTGACCCGCAAGAACACCGTTATGAACAAGTTGCTGCAGAACCTGTTCAAGATAACGGCGGGGGATACCTTCCCGTCGTGATATTTCAGTAGAGCGAACAGGATTTGATCCTGCATGGTACGCGATATCTACTACTGCCTCTATTGCGAAGAGTAGCTTTTTTGATAGCCGAAGCATATTTGCCTTCCCAGTCCCTTTTATTCCTCAGAAGAAACGCCTGTAGAGCCAAATCCACCATCGCCACGCGCTGTCGCATCGAGAGAAGGGATTGGCATCCAGCCCGCCTGAATACAGGGAGCAATCACCATTTGGGCTATTCTTGCGCCTCTTTCTATGGTGAAGGTGTCTTTGCCGAGGTTTATCATAATGACGCCGATTTCTCCTCGATAGTCGGCGTCGATAGTCCCCGGAGTGTTCGCCAGGGTTATACCATTTTTAAGAGCCAAACCTGAACGAGGCCTTACCTGGGCTTCGTATCCTGTCGGCAGTGCAATTGTAAGAGCAGTTGGGACTAAAATGCGTTCCCCAGGAGCAAGTGTTATGGTGTCGTCAATCGCCGCAAGTAAATCCATACCAGCCGATTGTGGCGTGGCATAACTTGGTAGGGGTAACCCTTCCCCATGCGAGAGTTGAACGACAGGTATGCTCAAGGAGTTCATACTAATTTTTCTGCTTCATTATTTATTATTTTCAAGTGCTTAGCTTAAGTTTATCGGCAATGCGCCTGGACAGTTTTTCTGCAGCGGCGTCTTTTGTCATCTTTACCCAGTGGTCAGTTCCGGTTTCATCAATCAAAATCAAGGTATTGTTATCGCCACCGAATGTTCCCGTTGTCGGGGAAACGTCATTGGCGAGTATCCAGTCACAGCCCTTGCGGTTTAGTTTTGATTTAGCGTTGTTTTCTACGTTTTCCGTTTCAGCGGCAAAACCAATAACGAGCCCAGGTCTGTTTGGACCTTGCTCTGAGAGAGCAGCAAGTATGTCAGGGTTTTGAACAAAATGGAGAGTTGGAGCTTCCTTGCCCGATGTCTTTTTGATCTTTTGGTTGCTTTGTTCTGCAACACGCCAGTCAGCCACAGCTGCAGTACAGATCGCAATGTCTGCTGGAAGCGCTCCATGGCATGCCGCAAGCATTTCCCGAGCACTTGTGACGGGGATAAAATTGATGCCAGAAGGAGGAGATAATGAAGTAGGTCCCGAGACAAGAGTAACGTCAGCCCCAAGAGATTTCATTGCCTGTGCAATGGCATAACCCTGTTTACCTGAGGAGTGGTTGGCTATATAGCGAACTGGGTCTAACGCTTCATGAGTTGGTCCAGCTGTAATTAAAGCCTTGAGGCCCAACAACGGTGTATCCTCGGGCATGAAGTAACTTTTGATAGCTGACAGAATTTCATTCGGTTCAGCCATGCGTCCGATGCCATATTCACCACAAGCCATAGAGCCTTCATTGGGGCCAATGATTTTGACACCCCGATGAATAAGTGTAGCAAGGTTTTTTTGTGTTGCAGGATGATCCCACATGCGAACGTTCATCGCAGGGGCCAACAGTACATCTTTGTCGGTTGCAAGCATCACTGTTGATGCAAGGTCGTCTGCGCGTCCATGCGCCATCTTCGCCATAAAGTCGGCGCTGGCTGGTGCTACCACGATTAAATCAGATTGTCTGGAAAGTTGAATGTGCCCAATTTCAGTTTCGTCGGTCAGTGAAAACAGTTCAACGAAAGTTTTCTCACCAGTAAGGGCCGAAACAGAAAGCGGGGTAACAAACTCGGCTCCGGATTTTGTCAGGATGGCGCGAACCGAAGCGCCGCTATCGCGCAAGCGGCGGATCAACTCTAAGGACTTGTATGCGGCAATTCCACCAGTAACCACCAGTAGAATACTTTTACCTGCTATCATTACTATTCGATTATTTCACTGTAAGGTTACGTAAATTACAACATCAATTTTTTGGACAAAACGCTCTGTTGTCAACAAGAGAATGTTAATAAAGATTAACTATAAAAAAATATAAAATTTACAGTAAATCCAAGGGTAAATGCAAAACTAGCAATCGCAACGATAAAAGCCCACTTGGCAGTACCACTACTTTCTTTATGAAAATCCTGTATGGTTTTAGAGTGTAAACGCAACCCTTGTTGAGAGAATATCTCGCTAGCGCTTTCAAGATTACTTATTAATTTAGGCAGGGTTTCAATACTATTAGAAAGTGTTGAAAAACCTTCCTTTACACGCGCTTCAGGGCCGCGATTTTTAAGCACCCATTCTTCTACCAGAGGTTGGGAAATCGTCCATAGGTTAAGGTTCTCATCCAATCCACGACTGACCCCTTCTGCCATGACCATATTCTTCTGTAAAAGTAGTAAATGTGGCATGATAATCATGTCAAAAGATTCTGCAAGATGGAGCATTTGACCGAGCATTTTGGCAAAAGAAAAACTACTTAAATCTTTTCCCATAATGGGCTGACAAACAGACCGAAGCGCTTGAGCGAAAGTTTCAGTCGACTGATTCGCAGGAATCATGCCTGCGGTAACATGTGCTTGGGCCAACTTCAGATAGTCTTTTTGAAGCAAAGCAATGAGCATATCGGCAAGAAAATAGCGTGTAGTTTTATCAACGCGACCCATAATTCCAAAATCCACGGCGACTATTCTTCCGTCATCGCCAACGAACATGTTTCCGGGGTGTTGATCACCATGAAAAAAGCCGTCACGGAAGACTTGATTGAAGAAAATTGTCGCTGCAGTGTTCAATACATCTTCCAGATCATGACCTGCTGCGATCAAGGCGTCGCGATCATCGAGAGGAATGCCTTCGATTCTACTCATCGTCAGGACACGTTTTGCGGTCCGGTCCCAATCGATTTCTGGGGTGTCATATGTAAAATCATCCCTGAAGTTATCACTGAGTTCGCAAGCCCCGGCAGCTTCCATGCGGAGGTCCATTTCAAGCCGAACCGTGTCGTGGAAAGTGGCGACGATTTCTAAGAGCTTGAAGCGCTGAAGGGAGGGGCGCGCCTTCTCAAGGAGGGCAGCGAGGCTATAAAAGAGTTTCAGGTCTTTTCTGAAGTTTTCTTCGACCCCAGGTCGTAAAATTTTGACTGCAACTGGATCCCCATCAACAGTTTCAGCAAAATGCACTTGGGCGATAGAGGCAGCAGAAATTGGTGTTTCATCAAAGAACAGGAAAAATTGATCAATATTTCCTCTCAGTTCGGATTCAATAGTTTTCTTTGCGTCATCACCATCGAAGGGAGGGAGTTGATCTTGCAGATGAGCCAGGTCGGCTGCGAGTTGATCTCCGATAATATCCGCACGTGTTGACAGAAATTGACCGAGTTTGATGAAGCTGGGTCCGAGTTCGGTCAGGGCCGCGGCGAGTTTTTGACCTGGCCGTCCTTTAACATTTCGTTTTGAAAGTCGTCGACCCCACCAGATGGCAATGGCAGCCAACTTGCCTGGGACGAGGCGCTGTTCCTCCAACGCCGCCAAGGCGTCGTGACGAGCAAGGACCCGTGCGATGGATAAGAGACGGAAAAGTGTCGCTATGTTCTGGAACATGAAAGTGCTCTTTACCTATTTCCTATCAGATACGCCAGCCGCAGTGAATTGCAGCAACGCCACCAGTGTGGTTGCGATAGCTACATTGCTCAAGGCCTGCAGCTCTCATCAGGTTAATGAGATCATCTTGGGGAGGAAACTTACGAATGGATTCTGCTAGGTACTTATAAGACTCGCGATCATTGGCGACGAGGTGTCCCATGTTTGGCAATATCTTGAACGAGTACTGATCGTAAATATTACTTAAAATCGGGAGAACAACCTGGCTGAACTCAAGGCAGAAAAAGCGTCCACCAGGTTTTAAAACCCTGCGAGCCTCGGCAAGAGCTTTATCAATGTGGGTGACATTCCTCAGGCCAAAAGCAATGGTATAAGAGTGCATAGAGCGATCAGGGAAGGGGAGGCTTTCGGCATTTCCGCAGGCCCAACTGATGCCTTGGAGAATGCCCTGATCTATGGCCCGATCCCGACCAACCAACATCATTTCACGAGTAAGATCGCACACGGTAACAGGTCCGGTTTTGTCACGGCCAACACGATCAATAATACGCATTGCGATATCGCCTGTACCCCCCGCTACATCGAGGTGAGCTTCACCTGGCTGTGGATTGAGCCAATCTATAAGTGAAGCTTTCCATAGGCGATGAACGCCACCGCTCATAAGGTCGTTCATAATGTCGTATTTACTTGCGACACTTTCGAAAACGCCACGAACACGATTTTTTTTATCGCTAACAGAAACTTCTTCGTACCCAAAGTGGGTGGTTGCTGTTGAGCTTTGACTGTCTTTTTTATCTGCCATGAAGGTAATCCGGCCGCTTATGGGGCAGTTTAAGTGCGAGTTGAGTTACGTTTAAATTACTGTTTAACTGCTGTGGCTAAAGTTATGCACTTTAGTGTATCTGGCTGAATGATATAGTACTGCAGCTTGTCGAACGCAAAGGAATTAAGGGTCATGCCAGAGCTCCCTGAGGTAGAAACAGTTATGCGAGGATTGCGCCCTAGCCTTGAGGGGAGAGTCCTCCGAAAGGTAGTTCAGCGACGAGATGACCTTAGGTTTCCTTTGCCAGATCAGTTCTCTGAAAGGTTGACGGGCCGTACAGTAAAGCGATTAGCCCGACGGGCTAAGTACGTTTTGGCTTATCTCGACGATGGAATGGTGTTGTTTTTTCATCTCGGAATGTCAGGTCGTGTGACAATCTTACCCAAGGGAGAACGTCCACCCTTGGGAGCGCACGATCATATTATTTTCGAAACTGATAAGGATGAGGAAATCAGATATTGCGATCCTCGCCGATTTGGCATGATGGATCTTGTGAGCCAGGTGGCTTTGGACGATCACAAGGCTTTTAAAGACCTAGGCCCCGAACCCCTTGGGAATGAATTTAATGGCCCGGCCTTTTATGAGAAAATCAAAGACAAAAAAACGAATATAAAGGCGGCAATATTAGATCAGCGTGTAGTTGCGGGTATCGGTAATATATATGCGTGTGAGGCGCTCCATCTCTCTAGGGTGTCACCTGAAAGAATCGCGAAGTCTCTTAGCTTTAAAGAAGCTGAATTTCTTGCGAGTACAATTTGTGATGTTCTCAAGCGGGCGATAGAAGCCGGTGGATCTAGCTTGCGCGATTATGTGCAAGCGTCTGGTGAGTTGGGATATTTTCAACATTCCTGGACAGTATACGGGCGCGAAGGTGAAGCTTGTCGTCAGTGTGGTTCTGAGATGGGGGCGAAAGCGGTTGTGCAGAGAATACAACAAAATGGTCGTTCGACTTTCTATTGTCCTGAGTGCCAGCACTAAGGTACAAGGTAGCTATGTTTTACTTGTCCAGGTTTTGTCCAAAAATAATTTCCCGGTTTCTAAGGGTGGTCTTTCCTCTTGTAATGGTGCTGAGCATTCAAACTGTTTGGGCCGCGGAAGGCTCTTTTTTTACAGGAAGCGATGGGGTTCCTATTGTTCCCGGAATGGAAGAAATGCCTGATCTTGGCATTGTTTTTGATAAGCCAGAAGGGCGTATTGTTGAAGGTTTTGCTTCTGGATATTTGGATCAGGCAGATATCAGAAGTTTTTACGGCCGAGCTCTTCCGCAGTTGGGGTGGAGTGTCTTTGGTGAAGGTCTGTTTCAGCGCGAAGGTGAGGTGCTGAAAATTGAAATTCTTGATGGTGTGGAAAATAGCAGATCGATTCTGCGAATTATTCTCGCGCCCTCACAATAAACATCCGGCACTCTTCGTAACAAACCTTCACACTTGATGATGAAATCTTAGGAGCTCCCCTTAAATGGTGTACGAATATATTATTGTTGAAAAGCATGACCGTGTCGGCCTGATTAAACTAAACCGACCTGAAGCTTTAAATGCGCTTTGTGTTGGGTTGATAGATGAGCTGGGTCAGGCCGTTGCTGATTTGGAGGCGGACGATAACATCGGTTGCCTAGTTGTTACCGGTTCTGAAAAAGCTTTTGCCGCTGGTGCTGATATCAAAGAGATGGTCGATAAGGACTTTCAAACAGTTTACCGCGAAGATTTTATAACGGACGATTGGGAAGTGCTTGCCAACACACGTAAGCCCGTAATTGCTGCTGTTGCTGGCTATGCTCTTGGTGGCGGTTGTGAGGTTGCGATGATGTGTGACTTTATTATTGCGGGAGATAACGCAAAATTTGGCCAGCCTGAGATTACGATCGGGACAATACCTGGTGCGGGCGGTACTCAACGTCTTACGCGACTGATCGGTAAAGCAAAGGCCATGGATATGTGTCTTACCGGCCGAATGATGGATGCAGAAGAAGCAGAGCGTAGTGGTCTCGTCAGTCGTGTTGTTCCGGTGGATGGTTTGATGGATGAGGCTCTTGCTGCGGCAAAGAAAATTGCGGGCTATTCATTACCTGTCACGATGATTGCAAAAGAAGCTGTGGATCGGGCATATGAGGTCACTCTTAGTGAGGGACTCCGCTTTGAACGCCGGGTATTCCACTCTACATTTGCATTGGATGATCGCCGCGAAGGAATGACTGCTTTTATCGAGAAGAGAAAAGCGGACTGGAAACATCGTTGATTTTAGAGGCAGAATCTTTGATTATTCCTAAATTCGTTGAGTTAGAGCCATTGCTGTTCATTAAACTGACTCATCATACTTGACGAACTCTCGGGGCACCGTTATAACGCCGCAACTTTCGAGATTCATTATTACTGAAGAATAGGCGCCAACCTTATGGCTAATCATCTTTCTGCGAAGACCCGGATCCGTCGTAACGCTCGTCGTTACGAATTGAACTCATCTCGCCTTGGTCGTATCCGCACTTTTGTGAAAAGTGTTGAAACTGCCATTAGCGAAGGCGACAAGCCTGCAGCTCAGGAAGCTTTCAAAGCTGCTATGCCTGAAATGCACCGTGGTGTTCGGTCCGGTATTATGGTTAAAAACACAGTAGCTCGCAAGCTGTCTCGTATGAACAGCCGCATTAAAGCACTGGGTTAAGTATTTTCCATCCTCTGGATGGATATTAGGAAAAGTCGTGCTCAAAAGAGTGCGACTTTTTTTATGCCGAGTCGTTTGGATTCTCTCATAAACATGATGTTTATTTTTCTGAGAGGTGATTCTGACACAAGGTTTAGTAGGTAAAGAATTTCTTCGTACCTAGGGTGAATATTCAGTGGGAAAAATACGATATTCTTGGTCAGGTCGTATTGCATGAAAAGCCATTGCCGAGTACATTAATTGAGCTCGGGAAGGGAAGTTCATAAATTAAAGTATGAAAAGCCCCGCTTGTTACTTGCGGGTTGAGGTTATTCCATCCTTGATATTTTGCGACGTAAGTAAATATCTAAAACTTTACTGTTTTGGGTAATGTATTACTTTTGCTTTATTGCATTTGTCGCGTTGAGTGGGTGTGGCTTGAATTTGAATATTTGGGCCGCGATGGGTGTTGTTGTTGGTAATTTATTATTTATTGTGTGTGAGTGGGGAGGCATATGGCTCAGAGTGAGGTGATTCCATCTTTTCAGCAGCAGTGGGACCGTGTGCTTAATCGGTTACGCGCAGAGGTAGGCGAGGCCGCGTATCGTAGTTGGCTAAAGCCTTTGTCCCTGTTGAGTGGTGACGGAACCTTTGTTCGGATGGCTGTGCCAACCAGGTTTATGCGTGACTGGGTTGCTGGCAATTACCAAGATCGTATTCAAGTGTTATGGCTAGAAGAAATTGGTGTATCTGCTCAAGTTGAAATTGTGGTGCAGCAACCTGCCAGACCTGTGCCTAAACCCGCTTTGGTAGATGCTCCTGGTTTCGTTGATGTTAAGGAAAAGCCAGCAGCGGTCTTTGAGGTTAAATCCGCCCCTCCTGTTGCCCATGTGACAATAGATAATCCTCAGTTGCCAGAAGTTCAGAGGATAACGGGTCCTTTGGATCCGCGGTTTACATTTGATAATTTTGTCGTCGGAAAACCAAACGAATTAGCTTACGCTGCAGCCCGAAGAGTGGCAGATGCGGATGCTGTTCCGTTTAACCCTCTGTTTTTGTATGGGGGTGTTGGGCTTGGTAAGACACATTTGATGCACGCCATTGCCCATCAAATTCGCACCGCTCATCCAGAGAAAAAAGTTATTTATCTCTCGGCTGAGAAGTTCATGTACCAATTTGTTCGCGCTCTCCGTACAAAGGATACTATGTCCTTTAAGGAGCAGTTTCGTTCTGTAGATGTGTTGATGATTGATGATGTTCAGTTCATTGGCGGACGCGAAGCGACACAAGAAGAATTCTTTCACACCTTTAACGCTTTGGTCGATCAAAACAGGCAGGTGGTTATATCTGCAGATAAGAGCCCTTCTGATCTAGAGGGTGTTGAGGAGCGAATGAAGTCCCGATTGGGTTGGGGGCTTGTCGCTGATATTCACCCGACCACATATGAATTGCGTTTGGGGATTTTGGAATCAAAAGCTGAACAGCTTGATGTTGTGATTCCTCAAAAGGTCATCGAGTTTTTGGCGCATAAAATTACTTCTAATATCAGAGAGCTTGAAGGTGCGCTTAACCGGATTGTTGCTCATGCGACCTTGGTGGGACGATCAATTTCCCTCGAGACAACGCAAGAAGTTCTTCACGATCTTCTAAGGTCGAATGACCGCCGGGTTACAATTGAAGAAATTCAAAAGAAAGTTGCGGAGCATTTTAATATCCGAGTATCGGATATGCACTCTTCCCGGCGCGCTCGCGCTGTGGCGAGGCCGCGCCAAATTGCGATGTACTTATCAAAGCATTTAACCTCTCGCTCTTTACCTGAAATTGGCCGTAAATTCGGCGGCCGTGACCATACAACAGTTATGCATGCTGTTAAAAAGGTCGATGAGCTTAAGTCTGGCGATATAGAGTTTTCTGAAGATATTGAATTGTTGAGCCGAATGTTGGAAAATTAGGGTGCTAACCTAACTTTCCTCTCGTCGTTTTTATTTAATAGCTCTCTTTTATCCAAAGATTTTATGTATCTTATTGAAGCGATTCTGAGATTTCATTTTCTCAGTGCTGTTGGCTATAAGATATTATAATTGTTTTCCTTCTGCGAATGAACCCGCTATACTTTCCGCCCGAGTCCCAGCAGAGAGTCCTAGGCTCAATACTGCATGAGGCACGGGATAATCGTGACCTCGTTCTTTGGTTCCGCCAAAGGAGGAGGTTTACTTGGTATTGATGAAAGATACGGACTGAGTCATAGCATCATGAAGCTCACAATCGAACGCTCTGAATTGTTGAAATCCCTGGCGCATGTTCAAAGCGTGGTTGAACGTCGAAATACTATTCCAATCCTTTCCAATGTTCTTATGGAAGCCAAGGATGGAAAGTTATCACTGACTGCGACAGACATGGATCTGACCATTGTGGATCAGGTCGACGCTACTGTTGTAGATGCCGGTGTGACAACTGCGCCAGCCCATACGTTTTACGACATTGTTCGTAAGCTCCCAGATGGTTCTGAAGTTGAATTGACAGCCAATTCTGAAACCGCCCAGATGACGCTGAAAGCTGGTCGGTCAACCTTTACTCTTCAGACATTGCCGCGCGAAGATTTTCCCGCAGCTGGCGTCGTTGATTTGCCTCAAGTTTTTGGAATCCAAATTTCAGAACTTAAAAATCTTATCGACCGTACTCGTTTTGCGATATCAACAGAAGAAACACGTTACTATCTGAACGGTATTTATCTTCATGCAACCGAGGCTGACGGTATTCCGGTTCTTCGTGCTGTCGCCACTGATGGACACCGTCTCGCACGTTTTGAAATGCCACTTCCACAAGGCGCTGAAGAGCTGCCGGGTGTTATTGTTCCTCGGAAGACGGTTAATGAACTACGTAAATTGATTGATGAAACCAATGACCCTATAGAGGTTTCTCTTTCAGAAACCAAAATTATGTTCCGGTTTGATTCAACAGTTCTTAGCTCTAAACTTATAGACGGGACTTTCCCTGATTATCAGCGCGTAATTCCAAGTGGTAACGACAAAAGTCTTGTTCTTGATTGCAAAACCTTTTCTGCAGCAGTCGATCGAGTATCGACAATTTCCACAGAGAAAAGTCGTGCTGTAAAAATTACGCTCGAGGGATCCTCTTTAACACTTTCTGCAACATCTGCAGAAAACGGCAGTGCTGTTGAAGTGCTTGAAGTCAATTATGAAGGTGAGTCTTTGGATATTGGTTTCAATTCGCGTTACCTGCTTGATATTGCCCAACAGATTGAAGGTGAATCTGCTGAGTTCTTAATGGCCGATGCTGCCTCACCAACGATTGTGCGTGATTCTGCAGATGCTTCAGCACTCTATGTGTTGATGCCGATGCGGGTTTAATCCGAATCTGGATAACGCAATCTTATGCTGGCTGCCGCCCAGAATGGAATGTCATTTGTGACTGACGATGATTTGTCAGATAGCTTGTGGCTGCGAAGGGTCGTGTTAACTCAATTTCGCAGTTATGAGCGCGCTGAAATAGTGGTTGATGCTCGCCCTGTTGTGCTGACTGGTGCAAATGGTGTCGGGAAGACCAATCTCTTGGAGGCTATTTCGCTTATGACACCAGGGAGAGGTCTCCGGAGTGCGCCGTTACCAGAGATTGCAAGGCGAACTCCCTCAGATGATCCGGAAGCCTGGGCTGTTGCCGCTGAAGTATCAACAAGTGTCGGCTTTCGCGACATTGGTACCGGGCGTGATCCTGCCAATATGAACGGGATAACGAGAGAGCGCCGATTAGTAAGGGTTGATGGAGAGAATTGTAAAAGCCAGCAAGCTTTAGCTGAAGTTTTTTCTGCGATTTGGCTTACCCCCCAAATGGATGGCATCTTCAGGGACAGTGCCTCTGGGCGGCGGAAGTTTTTAGACAGATTGGTGCTCGGATTTGATCCCGCACATGCCGGAAATACGAGTGCTTACGATCATGCCTTGCGAGAGCGCTCTCGCCTGTTAAAGGCAGGAAATGCAGATCAAGCCTGGTTATCTACTCTTGAAGATCGCATGGCGCGCCATGGTGTTGCTATTGCTGTTGCCCGTAGAGAGATCACTGAAAGGTTAATTGGTGCCTGTGCCGAGACAGTTGGTGATTTTCCAATCGCGGGACTAACTCTGGTGGGGGCTGTGGAAACATGGTTGGATGACAAGCCCGCCTTGATTGCCGAAGAAGACTTGAGACGATGTCTATCAGATAGCCGCTCAAAGGATGCAATTTCTGGCGGAGCATCGTGGGGACCGCACAAAAGTGACCTTGCGGTACACCATATGGAAAAAGATATGCCCGCTGCCTTGTGTTCTACTGGGGAGCAGAAATCGTTATTACTGTCGATAGTGTTGGCGCATGCACGTTTGGTGATGTTGGAACGCGGTGCACCACCACTGTTATTACTTGATGAAGTAGTGGCTCATTTAGACGAAGCACGTCGAGAGAGCCTTTTTGAAGAGATAATACATTTGCGCTGCCAAGCTTGGATGACCGGCACTGATGCCGAAGTGTTCTCAAGCTTGGGAAGTAAGGCGCAACATTTAACGATTAGAGACGGAGCTGTTTTTTCAGCGACAACTGGCCTTTAAGCTGGTGTACGTCAAATTAGGAAGAAAGTGGTAAATATGACCGATACTGGCGATATGCAAGACCAAAAAAATGGTGGCAATGACGGCGTGTACGATGCTGATTCCATCAAGGTGCTGCGTGGCCTGGAAGCCGTGCGGAAACGTCCCGGTATGTATATCGGTGATACGGATGATGGCTCTGGCCTTCACCACATGGTATATGAGGTTGTTGATAACGCGATCGATGAAGCCTTGGCAGGTCACTGTGATACTGTCGGGGTCATTCTCAATGGTGACGGTTCTGTCACCGTTCATGATAACGGGCGTGGCATTCCTGTCGATATCCATGGGGAAGAAGGCGTTTCAGCCGCTGAAGTTATTATGACTCAACTTCATGCCGGCGGGAAGTTTGATCAAAATTCTTATAAAGTCTCAGGCGGTCTTCACGGTGTTGGTGTTTCAGTTGTAAACGCCTTGTCTTCTAAACTTGAGCTTCACATTTATCGTAATGATATTGAACACTATATCGCTTTCTCTCATGGCGATGCTGTTGATCGCCTTGTTGAATTAGGACCAGCAAATGGTCGTAAGGGTACTCACGTAACCTTTTTGCCATCAACTGAAACTTTCACAATGACAGAGTTTGATTTTAGCACTCTGGAACATCGTCTTCGGGAACTTGCTTTCTTGAATTCTGGTGTGCGGATTACATTACGTGATGATCGCCATGCAGAGCCAAAAGAAACTTTATTCAAGTATGATGGTGGCTTGAGAGCTTATGTCCAGTATCTGGATAGAACCAAGACATCCCTTTTTGATGACGTTGTTTATATGATTTCTGAAAAAGATGGTGTCACTGTTGAAGTCGCCATGCAGTGGACTGACAGTTATCATGAAAACACTCTTTGTTTTACCAATAACATCCCACAACGTGATGGCGGTACACACCTTGCGGGCTTCCGAGCGGCTCTAACGCGTCAGGTAAATAACTACGCTACGTCTTCTGGACTTATGAAGAAGGAAAAAGTTAGTTTAACTGGCGATGATGCGCGTGAAGGTCTCACTTGTGTTCTTTCAGTTAAAGTTCCCGATCCTAAATTTTCCAGTCAAACAAAGGACAAATTGGTTTCATCAGAAGTACGTCCTGTTGTTGAGAATATTGTAAACGATCGTCTCCGTCAGTTCTTTGAAGAACATCCTGTTGAAGCAAAACGTATTGTTGGCAAGGTTGTCGAAGCTGCTGCCGCACGTGAAGCTGCGCGTAAAGCACGTGACCTGACTCGTCGAAAGGGCGCGTTGGATATTTCGTCGCTTCCAGGAAAACTTGCCGATTGTCAGGAAAGAGATCCAGCTCGTTCTGAAATCTTCCTAGTGGAGGGTGATTCGGCGGGAGGGTCTGCGAAACAAGGACGTGATCGAGCAACACAGGCAATTCTCCCACTTCGTGGTAAAATTTTGAACGTAGAGCGTGCCCGTTTTGACAAGATGCTATCTTCCACTGAAATTGGGACCCTTATTACAGCATTGGGCACCAGTATTGGACGGGATGAATTTAACATCGATAAGATCCGGTACCACAAAGTTATCATCATGACCGATGCGGATGTGGATGGTAGTCACATTCGTACCCTCTTGTTGACTTTCTTTTATCGTCAGATGCCTGAGCTTATTGAACGTGGATACCTCTATATTGCGCAACCCCCACTTTACCGTGCCAAGCGAGGTGATTCCATTCGCTATCTTAAAGATGACCGCATGATGGAAGAATACCTGATTGGCAATGGCGTGAAAGAAGCGACCCTTTCAACCAAACAAGGGGTCCAAGTTGCTGGTGAAGATCTTATCAAAGTCGTTACGCATGCGGTTACCGCGCGCAATCTTATGGAGCCGTTGATCCGTAAGGTTGGTAATGTGGAACTTATTGAGCAAGCAGCAATTGTTGGTGCGCTTAATGAACAGCTACTTTTCGATGACAACCGTGCACAGACGCTGGGTGATACAATCGCTCAACGGATGAACGATAACCTTCCTGAATTGCAACGCGGCTGGCAAGCTGAAGCTAATACCGTAGATGGCGTGCTTACATTAATACGTACTTTGCGGGGCCTAACTGAACGTCGGGTTATTGATGTAACTCTGGCACGTACAGGCGAAGCGCGTCGCTTGAATAATATGGCGGAAGAAATGCAGGAGTTTTACGCATCAAGTTCTACTTACCGGGTGAAAGATAAAGAAACACAGATCACGGGTCCAAATGCACTTGCCAATCTTGTGTTTGAACTTGGTCGTAAGGGGATCAATGTTTCTCGCTATAAAGGCTTGGGCGAAATGAACCCCGATCAGCTTTGGGAAACGACTTTGGATGCAAATGCACGGACTCTCCTTCAAGTAAAAGTAGGCCACATTGATGAGGCGAATGATATCTTCTCAACTTTGATGGGTGACGTAGTTGAGCCGCGTAGAGATTTTATTCAGAGCAATGCATTGGACGTTCAGAATCTAGATGTATAGCCTTTAAGCGAACCAAGAAATATAGAAGGTCGGACTACAATGAAGTCCGGCCTTTTTTATTGTATAATAGAGGATTGTCACTTTCTTGACATGCTCCTGCCTATAGCCTGACTTAAGTGAATAGTTTAACAATTGAATTATGGCGACAGATAAAAAAACACCTAAGAAGACTTCAAAGAAAAAGCCCTCCACCCGTGGAGCTAAAGCCTTGAAAGCTGATCCTAAGCGCAGGATAACCAGCGCAGGAAGAAGCGGAGCTCCCAAAAAAGCGGGAGCGAAGAAAACGGCACCAAAAAAACGGAAATCAACTTCGCCCCGGAAGGCTGTGCGTAGCAAATCGATGCGAAAAAGAGGCATAGTGAAGACCTTGTTTCTTTGGTCATCAGTGCTCGCGATTTGGGGCATTGTATTACTTGGTGGTGTTATCGGTTGGTATGCTTGGGATTTGCCTGATGTGGGGAATCTAGATCAGATTTCTCGCAGACCTTCAGTGACATTGATGTCAGAAGATGGGATTAGGCTCGCCAGTTATGGAGATGTTTACGGTGATGTCCTTGAGGTAGACGAGATGTCTCGGTATTTGCCACAAGCGATTATTGCGATTGAAGACAGACGGTTTTATGACCACTTTGGTATTGATGTCCTTGGTATAGCACGGGCGATGGTGGTTAACATCAAGGCAGGACGTATGGCCCATGGCGGATCAACCATTACCCAGCAATTGGCAAAAAATTTATTCCTGAGTTCAGAGAGAAGCCTGAAACGTAAAATTCAAGAAGCCCTTCTGGCGATTTGGCTCGAGCAGAAATTTACGAAAGATCAAATCCTTACAATTTATATGAACAGGGTCTATTTCGGTGCCGGGACCTATGGGGTGGATGCCGCTGCTCAGATATATTTTGGGCTTTCGGCCCGTAAGCTAGGTTTGTATGAATCCGCACTTATTGCAGGGCTCTTAAAAGCGCCCTCTCGCTATAATCCAACAAGTAGTGCCACAAAAGCTGAAACACGCACTAACATTGTTCTTGATGCAATGGTGGCCGCACGGTTTATCTCTGCAGAAGAAGCGGCAAAAGCTAAAAAGAACAAGCCATCTCTTAAACGAAACAAGAACGGACAGGGTCGTTTCTATACCGATTGGGTATTACGACAAGTTGATGAATATATCGGGGGCTACAGAGGCGATATCGTCGTTCACACAACCCTTAATACTCGTCATCAACGCCTTGCAGAGAAAGCTCTGCTGAAGGCTTTGAAAGACAATTCTTCAAAACGCAAAGTGAGCCAGGGTGCCGTGGTTGTAATGTCAAATTATGGCGCTGTTACTGCTATGGTTGGGGGAAGGGATTATCGAACAAGTCAATTTAATCGCGTTACCCAGGCTTTACGCCAACCAGGTTCCGCATTTAAACCGTTCGTGTTTCTGGCTGGTGTCGAGAGTGGAATGCGACCTGATAGCCGTTTTACGGATAAACCCATTAAAGTTGGTAAGTGGAAGCCGGGTAATTACAACGGCAAATATTATGGGGACGTAACCCTCCGAGACGCTTTTGCACGCTCTATGAATTCAGTTGCAGTACAGGTCACTGAAAAAGTAGGTAGGCGGAGGGTCGTCGAGGTTGCGCAAAGATTGGGTATTCGCTCAGACCTTGATCCCTCGCCATCCATTGCTCTTGGTGCTTCGGAAGTGACCTTGTTAGAGCTTACCGGGTCATATGCAGTATTTGCCAATGGTGGGAATGCTGTTGGACCGTTTGGGATCAAGGAAATACAAGATCGCAAGGGGAATAAGCTCTACATTCGTAAAGGGAGTGGATTGGGGCGCGTTGTCAAAAAACGCGATGTGGCCATGATCAATGATATGATGAGCGCAACAGTGGCCTGGGGAACGGGCAAGGCTGCACAAACCGGGCGAGCTGCGGCAGGTAAGACGGGAACGACACAAGATTCTCGTGACGCACTTTTTATTGGGTACACACCCTATACTGTAGCTGGTGTTTGGTTTGGAAACGACAATAACTCTCCAATGAAAGGGGTTACTGGTGGTTCTATGCCGGCAAAAATGTGGGGTAATCTGGTCCGTGAACTCGAACAGGGGAAGCCAATTGTTGAGCTCCCACAACAATCGCCTTCAGTGATTGAGGATGTTGTTGAAGAGGCTTCTGGTTTTCTTGAAAGTCTTTTTGGGCGGCTAGGCTCTGGTTCGGGTGACGCTTCAAACGATAAAAAAGAAAAACGTGACAAAAATGACTTTGATTATCTTCCTTCCAACCAGGGCACAGGAAAATTCAAGTAATCAGTGATACCCTTTTCCCTAAAATTGTATTCTGTTGGGTGATCTTGCCTTCAATAATAGGATTTTGATTATATGGTCAGTGACGTTGAAAATATGGCTGCTCCTGATTTCGGGAGGTCTTTAAAGGGGCTGGATATTAACATTCTTGTGATCTCTGTCGAGAAGGAACTTGAATTCTTAACCGAAGTATTATCCATGGAAGTGCTGCGTGCTGATAAGGACTTCGCTGTCGTTCGATATCAGCATCAGGTTTTTATGGTACATGCAGACCATACCTATGGCGACCACCCACTCTCAGGAGTACTCAGTGACGGCGCAATTCGTGGGGCGGGAATCGAGTTGAGACTTTACGGGCTTGATCCAGATAGCGCCAGTAAACGCGCTGATGATTTAAATTATGAGATATTTTCGCCCGCACAAGATAAGCCTCATGGCTTGAGAGAGTGTTATATTCCTAGTCCTTCAGGCTATATGTGGGTTCCTTCAGTAGAGAGCTTTGCTTTTGGTTGATCCTTTGATTTCTAATTATTAGAAGCTGCTGCATATTTTCGACAAATTCCGATGTTTATACTGGTGTGGGGGTAGAGTGCAGCCAGAGTATGGTTGCCTAGTCGGGAAGGTCAAAATATGAAGTTAATGCAGCGGCTTATGTGTGCTGGTATTATCAGTTGCAGTATGGTTCTAGGGTCTCTTGCCTATTCAGCAAGTTTCGATGAGGCGATGGAAGCGTTTGAAAACCGCGACTATGCCAGCGCGTATCGAGATTTTACGACGATCGCTCAGGGGGGCGATAGAGATGCACAGTTCATGCTGGGATATGTATATTCCAAGGGCTATGGCACGCCTCAAGATTATGTGGAGGCTCATAAGTGGTTTAACCTTGCTGCGTCCCAAGGGGATAGAGAAGCAAGAAGAGCCCGAGACAATTTAACAAAATTTATGTCTGCGCAGCAAATTTCACGCGCCCAAGAGCTCGCAAGTGAATGGCAACCATTGCAGACACAAAGTGTCGAAGAGCAAGAGCAGGCTGAAACTGAAACTTCAGATCCGGTGGTCCTTTGGTCTGATCCTGCGCCGGCGTCAGATTCAACACCCATACAGACAAGTGCTCTGACCGACTTAACCCGGAATGAAAAGCGAGAGTTACAAAGGCGGCTTCGCGATGTTGGCTATGATCCCGGACCAATAGACGGGTTGCCAGGAGAGAGAACTCTCCGGGCGATTAGGTCGTACCAAACCGATTTTGGTATGGAAGTTAATGGCCTGGTAAGTCGAGTAATATTGGAAGACTTGCGATCCAGAAATTTTTCACTACCAGCAACTGATGAAACGATGGGGAGTGAGCGCGAAGACATCCTCCTTACACAACTGCGTGAGTTAGATAATGACGGTCAAAACGCATCACTTTCTGGGGTCCAATATAAACAAAGAATAGCTGCAATTTTAGCTGATTATGACCGCCCATGGCTGACCCGTGTCTTGTTTGATAGTTTTCGTGATGGCGACTACAACCTTAATCCGCGATGGGTTGTTGAATCAGGGAATTTCAGCGTAGGGAACCGTGATTATCTTTACACGTCGGTCCCTGTTCCAAGGACAACCGCATCAAGCCAGAAAAAAAGTGATGCTGAACAGATTGTCGGCATTTTCTCGGACATTTTTGCAAAAGCTGGGAAACAGGAAGAGAAGCAAGATCAATACACTGGTTATGCTGAAATTTATAATGTCACTGCTATATCAAACAGCTTTTCTGCGCGCATGAATGTGAACGGATTAGTTGAAAACGGGCGTTTGATATTTGGTGTCTATCAAGGAGCTTCAAGAATTAACGGCTATAGAGTGGCATTTAATACGGGGTCTAATAGCTCTATCGAACTCCTCCGCACCTCCCTTGATGGCCAGTCTGTCATTGGTTCTATGGATTTATCTCAAGAACTGACGGGTGATATTCATAACGTCGAGTTGAGGCGAGATAGCGAAGGTTTAATAGAAGTGGTTCTAGATGATGATATTCTGTTCGTTGCCAACGACAATAAATTAAAAGGAGATTTTGATGGATTTGTCTTGGGTAATCACGGCGGTAACTTCCGTATTATGGAACTAGAAGTATATTCCGAGCGATAATAAAATCAGCCCAATTTGTTATCATATGCTCCCAACTTGTGATCATGTATTTGAGATGAGAAATAATGTTAAATATAGGCACTTTTGAATTTGGAGGCCTTAGCTTTCATAATAGAGTTAGCTATATGCTAACAGCTGATTTCCGTTTAATTTAAGCCATTTTTGTGAACAGTTTCTTGCGTTTGTTAGCTCATCCACAAGAGCCCAAAAGGCTGCGCTGTGGTTCATATGTTCAAGGTGGGCGACTTCGTGGGCGACGACATAATCAAGGACTTGTTCGGGGGCAAAAATTAACCGCCAGGAAAAATTAAGGTTACCTTGTGTCGAACAACTGCCCCAACGACTTGAGGTGTCTTTTATGCGAATAGCCGTTATCTTTTTGTTTATTGAGGCTGCTTTTTCCTGAGCCCGGAGGTTGATTTCAAAGCGGACTTCTTTTTTTAAAAAATCCTTCACCCTACGCGGTAAATGTTCGGGGTGTGACTTAATGAAAAGCTGTTCTGATTCTAACCAAGCTGACCCTTTTGTCCTGTTATTACTGTTTACAGGATCAATCCTAATAATTTTATGGGCTCTCCCCAAAATCGGGATGTTATCTCCATCCTGATAAATTTTCTTAGTGGGTTGCTGATCAAGCCGATCTGCAATCCAGTTTTCTTGCCGAGCAACAAAATCCAATATTTCAGAAAGAGGACAGTTGGTGGGGGATACGACCTTAACCGTATCTTCTCCCGGCACTAATCTCAAAGACAGTTTGCGGGACGTTGGGTGCAGTTGAACGATGACGCCAACTTCACGCCCTTTTATGTCCAGTATATGTGATTGCTGCCGTGAGGTCATAACAGAGAGGTTATCGGGGCAACTTCGCCCCGACAAGAGACCATTATTTTCTAAAGCTTATTGAGAGAGTATTTCCAACATTGACGCTGCCATCACGTCAGGTCCTGTTCCATGACCGTAATGCTTTGAATAAAGGCCATCAGGACCGATTAGGTAAGTAATTGATGAATGATCCATAAGGTAGTCATTTGAGTCTTCGACTTCAGCCCTTTGAAAGAAAACTCGAAACACTTTTGCCGCCGCAGATACTTGTTCAGTTGTCCCTGTAAGACCAACCATGGTGGGGTAAAAGTTCTCTACATAATCTTTAATAGCAGAAACCGTATCACGCTCAGGATCAACAGTAATAAATACTGGCGTGATCAGTTTGGCGAGTGCGGGGTCTTTAGCTTCAACGATATCCATGGCCTCGGATAAAAGTGTGAGGGATGTTGGGCAAACGTCCGGGCAATAAGTATAGCCAAAATAAATTAGCATGTATTTCCCTTGGAAATCCTTCTCACTTACATTTTTCCCATTATGGTCGACTAAATTGAACGGACCGCCGATAAGCGCCCGTGCTTGTTTATTTGAGGGGGATTGATCAAAAACTTTCATCCCTATGAACGCAGCAGCTGCGACGATCAAAGCTAGGCAAAGGATAAAGGCAGAACGTGCAATAAAGCTTTTCGGCATGAGAGGATCCATTAAGAGGTAAAGTATTTAAAAGCGAATGATATTTTAAAGATATATTTTTAACGTTATGTCACGCGGAAAACAATAACCCAATCCCCTAACAATTAGGAGATCGCTTGCGGCATAAACGCCCACATCAATTCAAGGTAATTTAAAGAATAAGGATTGGTTGAATAATATTTAATTGTCTCTCAAGGGATCAAGCCTTGAAAAAGACGTGTTTCCCCCTTAATGAATTAAGATAATTCAGGGGGCGATGGCAGTGTTCAGATCTGTTGTCTCTCATCTCAGTGCCCAGAAGTGTAAAAGCAACGGAAAATAATTCAATGTTCAGTGATCTTTCAAAAGCCTTTGGCCAAACTGGCGATCCGGCTTTCCGCAAAGTTTTCTTTATTTCAGCTGGTGCTTCACTGGTGATATTTGTCCTTTTATGGAGCCTGGCTGGATATGGCGTTAGCTTTTTGGATGCGCTCATCGTTGGATGGGCAGAATCAGACAACTGGTTTGTTTCAGCACTGGTTACGGTCGCCGAAACCCTGTCTTGGTTTGGGGTCGTATTTTTAAGCTTTATGCTTTTCCCATCCGTGATGCTGATTATTATACCGCTGTTCTTGGAAGATATTGCCAGAGCCGTTGAGGCAAAACATTATCCTGAATTGGAACCTGGTCGTGAACCTCCTATGGCCGAGACTATTTTGGGCTCGATTTCCTTTGTTGGCGTCACGTTACTTGTGAATATTATCGCTCTGCCGCTTTATTTTATTCCTGTCGTTAACTTGTTTTTGTTCTATCTGATCAATGGTTATTTACTCGGACGTGAGTATTTTGAAATGGTCGCGCAACGCCGGTATCCTCTTGCGGAAGCAAAGGTAATTCGCAAGAAAAACCGTGGCCGTGTGATGATTTCTGGATTTCTTCTCGCCTTTCTTTTGACGGTTCCGATATTGAATATTGTTATGCCTATCTGGGCGACAGCATTTATGTTGCACCGTTTCGAACGAGCCCGTCGCATCGCGGCATGATTTAGTTTTCAACATGTCTCAGTATCTAAAATTCCTCATTGTCGTGATGTTTGCCGTTGGCTTGAGCGCTTGCGGGAGTGCCGCGCGTAAAGCCCAACCTGTTACCCAGTCGGCGACAGGCGCAGAAGAAATTCCTGCTAAGCAACTAGATCATGAGAAAACGGGTAGCTCTGAGGTATCTGCCGAGAGCAAAGAGGAAGAGCTTACGGCTCTCAATTATGAGATCGCACCTCTTCAGCCCGAAATTGATGACGATCCTGAGAAGCTATTAGGAATTGATGCGCAGCAGTTAATAGAGATGCTTGGTGAGCCAACTCTTATCCGGAGCGAAAGCCCTGCTGAAATCTGGCAATACTCAACGAAATCCTGTGTATTGGATCTCGTGCTTTATGATTCAAAGACGACTTACATTGAAGCCAGAGACGAGGAAGTGAGGCCAATGGATAACCGGCTTTGCTTACGTACACTGCTTCTTTCTCGAGAAAATTGGTAAGTCAAACTGTGACACCTTTGTTTTCGTAGTTTCCAATGGCTAGACGATGAATTTATAAACAAACCAGACATGACATTTCCTTAATTGGTCTAGAGTGCGAGATGTCCTTTATGCATATGCATCCCATCAATAATAGTTCTATTTTATCTCAGGTCTTCCCATAAGAGTAGAATAAGTGAATGATACATTGGGATTTGATTTATATGGTAGATAGGTTTCCACTTGCCAGGTGTATATGGTTCCGCTGAACCGCTGTTTCTCTTATTGTTTGCCCTTGGGGTAGAAGCTCTTTACGGAGGTTCTGCTGCTATCGAGCGGTGGTTACCAAGACCTCGGTTATTAATGGCTATTTTTATCAAAAAATTTGATGGTGCCTTAAACCGTTCTTCAAAATCTACAGCAGTCAGCGCCTTTAACGGTTCAATATCTGTAATTTTACTCGCGATAATATTTGGCGCAGTTGGATATGGTGTTTCGTTTATCACCCGTAACGCCCCATTTCTCTGGCTGATTGAAGTCGTCGTTATCGCTTTTTGCATTGATTATCGTGCTCATCAGGTTCGCTTGAGACGAGTACGTAAGGCCCTGGCTTTGAAAAGTTTGGTAACAGCCAGAGGAGAACTTTACCCCCTGGTTTCAACCTTGTTTCGTTTAACAGATCTCAACCGATTAAATGAAAGCCAAATGGCTGCGGCTTCTGTTGGTGGAATGGCCAGGGGTTTTGTTGCAGGTTTTGTTGCGCCCTCGCTTTGGTATGGACTGTTGGGTTTACCAGGTTTGTTTGTGCAACAAGCCGTTCATCAGGGAGCAAAATTTTATAGGCAAAGACAGCTTCAGGCTCCCCAAGAAAAGGGTTTTAGCAAAGTCTATATAGGAATTGATCAGGTCTTACTTGTTTTACCAGATGCAATCGCCGCCCTTACTTTTATTTGCGCCTCACTCTTTGTGCCGGGCACGTCTCTTTGGCAGTCGATAAGCAGATGTTGGCGTGGCAAACATATGGCAGACGCTGCTCTTGGGGGCGCTCTAAAGCTTGATCCCAACTCTCCGAGTGAAACAAACTGGCGCAGAGAATTGGAGCGTGGAAATTTGGTCGTGCTCATTGCTGGTATTATCGGCATTGGCTTGATTTCTGGGGCCGTTTTATTGAGGTTTGCGATATAAAAAAACCAGCCAAAATACTTGGCTGGTTTAGTGAAGTATATTCAAGGTTTTGAAGCTAAGGTAGAGCTGCTCTAAGTTTATCTGAATGTGGATTTGAATAAACCCGCTCAATAGTAATCGCGCGAGGTGTGGCACCTGCGCCATAATAACTAGAATTATAACTCTCACGGGTGAAAAGTTTTGCGCCTTCTAATGCGCCACCCCCAAACAAACCAACCGAGCTGGAAAAGGCATAAACATCTGCATCAAGATTAACTGTGGTAGAGGCTTCTACGCCAGCACCAAAAGGACCAACAGCGATAGATAAATCGGCCCCAAATTTTATCTCACTGTCGAGCATAGCATCGACTGCACCCTGGTTCATGAGGGTGAAGACAACTTCGGATACTTCTCCGCCAATTTGTAGCCCTATACTGCCTGCTGCGAGAGTATAAAATGAGGGGTTACTCCAAGTACCATCAGCACCTTTTACAAGTAAGACACCTGATCCACCTTCACCACCTACGATAAATCCTCCTTTTACCAATTGAGGAATAACCAACACACCTTTGGCTTGCTCTGTGAATTCTTTGAGTTTCGCGTAATCAGGGTTACCCAACATTTTTTCGAGAGTGTAACGCGATTCACCAACGAGTTCTTCGGCATCGCTAGCTGCTTGGGCTGGCGTTAGAAGGATAAGCGGACTGAATAGACTGATGATGAATGCGAATCTCATAATGTTGGCTAGAGGTAAAGCCTGTGAGAGCCCCTTGATCATTTCGTTCTCCTAGGTCGGTAGCTGTTGTATCAAAACAGTATGGTTAATTTTGTAAAGCAGTATTGCAGGAAACTACAGGAATAGGCAGAGACAATTTGTGACATAAACTTTAATTTAGCCTCTTCTGTTTTAAGTAAATTTTCTAAAACACTCTCAAATGTTGTTTCAACCGAGGTCAACAATTGTTATTTCCGGAGGCATGCCCAGCCGGACAGGCAGGATGGAACAACCGAGTCCATCGGAAACAACGAGATTACAATCATTTTCGACAATATGCCCATGTGCATAACGATTTCCGAACTTTGATGGAACGACCGGGGAATAGCCAAACAAGCGTATCTGCCCACCGTGAGTATGACCACTCATTGTCAGAGAAATGCGAGAACTGACTTCCGGGAATATATCTGGCTCGTGTGCCAATAGTATCGCGGGATCATCATCCGTAATGCGGTTCATTAAACCGGGAAGATTATCCAAGCCCGTATATCCTCGGTATCTATCAGGAAAAGCATATTGATCCCCCAGACCAAGCAGCCAGAAGGCATTGCCTTTGTGATGTAACTTCAGGGCGTCATTTTCGAGAACAGGAATGCCTTCGGCTTCAAGATCTCGTTGAGCTTCGACAGGACCATGTCGCAGTCTTTGCGCCTTTGGGTCATCCCACCAGTCATGATTTCCCAATATGGCATAGGTACCGAGCGGAAATTTTAGTCTGGCAAATACTTTTGCAGCATCTCGAACAGATACAGATTTTGATATAAAACGATGCCCTGCAACATAATCACCAAGAAGAACAATAAGATCTGGGGTTAAGGCATTAGTTTTCTCTACAATACGCTCTAACCGATCCATTGACATATAGGGCTCACCGATATGTGGGTCAGCCAGTGCAACAATACGTAGTGGACTGTTCGACGGCCATGATGCTGGTTTAATTTTATGCAGACACGTCGTCATACGAAAGCCCGGTTCCAGGGCAAAAGCATAGGACATGGTGCCAGCAATCAAGCCGCCGCCGCCCAATAACCATCTCAAAAAATTGCGGCGTGTTATCATGGGTGGAACATCAATTGTTGAAGGATTGTATTTTGGTTATAGGCAGCAATTATTATACTTAATAATGTGCAAATTATGTTCTCAAACACGGTGAAATTATATATTTAGCGAAGTACAGGTCCTCGCTGTCACATAGCTGTAACAATAGAGTCATGAAACGATAATTTGTCATTTTACTGCAACGAAACTATCACAAATTAAAATTACTCCGATCCCGGTTTCTCAATTCCGGTGTGTGAAGGTTTGAAAAATGATGACGTCTGACCAATCAGGAAATGCTAACAAGTCTTCTTCGGAAGGCACAAAGTTAGCGAAACCATCGTTAGATAAAGATCTAAGTAAGATCGTAACGTTGGAAGAGGCCACACGGTCTATTTCCCAACAATTGTTCGCCCCTGGCCTTGCGATCCTATTTCTCGCAGTGGCAGGTGGATTTGCATCGATCCTAATTGGCGCACAACCAAATGCGGTTTATATCGTCGTCGCTGCCACACTTGGTGGTTACATGGCGCTTAACATTGGCGCCAACGATGTTGCCAATAATGTGGGCCCTGCGGTTGGATCTCGCGCCTTGACCATGACCGGGGCATTGTTCATAGCTGCGATCTTTGAAAGTGCGGGGGCTCTTCTTGCTGGTGGCGATGTTGTCTCAACCATTTCAAAAGGGATTATTGATCCGTCATTGGTTCCTGATAGTCAGACCTTTATTTGGCTTATGATGGCGGCGCTGCTTTCGTCTGCATTATGGGTCAATCTGGCGACTTATATCGGAGCACCTGTATCAACGACACACGCCGTAGTCGGCGGGGTGATGGGCTCGGGTATTGTGGCGGTCGGCTTTAGCGCCGTTAATTGGTTTACCATGAGTAAGATTGCGGCCAGTTGGGTTATTTCTCCAGTGCTTGGTGGTATTATTGCCGCTATTTTCTTGGCCTTTATTAAAAGCAACATTATCTATCGCGATGATAAAATCGCAGCCGCTCGACGCTGGGTACCAATGTTGTTGGCGATCATGGCCACAGCTTTTTCTTGTTATCTTATGATGAAAGGTTTCAAGAAAATATGGAAACCTGACTTTGCGACAGTGTCCATGATCGGCGCAGCCGTGTTCGTCGCATCGTATGCTATTTTAAAGCCGGTTATTCGCAAACAATCCGAAGGTCTGGAAAATCGCAATCAGTCGCTTCGTAAACTTTTCCAGTTACCACTTATTTTCTCTGCTGCATTGTTGTCTTTTGCCCATGGTGCTAACGATGTTGCTAATGCAGTTGGTCCGCTTGCTGCTGTGATGCACGCTGCACAATCCGGTGATATCGCTTCCAAGGTGACAATCCCAATCTGGGTGATGGTTATTGGAGCTGGTGGTATCAGCCTGGGCTTGTTCCTCTATGGTCCAAAACTGATCCGGATGGTCGGAGAACAAATTACCAAGATGAACCCAATGCGCGCTTATTGTGTGGCTCTTTCTGCTGCGATCACTGTGATAATGGCGTCAGCTCTTGGGCTTCCTGTTAGCTCGACACATATTGCGGTTGGTGCTGTTTTTGGGGTTGGTTTCTTCCGTGAATATTATACCAAAAACAGTAAACGTCGTCGCCAATACATAAACCAGCATCAAAACCACCCGGAAAATAAACACCAAGGATCGGCTTCGAACCGCGAAGACGTCGGACGTCGAAAGTTGGTCCGTCGATCTCATTTTACGACGATTATCGCGGCCTGGGTTATTACTGTCCCCGCTTCAGCGTTGTTATCGGCTTCGATCTTTTATGTGATTACTCAAGTCATGTAAGGAGCACATGATAATACATTGATGTTTCACTGAAAAAGGCTCCTACAGAGGAGCCTTTTTTGTTGGGTGATATTTGAGCGGTTCAGCGTTGAGGTACTCTACACCCCAAGAAGAATGCGCGCTATTTGGATCGTCTTCTGAACCGTAATGGTCGAGTTTTGTTAAAGATAGGTTTCCGATAGTTAGAGCCAATGCTTTTTCAGATGTCAGGTTTAGTGCTTTGGCTACTGCGGCTCGGATTGTACCGCCATGTGTTACGGCGATAATATTTCGTCCTTTATGCGTATGGTTGAGCGCATCAATTACTTTTGAGGTTCTCTCCATCAAGGCTTCGAAGCTCTCACCACCAGGAGGAGCTTCGGCTGCAGGGGCAAGCCAGAAACGGTGCCAGGCATCGCCGCGTATTTCTCCGAGCTCCTTGTGGGTCATTCCCTGCCAGTTGCCAAAGGACTGTTCTTGAAGTTCTGGCACTTCGATAAAGGAGGGGAAGTCGGATGTTGCCATCTGATTTTGAACTGCTTGTGCGGTCTGCTTGGTTCGCTTCAGGTTACTTGTAACCCAGACGGCATCTTGGGGAACAACAGATGCGAGGGCTTTGAACGCGTCATGATTACTACAATCACAGTTTAAATCCTGATTGCCATAAATCGTGCCGTTGTTTTCGGTAACGGGGGCATGTCTGATCCACCACCATCTGGTTTGTGTCATAATGTTTCTCCTAGGTGATGTAGCTCAAGGCTGCAAGGTAAACGGTAATTTCGCAAAGCTGAACCCCTGTTCCTAATACATCTCCGGTATATCCCCCAATCTGTTTCATGCTCAACCATGATAGAAGGGCGACAATGAGGAGGGATGATGCAAGAATAAGGGCTGCTGTTAGGATAGGAAGAAGGCTGAAAACGAAAATTAAAGTGATCAGGAAACCGCCATAGCTACTACGTAACTTGGGCTTTTTTGCCACTACGGCCAACCCCTCTGAGCGGGCGAGGGGAAGGTGGCTCATGATAAGAGGCGCATAGCCACGCCCAATGATGTGCGCTGCAATTATCACTGCGATCGTTCCGTTGAGATAAAGGGGCCACCCTTCAGGTTGATCCCCGATCATTTGGCCCTGGGAACCCCAATCAAGAAGGCTCCCAACTAAAGCAGTTCGCAAAACAACAGAAATGCAAAGGGCGAGGGCGCCATAACTTCCTACGGTGCTGTCTTTCATGATTTCGAGTTTACGACCTCGGTCGTGACTCCCACCAAAACCATCGGCAACATCTGCTAAGCCATCTTCGTGTAAAGCACCTGTAATCAAGATCGTCGTTGTGATGGCGAGCAAGGCACTTACATAGACTGGTAAGTGTAGATAATCGGCAAGAATCAAAATCAGGGAGCTCGCGACCCCAACGATTAGACCAACAAAAGGAAAAGCCCATGCCGCTTCTGCAAGGCTTCTACTTGTTGCTTTGCCTTCTTTGTCTGTTGGGTAGGGCACAGGCAGGCGTGTCAGAAAAGCAAATGAAATCCTGATATCTTGTTCAATCTGGCTAAAGAGAGAAGGCTTTTCTGAAGTGGAAGTAGTCATGAACGTCTTTCAAGGGCAAATGCGACAATTAGTGTGGTTCTGGAGTAAAGACAAAGCGTTTTTGCTATGTTATGGCTTTGCCCTGAGATTTCAAAATTCAAAGCAACCATTGCCGTTGAATGACGGTTCTGTAAAGAGCTTTGATGATCAAAAGGTAATGACTTCCTGTGTTAAATCAGGGGTAAGGGAGAATAATGATGGCCGACGTTGCTTCTATTTCAACACTTGATGAAATTCGTGTTCTGTTAAAGGAGCTTCCGGGGCCGGACCGGGAGGCTGCAAAAGCTGCCGAAGATCGTCAAAGCCAGTTGACTAAACCACTTGGAGCGCTTGGTAGATTGGAAGAGCTGGCCATTTGGTTGGCATCTTGGCAGGGTAAAGCGAAACCCGAAGTTGAACGCCCTTTTACGGCTGTATTTGCAGGCAACCACGGGATTGCCGCAAAAGGTGTCTCTGCTTATCCAACGGAAGTCACCAAGCAAATGGTGGCAAACTTCATTCATGGTGGCGCGGCGGTAAACCAGCTTTGTAGTATGGCTGATTCGGATCTTCGGGTTTATGAACTTTCTCTTGATGAGCCGACAGCAGATTTTAGCGAAGAGCCAGCAATGTCTGAAGAAGACTTTGTTCGAGCGGTAGCCTATGGGATGATGGCTGTTGAAGAAGGTATAGAAGTCCTTGCTCTCGGCGAAATGGGTATTGGTAATACGACGTCTGCCGCGGCGATATGTACGGCCTTATACGGTGGAGATGCCGCTGATTGGGTTGGACGTGGCACGGGTGTTGATGACGCCACTATGACACTTAAAACCGAGCTTATTAACCAGGCGATTGCTCTGCATAAACCGATCTTTGAAAATGATCCTCTCCAGATCTTACGTTGTGTTGGAGGTCTTGAACTTGCCGCTATCCTAGGAGCTGTAATCGCTGCTCGTTTGGCTAGAACACCTGTGATCCTCGATGGCTTTACCTGTACCGCTGCAGCGGCCGTTCTCTATGCCATTGATGATCGTTTGCTTGATCACTGTGTTGTGGGTCATCAATCCGTAGAGCCGGGGCACGTCGCTTTGATGGGAAACATTGGTAAAGAACCTCTGATGAATTTCAATATGCGTTTGGGTGAAGGGTCCGGTGCTGTATTAGCGATCCAGATATTGAAAGCTGCTTGTGCGTGTCACAACGGGATGGCGACTTTTGCGGAGGCTGGTGTCAGCGGTCCTGCTGAATAATTCAAAGACTTATAAACAGTGCAAAAGAACCTGCTCTATTCCCCGATTTGCAATAGAAGACCGCGCTTTCTCGCCACATGATAAGACCAGAGAAAAATGCCCATACCTATCGCAAAATAGAGCAGGTTCAATCCGAGCGAATGTAAATAGAGGTTAAGTTGAAAGCCCTCTCCTAAAAGAATGGCTCTCATGCCTTCAAAAACGGGTGCCGTGGGCAGGCACCAAGCTAACGTTTGTAGCCAGTCGGGGAGAATATCCACAGGATAGTAGATTGCAGAAATAGGGGCGATCAAGAAGATTGTAAACCAAGCCATTGATTCTGCGCCAAGGCCAACGCGTAAAATCAACGCACAAACCAACAGGCCGATAGACCAACCCATTATTAACAGGTTCGAAAAGAAAAGGATTAGCGGTAATCCGAGGTCGTAAATTGAAATTTTGTAAAAGAGAATGGCAAGGAAGGTCGCAGGAACAATTCCAAGTATTGTTCTTATCAAACTCATCATCATAAGGCTGATCAGAAATTCCACGGGTCGCAAAGGGCTAACAGCTAAATTACCCAGATTGCGCGACCAGAGTTCTTCAAGAAAAGACAGGCTAAAACCAAGTTGGCCACGAAAAAGAATATCCCAGAGTAGAACGGCTGAAATCAAAACCCCGGTAGCTTGTGCGATGTAGCTACTGTTGGTCATGAGGAACTGGGTAATAAACCCCCAAAGAACCATTTGTATTGAAGGCCAGTACATCATTTCTAGGACACGCGGCCAAGAAGCTTTCATGAGGTAGAGATGCCGAAGTAAAACGGCATGTATGCGCATTAAACTTGAAGAACTTCTGATCAAGGTGTGCTGTGAAGTATCCCGTGATGAAGGATGTGATGTTTCGAAAGGAGTTCTTGTCATTTTCAAAGATCTCCCAGCTCTAGGTTGTCTCTTGTTGGGTCGCTATCTTGGATGCTAGGACTAACTCGGTCGCGGGCAATATCCAAAAACACTTCTTCTAAATTGGTTCGACTATATCGATGCAGAAGTTCAGAAGGGGTTCCTTGGTCAACAATCTTTCCTTGTTTCATCATAAGTACATTGTCACAAATGCGTTCAACTTCTGACATGTTGTGTGATGCCAATAAAATAGCCGCCTGTTTGCGGGATTGATAGTCCTTGAGGTAGCTCCGTACCCAGTCGGCAGTATCGGGGTCAAGAGAAGCTGTTGGCTCATCAAGTAGTAAGATTTCTGGCTCATTCACAAGAGCCTTGGCAACAGATACACGGGTTTTTTGACCTGATGATAAGCTTCCCGTAGGACGATCGATAAATTCATATAGGTCAAGTTCTTCACATAGAACCAATATACGATCTTTGGCGTTGACGATCCCATAAAGTTTACAGAAAAACATCAAATTTTGTCGAACGGTCAATCGCCTCGGTAGATCAACATAAGGCGATGAAAAGTTAACTCTATGCATGACACGAAAACGATTTTCGATAATGTCTTCACCAAGCAATCGTATGCTACCGGCTGTAGGTAACAAGATTCCCAATAGCATCGAAATTGTGGTGGTTTTACCTGCGCCATTTCCACCAAGCAGGGCAACGGTTTCGCCTGCTTTGACTGAAAAAGAAATCGATTTTACGGCGAGGACATCGTCATAAGTTTTGCTAAGATTTTGAACATCAATGGATGGTTGTGTCATTTCAATAATATAGCAGGTTTCAAAAACAATTCTTGTTCTGTTTTACCAGGGGAGTGATATCGACTACAAAACAAGCAATGCCAATTATGAAACAAGGTGCGAAAATTGAACACTTCTTTCAAACTTGAGCCAGAGGTGGGCCTACAGCCCGAACAAGGTCGGGTACGTTTACGGACCCTGGTTTTTATCCGGTGGATGGCATTGTGTGGCCAAACCGTTGCCTTGTTAACGGCTCACTTTGGATTGGGACTAGAGCTCCCTCTTATCCCGGCGTTGTTTGTCGTGTTTCTATCTGGTGTTCTTAACGTTGCTCAAATTGCAACAAGACCAGCGTCTTCCTGGTTACGTAACAAAGAAGCGACCATGGCCTTGGCATTTGATTTGGTGCAGGTTTCGGTGTTGCTCTCTTTAACTGGGGGGCTGACAAATCCGTTTTCAATATTAATTTTGGGTCCTGTTACTGTCTCTGCATCAATATTGACACGGCGCAGCACTCTTTTTCTTAGCTTACTGGCCATTGTTTCCGTAACGATTAATGCCTTTTGGTACTCTCCTTTACCTTGGCCAGAGGGGAGCTTTTTTTTACACTCCTTATATCTCTATGGACTTTGGGCTGCTCTTGTTTTTACAGCCATTTTTTTGGCCGTGTATGTTTCGTCTTTGACACAGGAAGCACGCTCTATGGGAATGGCCTTGATGGCGTCCCAAATGGCCTTGGCACGAGAGCAAAAACTGTCTGCACTGGGGGGCCTTGCGGCGGCGGCGGCACATGAGTTAGGCAGCCCTCTGGGGACGATGCTTGTGGTTGCCAAGGAGATGAAAGAAGAGCTTCCGCCAGACGATATATATTTACCTGATGTCGAGCTTCTCATCAGTGAAATCTTGAGATGTCGTGAGATCTTGCAAAACTTATCGGCTTGGCCGGAAGAAGATGGTGGAGATCCTTACAATATTATACCGATCGTAAGTTTGGTTGAGGCGGCGGTAGAACCCTACGAAAAACCTGAAATCAAGACTTCGATCACTTCAAACCCAAAGGGTAGGGTAGAAGGAAAAGGTGAGGGCGAGCATCCAATGGTGTTACGAAGCCCAGAGATTTTACATAGCCTGGGTCTCTTTGCTCAAAATGCTATTCAGTTTGCTCACGAGGAAGTAGATATATCCGTTTCCTGGGATAATCGAACGATCACTTTAAGCATACATGATGATGGTCCGGGATTTGACCCTCAAATTCTGGGAAGGTTAGGCGACCCTCTGATTGCAAACAGAGACCAGACACAAAAAACAATTACAGCTCGGAAAGAAGAAGACGGTGAACATATGGGGTTAGGGGTATTTATCGCAACTACTCTTCTGGCCCGTACAGGGGGGAAGGTGACTTATTCTAATCATTTACAGGGCGGGGCTGTGGTTAACATTGTATGGCCGCGGCGACGGCTAGAAGCCGTTGTAAATCAAGCATGATCATTTTGCAGATCTGCTCAGACATTTGGTGCTTTGACCAATAGGGACACTGTGCTTAAAATGAGATAACAACTAAAAAAACACGTATGATCTAGGGGTGAACAAGTAATGCCGGATTCACAAGAAGCCGAAGTTAAAAAACTGCTTATTGTTGATGACGATGAACGCTTTGCTGAGCGGTTATCGAGAGCTATGGAACGTCGTGGTTTTGAGGTGACGGTCGCTAATTCTGTAGCCGATGGCATTAAACTGGCAAACTCAGAAACTCAAGAATATGCGGTCGTTGATTTACGGTTGCAGGACGGTAGTGGGCTTGATGTCGTAAAAGCTATCCATGAGACTTCTAAGGATGCCCGTGTTGTTATTCTCACTGGTTATGGAAATATTGCAACGGCTGTCGCTGCAGTTAAAGTCGGGGCCTTAGATTATCTGCCTAAGCCAGCTGACCCTGACCAAGTTGCGGCAACACTCCTCCAATCAGGTAAAAACGGAGATATGCCGCCACCGCCAGAATTACCGATGACGGCCGATCGGGTGCGTTGGGAACATATCCAAAGAGTGTATGAGCAATGCGATAGAAATGTATCTGAAACGGCTCGTCGCCTCCGGATGCATCGTCGCACACTTCAACGCATATTGGCTAAATACGCACCTCACGCTTAAAAGTAGTAATTCCCAGCTCGTAGTCATTTTAGCTAGATTGTGGAGTTAAATCACTCAACTATCTTCTGTAGTTTGATCTGCTTCAGCTCTATGACGTCCTATTGCATCGGCGAGGTTTTGTGATTTTTCTGATGCTGAACGTCTCCAGGCTTTAACAAATTTGTCGATGTGAAACCCTTGCATAAGCTTAATGCCAAGATCTTGTGCTGTGGTCATGGCTTCTTCAGCACCACAATGACATAGGATCATTCTGTTAGGGTCGACACTTTTTACAGTCGCTCGGATTTCATCACCCCGGGGAGTATCCAGGAATTTTGTTAAGTCTTGGTTCCATTGTAGTTTTACTAAATCAAATCCCATTTTTCGGCGATCAAACATTGGTAGGGACAGGTGAGTAATCCCATCAAGGCAAATTTTGTATCCACGCTCTTTTAAAAAATCTCTGGCAAAAGTGAAACTTCCGACATCAGCAAAAACGTCAAGAAGCTGAAATTCAATAACAATAGATCGTCTTGCCGCGTCGCCGAGGGCTTGGTCGAGTTTCAAAAACTCCTCAGATAAGGAGGTTGCGACATTTAGGTTCAAACTATAGGAGCGTGAGAGAGTGGAATCGTCATTTTGCCGTAAAATGACAAGCATTCTTTTGTCAAGATATCGGGTTAAGTCCTGAAAAAGCCAGCGATTAGACAGCAAATTATGTGTTGGCAATAATGTTTTTTGAAGCTGATCAATCGAAAAGAACAGTTCATTGAAAAGGCCTTCAGGTTTTTGCCCTTCATTGACTAAGTAGATGGCCTGTCTTTTCATCAGGCTTGATAAATCTGCTTGATCAATGGCCTTGGCAACGATCGCTAAATGGGAAGGTAATAAAGGCGTAGTTGGTTTTTCCTGTGGTTTCCCACTGAGAGAAGCAATGGCTTCAGCTTTTTCTCTACGTCTTTGTGTTTCCAGCTCTTCATTCTTCTGGATTGCGAGTGCAATAAGGTCGGGGTACTCACGTTCCAGATCAAACCACGTACAAAATTGGTCGGCGTCCAGATTGTAATCCCCTGCCAACATTGGATCGTCACTGAAAAGATACCTAAGTCGTAGAATCGTCTCATCAATTTGAGATATCGTGGCGTTGGACGTAAACAAAATCAGGTCATTGTTATATAAACGAAAAAGTGTACCTGAAAATTTCGCAATGAGATCTTCGCAAGCATTTTGAGCTATGCGTAAGTGATGATCACGTTGGTGATAGGGGCGTAAACGAGAAAGGTGCACATGCACAGCTCTACGGCCATCGGTTTGTTTTCCAATGCGTTTTACGAAATCGAGAAAGACCTTTTCTTGATTGAATTGGCCATCGGGAGAACTGTTTGAAAAAGAATTATTCATGAGAGCTGGCTACATTACGTCCTAAATTGAACCTTTGCATGTAACATTAATACAGAGAAGAGTCTTCAAAGTTCGTTAAGTCTTATTTTTTAAAAGATTTTTTATCAATTTTTGTTCTTAAATATGTGGTGTTAGAGGCCCAGATATAAACGTATAATACCTTTTTGTAACTCTAGTGTTGTACTGGTTTAGAGTTAAAAACGAAGTTACTAATACTTCTTGGTGGAGAATAGAGGGACTCCCGCCCCAAACATGTCTCTATGAGGCGGGAATATGAATTTAGATCCTATATTTGGCTTATTGAGCGTGGGTTGTTACGGCAATACGGTTCCATGCATTTATAATAGTAATTGTCATAATTAATTGAGCCGTTTGCACTTCATTAAAGTGTTTTTCTACATCTTTATAAACAGCATCACTAACTCCGTGGCGAGAGATCAAAGTAACCTCTTCGGTTAAGGCGAGAGCTGAACGTTCCTCATCTGTGAACAAAAGAGACTCTTTCCAAGCAGAAAGAGCAAACAGCCGATCGATTGCTTCGTTCTGTTTTTGAGCGGCTTTTGAATGCATTTGGATGCAGTATGCACATCCATTAATTTGAGATGCCCGGATCTTGATCAACTCTATCAAGTAGCCGGGTAAGTCGACTGTTTCGAGGTATGTTTCAAGTCCAAACATTGCTTGATAAGCGGTTGGTTGAATGTTGTGAATTTTAACTCTGTTCATATCTCTAATCTCCAAAATGCATGAAATGTAGGAGATTTGTTAAACCGTTTAATTACTGATAAAAATGTATTCTTTGCCATCTTATTGTTAACAAAATTGCATTAATAAAGATTTCTCATGATAAAATTGGATGAGTTGAAAATTTTCATCGCTGTTGCTGAGGTTGGAAGTTTCGTTGGTGCTGCCAATCGGTTAAATATTGCGCCCCCGGTTGTGAGTAGAGGTATTAAAAATCTTGAAAACAGATTGGGAACGACTCTTTTTAATCGAACGACCCGTAAAATTCTCATAACAAATGAAGGGCAGTGGCTGTTAAAACAAGCATCGATGACGGTTGATAACTATGAAGAAATTTTCTCTCACTTTAGGGGGAATAAGACTGAACCCGAAGGGCTGTTAACAATTGATGCCGCAACACCGTTTGCCTTGCACGCGATCGCACCAATAATTTCTAAGTTTAATGAGCGTCATCCAAAAATTGAAATTAATCTTGAAAGCAATGAAGCTATTTCGGATTTGATACAAGATAAGGTTGATGTCGCAATTCGGGTGGGAGCGTTAAAGGACTCTAGTTTAAAAGCCAAAAAAATTGGATATGCAAATAGAGCCCTATATGCATCGCCAAGTTATTTGAAACAATATGGAGATCCTATGAGTGTAAATGATCTCGAAGCACATAAGTGTCTTGGTTTTTCTAAATCCAAGTCTCTCAATATTTGGCCGTTAAAAACGAAAAATGGAGAGTTACTAACCATCAAGCCTTATATGCGTGCAAATAATGGTGAGACCCTTAAACAGCTCTCGGTTTACAATAATGGCATTATCTGTGTTTCAAACTTTACAGTGCAGCAAGAGCTGATGCGGGGAGAGCTTTTGCCCGTGCTTGCGGGCAAAATTGAACAGAAACCCATACCAATCTATGCGGTGTATTATTCAGAGCGTGCCATTGTTACTCATATTCGGCTGTTCCTTGATTTTTTAACCGAGCATAGCAAGTTAATATTCTCAAATCGGTAATTAACTTACTCATGTGAGCAATCACAAAATTTCAAACACTAAAATTTTTGTCCCACAAATCAAATTCGCTAGTCAAATTCATCTGGTGTGTAAGTATTGGTTTAATCGAAATTCTTGAGGCTTAATCTCAAAAACCAAGTTTTGGTAAGCAAAATCCTTGCTCAAGAGGACATTTGATAGCACAAAAGAGACGCATAAAATTTAAACTTGGTTATAGCTTTAATGACTTTACAAACTTCCACTCCTATTGACCTCCTCGACCTTGTTGCACGTGTAGATGATCTAGCAGGCGCCAAGGTGCAGACTGTTGGTGACCTGATGTTAGACCGATTTATATATGGTCACGTTGAGAGAATTTCTCCGGAAGGGCCTATTCCGGTTTTAAAGATTGATCGGCAGGTTTCGATGTTGGGGGGATCGGGTAATGTGCTCAGAAACCTCGCTGCATTAGGCGCGATCACACAATTTGTCGCTGTGGTCGGTGATGATGCCGTGGGTCAGGAAGTTTGCAATCTTGTTGAAGCTGAAACCAGCGGTGCGTCCCATGATCTTGTTATTGAGCAGGGACGACAGACGACCATAAAAGAACGATTTGTAGCGAGTAATCAGCAACTACTCCGCGCTGATAGAGAAATGAGTGCGCCGCTTAATACTGAGACGTGCAATGCGATCGTTACAAAGATTGAAGAATGTGTATCTCATGCCCCGGTGTTAATTTTATCCGATTACGGTAAAGGCGTTCTGACCCCGGATACCCTCCAGAAAATAATTCAGGCTGGCTTAAGTGCAGGCTGTCATATTATCGCTGATCCTAAGGGGCGTGATTATAGTATCTACAAGGGTGTTTCTTTTGTAACTCCTAACCGTCGTGAATTGCACGAAGCAACAGGTATGCCTGTTGATGGGGACGCTGCAGTGGTAGCTGCTTGTCGTTATTTAATTAAGACATGTGGTATCAAAGGTATCCTCGCCACGCGAAGTGAAGAAGGTATGACGCTGGTCACAGAGGATGGCCTTGTTGAGCACTTGGATGCGGAAGCAAGAGAGGTATTCGATGTGTCCGGGGCGGGTGATACAGTTGTCGCTGTATTTGGTGCCGCTCTTGCAGCAGGTATAGAGCTAACACAGGCTGCCTGCCTTGCAAATGTGGCTGCGGGAATCGTTGTTGGTAAAACAGGCACCGCAGTGGCCAATGGCAGCGAGATCAGACAAGCTCTGCTCGCACGTAATGGATTGTCTTCCCAAGAGAAAGTTGCCGAACTGGAAACGGTTATTCATCGCGTCGGACAATGGCGGAAAGCCGGCTACACAATCGGCTTTACCAATGGGAGTTTCGACCTTTTACATCCAGGACATATTTCATCACTCCAGCAATCAAAATCGGCGTGTGACCGACTAATTGTGGGTCTTAATACTGATGCTTCAGTGAAGAGATACAAAGGGGAAAACCGTCCCATTCAAAATGAAATGGCACGTGCAACTGTACTTGCCGCACTTGAAATTGTGGATCAAGTTGTTTTGTTTGATGAAGACACGCCCTTGTCTTTAATAGAAGCCATTTTACCAGATGTTTTGGTTAAAGGCGCAGATTACACCATTGACCAAGTCGTTGGCGGCGATGTTGTCCTCAAAAATGGCGGTAAGGTCGTTTTGGCAAATATTGAAGATGGCTTTTCAACGACCCGTACCGTTGAGCGTATTCAAAAGAGTAAACTTTGAGGAAACTCGATTAACTCTAAAGAGGTGATCAGTTCATAAAGTGAATAATCGCGGCAAGCATAATTGCTGGAGCAAGCCAGAATGCACTGGCCAGTGCGTAGGCTATGTATCCAGAGGCTTGTCCTTCGGTTTTAAGTCTATCATAAGCCCGTTTTTCGCGACCAAGTAGGAAAATTAGATAGAATCTGTTCCGGCCAAAAGGAATTGAACGTCTGACTTCAACCGGATGTTTGGCATATCCGCGTGCCCCAAACATTAGTTTGATGGCATGTTTTTGCTCATCGGTGAACGTTGCGGCAACTTCGGGTGAAATTCGCTCAAAATAATGTTTTATAAAAAGATCTGAAGAACTTTTTTTATCTGCATCAAAGGCTTCCCGTGCTGAGCGGCCTTTTCTGTTATCTAATTCTGCTAGAGCCATTATCCCTGCAGCACGCGCGAACGTACTGCCCCCAAAGTTATTTTTCTTTAGGCTATAGTGACTCGATAAATTTGATTAAAGGTTAACGTTTAGAATCATTTAAAAGATTTATAGGTTGATGAAGGCGTCCTGTTCTTCGTTGTAGCCAAACAACTCCCCTGATGAAAAGTCGAAATACCAACCGTGCAACTCAAGTCGACCATCCTCTACCCGTTCTTTTATAAAGGGAAAGGTCATTAAATTTTTCAGGGAATTTAGAATGGAGGATTGCTCGACACCACGCTGAAATTTCTCTTTGTCGTGATCACAGCAATCAGTATTGTTTTTGGCTTCTTTCGCAATCGACATCCAGTTGGAAATAAAGGTGCTATTGTCCTCGGTATCAACAGAGCCATCGATTAACGCTTTAATGCCACCACACATGGCATGCCCAAGAATGACAATATTGGATATTTCCAATTGGGTGATGCCATACTCCAATGCGGCAGAAGTACCGTGATGCTTGCTGTCAGCTACAAAGGGGGGGACGAGATTGGCGACGTTACGTACCATAAACAAGTCCCCGGGGATTGTTCCAAGTACAGCAGAAGGTTCAACGCGAGAGTCACAACAACTGATAACCATAGCTTTCGGGGATTGCCCCTTTTCGGCAAGAGAGCGTAGCAACGCCTCATCGCGACGATAGTCTACGGTGTGGTATGCGTGATACCCTTTAATCAGTGAATTGATTTCGCTCATTTACCATCCTATATATCTAAAAGGTTAGATTTGGGCTCTAGATAGAGATTGATTATCTGGTTATCAATATCTTGTAAACCTATTGGCCTTTGCACAAACCAATGTGGATTATTGCACTGAGACAATGAATACTCTTAGACAAGAGGAACTGAAAGAATGCTAACGGGGGGCAGGTTGGGAAATATATCTGAAGAACCAATACGTTGTGGCTGGGTAAGTGATGATCCACTCTATCTCGACTATCATGATCAGGAGTGGGGCGTTCCTATAACGGATGATCAGAAACTTTTTGAGATGTTGATCCTTGAAGGCGCACAAGCAGGATTGTCCTGGATTACAATTTTACGAAAACGCGAAAATTACAGAGCAGCTTTTGCTAATTTTGAACCTCAAGAAATTATCGCTTTCACGGAACAGGATGTTGAAAGGTTGATGACGGATACCGGTATTATTCGCAACCGATTGAAGATTAATTCTGTGATATCAAACGCCAAAGCTTGGCTCGAAATCATGAAAGAGGGCGAGGGCGCTTTTTCGAATTTGGTTTGGTCTGTTGTTAGGTGCAAGAGTATCACTAATATTTGGTCAGAATTGGGTGATGTTCCTGCATCCACGCCTGAATCAGAACAGTTGTCCAAACTTTTAAAGAAAAACGGGTTTAAATTTGTTGGCCCAACCATTTGTTATGCCTATATGCAGGCTTGTGGAATGGTGAACGATCATGTGACGAGTTGTTTCCGCCATAGAGAAGTCATCTCGCGCAGTTAATGTACCACTATAAAATGCTCAATTTATTATGAGGCTATGATGCAGCTATTTTTCTCAGAAACGTTATTTAAAAAAATGGCCTTGATTATAGGTCTGGTTACGATTTTCTTTACACCTCTGTCTGCAGAAGAAATTGGCTCTGTTGATACCGTTTTTAAATGGGTTGGCCCCAACCATAAAATTGTGATCGAAGCGTTCGATGATCCGAAGGTCGAGGGTGTCGCCTGCCACCTAAGCCGCGCAAAGACGGGGGGGATTTCTGGAGCAGTTGGATTGGCCGAAGATACCGCCGACGCTTCTATTGCTTGTCGCCAAATCGGACCAATCAAGTTTAGAGAAGAGCTTAAAGACGGAGAAGAGGTTTTCACACAGCGTACTTCTCTTGTGTTCAAGTCCATGCAGGTGGTTCGATTCTTCGACAAAAAACGTAATGTATTGGTCTATCTTGTCTATAGCGATAAGTTAATCGAGGGAAGTCCGAAGAACTCTATTACCTCTGTTCCTATAATGCCATGGGCTAAGAGTTAAAATAATAAAGGCCCTCAATAATTTGAGGGCCTTTATACAAATACGCGTATTGTGAACAGAACAAACCGTCCTCGCTTAATCTAACCTTTGTTCAACGGTGTCTCTGGCGTAAGGCCTGGTAAGTTCCCTACTTGTCCAGGTGCTTCGGGTAAGGAGGCAACGTGAAGTGTTGAAGTTGGGAAAGCAAAGGCTGTACCGTTGTTTTCAACAATCTCTTTTAAGGTTAAGGCAAAGTTTTCTTTTACATTCATCCAAACACCCCAGTTGGTGGTCTTGGTGAAGCAATAGATCATGATATCAATAGATGAACTGTTGAAACTATCTATGTTGACGAGGGTTGTGGCTCTGGCATCATCGGTTTCAAAGTCCGGGTTGTTACGGATGTGATCTTTGATCTCTTTAACAACCTGTCTAAGTTGGGCGCTGGTGGTATCGTACTCAAGGCCAATTTTCCAATAGATCCTACGGTTGGTCATTTTTGAGAAGTTAATAACGGCATTATCTGCAAGTTTTGCGTTAGGCACGTATACTGGTGCCTTATCAAAGCGTCTGATCCGGGTAGAGCGAAAACCAATGTCTTCTACGGTACCTTCAACGATACCTTCTACACTTACCCAATCTCCTCGACTGAAGCGTTTTTCAGCGATGATAAGTATGCCTGCGATAAGGTTTTTAAATAAATCTTGAGCCCCGAGCGCAACTGCGACACCAAAGAGGCCAAGACCAGCAATGATCGCTCCGACGTTGATGCCCCAAAGCTCGAGAATACTGGCGATGCCTAGAAGGACGACAATGATTTTGAGGGCCTTGATGATCCAGTCAACCATAATGCTGGTGAGAACCGTGGTAAAGCGATGCAGGAGGAAATCAAGGGGATCGATAAGCTTATAGACGGCGTAGAAAAGTGTGTAAGCGATGAGGGAGCGAACAAAATTACTACTCAAATTTGCAGCTTCACCACTAAGATCGAGGTAATCGAGTGATAAGAATACCCCGAGAGCTACGGGGATCATGCGGATAGGGCCTTCGAGAGCTTCGAGAGCCTGATCATCAACCGAATTTTTAGTACGGCTTGCTATCGCCTTAAGGCGATTGATCACCAGGCGAGAAAAAAGGCCCCGAATAATTATGAAGCCAATAAAGATCCCGATGGCCGTCAATATTTGCCCGATATCAATGCCGAATACACCTTTGGACCAAACTTCGACTGTGATGTCCCAGAATTTGGATAAATCTTGCATGAGTTCTCCTCTTAACACGCGCGGGGAGTGTGCTAAGGGAAGAGGCTGACGTCAAGGCTTGGACATGTGTTTTTGCTGTTAATTACAGCATTGTTTTTAACGATCAAAAGAGAAAAGCAATAGGTGGGGGGAGCAGAGAGCCGTATTAATCAAATAAGGCGTCGATGTCATCTTGTCCCATAGCTGCAATATCAATTTCTTCTTCTTCTTCTTCTACCGCCATACCTCCTGCCATCATGTTACCAGAGAGCGTGGCTTGCCAGTCCATCTCTATTTCCATGATTTTGTCGGCAGGCAAAACGTTAGGGTTGCCGTGAATAATTGCGCTGGCAATATCGATCATATGGCGAATGTGCGTAGAAGCATCAGGGACGAGTGCTGCGATGGATACTTGGTCACCAGAAGCAAGGGCTTGCTCTATCGCATCACGACTATCCAAAATTCCTTTGTCAGCCATATTTATCGCTTTATCAAAAGGCTGACGAAATTCTGGAGGAGCAGTTTCATATGCAGAGATGGCGAGTTCTTTTGCCTGGAAACTACTATCAAGAAAGTGTTGTTGGTAAGTCTTCGGTTGCCAAGCCTGTACCTCTTCAAAAAGGTCAGGCATATCGGGCACCATTTCAAGCATCATAACGGCTTCATTGAGATGATTGAGATAGTCAGTCGCTAAAAAGGATTTTTCATCAATATTTGAACCAGGAAGTTGTGCCCTGATATTATCGAGATCTACTTTGCTTGTATTCATCGTTACAGCAGATTCCCCATTAACAATCATTATTATTTAAACCGCTTTCGTAAGTGTTACTGAGTATACGAATTAAGCATTAACCTTGTATAAATAAGCCCCTAAAGAGGATTGTTCGGACCATGATAACACGAAGTAAGGTAAACAATATCTTAAACTAAATCGCAAATTAGGGGAATTACGTATCACTATTTAGGTAAGAGTAACTCTTTAGGGTGGATTGATGATATTAAAAATCATCCTTTGATTGTAATGGTTTGCGTATCTAGGCGTAAGATAGTCAAATTTAGGATTGTATGCCTTTTATGATAATATTTTGAAATTTAGATTATTTTTCAAAATAAAAGAATATAAAAAAGGCTAGCGTAGCCAGCCCTTCTTTATACACCGTCTCTTGGTATTGATCAGGTTACAACCTGTATAGTTTCTTCTCGCCGCTTAAGATGTTTATTATAGTGATTTTCGATCAGACGGAACGCCCAAATGAAAGCGAAAGTTAAAAAGAAATAGAAAACCCCTGCTGTTATAAATGCTTCGTAAGGAGCGTAATACCGGGACATGACGATTCTTGCTGCTCCGGTTAAATCGACCAGTGTTATTGTACTTGCAAGCGCACTACCGTGAAGCATGAAGATAACTTCGTTTGAATAGGCAGGCAGAGCTCTACGTAAGGCACTTGGTATAACAATGCGTCTAAAGATTAGGCTTTGGCTCATCCCACAAGCTTTAGCAGCCTCAACTTCCCCAAAGGAAGTTTGTGCCATCGCGCCCCGAAAAATTTCGGTCGTATAGGCTGCTGTATTCAATGTGAAGCCGAGAAGGGCGAAAAAGTATGCCCCCTTGAGAAATGAATATTCTTTTGCGAGTTCACTGTAGCCTTCAAATTGCCCAACGCCATAATAAAGTAGGAATAGTTGTACAATTAAAGGGGTACCTCTGAAAGCATAGGTAAATGCAAATACGGGATAATTAATGAAAAGGTTTTTCGAAAGCCGCATAACCGCCAACGGTATGGCGAGCACAAACCCAATAGCAAGCGCGAGCGGGACAAGTTGTACGGTTAAGAGAAGGCCATCAAAATAAAGGGGAAGTTCATCCCAAATGATTTGAAAGTCCATTAGAGAGCACTCCTTACGCCAACAGAATATTTCTTCTCGGCTATTTTCTGTAACCAGATAGAAACCGTTGTGAAAAGCAGAAATGCAATGGCGGCTGTTAGGTAAAACTTAAACGGTTGACGGGTGGCACCTGCGGCCAAACCAGCTTTTCTAACCATGTCATCAAGGCCAATTATCGAGACAATTGCAGTTGCTTTCATCAAAACGAGCCAGTTGTTACCAAACCCGGGAAGTGCATGTCGCACCATCTGGGGAAAAAGAATGCGCCGTGTGATTTGAAATTTCGTCATGCCGTAAGCAGTACCAGCTTCGAGCATGCCGCGATCGACCGCTAAAATTGCCCCGCGAAATGTTTCGCCCATATAAGCGCCAAAGATAAATCCGACAGTGATTACCCCGGCGATAAAGGGGTTAATGTCGATATAGCCCCAGTCAAGATAGGGCTGAGCGAGGGATTTTAAATGATCACCATTGTCTACGACTGTACCTTTGATACCTGGCAAATCACCTATTATAGACACGAGGTGTAATAGGTTTTCGGGAAGGTTATTAATGAAGACTTGGCCGCCAAAGAATATCAAAAGCATCAAGACTAAATCTGGGATGCCTCGAATAATTGTCGAGTAACTGGTTGATACTGCACGGGCTATTCGGCTATTTGATAGTTTGGCTAATGCGGACATCATGCCGAGTAAACACGCGATCACAAGTGAGGCAATTGCAATCGAAACAGTAATGCTGGCACCTGTTACCAAGATACTGAAGCCGTAGCCGCCAAGATCAATCATTTTTTCTATCCGGTTGTATGCCTGTTAGAAGTAGGCCTCTATAAAAAGCACCACCAGAGCTTAAGCTCTAGCGGTGCTCTTAGAGTTTTTACTGTGAATTATAGATGGAGAATTCCATCAATAATCCTAGTAGATGTCTGTGTCGAAGTACTTGTCGTTGATCGTTTTATAGACACCGTTTGCACGGATGGCTTTAATAGCAGCAGAAAAACGATCACGAAGTTCGGTGTCTGTTTTCCGAACCGCAATACCAGCGCCAACGCCGAAGTATTTAGGATCGTTATAAGACGGGCCAAAAAGTTCGAAATCTTTACCTGCAGGTGTTTTTACAAACCCGTCATCCATAGCAATGGAATCTGCAATTAGAAGATCTACACGACCAGCAGCGACATCAAGATATGCTTCGTCCTGTGTGCCGTAGCGTTTGATTTCAGTGTCTGGGAACTCAGCAGTAATGAATACATCGTGGATGGTTCCACGTTGTACGCCAACGGATTTCCCTTTCATGCCTTCAGCAGTGATTTCAACGCCAGAGCCTTTTTTACGAAGGAAACGAGCTGGAGAATTGTAGTATTTTTCAGAAAAATCTACTTTCTTTTTGCGCTCTTCGGTAATGGACATGGAGGCAATGATCGCGTGGTACTTCTTGGCATTCAGCGCAGGAATAATACCATCCCAGTCTTGAACGACCATGGTGCAGTTGGCTTTCATTTCATCGCAAAGCGCATTTGCGATATCAATATCAAAACCAACGACGTTGCCGTTTGGATCAATGCTGCTGAATGGAGGGTAAGCACCCTCTACGCCGATGCGTAGATCATCTGCAGATACAGAACCTGCTGTAAAAGTCATAGCGGCTGCTACAGCCGTGATGAGGAATTTTTTCATTTATAAGCTCCCTAATTGTATTTTATGGTTTTGTTTTGTTTTTATTATTTCAAGTTTCCAGCGATAAACTGTGTAAATCGTTCGGATTGGGGATTTGCAAAGATCTCTTTTGGATTTCCTTGTTCCTCAATACGTCCCTGATGAAGGAAGATTGTCTGGTTTGATACTTCCCGGGCAAACCCCATTTCATGGGTAACGACAATCATTGTGCGACCTTCTTCTGCCAAGTCGCGGATGACTTTAAGGACTTCACCTACAAGCTCAGGATCTAGAGCGGAAGTAGGTTCGTCAAAAAGCATTACTTCTGGATCCATAGCCAAGGCTCTAGCTATAGCTACGCGTTGTTGCTGACCACCGGACATATGAGCGGGGTAATAATCTTTACGCTCATAGATACCTACTTTTTCCATCATGGCAGTTGCGCGTTCCGTTGCTTCAGCTTTGCTGAGGCCAAGCACATGAATTGGTGCTTCGATGATGTTTTCAAGCGCCGTCATGTGGGACCAGAGATTGAAACCTTGGAATACCATCGATAACTTTGATCTAATACGTTCAATCTGTTTCTGATCGGCTGGCACATATTCGCCAGTTTTGGTGGTTTTCATGTTGATGAGTTCGCCACCAACAGTAACTTTACCAGAGTTCGGTGTTTCCAACAGATTGATACAGCGTAAAAAAGTACTTTTCCCAGAACCACTAGAACCAAGCATGGAAATAACGTCGCCTTGGTGTGCTGTCAGGGAAATACCTTTAAGGACTTCAATGTTACCGAATGATTTGTGTATATCATCACAGACAAGAGCAGGTGTACTATCCACCATAGCCGCGGCGTTTGACGCCATAGGTTATGTCCCCATTGCTAAGTTATATATTATATTTCTTCCTAATGAAGTTAGTGTGATTTTTTCATTATGAAAAGTAAAAATAACACAAAGCTACGTGTCAGGAGATCAATTAACTACGCCCAGTTTTTTGTAGAAGCCAAAATAAAGGCTGTTTTAAAAGCCAAGCTCTTGTTTCAACTTCATGATTTTGTCCTGTGCCAAGCCAATATTGGGTTGTTGTAAAGCGGCATTTTCCGCGCTTGCCAAAGCAAATTCAATTTCTTGACCGCGCCCCAAAGTATGGTACGAGCGTATAAGCTGTAGCCAGCCATTAAGATCATTCGGGGACTCTTTAAGTCTTTCCGCTAAACGGTCGACCATACCATTGATCATCTCGTTACGCTCTTCCGTACTTAGTTCCGCTGCACTTGCCATTTCTTCTGAAGTTGGTCCTGCTTGCTCGGATGCGGCTTGTGTTGGGTTTTCAAGCGGAGCTTTAGCCGGGGCTGATGCAATGATCTCAGAAGGGTCCATAGCCAAACCAATTGCGAGATCTGCAATTTGAGCATCGAGAACTTGAAGCCAAGGGTCATTGGCAAAGGTTAGCTGTCTCAATTTTAGCCAAAATTTAAGGGCGTTATCATTTTCACCTGCCTGGCTCAGAGCCAACCCACTGTAGAAAAGTCCTCTGGGGTCCGTGGGATCGAGCTCAAGAGATTTTTGAAACAGGGAAAGGGCTTCTGAAGACACTTGACCTTCCGTCTGCGCAACGATCATCTCGGCAACTGCGCCGTAAACCATGGCTGAAGGGGGTGTATTTTCCATTGCCTGACGAAAAGCACCTTCAGCTTTTGAATAGGCACCTATTTCAACGTAAGTACTGCCGAGTAGCATCCAGCCTTCCAGATTGGTCGGATCGCTTTTTAATCTTTCCTCAAGTTTTTGCGCCAGCCCCATCATCTCTTCGTTTCTTGATGAGTTCTGCTGTTGAGCAATGGCTGAGCGTTCTGCAGCTATATTTCGTTCAGCCAGTGGCATGCTTGGCACACCAGGTTGCCCGAGCTCTAGATAGAGAATTATGCCGGCAAGTGGAAAACTAATCGTCAAAAATCCGACGATGAATTTTATAGTCGATGCGGACAAAGGTGTTCCCTTGGTGGAGGCTGATTGTTCTTGGCTGGTGTTAAGTATACGGCGTTGAATTTCAATTCGAGCTGTATCAGCCTGAGATTCCCCTAGGTTACCTGCATTGAGGTCGCGTTCGATTTCTTTTAGCTGATCTTTATAGACCGCGAGATCTGATTCCGCAGTGTTGGCTGGGGCGTTCTTTGCTGTTGTCATCAAAGGGCGTAGTAATACCAATAGAGAGAGCGCAGTTAAAAGGCCTGTGAGCATCCAAAAAATCATGATGCTTCTCCCTTGTTATTACGAGTTATTTTTTGAGTTGTTTCGTGCTCGTCTTGTAGAAGCTGTTGCAATTTGTCCTGTTCTTCAGCACTGAGCGGAGTAGCAACTTTATTGGTGCGGTTGCCTCGGTAGAAAAAGAAGATTCCAATTACGCCAATTGCAAAAACGAGCAGCGGCCCAAACCAGAGTAGAAAAGTCGAGGCCTTAAAAGGGGGGCGAAAGAGGACAAAATCACCATATCGGGAAGACAAATAATCTTTAACATCATCGTCACTGTCGCCAGCGACAAGTCTTTCACGAACGACAATACGCAATTCTTTTGCAAGATCTGCATTGGAAGAATCAATTGGTTCGTTCTGGCAAACAAGACAGCGGACTTCTTTGGAAATCTCGCGCGCTCTTGCTTCCAATACCGGGTCATCGAGCACTTCATCAGGTTCAACGGCTTGAACAAGGCTTATGCTTGCGATCCCAATAGTGGCGATCAAGGCAAAAAGTATGGTTGTTGAGAGAATAAAACCACGCATGCTTTTAAGGTACTTCCTCTATTACTGCTGCGACTACTATTGGGCCTGAAGGCTCTCAATGATCGGCAGTATGGTGTCTTCAAGATCGCCCGTATTTAGAGGGCCAACATGCTTGTAACGAATGGTACCAGAAGCATCGACGATGAAGGTTTCTGGTACACCGTAAACGCCCCAATCAATACCCGCACGACTTTTGGGATCCCGCCCAACTCTATGGTAAGGATTACCGTTTTTGTTGAGCCAGGCCAATCCGTCTTCTGGTTTGTCTCTATAGTTAATACCATAGAGATTGATATCGTCTCTTTGACCCAATTTCACCATGTCAGGATGTTCGACAAGGCAGGGAATGCACCAGGAGGCAAAAATATTGACCACTGAGACTTTACCGTTGCTGGTTAAGTCCTTACGGGCAAAACCAGGTACACCAAGATTAACAAGAGCCTTGAGATCGAACTCAGGCGCGGGTTTGTCTATCAGTACTGATGGTAGGATTTTTGGATCCCGACCTGGTTTTGTTAAAGCCCAGAAAAAATAACCAAAAATCACAACTGTAATTAGAAGTGGCAGGGCAAAGATAGCTTTTCTTTTCGCACTCATACTTCTGCTTCTCTAACTTTTTTCTTTTTGCGTTTCTCTGCAGGAGCACCGACACGAAGGCGACGATCCGCAAGAGATAAGAGCCCCCCAAATACCATGAGGGTGCATCCAAACCAAATCCAGGTAACGAGGGGTTCGCGGTAGATACGAACAGTCCACCCACCTTTGCCATCTTGATCGCCGATCACGGCGTAATAATCCCCGATAAAGGTGGAATAGATTGCGGCCTCGGTTGTTGGCATACGCTTAACGGTGTAGAGACGCTTTTCAGGCTTGAGGGTCGTCATGTACTCGCCATCCTGGCTTACATTAAACGTAGCTTCTACAGCGCTGTAGTTTGGGCCAGTAATCTCTCTTACGCCATCAAACCGATAGTCGGTACCTGCAACTGATATGGTTTCACCCGGCTTTAGAACCGCGACATCTTCAACCTTCCAGGCTGTTGTCGAAATCATGCCGATAATTGCGATGGCTAAACCGCCGTGTGCAAGGGTCATACCCCAAGAAGATCCAGGTAGGTTTTTTGCCCGTTGCCAGCTTTTGGCTAAGGGGACGCGGAATAACTTAATACGGTCCGCCCATTCGCTGAGAGTACCAAGGAGCATCCAAGCTGCCATGCCGAGGCCAAGGATAGCGAGTAAGGGACCACCATCAGAAATATACCAGGCGATCAGCAAGGCAAGTAATGCAGCCAATCCAGCATATTTCAGACGTTTTAGGACACCGACGAGATCTGCACGTTTCCAGGGTAAATAAGCGCCGATGCAGACTAGGAAGAATAAGGGCACCATCACTGGAATAAATGTCTTGTTATAAAAAGGTGGGCCAATGGAGACGCGGCCACCGCCCAACGCTTCCATAAACAGGGGATACAACGTGCCTAAAAAGACTGTGGCACAGGCCGTACTTAGTAGAAGATTGTTCAGGAGTAATCCACCTTCTCGACTGATGGGAGAAAAAATACCACCAGACTTAAGCGCAGGTGCCTTTATGGCAAAGAGGGTGAGTGATCCGCCAATAGCAATTGCCAATAGGATCAGGATAAAGATCCCGCGTTCAGGGTTTACCGCAAAGGCGTGAACGGAGGTTAATAACCCCGAGCGAACGATAAAGGTTCCAATAAGGGAGAGCGAGAAAGTCAGGATCGCCAACAGAATCGTCCAGACTTTCAAAGAGTTCCTTTTTTCGACAACAACAGCAGAGTGAAGCAGTGCTGTTCCCATGAGCCAAGGCATGAAAGACACGTTTTCTACCGGATCCCAAAACCACCAGCCGCCCCAACCAAGCTCGTAGTAAGCCCACCAACTTCCCAGCGCGATCCCGCCAGTTAGAAAGATCCATGCTGTCAGAGTCCACGGGCGAACCCAACGTGCCCAGGCCGCATCAACTTTGCCTTCAATCAAGGCGGCAATAGCAAAAGAAAAAGCTACGGAAAAGCCAACATAGCCGACATAGAGCATAGGAGGGTGAAAGGCGAGCCCAGGGTCTTGCAAAAGAGGGTTCAAGTCCTGTCCGTTTTCAGGCGGAACCAAAAGGCGGGTAAAAGGGTTAGAGGTAAAGATCAAGAAAGTCAGAAAACCGACACCGATCATTGCCTGAATAGCAAGTACACGCGCTTTCAGTGTTACGGGTAAATTGCGACCAAAGGCAGCCACTGCGGCGCCAAAGACGGCAAGTATGAGAACCCAAAGCAGCATAGAGCCTTCATGATTTCCCCATACACCACTGATTTTATAGAGCAGAGGTTTGGTGGAGTGAGAGTTTTCAGCCACATTAAGAAGAGTAAAGTCAGAGACAATATAGGCCTGGGTTAAACAACCAAAAGCCAAAATTACAAAGAGAAGCTGTACCAAAGATGCATGGCTCCCAAAAGCCATTAGGCGACTGTCGAGCCGCTCAGCACCAATCAGGGGGAGGATTGATTGAGAGATAGCAGCCAAAAGCGCCATGATGAGGGCAAACTGCCCAAGTTCAGCAATCATTTTGTTGTCTGACCTTCCTCGTCACCACGCCATTCACCAGTTGCCTTTAGGGCTTCAATGACTTCAGCGGGCATATAATTTTCATCGTGTTTGGCCAGGACTTCATGGGCGATAAAGTCACCCTTTTCATTCAGGCTTCCCTCGGTGATCACGCCTTGACCCTCGCGAAAGAGATCAGGGAGAATGCCCTTGTAAGAAACAGGGACACTTTCGGCTCCATCAGTAATGGAAAAGCGGATGCTCAAACCGTCCTCAAGTTTGACGAAAGTACCTTCTTCAACCAGGCCGCCAAGCCTAAGAGATCTGCCAACTGTTACCTGCTTGGTTTTAAGATCTGTTGGGCTATAAAAATAAACTAGATTGTCTTCAAAGGCAGTCAGTACCAGAGCAGTCGCAGAGGCCAGTAAAGCAAAGGCGACCACGATTATATACATTCTACGGCTTTTCCGCGTCATGGGCGGGCTGTCTCTTCCTTGTTGTTACTTTGTCCCGCAGACTCTCTTAAGTGTTGGAGTTCCTCAAGCTCGGCTTGATTCTTGCGAAGACGGTGTAAGGTGGTGACAAGCAGTGACAGCATAACGATGGCGGTAAGACTATACGCCGTCCAAATGTAAGCTCCATAATTTCCCATGGAGAAAAAATTTATAACCTGATCCATACTGTCCTGCGTAACCTGAGTTGTGCCGAGATTAATAATATCATGTTCTCAGCTTGATCTCGTTAATAGAGGATATCTAAGTTCTATCCTGTGAACACTAGCGCATTATGTCACACTAACGCCCTAGGTTTTTGATTCAAATCACGATCAATTTTTCTTGATCGAAATAGGAATTTTAGGCGCTATCGACGAGGGCGCGGCGGTATTTCCTCAGTTTAGCTTCAATAAGCTCACTTTTAATTCTTATAAGAACAACAACGATATAGAAGAATTTGAAAGCGAGACCCATGATGAGGAGAGGCCATAGCATTGAGGGATCAATTGAAGGACCATCTGCACGCATGACAGACGCTGGTTGATGGAGTGTGTTCCACCAGTCGACAGAAAATTTGATAATTGGAATGTTGACGAAACCAACAAGGGCAAGAACAGCTGCTGCGCGATTGCCACGTTCTTGTTCCTCAAAGGCGTTCATCAGTGCCATGTGGCCGAGATAGAGGAAGAATAGGATCAATACGGATGTTAATCGTGCGTCCCAAACCCACCAGGCACCCCACATGGGTTTCCCCCATAAGGAACCCGTCGCGAGGGCAAGAAATGTAAAGCCTGCGCCAATAGGTGCCGATGCCTTGGCAGCCAAGTCAGCAAGAGGGTGTCGCCATATCAAAGAACAAACGGAGGCAAAGGCAATAGAGCTATAGATAAACATTGCCATCCAGGCTGACGGCACGTGAATGTACATAATTCTTACTGTTTCACCCTGTTGATAATCAGGGGGAGACGTAAAAAATGCCATGTAAAGACCGGCAATCAGTGACAATACAGTAATCCCTGAAACCCAGGGAAGAACCGTATTTGTTAGCTTTAAAAAGCGGTTTGGATTGGCAAATCGGTGAAAGACCGACATTCCCTTATCCCTTCCATTGACGTCTGTTTGTGTGCTGAGCACACCTATTGTGATTATGAGCAAGACTATATGTTAACAGCCCTACTTTCTCTTTGATGTCGATCAGTAAAACGAGATCAACATTTGTTTTTATTCTTTTCCTGTTACCAGGCTCATTTTTCTAATTATCTCTATATCTGGGTGCGTGCTCTATTCTAAAGCCTGTTTAAGAGCAGCAGCTCCGGCCAAGGGGGTGATTAGTAAAGAAACAAGTAGTATCGCGCCAAGCAACAAAAGGTGAGGACGGGCGTTTGCGATAACAGCTCCGGCCTCAAGGCTGTTCATCGCGGCGTCAATCGCGCCAACACCGAAGATTAAAGTCGGTATATAAAGCGGCAATACCAAAAGAGGTATAAGGACCCCACCGCGTCTAGCGCCGAGGGTTAGGGTTGCTGCTATCGCTCCTATTAAACTCAAGCTTGGGGTGCCGAGTAACATGGCGAATAAAAGTATCGTCATCGCCTCCGTATCCATATTGAATAACAGAGCAATCAAAGGAGCGGCTAAAACTAATGGCAAGCCCGTTGTCAGCCAGTGTGCGAGGACTTTGGCTAGAATCGCTATTTCGAGAGAAGCGCGTGAAAGCACCAATTGTTCGAGGCTGCCGTCTTCATAATCGGCTAAAAAAATGCGCTCAAGGGATAATAAAACAGAAAGCAGGGCGGTTACCCAGATGATACCAGGAGCGATTCTGGCGAGTAAATTTGGTTCCGGTCCCAATCCAAAAGGAAAAAGCATGGCGGTCAGTATAAAAAATAACACTGCCATTGTGAGATCAGAGCGTTGACGCAAGGCGAGACGAAGATCCTTGGAAACAATGCTGAGGAAAGCGTTCATATCCAAGATTCCTCTTCGTCGTCCAGATTTATCAAAGCGCTGTTATACAGCGGGCTGTAGTCACGCAGGTTCAATCTTTCAGGTGCGTCGACCTCTATCGGACTGTGGGTCGCAAAAATTACTGATCCTCCTGTTGATCGATGTTCAGCGATAGCTTGCTCCAATAATTTAATCGAAGCGACATCCAAACCAACTGAGGGTTCATCGAGAAGCCAGAGCTTTCTTTTTGAGGCGAGTAATCTTGATAGGGCCAACCGTCTACTTTGTCCTGATGAAAGAAGATTCGCGGATGTGTTTTTGAGGGGCAGCATATTGAACTGATCAAGGGCTTTGTCGAGATCCGTGTCGTCTCTATCTAGTCCAGACCAGTATGTAAGGTTTTCTTGTACGGTCAGGACCGGTTTTATGGCATTGCGATGCCCAATATAATGGATGTGTTCTTGGAATATTTCAGGCTCTTTGGTGGCGTCTTGCCCTTGCCATGTCAAAGAGCCAAACCGAGGGCGAAGCAGGCCGGATAAAATACGGATCAGGCTTGATTTTCCACTGCCATTTGGCCCTTCAAGAATAAGGGCGCTACTTTCAGATAGATGAAAATGTAATCCGATGAAGACGTTCCGCCCACCTCTGACACAGGTTAGGTTTTCACCGTCGAAAAGGCTCTTGCCCAAACTCTCACCCTTTATTTCAATTATTGGGATGGTTCATAAAGTACCATCATGCCGAATTGCTGAGGCAGCGTATAACAAAAAAATACCCCTGTCGCCAATGGGATGTTTCCTTATGACGCAGGGGGAAATTTGGGAGATCAAAAAAGGATGCGGCTGCCAGTCGGGTATCCGGCAGCCGCGAGAGTCCAGCTTTGGGGTAATGTGGAGATCTTCAGGATCTCTCATAGAGAGGGGAAGCTCTCTATGGTTTTAAAGATAGGACCCAATTGCGAACGGACTTGGTCGTAAATGTGGCAAAATGGTGATTTTTGAATTTTTATGGATTCAAATCAAACTTTATGAACGGAAGAGAACTCTTACTCGCGAAACCCTCTATGTATTTGCATTAGATCGTAAACCTTTTACTCAGCTCTGCCTTGGCGGGTTTACCGCTTGGGGTGCGCGGCATTTCATCAAGAAGTGTTATGCTAGTGGGGATCATAAACCGGCTCATGCGTGAAGTGCAGAAGTCCCTTAATTCTTCGAGGCTGAGAGCGGCATTATTTCGTAACGTAATAAAGGGGTGAACGATTTCTTCGCCTGTGCCGTCTGGAGCACCGAGCACGGCACAGTCTTCCACGGCGGGATGAGAGAGGATGACTTCCTCGATTTCGTAAGCGGAGACCATTTCACCTTTCACACGAATTCTTTCTGATATGCGTGCGACCCAATAGAGATCACCTTCATCATCGAGACGGGCGAGGTCGCCGGTATGGAACCACAGATTTCTCCAAGTCTTTATCGTTTCTTCCGGCATGCCGAGATAGCTGGATGCCATGATCGCGGGTTCTCTTGGGCGAATAATAAGCTCACCAACGGCGCCTGTGGGAAGGGGATTGTCTCTATCATCAACAATGGCAACTTCGTAGCGATCGAGAATCCGTCCGGCCCCCTTTTTATCAAACAAAGGTAGAGCGACAGCCCCAGCATCAGTTGAACCATAACCTCCTCCTCGGGCCAGCTTGACCTTGAAGCGAGCTTCAAATGCGTCGTGATCTACAGGGAGAGGTGTGCCCCAAATAAACCGTAGACTGTGTTGCGTCTCTTCCGGGCAATGGGGTGCTGCCCAAAGCAGTTGTTGGACTGATCCAAGTGCCATGAACCAGGTTGCTTCGTATTTGCAAACCTCTTGCCAGAAATTACTTACACTAAATCGTTCTCTGATGACGGCCCGAGCTCCGACCATCATCGCGGGAAGCACGTCGTATTGTGCCGCGCCACAGTGAAACAATGGGTAGGGGCTATAGACACAATCACTTTCTCTGATGTCAAAAGCTTCCAGCATGGATTCTGCAGCACGTACCGAGGATCGGTGGGGTATCGCGCACCCCTTGGAGACACCTGTCGTGCCTGAAGTAAACAGTATTCCCGCAGTTTCATCATCAGGCGTACCCATAGCGCAGTTTGTGATATTGCCGCTTAAGACATTACTAAAAGAGAAGACCTCTAATGTTGGAAATCGTACAGCTGCATCGATAGTCTCAATTGAGTCATTGGTGAGGATAAAGCGTTCCAAATTGGGTAACTCGCTCATGATCTCTTCAATGACATCGAAGTAGCCTGAAGAAGTGATCAGGGTTGCAAGACCAGTAAGGTTTATCATGCGTTTGAGCGATACCCCCCGAAAAGTACTATTGATTGCGACTTCAATTGCGCCAATTTTTTTCAGAGCATATGAGCTGACCAGAAAGTTGAGCGAGTTTGACAGCATGATGCCGACATAGTCTCCAGAGCTAATGCCCAGATCGCTTAACCCATGGGCAAACTGGTTCACTTGTTCATTGAAGTCCTTGTAACTCAGTGTATCTCCTGTCTCAGCCTGGATAACAAAAGTGTTATTTGGGAACCGTGCTGCCTGACGTTCGAGAAGCAAGCCAAGGTTCATCCTCAATCCTGAAGTGACGTGCGTATTGGTTTTATATTGTGTTGTTGTATTGAATTCTGTATTGGCCCGAATAACTGGTGTTGCGTTGGTTTGAATGGTGCCATCCATAACTATAACCTTATCCTATAGGAAGTTCTGAGTGGACGATAAGGTTGAATTGTATCGAGCGTCAATTTGCATAATCAGGACATAATGCATAACCTTGAGGTTATGAAAAATTTGCGTAATAAGATTCCCCCAGTAGGTTCGCTCGTAGCTTTTGAAGCTGCGGCTCGTCATATGAGTTTTACCCGTGGTGCTAATGAACTGGGGGTTACACAAGTCGCTATTAGTCGTCAGATAAAAGCCCTGGAAGAATTTATAAATGTACGATTGTTTGATCGCCTAAACCGTGCTGTTCGCCTTACGCCTGAAGGAGAACAGTTTCAACGTGTTGTCACGGGTGGGCTGACGCAAATTGCTGACGCTGTTATTGAATTTCAAAGTGGCAGAGCAAGTAATTATTTAGTTGTTGGAGCCACCACAGCTTTTTCAGCCTACTGGTTGATGCCACGATTAGCTAAGTTTCGCGCTGAACATCCAGAAGTCGATCTTCGCTTTGCCGTAGATGATAAGTGCGTAGATCTAAAGTCATCAGGTATCCACGTCTCTATACGTTATGGTGCAGGTGATTGGGGAGGGGTGACATCAACCTATCTTTGTGACAGCGAAGTGTTACCTCTTTGCAGCCGTGCTTATTGGAAAGATCGACCGCAAGTAGACGACCCCAGTGCCTTAATGGATGAGTTTTTGATCGACTTTGATTATGTAGTTGATTCTCGATGGTCCAGTTGGTTTGAGCATTTCGGAATAGAAGTAGAGAAAGATCCTGCTGATATCTCAATCGATGCGTACACCTCAATGGTACAAGCTGCTCAAAACGGTCAAGGTATCGCGTTACTTAGCTCACCTCTTGTCGATGATTTAATTGAGAATGGCTCATTGGTCGCGCCAACATCATTGCCGCGTCAAAAGCTTGCTGGAGGATATTACATTGTAACGCCAAATAAAATGGATGCTTGCCCAGCACTCGGTATTTTCCAGAAGTGGGTCTTGCAAGAAATGAAGATGGAAAAAGAGAAGAATGTTTAAGTTCCTTTATTAGTCTGTTCGAGATTATCCAAAAATCGACATCAGATTCTTTGAGATATAAAAAGGATGGATGGCCTGTAGTATATATCAATAATATCATATACTTAAGTTCATTTGTGTCGTAAAAAGATAAAAAATGTACGTAATTGGATCATTTTTTGTCTTGCTAAATCACCATATAAAGATATTGTTATGTCAATTCAGACGGCCGGAAGACTGTCATAAGGAGAAGTCACGTGGAAGTATTGCTAAAAGGTCTTCAGTCTATTGCAGAACCAACTCGTTTAAGAGTGTTGGGGTTATGTGCGCACGCTGAATTAACTGTCAGTGAGCTCGTTCAGATACTGGGACAAAGTCAGCCACGTGTTTCTCGCCACCTAAAGCTTCTCATGGAAGCTGGCCTACTTGAGCGTCACCAAGAAGGGAACTGGGCGTATTTTCGGTTATCAGATAATCAGCCTTGTTCAGAACTCGGCCGTTTAATTATCGACCTTATTCCAATTCATGATCCGAAATTAGCACTCGATTTTCAGCGCCTTGAAAACATCAAAGCTGAACGTGCGCGTAAAGCGCATGAATATTTCAGCAAAAATGCTTCGGATTGGCACGAAATCAGATCTTTACATATTGATACCGCACAAATCGAGAACGCCTTTCAACAGAAACTTCTTGAAGAACCTGTCGAAGAATTACTCGATGTTGGCACCGGGACGGGACGTGTTCTTGAGCTGGTATCGAGCAAAGTAGGCTCCGTTGTTGGCCTCGATATCTCGCGTGAGATGTTGGCTATCGCTCGTAATAACATAGATCGGGCAGGCTTGAGCAATTGCCAGGTTCGTCAGGGCGATATGTACCAAATACCCTTTGGGAATGCGCGCTTTGATGCGGTCTGTCTCAACATGGTTCTTCACTACGCCTTGGATCCACGAATGTGTCTGCGCGAGGCCGCCCGCGTTATTAAACCTGGGGGCCGTTTGATTTTGGTGGATTTCGCGCCCCACCGTATGGACAGCCTTCGCGATGATCATGCGCATCATTGGTTAGGTTTTGATGATTCACAAATTGAAGAGTTTTGTGCTGATGCAGGTTTAAGCCTTTCGCAGCCAGAACATCTTCCAGGAGATCCGCTGACAGTCTGTATATGGACAGCACGTCGCGATCCCGAAACGGAGTAAAAAATGAAAAAACCTGATATCAGCTTTGAGCTATTTCCGCCGGCATCGGCAAATGGCTTGGATAATTTAGGACAGGCGGTTGAGCGCCTTAAGGGATTTGACCCTAAATATTACTCAATAACTTATGGCGCAGGTGGATCTGGCCAGCAAAAATCTAATGAGCTTATTGCTAGGTTAGCGCAAGACAGTGAGTTGAAGCTGGCGGCCCACATTACATTGGCCGGAGCAACTCGTCAGGAAATTACGGACACCGTCAAATCCTGGCAGGCTCTTGGTATTAAACGTTTGGTTGCCTTGCGCGGTGATAGTGCTGTTGCTGGGGAAGTCTTTGTTCCTCATCCCGAAGGCTTTCAGGATTCGATAGAGCTCATCGCAGCTTTACGAGAGCTAGGTGATTTTGAAATCGCTGTTGCGGCTTATCCGGATCCGCATCCGGATAGTAAGTCGTTGGCTGCTGATCTTGAATTTCTAAAGCGTAAACAAGACGCGGGTGCCACCACAGCGATTACCCAATTCTTTTTCGAAGCAGATAGTTATTTTAAGTTTGTTGCTGCAGCACGGGAAGCAGGAATTACTATTCCAATTATCCCAGGCATTCTTCCAATCAACAACATCTCTCAACTCAAACGTTTCGCGGATCGTTGTGGAGCGTCAATTCCAGAGTGGGTGATCAAGGCTTTTGACGGTTTGGAAGATAACCCAGAAACGTCTGCTGCAGTTGCTGTGTCTCTTTGTCTTGATCTTTGCCGTGAACTTATCGAAGGCGGTGTTGACGCTTTCCATTTTTACACTCTCAATCGCTCACCATTAACCGAAGCTGTATGCCGTTTGTTGGCGCTGCAGACGGAACAGAAGGAAGCTGCATAATGCGTAATTTTATCGATGCTTTGAACTCGCGCGTACTTCTCACAGATGGTGATGTTGTCCCTGCATTATCAAAGCTAAATGTTGATATTGACCGGGCAACTTTTGGCCATGCAGACTGCCTTGCCGCTCTGAATATTTCGCGGCCAGATGTCATTACTGATATTCACAAAAGTTACCTTGAAGCAGGCGCTGATGTCATTCGAACGAATACAAAAGGGGCCTCTCCTGATGTGTTGGATAAGCATGGCATGAAGGAAGAGGCTTTTGTTATCAATCACCTTGCTGCTGAAGCGGCCTGTCAGGCTGTTGATTCTCTTGCTGGCGGAGATCGCAGACGCTTTGTGATCGGTGTGGTCGATCAGTCTTCTGCGCCGGGCGGCGATAATGAGCTGCGCAATGATGCATATATTCAGGTTCAGGGGCTTGTTTCAGGCGGTGTTGACGCCTTGAGCTTCAAACCTGTTTCCGGCCTTGAGCATGCACGTGCTCAACTGGCGTCTGCACGACATGCTTTACTCGAGTTGGGATCTTCAGTTCCGCTACTGCTAGAGTACTCTGAAGATCATGACTTCACAGATGATACAGTCTCAGACCTCGTTGACGGTGTTTGTTATGTTGAAAGCAGTGAAACCATTAGAGCAGGTTTCCCTGTGCATCAAGACGGCCAAAAAATACTGGTACACGGCGGGAAATCAGCCGAGGAAACTGCCGAGATAGATCGTGCCTTACGCAAAAAAGCAGCTGATGGTTATCGACCTGTAACCAGAGCAAACGTTTCTCCCCGTGAAGAGATTGTACCTGTATCAAGTTGGAATGATTACTCAGCTATTTCAGCCAGCTAACTCACTATTCCACTATAGAATGATTCCGAATTGAAAGTGCCCGGATAAACCCGGGCATTTTCAATTTTGTAATTCAGAATTAATATCCCTACAATCTTTGCGAGACAATTTGCATTGAGCTGACTAGTTGCTCTAGACCTGATTTGGCATAACAATAGTTATCAAAACAACAGCTAAGGACATCGTTTGAAACGGTGTAGTTGGATATGGTCGAGTTCTTTGATGCAGTGTTTCTTGCCCGTGTGCAGTTCGCATTTACAATTTCCTTTCACATTATTTTTCCCGCATTCTCTATTGGTTTGGCTAGTTATCTCGCCGTTCTGGAAGGGCTCTGGTTGTGGACAGGACGCGAAATATTCCTTCAAGTTTTTCGGTATTGGATAAAAATATTCGCGGTTGTTTTCGGCATGGGTGTCGTGTCTGGTATTGTGATGAGCTATCAATTCGGCACAAACTGGAGTGTATTTTCTGATAAGACAGGACCCATACTCGGACCACTGATGGGCTATGAAGTTTTGTCGGCTTTCTTTCTCGAAGCCGGCTTTCTTGGCGTCATGCTGTTTGGCATGAACAAGGTTGGGAAAAGGTTACATTTCTTTGCGACGTTAATGGTGGCTGTGGGAACGTTGTTTTCTGCATTCTGGATATTGTCTGTTAATTCCTGGATGCAAACGCCTGCCGGATACGGGATAAATGACGTCGGGCAGTTTATTCCTGTGGATTGGTTTGCGGCAGTGTTCAATCCGTCTTTTCCTTATCGATTAGTCCATATGGTGCTGGCGGCTTATCTCACCACGGCGTTTGTTGTTGGTGGTGTATCTGCATGGCATCTCTATCGTGATAGTGATAATCAGCCCGCGCGGATTATGTTCTCCATGGCTATGTGGATGGCCGTAATTGTTGCCCCGATTCAGATCGTTGCGGGGGACTTTCATGGCCTGAATACACTAGAGCATCAGCCCGCTAAGATTGCTGCAATGGAGGGTCATTTTGAGACACAAAAAGGCGCACCTTTGATCTTGTTTGGCATTCCTAGTATGGAGGATGAAAAGATTTACTATGCGTTGGAAATTCCAAAACTTGGCAGTCTTATTTTAACCCATGATCTTGAAGGTGAAATCAAAGGGCTAAAAGAATGGGCAAAAGAAGATCGACCTAATGTCCCAATTATTTTTTGGTCATTCCGAATTATGGTTGGGCTTGGTTTCTTGATGGTTGCTCTCGGAGCTTGGAGTTTGCTGCGGAGGGCGCAAGGAAAGCTATACGACACTCCTTGGATGTTTCGATTTGCGATTATAATGGGGCCGACTGGTTTTGTTGCTCTTTTAGCAGGCTGGATTACGACGGAAGTCGGCCGGCAACCTTATACGGTATACGGATTGCTTCGAACGATAGATTCAATTTCTCCAATAGATGCACCTGCTGTTGCTATTTCTCTTCTGGCTTTCATTGTTGTCTATTTTACAGTTTTTGGTGTCGGTCTGGTTTATATTCTTCGTCTTATGAAACGCACACCTGATAGTGAAGTATCAGAGATCATAACGGATATGCCTATACGTGCGGCTGGGATTACATCTGTGACGCAAAACACAGGTAATGAGGAGTAAGTAAAATGGTATTTGATCTTCCGTTAATCTGGTCTCTTATTATTGCTTTTGCTGTTTTGGCCTATGTGCTTTTAGATGGCTTTGATCTGGGCATTGGTATTTTGTTTCCTGTATTAAACAAAGGGAGCGAACGTGACTATGCCATGAACACGATTGCACCTGTTTGGGATGGAAATGAGACTTGGCTTGTCCTCGGTGGCGGAGGTCTCTTTGCAGTTTTTCCTCTCGCATACGCAGTCGTACTTCCTGCGCTTTATGCTCCTTTGACCATTATGTTACTGGGACTTGTTTTCCGGGGTGTTGCCTTTGAATACAGATGGCGCAGTATTAATTCTCAAGGGAAGTGGGATTTTGCGTTCTTTGCTGGATCTTTAGCAGCGGCTCTCTGCCAAGGTATTGCTTTGGGAGCTTTGGTTCAGGGTATAGATGTAGTTGATCGTGCTTATGCCGGGGGATGGTGGAATTGGTTGACGCCGTTCTCTTTACTGACAGGTTTGGCGGTGGTTGTCGGTTATGTATTGCTCGGATCAACCTGGTTAGTTCTAAAAACCTTGGGCCCAGTTCAAGAGAAAGCGTATTCAGCTGCGAAGCCAGCTTTATGGGGTATGTTGTTTTTAATTTGCGCAGTCAGCCTTTGGACACCTTTTCTTAATCCAATTTTTATGGACCGTTGGTTTTCGGTCCCTCAGATTTTTTATACGGCGCCAGTCCCTCTTCTGGTTTTTTTTGTCGCTTGGTGTCTTTTCAGGGGGTTGAAGCAAAAACGTGATTGGCAGCCTTTTGTTGCTGCTTTGCTGCTTTTTGTTCTGACCTACGTTGGTCTAGGGATTAGCTTCTTTCCCTATATGGTGCCACCCAGTTTAACAATTTGGCAGGCAGCTGCTCCGGATGAAAGTCTGTCATTCCTTTTGGTTGGTTCAGCCGTATTGATCCCCCTTATATTGGCTTATACCGCCTATGCCTATTGGGTATTTAGAGGCAAGGTCGACCCGTCCGAGGGATACCATTGATGGCAAATGAGAAGCCTCGTCTAATGCATAAGCTCGGATGGTTTGTAGCTCTTTGGCTTGGTGGGGTTCTATCTTTAGCGGCTATTGGGTACGGTATTCGCTATTGGCTGGGTATGTAATCTTACGAATTTAATTCAAAGAATATCCAAACCGAGATCCAGACAAGGCGCACTGTGTGTAAGCCAGCCAAGTGAAATGACATCGACGCCGGTTTCTGCAATCGGACGGGCGGTTTCGTAAGTGATTCCACCAGAAGCTTCAGCAATGGCTGTGCCGCCAATCATAGCGACAGCTTTTCTAAGCTCTGAAAGGCTCATATTATCGAGAAGTATGATATCTGGTTTATGGGGCAAGGCTTCTCGTAACTGATCCAAAGTATCGACCTCGACTTCGATCTTGACCATATGTCCGATATTGGCGCGGGCCTGATCAATTGCCTTGCCGATTTTGCCACCCACTGCGGCAATATGATTGTCTTTAAGCATTACTCCATCGTAAAGGCCAAAACGGTGGTTATGTCCGCCACCGGAGCGAACTGCATATTTTTCAAAAGCGCGTAACCCTGGTGTTGTTTTACGCGTACAGGTCACACGTACAGGCAAGCCTTCGACGAGATCAACGATGTTGCGGGTTGCTGTCGCGATCCCAGATAGGTGTCCCATAAAGTTGAGACCGACCCGTTCTCCACTAAGGATCGCACGCGCAGATCCTGATATATTGGCAATGATAGTGCCCGGGGTAACCTTGGTACCGTCCTTTACGAGAATCTCAACGCTGACATTCTCGGATAATTCTGCCATCGCGGCGATCAGAAAGTCTGTTCCTGCAATGGTTCCGTTTTGCCGACTGACGACAGAGGCAGAAAGATCCACATCCTCTGGAATGGTGCTGTCGCTGGTGAGATCCCCAGTTGACCCCAAGTCTTCAAGCAGAGCATTTTGAACGGCTTTGGTAATTAGGGGGCGCGGGAGTGGGGTGAGATTAGCTGTCATGATATCTGTGCTTTATTTTATCTAGGAAGCCATTTTTAAAGATGGGCTTCGCATAATTTCAAAATCTAATTTTTGCGTGTCGGAAAGCTTAAGGCGGCTGTGAGTTTTATAGCCGTCCAGTGTCTCTGGATAGTCGTCGCGGTAATGGCCGCCCCGGCTTTCTTTCCGTGCAAGAGCTGATTGAGCGATCAACTTGCTGACCGTCATAAGGTTTCTCATTCTTGCAGAGGGCGCGGGGTATTTTTGCTCGAGGCTATCGAGGTGGGAAAGAAGCGTTGTCAGTCCTTGGGCATTTCGGCAGAGACCGATATAGCTGTAGTTCAGGATCTGTAATTCAGTGATAGCATCTGCTTCGAACTTTGATCGAGTGGAGGTTCCTGCAGCGAAACTTTTTACATCACATAGTATTTCAGCGGACATATCACAGGATAAAGAGTGGTTTTGTTGTCGATCTTTAATGTCTTTACTGACCAGTGGGGCGAAGACGAGAGCCTCAAGCAAAGAATTACTGGCGAGACGATTTGCGCCGTGCAACCCGGTACAGGCAACTTCGCCACAAGCCCAAAGACCCTTGATGTCGGTGCGCCCTCGGTTATCAGTCTCGACACCACCCATGTGGTAGTGTGCAGCGGGAACAACGGGGATCAGATCTTTTCTGGGGTCAATGCCATGATTTTGGCAATGGCTAAACACCGTTGGAAAGTGTTCTGGGAAATCTTGGCCAACGCTGGCTCTGGTATCGAGATAACACTTTTGTCCACTCTCCCTCTGTCGCCAAATTCCTCTGGCAACAATGTCACGTGGTGCAAGTTCGCCTAAAGGGTGTTCAGCTTTCATAAAACGCTCGCCAAGCTCATTAACCAACCAGGCACCATCCCCACGTAATGCTTCTGTTGCCAAGGGGCGAGGAGTGGCTTCAACATCAATTGCCGTAGGGTGGAACTGAACGAACTCAAGGTCCTTCAATGTCGCGCCCGCCCGTGCCGCCATGGCAAGTCCATCGCCACAAGCCGCGAAGGGATTTGTGGTGGCGTTATAGAGCTGACCAATACCCCCGGTGGCTAGAACAACGGCTCCAGCTTGAACAACAATATGTTGCTGACCTTGAAGAACGGTTGCGCCGCGCACCGTTTTTTCTTCACCCGTTTCAAATGTAATCAGATCAAGAGCTTCGGCATTTTCCATAACGGTAATGTGGGAAGCTTCTAGAGTGCGAAGCCTGAGGGCGCGCATTACTTCCCGACCAGTGGAATCGCCATTCGCATGGACAACGCGTCGGTGACTGTGGGCGGCTTCTCGGCTTAAACTCAGGCCATTTTCATCTTGATCAAAAATTACGCCGAGATCGATCAGATCTTGAATCCTTTCCGGACCCAGTTCAGTTACCAGCGCAGCGATATCCTCATCGGCGATGCCACCAGCCACCGCAAGAGTATCGCGGAGATGATTGGCGGGGCTGTCATCAGGCGACAGAGCTGCGGATATTCCCCCTTGCGCCCAAGTGCTCGAGGCTTCTTCACCAAGAGGGCCCTTGGAAAGGAGAATAACTGACTTTGGGGTGAGGGTAAGCGCTGTCATAAGGCCAGCGAGGCCTGCTCCAATAACCAGAACGTCTGTTTTTTGAACGATATCCGCAATAGCAACCATCAGGTTTTCCCCTTAACTTGCGTCAAGCATCCGCTGTACAGCCAAACGTGCTTTGTCTTCATGTTCTGGGTTTATTGTGACTTCATGTGTCATGGTCTTGAGCGAATCACAGATGTTCATCAAGTTGATTCGTTGCATGTGCGGGCAAAGATTGCAGGATCGAATAAAGGTCGTCTCTGGGTTTTGAGAGGCGATGTTATCCCCCATGGAGCACTCTGTAATCAAGGCAACTTCTTTGGGTTTTCGATCTGTTACGAAATTAATCATGCCTGCGGTTGATCCAGAATAATCCGCAGCTTCGACCACTTCGGGTGGGCATTCTGGGTGCGCGAGGACGGTGACATCAGGGTGTGCCTTGCGCAGTTGGGTTACCTGTTGTGCAGTAAAGCGTTCATGAACTTCGCATTCTCCAGCCCAAGTCAGGATCTCAACATTCGTTTCTGCAGCAACGTTGGCAGCTAGGAAGCGGTCAGGAATAAGCAAGACACGATCTACACCCAGAGATTCAACGATTTTCACCGCATTGCCCGATGTGCAACAGATATCTGATTCAGCCTTTACTTCAACCGATGTGTTTACATAGGTGACAATTGGCACACCGGGATATTTCTTGCGTAAATTTCTGACGTCTTCGCCGGTGATCGAATCAGCAAGAGAACAACCAGCTTTAGGGTCTGGGATTAGAACCGTCTTGGAGGGATTAAGAAGCTTGGTGGTCTCCGCCATAAAGTGAACGCCAGCCATAACGATGACATCAGCTTCAACATCGATGGCCTTTTGTGCTAATGCCAGAGAATCCCCCACGATATCTGATACGCAATGATAGATATCGCGTGTCTGATAGTTGTGCGCCAGTATGACAGCATTGCGCTCTTTTTTCAGGCGTACGATCTCATCTACATAAGGGGCAAAGTCCGGCCATTCTTCTGGGCTAATAGCTGGTGCGACACGCTTGAAAATTTCAGCTGTACGCTCTGCTACCTCAGGAGTGTAAGCGAATTCTTCTGCCTCGATGACCGCAGCGTTGGTAAGGTCAGTATTGGTAAACGCAGTATTGGCAGACATGAATACCTCTTGTGCTCTATTTGAGTATAAGGGGGCTATAAAAAAAGACGGGAAGCCCCTGTTTCACTTATGCTACAAATGAGTATTACTTGGGTCAAGCTTATTTATGCTTCAAGTGAGCATAAATAGATTCGAAGAAATTAGAGCACGTTGATCTTTACCCGCTTTATCTTTGAGATGGTTAGTTTTGACGAACTCCAAGGGCTTGTTTTTCCATGAGGACTTCCCTGCGAAAGCGGAATTGACTTGCAGGGCGACCACCAGTTTGGCTTTTGATCTTTCCTGTCGCCTCAACCAACCCTTTTTTCTCGATCAAACGGCGGAAGTTCTGTTTGTGGAGTCGAGAACCTGAAAGAGCCTCGACCACTTTTTGGAGTTGTAACAATGTAAAGGTGGGGGGCATTAGCTCAAAGATCACCGGGCGATATTTGATTTTCCCGCGCAGCCGACCGATGGCTGTTGCGAGAATACGCCTGTGATCAAGCGCCATTGCGGTGCCTCTAAAATCAATTTGCACTGGATCAGGTATATGGTCCTGGGCTTCAGTAACAAGGTTGGCTTCGTATAGTAGCTCGTACCGCTCTAGAACCAGTTCATCATTCCACGGCGTATCGTCCAGACCAAAGGTAATGCAAGTGCGTTCATAACGATCTTGCCGCTGAGCTGGGTCGGATGATGTTTCAATCCACTGGCGTAGGGCGGGAATAATATCGCTCTCTAAAAGTGCAGGAGTATCTTCTCTCCAGTCTTCCCAAGGGAAGTAGCGATACCAGTCGTGCCAAATTGCAGTTTCAATAGCTGTTGGCGCTGTGTCTTGTACCAAAGCTAGGTAACTGACGGATACCAACCTCGGTCCACCGGCTTCTTCTCTGGGGTCACGTCCTTCGTTGCCAAAGGTATAAAGCTGCTCCACATACCCAATTTCGTGATTGGTTTGTTCTTCGACCCAAGATCGAAGGCCGCTTTCCAGAGTGCGGTGTTTTAGGGGGTAGAACGGACCAAAGGGAAGAGCTTCATGGCGGTCATCATGCGGCAGCGCACGATCAGTCAGGGTTTCATGCTGGGCGTTCAGGGTTTCTGGCGTGTGTTGAACAATCAACACCTTTGGTTGTTCTTCAATTATAGCCACAATAACAGCATTCAAGCCGATAACGACCTGACCGTTTTCTGGAGCTCCACCCGCATTCATTCTTGATTATTCCCCTGATCTCTTAAAGAGCTAAGATCACAGAGGAATTAACTTTAGGCAAGATCAGATAAAAGCGATTGCTTTATCCGAAGGCCTTATTCGAAGCTTGTCTGTTCTTCCGCGATCGATATGTCACATTCCGCAAGATTAATTGCCTCGAGGAGATACTTTGATGGGGCCTTGTCAGAGACGAATTGATCTATTTGCGAGAAATTGCATTGTTTTACAGGAGCCATTTTATCGAACTTACTATGGTCTAGAACCATAATGGATTGCTGGGAGTGAGAGATAAGGGTTTGAGAGAATACCGCTTCGCATAGGTGATTTACCATGAAGCCTTTTTCACTGTGCACTGCCGACGCTGATAGTATGGCGTGATCAAGCTCAAATCGCCCGACAAATTCCAAGGCCTCTGGGCCAAAAGCGCCGGCGTCATGTTCTCTGAGTTCTCCTCCCGCCAAAAAAACTCTGTTTCCGTTTCTGCTCACAAGAATGTTCGCGATTGAGGCTGAGTTCGTAACAATAAAAAGATTGCAGTGCTCGCTCAGGGCCATGGCCACATAAGCTGTGGTAGAGCTATTGTCGAGAAAGAGAGATTCTCCATTGCGAATTTGTGCAGCGACCAAAGCGCCGATCTTCTGTTTGCTTTCCTTGCCTTCGGTCAGACGACGGGTAAATGAAGGTTCGGGAAGGCTTTCGGGAAGAGACACGCCACCATGTACTTTTTCCAAAAGGCCTTCTGCGACAAGACTGTTCACATTTCTGCGAATGGTTTCCATCGAGACTTGCAACGTTTCTGCGAGGGCTGAGGTTGTGCAAAAACCACTAAATCGAACGTTTTTAAGAATGTCGAGTTGGCGCTTTGAGGGGTTCATAGAGTTTCGTTTCGTGGTTTTGGGATGGTAAACCTTATCGTAACATCATTAAATCCACGAGATAAACACGTAATAGCCTCAAAACATCAATTATTCATATTGACTCGACTCCTTTATAAGTGATTTTATGTGGTTATTGTGGAATTTTGTGGTTATTAGTTGTTTTTGGAGAAGCAAATGGCAAAGCGACATCACGTGGAAGTTCTCATTGTTGGGGGCGGGATTATTGGGTGTTCTATAGCCTATCATTTAACGCGTATGGGAAAGCAAGATGTCGCTGTTCTGGAAAAGAACCAGTTAACTCACGGGGCAACTTGGCATGCGGCGGGATTGGTCGGTCAGTTAAGGTCTTCTCGAAATACAACGCGAATGTTGCAAAAATCCGTTGAGTTATACGATCGATTAGAGGCAGAAACCGGGCAGGCGCTGGATTGGAAGAAAGTCGGTAGCCTAAGGCTAGCAAGTTCTAAAGATCGCATGCTCGAAGTGAAACGCTTGGCAACGACCTCCAAGAGTTTTGGTCTGGAGATGCAAATTCTAAGCGCCAAAGAAGCACAAGAACTGTTTCCGATCATGACAACAGAGGGTGTCGAGGGGGCAGCCTATATTCCAAGTGATGGTTATATTGACCCCAGCTCCGTTTGTCAGGCGCTAGCAAAAGGGGCGCGTGATAAGGGCGCAAAAATACATCAGGGCGTCGAAGTTCTTGAAGTACGCCGGGATGGTCGGCGTGCAACTGAAGTTGTTACTTCCGAGGGAACCTGGACCTTTGATATATTGGTAAATGCTGGCGGGATGTGGTCTCGAGAACTCGGGGCGCTCAGTAATGTAAAAATTCCCGCTTGTGCTTTAGAGCATCAGTATATGATCACTGATCCTATACCTGATGTGCCAAAGAATATGCCAACCATGCGTGATCCTGATCGTTTGATTTATTACAAACCAGAAGTCCGAGGCATGGTTGTTGGCGGATATGAAAAGGGGACACTTCCTTTTGGGGATAAAGGTATCCCGCAAGGCTTTGGTCGTGAGTTGTTGGGGGGTAACTTTGATCGCTTTGAGCAGCTTGCCTGTCTTGCTGCAGAAATCACCCCTGTTATTAACACCGTCGGCATCCGCGAACTTATCAATGGACCGATACCTTACTCAGCCGATGGTGACTTTGTTATGGGCAAGGCGGCGGAGTTAGATAATTACTTTGTTGCCAGTGGCTTTCTGTACGGGATTGCTGCAGGTGGCGGTGCAGGACAAATGATGGCGGAATGGATCGTCGATGAAGCCCCTAGTCTTGATCTTTGGCCTTTGGATATTCGTCGCTTTAGCGAGCATCACAATACCAACTACTTTATGTATAATCGGGCCGTGGAACACTATGGCGGGCACTATCTACTCCATAAGCCCGGTGAAGAAGCCGAGGCCGCCAGAGGTATAAGACGTAGTCCGCTTTATAATATATTGAAAGAAAAGGGTGCCTGTTATGGCAGTAAGGCAGGGTGGGAACGCCCTAACTGGTTTGCACCTGCTGGAATGGAGCCAAAAGATCAGTTGGATTTTGATCGCACAAAAACAAACTGGTTCTCCCCTGTTGCACAAGAATGTAAAACCGTGCGCGAAAAGGTGGCCCTGATCGATCAGTCATCGTTCGCGAAGATGGAAATGGTCGGGCCTGGTACATTGGATGCTTTGCAAAGGCTTGCGGTCTCAAACATTGATAAGCCTGTAGGTTCGGTTATCTATACCCAGCTTTGTAATGAGAAGGGCGGGATTGAAGCAGATTTAACCATTTGCCGATTTGGCCTTCAGCATTTCTATGTCATAACCGGGAGCGGCTTTGCCACGCATGACTTCCATTGGATCAAAGCGCATTTACCGAGCGATGGATCTGTTCATGCCTTTGAGGTGACGTCGGCCAAGGCGGTGATCAATATTTGTGGCCCGAATTCACGGGCCGTTCTGCAGACCGTAGCTAACAATGGTCTCTCTAATGAGAGCTTTCCCTTTTCAACTTGCCAGAAAATTGAAATTGGCGCCGCGACCCTCTGGGCCTTGCGTATTGGTTATGTGGGGGAGTTGGGCTGGGAGCTGCATATCCCAACTGAGTTTGCGGGGCATGTTTACGAATTGCTTTGGGAAGCAGGGAAAGATCATGGCATCGCCAATGTTGGATACCGCGCTATTGATAGTTTGAGACTGGAAAAGGGTTATGTCTATTGGAGTTCAGAAGTAACACCTGATTATACTCCTTATGACGCAGGTTTGGGCTTCAAGGTTGCCTTGAAATCAAAAGGCGACTTTATCGGTCGCGCCGCACTCCAGGTTATTAGGGAAAAGGGTCCGAGACAAAAGCTGTCCACTTTTATCGTAGAGGCCGACGTTTCCCTTTACGGTGCAGAGACCATATTCCTTGGAGAAGATGTTGTTGGCCTGACAACATCTGCCAATCATAGTCATACTATAGGTAAGCAAATTGCGCTGGGTTATCTTCCAAAGTCGATTGCTGATCAACAGGGATTTGAAATCGAGGCTTTCGGAAAACGCTATCCTGCAACGCGTGTTGATGGTGCACTGTATGATCCAAAAAATAAGCGCTTAAAGATGTGATGAGCAAAGAAGAGGTAGTGAAAATGGAGCACCAACAAATCGCAACGGCTTTGGCTCGGGTGTCAGAATTACAAAATTGGGAGCCGGGGAGCTATACGGTAGAGCGTCTCGGTGGTTTGACTAACCTTGTCTATAAGGTGTCTCGGGAAGGGGATAGCTATATCGTTCGAATTCCAGGAGGAGGAACCGAGAGTTATATTGATCGTTCAGTCGAATCACATAATGCGCAGGTTGCTGCAGACATAAAGGTTTCTGCAGAAGTCTTATATAGTGATCCGTCCAGTGGTATGATGGTGTCTCGGTTTCTTGGGGGCACTGAGACCATGAGCCCTGACGCCTTTAAATCCAGAACGGGATCCCCAGGGCGAGCCGGACAAGCTTTGGCTTTGTTGCATACCTCGGGCAAAGAGTTTCGCTTCCGTTTCGAACTCTTTGCCATGATTAATGAGTATTTGAAGGTTCTGGCTGATCTGGGTGTAACTTTGCCTGATGGTTATCATGGGGTCGTTGAGGAGGCGCAAAACATTCAAAAGATTTTAGCGTCGAAGAAAAACTTACCTCTTACGCCGTGTCATTGTGATCCCCTGTCTGAAAACTTCCTCGATGATGGCGACAAGATGTGGATTGTGGATTGGGAATATTCTGGGATGAATGATCCGCTCTGGGATCTCGGAGATTTGTCTGTCGAAGCCGGTTTTACCAAAGAGCAGGATCAGGAATTGCTTTTGGCCTATTGGGGTGGAGAACCTCCAGTAGAAATCATGGGCCGAATGGTTATCTATAAAGCAATGTGTGATCTGCTGTGGACTCTCTGGGGATTGATCCAACACGGAAACGACAATCCTGCGGAAGATTTTTGGGCCTATAGCATCGGGCGGTTTGAGCGTTGTAAGAGTTTGATGTCTTCCTCTGCTTTTAAGGAACATCTTCATGCCGTGGAAGAGGGTCGTCTCTACGATTGAGGAGCTTTGTCGGATAAGTAGTCAGGTTATTTTCTTTTTTTGAGTATTTTTCAGCGAATCTTTTGGATATTTCCCGGATCTTTTTTCATTTTGGGGGATGATTCTTGATGATTTTGTAGTGGTTCGCTTTGAATTTGATGTTTTTGCGTGTTTGCTGAATCCTGAGTGCTCTGATTCGGTCTGTAAACGGATTGATTTGAGTAACAATAGGTATGTTTGATGGATTGTTTTAGAAATATTACAAAAATGTGTATTTTTTTAACAAAGGTCTTTGACAGGTGTTGATGTGGGGCCTATAACACCGCTCACCAACGAGGCGCATGCTTCTACGGTGCATCGGAAAGGTGGATTAAAAACAGTCAGTTAGTGATTATTCATTGATTGTTAATTTTAGGATTTAGATCTTAAAAGTTTTTTACAAAAAGTTTTCAGATGTTCCTTGACGATAGGGAAAAAGACTATATATATCGTCTAGCTTTTCGGGGCCGAGTTTACTTGGTTCCAGTTTGGTACTTTGACCTTTCGGGGTTTGTTGTTTGACATTGTGGATCAGATGGAAAGGATGCGTGAACGGCGGTTTGTTGGTTTTAGCAACGAGCTAGCTAGTTTATGTATCTTATTCGAAATAAGTTACACTATACCTAGTCAGTAAATAAATTTGAGTTCTGTCTTACGATGGAAGTCAGGTCAACTTGAGAGTTTGATCCTGGCTCAGAACGAACGCTGGCGGCAGGC
>JBALWN010000019.1:0-16995 GCA_036960845.1 Halopseudomonas aestusnigri | reverse complement strand
GCCTTCCATTCATGATCAACACAGAAACAGAATTCGGAGAGAGCAGATCTGCATTGACTGGTATAGCTAACCCTTCAGTATCTAGTTTACCTTATGGTGGCTTTGTCGTGACATGGCAGGCAGTAAATCTAGGCGAGGATGAGTATGATATTTATGGACGGGTCTATAAAGCAGACGGGACACCACAGGGTGAAGAGTTCATTGTTAATAGTGAAATTCAAGGCGACCAAGTGGAGCCTTCTGTTACGGGGTTAACTCTTGGTGGCTTTGTTGTGGTTTGGGATAGCTATGGCCAAGATGGCTCTGGTGAGGGTGTTTTTGGCCAGATGTATAATGCAAATGGGATAGAACAAGGTTCTGAATTCTTAGTGTCTAGTGAGCTCATTTCACCTTCTTACTTCAGAGTTTTTTCTACATTCTTAGGAAATGTTGTTGTAACAGCTTTAACTGACGGTGGCTTTGTTGTGACATCATTAACTACTTTCGGAGAACCTTCTAATAAAACGTTCAATTCTGACGGTTCTGTCCGATCCTATTATGATCCAGGTACTGGTTTACAATACTATGCTTATAATGAAGGGAGCGATGCATTAGTTGTGTTTACTGACCTGTCGATTTCCGATGCGGATAATTTTAACCTTTCTTCTGCGAGCGTAAGTGTTTCCGATTTTGTCACCGGCGATATTCTTGGGCTGGCCGATGGTTTTAATCTGCCGTCTGGTATTGACGTGTCCTATGATCCTGCAACAGGTATTTTGAGCCTGACAGGATCAGCCGGCCTGGCTGATTACGAGGCTACTCTTGAGCATGTTGTCTATAACTCGGTCACTGAAAACCCGGATGTTAGCGGCCTGAACCCGACACGAACCATCGTCGCAATTCTTAATGATGGCCAGGATGACAGCCTGGAGGTTTCCACGACCTTATCAGTCATTGGAACCAATGTCGGGACAACCGTTAGCGGTACTTCAGGTAGCGAAACCCTTACCGGAACATCACTGGATGATTTGATCGAAGGCGGCGGTGGGGAAGATACTCTTAGTGGAGGCCTCGGGGCAGATGTATTCCTTTTTAACGCAGGAGAAAGTGGTAATGATGTGATAACTGACTTCTCATTGGCAGAGGGGGATATCCTGCACTTAGGCGACCTTCTGAGTGGAGAAGAAGAAAACAGTCTTGATAATTATTTGAACTTTGTCGAAGTCGGGGGAGATACGGTTATTTCAGTTGACACAAATGGCGATGGTTCGGGTACGGATCATACGATTACCTTGACTGGTGTTGATCTTACGGATGGTGGTGCTTTCACTATGGATCAAGATGTAATAAATGATTTGCTCGACCATTCTGCCCTTATTGTTGACCAGTAAGAAGTTACATAAATAAGAATAATTTTTGTGGGAGGGGGCTAAATGCAACCTCCCACGTTATATTTACGGATTACAGAAAAATCCCTACTTTTTCAGCCTCTCTTTAATTTCGTCATATTGGGTTGTGAAAAAGGTTCAAAACGTAACAGTGTCTTATTCGCCACGCATCACTTTTGGATAACCGCCTCTTAATATGTTTGAGGGGACCAAAAGGTAGATTAACTGGATTGCACAAGAACCCTTTTGTTACTGCAGGGTTCTGGGTGTACAGATCACTGGCGGTTCTGCGATGACGTCTGTCTGATCCCAAAGTTTGATTTAAACCCGAAGCCATCAGGTTGAACTTAGTATAGGGCGCAAGCTTTCGAAAATTTACGGATAAAGTGATAAAAAGGCCGAAACAGATCTCACTGAGATATCTAAAATTAGTTTTAGAAACGTTGCTCGTATGTAACAACATAAAGCTATATTTGTAATATAGTCTTCTGATAAATTACCCGAGTATTAATCAGGAGCGGACGCTTTTAAGGAAGTCATCGACAACCGCATTTAAGTTTGATGATCCGTCTGACAAACTGTTTGAGGCATTAAGGACCAAAATAGCGGCCTCGCCTGATTTTTTAGTGGCCTGGGTGACGCCAAAGATATTGTCAGATACATCTGTAATTGCGCGAGAAGTTTGATTTATATTTCTAGAAATTTCTTTCGTTGCGGCTGATTGCTCTTCAACAGATGCGGCAATCGCAGGTGAGATTCCATCAATTTCCGAGATAGTATTCACGATTGATCTAATCGCATCGACGGCTTCCACCGAAATTTCTTGAATAGATGAAATGGATTTAATAATTTATCCCTCATATATGATTTTGTCAGTAAGGTACTGTTTTTTGTACGGTTAAGCTTTACGGTAATGAGAGCGTTTGCATGCTAAGGTATGATAGCTTTTGCCATGGAATTTGTTAAATCTTTACTAATTTGATTTTTGTATATAATATTACATATGTTATGTGTATGAATTTGGTACAGTATTGAATTGATCAAGAGCTAATATATGAACTTTAAAAATGAATACTAATGGTCGCGCTACCCTCATCGACGTTGCTCGAAAAGCAAAGGTATCTACGGCCACTGTTTCGAGATGTCTATCCCATCCTGATAAGGTTGCAGAGAAAACGCGATTAAGTATTGAAGCGGTGATAGATGAAATCGGTTACACTCCACATTTTGGGGGGCGTGCTCTTGCATCAAACAGGACCGGTATGGTAGGGGCGATTATTCCTACGATGGAAAATGCAATATTTGCGACCGCTATTCAGTCCTTTCAAGAAACGCTAGCCAAATCAGAGATAAGTCTTCAGGTTGGGAGTTCTGGATATGACCCAGAGAAAGAACTCTTTCAAGTAAAGTCACTTATCGCTCATGGCGCTGATGGGTTATTGCTTACTGGAGCAGAGCGTCTTCAAAAAACAACAAAGGTTTTGGAGCAGGCTCAAATACCATATGTGACAGCCTGGAATTCTAAAAATGACATTAGTAAATATTCTGTCGGATTTGATAACCGTTTAGCAGCGTTCTCATTGACACAAAGTGTCCTTGATTTCGGACATAGAAATATAGCCATAATTTCTGGTTTTCTAGAAAATAACGATCGTGCAATTGATCGAGTTTTAGGCATAAAAGACGCTATAGAAAAGCATCATAATAAGGGGCTTATCACTGATATTGTTGAAACTAAATACAGCATTAAAGCTGGTGAAGAAGCATTTGATAAGCTGATGTCAAACACAATAACTCCAACAGCGATAATTTGTGGGAATGATGTGTTAGCGACGGGGGCTACTATTAGAGCTAAAATGCGCAATATAGACGTACCTGGGGATATTTCAATAACGGGGTTTGATGATATCGATTTAGCTACCGTCGTTTCTCCGGCACTAACGACGGTTCGTGTTCCTCAAGTCGGAATGGGGGAAGCTTCAGCAGTGATGCTTATGAAGCTCATCTCTGGAGGCGCGAACATAAAAAGTATGATAAGAAGGGTTGAGTTTAAAACGGAGATAATGATACGTGAATCATTAGGTTCTGTTCCTAATATTATGTATCATACCTCTCGAAATTACTTCTAGAATCCACTCTAATCCATTACCTAGGGGTGTGCCTTATTTCTTAATTCAGAGGGGAGTAGTGTGATCGTAATTATACGAGCATCGAAGGATTGCACCCGGCTTAATAAAGGGCTTAAAAAGGATTCCTGTTAACTCTCTCTATAGCTGAGAAGTAAAAAAATAATTTAGGCGTAGAACCCCTTTTAAAAACGTATTTCAAGCTTAAACCCAAAACAAGAAATTTATGTAACCAGTCTCTGCTAATTTATATATGATAGAGTATCTCCTTTTATGTAAGCGCTTACTGTTTGTGATTTGTTAATCAAATTATGCAATTATAAAGCAATAATGAAAAAGGGAAGAGATGAAGCAAAGTAATTTAATCGCTTTATATGTAGTGTTATTCATTTTTATGCTGAATCTAATTTTCGGTATTTTTATGGAAGCAGCTTTTTTGTCTGATGTTGGGGAGTTTCTTGTGCTTAGTACGGCATGTTTATTCATTGTTATTGCGTTTAGTTTACCTGATAAAGAAAATTAACGACAAGCTAAAATAAACGAGAGCAGTAGGAATTTAATAATTTGTAATGGGAATTGTATCAAGTGAGTTTAAACTCTGAACAGGCCGAATTTTTCCGGAAAGAACGTCGTAAATTTTTAAAACTTATGGGGTTAGGTTCTTTTACAACAGCAGTAATTTCTGGAGCAAGTGGTCTGTTATGGTCTTCTACGGCAGTTGCTCAGACCGTCTTAGAAGAAAAAGAACGTGAATCAAGCGCAGAATTTACAATGGTAATTGCAACGGCCTATGTCCTTGGAACATCCCGTAGCTATCCAATCATGCAGCTTGATCTAAAGGAAAACATCCAAAACGCCACCAACGGAAAGGTATATGTCAAGCTGGCTCCTGGTGGGCAACTTGGGGCAGGCGGTGCTTTGGTTCAAAAGGTGCAAAGCGGTATAATACAGGCTGCACAACACTCTATATCAAATTTTGCGCCTTTTGCTCCTGCTGTTGATTTGATTAACTTACCGTATTTCTGTGGATCCAATCAGAGATTTATCAATCTTGTGAATTCTGAAGTATGGAAAAAAGAAGTCCATCGTAAAGTAGAAGCAAAAGGATTTAAGCCTCTTCTCTATATGGTTATTGACCCGAGAGTTGTCGCTCTACGCAAGGGTACTTCTGGCCCGGTTCTTTTACCGAGTGATCTTGATGGGATTAAGTTCAGAGTTTCTGGTTCAAAACTGCTTCAACAGTTTTATCGAATGGTTGGGGCAAATCCAACACCAATTGCTTGGGGTGAAACGTCTTCTGCTATTCAACAAGGAGTTGCGGATGCTTTGGATCCATCTATTGAAGCACTCTATGCTTTTGGTTTCAAAGATAATATAAGTCACGTGACCTTTACTCAAGCTGTTCCAGACAGCCAGATGTTTTCTTGTAATCTTGAGTGGTTCAATTCATTACCTGCTGACATTCAGGCTGGTATTGAGTTTGCTGCAGAAATTACGTCACTGCAAAACCTTGCAAAAGTACCGGCAGCGCGTGTTTACGCAATGTCAGAGCTTAGAAAGTCCGGGGTAAAATTTCATTCATTAACACATGATCAATTGGGAAACTGGAAAGAAGCCGGCGGTTATCAACGTCGGGAGTGGGACAGCTTTAAAGTCGAACTTGCAGGGTCGGTGCAATCATTTAATCAACTTGAAAATGGTGCAAATACCGCAAGTAAATATTACGTTCACGATATATAGTGTCTCTTCTTTTTTTTCTGGTCTTCCACGTGCCTCCCAAATTTTTTATGGAAGATCAACACTTTGTGTAATTTTTTTCGATAAATTCAAAAACGGTTAACGGGAGAACAAGTATGTCCTCAATGTTACAAGGCTTGAATGAAAATGCAGAGCGTTGGGCATTACTAATGTTTTATACTCTGCTTGTTGTCACTATGGGTGTAGAGGTGGTCCGACGAGAAGTTTTTTCTTATTCCTCAATTTGGGGAGAAGAGGTTGTCCGGTATTCCTTTATCTACCTAGTATGGATAGGGGCGGCTTTGGCTGTTAAAGAGAGAGTCCATATAAGGGTTGACGTATTGTTTAATTACGTGAGTCCGCGTGTGAAAAACGTTTTATATATTTTTGGCGATTTAGTCATGATGGGTATTGCCATTATTGCACTTTATTGGTCATTCGAGACTGTATCAATATCATGGAAATTTGGCTCTGTAACGGATGGACTTAGAGTGTCAAGATTCTGGTTTTTAGCTGCGGTACCAATTGGGTTTAGCCTTGTTAGCCTCCGGCTTCTTCAATCTATCTTGAGAGATGTGAGGGACCTTCGTTCCGGTCGACCTGTTTTTGAAGGCAATAAACTTTTCGATTGAGAACTCACATGCTTTGGCAAACACTTCAAGAACAAACGGTTACATTGGATTGGACTTTTTACGGCCCTGTGCTGATCTTTGTCTTATTCTGCGTTCTGGGAGTTCCAATCTGGGCTGCTATCGGTGCCTGTACGATATCTATGTTAATCTTAACAGGCGGACTGCCGCTGTCTTTATTAGGAGAATCACTTTTTGACGGTATTGATGCATTCGCCTTAACTGCAATTCCCTTATTTATCTTGACTGGTGATATTCTGGTGCGAACTGGATTAAGTCGGAAACTTTTGGACGTTGCGGAGGCGTTAACATGTTGGACGAAGGGCGGATTTGGTTCTGCTACAGTACTGGTTTGCGGCATGTTCTCTGCCATTTCGGGTTCAGATGCAGCGGGCGCTGCAGCTGTGGGGCGCCTGACAATTGGTAGATTAGTTGAATCTGGTTACCCTCGACCCTATGCCTGTGCTTTGGTTGCTGCGGGTGCTTGCACAGGTATTTTGATACCGCCTTCTATTGCTTACATTACCATTGGTTTAGTGCTTGGTATTTCTTCTTCTACGTTATTTCAGGCGGCGTTGGTACCAGGTGTTCTGGTTCTTTTAGCTGTTCTTTTGACAAATATCATTATAAATCGCCGCTACGCATATGAAACTGGCCGAGCGATCAACCTAAATGCGTGGCTTACTAATGTAGGCAATACTTTGAAAAGTGGATGGTACGCCTTTCTTGTTCCTGGCATTATTTTTTATGGAATTTTTTCCGGACATATCACGCCTACTGAAGCAGGTGCAACAGCCGTAATCGTTACAATCTTTATTGGATTTGCTTTGGGAACTTTGAAGTTATCGGATTTCCCTTCAATGCTCGTCGGTTCAGCTAAGGTGAATGGTGTAATTCTACCAATCATTGCCTTTTCACTGCCTCTTGCACAAACGCTTGCTATTTTGGGAGTTCCACAGGGATTTGTCTTTGTTATATTATCGTTAACTGAAAACTCTTATTTACTGATTTCCCTTATGATAGGGATTTTAATTTTTGCGGGATGTTTCATGGAAACTACCCCAAATATCGTGATCCTGGCACCGCTTTTGAAGCCTTTAGCTGACGAAATAGGTATGAACGAAATACAGTTTTGTATCATGATGATTACTTCCCTTGGAGTTGGGTTTATTACGCCACCTTTGGGAATCAATCTTTTTGTCGTTTCCGGTTTGACGGGGGAATCAATCCTGAAAATAGTGTATCACGTAGTACCTTTTGTATTCTTTATACTGCTCGTTGTTCTATTGATTGCTTATTTTCCAGCGGTTTCTACGGCTTTTTCTTTCTGACGTATTAATAGGGCGTATAGAATAACCAGAGAGTTTAATGAACAGATAGAAATATCGACAACAGTAAAAGTGAGCTGAGCACTAAATCCCCTCCTGTCAAGAAATAGAGATCTTGGTTTTGAGCCGATCCTCTTCTTATCTTCTCTATGGGTAGAATTTTAGGACCTATTTCTGAAATACAGGCTGGTTGCGTGTAAGGAATTCATCAACTTTATGTGTATTGAAGTTGATGAATTATGCGCCAACTTTTGTTCCGTATAGCAAGGGATAAAACCAGTGTCCATTCTAGTATTATGCCTGGATCCTGCCGTAAATTTTTTTAGTGAATGCGTTATCGGTGGGCTGACAGCAGGGGAGGGAAGTAAAGCGTTACGCCATCCAAATGTCCTTGTCTCAGGGATAGAAACTTTGAACTCTGATCAACACAGGCCGTCTAGGGTTACCAATTGGGGAGCCTTATTCAGGTGAACTTATTATTTTAGGGAAAGGGTAAATTCAAAAATTTCATAATACTATTCGTGATTCTAATTGGAATGCGTAAGAAAATTAATTGTATTTTAACTAATGATAAAAATTGGTAACGCAGTCCATTTTTTCTTCAAAATTGCGTCTTTTTTGCTTTGAGCCGTAAGGTGTTGGATTGATTCGGAATTTTGACTTGCGGTGATTTCGTTTTTAATGATTTTGTGAGAAAATATATTGGACGAGCGTTGGGTGTGAGGAGGCTGTCCATGGCCTGAATCCTCATAGTTTGACATTTTTTATTTAAAAAAATATTCAATTTTGATGAGCAAAGATGGTTTTGCTTGGTATGAGTTCAGTAAATATTTGTATAAGGTTAAGTGCTATGGATATCAGTGAAGTACCCGGGCTTGTTATTACTCTTTTAGAAGTTTTATCGGTTCTTTTTATTACGGTTATAGGTGTGGGTATTTTATGGCTGGTATTTGCCTATATTCAGGATAAAACACAAACCGACAGTACTTTGCGACGTAACTATCCGGTCATTGCCCGCTTTCGATATCTTTTTGAACATATGGGTGAGTTTTTTCGTCAATATTTCTTTGCCCAAGACCGCGAGGAAATGCCGTTCAACCGTGCCGAAAGATCTTGGGTGTACAGGGCTGCGAAAAATGTTGATTCAACTGTAGCTTTTGGCTCGACAAGGGACCTCCGCAAATCGGGCACAGTATATTTTGTCAATTGTCCTTTCCCAACGCTCGAAAAAGACAGTAAAGACCCTGCTTCAGTCGTTATTGGCCCTTACAGTAGAAGCCCTTATGAAACAGCCAGTACTTTCAATGTTTCTGGTATGAGTTATGGGGCTATTTCTATTCCTGCTATACGCGCCTTATCTGCAGGGGCAAAGAAAGCTGGAGCCTGGATGAATACAGGAGAAGGAGGGTTGTCGCCTTATCACCTAGAGGGCGGGGCAGACATCGTTTTTCAAATCGGCACGGCAAAATTTGGTGTCCGTAAGCCTGAAGGCGGCTTTGACGAAGACAAGCTGCGTGAAGTGTCCGCACACGACCAAGTAAAAATGTTTGAGCTGAAGCTGAGCCAAGGTGCAAAACCAGGCAAGGGTGGCATTTTACCCGGCGCGAAAGTCACGGAAGAAATTGCTACAATCCGCGGCATCAATATTGGTGATGATGCCATCAGCCCAAACCGGCACCCGGAAATTGGCAGTGTTGAAGACCTTCTTGATATGGTGAATTACGTCAGAGATATCACGGGCAAGCCTGTTGGGTTTAAGGCCGTAGTTGGTGCTTACGGATTTTTTGAAACACTGTGTCAATTAATCAACAAGCGTGGCATAGAAAGTGCCCCGGACTTTATCACAATTGACAGTGCTGACGGCGGTACTGGTGCAGCTCCTATGGCTCTTATCGATAACATGGGGATGCCGATCCGAGAAAGCCTGCCTTTAGTCATTGATATATTAAAAAAACACGGCCTTCGCGACCGGATTAAAGTCTGTGCCAGCGGTAAAATGATAAATCCTTCTGATGTTGCCTGGGCTTATTGCACTGGCGCTGATTTTGTTAATTCTGCACGAGGGTTCATGTTCGCGTTGGGCTGTATTCAAGCGCTTCAATGTAACAAGAATACTTGCCCTACAGGCATTACAACCCACAATGAGAAACTACAGTATGGTCTTGATCCAACGACAAAATCCGAACGGGTCGCGAGTTATATCAAAAATATGCGTAAAGAAATTGGAATTATTGCTCATAGCTGCGGCGTTTCCGAACCGCGATTGTTAAAGCGTTACCATGCCCGGGTTGTACTCGACAGCGGGAACAGTGTTTCGATGGCTGAACGGTACCCTGACCCAGAGATGGTAGAGACGATAAAGGCTGCAGAGTAATCCCGATTTAAGAAGCTATCAAATTTGTAAAATTTAAAATGCCAAGAGGACACAATGAGCTCTATTAAAACGATGAAGGCCTCAGACCTATTTGTAAAAGCACTCGAAGCTGAAGGCGTAGAATACATTTTCGCAGTTCCAGGCGAAGAAAATCTAGACATGTTGGAATCTCTTCGGCAGTCCACAATCAAATTGATATTGACCCGGCACGAACAAGGTGCTGGATTTATGGCAGCAACCTATGGCCGGTTAACGGGTAAAGCTGGTGTCTGTATGGCGACGCTTGGGCCTGGCGCGACCAATTTGACAACCCCGGCAGCCTACGCACATCTAGGCGGAATGCCACTGATTATGATAACCGGGCAAAAGCCCATCAAAAAATCAAAGCAGGGGCAATTTCAGATTATCGACATTGTTGGATTATTTGATCCTATTTGTAAAATGTCAAAACAGATTGTCCACGGCAATACCATTCCAGCTTTGGTACGCGAAGCTTTCCGTGTTTCAGAAGAAGAACGTCCCGGTGCTGTTCTCTTGGAGCTGCCAGAAGATATTGCAGCAGAAGATACTGACGAAACAGTATTACAGCCTCACGAGCGTTACTATGCCATTGCTGGAGATCTGGTTCTTGACCAAGCCGCTCAGTTAATCAATGAAGCAAAAATGCCTCTCATCCTTCTTGGTGCTGGTGCAAACCGGAAGCAGGCCAGAACGGCGCTTAGCAAGTTCATTAATCTGACACGGATTCCCTTTTTCAACACTCAAATGGGTAAGGGAGTGGTCGATGAACGCTCCGATTTATTTCTAGGTACCGCTGCGTTGTCTGCTGGTGATTACCTACACTGTGCAATCGATCGCGCTGACCTCATCATCAACGTAGGTCATGATGTCGTTGAAAAACCACCATTCTTCATGGAAGAAGGTGGTAAAAAAGTCATCCATGTCAATTATAAAGCAGCACAAGTTGATCAGGTTTACTTTCCACAAGTAGAAGTTGTTGGTGACCTCACACGTTCTATCGAGCAGTTAGGGAAGAAGTTAGATGGTGTTGTGAGCTGTGATGATAGTTACTTTAAAAAAATACAGGATGAAACTGAAAGCCACACCACAGAACTAATTGATGATCCTCGCTTTCCAATTATCCCCCAACGATTTGTGGCAGATACACGCAAAGTCATGGGCGAGAAGGATATTATCGCCCTCGACAACGGCGTTTATAAAATATGGTATGCACGCAACTACAAAGCCTATCACCCCAATACAGTACTGCTCGATAATGCCTTGGCGACAATGGGTGCCGGCCTTCCTTCGGCAATGATGGCAGCGATGCTAAATCCTGATCGCCGTGTTATGGCTATTTGTGGCGATGGCGGTTTTATGATGAACAGCCAGGAAATCGAAACAGCCGTACGCTTAAAATTGAACCTGGTGGTTACTGTTTTGAACGATAATTCTTATGGCATGATCCGGTGGAAACAGTCCGAGGCAGGGTTTGATGATTTTGGCCTTGAATTCGGCAATCCTGACTTCGTTCAATATGCAAATAGCTATGGCGCAACAGGCCACCGGGTAGAGCGCACGGAAGATCTAATTCCAACCTTTGAAAAAGCCTTCCAAAGTGGTGGTGTCCATCTTGTTGAAGTTCCTGTTGATTACAGTGAAAACAAACGGGTGCTCATTGATGAGCTTGCTGAAAAGGTGTGCTTGATATGAATAGCATCAATAAAAATATGCTCGAAGTTCTGAACCCCTATAGTCAGGAAGTCATCGATACACTCTCCTTTAATCAGTGGGAAGATATTAATCCCATGCTCGACAAAGCGGAGGAACTATATCGGGATAGAACGAATTGGTTACCCGTATATCGGCGTATTGAAATATTAAAAAAGACAGCTAGTCTAATGGAAGGGAGATCTGAAGAACTCGCTTTTCAGATTGCTGATGAGGGAGGAAAACCCCTCATTGATGCACGGGTAGAAGTTACCAGAGCAATCGACGGCATAGGTCTTTGTATTCATGAAATCGGCCAAATGTCGGGTAAGCAAATTCCAATGGATTTAACTGCGGCAGGGGCTGGACGTATTGCCTTTACCCAACGGGAACCCATTGGGCCAGTGGTGGCGGCATCTGCGTTTAATCACCCACTAAACCTCATTGTGCATCAGGTCGCCCCTGCAATCGCCGTTGGTTGTCCCGTTATTGTAAAACCGGCGGCAGACACTCCACTTTCTTGTCGTACTTTTGTTGAAATCCTATATGAAGCCGGCTTGCCCCAAGAATGGTGCCGTTTTGTTGTCTGCGATAATGTAACTGCGGAAAAAATGATCACTGATCCACGCGTTGCTTTTTTCTCCTTTATAGGATCAGCCAGGATTGGCTGGATGTTACGATCAAAACTTGCTCCGGGTACGCGGTGTGCTCTAGAACACGGCGGTGTTGCCCCTGTAATTATTGAAGAGAGTGCTGATGTCGATAGCATGATTTCGCTACTGGCCAAGGGTGGTTTTTATCATTCCGGACAAGTCTGCGTATCCGTCCAACGTGTCTTTTCCCCTAGACACATGGCAGAAGATATTGCTCAAAAACTTGCGAATGAAGCAGATACGCTGATCGTTGGGAACGCCACAGAGGATATTGTTCAATGCGGACCTCTTATTCGTCCCGCTGAAGTTGATCGTATTGAGCAATGGGTTGAAGAAGCAATAATAGCTGGCGCTAAAGTTCTTGCAGGTGGCAAGCGCCTAGGCCCAACAACCTACGCACCAACAGTACTGCTGGATCCTCCTTCTGATGCCAAGGTATCGACAACCGAAATTTTTGGTCCAGTCGTGTGTGTCTACAGTTATGACAGTATTGAGGATGCTCTCCAGCAGGCGAACAGCTTAGCCTATGCATTTCAGGCATCTGTGTTTACCAAAAACTTGGACACGGCGATGCATGTAATCCAAAACTTGGACGCAACGGCTGTAATGGTCAATGACCACACAGCTTTTCGGGTTGATTGGATGCCTTTTGCCGGGCGTCGGCAGTCTGGTTACAACACTGGTGGCATCGCCTACACCATGCACGATATGTCGCAAGATAAAATGGCCGTAATAAAAATGTAGCTTATATTAATGATTTTTCTTTCTGTGCTATTATCTTCACTCGAGACGTTAGTGCGAACTATGTTGAATCTAGAAATTGATGGAGCCGATGAGGCACTCCAACCCGATGTCTGAGTATTTTTCTGATCAGCTTAATAAAGCTGAAAGCCCTTGTTTCGTTAGCATTATCAAAAAACTCTGTTCTATTTATGGTTTACGTCATGCTACTTACTTTAGTCTGGGGGCGTAAAAAGGTCGAAAAAATGAAAACTCGCTTGTCACAACATATCCTGAAAAATGGATAACGCACTATTTTGATAAAGATTATAGATTAATTGACCCAATTTTGTCAGTAGGCACAAGAACTGGCTACCAAATGACTATGGACATACAGCAATGATAGCCCCAATATAGGCATCGGTGGAATAACACCTGCTATGAAACTGAAACAAGCTGCCTGAAGTTCTACTGATCGAACCTGTTAAAAATGGGAGGGATTACCACTAAAGGAGCCAAACATCTCCTGCAGTAAGTCCCCAATGAATAAACCCTCTATGAAAATCTCTAGCTCGACAGTCTAAAGTCGAGAAGTACCCAGTCTCTATAAAATCTCTTCCTTCGTCAAAAAAACATCGTTGAATACTCTTTTGCAGATTATGAAATGACGGATCTGTGGTGAATATAAAATTGAATAGTTATCTAGTAATAAGTTAACCTTAAATATATAAAATATAAAAATGTTTGCGATGACATGATTTTTCTATTTAAGAGTTTAAATGATGATGTAGTAGTTTCAAATATATCCACTTGAAAGGAGGGGTGATCTTGTGATTTGTCAGGCTAAAATAGAAGTAAGCATGTATTAAGTTATTCATATAATTATAATTTATTGAAATCTATTTTGAGTAAGATTTTATTATATAACTTGTAATTAAAAAATTTTCTTAGAAAAAATAAAATTATCATTTTAACTATTTTCTAAATTAGGTTGTATAACAAAAAGTTGACATGTAATCGCTTGCATGATTGTAGCGACTCGTTGCATTGTTAGTCGATAGGGAAATACGAATACAGGAATGTATTCTAAGTGAAATTTCCAAAAACGTAGTTATATGTTGAGTATGTAATGGAAGGCGTGATCCTTCTTTCAGATTATTTTTTTTGATAGCTAGCGGTAGTATCTAGATTAAGTGAATCAATAAATTACAATACTTATCTATGAATGTTTCCTTGGCTTATTTTAAACAAGTATTCTATTACAAGCAACATATCCGTTGTAATAAGGTGGATAGAGCATGAACGATATACCAATAGATTTACTTAGAACTTTTTTAACTTTAGTTGAAACAACTAGCTTCACTAGGACAGGTGAATTAATGGGCAGAAGTCAGCCCGCGATTAGCCATCAAATAAAAAGGCTTGAAGATCTTATTGGAACTCAACTTTATATTAAAGAATCATCTCTAATTAAAATTACAGCTGATGGAGATATATTAGCATCTTATGCTCGGGAATGTTTGAAAATTCAGGACTCTGTAAAAAGAGTATTCCATAGAGGGGTAGTTGATAGGAAAAGGTTAATTCGCATCGGCGCATCAATGGATTTTAGTCATGTAATTTGTGCAAATATCATACGTAATCTCCCATTGAATTTTGAAGTTGACAAAGTTGATATAATTATTGACAGAAACGTTGAAATAGTTAATCAATTTGTTAGTGGAGATATAGATATTGCAATTGTTTGTGATAGTTTTTTACCTAAAGTTGAAGCATACAAGGTTTGGGATTCTGAAATAGTATGGATTGCAGGAACTAATACAATAATAAACAAAGAAAACAGTATCTCATTGTTTTTAAATACTTCATGCCAAAGTGTAAAAGAGAAAGCTCTGGGTGCTTTGGAAAAAGAAGGTATAGATTTTCAGTTAGATTTCACCACGACAGCCTGTAATGTCATCTTTAATGCGGTGAAAAAATATCCAAGTATTTCTGGTATGCATAAACATTCTCTACTAAAGGAATGGGATGGACAGATTAAAGTTCTTTCAGATACACATCTTCCTGTAATGCCAAATGATTTTTGCTCTTTGTTAGTCAGTAAAAGGTTTCAAAAACCTGCTTACTCCGACTTGGTTAATATATTTGTGAAGTCTGTTGGTGGTCTTCTTGCCGACGAGATGCAGGCTGTTGCTTAATTTTTACAACTAGAAATGTCCTGCTCTTATACGGCATCTAAAGATTATCTGCCTGTGATTTTTTACAACAAACAAAGACTGTATACCCGGGAAAACCCAACAATAATTCTATAAACTAAGAGCTAAAAACTGTAGTCTTCCCGTCTTTGTTTAAGGATCTTAAGTCAGGCTTTGTTTATGGGTCTTAAGTCAGGCAGTGAGTTGAAATTGTGTTAAACTTTTTAGGTTACCCTGTGTTCGTTATAACAACAGATTAGTGAAAGCGCTTGCATTTTTGCGAGAAGGAGTAATGCTAAGTAGGCGTTTATTTTTATCTTTGGATTTATAAATTTAAAAAATGCGAATAAATAGAATAAAGCTCCAATTTCAAATTGTAGGTGATTAGTTAAAACGGCTTGTCATACATTTGATGATATAAAATCCTTAGTAAGAAGGCACTGATATGAGTTTGAAATTAATAAGTAATTTCTTTAACTTCAGGTGTTTCTGCAAAGGAATTATTAATTGTGAGAGGAGATGGTAATTACCCTCCATTTGAAATGATGATAGAGAAAAAGCTGACAGGGTTACATATTGATATAGTACAGGCTGTTGCTAGCCGATTAAAATTGGAATTAAGTTTTAAATCAGTCCCCTGGAAAAGAGCAATCTGGATGGTCAAAACTGGAACAGCGGACGCCATTATCTATATTGGTAAAACAGAAAAACGTTCCGAATTTCTAAATTTTATTGAGGGCAACATATTGAGTCAGGTTGTTAATGTTTTCTTTATTTCGGGAAAATTAATAGACAAAATCCAATACACTGGAAATATTGACCAACTTAAATCTTTTATAATAGGTAAAGTAGCCGGGTATCACTACGGTCCATTCTTTGAAGAGAATAGTAGCTATCTTAAGATAGATGATGGAGCAAGAACGGAGGAACAATTATTAAAGAAGTTAAAATTAGGACGAATAGATGTAGGTATCGGGGATATTGCTTTAATTAGCTATCTATAACAAAAGATAGATCCTTTCAGCAAAATTACCTTCTTAAATCCACCGTTATCTTTACGCTCTCAATATATAGCTTTCTCAAAAACAAAATTAAATGAAGAAATTGCCCTTCAATTTGCAAGCGAAATGATTAAATTTAAGGAAACAGAGTTATATCACAATTTATTAAAAAAATATGACATAGAAAACGAGTGACTTTGTGGACTTGGATGGAATGAAACTGGACCTTCAGCGGCAGTAAAGTATCTACAATCTTTACAAAGCTGCAGTCGGGGGACATTGCATAGTTGACTTTAAGACAAGACATCTTAGATTATTTTATATGTATTAGTTTCGACTTGATCTGACGCCGTCTTCTTTTCGTAAGTGTGAATTAAAGGGGGTGCGAACCAAACTATCAAACAAAGATAACCACAATGTTGAATACTACAGATATACAAAACTTGCTCTGGCGATTTAATGCTGCATCGTTCTGTTTTTGGGATATTGGAACTTGAAACTTTAGATGCATAGATTTCTGGAGTAAAAATAATGAAATATTTAATTTTAGATGCAAAAAAACATTGGGAATGTTTGGAAAAAAAATATGGGCTACCTTTGCGAGAAAAATTAGATCCTATTGAAGTTCCCAAATTACTTGGTAATTCTTGTTTAATCCAAGTCTTGAATGGAGGATTAGATTTTAAGTACCTTATCATAGGCTCTGGCATTCAAGCGATCTCAAGACTTGGCCAAACTGGTAAAAAAGTTAGTGAACTTGAAAGTCAAAAAAAGCCTAGTAAAATTTTTAATTTATTTACATTAGTTGTAGAAACTAAATTGCCTCAATACTCACAGTTAGAATATATAGGTAAAGATAAGAGAGTTAAATATGTAGATATTGGTGTTTTCCCATTTGCAACACATAGCATTCCTCGAACTGTTTCCTTTTTATGGAGTATTACTCAAGCGACCTCTTTTTGATATTTTATATAAATCCTAATAATTTTTTTTAAATTTGAGCGTTTTACGCGATCGCGGTATCGGTGTGGAAAAATAATCTAGAGCTGATGCTAGGCAGGACGTGTTCGACTATATCGAAATGTTCTATAACCCAAAACGTAAACATGCTAGAAACGGAATGCTGTCACCAAACGACTTTGAACGACAGAAAAA
>JBALWN010000018.1:0-19754 GCA_036960845.1 Halopseudomonas aestusnigri | reverse complement strand
CTTTGTGGAGCGTCACGAAGAAACACGTGAAATTTACCAGGAATCTTTTGACGCATTGCTAAAAGATGGTGAATTTGATGCTGTCATTGCTGCAGGTAGCCAGACGTTGACCTCCTCGGAGCTGGCCTTGGCAGCGATTTCGAGAACTGGGGGTGAATTGGGGCGGACTGCACGGCACTATGTCGATAACTATGTTACGGATGGCGGGTGGAACACACAAAACACCTTCATCACTGCTGTCTCAGGTCCGGACGCCATCCACCTACCTAGTTCTTCCGGAGACAAGCTATACTTTACATTTTTGAACCCCCTCCTCGCTAGTGGGGAGGAAGTGTTTACTCGTGAAGAAGTAGGTAAAAATGAATTCACCACATCTTTGACTATCGATGACCTGGACGGCTGGACGATTATTGATCACGGGTCGAATGAAACGACATTTGACGTGTCTAAAATTGTAAACTTTGGACACGATGTAAATGGTTTTTCACACAAAGTACGTTCCTCAATTCTTGCTGGCGGAAGTAATGACACATATTTAGGAAGAAATGCGGAAATAACTTTTGATGGTGGCAACGGTACCGACACAGCTTCCTACGCCAATTTCGAGGAAAATGAAGGTATCCACTTCACTTTTGCCACTCAAGGAACCGTTGATGCGCGTATAGAATCAATATTGGCTAGAAAAATACTCGCGGAGGGCCACGAAGAGTATCAAGAAACCATCAACACCCATACCGAGCAGTATGGGAAACGTACTGAAGCGATAGAATATCGCGATATAGAAGTCGTGCAAGCGACCGAAGAGCGCTCGGTAAATGACACACTCCGAAATGTAGAGATTATACAGGGAACGAGTAAAGCGGATGTTTTCTCCCTTTACGGTTCTGATGTCGTGGAGCAGATAAGCGGGTTTGGTGGTAATGACATTCTGGAGTTAGGTTTCAATACCAACGTTGCTCTTGGAGGATCAGGTGATGATATCTTCGATATTCGTTCCCCGTTGAGTACGTTAAAATCTAAAGTCGAAAGCGGTATCGCTACGCAAGATGATTATATCTATCTCAACGGAGGCACCGGAATTGATGTCATTAGGGGAACTTCCGGGCTTTGGGAAGCTATATTTGATCGGGCTGTGGATTTACAAAATGCATCTGCATTGGCGAACATCATTGCCGACGCTCTAGAACCTGACAGTGATAGCACTGAACTCTCAACGGTAGTAGAGACGTACCTGGCGAAGGACCCGAACAACATTTTCGACAGAGTGATCCTGGATGAAATTGAACATGTTAGGCTCAATCCTTATTATTTTAGAACGTTTTTTGATTTGACGATTGACACGTATGAAGGTGTAAATGTGTACGATAACGAGGGCCTTCGAATAAATGAAGATATAGCTCTTTATACACCAACTGACACACATTCCCAGGGGGCGGGTTCTTATTTTGGCAGATCAAGTGGGAATCTCACAGTAGCGACAACCCGCATATATGTGGAATCTGGTCAAACTTACGAATTTAAAGATGTAAGTGGAAATACAGGCAACATAAAAATCGATGGACGGACAGTATATGAACATCTGAATAGTAGTCAGAAAATTACTGACATTTATGTTGCTCAGCATACCGGATATGTAGATCTTGAATTCTTCACTACGCAAGATCGTGGTTACACTGGTGGTCTCCCCATTTATGCTCGTGTAAACGGAGAAGGCGCATTCGATACATTCGAAACAATTGCCGATATACAGCTGATAAACGCTGGGACTCCAGCATTGGAAAACACATGGTTTGCGAGTAAATTTAATTCTGTATTGGGTGAAGCTTTAAATGGCGCGAGTGGAGCATTGCTTGAAGCACGAAATGGCCTTATTGACGTTTACAACAATGTAAGCACCGAAGTGTCTGCAGACGGATTGAAGTATTGGGCTCGAAACCATCGTCCCTCTGAATACAGGGTCGATACCTCTGCCATCGATGACGAAATTGCAGAGGATACACTTCATCATTATCAAGGGGAAGTCTTTCTAAATGCTGACGAAACGGTCACATTTAGAGACGATTCAGACAATAAGGCGCTTTTGTTTATCGGCGAAAAACGTGTGCTCTTTAGTAACAGCTCTCAAGATATCGTCAACGGTGAATTCACAGCTGAATTTACAGGATGGCACGAATATGATTTTTATGCATACAACGAGAAACAGGGCGGGAATGCCGATCTGAAGGTAAGTATCGGAGACTCCCAAGAGTACTTCTATTTACATGGAGAGACGCAGGTGACGGTCGAGTTATTCGCCGGATATGAGACCGTAACGACAGGTGTGACGTTAATTGGCGATGAATTTAGAAACTCCCTGATAGGAAGCAATACATCGGACTCTATATTCGGACAACAAGGCCATGATGTTATTGAAGGAGGTTCTGGCAACGACGTTTTAAGCGGTGGTGCTGGGCGTGATACATTCAATTTTGGTTACTACTCGGGTAATGATGTCATCGTAGAAGTCTTTGAGGAAGACTGGATTGATAACACGATCCGATTTGAAACGTATAGCTTCGATGAAATAGAAGTCTTTCGGGATGAGAACGATAGCCTCGTTTACTGGATAAACGAAAATCAGTCTCTAACACTTTATGAATACTTTACTGCGGGCGACGCCTTTGAAAATGGAGTTCCTCGTTTAAGGACACAAAGATTAATAGATGAGACTGGAGAGGTTCGATTTATGGATGAGAATTCTCGCCCTGGTAGCTTTAACACAGGAAATACCTTTGAGATGACTGTGGAAAGATTGACTAGTTATCAAGATTGGAGCCTTGATATTTCTGAGACGCAGAGAATTCAAGACGCATTTGAAGCGCAGGAGAGCGTTAATAGTCTGAGATTTAGCGGCTCCGTAGAGGATATTTTGTACGACGCAGCAACTGACATTCTCTTCTCTGACACTCTTTTTTCATGATGACAAATTCTATAATACCAGCATCAGATCAAGACATGCTGCAGCAAATGTACCAAAGCTGCGGGAAGATCATGTGGCTTTGGTCGAACTCTACGCTCCATAAGTCTTGGCCAGTAGCACTGCAGACGAGATTCGTACTTCCTCCGGTGCTTCAGAACCAATTCACTATTCTTGAACGCGATGGGGTTCCACGCGCCTACTGTTCTTGGGCATGGCTAAACTTAGAAACGGAAACGAAGTTCATCTTGGATCCCAATTCTTTGGAGCCAGAGGATTGGTCATGCGGTGATCGTTTGTGGTTCATTGACTGTATATGTCCTTTTGCTGCCAGCGATACACGTGCTCTACGCTTAAGAATGGCGGAGAAGTTTCCCAGAGAAGTAGCGAGGGCTCTGCGGGTGAAACCAAAACAAAAGAATGCTCGTATTGCCACATTTTCTGGAAAAGATATAAATCGAGAAGAATCACATCGGATACGAAAACGTCTATATGCAGAACTTGTCGAAAGCTTGGCAGATCATCCGCAACGAACGAAGGACTTTAGCATAAGAGAATTTTGATCACTAAATATATTAGTTTTCCCCTTCAGATATTTATCGAGTTCACTATAGGGGCTGAACTCCCCACCATTATCAAACGTAATTGTTTTTTAATGTCAATTTTTGTAATCAACATAAAGAGGCCTTAATGGTTTCAGTGGTTTCCTCTGCTGTTTTATTTTGCAGGTAAGCTGTTAGGAGGACATCGTGTTTTTCGCTCATACAGAGCCAGTAGACTTTTTGCGTTGTTTTTGTACTGCATCAGATCTCCTGCACAATGTCCGAGTTCCTTTCGTTGATTTACCTGGGCTGGATAGCCTCAGACTTGTGATCCAAACGGGCTGAGACACTCAAGTCGGGAGAACGACTCCTATCCATAGGGGCGGTTTATAACTGCCTTTGGGTAAAGAGTACCACTTCAATACACGGCTGAATGCTCCTGGTGAACGCTACATAATAACTGCAATTTCTTTCTGGTATCTATCTGTTCCCTACAGCTTATAAAATTCATATCTCTTATCAACATCAAGATGTTTGTAATGTTTTTCCATAGCAATCCCATTGCTATATGAAACGACACGCTAATACTATAAATTTAATGGCGGCATTTTCGAAGATTTAGTTGCAATGCTTATTCAATACTCGCGAATAAGTACTCATAACATTATTGTGTACACTCAAGTATACTCTTTTATTTAATTGATTTATATAAATTATTACAAATATTAATAACGTCATTACTATGAGTTAATTGCATTAACATTTCATAGTTCTAAATTTATCAAATAGCATGAGACCAGATTCACCACCCCATTTTTAGAACATATCCGTCACAGATATATTTTAGGAGTTTTTGTTGTGCTTATTACCGAAGACTTATATGTCAAAAATATTACAGCCCCCAATACTGTGATTAACATCCCTAACAATGCTCCAGCACTGGTTGTATTTACCAATCTGTCGATTTCCAATGCGTACAATCCCGACCTTTCCTCTTCGAGTGTAAGTATTTTTGATTTTGCTGCTGTTGATATTCTTGAGCTAACTGAGGGCTTTAGTCTGCCGTCTGGTATCGAGGCGGTTTTTAATCCGAGATATATAGATGGACTCGGTGGGGATGATTTGCCAGTTTGCGGAGGCGTATAATGTCTGACGGTAAAACAATACTTGCTGCGCCCAGCACTCAGCAGCCTAATACCGGGATTCCCGGAAACGAGATAAAGGAGGCTTTGGGCTACTGCCGTAAGGCCATTCTTTCAATTGGACTGTTCAGCTTTATCATCAATGTGTTGATGTTGACAGGCCCGCTTTTCATGCTTCAGGTTTATGACCGGGTGCTGACCAGCCGGTCGATACCAACTCTCATTGCCCTCACCATTCTCATTGCAGGCCTTTTTGGTTTTATGGGGATATTGGAAATTATCCGATCCAAAATTTTGGTTCGGATCGGCCTCAAACTTGATATTTGTCTTACCGAACGAATCTTTAACATCAGGTTGCTACAGGGTTTGCTTCAGAACTCAGGCAAAAAGACTAATCCTCTTTCAGATCTTGCAACCATGCGTCAGTTTTTATCAGGAGCCGCACCAATTGCCTTGTTCGATCTTCCTTGGGTTCCTTTTTATCTTGCTCTGGTTTTTATGCTACACTGGACCTTAGGTTTGGTTGCTGTTGTTGGTGCTCTGGTTGTATTTGTTTTGGCCCTGACCAATGAGCTTTCAACCCGAAATTACCTCAAAAAAGGTGCTGCCTACACCGCATCTGCGGGCTCCTTTGCCGAACAAAGTCACCGCAGCTCTGAAACTGTTCTTGCCATGGGCATGGGCGATAACATGCACAAAAAATGGCAAGAAACCCACCAGGAAGGTATCAAGAACCAGATCACGGCCAGTGATCGCGCAGGCACACTGACGGCGTCTTCCAAAACCTTCCGTATGTTCTTACAATCAATTATTCTGGCCGTAGGCGCAGCCCTTGCGGTTGAGCAGTTGATTACTCCGGGCGTGATGATTGCCGCCTCGATTCTGACCGGCCGCGCCCTCGCCCCGATTGATCAAACCTTGGCACAATGGAAAGGGGTTATCACCGCAAGACAGGCATACCAACGCCTCAAGCATCTGTTGAATTCTATCCCGAAAGAGAAAGATAAAATTGATCTGCCCGAACCCAAAGGACATCTCCAGGTCGAAATGGTCGTTGTGACCCCGCCGGGAGCCGGAAAACCTGCACTCAAGGGCGTGAATTTTGAACTTCAACCCGGACAGGGTCTCGGGGTAATTGGGAACTCTGCTTCCGGGAAATCCACTCTCGCTCGTTTATTGATCAGAGCCTGGTCACCCATACAGGGCAATGTTCGGCTGGATGGCGCGACGCTTGATCAGTGGACCCGCGTTGCCCTCGGCAAACACATTGGCTACCTACCACAACAGGTCGAACTATTCAGTGGCACCATTAAAGAAAACATCGCGCGCTTTAACCCTGAAGTAGAAGACAGCGACGTAATCGAGGCTGCTCAACGCGCCGGTGTACACGACATGATTTTACAATTACCCGAAGGTTATGAAAGCTATATTGGCACAGACGGCGCAGGACTCTCCGGAGGGCAGAAGCAGCGCATCGCATTGGCCCGGGCACTTTATCTCGATCCAGCTCTGGTTATCCTGGACGAGCCTAATTCAAACCTAGATGCCGAGGGTGATGCCTCGCTGACCGCAGCGATTAAGGGCATCCGTGACCGCGGTAAGACTGTAATAGTAATGGCGCACCGTCCTTCAGCCATTATCGCCGTGGATATGCTACTCATTCTCAATGACGGCCAACAGACTGCTTTTGGTCCCAAAGAGCAGGTGCTCAAAGAAATCACTCAGGCACCTGCCAAGCCCAGTTTAGCATAGCCTGTGTCTATAGGAACGGAGAACAAAATGATATCGTCACAAAATGATCGATCCCAAGGTACCTGGTCAGAGAAACTCTGGACGAGTTCAAGTCGGTATGTCATCACCGGGCTTATCGCGGTGGCAATTCTGGTACTCGGGCTCGGGGGGTGGTCGGTTCTGGCTTCTATCTCTGGCGCGGTTATTGCCACTGGCGTAGTGATCGTCGAGGGCCAACCGAAAACAATCCAGCATTTGGATGGCGGACTGGTCGGTGCAATTCTGGTAAAGGATGGAGACACTGTTAAAACGGGTGATGTTCTGGTGCGTCTTGATGATACCATGTTACAGACCAACTATGTCATTACCCAAAACCGCCTTTATGAAGCCTATGCACAACAAAACCGCCTGATTGCCGAGCGCGATAATCGGGAAAAACCCGATATTCCGGCTATTTTTGAAAAACTAACTTCTGATGCGGATGAATGGCAGATCTATCAAGACCACCACAACCTCTTTCAATCGCGGGTGAACTCACGCAAAGGCCAGATCGAACAACTCAAAAAACGAATGATCCAGTCGAATAATCAAATTTCTGGCTTACGGGGTTTACGAAAATCCAAAAGACAACAAGTCGGTTTTATCAACAAAGAGCTGACGGGGCTAAGAAAACTATACGAAAAAGGCCACGCTACCTTGCCCCGTCTATTGGCCTTAGAGCGCGAATCTGCAGAGCTTAAGGGAACAATATCCGAACTTGCTGCAAACATTGCGCAAGTACAAAACCAGATAGGCGAAGCAGAGCTACAGATACTACAGGTTGAACAGGACTATCGCGAGCGCGCCCTTTCCGAACTAAGCGAAACCAACTCTTCAATCTCTGAGCTTTCAGAGCAAAACATCGCCCATCAGGAGCAACTGGTACGGGTTGAGATAAAAGCGCCTGTCGCTGGTATTATTCATAGCTCTAGCGTCTTTACTGTGGGTGGAGTTGTGTCTCCCGCCGAGCCTCTCATGCAAATCATACCCTTTAATGAACGCCTGATCGTCGAAGCCCAGGTCGATCCACAAAGTGTGGATCAAGTTTATTCTGGCCAACCTGCCGTGATAAAGTTTCCAGCCTTCAACCAAAAGGTAACACCAGAACTCAACGGCTATGTACTCAAAGTTTCCCCTGATCGACTACAGGACCCGCAAACGGGTTTATCCTATTATCAAAGTATCATCGAAATACCTGAAGAAGAATTGGCACGGCTCAACTCAGCCAAGCTGGTTCCGGGCATGCCAGCCGAGATTTATATTCAAACAGGGGATAGATCCGCCCTGACTTACTTAGTCAAACCCCTAATGGATCAATTGGGTAGAGCGTTTAGGGAAGAGTAATTATGAAAATTTACTGTCTCGTAGAAAGTTAAATTAAATAGTTAATTTTTCAAAATTTAACCAATTGAGATTTAGTTTTCACACAGTTTGGGTGATTTTTAAGACAAGAAATATCTCGATATTTAGTCGTTAATAGGGCTCTGTTGCAAAAAAATCACTCAGAGTTACTCTTCAATAGATTATCATTTTCTATAGGGGGATTTCTCGATGTCTGAGCTCAAGTGGCCTCACTATCATGGCACGGTCATCCTTCAATGTGTCCGTTGGTATTGTAAGTACGGTATCAGCTATAGAGATCTCGAAGAAATGATGGAGGAACGGGGAGTTGAAGTCGATCATTCGACACTTTATTGTTGGGTTCAACGTTACGCTCCGGATTTAGAAAAGAAGCTCCATTGGTACAAGAAAAGTCGTTCCTATTCCTGGCGCGTGGATGAAACCTATATAAAGGTTAAAGGGAAGTGGAAGTACTTGTATCGAGCGATTGATAAGGACGGAGATACCCTCGACTTCTACTTGTCCGCGACCCGCAACACCAAAGCAGCCAAACGTTTCCTGAACAAAGCCCTCAAACGCAATAAGAGATATATCCCTGTGTCGATCTCATCAGACAAGGCTCCTACATATGGTGAAGCTATCAGGGAGTTGAAAGCAGAAGGCAAGATCCCTAATGAGCTTTTGCATCGCCAGATCAAATATCTGAATAACAGGCTTGAGGAAGATCACGGTAAGCTCAAACGACTGATCAAACCAACTCTAGGCTTCAAATCCATGAAAATGGCTTACGCCACGATCAAAGGATTTGAAGTCATGAGGATGTTTAAAAAGGGACAGTTTAGATTATGGATGCACGGTGAAACAGGACCAATAGCTGAGGCCAGATTCATTAACCGCTTGTTTGGAGTTTATGCCTGAAATCCGGCGAAAAGAGAAGCTCTACAACCAGGTTAAATTTTTGCAACAAAGCCTTATGGAGATCCATACACCAAAAAAACGGGATTGTGGGGAGAGTTCAATCGAGATCTTAAGCAAACACCTGTTGAGCCTACCGAGGGTTCAAAAATGCATAATATAGCACCGGGACAGGACCGCCAGTATTTGAGATCAATAACACCACCGGGATTTTTAAAAGCCTTTTACGAGGCAAACCCATGAGCCCTTCTTTATCTTCTTCATTACCGTTATTTTCTCCTCACGGAGAAATAGCGGTGTAAGAGATTTTAAGTTTGAGATATGTGGTTTTAGGCTATTTATCTGTTATGAAAATGAAATAATACGGCGTTGCCGTATATTATGTTGTTGAAATGTGGGCGGCATTGCCGTATATTATCTTATGCAAACAGTTGTTGAAACATCGGTATATCTTCGTAAGGCTGAGAAGTTGAATATCAGCGAAGAAGAGCGCGAAGAAGTTATCTCTTTTTTGGCTGAAAATCCAAATGCAGGAGATGAAATATCCGGAACTGGCGGAGCTCGAAAGTTACGATTTGCGCCTAGTGGCCGAGGAAAGAGCGGTGGTTATAGGATTGTCACTTTTTATAGTGGTACGGACATCCCAGTTTTTTTAATGACCGTTTATGGTAAGGGACAGAAAGCCAACCTTACACCAAAAGAACGGAATGCGTTGAAGAGCGTACTTGGCCGTGTAGTTGAGTTGTATAAAGGAATTAAAAATGTCTGATCTAGCAAATGAATTATTAGAAGCTGCACAGGAAATGGAACAGATTGCAAAGGGTCGTGATACGGGTGCTATTGTTCATGTGCCGGATATGGTTGATGTAAAAAAAATCCGTTCCGGATTTCATCTTACACAAAAACGGTTTGCCGAACGATTTGGTTTTTCAGAATCATCAATTAAAGATTGGGAGCAAGGAAGACGTAAGCCTGAGCGAGCAGCGCGACTATTCTTGCAAGTTATTGAAAGGGAACCACAAGCTGTAAAACGTGCACTGTTGTTAGAAAATTAAAAGAAAATAGTGAACCTCGAGCTTTAATGATCAAGTCTGGAAGATAGTTGGTCGAGTAGCCCGAAGGAATTTCACCTTCAGGCTCTCACAGAACCGTACGTGATACTCTCGCATCATACGGCTCTTCCTGTTCAGCCGTTGTGGCTTAACTGCCAGTGTACAAACAAGGCAGGTTGTTGCTTTTGCAAGCGACCAATATAGGTCGTGCTCTTACGATAGCTACGCCGCAATTTCTTGAATTTCCTAAGTGCCCACCGGACAAGCGCGAATTCGAGTAAAACCTTGATACGATAGAGCTCCCCTCTTCCAAAGTGCCCATAGTAATTGACCCAACCGTTAACAACTGGATTTAGCACCTGAGCAATGTCTTCGACAGTATGCCCACTCCATCCTTGAAATTTCCATTTCCTGATAGCTGTGCTAATCCGTTTTAACGCCTTCCGACTGAGGGCAGGTAAATATCCCGTAAACACCTTTCGATGTTTGGACATTGCCCGCCGAGGCCGGAAGGTAAACCCGAGAAAATCAAAACTGACCTGCGCGTACGTCCCCTTACGGTTGCTGTCCTTGCAGTAAACAATCTTGGTCTTGTCCGGATGAAGGGTCAGATGACACTCTTTCAAGCGAATATGTAACGCTTCAAGAAGAGCTTCCGCTTCTTTCCGGGTGGAACAATGGTAAACTCCATCATCCGCGTAACGCTCAAAAAGCACATTCGGATACTGGCGTTTTACCCAAACATCCAACGCATAATGCAGAAACAGATTAGCCAGAAGCGGGCTTATTACACCCCCCTGCGGCGTTCCCTTGTCTCTTTCAGCTATCCTGCCGTCTGGTAGCGCAACTGGCGCTTTCAGACATCTTCCTATGTAGAGACGTATCCAGGCACAATTTGTGTGCTTGTCTAGCGCCTTCATAATCAGATCATGGTTGATGTTATCGAAGAACCCTTGAATATCGAGATCAACCACCCAGTCGTAATGCCAGCAACGTTGCCGTGCTTGACGCACAGCGTCAATTGCTGACTTCCCCGGCCTGTAGCCGTAGGAATCTGGATGAAAGACTGGATCAATTTCCGGGTCCAGCACCAATTTAACGACCATTTGTGCCACACGATCACCCACAGTCGGGATCCCAAGTGGCCGTGTTTGGCCGTCTCCTTTCGGAATATCCACCCGCCGAACAGGCGGTGAAAAATAGGTGCCCGATGACATCCTATTCCAAATCTTGTAAAGATTCTTCGAGAGATTACTCTCGAAAGCCTCCAAAGACACAGAATCGACCCCATGGGTTCCCCCATTGGCTTTTACTCGTTTCTACGCTCCCCAAACGAGTTGTTTGGAAATTGTGAAAGACTTTGTGTTCGTCATCTACTCATCCCATTTCTGGTTGATAAATACTTCACACTGAACAGGGTAGTTCCTTTGCTCCAGACCCGTTACAGGTCCTTCATCACTACTACGAACTACTCCGTCCCTGTGCCCGACATCGGTACTCTGGCTCTTGTGGTGCTTCCACTTGAGCTTCTCCCTTAACATTCGGACGACAGGTTCTCACGTTCCATACAAGAGCCTGTGTCAAGGTCACGCCGCCTCTGTGCCGGATGCCGCCCAGCCCGTAATACAGGTAACTGCTGGACTTATCCCAATTCGCGCCTAGGAATTGGTTTTGACATCGTCTGAATTGCTTTCGACACCTCAATAACGGTTCACTTTCGTTCGTCTCCTTTGACACTTACCTGACACCTCAAGGATGCCTTTTCCTTAACGCTAACCACCATAAATCTTTACCACAGCAGCTTAAAGTGGTTTGAAGCCTCCTCCTGAAAAGCGGCTCCGAGGGACCAACAAACCCTCATCTCTCATACAGTTCTGCCTTCTGAAGAAGGCATTCGTGAAACACTAGCCGCTTGTAATCATCCGGCAGAACAGACCGTAAAATACGAGCATGGTGGATATCAACAGGTAATTTTGACGCCAGCCTCATTTCTCGACGTTACGCACGATATAGCTATTTATGGCTCTGTTGCAAAAAAATCACTCAGAGTTACTCTTCAATAGATTATCATTTTCTATAGGGGGATTTCTCGATGTCTGAGTTCAAGTGGCGTCACTATCATGGCACGGTCATCCTTCAATGTGTCCGTTGGTATTGTAAGTACGGGATCAGCTATAGAGATCTCGAAGAAATGATGGAGGAACGGGGAGTTGAAGTCGATCATTCGACACTTTATTGTTGGGTTCAACGTTACGCTCCGGATTTAGAAAAGAAGCTCCATTGGTTCAAGAGAAGTCGCTCCTATTCCTGGCGCGTGGATGAAACCTATATAAAGGTTAAAGGGAAGTGGAAGTACTTGTATAGAGCGATTGATAAGGGCGGAGATACCCTCGATTTCTACTTGTCCGCGACCCGCAACACCAAAGCAGCCAAACGTTTCCTGAACAAAGCCCTCAAACGCAATAAGAGATATGTCCCTGTGTCGATCTCATCAGACAAGGCTCCTACATATGGAGAAGCTATCAGGGAGTTGAAAGCTGAAGGCAAGATCCCTAATGAGCTTTTACATCGCCAGATCAAATACCTGAATAACAGGCTCGAGGGAAATCACGGCAAACTGAAACGATTAATCAAGCCTACTCTCGGCTTCAAGTCTATGAAAACGGCCTACGCCACGATTAAAGGATTTGAAGTCATGAGAATGTTTAAAAAGGGACAATTCAGAATATGGATGCACGGTGAAACAGGGCCAATAGCAGAAGCCAATTTCATTAACCGCTTGTTTGGAGTTTATGCCTGAAATCCGGCGAAAAGAGGAGCCCTACAACCAAGTTAAATTTTTGCAACAAAGCCATAAATACTGCCTCGTCTGATCCCAAGAACCTTTGTCTGTTGAGACAGGGAGAGTTTATACTTGCGACCAATCATTTTTTTGCGCCCAGAAACCCCGCCTTGCTGAGAGCCCCGCTTAAAAAATCATTTTCAAGCGTCAACTCCCCAAACTTGACATGTAGGGTTTTAACAACAATACGCGGAGAATGAGCGGAGACCTTCGTTTCGCGTTCAAAGGCATCAGATGCGCTTTTCAATAATTGATCTCTCCATAGTTTAATTTGTTTGGGATGAACATCAAAATGCTGGCCGAGTTCACTTAAGGTTTGTTCTCCGCGAACCGCAGCTAAGGCCACTTTGGATTTGAAAGAAGAGGTATGATTGCGTCGGGGACGTCGTGACATTGTAGGATCTCCTGTAATCGGCAACATTGCCATATACAGGCCGAAAATCCACTTATCTCAACTGTCTAAAATTCCCGAGCCACTTCACTTAAAGTCAAGGTAATCATAATTCACCTCCCTAAAGTATACTTCATATAATTATTTCAATAGGTGCTTTGTTATGAATAAGAAGCGGGCCTCAACGACTCATGCTTACATAAAGGGCACGATTTATTAAAAGGAACCATCCAAAAATGCCCGTTATTAAAATCGATTTTGTATTTTTAACAGGCTTTATAATTAAAATTTTTCTTTATAGGGCCGAGGCCATAACGGTTGTTTTCTGGATAACTTTTAAGAAACCCAGCAGAAAAGAAAAAAAGTGTAAATCCAAGGATAGGGATAAAGGTTAATCCATAAGCCCAACTACCCATATTTAGATCGTGGAGACGACGAATACCTACCATAATTTGCGTAGTAACAGTTAAGCAAAAAAGAATAATAAATATAAACACTCCCAAATGAGGATTAATACTGTGTAAAATTATTTTTACCTGTAATGTACTTAAAAAGACAACCCCGATAATTAATACGAGATAAGAAAAAAAGTGTACCATCCAGAACTCACACCGAGTTGCTCGTCCATCAATGCTCATAAATCGTTTTAAAAAAGGCACACAATAATCATAAAATATATTAACATTATATGTTTCTCTTATAAATATTTGAGATTTCATTTTCTTACTCCCGATTAAATCGTCGACAGTAAAGATTTAAGAGCAACACAACTAACACTCTAATCAATGAAACTAATTAGATGATTAAAAATTTTAATACTCCAGTTTGTTATTACATAAGTACTTGAAAGTTCTCACAGAATTAATTTATATACAATTTTATTCACGCAAAATCACAATTTCTTCATTTGTGAAATTAGACGTGATATCCTGCTCCTGATTTCAAATTAACTTAAATTAAGATCATCTTTTTGCAGTTTTTCTGCCAGGATACCGAAGTATATAAGGACGCAAATGGACCAGTGATATGAAGAGCTCGGTTGCAACAAACTAACCAGGGCCCACAACTCCTTATTCAAGACGAATTTCAGGCATAAACACAAACAAGCCGTTAATGAATTTGGCCTCTGCTATTGGTCCAGTTTCTCCATGCATCCATAATCTATACTGCCCCTTTTAAAACATCCTCATGACTTCAAATCCTTTAATCGTGACTTAAGCCGTTTCCGTGGACTTGAACCCAAGAGTAGGCTTGATCAATCGTTTGAGCTTTCCATGATATCCCTCAAGCCTGTTGTTCAGACATTTGATCTGGTGGTGTAAAATCTCATTAGGAAGCTTACCTTCAGCTTTCAATTCTCTGATAGCCTCTCCATATGTTGGGGCTTTGTGAGAGGCGATCGACACAGGGGCATATCTCTTATTGCGTTTGAGAGCTTTGTTCAAGAAACGTTTGACTGCCTTGGTGTTGCGCGTTGCGGACAAATAGAAATCAAGTGTATCTCCGTCCTTATCAATCGCTCGATACAAATACTTCCACTTCCCTTTAACCTTTATATAGATTTCATCAACCCGCTTGGAATCGGTCCGGCTTCTCTTGTACCACTGGAGTTTCTTTTCTAATCCCGGAGCGTAACGTTGAACCCAACGGTAAAGCGTTGAATGATCGACCTCAACTCCCCGCTCCACCATCATTTCTTCGAGATCTCTATTACTGATAGCATATTTGCAGTACCAACGGACACATTGAAGGATGACCGTACCATATAGTGCCGCCACATGAACTCTGACATCGAGAAATCCCGCTATAAAATGATAATCTATTGAAGAATAGGCCTGTGCTATTTTTTTGTTACAAAGCCCAAAAATCTCCTCAGGTATCTTGCCGAGAAAATTCTACTTTTGAACACCATTAATTTAGGGAGGATTACCAATCTAGTTGGTGCCTGGTTTGGATAGTAAACCTCTCGGAAGGTTCCGCTTTTGAATAAAAGAAAGGCGCTCAGTAACAGAAAAAAAATATCAAGTGTTGATTACCCAGGATCACTATTGATTGCATTATAAGCCAGGTTTATTTTCCGGAGAGAGTAGAGATTGATCCATCGACGCAATTGCTTCGGGGGAAATCCGTGTAAATATTTAGTTAAAATATTCCTCTAAAAATCGTTTACGTTCAGAACGAACAAATCGGCCCGCTTCTTTTGTGAATGACCAATAAATTTTTGATTCAGGCACCATACCAAGACCTCATCAATCATCTCGGTAGCTGAAGAATTTCCAGGGAAAAGTGGAGTAAATATCCAGTTTTTTAAAGCACTCCGATCAGATTTTTCATACACCGGAAACAAAGAGACTTAATAATTTCTGCGCGATGTCGTCGCCAATAACCTACTGAAATATCATATATATTTAGATTTATGGCATCAGAATTAAGCTGTTCGACTAAATATTCTATAGCCCCTTTTAGGGTATCCGAAGCGGTTTCAGCAAAGTAACCAAAATTAGCAAAAAACTTTAACTTACATGAAAACCCAAATTCACTGAGGCCGACTTTCTATTGACCAAATCAAACTCTTCAATAGAAAGGCTCCAGTTTTGTACTAATCCACTGTCAGCAATATACAAGCTCATGTTTTAACTCCTAGAATTATCGAGAGAAAGCACAACATGCTGGAAGGAATGGAGTCAATTACACTGGAGCTTGTTCTCAAAATGTTTTTTATATGGCCGTTTTTGCATTTATGGATGCCCCGTAAATGCAAGGATTGTTTTTGCTCTGTTACTAACAAGTGATCAGGTGCAGTTATGTATCAGACCTCTCAATGCAGTCCTTTACTTCATTGACGGCGAACCGGTATGGAATACGCAAATGAAAGTCTAAATCAGCTTCACGAACTCTATGTTCATGCGAAAACACGGTTTTCTTTCATTCAATATCAATGATCGTTGTTCCATACAGCGCTATGACCTCCTCACATTTCATCATCAGATAGTCGCTACGCGTTAAGTGGCCCTTACCGAATTTTGATAATCCTCATTCTTGACACTCATGGCCCACAATGCACGTGCCATTTTGTTTACTAATGCAATTGCTGCGACAAGGCGCGTCTGACGCATCAATATACGATCCAGCCACATATGCCATCCGCCTTTATCTGGGCGATGTGCATTAATCACGGACATGGCCCCGTTCACCAAATGCTTGCGAATATCGCGTTGCCCCATCTTTGATATTTTTCCCAATCGCGATTTACCGCCAGACGAGTGTTGTCTTGGTACAAGTCCTAGCCAAACCACAAAATCACGCCCGCTATTAAAGTGACCAAGAGGCGGCTTAAAAGCTTGAATAGCTACCGCAGTTATTGGGCCAATACCTGACATGGTTTGTAGGCGACGTATAACATGATCTGTTTGCGATCGTTCCTTAATTTTCTTCCCAAGCAAATTGATTTTGTGCGTACAAACATCAATTTGATGTACATAAAAATGAACAAGTTCGCACATATCCACTGGCAAAGAACTGTTCAGGACAGTAGCCTCATGGATTACAGATTTTAAGTGCTCCACTCCTTTGGAAGAGACAATCCCATATTCTGCAAGATGAGCACGCAAGGCGTTAATAAGCTGAGTTTTTTGAAGAACAAGTAAGTCGCAAGTACGATAAACAGCCCCAAGGGCTTGTTGTCCCGCTGTCTTTAACTTCAACAAATCGCATTGTTGGTCGTGAAGCTGCCTCGGCAATAGCTTCTGCGTCATTCTTTTGGCGTTTTACATAGGGTTTGACATAGTGAAGTGGGATAAGACGAACCCGATGCCCTAAAAGAGCGAATTCGCGTCCCCAGTAATGGGCAGTGGCAAAAGCTTCCATCGCAATGATACATGGGAGCTGCTCTTTAACGTAGTTCATAATTTTTTTGCGACTTAATTTTCTTTGAAAAACAACCATTCCATCACTTGCTGCCCCGTTCAATTGAAAAATGTTTTTGGCCAAATCGATACCAATAATACTAACTTCACTCATGGATGTCTCCTATTTTACGATTATTACATCGCTACTATGGCACATTTCGATTCCGGCGGAAGGGGGCATCCAATCCATCAGCTTCGGGCCTGTTACCCCTTAATCTTAAGACTTTTGATTTCCAGTTTGTTGAGGTTGAAATAATAAACGCTGAAACCACTCGCCAGTTACGAGAAGAATTTGAGACAGTTCACAGTAACAAATACTGTATCCATGTGTTTTTAGATAATGCCCGCTATCACCATACCAAAATTTTACGACCATGGTTGCAGGACGAAAAAGGCGCGTAAAGTTGCATTTTTCACCTTCATAAGCGCCACATTTAAATCCCATCGAAAGGCTTAGGAATGTGATGCACAAATGGGCCACTCATAATAAGTATTATGCTAGATATGATGACTTTACAGAAGCTATCTTCAAATTTTTCCGCGTTAGCTTACCCGAAAATTGGAAAGAATTTAGAGATACCGTGATTGATAGTTTTAGAGTAATTTCCCATAAAAATTACCAAATAGCTGAGTTTTCAATTAATCGAACAATTTTATCAATAAGTTACATTTAATTTATGAGACTATTCATTTCTTGAATTTTCATAATAATAAATAATGAATATATAGTAATTAAAGAAAAAAATAAATAAACATGAATACTTATCACGTAAAACTATAAACCGGCATTGAACATACCAAGAATTCGTTAATTGAATTCATAAAGGAAGAATATCTTTACTTGTTTATAACGCATAAGTTGAACCGTACACTGAGTTAACATTCAACATTTAAGTAAAGTAACGAAACCCCAGTAAGAGTTATCAAGGGTTTAAAGCTTTTAGTTTTTCGAGATTACGGCTTTTGCTGAAGATGTAGGAACATAAATTCATGTACCAAGTTAACCTATCCATGAGTGGTAATACGGGAGAATGATACTGTGACTGAGCATGTAGTGAATTCGGAAATAGCATCAACACTTATAGATGGTATGACACAGGAATTTCTAGATAATGTGCTCGAAAGAATAGATGAATTCCGTATAAGGTATGGTGACGAGGCCGTCGATAACTTTCTTGAGCGCCTTGACGCTCAACACGCGCAATATGATGAAGACATTGCGAACACTGATGACGAGGCTATTGCACTGAATTCTTTCGGCGGAAATGGGTTCAGCGCCGCTCAAAAAGTTGGAGGATTATTATGGACGGCCGGAAGAATTCTCCGGACGCAATTCCCTGATTTTTTTCCTACATCCGAGCTTGCCGGCAGAATCGGGGCAGCGCGAAGTGATTTTATCAATGCGCACTGGTTGACTGAGCATATTTCAAATTCAGTTTTCCGAAATCCATCAGAGAATATTAGCGGTGAGGAAGGCGATGAAGTCCTCGATGGCCTTCTGGTATTTGATGCAGTGCTGAGTACATTACAAGTTGGGACGGCTTTAAGTGTTACGTCATTTAGACTTAAAAATGAACAACTTCTTAGTGAGATTAAGCAATTCCATAATGAGTTGCACACCCAAGGCGTCGAGGTCAATTACAGTGAGGGACAGGAACTCGTAATCCGTGACAGTATAAACTTTGACGAAGTATTTAGCGCTCATAAAGAGTTTTTAGAGACGAATACCGAAGATTTTCTTTATCCTATTAACGATGTTGATCCTCTATTGTTGGAGATCCAGACTGATTTACAAGAAGAGAATGACCGTTTTCAAGAAGTGTTCAGTGAATATCATGATGTCCTATCTCAGATTAAAAATTTAGAGAAAATTCTTAATCCCAGCGTTGACGGATTTGATCTTTATCCCGAGCGCTCAAGAATAAGGAACTTACTGAGTGACGAAGAAACGAAGCTTTCGCAAACAATTCAATATTGGGAAAGACAAAATGGTACTGACTATAGTCAAAACAGGGATATTGATATAGTTGAACTTACCGAACTCGCGGAAAATATATTTTCTAGAGAACGTGAATTAAATACAAGCCTAGAAGAACTCCAGGAAATTCGAGAAATTTATAATTCTACATTTCCTGATTTGGGCCCCCCCCCTACTTCTGGGGTGGTGGCAACCTTAGTATATCAATTTAATTTGAATCAGCAGAACTGGCAATTAGCTCTCTCTCCGCTTCCGGGAATCTTGTATAATAAAGAATATCAGGTATTTCAAAACGAATTTCCACACCGCCTTGCTGTGGATGCGTGGAATGCCTATACGGATATTCAACAACCTGCAAACCTTCAAGATTTAATAACAATTATAGCATCAATTCGTGATTTGGGTACAATTGAGGACAGGGTTAACTCATTAAGTTCACAGCTAGTTAATATCAATGATAAGATCGATGACCTAGGGGGCTTTCCGCCAGGCCCTAATGGCGAAGTATTGTCTCGAGCCGTCGTTGAGGAAGATTTAATGCAACTCCGTACAGTCTTTCAGAATCAGACTGAAGATTTGATCGATTTAGCTCGGGGAATTACGGACATTCAACGTCAAATCGATGTACACATCGCTGAGGCCCAATTATTACAACCAGAGCTACTGGCTGTTCATACAGAGCTTAATCGTTTGAACAATAACGAGGGTTCCTATTCCCATTTGAATGGCCAGTCCGGCAGGTTAGGTGCTTTAGATAATGGGGTCGGTGCGGTCAAGATATTCAGCAGCCTCGGGATCGCCGTAGAAAGTGGAACACTCACCCCTGCAGGCCTCGCTGAAACGGTTTTGTTCGGCGGTTCCGAATCTCTCAGGTCAATTGTTAGCGGATTAGGTAATTTCTCCGACGGTAGGTTTGC
>JBALWN010000017.1:0-20329 GCA_036960845.1 Halopseudomonas aestusnigri | reverse complement strand
CTTGATGTCCCGATTGGGACCGTGATGTCGAGGCTTTTCCGTGGGAGGGAAAGTCTTCGCCAGTTAACCGGCAGAGTGGTGAGAGCTACGAGATTAAAGAAAGTACATTAAAAGGGTAAAGGTGACCAGCATTGGTGAATAAGATAGTGCATTTAGGAGTCAAACCTTCGATTTCTGAAGGAGAGTTACAAGCTTATGTCGATGGTCAGTTAACTTCTGATGAGCGGCGACGTGTAGAAGCTTATCTTGGGAAACATCTCGATGATGCAGAACGCGTAAACCTCTACCGGAAACAAAACATTGGATTGCATGGGCTCTTTGATCCGATCAGCAAAGATGAAAATTTGGATGAAATACCCCCAGAAATGGCAGAAGTTGCACGCCAACTGAATAAGGAAATTCGTTCTTCAAGGCCACATCGAAACCGTAACCTATATTATTTTGCGATAATGTGCGTTCTATTGGTAGCCTTTGTCATTATACTCTTCTTAATGCATTAGCTAAGGGGATTTATGGGTAGTCGTTTATGCTGCCACTGATTTCAAATTAGCTTAAATTATGATAATCTAATTGCCGTTTTTCTACCGGGGGCACTAACTGATGAAAATGCATAATCCACTGGCGATAAAAGATATATGAAGCTTAAGGCTTATTCGCCGCGCTAATAACAAAAAAACAAGGGTCATGACTAACTGAGAGGCTTTTGTTTGTAGATTATCAGTATGTCTCTGCCAATACTGATTTTTCTCATGTTATATCGAAACTTGCAAAAAAAGCCTGGTATCGACAGGATGCCGAAAACCCTTAAAGAAAAAGAAACCATAGGATAGAGACAAAGCCCAACAGCCTAATAGAGCAGCAATTTATACTAAAAGCTCGTTATACGTCACCTTAAAAATTGAGAATGAAATTAATCAAAAACAATAGGTGAGCAGTATCTTAAAAAACTGGCTTGGATATTAATACCGCTCGTCTGCCTTCTAAAGTTGATAACATTCAAATTTTATGAAACAGAGTAAGGGCCAACTCTTGTCCCCCTTGCCAGCTAGATGGGTGGCTGTTTTTAAAACCAAGAGCCTTATACAAATTTAAGGCATTACAATTATTTTCGTTAACTGCCAGGCTTGAAATCTCTGCTCCATAAGACTGGATGAGCTCAAGAGCGCGTGTCATTATGGCGCGTCCATACCCTTGCTGGCGTTCTGATGGCGAAACATAGACATCTTCTATTTGCGCAATCAGGGAGTTTTTCCAAACGTTTTGTCTGAAGTGTATCGAAGCCACTGCTGATATTGGGGCAGATATTTGCTCACCCCCGACGATAAATACGACTTCTTGGCTCGTGATTAATTCTCTGATTCGGATTGAAATTTTTTGAGAAACATAGCTCTCGACACCTTGTTCTCGCGCACTTTCCAAATAAAGTTTGGCAATTTGGTCACTATCGCGGGGGGAGGCAAGACGCATAACGGATTCTGAATAAATTGGGGTTGATAGGTTGCTCAAATTCAATCGCCTATAATTTGTTGATAATACCATCTGCGACTTTGTTCGCCGATGCATTATGACTGACAGCCATATCTTGGGCGATTTCAGCTCTTTTGTCTGATCCCTTTGAAAACTCCGCGACCATCGATGCCCAATGGGTTGCTTCTGACTGAGCCATACTCATCACGGATTGTTGCCATAGATGATTTTCAGACTGTTGTTGTTGTCGGTTAATTATATCCTCTGCCGAGCCTGGTGGTTCGCTGGGGGAGGGGACGGAGGATGGAAATTTAGGGATATCGTTCATTGAGGGATTAAATAACCGATTAAGCTGAGGCCCAGCGGGAGGCCCAGCGGGAGGCCCAGCGGGAGGCCCAGCGGGAGGCCCAGCGGGAGGATCGTTCTGATTCAGACTTGGGGCACCTTGTATTCCGGGCTTTGGGCCGCCATTTAAATATGGTTCAGAATCTTTAACAAATACCTCGTTATCTTTTTCAATCACGTCACTTAGGTTTTGGAAAAAATTTTTAAAAGTGGCCGGATTGTTTTTGACCTGCTCGTTTAGAGGCTTATCAGGAGCCAATCTGTTAATTGGCCCTTTCCCTGGAATAGATGTTCCATCTCCTCCAGGGGGAAGAGTTAAGTCTGCATTCTGCGAGTTGGCATCATTTAGGTATTCATTCTTATTTAGATTGCTAGGTAATTCCTCTGCATATTTCTCCAAATATTCTAATACATTCGTCGCAAGTTCTGCTTCTGGGTTATGTATTGGATGATAGTTCTGAAGGTTTGAAGCGGATTCATCAATTATTTCTGAATTTGAAGAATCGCCACGTCCATTCTCGGCACTTGATTTTTTCTTGGAAAGAGATGAGTGCGATGTCTCCATAGTTTGAGACTTGTGTGTAGACTGTTCTTTTTGAAGAATAGTACTCAGTGAGTCTTGGGGAGTTATAGAGTTCTTTTTTTTAATCTCCTTATTGGCGGAAGGAAAAACGTCCTGAGGCTTTGATGATCTTATTCTAATAATAGCCGTACTAGCTTCTTGTTTGGAAACATTTGCAGTAACAGACATCATTCTACCTCCGTTAATTTTCAGCAAGGACAGATTAGTAAAGAGAAAGATGGTGAGATCGGTCTGATCTCACCATCAAACCTAATCTAGCAGGCAGGTATATTGGAATTGAATTTCATTGGTTTACAATTTCTACCTGTGTAACAATAACTAGAGCTTGTTGGCCACACCGTCTGCGACTTTGGAGGCAGAAGCGTTATGTGAAATTGATGCATCTACGACCATCTCGGCGCGTTTATCAGATCCTTTTGTGGCGGTGCTCAACAGCGCTTGTTGATGTGTCATTTCAGCTTCCGCCATACTCCTCATGGACTGTTGTAGCATATGGGCCTGATTTTGAGCTTCCTGAGCTGCCATAATTGTTAATGCGGTCATGATTTGTTTTCCTTTCAGTTTTAAGACAATATACGCTATAATAGATAGACAGGGAGATCGTCTTTTTATTCAAATTTAATTTAAAACGATCTCAGTTGTGCCTGACAGAGAGTAGATATTTTCCAACTAGGCTGGTTATAAAATCCTTCCATTTTTTCTTGATGAGGTTTCCCTAGTTCTGTGCCATGAACATAGGGGTTAAAAGCTCTGTCCCTAACAACCAGAGATTTTTTAGAAGCCTGGGGGGGCGTGTTTCCTTTTCCAGAGGATTTCAACTCACTGGTTTCTGTTGCCAGTAATGTTTTAATATGAGATTTGGGATCGGTCTTCGATGTCTGAATAGGCTTTTCGACGGACTGAGAACTGTTCGGGGATTGTTGTTCTCTGTCTAAGATATGGGCACTACTACCGAGCCTTCTATTCAAGCGAAGGTCGCCAGAGGGTGTTAACTTTTCCTCGTCTCGATCGACATTACCCTTGCCACTGGAACCGCGTGCCGTTGTCTCTTCAACCCCATCCCCATCACGTAGCTCTTTATAGATTTCCCCCATTGCGTTTTTTGGGGATCCATCGGCTTTGCCAGTTTGATTCTGAGCGACCTTGGGGTGGGTATTCGTACGGACCGCACTTTGTGCCAAAGGCGAATATGCAATTTCACGGGCTCTGTTTTGGTTAGGGATATTAGAGACCAAGGGAATTCTCCTCCCGTATATCCAGTTTCATAAAATCCGGATCTAGTGGTTTAAAAATTCAGGGCTTTTATCTTTATATTTCTCTATGGCGTCTAATAAAATAAAAGCATTGGAATAGCAGAGCTGAAAGAAAGAGAGACGCTCAATTTCATTGTGATCATGGGTATTCTCAAGACAACTATTCAACTCGATCTGTTGCTCTTCCATAAAGGAATAGAGTTGATCGAAAAGAGAGCCACCTTTATCTGCAATGAGCATTTGCCTTAAACTCATTCCCTGTTCTGCAAAGATTGGTACTGTCATTTATTGTATTCCTTCTCCTGGAAATAAAACTAGTATTGGGTCTTTAATTAACAATGGCCGCCGTAGGATAAATGCTTCTTCATTTAACCTTTGTTTGGGTATTGGGTTTATCGAATTTTAGACGACCATTGTTAAAGGGGTGCCAAAGTAATTCTGATCAAAGCTACTTACTTTGACAAAAATAACACGGAATTTCCTATCTGAATTTCCTATCTGAATTGGCTTCGGGATAGAACGATCTCGGGGTTATATTGTTAAAGATAAAGGATTGGGTGCTCCTTGAGGCATCTGAGACTCAGAACCGTACCTTTCCCGTAAAGCGGTCAGGGCTTCTGTATTTTCACTTGTTTGAGTGGCTGTGCGTTGTTGCAGTGCGGTCAGAGCTTCTGCATTTTCACTTGTTTGAGCGGCTGTGCGTTCTTGCAGTAATGTTATAAACTCTTCGTTTTCAGCTCTTTGATTGGCTGTCTCCAGGCTTTGATTCATAGCTTGATTGGCATTGGTTATTGATTGAACAATCGATGCGATGGCTGTAAAAATCATTTGATATTCCTTTTTATAAGTAATTATTCAAGTAACCCCTTTGTTTAAGAGATTACTATTATAGAGAGACACCGGTGCTCGAATTTTATTCAAAAATTAATGAAAAATTCAAAAATAAAATATTCTGTGGTTTTCAAAATTTAATTTATGGAACCGTGAAGTTTGGTTCCTTTTTAATATCCTAGTATTTCCCTTGAAAAAAAATGGAATAATTCAAAGGGGAGGACCGTCTAGTAACTAGTATCCCATTTTTATGTCCGATGGTTTGGCCCTTTAAATAACACAGGAGAAGGTTATGTTGACTGAAGCAACGTATAAGGACATCGATAGAATTTTAGAATATTTCTACAAATTTGCTCAAAACATCAGTTTTGATGAAGAAATTGAAACGCCAGCTTTACGCGAGACTTTGGTCCGTATGATTGAAGACCCCAAGTCAACCATATTTCTCACAACTTGCGGCATGCTTGGAGCCTCAATTGTGCCTAAATATTACAATTCCAAAGATATTCTTGCCGTCGAGATGTTCATGTACGCTGAAGATGGCAAGGGTCTTACTTTGATTAAGGCTTTTGAGGACTGGGCGAAAGAAAATGGGGCAAATTCTACGGTCCTTGGATCGGTTCCAACGAAAAGAAGCCATATCTTGGAAAAACTCTATCAAAGGCGAGGGTACGAAAAAAGAGAAGTCGCCTATGCCCGACCCGTATTGAGGTGACCGTTCCCGATTACGTTCCTAATATAGGTCAGGTAAGACGATGACGTCTAACAAACAAACAAATTATTCTTTGCCAATATCAATGGTTAAAGCTGGAAACCTTATTAGCTTTGATTTTTCATTCACGAACCTCATCATTGAAGAACTTCCGGACAATTTCCGTTTTATCAGTCTTGTCCAATCGGTTGCAGATGAAGTGAGACGGCTGGTTGATGTCGGGGAGTTGGAAATGGACGCTGAGGGTGTTGCTGAAGCTGTTAAATTTTTACAGCAAGAGGCACAAGCAACCTTGATCGCCTTTAACTGTAAAAACAGCATTATCCAGTTGTGATGAATAATCTTATCGAAATACTGGTGTTGCTTATAGCTCAGAATATTAAAGCAGGTGTGATCGGAAAAGCGGTTAGTTATTCTACACTTGCCTACAAGTTATCTTCTAAAAATCAATCTGTAAATGAGCTCTATGCCTATACATGTTTACTGTCAGGAAACTTTGAAGAAACATCGAAAATCATAACACGCTGGGTCAGTGAAGGCGGAGAAATGACTCATAATTTTTTGATCATTCAATCTTATGTGCAAATGCAACAGCAGGATGCAGAAGAGACACCTAAGACCTTACAAAAATTATTGATAATGAACAATGTAACCCGTGGGGGAGGGTAACATGAGGAAAATAAGTCGTTTTTTGAGCAAGCTGGATCAACAACAGGACATCGCTCTTTTTGGCCTGTTGGTTCTGGTTATTGTTATGATGATTCTGCCTGTGCCTTCTTTGGTTATGGATACGCTGATTGCCCTCAACCTGGCTTTGGCCATATTAATAATGTTGGTCACCCTCAAAGCCCAACGCCCTCTGGATTTTTCTACCTTCCCTTCAATTTTGTTAATTTCGACACTTTTCCGTCTTGCGATCTCTATAAGTACTACCCGGCTCATTCTAAAAGATGGCGAAGCAGGTGATATTATTGCCACCTTTGGGGAGCAGGTTATTGCCGGAAATCTTGTGGTTGGATTGGTGATCTTTCTGATTATAACGGTTGTACAGTTTCTGGTAATTACCAAAGGTGCCGACAGGGTTGCAGAGGTCAGTGCCCGCTTTACCCTTGATGCCATGCCTGGAAAGCAAATGAGTATTGATGCCGACGTCCGCGCCGGAAATATTGATCAAGAAGAAGCCCGTAAGCGCCGTAAGGATGTCGAACTTGAAAGCAAGTTGTTTGGGGCAATGGACGGCGCGATGAAATTCGTCAAGGGAGACGCTATTGCAGGGCTTGTTATCACGGCGATAAACTTGATTGGTGGTATTATTATTGGCAATGTCCAACTGGGAATGTCCGTTTCCGAAGCTGTGGAGGTGTACTCTCTGTTGACGATCGGTGATGGTCTGGTTGCTCAAATTCCTGCGTTGCTTATTTCTATCGCTTCTGGAACGCTTGTAACCCGGGTGACCAAATCAGAGACTTCTGACCTTGGTGTTGATATAGGAGACCAAATCCTTGGTGGCCCCAAAATTAGACAAATGGCCGGGGTTGTTCTCACGGGCTTTGGATTTGTTCCGGGGTTTCCTATCGTGATCTTCGGTTTGATTGGTGGGGGATTATTTATTAGTGGTTTCCTGAAAAAACGAACACTACGCCGCGAAGAAATTGAATCTGTAGAGACCAATTCCTGGGAAACATATTTTGAGTTGCAGGCAAAGGCCGAAGCTGAACTTTTAAAAAAAACTGGCGAAAGAACGTCTATCCTGCTTGTTGTGCCTCATTTTCTAAAAGAATATGACTGCTTTCGCTTTGTCACAGAAATAGAGAGTGTTCGACAGGAAATCTCTCACAGATCAGGGTTAGATTTGGGAAACTGGAAAGTAGAACTGTCACACAACCCGGCCAGTCTTGATTGCCAAATTTGGTTACGACGTACACTTATTCACCAACATACTGTTGAAGAAAAAGCTGTGTTTGTTCGATTAAGTAAAAACCAGATAACACACCTTGGTTTTCAGCCCGTGCATGTATCTTCCGTAGGGGTTTGGTTACACGTCGATACGATCCCTGCACTTGATGATAAAAGTATCAGTTATCATGACGCCCTTGATTTAATTATTTCTCATATGTCTGATGCTGTGAAGGATAATCTTGTTGAATTTGTAACTGTTCAAGCTATCTCTACCTTGATGGATCAGGTTGAAAGATCCATGCCAGTTGTTGTTGAAGAAGTAAAAAGTGTGTGTGCCAACAACATATTAGCAGAGGTTGTGCGACGCCTAGTGGACGAAAATGTCTCTATTGCAAATTTTCCTTTGCTTCTCGAAGCCTTAATTGAATGGGCCCCGAAAGAGGAAAATCCTGTCGCCTTGTCCGAATGTGTTCGAGCTATTATGTCAAAAGAAATTTCGCAGCAATATTCCACCAACGGATTTCAAAACGTTATTCTTATGGCACCGAGTACCGAAACGGTTTTACGTGAGGGAGTTAGAACGACACAGACAGGATCTTTTCTCGTTTTACCACCGGAAGTGGCCTCTGCTATAGCGGAACAAGCCCAGCAATTTTTCTTAAAACCGCACCGCAATCGCGAAGATCCGGTTTTATTGACCCACATGGATATCAGGCGTCATCTTAAACAGCTGCTCCAACATCGTGGGATAAAATTACCTGTCTTATCCTTTCAGGAGATACCAACCACCGTGACGATTTATCCTGTTGGATTTATTAAATAATTTAAAATTTTCTCCCCACTATAAAAAGAGTTGATTATAGGAAAAATGATGCGAAAGAAACTTTGTCTACTGATTTATCTCACCCTTCTTCTCTCAGCCTGTTCGGGTAATTATTCCGGAAATCAACAGCCGGAACATGTGATAAATGCTCGTAATGAACTGGCAAAGTCACTTATCGTAGGGGGGAATTTTGATGCGGCTGTACGGCTTTATCAGGATCTTGCAAAGAATTATCCCTATGATCCTGATCCAGTCCTCCGTCTTGGCAATTTATTCTTGGAAGTTCACGATTTAATAGGGGCTTTCGCCGCTTTTGAAGAAGCTTATTCTAGAGGGGCGAAACAGGAAGCTATGATTGGTCACGGTAGAATAGCTCTCACCCGAAATCAGGCTGAGAAAGCGATAGAGTTATTTTCAGAAGTACTGTCAAAGGATCCACAGAATTTTGATGCTCTGAACGGTCAGGGGGTTGCCAATGATATTATGGGTAATTATTTGGTAGCTCAAAATTTTTATGCAAAAGCACAAGGCGTTAATCCCTCTTCCAGAGGCCTGCAGAGGAATATTGCTCTTTCTCTCAGCTTCTCGGGCGAAACAGATCAGTCTAAATCGATTATGCAGCACCTGGTATCCTCCCCGGGCGTTACCGAGCAGGAACATCAAAATTTATCGTTTATAAGTGTTCTGGGCGGCAAAACGAGCGACGTTAGAAATTTAAACCCAGACTTCAGTATCGAACAGCATCAATCTTTTTTGAATTACTGGTTTAATATGGAATTAAGCAAATAATTTTGGGTCAGGCCTTCGGATATTTTTTTTAAACCAGGAATAAATAAACACATTAATCGTCTGTATCTATAGTGCCTAAAAATAGATGAGACTTTTCAATGTATAACCTGTCAAAAGATGAAGTATTTGTATTAGGAAATATAGGAATTATGGGTGTCCTGCTTAACAAATATGAACTTAGTTACCCTATGATTGAGATGTTACAAACAGAGCGTCCTGATAATGCAGCTGGATTTGTTGCTGAAGCCCTCTATCTCAATTCACTCGGTGAGTTCGGTGAAGCGGCCAGTCTCTTGGAAGTGAGTGGTTCGTTAGAAGCAGATATCAACCGTGATGAAGCTCTCGCACTTTACATTTTTTCTTTATTTCATTCGCAACAACAAGAACGTGCTTACCAACTAGCCCGAGCCTTGTTGGCAGAAGAGACAGTTGAAACGGAAGATCCAATAAGAGCTCTCTCAGAAATTATCGATTTATACGAAAAAGAATACACATAAATTCAAAGAGGACACGACTTATGACAGATCCGATTGGTGCCGTACCCTCTATTTCCAAAGTGGGACAAGGTTTTTCAACTCCTCCGCTCATTGATAACTTAGACGAATTCTTCCAGGGGATTTCTCTTTATGATCAAGACCCGAACGTAACTTTGAAGAGAGTTAACGAACAGATGGATCTTAGTGATAAAGCCAAGAAACTTTCAATGGATGCTACTCTGCTGGGACCTTTGGGGAAATCCCCGAGAATACAAAAACTAAAACAAATGGAATATGAGATCCAGATGGATCTGTCAGCAGTTACGAGAAAATCCCTTCAACAAAAAATGGCGATGGGTATTGCCTCAACAAAAATTTCTGTTTTCACCTCTGCAATTTCAAAAGCCATGAACGGTATGAACCAGTTGTTGCAAGGTAGCTAACGACACGCCTTATCTAAAATTTCAGAAAAAATGATATTCCGTTGTGTTTCCCATAAACGGCAAGGAAAAACTATGCATTTATTGCGCCCTATTCTTATTGCAGCTTGCGTATTTCTTTCTGCTTGTCAGGAAGAACTTTACCGAGACCTTCCTGAAAATCAGGCAAATATCATGGCTGCAAAATTATTGCGGGCCGGGATTTCGGTCGAAAAAAAACGACAGAAAGATAGTTTAATAACTCTTTCTGTTGAAAGTGATAGCTTTGCGGATTCCGTTGAGATCCTATCGGAAAGTGGATATCCGCAAAATGAATACACTGATTCTGCCAAGATGTTTAAAGAACAGGGGATGATATCTTCCCCGACGGAAGAGTGGGCGCGCATGGTCTATGCCCGCAGTCAGGAAATTGCACGTACAATATCTGAATTCGAAGGCGTCATTGTTGCCCGTGTCCATATCGCGGTTCCTAAAAAAACTTCCATAATTGATAAACCAGTACCGCCCAGTGCCTCAGTCTTTATTAAATATAAAACGGGTTATGACTTGTCGAACATGATCCCCAATATCAAACAGTTGGTGGCTCGGAGTATAGAGGGGCTCGATTATCAAGGCGTTTCAATCATACTTACAGAGAGCCAAGGGAGTGATATTCTTAGTGCAGAGTATGAACAGTTTGCCGGACTGGCCCTGCATCCCAAAAGTGTCACTAGATTGCAGATAATTTTCCTAATTGGCTTATTAATCCTGATCCTGCCAAGCGGTCTTGCAGGGTGGCTGTATTATAAAAAGTCGGAGGGAAAATCTGATGCCTCAGAAATTTGAAACAAAAGACTTTTCTCTAAAATCGGTGACGGAACCAGCTATATATCAGTTCAATTATAGGCTGGCACAATATGTCAATATTGACCGATTTGCCGAAATGGAGTCAGTAAGAGAACCTGAATTAATTCGAAACTGGTTTGGCGAAGATCGTATTGAGCGGCGTATTTCCGATCGCCTATTCAAACATATTGGTGGACAGATCGTGACGGTCGATGATCTGAACATCCCGCACCACAGACTGGCCCTTCAGAGTTTTGAAACTATCCAGCAGGTCTGTCTTTGTACTGTTGCCAGGATTTATGCAGAGGAAATCGGGCAGCTCATAGATGGCGCCAAAATACGTGAAATTATTCAACTCCTGGGCGAGAGGCATGTCAATCTGCTACGAGTTAAAACAGAAAAAAATCGTGTTTTTCGGAAAAGCACGACCGATTTACCAATGGCTATATCCAATCAAGCACAAAATTATCTGGCTGGGTGGCTTTTATCCTTACCCCAAGCTATCCGCTCCAGAGCAATACTCAAAATGCCTCCTACCACTTTAACTTCCATTTTTGTTGGCAACTCAAGCTGTTTGTTATCAAGCCTTAATAGATGCTTGAAGGAGGCGGAAAATGCCTAGTATCAAGAATTGTATAGAAGCTCCGGATGGCGTTAAGTTGCCCAATAATCCAGTTATTCATCACATATTTCTAAAACAAATTGAAAAAGCGGCAGCGATTGTATCTGAGGCTGAACTGAGGGCGAATAAGATCCTCAGTCAATCTGTTGAAATAAATGAAAATGCTCGTAAAGAGGGCTTTAAAGAAGGCCACGATGAAGGAGTCTTACAAGGGGTATCTGAGATTGCAGTTCTAATCAAACAGCTTGATGAAGAACGACTGTCTATGGCCGGTGAAATGGTTGTGGTCGTGGAAAGTTGCATCATGCGGTTGCTTGGGAGCACTCCTCCAAAGAAAAAGATAACCAGTCTCGTTAGCCAGGCAATTCTAGAAGTCAATGAAATGAGTGCTCTCGCAGTATGTGTCTCTTCTCGTTCTAAAGAACGTCTTCTTGGTGAAGTCGGAACGGACCAAATGAAGATTATAATTGGTGATCATGAGCTCAATGTTGAAGAAGATACGGGCTTGTCAGACGAAGACTGTTTGATCGTTTATCCTCGTGAGATTGTCGATGCTCGTCTTGAAATCCGCCTAAATGCGTTAATCGCAGTCGTTAAAAGGGATTGGCTTAGAAACTTGGGTGTCAGTGATGCCCCTTTATAATTCAAAACCAAACCTGGCAGGGTTAAATAGTTCTATCCAAAGATCTCCTACTATTGAATCATTTGGTAGGGTCGAAACCTGCGTCGGGACAGTGATTAAAGCTAATGCATCTCTTTCAATCGGGGATACGTGTGTCTTACACCATCCCGGTGGTAAGACGGTGGGGGCAGAAGTCATTGGTGTTGATGGTGAACAAGTTTTGCTTACCGCCATGGGAAGTATGCAGGGGTTGTCTACTCGAACTCGGATAGTTCCAACGGGTAGACAGTTTGAAGTCCCTGTGGGCGATGCCTTGTTAGGGAGAGTAATCAATGCAATTGGTGAGCCGATTGATGATGGCCCGGATACTCTCAAATATCTGCAGACTTACCCAGGGTATGCGCTACCCCCAAACCCTCTTAAACGTCCTATAATTAATACTCCCCTTTCACTGGGTGTCCGGGCTATGGATGGTTTGCTTACCTGCTCAGAAGGGCAGAGGATCGGAATTTTTGCAGCGGCAGGTGGGGGGAAATCGTCACTATTATCCATGTTAATTAAATCAGCCTCCGCAGACGTCATGGTTATTGCATTGATTGGAGAACGTGGACGTGAAGTCCGCGAGTTTATTGAGCTCCAATTGGGTGAAGAGGGGCTTAAACGCAGCATTGTTGTTGTCGCGACCTCTGATAGGCCTGCGATAGAACAAGTAAAGGCTGCTTATACAGCAACGGCAGTTTCAGAGTATTTCCGGGATCAAGGCTGTAAGGTACTGCTCATGATGGACAGTATTACCCGATTTGCCCGTGCCCAACGGCAGATCGGTTTGGCTGTTGGCGAACCTCCTACTCGCAGAGGTTTTCCACCCTCAGTCTTTGAAAAGCTACCAAGTCTTGTTGAACGTGCCGGGCGTACCGAAGCCGGATCCATTACCGCGTTTTATACCGTGCTTGTCGAAGGAGATGATATGACCGAACCCGTTGCCGATGAAACCCGATCCCTTCTTGATGGTCACGTATTGTTGTCACGTGATCTAGCTGGTCAAGGTCATTACCCCGCGATCGATGTTCTTGGTTCGGTAAGTCGGGTTATGAATGCGATTGTAACAGAGGAGCACAATACTGCTGCTAACAAGCTTCGAGGCTTACTCGCGAAATATTCTGAAATAGAGCTTCTTTTGAAGATAGGTGAATATAAAGCAGGGTCTGATGCAGAAGCTGATGAGGCGATCTCTAAAGTTGGCGCTATCAACAAATTTCTTCAGCAAAAGTTTAACGATCCTACTCCCTTAGATGAAACAATTTCCAGATTGTTAGAGGTGACCTCATGAAGCGCGTTATGGCAGCGATAGTCGATATCAGGACCAATCAACGTAATCGCAAGGAGCGAGAGCTCGAAAAGTGCCGTATCAGCTTTGAAAAGAAAACCATAAAATCTGAAGAAGCCCGGCAACGTCATCAAAACTTTGTGGACAGTATGTACGAAAGAGAATGCGCTTTGATGGAGACTTGTATGAATCAGTCTTCGGCAAGGTTTGCTGTGGAAGATGTAAGGGAGAAGATCCTTGCCTTGCAAGATGAACTCGAAGAGTTGTCATCAGAGCGTCAACATGCCGATTCAGATTGCAGAGCGGCCGAAAACGCGATGATAAATGCCCGTAGCAACTTGCAACTCTCCACAATGAAGCAGGAAAAAAGCTTGGATCTTTTACGTAGAGAAAAATCAAGTGATATCAAAAAATTAAATGGGGTTGAAGAGGGTGAGATTGAAGAGATCGTCATGTTCTCTGGTTATGGAACTGGGCGATGAGTGTAAATGTAAAATTTAAGCCGTTATCTCGCCCTGCTGCGGAATCCAGTCGACGTATTTGGCGCCAACGAAAGTCGATTAAAATTTGGGATGGGAGTGCAGCTCTATCCTTACGGCTTGATCATGGGGCACAACCTAATGCGCCTGTACATATTCGGCTCAAGGCAAAGGATTATATTTTTGGGTTGGAAATCGAGAGTGAAATTCTCGATGACCTTTTCGAAAAAAAAAGTAATGAGTCTGCGCGAGATGTTTTTAGTGATGATGTACTCCTACAAGCGGAAATAGCACTCAAAGATATTTTTGAACTGACAGAAGAGGCCTGCGGGACAAGTATCGAACTTGTTGAATTGTCCCAAGAATTAATAGAAGAATCAGTTACTTTGTCCGGATGGATTAGATTTAAAAACGATTGTGCATTTCGTATCAATCTACCCGATAATCTGATTGATATCGCCTGCGATCTCATAAGTGCCTGGCCGGAGACAAAGGTCCCACTGTATTTTCCTGTTACCTGTCCCCTTATTATTTCCGACCTCTATATAAGCCCACGGCTTTTGGCTGAGCTGCAAGTCGGAGATTTCATCCCTTTACGTAATTGTCATTGGGCGGAACCACTTGTGAAGATCAAACTTCCCTGTGGCCCACCTGTTCAAGGCAGCATTAGTGGCGATCAATTGACCATACATGAAGTTTCAGGAGCATTTGCCATGCAGGATAACACGGAACAATTTTCAAACTCTGAGAATGAAACAAACGAAAATTTTACTTCTGAGGGGGATGAAGAGGGATTACCAGAAGAGAACCTGGTGAAGGAAGCTCAGCACTCAAATGTCAGTGTTGAAATGGGTGAAATTAATATTCCGATCAATGAGCTGGAACATATTGCACCTGGATACGTACTTGATCTGGATTTTCCCATAGATGGTATTGTAACCGTTACGACAAATGGGCAGCCTTTTGCCAAGGGTGTTCTGGTTGACGTTGCGGGGACGGTTGGTGTACAGATTAACGAACTCATGCTGAATGCTTGATATTTCCCCTTCTCTTGGCCCCACGATTGTTGGACTGACCGTAATTGGTCTCTTGCCTGTACTTGTTGTGACGACCACAGCTTTTGCAAAAATATCCATAGTGCTTTTTTTATTAAGAAGTGCACTGGGAGTTCAGCAGGCTCCGACAGGGCTTGTCCTCAACACTATAGCGCTGATGTTAACGGTGTTCATTAGTGCGCCTGTCTGGATGCAAATTGTTGAAAACATTCAGGCTGCTAATATAGATTTTTCATCGGTGAACTCGGTAAAAGAGAGTTACCACTTCATTGAAGAACCCTTAAGAGATCAATTAAGTCGGTTTGCCACAGAAAGAGAAAAGGCATTTTTCATATCCGCGGCACAGGAGCTTTGGCCTGTAAAACTTCATGGATATGCGACGCCTGATAGCTTGCTTATTCTGGTGCCGTCTTTTGTTGTATCAGAGATTACAAGAGCATTTGAAATAGGGTTTATGCTATTTCTACCCTTTGTTGTCGTCGATATGGTGGTGTCTAATATTCTTCTGGCTATGGGGGCAATGATGGTTCCTCCGATGCTAATTTCTCTCCCCGCTAAACTATTTCTCTTTATTGCAGCTGATGGGTGGACCCGCGTTCTCCATGGTCTCCTCGTTAGTTATATTTAGCCGGGGATGATTAAATGGAACCTTTAGAAGTTATATTTTATGGTGGAGTTGCTATTGACCTTATCCTGAAGCTCTCTTTGCCTTGTATCATTGCGGCGACAGTAGTTGGATTAGTCGTGGCTGTTGTCCAAGCGGGATTGCAGCTCCAGGAACAAACACTTGCTTTTCTGTGTAAGCTTCTCGCAATCGGGTTTACTTTTGCAGTAACCGGAACTTGGTTTGGGGCTAAGCTAATTGGTTTCCTTAGTTTAATTCTTGATCAATTTCCGTCAGTAACCCAATGATGTCTCATGCCAGCTCCATAGACATGATACTTTTACTGACGGCGTTTGCTCTGTCGATCACGCGTATTTTTACCTTCTTTCAGTTCTCCCCGATTATCACAGGGGCAACAACACCCAAGACTGTAAGGTACGGGATCATGGTTGCCCTGAGCGTGATCCCCGGTCCTTACGTTTACGAAAGCCTTCAAACAAACGGAGTAGGGGTAATTTTTCCCTTTTTTGTACAAGAAATCATTCTTGGTTTATTACTGGCTTTTTTTGTTTGGTTACCTTACCACGCGTTAGAATTTTCGGGGGCCATTGTCGATACGCAAAAAGGGATGGCGATGGCACAAGATTACAACCCATTAACCGAAACAACGGGTACTTTGACAAGTGAGCTACTGGTTCAGATTTTCACGGCCTACCTGTTCTCATCGGGTCTTTTTCTTGTCTGTTTAAAAGTATTATATTTAAGTTACCAAATTGTGCCTGTTGCTCAATTTGATATCGACGGTATTTGGGATGCCAGAGCAAACGTCGTTCATGCGGTTGGCCAAATTTTTTATTTGGCTTTAATGTTTGCTGCTCCTTTAATCGGTGCTCTTTTGATTTCGGATGTTCTTATTGCTGTGGTTGCAAGATTTGCCCCGACACTAAATGCACTGGTTTTTAACCTGCCAATAAAAATGGGATTGTCGGCGGTTTTCTATCTCGCTTATCTTAAGATCCTGATGCCGGAAGTATCGTCTATCTTCCTCGAAGGGGCAGATATGGTTACGGCTGTATTGAAAAGTATGGTTTAGGCAATGAGTGAGTCTGGTGAAAAAACAGAAGAACCTACGGAACAAAGACTTACTGACTCCCGGAATAAAGGCCAGGTACCTCAATCCAAACAGGTGTCGGCAATATTTGTTGTTACGGCAGGGGTTGTTTTGTGTTTTGCAATCTGGAATAGTCTCGCCCGCCAGATTAATGACCTAATGCTTTATTCAAGTGGCAGTGCGGGACGACCATTCCCGGAATTTATATCTGTTGTTTACGAAATGGTTCTTAGCCTGGCTTTGGGGACCATAATACCTGTTTTCGGAATGCTTTCAGTTGTGATGGTTCTTGGAAAATTTGTTTGTTCAGGGTTTTCCTTTTCGTTGGAACCAATGGCCCCAAAATTTGCCAAGTTTAATGTGGTCAATAATCTGAAAAATATTTTTGGCATTTCAAGCCTGTACAATCTCGCCTTTATGCTTTTGATCACTTTGTTTTCGCTCATTGTTGGCTGGGCGGTTTTTATTGATAAACAACGCGACCTTACCTATTCAGTTTATTGTGGTCTTCCCTGTTCAACAGCAGTGATAGCCGAAATCCTGTTTTTAATACTGGCGCCTGTAGTGGGACTGTTATTTCTTTGGAGTTTTATTGAAATCTTGGTTCAAAAAGCCTTCTTTCGCAAAAATTTGAAGATGACAAAGGATGAAATAAAGCGTGAGTCTAAAGAAAGTTTTGGCGATCCTGAAATTATGGGTGCTCGAAAACAATTAGGGCGGGAAATTGCCACGGGCGCTCGTTTTATTGATACGACCTTTGTAATAATTGGCAAAGAAATTGCCTTGGGATTTCAATATCATCCTCGATCCATCCCCACCCCAGTCCTGTTGTTTAAGTTCCGAGGCGAAGGGGCGCAGTCTCTTATTCGCATCGCCAAGAAAAATAAAATTCCAATCGTTTATAAATCACGCTTAGCAAACTTGCTGGGGAAATCCCAGCCCGTAGGTGATATGTTGAAAAAGGAATTTTTTAGCCCCTTTGTGGATATAATCAAAGAACTAGGTTTGGACAGTAGTTAGAATGGCCATGACATAGTTTTTCCAGAAAATGGTAAACCTCACCAGATAATTTTTGTTAACTCTAATAATGGAGGCAAGTCAATGAAAAAAATTCAACTCCTAACATTCTGTTTATTCTTTGAATTTTTAACTCTTAAGCAGCTCATGGCTGCTGAATTACCTGGGGCAAATACGGTTTATAATTACCGCGGCCCAGAGGTTTTACTGAGAAAGTCGATTGAAAAATTTGCTGAAAATATTGGATATCCCGTTATAATATCCGAAAAAATTAATGCTCGAATAGATGCAAAAATTCCGATGCTTACCCGTAAAGGCTTTCTAGATAAACTTGCTGTCCGATATCGACTTGTCTGGTATTTTGATGGCGGAGTTTTACATGTTTCTAGTTTATCTGAGTTAGAAACCACTACGATTACTCTGAATAGTTGGACTGCACATGAAATTGTGCGTGAACTAAAAAACTCCGGCCTTTGGGAGCCCCGGTTTATAAGAACGGGTCATCCTCTCTCTCGGTTAATCGTCGTTGTTGCGCCAGTATCATATTCAAAAGTTCTTAACAAACTGGTGCATGAGATAGACAAATCGTCACCTCGAGGAACAGAAATCGTTGCGATTATAAAGGAAGACACCACTCCTTTTGTACAAGATAACAATGATATTTCTACTGTTCTGGATAAGATAATAAAAAGCACGAATAACACCACTTCCTCCCCTCTTGAGTTGGGTAATCAGAACGAATAGGAGGATTTAATGATCAAATGGTGGTTTTTTTTGGGGGGATACGGGCATCATAAGACTATGGAAAACACCAAATTTGTCTATAACTCAGATCTGTATGACTACTAATTGTTTTTGAAGGTCAACGAGATTGATCTTACGAAAACAAAGATCAGGACTCGCAAAGAAATGGTATTTGCGAACAATTTCATAAGACAATATTACAGGAATTTTACCAGATCACATTCCGCAAGAATATTTCTGAAACCATAGAACAATTGCAAAAGGATTTGGATGAATGGGTGGATTACTAGGGTTTATGAAAAAAGGGTAGTACCAGATTAAATCGGAACTAATTCAAAGGGATACTACAACGGAGTATTCTAAATTATTATAGCTCCATTCATTCTAATAATTTTTATTTTAAGAATTTTTCGATAAAATTTCTTATGGCGCTTCAAAAAGCAAGGCTCTTTAATCAGTCACCTTGTTCCCCTTTCTTGTCCTGCGCAAGTTTGAAGCGCCACCCTACAAATTTAGTATTAATTGGCTTGTTCGATACAGCTTAGGTGGATATTTCCTCTTTCATCATGAATATGATGGCTCTGTTTATTCGCAACTCCTAAAACGCCTTATTCATACTGGCGATCTTTTGGTATTCACTTGCTAGCTTGTTAGAAAGATGCGGTCACTCCGTTGTAGGGCAATGTATTTATAAGAGCTCCGATGACGTGCTTCAAATACGTGACATCAATAATGATATATCTATAGTTGAAATATTATTATTAAGCACTCGGATTATACAGATTTAAGATACCAATTATCTACTAATCACTTCAACGTCATCTCGTTAATCGACTATTTTCAATTATGAAAAGGATTAACCTTAAGTTGATTTATTTGAAGGGATAAGCTCATTTTTATAAATAAATTTTGTAATAATTCGGAAGAATATTCGAAATATTCATACTGCTATTAGTTTCAATGATTGGGCCTGTTCGGGCCTTAGCGTGTATGGATAGAAGTGTTTAGGTACGGATCATATTTTATAATTATTAGGAGTTTTCCTTATGCTTACTGGTGAACATATTTTAAGCCAAGAGGTGCCTCATCCTACTTCAATTATAGAAGTTACTGCACCTGAAATAGGTGAGGAAATTTACCTTTCGCCTACTAAGTCCCAAAAAATAGTGCTGAGTTTTGAGGCGAAAGCTGCAACTCCTGTTATTGAAGGTTCTGACTTTATTCTGACCTTTGATATTAACGGCGATGGTAGCGCTGATAGTCGTATTGTTTTCCAAAATTTGATTGAAGAATCTCAAGGCGCTGATGCGCCTATTTTTGTGATTGATGGTATTGAACTCTCCGCAAGCCTTTTGGTCGGTCAAGCCCTAGCACTGGTTGAAGGCGAAACACTTGAGACTGCAGCTGGCGCAGGCCCAACTGGAGGTGGCGGTAGTATCTACAGTGATGACTTCGGTAACCTAATTGATGGCTTGAACGCACAAGGTACTCTTCAAGGTACTCTTCAAGGTACACTTGCTGAACTCGTTGGTGGTCTCGTCGGTGGTGATGGAACCGATCCTGCCGAGGGCGCGTTTACGTTTACCTTCGCAACAACCAATGTTGTGTCCTTCCTCGAAGGCGGGGTTATTGGTTCTTTTGTCGGTGGTTTTGAAGACTGGCAGGCAAACCAACACCTCGGTGATGAAGACGCAACTGACAATCCCGAAACAATTGATGTTGATGAAGCTATCTCTCCAATGCAGATTGTCTTTACCTTCACACCAAACGATAACGAAGTTGTTGATTCCGTCGATATTCTTTCATTACCAGAAGGCGTTACCCTTTATGTTGGTGGCTTTGAAGAAAGCAATACCGTATTCAGCTCTGTTCCAGGTTCTGAAGTTGGCACTCTGCCCCTGAACATTCTTGGTTCTGATATTGGTGACATATACCTGCAAGGCGCTGAACACAGCGACGCAGATCTTTCAGTGACCATTCAGGCAAATATTACTGATCCAGATAGCGGCGAAGGTGCAACGCTTGGATTTACCTCGACAGCTGTCATTGATGCTGTTGCAGATAAAGCGGATCTTGACTTTAACGAAATAGCCCTTGGCGGTGAGCAGAGCTTCGAAGATGTTTCATTCTTCAATGACGATTTTTCCAGCTTGGATAACTGGTCGATACTTATGGGGTCTGATACCTCTTCCGTTAATGGTGGCGAAGATAGCCAGTTAGGTGGTGACGGAGAATCTGAAGCTTTAGGTACAGCTGTAGCTGTGTTCCTCGGTGTTACTGCTGACCAGCTGAATGCAGCTGCAGA
>JBALWN010000016.1:0-24813 GCA_036960845.1 Halopseudomonas aestusnigri | reverse complement strand
GAGGCGTGCGGCCCTGAGTGCGTTTGGTATTGGGGGCACGAACGCTCATGCTGTGCTTGAGCAAGCGCCGACACCGACGCCAACACCGAACCAAGCTGGGCCACAGCTGATTGTGCTATCAGCACGCAGCCAGGATCGCCTCCTGGTCAGTGCGCATAATCTGACCAGCTTTTTAGAAACCAACAATCCAAACCTCGCTGATCTCGCATACACATTGCAGACCGGACGGGTCGAGATGAAATATCGTGTCGCTTTTATATCGAAGGATACCCAGGAACTACGACAACAGCTGACATCCTTTACGGAGAACAAAAAGACTGATGGGCAAGTCTATATTGGCAGCGCGGAAGGAATCGATGTTGAAGGTTTTGTAGAGGGAAATCTTGAGCAAATTGCTAAGGCTTGGATCAAAGGTTCTTCTGTTGATTGGATGGCCCTGTATCAAGATGCAATGCCAGCACGGATCAACCTGCCATCCTATCCGTTTGAACCTAAACCAGTAATGGTTATTCGAGGCAAACCTGATGCATTACAGACGGACATCATACATCCGATGGTTCAGCGCAATATTTCTACCTTTGCGGGGCAACGCTTCACCTCGACATTTAATGGCAGAGAATTTTTCTTGGTCGATCATGTCATGGCTGGACGCAAAGTCTTACCCGGTGTTGCTTATCTGGAAATGGCACGCATCGCTTTGGCTACGGCCCTTGGTGATGGTGCGGGTCATATCACTTTGCGCAAGATAGTCTGGGTACAACCGCTTGAAGTGGAAGGCCCTGTCGAAATTCAAATAGCTTTTGATTCAGAAAGTTATGCGTTTGAAATCGTGACGTTCAAGGATGGTGAACAGATTGTCCATGGTCGAGGCCTTGCGGAGAGTATCGAATTTGTTGAGCCAATTAAGGCCGATTTTTCGGAGCCATCTGGGCAACGGTTCTCTGGAGCGGATTGTTATCGTCGCTTTGAGAAAGGCGGGGCGGATTACGGCACTGCTTTCCAATGTCTTGAGTCTCTCACTGTTGGAGAGAGCGAAGCCGTAGCGCGGTTAGTATTGCCTGAGGCCGTGCGTGGGAACTTGGATAGTTACGGACTACATCCGGGGTTACTGGATAGTGGCGTGCAAGCAGCTTTCCTTGCGATGGATATTTTCGAGGGAGACAACGGTGTTAGCGGATCTCTACCGTTTGAACTTGGAAAGTTGGAAATATTTGGTAACTGCGACCCGGTGATGTGGGCTTTAGCTCGACGCTCTGCAGGGAGCGGGGCTGGCGATAAGGTTCAGCGCATGGATCTAGATCTTTGCTCAGAATCTGGTGAGGTGAAAATACGATTTAGCGGCCTTGCTCGAATTATGGCAGAGACAAGTAATATACCATTACTGCGACCGATTTGGCAGGACGCTCCCGTCGTGCACGGGGAAAAAGTGCCGGAAGGGGCCGTGATCCGCTGTACTGAAGAAGACCCGGAAGACGCAATCGTTAGTACCTTAATGAGTTTGAAGAAGATTGCTCTAAGCGGTGTTAGGACCACGGTGCAAATTGTGGTGTCTACCAGCGGTACGCTTCCTTTTGCTATGGCAGGGCTCGTGGAAACCGCACGTATTGAACATCCAGAAAAAAATATTCAACTCATCGCTTCTAATGATGATGATTTGACTGGGGTGCTGGCCGAAAATCGTTGTCACCCTGAGGATGGTTTCATTCGTTATGAGAATGGAAACCGTCAGGTGCGGGTGTTCGAAGCTTTGGAACACGAACATTTACCCCAAAACATACCTTGGCGAGAAAGAGGTGTTTATCTGATCACTGGTGGAGTTGGGGCACTTGGGAGGATATTTGCACAGGAGATCTTTGATAAAACACAAGACGCAACGGTGATTCTTTTGGGGCGTTCCGAGTTGAAAGGAGAACGTCAATCGTGGTTTGAACAAAAACGGACTGAGGGCCAAAATATTGAATACCTCAGATCTGAATATCTTTTATCTGGAAATCTTGAAACCACCATCACTGACATCTGCCAGCGTCACGGTAGGCTGCATGGAATTTTGCACTGCGCAGGGGTTCTTGATGATGGATTGCTGTTAAGTAAAACTGAAGAACGTGTTCGTGCGGTTTTATCCCCCAAAATTGGCATGACCAAAGCACTTGATGCCGCAACACGGGATCTGAACCTCGACATGTTCGTATTGTTTTCTTCCGTTTCCGCATTGGGAAGCCTCGGGCAAGCGGACTACGCGGCAGCAAATGGATTTCTGGACGGTTTTGCAGTTTGGCGCCAAGAAGAAGTACTGAGAGGAAACCGGAACGGACATAGCCTTTCCATTGCTTGGCCACTTTGGCGTGATGGCGGCATGCGTCCAGATCCTCAATTGCTCAATGATGTTGATCTTAAGTCGCTGAAAACAAAAGAAGGATTGCAGTATTTTTATCAAGCACTTGAGAGTGGAGAAACGTCAGTGTTGGTCGGAACCCCACCAGTCAAGGAGCACAAGGAGACGGAGATGCCAGTTGAAACGGTGGGTGTTGACAGAGGGGCTCTGGCTGAAAAAATTCAAACTGAAATACTGGTTCTTATTACCGAACTGATTGGTGTACCTGCCGATGATATTGATCCTGGTGAGGAATTTAACGCGTTTGGATTTGATTCCATCAGCCTAACTCAGATGGCCACACGCCTGAATTCAAAACTGGGGCTGGAATTAACGCCGGCAGTGTTCTTTCAGTATACAAGCGTCAATAGTTTGATCGAACATCTGATTGAAGAACAAGGGGATGCTTTGACGATCCAGTTGGGTGTTGCCGTTAAAATTACCTCTCTTACCACGCCATTGAAAACCACTGTGAATAAAAAGATCAGAGCACAAATAGCATCTACTTCTGTGCCTCCAGTGACTTCCAAGGTGACTTCTGGTGAGCAACGCAAAGATGTTGCGATCATCGGTATGAGTGGTTGCTTTCCTATGGCCGAAGACTTGTCAGAATTTTGGGAAAACCTGGTAACGGGTCGCGATTGTATCACAGAAGTGCCTGATGATCGTTGGGACTGGCGTGCGATATTTGGTGATCCTGCAACAGAAGCAAACAAAACCGACATCAAATGGGGCGGCTTCATAGATGGGGTTGCGAATTTTGATCCGTTATTCTTTGGCATTTCACCACGTGAGGCCGAGACTATGGATCCACAGCAAAGACTGCTGATGAGCCATGTGTGGTTGACCCTCGAAGAGGCGGGCTATAGCAGGACAGGCCTGGCTGGTTCGGATACCGGGATATTTGTTGGTATGGGTGCAAGTGATTATGGCACGCGGGTATTGGAAGCCGATGGGGGCATTCAAGGACACACTCTAATGGGTCTGTTACCTTCAATGGCGCCATCACGGATGAGCTATTTTATGGATTGGCATGGCCCTAGTGAATTTATAGACACGGCTTGTTCATCTTCGCTTGTTGCCTTGCACAGAGCAGTACGCGCAATCCGGTCTGGGGAATGTCAGGCGGCGCTTACTGGTGGCGTTATGGCGATGCTTTCACCGACATCGCATATTGGCTTTTCAAAAGCTGGTATGTTGAGCCGCGATGGTCGTTGCAAGACCTTTTCCGAGGCGGCGGATGGTTATGTGCGCGGCGAAGGTGTCGGGCTTGTGATGCTTAAAGATTTGACTCAGGCTGAAGCCGACGGGGATCATATCCATGGTGTGATCAAAGGCACGGCCGTCAATCATGGGGGGCGTGCAAACACACTGACATCACCAAATCCGAACGCTCAAGCTGCCCTAATCAAAACGGCTTGCGCCGATGCAGGAATTGATGCCCGTGATATTGGCTATATCGAAGCCCACGGCACCGGTACGAAACTGGGTGATCCTGTGGAAATCAATGGCTTGAAGGCCGCCTTTGCTGAACTCCACCCCGAAGGTAATGATGGATCGTGCGGGATTGGTTCGGTAAAGACCAATATTGGACATCTAGAATTGGCATCCGGGATCGCTGGTTTAATCAAGGTGTTGTTGCAAATGAAACACCATACCCTTGCGCCAAGTTTACATTGTGATCAGTTAAACCCTTACATTGATCTTGACGAAAGCCATTTTGACATCGTGCGTGAATCGCGTCCATGGTTGGCAGTTAAGGATGAGAATGGGGTATTAAAACAACGACTTGCCGGGGTAAGTTCTTTTGGTTTCGGTGGCGTCAACGCGCATGTGATTTTGGAAGAATACACTCAACCCGAGACGGCAGCAGTTATCGAGGAGCCTGCAATAATTGTCGTGTCAGCTAAAGGTAAAGCACAACTAGCCACCCGGGCACAGGATTTACTTGGGTTCCTAGAAACAACGAATGCTGGTGGTCAGGACAAAGATGAGTCACGAGCGAACTTCTTAGAGGAGGCTCGTAATTCATTAGCTGAAATTTTGGACGTGGCGGCGGAAGAAATCAGTGATGATGAACCGTTTGAGACCTTTGGGTTGGATGTCATGGCGCGTAACCAGTTGGCGACTGAAACAGGAGTTTCTGTTGCGACTGTGTTTGGTGCGGAAAGCCTTTCGGATTTGACGACACAGGTTTTGGGAAATGCACCTCGCTCGACAGAAGATATTTCTTTATACGATTTGGCATTCACTCTGCAAACTGGGCGCGAGCCGATGGAGCACCGGTTGGCTTTTGTTTCGGTGTCCTGTGCAGAGTTGTGTGCAAAATTAACAGCCTTTTTGAACACGGGTTCGGCAGATAGCCTCTATAAGGGGCAGGTGAAGGCTGGCAAATCTCTTTCCACCCTCACTGAAGATGAAGATATGCAGGAAACTGCCAAATCCTGGGTTCGAAAACGCAAGTACGGGCTGTTGGCAAAGCTGTGGGTGGAAGGTTTGGACTTACCTTGGCAGGCCCTTTATGAGAGTAGAACACCACAACGAATAAGTCTGCCTGGAAATCCTTTTGCATATCGTCATTGCTGGATTGAAATAAATTCCGAGAATAAGTCTGGAGTAAAATCAGAGCTTGATACTAACTTAAAAGGCCAACTTCTGGCCCCTATCTGGGACAGAGTAGAGCCTCGGCGACGCTCTCTTCAAAGTGCGAAAACATTGGTTAGCGGAATCGTGCCGGACGGTTTATCCGACGCGATCATCGCCAATGGAGATGAAATTCCTGTAGACGGATATTTCGGACATATAGTTTTTGTTGCCTCTAATGACGGTGATGATCTTCTGAAGTTGTTTCGTTTGATCAAAAAAATTCTGACATGGGGATATGATGTCCGTGATCTGGCCTGGACAGTGGTGACCAGTAACGGCCTGGCTCTTGGAGATGGGCGAGAATTGGTTCCGGATCATGCGGCGATACATGGTTTTATGACATCTGTGGCGGCTGAATATCCTCATTGGAAAGTACGGTTATTAGATTTTTCCAGAGATTGGATTTGGACAGAGGTCGCTGATCTGCCGTTTGGGAGCGAAGCCCTGTGTGAAAGTGATGGGCAATGGTTCCAGCGCCAATTGGCACCGATTGATATGCGCAGGCATGAGACAACTCCTTATCGTGAAGGCGGAGTTTATGTCGTTTTAGGTGGGGCTGGTGGACTTGGGGAAGTCTGGAGCCGTCATGTTATCGAGCGTCATAAAGCAAAAGTTGTCTGGATCGGGAGGCGGCCTCTTGATGCTAAAATCCAAGCCAGTATTGATACGCTTGCCAAATTTGGACCAGCACCAGTCTATCTACAAGCTGATGCGACTAACGTTGAGGATTTGGATCGGGCGCGTAGTTTTATCCGAGGCTTGTATCCCCGTATTCACGGTCTGCTTCATTCTACCCTTGTTCTTGAGGACAGGGGTGTTGCTGCTATGGATGAGGCAGCTCTTTTGAACGTATTTGCAGCCAAAGCGGACACTGCTCGGGCGATGACAGCAGTGTTCTCGGGCGAAAAGTTAGATTTTCTCGCTGTATTCTCTTCCATGACGGCTTTTGGGAAAGCACCGGGGCAGAGTAATTATGCAGCGGGCAGTGCCTATTTGGATGCGTTGGCACAACAGCTGGATCAGCGATGGAATTGTCCTGTTAAAGTGATGAACTGGGGTTACTGGGGAAGTGTTGGCAGTGTTGCCAATGATGCTATCCGCGCCCGTATGGAAAAGGCGGGTATCGGTTCGATCGAACCAGTTGAAGGGATGGCTGCACTGGATCAGCTTCTAGCGGGACCTTTTAACCAACTGGCTTATGTTAAGGAGCGTATGGCTACAGATAAACAGGGCATAAGACTACTCGAGCCGGCTTTGCCGTCGGTAATCAAAAAACTGTCCGTATCAGACAGAAGTACACCGAAAACGCTATTCCCTGACATCCATTTAGAGAACATCATGTCTCGCTTGATGGCTGCGAACATGCGGGGAGATGTACTGCCGAAGTACAGGAATTGGCTGGAGCAAAGCCAACATTTCATCTCTAGCTATAGTGAAGTGGAGTTGGAAAATGCCCAAAGTGACTGGGTCGCAGCTATCGAATTACGAAAGGGAACGCCAGAAATAGAGCTTTTGGATTTATGCTTGAAAGCTCTGCCAGATGTTCTTTCTGGACGAATCAAAGCGACTGATGTCATGTTCCCAGATGCATCTTTGGCATTGGTGGAGAAAATTTATAAAGGCAACCCGGTTGCCGACTTGTTTAATGATACGCTTAGCGATCTGGTGACGGCTTATGTCCGCGAAAGAGGCGGTCAACCGTTGCGGATCCTGGAAATTGGCGCAGGTACAGGTGGTACGAGTGTAACTGTACTGCGAGCATTAAAACCCTTCGGCGCACAAATCACGGAATATGCCTATACAGATGTTTCTAAAGCCTTTTTACTGCAGGCTGAGGATCGGTTTGGCACTGAATTTCCTTCTTTACGTACCATGATGTTTGACGTAGAGAAAAATCCTGAAGAACAAGGCGTACCGACGGGTCATTATGATTTCGTGATTGCTGCAAACGTTTTGCATGCGACGTCGGATATCCGCACATCTCTGAAGCAGGCCAAGGTTTTGTTAAAGCGGAACGGATTATTGTTGCTGAATGAGATTTCGGGAACATCGCTGTTTACCCACCTCACCTTTGGCCTGTTGGAAGGGTGGTGGCGTTATCGTGATACCAGCCTGCGGGTACCAGGAAGTCCGGCACTTGCGTCTGAAACCTGGATGCGAGTGTTAAACTCGGAAGGTTTCCGAAATGTTTCGTTTCCTCTTGATGATCATCATGGTCTTGGTCAGCAGTTAGTTATTGCTGAAAGCGATGGCGTGGTCAGTTTAAGCAAAGGCGTTGCTGTTGAGAGAACTTCCAATCAAGTCGAACAAGAGGTGGTTAGATTACCTGTATCAGAAAACATATCAGGGAATGAAGACACGGGCGTCAACATCATCCTTAAAGAATTATCTCAAACACTAAAAATCGGTATTGAGGAAATTGAACTCGACATACCATTTTCAGACTATGGGATAGATTCAATCCTTGGGATTGGTTTTGCCAAGGCGCTGGGTGATCGCTTTGGTATTGAACTTAATACCACGGTTTTATTTGACCATACGACTGTCGAACGCCTTGCGATCCATTTGGCCCAACATTCTGATCTGTACCCGACACAGCACCTAACCGAGATTCTAGAAGAACAAGCACCAGTAAAGCGCGTTGATCAAGAACCTTCTGTTGTGAGCGTACATGTATCTGAAACTATCCCTGCACGAGCGCAGGAACTTAAAACGGATATCGCGGTTATTGGCATGGCGGCACAAGTGCCTGGTGCCACAGACGTGGAGAGTTTTTGGCGTAACCTAACAGACGGTGTAGAGGGTGTAACCCGGTTGGGTGGTGATTACCTTGCGGCAGGCGGGGACGCAAATGCATCTTGTCAGTTTGGCGGAATATTGGAAGAACGGGCTTGTTTCGATCCGCAGTTTTTCAATATCTCTCCACGCGAAGCCAAGTCAATGAACCCGCACCAACGCTTGATCATGCTGGAAGGCTGGAAGGCGATGGAAGATGCAGGTTATGACCCAAAAAGTTTGGCTGATCTTAAGGTTGGGTGTTTCGTTGGGGCAGAGCCAGCAGGCTATTTTCATGAAACCTTCACTGGATCATCTGATGCAATCATCGCATCGCGTTTGGCTTATTTCCTGAATTTGAAGGGCCCGACGATGGTAATCAATACGGGCTGTTCATCTTCGGGGACGGCGCTTCATTTGGCTTGTGAAAGCTTACGCCATGGCGAGTCTGATATGGTTTTGGCAGGCGGCGTGTTTGCTTGTCTTGGCGAGACTGGACTGGATAGTTTGGCTCAACTCGACATGCTTTCACCTTCTGGCCGATGTCATACTTTTGACGCCGACGCCGACGGAACTGTCTTTGCCGAAGCTGCCGGAATGGTACTACTCAAGCGTTTGGACGATGCCGAGCGTGACGGTGACCCTATTCATGGGGTTATTGCCGCCAGCGGGATTAATCAAGATGGTGCGAGCAATGGTATTACCGCACCTAACGGTGACGCCCAGGAACGGCTGATTCTGAGTACCTATGAGAAGTTTGGTATTAATCCGGATAACATCAGTTATGTGGAAACTCACGGTACGGGCACCCCTCTGGGGGATCCGCTTGAAGCCAATGCTCTAGTTCGGGCCTTCCGTAGTCATACTAGCCGTATTGGTTATTGCACAATCGGTAGTGCCAAGGCGCATATTGGCCATGCAGCGGCGGGTGCCGGCGTTATTGGTTTGATCAAAATATTACTGAGTTTGAAACATGGTGAGATTCCGGCTTTATTGAATTTCAAGCACCTCAATCCTCTGATTAAATTTGATGGTTCTCCTTTTGTTGTTCCAAAAGTTAATCAGGTTTGGGCAATGAGTTCTAAACAACGTTTCGCGGCACTGAATTGTTTTGGCCACAGCGGCACCAACGTTCATATGGTGGTACGTGATCATCGCCACAAACAGACATCGGATGCTGTTGTTGGAGATAGGCGACCCTATCTGTTCCCGCTGTCAGCTACGAGCCCAGAGCGGTTAGTGGAGTATATTCATAAGCTGGAACAGTTCCTTGATGGTACCAAAATAACCGCACGTGATCTTGCCTACACGCTACAAGTAGGGCGAGTTAATTTGAAGCATCGTGCGTGTTTTGTTGCCCAGAATTTTGAGAGTTTGCGTGAGCAACTCTTGGCTACGATTGCGGGCTCGAGTTCTTCTAGTCAGAGTGATGAGTTCGCCGTGCGTTGGGAAAGGGGAGAGGCTATTGACTGGAACAGTCTTTATGTAGAACCAAAGCCGCAAAGGATAAACATTCCGACTTACCCGTTCAGTAAAACGCGCTATTGGATGACCGAGAAAATTGTGAAACTCCGTAAAGAATTTCTCCATCCTCTGGTCCAAACAAATATCTCAACCATTGAAGGGCTGCGTTATCGGACGCGTTTTTCTGGGAGTGAACCGTTCTTCCGCGATCATCTGATATTGAAAAAATCAACCCTACCCGGCGTGGCTTATTTGGAAATGGCAAGGGCGGCTTTTGATTTATCTTGCCCAGGTGGCGAGACCGCAAGGCGACTGACGAGTATCGTGTGGGTACGGCCAATTACGGCCGACGTGGAGGACGTTGAAATTACACTCATACCTTTGGATGAAGGGCGTATTCGTTTTAAAACGTCATCCGCTGAGGGTGTCCATTGCCAAGGCACGATCTCAGCGGTGGGCTCTGAGCCAGTAGCCGTCCAAGATGTGAAAGCTCTCAAGGATAGGATGACATCTGAGAACTTAGATGGTGCCGAATGTTATCGTTTGTTTGAGAACATGGGCATTCATTATGGCGCCACCCATCAAGGTATTGAGGCACTCTATCTGGGAGAGGATGAAGTTCTTGCCCACCTTAAATTGTCAACAGACGATGGAATGGTGTTGTCGCCTGGCTTGATGGATTCAGCTCTGCAGGCAACTCTTGGTGTGAACGCGCAGGGAGGAAAGAGCGCTTTTGTACCTTATGCTCTGGAGGCTATGAGTATCCATGCTCCGTGTCAGGACGTTACTTGGGCCTGGGTGCGACTGAGTAAGGGCCCAGTTGTTGAGGACTTACGTAAATACGACATTGATCTTCTCGATGATAATGGATTGGTTTGTGTACGGTTTGAGGGGCTGGCTTTTCGTTCCGTGGCGGATGATACAGTTGCCGAAAACACCTCAGCGTTAATTTGGGAAGAGGTATGGCAAAAAATTCCTGATGCCACGAATGTTCTAAAAAAAGACGTTGTTTTACATACGGTCGTGATCGAAGACGGAGTTCATAATCCAGTTCTTGTCGATGATAGCGGCTCGTTATTTGAGCGTATTAATATTGATACGAAGCAACAAAATCCGGCGATCTGGTATGGCCGTGTGGTGACTGATTTAGTTCGTTCTATCAAGTCAATCATGGCGGATAAAAAACAAAAACATATGCTTCGGGTGATTGTGCCGATCTTCGGCCCAGCAACCCTGTTGACAGGGGTGTCGGGATTATTAAAGACGGCGGCATTAGAGTATTCTCGTCTATCAACTCAGTTAATAGAATTGGACGGCTCTGCTAATTTGCATAACGAAGGCGCGCCACATGTTCGTTTTCTTGATGGAGAACGATTGCTGCCATCGTGGCAGGAGTGCAATGTGGCGGGAATATCTACGCCATGGCGGGAAAGAGGTGTCTATTTAATCACTGGCGGTCTTGGTGGGATTGGTATGATTGTCGCCACTGAAATTGCAATGCAAACGGACTCTGTAACATTGGTACTTTGTGGACGTTCGGCTCTTGATGCCGAAACCGAGACAAAACTTAACTCGTTGCGTGGACTTGGTACAGAGGTCGTCTATCACCAATTGGATGTGTCTGATGGTGATGCTGTTGACCGGATAGTTCGTACAATTGTTGAATATTATGGTGCTTTACATGGCATTCTTCATACAGCGGGCCTTCTTCGTGATGGTTATATCTTGGCCAAAGATGATACTGATATTAATGCTGTCTTAGCGCCCAAAGTGGCTGGGGCATTGAATCTTGATCGTTCTAGTTTGGCTCTGGATCTCGATATTTTTGTCCTTTTCTCTGCAGCAGCCGGATGTTTTGGTAACCCTGGACAGGTGGATTATGCGGCAGCCAATGGCTTCCTTGATGCCTTTGCGACATGGCGCAATGGTCAGAAAGATCGTTCCGGGCATACTTGTGCTATTGATTGGCCGCTATGGGCTGAAGGGGGCATGCAGATCAGTGAGCCGCTTGCGGAAGCGTTTGAGGCACAAAGCGGTGTTCAGCCACTCTCTTCCAAGTCCGGTATGGAAGCACTTTATCGATCTTTGAGCAGTGGTGCTGATCGGCTGTTGGTGTTGGCAGGTAATCCTGAACGTTTGAGAAGTTGGATTACTTCTTTACACAAGAGCACTGAGGATCAACCGGAAGCCGTTGTACCCAACACGAAACACTTAAAACAGATAGTACGAAGGTTTTTGCAAGAGGGCGCCGCAGAGATCCTGGAACTTGATGCAAGTGATCTTGATCCTCGTGATGAACTTAGTGAGTACGGTTTTGATTCCATTACATTTATGGAACTCACCAATCATGTGAATAACAAATTTAGGCTCGATTTTGCACCAACGTTGTTTTTCGAGTATCCGACAATAGACAAGGTAACAACCTTCCTGCTTGAAGATGCTTTATCAGCTGTTCAATCGAGTTTTGAAAGTGGAAATGATCTACCAACATTAAAGCCAACCACCGTAGCAGAACCGAAGATAACTGCTGCGCCTGCGGACAAGGCATCAAAGCAATCCAACCGAGGTGTAGCTATCATTGGTATGAGTGGGCGTTTGCCTGGTGCTGAGGACATTGACAGTTTTTGGGAAATATTGTCGGAAGGACGGGATTGTATCTCTGATGTCCCGCCAGAACGCTGGGATTGGCGTGCCCATTGGGGCGATGCGGCAGTTGAACCGGGTAAAACCAAGGTAAAACGTGCGGGTTTTATAAAAGGAATAGGTGAATTCGACCCTCTGTTCTTCGGGATTTCTCCGCGTGAAGCAGAGCTAATGGATCCGCAGCAAAGATTGTTGATGACCCATGCTTGGGCCAGTATTGAGGATGCAGGTTATGCGCCTGGCAGTCTTGCCGGAAGCAATACAGCAATTTTTGTAGGAACTGCCCCCAGTGGCTATGCCAAGCGGATTGAAGAAGCAGGCCTAGAGATGGGCGGACATAGCTCAACTGGATCAACGGCATCGGTTGGGCCTAACCGAATTAGCTATCTTCTCGACTTACACGGCCCATCAGAACCAGTAGAAACTGCTTGTTCGAGTGGGCTTGTTGCAATTCATCGAGCTATCGGAGAGATCCGTTTGGGGCGTACCGAGACAGCTTTGGCAGGAGGCATCAACTGTATCGTACTTCCTGAGGTACACGCTAGTTTTGATGCTGCGGGTATGCTTAGTCCTGATGGCACGTGTAAAACCTTTTCCCGTCATGCCAATGGATACGGTCGCGGTGAAGGTGCAGCAATGGTGTTTTTGAAAGATCTTGAGGCGGCTGAACGTGATGGTGACCCCATTCATGCGGTGATCATCGGGTCAGCAGAAAACCATGGTGGTCGAGCAAGTTCACTCACTGCACCTAACCCAAAAGCTCAAGCTTCGCTTTTAAAAGATGCTATTCATGATGCTGGTGTTGACCCTGCAACTATTGGGTATATCGAAACTCATGGCACCGGTACCGAATTGGGTGATCCCATTGAGATACAGGGGATCACAGATGCTTATCGTGATCTTTACAACGAGGCTGGTCATGATTTTATCGAGGGGCGAAATTGTGGCCTTGGATCAGTGAAAAGTAATGTTGGGCATCTGGAATTAGCCGCGGGTGTTGCTGGTTTGATCAAAGTGGTTTTACAGATGCGCCATAAAACCTTAGTGCCGAGTTTACATTCAGTGGAACTAAATCCCTTCATAAAGCTTGAAGGATCTCCGTTCCATGTCGTGACTGAAAGTCAGCCTTGGGAGACAATGCGCGACAGTAATGATCAGGAGATACCAAGGCGAGCAGGTCTTAGTTCTTTCGGCTTTGGTGGAGTTAACGCCCATCTGGTGATTGAGGAGTACCGGACTTCTAATATCTCGAGTGCAGAGGACGCAGGCCCGGTGATGATTGTTCTTTCTGCAAAGGATGGTCCGCGTCTAAAAGACGTTGCTAGAAACTTGCTCGTGGCAACATTCGACAATAATCGACCGAATTTGCGAGATCTGGCGTTCACGTTGCAAGTAGGCCGTGAGCCGCTGGAAGAACGCGTCGCGTTTGAAGTGGATACTTACTCCCGATTGCATAACATACTTCAGGGTGTCATTCTGGGGGAAACGCCTTCGGGTGTTTATCGAGGACGGGCCCGGTTCGATAATGAGGCCGTCAACATGTTTGATGATGACGGAGATAAATTGCAGACTGTAAAGGTATGGCAGCGCAAAGGTGAAATTATTAAACTATTGAAGCTTTGGGTAGAGGGTCTTGATTTCGATTGGTTGGTTTTCTATCAACAAAATTTGCCGAAACGTGTTCGTCTTCCTGTTTATCCTTTTGCCCGAGAGAATTTCTGGATCAGCCCACAGGATAAAACGCTGTCGCCAGAAAGCGTTGTCCCTTTGGAAGCCGGAGTTTGGGATTTACATGATAAGTTACTAGACAAAGTGATCAGTGGTGAGTGCAGCGCAGACGAAGCCGTCCGCCTGGTGCAGGAGCAACAGGGATGATGAAAAGAGTTGAAGAAATCTATCGCTCAGTGGCTGCTGGTCAACTAACCAAAGCTGAGGCCATCGCTGAATTACGGGAGGCTGAATTGAGGGCAGCCGAATTAAAAACGGTTGAATTGAGAGAGCACAAAGCCTCTGCAGCTAATTATTCTGAAATCGAAGAGGCGCTGGTCAGGCTTTATGGCGATTGCGCTAAGCTGTCTGTTGAAAGTATTGATCCACAAGAACCACTTGAAGCCTATGGCATCGATTCAATTATTATCACTGAGATGAACCGGCGGCTAAGTGCACATTTCTCTGACCTGAGCAAAACACTGTTTTTTGAACACCGTACGCTGGGATCTTTGGCAACTTATCTACATAAAAATCATTCAGAAGGTGGAGTGTCCCTGACCGGGAACCGAAGAACTGAAGACAATGCATCTCAAACTGTAAAAGCAATTAATAACAAAGCTAGACAGAGCAAAACAAAATTTGAAATGGCAGCCGTCTCAGAGCGTGCCGCAGGACCTGTTCCGATTGCCGTTATTGGCTTGTCCGGTCGTTATCCAATGGCTAAAAACATTGATGAATTTTGGCAAAACCTTTCGGATGGTCGGGATTGTATAAGCGAAATTCCAACTGATCGTTGGTCGCTTGATGGTTTCTATGAAGCCGACCCTAATCTGGCGGTAGCTAATGGGCGCAGCTATGGAAAATGGGCTGGTTTCGTTGATGGTTACGCTGATTTTGATCCTTTGTTCTTCAATATTTCCCCAATAGAAGCCACAAACATGGATCCGCAGGAGCGTTTATTCCTGATGGCTGCTTGGCATGCGCTTGAGGATGCGGGGCTGACCCGACAGACTCTTCTTGAACAATATGAAGGTAATGTTGGTGTCTATACTGGCGTTACGCGAAATAGTTTTAGCTTAGTTGGAGCTGAAGCGGCACGATCAGGTAGTCCACATTTTCCACAACCTGCCTTCAGTTCAATCCCCAATCGTGTATCTTATTTTTTGAATTTGAATGGGCCAAGCTTGCCTGTTGATACCATGTGTTCATCTTCTCTGACGGCGGTGCATGAGGCTTGTGCTGCTCTACAGCGTGGAGATTGCAAGTTAGCTTTGGCTGGTGGCGTCAATCTGGTTGTGCATCCGAGTTGTTTCACTGGGCTTAGCACGGCGCGTATGTTGTCGACTGACGGGCGATGCCGCAGCTTTGGTGAAGGCGGAGACGGTTATGTTCCAGGTGAGGGCGTGGGCATAGTGTTGCTCAAGCCATTGGACGCAGCTATTCATGATGGAGACCCTATCCGTGGGATTATCCGCGCAACCAGCGTTAACCATGGTGGAAAAACGAATGGTTTTACTGTCCCAAATCCGCTCGCTCAAGCAGATTTAGTTCGTGCAAATTTGCGCAAAGCACAAGTGGACGCGCGTAGTGTCAGCTATGTTGAAGCTCATGGAACAGGTACCAAACTTGGCGATCCTATTGAAGTAACAGGTTTGACACAGGCTTTTGCTGACTGGACTGAGGACAAGACCTTTTGCGCGCTGGGTTCTGCTAAATCAAATATCGGACATCTTGAGGCCGCCGCGGGCATAGCCGGTTTAACCAAAGTGCTGTTGCAATTACGCCATGGTAAGCTAGCGCCGAGCCTTCATGCGCAGAACATCAATCCAAACATAAATTTTGAAGAAACTCCCTTTGTCGTTCAGCAATCTCTCGATGATTGGAAACGCCCAAATTTGACGTTAAATGAGGAACGGCAGGAATATTCACGTGTTGCAACCGTTTCTTCTTTTGGTGCAGGTGGCTCTAACGCCCATGTTGTGGTTGAGGAATACACAACTCCTGAGTCTGTGGAGGAAGATACGACAGCTGCGATAATCGTGTTATCAGCACGCACGCAAGAGCAGTTGCAGGCGTCAGCAAAATCTTTGGCGAACTTCTTGGGACAGAGCGGTGACAATGAAGGTTTGTTGGAATGGTCGCGTGAAGTTTTGGCCGATCTGGTCGGGGTTGAAGTTAATAAGATTGATGTGGATGAGCCACTCGAAGATCTTGGTGTTGAAAGCTTCCATCGTACGCAACTAATGGAACAAATTCAGGAAATTTTGAGCATTGAGCTGATCCTCAACGATTTTCTGAAAAAAAATAGCCTCCGCGAAATCATTGAAGAGTTACCGGGAGAACGATCAGATTTGCGACTTGTAGATCTTGCCTACACTTTGCAAGTCGGGCGTGAAGCAATGGACACACGATTGGGTTTTGTGGCTTCATCAATAGGGGATGTGGCAAATATTCTGCATATCATCTCGAAGGGCCAAGTCCCGAATAATGTTTGGCACGGCTCTGCTAAAAAGGGCCGTAAGGCTCTTGCAAATCAAAATGATCCGTTTGGTACCGTCACACAGGCTCTTGAAACAGGCGATTTTGAAGCACTACTGGAATTATGGGTTCAAGGCCAAGCTGTTGCCTGGGCTGAGTTGTCGTTGGGCGGATTACCAAAACGGGTGAATTTACCAGGGTATCCTTTTGCAGCAATACGTTGCTGGCCTGATGTCACTCCAGCACAAACAGAAGAAAAAATGCATCCCATGGTTCATCATGACGTGCCAGGTGGTCGCGCGTCACGGTTTACTGGCGCCGAGCCTTTCCTGACCGATCATGTTGTCAACGGTGCACGTGTACTACCGGGTGTAGCCTATCTGGAAATGGCACGAGCCACGACAAATGCCAGTATTTTGCGCAATGTGATTTGGGCCAAACCGATCATTGTTACTGAAGCGGGGCTTGATATACGGGTTGATATGGTAACTGAGGAGGGAGGGAAAACTCGGTTTGAAATTACCTCTCAAGACGGAAGCCATTGTCAGGGATTTAGTTTAAAGGATGTCCCTGAGCCTTTGCCAGCCCAAGACATTAAAAGCATGCTGGCCCGACAGACCCGAGCGCATTTTGGCGCAAATGAAATTTATTCGGCCTATGACCAGATGGGTATTTCCTATGGGCCGTCGCACCGTGGTATCGAAGAAATATGGGCGGGAGAAGGTGAGCTACTTGCAAAGCTGAGCTTACCTGCTGAGACAGAATTTGGGTGTTACTCCTTGCACCCTAGCCTGATGGACGCCGCTTTTCAGGCAACCTTGGGGCTGGCCTTGGGCAAAGCAGGTGGTGATAGTGCCATGCTACCCTTTGCATTAGAAAACTTACAAATACATAGCCCTATTCAAAGCTCAATGTGGGCCTGGATACGAGAGACTGGAAACAGTGGAGAGGTGCAAAAGGCCGACATCGACCTCATGGATAATACAGGTAAAATCTGTGTTCGCATGACAGGCTTCTCTTCGAGAGTTGTTGCCCAAGATAAGCCGGATACTGGCTTGTTACTTTGTGCACCAGTTTGGAAAGATTTTGTTGCTGTTGATGGTGATCTGCCAGAGCGTCGTGTTTTTATGCTCGGATTTAATCCGAAAATGGAAGGCACAGTATCTCTGCAAACATCAGAGAGTGATCGTGGACTTGCCTGTTGCGATCTTTATGAACAGCTTTTTACAAGCCTAAAGTCACTGCTTGAAAGCAAGTTGAAACAACCTGTTTTGGTGCAGGTTGTGGTTCAAGATCTGTTGCTCTGTGGTATCTCGGGCATGTTGCGGAGTGCTGTTCAAGAAAGTCGATACCTGCTGGGCCAGATAATGGTGGCAAATGGCGATGAAAATATCAGCACCTTACAAACGCGCCTCGACGAAAATGCAGCGTCCCCACAGGACATGGAAATTCGCTATGTTGAAGGCGTTCGGCAAATACGGTTGTTAGAAGAAACCACACAACTGAATGCCAAAATCCCTTGGAAAGACGACGGCGTTTATCTGTTGACTGGTGGAGCCGGTGATTTGGGGCTGCTGTTTGCTACCGAAATTGCGAGCCGAACGACAGGAGCGACCCTGATCTTGACTGGGCGGTCTGTTCTGCAGGCAGAGCGTGAGCAACGGATAGCCGATATTGATGCCCAGGTTTCTTATCAGAAAGTCGACGTCACTAATGCTGACGCGGTTAATGAATTAGTACAACAGATCTTGGAGGATTATGGCAAGCTTGATGGCGTATTACATATTGCAGGTGTCCTCCGCGACAGTTACGCCGTAAAGAAAGACACTGCTGATTTTCGTCAAGTGTTGGCGCCTAAGATCAAGGGTGCTGTCAATTTGGATTTGGCAACTCGCGATTTGGATCTCGATCTGTTTGTGACGTTTTCCTCTGGCGCTGCAGTATTTGGCAATCTTGGCCAGACAGATTATGCGGCGGCGAATTCCTTTTTAGATACTTTTGCCAGATATCGGGGAAAAGGGACGTTATCGGTAAATTGGCCACTCTGGGCGGAGGGCAGCATGGGTATGAACACCTCCTCAAGAGACATGATGTTGACCACGACCGGTATGATGGCCATGGCTACCAAAAGTGGATTTGATGCTCTCTACCGATCGCTAGCCTCAAAGTTGCCGCAAGTTGTGGTTGCCGAAGGGTTATTAACGCGTATGCGTGAAAAGTTATTGGCTCAACCAAAAGTGGTTTCTTCAGAAAAAGTACCTCCTTCGGCGCTAGTTTCGAACATGGATAGTACGGCGTTGATGTTGGCAACAGAGAAGTGTATGCGCGGTATTGTCTCTGAGTTGTTGCAGTTGGATGTCGAACAAATAGACGTTGAGGATAATCTGGGTGATTACGGTTTTGATTCCATCACTTTCACTAACTTTTCAAACCAAATTAATAAAACATTTAAACTAGAGCTGATCCCAACCGTTTTCTTTGATTACCCTGAAATTACCAGTATCGCGAGCCATCTAACTGAAGACTTTCCGGAAGCTTTAAGAGCAGCATTGAATTTAAACATTCCTGATTCAGCACCAACGCAAGCATCCGAGCAGTCAACCACCAGAAAAACAGCAAAAACAACCACGAGAACAACTACAGATACTATTCCTGTATCCCAACCATACAAAAAACGCGGTGTCGCGATTGTTGGTCTAGCAGGACGGTTCCCGGGAGCCCGGGATATCGACGCCTTTTGGGAGCTGTTACAGGCAGGTACCGATGCGGTGAGTGAAGTTCCCGCTAATCGTTGGGATTGGCGCGATAGTCTCGAGGACGGAGACGTCAGCGATTTTAGGGATCGGGTGAAATGGGGCGCCTTTATCGACGGTGCAGATGAATTTGATCCACTGTTCTTTGGTATTTCACCGCGCGAAGCAGAATTGATGGACCCGCAGCAGCGTTTAATGATGATGTATGTTTGGGCAGCCTTAGAGGATGCAGGCTATGCACCATCAAGTTTGGCAGGTAGTGATACCGGGCTTTATATGGCCACGGCGGTGGGTGGATATGGTGGATTGATCATGCGTGCCGGCTTGGGTCAAGACGCCTATAGCTCGACAAGCTCTGTCGCCTCAATCGGCCCTAATCGGTTGAGCTATTTTCTTGATTTACATGGACCGAGTGAGCCAATTGAAACGGCCTGCTCAAGTTCACTTATTGCATTACATCGAGGTGTACAGGCGATTTCAAGTGGGACTTGCGAAATGGTGGTCGCAGGTGGCGTCAACGTGATGACAACGCCAGAGGCCCATGTTGCTTTTGCTAAAGCTGGGATGTTGTCAGTAGATGGTCGGTGCAAGACGTTCTCTGCTCAAGCCAATGGTTATGTGCGCGGCGAAGGTTGTGCCATGCTGGTACTTAAAGATTTAGAAACAGCCGAGCGCGATGGCGATACCATTCACGGCGTTATTCTTGCTTCAGCCGAAAACCACGGTGGTCGTGCGACGTCTCTTACTGCACCCAACCCTAAAGCCCAGGCAACACTGCTTAAAAAAGCCTATCTTCAGGCGGGAATTGATCCTCGAACTGTGGGGTATATCGAAGCTCACGGCACAGGTACCGAGTTGGGTGATCCAATCGAAATCAATGCCCTGAAAGCAGCCTTTAAGGAACTTCATGGGGAGAACCCTATTGAAGGACACTGTAGCATTGGGTCAGTAAAGACCAATATTGGTCATTTGGAACTAGCGGCTGGCGTGGCAGGTGTGGTCAAAACCTTGTTACAGATGCGTCATCGCACTCTGGTCAAAAGCCTACATTGTGACGAAGTTAATCCCTATCTTCAATTGGATGGCAGTCCATTTCGTTTGGTGCATGAGAACAAAGTTTGGAATGCGCCGTTTGACGATAATGGTGAAGAGTTGCCTCGCCGAGCAGGAGTCAGCTCTTTCGGCTTTGGGGGAGTTAACGCACATGTTGTGCTCGAGGAATACCGATCATTACCTGAGACAGAAGTCGTAAAGCCACAGGTTTTTATTCTCTCTGCCAAGACAGAAGCCCGTTTGCGTGATGCTGCAAAGGGCCTTTCTGATTTCGCAGAAAGTCACTCTGAAGATGAAGCAGTTTCGCTTTCTGCCATTGCCTACACGTTACAAACTGGACGAGATGCAATGGACGTTCGTCTGGGTTTCGTCGCGGGCAGTAAAAGCGAGCTTGTCGATACCTTACGCGCATGGATCGTTGGGGCAGATAGTACCGTGCAAATGAGCAAGGGGAAATCGGCCGGACTTGATCTGTTCACTGGCGATGAAGATATGGAAGCCGTGATAGAGAGTTGGTGGGAGAAAGGTAAGCAGGAAAAACTACTTGGGCTTTGGGTCCAAGGTCTCAATCTCGACTGGGCACGTTTGTATTCAGCAGGCCACCCGCGCCGTATCAGTTTGCCGACCTATCCTTTCGCTCGTGACAGTTATTGGGTGCCGATTGTTGATGCAGAACCTCTGCCGTTAGTGTCGAAAATGAATGGGACAACAAGCTCTACATCCGACATTTTGTTTTTCAAAGAGAATTGGCAAGCAGCGAGCCTGAATTTAACTGATGTGACCGCCCGAACGTTGGTTTGTTGTCTGACAGATACTGGGCATCAAAATGCTTTAAGGCAAGTTTTGGCCATTCAAAAACCTGACATACAGATATTCTTTCTAGCCAGAACTGGAGAGAATTCCACTGATACGTTTGTTGTCGAGGAAGAGACAACTGAAGCTTGGTCACGGGCATTGGCAAAGGTTCATAAACTTGCTGGTAATATTGACGCTTTGGCATACTTCTGGCCGATTGAGGATGTTGATTGTCGTGTGGGGGCTCTGACTGCGGCCTGCTTGTTACAAGCCGTGGCGAAAAGCGACATTCATCCACAAAGTATAATCTTGGGTGGTGCTTTTACGACAAATCTGGAACGCGATTATCAGGAATCCTGGATCGGTTTCGCACGTTCACTGGGGCTTTCCTTACCGGGTTGTGAAATCTCTACGATAGCACGTGAAGACCATGGCTTACCGGACTGGAAAATTTGGGGTGAGCGACTTTTACAGTTGCTTGGCAGTACCGGAGTGTCACTCATCGAGACGGATGGGGAGCTACTTGAACCTAAAATTGTAGCCAGCCAAATTCCAGCTAATGGTAGTTTAGTTGAGCTTGGCCAGACTGTCTTGATTACCGGTGGCTTAGGTGGCCTAGGGTTGATTATGGCTAAACATCTTGCACAGAAAACGCAGCCTAATCTGATTTTGACGGGGCGCTCGGCGCTGGATGACGCTAAGCGATTATCGATTGAAATGCTGAAAGAAGTTGGTTCTAAAGTTTTTTATCTTCAGGCCGATGTCGCAGACGCTGATGCTATGATACGGGGAGTAAACGAGGCTAGAACTCTGTTTGGTCCGATCGAGGGAGTACTACATGTCGCTGGGTTGATGGATGTAGAAATGCTGGCGGACAAAAACATGGGGAACTTCGCCAATGTCCTTAAGCCAAAGATTGTCGGTACTCAGGTTCTGGAAGAAATTCTGTCAGAAGATCCGGTCAAAACTACGGTGTTATTTTCTTCGTCGTCTGCAATTTTGGGCGATTTCGGATCCTGTGATTATGCTATTGCCAATCGCTATCTATTGGCGCAGGCACGACGAAAAGGTACGAAAGTAATCATGTGGCCGCTGTGGCGCGCAGGGGGCATGGGTGCAGGTGACGGCGATCAGGCAGAATTCTATTTGAAAAGTAGTGGGCAGAGAATTCTGGAAACGGATGAAGGCTTGGCACTGTTTGAGCGACTTTTGGTGGCGGATGGGTCTCACATGGTGCTGGCTGGTGACAAAGATCGAATTGCAACATTCCTAAATATGGATAAGCCTGAAGAGTCTTCCGCAGTCGAAGTGACACTTGAAGACGAAATCACAGCCCTTGTTGCCACACAGGTGAAAATGACACCGGAAGATTTGGATGCTGAGGCCAATTTAGCAGATTTCGGTCTTGATTCTATTGGGCTGGCAGCTTTGGCACAAAGCTTCGGCCAGACCTGGGGAATCAAGGTAGCACCTTCAGTATTCTTCACATATTCCTCGATCGAACGGTTGGCAAATTTTCTTAGGGATAAGCATAGCGATGCTCTGATTCAACGATCAGAGAAACTGACTTTGCCGTCGAGGGCTGTGACAGATCCGGTTTCCAAGGTACGTCCCGTGTCTACGCAAGTACCTTTATCTGAGCCCGTACCTGAGCACCCAACTTTGGAACAATCTACATCTGAAATAACTTCTCCTAAAGATGACCCCATCGCGATTATTGGTATGAGTGGCCGTTTCCCTGGTGCGAGGGACGTGGATGAAATGTGGAGAATTCTTGAGCAAGGAATTGATGCCGTTGATGAGGTTCCTGGCGATCATTTCGATTGGCGAGAGATCTACGGCGGCCCAGAAGCTGGTGAGGGGCCGAGCGTAAGTAAATGGGGTGGTTGTCTCTCTGGCATACGTGAGTTTGATCCGCTGTTTTTTGAAATTTCACCACGTGAGGCGATCTCAATTGATCCGCGCCAAAGGCTTCTTTTGCAAGAATCATGGAAGGCCTTAGAAGATGCAGGTCAAGGCCCTGGCTTGTTGGGAAAAAATCGTGTGGGTGTTTTCGTTGGAGTTGAAGAAGGTGACTATGCGCGTGTTGCACCTGGATTAGGTATCACCTCGAACCATAATGGAATACTGGCATCACGGTTATCTTATTTTCTGGATCTAGATGGCCCGGCTATCGCGGTTAATACCGCCTGTTCTTCAGGGCTGGTTGCGGTACATCAGGCCTGTATTAGTCTCAAAGCAGGTGACTGTGAGATTGCGCTTGCGGCGGCGGCGAACCTGATTCTGACGCCCGAACCCTATGTCGGTATGAGCCAAGCTGGAATGCTTTCACCTGACGGTAAATGCCATGCCTTTGGAAAAGATGCCAATGGCATGGTTCCGGGAGAAGCCGTGGTGGTGGTGGTATTGAAGCCTCTTTCCAAGGCGCTGGCTGATGGTGATCCCATACGGGCTTTGATTGCAGGGAGTGGCATTAATAATGATGGCCGAAGCAATGGCATTACTGCTCCTAACGCACTTGCGCAAACCAAACTGTTACGCGAGGTCTGGGATAAGGCTGGCATCGATCCAAAAGCCATTGGTCATTTGGTCAGCCATGGAACGGGAACACGTCTTGGTGACCCGGTGGAGGCCGATGCTCTGACTGAAGCTTTCGGTCATGTGACAGGAGTTGACTGTGCGTTAACTTCGACCAAAAGCAATTTCGGTCATACTTTTGCGGCTTCCGGATTGGTTAGTTTGATCGGACTTGTGAAAGGTATCGAAAGAGCGACCATACCAGCCAGTTTACATTGCGAAGAAGAAAGTGATTATGTGGACTGGGCGAGTAGTCCTTTCCGTATTAATAAGAAAACCCAGCCTTGGTCGACAGGATCAGCTCAAACACGCATAGGCGGTGTGAGCTCTTTTGGTATGAGTGGTACTAACGCTCATTTGTTAGTCCAAGGTTATGACGGGATTGAGACGACAAAAAATCAGGGACCAGTGTTGCTGGCACTTTCCGCCAAAACCGAAGAAGCATTGGTCAAGGGTATCAAGAATTTACGCCGGGCTTTGTCAAAGCCTGTAAAATTGACAGCAGTGAGCCGCACTTTGACCGAAGGACGTCATGCCTTTGAACATCGTTGTGCGCTAGTGGTTGAGGATACAGAGCAAGCTCTCAGAGAACTTGAGAGTGTGCAAAGAGTTAAAGTATCACGTGGGTTTAAGGGGAATGGTGCAGGCCAAGAGCGCTTGGATGTGCTGCTTAGGCCGAACGCTGATAGATCGGCGCTGAATGAAATTGCGAGCCTTTATCTTGAGGGGTATGAAGTGCAATGGGAGCGCATGTTTGGCCCCAATGCACCTGCGCGGGTTAGTTTGCCGACATATTCGTTTTCGCGGGATGAATACTGGCCTGCTGATATATCGAAATCAATAGCGTCCAAGGCGGTTTCGATTACTGATGTTGTGCCGCCTTCAGCCTCCTCTTCAAGTTTGCTTGATATTGATGGTTTTATTGTTCTGACTGGTGATGAGTTTTATTTGCGAGATCACGTTGTTGGCGGGGCTAAAATTTTACCCGGGGTGATGTATCTTGAGTTAGTGCGTCAGGCGGCAGCCCGAGTGATGCCGGGACCTCTGAAACTGGAACGGATCACGTGGTTGCGACCGCTTGTGGTGGCTGGCCCGGTTGAGTTGAATGTGTCACTTGAGGCCCTTGGAGAGGATCGCTGGCGTTATGAGGTGCTGGTTGATGGCCAGTTACACGGACAAGGTGATGTGTGTCCGGGTGTAGTTGAGCCTGTATCGGTGCGTAAGTTACGACTGGATGGGGCACGACAATCAGGGGCTGAGTGTTACGCGATCTATAGCTCAATCGGGGTTGAATATGGCCCAAGCTTCCGGGTGATCGAGGAGCTCTCTTCTGGACCTGATGGTGTGGTTGCACGGTTGCGTCTGGGATCTGTGGCTGGAGATGACGGGCTGGAGTTGCATCCAAGTTTGTTGGATGGTGCCTTACAGGCAAGTCTGGGGCTTGCGACAGGTGATGAAGGTTTAAGCCTGCCTTTTGGGTTGGAAAGTCTGGAAATCCACCGAGCTTTGCCACGTGATCCCTGGGTGGTTGTTAAAAATGCTGGTAAC
>JBALWN010000015.1:0-25058 GCA_036960845.1 Halopseudomonas aestusnigri | reverse complement strand
GCTCCTACATATGGTGAAGCTATCAGGGAGTTAAAAGCTGAAGGCAAGATTCCGAATGAGCTTTTACATCGCCAGATCAAATATCTGAATAACAGGCTTGAGGGAGATCATGGCAAACTGAAACGATTAATCAAGCCCACTCTAGGCTTTAAATCTATGAAAACGGCCTACGCCACTATTAAAGGATTTGAAGTCATGAGAATGTTTAAAAAGGGACAGTTTAGAATATGGATGCACGGTGAAACAGGACCAATAGCCGAGGCCAGATTCACTAACCGCTTGTTTGGAGTTTATGCCTGAAATCCTTCTTGAAAAAGGAGTTTTGCACCCTGGTTAAGTTTTTGCAACGAAGCCCGTTCAGATGCTGCCGTTCTTTGCCAAGCTTGATCCGTGTCTTGTTGGTATGGAAGCATGTAGCAGTGCGCATTACTGGGCAAGGGAACTATCGACATTAGGCCATGAAGTGAAGTTAATGCCACCTGCTTATGTGAAGCCCTATGTTAAACGGGGCAAGTCTGATGCAGCCGATGCCGAAGCTATTTGTGAAGCTGTCACCCGTCCTACCATGCGGTTTGTCGAGATGAAGTCTGCAAAACAGCAAGCCATACTCTGCCAACATCGTGCTAGAGAGATGATGGTTGGACAACGCACACAACTATCAAACACAATACGAGGATTGATTGGTGAGTTTGGTATTACGATCCGTAAAGGGTTGGAGAGTATTCGGAACTTTGCACAAAGCATCGAAGACGATAATGAATATGATCTGCCAGACGTGGGTCTCAGTGTTATGACATCACTATGCCAACAGCTATTATTCCTACATGCCCGTATCTTGCGATTGGACAAAGCTATTGCAACTTCTGCCAAGATGGATCCTCGCATTAGGCTGCTACAAACCATTCCCGGCATAGGGCCTGTTAATGCGTCTGCCATTGTTGCAACGGTCGGTAGTGCGCATCAGTTTAAGAGTGGCCGGGACTTTGCTGCATGGATAGGATTGACGCCACTGAACAAATCTTCTGGTGGTAAAGAACGACTTGGAAAGATATCTCGCATGGGCGACCAGTATTTAAGGAAGCTTCTTGTATTAGGAATGACTGCAAGGGTCAGAGCGGCAGGCACAAGGCCAGACCGGGTTGATCCGTGGACACAGGCAATACTGGAGCGAAAGCCTGTGCGTGTGGCAACTGTGGCTATGGCCAATAAAACAGCCCGCATTATCTGGGCTGTGCTGACACGTAATGAGCCTTACATTCCGAGAGTGACGGTATAGAGAACACTATAACTGGAACCTAACAAAGGAATAAGCGCAATCAGTTTACAAGGACGATGAGAGAGATGGCAGACAGGTTGGACCGGGAACGAGGATACCCCGTCGAATGTCCAGGACATCAAAAGTCCGAGAAGCGGAATGGGACCTTGTTCGCGGAAACCATCAAGGCCAGCGGTCATGTACCGCGCAAAAAGGCCGGACACAGGACCGTATCTAACTTGGGAATGCTAAATAACTCATTTAAACCTTGTAAAATGGGAGCCATCCACACAGGACATTATCCAATTACTGAAAACTTGAAATCATGTAAGGTTGCAGGCCAGCAGATCATGCAGCAATCTTCTTCAATTCGGATTTTGCGTCTTCAAGATCTTCGCACATCTCTTCCAAGTTGTCGTCGCCGTCCTCATAGGCCGGGCACACCACAACAACGCCATGCTATAGGTGACCTTTATCGTAGAGTGTCTTGGAGTGTCCTAGAGAGTAGCATGGGCGCTCCTCAGGTGCTGTTTTGTTTGACCGAGGGTCACCCACGAGTGGTTATTTCTTTTCAACGAAGCACAAATACATGTATTTTCTATGCGTGGATGTCGCAAAGAAACAATACACTATATCCTCAATGTTTTCCCTACCTGTTTCTGAAAACGGGCGCACGTTTATGTACAAAGGCATTCATGCCTTCTTTTTGTCCTTCTGTTGCAAAAGCGGCTTGAAAATACAGACGCTCCTGTTTCAGTCCTTCAGTCAACGGCGTTTCTAGCGCCGCATTGACAGCACTTTTTGCCATTCTTACTGCTGGTGCATTGTAGCCAGCGATTGTATGTGCTGCTTCCAGCGTCGTTTGTAGAAGCTCTTCTTTAGGCACAATCCGCGCTATTAATCCTGCTTCTTTTGCTTCTTGTGCACTGATGTTACGGCCCGTAAGAACTAAATCCATTGCTAATGCCTTACCTACAGAGCGGGTGAGGCGTTGAGAGCCGCCAATGCCAGGTAGGATGCCCAGTTTTATTTCCGGTTGTCCGAATTGTGCATCGTCAGAAGCGATAATAATGTCACATAACAGAGCCAACTCACAGCCGCCGCCGAGGGCGAATCCGCTAACCGCAGCAATGATAGGTTTTGAGATAGTCTTAACGGAATCCCAAGGCGATAGAAAGTCATCCATGTAGAAATCCGTGAAGGATTTTTCAGCCATTTCTTCGATATCAGCACCGGCGGCAAAAGCCCGTGTGCTGCCTGTAATAACAATAGCCCCCACATCGGGATCAGCGTCAAATTGCTTCAAAGCTGTTAGGGTTTCTTCCGCCATTTGTCGGTTCAATGCGTTCAGTTGCTTTGGCCTATTTAAAGTGATCATACCAACGCCTTCTCGGCGTTCAATGATGATCATTTCTGGTTCAGTTGATTTTATGGTCGAGTTTTTTGTATCTTCAACTTTTTTGGCTATCTTATTCATGTTATTTTCCTATCATCTTCTTTTATCTCAAAATCTTCTTGTGCATCTGTGTGGCCCGGCTGATCGTATGATCCACTGCTTGCCATCAACTCTGCAAGTAAAGCCTCTCGATGCTGACCCAAGCCCGGTGCGGTCATGGGGACATTGACATCAATTTCTTCATGCCCTGTTAGTTTGATCGGATTTCCAGCGGTCTTAAACGGTTTCCCTTTTTGCCCCTGCACCTGAACAATCATGTCTCGGGCGACAAGCTGTGGATGATCTAACAATTTGTCGATCGTGTTTATGGGCGCGCAAGGCACCCCCGCATCGTTCAGTTTATCAACCCAGAGCTCCACAGGATGCTCTGACAGGATTTTCTCGATCTCTTCGACCATCTGCGGACGGTTTTGGCAACGTAGGTCGTTGGACAAAAAGCGCGGGTCAAGTGCGAGCTTTGGTGCGCCAAGTGCATCAGCCATAAGCATGAATAAAGTGTCATTCCCTGCCGCGATGACAATTTTATCGTCTTTTGCCCGAAAACTTTCAAAGGGTGCTAGTGAAGGATGGGAATCTCCCGTCCGACCTGGAACAACGCCTTCGACGTCATAGCGAGCCAAAGCTGTTTCCATGAGTGCTGCCTGACAATCTAGCATGCCAATATCTACGCGGGTGCCTTGCGCATCCTTAGTACGACTATAAAGCGATGAAACAATACCAACTGCGGCAAATAATGCCGCGCCTAGATCCCCAAAACTGGTGCCAACCCGAGCGGGTTCTCCATCTGGCCATCCGGTTAAGCTCATAATCCCGCCCATTGCCTGCACCACCATGTCGTAGCCCGGCAAATCACCATAAGGCCCAGAGTGACCAAACCCCGAAATTGAGGCATAGATCAGATGAGGATGGGTTTTGGCTAGACGTTCTGCACCATATCCCAAACGATCCATTACGCCGGGGCGAAAATTCTCAACCAAGACATCAGATGTATCAAGCAGCTTTTCTAATAGTTCTCGATCACGTGGCGACTTGATATCGAGAACGATGCTCTCCTTCCGTCGGTTAAAACAGGTAAAATACGCGGATTCTTCTTCAACGAATGGCCCGAATGCACGGGTGTCATCTCCGGTACCGATCTTTTCGATCTTGATCACCCTCGCACCCAGATCCGCCAAAACCATTGTACAATATGGCCCCGCCAAAACACGTGAAAAATCAAGAACAGTTACGCCGTTTAAAGGGCCTTTTTTTAGGGGGATATCATTGGAACTAGCCATTAGTCTCTCCTTGCAGCATCTGCGATAATCCAGCGCGCAGCTTTTTCCGCTATCATTAATGTTGGGCTATTTGTATTACCGCTAACAATTGTAGGCATGATTCCAGCGTCAACGACGCGAAGTCCCGCAATGCCTAAGACTCTTAACTTGCTGTCTACAACGGCGGATGGATCATCGTTGCGACCCATTTTTGTGGTGCCAACCGGATGGAATATAGTTGACCCAATATCCCCAGCAGCTTTTGCCAAATCCTCATCAGATTGGTATTCCGGCCCTGGCTTGATTTCTTTCGGTTTGTAACGCGCAAGCGCAGATTGTTCGGCAATTTTTCGCACAACACGCAAACTGTCTGCTGCGACGGTCCGATCATCCTCTGTATCCAGATAATTCGGGGCAATAGCCGGCGCATCTTCAGCGTGGGGTGACTTTAACAAGACAGTCCCTCTGCTTGTCGGGTTCAAATTACAAACACTGGCCGTAATAGCGGGGAAATCATGCAAGGGCTGTCCAAAAGACTCCAAGCTCAAAGGCTGCACATGGAACTGGATATTCGAATGCTCACGCGACGGATCACTTTTGGTAAATATCCCAAGTTGCGAAGGTGCCATACTCATGGGACCAGACCGTTTCAACGCATATTCCAGTGCAAAGGACGCCTTACCCCAAAGCGTGGATGCCAACTCATTCAATGTTTTGACATCTTTGACTTGATAGACAGTTCTTATTTGCAAGTGATCTTGCAGGTTTTGACCGACGCCGGGTAATTCATGCTCTACCTTGATGTCATATTTCGATATATGAGGGCCAGAACCAATGCCCGACAATTGCAATATATGGGGGCTTCCTATGGCACCAGCACAAAGGATAACCTCTGTTTTGCTACGCACAGTGATATCCTGTCTGTTCTTTTGTACATTGACGCTAACGCAACGTTGTTGGCCAGCTTCGTCCTTTTCAAGTCCCAGTTTTGTCACATGAGATTTCGTCCAAACGTCAAGATTACGCCGCCCTTTGATGGAACGCAAAAACGCTTTGGATGTATTCCATCGCCAGCCGCGCCGTTGGTTTACGTCAAAATAACCTGAGCCCGTATTGTCGCCCCCGTTAAAATCTCCTGTTTTTGGAATACCTGCTTCCTGCGCTGCATCGGCATAGGCATCTAAAATTTCCCACTGTAGACGCTGCTTTTCCACACGCCATTCACCGCCAGCGGTATGCTTGCCATCAGGGCTATCAATTTTCTCACCGTTGATAACAAAATCATCGGTATCCTCAAGGCGATAACTATCTTCATGTGCTTTAAAATCAGCAAGGCTGGCCTCCCAAGACCATTCGTTTTCACCTGTCATGTTTGCCCACTGATCATAGTCACGGGCCTGCCCGCGCATATAGATCATGCCGTTGATCGAAGAACAGCCACCAAGAGTCTTACCCCGTGGGTAAAGGAGAGAGCGGCCGTTCAAGCCTTTTTCATTTTCGGTCCTAAAGCGCCAATCTGTTCGTGGGTTATCAATGCAATAAAGATAGCCTACAGGTATGTGAATCCAGTGATAATTATCTTTACCGCCGGCCTCTAAAAGCAAAACTTTTTTCTTTGGATCTGCACTTAGGCGATTGGCAAGCAGTGCACCTGCAGTGCCAGCCCCTATAATAATATAATCGTAAATATGTTCCATTATTTTGCTACCGGCATAGAGAATTCAGCACCGTCGGTCATGTCTTCTGGCCAACGCTGCATGATCGACTTTTGTTTGGTGTAAAAACGGACGCCCTCTTCACCATAGGCATGCATGTCACCAAACAGGCTCTTTTTCCATCCGCCAAAACCTTGCCAGGCCATTGGCACGGGGATCGGAACATTAATCCCGACCATGCCCACTTGAATTCTGCGATGAAAAGTACGGGCAGCACCGCCACTGCGGGTATAGCAGGCAACGCCATTGCCAAATTCATGGGCGTTAATCAACTCTATTGCCTCATCAAGCGTATCAACGCGTACACAAACTAATACGGGACCAAATATTTCTTCTCTATAAATTTTCATTTGCGGCGTTACATTGTCGAATAATGTGGCCCCAAGGAAGAACCCTCCCTCATGATCTACCACGGAAAAATCGCGACCATCCACCAACATATCGGCTCCCTCTTCCACACCAGAATCGATATAAGATGTAATACGCTGGCGTGCGGCATCGGAAATAATGGGACCCATTTCACTATCCGGCATCATGCCGGACCCAACGCATAATCCTTCGGCGCGGGTTTTAAGGGTCGGCATTATTTTATCTGCGGCATCCCCGACCAGAACGGCGACAGAGATTGCCATGCAGCGTTCCCCAGCAGAGCCATAAGCCGCCCCCATCAAGCCATCAATTGCCTTACCCATATCCGCGTCCGGCATCACAACCATATGATTTTTGGCCCCACCCAGCGCTTGGACACGCTTTCCATTTGCCGCACCACGTTGATATATGGCGTTTGCAACCGGAGTAGAACCTACAAAAGACAGTGCCATCACGTCTGGATGATCCAAAAGAGCATCCACAGAAACCTTGTCCCCTTGAATAACGTTAAAGACCCCATCAGGGAAACCAGCTTCTTTAATAAGATCTGCCATCATTAATGAAGGGGTCGGATCTGTCGGGCTGGGCTTCAGAATGAATGTATTACCACAGGCAATCGCCACAGGGAACATCCAGCTGGGGACCATCACGGGGAAATTAAAAGGCGTCACCCCAGCAACGACACCCAAAGGTTGGCGCATCGTCCAGTTGTCCATGCCTGTGGAAACTTGATCGGAAAAATCACCTTTCAAAAGCTGTGGAATACCGCAGGCAAACTCGACGATATCAATGCCGCGCTCTACTTCGCCCAAAGCGTCTGAGAGAATTTTGCCATGTTCGACTGTAATCGCTGTCGCTAACTGGTCTTTTCGTTCTTGCATCAATCCCAAAAGTCTATTCATCAACCGCGCACGTTTAATTGGCGAGACTTCAGACCATTTAAGGAAAGCTGCACTGGCGGCTTCCACAGCGCAATTCACATCAGCAACAGTAGAGAACGTCACGCGAGCTGTTGGTTGCCCAGTTGCCGGATTGAATATATCCTGACTGCTATTACCTGTCGCGTTATGACGTGAGCCATTGATGTAATTTTGCACGTGGGATAATCCGGTGTACGCAGGATTACCAGTTTCAACATTTTTCATTTCCTATCTCCTTAAAAAGTCTCTTTGGACTAAATTTTAGTAATATTGTTTAAATGCTAGAATACCCATTAGCGCTTGGAGTTTCTTTGTTAAGCCTGAAAGTTTCTCTCATTTTATCAATATTTAATAACTATCTGTATATTAAATATTGATAAAGGTACCACTTACTAACAGTTATTTAATATTTAATAATTAATGATATATTTATTAAGCAAAAAAAAGGACGTATTCAGCCAGGCATTCTTGGCCGCAAGCCATCCAAAAAATCTTCAGCGTACAGATCGATCGGTCCTGCACAACGGCTTAATTTTGCGCGAAGAATAGCGCCCTCCCAGCCAATCCAGAAAGCCTCTGCCTTTTTGGCACTATCAATCTCAAGATCGATTTCTCCAGCTTCCTGTGCAGCTTTCAGGCATATCTCCGTCCTTTTTTGCCACTCAAGAAAAACATCGATCAACCGCTGGCGATATGCCCCAGGCAAAACAGCCATCTCCTGACCGAGATTACCCACCAAGCATCCCCGACGAAAATCGTACCGCGCCATTCTAACGCGCGCTTCTTGCATAAAATCCGAGATCCGCTCTAAGGGCGTACGGTAAGCATTTCCATAGCATTTATCTAACTTCTGAAGGAAATATTGAGCATAACTATCAATAAGCTCCTGACCAAAAGCCTCTTTACTGTCAAAATATGTGTAGAAAGACCCCTTTGGCACATCAGCTTTCTTGACGACCTCATCAATTTTGGTTGCTGCGAACCCTTTTTCAGTCAGCAAAGCTACGCCTTCACGTACCAGCCTATTATAGATTTCAGCATATTCTGCTTGATCTTTTGCTGGCCTACCGCGAGGCTGAGGTATATTGGTGACTGTACCCATGATTTATTTAATAAACGACCGTCTATAAATTGTCAATTTATATTTCTAGCGATCAAGTATTAGATTGTTTGTCGTAGAGGGGCTTTTCTTTTCGATTATAACTTCTTTCGTGTGCCAAGTGGGATTGATTTTAGGCTATCGAAAACAGCCGTATTAGACCTGAACCAGACATCAAATAACTTCGCTCGATGAAACAGCGGCATGTGCGAGGTCAGTGAGTTTCTTTGCCGCCTTTGCGGTTGAATACCATCTTCTGATCCGCTAGATTTTCCGGGTTTCCGGTCCAAGCATAGGCGAGGAGTGCAGGCTCTGCGTCCGATGTAGTAATCGAGTGTTTGTGCTCAGGCATATTGATGATCATAGCGCCCGGCACATAAACCCCCATGTCGTTTTCCGACGTCGCTCCAGACAAGCAAATGTAGCTTTCGGTTACGCCATAGTGAGCGTGTGCGGGATACGTGGTGCGTGGAGCAAACAACACGATCCCTAACGTTAGGTTCTCACATATTACTGGGCCATGGGGTGACAGGATATCAGCGTAAGCGTAGCGATTGGTCAGATGGCGAGGCAGCTTTTTATATCCATACCGCCAACTGAGGTCGTGCTTGATTTTGTCGATAGTCTTGACCATAGACCGCATAGTATCCTGCTCGCCGTTATCTAAGGCTCGACCTAAATGAGCGCACACCGGCTTCTGCTCTGGTAAAGGTAGGTTTAGCGTTGGGTTACTGGAAATGCAGCGCGATAGTCGTTCGCGGACCACCTTCATATGGCTCCGGATCACCTTACTTCCACCGGCAGAGCGGTGACGGTAGGCAGCATAATATTCCGCCAAGAGGTATCCCCAGTCTGGGGAGTCAGACAGGCGCTGCGGTTCAGTCATGCAAAATTCCTACCTCTTTCGTGATCCATGGAGCGAACTCTGCACAAATTGGAACTTATTTACAAGGCGCGAATCATGCTATCAACGGTTCGTGTCCGAATTTTGTCGATGTCCGCTTATGGCGGTGATCTCAATTGATCGACGCAACACTTTAATCTTTTATGGTGAGATGGAGTGTTTAGATGGCTTACAGGCGACGTATATATTTTACGAGTAAAGAGAAGGCCGATATTTGGGATAGATGGAAGCGCGGCGAGTCTATGAGTTCGATCGGACGGCTGTTTGATAGAGACTCATCTTCGATCTACCCACTGCTTTCGAAGACTGGTGGCATTCGTCCGCCAGAGCGACGGCGATCGAGGTTAGCACTGACACTTGTTGAGCGTGAGGTAATCTCACGTGGAGTTGCTGCTTTGCGTTCAATACGTTGCATAGCCAGAGAACTCTGCCGTTCTGCTTCAACTGTTAGTCGTGAAATAAAGCGCAATGGTGGATACGAACTATACCGTGCAACTGCCGCTGATGATCAAGCATGGCTACGTGCTTGCCGTCCTAAACTGTGTAAGCTTGCTGGGCATGAATACTTACAGCGTACTATATCAGAGAAACTTGTAATCCATTGGTCGCCAGAGCAAATTGCAGGTTGGTTAAAACGCAAATATCCAAACAAAGAGCGTAATCACGTGTCAAATGAGACAATCTATAAAAGCCTGTTTGTGCAAGCGAGAGGCGTGTTGAAGAAGGAGTTACAACAGTGTTTACGCTCAAAACGTACGATACGATGTTCAAAGCATGCGAGCTTGAAACGTGATGGCCTTGGTAAGATAAAAGACGCAGTGTCTATAAGAGAACGGCCGGCATCCGTAGAAGATCGCGCTGTACCTGGTCACTGGGAGGGTGATTTAATTGGAGGCTCTAAGAACAGCTACATAGCAACACAGGTTGAACGCCAGACGCGCTATGTGATGCTTGCAAAAGTTGCTAACAAAGATACGAAGAGCGTTGTGACAGCTCTAATCAAACAGGCTCATAAATTACCAAGTGAACTCTACAAATCACTTACCTGGGATAGAGGCTCTGAGCTTGCAAGCCACAAACGCTTTAAACTAGAAACAGGTATTGATGTTTACTTTTGTGATCCCCAATCACCATGGCAACGTGGTTCAAATGAGAATACCAATAGGTTACTCAGGCAGTATTTTCCAAAAGGAACTGACTTGTCTCAGCACTCACAAGTCCATCTCAACAAAGTCGCACGTCAGCTAAACGAACGCCCAAGAAAGACATTGCAATTTGAAACACCCGCTGACAGATTTAATCAATGTGTTGCGTTGACCGATTGAGATGACAGCACGAAGCGGCTAAAGCCATGAACCGATTTGTATTCGTAGGTAAAGTGGTTTCGAAGCGATGATTGCAGCTCACTCTACAATTAATCGTAAACTTCCAGTGTGGCAGACCGGAAGCTTACCAATCGGCGCAGTCGTGGAGAAACTCAAATAGGCCGGTGGAAAGCTGTTATGGGTCCCAAGCTCATGGCCCGTAAACTCGAAAATCAAGTCATGGAGGTCGAAACCTCACGCATAATTCTGAACAGAATGAACGAACTTGGAACTCCCGGGTTCGAGCGTATCCTATGACCTAAATTCTTGGGTAAGGGCGGAAACTGTGTCAGATCGGGGCCATGCAACAACGTCGTAAAAACTCACACGGTTACCAATCTTCATTGTCACCATGTTTAATCAGGCGAGAAAAGGTGCCATTTTCCCTCAATTCTAAAGCTACTTTTTTAATTATCGACTTTAAGTGAGCTTTCTTACTTGAATGCGAGAACTGGATCCAAATTTCACTCTTGCTGATGGTTAGCGGCGAAGAAAGTGTCTGTCTTTGGATAGCAAAAGCCCTAAAGAGATGCCGCAATGTTATCCCAGGTCCGACAACAGCTGTCACACGCTTGCTCTTGAACATCTTTACGGCGTTTGTGTAGTTAGGAACATTCGTTTTCGCCAATTTTTCATCAATATCAAATCTCGGTAGAAAATATACGCCTAATGGTGCCGCGATCCGGAAGTTAGATAAATCTTCATATTGATTCAACACACTGTTTGAACGCCCATAGACAACATTATTAACGGTATGGACCCTCAATATAGGTTCAGCTATTTCCTCACTTTTGTTACTTCTATAAAAAATTGCGAAATCAATTTCACCATTTTCTAACTGAACAAACATGCGCTTGTAGGGAACCAACTGCAGTTTAATAGGAAGTTTTGCCTGCTCAGATATCTTTTGAATTAGGTCTGGCATAATGCCGACGACATCGCCCTCTACCTCGTAGCCCCAAGGAACTAAACTGAAGATACCAGCAGTTAATTCTTCAGATATAGCATCGGGGATAGGATGCAGAAGAGGTAAGGAAATCATAATTTTCTTAAACACTGAAGAAGCTCCCCCTCTCAATAACCAGTGTATTTTTTTCATAAATTAAACCTTCTTACCCTGTTTAGTGTCGGCGCAACAAACAGTTGTATGTGCGTTCAACAACTTTAAATTTCATGGATTATATTTTTGATTTTATTCTATATGTTTTCATCTGTTTTCTTCACTAATCACAACTTTTAGGGTTTGTTTATTAGCACTTTAATATTCAAATGTAATCGCTTTCATACGATTATATGTGGGCGCTATTAACAAATCTTTAAGGGTTTGTTGCAAAAAAAACGGCTCCGTTGCAAAAAATTCACTAGGGTACAAAACTCCATTTTCAAGACGGATTTCAGGCATAAACTCCAAATAGCCGGTTAATCAATCTTGCCTCTGCTATTGGTCCAGTTTCGCCGCGCATCCATAATCTTAACTGCCCTTTTTTAAACATTCTCATGACCTCAAATCCTTTGATCGTGGCATAGGCCGTTTTCATGGATTGGAAGCCTAGAGTGGGCTTGATTAAGCGTTTGAGTTTTCCGTGATCGCCTCAAGCCGGTTGTTAAGGTATATGATTTGGCGATGTAAAAGGTCATTTGGGATTATACCTTCAGCTTTTAGCTCCCTGATAGCTTCCCCAATGTTGGCGACTTGTCAGAGGTAATTGACACTGGAATGTGGTGCTTGTTACGTTTGAGGGTTTTCTTCAGGAAACGTTTGGCTGCTTTAGTGTTGCGGGTTCCCGATAAATAGAAATCAAGGGTATCTCCATCCTTGTCGATGGCCCTGTACAAATATTTCCACTTCCCTTTAACCTTTATATAGGTCTCATCCATACGCCAGGAATGGGAGCAACTTCTCTTATACCACTGAATTTTCTTCTCAAGTTCTGGGGCATAACGTTGAACCCAACGATAGAGTGTTGAATGATCCACCTCAACACCCTGTTCAATCATCATCTCTTCGAGCCTTGCTCGTTAGGGCCATGGAATGGCCTGAGAGATCTCTCTATAGCTGATGCCGTATTTACAGTACCAACGGACACATTGAAGGATGACCGTGCCATGATAGTGACGCCACTTGAACTCAGACATCCATAAATCCCGTTATAGAAAATGATAATCTCTTAAAGAATAAGCCTGAGTGAATTTTTTGCAACAGACCCTTAAAGATTTGTTAATAGTGTCCACATACAATCGCATGAAAGCGCTTACATTTAAATATTAAAGTGCTAATAAACAAACCCTAAAAGTTGTGATTAGTGAAGAAAACAGATGAAAACATATAGAATAAAATCAAAAATATAATCCATGAAATTTAAAGTTGTTGAACGCACATACAACTGTTTGTTGCGCCGACACTAAACAGGGTAAGAAGGATTAATTTATGAAAAAAATACACTTATTTAGGCTAATAAAGTGATGGGTAATACTATCGAAGCAATGAGAAAAATTTCCTCATCAATCTCGACAACGACTGTAGAAAAAGGGGCAGTTACTGGTACTCCAGAGGCAATATCTGATGACAGTAACGCGTCAATACAAACAGGGAAATCATCTCAACAAGTTCAGTATTCTTCGAATGAACTAATTCATAAAGTTAAAAAAATGCAACAAATTGTGGAAGCCATTATCCAAGAGCTCAGAGCAGTATAATTGAAGGTATCCACAATTTGATGAATGATTTTAAGTATAGGCCTTTCCAAGGAGAGATCACTCCACTCTCATAGGTTGCAAGCAAACCACTGCCGTGCACAAGTTTGGGCCGTTCGTTGGTATTGTAAATGCGGGATCAGCTATAGAGATCTCGAAGAAATGATGGAGGAACCCAGAGTTGATGTCGATCATTCGACACTTTATCGTTGGGTTCAGCACTTTGCTCCAATAATGGAGAAACGTTTGCGTTGGTACTGGAAGCGACTTAAAAAGCAACCCGAGAGATTATATGATGCGCAATACAAAGGATAATTACGGTTGGGTTTCCCGATCCCTGCATTGGCTAGTTGCCTTGGCGGCTATTGGTCTCTTTGGCCTTGGTTTGTATATGGTTGAACTCACTTATTACGATGCCAACTATCAAACCTTCCCGCACTGGCATAAGTCGATTGGCATCCTGGTCGCTGTGTTAATGGTCATGCGCCTGATCTGGCGTTTGCTCAGCGTGATCCCCGGCACTGTACCCGGAGGAAAGGCTTGGGAACACAAAGCCGCATCTCTTGCGCACTTTGTGCTCTACGCCCTACCGTTTGCCCTGTTTATTTCGGGCTACCTGATCTCAACAGCAGACGGCCGATCTATCTTCGTCTTTGACCTTTTCGAAGTTCCCGCTCTTTTGCCCCCGGCCAAGGGGATGGAAGACATCGCGGGTCTCGTACACGAAATCATAGCCTGGTCTTTAGCTGGTTTGGTTGTACTTCACGCTCTGGCAGCTCTCAAACATCACTTTCTAGATAAGGACCGCACCTTACTTCGCATGATCAAGGGGGCGCGCTGACCTCTGGTTCTGTCAGCATTGCCTTAAAAACTCTAAACTCTCAACAATCAGGAAAACACGATGTTTAAATCAAAAATCAAATCAGCCGTAAAATCGACAGTTATGGCGACATTACTGGTAACAGGTGGCCTTGCTGCCGGTCTAACCTCTGCATCCGCCAATAGCTATAACCTGGACACCCAGGGCGCTCATGCGAACATCCAGTTTAAAATCAGCCACTTGGGATTTTCATGGATACAGGCTCGCTTCAATAAATTTGACGGTCAGCTCGAATTTGACGAAAGCAAACCTGATGCATCTTCCATTAACATTACTGTGGATACAGCAAGCCTGGATTCAAACCACGCCGAGCGTGACAAGCACCTGCGCAGCGCGGACTTCCTAGATGTTACCAACTTCCCAACAGCTACCTTCGTATCTACTGGTCTGAAATCTACCGGCGACAAAACGGCTATGCTGGATGGCGATCTGACCATTAAAGGCGTGACCAAGCCGATCTCCATGGAAGTGACATGGATTGGCGGTGGTGATGATCCTTGGGGTTACGTGCGTCAGGGTTTCGAAGGATCTACCGTTGTTCCTGTTGCCGATTACGGCATGATGGACATGGGCCCATCCGCACAAGAAGTTGAAATCTCAATTTTCTTTGAAGGCGTGCGCCCTAAGTAATAGGTCCAGAGAATATCAAAGAGAATAATAAAAGGAGATAGCCATGACTAATTGGAATGGCCTTCATATAGATAAATTTAATTCCTACTTCATACGGATGGTTTATTTCGTAACTATTTTTCTAACCTTTGGGAACCCTGCAGCTGCAGAGAAAGTTAATGTTACAGCATTTATTCTGCCTCCATGGGGTATGGAGGAACCTGGTCAGGCAAAAGGCATAATTCCGGATGTTTTATCTCTTCTGGAACAGGAAACAGGTCACGAAATTACCGTTACTATGCAGCCGTATAAACAAATGATTATCGATCTGAAAAGTGGTGATTCGGATTTTTCAATTTTCTTTCGAAGTGCCTCCAGCGAAGCTATTGCTGATCAAGTCGCCATGTTAATTGTCCTAGATACTGTGGTTATTAATCCCAAAGGTGCAGACCTGGCGAGTTACAGTGATTTGTCCGGTAAAACCATTGCCGTTCCAAAAGGAGTATTCTTAGAGAAAAGATTTGATGAGGATACATCCCTAAAGAAACTTGTGTTGGACAATTATCGAGAAGTCGCTCAGGCCGTTAAAGATGGTCGCGCGGATCTAGCTGCTGGCCCCATGATAACTTTAAGAAAGGAATTTAATAACCTTGGAATAGATAAAGACTCATTGGGTAACCCGCTAGTGTTGCAGGCCAAGGAAGTTTGGCTGCAATTTTCTAAAAACTCATCCAAAAAATCATTACACAGGGAATTTCAAGAGGCCTTGGAATTGTTAGTTGAGAGTGGGCTCATTTTCAGCATATTATCTGAGTATTATTAGATCTAATGGCTTTGTTGCCTTAAGCGCATTTAACTATTCGAAAGTTATATGTTCAATTTATTGTAAGTATAAAAGAGAATATGATGGCCCTGTCTTCAACAGTAGATGAGATTGATAACAATCCAAAAGACTTAATGTCTTTTTGGACAATCAGTAAAAAAGTTACAACAGCAATAGCTTTCCTGGTGACTTTGATTTTTGCGGCCATCATTATTTTCCAAATAGTCTCAGAGTCCGAAAGGACCAATGGGCGCTTGGAATCTTCGAATATCGCAATAACCGAACTTCTCGCCAGTCAAATCGGCGGTGGCATCAAATTTAAGAAAACAGCGTCAATAGAAGCTGCCTATCAAAAGCTATCAAGCGAGGAAAATTCTTCAATTGCTTCAATATTCACGCTCACCAAGGATGGTGAACTCGTCACAGAGTATCAGTCAAAAATTCTCCCTAATTTTGATCTAAAAAAATTACCTAAAGCAACAAACTTGGCTATGAAAGAAAACACGGTCAAAGTAATAATAGTTGAGAATCAGCAGCTTGTAGCCGTACCCGCTTTGTTTGGTAAGAGTTCGGATCCCGTTGGAATGTTGGTTGTTATTTGGGATTTTGGGCAAATTCGAGCAGAAACTAATTCTGTGATCATCACTCAGGTCAGTATTACAATAGCAATGCTTATTGCTCTTTTGGCAACGTTGGTTGGCCTAATTTTATATTTGGTTTCAAAACCGATTACAGTCATGACGAACTCTATGAGTAGTTTGGCAAGCGGTGATCTAGAAATTGATATTACAGGGCGGAAACGACGGGATGAAATTGGAAACATGGCCCGTGCTGTTCAAGTATTTAAAGACAACGCACTACGAATAGAACGCTTAAAATTAGAACAAAAAGAAACAGAAAAACGTGCTGAAGAAGAACGACGGAAAACACTCTTAAATCTGGCAGACACATTTGAAAATTCAGTTGGTGAGATTGCACAAACGGTTACTGGCGCCTCACAAACGTTACACAACAATGCGACCAGTATGTCTACAACAGCCAAAGAAACCGCTACTCAATCATCAACAGTATCCTCAGCCGCTCAAGAAGCATCTCATGGTGTACAAACCGTAGCATCTGCAACTGAGGAGCTAACCGCCTCCATATCAGAAATATCCCGCCAGGTTGGAGAAGCCAGTAATATTTCCCGAGGTGCAGTGGATGAGGCAAAAAAAACCGATGCCACTGTTGCTGGGCTATCAGAAGCTGCATCTAAAATCGGAGATGTTGTCAGTCTAATTCAGGACATTGCGGAGCAGACGAACCTCCTCGCCTTGAATGCAACAATTGAAGCAGCACGTGCAGGAGACGCCGGTAAAGGTTTTGCAGTCGTTGCAAGCGAGGTAAAAAACCTTGCCAATCAAACAGCTAAAGCTACTGAAGAAATCTCTACCCAAATATCCTCTATCCAAGGGATTTCAGGGGATGCGGTAGAAGCGATCAGGTCCATCGGAAACACTATTTCTGAAATTGATGGGATTTCATCTGCAATTGCTGCAGCTGTTGAAGAGCAGTCTACTGCAACAAAGGAAATTTCCAGAAATGTAAACCAAACTTCTGGTGCCATTACTAACGTATCAGACAATATTCTTGGTGTTACCCAGGCCACTCAAAAATCTGGAGAGGCCGCAACACTTGTTCTCAACGCTTCAAATGACTTGTCTGATGGTTCATCAAAACTAAATTCTGTGGTTGACGACTTCCTTAAAATTGTCCGTTCTTAATTAAGGAGAGCCCAAGTTTTCTATAGGTTGAGAACTTGGGCTCAATAGAACTGAGCTGTAGGCCAGATCTATTATTAACCCATTATGCCGCCAATGCCTTTTTCTAAACATCAAAGTGCTCGTCCCAATTCGTGATCTTTACGGTTATCTTCCCAGTGTTTCGCTTTTACGATTTTTTTTGTTATCGAGTTCATCTAGGCGTTTTTGAACTGACCACTTCACCTGGTTGAGCTCTTCCAGTGTTTCCAGGATGTCTCTATGTTTTTGTTCTAGCTCGGTCGTGCGGTCTTGAATTCTATCTTGCAGTCGCTGTAGTTGACCTTTTTCACCCGGAGCGTGGTCATACATTTCAATGATTTCTCTGACTTCAGCCAAAGAAAACCCCAACCGTTTTCCGCGGAGGATTAGTTTTAATCGGGTACGATCTCGGGGGGTGTAAAGACGCTTGCGGCCCTGTCGTTCAGGATTGAGTAAGTTCTCATCCTCATAGAACCGGAGAGTGCGGGTAGTAACTGCAAACTCAGCCGTAAGTTCCGTAATGGTGTAATAGCGTCGATCTGTCATGAATATTATTATTAACGCACTTTACGTAAACGTTAATTGATTTGAAAAAATACATACATAACAATCTTTAGAGAGATAATAATACCCTAGTCATTAACGCTTAAAGTTAAAATTGTTATATAATTTACTTGCTGATATTGGTTTTGGCAAAGGATGCGTATGCATCAGGGAGCAGTGGTCTGGAAAACAGATACCCCTGAAACTGGTCGTAATTAAGCGATTTAAGATAATCTGCCTGATCTTGATTTTCCACACCTTCAGCAACTATGATAAGGCCTAAGGCATGACCCAAACCGACTATTCCTTTGGCAATTGCCAAGGCATCAGGTTCAGGTAAATCCGTAACAAAAGAGCGGTCTAATTTTAAATGCGTAACTGGAAGTTCCTTTAAGTAACTAAGCGATGAATAACCCGTTCCAAAATCATCGATTGCTATTTCTGCGCCGAACTCTCGCAATCGGTTTAATTTAGGGGTAATTAAATCCAATTGCTGCATTGTTGTACTTTCTGTTATTTCTATTTGAATATCGCCGGGGTTCAAATCAAACTCTTTATGAACAGCTAAAAAATCGTCATAGATATCTCCGTAGACCAACTGTATAGCGGATACATTGATTGCTACTTTTGTTTCGGCAATGCCTTGTTCTCTCCAATGCATGATCTGACGGCCGGCCATGTACATAATTTGCCTACCTAAGGGGATAATAAGTTTACTCTCTTCCGCAACGGAGATAAATTGATCAGGATATATCTCGCCTTGGTCACTTTTCCAGCGTACGAGAGCCTCACAGCCAGATAATGCTCCGGTTTTTGCGTTAATCTTTGGTTGGTAAACTAAATAAAATTCATTATTATCAATGCCGATGGAAATTTTCTTTTCTATTTGGATAGCGGCATTTAATTTTTTATCTAATTCGGGATTAAATACTTGAATCTCACTTTGTTTATCCTGCTTAGCATACTTGTTAAGTTGCTCACATTTATTCAGTAAAGCAGTTGGATTTTCACCATCTTGTGGATACGCACAAGCTGAAAAGGAGGCTTCTAGCTCCAAGTCATACATTCGTTCATCCAAAGTATTATCTGATACTTTGGGCTGGTATCTAAATTTTAAGAGATCAAGGATTTCTTTTCGCAAGCGATATAACTGCCCAAGCGAAAAACCGTTTGGAGTAAGGATAACAAAATGCCCCCCTCCCATATGTCCTAATATGCTTTCTTCTTGTAGCGATTTTTTTAAAATATTGCTTATGAAAATTAAAACTTCATCACCTGTCTCGCGCCCAAAAAGGTCGTTGACCTTATGAAAAGAAGAGATGTCGATATACAGAATATAAAAAACCTTTTTGCCTGAAGATTTAGCTTTGGTCGTTATGTGTTCAATCATTAGCGATCTATTGGGCAAATCTGTGAGTTTGTCTCTTGTTACTAAAGACCTGAGCTCCTGTTCCGCTGCGACACGATCTGTCACATCAATCATAACAACTTGTTTGTGTGGCTCTCCATTCCACTCAATTATGTTAAGGTTATTATCTATGTATATTAGATGGTTATCTTTACATTTACGCTTTTCTGCTAACTGATTAATATGACCTGTTTTAGGAATTTCATCGAGCGAAAGCATTAAGTTAGTATCATAAAACGTCTCTACATAATTACCGACTTTAATAAACTCGGCGGCTGTTTTATAACCAAACATTTGTGCTGCAATTGTATTCGCGTAGATGATTTGATTATCCACATTTATAACGGTAAAGCCTTGTAGAGAATTCTCGATTAAATCTTTAAATCGTTGTTCTGATGCGCGGACTTTTTCATTACTGGCTTGCACTTTCTTTGCAAACATTTCAATTGTTTTGTTGATGAGATCAATTTCATCACCTTGGTTAGATTTTCCTATTTTAAAAGTTTTTTTCAAGACAGGATGGTCGGGATCTAAATCCCGGATACGAGCACTTATCAACGATAATGGTTTTGTAACAAAGTGATAAGTAACAAATATCACTGTTAAGAATATAGTGATACCAATAACCAAAACAGATTGAATCAGATACATTACCTGACGACTTATTTTTTCAATTTCGTACTCTATGGAGCCAATTATTTCGATTACTCCTACCTGTACGCTCTTTTCGTCCGAAGTGTAGAATAAGTCTTCTTTTACGTTGAGTTTATGCTCTTTAGCGATCAAATGTATAGAGCGCTGAATCCAAGAATTAAATAAAGACTGAGAGGGAAATTCCTTTTGAGAGATATTTTCTTGTATAAGGCGATTATTTTCGCCGTAAATAATCACTTTATGGATAGCTGGATCGTTTACTAATCCAGTTGTTAGTGACGAAATAGTATCTAGATCAAACTCCCAAATTGCACCAGAAATGGCTAATGATGATGTATTTGCTTTATCATTGAGACGCGAAAGAGAATTTTCAAATGCTCGGTTTGCTAATTCATTGCTGACGTACCAACATATTCCGCCTCCAACCACAAAACACATAGCAAGAGAGATAAGGGCACTTTTTAGTACGATGCTCCTCCTCTTTTTATAAAAAAAGGAATCTCTCATTCATATTATCCTTTGCTACTTATCCCAAGTAGGGGGTACCACTCTTAATTGTACTTATTAGTTCTCTCAGATATTCATGAATAATCTATAAATTTATATGTTGTATTTTGCCCTAAACGTGCCAGTAAAATTTTAAAACTAAGGTTTAAGCCATGGTTCCTACTTCAAATGTCCCTGACCTATCAGATGTCGATATTCATGATATCAGATTTGAAACCGATAGGCTGATACTGAGAACCTTTACGAAAAATGATTTCGACGTACTGCATAACTTACGTCGACAAGCTGATGTCGTACGGTATCTCTATGGAGAAGCTCATACGGCTGAACAAACCAGAGAAGTTTTGGGTGCGCGTCTAAAAATGATTTCTCTGGATAAGGATGGTGACAAGTTAATCTTGGCAGTCGAAGAAAAAGCCACGGGAGCTTTTGTCGGGGATCTGGTCTTGATTTTAAAGAGTAGAAGCTTTTGTCAAGGGGAGTTAGGCTTTGTGTTTAATCCAAATTTTCACGGTAAGGGCTATGGTTATGAATCCTCAAAAGAGATTTTAGGTTTTGGTTTTGAAAAGCTTGGCCTTCATCGGTAACCGTCCGATCCCCCACACCTGCCACCACTGAATATCCCAACTATACTATACTCAGCCCTGCTGAGTATAGTTCCAAGGTAGCAGCTCGTTGATACGGTTGATCTTATGATCGGCTATGCGTCCCAACACATCTGTTAACCAGGCTTGAGGATCAATTTTGTTAAGTTTAGCCGTTTCAATGAGGGTATAGGCAATAGCAGCAGACTTGCCACCTCGGTCAGATCCCATAAACAGGTAGTTTTTTCGGCCAAGGGCAATGGGCCGCATGGATCGCTCGGCTGTATTATTGTCGAGTTCCAGAAAACCGTGATCCAGATAGGGCTTCATGCGTTTCATACGCGTGATGGCATAGCGGATGGCCCCAGCCAGAGGTTCCAGCAGATGGGTTGATTTACCAACCCAGTCCGCCAGAGTGGAACTGCTTAACTCAATTTCCTCACGCTCAAATATCTGACTTTGACGATAGAGCGGTAAGTGATCGGCATACTTTGATACCAAGACATGGCTCAGTAATCCCGGGCCAGGCCGTCCGCGCTCTATGGGGCGGGAGGGCAACGGGGGCTTGATGGATGGTGTCGCAACAAGCACAAGATAGTTTTGGACGAATAATTCGGTTTACTTTGAACCGACCGGGAACATATTCAAGTTCCTCGGTTACATCCTCTCCTAGATATTTGAGATTGCGACCACATTCAGTACAGCTCTCTTTTGGGGAGAGGATTAATTCTTCGCGAGGCAAGTGATCTGGGAGTGGTTTTCTCTTGGGCTGATCCTTTTGCACCACTTGTTCCAGGGGCTGTTCTTCAGCATCAGAAACAGAGGCTGCAATCTCTTCTTGTTCAAGCTGCAGAGCCAATTGGTCAAGAGTTTCTGAACTTGCCCCAAAGCGATGATGCCGCATACCTGCCAGCTGGTGTTTAAGCTTCTCGATCAAAAGATCTTTGCAATGAATTTCGGCATCCTTGAAACGCAGCATAGCCCGCAATTTAGACGTTTCATTGGTTAAGGATTGAGCATCATTCAACATGGTTATTATATAGCCTATCAAGCCCGTAAAGAGTATCAAAAACAAACAAAATTTGTTGATTTTATTAAGTTATCCTGCTGATAAGGGACGCCATGTTTGCTGTGGCATACGCCAGTCAATTCCTTCAAGCAACATAGATAGTTGAGCTGGGCTAAGTATCACTTTTCCCTCAATCGCTGATGGCCATACAAAGCGACCACGCTCCAGCCTCTTACAGAATAAACAAGACCCCTGGCCATCCCAAAAGATGATCTTGAGCAAATCACCCCGCCGACCGCGAAAGACAAATAAATGGCCTGAGTAAGGATCGAGCTGCAGCACCGATTGTGCCAGTGACGACAGCCCGACAAAACCTTTACGCATATCTGTCACACCTGCAGCCAACCAGACTTTAGCGTTACTTGGAACCGGGATCATGTTTGCGGCCTCAGTATATTCAGTGCCTGCGAGAGGGCTTCCAACCCCATATTCTTGCCGCATCGCAATTGTGTCCCACAAGGTAGGTTAATCTCAAGGGACGTGTCTCCGATGGTTACCCTTCTGTCTTTTGGAAGTTCAGCGCAATCAACAACCTTATGAGGCTCAGCTGAGACAACTTGTGCGGAAGAAGCATCTACTTCAATGGGCAGGAAAGTGAGATCTCCTAAATCCCGCCGCCACCGATGTAGAAGGTTCGTATTTAAGTCATACTTTCGAGCAACCCGTGACCAGGAAGCTTTTGATTGAATTGCCTCGGCAACAACCTGTCTCTTGAAGTCATCGCTAAAAACACGGCGTGTTCGGGATTTCTTAGGCATGAGATAGTGTCCACTAGGAAAGTTAGTGGACACTATCTCACTTTATAATCTTTAAATGTAGGCGGGCGAGACCGGATGCTTACCAGAGAAGAGCATAATTAATATGTTTAGGAGGTGGTATGCACCCGTTAACCGATAAGGGTAAAGTACCCAACTGTCCCGTAACAGGTGCATGTCTAATTCTGACTCTCAAGTTAAAGCTATTGCTAACCCGCACAAACCCGGAGGATTTAAGACTAAGTTTTGGAACTTAATATGACTTTCATCACCGCTAATACTGTTGGCGTCAGAGAGCACGATCTGAAACTGAGGTTTGATAAGACATCAACCAATATGTCAAATCAGGCCTCAGGTCATGCAGCGGGTAAAGAGTTTCCTCTTATGAAAACAACTTCAAAGTTGCGTTCCCAGCGATGGGCGTGGGAATTCATATTCGTCAGTGCTTATTGACCACTGGTCTTCACTGCCTGATAACTGCCCTCCCTGGCTTTCTGGTAACCATGAGCTATCGGTTGATGACCCTCCGGCATCGGTTGTTTGGGTTCTATCGTCGCCTGTTGATGCTGACCGTTCGTCATCTGTTAATGGCTGTTCGAAATTGTGAATTGACCGTTCGTCATCGCTTGATGACACTTCGTCTCCGCTTGATGACACATCAAAATTGTGAATTGACCGTTCGTCATCGCTTGATGACACTTCATCTTCGCTTGATGACACATCAAAATTGTGAATTGACCGTTCGTCATCGCTTGATGACCCTTTGAGATCCTGAATTGACCATTTGTCTTCGCTTGATGATACTTCGAAATTGTGAATTGACCGTTCGTCATCGGTTAATGGCTGGTCGTCATCGCTCATTTCCGATTTGTTGTCCTCTGTTGACAATTCGTCACCGGATGATGACCGTTCTCCGAAATTAATGCCGCCGAGATCTACAGCAAGATTATTTACCGCATCAGCCACTACTTGGAATACATGGTTCGATTTTGGGGCATGGTTTACGGCGGCGTTATCGTGAACTAATTTCTTTTTCCCCATAGTATTTATGCTATTTTCAGAAGAAACCGGGCTGAGAGCTTCACTCTTTTCTCCTGAGAAAGTAGGTGATTGATTAAATGGTAAATCGTGCTTTGCACCTATAGTACCCGGCGAACCCATAATAAAATATCCTTGTTCCTAAAAATTCTTCGATCACCAATGATCAAAGCTCACCTAAAAAAGACATATTTTCTTTAAACTTATTCCACTATTGGTCAAATAATATTATGGTTGCCCATAAACGACATATCAGTGAGCATATAGAGAATAAAAATTCAGCCCCGCTGCTTAACCATCTTCAAAAAGAAAGATATTGATGCAAAATTTCTCTGGTGATATTAAAGTCTCGTGCAACCTGTAACTTTGTAACGCTAGATGCCATCTTTTTTTTCAAATCATACACCTGATCGGGTGAAAGAGTATTTATTTCCCTTGTACGGGCTGCTTGGCTATAGATCCATTTTTCCAAACTACCTATTAGTCATTGATATTGCGATACTAATAGGCATCCAAGTTATAGGGCGCTTCAAGTTTCGCCAGCACGAGCGGCTAATCAACTTGGCTTGTCGTCACAGGTTCCATCTTAGGTGATATACTTCACCCATGGCTCAACATCCAAAAAGCAGATTGGAAACCAAACCATCCACTTTCGTAAGGCGGCTCAAAAGACACTTGTAGGTGCTGGGCAGAAAACTGGTGTTGTGTTTCAAGCATTGCGCTATGTAGGCAAGGATCAGGTAGATGCCGTGTTTGTTCTCAAGCTAGCGGGTGGGCTAGACACCAAAGACAGGACCCAACTTGTTAAACAGAGCATACATATTCCAGCTTGGATGCATCCAATTATTCGACAGATTGCGGCGCAGCCGATTAAATGGACAATTTTTCGGTAGAGCCTGTCTCATAAATATAAAAGGCCTTTGCTCTGGTGAGCTAAGGCCTTTTATTTTGGAAAGATATTATAATTAAATCCTACATTTGTTGGTTGGTGTTTTAGATCGCTATATTTGAGATAATATGGATTTCTAATACTAGACCAACGAGAATTACATCAGGTTCATTTGTTTGTTCACCATATAGAGCATAAGAATCAGATTCTGACTGGGCCGTCGACTGTTCAAGATCGATGGAACGTATCAATGTACAAGTGTTAAGGTATTAAATTCTTCTCATAAAAAAGCCCTCAACTGTTGACCAATTGAAGGCTTTCTAAAGAATAAACAAACTTATTTGTTAATTGGTTTCCCGATGTAACGTTCGACTTCAAAATCATCTAAGTCGAATGTAGACTTAAAAAAGGGGCTGTAAAAAGGATTGTGTAAGTACTGATTATCTTTAACTCTCTTTACGGGTAAAAATAATGAGTACGACAATG
>JBALWN010000014.1:0-30438 GCA_036960845.1 Halopseudomonas aestusnigri | reverse complement strand
GGGGTGGAGCAGCCCGGTAGCTCGTCAGGCTCATAACCTGAAGGTCGTAGGTTCAAATCCTACCCCCGCAACCAAATCAACGCCTTAGCTCATTAGAGTTAGGGCGTTTTTTTGTGCGAGGGAAGATCTATTCGAGATTGTTACCAATTTATATTTTATTTTCGCTTAGGTATGTAACCAAGATTGTGCTGGTCGGATTTCTCCTATGATCAAATCTCGAGAATTCTTTAGTTGAGGTGCCATATGGGTTTTCAGCAATATTTTCTCATGGTCAGATAAGACACCCAAGTGATCAAGAATTGCTAGTAAGGCGACAGAGCGGGCACGTGCATTACCGTCAGATATTTTTAAAGCGATCCCCAGGCCTTGTTTAGGAAGGGCGGCTGTTAAAATCCCTTCTGCGCCAGTTTTTGCCAACACTTTGCCCTTGGTAACCTGAATGAGTTCACTAACCAAGGTTCCGTGGCCGGCGGCATAAAATGGTTCGCGGGTAATGGCCTCGTGAAGCCGGTAAATTGCCTTGGCGTGTGGTCGGGATAGGTTTTCGGGTTTTGAAAAACGGGCCACGATGCGCGCGAGGCATAACAAAGGCATGGTTGGTGCTGGAAAATCACAGCCATCTATTCCACTTGGGTATTGTTTTATATCGGTACCCGCAAGTTTGGAAAGAGAAGCCAATGCCCGTCTTTGCACTGGGTGCTCCGCTAAGTGATAATCTTTTAAGGGCATATTTAAATGCAATGTCGTTGTTAAAAAGCCCGCGTGCTTGCCTGAACAATTATGATGAAGCCTACACCCGTTCCTTCCGGAAGCTATTAATTTATGGGCATTATCTTGATCGTCTGGAAGCACGGATCCGCAGGCTAAGTGTTCAGTGCTTAATCCCAAACGTTTGAGCCATGCCCACACCTTTTTTTCGTGCATCTCTTCGCCTTGATGTGAGGCGCACATAAGTGACAACTCTGCGTCATCTAAAGCGTAATGATCACTGGCGCCACTTTGAACAACATCAATGGCGAGAAGGGGTTTAAGGGCTGAGCGTGGAAATACCAAATTATCAATATCGCCCCAACTTTCTAAAATAGCGCCTTTGTAATCGCAAACCGCAGCAGCGCCAAAATGACGACTTTCTACAATTCCATTGCGCGTTACTTCAACAAGTAGATCATAGGGCATGAAGCAAGCATCCTATATATAAAAGTGTAATGAAATCAGTAGCTCCAGACTTGGAGGGTGTTGATGTTCGATGTTGTCATTTTGATCAGCTTTATTAAATCGAGTGTTCTCTGTTAAAGGGCAGCCTGCAAAGCTCTTGAAAAGTCATCCTTGATCAAGTCAAAGTTTTCGATGCCAACGGAGACACGGATGAGATTATCTTCAATGCCTAGAGCAAGGCGCTCTTCTTTGGAAAATTTTCTGTGTGATGATACCGATGGCATTATGATTGTGGTCGCCACATCCCCGAGGGTCGGGCAATAGGGAATGTTTTCCGCAGCATTCAGGAAGGAGTTTGCCTGATCACGACCACCTTCAAGAACAAAGCTAACCATCGATCCAAAGCCATTTTTCAACATTTTTTTGGCCATCACAAAATCTGGATGACTTTCGAATTTTGGATAAATTACACTCGTAACATTAGATTGGTTTTGTAGAAACTCTGCGAGCTGAAGTGCATTACTTTGTGCCTGTTGATAACGTAAATCAAAGGTATGCAAGCCACGTTCTGCCATCCAGCAATTGTACGGGCTTGAATTAAATCCAAATACAGCGATGATATCGGCAATACGTGCCATTAAGGCTTCGTCTTTGGCCCCTATATATCCCAGGTTAAGGTCACTGTGCCCGGACAGCATCTTGGTCACTGAGTTCATGACCAGATCGGCGCCATGTTCCAACGGCTTAAATCCGTTAGGTGTCGTGAAGGTATTGTCGACGAGCAGCAAGGCGCCCACACTTTTAACCCTGGCAACCAGTTCCGCAAAATGGGTTACGCGCAGTGTCGGGTTCGACATGACTTCTGCAAGCACCACTTTGGTTCCAGGTACAATAGCGCTATCGAAGGTTGAGGGATCTGAAGCATTAAAGATTTTTGTTTCAAACCCCAACCTAGGCCATTCCTGCTTCATCATTCGAAGGGAACGTCCATAGAGATGTGAGGCCGCAGCTATTTTATCTCCGGTTTCCAAAACAGAAAGAAATACAGCGGATATAGCAGAAATTCCTGATGCGGTCATAAAGCCGGAAGAGGCACCTTCCATCCAGGAAATTTTATCGGCAAGAACTTCTGCATTTGGATGTCCGTCACGAGCGTAATCAAAGCCTTTAATCCCACCTTCGTGCAGGGATTGCAGTTCATCCGCGTCTTTGTAGTGAAAGACGACCGAAGGTGTCAGTGGCGTTACGACTGGGACACCTGCATTTATAGAGGTGGCACTCCGGCGGACAACTGATCTTTGGTTCGTAGACATTATAGTTTCCATCAAATTTTATTTTTCTGTCGACGTTTTCGATAACTGCGGGGGAGATAGCCAAAGCAATATCTATCGGCGTCAATAAAGAAGCCGCAGAGAGCGGTATACGTTAATTTTAAGCTGCTTCTCAGGTCGGTGAACGGTTACAAGATTTGGCTCAAAAACAGTTTGGTTCGCTCGTGTTGGGGGTTATTGAAAAAGGCATTGGGCTCGTTTTCTTCGACGATATCACCGTCGTCCATAAAGATGACACGATCAGCAATGGTCTTGGCAAAACCCATCTCATGGGTCACGACGATCATGGTCATTCCTGTATCAGCCAGCTCAACCATTACATCGAGAACTTCCTTAATCATTTCCGGGTCGAGTGCAGAAGTTGGCTCATCAAACAACATGATCTTTGGGTTCATGCACAAAGAGCGGGCAATAGCGACACGCTGCTGTTGGCCGCCTGATAGTTGGCCGGGATATTTGTCTGCCTGTTCTGGTATCTTGACTCGCTCAAGATACATCATGGCGTTGGCCTCAGCCTCAGCTTTTGGCATTTTACGAACCCAGATTGGACCCAGGGTTAGATTTTCGAGGATTGTCAAATGAGGGAAGAGGTTAAAGCTTTGAAACACCATGCCTACTTCGGTACGAATATGGTCAATGTGTTTAAGGTTTTTATCGAGTGTTATGCCATCGACAACGATATTGCCCTCGTGGTGTTCCTCAAGATGGTTGATGCATCGAATAAGCGTGGATTTTCCTGACCCGGAAGGGCCACAGACCACGATCCTCTCTCCCTTGTGTACGACAAGATCGATGTCCTTCAACACATGAAATGTACCATACCATTTATTGACCTTGCTGAGGTCAATGATAACTTCATTGGAAGCGGCTGATACAAGTTGTTGATCAGCGCTTTGCGTGATTTGTGTGTTTAAATCGGTCATTTTAAGCCTCGTTTTTACCGGATCAATTCTTATGATCGGTCGACAGTTTTGTTTCCAGACGGCGACTATATTTTGACATCGCAAAACAGATTAGGAAGAACAGCATGGCACCAAAGACCAATGGCTCCTTATGAAGGCCAAGCCATGGGGTATCCCTGCTAATCGAACGCAACATGCCCAAAATGTCGAACAACCCAATGATGGATACGAGTGTTGTATCCTTCAGGATGCCGATAAAACTTCCAACGATATTGGGGATCATATGCTTCAAAGCCTGGGGCATAATAATAAAACCCATCGTTCCCCAATAACCTAAACCAATGGTATGAGCACCTTCGTACTGACCGTTGGGAATGGCTTGAAGACCAGCACGCACTGTCTCGGCCATATAACAAGCATTGAACAGGCAAACGGCGATAATAACCTGGGTCAGTTTGTTGAGGACAAAACCTTCGGGCAGGAAAAGAGGGAACATTGTTGTCGCCATAAACAACACTGTAATCAACGGCACCGAGCGAAACAGCTCGATGAAAGCGGTGCTGAGAACCCGGATAATCGGCAGTTTTGAACGTCGACCAAGGGCAAGAATAATCCCTCCTGGCAGTGCAGAGGCAATGCCTACTCCTGATATGACAAACGTGAGGAATAACCCACCCCATTTTGTCCAGGTAACGCTCTCAAGGCTCGAGCCCATTTGCAGTATGTAAATCGCGGCAAAACAGATCCCGAGAATGCCAAATAGAATATTGCGTTGGCCCTTTTCCGATACTGCGGACTTGCCAATAAATTTCATCAGGAACTCAGGCAGACCTTTACCCGTAACCACACCAATTACTGCATGCAGAGTATTTCCAGTCAGGCAGAGGATTGCAGCGCTGTACATGATCTGCATGAAGATGCCCTTGTCACCTCCCGCAAAAAGATATCCAGCAAGGAATGGATAGAGGAACACAGTGGTCAAGCCGATAGTGACCTTTGCCTTTACCCGGGGCAACCAAAGCGGAGCCATCCAAATAACCAGCAAAAAGAAACCAAGGTTGATCCGCCATAACTCTTCTCTTGGATAACGGCCGTAGAAGATATTGTCCAACCAGGAAATGATACCGGCCCAGCAAGCACCATCCAGATTGATGGCAAAACACGCGCGTCTGGTATCCGCGATCCAGACGGCATCAATAACGCCCCATACCAACAGTCCTTCGGCAGTTATATAGATAATATAGAGCGTGACGATAGAGAGAATAGTATTGAAAACGGAACTGAACAAATTCAACCTTAGCCAGCCAATAAGAGACTTGTTGGAAAGCGGCGCCTCTCTGGGGGGTGTTTTTTCTTTAGTTACAATAGCCATGATCAGCGCACCACCAGTTGTACACGTTTATTATAAATATTTAACAGTCCTGAAATTGTCAGGCTGACGAACATGTAAAAAGCCATGGTCATACCGACAATTTCAATGGCGTGACCTACCTGGTTCAGCGATGTTTGCATAAAGACAGAGACAAGATCGGGATAGCCAATGGCAATCGCCAATGACGAATTTTTGACCGTGTTCATCCATTGGCTGATCATTGGTGGAACAATTGCTGGCATCGCCTGGGGAATAACCACAAGAGACATCACCCGATTTTCCCTGAGGCCAATTGCCCTTGCTGCATCGTGTTGCCCTTTGTTGACCGACAATATGCCAGCCCGGACGGTTTCGGCCAGGTGGGCGGCATGGTAGATTGTCAGGGCAACAAAAAGTGCGAGAAAAGCAGGGGGCAAAGTGGCACCACCGACGAAGTTAAAACCTTCAAGAGCTGGGGTGTCCCATCCAAGCGGCGATCCTGTTAGTAAATAAACAGCCCCAGGCAGCAAGAGGACCAAAGCTCCCGTTGGCAGGAAGATTGGTACAATCTGCCCTGTCTTATTTTGACGGTTTTTGGCCCACCATCTGTAACCGAGGGCTCCCGTGATCGCTATAACAAAGGCAAGTCCGGTCATCCAGAACAGTTCACCAGGTACTGGCCAAGGCATATAAAGACCTCGGTTATTGAGCAATACAAGCTCTGCTCCACCATATAGGTCAAAGCTTTTCTTTACCTTGGGCAGAAGGGAGAAAATTCCGGTATACCAAAAAATAACCTGTATCAATAAGGGCGTATTACGAAAGATTTCCACAAAGGAAAGTGCGACCTTTGAGACCAACCAGTTGCTTGAAAGTCTCAATACCCCGATGGTAAAACCTAGTACCGTGCTGGCGATAATAGCCAAAGCTGAAATGTAGAGTGTATTGAGAATGCCAATGAGGAAAATATCACCATAGGTCCCAGTTCCAATAGTATATTCAATGAGTTTGAAATCTGTACCAAACCCAGCTTCAACATCGAGAAAGGCAAAACCGGATTTCATCCCGCGAACTTCTAGGTTTTGGGATGTGGCGGTAAAAAGATACCATGCGGCCCAGCCAACAGTAGCAGCTGTCAGGAGTTGATAGAAAATCGAGCGAACCCGCTCATCATGGAAAAAATCAAAACTTTTAATTGATTTAACGCGTTCGGATTTCTTGAGACTGTCAGTGACCGTCAAGACCTCTTCCCCCTGATGCCTAATTCTTGTTGTTGCACTAATACCGATGCCAAATCGATATTGAATTGATCTGGCACCGGTTGATAACACCAACGGTCACACCGCTGGAATTTGGTTTAGCGCATAGGGGGAGAATACATCAGACCACCATTGGTCCAAAGAGCATTGGTGGTTCCTTTACGAGGAATGCCAATTCCTTTTTCGCCATTACCCATAAAGGCTTCGTAGTTTTCACCGTAGTTGCCAACATGTTTAATAATGCTGAAAGCCCAGTCTTTGGAAAGTCCCAACCCTTCGTGGAGGTTGCCCTCTACACCAAGCATACGACGTATGTTCACATTTTCTGAACTTGCGCGCAGGTCATCAACATTTTTACTTGTTACGCCAAGTTCTTCAGCGTTGATCATGGCGTAGACTGACCAAGAGACAATGTCTCTCCACTGACTGTCACCATGTCTTACTGCAGGAGCGAGAGGTTCTTTGGAAAGAGTTTCGGGCAGAATGGTATGGTCGCTAGGAACTGGGAATGCGGCCAAATTACCCGCCATTGATGATTTGTCACCTGTTACGGCATCACAACCACCATTAAGGTAAGTTTCGTCACGGACGTTGTAATCTTCAAAAGTAACCGCGCTGATGTTCAGGTTATTGGCCCGACTATAATCAGCAAGGTTAAGTTCCGTTGTGGTTCCAGAGGTTACACAAACCTTGGCACCTTTAAGTTCAAGCGCACTTGTGATGCCACTGTCTTTGTGAACAGTAAAACCTTGACCATCATAAAAATTTGGTTGCAGGAAATCGAGACCGAGTTGCGTGTCACGGGACATAGTCCATGTCGCTGTCCGAGACAATAGGTCAGATTCACCATTCGCCAATGAGGTAAATCGCAGTTGACTGCTGATGGATTGGATTTCCAGTTTATCCGGGTCACCGAAGATCGCAGCTGCTACAGCACGACAAGTCTGAACATCAAGGCCATACCAGTCGCCATTGGCGTCGAGATTATAGTAGCCGGCTGATGGCGGGCCAACCTGGCAGCGCAAATGACCGCGCTTTTTAACAATTTCCAGAGTGCTATCTGCCGCGGAGGCTGTGGTTACACCTGCAACTGCCATTACGGCAACAGCTGCAACTGAAGTGAATAATGTGGTGAATTTCATTAAAGTCTACTCCCTGGGTTATCTATTTGTTTTGATCTAGTTATCGAGAGGAACCAGCAATACTGAAGCCAAACAGTTATCTGGCCTTGTCTTCTCCGGACATTCTTCTCATCCCGGGCAAACGTTAAGGGTAGTGAGGGGCGTGGGTCCAATGCCTTTAACAATATAGGCGATGCAAAATTTGCATGACTTGAGCTGTTCATTCCGAAGGTGTTCAAAATTGATGTTACTCGGGAATGGATTAGGCCGCAGAAAGCTCTATATTACACAGAAATACAGCTAGTGAAATTACTGTTCAATTGTCTCTTTTTTTAATAAACTCTGCCAAAATTTTTCTGTACGTGGTTCTGAATTAGGCTCATAGCGATAAATTGTTATGTCGACCGGAATATCATCTTCAGGGGGGGCTGCCCTTAGTAGTGCTCCTGATTTTAGATCATCTACGACGATCGACATTGGAACCCAGGCAACGCCATAGCCCTTGATAACCATCTCCTTGATTGCAGCAGCGGTAGAGGATTCGTAAACGGGCATGAATTTTAGATTACTATATCGTTTGTCCAGGTGTTGCTTGATTGGCCATACCACGGGGTTGGAATAAGTATGAAGGTAGGGGATTGAACTACTGGGGCTGGCGGTCGGGAGCCAGTATTCTGGCTTTCCATTTTTATCTGGGCTGACTACAGCCAGCAGCGTCTCTGTTCCCAATTGTAGGGAGCAAAACTTCTCTGTGTCATTCAAAATTGTTCCCGTAGGATCTTCGTATCCTACAAAAAAATCAATTTCCCCCTCTTCCAGAGCGCTAAGGTATTGGGCAACGCTGCCATAGCCGCTCCTGACACTGAATGCTTCCGTCTTGCTGAAAGATTTAAGTTCATTTAGCCAGTCGGGAATAAAATATTGAGCCAAAGTGCTTAATGTCGAAAATCGGATTTTTTCCTTTTTCGCCTTGATCTCGATACGTGACTGATTGGCAAGGTGGGCAATTTCAAGGGCCACAGGTTTAAAAATCTCTCCAGCATCAGTTAATTTTGCGGGCTGTCCGGAACGATCGATAAGCCGTGCCCCAACCCAGTTTTCAAGATTTTTAAGCCGTCGGCTGAATGCTGGTTGGGAAACGCAACGATGCTCTGAGGAAATTCTGAAATTTCCAGTTTCACAAAGCGAAAGAAAGTCCTCAAGCCACTTGAGTTCCATATTAAAAATCCGAGTATTGTGTAAAGACTTTGAAGGTGTAGCCTATCGGCTTGCTTCTTAGTGTTAAAGATCAAAGAAATTTAATAATTTTCATATCTAAGGCTGATTATAGCTTTTTTTTGGGTTGATGGTCGAGTTGTGATTTCGGCCCCTGAACGACTAATATTGTAGTATTTGTGCAGTGTTTAAAGCGTCAAAAATTATCCAATCGGTAGGAGTGTAAATAAAAAAATCCAGTATATTAAACATTTATTCTATTATATTGACACAATCCCATAAATAGGATTTCGTAGGGCGAGCAAAAAGGAGTCTCGCTGTGCATAATAACTTTCTAAACAGTATCTAAGTCATGTTTAGAGCACACATTAGCGAGGCTTTGTCATTTGGTAAGAAGGACCGTTCCGTCGCATTATATGTGGATTAAACACGTGTGCTGTACCAGAACAGGAATACAGAGAGACATTGAAATGAAATACATAAGCACAAGAGGCACTGCGCCAGAATTAACATTCAAACAGGCGCTTATAACAGGGCTAGCTGATGATGGCGGGCTATATATTCCTGCAATATGGCCTACGTTTACAAAGGATGAAATTTCATCTTTTAGGGGCAAGCCTTATGTAGACGTTGCTTTTGAAGTCATCAGCCGTTTTGTGGCCGGCGATATTCCTGACGCGGCACTCAAAGACATGATTGCTGAAGCTTATGGTACATTTCACCATCCCGCTGTTACGCCTTTGGTCCAGATGGGAGACAACGTTTGGCAATTGGAATTGTTTCACGGCCCAACACTGGCATTCAAAGACGTCGCTATGCAAATTCTCTCTCGCTTGATGGACTATGTACTGCAAGAAAATAATGAAACACTGACCATTGTTGGGGCAACTTCCGGCGATACTGGTGGAGCTGCACTTTCCGCTTTTTCAGGCCGCGATAACATTGATATTTTCTTTATGTTCCCAGAAAACAGAGTATCAACGGTTCAGCAACGTCAGATGACCACATTATCTAGTGAAAATACTCATCCAATTGCCATAGATGGAAATTTTGACGATTGCCAAAATATGGTCAAGGCCATGTTTGAGCATCGCAAGTTTCGGGACAACGTACGACTGTCCGCCGTAAATTCGATTAACTGGGGGCGGATCATGGCCCAAACCGTGTATTACTTCACCGCGGGTACAAGCCTCGGAGCGCCGGAACGTGCCGTTTCCTTTACCGTTCCTACTGGTAATTTTGGAGACATCTATGCTGGATATGTGGCGAAGAAAATGGGCCTGCCGATTGACCGCCTTGTCATTGCTACAAATGAAAATGATATCCTGTACCGCGCGTTAACGAGGGGGCGCTACGAAATGCAGGGTGTTCGACCAACAATGACGCCTTCCATGGACATTCAGATTTCATCTAATTTTGAACGCTTATTATATGATGCGACCGGGCAGGACACAGATGCCGTTAGGGCAATGATGGAGAGTTTGCAGAAAACAGGTTCCTATGATCTTTCAGACAAAGTTTTGGAATTTATCAAATCTGAATTTGACGTCGGGATGACTACAGAACCTGAAACCATAAAGACGATAAATTCCGTGTATGAAAAATGTGGATACCTCATGGATCCTCATTCAGCTGTTGCTTTGAATGTAGCTGAAAAAAATAGCTCTCCTGAATCCCCGATGGTTTCATTGGCTACAGCCCATGCATCGAAGTTTCCTGCAACAGTTCAAGAAGCTTCTGGTGTTTACCCTGCACTCCCAGAGTGGACGGGAAGCCTGATGGAAGATAAGGAGAGTTTCACGGTTTTGAAAAATAACCAATCCGAGGTCGAGGCTTTCATCGTGACCAAAATGCGTGCGGCTCAGGTGGGATAACGCAGCGAGGTTGCAAGACAGGTCGTAAATTACCGTACGTAATCAGTAAGGTGAGGTCTGAGTTCGATACGGCTTCGTCTATACAAAGTTGAATTTCAGCATATCTAAACCTCGGTGGTTGCGTGCCCCCGCAACCAAAGAAGTATTAAAGCCCTCTGAGTGTAAAGTCAGAGGGCTTTTTTATTTGAAAGCAGAAAAGTAATTAGCTCCATCTACTCTTGTGGCGTATGCGATGCGAAATATTGTTGAGCGTTTCTTTTGTAAAATGAAGGATATGAGGCGGCTGGCAACAAGGTTTGAGATAAAGGCAGCAAACTTTCTAAACATGCTATATCTGCTCTCTATTAGATGTTGGATTAATTGGGTCCACATCCTAGATAGGAAGCCCAAGTATAAACTGTAACTGTTATCCCAAATCAACTTCAAACGGGGATGACATCAAAAGCTACCCCGCTTTCACAGAGGACAATGAATTAGAATCCCCCGAAAGCATTATTCAGGAAGATTGCGCGGACTGAATAAATGAAGCGCATCTGGCTGTTTCTCATAAGCAATGCCATCTGGTTCACTCATTAGGAAAACCAGCATTCCCCAAGGAGCACGGACATAAACCCAACTTCGACCAGCAATTGGTCCCTGATCAACCAATTTTACATCACCCAGAACTTCGACATCATTTGATTTGAGCTCATCAACCAGACTCTTGATATCATCAACATAGAACCCAAGAGACGTGGCACCATAGTCTTCCCGTTTCGGCCAGTTCTCATTCTGATCTGGCGACGTAAATTCAAACAACTCAACATTGGTTGCATTCCCACACTTCAAAGCTGAAATTTTCAAAGTTGCCTTGTCATTCGTCCCCACATTTTGCCTCATCCAATTCCCTTCAGGATCAGCAAAAGGCCCGAGTTGAAAAGCCTCTTTACAGCCCAGCTTTTCAACAAAAAATATCTTGGCGTCCTGTAAGTTGGGCACCGTAATCCCCACGTGCTCCATTCCCCTTACCCCGCTCGCATGAGTTAAAGAAATTGGAAGACACAAAGCAACAACCATAGGAAGAATTACTTTAAAAACTCTTAGCATGACAAATATTATTTCCCTGTTTATTATGTTAAATACGCGCACAAAGTAAAACCAATCACCATCAGTTTATTCTATTGTACATAAAAACCCATCGTACTAACTTAATACTTAACTTTGAAAAACTTTGTTATTCTTGAACGATTATTCGGTGAGGTTCCAATGCAAAAATCAGGGAGGTTTTTCGGCGCTGTCTTTGTATTGTTGGTACTGGGCTGCTTTTCCAATGTCTCTGCCCGGGAACTGAAGTTCATTACGCTTGAAACGGCCCCTTGGGCTTCTTTTGAACCGGGCTCTGACAGACCCATTGGCGCCTTCCCAGAAATAGTTCGGGAATTGGAAAGACGCAGTGGTCATCCTATTGAGATTTCCCTTAGGCCCTTTGCCCGCATCAATCAGGACCTGGAATCTGGTGATCAGGATTGTACAATTATTCTCTGGAGTGAAAGCAGAGCTTCCATTGTAGAAAAAGGTGCAGAAGTCTACCAGATGCCTTTTGGCGTCATTGCCCGAAAAGGCGTGACTCTTTCAAGTTACGACGATCTCAAACCCTTAACAATCTCCCTACTTCGGGGGCTCAAAATCACCCACGAATTCGACAGTGATACAAACCTGCAAAAAGAATACGACAAAGATTACCAGATCGGTCTGCTGAAGATCGCGCATCAACGTTTGGATGCTATCGCAGGGGCAATTCCTACAATTTTTTATATGGCAAAACAAGAAAATTACCCAGACTTGCTTGGTGATTACCTGGTCATGAAAAAAATTCCTATCGTCCTGCAATGCTCAAAAAAGTCACCCAACCTTGATGTCATGCAGGAACTCAATAAAGTGATACAGACTATGGACGAAGACGGGACTCTGACCCGTCTACTGAACGATAATTCATATTTTTAACCAATAAAAAAACTATACGCGGTTATACTTAGGGAATTTGAGGGAGCTGAATTGTCGAAGAAGAAAGGCATCGTCCTAATGTCTGGTGACGACTTTGTTTCGAGCAAGAGCGGAAGTACAACTTACGAATCGCAAACAAAGCTCCCACGTGAAACTGTAACCACAAGCCCTCACCGCCCGGACGATTTCGCGCTGGGCTCGCCGTGTGATTCTCCCCTGCCATTCAGTCGGGGGATCGGTCGGCGGTTACTGCTTGCTATTTTGTTGTTCAGCTCTCTCATCACCCTGATCCTGACTGCTGCCCAGCTTTATCTTGATTACCGTCGGGATGTGGACTCGATATCAGATCGTCTGGTGGAGATAGAGCGCAGTTATCTCAACAGCATCGCAGGAAGCCTGTGGAATGTGGACACTGAACAGCTGGAAATCCAGTTGAGCGGGATTGTTCGCCTTCCCGACATCCAGACTGTTGAAGTGCAAGAAACCGTCTCTGAAGTCAAAAAGCCGCTTTTGGTCACTGTCGGTGAACGCCTTGAGGACAATACAATTTCCTGGTCTCTGCCAATTGTTTACAATGATCGGAATACCGTAAGGACAATCGGCACTCTCTATATTGAGGCAACACTTGAAGGTGTCTATAACCGCTTATGGGAAAAGACACTTGTGATTCTGGGAACTCAGGCAATCAAAACCTTTTTGGTCTCGTTTTTTATCCTCTACGTTGTCCACTATCTGATTACACGTCACCTGGTTTCTCTGGCAAGCTTTGCAAGCAACTACAGCCTGATTGGCCAATCCCCTGTGTTTCGCCTCAAACGTCGAGCTTCCAGCAGACCCGATGAACTGGACAGGGTTGTGTCGGCTTTTAATGCCATGTGTCAAAATCTTGGTATCGCCTATAAAAACCTGAATACGGCTAACATTCATCTTGAAGCTCGAGTTCTGGAACGCACTCACAATCTCCAGCAGGAAATCACTGAACGTGTTGCTGCTGAACAAGCCCTAAAGTTCAGTGAGAAGCGTTTCAGGGACATTGCAGAAACGGTCACAGACCTTTTTTGGGAAACGGACGAAAATTTATCGATTACCTTTATCTCTGGTCACTTCCATTTAATTGGTATAGATGCCGCCGAGTACCTCATTGGAGAACCGCTGGCCAATCTGATCACCACCGATAACAAGAATACCGAACAGGGAAGCTGGGAAAACGACATCGAGTTGCGGCGACAAAAACAAACTCCTTTCCGAAACTTGGAATATCATGGCCTCCAAAATAACGGTGAGATTCTCGCCGTATCTATCAGTGGCATCCCCACCTTTGATCAGGAAAAGAAATTTACCGGGTATCGTGGTTCGGTGCGTGATATCTCGGACCGACGCAAAGCAGAAATCCTGACCCACGAAGCCAAGGTAACACTGGAACGCCGAGTGAAGGAGAGAACTAAAGAACTTTCCACCGCCATGGAAGAAGCAGATCTGGCAAACCGGAGCAAAACAGATTTCCTGAACAACATGAGTCACGAACTCCGGACCCCCTTAAATGCTGTCATTGGCTTCGCCCAGATGATGCAGCACGAGATCATGGGGCCACTCGAGAACCCCCATTATAAATCTTATGCCAGTGACATTAATGCCTCGGGTCTTTATCTACTGGGAATAATCAGTGATATCCTTGATGTTTCCAAAATCGAGTCAGGTCACATGGCTCTTGAAATTGAGACAGTTCATCTCGGCGCTATTGTCGAAAAATCTATCTCGATGATGCAGGATCGTGCCGACAAGGCCGAAGTCAGCTTGAATGTTACCCCAGAGGTTGCCCACTACTATATCAAGGCAGATGAACGGCGGTTCATGCAGATCATCATCAACCTTGTTTCCAACGCAATCAAATTCACGCAAGAAAATGGAAAGATCACTGTTTCAGCAACCCGTGAAGCGACCGGAGATCTCATCCTTGCCGTCGCAGACAGCGGCATTGGCATCCCCGAAGATCAACAGAAAGGAATCTTCAAGCCCTTCACCCGCGTTGAAAGCAGCATGGTATGTGAGCATGAAGGAGTTGGACTTGGCCTCTCAATCGTCAAGGCACTTGTCGAACAACATAACGGGCAGATTACGCTAAAAAGCCAGGAATCAGAAGGGACAACAATATTTATCCACCTCCCTGTTTCAATTGTCGTAAGCCAGTAGCCTTCCCAGATGCACTACACTTACCTGGGCGGAATGGCCGCTCTCTAGCGCGGAGCCAGAACAGACCAACCAACCTTCCGTGCATGGTCTTCCAGCCCTCGTCCGCCACTGACAACAAAAGGATGGCCAACAGCCTCAAGCATTGGTAGGTCTGAAATGTCATCCCCATAGGCATAACAGACTTGAGCAGAAACCTGTGTTTTTGCCAGAAAGCTGGCAACGGCTTCCGCCTTACCTGCACCGATCGTCTGCGGAGGTAATATTTCGCCGGTATAACGCCCCTCAACAACTTCCATTGTCGTTGCCAGTATATGCTTCACACCAAAGCGTCGGGCACTGGGGATCAAAACTGCAGGAAAAGAACCAGAAATAAACACCGGGACCTCGCCTTTATGCAGATGTTCCTCCAGCTTTTCAATAATCGCAGTATGGAACAGATCATCAACAGTACGCTCAAGATTCTGAAACCACTGTTCTGCACAATCAGCTACCTGGGGCACAGTTCGGCCAGCAAAATATGAGTAGTATCGGCGGTTCAAAATTTCCCAGGCAGCATTCTCATCGCGTAAACGTCCCATTTCTGAGGCAAAGGCGTCTTGTTCTTCCGGATTTGGCATAACAGAGTACCAATAATTCTGAAAACTGAACATGCTCTTGACGTTAATCAACGTGTCATCTACATCAAAAAAAGCATAGCTCTCTGCGCCTGCATCCAACATATCACTCATGGTTCTCAATCTTTCTGTTTTTAGAGGCCTGGCGTGTTATGCCGCGGTAAGATATTCAACTCTCTGCTGCCGCTCTTTGGCGATTTCCGAGATAAAGCCGGATAGGGACTGTGAAGCAAGCTTGCCTTCCATACTGCTGATACGGCTGTTTTCAAAAACCGTAAAATCCGTGTGGAATGTAGCAGCAACCTGATTACACTGCACAACGGTAATTTCTGCAGAGAAACTCATCCGGTTTGTTTTGGTGATATCTTTTGTACAGATGCGATAGTGAATACGGGCCTGGATTGGAAAGGCAAAACGATTATAATTTGCTGACATCTGATTGATCACAAAATAATACCCGGTTTCATTTTGCGGTAAATAAAAGGTCTCTGTCACAGCAAGAAAAGTCTGTCTTGCCGCTTCGAACAAAATCATCCCTTGAACATGCTGCCCGGTTTGATGATCACTCATCAGCTCACAGTTTTCGTCGATGAGTAAAGACAGTTCATAACTGTCATCCCCGGACTGCACAGGCTCTGAGATTAAAGTGTTTTGGGGAAGATGCTTGTGTGAATGTTTTTGTGATGCTCTTCTACCCGAGCGGTACCAGAATGAAAGATCAAACATTGCCCGGCATTCGGAAACAGACGCCTGTTTCTCCACCGCAAGAATATCCTTATCCCCCAACCCTTGCCCAGGGACGATAACAATCTGCTCCTGAACAGCAAGAAGCCGGCTGGGAAGGCACAACATACCCTTGAGTTGGGACAGGGTAATAACATCCTTGCCGACGGTAAAATCCGCAAACTTGTCACCGACGACTACTACAATACGTTCACACACAACAAATCTCCGTAATGGCATAGATAATTCTCCCTGGAATCAGGAGAGACTCATCTGAATCTGATAGAAGACACAGTATTTTTCACTGGAATGACGAGATGCTCAGGGGTATTTACTTAGAGCTGACGGCCTTTTATCGCCAGGCAATCGGAATAGTCAACAATTAATGTAAAATTTTATGTAATTTTTAATAAATTCTAAATAAATATCAATATAAAATAGATTGCTATTAACAATAACAACTTAAGATTGCCAAATAATATAAATTTTTATATTTAATAAATTAAAATTTTACTTAATATTGCTAATATTTACTTGATATTATTTATATTCGACTCCGTAAAGGCGACAGTAAAATATTTAAGCCTATGGCCTCTTAATCCCTCCCCGAGCCTTCTTAACGTCCATGATAGCCTCGAACTGGTTTTCAGGGGCAGTATGAAAAGTTGTAACGTCGACAATATCGTCGAACGTGCGACCTCCCGCCATTAAAGTTGCCTTAAGGTTCTCGAACGCAAGCTCTACTTGGCGTTAAAAATGAGGCTCAGGCTGGCCGTCCTCCAAACTCCCGACCAGACCAGAGACAAGTAACAGATCCCCAGATTGAATCGCTGCTGAATAACCATGCTCCTCATAAAGCGAATGTCTTTTCGCGGGAAAAATCGGTTTTCTTTTACTCATTGCTTACTCTCTATTTTGAAACTAGGTGTGACTCAATTCAATACCTTGCTGTATATGAATTTTTATGATTCCTAGCACCCAATTAGGGAGTTTTAGATGACACGATTTGATTTAGGCGATGCAGAATGGTTGGTTATTGAACCTTTACTACCGAAAACAGGTAGAGGTCCGGCCCGTCGGGATGACCGTGTTATTCTGTACGGGCTTTTATATATATTGCGCAAAAGCCGCGCCATGGCGAGATCTTCCTGAGCGTTAAGGTCCTCACACCACGGTCTATAACCGTTATGTGCGCTGGGGAAAACGCGGTGTCTAGAAGGGGATCTTTGATGCTTTTGCTGATGGTTCTATTGTAAAGGCACACTGCGCAGCGGCGGGGTCAGAAAAGGGGGACCTGGCGGAAAGTATTGGCCACTCACGCGGCGGTCGGATAAGTAAGCTTCACGCGGCCGTAGATCAGAAAGGCCGCGCGATCCGTCTTTCGAGCAGTGCTGGTCACGTTTATGGCAGCAAACTGATGCCAGATTTCCTTTATTGGGCAGTACCACCTCTGGCTATTGTTGCTGATAAGGCCTATAGCAGTCATAAAATCAGAAAAGCTACCGCTGATAAAGGGGCAGTGGCTGTCATTCCCACAAAAAGTAACGCCAAAAAGCCGATCCCTCACGTTAAAAACCTTTATGCAATGCGGAATATTGTTGAGCGTTTCTTTTGTAAAATGAAGAATATGAGGCGGCTGGCAACAAGGTTTGAGAAAAAGGCAGCAAACTTTCTAAACATGCTATGCCTGTTCTCTATTAGATGTTGGATCAATTGAGTCCACACCCTAGTCTTGATGATAGCGCGAACCAAACCTAGGTGGTTCAAATTTTGCCCCGCAACCAAAGAGATTTAAAAATCCCCTCAGCTGTATAAGTTGAGGGTTTTTTGCGTTTGAGGGGCGTTGGAATCGAGGATGGAGGATTATTCTATAAGGGTAAAGGGATCGCTCTTATTGATTGCTTAGGGGTTTATTGATATAATATTTATTCTATTAAGACAGCTAGCTCCCTAAATTTGTTTGGAAGATCAATGGATGTTCCCTTTAAGTTCAGGAGTATGTTAACCGGTAAAAATGGTGCTCAAATAAGCACTTTATTTTTACTTTTGGTAAGTTTTATTGGTGTTCCCACGGTTACATTCTCTGATGATATTTCACTGGAAGAGCGCCAGCATTTCCAAGCTCAACAATTACGCGAAGCTTCGAAAGCAAGGGCTCAGTCGCAACTCGGATATGAGAATATCTATCGCGACCCGAAAAACCGACAAATCGATTACTACGCTCTAACTCAACAAATAAATATACTATCTAACATCGTACGATCCCTTGCCGAGAGCCGAGAAACAAATTCTAATTCTGGGGTTGCCTCGCAAACCTTACCTCGGGCGCTTAGCGTCGTTCGTTCTACTTCCGAAACTCAAGTCGATCATATTTATGGACCCGCGGGGCCTACTGAAAAGGCTGTTCGTCTACTTCTTGAGTATCAGCTGATGGTAAATGGAAATTCACGATTAAAAGTCGGCGATATCAAGGATGAAAAGAGTTTTATTTCTGCGGATGTGATCACTATTGATGGCTCATTGGTTGAGCGCTATCAAATTGATAAATCTACCGGAATATGGGCGTCTCAATAATACCCACTTTCAGGGTTGAAATTTAGATCTTGTTTCCGTTGTAATGTCATATGGAAAGGCAACGTAATTATGCTTGGTTTCCAATACCACTCTCTTTTAAAACGCAGTTTAATTTTGTTTGTGACACTGTTGGCGCTCATCTTTTCGTATTCATCGGGTTATTCCCAGACAAACACAGAAACCTCTGATGAAAAAGTACAAATATTGACTGAACCCGTACAGGAAATTGCAGGGCCCAAACGGGTCGTTTCTGTAGGAAAATTTGATGCAGTTGGTTCATTTGAACAAAAGTATGGTGACTGGGATATTGGGGGGGGCTTATCGGCTATGATGACCTCTGCCTTGGTTGAGTCTGATCGATTTATTGTTGTTGAGCGGGCCAATGTTCAACAGGTTTTGGCTGAACAACAGATGAAGGGGCAAAACCTAACCAATCCAACAACAGGCCCCGAGTTGGGACAGATAACTGGAGTGAATTTTCTGATTTATGGTTCGGTTACCGAATTTGGTTCAGAAGACAAGGGTGGTGGATTTGGAGTAGGCGTTTCCACTGGAACTATTGGTAATCTTTTTAGTGGGGCCCTTTCTCGTCAATCGGCATCAGGCAAAGTGGCTATGGATATTCGTCTCGTTAATGCCACTACATCACAAGTTGAAGAAGTGTACCGGGTTTCTGAGCCAATTGATAATTCCTCTTGGGACCTCTCGCTTGGATACAAAGGTGTCAGTATGGGCACAAACCAATTTCTAAAAACACCATTGGGCGAGGCGACAAGAAAAGCAATTACGCGAGCCGTACAGATGATTGCGGCTAAGACAAATACAGTGGCTTGGACTGGAATGGTGGTCGATTTTGACGAAGGTCAGGTATACATCAATGCGGGGACTAAGTCCGGTATCAGGTCAAACGATAAATTTATGGTTGAGCGTATTATCAAAAAACTGACTGACCCTCAAACCGGTGAAGTCCTTATGATACGCAAAAAGGAACTGGGGTTGGTAACGGTTTCAGACGTTCTAGAAAAAGTTTCCTTTGGGGGCTTTGTGCCGCTAGATATCGATGCGCCACAAAGAGGGGATCTTATTGTTATTGTTAGATAAAGAGTAATTATTATCATATATCTTCTATTCGGAATAATAACGGTAACAATTGCTTATACTTAAGTATTTTTATCGTTTTTAAAAACAGACATGTTTGTTTTCCCTATTTTCCGAATAGGTTAAGGGAGCAGTTTTATGGACGACTTTTCGTTTTATTCTGGATGTGCTCAAAAATACTCAAACAAGATTTTGATCGTTGGTCTCATGATCTTAGGTCAACCGGGGTACGCTGAGGCACAGGAAGTTCCCTATAATTTCCAAAATCAAGGGTATACGGTCTTCACTCCTGGGCAAGTTGTCACTCCGGGCGGAGGTTATGCCACACAAGCGACGCAAGCTGGTCAGGCGACACAGGCCCGCCAAGCCGAGGGTTATGTCTCTCCCTATAGTCCAAGCAATCCCTATCGGCCAACACTCCCCACAGCAAACATCATTGAGAGCCCTATACCCACTTACAATGTGCAAACATATAATAGTTTACCCTCCATTATTCGCGCAACACCTACAGAAACTAGTCCTGTTATATCAATGCCCTATCAACCAAATGTATTGGGTAGGACGGGGGCAATTACCAATAGATCTGAAACAGTAACAGGTGGAAATACCGTAATATCAGTTTCCCCATCACAGCCCTCAGTTACTCAGAACATAATAAGCTCTGAAACAAGTTCAATTTCACGAGTTACTCCCACGACTTCACCTGTATCAACTCAAAGCGAGACAGCAGTTCCTGTGGCCCCTTCCAGTGTTTCAAATGAAACAACTACCAAATCAACTACCGAAACCACTACCGAAAACGTTGAGGCTGGTTCAGATGCCAAAACAGAAGAAGGCGACACCGAAATTACAGTAGAACAACCAGCCGCCATTACGGATGAAGGTTCAAACGTTTCTCAAGGAAATGGCGAGGTTCAGCACGAAAAAAAGAAAAAAGTTCCGGGAATGACCTTGGAACAGATAATTGCTATGCGTAAAGCATCTGAGGAACGCGCGAAAAGAAACCTGGTTCGAGAAGATGTTGCCCCCATTAGCAGTATAGATACCGTGCGTGAATGGTCTGGTCCCAATTTGAATAATCTAATCACTCAGGTTGGCGAAATGGTTCGCTCAGCTGGCCAAGCTTCAATTGCAATGATTAAGCAGACAACTTTGGCCATTGTGGTTAACCCAAATGATATTGAGGATGTTGCAAAAAAAGAAGACAAAGAGCTTGAGGCTGCGAGGAAAAAATTATTGGAGGAGTTGGAGAAAAAAAGAAAATTAAAGGAGAAAATCAAAGAAGCTAAAAGACGAATGCAAGAAGAATTAGATCGTAAGAAAAATGATAAAAAATACAAAGCGCGTAGAGATGCAGAAGATAAGCTTGAGCAAGAACGCAAAGAATTGGAACGTAAAAATAAAGAGCTAAAAAGAAAAGCAGAAAAGCATGGCAAAGATGGCGAAGATTTAGAGCGTGAAGATAAAAATTTACGTGAAATTGAGGATGAAATGCGTCGGGATGGTGATCCCAATTGTCGCAGTTCTGCGTGCCAGAATGTCAAGAGGCTTCGGGCAGATAACCAAGCCGATAAACACGCTCATAGAGAGTCTGGGAAAGACCTTAAAGAAGAAGCCAAACAGTTCAACAAGGATGTGAAGGATCATAAAAAGGCTGCACAATTTGTCGAAGACATGAAAGATCAAAAATTTGGTATGAATGATGCTGAATTTGACAAACACAAGGCTGATAAAAAGATAAAAAAATACACGACACAAGAAGATAAAATAAATCAGGCGATAGAAGATTTAAAGAACAAGGCGAAAAGACAAGGCAATACAACTGGTATTAACGATCAAGATGCGGCCGATTTCAGAAACCAAATGAAAGGTCTGGAAGGTCTGCTAGAGAGAAATGACCAGGCTCTCATCGATGCACAAGGGGACTCTTTTGTCGCCGAAGCTGTCTCTCTTGGACTTGATGCAACAGCCGCTGGAAAAGCTTTTGCACAAAGTAGAGAAACATTTGAGAAAGGCGTGGGTGTCGTTTCTTTAGGAGGCGGTGATCCTTCCATTTTTGACCATATACCCGAAGAGTTTATGAAGGAAATGAATGACGCTAAAATCATCAAAGATATGGATGTGGAAACGCTTACCAATTTAGCCAAACAATATGGCTCGGCTATAGAGCATTTTGATGCTACGGAAAAGGCACTTAAATCTGGAGAAATTCCAAAAGGAGGGTCGCCGAAGACTTTGGCAAAGTTTGGCCAGTTAGCTGATAAGATTGACGTTCTCGAAAAAGAGAGAACGGGTGTCGCGGGGTATTTCCATAAGCTTGATGGGAAAACGAAAGATTTTAAAAGTTTTAAAAAAGCATACTTTAAAGAAAATCCTCAGAATCAAGATTTACCAAATGATCAATTACGTGAGAAATTCGATGAGGCGGTTAATGAAAGAAATAGTGTCGGCGAGCGACTTTCTGGATTGCAAGAACAAGCCGGAGAAATCCGGTTGGAAATGCGCGGCCTTCTACCCGTTGTCGAAATTGATATATTTAGCCGTCAGGTTGGATTGCTAAACACAGAAATAGCGAACGGGTTACCTCTAGGGTCAGATGGTAAAGTTGATCGTAAAATATTTGGTAATAATGTGGCTGCGGTTGCTGATCAACAAGTACAACTCGCTAAATTAGGCAGTGAGTTGGATACTGTAACCCGAAAGCTATCCGTCTTTAAATCTCAGAGCGGCCTTACCGCCCAACAAGCCCAACACACAGAAGTGCTTGCCTTTAAACGAGATCAGATCAAAGCAAAACAGAGCGGGGTTGTTAAAAAACTTGATGCACTTGGTGTCAGCGGTAAAATGCAGGAAGGAAAGTTTGTTCCCACACCCATGACCAGAGGGGGGGCGATAACCTGGAATACTGCACGTGATCAGGTTGTAAGTACCTTTAAGGGTATAGAGGAAAACCGCCAGAAAGTAGCGGATGCAACAAATAAAAAAGTCAGTTTGGCTGATTTACCTGAGGAACCGGGAAAATCGAAAAAAAGTACGATCCAAAAGGTTTTGGATAAGGACAAAAAAGCACTGGAACAGATCGCCTCAAGAATGGGAGGCATCAGTGGGGCTGCATTAACAGAGTTTGCAATTAATAAAGGCAAAGGGGCCTCTGCCGAAGAACTGGTTTCCGGGTCAAATCAAATCGTGAAACGACTTGCTGAGCCGATTGAACAGAAGAAAAGCAAAGAGGTTATTGCGCTAGAGGCAGGTATTGCTGGCATTGATGACAATATTGAAGCCGTTGAAGCAACGATGATTGCCGCGAGAGCACACAAAATTACCGGACTTGAAGTCGGCCTTAATATTCAAAGAGAAACACTCTTTAGCTCAAGAGCCGCGCTTGAAACGCGACTGGACCAAGAAACGCGAAAAACTCAAAAACAAATTGCTCATGTCCTAACGCGCACCAAAACTGAATCAAAAGAAACCGAACAGTTGAAAAGTACATTATCTAGTTTGGATTTAAATATTTCTGCTGTTACTGCTGTGGAAGAGGCCATGGTCAATAGTGGTAATCAATCACTGTCACATGGGTATAAGGCTCAGAGACAGGCGTTAGAGGCAAGCCGATCGCAAGTCGCAAAAGCTTTGGAACGGCAACGATCTGTCGAGAAAGAAAAAGCGAAAACAAACGACCGAGGACTAAACTCAATAGACAGATTATTGGGAAGAGGGGAAAGCCCGGTACCCGTTAAAAGTTCAACGCCAATTATAACTGTTCCCAAAACAGCTCTGATCAACGAGAAAACAAAAGAGTTAAGTAAAGCAATCGCAAGTCTCAACAAGTCAATTGAGACTGTTGAAGAGACAATGCTGGCCACAGAGAAAAGTAACGTTCCTGGCTTAACTAAAACATTGGATGATCAACGAGAGGCTATGTTTGAGGGGCGGGATAGTCTTGAAAAGCAGCTTGATGCTGAGCGGGAAAAATTACGAACCCAAGCGAATAAGCCTAAAGAAAAAAATAGCGTCAAAGCGACTGAATTGGCAATAGATAAGAATATTAAATCCTTTGATACGGCGGCCTCACATTATCGGGCAATAGGCCAAAACAATCTTGCCCAAATTTTCGAGGCGCAAAAGACAGCTTTGGAAGCAGAAAAGACCCGTCTTAAAGCGACAAAAGCAAGTTATACCGTCGGTGAAAGGATGGATAAAAAACGCTCTGAACTGGAGACCGTGAGTGAGCTTGTTTTATGGATAAACAAGGACATTCTTCCTGCCTTTTCCAAAGAAGACCCCGTGTTAGGTATTTTGCCAGGCGTGCTCTCTGATATGACGCAAAGGTTCGGTGCGGATATAGCGGAACAACTCATTGATGAATCCTTGGATGAATTGGTGGATAATGGGCTTAAACCTGATGGTGCCGTTCTTTTGGATGCTCTTTTTAGACGGATAAACAGAGAACTAGCTTCCGGTGAAAATAATGAGCCGAACAACGTTAGTGAAAAACCTCGCTTAAAATTCCTTGCTGAAATTCTTGCCACTCGAAAAAAAGGCACCAACGATCAGGAGACGGCATATTTAAAAACCTCCTATGATCAACTCAAATCTAAACTTGAGGCCCAACATCACGAAAAGCTTAAAACCCCAGGCGCATCACCCTTAGAGTTATTAACCGCTGTATCTTCTCTGGTTGATTTAGCGAGTTTACCTGGGACTGATCCTAAAGAGCTTGCTCCGCTTATTTCACAACTCCAACGTCAACTTGAAAGAGTTGAGAAGGGGATGAAGCAAAGCAAACAAGGTGAATTGATGGCGGCTTTAGAGAGTGTGAATTTAAATACTCGACGTTTGTTGGCACAAATTCAAAAGACGATGCCCAAGGGGAATGAAAAAACGCGCATAACCTCTGAACTGACCAAGCAATTGATCAAAGTAAATGAAATGCGTGCTGCTGTTTATGGACGAAAATTTTCAACAGGAAAGAGTAAAACACAAGAAGAACTCAGGAAAAAATATGCCATTTCCCGTTTGGAACAAGTTCGTAACTTAGTGAATACAGGCGCTTTGGCCGAGGCCATGTCGATCTTGAAAGAACTTGAGACCAAAGATCTGTCTATCGAACAGAGTAGATCTCTGGCGTTGATAGATATTATAACCCAGATCGAGCAACGTTATGGTTTTCTCAATGCTAGTGAGCGAGAAAAGCTAGGGAAGTTATCAGACTTAAGGAAATTGCGCGAAGGAGCTCTTAAAGAGTTTCTCAAATCGGCAAAGGATCCAAAGATATTTGCGGGGATCTCGCTACATTGGTCCGAAAGGCTTTTGAGGGAGGGAAATTTCACACAAGCGAGTGATGTTCTCAATCGTGCTCTTATCCGAAAACCGAATGATCCATCATTGCTTGCTCTTCAAGTACGGGTTTCTTTAGCAAAGACAGGTAAAGAAGCGACCCCAGAGGTTATTAAATCTCTGCTGGGAAATATTCCTGTGGAAATTGGGCCAGTGGTTTCAGGGATCGTTTTAAATGGGTTTATTGAACGGGGGCAACATGCCAATGCTCTGGCTCTTATCAAAGTACTTAAAAGTGCGGAAGATATAGACGAAGCCACGAAACAGCGTTTAAGCGTTCAACTTGAATTTGCTGAAATTTCTATAATGGCAAGTGGATTAGGAACCACACAAGACAGTTCCGAGTTGAAGAAAAAACTCGGGGAGTTTGAAAAACGGGTCTTATCTACCCCAGGTCTTGACGAAAAATACAAAGCAGCTTTGATTGCCTCCAGTAAACGATTGAGTATAGAGCTCAGTAAAGCAGAGGCTTGGGAACAAGCCGTCGGAAAAGCGGAGACTTCATCTGATGAACTCGGGTCTATTGCGAAACTTGCAGTGAGTGCTGGCCGGTATGATATTGCTGGTGCTGCTTTGCAAAAGCAGCTTGAAAAATTATTGAATGAGAGCGGACCAAAAGAGATCGGGCGTGGGTTTATTCAGGCTGTTCGGTTATTGGATGGTATACGGATGCGGTCTTTGGATCCTCGGCTTACCGAAGCTCACCGTGAAACCTTTGCCGAATTCTTGAAGAAGAATGGCGCTGGTATAAGTAAAAAACTTGAAGGTTACTTTAAAGAACGCATCAATGTCGCGGCTAAATCTGCACGAGCCAAAAAGCAGAAAAGTACACACCAAAGAAGCCGTCAACAAATTCAACTTGAATTACGCTCCCTTGCCCAACTGAAAATAAGGTTAGATCTTCTCTCGGAAGATCCCAAAACCCGGCAGCGAAAAATGTCTGAGCTAATCGAAGTCGCGACCAAAGAAGTTGATAAAAAGAAAGCTCAAATACTAAAAGCTTTTGATGGATTGGGAACCGTTCTCCGAGATAATGAAAACACAAAGATAAACCTAGCGGAACAATTGTCTCGATTGAGTAACCTGCGCTCCATTCGTGATGGAATAAAAGATTATTTTATTGAAAATGCTGAGAACTATTCACCTCCTGATTTTCAGATGTGGGGCATGAACTACGGAACATTTTTACCGAAAAATCATAGAGAATGGGAAGTCACCACTATTCAGCGCAAAGTTGCCGGTGTTTATGCAAATGGGAAATCAGCTGACAAAATTTGGGAGGAACGTAAACACACAAGAGACTTTACTGTTGGGCGTGGCTTGAGAGAGAAAACTTTGGCCAACCATAAGAACACACCAGAAGATCGCGATTATAATAAAGATGAGAAAAAATATAGAAATCACTGGCTGACACTGGCGATGGATGATGCAGAGTTAAAATATCTGGATCAACGGCGTGCTGAGCTTATCAATGAAGATCGGACCCGGGGCCGAAAAGAACGCGGAGCCCTATATGAAACACTTATCAATGCAGAAGCAAAATATCTTCGAAAATTGGTTGGAACATCCAATGCATTTCTAGAGATGTTTGAAAAAATGGCTCAAACAGGTCGCTTAATGAAAGGGGCGGCACAGGAGCTTGAAGGCCGGATTGTTATGAACCAGCAACGGTTGCTGATAGAAGAGTATCAATCGGCATTAATTGATGAGGATGCTCAACGGCTTTTCCGTGCCATGATCCCGCTCAGAGAAGCCTCACTTGCCGGTGAACTCAATAGCTTTGTCAGTTATCTGCATATCGAGTGGTACAATGCCGGGCCTGCTAGGGCTGCGAATTTATTAGGTGGTATGAAAGATACCCAGGCAGAGCTTGAAGAAGTGATTGCTGAGAGCCAAAAGCTGAACATTGCCCTTATTCGGGCTGGATATAATCTCCCAGAACAACTGAGTAAAATTGACCAAGAGGTTCTTCTAACTCATGGTTTCTTAAAAAATGGTGTTTATGTAATTCCAGAACAAATTGTCCTTGATCCCACAAAGGTCGGCAGTGAGTTTGCAGCGAAAACGCAAACGGGTGTTGCGGGGACGATTGACAGGTTTATTAACGCAAAACAAGCTGGTGAGCTCTTTGCCACAATTGCTGTTCCTGGCGGTATTGCAGGTAAATTTGGTCGCTGGGCTACTGCAGAAGTACTCGCCTATGGAGCAGTAAGGTCTCTGGGAGGCAAGGCTTTGGCTTATGGTGCAGGCCTTGCCCTTGAAGCGGGTGCCTTTACCCTTTTGAACCGGACGGCCCAGGTCGCTTTAGATCCGGCTCTTCTTATGAAGGATGGATACTGGTCAAGTGAAACTCTCCTCAAGGAATATGCCCATAATTTATTGATAATAGGCGCTCTAAAAGGATTTGGTGCTGGCGCAGAAGGCTTGGTTAAAACGACAAGCCGTGTTGGCTTAACGCGAATGGCCAGCATATTGAAAGGAAGCGTGATTTTTGGAGAAGCTGCGATGCTGACCCAATTAAACGCGATGCTTGAAGGTAATCAAATTACTCAAGATGATTACCTGGGTAATCTATTAACCATAATCATGTTGAAAGGAACAGGTAAGGCGCTGGAAAGTAAGAAGAAGTCGCCTCTACAACGCCTAAATGAAGTTCGAATTAATAAGTGGTTAGAGAGTATAGGTAAATCTCCTGTCGAAGGCACAGGGCCAATAACAAAGGTCTCCCAACTTCGAGATGCTCAAATTCGACATATTGAGTATGTTGATTGGCTCCTCTTTGTCGATAAACCGACTAAAATTCTGATGGAAACTTATAAAGGGGACTGGGACGCGGCCAGAAAAGATTACGAGAACGGTAATCTATCCCCACAAGATATGCGTAAACTTGTTAATCTCCGCAGGCAAATTGTTGATAACCTTGCAAACGAGATTATTCAGGAAATCGGCGGTGAAGTTCAGGCCTTTGGATCAGAAAACCTGACCAGTGATTACGATATTAGTTTTGTCGGTCCAAAAGCTGCCCTTGGTGTCATCTTGTTTAACGCTCGCTTTACAAGTCGGTGGAAAATGGCGAGTGAAATTGGTGGCAGGGAAACCGGTTTGGTCCTAGATACCAACGCATATACTGAAACGATCCAAAGTTTGATCAAGGCTGGTAAGGGAGATGCTATCTTCCAAGATGCCTTCGCGCATTTATCAGCCCGTAAAGCCTTACCAAAAGAAGCGTGGGATATTCACAAAAAATGGATACTTGAAAATACTACGGAGAGTAAACGCGCAGAAGTTCTTGAATCCTTAAGTCTCGCCGAGAAATATAACGCAGAATATAAAAAGGCGATTGAAGCACAGAAAGAACGACTTCGTAATGATAAGGAAAACCCAATAAAAGAAGTCGATTTACAAATTACTGCTGAAAATCGGCTATATGAAAGTGCTTTAAAAGATATTTTAGAGTTACGTGAAGCATTTGATAATGCAAAAGGTTCTGAAAAAGAAACCCTGCGTCAAAAATTACGAAACGCACAGTCTAAAGCGCTCTATTTTGCGCAAGAGGCCTATTATACCCAGGCTGCGATTGAGCATGTTGTCTTTACCATTCAGGCCGCTGGGCGGTCTATTACAGCAGAAAGTCTCCTTTCAGATACTGCACCAAAACTCAAAATAGATCTTACCCCTGAACAAGGAAGGCAATCATATTTTGAGCAAATTGCTCACATGTTGCATGAGATAACGCATGCTGGCGATCCTTCGAAGCTGGCCTCTAAAGGAGCTAAGTACTTCATTCGGGCCTTGGATGCTGCTCAAATTGCAGGGCTACGTTTGGGTTCTTTAGAGAAAATTATCCGAGAGACCGTAGAGCTTAATGATAACCGCTCTAATTTGACAAAGGTTCGTGAAATTCTTGCTAAGGATTTGATCGAGGCTAGAGAAAAAGAACTTAACCGGAAACTTAACGATGCTGAAAGAGAGGCCATAGAAACTGAGGCTGGGTTACAGTATCTTTCAGACGTGCAAAAAGCGGCCAATATTCTAACTGCGGCTCTTTATAATCAAGCTTCCGGCCTACGTGAAGCCAAAGCAAAAGAAGTAAAGAGCTCTGGCAAACCGATTGAAATTGCGAACGATAATGTCGACCCAGATATTGCGACCAAACCTGCGACTGGAAAAGCTAAGGCTGCAGAGGTCGCTATACCAGAAGCTCCAGGTTCCGGAGGATCCGGGGGAGGAAGCATTAAGGTCGATGTTAGTCGTCCTGATTTAACGGCAAAAGCTCAAAAAGAGTTTAATTTTACCGATCCAAGTGGCGCAGAGCACTTCTTACCGCTTGGCAAGTTCTTGGGAAGCGGTTCCACAAGTTATGTCTATGAACAAGGCGGGAATGCCAAGAGAGTGGTGCGGGTAACCGTTGCTGAATCGTGGGATGCACGTGTTCTTGATGAATTTGGTCGCTTTGCACTCGAAAAACTTGTCGATACTCGGTTCATTCGTATCGTAGAACGGTTTGCCCGTTTTGATGTCACTAAGACAGCAACAAGATACTTTGAAGTTCGGCGTGCTCAGTCCATTGAGATAAATGAAAAGGTAAAAGAGGGTACAGCCCAACAAATGATCGAAAAGCAAGGAGGCCAAATGTCAAAAGGACAATCCTTGGCTCTGGATCAAGCGGTTCGAGAGCTTAACCGTAGAGGCCTTGCTTGGTTGGATGTAAAACCAGACAACTATTCATTTGAGAAGCTACCTGGAACTGATCGCTGGAGAATAGCCGTCCTTGATCCCGGTGGTATTGTCGCCATGCGCGGGAACTCAGCACGTGAACGCTATGATAATGCCCGGGGTGTTCAGGAATTGATCAATCAGCCGAGCGTTGATCAAATGGATATATGGCAGAGATTTAAAAACTCCAGAGAGCTGGTTCTTAATGACATGCGCCAATTGGTGCGTGAAAATCATCGAGCAAACTTTAATTTCGAAGCGATGAAAATGCCGGGTGATGGAAAAGTAGCCTTTAATCCCGGCGGGGTAATTGAAATGGCTGAGGTCCAAAGATTGTTTGGGTTAACCCCTAAAGTATCGAACGATAACTACATGGCTCATTACGGAAAACCGCCAGAGGCAAAATCACAACAATAACAGGTGGTCTTGATGCTGTTGCTGAGCTTTAAACACTGATAACTTCTTTACAATTGTCCTCTAGCCTTGGGTTGGTTGCTTATCCTCGTAAACAACACTTCAAGAAGTGTTGTTGTTTGCTTTACGTTATTGCGTGGGGAGCGCTTAAGGCCACGACATCGTGCCCTATGTGATTTAGAGTGTGGTGTGGGAGAATTGATATCCTAATCCCTTTCGTGCACTTGCACTATAAAGCCAGGGGTCGCACAGGTTTATAAATTCGGTCGTCTCTACGATTGAGGAGCTTTGTCGGATAGCTAGTCAGGTTATTTCCTTGTTTTTAGTATTTTCAGCAAATTTTTTGAATATTTCCCGAATCTTTTTTCATTTTTGAGGGTGATTCTGGGTAGTTTTGTAGTGGTTCGCTTTGAATCTGATGTTTTTGAGTGTTTGCTGAATCCTGAGGGTTATGATTCGGTCTAAAATCGAGTTCATTTGAGTAATAATAGGTATGTTTGGTGTATTGTTTTAGAAATATTACAAAAATGTGTATTTTTTTAACAAAGGTCTTTGACAGGTGTTGATGTGGGGCCTATAAC
>JBALWN010000013.1:0-39952 GCA_036960845.1 Halopseudomonas aestusnigri | reverse complement strand
TTCCACTTCCCTTTAACCTTTATATAGGTCTCATCCACGCGCCAGGAATAAGAACGGCTTCTCTTGTACCACTGGAGGTTCTTTTCTAATTCTGGAGCATAGTGCTGAAACCAACGATAAAGTGTCGAATGATCCACCCCAACTCCCCGCTCGATCATCATTTCTTCAAGCCTTGCTCGTCAGGGCCATGGAATGGCCTGAGAGAGATCTCTATAGCTGATACCATATTTGCAGTACCAACGGACACATTGAAGGATGACCGTGCCATGATAGTGACGCCACTTGAACTCAGACATCCAGAAATCCCCCTAAGAAAATGAAAATCTATTGAAGAATAACTCTGAGTAGATTTTTTGCAACAAAGCCGTAAAAACCACCATGCGATTGAAAAAGCGTGCGATGGGATATCCTACAGATTATAAAATCGCGGAGTTAGTTATACCGCCAGAGCCTCGTAACTCTAACATCAATATTCTTTACTGGCTTTGCGTAATGAACTGAACTGCCTTTCGCGTTGTACGCTCTACATGTTCCCGTGATAGCATCAAAAGAAGGGCTTGATCGTGTTTCATAGCCGCTTCAAAGATCGCAGCGTGTTCTGCACTGGTGTCACGCGCTGGGTCTGATAGGCTTCGAGAAAGATTTCGATAACGTTCGTGACATGCAAAAACTTGTAGACGCAAATTGAGGAGCCACGGAGACTCACACGCGGACACCAAGGCGGCGTGAAAGTCTGCGTTACGGCTTTCAATCTGCAGGCCACGTGTTGATTCTGTTGTCGAGAGAGCCTCCGCCCGGCTCAACCTGTGATAAGCTGCAACCACACGTCCTTCCCATTCATCATCACCTTTCTGAACAGCTTCCTTGAGGCACTCTAGTTCAAGGTGTAACCGAACGCGACTGATGTCCAAGGCGTCCGCTACTGACATTTCATGGACTTGGAACCCGCGATTTTCATGAATTGCAACCAATCGCTCTCCGGAAAGTCGGGACAAAGCTTCGCGTAATGGTGCAGCTCCAATGTCGTAGCGATGCCGAAGATCGATGATCTTCAGCTTCATCCCTGGCGCTAACTCACCCGCAACAATATCGCTTTGAAGAAAATTGTAAGCTCGTTGTGCGTCTGTCGTACTCATCTTTTGCCCTTTTCTTTTATCATTAAATATGTATTTTATCGATAAAACATTATTTACCGATAATCAAGGAAAACGATAGATGAACACCGAAGAATATGAACTTGCAGCTAACGCATTGCTAAAAGCCGAGGCTGAGGCCAAGCCAACTCAACGAATTTCTGAAAGATGGCCAAATGTGACGCTTGATGACGCCTATGCAATTTCTGCCCTCGTCGTGGAAAAGAAGCTTTCCCAAGGACAGCGTTTGATCGGACATAAAGTTGGTCTCACATCAAAGGCTATGCAAGTCGCTTCAAAGATTGACGAACCCGATTATGGGCATGTCTTCGATAGCATGTTAATACCGAACGGCGGCAGGGTCGCACATTCCAACTTTTGCGTACCAAGGGTCGAACCTGAGTTGACTTTTGTTTTGAAGGCACCTTTGCAAGGACCAGGACTGACGATGGTCGATATTCTGAGGGCAACTGAGTATGTTGTACCTTCAATTGAAATCATAGATGCCCGTGTGGAAGAGCCACGAAAAATCTTTGACACCGTTTCCGACAATGGCGCAGGGGCCGGGTTAATTCTGGGCGGCCGCCCCTGCAAACCGAACGATGTAGATCTCGCCCGTGTCGGTGCTGCGTTAATCCGCAATCAGGAAATAGAGGAAACTGGGCTGGCGATGGGTGTGCTTACCCACCCTGCCGCGTCTGTAGCCTGGTTGGCAAACAAGCTTTCTGAGACTGGACGGTCTATGGAGCCAGGGCATCTAATCCTTTCGGGGTCGTTCACTCGACCGGTTTGGGTAAATGCTGGTGACACTATCACTGCTGACTTTGGGCCGTTGGGTTTGGTATCGGTGAATTTCTCATGACTAATTTCAAATCCAGACTGCAACTGGACCAAACACTCTATGGCCTTTGGAGCACTTTGAGTTCCCCTAATGTCGCGGAACTAATCGGAGGTGCTGGCTTTGATTGGTTATTGTTCGATTCCGAACACGCACCGATCGAGCTTGCTGATCTGGTGTCCCTTCTAAGGGCAGCTGACAGGTCTCCTTCCGCACTTGCAGTTAGAATCTCATGGAACGACGAAGTCCTCATTAAAAGGGTTCTGGATCTTGGGGTTCAAAATCTATTCATCCCTTTTGTTGAAAACGCAGACGAAGCGCAAAAAGCGGTTCAAGCCACACGCTACCCACCGAACGGAAAACGCGGCTTAGCTGGTGCAACCCGTGCGAGTAGCTACGGCCGAAATCGAAATTACATCGAACAGGCGAGCGAAAACATTTGCCTCATAGGTCAGATTGAGACCCCCGAGGCGGTTGAGAACATTGCAGAAATTGCGGCGGTGGACGGACTCGATGGCGTATTTATTGGGCCATCAGACCTCTCAGCTTCTATGGGCTACCCTGGTCGTGCAGATCATCCAGAGGTACAAGGTATGATCCGCAACTGCGCTGAACAACTCAACCAGTTAGGAAAACCCGCGGGGATTTTAGCTCCAGACGAGCTCGTAGCGCGTCGATATGCCAAATGGGGATATAGATTTATCGCGGCGGGTGTCGACGCCTCTCTCCTCGTTCGCGCGACTGACAACTTACTGAAAGAATTGCTAAAATGAGTGTATCCATTCTCTCTGAGCGCCTATCCAAATTTCCAACGGTTGGCCTTTGTACGCTCCCAACACCGCTTACACCACTGAATAACTTGTCACGCTATTTGGGCGGACCAATGATTTGGGAAAAGCGGGAAGACATGACCGGTCAGGGTATGGGGGGAAACAAGTTGCGGAAGCTGGATCGCGTCTTGCACCGAGCCATTAAACTAGGCGCCGATACCTTGGTTTCGGGCGGTGTTGTCCAATCCAACAGCCAAAGACAAGTAGCAGCGGCTGCAGCGATACTGGGATTGGATTGTCACCTCGCCGTCTATCATGGGCGAGTCACACCTCCCACTTCACAGTATGAGACATCTGGCAACGCCTTCTTGAACCTTCTTTACGGTGCAATATTACATGACAGACCGTGGTCAGGGGACCGAAATGGCCCGGTAAATAAACTGGCCAACGATCTTCAAGAGAAGGGCAGGAACCCATTCGTTGTACCCTATGGCGTTTCTGATGAGCTTGGAGCCGTTGGGTATGCGAGCGCAATTGTTGAAATTGCCGAGCAATCAGTGCGATTGGGGTTTGAGCCAACATCAGTCGTTCATTGTACGGGTAGTGGAGCGACACAAGCGGGACTTGCCATCGGGGCTCAAACGGTATTGCCCGAGTGTAACATTATCGGCATTGATATCGACGCGGAACCAGAAAGAGTCAAAGCAGACGTCATTCGCTATGCCCAAGGTGGCGCAGACCTACTCTGTCTTCCTTTCAGTTCTGGCAATATCGAGGTGATTTCTGGTCATGCAGGTCCAGCTTATGGAGTCCCACATGCTGAGACACTGAGCGCACTTCAACTCGCTGGTCGGCTTGAAGCGATGACGCTTGATCCAGTCTATTCCGCGAAAGGGTTAGCAGGTTTGATTAGTCTGGTCAAAGCTGGCCGATGGTCCAGATCTGACAATGTCGTTTTCCTCAATACTGGTGGTGTTCCATCACTTTTTGCATACGCTGAGTCGCTCAATATTCAAACACAAATCCCACTAAGAAAATGACTGAATAAGTTCAGATTAACGACCGTTATTCTGAACTTATCTAGTCATGCCGTAACAGTTGCCAATATGAATGAATATATGTATAAAAAACTGGTTTAGATAAACAATGTTCATTTTTCTTCAGTTCATATGAGTTTCGTAAACTAAATCATGAAATTTGGCTACGCACGCATTTCCACCAATGATCAAAATCTTGATTTACAGATTGATGCATTAAAAAAAGCTGGCTGTGAGAAAATATTCTCTGAAATTGTCAGTGGGACCAAAACGGAAAGAAAAGAGCTTGATAAGCTTTTATCCCTGGTCCGTGCGGATGATGTTATTGTCATCTGGAAACTGGATCGACTTGGACGGTCTTTAAAACACCTCGTTTTGCTCGTAAATGAGTTAGTGGTTGAGGGTGTTGGTATTAAGAGTTTGAACGATCCAATTGATACAACCAGCCCACAGGGGAGACTTGTTTTCAATATATTTGCCTCATTGGCAGAATTCGAACGCGATCTCATTAGTGAGCGTACTCAAGCTGGCCTAAAAGCAGCACGTGCACGTGGCCGTACAGGAGGTCGTCCAAAAGGATTATCTGAAGAGGCTAAACTAAAAGCGATTGCCGCTGAAACACTCTACAAAGAAGGTGAATTATCGGTTATTAGTATCGCTGAAAATCTGGGGATAAGTAAAGCCACGCTCTATAGTTACTTGAGGCATAGAGGCATTAAGTTTGAAACCTGATTAGTAATTTATTAATATCGGGATAGTAGTGTTTTAATGCTTCGTATGTTCTTTTTGGCCATCGTTCATATGAAGCTCAATGCCCTAAGCATCAAAACACCCCTTCAACATAGCAAGGGGTGTTTTGTCGTCTCTGAACGGATACCCCCATAAGAACCGCCAGGTCCCAGAGCGCAAACGGAGAGGTAGGAAACAGAGCTCATTAGACTAATAAAGCATCCACTCCATCAGCGCGCCTTTTAGTCCAATAAAAGTTGAGTAAATCTGCAGTTAGGGGATTCAAGAGTTTAGAGCCACGTGATACATTAGAGCATGACACATATATCAGGAACTTCTCGCACCCAGTTGCTCTTGTTACCGGAAAGGGTTGATGACTATGTTGGCCCAGACAATACGGTTCGGTTCATTGATGCTTTTGTAGATGGCTTGGATTTAAAAGAAGCAGGCTTTACACGAGTACAATCAAAATCTACTGGCCGTCCTGGTTATGATCCTGCCGATCTATTGAAACTCTATATCTATGGATATCTGAACCGAATACGCTCCAGCCGGAAACTTGAAGTTGAAACTCATCGTAACATCGAGCTCATATGGTTATTGCGACACTTAAAACCTGATTTCAAGACAATTGCTGACTTTCGTCGCGATAACCGCTCCTGTTTTAAAAAAGTGTTTCGAGAGTTTGTCCTTTTGTGTCGCCAACTTGATCTTTTCGGACGAAAATTACTGGCGGTCGATGGTACAAAGATCAAGGCCGTTAACAGTAAAGATAATAATTTCACACGTCGATCCTTAACCAAAATGATCAAAGAAGCGGACGAACGACTTGATACTTACCTGAAGTGTTTGGATGAGGGTGATACAGGCGATGTTGATAGAACTCGTTCCGAGAATGATCAGAACCTTGCTGAAAAGATCAATAAAATTCAAATCAAACAAAATCGCCATAAGGCACTCCTTGAAGAATTAGATAGAACTGACGAAGGCCAAGTTTCTCTAATTGATCCAGATAGCCGCCTCATGATGGGAGGGAGTACTAAACATCGTGTTAGCTATAACGTGCAGATCGCCGTGGATTGCAAACACAACCTGATTGTTGAGCAAGAGGTATGTAATCAGGGTTCTGACCTAGGTTTATTGGCCAAGACGGCGGGCCCCGCTCGCTCTATTCTTGGAGTAGATAAAATTGAAGTCGTTGCCGACAGGGGGTACTACAAAATAGAGGATATTGAAGCTTGTGAAGAAGAAAACCTTGTAACCTATGTATCCAAACCACTACGTGGCTCAGCCGTGGCAGCAGGCTATTTTTCAAAAGACGAATTCCGATTTAATGAGAAAGAGGACTGTTATATCTGCCCGGCAGGTAAAAGCTTATCCACGCGCTATGTGGGTAAGCTACGAGAGAATACAACGTTCACATACTGTAATCGTGCAGCTTGTAAGATTTGTCCCTTACGTTCTCAATGTACAAACGCAGCTTTTCGAAAAGTTTCCCGGTTTGAGAACGAAGCCGTTCTTGACCGTATGGCTGAAAGATTGAAAAAACATCCTGGGATGATGACACTACGACGATGTTCCGTTGAACATCCTTTTGGCTCAATCAAACAATGGATGAACCAGGGAGCATTTTTAACTCGGAGATTGGAAAATGTTCGTGGGGAATTCAGCCTAACCGCCTTGGCTTATAATATCAGGAGGGCGCTAAACCTTGTTGGCTTCAAAGGTTTAATGGCGGCATTACGAACTCAGGGTGCGTAAACACGTTCAATTTTCCAGATTTAGCATTATTGCTTATAATAACACCTCCTTTTGCGGCAAAAATATGAGATCTCAGAACACTTATCGACCGAGTGTTAAAAATAGTATTTTCACTGATGGATAACATATTCAAATTTACGGCCTTCAATTGACCAATTCCATCACACTGAGCGTTTTTACACGGTCTGGGTGGTTTATCGGACAGTCCCATCTTGCCGTGAAATATGCGTGAAAATATGTCTTTTAATTGTGTCTTGTATTTGGTAAGCGTCTCGCCAAACCCACCATATGCTTACGGGATAGCTCCGACAGACCCATCTTCAGATAGTAGGTTTATTTGACTTCAATGCTTGTTGTTGCCTGTAAAATGATCTTTTTATTAGAGCTATTTTCAGATCGGTAAAGTTTATATTCACCGGTATAGGTGCCGGGCTCCCACATACGGCCCTTACCTGCTTTACCGATGTATTGCTCTACAATAAATTTTGTATTGCCATAAATATCATCGGCTTTGACAAAAGGCGTTACCTTACCATTTTTTGTAATTTGCATGACCCAGCGATCACCAGCCTGGATGCCGATCACATATACATTCAAAATTATATTTTTTGCTTTTCGAGGCAGTTTTTTTTCAGCTAACAGACCATATTCCATTGCATGTCTACTGAGGGGTTGATCGGAAAATCCAAAGTGCACGATCCTGGATTGCTGATAGGTAAGTTGAGCTGTAACTTCATCAGTCCACAGAGGCTCAGGATCTGAAACGCATCCTGTTTCCTGATACCCCCCTGAGAACGGATCGAGACGCCTGTTTCCCCTCACTACTTCAAAATGTAGGTGAGGGAATTCAGTCAGTCCAGACAAACCAACCATGCCAAGATGCTGGCTCTTATTGACATATTCCCCTTTGGTAACAAGCAGACTTCCGCGTTTCATATGGGCGTATACTGTAACTGTACCGTCAGCGTGCTGAAGGGTAACAAGATTTCCGTAACCCCGGCTCCTCACGGCTTGATCAGAGACAAGAATTGAACTGACATCTGGCATGTAATCCCTGGCATCTATCACTTTGCCGTCCGCTGCGGCTAGGACTGCGACCCCTTTTTCCATTGAGGCTATGTTTAACAGTCGAATGTCTGTTCCCTTGTGCCCGTCGTTACTAAGGGATCCACATCGATAATCCGTCTGGTTTTTGCCCTGCGCCATATCAACGTATTTCTGGACAAAACAGTTTTTATTTGGGGTGCAGTCCAAGGGGAAAGACAGTTTTACAAAATCGTCCGCTGATACGTGACCAAGCGATATAACCACAGCACAAATTTGGATGATAAATACTTTGATAACTCTATTCATAAATCCTCTTTATACCATAATAGGAAGCATACAAGTCTGATAAATTTTTAACTACTATACACAGGCTTCCAGTTCCAGGGTAAGAGATCCTGTATCTGATTAACCGGATAGTTTTGCATTCTTGCCAGAATATCCGCGAGGTAAGCTTCTGGATTAACACTATTGAGCTTGCAGGTTTGGATCAGAGAATAAATAGCAGCAGCAGACTCACCTCCGGTATCAGATCCGGCAAACTGATAGTTCTTCCGACCCAAGGCTATTATCCGTATGGCACGTTCAGCAGCATTATTGTCAATCTCAACCGTTCCATCAGTAATGTAGAGGGTAAGGGCAGCCCACCGGGTTAAAGCGTAGCGAATAGCAATTCCCAATGGAGACTTCCTTGGCAACATTGCTTTCTGCTCTTCCAGCCATTTTTTAAAGCATGCCAGCAGGGGTTTTGACCGTTCTTCGCGCACAATCTGACGATCTTCAGGACTTTGCCCCCGGATTTCTCGTTCGATATCATACAAGGCTCCAATCCGCTTTAACGCCTCTTTGGCAATAGGAGAGGCATTACTCACAAAAACATCATGGAGCTTCCGTCGTACGTGGGCCATGGTCCGGCCGCTGAACATCATCAACGCGAGAAAGTGGAATTCATGATACTAAAAGGCATAAATTCTCGCTTTGTTCCTCCTTAGGGTAATTCTACGCACAAAGCATGCGATGACGCCTTCTCTCCCCTAAAGCAAAAAACTTCGTCCCTTGTCCTCGCTATGCTGTGGGCCGCTCCTTCCTTGTTTTTGATTTGCCCCTTCCCTTCCCGCAACTCGCCGTTGGGTCAAGTTTTCATGTTGAAAACAAGATCTAAAAGGAAGTGAAGAAAATGAAAAGTCAGATTGATTTTAAGATTGGAAGCCAAGGCCATGAGCCAGTTCAAATTCAATGGCATGATTTTCTAAACTATATAGGGGTTGCTGTTGTAATTCCGGTTTTGGTTGCCTTCGCTGCCGTCGCTTTTGGGTGGGCTTAAATTATGGGCTTAATGGTTCTTTCTGAAGTTGTCGATCTTGATGGTCTTATGGAAAACGCGCGGGAGTTGGGTATTAAAGACGCCCAAGCCGGGAAGAAGGGAAACCCTTTATGGGAAGGCCGAACGCCAGAATTTATAGCTTATATTGCGGCATATTCAGCGCAAAGAGCTAAGAAGCCCTTCACGCAGAAAATGATAGATGAGATTGTTAAGGGTTCTTGTGGGTGCCTTACTTGGGACAGGTTGGATTTTGAAGCTGGATTAACGGACAAAGAATTATTTTCTTACCTTGAAATCTACATGGGTATTTCTGGCCATGGTTCACCTTGTACACTGTCTGTGTCTTCGAATGGTTCTGGTTTAAGGATTTGGGCTGGATGGTCATGGTTTCACCTTGAATTCTCTGAAAATCTTATATCTCAGGGTATGGACACGGTTAAAAGAGCGCGTCGCATCTTTGATATTAAGGACCCTTCCAGCACACAAATTTTGTTATTCTGATGGGAAATAAAATATTTTGTGTGATGACGTATGACTGTGAAGATTGCGGCAATAATTGGCTGGATGAATGGGATTGTGTCATTTCAGGAACTTGTACGAAATGCGGATTAAATCGAGTTCAGCCGACTTCCTTTAAAGAATTTGATGAAGACGATATCTGTGTTTTTGATTCCGAGGTGAACTCATGAATATCTTATCTCTTGGTGCGGGTAGAAAAAATGTACGAAGTTAAAATGAATTTTCTTTGTGGTGTTTGGACTTACTGCTGGTTTTAGTGTTCAGATAACAGCGAAAATAAAATGATATTTGCCACTAGAGAAGAGGCGCAGGCTGAAATCGAAGAATACATTGTTGATCGACGTGATGGTTTTCTTGCGGGAGATATTAATGACTTCAATGAAGAGGACGAGCGCGAAAACTTAAGAATTTTTCTGGTTTAGTATAAGAACTAAAAAAAGCATACTAAAATAAGTTCTTTTATCTTGTGTGACCGAATTTATTTTAGTATGGTGCTTGTATGGCTCAAGAGATAAAACATAAGACGCTTACAGCATTTTTTTATAAGTCTGAAAGCGGGGCGGAGCCTGTGCGGGACGAAGTATTAAAGCTTGCCACTGATGAAAAGAAGGTGGTTGGCCAGGATATCAAAACGGTTGAGTTTGGTTGGCCAGTCGGTTTGCCTGTATGTCGTAATATGGGGAATGGTTTGTGGGAAGTGCGTTCCAAGCTTCCAACACGGATCTTTCGAGTTCTCTTTGGAATTGATAGCCCTGAGATGGTTTTGTTGCATGGCTTTATTAAGAAGACACAGAAGACACCACAAAAGGATATCGATTTAGCAACCAAGCGTTGGAAGTCATATCTTAGTAAAAAGAAAGGGATATAAGATGGAAAATATACATCTCGGATCATCATTTGATGATTTCCTTAGTGATGAAGGCATACTGGAAGAGGTCACAGAGGCTGCGGCTAAACGGGTTCTTTCTCTTGGTGTTGCTCGATTAATGAAAGATAAGAGCCTTTCTAAAGCTGAAATGGCTCGTCGGATGCACACAAGTCCTAATCAGGTTAACCGCTTGTTGGATGAGAAAGATACAGGCGTTACTCTTCACACAATTATGCAAGCGGCCCAAGCAACGGGTGGTCGTGTGCGGATTACGATTGAATAAGGTAAGTATAGGGTCCGCCTGCATAAATTTATTGGTATAATGGGAAAGAGTAAGTCATTGGTAATCCTTGGGATTTATCAGTTATAGATCCTAAATTCTCTCTAAACGGGTTTAATGTATAGGCGTCATCGCATGCTTTGTGCGTAGAATTACCCTAAGGAGGAACAAAGCGAGAATTTATGCCTTTTAGTATCATGAATTCCACTTTCTCGCGTTGATGATGTTCAGAGTATGCTAAAAGAAGGTCTGCTAAGGCTGTTGGGTCTCCAACTGTATCCAGGGTTAGATCCGCGCACACACAATCTCATTGCTGTCAGGATCAAAGCCTATGTGCAACTTACGCCAGGACCGTTGATTTCTCCGTACTTTATGCTTGATCTCGCACCGCTCTCCCTCACCATAAATCTTCAACCCGGTGCTGTCGACAATCAGAGTAATTGGCTTCAAGAATTGTCTTTGGGAGGGCCTGTTCAGTCGGCTCAGACCCGGCGCCCGACGCGATAAGGTTGAAAAATCAGGCACGGGGAGATCAAGTTTCATCAATCCGATCACCGAACGCACAAATCCTTGCGTCTGACGTAAGCCGAGATGAAAAAGAGATCTGAGTGTCAGACAGGCCTGAATGGCAGTATCAGAGTATACTGGTTGCCCCCCCGCCAGATGCCCGAGGCTCTGCCAGCCCTGTCCGGTCAATGTCAGTGCTGACCCAAATTGTGATATCTCCACGACATCGCAAGCTTTCGTTATACTCAGCCCAGTTCTTTACCCGATAACGAGCCTTTGTAAATTTATCGCGATGATTTGCGTTGAACTTGTGCGCCATTAAAATATCCAGAAACCTAAATCACCTGAAAAATAACCCGAGAATTGGGGCCGTGCAACAAAGTCCTCCTTGGGTGTCCGATCAAAAACCTCCTATATTTCGGGTCACACGGGAGTTACTCGCAACACTCGTCCAATCATCACTGATTTCCTGTGCGGTTTCTACACCCTGGACGTTACTATCGATAAACCCGTTGGCCGACCCCGCTACTCCGTGACTTTCGCCTGCCATGGCCTGTACCAGATTCCGCAGGTTCTGCTGAGTGAACTGGGTACCTTCGTCGGTACTCTCATCATAATCCCAGAGGATTTCTGTTGCATCGCCCACCCTGTCAAAATAGTCGGCCACAAGCACAGTCCCCAACCGAGCTTCCGCCCCATTGGTGCCACGGTCAATCTCGATCTCAAGGTTAGAACCGAGTTTCCGGAACCATATGCGATCTTGATCAATATTATTATTGAAGACCAAGGTATCATCCGCATCAAAATCCATGATGGTGGCGCTGACCACGGATTGGTCAATCACAAAGGTATCGCTGCCGGAAGTCAATGTTCCATCCTGAGCCGCAGGATTTTCGCCGACACCACCGTAATAGAAGTTACCGATGCCATTAACATGAAGGGTGTCATCGCCGGCGCCGGTCCTGAAGAATGCCCCTTCCCCATCCATGGCCTGCGTGCGCGTGATGATGTTATCGCCCGCCAGATCACTGTTTCCAAGATGCACACTGATCTGCGCCCGCTCGGTTGTATCTTTCGAGGCAAGCAAGTTATTGCGGTTCCAATAGAACTCGCTCCAGTCCTCTGCGATCACTTCATTTAGATCATAAAAACTCTCATCTGCTGCCGTCACCTGCGTCGGATCGAAAGATGCGCCGATCGTGGAGCTACGGTAAGCAGCCATATCTGCGGCTAGTTCCGTGATCAGGTTGGCGTCATAATCAACAAATTCATTCTCATTGATCTCCCAACGCAGCCCCACATCGCGGTTCAACCAGTTATTAATGGTGATGGTATTCACCTGCTCTGCCAGATTAACATTTATCTCCAGCGCACCACTTGTCTGGTCCAGTTCGAACCAAAGGTTTTCGAAAAATCTCTCATCCTGGTTTCGAACCAGTAAGAAGTCTTCCATGCCGATGTCATCAAGCATTAGACCGGAAGGGATGTTTGCAAACAGATCGATGAACTGTCGTGTGTTGTCGTTTACATCAGACATCGTGGAATTGACAATGTTCACAGTACCGGGCAGCTGCGCGTCCAGGATAACATCTGCACCTTCCGCAAATAGAAAATCTTCGATGGTCTGGTTCTGTGTATTCCCGAGCAAAACATCCTGCAGCACCGGAAGGGGCACCACATGCGTTACAAGAGCCGCGCCACTAGGTATCCTGCCTTCCACAAAAATGGTCGTAATATTATCAATGCTCGAGAAGTAATCCTCAAGCACCAGGTTCTGTGTGGTGCCGCCGCCAAGGAAAGAGATTTCCAGGTTAGTGTTGTTTACGGTTATAGAAGAGATATCCAGACCGTCTGCAAACAGTATGCCCGCACCATTGGCGTTTAGGCTTACACCTGCGGTGTTTTGATCAATCCGGATGATATAGCCCGCATCGAAGACTTGTGCCGTCGTTGCAACAAAATCTGTATAGAGGCCAATGCTTGCCAAAGAGGGCAAATTTGTCCCAGAGCGAACATTAAATCTATCTTCCCAGTGCAGGAAGTCAGCGAGCTCCCAAGCCGTAGCCAGCGTGGTTGTGGTCGCGTTAAACGCCTGCCCAAGGGTTTGATTGCTTGTCACAAGCTCCAGTTCATCGAGAATGATCTGAATGTCCTGTCCGGACAAGATATAGGCATCTTGATCTCCGCCGATCTCGGCCACATCAAAGTTATAGTCGAAGGCAATACCGGTACGATAGTTTGACCAATCTTCCACCTGAGCCACGGCTGTAATACAATTCGTTCCATTGTTGTAGACACTGATGTCCAGGTTGCCGTCGTCATCGAGTTCAAACAACAGATTATTCAACGTGAAGTTGGACATGGTATCTTCTCGCAGAACCAGCAGATCACTCTCATCCACCAAAATCCGAGCCACGTCAGTGTTGTTTCCGCTCAGAAGGTCACTGTCGATCACATAGAGATCGTCGCCCTTTTGCCCATCGGCCAGAACTCCATTTTCCAGGTAGATCGTGTCATGCCCCGCACCACCACGGACAATTTCTCCTTCGCCTGGCGAATAGACATCATCATCGCTGGTCAACTGGTCCTGGCGAAGCTGGAAGCCTTCCGGATTACCGTTCAAAGCAGATGCCCATTCAGTTGCAAGATCGGGATCATTTAAGGAATCAAACCCATTGTTCACCCCGCCCAAAGCCGCAGTATTCGTGAGTGAAGTATTACTCATGCTGTTGGTCAGGGCACTAATGTCAGAGAGAGGGATTACCTGAGCTTGCTCGTTCAGCGCATCATAACTATGCCAAAAACTCAACCCATCAATCTCCAGAAGGTTATTACTAAAGGCACCTTCCACACGCACGCGCCCGACCTCAAACATACCGGGGGTATCTGTTTCGTAACGGACCCAAATATTCAAGGCGTCACCGTCTTGCTGGAACCATAGATTGTCGGAAAGGCTGGCCCCGGCCAAGTCGAATACGATACGGTCCCCCAGCTTGGCTTGACGGATCTGCACATTGCGTACATTGCGCGTGACTACATAGCTATCCGCGCCCGTATCCTCATCAAAGGCCGACACATCCCAGATGATATTCCGTCTCTGTCCTACAGCGTTTTCGTCAACCTGGAACGCCCCAGTAATCTCGATCTGGCCACCGCCCAGAACAAAAGTATCGTCCCGGTTTGTCCCGAAGAAACGCAGATCACGCACGTTCAGCGGGTTGATATCCACTTTTGACAGGCTGGACAGGCTTTCTACCGGTTCCGGGGCTTCGGATTGAAGGATCGCTTTGGTATCAGCTGCGATCACAATGAACTGGCCTTCCAATGTTAGCAAGCTGGCCGCACGGCCATTGACTGCGTCCGTGGTCGGCAGTTCAATATTAAGCCGGGTTTCCGCCGCTGCCAGGAACGTTGCCTTGATGGCGGCATAGGCATCTGCGACAGCGGTGTTGCCCGTGAGCACTTCCTCGAACAGGTTGAAATACAAGTCCTGTTCGCTGTTGCCCGTGGCGCCAGAGGTAACAAACCGGTCGACAAATACCTGGTCTCCAGCAGAACTGGCGCTTTCCCACAGGGCATCAATTGTGGCACGCTGCCCTAAATCGAACAGGGTTGCCAGTGCAAAATCAGGTTGCAGGTCAGGGCCAATGTCAATCCCGTCGGTCTGCGTGACAAGCGTATTGATCTGCTCAGGAGTCAACCGATACCCCTCTCCCGTGCCCGCGTCATAACTGAACACCAGATCAAACTGCGCGGTGTTGTTCGTGCCAAAGAAGCCTTGAACAGTAAGCTCACCCGGTTCGATGAGGTCGGTATCATTACTTGTTGAATTGGGATCATATATAGTAATCAACAGATCAGTACCTGTCCGGCTAAGGAAGACATTTTCCACATCAACACCGGCCTGCAGGGCAATCGTATCACCAGCAACAAGACCGCTCACTTCACCTTCACTTACAAAGTTTGGAACAACAAAGACCTCGGCGTCATCACTGCCGGTATAGTCGCCAACCAGCCCGACAAAACGCGTGGTGTCACTTTCTACCGTAACAGGAGATTGCTGAACTGCGGAATACCAAGTTGCGCGCAACGTGTTTGCAACCGTGCTGTCCAGGCCGCCATAGGCAGTGCGGGCAAAGCTGCCAGTTTCACTGAAAATGGACGTTTCCACGAGCTCCCGGATGGCCCCGGCATCCAGTTCGCGCAGCGTCCCGTCGCTGTTCTCAAACTGGATGGCCGTCTGGGCATTGCCCCAGTCATCGATCGTCACAACGCCAAGATGGCCCCGGTTGTTCTGGAGAATAACCAGGTCTTCAGCACCAGTTCCATCATCTCGTAACAGGAAGACCACATCATCAGGTGTGTTGGTAAGAGTCACAACTTCCCGGCCGGCACGCAGACCGGTCAACCGCAGGCCTTCGTCAATCTCGCCATCGGAAGTAATGCCTCCTGCCAGAATATTATCATCCAGGACAAAGTTCTCGAACTCAACGCCTGCGCTGGCGGCAAGTTGGCCACCAAATCCGCTAAATCCACCCACCCCCTGATCGAAGAAGACTTGAGTCTGTGCAGCCACGGCCAGCACCGCGTCCGCGTTGATGGTTTTTACGTTCGCGGAGCCCGGTTCATAGCCAAACGACAGGTCCGGCGCACCATTTTTAGCGACGCGCTGGCCGCTGCTGTCAGTGGCGAAGAAACCGTCACCAAAATAATCGTCCACAGTAACCCGGCCGGTCTGACCAAACCCGTCATCAAAAAGACGCTGGCCGGTCCGATCAGCCTGGTTCCAGCGATCCACGGTGATCACCAGATCGTTCCCATCCTGCTGGAAAACCAGGTCACGCCAAGTCAGACCATTCCCTATCAGCAGGGTGTCGTTCAGGTTGATATCGACAATCGATACATCCCGGACTTCGGCGCTGATGACAAATATATCACTGCCATTGCCACCGGAATAGACCACATTCTCCCCGCCCAGGAAGATCAAATCATCCCCGTCGCCGCCAAAGGCAACCGAGCTGCGAGTTCCCTTACGGCCACGAATAATGTCGTTATCTACACCGGCATCGAAGGCATTGGTGCTGCCCTGCCCCAGATCAATAAAGTCCGCACCAGAGAAGGCCGCGGTGAAGTTTCCGCTGCCAAAGGCATTGTAATAATAATCCTGCCCATCCCCCAGGGCGATAAGGCTATTCAGGGCAAAACTGATGACCACATCGTTACCGCTGCCAGCCCAGATCTCATCGCTGGTACCGAAAGAGATGATGATATCATCGCCCGCGCCAGTGATAATATCAGAGCGATATCCGGCCCCGATCACAATGTCATCCCCGCCATGGGTATAAGCACGTAAACGGGTGCCCACACCAATAACAACATCGGCCTCATCAGTTGATCCGGTGTCGACGATATTGTCCCGGCCAATTGCAACGGCAAAATCTCTACCTTCGCCAGTTAAAATCGTATTGTTGCCACCAATGGCGATGGCCAGATCATCATTGACACCACCGAAGATCCGATTCCGGTCCCCCAAGGCGGCAATGATGTCGTTGCCAGCACCGCCAAACAACCAGTTTTTGACGCCGCTGGCAAAAATAACATCACCGTTGCCGTTATCTGTATTGCCTTCAAGAAGCCCCCCCAGTTGTTTACCAAAAGCTGCGGGGCTAAAATCTCGGCCCAACGGGTTGATCTGGCGAATAACGTCAAGCGCCTTCACCGCCTGAAGTGGGAAGCCAACGGCCGACTTGGAGACGCTTCGCAACAGGTCGAAATGGAAGCTTGGATCAAGGAGCGTGGCGGGTCCATTGGCTCCCGTAATGCTGCCTAGACCAAAACCCGCCGGCACGGAATAGGAATTGCCGACCTGGTTAGAGACAATACGGGAGAAAGAACTTTCCCTGATGTTTTCGTCTGTCACCCCTGGAACGTTGCGCAAGTCATCTATTTGCAACGCCAATGGCACAAACGACGCAGCAGCGGCACCAAGGAATGGTAATACAGTTGCCGTTGACGCCCCGTAACTAGCTATAATACGAGTTATATAAGGCACCCCATCAAAGGCCAGTGAAGAAATACCGCCCCCATAGAATGTCCGGAAGGAGGTTTCCGTCACAACGAAGGGAGTAATGCGGCGGAAGATCGCAACATCTGCCTCCAAGAAGGGGTTCACATTCTTGCCCCCTGCCCCCTCGAAAGGATCATACAGGGTGGCGGTGCCTTCCGGCGATCCATCCGGATGCACATCGCGCCCCAGCAACTGCCGCAGATTCCGTTGCGGCAGGGAGAAGATAGGAACAAAACCAGAATTGAATATGGCACTTTTGGTTTGCTCATTCACATGCGGCAGGATGTTATCCAAATAGAAGACGTTGCGGGATTTCACTAAGGCTCGGAAGTCAAAGTCGAATATGCCGTCGAAGTCATCCCCAAAGACCAGGTTAAAGTCCCCGAATGTGACAATGATGTCATTGCCCTGCCCGCCGACAACAAAGTTGCCTTTGAGATTGCTCAGCAGTTTGGGGAGGGAGCCATATTCAGCGACAAAGCTGTAGTAGGACGAAATAGCATTGTCCACAACAATCCTGCTAAACGGGTTGTTATCCCAAGTATTTTGCAAGCGTTCAAATATCGCCCTACGCGTGAAACTATTGTCTCGAATAAGACGTCCATAATCGCGCAGGCCCCTGGCCGGAGGGTTTGGATTATTGCTGTCCGCAACAAAACCGTCAGGCAGTTGTAAGACCGGATAAAAGGCGGGATAGGACAAAAATGCCAACGCGGTCAGCGTATTAGAAGCCGTAACATTAGACAGCGCGCTCAAATAAGATAATCCCAGTACAGGAATGTTGTTCACACCCTGGTACAGCAAGTTGGGAATACCCCCATAGGCATTAACCCCTCTTGTCGTAAGGGCCGAGTTTGCAAGCCCGATATTATCAACGCCCAGCACCGTGCGGGCCAGCCGCGACAAACCGGATGAGCCAAGCGCCTGACTGGAAAGGCTTCCTCCCGATCCTTCAAAATACCGGTTAATCCCGAAAGTATCGATTTGCGACACCAGTGGTATCCAGGGAGCTTCAGCAACATAGAAGGGGTTAAAGTTGACCTTGGGGATAAGTCCGCCGGTCGGGTTCAGTTTATAAGGCGTCGGCGCCCAAGTCACGATCAGATCATCGGAATCCCCATTGTTGTACACAATATTCTTGTTACCAATAACAACCTTGAGATTCTTTAAATAGCTGCGAGCTTTCTCAGACGAGTTCACTTGGTCCTTGAAAAACAGTTCCTGATCAGGGTCGATGTTACGCGCTTGACTAGACAGCCCGTCGCCGACCCGAATAATCAGATTGTTGCTACCAAAGGCGGTGAACTCCGCATCACCATCCCCGACTTTCAGCAGAAGGTTGTTATGGCCGACAGCATTGATATAGGCATCTCCCTTGCCAAAATGCGCGATGCTGTTGCTTCCCAGTCCAAGCTGGTTTCTTATCGCACTGCCAGCGTTCAATACGCCGTTCTTCAAGTCGCTCAAGGACAAGCCTTTTATGGACTGCCATTGAGAGTCTAATGCCCCTTTTAGAAGATCAAATCGGCTTGGTTGAGGTACCGGGTTATTATTCTGTGGAACTGCGTTAAGCTCAAATGATTTTTCGTCGTCAATAAAACTGTTAATCACTTCAGAATCGCTCTGGGCTAAAAAGCTCCCTTCAACGTTTTGACCGTCGAGGCGATCCTCCCAATAGCTGCTATAAGTTTCATACTCATAACCATATCCGCCGATGGCGTTCCTATCAGCATCAAATTCGGTCCGGAATACCTGACCATTTTGAGGGCGTCGCTCCCAACGGAAGAGACTGTTAGCAAAATCCGCCTGATTACCCAAAAAGGCACCAATAGAGCCAAGCGCCCCACTCCCCTGGCGACTTGTACCCGTAAATGTATTCGCCGTCAGTTGGTCGAAGATACCGCGCCAACTGGGGGCACCGTTTTCCAGGGCTCCGCCAAACAGGGTGGCACCGTCTTCTCCGCTAAAGAATCGCTTGGTTGTCCGGCTGTTTACTGCGCCGGCAATAAAGGTGCCGTCACCCACTTTAACTTGAACATTTCCTGCACTATAGGCCCCCGCCGCGAAAACCGTTTGGGTGGGTTTGTTGCCCACATCACTGTTTTCATAGCCAGCGTAAACTTTGTCCGGATCCCGCGCATCATTGATTTCCACTTGGACGTTGTTACGGCCCACCGCAAGACTGGCAACATCCAGACCGCGAATACTGTGTAATTCATTGGCATCGCTTTCATCGCCACCATGACCGTATTTAACGAAGATGTTATAATCTCCAAGCAGGGCATTATAGCTGCGACCGTTACCCACCTGCACAAGCACATTGTTAGGGAGAATTCTGGTATCTACCGGAGGCTTCCCAGAAAAGAAATTTTTGATTTGATCTACCGGGTTTACAGCCGACCCAAAAATCACATCGCCGTCCCCAACCTTGATGGTCAGGTTACCCTTTATTTTAGCCGTACCAGAAATAATTTTCTCCAAATACTCTTGGAATTTTCCATTCGGTTGGGCCGAATCAAGATCGGGTTGCGAGGCAATGACAGATCTCAGCCCCTTGTCAAATTCAGCGCCTTCCGCTTTCAGAGCGTCAGCCAGACCCTGGCGCGCCGCGGAAAAACTGATTTGATTATAGATCGAGCCAATACCCGCGCGCTGCCCCGCTAACAAATTCCCTAGGCTCTGGGTATGTGCGAAAAAATTGTACCCACTATCTTGTGGTAAATTGGGGTTATAGCCATCCGTGAAACTGAACAGATTGCTTTCTTCAGTTAGAGAACCCGCCGGACTATTTATTTCATCAGACTTTTCATCATTATAAGACTCAAGTTCAAGGTCACGAGATCCTTCAAAATGTTGAACATCTAAATTATTAGGCTGATAACCATTGATTGGAAAGCCTGTCAGCCGTGTTAAAAGTTGCGTGGCCGTAGGCACCAGCAAGGCTCCGGTTGCAAAATTCCGGTTGATTTCAAACCACAACTGGCTCAATGAGGGGTTTTGCCCATCAACACTTGTCCCCAGGAACCCTTTAAAATACGTCTGGGCTACATCAAAGGCACTGGTCACGGTGTTTACCGGATGCTTTACAACCTCCCAACCTCCTTCCACTCCGCTCTGCAGCCCCTGCAACACGGATGCCGGCTGGTCTAGGATAGAGCCCTCACGGATCAATGTCGTAGAAAAACTTCCGCCAATAAGTCGGCCTTCATTGATGGAGACATTCACATTCTGGCTGCCGATGGAGATCAGATTGGTGTCTCCGGTTGCAACCGCGCCGCGCTGGCCGTTCAGGATTTCGGCCTGATCGGCCGGCCGGCCAGCGCGGAAGTTGAAATTGCTGGATCCAATACTTCCCATCCAGGTCGTACCGTTGCCTGCGTGGATCTGCGTATTATTGCGGCCCACAGCGATCATTTGATGGCTCTCGGACGCCAGCCCCCCCACCTTCAGGGACAGATTGCTCTTGCCGACCAGAAAGCTGGTGAAGTCCCCGTCGCCCACCTGGATGACTTCATTGAAGTTAGAGGCCAGCCCCCCCACGCGGGTCTCGCCATTTCCAAATTTGTTAAACAGGTTATAGCGCCCGACCATGACAGCCACATCGCGACCGCCATCTCCATAAATGGTATTGCTGTTGAACTTGCCACCCTGTACATGGATATTCCAGCGGTCGTTTTGGGCCGCAGCACCACTACGGTCATGTATTGTGACGTTGTATTCCCCCAGCTGCACATCCGTGGTATGGCCAAGCCCACCTATATAGGCAATATTTCCCTGGCCGCCTTGCACATTCACCGTGACATCGTTTTCGCTTCCTGTACGCACAAACAGATTGCCAACGCCTAGCTGACCGTTCACTGCGGTGCCGCTGCCAAGTTTGAAGGCCGCGTTGGCCAGCCCACCGGAGATATTAACGAACTTGCCATCCTTGGTATCGACTCCCACATTCAGCAACCCTCCCATGAAGTTGCCATAGGCCCCTTCGGTCGTCTTAACACGGGTATTCGCCAGTCCGAAAGCCACCCCATAGAGGCTGGCGTCATCCTCCCCTCTGGTCCAAGCCGAGTTCAACGACCCCAGTTGTATTGCTGTCAGAGAGCCTCCGGCTTCCTTTTCCGCAAAATTGAGGCCAGCCCCTACCTGGATATTCACATCATTCCCGGAGCCCGTCCGGGCATAGTTCGCCAAGCCAATCTGCCCAAGATAATCATCCCCGCCGCCAGCCGAAATGGCATTGACATAGCCTGTATCTAACCGAACATTCACGTCATCATTCAAGGACCTGACATTGAAACCCAACAACCCCAAGTCGATTCCACTGCCATCCACTGTACCTAACAACCCAACGGATTCGCCAATTATATTGACGATGCCCGCTCCGGCAAAGGGATCCCCCGTGTTCGGCGTCGTAGACGGAGGCGCTGTCGTGGGAGTTGCTTGCAGGGACTTAAAGAAGTTAATCCCGGCCTGTTCTTGTTCAGTCAGATCCAGATAGGCCAGCTCCAGATCATAGGCGGTTGTATTCTGGCCATCCGCGGTTGCCACAACTGAAGTGCCAAGGATTTTTGATAATTCAGTGGAGGTGTTGTCCCCACCCGTGGGGGTCAGGCCAATCTCGAAAATACCGTGATCGGCAAAGCTGCCAAACTCGCCGTTGTCGACGGTGGCGTTACTGTTCAAGTCCTGCCAGATGCCAAAGCCGGTGGCATCTGCCTCGAAGGAAGTGAGACTGCTGCCGTATTCATCGCGCAGCACTGCCATGTCACTCTGACTGTTGTCCGGGCCAATGAATGCATAGCGGTAATCTCCGCCACCGAGATCCTGCACCAGCAAACCGTCCTGCGGTCCGACCCAGGCACTGACTTCGGCGGCTCCATCGCCATCCACATCGGCCAGGACGCCGGTGTCTCCGCTCAGAGACTCCGACAGGCTGATCAAGTCCAACTCGCCGTCGCGGTTCAGGTCCAGAGCCACTGGGCCAGCCGTCTTCAGCGGATCTTCAAACGCCTCAGGATCTATGCCCGCCTGCTCCAGGTTCTCGCGGATGGCATCGGGATTATTCTCCAGTTCCGTCGCCAAGTCCTCAAAAGTCTTGTCAGGGCCAAGCAACCAGCTGGCAGGGTTCAAGCTACTGCCAATGCCGGTTACTTCCTTAAGGCTGGCGAATGCGCCAAGGCTTGCACCCTGCAGCCCGCCGATCAGAGCGCCGCTACCGGCCCCGGAAAGACCAGCCGCCCCAATATTGTAGCCGGAATTGTAGCCGGAGGACAGCAGTGCCCCCAAGCTAATGTTTTCCAATCCGGCGGCCACATCGCTGAAGGAGGATACCCGTTGCCAGGCCGCATTCGCCCGGGCGAAGACCCCGCCCCCGGCTTCCGTCCCCAAATCACTGCCCGATGTGTCGAAGCTGATGACATCACCGTTGCTCAACACTCCGTCGGGGTCATGCAGAGCCACATTCCCCTCGGCCTGGTCGATAACCCGGCCGTTGACCATCAAGCTTTCTACTTCAAGACGGCGGGCCGGGCCGTTACCGGAGAGCTCCAGATGCACTTCATCAGGGGCCTGGTCCGCATCAAAGGACAGAGTGACTCTGCCATCGCTGTCCAAGGCCCAGGGCAGTTCTCCTCCCAACTCCACCAGCTCGCCGCTGGCATCGGGGTCATCAGGGTTAATCCTCGCATGGGTCAATCGTTTCCCATCTACGTAAATGTCAAAATATGGGTTAGGCCCGGCAATAGTTGCCAGATCAATTTCGATCACCTGTTCCCCAGCCTCGTCCGGATCACTGATATTGAAATTCAGCGGCAAGTTCCCTTGCACCCGTCCTGAGCTCGGCAACACATAACGCCCCTGTTCCGGCGCATAGCCAGTGCCATTGACCTCGATATTGTCCACCAACAAGGCGCGCTGTGCCACCCCATTGCCGTCCAGGCCCGGGTTGTGGAATTGCACGTCGATCTTGTCCGGTGCCGGTCCCACATAGATCACAGTCACATCCCTGTATTCCGGGGTGGCCTCGCTGTCCTCACTGCGCTCAACCGCCCAGTCGACCACTAGACGAGCCTCGTCATAGGCATAGCGTTCGCCATCAATCTCAACGATCACATCGCGCAGTTCACGGCCATCAGCATAAAGTGCCAATTCCGGGTTCACCTCTTCAAAACGGTATCCGCCTAGGCGAAGGCTCACTTCCTGAATTTGCACATCGGGAATAGCGTTACCGGCCTCGAAAACAAAATACCCCGGCTGCGCGACGGATTCCGCCCCTTGAGCACCATCGGGGTGGAAGATCGGATTAGCCACCTCGGTACCGTCCAGTATCAGCTCCTCAATCACAAAGCCCGCGCTTTCGTCAGAATTGACCAGCTCAAAAGAAAGCTCATCAGCGCTTACCTCACGCGGCAGACGCAGAGTAATCTGGTGGGGTAATAACCTGCCATCCTGATCGGCGGCAAAGCCAAGGCTGCCCTCACCTAGAACGGTCTCGCCATAGCTAACCCGATAGACCGACACCACATCCCCCTCCAGCGGCGTCAGTGTCATCACCAGTTCCTGATCAACCCTTAGCGCTAACGGCAGTTCACCGTCGCGGAACAACAATCCGTTATCCGTACCATTGGTTACAGTACCAGTCTGGCTGTCCAGATCCGTAAAATCCCATGCGGCCACTTCAACCTTTTCTCGAATGCCTTCCACGCCCAACTCATCCGGGGTCAGTCTGGCACGATACACATCCACCCCGGCCCACTGGCCGGCAAAGGTCTCTCCATTGCCCCCGGCCCCCAGGGTGAACACCCCGCCCGGTGCCAACAAGCCATCGCCGTAGAGATCACCGATCAGCTCTTGCCGCTGACCATCCAAATAGAGGAACAAATCATTGGCCCGGCCAGCCCCCGTGGTATCATAGCTTAAAAACACCTCATGGATATTTCCATCCGCAAAACTGCTATCTAAGAAAGCCTGGGTTTCCACAAGCGGTTGGTCCTTAAACAGCACGACCAACTTGTTCGCCTGCCAGCGTAGCGTGAAGTCGTTCTGCTGACCGTCCACTTCCGGGCCTTGATAATGCACCAAAGTCTGTGTGGCGCCATCGGCCTGACCAGCAAAGCGCAGGCGCAGGGTAAACTCTTCCAATCCACCCAGCACATCCTGCTCGGCCACAAAATGCTGACCGTCGGTGCTGCCTTCATTGACCGAGATCGTATTCTCGCCATTGATCGCACCACTTACCGGACGAGCCGCCGGGCGATAAGTCAGCCCTCCGGTCCGGGCACCACCGAGCGCGCCAGACACCGGATCAATCTCAAACGGGGTCACATCCAGCAGCGCCAGACCCTCCCCGTCAGCGATCTCCTGCGGTGTAACAACACCTTCATAGATTGCAATATGCTCGTAAGCGCCAGAGAAAGCCTCACTAGGCGTAAAGCCACCTTCAAGAAGGATGTCCTGTTCCTGACCAAAAATCAACGCCCCGTCCGTCACCAACTGCGGGGGTAAATCAGGAGCTGTTATAGTAGAGACCTCCTGCCCATCCACGTGGAACACCACGGACTGTGCAGCGCCATCATAGGCAATCGTCAGTTCGTGGGACAGCCCATCAAACAGCGGTGCGGGGTCGATTCCAGTATCATAAAATTCCCCATGTACAAATAATTGCAGACTGCCCTGATAATTAATCAGGGTGAAAGCGTTATACTGATCAGCGGCTTCATAGGAAAAGAGCACTGGTATAGTCTCTTGCGGGAAGTTATTTTGATCATAGGCAAAGTTCAACTTGAGGGTAAACTTCTCCTGGCCGTCAATTACCGGGGTATCAGCCACAAAATAGCCCTGTGTCTCGGCGGTATTGGCGGACAGGCCATAGCGCGGCTCCACCTCGACCCGGGTTTCGCCGGCTTCGTCAACATATGTGGTGAGCACTTCAAAGCTGGAGGTCTCCCCTTCGCTCTCATGACGTCGGCCGTTGACCTCGATCCAGTCCAAGTGCAGTACAGGTAACTGTTCGCCCTCGCCCAATGCTTCTTCCGGGCTTACATATTCAACCCAGACCTGTTCCGGAGGCCTGCCTTCGTAATCGAAGGCCAGATGGCGGTAGTCGTCGGCGGCATTGAACTGGCCTGTAGGCGCCCCCCAGAAGACGGCCTCCTCTCCAATCACCTGCCCATCGGCAAACACCCGCAGACGCGGCTGCTGCCCCAGAACGGCAGGGTCACTGCTTTCTTCCAGTTCGGACTGATCCGCCCCGAGGACAAGATCGCCTGCCCCGAGCCGTGCAAACTCTAGATTGTTGCCATTGCCCCCCTGTATGCTGCCGTCTTCCCGGTCAAAAGCGGAGAAGTTCCAGTAATGCTGGAACCCTTGCGGGTCGGCAAAGCTGTCGGGGGCCTGCTCGTAGACCGCCAGCTGTCCCAGCGCACCGGTAAAAGCATGGGTCGGGTCGATCTGGCCGTCCTCGCGGACCTCTTGGCCCACATATATACGCCCCCCATCCCCGAACAGAAGAGCCCCATCGCCAAAGTTAACGAATGTACTGCCTACCTGGGTACCATCAACCGTAACACTCAAGGCCCCGGCCGCCTCATCATAATCCAGTGACAACGCATGGGGTTGGACATCATTCAGGCCCAGGGTGCTAAAAGGCACCGCCTGGCCATTGATCTGCAACGTAACGGAGCCATCCAGATTGTTTACATTGACCGCCAGTTGGCGCACCAGTTCGAGAGAAATAATCTCACCCGTTGCGGACACCTCTGTATCGGCCAACTCTTCCGGCAGGTTATTCACGTAGGAGAGAAGTGTTTGGTATCCGGCCTCGCTGCTATCGGCGGCACTCACAAAGGATGCCTGCAGGCTGAAGGACGACAGGCCCGACAAAACATCCACCTCAGAGATAAAGACTCCGTCGCTACCATCAGCTTGCAGGCCGACCTCATTATTTTGTGCATTGAGCGTCAGGCCGTTCTGTGCGCCGGCAGAGACTTCCCCACCCACACGCACCACCACCAGCTGCCGCTGCGAGAGCGCCGCATCACTCACATTCAGTTGCAGGCTGCCCTGATAGTTCAGGGTTTCACTGCCTTCCGTCTCATAGAAGCTTTCCAGAGCCTCCAGATCCAAGAGGCGGGTCGCCTCATATTGCGGCGCATCCAGCTCGTCCGGCGTATGCAACCCGTCAAACACCTCGATATTATTATAGGTGCCCGAGAAAGCCTGGTGGGCTATGAAGCCCCCTTCTAGGCTGTCTTGTTCCTGACCGAAGAGCAACACACCACCCTCGCGCGGGGTCACCCGAAAGTTATCCTGCTGTTTGGAGGCCACATGCACGCCATCGGCATAAACCTCCACCAACCCGGTCTCGCTATCCAGAGAGACGGTTAGATCATGCGGGGCACCATCGAACAGATCCTCCAGCATATACCCGGTCCACATACGCTGTGCTTGAAGGTCGACCACCAGTTGACCGTTTAAACTAATGAACAAAAGTTCATTAGTCTGCCCCTCTACCGCGTAGGACAGCAAGCTTGCCTGGGTCTCTTGCGGGAAGTCATTCTGATTATAGGTGAAGCCCAGGCGAACCGTGAATTGTTCGTGCCCACCCACCACGTCTTCAGGTGCTTTGACATAGCGGCTCGGGTTCTCGCCATTGGCATCACGCTGGAAGGAGCTAGTTGCAAAGACCCGCTCATCCACCTGTAGATTATTCACCCAAAGGTCCACATCATTGCGGTCGTTCAGAAGCTCAACCGTGAAGTTGTCCGGCAGGTCACCGGTATAGTCAAAGGCAATACGCTGGTAGTCCCCGGCTCCCGGCAGGGCATCGGCTTCGGTCAGTAGATCGGCTTCTTCGATCACACCTTCATAGACTACCTCTCCGCCAGCGCGAACCACATAGGCCGGCTGACGCTGGAACAAGGCGGGATTGGAAGATTGTATATAACCCGAAGCCTCCAGATCTGTTGCCAACACATCCACATAGGACAGCGTCGCCCCGCCCGAATCAAGGCTGCCCGTCTCGCTATCAAAATCGTTCAGGACCCAGCTTACCTCGTAGCTGGTCGGTGCCGTAGAGCCAATGATCGCGCTCCCCGGGGCAATGGCCAGTTGGCTGATCACACCCGCCAGGCTTCCAGCCGGGTCCAAGGTACCGTCCACACCAATATTCAATGCCCCCTCGCCCAGAGTTGCCCGCTCCACAGCTTGAGTGCCATTAAAGGATTCTTCTCCATCCACAAAAACAACGATTGTTGCCGTACCGTCAACGATTTCGATACTGCTGGTGATCTCATGTTCGACGCCATTAAACAGCGCAACCGCATCAATCCCCAGGTCAACCGATTGGCCCTGCACCTTTAGAACCAAACCGTCGGTACCCGCAACCAGAGCAAACTCGCCCGGTTGAGCCTGCGTGTGATAATCAAAAAGTACCGTCCCCTCCCCAAGGGTTTGGGTGGAGATGTAACTGAAGACCACCGTGGCAGCGCTGACATCGGCCAGGCCACTGTCCCCGGTTGTCAGATAACCACTGTTGCCGTCACGTCGATAGCCGTCGCCCAGCTGTACCGCATTGACCAACAGTCCTAGGCGTGGCCACAGTGAGCGCCCGGCAACATCCAGTTGAACATGATGGTTCTCTGCCGTGTTATAGGTAACGCCTGTGCCAGAAAGCACTGTGGCTTCGCCCTGTCTCTGCACACTCTCAATGTTACTGGCCTGGGTGGCACCCACCGTGGTGATACTCTCTCCCCGGCCATCCAACAGTTCAAGCCGGTCCAGTTCGACCGTACCGCTAATCACTTCAAGCTGGATCCTGTCCACCTGGGCTCCGTCAAAGGCGAGCTCAATAACCGGGGCCTCAATGATCTCGGCCCCCTGTGCCGCATCTGCACTGAGGCTACCGTCAGCCGTCAGATAGAGGCCATCGACAAGTACTTTGAAGGTACCCGGCGTGGCCGTGGCCCCATCGGCCATATAGAGCTTGAGCTTGGGCTGGCTGCGCGGCGTGAAGCTATCAATGAATTTATTGAACAGGCCACTACCGACAAACTCCTGAACGGCCCCAAGCGCGGAGCCCGCAATGAAGCCCACGGTCGCCCCACTCGTGGCCCCCAGAAGAGCCCCCTTGATCGTGCTATCAATCACCGGCCTGATATAGCCACTATAGGCCGTGCCGGCGGCCGATTTGCTGCCATCCCAAAATAAGGCTGCAAGCTCGGAGGAAGACAAGCTGCCGATGTTCGACAAACCGCCCAATGTAGAGTTCAAATGCCCTAAAAACTTCTCACCTGTTCCCGCGATATTGCCAAGCGTATTGATCGCCGACAAAACCCGCAGATTGGCCGTCGCAGAGCTGAGCCAGTCATTGGCATATTCCGCGGCAAACTGTACACTGCTGCCATATTTATCTTGATATTCCTTGAACCCTAGGTCCTCCGCCAAGTCCGTGCTGGCAGCTAGATTGGACAGGGCTCCAGAATCACTGGCATCCAGACGCGTGTGCAGGTTCAGAAGGGCAGTCGAAGTATCCCCCAGGAAGGATTTAATCCCGGAGATCGAACCATCAATGCCGGTGAAGCTAACTGTGCTCGGTTCTGCAGGCGGAATCTCTTCGTGTGGTAAAATCACGCTAAAGCCATTACCTAGAGGGTCAACAATGGGGGAGCCCACCACCTCGCTCCCGTTGAAGACGATATGCCCATTCACTTTGACCGACTTAACAGTCACGGTTGCGGGGAGAACACCACTTGGACGGATCAAGATCCCACCCGGTAAGTCGCCATTATAGAAAGTCGTGACGGTTTGTTGTCCAGGGCCCCAGTTTAAGGTTTTACGCGTAGTTGTACCAATATCCGATATCAGATTTTCTCCAATTTCCGGCGCATAGGTGATATCCAGAACCGGGTAATGGAGAAATTGTTGCACGTTGGTCACACCAGGGGTCACATTCTCCACTTCGATCACAATCCGGTGCCGGGTGACTTCGCTCACCGCATCCAGTTGTTCGGTCTGTTCCTCGCTGAGGCCTGCAAAGGAACCAACCAGAGCACCGAACAGGGCCGCCGCTTCCAGGCTGGCGGTTGCGCTGGATGTAGCATGACGCACTTCAAAGAATAGTCCCTCCCCCGCATCCGCGACATTGGTGCCAAACTGCTCAAACCGCCCGCTGGCCGGATCAATGTTCTGCCCGTCAATCTCCAGTCCGATAACAGCCGGGGCGACGGCCTCCACATCCCCGTCAAAATCAACACGAATACCTTTAATACCGCTGACACCGCTATGTGTATAGCTCAGTGCATAGGCACCATCGGTCAGGCTGGGCCCCTCCAGCCCTTCAAAGCTGGCGCGGCTATAGACGCCTTGATCCAGCAGATGTTCCTGATCCGCATGATCAATCAGCACAACCCGATAATTGGCCCCGCTTCCTAGCGTAGCCGGGTTGCTCAAGGAGATAACAATCTCGTGGTCCGTAGCTTCCAGATCCGTGGTTTCAGAGGTCTCCAGCTGATAATCGGAAGAGGTGATCAGGGGGGCGCTACGATTGAGGCTCGGCAATTCGCCAAATTCATAGTCCCCGAACACCCAGCCGTCCACAAAGGAATTGTCCCGACCTCCGTCACGTAGATAGCTCTCCTCATCGCCGTGGGTCTGCGTCAAGGACGTACTGGTTAAAGCTTTGTTATAAATGGAAAATGCATGCAGGGCACCTTTCTGGAGGTTGCGATCCCCGAATGCGCTGCCAGGGAAGTTCTGGCCCTGAACTTCACCGTCGTCAGTAATCGCTCGTGCAAACGCCAGGCGCGCATCCGCCGTTTCTGTGAAAGTAATAGGCTGCGCCACGTTTTTGGTGGCCAAAGAAACACCATCCACCAGTAGGTCAACCCGCTGTCTATTGTCACTGTAGCGCACCGCGATCTGGTGTTTTGCTCCGTCTGTAAGCTCCGCATCCAGACTGAAGACCTTATCGGCCCCCCAATCAGCGACAAGCTTATTAGATCTTTGGTTATAATACACCCTTAGCCCGTCAAGATCACCGTTCTCGTAATCAAACAGAGAGATGACATCAAGATCCGCATGCTGCTGCCGATCCAGGCAGGCCTCCACGATAAGGGTAAAGTCCTTTGTCACATCCCCAAAGGGCGTGTCCCCGGAAACCGACAGGAACTTCGTCTCACCGGCCCCGTCAAACCGTAACCCCGTCGCATTTTTCAGGTCTATGTTCTCCCCACCCCAAAAGGCAATATCCGGTGCCGCTTGTAGCTCTGCAAAATCGGCATAGTCGGAGAGATTATTATGGATCAGCGTATTAGCGCCCAAATTCTGGTTTGCCTGCTCTGCATCAAAGACCGCGCCGTCGTGCAACCCATAGGCATAGACCGATAGATCAGCGCCAACCCCCTCAACAAGACTTCGTCTAAAAGTATCTTCCAAAGTGTAAACGTTTGTGATCTCGGCAACAGCATCCAGTTGACTTTCCGTGAAAGAGCCCAGACTCCCATTGCCATACCTTCCCTGCAGCACAAAGCGTAGCTCAACATTGAGCACATCATCAGGTAAATCATAAGATATGTTGCTCCTCTGCCCTTCGCCATACGTGCCGAGAAGGTTTTCTCCCATAAAGACCGAAAGGTCATAGTAGTCGGAGGTGGCATCACTAAAGAAACCCGCCGTGGTTGTTGAGTTCCAGTCAAAACGTAGCTCGCGATTGGTCGAGCCTCTGAGGAATGTGATCTCACGGGTAAACTCAATACTCTCTTGCCCTGTGGGGCTGCGCCAGTCTTCCCCCTGGTCCCTTGGGGCTTGGGCAGGATCGGCCCGCTCCTGACCGCCGAGGATCAAGCGGCCATAACCTTCCGTTGCAGTCGTAGTAAAAGGCAGCGGGGCGCCAAGACCACTAGCCGTCGCTTCAACCGGTAGCCCGCCATCCAGTACGACAGAAACACGCGCAGCGGTGGACGTACTGGCGCTAGTGCCAATGCCAGCAGAAAACTCTGCACCTTCAAACACAACAGCCAGTTGGTGGCGCTGACTATCAGCCAGATCCGCCATGTCAATGCTGTCTTGAGGTACAGCGAACTGGTAGCCATTTATATCAATCACAAGCCGTTGGCTTGAGGTGGAATGCACCGAGAAGGCCGTATCACCGTTAGCATCCACGAAGGAAGCGAGCACGGTGTTCGCACCAGTACTGCGTTCTGCCAGCTCAAAATCCAGGAAGAAGGTAAAGTCCTTGGTTTGACTGATGCCCACTTCTACATGATGTATTAGTGCACTGTTCTGGCTGTCTCCGGCAATTTCCAGATGGTTCAGACCCACCGTGCTTAATAGATCGGCATTGAACCGACTATCCACCAAATTCAGCGACGCTTCACCACTACCGGCAACACGGCCGGATAGGAAGTCGATATTTGCGAGGTCCCAACTCTCTGTGCGGCTATATAGATTGCTGTCCTCTTCTAACCGGTAGGCACTCACCGCCAGGGCCGACAGATTGACCCCGGCATTGTTTACGCCAAACTGCACGTCCGTCTGACCGGCAAAGGACAGCCCCTGCAACGCCTCAAAAAGCTGATAATCCGACTGCTGGAACAACACATTGTCAATGCTGCCATCCTGGGCCACTAACAACGCCCCGCTGTTGCCATCCAGTCGCACCTGTAAATGCTGGTGGTGTCCTTGATCAAGGGTGACCACCTGGGAAGACCGCACCGTCTCAAAACCACCACGCAATTCAATATAGTAGGCATTCTCCGCCCCGGCGCTTACCAGGTGGAGATCCAACGTCGTACTGGCATCCGCGATCCGTGCCAAATGCAAGTCACCAAACGAGGCCTGCACATCCACTTCAAAATCAAACTGCACCAGATTGACCGCCTGGTCATAAACAACTTCCGTAGCAAGATGTTGGTTCTGATTGGTCTGGAAACCGGTGATGCCACTGCTCACCTCCGTATGTTGGCCAATGCCCAAGTCCCGGAAAGCAATGCTGCCCACCTCGGGAGCTTCAGAGGTCGATAGCCTGGAACCAGTATGGACCTTGGCACCATTAACCGCCACCTGATCTACATGCAGCCGCGGTGTTTCTTCCGCGCCAGTCTCAACAGCTTGCGGCTGTAAGGTCAAGGAGCGCTGTGCCACGTCTCCTTCCACTTCAAGAATAACCCGCCGATAATCCTCTTCCTTGGGCACATCCTCACTGCCCCAGTCAACCACTAGCTCATCGACTTCCTGAAAGCTGCCATCCACCTGCTCAACCCACAGCCGCGACGGCACCAGCGGTGCGCCGTCGCCCAGGAGCTCTACGCGCACTGCCCCTCCCTCTGCTCCGACACGCAGTTCGATCCGCGTTTTGAAGGCTTGCGGGTCCTCGGCTTCCGGTGATGGGTTCTCCGGATTTAGATCCCGAACCACGGTACCGCGGCCCAGATCATAGATGAGATCACCTACCGCACTGTCCAACTCAACGGTATTATCCTCTCCGCGGATAATAATATGGTCCGCGCCGCCATAGGCATGGATCGTGTTGCCATCACCGTCCACGGTCAACCGAGAATCCTGATAGGAGATCAGGCTATTGCCATCACCGTCCACAAAGACCTCACCAGCCCCATCGCCTTCACCCAGGGTGATCGTATTACCGTCACCGGTCAGGTTAATATCGCTGGTGCCACTGACTTCAAAAGACGATGGCGGGGCGCTTTGGGTATTCACCTCGTAGCTTTCACCGCCATCCAAATTACGGATTTGATCAAAAATCGTCGTACCTGGGATAATATCGGTTAAAAACTCTGGCTGCACGACAAATGCTGCCCCGTTCACTTGCGGATGACGAATGGACAGGGTTTGCCCGCTGTTGCCGACATGGCTCACGGTGACCGATCCAGGCGGGGTATCGCCTTCCCACAGGAATCTGATCTCCTGGAAATACAGATCTGGGAAAGAGCTCACTGAACCGGATTCATTCGCGGGGACAGCCCAGGTAACCTCGCCCGTATAGGCGCGTGCGCCGTCCACCCAGATCTCGAACTCTGGCAGGTCAATTTCTGCATTCTGGGCGAAAGCGCTGTAGACACCGGCCAGTTCAAGAGAAACCAGATGCTGATTATGAGCCCGGGTCACCTCGACATTCGAGCCCATCGCGTGGAGCTCCAGATCGCTAGCACCATCATCCCGGTAGGTAGACGTGAATGATCTCTGCGCGAACCCTCCATCAATATGTGTTTGGCCGGCCCCGGTACGGGTGATATTCCATTGGCCGTCACCCTGCAGATCAAGTGTAAAGTTACTGCTATCTTCACTATGATGCTGGATCTGTGACAGTCCCTGCCAAGACTGATTGGTGACAGTCAGCTCCGTATCGCCACTCTGGCTGATATGGGAAATCTTGCTGTTGCTTAGATCAGAGATAACGCCATCCAGGCGCCCGTAGCCAAAATGATGCAGCGATGTGGAAGCCGACATAAAGTTTTCAAGCGTCAGATTACCGGACCCGGTCTTGGAAATATCGATGAACCGAACCCCGCCGCTTACCGTCAAATGACCCGACATATCCTGAACGAGGGCGTTATAGTTGTTCCAGCGGCTCCCAGTAAAACGTACAGTATCGTTACCACCTGCCGTTACCACAAGAAGGTTCTGGAAGTTCTCCACCGTGATAGTGTCACTGGCGCCGGAATGACTGATCGGGCTTAGGCTGCTGGTGCGCTTGAGACGGTCATTATAGCCCCCATCCGCATATACCGAGAAATTTCGCGTACCGCTAAAGCGATCACCCCGCAAGCTGATTGTGTCGCGGCCAATAGAGCCCGCGATTAAAATATTCTCGGGAATCTGCGTATCAAGGGGGGCGTAAATACCCCGTAAATACTCCTCATAGAAGGATCGTAAAGAAGGGCTCAGAGAAGCAAGGCCAAAATCATAATAGAATTGGGCATACTCAAAATCCGCAACGCTAGCTTGGCCTGAAGCATAAGAAATATTGCCTCCCAAAAAACCGGTCAGCGCATAATAGGTCTCGCCACCATAAATAGTCTTGCGAAGAGATTTCGCACCAAAATAACTCGCATTCTTAGGAATGAATGACATGATCTATCTACCTTTTTACAAAGCAACCGTTTTATGAGAAACAATAATGTTATGACCCGCCCTCAAAGAAACTTCAGTATCACTTACAATTACCAAGCTTTACCGTATTATGGTGGTAATCCCCCCATTTTTAAGGGGTTCTATCAGTAGAACTTACGCCGCTTGTTTCAGTTTCATAGCGGGTGTGATGACGAACTAGAAACATCGCGAACGATTCGCTCATCAGTAGTTTGATTTGCATAAACTCTTTATTTATTTGAAAAGCTAACAGCAGAGCTATTCACTCAGAGATCATAAAGTTCAAGAAAACCACCGTTAGTAGCCCCATTTTGAAACAAAATTGACTGAGGTGATATTTCGTCCTGCCACAAAAAATCAATAATTTGAAAGGTCAGATCATCAAGAGTATTGAGCTATTACTTCAAGTATTAAGTTACAGCCCAACCGACTTCTGACTAAAACGTTATCACCATCAATAATAATATTTATATTTGAGAGTGAAATATCCGCTAACAGTTGGTTACCATTTTATTATTAATGATAACCAACTGATAACTTTCAAATCAGGCTGCAGATTTTTTGCTTTTTTCATTACTTGAATCTTTAGAGCTAACTGATGTCTCTTCAACAGTAGAATTGCCATCATTTTTTTCTTGAGGAAGAAGCCCTGCTGCTTGCATCTGCTTAATCGTCTCAACCATTTTCTCATCATTCATGATATTTGCAAAAACAGACAATGAATAAAGAAATCCAGCCAAGGGCATAACAACTGTCTGACAATGACGAGGCTCAGGCACATCACCATTTTGATCAGGGCCAAGCACATTATTACTAAAATCCTGCTCAACCATCATCATTCGCACAACACCGTTAGAAACATTTACACCTGCAACAGCTTCTACAAAAACTTGTTTTGTCATTTTAATTACCAATCCATTAATTCAACTAGTAGTAAACATGCAATAAAATAAACGCTAACTACAACATCATTAAAATAATAGAATTATAAAAACCCCTAATACATACATAATTTCAAATATTTACTTCAAGATTTTAGACAAAAATTAATAGCCCCTAGTTTCCTAGACGCTTTGTATCCCCAATTTTTTCTGTCGTTCAAAGTCGTTTGGTGACAGCATTCCGTTTCTAGCATGTTTACGTTTTGGGTTATAGAACATTTCAATATAGTCGAACACGTCCTGCCTAGCATCAGCTCTGTCATTTGTCTGTTTTGCATAGACCAACCAACAACACGCCTTGAATACAAATCAATCACGACCGCTATAGGCGTCATCGCATGCTTTGTGCGTAGAATTACCCTAAGGAGGAACAAAGCGAGAATTTATGCCTTTTAGTATCATGAATTCCACTTTCTCGCGTTGAAGATGCTTTGTGGCTTTATCCATGTACTGTGTATTCCAGTATACGGTGGCTGCTATAACGAGGTTGAGGGCCATTGCACGTTTCTGTTGAGCGGCTGGAGAGAGGTCGTGGATCCGACCTTGCGAATGAGCAAAAATAGCGGTTGCAAGGGAATGACGAGCTTCTCCCTTGTTTAACCCTCCCTGGCATACCATGCGCAATTTTGGGTTTTCCATCCAGTCCAGCATAAACAGCGTACGTTCGATACGTCCAATTTCACCCAAGGCAAGGTAAAGGGCCCTGTCCGGTCAATGTCAGTGCTGACCCAAATTGTGATATCTCCACGACATCGCAAGCTTTCGTTATACTCAGCCCAGTTCTTTACCCGATAACGAGCCTTTGTAAATTTATCGCGATGATTTGCGTTGAACTTGTGCGCCATTAAAATATCCAGAAACCTAAATCACCTGAAAAATAATCCGAGAATTGGGGCCGTGCAACAAAGTCACTGATCAGCACTTACATAGATTCACTTACAAGATTCCCTAACGTTCGCGCAAGGCGTCATTCTGGTATTTCTTAATGGTTGAAAATAAGAAATCTAAAATTCGCCTTTTCCCTGTCTTTATTTCAGCTGAAATTGTCATACCAGAACTTAAGGAATAATTATTGATAGTACTTCCTTCTTCTGCACCAAGTATTTCTATTTCGGACGTATAAACAAATCCAATATTCTCTTTAAAAACAGCGTCTTCAGAAATTCTTTTCAAACGTCCTTTTAAAAGACCATATTTTGTAAACGGAAAGCTATCAACTTTCACAGCGACATCCTGCCCTAATTTTAAAAAGCCAATTTCTTTATTTGGAATATCAACTTCACCAATAAGATACATATCTGTTGGAACAATATTCATTATCACATCAGCAGGTCGCACCACACCACCAATAGTTTTGACAGAGAGTTCCTGAACTCGCCCAGAGATAGGAGCCGTTAAAGTCATATTTTGAGCTCGTTTCTTTGCCTTTTGCAGGGATAACTTAACACTTTTAAGCTTTTCATTTGCCTCTGCAAATCCCGTCACCTTACTTTCGATAACTTCCGTAGTATAATGATTTAATTTTCTTTTTAATACCTTCTCTCCAGCTTTGGATTGGCCTAGCTTCTTTAACTCTCCTTGTAATGCAAATTCCATTTCCAGAAAACTCATATGAGCGTCCTCCCACGAGGCAAACGAAAGAGACCCATTGTTCGTAAGCTTTTTGTAACGTTTTGCCCTATCCTGCAACATAGGATAGAGAGCTTTAATTCGTTCAATTTCAGATAAGATAGTATCTTGTTCTTTTTTTTGAGAATAAATTTCAGCTTTATGAAATTCGACTTGTGAAATATATGCGTCCAATTCACTTTTTAATCTCAGCTTATTAATCTCGATATCATCAATTTTTACTTTTTGGGGATGCTCAATCTCCGGATTATTTATCAACAATCGAGCTCCATTCAAAAACGATTTCATTCTATTGATTTCAAGTTCTAAATTAATAATTTCTCTCTCCAATTGTTCCTTATCTACTGCTGAATCTGTGGGATCTAACGTTAAAAGGACGTCACCTTTGGAAACCGTCTGCCCTTCTGCAACTTTGATGGTTCGAACCACCCCTAATTCTAAAGATTGAACGACTTTAACTCCTCCTTTTGGAGCCAATTTTCCTTGTCCAATAGCAACAATATCTACAGTGCCAATAAAGCTCCAGAATACGGCGGACAAAACAACACCAAGAAGTACATAAAGCAACCACCGACCTGTAGGACTGGCAGGAGTTTCTATTACCTCAAGTGCTGCAGGTAAAAATTCAAGCTCTCCTCGTGACCAGCCTTCAAATTGGCTCGAGTATTTGGAATTATTATTCTTGACTTTTAACAAATTTTGCAGCCGCTCGATAAACATCATCATGATACCTTTCCCACAGAATTCTCAGTCAAAATATTTTCATTTTGTAACCTATACAACTGAGCATACCGACCGTTACTTTTTAACAAATCTGCATGACTGCCATCTTCTTTGACAATACCATTTTCAATCGTAATTATTCTGTCAGAGTGACGTACAGCACTTAATCGATGGGCAATGGTAAGAACAGTCCTTCCTTTACATATATTCTCCATATTGGTCTGGATCAGCTGTTCGGATTCATAGTCAAGTGCACTCGTTGCTTCATCAAAAATCAAAATTCGTGGATTAGTGATTAATGCACGAGCGATCGCAATTCTTTGCCTCTGCCCACCAGATAAGCTGGCACCCCTTTCATCAATAACGGTGTCATAGCCCTCTGCGAGTTCAAGTATAAAATCATGAGCCCCAGCAAGTTTTGCGGCTTCAATAATACGTTCCATAGAGAAAGTCGGGTCTGATAGGGCAATATTATCTCGAACAGACCTATTAAAAAGGACACTCTCCTGAAGAACGACAGCAACTTGCCTACGAAGCCAAGACGCATCTACAAGTGCAATGTCATACCCATCAATGAGAACCCGGCCAGATTGCGGAACATACATTCTTTGAATTAATTTAGCTAATGTACTCTTACCTGATCCTGAAGAACCAACAATCCCTATTCTTTGTCCTTTAAATATATCTAAATTTATATTTTTTAAAATTTCTGGACCATCCAACTTATAACGAAAGCTTACACTTTCTAGTTTTATATTTCCTTCTATCTTTCCTAAATTTGCTCGCTCCGCCCCCCTTTGGGGCTCGGTAGGCACGTTAAGAATATCTCCCAATCGTTTTACGGATAGACTTGCTTGTTGAAAATCATTCCACATTTGAGAAAGCCGGAGGATAGGACCAGTAACTCGTCCCGATAACATATTAAAAGCAATCAATTGACCAACTGTCAAATCCCCATCAATAACCAACAAGGCTCCTAAATATAGAGTGCCCGCAGATGTTATTTTACTAATTACTTGCGTTGATTGCCCTGCTATATTTCCAAGATTAGTAGCTTTAAAACTTGATGAAACATATGATGCTAATTTTTCTTCCCACATACGCTGTGCATTAGGCTCAACAGCTAAAGTTTTGATGGTTTCAACACCAGAAATAGATTCGACTAAAAGAGCTTGATTTTCAGCTCCTTTACGAAATTTCTCATCAAGACGTGCTCTAAGGATGGGGGTAACAACAATAGCCAGTATTACGTAAAATGGGATTGAAGCAATTACAAGATAAGTTAGTGTTGGGCTAAAACGCCACATCACAATAAAAAATATGAAAGTAAAAAAAACATCAATTAATAGTGTCAAAGAGGAACCTGTAATAAATTCCCTAATATTCTCAAGTTCTTTAACCCTAGCAACAGTCTGTCCAACAGGTCTACTCCCAAAGTAAGCCAATGGGAGTGATAGCATATGGTTAAATAACTTTGCGCCGAGTTCAACATCTACTCGATTTGTTGTGTGGGAAAATAAATAAGATCGTAATCCCCCGATCACAGCTTCAAATACCCCAACACATATTAAACCAACCACCAAGACATCAAGTGTTGTTACCCCTCTATGCACCAGAACTTTATCAATAGTCACTTGAAAAAAAATTGGTGTAGCCAAAGATAAAATTTGAATAAAAAAGGAAGCGACGATGACTTCTGACAAAGCTTTTCTATAACGAAAAATCGCGGGTAAAAACCAGCTAATGTCAAATTCCCAACCTTTCCCTAACAACGGCTGCCCCTTTGCAATAAAGACAACCTCCCCAGACCAAGTTTCTTGAAACTCACGTTCTGTTAACTTAGAGATCACTCCTGTCTCAGTATCTTGCACCAAAATTAAGTTTTGATCAGGTAAATACTGTCCAATTATTTGGTAAGTTCCTTGCTTCATAACAGCTATAGCCGGCAGAGGACTCTTTTGTAACTTGTCCCAATTTGATTTATTTTTCTTTGCTTTAAGACCAAGTCGTTTTGCTGCTCGCAAAATCGACATCGAACAGAATGGTTTATCACTTACCGAAAATTCATGGTTTAATTGTGCTGCATCAGCTGGTACTTGTAGAAAGTTAAGCATCAACATCAAACAACTTAAACCAGATCTATCAATTACAGTTTCACTCATCACAAACTACTTCCATAGGTCATATTAAATAACAACTATGATGAGGTTTACAGGAGAGCTTCTTTAAATTCATTTTGCGAATAAGATTATAAAAGGGGACGTTGTGGCTCCGTTGCAAAAATTTAACCAGGGCACAGAACGCCCTTTTTGGTCAAATTTCAGGCATAAACTCCAAACAAGCGGTTAATGAATTTCGCCTCTGCTATTGGCCCTGTTTCACCGTGCATCCATATTCTAAACTGTCCCTTTTTAAACATTCTCATGACTCCAAATCCTTTAATCGTGGCATAAGCCGTTTTCATGGACTGGAAGCCTAAGGTGGGCTTGATTACTCGCTTGAGTTTGCCGTGATCTCCCTCAAGCCTGTTATTGAGGTATTTGATCTGGCGATGTAAAAGCTCATTAGGGATCTTGCCTTCAGCTTTCAATTGCCTGATAGCTTCTATCCTGCCCCCGATTTCAAATTAGCTTGAATTAAGATAGTCTTTTTGCAGTTTTTCTACCGGGAGACCGAAGTATG
>JBALWN010000012.1:0-55233 GCA_036960845.1 Halopseudomonas aestusnigri | reverse complement strand
CCAGTGATCATGTTTTTTACATAATCAGCGTGGCCTGGGCAATCAACGTGAGCATAGTGACGGGCTTCTGTTTCGTACTCAACGTGAGCTGTCGAAATCGTGATACCACGTGCTCGCTCTTCTGGAGCTTTATCAATATCTTCAAAATTTGTAGCTGTACCACCACTAGCTTCTGCCAATACTTTCGTAATCGCAGCTGTGAGAGTTGTCTTACCGTGATCAACGTGACCAATAGTACCTACGTTACAATGCGGTTTCGTCCGCTCAAACTTTTCCTTAGCCATCTTGCCTAATTCCAGTTCCGATGGACGACCACGCGTCCTTAGCTCAAATACATTAAAAGCCCGCACTTTAAAGCATGCGAGCTTCGGGGAATAAAAATTGGAGCGGGTGGAGGGAATCGAACCCTCATAACTAGCTTGGAAGGCTAGGGCTTTACCACTAAGCTACACCCGCATACATCGCGGCACTTAATTTACTTGCTTGCTGAAAGCGGATGGTGGAGGGAGTTGGATTCGAACCAACGTAGACGTACGTCAGCGGATTTACAGTCCGCCCCCTTTAGCCACTCGGGCATCCCTCCATTTATCCACGCAGCCCCAGGGTAGAGGCTTCAGCAACCGAGCGTTTCGGTGTGCGTTGATGATGCGAAATATGTTCATTTCCAGACGGATGTCAACGGTAAGATCTATAAAAATATCATCATTAGTGTTTTTTTCTTCGCGACTAGCTGTCATATAGACCATGAAACAGAAACCCAGGAGCAAAATACTGTCATGGCAAAGCCCAAAAAACTGCGAAAAAAGGGCGCTTCGCAGCGCGCTAGTAGAAGAGATGGCATCGGAGCTGGAAATTTATGGCTCTATGGTATCCATGCCGTCCTTGCCGCACTTGGGAATCCAAACCGTACGATAAAACGATTCGCACTAACACCCGATACCCAAGCGAAGCTAGAATCGGAACTGGCTGAAATTGCATACGAAACCGAGCGTAAAATCGTTCCAGATCTTATTGCAAATAATGACCTAAATGAACTTCTCCCTCCCGGCGCAGTTCATCAGGGTATCGCCTGTTTAGCTTCAGGCCTTGAAGAAGTTTATATAGAAGACATTCTTACAGAAGTTGGCCTTGCTGATCGTGCTGCAGGAAAGAAAGATAAAGAGGACTGGGAATTCCAACAACAAGGAAGAGATGTAATTCTTATACTTGATCAGGTGACTGATCCTCAAAATGTCGGTGCCATCCTTCGTTCAGCTGCTGCTTTTGGAGCCAAAGCAGTCATCACGACAGATCGAAATTCTGCACAACCAACAGGCTCTCTCGCCAAGGCAGCATCAGGTGCTTTAGAAAAGATACCCTATATTGGGGTTACCAACCTAGTACGCGCACTTGAACAAGTAAAAGAAGCTGGATTTTGGTGTTATGGGTTAGCTGGCGAAGGCGAAAAGCCAATATCAGAAGCGCTACCTGAAAATGGGAAAATTGCCTTGATCATGGGCGCAGAAGGTACAGGCATGCGCCGTCTTACCCGCGAACACTGCGACATGCTTGTAAACCTCCCTACTCAGGAGTCGTTTGGCGTTTTGAATGTATCCAGTGCTGCAGCCGTTGCTCTTTATGAAGCTTCCCGTGGAAAAAAATAAAAAATAACGCCTAAACAAATCAAATACCTAGAGGTGGCGATCGATACAAAGGTCGCCGCCTCTTTTATATAGAGGGTTTACTCCCCCCCTGCTTTTCTCGTATCAGAACGAAGATAGTGCATGCGGCAAATCCGTCACAGATATTTGCAACACCTTCCTAATTCAATTAGGGTTATGAATAATAAAAAGCGCAAAAGCGCTGTAACTACAAAAAATAACCCGCGTTCAACGTCCCAGTTACAAACCCGAGCAGAAGTTCCAATCATGCCGCCACCAAAGCGTAATAAATACCTCTCCAGCTCCCTGAGCACCCGAGATCTTATTATCGACGTCGCAGAGCAACTCATTGCCCAGCACGGCGTCGAAGGACTTAAACTGAAGGACATTACCAAAGAAATTGGTATTCAATTGCCTTCTCTCTACGCACACTTTGCTGGCCGGGGCGCTGTTCTGCTTGAAATTGGAAAACGTATCTTCGAAGGTATCGTTGCCGATTTTAATCAAATCGAAAACCTTCCTCCTCGAGAAGCCTTACGAGAACACACGCGTCTTATGGTGAAACGCTACACAACCAATAGAGCACATGTATTGGTTCTTCTCGCTGATTTCGCTGCCCCTCAAGGTATTGACGCCCTCAACGCCAGCGAAGCTATTTTGTACCCTTATTATGAAAAACTAACTGCCGTATTAGAACGCGGACGCGAAGAAGGATTATTCAACAGGGTTGAAACACAAGAGTTCATTGCAAATCGATTAGGCATTATTCTGGTAAATATAGCTTTCGCCTCTTTAAAAACGGGTGTCTTTACAGAAGAACAAGCAGCAAGACTGGAAGTAAATGTCCTCGCTCAAATTGATTTCATGCTTTCAGATATCTAGATTTCGCACTTCTAGAATGTTGGCGGTGTACAAGCTGAGATAATGACGACTTCAACCTCACCTGGATTACGCCAACGGTGAGGAATTCGACTGTCAAAATAGAACGCGTCTCCTGCTTTCAGAATTTTACGCTGATCTCCAACTGTCAGCTCGATCTCTCCACTGACAACAATGCCCGATTCTTCGGATTCATGGCGAAGAAGCGTTTCCCCGGTATCTGCTCCAGGTTGTAATTTTTCGTGTAAGATCTGCAAGGCCCTATCGCTTAGATCTCGCCCCACCTGCCTGTAAGAAATATTCCCACTTCCGATCTCGGTAAGATCCTCCTCACGGTAGAACACCTTCTGTCTTGGCGTAAGGTCTTCAGAGAAAAATGCAGAAACCGATATCGGAATGCCCGCGAGCACCTTCTTTAACACCCCAACCGACGGACTACTCTTATTTTGCTCGATAAGAGAGATAACCGCATTTGAGACTCCAGCTCTTTTAGCAAGTTCCCGTTGGGACAATCCATTCATTTGCCGTAACGCGCGAAGGCGCAGACCTAGGTCAAAATCATCATCTTCCATCATTCTCACTTTCTTGCTTATTATTATTAACACTATTAACAAAAAAACCCCTCTATGGGTACAAAAAAGGGGGTGTTGTCTATTTTCTTAATCATGTATGGTATTTCCAAAGCGGTGCAGAAGCATCAACGTGAAACACTGAACATGGGAGGCAGGCTAAATGAGTGACCTACCTTTAAATAAAGATTTCGACCGATCACCAAATAATCTGGATGCTTTCTGGATGCCCTATACTTGGAATCGTAAATTCAAGAAAGAGCCTCTCTTATTAACCAGCGCTAAGGGTATGCACTACACCACAATAGAAGGTAACGAAGTTCTGGACGGAACTGCGGGACTTTGGTGTTGTAACGCAGGACACTCATGTGAACGCATTACACGGGCCGTACAGGAAACAGTCGCAAAACTTGATTTTGCCCCAACTTTTCAACTCGGCCACCCTCTCGCCTTCGAACTCGCATCACGCGTAACTTCGATGCTTGATGGTTATGATCACATGTTCTTTACCAACTCTGGTTCTGAAGCCGTAGATTCTGCTTTAAAAATTGCCCTTGCCTACCACAGAGCTCGTGGTGAAGGGCAACGTACGCGATTGATTGGGCGTGAGCGTGGTTATCACGGGACTGGTTTTGGTGGTATATCTGTTGGCGGTATTGTTAAAAACCGTAACGTTTTTGGCTCTTTGCTTGCTGGTGTGGATCATATGCGACACACCCATGATTTGGACAAACAAGCTTATACTGTTGGACAACCAGAATGGGGCGCACATCTTGCTGATGATTTAGAACGCATTTGCGCTCTTCATGATGGCTCAACAATTGCCGCAGTCATTGTCGAGCCAATGGCTGGCTCCACTGGCGTACTGATGCCACCAAAAGGCTATCTCGATAAACTTCGCACAATTTGTGACAAGCACGGCATCCTTTTGATATTTGATGAAGTTATTACAGGATTTGGTCGCCTTGGTACTCCTTTTGCTGTTGATAAATTCGGCGTTAAACCCGATTTGATTACCTGCGCAAAAGGCCTCACTAACGGAACTATCCCTATGGGCGGAGTTATTTGTCGTGCAGGTATTTATGATGCCTTTGAACAGGCCGCAGACAAAGACCCAAACAGCTCTATTGAACTCTTCCATGGCTACACTTATTCCGGACACCCTGTTGCTGCCGCAGCAGGATTGGCAACGCTTGAAACTTATAAAGAAGAAGGCCTCTTTGAACGTGCTCAAGGATTAGAAGATTATTGGGCTAACGCAGCGCATAACCTTAAAGGTACACGACACGTTATTGATATTCGAAGCCTTGGCCTCATCGGTGCGATTGAATTGGAGTCACGCCCCGGCGCCGCAGGACAACGTGCTTACGAAGCCTTCCGCAAATGTTTTGATAAGGGCATTCTTATCCGGACAACTGGTGACATCATTGCTTTGTCCCCGCCATTGATTATCGAAAAAGGTCAAATCGACCAAATTTTTGAGACAATCCAAAGCGTACTGAACGATTTGGACTAACTGCCTGTAAAAATACAGTGCGGATAACCGGTGTGGACCCATCAAAATGATTGGTCTGCACCTACTAAGAACTAGCTGCTAGAAATAACCTCGATAAAAAAACAGAGAAACAGCAGTTTGTGCGACAGATAAGGAAAGAGAAGACATGTTGATTGGTGTTCCCAAGGAGATCAAAAATCACGAGTATCGTGTTGGTTTGGTTCCAAGCTCAGTTCGTGAGCTCGTTCACAACGGTCACCAGGTTATTGTTGAGACCAATGCCGGGGGTGGCATTGGCTTTACAGATACTGATTATGAAGCAGCTGGTGCTTCCATCGTGGCAGCCGCCGCAGAAATTTTCGCGAAAGCGGAAATGGTCGTAAAAGTAAAAGAACCTCAAGAAGTTGAATACAAGCAACTCCGCGAAGGCCAGCTGCTGTTCACGTACCTGCATTTGGCACCGGATGCACCTCAGACGAATGGCCTAGTAGAATCCGGCTGTGTTGCTGTTGCATACGAAACCGTAACCGACAGAAAAGGTACGCTGCCTCTCTTGCGTCCAATGTCCGAAGTTGCTGGTCGTATGTCCGTTCACGTCGGCGCCAACTGCCTGCACAAAGCAGCCAACGGATCAGGCGTTCTTCTCGGTGGCGTCCCTGGCGTTGCTCCGGGTAAAGTTGTCATCATTGGTGGCGGTGTTTCCGGTACTCACGCCGCACGTATGGCGATGGGCCTCGAAGCAGAAGTGACGATCCTTGATCGCTCCCTGCCCCGTATTGATGAGCTTAACAGTCTTTATGGCAACAAGCTGAAAGTGGTTTATTCAACTGTCGATGCTATTGAAAAATACGTATCTGATGCAGACCTTGTTATCGGGGCGGTTTTGGTCCCCGGCGCTTCAGCACCTAAACTGGTGAGCCGTAAGCTTCTTGGCAAAATGCGCCCTGGTTCCGTGCTAGTTGATATCGCGATTGATCAGGGCGGTTGCTTTGAAACATCACACGCAACAACCCATCAGGACCCAACATACGAAGTTGATGGTATCATCCACTACTGTGTTGCAAACATGCCTGGTGCCGTTGCGCGTACCTCAACAATAGCACTGAACAATGCCACATTGCCATTTGCACTTGCACTGGCAAACAAAGGCTACAAAAAAGCACTAGCGGACGATCCACACCTCATGGAAGGTTTGAACGTTGCCTTTGGTAAAGTTACATGTGAACCAGTTGCAGAAGCCCATGGTATGGAATACGTATCTGGCGCTAAAGCACTCGGCCTATAAAACACATTGAAAAGATCTACTGATCTCCAGAGTTAATAGGCAGGAGATCTTTTGTTCGGGCTGAGGCGGCCCGAACAAATTAAAAGGCGGCTGAATTTCAGCTGCCTTTTTCTTATTCCTTAGCCCGTCCTAAGGTAAGTTTGCCCCAACCCGAAATTTTGTACCTAAAACGCTTAAAAGCCTTCTCAAGCAAGGGAGCTTAAGAAGACTTTTAAGAAACGTTACGGCTAGCAGGACTATCGTACATTGCTGCCGCAGGGAGCCTCAGTGCGCGAGCTAATGCACCTTTGGATCAACAGGGATGCAAAGAATCAAGAAACCAGACCAGAAAGATCTCCGCTAAGCACTTCGCTTAACCCCGAAGTATCCAATAGAGGTGCAGAGCATAGATCTATATCCATCAGATCTCCATAAGACAGGCGACCACGTTCAGGTAGAACAGGTGTCACCTGACGAGCAGCAGTCGTAAGATCTATACCCTCTAGTGATAATACGGTTTTGTGATCAAAAAATTCAGTTTTCATTTCCATGAGCTAGCACCCTCGATTTTTCCATCCTGTGATGAGGTTCATACTAAGGGCTTAAATAACAAAAGGGTGTAGCATGGCAGGGGCAATGCTAGGGCATTCCTGTGATGAAAAACTTTACACAAAATTAACCATAACACTCAAAAATTCATTTTCTCTTACAAATCAGTTAATTAGTAAGAATTTTAACACGTCACTGATTGTAAATTATGGTTAATAAGCCTCATGTTAATTGTTGCGGGCATAAATTTTCAATCTCCGAAGAATATTAATAACAATGGCAACAAATAGTGATAGATTACGCTGTATTTTTTAATCTTTAATATCAACAGCTTAGAGAGGAATGAAAAAAAATATTTTTTTTGTCATTTTCCTCTTGAGTAATTCAAACGAATCACCTAAATTCCGCCTCGTCGACATGCTGACTTCCCAGAGAGGTCAAACACTAACAAAACGTGATCGGCTAATGTGCCTCTGTAGCTCAACTGGTAGAGCACCTGATTTGTAATCAGGGGGTTCCGGGTTCAAGTCCTGGCGGAGGCACCACTTTCCTTATCAAGCGCTTAGATAAATCCCAAAATCACTAAAGAACCCTCTGGCTAGCAAATCGACTGTTAGTACTCCCTCACGATCACTCCCATTACATCACACTCTCATCAAAATCAGATCTATAGGCTCGTCGCAACCCGGTTCCTGATAGATGAATTTGCACATTCCTGGCCCTGTTATTCTAACCTAGCCTGCATGATTGTTTTCCATGTAATCAGCAAGGGTCAACTGCGCCTCTTGCACTACGTTCAGGTGGTTCGAAGTTATAGAATGCCACATACTTTACTATCTGTTAGCTCGTGTCATAGAGCTTGAGCGTGTAGATAGGTTGAAATTTGTTCAGTTGGGTTGGGTTGGGTTGGGTTGGGCTAATGCTATATGATTCACAGCGAGACCATACAGAGAACAAGCTCGGCGTTGCTCAAGTTACTAGACAAAAAAAAGCCCCGCCGAAGCGAGGCACTATTTTATTACAGTCAACGATTTGGTCGGGAGAATTGATAGCTCCCACCGCTAAACCATTTAACTATTTTCTTTTTCCAGTAAGAGTACAAGTATACGTCCCGCCACTCTCGCTCATTGTTCCATTTTGACCTTTGCAGGCGGATTTCAAAACTGAGGGACAAACAGATGCGAAATACGGAGGTACGCTGCAGCTGACAGTCCGATCCTTCGCTTCCCCTCCTGAGTTCGCCTTTATCAAACCTTGTTTAAGAGTTTCAATTTGACTGGACTTTGTCGACGGAACCTCTCCCGCAAATGCGCCGGTTGGAAAGGGCGCAATACCTATTGAAACTATTGCTACAACCAGGGAGGCGATTAGTGCACATGATCTGAACGATAATTGGTTTTGTGTGAAGTTAATTCTATACATTACATTATACACCTTTATATTCGAGGGAATAACGGTAAGACGCATAAAGGTTTAAAATGGTTCATTCTTTTTATTAAAAAATACTCTTTGCACGAAAAGTATTATAAAGCGGTGTCAAAATTACGTTTGATTTTTAATAAGGGTTTCCGGATTCAAAACCTGGTGGAAGTATTACTTTTCTTTCAAACACATCACTAGAATCCAAAACAGTTCAGGCTAGTAACTGTACCTTACCAACTCCCCTATTCTGATACCGTTAGTATCCGAAACAACGCGTTAGCTTGACCTGGATATGGATGATCATCTTTCAGGTACTGAATGGGTTGAAGATACCCAAATCCATGAATTCCAAGTTTTAGCTACAGCGATAAACGCACAAACTTTATCACGAGAAAGCCACACCAATATTTATCTACTAGCTATATTATTAGTTACACACGGCTTTTATACGCAATTGTGAGTGTTTGTTACTTTGAAAATTTAATCTGTGGCCCCATTTCAAATAACAGAACAAAGTGCTTGCTGATCTAATTAGGTGGCATTTGAATTAAATACATAAAATATGTTTGATAAAGGTGTTATATGATTATTTCGACGATAAGCCATCAATTGGGGCCTTACAGTTATACTTCACTACACCTCAGCAAAGAAGATGTTAGGCATCCAGAAGATACAATTATCGATAACAAAGGTGAGTTAAGCCACATTACAAAGGTTACAGCTGAACCTAAACTACTGCCCCACCGCTCCGAAGGACGTGGTGCCATTCTTGACATCTTTGTTTAGAATAGAAACATCACAAAAACATTCGTACCTTTTCAATACTCGAAATTATTAACACCAGCATTTATCGTCTTTGCTTCTAACAAACATTTTATTTGTAAGACAATTCAAAGCGGCCAATTAATATTTACTAAATTAAAGCCTCTCCTCCCTCTTTAATTACACAAATCATTATCCATCGAATTCAAATAATCTATTTCTAGACATATAGTCCATAAATAGATTACAAGTCTTCCTATGAAGTATATTGAAAACTACAAACGCATGGCAGATGGCATTGCAGCTTTGATGTATCCCCATGCTGAGGTGGTGGTACATGATATCGCTGACCAGAAGATTGCCTATCTGGCGAACAACTACTCCAATAGGGATGTCGGGTCACCCTCGTTGATGGATGAGATTGATTTTGCTGAAGGCGATACCTTGCTCGGCCCCTATCGTAAAGTGAACTGGGATGGCAAGGTCCTCAAATCCATCAGCATTATCATGAAAGGGCCGGATGAAAAGCCCGAAGCCATGATTTGCGTCAATCTGGATATGTCAGAGATGGACAAGATGCATCAAGTCTTAGGATTGATGCTAGGCGCACCGGAAGAGAACGCACAAATCGACGCCCTGTTTCAAGATGACTGGTACGACCGCATCAACCAGTCGATCCAGGAATGGCTACACGGCCAAAATTTAAGCCTGCAAAGCCTAAACCGCACAGAAAAAAGAGATCTCGTACTCGCCTTGGAAGACAAGGGAGCTTTCCAAGGCCAAGGATCAGCCAATTACGTGGCGCGCTGTTTAGGGCTCGGACGGGCCACTGTATATAAATATTTAAAAGAAGTGAGACGCTGACTATGGATAACGTGAGAAGAAATCTGGTTAAAGAAATCACTGCTGCAAATAGCCGGATCAAGTCCGTTGATGGCGGTGTTCGTGAAACCCCTTTGGATGAAGCTAGTACATTTAGCGATCGTACAGGTGCGACCTTCTTGCTCAAGGGCGAGCACTTACAGCGCACGGGTTCATTCAAAATGCGCGGCGCTATGAACAAGGTCCTAACCCTCTCTGAAGAAGATAAGAAAAAAGGTATCATCACCGCCTCTTCCGGTAACCACGGCATGGCGACTTCACAAGCAGCCCTGGTTGGTGAGGTCGAAGCAACCATTTATCTACCAGAAAGCGTCTCCCCGCTTAAGCTAAAAAATATCGAACGACTTGGCGCGAAAACAGTTTTGGTTCCCGGTACCAGCGTCGATGGCGAAAACGCCGCCCGTAAAGCCGCAGAGCAACAAGGTCTGACCTTTGTCTCTCCTTATGCTGATCTGGATGTTATCGCTGGACAGGGGACTATTGGTCTCGAGCTTTTAGAACAATGCCCGGATTTAGCAGCCGTTTACATATGTGTCGGTGGCGGCGGACTAATATCGGGTATTGGGAGTTACTTAAAAGCAAACCTCCCCAACATCGACATCATCGGTTGCTGGCCGGAAAATGCCGCAGCGATGCATCTCTGTTTGGAAAAGGGAGAAATCTATGACGCGCCTGAGACGGATACCCTGTCGGATGGGTCCGCAGGTGGTGTCGAACAAGGCACTGTCACCTTCCCGCTATGCCAACAGATAATTGACCGCCGTGTTCTTGTCAGTGAAGCAGAGATTGCCAGTGCGATGCAAGAAGTTGCCGCCAACGAGCGCTTCATTATTGAAGGTTCCGCCGGTGTTGCCGTGGCTGCAGCCCTAAAAACCGCAAGTGATTACAAAGGTCGTAAGATTGCCGTGGTAATATGTGGTCGCAACATCACTCTTGAAACCTTTATGTCGGTGATAAATCAGCAGACATCAGGAAGCCAAAATGCGTGATTTCACCCTAGAGACTTTCTTTTCCAGATGGGAATTTGATGCCCGCTATCATATGACGGCATCTGACATCCAAAGCATGTCTATCAGTGACGTTCTCGCACTTGCCAGTGATGAAGACCGCCAACACTTTCAAGATTTGCAATTGAGTTATACGGAAACCTATGGCGCGCCAGTACTTCGGCAGGAAATTGCGAACACTTATGATACTGCAGAGCCTGAAGATATTCTTTGTTTTGCTGGGGCTGAAGAAGGCGTTTATGTCGCCATGAAGGTTCTTTTGAGCAAGGACGATCATGCCATAGTCGTGGTTCCGAATTATCAGGCGGCAGAGACTCTACCTCTAGAGATTTGCGATGTTACAGGGGTGCCCTTGGATCCAGATAATAACTGGGCTCTGGATCTGAACCTCATCCGCGCAGCCATTCGTCCCAATACCAAGCTTATTTCGATTAACTTTCCCAACAACCCCACAGGGGCCATATTGGAACGAAGTTGCTTTGATGCCTTGATCGACATCTGTCGTGCTCATGATATCTATTTGTTTAGTGACGAAGTCTATCGATTGATAGAGCGTGATCCTGTCTTGCGTTTGCCGCAAGCTGCTGATGTCTATGAGAAAGGGATTTCCCTCAACGTCATGTCAAAAGCCTATGGCTTGCCTGGTTTGCGGATCGGGTGGATCATGTGCCAGGACAGAGACCTGTTGCAAAAGATGGAACGCTATAAACACTACCTATCTATTTGCAATTCTGCCCCCAGCGAATGGTTGGCGGTCATAGCTCTGCGTGCGCGCGAGACCATCTTGAAAAAAAACCGTACCCTAGTAAATGACAACGCTGCCAAACTGACATCTTTCTTTGCTGAATTTCCAGACCTGTTTGATTGGCAACAACCCGATGGCGGTTGCGTTGGTTTTCCCGCCTATATAGGTCCAGGAAGCACGGATGATTTTTGTGAAGACCTAATTTCTAAATCCGGTGTCTTACTCTTACCACCAAAAATTTATCGATCTGAACTCCTCCCTATTTCATGGAATCGTTTTCGAATAGGCTTCGGCCGCGAGGATATCGAATCAGGGCTTGCTGCATTCCGGGGATTTTTGAGGGCAAACAAATGACAACTATTCCGATAATTACCCTTGATGCCATCCAGGCCAGCATGAGCAAATCTGATATTTTGAACGCCGTCAAAGAGGCTCTCATTGCCCATTCAAAAGGTCAAATCGTCTCCCCTCTTCCTGGACAGCTTCTCTTTGATGCACCCAAAGGCGATTGCCATATCAAATATGGTTATTTTATCGGTGGCGAGACCTATGTGGTCAAAGTAGCTAGCGGTTTCTATGACAATCCGAAGCTGGGTCTTCCGGTTAACAACGGCATCATGATGGTATTTAGCGCCAAGACGGGTGCACCAGTCTGCGTACTCGATGACAAGGGCTGGCTGACGAACATTCGCACCGCCGCAGCAGGCGCATTGGCCGCACAAGCGGGCGCTCCAGAACAAATCTCAAGCCTTGGAATTATTGGTGCGGGAGAACAGGCAGAACTGCAGGCCAGATGGAGTTGCGATTTACTCGGTATCAACGCAATAAACGTTTATGCCCGGTCCCTTTCAAAGGCCAAGGCCTATGCAGAACGTCTGAAACAACACGATATCAATGTCACAATCTCACCTGACATTCCAACACTCCTGAAAAACTGTAATCTGGTGATTACAACCACCCCCTCGAACAACGCCCTTATTCACGCCAGCGATGTCCAACCCGGCACACACATTGTGGCGATGGGTACAGACAGCCCTGGAAAGCAAGAACTTGATGCCGCCTTGTTCCAACGTGCAGCTGTGATAATGGTCGATGATCATGACCAGTGTGTGCATCATGGCGATTACGGTCACGCTGTTCGCGGCGGTTTTGTATCTGAAAATTCAGATATTGCCCTGGGTACCATACTCGCGGGTGAAAAACCGGGACGCTTATCCGAAGAAGATATTACAATTGCAGACTTAACCGGTATAGCAGCCGAAGATTTGGCCGTCGCAGGATTGGCTTGGAACAACCACACCTAACACGTGTAAAACAAATTTAACAATAAAACGAAAGGAACAATTCACGCTTTTTTCACTCTTTGATACTGGAATAACTGCCTAAGCTAAATGAACAAACAGGAACATTTCAGCCGAGGAGAAACACATGTCTCAAACATTGAAACCAACGTTCAGGCACACCTACACTTTAGAAATGAAGGTGACTGTAAACTCACATAATGAGCACGCGATGGATGTAACTGCAGGTGATATGTGGGCTGCGATTTTAAAAGAAACAGATATGTCTGAAACCGATTTCCTACGCAAGGTTGGATATCCAACAAACACAGAAGAAGGTCTAATCCAAGAACCTCGCCTCTACAGTGTAACAATGGCTTCCTAAGAAGAAAATAAAATCCCCGGCCGCTCTAAGAAAAGATACTTCACTAGAGCGACTGGGGAAACTTTATCAACAAGTATTCAGTACGTAGCCATATCAAGCTTTTACACACATAAAATCTGACAGGCTATTAATAGCTTAGATAAGCTTTAATCAAGCGGAAGCTTCTTCAGATTCTTGGCCGTCCTTGATCCCGCGTTGGACCCTATTAACTTCGCTGGAGATTTCAAAAAGTAACTGCACCATGCGCTCATGCATGGATTGCAAACGAACGATCTTACTTTGAAGATCGGCGGTTTCAATCAAATCTACATTTGGCGGAAGACTACTACCATCTTCAGAACCTTCCAGTAGCCAGATCATGTTTACGCTTAACACCCCGGCCAGAGAGACCAGTTTATTTGCGCGAGGCTCAGATCGATCTGACTCCCAATTATTCAGTGTCGCAACTTTTACACTGACCCGGCGAGCGAGTTGTGACGGGCTCAGCCCCTTACTTTTACGAGCAGTTTGAATGCGTTCACCCATGGTTACATAAGTCATAAAATATTCCTTTAATTAATATTTTGATTAAATTTTGAATTCACAAATATGCTGATGAGAGCTTTTAAAAACTCATTTCTTTAATTACAAGCGCTCTCAAATCAAACATAAAACGTATCCCTTTGGCTAGTGCTAAAGGGATACACCTATTAAATGCCAAAAGCAATCCTAAACAACTTAAACATTTTTATTCACACAATTTTTTTATGAAGAGCAGATGATTGTCCCCATTCAACACCTAAGCGTCCTCGTGAGTTAATTCACTAAGATAATCAACTTATCAGAACAAATTATGAGCCTTCATTTCTCAAGCCAATAATTGGTTTTATCTATATAATCTGTGGTGCCATCACATTGGGACTGAAAAAAACATACAAGAGAGACAGGAACAGCTAAATGACCACCCAAAACATTCCTTTTCAATCCATTAATTGGACTGACGTCCCCAGAACGGAACATGCGGGCGACAGCGGCGTGGCTTATTGGCAAACCGTTCAATATCAAGGACTACGCGTAAGGATTGTTGAATACTCAGAAGACTATGTCGCTGATCACTGGTGTGAGAAAGGCCACATTGTTCAGTGCCTTGAAGGAAAGTTTGTCAGCGAGATGAGCGACGGCACAGAGTTTACCTTATCAAAAGGCATGACCTATGTCGTATCTGACGATCTAAGTTCACATCGGTCAGTGACCAAGAACGGCGTCAAGCTCCTGATCATCGATGGTGACTTTCTTCAAGTGAAGGAATAAGGCTAGGATCTCGAACCTTGGGGGGGTGTATCAACTTTTGCTTTTCACCCTTCAAGTACAGAGTTAAAAGTGCGCAACGAAATATGAATGAGCTGGTTGGATGAAACCGATTTGTCTCGCGCAAAGGAAAGTACCCATGGCAATAAAGAAAAATCCACTGAAGCTAAACAAACTTCAGCTCCGCACTTTAATTCTTGCACAAGTCATTGGCCGTGATGAGCGTCAAGCCGTGCACCATCCCAATGGTGAGGTAACGCTTTCTCAGCTCCCCCATGCGCACGGAGACCATGTTCATGTTGGCGAGTTTACGGTTACTGCGAAAGATGCCAGCGGTTTTGGCAATCCCGCTGTATGGACAGCACTTGTCCGTAAAGGACTGGTAAAAGACACCGGACAACCAATTACCCTGACCCCAGAAGGTGTTACCTATGACACTGGCCTAGGTGATAAGTTTTTAGAAAAATCGGATCACTAAGCACCTCTCAGATCATAGCGATTTGTGAGGCCCTTGGTAAATAAGCGCGAGATTAGTTTCTCGCGTATTATTCTCGATTTGCTGCAGTCCCACGCACATGGCTGCAACCTAGACAAACGTGCAGAGTTAGATCTACTGAGACACTACCTCCTTCTACATCTGATATATCTTCGGGGGCGTATTTAGAAGCGTCATTGTCCAGATGCCACGATCCACTATCAGCCAAATCATGTCGCGACAACTCGTAACGGACCACGCGTTCGGAAAAGCATTTGTTACATTTTTTCATGACATCCCCTCTAATAGTTCAATAAAAACTATACGTTACCGCATAGATAAAGCATAGCCTAAAAAATATGAACATGTCGTTTATGAAAAAATTGAAAGATCCAAATCAAGCATTTCACCCATCCATATTGCATGTTTGGTATGATCTTTAAGATCATCCCCGGTGTTTGCATGAATAAAGAGGGTAAGCCCTTCTCGATTTAGAGATAACCAGGTAAGTACATCACCAAATTTTTCTGGTGGAACGGAGAGCTGACAACTCCAACGCGGATGTGGCCCAACATTCTTCTCATGGACCCGCCCCATTGGGATACGATAACGATCCCTGACTTTTTCACACAGAGCTCGCGCCTGGTCGAGGGTGTCTTGGTCAAAATACACATGGGCGTGAAAATCATCTAGATCCATTATTGAATCCCCTATAGATAAATCAGATATACAATTTGTTGCAGAATTAAAGATCTATTAATGGCAAATTCATTGATGTTAATCAATTCATTGAAGCAGAGGCCATTGATCCACTTGAAATGTTTAAATTTTCCCCAGGCTATGTTGAGATTAATCCCGGTGATACGTTACGATTTTATACTCCATGGGCCAACACACCGTTGTATCTATCAAAGATATGCTACCTGACGGCGCCAAACTATTTGAAATTTCTCATCAAAAAATGGCTGAAGTGAGGTTCGATCACCCTGGTGCTTATGGCATCCGTTGCAAGGTCCACACACGGTACGGCATGGTCATGTTGATAAAAGTTGGCGATAAACTTGCAAACCTCGATCAGGCAAGAAATGTGAAACATGGACGAATGGCAAAAAAACATTTTAAAGAACTCTTTGCACAATTAGATAAACAATTACCTAACTTCCGGACTAACGACCTAGCTGCACTTAACAACAACTAGGTAGTCTCTTTTCTGTATTTTTATATTTTTTTCAGATATTAGGTGTCATAAAGAATTTAAACTCTGAACATCTGAGACTTAGATATGATCACACCAGCAATTTTAGATTTGGCTTTGACGGCTTTTGTATCCCTCTTTGTGATCATTGATCCTTTGGGATTGTTACCAATTTTTATTGGATTAACCCAAGGTGCCGATGCCGCTCACAAGCGTAAAATGGCCATCAAGGGCGTTCTAATTGGGGGAACCATCCTAGTATTCTTTGCCCTACTAGGTGACCGCTTCTTAGAGGTACTCGGCGTTGGGTTACCTGCATTTAGAATTGCTGGCGGCGTAATGTTGTTTCTCATTGCCTTAGAAATGGTTTTTGACAAAAGGTCAAAACGCCGGGAAAACAATGCAGAAGAGCTCAAAGAATCACAATCTCATGAAGATGTTTCTGTCTTTCCACTCGCAATCCCTTTGATTTCGGGTCCAGGTGCGATTGCGTCAATTATGTTGCTCATGAGTGCGAACAAAGATGACGTCGTCTCACAGGCCGCTATTCTTAGTGTATTAGCAGCCGTATTGCTCTTGTGTCTGATTTTGTTTTTTATGGCTGATAAATTGGAAAAATTTATTGGCGACACGATAACTCACATTATCTCACGTGTACTCGGGATTGTTCTCGCCGCCCTGGCAGTTCAATATATACTTGATGGTTTAAAAATAGGCCTGCTAAGCTAAGAGACTAAAGATACACAGCATTTGTCCTATATTGCGTTTAAATCTTTGCACTTTTGAAACCTTTATCTCCTATAACAGCACGACAAGGTTTGGTGGCACCTCTTCACAAGAGCATAATAAACTATCAAAATTAGTAGCCACACCAACCAGGGAATTTGAACCTTAAAATATTAAGATCTGTCAAAGATCAAGTGTGGTAGGAGTTGGTGTTGAAAAAGTACAATGATTTTGTTTTTGATAGACAGACTCTACTCGACGCGTTCCCGATGCCGATTTTCCTTTCTGACAATAGTCAGCGCTTTATTGCTGGAAATAAAGAATTTTATGACTTTATCGGCAAGAGTAGCCTACGTGAAGGCTTTAAAGTCTCAAAACTTATAAACTCTCCCTTCCCCAAGGAAACCATTCAAAAACTGGATATCGACGTTCTTAATACGGGCGAGCCTAAGGCTATTGAATTGTCTCTAAAAAGAGCGGACGGGGTTCTCTGTCAGGTATTATTACGAAAAACTAGACTAGTTGATCCCAATTGGAATGAACCACCCCGCGTTTTAAACACTCTACAGGATATTACCGAACAGCACCTTGCTCAATACATCCTTCTAGACGCCATTGATGCCATCGCTGAAGCCTTTGCAATGTATGACAACAACGGTAATCTGATTATATGTAATCAAAATTTTAGAGATATGTATGGCTATACAGAACAACAAGCACGCCCAGGTACTCATTTTCAAGAACTCGGCGAAATCGATATTCAAAATGGTAATGTCGCAATCGGGGATGAAACTGGTGAAGATTATCTCGAACGTAAAGCTGCATACCGCCGTGAATTGACGGGCTCCTTTACAGTTAATTTGAAAGATGGTCGTTGGATTAGAACCACGGACCGGCGTGTCCCTGGCCTAGGCTTCGTTTCCGTACAAACAGATATCACCGCAATTAAGAATTCCCAAAATTTACTTAAAAATGCAAAAGAAACTGCTGAATTAGCCAGTAGGGCCAAATCAGAATTTTTAGCCAATATGAGCCATGAACTCAGAACACCGCTGAACTCAATTATTGGCTTCTCACAAATTCTGATGGCGGAAATGTTTGGGAAACATTCAAATGAGAAATACAAAGATTATTCGGAAGCCATCAACCGCTCGAGCAATCATCTATTAGAGTTGATATCGGAAATACTGGATCAATCAAAAATCGAACTCGGCACCGTAACTATAGAGCTCGAAGATGTAGATATCTTCGGGATGCTATCTGAGTCAGTTGCCCTTTTAAAAGAACGTAGCGAGAGAGCCCAGATTAAAGTTACGTTAGATTGTGATGACAATTTACCTCTTTATTCACTCGATCGGCTAAAGGTAAAACAGACTATTCTCAACCTTCTTACCAATGCTATTAAATTCACAGATGCCAATGGTATTGTTTCCATAAATGCCTCTCTAAACCACGACCAAGAATTGGTTATTAAAGTCAGTGACACTGGTATAGGTATCACAACAGAAAACCTGGACCGAGTGCTAGAGCCTTTTGCACAAGTCGCTGAAAGCAAAACAAGAAATCATGAAGGGACAGGCTTGGGTCTATCAATTGCGAAATCCTTCACCGAACTCCATGAGGGAGAACTTGTACTTGAAAGCTCTCCGGGATACGGCACGACGGTTACTCTTAATTTCCCCCTCAACCCTAATCATCCCAATCAAAATAAAGACGCTCACATATTGTGACTTTTCTATACCAATATTCACGGGCATAGTATTCGGTATCCAACGCCGTGCTCTGCAACAGAAACCCAGTATTGATCAGTAAAGAACCCTTAAACACCGACATAACGAGCCCACAAATGCTGATAGCACAGATTACAGATTTTCATGTTGGTCGTATTATCGAAACAGATCGTGGAAGTATCGATCTTTTTGATCGTTTAAAAGATACTGTAAAACACCTGATAGAGCTCGACCCCAAACCCGACATGATTGTTGTCTCTGGTGACATTTCAAATCACGGCAACATTGAAGACTATCAACGGACGAAATCCTTACTTGATACAATCCAGATCCCTTATCTTGTCATGCCCGGAAACCACGATAGCCGGGATAATCTCCGAGAGTTGTTCGGAGATCATGGCTATCTCCCGCTAACAGGAGAGTTCCTTCAATATACCATTGAGAAATTCCCCCTTAGACTTGTCATGCTCGACACTCTCGTAAAGGGACATCATCACGGCATGATTTGTGAAGAACGTCTAGAGTGGCTGGGCCATACTCTCCAAAAACAACCAGATCGTACTACTCTTATCTTTATGCACCATCCTCCCGCCGATCTTGGGCTCCCCTATCAAGATAGTATAAATTGTCAAAATGGCTCCGAGCTCAAAGAATTGATCATATCCCACCCTCAAGTTCTGGGAGTAGCCTGCGGCCATACCCATAGAGACAGTGTCGCCAACTGGGCAAATACGGTTCTTTTTGTTACGCCAAGCGCAACATTTTCATACGGCCTTCAGATGAAACCAATTGACGATATCAACCCTAGGTTTGAACCTGCATGTGTCCGTCTATTCTGTTGGGGGGAAGATACAAGTTTGGTTTCGCATCTAAGTTTTGTCGGCAAATATCCAGACGGCCTAACTGAAGGCGTTCCAACCCCAGCCTTCAATTAAATTAAAAAGACGATTTAACTCTTTTCAATCTTTTTTAACTCATCTTCCAACTCATCATTCTTTAGATGAAGAGAGCCATTGGAAGGTAAGATAGGCTTTGGACCGACTTTCCTGCCTGTAAGAAAATGGAATACTTTACGTATTCCTCTGAATATTTTGGGAATAATCCAAATCGCAACAATTAAAAAAATTGCGAGGAACACAGCAAAAACTGTCGGGCTAAACAAAGCTGTCAAAAGCCCACCAATAACCAAAATATCTTCGGTAACTGAAGCTATGATATTCGTAAATGGTTCAGGTGAAGTATTTATCACGGCCCGGCTTCCTGCTTTCACGGTATGGCTTACGGCCGCCAAGCCTCCGCCCGCAAGAAACGCCATAATTTGAGCTTCCGTACTTACATCATCAAATATCCCAGCCGCGACCATCGCCCCTGCTGGTATCCTGATAAATGTGTGTATGCCATCCCAAAAGGAATCTACCGCTGGAATTTTATCTGCAATAAATTCAATAACATAAAAAATAACTGCGACTAGTATAATACCCGGATGCTGTATGAGCTCTAATCCGGGCGGCAGAGTGACTTGCCCTCCAATCCCTAAGATTCCCAATACGGCAAGGGTTGCATATAAATTTATGCCACTAGCCCATGCAAGCCCCATCGCAAGAATTATCGTTTCAAAAGTTGACATCTGATCTCCAAATTGAAAAATGAAGTTCAATTTTTCTCAAAATTAATGATCTGTATTTATATTGTGACGTATCATGGAAGAACAACATTGGTAAATATACGGAGCGAGCTGAACAAATTATTTTTACTTTTTAAAGCCTCGGTTCATCTCAATTCCGCCATAGTATAACTATACAAAAAGTAACGATAGATAGATAATAGTTGTAACTGGGATAGAGTAATCCCGATTTTAATTACAGAATTCATTGGGGGGAACTGTTCCAACAAATTCGGTAATATGAAAAATTCATACACACCAATAAGTTGATGCAGACATCACGATGACTTCTGATATAGGCTTAGTTATTGGCCACGCTAAGGGAGTTAATAAGCGTTGGAAAATGGTGTTACAAATAGCCTGAGTGCAAAAGAACAGGCCGATTTATTGGCTCTGGTTGCTCATTCCAGAGATAGAGAGGCTTTTGTCAAACTTTTCAGACATTTTGCCCCCCGGCTCATGTCTTATATGCGTAAACTTGGAACTGACAACAATATTACAGAAGGCCTCGTGCAAGATGTAATGCTGACCTTATGGCGGCAAGCTGATAGCTACGATCCTGATAAAAGTTATGTATCTAGTTGGATTTTTGCAATTGCCAGGAACAGACGAATAGACAGATTTCGTCGGCAACGTCTTGTACCAATCGATCAGAACCAACTCCAAAACCTAATTGACGAAGCCCCGAGCCAAGAAAAAGATATTGAGCACCACGAAGTGGAGGCTCTGTTAAAAGAAGCCGTTGAAAGTTTACCAGAAGGACAGGCCTGTTTGTTACAGCTCGCATTTTATCAAGATATGACACATAAAGAGATTGCTGAGCATCAGAACCTACCTCTCGGCACAGTGAAATCACGATTACGCTTGGCAATCAACAAACTACGCCGAACACTCGGGTCCAGTATTTAACCTCTCCGATCAGAAGACGTTTTCCTTATTAAAATTTGATGAGAAAACGTGTGGCTAATTGTCAGTCCTCGTCTTGAACAAGCAGCAGACAATAAGTCGTTGAGGATTCTCCCTCAGAGTAGAAATCCTCATTCAGCTCTGAAAGAGGCTTCACATCACCAATAGTTAGGCGCGTATCCTCATTCACCAGGCCGCCAGTTAAAATAAGTAGCTGTCCAACCTCAGTGTGTTGTTCTTGTCCCAAAAAGACCGTTGCGCCAGCAGGAATTCGTAGTAAAAGCATTTTAACGGACTGAACTGGTAAACCTATTGAATCTGTTCCTTTAGTATCCTTTGTACACCAGTTGATATCTTCAAAATTATCTGGCAACAATCGTTCGATAGATCTTGGTAAACTTGTTGAACATTCCAATTTTGAGCCTGGGAAAGTTGTAATTTCTGCAGAATCTAATAGATCTAAAACCCGTTCTTCCATACCCTCAGGTAAATCTTCTGCTGGTAATTTCTCAAGGAGAGCCCCACCCAAAGCTTTTAAACGGTCAATTTCTGCCCTGCATGCAGCACAAAGCGAAAGATGCGCATCGATGACAAGTTCCCAGCCATCCCCCCCACGACCAGAAACATAATCGATAAGATTTTCTTCAGGTGGATGGAATTGCGGCACTTCTACCGCGGTTACTTCATCCCTAGTAACTGATCCAGAAATGATACCTGTCATGGGCTAGCGTCCCTTTTGATGCCCGCCTCAATAAATATCGACAGGTCAACTATTATTGTTTGAACTACTTTTACGCCCAACCTCACCTTTTGGATCACAGAATTGTGTCTGTATTTGAAAATATTGATAAATACTATGTCCAAGGGCTTGATCTTGCGTCAGAGCTCTTCATCATAGAAATATACTCCTATTCTGACGAAAATTAAAGACGTCAGCCAAAAAGGGCAAAGGCCAATCAAAACATATGAGTTTCAAAAAACTTCGAAGTAAGCCCTTTTTAATACTACTCCTGCCTTTTATCCTCGCCAGCTGTGGTGGCGATTACACTTGGGGTTGGTATGTTATTGATCCAACGAAATCAAGTGGGCAAAGCAATATTCAGTTCTTGATTGGCGGCTTTCAAAATACCCTAAGTATTTCCTTAGTTGCTCTATCTATTTCAGTAACAATTGGGTTGCTGATTAGTATACCGGGAATTTCAAACAATAAGTACCTAAAGGCATTTAATGTTACCTATGTGACAATAATTAGGTCTATTCCCGTTCTTGTCATGATTCTCTGGATTTACTATGGCTTACCCATAGTGTTGGATTTAAATTTAAGTATATTTGCTTCTGGCGTTTTAGCACTCGCCATTTGTGATAGCCCATTTCAAGCAGAAATTTTCCGAGCTGGAATACAATCAATTGAAAAAGGCCAACACGAAGCTGCCGAAAGTATGGGGTTGAAGTACTTTCAAAAAATGCGCTTCATTATACTGCCTCAGGCCATTCGTAGAATTATCCCTCCGCTTGGTAACCAATTTGTCTATATGTTAAAAATGTCTTCGCTTATTTCTGTAGTAGGATACAGTGATTTAACTCGAAGAGCATCAGAATTGGTCGTTACAGAGTACCGCCCCCTAGAGATTTATAGTTTTTTGATTCTGGAATATTTGGCCCTGATACTTGTTGCTACCTATCTTATCAAAAAAATAGAAACCCACCTTAAGGCAAATGAAAAAATTCAAAATCCAAGCTTTAAATCTTGAAATATAATTCTAAGTAGTAGGTCGCTGATATTTTGAAACCGGTTATTTGGCTCGAATACCATCAAAGATACAATTATAGCAAAAAGGTAAAACTCAGCTTCCCATATCTACATACAAATCAACATTTTATGGGTAAATCAGAGTTAAATTAGAGTATTAATTACTTGATAAGCACTCAATGCGACCTGTTTGTGTCTGCAGTGTTGTGCCCATAGCGAGAAAGCAATCGGGCTACCCCAGGATTGAGCTCTAATCCAACTTCATTTGGACTGTTCCACTTAACAATACCCAATACCCGGCCACAGCCATCGTGTGAGATGACTATTTCACTTCCAATTGGTAACTTAGTCCCAAGCGATAATCGCGCTCCACAAAACGAGAGGTCGAGAATTTCGCAGTCATATTTAATATCAAATACAGTAAGCTGCACTTTTGTTCCTGGAAGAACAGTATGACGTGGGGCATGACGTCGGTTCAGTAGTCGCTGAAGCGAAATCGATGAAAACTCTTGATACAACCTAAACCCCTATACCACAATTCGGATCCGTTATCCCGTGATCCACTATCAATAGCCTTATTGTTTATTCACACACGCAGAAAGTATGTGTTCTTTGACCAAATCAGGTGTCACTGGTTTAGGCATGTAACCAGATATTCCATTGGGGAAACCAGTATCTGTTTTTTCATAACCGCTCATCATCAAAAAAGGGAGCTCACGGGTTAAGGATTCCGTAGATTCTCTTATCCTCTTAAGCAGATCCAACCCTGTTTCTGGCACCATATAATAGTCCGAAATGACAAGGTCGGGCTGTTCATCTTCAATACCGTTCATAGCCTCAGCCACATTTTCATAGAGTAGTACCTCACCGACACCCAAAGATAAAAGCATTAACTTCATCATAGAGCGTACGGGTTTGCTATCATCAACAACCACCACTCTCAAATTTGTCCAATCTTCCTCTGTCCAAGACAAGACACACCTCCACTTTGCTGAACAGGGGAACGAAAGGAAGTCAAAGAATCCATAAGTTCCCGTTGATGTTTCTTTTATGACGGTAGAATCTTAAAAATCTCCTACTCATAGATTGTATTCGTTATAAATTTTTTGTTTTTTCATTCCAAAATTGTTCTTGTCCAATTTATTATGATTAAATTTCAACCCTTTATAGAAAATCAACCTTACATTTCGGCCTCAACAATCAAGGCAAAAAAAAATTCAATTCAATTTTTATTCCTAAATTTCACTATTCTGAAGCGAGAACTAATTGAATTTTATTCAATTTCGAAACGATAGTTATAATTCTGTCCATTATTTGTTTAGGAATTTGTCGTAACTTCATCATGTTTCCGATAACATTCAGGAAATAAGATTCGCATGGAGTGGTAAATGAGCCTTAGAACATACACTTATCAAATTCAATCTGATCCAATGTCACGCGTTGAATCTGGTCAAATTGAAGCCAAAAATGTTGATGATGCCAAGCGTCAGCTTCGAGTCCAGTACATGTTATCTACCTTACCTGAGGACACCCTTTTAGTTGATCAATCCGAGGTCGATGAAAATCAGGCTCGTGAGAAATCCGCCAAAGCTCGGGATCTACTGCGTGTACTTTCTGATCATCATGCTTGGACAAAAGATTCAAATCAGGGCGCTAGAGCGAACTTAAACAATTTGAATCTCACTGACATGGTTATGCCTGGATCACAGCTGCAAAATGCTGACATGGCAGGCGCAGATTTTTCAGGTGCCGATTTAAGTGATTCAAATCTAACTAACGTTAACTTGGTTAGAGCTAGCCTTCACGGTGCAAACTTGAAAGATGCTGATCTATCTGGTGCAGATCTCAGTGATGCCGACTTGCGGGGAGCAATTCTTACGGGAGCAACCTTAGATGGGGCTGACCTTTGGAGAGCCAATTTAATGGGGTGCGTCATTTCGCCCTCTGCCCTTCACAAGGCTCTTTCCTGTAAAACAAAATAACTGGTGCCCGTATTTATTACGGGCCCAATATTTTGTTGCGGAAAAAATGAGCGAAAACAAAAATAATCCAGGGGAACTCGCCACATCCCTTCCGAAAGACCGATCTGCGTTCCAAGCCCTCAAGAAGGGGCTGCGTAAAAAATGCCCGCAATGTGGCATTGGCTGTATTTTTCGGAAGTATGTGACGGTAAACGACGAATGTGCCAACTGCGGTGAAGAGCTCAGTCACATTCGTGCAGATGACATCCCTCCTTATTTTACCATTACCATCGTGGGGCATATTGTTGTGCCTGGTGTAATGTGGTCCGAGCAGGCTTGGTCTCCTTCTTTTTTGACACAAGTTGCAATCTGGCCGGCCCTTACTTTAGCTCTGACGATGACTATCCTCCCTTATGTAAAAGGGGGAGTACTTGGTGTATTATGGGCACATCGTATGTTTGAAGATGAAAAACGTTTTCAAACAAAGGCTCCATAAGCACTCCCTCCCTCACTAACTTTATAGCTATATAACTTTTTACTTTGATCTGTTTTCAGGTATTGGAAAGTGCTCTTTCTCAGCCATTTCTGTGTAGGTCACAAATCGGAAAGGATCGAGAAACTGAACAGCACTTCGTGCTCGATCGGCAGCTTCTTCTCTTAATAAAGTTATACCATCGTTTTCTTTATAACGGGCCTCTGCAGCAACGGCCAATTGCAAAGCCAACTCATAGTCTCCTCCATCCAACATCGCTCTCAAGGCCTCTTCAACATCATTAACATTGAGCCCGAGGTAGAGTTCAAGAAACCGTCCATATTCTACAGACGTAATGACATCCAAACCTGCTGGCTCTTTACCAGTAACTCCCTCTTGCCAGATACCCAGCATATGATCACCTAATCGGGCAATGATATGGTTTTTCGGGGACTGAAACCCCAGAATGGCTTTCGGCGCGTCGCGTAAACTCGGAGGAACCAAGTTCAATCTAACGATATCTTTAACAGAATATCCGTTCTTCAGATGTTCGCGGGTTTGATTTACAAGCCAGATATAAGCTTTTCGGTACGCCTGAATATTATCGACATTATATAAAAAATTCAGTGCATAGTGCCCATGTAAAATGAGTTTAGGATCGCTCACGATCACGCTGTCCATAGTATCACTGGCCTCGTCGATAAACCCTTCTTCCACCCAAGGCTCACCATAAAAAGGCATCAAAATATCGCCGACAAAAATAACCTTTTCATCAATCATATTTATGAGCATGGCGTCTTCTGTTTCTCCCCCTGTCACAGGGATCAATTGAAATCTGGATCCACCTACCTCTATCTCCATTAGTTCTGAAATCTCTACATCAGGCCGATAATCCTTTATCCAGTCGAATGAGAAACTTGCACTTCGAAATTGCTCATAAGTGTGGTTACGCAAGCTTCGGTCCAAAGTCGTGTGATAATTACTCCTCCCATATATCGTTAAATCTGGATTTAACGATCTCAAAAAGCTATGCCCGCCAATATGATCCCAATGCGCATGGGTAATAAAGGCTGTGGTCAAAGGAGGAAGCTCGGGATATTCCTTCATAAGAAACTCAAAACCAGCCTTCATACTAAAGGGCTGAGTACCCGCATCAATTGATATCAACTGCGTTCCATCATCGCTCACAATGAAATGTAATTCAGAAAAACCAAAGCCTCTGACTGCGAACACTTTTTCTGGAACCATTTCTTCGATCCAGGGAGTTGGAGAGAAGAGCAGCCCTTTTTCTTTTGTTGACGCAAACCACCCCATAAACAGTGTTTTAGGCTCATAATCCTGATAACCACTCTTCAATAGGTACTGAGCCGCAATTTCAAAATTGCCGTTGTCTGAATGTATTCGAGCCAGATAATGATACCCTTCTCTGTAAAATCCTGGTTCGGGCTCAGTCTCAGGATGTTCTGCCAACCAGGAAAGATCACGAAGGGCGCTGTCTTGTTTCCCAAAGAACCAGGGCACTTGAGCATAAATCAATCCTGATGCCCAACGCACTAATGGATTTTGAGCTCCAGAGATCTCGTTTGCTTTCTCCAAGATATCAAAAGTATCGTTTACCCATCCAATACGATTTATCAGAAAGACTTCTTCTGCATAGGTTGCACGAAGGAGCGCATAAGCTGCTAAATAGTTTGCCCTAGCTTCGTCGGAAAATTGATTGTTGTACCTTTTTAACAGCTTCTCAATAAAAGCAATTCCGTACTCTTGTTGGTTGGCAACAATGTAAGAGTTTACCAGTAAAAATATTGGCCGGGGGTCCTCAAGCGGGCCATATGACAAAACAACCTCCGAATACAAAATATCAGAATGAAAACTTCTGTCTCCGACCGCTTTTCCAAACTCTTCAAAACCCTGGGCTGGTATAAGACTTTCAGACAGGCCAACTTGCTGAACCTGTGTGGGCGCAATCCAATCTTTCTCAACAGTCTCAATATTATCGGCTTCAGATTTTGGTACGGTTATGACCCTAGCAATACCACCCGCTATGACAGCAATAACAATCGTACTTACGAAGGCAATGGATGTTAAACGTTTCATCAAGTTATCCTTAATTTACGTGTATATACACTTATATTAATAAAATTTTATCAGGTATCAGAATGTCTAGTTAAGTTCCCTAACGCTCCCATCAATAATGTCCAGTCCTTGCGCCCCAATTTTTCAACAGCTTGAGCCTGAACACTCTGCCAAAGAGGCATCGCCTCTTGAAATACCTGCGCGCCTTCAGTTGTGATTTGGATGAGACGAACACGTTGATCATCATCTTGATTAGTTTTTATGTACCTCTTACTCATCATAGGCTTGAGATTACGCGTTAAAGTCGTTCTTTCCATACCAAGAACATCAGCTAGTCGGCTTAGAGGTATTTCCCCCGTCTTATCTAGAGTTGCAAGTAATGTAAATTGAGTTCCCTTTAGACCCGAGGGTTTTAAAGCAACATCATAAGCTTGAGTGAGAATACGGGTGGCTTTCCTTAACCTTGCACAGGTGCAGGCCGTAACATCTTCAACTTCAAACTTCATAGTTACTCTCCTCTTAGCTTATATGTGTATATACACTTACATTGTTACATTTCAAGTTTAGTCGTTAAATAATTATATTGTGAGCGCTAAAGATAAGATTATTTCGATTATCATTTTACTTTACCGAATACAAACGAGTTGTATATACAATAAGACACGTTTTAAAAGCCATCTGGAGTTCGATATGTGGGATAGTCTGTGGATAAATTGTAATCTTTGCACCATGCAAGGTACAGGACTAGGAACAATCAACGATGGCGCCATTGCCATAGAAGGCGATAAAATCGTCTGGGTTGGTGAACTCGAAAACCTCCCGGATGAGCCAAATAATTTAGCAAGAGAAGTTAATGAACTCAATGGCAGTTGGATCACCCCCGGGTTGATCGACTGCCACACACACATAGTCCATGGTGGCGAACGCGTAAACGAATTCAATATGCGCCTAGAAGGTGCAAGCTATGAAGATATCGCCCGTGCTGGCGGTGGTATCAGATCCACAGTAAAAGCTACAAGAGCCGCAAGTGAAAAAGAACTTCTTACTGCTGCCCTTAAGCGCGCTTCCGCTCTGCAATCCGAGGGCGTCACAGTTATTGAAGTGAAATCTGGTTACGGTTTAGACTGGAAAAACGAAACCAAACAGCTCCGTGTAGCGCGGCAACTTATGGATCACTTACCGATCCAGGTAATAACTACATACCTCGCAGCACACACCATCCCCGAAGAATTTCATGATAATGGCGATGGCTACATTGATAGTATTATTGAAAAGCTGCCTGAACTTAAAAAAATCGGCCTTGCTGATGCCGTTGATGGGTTTTGCGAAGGTATTGCGTTTTCACCTGATCAGATCGAAAAACTCTTCAAAGCGGCTTCCGAGTTGGGGTTCAATTTAAAACTCCACGCAGAACAGTTGAGTGACCTCAGCGGCGCAGAGCTGGCCGCACGTTACGGCGCAAATTCTGCTGATCACCTAGAATACGTATCCAAAAGCTCTGCCGACGCAATGGCCAAATCTGGAACAGTGGCCGTTATCTTGCCGTGCGCCTTTTACTTCCTCAACGAAACGAAAAAGCCTCCTATAGATATATTTCGCAAGAAGGGAGTACCAATGGCCGTCGCAACGGATATGAACCCCGGATCTTCACCTTGCTGTTCTCTTTTGCTCGCGATGAACATGGCTTGTACTTTTTTCAAGATGACACCAACCGAGACTATGCGTGGCGTAACGATTAACGCTGCTCAAGCTCTTGGGATAGAGAATAACCACGGTAGCCTAGAGATCGGAAAAACAGCCGACCTCGCCATCTGGGATATAAACAACCCAGCTGAACTTTCCTATCACATGGGGTTCAATCCACTCCAAGAATTAATTAAATCTGGTAAACAGATTATTCAAAAATAACCTATCACGTTTTGTGAACGGCGATACCAACCATTACCAGGGCAATTCCGCACAAATCTTGCCCGGTTGGTATTTGCGAGAGCACGACCGCGGCAACAATCGTTGCGGTCGTGGGTAAAAGAGCCAAAAGAAGAGCGAAGCTTTCGCGTGGCAGTTGTGACATCGACAATTGATCACAAATGTATGGAATAACAGAAGAACATATCCCAACAGCTATTCCAGCGAGCACAAGATATAATGAACCAAAAACTTTTGCTGCCTCATAAAAACCTACTGGCAGCAGCAAGATAAAGGCAATCATCATCGCCGCCCCTAACCTTTCAATCCCGGCACTTGCGCCGCCTTCTGCGGCTTTGTGACCCAAAACGATATAACCTGTAAAAAGTAAGGCATTTAACCCTGCCCAAAATAACCCAATGAGGTCAGCTAGCCATTTAATATCAATGAGAATCACAACTCCAATAATCACCAAACATAAAGCAATAACGTTTCGCTTTGTTCGCAATCCATAAAGAGCGACAGCAATCGTCCCAACAAATTCCATTGCAGCGACAAGACTCATCGGTAAACGGTCTAACGCTAGATAAAAAGAGACATTCATAACGGCGAGACAAAATCCCAAACTCAAAAGAAACCATCGAGTTTTCCTATCAGCTAACTGAAGGGTTTTTAAAGGGTGGGTAAAAGGTGCAAAGAGTATCGCAGCCGTCGCAACTCTAAACCACGCGACACCGAGAACGCCAATAGCCGGGAAAAGTAGCACTGCAAAAGATGGTCCTAAATAGTGAAAAATCGCACTTATTGAAAACCACAATTGTGGTGGCACAGCTTTTGAAATTTTAGTAAATGTATGTTTCTGGGATATCATCTTCACCTCCTATGCAACAAACATAAAAGGATAAAACAAGTAAACATATACGATATCTATGCTACATTGAAGATAGTACCTACAATATAAAGGTCAAAGGCATGAAACGCCTAAGATACAAAAACGGCCCATTGGACGCTATTGATATAAAGCTACTAAAAGCTCTTACTAACGATGCCCGAACCTCTGTTACAGACCTTGCGCGTCTAGTTCAACTATCCGCACCAAGTGTTTCAGAGCGAATAAAAAGGCTGGAGGAGGCAGGAGTTATTGTGGGCTACTCTGTAAAAATTAATCCTGAGGCTTTCGATTTACCTCTTGCTGTTTTACTTAGAATCAGACCAATCCCAGGAGAACATAACAGAGTTGCCAAAATCCTTAAGACAATACCTAATGTTGTAGAATGCGACCGGGTTACGGGGGAAGACTGCTTTGTGGCAAAGGCCCATGTACCATCAGTAAAAGCACTTGAAGAACTCATAGACGAAATCATTCCCTATGCGATGACCAACACATCTATCATTCAATCATCGCCAGTAGAGAGGCGTCTTCCACCTTTCAACCAAGATGTAGAACCCTAGTATCAAAGAGTTAAAAGTAACCACAACGCTATAAATAAGGTATTCTAGTTTGAAACAGTTTATATCTTGATCGACGGGGATAGACTAAAAGTATGCCAAAACGTATCGGCCAAGAGTTTTCTGAATGGCTCAAAATCAACGAATTTTCAAAATATGTTGATCTCTTTCTAGATCAGGAAATTAACTTTGACGTTGTGGCAGAACTCACTGATGTAGATCTTAAAGATATCGGGATTGCCGCTTTAGGAGATCGCAAAAGACTGCTAAAGGCCTTCAATGAGTATCTGCAATCGCCAAACGACGTAATAATACAAGATACACAAGAAGGTGAGCGACGACAGGTTACGGTTCTATTTGCAGATATCAGTGGTTACACTGTCCTTTCCAGTAAAAAAGACCCCGAAGATGTTCACTGCATACTGAATAAATATTTTTCTATCGTCGACGGCGTAATACGTGAGCATGGCGGCACGATAGATAAACATATCGGTGATGCCGTTATGGCCGTTTTTGGTGCACCAGTTGCACATACTGACGACCCTATAAGAGCTGTCTATGCAGCCATTGAAATCCAAAGCAGGCTTAAAAAACTTGCCCCTCCCATTCCCGTTCATATTGGTATTGCTTCTGGTGAAGTCGTGGCCAGCAATACGGGTTCGGACAAGCATCAAGAATACACGGTAACGGGATCTACAGTAAATTTAGCCTCAAGATTAGATGGTCTGGCAAATACCGGCGAAACCTTCGTAAATGACGAAGTGTACCAAGCCGTTTCAAAACAGATAGACGGTATTACCATCGGTGATGTTGATGTTAAAGGCTTTGATACTCCCGTCATGGTTTGGTCGATCTTGGGGCAAAGAGAACTTGTAAGTTCAAACGATACAAAGTCGACAATCCGGATGTCTGGCAGGACATCAGAATGCCAACAATTCGAAGACATCACAGAGCGTTGTTTCAACAATAAAGCAGGCGGCCATTTCTTCTATCTTCGGGGGGAACCTGGAATTGGAAAATCATGTTTAGCCGAAAATTATCAACAAATTTCTAAACGCAAAGGTTACACATGTCATGAAGCCTCCATATTAGATTTTGGGTCAACAACAGGCCGAGAAGCCATTCGTCACATTGCTTGTGAACTCCTCAATCCAGATGGCCTATTCAGTGAAGAAGTCATTGTAGACAAGGCTTTGGGAAGCGGTTTAATTACAAAAGAACACGAAACACATGTTTATAGTCTATTAGAAATTCTTCCTCCCCCGAGATTGGCTGTTATCTATGATGCCATGGATAACAACACCCGTCAGCAAGGTCGTCATGCAACCTTAATCCACCTGGTAAGCCAAACAACAAAACAACAACCCCAATTTGTTTTGATTGAAAACCTGCACTGGGCGGATACAGAAACGTTGTTGTTACTTAAGTCACTCACGCAACAAACTATTTCACACCCTCTCATACTTGTTCTCACCACAAGAGTTACTGATGACCCCTGGCAAAGTGTTCCTGAGATAGAACAATATTTTAAAAAGGCAGCTACTAAAATTACTCTTGGCCCGTTGGATCGAAAGGAAGCCATTGAAATGGCAAAAAACCATGGACTAACCAACGAAGAATTTGCCGTTCAGTGTTGGGAACGTTCAGGTGGCAACCCTCTTTTTCTTGAACAGCTTTATAGATCCTCTTTTGACAAAACCAGTAAGACCCTCCCCCCTACAGTACAAAGTGTCGTTCTAACAAGAATGGACAGTCTTGATAAAAAAGACCGTCAGGCCCTCCAAGCTGCTTCTATTATGGGCCACCGGTTTTCACTGAAATTCTTACAATCTTTAATTTGTGATACCCATTACACCTGCGATGAACTCGTTCGATGTGCCCTCGTCCATCCAGATGGCGATAATTTCCAATTTTCGCACGCCCTCGTCGCCGATGGTGTTTACAATTCCTTACTGAACAAGCAGCGGCAATATCTTCACCAACAAGTTGCGGCTTTATATGCAGCCAATAATCCTGTGCTATATGCACAGCATCTTGATCGAGGGAACCGTCCAGAGGCCATACAAGCTTATATAGAAGCAGTAAGACACGAAACATCGCATTATCGTTTTGATAAATCTCTACAATTTATAAAACGCGCCCTGGAAATCACAGTAACGAACGATGAACGAATTATCCTATTCTGTATGAGGGGTGATGTTTTACTATCATTGGGCCACCCAGAAAAATCACATAAGTCCTACAACAATGCCCTTGAAATTTCTACGGCACCCGAAGACCAACTAAGAGCTCTAATTGGAGGAGCTGCAGCCTCAAGAATTCTCGGGGTTGTGCAACAGGGCCTACATCTTCTTGATAAGGCCGAAGGTATTGCAAAAGATTTCCCGCTAAATAAGGAAAAGGCGCAGATATACTACTATCGGGGCACTTTGTTGTTCAGCCATGGCGACGTGGAAAATAGTTTACTATCACAAGAACAGTCCATTAAATACGCCAAGAAATCCCATGACCTTAAATCCTTAGCACAAGGGCTGAGTGGTCTAGGTGATGCTCAATACGCCAGAGGAAGGTTTAAAACCGCCTATCGGGTCTTTTTACAATGTCTTGATATCTGCCAAACAAGTGGATTTGGAGAGATTGAAGTTGCCAACTGTTATATGGTTTCAAACATGCGGCGTTATATGAATGAATTTACAACAGCAACAATGGAAATGAACAAAGCCGTTGAAATGACCCAACAAGTTGGAAATCTTCGTGCAGAAATGATGGCGACTTTACTTTTAGGTGAGTTCCAAATCGACGCGACAGATTATGATGGTTCGATAATATCTTTGGATAGGGCACATGACATCATCAACTCATTTGGAAACAAAAGGCTTATGGCATATGTTCTAGACCACAAAGCAAGAGCATATTTAGGTTTAAATAATTCCTCAGAAGCATCTAAATCCATTGAGGAAGCATGGAATTACAGTTGCCAGACCGATCATTCTTTTCTTGGCGCACGCATTTGTGGCACCAAAGCGATATTGGCCGAGAATCAAGCTACGCGAACACAAGCTCTTGTTGAAGGGGAAAAAATAATTCGAAAAGGCGTTTTCGCCCATAACTATATTTGGTTTTTACGAGACGCAATTGAATCGTCTATCAATGCACAAGATTTTGAACCAGCAAATAGATATATTTCGAAACTCAAAGAAATCACCCAACCAGAGCCCATTCCCTGGTGTGATTTTTTCATTGAACGTGGAGAGTTATTTATATCCTTGAGCAAAGGAAAAAGTTCACAAGAACAAATAAATACCTTTATTAAAAAAATCAAAAATATTGGTTTGCTTTCAGCTCTTCCAATTTTCAATGGCTTCTCTAGCTAAACATACAATAATCAGCACTAAGCTTCATTCTCCTGCGTTTACTCAACATTGTAATCCATACTTATTATGGATAGGGTAGCCAATTCTAGATCATTTTTTGAGGGAAAAAGAGATATGATAATTAGAAGAATCACAACAACAATTCTTCCGATATTCTTTTTGTTAGGTATCACTTGTGCTCTGGCGAATGAGAAAGTTACTTTTCCTTCAGAACCTATCCCACCTTCCGCTTTCAAGGCTAAACAGGCAAAAGCTAAAGGCATTACTCTACTCCCTACGCCAGGTATAGATATAACTGGTTTTGTATTTCGCCCTGAAGTATCTAGTCCCCGTCCAGCGGTCATCACCCTCGTCAGTGGTGATGGCCTTCAAAACTCACATCTTGAATGGGGAGAAACCCTTGCCAGTTGGGGGTATGTGAATTTACTCGTCGACAGCTTTGGTTCCAGAGGTGGAACGAACCGGCGGGATACAAACAATGCAAACATGTATACTGACGCTTACAATGCATATCGCTTTTTACGAACACAAGACTATGTAGACCCAGATCAAATTGCTCTTATAGGATTTTCTCTGGGGGGGAGCAGCTTGTTCTCTATTTTGAACAAATCTAATCCTAGACGTCCCGTTGATATTACTTTCCAAGCTGGAGTTGCGTTATATCCCAACTGTGACACAGGGATTGAACTAAACGCTCCCTTGATGATACTCCAAGGCGATAGCGACCCGATCAATTCCTCTTTTTCATGTGAGACAGTCTCATCGGAAGCGCCTAAATGGGGGAATGATATCTCATACTACCTCTACCCTGATGCTACTCACTTTTACGACAATAAAAACTATAGCAAAGTTGTTGGAGAGAGAGATAAAGCGGCTCCACTGCCTTTTCAATTTGAAATGAATCATTACAACAAAGCTGCACACGAAGATAGTTTGATCCGTACAAAGGCATTTTTGGGCCAGTATCTGAAATGAAATTTAATTGATGATCTTAGAAGAAAAACTCCCTAGGGGAGCAAGATCAGTCATCAACTTTTGCAAATCTCCATGTTACAGATGCTTCTTGTAGCATTTCTTCTTGGGTTTGGATTTCTCCCCAACGCTCCGTAAAATCAGGATCGGATTTACTTTTTTCGTCGACGATGATTTCACGAATACCGCATTGAATAATGGCACGGGAGCAATCTGAACAAGGAAAATGAGTAACATAAATGGATGCCCCACTTAATCGAACACCAACTCTTGCTGCATGGAAGATTGCATTCCGTTCAGCGTGCTCAGTCCATTCATATTTTAGCGGACGCGTGTGACGCTCATCGGCATCATCATCAACGGCCCTCGGAAAACCGTTAAACCCATAAGGTCCGGGGGTATTATCCTCAAGTATAATCACAGCCCCCACTTGTGTGGAACGGTCTTTCGACCAGGTAGCGACCTCCCTAGCCAGCTTCAAGTACCGCGTATCCCATTTCCCGGCCATCGTATTCCCTACTCTTTTTGTTCAATTGCAGCATAACAAGTAGTAATGCATTTCAAAAATGTTAAAATTTCAAGCACTTGATATCAAGAAATAGCTATAACCAGATACATCATTTATGAATAATTAAGTATTACGCTTTACTTCGAAATAAAGTTATTCACACAATAACTTATTATCGACTTATTAAGACTCCCAAATTATCCAACCTGGGGAATACACTCATTTTTTGGTTTTACCGTTCTTCTTTTCGATGGACTAAACCCAGCTCTATCTAACATTGGTACAATTTCACTAACTGCAATTACACTTATGTTTTTACTCAACTTGTGGCGAAAAAATAAATGGTTAGAAGATAAACGACTTTGGGATCTATCTATGGCAGTCACCCTTTGTTGGGGTTTGTTGTTGAGCCCACACCTCTTTTATTATGACCTTATGCTCTTGCTCCTCCCCGCCGCCATAATATTTCAGCACCTGAAGTGGCTATACCAACGTGATAAAAAATACTCATGTGGACCACAATTGTATGGGCCATCTGCTATTTGGGGAGCTATATATCTTTAGCCCAAATAAACATTTCATCAATGTACGATCTACCAAGAATATGCCTTCAGCTATCTACACCCATACTATTTTATTGGGGTTATCGCATATACAAGGTAACCCTATCCGAACATCGCCTTTTAGATCAGTCAGAAAATTCATGAATTATTCAATTCACTTGATTTTTTCTACCACAAGATGCTTTTGTAATTTAGTTCTTTGTTGAGGGGGAATAAAGCATGACTACTGATCAATCATTTCTGTTTGCATTATTCGGTTTGGTTTTCGTACTGCTCATCTGGGGTAGAATAAGATATGATCTCGTGGCCTTTGGCGCTCTTGTTATCGCAGTAGTTGCCGGCTACGTCACACCAGATGACGCCTTTAGCGGGTTTGGGCACCCTGCCGTCGTTATTATTGGATTAGTCCTTATCGTTTCTCGTGGCTTGATGAACTCAGGTGCCGTCGAAATGATTTCTGGTGTAGTTTTGTCATCAAACAGACCTCTGCCCTTACATATAGGTATCATGTCAGTTGTAGGGGCAGCATTATCAGCAATAATCAATAATGTCGCAGCCCTCGCACTTCTCATGTCACTTGACATAGAAGCCGCAGAAAAGGCGAAACGGGCAGTAGCTCTCAGTCTCATGCCCTTATCTTTTGCCACAATACTCGGGGGTATGATCACTCTTATAGGCACCCCTCCCAATATTGTCATTGCCCAATACCGCGAAAGAGTACTCGGCGAAAGTTATGGCATGTTCGATTTCGCACCCGTTGGTCTTTGCGTGGCTTTGGTAGGGATACTTTTTGTTGCCCTTATAGGCTGGCGCTTAATTCCCAATAGAGAGCGTCCGGGTTCAATTCATACTGCTGAGGATACAGGGCTTTTTCTTTCCGAAGCACAAGTTCCTGATGGTTCTAGCTCTATAGGACTTAAGGTTACAGAGCTCTACCCTCAAGCCAGAGAACATGACATCACTGTGTTGGGTCTCGTTCGTCGGGGGAAAAGGTTACCTGGATTTGCGCGCTATGAAGTAATTCGTAAAGACGACCATATTGTTCTAGAAGGTGATCCAAAATCTATCGAAGCTTTTCTTGGAGGTGCCCAACTGGATTTTGCCGGGAAAGATAAATATGACGCAAGCCTCACAAGTTCCTCATTAAAACTAACTGAAGCAATTGTACCTGATGGCGCAAGAATAAGTGGAAGGTCAAGTTACAGTCTGCGGCTTCTCTCGAGGCATGGTGTAACCCTTCTAGGGGTTTCTAGGCAAGGTAAGCGTTTTCGTGATCGGGTACGAAAACTGACCATAAAACCAGGGGATGTTTTACTCCTCCTTGGTCCCGAGGATCGCTTAGCTGATATCACTAACTGGCTTGGTGTCCTTCCTCTAGCGGAAAGACAGCACTCTGTTATCCAGCGAAAAAAGGCGACCCTGGCCATTGGGCTGTTTCTCGGTGCTATCGCTCTCTCAGTTGCAGGTCTCTTGTACCTTCCCATTGCCTTGGCGGGGTGTGTGATCGGCTTTGCGGCTCTCGGGATTGTTTCGGGCAGGGAAGTTTATGAAAGTGTGGAGTGGAAGGTAATAGTCCTTCTGGCTTCTTTAATACCCCTAGGGTTAGCCTTGGAGAACTCAGGTGGTACAAAGTTAATTGCAGAGCTTATTGTGTCTCAAACAGAAGGTTGGCCAAACTGGGCGATCCTTACGGTTCTCATTATGATAACCATGACACTGTCAGATTTCCTCAATAATGTTGCCACCGCCCTGATCGCCGCCCCAATCGGCCTTGATGTCGCCAATGCAATAGGTGTTTCACCAGATCCTTTTCTAATGGGGGTCGCCGTCGCAGCTTCCTGCGCATTCCTGACCCCGATAGGCCATAAGAACAATACAATCATTATGGGCCCCGGAGGATACCGCTTTGGTGATTACTGGCGGATGGGCTTACCACTCGAAATTTTGGTCGTGATTATATCTGTCCCTGCCATTCTTTACTTCTGGCCTCTATAATTAACAGGGCAGGTTCATTCAATAAAAACTATGAGCAGTATTCGGCGAAGGGTGGAAAGCGCTTGATCAACCCTTCACGCCCGAGATCCTTCATCATGAGCATATTTTGTTCTGGAATCTCTTCCGGTGACTTATAGCTGGACAATATCCGGCCCATCTGCCCTTCGCGGATGACATGAAGAACAGGGAATGGGGCACGGTTTGTCCAATTTGTAATGTCACTTTCATCGACCCCATCGAAAAGATATTGGGGATGAAAACTTGCTAACTGAAACAATCCTTCAAGGCCAACTTGTTCAAGGCAATCCTCAGCCAACGCCAACAGGTCAAGAAAATCACCGAAGTCTTCTTGCCCCACAGGAAAAATCACAAGAGTAGTAGAAATTTCTTCTTCAGGGTTTTCTTGAATAAGAAGGACCTCTTCCAAGAAGCTTCTAATTGCCGCTTCAGTTGAGCTCCCTTCCACCACAGCATAACGAACACTGTCTCGGTGAATTTCAGGTGCTGCAAAGGGGCATAAGTTTAAACCCACCACCATCTTCTCAACCCATAACTGGGTAAGTTCTGCAGCATTGTCTTTATTATAAGAAGGATAGATTTGTTTCATGAGTGTACTTTAATCGGGAAGCAGATCTTTGCCCAGTAGAACAAAGCCCAATGCAATAAAAAAGGCGGCCCCAAAGGACCGCCTTTAAAATAACGATAATACCTTAAGACTTAGAACAGACCTTCGATCTGACCATCATCATTGAGGTAAATATTGTTTGCCGCTGGAGTACGTGGCAGACCAGGCATGGTCATGATCGCACCGGTAACAACAACGATGAAGCCAGCACCTGCAGAGAGACGAACTTCACGTACAGGAACAACGTGTCCAGATGGTGCGCCCAAAAGCGTAGGATCTGTAGAGAAGCTGTACTGTGTTTTCGCCATGCAAATTGGGTAGTGACCATAGTTTTCTTGAAGCTCAGCAATCTGTTTACGCACAGAAGCATCTGCAATAATTTCGCTTGCGCCATATATTTCTGTGGCAATCGTTTCGATTTTTTCCCACAAAGGCATTTCATCAGGATAAAGCGGAGTAAAATCTGCAACGCCTGAATCTGCAAGCTCAACAACATGGTGAGCAAGTTCTTCTGTACCAGCGCCACCGTTTGACCAGTGACTAGCAACGATTGCTTTAGCACCCAGAGCGTCACAAGCTGCAGAAATCGCAGCGATTTCAGCATCTGTATCTGTAACGAACTGGTTGATAGCAACAACAGCAGGTACTTTGAATTTTTTGATGTTGGCAATGTGACGCGCAAGGTTCTCTGAACCTTTGGTAACAGCATCAACATTTTCGTTACCAAGATCAGTCTTAGCAACACCACCATGCATTTTAAGAGCACGAACCGTAGCAACAATAACAACAGCAGCAGGTTTCAGGCCAGCTTTACGACATTTAATGTCGAAGAACTTCTCAGCACCGAGATCAGCACCGAAGCCAGCTTCTGTAACAACATAGTCTGCAAGTTTAAGAGCAGTCTTCGTTGCAATAACAGAGTTACAACCGTGTGCGATATTTGCGAATGGGCCACCGTGAATGAACGCTGCGTTGTTTTCCAACGTCTGTACAAGGTTTGGAGAAATCGCATCTTTCAAGAGAACAGCCATCGCGCCAGGACCTTTAAGGTCACGGGCGTAGATTGGTTTTTTCTCACGAGTGAAAGCAACAATGATATCACCAAGACGCGCAGAAAGATCATTCAGATCGTTAGATAAGCAGAAGATCGCCATGATTTCAGAAGCGACAACAATATCGTAACCATCTTGACGCGGATAACCGTTAGCAACACCACCCAATGAGTTGGTAATGGAACGTAGAGCACGGTCGTTCATATCAACGACACGTTTCCACTGAACACGACGAGCATCTATACCCAGTTCGTTGCCCCAATAGATGTGGTTGTCTAGAAGTGCAGATAAAAGGTTGTGCGCAACGCCAATTGCGTGGAAATCACCTGTGAAATGCAGGTTGATGTCTTCCATAGGAACAACTTGGGCATAACCACCACCAGCAGCACCACCTTTAACACCGAAGCAAGGGCCGAGTGACGGCTCACGCAAAGCCATGATGGCTTTTTTACCGATACGGTTTAGACCGTCGCCAAGACCTACAGTTGTTGTCGTCTTACCTTCACCGGCAGGTGTTGGGTTGATCGCTGTAACCAGGATCAGTTTTCCGTCAGGATTGCCCTGAATGGAGTTGATAAAGTCAAAAGACAGTTTTGCTTTATGCGGACCATACTGAAGAAGTTGATCAGCAGGGATTCCAATTTTTTCAGCAACCTCAGTAATTGGTTGCATCGTTGCCTCACGGGCAATTTCAATATCACTTTTAGCCATCGGGTTTACTCTCCATCCCTATCGGACACCAACATTTAGGGGACACTAGCTGGGGTTTTCTTTTTGGGATATCGCAAGAGCGTCATCTCGTCACCCAGAAACACCGAAATTGGCCTTTATTAACGTTCGGAATATACTATCGAAGCATCCGCTTTTCAAATCAGCATCACTTAATACAGGCTAATTCATCTCGTTTGGCATCTTATCATTACCACCAGAGTTGAACTATTAATCTCTCTAGTGGATTGAAATATAACAATTACATTAAGATAGGATCTTTATATTCACTCCACAGACAGCCATTTCAGCAGAAAAGTTCTAGCCCAGTTTTCAATTGAGGGTTCGTATTGAAGAAATTCTGCTTCTATCTCGGGTAAAGATTTCATTCCCGGCATTTCAAGAGCCTCAGGAAATTGGCGAAACCATGTCTGACCGACTTCAAGGGTAACTTCCGGATGGAACTGTAATCCGATAACTTTAGGCCCTAACGCGAAGGCTTGATTTGGAAATTTATCAGATGAAGCCAATTTGGTGGCCCCTTTTGGCAGATCAAACGTATCCCCATGCCATTGAAAGAAATATTCCGGCAAATCACCTAATAAATTACTCTGACTTATGATATCGTCACATTTGATTTCGCCGACTGAGGGCTCAAGGCTAACCTTATAAAATCCAACTTCCTTTTCCCCCTCTTTGTCAGCATATGCATCTCCCCCCATCGCCTTTGCGAGCAACTGGCCACCAAGACAAATCCCGAGATAAGACTTTCCAGCCCCGACCCAACGGTTAATCCAGTCCATTTCAGCCCTTAGATAGCTATGAGGATCGTATGCACCTTCCATTCCGCCATAAACAATAGCCGCTTGGAATTCATCAAAATTTTCAGGAAGGGTGTCTCCCTTGGAGGGGTTACACCATTTAAATTCGTAACCTTCTTCCGTTAGAATTCGAGTGATACGTTCCCCTTTGGGCTGATCAACATGCTCAACAAGTAAGATAGATTTTGTCATTCGTTATTCTTAATAGAGGTTACAAACTTAAGAAATTTCACCAGATTTTTTTCGTGCTCCGGTGAAAGCCGCCATATGAAAGGCAGCGTGTTCAGGTACTAATGTGAACTCCTGCCCTACAGGACAAACACGTCTTGCAAGACACCCCCTCAAAGCACAGTTATTACCTTCATCAGAGACAACATATTTCGCGCACGCAAAATAGTCATAGCTCTGCCCTACGACAAAGGCATCAACTGGGCACGAAGATAAGCAAGGTTGATCTTTACAACTCAAACAAGGGTTTTGCTGTTCAGACAAGGCTGGTAACTTAGCAACTGTCATTGGGAACAATATTGCGGCGCGTAAAGCATGCCATGTTCCCCAATTAGGACTAATATAAAGACCAATCGGACTTGGATACAATCTTTCAGCACGCGAAGACCACCGCTGAAATGGTTGGTAAGGCGGCCCATCTGAGGGAAATAGAGCCTCCCCCCCAAAAGCCTTAGCTAAGTTCTCTATCACTCGCCTTGTCCAAGTATCCATTGGATTTGGACAATCGGCTTTATACTCAGGTGATTGGATAAAGTTCTGCCAAAATATATCTGAGCCCGCATTTCCAACCATAATAACGGTTAGAGGTTGTCGCCCTAACGTAGTATCAGGTACGCAATCTTCGGCAGTGGGAACAAAACCACCTCGGATTAGAAAACCATGTTTACTAATCTCTTTCTCTACCTGTTGGTACTCCAATCCTGAAAACTCAGGCTTCAGCAACTCTGGCTTCATAAATCAGGTCCTATTAAGTCGAACATGAAGAAAACCCTTAACCAACTTCACTAAACCAGGCAAATCCCTCACCTATACGTCACGGCTCTTTTCGTTATAGCGCACCCATGGCTCCGGAGGGCTTGGATCTTGTGGCCACTCAACAACATGATCTTCGAGATCAGCATCTTCAACTTCAGTTTCAGATACGACCTTATCAAGCGTAGAAGCCCCTGCGTCATGTACGGAATTTGGATCTCCCGTGACTAGCGGATGCCACCAAGGCAGATCATTACCTTCATGAAGTAAACGATAAGCACAGGTAGGCGGCATAAAGCTCAAAGTCTCAATATTGTCAGTCGTTACCTTAATACAGTCTGGAACGTATTGGTGGCGTGTTTTGTATTGGCTACATTGGCATGTCCCAAGGTCGAGAAGCTTACAAACGACGTCCGTATCAACAATCTCTTCCGTATCGGCATCTTCCAACTTAACCAGACAGCACTTACCGCAACCATCACAAAGGCTTTCCCACTCCGTGTTGCTCATCTCTTTAAGCTTTTTGACCTGCCAAAAAGGCGGCTGTTTTATTGTTTTTTGTAATTCATCTCTCATAACTCGGATCAAACTCTTTTTTTTGCCGCAAAGCAAGAAGTTCAATAACAGCCCGTAGCTCGGCATTTGCGTCATAAAAACTGAAGTTCTTGACTTTGATCTCAATAAATTACCGTCATGTTAAATGAGGGGCCCCTACAATGTCGTACCGCAGAGTTATCGTCCCTTCATCAAAAAATCCGGGCTGTAAATTTGCTTTAATCTCCTCAGTAAAATACGAGGCATTACAATATTAACCTTTTGGTTAAATATATCTTGACCATCCCTTATATATTTAATACTACACCAATAGGTTAATTATATATGTTATACTAAAAATAACCTTCACTTAAAGGGAATGGCAAAATGAACGAAGTAAGAGTAGTTTCCAGAAATGAATGGCTCATCGAACGCCAGGAACTCCTGGAACAGGAAAAGCAATTTACACGGGCAAGAGATCGGCTCTCCGAATACCGACGCGACCTTCCCTGGGTACAACTGGAGAAGGATTACATTTTTGATAGCGAAAAAGGCGAGCAGTCCTTGCTCGGTCTATTTGGCGACAATAGCCAACTTATTGTCTATCACTTTATGTTTGACCCAGATTGGGAGGCAGGTTGTGTCTCTTGTTCTTTTTGGGCAGATAATTTCAATGGCACAGACCAACATTTGAATGCACGCGATATCTCTATGGCCGTGGTTGCACGGGCACCAATGAGTAAGTTGTTACCTTTTAAGAAACGGCTCGGTTGGACATTTAATTTTGTCTCCTCGGGAAGCAATACTTTTAACCAAGATTTTGAAGTAAATTTTGGATCCGATCACAAACCGGAAGATAAAATCACCTATAACTATCGCACGACAACATTTCCCATCAATGACGCACCGGGAATAAGTGTCTTTAGAAAGGATAATGAGAACGTCATCTATCACACTTATTCGACCTATAGCCGCGGATTAGACAATCTAAATGGCGCCTACCATTACATCGATCTAACACCCAAAGGACGGAATGAAGATAAAGAGGCTGGAACCATGTCATGGGTACGTCACCACGATAATTATAGCTAAAGACTAACCTGCCAGCGCTTAAACCATATGGGTACCGTGATATAACAAACTCAACCTTACTCTTTGGTCATATCCTCCAGCCACTCAATTACCTTGTCGACTGCCATTTTTGGTTTTGTATCTTTAGGCACCACGACCCAATAAGCATTCGACAAGGCCATCTCTTCGCCTTCAAAAGGCTTAATTAATAGCCCTGTAGACAAATCATCTTCAACCAGACGACTTCTCGCTAAAGCAACGCCCAGCCCTTGGACTGCAGCCCGTATTACTAAATCAGAAGAGGCAAAACGCGAGCCACCATTGGTATCGAGGCCTTCGACATCTCTGGATTTTGCCCATTCATGCCAAGTCGTCTGCGGATCACGGTCATGTAAAAGTGGTAAATTCAAAAGCGCTGATAGAGACGTCGGCCTTCCGACCTTAAGCCAGAACGACGTGCTCATTACCGGGAAGAGACTTTCATCCATCAAAGGTTGGCATTTAAGATCATCCCATGGCCCCGTCCCCATTCTAATGGCAAGATCCGCATTTTGATCTGATGAGAAGTTAAGCTTTTGATCAACGATAACCGATAGTTCTATCCAGGGATAATTTGCATTAAAGTCTTGAAGCCTCGGCAACAGCCAACGAGCAGCAAATGATGGCGTTGTTGAAATCGTTACTGAATTACCCCGACGGCTCTCACGAACAGCATCAACCCCATTAGCTAGCAAGCTAAGCCCATCAAGACTTATCCGGCCAAGATCCTCTCCTTGAACCGTAAAAGAAAGAGACCTGACACCCTTTTCTCTGTGAATAAGGGAGACACCGATCCAGGCCTCAAGTTCATGAACATGCTTACTTATCGATGAGTGCGTAATCCCCAGCAATCGTGCAGCAGAGCGCACCCCGCCAGTTTCATATACAGCAGCAAAAGCCCGAAGCGCATTTAGTGGTAAATTTTTCATGGTCACAATTTTAGACCATTAAAGCAATATTTGAAACCATCAAAACTAACTTAAAACTGCTATTTATGTAAAAACAATCAAGAATAATTGAAAATTTTCTTCAAGCATATTGGTAATATTTTTAATAAATCTCAGCTACTTAAATAAACTTCATGAGAGATGAACAAAGGAACTATCGTAATGGGAATGCTTATTAACGGGAAATGGTCTAATGAAGACAGGATAATTTCTAATGGTAACTATAGACGCCAAACCAGCGCCTTTCCTCAGGAGATATCCGATAAGACCATCAACAATATCATTTTTCAACCTAGCCGCTATTTATTGATTGGCTCCAACAGTTGTCAGTGGTCTCACAGAACAATGCTTTTTCGAGAACTAAAAGGTTTAAGGAACTACCTTCCTCTTCATATTGCCCATGGTCCGCGCCTTGAAGGATATGCGATAAATGGAGGTAAGCCCTGGACGATACCCGGCGCAACGGAAGAGATCGTCCACCTTCACCAGCTCTATAGTATTGCGGATCCAGCTTTCACAGGAAGATCAACGGTGCCGGTACTTTGGGATAGCTACGATCTGAAAATTATTTCGAACGAATCAACACAAATAATGAAAGCTCTTGATAAAGCAGGAGATAAAGTAGGGAGTATAACTCAGGCTGATACTAAAAACACGACTAGAGAACCAATAGCAACATTCTACCCCCCAGATCTTACTGAAGAAATGTCTAACCTTGATGATGAAATATATCACGGCTTGAGTAATGGCGTATACAAGGCTGGCTTTGCCCAAACCCAAGTATCCTATGATCACGCCGTTCAGCAAGTGTTTCAAATTCTAGACGCATTAGAGGATCGATTAACGAAGAACCGATACCTTATGGGCTCAACCGTTACGGCTTCAGATTGGAAACTATTCACAACCTTGATCAGATTTGATCTCGTCTACTACACCCTCCATCGATGTAGTAAGAAGAGGATTATCGATTATCCTAATTTGTGGGGATATGCACGAGACCTGTACGCGATGAAGGGCGTTTCAAGCTCTATTGATTTTGAAGCCATACGCATGGCAAGCTTTCAAAACGACACTGAGAGCAACCCTTTCAACATCATTCCCATCGCAACCGAGATAAATTGGGACTCTCCCCATAACCGAGGATGAACTTTCCATCACAATTTAAAAGCCCTGCTACACTTTACCGCAGTGTAGAAATCACATAATCCCAATAATATAACACGACTAATAGTGTTGTATTATTTCTGTTTGAATACAAATAGTTAAATTAATATTTAAATTATACACACAAATAATTTGGATATTTTTCTTGAAATAAAGAATAACTATGTTAAATGAGAATGAAATGTCATGTGCTTTTCTTAATTTTTATGGTACATACTCGACGAAAATTACGTGACATTTCGAGCCTGTTCTCGAGGTTATTTTTTGATAATGCCGAGAACAAAATAGCTAAAATAACGTGCCGCCTGTCTTTAAACTTCAAATGTACCAGGCAGCAATCTTGTATCTGATAAGTGTCCTAATTCGATAGTTCATCAGAAATATGATAAAGCAACAAGCTTCGGCGCCGAAGCTGTCACAGTAAGGAAGCAGGATCAGTTTATGAGTGTTGAACAATTGGCAATAGCAGAACCGGCACCGGACGATATCATGACGACCACAGAAAAGCCGTTACCAAAATCGGTCACTGGCGAAACAGTTTTATCCGTAAAGCATCATACTGATTCTCTGTTTTCTTTTAAAATCACAAGACCTGCTGCGTTCCGCTTCCGCACAGGTGAATTTGTTATGATCGGCCTGATTGTCGACGGCAAACCTCTATTGCGGGCTTATTCTATAGCGAGCCCAGCTTGGGATGAAACCATTGAGCTTTATTCTATTAAAGTTCCAAATGGTCCGCTGACCTCAAGGCTGCAAAACATAAAACCCGGCGACATGGTTCTCCTTGGTAAAAAACCAACGGGAACTCTCGTTCTGGATGCTCTTGTTCCAGGAAAACGCCTCTACATGATGTCTACGGGAACGGGCCTTGCTCCTTTCGCCAGCGTCATTCGTGACCCTGAGACTTATGATAAGTTCGAAGAAGTTATTTTAATCCATAGCTGCCGTAAAATCGAAGAACTCACCTACGGCGAAGAACTTGTAGCTAGTCTTCGTGACGACGAATTTCTTGGCGAAATGGTATCCGAGAAACTACGCTATTATAATTCAGTCACCCGTGAAGATTTTGTTCGTAAAGGCCGCATTCCAGAGATGTTCCGTTCGGGAAAAATTACATCTGATCTTGGCACACCAGCCTTGAACCCTGAGACTGACCGGGTAATGATCTGTGGCTCCATGGAAATGCTCAAGTCTTGCGCTGAACTCTGCGAAGAAGCAGGCCTCAACGAAGGCGCAAATAGCAAACCCGGCGAATATGTCGTGGAAAAAGCCTTCGTTGGCTAATCTAAACAAAAACCAAACAAGCGCAAAAGGCGGCCCATTCAGTGGCCGCCTTTTGCATTTTAGAGCCTTTAAAGTCCAGCCCTTTAAGAATCAATCAAAGAACTCAACACTTGCTTGCTCAACAAGCCATGCCTTTAGTTGTTTCACTTGTATCCCCCCTTCCACCTCAGCAGGCTGAACAATATAGTTAGAAATATTGTCACAGATAACCTCATTAAGTGGGGAAACAAGTCGTCCAGATTTCATAGCATCCACGATCATAGGCCTATGACCAATAGCAACACCAACGCCTGCCATTGCAGCTTCAAGCGCGTGACTAGAGCTACTAAAAGAAAGCCATCCACGTGGCTCTCCTCCTAGACCTCCAACCGCCTCTAACCACAGTGGCCAATCATTATCTCGAGGATAACTTTCAACGTGTATCAAGACATGCTTTCGGAGATCTTCGACACTCAGAATAGGCACTCGCTCCGCAAGATCAGGCGACATTACGATCCGAGCATCATCCCCCATCAACAAAACGGCCTCCCTTGGTGCCTGATCTCTCTGCCAAGGCTTAATAATGAGATCAACGCCGCCCCTATCTAAGTCTGCCAGCTTTGAACTTGTAATAAGACGCAAATCAATATCGGGATATCTTACTTGAAGGTTAGGCAAGCGCGGAATAAGCCACCTCTGTGCAAAAGTACCCAGAACGGCAAGTGTCACTTGGCCCTGCGACATTACTGTCCGCATCCCATCCCTCATAATACTAAATGCTGTATGTAATGAGAGCGCCAGCTTTTCCCCTTCGGGTGACAACCTAATCGTATTGGACACCCTCTCGACCAATCTTACCCCTAAATGAGCCTCAAGTTTCTTCACCTGCTGACTAATGGCTGGCTGTGTGACCCCAAGATCGATAGCCGCTCCAGAAATACTCCGCAAACGAGCCACAGCCTCAAAGGCACGCACAGCGGATAGAGGGTGCAGAAGATCACGCGTATTCATATTAGATATACTTATATTAATAAAATTATTTCGAAATTGATTTTATGGAATTAAAGGCGCTTCTTAAAGCTCTAACGTAACAAACATTAGTTTTACTAAATTAAAGATCAAAAGTATGGAACTCTGGATACCCATTACTGTCGCGGCAGCCTTGTTTCAAAATATTCGGACAGCTTTGCAAAAACACCTCAAAGGCAAGTTGGATACGACGGGTGCGACCTATGCCCGTTTTCTCTATGCTGTTCCTTTTACATGGCTATATCTGTCTATATTAAGCAGCAACGAAGGCTTACATTTTTCAAGCACAGATATATTGCCAACGACAAACTCTCTATTCCTGTTCTATGGTACCCTTGGTGGCATTGCACAAATTTTGGCAACATTTTTACTTGTCTGGCTCTTTGGGCAACGTAATTTTGCCGTCGGCACAAGTTTGACAAAAACTGAAGCAATCCAGACCGCCATGTTTGGATTAATCCTCCTTGGCGACACCTTAAGTTCTCAAGCCCTTTTGGGTATCATTATAAGCCTTGTAGGCGTCCTTACCCTCTACAGAAAAACAAACCCCGCTTCGCAACAAGCCAACTTATCTGGAGTAGGCTTTGTAAAAAGAATTGGATTTTTTTTAACCCAAGATAAAAGTATTTTACCCGGGATTACGGCTGGTGCTCTTTTTGCTCTGTCTGCCGTTTCTTACCGAGCCGCTTCCCTTTCCCTTGGTGGGAATGGTTTTGCAATTCAATCTGCCTATACTCTGGTTTGGGTGACAGGATTTCAAACCTTGGCCATGGGCGCTTATTTGTTAACTAAAAAGCCAAAAATTTTATTGCGTGTCTTAAAAAGTTGGCGTGCCGCTATCTGGGTTGGACTGACAGGGATGCTTGGCTCGGCGGGATGGTTCACTGCGATGACCTTAGAAAATGCAGCTCACGTACGTACTCTCGGCCAAGTAGAGCTCATCTTTACGTTGATCATTGGGTATGTCTTTTTCAAAGAGCGCCTAAGCCGTAAAGAACTTATTGGAATTTCCTTGATTACGGCAGGCATCCTTACTCTGGTCATAGAATAAAGTTCACTAGGCCATACAATATGCCAGCATACCTCCTACGCCGTTAAAAGCTGCTCTTCTATTGGGAACACCAACGTAACGGTAGTCCCAACCCCAAGTTCACTCGCAATAAGGAACTCAGCTCCGTGCAATTCCGTCAGTCTTTTTGAAAGAGGCAAACCAAGACCTGTGCCCTCATGCTTACGGCTAAGGCTCGAATCAACTTGTCCAAAAGGCGCCAGGGCTTTTGGAATTTCACTGGCAGACATTCCAATTCCAGTATCCATAACTGACAATTCCAGCCCTCTGTTTGTAACATAAGAGCTAACAGTGATACGGCCTCCGGCTGGCGTAAATTTAAGTGCATTTGAGATTAAGTTAATCAACACCTGCTTGATCCGCTTTTCATCACCAACCAGGTGAGGCATTTCGGCCCCCAGATCCAAGGTAAGTGACAAACTGGCTTGTTCAGCTCGCCCAGACAACATCTTCTCACAACGACGAATGACACCATTAATATCAAGATCGTCTTCATATAGCTCGATCTTTCCAGCTTCTGCCTTGGAAAGATCGAGAATATCATTAATCAGATCAAGAAGGTGAGCCCCAGACTCGTTGACATCTTTGGCATAATCACGATATCGCGGGCTCCCCAAAGGGCCAAACATTTCATTCGCCAAGATCTCTGAGAACCCAAGAATAGCATTTAAAGGAGTTCTAAGCTCATGGCTCATCAAGGCCATAAATTCCGACTTAGCCCTATTTGCAAGTTCTGCACTTTCTTTTAGAACCGTTAGCTCCTGCTCGACACCTTTTTGATTTGTAACATCCTGCATCACACAAACGAAATATTGGATATTATTCTCATCATCAAAAATTGGGCTCAGATCAATTTGGTTCCAGAAGGCCTGACCATCCCGTCGATAGTTTAAAATATCGACCCGAGCATGACGATTGTCGCGCAAACTCGCGTCAAGTAACTCACAGACTTCCTGGTTGGTTTTCTCACCTTGCAAAAAATCTGATTGCAGTTCTGGAATTTCGTCTCGGCTATAACCCGTAAGCCTCGTAAACGCAGGGTTCGTATAGACGACAGGCCGTCCTTCCCCTCGTGCATCGGCAATAAGAACGCCGGCGTCCGTAGATCCGACAGCAGCAGCAAGTCGATGATTTTCACTGCTCAAATCCAACAGCTCTTTTTCGCGGGCTTTAAAATCACTAATATCAGAATATACCGTAAAAAGATCACCTTCTGGCGTCTTATGATCGATAATTTTCAACCAAGAATCTTCTGAAAAATGGAATTCCCTATTTCTTTTGCCACGCCTGCGCATCAATGCATCAATATAGCGCTCTCTCTTACTTAGGCTAAGAGGGTCTTGACCAGTGTTTACATACGACACCACAACGTCTTTGTATGTCATTCCCACACGAATTGCCATGGGGCGCCCAGGGAAGAAAATTTCCTGAAAGCGTCGATTAAAAGCCACAAGTTTATCATTTTCATCGTAAAGGGTTACAGCGCCAGAAAAGCTTTCGAATGCACGAAAGAGCCGAGCATGCGCTGTGGCCATTTTCTGCTGTTCTTTACGTCGTTCTGTTATATCACTCCCCGCTCCACGATACCCTTTAAATTCATCCTTTTTATCGAATACTGGAACGCCACTGAGACGAAGAATTCGTGAAACGCCAGTAAGATCAGGAACAACTAGCTCTAAATCTCGAAACGAAGACCGTGCTTTTAATGCCTTTAAAAAATTTTCCCCAGTCAGCCCTTCACCCTGAACATCACTAAAACTCTTGCCCAACAAATTCCATTCTTGGAGTTGTGACACAAAGGTAAAACGAAGATCTGGCCCCATTTCCCAGAACCAATCTGTAGCAGAGCTGGCGATATCACGAAACCGACGCTCACTCTCTTTTAATGCCGAGACAGCTCCATCACGGCGCCTGGCCGCAGAAACAAATGTCCTTCCCCCAAAATACAGAGCTGTCATCATGATCAAACATGCACAAAGAGCAAAGCCGACCGAAGCCGAATACCGATCCCTCCAAACAACATCAATATAATCGGCTGGAATACCGATAACCACAGACATACCAAAATGATTAAGTTCACGGCCTTTAATTATCCGATCAACACCATCAAGATCTTTGAAAGTAGCCTGCTCATCTCCCGAAAGATCAGCCACATCATAAGGCACTTTTCGGCCTATCAAGTCAGTTGAAAAACGATCATCCAACCACAGTCTTTGATCCCTTCCTTGGATGGAAACAAGGGAACGCTTTGGCAAACCAAGCACAGTCCAATTACTTATAAAATCATGAACTCGAAATGACGCAACAGTGTACATATCCGAAAGATCGGGATTATTTTGGCTACCTCGAAATACGCTCGCATACCAATGATCACCTGATATATAAGGTAAACTGATAATAGCTTTTTTTTGGCTCGATGCATTTGCCATCAATTGCTGTACAACAGCATCAGAGGGTAATGGTATGACGGGACGTCCCTGGATGATCGTACCATCATCAGACATTACAGATATAACAGGTTGTCGATCATCAGTGCCCACATACGTTAGAACACCATTTTGATCAGAACGGAACTCGGACCTGTTTATTTTATCATCGATATCGGAAAGTAGTTGATTTAGGGGGTGGGCAATCTTCGCGAGTGTAGCCTCGACCTGTTTATCAATTTCGCTAGAAACTTCCCGATAGGTGTTTACGCCCCACAATCCAATAAGTAGGGCGGAAAACAAGAAAGCGACGACATTCAGCTGAATGGCACGTATACGCAATCTACGTACAGATAGAACTCTAGAGGAGTTCAAGTTATCCAGATACTCACCATTAAGGCTTTCGCCTTGCACAGGCAGACCAAAGTCGCCGTTTACCACAATACTATCCCCACTACCTGACTTGCCGATCTAAATAACAAGATCGCCCCACCTCAGCGCATTTCCGCCCCACAATGAACGGATAAACATGAATTAACTTTGGTACTCCATTCAGCGTGCATCACCTCTACAGATCAAGACTTAGTAAATGGTTAAAAAGTTCGCCATTTCGGTTACAAATGCATGACAGTTCAAACAATTGTTTGTCATTATTTCGTCTAAGGAAAAATGAGCGTCGCATATCGAACATGAATAGTTTATTTTTTAGGGCTATATGGTGTTAAAATTAATGTTAGTACGTGGAAACCTTATAATGGAATCCATTGAGTACTGATATTGGGTGTTAAACTTTGTATGAGAGTATGTGGCCATGTCAGAAGAAGACGATCTCGACCTGAAATCACTTGATGACGACGAACTTGTCCTGCAGATGCATGACGACCTCTATGATGGTCTTAAAGATGAAATTCTGGAAGGCGTTAATATCCTTCTAGGACGCGGATGGGTACCTTATGATGTCCTGACCAAAGCTCTTGTAGAAGGCATGAGAATTGTCGGAATCGATTTCCGCGACGGTATTCTGTTTGTACCTGAAGTACTTCTCGCTGCAGGGGCCATGAAAGGCGGCATGGGCATTCTTCGTCCATTGCTTGCTGCTACTGGTGCGCCAAAACTCGGCAAAATGGTTATCGGTACCGTTAAAGGTGACATCCATGACATCGGGAAAAACTTGGTTTCCATGATGATGGAAGGTGCAGGCTTTGAAGTTATTGATCTGGGTATCAACAACCCTGTTGAAAAATACCTTGAAGCTCTTGAAGAGCACCAACCAGACATCCTTGGCATGTCTGCTCTTCTAACCACCACAATGCCGTACATGAAAGTTGTCATTGATACCATGAAAGAAAAAGGTATCCGTGATGATTACGTTGTTATGGTTGGTGGCGCCCCGCTTAACGAAGCTTTCAGTGATGCCGTAGGCGCTGATCATTACTGTCGTGACGCTGCTGTCGCCGTTGAAATGGCTACGGAAGCCATGAAACGTCGCCACAACGTCGCGTAAAAACCTGAATAGATCAGAGTTTCAGGACCATGTCCCAGCAAGTCACAGATACAAATGATAAGGGGAGTAAAACTCTCCTTATCGCCTGTGGGGCTGTCGCACGGGAAATACTGACAATAAACAAAATCAACGCCTGGACCCATTTAGACATCACATGCCTACCCGCGATCTGGCACAACACTCCTGATAAAATACCAGGTGGTGTTCGTGAGAAGATCCGAGAAAACAGAGACGATTATAAAAATATAATTGTCGTATATGGTGATTGCGGTACGGGCGGAGAATTAGATCGCGTACTTGAAGAAGAAGGCGTCAAACGTATAGATGGTGTTCATTGTTATGCTTTCTATACAGGGCTTGATGCCTTTGAAGATATGCACAACCACGATATCACGTGCTTTTATCTTACAGACTACCTAACCAGACATTTTGACACCCTCATTATGGATGGTATGGGAATTACCAAACACCCTGAACTTTTGCCTATGTATTTTGGCAATTACACGACATTGGTCTATCTGGCACAGACAGAAGACCTAGAACTCCAGGACCTGGCCCAACAAGCCGCTAAAAAAATCGGCTTGAAATACCAGTACAAATTCACCGGATATGGAGAGTTGGGTAGCCTTATGGCTGCTGCCAACTAGGAGCACAATATGGCCAAGTTAACCCTCGTATACTGGCGGGATATCCCTGCCCAGGTCATCGTAAAGGCCGGCAGAAAAAATGCCAAAGTTCAGTTAACAGAGCGCTTTGAAAAAGCGATCGATCGCGCAGCAATGAAAGCCAAGCTTCGTGACAGTGATTCTTACCTTGAGCACTGGCGTCGAAGCGATCCGGTTACTTGCGGGGACGACTTAGAAACAGAAGCCAACGAAATGGCCTCAAAAATTGAAAACGAATACACCGATGAGAAACTAGATGTTCTAGTTGCCAACGGTGGCCTTTCCAACGCCAGTTAGGTCTTAAGAGATGAGTACAGAATTCAACACTGAAGTCGTGAAGCAACAGATCATCGACTTCATGAGTGGTTTTACAATTGAAACCACTCCCGGTTCAGCTGCTAAAACACCCGATTACCGCGTACATCTACGCCCAGGAACAGAAATAGCTGTTACCTTCTTACCAGGTTCCGATTTTGCAGATACAGTTGCGACATCCAAACGCCTAAAAGAAGAAGGCTTCGTTCCTCTCCCTCACTTTGCTGCGCGGTCTATTAAATCTCGCGATGAGTTCGAGACATGCCTCAAAACCCTACAAGGTGAAGTTGGTATCGAGCACGCTGTTGCGCTTGGCGGCGCTGTAGACAAACCGTTAGGTGAATTCGAAAGCTCCATGCAGTTGCTAGAAACTGGCTTGTTCGACAAATATGGCATCAAATCTATTGGTGTTGCAGGGCATCCTGAAGGAAGCCCCGACATTAATACGTCTGGTTTAAGAGAAGCTCTCGCTTGGAAAAACTCATTTAAAGAAAAGACCGATTCATACCTTTATATCGCAACTCAGTTTTGCTTTGAGGCTGAACCGATCATTGCCTGGGATAAAATGATCCAAGCTGAAGGCAACCAGCTTCCAATTCACCTTGGAGTTCCTGGCTTGGCTACCATTAAAACTCTGCTGAATCACGCAAAGGCATGTGGTATTGGCTCTTCAATGCGCGTTCTCACCCGCCAAGCCAAAAACATAACAAAGTTATTGACCGTAAAAGCGCCGGATCAGCTTGTTATGGACTTGGCTCGCTATCACGCTGAAGATCCAAAATGTGGTATCAAAAAAGTCCATATGTACCCCTTGGGTGGCATGAAAAAATCTGCGGCTTGGAGCTACGCTGTGACAGATGGTGACTTCACTGTTGATCCAAAAGGCAAAGGCTTTAAGGTCAACAGAGACATTGGCTAACTTACCAACCAAGATAAACTGGTATTACATACCAGTTTATCTTGGTTATTGTCGCTTATGTATCTGAATTAACGCTTTTGGGAGCAACCCAGTTACATTGGCCCTGATAAGATAACGAAAACATATACACTTTCGGGCCCAATAATATTGGGCCCTATATACCGGAGACGCAAAGAGATGACCCGCACCATCGTCAGTTCAGCCACCAAAGAGTT
>JBALWN010000011.1:0-60819 GCA_036960845.1 Halopseudomonas aestusnigri | reverse complement strand
TTCAAATAATTATCAAGACTGTTTTCTTCTTCTCCACTCAGAAGGTCGCCTAAGTGCAGGATATCCCCCTCTGCCAATGAGAAGTCGGTAATCACATCATTACCCAATTCTCCTGCGCCAAAACGGAAGATATCTGCCCCGAGACCTCCACTCAGAGTATCTTCCCCACCGCCTCCTTCAATAAGATTATCCAGTAACGTACCGCTCAACGTCTCATCAGCAACCGTACCGATAATAGCCGTACCAACATTCAACCCATTCACGTCAATCGTTTGACTGATAACATTACTGTTGTCTTGGGCATCATTCAGCTGAATTGTGATTGTCCGTGTTGGGTTAAGGCCACTCACATTAGGATTATCTGAAGTCGAGCTATAAGTCACATGTTCCAACGCAGCTTCGTAATCTGTCAGACTTGCTGTTCCTGATAAATTTAATGTACCTGTTGTCGCATCAAAGTTCATGGTAATACCCGCAGGTAAAGTATATCCAGCAGAAAGCCCGAGCTCATCACCGATAATAAAATCTGTCACTATTACACTTGCCGAAAACAGCGAAGTATCATCTGCATCACTAATCGACAAATCAGCAAAAATAATCAGAGCTTCACCTCCTTCGTTATAGGCGTAATACCGCAGGCCTGTACTAGGATCATAATAGGACCGGACAGATCCATCTGAATTGAAGGTCTTACTGAAAACACCCAAACCATCGCCATCTTGACCAATACTCGTCCATGTCACAGTCCAGCCACCATCGGAAAGACCTGTTACAAAAGGATCGCCCTGACTATTTATCGTTTCAGTATTGACCTGAAATTCAGTACCTTGTCTTGTACCATCAGCGTTATAGGTCTGGCCAAAAACACCCAAACCAGAACCGTCTTGATCTTCACTATGCCATGTCACCACCCAGCCACCATCAGAAAGACCTGCTACAGAATTGTCGAACTGATCTTTTAAAGTTACAGTGTTGACTTGGAACTCTATGCCTTGTCTTGTACCATCAGCATTATAGGCCTGACCAAAAACACCAGAACCAGAAACGTCTTGATCTTCACTGTCCCATATCACCACCCAACCACCATCGGAAAGACTTGCTACGGAAGGGTCTAACTGGTTATTTGCAGTTTCAGTGTTGACTTGAAACTCTATGCCTTGTCTTGTACCATCAGCATTATAGGCCTGACCAAAAACACCCAAACCAGAAACGTCTTGGCCATTACTTGTCCATGTCACAACCCAGCCACCATCAGAAAGACCTGTTACAAAAGGATTGCCCTGAAAAGAAATAGTTTCAGTGTTGACCTGGAACTCTATACCTTGTCTGGTGCCATCAGCATTGTAGGCTTGACCAAAAATACCAAAACCAGAACTGTCCTGACCAACACTCTCCCATGTCACCACCCAGCCACCTTTGGAAAGACTTGCTGCAGAATTGTCAGACTGATCATTTGCAGTTTCAGTGTTGACCTGGAACTCTATGCCTTGTCTTGTACCATCAGCATTATAGGCCTGACCAAAAATACCAAAACCAGAATTATCCTGACCATTACTTGTCCATGTCACAACCCAGCCACCATCAGAAAGACCTGTTACGTGAGGCTCGAGCTGATTATTTCCGGTTTCAGTATTGACCTGGAACTCGATGCCTTGTAGCGATCCGTCAGAATTATAGGCCTGCCCATAAACACCATCACCAAAACCGTCTTGGCCATTGCTATCCCACGTCACAACCCAACCACCATCGGAAAGGCTCGTAAGGATAGAATTTTGTTGAAAACCTTCTGTGAAACTGTTGTTCTGGATTTCATCAACAAACGTCGTCTCAGTACTCAAAACAGGAGCCACGTTTGGAATATCGTCTTCGATCGAAATCAAAAATCCGTCAGTAGTATCACCACCAGTACCAAGCAATCCAAATTCCAACAAAGTACCCCCAAGGACGCCTTGAGCACTCAAGAGATCAATCGAGTTACCGAGATCATCACTGTATGTGCTGCCGCCAGAACCAGCACCTGCTGCGGTTTCAAGAGTTTGCCCCTCAACCAGTTCCTGCGCTTGACCAATCAAAAGACCAGCTGAAAGCTCTATGCCATCGATAACAAGTTGAGGAGCATTAGCACCTTGAGATTCTTCTACCAAATTTAGGAAAACAATACGGCTATCTGCTATTCCATCTCCATTATTGTCGAAGGTCAGGACAAAATCATTAACTTCAACTATCGGGGTCGCTGCTGCAGCATCAAAATTCAATGTTGCTTTCTGCCCCTTCACCAGAGGAATACTGACCACTTCACCAAAATCCGGTAAGGAAACATCAATTATGCCAGTAGCTTGCTCAACTAACGTGTCACGTCCATGCTTTTCATCATAGGCAACACTATCTGAATTAACCAAAGCTTCGCCATCGGTACGAATCAATCCATCAGTCATTATATTTCCTTAAAGTTTGCCTCTAGGGCTATTACCTAAAGCTAGATAGGAGAGCAGGTGTACCATCCAAAACTCTAACCAGATTGCGCGATCTTCCAAACTAAGGTAGCTATAATATTTGTATTTTTAAGTAACATTAAATAAAAAATAATAACATTTTCGTTATATCAAGTTATAATAGAGAGGATAATAAACATTGTTCTTGTATAATATAATTTTATATTGATTGTATTACTTCGATATAAATACCCCAATAAGATTAATACAATAATTGATAAATATATATCTAATTTTAAGTATTGTTTATTTACCCGATGCTGCCGATTATACTAGTTTGGGTAATAAGCACATTCATCCGTAAATATGATCTAAGAAAATAGCGGCCAAGATTTGAAGCGCAGTGGAACAGAAAACCGGGTTAAGGGTTCACAAAATATGTTCAGCTGGATTCCGTAATGGCCGTAGTTTTCCGTTTACAGGAAGCCCATCCAGAAGGAACGAATAGCGTCCAAGAAAGTTAAAATGCCTATGGCCCAAAGGAGATAGGCGTGCCGCATCTTCTGGCAGAACTTGAGAGCCTTCGCTTTTCAATTGCTCAAGAATGGCGTGCATATAAATTGTATTCCAGAGAACCAAAGCGTTAAGAACAAGCCCAAGAGCTCCCAGTTGATCTTCCTGACCATCACTGTAACGTTGGCGCAATTCACCTCTTTGGCTATGATACACCTCTCTACCGATACCATGTCTGCCTTCTCCCCTATTGAGTTGTGTAAGAATGCGTCTGCGGTATGCTTCATCACTGATAAAATTCAGCAGATACATGGTTTTAGGTATTTTCCCAAGTTCGGTAATGGTTTTCCCTAAAGTGGTCGGACGTTTACTGTTGAATAGTGAACGAATTAATTCCGAGGCACTTATTGTGGCTCTGTTGCAAAAAATTCACTCAGAGTTACTCTTCAATAGATTATCATTTTCTATAGGGGGATTTCTCGATATCTGAGTTCAAGTGGCGGCACTATCATGGCACGGTCATCCTTCAGTGTGTTCGCTGGTACTGTAAATACGGCATCAGCTATAGAGACCTCGAAGAAATGATGATTGAACGGGGTGTTGAGGTGGATCATTCAACGCTTTACCGGTGGGTTCAGCACTATGCTCCTGAACTTGAAAAGAAACTCCAGTGGTACAAGAGAAGCCGTTCTTATTCCTGGCGCGTGGATGAGACCTATATAAAGGTTAAAGGGAAGTGGAAGTACTTGTATCGAGCGATTGATAAGGGCGGAGATACCCTCGATTTCTACTTGTCCGCGACCCGCAACACCAAAGCAGCCAAACGTTTCCTTAGCAAAGCCCTCAAACGCAATAAGAGGTATGTCCCTGTGTCGATCTCATCAGACAAGGCTCCTACATATGGTGAAGCTATCAGGGAGTTAAAAGCTGAAGGCAAGATTCCGAATGAGCTTTTACATCGCCAGATTAAATATCTGAATAACCGGCTTGAGGGAGATCATAGTAAGCTCAAACGATTAATCAAGCCCACTCTGGGCTTCAAGTCCATGAAAACGGCTTACGCCACCATCAAAGGATTTGAAGTCATGAGGATGTTTAAAAAGGGACAGTTTAGATTATGGATGCGCGGAGAAACAGGGCCAATAGCTGAGGCAAGATTCATTAACCGGCTATTTGGAGTTTATGCCTGAAATCCGTCTTAAAAATGGGGTTTTGTACCCTAGTGAATTTTTTGCAACAGGGCCCTCCTATCTCTATTTTGCGGAAATCTCCGCGGTAATAGATATTCTAATGCCGCCGGGGAGAGGCATCCACTCCATCAGAACCAAGAAGAGCCCGAGAACGAATGCATTCTTGAACAAGTCAACTATTTGTTGCAACAGGGCTCCTTTTAATGCTTCCCTTTTAATTTCTACCTAAAATTGTAGAGCGGTCTATGAAAACAAAAGACATATGTCTGGCGCTATTTGTGCCCTTGGCTTGGGGCGGCGGGTTTACCGTTGCAAAACCCGCTGTCGACCATTTCCCGCCGATTTTCATGCTGGCGGTGGTTTACTGCGTTGTTTTTTTGGTCTTGTCTTTATTTTCGCGTGGTCCGACGTCTACGCCGACCCGGAATATCATACTAATTTCACTATTTTCTGCGACTTTGCAGTCCGCGTTTACCTTTACTGGGCTAGTCGACCTGCCAGCATCTGTTGCCGTTCTGGTTGCTCAAACTCAGGTTCCTTTCGCCGTCTTGTTTGCCTGGATTGTGGGGGCGGAGGCCTTGAACATTAACAAGGTAACCGGGATTGCCATTTCGCTTGGTGGTTTGGTGATAGTGGTTGGGCTTCCCAATCATCCTGTTGCCATTGCTCCGGTCATACTTATTCTTTTGGGCGCAGCAACTTGGGGCGTTGGTCAAGCTGTCATCCGGCAGTTCTCCCAGGACAGTGGTGCCCGCCTTCTTAAGATGGTCGCCCTCCATGCTGTTCCGCAGTTGCTGATCATTTCAGCTATACTTGAGGAGGGCCAGATTGATTCCCTTTTGCAGGCAAAGACCGCTGAGTGGGCTGCCCTGTTGTTTGTTTCTCTCATTGGGTACTCGGTTGCCTATGCTATTTGGTTCTCGCTGCTGGGCCGGAACCGTGTCGACAGCGTTACCCCTTTTGTATTGTTGATGCCGGTAGCCGGTGTGGTGAGCAGTGCAATCCTGCTACAGGAAGCAGTAGAAGCGTCGACCTTCGTGGGCGGCGGTGTTCTGCTCTTGGGTGTCGGCTATGTCGTCCTGAGTGACAGAATGTCTAAGCGCGTCACACAAGAGCTAAACAAATAAGAAGTCAGCGTTTGAGTTGTTGGTTAAGCCATTGATGGATCAGCTGGATAGAGCCGTCAGGGAAGAGTAAACATCTCCCCCTCGCCTCTCAATTTACGTCAGGACCGTCTTCTAAACGGTGCAGACTGTGTGAGAACGTGATTTTCAGATAACTCTTAACTTAATTTCTGGCTTTGTGCTTAAATTTAGTGGTTTTGAATTTTCATCGAAGAATGAAGCTGGAGCAGGATTTATGAAATAAACTCCTCTAATTGTCGTATTTAAGCATTATTGTGCACAAAATATTATGCACAAGCGCAAATGGAGCTGCATTAGGCTCTCATCGCCATCATCAGAGGTTTAGCGCCCACAATTTTAATGGCTCGTTTGAGATTATAGGATAGCACATGCAAGCTCATCTCTGTGCTGACCTTTTCCAGGGTTCTCATCTGGAAATGCGTGTGGCCCATCCATGATTTTATGGTTCCAAAGGGATGTTCAACCGTGGATTTCCTGACATTCATTATATCGGGTTCACTTTGCAGATGCTTTTCCATGGCATCCAAGACATCTTCATGCTCCCAACGGCTTATGCGGCGGTATTTTCCTGTCGTGCATTGTGATTTTAAAGAGCAATTTGAGCAAGCGGAAGACCAATAACGCTTAATAATTCGCCCTTTTTCCTGATGACTAAACCGGTAAGGCGCTTTCTCTCCTGCAGGGCACTCATAAACATCTTCTTTAGCGTTATAGATAAAATCACTTTTATCAAATAACCCCTTGGCCTTATTGCCCGATGTTAAACATTTGGGCACAAAGGCGGTGATATTTGTTTCTTCGCAGGCCAGGATTTCCTCGCCCTTATAATAGCCTTTGTCTGCTATGACCTTTAGCATATCAATTTTCATAGCCGCTTTGGCCTGTTTACCCATATTGGAAAGCTGCCTTCTGTCATTGCCAATATTGGTCACCTCATGTGCCACAATCAGGTGATTTTTTACATCAACCGCGCTTTGAACATTAGTTTGGATAAGTCCTTTATTTAAGCTTTCAGAAAATTGGTCATCTAGGTCCTTTAATATTGCATTCAATTGATTAGCATCACTTGATTTTTTGTAATCGCTTATTAGTTTGCTTCGTACGCTATCGGCTGTGCTGAGGTAGCCTCAACAGAAGATGCACCGATTTCAATGGGCAGGAAAGTGGGATCTTCTACATCGGTGGCAGCCGGATTTTGAAGATCAAACTTTCCTGTCAATTGAAATAAATGCTCTTTCAGCACAAGTTAGTTGCTTCAGAAAATCCTATCAACCGGATCCCTTTTGGGATGTCCTGTTTTATTGTTAAAGAAAAGGTTACTTTTCATCATCAGATTCCTCGCTACTCGACACGAGCTTTTTTTCCTCATTATTGCCAAAAGATTCGTCTAGTGAACTAGATGATACTTGGCCTGAACCGTTTTCGAACATTTCCAAGTCGCGGGAATTAACAACACCTGAATTTCCACAATATGTTTTATGAAGTATTGGAAGCCTAAACCAAAGTGCTAAAAATGTTGCGGTACCTGCCGCGCCGCCTAAGACACCCCCTAAAGCTGGATGAGCCAGTTTACCCAGAGCAGAACCTCCAGTTGCTGCAAGAACGGAAAGAGCACTGGCTATGGGCCCCGCTATCATTTTTTGCTTTTCTTTTTGTCCAATAATATCAATAGCGGCTTCGCATACACTTTTAGCCTTATCACAAACACGAACACCATCTAAAGCCTCGTTCTCAGTGGGTTGTAGTTTACCCAGGGGTCTATATATACTTTCATGGCTAGCTTGATATATTTCAATTAAGAGGCCAGCTAAGCCAGCAGAAGCTGCAGAAGAGATCGCATCAAAACCAGCTTTTGCCAACCAAGAATATTCTATCCCTGAGGCGGCCTGAAATGCGCCATTTGTACCTTTACCGAGCATAAAAGATCCTATAAATTTTTTGTGTACCATATTTACATGGCTTTGCATGGCTTCGGGGCTGACATCTATCATTTCATAGGCTTGATGACCTGAAGCCGTATTTATTCCTCCCTTAATAAGTTTATCCATAGAAGTGTGTATAGCACCGAGGACCACCCCACTAAGTGCAGCCGCAACCGTGGAAGCCAAGATTTCAAGTGCCTCTTGCGTGGCTTCGTCTTCAGCTTCAGTAAATTTGCCAAAGCCTTCATTGGCTCCCCTCAAGACTAAGGCTCTAATGCCAAAATTAACTCCGCTAGAAAAGGCATAGGCAATCGTCTGTTTAAATTTGTTTTCTGATCTCTCCTTAAAAGAGAGAAGATCCGTAACGTTCGCTCCATCTGCAGGGGGATTTTCAGCGGGAGGAATAGCATCATCGCTAAATTGTATTTGAATATCTGATTGCTCGGTAGGGTCAAAAATTGAATTAACTTCTTCCTCCAATATAACCACTTGTGTAACCGAAGAACTTCCTTCTGGCTGCCTGTAGTGATTAGTAACCTGATCCAGAACGAGTTTATTCCCGAGCTCATCAGAAACCGAACCATCATCATTTACAGTTACCTTTATGAAAACACTCACACCATCATCAGACACAATCAGTGTTATGAGGGTGCCATCAGGTCCTTCTAAGATACCGTCGTAATCTAGAGATTCTTTGTATTGGTCCGTGTTGTAACGGTCATCTTCTTGGGATAAAGCTTCTGATTCGGAGGACTGGACTTCACCTACCGATTTGGAAATGGAGGGTGAGGCGGGGCTATCAAGAGCAGAATTACGGGCAAAATTAGCTTTAATTCTCTTTTTAATGGATTTTTCTTTAGTGATATCGTCGCCTGAACTGTCATTTTTTTCTTCTGAGTAATTAACTATTTTATTTGACGGGCTATTTGCACCTATACCTGATGAACTCATAATAAATATCCCTTTTCCTATAATATCTAGTATCTTCATTAACGAAGACTCTATGATAAGACTTGTCTTTCTTATGATTTATTCCTCAATTGTATCCTGCCCCGATTTAAAATTAGCTTAGATTAAGATAGACTTTTACAGTTTTTCTACCGGGAGATCTAAGTATGAGAAGACGTAAATGAACCAGTGAGATGAAGGGCTTGATTGTTTTGTCTAGCCTTTAGGGATAACCGTAAGTGATATTTGCAACGAACAATGGTATCAGCCAAGAACAATATTATCAGTGGCGAGATCAATTTCTGTCGAATGAATCCAAAGCATTTGATACGGAGAAGGTTGGTAAAAAGCAGGCTCGGCTCGAAATAGAGAACCAGAAGCTTAAGGGACTGGTGGGGAAACGTAACCGTCCAGTATGGCGCACTGGACGCTTACCCTGTTTCTTTGAGTCGTGGCTAAATACACGACGCGTCCGGGATTTCTGTTTCATGCCAAAGTGTCCACTAGGATAAGTAAGTGGACACTTTGGCATTTTTTAAACTTCAGGTATAGGCGGGGAGACCGGATGCTTACGATTTAAAAGCTAACTAACTAAATAAAAAACTAGTTGTGAGACGCAATTGACTTGGAGAAAACATTAATCTTTATGCGTTGTTTTTAAACATAGAAATTCAGCTAGTTTCATATGGTTTCAGGTGCATATTTAAAACACTGTGCAGTGTACACATCGAGTATACTGCACAGTGTTTTAAATGTATCACGGAAGTATCATAATATTTCATAATTATTCAATTGGTTTCCTCGTTGTTTTGTTAGTGTGTAAGTAACATTTTTGTCTAATCAACACTTTATTGTTTATTGTCGCAGACAAAGTACAAAGTAAATTATTTTGAATTATATAGATCACGTTATTTCTGATCTACGCGCTTTTTTGAATCCCACTCTATGAACTCTGAACCAATCTGACAACCTGTCTCGAGAAGGGTAGGGTTACCGCTTTATTCGTTAATTACTAAGGGAATAGTTATAATTTTTTGTAATTTTTATTGAGGGAAGGGGGGGTAAAGCTTATTCCAACAGAAATCTGATAAATGAAAAAAACCCGCACTAGGCGGGCCAAGTAATGCACTGGGAGGTGGCGCATTGAAAGTTGCGACGAATAGAGGGAGAGAGCAGGTAACCTTTATTCTTCAATGCGCCATAAGAAGTATTCCGAATTAATACCTATAACCCAAATTGTTATAATGAATGATGTTATGAAAATATTGTATTAGGTGGAATTAGCAAAATTTCCCGTAAGTTATGGTATTCCGTATTCCGTGGAGGAATATAAAAATGGGTGAACGCCGAAAATTACTTTTTGCTTTAAAGCCTTTGTGACCCTCGATACCTTTCATAGGGACCTGATGATCAGCTAAATAGTAACAAAACACACTTAGGTCAGATTTCCGTCTAAAAGGTAAAGTGACTAACTAGTTTGGTGGTTTTCTGGAATGGATACAGAGAAGGCTTGAGGATCGCGAGACTAAAACCTAAAAACTACTTGGAAAAATAGATCGGATTATTGTGGAATATTCCTCATTTAAAAACATATCTATGCTTTTCAATGAATACCAGTATTCAATTATCTTCAGAAAGATGGTCGAAGTCGTCGTTGCATGGGAAATGTGTTTATAGAGCTATTATAACTTAGTCCCTGTAGTAATCTGCTAATAATTAATTAATTCACTTAAAAGTTATCGAGTAAAGTACTCTTTATCTTAGTATGAAAAAATTAACTTGAAGTCGGCTGTGTTTGAGAGTAACTGCGGTTTTATGTGTATTTATCTTTGTCTTAATAAAGCATTATTCAAAAAATTCATGTGTCCATTCAATGCTGTAATTGGGCAGTTATCCTGTTCGTTTATTATATGTATAAGCAGTATTTTAAAAAATATGAGCTTGTTAGGAGTTTTTTAATGCATATTAGTAAACAAAATCAGGTTGATCTCGAATCCTCTTTTGCTCTAGATGTTGCTATTCCTGAATATGGTGAAGAAAGGTTTCTTTCACTTACTACTACGCAAAAAGTAGTACTCAGTTTCAACGCAAAAACAGCAATTCCTATTATTGAAGGTGTCGACTTTGTTCTGAGCTTTGATATTAACGGTGATGGTCGCGCCGATAGCCGTATTATTTTCAAAAATTTGGTTGAAGAAACTCAAGATATTGATGAGCCTTTTTTTATTATTGATGAATTTAAAATTTCTGCTCAATTACTGATTGGACGTGCTTTGACTTTGGAAAAAGGCGAGACACTTGAAAGTGTTATTTGTGATAATGGGCATAGACGAAATGAAGGTCGGTTCAAAGGTGATTCTGCTCTTAAAAGGGAAACTCTTGACGAAGAAAGACAGGTTTTAAAATTTGAAGACATCCTTCGAAATGAAGAGAATTCTGACGATTTACTGACACTGCTTTTATAGCGATCTACGGAAGTAGCATTAATATTTCTTGTCCTGATCGAGACAAATAGGGATCTGTTATTTATTATACTTTCCTAGTTAAGGTTAAAATATTCACATAGAAAACATTACCTCTGGATCTCCTCTAATTAAGGGAGAATCTAAAATAATACTAACCTTGTAAAAGTGATGAGGCGAAAATTTGAATTTGATTATTGGATAAATGATGGACATGGTCAAAGAGCAGTTACCAGAATTTTCTTTATGGCAGGATTTATCTGTCTTTAACAGACTTAGCACTGCCATTTGGGTATTCGATATCGACGAACATAAAATTTGGTGGGGCAATGAATCTGCGCTCGAATTTTGGGAGGCAGAATCTCTTTCCGTACTTATTGCACGAGATTTTTCAAGCGATTCATTATTTGTACGTCATCGTTTAGCTGAAATTTTTTCCAATACGTCTCAAGGTGAACGGGTTGAAGAGAATTGGACACTATACCCCAATGACCATCCCAAAATGGTTATTGTCACCTTCACCCCCATATACATAGAAAATGGGAAAAGAGCCGTTCTAATTGAGGCCAGCCCAGAAATAAAAGATGAACTTGATCATCGAGCCAAACGGATTTTAGAAGCAGTAAGACATACACCTCTTATGATTTGTACCTTTACTCAAGACGGGAGGTTACTCGCGCAAAACCATGCAGCTGCGTCAGTCTTTGATATCAAGAAAAAACTAACCAACACTCTCCAAGAACGCTATAATGATCAAAATATCATAAAGAGTATTACTTTTTGTCAAGAGGCAGGAAAACGCTTTTGCCAGGATATTAATATTCAGACAGCCTTTGGTGCGCGCTGGCACACGCTAACTGCAGAATTTGGCTTGGATCCTGTCTCAGGAGCAAAGGTTATTGTTACGACAGAAGAAGATATTTCAAAAAGAGTCAGAGTACAGGAAGAGTTGCGACAGCTTAATTTGGATTTAGAAAAACGCGTAATTGAACGGACAGAGAAGCTTACACTAGCTCGACACGAAGCTGAAAATGCGAATAATTCCAAAGGAAATTTTTTGGCGACCATGAGCCATGAATTGAGAACTCCCTTAAACGCAATTATTGGGTTTTCTGATATGCTCGAGCATCAAATTTATGGTCAAGTAAATGATAAACAGCTTACTGCCATAAAAGACATCCACTGTAGTGGGCAACATTTGTTAGAATTTATAAATGAGATCCTTGATGTTTCAGCAATAGATAGCGGTGAATTAAATTTGTTTGAAGAGGATTTTTTACTCGACGAAATTATTGATTATTGCTGTTCTACTTTTGAGTTAGAAGCAATGAAAAAGGATCAATGCTTCACTGTCCATAATAGTGAGGCCGATGTATGGATGAAAGGCGATCCACGTCGCTTTCGTCAAATTTTCATTAACCTCATCAGCAATGCAATAAAGTACACTCCAGAGGGTGGCTCCATTTCCCTCTCCGTGAATTATAATAGCGCTAATAGTATGGTTTTTACCATCAAAGATACAGGCATAGGCATACCTGATAATCGCCTTAAAGATGTTTTTAAGGCTTTCACACAGGTGGCAAGTTCATCTTGGGCATCAGGAAAAGGGGTTGGAATGGGACTGTATATTGCCTCACAACTTGTCGAAGCACACGATGGTGAATTAAATATCTCGAGTGAGGTAAATAGAGGGACTACGGTTTCTGTAATTTTTCCGAAATCCAGAGTGCTAAATGTAATTGATGTTATAAATGTTTCTTGTTTTGAAAGTTGTATTGGCCGATCTTAAAGAGTTTAATTAATATTGATTACCAAGTTGAAGTTTATGTTATGGATATCTTTGGTCATGAATTACTTAATTTGGACAGCTTTCCAATACACTAATGCGCAATTAGTGATATAGTTACTTCTGGATAATCAGCTTTTGAGAACTAAAGTTGTCATAGGTCCAAATTTCAAAAAAGCTACTGTAATAATTACGTTATTCTGGATCTACCTAAGTTCAGGCACACCTTTTAGAAACCGTAATTATAGGGTCGACTATAAAAATAGGAATGTCAGGCATTGTGTTCGTTTGGACAAAGCTGGCATGGGATCATGACGATTTGTTAAAAAAAAATCGTAATGCTGAACAAACGGCATGGGGGAAAGTAGATGGTGGAGACATCCGGGGTAAACTTTAGGGGGATTTTATGAGCATATTTGAATTTTTCTTCTCAGCTATATACATCTGGTTAATGATTGGGGGAGGAGTTGCGGCGGTTTTTTTGATAGTTGGAATTGATCGAATAGATGAAGATGCGCAAGATTCTTATATATTTAGACCTCTACTTGTTCCTGGTATTCTACTGATTTGGCCCCTAGTTTTATGGCGATGGTACATTTTAGAAATGGGACATGACAAGTGGACCGCTCGTTACGCGCCGCCACGCAAGTATCACCTGATAATCTCTATTTTTTTAGTAATCACAGTCTGCGTCATTATTTATATGGGCTTGTCAAATCGTCAGACATGGCCCCAAAATACGGCACCTGTTCAGCTGTCGATATCAACAGGGGATCTTAAGTGAGCATTAAATATATCCCAGTCCAATGGAATAAAAACAAATGGCGGTATGACATCGTTATGCTTAGTGCTGTCGTGGCATTATTGTGCTTGTTTATTTTTGTTGGTCCATTTTTTTTAGACTATGAGAAAACACTCAACGCTCAAGTTCTAAATGCTCGTGCTTTTGGACTTTGTGCATTTATCATGCTTAGTACCATTTTGTGTATTGGGCCAATGGCAAGATTGGACAGGCGTTTTTTACCCTTGCTCTACAATAGACGGCACTTCGGTGTCATGACAGTTTTCGTGGCCTTGACTCACGCAAGTTATATCATCAATTGGTATTTCGCATTTTCCAAATCTAACAAATATGAAGCTCTTCTGTTTTCTAATACCAGCTACGGACAGATAACGGGGTTTCCTTTTGAGATTTTTGGTGTTCTTGCCATAACAATTATGTTGGTTTTGGCTGCTACTAGCCATGATTTTTGGATGAAGTTTCTTACACCACCTATATGGAAACGCATTCACTACATGATTTATTTTGCTTATGCCTTTATTGTGGCGCATGTCAGCTTTGGTATTTTACAAGACCAACAAAATCACGTTTTTACAGTTATTTTTTTGGTTTGTGTCTTTGTTGTATTAGCTCTTCATATTGCTGCAGGTCTCAAAGAAAGGTTTTCTGGTGATCCAATTGGTCTCATATCGCAAACGGGTTTTATCAAAGTTTGTAAAACAATAGATATGGAAGAGGGGTTTGCGCGTATTGCACTGTTACCTTCTGGTGACCGTGTGGCGGTATTCCTTCAAGGTGGAAAGCTATCAGCCATTTCGAACGCTTGCGCTCACCAAAACGGTCCTTTGGGGGAGGGGAAGGTGATCCGGTGTTTAGTAACATGTCCTTGGCATGGCTTTCAATATGATGTGACTAATGGCCGTTCACCTGCACCGTTTACTGAAACTATTCCCACTTACAATTTAGAACTAGACGGCGAATACGTAATGGTAAATCCAACCGCCAATCCGCCAGGCACATTTGTAGAACCTGTACCATTACCTACAGATTTAAAAGGAAAGTTGGTATGAAAAAACGCAATCCATTTTTTGTGGGTTACTTTCCAATACCGAAAAACCTTCGGTTGTTTCTACTAACGCTAAGCATAACAATCATTGCGTTTTTCGCAGTTGTCGGAATTCTGGCAGGGGGTACTCAAGATGATCCCGGCCAAGGGGCCTTTCGTTTTGACTACGGTCAGCAAACTGTAATTGGTGTAATTGAGCTAACTCCGTATCCTATATTGCGCGTAACCAAAGGAAATAAGCGCATCAAAAAAGGGCATACGTTGATGCTAACAGGTAATGGAAAATTAAGCGTACAAAACAGGGCTGTACCTCTAAACGGAAAGTTGGCAGTCGCCTCTGGCGTAATACTACAGCGCGGTGATCTGGATATGCTACAATTGCGAGGTGGTGAAAATGGCCTTAAGGCCGCCGCTGGTGGATTGCCAGAACTCGTTACAGTATCGTTGGGAAAATGGCGCTTGGCAGGTGAAATCTGTGATGGAAAATGCCTTGCTGGAGCAATGCGTCCGAACCGAGGGCTGGCACATAAAGCATGCGCGAACTTATGCCTAATTGGGGGGATTCCACCTGTATTTGTATCAAGCCAACCTATAGAAGGAGAGGAATTCCTACTTATTACTGGACCAAATGGCTCCCCGTTACCCGAATTGGCTTTTGACTACATGGCACAATATATTTCTGTAGAAGCAGAGATCATTCGTAAAGGCGACATGTTGATTATGCAAATTGATCCGGCCAGCATAAAGGTTTTATCATGAAAAAACGCATAGTGGGGTTATCTTCAGCGGTACTTGTGGGTGCCGTATTGTTCTATTTATCTCGATTTTGGTTTTTTAATTTTTGGTCGCTTGATGGGCTTTTGGGAATTAAAGTATTGCCACCCAATGGATCACTACTGGCTTTCTGGTTGAGGGGCACCACTTTGGCGCCATTTGAGCTTATTATATGGGCAGTGGCTTCGTTCACAGCATTGACGTATTTGGAGAAATTCTCGGATTTTTTAAAAAACCGATAGACTAGTCTTTATGATAATTTAGGCGTTAGAGATATATGGTTTAGGCGCACTGGAAGTAATTTATTTTGCTACTAAGCAAGATGAGCTAGGGACTCTTTGGCTAGGGGCGAATAGAACAGAAACAGCCACTATAGTTCTTGTTAATATTGACAGTTATTAACTTCAGAAACATTTACTTTTTTAGTCCAAATTAAGTATGTAATTTCGGGGGCACGAGAAAGGTTTGTTATATGTGATCTTTTCTTTAACAAGGTACCAATCAAAATAAGCTCGTCACACCCCGATTAATGTTTAGGAAGTAGTTTGCTATGATGAATGAAGTCGTTATTAAAAGATCAAAATTATCCATTTTTTGTACAAATATTGTTTTATCCGCTTTAGCTTTTGGTTTGATAGGGGGCATTTTTTCTGAACAAGCATGGACTTCCGAATGGACTTATAGCGGTGAAAAAGGTCCCAAGAATTGGACTGAAATTTCACCAGAAACTATTGCTTGTGGAGGCTCTCAACAATCTCCCATTGCGATTAATAGTGCTACAGCGGTTAAAGTGAACTCTCAAAATTTGTTACTCAAATGGAAACCATTTCACCCATTTGTCATGGATAATGGACATTCGATTGGGGCAATGGTTAATGGCCTTGGAGGCTACGCCTTGTTTGATGAAACCAGATACAACCTCGTGCAATTCCATTTTCATCATGGCAGTGAACACACCGTTGATAACAAGAGATATCAAGCTGAAGCCCACTTTGTTCATCAATCCAAAATAGGTGATCTGATGGTGGTCGGTGTGTTTATAGAAGAAGGCGAAAGTAACAGTTTAATTGAAAAAATGTGGACGAGCCTTCCTGAGGGGAAAGGTAGCAAAGAGATGCCCTATACGATCTCTCTGCACGACCTCTTGCCAGAAGATAATAGTTACTATCGTTATCAAGGATCTTTAACCACACCCGGGTGCTTTGAAATTGTGACATGGCATATCTTGGAACAACCGGTAACTATGTCCAAGAGACAAATTGCAGCTATGGCAAATAGATATGAGAACAATTACAGACCAACCCAGTCGATAAATCGCCGATATGTTCTCAAAGGTGGCGAATAAAGAAACTGGGCTTTCCGTTCTAAAACTTAATCTTTGTATTGTGCTATTGGCTGATCCAAAAACCTTTTAGATGGTCATGTGCTTCAATCCTTTAAAGGAATTAATGTTCATCAGGTTGCTTATGCATGAACAGTTAGAAATCTGAATCGAAGGATGAAATGTTGAAAAAAATACTTACTTATGTTGTTGGTATCATATTAATTACAATCGTTATCATCGCAGGTAATTATGTTATTTTTGACTGGTGGCTTCCTAAGCGGGCAGTTATAGAATTTAAAGAAAACAAAAGCAATGTCGTCCCGATCTTTTCTGAAGTTCCAACGGGTTACATACATGCATTCAGTGATGAAATAACATTTCCTATGATTGACGTCGTTTCTCTTGATGTAAATGGTAATGGCACTGAAGAACTTCTCGTAACTGGGGCAATGAATCAGGACAATGCGGTTCTGACAATGAAAGATGGTAAGCTGATTGATATTGTTACAGAAACGGGTTTGTCGCAAATAAAAGAGGCTACATATGGTTTCGAGGTTTCCGATATTGATGCAGATGGCGATCTGGATGTCATTTCCGCTCAACATAATGGAATTTTCATTTTTTATAATGAGAACGGGTATTTCTCAGCTAAACAGGTTCATGTACCTCTGGAGGAAGATTCAATAGCGCTCGATATCGCTGCAGCAGATACGAACAATGACGGTTACCCTGACTTGTACGTGAGCACTTTCATTGCAAATGACAAGTTCAAAAGTGCAACATTTAATGATCCGGAAAACCACACACGGAATATATATCTACACAATAATGGAGACGGTACTTTTATTGACAAGACCCGTTCAGTCGGCTTGGAAATTAGCCAGAACACTTTTATGGCTCGATTTAGTGACTTTAATGCTGATGGAGCAATGGATCTCTTGATCTCTCCAAATACGGATAGGGTAAGGATCTATGAAAATAATGGCGATGGTACTTTTAAACCTCATGTTATTACAGATTACGGCTTCTGGATGGGGGCTGCGATAGGTGATATCGATAACGACGGTGATGAGGATGTGTTTTTGTCTAACCTTGGAAATACCATCCCAAAGATTTTTGTAGAAGGCGATGCAACTGATCAACAGCCCATTGATACCTCTTATCGGTTGTTGCGTAATGATGGTGCTTTCAAATTTACAGATGTAACAGTCGAGCGTGGTGTTAATACTAACATTTTTGGATGGGGCGCGGCTTTTGCCGATTTTAACAATGACACCCGTTTAGATCTGGTGGTTTTAGAAAATTATATAAAGATGCCTCTGTCTATTCATAAGCTTTTACCCAATCCAGGAAAAATGTTTATTCAAGGAGAAGACGGTAAATATATTCATACGGAGCGAGAGTCAGGTGTTTCAAATCGTTTTTTTGGATATGCTCCTTGGGTCGTAGATTTGAATGGTGATGGGTATAATGATCTGGCAATCGCTAATCAGGCCGGACCTTTCAGGATTTTCATAAATAATGGTCTTTGAATGAAACTTAAGTTTGTAAAGGTAAATTTGTCGAAATTAAATCAAGGCATCATAAAATGAAAAGAGTAGTAGATCCAAATCGGGTTCAAAGTTATTTGGGTTAATGAAATTCATTTCGATTGCGTCTATGATTTTAATGGCTATTTCTTCAATATTAGTATTACTCTCAATTAACAGATCAATACTCATGTCTCCTAGATCTAGTATATCAGACTGGGAGATTGAGTACTTGTTTGAACTATTCGAGAGATAGCTAAACGCGGCATCTGCTGCAGTTGTTTTGGTTCCATCACGATATATAACATCTGTGGTACCATGAACCAGAACATCTCCACTTTCAGATAAGTACTGTTGGTTGTCACTGGTTAAAGAAACGGATTGTATGTTGGAATTTATTAAACTTGTCCATTCGCCTTCGTCGACAAGGCCGTTTCTATTTATGTCTTGCCACAAATAGAAACTGTTGAAATCGACATCTCCTTCGTCAAGGGCGTCGTTGGCATTACTATCGAAAAACCTCAACCCGCTTAAATCGGTCTGTGCACTTTCTATATAACTGGCAAAAGCAAATTCTTCCGGCCCACTAACTTGTCCATCTCCATTTGCATCATAAATCAACACCGCATCGTCGGCTCCAGCCCATGTGGTTTGGTTGAGAATACCATCGCCGTCAACATCCAAATAGTACTCATCATCGAGGTCTATAAACTCTACGCCATCACCATCAAGATCGATGACCACAGGAGGAACAAATGCAACATGAATCTCATGGGTTACAGTATTACTTAAGGTTCCGCCAATTCCAGTATTACCGTTATCGTTTACGGTAATCGTAATCGTTTCGCTGTTAATTGGTGTGCTAAAATAATTTAATGCTGGAGTATAGATTAATCCGTTCAGCGCCGTATTAATTTGTGTTAAGGTTCCATACAAAGATAAATTTGTCGAATTACCTCCAGTAATTATCACCCCTCCCGTATTGGTTGCATCTAATATTCCGTTTGTAACTGATAGAGTTACAGAAAGATTACCAGTACCTGCATCTGGATCAGTAATTGTAATGGCATTTTTATTTGATGTGGAGATCGATAAAGCAGTGTTTTCATTTGTAGCAAATACAGCTTTATTATTTTGGTACCAAAAAACTGTATTCACATTAAAAGCTGAGGTAACCACATCGAGGTCATTATCCCCATCAATATCGGCTAATATAGCTGTAAATGGAAATAATATCGTACTATTAATGACTTGTTCTGCACCAAAAGTTCCGGTTCCATCATTTTCAAACCACGCTACTGTATCATCTATAATCGAAGCTGATATTACATCTAGGTCACCATCACCATCAATATCACCGGCGAAAACTGAAGTCGCACCATCTTGTGAATTACTAATAGTTTGTTCTGCGCTAAAAATTCCGGTGCCATCATTTTCAAACCAAGCAATAGTATCGTCATTTTCCGAAGCAGATATTACATCTAGGTCACCATCGCCATCCATATCACCGACGACAACTGAAGCTGCGCTATCTTGTAAATTACTAATAGTTTGTTCTGTACCAAAAGTTCCTGTGCCATCATTCTCAAACCAAGCAATAGTATCGTCATTTTCTGAAGCAGAAATTACATCTAGGTCACCATCACCATTAATATCACCGACGACCACTGAAGTTGCGCCATCTTGAGAATTACTTATAGTCTTTTCTGTGCCAAAGGTTCCGGTGCCATCATTTTCAAACCAAGCAATCGTATCGTCGTCCTCCGATGCAGAGATTGCATCGAGGTCACCATCTCCATCTATATCACCGACGACAACTGAAGCTGCACCATCTTGTAAATTACTAATAGTTTGCTCAGTACCAAAAATTCCGGTGCCATCATTTTCGAACCAAGCAATCGTATTATCAATTTGGGAGGCAGAAATTACATCGAGGTCACCATCGCCATCCATATCACCGGCGAAGACTGAACGTGCACCATCTTGTGAATTACTAATAGTTTGTTCTGCGCCAAATATTCCGGCGCCATCATTTTCGAACCAAGCAACAGTATCTCCAAAAGCTGAAGTCAAAATCACATCCAGATCCCCGTCTCCGTCAATATCACCAGTAGTTAGAGAGGTAACTAGGCTTAACGTATTAGTAATTTGATACTGAGGACTAATAGAGGTTATCTGAGTAACGGGTGTTACAATTAGAGGAGCAAGATTAGAAATGGTGTTTTCTGTAATAAATACTCTATTGTTTGGAGTAAAAGAGTTTGAAGAGAGTTTGCCGGTTGCACTTAAGAAACCTTGCTTGTCTAGTAAACTTATCAACTCACCGAATGAATCATTATAGGATGAGCCTCCGCTAGACAGTAATTTAGGCGGTTTATTTAGAAAATTTTCAACCCCATCGTCGCTTTTTGTGAAAATACCTTCAACTTGCACTTCTCTATCAAAATAAGTTTCCGTAACTGTCATGAAAGTACGAGTGAAATACTCTGAGAAATCACTTTCACTTAAATTTATGTATTTGGGAGTTCTTAGGACGGCTAAAATGTTTAGAATTTGCTGTACGGATTGAATTTTCAAACTGTATTCATCAACATAAATTGTGTCTTGAATAGTTAATGTTAAATCTGCAGCTGCTTTACTTAAGGTGTATACTTTATATTCTCCTGTATTATTAACGACAGTGAATTTCATTTTGTATCTCTCTATAACCTAGAATCTTAAGGTTTATTTAATAAGGCCTACATATCATGATATGTAAGCGCTTTCATGCTATGGTATGTAAGTTAAAAAACAATTTATAAATGATGACTTACTTCCTGATCAATTCACTTGCTTGAGGGGGAGTTGGTGTACTGGTCGTCAATAGGGGAGTTAGTCCAGTAATGAAAAAAAGATTTGAATCTTTAGATGACTTAATATTTGAGCCCAAATATGTAGTCTTATTTACATTTATATCTTTACTGGCAGTCGCAATTATTATCGGGATAATTGCGACCCCTATGATTCGTAATCAAGTAACTAAGTCATTGTACGACAATGCTCTTAAGTACAATAAAGAGCAGTCTGAACGTATAGCCAAATTATTATCTGTAAGTATTAGGAATGGCGAAAGCCCCGAAAGCGTATTGGAAAGATTCCAATACATGCTTCTTAATTCCCCTCAGACACGTAGTCAATATATCTGTATCGTTGATGATAATGATACGATAATTGCTCACCCTAAACTTAAATATATTGGGTTAGAAGTACCTAATTGGAGGATGAATAATTCACAGGGTGAAGTTAGTTTTTCAACCTCAGCTCGGGAAGGTGTTAGTATTGGTGGTACTTTGACGAAAGATAGAGGGCCACAGAATGTCGTGTTTCAAGCTCCTGTATTTTCATTACCTTGGTCCGTTTGTGTTCATTCTAGTATCGAGTTGATAAGAATGGATACTGATCGGATCTTACGGTCGTTTGGATTGATTACTATACCGACTTTGTTCTTTATAATTTTAATTTGCACTTTTGTAGCGAGAAGAATTAGCACTCGAAGTGAAGAGAAACTTATTTTCAGTATAGAAGCTTTGAACCAACAAACAAAGCTCACTAATTTATTAAGAATGACTGCGGCAAATGCTAATAGAACGCCCGATTTTACTGAGGCTGTAGAGAATTGTCTTAAAATTATTTGCGAGCATATGTGTTGGCCTATTGGGCACGTTTACCTAAGATCAATAGAAAATGATAATCTGTTAATTCCTTCCAATATTTGGTATCTTAAAAGTAAAAAAACTCATACTAATTTTGTTCATATAACAATGAAAAGTGAGCTTGGAATAGGAATAGATTTACCTGGTAAGGTGATGAAAAATTGTGAAAAAATATGGTTAAGTGATAGTAATGTTATTTCTGATTTGCCACGTATTCAGCAATTAAATGATGTGAAGTATAATGAAGCTTTTGCTTTTCCCGTTTTGGTTGGGGATAGATGTATTGCCGTGTTGGAGTTTTTTAATGACGGAAGTAATTGTATAGATAATTCATTACTTGAAATCTCTACTAATATCGGTGCACAGCTCGGGCTTGTATTTGAACGGAAAGAAGCAGAAGTAGAGCTTCGAAAGTTAATGGAAGAGGTTGATGCTATAAATAAAGATTTAGAAATAAAAGTTAAGCATCGAACAAAAGAATTAGAACAAGCTAAAGACGAGGGGGAACAAGCTGCAGAGTTGGCAAAATTAGGGCGCTGGATTTGGGATCCAAGCTCAGATAGCTATGTGTCCTGTTCTCGAGAGCTAGCACGCCTCTATGGAATGTCGGTAACGGAGCTTTTATCCACGATTAACTCTTACGAGAAGTTTATTTCTTTTGTTCATGTTGATGACCAAGAACTCTACGATAAGGTAAGGAAGAAAGCACTTAAAAGGAAGAGTAAATATGATTTCGAATACAGATTTATAAGTGACGATAAAAATTATAAATATTTTCGTGAAATTGGCGAAGTTGTCGTAAATAAAGATGACAATACAAAACAACTCATCGGGATAACACAAGATATAACGTCACGAAAAAAAGCAGAGGACGCACTTCGTATTTCTTTACGGGCAGCCGAAGAAGCAAATAAGACTAAAACAGAATTTCTCGCAAATATGAGCCATGAACTACGTACGCCCTTGAATGCAATTATTGGTTTTTCCGATATTATTATGGGTAGCCTTTTTGGCCCTCCGATCAAAGATCAGTATAAGGACTATGCAAAGGATATAAATGCATCTGGTAAGCACTTACTGGCAATAATTTCAGATGTTCTTGATGTCTCGAAAGTAGAATCTGGAACTTTCGACATTATAGAAGATGATATGTTTCTGGCAGATATTATCTATGATTGCGAAATGATGGTAAGCGGCAGGGCAAATGAAGCTTGTGTTAATTTGGTATTTGGTCCCATGAATCTTATACCTGGATTACATGCTGACCCCTTACGTGTTAAGCAAATCCTTCTTAATCTCATTAGCAATGCTATTAAATTTACCCAAGAAGGAGGTCATATATGGGTAACTGGTAATTTAAATGAAGAAAATGAAATAACTATTGCAGTTAAAGATACAGGTATTGGAATTTCGAAGGAAGATTTTTCTAAGGTTTTTGAGAAATTTGGGCAAATTCGTAGTGGTTATGAACACACTCACGAGGGAACGGGCCTTGGTTTAACTTTGGTTAAGTCAATGGTAGAATGTCATGGCGGCACTCTTGAAATTTTGAGTAATGTAGGTGTAGGAACAGAAATTATTATTAAATTTCCAAAAGAGCGGACAGTGAGCAGCGTCGTAAGTTCTCTTTCAGGTGTAAAAACAGCCTGAAATGAGATTAACCTCTTTCTGGATGTTTCCTCAGTTTAATATAGAGGCTTTTGTGTCATTAGCATCAATGGCTTGATGCTATCAGAGATAAAGTGATTGTGTGAGTTAAAGCATGGGAATGCGTGATTGAAGTAAGTGTCCGGTTACACCCGCCTACATTTAAAGATTATAAAGTGCCAAGGTGTCCACTAACTTATCCTAGTGGACACTATCTCATGAAACAGAAACCCCGGACGTGTCGTGTTTTTAGCGATGATTTCAAAAAGCAGGTTGTTACCGAGGCACTTAATATCCTGAGGCTTTGTTGCAAAAAAATCCCTCCCAGATCACTTGCCCCGCGAAGAATTCAGTGATGGTAGGGTAATCCCCCCGAAAAATGGTTGTGTTTAAAACTAGAATTTTTGCGGCACTATAAGCCAAGGAGATTCACTATGAAGAAATCACGATATTCAGAGGCTCAGATTGTCTCGATCTTAAAGGAAGCAGAAAGCGGCGTACCCGTTCCGGAGCTTTGCCGAACGCACGGAATGAGCAGTGCCGCGTTTTACCAATGGCGCTCAAAGTATGGCGGGATGGATGCGTCTCTAATTTCTGAGATGAAGCAGCTGCAGGCCGAAAACGCCCGCCTCAAGCGGATGTATACGGACGTGAGTATGCAGAACGAGCTGATCAAGGAAGCCCTAGCAAAAAAGTAACAAGGCCGTCTCAGAGACGAGAGATGGCCGTTTACTCAATTGCCACACGTGGTGTTAGCGTTGCTGTGGCGTGTAGGGCTTTTGATCTCAGCCAGCGTTGTTTTCGATACCAGCGAATTTTGGGCTGTGAGAATGCCGAGATCGCAGACTGGCTGCTGGCTTTGACGAATGCGCGGCGGAACTGGGGGTTCGGTTTGTGCTTTTTGTATCTGCGCAACGTTAAGGGGTTTGGCTGGAACCACAAAAGGGTTTACCGGATTTATTGCGAACTGGAGTTAAATTTGCGGATTAAGCCTAAAAAACGACTAAAGCGTGACCGCCCAGACCCCTTGTCAATGCCAGACCAGCCCAATCAGGTATGGTCAATGGACTTTATGGCTGACCAGCTGTGGAATGGAAAATCCTTCAGAACGCTGAACATTTTGGATGACTTCAACCGCGAGGGTTTGGCGATCGACGTGGACTTTTCTTTGCCGTCTTCGCGGGTTGTGCGCAGCTTGGACCAAATCATTCAGTGGCGGGGAAAACCGGCAATGATACGTGTGGACAATGGCCCAGAATATGTCAGCGGCACCCTCATAAATTGGGCTTCCAAAAACCAGATCACGCTGAGTTATATCCAACCTGGGAAACCCCAGCAAAACGCCTATGTCGAGCGATACAATCGAACCGTTCGAAACGAATGGCTGGGAACTCATATTTTCCACACAATCCAGGAGGTTCAAAATCACGCCACGAAATGGCTGTGGACATACAACAACGACCGCCCCAATATGGGCATCGGCGGCATTACACCCGCCATGAAACTGAACCAGTATCAAGTGGCTGCATAATTCTAGTTTCAACGACCTCCATAAATGGGGGGATTACCGTAGGTGTGGGGGATCGGGCAGTTACAGAAAGAGAACACCCCAATTTAAACAGGGGCTCTACTTGTAAGCGGAGGGAATTTTTGGCTCAGATCAATCGTAATTATGGAGATATGGGCTTTGTGAGCAACACATCAATGGTATCAATTGAATGTTCAGATTCGTAATTATCAGAGCCACTTTCTTGCAAGCTCCCTAACGTAAGAAACGGGTCTCGCCACTGATATTATTGTGCTTGGCTGAGGGCTATAATTATACGGTATCAGCTATTATTTTATAAAGTGGGGCGTTTTCTAGATAAATGGTGTCCTTTCTTTCTGGCTCATCCGGTATTTTGGTTACATCCTTTATCTTTAAGATCGTATTGGCTGGTAATATGGTTTCTAAATCAGGTGATATTGTTAAGGCTGCCACAGGAATTCCCCTGTATGCATGATCATTTATGACGAGTTCATAACGTCCTGAATAGGATTTATTTGGATACTGTTTGGCTTTTGCAGAGCAAAATCCAATATGCCCCAACTCAAATTGTGGATTATCTCCATTCCCTTGCAGCATATCATCAATCATCTTATCCACATCGGCATTAAGAGATGTCACACGGATCATACTGGGAACTGTTTTTTTCTGATCCGCCCAGGCCCCCTCACTTTTATAATCTCCCAAATGATACAGCAATATCCTTGCAGGTTGAGAGCTTAATTTATCTAAAATATTCGACAAGACAACGGCATGTGCCTGTTGTTTTCCGAATACTTCATCGTTTGCTGCCCTATACGGGTGATCTTCTGTAAAAGCACTATTCGTCAACATGCCAGTGGCATTAGAGGGACGTGTTTCTATCATTAGAATTCCCAACTCTACATCACTGACACGTGCTAATGCATTTTTACCCTGTGCTTTAAATTGTCGTGTAATATCAAGATTATTATCCAGTATAGTATGAATATCCTGACGTATACCTGCCCCAAACGCCATAGCAATTTCAGAAGGCCTTGCACCATCCATTGTGTCAGGGAAATCTTTTTGATAGGTATCTTTCAGAACCTTTTTACCCGTTTCATAATATTTTTTCTGAAATTCTTCCTGCGTGGCCGCAGCTAAGCTTTGTTCGGGATTTTTAAAGAAGTTCGTTGTATCACAAAAGTTATCAAACACTTTTGCTGAAATTTGATCATCAGGCCTGTTTTGTTGTAATAAATGTAAAGCCGAGGGTTTAAGATCATACGGAAAAAACTTTAATGAAGTTTGTATAAGCAGGTCATCTTTAGTCGGTTGGTGTGTATCTCTACTAAAGAATTTGCGTGTTTCATGGTAGATGCTATGTAAAGGGGCTTTATTAGCAAGTGAGAATACGCTTTTCCTTTGCAAGGAAAGAGATGTAGGTTTAAGGGGAAGTTTTACTTCTGCATGTGCAATCGATGTTATAATCTGGGGAGCAGTAGTTGGTAATTTTCTAAACATATTGATTCTCACTTTATTTGTGTAGTTATTAATTTAGAAACTTTATCCACACATCCGTCGACATGATTAATATTCATTGCTTTCTGCCTTATACATTTCATAGTTCTCTACCTCCTAATGTTAGGGTAAACCCGCTATGAGAGATACCTGAACTACTACCTACGACGTTTGGTATCGTAATTTTATTCCCTGAAATAATTCTAAAGGGCTCTGATGGAATGGATGCCTCTCCCTGGCGGCATTATCATTTCAAGTCCTTACAGGTAGCTCCTTACCAAAACCAAAGTTCACTACACATCAGGAAGCCTCAGGTCTATAGTTGTATCGTTAAAATTACTTGTGGGAAAAGTTACTCAAAATAATATTACGCTTAAGTCATGTTTAATTATTGATACTGAAATTTTCATCCTAACCTGCGATAAAGGATTATGTGAGGTAGAATGTCAAACCCCTGTAAAGCCACCAGTAACAATCACGACTTTAATGAATCTCTTAGATCGTCAAATGCCATTTGAAGAGTTTTCAGTGCAGACACCGACAACAAATGGAACAATGCCTTGGCCGTGTTGGCCACTATTTACAAGGGCTTAAAAGGGATAGATATCCAAAAGCTTTCAGCCAGTGACGGGGTTGAATATGAGGCGACATTTAAAATAGCTTCCTTCCTCGTTGCGCTCGAAAGCCAATTATCAAGACGAGAATAGAGACTTTCAGCTATTTTGAACGATAGTAGGGAACTGGATTATAAAAATACAAAAAGCGAGCAATTATTCAATGCCAGAAGTAACTATAAATTCGTTGATGAACAAGTTGGCAACATCGGTGAGCCAGGAAGTACCAAGGTTAGGTGGGGATCTGCGCCCTTATTAAATTTTTGCAACAACGTTCTTAAATTCAATTATATCAACTGTCTAAACTTCCCGAGCTACGTCTAATTATGCAATTAATGGATTGTTAATTGTGTTTACGTACTATTATATGTAAGCGTTTACAAAAATATGAAAGCGCTATTACTAATCCATATGCAGTAATTACCAGTTTGAAGCAGTAAAGTTAATAGATAGGCGATAATCTTGAAATAGTTAACCGGGCATACAACTGTATTTTGCGTCGTTACTATAAAGAGTGAAAAGGGGTGGGTTATGGATAATAATCAATTGGATGAGGCCAATAAATCGATGGGTAAAGCTATTGAAGCAATGAACAAAATCTCTACATTAATCTCTGCGGCGATCGTAGAGCAAGGATTAGCTAAACAGGAAAGTTCACGAAATATTCAAGAAGCATCCACTGGTACTTCAGAGGTAATGTCAATTGTCAGTAATGGGTCAATACAAACAGGGACATCATCCCAACAAAATCAGGCTTCTTCGAAGGAGTTAGCTCATCAAGTAGAGAAAATGCGTCTAACTGTGGAAGCTTTTATCCAAGGGGTCAGAGCAGTATAATTGAGGTAACCAAGATACACTCTAAATAATACATGACTTACTTTAAGCGTGACTACCTCGTGTATTAGGCCCTGGCGCTTTATAGGAACAACGGATCCAATAGCATTAAAATGAGCTATAAACATTGAATTATCAAACTCCATATCGTTCGTTTAGTAATTCGTTATTCATTAATTCTTGGTGGTTGTATTTTTTTTCGTAAAATTTTAATCGATACGATAAAGTAATAATGAGAAGTAATAATTACTATCAGTGAAGAAATGTAGGTATTGTTTTGATTTTTAGAGTAATATTTGTATTGTATATTTTGGGGTTACTTTTGGGATTTTATTTTTCAAAGTATAGTGCATTTTTGTATTTGTAGGTAATTGAAAGTGTATTCTATTAAGTAATAGGTGTTATTGAAATGGAACACTATATAGGATTTGAACTCCCTAATGATGAGTTGGAAAACTTAGTCACACCAGCTTTTGAGGAAGTTAGGGAGTGTGAAGTCGAAGAGTCCTGTGAAGAAGGACTGTAATGCCCCCAATAGTAGGAACAAAGTTAATCAAAATCCACCAACCGCTTTTATCCCGGTCATGCCAGCGCTTAATCTGAACAACAATTGATGGATAAATTGAAAGAAGGAAGACGATAATAGTTAATACGAGATCTTCGTCATTTCCAGCCATTGGATCATCAATAAGGAGGGTAACAAATAGTATGACACAATAGGGTATTAAGAAGCGGAGCCAGAAATCAGAACGGTTGATCCTCCCTTCAGCAGAAAAAAAGAACCAAGACCAGGAAGCTTTTGATTGAAGTGCTTCAAAAACAACCTACTTTTTGAAGTCATCGCTAAAAACACGGCGTGTCCGGGATTTCTTAGTTATGAGGTAGTACCCACTAGGAATGTTAGTTGACACTTTGGCATTTAAAATCATCAGATATAGGTGTGCGAGGCCGGATGCTTACCCATAGTCTTAAAAATATCTATCTTTATGGGTTTAGGGAATTATGATTTCGAAGATGTGAATTTGAGACGTGTTGTTGTAGAAAGTAAATTGAAAATAAAGTGGTTTGTCTCCGTGCCAAGAAACGGTCGTTTGATGAGACCTGAACCTAAACCACCTATTTCCTTGGGTAGAAGACTTCGCGCGACTTTTCGTACCGTTGGACTTCAAACCTCGATATTAATACTGAAGCTATACGATTGGTTGCCAATTAAAGTATTTTTTACAATGCAACATTTCTGTCCTATATCTTTGATCACAGCAATTCTCAATATCCGAAAAAATTCAAACCGTTCTTTTTAACGTAGAACACAAATTTTATTTTCTGATAAATTACAAGGTTAAGGGTTTTTTAATAACGCCTACATACAATAGAATGCAATCGCTTACACTTTATGCAGTATAAGTTAAATGAAGTTAACCAGGGTGAGCAAGGCTACTCCTTATAATGAGATACAAGATATGTGGATAAGCTGGATAGAGTATTTTGCCTTCTGCGCAATCCATAAGAATAATCAAGCACTAAATGCCAATGTTCAAAGGTTATATCTGTAATATAATTGTTCTTTCACAGGTGGAAAGAACCCCTTTTAAGAGAGAGAGTAATTTGATGTGTAACAGATTTGGAATGATCTCTATATGACTGATTTTACAATTGTATTAATCATTATTTTTTACATAGGGTTCCTATTTTTGATCGCGGATTTTGTCGCAGCACGTTATGGCAAGAGCCAAGGTGTTACTGGATTAGTAGCCGTTATCGCAGTTATCGGTATCCTCCCCTATATTTCCCTTTAATTAAAAGAGATCTCCAGCAGCTTATGAAGCCTAAGAAACGACCCAAATATTGGGTCTGTACATACAGTATCGGACGCCCCGATTTGCCCGGATAGTGGATTATTTATCGCCCTTATCCTCGCTTTGTTTTCAATTTTCTTTGGAACCAGAAATATCATCGCGAGTGAACGCCATAAAGGAGTGGTTCTGGTTATTTCTTTTGAGGCTATTGTTAAGCTTATCGCTTTTTTAGCTGTAGGCGTATTCGTTATCTAATTAAGAGAGGGCATGGAGTATGTTTAAGAATAGCAGTATCCGACAATTATTGATCACCAGTGTTGCACTTCCTTTGGCTGGTTTGTTGATTTTTGGCGGAATTCAGTTAACCCAGAGCGCAAATCAGTATTTTGACGCGATCCGTTTGATCCATCTGAAGTCGCTGACAGTAGCGGCTGCAAACATCACCCATAGCCTTCAAACTGAGGGGGGGGCTTCCATTGCATTTTCGAGCGGTGCTAAGAATAAACCTGTTGTCGACGAAGCCCGAGCTTCAACTGATCTCGCCTTTAAAAAACTGAAGCTGGCTCTTTCAGGAAATTCTGACAATATACGAGCAGTACAGGAGATTGAGAAAATCGTCAAAAATTTTTCTGTGCTCAGTAAGACCCGCCAATCCGTTAACGACAAAACAGCCACCGCCTCTAGCGTAGTTGGTGCCTATCAGCCACTGGTGCTACATTTAATCAGAGCCATCGGCAGCATCAGCAATGAAGTCACAGACCCTGACCTTGCCGGGCGCCTCAACGCCCTCAAGCTGATCCTTTACGCCAAAGAAAGAGGTGCCGTAGAGCAATCACTTGGAGTTGCTCTGCTTACTATGACAAAGATCACACCGGTTGAATATTCCATATATAATCTGGGTGTTTATCAACAAGAAGCCTATCTTGATCTTTTGACCTCAAGCTCTTCGGCCGACATCGTTGTAGAATTGAATAAGTTGAAGAATACACCTTCAGTCAGGAATATTCTCCAAATGCGGAAGAACTTGTTGGATAGTGCTTTTACGGGCAGGCCTCCAATTGAAGTTACTGATTGGCTGAACCACACACAATCAAGGGCCGATGCCTATTTGAAATTGCAGAATACAGCTACTGCCTTCGTTGCGAGGGCGGCTGAGAAACTAGTAAGTGATGCACAATTTTGGGCACTGATAAGTGCGTGTGCATCAATTATAATATTGGTTTTCGCGAGTATACTTAGCTGGCGAGTTATGCATATGATCCTGCTTTATCTACTAAAGTTATCCAGCGTGATGCAGCGCATCCGTAAAGGAGAGCTGGAAGTGGTTGTGGAAGGGGTGGAACGTACAGACGCTCTCGGGGCGATGTCTCAATCAATCGAAAAATTCCGTCAAAATGCGATCCAAATGAAGGCTCTAGAAGAACAAAAAGAGGATGAGCAAAGGGTGAAAGATGCGCACCGACGGGAATTGGAACAATTGGTCGATAGGTTTAACACAACAATCAACAAGGCTTTTGAGGCAATTAAAGTCGTGGGGGATAAAGCCACAGAAAGTTCCGCCTTGATGAAATCCCAATCGGACAGTGCCAACAATTCCTCAACCCGGGTTACCAACGCAGCGCAAGAAGCCTCTGGAAATGTTGTCGCTGTGGCATCAGCTGTCGAGGAGCTTTCAAGCTCAATTCATGTGATTAGCTCCCAGGTATCAAACGCCAGGAAAGTTGCTGACGAGGCTGCGGCCCAGTCCATTGGCTTGCACTCGACTATGGATCAATTAGTTAAAGATACAGAAGGTGCTGGAGAAATTGTATCTCTGATTGATGGTATAGCTGAGCAAACCAACCTTCTGGCTCTTAACGCGACCATTGAAGCCGCACGTGCCGGAGATGCGGGAAAGGGTTTTGCTGTTGTTGCCAACGAAGTTAAGGACTTAGCCAACCAGACGGCCCAGGCCACGTCGAGTGTAAGAGAAAGACTGAATGCTATTCAAAATGCGGTTTCCGAAATGAGTGATAATATTACTGCGACTTTGGCCGTGGTGAATCAGATCAATGAATTGAATGTCTCCGTCGCTGAAGCTGTTGAACAACAAAATGAGGCAACTGCTGAAATCAGCGTCAGTATTGGGTCCGTGACCAACCAGACAACTGAAGTCACAAACAATATGGATCTGGTGACAGCAGCAATCTCTGAGGTTAATGGCTTGGTCATGAAATCTGTTGAGGACATGCAATCTCTGCTGGAGGCGCTTGAGGAAGCGGATTATGAAACCCAAAAGTTCCTAAAAAATGTGTCAAATCAATAAGTTTTATTTGTAGAGACTTCAGGAAAACTCTGACCTTTTCATACTCTGATTGAGTTAGTATTTTTTGACTATGAAACAAAGCTTCAAAGCCCAACCCGCCCTTTTCACGACACATGACCTTTTGGACCATCCGGCGCTGAACGCGCTTAAGGGTATAGAAGGTTTGATCAACTGGCCTGGTATTTGGTGTTTCGTAAGTACTGTCGCCTCGAGATGGATCAGGGTATGCCTAAGGCCTCGACCATTGGACGCCTCCGGATTACACTGGAAAGGGTAGGGCACCTGGACGTGGTGTTTACACAGATCAATGATCAGCTCAGTCAATCAAACGGAATCCTTCAAGAGAGGCGTTTCGCCATCGTTGATGCCAGGTTGGTGGAAGCTGCACAAAGCGGATTACGAAAACCTGATCCTGAGGCTGGTTGGCATGTGAGGGGTAATACAAATGGTAAAAGACAGGCAAAATGGGGCTATCAGGAATTTGTAAACTGTGACGAAGATGGATTTATCTTTGCCACGGCCCTGACGCCGGATAACAAGCATGAGATCAATTCCTTGACCGGTCTGAATGATGGAAGTGATCCTGCGCTTTATGCAGACAGGACCTATTCATCACAAAATTTCGATGGTGGATGGCAGAACGGGGCATCAATGACCAGATTCAGCGCAAAGGTTATCGAAACCTGAAACTTTCAACAACAGAGCGTGCCGGAAATGTCGAGATCGGTGTTACCAGAGGACGTGTTGAAGCGATTATTGGATTGATGAAACGGCTATGGGGAATGGGCAGATCCTGCTTTATGGGCCTCGCAAGAAACCCATGCTCAATTTACACTCGCGGCTATCTGATGGGATTTAAACAAGGGTGAAAGGTTCAAAAAAAGTTACGGGGAAAACGGCAAATCAAGCCAAATAGACCTCATTGAGAAAAATCGAGTAAGTAGTAAAAGCCTTTGCTTGAAGGCAAACGAATCACACATTATTTATAATTACTCAGATTAAGGCATTTTACAGAGGTCTCTTGTCGTAATTCAGACTTGACCTGACAGCGACCCGTTTAGAGTTGGTGACTGTTAGGTCAAGTTCAGGTTATGTACTTTTCCTTCCAGATTTCCTTGCTATCAATCAATGTCTGTTTTGGCCTCCACTCCCTAGTGCAACTGGTGAGTTTGTGCGTCGGTTTATCCGGGGGGCCTCACCATTCGACGAAACTGTCCAAAAATGGTGCCATGATACGTTTATATTCACCGTTAGCCTTCAGTGCTTCTATCCCATTTGTCAGAAATTGGTCCGCATCCTCTCCGGCTTTCCCAGGTGCCAGCACAGCTCGAACGTCATAAATGTTATAGAGAGAGCGGCGGACATTCAAATAACCCAGTTTCTTTAATTCCTGATCGGTTTCCTTTTGAGCAAAAATGAAGGCATCAATCCGCCTGGACTGGAGTCTTTTCAAACTACAGACAATGCAGTTGCTTCCGAAGACAGCATGTGGAATAACATCCACATGCGCTTGAAGGGTTTCCACTTTCAGCCCGGACAACACACCCTTGCTCAGATTCCTGTCTTTCAGAGCATACATAACAAAAGCTACATCAAACATTTTTGCCTTAGAATACTTCAAGAACTGACCCTCTGACTTGGCGGGCTTAACCACGATAAATGGAAGGTGGGCATTGGCTCCCCCCGCCAAGGCAGTTTTGATGGAGCGCCGGAAAGGAAGCACCTTAATCGTCGTGCTTGTACCAAGCGCTTTATCCATGGCCTGGATCAGTTCAACTAAAATACCTTTATTTTTGTTCTCGGCCAGAACGGGAAGTTCAGCAATGGATATAACCAGGTTCTGCGGTTCCGAAGCTTGTGACCTAGCGGTCACAAAAAATAAAAATATAGCCATTCCTATCAAAGTTTGTACTTTTCGAAACGCCATGTATTTTCACCTTTTCATGTGCGGAAGGGATTCAGCCAAAATGTTACGAGACAATACATATTATGCATAAAGAATTGAAATTAATTTAGGGGCTGTACCAGATAACTAGACCATATTTTGTTTATTAATTTCAAACTCATATCAGTGTCTCCTTACTAAGGATTTTATATCATCAAATGTATGACAAGCCGTTTTAATTAATCGCCTACGATTTGAAATTGGACCTTTATTCTGTTTATTCGCATTTTTCTAAATTCAATTGAATTCATAAATTCAAAGAACAAAACACTCTTGATTCCGACAAAAGCACAAAGAAATGCCTACTTGACACTACTACTTTTTGTAAGGTGTGCAAGCGCTTTCATAAGCTTAATTTTTATAACGAACACAGAGTAACTTCAGAAATTTTAAAAAATTTCAACTATCACCTTGACTTAATGCCCTTAAATGAAGACAGAAAGACTACAGTTATAAGCTATTAGTTTCTGGAAATTATTGTTGAGATTTCCCGGGTATACAGTCTTTGTTTGTTGTAAGAAATCACAAAAAATAATCTTTGGGTATTTTAGAGGAACAGTATATTTCTAGTTGTAAAAATTAGTGGTAAAAATTAAGCAACAGCCTGTACCTCACCGTCGAGAAGACCACCAATAGACTTCACAAAGATATTAACTAAGTCGGAATACTTTCTGGTTAGCGTGTGAAGCAACACCCTTAATTTCCAATTATAATGCTGGATCTTGTCGCGCTCTTGAACGGCATTTTTCATATTACTATTCATACGTTCTTGTTCTTTACGGGCTTTACGTTCTGAGTGGTGGCCAACAAGAATTGGTTGTTTAAATTCAAACCGCTTTGAAATTACATTAGCCACATTATGAAAACTGTTTGTCCTATCCTCTGCCTTATCCGTATAACCTTCTACACGCTCAATTTCACCCGCTAGTTCAACAAAAAAACCTTCGTGTTGCTACGTCCAGATTGGAGCAACAAACAATTCTTGTTTAGGAGCCCACCGAAAACCAAGCTCTTTAAATCGTGCAAAAAGCTCACTGTCCAAACGAGATGAAGTATAAATACGTAATTTATTATCATCAGGGCTGTAAGTGGCTGTAAATTCGTTAGTCATCTGATTATTTCCTACACTAATTAAAATTAGTTGATTGAATTAAGAGTGGTATTAAAAGCCTTTGAAAATTTCTTATTCTGATTAGCTGTAACCTTTAAAATCCCAGGATTTCCAACCAAAACACAAAGCACCTGAACTTCAATTTTCTCCACTTCCTAGATCTCTTTTTTTCGAAACATGAAAAAAGAACTAGCCAAATGGCGATAAGCGATAAGGAATTGATCAAAACCCGAATGGGGGGAGGGGTGTCACCCGTTTTGCAGTTAACGCAGTGAGGGAGAAATGGGGATAGAGCCCCCGAAGTGACGCAAGCGGCAACTCTGAATAGGGAGATCTTTATCAAGGGCTGGTGCAATCGCCTATGTGACACAAGAAGCTAAGGGCGAGTGCCCGAGAAAAGCACTTTAATTACGAAAAAAACCGCCCCAATTAAGGTAACGGCTTTATTTCTCCCAACCGGGAAGACTTACAATCAAAAAGTCGATATCAAAACTACACCCAAAAGAAAATCATTCAAGCTCCAAATTTAACAAATATTACTTGGTTAGTCCGGTATCGGCCATAAAAACATGCGATCGTTGGTGGTGATTTACACATGGTTCGCTTTCAGCTCACAAAATAAGATCAAAATTCATGACTCAACATCGAGCATTTGGAACACTGGCCAGACTAATTGGCGCACTTTGGTGAGCGAATTTAGGTCCGATATGGTACAAGTGCCGAAGTATTTACATCATTCGTCCGAGGGAGAGTATACCCGAAGAGCGAAGACTACAGACTTCGTAGAGTTTGGCGAGGAACGAGACTAACGACGTAAAGCCTGGGACTCTTAAAAGATCTGACCCTTGCTGGCATACGTCCCTAACTTTATTACTAAATCAGATTTTGACCAGTCACCACAAAATATATAATCAGACCCAAACTAACACCCCGTTCATAACCAACCATGAACTTAAGAAGATTCTCAAAAATAGTTTTTACTAATATCATTTCGTCTAAATCCTTTAATTAATTATGTAAAACTGCTCCTTAACTTTGAAATATATAAAAATATACACACAAAATAATCTTCAGATATCGGCGGGGAGACCGGATGCTTGCATTAAAGATGCTATTGGCGGCTCTTATTTAAGGGAGATGTTAATTGATGAATATTTGCTATTTTCAGGCGTACTACGTTTTTTCCTGTTCCGGTCAATGATTTCATTGCGGTATCAACTTGTTCGGTACGACACCCACTTACACTCATACCGAAGTTAACGGGAATATGCTCTGCTTCTCGGCGGGCGAGTTCCAAAACTTCAGATGAGATCTCTTCGTCGTAAAATATAACATCCGCTGCCTGTAGAATACGGATGGATTTAAGAGTAAGTAATTCGATATCTTTAGGATCGACTTCCAATTGGGTTAACACGCCTAGTTGATACACATTTGTATGAGAAGCTATATTCAACAGCTTATTGAAGAGCCGATTTGTTGAAAAGTAATCTGGCACGGAAGAAAAAGCGTGGTGACTAAAGTCTTGCCAAAAGACGCGACGTTCAGCACCTGCTTTCAAATTTTTATTTACTGTTGAACGTATAGATAATGCTATCCCCGCCCAACAGCTCAAACTTTTTGGCAATAGCGCTTCTATGCGCCGACGGATCGCTTGTCCCAAAATAGGTGCCGCACCGTCGGTCGAGATTGAAACCACGACAGGTGACCGATTGACGATGGAACCAAATTGAAAATCACAGAGCTTTGGATTATCGATGACATTAACTGGAACGCCATGTGTTTTAGCAGCGTCATAAAAAGAGACCGCATCAATATCTTCACCATCACATATCGCCAGAGATGCGTTTTTAAAAGTGGCTTCTGACCAGGGCTCGGCATGAAAGACCCCCCCCCCTTTATAAGTTTGATCGGTGATTAACTGGGCCAAGCTGGGGGTAAGTTTTTGGGCATAGATATGAACATTGGCACCACTGGCCACAAGAAGCTCTGCTTTCCACGCCGCAGCTTTTGTTCCTCCCGCAAGAATAACCTTCCGCCCATCAAGTTTGAAGAAAACAGGTAAGACTGAGAGCTCTCCTATTCTTTGTGGCATTATAGGTTCTCCTTAAAAATGAACGCTCTATTGGGCGGCAATGGAAACGTGGTCATTTAGGATTTGTTTGATTTCCGAACGACAAGATCCACAGTTGGTTCCGGCTTTGAGCTCCTTGCCAATTTCGTCAACTGAGAGACAGCTTTTTTCCAATATGGTCGACGCAATCTGATTTGAGCCAATACCAAAACAAGAACAGACAATGGCGCCGATGTCGGGTCTGTCGCCGCCCGCTCTACCCGCAACAATCATATGGCGTTGGAGGGCATCACTGTGCTGGACTTTGATTTGTTTAATGGCCCAATTTCGGGAAACCATCACCGGTGTATTTGATAAAAACAGCACGCCGATTAGGTGGTTATCTTTGAAGGCGGCAATCCTGTAGTCAGATGATTTATCGTCACCATAACTGAGCCATTGCGATCCTTTTTGCTTTCCGAAAAGATTCTTGGCAAGGCGGTGGTTATCACTTTCTGATTGGAGGTCTGCAAATTCTACGCGCCAACCTCCGTCAACTTTTGCGATCGCCGTATAGACCTGTGTTAACTCTTGGGGTTTATATTTGAGCACAGCAAACCCGTAGGACTTGGCGTGGAATTTCGTGATAAATACGGCCGCGTTTTTAGAGGCCGGCTGTCCCGAAAAGGGATCAACTACGGCGGGGACCAGAGTATTAACGCGCGCCTTTGAAGAAAATTGATCATTCCAGTGCATGGGTACAAAGACCTGTCCCTTAGCTACGCGTGGTGTCACGAGAGCCCGGACCAAAATATAGCCTTTCTCGTTCTCAACTTGAACAATATCTGCATCTCGGACACCAAAGTGAAGCGCGTCTTCGGGATTTATTTCGACGAAAGGTTCTGCGATATGCTGGGACAACCGGGTTGATCGCCCCGTACGAGTGAGGGTGTGCCAGTGATCCCGTATTCTCCCCGTGTTTAAGGTGAGAGGGCGAGACGGCGTAGTTTGTTGAGCCGCTCGGGATACAACAGGGATCAACCTTGCTTTGCGATCCGGAGTATAAAATTGTCCATCAGCAAAAAAACGGGTTTTTCCAAGTGCCGTTCCTTCGATATAAGGCCATTGAAAGGGCGATAGATTATTAAAGTCATCCTCGTTGATCGCACCAAGTGCTGAAATATTAAAATCTCGCTCAGACATGCACTCCTCTGGTCCGTTTTCAAAACCTGAAAGTGCCGCGTGTTCTGCAAAAATTTCTGATGTTGAGGTGTATTCGAAGGCTTGAGGAAATCCCATACGCTTACCGACTTCGGCCAATTGCCACCAATCTGGTTTCGCGGACCCTGCTTGGGACAGAAACCGCCTTTGTCGAGAAATCCGGCGTTCTGAATTTGTAACAGTGCCATCCTTTTCTCCCCAATCCGCAGAGGGGAGCAGCACATGGGCATAGGCGGTGGTATCTGTGTTTTTCAATACGTCCGAGACAACGACAAATGGACAATTTTTTAAGCCTTCGGCAACGTCGTCGGCTTCAGGTAGGCTGACCACGGGATTGGTCGCCATAATCCAAAGCGCCTTGATCCTTCCATCACCAACGGCCTTGAACATATCTACGGCTTTTAGTCCGGGTTTTTGGGCAATGTTTGGGGCTTTCCAAAATCGCTGCACAATATCTCGGTGTCCGCTATTTTCAATATCCATATGCGCAGCTAGCATGTTGGCCAAACCACCGACTTCCCTTCCGCCCATGGCATTGGGTTGCCCGGTAACGGAAAAAGGTCCCATGCCTTCTTTCCCAATTCGCCCCGTGGCGAGGTGACAGTTGATAATCGCGGTTACTTTATCCGTGCCAGATCTGGATTGGTTTACACCTTGGCTAAAGACAGTGACGGTTTTTTCGCGAGCGAGGAAAAGATTGTAAAATTCACTTATTTCTTCCGACGATAGGCCCGTGAGGTTACTTAGGGTTTCGAAATCAGATGATCCGGAGGCAGCATTTATGGTCTCTTTAAAACCGATAGTGTGGTTATTGATATAATCAAAATCAAAAGCGTCCTGATGGGCGAGATGGTGTAACAGGCCCGTGAAAAGCGCCACGTCCCCATCCGGTTTGATTGCGAGATGGAGATCCGCGATATCTGCGCTCATGGTTTTACGTGGATCGATCAACACCACCTTCATATCTGGACGAAGAGCCTTCGCAGCCGCAATACGTTGGTAAAGAACTGGATGACACCAGGCGAGATTTGATCCTACGAGGACGATCAAATCTGCAAGTTCGAAATCTTCGTATGTGCCGGGAACGGTATCACTGCCAAAAGCCCGGCGTTGCCCCGCCACAGAGGACGCCATACACAGTCTGGAATTGGTGTCGATGTTCGCTGAGCCGATAAAACCCTTCATCAGTTTGTTGGCGACATAATAGTCCTCGGTCAGGATTTGACCTGACACATAAAAGGCCACTGAATCAGGACCGTGTTCGGCAATGGTATCGTTGAATGTTTTTGCAACAATATTTAGGGCGCTATCCCAATCTGAGGGTTCTCCGTTGATGTGGGGTTCCAGTAATCGCCCGTCGAGCACAACCGTTTCTCCCAGTGCAGATCCTTTGGAGCACAAACCGCCAAAGTTTGATGGGTGGTCGGGATCTCCTTTAATGAGGACGTTGTTTTCGTTATTGCGCTTGGCAATCACACCACAGCCAACACCGCAATAGGGACACGTTGTCTTAACCTCAATGTTTGATTCTGGAAGTGGGAACATCAGATCTAATTACCCATTTTTACAGAAAGACTGATCAGGATTTCATCGCCGATTAGTTTGACAGGAAAGGCTAGAGTCTGTCCTACATCTGCGCCTTGAGAGAACCCGGTTTCCAAAGAAATGACCCAGTTATGCAAGGGGCAGGTCACACAGCCGTCGTGTACGATGCCCTGACTTAAGGGGCCTTTTTTATGCGGGCATTTATCTTCGATGGCGTATATTTTGTTTTCCGCAGTTCTAAATACGGCAATGGTCATATCCCCGTTTTTGATGCAGCGGGCTCCTCGTAACGGAATTTCATCGATAGACCCGATGGTAAACCACTCATCAACACACTTTTCTTGTAAATGTGCACTCATTCTGCTGCCTCCCGAAGATCAAGTGTCGCAAGGGGATTGAACTCGTGTTTATCTTTGCCAGAAACACGCTCTGACCAAGGGTCGACCTGGGCAATTTTTTGGCTGAACACAAAATTATCGTAATAAGTTTTGCGTTTATCAGCCTGGTTCATAATCTGTGATCTGATTTCATCCAACCCAATCCTGTCGGCCCATTTGTAGATTCGCTCCAAATAGTGTCCTTGCTCGCGGTACATCTGTGCCAGCGCAACTACATGCTCCATAACTTCTTCTTCGGTTTGCACCATGCCCAGAACTTGCGTGCCTTTAATGTCTAGGCCAGCTGCTCCGGCAAAATGGATTTCGTAGCCTCCGCTTAGGCAAATCACCCCGATATCTTTGCAGGTGGCTTCTGCGCAATTTCGAGGACAGCCGGATACGGCGAGCTTGAGCTTTGCAGGTGTCCACGACCCCCACATAAACTTTTCTAGCTTGATGCCTAGACCCGTAGAATCCTGAGTGCCAAAACGACACCAGTCACTGCCAACGCAGGTTTTTACGGTACGGAGGCCTTTGGCATAGGCCTGACCGGATACAAAACCAGCTTGTCCAAGATCAGCCCACACAGCAGGCAGGTCGTCTTTTTTGATGCCGAGCATATCGATACGTTGGCCGCCGGTGACTTTCACCGCAGGGATGTCGAATTTATCGACAACGTCTGCAATTGCGCGCAGTTCGTTTGAGGACGTCATGCCACCCCACATTCGAGGGACAACCGAATAGGTACCGTCCTTTTGGATGTTGGCATGGACGCGTTCATTGATATAGCGTGACTGGTAGTCATCGGCATATTCATTAGGCCAGTCACAGACCAGATAATAGTTCAGTGCCGGACGACATTTGGGACAACCACAAGAAGTTTTCCACTCTAGCTCCTGCATGACGCTTGGAATGGTCTTTAGCCCCTTGGCCTTTATCAAACGGCGTACATCGCCATTACTGAGATCTGAGCAGGCACAAATAGGCAGAATTGTTGTCGTGCTGATTTCTTCACCAGTTGTCATGGACAAGAGCTGTTTGACGAGACCAGTACAGGTTCCACAGGACGCGGAGGCTTTGGTATGAGTACGAATTTCGTTGAGTGTGCTCAGGCCTTTATCTGTGATTGTATTGACGATTTGTGATTTGCATATGCCGTTACATCCGCAGATTTCCGCATCATCTGGTAAGGCTGCAACGGCCGCCGTAGGGTCCAGGGGGGCACCTCCCTGAAACATCTGGCCAAAGACCAAGGTATCTCGCATGGCGGATACATTGGTTCCCTTTTTTAAAAGATCAAAGAACCAAGGACCATCGACGGTATCGCCATAAAGAACAGCCCCGATAACCTTGTTATCCTTGAGTACGATGCGCTTGTATACGCCCGCTTGTGCGTCGCGGAGAACGATTTCCTCACGGTCGTCGCCTTCGGCAAAGTCGCCAGCGGAATAAAGATCTATTCCAGTGACCTTCAACTTCGTTGCTGTAACGGATCCTTTGTACTCTTTCGAAGCGCCTAAAAGATTTTGAGCAAGGACCTTCCCCATATCATAGAGTGGGGCGACCAGACCGTAACATTGGCCATCGTGTTCCACACACTCACCCAGGGCGTAGATATCCATGTCGGATGTCTGCATCTGGTCATCAACAACAATACCGCGATTACACGCGATGCCGCTGTCGCTTGCCAGTTGTGTATTGGGACGAATGCCCACAGCCATAACGACGATGGTGGCGTCAATAACACTGCCATCAACCAGCTGAACGCCTGTGACCTTACCATTTTCGCTGAGGATCTTATGGGTGTTTGCTTTGGTGAGGACATGGATGTTTCGGTCGGTAATGGCTTTTTCGAGTAAATAACCTGCCGCTTGATCCAACTGGCGTTCCATCAGGGTGGGCATTAGGTGAAGGACACTTACCTCCATACCTTGTTCACGCAATCCAGCTGCAGCTTCCAGGCCGAGGAGGCCGCCACCGATGACAACAGCTCGGCCACCTGTTTTGGCTGCGTCCAGCATTTGTTCAACATCATCGAGGTCACGGTATACCAATACTCCCTCTAAGTCGTGTCCAGGAAGAGGAATGATAAAGGGGTTAGAGCCTGTTGCAATCACCAGCTTGTCATAGGAAAGGGTAATCCCGTTTTCCGCCGTTACGTGCTTGGCGGTGCGTTTGATTTCAGATACCCGGGCATTTTTGTGCAAGGTCACACCGTGTTCTTGATACCAGTCATCATCGTGGGTGATGATATCTTCGTAAGTCTTTTCTCCCGATAACACGGGCGAAAGCATCAAGCGGTTATAGTTCACCCGAGGTTCGGCATTGAAAATGGTGACATTGTAGGCATCTGGATCCGCTTCAAACAGATATTCAAGCATTCTCCCCGGTGCCATGCCATTACCGATTATGATGAGATTTTTTTTCATAATTTCTTCTCCGATGGCTTGGTTGAGCCGTATTTTATTATTGTATTTTTAGACTGCGTTTTTAGGCGACATTTTTAGTCACAATTTCGGGCATAGTTTTAGGGAACGCCTTCTGTACACTTTGGCGTGTAATTCGGGAGGCTCTTTTCTTGTGGATTGATTTGAGCTGATTTTCGCTGGGATTTGAGCCGCCTTCGTAAGCTTCGAGAAAATCAAGAAGTTCTTCGCGGTAGGCATAATAATCGGGATGATCGAGTAACTCTTTGCGTGAGCGCGGTCTTGGTAGATCAACCTCCATAATATTGCCGATCCGGGCATTGGGGCCGTTGGACATCATCACAACCCGGTCGGCCAGTAAAATGGCTTCGTCTACATCGTGGGTGACGCAAATGGCGGTCACCTTCGTTTGTTTCCAGACTTCCATCAGCACGTCTTGAAGCTCCCAACGCGTCAGGCTGTCGAGCATGCCAAAGGGCTCATCAAGCAGAAGCAGTTTGGGCGAAAGGGCAAAGGCGCGGGCAATGCCGACACGTTGTTTCATGCCGTTTGATAATTCCGCCGCACTGCGGTTCAAGCTATCGCCGAGCCCGACAAGCGAGAGGTAATATTCCGCAACATCTCGGCGTTCGGCTTTGCTGGCCTTCGGGTAGACCTGGTCTACCCCGAGCTTCACATTCTCAAACGCCGTAAGCCAGGGCATCAGGGACGGCGATTGGAACACGACCCCTTTGTCGGGTCCTGCTTGTTTAATATGCCGGCTATCTAAAACTATGCCGCCTTCAGAGATGTCGTTCAGGCCAGCGGCCATGGACAAGATGGTTGATTTTCCACACCCCGAATGGCCGATAAGAGTAATGAATTCACCCTTTTTCACTTTTAGATCAAAACCATCAACAACAGTCAGAAGCCCTTTTGGGGTCGGATATACTTTTTTGACCTGGCTGAAATCAACAAACTTTTTATCCATAACCGACCCTGCTGGTTTTTTGTGTGCAGAAGGTTTTTGTGGTGTTTGAGGCGTCGGTACGATGGTTGGAATAGTGTTCTCTGCCTTGTTCTCAGAGCTTTCTCTCGCGCCTAGGTTCAACAAATAATCTGTGATCTCGGCACGAAGTCTTATGAATTCCGCGTTGCTGTTCATAGCTGCGCGATCTCTTGGGCGGGCAAGGTTTATTTTGAATTCTGGTCCAAGCGTAGCTCGGGGCCCAAGGGTGAGGGGGATTACGCGATCCGCAAGTAAGATTGCCTCATCCACATCATTGGTGATCAGGATGATGGTTTTCTTTTCCTTCTCTGAAATATCGGAAAACTCATCTTGAAGTTTAGCTCTGGTGAGCGCGTCCAGAGCTGACAGTGGTTCATCCAGCAAGAGAATTTCAGGTTGCATTGCCAAGGCCCGAGCCACAGCAACACGTTGTCTCATTCCGCCAGAAAGTTCAGATGGCATGCGGTCACTGGCGTGGGATAAACCCACCATATCTATATATTTTGTTACGATGTCCTGGCGTTCTTGTTTGCTCCTTTTCTTGAATACAGTGTTAACGGCTAAGTCGATGTTCTGCTTAACGGTTAACCATGGCATCAAGGAATAATTTTGAAAAACAACGCCTCTGTCATGGCTCGGCCCGTTGATTTCTTTGCCCTTATAGATCACGCCGCCTTTGTCGGGCTGTATCAGTCCTGCCAAGGCCGATATGAGGGTGGTTTTACCGGAGCCTGAAAATCCGAGAATCGCGATAAACTCTCCTTCCTCTATATCAAGGAAGAGATCGTTGAGGACCTCATTGCAGTGTGCGCCTTCACCGTAGTGTTTCGACAGCCCGGATATTTGTAATATTCCCATTACGCCGTTCCTATCGATTATTTGTGAAGGTAAAGGCCTGCTGCAAAGCGTGCATCAGGCGGTCCAGCATGAAACCAATCAAGCCGATCGTGAGAACGGCAACCATGATTTTTGCCAGCGATTGAGAAGAGCCGTTTTGGAATTCATCCCAGACAAACTTTCCAAGGCCAGGGTTTTGAGCCAGCATTTCCGCCGCGATCAATACCATCCAGCCAACGCCAAGGGATAAACGAAGGCCCGTGAAGATGAGCGGCAGTGATGAAGGCAATACGAGCTTGGTAACGATTAACCTTGTTGGAAGGCGTAAAACTTTGCCGACATTCATCAGATCCTCGTCAATGGAGGCAACACCAAGTGCCGTATTTATGAGAGTTGGCCAAAGAGAGCACAGGGTAACTGTCACCGCTGAAACGACCATAGATTTTGGCAACCAGTCATACGCATCTACATAAAGAGCAGACACAATCATGGTGACAATTGGCAACCATGCTAAAGGGGAAACGGGTTTGAATATTTGGATAAGGGGGCTTATTGCGCCGTTAACACCCTTTGATAAACCTGAAGCAATGCCAAGAGGTACAGCAATGATTGTTGCAATCATAAAGCCCAGAGCCACGGTCCCAAGAGACGTGAAAATCTGATCAATATAGGTCCGTTTGCCTGTGAAGGTTCTGTTTTTGACCTTATCTGCGCTGCCTGCTGCGATTAGTTTGGCATTACGCTGGTCTTGTCTTTGGTAAAATGCAGAGGCCTTTTCTCGGGTACGTAGATGATCGGTCCATAAGTTTTGAGCTTGTTCAAAAACCTGTGCAGGCCCCGGAATGGTTCCAAGAGAGGTTTCTACATTAGGTGCTAGTCCACCCCATAAAAAAAGGAAAAGACCGATCCCAAGTAAAGGAATAAACAACGTACTACGCAATACTGTAAGTTGTTCTTTTGAATTCCCACCAGCTGCGATCTTCATAAGCGGCACCAGCCAAGAGAAACCGAATGCATTGAACCAGCCACTTGATTTATTTATAGCGGATAGAATTTTCTCTTTTTTTAATTGTTTATATCGTACTGGATTATCTGAAATACTGGCCACAAATTGATCCTTCACACTGTACAGGTCGTATATTAGTGGGGTTGGAAAAGGAGATACTGTCCCATAGTCAATCCCTGCTAAAACTTTGAGGCATTAAGTGCCGGGCATAGAAATGTCTTTGATTGTCTGACCGGATTTTAAACCGATTGTCAGTGCGTCTATATAATCGTTTGGCTTTTTCCCATTATACTCAATACCATCCAGAAAGGCCGCCGTGGCTGGTCGATAGCCGTCACTGTTCCACGGAAAGTCTGATTCTAAGGCGTGATTTTCTTCGACCAATAATGCGGCTGCTTTTAAGTAAATATCAGGTTGGTAAACTGACTTGGCGATTTCTGCGTACCATGTGTCACCTTTATGGTCAGCAATTTGGCCCCAACGTCGCATTTGGGTCAGATACCAAATGGCATCAGAGTAGAAGGGATAGGTTGCGTCGTGGCGAAAGAAGACGTTGAAATCAGGGACGGGCCTTTTATCGCCCTTTTCATATTCAAAAGTTCCTGTCATTGAACTTGCAATGACCTCAGCATCAGCACCGACGTATTCTGATTGGGAAAGAATACGAACGGCTTCAGGACGGTTTTCATTATCGTTTTCATCCAGCCATTTCGCGGCACGGATCAAGGCTTTGGTAAGGGCGAGTGTTGTATTGGGATTTGTGTCCGTAAAATCTTTGGTAAGGCCAAAAACTTTCTCAGGATTGTTTTGCCAAATTTCATAATCGGTAATAACCGGAACGCCGATCCCTTTGAAGACGGCTTGTTGATTCCAGGGTTCACCAACGCTGTAGCCGTAAATCGTTCCGGCTTCGAGCGTTACTGGCATTTGCGGAGGCGGTGTAACACTTAAATAGGCATCTGCCTGGAGTTGGCCTGATGTATCTTCAGGTGAGTAATACCCAGGGTGAATGCCACCCGCAGCCAACCAATATCTTAGTTCATAGTTATGAGTGGAGACTGGAAATACCATACCCATGTTGAAAGGCTTGCCTTGGTCTTTGTAGGTTTCAACAACAGGTTTCAACGCTTTGGCACTTATTGGGTGAACGGGTTTCCCATTTACCTGCGGAACATTTTCCTTCATCAGCGACCAAACTTCATTGGATACTGTGATCGCGTTGCCGTTTAAATCCATGGAAAATGGTGTAACAATGTGGGCTTTAGTGCCGTAGCCAATCGTTGCAGCAAGCGGTTGCCCGGCAAGCATATGGGCGCCATCTAACTCACCGGTAATGACCCGGTTGAGTAATACTTTCCAGTTGGCTTGGGGTTCCAAGGTAACAAACAAGCCTTCGTCTTCGAAAAAGCCTTTTTCATAGGCGATTGCAAGCGGAGCCATATCCGTGAGTTTGATAAACCCGAGTGTGAGTTCATCCTTTTCTACATTTAGGATATCTGCTTGGACCGAGGCCAGAGTGATCATTGCTATTGTAGAGGACAAGGTTAAAGTTGTTGATAATTTTAGAAACAGGGTAATAATAAGGTTATTGCTTCTCTTTGCCGTTCGGCCACATTCTGCTTCCATTATCCTGTCCCGTAATCCTTGAATTGGTGCTTGAAAATGTTCTTCAAATTTGTTCTGAACTAGCTATATCTTTTGCTAGCGCTGCTGTCTGCTGCTATAAAATCCCACATGCGATGCAAAAAATGCAACGCTTTGGTGGACGAAGGAAAAAGTGATGATGCGGCACGAGTTGGTTTTTCATTATTTGGATAAGGTTGCGCGCATTGGTTCTATTCGACGTGCCGCAGAGGAACTTGCAATTACGCCTTCAGCTTTGAATCGACGCATTTTGGGCATAGAAGAAGAGCTCGGGGTTGAGGTATTTGAACGCCATTCAGCGGGTGTCCGGCTTAATATTGCGGGTGAGATATTCCTCCAACATGTCCGCAATCAGATTGCTGACTTAGAACGGGTAAGATCGCGGATCGCTGATTTATCAGGCATGCGTCGAGGACACGTAAATATTGCCTGTACACGGGAGGTGTCGCGGTATTTTTTACCGTTGGAAATCGAGAAGTATCGTGCTGAGTACCCGGCTGTAACTTTTGGAATAAATCTGTTTGAACGCGGTGAGGCGGAGCTTTCTCTTACTGATAACAGCAATGATATTGCACTCGTATTTGAGCCCCTTAGATTGACGGAGTTCCAAACGGTTTTCTCTGTTCAACAACCTATATATTGCATCATGTCAGTTTCACACCCTTTAGCCAAAAGAAAGTCTCTTCGCCTCTATGACTGTACGGAGTTTCCTCTCCTTTTACCGAACAAAGGGGAAGGCATTCGGCAAGTACTCGATAATGCATCGGCAAAAACCGGACTTGTTCTGGAGCCAATGGTCGAATCAAACAGTCTGGATCTACTTCAGATGTTGTCCTTAAAGGGGGAAAACCTAAGCTTTGCCATTGCGATAAACCTTCAACCTCTCCTCGATAATCATAATCTTGCAGCAGTACCTCTTGATATCAGAGATGTTTCGGGTGGGTTTTTATTTGCGGGGCATCTCAAAGGTCGTACATTGCCAGTTGCCGCAGCACGTTTTCTTGAAGACATCTCTAAACAATTAGGGCTAATTTTTGGCTAATAGTTTGAATGTGTATTTCTCGTTGACCAAATCACTATTTATTTCATTAATTTTGTACAGGTGTGTCGATAGGAACAGAGGCGTTTGTTTCCAATTTAAAGGTATTTACGAGCTCAGGATATTTTTTTTACCCAAATCGGATGCTTCGTGCATTTGAGTCCCCAACGTTTCTTGATTTCTTATTGATATAGTGATGAGATTCGCCAATTGAACTAATTGTCCAAGCTGGCTGGTCGCCAATTTCGGGTCTTCCCTCAAGAGATCCCTTACCTGTTTTGACCAAAACTGAGCGAATGCCACACTGAGAGGCACCTATGATATCAGTCTACATGTTGTCACCGACGAGCAGAGTACTTTCCTTCCCAGTCACTATTGCTTCCTTCTCAGTTCCAAACTCCAATCCCGCAATGAATGCACCAGAATCTAGATGGTGTTGCGATGAATCATCGTATGAGAATCGTGTTGGATGTGGTGCAACGATCTGAGCGCCGCCAATTATCTCGAGATATGCTTCATTCATTGGGGCGTAAGTAAAACCTTCTCGAACATCAGTAATCACGACAAAATCAGGTTCGCGGGTGGATTTTGGACAGTGATCAAATAAGTGGTGAACAGCCTCCGGGACGAGTAGCCAAACACTATTGTTAACCTGTTCGAACAACATGGAAGCACATACAGTGACAGAATTTTCAATTTTTACCGTCTCGATATCAAAGCCTAAATCTTGAAGCATCCGATAAATTAGTTCAGGTGGTTTTCTGCTAGTGTTTGTTAGGAAGCGCAGCTTAAGCCCAAGTCGCCGTAATTTTGACACGGCCCATACAGCTCTGGGAATAGTGGCACCATTCTCAACAAGCGTTCCATCAATATCACAGAGTATTGTAATGGTGCATGATATACATGGATAAGTACTTGTCATAATAGTACATTACAGTTGATTTTTTTGTCGTTATTTATTTGATTCATATGCATAATTCTAAATATTTATACTAGTATTAGAATTGTATAGTTGTTTTTTTTTTCTATACTTGTAAATTTACATGAAATAAAATTCATCAACCGCTGGTTTATTAGGAGTATTTTTGTTTTGTTTATAACTGAAAATTTATTAACAATAATATTTCCAAGAACTCTTTTACAGTTTTTGACAGCAAGAATGATTCCCCAGTGCTGACCGATCTTTCAAATGGTCCTCAAGAAATCGTTGTCAATAAAGAGACGGCATCTACTCAACGCAACTCTTTTGTAACAGGGTTATCTGACGGTGGTTGGGTTGAGACAAGGTAGAGCCTTGATCAACGTGGGGATTTATTGGTTTTATGGTCAGGCCTATAATGCTGATAGTATGATATAGGGCACAGAGAACCCTCAAGGTACCTCGTCCTATCCTAGTGATACTATTGAATTATGTTACTTATCCGGCAGGTTTCGCGATCATAATTATAGGTAATGATGGAGTAGTTAGAGAGCATGGAAAAAGCAGCAACCGATGTTATGGAATTTATCCCCGGCCTTAGAAGGTATGCAAGGGCTTTGACGGGTAATTCGACTGAAGCTGACGACTTGGTACAAGAGAGCCTTTGCCGTGCTTTGACCCGGCAAAAAAAGGGTGGGAAAATAAATAATCTTAAGGGATATTTATTTGCGATCTTACATAATACACATGTAGATAGGGCCAAAGAAAGTAGCCGATGGAATTACAATGTACCGGATGAGGTTCTTGAAAACCTTTTATACAGTCCCGCACCGCAACCTCATGTGTTGGCATTAAAGGATCTGGGAGAGGCTTTAATGCAACTTCCTGAAGAGCAACGGAAAACGATGCTACTTGTAGGTTATGAAGGGCTTAGTTATAAAGATACTGCTGTTGCTCTTGATGTCCCGATTGGGACCGTGATGTCGAGGCTTTTCCGTGGGAGGGAAAGTCTTCGCCAGTTAACCGGCAGAGTAACGGGTGCCACCAGATTAAGGAAAGTACACTAAAAGGATAAAGGTGAGCAGAAATGCTGAATAAGATGGTGCATTTAAGCATCAAACATTCGATTTCTGAAGGAGAGTTACAAGCTTATGTCGATGGCCACATAGTCTTTTTCCGGTGGATTGTAGTTACCCCTACAAAAAATACCTTGAAATTTAGCGCATCGATTGTCCTTTTTTAACATCCTCATGACTTTAAGTCCTTTAATCCTGGCGTAGACCAGTTTCATGGATTTATATCCTAAGTGTGCTTGATTAATCGCTTTAGTCTACGGTTATCTCACAGATCCATTTACCTCTTTTAATGCTTCGGTCTCCCGGTAGGAAAATGGCAAAAAGAGTATCTTAATCCAAGCTAATTTGAAATCGACAGCAGGATAATATCGTGCCCCTATTGGTACTGTTACAAATTTATGGAGAGTTCCGGACGATACACTCAATAAAAATCTAATGTCCTGAGATGCTTTAACTTGAAGTCAAATTTGCAACAACGCCTATTTTTCCACGAATACACAACTCATGGCTGGCTATACCATATGGATCGCTCCTCACCATGGCGAACCAAAAGACCTTTTCCTACAAAAGATCTAAAAGTAACCTTCAATGTATTGGGACTAGCCCCAACTTCATGCACGATATTACGGGTGGTGACGCAGCGATGATCCGGGACTAATGTTGCGTCGGGGATAAAAGATAGTATTGATTTGGTCATGGCTATAAGTAACCTTTGAGTTTGTTGAGATGATTTGAACTGACCTATAATTTTCTCTCGTTTTCGGGCCGGTCTGTACGATCCTACGATCGCGTTATTAAACCCTTTATGGACCTAGATGAATGGCATCAGGCGTTAGACCTTAGCTTGGTCTTAAGTAGCTGTGCAGCTTGTTCATGATACAAAAACAAAGCTTGTGCGCCGCAGCCAAAAAATCTTGCTAAGCTACTATCCGGTTATGCGTAAAGTAAATTCCCCCGAAAATTTTTCGGTTATTCAGGGGAATTTTAGCTTAGTTGTGGATCCTTACCCCAATATGAGGTTTGGTAACCACAATACGATTTGTGGGAAGGCAATTAGCACACCAATTGTAACCGCGTCCGCCACAAAGAAGGGAGATGCCCCTTTGAATACGTCCTGGACAGAGATATCCGGACGCACTCCAGCTACAACGAAACAGTTCAGGCCAATAGGAGGGGTGATCAAACATAGTTCACACATTTTGACCACGATAATCCCGAACCAGATCGGATCATAACCAAGAGCCATAACTGCGGGAAATACTACCGGCAATGTTAATAGCAACATGCCGATTGCATCCATAAACATGCCCAGCACCGCATATATCAAGAGGATTAACAATAAGGTGATAATGGGAGGTTGATCTATGCTGACTATCCAATTTTCGAATACGCCTGGTAGATCTGCAAATCCCAAGAAGCGTACATAAAGTAATACGCCCCAGATGATAGTGAATATCATCACGGTCAACTTGGCACTTTCCAGTAATGCGCCGCGTAAATCGCCCCATTTCATACCTTTCCAAATAGCCATCAGCAACACCACAAAACCACCCAGAGCACCTGCTTCAGTAGGGGTGCCCCAACCGCCATAGATGCAAAAAATGATGATGAAGACCACAAAAAATATTGGTAATGCGCCGGGTAAAGATTCAAAACGTTCAGCCCAACTGAAGCCGGTCACTGGGGGGCCAAGATTTTTATTGGCCTTGGCCATGAAAACCACCAGCCCGCCGTAGATCAGTGCTGAAACCGCTCCGGGCAAAAACCCAGCCAGCAGTAAAGCGCCGACTGATTCTTCCACTATAATGGCATAGATCACCAAAATAGCTGAGGGCGGTATTAGTGAGGCCAGAGTGCCCCCCGCTGCAACGACACCCGCCGCAAATCTTTTATCATAGCCTAATGCCAGCATCTCGGGAATGGCGATACGGGCGAAGACAGCAGATGTTGCCACAGAAGCACCGGATACTGCGGCAAAGCCCGCGGTGGCAAAGACCGTGGCAACCCCAAGGCCGCCTGGTAACCAACCAACCCAACGTTTAGCAACCTCGAAGATCGCCTTGGTCAGGCCTGCGTAATAGGCCAGATAGCCAATCAATATAAAGGTGGGGATCAGGCTCAAGGCATAGGTTGTGGCTTTTGAATGTGGTACAGTTCCAGCCATTTTTACGGCAATAATGAAGCCTTTTTCAAAGCCGTATTTTTGACTAAAAATTGCGACCAGGCCCATAAAGCCAATAAATGCGGCGGCAAAAGCCACCCGAACGCCAACAAATACGAGAATAATAAGAAGTCCAGAGAGCCAAAGGCCAATTTCAATCGGTTCCATTATTGGTATTCCCCGTTTTTGGAATCAGTCGTAGATGGAGTGTCGAATTCAGCGCCGGAAACAGATTCTGCTTCATGGGCAGCCTGGGTTGCAGCATCTTCGATCAAGGGAACTGCAACGGGCTTTTGTTCACCCGAAATTAGGGCCCGAGCGTAGCCAATTACATGGATTAACAGGCGAAGAAATAATGTGAATAGGGCCAACGGCACCATCAATTTAGCCGGCCATAGGGGAATGGCAATATCTATTGAACTGTCACCATTGACATAGGCCCGCAAGAAGTGGAGCCAGGACCCATACGTCAGGGCGGTAATGAGAAACAACATGATAAGGGAGGATAATAGTTCCGAAGCCCAAAGAAGGCGTCCCTTCAAGTGAGATACCAATATATCCATACGGATATGTCCGCCAAGACGGTGACAGTAGGCTATGCCCAGAAATGAGAATATCGCCATTGCCTGCTCCACCCAATCAATAAAACCAGGCACTGGCAAATTGAATAGTTTACGGCCAACAATCTGTGTGACGGCAAGTAACATCAGGGCGAGAATGACCAAGCCCCCCACAATCGCTAACTTGCTTTCGATAACAAACAAGGCGCGATCAAAACGGCTTAGGCCGGACTCATCTTCTCGCACCATCGATGAACCTGACATAGTCAGCTCCTCTCAACTATTGAGTACTTCTATAAATGGAAATTTGTTGGCGGTTTTTCCGCTTTTTTTCGTCAACCCCTCAGCCAGATTTAGCGACTGTGGTTATGCGAATGGCGCTATCCCAGAACTTAATATGGGGCGCATCCCAAAAATCCAAATCAATGTAAAGGTACTTGTATTTATATAATAAGAAACCTGCCTCGCATTACGAGACGGGTTTCTTATTCAGGTATTTACCGGGCAACCATTTTTGCAACAATGTCATAGAGTTCCTGTGCAGGAATTCCTCTGGCTGACATGTCCTTGATCCATGCATCTTTTGCAGGTCCAGCAACTATTTCTTTGAACTTTGCCAATTCAGCGTCATTAAATGTGATGCCTTTAATACCCTTTTCTTTTAATAGTGGGCCCCAGGCATCCATGTTCTTACCATTGTAATTGGCAATATAATGGGCCAGAGATTCATCAAGTGAACTCATCAATGCTTCACGATGGGCTGCGGATAAATCATTCAATGCATCCGTATTTGCAACAACTGGGCAGTTAACCGTGCCTGGATTTAAATTTGTGGTCCACCATTCCGCAATATCAACAGTTCGAAATGCCATATGGGCATGAGGTGCAAAGGCAACGGCAGAAACAACACCGGATTCCATCGCGTTATATACTTCTGTCGCAGTCATGGAGGTCGGTACGCCGCCAACAGTTTTTATGGCTTTACCCACGCCGCCAGTGGCACGAACGCGCATGCCGTCAAAATCGTGAAGGAAGCTTGGGGCCTCACCAACACCAGCCAGGTTATATTGTGGTAACGGGGTTGGCATCAGGATTGTCGCATTCCAGCGGGCTAGGTCTTTGACAACAGCGGGGTGTTTATAGACGGCTTTGGATATTGCAGCTTCTTGATCTAGGGATTGAACCCCGAGGAAAGGTAACTCCATGACTGTGATGGTTGGGTTTTTGTCACGGTGGTACCCGGCACAGAATTGGGCCATTTCAAACGCGCCAATAGAAATACCATCAAGGTTTTCTTTATTTTTAGACAGGCCACCATAGGAAATGTTCAATTTGAAATCGCCATTGGTCTTTGCAGATACCAACTCGGCTAGCTTCTCAACATGTTCAGTGAAAGCACGACGTTTCCCCCAAAGGGACACATTCCATTCAGTTGCCATTGCTTCAGCACTGAATGCAAATGTCACGGTTGCGAGTGTCAGCATTTTTAATTTTTTAGATACCATTTTTCAGATTCCCTGTATTTTTTTATTGGTTCTGTTTGGCTTTGCCCAAACTTACGTTCTTAAATAATGCAGGAAGAATGCCAGAATTGATGCTGTAATCTAAAAATTTGATTTTTTCGCTTATGATTTTGATTTTCTTCGCTAAAAATTGGGGATGAAAATATTTTACGAAAGAGAAAATCCAACAATCTTGCGAAAATCCGCAAGATTGCGAAATATTTCCTGCGGAAATCCGCAGGAAATATTTGGTATTGGGTTTTGATATTAGATAAAGTCAGTGCGGATGATGTCGTATTTAACCAACTTCTCATTTAGGGTTCTTCGGCCAATAGCAAGATCCACTGCCACTGTTTCCATATCACCAGAATGATTTTGCATCGCTTTCACTATCAACTGTTTTTCATAGCTATTTATGGACTTTCGGAGAGCTTTTGGCCCATCATTTATTCCGGCGCCAAATGTCAATGCTTCTGACACACTGCCCCTTCCACGACGATTGGCTAGTACACGGCGTTCAGCAACTTGGCGTAGTTCTCGCACATTTCCAGGCCAATTATGGCTGAGAAGGATCGCGACATCCTCGTTACTTAACGAAGGGACCATTGTGCCATATTTAGCTGCATATTCCGTCAGGTAATGGGTAAAGATAAAAACAATGTCGTCACGTAATTTTCGAAGTGGCGGCAGTTCAAGGACCAGTGTGTTTAAACGATAAAACAGATCTTCTCTAAAGGACCCTTTTGTGACAGCTTCAGAAAGATTTTCATTGGTGGCAGAAATGACCCGTATATTAATTTTCACAGGTTGGGTACTACCAACTGGAATGACCTCACGAGTTTCAAGCGCGCGTAACAGTTTTGCTTGCTGCCCTAAAGGACAAGCACCGAGTTCGTCCAAAAACAAAGTCCCTCCTTGAGCGCTGGCGAAATAACCTTTTGAGGCACTTGTTGCACCTGTAAAAGCACCAGCCACATGGCCAAACATACTTGCTTCAAACAGGTTTTCTGGGACGGCTGCACAATTCACTGCAACAAAGGGACCGGAGACCCGCGAGCTCAACTCATGGATGGCGCGGGCGACAACTTCTTTTCCCGTGCCCGTTTCCCCAAGTGCCATGATAGTGGCATCGGTATCTGCCAGGTTTTGGATGTCGTCTTTGAGCTCCTGCATCGGTGTGGTGTCGCCAAGCAGAACATGATTTAGTCCTGAAAGTTGGGATATGCGTTTCCGCAGGCTGGTGTTTTCCAATTCCAGGCGGTGGGATTCGGCTGCATTTCGTACAATAGTAACTAGTCGGGGAGGATCAAATGGTTTCTCCAGAAAGCTATAAGCCCCTTTTTGCATGGACTTTACCGCCATGGGCACATCCCCGTGTGCTGATATCAGAACCACAGGCAGTAGGGGCATTTGGACTTGGAGTTTTTCCTGTAATTCCAGACCGGTCATGCCAGGCATTCTTACGTCGGTCACCAATATGTCCGGCAGAGATTGTATATCTTTGCGGGTCAAATGATTTAAGGCATCGGCAGCTTTGCTGAATGAGATAGTATTATGACCTGCTTTGTCCAAGAGAAATTCAAGGGATTCTCGCATTTCCTGGTCATCATCAACAATTGCAACCAAGATCTTTGATTTATTTTCGATTTCCATGTTACGTGTCACCAGTCTGGAAAAGAGGGATCGCCATTGAAAACTCTGCCCCACCTGTATTTCGGGTGCGGGCTTTTAATTCGCCGCCATGGTCTTCAACGATTGACGCTGAAATAGCAAGACCCAGTCCCATGCCTTCTCCTGATGATTTGGTCGTGACAAAAGGCTCAAACAATTGTTCGCTAATCTCTTTTGGTAAACCAGGGCCGCGATCCAGTACATTGATGTATGAAGTTCCATGCTTTACGAAAAGGTTAACTTCAAGCAATTGTCCATCATTGTCTTTCATCGCATCCAGACTATTGCGGACTAAATTGATTAATACCTGCTCGAGCCGTAAGCGATCACCACGAATAATTACGGCAAATTTGGGGAGTTCAATTTTTAGATTTGTTTGCGTTAGTTGAATGTTACCACCCATGATTTCGCGCACGCCTTCGATTACATCGCGAAGATCAACATCATGAAACACTTCAGTACCGGAAACGGTAGCACTAGAGACACCAGCATCAGTGGATATAGTCTGAGGACTGGCAAAGAATTTTAATTGTTTGGTGATTTTTCCCATTCGTGCAACCAGCCGATTAAGATGCAGCATGACATCTATGGTTTCCCCATCCATCTTGTTGTCAGGCAAATCTGCAAATGCCAAATAATTTTGCATGGCGGATATCGGTTGCCCCAATTCATGGGAAACAGATGCAGCCAATTGGCCGAGTGCTGCGAGTTTACTGGCCTGTTTTAATTCTTTCTGAGTTAGAGCAAGCCGTAATTCCGCTCGGCGGCGCTCGTCGATTTCACGTTCCAGCTCTTCATTTAATTTTCTTAGACTTCGGCTATCTTCTTCAGAGGCGCACAGTGCGCGTTTTATACGTGCAGATCTTATGAGCAGATAACCCGCGAGTAAGATGCTCATAATAATACTGGCAATCAGTACGGCGTGTTGACTCCGCTGAATAATCACATCTTTCGCGGCCAGATAATGAAGATTCCAATTAAGGATCGGAAACGAAGATACCTGATAAAGATAATTCACAGCTCCCAATCGTAGCTCATTATCGGGTAAAAACTCGATATTAAGTGCTGATAGAGGTTTATTTAAAAATTGGCGCCCTTGTTCAATATTAGTCAGGGCTTCAGTTGATAGTGGCTGCAGTGACCGATATTTCCATACGGGATCTGTGGATAAGACGACAATGCCATCTGAATTTGAGACGAATATTTTTTCCCCACCATCAGCCCAAGATTGTATCAATGGGCCAAGATCCACTTTCATAGTTGCCACACCGATCACCTCGTCATCGCGATCAAATATAGGCTCTGCGACAAAGTAACCGGGAACAAGTGTCGTAGCACCTATAGCAAAAAACTCCCCTCGACGCCCGGTAAGAGCTGTCTGAAAATAGGGTCTGAAAGCATACGTTTTCCCAATAAATGTCTGTTCCGCGCGCCAATTGGATGCCGCGATCACCTTACCTTTTGTATCCATGATGTAGAGATGATTTACCTGGGCTTGTTTGGCAAAAATCTCTAGGCGTTGATTGAGTATCTGTGTTTCACCGATTTTTAAACCCGAGAAGACAATTGGATCCCGTGCCAAGATGAAAGGTAAATATTGATAGTGCTTTAAGGCCGATACCAAGGTTGAATTATAAAGTGCAGCCCGATCAGAGATTCTATCAAATTCGTTGCCCCAATAGACCTGTCGGGCACCGCCATAGACGGACATCAATATTATAACCGCAATCAGCAGGGTGGTTAACCTTATGATATTTTTGCTCTGCTTAAATAAACGAAACAATTGTTAGCTTAGTCCTAAAGCTTGACCGATTACTCATACAATGAATGAGTAATTCGATGCGATTGTAATAGGCCGAAAGATTATGTAGTTAATTCATACAAACGTTATGATTACTATTGAAATGTCCATCTATATTACACACTTCCCCCTAACAGATTTTTATATTTCTTTAGTCATTTACGAAACTTTGTTTATTGGTCAGTAATTATCTCAACAAATCCAATAAACAAGATTTATGAGTTCATAAATATTGCGAATACACCCCATTGACTTTATATAATCTTCTACACAACTCCGTTGCCTAGTGCATGAAAGCATATTTCACATCGAATGGTTGTATTTACTGTAATGTAAAAAAATATACCTGAGGTTACCATTCTTTAAACTTGATTAAAGGTCTCTGATAGAATGGTAGCCTCCCTTCGACGACATTAGAGTATCTACTAACGCGGTGATCTCCGCATAATAGGTATCGGAGGCATACATCCCATCTGGACCCAATATAGGCATGAAGGTTAAATTAGTTTATAGAGAGCTCAGCAAAACTCTAACCTTTTCATATTCTGGTTGATTGTGTATTTTTTGGTTATGAAGCATAGCTTCAAAACCCAACCCGCCCTTTTCGCCACGAATGACCTTTTGGACCACTCTTCGCTGAAAGCGCTTGAAGGTATAGAAAGTTTGATCAACGGGACTGTATTGGAGCCGTTGTTACCCAAAGGCGAGGGTGGCACAGGTCGTCCGGGTTGTGCAGCAATGACGTTGTTTTGGGCCTTGATTCTGGGAATTTGGCACAATCTGTTTGATGTGAAATTGGAGATCCAACTGGCCCTGGATTTGATGTTTCGTAAGTTCTGTCGCCCCAAGATGGATAAGGGTGTGCCTCAGTCCTCGACCATTGGGCACTTCCGGATTGCATTGGACAATGCAGGGCATGTGGATGCGGTGCTTACACAAATCAATGATCAACTGTGTCAATCAAAGGTATCCTTCAAGAGGGCCGTGTCGCCATCGTTGATGCCACGTTGGTGGAGGTTACACAATGCAGGTTACGAAAACCTGGTCCTGAATCTGGTTCCCATGTGAAGGTTAATACAAAAGGTTAAAGTGCAGGCCAAATGGGGCTATCAGGAATCTGTAAACGATGACGAGGATGGATTTATCTTTGCCACGGCCCTGACGCGGGGCAACAAGAACGAGATCAATTCCTTGACCGGTCTGCTTAGAGAGTACCCCAAAGCGTGGGACAATTAGGCTGCCACCTGAATAATGCTGTGCAGATCACGTAACGTGGATGCTGACGAAACCGTAAACCGGCGCCAGAACATAGGGCTTATCCAAAGAAGGTGAATTTTGAACTGAATAATTTCGGGTGTTTTTGGTATCCAAAATCTTTGCCACTTTCAGTCAGGAAATACAACTGCCCTAAGCTTTGGGGGACTTTTTCGCATTAGGCGTCATCGCATGCTTTATACGAGAATTACCTAAGGAGGAACAAAGCCCAGCTACGACAGTTTAGTCAGTGCTCACTGCGGTTGCTCCTCCTTCACTCATCAACTTGCGCCAGCGATAAACCAGATTAGGAGCAACACCATTAAGACGGGAAATACTCGAAACCGTTACACCCTGCTCAAGAACTTTCTTCCCCAATACGGAGCTTTTCTGCAGAAGACCATCCACGTCGACGGCCACCATCTGTGATGAGATAACATGATCGTTTAAATAGACATAGGCATATGCTTAGGGATAGACTTAAGCCTCCACAACTATGTCAGGATGTCCGATCCAATTAGGGGCCAGTCTGGTCCATCTCATTGTCTGAAGGGGCAGCATTGGCTGAAAAGGGACTATCGCCCCTAGCCCTAGCCTCTTCTTTTAGTTGGTCCATTCTAGCCCTAAATTTTGATACTGGGAGATCATCGTCCCTAGCTTTTAGTTGGGCCATTTTTGCTTTAAATTCTGATACTGCGGGACCATCGTTCCTAGCTTTTAGTTGGGCCATTTTTGCTTTAAATTCTGATACTGGGGGACCAGCATCTTTAAATTTGTTCTTTAGTACTTCTAATCCGGATAGTACTGCGTGCGGCTCATGTTCTGAACCTGAAGGGGTATCATTGTCTGATGAAATGTCTTTCATTTCGTTTATGAAAGTTTCCAATTCCAATTTTGATACTTCAAGGTGCAGCTCATGTTCTGAATTTGAAGGAGTATCATTGTCTGAAAGTAGTTTTGGTGCGGTTTCTATTTTTGTGTTCATCGGATTCTTTGAGAGAGCGTTTTTAAATAAAGTTTTCTTATCGTTAGAATCAGAGTCCCCCTTGATGTTCTCTGATTCTAAACTAGACTGAGAACTACTTTCGCTTGTAATTCTAGAGTACATAATTGATATCCTTTTACTATAATTTTTTCGATTACCTGTGAGCGTAAATTCTTTACACTAAAAAGATAGACATAATCTCTTGGAATTTATTCCTCACTTGATTCAAAGAAAAGCCGAAAACTTTGCTCCTCGCTGGTGTTATGGCACCTTGGGTGCGGGATAGGTATTGAAAAAAATGGCGCAGATATCTCCTGGTTTCACTGAGCGGGAACTTGAACACGCAATTACATGGCGCTTCTCGCTCGATAATATTTTTTCCACCAATGACAGGATTGTCAAAGCGATGGACCAGATGGAATTGCCGAATATCTATCGGTAAATCTCAGGATATATTGCACACTGTTAGTGATGGCTAGAAGTTTGAAGTCCGGGGAGAATTCCTGAATGCCAATCATTCCTTCAAATATTTCGGTAATGGGCAGGGTGTCAGTGCTTACACCTTTATCGATGAGCACAATATCATGTGGCATTCCTTGATGTTCAGTGCTGCGGAACGAGAAAGTGCCTATGTGATCGACGGGCTGATGCTAGTATTATAGAATTTGTCATCATGAAAAAAGAGTGTCAGAGAAGAGAATGTCAGTTGCTGCGTCGAACAAATTATCCTCTACAGAGCCGCTAAACCTCAGACTATTAACGCTCTCCTGCGTTTCAAATGCGTCTTGAATTCTCTGCGTCTCAGAAATATCAAGGCTCCAATCTTGATAACTAGCCAATCTTTCCACAGTCATCTCAAAGGTATTTCCTGTGTTAAAGCTACCAGGGCGAGAATTCTCATCCATAAATCGAA
>JBALWN010000010.1:0-75102 GCA_036960845.1 Halopseudomonas aestusnigri | reverse complement strand
CATTGTCGTACTCATTATTTTTACCCGTAAAGAGAGTTAAAGATAATCAGTACTTACACAATCCTTTTTACAGCCCCAATTCTTATAACCGACCTTAAAGCTGACTTGGACACCGATGCTCAATCCCTACATCGGATCGTCTCTCAACGAGCGGATCAGCATGACGCTCATTTAACGGGGCTGTCATCTTTGGCGTCGGTAAACAAAGAACCTCTATTGGGACCTTTGTCCAGCCTTTCAGATACAATTCAACAATTTTATACCCGTATTAAATTTATTGATCTGGTCAAACTGGACAAGAAAAATCCTTTCCAAATTTTTACCACAAGAAAGACGGATATAATCCCGAACACTGTCGAGGCTATTAATGCTGCTGCATATGCTTCTAGGGGGGCCTTGCAAATATTACCAGCGCCAAATGGGTATCTTTTGGTGAAACGCTCTCCTAATTCTGATTTGGCTCGCTATGGGATCGCCCTCAGTATTGATACCGCCACGCTTCTTGAAAATGATCTCAATTTTGGCCCTGAAATTTCAATTTCTCTAGCGAGAGATGATGGTACCCAATTATTTTACAAAGAGGGCAATTCTGTCGCCGGACTATTTTCTTTTCCGTTGAAGTATCACCAAGTACTTGGAAGCCGAAGCCAGCCGTTAATATTAGATGTTCGCAAGACGGTAACCTTGTCAGACATGATACCCTGGGCAATTGTCCTGCCGTTTATCTTGCTCTCTGGTGTAACCTTGCTTGCTATAAAGGCATACTCTAATCAGTTTTTTAGAGCAAAACGTTCGGAAGAGCGCGCCTTATTAGGGGAACATGAGGCACGTATTGCGCAGGCTTCTCGGATCAATAGTCTGGGGGAGATGGCATCTGGTCTCGCCCATGAACTCACCCAACCCCTTACGGCCATACTCAGTAAAAGTCAGGCTGGAGAACACATTGTGAAACTCAATCCAGAAGATACCGAAACACTATCCTCTGTTTTAAGTTCGATTACACAACAATCCAAACGAGCAGGTGATATTCTTATCAGGCTTAGGAAATGGACCGTTCAGGAAACCGGCGGGTTGGAGCAGGTTGATTTAAATGCCGTCGCACGGGGGATCAAAGAGATAATGAAAGCAGACCTCAGGGAGAGGGGGATTGCTATACATCTGTTTCTTAATCCGACTTCCCCCATTATCTTTGCGGATGTCGTACAAATTGAACAAGTGGTTTTTAACTTGGCTAAAAATGGGGCTGAAGCCTTAGAAAATATTAGTGATGATAATTTAACTGTAGAGAACATTAAAGACGATGACGTTTCCGGCGGCACCTTAGAAATATCAACGTTTATTCGTGATGAGTTTGCGGTTATTGAAATTTCAGATAATGGTTCAGGGATTTCAAAAGACAGCATGTCAAATGTACTCAAACCATTTTTTACGACCAAACCAGGTGGTATGGGCCTGGGGCTTTCTCTTTGCGAAAATATCGTAGAGCGGTTTAATGGTGTGTTAGAAATAAAAAATCGATCAAGAGATGGTGTGGTCGCCACAGCAAAATTTCCACTGCAGAGATAAGTGAAAATCAAAAACCAATATTAAGAACTGAAATACAAAAAAATGAGTACGAATATTTATCTGGTCGACGATGACGAAGCCGTTCGGGAGGGATTAAGCTTGTTGCTTAAAACTCTGGGATATCACGTTGTCGCTTTTGGAGACCCCCAAACGTTCCTCGAAACTCTGCCAAGATTAGTAGCAGGCTGTATCGTTATGGATATACGCATGCCAATGATTTCTGGTTTAAAAGTACAAGAAAAGCTAATTGAAGCTAATTGTCACTGGCCAGTTGTTGTTATCAGCGGGCATGGTGATATTAATGCGTGCCGTAAGGCTTTCAAAAATGGGGCAGTTGATTTTCTTAGCAAACCGCTGGATGAGCAGGACCTTATTGATGCCATTCAAAAGGGTGAAGCAAATTTAATTCAAATAAACAAAAAACATGCAGAAGTCACTGAAACAACTACCTTGTTAAATTCTCTGACGCCCCGAGAAAAAGAAGTATTAGATATGGTCAGTCGCGGTTGGGCGACGAAAGAAATAGCCGCAAGCCTATCTGTTTCACCGCGGACAATCGAAAGCCATAGATCCCACATAGCAGAGAAACTTGGTACCACATCTGTTGCTGAAATGGCCCGGCTTGTACTGGAAGCACAAGAATAGCTTATCCGTAGCACTACGGATAGAACCTAGGTGTGATACGAATTACCAGCATTAAGTAACAACGCTACCTTATCTCCAGTTTCATCCTTACTGGAGTTCAGACATGAAGACCTCATTTAAAACGCAGGCAGTACGTAGTTTTGCAGCTTTGGGCGTTGTGGCAGTATCTACTCTCACCGCCGTAACCACGACAATCGCTGCGGATCTTCCAACCGCGCCATATCTCCCGCTTGAGATGGCTGAAAAAGCAGCACAGGCTGCTGTCGCGCAATGTAAGGCTGATGGTTATAACGTGAGTGTGGCAATTGTTGAACGCTCTGGTGCAACAAAAGTTCTTCTCAAGGCTGATGGATCAGGACCTCACACGGTTGGTAGCAGCACAGGTAAAGCGTTTACAGCAGCAAGTATGGGCCGCGCGACCTTGGGCCTTGCCAACTTTCTCAAAGATCACCGTGAGCTTGATGGTTTACGCGATATGGACCCGCGCATGATAATTCTTGGCGGTGGCTTGCCCATTAAATTCAACGGTAAACTCGTTGGCGGTATTGGTGTTGGTGGCGCCCCAGGCGGTGATAAAGACGAAAAATGTGCTAAGGTCGGTTTGGCTGCAATCGGCGCAGAATAGTTAGCAGAATAAATAAAGGCGGTTGTTCTCATCATATTCTAAATACGAGCCTTACTTTATTGTATAAGTCAGGATTTAGGAGATGGTTTTAGTACGCCGCCTTTTTCATATTTTTAAATTGGGTTTAAATTTCAGCTTCTGGCTCCAGATTTGGCCCTGAATTTGGCCCCGAATTTGGCCCCGAATTTGGCCCCGAATTTGGCTCCGAATTTGGCAAGGTTACTGTTACGGTTGTTCCTGTGCCGACTTCACTTTCGAGTTTGAGTTTGCCGCTGTGTAATTCGACCAGAGATTTGACGATTGGAAGGCCAAGGCCTGATCCCTTAACATCAATCCTCAAGGGATCTATGATTTGCCCCCAGGGTTTCAAGATTTTATCTATATACTCATGTTCGATACCGATCCCGGTATCTGAAATCACAATACGGGTGTAATCGGTGTCACTTGAAACACGCACCGTTATGAGACCGTCCGGAGGGGTGAATTTAATTGCGTTTGACAGTAAATTTAAGATGATTTGATCTAGGGCTCGTTGATCGGCGATCAGTGAAGGAAGGTTGTCCGCGAAAATGGTTTCAGTTTTTACCTCTGATCTTGCTGCAATAGGATCCATGGTGCGGATGTTTTCCAAGATCGATTTTTTAACGTTCAACGTATCAAAAGTAAGCTCGAGTTTTCCGGCTTCTATCTTCGATAAATCTAATAAGTCATTGATTAAGCGAAGAAGATGTCGGCCACTATTAAAAATATCGGTTCCGTATTCAGCATAAACGTCTTGTTTGTTTGGGCCGAGCATTTGATCTTTGATCATGGCCGAAAATCCAAGAATGGCATTCAGAGGCGTTCTGAGTTCATGGCTCATGGCGGCCAGGAAATCAGACTTGGATCTGTTAGCGAGTTCTGCAATTTCCTTTGCCTTACGAAGCTCCTCAACAGCTTGCTTGCGTGTGGTGATATCTGTAACAACATTTATGACGCCACCAGTCGGAGTTGGGGTGGTATGAACCTCAAGCACTTTACCGTGAACTGTTGTACGTTCCCAGTTTTGAGGATTATCAAGTACTGGGAACTTTTCGAACCAGGTATCAACCAGTTCGCCTGGATCACCACTCCCAAAGTCTCCCCGTTTGGCTTGGTACAGATTTTCGGTACGAACGGAATTTCCTATTTTTAACAGGTCGTCGGGAAAGCCATATAATCTAGAATATTGTGTATTGAAGAAGACATAATTCCGGTCCTTATCTACATATCTGATCCCGCCGGGTATATTGTCGAGGACGGCTCTGAGTTGTGCTTCCTTTTCGACCATTTGTTCTTCGGCAAGTTTGCGTGTGGTAATATCAATATAGCTGCAAATTTGCCCCCCACCCGGCATTGGATTTCGTCTTGCTTCTACGATGCGACCATCGGTGAAAAATAGCTCCTCTGTTTCTGTTCTACCTTCTGCAAAACTGTTTAGGCGTTTTTGAATAAGGGTGTCGATATCGAAATTGTGATGTAGGTCTTTATCGAAAAAACAAATTTCAACATCATGTTTTATAATCTCTGCATAATCTTGACCAACACGTTGGAATTGATCTGGGAGCTTAAATATTTCAAAATATTGGGTGTTCCAAGTTAGCATGCGACCTTGAGCATCATACACCACAAGACCGCCTCTCATGTTAGAGAGCGCAGCCTGTAATAATTCTGATTTTTCCGAAAGCTCTTGAGTTCGCTTTTCAACCTGAATTTCAAGTTCTTCGTAATATCGTTCTTGAACGTCGAGCATTTGATTGAACGCGGTTGTAACCACGCCAATCTCATCATCACTAGACCACTGTACCCTTTGGCCGCGAGACTTTTCTGAAGTTGATTGGATAAGCGCAAGCATGCGCTGTAGAGGGGTTCCGACAAATTTTCTGTGAATAAAAATGTTTGTGACGGTCATGACCAAGACTAAGAGGATGGCCAGGGTGGCAACTATTTCTACCCGTCTGTAGGTCGCTGATAACAACTGTTTATCTGTGAAAACAATGACCAATGTACCTATTACTCTAGGTTCCTGTTCCATTTCAGGAATATATTTTATAGATTTCTGAGACGTTAAAGATGTAGGTATTTCTTTGGTTTTTTTACCTATTTCTGCAAACAGATTTCCTTCATCGTCATATACAACGGCGCTGACAAAGTCTTTGTCGATGGTCATGGCCTCAAGAATTGAGGAAGTCCGATCCATGTCAACATTCCACAAGGGTTCAGCAACAACGACCATGAAAGTTTCTGAAATACGTTCTAGTTTTTCTTCGAGTTTAATTTTTTCATCCACATATATGGTTACTTCCATAGTGGTAACAAATATTGCGCCTAGAATGAGAAAAATGGGAACAGTGATGGTAAGCAGTTTGATCTGCAGGCGGGAAAGGCCATATTTATACTGCCACTCTTTTAGCATATTTGTTTATCACTCATCATTTTTATAGTTTTTAATAATTACCAGCCATTCTGGATCTTCTGCCATGGCTCGTATGGCTTGATCTAGGAAGTCTCTGATATCTTTACGTTTGCTCGAAATCAACATTTTACGTTCATATGATTTATGGGGGATCGGGGCTATGAATAAGCTTTGTTCAAGGTTTAGTTCCGAGATAAAATAATTTGCGGCAGAGGAAGGCATGGAGGTAACGTCAATTAGGCCGTTTAGCAGCTTATGGATATTTGAAAGGTGCCTGTCAGAATCAATTCGGACCGTCTTTACCGATTGTGAAATAAAGTCATCTATCCCGGTATATTGATGCCCTCGGACACCGCCAAATTTGAGACCTGATAACGAATTTGGACCTTTATAAATCAATTTATTATCCTGTCGTGAGATCACCACATTCTTACCCAATAGCAGAACGTTTTGAGTCCACAGAAACTTTGTTTCATCTTTATCCTTAAACCATACCGGGTTAACCCAAGGAACGACGAAAATTTTGGAACTTTCTATCAAGTTATTCACCCGTGGACGGGACATTACCCTAGCCCGAAAAATGTATCGGCCACGTGATTTTTTAGTGAGATAAGCGGCAAGATCGTAGGTGAGACCCTTGTCGGTGTTTGTCACAAAAGGCACGTGTGAATGGTAGGAAATCAGAGGTATATTCTCTGTTATTTGTGCCGGAATTTGAGCCGAAACTTGGGCCGAAACTTGGGACGCGGAGATAGGTAAAAAATATAGGCACATAATGAAAAATAAAGTCATGAGCGCCGTCGTAAATACTCGTTGTGCTTTTTTCATGGTACAATCCGCGAATTTTTATAACCAATCACGACATTGAAACACACAGTAAAACTATCTTCCCTAAAGACCTAATGTGCTCAAAAGCCTTAATCATCATAAAGTTAATTCACTACCGACAAGTTAAAGGCACTTTTATTCAGACCAGGGTCATAGTTTTAAGTCATGTTGAAATAAATTTACACCATAAAAGGTTGAAATAGTTTATTGATTTCACGTAAATTTCACATGATTTCTGTTATGATTTAGGTTTTAATCAAATATGTATTTTTATTTTTCCTGGTGTTCACCTGAAGGGACTGTCAGCACATGCCGTTAAAAAACTATTCACTCCTCAAGGGTAAAGCGTCAAATATTGCCATTGATGATGATGATAGCCCGCATATGGAAATCAGGATAGAAGCAGCAGGGGTAAGTTACCGCGCGGCCATCAATGTGCGTTCGAATGTTGCTCCCAACGATCTTCTTTATCGTAAGCAAGATCCTTTCTCCCATCCCTTTTTAAATGAATTACTTGCTCTTCCAGAAGGGCTAATTGATTTGAAGAATGGTCGAAATAATGTGCCAAATAGCCGCTTATCAGAACTGGTTCTTGACTACGTCAGGGGGAACTTTGTCCAACGTGAAGCGATGGAAATTGCTCCCTTTCAACGCACTGGTCCGGATAATGATCTTCGCGATTATTTAGAGCCTATTATCCGCCAGGGTATGGCAGATAATAGTCTTACTTTTTATATCTTTGGAGAAGCTTGGGGTCCTGAAGATGGTGAAGTAGATAAGTATTTTGGCTTTGTTCCTGGCAATGGTATTCACGATGTACATTTGAATCAGGGATCGAGCGGACGTTTCAAGGCAACAAATGGCGCTAATCAAGATGGGGCCCTTTTAATTCATTTTGGCACCACTAATCACTGGGCCGCTATTTTTCTCGCTTTTCAAAGCCAGGATTGGAACACGGATGCCCATACCGGACATCCTTTGGATGATATTGTTGTCGAACCAGGAAAGATTGATCCTTTGAAGCCAGGTGTGGCGATCATTGCCGCCCTTATAAACCCTTCAGGAAATGAAGACGGTAGGGAGAGCGTAACACTCCTTAATCGCACTGATGCCGCATTTGATTTAAGGGGTTGGAGGTTGATGGATCGAGATGATCGCGCTCAGTCTCTTGAAGGGAAGGTTCGAGCCGGCGAGACCATAAGAATAACTCTGTCCGCTGGGCCGGATAATCCTCACCTTCGTAATAAAGGCGGCGTCATCCGATTGGTTACGCCTGATGGAATTGTCGCCCATGCTATCAGCTATAAAAAACACGAAGCCGCACGTGAAGGGTGGACCACAATATTTTAGGGAATAACGCCCCTTTTGATAAATTAAACCTGACTTCAAATGGAAATGAGGTCACTGGAATTTAAGGAAACTGGTATGAGCAAGTTTATCTATGATGATTTTGTGAGATTACGGCGTGAACCTGATTCCAGATCGAAGGTGATATTGACCCTGGCTTATGGTGACGAAGTTGATGTTATTGAGCAACACGGCCGATACATCAAGTTGAGGGCGAAAACACATTATGATGGTACCGCTGAGGGTTGGGCCAAAAATGATCCGAACCTTTCGTTAGGTGATAAGGGGATATTCAAATTTTCCATGGTCGATGTCCAACAAGGAGACGGCCTGATTATGGAATCTCCCAATGGTAAGATCGTTCTGATTGATGGGGGGGATAATAAACTTTTCGCCCGTCATGTGGCTGCACGATTCAGGCACAGACAGACCTCTGCCGATAACCCCTTGGATGTGGCTGCAATCATTATCTCTCACGGGGATGCCGATCATTTTGATGGTTTGAATGACCTCGTTAGATCCGAACTGCAACCGGGGCTGGCTGATCGTAAGCGCATCTTTATCCATCCCAAACGGATCTATCACAATGGTTTGGTGAAGGCATCATCAAAAAAAGAGGATAGATCAAGTAGACCAACCCGAGAAATGTTTGGTCGTAGCATAGAAAAACAAGGGGAAACCTACGCCTGTGATCTCGTGGATGATCCAAGAGATGTCGAAGATGAGTTACGCAACGCGCCATTTGATCGCTGGGCAAAAACTTTAGATCACTGGGAAGCCCTAGGGCATATGGATGTTCGTCGGATTGCTTTTGGAGATAATGAAAATGACCTTTTTGATTTTCTTCATGAAGACGGCGTTCATGTGCGTCTGCAAGGCCCCTTTAGCGAGCCGATCAAGGACCCGCTGGATGATAAAATAAAGCCGATGTTGCGGTTTTTCCGTGCCCCTGAAAAATCCCCCGATATGCATCTTGATGGAGGACGAGAGGGGGCGATTTCAGCTTCACACACTATCAATGGCCATTCTATTGCCTTGCAAGTTCGTGTCGGAAATGTGCGTTTAAATCTGACCGGGGATTTGAACAAGCCTTCTATGAGATTGATGCGAGAGAATATACCTGCAAATGAGCTCGAGGCCGAGATTATAAAAGCGCCGCACCATGGATCAGCCGATTTTGACTTTCATGCACTCAAAGATATGAGCCCCATCGTGGCAATAATTTCATCTGGTGACGAAAACCCAAGCAAAGAACACATTCACCCTCGAGCAACTTTGATGGCAGCTTTGGGGAAAGTTATGCGTTTGGATACAGGTGTGATATTGAACACTGAATTAGCCGCTTTTTTCGGCACCAAAGGTTATGCTTATGAGCGTGATGATTTAAAAGCCTTTTTTAAAGAACACACCCGAGAAAACTTTACCCGTGAAGAACTACAAAAAATGTTTACCGGGAAAATAGATCCTGGAGATCCTCGCGGGGCTTTCTATGCTTTTGAGCGCAAGAATTTTGGTATTATCCATATTCGAACTGACGGAGAACGTGTACTCGTATTCACTCACTCTGGTAAAAAAGGCATGAATGAAGCCTACCGTTTCACTGTAAAAATGGAGGGGCAAGAGCGTAAGATAGTGTTCGCAAAAAAAGCGAAGGTACGTTAGTAATCTGACGTAATGGCAGAGACCTAACTGAGAGTTTACTAATCCAAACTATAAACGGCCAATATCCTATTGGGCCCGGGTTCACAGTTGTCGAAAAACCCTTGGTTTAAGTAATTTTTGGCCTCGTCTAATGATCCAAGAAGGCAATGGCTGTTGACCACGATCTCTTCAGCCATATGGTTACAAGACAGAAAGGAACATTCTGGCGCATTCTCTTGCGAGAAAGATACTATATCAAATCCCTCCAGCTTTTTTCGCGTGGGGACAAACACATCTGTCGGTATTGATTTTTCAGACGCAAAGGGTTCCCAATGTCCACCCACTATTTTTTTTTCGGATCTATGCTGTAGTTCGTAAGCTTCATAATAAAAAATTCGAGTTTGGGATAAATTGAGATTATTATCTTTAGCGAGCTTCGTTATTATTGTTGGACAGTTGAATAACCAATAACCATTGTGCTTCCAAAAGGGTATATAATCGGCGAAATTTTCCGAAATACACCCACTTACCGAAAAGAGATCTTTAACAATTTTATTATTAAGAATTTTGGGTTTTTTGGCGATATATTTCGCCATATAGCCAACGGGTATCATGTTAAAGTTAACTGCTTTTTAGATTTTGGTTTTGGCTGTGTTTAAAGTATCGTTCAAAATCGGCAACCAAGCTGTTGTAACTGGTTTTAAGGCTATTGGCCGAAATATTTATAGGGGTACCACTGGCCTTCGATACAGCGCGATTGGTCAGGCGTTGTAAAATATTACCCTTTCTAAGGTGAATTTCGGGGTTTTTAATATGGATAGAGACTATTTTTTGTCGGTTAAATCGGAACTCTTTTAGCTCTGTAACCTCTTCCCAAGGAATAAATTCTGCCGGCATACTGCTCGAATTATCCGTAAAGCCAGTGGTTGAGAGAGTTAATCCTGGTGCAGTATCTAAAAGCTTCATAAAACATACCACCCCAGCACCTCCACAAAGCAAAATTAAGATGACTGCCATACTATACATCAAGGTCGTTTCATCTTGACCTCGTTGATTAATAAGCTCTTCGGGGGACAGAGTAAAAATTGATGCACCAAGTCCAACCAATGCTAAGGCAAGAAGTTGGAAGAAAACCAGCTTTACCTTACTCAAAGGAATGGCTTTCTCGCTCTGTGTATCCATACTCTTTCCCCCAATATATCAATTGCCTAATAAACTCATTAGTAGAATCAAGGTATCTGATTTCAATGAAGAGAAGTTTCCCTTGATTATACAACCAAATCTAATCACAGATTTGTGAGAATTATTAACGTGGTTATATACGAACACCTATGTAGGAACAAAAGCCTATAGAGAAATCTTGATGCCACCTACCCATCGTTCTGATTGGGTTATGTCTAGGTAGTTTAGGTCGCCGTTGAGGATTTTTTTACCAGTATTTGTGAGAGTAATCTGCCGTTCAGGCCACGGAATTGGTTGTTCTGTCTTTTCGTAAGCAATAAGAGGGGTTTTGCCCTGAGCAAGTTCAGCAAGAACCGACCAGAACATCAAATCGCCGAGGAATGGGAGAGGTTCTCTTTCACGCATGAGTTGATTAAAGAGTTTTCCGCCTTTGATAGATTTACTATCTGCAATAATTTCGAGTGATAACTGTTGGGTTAGGCTAAGGCCATTGTGGGGTGCGGGTAGTTCCTGCAGATGACGTTCCAAAGCAGCGGCCATGGGTGGGATTTCCGGTGTTCCTTGGGATGTAATAGCTTCAAGGGCCATAGGGGTGTCTTGTTGAACGGCTTTCCAAACAACTTTTCCAAGGACAATTTGTTCTTCAGTAAGGGGGGCGCGGCAATTTTCCCACACCCAAACCAACATCTCTGGGGCTAATTGCCCAAGCCCCGTAAAACCAGGCACTCCTGGGACATCATCTACGCAGATCAAATCAATAGTGGGTGACGATGAAAGACCCGATATATGGTTTAAAAGATAGGCCAAAATGAGTTGATCGTAACTGTCGTGTTCAAACCACAACACAATTTTTGTGTAGCTATGTAGGTTGTCGAGTTTTTCATAACCAAGCTTTTGCCGGGTCTGAATTTCCTGGAGAGGCAAGCCGTAGGTGGTTGATATAAAGTCTGCTCGTAGTTTGTAGAAAGCCTCGCCTTCTAAATTTGGTACAGGGCCCTGACAGAAGGGATCCGAAAATTCATGAAATTCTCCGACAAATCCTGCGATACCCAAACCGTGCTTAATATCAGAGCCACAGCGGATGTGCAGGGTCTTATCGTCATCAAGCTGAGGAGCTGTGCCTTCGCTGATTTGTTTTTTACGTAAGGCAAGACGATCACAATGTGTCTTCAGTTGCGGCCAGGAAGCGAAACCATTTTCTCGTGATATCACCAATTGGCAATCGCTGAGTTTTAGAAGATGGAGAGAGATATTTAAATCCGGAGCTTTGACCTGAGTAATGGCCTGGGCTTTTGGATGATATTGAGAAAAACGGAGCAGGGCGATATTTTCGCCTTTATTCATGGCTTTATAAAGATCTTTTGCTCGTTTTTTTTGCTGCTCAAAATTAATCGAACCATGAAACATATTTCTAGAATATTTGGTTCTGGATTGCTGAGTGCTGGATAAATGGCGGCGAGATGGACGTGGTTGTTGTGTCGAAGTCATACGATTACCCTCAAAAGCTAAACCCGTGTCCGCCTGTCAGGTCAGGAAATCGTTGATGTGCATTCTATCTTGAACTTGGGCGCAGCCCTTTCCGCGGACGAGGAGGCTTAAGTAAAGCCACCAATTTTATGCCATGGCAGGCATTGGCCGTCAATATTATCACACCATGAATTTAATATATTAAGGATGGGGCGCTGCACCCCCGTAAGTTGACGCTAGATAATTTGTGATTTCCAAGGGGTCCGTAAGGGTGTTTTCTTTATTAAGGATGAGAACCGGCAACCATTGATTATCTTTTCCCAATATTTCAACAACTTCATTTCTTGGTCGCTCAAATGGGATACGGCGGACTTCAATGTGATCGTTCCAGCTTGGGTTAATGGCCAATGCACCTTCGATCAAGGCACAATGAGAACAAAACCAAATAGAGTTATTGCTCCCCTCGACATCATTATCTTCGAAGGGCATTTTGAGAACAAAAAGGATCGGCTTCATCTGGATCACCCAAAAATAGAAAATTATTAAATATACATAATTTCAGGATCGTAATGCGCCTTCGTAATAGCGTCTAATATTATTTAAAAGGCTGGAGTGAAGAGAGTAATGATCTTCTGTATTTAGTCGCTTTCCATTAATTACTTATCTCTTGGGTGCTCCTGGAGGAATATGAGCATTTTCTCTTCGGGCATGGGTTTCGCGTAATAGTAACCCTGGAGAATGTGACAACCTTCTTTTTGGAGAAATGCTTCTTGTTCTATGGTTTCAACCCCTTCGGCGATGACTTTCATGTTGAAGGCATTACCAAGCTGGATGATAGACTTGGTAATGGCAGCGTCCCTTGTGTCGCTCATGGCGCCAGCAACGAAAGATTTATCAATCTTTAATTTTTGAGCGGGGATAGATTTAAGTTGAGACATGGATGTCATCCCTGTTCCGAAGTCATCGATCGATATATCTACTCCCATTTCCTTTATCAGCCAGAGAGATTCCAAAGCAATAGCAGGCTCGCTCATAATAGCCGTTTCTGTTACCTCAACTTCAAGATACCTTGGGTCGAGGCCCGCGTTTTCAAGGCAGGTTTCTATATGGGATGGCAATTCAGGATTGGCTAATTGAACGGCTGAAATGTTTACAGCCATTTTCATGGGGGAAACCCCCTTCTTCATCCATTTGCTGTGGGTATTTATAGCTTCTTCAAGGACCCATTGACCAATGGGGGCAATAAGTCCCGCTTGTTCGGCCAAAGGGATAAATTCTTCAGGAGTTATCCAAATTCCTTGCTGATTACGCCACCTGAGTAAGGCCTCTGTGCCAACGATTTGTCCGGTGAAAGCATCAAATTGCGGCTGGTAATTTAGAGAGAACTCTTTTCGAGATATGGCCGCTCTTAAATTCTGTAGTATTTGGGTCCGGCGGATTAAGTCCTGGCCGTAAGTTTCGTCATAAGCTTTAATCGAATTCCGGCCGAGTTCCTTGGCTTGTGCCATCGAAATATCAGCTTGGTGAAGTAAATCTTCTGCCTTACTGGAGCTATCGTCTTCTTTACTGACGACAGTACCGATGCTCCCCGTAATTCGTAAGTTTAAACCATCAATGTTAAAGGGATCTTCTAAAACCGATAAGACGAGCTCTGCTAGAAATTTTGCGGTATTCTGACCACAGTCTATACGGCTAAGAATACCAAAAGTATCCCCCCCAACCCTGGATATTTGTATATTGTTAACGGCCCAATTACGGGCTCCTTTTTTTAGTCGATGGGCTATTTCTTTTAGAACATTATCCCCAATTTTATGACTAAAGCTATGATTAATATCACGAAATTTATCAAGACCAAGTAGAAGGATTGCGACACCTTTATTTGGTATTTGTTCATTGTCGAGGAGGGGAAGATCAGTTCGAAGAGCGGTTGTTTGGCTGATGATGTTGGCTTTATCCGATGGGGTAAAGTCGAGGAAAGTTCCTAGTCGCTCGATAAATGATGTTCTGTTTGGGAGCCCGGTGAGAGTATCATAGTAGGCGGTACGCCTGATGTTAGTAAAGAGCTGTAAGTTTTCATGGAGCAGCGATATGCGCGAACAAAAAATTTCGACTAATTGTTTATCGTGGTCGCTTAAGGGATGGCCCAGGTTTAAGTATATCACCATCTCATTTTCAGTTTCAGACTGAACATAAAGATAAGCTGAGGTGGGGAGGAATTGGTGATGTTTCTCTTTTAAAGTTTTGTGGACATGAAGTGACAGATCATTTTCATCCAGCGATTCAAGGGATCTTCCTGTTGTATGTGCGTAGCTGCCTGTAGCGGAAAGGATATCGATCTGTTTAGAGGATTTCATTTCCGGGCTAAGGTTCCCACTGCAAATTATTCCATCAGGATTGCACCCTAAGATGGCGGCGAATTGGGTGAGTACGCCGCTACAGAATAGATTTAGTGAGGGGCTTTTCATCATATGCTCGGAAGCATTCATGATTTTATTTAACCCATGCCTGTTTTTTTCAAGCCTATTAATAAGGCTATAAGTACGAAGAGATGATATGAGTATTGAAAAGAGTTTTTGAGAGGTGATCTCTGTTTTTAGATAATATCCATTGATGTTGTAATTATAAATAATATCGCGATCTGGTGCTTGTCCTGGTTGACCGGTTCGTAAAACAATTTGAATTTTATTGTTGTTCAACTCGTTTCTTATTACCGAGATCAGCTCTATGCCAGCGTCATCACTTTCCATCATGATATCAAGTAAAATGAGTGCAGTATCGGGGTATTTTATTAGAAACCTCTTAGCCTCTTGTCCCGAGAAGGCTGAGTGGAATTGTAATTTCCGGCCACCAAATGTAATATCTGATAACATCATACTCGTAAGGGTATGAATATCTTCCTCATCATCGACAATCAAGATATGCCAGAATTCAGGATCTCCAGCGGTCCTTGTGCCATTTATTTTTTCTATTTCGTCTAGCTCGTCGGCAAATAGAAGCTTATCACTTATATCATTTTGCATTCGAAACTTTCCGCTTCTGAATTCTTTAATTTATTTTTTGCATGATATCAGGGGCATGTTATTTTCAGCGTCTGTAAGAGCATGGCCCTTGTCACCAGAATATCTATCGTGGTGAAAAGATTTTGTATATTCCCAATAATGTCTTAGGGAAGACCAACGGCGCTGTTAGAATAACATATAACAGCGCAATTTCGATCAAGTTTTGATCAAATCTTATTGTTATGATCCCTACATAGAGGGGGGGCGTTAACGTTTTTCAACCATACAGCAATAGTTAAATAAAGCTAATTGGTTCTTGGTCGACTTCTTCAAAGCTAAGAGTTCTGCTTTTGGGGAATTTTAAAGTGACTGTGGTGCCTTTGCCAACTTCACTTTCTATTTCTAAAGAACCGCCAAATAATTTCATAAAACTAATGCAGAGATATAAACCGAGCCCAGTGCCTTCGTGCCGACGGGGATGTAAACGATTTGTCTGCTCAAAGGCTTCTAGAGCATGTTCTAAATCATCTTCAGACATCCCCATGCCGTTGTCTCTTACAGAGAGGATAATACAGTTCTCTTCATTCACCTTCGTACTAACATGGACTGTTCCTGGGCCATGGGTATATTTTATAGCATTGGAAATTAGATTGTTGAGTATTTGAATGAGGGCTCGCTTGTCACCCAGTAGAGAGGGAAAGTTTTTCGGAATTTCCAATACTAATTTCTGATCGGTATCTTCTGCCATAACCTGCAATTGTCGAAATGAGATTTTTATCAAGGATTCCAACTTTAAGGTTTCTTCTGCGAGTTCGTATTTACCGGCTTCGATTTTTGAAAGATCTAGAATATCATTTATCAGGCTAACAAGGAGAGTGCCGCTGTTGTGGATATCACTTGCATATTCATCATACTTTGGGTGCCCAAGGCCCCCAAATGTTTTACGCCGCATAATGTCACTGAAACCGATAATGGCGTTTAAAGGAGTGCGTAAGTCGTGACTCATATTTGCTAAAAACTCTGATTTGGATCTATTTGCTTTCTCTGCGCATTCTTTGGATTTTTCCAATGCAGCTTCGATATTTTTTCTTTTGGTAATGTCTGATGCTGCACCTCTGTGTCCAAGGTATTTACCAGCTTCATCAAACAAAGGAGTTCCATTGATAAGAGCATGAAAAGTCTCTCCTTGGGAGCTTAAGTACCTGTATTCAAAATCGTTGATCTCCAAGTGCTTTACTAATGCGTCTCTATAGGGTTGCCACTCTTTCTCGGACATGAGATCGCCTGCAAGTTGTTCGCGGGTTTTTCCTTGAATTTCAGTAAATCTTTTTCCCCGATACCCGAAGTCTCGGCTTTCTGATTCCCATATTATTCGTCCATGAGGATCTGTCTCCCATAACCAGTCTGATGCTGTGGAGGCAAATTCGCGAAAACGTTCTTCGCTAGTTCTTAATCGACATTCAACTTTTTCCAATTCATCGACCATGGAGTTAAAAGAGTGAACAAGATCACCTGCTTCTCTTAGTACAAAGGAATGAAAGGAGGGGATTCTAGCATTGAGACGACCAGCAGAAACATCCCCAGCTGCTTTGACCACGGCTTGCATTGGCATTGATAGGTAACGCGCGAGCCACCAACTCATTAGGGCCGCCGCAGCGATACCTACCGCTGATATTATTAAAACGACGAGATGAACACCGCTAGCGCGATCTTCCAATTCGGATATTGGTTGGGGAACCATAACGCCCCAACCAATTTTGGGGAGGACTGTATAACCTGCAATCATATCAGCTTTTAAAGAAGGGGAGTAAAAGGTGGTTACACCTGTTTGCTTCGCCATCATTAATTTTACGGGTTTGACTGCGGAAAGATCTTTTATTTCTGAACGCCACTTGGCATTGGGATGGGCAAGTATTTGCCCTGCTTGATCAACAATTGCTGCATGCCCAAGTTTTCCAAATGATATTTTATTGCCTATATTAACAATAAAATCCGTCTTTAAACTTCCAAATGCCATGGAACCGTCAGCCTCTGCCTTAACGAGGTAAAGCGTCGGTTTTCCAAAGGAATTAAGAAATGCTCTCGAAAAAATAACATGGCTGGGATTTGCTTTTGCTTTGGCTATTGTATCAGAAAGCTTTTTCAGAGTTTTAGGGGGTAAGTGGCCATTCTTAAAACGTGGGAACATTCCTGGTTTAATTGTTGCCATGTTGTAAATTCGGCCCGTTTTATCTGTAATACATATATGACCAAATTGTACAATTTTGAGAAGATTAGGAATTTGTTCGATAGATTGATTGTTCATTAAGCTTTCGGTTGAAATTCTGAAAATTAGTTCTGCATCAGAGGCATACCGAGATAAAGCACCAGAAACGTTATTGGCAAGAAGAAGGTGTTTATCTTTTATTGCTGAGTATTCGTTTTCAATTGCAGATTTTTGCGCCCAAACAGCGAGAAATAAAACTGGTATAATGGATATCAAAGAGAAAACGATGAAAAGAACGTGGTGTAATCTTATTCTTTTTGATGCTGTTTGGCGCGTGAATCTATCCATTCAGATTACCCCTCTTTTCCTTGGCAGTCTTTTTCTTGGTCGACTTATTTGAGGCCAAACATGTTTACTTGTCTCACCCCTACGGAAAGCCAGTTAATGGCAATAATACAACCATAAAGTTGTTAAGGTGTTAATGATCAATCTATGATAGCCGTCAGGGCGAGGGGCTGAATACTCAGATTGGAGAGATGAATAATTAACTTAAAATATATTATAATAATAAAATTGCTTAAGGCCTAATAAGGCTTCTCAAAATGTGACGAGGAGAAAGCTTCGCGTGCGATATTTTTATGAAATATTTATAGCAGGATTTATCGCTATTCTGTCTTCAGTGTTTATGCTGTCTAAAGTAAGTGCCGAGGAATTAAAGTTGGCAACAGGTGAATACCCACCCTTTACTTCAAATCAAATCCTAAACGGGGGCGTTGTCTCTGAAATTGTGAAATTGGTATTCTCTAAAATGGATTACGATTTGGCAGTTGATTATTTACCTTGGAAACGGGGATATGTCCTGACAAAACAAAACAAGTATGTCGCCACTTATCCCTATTTGAAGACAGAAGAACGTACAAAAGAGTTCTTTTATAGTGATGCAATTGTTGAGTGGAAGAGCAAAGTTTATGTACGGGGTGATTCTAAGATTGTTTTTAATAAAATGCTTGATCTTAAGGGGTTAACTGAGTGTATTCCATATCACTATGGTAGCCTAAGTGAACTCGAAGAAATGCATTCAGCTGGAGAAATTAAACGTATTCGTCCGCCTCATATAAAAAGTTGTTGGCTGATGATACTAAATGGGCGGGCAGATTTCTTTGTTGAAGATATTTTTGTTGCCGATATATTTAGAAAAGAAGTTCTTGGTGAACGATCTGATGAGATCATTGGTTTGAGAAAACCCATTAGCACTGATTATGGCTATATTATTTTCCCCCGACAGTCTCATCGATCAGAAGAGCTCCTAAATCAATTCAATCAAGTCTTCGGTGAATTGGTGAATGGAGGACAGATCGTAAATTTGAGAGATGATTTCTTAACTCGAAATACGGAACTGGTTAGGTCGATGGAATAATTCCTAGTTGGTCAGTTAGAGTAACTTTCCAGGAAAAATGTTAGCCATTAAGACTATAATATTTCAAATTGGCGAGAATTAACGACCTTTAAAGGCATGTGACCGTAATATTATTAAAGGGAGGTATTATCAAAATCCTGATAATAAATTGGATACTAAATATGCCGATTAACCGGTACTCGAATATCTATTTTTCAACCATATTCTCTATCTTTGCCGTATTGTTTTCTGTGTCTGAGATAAGTGCAGATACGCATGATGATGAGGTCCTTCTCGGTATGTCTACGGCTTTAACCGGGCCGGCTGCTGAGTTAGGGAAAAACATGCGGTTGGGGGTTGGTATAAGAATAGCACGAGAAAATGCTAAAGGTGGGGTAAAAGGACGCCTTATCCGATTGCTTGCTTGGGATGATGGGTATGAACCAGAGCAAACAGTCCCCAATATGCGCGACCTTATCGAACAGGAAGATGTGCTGGCGATAATTGGCAACGTAGGGACGCCAACGGCCATTTCGGCGATCCCGATTGCCAACGAAGAAAAAACGTTATTATTCGCTCCCTACACAGGCGCAGGTGTTCTTCGAAAAACGCCTCCTGATCGTTATGTTATTAATTATCGGGCGAGTTACGCAGAAGAAACTTCTGCTATGGTGGATGCCTTAATCAACCACGCAAAATTAAAGCCAGAGGAAATTGCATTTTTTACTCAACGAGATGGATATGGAGATGCAGGCTACATTGGTGGTATTAGCGCCTTAAAGAAATTTGGTCTAGAATCTGAATCTTTAATTACCCATACACGTTATGAACGCAATACCTTGGTTGTGGAAAATGCCTTAGCAGATATATTGCTGGCAGATCCTACGCCTCGTGCCGTAATCATGGTTGGGGCATATGCGCCTTCTGCACGGTTTATAAAGTTGGCCCGGGATGCCGGTCTTGAAGCTTTGTTCGTAAATGTTTCTTTTGTTGGGGCAGAGCCACTCGCCCGGGAGCTCGGCGATAAGTATGATGGGGTCATTGTGACCCAAGTTGTTCCCTACCCCGAAGATAATTCTTTACCCATTGTGGATCGTTATCAAAAAGATATCTTATCCTATGGTAAAGGAAGGAGATCTTCTTTTGGCAGCCTTGAGGGATATATTGCTGCAGAGATTCTTATAAAGGCATTATATCGTATAGAAGGCGCCCCTAGCAGAGAAAATATTATTGATGCGTTGGAAGGTTTGAAAGAATTTTCCATAGGTTCAGGCCATCAACTTCGCTTTGATGAAGATAATCATCAAGCCAGCCATCGAGTTTGGTCAACCGTATTACGTAATGGGAAATTCGTTCCCTTTCATTGGGCCGATATCTCATCTTTGTTGAGGCAAATAGGGGAATAGATGGAAGCTCACCAGGAGGTCAGGCGTATTAGAAGAATGTTGTGGGCTTTGATCGGTCTCAGCCTTTTGACGTCTCTGGTGGTTAACCTCTCGTTGGGGTGGGGCGGGATAAATCAACGAGATCAATCTGCCCGTTTAGCTGTCGACGAAAAAATATTTGCAGAACAAGTCGCTAAGTTAAATCTTTTGATCCGTATCGGAACGACTGAGATCAGGCTCATACTCGATAGGGGTGAGAAAAACAATCCTATTAAAGGGGTCAGAGCTCTCCAAAATCTACAGCTATCATTAGGGATATTGAAAAAAAACACCCAAGAAGATACTAAACCTCTACTAAATTCTCTCATTGTTGAAGCGGATCAACTATTAAGCCTTCTGGTTAAGTCTGAAAATTGGCGAGGGAGAAATGATAGAATTGAAGACAATTTAGGTAAGGACATTACTCTCAATAAAGTCCGTCGTCAGTTGACTATAATTCACACGCTTATCAATGGGATTGTGGGTCAAAATCGTTTGCAGATGACCTTGGATATCAAGAGGTATCAACGAGCGAAGGGGAATGATCGGGTTGATCTTTCAAAAAGAATAATAGAGCAACACAAAGAGCTGTTGAGGGAAAATGTAGGAACTCTATTAACTGAACTTGCAGATATTCAGCGGTTAGTCGAAGTCCTTTCTGGTGACCCTAATTATGACCACTTATCTGATATAAAAGACAACAAGCTCAAGCCAAGTTTAGACCGTCTTGAACGCGGAATGGCAACTCTAAAGACGGGGTCTGTTTCAGTAAAAAAAGTCTTCCTAACTGAGATCAAAACGTTAAATAAATACTTGTTTGGTGAGGGGTATATTATTGATGAACAACACCAAACGATACATGTTCAGCCGGGTGGGTTGTATACACTGATCAGAGATCATATTGAAATACAACAGCTTAACGGGCAACTACGAGATGACCTCCAGAGGGCAATGATCAAAATAGATCAGGACTGGACCGAGTTTGTAATAATGGAACAAGCTCGGCAAAAAGAAATCAGATTAAAAGCAGCTGAAAATTTATCTGCAACCTGGATTACTGTTTCTTTGATCAGTGTCTTCGGTGTCATGATTTTTTTGATCTTGATTTGGTTTATTTTTAAAGCTGTTTCAAGTCAAGTTGATACTCTCTCTGATTTAAGACAACAGGCTGAATCTTCCAATGAAGCCAAGAGTAATTTTTTAGCATCTATGAGCCACGAATTACGAACTCCTTTGAACGCGATCATTGGGTTTTCGCAAATAATGAAACTGCAAACATTTGGGCCACTTGGTAATGATAAGTATCAGGAATATTGTAGTGATATTACACAATCAGGTCAGCACTTACTTGAAATTATCAATGACATTCTTGATGTGTCATCTATTGAAGCCGGACAGCTTCAAATCAATGAAAAGGAATTTGATTTTCCAGAGGTGCTGAATGAATCCATTCAAATGGTACGCTTACAGGCGAAGGAGTCTGTTGTCGTTATTGAAAATAATGTTGGCGATGATGGCCCGAGATTATTTGCGGATGATCGTCTGGTGAAGCAAGTTGTTGTTAATCTCTTGAGCAACGCAGTTAAGTTCACCCCAGAAAATGGCATCATTCGTATTTCAAAACGTTTTGATCACAAAGGACGGTTTTGCCTCGCCGTTACGGATACTGGTATTGGGATGGATGAGGCTGGAGTGGTTGTTGCCCTTACGCCTTTTGGCATGGTTAAGAATGTTTATGATGACAATACGAAAGGCACGGGCCTCGGTCTTCCTTTAGCCAAGCGAATGATGGAAATACATGATGGAACCATTACAATTGAAAGCCAACCAAAACTAGGGACGCGCGTAACTCTGGTATTTCCTATAGAACGTATCTTGTCACCAGTTTTAACTAACTAAGGAACAATGTCCCTTCTTTCTCTTGGTCGGTTGGCAATTCACCCGGTTTGAATTCCCAAACTTCAAATCAGGCTCCAAGATCTTAGTAATCCGCAAGAATAAAACAGTTTGTTTCATCTCGAACCCAAATACCACAGGACCTTCGAACTTCTATCCCTGCACCTAATAATCTTACATAGGCGTGCTTTTTAAGTCATTAATTCCAGAGATGATTTGGGGCCGATTATAATGGCCAGCTGTTGTGATGAAGATAACGCATCATAGAAATCTTGGTGGCTTGATGGTTTTATTGGTTCGAAGGGCAGAACGACAATCACAGCTTTACATTGTTGTGCCATACATCGTGTTGCTGGCAGGGCATAGGCGAGGGACAAACGATCTAACTCATCAAAATGGAACTCATGGTTTTTACCAGAAAAATCAATGGTTATTTGGCCTGTATCTATTTTACGGGCGTTTTGATCTCCCGGTAATAGAGCGCCTCGAGAAATGTCTTTGATAATCCCAATTTCACCTGTGAGTATATCGCGTTCAGGGTCGTTTTCACCGAGGATTACTTTGTCCCCCGTTCGGTAACAACAATCAAAACGCTGGGCATAAAGACCGTCTTGTGATGTATTCAAGAGTTGTTGGAGGTTCGGGATTAAGGCTCTTGGGTTGAGGTTGCCATTTGCCAGGCTGATGACTTGAATATCACCTATAGCATCAAGTTTAAACGTTTTGGGAATTCTGTTCTTGGCAATTTCGGCGAGCTTACGCTGGAGATCAGGGGTGTCATTGGCCTCGACAAAATAAAAGCTGCCTTTCCCCCCTGAAGCTTTGCCTTCTGTATCGGCTGAATAATCGAGATCTTGTTTTTTGGCAAGGAGTTGGCAATTTTTGTGGAGTTTATTGTCAGCTGTTTCCTGGGATAGTTCTGTCAGGTTAAGAGGGGCAATATCAAGTGCCTTGATGATGTCTTTAAGTACCCGCCCTGTTCCTGGCATTGGGCTGCGCTTGAAATCATCCAATAGAATTAATCCAGCATCTTCTGGTAATGCTTCAATGGCTGCGAGCAGTAGGGGACGGTCAACAAGTTGAGCTTGGGTAATGATTAGAAGTTGGCAATCAAGTGGTTTGCGAGACGTTCGTTTGTAACTGCTATTCTTACTATTGTATTCCAACAATTTAGTGAGGGATGTTGCTTCTAGTTCTGTTGCTTTAGAGAGTTCTTTTGCACCACTGGAAGAGGGCGTGGTTAGCGATATCTTTACACCCTTAGCACTAAGGATTTTTATAAAGGCGTGGAGAGTTTGAATTTTACCAGTGTTTGCAATACCTGTAAGGACAGATAACTGGTTTTGGAAAAGTCTTGTAACCGTCTGAGTGTGCTGTTGTGTGAGAGCAATGCCCTCGCGGCTGGTGACCCATGTGATGGCTTTGTCAGCTTCGATACTGGCCCATGATGGCGTGGTGTCGAGCATGGATTTTAAACGCTTAAAAGCTTTGCTCTCAGCTTGCCAGAGAGGGCGTGTAATCAACTGTTCTTCAGTTAATCCTTCTGAGTTTTTGCGCTTCACTATGTGGAGTTGTTTATCTTCCAATTCAGCTTCTAATGCTTCTGCCAACAGTTCTGGAGAAAGGCCCAGGCGCTTGTTGAGCATATTTAAGAGACTATCTTTTTCCCGGTAATCCGCTGCTTGTGTCATTGCATGAAAGAGAGCAGCCCGGGCACGGGATAAGCTATCAGCTTGAAAGTCTAAACGGTGGGCAAGATTGTCAGCTATACTAAAAGGCAAGCCACGGATGTCTCGTACTATGCAATAAGGATTTTCTTTTAATTTTGTGAGCGTATCCTGGCCATATGCCTGATAGAACCGAAAAGCACGTGCAGGATCAACGTCATTAGCGTGAAGGAAATCTTGAATTTCTCGACTGCATTTATCTTCTGTTATCCACTCCTGAAGAAGTTTCAGCTTTCCTTTTGGCAGGCCATCCAGGGTCTCTAGTTTTTCAGGATTTTGCTCTATTATTTTTAGGGTATCAGTACCATAAGCCTCGACCAGCTGTTTGGCAGCTTTGGCGCCCAAACCTTTAATCATGCTACTAAGCTGGGTTTCCAAATTCGCAAGAACGCGTTCGGGACTAGGACCTTTACCGCCTAAGTGTTCATCAAGGAATTCGCGGCAAATATTAAAGTCGGAGGTGTATCCCTTGGGTAGTTTAAGACCCTTGTTGGCGGCAATGGATTTCGCCGTGTCTTTCATTTTATCTGTGGGTTTTCCTCGACCAGCGCCTTTTGGCATTGCTACACCAGTATTGATCTTGGGGGCTGTAGATCCATTGGTCTTTAAAATACCAATAAGACGGGCAGTATCGTCACCGATATTATCCCAAACTTGCCGGGCGCTCTGTTTTCCTTCCAGTACGTCGTCGAGGTTCATTTCCCACATGGCTGTCACGCCTGGATCTACAAGTTCTGGCGCTGCAGATTTTAAGGTTTTGTAAAGTGTAAGCCCGGCATCCGTCGGTACAATATGTTTACCGCTCTGGGCGAGGAAATTTTGCAGTTTCAAGCCTGTGATCACTGCGGCACGCGTTGCAGGCGTTCCAATGCCTTTGGCTTCTTTTAAGCGCTCTTTCTGTTCCTTATCATCAACAAACCGCCACGAGTTTTGCATGGCATCAATGAGCGTACCTTCGTTATAACGGGGCGGAGCCTTCGTTTTTTTTGCATCAGTTATAACTGGTAATAGGGTAGCGATATCACCATCATGTACGGGCGGAAGTTCCCCGGCGTGATCTTCCTTTTTTTCCATTTCATCGGTATAAACCGCTTTCCAGCCCTGCTCTTTTGGGATGTTACCCGTAACCTTGAAGTCGAGAATTTTTTGCTTTTCTTCAGGCAAAGTAATCGGCACGGCCATGGAAATATTAGTGGATTCATAGACGTAATCGGGCATGAGAATAGCAAGATAGGAACTAGCGACGAGATCAAACATGCGCTGTTCATCTGGGGTCAGCCGGGGGTAGATTACCTCGATCTTATCCATGGTATTTTTATTAGGCACGATCGCATGGTGGGAAACCCCTTTTAGCCCAGCATCAGAGAAGTGACCTGACTTGCCCTTTCGGACTTCTGGTTTTGAGAGGTCCCGTGCTAATTCTGGGGACTGGTAATGGGGAAGCTTACTCAAGCCTTGAATAATCTCTCCGATATCTTCAATCTGATTTTCTGCAAGATAACGAGATTCAGCACGCGGGTACGTTTGAATCTTTTTACCTTCACCGTCATATAATTCTTGAGCAATGTTGAGCGTTTTATCCGCGCTCCAGCCCCATCGTCGGGCACATATTTTTTGTAACTCGGGGAGATCAAGTAAGCGCGGGGGCTTTGTGCGTTTGATCTTCTTCTCGGCTTTTAACGGACCTTTAAAGCCTTCGACTGCAGCTCGAATTTCCTCAACCTTCTCCACGTTGAGGATCTTGTCTTTTGGTGCGTGGCGTAAATCCAATTGAAGCTTTTGATCGTTATTTAAGACTTCGTTTTGACTTTGTGAACCATCAACCGTGGCTGTGGCGACAAGGTGATAGTAATCCTGTGGCGTAAAATCAAGGATCTCCAATTCGCGCATGCAGACGATTGCCATGGTTGGGGTTTTGACCCGGCCAATGCCAATAGCGCCGTACTGTCCTGGTTGTTTTAAAGCTACCGTTGCTGCACGGGTCAGCGATAGATTATAGACTTGATCTGACTGTTGACGAACAACCGCGGCCTGACCGAGATTGAAATACTTTTCGTTTGGCTCCAGGTTTGAAAAAGCATGCCTTAGGGTTTTTTCATCCTGCGCAGTAAACATGGCACGCTCTACGACACCTTTGAACTTATAATGACGGAGGATTTCTTCGCCAATTAACTGTCCTTCGCGATCACAATCGGTTGCGAGAATAACACGCGTTGCAGTTTTGAGAGCTTCTGCGATGGCCTGGAGTTTGCCTTTGGAAGACGGTGATGCATCTGGAGAGGGGCAGGTGGGGTAAAAATCGTCAGGCTTTAGCAAATCAAAAGACCATCGGCCCCAACTGCTTTGAACTTTTTGAGGTTCTTCAAGGCTAAGCAGGTGTCCCTCTGCTGGATAAATGCGCCCAAAATTACTGCCGACAGCAGCTTGAACATCTCGTTTTTGAGATGTTTTTTCCGTAATGATAATCGTCGACAAACTGAAACCCTTTACCCGTACTTACTTTGGTACTTACTCTGGCACATTACTCTGGTACTTGCTCTGGGTATCTTTTAGCGTAAAGACAGCCAGAGGATAAGTCCCTCTAGAAATTTATTTTTAAAGATCCTGATTTTGACATCGAAATGCAGGTTTTAAATGAGGTTATTCCTCAGGACAGGGCCAAAAGGACATGCCGTAATTTTCCAAAGCCTTTGACCATGCTTTACTTTCAACTTGCTTTTTTACGGCCTCTTTTGCCTTTGGAATAAGGTCTTGATGTGGAGAATTTTTTGATAAGGTAAGGTGTACTTCGTAAATTTGAAAAACGACTGGAAAACCGAACTTTGTTCGCCAGTTCTCTGGCATACCAGGGCGGGGCTCATGTGAGTTTAAAAGGCGGTTATAATGTCCAGAATGAATGACAATGGCATCCACACGATCATTGGCGAGTAAACGCATCATTGTGGGTGAATCCGGTGTTGGGCTTTTAATAAAAGTCGAATTATTTTCATTCGCTTTGGCAAAGCCGCCATTTTTGATGAAAGCCACATTTTTACCGGTGATGTCTTCAACAGAATTTATCTCAACACCTTGATGAGGAACAATAATATCAGCTAAACAACCCAATTTTCCGAGGTAATGTACTTTGCTTTCAAAAGCTGGAACCTTAAAAATAAAGGTAAAGTCATACCGATCCGTACCCAGGTATTCCATAATTCGCGGCCAAGAAGTGATTTTCCTTTCCAACTCGATACCCATTCCGTCTTCCAGAGCTTCAAATGTATCTATCAAGGTACCTTGATAGGGGCCATCGTTGACACGGAAAGCTTCGGGGAACGACTCAAATAAGGCGACGGATGGTAGCTCTCCCGCCCGAGAAGATGCTGAAGTGAATAGGCTGATGGCCAGAGATATCCAGATAGCTGTAAGCTTTATCAAGCAATAGCTCCACTTATAAGTGGTTAGAGTTTTATGCTCGTAAACATTGTTTGTGTTTTTATCAGTTTGTCTCATGGAAGTTTCTAATGTGTAAATCACGATAAAAAATTGGTGATAATTTCTGATTTCAAAAACAATTGTTATCGAGAATATTCGTTATTGAGAACCGAGAGTATTGAAGATTAAGAAAAATATGGCTGAAATAGTGGATTAGATGGTTTTGAGACGTCGTTCAAAATCGTTTTTAGCTAAATCATTATCGATGAAAATTATCTAATGATTTCCCTTCTGGGTATGCTCGATCCTGACCCTAGAATGATGTGGTTAATTATGGTAGTATGACATTAACTTTTGGGGCTTAATCTATACTGTGTACATTTAACGAAACAGGTACTGGTAATGAATAAGTGGGCACCTCTTCTTGCGGTTGGCCTATTCGCCATAATAGGTCTGATGGGCCTTGGTTTCTTTTTGTTACGTGAAGGTCCTAGGCCTGTTTCTGAACTTATCCAACTTTCCACGGTCGGGCCCCGCGGTGAAGCGCCTGTAAATTCAGATGTTCTTTATCTTCTTGATAGCCAAATTAAATCAGTTCAAAAAATGGGTTTGAAGGCAGCGGTTGTGCTTCATGATACAAAGTCTGATTTCAGCCGGGTTCTGATACGAGGCCTTAAGCAGGAAATGGCCAATTTGGATATAGATCTGATTTATCTGTCAGATGCAGGATATGATCCTTACATCGAACGTCTGCAATTGATTTCTGCATTGTTAAAATCTCCAGATCTACTAATTATTTTACCCCTAAATCCTGATGATCTGACCTATTATCTTAAGCTTGCAAATGAGCGTGATACGGCAGTGGCAATTCTTAGTAACTTGCCTGAGGGATTGGAACATCCCAAAGATTATGCAGGGGTGGTGACAGATGATCTGTTTCAGATGGGACGGTATTCAGCAGAGATGGTTGCAAACAGTATGGGGGGGAGCGGAGAAGTCGCAATTCTTTATCACAACACCCCTTATTATGTGACCAACCAACGTGATCAAGCGCTTGAGACAGTTTTAAAACATCGTTATCCAAACATCAATATTGTTGCACGAGAGGGCGTTAATTCAAAAGAAGAAGCGGAAGCAAAAACGCTTGAAATTTTGAGAAATCACCCTGAAATCGATGTAATCTATGCGCCGTGGGCATCCCTTGCTAAGGGGAGCCTAGCCGGGTTGAGAAAGATGAATAACAAAACCGTAAAACTCTTTACGGTTGATTTTGACAAGGACTTATCAAGAGACATGATGAACGGAGGCAATGTCGGAGGGTTTGTTGTAGACCACCCCTTTGATATTGGTCTTTCGCTGGTACGTCTTGGGGTCTTGTCAAAGATCGGAGAGCCGACCCCCGCCCTGATCACCGTTCGTGCTGAAAAGGTTGATAAACAAAGCCTTGCTATACGGTGGCGAGAGATACAACACGAAGAAATTCCCGCCGACATTTTGAGAGTGGCTCCCTAATGAGTCTTATGCGCCGTTATAATAAGGCCTTTATTGTTGCAGTCGCCTTTTCTATTGGGCTTGAAGTTTCAAGCTATGTCGTCGTTCAAAATGAACTGGCATACATAAACGATACGATAAAAAGCGTCAGCGAACAGTATCGAAACTTGTCTAGATTGACTAAATCGCTCCTTCGGGGGGAACGTGGACAACCCTTGCAAAAAGATGCCTGGATCCAAGCTTGGAAGGATTTTGATGATGGAGTGTCTGAATTGAGGTCGCATCGTTATCAACTGTTATTAACTGAAGGCATCAAAGAGCGGCGTAATACGATATTTCTGTTTTGGGACTCTTCCCAAAAAGGATTTATAAGTGCCGTCGAAAAAATTGATCAAGTCTTTCCTGATCATTCTAAGATACCAAGTTCGGCAGGTATCTTTCCATTGTTAGACAAAGCGAAACACAAAGGGGATAGACCATCGATTATTCTCTTATCTGAATTGGTTTCCAGCCTGATTTCATTCAACGTATTTGCGAAGGAAATTATGCAAGTTGAGCTGCTGTTACTCGACAAAGACATAAATGAACGTAGTGAAAGGATAAATTATTATTATTGGCTGCAACTTTCTATCGTTCTTTTTGTATTTTTTATTGGTGCAATCGTTCTTCTTTTTGTCCGTGATGATCCTCTTTCCAAGCGCCGCAAACGGTTAAGGAAAGCAAAAATAACGATGAAAACAAAAGCGAAAAGGAAAAGACAAGCTCCTCGCGTTTTAAATAAAGAGCAACACTAATATATATACCTCCAAGGCCCTGGCCCTAGGTTTATGATGAATTGAGCAAACTCCTCACCGGATTTACAATGTGTAGGGGGTTTCTCATTCGTTTGAGTAACTCCCTTACAAAAATTGGCAGGTCATATCGGGTGTTAAATGGGTGGTTTAAAGCAAAAGAGTGACCTCACGGGTATGCAACAGCGTTTTGTCGAGGAATATCTTATTGATCTCAATGCAACACAGGCAGCGCGCCGAGCGGGATATAGCCCGAACTCTACCAAACAAACAGCTAATCGCGTGTTTCATAAACCCGCGGTCCAAAAAGCGATAAAGCAGGCGCAGTTCGATCGTTCGGAGCGTTTGAAAATTGATGCTGATTATGTCTTGAAGGGAGCCGTAGAACTTTTCGAAAGATGCATGCAACGAAGCTCTGTAGCTGATGCCGAAGGGGAATATAAATTCCAACACAGTGGTGCAGGTAAGGCGCTTGAGCTTATTGGTAAACACGTGGCTGTTCAGGCCTTTAAAGAAAAAGTTGAAATGGGCATCGAGAGTGAACTGATTGAACGTCTGTCGAGAGGGCGCAAACGTCGAGACAACCAGTAAACCCATACTCAATACCTCCTCCTTTTTACAATTTATTATTTTATGAGCTAATTTGAGGCGTTAAATGACCCATGCCGTAGATTTGGATATTGCCGGGGATTGTTCTCAATTTTATGCAGACCCTCTGGGGTTTGTATCTTGGGCTTTTGATTGGGGCCATGGAGATCTCAAAGATTTTCTGGGCCCCCGTGATTGGCAACGAGAATACCTAATAAGCCTTGGCGAGCTGATCAAAGCTCGTGATTTTGACGGGGTTCATCCGGTGGCACCGATGGATGTGGCAACAGCATCCGGGCATGGAATTGGTAAATCTGCCATGTCGGCCTGGTTGATCCTCTTTATCATGTCGACGCGACCCTTTGCCAAGGGCGTGGTGACATCCAATACCGGGGATCAGCTGCGAACCAAAACGTGGGCTGAATTGGGTAAGTGGCATAAACGGTGCCTGACCGGACACTGGTTTTCTTATAGTGCAAGTAAGGGAAACATGTCTTTGGTCCATAAACAAAACGCTGAGAGTTGGCGCTGTGATGCCCAGACTTGCCGTGAGGAAAACTCAGAGAGCTTTGCTGGTTTGCACGCTGCTAATTCGACCCCGTTTTATCTCTTTGATGAGGCTTCTGCTGTGCCGGATAAAGTTTGGGAGGTCAGTGATGGCGGGCTGACAGATGGGGAGCCGATGCGTTTTGTCTTTGGTAACCCAACGCGAAATTCGGGACGTTTTTTCGAGTGTTTTAACCGTCTCCGCCACCGCTGGCAGGTCCAACAGATCGATAGTCGTGAGGTCGAAGGCACCAACGCCAAATTAATGGCGCAGTGGGTCGAAGACTATGGTGAAGACAGCGATTTTGTTCGGGTCAGGGTCCGCGGTGTTTTTCCACGCGCTGGCTCTACTCAGTTTATATCAAATGAGATCGTTGGCGAAGCTCAAAGCCGGGAACTTCCTCCACAATCTAAACAACCCATTGTCATTGGGGTTGATGTCGCAAGGTTCGGTGATGATCAGTCGGTTATTCTTATTCGCCAAGGTCGTAAGATCTTGGAAATAAATAAATATCGGGTGGATACCATGGCACTGGTTGGTTTTGTTGTTGAGGCCTTAAGGCAATATAGACCCGACGGCGTTCTCGTTGATGGTGTAGGCGTCGGTGGCGGTGTTGTGGATAGGCTGCAACAACTCGGTCATGACGTGATTGACGTAAACGCCGGATCACGGGCGCAGGACCATAAAACCTATCTCAATAAGCGTGCTGAAATGTGGGGCAAAATGCGTGAATGGCTCAAAGGTGGCGATATACCAACAGACGATCAGGAACTTGAAACCGATCTCACAGCTATTGAATACGGTTTCGATGCAAAGAACAGGTTACAGCTTGAGAAGAAAGAGGACATGAAGAAGCGCGGGCTACATTCACCTGACGTGGCGGATGCTCTGGCGCTTACTTTCGCGGAAGATATCGTGAAGTGGTCAGAGGATGACTTTGGAGATATGGAAACCGCTATTTCAGATTATGAGCCGGGGGGTTAGAAGAATGTGCTAATCAGTTTCTGGCAGAAGTATATTATAATAAAAGATTCAATGGATAAGAGTAACGCGAGAATTTTCGTCGGTTTAGTTTCTATTGCAAGCCAGGGTCTTAAAAAACTATTATTAGCCGTCCTTATGGTGATTAGCGACAGAACATAATACCAGGACCAAAATGTTGTAAAAAGATTCGTAATGGCAGAGGCAATCCAAATTGTACTCATATACGCGAATATCATTATGATTCCTGGGGAATCATGAATTTCATAGGCACTATTTATATCCTTAGTCTCAACACTCTTAATTGAAGATTCTACAAATTTTTCAATGACGGTCATCAGTTCGAGAAAGTCGAAATCTAAACCAAAACCAAAAGGTAAAATAAGCATGATTCCTGTGATTATCGAAATAAATACTGAGGTTATACTATCAAATAGTAAGATTGTAATTTTCAATACAATGCTATCTGTAAAAGCATAAAGACCTAAAAAATATCGTGTTTGAACCAAGGATAAGAAATCTGAGGGTGCATTGACTATTACAATAACTATAGTGGCGATCGAGTATGATAGTATAAATTCTAGGTTTATTAAGATAGCAGTATCAAAGTTAAAAAAGTATATTGTGAATGATAAATTAAGCCCTACATAGAGTAGTATTGTACTAATGACAGTAAATAGGAGTGATCTGAGAAGAAATTTTTTTGAAAGGAACTTTTTTCCAAAAAGATTGTCAAAGATCTTTAAAAAGCTATCGATCCACTCATTATCTACAGATCCTAAAAGCCATAAAGATAAGCTTTCTTTTTTACTTTTAGAAAGAAAGCTACCTATAAAGGTTACGAGCCCAAAAACCCCTGCTGATATCGCAAAAGCTATACTAAATTCAATATTTAAAAGTTCTTTTAACTCTGAGACGAGCATTTCCCCTCCCTCTGATTGTAAAACTCTGCGCTTAGTTATAATTTAAGTCAACAGGGGGTAGAAATGTACAAAATCTCATAGAGCTTTCTCAGATCACTTATCCCGGTAATTGTGCTTGCCCATATAACAGTGCTTCTAACGGTAACAAGTGCGGTAAACCCTAGTGCTTATTCGAAGCCAGGTGGAGCTGAGCCGCTTTGTTACGTGCACGATGTTACTGATGGGATGGTTGAGTACTACAAGAAGATTCAAGCTGAATATGGGGGCTAATCGAACGCCTCAACCTGCTGTTGAGTGAGGGCCTTGCTCTGTTTTCTGACTGCGAAATAGATCCAGAAGAGATCGAAGAGCAGAAGTAAAGAATTAAACCAGAAAGTAAAATTTAAGAGAATATGGAGCACATTATTACTGAAATACCTAAATGAGAAACGTATATTTTGTAAGGGATTAAGCAGCATATAGCTGTACATATCTTGCAAACCCTGAATATTATCGGGGAAGACTTTGAATGCAAAAATTCTAAGCCAAAAAAAGAAGAACAAACTTGAGATGAGTATGGTTGCAGCACTCCAGCGTTTCCCCAAATACCACCGATGCCCACCGAACACACCAGTGAACAGCCAGAGTAGGTACGCTATGGGGAGGGATTTATGGGGCATGGGGATTAAAGCCCGGCAGCAGAAAGACGACTACATGCTTTTGTGAGCCCTAATCGGCAAGCTTTTTTAGAATAAGAAATCGCGGGTGTATTGTTACTTTTTAAATTTCCGGAACGGTTATAGGAATTGCCTATGTTGTAACAAGCCGTTGCCGCACCACGAATACATGCTCGGTCAAATAGTTGATTTTCCTTAACGAAATCACGCTGGATGCTTTTGCCCTCTGTATAAAATACTCCAAGGTTCGAACAACCTTGAGCCGAGCCTTTCTCACAAGATATTTGGGCAAAATGAAAAGCTTTTTTATAGTCTTTCTGGGTGCCTCTTCCTTGTTTATACATAGAACTTAAATTAGCACATCCGTTACTATCCCCGCCATCACAGGCGCGTTCGTATAATTCAAAAGCTTCATTTTCTCCAAGGCTGGCTGTGTTTCTATCTAGTCTGTACCTATTGCCCAGGCTTGTGCACGAAGCAAAAATTCCAACATCACAAGCAAGCTGTTCTGTTTTATAGAGTTTGGCGTTTTCGGGAGTAGTTTTGCATGCTGAAAGAACCAAGAGTGATAACAGTAGAATTAATCTCATGTAATGAAATTCCAAAACAAAGAAGGAGGAGGGCGAAGATTATCTACTCCCTATCTGGGGGCATTTTTCCAACGGGTACGGGCATAGCTCAGAGCTTCTTTAACATCGAGTTTCCGGGTTGAGTTTCCGGTTCGTATGAAAAAGATAGAATCTTTGCTTTCTTCCAAATAAACGGGTCTCGATGAAGGTTCGACAGTGATCATACAAACATCATGATTATCAATTTTTGCAAAAACAAAATGTAAGAATGGGCAGAGATCGCCACCAAGGGAGTTTTTTATAATATCGTTGAAGTAAAGTTCGAACCCATCGGTGTTTTTGTGTTTCAGCGTTTGGTAATCATCCTCCAAACCAAGGATCGTTCCATCATCAGCGACACCGATAAGCAAGTCGCCACCTCTGGAATTAAAAAAGCCAGCAATGGTTTTTACAATAACCTTCTCAAGGTCGCGGTTTAGCCGAGCTTCTTTAACGTCCCATCTGATCGAAGATTTAAATTCAACCAGATCACTTTCTCCACCGCGAATAATTTCGGGAATTGAACGCTTTCGCTGCTCTATAAAGTATCGAAGGCTATTTTGCTGTCGAAGAAATGTCCTAGTGAAAAAACCAAAACCAAGGCCAATAGATCCGCCAAGTAGGGCAAAGATCAGCTCCATATGAAGAATTTTTGGTATGAACCCTAACAAAAACCGGACCCGCATAAATTCATTTAGTGAGGGGCTCGTCGGATTATTCGGCGCAAATTCGAACCACATCAGTGCCATGATGAGGGGATAAAGGATAAAAACACCGACAACCGCACCTAATAAAGCGTAGATGAGGTATAAATATTTTATCTTATTTGTTGGCTTCATTTTCTTAAATTAGTCCGAATAATAGGAGGTGGCTATTAAGGAGAATGCAAGGATCAGGCGAATAACATCAACGGATCTTCACACGAATATTCCTGACCCAAGATAGATCTCGGATTGGTTGGAGACTGTAATTCGGATTACCTGCCAAGGCAATGTTGAGGACACTGTTTGTGAGTGAGGGGCTACATTGCGTTGTAAACTTAGTTAAGTCGCTTTTGCTTTATCCGTAATTCGAAGGATAAGTGTAACGATGATTTACGAGCAAGGTACGATCACATTTCATCCAGATAATCGGGTATTCTGGCCCAATGAGGCGTGTTTGATGTGAAAACCTTCTTGCTTGGTTGAAACAAATTTGGATCATCTAATGTTCCTGCGGCAACACTTGTGAGGCCAAACTCTGTTTCTCCCCAAAGATTGGAACCACAAACCCCACAAAAATTTCTGTGCACGGTTCGTCCTTCTTTTGAGATTTTTTGATGCACGTTTGGGGTACCGGACGTTACCCGAAAGTCAGCATTTTTCACCATATAGCCCGCATATCCATCTGTACCAGTAATAGATAGGCAGTCTTTGCAAAAACATAGGAGTTGTAGCACTGGGTCACCCGTAACTTCGTACCTTACTTCGCCGCAAAAACATCCTCCAGTTACTGTTTTTGACATTTCATTTATCCTAGCGATTTTTGATTATTATGAGATTATCTACTCTCAAAATGGGAGTGGAATAGAGAAGAGTCAACCATAAGGGGTTTCAGGTATGGCGGGATATAGCTCCCCAAGTGGGCAAGGAAAAATAATCCGGGTGGGAGAGACAGGCTGACTAAAAAATATCAAAAGCGATAGAATTAATAAGCCTTTGCTAGGAATCACAGAATTATATTTTCGCCCCAATGGCTGGTAATGTAGGCGTATAAAGGGCCTTCTTCACAAGGTTATTGGGGGCGTTTAAAGGTAGAAAAGTCCTACCGAGGATTAATCTGCTCCCTTCCAATTATCCAACAGGTGAACGCTTAGGGGGAACACTAGATCTCGTTTTAGTATCAGGTGCTGAAGATCTTCTTAAATTTTTGAAAATATGAGTAACTTATTCTCTTTTGGGTTGTGAAACGTTGTGTTAGAGAGATGGAAAAGCCTCGTAATCTATACACGGGCTTTGTCTGTTTAAAATTTAATATTCAATAGTTGTTATTTTAGGAGAGTATTTGTGAAATATTTTATGGTATTGATTTTGGCACTTTTTACAGTTGGTTGTAATAATGCCACATTTACCGATATGACAGGTTCGGGGCCAATTACTTTAAGCCCTAGAATTCAACAGTCTTATGATCAATATCTTAAATCAAACCCACGATCATTTGCGGTAACCGAGGATGGACGTACCAGCTGGGGGTATTATTATTGTGGCGATATTGAGTGTCGGGGGACTAGCCACGATTCAATGCCTAAAGCAATCCGATCTTGTGAAAAATATGCAAAAGGTAAGTTTTGTAAGATCTATGACATTGGTGGAGAAGTTGTGTGGGATAAGAATGAGAAACCTGAAAAAGAATTAAAGGTAGATCTTTATAATCCAAATGAATTTGAAATATCTACGGGTCAAAAAGTCGAATTCGACAGATATCTTGATTTAGTAAACATCAAAAGCTCGGACGTTAATCTTGCTTTTGCAATAAGTAAAAATGGGGAAATAGCAAGAACTCGTTCTCAAGAATCTGCGCCTTATAATAAATTGAAGCTAACGGTTCTTGAAATTTGCCGTGCTAAATCTTCTGATGATAAATGTGTACTATATGCCATCAATGATAAGGTTTTAGTTGAGTAGTTAGTAAAAGATACCCTTTAGATTAAGGCCCTCCGGGGTCTTTTTTTATTGGCTTAATACCTAATCTCAATCCTTATCAAATCCCCGAGCAAGGAAGAACAGTCCAGGGAGGGCGAGGTAGGCGGTGAGGAGCAGGAGCCAGAATTCACTTAGCTGGTAATAGATGTCCGGTTTATCAAAGAAAATAAGATACCCGAGCAGTAAGGCAAAGCTCGTGGCAATAACCGCGCTCAGGGCTGGAGGGATTCGTTCGCTGATCCAAACCGAAATACAGACATGGGGGAAGGTAATGAGGAGGAGGAGATCAATTAGTCTTTGTCTTAATGCCATTTCTTGGGCCCTGATATTCTTTACATTTCGATTTGGAAATGGCGAAGGAAATTTCGTAAAAACTATGGACCATAAATGGATGGACTAGCAAGGAATTGCCAATAAAAACTTAGTGAGTGTTTTTCAATACAACACGTTTTTAATACTTGCTAGATACCTCTGTAGAGAAATAGTAATCTCCAGTTGTCGTGTTCCTCTAAAGCTGTAATCTCTGCCTAAAAAGATGCCAGATGATCGCGACGTAGGGTTTAAGTATCTGGCCTAAAAAGTAATACCAGGCGGGTCTTCTGTACTCGGCTTATACAATGATGGTTTTGTCGCCAGGTTGGGTTCGCGAGGCCAAGCAGTAAAACGTTCAGTCGCAGGTTTAAAGTCGAGCGATCCAACATTGCTTGGATGTGTTCGACCTGCCTGTCGGTTAACGCGATGGTAATATGGCCAGACCCCGCTGTAATATTAACGGGGTCCAGGGCGGCACGTTGTCTGTTAATGTCTGGGAAGGAGATAAGCTCACCATCTAAATCCACGGGTGGTCCTTCTATTGCACGATGGGGGCTGCCAGGACTTGGTTCTTCTGAAAGGTAGAAATCATGGGTTCTAACACCAGATATCTGTGTTGTGGGGCTGGCCAAGCAGTTCTCATTTTCTGGGTCGAGAATATAGTCGGCTGTGAGCAACGCACCGGAGAGAGACCCTATGTCAGGGTGAGTGGTAGTTAGATTGCCATAGGTGTATTCTTGCAAGTCAAAATAATATACAGCCTGATGCTCCATAGCATAATCAAAACGGCATCGCTGTCTTACACCTCTTGGGAGCTCGAGACTTTGGTAACCAATTTGTGCTTCATCTAGCTCTAAATCTTCAAAATAAGGAGCGCCGAGGCCAGTGTGATTACTATGGCAACCAAAGGGGATTGCATCACGAGAGCCTTTTTTATCGGTGTAGATTTGTTGCCTTACCGTCGGTTCAAGAGTGATACTGGCAACTTCTGGCAAACTACAACTTCCAAGAAGAATTGATGAGATGACAGTAAGATAAAATTTCATTTTATCGTTCCCATTTTATCGTTCCCCCGGTACCATTTATTATCAGTACTATTCTTTAACTTCATGAGTATAATTTATAAATATATTCGAAGATAAGTTTAATTATAAATTGCTACCTGTTGTCTGTTCTTTTTGTGTTTTATTGCATTCCGACTTCCGGGAAAAATAACGAGGGACAAAGGTCGAATAGAATACAGGGGAGAGCCAAAGGTTAAATTCAAAAATTATTTGAATATTTTGGCGGGTAATATTATTTTAGATGTTACATTTTTAATCCCTCGCGAACACCACGACGGCTATATACCTATGATTTGTGAGTAAGGGTTAGGGACCTGTATTTCTGTAGAGTTTCCAATAGAAGCGCCCGTATGATATTTTCCTTTTGAAAAAAAATAAAAATTATCATTGCTAATGATCCTAATGTAGTTAGGATCGTGTTTCGACTGATTGATTGTACCAAACGCCGCAAAGTTGTAATGACTGAGCGGCGTTTTTGGGTTTAGGGCATAAAAAGTAGCTTGTGTAGAGCAATCTCTTATCCTTAATGAGAGGAAATGGCCTCTTATTGACATGTTTTTCAATGCAAATAAGTTACGAAATTTGGCCTTTTCTATCGTTTTCTTCAAAATTAATTGGGTTGTTTAACAAAAATCATATGATATAATATTGTTATATTACAATAGGTTAAGATATGTATTTGAAATTAATTTTATCTATATTTTTATTGTTTTCACTTTCTTCCTGTGATGAAGAAGATAACCTGTTGTCAAAAAAATGGAGTGAAAACAACGCGGCCACCTGCACCGAGGCAGGGAATTATATTTCGTTTCGCGAGCAAGGTATCTTTTATTCAAATACGGTTGTGGAAGCGATGATATTTGGTAAGCCCAAGTATGTTATTGATGAGGGCGGTGACTTATTGATTTATCCCTACTATTCAGAACAACCCACCCAATCCACAGCTATAGTCAACAAAGATCTTTATATTAAACTGGCCCGAACCAATAACAGTCTTTCCTTTGAAAGCTTTTACCTTGGTGAAAAGGTAATTACCGACAAGTTGGATGATCAACTAGAGAACGCCGTTAAATTTTTGGACCTTGTCCGGTGTGATTAGTCGGTTGATTTTTTGAGTTATGAATTGAGGAACTTTCAGTATCAAAAGAGCTTTTTACAAGGTGACTAGCATCTCGTCATAGAGGCCAAGCGGTGCAAGAATACATTTCATTGGGTCATATTCGCTGGTAAGCCTAAAAGTACTGGTTTCTTTCTGCAGGGCTCGTTGACCGGAAGAGTTTAACTCTACGCCCTGAATCATCTTATTAAAGGCAGACTTTTGACCTGATTAAATTCACCATTTTTTATTTGTCGCTCAATCTCCATGGCATCAATGGATTGGGCTGTTGACGTTTGTTCTGAGAAAACTAAAAACGTCAGGGAAATAATGAAGATAAATAGCACTTTAGGCCCTAAAGTGAAATGATTTGTTTAAATTTTAGACTTCAACTTTGAATAAAAAATGGAGGATTGGTGTATGTTTATCAACTAAAGTTTGTGATGTTTGTTGCGTTAAAAATAAATCCTAAAATCGTTATGATACTTTTTATCAAGATTTTTTTACGTGTATTATTCTCTCGGACAAAAATGTCTTTTCTAAGTAAGAGTCCTGCAATTTGCAGGGCTTTTTTTGTTGAAAGGAGTAGCGGTGATGAAGTTGAAATCAAAGTCGAGTAAGAGAGGTATAGCTTTGTCTCGTCTTGCAAAATTAGGTCGTTTTGGTGATACGGAACTTGCACATGTAAACAAAGAAGAAGTTGCACTTCTTGAGGCAAGGGGAGGCAGTGGTTCAATTAACCCTAGAACCGGGTTGCGGGAATATTACGATGCGCCTGGTGATAATGAAGCGGGGGCGAATTCTCCTCAAGATAATACAGGGCTTGATGGTCGTGGGCAGGATCGTAGTCAAGAAAATGACAACCGGGATAGGCCCAGTGGAGTTGGTAATAGAGATGATTCTCAAAACCCATCAAAAGCTGGCCCTGCAGATAGTGTCTCGGTTGATAAAGAAGCCGCTTCAAAGGCAGCAACAAAAGCTGCTGCTGATCGTCACAGAGGGGCTCTTGAAAAAGAATATTCAGAGATAGATTCTGAAGCGAACAATCTAAGCGCTGTCACTAATGGAAAAGTTGTAGGAGTGCCTGGCGTAGCGAAAGGTTGGCAACACTCAACACAGCCTTCTCAAGAATTTGTTGATGCTAATCCAACACTAGGTGGAATGCATGCCCCCGAGATGCAGACAGCATGGAATGGCGCGGTGCGTGGCGCTAATGGAATTGGAACAGCAAGTTTTAGTGGGCTTACTAAAGAGCAACTTTCTGATATACAAGCCGCAACGTCTCCCGTGGAGCAAAAAGCATTAGCTGATACATATGCAGCTCAAAATAACCCTGTCGCGTCATTTTTTTCAAAGGTCGGAAGCCGGGTGTTAGCTGGCGTACACTCATCGCCCACCTATTCGCTTGATAGTGAAACGTTTGGTCAGCCAGCCTGGAATAAATCATTTAATCCAGGCGAGTTTTCTTTCTCACAAGTCGCAAGTTCCAAGAGTGGGATTTCTGGGGCTATTGGATATGCGGGTAACCTAGCTTCTCTTGCAGGGTACCCAGTAGGTAAAGCGTATGAAAATGTTACACTAGATAGTACTCAGCGGGCACAAAGTCGCCAAGCGGCAATAAATAGGAACGCGCAAAGAGATGGTGAAGGATTTCAAGCAAAATCGATTTATGACAGCGCGGCTCAATCTCTTTATCCTAATACAGAGGATAATGTGAACCAGATATCATCGCCCTATACATCATTTGGTAAATCCAAGGTTCGAAAAGCTCCTGACTTGTCAGCACTAAAGGCCAAGCGAGCAAACTTTGGAAGGGTACGGTAGGTGAGTTTATCTTTTTCAGCGATCACAAATAATCAGGCATCGTCGGGTTCGGGAGCAAAATCTCTTAACCGAGAAAGAGTTTTTTCTACTAGTGTCGTTAGTCGCCGTCCCATACATAATCGAGCTGGAAGTGGTAGAGGTGTCGGTGGTTTTTCGGTTGGGGTCACTAGAGGTGATACCTATGGGTCCCCAGCAGAAATTCTTTATCCAACGGAAAAGCCATTTCTTTCTCCTTATACCAGTCTGGAGAAATCTCCCGTACGTCGTATTCGGGGATTGGCTACTTTAAACTTACGCAAACCTGAATATAATAACACCTTGTAATTAATAGACTAAAACATGATAAAAAGGATTGTTTTTATTTCGTTATACTTTGTTTGCCTCTCTGAATAACGGTATATTCGTTCTTGGGTATATAGGTCTGTCGAACGAAATTTTGTTAAAACTCACAGACGCATAAAACTATTTCTTAATACATGAAATATGAAAATTTTTAAAACCCTCGCAAATTTTTGTGAGGTTTTTTTGATGTCAAAACTCCAATAAAAGTTGGAGCAACATGGACTGGAGATCTTATGGAACTTGCTGAGAAGGTGATCAACCGCCAGAGCGCACTGCAGCAAGAGCGGCAAAAGTTTGAGGTGATCTGGAAGGAAACGGCCGAACGGTTAGATCCTTTTGGGTCGATCCTCGAGGGTAGAGTGGGCGATATGTCGAAGATGTATAGCTCTCGCCCTCTACAGGATTTGGCACGTTTTGCAGCGGCAATTGAGAGTTTACTTATCCCACGGGGCTCTATCTGGCATGGACTTATGCCAATGGATGATGAGTTAAAAGAAAATGACGAGGTTCAAGCCTGGGCCGAAGCGCGCACAAAAAAGTTATTTTCTGTTCGCTATATGACCCAATCAGGTTTTGTTGCCAATACGCAACGAATGTTCCGATCCCTTGGGTGCTACGGCAATCAAGTTTTAATGACCGAGGAAGTTCTTAGCCGTGGTCCCGGTGGGGAAGATCTTCCGCCTATCAGATATCGTATGATCCCGATAATTGAATGTTTTCTAGCGACAACGGCCTGGGGACAGGTGGATACTTTCTATCGGGTATACAAGCTGACCCTGCGCCAGATTATTCAAGAATTTGGTAAGGAGAACCTACCCGAACTCTTGCGTATGCGGATGGATCGCCCAGATCAACTGGAAGAAAAGTTTGAATTGATCCATGCGATTGATCCTTCTCTTTCCAATAATACCAGTACGCAGCTTCCCTGGCCGTCAGTGCATGTACTCAAAGGACAGAACCACGTTCTCAGACAATCGGGTTATTACGAATTTCCTATCCATGCGTCCTCTTTTGTTGAAAGCGATGGGCAGGCCTATGGATGGGGACCTGGTATGATGGCGCTGCCGGATATCAAGCAGTTGAACATCATGAACAAGACAACGATTGCAGCGGCAGAACAAGCCGTGTCACCTGCCTTTGCAACAGTGCAAAAGCTTAAACGTCGTCTGAACCTGAGTGCCAATGCAATCAATCCCGATTTGATAACGGACGATGGGCGCTTGAAAATTCAACCTATTGTCACGGGGGCACGACCAGATATTGGTGAGCAGCTGATTGCAAAAAAACAGATGGATATCTCGGCGAATTTTTATGGCGATCTCTGGCAAATCTTGGTCAACAAGCCGGATATGACTGCTTATGAAGCAGCCTTACGGGCACAGGAAAAGAACGAGCTGATCGGTCCTCCTTTTGCCAAGCAGGAAGAAATGTTGGCATCAATAGTGATGCGGGAAAATGCCATTTTAGAGCGCCAAGCCGCGGATGGCATTATTGATTTGCCGCCGAGACCCGAAGCCCTTCAAGGCCGCAAACTTTCACTAAAGTTCACTAGCCCAATGGCAAAGCTCAGACGTGCTGCCGAAGATGTGGGGATACAACGAACTTTGGAAACGGCTGCGCAACAAGCACAGTTTGATCCGACAATCATGGACAACTTTGATCACGACAAGATTATTCGTGCGCGCGCCGATATAAATGGAATGCCCGCTGATCTCATGCGTCCGGTAGAAGAGGTTCAAGCTAGCAGGCAAGCCAAGGTACAGGCTGAGCAACAACAGGCCCTTGCTGCGCAACAGGCACAAGAGGTCGACACTGCTGGTAAAGCTTTACCGATAATGGAAGCACTTAGTGCCGCTGGGATAGATCCCAATCAAATAGCAGGTGGTCAAGTATCTGAGGGTGGGGAGGAGCAGTTTAATGCTTAAAGGTTGGTCCTTTTCGTTGAAGAAACAGCATGAGTTGATTGATGCCTATGGTCGGCTTTTTGCAACCGCTGACGGGCAGTTGGTCATGGCTGACATGTTGGATCAGGCTGGGGCATTTGAGGCAACAGTGCCAGGCGGCCCGTCTGTTTTTAACGATGGCAAGCGTGCCATCGTCTTTGACATTCTCCGCAAGGCTTCCGTCAGTGCTGACCTTCGGGCGGAACTGGCTAAGGCAGCTTATCTAATACAAGAGGAAGACGCGCAAGAATGAGTGAAATTCAAATCTCGGAGAAAAGTCCTCCCACGGGATCTTTAGACCTCGATTATTCATCTGGATCCTCTGATCAGCCCGCATCGAAAGATAGCGGGCATTTTTATGAGCCATCATCAGCAGATAATGCCGGGTCTGCACCTGGGCTTGACGAGGCACTTTCTTCTTCAGATGAAGGCAGCGATGGTTCTTCAAATCTGGAGGCAGATAATTCGGAAGATAATTTCACAGATAATCCGGATGGTTTCATCAAGTTGCCAGGTGAGGGGGCAAACGAAGATGAAGTCGATGCCTTTTATGCAGTTCTCGGCGTACCGGATAGCCCTGAAGGTTATGAACTAGTTATTCCCAAGGAGATGGGCGAAGACGTGACAGGTGGGGAGTGGAAAGAATACACCAGCGCTATCAGTCAACTCTCTCACGCACTCGGGCTTTCACCAAGTCAGGCTCAAGCTCTGACCGAGTTGGATCTTCAGGCAAAATCCCAGTCGTATGAAACGATGGAACGGGAGCAGAAACATTATTTGGAACAACAAATAGAGGACACCTCTTCCGCCCTGCGTGAAGAATGGGGTTCGAACATGGATACCAATGTCAGAACGGCCAATCGCGCCCTTAAAGCCTTTGGCGGTTCTGAACTGGAAGGCGTGTTGAGCGAAGCGGGGGTTTTGAATGACCCGATCGTTTTACGCGCTTTCCATAAAGCTGGCCTCTCCCTGGTAGAGGACAGCAGCCCCGGCGGAGCCGGTGCATCCCGACGCAACAGATCTGCGGCGGAAATTCTCTACCCATCATATACTAAGGAAGGCTAATCATGGCTACACTTGGAAATACCTTTGTCGATCTGATCGACATCTACAAACAGACTGATCCCAACGGATCTACTGCTACTATTATTGAGCTTCTAAAGCAGCAAAATCCGATTTTGGATGATGCAATTGCAATGGAATGTAACAAGGGCTCTGAGCATTTACATACTATCCGTACTGGTCTGCCATCTGTAAGTTGGGGCGCGCTTTATCAGGGCATTTCCCAATCAAAAGCAAAACAACAGCAGGTTACAGATACCACTGGCTATCTTGAAGCACTGGCAACCATTGATGAGCGTGTGTTGCATTTGGCCAAAAATGAAGCAGGTGTTCGTCTGAATGAAGCCATGGCGTTTATGGAATCAATGAACCAGGAAGCGGCTTCCGGTCTTTTCTATCATGACACTGCGACAACTCCTGAAAAGTTCAAAGGTCTTTCCTCGCGCTTTAATTCCATTGGTGGGGGCGGTTCCGGCGAACAGGTTATTGATGCGGGGGGTGTTGGTTCTGACAACACATCGATCTGGTTTGTGACCTGGGGGGATCGTCATTGTCACTTGCTTTATCCACAAGGCACGAAAGCGGGCCTTCAACGCGATGACATGGGCCGTCAACGTGTGTTGGATGAAAACAGCAATCCTTATTATGTGAAAGAAGAAAAATTCACATGGCACCTTGGGTTGGCTGTTAAAGATTGGCGTTATGTTTCCCGTATTGCCAACATTGATGTATCTGAAATGTCAGCAGGTAATGTGAAGTTGTACGATTTCATGCGCAAGGCCTATTACAAGCTCCAGTCTCGCATTCGTCGTGGCGATGCGGCGGGTGGTCGTCAGGTTATTTACTGTAACCGTGACGTTCTGGAATCTCTGGATGCCTTGGCCACCAATGCAGGCGCGAGCGATAACTTTGTTCGGTTGAAAGACAGCGAACTTGAAGGTCAGGAAGTGCTGACTTATCGCGGTATTCCTATTCGTGAAACTGATGCGTTGCTCAATTCCGAAGCACGCGTTCTGTCTGCTTAATTGAGAGAGGGATAAAACATGATCCATAGTAAACAACTCACGTTTTCTGATCAGCAGACGATTACAGGTACTGCTTCGTCAACGAACATTCTGGACCTTGGCACAACGGGCACGGTTGTCGGGGCATCTATTGCTCTACCTTCTAATCCCGGTGATGGCACGGCTGTGCCACTTAACGTACAGGTGACAGAGGCTTTTAATAATCTCACATCGCTTAAAATTGCGATTGAGGTTGATAACAATTCCGGGTTCTCTTCAGCACGTGAAGTTCTTTCACAATCTATTGTGCGGGCAGATTTGGTGGCTGGAAAACAGACGTCGTTCCATATCCTGCCAAAGGGTCTGGATGAGCGTTATATGCGTTTGCGTTATACCGTATCGGGCACCAACCCAAGTGCCGGTAGAATCTCAGCTGCAATTGTGGCTGGGGTTCAGAGTTAATGGTGTTCTCGGCAAAATCTGGTCGCAAGACCGGAACTGCCAGTAAAAAGATAAAGCTTAAAGGCGTTAAGTCTGAAGGGAACTATAAGGCAATGCCTGAAGAAATGGCTAAGCAACAAGTTCCCCAAAAAACAAAGGCGGTTGCGTTTAAGGTCAGAGCAATTTCTCTTGGGTATTACGGCGCTCAACTCCGTGAAGAAGGCGATGCTTTTGAGCTAAGGGATGAAGCACATTTTTCCTCTAGCTGGATGGAAAAAGCATAGCTGATCACTGGCGGCCAATGCGCCACCAGCATGAATTGAAAGTGGGAGGTTTTGTCTTTGCGACGGCCTCCCATTTTACTTGAATTTTCTTTTACAATTTTGGTCAGGAAGATAGATGAGCAGCAAGGTTGAAATCTGCCGGGATGCCTTGCAGATCCTGGGGGACAAGTCCATTGTCAGTCTGGAAGAAAGCAGCAAGGAAGCGCGCCAGTGTAAAATTGCCTATCCCCGTGCCGTTGAGACTGTTCTGCGCGCTTATCCCTGGAGCTGTGCTATCAGACGGGTCAAATTGGCGACTTCTGCTGAGGTGCCTGCATTTGGAGACTGGAAACGTTATCGGCGCCCGGTTGATGATATTCAGGCCCTTCCTATAACTACGACTGGCGAGATGGGTGGCCTCGCGGTCCAATATACACTCGAGGGCCGTTATGTACTTTGCCATCTAGATGCGCCGCTTTATTACCGCTATATCAGCCGCGATATTGATCCATCGGATATGCCACCGGATCTTCGACGTGTTATTTCTGGGCAACTTGCTGTTCGTTTGGCAGAGGTCTTAACGGGTTCCCAATCGAAACTCAACACGGCACTTGGGCTCTATCGCAACGATCTCGCACAGGCAAAAGCCAGTGATATGATGGAAGATGGGACAAGTGAAATTGCTCCCTCAAGTTGGTTGGAGGCGCGAAACTGATGCCACCAAGAACCCTTCAGGCAAGTTTTGTACGTGGGGAAATTACCCCTCGGCTCCATGGGCGTGAAGACACCCAACTTTATCAAACAGGGCTAGCCTTGTGTGAAAACTGGATCGTGTTGCCCCATGGCGGCATGACCCGTCGCCCAGGAACCCGATTTGTCACTACGGCAAAGTTCCCTGATAAACAATGCCGATTGGTCCCTTTTGAGTATTCAACTGAAGACGCCTATACGATTGAAGTTGGTGATCTTTATATGCGGTTCTATCGTGATTTTGGACAAATCGAAAAAGACGATGCCCCTTACGAGATCGTGACGACCTATACTGAGGCACAGTTGTTTGAGTTGGTCTTTACCCAGACGGAAAACAGCCTCTGGATTGTGCACAAGGACCATCCACCAAAAGAATTAAAGCGTGTAGATCACGATAATTGGACGATAGCGGATATTGCGTTTACGGGAAAACCTGCGGAGTGGAAGGCAGGAAACTATCCAAGACGTTGCTCGTTTTATCAGCAGAGGGCTATTTTTGCATCACCCCCGGATCAACCGCAAACCATCTGGACATCGAAGACATCGAACGAAAAAAACTTTACGCTTGGTACCAATGCGGATGATGCATTTAAGGCCACCATTAAAGCCGGACAAGTCAATCACATCCAGTGGATGGTTGAGGGGCGCGCTCTGATGATGGGAACGTCTGGCGCAACACGTACGCTCAGTGGATCAAGCGCAAACGAGGCGTTGACGGTAACTTCGGTGATTAACCGCCGTCATACCACAGAAGGATCGGCCGCAATTCCCCCGATCCAAAAGGGGGAGGTCGCCCTGTTTTTAAGCCGCAACCGTAAACGGCTGCACGAATTTGTTTTCTCTTTTGAGCGCGACAGTTTTATTGCCCCGGACCAGACCTTTCTTTCCCAGCACATTACGGGCACGGGGATCAAGGATATGGACATGGTGAACGATCCGGATTCAATTATCTGGATGGTGCGCGATGATGGTCAGTTGATTGGTGTGACGTACGAAAAATCGCAGGAAGTCGTGGCCTTTCATCGTCACAAACTTGGCGGATCAACCGATGAGCATCCCTGGGGAGAGGTTGAAACCGTTGCTGTGACTTATGAAGCCAAGCGTGAAGTGTTATGGCTGTCGGTCAAGCGTAAGGTGAACGGTGTTGTTGCACGGCACATCGAGTTTATGGAAGCCGTATTTGATGACGGTGATGATAAAAAGGATGCCTTCTTTGTCGATTGCGGTGGGACCTATGACGGCGTAGCTGCCGGGACGATCAACGGCTTTGACCACCTGATCGGAGAAGAGGTCGATATTCTGCACGACGGCAAGGTCTCACCAAGGACGACAGTCGCGGGGGACGGCACAGTATCGCTGCTGAATAATCGCACCGGATTGAAAATTACCGCAGGCTTGCCCTATCAATCAGTGGTGCAACCTCTCTCGCCCATCGTTGCCCTTCAAAACGGCACTGGCAGAGGCAAGAAAAAACGTGTGGTTTCCATGGGCGTCGATGTCATGAACACGGGCACGATTGAAGCCGGGGATAGCCTGTCTGATACCCAAAGCCATATCTTCCGCGATGGCTCGACACCTTTTGGACAATCACCGGATCTCTATACCGGTTATCTGGAGATCGATCCTGAAAACGGTTTTGACGACAAAGCACAAATCTTCATCCGGGCCCAACAGCCCCTACCAGCCACAATCAGATCACTGATTACAGAAGTTCAGTCAGAGGGATAAATTATGGGTTTTTTCAAAAAATTATTTAAAGGCGTCGGCAAGGTTCTTGGCGTTGCTGCTCCTGCACTAGGGTTAATTGGAGGGCTTGGAGCAACAGGATTAACGGCTGCTTCAGCATTGGGAATGGGTGGTTCATTCTTTAAAGGGTTTGCAGAGCAAAAACGAGCTAAGAAGCAGGCTAAACTGGCGCGACGTCAGGCCGCGCTTGATGCCAAAGTCAGTCAAAGAAATACGCAAAGGCTGGCAGGTCAACAGCGCGCTAACTTTGCCGCGGCAGGCTTGAAAATTGAAGGCAGTCCGGCGTTGCTGATTGAAGAGACTGAGAAACTTGGTACAGAAGAAGTAAACAATATCCTCTATGCCGGAAATCAAAAGGCAAAGGCCTATAAACGTGCTGGCCGAAATTCGGCAATAGGTGGCTTTCTTAACGCTGGATCTAGTTATTTGAACGGATGATGTGAATTATGCTTATGGTAGAAATATAATTTGTATTGTAAACTATAAAGGATGAGTATTCGTTTGAGAAATTTGTTGGGGAATATTCCAAAACATCAATAAGTGGAAGGTGCGTATGTTATTGATAAGAGCATTTATGGAACTCAATTGGACAAATGTTCTCAAGTCATACGTACTTGCAGTTCTCGCGATTTATGTAATTGGAGTAATGATAGCGTCTTTTTATGATGATTTTGGTACAGTGTTGGTGGGTTATTCAATGCTTTATCTATATGTTTTGATACTGGGGCTGCCTCCATTTTTGGCTATGGTCTACGCGTTGAAATTTTTTAATTTAGACAGATATTTGTATTTTATTTTGATTTTCCTGATTTTGTATGCCTCGTACGATATCTATAGTTTTTTTGATCATTTACTTCCAGGTGAAAGCAATTCAACATTTGGATTTAGTACGCGTGACTGCGATATCATCGTCAATAATGTCAGAACAGCATGTGGTTATGAAAGTTGGGCTAAAGGTTTTCTTGATTCCATATTTGAATCTTTTATTGCAGCCTCGGTTTTTAATCATTTTTATAAGTTTTATCGCAAGCGTGAACGCCTGTTGGAATAAAATTTAAAATTTCACATAAATAAAAATGATTATAGGCCCATGCAATGTTGCAGGGCCTATTTTTATGTCCTGAGCTTTGCTGCTCGCTCTTAGGGATAATCGTTAAGGCAAGAATACAAGATAGTACTGATTTATGGAAAATTTGTGTAGTTAAAATGTTGAAATGATTATCGATAGTAATTTTAATTAAGTTTAATAGTTAGTTGTGAGGATGCAATGCCGGATAAATGGAAAATAAACAAAGATGGAACGGCAACGTTCACAACAAAAAAACACGGGGACATTTCAATTAATGCAGATAATTTCTTTACCAGTGACTACAAGAATAATTTATTAGGAGTTAGTTTTTGGGACGACGATATTAGTGATATCAATACAAGGCACGAAAAATATCATGAGTATGGAGAGCTTGTCGACCTTGGAATTTCAACAAAAGAAGTAGATTTGAAAACAATCCAGAATGGCCTTGCCGTTTACCCTACACCCTTTGGTCCTGTTTTTGCTGGACCAGGGTTTGTTGAACAAACTTCAGCCAATCCAAATGTTGTCACAAACTATACCTCCGGTGCCCATAGTTTTTACCCTGGTATTGTCCAACGTTCTATCGTTGTGAAGAATGGTGGATATCATATTCGCACTGTTGGAATTGGAATTGGTATTCTTCCTCGATTAAACGAAGACCTTTCTGATGAGGTATGGGGCTTTACTGATGAACGGCTTAAAAATTGGGTCCATAAGGTTAAAAACAATAATGGTATTCGCATGATACCTACGTACCCAGAAAAAATTGATTACTCTGGCAAAAATATTAGTAAAGAAAATATACATTTAAATGAAGGTCAAGGGGGGCAGAGTACACCTGTATTACCCAATTTCTTAAAAAAGAACGATACAGAAAGTGAAATTAATTCTTCGAATGAATTGATTGTAAAAGAACCAGAAGAAATTTTTGCTAATGATGTCGATATACAAAAACGAATATCAGAAGACGCTCAACAGAAAAGGCAATTACTAAATAGTAACGATGTTGAAGCAGAAGATTTCGATGATGATACTGAGAAAAAGATCAACTCTCCAAGTTTTTTGAATGACTATGCACACAATGCTTTGTTACATCCTCAAGTTCGTTAACCAGTCCGTGGTATCTGACGATTAGGCCTAATTTAAAATTTAAAAAACGACGTTCTCATAAATAAATGATCATCAAAGGCCCATGCAAGGTTGCAGGGCCTATTTTTATGTCCTGAGCCTTGCTGCTCGATTTTTCAAGGTAACCTCAAAATGCCAAATATCCCTGATAGCCGGGCGCCATCAAGCGCAGGTTTTTCTTTGCCTGATGAAAATTTTGATGCGGTTTCGGATGGGCTTAATTCTTTGTCTAAAACGCTAGCAAAGAAGATCCCCAAACAACCTGAAGAAGAAGCATCTGTAGATAAAGAGACATCACCAGAAAAAAAGACGTCGCCTGATACTAATGTAGATGAGACGTTTGTTGAAGGATTTAAAGCAGATCTGACAGATGCGTCTAAATTTCTTCAAGAAAAATTGCGTGATGTTGATGTTTATGAGGAATTGTCAGAGTTTACTTCGGGTATTTATCAAACCGTTCGTGATCAACTTGGGTTTACCGAAAAGTCGCCAGATAAAATAAATCAGGAAGTTAGTACTGCCTATGCGGAAAAGAAGAGTGAAATCTTGGCACGGCAAGAGTTTGATAATTCTGAAACGGCAAATATTTTCAGTCGGAAGCTTGATGAGAAGATTGGGTATGATCGTGAAGCCTTGGGGGCGTTTCAAAAGCAGGCCTTAACTGAGAAAATTCACGCGACCGTTGATCGCCATATTGAGAAGTATAATTCGGGTGTTGAGGCTGATCCCAGTACCCTGACCGATGCAATTGTCGTTATTGACAGTTCTATTAATGATCTCGCACCCGGCATAGGTCGAGATGCTGCCGTAGAAAAAAGCGCGCAGGCACGTAAAAGTCTTTTGTCTTTTGCATTGCAAGGGCATGCCAAACAAGGAAATTACGGTGCATTACAAACCCTATTGGACGGTATAGACCCTGCAACCGGAGCACGGATCAATATAGATCGTTATGTTGGCGGTGTGGATAAAGCCTATTTTCAGGATCTTGCGACCAAAGGGTTGCTACAAGAAGGTGCCGTTAGATTTCTTGATGATATGGCGGTGGCTGGTTTGTCTGGCGAAGAACAGTTTCAGGAGATGTCTCTTCACCCTGATTCTGATCTGGCTAATGAAGCGCTATCTTTGTTCAAGAGCCAAGAACGAAAAAGAGCGCGTGCACAGCGAGAAGCAATACGTACAAACCGCTATACGGCTTGGGGCGGCATTCTGGAAACAGGTGAAAACGCAGAGATTACAGATATTCCTCTGGATGCGGATGAGAACCTTCGTCGTGACATTGAGACCCACATAGAACGAGGGCCTGCCCGCGATGACTTTACCCGCAAAAAAGGAACTCAGGCTCTTTATGAAATCAATTCGTTACGCGTTTCAGATCTTGAAGCATTTCAACGATTAGATCTGTCCCACTATTTTAAAGATCTAAGCCGAAAACAAATCGGCCAAGTCATGGCCATGCAACAATCCGAGCCAGACGCATACGAAACCGCACATTTCAAGTTACGTGACAGACTGGCTTTGCGTACGTGGAAAGAAGTCACAGGTCGTAATGGACGCGATGAGCTTGAAACTGCCAACTTTGCAGACTTCAGAACGAGATTTGATGAGCGCATTGAAGAGTATGAACAGCTTCATAAAAAGCAGGCTGGCCCTTTTGATGTCGAAGAGATTGCCAATACCATGCGCGATGATGGTGAGGTCGTTGAATTTGGGGTTGAGGGTGTAATCTTTGGAGGGTCAGGAAGTGATTTTTTCGTTGGTGATGCGGGAGAGTTTTCCGAAGAAATCGAAAATGATTCTGATGTTAGTGACCAAGAAAGTAGAAGTGAAGACACGGTGAAAACTGATTTGTTGACAGAAGAAATCTTGGCAATAGGAGATGCTGGTACACTTTTGCATCAAAGCTCTAACGAAGTAGATAGGCACTCTAGCTATTCAAGTGATTCTCATGCCTGGTACAATTCTATGATGCATCTGATGATGACTGATAAAAAAAGATATGATGCATTACCTCTCGAAGATAGAGCAACTAATGAACGATATTGGGCTCATAATCGTGGCGGTGTACGTTACCTATCAAACCCTTCGACACATAATGCGGCCATAAATAATACCCCAGAACATCAACACAATTCATTGAGAGCTGGTGGACTACAAAGAAGTATATTTGAAGAAGTTGACTGGGAAGAGGGACTTACAAGACATTTTATTAATGCAGGAATGAACGAAAACGTCGCTAAAACTGCAGTATTTATAGTTTCATTGACTCCTGCAGGTACTGTTCTTGATATCGGAGAAGGGTTGGTTAATGCATCACTTGCTCTGGAAAAAAATGACGTCAAAGGTGCTTTAGGATATTTGGGTACTGCAGGGCTGAGCGCTTTAAAGGTTGGAAAAATTGGTAACTTGGTCAAAAAAGGCGGCCTGAAAATGCAGCGTGCTTTGGTGAAAGCAATGCCTGATGTTATTGCTGCTACCATGGCTAGGCAATTAGTAAACCAAGGGTTAAAATCAAAAGTTGTCGGTGATAGTATCGCAAGGGGACTAAAAAACGGATTTAAACCCGCTGAAGCACTTGCTTATGGTGTGTTCTCTGCAAATGCAAATACGACGATTGATGCAGCTATGAAATCATTTAAGGGTGTCGTTTCAAGACAAACTTTTAAGAAACTATCACTTGAGAAACAAAATATAATTAGGCAAAAAATACAATCAAAGATGTATAGAGATGGTGAGAAATTCTTAAAAGGGGTTACTGGCGAAGCTAAAAGTAAAGCAGTTGAATTTTTGATGGATGACTGGTTTGAAAGTTCGAATTTACATTAGTTTTTTTCTAATGAATTGTAGCTCTCCTTCTCAACACTTATAATCGTTCTTGGATAAACAGGTCTCAACCTCTGCTTTTTAGCGGAGGTTTTTTTATTGGGAAAATCTGATATGACAATTTCTGCGACACCGCGGAGAGCCTCCTATAGTGGAGATGGCTCTACCGCGGTTTTTGCCGTGCCTTTCAAGTTTTTGACCGACAGTCATCTGAAGGTGGTGGTTACGTCTCTGGCTGGAGTTGAGAACGTTGTTGTTCCCTCTGCCGTCAGTGGGTCCGGGACAGCCAACGGAGGGGCAATTACCTTTTCAACGGCCCCGTTGGTCGGGGAAACCATCACCATTTTGGGTGCGACGCCACTGGAGCAGCAGACAGACCTTGCCATATCGGACGGGATGCCTGCGGATGTTATTGAAACGGCCGTTGATCTCTTAACCATTCAAAACCAGGAACAAGCAGATCAAATTGGTTTGGCGATCAAGCTTCCTGTCTCCTATAGCGGGGATGAATTGCAATTCCCGGCCCCGGTGCCAAACGAGGTTCCCTATTACGACGCTGATGGCAAGCTGGTGATGTCTTCCGTCGGGTTCAGTACGCTGTTGAGTACCGTTCAGGGGCTCATTACCCTGGCAGCAGATACCGGCCAGGCACATACCCATCCCTTTTCCGGTTTGTCCGGGACAGAGAAGGTTCTGTTATCGGATATATCAAAGGCCCTTAGTGCCGGCTTTACCACGGACGTGAATTCTTACGGTAATACTTCGGTTAACCCCGTTATTGATCTGACCAAAACCTTTCTCACTTCCATGATTAACAACGGCGCCGGGACGATTACAGCGGATAAAGCCAACAATAACTCAGTCGATATCTGGATGACCAATGACCCCACCGCCGGGGCGCTTGATATCTCTAGCTTTGATTACATCAAAGGCACGTTTGGTGTTGGCGATGGCGTGATTACCATCATGCACATGTCGACGGTAAACGGCGTCGCCCGTGTTGCCCTGGAGGTGCTAGAATGAGAGCACTTTATAGCGGTGATGATGATGGATGGCAGAACGATTTAACTAACTCCCTTGCCCTGTCTGCGGGCAAGAAACTTACCTACACTCCAACGATTACAGGTAATCGCCGTCAGTGGACATTGATGATGAACTTACGGAGGGTCCAACATGGGACACTTCAGTATGTATTCAGTGCTGGAACGGGTATCTACATCTATTTCAACACTGACGACACCTTACGTTTTGAAGGCGCTCCTAACAACACAGTTGGTACTCTCGCTACAGTACAAAAATTCAGAGATACCGAATGGTTCTTTGCGATGTTCACGTATGACAGCGTAGCCAAAGATATGAAAATTAGCATCAATGGCGAAGAGGTTCCTGTTTCAAATCATACGCCTATAACAGCTAACCATCAGACCACCGTAAACCTCGCTGGCACAGCTATGGATATTGGCGCGTACAATCATGGCACAGGCTCTACAGAAGCTTGTGTATCAGATGTTGTGTTGCTTGATGGGGAAGTCTTGACACCAGAAGAAGGCCGTACCTACCGCACCCAAAACGTTCCTCACGGAAATGGGGTGAATGTTACCACTAAGAAATTCACGACTGAGGGAACACAAGAGCGGTTCTACCCTATTACAGTTTATGATCACACCGTGTTGCATGTTAATAATGAGAGTACATTTATATATAATACTGAGGCTAATTGGAAACAGGCTCACACAGATATTCTTCCAGAGATTAAGTTTCAAGTTGAGGTGAGTGACTACACAGATTTCTCCCATTTCATCATGGCTATAAACAAGACAGGACTAGAGAATTTCGCGGGTAACTCCGTTGGTGTGCATGGCAATCAATCTGGCATATACATGGATGCACAGTACAAAACTTACGATGACGGAAGCTCTGTAACCACACATGGGGAACTAGCTAACGCTACTGCTGGTGATGTTATGTCGGTGTATTTTGATATGCCAAACAGACGCCTGTATTGTGCTGTTAATGGTATCTACATGACGGGCCATGACCCTATAGCTGGTACTGGTGGTATTACGGTTACAACCGGGGCTGTTCGGCTATACTTCGATTTGCATAGTTTTGCTACAGGTGCGGTCTTAAATACAGGCAAGACCGATTATAAATACCCTGTAGCGGGTTACGGCGGTCTCAAGGAACCTGCCAAGTCAGACCTTAAACGGTGTAAACTTCTACCGACTCCTAATAGAGCCTGTTACTTGTCTCAAAGACAGTTATCAGCATACGTAAACTCTGGATCATGGTGGAGCGCACAGAGCAATTTTGTGTTGAATTCGGGTAAGATTTACATCGAGCATAAGAACCTAACGAGCGACGTTAATTCTCTCAGTTGGGGGCTTACTAGTGATTTAGGCAGATTAGATACGTTCGCTTCTAATGCGATAATAGGCGCGTCTAATGCTAATACGATAAGTTTCTATCTGGATACTGCAGGACATTACCATCAAGTATACGGCAACACAGGAACGAATGTTACAGGCGTAACCGGAACATGGGCTGGCGCTCACAGGGCCAACGAAGTAACCAAGATGGCTATCGACTTCGATACGGGACTTTGGTGGTACGGATCTGACGACGAGTGGATTGGTGATCCTGCTGCGGGTACGGGTGGTACGACGCTACCTACAGGACTTGATTGGAAGCTGTTTATATCCGTTCACAGTTATGGCGGTGGCCTCTTCAATTTCGGTGATAACCCTTGGGACCAAATCCCGCCAACAGGCTTCGTCGGCCCTGCAAGTTTGGATTTTGACACTTTACGTCCGGCTGCACCAACGGGTCTAGTCGAGGCAACCTTTGGGGCAACTGTACTTTCTGGACCTAACAACCTAATTACGACACGAAGTAACGCAAGTTTCTTTGGTCACTACTCGCAATACCTGATGAATGAGGGCGTTTACTACGCTGAAAGTACCCTAGATGACACCGTACAAGTGATGCTTGGTATCTTTGGGCCTAAATCTAGGGTGTTTGGACAGAACGTACAGGTGGCAGACGATTGGTACGGTGTATATGATGGCACTAATTCACACATGAACGTGTACACAGCTGGTGGTGTTTCAGTGGTAAGTTCCGAGCCCTCTCTGATCCGTCCGACGGCGGGTGATGTGTTCGGGATTCTCTTAGACCTTAACCGTAATAAGCTGTTCTTACGTTCCCCTGTGGGATGGTATGGTGATCCAGTAAACGGAACGGGCGGTATAGATTTAGAACCCGGCCAAGTGTGGGCCTTTGCGGGTGTTTTGTATTCATCAGGTATGACTTGGAATTTTGGTGAGTTCGCACCCTTCACGTACTCAGATCAGGGCGTAGCCTATCAGAAACTTAATGCTCAAACAGCTATGCAGCAAGAGCTTGAGTATGGCCCGAACGGTTGCCAGTTACTCTTTGAGGATAGCTCAAATCTTGGTGCGGTAACTGCTGGGAACAAGCTTCTTTGGACGCTTACAGGCATAACTTCCGATGATCAGCTAACCGACACGCCGGGGGATGCTTACGCAACGCTAAGTGCTGTTCGGCAGAACACTGGCATTATAAGAAATGGTGGTATGTCGTTCCAGTCAACGGGGGCAACTTTCAGTACAACATCTTTAACAATGCCCACCTTTGAAAGCGGGTGCTATATAGAGCTTTCCACTACCAATAGACAAGATAACTACTTCGGCCTCATGGACCCCGGCTACTCTCTTCCCGGTGGCGCTACTGCGGCGTCATTGTTCGGGAACTTAACGAGCTTGGATGACGTTCGGCTTGCTGGTTTAACCGGACTAGTAACTCGACAGCAGGCTAATGGTATTTCGGCTACGCCTCTGACAGATAACGAATGGTCGTGCATGGCGTACAAAGAAGGGAATCTTTGGTACGGCATTATTTCAGGTGGAGTTATCACTTGGTATAATTCAGGTAACCCAGCAACGGGCGCAAACCCAACCGTAACGGGGATACCTTCTGGATTGTTCTTCGCTGTAAGCATATACAACAGCGGTGTTATGACGTTCAACTGTGGGCAAGTTCCATTTCAGGCAACACCACCCGCAGGATTTGTTGAACTTAAGTCATTCAACAAGCCTACCCCAAAATATCACGGGCAAGATAAATTTGATATCATTAGGTACATCGGTGATGGTACAGCAGCGCGTAGGCTCCGCAGTTCGGTAAATATGACCAATGGCGTCATAATGTCCAAGGTCGTGAATGGAGGGTATAACTTTAAGCTCTGGTCTACTTTATCGACAATGGGTCCTACAAAAGAGCTTATACCTAATTCCACGGGTGCTTTAGCTACGGATGCTAATGGTCTAACTGCATTTCATGATGATGGTTACACAGGAGGTCCGGGTAACAGTGTCAACGAAGAAGGTAAGATCTACCAATCGTGGTTGTTCAGCAACGACGGTACAGAAGTAGATAACACTGAAGGTACAGTCCCTACCAAGGTTATTGCTGACAGCACTCAATACCAGACCCTTCTGACATGGAAAGGTACTGGAACTTCTGGGGCTACTATTGGGACAGGTGTTGATGATGTGGAGTTATTCATATCTAAAGCATTTGAGCCGAGCACCTACAGTTGGCAAACGTGGTTTAAAGGATTGCCGGATGACTACTACTTAGGGTTCAACTCTAATGGTCCCCAAGATGGATCTGTAAATATTTTCCCAGCAGCGGGTAGAACCAACAGACTTATGCAGTTAGCTACCAGCACGATCAAATATACCAATCTTCTGAATATCAACTACCTTGGGTGGGGATTTAAGTCAGTGCCGGGATTGTGCTCTATCCATACAATTACAGGTAATGGATCTACTCAAGGTTGGCGTGTTCACACTGGGTTCTTAACTCGGTTGGTTTGGGTTAAGCGTATGGACAGTTCAGGAGCTTGGAATCTGTTAGATACGTCACTTGATAGTGACGGAAACCCGATGAGAGAAGAGTTAAATATAGACACCTTCGCAGCTGTTACTACAGCAGGTGGGGATCGCTTAGATATTACTTCTAGGGGAATTACTTGTCGGTCTTCTGGGGGTGCTTTTAATGCAAATGGTGGACGTTATCTTGTAGTTGCATTCGCAGACAGTGCAGGTGGCGGCAATCTCCCCGGCCTACTAGGGAACTAAGGAAGAAACATGAAATTTGTAATTGAAAAAGACGGTTCAGCTGTTTCTCCAGTCAATGTTTGGACGCCGGGTTTGGCTGAAAAATGTGGATTAAAGGGGAATTTGAATGCTCCTCAAAATTTACCTTGTTTTCTCCGTGACGGACAATGTTTACGTAAAGTGCGTGTTGAAAAAACCGTTCCTGGGAAATATCAAACACGAATAGAGGGTAAAGGATCGATTGTCGAAAATGAATGGATAATTCAACAAAAGGCCATAGATTTACCTTTAAATATTGCCAAACAACAGACATTGCAAGAAATCAAAAGAAGGCGAGATGAGATCTTAAACGGAGATTTTACCTGGTCTAAAGATGGTAAACTGTACTCAATACAAGGGTCTGATGCTGATATGTCCAAGATGGAACGGATCCGTCACTTACTTGATGTCGTTAAGTCTCGTGGTGCAGAATTATCCCAGACAATGGTTCCTTGGCGCACTTCTGATAACCTCTGGACAGCCCCTCTGAAATCAGAAGAAATTACAACCATGATTGAGGTAAAGGGGCAACAACAGATTGTTTGTTGGGAACGATATAGAGAGTTGGAAGAGAAGATAAAATCCCAGGAAACAAACTCCATAGAAAAAATTTGCGCTCTTGATCTAGAAGCCGGATGGGCTGAGGCAGCCAATCAGTATCATGTTTGAGAGTTTAGTACGAGGGGATGGATTGGACAAAGTTATTGGGGTAACGGCGGTTTCGACACCTCTTTGGTTGCATTATTTTAATACTGGTGTGGCGGTAATGGTCGGTATTGGAGGTCTCGCTCTTTTGGCCTATAGGATTGCTAAAGCAAGGCAAGATTTCTTAAACACGAAAAAGAGAATACCTAATTAAGAAAGGGAGATTAGGATGGGAACGACAACCTCTTATGAATTAGGTTCTGTCTGGCCGCAAATCACTCAAAATGGCCCACCAGTTTCTATTATCGTCCAATCTGATTGGGGAGCAAAACTTCATTATGGGGATATGCAGCCAATACCAGATACACCTGATTCGATTTTACTGAATAAATCAGGCGAAAGTTTGACTTTAAATTCGACTACTTCGCCCATTTGGGCACGGGCAGCGGGGAGTGACAAAACACTTCTTGTTGTTATCGAAGGGTAAGCCAATGATAAAGGTGACGCACGGCAGTCAAACGAATGGCGAGGGTGGTGGAAGTGTATCTGGTATTTCCGATGTTCCAGGATTGTTAGCAAACTTAAATGCAAAACAAGATATAATTACTGCCTTTGATGGTAACTATGCATCCCTTTTAAAAAAGCCTGCTACTTATTGCTATTTTCCTATTTGGGCAGAAGAAAATGCTGATATAGCTGATAATACCTATGAATGGGCTTTTGGTAATGGAGGCAACACCTCAAGTGGTATGGGGGTTGTATTGGCTTTTGATTGTGATCTCATTGGGATAGGCCTTAGTATCAAAGGCATAACGAGTGTCGAAGTTGAAGTGATAAAAAACACGGTGAGTACCAATAAAAGTGTTTCAATTATCAACGATACTAAAGCTCACTCTGTATTTGATACTGATCCCGTTTCATTTTTTGCTGGAGATGTTGTGAATTTTCGAACTCTTGTTGGGTCTACGGGTTCAGATGCTTCGATTGTAACCGCTTGGTTTCGGAGGAAGCTAATATGAATCTTAACTGGTCGAATTATCCCAATTTTGAACGCGCTGAGTTTGAATGTAAGTGTGGTTGCCATCGTGCAGAGATGGATCCGGCCTTTATGTTGCGATTACAGAAAATGCGTAACTATGTAGGTCCAATGAAGATTACTAGCGGATTTCGTTGTGAAAATCATCCAGAAGAAAAGAAAAAATTACGGGGTGGTGCTCATTCTATTGGTCACGCTGCGGATATCGAATATTCATCTGCTCGGCAACTTGCTGCGATGTTAGGTGTTGCTGAAGATTGGGGCTTTAAAGGTGTAGGTATTAGCGGTTCGTTCTTACACTTGGATGATGATCATCCTTATTTAGATCGTATGAATTGTGTGGCATGGGGATATTGAATGCTTAACCTTATTACACGAGATCATCGGTGATGAGGGGCTTTCCGCCGAATAATTAACGAATTTAATTGTAATGAGTTAGATCAAGGTGAAAGAGATTAACTTTTGAATTTTCCTTATCTTCTTATTGATTTATTTTATGTTTTTCACAAATAAATCAATCCTGTGTACCTAGTGGAATTAAATCTAGTGAGAGCTCATCGTATACGACTGTCGTGTTAATGGATTGGCGCGTATTTACTTTCAAACACATCTAAAAACGTTTTGGCCAAAAAGGCACAATGCACCAGGTTTTTAAAGGAGCTTAAAATGAGAACCTTGAGATATATATTTTTAACAGCTGCCTTGATGGCGGCCTTTTTTATGTCTGCCTGCACGACGACAGCAGGCAATCGATTGTCAACAGAACAACAGGTTCAAATTACTTGCGAGGGTATTATCTCAACTGTTCATGTTTTGTCAGGATACCGAGCAGCAGGGCAATTATCAGATGAAACGATCAAGACGGTATCTGGTCTTATGCCTTCCACGATTAAAATTTGCTCTGGTGAGGTGACTGATTACGCTTCAGCCCTCACAACTTTGCAGGAAACAGCTTATGTTCTTCTAACCGTAAAGAAAGGTGTAAAGGCATGAATCCGGTAACAATCGCAACCGTAAACGCCCTAATTGAAATCGGTACGTTTACCTTTAAGTCAATTCGAGAAGTTCAAAATGGTGATAAAACGCCAGATGAAATCCGTACAGAATGGCCTGTAATTACAGCAAAATTGGATGAAGCTTGGATAGCATGGGAAGCGGCGGGGCATAATAATGGCTGATCGATACGAATTTCACCCCAAATACAATATTCATCAAATTAAAGCATCTCGTCCCAAAGGTGGGATATTAGTTTGGATATCGCCTGAAGATCCTGAAAATCCGTTCACGACAGCTTGCCGGCATGAAGTCACTGGCCCACGAAATATGAAAATCGATGTGCCTGCTGGTTTTAACTACGATGGCGCATCTGTTCCATGGCTACTTTGGTGGTTCATTCCAAGAGCTGATGCGAGGTTTTTCAGGGCGGCTACTCTGCACGATTTACTCTATTCAAGTAGGGAAGGCTCTCGTGCAGTGGCGGATGCTATATTGAGGATACTTGCAAAACAAGACCGTATGACTTGGTTTAAGCGTTGGGCTGCATATCTTGCCGTGAGGTTAGGGGGGGGAAGAGCATGGTGTTCATAACACCTGTTTATTGAGAATGTTCTGCTATCCAAGTGTCCGCAAGAAGAATAGCTTCATTAATTTGGTTTAACTTTATAAAAGGAGAGATATTTCAAAACTCGACATTTAGAACAATTAATTGATGTTTCTATGCACCGAAATTTTGGGGTTTTAAGTCGTTGTGTTAATTTAACAATTATTTTAGCTCCGCTCAGTCCTGCAGCACCAACAATGCTGTGGAGCTAAATTCTCTACGATAAAGAACAAAAACGACGACGAGAGAAGCAAAAAGCATGGCGAGTGGGTGGAAGAGCCAGGCGAGGGCTGCTGAGCCAAAGAAGAATGCACGAAGGCCACGGTTGAAATGATGTCCGGCACGACAGCTTAGTTTTGATGCGCGTTTGGCATGTTCCTCCAATTCGTTTTTATTGGCTTCTTTAACGGGTGCAGATCCAACCATAATGTTGCAATAGTTGGTTAGACGAAAAGCCCAGGCAAATTTGAAGAATGCATAAACAAAAATCAATGCGAGCACGAGTACCTTAAACTCCCAAAGGGCAGGGCTACTGTCTATCGCATAAGGCAAGTGTTTGATAGATTGAGAAACGGTCGTTCCATTACTAAGGAGGGCGATGATTCCACCCAATATAAGCATGGCTGTGGATGCAAAAAATGCAATTCCGGTCATAAGATTGCCAAGGATCGTGGTATCAATCATGCGCATGTCACGCGATACCATTTCTCTCATCCAGCGCTCTCTGTATTGGTTCATTCTCTGGGTTAAACTCTGATCGGACCATCGACTATGATCCGCAAATCCAGTGTAAAGAATCCACGCTGCCAAAAATCCCCCAAATCCTACTAAATCAACAGCGGTAAGAGGGTTAATGTTCATTGCTGTAGGTTTCCTCGTAAATGTAAGAAGCTTTGTAATGTTAAAGTTTATGTTGCAGAAAGTTTGATTTACATTGAGTTTCAAAATAAAAAATACATATCTTTTGTACAGTAAATCAATTGATTAACACGGCCTTATTTTAGATATGTAGAAAAAAGAACTTATATTGTTAAAGAAAAAACCATTAGGTACTGAGTTCGAGGCAGGGCCTAATGGCTTTGGTCGTATAGGGTTTCGTCGTAGATATTTTAGATATCAACGAGATCAAAGTATTTGATTGTAGGTGGAAGGCTTAAGAAAGCAGCCAACTGATCCATAATACCATTATTAGAAATGAACTCTATGTAACTTTGATGGTGTTCAACAGAAGCCCAATCTTCGTCAATCAACATCTCATTGTTCGGTTTGTCAAAGAATATACTGACCCTCTTATTGCCTTCGAAAGCTCTGACATTAGGTAAGTTTTCTTGCAAAAAAGGTAATAGCTTAACGAAGCCAGATGGCTTTAATGGGCAATTGAGAGTTACTCTTACAGTCATTGGACAATCTCCTATAATTAGTTGATGTCCTAACTGTATGAATTCCTTTTAAGCCCCACTACCTATGAACGTCCATTTATACGGTTTTCCAGTCATTTAATAATTACGTTATACGTATTGTTTTTGTGTTCTCTAGGCGTAAGGCCAAACTGTTCTTTAAATGATTTGATGAAATGAGATATGTTTTCATAACCCACTTCGAGGGCGGCCTCTGTAACAGATAAATTTTTTTCCACTAATATCTTTTGTGCATAGGCCAATCGTTTGGACTTGAGCCATTTCTGAGGAGGCATATTAAAATCCTTCCTAAAGTCACGGTTGAAACTCGACAAGCTACGGCCTGATAGTTTGGCAAGATCGGTGACAGTAAGGCGGAGCATTTCTGGTTTATCAATCAGGCGTTTGATATTTCTCTTAGGTGACCTAGATTTTGTTTTAGACAGCAATGTCGTTAAGAAAATGGGGTTGTTGGTTAAGGCTAGGATTTGCAAAAATTCTAATAATTTCAGCCGCAATAACTGCTGGGTAAACAGTTTGTTACGATTTAGATTTGATATGCTATCAAAGTACCCTGTTAAGGCATTATGACATTTAAATTGATGTATATCGGATGGTTTGTTTTTGTTGTTTTGCTCTGTTATTGGTTGGGTGCTGAGGAATTCTCTTATAATACCATCGTCGAAGAATAATAAAAAAGCCTGAAGGCTATTATAGCTTTTCACGTAATCAGAGTGAAGGTTTGTCCCTTGGGGGAGGAATGTTGCTGTGCCCTCAGACATTTCAACAATAGTGTCATCTGATGAGGTGACTTTTTCGCGACCGTTTTTTACATAAATAAAACAAGGGCTATTACAATAGAACTCAACATCTACAAGATCCTGATCCAAGTCTTTATAAAATATAGCTGAAGTACCGTGCTCTATTATGCATGTCGCATCTTTCATTTCATGAAGAGTATTAGGCAATATCAATATATTGTTTCTGCAATACTCGGCGATATTTTTGGTTGGATACATATTATGATGATCTTTAAAGTATTTTATAAGCAAATATGTCTCTGTTAAGTACAGATTACCACGAAGTAAAATTTTTTGGGATGCGTCATATTTCCCCTGCCGTATACTTTTTAATCATAAAGATACGATTGAAGGTATCCAAAGTGATATTATGGAAGAAACAATGAGCCTTTTAGGGGCACTACCTAAGAGTACTTAATTTGTTTGATATATCATTGGTATTTCTAGAATCGGAATGTCGGAAATTTATCTACGGTTTGAGCAAAATGAGCCAACACTTGATTAAAAATATTATTAAAAACCGCCTGTTCCTGCCTTGTTTCTAAGAAAGTGAATTTAAATGATATTTTTCACTTTACAGTCTTGATGTAAAACCTTAGAAATTCGCTTGTTCACGGAATGTGGAGAGTTGGCCGAGTGGCTGAAGGCGCTCCCCTGCTAAGGGTGTTAAAAACACCACGTAACTTACTGTGAATATTAATTAATTATGATTGTTCAATGTCATTTTGTGTCAGTTTTGTGCCAATAGGTATAGACTTGACGACTGCGTCAGTTTGCTCGTGAGTGTCTCCGAAATAATTGTCGAGGAGTACCTTTTCAGACTCCCACATTCCAGCTTCCATAATTGTTTTAACGTCGGCTTTTTTATCTTGCCTGAGTGTGTTTGCAATATTGTGCCGGAACCAATGGGGAGTTGACTTCGCTATAACTCTGGCACGATCTAGAGATCCTTGTTGAGTTAATATCCTCACTGCTTTATCTCTGGCCTTGTTATAAGAGCCCTTAATTTGGCCGCCTCGACCTTTGGGAATAACAAAAGGTTGGTTCTTTGGCGTAAGGAACATTTCAGGACGAGTGTCGTTTCTTATTTTGAGCCATTCCTTCAAAATTTGTATTGTATAATCGTGAAGTGGCCGTCGGTAAGCATTTCCATTCTTACTGTCTAGAAAACTAACACGTCCTCTTGTTCGAACAAGAATGAAGTGTTCTTTTAATAACTTGAGTGTCATCCCCACCCTTGCGCCAGTTGAAAGTAATACGGCTAGGATTGGTTTGAGGTGAGGTTGTGCACAATCAATAATTAATTCGGCTTCACCGATTAAGAACTTCTTGTTCATATTGCGCCCTTTTTTCTTCTTAATTTTAGGTTTTGAGAAAAAAGGAACATGATCAATTAATTCATCTTCAACAGCAAAGTTGAACACTGCGCTTAATGAGCGTTGATGTCTCCTGATTGTCGTTGGTGAGTGAGCGGAAAAACGTTCTCTGTAAAACTGATCTATTTGTGCTTTTCTTATTTTTGAAACTCGCATATTTCCAAACTTCTTTAGTAGTTCCTCCAAGCTACGCAGGTCTGTAGGACCAGGATCTCTATTAAGTAAATACTGTTCCACCAATTCAGCGAAGAGGGGGGTAGGCTTTACGCCGTGGATAACTTGATCTTGGATTTCGCTTTCTACTTTTCTTAGGATCTCTTCTGCGCGATCCCAGTTTTCAGGCGCTTTTGAATTAAGCCCTGTACTCTTTCTGTAGCGGATGCTTTCCCCACGGACGGTAATGGTCCCTTGTATATGAAGCCAGTCTCCTCTCTCGACAACCGAGAGGCCCCGCTTTGTTCGATTATGTTGATCTTTAGATTTCGAAATCCTATTGCGTCCCATCGTTTAGACCGCCCTATAAAATAGTGATGTTGCAATCGGCGCTCTACTGGTGGCCGCCTGCGATCATTTAGGAGTTTGTCTTGGAGCCACCGAGTGGACATTCTCAATAAAGCAGCAGCTTCATGGATGTCATATTCAGTGTCATCATGATATGGGGTAGCTTTAATATTCATCTATATTCCAAGCCTCCCTTTGCAGGTTGTTTGCATGCCTAAGAAGGAAAACAATTTGGTCTAATGATTTATTTGGAATAATCGTATTTTGTGTAATTTTATATACGAACGAATAAGCCGATATTGTTTCCTCTTTGCTAAGAGCAACAGGAACACCGATGAACGGTCTGTTTGGATGAACGATTAATTGTCGTGGATAATTTGAAACAATTTTAAAAAATGAATTCATAATTTAGTAACTCCCAAAATAATTTCTCTTGGGATGTAAATAGGTGGGTAAAAAAATAAATATGAGATTTTTTTGGTTTTTAAATAATTATTTTAAAATATAAATTAATTTACCCTATTTTCGATATATTTTTTTTATTACGGACATTTTGAGGTTTGGCTAAAATTGTGTCTAACGACAATAACCTTGAATATGAATACCTATATTCAAGGTTATTTAGAAAAGTTGGATAAGAGTTTTGGTTACAGAGTAATGAAAATTTGGCGATGACATTCTGTTTATAAGTGATATTTAGTCGGTCAAATTTGAGGTAATTATCAAAATTTAGAAACTTCCTTTGATCGAGTTGTATCTATTTTAACCCGGAATATTCATGTAGTTGTACATCTTTTATAGGTACTCGAATGGACCAAGCGAATACCTATAACTTTGAATTTTCGGAAAAAAGTATCCTCCATTGACGATCCAATTTTGTCGCTTTTATTTGACCTTATATGCATTTTCACTCCACAGTTCTTACGCTCTTATATCCATGCATTTTTTACACGTCTACAGTCTTTAAAATTCATCTTTATTCATAAAATTAACTCCAATCACCTGTTAAAACATCATGGGGTATTGAGCTGATTTATGAATAAACAAGGTGAACGTCTTCTCCATCGCACTCTATTAATTCTGCTTCAAAGTCCAAATACACTTTAAATCGAGAACCGCTAGTTCAGACAGCACATGTCTTCTATACTTTGTTACAAAGACCAAATGGGAATAAAACCAACTCATACTGATCTCGAGCATAAAGCAGCTCTTGAAATGATAGAACTACTTTGGGAAGCGGAAGCTGGTACACTTGAACATGACAATCTTGAATTACTTGGTATTTTGGTTGATAATTTTGAACAAAATAATCCAACACCAGTTAAATTTGTAAGCAGGTGAAGCATATCAAAATGTACAAATGTACTGGTGATAATTGTGAGGAACCACACCCATTCAATAATATTTACGTTTGTAGTACCCAGGATCGCGATCCAACAATATTCCGTATCCCCAAAAGAAAATTGTGTTACCAGTAGGTGTACTACACACAAAACAATGCCCACCAACAATGTCATTTTTATCTTGGAGACGTTCTCAATATATTTGATTGGCTGTGATTTAAGACTGTCTGGTGCAGGTCGTCAGGCAATAAGACCGGCATAATAGGGAGTTATGACAAGCAGAAAAAACCACATTACGGTGTTATTTTTTGTTTAATATAATCAAGAATTTCCAGGGTAAGTTTGGCGGGTTTTTTATGTACACCTATTTTGTAAAAACATAATTTCAATTGTCTCTTATTAAAAAATAAAAAAACCAGGTCGTATGATAAAAAAAAGCTCCGAATCTTTATACTGACAACTTCTTCAAAGGTAAAATAGTAGCGTTGTTGCGGTTTCCCCATGAGACCAAGTTTATGGAAATGAATGCCCTTATCTGTTACGCCTACAAAGTATTGGCGAGTGCCGGTATAAGCCAATGGCCCTATGAGTAAGTACCACCAAAATGAAAATGTGGGTGTAGAATAAGCCATAAAAAAATCTACTAATTTTTCGTCCTTTGATAAATGTTCTCGAATTAGCGTTTCCGCCTGATCTTTGTTCACAATAGATTTCCATCTTAATATTTGCTTTGCGCGGTTTCAACTCGTTGCGCAGGTGATAATTCTTACCTTGCTTGTTACTCAGAAAAACATTCGAATTAGGTCTATTTTTAGCTAAGGTGAAACAGGATCTGGCGACCAATTATACAAAATAAGTGGACATTTAGAAATACTCCTTTAGGGGGAGTATCTTCCACTCAGAGTATTAGTTAATTTCAATGTAAGTGTCGGTTCGAAGTAACCGTCCGATCCCCCCAGCTACCATCACTGAATATTAAGTCATACTGGCGAGCAACCCGTGACCAGGAAGTTTTTGATTGAAGTGCCTCGGCAAACAACCTGTTTCTTGAAGTCATAGCTAAAGACGCGGCGCGTCCGGAATTTCTTAGTCATGAGATCGTGTCCACTAGGATAAGCTAGTGGACACTTTGGCATTTTATAATCTTAAGATATAGGCGGGGGAGACCGGACGCTTACTAAACAAGGCAGTTTTATTATGTTTATTATTTTTATAAAAAATGTGCGGATCCGATTTTTTCGATCCTATTTTCAAAATACTTGAAACTGAAATAGGTATTAAAATGTCGAAAATATTGGTAGCTCAAATGACACTTCCTGTGCTCGATTACCTTTATGAAAAATTCGATTTCGATAAGGATCAAGAGATCAAATTATTTCAAAGCGAGGTTAAATCAGATCACGAGAAGATTTGTAGTAGCTTCGATGCAAAAATTTCTCAACTTTTGCACCAGTCCTTAAATCAATTAGAAAATGGTATTCATCCCGACGAAGAGTTTTCGTATTTAGAAGTTATCATAAAACTTCTGAAAATTAACTTCCTCATCGAAGTAAGGTTTTGCAAGAATTCAAAAGAATTTTTCTTGGGTTTTTCCTACCATCAAATCGAGCTCAGACCAGAAGATCTCGTAGATACTAATTTTGAACTACTACTAATTCATGAGACTTTGAAAGCTGAATTTCTTGAGTTTGTTTCTTGTAAATAATCTGTATATTCGAGTAGGAAATTTTATGATTGAAGTAAAAATTGATGTCTTCTCCTTCGGGAATATGGACAAAAGAAAACAAGTCGGCAAAATCCAAATTGGAAATTTAGGAAAAGCCTTTGGCCGTATTAGCTCAGATTATGAATATCGACTGTTTGATGAGAAAGGCGAACTTTTTTTTAGAGGAAAATTGATTGATTCCTACAACGGAAATACCTTTGAATTGATTTCCGAGTGTCTCAATTGTTGGCGTGATGGCTGGATAGTCTCACCGGATAACCATGGCCTTAATGGCGTAAAAATTGACGATAGTTATTCAGATTAATTGATATTTCCCCCAAAATTATTTTTCAGTTTTTGGGGGATCTCTCATTATGAAAGTAACCCTTGTTTCCTGATTTAATAGTATGTGAATAGAGGAGTTTTTCGTCTAACTAGAAAGGCAAGTCTCTAAGTTTTTAATCCCTGGTAGGACACTTTGGCACTTTATAATCTTCAGATATAGGCGGGCGAGACCGGATGCTTACGTAAAAAATAAGGGCAATATAGAAGAGATATAATAACCGGAGGTTACATTTTTAGAAGTGATTACCTGAAACAGCATGATTGCTATCTCCTTTCTCCTTTGGTGTAGAAAGGAGATAGCAATCATGCTTAAAATCTCAATCGAATACGACCTGAATGGAAATGTTGGCGGAGCTAAGGTTCTTAAAACAATGTCCATCACTGATGTATTTGGAACATCACCTCTTACATCTTATTATGATTATTACTGTCTTGGAGGTGTGAAATGTTAAAAATAAACATTTATGCCTACCCAGATACAGATAGTGCAGAAGAGCCGCACTATAAAAGTTACCACCAATTTGTTATCGAGCACGACGATGGCGGAACTTTACACTCTTATCGATAAATTGTGGCTAATGAAGGCGGCGATGTAATATTTGCTGATAATATTACTCAAGCTGCCCCTGCAATCGTTCAAAAAATCCTGAACGATTGTTTGGAAATTTGTCGGTGATACTCTTCACTTTATGTCACTTCCTCAGCTTTATGAGGCTGGGGGAGTGAACACCTAATAATATAGAATGTTATTTTAAGGAATTGTCGATGCTTGAAAAACAAAAGATGATTTTGAATTTATTTGGCAAGTGGGAATTAACAGAACAAGAAGCTGCAAATCTCCTAGATCTACCTTTAGAGCGATATTATGAGTTTCATTTAGGTGAATTCGAAAATCTAAATTCTGAGTTAGGAAATAAAGTTGATGAGCTATTGCGAATTCACAAAGCCCTGAGAACTCTATTTGACGATCCCGAGCGTGGTTACCTATGGATCCGCCGACCAAATACTGTCTTTAAAGGTAAAATAGCCTTGGAGATAATGATATTGAATTTGAAAAGAGTTCGTATTTATTTGGAAGCTGAAGTTAATGGATAAGATATGTGTAAAATTGGCCCTCGGGGGTTGGGGCAATAAAGCGGTTAGGGCTTTAAAACAAACAAAAACTTCCTTCGGGGTACTGTAATAACAGTACCCATTTGGTTCACCTGTATGCCAAATTATGAAATAAACAAGCATAAATAAAATAATATATTTTCATTTGAAAGCTGGATTATTTCAATTTTGGCTCAACTTTATTTCTACCTATTACAAACGGAAAGAAATAAAGATGAAAAAAATATCACTCCAACAACTGGCCAAAGAAGAAGGTCTCACAGTTCGTACCCTCTATACGCACATTAAGTTGGGCTATCTACAGACGGAACGGCCCGGTGGGCATGTTCACAGAGTTAACACCTATCAACGATCAGCTTGGTCTCAAGCAATTAAAAAAAAATCGACTGAGTGACAATTTAAAGACCTATGTATTTTTTATAGCAAGTTTTTAAAGGAAATTTATTATGGCAATTTCATTACAAGATTATATTAATAAACTAGATGAAACTCCTAACAAGGAGTTATCTAAAAATTCAAACGCAGCGATGAAATCTGCACTAGTTAAGCTCACGAAAATATTTCGTGCAGATGGTAACCCTCAATATGTTCAAGCTGTTCCCAGAATTATTATTGACCGTTTGGAACAGATGTCACCTGTTGATGCAGGATTAAAGCCATCATCTTTTAGTACTTTTAAAAGTAATATCCGCCGGGCCCTTAGAGAGGTTACGGTTGAAGGTAAAAATTACAATTGTGCTAAGGATCTTCCTAATGAGTGGTCAGAGCTATTAGGGTTGGTAGATAGCAAAGAATATAAGTATCGGCGGATTAATATAAATGGTTTTGCTAAGGGTGCAAATGCATTGGGTATTCTCCCAAAGGGTTTACAAGAAAATTTTTACCCCCTTTATGTCGCTTTTCTAAAAAACAACACTTTGGATAAATCTCCAGAAACTAGAGCCCGTGCCCACATTCAGGCTTGGAATTGGGCTATTTCCAATGTTGATGGTTTTATGGGAATAAAATTAGCCCTCCCTCAGAGGGATGTTTTTATCAAATCACTTTCGGATTTTCCGAAGAGTTTTCAAGGGGAAGTTGAGAAATACCGAGATATTCTTTCAAATCCAGGAAAATATATCACCAACAAAAACATTCGTAATCGTAAACGAGCTTTGGGTGTGCGTTCGATTGAAAAAAATAAAATTCGATTTTTGCGAGAAGGTGCATCTCATCTCATAGCTAGCGGGATAGCTATTCAAGATATTACAAGTATCAGCGATGTTGTTCATCCAGCTAAGATTCAGATTATCGCTAAGTGTCTTGAAGAAAAGGAAAACAACGATTTTGTTCAAAAATTTAAATCCGAGCAGGTAATCGTAAACGGACTAATGAAAACATCATCGAGCTTCAATCGGCTACGGACCCTCCGTACAATTGCTTTAGATCTTTATGCGCCAAATGCCACCGCTTGTGCTGTTATGGATCAAGTAGTTGAATCTGCCCGGACAATCTCGGTTGTTATTAATGGGAGGAAAATTGAGAGGCGGATGAAAACAAAAGGGCTCACCGCAAAAAACAAAGAACGCTTAGCTCAATTTAACAAAAAAGGTGTACTTGAAGAGCTCGGAAATTTTCCTCGCATGACTTTCGATAATTTAGAAGTTGAAAGAAAGAAACGAGGAGGAGAGGTAACATTAACTATGGCATATCGTTTTCAGGAAGCTATTGCTGTGATGTTGCTTTTTATCCGGCCGTTACGTCGAGAAGACCTTGTCTCTCTGCATTTGAGAGATGATTTTAGCGAAAAGCCTCTATCAAATGGGTATGTATCTAAATTCGAGTTTTTTACTCGTAAAACTGGGGCACCTGTTGTTCTCACGCTTAAGTCAGAGGCGAGTAGATATTTAAAACTCTACCTGAAATTTTATTTGCCAATTATAGCCAGAGGTATCTCTACAGATTGGGTTTTCCCTGGTCAAGGCTGTCGAGCACCAGTAGATCCTAGCAATTTTTCTAACAGGGTAACTCGTGCGATAAAACGCCATGTTGGTGTCAAAATGAATATGCATCTCTTTCGACACCTTATGGCGACGCTCCTTATCAAAGAAGATGAGCGAAACATTTCGTTAGTTACAGAGACACTCTGTCATTCTTCAGAAATGACGGCTCGTTTGGCCTATCACGATGGACCTGGAGAAAAGGCGATGATCCGCAAGGATATTGAAATGGCTAAAATTATCCCAGGATTGGTGGTATGAAAATGGAATACTGGCCTCGTTGGGCCAAAAAATCGTGGCTTTATGGAGCCGGAGGGCTTGCTTTTAGTACCGAATTTCGTGCTCGTCAGGAGCTTAGCCATCTTTTTGTAGAAGAAACAATTATTCCTTCAGTGGAAGGTGCGATCGAACGTGCAGAGGATATTTTTACAAGCTCAACTTTAGTTTTAACCACCAAGTATAAAAAAATAAGAGCTCTGCGTGATGGATTGTATATTTTAATGCCGGGAGAAAACTGGGACTTTTTCAACAAAATGATCGCAGATTTACGGCAGGAAATCGAAAAACCCAAGGGCCTAAAACAAACTTCAACGAGAGTGTATAAATCCACACATTCTGTCCCATTTAAAATATGGCCTCTAGTCGATCGTGAAAAATGGGATCAAGCACTTCTATTGGTTCCTGTTCGGGGGAGATTATTTGGTGATCTTGCTCCTGGGTACCTCAAAGCACTGCAAAATGCCTACGGTCGATTTATAAAATTCAGAGAGAGTGCTCTTATAAATCACGACGGTATTCAGATTGAATTTCTTCAAATGTATATTCAAGATACAATTGTCAGCGATAAAAAGATTTCATCTGTTTATCGCACAAATCTGGTTTTTCGACTTTGGCGAACTTTAAGGGCATTTAGAAGTCTAGAAAACCTTGAGGTTTCTGATGGTTTTACTTCGGAGTGGATGGAAGAGGCCATCGATGAAACTGATTATGGTTTTTCTGAAAATTGGGAAGAGGAGGAAGAAATATCTTTAAAGGATCCTTTTAGACAAGAGAATTTTGAAATTGATGATCAGGAGGATCCTCTGAATTGGTTGTTACATCAAGCCATGGTGCTCGAAAATCTCCAAAAATCAGAAAAATCAAAGGTTTCGCGAATTGTACCTCCCCAAGATTTGTTCCGGTTAGGTATGGATCTTTGTAAAAGAGCTTCAAAACTTAAAATAGGTACTCCAGCAGCCGTCGATTATAGAAATGGGTTATTGATTGCTTTATTGGCTTTGAGGCCGGTACGTATCTCAAACCTCATTGAACTAGAATTTGGAGAAGAAATTATTGATTGTGGTATTGTTAATATTAATAAGCAGAAGATCAGCTGGCCTTGTCAATCCATGAAAAACCGACATTCCTATGAAGTCTCAATACCCAAGGGAGTAATACGTCCCATGGAAACCTATATTGGATTATATAGGAATGTTCTGGCTGGTAATCATGAGACTAAAAAATTATGGCTCACCCGTGAAGGGGGCAGCGCTTTGTCCATTGAACAAGCGCGTCAGGTTATTAAAAGAACAACAAAAGTGCATCTTGGTGTGGATGTTTGCCCACATTTGTTTCGGGATTCAAACGCTTCCTGGATTGCAGAAAATATGCCAGAAGATAGTTTTTGGCTAATTCCAGAAACACTTGCGCATATTAATTCAAACTCATCAAGAACATATCGAAAAAATGCAGATCAGGTTTTTGCTCAACAAGCAGTAAACAAACAGTTACTGAAGAAAATGCCAGGAATAATACAGTAGGTATAAAAGGGGACATTAAACGAACCTTTTAGATGTGATGGCCCATCCTTTAAATTTTTTAAAAAAACATCCTATGTATTTCTAACAACCTTACGGGGTGAAAATTGAAAACAAAATAGGAGCATTTTTTATGGCCGGTTATAATTATGTACAAATGAAATCTAACAACGCAGTTGAGGCAGAAGCAGATGTTCTCTTTCCAGCATCTTACATCTCTAAATTTATCGGCGTACCTACAGTGCTCATTAAAGAGCATGTGTATTCTGCTGAATATCATCATACTTCGGGGTGGTACAATACAACAGATTATTATGATTTGAAGGAGGCCAAGGAATTTTTCTTATCTGAAGAAGGTAAAACTGTTCTTACAGAATACAAAAATAGAGAAAAGCTTGGTCCGGTTATTCACAAAAATTGTAAGGTGAAGTGGCTCGAGTGGACTGGCACCCGAAAAAAGAGGAGATGCCATGAAGTGGAGGCGGAAGGTGCAACAGTATCTGTTAAAAGGCTAACAGCAACAATCACACTAAGAAATGGTGATACTTTTACCAAACGCCTTACAACAAGAGGATTTGAGTTTGAGAACTAGATCGCTTCTGAATTGATATTAGAGATTGTGAGGGGGAAGATTGGGGCTCCCTCTAAACTTTAATGCTAATTCACGTCACTCTCATTGTATTACATAAATACATAACTCTAATATTATTTGAGGGGTGATTTAAAAAGATATTTAAATTTATGGTTAAATACAAAATGGAGTGTAAGGTAATCAAAGGATTCATAATTCATATTTCTCATTTTGTATGTAGGTGAATTGATATATTTATGAAAAACAAATAGATAGACGCATTAAAACAATAAATTTAAATAAATCATATATTTCTCAAAAATTAAAATTATTTTCTAAAACAGCCCTATCTAATTCTTACAGCCGGATTGGTTGTGACTATTGGATTAATTAAAGGGCTCAATTATGATCAAGAGAATAAAAAACAAGGAATTTGTTTCTCCTTATTACGGGGGGAGGTCACCCCCAAAGGATAATCGAGAACTCTACTTAAATTATCATTATTCTTTTTTTTAAATGGAAAATAAAATATGTCAGATAGATGTTATGAAACATTCGTTACTTTTAGAATTATTTCAAAAGATTCTTTGGATGGACTTGGGATTGTTGAAATAGGTAATGGTTTTGTAGAAGGCTATTGGTCTGGAGTTGAAGTCGAACGTGAAGAGCGTAACATTCCTTATGAAAAAGCGGAGCTTTTTTTTAAGAGCCTGTAAATGAATCTGTGTAAGTTCTGATCAGTTGATCATATCTTCCAAGTCATCAAATTCAATCATAAATCT